>NZ_JBSZIE010000002.1:0-4180000 GCF_056491235.1 Pseudomonas sp. C9D1
CAAAAGTGATGTAAGGCTTGCCTCCCCCGAGATCGCCTCAGAGCTTATCCATAAAAAGCTGGTCGGCCTCTATGCGATTAGTCGTGAGAGAAATAATGTTGGTGACTACGTGCTATCCGCACTTTGAATAATGGGGTGTATATATGGGGCGTTCTGTCAGAGATTAGAGCTGCTTGTGGTGGCTCCTTTAGTCTGTTTGGTCCATAGGGCGCGTTGAAAAAATCCTCGCAGTAATTGCTTGCTGGCTAGGTTTTTGGAGGGCGTGAGGATCTATTCATAACAAGTATAAAGTGGTCGTGAGGGCAGTATACCCCGGGGGCTCTTTGGTGTATTTATTAATCTTCGTTGGTTGTAATAACTATTGCTTCTTCTAAACATTTTGGGCAGACCACGGATAGATTTCCACTTCCATACTCATCAAATACTAATTTCACTTGGGCTGCGCTGCCATCAAATACTATTCTCTTCATTGGATGTTTTTGTTCAGATTTCTAAGGGGTTGAGTAATTTGAACTGCTGGGATGTATCTTTATGAGACTTCTTTAAATCTAATTATGCGTGCTCTGGGTTTGCTCTAAATGGGTTCTTGTCTCGATGAGGCGTTTTTGTATTTGCTGCTTGTTAAAGAGAAAGTCTTCCTTCGGTGGATAGCAAGACAGCATTTCAACGGTCTGTTGCACGAATTCATCGTCTGGAAAATGGTCGTCCAATAGCGATTCAAGGTTGTTGGAAGCACTGATGTTTGTGTCTGATTCGTTGATAAAATTATTCATTAAAATTTCTAGCTTTTTCGGTCCATTTTTTTTTCCTTTTTGGGTTTATGGCACCGAGGGTGTCAATGGCTCTGATTTAGGAATCTGCAAGCGCTTTTGCCTGTATTGTGCCTCCTTGATGGGATGAGCGCTCGTCAGCTATGAGTTTGCCGGTAGGGGCGAATGGTAGCGGCTAGTGCTGGCCTCGCCAGCCTTTGGCCTGGCTCATTAAACTACTGCTGTGTCCGATAATCGAACAGATATCCGCCGACGAATTGCTTGGTTCGCGAGCCCGGCGGATACCGTGCCGGTCACTATGGCTCCGTAAATAACAACAAGAGTGCGTTGGACATGGAAAATTGCCTGCTGAGCGAGCGCAGCATGGTGTTTGAGCGTGCCGACCCTTACCCGGTGTCGGGTTACGTCAACCAGCATGTCGGCTCCCACGATATCCGTCTGCCCACCGTGGGGCGACCCGAGGCCAGCCTCAATCACCGCAAGTTCGCCAGCCTGGACCTGTGCCGTATCAGCTATGGCGGCAGCGTGCGGGTCACCTCTCCGGCCCTGGAGACCATCTACCACCTGCAGGTGCTGCTGCGCGGCAATTGCCTGTGGCGCGGGCATCGCCAGGAGCACTACCTGGCGCCGGGCGAGCTGCTGCTGATCAACCCCGACGACCCGGTCGACCTGACCTATTCAGACGACTGCGAGAAATTCATCCTGAAGATGCCGGTGGCGCTCATGGAGGCGGTCTGCGACGAGCAGCGCTGGCTGCGCCCGGGCGACGGCGTGCGCTTCCTGCAGAACCGCTATCGCCTGCTGGAACTGGACGGCTTCATCAACCTGCTGGCCATGGTCTGCCAGGAGGCGGAAAGCAGCGACCCCTTGCTGCGGGTGCAGGACCACTACACCCAGATCGTCGCCAGCAAGATGCTCACCCTGATGCGCACCAACGTAAGTCGTGAGCAGCTCGGTTCCCAGGCGGCGTCCTTCGAGCGCATCGCCGATCACATCGAGCGCAACCTCAAGCAGGACATCACCAGCGAGGAACTGGCTGCCCAGGCGCAGATGAGCTTGCGCTCGCTCTACGCCCTGTTCGAACGTCACGCCGGTACCACGCCCAGGCACTACATCCGCCAGAAGAAGCTTGAGCGCATCCACGCCTGCCTCAATGATCCGGACTGCTGCGTGCGCAATGTCACCGAGCTGGCCCTGGATTACGGCTTCCTGCACCTCGGGCGTTTTTCCGAGAGCTACAAGGCGCAGTTCGGCGAGTTGCCGTCGGATACCTTGAAGCGGCGCGGTTTGTAGTGCCTGTCGTGGGCAGCCCTGTGCTGTGGCAGGTGTCTACAGGTCAACGATCATCGATGCGTTGGGCCTCGCTGCGCTCGGCGCCAACCTACGGGTAGGGTGGAGGTCGCTTTTTACCTCCACCTTGGCGGTGCTGCATGGGGCTCTGGGCCGGGGCAGTCCTGCGGCCTGCTTGGCGAATGAATTGGCTCTGTCTGCGTTAAGTGTTGCTAGAGGATTTGAGTCCAGCTGATTGCCGAGCTCTGGTGATGCTTCTGGTTTCGCCCACCCGGGCGAGTCCCTTTTTTCAATCGTCGAGATGCCGAACCACAAAAAAGGAACCAAAAACGCTTGCCCCATCATCCGGCCCCGGCTTCGCCGGGGTTCCCTCACCCCATCGCCGTTACTCGCTACGCTCGCCCTTCGGGCCGCACTGAAGTGCGTTCGCCGCAAGCGTCGTCTGGGGGCCGGCGCGATGGGCCATCCATGGCCTGGCGCGCCTCTCGCGGCATCCATGCCGCTCGTCCCCCGGCGCAACGACTGCGTTCGGCCTCCTGGAGGGGCGTTGGCGGCTGCCCCACCTTTCTTCGTCCAGCGCATCGCCATGTGGTGCGCACGGGCTTTCGTAGGATGGTGTAGAGCGAAGCGAAACCCATGCGGTGGAGGTGGCACAAACCCTCAAGCGCCCGGAAAGTACCGTGCTTGAGCGCCTGCATTAAAACCACAACTGCTAACGCCGACAGAGCCAATGAATTCGCCCCTACAAAAAACGCATCTGTGCCTTGAAGCGGCCGCCACGCCCGCTATCCGCAACACCCCGTAACCCCTCTGCACAAAACGGATAGCGATCTGCACAAAGCGGATATTGCCGTTGCCCGCGCCTCCCTAACCTGAGCCTGCCTGAACAATAACAATGGAGGCCCTGGCCATGTCCCTGGGATTCGAGTTCCTGCATTCGCTGCTAGAGGAAGACAAGGAGAAGGGCGTCTACCGCTGCAAGCGGGAGATGTTCACCGATCCGCGTCTGTTCGAACTGGAGATGAAGCACATCTTCGAAGGCAACTGGCTGTACCTCGCCCACGAGAGCCAGATTCCCGAGAAGAACGACTACCTCACCCTGACCATGGGGCGGCAGCCGGTCTTCATCGCGCGCAACAAGGACGGGGAGCTCAACGCCTTCCTCAACGCCTGCAGCCATCGCGGTGCGCAGCTGTGCCGGCACAAGAGCGGCAATCGCGCGTCCTACACCTGTCCCTTCCACGGCTGGACCTTCAACAACAGCGGCAAGCTGCTCAAGGTCAAAGACCCGGCCGAGGCGGGCTACCCGTCAAGCTTCAACTGCGAAGGCTCCCACGACCTGACCCGCGTCGCCCGCTTCGAGTCCTACCGTGGCTTCCTTTTCGGCAGCCTCAACCCGGACGTGGTGCCGCTGGCCGAGCACCTGGGCGAGTCGGCGAAGATCATCGACATGATCGTCGACCAGTCCCCCGAGGGCCTGGAGGTGCTGCGCGGCTCCAGCAGCTACATCTACGAAGGCAACTGGAAGCTGACCGCCGAGAACGGCGCCGACGGCTACCACGTCAGCTCCGTGCACTGGAACTACGCCGCCACCCAGAACCAGCGCAAGCAGCGCGAGGCGGGGGAGGAGATCAGGACCATGAGCGCCGGCAGCTGGGCCAAGAACGGCGGCGGCTTCTACTCCTTCGACAAGGGCCACCTGCTGCTCTGGACGCGCTGGGCCAACCCCGAGGACCGCCCCCTCTACGAGCGCCGCGACGAGCTGGCCCGGGACTTCGGCCGTGCCCGTGCCGACTGGATGATCGAGAACTCGCGCAACCTCTGCCTGTACCCCAACGTCTACCTGATGGACCAGTTCAGCTCGCAGATCCGCATCGCCCGACCTCTCTCCGTCAACCAGACGGAAATCACCATCTACTGCATCGCGCCACGGGGCGAGAGCGCCGAAGCGCGCGCCAGGCGCATCCGCCAGTACGAGGACTTCTTCAACGTCAGCGGCATGGCCACCCCGGACGACCTGGAGGAATTCCGCTCCTGCCAGCTCGGCTACCAGGGCAACCGTGGCTGGAACGACATGTCCCGCGGCGCCGCACACTGGGTGGAAGGCGCCGACGAGGCCGCCCGCGAGATCGACCTGCACCCGTTGCTGTCCGGCGTGCGCACCGAGGACGAGGGCCTGTTCGTGCTGCAGCACAAGTACTGGCAGGCAACCATGCTCGAGGCCGCCGCGGCCGAGCAGCGACTGATCCCCGTGGAGGCCGTGCAATGAGCATCACCCATGACGCCGTGCGCGACTTCCTCTACCGCGAGGCGCGCTACCTGGACGACAAGGATTGGGACAGCTGGCTGGAGCTCTATGCCGCCGATGCCAGCTTCTGGATGCCGGCCTGGGACGACCGCGACGAATTGACCGAGAACCCGCAGACCGAGATCTCGCTGATCTGGTACGGCAACCGGGGCGGCCTGGAGGACCGCGTGTTCCGCATCAAGACCGACCGCTCCAGCGCGACCATGCCGGACACCCGCACCTCCCACAACATCAGCAACATCGAGCTCCTCGACCAGGCCGCCGGCGAGTGCCGGGTGCGCTTCAACTGGCACACCCTGAGCTACCGCTACAAGACCGTGGACAGCTACTTCGGCACCAGTTTCTACAGCCTCGACGTGCGGGGCGAGCAGCCGCTGATCAAGGCCAAGAAGGTGGTCCTGAAAAACGACTACGTGCGCCAGGTCATCGACATCTACCACATCTGAACACCCGGCCCGGCCACCCATAGGCCGCGCTCCGTGGAGCCCGACATGACTCATCACATCGCATTGACCTTCGAAGACGGCGTCACCCGTTTCATCGACGCCAGCCCCGACGAGACCGTGGCCGACGCGGCCTATCGCCAGGGCATCAACATCCCGCTGGATTGCCGCGACGGCGCCTGCGGCACCTGCAAGTGCTTCGCCGAGGCGGGCCGCTACGACCTGGGCCAGGACTACATCGACGATGCCCTGAGCGCGGAGGAGGCCGAGCAGGGCTACGTGCTCACCTGCCAGATGCGCGCGGCCAGCGATTGCGTGGTGCGGGTGCCGGCCTCGTCCGCGCTGTGCAAGACCCAGCAGGCCAGCTTCGACGCGGCCATCAGCGCCGTGCGCCAGCTGTCCGACAGCACCATCTCGCTGTCGATCAAGGGCGAGTCCCTGAGCCGCCTGGCCTTCCTGCCGGGACAGTACGTCAACCTCAGGGTGCCGGGCAGCGAACAGTCCCGCGCCTACTCCTTCAGCTCGTTGCAGAAGGACGGCGAGGTCAGCTTCCTGATCCGCAACGTACCCGGCGGCCTGATGAGCAGCTTCCTCACCGGGCTGGCGAAGGCCGGCGACAGCATGAGCCTGGTGGGGCCGCTGGGCAGCTTCTACCTGCGCGACATCCGCCGGCCACTGCTGTTGCTGGCCGGTGGCACCGGCTTGGCGCCCTTCACCGCGATGCTGGAGAAGGTCGCCGAGCAGGGCAGCGAACACCCCCTGCACCTGATCTACGGCGTGACCAACGACTTCGACCTGGTGGAGCTGGATCGCCTGGAGGCCTTCGCCGCGCGCATCCCCAATTTCAGTTTCAGCGCCTGCGTGGCCAACCCCGAGAGCGGCTACCCGCACAAGGGCTACGTCACCCAGCACATCGAACCGCGCCACCTCAACGACGGCGACGTCGACATCTACCTCTGCGGCCCGCCGCCGATGGTGGAGGCGGTGAGCCGGTTGATCCGCGAGCAGGGCGTGCAGCCGGCGAATTTCTACTACGAGAAGTTCGCCGCCCGCGCCGCCTGAGTACGACCCCGACCCGTGAACCTCCTGGTGGCCGGCAACGGCAGAGGACCGTCATGAGCAACAGATTCAACGACAAGGTCGCGCTGGTCACCGGCGCGGCCCAGGGCATCGGCCGCCGTGTGGCCGAGCGCCTGGTGGAAGAGGGCGCCCGCCTGGTGGCGGTGGACCGCTCCGAGCGGTCTTCGAGCTGCGCGAACAGCTGGGGGAAGGCCGTGTGCTGGCGCTGACCGCCGACCTCGAGCAATACGCCGAATGCAGCCGGGTGATGGCGGCGGCGGTGGCACGCTTCGGGCGCCTCGATGTGCTGGTCAACAACGTCGGCGGCACCCTCTGGGCCAAGCCGTTGAGCACTACGAAGTGCACGAGATCGAGGCCGAGGTGCGGCGCTCGCTGTTCCCCACGCTCTGGTGCTGCCACGCGGCGCTGCCCTACATGCTGGAGCGGGGCGCGGGAGCCATCGTCAACGTTTCCTCCATCGCCACCCGCAGCCTCAACCGCGTGCCCTATGGCGCGGCCAACGTCAACGCGCTCACCGCCTGCCTGGCGTTCGAGAACGCCGGGCGCGGCATCCGCGTCAACGCCACCGCGCCCGGTGGCACCGAGGCACCGCCCCGGCGTATCCCGCGCAACACGGCGGAGCAGAGCGCCCAGGAGAAGATCTGGTACCAGCAGATCGTCGACCAGACCCTCGACAGCAGCCTGATGAAACGCTACGGCAGCATCGACGAACAGGCCGCCGCGATCCTCTTCCTGGCTTCCGACGAAGCCTCCTACATCACCGGCGTGACCCTGCCGGTAGGCGGTGGCGACCTGGGCTGAAACCCGAGCCGCGGTTCCACCCGCAACGCTTTCTCGACAACAAGAACAAGAGACGAATGCCATGCGAAAACTCGACGTACACGCGATCATCGACGACGCGCGCTTCACGCCCTTCCACTGGATGGTGATGGGCTGGTGCGCCCTGCTGCTGATCTTCGACGGCTATGACCTGTTCATCTACGGCGTGGTCTTGCCGGTACTGATGAAGGAGTGGGCTGACACCCCTGGAAGCGGGCGCCCTGGGCAGCTACGCGCTGTTCGGCATGATGTTCGGTGCGCTGTTCTTCGGCCCCCTGGCCGACCGCATCGGCCGCAAGCGCGGCATCGCCATCTGCTTCGTGCTGTTCTCCGGCTTCACCGTGCTCAACGGCCTGGCGCGCAACCCCACCGAGTTCGGCATCTGCCGCTTCATGGCCGGGCTGGGCATCGGCGGGTTGATGCCCAACGTGGTGGCGCTGATGAACGAGTACGCGCCAAAGCGGCTGCGCAGCACCCTGGTCGCCATCATGTTCAGTGGCTATTCCCTGGGCGGCATGCTCTCCGCCGGCGTCGGCATCTACATGCTGCTCGCGTTTCGGCTGGGAGGCGATGTTCTTCGCCGCCGCCGTGCCGCTGCTGTTGCTACCGCTGATCCTCTGGTACCTGCCCGAGTCCGTCGGCTTCCTGCTGCGCCAGGGCCGCACCGAACAGGCGCGGGCCATCCTGCGCAAGGTCGACCCGCAGCGGGAGCTGCGCGATGACGACCTGCTCGAACTGGTGGAGGTGAAGGCCCAGGGCGCACCGGTGCTGGAGCTGTTCCGCGAAGGGCGCGCCCTGCGCACGCTGATGCTGTGGATCGCCTTCTTCTGCTGCCTGCTGATGGTTTACGCGCTCAGTTCCTGGCTGCCGAGCTGATGGCCAACGCCGGCTACAGCCTGGGTTCGAGCCTGTCCTTCCTGCTGGCGCTGAACCTGGGCGGCATGTTCGGCGCCATCGCCGGCGGCTTCCTCGGTGATCGCTTCAACCTGCCTCGGGTGGTAGCGGCCTTCTTCATCGTCGCGGCGCTGTCCATCAGTCTGCTCGGTTTCAAGAGCCCGACACCGCTGCTCTACCTGCTGATCGGCATCGCCGGCGCCACCACCATCGGCACGCAGATCCTGCTGTATGCCACGGCGGCGCAGTTCAACGGTTTGGCCATCCGCTCCACCGGCCTTGGCTGGGCCTCCGGCATCGGCCGCAACGGCGCCATCGTCGGGCCGTTGCTGGGCGGTGCGCTGCTGGGCATCAACCTACCGCTGCAGCTGAACTTCATGGCCTTCGCCATCCCCGGCGCCATTGCCGCATTGGCCATGTGCTTCGTCTCGCTGCGGGCGCCCCAGGCTTCCCGCTGTCGGCGGGCGTGGCTTTGAAGCGCGCGGGGCGTCGGCGACGCCCCGCCTGACCCGGAAGACAAACAGGAGAGCTGGCCATGGCCACGCGACAGGCAACCTTCCTGCGCACCCTGATCCGTGATTTCTCGCTGTCGGTGGCTGTGGCAGGCTTCATCGCCACGGTCATTTCCTATGCCGGGCCGCTGGTGATCATCTTCCAGGCGGCCAAGGCCGCGAACCTGCCCGACGCGGTGCTGTCGTCCTGGGTCTGGGCCATCTCCATCGGCAGTGGCGTGCTGGGCATCGTCCTCAGCCTGCGCTTCAAGGTGCCGCTGGTGATCGCCTGGTCCGCGCCTGGCTCGGCGCTGCTGGTGGCCTCGCTGCCGGGCGTTAGTCTCAACCAGGCAGTGGGCGCGTACCTGCTCTCCAGCCTGCTCATCCTGCTGGTGGGGCTGTCCGGTGCCTTCGATCGCATCATCGGCCGGCTGCCCGCGGCGATTTCCGCCGCGATGCTGGCCGGCATCCTGTTCAGCTTCGGCACCCAGCTGTTCGTCTCGGTGAAGGAGAAACCGCTGCTGGTGCTGGCGATGTTCGCCGCCTACCTGCTGGGCAAGCGGCTGCTGCCGCGCTATGCGGTGATGGCGGTGCTGGTGACTGGCTGCAGCATCGCCCTGGCGACCGGGGAGATGAACGCCTCGGCCCTGGTGATCGGCTTCGCCACCCCGGTGTGGATCACCCCGGAATTCAGCTGGCACGCCACGCTGAACATCGCCCTGCCGCTGGTGATGGTGGCGCTGACCGGGCAGTTCGTGCCGGGCATCGCCGTGCTGCGCAACGACGGCTACGGCACGCCCGCCAGCCCGATCATCGCCAGCAGCGCACTGGGCACCTTGCTGCTGGCCCCCTTCGGTTGTCACGGCCTCAACCTGGCGGCCATCACCGCCGCCATCTGCAGCGGCCGCGAGTCCCACGAGGACCCGGGCCGGCGCTACGTGGCCGGCGTGGTCGGCGGCCTGTTCTACCTGCTGCTGGGCCTCTTCGGCGCCACCCTGGTGTCGCTGTTCAGCGCCTTCCCCCGGGAGCTGGTCGCGGCCCTGGCCGGGTTGGCGCTGTTCGCCGCCATCGCCGGTGCGCTGGCCGGGTCCATGGCGGTGCCGGAGGACCGCGAGGCGGCGCTGATCACCTTCCTGGTCACGGCGTCCGGCATGTCCCTGCTCGGGCTGTCGGCGGCCTTCTGGGCGCTGATCTTCGGCCTGGCCGCGCACCTGCTGCTGGGCGTGCATCGACCGCGGGCCCAAGCCCGGCCTGGGCTGCTGGCCCTGGACGAGGAGGCCGCGCCTACGCGCCCGGGGGAAATCCGTCGGCAGGCTCCCGGTGCCGAGAGAAATGCTTAGCAAGGTACAGAGTTGTTCGATTATCGAACGGATAGTCGATTATCGGATTGTTCCACGGCCGGGCCGGGGGTAGCTTTCCCTCACCCGGCGAACCTTCCGCCCTGGATAACAAAACGAGATCGACATGGCTGAAATCATCTCCCTGCGCGAAGCGGTCGAGCGCTTCGTCAACGACGGCGACACCGTCGCCCTCGAAGGCTTCACCCACCTGATTCCCACGGCCGCTTCCCACGAGCTGATCCGCCAGAACAAGCGCGACCTGACCCTGGTGCGCATGACGCCCGACCTGGTCTACGACCTGCTGATCGGTGCCGGCTGCGCGAAGAAGCTGGTGTTCTCCTGGGGCGGCAACCCGGGCGTGGGCTCGCTGCACCGCCTGCGTGACGCGGTGGAGAAGGGCTGGCCCCGTGAGCTGGAGATCGAGGAACACAGCCACGCCGACCTGGCCAACGCCTATGTGGCCGGCGCCTCCGGGCTGCCGTTCGCGGTGCTGCGCGCCTATGCCGGCTCCGACCTGCCCAAGGTCAACCCGCTGATCAAGAGCGTGACCTGTCCCTTCACCGGCGAAGTGCTGGCGGCCGTGCCCTCGGTGCGCCCGGACGTGACCGTGATCCACGCACAGAAGGCCGACCGCAAGGGCAACGTGCTGCTCTGGGGCATCCTCGGCGTGCAGAAGGAAGCGGCCCTGGCGGCCAAGCGCTGCATCGTCACGGTGGAAGAGATCGTCGACGACCTCGACGCGCCGATGAACGCCTGCGTGCTGCCCACCTGGGCCCTGACCGCCGTCTGCCATGTGCCCGGCGGCGCACACCCGTCCTACGCCCACGGCTACTACGAGCGCGACAACCGCTTCTACCAGGCCTGGGACCCGATCGCCCGCGACCGCGAGGCCTTCAGCGCCTGGATCGACGACTACATCCGCGGCACCGAGGACTTCGCCCAGTTCCAGCAGAAAATTGCGGAGGCCAAGCAATGAGCGCCCCATCCACACTCGGCTACAGCACCAATGAAATGATGACCGTCGCCGCCGCCCGCCGCCTGAAGAGCGGTGCGGTCTGCTTCGTCGGCATCGGCCTGCCGTCCAAGGCCGCCAACCTGGCGCGCCTGACCTCAGTCCCCGGACGTGGTGCTGATCTACGAATCCGGCCGCCATCGGTGCCAAGCCCACGGTGCTGCCACTGTCCATCGGTGACGGCGAGCTGGCCGAGACCGCCGACACCGTGGTGCCCACCGGCGAGATCTTCCGCTACTGGCTGCAGGGCGGGCGCATCGACGTTGGTTTCCTCGGCGCCGCCCAGGTCGACCGCTTCGGCAACATCAACACCACCGTGATCGGCGACTACCACAAGCCCAAGGTGCGCCTGCCCGGTGCCGGTGGCGCGCCGGAGATCGCCGGCTCCGCCAAGGAAGTGCTGATCATCCTCAAGCAGTCCCACCGCACCTTCGTCGACAAGCTGGCCTTCGTCACTTCGGTCGGCCATGGCGAAGGCGGCGATTCGCGCAAGCGCCTGGGCCTGCCCGGCAAGGGGCCGGTGGGCATCATCACCGACCTGTGCATCATGGAGCCGGAAGCCGGCACCCACGAATTCATCGTCACCTCGCTGCACCCGGGGGTGACCCGCGAGCAGGTGGTCGAGGCCACCGGCTGGGCGATCCGCTTCGCCGACAGCGTCAGCGAAACCCTCGCCCCCAATGCCGAGGAACTGGCCGCGCTGCGTGCCCTGGAGGCCCGTACCGCCGCCGCCCACGGCCAGCAGGGAGGTGAGGAATGAGCCGCGACGTATTCATCTGCGATGCCGTGCGCACGCCCATCGGCCGCTTCGGCGGGGGCCTGGCGCCGGTGCGTGCCGACGACCTGGCGGCCATCCCGCTCAAGGCGCTGATCGAGCGCAACCCGCAGGTGCGCTGGGAGCAGGTCGACGAGGTGTTCCTCGGCTGCGCCAACCAGGCCGGCGAAGACAACCGCAACGTCGCGCGCATGGCGCTGTTGCTGGCGGGCCTGCCGGAAAGCGTTCCCGGCGTCACCCTCAACCGCCTCTGCGCCTCGGGCATGGACGCGGTGGGCACCGCCTTCCGCGCCATCGCTGCCGGGGAGATGGAGCTGGCCCTGGCCGGCGGCGTCGAATCCATGTCCCGCGCGCCCTATGTGATGGGCAAGGCCGACAGCGCCTTTGGCCGCAGCCAGAAGATCGAAGACACCACCATCGGCTGGCGCTTCATCAATCCGTTGATGAAGGCGCAATACGGCGTCGACGCCATGCCGCAGACCGCCGACAACGTTGCCGACGACCATCAGGTCAGCCGCGAGGACCAGGACGCCTTCGCCCTGCGCAGCCAGCAGCGCGCCGCTCGTGCCCAGGCCGAGGGCTTCTTCGCCGAGGAGATCGTCCCGGTGGTGATCAAGGGCAAGAAGGGCGACACGGTGATCGACCAGGACGAGCACCTGCGCCCGGACACCACCCTGGAGGCCCTGGCCAAGCTGAAGCCGGTCAACGGTGAAGGCAAGACCGTCACCGCTGGCAATGCCTCGGGAGTCAACGACGGCGCCGTGGCGCTGATCCTCGCCAGCGCCGAGGCGGTGAAGAAGCACGGCCTGACCCCGCGCGCGAAAGTGCTGGGCATGGCCAGCGCCGGCGTGGCGCCACGGGTCATGGGCATCGGCCCGGTGCCGGCGGTGCGCAAGCTGCTGGAGCGCCTGAACCTGGGCATCGACCAGTTCGACGTGATCGAACTCAACGAAGCCTTCGCCGCCCAAGGGCTGGCTGTGACCCGTGACCTTGGCCTCGCCGACGATGACGCCCGGGTCAACCCCAACGGCGGCGCCATCGCCCTCGGCCACCCCCTGGGCGCCAGCGGCGCGCGCCTGGTGCAGACCGCGTTGCACCAGCTGGAGAAGTCCGGCGGCAAGCTTGGCCTCGCCACCATGTGCGTGGGGGTGGGGCAAGGGCTCGCCCTCGTCATCGAGAGGGTGTAAGGCTTGGCTGTGAAACCCATGCGTATGCACATGATGGGTTTCGCTTCGCTCTACCCATCCTACGGCTGGCGGCGTGATGCAGTCGTAGGGTGGGCTTCAGCCCACCATGACCCATCCGACGAAGCGGTTTGAGCTCGCTACGCCTGATGTGCCAGGCGAAGTGCGTAAAGGCTGGTCGTGACGGGCTGGCTGCTATAAAACGATTCACCTTCCTGATTTCCGGAGCACTGGCTTGAACAGCCCGAGCAACCAACTTTTCGATGCCTATTTCACCGCGCCGGCCATGCGCGCGATCTTCTGCGACCACGGCCGGGTGCAGGGCATGCTGGATTTCGAGGCCGCGCTGGCCCGTGCCGAGGCCCGTGTCGGGGTGATTCCCGGCGAGGCGGTGGCGGCCATCGAGGCGGCCTGCAAGGCCGAGCTGTATGACTTCTCCGCCCTGGCCGTGGCCATCGGCAGCGCCGGCAACTCGGCGATCCCGCTGGTCAAGGCGCTGGGCAAGCGCATCGCCGCCAGCGACGCCGAGGCCGAGCGCCATGTGCACCTGGGCGCCACCAGCCAGGACGCCATGGACAGTGGCCTGGTGTTGCAGCTGCGCGCCGCCATCGCGTTGCTGGAAAACGACCTCGCCACCCTGGCTGATGCACTCGCCAGCCAGGCCCGCCTGCATGCCGATACGCCGCTGGCTGGGCGCACCTGGCTGCAGCACGCCACGCCCGTGACCCTGGGCATGAAGATCGCCGGCTGGCTGGGCGCGGTGACCCGTCACCGCCAGCGCCTGGTCGAGCTGAAACCGCGCCTGCTGTGCCTGCAGTTCGGCGGCGCCTCTGGCAGCCTCGCGGCACTGGGCGACAAGGCCTTCGCCGTGGCCGGCGCCCTGGCGGAGGAGCTGGATCTGACCCTGCCCGAGCAGCCCTGGCACACCCAGCGTGATCGCCTTGTGGAGTTCGCCAGCCTGCTGGGGCTGGTCGCCGGCAGCCTGGGCAAACTGGGGCGCGACCTCAGCCTGCTGATGCAGACCGAGGCGGGCGAAGTCTTCGAGCCCGCCGCGCCGGGCAAAGGCGGCTCGTCCACCATGCCGCACAAGCGCAACCCGGTGAGCGCCGCCGTGCTTATCGGCGCCGCTACCCGCGCGCCGGGCCTGGTGGCGACCCTGCTGGCCGCCATGCCCCAGGAACACGAACGCAGCCTGGGCCTGTGGCACGCCGAATGGGAAACCCTGCCGGAGCTCTGCTGCCTGGTGTCCGGCGCCCTGCAGCAAGCGCTGCTGGTGGTGCCGGGCCTGGAGGTGGACGCCGCGCGCATGCGCCACAACCTGGACCTGACCCAGGGGCTGGTGCTGGCCGAGGCGGTGAGCATCGCCCTGGCCCAACGCATCGGCCGCGACGCCGCCCACCACCTGGTTGAGCAATGCTGCCGTCAGGCGGTGAAGGAGGGCGCGCACCTGCGTGCCGTGCTCGGCGCCAACCCCGAGGTCACCGCGCAACTCTCCGCCGACGAGCTGGACCGCCTGCTCGACCCGGCCCATTACCTCGGACAGGCGCGTCGCTGGGTCGACCGCGCCGTGGCCGAGCATCAGAATTTCTCGCGTTAGGAGCCTTTGCATGCCTGCCGTACGACTCGCCGATGGCGACCTGAATTACCTGCTCGAAGGCCCGGCCGGTGCGCCGGTGCTGGTGCTCAGCAACTCCCTGGGCACCGACCTGCACATGTGGGACGCGCAGGTCCCGGCCTTCACCGAGCACTTTCGTGTGTTGCGCTACGACACCCGTGGCCACGGCGCCTCGCTCGTGACCGAAGGCCCCTACAGCATCGAGCAGAACGGCCGTGACGTGCTGGCCCTGCTGGATGCGCTGGATATCGCCCAGGCCTCGTTCTGCGGCCTGTCCATGGGTGGGCTGATCGGCCAGTGGCTGGGGATCCATGCGCCGGCGCGCATCCAGCGCCTGGTGCTGTGCAACACCGCGGCGAAGATCGGCACCCCGGATGTGTGGAACCCGCGCATCGAGACGGTGCTGCGCGATGGCCAGGTGGCCATGGCGGCCCTGCGCGATGCCTCCATCGCCCGCTGGTTCACCCCGGACTTCGCCGAGGCGCAACCGGGCAAGGTGGAGCCCCTCGTCGCCATGCTGGCGCAGACCTCGCCCCAGGGTTACGCCGCCAACTGCGCGGCGGTGCGCGACGCCGACTTCCGCGAGCAACTGGGCGCCATCCGCGCGCCGACCCTGATCGTCTGCGGCAGTGGCGATGCGGTGACCACGCCCGAGCACGGCCGCTTCCTGCAGGCGCTTATTGCTGGCGCGGAGCTTGTGGAGTTCGACGCGGCGCACCTGTCCAACGTCCAGGCCGGCGAGGCCTTCACCCGCCGGGTGCTGGACTTCCTGATCGCCTGAAGGCCCAGGGTTAGCGAGGAGCCACCGATGGACGAGAAACAACGCTACGAGGCCGGCATGCAGGTGCGCCGTGCGGTGCTGGGCGATGCCCATGTCGACCGCAGCCTGCAGAACCTCACGCCCTTCAACGAAGAGTTCCAGGAGATGATCACCCGCCACGCCTGGGGGGATATCTGGACGCGCCCGGGCCTGCCGCGCCACACCCGCAGCCTGGTGACCATCGCCATGCTCATCGGCATGAACCGCGAGGGCGAGCTGCGCCTGCACCTGCGTGCGGCGAAGAACAACGGCGTGACCCGCGACGAGATCAAGGAAGTGATCATGCAGAGCGCCATCTACTGCGGCATTCCAGCCGCCAATGCCACCTTCCACCTGGCCGAGTCGGTGTGGGACGAGCTGGGCGTGGAATCGCTGCAAGACTGACCCGCGAGCCACACAAACGCCGCCCGGATCCCGCATCCGGGCGGCGTTTTTGTGTGTGCGGCGTATCCCGCCCATGGCACCTGTAGAGGCGAATTCATTGGCTCTGTCTGCGTTAACTGTTGTGGTTTTAATGCAAGCGCTCAAGCACGGTGCTTTCCGGGCATTTATGGATTTCTTCCACCTCCACAGCATGGGTTTCGCTTCGCTCTACGCCATCCTACGAAAGCCGCCGCTACGTGCACGTTGGGTTGGTGCGCACATCAATGTGTGGATTTGAGCAGAGAAGGTTGGAGCAGCCGCCAACGCCCCTCCAGGAGGCCGAACGCAGTCGTTGCGCCGGGGGACGAGCGGCATGGATGCCGCGAGAGGCGCGCCAGGCCATGGATGGCCCATCGCGCCGGCCCCCAGAGCAACGATGGAGTGAGGGAACCCCGGCGAAGCCGGGGCCGGATGATGGGGCAAGCCCTTTTGGTTCCTTTTAAGGCGATTGTTAAAAGGGACTCGCCCGGGGGGGCGAAATCAGAAGCACCAACAAAACTCGGCAATCAGCTGGGTCCAAATCTTCTAGCAACACTTAACGCAGACAGAGCCAATTCATTCGCCAAGCAGACCGCAGGGCTGCCCGACACCGTGCTTCCCGGCCACTCCCCTTGGTGGATGAAAAGAGCGTCATCCACCCTACACATCGGTTAGCGCCGTGGTTCGGGTTGGGCACGGCGCCGTAGGTTGGCGCCGAGCGCAGCGAGGCCCAACGGTGCGAGGTTCGGCCTCGCTGCGGGCGTCCCCTGTGGGAGCGGCTTCAGCCGCGAAAGACCTTCCGCCGGCACCTGGCTGTGGATGGCCGGGCACTCCATCGCGAATGAATTCGCACGAGATGGGCGGTCCGTGCGGCCCGACGACCCCTGCGCCGGGTTTCGCGGGTTCTACCCACCCCATAAAAAAGCCCGTCACAAGGACGGGCGAGGGGTTGCAGCTACGAGGATGAAGCGGGGATTCAGAGCAGCGAGAACGGGTAGCTGACGATCAGGCGGTTCTCGTCGAAGCTGTTGGTGTTGCCCCAGTCGCGGCGCTGGCTGGAGTTCCGCCATTTCACCGCCAGGCTCTTGAAGGTGCCGGACTGCACCACGTAGGCGAGTTCGCTTTCGCGGCCCCATTCCTTGCCGTCGGTGACGCTGCCGGTGTGCACGTTGGAGCCGTGGATGTAGCGGTTCATCAGGGTCAGGCCGGGGATGCCGAGGGCGACGAAGTTGTAGTCGTGGCGCAGCTGCCAGGACTTTTCCTTGGCGTTCTCGTAGCTGGAGTTGTAGCTGTCGTTGGCCAGGGTGCCGCCGCTGGTGCCGTTGACGCGCATCCAGGCATCGTCGCCGCTGACCTTCTGCAGGCCGAGGTAGAAGGTGTTGCCGCCGATCTTCGCCGAGAACAGGCCGGACCAGGTGCGGTTGTCCAGGTCGCCGGCCAGGGCGCTGCCGTCTTCCTTGCCGTTGAACCAGCCGATGTTGGCGCCCAGGGTCCAGTCGCCGAGGGGCTGGCTGTGGGTCAGTTGCAGGTAGTTCTGCTGGTAGATGTCCTCCAGTCGGGCGTGCCAGGCGCCGAGCAGGGTGCGGCCCTGGTTGAAGGCGTATTCGCCGCCGGCGAAGTCGAAGCGGTCCGAGGTGAAGGCCGCGCGGCCGTTGAGGGACATGTCTTCCATGCTGGCGTCGTTGCGCGGGCTGTTGCCGCGGAATTGGCCGGCGTAGAGGGTCAGGCCGTCGAACTCCTTGGAGGTCAGCTGGGCGCCTTCGAAGGTCTGCGGCAGGGAGCGGCCGTCGTCGGAACGCAGGATGGGCAGCACCGGCATCCATTCGCCGACCTTCAGCTCGGTCTTCGACAGGCGCATCTTGCCGGCCACGCCGAGGCGGCCGAAGTCGTCGGCGGGGGGCGGCCATCGTCATGTACCGGCAGCAGCTGGGTGCCCCGGGTGCCCTTGCCGCCGTCGAGCTTGAGGGGAAGACAGGCCGAGCATGTCGACACCGAAACCCACCGGCCCCTGGGTGAAGCCGGAGCGGGCGTCGAGGATGAAGCTCTGGGTCCATTCCTCGGCCTGGGCCTGGGTGGTGCCGCCGACGAAGTTGCGGTTCATGTAGAAGTTGCGCGCCGTCAGGGTGGCCGTGGCGTCCTCGACGAAGCCGGGCTCTGCAGCACGGCGCCGGCGCATAGGGCCAGGGCGACGGCCAGCGGCAGGCGGGCGTGGGAAAGGCGGTTGCGATGCGGCTGTTGCATGGTGATCGTGCCTCTTTGCTTGTTGTTTTCAGACATGGCGAAGCCGCTCGCGCGCCGTGGCGCGAAAGGCGTTGAGTGGTGCAGGTGAGTGCGGGGCCCCGGAGGAGCCCCGGGGCGTCAGTGGCTGGCGACGCGCAGGCTGTTTTCGCGGCTGCTGTCGTACTGGGTCTTGTCCATGGGCTTGGTGTTGGGCCGCCGAGGTCCTCCATGCCCGAGGCGATAGGTCTGGGCGCCAGGTAGGCAGCGAGGGCGCAGATGCAGGTGATGGCGAAGGCCAGGCTGCCGACGATCACCGGGACGTTGTCCGAGCCGGGCGGGGCGACGGCGGCGAACAGCGCCGGCAGCATGGCGGTGAACATGGTGCCGATGTTCTGCGAGATGGCCATGGCCGAGACGCGGTAGCGGGTCTGGAACAGCTCCGGAGAAGAAGCTCGGTACATCTGGCGTTGTAGCCCTGGTAGACCATGCCCCACATGAAGGATCGACATGCAGAAGGCCAGGGGCACGTTGTGGATGCTGATGGCGTAGAGGTAGGCGAAGGCCAGCAGGCCGAGCTGAATAGGGCGCCGGTGATCATGGTCGGGCGGCGGCCGATCTTGTCGGAGAGGTTGCCGACGAAGGGGATGACCAGCACCGCGACTATGTTGCCCACCACCGGTATCCACAGGTAGACGCTCTTGTCGAAGCCGATGCCATAGGCCGGCTGCACCGCGTAGGCGGCGCCGAAGATGGTGGCCACCACCGGGACGGCGTTCATCAGGGCCGATCAAAGGCGACCAGGATCAGGTCTTCAACTGTGGCGGAAGGCCTCGGTGACCGGCGACTTGGCGACCTTCTGCTGCGCCTCCTCGTTCATCAAGGCCGGGGTCTCGTGGACTTCGCGGCGGATGATGTAGCCGGCCACCAGCACCAAGGCGCTGAGCAGGAAGGGAATGCGCCAGCCCCATTCATTGAAGGCATCGCTGGGCATGAAGTAGGCCAGTGGGAGGAACACCGCGGCGGCCATCACCTGGCCGGCCTGCACGCCCTGCAGGGTGAAGCTGGCGTAGTAGCCGCGCCGGCCGAAGGGCGCGTGCTCCATGATCATCGAGCTGGCCCCGGAGATTTCCCCGGCCACGGCGAAGCCGACTACCAGGCGCAGCACCACCAGCAGCACCGGCGCGAGGATGCCGATGTCGTGGTAGGTGGGCAGCAGGCCCACGGCCATGGTGGAGATGCCCATGAGGAACATGCACAGCAGCAACACGTTCTTCTGCGGCCGCGGGTATCGCCCCAGTGGCCGAGCACGAAGGCGCCGATGGGCGCGCCAGGTAGCCGACGCCGTAGGTGGCCAGCGAGGCGACGATGGCGATCTTCGGGTCGGTGGAGGGGAAGAAGATCTGCGGGAAGACTCAGCGCCGCTGCCTGGGCGTAGATGAAGAAGTCGTAGTACTCGAGGGCGAGCGTATCCACCCGCTGGCAGTTGCTTTCTTGGCTCGGGAGCTTGAGGGAGTAGCCATCGTTGTCTCCGTTGTTTCTCGTCTGTACGCCGGGCAAGCGGGCTCGACCGGTATTGTGCCGGTTAATGAGGTGCACGCAGGCTTGGCCGGACGGCGGTGCCCTAGGGGCACGTGCCGGGTTGACCGGTCTGGTTCAGGGAGTGCTGCCGGGGATGGGCCAGGCCGTCGCGCCCGGGGGTCGGGGCACGGCATGGCTGGGGGAGGGGGGAGTGCGGTGAGGCGGCTTGGCGTGAGCATGAGGATTTACCCGATTCTTGAAATTGTTATGTGGTGACGCTGGGTTTCGATTGCGTTTTGCCGTGGCGTTTTCAGCAGGCTGTGCCGACGGCGGGTTGCAATGTGGTGAAGATGGTTGCGCAGTGAGCGAAATACCGTCAATTCGATAACCGACCTTTGTTCGGTAATCGAACACAAAACTAACCAGTTCGTACATTTCAATTGCTGGGCGGACTTTAGCTACGAATAAGTCGATTGCGCTACGGCTGCCGCGCAAAATCCTCCGACTTCGGGTCGGAAATCGCGGCGATCACCCCTGCCGCCGACCGCAGAGCCGGCGCCCTCGATCAGGAGCTGAAGCATGCAGCGTTCGATCGCCACCGTCTCGTTGAGTGGCACCCTGCCGGAAAAGCTCGAAGCCATCGCCGCCGCCGGTTTCGACGGTGTGGAGATCTTCGAGAACGACCTTCTCTACTACGCCGGCAGCCCCCGTGAAGTGCGCCAGCTGTGCGCCGACCTCGGGCTCGCCATCACCCTGTTCCAGCCGTTCCGCGACTTCGAGGGCTGCCGCCGCGACCGCTTGCAGAAGAACCTCGACCGCGCCGAACGCAAGTTCGACCTGATGCAGGAGCTGGGCACCGACCTGGTGCTGGTGTGCAGCAACGTCGCCGCTGATTCCCTGGGCGATGAGCGCACCCTGGTGGACGACCTGCGCCTGCTCGGCGAGCACGCCGGCGCGCGTGGCCTGCGCATTGGCTACGAGGCCCTGGCCTGGGGCCGCCACGTCAACACCTGGCAGCAGGTCTGGAACCTGGTACGCCAGGCCGACCACCCGGCCGGCCGTGGGGGTGATCCTCGACAGCTTCCACACCCTGTCGCTCAAGGGCGACCCCCTGGGCCATCGCCGATATCCCCGGCGAGAAGATCTTCTTCGTGCAGATGGCCGACGCGCCGATCCTGGCCATGGACGTGCTGGAGTGGAGCCGCCACTTCCGCTGCTTCCCGGGGCAGGGCGAGTTCGACCTGCCGGGGCTTCCTCGCGCCCATCCTGCGCAGCGGTTATCGCGGCCGCGTCGCTGGAGATCTTCAACGACGGCTTCCGCGCCGCACCGCCCCGGGCCAATGCCGCCGACGGCCTGCGCTCGCTGCTGTACTTGGAGGAGAAGACTCGCGACCTGCTGCGCCAGGACCCGGCGCCGCCCGCCGACCTCGATGCGTTGTTCGCGCCGCCGCCGGCCGGCCGCTACGACGGCGTGGAGTTCCTCGAGTTCGCCGTCGATGGCGAGCAGGGGCGCGGCTGGCCACCTGGCTGGAGCGCCTGGGCTTCGCTCGCGCCGGCCAGCACCGCTCCAAGGACGTCAGCCTGCTGCGCCAGGGCGATATCAACATCGTCCTACAACGCCGAACCCTATTCCTTCGCCCACGGCTTCTTCGAGGCCCACGGTCCGTCGCTTTGCGCCACCGCCCTGCGCGTGCGCGACAGCGCCTCGGCCCTGGAGCGGGCGCGGGCCTATCGCGGGCAGCCCTATCGCGGCCTGGTCGGCCCCAACGAGCGGCAAATCCCCGCCGTGCGCGCGCCGGACGGCAGCCTGATCTACCTGGCGGAGCCCTCAGCGCCAGGGCAGACCATCTACGACAGCGACTTCCGCCTCGACGCCACCGCGCAGCTGCGGCAGCCTCACCCGCATCGACCACATGGCCATGGCGCTGCCGGCCGATGGGCTCGACAGCTGGGTGCTGTTCTACAAGGGCCTGCTGGATTTCGAGGCCGACGACGAGGTGGTGCTGCCCGACCCCGACGGCCTGGTGAAGAGCCGCGCCCTGCGCAGCCGCTGCGGCAGCGTGCGCCTGCCCCTGAACATCTCGAGAACCGCAACACCGCCATCTCCCACGCGTTGTCCAGCTACCGGGGCTCGGGTGCGCACCACATCGCCTTCGTTTTTGCGACGACCTGTTCGCCGAGATCGCCCGGGCCAAGGACGCCGGCGTGCCGCTGCTGGACATCCCGCTCAACTACTACGACGACCTGGCCGCGCGCTTCGACTTCGACGACGAGTTCCTCAGCGAGCTGGCTTACTACAACGTGCTCTTCGACCGCGACGCCCAGGGCGGCGAACTGTTCGCACGTCCACACCGAGCCGTTCGAGGGGCGCTTCTTCTAATTGCTCAGCGCAAGGGCGGCTATGCCGGCTACGGCGCGGCCAACGTGGCGGTGCGCCTGGCGGCCATGGCCAAGGCGCGCAGTGGCACCGCACGCCAGGGGGCGAAGCTCTAGCCGATGGGTGGGCCGGCGCTTCCTTCGCATGGGCGACCGGCCCTATAATCCGGCCGGTATGCATTTGGCCTGAGTCCGTTATGACCCTTACCGCTGACCTGCCCGACGAGCCTGTCAAACACCCCGCAAGAGCCGCAAGAACAACCCGGGGAGAAGACCCGCGAGAACATCCTCCAGGCGGCCATCGTCGGGTTCGTCCTGAGGGCCTCTCCGGTGCCCGGGTCGATGCCATCGCCGAGCGCACCCAGACCTCCAAGCGGATGATCTACTACTACTTCGAGAGCAAGGAGCAGCTCTACCTGCGCGTGCTGGAGAAGCTCTACGGCGACATCCGCCACACCGAGGCGCAGCTGCACCTGGCGGAACTGGAACCGCGCGAGGCGATCCGCCGCCTGGTCGAGTTCACCTTCGACCACCACGACCGCAACGTCGACTTCGTGCGCATCGTCAGCATCGAGAACATCCAGCACGGGCAGTACATCCGCGAGTCCGATGCCATCGGCTCGCTCAACGTCACCATCCTCGCCAGCCTCGACGACATCCTCCGCCGTGGCGTGGCTGCGGGCGCCTTCCGCACCGGCGTGCAGGCGATGGACGTGCACCTGCTGATGTCGTCGTTCTGCTTCTACCGCGTATCCAACCGCCACACCCTGGGCGCGATCTTCGCCATCGACCTCAACGAGGACGAAGTGAAGGCGCGCCACCGGGACATGATCGTCGAGTCGATCCTGCGCTTTCTCCCAGGCCTGACCCCGGGCGGGGTCAGGTACCCAGCAACTGGCGCTGGCGCACGGCCGGGGCGCTGGTGGGGAACAGCGGGCGGGTGGGGATGTAGCGGGCCAGGGCGCAGGCGGCGGCGATGCGCTGGCGCTGGTAGCCGGTGCGCAGCACCTCGAGGCAGCGTGCTTCGCTCAGGGGTTGGCCCAGCAGGTAGCCGCTGCCCCTGGTGAAGCGCTCCTGGTTGGCCTGCCACCAGGCTTCCACCCGTGCCGGGTCCGGCCAGGCCAGGTCGGTGTCCGGGTCCATCTCCACGTTCGGGTCGTCGGGGTCGTCCGTGGGCCCGGCGTCGTAGTCGGGGTGTACCTTCAGCTCCAGGTCCAGCTCGGCCAGGTCCGCCCCGGTGATCAGGGTGAAGGCTTCGCCGGCCACGCGGGCATGGGGCAGGTCGCCCATCTGCTGGATCAGCCAGGGCACCGTCACCGGGTCACCGAACAGGCCGGTGGCCTGGATCACCAGGCGTCGATGCTCGGGGCTCTGCATCAGCCCGCGCAGCCAGGCGATGCTGGCCTCGCGGGGTTGCCAGCAGAGCAGGGCGTTGAGGGCCCGCAGGCGGAACACGCCTTGCTGCTCGGCCAGCAGGCGCAGGGGACCCAGGGCCTCTTCGTCACCCATCTGCACCGTTGCCCAGTTGGCCCAGAAGCGAACCGCCTCGTCGGCGTGCAGGCGATGGGCGCGGATGGCTTGCATCAGGTCGCGCCGGCGCAGTTCGCCGGCGGTGCGCGCGGCACGGGCCAGCACGCAGGGGTCGGCGTGGGAGAGTCCGGCGATCAGCGCCGGGCCAGGGTCGCGGCGGTGCATGCCGCAGGCGGCCAGGCCCAGGCGGCGGAACAGCGGCTCCTGGGACGCCAGCAGGCGCTCGGTCCAGGGTTCGACCTTGTCCCATTCCAGCCAGCCAAGGGCGGCGGTGAAGGCCCGCTCGCCGTCCGGCGCCTTGCGCAGGTGCTCGGCGAGGGTGGACAAGCGCCGGGCCGTTGCCGGCCATGAAGGCCAGCGCGGTGGCGGCGAACACCTCGCCCGTGGCCAGCGGATGCAGCCCCTTGAGCAGCAGGTCCAGGCCCTTGAGCCCGGCGATCAGCAGCCCGTCCAGGTGCGCCTCGATGCGGCCATCCAGGGTGCGCAGGTGCTTGAGGTCGTAATGCGGCGCGCGCACGGCATAGTCGCGCAGGCCGGCGAGGAAGCCGGCCTCTTCGGCGTGCTGGTCGAGGACGCGCAAGACAGGCTGGTTCATGGGCACACCGCACTCGGGAGCACCGGGAAAAAGGCGAAGGGCGTATCAGTAGCTGGCATCGTCATAATCCACGACCGTCCAGTTTTCGCCGTCGGCGGTATAGGCGAGGTGCCGGTTGCCAACGGACCAGAGCACGCCGTCCCCCTTGGTGAGGTAGGACGCCGAGCCGGTGCCGACCGAGCCGATATCGGCTTTCTTCAGCTCGCCGTCGATGATCCGGTAGACGCCCTTGGAGGACGCGACGAACAGGGGCCCGTCGAAGGTCTGCACCCCCCACAGGTCTTCGCTGAAGTCGCTCAAGTCGATGAAGTCCCATTGGTCCCCTCGACCGAACAGCACGACGCCGGCCTGGCCGACGATATAGGCCGTGCCATCTTCGCTGCAGTGCACGGCCTGCAGCGCGACGGAGGTCGGGCTTTCCAGGGCCTGCCAGCGCTGGCCGTCGAATATCCAGATCTCGCCATCCATGCCGACGGTGTACAGCTCGTTCGGCGTGAAGCCGTCGATGGCGTTGAAGCCCTTGATGCCCTCGCGGTTGAGGATGGCGTCGGCGATGGATTGCCAGCTGCCGTCGTCGTTGCGCCGGTAGACCTGGCGTTGCATGCCCGCGGCATAGTGCGTACCAGCGATCAGGCGCATGTCGCGCAGTGGGCCGAAATCGCCCGGTCCCACGATGCGTTCGGTGGTCCTGTTGGAGCCCTGGAAGACATGGATGTCGCCATCGAGCCCCATCGACAGCAGGGTCAGGGGGGGGCGTCGTCGCGCTGATCGCGGTGGTGGCCCAGTCGATCATGAAGTGCACGAAGGCTCCGTCCTTCCAGCGCAGCACCTTGGTGTGATCGACGTTGCGTTCGTTCAGCTCGGTGACCTGGGCGCTGATGAACACCAGGTCACGCCTGACTATCGAACACCTGGCAAAGGTTACGTTTCCGTCATTCATGTTGTTCACATCACTCTTCAATCGTCATCCATCGATTCGAGCTGCTTGGCGCCCCATTCCTTCTGCTCGTCCTTGAGCGGCGAACGGTCCGCGCGTAGCGGCGTATCGTTGTTCTTAACGCCGACCTGCTTGTGGTAGTTGTCGAGCTGGGCTTCCAGGCAGCCTTCGCTGCAGGGCTTGCCATCCTTGCCGGAGGTGGGGAAGGTCTTCTGGTGGGCGAAGATTCCGGTCTTCTTCGCGGCGCCGTAGTTCCAGGTGTTGTCCTTGCCGCCCATCTGCGACCGGGCGCCGCCGGCGCTCTCCGACACCATGTAGCCTTTCTCGGCCGTGTTCTGGATGGCGTGCATGTTGCCGTGGGTCTCCGTATAGCGTGACCCCGTGACGCACACGCAGGGCGCACGCGTGTCGTCGTATGCGCTGAAGCCGCTCAGGCGGGTCTTCTCCTTCCTGCCGCCGGCCTCGGTGAAGCAGTGGACTTCCACGAGGTGGTGCGGGGTCTCGCCTTCGCAGCAGCCCTTCTGGTTTTCCGTCGAGCGTGCGGTGTAGGGCACCAGCATGCATTTCTTGGCGTTCTGGCAGGCGTCGTCCTTGCAGTCCTTGTCATGGTCCCCGGAGCACTTTTGCTTGACGTTCTCGCGCTCCTCCTCGCAGCCCTTGCCCGGCGCTCCCGTGGCCACCTCGTCGATGTAGGGCCAGGTGGGCGTGTTGCCGGGGAAGGACGCATGGTTGTGGGTGGTCAGGTCCATCATCCTCACGACGTTGAGGCTTTCGAACTTCACGTTCATCGACCAGGCGGTGAAGTAGACCTTGCCCTTGATCTTGCTGGTGACCACGCCCTTCTTGGGGGCGCAACCCGCCTCGTCGCCGTAGCTGGTCTTGAAGTAGCTCTTGTTCTTGAGCATCACTTCCTGGCCGGAGATCTTGATGGTCCGGGTGCCGTTGGTGGTGTCCTTGGCCATCCCGGTGTTGGGGTAGGGGATGGGCACGCCGGTGGGGGTGGGAGGAGCCTGCGGAGGCGTGAAGCAGACGTCGGGGAAGCAGGCCACGGACTTGCCGTCGGCCGCCTTGCACGAGACCTCCATGTTGTTCGCGTAGACCTGGTTGGCCATCAGGCAGCCCTCACGCGCTGATAGCTCAACAGGGCGACCGCGCGCTGGCCGGCATCGTTGCCCAGGTGGCAGAGGATGTTGTTGCCGGGGCTGTAGCCCTTGCGGCTGGCGGAGTGCGCCAGTGCCAGCATCGCCGGGCCTATCGCCGCGCCGCATTCACCGATGCAGTCGGCGGGATGCCAGAGGTCGAAGAACTCCTTGCGTACCCGAAGGTTGCGGCTGAGCGCGAGGGACGCTTCCTTGAAGTAGTACTGCTCTCCCGAGAGATCGGTGAGGCGGTAGTCGTAGGACTCCATGCGGGAACCGGCCTCCTGCAGTGCGGCGCGCAAGGCCTGGGTGAGGCCATCCGCGCGCAGGGGGATGTCGAGCGACTCGACGGTGGCCGGCTCCATGCCGAAGCCCAGGCCCGTGCAGACCAGCTGCGGTTGGTCTTCCGCGACCGGGGCGCAGAGGCTCACCGCCGCGGCGCCTTCTCCGGGGATGAAACCGTTCGAGTTGAGGCTGGTGAGCAGGCGATCACGTCGTTCGTAGGCCTCCATGACCGGGGCGTTGAGAAACGAGTCGACGCCCGCGATGAGCACATGGCGGTGGCCGAGTTCATGAATCAGCTTGCGCGCATTGAGCAGCCCCACCGCCGCACCGACACGGCCGCGGGCGATGAAGCTCGAGTCGGCATGGAATTCCACCCCCAGCTCTTTCTGGATGCCGCGAATCAGGCGCGGGCCGAGGTCGGCGAGTCGGGCGGGCCTGTCTTCTTCAGCGATGCAGAGCAGCAACGGGGTCTTCGCGGGATCGAGGCCAGGCGTGGAGGCGATCGCTTCGGCAACGGCCCTGGCCGCCATCTTCACCAGCTTGGTCTGGCCGCGCCAGGCCTCTTCGAGCTGCACGCTGGAGCCGACCAGCCACTCGCCGCCCTTGTCGAGGAAACGGGTGTCCTGGAAGTTGTCGATGGCGCAGCGTATCGCTGCACAGGTGGACAGGGCGTCATGGCCGACGGCCGTGACCATCCCGACGCCCTTGATACTGAGTGCCTGCATCACGGGTTGATTTCCTTGCGTCGCAGCATGTCCAGGGACGGGTAGTAGGTCTTGCCAAGCTCCCGTGCCCGCCACCATGCACGGGAACGTGAGCCGACCAGCAACTGCTCCACCTCGAACATGTTCCTCCTCAACGCCCGGCTCGCGCGCCAGGTGATCTCCACCTTGCCGGCATCGGTGTCCACCACCAGCGTGTCGATTACCGCCTGCAGCGTCTCGTGGCCACCCTTCTTCAGGAAGAAGGTCACCGGCACCTGCATCCTCGGCACCTTGAAGCCGGCGCGTTCCTGCTTGGTCAGGTTGAGCAGCAGCACGTCCTCGCCCCCTTGCAGGTGCTCGGTCTGCTGGTCCGGCGGGGCGGCCTGGTAGTAGCGGGTGTCGAAGTCCGGTGGCAGGAAGGGGAAGTGGTCGGCCAGCCAGGCGTCGTCGTAGGTGCCGGCGTAGCCGATGCGCGGCGGCCAGTGGCGGCCGATGGGGCCGAGGGCCATGGGGGTGAAGTCGCCGTGGGGGCCGTCGATGGGCTGGCCCAGGGCTTCGGTGTTGGGCATGGGCATGCCGACGATCTCGGCGGTGCCGGCGCTCTTCGGGTACCAGCCGGTGCCGGCCGGGTTGGGCAGGTAGGTTTCGGCGAAATCCGGGCGGTCGGCCATGGCGCGGCTGCCGCCGAAGGCGTGGGCGTAGCCGATGTCCTGTTCGAGGAAGGGCTGCGGCACGCCGGGGCTGGCGCCGAGCATGCCGGGCTGCCACTGGCGCGGGCCGAGCACGCTGAAGGCCTTGCTGACCCGGCCGACGCGGATGCCGGCGGTGATCTGGGTGGCGGGGCGGCCGTTGGGGGCGTGGGCCTTGCCCATCACCAGCACGTCGCAGAAGGGTTTGAGCGGGGCGAAGTCCATTTCCTGGCGTGGCGCCGAGAGGCCGGGCTCGCCGACGTATTCGTCGGCCATCAGCAGCGGGCGCTGGACCTCGGCCAGGCGCGCTTCGCTGCCGTCCAGCGGCAGGTCGAAGGTGCCCTTGGCGACCACCACCAGGGACTCGCGCCCGTCGGGGGCCAGGCCTTGGGTGTAGGTGGCCATCAGGCGGGTGGCGTTGAGCAATTCCATGTGCGCGGCTCTGTCAGTTGATCTGCACCGAACCGCCCTTGATGCGGTTGACCCCGGAGGAGCGGCTGGAGAGGTAGGCGCCCTTGATCAGCACCTTGCCTTCGCGGGTTAGGGTGATGCTGGCCTTGCCGCAGCGCAGGACGATCTCGCGCTCGGCGGAGAACTCCAGGCGCTCGCCGTCGATATGCGCCACCGCCGGTTCCTTGCGGGTTTCCGGCAGGCGCTGGATGCGGCCGATCACCAGGGGCTGGGCCGGGTCGCCGCCGACGAACATCAGCGCCACCTGGGTGCCGATGTCCTCGCGGGCGAGCACCGTGGTGGTGGTCGCGGCGATGCCGGTCTCCGACGGGCAGCCGGGGAAGGCCACCACCGGGCTGGAGGCCTCGGGTACGTCGAGGAGGATGCCGATCACCACGCCGTCGAGGCGGGTGGCGGCGGGGGTGTGGATCTGGACTGTCATGCTCTGTACTCCCTGACCGAGCGCGGGCTCAGTTCTGCAGGATCTTCTGACCCTTGACCACGACGTTGCTGCTGGCCTTGATGTTGATCGCGCCGGAGCCGTCGATGGTGATGTTCTTGCCACGGATGACGATGGTGCCGTCCTTCTTCATGGTGATGCTGGCGGAACCGGTGACCAGGCTGATGGAGTCGCCGGCGTTGAGCGAGAAGCTCTTGCCGATGTCGACGCTGTCGTTCTGGCCGACGTCGGTGCTGCGGTTCTGGCCGATGCTGCGCGACTCATTCTTGCCGATGCTGGTGGTCTGGTTGCTGCCGATGTCCACCTGCTCGTTGGCACCCACGCTTTCGGTGCGGTCGGCGCCGATGGTGATGTTCTCGTTGCTGCCCACGCTCTCGGTGCGGTTGCTGCCGATGGTGATGTTCTCGTTGCTGCCCACGCTCTCGGTACGGTTGCTGCCGATGGTGATGTTCTCGTTGCTGCCGACCTTCTCGGTGCGGTTGGCACCGATGGTGATGGTCTCGTTGCTGCCGACGTCCTCGGTGCGGTTGACGCCGATGGTGATCTTCTCGTTGTTGCCGACCTTCTCGGTGCGGTCGACGCCGATGGTGATGGTCTCGTTGTTGTCCACGGTCTCGGTGCGGTCGTGCTTCACGTGCACCGTTTCGTCGTGGTCGATGGTCTTGGTGCGGTCATGGCCGACCCAGTGGGTCTCGTCGTTCTCGACCTCGATGTCCTGGTTCTTCTCCGCGTGGATGAAGAGCTGCTCTTCGCCCTTCTTGTCCTCCATGCGGATCTCGTTGAAGTTCGCCGGCGTGCCGCCCTTGCTCGAGCGGCTCTTGGTGCCGCTCTGGGTGGCGTTGGCGGGCAGCTCGTAGGGCACGGTCTGTTCGGCGTTGTACACGCGGCCGGTGATGATCGGCCGGTCGGGATCGCCTTCGAGGAAGCTGACGATCACTTCCTGGCCGATGCGCGGAATCTGGATATGGCCCCAGTTCTTGCCGGCCCAGGCCTGGGAGACGCGCATCCAGCAGGAGCTGTTCTCGTTGGACTGGTCGTGGCGGTCCCAATAGAAGTGCACCTTCACCCGGCCGTACTGGTCGGTCCAGATTTCCTCGCCCTTGGGGCCGACGACCATGGCGGTCCGCGGGCCCTGGACGATGGGCTTGATGGTGGTGGGCATGGGGCGGAAGGCCTGGGAGGCCTCGATGCAGTCGAGGGCGCTTTCGAACTGCAGCACGCCGCCGGCCGAACCGCTTTCGTAGCTTTCCTGGCTGACCGAATAGCGCGCGCCGACGATCAGGTACTCGCGGTTCTGGTCGTCGCGGGGGTAGCCGGTCATCTTGAACAGGTGGCCGCAGCCCAGGCCGCGGGCGTTGGTACGCAGTTGCACGCGCTCGTACTGGGTCTGGATGGCTTCGATGCGGTTGCGCGCGTACTGCTCGCCGTCCTTGCTCTGCACGTACTCGCCCGGGTAGTCGTACAACGGGTGTTCGGCGTTGCTGTGGGGGCGGCTCACGGTGGAGCGCACTTCCAGCCGCGCGCTGGGGCGCTGGAAGTCATAGTCGTTGAGCGCCAGGGAACCGGGTTGCACCTCACGGGCCAGGTACCACTCATAGATGTGGTCGCGCTCGCGCATCTGGTCTTCGAGCGGGTAGAAGGGCACCGAGGCGTAGTCGGCCACCGTCTTGTGCGCGCCATAGGCATCGGAGAGCACCAGCACGTGGCGCTCCTTTTCATGGCGGAAGTAGTAGTAGATGCCTTCCTGCTCCATCAGGCGGCTGACGAATTCGAAGCTGGTTTCGCGGTATTGCACGCAGTATTCCCACTCACGGTAGGAGCGTGACAGCGAGTCTTCGAAGTCGGAGAAGCCGAGGTCGCGGAACACCTGCTTGATGATGTCCGGCACCGTCTTGTTCTGGAAGATGCGGCAGTCGGAGGTGCGCGACAGCAGCCAGAACCAGGGGCGCAGGCTGATCTGGTAGCCGGCGAACTGGCCGGTGCCGGAAGTCTGGCTGCAGCGGCAGGCGATGCCGTGGAAGTAGCGCTGGCTGCCGTCGGGCAGCTCCAGGGAAACGCCCATGGGCTTGCCCAGCAGGGCATCCAGCTTGATCGAGTAGTTTTCCGAAACCAGGCTCAGTTCGTAGTCGAAGAGCTGGCCGAGCTCCTCGTGGCCGTCGAGCCGGTCCAGGACCAGCACGTTGGGCCCCAGCGGGCTGCTGACCTTGGCCATGCGGGCCTGTTGTGTGATTGCCATGCTGTCCTTGCCTCGTATACCACTGGGGATCGGAGCGAACCGCCAACGGGCCGACGTCAGGGTATCGACGCGGGGCGGGCAGGCCGGGATTTCCGGGGAAACCTTGGTCGAAGTATTAGCAGACGACGCTCGTCCCGGGCGCTTTTTCCGATATCCGCGAATCCATTCGGGGGTGGCGAGAAACAACGGTGCCGATCATGCGGCAGAGTCTCGCCGGCGATTGTTGTAGTGCAGAGCGGCTCCGCTGTCCAGACGCCCGTTCTTCGAGTGCCCGATGCGCGCTCCACTTCAAGACGGGGTTCACATTCATGGCAACGGGGCGGGTGAGGGGGAGACGGGGGCCGGGTGCTATGCTCGCCGCCTGCCCGAACCCCGGAGCCCTCCATGAACGACACCCTCGAACGTGCCATCGCCCTGGCCTGCCGCGTGCACGCCGGCCAGCGCGACAAGGCCGGCAAGGCCTATATCCTCCACCCCCTGCGCCTGATGCTGCGCTTCGACGATGCCGAGTCGCAGATGGTCGCCGTGCTCCACGACGTGGTGGAAGATGGCGACGTCGGCCTCGACGACCTGCGCGCCCTCGGCATCCCCGAACCGGTGCTGGCCGCCATCGACTGCCTGAGCAAGCGCGAAGGCGAAGGCTACGAGGCCTTCATCGAGCGCATCCGCCCCAACCCGCTGGCCCGCCGGGTAAAGCTCGCCGACATCCGCGACAACCTCGACGTCTCGCGCCTGCCGCACCTGGATGACAAGGACCTGGCGCGGGTGGCCAAGTACCACAGGGCGTTGCAGGTGCTGGAGCAAGAGGGCTGATGGCCTGGCGTGATGTGGCGGTGAGCCGCGCCGGGCGTTTCGCCATCGGCGTGGAGGAGGGCAGCGGCCGCCATTACCTGGCCATCCCCGTGAGCAATCGCCTGGTGGATTACGAGGAGCGCTACGCCATCAGCGTCGAGGATTTCGAGCGCTATGGCCGCGACCTCGACAGCGCATTGCCCTTCGTCGAGCAATGCCGGGCACGGCTCATGGATCACCTGCTGCTGGAGCCTCCCGGCGCCGACCGGGGGATTCCAGGCTGACCTATAGGTCGGGTGAAACCCGACAGGCCGCTCCCCGCATAGATAAATCGAGACCTGGGGCATATCCAGCGGCCTTGCTCCTTGATGTTTGTTTCGCGTTCCCCGAAAATCTTTTCGCCTCACCGGTTGTCGAACCCGCACCCCCGGGTCGCGACGAGGTATTCGGCGACCCGCTCATGCGCGATACAGACTAGGGAAGGCCTTCAGCAGTGACTCTCTACCGACTCCACGAGGCGGATCTGGATATTCCGGACTCCTGGCAGGACCAGAGCATCAATATCTTCAAACTGCCCGCAGCGGGCCCCGCCAAGGAAGCCAGCTTCGTCATCAGCCGCGACCCCAGCAAGGGCGATGGCGCGTTCGCCGATTACATCGAGCAGCAGCTTTCCAATGCGCGCCAGCAGTTGCCGGGCTTCGCCCTGATCAAACAGTGGGACATCAACATCCAGGGCTCGCCCGCCGTGCTGCTGGATTACACCTGGCAGCGCGAAGGCCGCCAGCTGATGCTGCGCCAGGTGTTCATCGAGCTCAGCGCCACGGTGCTGATCGCCACCCTCACCACCACGCCCCAGGACCTGCCGTACCACGAGCCGGCCTGGAAGCAGGCGATGCAGACCTTCAAGCCGCTGCCCCCGGCGGCCTGAACCGAGCGCCGCGAGGCACCCCGCAACAAGGATGTAGACGTAACCCATGGATGCACAGGCAGCAGCACGGCTCGGTGATGAGATAGCCCACGGTTTCGGCGTGGCGGCCATGGTTGCCGGCGCGGTGGCGGGTGCGCTGATCGGTGCAGCGGTGATCGCCGCCACGGCGGCCACCGGCGGCGTGGCCCTGGCGGCGATGGCCGGCTCCATCGCTGCGGGCGGCCTGTCGATGTTCCAGATCCTCAAGGGCCTGAACACCATTTTCAACCTTCCCGAACCCACCACGGGGGTGTTGATACGGGGCAGCCCGAACGTCTTCATCAACATCCGCGCCGCCATGCGCGCCGGGGACGATGCTTCGTCCTCCTGCAGCGGCTTGCCCTGCAACCACCCCATCTGGCCCTTCGAGGTGACCATCGCCGAGGGCAGCGCCACCGTTTACATCAACGGCAAGCCGGCGGCGCGCATCACCAGCAAGATGGTCTGTGGCGCTCACATCAAGAGCGGCAGCGAGAACACCTTCATCGGCGGCCCCACCGAGCGGGTCGCCTTCGTGCTGGATATCGAAGGCTGGATGCACAGCGGCCTCGAAGCCCTGGGCCTGGCTGCCCTGGGTGTCGGCCTGGTGGTGGCGGCCATGGCCGGCCTGGCCGCCCTGGCGGCCACCGTGCTGATCGGCGGTGCCATCTATGGCGGCATGGAGCTGCTGGGTGACCTGGGCGACCGCCTCGGCCCCGGCTACCGCGACCTGCTGCAGGGCGTGGCCGGCATGGCCATGCTCGGCCTGGGGCCGAAGATGGCGCGCCTGGGCAAGCCGACTCCGACCACGCGTACGCCCGCCTACAAGGCCGGCGTCACCGAGGCGGACATCATGGGCATTCCCAAGGGCTCGCGGCCGCCACCGGGCGACTATCTCGAGCAGCCCTACATCGACAAGCACCTGAAGACCTTCAAGGACGAAGGCGGCGCCTTCCTGTTCACGGCGGACGATATCGCCAACCCGAAATACGCCGCGTTCAACCCCAACAAGTTCGTCATGGCCGACTCCGACCTGTCCTCGGTGGTGGCCCAGTACAAGAAGACCGGCGATGTCTCCGTGCTGGAGTCGGCGCTCGGCTATGATCCCGGCTCCCTGGCGGGCAAGGAGATCTACATGCTCAAGGTGGAGAACCCCAAGGTGCTGATGCCCACCGGCAACGAAGGCGGGGTGAACTCCCTCTGGCGCCCCGGCGGCCTGACGCACCCGGGTGGCATGCGCGAAGCGGTGCTGGATAATGTCGCCATCAGCCACGGAAACGACATCAACGTACTGAAGTCGGCCCACGACGTCGTGAGAATCCAATGAATCAGAAACTGGACAACGTCCTGCTCCTCGCCCTCGCCAACGATGAACTGGACCGCTTCCTGGTGGGCGAGCCGTTCTACTTCCTCGAAGCGCGCAGCGACAACGACGAACCGCAGAACGTGGTGGCCGCCTTCGACCAGCTGGTGGTGCCGTACTGGCGTGAAACCCGCGACCCGGCCTTCCCCCAGCGCTTCGTCGCGGCACTGCTGAAGATCCTGGCCACCTACCCGGACCGCAACCGCGCCATCTACCTGGCCCACGACTGGGTCTGGTACTACCGCTTCTGCCTGGCGAAGAAACGCGCCCAGCCCGAAGGGCCCTATGGCGAGCTGTTCGAGGTGGACATGAACGGCGTGGCGATAGCCCTGCAACGACAGCTGGAAGCCAACAAGGCCGCCCTGCAGGCCGACACCCGCTGGGCCGGCGCCGCCTGGAACAGCCCCGACGGCATGTGGACCCCGCTGCTGCGCACCGCCGTGACCGTGCGCGACAAGCTCGGCGGCCCGGACTTCGTGCCGGCCAACGCCTGAGGGGCAACGCCGTTGCCCTTGGGCGAATGAATTCGCCCCTACACCATCCCCAACCCAGGCGCCGTGCCGTGACACCTTCGTAGGGTGGATGGCGCTTTTCTCATCCACCAGCGGAGTGGCCGGCGAGCACGAAAGGTGGACCGATGGAGCGTGGTCCACCCTACGCGGCGGAGGCATGGGTGATCGGCCATCGCGAATGAATTCGCTCCCACGGCGCCTGAGCAGTTCGTAGGGTGGATGGCGCTTTTTCATCCACCAGCGGAGTGGCCGGCGAACACGCAAGGTGGACCGATGGCGCGGGGTCCACCCTACGCGGCGGGGCATGGGTGATCAGCCGGCGGCCGGGCAGGGCGGTCAGGCCTTGGGTGGTGGGAACAGCGCCTTGACCATGGCGTCGATGGTGCCCTTGATGCCCTTGCCCTTGTTCGGCACTTCGCTGGCGACCCCGGAGTTGAGGTCGAGGCGGCTGCCGGTGTCGATGGCGGTGTTGCCGCTGGTGTAGAGGTTGAAGGCGGTGCCGGAGATGTTGATCTCGCCGCTGGCGTTGAACTCCAGCACGCTCTTGCCGCACACCAGGCGGATCTGCGCGCCGGCTTCGATCAGGTACTGGGTGCTCACGCTGTCGGTCTTGGCGCCGCCCACCATCAGGGTGTCGTTGCGCTTCACCGCGCGGGTGCGGTCCTGGCCGATGCGTGCCAGCTCGTCGTTGTCCACGCTCTTGGTGCGGTTGTGGCCGACCCAGTGGGATTCGTCGTGCTCGACGGCGATGTCCTGGTTGCGTTCCGCGTGGATGTACAGCTGCTCGGCGCCCTTCTTGTCCTCCATGCGGATTTCGTTGAAGTTCGCCGGCGTGCCGCCTTTGCTGGAACGGCTCTTGGTGCCGCTCTGGGTGGCGTTGGCGGGCAGCTCGTAGGGCACCGTCTGCTCGGCGTTGTACACGCGGCCGGTGATGATCGGGCGGTCGGGGTCGCCTTCGAGGAAGCCGACTATCACTTCCTGGCCGATGCGTGGGATCTGCACCGAGCCCCAGTTCTTGCCGGCCCAGGCCTGGGATACGCGTATCCAGCAGGAGCTGTTTTCGTTGGACTGGTCGTGGCGGTCCCAGTAGAAATGCACCTTCACCCGGCCGTACTGGTCGGTCCAGATTTCCTCGCCTTTCGGACCAACGACCATGGCCGTCTGCGGGCCCTGGACGATGGGCTTGATGGTGGTGGGCATGGGGCGGAAGGGCTGGCGCGCCTCGATGCAATCAAGCGAGCTGTCGAACTGCAGCGGGCCGCCCGAGGCGCCGCTTTCATAGCTTTCCTGGCTGACCGAATAGCGCGCGCCGACGATCAGGTATTCGCGGTTCTGGTCGGCACGGGGGTAGCCGCTCATCTTGAACAGGTGGCCCGAGCCCAGGCCGCGGGCGTTGGTGCGCAGCTGCACGCGCTCGAACTGGGTCTGGATGGCTTCGATGCGGTTGCGTGCGTATTGCTCGCCGTCCTGGCTCTGGGTGTATTCGCCCGGGTAGTCGTACAGCGGGTGCTCGGCGTTGCTGTGGGCGCGGCTGACGGTGGAGCGCACCTGCAGGTGGGCGCTGGGGCGCTGGAAGTCGTAGTCGTTGAGGGACAGCGAACCCGGCTGCACCTCGCGCGCCAGGTACCAGTCATAGACGTGGTCGCGTTCGCGCATCTGGTCCGCCAGCGGGTAGAAGGGCACCGTGGCGTAGCCGGCCACCGGCGCATGGGCGCCGTAGGCATCGGAGAGCACCAGCACATGGCGCGCCTGTTCATGGCGGAAGTAGTAGTAGATGCCTTCCTGTTCCATCAGCCGGCTGACGAACTCGAAGCTGGTCTCGCGGTACTGAACGCAGTACTCCCACTCGGTGTAGGGGCGGGTGAGGGCGTCTTCGAAATCCGAGAAGCCGAGGTCGCGGAACACCTGCTTGATGATGTCCGGCACCGTCTTGTTCTGGAAGATGCGGCAGTCGGAGGTGCGCGACAGCAACCAGAACCACGGCCGCAGGCTCACCTGGTAGGCGGCGAACTGGCCGGTGCCGGCGGCCTGGCTGCAGCGGCAGGCGATGCCGTGGAAGTAGCGCTGGCTGCCGTCGGGCAGCTCCAGGGAAACGCCCATGGGCTTGCCCAGCAGGGCGTCGAGCTGGATCGAGTGATCCTCGGAGATCAGGCTCAGTTCATAGTCGAACAGCCGCCCCAGTTCCTCATGGCCGTCGAGCCGGTCCAGCAGCAATGCATCGCCGCCCAGCGGGCTGCTGACCTTGGCCATGCGTGCCCGTTGCGTAATCGCCATCCCACTACTTCCTTAGCGCTGCGCGCGTCACTGCCGGGTTCCGACGCGCCGGAACCGTTTATATCAGGCGGCGCACTCCTGGGTGGAGTGCGCCGCGTCGCTTCAATCGAAGCTGTAGGTGAACTCGCCGTTCTCGGCGCCCACCACCACCTTCTCGACCTTGCGGCCTTCCAGCATGCGGCCGAGGAACTCGCGGGAGAGGTCCGGCAGCATGCTGTTGGTGAGGATGGCGTCGATCTGGCGACCGCCGCTCTCGGTTTCGGTGCAGCGGGAAACCACCAGGTCCACCACCTTGTCGTCGAAGTCGAAGGGCACCTTGTGGGAGCCCTCCACACGCTTCTTGATACGGCCCAGCTGCAGGCGGGTGATGCTCTTCAGCATCTCGTCGGTCAGCGGGTAGTAGGGGATGGTCACCAGGCGGCCGAGCAGGGCCGGCGGGAAGATCTTCAGCAGCGGCTCACGCAGCGACTTGGCGATGCCTTCGGGTTCGGGCATCAGCTCGGGGTCGTTGCACAGGCTGGCGATCAGGTCGGTGCCGGCGTTGGTGGTGAGCAGGATCAGGGTGTTCTTGAAGTCGATCACCCGGCCTTCGCCGTCTTCCATCACGCCCTTGTCGAACACCTGGAAGAAGATCTCGTGCACGTCCGGGTGGGCTTTCTCCACCTCGTCCAGCAGCACCACGCTGTAGGGCTTGCGCCGCACCGCCTCGGTGAGCACGCCGCCTTCGCCGTAGCCGATGTAGCCGGGCGGGGCACCCTTGAGGGTGGAGACGGTATGGGCTTCCTGGAACTCGCTCATGTTGATGGTGATGACGTTCTGCTCACCGCCGTACATGGCTTCGGCCAGGGCCAGCGCGGTTTCGGTCTTGCCCACGCCCGAGGTGCCGGCGAGCATGAACACGCCGATGGGCTTGCTGGGGTTGTCGAGCCCGGCGCGGGAGGTCTGGATGCGCTTGGCGATCATCTCCAGGGCGTGGTCCTGGCCGATGATGCGCTTCTTCAGGTGGGTGCCCAGGTTGAGCACGGTCTCGATCTCGTTGCGGGCCATGCGGCCCACCGGGATGCCGGTCCAGTCGGCCACCACCGAGGCCACGGCCTGGTAGTCCACGGTCGGCAGGATCAGCGGGTTCTCGCCTTGCAGCGTGCTCAGGCGCTGTTGCAGGTCGGCCAGCTTGGCGCGTAGGCCATTGAGCTCGTCTTCGCTCAGGCTCGGCGCATCGGCGCCACCTTCGCGGCTGGTGCCGTCCACCGGCTCGGCGGCGGCGCGCAGGTTGGCGCGGGTGGCCAGCAGCTCGTCCACCAGGGCTTTCTCTTCGTTCCAGCGGGCTTCCAGCTCGGCCAGGCGGCCGCGCTCTTCCGCCAGCGCGTTGTCGACGTCGGTGCGACGGCTGCCGATGGCGACGCCGATGGCGTGCTCGCGGCCGATGATGGCCAGCTCGGTTTCCAGGGCCTCGATGCGACGGCGGCTGTCGTCCACCTCGGCCGGCACGGCGTGCAGGCTGATGGCGACGCGGGCGCAGGCGGTGTCCAGCAGGCTCACCGACTTGTCCGGCAACTGGCGCGCGGGGATGTAGCGGTGGGACAGCTTGACCGCCGCCTCCAGCGCTTCGTCGAGGATCTGCACCTGGTGGTGCTTCTCCATGGTCGAGGCGACGCCGCGCATCATCAGGATGGCGCGGTGCTCGGACGGCTCGTCCACCTGCACCACCTGGAAGCGGCGGGTGAGGGCGGGGTCCTTCTCGATGTGCTTCTTGTACTCGGCCCAGGTGGTGGCTGCGACGGTGCGCAGGGTGCCGCGCGCCAGGGCCGGCTTGAGCAGGTTGGCTGCGTCGCCGGTACCGGCGGCGCCACCGGCGCCGACCAGGGTGTGGGCTTCGTCGATGAACAGGATGATCGGCTTGGGCGAGCTCTGTACGTCTTCGATCACCTGGCGCAGGCGCTGTTCGAACTCGCCCTTCATGCTGGCGCCGGCCTGCAGCAGGCCCACGTCCAGGGCGCGCAGTTCGACGTCCTTCAGCGAGGGCGGCACGTCGCCGGCGACGATGCGCAGGGCGAAGCCTTCCACCACGGCGGTCTTGCCCACGCCGGCCTCGCCGGTGAGGATCGGGTTGTTCTGGCGGCGACGCATGAGGATGTCCACCAGTTGGCGGATCTCGTCGTCACGGCCGACGATGGGGTCCAGCTTGCCGCTGCGGGCCTGCTCGGTGAGGTCGACGGTGAAACGCTTCAGCGCTTCCTGCTTGCCCATGGCGGAAGGGGCCATGGCACCGCTGGCTTCGCCCGGGGCGGCGCCGGCGTTGAAACCGTCGGTGGCGGTCAGGGCGTTTTCCGGGGAGCTGCCGACGATCTCGTCGAAGCGCTCGATCAGGGTTTCCACCTTGATCTTGTCGAACTCGCGGGAAATGGAGGTCAGCGCGTGGCGCAGGCTCGGCGTCTTGAGGATGCCCACCACCAGATAGGCGGTGCGCACCTGGCTCTCACCGAACATCAGGCTGCCGTAGACCCAGCCGCGTTCCACCGCTTCCTCGACGTGGGAGGACAGGTCGGTGATCGAGGTCGAGCCACGGGGCAGGCGATCCAGCGCCTCGGTGATGTCCTTGGCCAGGCGCCCGGGTTCGATGTTGAACTGGCGGATGATCTGGTGCAGGTCGGAATCCTGCAGCTGCAGGACCTGGTGGAACCAGTGCACCAGCTCGACATAGGGGTTGCCACGCAGCTTGCAGAACACCGTGGCCGCTTCGATCGCCTTGTAGGCGAGGCTGTTCAGCTTTCCGAACAGCTTGGCACGACTGATTTCGCTCATCTTGCTCTCCTTTTCCTGACGGCACGCTTGCTGTGATGGCCGTGTGGTTGGTCCTGTCTGAAGCACTCCATGCGCTTCGTGTTGTTTTCTATCGGCGGGTCGCGGTGGCGCGCACTCAGGCGCGCGCTTCCGCACCGTGGTTCAGGTGGCTCACCGCCAGCAGCAGGTCGTCGGCGTCGCCTTCGGGCTTGCCCAGCCAGGTGTTGAAACCCAGCCGGTCGCCGCCGCCCAGGGTCATGGGCGGCACTTCGTCACGTTCCAGCACCAGGTTGCTGTCCCAGTCCAGCTCCTCGCCCAGGTACTCGGCGACCCAGGCGGCCAGTTCATGGAACAGCTCGCCACCGGGCAGGAAGCGCTGGTACTGCGAGAGCCCCAGCGGGCCGATGCGGATGCGGAACTTGTGCTGGCGGTCCCACACGTGGGTGCCCAGGCACAGGTCGACGCCCAGGGTGCTGGCCTGGGCGCCCAGGCGGCTGTACTCGGGGAGTTCCAGCCACTGGCCGACGTACTCCTCGATGGCCACGGGGACGCCGAAGAACTCCGCGAGTATGGTGCGCAGGCCGTCCGGGTAGCGGGTCTGTGCCGCCAGGTGGCCGGTGAAGTAGTAGCGCGCGGCGTCGTCGATCGGCCCCTGGCCCATCAGGCTCTGCATGCCGCGGCCGGAGAGGGCGCCGAGGCGCGGCGACCAGTAGTCGTCGCCGGGGCGGTCCTGGCTCACGGTCGGCCGGGCTTCGGCCCAGGCGCGGTAGAACAGGGTCAGCAGGCGGTGGTTGAAGACGTCGAGGAAGCGCTTGAAGGTGGCGTCGGCGTTGTTGCGCTGGCGCTCACGGGCGTATTCGGTCAGGTGCAGCGGCAGCGGGCCGTTGGGGCCGGTGAGGCCGAAGAAGTACTGCTCGATGCGCGGCGTGCCGTCGGGGTTGTGCTCGACGCTGGCCAGGGTCGAGGGGGCGAAGCCGCAATCGGGTTTCTGCCCCAGGCGCAGCGGGTCGTCGGCCAGGCGCACGGAATGCCCCAGGCGCGGGCGCTCGGGGAATTCGCACTCGATGCGGCGCAGCGCCTGGAAGAAATCGTAGTTCCAGGGCGCGGTCTCCATGGCCGCGAGGGTGTTCACAGATTCGGACGGCGTCCGGGCTTCGCCCGCCATCGCATCACCTCGCCCCGTTCAGTGGTCCGCATCACCGTTTCGGTGAAGCTGTTGATCGACACATAGCGTGTCAGGAAACGTTCCAGCACCGCGCCCAGGAGGAAGACCCCGGTGCCGCGGAAGGCGTTCTCGTCGAACTCCAGGCCGATCTCCAGGCCGCGGCCGAAGACGATGGGCCCCGGCATCGGCAGGCGCCGCGTACAGGGCTTGCTGGTGACCTGGCGCAGGCCTTCGATCTGCATCTGCAGCGCCGAGTCGGTGGGGTCGCCATACAGGCGCAGCAGTTCGCGCAGGGCGGCGGCGCCCTGGCCTTCCTGGCTCAGCGACAGGTAGTTGAGCGACAGCTGGCTGATCAGGCGCCAGGCACTGGCGTCGTGGGCGCGGCTCACACGCGGGCGGCTCGGCCCGGCCAGGCAGCGCACGGACACCACCGGGGCGCTGTCTTCCAGGGTGAAGTCGCTGCGGCCGTTGCCCACCGGCATGAACAGCGGCAGGTCGCGGTTGGTGCACAGCGCGCCGATGCCCAGCTGGCGCAGGTCGTGGCGGTAGGGCGCCTGGTTGGCGTCCACCAGGGAGATGAAGGTCTCGCTGCCGATGTAGGTGGAGCGCGGGCCCTTGCGGCGTTGCTTGCTGGACAGCACGCGGGGCTCGCGGCGCACCGTGTACCAGGCCTGCTCGCGGCCATAGCGGGACGGGTCGCGCACGGCATAGAAGGGCTGGAAGGGTTGCTCGGGGCCGGCGCCGTGGCCGCTGACCTCGGTGAGCGAATGCACCTCGAAATCCAGCGGGCGGGTGCGGTCGACGATCACCTGGTGCTCGTGCACGCGGTCGCTCAGGTGGATGCGGTCGGCGCGCCGGGGGAACAGGTTCACCGCCGGGGTGCAGAACAGCTTGAACTGCTCGGTGCCGATGCTGCCTTCCAGGCTCTGGTCGATGCGGTTGAACAGCACGATGACGTCCAGCTCCTGGCCGGCGCAGCGCTGCACCGGGCGGCGCAGGTTGGCCACGTCGATGAACAGGAAGCGGTTGGGCAGGGCGAAGTATTCCTGCAGCAGGCGGTAGCCCTGGAAGGCGCGGGGCACCACCGGCAGCACCGCGTCCTCGTCGTCGAAGCCGCGCGGGCGCAGGCTCTCCGGCGGCAGGCGCTCGACCCAGTCGCCGCCGGGGGCCTGGACGAACACCGCGCAGGCATTGCCCAGCAGCTGCTCGTAGAGGCGGAAGGGTTGTTCGTCAGCGCCGTGCAGGTAGAACGACAGGCTTTCCAGGGGCAGGGCGCTGAACGGCAGCCCGGCACCGGTGCGCAGGCGCAGGCGCAGTGCGGCCTTGGCGCTGGGCTCGGAGGCGGCGAGGCGGCCGAGCACCGAGGCGGGGTTGCCGAAGTATTCGACCTTGGCCACTTCCAGCGGCCACAGGGTCACCGGCTGGGAGGTGCGGTACTCGCAGGCGGTCTGTTCGTCGGTGCCCAGCAGGCCGCGCAGGGAGGCATTGCGCTCCACGGTGAAGCCGCTGGCCAGGGAGCCTTCGTTGGGATCGGCCTGCAGCTGCACCACGGTCATCGACGGGGTCGGTGCCAGGTAGTGCGGGTAGGCGATCTCCAGCAGGTTGTGGGTAAAGGTCGGGTACTCGGCGTCGAGTTTGAGCTGCACCCGCGCGGTGAGGTAGGCGAAGCCTTCCAGCAGGCGCTCGACATAGGGGTCGGCGCAGTCGATGCCGGAGAGGGTCAGGCGGCTGGCGATCTTCGGGTACTCACCGGCGAATTCCGCCGCGCTTTCGCGGATGTGCTGCAGCTCCTGGTTGTAGTACTCGAGCATGCGCGGGTTCATTTGTTGCGCTTCCGCAGGTGGTCGGCGGGGACGATCTGCACGTGGCCGGTCTCCAGGTCCAGGTCGGTGGTGAGGAGCATGCGCAGGGGCACGGGTTCGGCCCACAGGTCGCCTTCGATCTCGAAGGACAGGGCGTTGTGGTTCATCTGGTCGGCTGCCAGCTGGGCGCGCACGCGCAAGGTGGATCGGATGATGCGCGGCTCGTAGTCGGCAATAGTCTCGGTGAGCAGGGCCTCGATGGCCTGCACGTCGACGCTGGAGGCGGTGTGCCCGGCCAGCGGCGGCAGGCCGTAGTTGACCACCGAGTTGCCGGCCTGGATCTCGCTAGAGGTCTCGCTGTCGAGCGGCGCGATGGTGTTGAACAGCCAAGCCAGGTCGCGCAGGACGGACGCCTTGAGCTGGGTCAGGGAGAGCACGCGCTTGTCGACGCTCTCCTTGGCGTTGCTCGGGTCCTCGTCGGTCAACCGGTCCAGAAGGGAGGGTTGCAGACGTTCCTGCAGCGTCAGCTCGGCCATGCTCAGGCCTCCGGCTGCCCGAAGGCGAGGGTGCGCAGTTCGAACAGCGCGGTGTCGCCCTGGTCGGTGACGAACAGGCGCTGGCCGATGGGGCGGCCGTCGTCGAGGAAGTCGGTCTTGCGGCTCAGGCGGATGGCGCCGTCGGCGTCGTCCTGGCTGCCCGGGTAGCGGCTGGGGATCAGGCCCACTGTGGCGCCGCCGTTGACCAGGGTGACTTCCACCGGCAGCCAGACCAGGTCGCGCAGGTCGGTGGGCGCCTCGGTCACCAGGCTCTGGATGTTGTGCATCGGCAGCCACACGTAGCGGCCGTTGACGATGAGTTCGAGCACCGGGCCCAGGCGCGGGTCGGCGTCGGCGAACCATTCGAAGGGCTGGTCGTTGAGGGTGCCGGCGACGGCGGGGGCGGCTTCGAAGGCCTGGTCGCGCAGGGCCTGGGCGGCTTCGTGCTGGCCTTCGGCGTCATGCTTGAGGGCCTGGATCAGCGGCGCCACCCATTCGGCGGGCTCGCCCAGCACCACGGGGGTGAGGCGGCCGGCGAAGACTTCGGCGCGCAGGGCTTCGCATTCCAGGGCGGTGCGGTAGGTCTGCACCATGGCCAGGGTGCTGGCATCCAGCTCGCCGGCGACTTTCAACTGGTTCTGCGCGCGGCTCCATTGGCCGAGCACCGCCAGCAGCTGGAACAGGAACACCCGCAGCTCGGCGTTGGAAGGTTGGGCACGCACCTGGTCCTGCAAGGACTTCAGGGCTTCGTCGGCGCGTCCTGCGCGCAGTAGTTCTTCGGCGGTCATGGTCGTCCTGCCTGCAGCCGGGCTGCGCGAAGGGAATGGGGGGTGTGGCTCGAGGTGGCGCTCTCCACTGCGGCCTGGGGCAGGCGGCAGTGGGCAGCGTCACGAAGGTCGACCGGCGGAGGGGAGGCCGCTGCGTGGGAATCGGGCAAGGGTCTGGCCATGGTCGGTCCGGGGGAGGGTGGCTTGAAACGCATCCGGGCCCGCTTGCGCAGGCCCGGATGAGAGAGCATCAGATCTTGACGTTCTCGCGGATGTTCCAGCCGTATTTGACCGGGCCGCCATCTTTGGCGCCGTCGGCTTTCTGCGGCTGGTAGTCGACCTTCACCTGGGCGAAGTTCAGGCTGATGTTTTCGGTCAGGCGATCCTCACCACCGCTACCGCCGGTGCTCACGGAGGAGATCAGCACTTCGCTCATGGTGATGATCAGGTACTCGACCGGCGACTCGCCGCCCGCCTTGCGGATGGTCAGCTTGGCTTCCGGGTAATGCTTACCGCTGGAGCAGGCCATCATCAGGTTGGGGCTGGACTTGTCGACGTACTTGGTCAGCGACAGGTCCTGCACGCTTACCTTGCCGGCGCCGCCGCCACCACCCTGGTGCATGTTGCCGGATTGGGACATGCCCCAGCTCCAGGCCAGCACGTCGATTTCCTTGCCGTGGCTCTTGTCGGCGGACTCGCCTTCGACGTCGCCGATCTTGATGAACATATCTACAGCCATCATTCCTCCTTCGTGGCTTTCGCCACTTTGTCAGAGACGCCCGCCACCTGGCGGGCGCTTAAAGTGACGCGCCTCAGGCCCCCTTGGCCGAAGGCAGCTTGGATACCAGGCGCAGCGACACGGTCAGCCCTTCGAGCTGGTAGTGCGGACGCAGGTAGAACTTCGAGCTGTAATAGCCCGGGTTGCCCTCGATCTCCTCGACCACCACTTCAGCGGCTGCCAGCGGGTGCTGCGCCTTGGTGGTTTCGGTGGAGTGAGCGGGATCGCCATCGACGTAGTTGAGGATCCAGTCCTGCAGCCAGCGCTGCATGTCGTCCTTCTCCTTGAACGAGCCGATCTTGTCGCGAACGATGCACTTGAGGTAGTGCGCGAAGCGGCAGGTGGCGAACAGGTACGGCAGGCGCGCCGCCAGGTTGGCGTTGGCGGTGGCGTCCGGGTCGTCGTATTCCGCCGGCTTCTGCAGGGACTGGGCGCCGATGAAGGCCGCCAGGTCGGTGTTCTTCTTGTGCAGCAGCGGCATGAAACCGTTCTTCGCCAGCTCGGCCTCGCGGCGGTCGGAGATGGCGATCTCGGTCGGGCACTTCATGTCCACGCCACCGTCGTCGGTGGGGAAGGTGTGCGCCGGCAGGTTCGGCACTTCACCACCGGATTCCACGCCACGGATGCGCGAGCACCAGCCGTAGAGTTTGAACGAACGGTTGATGTTCACCGCCATGGCGTAGGCCGAGTTGGCCCAGGTGTACTTGGCGCTGTCGGCGCCGGCGGTGTCTTCCTCGAAGGCGAACTCTTCCACCGGGTCGGTCTTGGCGCCGTAGGGTTGGCGGGCCAGGAAGCGCGGCATGGTCAGGCCGATGTAGCGCGCGTCGTCGGACTCGCGCAGCGAGCGCCAGCCGGCGTATTCCGGGGTGGTGAAGATCTTGGTCAGGTCACGCGGGTTGGACAGCTCCTGCCAGGAACCCATGCCCATCACGGTGGGGGAGGCGGCGGAGATGAACGGCGCGTGCATGGCGGCGGAGACCTTGGCGATCTCGCCCAGCAGCTCCACGTCCGGCGGCGACTGGTCGAAGTAGTAGTCGCCCAGCAGGCAGCCGTAGGGCTCGCCACCGAACTGGCCGTATTCCTCTTCGTAGAGCTTCTTGAAGATCGGGCTCTGGTCCCAGGCGGTGCCTTTGAATTTCTTCAGGGTCTTGTGCAGCTCGCCCTTGGAAATGTTCAGCACGCGGATCTTCAGCTGCTCGTCGGTCTCGGTGTTGTTCACCAGGTAATGCAGGCCACGCCAGGCGCTTTCCAGTTGCTGGAAATCCGGGTGGTGCATGATCAGGTTGACCTGCTCGGTGAGCTTGGCGTCGATCGCAGCGATGATGGATTCGATCGACTTGATCGCATCGTTGGAGATCAGGCTGGTCTGTGCCAGGGCATGCTCGGCGAGGGTGCGCACGGCGGTTTCCACCGCTTCGCGGGCACGCTCGGTCTTGGGTTTGAATTCCTGCAGCAGCAGCGAGGCGAACTCGCTGGTCTGCTCGGTCGCTTCGCCGCCCTGGGGCGCAGCGTCGGTCATCAATTCGGCCATCTGGGTGTCCTCTTAAGCTTGCGGCTCGTTGTCTTGCGGCTTCGGCGCGCTGGCCAGGGCCTGCAGCAGGGCCGGGTCCTTGATCGCTTTCATGATCAGCTCTTCAGCGCCGGTCTTGCCGTCCATGTAGGTCAGCAGGTTGGCGAGCTGGGTGCGGGCTTCGAGCAGCTGGTTCAGCGAGTCGACCTTGCGCGCCACGGCGGCGGGGCTGAAGTCGTCCATGCTCTCGAAGGTGATGTCCAGGGACAGGTTGCCGTCGCCGGTCAGGGCGTTGGGCACGTTGAAGGCGACGCGCGGCTTCATGGCCTTGAGGCGCGAGTCGAAGTTGTCGACGTCGATCTCCAGGAACTTGCGGTCCGCAACGGCGGCCAGGGGTTCGGCCGGCTTGCCGGCGAGGTCGGCCATGACGCCCATGACGAAGGGCAACTGCACCTTCTTCTCGGCGCCGTAGAGTTCCACGTCGTACTCGATCTGGACGCGGGGCGCGCGGTTGCGTGCGATGAATTTCTGACTGCTGGTGCTACCCATGGTGCTCCTCCTTCGCTGCCTGTGCGGCTGTATTGGCGTCATCGGCAGCTAGCCGGTAACGGATGCGTGAACCCGCTTCGAACGTGCCCTGCACTATTCGGACTCGGGGCCCCGCAAATTCTCGAACTGGGACATTCCATCCGGGATCAGGTTGCGCACGATCGCCGCGAAATCGGCCGTGACCAGGGTCTTCGCACGCTTGAGCAGGATCGGCACCGGGCTCGATGGCTCCTGGCGCGCGTAGTACTCGAGGATGCGATCCAGGGTCTTGAGCACGTCGTCGCGGTTGGTCACCTCGCCGGAGATGCGCGGCGTGGCGCGGGCGCTCGGTGCGCTGCCGGTACTGCCGGCGTCGCTGGCGGTGTCGTCACCGGCCGCCGGCTCGTCGGCTACGGCGTCGTCGCCGGGGGCCTGGTCCTTGTGGATCTGCAGGGCGTGGCGCAGCAACTGCTTGAGGGCGCCGAGGTCGGCGCTCTGGGCCGAGCCCACGCGATCGGAAAGGGTCGACTCGATGGTGGCCAGCGCGGACTGGGCATCGGTCAGGGCGCTGCGGGTGCTGGCGAGCAGCGCTTCATCGCTGTCGCGGAAGGCGCCCTGCAACTGCTCGGGGGTCAGCGTTTCACTGGGGAAGCGCTGCAGGTCGAGGGCGTTGAGGGCGGCACGCAGGCTCACCGAGCCAAAGGCCCGCGAGCTGGTCAGGCTGCTTTCGCGCAGCAGCTGGATCACCGGTTCCGCCGCCAGCCCGGTGAGGGCGTTGATGCGGAAGGTGGGGTCGTTGTCATCGTCGGCGTCGAGCTGCGGGTACAGGCCGTCCCAGTATTGGGTCAGCAGCTCGCGCACCAGGATCAGGCCCTGGGCGAGACCCGGCAGCCCTTCGAGGGCGAGGGTGCTCTGCAGGAAATAGTTGGCGATGCGCAGGTCTTTGCTGCGTTGCAGCAGCTCACTGGACAGCTCGCGAACATCACGCCAGACAGGGGGCTCGGCGGGGAGTACGGAGTCGCCCATCTGGCGCTCGGGTTGCCCTTGGGCAATACGTTCCAGTTCGAGATACGCAGCGTCGTATTCGAGGTCGTCGCCGCAAGGCGAATCAGCGGAAACAGGGGATAGCAAACGCGACACATCCACCACGGTGGGTGTTCTCCTTGTCAGGCCTCAGAGGTAAAGGCGAGCAGTATTCAGAGTGAACGTACGGCCTGATCACAGTCCCTTGGATCAACGTTCCGATGACGCCAATTTCATGGCTTCACCCGCTGCAACTCTTTTCCATTCTTGGGGTCGTATTTCGCCCTTGTCAAGACAATCCCAGAGCACAAACGACAGATGTGCACCAGTCCACGCTAGCCTCTTTCAGCTGTCATTTTTGTCTTTTTTCGATCTAAGATATTTCGGCTAAAGCCATGCATATTTCCGTTCGTCTATACGATGGGTGTATGGCCAAGGGCCACGTGCAGAACAGGGACCGGATCGAAGTTGCACGGCATCGAAGGGACTCGGTGCTCGCGTCCACAGTGAGAAGTGCAAGGAGTCGCAATGCCACTGCGTTTGACCATCACCAGTTATCACAAGCTGACGCCAGGACAACGTCCCGAGGTGGAGCTTGATCGTGGTGAGCTGAGGATTGGCCGCAGTGCCGATAACGATTGGGTGTTGCCCGATCCCGAGCGCCTCGTTTCCAGCCAGCATTGCACCATCCAGTTCCGCGACGGCACCTACTACCTGACCGACACCAGCACCAACGGCGTGATGCTCGCGCAGTCGGGCGTGCGCCTGCGTCGCGGTAACAGCGAGCCGCTGCTGGATGGCGAAATCCTCAAGCTCGGCGAGTACGAGATCCTCGTTCAGGTGCAGGGCATGAGCATGAACATGCAGCCCGCCAGCGCCGCGCCGATGAGCGGGGGCGGCGACCCCTTCAGCAGCTTCGATGCGCTGATGAGCGGAGACCTCCACGCCTTCGATTCCCGAGCCGATGGCGCCGCCGCCGGCTTCCATGGCCCATATCCAGGGTGGCGGTTCGCCGCTGGACACCAAGCCCGACCTGTTCGACTTCCTCAACCCCCCACCGGCTGCCGCACCGTCGATTCCCGATCACGTGCCGCCGAGCCCGTCACGACTTCCGCCCGCCGACGCCGATCCCCAGTTTCGAGCCGATGCCGGTGCCGCCCGTGAGTGCACCTGCCGCCTTCGCCGAGCCAGCAGGCGCCGCACCGGCGATCCCCGCCGACTGGGACCCCTTCGCCGACCTCGGCCTCACCAGCCCTGCGCCCCAGCACGCGCCGGCCGTTCCGGTGCCGATGCCCACGGCGGCGGCACCGCTGGAACCGGCACCGGTAGCCGTCGAAATTGCCGGCGGACTTCTTCAGCAATCCGCCGCTTGGCCACGACTCCGCCGCCACCTCGATTCCGACGCCCATCCCCGACCCGCAGCCCATTGCCCAGCAGACCATCGCACCGATGCCGCCCGCCATCGAAATGGCGCCAGCGGCGATCCCGGTGCTGCCGTTGCCACGCCCGCACCGGTTCCGGCACCGCCTGCGCTGACGCCCACTGCCCAGGCCACCCACGCCGCCGCGGTGTCCGCCCCGGCCACTCAGGCGCCGGCCCATGCACCTGCACCGAGCGGCGACGACGGTGCACTGATGGATGCCTTCCTGCGTGGCGCCGGCCTTGGCCAACTGCGCATCGACCGCGCCGAAGCCGCCGCGCAGATGGAAGCCATCGGTCGCAGCTATCGTCTGATGGTGGAAGGCCTGGTGGATGTGCTGCGCGCGCGCTCCAGTCTCAAGGGCGAGTTCCGCATGGCGCAGACCATGATCCGACCGGTGGAGAACAACCCGCTCAAATTCGCCCCCAACGTCGACGAGGCCCTGTTGCTCCTGTTGCGCCACGGCAACGCCGCGTTCATGCCGCCGGACCAGGCCGTGGGCGAAAGCTTCGACGACCTCAAGGCCCATCAGTGGCGGTGATGGCCGGCGTGCAGGCGGCCATCAAGCACATTCTAAACGCTTCGAGCCCTCGGTGCTGGAAGCGCGGCTGAACAAGCCCTCGGGGCTTTCGGCCTTGCTGCCGGGTTCCCGGCAGTCGCAATACTGGGAGTTGTTCACCGACCTCTACGCCAGCATCTCGCGGGAGGCCGAGGACGATTTCAACGACCTTTTCGGGCGCGAATTCAGCCGCGCCTACGAGGAGCACAGCGCCAGACTTCGCGGGCATTGACCCCCGCAACCCCTTGGGTGCCAGGCAGTCGGCCCCGCGGATCAACAGCAGTCATTGAGGACGAATCGAAATGCCAAGGATTCTACTGGTAGCCGTAGTAGCGCTTCTGGGCGCATGTGCTTCCGAGCCACCGCCGCCACCACCGCCCACCGTGGTGCAGCTGCATATCGAAGCCTCCAGCGACGTCAACCCGGGTCCGGGCGGGCAGGGCGCACCCGTGCGCGTGCGGGTGTTCGAGCTCAAGAGCGCCACCGCCTTCAACCGTGCCGACTACTTCTCCCTGGTGGAGCAGTCGCAGGCCACCCTGTCCACCGACCTGGTCGCCCAGGACGAGTTGCCGGTCAAGCCCGGCGACAAGCAGATGCAGGAGCGCAAGCTGGACGACGCCACCCGCCAGTTCGGCATCGTCGTCGGCTACCGCGAGCTCGACAGCGCGGTCTGGCGTGACGTGATCACCGTGCCCCTGAACCAGACCAGCGCCTACAGCGTGAAATTCGGCGCCCACGCCATCAGCGTCTCGCCGGCTCCCATCGCCGAGCCGGCCAAATAGAAACGGAGAGTTCGTCCATGTCCTGGAACAACCGAGTGGTCTGGTCTGAGGGGATGTTCCTGCGCCCGCAGCATTTCCAGCAGCACGACCGCTACCTGGAGTCCCTGGTGGAAGGCCGCTGCCGAGCACTGCAAGCCGGCGGCTGGGGTTTCTCCGAACTGAAGATCGACGAGGCGCTGCTCACCCAGGGCAAGCTGGCCATCGTCTCGGCTCGTGGCGTGCTGCCCGACGGCACCCCCTTCGACATCCCCGGCGACGATGTGGCCCCGGTGCCGCTGGACGTCGAGGACAGCCTGCGTGACGGCATCATCTACCTGGCCCTGCCGCTCAAGCGCGCCGGTGCCCGCGACACGGTGGAGGAGGGCGAGGCCCTGGGTGGCGCCCGCTACCAGAGCGCGGTGCGCGAAGTGCGCGACGACAACGCCCCCTTCGAAAGCCGAGCCCCCGTGTCCATCGGTGGCCGCGCCCTGCGCCTGCTCACCGCCCGTGACGGCCTCGGCGAATACGCCGCCGTCGGCGTGGTGCGGGTGGTGGAGAAGCGTGCCGACCGTTCCCTGGCGCTGGACGAAAGCTACATTCCGCCGCTGCTGGATGTGACCGCCTCGCAACCCCTGGCGGCCTTCCGCAGCGAACTGCTGGGCCTGCTGCATCAGCGCGGCGAGGCCCTGGCCGGTCGCGTGGTCGCTTCCGGCGCCGGCGGCGCTTCGGAGATCGCCGACTTCCTCCTGCTGCAACTGGTCAACCGTGCCGAGCCCCTGGTTTCGCACCTGGCCAACATCACCCCGTTGCACCCGGAATGGTTCTACCGCGAGGCGGTGAGCCTGGCCGGCGAGTTCTCCACCTTCTCCGCCAGCGGCCGTCGCCCGGCGGAATTCCCGGCCTATGAGCACGACGACCTGGCCACCACCTTCGCCCCGGTGATGCTCGCCCTGCGCCAGGCCCTGTCGATGGTCATCGACAGCCGCGCCGTGCCGATCCCCATCATCGAGAAAGCCTACGGCGTGCACGTGGCGATGCTCGCGGACAAGAGCCTGCTGGACAACTCGGCGTTCATCCTCGTGGTGCGTGCCGACGTGCCCGGCGAGTCGCTGCGTTCGCGCTTCCCGCAGCAGGCCAAGATCGGCTCCGTGGAGCACATCCGCGACCTGGTCAACCTGCAGCTGCCAGGTATCGCGCTGCTGCCGATGCCGGTGGCGCCACGGCAGATCCCGTACCACGCGGGCAGCACCTACTTCGAACTCGACCGCGGCAGCGACCACTGGAAGCAACTGGTGCATTCCGGCGGCTTCGCCTTCCACATCGCTGGCCAGTTCCCTGGCCTGAACCTGGCCTTCTGGGCCATCCGGAGTTAATTCGCGATGCATCCAATCGACGATCCCTTCGGCGGGCCGCCCGCCGGTGGTGGCAGCGGCGGCAACGGTAACGGCAACAACGACCGCACCATGATCATGCCGCGCCCCGGTGGCCGTGCCCCGGACCCGGCCGCGCCGCGCTACGACGCGCCCACGCCGCCGCCTGTCGGTCCGGCGCCCACCGGCCCGATGCTCACCGCGCGCGGCCAGGGCCTCAACCCCCTGGAAGCCGCCGCCGGGCCGATGCTGGCCTTGCTCACCCGCCTGCGCAACACCATCGCCCACCCGATGCCCGCCAGCCTGCGCGCGCAACTGCTGGGCTACCTGCGCCAGTTCGAAGAGAAGGCCCGTGCCGCCGGCATCGCCCAGGACGAGGTCATGCTCAGCCGCTACGTGCTCTGCACCGCGCTGGACGAAGCCGTGCTCAGCACCCCCTGGGGCAGCGGCAGCGACTGGAGCAAGCAGAGCCTGCTGATCACCCTGCACAACGAAGCCTGGGGTGGCGAGAAGGTCTTCCAGCTGCTCGACCATTGCCTGCAGAACCCGCGCCAGCGCCTCAACCTGCTGGAGCTCCTGTACCTGTGCATCAGCCTCGGTTTCGAAGGCCGCTACCGGGTGATGAACGATGGCCGTAGCCAGCTCGACGCCCTGCGCGAGCGCGTGGCCGGCACCATCCGCAGCACCCACGGCGAGATCGAACGCGAGCTGTCGCCGCACTGGCGCGGCCTGGTGGTGGCGCGTGATCGCCTGCGCCAGTTCCTGCCGCCCTGGGTGGCTGTGGCCATCGGTGCCGCGCTGCTCCTGGCGCTGCTGTTCGGCATGCGCCTGAAGCTGGCCGCCGAAGCCGAGCCGGTGTTCAAGAACCTGCATGCCCTGGGCGACGTCCCGGTGCAGACCATCGACCGCCCGCCGCAACAGCCGAAGATCGTCGAGCGCCCGCGCCTGGCCGGCTTCCTCGCCGAGGAGATCCGCCAGCAGAAGGTCGCGGTGGAAGACGCCGTCGACCGTTCGGTGGTGACCATTCGTGGCGACCAGCTGTTCGCCTCCGGCAGCGCCACCATCGCCGACGACTTCCAGCCCCTGCTGCTGCGCATCGCCGAGGCGATCCGCAAGGTGAAGGGCAATGTGCTGGTCACCGGCCACAGCGACAACCGGCCCATCGCCACGCTGCGCTACCCGTCCAACTGGAAGCTGTCCCAGGACCGCGCCCAGCAGGTGATGGACGTGCTCGCGGCCAAGAGCGGCCAACCCGAGCGCTTCCGCGCCGAGGGTCGCAGCGACACCGAGCCGGTCGCATCCAATGACACCGCCGACGGCCGTTCGCGCAACCGTCGGGGTGGAGATCACAGTCTTTGCGGAGGGCGTCGAGTGAAGGCGTTTTTCAGTTTCCTCGCCCGCTGGGTGATACCGGTGCTGGGCCTGATCGCCCTCAGCCTGGTGATCTGGTTCGTCGGCCCGCTGATCGCCATCGGCGACGTCGAGCCCCTGGCTTCGGCCACCGTGCGCTGGGTGCTCATCGGCCTGCTGTTCGCGGTGTGGATCGGCTGGCGCGTGCTGCGCATCATCCAGGCCCGTCGCAACGCCGCCAAGGTGATGCAGGGCCTGGTCGCCGTGGCACCGGATGCCGCCAGCGTGGCCACCAGCGAAGAGCTGGCCACCCTCAAGCAGCGCATGGACGAAGCCCTGGTCCTGCTCAAGCGCGCCAAGCTCGGCGGTAGCGAGCGGCGCAACCTCTACGAGCTGCCCTGGTACGTGATCATCGGCCCGCCGGGTTCGGGCAAGACCACCGCGCTGGTCAACTCCGGCCTCAACTTCCCCCTTGCCGAGCAGATGGGCAGCGGTGCCATCCGTGGCGTCGGCGGCACCCGTAACTGCGATTGGTGGTTCACCGACGAAGCCGTGCTGCTCGACACCGCCGGCCGCTACACCACCCAGGACAGCCACGCCCAGGTGGACAAGGCTGCCTGGCTGGGCTTCCTCGACCTGCTGAAGAACCAGCGCAAGCGCCGCCCCATCGACGGTGCCTTCGTGGCCATCAGCCTGTCCGACCTGCTGCTGGGCAGCGAAACCGAGCGTGCCGCCCACGCCCGCGCCATCCGCGCCCGGGTGCAGGAGCTCTACGCTCAGCTCGGCGTGCGCTTCCCCATCTACGTGATGCTCACCAAGCTCGACCTGGTGCCGGGCTTCATGGAGTTCTTCGACTCGCTGAGCAAGGAAGACCGCGCCCAGGTCTGGGGCATGACCTTCGCCCTCGACGACGGCAAGAGCGCCGAAGGCCCGCTGTCGGTGTTCGGCAACGAGTTCGCCCTGCTCGAGCAGCGCCTCAACGAGCGCCTGGTGGAGCGCCTGCAACAGGAACGCGACCCCGCGCGGCGCGACCTGATCTACGGTTTCCCGCAGCAGTTCGCGGCCCTGCGCGATGCGCTGTCCACCTTCCTCGACGGCGTGTTCAAGCCCAACCCCTATGAAGAGCGCGCGCTGCTGCGTGGCGTCTACTTCACCAGCGGCACCCAGGAAGGCAGCCCCATCGACCGCCTGATCGGCGCCATGGCGCAGAGCATGAACCTCGACCGCCAGCACCTGGCCCGCCAGACCGGCACCGGGCGCAGCTACTTCATCGAGCGCCTGTTCCGCGAAGTGGCCTTCGGCGAGCGCGGCCTGGTGGGGGCCAACCCCAAGGTCGAGCGCCAGCGCAAATGGATGGCCCGTGGCGTGCTCGCCGCGACGGCGATCCTGGTCCTGGGCATCGCCGCCATCTGGTTCGCCAGCTTCAGTGCCAACCGCAGCTACATCGCCGCCGTCGACGGCCGGGTCAAACCGCTGCACGGTGAACTCCAGGGCCTCAGCCCGGCACAACGCGACGTGCTCGCGGTGCTGCCGCTGCTCAATGCCATCCGCAACGTGTCCGGCGATGCGCCGAGCTGGGCGGAAGGCTACGGCCTCTACCAGGGCGACATGCTCGGTGCCGAAGGCGCCAGCGTGTACCGCAAGCTGCTGATCGCGGTGATGGCGCCGCGGGTCATGGCCCGCATCGAAGAGCAGCTGCGCAGCGGCGGCTCCTCGGACTTCCTCTACGAGGGCCTGAAGGCCTACCTGATGCTCGCCGACCCGGAACACTACGACGGCGACTTCATCAAGGCCTGGGTGGCGCTGGACTGGGATCGCAGCCTGCCGCGCGACCTGGTGCCCGAACAGCGCCAGGCGCTCAACGAGCACCTGGCCGCACTCTACGACCGTGCGCCGCCGGCCGTGCGCCTGGACGACAACCTGGTGCAGGACACCCGTCGCCAGCTGCAGCAGCTGTCCATCGCTCAGCGCGTGTACGACCGCGTCAAACGCCAGAAGCTGCCCCAGGGCCTGCCGGACTTCCGCATCAGCGAAGCCGCCGGCCGCGACGCCGCCCTGGTGTTCTCGCGAAGAGCGGCAAGCTGCTCAACGACCCGCTGTCGGGCTTCTTTACCCAGCGTGGCTACCGCGAAGTGTTCATGGTCTCCAGCCTGAGCCAGTCCGGCACCCTGGCCGAGGAGCAATGGGTACTCGGCCGCACCATGGACGACACCCAGGACGCCGCCAGCCTGGCCCTGGAAGTGCGCCAGCTGTACTTCCAGGACTACCTGCGCCAATGGGATGCACTGCTGGCCGATATCGACTTCGTCGCCATCACCAGCACCGCCCAGGCCGCCGACGTGCTGCGCGTGCTCTCCGGCCCGCAGTCGCCGCTGAAGAAGCTGCTCGAAGCGGTGGCCAAGGAGACCGACCTGCAGAAGGAAGAACGCCTGGCCGCCGAGAAGCTCAAGGGCACCAGCGACACCGTCGGCAAGCTCAAGGATCGCCTCGGCTCCCTGGTGGGGCAGGGCGACGACGCCCCGCAACAGCAGCAGGCGCCGAGCGAGGACCCGATCACCGCGCACTTCGCCGAGCTCAACAGCCTGGTGGCCAAGAACGACAACGAACCGGCGGCCATCGACGGGCCTGCTGGCGGACATGAACGCCCTCTACGTGCAGATCAGCGCCATGAGCGGTGCCAGCGGCGACGCCCTGCTGGGTGAAGCGAAGAACCAGGCCCAGGCCGCCGCCCAGCGCGTCAGCCTCGGTGCCGAGCGCCAGCCGCCGCTGGTCCAGGGGCTGGTCAAGTCCGTGGTCAGCGCCACCACCAGCACCATGATGGGCGGCATCCGCAACCAGCTGAACGCCGCCTGGACGGCCGAAGTGGTCAACGTCTACCGCCAGTCCCTGGCCGGCCGCTACCCGCTGGATCGCAACAGCACCCGCGATGCCACCCTGGACGACTTCGGCGCCTTCTTCGGCGTCGGCGGGGTTATGGACAGCTACTTCCGCAAATACCTGCAGCCCTACGTCGACACCTCCGCCACCACCTGGCGCTGGCAGCCGGGCGCGGCGGAGAAGCTCGGCATCGGCTCCGGCGTGCTGGGCACCTTCCAGCGTGCCGCGCAGATCCGCGACGCCTTCTTCCGTTCCGGCAACACCACGCCCATGGTGCGCTTCGAGCTGAAGGCGGTGGCCATGGATGCCGCCATCGACCAGTTCCAACTCGACCTGGACGGCCAGCAGTTCAGCTATGACCACGGCCCCAGCCGGCCGGTGGCCATGCAGTGGCCGAGCCCCAACAGCCTGGGTGTGGTGCGCCTGACCATCTCGCCGCCGTCCTCCAGCGGCCGTTCGGCCATCACCATGGAAGGCCCCTGGGCCTGGTTCCGCCTGCTCGATCAGTCGGACCTGACCCAAGGCAACGCGCCGGACCGCTTCACCCTGCGCATGCGCGTGGACAACGCCAGCATCTCCAGCGAGCTGCGCGCCAGCAGTGCCTTCAACCCGTTCCGCAGCCGTGTGGTCAGCGGCTTCGGCCTGCCGGAGCGCCTATGACGACGGCGGGCTTCTACGGCAAGCTCGCTGGCCGCGGCGACTTCATCCATCGCGGCCTGCCGCCGGCCTTCATCGAGGCCTGGGACCAATGGCTGGCCGCCGGCATGGCGCAGAGCCAGGCCGAGCTGGGCGCTGCCTGGCTGGATGCCTACCTGGTCAGCCCCCTGTGGCGGTTCGCGATCGCGCCCAACCTGCTGGGCGGGGACGCCGTGGTCGGCGTGGTGATGCCCAGCATCGACCGGGTCGGCCGCTACTTCCCGCTGGCCATCGCCGTGCTGCTGGACGAGCGCACCAACCTCGGTGCCATCGTCGGTGGCGCCGATGACTGGTTCGACCGCGCCGAAGCCTTGCTGCTGTACACCTGGAGCCGGAGGCGGATTTCGACGCCTTCGAAGCCGGGGTGCAGGGCTCGCTCCCACTGGTGACCACGCGCCATGACGCGCGGCTCAGCGAGGTGGGGGCGTTGCGTTACGCGGTGCAGGGCGGCGAGTCGCGACAGGCGGTACTGGCGCAGATCGCCAGCGACGGCTGCAGTTTCTGGTGGGGGCATGGTTCAGAGCGTGTCGCGGCCGAGCTGGTGAGATTCGCGGGCTTGCCGCCGACGCGGTATTTCAGCCGCTTCCTGGTGGGCGAGGGCGCCGTAGAGCAGCCCGCCGGCATCGGGCAGATCGATTTCGGGAGCCTGTGATGCCATTGCCTCCGGTTGCGCAATACCGCTCCGGCCAGCCACAGCCACGTCGGCATGGTCCGCCAGGTCAATGAAGACGCCTGCCTGGATGCCGGCGACAACGGCCTCTGGGTGGTCGCCGACGGCATGGGCGGCCACGCCGCCGGTGACTACGTCAGCAACCTGATCGTCGATACCCTTCGCGGCGTGCAATACGGCGACGGGCTCGATGCCTATGTCGACGCCTTGCGCGCGGCGCTGATACACGTCAACACCCTGGTTCGCGCGGAGACCCAGCATCGCGGGGTGAGCACCATGGGCAGCACGGTGGTGCTGCTGGCCGCGCGGGGCAGCGAGGGCACCTGCCTGTGGGCCGGTGACAGCCGCCTTTATCGCCTGCGCGAGGGCAAGCTGGAACCCATCAGCCGCGACCACAGCTACGTGCAGGAACTGGTGGACAGCCACCTGCTCAGCGAGGCCGAGGCGAAGGTGCATCCCATGGCCAACATCGTCACCCGTGCGGTGGGGGTTCAGGATGACCTGGACGTGGAAGAAACGAGGTTCGTGGTGCTGCCCGGCGACAGCTTCCTGCTGTGCAGCGACGGTCTGAACAAGACCGCCGAAGACCACGAACTGTGTGAAGTGCTGGGCCACGAGGACCCCTATCAGGTGGTCCGCAGCCTGGTGCATCTGGGCTTGACCCGGGGCGCGCCGGACAACATCACGGCGGTAGTCGTCAAAGCATCCTGAAAAAGAAAAAAAGACCAGCATGGACATAGAAATTCCGGGGTATGAAATCGAGCGCGAGCTGGGCGACGGCGCGATGGCCGTGGTCTACCTGGCCACCCAGCGTTCGCTGGAGCGCAAGGTCGCGCTGAAGGTGATGGCCGCGGCGCTCGCCGCCGACGCCAGCTTCTGCGAACGCTTCCTGCGCGAGGGCAAGACCCTGGCGCGGCTGTCGCATCCGCACACCGTCACCATCCACGACATCGGCAACGTCGGCAGCCTGTACTACATGGCCATGGAGTACCTGCCCAACGGCACGCTGAAGGAGCGCATCAACGCCGGCCTCAGCCCCGAGCAGGGCCTGGTCTGGCTGCGCCAGATCGCCTCCGCGCTGGGCTATGCCCACGCCCAGGGCCTGGTGCACCGTGACGTCAAGCCGGCCAACATCCTGTTCCGCGCCGACGGCGGCGCGGTGCTCTCGGACTTCGGCATCGCCAAGGCGCTGGACGACCGCACCCAGTTCACCCAGGCCGGCTTCGCCGTCGGCACCCCCAGCTACATGAGCCCCGAGCAGGCGCGCGGCCTGGAAATCGACGGCCGCGCCGACCTCTACGCCCTGGGCGTGGTGCTCTATGAAATCCTCACCGGCAAGCTGCCCTATGTCGGCTCCGACTCGCTGTCCACCGCCCTGGCGCACCTCACCGAGCCGCTGCCGGAGCTGCCCATCGCCCAGGGTCGCTACCAGGAGATCCTCACCCGCCTGTTGGCCAAGGACCCCAAGGACCGCTACCCGGACGCCGCCGCGCTGATCGCCGCCCTCGACCGCCTGCCGACGCTGCCCGCAGCGGCCCCGGCGGACGACGACGGCGCCACCCAGTTCCGCCCCCTCGGCCTGCCGCCGACGCCGCCCGCCGCGCAGACCGGCAGCGGCATGACCGGGCTGACCCCGGTCTCGGTAACCATGCCGCCCCTCGACGCCCCCGCACCGCCGACCCAGGTGCCGCCACCGGCGACACCCCCGGCCACGCCGCCCAAGAAGGGCAAGCGCGCCTCGGTGCTGGACACCGAACTCAGCGCCGCTGCCGCCCAGCCCTCCAGCGGCCCCAACCGCGCACCGCTGATCGCCGCCGCCGGCCTGGCCGTGCTCGGCCTCGCCGGTATCGGCGGCGGTGCCTACTGGTGGCTGAACCAGTCGCCGGCCAAGCCTGACACGGCCCAGGTCGACGGTGGCCAGGTCGATGGCGGTGCCAGCGGCACCACCGGCGGCGAAGGCGACAAGCCGGCAGACAGCGGTTCCAGCACTGACGCCAAGCCCGTGGGCAACCAGGACGGCGGCAGCCGGCCGTTGATCATGGCCGGCAAGAAAACCCTCTTCGAACGCGTGCTGAGCAAGCCCGGTGCGCGCTTTGCCAGCGCCGCCGGCGCCCAGGCCGACGGTGCGCCGGTGCCGGCGTTCTCGGTGTTCTACGTGTACGCGCGCAAGGTCGTGGGCGGCACGCCCTGGGTGGAAGTGGGCGCCTCCAGCGATGGCCACCGCGATGGCTGGCTGCCCCTGGACAAGCTCAGCGACTGGAAGCAGAGCCTGGTGCTGAAGTTCACCGAACGTTCCGGCCGCTCGCCGGTGATGTTCCTGCGTGACCCGGAGCAGGTCGAGCTGTTCCTCGCCGATTCCAACAAGGCACGCAACGCCGTGCACCAGGCCCAGTTCGGCGACAGCAGCGACCCGGAGATCGTCGCCATCGAGCCGGCCGCCAGCGCCATCCCCCAGGACCAGTTCTACCTGCTGCCGATCTTCGATTCCCGCGAGAGCTTCGACGCCAGCGGCCAGCCGGTGCAGCTGCTCAACGTCGCCTCCATCGACCCGGGCGACACGCCCCAGGTGAAGGGCGAGGGCAGCGCGCCGGCGGCGAAGACCGATGCCTTCCGTACCGCCATCGTGCTGGTGGTGGACACCTCGGTGTCCATGCAGCCCTACATCGACCGCGTGCGCGATGTGGTGCACGAGCTGCACAACCAGATCGCCGCCCGGGGCGAGCTGGACAGCGTCAGCTTCGGCATGGTCGGTTTCCGCAGCAACACCGACAAGACGCCGGGCCTGGAGTACACCGCCAAGACCCTGGTGAGCCTGGACGAGGGACGCAATCCGGACCAGTTCCTGCAACTGGCGCAACAGGTCAAGGCCACCAACGTCTCCAGCCACGACTTCAACGAGGATGCCTTCGCCGGTGTCATGGAAGCGGTCGACGGCATGGACTGGAGCGGCTACGGCGGGCGCCTGATCCTGCTGGTCAGCGATGCCGGCGCGATCCGCAAGAACGACCCCCTGGGCCGTACCCAGATGAACGAGGCCGAGGTGCGCGAGGCGGCGCTGCGCAAGCAGATCAAGATCTACGCCCTGCACCTGAAGACCGACGCCGGCAAGAAGAACCACGGCTTCGCCGAGCAGCAGTACCGCAGCCTCACCGCCGATGCCAACCCGCAGATCGGTGACCTGTACATCCCGGTGGCCGGCGGCGACGTGAAGAAGTTCGGCGACAGCATCGGCGAGATCGGCAGCGTCTTCGCCGACCTGGTGCACAAGGTGCGCAGCGACGCACCGCTGGAGGCGCCGGTGGCGGGCAACAGCATCGCCGCCAAGACCGCCGCCATCGGCTACGCCATGCACATGGACTTCCTCGGCCACAAGTCCCAGGCCCGTGCGCCGCAGCTGGTGACCGCCTGGACCTCCGACCGCGACCTGACCAACCCGCAGCTGCCGGCCTTCCAGGTCTGCGTGCTGCTGACCAAGCTGCAGCTCAACGACCTGCAGCAGTCGCTGAAGGTGATCGTCGACGCCGCGCGCCGCACCCAGAGCTCGCCCAAGGACTTCTTCCAGGAGATCGCCAGCGCCAGTGCACACATGGCCCGCGACCCCTCGAAACTGGCCCGTGGCAGCAACCTGGCGCAGAGCGGCATCCTCGGCGAGTACCTGGAAGGGCTGCCGTACCGCAGCAAGTCGCTGAACATGAACCAGGATCTGTGGCTGTCGCTGTCGGTGGCCGAGCAGGAGGACTTCATCGACGAGCTGGACTCGAAGATCCGCCTCTACGAAACCTTCCACAACGACACCGCCAACTGGGTGCGCTTCGGCGACGCGGCGCCCGGTGACGCCCTCTACCGCGTGCCGCTGTCGACGCTGCCCTGATGCTCAGGCTTCGCGACCTGCGCAAGACGCGGGGGCAGGGCGCCCAGCGCTACAGCCTGGAAATCCCCAGGCTGGACCTGCGCGCCGGGCAACGCCTGGCCCTGGTCGGCCCCAGCGGCAGTGGCAAGAGCACGGTGCTCGACCTGCTCGCACTGATCCTCTCGCCGGATGCCGGCGGGGTGATGGAGTGTGAGCTGGACGGGCGCGTGCGCGATGTCACCGCGCTCTGGCGGCAGGGTCGCAACGACGAACTGGCGGCCCTGCGCGGTCGCGGCATCGGCTACGTGCTGCAGACCGGCGGCCTGCTGGGTTATCTCGATGTGGCCGGCAATATCGGCCTGTCCCGCGCGTTGCTGGGCATGCCCGACGACGACACGGTGCGCCACCTGGCGACCCACCTGGAAATCGCCGACCAGCTCGGCAAGCGCCCCTCGGCGCTCTCGGTGGGGCAACGCCAGCGTGTCGGCATCGCCCGTGCCCTGGCCCACCGCCCGCGCCTGCTGCTGGCCGACGAGCCCACCGCGTCCCTCGACCCCATCAACGCCGAGCGGGTGATGCAGCTGCTGGTGGAGCAGGCCCGCGCCCATGACCTGTGCCTGGTGGTGGCGACCCACGACCAAGCCCTGGCTGCCCGCGCCGGTTTGACCCCCTTGCCCCTGGCGCTGCAACGCGGCGTCGACGGCGGCGTCACCGCCACCCTGGCGGAGGCCGGCTGATGCGCAAGGGGCTGCTCGCCACGCTGGCCTGGCACGACTACCGCAACGAGGCGCGGCTCTCGGCCTGTGCGGTGCTCGCGCTGGTGGCCGTGGTGGCTCCGCTGCTGGTGCTCTTCGGCCTCAAGCACGGCCTGGTCAGTACCCTGACCGAACGCCTGGAGCGCGACCCCGCCGTGCGCGAGGTGATCCCCCTGGGCGGTGCCCGCTACAACCTCGACAGCATCGCCGCGCTGGCCGCGCGCCCCGAAGTGGCCTTCGTGGTGCCGCGTACCCGGCAGATCGCCGCCACCGTCGACCTGCACGCCGACGGCGGCAGCCAGCCACTGACCGTGGAGATGGTGCCCACCGCCGAAGGCGACCCGCTGGTGCCAGCCGAGCAGCTGCCCCGGGCAGCGGCGAGGTGGTGCTCAGCCAGCGCGCCGCCGAGCGCCTGGGCGTGAAGGTGGGCGACGAACTCACCGCTGCCTTCGGCCGCTCGGTTTCCGGCACGCCCGAATACCAGCGCACCCGCGTGAAGGTGAAGGCGGTGCTGCCCCTGGAGGTCTTCCAGCGCCAGGCCCTGTTCGCCCGCCTGGACCTGCTGGAAGCGGTGGAGGACTACCGCGACGGCCTGGCCGTGGAGCGCTTCGGCTGGCCGGGCCGCGAAGCCGCCGGCACACGGGCGCGGGTCTACCCCGGCTTCCGCCTCTATGCCCGCGACCTCGATGCCGTGGAGACCCTGCGCCTGCACTTCGCCGAACACGACCAGGAAGTCGCCACCCAGGCCGAAGCCATCGCCCAGGTGCGTTCATTGAGCCGCAACCTCACCCTGGTGTTCTGGATCATCGCCGGGCTGGCCCTGGCCGGTGCCTTCGCCGCCATGGCCGCCAGCACCCTGGCAGCGGTGGAGCGCAAGCGCCGCGAACTCTCGGTCGCTGCGCCTGCTGGGCTTCTCCACCGCCGCACTGGTCGGCTTCGTGGTGCTGCAGGCGCTCTACACCGGCACCTTCAGCCTGGCCCTGGCGGGCGTGCTGTACCTCGCCGCCGAGACCGGGCTCAACCAATTGTTCCAGTCGGCGGCGGGCGAATCCGCCTGCCGCCTGCTGTTCTCCCATTACCTGCTGGCGTTGCTGGCGACCCTGGCCTGCAGCGCATTGGCTGCGGCCACCGGTGGCTGGCGTGCGGCCCGAATCGAAGCTTCGGAAGGATTACGTGATGTTTAAGTTGCTGACAGTCGCATTCTCACTGTCCCTGGCGGTGGCCTCGGCGCACGCCGACCCGGACCCGCTGTACAACCCCAAGCCGCTGCCGGACGACGTCAGCCTGCCGCTGCCCTGCGATGGCGAGATGGTCTTCCGCTACGTCTACGTGCTGGCCAAGGGCACCCTGGACGACCGTGAAGTGAGCCTCGGCTACCCCTTCAGCGAGAGCGAGACCGGCTACCAGCAGTCGTTCATCTCCGGTTACCGCCGCGACTTCATCAACGGCCAGTTCACCCTGTCCGACCTGTCCAAGGACTGGCAGGCCAAGCTCGGCGGCAGCCTGCCGAAGCCGGAGAAGGGCACGCCGCTGAAGCCGATGCTGTACTTCGTCGGCAAGTACGAGGTGACCCAGCGCCAGTACGACCTGGTGATGGCCCAGGCGGCCTCCCTGGCCGGCCAGGGTGAGGCGCCGGCCTGCGAGCCTGCACCGGCGGGCATGGCTTCGCGCCTGCCCAAGGTCAAGCTGTCGCGCTTCGAGGCCGAGCGCTTCGGCGCCGTGTACAGCGCCTGGCTGCTGAAGAACCACCGCGACCTGCTGCCCATCAGCGGGCGTGGCAGCAAGGCCGAGGACGGCGGAGTCGGTTTCGTGCGCCTGCCCACCGAAGTGGAATGGGAGTTCGCCGCCCGTGGCGCCCATGCGGTGAGCCGCCAGGAGCTGGAAGCACGGCTGTTCCCACGCAAGCAGGAAGGCGCCGAGGGTGACGGCCCGCTGGGCGACTGGGCGGTGTACAACCAGGTCGCCGGTGGCACCGGCCAGGCCGCGCGCCTGCTGCCCATCGGCTTGAAGAAGCCCAACCCCATCGGCCTGTTCGATGTCATCGGCAACGCCGCCGAGATGGTCCAGGAGTCCTTCCAGCTGGTGCATGCCGGGCGTCGGCAGGGCACCTACGGCGGCTTCGTGGTCAAGGGCGGCAACTACCTGGAAGGGGAGATGACCCTGTTCACCGGCATGCGCCGCGAGTACCCGCTGTTCGCCGCCGACGGCACTGAGCAGCAGAACGAGACCACCGGCTTCCGCGTCGCCATCGGCGCGCTGTCGGCGCCGCGCTCGCGCTACAAGGACCTGTTCGAACAATGGAAGGCCGAGGGCCGCGCCTCCTCGCTCACCGATGAGATCGCCGACGACCAGGACCCGACCCAACTGCTCGACAGCATCATCGCCGGCAGCACCGACACCGAGTTGCAAGGGCGCCTGGCGCTGGTCAACGAGGAGCTCAAGCGCAACATTTCGCTGATCGCCAAGCAGCGCGAAGAGGCTGCGGGCAACCTGATCCAGTCTGCCGCCCTGGTGGCCGAGACCATCAACAACTACAACATCCGCCTGACCAACCTGAAGAAGAGCCGTGACCAGGCGAAGACCGCCAAGGACGAAGCCTCGGTCAAGCTCTACGAGAGTGCGATGGCCAACGGTAAACGGCACTCGACGGCGCCGTGGCGATCTATATTGACAACCTGGCGACCGGTACTCGCTATACCGATGCGGTGATCCAGGCGCAGTTCCAGCGGACCAAGGAAGAACTCAACCGCAACCCGGTGCTGGGCAAGAGTCTCGTGACGCGCGCCACGCTTTTCGTCAAGCATGTGGGCGAGTATCGTCAGCAGCGCAGGGCGGACCCGGGAAGCGATTCTGAAAGAACTGCTCGGCCCCTGAGGCCACGCTACAAGGACGGCGTTTTAGGTGGCTTCCGTGAAGCCTTAATGGATTGGCAAGCCACTGAGAAGCGTAAGCGAGGCCGCCAGCGCAAGGCGAAAGCAGGTGAGAAAGCGGAGTCTACGAGCTGTAGATGAGCATTTCGAGACTGTTTTCAACGCTGCGATGGCAACGCAGATAGCTTCTCAGCGGCTTGTTAGACACACTCAAGAACGAGAGCATCGACCATGGCAACCCCACGTAACATTCCCGCATTTTCCGCAGTACGCACCGCACTGTTCACCGCCGTCACCTGCACCAGCGTGCTGCTCACCGGCTGCGCCGGTATGGGCTCCCCCAGCTCCAAGGTCGCGGCCAGCACCAAGGCCGAGTACTACCCGCAGTGCTACCAGCCGGTCAGCCAGCTGCGTGCCTCCGACCAGGCGATGACCCAGTCGGTCGCCACCGGTGCCATCGCCGGCGGCGTGATCGGCGCCCTGGCGGGCGGCCTTTCCGGCGGTGACCACGCCGGCCGCAACGCGCTGATCGGCGCAGCGGGCGGTGCCCTGGTAGGCGGCGCAGCGGGTTACTACAGCGCCCGTCAGCAGCAGATCGCCGACGACAACGCGCGCATTGCCTCCTACGCCAGCGACATCGATCGCAGCAGCGGCGAGATCGACCGCAGCATCCAGTACGCCAGCGCCGCGCAGAACTGCTACCAGCGCGAGTTCGCCTCGCTGCAGGCCTCGCGCAAGGCCAAGACCGTGAGCGAGACCGAAGGCCGCCTGCGCCTGGCCGAGATCGTCAGCGGGCTGAACGAAACCAACGCCCTGATGGCGGCCGTCGACGGCCGTGCCGGCGAGAACATCAACACCTACACCCAGGCCTACGAGAAAGACCTGCAGACCGTCGGTGTCGAGCGCAAGGACGTGAGCCAGGTCGTCGCCGCCGAGACGCCGGTCACCCCGGCTACCACCAAGACCACGACCAAGACCAACACCAAGACCACCACGTCCAAGACCACCACGCCGCCGAAGAAGACCACCGCCACTGCCAAGGCCGTGCCGAAGGAAGCGGTGAGCACCGAGCGCACCCTGCAACAGGCCGAAGCCAAGCGCGCCGAAAGCCAGAAAGTCGCCAGCCGTGGCCAGACCATGGTCAGCGATGTGTGCAACAGCCCCGACATGGGTGACTGGGCCCCGGCCAGCTGCGCCTCCAAGGCCTGACCCCTCGGCAGGCCCCTCCAGCCCGCCGCCTGCATCACCCGCCCGTCCGGGCGGGTGATTGCCTTCCAGCGACAACCCTTCCTGTTTTCACCTCGTACCCGAGAGCGATGCTGCGTGCCGCCGGGTGGCCCCTGGACCGTGCCGGGTGGCTCGGGCCTGCTCAGTGGCCCCGTAGCGTGCGGGTGAAGCGCTGGATGGTGTCCACGACCCGCTGGGCCCCCTCCTGGATGCTCTGGATGGCCCGGCCCGCCTCGTTGGCCAGGCGTACACCCTGGTCCACCTTCTCGCAGCTCTCGCGCATGCTGCCGACGGCTTCCTGGGCCAGCTCATGGTTGCGCTTGACCACTTCGACTATCTCCTCGGTGGCCCGTGCGGTGCGTGCCGCGAGGTTGCGCACCTCGTCCGCCACCACCGCGAAGCCACGGCCTTGCTCACCGGCGCGCGCCGCTTCGATGGCGGCGTTGAGGGCCAGCAGGTTGGTCTGGTCGGCGATGCCACGGATGGACTGCACGATGCTGTTGATTACGTCGGACTGCTGGCTCACGGCGCCGATGCGCTCGGCGGCATGGTTCAGCTCCCCGGCGATGCCCTGGACCAGCGCCACGGTGCGATTGACCACTTCTGCGCCACCCTGGGCCTCGGCGTCGGTCTGCTGAGCGGTCTCGTACGCCACGTGGGCCGCTTCGGACTCGGCCTGCTGCTCGAGCACCTCGGTGGTGATGTCGGAGGCGAACTTGACGATCTTGTACAGCTTGCCGCGGGTGTCGAAGACCGGGTTGTAGCTGGCCTCCAGCCAGATGACGCCACCGTGGCTGTTACGCCGTTCGAAGCGACCGCTGACGTACTCGCCCCGGTTCAGGCGCTGCCAGAACTGCTGGTAGCCGGGGTTGCCGGCTTCCTCCCTCGAACAGAAGATCCGATGGTGCTTGCCGACGACATCCTGCGTGCGGTAGCCCGTCACCGCGAGGAAGTTCTCGTTGGCGGCGACCACCTCGCCGGCCGGGTTGAATTCGATGACCGCCATGGAGCGGTTGAGGGCATTGATGATCGCGTCCTCCTCATGTTCGTGCATGAGGTTGGCGCTGATGTCGGTGGCCAGCTTGATCACCTTGGTGACCCGCCCGCTGGCGTCGCGTACCGGGTTGTAGGTGGCCTCCAGCCACACATCGTGCCCCTGCTTGTCCAGCCGCAGGAAACGCTCGCGGATGAATTCGCCCTGGGCCAGTCGCTGCCAGAAGCGCCGGTATTCGGCGCTGTCGGCCAGCGTAGGTTCGCAGAACAGGCGGTGGTGCCGGCCGGAGATCTCGTCCAGGCGGTAGCCCATGGTGCGCAGGAAGTTGTCGTTGGCCGCGACGATGGTGCCGTCGGGCAGGAACTCGATGATGGCCTGGGAGCGGTCCAGCGCGTCGCGCAGGGCGCGTGCCGTGGCCAGTTCATCCTGGCACCTGGCCAGTTCGTTTTTCAGGGCTGCACTGAACAGGATCATTTCACGTCGCTCCAAGGTGGCGTCGGGCGTGTGGGGGGCTACACGCACACCCGGATTCAAAAGGGCCCAGCGGCACCGGCGACGGAGTGGGGAAGTCGCCGACTGCGCATCGCCGGGCCACGAACTCAGGGGCGGTCGCCCCTCAAAATCTGGGCCGGGATCTGCTCCAGGGGGATTTCACGTCGCACCGCGTCCAGCTTGCGGGCTTCCTTGGGCATGCCGTAGACCACGCAGGTGGCCTCGTCCTGCCCCAAAGTGTAGGCGCCGGCTTCGTACATTTCCCGCAGGCCTCGGGCACCGTCATCGCCCATGCCGGTCATGATGATGCCGGTGGCGTTGGCGCCGGCGGCGCGGGCCGTGGAGCGGAATAGCACATCCACCGAGGGCTTGTGGCGGGACACCGGCGGCCCGTCGACGATGTCCACCACGTATTGCGCGCCGTTGCGCTTGAGCAGCATGTGGCGGCCACCGGGGGCAATCAGCGCGCGGCCGGGAATCACCCGGTCGCCGTGGCGCGCCTCGCGCACCTCGATCTGGCAGAGGCCGTCCAGCCGTGCGGCGAAGGCAGCGGTGAATTTTTCCGGCATGTGCTGGACGATGACGATCCCCGGGCAGACCCGGGGCAGGGCGGTGAGCACGTATTCCAGGGCCTGGGTGCCGCCGGTGGAGGTGCCCAGGGCGACGATGCGCTCGGTGGTGCGGGTCATGGCGGCCGGCCCGCCGGCCGGCAGGATGGCGTCGGCGCTGAGCTTGGGCGCCACGGCCGGCGTGGCGGACGCGGGGGCGCCGGGCAAGCGCTTGAGGCGCGCCTGTGACGCGGCCTTGATGGCCCCCACCAGCTCCTCGGTGGCCTCGATGAGGAACTGGCGCAGGTTGCCCTGGGGCTTGGTGACGATGGCCACGGCACCGGCGGCCAGGGCCTCCATGGTGGTGGCCGCGCCTTTCTCGGTCAGGGTCGAGCAGATCACCACTGGCGTGGGTCGCTCCACCATCAGCTTCTTCAGGAAGGAGATGCCGTCCATGCGCGGCATCTCCACGTCCAGCACGATCACGTCAGGCCAGTTGCGGTTCATCCGCTCCAGGGCGAACAGCGGGTCGGCGGCGGCACCGATCACCTCGATGCCACTGTGGCCGGACAGGCTGCCGGTCAGTACCTGCCGAACGACGGCGGAGTCGTCGACGATCATCACCTTGATCTTGTTCATGGCGAGCAGGCCTCGTAGCGCCGACTGGCAAGTTGTTGCGGGTTGGGGTGGCGGAGCGCGACGTTGCCGCTCCACACGTCGAAGATCAGGTTGCGGTAGCCCTCGCCGCCGACGTGGCGGGCGTGGCAGGCGAGCCCGTGGGCGGCCAGCAGGGCCAGGCCGGCCTCGACGTTCTTGTGGCCGATGTGCCGGCGCTCGCGGCTGCCGAACATGTTGCCACCGCCGAACAGGCTGACCCGGTAGTCCGTGGCGCGGGTGCCGCTGTCGCGGATCTCCTGCAGCAGCTGGTGCAAGGCTTCGTCGGCGTAGCGCCCGTCCGGTTCGCGGCCCGGGTGGCGGCAGGTGGGCAGCATGTAGTGGCACATGCCCCCTAGCAGCGCCTCGCGGTGCCAGAGCACGATGGAGACGCAGGAGCCCAGCAGGGTGCGCAAGCGGGTGTAGCGGTCGCCGAAATACAACTCGCCCGGCTGCAGGAACACCTCGATGACGCCCTGGGGCTTACGCATGGGGCCTCCGGTAGATCGACGGGCGCACCGATTGCAGCTCGTCGCTGATGCCATTGAGGCTTTCCGAATGACTGACCAGGAAATAGCCGCCCGGGCGCAGGCGTGCGCAGAGGCGCTGCACCACCTGGCGCTTGGTGTCGGCATCGAAGTAGATCATCACGTTGCGCAGGAAGATCACGTCGAACACGCCCACGTCCGGCAGCGCGTTGTTGAGGTTGATCTGGCGGAACTGCACGCGGCGCTTGAGGGCCGGGTCCAGGGTGAACAGCCCTTCGTTGCGCCCGGTTCCCCGCAGGCAGAAGCGCTGGCGCAGGTTACCGGGGATGCCTTCGGCGTCTTCCAGCGGGTAGAGCCCGGCGCGGGCCTTGTCGAGGATGCGGGTGCTGATGTCCGAGGCGAGGATCTCCCAGGGGCGGGCGGCGACGGCGTCAGCCAGCAGCAGGGCCAGGGTGTAGGGCTCCTCGCCGCTGGAGCAGGCGGCACTCCAGATGCGCAGCGGGCCGCTGCCGCTGCGCAGCTCGGTGCCCAGCTTCTCGCGCAGGAATTCGAAGTGCTTGGGCTCGCGGAAGAAGTAGGTCTCGTTGGTGGTCAGCAGGTCGACGGCGATCTGCAACTCACTCTTGTCCTTCATCAGCAACTGGTAGTAGTCGCCGTAGCAGCCCAGGCCGAAATGGCGCAGGCGCTTGCTGAGCCGGCCGGCGATGAGCTGGCGCTTGGCTTCCGACATGGCGATGCCGGCGATCTCGTGGATCATCCCGCGGAACTGCTGGAACTCGCGGTTGGAGAGGCTGAGATCGGTCATGGTGGGCTCCCGGTCAGGCCGACTGTTGCAGGTCGGCGGTGGTGCCGACCTCGGCCAGGCGCTGCAGGTCGTCCAGGGACAGCACCTGGCCGATGTCCAGCAGCACCACCAGGCGGCCGTCGAGCTTGGCCATGCCGTGGATGAAGTCGGTGCGGATGCGGGCGCCGAAGCGGGGGGCCGGTTCGATGTCCTGTGTGCCGATCTCGACCACGGCGTTGACCGCCTCGACGAGGATGCCCATCACCTGGCGCAGGTCGTCGCGTTCCACCTCCAGGATGACGATGCAACTGCGCCGGCTGATGGCGGTGTTCCCGGCGCCGAGGCGCTGGCGCAGGTCCATGATCGGCACCACGCCACCGCGCAGGTTGATCACCCCCAGCACGCAGGGCGGCATCATCGGCACCGGGGTCAGGTGGCCGTACTCGATGATCTCGCGCACGCTGCGGGTGCCGACGGCGAACACTTCGTCGGCCAGGGTGAAGGTCAGGTACTGCTGGGGCGCATCCGGCTGGGCGGCGTCGCCGGGGCGGCTGAAGACGCTGGACATGCTTCGCTCCTGGGGGCACCGGCAGGTGCCCCGGTCACGGTATCGAAAGGTCGGGTCAGTGCTGGAAGCGGACGAAGCCGGCCGGCACTGCGTCGTCGAAGGCCTCGTCACGGTCCTCCACCACCCTGAGGGAGGCCTTGCGGGCCGCACCGGCCTTGCCCTTGGCACTGGCATCACGGCCGGCCTTGCCGGCGCTGGCGACCTTGAAGAAGTCCATCAGCTGCTGCAGTTGCTCGGCCTGGCCGCTCATCTCCTCGGCGGTGGCGGCCAGCTCCTCGGCGGAGGAGGCGGACTGCTGGGTGATCTCGCTGAGCTGGTTCATCGCGGTGTTGATCTGGCCGACGCCGGAGGTCTGTTCTTCCGAGGCGGCGGCGATCTCCTGCACCAGGTCGGAGGTCTTGGCGATGGAGGGCACCATCTGGTCCAGCAGGGTGCCGGCCCGCTCGGCCAGGGAGACGCTGCTCTTGGCCACTTCGCTGATCTCCAGAGCGGCCACCTGGCTGCGTTCGGCCAGCTTGCGCACCTCGGCGGCCACCACCGCGAAGCCCTTGCCGTGCTCGCCGGCGCGGGCGGCCTCGATGGCGGCGTTGAGGGCCAGCAGGTTGGTCTGGTAAGCGATGTCGTCGACGATGCCGATCTTCTCGGCGATGGTCTTCATGGCCGCCACGGTGTCGCGCACGGCCTGGCCGCCTTCGTCGGCTTCACGGGCAGCCTTGCTGGCCATGCCGTCGGTGACCTTGGCGTTCTCGGTGTTCTGCGCGATGGAGGCGGACATCTGCTCCATCGAAGCACTGGTTTCCTCCACCGAGGCAGCCTGTTCCGAGGTGCCCTGGCTCATGCTCTGGGCGGTGGCGGAAATCTGCTCCGAGGCGCTGGTCAGCGAGTCGGCGTTGCTGCGCACCTCGCCGATGATCTGGCTGAGCTTCTCCACCATGGTCTTGATGGCCGCCAGCATGCTGCCGGTGTCGCCGGGCTTGGTCTCGACGGTGGCAGTCAGGTCGCCGGCGGCGATGCGGCTGACCACGTCCACGGCGTAGGCCGGTTCGCCGCCCAGCTGGCGCAGCAGGTTGCGGGTGATCAGGCCACCCAGCAGACCGACTACCAGCAAGGTGATGGCAGACAGCAGCAGGGAGATCAGCGTGGCCTGCTGGCGGGTGGCTTCTGCGTGCAGCCCACCGTCGGTGGCCATCTTGATGTTGTAATCGAGGTGCTTGTTAAGAGCCTGGCGCAGCGTCTCGACGTGGGATTCCTGCAACTGGAGCATGGCATCACGGGCCTGCTCATTCTGATTGGCGCGAGACAGCTTCAGCGCCTCATCCGAGGCTTGCAGGAGTTCAGTGATGGCCTTCCGATCAGCGTCGAGGAGTTGCTGGTCCGCATCATCCACTATCGTTTTCTCGTAGTCGCCCATGGCTGCCTGAATATCAGCCCGGTTGGCTTTTATGGTGACCTCGATCTCCGCCATGGCTTTGTCATCGGTCGTCAGGATGTGGCTGTAGACATGCTGGATCAGCGCGTTGACGGCGTTGCGCATCTTGTTCAAGGCCGTCAGTGATGGCACCGAGTTCTCGTTGGCGAAGTTGGCGGCGGTGTAGACCTGGTTCATTTGCTGGTAGGACACCCCGGCGAGCAGGAGGATGCCGAGCAGGGCGGACATCACCAGGAGGATCATTTTCTTGCTGATGGTCATTTTCAGGACTCCTGTGCGCGTCTGCGCAATCAGACGAGGGACAGTCGGGGGGTGTTGCGCTGGCCAGCCAGCGCGGCGATCTGGTCGACGTTCAGCACCTGCTCCATGCGCAGCAGGGTGAGGAAGCGTTCGTCCACACGGGCGAGGTCTTCGATGTATTCCGGGGGCACGCGGCTGCCGAAGGCGGGGGCCTGGCGCAGGGCGCGCGGCTCGATCTCGGCGACGGCGGTGACGGCGTCCACCAGGGCGCCCATCAGCTGGGCCTCGTCACCGTCCTGCAGCTCGACGATGACGATGCAGGTGCGTGCACCCAGTTCGGTGCTGCCGAGGCCGAAGCGCTCGGCGAGGTCGATGATCGGCACCACGGCGCCGCGCAGGTTGATAACCCCGCGCACCAGCGGCGGCATCATCGGCACCTGGGTGATGGCGTGGAACTCGAGGATCTCCCGCACGTAGCGGGTGGCGACGCCGAACAGGTCGCGGCCGACCCGGAAGGTCAGGTACTGGCGTTGCTCGTCGTCGACGAATTCCGGCAGGGGCAGGCTGGCGGTACTCATTGCAGGCTACTCCGTTGGCTGAGGGCGGCGCCGTTGACGCCAGGGCGGCCAGGCTGCGCGAACTGGGCGAGCAGGCCGGGGATGTCGAGGATCAGCGCCACCGCGCCGCTGCCGAGGATGGTGAAGCCGGAGAGCGACGGCACCTGGCCGAACACCTTGCCCAGCGGCTTGATCACGGTCTGGAATTCGCCGTGGAGCTGGTCCACCACCAGGCCGGCGCGGACCCCGGCGTAGCTGACCACCACCACGTTCTCCCGGCGCGGGCGCGGGCTGGCTTCCTCGAACAGGTTGCGCAGGCGGATGAAGGGCAGCACGTCGCCGCGCAGGTCCAGCTGGTCGAGGTCGTCCAGGTCGCTGCTGGGCAGCTCGATGCATTCCTCCACCATGTCCAGGGGCACCACGTAGCTGGAGCTGCCGACGCCGATCAGGAAACCGTCGATGATGGCCAGGGTCAGCGGCAGGCGGATGCGCACGCAGGTGCCGGCGCCCAGTCGGCTGTCCAGCTCCACCGTGCCGCGCAGGGCGGTGATGTTGCGCTTGACCACGTCCATGCCGACACCGCGGCCGGAGAGGTTGCTGATCTGCTCGGCGGTGGAGAAGCCGGGCTCGAAGATCAGGTTGAAGGTGTCCTTGTCCGAGAGCTGCTGGCCTTCGGTGACCAGGCCGCGCTGTACGGCCTTGGCGAGGATTCTCTCGGGGTTGAGGCCGCCGCCGTCGTCGCTCACTTCGATGACGATGCCGCCGGCTTCGTGGTAGGCGTTCAGGCGCACCACGCCCTGCAGTGGCTTGCCGCTGGCGCGACGCTGCTCGGCCGGCTCGATGCCGTGGTCCATGGCGTTGCGTACCAGGTGGGTGAGGGGATCACCGATCTTCTCCACCACCGTCTTGTCCAGCTCGGTGTCGCCGCCGCTGATGTGCAGGACGATGTCCTTGCCCAGCTCCTTGGAGACGTCGCGCACCACCCGCTGGAAGCGGTTGAAGGTGGCGCCGATCTGCACCATGCGCAGGGTCAGGGCGGAGTCGCGGACTTCCTCCACCAGGCGCGAGAGGGTCTCGGCGGACTCGCTCATGTTCACCAGGCCGCAGCCCTGGGCGAGCATGCGGGTGTTGGCGCCGGCGATGATCAGCTCGCCCACCAGGTTGATCAGTTGGTCCAGCTTGCCGGCATCGACGCGGATCAGGTTGGCCTCGCCGCTGGCGCGGGCGGTTTCCTTGAGGGCCTTGCCGACTGCGGCGGTCTCGCCCGGTTCGGCGGCGGCCGGTGCCTCGGGGCTGGAAACGGCCTGGGCGTCGTTGGCCGGCGGGGTATCGAGGCTGGCCAGTTCGGCCTCGCTCAGGGTGCCGCAACGCAGCAGGCGCTGGCGCTGGGCGTCGCCTTCGTCGGTCTGTTCGGCCAGCAGCTCGGCGTAGCGGGCGAAGGGGGCGCCGGGCGGCAGGATGCGGATGCGGCCCTCTTCGCGGACGAAGTCGAAGGCGCCTTCGATCACCGCCTGGTCGGCTTCGGTGGTGAAGGCCACTTCCAGGCCCAGGTAGCAGGCTTCGGGGTCGAGGGCGTCGAAGCTGGGCAGGTGATCGAGCACCGGCTCGATGTGCAGCAGGTCGCCGAAGGTCGCCAGGTAGCGCAGGAATGAGACCGGGTCCATGCCATCGCGCAGGCTGTCGGCACCGAAGCGCAGGGACAGGTGCCAGTGCTGGCTGGCGACGCCTTCGCTGGGCGCGGCTGCGCATTCGGAGGGCGCTTCGGTAGCGGCGGCCGGGGTGCCGTTCAGGTACTGGCTGAGGCGTTGCACCAGTTTGGCTTCGTGGATGCCCATGACCTCCGGCAGCTCGGCCAGGTCGCGGCCCTCGGCGAGGTGGTCCACCAGGCCGGCCAGGTGGTCGCCCACCAGCAGCATCAGGGCGCTGAGGTCGGCACCGAACGGCAGCTCGCCGGCACGGACGCGGTCCAGCACGCTTTCGGCCACGTGGGTGAAGGCGACGATGGAGTCGAAGCCGAACAGCCCGGAGGAGCCCTTGATGGTGTGGGCGGCGCGGAAGATGGCGTTGATCAGTTCGGGATCGTCCGGCGATTGCTCGATCTGCAGCAGGGCGTCTTCCATCTGCTGCAGCAGCTCCCGGCTTTCGGCGATGAAGGTGCCGATCACGCTGTCGAGGTTCATCAATGCAGCCCTCCGATGGGGAGCAGGTCATGCAGGCCACTCAGTTGCAGGATCTCGGTCATGGCCGGGCTGGCCCCTTCGAGGCTGAGGTGGACGTGCTGGCGGCGGGCTTCCTGGCAGGCCGCCAGCAGCAGCTGCAGGCCGGCGCAATCCACTTCCTCGATGGCGCTGAGGTCCAGGTGCAGGTCCACGGCCCCTTGCAGGGCGTTGGCCAGCAGCAGCTTGGTGTCGGCGGCGGTGTAGATGGTCAGCGCGCTGTCCAGGGCCAGGCGGCGGCTGCCATCGAGGGATTCAAGGGTGCTCATGGCGGTCTCCCGGTCAGGGCAGGATCAGCTTGGAAACGGCCGTCAGCATCTGCGCCGGCTGGAAGGGCTTGACCACCCAGGCCTTGGCCCCGGCGGCCTGGCCTTCGGCTTTCATGGCGTCGCCGGCCTCGGTGGTGAGCATGATCACGGGGGTGAACTTGTAGGCCGCCAGCTGCTTGACGTTCTTCAGGAAGGTGATGCCGTCCATGTTCGGCATGTTCACGTCGCTGATGATCAGGTGGACCTTGCGCCCGTCGAGCTGGGTCAGCGCGTCCTTGCCGTCGACGCCTTCGAGCACGTCGTAGCCGGCGGTTTTCAAGGTCATGCCCACCACCTGGCGGATGGAGGCGGAGTCGTCGACGATGAGAATGGTCTTGGCCATGATGGGTCCTCAGAAGAAGGTGATGTCGGAAGCGGAATGGCTGGCGCCCGCGCTGCCCGAGCCGCCCTGGCGGCCGTGGTGGATGGCGTGCTGTTCGGGGGTGGTGTAGGTGCGGGAGAGTTCGTCGAGCCAGGAGCGGGCGTCCAGGTGGCGGGCGTCGTCCTGCTCCAGGTGCTGGGCCAGGCGGCCGATGTCGTCGCGCATGTGGCCGAGCATCTGGCTGACCCGGTCCTGGAACTGCAGGGCGACCAGCACCTCGGAGATTTCCTCGCCGACTACGGCGTTGTCATCGCGCAGGGCGTTGCCGTGCTCCACCAGGCGGGTGGCGCCGGAGCGGAACTGGGCGATCACCTGGCGGATCACCTGGCTGGCGTTTTCCAGGGTCCCGGCATCGCGGGTGGCGTGCTCGTTGGAGACCTCCAGGGTGCGCTCGATGGCGCCGCTGACGGTCTCGATGGTGTCGCCGATGCGCTTGCCGGTTTCCTCGGAGAGGGTGGAGAGCTTGCGCACTTCGTCGGCGACCACGGCGAAACCGCGACCGGCTTCACCGGCGCGGGCGGCTTCGATGGCGGCGTTGAGGGCCAGCAGGTTGGTCTGCTTGGCCACGTCGCCCACTTCCTTGGCCATGGTGCGCAGCTGGGCGGTGTAGCTGTTCAGCCGCTCCACCTCCTGCAGCAGGCTCTCCTTGCTGGAGAGCGCCAGGCGCAGCTGGCTGACGATGTCTTCGAGTTCCACTTCGCTCTGGGCCAGCAGGGTGACCAGGGCATCGCTGTCGGCCTGCATGCCGCTGGAGACGGCTTCGCTGATGCGGCCGGCGAGGCGGGCGAAGCGCTCGGAGAGGGCTTCGATGGCGGTCTGGGTCTGGTGGCGGGCGGATTCGATCTGCGCCGACCAGATCGGCGCGATGCTGACGCACAGCTCCGGCAGGCCCTGCACGTGGCGCTCGGCCTCGAGCCGGGTACCTTCGGCCAGGGCCTCGTCGCGGGCCTGCTTGAGTGCCTGTTCGTGGGCGCCGCCACGGTGGGCAAGGACGACCCAGAGCAGCAGCGTGGGCGCCACGGCCGCCAGGGCCCAGGCCGGGGAGGGGAACTGGCTGGCCGTCCAGAACAGCAGCGCGCAACCGGCGCCGCAGAGGGCGATGGGCAGCCAGGGGACGCTGGAAGTGGGGTTCGGGCTGGTCACGGTCGCGCTCCTTGAGGACACGGGGCCCGCAGCGGCGATACGTTGCGGGGGTGTGTCCAGCATGAGCGCGGGGCGCCATCGGCCCTATCGTCCTATCCCGGTGATGGCATCGGGACATCCTGCTTTTTTGTAGGGATTTCCCGAGGGGCTGCGTTGCGCCACTCCCTAATATCGAGTGGCGACCTGTGGTTCAGGCCGTCAGGCCGTGGGTCATGGCGTATTTGATGATGTCGGCGTTGCAGGTGAAGCCCATCTTCTCCATCAGCCGGGTCTTGTGGGTGCTGACGGTCTTGTTGCTGATCACCAACTGGTCGGCGATCTGGTTGACGCTGAGGCCTTGGGCCAGCAGGCGGAGGATCTGGAACTCGCGGTCGGAGAGTTGGGCGACGGCATCGTCCGTGGGGTTGCTGCTGGCGAAGGCGAGCTGTTCGGCGATGCGCGGGTCCAGGTAACGCCCCCCATCGGCCACCCGGTGGATGGCAGCGAGCAGGGTCTCCGGGTTGTGGTCCTTGGTCAGGTAGCCGCTGGCGCCAGCGCGCAGGGCACGTTGGGCGATCTGTGCCTCGTTGTGCATGCTCAACACCAGGATCGGCAGGCGCGGGTAGCGGCCGTGCACGCGGCTGATCAGGTCCTCGCCGCTGAGGCCGGGCATGCTCATGTCCAGCAGCAGCAGGTCGAACTCGCCCAGCCGTAACTGCTCCAGCACCTGGGCGCCGTTCTCCGCTTCGGCCGCCACCTGCAGGCGGGTGTCGAACTCGATGAGTTGCTTGAGGCCGCCGCGCATGATGGCGTGGTCGTCGGCGATGAGGATGCGGGTCATACCGTCTCCGTAGGCTCGTTGATGGGGAAGGTGGCCTGCACCGTGGTGCCCTGGCCGGGGTGGCTGAAGATCACCACTTCGCCCCCCAGGCTGGTGCCGCGCTCGCGCATGCCGGCCAGGCCCAGGGAACGCTTGCCGACCTTGGCCGGGTCGAAGCCGTGGCCGTTGTCGGTGATGTCCAGCACGTAGCGGTCATCGACCTGCTCCAGGCTGACCACCGCCCGGCTGGCACCGGAATGGCGAGCGATGTTGGTCAGCGCCTCCTGGACGATGCGGAAGGCGGTGGTGGCCTGGCTGTCGTCCAGGGCCGGTGCGCCGCTGTGGGCCACCAGCTCGAGGGTGATCTGTGTGTGGTGGCTGCGGAATTCGTCGATCAGCCATTCCAGGGCCGGGTAGAGCCCCATGTTCAACGCCGCCGGACGCAGGCTGGTGGCGATGAAGCGCACCACGCCGATGGTGCGGTCGCACAGGGCCATGAGCCGCTCCACGTCCTCACCGAGCCCCGCGGCCTGCTCGCCGTACTTCAGGCGCAGAAGGGAAATGCCCATGCGCAGGGCGGTGAGGTGCTGGCCTAGTTCGTCGTGGATCTCCCGGGCGATCAGCTTGCGCTCCTCTTCGCGGGCGCTTTCCCGGCGGCTGGACAGCTCGCGCAGCTGGCGGTTGCTGGCGGCCAGGCGGCGTTCCGCCTTGCGGATGCCGCTGATGTCGCGGGCCACCGAGATGACGCTGGTCACTTCGCCCTCGGCGTTGCGCTCCGGCACCAGTTGCATGAGGTAGTGGATCTGCTGGTCACTGGGGCCGTCGATGCCGTGGATCAGTTCCTCTTCCATGGACTCGCCGGTGGCGGCGACCTCGCGCACCAGGTCGCCCATGATGTCGACCTGGGAGTTGTCGCCGAAGACTTCCCGTGCCGGTCGGCCACGGGCCTCCACCAGAGGCAGGCGGCACAGGGCTTCCAGGGCCGGGTTGGCGTAGAGCAGGCGGAAGTCGGGGGTCAGCCGGCCTATGGCGTCGGGCGTGTTCTCGATCAGCGCGCGGAATTGCCGCTCGTTGCGCAACAGGGCGTTGGCGATGCGCCGCCGCTCGGTGAAGTCGTGCATCAGCACGAGGCTGTAGGGGCGCTGGTCATAGCGGAAGCGGTTGAACTGCATCGTCACATAGCGGGGGAAATCCTCTCCCGGGACGTGCAGCTCGCAACTGAGCACGCGCTGGGTGTCCAACGCTTCCTGCAGGCCATCCTCCCGGGCGAACAGTTCGGCGAACTGCTCCGTCAGCAGGGCCAGCACCGGTGCCAGCGGCTGCCCGACGAGGTGTTGGCGCGGCTGGCCGATCAGTTGGCAGGCGGCTTCGTTCAGGTAGCGGATGTTCTGCTCGCCATCGAGCAGCAGGACGCCATCGGCGGTGTAGTCCAGGGCGAAGCTCAGCAGGTGCGTCTGCTCGGCCCGCTCCCGGTGCCCGGCAAGGGGTTGCAGGCGCACCAGGTAATGGGTGGGCTGGCTGCGACCGTCCTCGACCATGCTCAAGCCCAGGTGCAGCCAGCGATGCTCGCCGGACGCGGTGATGAAGCGCATCTCGCCACAGGACAGGTCGTCGTGCTGGCGACGTGCCCGGTCAAGGGCCTCGCCCAGTGCCTGGCGATCCCTGGGGTGCAGCAGGCTGTCCAGGGGCGTGCCGATCAGGGTCTGCCGGGAGCGCCCGAGCAGTTCCTCCGAGGCTCGGTTGACGTGGCGGACGGTGCCGTCCAGTTCCAGCAGGGCCAGCCCCACCGACGACGACTCGAATGCCCGACGAAAGATCTCTCCCCCAGCGCTTTGGCCCATGACTCCCCCGATCACGTGCGATGCGACTGACGGAGTATGGATCAGTGGCGAAATGCTGGCAGGTTTTTGCTCAGGCCCGTCACTGACGCTGCAGTGACAGGGTGCGCTCCGGGGCATGCAGGGGGCAGATGGCCGCACCCGGGGTCCTACCTCGCGGCCGGGGGCGGCGTGCATCGGGCGCGGTGGGGGTCAGGGGGTGGGGGGCTCGACGCCTTGCTCGCGGTAGATGGACACCACCTCGCCATTGCGGCGCATGGCCTCCAGTTCGCGACCGAGGCGATCGTAGATCGCCGCGCGGTCGCTTTCGTAGAGCTTCTTCGAGACGGCGAAACGGTTTTCGACGCGGATCGGTTCGCGCAGCCCGGCGTAGGTGTAGTCGCTGAAACGGATGTTTTCAAAGGCCGTGTCGATGGCGGCCTTGTCCAGGACGGCGATGGTGTCGATGCGACCGGCGCGGAACATCCGCACCAGGATGTCGTCGTCCACCGCCGGCTGCTTGTGCAGGGCCGTGTCGGCGTCGAAGCGCGGGAAGTACAGGGTGCTGCGCTTGACGCCGATGCGCAGGGGCGCCAGGTCCTCGTAACGCTCCACCCGTTGGGTGGGGCGGATGGTGAAGAGTATCTGCTTGTCCTGGGTGCCGATGCTCGGCAGGTACTGCAGGTAGTGGTCGCGCTCCGGGTCGGGCAGTACCCGGGGCACCACGTCGATGCGCCCTTCACGCAGGTCCGCCAGGCTGCGGGCGAACGGCGCATAGCGCCACTCCAGTTGCAGCCCGGCGCGCTCGGCGGCCACTTCCAGCACCTTGACCAGGGGGCCGGTGGGGCGCCCGTCGATGCTCCACATCTCGGGCGGGCGGTCGCGCAGGTCCACACGCAGGGTGTCGGCCTGTGCCAGCACCGGGAGCAGCAGGATCAGGAAGGCAGAAAGCAATCGCATGGGAGGTTCTTCTATTTATTGTCCGTGCCCGTCGAGGGGCCCGCATGCCTGAACTGTGGTGCCGAAACCGCAGCGGCGCAACTCGACTCTCGTAGGGGGCGTCTTCGGCAGGCAACGCGGTGGGAGTGGGCACGAAGCCATGCGGGTTTCACCCGAGCCCGTGCTGGTGCCCCGTACCCCATGGCGGCTGCTGTCGCCAGGCAGGCTGCAGGGATGATCGGCGCCCGGGCTGAAACCGCGCCTGCTGGCTCAGCCCCGTGGCTGAGGGGGGAGGCCGTGTGCGAATCGACGATGACGGCTATGGAGCCACGCGGAGAGGGGTCAGCGTCGGTCCGGGCGCGACCAGATCCACAGGTTGCCGAGCAGCATGCCGGCCATGACCAGGTAGAGCCAGGCGCCGTGGGGCAGGCTGATGAGCATGATGACCAGGGCCAGGAGCATCGAGGCGCTGGCGGCGAGCTTGGCGCGGCGGGCGATGGCGCGGCCGTTGCGCCAGTTCTTGAGGATGGGGCCGAACAGGCGGTGGTTGTCCAGCCAGTTGGCCAGGCGCGGCGAACTCTTCGAGGCGGCCCAGGCGGCGAGCAGGACGAATTCGGTGGTGGGCAGGCCCGGTAGCACCAGGCCGACCATGCCGACGCCCAGGCTGGTGTAGGCCAGCAGGGCGAAGAGCAGGCGGCTGATGCGCGAACGCGATGGAGCAGGCGCGGCGACCGGGAGGTCGCCGGCCAGGGACTCAGGCGGGGGTGTCGGCACTGGCGTAGGCGTGTTGCAGCAGCTCACGGAAGCGGTTGAAGGCGGCGAGGGCGCCCTTGTCCACATCGGCTTCCTGTTCGGCGCTCAGTTCCAGGCCGTCGAGGGTACGGGTGAAGCTCTTCCAGCCTTCGGCGCGGCCGCCGGCGGGCTCACCCAGGTGACGGGCACCGACTTCTTCGGTCAGGCCCAGCGCGGCGACGCGCTTGATCAGGAAGGCGGCGCCGAGCTTGGAGCCTTCGGAAACGAACAGCCAGCCCAGGGCTTCGGCGAAGCTGGGGTTCTGCACGGCGCCGGCGACCGGGGCGGGTACGTCGGTGTCCAGGTCGGCCAGGTCCAGGCGCGCCTGCTCGGCACGGCAGCGGGCGGGCAGGTCGGGGAAGACTTCGACCAGCGCGGCGTCCTGGTACAGGCTCTGCAGCTCGGCCTGGAACAGGTACTGGGCGATCACGAAGCGGGAGAAGTTCTCGCGGTTGGCGAAGGGGTCGTTGGCTTTCACCGCCTGGTCCAGTTCGGCGTGGGGCGCGTGGGTGATCTGGTTGATGCGTTGGGAACGGAGGGTGCTGGTCATGGAGTCATCCTGAAAATTGGCTTCTGTTGACGAGACGAACGAGCCTGTCCATCGCGTAAAAAATGCCCGCAAGGGGGTGTCGCGCCTGGCGGCCTCCCCATCACACCGAAGCGGGTAGGGAGGCTTGGCCGGCGGCGATCAGATGTCCCAGACGAGGTTGACGGAGAAGTTGCGGCCCGGTTGGGTCAGGCGGTCGAGGTTGGCCGGGGCGGTCACGCCGGCCTCGCCGACGCCGTCGTAGCCGCGCACGTCATCCCACAGCCAGTACTTCTTGTCGGTCAGGTTGTAGAGGCCGGCGTTGACGGTGAGGTCGTCGGTCAGCTTGTAGTAGCCGGTCAGGTCGAGCATGCCGAAGCCCGGGGTGGCGAACTGGCTGGGGCTGCCATCCGGGGCGTTGAAGTTGTCCTCGTCGATGCGCGTCTTGCGCTTGACCAGGGTCCAGCTCAGCTGGGTGCCGAAGGCGTCCTGCTCGTAGCCCAGGCCGAATACGCCGGTCAGCGGGTTGATGCTGTTCAGCGGCTGGCCGGTTTCGTCGTTGCGGCCACGGGCATAGGCAATGGAACCCTGGGTGTAGAGGCCCGGGAAGGCACCGAAATGCTCCAGGTCCAGGCGGCCCTTGACCTCCATGCCGCGGATGCTGGCACGGCCGATGTTCTTGCTCTGGAACACGGTCAGGCTGCCGCTGCGGCCGACGGCATCGTTGTCGAGGAAGTCGCGGTAGCGGTTGTAGAACACCGCCACGTCGAAGCTGCCGCCTTCGAAGTTGCCACGCAGGCCGGTTTCCAGGCTGCGGCTCTTCTCCGGCTCCAGGTCCGGGTTGGGTTCGACGATGTAGCCCAGCGAGGTGTTCTCGAAGCGGCCGTACATTTCCTTGGCGTTGGGGGTACGGAAGCCTTCGGCGTACTGGCCGAACCAGGTGTAGCTGTCGTCGAAGGCATAGGTCACGCCGAACTTTGGCGATACACGCTGCCAGTGCTTGGTTTCGTCACTCGGGCGGAAGGTGCTGGTACCGATGGTGCGCAGGTAGTCCGGGGTCAGCTCGGGCTCGAGGTCGGTGCGGTCATAGCGCAGGCCGGGGAGAAAGGTCCACTGGTTCCAGCGGATTTCATCCTGGGCGAACAGGGCATAGGTCTTGACGGTGGGATCGGGGAAATCGCTCTGCGGGGCCAGATTGTCGTTGGCGCCGCTGCTGATCGAGCCGGGACCACCCGCGCAAGCCGAGCCAGTGGAGGTGGCCAGGCATATCCCCGTGCCGGAGCGCAGGCCGGTGACTTCCTGATGCTTGAGGTTGAGGCCGTAGGTCAGCAGGTGCTCGGTATCGCCCAGGCTGAAGGCCTTGTCCAGTTGCGCATCGATCACCCACAGACGGTCCTTGTAGTAAGTGTCGCGGTAGCGCATCACGTCACGGGAGATGACGCCGGTGAAGGGGTTGCTGGGGACGTAGCGTTCCTGGGTGCTCTGGTCGGTCTTGGCGATCTGGTAGTTCAGGCTCCACTTCAGGTTGTCGGCCAGCAGACTGTCGAGGGCGACGGTGTGTTCCAGGCCGAAGCGCTCACGGGTGATGGTGTCGTTGCCGCTGCGCGCTCTGTAGTAACCCGAGCCGACGCCGATGGTGGGGGCGTTGAAGGGACCGCCGACGGCGCTGAGCTGGTTGGTGTCGCGATCGTCCTTGTACTTCTCGTAGGTCAGTTGCAGGCGGTCGGTGTCGTTGTAGTTCCAGCCCAGCTTGGCCAGTACGTTGGTGGAGCGCACGTCTTCCGGGTTGGCTTCCGTGCGGTCCAGGCCGGTGCCGCCGTGGCCGCCGAAGGATTCGGTTTCGTGGCCGTTGCGTTGGGACAGGTGCAGCAGGGCGTCGAACTGCTCGTGGCGGCCGGCGACGGTGGCCGAGTTGAGCCAGCTGTCGTCGGCGGAGCTGTAGCCGGTTTTCAGACGGGCGCCGACGTCGCTGCCGGGCTTGATGATGTCGTCGGCATCCAGGGTGAAGTAGCTCACCGCGCCGCCGATGGCGTTGCTGCCGTAGAGGGCCGAGGCCGGGCCGCGGAGGATTTCCACGCGCTTGACGATTTCCGGGTCCACGTAGTTGCGGTGGGTCTGGGCGTAGGGGCCGTAGAAGAAGCTGGCCGGCACTTCGACGCCGTCGATCTGGGTCAGTACGCGGTCGCCGTCGATGCCGCGGATGTTGTAGCCGCTGGTGCCGGCGCGCTGGCCGGCACCGCCGACGGAGATGCCTGGCTCGTCACGCACCAGGTCGCGGATGTTGTTGACGTTCTTGCGGTCCAGCTGTTCGCGGCTCTTCACGCTGACGGTGACCGGCACGGTGCTGGCGCTCTGCTCGTGGCGGGTGGCGGTCACGGTGGTGGGGTTCAGCTCCATGGCCAGGCCCTTGGCCGGGGTGCGTACCAGCACCACGCTGCGCTCGCCGACGGCGCGGTATTCCAGGCCGGTGCCTGCCAGCAGGCGCTGCAGGGCCTGTTCGGCCGGCAGGCGGCCATTGACGCCGGGGGACTGCACGCCAGCGGCGAGATCGGAAGAGAGGCCGACCTGCCAGCCGCTCACGGCGCTGAAGGCGTTGAGCGCTTCCACCAGGGGCTGGCGGGCGATGGCGAAGCTGTAACCGCCCTGGCTGGCCAGCTGGATCGGCGCAGCACCGGTTTCGGCGGCCTGGGCGATGCCGACGGGCAGGCTGCCCAGGGCGATGGACAGGGCCAGCAGCGACACGCCGGTGGGGGCGGACAGGCGCAGGGTGGGGCGGTTTGAGCGGGTGGTCATGGGAGCGGCTCTCTTCGGTCCGTTAATCGCATTTCTAATGCGAATCAGTGTCATTGGCTTTTGACGAGACGAACGAGAAAACGCAATCGCGTAAAAAAAATGTCGGGGTTATTCCGACGGGGGGTGACAAGGCCCGTAGGCGCGTGTCGGGCGAGGCCTCCGAACCGGCAACAGGGCTGCGCCCTGGTGAACTCGAACTCATGGCGCGTAGGGTGGATGACGCTCTTTTCATCCACCAACGGAGTGACCGGCGAGCCCGAATGGTGGACCGATGAAGCGCGGTCCACCCCACGCGCGGTTCATCGTCCTCATGCCCCTGCACCCCCTGCGAACGGGAGGCCTCCGAACCGGTACAGGGCTGCGCCCTGATGAACTCGAACTCATGGCTGCGTAGGGTGGATGACGCTCTTTTCATCCACCAGCGGAGTGACCGGCGAGCCCGAATGGTGGACCGGTGAAGCGCGGTCCACCCTACGCCCGGTCAGTCGTCCTCATGCCCCTGCACCCCCGCGAACGGGAGGCCTCCGAACCGGTACAGGGCTGCGCCCTGATGAACTCGAACTCATGGCTGCGTAGGGGGGATGACGCTCTTTTCCTCCACCAGCGGAGTGACCGGCGAGCCCGAATGGTGGACCGGTGAAGCGCGGTCCACCCTACGCCCGGTCAGTCGACCTCATGTACCTGCACCCCCTGCGAACGGGAGGCCTCCGAACCGGTACAGGGCTGCGCCCTGATGAACTCGAACTCATGGCTGCGTAGGGTGGATGACGCTTTTTCATCCACCAACGGAGTGACCGGCGAGCCCGAATGGTGGACCGGTGAAGCGCCCTCATGCTCCGAGCGAGGTGGGCGCGGCTGAACCGGCCCATCCATTCAGTCGAGGATGACCAGGGCAGGGAATTCGTGGAGCTTGGTCGAGGTGATGTGGGCGAGGGAGCGCACCACGCCCAGGGGATCGTCCAGGCGGTAGTTGCCGGTGACGGTGCGCTCGCCCAGGCGCTCGTCGGTGCTGATGATCCAGCCCGGGTAGTAGCGGCGCAGCTCGGCCAGCACTTCACGCATGGGGCAGTCTTCGAACACCAGGCGGCCCTTGACCCAGGCCAGCTGGTCGGCCTGGCCGTGGCGGCGGTCACCGAAGCCGGCAGGCCCGATGCGGATGCTGTCGCCGGCGCTGAGGCTGACGCGGGCGTTGTCTTCCCGCGAGCGCAGGTCGACTTCGCCGCGCTCGACGCTGACTTCGGCCTCGTCACCCAGGTAGCGCACGGCGAAGGCGGTGCCGCGCACCGAGACCTGCACCGGGCCGGCGTCTACCTCGAAGGGGCGGCTGCGGTCGTGGGCGACGTCGAAGTAGGCCTCGCCCTGGTAGAGGCGGGCACTGCGCTGCTGGTCATCGATACGGCTGGAGAGGGCGGTGTCGGTGTTGAGCAGGATGCGCGAGCCGTCGGCGAGCTCCAGGTTCTGGCGCTGGCCGACCTCGGTAAGGTGGTCGGCGCGCAGGCGCAGCAGCAGGTCGCTCTGCAGGCCCACGCCCACCGCCAGGAGCAGCACGGCGGCTGCGGCCAGGGGCTTGAGCAGGGTGCGGCGGACCGGGCGCTTGTGTTCACGGTCGAGGCGAGCGGCGGCGGCGGTGAGCAGCGGCGATTGCCAGAGGCTCTGGGCCAGGCGGAAGGCCAGGGCATTGTCCGGCGAGGCGGCCATCCAGGCCTCGAAGCGGGCCCGGCATTCGGCGTCGGCGCTGTCGAGGAGGATCAGCCAGTCCAGCGCTTCGCCCAGGCGCGCGTCGTCGGCACCGGGGCCGGCTGCGGGCGGAACGGGATCGGGCTGGGGCACGGCGCCTACCTCGGATTCGGGGGCGCCTATTCTTGTCGAACCCGAGGCCGAGCGGAAGTCCTTCATGTCGGCGGGTCCAGGCGGCTGAGCAGGTTCATGCAGATCGCCATGATCAGCTTGAGTTCCTTTTGCACCGTGCTGGGCGACACATCCAGCTCTTCGGCGATCTCCGCGTAGCCATTCCCGTGCAGGCGGCTGAGGATGAAGATGCGCTGCTGGCGCTGGGTCAGCTGGGACAGGGTGCTGCCCAGGCGCTGCAGGAGCTTCTCAGCGTGGAGCCCGTCCTCGGCCGAGGAGATGGGTGCGGCAACGGCCTGGATGACGTCGTCGGGCACATCGTCCATCAGCGTGCGCGATTGCATGCGCATGTGCCGCAGGTGGTCGAGGGCCAGGTTGCGGCCGGTCTGGAAGAGGAAGGGTTCGAGGTGGTCGATGGGGCGTTCGGCCAGGGTGCGGGCGACGCGCAGGTAGGTCTCCTGCACCAGATCCTCGGCAACGCTGGGGTTCTTCACCATCCTGGCCAGGGTACGCAGCAGGGGCATGCGCTGGGCGAGGAATACGCTGTCGAGGTTGGAGGGGGTCACTGCAGCATCCGGCCACTGGAAATTGGCGCAAATGATAATCAGTTTTATTGGTGCCGGCTAGCGATCGCGTCCCGCACCCTCGCCATCGCCTGGAGGCCCCGTCCCGTGGGGCTCCAGGCGCCGTTCGCTCCGCTCAGCGGCCGTCGAAGGCCTGCTGCAGGGCGGCGATATCCAGCTTCTTCATGCCCAGCATTGCCTGGAAGGCGCGCTGGGATTTCACCGCGTCCGGTGCCTGCAGCATGGCGGGCAGCACCTGGGGCACGATCTGCCAGGACAGCCCGAACCTGTCCTTGAGCCAGCCGCATTGCTGGGCTTCCACCGGGCCGCCGGCACCCAGTGCGTGCCAGTAGTGGTCGACCTCGGCTTGGTCGCGACAATCCACCTGCAGCGAGAGGGCTTCGTTGAACTGGAACAGCGGGCCGCCGTTGAGGGCGGTGAAGGCCTGGCCGTCCAGCTCGAAGGCGAGGGTCAGCACGCTGCCGGCGGGGCGGCCGTGGATTTCCTTGCCGGCCTCGCCGTAGCGGGTGACGGCGGTGATCCGTGAGTCGGGGAAGATGCCGATGTAGAAATCGACGGCGGCTTCGGCCTGGTGGTCGAACCACAGGCAGGGGGTGATGCGCGGGCGGATGGGCATGGCGGTTCTCCAGTGCGGGCCGGTTCGAGGATAGCCGGCATGCCCATAATCGTCTGGCGTGGCGGCGGATCGACAACCGTTCAGCGGCGGGTGGCCTTGCGCCGGGGCGTGGGCTCGGCATCCCGGGTGGGCCGGGGGCTGTTGCCGTCGCTGCGCACCTGGGCGTGGCTGATCAGGGCGAAGATCAGGCTGCCGCCGACGATGTTGCCGGCCAGGGTGGGGCCGGCGAAGGTCAGCCAGAACTCGCGCCAGTCCAGGTGCCCGGCGAACACCAGGTAGGAGACCTCGGCCGAGCCGACCACGATGTGGGTGAAGTCGCCCAGGGCCATCAGGTAGGTGATGAGGAGGATGATCCACAGCTTGGCGCTTTCCTGGGAGGGGATCATCCAGACCATGGTGGCGATCATCCAGCCGGAGACGATGCCCTTGGCGAACATCTGGTTGACGTCGTTCTCCATCACCTTGCGGCCGATGTCGAGGAAGGCAGCATCGGTGGCGGCATCGAAGATCGGCAGGCGCAGCATCACCCAGGCCACCAGCAGGGTGCCGGCCAGGTTGCCGGCGAGCACCACGCTCCATAGGCGCAGCAGGCGCCCGACGTTGTTCAGGGTGGGCTTGCTCATCACCGGCAGCACGGCGGTGAGGGTGTTCTCGGTGAACAGTTGCTGGCGCGCCAGGATCACCGCGAGGAAGCCCGCCGAGTAGCCGAGGCTGGCGATCACCTTGCTCGCCTCGCCAGCGGGCAGGCGCGCGTTGAACAGCCCCATGGCCATCAGCGACAGGCCCATGGTCAGCCCGGCGGCCAGGGCCGACCACCAGAGCGCAGCGGCGTTGCGCTCCAGCTCCTGGTCGCCCTGGGTGCGGATGATCTCGTGAAGGACGGCGGCCCGGGGTGGCTGGTTTTCGTCGACGTCCTGTTTCTCCCGGGCGGACAACCCCGGTGTCTTGCCGTCTTTGGCCTGGTTCATGGCGACTCCGCTGGTGATTGGCGTATCGGTTGATCGTCGGAACGCCCGGGAAGTTCGCCGCTTGCTGCTTGTCAGCTCACGAGGGCTGGCTACTCTTTCATGACCAAGTCGCTACGCCGGAAGGCCTGGCGACCACAGCGAGGCGCGGCCGCCCTTGGCGAGGGCTGCGGTCACGTCGGCAGTTCGCTACCAGGCCTTCGGCTTTCAGGGCAACGAAAGAAGATGGGGTGGGACCTGAGCAAGCGCAGCGGTACCGAACGCACCGGGCTGATCACCGACCTGGCGTTCCATGCGACGGAGCAGGGCGAGCCCGTTTACCAGGACAGATCGGCCGGCTGCGAGGACACCCAGCAGGCGTGCACCTACTTCAACATGGATGGCATGAGCGTCTGCATGGTGGGGCATATCCACGTGCAGCTGAGTGTGGCGCGCACGGGCGCCGGTTCATCGGCGGGCTGGCTGGGTTGGTCGGCGCGCCTGGCGGAACCGCGTTTCGCTGCATTGACAGGTGCGGGCCATGGTGTGCCGCCGGGACGGCAGGCCCGCTGAGGGGCCTGCGCGCGAAGGTGGGTAGGGGTTACAGGTCCAGGCGGTGGATCACCTGGGTCGGGTCTTCGGCATCGCGGCGACGCTGCAGGCCGAGCTTGCGGGCCAGGCCGCGCATGCCGGCGTTGCTGGCCGAGTCGATGGAGTAGAGCTGGCGGAAGCCGTTGCGCCGGGCGCTGTCCGCCAGGTGTTCGAAGAGGATGCTGCCGAGGCTGCGACGCAGCCATTCATCGGCCACGGTCACGGCGAATTCGCACTGGCCGAGCTCGCCGACCTTGGCGTAGCGGCTGATGCCGACTTCCAGCAGTTCGCCGTCCACATGGGCCAGGGCCACCAGGGCGACGCGGTCCTTGTCGTTGACATCCATGAGTTGGTTAAGCAGTGCCGGAGCCACTTCGCGGAACTCACCGAGGAAGCGGTTATGACGGGCCTCCGGTGACAGGCGGTTGATGAAGGCGCGCTCGCGCTCGCGATCCTCTTCGCGCAAGGGCCGGATGAGCACATGGGTACCGTCTTCCAGGGGCTCGATCCAGTAATCGCCTCGCGGTGATTGGTGCAGCGGCTTGGCGACGAGGGCGGAGTTGAGTGCGGACATGGCTGTCTCCAGGTAAGGGAAAAGGGGCGGCGCATCGCGCCTATGCCTCCTGTTTACCCTTCTGCCGGGACGCTTGATTGATCGAAGTCAACATGCACTGGACGGTGCCCTGCGCCGGGTTGTCGCAGGGGCGTCGCGGAGGGGACTGACTCAGGTCAATTTCCGCTCTGCGACGGGCAGTAGCGTAAGGACAAAGCCATTGCCGGAGAACACCCATGGACAATCGGGACTGTGCATCCGCACACGCGTTGATCGAACTGCTGCTCCTGGGCTGCGACGGCCCGGAGCGGCCATCCTCGCCGCTGCTGGCTGGCCTGCTCACGGCCCGAACGCCAGGCGCGCGGCCGTCATCCGCCTCCATGGGCGACGCCCTGATGTCCGGCGGCCTCATGCCCCGGGCCTATTCGCGCCGGGATTGAAGCCTTTGCCCAGTGGGAGCGAATTCATTCGCGATGAGGTGTCCAGTCGCTCGCATGGCCATGTGCTGGCGGCAGGTCTTTCGCGGCTGAAGCCGCTCCCACAGGGAGGGGGAGTCAGCAGCGGCACGGTGCAAACCGGTGTGTAGGGTGGATGACGCTCTTTTCATCCACCAAGCGGTGCTGCCGGGAGGCACCGAGCGATGGCAGCCCTGCGGCCTGCTGGGCGAATGAATTCGCCCCTACATTTGCCCCAAGGTCGCCCTGCACTGCACGCGTAGGTCGGGTGCAACCCGGCGGTTGCGACGCACGGTTTTTGCGGGTTTCTACACCACGAAACGCAGGATCGCCACGAAGTGCAGCAGGCTGCCGGCGATGACGAACAGGTGCCAGATGCCGTGCCAGTGGCGGAAGCGGCTGTCGAAGGCGAAGAAGATGATGCCGACGGTGTAGAACACCCCGCCCGCGGCGAGCCAGGTGAAGCCGGTGGTGCCCAGGGCGGCGATCAGCGGCTTGATGGCGATGAGCACGATCCAGCCCATTACCGCGTAGATGATGATCGACAGCACGCGGGCTTCCGTGCGCGGCTTGATCTCCTGCAGCATGCCTATGATGCCGAGCGTCCAGACGATGCCGAACAGCGTCCAGCCCCAGGCGCCTTTCAGGGTGACCAGGCAGAAGGGCGTGTAGCTACCGGCGATGAGCAGGTAGATCGACAGGTGATCGAGCTTGCGCATGATCACCTTCGCCCGCCCACGGACGCTGTGATAGACCGTGGAGATGCTGTAGAGCATCACCAGCGTCACGCCGTAGATGGCGACGCTGACGATCTTCGCCGTGCCGCCATCCAGGGCCGCCAGGACCAGCAGCCAGATGGCGCCGATGCCGGCGAGCACCGCGCCCACCAGGTGCGTCCAGGCGTTGAATCGTTCTCCGTGGTACATGCATCGCTTCCTCGAATCGCTGCGATTGCGCAGCGCGGCGGCCTTTATCGCTGAAAACGCCGCGCGCCGCGAGGGTTGTGTGTCTGCGATGCGTTGACGCGCGGGCGAGTCACGCAGGGACGGCGGTTAGTACACGTCGGGCACGAGGATTTCCCTGGGCGTCGGGTTGCGCACGTAGTCGGCGTGGCGCAGGCGTTGCGGCAGTTGCACGCTGGGCTGCTCCACCTCCTCGTAGGGCATCTGGCTGAGCAGGTGGTGGATGCAGTTGAGCCGCGCCTTCTTCTTGTCGTCGGCCTGCACCACCCACCAGGGCGCCTCTTCGATGTGGGTGCGTTCGAGCATGATCTCCTTGGCCTTGGTGTAGGCCTCCCAGCGGCGGCGGGACTCGAGGTCCATGGGGCTGAGCTTCCACTGCTTGAGCGGGTCGTGGATGCGCGCCAGGAAGCGCAGGTGCTGTTCCTGGTCGGAGATGGAGAACCAGTACTTCACCAACTGGATGCCGGAACGCACCAGCATGCGCTCGAACTCCGGCACGGTGCGGAAGAACTCCTCGTACTGCTCGTCGTTGCAGAAGCCCATCACCCGCTCGACGCCGGCGCGGTTGTACCAGCTGCGATCGAACAGGACGATCTCGCCGGCGGCCGGCAGGTGCGAGACGTAGCGCTGGAAGTACCACTGGGTCTGCTCGCGGTCGTTGGGGGCCGGCAGGGCGGCGACCCGGCATACGCGGGGGTTGAGGCGCTGCGTGATGCGCTTGATCACGCCGCCCTTGCCGGCGGCGTCGCGGCCTTCGAAGAGGATCACCACCTTGTGCCCGGTCTTGACCACCCAGCTCTGCAGCTTCACCAGCTCACCCTGCAGGCGGAACAGCTCCTGGAAGTAGTTGCGCCGTGCCTGGCGCCCGGGGTTGTCGTCGACGTGGTTGTCGAAGTAGGCGTCCAGGTCGTGGCCGTCTTCCAGCAGCTCCAGTTCGAGTTCTTCGTCGCTGTGGTCCAGCAGCTCACGATGGATGCGCTGTGCCAGCAGGTCGTTGCCAACGCTCATCTGCCACCTCCTTGGTTTATCGATTTTGCGGAGGTTATGACTCTTTTGTGACACAGAAGTGACAGGGGCCCTGAAACGAGCGAGCCCGCGCAGGCGCGGGCTCGTTGCTCGGGGAGGGAAAACCCGGCGCCCCGTACATCCCTGTACTCAAGGCGACGGGGGGAAACGCTATCAGCTGCAGGGGGCCTGGGGGCCGCCGGTCATGGTTTCGACGTTGTTGAGGATCTCGTTGCCCTTGTTGATCTTCTGGGCGTTCTCGACGTCCTGCATGGTGTAGCTGTTATAGCCATTGTTGGCGTTATTCATGTTGGCTTTGGTCTGCATGATGCTGGTGCCGATTTCCAGCAGGCTGCGGCCGGTGGAGATCAGGTCGGCCGTGGCGTTCGGGGTGCAGGGGGCGTTGGCCGAGGCGACCTGGGTGCCGGCGGCGGCATTGTTGGTAGCCGGGGGCGTGAACAGGCCTTGGGTCTGGCCATTCTGTGGGATGCAGCCGGTGGTGAGCAGGGTGGAGGCGAGGGCGAAACCGGCGGCGATTCCTTGGAGTTTCATGGGGGCATTCCTTTGGTGCGTGATCCGGGCCTACCGGGGCGGCAGGTGTCGTTATCGGCGTGGCGGCAGCACAGTGCCGCGGGACCCGGAGCTGGCGGGCGGGCCATAGCGCCTGCAGGGGAGTCTAGGGAGGGCGGCGAAAGGCTTGAATAGTACGGGTGTGCTAGTGCTTGTGAACCATTAGCCACTTTGCGTGTCTCGGCCAAGGTTCGGGGGCGTCACGCCCTGCATGAAGTCGGTTCGCCGTCGCGCTTATAATCGCCGCCTCCCTTCTATTGGAAAGCAGCCCTCATGCTGAGTGCCGAGCTCAAGGCGTTCTACATGGTCGCGCGCCTGGGCAGCATCACCCAGGCCGCCAAGAAGCTGGGCCTGAGCCAGCCGACCGTCACCACCCAGATCCGCAACCTGGAAGGCCAGTACGCCGTCGAGCTCTTCCATCGCGGTGGCCGCCGGCTGACCGTGAGCGAGGAGGGCGCGCGCCTGCTGCCCATGGTCAAGGTGCTGCTGCAGCAGGAAGCCGATATCGAGTTCTTCCTGCGCAACAGCGGGCAGATGCAGGGCAGCCTGCGCATCGGTGCCACCTCGCCTTATTACATCCTCGGGCTGGTGCGGACCTTCCGTGAGCGCTACCCGCAGATCGAGGTTTCGGTGGAGATCGGTAACTCCCAGCAGGTGCTGGAGGCGCTGGAGGAATACCGCGTGGACCTGGCCGCCTCGTCGCAGAAGCTCGACGACCAGCGCCTTACCCGCCTGGTGCTGGGCAGCGACCCCCTGGTGCTGGCGGTGCACCGCAGTCACCCGCTGGCCGGGCGCGTGTCGGTGGATATCGCCGCCCTCAAGGGCCACAACCTGCTGATGCGTGAACGCGGGTCGATCACCCGTCAACTCACCGAGGCGCTGCTGGAAAAGGCCGGCCTGGACATCGGCCCGCTGCTGGAGATCGGCAGCCGTGAGTCCATCCGCGAGGCGGTGATCCGCAATATCGGCATCAGCATCATCGCTCGCCACGAAGTGCCGGATAACCCCGAGCTGTGCGTGATCGAGCTGGAACAGGCGCCGCAGATCGACGAATACCTCTACTGCCTCAAGGACCGCCGCCAGGCGCGTTTGCCGGCGGCCTTCATGGCCCTGGGGCGAGAGGCCTGCGAAGAGGGCCGCTGAAGGGCCCTGCAGAAGGGAAGCCCCCGGCGGCGCCGGGGGCCTTGGCTCAGAGCCGGTTGAAGCTGACGTTGTCCAGGTACAGGGACTGGTCCTTGCGGGTGCCCAGTACCAGCAGCTCCACGCGGCGGTAGGTGCCGGCGGGGATCTGCACGTCCTGCTGCAGGCGGCTCCAGGTGCCACCCAGGGTGGGGCTTGCACCCAGCGGCAGGTAGCGACCCTGGCCGCTGGCGTCCTCCAGGTAGAGGTAGCCGTAGGTGAGGCCCTTGATGCCGGCGTTGCGGCCGATCATCACATCGGCCGCCAGGCGGTAGTTCAGGCCGCCCTGCACCTTGCCCTGCAGCGGGATGCTGGCGCCGCTGCCTTCGTACTGACGGGCGTAGCTTTCCAGCGAGGTGCCGGTGTTGCCACCCAGGGCGACCAGGCGGGTGGTGCCGTGGAAGCCGGCCCAGCCGGCCGCGCCGTTTTCGAAGTTCCAGCCCAGCTTCGAGGGAACGGAAGGCGTGGTCGGGTTGGTGGGCGTCGGCTCGGCCACTTCGGTCAGTTCCACTTCGTCCACCAGCACGCTCAGGCCGTCGCGGCTGATCAGGCCCACGTAGGTGCTGCGCGGCGGGGTCTGGGCGCGGGTGTAGGTGAAGGTGCGTTCCAGGGTGGTGAACTCGCTGCTGGTGACCGACTGGGTCAGGCCCGAGGCGTTGCTGTAGCTGATGCGGTCGTTGGCCTCGTGGAGGACGCCCAGGTAGATGTTGCCGCGCGCATTGGTGCCCTTGAGCATGACCTTGGCGCGCAGGCGGTAGCGGGTGCCTTCACGCAGGGCGGCGACCGGGGTGGCGAGGATGTCGCTGCCGCCCTTGGCCAGCTCGAACAGCAGGGCGTTGTCGCGGCAGGTCTTGCCGACGTTCACCAGGCTCATGTTGGCGCTGCCCAGCAGGCCCTGCCAGCCGTCCGCCGTGCGGAATTCACCGTTGGCCACCAGGCCCTTCAGGGCCGGCTTGTTGCACCAGGCCGGGGTCGGCGTGGTGGGCGGCGTCGTCGGTGGTGTGGTCGGGGTGGTCGGCGGGGTGGTGGGGGTGCCCGGGTTGGTGGGGTTCTGCGTCTCCGGCACTTTGGTGGCCCGCAGTGCGGCGATCTGCGTGGCCATGGCGTTCAGCGCGCGGGCGGCGTCGGCCTGGTTTTCCTGGCCGCAGGCCTGGTTGGCGCAGCTGCTGTCGACCACGCGGGGCGAGGAGAACAGCGGCGCCTGGACGCGGGCGTTGAACACGTGGGGGTAGCCCATGATGGTGGAGAACTGGCCCTGCACGCCGTAGCCACGGCTCCATTCGAAGGTGCCCTGGTGCCAGCTGGACTGGTAGTAGCCCTCGGTCATGTCCTGCTCGTAGGAGTGGCGCAGGCCCATGTTGTGGCCGATCTCGTGGGCCATGGTGCTCAGGCTGCAGTCGACGCCGGTGATGGCGTAGGCGCTGTTGGCGGAGCCGGATTGGAAGGTGCCGCTGTTCTTCGGCCCGGAGAGCACGTAGCCGATGCCGCATACGCCGTAGCCCTGGCCTTCCTGGGTGCGACCGATGAGATGGACCATGTCGGCGCCATAGGTTTCACGCAGCTGCTGCACGCGGCTGTCGGCAGCGAAGGCGGCCAGGTCGCGGCTGGAAACGGTGGGGTAGCTGGCCCAGTCCAGCAACTGGCGGTGCACCAGGCGCAGGCGCAGGTCGACGTTGCTTTTCTTGTAGGCGTTGTTGGCGTACTCGATGTAGCTGGCGATACGCGCATCCATGTCGCGGCCGTTGGGCAGCGCCTGGGCGTCCTTGGTGTAGAGCACCAACAGATCCACGGTGCGGGGTTCGGCGGCATGGGCGGCCTGTACGGCGACGGCCAGCAGGGTGCCGATGAAGAGTCTTTTCATGGTGGGACGTTCCTTGTGGGATCAGCCTTGGGCGGGCGGCGGCAGGGGCGGCAGTTGCTTGGCGTCGGGGGTGATGATCGGGTCCGGCGTGGCACGCATCAGCAGCTCGTTCTGGTCCGTCACCTGGGTGGCGCCGGTGGCGTTGTCCACCACGAAGGACAGGGTCTGCTCGGTGGTGGCGAGGGTGATGTGGGTCTCCAGGCGGCCCTTGACCACGGTCAGGGTGTCGGCGTCGCTGCCGCCTTCCACCGCGCCGGTCCACACGGCGGTGGTGCCGGTGTTATGAGTTTGCTCCAGCGTGGCGCGCAGCGGCTCCTGCTGGCCCGGCACACCCAGTTCCAGGGTGCGGCCCACGGCGAAGGTGCCCAGCAGCTCGGGGGCGACCTGGGTGCGGTACACGGCCAACCCGTCCTGCTCGGCGGCCTGCAGGGAATCAGCCGTCCACAGGGCCAGGGGCGCGTCGGAGGCGCTGTCCGGCGCTGCAGCGGACGATGGATTTGCCGTGGCCTGGCCGCTGGTCTGGACCGCAGCCTGTGCCCCGGCTGTGCCAGGCAAGGACGGGAGGGACACGCTGCCCGCGCCGGTCGGGGCCGAGGCGACGGGCGCCTGCCCACTCTGCGCGGGGGTGTCCTGCAGCAGGACGGCGAGCGTCGTGCCGGCCGTCACCAGGGCGACGGCCGGGTAGAGCCAGATTTTCCGCATGGGTTCTCCTTTCATGCACCCGGCCTGGGCCGGGTAGTGGTGATCCGCCTGGGCACGTCCGTGATGCGTAGGCGGGTTCAGTCGACGAGCAGGCAGGCTGGCCATTGAACTCAATGACGAGGCCAGGGGCTGTTCAGTCGAGTTAGTGAAGTAGCGCCCCGATCAGGTGGGCACTCCTTATTCAAACGCGTGACGTCGGTTTGAATTGAAAAGTGTGTTTTCTACTATCAGATTGCCAGCGTATTAAGTTGCGCAAGTTCAACTAACGAACACAGTGAAAAAGTCAGGCGCAATAAGTGGAGCTGTTTCGCAACGGTTTGTAATCAAAGGATTTTGTCGAACAATTACATCGGTGATGGCGACGGGTTATCAGCTGTTTGCTGCGGGATGTCGCCGGATTTCGCAATTACCCACGATTGGCGCCGGGGCTGTCAAACCAGCAATGTGCGAGAAATCCCAATTATTCCGACGGCCATTGAGTAGCGGGTTAAGGTGGCGGCTGGTTCACTTGCGGAAGTTGAACGCGTTCAACTTTATTTATGCCGCTCAACGTTCCCACGCTCCCGAATATCGACGTCAGGCAGCACAGCAGCGCAATGGTGTGATCCGGCGCCTGGCTAATAGCGAAAGCGTATTTATGCCCCATGCAGGCACTGTGATATCAATTTTCTGGCGTCAATAAATCGAACAACTGGCCGTTACCCCTCGCAACGGTCGAACCTGTTCCACGGTTCGTCAGGGATGCTCTTCCGTGGTTTCGCTGCCACCCGGTTGTGCCGGGTGAAACATGGGAAGATGGTCATGCCCCGTACGCTCCTCTACCTGGCGGTTGCCCTGGTCACATCAGGTGTCACCTTCGCCGTCCTCCTGCGCGACACCCCAGCGGTCCCGGCCGTCACCCAGCACACCCCATCACCGACACCCCTGGCAGCTCCGTTGCCTGTCGCCTCGGCCATGGCGGGCGCTCCGGTGGCGGCCAGCCCGATGCCAGCCGCCGTGAACGTGGTGCCGGCACCCCACGTCGCCCCGGTGCCGGTGGTGGACGCCCCCGCCGACACCCTGGTCGAACTCTGGGACAGCCACTCCCTGGTGCCCGAGCAGCAGCAGGAGATGACCCTTTACCGCACCCAGGTGGCGACCACCTCCCTGGGCGAACTGGCCGTCGGCAAGACCCTGCAGCTGGGTGTGCCCGGCCGCCAGGCACCGCTGCGCGCCACGCTGGACGAAACCCACAACACCGGCGGCGCTGCCGTCTGGAGCGGCGCGGTGGAGGGTGGCCAGCCTGAAGACACCCTCACCGTGGTGAAGGGCCAGCTGGAGACCCACATCACCCTCGCCACCCGCGATCAGACCCTGTCCATGGTGGTGGACAACGCCACCGGCAGCACCCTGGTGACCGACCAGAACCAGTTGCTGATGCGTGCCACCCCGGACGCCCTCGTGACCCCCGATTCCACGCCGTTGCAGCCCCTCCCGCCGCCGACCCGCGGCTGAGCGCTACAGGAACGATGACCATGAAGAAACTGCTCGCCTGCCTGGCCCTGCTCCTGCTGGCCCCCTTCACCCAAGCTGCCACCACCGAACCGCGCACCGTCGACATCCTGGTGCTCTACACCAAGGACGCCCAGGCGCTGCCAAACGGGCGGGACATCAACGCCCGCATCGCCAGCTACATCGAATTCGCCAACAACGCCTACCAGAAAAGCAACGTCAACCTGCGCCTGCGCCTGGTCAACGCCCAGCCGCTCACCTGGGCCAGCTACCCGACCATCTCCGACAAGGACCTTTCCGCCTTCGCCGCCGACAGCCGCGTGCAGCAGCTGCGCGAGACCTATGGCGCCGACGTGGTGCAGCTGATCAGCCGCACCCAGGTAGGGCAGGGCTATGGCGTGTGCGGCATCGGCTACGTGCTCTCCGGACCGAAGAACAGCGGCACCTTCCAGAACGGTGCCTGGGCCAGTGCCTACGGCATCACCGGGGTGGACTGCAGCCTCAGCACCATGGCCCACGAGATCGGCCACAACATGGGCCTGCGCCACTCCTATGAGCAGGACCAGACCGAGGGCTACTACACCTACCTGGCCCGTGGCATCCATCAGGGCACCTACGAGTGGGGCCGTGGCTACGGCGTGCAGGGGCGCTTCTCCACCATCATGGCCTACCCCCAGGTGTTCAACGCGTCCGTGCAGGCCCCGCTGTTCTCCACGCCTACCGTGGTCGATACCACCTGCGCCAACCAGGCCTGCGGCCGTGCCAGCTTCGCCGACGCCGCCCGCGCGTTGAACGACATGGCCGCGCAGATCGCCGCCCTGCGCCCGACCAAGGTGCCCGAGACGGTCAACCCGACCTCGACGCCCACGACCCCCACCACACCGACCACCCCGACCACGCCACCGACGACGCCGCCCACCACGCCGACCCCGGCCTGGTGCAACAAGCCGGCCCTCAAGGGCCTGGTGACCAACGGTGAATTCCGCACCCTGGACGGCTGGAAGGCACTGCTCAACCTGGCCAAGCTCAGCACCCTCAACGTCGGCAAGACCTGCCGTGACGACGCCCTGCAGTTCGAGCTGCCGGCCGGCCGCGACGATGTGCTGGCCACCTCGGTGGGCGCACTGAAGGTCGGCGCCACCTACCGGCTCAAGGCCAAGGTGATGCTCAAGGGCACCAATGTGCGCGGCAACGTCTACCTGGGCATGCTCCACGAAGAGAATGCCGGCATCAGCTACAGCACGGCCAACGGTGTGATCAAGTCGGTGACCAGCAGCGAGTTCACCCCCATCGACATGACCTTCGTCTACCAGCCGCCGGCCAGCGTCATCCGCAACACCTACCTGGGCCTGGTCAGCGTCAACCGCCTGGCCGTGCTGCTGGATGAGGTGGAACTCAGCGAAGTGACCCCCGCCAAGCCCATCACCCCGACGACCGCGGCCGCTTTTGGCTGGAACTTCGACAGTGCCATCGGCGAGTGGACGGGCTTCTACGGCAGCACCCGGCTGACCGCCCTGGCAACCACCGGCAAGTCCCTGGAGGTCTACGCCCGCAAGGCCGACGGCACCGGCGCCAGCCTGCTCCTGGCCGGCAAAGTGCAGCCGGGGCTGTCCTACCGCTTCGCCGCCGACGTGATGGTGAGCCGCACCGCCAGCGTGGCCGCGCTGGCCTATGCCTACCTCTACCTGGAAGACACCGCCGGCAACGGCCGGTTGCTGTCCCTGGGTGTGGTCAATACCAAAGGCGGCGCCTGGGGCAAGCTGCAGCAGAGCTTCCAGGTGCCGGCCGGGACCTACCGGCGCATGGAGCTGTTGGTGCTCAGCACCCGTGCCGACCAGTCGCTGTACCTGGACAACGTCAGCCTCAACCGGCTCTGACGCCGGCAGTCCGGCGCCCGGATCAGGGCGCCGGCTGCATCTGTACCTGGGGCATCACGTCCCAGGGCATGGAGTCATCGGCTCCATCGGAGACGTTCGAGCAAAGGCTCGACGGGATGAGTGGGGTGCCGCAGGGGGCCGTGTGTTCACCCGCTCGCTCCTGCCGGCAAATCTTGGCAGTTGCAAATAGCCGCATGCCGCAGCGCGACTTGCTCAAAACGGCGCTCTCTCCAGCGCTGCCGCCTTCCACCTTCAGGCTCTCGGCTTCCAGCTCTCTCACCTGGCCTATACCAAATCCACCAATGCCACTATCGGTGGGCTTGGGGTTATCGCCACATAGATTTCGCATTGCCTCCCTAGCATCAGCCTCGTCGAGTCGTACCGCGCTTCCTGCGTTACGCCCACCGTTCTACGAGGTCATGTCATGCATCACGCCGCCCATCTTCAGGTCCGCGACATCCACAAGCGCTTCGGCAGCTTCACCGCCCTGGATGGGGTGTCGCTGGATATCGCCGAGGGCGAACTGGTGTGCCTGCTGGGGCCTTCCGGCTGTGGCAAGACCACCTTGCTGCGCTGCATCGCCGGGCTGGAGCGCCAGGACAGCGGCAGCCTGCACATCGGCCCGCGCGACATTTCCACCCTGCCGCCCCAGGCCCGTGACTACGGCATTCTTTTCCAGTCCTACGCGCTGTTCCCCAACCTTAGCGTGCAGCAGAACATCGCCTACGGCCTGGCCGGTGCCAGCCGCGACGAAGCCCGCCAGCGGGTGGCGGAGATGCTGGAGCTGGTGGGCCTTGCCGGCAGCGAGAAGAAATTCCCCGGCCAGCTGTCCGGCGGCCAGCAGCAGCGCGTGGCCCTGGCCCGTGCCCTGGCGCCGTCGCCATCGCTGTTGTTGCTGGACGAGCCCATGTCGGCCCTGGACGCCCGCGTTCGCGAGCACCTGTGCACCGAGTTGCGCCAGCTGCAGAAGAGCCTGGGCATCACCACCCTGATGGTCACCCACAACCAGGACGAGGCCATGCTCATGGCCGACCGCATCGCGGTGATCAACCAGGGCCGCGTCGAGCAATACGGCACCCCGCGCGAAATTTACGAAAGCCCGGCCACGCCCTTCGTCGCCGAGTTCGTCGGCCAGGGCAACTGGCTGCCGTTCCAGGGGCGCCAGGATGGCCACGCGCGAGTCGGCGAGCTGAGCCTGCGCCTGCCGGAAGCCGCAGGGGGTGCCGAGCAGGGCCGCCTGTTCTGCCGCCCCGAAGCCATCGCCATCGACCCGCAACAGGGCGACGACAACCGCTTCCGCGCCCAGGTGCGCGAAATCACCTTCCTCGGCAACCGCTGCCGCCTGAGCTTCGAGCTGGAACAGCTGCCCGGCCATCCGCTGCTGGCGGAACTGGACCCGGCGCTGCTGCCGCGCCTGGGCGGTGCCGATATCTGGGTGGCCTTGCCGTCGCGCAGCCTGCAGGTGTTCGCCTGAGATGGCGCGGGTGATGGAAATGCCGGCATCGCTCAAGACCGCTCCAGTGCGGGCCGCACGCAGCGACCTGGGTGACAGCCTGTTCGTGGTGGGCGGCAAGCTGCTGCTCCTGGTGCTGCTGACCTTTGCCGTGCTGCTGCCCCTGGCGGCCATCTTCTGGCGCGGCTTCAGCGGTGAAGCCGGGCAGGGCGGTGGCCTGGTGGCGGCACGTGAGCTGCTGGCCAGCGTCAACTTCCACTGGCTGCTGGGCAACAGCCTGAAGGTGTCCCTCAGCGTCGCCGCCATCGTGGTGCCGCTGGCTTACCTGTTCGCCTATGCGCTGCAACGCACGCTGATTCCGGCCAAGGGCCTGTGGCGGGGCATTTCCCTGCTGCCGCTGCTGGCGCCGTCGATGCTGCCGGGCATCGCGTTGATCTACCTGTTCGGCAACCAGGGCCTGCTGCGCGGCTTGTTGCCGGACAACATCTACGGCTTCTGGGGCATCGTCCTCGGGCAGGCCATCTACACCTTTCCCCATGCGCTGATGATCCTGCTGTCGGCGCTGTCCCTGGCCGATGCGCGCCTGTTCGACGCCGCCTCCAGCATGGGCGCCGGGCCCTGGAAGGCCTTCCGCAGCATCACCTGGCCGGCCACCCGCCAGGGCGTGTTCGCCGCCTTCTGCCTGGTGTTCACCCTGTGCATCACCGACTTCGGCGTGCCGGTGGTGGTGGGCGGCGACTACCAGGTGCTGGCGCTTGAGGCCTACAAGGCCGTGGTCGGCCAGCAGCAATTCGGCCGGGGCGCGCTGATCGGCATGATCCTGCTGCTGCCGGCGCTGCTCAGCTTCGGCGTCGATGCCTGGCTGCGCCGCGGCCAGGGCGACTCCATGAGCGGTCGCGCCCAGGTCTACCACCCGAAACCCTCGCGGCTGCGCGACGCCTGCTTCCTGGCCCTGGTGCTGCTGGTCTGCCTCGCCCTGCTGGCGGTGCTGGGCATGGCGGTGTACTCGTCGCTGGTGAAGTTCTGGCCCTACAACCTGTCGCTGTCCCTGCGTCACTACGCCTTCGAAGAGAGCGCCGGTGGCGGCTGGCTGGCCTATCGCAACAGCCTGACCATGGCCAGCTGCACCGCGCTGTTCGGCGGCGCGCTGATCTTCACCGGCGCCTACCTGATGGAGAAGACCCGCGGCCAGGCCGGCCTCAACGCGCTGCTGCGCATGCTCAGCTTCGTGCCCATGGCGGTGCCCGGGCTGGTGCTCGGCCTCGGCTACGTCTTCTTCTTCAACCTGCCGGCCAACCCGCTGCACGGCCTCTACGGCAGCATGACGCTGCTGGTGGTCTGCTCCATCGCGCACTTCCTCACCACCGCGCAGATGACCGCCACCACCGCGCTGCGTCAGCTGGACGGCGAGTTCGAAGCCGCCGCCCTGTCGCTGAAGATGCCCCTGTACCGCCACTACCTGAAGGTGACGCTGCCCATCTGCCTGCCGGCGCTGCTGGACATCGTCCGCTACCTGTTCGTTTCGGCCATGACCACCGTGTCCGCCGCGATCTTCCTCTACAGCCCGGACAGCGTGCTCGCCGCCGTCGCCGTGCTGAACATGGACGACGCCGGCAACGTCGGCGGCGCGGCTGCCATGTCCACCCTGATCCTGCTCACCTCGGCCGCTGTCTCGCTGCTGCTGGCCGGGGCCTCGCGCGGATTGCTGCGCCGCTCCCAGGCCTGGCGCCAGACCGCGCCCGGCCACTGATCCACGGAGAACACCATGCATTACCAGACCCCCACCTACCTGCAGGCCGCCATCCTCGACTGGGCCGGCACCGTGGTCGACTTCGGCTCCTTCGCGCCGACGCGGATCTTCGTCGAGGCCTTCGCCAGCTTCGATGTGGAGATCAGCCTCGAGGAGGCGCGCGGCCCGATGGGCATGGGCAAGTGGGACCACATCCGCACCCTGTGCGACGTGCCGGCCATCGCCGCACGCTTCGAACGCCGCTTCGGCCACCTGCCGACGGACGAGGACGTGACCGCACTCTACGAGCGCTTCATGCCCCTGCAGATCGCCAAGGTCGGCGAGCACTCGGCGCTGATCCCCGGCGCTCTGGAGGCCATCGCCGCCCTGCGCGCCAGGGGCCTGAAGATCGGCACCTGCTCCGGCTACCCCAAGGTGGTGATGGACAAGGTGGTGGAACTGGCCGCCGAAGCCGGCTACCGCCCGGACCACGTGGTCGCCACCGACGAAGTACCCAAGGGCCGCCCGAGCCCGGCCCAGGCGCTGGCCAACGTCATCGCCCTGGGGCTGGACGACGTCGCCGCCTGCGTGAAGGTGGACGACACCGAGCCGGGCATCCTCGAAGGCCGCAGCGCCGGCATGTGGACCGTGGCGTTGCGCTTCTCCGGCAACTTCCTCGGCCTGGATTTCGACGCCTACCAGGCCCTGCCGGCCGCGCGCCTGGCCGAGGAGCGCGCTCGCATCGACGCGCTGTTCGCGTCGAGCCGCCCGCACTACCTGATCGACACCATCGCCGACCTGCCGGGCGTGATCGACCTGATCAACGCACGCCTGGCGCAGGGCGAAACCCCCGCCAACGCATAACCACAGCAAGCCAAACCTGACCCCAGCACACCAACCAAGGAGCTCCACATGTTCAAGCGTCTCGCCCTCGCTGCCGCCGTCGTCGCCGGGTTCTCCCTGCAGGCCCAGGCCGCCACCGAGCTGACCGTCTACACCGCTCTGGAAGCCGAGCAGCTGAGTGCCTACAAGAAGGCGTTCGAGAAGGAAAACCCGGATATCGAGATCAAGTGGGTGCGTGATTCCACCGGCATCATCACCGCCAAGCTGCTGGCCGAAAAAGAACGCCCCCAGGCTGACGCCGTTTGGGGCCTGGCTGCTTCCAGCCTGGCCATCCTCGATGCGCAGGGCATGCTGGAGAAGTACGCGCCCAAGCACCTGGACGCCATCGGCGCCAACTACCGCGACGCCGCCAACCCGCCGGCCTGGGTGGGCATGGACGTGTGGGCCGCCACCATCTGCTTCAACACCGTCGAAGCCGAGAAGCTGGGCCTGGAAAAACCGGTGAGCTGGCAGGACCTGACCAAGCCGGAATACAAGGGCAAGATCGTGATGCCGAACCCGGCGTCCTCGGGCACCGGCTTCCTCGACGTCAGCGCCTGGCTGCAGACCTTCGGCGAGAAGCAGGGCTGGCAGTACATGGATGACCTGCACCAGAACATCGGCCAGTACGTCCATTCCGGCTCCAAGCCGTGCAAGCTGGCCGCTGCCGGCGAGTTCCCCATCGGCATCTCCTTCGAATACCCGGCCGTGCAGCTGAAGCGCCAGGGCGCGCCGCTGGACATCGTCCTGCCGAAGGAAGGCCTGGGCTGGGAAATCGAAGCCACCGGCGTGATCAAGGGCACCCAGCACGCTGAGGCCGCCAAGAAACTCGCCGACTTCTCCGCCAGTCCCGCCGCCATGGAGCTGTACAAGGAGAACTTCGCCGTTCTCGCCCAGCCCGGCATCGCCAAGCCGCAGACCGAACTGCCTGCCGACTACGAGCAGCGCCTGATCAAGAACGACTTCGCCTGGGCGTCGAAGAACCGCGACAGCATCCTGGCCGAGTGGCGCAAGCGTTACGACGGTAAGTCCGAGAAATTGCCGCAGTAACAAGCCCGACCTCCGCTCCCACCCGCTCCACACCTTCTCCCTGCGGGGAGAGGGTTGTGGGGAGGGCAGGGGCGGCCCTGTTTTCCTGGAGAACTCCATGCCCATCCAAGACACCGATATCGCCATCGTCGGCGCCGGCATCCTCGGCCTGTCCCACGCCTATGCCGCCGCCCGGCGCGGCCTCAAGGTCAGCGTGTTCGAACGCAGCGACCGGCCCCTGGGCGCCTCGGTGCGCAACTTCGGCCAGGCCCTGATCACCGGCCAGGCCCCCGGCCCCATGTTCGCCCTGGCCCGTGAGGCGCGGACCCTCTGGGCCGAGCTGGCTGAGGTGGCCGGCTTCCATATCCGCCGCAACGGCTCCCTGCTATTCGCCCGCACTGAAGCGGAAGAGGAACTGCTGGAGGCCTTCTGCGCTACCCGCGCCATCGAGCACGGCTACCGTGTCGAACTGTTGCGTGGCGAGCGCCTGCACGACCTTTACCAGGGCCAGTTCAGCCACCACCGCGTGGCCCTGCACGGCCTGGACGACCAGCAGCTGTATTCCCGCGAAGCCATCCCGGCGCTGGTGAACTACCTGCGCGACGAACTGGGCGTGACCTTCCATTTCTCCACCCTGGTGCGCGACGTCGAGCAGAACCGCGTGCACACCAGCGCCGGCAGCTGCCGCGCCGAGCAGATCATCGTCTGCTCCGGCCACGACTACCTGACCCTGCTGGCCGAGCAGATCGCCCCGCTGCAGCCCAGCGTCTGCCGCCTGCAGATGCTTCGCGCACGCCCGGCGGTGGACATCGGCCTGCAGCACGCCGTGCTCACCGGCCTCAGCTGCGTGCATTACGGCGCCTTCTCCGACCTGCCGGAAGCCGAGGCCATCCGTGGCCAGATCGAGCAGCACACGCCCGAGCTGGAGCAGCACGGCATCCACCTGCTGGTCAGCCCCACGCCCTATGGCGAGCTGATCATCGGCGACTCCCACGACTACGGCCGCGACGCCTCGCCCTTCAACGCCGAAGCCGTGGACAACCTGATGCTCGACCTCGCCGAACACACCCTCGGCACCCGCCTGCAGGTGCTCGAGCGCTGGCAGGGCGTCTACGGCGCCCGTGGCCCCGGCCCGTTCTCGGTGCTCAAGGCCATCCCCGGCGTCACCGCCGTGCTGATGCACACCGGCCTCGGCATGAGCATCGGCCCGGCCCTGGGCGAGCGCACGGTGGCGTCGTTGTTGGGGTGACTCTGCACGCTCCACGCCGGCCTCGTAGGAGCGAGCTCTGCTCGCGAAGCTTCTGCGTGGGGCTGGTGGGCTGAAGCGGAGCGCCGCCCGGCCCACCCTACAGTCGCCCCTACAGTCGCCTCTGTAATCATCGCCCGCAGTCGCTTCAGCTTTCCTTAGAAGCGCACCTCATCGGTCTTCATCAGCCTGGCAAACGGCCCCGACAATGTCAGGTTGTGATGGCGGATGATCGCGGCGGCGTCCAGCGCGGGGGTGTCCATGCAGCTGTGGGCGTCTTCCGCCAGCACCACGCGGTAGCCCAGGTCGGCGGCGGCGCGGCAGGTGCTGTCGATGCAGTACTGGGTCTTCATGCCCACGACCACCAGCTCGACGATGGAGGCATCGCGCAGCCAGTCGTCCAGGCGGGTGCCGGAGAAGCAGCTGGGGCGGTTCTTGTCGAAGATGCGGTCGCGGGCAGGGTCCACCTCCAGGCGCGGGTGCAGTGCCCAGCCCTTGCTGCCTGGCGCCACCGGCGAGCCTTCCGGCCCGGCGAAGCGTGCGGCGAAGATCGGCGCACCGGCAGCGCGGGCACGGGCGATCAACTGGTTGACCCGGGTCAGCAGCAACTCGCCCTGCCAGGGCTTGTCGGGTCCTTCATAGAGCGCCACCTGCATGTCGATGATCAGCAGGGCGGATTTGCGCGGGTCGTGCATGGCATTTCTCCTTGAATGCCAGCGCCGCCAGGGCAAAAGAAAAGGCCCCGTCCATCGCTGGCGGGGCCTTTGGGGTTCCTTGCGCTATCCGCTACGCACACCCACTCGCCCCGCACATGGCGGTGGTAGTGGTGGTGGCGGTACGGCGTGCGGATGCGTTCATGGCGTCGATAGTGCTGGGGGGCTTGTGCGGCTGTCAATCGGCGCCGACAACTCTCAGCAAGGGGGCCGCCGCCGAGCTGCGGGCCGGTACCTGCAAACCCTTTTCATGCTCCGCCAGGACCTTCTTGACGATGTCCATCACCTCGACGTTGGAGTCCTCCATCAGCGCCAGCTGCTCGAGGGTGGTGTCGAGCCGGCCCTGGGCGAAGGCGTCGATGGCGGCGGCGCCGGCGTGGTGAACCTGTTCGTGGGGGCGTTCGATCAGGCGGAACTGGAGGTTGCCGCGCAGCGCGGCGTTGCCGTTGCCGTAGTACCAGCGGCCGAAGGGGCATTGTTCCTCGGTCGGCAGAGTGCTGGCGTCCGGTTCGCCGCTGAGGATGGCGTCGTAGACCGAGGCCTTGAGCGAGAGCTCGGCGAGGTTGGCCAGTTCGATGCCGGCGCGGAAGAAGGATTGGCCGATCTCGTGGTGCATGCGCTGGGCCTGGCCGTGGACGTCGAGCATGGCGCTGCTGGCTTCGGTGGTCATGGTGTGGAAGTGGTTGGCGCTGTCGACATGGAGGCGGATCTCGTCCTGGGCAGTGTGGATCACCGCCTGGATGTCCGCCGTTTCGCGGACGATGTCCTGGGTGGCGCTGGCGGTTTTCTCGGCCAGGTCACGGATCTCCCCGGCGACCACGGCGAAGCCGCGACCGGATTCGCCGGCGCGGGCCGCTTCGATGGCAGCGTTGAGAGCCAGCAGGTTGGTCTGGCTGGCGATGCTGCCGATTAGGCCGACGATGCGGTCGATCTCGCCAGCGCGCTGCACCAGTTCCGAGATGCGCTGGTTGAGGGTGGCCAGGCCGTTTTCCATGCGCTGGGATTGCTCCTGCAGCACCCCGAACTTGAGCTTGTTGTGGATGGCGGCGCTGGCGACGTCCTGGGCGCGCTGGTGGTTGTCGTCCAGGCGGGCGTTGAGGTAACTGAAGGAGTCGCCGACATGGCCGATGGAGCGGCCGAATTTCAGCAGGTTGCCGGCCAGGCCCTTGTAGAACGCGAGGTCCGTTTGCAGCCGGGTGTCGTCGCGGCTGGCCTGGAGGGCATCACGCAGTTGCGTGGCTTCGTGTTCTGCGGCGTCGAGGCGGGCGAGGAGGGCCTGGTTCTGCTGTTGCAGCCGCTGGTGGCGGCCGGCACTGACGAAAAGCATGTCTCACCTCCGGTGAGCGAGTGGAATTGCCTTTACCTGTCAGTTTTCGTGCCAGCGCCAGCCGCCCGCAGTCACTGGGCTGCAGGCGGGTGCGGTCATATCGACCTAGTGTCGGGATGACTCGAATGCTGTCGCATTGACAGCATGCGGGCTTCAGGCGATGCGCAGGAGGATGTCGCGCACGCGGTCCAGGGCCGGGTCGATATCCAGGGTTTCGATGGCGCCGAAACCCAGCAGCAGGCCGGCCTGGGGGGCTTGCTGGTGATAGAAGGGTGCCAGCGGGTAGAGCCCCACCTCGACCTTGCGCGCCTGTTCCATCAGCAGCGGCAGGTCGATCGGCACCTTGAACAGCAGCGCCATGTGCGCCCCGGCCACCGCCGGCACGGCTTCGAGCCAGGGCGCGAGATCCCCCGCCACCCGCGCCAGGATGCGTTCGCGCCGGCTGCTGTAGACGGCGTGGCAGCGACGGATGTGCTTGTGCAGCGAGCCTTCGTCGATGAACTTGGCCAGGGCCCATTGGGGCAGGGTGGAGCTGTGCCAGTCTGTGATCTGCTTGACCTTGATCAGCGGCTCCAGCAGTACGCCGGGGAGGATGGCGTAACCCAGGCGCAGCTCCGGCAGCAGGGTCTTGGAGAAGGTGCCGACATAGGCCACCACGCCGTGCTCGTCCATGCTTTGCAGGGAATCGGTGGGGCGCCCTTCGTAGCGGAACTCGCTGTCGTAGTCGTCTTCGATGACGATGGCGCCGAGCTCGCGTGCCCGCTGCAGCAGCGCTTCGCGTCGTGCCGGGCTCATGGGCATGCCCAGGGGGAACTGGTGCGAGGGGGTGACGTAGATCAGCCGCGTGCCATCGGGGATGGCGTCCACGCGCATGCCTTCGGCGTCCACCGGGATGCTCGCCACCTGGGCGCCCTGGATGCCGAACAGCAGGCGCGCCGGGGTGTAGCCGGGGTCTTCCATGGCGACGACGCTGCCGGGTTGCAGCATGACCCGGGCGAGCAGGTCCAGGGCCTGCTGGGCGCCGCTGCAGACGATCACATCATCCCCCGTGCAACGCACCCCACGGGCGAAGCTGATGTGCCGGGCGATGGCCTGGCGCAGGGCTTCCACCCCCTCGGGCTGGCCGTAGAAACCTCGGGCGGAGGCCATCTGCCGCAGGGCGTGCTGGGTGCAGCGGCGCCAGTCGTCATGGGGGAACTGGCTGCGTGCGGTGGCGCCGCCGATGAAGTCGTAGCGCAGGGTGCCTTCCAGGGTCGGGTGGCGGAAGGGGATGGGGACGTCCTGCCAGTGGCGGATGACGTCCGCTTCGGCCAGTTCCGAGGCGAAGCGGCTGCGCACCCGCGTTGCCACCCGGGCGTTGACGAAGGTGCCGCTGCCGATGCGGCCCACCAGGTAGTCCTCGTAGGTGAGCTGGGCGTAGGTGTCGGCCACCGTCTTGCGCGAGATGCCCAGTTGCTCGGCGAGCAGGCGGCTCGGTGGCAGCCGGGCGCCGCTCGCGAGGCGGCCGTCCTCGATGGCGTCGCGCAACTGGCGGTAGAGCTGCTGGGCGAGGTCCTTGCGGCCATTGATGACGATGTGCAGTTCCATGGTGACTCCGGCGGGTGGTGGCGGGAGATTACCCATGGGGCGGGGTGGAGAGAAGGCTTTCTCCACGCCCCGTGGCGATGCGTTTCGTCGGGCCGGGCGGGTAGGGGGCGGGCCTGCGCTAAGGTGAAGGTCCGCATGCCCGTCGGGCATCCACCTGCGAGGGAGCGGCCGTTGCATCCAGGCGGCCGCCCCGCGAATGGAGGCACAGCCATGAACAGCAGCAACCAGCTCACCCACCGCGATCACATCATCACCGCGCACCTGATCGAGCACCCGGGCATTCCCACGCCCTGGGCCGGCGGGCTGCACATCACCGCGCCCGATGGCAGCCGCACCCGGCGTATCCCACTGCCCGCCAACTCCGCCTTCCTCGCCGAGGAAGACAGCGCCCGGCGGGCGTCCCTGGCCCACGGTCGCTGGCTGGTGGACCAGAGCCTCGACCACGGCCACAAACCCGTGTGACCCGTGCGGCGCCGTCGCTTTCCGGCGGCGCCGCGCTCCGCTCGTCCAGCACTCTGAACCCTGCACGCACCTGGCCAGTCGTTACTACAACCCCATAGAGCCAGGAGAACACCATGGTCGCTTTCGAACCGCAGTCCCGCGAAAACGCTGCCCGCCCCCATAACGTCGAGGGCTGGGAACGCTTCCTGTGCATCGCCGGTGGCTTGGTGATGGTCGGCACCGGCCTGCGCCAGGGTGGCCTGGTGGGCTGGCTGCGCGCCGGCACCGGCGGCGTGGTGCTCGCCCGTGGCCTCACGGGGCAGTGCCCGGCGAAACGGGTGATCGCCGAACGCCGCGACGAGATCGAAGCGCTCAAGGCGCGCATCGAAGAGGCCGCTGCCAAGTTGGCCGAGCTGCATCGCAACGCCTGAGTCGGCCCATCGCGAATGAATTCCACGGGTTGAGGCACAGCCCGTAGGAGCGAGCTCTGCTCGCGAAGCGCTTGTGCGGTGCTGGGCGACTGAAGTCGCCCCTACAACCTTCCCTGTCTCGGATCTTGCGGGTGCACGCCTGTAGGGTGGATGACGCTTTTTTCATCCACCAGGGGTGCCCGGCATGGCACCGATTGGTGGACCGATGGAGCGTGGTCCACCCTACGGCGGTGCTGTGCACCGCTGGGCGACTGAAGTCGTCCCTACAACCTTCCCTGCCTCGGACCTTGCGGGTGCACGCCTGTGGGGTGGATGACGCTTTTTCCATCCACCAGGGGGGGCCGGCATGGCACCGATGGGCGAATGAATTGGCTCTGTCTGCGTTAAGTGTTGCTAGAAGATTTGGACCCAGCTGATTGCCGAGTTTTGTTGGTGCTTCTGATTTCGCCCCCCCGGGCGAGTCCCTTTTAACAATCGCCTTAAAAGGAACCAAAAGGGCTTGCCCCATCATCCGGCCCCGGCTTCGCCGGGGTTCCCTCACTCCATCGTTGCTCTGGGGGCCGGCGCGATGGGCCATCCATGGCCTGGCGCGCCTCTCGCGGCATCCATGCCGCTCGTCCCCCGGCGCAACGATTGCGTTCGGCCTCCTGGAGGGGCGTTGGCGGCTGCTCCAACTTTCTTCGCTCGAACCCTCACATTGATGTGCGCAGTAACCCAGTGCACGTTCGTAGGATGGCGTAGAGCGAAGCGAAACCCATGCGGTGGAGGTGTTACGAACTCTTGGATGCCCGGAAATGGCCGTGCTTGAGCGCTTGCATTAAAACCACAACAGCTAACGCAGACAGAGCCAATGAATTCGCCCCTACACACATTGCCGTTCTACGCCACCTGCGGGTTTTGGGCCGGGGGCGTGGCGTCGTCCGGTTCGTGGATGCGGTACCAGGCGACGTAGAGGGCGGGGAGGAAGAACAGGGTGAGCAGGGTGGCGATGATGATGCCGCCGATCATGGCGAAGGCCATGGGGCCCCAGAACACTTCGCGGGCGATGGGCAGCATGCCCAGGCTGGCGGCAGCGGCGGTGAGGAGGATGGGCCGGGTGCGGTGGTGGGTGGCCTCGATCACCGCGTCCCAGGGGTTGGCGCCCTCGCGCTCGAACTCGTCGATCTGGGTCACCAGGATCACCGAGTTGCGGATGATGATGCCGATCAGCGCCAGTACCCCGAGGATGGCCACGAAGCCCAGCGGCGTGCCGGTGGGCAGCAGCGCGAGCACCACGCCGATCAGCCCCAGGGGCGCCACGCTGGCCACCAGGAACATCTTCTGCACGCTTTGCAGCTGGATCATCAGGAAGGTGGCCATGAGGAACAGCATCAGCGGCACCACCTGGCCGATGGGGCCCTGGGCCTTGCCGCTTTCTTCCACCGTGCCGCCGGGGGTGATGCGGTAGGAGGCGGGCAGCTTGGCGGCGAAGTCGTCCACCTCGGGCTTGAGCCTGGCCATCAGGTCGGTGGGCTGCATGTCGCCGTGGACGCTGGCCTTGAGGGTGATGGTGGGTTTGCGGTCGCGGCGCCACACCAGCGGCTGCTCCAGTTCGTAGCCCAAGGTGGCGAAGGCCTTGAGCGGGATGGAGGTGCCATTCGGGGTGACGATCTGCAGGTTTTCCAGGGTTTCCGGCGAGTTGCGTTCGCCCTCGGCGGAGCGGCCCACCAGGTTGACCAGGTAGATGCTGTCGCGCACCTGGGTGATGGTGGCGCCGGTGACCACGCCGTTCATCATCTGCGCCACATCCTCGGAGGAGAGGCCCAGCTGGCGTGCCTTGTCCTGGGCGATATCGATCTTCAGCACACGCCCGGGCTCGTTCCAGTCGTAGATCATCTCGCCGACATTGGGATTGGCGTCCAGCCGCGCGGCCAGTGCCATGGCGTAGTCGCGCACCTTGTCGATGTCCGGGCCGCTGACCCGGTACTGGATCGGCCGGCCCACCGGCGGGCCCATCTCCAGGGGCTGCACGTAGCCGCTGATGCCGACGAACTCGTCGCGCAGGCGCTGCTTGAGGCGGGCGGACAGGCGCTGCCGGGCGTCCATGTCCTTGGCGACTATCACCAGCTGGCCGTAGTAGGGGTTCTGCAGTTGCTGGTCGAGGGGCAGGTAGAAGCGCACCGCGCCTTCGCCGATGTAGGAGCTCCAGCGCTGGATGTCGTCATCGCCCTTGAGCTTGGCCTCGAAGCGGTCCATCACCGCGCGGGTCTCGGCGATGCTGCTGTTCTGCGGCAGGTTCAGGTCCACCAGCAGCTCGGGGCGGTCGGAGGAGGGGAAGAACTGCTGCTGGACGAACTGCATGAGGAACAGCGAGCCGCCGAACAGCGCCACGGTGAGCAGGATGGTGGCCCAGCGGTGCCCCATGGCCAGGCGCAGGCCGCGGTCCATGAAGCGGGTCATGCGGCCCTTCTTCTCTTCCTTGTGCTTGAGCGTGGCGGGCAGCACGTGCACGGCGATCACCGGGGCGAAAAGCACCGCGACTATCCACGACAGCAACAGGGCGACGGCGATCACCGCGAACAGGGTGAAGGTGTATTCCCCCGCCGAGCTGGCGTTGAGGCCGATGGGCACGAAGCCGGCCACAGTGACCAGGGTGCCGGTGAGCATGGGGAAGGCGGTGGAGGTGTAGGCGTAGGTGGCGGCGTCGTGTCGCGAATCGCCCAGCTCCAGGCGGGTGACCATCATTTCGACTGTGATCATGGCGTCGTCCACCAGCAGGCCGAGGGCGATGATCAGGGCGCCGAGGGAGATGCGCTGCATGGTGATGCCGCTGTACTCCATGAACACGAAGACCAGGGCCAGCACCAGGGGAATCGAGCAGGCGACCACCAGGCCGGCGCGCACGCCGAGGCTGATGAAGCTCACCACCAGGACGATGATCACCGCCTCGAACAGCGCGCTGGTGAAGCCGCCGATGGCCTTCTCCACCACCTCGGCCTGGTTCGACACCTGGTGCACGCCGACGCCGATGGGCAGCTCGTTGGTCACTTCCTGCATGCGCGCATGCAGCGCCGCGCCGAAGGTCTGGATATTGCCGCCGTCGCGCATGGCCACGGCCAGGCCGATGGCCGGCTCGCCATTGAAGCGGAACAGCGAGGTGGGCGGGTCCTGGTAGCTGCGCTGGATGCTGGCGAGGTCGGCGAGGCGGTAGAAGCGGTCGTTGATGCGCAGGTTCACCGCCTCCAGGTCCGCCTGGGAGCGGAACTCGCCGGAGGTGCGCACCGAAATGCGCTCGGCGCCGGCCTCGATCACCCCCGAGGGCGTGACGCTGTTCTGTGCCTGCAGGCTCTGCATCACCTGGCGCTGGTCGAGGCCCAGGGCGGCCAGCTTGCGGGTGGAGAAGTTGAGGTAGAACACCTCGTCCTGCTCGCCGATCAGCTGCACCTTGCCCAGGTCCTTGACGCTGCGGATGTCCAGGCGCACGCGCTCGACGTAGTCACGCAGCTGGCGGTAGCTGAGGCCGTCGCCGGTGAAGGCATAGAGGCTGCCGTAGACGTCGCCGAACTCGTCGTTGAACGCCGGGCCCTGCAGGCCCTGGGGGAATTCGCCGCGGATGTCGTCGATCTTCTTGCGCACCTGGTACCAGATGTCGGGTATCTCGGTGCCGTCGGTGGTGTCCTTGAGGTAGACGAAGACGGTGGATTCCCCCGGGCGCGTGTAGCTCTTCACGTAGTCGAGGCTGTCCAGCTCCTCCAGCTTCTTCTCGATGCGGTCGGTGACCTGTTCAAGGGTGTCGTTGACCGTGGCGCCGGGCCAGCGGGTCTGGATGACCATGGTCTTGATGGTGAAGGCGGGGTCTTCCTCGCGGCCCAGCTCGAAGTAGGAGAACACCCCCATCACCAGCGCCACGGCCATCAGGTACCAGGCGAAGGACTGGTGCCGCAGCGCCCATTCCGAGAGGTTGAAGCCGCCCTTGGCATCACTCATGGCCGATCCCCTTCATCCAGTTTTACCGCTTGGCCTTCCTTGAGGCTGTTGACCCCGGCGCTGACCACCCGCTCGCCGTCGGCGAGGCCCTTGCCGATGAGCACGCGATCGCCTTCGCGGCGCAGCACCTGCACCTCGCGGCGGTGCACCACGGCGGCTTTTTCGTCCACCACCCAGACCTGCCCACGATCATCCGGGGCGCCGGGCTCGGCGCGCACCAGCACGCTGGCGGGCAGGCTGACACGAGGTGCCACGGGGCTGCTCAGTTCCACCCGCACCGTGGTGCCGAGGCGGAAACTTTCCGGGGTTTGCTCCAGGCTCAGGCGCACCCGGCGGGTCCGGGTGGCGGCGTCGGCCTGGGGCGCCATTTCGCGGATGTGGCCGGTGGTGCTGGCCTCACCCTGCAATTGGGCGACCACGGTGAAGCGGGCGTCTTCGGGGATGGCCCCGGCGAGGTCGTCCGGCAGGTCGAACACGGCTTCGCGCACTTCCGGGCGAGCCAGGGTCACCACCTCCTGGCCGGCGGCGACCACCTGGCCGGCCTCGGCGCGCCAGGCGGTGACCACGCCGTCGAAATCGGTGGTCAGGCGGGTGTAGGCGAGCTGGTCGCTGGCCTGCTGTTCTGCGGCGCGGGCCTGGTCGAGGCTGGCGCGGGTGGTCTTTAGGCGGGTGCGGGCCGCGTCGAGGTTGGCCTTGGCGCCAACGCCCCGGGTGAACAGCTCCTCCTGGCGGCGGGCGTCGGCCTGGGCGTCTATCCACTGCGCTTCGGCGCTGGCGCGATCGCCCTCGCTGGCACGCAGGCGGTTCTGCTGGTCGGTGGGGTCGAGGGTGGCGAGCAGGGCGCCCTCGGCCACCTTGTCGCCGACATCCACCGCGCGGGAGGCGATACGCCCGTTGGTGCGGAAGCCCAGGGTGGTTTCGTAGCGTGCCTGGATGGTGCCGGCGAAGTGGCCGACGCTCTGCTGGTGCTGGCTCTGCACCACCAGGCTGAGCACCGGGCGGGGCGGTGGTGGTGGCTGTTCCTTCTCGCCGCAGCCGGCGAGGAGCAGGGCGGCCAGGGGCAGCAGGCAGGCGCGGCGGGTGGCGTCATTCATGGGGCACGCTCCCTTCGACCTGGGGCTGCGGTGCGGCCTGGTCCTCACGCACTGCGGCGGCCTTGTCGGGCTCTGCCGCCTGTTCGGCCCGGGCCATTTCCACGCGCTGGCCGGGGTGCAGCAGCTGGCCACCGGCGATCACCACCTTCTGGCCCGCCTCCAGGCCCTGGCCCACCAGCACCTTGCCGCTGGCGTAGCGCACCGCGCCGACCTTGTGCAGCGATACCCGCTGCTGCGCATCCACCAGCCACACCGCCGGCTGGCGCCCGGACTTGGACAGCGCCGACCAGGGCAGCACCACACCGTCGCCGCTGCGGGGCCTGAGCAGCGTGGTAACCACGGCGCCGAGGTTCATCTGCGGCGGCACCTGCTCCAGCGCCACCTTGACCTTGAGGGTGCCGCTCTGCGGATCGATGGTGGGGGTGATTTCGCGCACCTGGCCCTTGGCGCTGATGTCCGGCTGGCCGAGGAGGGCGACGACCACGTCCTGGCTTTCCAACTGCTGGTCGAACAGTGATTCGTAGACGTTGAACACCGCATCGCGCTCGCCTTCACGGGCCAGGGTGAAGATCGGCACCGTGGCCTGCACCACCTGGCCGACTTCCGCGTGGCGGGTGGTGATCACCCCATCGGCGGACGCCTTGAGCTCGGTATAGGCCAGCATGTCACGGGCGTTGGCGGCCTGGGCTTCGGCCGCTTCCAGGGCGCTGCGGGTGGCGCGCAACTGCGCCTGGGCCTGGTCGAATTCGCTTTGGCTGGTGTAGCCCTTGGGCAGCAGTTTGCGTTGCCGCTCGAAGTTCAGTTCGGCCTCCTTGAGCTGGGCGCGCTGGGCTTCCACGGCGGCATTGGCAGTGTCGAGGTTGCTGCGCTGCTCCTGCGGGTCGAGGCGTGCCAGCACTTGCTGGGCCTTGACCTGATCGCCCACGTCCGCCAGGCGCTCGATGATCTTGCCGCCGACACGAAAGGCCTGTTGCGCTTCGACGCGGGCCTGGATGTCGCCGGTGAGGTGCACCTCGGCGCTGAAGTCGGCGGCCTCGATGCTCTGCACCAGCACGCGCTGCACCGGCTTGGGGGGCTCGTGTTCCTGGCAGCCGGCAAGCAGCACGGCGGCCAGCAGAAGGCCGGGGGCCATGCGGGTATTCATCGGTGACGGGGTATGCGGCGGGATCATCCCTGGACCAAGCCTCCTGTTGCGAAAGCGACGTGAATGGCGCCGAGCGTGCAGCGAAGCGGCGGCGTCGATGGCATTTCGAGGGAAACGGCAGGAGGAAAGTTCAAGTCGAGAGCGGGGGATTGCAATGAACTCGCGGGCGCTTGCGCCAGTCAGCTCAGGTATACCCGCCAACGGAGGTCATCGTCATGGCGCACTGGACCATCACCTACAGCAAGGACAACAACACCGCGACGCTGGACAGCAAGGCGACGGACAAGCCGGACATGGAAGATGCCAACCGCGAGCTGCTGGAGTGGGCCCGCGCGAATTTGCAGGCCGGTGAGTTCGCGGAGAGCGAGGACCCCAGCAGCGAGCCGGCGATGCAGTTGCTCAAGCGCTACGGCATCACCCTGACCGGTATCTCGCGGTCCTGACCGCGGCGCTAGCCGCTCGCCTGGTCGTGAAAGCGGCGGGCGGGCGGATAGCGCAGTTCCTGTTCGACGCTGCCGTCTTCGCCGTGGACCTTTACCGTCCCCGCACGGTTCTGCATGAAGTTGCCGATGCAATCGAGCAGCTCGGATCGTTCGCTGGCGGTCTTCGACGGGCGCGTTGCACCTTCCTTGCGCAGTTCCCACCCCTTGTCCGTCGGGGAAATGTGATAACAGCCCATGTAGATCTCCAGTTCATTCCAAATCGACGGTCTTATCGCCGTTCGCGCACGCAGGCGCCTCCCAAGCACCTATAGAGCAGGGCTACGCCGCACAGGTTCCGATCTTTGTGCATGGCGATGCCGTGCGGGCTCAGAAGCCTTCGAGCCGCTCTTCGTCATTGGCGTCCGTGGCGTTTTCCAGCATCCGCTCCAGTTCATCGATCAGCGGCCCGCAGAGTGTGTCGAACTGCTCGCGGCTCGCCCAGTGCCGGGGGAACAGGCCGGAGACGACGGTCAGTTGCCCGCTGCGCAGGTCACGGAGGGAGAGCACCACCTCATCGTCGCGAAACTTCACCACGCACATATGGCTGTCCAGCCGTGCATCCAGCCTCTTCTGCAACTCTTCGCCGGAAGGTTGAAACGCCATGGCTACATCCAAGTACAAGTTGATCCATCCAAAAAATAAGCCCGACGCATGCCGCAGCGACCGGGCCTCAAGTTGGTATACACGTGAGTAGTAATTGAGAAGGCCGGGAGGCCGTGTGAGTTCAGCTTGAATAGGGGGGCGGACGGGCCCGTTCGTCTGTTGGAATGTTTTTAATATCATCGAGATGCCGCGTTGATATCAGGTTGTTTCTGGCGCTCGGCAACAGTTGCAGATACATCTTTGGAGTTGTTAGGGGTGGCACTTCAAGTGCCGGGTTAACCTGGCGTACACCCCTGCAGACGCCGTACCGTGCCGCAAGGGCGGTGATCAGCCGATGTTGCAGGATCGCGCCCTGCACCCCTGTCGCGCACGACGCACCACATTGAATCCCTCGCGCTCGAGACGCATTGCAAGTTGCCCGAATCGTGCATTTTGCTCGTGCAAATTGCACAGCTAATACCTGTTTGAAATGCACGGGTTCACCGATCTTTTGGGTTGTTTGCCATCAGCGCGATATCGAGACGTACAACTTTTATCGTGAAAAAGGCCGCTGATCTGCAAGAGCGGCGGAATAACTTCTACTGGCATGCTTATCGCTAGCCGCTAGTGCTCCCCTGGGGTGTTTCGGACCTTTTCCAGGCCTGTTTTCAAGGCTTCTGGAGGTATCAGGATGATCACTTCGCTTGCACATCTGACCCTGTACTCCCCCGCGCTCGCCGAGGGCGCCGTGCGGCTCGACCGCCGCTCCGTGACCCTGGACTTCGGCGTGCTGCAGTTCGATGGCTGGGCTGCGCTGGATGGGCTTTGCGGCCATATCAGCATCGAGGGTGCGACACCGGAGAATTGGAACCGCACGCGATTGATCGAACTGGAGCCCCTGGACCCCAGCCTGGACAAGGCGATTTTCGAGGTGATGGTCGAACGGCCATCGCCAAAGGGGGCGGACGGCACATCGGTATTCCCGGTGCGCATGCTCTGACCCACGGCATAGGGCACGGCCCGAATTCACGAGGCCGGCATAAGGCGTAACAAGGAGTGAAGCGATGAAGGCTGCATTGTCTGGCAAGGAACTGGATCTGTTGCTCGCGCGTGCCATCCCCAGCTGCAAGGTGGAGAGCAGGACGCTCACCGATGGCACCTTCAACCTGATGGTGCATAACCCCGCGACCCACGAGCACTTCACCGTGGCCGGCCTCAACCATGGGGACTACCAGGACCTCGGTGCCGTGCTGCGCCTCGGCAAGCAGGTGTTCGAAGACATGGTGCTGCTCCAGGCCGGCAGCAGCAGCCGGCGCATCATCAAGCTCGCCAGCGCCCAGCAGGCTGAGGCTCGCCAGGCGCTCTGACGCGTGCCGCCGGGGCCGTTCGCGCCCCGGCTTCCCTCAGGATCCCCGAGCGGATCAACTCCCTTCCAGGACGAATATCCCCACCTGCGGCTCCGGGCTCAGCCAGTGGCGGGCCAGGTGCCAGCCGGATTCGGCCGCCATCTCGGCGATGCCCTCCAGGCTGTACTTGTGGGAGCACTCGGTGTGCAGGCGTTCCCCGGCGGCGAAGTGGAAGCGCCGGCCGGCCGCATGCACCTCCTGGTCCTGATGGCTGACCAGGAACATCTCCATGCAGCTGTCCTGCGGGTTCCAGCGAGCCAGGTGGGTGAAGGCGTCGAGGTCGAAGTCGCCGCCCAGCTCGCGGTTGATGCGGGTGAGCAGGTTCTTGTTGAACTGCGCGGTGATGCCGTCGGCATCGTCGTAGGCGGCCTCCAGGGTGGCGACGTCCTTCTGCATGTCCAGGCCGAGAATCAACCTCGCCTCGCGCCCGAGGAAGCGCCGCACCGAACGCAGGAAGCGCAGCGCCTCCGCCGGGGTGAAGTTGCCCAGGGTGGAGCCGGGGAAGAATGCCACCCGCGCTCGTGAGGCCGCTGCTGGGGGCAGGTGCGGCAGGTGGGTGAAGTCGCCGACCTGGGGCAACACCCGCAGCTCGGGGTAGGCGCCTTCGAGCATGGTCGTGGCCTTGCGCAGGGCGGATTCGCTGATGTCGATGGGCAGGTAGAGGCCGATCTGCGGCGCCGCGTCGAGCAGCAGGCGGGTCTTCAGGCTGGCGCCGCTGCCGAACTCCACCAGCGCCGCGCCTCGGGGGATGACCGTCGATAGCTCCTCGGCGATCTCGCGCAGCAGCGCCGTCTCCATGCGCGTGGGGTAGTACTCGCGGGTGCGGCAGATGGCCTCGAACAGCTCGGAACCCGTGGCGTCGTAGAAGTATTTCGGTGGCAGGCTCTTGGTCGGTGCACCCAGCCCGCTGCGCACGTCTTCGGCAAAGCCTTCGTGCTCGCTGGCGTCTTCACCTGTGCGGGCGTCGCGGGCCAGGCGAAGCCCGGAGAACATCCAGCGTTGTGCCGGGTAGAAGAAGTTGCGGTAGCTGGGCCGCGCATGCCCGGCCGGGGTGATGCTGGCGCCGCCCCGCAGGACCATCTGGCTGACCATGAACTTGCCGTTGTACTCGCCCACGGCGCCGGCGGAGGGATGGAAGCCGGGGTAGGGCGTGTAGGCGCTGGCGGTCCATTGCCAGGCGCAATCTTCCACCTGGCCGAGCAGGCCGGCGCGGGCGGCGACTTCCCACTCCGCCTCGCTGGGCAGGCGCGCATCGGCCCAGGCCGCGTAGGCACAGGCTTCGTAGTAGCTGATATGGGTGACGGGGGAGCCGTCTTGCAGCGGGTGCAGGCCGCCGAGGCCCATCTCCATCCAGCCCTCATCGCCGCGTCGCCAGTACATCGGGGCTTCCCAGCCTTCTTCCTGCACCCGCGCCCAGCCTTCCGAGAGCCAGAGGTCGGCGCGGGAGTAGCCGCCCGCCTCGATGAAGGCCAGCCACTGGGCGTTGCTCACCAGGCGGTCGGCGATCTGGAAGGGTTGCAGGAACACCTTGTGACGCGGCCCTTCGTTATCGAAGGCGAAACCCTGGCCGTCGTGGCCGATCTCCACCAGCCCACCGGCCAGGGCAACGAAACGCGCGGGCCGATCACTGCCCGGCTCGCGCCAGCGGGGGGAGTAGGCGGGCTGCAGGGGCGAGAGGCTGAACAGGTGCAGCACATCCATGAGCAACAGCTCCTGGTGCTGCTGCTCGTGGGCCAGGCCCAGTTCCACCAGCGCGGTGATCTCGTCCGTCACGCCGCCCTGCAGCAACACATGCATGTTCTCGTCGATGTAGCGCCGGTAGGCCATCAGCCGGGCCACCGGTGGGCGGGTCAGCAAGCCCCGTTGCGGGCGTGGCTGGCGCGGGCCCAGGGCTTCGTAATAGGAGTTGAAGAGGTAGGCGAAGGTGGGGTCGAAGACCGTGTAGTCGGGCAGGCGCGGGGCCAGCAGGAAGGTCTCGAAGAACCAGGTGGTGTGGGCCAGGTGCCACTTGGCCGGGCTGGCGTCGGGCATGGACTGCACGACCATGTCTTCGTCGCTCAGGGGGGCTATCAGGGATTCACTGTGCTGACGGACTTGCAGGTAGCGATCGAGCAATGCGGTGCTGTTCATCGGCCTCTCTCTTCAGTGCTGTTGGCAGGACTGTTGGATGCGCGTGATGGCGATGCCCAGGCGACGGGCAGGGCGGCGGGCCCCGAACGGGGTTATAGGGTCTGATGCTTTGGGTTCTAAGAAAGTTCGTGTGGTTTTCGTCGAGCCCATTCAAGGGATGACGGGCGTCGATCTAATCTTGATTTCATGTCGAGGAAAATCATTTAACTGATTGATAAATAGGTGATTTATTTTGATTTTATGGCGGCGCATGATGCGCTTTTCGCCAGAATTCCACGGCCGCGAGCGGCACCTGCACGAAATGGGACCTGGAATAGCCGAAACGCGGGTGGAAAGACCGTATTTCCTCTCTAATGGCTTTAGATATATGCCGTAACTATATGAAAAATATGACTATAAAAATCTTAATGTGAATTCTAGGTTTGTCTGGAAAAGGGCTGGCGCTTGGAACACAGGCCGTCGAACAGCCTGAATCTTTGCGGGCATGGGTTGGTCCACCCTGAACACGCCAGAACAGGAGAGACACCATGAGCAGCAGCCAGCGCAAGCCCTATACGCCCCGCGAGATCGATGACATCGAGGACCGCATGGGCTCGATGGAGCAACTGGATTTCAGTGACCGCAAGGACGAGCGCCAGGGCAGGGTGGGTGACCTGCGTCCCGAGGAAGAGGTGGAGCGCGAGTTCCCCGACCGTCGCGTGCGTGAAGCCGGCATGAGCGGTGGCGAAACCCTGGGGCGCAGCCTGCACGAGGACGGTGTTTCAGCCGACGACCTCAGCCCCGAGACGCTGATCGATGAGAACGAGACCCGCACCGGTCGTGGTCAAGGCGGTGTGCTGCCGGCGGACAAGGACCTGTCGGTGGTGGATGGTGCCGACATCGGCGCCGGTGATGGCCTGGACGAGGCCGAGGAAGCCCGTGCGCGGCCGCTGGACGGCAAGCCCTGGGATGGCGAGGCGGAGTAGCCCGCAGACTCCGGGGAAGCCTTGCGTAGGATGGGTCGGGCGGCGTTCCGCGAGCAACGCGAAACCCATTCGGTGTCGACAACAGGACGTAGCCTGGGCTTCAGCCCGGGAACGCTCCTAGCCAAGCCCCGGACTAAAGCCCGGGCTACGGGGTCGTGGCCTTGCGGTGGTGCTCGCCGATCGCCGCGAGCCCGCCCAGGGCGTATACCAGCATGTGCTCCAGCAGCGGCTGCGGCTCCGTGTCGAGGCCGGGCAGCACGGTGGTGCTGAGGCTGTCGTGGGCGATCAGCAGGAACAGGCACGGCGAGAAGATATTCAGCGCGCTGCGCAGTACGGCCGGGTCGTCCTCGGGCAGGTTCAGTAGTTCGCCGATGATGCGGCGGGTGGCGCGTGCCTTGGGGAAAGACTCCTTCTTCAGGACGGCCGGCAGCAGCGGGGAGGGCGAGAGCAGCTCCCGCGCCAGCACCTTGGCCGGCCAGGCCAGGCGTGGGCTGCCGAGGCTGGCCAGCAGCTCGGTGATCAGCCGACGCAGCTTGTCTTCGCCGGAGAGTTCGCTGGCGGTCAGGGCTTCCAGGGTCTCCAGGGTCATGATGCGCTGGTGGGCTTCCAGCAGCACGGCGGTGTACAGGCCGTCCTTGCCCTCGAAGTGATAGTTCACCGCCGCCACGTTGGCCTGCGAGCGGGCGCAGATCTCCTTGCTGGTGGCATTGGCGAAGCCGCGTTCAGCGAAAACCTGGCCGGCGATCTCGAGAATCTGCTGGCGCGTGGCCTGGCCATCCTGGCGAGGCGCGCGGCTCGGGGCCTGCTGCTCGGTAGTTGTCATGGAGCCGACTCTTCTTGTCTTAGTTTAAATTCAAATTTGACTTTGCTTTTGGCCTGTCCTAGCGTCTCTGGGGCCGACATCGCCTTGCCTGGGCGGTGAGATATGTGATTCACCCGCACCTGGTCCTCATCGAACCCAACGATGCAGGTTAACTTCAATGCAAACACGTGTGATGGTGCCATTCAGTTATTTTTCCTTGCCCATGCAGAAGCAGTTCCTGCGCAATCGCGAGGCGATCCGCGGCAAGCCCTATGCGCGCTTCTTCAGTGGCGATATGCGCGTCCCGCTGTCCGCCATGCGCCTGCTGCAGCAGGGGCCGTTGCCCCTGGAGCAGACGCTGACCCCCTCGGTGGACGACATCAATCGCCTGCTCGACCCGGACTATGCCAGCGCAGAGGCCGGGTACGCCCTGCTGGACGGGCCGATGGCCTATGTCCAGAGCCGCAAGTTCTTTCCGGGCTGCACGGCGCAGATGTTCGAGTGGTGGTTCCTCTGGCATCCGCTGGAAGCCGAGCGCTACATGCTCTGGTTCCCTTATGCCCATGTGAAGAACCCCTGCCTGAACGCCCATAAGCTCTGTGACACCGACCGCTGCTTCAAGCACCGGCTGTATGGCAACAGCTTCTGCGCCACGGAATACGTCGGCTCGCGGCTGATGGACCTGAAGATCGACTTCCACGACCCGGCGGAGCTGGGCCTGGACCCGGCGTTGTACCGCGAGGCGAAGATCGATGGCAGCGTCAGCGCATTGATGAGCCTGGCCCAGGAGCCGGATGTGCCGGTGTCGCTAATGGTCCATTTGTTCAAGGAGACGGAGGAGGGGATGTGGCTGACCAGCCGTTACTGGGTCGGTGCGCATCCATCGATGGCGCGGTTCCCCGGGGCGGAGCGGGCGGAACAGCTGCTGGCGGGGCTGGGGCTGAATGCCGCCGGGCTGGAGGAGCTGGCGTTCGAGTTCGCGGTGCATGACCTGTGCGAGTTCAACCATCTGGCGAGCTTCCTGCCGGAACTCTACCGCGAGTTTTCAGGCCACCCGGCCTAACGCTTGAGCGACCCGCGATCCCTGCGGGTCTCGTTCTGGCCTCAAGCGGTGGGGGAGGCGCAGACACCGTTGATCAGCAAGTTGATGAAATCGTCGATGTCCTGTTCGGCACGCAACTGATCGGTGAGCAACCGGTACCAGCAGAAGCCGAAGATCATATCGAGCAGCAGATCCTGGTTGATGTCCTTCGGCAGCTCGCCGCGATTCACCGCATTTTCCACCAGGCGCTTGGGCACTTCCCGGCGCCGCTCCATGAACTGGTCCTTGAGCTCTTCGAGCGTCTCCGGGTCCAGCTGGGCTTCGGCGATGACGCTGCGGAAGGCCAGGCCGCAAATGGTTTCCCGCCAGATATTCCAGAGATTGTGCAGCAGAAAGGAGAGATCTTCGCGGAATGAGCCCAATTCCGGAAAGACCCTGACCTGCTCGCTTTCCTTCTCGTAGACCTCCGCAATCAGCGCGGCCTTGTTCCGCCACCAGCGATAGATCGTCGGCTTGCTGGCGCTGGCGCGTCGGGCAACGGACTCGATGCTCAGTCCGGCATAGCCGCTTTCCATCAGTATTTCCGTCGTCGATTTGAGGATGGCTTTGTGCGCATGCGGGCTGCGCAGCGAGCCGATGGAGCTCCTGGAGCGGGTTCGAGTCAAGGCAAAGTCCCCATAGAAAATGTATTGACAAACGGATTCTAAGGTATAGGCTCGTTTTTACGAAACGATACGGACCGTTTCGAGTAGTTATTCTGTAACAGAATCCCTCTTGAGATGAGGGGACCAGGTCGGTGGTCACATATCACAGGCAGATAGACCCTAGGCTACCGGTTTCCCAATCTCATAGGTAACGGAAGAAAAATTGTTTCCTAAAATAGATACGGTACGTTTCGTATCTTGTTGAGAGAGTAAGAAAGACCAGTAGATACCCGCGCAGTGCCTTCAAGGCCTGAGCCGCGCTGAAACAGCGTGCGCAAGCGCGAGACTTCGCGTGATGTACATCGGTGCCCGGGTGAAAGCGGACACCGTGGACGCGTGCGGCGAGCGAATGGAGTTCTCGCTCCCGACTATCAGAACAACAACAAGCAAGACTTTCTTTTCGAGGTGATTTGCGTGCTGCCTATCCCGGACGGCAAGGGATGGCTCGTCTCAATGAAAATGTGCTCAAGAGGATATAGACCGTGCAAAAGACAGGAATAGTCAGCTACGGCTACGGGTTGCCAGTGTGCCGCCTGAAAGTCGAGGACGTGCTTAGTGTGTGGCGCAATGCCGACCTGAGATTGGTCAAGGAGCAGTTAGGAATAACCGAGCGTGCGGTGCTGCAGCCGGACGAGGATGTCATCACCCTGGGTGCCCAGGCGGCACAGCAGGCGCTGGAGCGGGGCGGCATCGCCGAACTCGAAGCCCTTTATCTGGGCACCTGCACCAACCCCTATGAATCCCGCGCCTCGGCGGCAGTGATTCTGGAAATGCTCGGCAGTGGCTACGACGCGTTCTGCGCCGACGTCCAGTTCGCCGGCAAGTCCGGCACCTCGGCGCTGCAGATCGGCCACGCGCTGGTCGCCTCGGGCATGGCCCGCAACGCCCTGGCCATCGGCGCCGACACCATCAACCGCAACACCGCCCCGGGCGACCTCACCGAAGCCTATGCCGGCGCCGGTGCCGCCGCGATACTGCTGGGCCGCGACAACCTGATCGCCGAGTTCGACGGCAGCGTCTCCTGCGCCGCCGACGTCGCCGACAACATCCGCCCCCAGGGCGAACGCTACATCCGCTCCGGCATGGGGCTGGGCTCCGACAAGAACAGCATCGGCCTGGAAGAGCAGACCGCCCGCGCCGTGAACGGCCTGTTCAAGAAGCTCGGGACCTCCAGCAGCGACTACGACTACGTGGTGTTCCAGCAGAACCTGGTCTCGACGCCGTATTCGCTGGGCCGTCACCTCGGTTTCGAGGCGCGCCAGATCGAGCCCGGCATCTACGCCGGCAGCGTTGGCGACACCGGTTCGGCCAGCCCGCTGCTGGGGCTGATCAACGTGCTCGACCAGGCGCGGCCGGGCCAGAAGATCCTGCTCTCCTCGTATGGGTTCGGCGCCGGCAGCGATGCCATCGCGCTGACGGTCACCGACGCGATCCTCGCCTACCAGCAGCGCGCCAAGCCGCTGCGCAAGGTCCTGGAGAACAAGGTGTACGTGGATTACGGCACGTCGATCAAATACGAATTCAAGTATTTGCGCGCCGACTACGCCCTGACCGCCTACCTCTAGAACAGCCCGTACCTGCAAGGAGCACAACCATGACTGCACGTCGCGTTGCAATCGTGTCGGCCGCCCATACGCCGAAACCCGGCAACTCCCGCGTCCGGCAGACCTTCAAGGAAATGATCGTCGAGTCCGCCTACCAAGCCATCCACGCCGCGAAGATGCACCCGCGGGAGATCCAGGGTGTCGCCTACGGCTACCACGGCGAGGGCATTTCCGAATACGGCGGCCTCGGCCCGACCCTGTCCGACGCCCTGGGCATCAGCCCGGCGCCCACTTTCATGAGCACCGCCAACTGCACCAGCAGCTCGGTGTCGTTCCAGATGGGCCATCAGATGGTCGCCTCCGGGGAGTACGACATCGTCCTCTGCGGCGGCTTCGAGAAGATGACCGACCACTTCAACTACGCCGAGTACATCGGTTCGAGCACCGAGTGCGAGTACGACTACTTCCTCGGCATCTCCCACACCGATGCCTTCGCCCTGGCCACCGCCGAATACTTCCACAAGTATGGCTATGCCGGCCGCGAGGCGGACGTGCTCGCCAGCTTCGGCCGGCAGATGCGCATCTACGCCCACAACACCCCGGGCGCCACCCGCTTCGGCCAGCCGATTCCCAGCCTCGAGGAGCTCAAGCGCACCGAGGCCTGCGGCTCGATGCTGGCCTGGGGCGAGGCGAGCGGTTGCGCGATCCTGGTGGCCGAGCACCTGGCGCACAAGTACACCAACAAGCCGGTGTTCATCCGTGGCTGCGCCTACACCGGCGTGTCGCACTACTACGGCACCCGCTACCACAACCCGACGCTGAAGTACCCGGGCCTGCCCCAGGACGTGGGCATGGCGGTATCGGCCAACTCCATCGCCTGCGCCGAGCTCGCCTACAAGAAGGCCGGCATCACTGCCAAGGACATCGACGTCGCCCAGGTCTACGACCTGCTCGGCGCCGGGCTGATCCAGATGGAATCCATGGGCGCCTGCAAACCCGGCCAGGCCGGTGATTTCGTGCGCGAGGGCGGTATCGCCCTGGACGGGCAACTGCCGCTCAACACGGATGGCGGCAACATCGGTCGCGGTCACGCCTCGGGCGCCGACGGCATCCTCCACATCACCGAACTGTTCCGCCAGTTGCGCGGCGAGTCCCAGAACCAGGTCCCCGGGGCGCGCATCGCCGTCTCGCAGAACCTGGGGGGCTATGCCGCCCACAACTCGGTGATCGTCCTGGCCAACGACTGAGGAGTGTCGACCATGTCTCTCTACCCCGAACAGATCCACCGCATGACCACCGCCAGCATGCTCCGCGAATGGCGCGAGCACGGCGGCAAGTACCGGCTCGAAGGCAGCCGTTGCGACGAATGCCACGAGATCTTCTTCCCCCGGCGCACCGTCTGCGGCGCCTGCAACTCGCTGAAGGTCAGCGCCTACCGTTGCGAGCGCACCGGCCATATCGAAGTCATGGCCAACGCCGAGAACCCGATCCTCGCGGCCATGGGCTACGGCGAAGTGGTGCCCCGGCACATCGCCATGGTGCGGCTGGACGACGGCCTGGTGATCGCCTCCGAGATCGTCGACGTCGTCGACCCGGCCCAGCTCAAGGTCGGCGCCCGCGTGAGGATGGTGGTGCGCAAGCAGGTGCGTGAAAGCAACCTGGCCTGGCAGTACGCCTACAAGTTCGTACTCGACCACTGAGGCTCTTGCCGCGGGGCCCGGAAGGGCTCCGTGGCAGCTAAAACAAGAACGTCATTTTCCGGCGTGCGGTTTACGCCCTTTTCTCCTGCCGCTGCCCCCCGGGAAGTGCTGGCCCACGCCAGCGCTGACGGGCTTGGCTGTGCCTGAAGAACGGGTTCTTACCCACTGAATGAACAAATTTTGAACGATCAACGAGGATTCAACATGTCGACTCTTTGCCAGCCCCACGTACTGTTCCCGCAACACAAGATCACCCAGCAGCAGATGATCGAGCACCTTGAGAACCTCCACGGTGACCACCCGCGCATGGCCCTGGCCAAGCGCATGATCCTCAACACCGAGGTCAACGAGCGCCACCTCGTGCTGCCCATCGATGAGCTGGCGATCCACACCGGCTTCACCCACCGCAGCATCGTCTACGAGCGTGCCGCCCGCGAGATGTCCTCCGCCGCCGCCCGCCAGGCGCTGGACAACGCCGGCCTCAAGCCCGAGGACGTGCGCATGGTCATCGTCACCTCCTGCACCGGCTTCATGATGCCGTCGCTCACCGCCCACCTGATCAACGACCTCGGCCTGCCGAACTCCACCATCCAGCTGCCCATCGCCCAGCTCGGCTGCGTGGCCGGCGCCGCCGCCATCAACCGCGCCCACGACTTCGCCACCCTGAAGGCCGACAACCACGTGCTGATCGTCTCCCTGGAGTTCTCCTCGCTGTGCTACCAGCCGGACGACACCAAGCTGCACTCCTTCATCTCCGCGGCGCTGTTCGGTGATGCCGTCTCCGCCTGCGTGCTGCGCGCCGACGACGAGGCCAAGGGCTTCCGCATCAAGGCCACCGACTCGTTCTTCCTGCCCAAGAGCGAGCACTTCATCAAATACGACGTGAAGGACACCGGCTTCCACTTCACCCTCGACAAGGCCGTGATGAACTCCATCAAGGACGTCGCCCCGGTGATCGAGCGCCTCAACCAGGCCGGCTACCAGCAGAACTGCGCGCAGAACGACTTCTTCATCTTCCACACCGGCGGCCGCAAGATCCTCGACGAACTGGTCCGCCACCTGGACCTGCCGTCCGAGCGCGTCTCGCTCTCGCGCACCAGCCTCTCCGAGGCCGGCAACATCGCCAGCGTGGTGGTCTTCGACGTCCTGCGCCGGCAGTTCGACAGCTCCCCCAAACCCGGCAGCAAAGGCCTGCTCGCCGCGTTCGGGCCGGGCTTCACCGCCGAAATGGCACTCGGTGAATGGGCAGCCTGAGTACCCTCGGGCACGGTGGCGCGGGGTAACCCGCGCCACCTTTTTCGGCTCCTTAGAAGAGGAGGGCTGGCCATGCGCGAGCAGGCAAGCGACACGGGCTGGGATGCCCGCTACGAAACACGCATGGTGATCCTGCTGTCGCTGAGCTTCGGCCTGGTGGGGCTGGATCGCTTCATCATCCTGCCGCTGTTCCCGCTGATCATGCGCGACCTGCAGCTGGACTATCAGGACCTCGGCAACATCTCCGCAGCCCTGGCCCTCACCTGGGGCGTCTCCGCCCTGGGCATGGGCTGCCTGGTGGAGCGGCTCGGCGCCAAGCGCGTGCTGGTCGTCTCCGTGCTCGCCTTCTCACTGCTCTCGGGGCTCTCCGCCCTGGCCGGAGGCGTGCTCGGGCTCATCCTCCTGCGCGGCCTCATGGGCTTCTCGGAGGGTGCCTTCACCCCCACCAGCATCAGCGTCACCACCCAGGTCTCGCACCCCCGGCGCACCGGCTTCAACATCGGCGTGCAACAGGCGGTGTTCCCCATCCTCGGGCTCGGCCTCGGGCCGCTGATCGCCGCCGGCCTGCTGGCCTGGCTCGGCTCCTGGCGCTGGGTGTTCATCAGCGTGTCCATCCCCGGGTTCATCCTCGCCTGGTGGCTGCAGCGCACCTACCGCACCGTCCCCGCACCTATCCAGGCCGGGCAGGAGCGACCCTGGCGCCTGTGGCTCGCGGCCCTCGGCAGCGGCAACGTGCGGCGCAACATCGGCATCATGTTCTGCATCCTCACCTGCCAGTTCGTGCTCTGCGCGCTGCTGCCCAGCTACCTCACCGACCACCTCGGGCTGTCGCTGGAGGCGATGGCGCTGGTGATCTCGGCGATCGGCTTCGGCGGCTTCGTCGGCCAACTGATCATCCCCGGGCTGTCCGACCGCTTCGGGCGCAAACCGGTGGTGCTGCTCTCGTTCTGCGCCAGCGCCGCACTGGTCGCCACGCTGATCGTCACCCCCGCCGAGCCTTGGTTGCTGTTCGGGGTGCTGTTCTTCATCACCTTCTTCAACTTCAGCCTCATCTGCCTCACCGTCGGCCCGCTCACGGGCGAATCGGTGGCACCGCACCTGCTCACGGCGGCCACCGGCATCGTCATCGGCTTCGGTGAAATCCTCGGTGGCGGCCTGGCGCCGATCCTCGCCGGCTACCTCGCCACCCACCACGGGTTGCCATCGATCCTCTACCTGGCCCTGGCCGGCAGCCTCGCCGGCCTGTGCCTGGCGCTCGGGCTCAAGGAAGGCCGCGCGCAGGCACCCCGCGAAGCCACACCGCCGGCCAACGCCGCACTGCTTATTAGGGAGTAATTGAAATGGGCGACTACCTGAAAGTCCTCGACATCGAACACAGCGGCGGGCCGCGCATCGGCCTGCTGGGCGACGACCCTGCGCACACGGTGCGCGTCCACGGCGAAAGCAGCGGCCTCTACCAGACCCTGCAGGACTGCGCGCGCCGCCACCAGGACCACCTGGCGCACCTGCGCCACCTGCCGGGCCTGACCCAGACGCTGCCCGCCCTGCGCCAGGAAACGCGCCTACGTCCGCCCGCCATGCCCGACAATCCGCTGCTCACCCACGTCAGCGGTCTGCCGCTCGGGGCGCGGGATGATGCGGGCTGGTTCTACAAGGGCAACGGCCGCGTCATGCGCATCGATCGTGACGACCTGGAAGTGCCGTACCACGTGCAGGCCATCGCGGCGGAGGCCTGCCTGGTCTCCGTCTACCTGGTGGGGTCGCGGGGCCAGCTGCTCTATGTCGGCGTCACCCTCGGTCACGATCTGCACGACCCGTTGCAGGGGCAGTCCGCGCGCGCCCATCTGCTGGAATGCGCGGTGGCGTCGGAGCTGCTGCTGGGCGAACTGGACGAACCCCTGCACCTGCGGCAACGCATCGAGCGCAATGGCGCCTGCTTCAGCGAAACCCACCTGCGCCTGGGCCCGCAAGCCTGGCGCGCCTCGCGGGAAGCCGGCGAGGCCCTGTTGGAACAGCACCCGCAGTTCCTCCAGCCGGGCATGGTCCACTACCTGTTCAGCCGCCTCGACAGCGAGATCGTCGCCACCCACCTGCAGCACGGCGACTGCCTGGAGCTGAGCTGCCCCATGCTCGACATGCGCCTCGACAACCGCATCGTCGAAGAGGAGCTGCGCCACCTGCTCCCGCTCTCATCACGCCGCCGCGCGGGGCAGGGCAGAGCGGCCTGAGGCGGGGTGCATCCAACAAAAAACGCCGCATTCCCATGCGGCGTTTCTCATTCGAGTTCAAGTGGAAGAGCCGGCAGGATGAACGCGTGCCGTAGGGTGTGCCGTGCGCACCTCCGCTCGGTGCTTCCGGCGAGCTCCAGGTGCGCGCAGCACACCCTACGACCGGAGTGAATCACGACAGCAAACTTCTTCCTGGTGCTCGATGTTCCATGAGGGACGCAGGGGCGTTCGTTCGACTCCTCAGGCTGGCCGACCGTCCGCTCCGGTGAGCACCTGCTCGAGTCCCTGGCGATAGGTCGTCACCTCAAAGGTGGGGAAGCGCTGCTTGAACTTCGAGGAGTCGAAGAGATTGTCGTGCTCGTAGCGCGGCAGCAGCTCCCTCAGCTCGCGCACCTGGCGGGACACCAGGCCGGCGGCCAGCAAGGTCCACTTGCCGAGCACCTTATAGGAGGGCTCGCGGCCAACCCGCTCGGACGCCAGGGCCACGAACTGCCGGTAGGTCAGCCGGTCGTCATCGCAGGGCAGGTGCCAGGTCTGCCCGAAAGCATCCGGCGCATTGCCCAGGGCGGCCAGCGCGCGGCTCGCGTCCGGGGTCCAGATCAGGGTGCGCCGGGTGTCATCCCGCACCGGCACATGCGGCGTCTGGCCCGCCTTGAGTTTGTCGATGACCAGGGTGTTGGTGATGCTCTGCGTCTTGTCCGGGCCATAGAACTCAGGGGCCCGGCCGATAAGCACCGGGATCTCTCCCCGCGCCATCTCCTCCAGCACCATCGAAGCCATCTTCGCGCGCACCCGGCCTTTGCGGCCGACCGGCTCGAACGGCGTCGCTTCGGTCAGCGGGCGGGCGTCCTGCGGGTACATATAGGTGTTGTCGAAATAGACAAACCGGGCCTTGGCCGCACGGGTCGCCTCCAGAGCGTTCTTCAGCATCACCGGGAACTGCGTCTCCCAGAGCTGCGTATCCGGCGGCAGGCCCGCCGTGAAATACACGGTGTCGCTCCCCTCGACCGCCCTGGCCGCCTGCCCGGCATCCAGCAGGTCCGCCGGCAGCAGCGTATCGGCGTCATTGACCTTGCGCGGGCTGCGGCTCACCAGCCGAAGGTCCGTCGTATAGGCGCGGTTCAGCTCCCGCGCCAACTCCACCGCGATCTGGCCGGTGGCACCCAGGATGGTTTGCATGGGGTCTCCTCAAGTCCGTAGCGCGCCCGAAGACGAAGGGCACGGGGCGCTGGGTCGAACCCTAAGGTTCAAGTCCGGTTCAAGGTCAAGCCGCGCCGAACCGCCATTCACGGCCGGATTGGCGGAGATAAACATGCTGAATGGTAGTTGGCTGGCCAGCGGGTGCCGCCGAGGCCGGAAACGCCGCACCTCCATGCGGCGTTCCCGCTCCTGGCCCTAGAAGAACCGCTTCCAGCTAGGCCCATCACTCAGCGCCGGGTCATCGTGCGCCGCCATAAAGCGCGGCAGGTCCCGCCGCGCGATCCACAACTCCCCCTGCCAAAGCAGGGCCGCCACGCGCTGATTAGCCCAGGTCATCAGGATGCGCCGCGGGCTGGCATCGGCCTCGCGGTGGTAATCGTGCAGCGCAGGGATCACCTCATCGCTGATCCACTGGCTCAACGCGCAATGCTCCGGGTGCCCGAAGCGATACAACGCCCGATAAAGCCCGGCCTCGCTGATCAACTCCAGCTCTTCGCAGTGGCCACTGGCAAAACGCAGCGTCGCGAAACGGTGCTGGTGGGGATACAGGCGCTTGGTCAGCCGATAGGGGCGGGCGGCGGCGATCATCAGGGCGAAATCGATAGCGACGAACCAGGGGCGGTTGTCGATCATCACCGCGCGCAGTTGATGGCAGTGGCGTTGAAAGGTGATGGGGGTGGATGCGTCATGCATGGGCGTAGCTCCAATGTCGGTTAAGGAGCTGCCACCTACGTCGCTAAACGAAAGGGTGGCAGACCGCGCGGGGTTAGCGAACCGGAGACATTGGAATCCGGCAGACCCGAGGGTCTCCCCACGCGGTCCGCCATAGAGCGGTGCAGAAAAACTGCATGCGTGCCAATGCCTGCAAGAAACATCCGCCGTTTCTCGCATGCACCAGCTGGCGCAATCGCGCCAATGTCTTTCGGGTCGCTAAACCCGGCCACGGGATTGACCGTGGCGGGGGAAGGATAGGGAGGGGGAGGGTTTAGGGCAAGGGGTGGCTGCGGCTCTTAAGATCTAGTTTGGTGGCTAGCAGCGTCTTGCCATCCGAATCTTTGTTAACAGCTCTTGAGTACAGCGCTCTGACTGGTCGCTGATGGTATCTGGGAACCAAAAGTCGATGGAGTCGCTGACGCTGACGAGTTCCAAGGCGAGAGCATCCCAGAGCCTCCTAAGTGTGACTCTGAACATTTGAAGCGGAGTTGGTTAGCCCAAAAAAATGAAGAGACGGGGTTGTTGTTAATGTTTTTTTCTGAGATAACGCGCTAAGGGTTCTCGCGGAATCTTCACCCTATCATGAGATATTAAGCCGGAGGAGTTATGGCTCATCGTCTTCCAAAGGAGCGTGCGCGCCGGCAAGAAATAACTCAGACAAGAAACAGAAATAAAAACTTAGAAAAAGGACTTCAGATGATTAAGTGTTTTTTATCTCATAGCTCACTCGATAAGCCGTATGTTAGAGAGGTTTATGGGAAGTTGCGCAAAGAAAGTGTAGTGTTTGATGAGATGACCTTTGAGGAAGGTATGTCTCCATCTGAAGAGATTTTGTCTGGTCTCGATGAGACTTCACTTTTTGTTATATTCCTCTCCCATAACGCGCTAGAGTCGTCGTGGGTAAAGGCTGAGCTAAAAAAGGCGAAGGAAGGCGTCGAGTTGGGTTTGATTGATCGTATATATCCAATAATCATTGATGAAAATATTACTTATTCGGACAAAAGAATCCCCAAATGGATGAAAAAGGGGTTCAATATTCAACACATCCGGCAGGCCAAGGTTTCTGCGCGTAAAATTAACGCAAGAATGCGAGAGATCTCTTGGAAAACGCACCCCACACTTAAAGAAAGAGAGCAGATATTTGTTGGGCGAAATGATCAAATTAAACGACTGGAAGAACGTCTTGATGATTTGGCCTTGCCTACTCCGCAGGTGGTTATTGCATCCGGGCTTAATTCTATAGGAAGAAAGGCATTCCTTAAAAATGCGCTAAAGAAAGCGAACGTCACGAGGGAATCCTATGAATTCCCCCTGATCTCGCTGGAGGCAACAGATAGCATCGAAGATTTCATTTTAAAGCTTGATGACTTGGGGTTGTCTGAAAGCAAACCGTTAAAAAATGCTCTGCATACTCGTTTGGACAAGAAAATCCAATTAGCGCTTAACTTGGCGCGGGATATTGCAAAAGAAAAAGAGCGGGTGCTGATAGAGGATCGCGGGGCTATCATTCAATATAATGGCGAAGTCGTAGACTGGTTTGCAGCTATTATTGAACAAATGAAGGGCTCAGATCATGTTTTGTTTTGTATTTCAAGCAAGTTTAGAGCAGACAAGCGTATCGCTCGCCAGCATCCAGAATACTATATGGAAGAGCTTCCGGAGTTAGACAAGTCGGAGCGCGCCGGCTTGCTAAAAAGATACTCTAAATTTAAAAGGCTCGAAATTGAAAATAATGACCTTTTGTTTTTTTCTGACTTATTGACGGGCTACCCTGATCAGGTGATATTTACCGTTGACACTATTGCTGACTCAAGTGTTTTTGAGGCAAAGCGTAACTCTCATATAATTCAAGAGTACGCATCAGACAAAGCGCGCGTTATCGTGGAGCAGTATAGAGATAATCAGAAAGCATTGGATTTTTTATATCTGCTTTCAAAATTTGAATTTGTAAGTTTTGATTTCATTTTTGGGTTGGTGGGCGAGAGTGAGTATTATGAAATTTTAAATTCTTTCCTTATATCATCGGTGTGCGAGCGCCTAGGGGTTAATGGTGATTATGTTCGGCTTAATGAGGTGGTTCGTGACTATATTGCGCGAAATAGATTTGGCATGCCACTTTCATTTAGTGAGAAACTTAAGGAGTATGTGCGGGACTTTTTGGCAACCTATCAGGATGACAACAAAGATATATCCGAATATATCTTTTCCATGCAAGAGGCGCTGATTAGTGGTGCTGCTGTTGATGAGCGGATTTTAATTCCATCGTATTTCCTGAAAACCATTCGAAATTTATATGATGTAAGTAGAAGCTACAAAGAAGTTATACGGTTGTCGGACAGAGTGTTGCTTAATGAGGCCTATCTGCACAAAGATATTGTATTGCATATTCGATTTATGAAGTGCCAAGCTTTGGCTCGACTAAGAGAGGCGGACTTCTTTTCTGAGGTGAAGCATATACCAGAGCCGGACAACTCATTTCTTCACGGATTTTTCTATCGCATATCAGGTCAGCAGGAGAAGGCACTGGCCAGTTATCAGCGTGTATTGCAGCGTAAGCCGAATGATTTTAAAGCCAAAAGTGAAATCGTTCTTGTGTACATGCAAAGTGATGAACACGAATTGGCGTTTGATTTAGCAAAAGAGGTTTATGAAAGAATTCCAAATAACCCGTTAAATGCCAACAACTATCTGTCATGCCTTTTCTACAAGGATAGGCATGACGTGGATCGTGACTTGCTTGAAGAGATCGCACAAAAACTACAATCCAACTCTTCTAATCGCGCGCAGGAAATGTATTCTTCAGCAAGGGCAAAGATTCTGGCTAATTTTGACGGAGACCTGCACGGAGCATTTCAGCTCATTGAAGAGACTATTGCGCGGTATCCTGATGTAAACTACCCAGTTCTTACATTAGCAGATCTTGCAATTCAGCATAAGCAAATTTCGAAGCTGGAGCATGCGATAAAGTTATTGGATTCCACGGAAACTAGAAGCAAGCAAACTTACAGGACTTATATTCGATACAAGGCCACGTATTTAGCCATGAAAGGGCAGAAGAGTAGTGCGGTGGCGCTAGTAAACAAGGAGTTGGCGGGTATCAGGCGAGAGTCACTAACGAAACTTTGTGAACGCTTAATGGCCATGTAAGAGAGTAAGGCTGCGGACGCCTCCTTTGAGATTGAGAGGAGGCGTTCGTTGCTAAGCTTGGGCACGAACACCTAAATGGGTTTTAACGTTTTTGCGTCACCGCGACTATGTTATATTTTTTGATTTTTGCTAAAAACAAACTTTAGTCGCAGTCCAGTTGAAAACGCCGCTAGTAGTTTGCTTATACAGCTTTAGACACTTTGTGCGGAAATTTATTACTGAGTCGTCTATTTTTCCTAGCGGAGGGCGATGAACCATCCTGCTAGCCAGTACTCGATTCGATAACCATGCCCATCCAGACAAGGTCCTTTTCATTTAATGTCCTCGCATCCCCCAGATCCCTCACCAGGTCCCCATCGTGTTCAAGAAACTCAAAGGCATCCTCGGCATCCAGCCCAAACCCGCTGGTGAAAACAGCTACGGCGACCATCTCCGTGGTGGTGCGGACGAGACCTGGCCTGAGGCCCTGAACCGTTTCGAGTCGTTCTGCCGGAGCTTGCATGCGTTCTACGACGAGGAGGGGGAAACCTACGAGCTGTACTTCGACGAGTACTTCCAGGACGGCACGCTGTTCGAGTGGCCGGGCGCCGTATCCGACGAGGACCTGCTGAGCGCCGAGACGCAGTATGCGTTCGCGATGCCGGGGGAGCTGAAGGCGCTGTTCAGGAAGCGCTTCGCCATCTACGACGTCATTGCGGATCGCGGCCGCTGGGGTGACCGTCGCATTCTCGAGATCTACGGGCGTTCGACCTCGACCTCCTACCAATGCCTGCACGCGTTCTGCCCGGCGATCGCCTGGAACTTCGGCGATTACTTCGTCGAGGAGGAGTTGTCGAAGGAGCAGATCGAACACCTGAGCGCCAACTACTTCTGCTTCGGGCGCTGGTCGGACGATGACCACTACTGCACCTATCTCCTGGTGGACCGCCATGGCAACTACGGGCGGTTCCGCTTCCACACCGAGGACTATCCCGGCACCGTGCAGCGGCTCGAACCGCTGCTGAAGGGCCAGCCCCTCGATATGACGCTGGATGCGCTGATGGTGTGGGCGATCAACAATTCGATGGAGTACCTGCTCGAACGCAACGATCTGCCCAGCCCTTATGGGAAAGAGGTTTGAGGCATTCATTCAGGCGTTGCGAGGGGATTGTTGCACTGTGCCAAGAAGGGATGCAGCAGCATGACCGTAGCGATCATTGAGTTCAGGCAAATGCTTGCTGTTGGCCGACGCTATGTCGAGGGCGGCAGTACGTTGCCCGAGCTGTACAGCGTGGCGAAGGCTGCGGTGCATGCGACCCATTTCTGGGGGCAGTCACAAGCCCTGATGGATGTAACCATAGAGTGGGAGCATCGGATCAATCGATCCTGGGGTGGAGATGAGCGCATCCCTGCCTGCCTTGATGCTCAGCTCTGTGAATGGATACGACAGCAGCTCTATTTAACGTTGAGCTGATGAGTCCGCGTTTCTAGTTGGACGCTGCTGAGGCAGGTACTCCTGCAAGCACCTGCCTCGGCTGTCACTCAAACCACAAAGAACCCACTCGTCCCATCCCGCCCCAACTGCTCCACCAACCCAAACTCCCAATCAAGGTACGCCTGCATGGCCTCGCGCGGGTTGTCGGTGCCCTCGTAGGGGCGGCGGTAGCGGTCGATGCGCGGTGACAGTAGGCCGTTTTCGCCGTCTTCCACCGGCAGGCCGGCGTCGGCCCAGGCGGTGTTGCCGCCGTCGAGCAGGAAGGCGGGTTTTCCGGTGATGGCCGCGACTTCGTCCACGGCGAAGCGGGCCAGCAGGCCGCTGCCGCAGGTGAGTACGTAGCGTTCGGCCTTCGGAGCCGTGGCGAGGGCTTCGCGCAGTTGGGCGCGCAGCACCCAGCGGGCGCCGGGGATGTGGCGTTTGACGTGGTTGGCGCTGGTGGTGAAGTCGAGCACCGCCGTGTCGCCTTGCTCCAGCCAGGTGGCCAGGGTCTGCGGGGCGATGGCTTCGACCTGGGGCAGGCCGGGCAGGGCGGGACGCCAGGCGCCGCTCTCGCTGAAATCAGCTGCCGTGAGCCCGTCGAGCACATGCACCTCCCAACCCAGTTGTGCCAGCCAGGAGCCGGTCATGTTGGCGCGGGTGCCGTCGTCGTCGGCCAGGACGATGCGGGCGCCACGCACGCTGGCGTAGTGGTCGGTCTCCTGCACCAGTTGGCCACCGGCGACCCAGCGGGCGCCGGGCAGGTGGCCGGCGCGGTATTCCTCTTCGGTGCGCACGTCGAACAGGTAGGTGGTGCGGCCGGCCTCGGCGCGCCAGTCGTGCAGTTGCGCGAGATTGGCGCGGCGCACGCCGGCCTTGTCGGCCACGGCGCGGGCAGCCTGTGCGGCTTGTTCGCGGGTTTCAACGCTGACGTCGGTGAAGCGCCGTTGCTGGCCGTGCTCCAGTGTCTGCCCGGCCAGGGTCCAGCCGATGGTGCCGTTGCGCAGGGCGGCCACCGGGTTGGGGATGCCGGCGTTCACCAGGGATTGGGTGCCGATGATGCTGCGGGTGCGCCCGGCGCAGTTGACGATCACCCGGGTGCTCGGGTCCGGCGCCAGTTCGCGCACGCGCAGCACCAGTTCGGCGCCGGGCACGCTGATGGAGCCGGGGATGTTCATGGTCTGGTATTCGTCGAAGCGGCGGGCGTCGAGCACCACCACGTCGGCCTTGGCATCCAGCAGCGCCTTTACCTCTTCGGCGGCGAGGGAGGGCGTGTGGCGCTGGCTTTCCACCAGTTCGCCGAAGGCCTTGCTGGGTACGTTGACGTCGCGGAACAGCTCGCCACCGGCCTCGCGCCAGCCGGCGAGGCCGCCTTCCAGCAGGGCCACGTCGCTGTAGCCCAGTTGCAGCAGGCGTTCGGCGGCGCGCTGGGCCAGGCCTTCGCCGTCGTCGTAGAGGGTCACGGCGGTGTCGCGGCGGGGCACGCGGTCGAGCACTTCCAGTTCGAGCTTGGACAGCGGGATATTGGCCGCGAACAGCGGGTGCGCCTCGGCGAAGGGGGCCTCCTCGCGCAGGTCGATGAGGGCGACTTCCTCGTGGGCGAGGAGGGCGGAGCGGATGTCGGCAAAACGGCGAAGGGGGATGCGGCTCATGGCGCCAGGCTCTCTTTCGACAGGTCCCAGATATTGGGCAGGTGGAGGTTGGAATAACCGGAGATGAAGGGCTTCTCGACGCCGCCCTCGGCATAGACGGCGCGGCGCACCGCACCGATGTTGGCGCCGTACACGTGGATGCTGATGGAGGTGCGGTTCTCGAAGGCGTTGCGCACCTGGTGGATATCGCCCACCCGGGGCGACACGGCGACCACATCGCCGGGCTGCAGGGATTCCGCCGCGCCCTGGGGCCGCAGGCTGCCATCGGCGTTGCGGGCAAAGCCCTGGCTGAGTTCGGCACCGCGCAGCATGCCGATCAGCCCCCAGGTGCGGTGGTCGTGCACCGGGGTCGATTGGCCGGGCCCCCAGACGAAGCTGACGACGGAGAAGGCCTGGCGCGAGTCGGCGTGCAGCAGGTACTGCTGGTAGCGCTCCGGGCTGGGCTGGGCGTAGGCGTCGGGCAGCCAGTCGTCGGTGCTCACCAGGTCGCGCAGCAGCGCGGCGCCCTGGTCGAGTATCCGCGGCTCGTCCGGTGCCTGGGCGAGGAGGTCGGCGAGGTCGACGATGAAGCCGCGTAGCCGTCCGAGGTTGGGCGTTTGAGACATGGTTCCCTCGATGTCCGTGAGTGCGCAGCGGTAACCGCTACCGTGCCGGGGCAAAAGATATTATTCTTCTTGCGTATTCTTCCAGCCATTTATTATGCGAATAAAGAATGAAGATAGATGATATCGATGCATTCGTGGCCGTCATCCGCAGCCAGTCGATCAGCCAGGCGGCGGAGTCCCTGCAGCTCACCCAGCCGGCCATCACCCGGCGCGTGCAGAACTTCGAAGAGGCCCTGGGCGTCAGCCTGCTGGACCGCAATACCAAGCCGCTGAAGCCCACGCCCATGGGCATGCGCGTGTACGAGCAGTGCCGCTCGGTGCTGCGCGAGATGGACGCCCTGCGGGAACTGGTGCTGAGCGATTCCTCCCCCAGCGGCGCGCTGCGCCTGGGGGTGCCGCAGACCATCGGCGACGTGGTGCTGCTGGACGCCCTCAGCCAGCTCAAGGCCCTCTACCCGGACCTGCAGACCCAGGTCTCCACCGGCTGGGGCAGCCACCTGCTGGGCAAGATGGAGAACGGCGAGCTGGACGCCGTGGCGGCGCTGTTCCCGGCGGGCAAGGTGTTCCCCGAGGGCATAGTCGGGCGCTCCCTGGCGCGCATGGACCTGGTGGTGGTCGCAGCCAAGGGCGAGGTGCGCAAGCGCTCCTGCAAGCTCGCCGATTGCTACCAGCGCGGCTGGGTGCTGAACCCGGATGGCTGCGGCTTCCGCGCCGGCCTGCAACGCGCCCTGAGCGACGAGGGGCTGTCGCTGCGCATCAACCTGGAGACCTTCGGCACCGAGCTGCAGCTGGGGCTGATCGCCAATGGCCTGGGCTTCGGCCTGGTGCCGCGCCCGCTGCTGGAGAACAGCCGCCACCGCGAGCGCCTGGAGGTGGTGCCGGTGAGCGACTTCAAGCCGGTGATCGACCTGTGGCTGATCCACCCGCGCTTCCTCGGCAACCTGCAGGCGCCGGTGGCGCTGTTCGGCGAAACCGTGGCCCAGCGCGTGGCGCACCAGGCGGAGGAGGGGGCTGCGGCAGGCCCATAACCAAAGCATCTTGCATGTAACTGCATTGGTTAGATGCGCAATTTGTATATTAGATTAGAACCAGATCGAATTTCACGGCAGTTTTTTAGATGGATAGCATGTGGGTCAAGCCAGGCTGCAGCGGGCTCGATCCAACCTCCCGCCTGCGGCCCCCGACCATTGGAAAGGCCCTGAGCGAGGAGAAGGAATGTCCCGGCGAAGCAACGCCCTGGTGCCCCCGGGCACCGCACTGACGGCCCTGCTGGCGCCCCTGCGCTGGAAGGGCTGGAGCAACCTCGGCCTGCGCCTGGTCAGCCCGCTGGTGCTGCTCCTGCTCTGGGAGCTGGCCTCCCGCACGGGCCTGCTGCCGGCGCGCATCATCGCCGCGCCCAGCGCCATCGGCGACACCCTCTGGCAGATGATCGCCAGCGGCGAGCTGGCCGGGCACCTTTGGGTCTCCCTCAAGCGCGCCCTCAGCGGGCTGGCCATAGGCGTCTCCCTCGGCACGGTACTGGCCCTGCTGGCCGGCCTGTCACGCCGGGGCGAGCTGATCATCGACTCCCCGGTGCAGATGCTGCGCACGCTGCCGTTCCTGGCCATCGTGCCGCTGTTCATTCTCTGGTTCGGCGTCGGTGAGACACCGAAGATCGCCCTGATCGCCCTCGGCACCACCTTCCCGGTCTACCTCACGCTGTTCTCCGGTATCCGTGGCGTCGACCCCAAGCTGGTGGAAGCGGGGCGCCTGTTCGGCCTCAGCCGCCTGGAACTGGTGGTCCACGTCATTCTCCCCGGCGCCTTGCCGTCCTTCTTCGTCGGCCTGCGCTACGCCTTCGGCATCAGCTGGCTCGGCCTGGTGGTGGTGGAGCAGATCAATGCCAGCGCCGGCCTCGGCTACCTGGTCAACGACGCCCGCGACTTCATGCGCACCGACGTGATCGTCATCTGCCTCATCGTCTACAGCGTGCTGGGCCTGTCCATCGACGCCCTGGTGCGCCTGCTCGAACGCCTGGCCCTGGCCTGGCGCCCCACCTTCATAAGGAACTGACCATGGATGTTGCGCTGCAACGCCTGCGCCCGCCGGTGCGCGTGCGAGGGCTGACCCGTCGCTTCGCCGGCCAGGCCGTGCTCGACGGCCTCGACCTGGAGTTGGGTGCCGGCGAATTCGTCGCCCTGCTGGGGCGCAGCGGCTCCGGCAAGACCACGTTGCTGCGCGCCCTGGCCGGGCTGGACGCGGTGGACGGCGGCACGCTGGAAGTGCCCGAGGCCCACGCGGCGGTGTTCCAGGAACCCCGGCTGATGCCCTGGAAGCGCGCCTGGCGCAACGTCGCCCTCGGCCTGCGCGGCGCCAACCCGCAGACCCGCGCCCTGGCCGCCTTGCAGGAAGTGGGGCTGGGCCACCGCCTCGACGCCTGGCCCGGCACCCTGTCCGGCGGCGAGGCGCAGCGCGTGGCGCTGGCCCGCGCCCTGGTGCGCGAGCCGCAATTGCTGCTGCTCGACGAACCCTTCGCCGCGCTGGACGCCCTGACCCGCATCCGCATGCACCAACTGATCATCGAGCTGTGGCGCACTCACCAGCCCTCGGTGCTGCTGGTCACCCACGACGTCGACGAGGCCGTGTTGCTGGCCGACCGCGTGGTGGTGCTGGAGACCGGGCGCATCGCCGAGCAGATTCCCGTGCGCCTGTCGCGGCCGCGGGAGGTGGCCAGCCGCGGCTTCCAGGAGCTGCGCCAGCACCTGCTCACCCTGCTCGGCGTCGAAGCGCCGGCCAGCCCCTTCGTCCACACCCTCGCACGGACCGCCCAACGATGAGCATCGACCTGAAAACCGCCAAGGAGACGGCCCGCGTGCCCGACCTCGATTCCCCGGCCTTCGCCGACCTGCTGGCCCAGCTCAGCGACGAATTCGCCGCCAGCGCCGCCCATTACGACCGCCACGGTGAATTCCCCCACGCCAACCTGCGCCGCCTGCACGAGCACGGCCTCGTCGCCCTGACCGTGCCGCGCCGCCTCGGCGGCAGCGAGGCCAGCCTGGCCCAGGCGCGCCGGGTGATCGCCGCCGTGGCCCGGGGCGAGCCGTCCACCGCCCTGGTGCTGGTGATGCAATACCTGCAGCACGCGCGCCTGCAGAACAACCAGGCCTGGCCCGAGCACCTGCGCCTGCAACTGGCCCGCGAGGCGGTGGAAGAGGGCGCGCTGATCAACGCCCTGCGCGTGGAGCCGGACCTGGGCACCCCCGCACGGGGTGGCCTGCCCGGCACCATCGCCCGGCGCGTGCCCGAGGGCTGGCGCATCAGCGGGCGGAAGATCTACTCAACCGGCATCCCCGGGCTCACCTGGTTGTCGGTCTGGGCGCGCAGCGACGAGGCCGAGCCCCGCGTCGGCACCTGGCTGGTGCACCGCGACACGCCAGGCATCCGCATCGAGGAAACCTGGGACCACCTGGGCATGCGCGCCACCTGCAGCCACGACGTGGTCTTCGACGACGTACTGGTGCCCGACGAATACGCCGTGGACATCCTCCCCGCCAGCCAGCCGCGCCCCTCGGAGCTGGACTCCAGCGGCGTGCTCTGGCTCGCCGTGCTGCTCTCCAGCATCTACGACGGCGTCGCCCGCGCCGCCCGGGACTGGCTGGTGGGCTGGCTGGCCGAGCGCACCCCGGCCAACCTCGGCGCACCGCTTTCCAGCCTGCCGCGCTTCCAGGAACTGGTGGGGCGCATCGACGCGCTGCTGCTGTCCAACCGCGTCCTGCTCGACGCCGCCGCCGAGGGCCGCATCCCCGCCAGCGAGGCGACCCAGGTCAAGTACCTGGTCACCACCCAGGCCATCGCCGCCGTGGAACTGGGCGTGGAAGCCATCGGCAACCCGGCCCTGGCCCGGGGCAACCCGCTGGAGCGGCACTACCGCGACGTGCTTTGCAGCCGCATCCACACCCCGCAGAACGACGCCGTGCTCGGCGCCGCCGGGCGTGCCGCCTTCGCCTTGCCCAGCCGTGGAGGCCAGGCATGACCGCAGCGCGTATCGCCAGCCAGCTGGATGCCGGCTTCAACGCGCTGCTGCGTGAGCGCCTGCCGGGCGTGGAAGTGCTGGACCTGCCCCGTGGCCTGCCGCAGGCGCTGCCGGCCGGCGTGCAGGCTCTGCTCGCCGCGCCGCACCCGGCCCTGCGCGACGCCGCCGAGCCGCCGCCCGGCTGGCCCTTCGGCCTGGGCTTCGTGCAGCTGGTGAGTTCGGGGCTGGACTTCTTCCCTCGCTGGCTGCTCGACGGCCCGCCGGTGGCCAGCGCCCGGGGCGCCACGGCCAGCAGCATCGCCGAGTTCGCCCTGGCGGCCATCTTCGCCGCCGCCAAGCAATTGCCCGAGCTGTGGATCGACAACGCTGGTGCCTGGCAGCAACGCCCGCTGGCGTCGCTCGCCGGCAGCACCCTCGGCCTCTATGGCTTCGGCAGCATCGCCCGCGAGCTGGCGCGCAAGGCCCGTGCGCTGGACATGCAGGTGCTCGCCCTGCGGCGCTCGGCGCAGCCCTTCGGCATGGACGGCGTGCAGCGCGCTGCCGACATCCACGAGCTGTTCGCCCGCGCCGACCACCTGGTGCTGGCGGCGCCGGCCACCGCCGAGACGCATCAGGTGGTGAACCGCGAAACCCTGGCCTCGGCCCGCCCCGGCCTGCACCTGATCAACGTCGCGCGCGGCTCCCTGGTGGACCAGGCCGCGTTGCTCCAGGCCCTGGACGAAGGGCGCCTGGCGCTCGCCAGCCTCGACGTCACCGAGCCCGAGCCGCTGCCGGCCGGGCACCCGTTCTACAGCCATCCCCGTGTACGGCTGAGCCCCCACACCTCGGCCAACACGCCGCAGGTGTACCGCAACCTCGCCGCGCTCTTGGCGCGCAACCTCGAACGTTTCCAGAGCGGACAACCGCTGGAAAACCTGGTGCAGGCCGGGCGTGGCTACTGATCCCGCCGGCCCTTCAAGGAGAAACCGCATGACCGCCAGGCTGACCGGACTCACCGGCACCCCGCCACCCACGGCCTATTCGCTGCCCCGCGACGGCCACACCGTCTTCCGCTGGCAGGAGCCCCCCCAGCAACCCACGGTCGAGGCCGAGCGCCTGCTGCGCAAGCAGCGCCTGGCCGGTTCCTTCCGCCTGTTCGCCCGCCACGGCTTCGACATGGGCGGTGCCGGCCACATCACCGTGCGCGACCCGGAGTTCCCCGACCATTTCTGGGTCAACCCGGTGGGCGTGTACTTCGGCCATATCCGTGTTTCCGACCTGCTGCTGGTCAATCCACACGGCGAGATCGTCGAAGGGCAGGGCGCGCTCAACCTCGCCGCCTTCGCCATCCACGCCGCGCTGCACGAGGCCCGCCCGGACGTGGTCGCCGCCGCCCACGCCCATTCGCTGTACGGCAAGGCCTGGTCCAGCCTCGGGCGCCTGCTCGACCCGCTGACCCAGGACGCCTGCGCCTTCCACGGCAAGCACGCGCTGTTCGACAACTTCACCGGCGTGGTGCTGGAAGCCTGCGAGGGCGCACGCATCGCCGCCACCCTGGGGCCGAGCAACGTCGCGCTGATCCTGCAGAACCACGGCCTGCTCACCGTCGGCCGCACCGTGGAGGCCGCCGTCTGGCGCTTCATCGCCCTGGACAACGCCGCCCACGCCCAGCTGCTGGCCGAGGCCGCCGGCACGCCGCGCCCCATCCCGCCGGAGGTGGCGCAACACACTGCGCGCCAGGTGGGCACCGAATTCGGCGGCTGGTTCAGCTTCCAGCCGTACTGGGACCGCCTGTTGCGCGACGAGCCCGACTTCCTCGACTGATTGCAAGGAGCATCCATGAACCGCCGTCACTTCCTCCAGTATTCCGCCCTGGCCGGGCTTGCCTGCACGCTGCCCACGGCCTTCGCCCGGGACTGGAGCGGCCTGGGCCTCAACGTGGCCACCTACAAGGGCGCGGCGCCCACCTTCTTCGACGAGGCGGGCATCGAGCGCCCGCCCTACGCGGTGAAATACGCCGAGTTCAACGGCGGCAACCTTGGCTTCGAGGCGCTGATCAGCGGCACCCTGGACCTGGCGCCCATGAGCGAGATCCCGCCCATCTTCGGCATCAGGAACCAGGCGCCGGTGAAGCTCATCGCCGTGCTCACCGGCGACGTCAACAACCAGGCCTTCGTGGTGCCCAAGGGCTCGGCCATGCAGTCCCTGGCGGAGCTGCCGGGCAAGCGCGTGGGTTACATCCGCTCCACCTCCTCGCACTACATGCTGCTGCGCGCGCTCAAGGAACAGGGCCTGACCCTGGCCGACATCCAGCCCTTCGCGCTGACGCCCCAGGATGGTTTCGCCGCCTTCCAGAACGGCAACCTGGATGTCTGGGTGACCTTCGGCTACTTCATCCAGCTCGCCGAGCTGCGCAGCGGTGCGCGGGTGCTGCGCACGGGGCAGGGCTACCTCTCCGGCAACTACGTGATCGCCGCCAACCAGCGCGCCATCGACGACCCGGGCAAGCGCGCCGCCATCGAGGACTACGTCCAGCGCGAATACCGCAGCTGGCAATGGGTGCAGCACAACCCGGAAGCCTGGGCGGCCAAGAGCGAGAAGATCCTCGGCATCCCCCGCGAAGTGTTCCTCGCCCAGTACAAGGCCCAGAGCGGGCCGCGCGTGCTGCAGGCGGTGGACGATGCGGCCGTGCGCTCGCAGCAGGAGGTGGCCGATACCTTCTTCGAGGCCGGCGTACTGCCGCAGCGCTTGGACGTGGCGCCGTTGTGGGACCGGAGCTTCAGCTGGGATTGAGCCGCTGCAACACGCCGGGTTTCACCCGACCTACAAACCGCCAAGGACCTGGCTCCATGCCCTTCAAACCCTCACTGTTCGCTCTGGCGCTGCTCACCGGCAGCAGCGCCCAGGCCGCTGATGTACCGGCCGATGTCCGTGCGCTGCATGAGCGGCTGCTGTTACTCGACAGCCACCTCGACACGCCCATGCAACTGGCGCGGCCGGGCTGGGACATCAGCCAGCGTCATCGCTACGCCGACGACCTATCCCAGGTCGACCTGCCGCGCATGCGCGAGGGCGGGCTGGATGGCGGCTTCTTCGCCGTGTTCACGCCCCAGGGCCCGCGCACGGCGGAGGGGCGCACCCTGGCCAGCGAACACGGCCTGGCGGTGATCACCCGCATCCGCGACATGGTCGCCGCGCGACCCGGTGAGTTCGCCCTGGCCACGCGGGCGCAGGAGGTGCCCGGCATCGTCGCCTCGGGCCGCCGCGTGGTGCTGATCAGCATGGAAAACGCCGAGCCCCTGGCCGCCGACCCCGGCCGCCTGGCCACCTACCGGCGCCTGGGGCTGCGCATGCTCGGCTTGGTGCACGCGCAGAACAATTCATTCGCCGACTCGGCCACCGCGCTGCCGGAATGGCACGGCCTCAGCCCGGCGGGGCGCGAGCTGCTGGGGGAGGCCAACCGGCTGGGCATCCTCATCGATGTGTCCCATGCCTCCGACGCGGTGTTCGACCAGGTGCTGCAGCTGTCCCGCGCCCCGGTCATCGCCTCCCACTCCGGCGCCCGGGCCATCGGCCCGCACCCACGCAACCTCGACGACGCCCGCCTGCGCAGGCTCGCCGAAAAGGGCGGGGTGGTGCAGGTCAACAGCTACCCCAGCGACCTGGTCCCACGCCCGCCGAACCCCGAGCGCGACAAGGCCCTCGGCCCGCTGTACCGCGAGTTCCGCCTGGCCGCCAGCCTTTCCCCGGAGCAGGTGGCCGACCTCGCCCGGCGCATCCGCGAAACCGAAGCCCGCTACCCGCTGCCACCCACCCGTCTGGACGACTTCATGGCCCACCTGCTGCACATCCTCGACGTGGTCGGCCCGCAACACGTCGGCATCGGCGCCGACTGGGACGGAGGCGGCGGCGTGGAAGGCCTGCGCGACGTCAGCGACCTGCCACGCATCAGCCAACGCCTGCTCGCCGCCGGCTACAGCGAGCAGGACCTCGCCGCCATCTGGGGCGGAAATCTATTGCGGGTGCTCGCAGCAGCCGAAGCTGCCGGAGCAGCTCCGTAGGATGGGTAGAGCTCCGCGAAACCCATGCTGCTGCCGTTATTGATGGGTATCGCTTCGCTCAACGCCATCCTACGGGTGCCTTCAAGGCGGTCGGTGACGAGACGGTAGCCCGGGCTTCAGCCCGGGAACGAAGCCTTCGGCATCCCCGGACTGAAGTCCGGGCTACAGACCGTAGGTTGGTGCCGACGCCATTCGCGAGCAGAACTTGCTCCTACGGGCGCCACCCCGACCCACGCTGCCGCCGTCGCTGATGGGTTTCGCTTCGCTCTACGCCATCCTACGAGGGAGCGCGCCAGCCTCGGCAGCTCAATCCATCACCACATGGGGCAGGAAGCGGCTGGTGTCCTTGGTGATGAGGCTGTCGTCCTCGCGGATGCCCATGCCCGAGGCGGTGTCGCCGACGATCCAGGAGCCGATCAGGGTGTAGCTGTCGTCGAAACGGGGCAGGGGGGAGAACTGCTGGAGGATGTAGGGGGCGTCGGTGTAGGGGCCGTCCTGCGCCACCACTTCGTCCTGCGGGGTGCGGATCTCGATGTTGGCGCCCTCGCGGGAGAAGAAGGGTTTGCGCACCCAGCCCTTGGGTACCGGCGCGCGCGGGTCGTCGTCCACTTGCGAGGGCAGCAGGTTGGGGTGGCCTTCGTTGAATTTCCACAGCAGCGGCAGGATGCCCTTGTTGCTGATGATCGACTTCCAGGCCGGCTCGACGAACTGGGTGTCGCACCCCGGCACGGCCTTGCCGAAGGCTTCGCTGAAGATGTGCTCCCAGGCGTGCAGCTTGAACAGGCGGGGAATCCACTGCCCCTGCAGGTCGACGAAGCGCCCGTCGCCGGTGAGGCCGATGTCCTCGATGTCGATGTGCCGCGCGTCGATGCCGGCCAGGCGCGCCATCTGCGCGAGGAAGTCGGTGGTGCCCCGGTCTTCCACCGAGCCGGAGATGGCGGAGAAGTGGAAGGGGATCTCCTTGCCGAAGGTGCCGAATGCGCGGATCAGGTCCTCGGCCAAGGTGTTGAACTGGTCGGCCTCGGCGGGCAGCACGCCACGGCGTATCTGGTCTTCCAGCCAAAGCAATTGAACCGAGGCGCATTCGAGCAGGGAGGTGGGCGTGTCGGCGTTGATTTCCAGCAGCTTGGCCGGGCCCGTGCCGTCGTAGCTGAAGTCCATGCGGCCGTAGAGGTGCGGGTGCCCTTCCCGCCAGGAGGTGCGGATCAGATCGAAGAACGCCGGCGGTATCGCCAGGCCGGTGAGCAGCTCCTCGCTCGCCACCACGCGCTCGACCACGTCGAGGCACATCTCGTGCAGCTCGCGGGTGGGTTGTTCGATATCGCGGGTCACCTGCTCACGGGTGAACAGGTAGTAGCCGCGCTCGTCCCAGTAGCGTTCGCCGTCGATGGTGTGGAACAGGAAGCCTTCACGCTCGACCTGTGCCTGCCAGCCCGGACGTTCTTCGATGCTGATCTTCTTCATGAGCGGTGTTTAGCCCCCGAATCCCGAGCCGCCGGTCTTGCCACCCCAGCCGCCACGGGCGTTGGCCTGGGAGCCGAAACCGCCGCGGGAGATGGTGGAGGCCACCGCCGAACCGCTGGTGCTCGCCTTGCTGCTCAGGCTCTTGCCCAGGGTCTGCTGGGTGTAGGTCGAGGTCGGGCTGTTACGGGCCTGGTTGGAGCGGCTGAAGGTCTTGCCCTGTTCGATCTGCCGGGACAGCGTGGAGGTGCTGTAGCTACCCCGGGCATCGCGGTAGCGGTAGATCGGCTGCGAGTAGTAGTGGTTGCCGCCGTTGCCCAGCATCTGGCCGATGAGGATGCCGGTGACCAGGCCGTTGTCGCTGTGGCCGGTGCTGTGCACCACCTGCTGCTCGGCCTGCTCGTAGGTGCTGCGGGACACCTCGTTGGTCATCGACAGCTCGAAGCCGGCCAGGCGCGGCATGAACTTGCCGTTGGAGATGGCCTGGCAGTAGTCGGGCACGAAGTCGGCGTCGCAGGCGGCCTGGCTGTCATAGGTCGGGGCGATCTGCTTGTGGTCGGCCATGGCAGTCATGTACGCGTCCGAGCAAACGTCGACGGGGAACTTGTCGGCGACGCAGGCCTGTACGTTCTTGAACGTCTTGGTCGCAGTGATCTGCATCGTGTCCTGCGGGTCGTTGCACCCCGCCAAGGCCAGCGGCAGGGTGCCGGCGAGCACCAGCTGGATGGAATTGCGCTTTCTCATAAAGGTCTCCTTGCGCTGCCGGTGATCAGGTCGAAGGGGTCATGCAGGCGGAGTTGAGCAGGCCGATGCTGATGGCCACGGCGCCGGAGTAGATGGCGGCGGCATGTTCGCCACGGGCGATGCGGCCGGGCAGGTCCTTGAGCACCAGGCTGGTGACGAAGAACGCCAGCAGCTGGACGATGGCGGCGATCACCACCCAGACCACGAAATCGAGGACGCTGACGCTGTAGGTGATGATGTTGCTGGCCGGCAGGGCGAAGCCGATCAGCGAACCCGCCAGGGCGATGGCGGCCGCGCTGTTGCCTTCGCGGATCAGGGCGAACTCGCGGTGCGGCGTAACGCGGGTGTAGATGAACTGGAACAGGGCGAACAGCGCCGCCGCGACCAGGATGTAGATGACGAAGCCGATGACGGCGGTGGAGTTGAGCGACATGCGGAGCGCGTCGAGCATGGTGGATCTTCCTTGGTCAGAGAACGTGGATGTCGGTGATCTGCAGTGTCACGCCCACGGCGGTGGTCAGGGCGATGGCACCTTCTTCGTCTTCCTCCACCGAGAAGAGCAGGAACTCCCTCCGGTTGAGCAAGCCGATCTCGCGGGCGTAGAGCATGCTTTGATGCTCGACACCGTAGCTGGCGTCTGGGCTGACGACGTATTCGTGCAAGGGCACCAGTTCGGTCTGGCCATCCTCGCTGCCCCACTGGCGGCCGTATTCCTCGCCCTCCAGCTCGTAGACCTGCATGCCGATGCGCGCGTTGGGCCCGGCGAGGCGCAGCAGCTCCTCACGGCTGGCGATGGGGGTGACCTGGTGGTAGCCGAACAGGATCACCGCCTCGATATCGCTGTCCTGCGGGCCGTTCATGATCACCTGCAGGAAGTAATCCTCATTGTCCAGGTAGTAGCGCTTGATCCGCGTGGACTGGCCGAGCTCGATGGTACCGACGGCCCAGATCTTCTCGTCGCCGGGGAGGGTGACGTGGGACTGGCCGTCGAGCAGTGTCGCCAGCGAAGGGTCCAGGCAGAGCATGCGGCCCGCTGCCAGCCCCAGGGGGCGGCTGTCACTGGGGTGGCGGCGCGCGTCGGCCGAGGGCAGCGGCGGTTCCAGGCCCAGCCAGCGCTTGAGTTTGCTCATAGTGCGTTCTCCTCCAGGCGTTCACTGGCGATGTAGAAGATTTCCCCACCGCGGATTTCCAGCGCGTTGGCGGGGTTGATCTCGAAGCGGCTGGAGCCTGAGGCGCGGTAGCCGATGAGGGTGGCGTCGTGGTCCTGGCGCAGGCGGATGTACAGCTCGCCGCAGGTACCACTGAAACCCTCGGGCAGTACATGGCGGAACTGGGTGGCGCCGTCGCCGACGCACAGCAGCTCGGTGACCACGGCGCTGGAGCCCGGGTCCTGGGAGGCGCGCACCAGCATCTCGATGGCCATGTTGGAGGTGCACTCCAGCTCGGGGGCGTAGCGGCGGGCGAGGGCGGCGCGCTCGGAGTCGTTGAAGTGCGCGACCACATGGGCGCGCGTGCCGATCGCCTTGATGGTGAGGACGATGGCCAGGGTCAGGCTGTCGGAGCGGGTGTGCACAAGGATGCGCTCGGCGTTCTCGATGCCGGCGCGGCGCAGCAGCACGGGGTTGTCCAGCGAATCACCACGGACGAAGGAGGCGCGCCCGGGCAGAGGGTTTTCCTCGATCAGCGCGTCGCAGATCACCAGGCTGTCGTCCCGCGTAGCTTCGTCCTGGTACAGCAGCTCGACGATGCGCTCGCTGGCTTCGCCTTCCCAGCCGATGAGGACGGTGTGGCCCTTGAGGTTGGAGTAGTCGCCCAGGCCTTTCATGTTCTTTCTCCAGAGTTCGCCGACCGAAGCCGATGCCTTGCCGATGACCGCAGTGAGCAGGGCGATGCCGCCCAGCATGATCCACAGTGCCGTGACGAGTTTGCCGAAGGCGCTCTTGGGGGAGAGGTCGCCATAGCCCACGGTCGTCGCGGTGGTGAAATAGAAATAGGTGAAGTCCTGCCCTTGCAGCAGGTGCTGCTCACCGGCCAGCGCCAGGAGCAGGTAGGACGCCAGGTAGTGGATGGCCAGCAGCGAGCCGATGCCGGCCCAGCCGAAGCGCTGGAAGAAGGCCGAGGTTTGGTGCCGCAACAGCAAGATCAGCGACATGGAATCAACTCCATTGATCCTTTTCGAGTGGTTCAGGGGGCGGGGTCAGTGGGCGGTTTCGAGGAGCGACTTCGAGTGCATCAGCCAGGCGACGATGCAGCCGGCGACGGCTCCGGCGATATGCGATTCCACCGATATCCCCGGGGTGGGGATGAAGCCGAAGACCAGGCCGCTGTAGCCGGCGAGGGCCACCAGGGCAACCAGTAGGCTGGCGATGCTGCGCTGGTACCAGGCGCGGGCCAGCAGGTAGGTCCAGAGCCCGAAGATCAGGCCGCTGGCGCCGATGTGCAGGCTGTTGCGGGCGAACAGCCATACCATGCCGCCGCCGAGGATGCTGATCAGCAGCGCAACGCGGATATAACGGCTGAGCCCCTCGGTGGACACCAGCCAGCTGAGGATGACGAAGGGCGGCAGGTTGCTCAGCAGGTGGCCGAAGGAGCCGTGCAGGAAGGGCGCGAAGATCAGCCCCTGGAGCCCGCTAAGGGTGCGCGGGAGGATGCCATGGTGGACCAGGCTGTTGGCGGTGAGGGTATTGATCACCTGGACCACGGCCATGATCGCCGCCAGTGCCAGGATGACCCTGAGTCGCTTGCCGGTTTCCATCTGCGTTTCCCGAACTCCATTTGCGGGTAGAGGTGGTGGGCAGGCGACCGGGGTCGCCTGCCGGGCGCGGATTCTACTGCGATCCGTCCGGGGTTTGCTTGGCTTTCAAGCGGGCCAGTACATCGGCGCCGCTGCCGCTCTGGGCGCCGATGCCGGCTTCCTGCAGACGACGCTCCAGGTCACCGCCGTTGGCAGCGGTCTGCAGCTCTTCGGCGGCGGCCAGACGGGCATCCTGCTCGTCCTGGCGCTGGCGCAGGCGGTTGAGGCTGTCCAGGGCGGACTCGACCTTGCCGTTGGCGCCACCGGTGGCTTCGGCGGTGGCGACGCGGGCTTTTTGCACCACTTCGCGGGCCTTGGCCATTTCGATCTGCTGCTTCAGGCTCTTGAGCTGGCCTTCGGCCTTGTTGACCTGGGCGTGGAGGAGGTCGGCCTGCTTGCCGAACTGCTCGGACTGGTTGCGCTCCTGGTCACGCTGGGCCTCGATCTCGGCGATGCGGTTGGCGCATTCCAGGGCCAGGCCTTCTTCGCCCTTGTTCAGGGCCGAGGTGGCCTTGGCTTCCCAGTTGGCGACGTCGCCGTTGAGGCTTTCCAGGCGTTGCTGCGACAGTTTCTGCTTGGCCTTGATGTCCACCAGGCCGTTCTTGGCCTGCAGCACCGCGCGGTCGGCGTCACGCATTTCCTGCTCGAGGATGCGGATGGCGTTGGCGTCGACGATGGCTTCGCCGACTTCGGAGGCGCCGCCACGAACGGCGGTGATGATCTTCTTCCAGATACTCATGAAAACTTCTCCTTGAATGGATTCGGTCAAGCCTTGAAGTGGTCTTCGAAGGCTTCGACGGCGCGGATCACGTTTTCCGCCAGGGTGTAGATTTCCTGGACGATGACGGTAAGCGACGAGGCGGCGCTGAGGGCGCCGAACATGGAGTACACCTCCTGGCCGTCGATAACCTCGACGCCGACCGAGGACAGCGGGAACAGGTCGCGGGTACGCAGCACCAGCGCGTTGAATTCGTTTGCATCCTTCACCAGGTCAAGCGGCACCAGGGTGGCGTCGACCATGATGTGGTCACCCTCGACTGCCAGGTAGATCGGCAGGTCGCCGTACTCGCTCATGGTCAGCCTGAGCCCGGCCTGCTCGCCGTCGATGACGCTCAGCAGGATCTCGCCAGACGCCACCAGGGCCAGTTCGGCGAGGGCGTTGTGCAGCGAGCTGAGGGTCCAGTTGCTGTTCTCGGTCATGTAGTCCTCCAGTTTGACTCGGCCACCCAGGAAGGGCTGCCGTAAAGCTCTCTCGATGCCCTTCAGGGCGTTCACGTTCTCGGGAAGGATCCAGAACTCACGTTTCACCAGTCCCGCTTCGCGGAGCCGGTTGCGCATATCCCGGACGTAGTCGGCCGAAGACTTGCCGGTGCTTCCGGTGGTCTTCTTGCCTGCTTTGTCCGTCGTGGTCTTGCGAGGCATCTGCATTCCTCCTCAAGGGTGTGGCGAGCAAATTACTGCGATTTTCGTCGGCGCGCAATTACTTACATGAAAGATTTTTTCATCTTTCATGTAAGGGAAATATTTGGATTCCGAAGTGCCAGGAATGACCCCGTAGGATGGGTAGAGCGTGGCGAAACCCATGCTGCAATTTGCAGGCGTGTGCCGGTGTTGATGGGTATCGCTGCGCTCAACGCCATCCTACGGCCGCCATCCCATTCCGCAGCTCCCACCTAGCCAACCCCGCGCTGCCCGTGCCCTGTGGCGTGCGGGCATGATGTTTCAAGATGATTATGCGTTTTGCGCAGTATGCGAATCTTAAAACATGAAACATTTTAATATTTGCATATGCTCAAAATGTATTTCTCTTATCAAATTCCGCCCCATAGGATGGCTCCACATAGAGCCATTTCGTAGCTCGACAGCATTGATTGATAACCGGATGCGATATCCGGCAGCAGCCAGGGAAGGGCGCCATCGGGCGATCCGTGCCCGGTGGAAGGGAATCAAGGAGAGTGCCTGCAATGCCTTTGACCAGACGACAGCTCATCGCCCGTATCGGTGCCGTGGGGGGCTACCGGGCCGCCACGGCGGCCATGGGCATGCTCGGGGTGATGAGCCCGGCCCTGGGCGCGAGCCAGGAGAATTATGCGGCGCTGCAGCCGGCCAGCGGCCTGGGGCAGGGCGCCAGCGTCACCGTGGTCGGCGCCGGCATCGGCGGGCTGGTGGCGGCCTACGAGCTGCGCAAGGCGGGCTTCACGGTGAACCTGCTGGAGGCGCGCGAGCGGGTCGGCGGGCGCAACTGGACGCTGCGCCGTGGCGATCGCGTCGAGTACACCGACGGCACCACCCAGGTCGCCGAGTTCGACGAGGGCTTCTACTTCAACGCCGGCCCGGCGCGCCTGCCCAGCCACCACCAGCTGATGCTCGGCTACTGCCGCGAACTGGGTGTGGAGCTGGAGGTACTGGTCAACACCAGCCGCAACGCCCTGGTGCGCCCGGACCTCTCCGCTCCGCCGATGCAGATCCGCCAGGCGGTGAACGACAGTCGCGGCCACCTGGCCGAACTGCTGGCCAAGGCGGTCAATCGCCAGGCCCTGGACCAGGAGCTGAGCGCGGACGACCGGCACAACCTGCTGGGCTTCCTCAAGACCTGGGGTGATCTGTCGGAGAAGCTCGAGTACCTCGGCTCGGCCCGTTCCGGCTACAAGGTCTGGCCCGGCGCCGGCGACCAGTTGGCGCAGAAGAACGAGCCGCTGCCGCTGCGCACGTTGCTCAACCCGGCCCTGGGCACCGCGCTGATGATCGACGAATACCCGGAGTTCTCGCCCACCATGTTCCAGCCGGTGGGTGGCATGGACCGCATCCCGGCGGCCTTCCAGCGTCACCTGCAGTCCTCCCTGCGCCTGGGCGCCGAGGTGCGTTCGATCCGTAACCACGAGGACCGCGTGGAGATCGCCTACCTGGACCGCCGCGGCGGCCGCGAGCAGCGGGTGACCAGCGACTACGCGGTGATCGCGCTGCCATTGCCGCTTTTGGCGAAGATCGACGCCAATTTCACCGCGCCGGTGCGCCAGGCGATCTCGGCGGTGCAGTTCGGCTATGCCAACAAGGTGGCCTGGCAGTCGCGGCGCTTCTGGGAGACCGACTACCAGATCTACGGCGGGCTGTCCTTCCTCAACCAGGAGTCCTCCGGGCTCTGGTACCCCAGCGGCGGCTTCAACCAGGCCGAGGGCATCCTCATCGCCGCGTACAACAACGGCGAGGTGGCGCGCAAATTCGGCGACAAGGGCATCGACGAGCAGATCGCCCTGTCGCGCCAGGCCGTGGAGCTGCTGCACCCCGGCCATGGGCAGGACCTGCGCAAGCCGCTGGCCATCGCCTGGAACCGCATTCCCCACAGCCTCGGCCCCTGGATCAGCCACGAGGTGGCGGAGCCGGACTACGGCCTGCTCAACCAGGCCCAGGGCCGCGTGCACCTGACCAGCGACGGCCTCGCCCACAGCGGCGTGGGCATCTGGCAGGAAGCCGCCGCCGGTGCTGCCCGGCGCGTAGTGCGGAATATCTTCGAGCGTGCGCAAGGCACGTCGCAACAACGGCAAACGGCCTGAACCACGCCGCGCCGCATCCATAACCAGAACCTAGTTGCCAGGTAGCGGACCTCCGAGGCTGGCGTTGAAAACCTTGGAGCTTTCGCGATGCCTTTCAAACACGCCCTTCTGGGGTTGGGGGTCCTTTTCGCCGCCGCTGGCCACGCCGCGGAGATCGAGCGGGTGCCTTCGACCTATCCCAACTCGCCGATCCTGCAATCTGCAACTCTGCCGGCCGGCACGGCGCTGACCTTCGTCTCCGGCATCCTCCCGGACCCGGCCGACCCCAAGGCCGCCAAGGACGACCTGCGCGCTGCCGGTGACACCGAGGCGCAGACCATCGCCGTGCTGCGCAAGGTGGAGGCCGCCCTGGCGCCGCGCGGCCTCGGCCTGGGCGATGTGGTGCAACTGCGGGTGTACCTGGTGGGCGACCCGAAGCTCGATGGGCGCATGGACTTCGAGGGCCTGCAGCGCGGTTTCCGGCAGTTCTTCGGCAGCGAGAAGCAGCCGCTGAAGCCGACCCGCACCACGGTGCAGGTGGCCGGGCTGGTGTTGCCCGGCGCGCTGATCGAGGTCGAGGCGGTGGCCGCCAAGGCCCGCTGACCCACTCCCTCCCCATTGAACGAGCCAGATGCGGCCGGGTTACGGTCGCCTACAGGAAGTCCCGTGATGCGTAACGCCTTCAGCAAGACCTTCTCGCTTTCCCCGATCAGCGCCGCGCTGCTTCTCGCCCTGGGTGGCGAGGCTGTCGCCGCCAGCGACCCGACCCTGTCCACGGCGGTGGCACCGCCTTCCTGGTGCGCGGCATCAGCATGCGCGGCCTGGGCGGTGACCAGGTGCTGATCCTGGTGAACGGCAAGCGCCGCCATAACACCGCGATGATCAACAACAACGCCCGGGTCGGCACCGCCGCCGTGCCGGTGGACCTGGACCTGATCCCCACCGCCGCCATCGAGCGCATCGAGGTGCTGCGTGACGGCGCCGCCGCCCAGTACGGCTCCGACGCCATCGCCGGGGTGATCAACATCATCCTCAAGAAGGACGCGGAAGGCATCACCTCGGACAGTTCCCTCGGCCAGTACTACAGCGGCGACGGCACCACCGGCCACGAGGCGGCCAACTTCGGCTTCGGCCTGGGGGAGGGCGGCTTCTTCAACCTCTCCTTCGACGCCAAGGTGCAGGAACCCTACGACCGCGCCGGCACCGTGCGCGGCAACTTCGGCACCCTCGCCAACGGCCAGCCGGACCCGCGCATCACCCAGCGCCACGGCTGGGGCGAGGAATACGGCCTGGGCCGCGACCGCACCTACAGCAGCGCCTATAACCTGGAGCTGCCCCTGGGCGACGACCTCAAGCTCTATTCCTTCTCCACCCTGAGCTACCGCGACGGCAAGAAGGTGCTCGGCCACCGCGCGCCCACCGACATCACCGCCACCAACTGGCTGCCCAACGCGCCGTACCCCAAGGGCGGCCAGGCCACCCGCGAAGTGGAGGAGACCGACTACCAGTTCCTCGGCGGCATCAAGGGCCTGGCCGCCGACTGGGACTGGGACCTCTCCACCACCTACGGCCGCGACAAGGCCAAGCTCTACACCGACAACAACATCAACCTCTCCAACGACCCGCTGCGGAGCCAGCACCGCTTCCACCTGACCGACGAGATCTTCGACCAGTGGACCACCAACCTGGACTTCAGCCGCGCCCTGGACATCGGCTGGAGCAGCCCGCTGGAAACCTCCTTCGGCATCGAATACCGCTGGGAGAAGTACGAGCTCACCGAGGGTGAACCCAACTCCTACAACTACGGCAGCTACGTGATCCCCAGCGGCCCCACCGCCGGTACACGTCCGGACCCGGGCCTGTTCTCGGTCAACGGCACCACCCCGGAGGACGCCGGCGACATGATCCGCCACAGCGGCGCCGCCTATGTGGACTTCGGCCTCAACATCACGCCGGAGTGGTACACCGCCTTCGCCCTGCGCCACGAGAAGTACAACCAGGACATCGGCGAGACCACCAGCGGCAAGTTCACCACCCGCTACGAGTTCGCCCCCGGCTATGCGGTGCGGGCGGCGGTGAGCAACGGCTTCCGCGCGCCGTCCCTGGCGCAGAACGTGTTCTCCTCCACCAGCTCGGTGACCATCTTCGGCAGCGGCGGCTCCACCACCACCGCGCGCACCAAGCAGATGCGCCCCGGCTCGCCGGAAGCCATCGCCCTCGGTGCCGAGACCCTGGAGCCGGAAACCTCGCGCAACTACAGCCTGGGCTTCACCGCCGAACCCACCGACCGCCTGCGCCTGACCGCCGACTTCTACCTGATCGACATCGACGACCGCATCCTGCAGACCGGCGTGCTCACCGGCTCCGCGGTGTCGGCGATCCTGGTCGCCAACGGCCTGTCGCCGAACCTCTCCGGCCAGTACTTCGCCAACGCTGCCGACACCCGCACCAAGGGCGTCGACCTGGTGGCCGAGTACCGCCAGCCGCTGGACGAATACGGCACCGTACGCTGGAGCCTGGCCTACAACCACAACAAGACCACCATCCGCGACCTCGCCGAGACGCCGTCCGAGCTCTCCAGCCTGGGCGCCGGCTACGTGCTGTTCGACCGCCAGCAGCAGACCGACCTGACCAAGGCCACGCCCAAGGACAAGTGGATCCTCAACACCAATTACAAGGTGGACGACTGGACCCTGAACCTGACGCTGACCCGCTACGGCGAATACACCGAAGGCTCGAACATCCCGGCCAACGACCGCACCTACAGCGCCAAGTGGATCACCGATATCGACGTCGCCTACGACGTCACCCAGAACCTCACCGTGGCCCTGGGCGCCAACAACCTGTTCGACGAATACCCGGACAGCATCGGCATCGTGCCCTGGGCCGGCACCTACGAGTACGGCATGTTCTCGCCCTACGGCCTGGGTGGCGGCTACTACTACGGCCGCGTGAGCCTGGCGTTCTGATGATGGGCAAGGGCCGTGTGCTGATGGGCCTGCTGTGCCTGGCGCTGGGTTCTGCCCCCGCGCTGGGTGCCGAGGCGCTGCGGGTGTCGAGCCAGAAGAACTCGCTGAAGGTGCTGCTGCAGGCCGCTGGCGAGCTGGACGAAGTGCCGTACCCCATCGAGTTCGCCTCCTTCGGTGCGGCGGCGCCCACGGCCGAGGCCCTGAGCGCCGGCGCGGTGGACATCGGCACCCTGGGCGTCGCGCCCTTCGTCTTCGCCGCCTCGGCCGGTGCCGGGCTGAAGACGGTGGGCGTGGTGCGCCTGAAGGTCACGCCCACGGCCGTGGCCATCGTGGTGCCCGAGGGCTCGCCCCTCACCGACGCGGCGTCCCTGGTGGGCAGGCGCATCACCACCACGCGGGGCTCCATCGGCCACTACCTGGCGCTGGCCGCCCTGCGTTCGGTGGGCCGCAGCGGGCGCGATGCGCAGTTCGTGTTCCTGCAGCCGGGTGAGTCGCGCAGCCTGCTGGCCAATGGCGAGGCGGATGCCTGGGCCACTTGGGACCCCTACACCAGCATGGTGCAGATAGAGGGCGGCACGCGGGTGCTGGTCAGTGGTGAGGGGCTGTTCGCCGGCAACATGTTGCTGGTGGCCAACCCGGCGGCTATCCGCGACAAGCCCGAGCAACTGCGGGACTTCCTCCAGCGTGTGGGCCGCGCCTGGGACTGGGCCAATGCCCATGTCGAGGAATTCTCGACGCTCCAGGCGCAGCAGAGCGGCCTGCCACTGGAGGTGCATTTGCGCTCCAACCGCTACTCGCAGCCCCGGCGGGTGGACGTGGACGAGGCCCTGGTCAGGGACCTGGCCGACACCGCTCGGCTGTACCAGGACGAGGGCGTGATCGGCCCGGGATTCGAAGCCGAAACCCAGGTAGATCAACAGTTCAACAGTTCCCGATAAGTTGGCCGAAATCGCATTTCAAGTTGCTGTTTCCCGAAACTTTGAACTGTAACTTTCATAATTTTCATGCGTGGCGTTAATAGTTGTTCGGTTTGATTTGAAACAACCCAGTATTAATTGGAAACAAAGTTTGGATGCTAGAGAAAATTGATATTTCACAAGCCCTTGGGGCTTGTTGAATATGCAAGCCAGGTGATCGTTCGATCACGCACACATAACAGGCAGGGACGCCTGCTGTTAATCCGAATGACAACTTTCAGGGATACGCAAGGAGTCTTCATGCTGACCATTACCACGGTCGAAGAATTGACCGCAGCGCATATACACGATGTTATCCACGCCCGCACTTACGGCATTCTCATCAAAGGCTTCGCTTCGGCCGATACCGTGGCCCTGGCGCTCGACCGCCTGAGCCGCCACGAGCTGCGCGGCGCCTTCAGCGAGCAGACCGAATTCGTGCGCCTGGGCAAGGCCTATATCGAGATCGGCGACGAGGCCAGCCGGGTCGAATACCACGCCCAGGCCATCACCAACATCCGCAAGATCCGCAGCGTGTTCAGCCCCCTGGCGTCGCCCATCGACGAGCTGCGCCTGCTGCTCGACGAGGCCTGGCCCAAGGGCGCGCGGCTGCTGGATGTGAACGGCGAGAAGTGCTTCGTCGGCATCGCCCGCTTCCAGGGCAATGGCGTCGACCTCACGCCCCACACCGACAACCTGGAGCGCAACGCGCCCCAGGACCACGAGCCGAAGCTGCTCACCCAGCTCTCCACCAACATCTACCTGCAGATACCCGAAGACGGCGGCGAGCTGGAGATCTGGGGCATCCACCCCGACGAGATCGAGTACGACCGCCTGCGTGGCGAGCGCGCCTATGGCATCGAGCGCCACCTGCTGCCGCCGCCGGACCTGGTGATCAAGCCCGAGCCCGGCGACCTGATCTTCCTCAACCCCCGGCTGATCCACGCGGTGCGCCCCTCGGCCACCGCCACCCGGGTCACCCTCGGTGTATTCATCGGCTATTTCGGCGACGACCAGCCCCTGGCCTATTGGAGCTAAGCAGCATGAGTGACGTGGAAGCGATCAACCTGAAAGCCTATTTCAACAAGGGCGGCGAGGAGCTGGACTTCACCGGCAAGCGCTGCGTACTGGCGGTGAGCGTGGGGCAGGAATACCACGAGGAGCAGAAGCTCAGCTCCACCGTGCACCTGATCAACAAGTCCGGCTTCAGCCGGGTGAAGGTGGTGGTGGCCGACACCCTGCAGCGCCACAACAAGCACGGCAAATCCCCGGGGGAGGCGCTTTCCGCCTCGATCCGCGACGGCGATGCCTGGCTGGCGCGCAACCGCAAGTACCTGGCCGGCCTGGAAGCGCCGGTGACCATCAGCCGCTGGAACCAGGAGCTGGCCTCCGACCGCTACGCCGAACTGCGCCAGCAGGTGAACCAGCTGTACCGCGAGAGCGAGGACCTGCGCGGCGCCATCGAAGCCACCATCGGCGTGTTCATCGAGCGCCTGCGATTGCGCGACCCGGACGCCGACACCGAGCGCGCCGCCGCCCAGTGCCGCGAGTACATCCTCGAGGAGGTGCCGATCATCCTCCCGCTATGGGCGGAGGAGGGCTACGACTACGTCATCTACCCCCAGCAGATGACCAACGCCATGGCCACCGCCCGGCGCCTGCTGATCGAACCCCACGCGCCGGACCTCGTGCACTGGCTGCCGCTGAAATTCAAGAAGCGCGGCATTCCGATCCCCTTCACCTTGCCGGGCGCCGTGCACCCGGCTTGGGCCGGGAGTGCGATTGCGATCTGAGGGCGGCTTACACCGCCATCGCGAATGAATTCTCCCACAAGGTGAGCCCGGCGCTCTTCTGTGGGAGCGGATTCATCCGCGAATAAAGCGCAGCCCTTCGGGCTGCCTGGGCGAATGAATTCGCCCCTACAAATTCCCAGCACCCAAAACGGCCCCACGCCACACGGACGATGGCCTCCAACCTGAATGACGGATAGGAGTTTCCATGAGCGTTTTTGCGCAACAGCAACGCAAATGGTGGGCCTTGCTCGGTGTGAGCATCGCCAGTTTTCTCGGCTGCGTGGATTTCACCATCGTGAACACCGCGCTGCCGGCCCTGCAGACCGACCTGAACGCCTCGGTGGGCGGGCTGCAATGGGTGATCAACGGTTTCATCCTGGCGCTGTCCAGCGCCATGGTGCTGGTGGGCCGCCTGGCCGACCTGCATGGCCGCCGACGGGTGCTGAACATCGGCCTCGCGGTATTCGGCCTTGCGTCCCTTGGCGCTGGGCTGGCCTCCGATATCGACGCCCTGGTGGCGGCGCGGGTGGCCCAGGGGCTGGCCTGCGCGGTGCTCTACACGGCCTCCGGCGCCATCGTCTCGGCCACCTTCGCCAGTGAGGAACAGGGCAAGGCCTTCGGCGTGCTGTTCGGCGTCAACGGCGTCGGCCTCGCCGTGGGGCCAGTGCTGGGTGGGGTGATCACCAGCGCCTTCGGCTGGCAGTGGATCTTCCTGGTCAACGTGCCCTTCGTGCTGCTCAGCCTGGCGATCATCGCCCTGGCGGCGGACGAGTCCCGCGCCGAGCAGGATGGCGCCCGGCTCGACTGGGCCGGCGCCGGACTGCTGCTGGTGGGGCTGCCGAGCCTGGTGCTGGTGATCGTCCAGGGCGGTGCCTGGGGCTGGGCCTCGGCCACCACCCTGGGGTTGATCGGCCTGGCGGTGCTGGCCTTCATCGCCTTCGTCGCGGTGGAGCTGCGGGTGCGTGCGCCCATCGTCGACCTGCGCCTGTTCGCCAATCGCCGTTTCGTCGCGGCCGTCAGCGCCAGCTTCGGCCTGGCGCTGTTCTACTGCGTGGCCTTCTTCGTAATGCCGCTGTACCTATCGCTGATCCGTGGCGAGAGCGTGCAGGCCAGCGGGCTGTTGCTGCTGCCCACCACCCTGGGCGTGGCGCTGCTCTCGCCAGTGGTGGGGCGGCTGGTGGACCGCAAGGGCCCGGCGCTGCTGATCCAGGCCGGGCTGTTGTTCTTCGCCCTCTCGGCATTGCTGCAGGCGGGTTTCAGCGAAGGCACCTCACTGCCGCACCTGCTCGGCGCCTTCGCGGTGATGGGCCTGGGCTGGGCCTGCATCCTCGGGCCGTCCACGGTGCTGGGCATCTCCTCGGTGCCGCAGCAGGTGGGCTCGGTGGCCATGGGCTCGCTGATGACCCTGCATAACGTCGGCGGCGGCCTTGGCCTGGCGGTGGGCGTGGGCATCTACCGCGGCTTCGCCGCCCACGAACTGGCGGGCGCCACGGGCGTGCCGGCGGATACCGACTGGCTGGCCCGTGCCGCCGCCGCGCCGGAGCAGGGCGCTGCACTGCTGGGCGAGCACCTGGTGCAGGCCCCCGAGGTGCTGCAGGGCTGGGTACACGGCGCCTTCCTCCAGGGCTACCAGGCGGTGATGCTGTTCCTCGCTGCCAGCGTGCTGCTGGTGTGGGCCAGCGTTGCCGTGCTGCTGCGGGCCAAGGCCGCTGCGCCCGTCGAGGCGGCTGCCGAGCAGGAGCCCAGCCATGGCAAGGCGTGACGGCCGCCTGCGCCTGGGTGCCTTTCTCTCCGGCTCCGGCGCCCACGCCGGCAGCTGGCGGCACCCCCGGGCGGATGCCGACGCCTCGATCAACTTCGAGCGCTACCGGCACTACGCCCAGACCCTGGAGCGCGGGCGCTTCGATGCGCTGTTCCTCAACGACAACGTGGCAGTGGGCGAGCTGGACCCGCGCGTGTTGCGCAGCAGCGCCTACAGCCTGCGCTGGGACCCCTTGACCCTGCTGCCGGCGCTGGCGGTGACGACGCAGCACATCGGCCTGATCGCCACCGCCAACACCAGCTACAACGAGCCCTACACCATCGCCCGCAAGTTCGCCTCGCTGGATCACCTGTCCGGCGGGCGCGCCGGCTGGAACCTGGTGACGGCGCTGATCGGCGGGGAGAACTTCAACCGCGCCGAGCACCTGCAGCATGCCGACCGTTACCAGCGCGCCGGGGAGTTCTTCGAGGTGGTCACCGGGCTCTGGGACAGTTGGGCGGACGACGCCTTCCCCCTCGACAAGGCTTCCGGCACCTGGCTGGAGCCGGCGCGCATGCGCGTGCTCGAACACGAGGGTGAGCACTTCCGCGTGCGCGGCCCGCTCAACGCGCCACGGCCCCTGCAGGGCTGGCCGGTGATCGCCCAGGCCGGCTCCTCCGAGGCCGGCCGCGCCCTGGCGGCACGCACCGCCGAGCTGGTGTTCACCGCGCAACAGACCCTGGAGGAGGGCAAGGCCTTCCATGCCGACATCCACCGCCGCCTGGCCCTGGCCGGGCGCGGGGAGGATGAGCTCAAGGTGTTCCCCGGCCTGGCCCCGGTGGTGGGGCGCACGGCCAGCGAGGCCGAGGAAAAGCACGAGGAACTGCAGGCCCTGGTGGACCCGGAGGCGGCGCTCAAGGCGCTGTCCTTTCTGCTGGACATCGGCATCGACCTGGAACGCCTGCCTCCGGATGCGCCGGTGGTGTTGCCTGACCCGTTGCCGCTCACCGAGCGCCACAAGAGCCGCCAGCAACTGGTGGTCGACCTGATCCGCCGCGAGAAACCCATCGCCGCACAGCTGCTGCGCACGCTGGGCGCCGGCGGCCATCGCCTGCTGGTGGGCACGCCGAGCCAGATAGTCGAGGAAATGGCCTGCTGGTACGAAGAACGTGCGGCCGACGGCTTCAACCTGCTGTTCACCCACCTGCCCGGCGGGCTGGAGGACTTCGTCGACCTGGTGATCCCCGAGCTGCAGCGCCTGGGCCTGTTCCGCCACGAATACGAAGGCCGCACCCTGCGCGAAAACCTCGGCCTGCAACGCATCGCCAACCGGCATTTCGCCTAGCAGCTCCCGGTTCCACGTTGTGTAGGGCGGGTGAAACCCGCGTGGGGTCGTATCGGGACTTCGCGTTTGCTTGGCGCCGGCCAGCATGGGTTTCGCTGTGCTCTACCCATCCTACGAAGAGCACATCACCTGGACCGTAGGATGGGTCGGGCGGCGTTCCGCGAGCTACGCGAAACCCATCAATCGCCGCCAACGTCGCCAGGATACGGGCATGTAGGTTGGCGCCGAGCGCAGCGAGGCCCAACGATGCAATGTCCTACCTCGTATCACCGTAGGGCGGGTGAAACCCGCGTGGGATCGTGCCGGAGCGTCGGGTTTCACCCGACCTACAAGGTGGCACGGCGTCTTGGGTTACGGCTCGCCACCCGCGCAAGCAGATCGAGCCCTGCGCACATCACGAAATACAACAACGCCACAAAGAGGAACACCTCGGTCGGGTGCACCATCACCCGGTTGCTCACCTGGGTGGCGACGAAGGACAGCTCGCCGACGCCGATGACGTAGCCCAGGGAGCTGTCCTTGATCAGCGACACCCACTGGTTGAGGAAGGACGGCAGCATGATCGGCAGCGCCTGGGGCAGGATGATCAGCCGCAGCACCTGCCAGGGGCGCAGGCCCAGGGCGCGGCCGGCGTCCCACTGGCCGTGCGGCAGGCTCTGGATGCCGGCGCACACCGAGTGCGCCAGGTAGGCGCCGCCGATCAGCGACAGCGCGCAGACCACGGTCGCCAGCGCCGGTACATCCACCTGGAACAGCACCGGCAGCAGGAAGTAGCTCCAGAAGATCAGCATCAGCACCGGAATGGCGCGGAAGAAGCCCAGCACCGCCAGCAGCACCAGGCGCGGCCGGCCTTCGAGCACCGCCAGGGCGATGCCCAGGACCAGGCCCAGCGCCGCCGAGGCAATGCCCGAGAGCAGCGACAGCAGCAGGGTCAGCGCCGCACCGCCCAGGGGGCCATCGGGCCAGGCGCCGAGCAGGAAGTAATCGAGGTTGTCGAGGATTACCGAGAAATCCATCTCAGGCCTCCCCGCGCACGTGGCGGCGATGCTGGTGGATCAGCGTGCCGGCCACTTCGATGGCGATCGCCGCGCCCAGGTAGAGCAGGGTGGCGATGCCGAAGGCCTGGAAGGTCTTGAAGGTTTCCGTCTCCACCTGGCGCGAGGCGTAGGACAGCTCGGCAAGGCCGATGGCCATGGCCAGGGAGCTGTTCTTCAGGGCGTTCATGTACTGGCCGAACAGCGGCGGCAAGGCCGTGTGCAAAGCCTGGGGCAGGATGATGTAGCGCCACACCTGGCCCGGTCGCAGGCCCAGCGCCATACCCGCTTCACGCTGTTGCGGGCGCACCGAGGCGATGCCGGCGCGCAGCTCTTCGGCGATGAAGGCGCTGGTGTAGAGCGACAGGCCCAGCGCGGCGGCGAGGAACTCGAAGGAGGGCCAGGCCAGCGTGACCGAGCCCAATGCCAGCTCATGGGGCAGGTTGAGCCAGAACACCAGTTCCTCCGGCAGCAGCGCGGGCACGCCGAAGTACCAGAAGAACAGCTGCACCAGCAGCGGTGTGTTGCGCAGCACCGAAAGGTAGCTGCGTGCCGGCCAGGACAGGCGGCCGGGCAACTGGCGGCCGACGGCGACCAGGGCGCCGAGCAGGGTGCCGATGACGCAGACCAGCAGCGAGGTGCCGAGGGTCAGCAGGAAGCCGTCCAGCAGCCAATGCAGGTAACGGGGAGCGAGGAGGTCGCCGAACATTGTCGAGGTCTTTCAATGGGTGATCCCCGCATAGGCGGGGATCGGGGAGGGAAGGCGTGCGGTGTGGTCGATGGGCTCCAGGCGCGGGCCCACCGGTTCATGGCGCGATCAGTGCACCGTGCCGATCTTGTACAGGCGCGCCAGCGGGGTCTTGGTGTCCGGGCCAAACCAGGTGTCGTAGATGGTCTGGGCGCGGCCCTGGTCTTCCAGCTCCTGCAGGGTCTGGTTGACGTACTCGGTCAGCGCGGTTTCACCCTTGGGGATGCCGACGCCGATCAGGTCGCTGGAGATGGTGAAGGGCGGGACTTCGTACTTGTCCTTGTCCGGCACGTTGGCCAGCAGGCCGATCAGCTTGGGGCCGTCCTGGGTAATGGCCTGGACCTGCCCGTTGCGCAGGGCGGTGAAGGCGAAGGGGGTGTCGTCATAGGCCACCACCTTGGCGCCGGGGAATTTCTCCCGCAGCACGCCTTCGTTGACCGTGCCCTTGTCGACGCCCACGCGCCATTTGTTCAGGTCGTCGGTGTTCTTCAGGGTGCCTTTCCTGACGATGAACTGCTGCCCCGAGGAGAAGTAGGGAATGCTGAAGTTGACCTGTTCGGCGCGCTCCGGGGTGATGGTGAAGTTGGCCAGCACCAGGTCGACCTTGTTGGCCACCAGCAGCGGCACGCGGTTGGCCGGGTTGGTGGGTTGCAGCTGCAGCTTGACCCCGAGCTTGTCGGCGATGGCGCGGGCGTAGTCCACGTCCAGGCCGGCCAGTTGCTTGGTCTCGCCATCGACGAAGCCGAAGGGCGGGTTGCTGTCGAAGGCCGCGACGCGCAGGACGCCGGCCTTGCGGATGTCATCGAGGCGGTCGGCCTGGGCCAGGCCGGAAAGGGTGGAAAGGGCGAGTGCGAGTGCGGTGAGGGCAGTCAGCTTCTTCATGAATATCCAGCTCCTTTGGCGGGCCCTGGCGCACATGGCCGGGCTCCGCTCATCTGTCGGGGGCGGTCGCTTCCGGGTGGGAAGCGCCGCCGTTCGCCGGAGGGGGTTGCCCGCTGGCGAGGCGATTCTGGCAGGGGGCTGGAGCGGACAAAAAAGAATTAATTTGTCTTTTTAAATTCGATAAACGAATAAGCAGGAGTGGCGCGGGCTGCGCTGAAAGGGCGGACTAGAGCGGTTGCCTGGCGTGGGGTCAGGGCGTCGGGCGTTGCGGCTGCACCGAGTGGCCGAAGTTGGCGCCCATGCGCACGCCGGTAGCGGCCGGCGTGGCGAGGCCCAGCTGGTTGGCCGGGCGGCGCTCGATGGGCACCTGCAGGGCGGCCTGGTTGCGGCGGGCCGCCTCGGCGCCCTCCGGGTTGGCCAGGCGCTGGCTCAGGCAGTCATAGGACAGGGCCTTGTAGCCGTTCACTTCGGCGCTGATGCAACTGCCTTGCGGGGTGCCTTCATCGGCGCTGGCCAACAGCGGCGCAAGGGCGAGAACGAGGCCGGCGAGGGCGATGCGTGCGGGCATGATTGCCTCCAGATGCTGGATCATTGCCGGGAAATCTACGGTAAAAGCGCCGTCATCGCTGCGAAGTCTTTTTTGCAGGGGCCGTCACACAATCGACATGAACAGACCTCAGGATTGCCTTCCTGGGTCAAGCCAGCAACGCATCGACACGCAGTACGGGTCGGAAGCCGCCTATGTCAATGGAAGCCGTGGCGAGGGGCTGCCTCGCGCCAGCGGTGCTGATCGTCCTCCTCGTCGCAGCCTGCTGCCTGGCGGCTTTGCCCTGCATGGTTTCCGCGGGTGAGGGCCGGGCCGAAGAAGGCCCGCTGGAGTTCGACCTGCCGGCGCAGGACCTGTCCCAGGCCCTGGAGCGCTTCAGCGAGCTGACCGGGATGGCCATCCTGGTGGACCGCGAACTGACGCGCGGGCGGCGCTCGGCGTCGGTCAACGGCCGGCTCGGCGCACGCCAGGCCTTGGCCAGGCTGCTGACCGGTACCGGGCTCATGGCCCAGCACAGCGAAGGCCGGGCCTTCACCGTGTTGCCGGCCAAGGTTTCGACGGCGCCCTCGGGGCGCAACCACGGCGCGGCGACGCGCTGGGAACAGGGCAGCTTCGCGGCGGCCCTGCAGGGCGCGTTGGAGAAGGCCTTGTGCCGTTCACCACTGACCCGGCCCGGTGGCTACCGCGCCGCGTTGCAGCTCTGGATAGGCCCCGTCGGCCTGGTGGAGCACAGCCGCCTGCTGGGGCCCACCGGCAACCTGCGGCGCGATGCGGCACTGGTGGAAAGCCTGCGTGGCCTGATGATCGACAGGGCGCCACCGTCATCCCTGCCCCAGCCGGTCACCGTGCTGGTGGTTCCGGAGGCGGCCGCCAGCATGGAATGCAACAAGTGGGAAGGAGCTGCGGGGGCATGAATAACAAGGAGCGTGGCACCATGCTCAGGCTGTTTCTGGCTTCCTACGAGGAGTTCAGGACGCGCCTGAGACGGCGCCTGGGGTCGGATGACCTGGCCAACGATGTGCTCCACGAAACCTACCTTCGCCTGGATCGCATGGACGAGCCGGAAGGCGTGCAGAAGCCTGGCGCCTACCTCTATCGCATGGCCCTCAACGTCGCCGCCGACCGCCGTGCCCAGGACGCGCGCCTGCTCACCGGCGAGGAGGTCGAGGACCTGCTGCACCTGGCCGAGGAGCACCTCGACCCGGCGGTGATCGTCGGCGGGCAGATCGAGATCCGGGCGCTGGTCACAGCGCTGGCGGAGCTGACGCCACGGCGCCGGCAGATCCTTATCGCGGCGCGCATGGAAGAGGTGCCGCACCTGGAGATTTCCCGGCGTTTCGGCATCTCCACGCGCATGGTGGAGAAGGAGCTCAAGGCCGCGCTGGGCTATTGCGCAGCGCGCCTGGAAAGAAAAGTGGTGCAACGGTTCGGTCCCGGCGCCGGAAAACAGTCATAGGGTCGAGGGGCTGAACGAGCGCCCCGCGATCACTCCCGAGAACAGCTGCGGTTGAACGACGACGCCATGACAGCACCCGATTCCGGCACCGCCGGGCAGACCCGGCTGGAGGAAGAAGCCCGAGCCTGGTTGCTCCGCCTCACTTCCGGCCGCGCCACCACCCGTGACGCCGAGGCCTTCCGCTTGTGGTGCTCGCAAAGCGAGCGCCACAGCGCAGCCTTCACCCGTGCCCGGGAGTTGTGGCAGGCCCTGGCGCCCGCCGCGCTGGCGTTGCAGCAGCCTGCGCCGCCGGTGGCCAGCCTGCCGCCCCGGCGCTTCGGCCGGCGTGCCTTCCTCGGTGGTGCCATCGCCGCGTCCCTGGCCGTGGTAATGGCGCGCCCCTGGTTGCCGGACGCGCTTCCCGGCATGGGCGCCGACTACAGCACCGCAGTGGGCGAGCAGCGTCGTGTGGACTTCGCCGAGGGCCTGACCCTCGAACTCAACACCCTTACCCGCATCAACCGGCGCCCCCTGGGCGGCGGCGTGGCGGGCATCGAACTGCTCGAAGGCGAGGTGGAAGTGCTGGCCAAGGCGCCGATCCGCGTGGTGGCCGGGGCCGGCACCCTGGATGCCGCCGGTGCACGCTTCAACGTCCGCGCCGTGGGCGAGGCCATCTGCGTCACCTGCCTGGAAGGCAGCCTGGCGGTGGAGGTGCGCGGGCGCAGCCTGCTGCTGCCGCCCGGCCGCCAGCTGACCTATGACGCAGGCGGTCGCAGCGAACCAATCGCCTTCGACCCGGCAGTGGTCATGGCCTGGCGCCAACAACTGCTGGTGTTCGACGACGCGCCCCTGGCCACGGTGATCGACGAGATCAACCGCTACCGCCCGGGGATGATCCTGCTGGTCAACCAGGAACTCGGCCGGCGCAAGGTGCAGGCCCGCTTCCGCCTCGACCAGTTGGCTGAAGTCGCTGCCCTGATCCGCGACGCCTACGGCGCCACGGTCACCGAGCTGCCGGGCGGGGTGGTGCTGCTCAGTTGATCGGTGCCACGCGCATGCAGCACGTAGGTTGGGCTGAGGTACGAAGCCCAACGTAGCGATGTCGAGCACCGCACCGTTGGGCCTCGCTGCGCTCGGCGCCAACCTACGGTTTGTGCACCCCAACAACGCAACGGCCCGGATAAACCGGGCCGTTGGCGTTTCAGGTGGCTTCATCCTCCGCGGGTGGCGGCTTGCGGGGCTCGCGCAGGTGGTCGAAATAGAACAGCACCAGGCCAAAAGCGATGATGAGACCGATGATGACCAGGCCGATATGAGCGTTCTGCATCGCGGATTCCAGTTCCAGGAAAGCATGGGCTCAGGGCTGCGGGGGATTGTCGGCCAGGCGCCATTGGCGAGGCCAGCGGCGTTGCGGCAAAAGGCTGTAGGGAAGGGCGGAGCGAAGGCAGGGCCGCCAGGACAGCGGCCCCGCGTGCGGGTCAGACGAAGCCCTGTTGGGGTCATGCCGAGATAAGCCAAAAATTAGGACATTCGTTCTGTAACTTGCTGTATCTAAAGGAATAACTTTGAGAGGCGCTGCTCAAGTAAAGGCCGCTTCAGCCATCCAGAGAAAAAGGATGGATCAGCCGCTTGGTTGCACTCGCGGAAGAACGTCAAAAACGATGCGCAACTTGCCTGTGGCGGCTAAATATTGATCAATTATCTATGCCGAGATAATTGCAGATAATTCCCGCAATCCGTTGCCTGCGCGAGTCCAGAAAATTGGAGAAAATGCCGAGTTAGAGGGCCTGCGAACAGCTTTGGTCGAGGCTTTACGCTTCGACGCGTACAACAAAGCTGCGGGCTGCTTAGCACTGAAGCCTCTCCCAGAAGCGCCAAAGGCGGCCTCAATGAGGCCGCCTCAAACCAAGTTTCATCACCGGTATCTGTACCCGGGAGAGGAAGCTCTTGGGCAGAAATCAAGGGTAGCACCGGTGAAAGCGCCATTGCTAATGCGGCCTGGCCCTGCCGAGCCGACTTCAGCTAGGGTGTTCATTTGGTCTGTCTTGAAGCTACGGTGCGAATGCCTGGCGACCATCATGTGAGCAGTCGTGGCCAAAATGGCAGTATCAAGAGGCCAATGGTTCAGGAGGCGGTTATGGGCAGGCTCCACGAAAAACTGGGTTTGCCGAAAGGCCACTACTATCTGCACATCGCTGTGCTGGCGGGCCTGCCGCTTTCGTTGATCTCCGATTTGGCGCGCGAGCTGGAACGATCGCCGGAGCAGATCGCGGACTGGGTCCCTGCGTCCCCCGACAGTGCCGTGATGTCTATGCAGGCAGGCGAGGTGTTCTGTCGTCTTATCGAGATCCTCGATGCGCTATTGGAACTGCACGAGGGTGAACTAGGAGGTACGCTCCGCTGGCTAACTGCGCCGAATGTGGCGCTGTCCAATGAGAGGCCGGTCGAGCTACTGGTAACCGGATTTGGTACGCGCGCCGTGCGGCAGGCTATTCGTGCGATTGAATATGGACTGCCAGTTTGATCCCTGCCGAGGGCGGCCTTCGAACTGGAAACACTGGGTCATGTACCGGTTTCATTACCGCTGCCAGTGAGCGGCGTATGCCCGAGTAGCTTCAGGTGCGTGGCAGCTTCGGCCAAGCGCTCTTGCAGGTTCTGCACTTGCTGCGCCTGGGTCGCGGAGGTCTCGCTCAGTCGTGAAACTTCCTCCTGCAATGTGCTGCAGCGCTGTTCCAGGGCTTCATTCGCGCGCTCAGCGCCGATTAACGTGCTCTGGGCGGCCTCCAAGGCCTGAACCTTCTGCGCCAGTAGCTGTTGCTGCGCATGCTGCTCTTTTTGCAACTGCCGCGCCTCGGCAAGCAGGCGCGCATTGTCGCGGTTCAGCTGGGTCAGCTCGTCCTGTTTGACGATCAGGGTCTGCTGCAATTGCCGTAGCTCCAGTTGCAGTTGCTGCACCTGCGACTCGTGCCGGCGCTGCTCCTGCTCTCGCTGTTCCTTGTTGGCCTGGCGATAGTGCTCCAGGGCATCGCGAGCATGTTGATGCATATCTTCCAACGAGCGAATCTGCTCTTCGCGGTCCCGCAGGCGCGCTTCGTGGTCGTGGTTGGCTTGCTGCAGGCGGGCATTCTCTATATCGGACTGCTGGCGGTGCTGCTGCTCCTGCTGCAGTGCTTGCTGGGCGGCTTGGAGCTGCTCCGTGAACCCAGCGCACTGACCTTCCAACTGCTGGACACGGCTTTCGGCCAGCCGGGCCTGGTTCTGGTAATCGAGCCGTTCGAGTGCCAGTTGCTCGCGCTCCTGAGCTACGTCGGCCTTTGCTTCCTCCTTGAGCTGATCCGCCAACTGGGCCACTAGGTTGGCCAGCTGTTCGCTGAGCGGCATTGCAGTCGCATTCCGGCCGTGGTCTGCGTCTTCGAGTTCTTTCAGGTAGCGATGAATGGTGGTTTTCGAGCCGGTATTGCCCAGTTCGACCCGTACCGCGTCGATGCTGGGGTTCTCGCCCCGCGCCAGGATGGCCTGCCGTGCCTTCTGAACCAGCGCCTTGTTGATGCCGCCACGGGCCATGGTCTGCTCCTACGATTTCGTAGTGGATTACATACCATGTAATTACATATTAAATTTGATTGATGTAAAGCCAGTTAGAAGCAAATAAATCAGATAAAATAATGGAGGCTTATTCAATAAGATGGGTGAAAATGGCTGTTTCCCGGTCGTTTCCCAGTACACATAGGGCAAAACCCAGGCGATGAAGAACGTCGAGCGCTACCTTCAAGCCGGCACGCGGGAAAACACCCGCCGCAGCTACCAGTCGGCCGTCGAACACTTCGAGGTAACCTGGGGCGGCTTCCTGCCGGCGACCGGCGACAGTATCGTGCGCTACCTGGTGGACTACGCCGACACCCTGAGCCTCAGTACGATGAAGCAGCGTCTGGCCGCCTTGGCCCAATGGCACATCAGCCAGGGCTTCCCCGATCCGACCAAGACACCCACAGTGCGCCAGGTACTCAAAGGCATCCGCACCCTGCATCCGGCGCAGGCTAAGCAGGCAGCCCCACTGCAGTTGCAGCACTTAGAAAAGGCGGTTCAGTGGCTGAGTCAGGAGGCCGAACGCGCTCAGGAGTCGGGCGACTTGGCAAGCCTGCTGCGAAGCCGGCGCGACTTGGCGTTATTACTGATTGGCTTCTGGCGGGGGTTCCGCAGCGACGAGCTCTGCCGTCTGCAGGTTGAGCATGTCCAAGTTGAGGCCGGCGCCGGCATGACTTTGTTCTTGCCGCAGAGCAAGGGTGATCGGGAGAACCTCGGCACGACCCATTACACCCCAGCCCTGAAACGCCTCTGCCCAGTACAGGCTTATCTCGACTGGATCAGTGTCGCCGGCATAGCGCGAGGGGCTGTGTTCCGCCGCCTGGATCGCTGGGGGCACCTGAACGACAAAGCGCTGCACCCCGGTAGCCTGATCAGCCTGTTACGCCAGATATTGCAGCGCGCAGGCATCTCGGCTGAGCTGTATACCAGTCATTCGCTACGCCGCGGCTTCGCCACTTGGGCAACGGCCAATGGTTGGGATCTCAAGGCACTGATGACCTACGTGGGCTGGAAGGACATCAAGTCAGCCATGCGCTATATCGATCCCGCCATTTCTTTTGGTGGCCTAGCGGCAAGCGCCACCTTTGAAATCAATGCTGGCACTTTGACTCATATGCCAGCTTCTCACTAACATCGACGCAGGACAGGAGTGACTGTGCAATGAGTACACAGACAAGCATCGAATGGACTGAAATGACTTGGAACCCCGTAGTGGGATGCACCAAAGTTTCGCCGGGCTGCAAGCATTGCTACGCCGAAAATATGGCGCACCGTCTACAGGCGATGGGTACGCCCGGATATGAAAACGGTTTTCGCCTGACCCTGCGACCGGAGAAGCTTCAGGAGCCGTTGCAGCGCAAGAAGCCGACCATCTACTTCGTAAACTCGATGTCCGACCTGTTCCACGAACAAGTACCAGACGATTACATCGATCAGGTTTTCGAGGTGATTCAAAAGGCCTCTCAGCACACATTCCAGATACTCACCAAGCGCGCTGAACGCTTGGCCACATATTTCAGTACTCGGACTCCGCCTGCGAATGCGTGGCTGGGTGTGTCGGTCGAGGATCGCGAATATGGAGTGCCCAGGATCGACTGCCTACGCCGTATTGACGCTACGATTCGTTTCCTCTCTGTTGAGCCATTACTGGAAGACTTGGGGGAGTTGGACTTGACCGACATCCACTGGGTGATTGTTGGTGGTGAGTCTGGCCCCAAAGCTCGCCCGATGAAGCAAGAGTGGGTCGACAGTATCCATAAGCAGTGCGATGCCTTCGACTCAGCCTTTTTCTTCAAGCAATGGGGTGGCTGGGGCGCTGATGGTGTAAAGCGCTCGAAAAAGGCCAACGGGCGGCTGTTGAACGGCCAGACCTGGGATGAAATTCCGCTGCTCAATCTCGCCTGATACAAAAATAAGGAATAGCGATGGCCAAGGATGACGAGAAGTATCGCTGGGACTGGTTAACTCAGACGTTCCCCACCATTGACCCCCACAGCAAGATCAAACATCAGATTATTGATGAGTACATCCAGGCCTACATCGATGTACTGATGCGGAACCAACTGATGCCAGAGCTGGGCCTGTCCATCGTTGATGGCTTCAGCGGTGGTGGCATCTACCACGACGGTGCTGGCGGAACCCATTTCGGCTCTCCAGTGATCGCACTGGAAGCCATTCAAGAATCAGAGGTGCGTAACAACCAGGACCGCATCAAGCCACGCACCATACGCTCACAGCACCACTTCGTGGATGTGAAGCCTGAGAACATTGCTTGCCTGCATTCTGTGCTGGCCACTCGAGGTCATGCTCCTCGAGTGGGTCAAGATGTACACCTACATACCGCCGAATTCACTCAGGCCCTGCCAATCATCGCGCAAAAGCTGAAACAGTTCGGTAAAGGTGAGCGTGTGCTCTTCCTGCTGGATCAGTACGGATACGGCGACGTTCCTTTCCCCAGAATCAAATGGATCTTCCAGAACCTGAGCAGTGCCGAGGTTCTGCTCACGTTCAACGTCGACTTCCTGGTGACGTACCTTGCTGACCGACAAGCCAATCGCAAAGCCATTTCCAATATTGGCCTAGATCACCATGTGCCATGGAGCACGTTGAAGGATTTGAAGGCTCATCAGCCTCGAAACTGGCAATACATCATCCAGCGCTTTCTGTCAGAGGGCATCAAGCAAGAAAGCGGCGCGGAGTACATGACGGTTTTTTTCATCCGCCCAGCCGGCAACAACCCGATGGCCTATTGGTTTATCCACCTGGCAAACAACTACCGTGCTAATGATGTGATGAAGAAGATCCACTGGAAGTACGGCAATAATTTTTCCCATATGCTGTCACCGTCCAGTTTTTTCGGTTATGACGCCAATCGCGATATCGCCGTAACTGGGCAGCCTGATCTGCTGTTGGATGAGCACCACTTTGACGATGCTACGGACGACCGTATCCGTGGCGAGCTATCAGAGCTCCTCCCCAGGCAGATTTATGACCGTGAGCGACAGCCGTTCCGCGGCCTAATGAGCGGGCTGACGAATTACACAATGGCGGACGAGCTACGTGTAAAGCAGGCCCTGGATATGGCGATCGCTACAGGTGATGTGCTTGCGGTCGACAAGGGTGGAAAAACGAAACGTCGCAAGGGCACAAGTATCAAGTCCACTGACACACTGATTGCCCCTCCGCAGAGGCCAATGTTTTTTCTGCCGCCAGTGAAGAAGGCCAAACCCGATAGCTGATTGCACTCAACGAGTCCGCGCGAAAGCAGATTACGACTTATGGTTCTGCCGGTCTGTAGGCTGCCGGATCGCTCTAGAATGCACTTTATAGACGATTATAAAGTGATTATAGAGCGATTATAGAATCTGATTTTTTGGCACGATTTATAGACCCTTCTCTGACGAAAATTCGTTCCGACAGCGGTTCGATCTGCAAATGAGGTCGGAGCCAGCGCCTGTTGTACTGAGGACTGGCAGCGTAAGGCCAACAGCGGACTGGTTTCGTGCTGCTCAGCGCCTAGAGTTTCATGAGGTATATCACGGCTAAATGCCCTGGATAGAACCAGTATCCCCAGCGGCCAACGGGCCAGACCTTGTAGGACATGGGGTGATGCAACAGGGCTAACCCAAGCAACACGGCTGCGCCTGCCATGGCGAACATGGCCAGGGTCTCCGGCACTATTCCCCACTCCACCAGCCAGCGGTTGCGGCTATTGGCCAACACCGCCAGGGCGACAGGCAATGGCCACCAGCGTAGGCCCTTTAGCCCGAGAACAAAGGCGGCCGGCAACGCCACGCCGATCACCCCATACATCAGCTGCCGGTGCAGCAACAGGGCGACGACCAGCGCAGCGATAGCCAGGAACAGGCTGTTTCGATCGGCATGGTGGACGCCCCAGGCCACCAGCAGGCCAAGTGACAGGGTCGGCATCACATTGAGCGTCGCGCTCTCCGGCGAGAGCAGACGGTAAGGCAGCTCCGAGAGCAGGGAGAAGGCCAGTAGCCAGCCGAGGTAGCGCGCATTGCCCTCGCAGAAAAATTCTCCTGGACGGGTTCTGGCCACGTTGGCGGCAATACCCAAGCAGAACAGCGGAAACGCCAGGCGGCCGATGACGAACAGGGCATATGCGTCCGGCCACAGATAACGCAGGTGGTCGATCAGCATGCTGAGCATGGCCAGCCACTTGATCAGATCGAGTCCGGCGTCGCGCGTCATCCCAGCAGCCCAAGCGTCAACGCGGCCAGCGCCAGATAACGCCCTGCCTTGGCCGCCAGCACGATCAACAGGAAACTCCAGAACGGCTCGCGCAGGGTGCCGGCGATGACGGTCAGCGGGTCGCCGATGATCGGCGCCCAGCTCAACAGCAGTGACCAGCGACCGTAGCGATGGTAGGCCTGCTGGGCGCGTTGCAGCTTGTCCTCCGGCACCGGGAACCAGCGCTTATGGCGAAAGTGCTCGATGTAGCGCCCCAGCAGCCAGTTGACCACCGAGCCGAGCACATTGCCGAGCGTGGCCACCAACAGCAGCATGGCCGCTGGTTGCTTGGCGGCGAGCAGCAGGCTGGTCAGCACTGCCTCCGACTGCATCGGCAGCAGGGTGGCGGCACCAAAGGCCGCGACGAACAGCCCCAGGTAGGCGGAGAAGTCCCACACCTCAGGCGTTCAGCCCGGCCCAGCCGTGCAGGCCGACATAGATGCCCACGCCGATGATCAGCAGGCTCGACAGGTAGGGCGCGCGGCGCGCCACCACGCCCAGCCAGGGCCAGCGGTTGGACGCATGGCGAGTGCCGATGGCCGCGGCGACGCCTACGGTGACCAGGGTCAAGGCCAGGCCGATGCTGAAGCAGAGCACCAGTACGGCGCCCAGGGTGACTTCCTTGACCTGCAGGCAGAGCAGCAGCACGGTGATGGCCGCCGGGCAGGGGATCAGCCCACCCGTCAGGCCGAACAGAATGACCTGGCCAGTGCTGACGTTGCGGCTGGCGAAACGGCGCCGGATGTCGTTGGCGTGAGCCCGTTCGTGGGCGTCCTGGTAACCCTCCAGAGACAGCTCCAAACCTTCCAGCTCAGCATGCGTGTGGTCATGCTCATGCTCGTGGAACTCCAGGTCGTAGTCGTGGGAGTGGCCGCCATGGCCGAGGCTCAGGCGCACATTGAATGCGTGCGGCTCGGGAATTTCATCCACGGATTCCAGATAGCCGTCACGTTGGGCAAAGGCGAAGCGGCGCATGCTGCCGTCCTCGCGGGTGGTCTGCAGGCCGACATCGGCGGCTTGCCACGGGTGGCCGCTGAGGGTGTGCAGCCGCCAGCGCGGCGCTACACCTTCCTCGAAGATCGACAGCTCGATACGCCCATGCCCGGTGTCGATGCGTCGGCTTTCATCGTGCGTGTGGTCATGCGCGTGATGGTGATCATCGCCCTGCTCGAAACGCCACATCTGCTCGCCGCGCCAAGTACGCCAGAGCATCCACAGGGCGATGGCGATGATCAGCACCGCTGAAGCGAGCTGGAAGTAAGGCTCGGTGGTCTGGGCGTCGAGGTTCTGCCCGAGGTACATGCCGCCGATGGCAACCAGCCAGACCACGGCGGTGTGCGAGGCGGTGGCGGCTAGACCGAGCAGCATGGCTTGGCGCACCGTGCCACGAATGGCCACGATGAAGGCGGCCATCATAGTCTTCGAGTGTCCGGGCTCCAGGCCATGCAGCGCGCCCAGCAGAATGGCGGTGGGGACATACAGCCAGGCCTGCGAGGCCCCTTGCTGGAGAATTTCGGCGAAGGACGACATGGCAGGGTGCTCAAAGGTACTTGGTGATCTGCTTGAACTCTTCCAGTGGCGCCCGCTCACCGTTGGTAAGGGCGCCGACCGTATGTTCCAGGCAGTGATCGATGTGATCCTGGATCAGCGTGCGTTTGGCCTGGCACACCGCTTTCTCGACCGCATGCAGTTGCTGGGCAATGTCCACGCAGGCGCGGCCGTCCTCGATCATGCCAACGATGCTGCGCAGGTGGCCCTCGGCACGCTTCAACCTTTTGATGATTTCCTTATGACTTTGGTGCTGATGTTCGTGTTCGTGCTTGCTCATCGCCGAGTCTCATGCAAGGATAATTGCCGTCGCATCCTATCCCCCCCGAGGGGATGCGTCAAACCAGACGCTTTCCCCTGTCGAGTCGTAATCAGTCCGTCGATGCTGATCCAAATCGCTACCTGTCGATCCCTTTCTGTCCTGGCACTGCTGTCGCTATTGCTGTGGACGGGACATGCGCTGGCGGGCTATGCCGCTGGCAATGGATCGGCTGCGCAAGCGAATTACGACGACCATCCGCACAGTCACGACGATTCGTTCGGGCAGGATTTCCAGCTGTGGGGAGACCACCAGAACTCATCGCTGATGGCCGATCATGTGCATGAAACGCCGCACCTGAGCGCCTGGCTGCCAGCGCCTAGGCGTGTGTCCGCAGGGCAGCCCGCGTTTGCCTATGACCAGCGGCTGGCCCACGGCCCCCGCACGCGCATAGAGCGCCCTCCAAGATCCTGACGGGTGTTCTGACTCTGGCCCTCGTGGCCCAGACCTCATCAACTCAGGATCTCTTTATGCAATCGCTATCATTTTGCGGTCACGGCGCCCTGCGTCGACCGTTTCTATTGCCCCTGCTGGCTTTCGTTCTACTGCTGATAGGCATGCCCGAGGCGCTCGCCCATGGCGTGCCCGAAGGCGACAAGGGTTTCATCCAAGAAAGCAGCGGCGTGCTGCTGATGCCGTTCGTGTACATGGGCGCCAAGCACATGATCACCGGCTACGACCATCTGCTGTTCCTGTTCGGGGTGATCTTCTTCCTCTACCGCCTGAAAGACGTGGGGCTGTACGTCACGCTGTTCGCGCTCGGCCACTCGATCACCCTGCTGTTCGGGGTGCTGAGCAATATCAGCATCAGCCCCTACGTGATCGACGCCATCATCGGCTTTTCGGTGGTGTACAAGGCGCTCGATAACCTGGGGGCCTTCCAGCGTTGGTTCGGCTACCTACTCAGGTGACAGGCCGTTCTTAAGGCTCATGATTTCTCGCTGGATCTTTTTCAGCAGCTCATCTGGCTTCAGTCCAGGCGTCTGCCGTTGGTACGCCAGAACCAGCAGTGTCAAAGGATGAATGCCGACAACCTCGGCAATCTGCTCAACCTTTTCAATCGATGGCTTCCACTTGCCGCGCTCGATTGCACTGATATAGCTCTGGCTGGGGCCCAGTCCTTCCTGGGGGAGATCCTTCAAATTTCTCAGATTCTTGATCACCAGACCAAGCGCTTCATTGAGTTCCATTTGCTGTCTCGCAAAAGGAACGATGAAGCCTTTTTAGCGTCTCTTGGGCTATGCTATATATAGCTTAAAAAGGGGTGTGCTGATGTTTCTCACGTACAAGCGCGCTGAAATCGCGTATCCGCCGTTGTTTGGAAATGACTTCCAAATGTGGCGATTCGTCGAGCTCGAGGAGCATCGCCCTTGGTTTTACGTGGTGATCAATCGCCGCCGGAAGACCACCTCATGGCGGACGATGCTTCTGATTCCGACTGAGGAAGAGCTGGAACACATGCTAGAAAAGCGCGCCGAGGGGACGCTAGTCGAGGCAGTCCAGGTTGTGCTGCCCGCAAGGATAAATGGGTCCAATGATTGGACAATGGAGAGGCTGACCGAGCTGGTAAGGGTCTATGATCCAGACGAACGAGTCTTGGGCTACGACTTCAAAACGGCATCAGGCCAGACCTACTCGCACAGGGACTGCCAGTACTCACAGGACGGAGCCAAGCGCCAGGTCTATTGTTCGATGATCTGTCCCGCATAAGATGGGCGCAGGCTTTCTCGGTTCTCGGTAGGGGCCACTCACTGCATTTGGCCGGCCAATGAAGGCTCTTCCCGAGAAAATCCTAGACATTATTCAACAGCTTCCAGAAGGCGAAGTTCTGACACCTGGCAGATTCGTGCACCAGGGATCTCGTCATGTTGTGCAGCGAGGGCTCTCTCGCCTGGTCGACGGTGGAAAGCTGTTTCGTGTTGCTCGGGGCTTTTATGTTGCTGCAGTCGAAACTCGGTTCGGCGCGCACACCGGCACCGGAGATGATCGTCCGCTCATTGGCAAATGTGCAAGGTGAGCTGACAGTCGCCACTGGGGCTAGCGTCGCCAATATATGGGGGCTGACAACACAGGTTCCTGTTCGGTATGTCTTCCTAACCACCGGACGTTCTAGGGTGCTTCAGGTTGGCAAGACCACCGTATCGATTCGGCATGCGCCTAGATGGCTGATGGCTCTTGGCGCTACTGGAGCGGGGGATGCCATTCGAGCATTGGATCGGCTGGGCAAGGCAAGGCAAGGCAAGGCAAGCGTAGGTGATGCCGTTTCAAAGCTTCATAAACTACTACAACCCGAGAGCGAATGGTGGGCTCTAGTGTCAGCTCACCGCTCATTGCCTGCCTGGATGGCGAAAGCCATCTGCGCTCGGTCGAATTGCACCTGAGCTCGCTCTGTCAAGTTGGGCTCGCCGTCGGCTGTAGACTACTTACCGGCAGACCGACATCAACTGGGATGGGGGAATTCGATGTGAAAGCCCGTGAGGCCAGCCGCTGAAGTGCACCAAATGCGGCCTTTGTGAGCCTCGCTTATGGATCGGGTGATGGCAAGTCCGAGCCCGGCGTTGCTTGGGCTACCTTCGCGTCGAGCAGGGTCGACCCGGTAAAAGCGGTCGAAGAGCTTCTCTAGATGCTCCGAGCTGATTGTGTTACCTGGGTTCTCGATGCTGAAGATAGTTGAGTCCGCTGTCTGGCGGATCAGAACCGAAATTGTCTTTCCCGCCGGCGTGTAACGCAGCGCATTGGACAGCAAGTTGGACAGCGCTCGATCAAGCATCAGCCGATCTCCTAGCACTTGGCCTTTCCCTGTGAGCGATAGTTCAATGTCGCGCTCTTCTGCCAGGAGGTGGTAGTAGTCGAACAGTTTGAAGACTACGTCGGCCAGTTCGATCCTGGCCTGCTCTGGGATGATCAGGCCATTATCAGCCTTGGCCAAGAACAGCATGTCATCGATCATGCGAGACATGCGCTTCAGGTCCTCCAGGTTCGAGTACAGATTCTCTTCATAGGCATTGATATCGCGTTTCTTGCTCAGCACGACCTCGGTGTGGGTCATCAGGTTGCTAACGGGCGTGCGTAGCTCGTGGGCAATGTCGGCCGAAAAATTGGAGAGCCTAACGAAGGCATCCTCTAGCCGAGCCAACATCGCATTGAAGGATAGAACCAGTTGCTGAAGTTCCCGCGGCACTGGTTCTAGAGGGATTCGTTCCTGTAACGAGCGAGCGGACATCCCGGAGGCTACATCAGTGACTTGCCGCAGGGGCCTAAGACCACTGCGAGCAACCACCCAGCCAAGCGCCGCACTGACCAAGGCACTGATGACCAATCCAATCCAGAACCATCGCTGCAGCGTGTCGAAAAAGTGCGTGTGATTGGTGACATCGAGAATCAGCAGAGCTGTAAGCGGTTCGGGTTGGTCAGTCACAGAGATTTGAGCCGTCATGCCCCGGTACATGTGCTCGTCTTTCTGCCACTCCCACATGCTCTGCTCATCGGCACGCCTGAAGCGTCCCGGCACTTCGACTGCTCTGGGGTCGGAAAAGAGCACTGCGCCGTCGCTGGCCAGGATGGTTGCGGCCAGATCCTGATGCGCCCCCAGTAAGGCTCGCAACTGCGGTAACTCCTCGGAGAGGTTAGCTCCGCTGCGAGCGTTGTTGAGAATGTGTTTGGCTGATTCGAGTTTTTCCACCAGGGCCTGCCGGTCCAGCATCTTAAAGTGGTGCTGGCTGAGCATGTTGAAGCTCAGCCCCGCTACTGTCAGGACGGCAATCACCGCGGACATGAACATCAAGCTCATCCGAGCGGTCAGCGAGAGGTGCTTCATATTCACTCCGGCGCATCCATCATGTACCCCATGCCGCGGGCGGTATGGATCAGCTTGAGATCGAAATCGTCATCGATCTTGGCGCGCAGCCGACGTACAGCGACCTCAATGACGTTGGTGTCGCTGTCGAAGTTCATGTCCCAAACCTGCGAAGCAATCAGCGATTTCGGGAGCACTTCGCCGCGCCGGCGCAGTAGCAGTTCCAGCAGTGAAAACTCCTTCGCCGTCAGGTCAATTCTTTTCCCACCCCGGACAGCGCGCCGTTTCATCAGATCGACTTCCAGATCGGCAATTTTCATGGTGGTTTGCGTGGGTGAGCCATTGCCTCGGCGCAGCAGCGTTCTGACCCTGGCCAGAAGCTCTGAGAAAGCAAATGGCTTGATCAGGTAGTCATCCGCGCCCAGTTCCAACCCTTTAACGCGATCCTCCACACCATCGCGTGCGGTCAGGAAAAGCACTGGGACGTCTTTTCCGGCGGCGCGCACCATGCGCAGCACTTCCCACCCGTCCAGCCCAGGCATCATCACATCCAGGATCAGGAGGTCATAGGATTCACTGAGCGCGTGCTGTAGAGCATCTGTACCGGTCATAACCCGGTCGACATTGAAGCCTGCTTCACTGAGGCCTTGCTGCAGGTATGCACCGGTTTTGGGTTCATCTTCAGCTACCAGTAATTTCATGCGAGCAGACTCCAAAAATCGGGTGGCCTGAGTTTGCAGGCAAACCGCGCCCCCAACCAGAAGCTTACGAAAATGTAATTCTGGCTTCAGGTGACTGACAGGGTGGCTTGTCTAGGGTGCAAGCATGAGCACTGGGTTGTGCTCTCGGCCCTCGACAGACCAAAAACAGAGGTGCCGGCCATAGTTTGCACTGATGGAGACTGCCCCATGAAATCGCTGAAACCTTTATTTCTGGTTGGTTCGCTACTGCTGTCTTCTATGGCTTGGGCCGAAGGGGGCAGCGATCGAGTATTCGAACGCATCCAGCAGATGCGCGACAAAGCAGAAGCTGTGCTGATCCAGGCGGAGAAGGCCCCAGCCAGCGAGCGACATGTGCACATGCAGGAGCACATGAAAATGCTCGAAAACATTATGGGTCAGCTACACGACGAACATCCTGCTCCGGGTATGTCCACCGAAGAGCATCTGGCCTGGATGGAAAAGCATGACAAGCTCGTAGACGACGTGCTGGGTCAAATGATTCGAGAGCACAAGCTGATGATGGCCGACAAGGAATGCCATCAGTAAAGATTTCCCCCATCTTCCAGGCCTTTCGTGATTGCTCCTTTGGCCTAGCGGCGCCTCTAAGGCGCCGTGCTTTTTCCCAGCTGACGCAATTGTAGTTTTGGGGTCAGCGGCCTGGCAGCAAGTGGGGAATAACATGAGATTTCCAGCGTCCATCACGAGGTCTCACCATGAACCGCATACCCCTTAAGCTGCTGATCAGCACTTTGTTTATCAGCACCACTTTTCCGGCATTTGCCGAGACCGGCGGCAGTAGCAATGGCATTGGGCAGCAGACCCAGGCGACGCCAGCAACTCGTACCATCTTCGTGAAGATGGACGACATCAGCTACAGCCAGAAAGCGATCGATGTGAAACCGGGTGAAACCGTGCGCTTCGTTTTGAAGAACGAGGGCGCGTTGATGCACGAGTTCAACATCGGGCAAGCAGCTTCCCAGCTGGAGCACCAGCGCAAGATGGCGTCCTTGTTCAAGGACGGCACATTGACACCGACCGGCATGGCCGAACGCATTGTCTGGCATGAGCGTTATGGCACGGGAGACTCCAACCCTCCAGGCTATCCGGAAGTCATCAAAGCCAAGCATGACGATCCGAATGCTGTTCTCGTCGAGCCCGGCACAACCAAAGAGTTCGTGTGGACCTTCCCTCAGGCGGGTAGTTTGAGCTTCGCCTGTACATTGCCCGGGCATTACCAGGCGGGAATGGTCGGTGAGTTTGCTCTGCGTTAGCCCAGCACCGGTGCTACTCGTCGGCCGCGAGCTGGGTAGCACCGATTGGACGAACCTTACCGCGATGTAATTTTCACGTCAGCGTACCGCCAACTGCACTTCATTAGAATCGGGACTCATCCCTCCTCAATACCCCAGAGGCACACCATGAAACTCAGACCCGCTTTCATTATCACCGCCTTTGGTTTGCTGCTCAGTGCTGCCAATGCGCAGGCCAGCCCGGGCCACAATAAAGACAGCATCGGGCAACCGGGAGACAGTCAGGCTGTAGATCGCACCATCGAAGTACGGATGGGGGACATCTTCTTCGAACCTAAAGCTATGGAGATCAAAGCAGGCGAGACGGTTCGCTTCGTACTGAAAAATGACGGTGCACTGCTACACGAATTCAATCTTGGCAAAGCGGCATCCCATGCCGCACATCAGAAAGAGATGGCTGCGATGTTTCAGAACGGCACGCTGTCCCCAACGGGTGCGCATGACATGAGCAATATGGGCCATGCCATGGGCGGCATGAAGATGGTTGGTATGGAACACGATGACCCCAACAGTGTTCTTGTCGGACCTGGAGCACGCGAAGAGTTGATCTGGACCTTCTCCGCCGCCACCGAACTGGAGTTCGCTTGCAATATTCCAGGACATTATCAGTCGGGAATGGTCGGTAAGGTGATCGTACGCTGACGTCTATTGATACTCGTCAACTCCGCCCAGTCTGGGACACCTATGCTGATCCAGCTGCCATTGAAACGAGGCTATTGTCATGGACCATACCCATCACACCAGTACCACTGAACCGCCTTTTTGGAAGAGCAAGATTGGCATTGCGCTGATCATGCTGGCCGTAATCGGCATCTTCTATGTGGCACGCGAGCATTACGGTCACATCTCGCAGGCCCTGCCATACCTCATCCTGCTGCTATGCCCGCTTATGCACCTGTTTGGCCACAATCATGGCGGGCACTCCCACGCTAGCGGTGCCACGGTTTCTAAGGACGAAGATAGGAAATAAATCACATGCGAAATTCCTCCTGCCACGATCACGGACATGGGCACAACTCGCACGGTCAACCGGAAAGTCAACGCGATCCTGTGTGTGGCATGGAGGTGAAATCTGATAGCCCATATCGCGAGAGCGTTGAAGGGAAGACCTACCGATTCTGCAGTGCCAAATGCCTGGAGAAGTTTCAAGTTGATCCCCACTTGTACATGGGCAACTCGTCTCATGAAGCACATCAGCATACGAGTCAGCCCCCGATATCGGCACCAGAAGGAGCCGCATACACCTGCCCGATGCATCCTGAGATTCGCCAACCGTCCCCTGGCAACTGCCCGATCTGCGGCATGACGCTGGAGCCTGTCATCCCGGAACTGGAAGAGGAGGAAAACCCGGAGCTGAAGGACTTCTCACGGCGGTTCTGGTGGAGCCTACCACTGACCGTCATCGTGACCGTGCTGGCGATGGCTGGTCATTCCTTGCAACTGTTTCATGGCACGACCCAGAACTGGGTTGAGCTGGCTCTGGCGACGCCCGTGACGCTATGGGGTGGCTGGGTGTTCTTCGTCCGCGGCATTGACTCCATCCGGCACCGCAGTCCCAACATGTGGACGCTGATCGGTTTGGGAACGGCTGCTGCCTACTTCTACAGTTTGGCCGCTACCTTGGTTCCGCAGTGGTTTCCGGCGGCCTTTGTTCAGGACGGACGTATCGGCGTCTATTTTGAAGCAGCCGCGGTGATTATCTCACTCACGCTGTTGGGCCAAATGCTCGAACTAAAGGCTCGCTCGCAGACGTCCGCAGCAATCAAATCGCTGCTGGGACTGGCGCCAAAGACAGCGCGCCGCATCAGGCCCGATGGAGTAGAAGAGGACATTCCTCTGACTCATGTCCATCAGGGCGATCATCTGCGTGTCCGGCCAGGCGAGAAGGTTCCTGTAGATGGTACTGTGCTGGAGGGTGAGAGCGCAGTCGACGAGTCGATGCTCACCGGCGAGCCAGTACCGGTTACCAAGCGGATAGGCGATGCCCTTATCGGTGCCACCCTGAACACCCACGGCAGCCTAGTGATGGAGGCGCAGAAAGTCGGTGCCGAAACTATGCTGTCGCAGATCGTGCAGATGGTGGCCAAGGCCCAGCGCTCCAAGGCCCCCATGCAGCGTATGGCTGATGCGGTGGCTGGGTATTTCGTGGTCGGGGTGATCCTGATCGCGGTCCTTACGTTCTTCGGGTGGGGGCTATTTGGGCCGGAACCAGGCTGGGTATTTGGCCTGATCAATGCGGTGGCGGTGCTGATCATTGCCTGTCCCTGCGCCCTGGGTCTGGCAACCCCGATGTCCGTCATGGTCGCAACCGGCAAGGCCGCAAGCAGCGGTGTGTTGTTCCGCGATGCCAGCGCCATCGAGAATCTATGCAAGATCGACACGCTCATCGTTGACAAGACGGGAACTCTGACCGAAGGGCGTCCGGTATTCCATAGCGCGGAAGGGACTGGCGGTTACGACTCCAACGAAGTGCTGCGCCTGGCTGCCAGTCTCGACCAGGGTAGTGAGCACCCGCTGGCTCATGCCATCGTCGATCATGCGCGTGGTCAAGGCATTGCACTGGTCAAGCCGGACACTTTCGAGTCTGGCTCGGGTATTGGTGTGCGCGGTCAAGTCGATGGCCATCAACTGCAGCTCGGCAACACCGCGCTGATGGACGAGGCTGGTGTCGACATTACCCCGCTGCGTAATCGCGCCGAACAACTGCGTCTGGAGGGCATCAGCATTATTTATTTGGCCGCTGATGACCGCCTGGCGGGACTCCTGGCCGTTTCCGATCCAATCAAGCCTACTTCTCAACAGGCTGTCTCCAGGCTTCAAAGCGAAGACGTGAAGGTCATCATGGCCACTGGTGATGGCCTCACCACAGCAAGGGCCGTGGCGAAACAGCTCGGAATCGAGGAAGTGCATGGTGAGGTCAAACCGCAGGATAAGGAGAAACTCGTCGCCGATTTGCAGGGCTATGGCCGTCGTGTCGCCATGGCGGGTGACGGCATCAACGATGCGCCCGCCCTGGCCAGGTCTGAGGTAGGTATCGCCATGGGCACGGGCACCGATGTGGCGATGAACAGTGCCCAAGTGACGCTGGTCAAAGGAGATCTGATGGGCATCCTGCGAGCCCGTACCCTGTCAGTGGCGACCGTGAAGAACATGAGGCAGAACCTCGCCTTTGCGTTCCTCTACAACGCGATGGGAATCCCGCTAGCAGCGGGGCTACTGTACCCGCTCACGGGGCATCTTCTGTCGCCCTTGATTGCTGCGCTGGCGATGAGCGTCAGCTCTGCGTCGGTGGTCTTCAATGCTCTGAGATTGAAATCAACGGACATCGGCTAGGCTCCCATACCACTGGCCAACGGCAGGGCCTTATTGTGGCGTTTGCACACTTGACCTTGCCATCGTGTCAAGGTCGATGCTGTCCGTGCGGTAACTTGAGCCGCGGACGAAATGAGGTGAAAGACATGTTTAGTCTGAGTGTTGCGGGGATGGGCTGTGGCAGTTGCGTGAGCAAAATCACGAAGGCCATTCAAGCTCTGGATCAGGATGCACGAGTAGAAGTGGATCGAGCGGCCGGCAAGGTCACCGTTGAGAGCACAGAAAGTGCCGAATCGATCCGCGAACTCATCCAGGAGCTTGGCTATTCGGCCCAGGTCAGCGCTTGAGCGCTGACCTGCTATCCCACTAAATCTCCAGTTCTGAGAGCTCTTTTAGCCCTGGGATACTGGTGACCTCGTTGGTCATACCTTCTGAACCATCTCGGCCGCGAAGCCAGTTTGAGTGATCGCCTGGCTCGCGCATTTCCAGCGTGTCATAGGAGTACCGCTTGCGCTTGAACAGGCTTTTCAATGCAGCGAACTCGTGGCTTTTTTCGTCTTCTATGCCGACGACTTCTCCTGCAAGCCGCTCCCAGTGACCAACGCCGTCGGCCAGCATTGCCTGATAGGTCTCCGGGTCAAGCAAGGCTTGCTGTTTGAAATGAATGATGCGGTGAGTCATAGAAGCGCTCGGAGTGGCCAAAGAGAGAGCGCTAGCCTAAAGGTTCCGGGTCATTCGTGTAATAGCTGGCCGCGCTTTAGCAAACCGTCGTTGACCCACAACTTCAACCAGGTCGCGGCTTGCAAGGGAGCTTGCTCGCCATGCGTGGCGCTCAACGACTCGCAGAGTTCAGCGAACGATCCGCCCTCGATGAGAAACTGCAATGCAGAAGCCTCCGCTGGCTCCAGGCTCCGGTACTGGCAGACGAGTTCATGACGCCAAACAAGACAGGCTAGGTTCGTTGGTAGGCGGGTAATTTCAGGCAGCAAGCTGCCGGACTTGGCGGCTTTCCACAACTCCAGCGTGTTGTACTGCAGCTGCAACCATCGGGCAGATGCAGTCAGGGAAACCCTTAGTGAAATCCAGTCTTCAGCCGAAAATTCACTCATGGTCTCCAGCGAAAGCGTGTCGACATCCTGAGCGTCGAAGGCCAGTGTAAATGCCCACTCCAGCTCCGCGAGTTCGCGCATCGGCGATAGTTGGGGTTCTTCGACGTAGCTGCCAATGAACTCGGGCAGCTTCTCGCCCAGCCAGCGAATGCTGAAATGTCGTGGTGGCCAGGCGGCCAAGTAGGCCAGTGCGAGCTGCTCGAATGATTCGTTGCCGATCCAGTGAAGCAGGGCAGGGAAGTCTTCTCGCAATACCGCAAGCAGGCGCGAACGGTAAGCATTGTGGTAGATCTGCAGGCCTTCGAGAGCACTCAGCGCTGTGCTACCTCGGATCTGCTCCAAAAGTTCGTTGGAGGGCAGGGCACTGTCACCTGTCAGGTAAGTTTCAAATGCAGTCTGTACGGCGATCAGGCTCAAGGGATGGCCCCCGATATCACAGCTTTGGCGATAGCACGGGCATGTGCTAATTCGGACAGCAGCTCCTCCAGCGGCGGAAACTGGTCATCCCGCTCGATCAAGGTCGATGTCGGGCCCAAGTAGCTCAACGTCTTGCTGTATAGAGACCAAACCGGATCAGCGATGGGCTGATCATGGGTGTCGATGAGGTATTGCCCGTAATCGCTGTGCCCGGCCAGGTGAATTTGCCGAATCCGCTCGTGCGGCAACTCCATGATGAACTGCCAAGGGTCGAAACCCTGGTTTCGCGAGCTGACGTAGACGTTGTTCACGTCGAGAAGCAGCTCGCACCCGGTCAGGTAACTGAGCTCCGAGAGGAACTGAGACTCGCTCATGCTGGATGTTGTCCACTGCACGTAGGAGGAAACGTTCTCCAGCACGATGGGACGCTCCAAAACATCCTGCACCAGGCGCACCCGGGCCGCGACATGCAGCAGGCTCTCCTGGGTAAACGGCAGCGGCAGCAGATCGTGAAGTTGATGGGCGTTGCCTCGACTCCAGCACAAGTGATCAGACACCCACTGAGGCTGCACCCGATCTGCCAGTTGCTTGAGCTGTCGTAGGTAGTCGATGTCCAAGGCATGTGAGCCGCCAATCGAAAGAGACACCCCGTGCATCACCAGGGGGTAGTGCTCGCCGATCGCATCGAGGAAGTAGAGAGCCTTGCCGCCTCCCACCAGGTAATTCTCGGAAATGATCTCAAACCAGTCGACCGCAGGTCGCTGTTCAAGAATCTGCTGGTAATACTCACTGCGAAGGCCAAGACCGAAACCCAGTGTTTTGCGCTTACTCATTCAAGACTCCAGCAGGGGAGTGGCAGGCACTCCCCGCAACGGCATTATTCGCTGGTCTTGCCACCGGCCTCATCGCACTTGGCCTGAGTCATCAGCTTGAAGCCCTGGCCTTTGCATTCTCCCTGGCCTTTGCAGGCATTTTTGGCGGTCATGCAGTCGTTCTGGCCCTTGCAACCGTTGACGCCGAAGCACTTCACTTCAGCTGCTTTGGTGTCCTGGGCGGCCTGGACAGGCAGGGTAGCAAACAGGCTGGCGGCCACGAGAGCCAGAGCGGCACCGGTAGCGACGTTGGATTTATTCGACATAGTGACAATCTCTCTTAATTGTTGGTGGTCTTATCCGCGGGTGCGAATGACCCTGAGTAGCTTAGGCATCGCTGCCGAGCATGCCCTCTCAAGAAATTCGCAAGGCTTTATGAGGGCATGAAAGACAGTACCGAGCCTTCTGGATGGGCTACAAGAAAGAAATAGCAACCTGACAGAACTGTAATGTTCGGCTCAGGTTGCTGACAGGCCCTCTTAGTTAACGTGACATCGAGCCTAAAGCTCGGCCTCTGCAGTTGCAGGGACCACTTAACTTACGAGGAATACCCAAAATGAAATCGATCAAAGCTCTGCTTGTAGTTACTGCTCTGAGCATCTCCAGCTTGGCAATGGCTGAAGGTGGTGCTGACCGAACCTTCGCGCGCATGGAGCAGGCACGCCAGACGTCTCTGGAGGCCTACCGGGTGGCCCAGCAGCAGAAAGTTGAGGCTCCTGTAGCCAGCAGTCCAACCGAGCAAGCAGAGCACACCAACTGCTGAAGTCATCTACCTTACAGAAATGTAATCACCCGGATGGTTGGGATATGGCAGTTTCATACTGCTCATCGTCGGTAAGGCTTGTGCAATGCACCGACGTGGAAAGTTGAGGGGTAAATCCCCGACATTGAAGCAGCCATGAACCCGAGACCGGGCACACCATCACCGGCTCATTTGACGGATTGGACAAAACGGCATGCAAAGCAAAACCACAAGGCGCACCTTCGTCAAAGGCCTGGCAGCCACCGGTATTATCGGCGGACTTGGCCTGTGGCGCACGCCGGTCTGGGCGGTGAACAGCCCCGGCCAGCCCAACGTACTGACTGGTAACGAATTCGACCTATTCATCGGTGAAACCCCGGTGAACATCACCGGCGCAGCGCGCACGGCCATGACCATCAACGGCTCGCTCCCTGGGCCGATTCTTCGTTGGCGCGAAGGCGATACCGTCACATTGCGCGTGCGCAACCGCCTCAAGGAGGACACCTCCATCCATTGGCACGGCATCATCCTGCCGGCGAACATGGATGGTGTTCCTGGCCTGAGCTTCCATGGCATCGCCCCTGACGGCATGTATGAGTACAAGTTCAAGGTCAACCAGAACGGTACCTACTGGTATCACAGTCACTCGGGGCTGCAGGAGCAGGTCGGCGTATACGGCGCGCTGGTCATCGATGCCAAGGAGCCCGAGCCCTTCAGTTACGACCGTGATTACGTCGTGTTGCTGAGCGACTGGACGGATGAAAATCCAACGCGGGTACTGGCCAAGCTCAAGAAACAGTCGGACTACTACAACCAGCACAAACGCACCGTTGGTGACTTCATCGATGACGTAAGCGAGATGGGTTGGTCCGCCGCCGTAGCCGATCGCAAGATGTGGGCCGAGATGAAGATGAGCCCGACGGATCTCGCTGACGTCAGTGGCTACACCTACACCTACCTGATGAATGGCCAGGCACCCAATGGCAACTGGACCGGCATATTCAAACCAGGCGAAAAGATCCGCCTGCGCTTCATCAACGCCTCGGCGATGACCTATTTCGATGTGCGCATCCCGGGCCTGAAGATGACTGTGGTTGCGGCCGATGGTCTGCACGTCAAACCGGTCAGCGTCGACGAGTTCCGTATCGCCGTGGCCGAGACCTACGACGTGATCGTCGAACCAGACAGCGAACAGGCGTATACCGTGTTTGCACAATCCATGGATCGCACTGGCTATGCGCGCGGCACCCTTGCTGTACAGGAGGGGTTGAGTGCACCAGTACCCAGCCCCGACCCGCGTCCGCTGATTGCCATGGGCGACATGGGTATGGATCACGGCAGCATGGGCGGTATGGATCACGGCAGCATGGGCGGTATGGATCACGGGAACATGGCCGGGATGGATCAGGGCAATATGGCGGGAATGGATCATGGCAGCATGCAGGGTGGCATGGCTGGTATGGATCACAGCCAGATGGCCGGAATGGATCATTCAAACATGGCTGGCATGGCTGGCATGGCTGGCAACATGCAGGCACACCCGGCCTCAGAGACCAACAATCCTTTGGTCGACATGCAGACCATGACGCCGACGCACAAGCTGGACGACCCAGGTATCGGCCTGCGTGATAACGGCCGGCGCGTGCTGACGTACTCTGACCTGCGCAGCACCTTCCCTGATCCGGACGGGCGTGAGCCAAGTCGCACCATCGAGCTGCACCTCACCGGGCATATGGAGAAATTCTCCTGGTCCTTCGATGGAATCAAGTTCTCTGACGCCGAGCCTCTACGCCTCAAGTACGGCGAGCGTGTTCGCATCACGCTGGTCAACGACACCATGATGACTCACCCGATCCATCTTCATGGCATGTGGAGTGATCTGGAGGATGCGAACGGCAATTTCCTGGTGCGTAAACACACCATCGACATGCCGCCAGGTTCCAAGCGCAGCTATCGGGTGACCGCCGATGCGTTGGGGCGTTGGGCCTACCACTGCCACCTGTTGCTCCACATGGAAATGGGCATGTTCCGTGAAGTCCGTGTGGATGAGTAAAGGAGATTTCTGATGAGTACTTTTATAAAGCGTAATGCCCTGTTTGGCAGCGCAGCGATGTTCAGTTTTTTGGCTGCTTTGTACGCGCCGACGTCATTGGCAGGTGAGGGGCACAGCGAGCACGAACAACATGCTGCCGAGTCGGCTGCGCCCGAGGCCATCAGTGACAAGCCTGCAGATCAATCGAAAGGCAAGGCCGCTGGCCAGCAGATGGATCATGGCACCATGGATCATGAGGGCATGAACCATGACGATATGGGGCACGAGAAGATGATGGATAAGCATGGCGGCACCGAAGCCGAAGCAGGTTCGAACCATGACCACTAGGTTTTCACGCCCGTCCCTCATAGCGCTGGTCGTGTCGCTGAGTGCACTCAGCGGCGGCGTTACCCAGGCTGCGGAAGAAATGGATCATTCGGCAATGGGGCACGGCTCCATGTCGATGGACCACAGCCAGATGGGCCACGGTTCCGCCAAAGCGCCGATGGAGGGCATGGATCACAGCAAGATGGACCATGGTGCCATGCAGGGTGCTTCGGGCAGCATGGATCATAGCCAGATGGGCCACGGCCAGAGCCAAGAGAAGGCCCAGGCTATGGATCACAGCAAGATGGGGCATGGCGCCATGCAAGGACAGATGGAGGGCATGGATCATTCAAAGATGAACCATGGCTCCGCTGAAGCCCCGAGAACCACCAGCCGTACGCCGATTCCCGTTCTGACGGATGCTGATCGCCAAGCGGCTTTCCCGCCATTACCTGGCCACAAGGTTCACGACAGCGCCATCAACAGTTTTTTCCTGCTCGATCAGCTCGAATACCAGGACGCAGATGAGGGCAGCACCCTGGCCTGGGATGCGTCGGGCTGGGTAGGCGGTGATATCAACCGGGTCTGGTTCCGCTCCGAAGGCGAGCGTACCAACGGCGTGACCGAGGATGCTGAATTACAGCTGCTGTACGGCCGCTCGATCGGCCCTTGGTGGGATGTCGTCGCGGGCGTTCGCCAGGACTTCAAACCGGAGTCGCCGCAGACTTGGGCCGCCTTCGGTATCCAGGGCATGGCGCTTTACGCCTTTGAGGCCGAAGCCACGGCCTTCGTCGGCGAGAATGGCCAAACTGCTGCCCGACTGGAGGGCGAGTACGACATTCTGCTGACCAACCGGCTGATTCTCCAGCCAACTGCCGAAATGAACTTCTACGGCAAGAACGATCCTGAACGAGGTGTGGGGTCTGGGTTGGCCAATACCGAACTCGGTTTGCGTTTGCGTTACGAGATTGTCAGACAGTTTGCCCCCTATATCGGGGTTTCCTGGAGCCGCTCCTATGGCAACACGGCAGACATGGTGCGTGACGAGGGCGGTGATGTAGACGAGGCGCGTTTTGTCGCCGGTATCCGGATGTGGTTTTGAGAACCTGACATGAAAAGAACAATTAAAACTTTGGTGGCGGCCGGCGTGGTCGGTAGCACAGCTGTCCTGGCCGGCGCCTACTTTGGCGTGGTCAACGTGGGGGCCGATGATCCCCATTTTCCTGCAGTGTATGCGTTTCTCACGATGGCCCGCGACCGCTCTATCGAAGTCCGTTCGCAGGACATCGAGGTTCCCAACCTGGATGATCAAGCTCTTATTCGCGCCGGTGCGGGCAACTACAACTCCATGTGTATCGGCTGTCATTTGGCGCCAGGTGTGGCGGAGACCGAGTTGAGCCAATCGCTTTATCCTGCTCCTCCCAACCTCGCCAAGATCGGTGTCGATGGCAATCCCGCTGCGACTTTCTGGGTAATCAAGCACGGTATCAAGGCAACGGGTATGCCTGCTTGGGGCAAGAGCATGGGCGATGAGTACATCTGGGGCATGGTTGCCTTCATTGACCAATTGCCGACGATGGATGCCAAGCAATACCAAGCACTCGTCGCATCCAGTGGCGGCCATCAGCATGGTGGTGGGGAAACGCAAATGCACAATCATGAAGGTCAGCACGGCGACAACAAGCCTGGCCATCATGGCAATAGCGGCGGTGGCGAAGACCATCATGGAACAGGTGATGCCGGAGAGCCTGGCCATCACGATGCCGCGGCTACTGATAGCGAGGGTGGCTCCGCACCTGAGGCAGGTCACCATTCGGACATGAGTGGCGATGATCACCATGCCGGGGATGAGGCCGCCCCAAGCGGCGGAGACCATCATTCCGAGCAAACTCCGAATGCCTCGCCCAAGACCCACACCCACGCCGATGGCAAAGAGCACGTGCATGAAAGCTAAATATCTGGCCTTGCTGGCCGCTCTCTCCGTCACAACTGGAGTTCAAGCCGCTGATGCCCTGACGATTGATGTCCATCGTGATGCTAATTGCGGATGTTGCAAGAAGTGGATCTCACACCTCGAAGCGAATGGCTTCAAAGTCGTCGACCATGTCGAAAGCAACATGTCGGCAGTGAAGCAAAGTCTGGGCGTTGCGCCGCGGTTGGCGTCTTGCCACACGGCGGTGATTGACGGCAAGTTCGTCGAAGGTCATGTGCCGGCGGCTCAGGTCATCGAGCTCACCAAGCGCGATGATCTCGTGGGCATCGCTGTTCCCGGGATGCCGGCGGGCTCCCCCGGTATGGAAGTCGATGGCGTACAGCATGCCTACCAGGTCATTGGCTTGACCAAGGCGGGGTCTGATCAGGTCGTTGCAGAATATCCCGCTCAGTAGTACTGCCTGCCAGCACGGCCGCTTGTGTGTAGTGGCCGACTCTTTTTCATACGCCCTTTAACCTAAGTAAAAAAGGCGCCCGAGGGCGCCAAGGGCTGTCTCCAAACCAAAGGAGCACTACGAGGGGACAGCAGGACCAAGGCGCGAGCGGGCAATCAACCCGCCCGCTTGCCAGGGTTAGAGAACTTCCAGCGGGTACTCGACAATCAGGCGGACTTCATCCAGATCCGACTCGTAATCGGTCGCGCGAGTGGTCATTTGGCGAACACGGAAAGACATATCCTTCAGTGATCCAGTCTGCACAACGTACTTGGCCTCGATGTCCCGCTCCCAGCGCTTCTGGTTGGTCAACGGATCGCCGTTGTCATCACGGCGCATATAGACTTCGTTGGCCTTGCTGTAGTCGGCATCCCAGCCTTGGGCATATCGAGTCATGAAGCTCAACCCAGGCACACCGAAAGGCTCCATATCCAGGTCATAGCGCACTTGCCATGACTTCTCCTTCGGCGAGTTGAAGTCGCTGTACTGGATGGAGTTGTCGAGGTAGATGGAGTCCGATTGGCGCAAGTAGTCGAAGTCATCATCGCCATTGTTGCGCTGGAGACCCACCAGCACTGTGTGAGCGCCGAATTGGATGCCGACCTTGCCGCTCCAGATGTTGTTATCGAAGCTCCCGAGGAGCTGCTTCCCTTCATCGACCGCCTTGTAGTAGTTCAGCCCGCCGATCAAGGCGACATCGTCCGCAAGCGGGTAGCTCAGCGTGGTGCCCGCGTAATATTGATTCCAGGCATCCTTGAGGCGGCTGGTGTAGAGACTAAAGCCGACGTTGTCATTAAGCGTGTAATCACCACCGAAATAGGCGATCCATGGCGAGTCCACTTCGCCTGCGTAGAAGGTAGCGAAGCCGTCGCGCATGCTGCTGGTATTGGGTTGGCTCATCGAGTGGAGGCGACCACCTTGAAGCGACAGTCCTTCCACGCTGCTGTTGAGCACGGTGATACCTCGGAAACTCTCCGGTAAAAGCCGCGCATCACCGTATTGAACGACAGGGCTGACAGGAAAGACGTCGCCTACCTTGATCTCGGTATCCATGAACCGAGCTTTCACCGCGCCACCCAGTTTGGAGTAGTTATCCTCAGCCTGCCCGAGGCTGTTGTAAGGCAGCACATCGACTGAGCCACCGGCTCCTGAACGGCCGTCGCCGGTGTCAAGTTTGAGTCCTAGCATGGCAAAGGCATCGACACCGAAGCCTATGGTGCCCTCGGTGAAGCCAGACTCGAATCGGCCTATCACGCCATGCGCCCACTCTTCCGAATAGCCATTACCCGAGCTGCTGGACTGGCCTTTGCGGAAGTCACGGTTGAAGTAGAGATTTCGATTGAGGATGGTCAGGCTGCTGCCTTCGATAAATCCCTCGCCTTTCTCGTCGGCGGCCATTGCAGCTTGCCCGGTACTGATGCTCAGAGCGAGTAGAGAAAGTCCTAACAGGGTTCTGTTATTCATAAATGCTCCTGATGTTATTGGCAGTTGTCATTGTGTGGTCGCATATATGTGCCAAGCGCGCCGGGCATAACCAGGCGCGCCTTGGCCATATTTCCACATGCCAAATAACGTCAGGGTGACTTGAAAATTACTTTTCAGTCAGCGCGATGTCATTTATTAGTTTTGGTTCCGGCAACCTGTTCCGGCTGCACGGTATTCAAGAATATTCAGATCGCCGTTGGAGTCCTCGTAGGTCATCTGGGCTGGCATCACATTGCAGCTAGAGTCCGTTGAGGTAGTGGCCACGCCCCTGGCGATATCGAGCTTCATGCCGTAGCGGTAATGAATAACTTCAGGCGGATTCTTTCCGTTAGCGGCAGCATACTCTTGCATGGCCTGCTCATTGGCCTGAATCATCCGACCATAAACACGATCAGCGCCGCCTTCTGCCAGAGTGGCAGAGGAAACAACCATAGCGGCAAGGGCTGCAATAACTTTGAGGCTTTTCATGTTTAATCACTCCTTCAAGGTGGTGATTAAAATATATCCGCTCAACCTGTCATAAAAATGAAGTCAAAGTTACATCGCCGTAATGCTTCCTGCCGCGTTACCCGGGCGAGTCAGCTTGGCGCGTGGCTTGCCCGGGTTTGTAAAGCTATAGCTCCTGCGGTGCGCGAACCTTCTGTGTACGCTGCCTTCGCATCAGCCAGTACGCGGCCGGCAAAACCAACATGGACATCAGCGGCGCGGTAATCATGCCGCCGACCATGGGCGCGGCGATGCGCTTCATCACTTCAGATCCGGCACCTCCGCCCCAGAGGATTGGCAACAGGCCGGCGATGATCACGGCCACCGTCATCACCTTGGGCCGCACGCGCAGCACTGCGCCTTCACGAATTGCCTCCAGTAGTGCCGGGTCACCGCTGCGCCCGGCATCCATACGTGCATGCCAGGCATTCTTCAGGTACAGCAGCATGATCACCCCGAACTCGGCCGAGACGCCGGCCAGGGCAATGAAACCGACCCCAGTGGCCACCGACAGGTTGAAGCCGAACCAATAGAGCAGCCAGATGCCCCCCGACAGGGCGAAGGGCAGGGTGGCCATGATCAGAAGGGCCTCGCTGAAGCGGCTGAAGGTCAGGTAGAGCAGCACGAAGATAATCAACAAGGTCGCCGGCACCACCCAGGACAGCCGCGCATTGGCGCGCTCCAGGTACTCGAACTGACCGGAGTAAGAAACGGTCATGCCAGCGTCGAGTTGTACCCGCTCAGCTACGCGTTGCTGTAGCTCACGTACGGTCGATGCCAGGTCGCGCCCACGGACATCAACATAGACCCAGCCGGACAGGCGCCCGTTCTCGCTGCGTAGCATCGGCGGCCCTTCGGTCAGGCTAACCTGGGCGACGGTGCCCAAGGTGATCTGCTGGCCGGCTTGCGTGAGGATCGGCATACGCCGTAGTGCCTGCGGACTGTCTCGCCACTCCTTGGGATAGCGCAGGTTGATCGGGAAGCGGGCCAGTCCTTCAACCGTCTCACCAATATTGCTGCCGCCGATGGCGCCCGATACCACCGCCTGCACATCGGCGATGCTCAGGCCATAGCGCGCCGCGGCCAGTCGATCGATCTGGATGTCCACGTAACGGCCGCCAGTAAGGCGTTCTGCCAAGGCCGAACTCACCCCAGGCACCTCTTTGGCCACGGCCTCGATATCGCGCGTTATGCGCTCGATGTCGACCAAGGAGGTTCCGGACACTTTCACCCCAATGGGGCTCTTGATCCCCGTCGCCAGCATGTCGATGCGGTTGCGGATGGGCGGCACCCAGATATTGGACAGCCCCGGAACTTTTACCGCGCGATCCAGTTCCTCGATCAGCTTTTCGGGTGTCATCCCCGCGCGCCATTGATCGCGTGGTTTGAACTGCACCGTGGTCTCGAACATTTCCAGCGGTGCTGGATCGGTGGCGGTCTCTGCTCGCCCGGCCTTGCCGAATACCCGTGCCACTTCGGGCACCGTGAGGATCATCCGGTTGGTTTGCTGCAGCAGCTGGGTGGCCTTGCTGGCCGGCAAGCCGGGCAGGGCTGATGGCATGTACAACAAGTCGCCCTCGTCCATCGGCGGTAGAAACTCTCCTCCGAGTCTGCTGAGGGGCCAGAGACTGGACAAAAACACTAGCAAGGCCAGCGCTAGGGTCACCTTAGGCCAAGCCAGCACCCACTCCAGCACCGGCCGGTATGCGCCGATCAGCCAGCGGTTCAAGGGGTTTTGCTGTTCGCTGGGGATATGCCCACGAATCCAGTAGCCCATCAGCACCGGTACGAGGGTGACCGAGAGGCCGGCGGCGGCGGCCATGGCATAGGTCTTGGTAAAGGCCAGTGGGCCGAATAGGCGTCCTTCCTGGGCCTCCAGGGTAAAGACCGGGAGGAACGATAGGGTGATGATCAGCAGGCTGAAAAAGAGTGCCGGTCCGACTTCGGCCGCGGCTTCGCCGATCACTCGCCAGTGCGCCTCACCCTGAAGCGGCTCATTTGGGTGTCGCGCCTTCCAGGCCTCGATGTGCTTGTGCGCGTTCTCGATCATCACCACAGCGGCATCGACCATGGCGCCGATGGCGATGGCGATCCCGCCCAGCGACATGATGTTGGCATTGACGCCTTGGTAGCGCATGACGATGAATGCCATCAGGATGCCCAGGGGCAGGGTGATGATCGCGACCAGCGACGAGCGCAGGTGCCAGAGGAATATCAGGCAGACCAAGGCCACCACTACGAACTCCTCCAGCAGCTTGTAGCTGAGGTTATCGATGGCGCGGTCGATCAGTTGCGAACGGTCATAGGTAGTGACCACCTCGACGCCGGCGGGCAGGCTGGCTTTCAGGCTGTCCAACTTGGTCTTCACGGCAGCGATGGTGTCCCGGGCATTCTTGCCGGAGCGCAGGATGACCACGCCACCGACCACTTCACCCTGGCCGTCCAATTCGGCAATGCCGCGACGCATCTCTGGCCCCAGTTGAATGGTGGCCACCTGGCCTAGCAGCACCGGAATTCCGCTTGCCGAAGCCCGCAGCGGCACATTGCGAAAATCATCCAGGCTCTCCAAATAGCCCGAGGCCCGCACCATGTACTCGCGCTCCGCCAGCTCCAAGATGGCGCCGCCGGTTTCCTGGTTAGCGCTCTTCAGCGCCGCTTCGACCTCCTGCTGAGTTACCCCGTAAGCCACCAACTTCTGCGGATCGAGCAGCACTTGGTACTGCTTGACCATGCCGCCGAGGGTGGCCACCTCGGCCACGTTGGGCAGGCTCTTGAGCTCGTACTTGAGAAACCAGTCCTGCAGCGCACGCAGCTGGGACAGGTCATGCTGGCCGCTGCGGTCGACCAACGCGTACTGGTAGATCCAGCCCACGCCGGTGGCATCCGGGCCCAGAGTGGTGGTGACGCCCTCAGGCAGGCGTTCCTGGGCCTGGTTGAGGTACTCCAGCACGCGCGAACGTGCCCAGTAGAGATCGGTGTCGTCTTCGAACAGCACGTAGACGAAGGAGTCGCCGAAGAACGAGTAGCCGCGCACCGTCTTCGCCCCCGGAACCGAGAGCATGGTGGTGGCCAGCGGATAGGTCACCTGATTCTCGACTATCTGCGGCGCCTGGCCGGGAAAGCTGGTTCTGATGATGACCTGGGTGTCTGAGAGATCCGGCAAAGCGTCCACTGGCGTGTTGCGCAACGACCAGATCCCTAAAGCGGTGATGAACAGGGTCGCCAGCAGCACCAGGAAGCGGTTGCCTATCGACCAGTGAATCAGGCGCGCGATCATGGCAGCTCTCCTTGCTTGTCGAGCCGCTCTACTTCCAAGCCAGAGTCCGTCTGACGAGCACCGATGCGTACGTGATCCCCAGGCTTGAGTCCCGCAGCTACTTCAGGGCTGGCCAGCGGAAATGCCATGGTCATGCCGGGCATGTTCAGGCTCTCGAATGGACCGTGCTCCAGGGTGACCTCCTCGGCGTCCAGGGCACGAATCACGCCATGGGACTCATGGAGTTTCTTTGCATTGTCCTGCTTGGCATGGCTGGCCACGACACCCTGGAGGCTGGCCTCCGAGTCGATCAGGAACTGGCCTGAGGTAACGACCGACTGTCCCTCCTCAAGACCGGACAACACCTCCAGGCGCCCATCGGCCTCGCGGCCCAAAGTGATCTCCAGGGGGCGGTAGCGCCCATCGACTTCGGCCAGCATCACCAGCGCACGCTTACCGGTGCGAATCACCGCTTCACTCGGGATCAGTAGCGCGGGTTGTTCGACGGTGCTGTTCAGGCGCACGGCGGCGAACATGCCGGGGCGCAATTTACCGGCGGGATTGGGTAACTCACTGCGCACCGTGAGCGTACGCGTCCGCGAGTCGGCACTCGGCAGCAAGGCGACGACACGACCTTGCAGAGGCTGTTCTGGGAAGGCGGTCAGGGTGGCGGTGATGCTCGCGCCAAGCTGAACCGCTCCAGCTTGGTCTTCGGGGATTGCGGCATCGAGCCAGACAGTGGACAGCCCGTTGATCCGCGCCAGGTCCTGGCCGGCTGCCACGGTCATCCCGGTACGCACGTCCAATGCCTGCAGCTCGCCGGCGATGGGCGTGGTGATGGTCTGAACCGCCCGTGGCTGGCCGCTGCGACGAACCTGCTCGACCAACGATTGAGGCATGCCCAGCAGGCGCAGGCGCTCCTGGGTCGCACTTATCAAGCGTGTGTCAGCAGTACGCAACACAGCCAGGAACTCCAGCTGAGCGGCAGACCATTCGGGAATCAGCAGGTCGACGAGGGGCGTACCGGCGGGCAATACATCGCCAGGGGCGTGTCCGTAGACCCGCTCGACGAACCCACCCGCTCGGGCCTGCAGGTTCGCCACCTCGCGCTGGTTATAGGCCAGGGAACCGACGGCCTCGATACCCGAAGGCAGCACACCGCGAGTTACTGGCGCGGTGCGCATCCCGAGGTTTTGCACGGCTTGCGAGGGCACGCTCAGGGTCGAGGAGTCCTGCCCTGCATCTGCGTACTTGGGGACAAGCTCCATATCCATGAAGGGGGACTTGCCCGGTTTATCGAAGCGCTGCTCAGGTTGCATCGGGTCATACCAGTAGAGCACTTTGCGCTCATCCGTCGGTGCGGGGGGTGGCATCACCTCATGGTTGGCCGGCCTCTCGGCCAGCCAGTAGCCACCGCCTGCCGCGGCAATGCCCATGGTCAACAAGGCCGCGGAAAAACCTAATGCTGAAATTTTCATTGCAGGCCCTCCACATAGGCGTAGTACAAGCTCGCGGAGAGCTGGCTCAGCTTGCGCTGCTGTTCGATCTGTCGCAGCTGAGCCTCGATCAGCTCGCGCTGGGCGGTGATGACGGATGCCAGCTGACTGTTGCCGGCCTGATAGGCGGCCAGTTCAAGATCGGCACGTTTGCTCGCCAGAGGGATCAAGGTTTTCTCGGTACGCGCCAGAGCTCTGCGTAGTTGCTCCAACTCGGCAAGGCCGCTTTCCAACTCAGCCTGATGGGCGCGCAGTAGCACTTCCTGCTCGGCCTCCATCTGCGACACGCTCTGTTGCTTGGCGTTGATCTTCGGACCCTGACGCGTGCCGACGAACAACGGCAGGTCGAAGGTGAACTGCACCATCACCATGTCGCCGAACTGGTTGTCGCGGTTGTTGTAGGCAAACTCTACGCCCCAGTCAGGTGTCTTCTCGGCTACAGCCTCATTCAACTCTGCACTGGCCTCGCCAACCCGGGCAGACGCGGCACGCAAGTCGGGATGCTGAGCCAAACGGTGCTGCAGGTGGGGGACATCCAAGCTCAGGCTGGGCACATCTCCCGCCAGAAGCTGATCAGCTTCGTTGCCTATCCAGCGGCGCAGCTTGGCCCGAGCTACCGCCACGTCGCGATTCAGCTCATCCCGCCGATCCTGCAAAGCCAAAGCCTCCTGGTCGGCCTGCAGCAGTTCGCCAGGCTGAGCGCTGCCGCCGGCGATCAGCGATTGCACTGTCGAGCGGAGCAGCTCGATCTGACGGTCTAGTTGATCGAAGAGACCAACACTGTGCTCGGCGTAGTACACATCCAACCAGCTCAATGCCGTCTGGCGTTTGACCTCAAGCTGCATGGCGCGCTGCTCGGCCTCGGCCCGGACAACGGAGGCTTCGGCCAACTGGCGGCGGGCCTGGCGTTTGTCGCCATTGGGAACCTCTTGCATGAGCCCAATGCGGCGCATGGTCATTGAGTCACGATTCAGGGTGTAACGATCAGGCCCTTCGATGGGCAGGTTATCGATGCCGAGAATCAGCTTGGGATCGGGCAGGGCGTCTGCGGGAACTACGGCCTGCTGTGCCGAAGCGACCTGTGCTTGTCGTGCCAGGTTCTCAGGTGCGCGCTGTTCGGCGAGCGCCTGCGCTCGTTCGAAGGTTAGGGGCTGCGCCTGTGCAGCAACCCAGGGAACTGCCAAGAATGCGGCAGCAAACACACCGAGATAGCCACGGTGTAGGAAAAGGAAAGCGTGCATGCTTTCGCCTCCAATGCGATTGATCGAGGTCGCCACCAAAAGCGTGGTCGCGACGATGCGCCTGGTTTAAAGGCGCGAAGATCACTGCATTAGACGAAGCGAGGAGGGCGCCAGAGTCCTGCGGGCTCCCGCTTAATCACCGACTGGGTCAGCAATATCTCGGGGCGTGAGGGAAGAGGGGATATGCTCTTGATAACGGTGGTCTGGAGAAGTCCTCCGGTCTTGCATTCCTGGCCGGATTTGCAGGGGGACTTACTGGCCATCCCATCAGACTTATCCATTTGCTCGCAGCACGGAGCATCGGCCATTGCATGGCCCTGATGATCGGCGCTCTGCATCGGGCAAGGTTGTGCAGGCATGCTGAAAGCCATACCGCCGAAGGTCGGCAGCACGAGGCTAGCAATCATTACCAGGATCAATCCAATCCGACGCACAGCAATTCACCAGGCGGGGCGATAGGGCGACGATAACAGATTGCCCCGGGGCATGAACGCTCGTTTTGACGATAATAGCACTTCGTTGATTTGGATCAAATAGAGTGTCATGCAGGGTAGGGTGCCGAAAGCAGAGGAGCTATCTGGTGATTGCATCACAGAGTGCCAGCTGGCACGGCAAAGCCTGGGTATCTCCAGGTTTCGGGGTATTTTTAGGGCAGGTAGGCAATCATGATTGGCATCGCCACATGGCTCACCAGATCACCATTGGCATCAACCACGACTTGACGGTGACTACACCTGATAGCCACGTCACGGCTCGAGCCATTTGCATTCAAGCAGGCGTAACTCATCGAATCGAAGCAGTTGAGGTTATTTCGATTTACCTTGATGCACTTTCTGAGGAGGCACGAACATTTAATGCCTCTACGAGCATCTTGCCTATCGATGTACAAAGCATTTTGTCTCTGCAGAGACTGTTGGCAACCCCCTGTATCACCGCACAGCAAATCCGGGGAGCGGTTCGCCAATTTCTTGATCTCACCGATCTGCCGATCATCGATCCACGGCTGCAACTTGTCCTTGAAGCCTTGAACGAGCCCACCAATGGCAGACAAGAACTGGCAGATCTGATGCACCTGTCGACGACTCGCTTTTCTCATTGGTTTGTTGAACAGACTGGCTTGCCAATGCGCAGCTACCGTAAGTGGCTTCGCCTGGTCTCTGCGTTACAACTCATTACGGCTGGCCAAAGTCTGACAGGGGCCGCCCATGCTGCAGGATTCTCGGATTCCTCGCACTTTTCCCGCACCTTTCGCAGCCTATTTGGCCTCGATCCTTCGTCAGCTCTGAGCCAAGTCAGTCTCAGCGGCTGAAGTCAGCTTTTTTGTTCAAGCCAGAACCCTGGGGGCCGCCTAACGTAGGGGCATCAAGAAGAGGGGGCTGCATGATGAGCAATTGCTTAAAGTTTATGATCCGCTGGTTCAGCTATCCCGTCATATTTGGCGGTACGGCTGGCTGGATGATCTGGCAACTTTACGAGGGCGTGCCATATTGGCCCAGCACAGCCCTGATTGCCGTAGTCGGAATTATTCCGGTCGCTGTGTTGGAGCGTCTACAACCGTTCCGTCAGATCTGGCTTTCCGACCACAGTGACACACTGACCGATCTGCTTCACCTGATCGTGAATTTGTCCGTCATCCAGTTCACTGCTGCGATTCTGGCTCGACTGGGCGATTGGGTGCCTGATGCCGCTCGCACCTTTCCAACGACTTGGCCGCTCTGGATCCAGTTGCTCATCGTAGCCATGGTTTTGGATCTCAGTCTCTATGCCATGCACCGACTCAGCCACTATGTGCCGTGGCTATGGCGCTTACACGAGCCCCATCACAGTGCAGAGCGCCTCTATTGGATGAATGGCGAGCGTCGACATCCACTACACGCGGCGATCATGGCGGGGCCGGGGCTCTTGGTGCTCTTCGCGATGGGGACACCTTCAGCTCTCGTCGCAACCTGGTTTGGCATCCTGACAGTGCATCTCGCATTTCAGCATTCCAACCTGGACTACTCGCTAGGCTGGATGCGCAATGTGATTGGCGTCGCGGAGACACACCGCTGGCACCACAAGCGGGAGTTCGAAGATGCTCAGGTCAACTTCGGCGAGTTTTTACTTCTGTGGGATCACCTGTTTAGAACCTTCTATGACAGGGCAGACAAGCTCGGCGATGCCCAAGTAGGACTGCAAGAACGTGACTACCCGACTGGGTATCGGGCTCAACTGGTAGCTCCGTTTAAGCGGGTTTCTCAATCGAGTAGGACTCGCAAGACCCACTCGGCGAGCTAGCACAGGACCAACCTCGCTGGCCGTTCAGTAGAGTCCAAAGTGGGTGTTGGGGCCCCAGGTCAAACATTCTGTTGGTTAGACGCTTGAGGTAGGGGCCTGCTTCGAGCGTACCCAATCAGGCACCAAAAGCGAATTCTATAATCGCTCTATAATCACTTTATAATCGACTATAAAGCCCATTCTAGAGGGCCCGGAGCGACCTAAAAAGCCGATTAGTTGCTGTATGTATGTGTCAGATACTGGATACAAGTAACCCGGAGGTGAGTTGTTTGATCGGGAAGAATGCAGCACTTAGCACGCACAGCCCGTACGATGCGGGCGTCGACTGAGGTTTCTCCACTTCAAGCCGTTACTATTCATGGAAGAGATCAGGAGTGAAGTCCCAAATTGACTTCCAAGAAACAGGTGGAGTCCCACATTGCCTTCCAAAGCGCCAACAAAGTTCCACATTGCCTTCCAACGCTATCAAAAAACAGGTCGCATCCGGCCAAAAGTCCCAGAATGCCTACCGCGAAAGGCTGGGTCGGAGCTGGATAGATCACTCGCCATACGCGAAGCGATCTTGCGTGCATTGTCGGGATCAAGCCAAAGGTGAGCATCAAGCGCTCCTGGGCGATGCAGTTCGTCGTGCTCACCAGTCTCCGCACCCTCGACATGCACATCAGCATGCCCATCTTCATGCTCGTCAGCGGGTTCTTCGTCGTGTCGATGTTCTTCACCAAAGCGACGCAGGTGCAGCCCACTGATGTCCTGAACAGCCAGAGTCGTTGCGCTACGGCCTTCAAGAACCCTTGGCAGGAACGTTTCGAGATCCGGCCCAATCCAGTAGAGCAAGTCTGCCTCTCGCACGTTGCGAAGGCCACTGAGACTCCGATACGTTTCGAGCAGGTGAGCGGACTAGCTCGCCTGCTCAGAGGTTTTGGTGTGCTGCGCTCCAGCCTCAATGAGGCCTATCAGGGCCAGCGCCGACTATGCAGCCTGCTAGACGCCAAGCGCGACGGGCTCTCGCACGGCAAGTCATGGATCGCCACCATCGAGGACACTATTCGGCAGGAGCAGCCGTTCCTGCAGGCTTGGCTCGGGCAGCGCGTCTGCTACGTCTACGATGAATCCGTTACCGAAGACGCGACTCTGTGACCAGCACTATCAGCCTGAGAATCTTCTTACATGACCACTGGTGGAAGCCCTGATCGCAGGTGGCAATCCTGTCATGGTGGGGTTGTAGGTTAAGTGGGCCCAACAGTAAGCATCAGGTACTCCCAAAGCACTACGGCCTTGGCTTTGGAGCTGGAAGTTGACTGCTCGCCACTAGCCCTGACAATGCAAAGCCTACAAGCAACATCAGCAACGTCTCGGCGCTGAAAGAATCTAGAATCATCGCGGCACCTATCGGTCCCACTGCTTGTGCGACGAGCATCGGCCGGGCGAGCAGGCCCATGCGAGAGCCGTAGCCGGCTGAGCCGAATAGCACCAATGGTAATGTTCCCCGCGTGATAGTCAGGATGCCATTCCCTGCGCCGTACAGCGCTATTGCCAGGAATGCCAACCATGGTTGCGCGGGCAGCAGCAAAACAATCCCCGTCAGGCAAAGCAGAATCCCTAAGCGAGTTGCCCAGGTGGGGTGAAGGCTTTGTCCCCAGGTGAATTCTGCAATGCGCCCAGCGACCTGCGCTGGCCCTATGACCATTCCGATAGCCAAGGCCGTCGCGGTCGCTATTCCGAGCAACTTGAGCATATCCAGCAGGTGCACTGACACAGTCGATGTGACCAATGATTGAAGTGTCAGTAGCAATGCGACCAGAAGGAAAAGTTGGCGATAAGTCGTTAGCTTCGAGGTTCCGGTGTTTACGCCTGTGCTGCATGCTACTGGAGCGTGGGAAGTCTGGGTCTTGGGAACAAAAACCAGATAAATCGGGAGCCCAACCAGTAGATGGGCTCCCGCCAGCACGAAGCAGGCTCCTCGCCAGCCCAATTCATGTTCAAGAAAGCAAGCAGTGGCCACCCCACGGTACTGGCAAAGCCACCCAGCAGCGTGAGCCCACTGATAGAGGAACGAGCGGTTTCGCCCATCAAGCGACCGAGCGTAGCGAATGCCGCGTCATATAAGCCGGCCGCCATGGCGAATCCGATTATCGTCCAGGCCAGGTAGTAGATTGCTAGATGTTGAGCCGTGCCCATGAGCGCAAGGCCTAGTGCCATGAGAAGCGAGCTTGCCGCCAGAATCGAGCGGCCGCCGTGGCGGTCGATCATTCTTCCGACCTTGGGCGAGCACGCCCCGGCTACCAGCAAGCCGAGGGAAAGACCAATAACCACGCTGGTGACCGACCAACCTGTTGCTTGAGAGATTGGGCTTACCAACACGGCCGGAAGATAGTAGGTCGAACTCCAGGCCAGTATCTGGCCTATCCCCATGGCACCCACCAGACGAACTCGGCTGACCTGTGCGAGAGAGGTTTCCGTAAGAGGCATCGTCGGCGCTATCCGGCATTTAGTTGGCAGTAACAACAACTTAGCTGGGTGACAGCTCTATGGTCAACGATTGACGCTGTGCTGAGCAGGATCTTACCGTTGCGTAGAGCAACCAATCTGGACTGACTATGACCGTACCACCTGACGATCAACTGATGCGTGACGCCGAAGAGCTGCATGAGGCCTTGAACCAGCTCGTACGGGTCTACCAATTCCGTGATCGCGACCGCATCTGTTGCTACGACGTGTCGGTCACCCAGAGTTACGCAGTGGAGACGCTCGTCAGGAAGGGGCCAATGCGCATGCAGGCCCTTGCTGACGAGCTCTTTCTGGACAAGAGCACCGCAAGCCGCGTTATCAATGCTCTTGAACGCAAAAGCTATGTAATTCGTCTTGCGGAGTCGGGAGATCGCCGTGCGGTAAAGCTGCAGGCGACAGATGCCGGCAGAACATTATGCGAAAACATTCGTCGCGATCTGATAGCCGAAGAAAAACTGATGCTCGACGGACTGCCGCCGGCGATCCGACAAGGAGCTATCGCCATGCTTAAGCAGATTACCCTGGCGACTGAAAAGCGTTACGGCATCGAGAGCGATTGCTGCACATAGCCGATGCTGGCGTGAAGGGGCTGGGCTGAGAGCGACGCTAACCGGATGCAAAAAAGAAGCCGCCCGAAGGCGGCACTGAGCGACAGATGGATGACCTTTCTGAACACTCGGATCTTGGTTCCGATTACTTCTTCAGCGATTGCAGGTAGTCCTTCAGCGTCTGATCATCAGCGGCTTTAACCGTCATGCCGTTCGGACCGCTACCGATGTCAGTGAATTGCTTGGCCGGCTCGCCGGTTTTCTTGAACTCTTCCAGCTCCTTGGAGCCTTCTCGGAATACCCACAGGCGACCATCTTCGACCTCGGTGACAAAGCCAGGCTTATCGTACTGACTCGCGAAGGCGGCGGTGGCGAACAGGCTGGTCAACAGCATTGCAGTCAAAGTCAGTTTTTTCATCGCAAGGTTCCTGCTTGGGTTAGAGATGAGATGAAGCCTAAAGCCCTTCTGATGACGGAGAGATTACAAGATATGGATATGCGGTTAATCAGATGTTTCAGGGTGTTTCCGGCTCCTAGCTTCGCCCTGCTTGCTGCCGTTGGCCAGCAAAGATGAGCCATTCAAGCGTCCATGTAGGTGGTGCAGCCCCTGGACTATCATTTCCGCTTTACTGAATATTCGCTAAAACGTATATTCCTGAAACCATATTCGGTTCGAGATTTAGCAATGGCTTACAAAACCCGCGTGCTGTTCGTTTGTGTGGCTAACGCTGCTCGCTCGCAGCTGGCTGAAGCGCTGCTGCGACACACTGATTCCGAACGCTTCGAGGCATTCAGCGCAGGCACTGAGCCTGGTGAGGTTGATCCACGCACCCTGGATGCGCTTGAGCACCTTGGCGTAAACACCGAGGGACTGCGCAGCAAGTCCATCGATGAGTTTGCCGGCGAGCGTTTCGAATACGTCATCACACTGTGCGATAAGTCGTCTTTGGAGTGCCAGGCCCTTCCAGGTGCTGGTGAGGTACTGGCGTGGAACTTTGAAGACCCGGTGACCAGCACCCAGCCCGACGCATTCCGCCACACCCTTCACGAGATACACGAGCGCATCAAAATGTTCGTGCTGGTGAAAACCAAACGTTGAGACCTCTATGGCTGACCACCTGACACCGACCACCGTATTCAAATGCCTGGGCCGACGAGACCCGCATTCGCCTGATGCTCCTCATCACTCGCGAGTATGAGTTGTGCGTCTGTGAGCTGACCTGCGCGCTGGATGAAAGCCAGCCGAAGGTTTCCCGCCACCTGGCACAACTGCGCAACTGCGGTCTGCTGGAAGATCGCCGGCAAGGCCAGTGGGTCTATTACCGCCTGCACCCCAGCCTGCCGGACTGGGTGATTGCTGTTCTGAAAACCACTCTGGATGCCAATCAGCATTGGCTCAGCCCGGATGCCAAACGCCTTGATGTGATGGGCGACCGCCCGCAGCGGCTCGCTGCCTGCTGCTGAGCCGTACTCTACTTTTACGAGATAGCTCGATGAAGATTTTGTTTCTCTGCACCGCCAACAGCTGCCGCAGCATTCTCTGCGAGGCTGTGTTCAACCACTTGGCACCGGCAGGCATGAAAGCCTACAGCGCCGGCAGCCAGCCTAAAGGTGTTGTGCACCCACTGAGCCTGAAAACGCTGGAAAACGCCGGCATCTCGACCGCAGGGCTCGCCAGCAAGTCCAGCGATGTTCATGAGGGCTTAGCCCCAGACTTCGTGATCACGGTCTGCGACAAGGCTGCCGGCGAAGCCTGTCCGGTGTTTTTCGGCCCCGCGACCAAGGCCCATTGGGGGCTGGCTGATCCGTCGGAATACCAGGGCAGCGAAGCGGAGATCGAAGCCGCTTTTGCCGCCACCCTGGAGCAGATCAGAACCCGTATCGAAGCCTTCCTGGCATTACCGCTCAAGCAGATGGATGCCGAGCAGCTCAAGGCCGAGTTGGCCTTGATCGGCACGCTCTGACACTGGAGGCATGACGATGAGCAAAAGCCGCCTTTCTTTTTTGGATCGTTACCTGACGCTCTGGATCTTTCTCGCCATGGCGATTGGCGTCAGCCTGGGTAGCCTGTTCGAAGGCCTGCCGGTCTGGCTCCACAGCTTGTCGGTGGGTTCGACCAATATTCCGATCGCCATCGGCCTGATCGTGATGATGTATCCGCCGTTGGCCAAGGTCAGGTATGAAGAGCTGCCCGAGGTTTTCAAGGACAAGCGCATTCTGGCGCTGTCGCTGATCCAGAACTGGGTGATCGGCCCGGTACTGATGTTCGCCCTCGCGGTGATCTTCCTGCGCGATTACCCCGAATACATGACAGGCCTGATCCTTATCGGCCTGGCACGCTGCATCGCAATGGTGCTGGTGTGGAATCAGATCGCAGGCGGCAACAACCAGTACGTTGCCGGCCTGGTCGCGTTCAATAGCATCTTCCAGATCGTGTTTTTCAGCCTGTATGCCTGGGTCTTCCTCGGCCTTCTGCCACCCTTGTTCGGCCTACAGGGCAGCGTGATCGATGTGAGCTTTGTCAGCATCGCCGAGTCCGTGCTGATCTACCTCGGCATTCCGTTTCTGGCTGGTTTCCTGACGCGCAAGATCCTGATCAGCCGCAAAGGCGAAGAGTGGTTCAACCAGCGTTTCATCCCGCGCATCAGCCCGCTGACGCTGGTCGCTCTGCTGCTGACCATCGTGGCGATGTTCAGCCTCAAGGGCGACATGGTGCTGCAGCTGCCGTTGGATGTGCTACGCATCGCCATCCCGCTGGCGATCTACTTCGTAGTGATGTTCTTTATCAGTTTCTGGATGGGCAAGCTGCTGGAGGCTGACTACCCACGCACTACCGCACTGGCCTTCACCGCTGCCAGCAACAACTTCGAACTGGCTATTGCTGTAGCTATTGCCACATTCGGCCTGGCTTCGCCGGTGGCCTTTGCCACGGTGATCGGCCCGCTGGTGGAAGTGCCGGTGCTGATTGCCCTGGTCGGGGTGGCGCTGTGGCTCAAACGCCGCTGGTTCGACACCGAGCAGGCCGATCTGGCCCAGGAGCAAAGCCGATGAACGACGATCACATCCCCCAACTTGATGCTGACCTGGCCGAACTGCCCAGCGCCGAGCGCCTCGGCGTCGCCCAGCAGTTCAACCACAAACCGCGCATCCTGCTGCTTTACGGCTCCAACCGCGAGCGTTCGTTCAGCCGCCTGCTGACCGAGGAAGCCGCGCGCCTGCTCGAACGCTTCGGCGCTGAGACGCGCATCTTTCACCCTGCAGGCTTGCCGCTGCCGGACGATGCGCCGGACAGCCATCCCAAGGTGCAGGAGCTGCGCGAGTTGATGCAGTGGTCGGAAGGACAGGTCTGGTGCTCGCCCGAGCGTCACGGCTCGATGACCGGAGTGTTCAAGGCGCAGATCGACTGGGTTCCGCTGGCCATGGGCGCAGTGCGCCCGACCCAGGGCAAGACCCTGGCGGTGATGCAGGTCTGTGGCGGCTCGCAGTCCTTCAACGTGGTTAACCAGCTGCGTGTGCTTGGCCGTTGGATGCGCATGTTCACCATCCCCAACCAGTCCTCCGTACCGAAGGCTTACCTGGAGTTCGATGAGGCTGGCCGGATGAAACCCTCGGCTTTCTATGACCGCGTAGTGGACGTGATGGAGGAGCTGGTGAAGTTCACCCTGCTGCTGCGTGAGCGCTCCGACTACCTGGTTGACCGCTATTCCGAGCGCAAGGAATCGGCGGAAGAACTCTCCAAACGCGTTAATCAACGTTCCATCTGAAGGATTTTGATTGTGCAACAACATCCGTATTCCGTGCTGACCTCCGAGCAGATCAAGGGCCAGCTGATCTTCACGCCGTGCCCTGGCACCAAAGACACATCGGTCGCTGAGGCGCTGGACACCCTCAAGGGGGCAGGTGCCTCGGCTTTGCTAACCTTGATGCCCACTGAAGAACTGACCCAGAACGAAGTCGAGAATCTGCCTGAGCAGTGCCAGCAGCGCGGCATCGAGTGGTTCCACCTGCCAGTGGAAGACGACCATGCTCCCGGCGAACCATTCCAGGCGGCCTGGGACGCCAACCGCGAGCGGATCAAGCGATTGCTCACTGAAGGCAAGAACATCGCCATTCACTGCAAAGGCGGTTCGGGTCGTACCGGCCTGATTGCCGCACAGCTGCTGATAGAGCGCGGCGTTCCATTCCGCGAAGCAGTAAGCGAAGTGCAAGCGCTGCGCCCCCGTGCGATTCAACATCCCGCGCATATCAACTACATAAGCCAGTTCGACATCGCCAAGTCGTAATTGCCCGCAGCAGCCGCCCCGAGAGAACAACAACATGAGCATCAAAGTAGGTATCAACGGTTTCGGTCGTATCGGTCGTCTCGCCCTGCGTGCAGCCTGGAGCTGGCCAGAGTTCGAGTTCGTGCAGATCAATGACCCGGCAGGTGATGCGGCGACTCACGCCCACCTGATCAACTTCGACTCGGTGCATGGCCGCTGGAACAACGAAGCCCGCGCCGAGGGTGATGATGTCGTGATTGGCGGCAAGCGCATCAAGGTGACCGCCAACAAGGCGATTGCTGACACCGATTGGTCGGGCTGCGATCTGGTCATCGAAGCCAGTGGCAAGATGAAGACCGTCGCCGTGCTTCAAGCCTACCTGGATCAGGGCGTGAAGCGTGTGGTGGTGTGTGCGCCGGTCAAGGAGAAAGGTGCGCTGAACGTCGTCATGGGCGTCAACCAGCACCTGTTCGACCCGGCGCAGCACCGCATCGTTACCGCTGCGTCCTGTACCACCAACTGCTTGGCCCCAGTGGTCAAAGTGATTCATGAAAACCTGGGCATTCGCCATGGTTCGATCACCACGATTCACGACCTGACCAACACCCAGAGCATCCTCGATCAGCCGCACAAGGATCTGCGTCGTGCGCGTGCCTCGGGCATGAGCCTGATTCCGACGACCACGGGTTCGGCCACCGCAATTGCCGAGATTTTCCCCGAACTGCGCGGCAAGTTGAACGGCTATGCCGTGCGCGTACCGCTGGCCAACGCCTCGCTCACCGACTGTGTGTTTGAGGTCGAACGCGCTACTACGGCGGATGAGGTGAATGCGCTGCTTAAAGCTGCCGCCGATGGCCCGCTGAAAAACATCCTCGGTTACGAAGTGCGTCCCCTAGTCTCCATCGACTACCGCACCGATCCGCGTTCTTCGATCATCGATGCACTGTCGACCATGGTGGTCAATGACACCCAGGTGAAGATCTACGCCTGGTATGACAACGAGTGGGGATATGCCAACCGTGCTGTCGAACTGGCCAAACTGGTCGGCTTGGCCGGTTAACAGGGAGCGATCATGAAGGCGTTGTCAGCCCTTTCCCCGGAAGTGCGCCAGTACTTGCTGGTCACCGGCAATTACTGGGCCTTTACCCTCACCGATGGCGCGTTGCGCATGTTGGTGGTGCTGCACTTCCATACGTTGGGCTACACGCCGCTGCAAATTGCTGCGCTGTTCCTGTTCTACGAGATCTTCGGCGTTATCACCAACTTGGTGGGCGGCTACCTCGGGGCTCGGCTGGGCCTGAATCGCACCATGAACATTGGCTTGGGCCTACAGGTTGTGGCCTTGCTGATGCTGACGGTGCCCGCCGCCTGGCTGACCATCCCGTGGGTGATGGGCGCTCAGGCCATGTCGGGTATCGCCAAAGACCTCAACAAGATGAGCGCCAAGAGCTCGATCAAGCTGTTGGTGCCTGACAACCAACAAGGCACGCTCTACAAGTGGGTGGCGGTCCTCACCGGCTCAAAGAACGCGTTGAAAGGGGTTGGCTTCTTTCTCGGCGGTGCGTTGCTGGCATTGATGGGCTTCACTGGTGCAGTGCTGGCGATGGCCGCCGTACTGGCCCTGATCTGGATAGCCAGCCTGTTCCTGCTGAAGAAAGACCTGGGCAAGGCCAAAGCCAAGCCCAAGTTTCGCGACATCCTCTCCAAGAGCCGGGCGATCAACATCCTCTCCGCGGCCAGGTTGTTCCTTTTCGGTGCCCGTGATGTGTGGTTCGTGGTGGCCTTGCCGGTCTACCTGAGCACCGTTTTTGGCTGGGACTTCTGGCTGGTGGGCGGCTTCTTGGCATCCTGGGTGATCGGCTACGGCATCGTGCAGTCGTTCGCCCCGAACATCACCGGGAAAAAACGTGGTCATGTCCCCGATGGGCGAGCTGCTTTTGTTTGGGCGTCACTGCTGGCTGGCTTACCTGCGGCTATTGCCCTTGGTCTTTCGGCGGGGTTGTCGCCTCAGGTTGTGCTGCTGGGTGGGCTGATGCTGTTCGGCGTTCTGTTCGCTGTGAACTCGTCGCTGCACAGCTACTTGATCGTCAGCTACGCCAAGGAGGATGGCGTGTCGCTGGATGTGGGCTTCTACTACATGTCCAACGCGCTGGGGCGACTGATCGGTACGTTACTCTCGGGCTGGGTATTCCAGGCTTATGGTCTGGAGGCCTGCCTGTGGGTTTCCAGTGCGTTTGTGCTGGCCGCTGCGCTGATTTCCATCGCCTTGCCCAGGCACCTCGATGCGGCTCCGCAGGCCTGATCAAGCGGCTCAGAGCGGAGGCCCTCAGGCCTCCGCCGTTGCCAAAAACTGTTCGATCTCGGTTGCGGTGCTACGTGCCGTACGGGTCACCCCGATCAGGGTTGCTGAAGCCGATCCCGTCCATTCGCCATAGCCCACCAGCCAGAGCCTGGGTTCGTGGACGGCGCGAGTCCCCTCAACCTCGACTCGCCCCTCATCGTTGATCAGCCCCAGGTTGGTCAGGTGGCCCAGCGCGGGTTTGAAGCCGGTGCACCAGATCACTGCATCGACCATGGTCTCCGTGCCATCGGGCCAAACCACACCATTACGGGTGAAGCGTGTGAAGGGGCGAACTGCGTGCAAGACGCCACGTTCACGCGCTTCGACCACGGGCGGTACCATCACCACATCGCCCAGCCCGCCCACTGGTTGTTCGATGACGCGACCTTCCTGCAGGGCTTTCCAGCGGTCGGTCGCTCGCTCGAACAACACACGACCATCGACATCATCGGGCAGAAACAGCGGCTCGGTGGGCGTCACCCAGGTGGCGTCGGCCACTTTGGAGACCTCTGCCAGGATCTGTGCCCCGGAGTTTCCACCGCCTACCACCAGCACCCGTTTGCCTGCGAACGGCTGGGCCTCGACATAGTGGGCCGAATGCAACTGCTGGCCGCGGAACAACTCGGTACCCGTATAGTTGGGGATATGGGGATTGCTCCAGGTACCAGTAGCACTGACCACTGCCTTGGCATCCCAATGCCCTTGCTCGGCATGGACGCGCAGCGCGCCATTGATGCGTTCGACCGAGGTGACTCGCACTGGTCGCTCGACCGGGAACTGGTAACGCGCCTCATAGCGTGTCAGGTAGTCGATGACGTGATCACGCTTCGGGTAACCCTCTTGAACTGGCGGCATCATCCAGCCGGCAATCGAACTCCAAGTCGCCGGCGAGAACAGTCGCAAGGAGTCCCAGCCATGACGCCAAGCCCCGCCAGGGCCATCCTCGGCATCGAGCATCACAAACGACAACCCCGTACGCCGCAGAAAGTACGCGGTGGCCAACGCGGCTTGGCCGCCGCCGATGATGACTACATCCCACTTATTTTCAGGGCGAGCTTCCACTGAGGGACTCCAAACAGACCGATTGCGCAGTGTAATAGTCCGAGTCAGCCAGAACGCTGATCTATCTCAGGTAATTACCTGCTCAATTGCCTTCGCGATCTGGCAACTCATTGACTCTATGTTCTGGAACCAGATCGACCAACGGAGCGATCATCATCTGAGCAGTGCGAATCCAGGAACTCAACGTCTCGAGATCTAATAGCACTGATTCGGCTACCTCCCAGACGGAGGACTCCTCGGTCGTAACTGGCGGTAGAGTGCCTTCGATCAACGCCTGGGCCATCGTATGCAGCTTCAGCAACTCGTCGCGTATAGCAATCATCCCACCCAGTTCAGCCAGGCTAGTGTCGAGTCGATCGACCAAACCGAGTAGCTGTGACGTATCGAAGCTGTTGCGTAGCTTCTCCAATGCGGCGGCGTCCACCTCGCCGCACGGCGTAACGCGAAAGGATGCGGGAGGAATGTTGATCATGGGGCCAACTCGGTATCGGCCTGGCGGGGCGTGCTGACCCGCAGTGAGCCGGCGGCTTGTTGAAACACCGAATCCTTGATCCAAGGCTCCGGTGGCCGATTGAGCTTGAGGTTGAACTCGCCGAAGCGTTTGACGTTGCTGGTCAGGTAGGGACTTAGGAACGACACGTCCTCATCAGTAAACTGCCAGCCCTCGCGGGCCAGTTTCTGCAGGATACGCATCATGTCCACAGTGTTCTGCAGGATCACCGACGAGGCCACCATGTCGTTGTAGCGCAGTCGCTTCTGTTGCTCGTCCGGATCATTCTCAGCAATCACATCGCCGCCGAAGGACAACCACTTGGAGAATCCGTTGTAGGACTCGATCTTGTTGGTGTTTGCCGTGACTTCCTGGCGCAGCTCGCGGCTACCGATCCAGTTGAGCAGGAATATCGTGCGGATCACGCTGCCCAGCGCCTGTGCCGCGTGGTAGAGCTTGTTGCGCCTGCTGTAGGAACCGAGTTTTCGCAGCAGCATAGGCGAGGAGATTTTGCCGGCCTGGATTGATAGCGCGACCTGCATCAGATCCTGCCAGTGGGTTTCGATCAGGTGCCAGTCGGCAGTGTCGGTGAACAGGCGGTTGATGTGCTTGTATGATACGCCGCGATCCGGCCGGCACATCACCAGGTCGCGCCAGTTGCGGATGCGCGGCATCAGGTTGATGCCCAGCAGATGGGTGAAGGCAAACACCGTGGCCGACTGCCCTTGGGTGTCCGAGTACACCGTATCGGGTTCGACGCTGAGGTCTACTTTGAGTAGCCCCTCGATCACATAGATCGCCTCCCAGATACCCGGCGGGATGAAGTGCTGGAACACTGCGATGTAGTTGTTGGCCACATGCCGGTACGCTACAGCCCCCATCTTGCGGTAGCGGAAGTGATAGCCGGCCAGCAGGTTGTCGTCATAGAAGTCAAACTGCGTACCGTCTGCGGCCACCGCTTTGCCGTCGCCCCAGAGCTTGGGCAGGTCGAGCTGCAGGTAGAGCTCCACCAGCTCGCGGTTAGCTTTGTCCAACTTCTCCAGCGAGAGGTGACGGCGATTGGTATAGGAGAGCATGTGCGGCGTGACATTACCGGCCAGATGCCGCGCGGCCTGGTTCGGGCCTAGGTTGCAGCCCATGGCGAAGATCGTCATCAGGTAACGCTCGGCCGGATCTTTAAGCTTCGGCTCGTTCCCGGACATCGGCCCGAAATGCCGAGTGAACTGAATCCAATGCTCTATGTTGGCCATGATGTCGAGCACGTGCCTGGCCGGCATGCGCTGCATGAGCGCTGTCTGCAGCGATATGGCCGAAGGCGGGATGTCGCGCGCGGTCACTCGGCGCAGCACAGGCTCGCCAGCTTCATTGATCGATACGTCACCTCGGCAAGCTGGGAATTTTTCATCCAGCTGCTGCGCGGTTTCCTCCAACTGGGTTTTAAGGGAGGCAACAAATTCCTTCGCCGTACCAGGCAGCCCCACCTTTTCGCAGTAGGCCGGTAGTCGCTGGAGACATTCGTCCCAGGGCAGCAACTGCTTGCGATAGTCGGCGAAGGATTCCGACCCTTGTACGCACATGTCACCGGATCGCAGCTCGCTGGCCAGGTAGGAGAAAACGCAAACCTCCAGAAAGCGCCGGTTGGTCGGTGGCCCCTCACTGGAAGGGCGACGAACGACCTTGACCCAGCGCTCCGACGCAAACGACAAATCGACGTGCTCGTCGATCCATTCACGGTGTAGATTTTCGCTGTCCTGGATCAGCTGAAGTGCCTGAATCAGCGACCGATCCTGAGTTGTGGGCTCCAGTTGGAGAAGGTGACTGAGACGGAACAACAGCGATCGATGGGACCTGAAGTGCTTCCAGATCAGCGGCAGGTAGTTATTACCGCCGGTAGCTTGGACTTCGGCGCAAGTCTCACGCAACCGATCCAGATTGCCATCGGGGGAGAGGTATTCGCGAATCAGGCTGCCAGCTTCCTGGTCATCCGGTTCTTGAACCAGAATCTGCACCACGCCGTCCAGGGTCGCCGCTAACTGCTCCAGCTTCTGGCGTTGTCGCGTATGGATTTGCTCCAGTTCCTCCTTGGCACGTTTGTGGATCGTCGATATCCGCCGAATGAACATCTCGGCCAGGTGATCCCGTGTCCGCACGCGCATGCGATAGATCAAAGCCAGCATCAGCGTGTAGCGTTTCGGTAGCGAGCAGTCCTTCAGCTCGGAGACGTCCGATGCTGCTGCTTGGGCAGCGAAGTGGCGGATCTTGGTATCGACGATGCCCTCAAATATAGCGTCGAGATTCCCGAAGCTTTCCAGCCAGGCCAAGTGATCGATCAGTACTTCCAAGTGTTTGCGGGAGGGCTTCTTGGGCGCCTGTTTCAGGGCATTGAAATCGCTCTGGCGACGGCCGAAGTCGGTTTCTAGCAGCTCCTTCAGCTTGTAGATCACCTCGATTGGCGCGCGAGTTACAACTAGGTTGAAGGTAACTTCCTGAGCACTCGCCAAGGCGGTTTCTGCGAGGTTGTTGAGCGTCGAATAAGCCGGAAGCTCATAGCGACGCTGAATAAGCTCATCAAGCATGGCATTGATGAGATCGACTCGCTGCTCAAGAATTGCAGCGCAGTCACGTGCGATCTGCTCAGTGACTACTAGCCCGTCGCTGCTGTAGAAGGGGGTCACCTGCAGGTACTGCCGTACCGCTGCTTGGTGCCGGTAAAGGGTGCGGGGATTGCTATAGCGCGGAGCTATTCGTGCCCCGTAGCGGAGGCATTGCCGGACATGACTGATGAGTTCCTGAGGAAGCTCCTCGAACGGAACGAAATAGTGCAGTTGCTGAAACACCTTTAACTGGATTGCCAGCCCAATCGAGAGCGCTGGACTCTTAGCGGTGTTGTTGACCCATTCGATCTCTGAGTCAGACAGGGAATAGCTTCGATGAAGCTCCTTGGTCGGTAGCTGACTGGGCAAGATCGGGTAGGCTGTTCTTTCCACCGAAGCCATTGAGCACATCCCCCAAGCAAGGCAAAAGAATCAGCATAGACGGCTAGCCAGACGGCGGGTGATCAGCAGTTTGGGGGTGTGGATAGAAAAATTTTAGAATCATAGACTTACAGAACGAATGTCCTAATTTTTGCCTTATCTCGGCATGGCCCCCTGTTCGCCAAAACCACGGGGCAGGCGCTGGCGGCCGGGCAGGGCGGCGAGGTGTTGCTCCCAGCTGCTGCGCCAATCGTTGGCGGCGTTTTCGGCCTTGGCCTTGCGGGCGGCACGCCGTGCGGCATTGCGCGCGGTGCGACGGGCCTCCTTGAAGACTTCGGTGTTGCGGCAGGTGCGGCACTTGACCCGTGCCAGTTCAGTGGTGGAAACCAGGTTGTTGCCGTGATGACCGCAGGCGAGGTGGCCGGCGACCTTGTAGTGAGTGACCATCGGTGGGTCTCCTTATGTACGGCCGCACCGCGCCGATACCTCGGCCACGGTTGGCACGTTAATGGGTCCTACCTGGTTTTCGACTGCGGATGGGGTTCCGTGGTTCGGTTTATCGAAGCGGCGGCAGGGCTGCAGGCCACGGATGCCGGGCCAGCGAAAGATCGGAATCGAGCTGGTGGCCTGGGCGGAAGGGCAGTAGATTCGCAGCTCTCATAAGGAGCATCTGGCATGGACAACCCCTATCAATCCCCTTCATCGGCTTCCCCGGCGGAGCTGACTGCCGACGGATCGAGCAAGAACCCCATTGCGCTGCGCCTGGCGATTATCGCGGCCGGCGCCATCCCGTTCCTGGTGCTGCTGTGGCACAGCGGGGAAATCTGGGAGCTGCTCAGGACCGGGGGCATCTCCCTGTTCGGGGCCGCCGGGCTCTACCTCTTCGCGCTCCTCCTCACCCTCGCCGGTGCGCTGCTGTTCTTTCTCACGCCGGTCGGCGCTGTGGCTGCTCCTGGCCTGCCTGCCTTACCCGCTGTATGACGTGGCGACAGCGGTGGATCGCCCCTCGCAACTGTTCGGCATCCTCTCGCTCGTCTGCATCGCGGCTTGCCTGGCGTATTACTGGCGGCTCAAGAGAGCGGCCTGACTCATTCGGTCTTGAACCTGATCCGGTTCACCCGGTACTCGATCATGCTGCTGTGGGCCACCATGGATTTCAGCCATTCATCCGCCACTTCCTTGCGGGTGAATGCGCCCATGGAGGCGACGCGTTTCCAGTTCTTCTCCTCGCGCAGGCGTGACTCCAGGACATAGACCGCCTCCAGGCCCGGGTCCTGGTACCAGGCCAGCGGGGCGTCCTTGCGCTGTTCCAGTTCGCGCAACTGCTTGAGCAATGACTTGGCCTTGGCCTCCCATTCCCGCGCCTTCTGTTCCGCCTGGGCCTGAACCAGAAGCGCCAGGTCGCGCTGGGCGCGCAGCTGTTCGCTGCTTTCGAGGGTTTTCTGGGCTCGCTCATTTAACGTTACGGCCTCGGCGTTACGTTTTTTCGCCTGGCGCTCGCGGTAGGCGCGTTGGCGCTCGGCGTTGCTCATGGCGTTGCCGGTGGCGGGGCGGCCGCGTTCTGCGGGATTCGGGGGTGTTCATGGGGCCGTTCCTGGGGAGACGGCGCAATTCTAGTTACGTAACGGAAAAAAGAAAGCGTTACGTAACGAAAATGTCCCGTGGCGACAGGCACGCCGCCACGGGAGATCCGCCTCTAGATATACCCCTGCAACGGCACCCGCCGTATGCGCCCATCCAGCGGGGTGGTGCCGCCGCCGGGGAGGGGCAGGGGGCGGCGGTGGAGGCCCATGCCTTCGCTGACCAGCACGGCGTCGTCCAGCAGGCAGAGGTTGGAGGGGGTGTCCAGGCCGGTGGCGAGGACGCGGGTGGTGCCGGTGGCCAGGTCGCAGTGCAGCAGGCGGCCGCTGAAGCGCTCGAAGCCGCCGTGGCGGGCTTCGCCTTGCCAGTCCGGGCCGAGGGGCTGCAGCAGGGAGCGGCACAGCTCGAGGATCAGCAGCCCGCCGCCCGGCGTGAGGGCTAGGCCGGTGGGCAGTTGCAGGCCGGTGATCAGCGGCTGGATGCGCCCGTCCTCTGGCCAGACGCGGATCACCTGGCCGGCCCGTTCGACGAAGTCGACGCCTTGGCGCGTCGGGTTCAGCCGGCGCTCGCCGGAGAACAGGGTGACCAGGACTGCACCGGTGGTGGGCTCGTACACCAGGGTGACCGGCACCGCGTCCTGGCCCTGGTCCATGTCGGGTATCTGGGCGACCACCCGTTCACCCTGGTCGTCGAACTCCACCACCTGGTTGGTATCGGGCTTCACCGACAGCCAGGTGCGTCGCCTGGGGTGGAAGCACAGGGCGTTGAGGTTGCCACGGCTGTGGAACACCGCCGTGGGCGGGTGCTGCGCCAGGTCGAGCACCCGCGAGCCTTCGACGTAGTCGGTGAGGCTGGCCAGGCAGCGGCCGTCGGCGCAGGCGATGTCCGAGAGCCCCATGATCTCGTCGCGCAGCATGCGCACCTGCATGTTCATGGAGCGGTAGCCCTCGGCGACGAGCTCGGCGGCCAGGTAGGCGCCGGGGCTGCCCGGTGCAGGGCGCAGGCGGCTTATACGGCCGCTGAAGGGCGCGTCCGGGTGGCCCGAGCCGGCTTCCACCAACAGCAGGCTGCCGTCGGCTTGCAGGCACAGGCCCCGAGGGTTGAGCAGGCCTTCGACGACCACGGTGGAGCGGCGCAGGTCTTCCTGTGGGGAGGGGGGGATGGTCACGGTCATGGGTGCCTCCTGCTCATGGCTGCCAGGGCGTGCTGGTGAGGTAGGCCTTGAGCAGCGCCCGCTGGCTAGGCGACATGGAGCGCACCACCGGCATGTACAGGGTGGTGCCGCGATAGGCATCGGCGGTACGCGCGACGATGGCCGCGCGGGCGTTCCAGATGGCGTCCTGCTGGTTCAGCGGGATGAACCGCGACATGGCCGGGAAGGCCAGGTAGTGGAAGCGCAGCACGGCCGGGTAGACCTGGTCCCAGGTGGGAACACTGCCAGCGGGGATGCCGAAGTCGGTGATGGAGTAGAAGCGGAAGTTGCTGAAGCCTTTGCCATCGCCCAGGGAGAAGGCGAGCTTGGTGTAGCCGGCCTTGGCGGAGGTTGCTTCCTTGCGCGTGAGGGGAATAGACACGCTGGTCTGGCCCTGGCTGATCGGGACATTGGCGTGGTACTGCAGCAGGTTCCAGTTGTTCGGGTCGACGAGGGCTCCCGGGAAAGTGCTTTTCAGGGCGATGCTGCCATTGGCCGGCACCGGCCCTCCCAGGTAGCGCACCTGCAGGTCGAGGGTGACGCCTTCCGGGTACTCGTCCATGTACAGGTTGCGTTGGTCGCTGTAGAGCCGGTAGGTCACTTCGGCTACCGCCAGGGTGGTGCCATCGACGCTGTTCGGCGCCGTGATGGAAAGGGCCGTGGCCTGCGCTGCCGCCGACTGGGTGGAGGTCAGCGGCAGGTCGACGATGCCGCCATAGAGGGAGTAGTTCACCAGGTAGGGGCTGGTGTCGGGCAGCGTCGCCAGCAGGGTGCTGCCTGCACTGATGCTGACCGGGCCGTAGTCGATGTTCGGGCCTATGGGACTGGTGATGTCGGTGCGCACCGCGCGGAAGTTCGCCTTGGGGATCAGGTTGACCATGTCCAGGCTCAGCATCGCCTGGCTGCTCAGGCTGTACTGCTGGGCATAGCCCGCGCCGCCGGTGCCGCCGTTCACCAGTTGGCGCCCGACCGGGCAGATCAGCGGCTCGCCGGCGAAGGCCGGGGCCAGGGTGCCGATGACCCGTCCAATGCTGGGGTTGGGGGTGTACTGGCCGGCGGCGTAGTCGGCATCGAGTTGTGGCGTGGTCATGCCCGGGCACATCTCGAACATCACGAAACGCACCACGATGCCGGTGGCGCCGGGCGCCTGGATGATGGACTTGAGCATCGCACTGTTCTGGTTCCAGCTGACGATGGCGCTCAACGGGAAGGTGACCTGGAAGGTGCCGGACAGCGGCGATGAGCCCGGGGCGTCATCCTCGCCGTTGAGCAGCCGGGGGGCCACGTCGAAGCTGCTGGCCACCACGTCGGCCTGGATCACCAGTTGCGGGTTGCTGGTGCTGCCGATCTGCAGGCCGCCGATGTAGATCTGCGTGGTGATGCCGCTGGAGGGGTCGAGGTCCACCATCATCGGGCCGGAAACCGGCGGCTGGTTGGTCACCGGGTCCTTGGAGCCGAGCAGGTAGACCGGTTGCCCCACCAGGTCGCCGGTGGTGCTGATGGCGCCCGGGGTGCCCTGGGAGCTGATCAGTACGTTCTGCATGTCCACCACGTGCTGGCCATAGTGGTTCCAGCCCCCGGCGGTGTAGTAGTCGCCGGTCGGGGCGTTGATCCATTCATTGAGCTGGTCGTCGCTGTAGCCGGCGGCTTCGGATGCGATCTGGGAGTTGGGCAGGTCGAACAGGTGCAGCTTGCGATTGCCCTGGGGAATGGTCGGCGAGTTGTTGGGCAGGCTCACGTCGGTGCGGATGCCGCCCCAGAAGTTCAGCCGGGGTCCGTTCAGGATGCTCATGGGGTCATTCCTCGTCCTTGTGGGGTGCCGTTGCCGGCGCCTTGGCGAATTTGAACAGGTAGGAGAAGTCCGATTTGTAGGGGCTGTGCACCGGCGTGGCCATGGAGTGGCAATTCATGCAGCTGCTGTTGGGCTGGATGTAGCTCTCCATGGTGACGTTGGCGGACAGCGCCGGAGTCGGCTGGCCCAGCGGGTTGCTGGGGTTGTCCGGCATCAGCGGGCGCTGGGTGGTGACCAACTGGTAGTAGCGCAGCACGTTGCTGCCGAGGTTCTGCTGGTAGAGGCCGTTGACGGCGGCCGTGGTGCTGGCAATGGGGGTGACGCGGCTGAGCGGGTCCGGGGTCTGGAAGGTAGCGCCGGGCTTGGGCGTGCACACCAGCTGGCTGCCCTGCTGCTGCCAGTTGCAGGGCGACTGGTTGACGCTGGCCGCCGGCGCGCTGGCGTTGTAGTAGCTGTAGGTGCCGTTGCCGGCCGTGGAACCCGGGACGTTATCCACCTGCTCGAAGGTGGACCAGATCCACTGCGGGTAGCCCGGCGCCTTGACGATGATGTGCAGCCCCACCAGCCCCAGGGTTGCCGGGGCCGTGCTGCCGGTGGGCTGGCCCTGGGCATTGAATTGCGCCACCTGGGCCTGGGTGGTCAGGTAGCGGCTGGCGTCGTCCTGGCTGGTGAGCACCCGCCAGGCGGCCTTGACCTCGGTGGCCTGGGCCGGGAAGGCGATGTTTTGCGCCCTGGACACGGTGTTGGCGTTGTAGAAGCCGTTCGCCACGATGTAGTCGTAGGAGGCCTGGTTGGCGGAGATGTCGTAGTAGGTCGGGTTGCCCTTCTGGTCGATGAGCCAGCCACCGACGGCCTGGTCCACGGCCTGCACCACCGAGGTGTTCTTCAAGGCCGCGATGTTGATGATGCCGAGGCTGCGCGTGCCCAGCGGCGAATTCCAGGGACCGGGGTTGGCACCGTTGGGCAGGAAGATCTCGCTCACCGTCTTGTAGCTCTGCCAGACCCTGGGGCCGGTACCGCCGATTGGCTGGCTGCAATCCGGCTGCCCGCGCTGGCCGGCCATGGCGGGCCAGTTGAGGGCGATGAACAGCCGCCAGCTGTAGTCATCGAAGGCTTGCTGGCTGGCAGTGGCGGCAGGGGCGTTGGTGGGGGGCTGGCACTGTGCGTTGGTCGGTGCGGGCGTGGTAGGGGCGGGTGATTGCTCGCGCAGGTTGCAGCTGGCGCAGGCGAGGGCCAGCAGCGCCAGCCCGGTGAGACGGAAACGTTGATTCATGGCGGCTCTCCTTGCCGGTCAGGGCTTGCGGGACTGGAGCTTGTTCCATTGCGCCTCGGCGCCGTTGTCCTGGGACGCCGGCGGGTCGAACAGCTGGCAGGGTTGTGGGTTCACCGGGCACTTCTTGGCCACCTGGTCCCAGGTCTGCGCCGGGTCGGGCTTGTCGGTGCGGAAGTTGACGTAGTTCTGGCTGACGATGGGGGCGTTGGCCACGCTGGCGTCGCCGGAGAAGTAGAACGACTGCGGGTGGCGGAACAGCGGCTGGCCAGGGGCTGCACGCGTGGCGTCCTTGTAGAAGGCGTAGCCGAAGAACAGGATCGGCCCCTGGGGCGACTGCACGTCCAGGGCATAGGCCTGCAGGCTGCCGCCCAGGTTCTGGCTACGGCCGGGCTGTAGGGCAGGTGCTGGACGAAGTCCTGGCGCGCCGGGTGGTTCATGGGCGAGAAGGAGCAGCACTCGGGCATGTCCTTGGGCCGGTCCTCGTAGGTGAGGAAGAAGGCCTTGTTGCCCAGGGAGACGAATGAGCAGGTGTAGTTGTTGTCCTTGATCGGGAAGATCGGCAGGCAGTACTTCTCGTAGTGCTCCATCATCGCGCCGTAGCCGTCGCCATCGGCGGGGATATAGGTGGTGTCGTAGTAGCTGGTGCCCTTGGATACGGTGTAGTCGGCGGGCTTCAGGGTGCTGGGCGGGTTGCTGTAGGGCGGCGGGTTCTTCTCGTAGTTCTGGGTGACGCGGAACATGGTCCAGTCGCTGATCCAGGTGCGGGGAAGAACGGATCGCTGGGCTCGCCGGGCTTGCGCTCGGCGATGCAGTTGCCATTGCTGGCGTCGCAGCCAAGGGTGTTGTGCACGCCGTTGGTGAAGTACACGGCCTCGTCGTCATCGGCGGCGAGGAGGGGCTGGCTGAGCAAGGCGAGGGGCAGCAGCCAGGCGAGCAAACGGGCTTTCTTCATCAGAACACTCTTCGTAATGGGCAGGGCGGGCGAGCGGTGCCGGCCCGCCTGCGGGTTCCAGGTAATCGACGGTTCAGGTCAGGGGCCGGGGTGGGTAGTTGAGCTTCACCAGCTCGTTGGCCCAGCGTTCCAGCACCGCGCGCCGGCTCTGCGGCAGGTCGCGGGTGATGGGCATGGCAGGGTGTTTTCCTCCTGGTAGGGCTTGCTGACCAGGCGGATCAACTGGTCGATGGCGCCCTCGATGCGCTGCAGGGAGTTCAGCGGCATGTACTTGTCCATGATCGGGTAGAGGTAATAGAACGGCTCGAAGATGCGCGGGTAGATGAAGCCCTCCCATATCTGCACCCGCGCATCCTGTTGGGTGCACACCTTGTTCCAGGCCGCGACGAATTCGCCCATCAGCCCGGGCTCGTCCGGACACCCGCAAGGGTGCGAGGAAGTCGGTGTAGGCGGTCGGGTAGTCGAAGCTGAAGGGCACCGCAGGCGCCGCGCCGGGACCGTCCTGAACGAAGAAGCGCAGGGTCGGGAAGCCGGCGGCGATGGCCTTGACCGTCACCTGGGCGATGCCGTTGGCGTCGGTGGTGATCTGCGTGAGGCTGTAGTCCACCGTAGTGCCGTCACCCAGCACGCCCGTGCGCGGGATGGACGGGACGAACTGCAGGCAGGGCGCCAGGCTGACGCCGGCCGGGGTGGCCTTGACGTGCTGGTAGTTGATCGTGGCCGTCGGGGCGTCGCTCGCCGGCAGCACCTGCCGCAGGCTGCGGCCGGCGCCCTCGCTGAGCAGGCTCGCCGGCGCCTGGGTGCCGGCGAACTGTGGCAGCAGCGTGGCGTTGTTGTTGCGGTTCGCGGGGTCGTCTGCGATGAGCCCGAAGTCCAGGTCGTTGCTGAAGGCCAGAAGTAACTGCTGGTGGTCAGCATGTAGGGGTTGTTGTATTCCGCCACCCACAGGGTGGTGCCGGCCGGTGCGGGCAGCTCGTCGTACTGCACCATGATCTGCAGGGTGCGGGTGTCTCCGACGTCGATGAAGGTGCCGCTCTCGATCACTTCGGCGGTCCACATCTGCTGCTGGGCGGCGAGCACCGGGCTGGCGCCCTGGGTCTGCAGGGCCAGGGTGCCGGCCTGGGTCCTGGCCACGGCATCCTTCACGGGCAGGTCCAGCAGGCCTGCGCGCTTGTCGAAGGCGGCCTGGGCGTACTGGGTGTAGGCGAGGTCGGCCAGGGGCTGGAACTGGCCGTTCTGCTGGATGCCGACCTGGAAATCGCCCAGCTGGAGCTTCTCGCATTCCGGCACGGTCGCCTCGGTCGCTTTCAACGGCTGGAAGGGAAAGCCGGTACCGAGGTCCAGGGACAGCAGGTCGCCCTGGGCCTGGGCGGAGATCACCCCCAACTGGATAGTCGCTCCCGGTCTGCCGCCGGGATCGGGAAGTTGCTCACCGGCTCCAGCCGGCGACCGGCAGGGGCCGTGGGGTACTCATCGGCGAACCACAGGCCCAGCACGCCGGCGGTACGGCTGTAGGCCGGGTTGAAGAAGATGTCGGCAACGTTGTCCAGCCCCTTCTGGTACATGTCCTGCAGCGCCTGCTGCTGCACGGCCAGGGCCTTCAGGCACTGCTGGCAGTCAGCGCACTGGGGATCCGTCGCGCAGGTGTTGGAGCCGGGCCCGCCGGTGCGGGTCACCACCTTCGGGTAGTCGTTGAAGATGCCGTTGCGGTCGTAGTAGGTCAGGTAGGTGGTGAAGCGGAACATCAGGCCCTTGGCGTTCTGCGCCTCCATCTGTTGTTGCAGGGCCTTGAGCAGGGCCGAGTCGCCCAGTTGCCACTGCAGGTTCTCGCGGGGGAAGCAGGTCTGCCAGGTGGTGGTGACCGTGTTCAGGCCCTGCACGGCCCCCCAGTTGAAGTTGAGGAAGCGGTCGAGCATGCGGTAGGCGCGCTTGGCCGTGAGGCCGCAGGTGGCGTCGCCCAGCACCAGGCGGTCGAAGTACAGCGCGGTGAAGGTGTTCTGCCAGGGGCTGATGTCGACGAAACGCGCCGGGGTGGGCTTGTCGCTGCCGAAGGGGTTGCCCAGCAACTGGAAGCCCTTGCCTACGATGGGGTCCTGCTCGATGTAGCTGTTGGCCTGCAGTTCGCCGCCGATGATCAGCGAGCGGATGTCGTTGTAGTCCACGGTGCCGCAGGCGTTGTCGCCGAACAGGTCCCATTCCGCGGGGATCTGCGGCAAGCCGCTGTTGGCGCTGTTGTTGGGCACCTGCAGCACGTACTCCGGCACCTGGGACTCGGGCAGCGGGGTGATCATCCAGGGCAGCACCTTGTCCCGCGCGTTGGCGGGGTTGATGCCGAAGCTCTCCAGGAAGGGCCAGTTCAGGTCCATCTTCGCCGCATCGTAGAGCGGGTAGATGTCGTTGTTGTTGGCCGTGGGCGGGTTCCAGAACATATGGCCGTTGAGGTACAGGCGGGGGAAGTTCAAGACGCTCATTGCTGTCCTCCTTGACGTTTCCACTGGGCGCGTTTCAGCGACCAGACGAAGTCCAGTTTGTTGTAGCCGGCGAAGGCCGAATCCGGCAGCGGTTCGGTGGGGTAGACGATCCCGTCCTGCTGCGGCAACGCGAAGTTGAAGTAGCCCTTCTTCGCCGAATAGGCCGCGGTGTCGTGGCAGGCGAGGCACGAGGACTGGCTCTGGAAGGCCGACTCCAGCTGGGAGTTGGCCAGCAGCTTGGGCGCGCCGCCGGCGGTGTGTTGCACGCCGATCAGCTCGTACTGGGCGAGGGCCGGGTACTGCGCCTGGAAGCTGGCGTTGACCGGTTGCGCGGCGCTGGTAGGCCCGGTGCTGTTGGTCATGGGTTTGGGCGGGATGTCGTTGGTGACGGTGTACTTGCTGTTGTTGCGGTTTTCGAAGGTGGTCCAGGCCCAGTCCTGGGTGAGCTTGTTGATCACGTGCATGCCGCTCAGGGCCGCGTAGCCCACCTGGTACTGGCTGCCGTTCTGCAGGTAGTAGGCCTGGGCGATGTAGTAGCCGTCATTGGCCAGGGTCTTCATGAAGGCCTGGTCGTTGCCGATCCAGATCCATGAGGTCTTCAGCTCCCAGGCGGCAGCGGGGAAGGCCAGGTTGGCGGTGAGCGCGGCCTGGCCGTCGACGTTGTAGACCCCCTTGTCGAGGATGTAGCCGAAGGTGTCCTTGCCCATCAGCAGTTGGAAACGCACCGGCTGGCCCCTTTGTGCGGCCGGCACATTGCCGCCCATTTCCAGGACCAGGCCATCTACCTGCTGGATGCTGTCGAGGTTGTGGAAGGTGCGCGTGGTGTCCATGCCCATGGCCTGCGCGGCCTTGATCACCGCCACCGGCGTGGGCTCGCGCTGTTCATAGGGCAACGGCTGGCTGCCGTCGGGCAGGAACACCTGGTCGGTGGGCTTGAGGCCCTCCCAGACACGGTCGGTGCTGCCCTTGATCTCCGGCTGGTTGAGGCAGGTGAACCAGTTCCAGGCCATCGTCTCGGGGGATTGTTCGAATGCCTTGCGCACCTCTTCGGGCTTGCCTCCGTATTCGAAGAAGGCGGTGCAGTCGAAGGCGGGTTGGCTCTGGGCCTGGGCCAATCCGGCCAGGGCGCTCAGTACTGCAAGGGGGAGGGCTCGTTGCATGGGGTCTCCTTGGCTATGGCCTTGTCGAGAGTTCGGTGCCCCAGGAAGTACTGCAGGAGCAACTGTTTTACCGCGGTGACCGGTAGCCGGTCCGGTAAAGGCAAGTCGCAATCGGTGATGAGCAGCGGGCCGTCCTGGTCGCTGCGGGGAAGGCGGCCGTGGCTCCCGCGTACCAGGCGGGTATCCAGCGGGATCAAGTCCATGTAGTAGCGGAACCCCAGTTTCTTGCGCAGCAGGCGCCGCGCCACCCGGAGTTTCGGCAGGGTGATGGCAGGGTCGATGAACAGCTCCAGCGGGTCGTAGCCGGGCTTGCGGTGGATGTCCACGGTGCGGGCGAAGTCGGGCGCCTTGTCGTCATCGAACCAGTATTGGTAGTCGAACCAGTGCCCGGGGGCGGCGATCGCCACCAGGTCGCCGCTGCGCGGGTGCTCCAGCTGCCAGGCGCGCTGCTGCGCACGGTCCAGCACCCGTTCGATGCCCGGTTCGCATTCCAGCAGCGTGCGCACCCTGGGCAGGTCCTGTTCGCGGCGCAGGTAGATGTGCGCGACCTGGTGGTCGGCCACCGCGAAGGCGGCGCTGGCGCCCGGGTCCAGCAGCTCCCAGCCGAGGGATTGGCGCACCTGCAGCCAGCCGTCGGCGCGCAGCATGCGGTTGATGGAGATGGAGCGCTGCACCGCCTCGATGCCGTACTCGGACACCAGCATCACCGCAGCGCCACGCGCCTGGGCGAAGGCCAGCAGGCGGCCGACCTCGGTATCGATGGCGCGCACCTCGGCGGCAATGCCTGGGTGCGCGGGACCGAGGCGCTGCAGGTCGTAATCCAGGTGCGGCAGATAGACCAGCTGCAGGTGCGGGCGGTTGATCTCGAACTCGGCCATGGCGCAATCGACTATCCAGCGGCTGGAGCCGATGCCGGCGGCCGGCCCCCAGAAGTGCTGGAAGGGGAAGGTGCCGATGCGCTGCTCGATCGCCTGGTGCAGGCCATCGGGGGCGGAGTAGAGGCCGAATTCCTTGCGCCCGTCGGCGGGGTAGTGGGGGCGCGGGGTGATAGAGGCGCTGACGTCGGCGTACATGTTGTACCACCAGAACAGCTGGCTGCAGCGGAAGCCGGGCAGCTCGCGGGCCAGCACCTCCCAGACCTTCTCGCCCTGGACCAGGGCATTGGGTTGCAGCCAGAAGCGCACCTCGGCCTGGTCGCGGAAGTACCAGCCGTTGCCGACGATGCCGTGCCCGGAAGGCGGCAGCCCGGTGAGCATGGATGACTGCACCGTGGTGGTGACCGCCGGGAACACCGGCTGCATGCAGGCCATGCGGCCACGGCCGAGCAGGGCGTTGATGTGCGGTGTGTTCTCACCCAGCAGGGAGGGCGTGAGGCCGACCACGTCGACCAGCAGCAGGGGCCGTGGCTCAAGCATGCTGCACCTCCCGCAGCGGCTCGCCGGCGAGGGCGCCGTGCCGTTGCAGCTGGGCTTCCACCCATTCCAGTTCGGCGGCGATACCCCGGGCCAGGGCGGGTTCGGAGCCGGGCCGCAGGGCTTCGGGCAGCACCATCCAGCTGTAGGTTTCCACCTCCAGTACCGGGCGCAAGTCCGGGTGCTGGGCCAGGTATTCGAAGACGCGCCCCAGGGCCTGCTGGCTGCCTCCCAGTTCCGGCAGCTGGAAGCGCTCGCTGAACAGCGGCACGTGGAAGTGCACGCGCAGTTCGCTGCAACCGGCCAGGGCCGGGTCGAGGAGGGCGGCGGGCAGGTCTGCCCAGGCCAGCAGCTGGCCGCTGCGATGGCGCGCCTTGACCTGGTGCAGGTAGGTGCCTTCGGCGAAACCGGCGAGCACGTCCAGCACCTGGTCGCGGTGCTGCTCATCAACGGGCAGGCGGCACACCAGGGCGTTGGAGAGCTGGATCTTGCCGATGACGATGCCGGCCTGGTGCAGGCGTGACAGGGCAGCGTGGCAATCCTCGAACAGCACCGCCTGGTGGCAGACGTCGAAGCACAGCGCCAGGTGCGCGTGGTTCGGGTCTAGCGCCTGCCAATGGGCGAAGAAGGCCAGGGCCTGGTCGGTGCGTTCCAGCACGCAATCGGGCTCCATCTCCAGGCACAGGCGGATGGTCTTGCCGGTGCCGTGCTTCAGCTCGGCGAGGGCCGCGGTGAGCTGCAGCAAGTGCGCCTCGGCCCGGGCCTGGTGCTCGTCCGTCCAGTCGGCGGCGTAGCCCAGGGGCACGCTGGAGATCACCCCCTCGGCGCAGTCCTCGGGCAGCGCGGCGGCCAGCAGCCCGGCCAGTTGCAGGCTGTAGTCCAGGCGCTGTGGCTGGGACCAGTCCGGCCGGTAGACCGCGGCCTTCACCTCATCGCCGTGGAAGCGCCCGTAGGGGAAGCCGTTGAGGGAGGTCAGGCGCAGGCCGCTGTCACGCAGCAGCGCGAGGAAGGCGGCACGGGCGGCGGGTTGCTGCAGCTCGGCGGCGGCCTGGGCGCTGATCCACAGGCCGCTGTCCTGGCGCTGCAGCCCGCGCTGGCGGCGCACGGCCTGGAAGGGCCCGGCGATGGAAGCGCGCAGGGCAGCCAGGTCATGGGCCGGGTGCACGTTGCCGCAGTAGCCGAGCTGGGTCGGGGTCCATCCCATGGCGGGGCTCATCGCACTACGGGCTCCTGGCCACGCAGGGCGGAGTTTTCCTGCCACTGGCGACGCTGGTCGATGGGCAGCAGGGTGGCGACGGCTGTTTTATCCAGCTGGCCGCTCTGGGCAAAGAAGTCCACCGGGTTGTCGAACAGCACCTGTTGCACCTGGGCGTCGCTGAAGCCTGCCTGGCGCATGGCTTCGCCCGTCTTGGGCACCTTGAGCGGGTCGCTCACGCCCCAGTCGGCCGCGCTGTTCACCACCATCTTCTCGGTGCCGTACTGCTGCAGCAGGGTGACCATGCGCTGCTCGGACATCTTGGTGTTGGGGTAGATGGAGTGCCCGCGCCAGCAGTCGCTGTCCAGCACCAGGGGCAGGGTCAGCTCGTTGAGGTGGTCGATCAGCACGCGGTCTTCGGCGATGCCGACCTCGCGGATCACCGCCAGGGTGCGCTTGGTGCCGCCGATCTTGTCGCGGTGCGGGGTGTGCACCAGGACCGGCAGCTCGAACTGCTTGGCCAATTCCAGTTGCAGGGCGAGGAAGCGGTCTTCTTCCGGGGTGATGTCGTCGTAGCCGATTTCGCCGACGCCGACCACGCCGTCTTTCACCAGGTAGCGGGGCAGAATGTCCAGCACCTCGTTGGCCAGCCCGTAGTTGTTGGCTTCCTTGGGGTTCAGGCCGATGGTGCAGAAATGGTGGATGCCGAACATGCTGGCGCGGAAGCGTTCCCAGCCCAGCAGGGTGTCGAAGTAATCCACGAAGCTGCCCAGGCTGGTGCGCGCCTGGCCTTGCCAGAAGGCCGGCTCGATCACCCCGGTGATGCCGGCGGCGGCCATGTTCTGGTAGTCGTCGGTGGTGCGGCTGACCATGTGGATGTGCGGGTCGAAATACGTGGGCATGGCGACGTCCTTTTGCTTTTTTGTCAGGTTCGTAACGGGAAATCACTGGGCAGCCAGCCGGGCGGCAGGCGGCCCTGGCGCTGATGCTCGGCCAGGCGTTGCAGCTGTTCGGCGTCCAGCTGCTGCCAGGCGAGCAGATGGGCGATGCCCGCCGGCGCGGGGCGGACGGCGGCGAGGCGTTCCTCCAGCATGTCCAGGGCCAGCTGGTTGAGTGCGGGTCCACGGCGCGGAGCCAGGCCCTCGACCTGGCGCAGGTCCAGATCCATGCCGACGCCCTTGAGCATCAACAGGTGGAAGGCCCGCTCAGGGTAGTGGCGGGCGGGGTAGGGGTTATGCAGGGCGAGGGCGGCGAACACCTTGCAGCTGTTAGTGCGCCCGGCGAACAGGGCCAGTTCCAGGCAGGCGCCGTGGCCGTCCAGCCAGTCCAGGGCCCGCAGAGCGGCGGCCTTTTCCTGGTCGTCGCCCCAGTCGAAATAGCGTTGCAGCAAGGCTTCGCGGCCTGGGCCAGCGTTGGCTTCCAGGGCCTGGGCCAGCAGCAGGGCACGGGCCAGTCCGGCCCGGGTCCAGGGCAGGCCGGGCATGGGCGCGTCGCCGACATGGCGGCGGCAGGGGCCGCTGAGCAGCATCAGCGTCTGGGCGTCGGGCTGGGCGGCGAGGCGTTGTTGCGCCTGGTTCCACCAGTCCAGGGATGCGCCGCTCAGCTCATCGAGCAGGCTCTGGCGCAGGTCGGCGATGCGGTCGGTGCCGAGTTGGAGTGTGGTCGTCATGTCGGCTTCACCCATTGCTGCAGGCGCGGTAGCAGCAGGAACACACCCACGCAGGCCAGGCTGCCCAGGGGTTGGCCGGCCAGGGCCAGGACCATGGCGTCGATCAGCGGCAACGCGGTGAGCCCGGCGCCGATGAAGGCCCGTACGTTGCGCCGCTCGGGGTTCGCCAGGTGGCGGCGGTAGCTGAGGCCGAGCCAGCCGAGCCAGAGCGCCAGCAGCGGCCAGAACCACAGGCCCTGGGCATAGACCGCCAGGGCCAGCGGGCTGAGCATGAGCAGCACGGGGGCGAGGCTGGCCAACTGGTTGAGGTGTTCCTGCCGGGCCACGTAGGTCAGCCCGCTGATGTAGGTGCCCAGCAGCAGGGCGCAGAGCCACAGCGGCGCCGGAGGTGCAGCCAGGCTGGCGGCGGCGGTGAGGTAGAGCGCCGCGCGGCAGCCGCCCATGAGCCAGACGCTGTGGGCGTGGCGCTTGTGCAGCAGGTTGTAGGCGACGATCAGCCCCAGCAGCAGCGCAGCACTGCCCAGCAGCCAGCCGGGGTGCTCCAGTTGCCGGCTCAGGCCCAGCAGCGCGGCGGCTGCCAGCAGCAGGAGCGCCGCGCTGGCCAGGGCCACCTGTTGCCGGGTGACCAGCCCCAGGGCGATGGGCCGGGGGTTGTGGTGGCGGCTGTCCCAGTCGGCGTCCATCAGGTCGTTGAGCAGCATGCCGGCCAGGTAGAGCGCCGAGGCAGCGGCCAGGAGCAGGGCCCAGGCCAGGGGGGAGGGTGGGGCGAGGGCGCTTGCACTGCTGGCCAGCAAGGCGGCGGCCAGGGCGTTGGTCCAGACCGTGGGCAGGTTGGAGATGCGCCCGAGGGTCATCCAGGTCTGCAGGCTCGGGGTTGGCTGGCTCATCGTGCGCAGCCCTCGGTCCAGGCGGGCTCGGCGACCTGCAGCTGGGCCAGCTGGCGCAGCGCCTGCTGCATGCTGGGCATGTCGATGTGGTGCACGTCCACGGCGTGGCCGATGCGTTCCAGCATGGGGATGGAGAGTTCGCCGCCCAGGTGCTGGCGAAAATCCTCCAGCCCCTGCACTACGCGCAGGTTGCCCTGGTCATCGGCCAGTGTCAGTTCCGGGGGCGACAGGTTGAAGCCGAGCCGGGTCAGCAGGTCCAGCAGGCGTTGCGCTTCGCTGGGTGCGAGCAGGCCCAGGGCCTTGGCGTACAGGGCATCCAGGGCCATGCCCACGGCCACCGCCTCGCCATGGCGCAGGCGATGGCGGCTGAGCTTTTCCAGCTTGTGCGCGGCCCAGTGGCCATAGTCCAGCGGGCGGCCGTTGCCACGCTCGAAGGGGTCGCCGCCCCGGGTGATCTGCTCCAGGTGCAGCTCGGCGCAGCGGCGGATGGCGTGGCGGCTGGGATCGTGGGCGAAGGCGGCGAGGGCCTCGGCGTTGTGTTCCATCCAGGCGAAGAACGCGGCGTCCTTGATGGCCGCGACCTTGACCGCTTCCGCCAGCCCGGCCAACTGGTCGCGCCGGGACAGGCCGAGCAGCAGCTGGAAGTCGTTGATCACCGCATCGGCGGGCTGGAAGGCGCCCAGCAGGTTCTTCTGCTCGAAGGCGTTGATGCCGTTCTTCACCCCGATGCCGGCGTCGTTCTGCGCCAGCACGGTGGTGGGGATGCGGATCAGCCGCACGCCACGGTGGAAGGTGGCGCAGGCATAGCCCACGGCATCCAGCAGCGCACCACCACCCAGGGCGAGCACGTAGCAGTGGCGGTCCAGGCCCTGTTCGAGCATCTGCCCGTAGAGGCGCTGCAGAACCTCGGGCGTCTTGCAGGCTTCGCCGGCTGGCACCGCCACCGGCCCGGCCAGCAGGCGCAAGTCGTCGGCGCGGGATTGGAAGTAGCGGGTGATCTGCTGCTCCAGGGCCGGGTTGCTGCGCAGCAGGCCCTCGTCGGCGAAAACCATGACGGTCACCGGGCGCTTGCCGCTGGCCATCAGCTGTTGCTGCAGGCAGTCGTTATGGACGGCGAACAGGTGCTCGGTGAACAGCACCGGGTAGCGGTAGGTGACGGTGAAGGCGCCTTCCAGGTGGGCCGGTTTCGCTGTGGCGGCAGAGCGCTCGCGCCGCCATGCCAGCAGCCCGCGCCCGGCGAGGAACAGCGCCGGCAGCAACATGCTGGCCAGCACCGCCAGGAGCATGGCCTGGTCCTCGGCGATGTAGCTGCCCAGCGCGCTGTAGACCAGGGCCAGGCCGGCGTTGGCCAGGGTGGTGATGACCAGGAAACGGCCCAGCGGGTAACGCTGCATGCCGGCGGCCAGCACCGAGGTTTCCGCCAGTACGGGCACGCCGCGCAGGCAGATCAGCGACAGGGTGTTGAGCCGGTTGGCCAGGCGCCCGGCCTTGCGCCAGTCCTCGATATCCAGCAGCCCGGAGGCGATGCGGAAATACCCGGCCCCCAGCCAGTAGCCCAGCAGCGAGCCCAGGCACAGGCCGATGAAGATCACCAGGTAGCCGCCGACGGCCCCGAGCATGGCCACTGCCAGCAGCGACACCATGCTCGACGGCACCGGCAGCACCACATCGAGGGCCAGCAGCGCCACCAGCAGGACGGCGAGATTGAATGCGCGGACAGGGTCGGCAGGATGCTGGCCGAGGCTTTCCAGCAGGTGCTGCATCTGCTCTTCGAAGAGCAGGAAGCTGATGATCACCAACCCCGCGAACAGGGCAAGCGACAGGCAGAAGTGTTCCAGCGGTCCTCTCCGCGAGAGGACGTGACTCATCAGGCGCTTCATCAAGATCCCTTTGCTCAGGCTGATTTCCTTATCGCTGTCGAGGTCCATGCCTCAACAGCGCCAGCCTTCACTTCCTAATGCCCGGCTGGCTTCGCTTATCTACGGCGACTGCGTAATTGCAACGTAGACAGTGGGGTTATTTTTGCAAGCAAGCGGATGGCGGCGGCAAAGACCGAAGACGGCGCGTTGAAAGCTGCCCGGGCGATCAGGAAATGGCGGGCGCAGATGCAGGCCACGAAATCCGGGACCTGTGGTGAAGCGCGAATTCGTTTGTGGAACGCAGCGTCAGGTATCCGGTTATGGATAGCGAAGCGCTGATGAGGAATGGCTCTAGAAAGTTGCAGCGCGGCTGACTCAGGGGCGTTACAGAAGCAGCAGATGCGAACGATGGACGCGGATGAAAACCAAGGAGCCGACATGGCGAAGTGCGCACCTGGAAACTCGGATCAGCAGATCGACGTGGTGAGATCACCAATGGAGGTTGTCGAAACGCAGTGAGGAGCAGAAATGATCGAAACGGTGAAAGTGGCCATTTTGAGCGTTGAAATCTGTGCCCTGGGCGCCTGCTGGGAAAACACGAAAATACCTATAATGTAGATTATGTTAAATCACATATTAAGAGGTTAGGCCGATGAACTCATCAGCCCTCTGTCGTACGTCAGCTAACTGGAGAATTCCGTCGAGGATGAGAATTTGAAAAGCCCTTCTAGATCAGATGCCTACGCTTCAGCGTTGGTTGGCCAATCATGGGAACGGGCATTTTTTCTCGAAACGGACACTGCTATGTGCTGGCGGGACATGGCGGCCTGATTAGCTGAAATTGACGTTGCGCATGGGTTGATACGTCGCCGCGATCAGCCTAGAACTCTGCCAGCACTGACCCGTTCAGTTCCTCATGCAGCGTTCGCCATTGCGGCAAGTGCTGGTCAAGCAACCCGGTAAAGCGCTCGTTGTGGTGGCGCTCCAGCTGATGCGTCAGCTCGTGAACTAGGATGGACTCCAGGCACCGCACCGGCTTTTTGGCCAGTTCCAGATTCAGCCAGATGCGCCGCGCTTCCATGTTGCACGCACCCCATTTGGTTTTCATACGCTTGATGCCCCAGGCGCTGACCGTAACGCCTAGGATTGGCACCACTTGCCCAATACTCTGGAACCATCTTTTCTTAGTTCTGCGCGTAAAAGCATGGAAAGAGTTGTGCTTTTTCTCTGACGTATCAGGGCGCACAGTCAAAAGCATCTGTGGATCTGGAGCACTAGTCGCTCATCAATTGGGCGCAGATAAGCCTAACAGCTTGGCTTGATACACCGCATCATGGAGGGCGTCGTGATCACCCTCTTTCCGGGGTAGAACCCTAAATGTGACAGCCAGTAATAGACTAGCCCGTGCTCCTGGGTGGAATCAGATGAACGTTCCAGCCTTGGTCGACCAGCAACTGACGACTCTGCTCGAACGCCTCGCCCTCCCCCAGTGATCGCCTGCTGATCGCCAAGCACAGCAGGTGCGTTGGTCGGGTCATGGCGACATACATCGCCAGCAGCCGTCTCCTCTGCCGAATCTTCACAGACTTTCCGCCATGGCACTGCTGCCCTAGGATCCAGGGCATCAGGCTGTGGAGCACGTGGCCGTAGTTATAGGTTTCCAATACCAGCGTCGCGGTGTGTGTTTGACCTTTGGCCGAATGAACAGAGCCAAGCTTGATGTCGACCGTTTTATGCTCGTGCACGCATCGATACGTATTGAGCGACGGAGCGACGGCTTCCTCCTGGATAACCTCTTGAGTGTCTTCAACCCAACTCAAGTAGTCCGTCCCAGCTTCCGATAACTCTTCGGTACCCGCGAGCACCTTCGCAAGTAGCAAAACGCGATGTCTCAGCTCCTTCCAACGACGCTGAGTGATCAGCTCGGGGCTGAACAAAACTTCTACCACCAGATTTTGGTATCGTTCTAGATCGTCTGGCTGGATCAACAACTGTTGGATCTGGAGGTGCTGCCGCGCTCCAGCCTTGATCCTCATCCGAGGATCAGTCAGGTTCACCAGGTGGATCAAAGCACGAGCCATCTCCTCTACCGCCTGATGGGCCGTTTCCCCTTTCGCGAGGTGACGCCTGGCCAAACGTAGCCGCTCCACCAGTGTCGGTGGTTTGTAGCCTGAGCCGCCGGCGTTGCGGTCGTATTTCCCCCAGTAGTGAGCCACGGTCTTGGGGTAATGCTCATCTTGGTCTTCCGGGTCGATATCCTTGTGCGTAAAGCCCAGTGCAGTGATCGTCGCTTTATGAAGCAGCTCGGCAGGAAGGTGTTGCAGTATGTGGCGACCATAGGCATCGAGCACCGCGCCGCAATCTCCATCCGGGAAAACGAAAATAGTATGGGGCAGCTGTTGCCCCTCACCCCTAACGCGAAGCCCCCTAAGGCCCTTTGCGACGGGATGGAGCGCAAAAGAGTTCGCGAGCAGCGCTATTGACTCGTCAAATCGGAAGCTGCTGGCGATGTCCAGCGACTGGTCAACATCGGGGAAATCGCTGCCCCGGGAGCTTGCATCAGAGTCGAAAATGGCCTGGTTGGGATCGCCCACCCGTGTCACGCAGATGTCCCCATCTCCCCGGGTGAAAATGGTGCTAAGGAATTCGTTCTGAAGATCAGACGTATCCTGCATTTCATCAACGAGTACACAGGGAAAACGGTGACGCAAAGATGCCCCAACGCCCGGCCGTTCGGCGAGTTGGGCCTTGCCCAGAACGAAGATTTCGTCATAGCAAAAGTAACCACGCTTAGCTGCCTCACCCATCGCGGCGGCCATGATCTTGTAGCTGTCAGCATCTGGGCCGCAGGGAAAACTATTACCCTTGAGCGGGTCGGCGAAGTCGGTGCTGGTCAGCCTCAGACTCTCAGCCTTGAACTTACTGTGCTCGAAAAAAGCACGAACTGTTTTTCTTTCAGCGAACGTCATGCAATTGAAACGCATGCGATGAGTCAGCTCATCATCGATGGCTGTGAACCGGAACCGGGCAGAGAGCAGCCATGGCGTGGCAAGATATCGGCTGACAAAGCCGTGGATCGTATCGATGTAGTGTGGGTAGTTCAGCAGCCGCCGTCCCACCTCAGTATTCCCGAGCCGCTGCTCGATTTCGTGACGCGCAACGTTCGTGTGGGAGAGGACGCAGATCCCACGGGTGCGGTTCGTCCACTTGCGCGCGAGAATGGCGAGCTTCGCGACGACCATCGTTGTTTTACCGCTCCCGGGGCAGGCCGAGACATCCAGCGTCTCACGCGATTGCAGGAACTCGATTCGAGGTGCATCGAGATTCTTGAGCTGCATGAGTTCGGCGACCCAGGCAACGTCCTCCTCCGTGATCTCGGAAACTAGTTCTCGAAAGGCAGTCATGATGCTTCGCCCGCCGGCTCTTGAGCCAACTCCAGATGCGTCGTCGCGTAGATGATCGCCTCGGTTAGATACCTTGGCAACCAGTCCACAATCTGCTCGCAGCTGAGTACCTGGCGTTTCAGGCAATCGTCCAACACCTCGACCAGGTATTGCGCGGTGATGGCTTTGGACGCCGTCTTGGACGTGAACAGGCTGTAAATATGTGAACAGAGGTGCGCATGGGAGTCCGTTGACTGGCGAAGCTGCTCAAACTCTGCTTCCGCTGCCTGGACAACCTCGTTGGCTTGTTTCCGCTCCAAATTGAGTGCGTCATCATTTGCTGCGAGCCTGGCAGCTACCAGAAGCTGCTTCGCCAGGCCTGCGTATGCCAGATCGTATTCGAGCGTCCAGTGAGTCGCAACGAAGGTTTGAACACTCTGGGCATCGTCGCTTTTGAGCATTGCACGACGAGCCGCTAGGGCGTCATCACGGGTTTTCTCGTTATCCCCGAAGTGCCGCATGGCCTTCCACCGACGGTGCTTCCCGAACCACCTGGGATCATTGTCATCGTCTACCAGCCCCAGAATCGCGGGCGCGCAGTCAGGCATCACATCCATGTCCGCAATCCGAGCGACGGGTATATGGAGCATACCGTCCTCCGGTTTTGCCCTTTGCAGTATGCGGGAGTATCGACCTAGCCCGGTGCCGCCCACATTCACCACGGAAACCCCGTGCCGGGTGAAATCCCGGCCCATGATCTTCGCTAATGCCGGGAGCAGGATCGCCTCGCCATCCCCCTCAACGATGACCACACCTCGCGCGAAGAACAGGTTGGCTTTGGTGACGTCCAGGAACCGCGCTAGAAATCGGTAATCGGTGGCATCAAGGTTGGTTTGCTGCTCCGCGAGCGAGTACGCCTTGTGCCGATGCATTAGCACCAGATTGTTCAATGCAATCTTGGAGCTCAGGTTAGGGCTATGAGTGGTCAAGATGACTTGCACGGGGCGCTGCTGAGAGGCTTCTTCCGGTTCGGATTCTTCAAGCTTGGGTGCTATCGGTTTAGCCGCCGCTTCCAAAAACTCCATTAGCCGCAGTTGCCGTTGCGGATGCAGGTGCGCCTCAGGCTCCTCGATAAGCAGCAAAGGGAGTCCGTCAGGCTCTCTGCCCAGAAGCAGCAGCTCGCAGGCCATGAACAGCAGGTTGTTGGAGCCGAGTCCGTAGGTACCCTGCGCATCGCCGGATTGCTGATCCAGTAACCCGAGTTCCAGGCGCTCAAGGATCTGGCGTAAGCGCGATGATTCTGACCCGCCCTCTACAAAGTTGATGCGGCTGTGCAGGTCATCGCCGTCCAACCCCAGGTGCGAAAGGTAGTTTTCGTTGATCGTGCGCTGGGCCTTCTTCACGCCTCCGTGCAAGTTGACCAGGTGCCGCAGGTACTCCGCCAAGCCTGCGAGGCTCAGGGTCGCAGGATCCAAGTCGGCGAGAAGCTGGGCAGCGTCAAAGTCAGCACCGCGCTTGATGTCTGGAAAGTTTTTCAGCACCTGAGACAGGCGAGACCCACGGCCCGGTGACATCTCGCGCTCAGCATCGCGCAGCGGTCGCAGGTATGCGGCGGCTAGCAACTGACGCACATTGACGTCCAAGCTAGGCCCTCCCCCGGAGTGGCCACTGCGAACCGCGATATCCACCCAGCGGCGAGCCAGCGGTTCGTCGTTTAATCGACGTGCAGTCCAGTGAACGTATACAACTGCTTCTTGGCCATTGAACGTGATGTACTCTGAAAGCGCACCTTGGTCAGCAGTCGAAAGGTCGGAGAACTTGGCGACAATCTTGATTTGGTGAGCTTGCGGGCCATCTTTCGGGATGTGGAAGTCTTCTGGCTGCAAGCGCACGAACTCTCCGTCCCGGGTCTGTAGCACCAACCGTAACGCGTCGATAACGGACGATTTGCCCGCATCGTTCTCACCCACCAGCGCCGTGACGCCCTTGTTGAAGCGAATCATCAACTCCTGCTGGCCGTCTCCAAACTGCCGAAAGTTATTGACCACGAGAGCTGACAAATACATCCATGTTTTCCTGTCGCAAAAGGTTTTGGTGCGAAAGGCGCACGCAGTGACATGCCAGGGATAGTAACCGAAGTGGGGTTCTTTTCGTGAAGGCGCCCTTGCTGGTGCCTGGGAACTTGCCTTGAGTTCGACGTGTTTGGCCTGGGTGTCGACACCAATCTGACAGCAGCACCCACATGTCCGTCAGGCGGTAGTCGAAAATTTCTGGTATCGCTATCCGCCAACTTTAGCAGGGAGCATTTTCCTTGGCTGGGGCAGACTGACTAGAATTCCTCGAACAACTCTTCTAGGCGCCTTTGTAGGATCGTAGACATGGATGCACGGCTAGGACGCGAGCATGCAGCTGCTTGCTTTAATTCCCCCTCGACCTTCAATGAACCGACGCTGCGCAGCAGAGAGTACGCATTGGCCGCACTGGCCGAGATCGAGAGGTTGCAGGTTGACCAACCTGAAATATTGCGAAAATTGCTCAAGGGCGGCAACCAAGGGGCAAAGCTACTTAATACCGACCCCTTTCAAGGGTTGCGAGAGGTCGTACAGAACGCTGATGACCTAGGTGCCACTACCGTTCGCTTCGGTACTCGCACCTTCAATGGCCGCAAGCAGTTGGTGATCGTACATGATGGTGCGCCGGTGGAACTCCCGCATGTTCTACCGATGATTTATCCCTTTTACTCGACTAAACAAGATTCTGCCGAGCTCAAAGGGCGCTTCGGAATTGGTCTCAAAACCCTCGGCCAGTTGGGTAGCGATTTGACTATCCATAGTCCCCCTTTCCATTTCGGATCAAGGGACGACCATGCTGCGATGGTTGACGAGGCTTCCGCCATCCCAGGGTTCTATGATCCGTCAGCTGAGAACACGCTGTTTACCATCGACCTAGAGCCACAGTACGACCATCAGTCGCTGAAGGACTGGTTCGGGAGCTGGATGCCCAGCGATCTGGTGTTTCTTGATCGAGTTCACACGGTCACCCTCCACGACGTGGATCAGGATGCGGATCCCGAAGTCCTGTCGATTCAGCAGCCCCAGAGCCCCGAGGACTTCCATCTTCCGGTGAGCGGTTTCCCGAGCAAAGTTAGCCGGACTACTTTCTACGTCGCAGGCTGCAACTGGGTACGATTCGTCTGCCAGGTCAAGGTGCCCGCTGGCTTGGCACGGACAGCGAAGGCAACAGGGGATTTCTCGCCTATCAGCATCGCGCTACCCGTTGATGGAGGTACACAGGGGCGAATCCATGTTGCACTACCCACAAAAATCCTCACCCATGCCGCGTTCTCCCTCGACGCCCAGTTCGACCCCTCAACCTCAAGGGAGGAGTTGACTGCGACCAGCTGGAACCAGTGGCTGATTGAGGCGTCGGCTCAATTCATGGGGGCCCTTGCAGTCTATCTGGCGCAGCAGAAATCGCCCCTAGCCTGGTACGTCATTCCAGTATCAGCGCAAACGGACAGCAGTTCGGGCTCGCTTAACCAACAATTTAGACGGCAATGGGCGAAGGCCATTGAAGTGTTCCTCGAGTGTCAAACCCTGATCGAGGGCCAGTTTGCCTTGGCGCAGGTTTCGTATTGCGACGAAACCGTGGATGGGTTGTTGACGGAAGCGGATCACATCAGCATCTGCGGATCCCCCATGCTTCCTGGCTGGCTTAGAGATGAAAAAGGGCTATGGCGGGAAGTGATGGACAGCTTGGACGTATCGCCCAGGCTCGGATTGGCAGATGTTCTGGAGTATTGTGGTCGAACAGGCTTTAAGCAGAATCCCCCAGAGTGGTTCCTGGAGGTTGCCCAGCGTTGTCTAGATGCCTATGACGAAGACCTCCTGCTGGACGCAACCTGGGTACCCCTTGCAGAGGGTGGCCGTGCAGCGCCCTTAACGAGTCACGAGGCCGACACCTGGCTCGTCGCACAGCTCCCTGAGTTTGACCTGGCCCACCGCCATAATCTCTGCCAGGCCGTTCACCCCCTTCTAACCAACCCGCTCTATGAGACAGTACTAACTTGGCTTACTGAAAATGCCAACTATCTGCCAGACGTCACGGCAGAGCACACGCTTCGAGCATTCTCCAGACGTTACGCTGACACACCTCTCGTTGCAGAGCGCCAGGATCTACTGGATCTTCGCGACCTGTTTGAGTACGTCAAACCGAGTGAGAAGGATTTGGGCCGTGAGGTCGGCGCGGCCCTGCTGATTGAAGCCTTCAGCTATGACGGTAATGGCTCGGGCCGTGGCAGAACCATTAAACAACTCGCGTCGCCAGCCAAGCTCTATCTCCCTCCTTCGATAGCGGATGCCCACGACACCTGGCCACGAGCCGCCGGCCTTACTCCTGGCTTGCTGTGGGCATCGACCAGCTATGCGGAGATGTTTAAGATCAGCAGAGACGTACGCAGGCGAAGCGCCATCGACCCCAAATCGTCAAGCAGAAAGAGGGGCGTGAAACGTTTCCTGATGCTCTTAGGCGCGGAGACTATCCCACGATTTCTTCCGCAAGAGACAGACTCCTCAAGCACCTTCCTTCCCTCACAATACCCCGCCAAGCACTTCTTAGGTCGCGCGCGGGGTTGCTTGAAACAAGACTACATCTGCCCGGATTTAGACTTGGTCGTGAACAACCTGCGGCAATCTGCCCCCGTCCCGAAATCTTCAAGAAAAGGGGCCGCCCGAGCAACCGTCGCGAGTGCCAACGAGCGTGCAGTCGCATTATTCCGGTGTATTGACTCCAACTGGACGGTTATCGAGCCGCTCAGTACCACATATGCGTTAAGGGAAAAAGGTAAAGGCAGTAGCCAGGACATCCCCACTACCTGGCTGGCCAGGCTGATTGACTTTCCATGGTTCCCGAATGCGAGGGGTATCCTCTGCGAGCCGTCCAAACTCGTCGTTGAGACGAAAGTGACGCAGGCAATGTATGACGACCATACCCACTTCGCGAACGGCTTAGTCGAGTCGGACGCTGATAGCGCGTTCGCTCGGGCATTAGGCATGGAGGTGAACCCTTCCGTATCCCAACTGGTAGCCACACTGGAGCGGGAGCGCGATGCTCAAGAAACAGTCAATGCCGGCAGCATCATGCGCTTGTTCAAAGCGCTGGCCGGGCACTGCCCTCAGGGACACGCCGTACCCGCCCCGGACACGTGGATTGGTGACATGCCAGTCGCAAGTCTTCGGGCCAAGTTCGGAATTGCTCGCAAGCGTAGAGGCCTCATCGCGCCATGCGTCACCACCACGCCTACCTGCGAAGAATGGCTGAGTCCGAGCTCGGTCTTTGCCGGGAAGGACATATTCCATACCCGGCAGCCCTTTGTCCTGGCAGACAGAAATCTGACTCCCCTGTGGAATGCACTGAACATAGGGGGGGCCGATCTCAATGCCTGCATTCGGGAACTTGAATCCATCGCAGCGGAACCCTATACGCCAGAAACCGACGCCATTCTGATCGATATTTACAGGCACATGGATCGACAACTGGAAAAAGCTACCGCCGCTGACCGACGAAGCTTGAGTCTACTGCCGCTGCGATCCGGTGGGAGGTGGTCGAAGAAACGACCGATGTACTTCTCGGATCACTTGAACCTTGCATCCGAGCAAATGACCCTGTGGGCACCGCCCTGCGCCGTGGACAGCATCCCGCGCCTGATTGAGGCAGCTGGATTGGAACGCCTGCAATTCGAAGACTCACCCCGGGGGCAGGCCTGGATTACCACTGATGACATACGCCTCCGGTTCCAGACCGCTCTGAAAATACTAAAGGCCGACCTCGCGCGTGACGACGAACCATCGTACAGAGCCATGGAACCTTGGAGTCGCCTTGATCAATTGGCGATCCACCTTCATCCCGAAGGAGGACTGATCGTCGCGGCGCTTCCCAGAGGCATCCGCCCCGTTCCAGTGCAAGTGCGTGCGCATGCGGATCCATTGGAGTTCGCCGTCCACTTCGACCATCCCCAAGTCATTGGTCGTAGTGAACATGGCGGTGCAGTGATCGCTCGCTTTGCAGCAGGAAGTGCATCTGGGAGTCGAACGCGAGAGATTGCACTTGCCTGGGTATCCGCCTGGGCGTCCAGCGAAGATCACGTGCTTGCTACGGAAATCAATTTGGCGAGTGACAGCGAGGAGGCGAACCTTGACGCGCTGATTGCCGAACAAGATCGGCTAGGACGCTCCGGCCGCAAGAAAATTACCAAACGTCCCGGTGAAACAACGTGGCCTGCACGTGACAATGCGGCACCTCCGCAGAGCCGGCATTTGAAACCCTTACCACCAGACTTCAGCTTCTACTCCACTGTGGTGGATGGTTCCGAGCTGCCGAAAAAAGGTAAGCAGGCGAAGAACGAAAAGCCTTTGGTGAATCAGACGCCCAGTCCGAATCGTCAGAGCAGTGCACCGGCTCCAGCAAATTCGTATTGCCATTACAACTCTGCACAACTCCAGGAACGCGCCTGGGCCTATGTCCAAGCCGCTTTCGACAGGGAGGACTTCCCTCTAGAGGATCTCCAAGCTCATCGGGGTGTTGGAGCAGACGGTGCGATCAACTGGTCGACATTTGTCGAGATGAAGTCCTTCGCTCGTGAAGCACCGTCAGAGATAACCCTCACCGAGGCCGAGTTTCGTCGAGCGCGCGAATGCAAAACTAAGTTCTATCTCATCATTGTCTCAGGCCTGGAGGAAGGCTTCGAGACTGAGATGAGGATCTACGTGAACCCTCTAGCATCCCTCGCCTGGTCACCCAAAGGCTCGGTGTCCGTCAGCGGACTCTCAAAAGGTGCTGCATTGGTTCTGACGACGCAGCGGCCGGGTGCAGAGGGATAGGAGTCAGCCGCGTTACCCTGATGGTGCACAAGCGTTCTTGTGCACCTGAGTCGCTTCCGCAACCGCCGCAAGTCACGTGAAACAGGCTACTGGTAATGAAAACATTATCAAATTTGTTAAGAAAATCGCGACGAACCCTGATGCCATGAGGCATTACCTGGATTGGAGACTGTCGGCTGGAAGTCAGAACACTATTCGCCCAACCGTCTCCAACGTGGCCTGCTTTTTCTCACCGTGCCCGAGCAGCACATAAGCCGAGTTCAACGTCTGAAACAGGAAGCCATCGCTGAACTAGGGTGCGTAGATACATGAGAGACCTTTCTTAAGCATAAAATTTGGTGGACGAGTCCGTTGCCTGGGGTTCTTGATAGGCGTGAACTCGACCTCCACGACCAAACCTGATGCAAGTTAGCTAGCACGCGTGATCAGGAGTAGCTGCTCTAGCCCAACGCCCTCCTGTGGCAACCATCTTCCTTCACACCATAACCCGTGGATTTCCTGCGTAAGTTCAGGTAACCACGAACTTACCTCTGAGCTTTCGCCGGTGTACGCGACCGACAACGGCCTATAGCGACCACTAGAAAGCAGCTTCTGATACAACCAAGTTGCCGGCTGAAGCTGGGTCTCATGATTTTGGTTGTAGCGCATCGGTATTGAGATGCCTTCAGGATCCAGATCCCCGAAGTACTCAGCACCATTGCCACTTACCTCTTGGATCACTTCATCGAGCGCCGTCCCGGATGATGTTATGGCACTGCCAGAGCCATACACGACCGCAGCGTAACGAGCCTCTTGTGTATTCCATTCGCATAGGCTGAAGAACGTGTGATGATTCTCGACGATCAGTATGGGGCGACCAGGCGTGCCTGGTTGATGACGGTACGGTAAGGGTAAATCTACTTTACGGGCCCCAATTGCCGAGAGAGCCAAACGTCCGCTAAAGAGTGCGTTGGCACGCACCCGACCATCGAGATACTTCTCATCCCCAAAGATGTCTAGAGACCGTTCCCGTAACGGCACAGTTATAAATTGTCCTCTACGGTTGATGAGCCAGTCGTTAATGACCTTGGCCGTCACCTTTTCGCTTTCCGTCAGGTACATCCAAAAGCCCAGTTCCGGCATCCATGAAATAGCCGCCCAATCGGTTTTCATGGCCTGCGGCACATCGACCGTCACCGTAATGAACAGCGGCATGGCCGGGTTGCCAATTCGCTCAAAGCTACGGGTAGACGGCAGCTTGAGCATGCCCTGCTTATGACCGGCCACTAGGGCAGCCATAAGCAGCTGGTCATGATTGGGGTGCTGTTGAAGCTCTGGATGATGCTCTATCCAGAGACTCCTAAGCTTGAACAGCTCTACCCGCTTCTTACGGCTATTTTGCAGAGCCTCGAAAAATGCAGCACTCATCAATTTGTACCTGACCTTTGCACCGCAGTGTTGAAGGTGGCCGACACCAACTCGATGTGCGAACGACCGTTTTTGGTGCCTGCCTTGCGTAGCCGGAGTATCCGCTCGAACCCGGCGAGGATGTTCACGTCCTTCATCGCGGTGAAGAAGATCAGCTGAACGCCGATGGCTTCGGCCAGCATGATCTGGACATCGATCAGGGCTCGTGTCTGCACTTTGGCAAACGGGTTGTCGAGAATGAGCGGGCAACCGCCCCCACGCTTGGTCACCGCCTGATTGGCACGGCGCAACTGGCTCATCATCAGGTACAGGAACATGGCAATTACTACGCCCTGCCCTCCGGATTTCTTCAAGCGCCCGGCATCCTGGTATTGATGTTCGGCGTTCTGCTCCATTTGCAGAAGCTGCAAACCGAACTCACGACTCGGCGACAGATTGATCATCCCTGCGGCAACCAGATCTGCCCCATTTTCAGGGATGACGCCGGTTTCGATCAGGGTGTTCATATAATGCCGAATAGCGGCCTTACCCGCTTCAGTCGATACGCCTTTCACCGGACGACGCATCTTCATAACCGATTTACCGCCTACATACGGCGCACCTTCGGGCACTATGACCTCACAGGCTTTCCTGAGGACGCTCATTCCCTCTTCAACAAGCTGATGCACTTCGCCGACGCAGTTTTCAAAGTCAGGCTGCATGCCATCCAGCTCAGACTGGGATGCTTCGATCCTTTCTTGAATCAATCCCATTAGTCGTTCAAGGTCGCTGCAAGTGCTGTCAAAGGTATTGTTCGACAGCTCATGCGATAGACCTGGATCCGCTTCTTGGACGGTCTTTGAACGTACGACGTTGGAAAAACTTTCAAAATCTTCCTGAGCTCGTGCCCGCACAAGCTGTAACGCATCACTCAGTTGAGTATTCAGCTCAAGCAGCTCACTGAGCTGCGCTTCGCCCGAGTCGGTCAACTCCACGGACTCTTCTACATAGGCCGCATGCTGAATAGCCTTGCTGAGAAGGCGCTGGTTTTTGGTCAGTTCATTGAGGAAATTTTGTCCAGTGTCCTGCTCCTTGAGTATTTTGTTTAGATCGCTTTGATCGGATTCAAGGTTTTGTTCAAGCTGAGTAACTGCCTCCCCGATCTGGCCAATACCTAGGTTCAAATCATCATCGCTAAGCGTCAGGATCTCCGCAGAAGGCGCAGCGGGCTTGTGCTTGGTGTAGAACTGTTTTTTCTGGTCAGTCGCAATTGCCAAGCTGGAGTTGGCAGACACATGCGCGAGCTCAAGCGCATCGTTTTTTTTCACCTGAAGAGTGCGTTCACTGACCAGATCTAGCGAGAGCAAGCCGGCCACTTCCTCTTCCATGAGGTCAGGAAATTCATTGCGATACTCAGCGCGCAACGTGGCTTCGGCGTCCCTCAGTTGCCCAAGGCTTATGCGCCTGGCGCCAAGGCGCTGGGACTCTTCGGTATCAAAAACCATTTTGTCGGCTTCATATGTTTTGATCAGCATTGGCAAGTCGAAGCCTGCATCCAAAGCTGCCTGGCAGTCGTGGTTCTGATCGTAAATCTCTGTCGCATCCTTCCGAGCTGCCAGCTGCGAAGCTTCACCCTTCAGATCAATTTGCGCCCTCCTGGCATCATCTAGATGCTGGTTCTGTTCGTCGATCTCCAGATCAAGCGAGACCACTTGATCTGCTGCTGTTTGACCCAATTCCTGGGCTTGCAGCAGCCGAGCCTTACGCGCCGGCAGCGGCTGCTCATGCTGGGATGCATAGGCTTTCAGACGCTTAACCCAGGTCTTCATGCCGGCAATTTCATTGGGGATACGCGCGATATCGATCTCTAGTAGCTTGGCCTTGGAAGTGATCCCTTTGGACTCTTCTAGGCAATCAGCTTGTTGCGCGCGGAACGCTTTTTCCGCGTCTGCATGAGCCAGAATGTCGCATTCAAGCTGGGCGATTCGGCCAGCTCCACATTTGCTCTGGTATTCGGCCAACTTGGCGGAGGCACGCTGAGCTTCGTCCCGGCGCGCCTTAAACTCGACGCGTTTACCCGAAATCTCCTCGATTCTCTGCTCAAAGCCAACCAGCGCGGTAGCAGCAGCAGCCAGGTTGTACGCCGAATCATCTTCTGGCGGGATCACCAGGCGATCCTGAGTTAGCTCTGCTGCATCCAAGGTCGACAGAGCGACAGTGACCGGTCTACTAAGGTGCAGGTTCGAACCATCGATAACATTGAGTGCCTTATCCCACTCACCTTTGGCCACACATACGCCCAGGAATCTAGCGGGATCGGACATCACCAAGCGTCGAGCTTCTGTAGCATCTGGGATTAGATCGGCAACATAGACATTCGCAGCCGCCGCCGAGACGATTCCAGCTGTGGACAGCAGGCGCACGACTTGATCGACATCGTCGCTTTTGCCCGCAAGTTTGGTTTGCAGGATCGACTCTTTGTCCCGCGCTAGATTTGCCAGGTGGATATCTCGCTCAAGCAACTCCAGATCCATGGCGGTGATGAACTCATTCACTACCCCGGCCAGACTTGGGGAGTCGGGGTCACAAAGCTCGGAATCCACCAAAGAGCACAGCAAGCGATCTTGCTGTAAGTCTTCCTGCAAATTCCTGGCCGAGCCTAACTCCTTCTTCAGACTCGTGCGGGCATGCTCCTGATCTTGAGCGCTCAATTCGTATTGATGAGCTTGGTCACGTAGATCGTTGGCCTGTTGTTCATAGTCTGTCCGCTCTGTGCGCAAAGCCTCCAGACGCGCTTCATTCTCACCGATGAGTGCTGTGATCCTTGAGATGGCAACAGAGGAATCTTGGTCGTATGGATCTAAAACTCCTTCATCCAGCAGCAGGTTACGCTGCTCTTCGGCATTGGTTATTGCTGCCGTGAGCGTGGCCACCTCCAGATTCAGTTGCTGAATCTGCGCGTTGATGGACTTGACACTATCTTTGGCCTGCTCAATTGTCTTGGCGGCCCTTTGCTCAGCCAACTGGGCAGCCACTTGTTTGCTTGCATTCTGATCGAGCAGTCGACCGATAGCAGCGCGTAGCAGGGCCCCCTGCTTCAGTACTTTTTCGCGAATCGGTTGTAGGCCCTTCATCTCCTCAGCGTAAGATTGCTCTTCGCTTTCCACGCGCAAATGTGCATCTCTGACCTTCTTGAGCAAGATAGCCCCTTCGAGATCGCGCAAGCGTTTCTTAGCGCCAGCCTTTGCGTTCAGGGATTCGTTCAATGCTGCCGTGGCTCGTTCAACAACTCTACAGAGCTGTAAGGCCTGCATGGCAAGAGAGGCCTGCTGATGATTTACCAGCAGCTTCTGGTTGTCTTCGATCAGCGGTTGAAGTGTCTTTATAGTGCTGGAGCAAACCTCAAGTTGCTGCCCAGTTTTAACGCGAGCTAGCTCAAGTGCAGCGGAGAGTCCGGCTGCTCGCCGGGAAATCCCCTCGCGCTTGTCTTGGGCCAATGCATAAGCTTTAGCTGAATGCCCCAGAGGCTCTATGGCCGCAAGTACTCTGGCCAACTGAATCAGCCGTGCTTCAATACGCGGCTTCATCTTCAGCTTATCTACTACATTAACAACGGTGGATCGCACCATGTGTCCGCGCTCGGCATCCATGGTCAGCACCATGATCTTACGCACGAGGTCTTCCTCATCCTTGAAGGCGAGGAAACCACTTTCCATGCCCCCTTCCTGACTGTTGAACTGGCGTTGCATGACCAGCAAATCTATATCTAGCAGGCGGGTGGTAGAAAGATGTGTAACCCAGTCGCGCTGCACCTTGGTATGGTAGAAATCCTCAGGGAGTTTTCGACCCATTTGGCTGAGCCATTGACTGAACTCCGTCATCGTCTCCAATGGCAGCATAGCGAGACCTAGGGCTGGGATTTCTTCAAAAGAAATCCCATTGCGGGGCTCGAAAGCAAAGAACACCCGCTCCAATTCACTGCTGCGTTCAATGACATTCCGTGAAGCAACAACCTGACCCACAATCAGCTTATAGTCACTACCACCGGGGTGCCGGGATGGCATCGACCACTCAATGATGATGAACGATGGTTTACCATCCTTGGCAAAATAGTCGCTGAAATGGTGGTTCTTGTTTTGGAGGTGTTGAATAAACACTTCCTGGCTAGGGTCGAAAAGGCTGAAGATATACGACAGCAGCGATGTTTTACCCCCGGTGTTTTCCAAGTTGATGATGGCATTGACCGCTACAAGGGTATCCGGAGAGGTTAAATCCAGGACTGTCGGCCCATACCAGGCAGTATCGGTGCCGAAATGACTGACATAAATGCGGGTAATTTTTTGCATTCAAAATACCTCAGGCCGGTACGCTAGAGCGGACATAGTCAAAGAGGCGGGGTAACGTGCGCTCACGCAGCTGAATGCGCAGCCGGTGAGTGGCGGTATATTCCGCCGTTTCACCCTCATCCTGAGCACCGACGCTGTTCACCAGACCATAGTCGCCGAGATAATTGAGAGCCATCCGAATCAAGCCTTCAACAGAAGTCGGGGCGGCCCGATCCTTTTCAGGGATTGAGCGCGGCAGACTCTGGATGTAACTCCAACCGGGCCTGAGCTCTTCTCGGGAATAGTCGTCGGTATCTTCGAGGATGCTAATGCGGCCAACCAAGCCAATCAGGGTGTTGATAAACATGGCCTGCGTGGCTGGCATGGCAAATTTGCTATCATCCTCAATAAGTGCAGTAGTCGGATAAAACACTGCGCAAATCGTCAGGAAGCTCAGAGCCAAGGCCACCTTCTGATCCTCTGACAGGTTCTTGCGCAGGTCACCCAGACGGATCGAGAAACGGCTGTCCTTACCTGTAGGCGCAATGATTAGGCCGCGCTCACTGACGTCCAACACCATTAATTCCATACCAGTAGCAATCTCGGCCAGTGTTTGCTGCATAGAGGGATTGGCGCGGTAATGCGCTAGCAAGGTGCGGTATTCGACATCATTGCTCGGAGTGGCTCCAGGATTGAGTGCACGGTAAATCAGACGTGCAGCAGCGGTATTCGGGTTTTCCAACAGAGCCTCCTATTCGCTTGGCTTGATATCGAATCTGAGGTTGTCACCCTTGACCACCCAGGTTTCGTATTGACCATCGATCACAGCATGGTGGTTATAAAACTCCGACTCACTATCGGGGAAGCTGCGGTACAGGCAGAAAGCTACGCACTGCTGTTCCATGGCGCTAAAGCCTTCATGGCCGGCCTCTTCGAGTAGCTCATCAATCCGCCACGAGCGGCTCTCCGAAAACTTGGCGGATAGCCAGAAAGAGATGCTGGTCACCAAGGTTTCCGGGAAAGGGTCTGGCCACGCCTCGAATGGCATGAGCTCATCATCTTCCTCGTCGTCTTCCAGCTGGCTAGGCAACTGCCGACGCTCCATCAGAATGCTCAACAGGTTGGATATATCCGGCGATTTCGGGAACACCGGAGGAAATAGGCTGACAATGAAATCTTCCGCTGCTAGCGCTAGCTGTGGGCCTGGACTGCTCAAAAGTTGCGGCAGCAGCTGGGCCTCAAGATCAGGTAACCCGGAAGCTTTTCGAGCGCGGAAGGCAGCTGTCTGCGCCTCAATAAAGCGAGGTTCGGCGGTAGTAACTTCAAGCTGAAGACGAGCTCTGACGTTACCCGCTTTGGACAGCAGGTCATGCAGGTTCTCAAGCTCCACTCGGCTGTTGACGTTCTCGATTTCAGCCAGCTTGTGGCGGATTGCTAAGAGAAGACGCCCCTCCTCGTCTTGGCGGCCCTTTACATGTATTCGGGAGTCATCCAGGCGGGGCTTGATGTCCTTGCTCCACTTCACCGTGCCCGGTGCACGGATAGCCTGTTTAATATGCCCATTGATGTACTGGCGATGCTCAATAGAAAGCACCATGGCACGACGAGCGAAATCGGCAGCCTGCTCAAAGCGTCCGCGTTCGATCAAAATTTGCAGCATTTTTTCCATGAGGATCTGCTGATCCTCAACATCCACATCTAACATGCCCAATAGCAGCAGGTAACCTTCCGGCGTTGGCTGGAAGCGATAGATGTCATCCGCATCAGGCTCAAGACTGATCAGGCTAAAACGGTAAATCCGTGTCTCTAGGCTAGGCGCATGAAAGTATGGGTATTCAAAGTCCTTGCAGTTGGCACTTTTGTTCCTCAAGCACCCAATGACGACCTCTGCCGCCTTGATGCAGTCGGCGTTGGATTTGGTCGGCTGAATTCGGCCGATCAGAGAAACCAGGTAGTTATTCACTTCCGCCATGCTGTACCCGGCATCGACCGCAGCCCCTTCCATCATGAAATTGAGAGTGGCCATGCATAGATAGTGGGTATCGAGCCCCTCAAATAGGGGTTCTCCATCGTCGTTTTGATGGAGATTGCGAGCGCCATAGAGCTGATTAAGGGGCTCCAGCAGGCACTGATTGCGCAATTGCGGGGAAAGGTCAATCAGCTCAGTTCTGGCGTCACCCGAAAGATCGGCTGCTCCCATCTTTTCTGCGTTGGACATTTGGCTTCTAGCCTGTTGAGTGAAGTGAACTTGCCAACACCATCTTACGTGGCTATCAATTTGATGACCACTCATGCAGTCTATTGATAATGATGTAGTATGGCAATCCCAGTCACTGCAACGACTCTGCCCATGCTTGAGAACCTCAGCCAGCCTCAACGAGACCGCCTTGCATTCATTGACCTCAGACTGCGAATGCTCGGAGAGCTACGGCGCCAGCACTTGATTGAGCGCTTCGAAATCCAGGAGGCGGCAGCCAGTCGTGACATAGCGCTGTACAAAACGCTTGCCATGAACAATCTGGCGTATGACTCAAGCTCTCGTTCCTACAAGGCCAGCGAGTCCTTCGAAAGCCTATTTGAGCCGACAGCGGAAAATGCGCTGATTTGGGTCACCAAGGGTCTGGGTGATGGGGAGCCCAGGAACACGGTGCCCGGGGTTGCGGTCGAATACCCCGACCAACTGACATGGCCGAAGCTAGATGTCCTAGCCTCTGTGACTCAGGCGATTTATCAGCGATGCCCACTTCACATTGAGTACGAGTCACTAAGTGGGTCTAGCCAGCGAGTCATCGTGCCTTTTTCCTTGATCGACAATGGGCTGCGTTGGCACGTTCGGGGATTTGACAGAAAGTCAGAGGAGTTCCGAGATTTCGTCATCACACGAATCCGCAAGGCAAGCCCCCTGCCCGCCGAGGCGATAGAACCTCATGAAGCTAGTGATCATGATATCCAGTGGACGAGAATTGTAGAGCTGACACTCATCCCCCACCCAGAACAACCACGACCTGAAGTCACTTCAATGGATTACGACATGGTCAACGGTGTCCTGTCGCTCAAACTTCGAGCAGCGACGGCAGGCTACACCTTGCGTAAGTGGAGTGTGGATTGCTCACCTGACCATAGCCTCAGGGGCCCGGAGTACAGACTGTGGCTGTCTAACCCATTAGCGCTATACGGTGTCAAAAATGCTGTCCTTGCACCGGGATATGTCTCCCCTGAGGTGCGCTAACCCCGAGCTAATTGACCGGTGCCTTCACGTAACGTGCGACTCGCTGGGCGTTGGATAGTTGACTGGAGTGCTTGTAATACGCAGTCAAGGCTCCGTCGGTGAATCGGCTCATGTAGCGCCAGCATGTTCGACCTGGAGCTGATGGCGCTCCACACCTGACGCTGCTGGCATTGGGCTATGGTAAGTTGGTTGCCACCGTGTCAGGCGGTGGCTGACATATCTGGGGCGGCCATTGGAATTTAATGCCTGATACAGATCAGCCCCACTGAGGACACCCGACTGGGATTGAGCCGGTTGAGAATTCGAATTACAGGGAGTCATAAATGAGTGAAGTTTTGGGCGGTACCTCAGGTGACGAGCGTATCGTCGAGTTGGCTGCTTCTGAGCCGGTAGAAATCGCAGAAGGCACGTCCACCATCGAGGAGGCCGTCCAAGAGCCAGCCAAAACCGTCATAATCGACACCACCCTTGTCGCCAAGCTTAACCTGGCTGACTACATGAATGCCGTTCCGGTGATTCGTGAGCTCAGAATTCGCAACGAGACTGCCCACCACTACCGGTCGCTGACATTGTCGCTGTCGGCAGAACCAGCCATCTTCAAGCCTAAGACTTGGAACATCGATTACCTCAGCGCAAATGCCTTCCTGCAAATTCCAAGTTTGGATGTTGAGGTCGACAGCTCGCTACTGACACGACTAGTCGAGTCTGAGTACTCCAAACTCAGTTTTGAGCTGACTGCCGCAGGCGCGAGCGATGCTGCCCCGCGTGTTGAAGTAGCCAAGCGTGAGCTCTCTTTGGAGATGCTTCCCCGCAATCAGTGGGGTGGGCTCTCGCACATCCCAGAGATGACCGCAGCATTTGTCCAGCCCAACGATCCGGCCATTGAAATTCTGCTCAAAAAGGCCTGCGAGCTACTGACCAAAGCCGGCAAGAGCTCATCTCTCGATGGTTACGGCAGTGGCTCCGAACATGCGTGGGAAATCATGTCGGCTATCTGGAACGCCGTACTTGCGATGGGACTCGACTACACCCTGCCTCCGGCAAGTTTCGAGTTGAACGGTCAGAAGGTACGAAGCCCCAGCCACATTGCAGCTAATGGTCTAGCCACCTGCATGGACACCACCATGCTGTTCTGTGCAGCGCTTGAACAGGCGGGTCTTAACCCCATGGCCATCTTCACGGAAGGTCATGCATTTGTCGGTGTTTGGCTGAAGAACGAAGAGTTTACGACGGCTACGGTTACTGACATCACCGCACTTCGCAAGCGCATCAAGCTCAATGAGCTGGCCGTCTTTGAAACCACACTCGTTGCGCAGCAGCAGAAGGTATCCCTGCGCTATGCGATTGATCGCGGAACCCAGCACCTTGCCGAAGGCCTGGAAGACAAATTCGAGATGGCTCTCGATATTCGCCGTTCTCGCATGCAGCGGATCAAGCCACTGGCTAGCGGCGAACAAGTCACAGCACCTGTTCCTACAACTACTCCAGACGAGCAATCAGCGGACGAAGAGCAAGAGTTCACTGGCCTGATGATCGAAGCGCCTATCGCGCTGCCCACTGAGGCACCTGTTGAAATAGATGCTGCGAGTCTTAATCCAGAAGACCGCTTGGCACGCTGGCAGCGGAAGTTGCTCGATCTGTCGTTACGCAACAGCCTGCTGAATTTCCGCGCGGGGAAAAAGTCCCTGAAGATGGAAGCACCTGACCCAGGTGCCCTTGAAGATGTTCTTTCCAGCGGCAAGCCGATCAAGCTGATGCCTCGTCCGGACTTGATGGATGGAGCCGACCCTCGTGACAAGGAACTTTATGAAACGCGAGAGCATGCAAATATTCGAGTACAGCATGCTTCCGATGCTCTCAAGCGCAACGAGGTATACATCGCCGTGGCGCAAACCGAACTCGACAGCCGCCTCGTCGAGCTTTATCGGGGTGCTAGAACCAACATGGAAGAAGGTGGATCCAATACCTTATTTCTGGCTGTTGGGTTCCTGTCCTGGTCACCGACAGATCGGGAAGACGTCAAATACCGAGCACCACTGATCCTGATTCCGGTTCAGCTCGAACGTAAAAGCATCCGCACCGGTTTCTCTATGTCCTTGCATACGGACGAGCCGCGCTTCAACCCGACCCTGATCGAAATGCTGCGCCAGGACTTCGGATTACACCTTGGGGTGTCTGACAGCGAGCTGCCGCGTGATGAGGCTGGCCTGGATATTGTCGAGATTTGGCGCAAGGTATCTCACGCCATCCGCGATATTAAAGGTTGGGAAGTCGTCGGCGACGTGGTGCTTTCGATGTTCTCCTTCGCCAAATACCTGATGTGGAAGGATCTAGTCGACCGCAGCGACAAGCTGCGTGACAACCGGGTCGTGCGGCATCTGCTGGATACTCCGCGCGATGTCTATACAGGCAATGCTGAGTCCGGTCGCTTCCCTGATCAGAAACGACTCGACAGCGAGTTCAGTCCTAAACAGATCTTCTGCCCGCTCCCTTACGACTCATCCCAACTGTCGGCGGTATTGGCCGGCAGTCAGGGGCAGGACATGGTGTTGATTGGCCCGCCAGGTACCGGCAAGAGCCAGACCATCGTTAACATCATTGCCCAATCTATTGCGAACAATCGGCGTGTGCTGTTTGTGTCAGAGAAGATCGCCGCACTTAACGTGGTACATCGCCGCCTTCATGAGGTCGGTCTTGGCGATTTCTGCTTAGAAGTTCACTCCAACAAAGCGAGTAAGGTTGATGTACTTTCCAAGCTAAACCAAGCCTGGAAAGCCAGTGCAGAGGCTGACCCACAGGCGTGGGCCATCGAGGCAGAGCGCCTAGAAAATTTGCGAAAGGGCCTTAACGTATACGTTGAGCAACTCCATGAGGTTTATCCCAATGGCCTGAGCATCTACAAAGCCATTGGCTCAACGATTTCAGGTGAAGGCCTGCCGCTGGTAGATCTTTCGTGGCCAACGCACCTGATGCACAACCAGGCCACTATGCAGGTACTTCTGGAGCTCAGCGACCGCCTTGAAGTGAATGCTCAAAGCGTTGGGTTCAAAGCACTGGCCACTCACCCACTGGCAGCCATCTGTCAGGTTGACTGGTCACCGACGTGGCAGCAGCAAGTCATTCAAGCGTCACGCGAGATGCTCCCGGTTATTGATGCGGTTGAATCAGCAGCGACAAGGCTCATTCAGTCCGCTAGCCTCTCGGAAATTACCCAGGATGCAAAAGGCCGCAATGGACTTTCCCTGCTGGCTCAGGCACTCCCCACTGCTGCTGGCCAGGATTGGCGCTTTGCTCTTCGTCCAGATGCTCGACAGATAGCCTCGCGACTTAAGCAAGGCTGTGAACTTGTTCAGCAGCACCAACTCCTTACTGCGACCCTGCCAGCCCCGTGGTCAGCTGCAACCATGACGGCAACTCAGCGCTGTCTCGAACTGCTTAGCCGTCACATACAACTGATGGAGTCGCTCCCGATTCTCTGGCCGATCCAAGTCATCGTGGCTTTGAATCAAGGCTTGCATTTGATCGCCGAAATTCAATCGATGAAGGGTGCTATGTCAGTGCCCTATACCGAGGCGATTGAGGCGCTCAATGTGGATGAGTTGCTCTCGGAGTGGCTCAAAGCTGAGGAAACATTCTGGCCGAAGTCTGCATTACGTAAGCGAGCGATTACCAAGCAATTGGCGCAAGTTGCTGAAGGCGATGACAAGCCCGCTGTTCTTGAAGACCTTAAACGCTGGTCGTCTATTCGTTCTCTGTGCCAGCAAGTCAACTCACTGGCGATCCCGGTCGAAACTGTTACATGCTGGGAAGGTGCGAACACCGACCCGTCTGGTGCAGCTGAAGAGCTAGTGCGCTTTCAGAAGGCTCTCGCCAACTTTCAGACTGATGGACGATGGGTCGACGAGGGATTCAAGCGAATCACCGCTGGTGAAGCCGGAGATTTAATGCAGCAAGCCTTGCTTGCGCTGCGCGAGCTGGCCAAGGTCAAGGTAGAAATCTCTGATTTGGGCCAACACCTGTCTGGTGCGACCGATGGCTTATGGAATGGTTTGTCTACACGCACAGACGCCATGGCTGCGGCTATTGCCTTCCAACAAGAGCGTCGCAACATCACCGACAAGGGCGCCTTAGAAGAAACCCATGATCGCGTTAGTGCTGGCGGTTGTGGAGCCAAACTTCAGGAGCAGCACAAGCTGCTTACACAGCGGGCCCAGGTGGAATCATCGCTAAAGGAATACGAAGACCTGCGTGATCTGACCAGCAATATGTGGGCTGGTTTGTCTACAAAAGTACCGATTGCCATGGCAGCCGTCCGCTTTCAGGAAATGGTTGCAGCAGCATTGTCGAATGTGGCCACGACTCCTGAGGCCATGGTGACCATCAAGGATGCGCTCAGTAAGTTGCTGGGCGATGCCAATGCCATGTTAGAGCCTCAGGGTGTCCTGAGTCAGAACTGCACTCAGTACCTCTCTGCGTTGACGGCCCTTAAGTCCGCTAAAGACAAACTCTCCTCTGTGGCGGTCTTCTCGCAAGATGGCATAAACAGCACTGATGCGCTCAACCTGACCGAGCAACGTCAGGCATGTGAAGCAATAATTGCTCAAGAGCACAACATGCGTGACTGGAGTGCCTGGCGGAAAATCCGCGAAGAGGCTGTCGCTGCCGGCCTGAAAAATCTGGTTGATGCTATGGAAGCCAACCTGCTTGATTCGGGTACCGTCCGTAAAGTCTTTGAAACCAATTATGCACGCTGGTGGCTCAACATCACGGTCGATCACAATCCAGTCATTCGAGGTTTTGTAAGTGCTGAACATGAGCAGCGCATTCGTGACTTCCGCTCCCTAGACAAGCGCTTCAATGAGCTGACTCGCAATCTGCTGCGAGCACGCATTTGCTCAGGTCTGCCTGGTCAAGATGAAGTCACCAAATCCTCTGAGTGGGGGATTCTGCGTCACGAAATTTCGAAGAAGACCCGGCACAAGCCGCTGCGCGAACTGATGTCCTCTATTCCGCAGGCACTGACAAAGCTTACTCCCTGCATGCTGATGAGCCCTCTATCGATTGCTCAGTATTTGCCGGCGAACGCCGAGCAGTTCGACATCGTGATCTTCGACGAAGCATCCCAGATCACCGTATGGGACGCCATTGGTGCTATCGCCCGTGGCCGTCAGGTAATCATGGTCGGCGACCCGAAACAGATGCCCCCAACCTCGTTCTTCGACCGCGCTGAATCAGCCGAGGACAACGAAGACGTAGAGCCCGATTTGGAAAGCATTCTGGACGAATGTCTCAGTGCGAACATGCCAACGATGAACCTCAACTGGCACTACCGCAGCCGTCATGAAAGTCTCATCGCGTTTTCGAACAGCCGTTACTACAACGGCGATCTGGTGACCTTTCCCTCACCGGTTACCAATGACCGAGCGGTATCCTTGCACCACGTCAAAGGTGTTTACGACCGGGGGGGCTCCCGCACCAACCGGATCGAGGCGCAAGCGTTGGTTGACGACCTTGTCGCTCGCTTGCGTGTTGAAGCCGGCCAAGAAGAGAAAATGTCCTTTGGCGTCGTGACATTCAACGGTGAGCAGCGTCGGTTGATTGAAGACCTACTTGAGGCTGAAATCCGCAAAGACCCACGGCTTGATTGCTTCCTGGCCGACAATCAGTACGAGAAAATCTTCGTTAAAAATCTGGAAAGCGTTCAGGGTGATGAGCGCGACGTTATCTATTTTTCGACGACTTTCGGTAAAAACGCTGCTGGGCATTTGACCATGCACTTCGGCCCAATGACGCTCGCAGGCGGTGAGCGTCGGCTCAACGTAGCGGTCACTCGTGCACGCCATGAGATGCGCGTATTCGCTTCCTTTAAGCCTGAAGATATTGATCTTGCCCGGACATCTTCAATCGGCGTCCGTGACATGAAGCACTTCCTCGAATTTGCTGAGCGCGGCGCTATCGCTATCGCGGAAGCAAACGTGGGCAGCCTCGGTGGCTTCGACAGCCCCTTCGAAGAACAAGTGGCGCGAGCCTTGAGCAAGAAAGGCTGGCATGTCGTGACCCAGGTCGGAGTTTCCTCCTTCCGTATCGACCTCGGGGTCATTGATCCTGATGCGCCTGGTAGATACCTGGCTGGGGTTGAGTGTGATGGTGCGACCTATCACCGTAGTGCAACGGCCCGAGACCGTGACATGCTCCGCGAACAAGTTCTTCGTGGACTGGGGTGGGAAATTGTGCGGATCTGGTCGACGGACTGGTGGATCAATCCCATCGGCACAGCTGAGAAAGTCCATGCTCGTTTGGAAGAGATTCTTGCAGAAAGTCGAGCCAAACGAGCCAAGCTGGAATTAAGCGAGGAGCTGATCTCGACTGTCGTCGAAACCGAAGGCAATGGCGTCAACCCTATGGAGGAGAACATTGAGTTGCCGTCAGCTTGCGAAACCGAGACTGATAGTGAGCGTGCGGGTCAGTATGCACATAAGGTCTCAATCGACCCTGTCAATGCGCCTGTATTAGCCCCTGTCTCCTACCGGAAATCGAACCCTCTTGAAGCAGCAGTAGCTGACCCGGATGCATTCTTCAATCCCGAGTATGACGAAGTTCTCTCGGCCATGATCGCCCATGTTATTCATCAGGAGGGCCCTGTACTGGATAGCATCTTGGCCCAAAGGATCGCCAGAGCTCATGGCTGGGTTCGCACTGGTGCTCGAATTCTGGCCCGAGTAACTGAGATTGCTGGGCGCGATCATCGACTCACTTTAGAGGCAGATAGCGCCTTCTATTGGCCAAGTCATTACGAAACGGATGGGCAAGTGCGATTCCGGCGTCCAGATGATGCGGATAGTTTCCGCACCGTAGATGAAATCTGTCTGCCCGAGTTGGAATCTCTGGCCCGGCACATGGTTGATTCGGGAACTTCCAGTGACGGGTTGGTTCAAGGCATGGCGAAAGAGATTGGCCTTCAAAAAGTGTCAGCGCAGTCCAAAGGACGCTTGGAGCTGGCAATGAGAGGCCTGTTTAGGGCTAGTGATCTTTGATCTTGGTTTTATAGAAATAAAGCCTGGAAGTGCTTTCCCTTCCAGGCTCTAGGGAGTTTGTATGGGTGGTCAGCTACAGAATTTGAACGTCGCAATGTTTATCGACGCAGACAACGCGCCCAGCCGCAAGATCGGTGACGTTCTAGCGGAGCTTGCTTCCTTTGGATCGGTCTCGATCCGTCGCGCCTACGGCAACTGGAAGAATGCTTCATTGGAGCCTTGGGGTAAGGTGCTTCACGAGCATGCGATCCAGCCCATGCAGCAGTTCGATCTGGTTAAGGGTAAGAATGCCACTGACATGGCCATGGCTGTGGACGCAATGGACGTGCTGTTCAACAAGCCAGTCGATGTTTTCTGCTTGGTCTCTTCGGACTGCGATTTTACCCCGCTGGTCATGCGTCTCAGAGCTGAAGGTAAACAAGTCGTTGACTTCGGTGAGCGCAAGGCACCAGAGCCTTTCGTCAACGCTTGCTCTAGGTTTCTGTACTTCGACCAACCTGCGTTAACAGATGACCAATCCACTGCGTTGATCACTCACTTGGAGAAAAGCCTGGCCGCTGAAGACACTGGTCACGCGATGTCTCCGAGCAGGAAGTCGGGTAAGGAACTCAAGGGTGATACCAAACTACTGAACCTACTGAGAAATGCAGTGGCATACGCCGAGAGCGAAGACGGCTGGGCTCACCTGAGCGTGGTAGGTAGTCGCATTGGGAACCAAGCATCCTTTGACTCACGCAACTATGGATATCCACGGCTGGTAGATCTGTTCGCGGCCATCGACTTGTTCGAGATGAAGAGGATCAACAACCATCCACTGGTTCGCTACAAGCGTCGAGCTGCGGCCACCGTGGCTTGAAAAAGCCGACCAGGCATCAATCGAGGCAGGTTATTGGTAAGGAAAGCATTATCAAATTTGTTAAGAAAATCGCGACGAACCCTGATGCCATGAAGCATTACCTGGATTCGAGACTGACGGCTGACCACTACACCTGCCCCGCTAGAATTTTCCAGTAGAAAATTTCCATTTCAATTCCCTATTTCGGAACCAGGCTGTTTCCGATACTGACCCCGCACGCAAATTCCTGCGGGCTTCAACTGAGGGAGACGGCCATGAGCCAGAAAAGTGATCAAGACAACCACGCTAACCAGCTGAACCCGAACCATGACTCCTACTGGGAGTCACGTGGGTACGATGAGCGTCCTGAGGACTGGGAGGATCGAATCTGATCACCCGAATTGAAGGCGCCTTTACGGCGCCTTCAGTTTCCTATGGGCTTGCCCAACAAGCAGCGAGCTTTCCGGTACTCAGCTTCATACACGCCCATGAGCGAAATCAGTAACTCAGTCGGCCAACCAGCGCGCTGCAAATCTCGATTGAGTATGGAAATGGTCTCGGCAAATCGAAACACGCAGGCTCCCTCCCAGTAATTTGCTTGTGCATCGTGCGGCAGATCACCTCTTTGCTTGATGTGCAGGTCATAACTGACTTTGATCAGATCCAGAAGCATCTGGAAAGACGGACGCCCCCCTTTGAGTTGCACCCAGTTCCGGAGCAGGCGAATTCTTGACTCTGGCCCCAGGCCATCGTGTGCAGCCCAGAGCTTTCCGAGGTAAGTGACTGGCCCAGGTCTTTTCTTAGTTAAACCTGCAAGGGATGCGAGCTTTTCAAGTGCGGCCTCCATAGGGTTTGACCATGACTGGCTTAATGCGCACCACTTCGGTATTGCCCAAGATGCACGGATGACATTCTGCGTCCCTTCCTCTACTTCGAACTCCCAGTTAGCTACCTGCGAATCTGCCATGAACCATGCGGCCAGCCTGAGTAGCGCCGCCCAGCTATCGGCAGACATCAGCTGAGCAAGTGCTCTGCTCTGCGCGAGCTCGTCTTCGGTGAGGTCATGCAGCAGATCAATCATCGGCTGACGGCTTGCCGGACATCCGAGCAGATCAACCACCTCTGATGAGGTGTAGGCAAGAAAACGATCACGCTTATTTGGCAATGAGCGAATCACTCGCCCGCTGAGCTCCGAGAGTGAGTACAGCCTGTCCTTCCAGTAGTTCAGTACTGCTGGGTTAAGGCGAGACAGCTCTAGAAAGCCAAGCCAGCTCGTGATTGTGGGAACGGTAAACCCATTTTCTAATTGAGCTATGGAGAGTTCTGCTGACTGCCTGGGTATAGGCACAGCCCGGATGAACCTGTGTTGCGCCTTGATGGAAATATCTGATGCTGGTTGCGAAAGGTACTTCAGCGCAGTTTTGCTCGTTGGAAGCCCTCTGCGAATCGACCTGCTTGCCTCCCAGAGAGAGCGGAGGTTGATATCCAGCAAGGCAAAGACCTTCTCCACTGGAAGCAACAGCACCGCTTCACGGAGGTAAACCTCTTTGTCGCCAAATTCTGCAAGGTACTCTGATAATTCATCCTGGCTGAGCAGAACACTGTCTTCATATGTCGAAGAATTCGCATTCATTGCGTCGGGTCGTCCAAGCCATCGACTGGAGCGAAGATCCAGCCTTCCTTGACGGGTACATTTGGCTCCGGCTGGAGCAGCTTTTCCGGCTGAAAGTGAAATAGCCAGGCGATCAAGGCACAGGTCAATGCGTCCAGTTCATCGCCATGATGGAATCCCTCTGGCAGCCCACCACCGGCTTGTCCCCTGATACCGAATCCCTGGTGCAATTCAGCCATGGTGGCCGAATGCTTGCAGGCACTGGGATATGCCTCAATAGCACGTAACCGCGCACCGTCTGTCCATACCCCGCAGGTCTCAATTTGAGGGGCGAAGCGAGCCAGCACATGCATACCCTTGGTCGCCTGACTACCAATCATGTCCTTCAGCGCTGATAGCGGGCTCAGCCCACGTTCAAAGAGAAAACGCTCAGTTCGACGGAACAGGTAGGGGTTCTCAGATGACCGATCAATCGTGTCAGCTGCATGGCCGTTTATCAGTAGATCGATGAACCCCTGAGAAAAGCCCAGCGGGGTATCGATGGCCAAGACCACTGGTGCTGATTGGTCATGGTCATCCAGCTTGCAAAGTCCCAAGAGCCGATGGATAAAATCATCTGTACCCGCTGACTGATTGATCACCCGGCGAAGGCTTCCGCGCCAGGGCCTCCCCATGAGCTTCCGCTGGCTATCGAGAACGACCAAAGCATCGCGGCTGCTGGGGTTCCTGTCGCAGTTCCAGGCACCTACGTCCCAACCGATAAGCAAGGGAGATGAATTGGCCGAGATCATGCCTGCTCCAAAATAAAGTCCTGAGCCTGTTATGACTCACCAAAGTAATCGCCACGCGCAGTCAGGCCAAAGACGCAATCGTCCTTGGGTTGGGCTTCATCGCACATCGTTTGAGTCCGCCGTTGCTCACGGAGATACGCTAGGACTCCAAAAAAGCAGCCTTCGCAGAGCTTCACGCGATAATGCTCGCCATCATGGCGCGAGCCATAGCCCCAGCGCGCAGAAAGTGTACCGAATTGCTCACCATAACCAGGCACCTGCGTACCGCTACCGCAAACCCCGCACGATGAGTCGTTCTGTATCCGATCAGTCATAGGCGTCACCGAGATCAAAAGACAATGCGGCCAACCGTTTCGAGTGCGGCCCTTTTCCTCATGCCCTGACCCAAGAGCACATAATCCGTGTTCAACGTCTGAAACAGAAAGCCATCACGGAACTCATGCAGCAGAGAGGTTCGGACAAGGTCACCAACGTCCCAGCGCCTCATGGAGTCGTATATCACTCTGTGAGAAAAGATGATCACAGGCTGGCGGCGAGTTTTTTCCAACTCTGCAAGCTGTGCCGGCGTGACATTTAGGTCAATCCAGATCCAGTCTCTGACCAGACAGAATTCAGAATACGGGCGTAGTCCACGCATGTAGCCCAGTGCCTGGTCATCGGTCATTGGGGAGCCCTGCATAGGTTCTCCGGGGCCGTAGAGCATGTTCGTCACAGCACCTAACTCGTCCATGTGCCCTCCTCACATTTAGTGCAGGCACCAGTTGGATTGCGAGAGATGTGCGGCTTCAAACTTGTCTGCCAAGATCTGCACGGACTGGCGACCACCGCGAGCAAAGGATGCGATTACGAAACAGTCATCGTCCTGTGTTTTGATCATCCAGCGGTTCGGCGAAAAATGCGTGACCTGCATTATTTCGGTGGTTACCAGGTGTGCACCGTTGGGATAGCCAAATGCTTTGAACGCAGTGCCCGTCAGGCAGAGAGACTCGATGCGTGCATCAACAACATAACCAGAGATGATCTCAGGGAAGTCTTCGAGCATCGCGGCGGCGAGCATGGCCATCTTTCGCTGGCTTTTCATCGGGCGGCTTACCCAGCTAGTCTGCCGAGCAATTCGTCGATCTGAGCACCTACATCCCAGAGCTCACGTTTAATGTGCTCATGCTCACGGCTCAGGGCGTCGAGATCATGTAGTCCTTCATCAGCACGGGCTAAGAAATATCGCCCTGGGTTCAGCGCGAAGCTATTGCTTTCAAGCTCAGCGATACTCAGAAGCACAGCAGTGCCGTCAACAGGTTCACGTCGCGAGTACTGCTCCTGGATCTGTTGGATACCTGCTTGCGTGAGCGTGTTGAGGCTTTTTTCAGAGGTGTAGAGCTTGCTGCCATCTACAAGCAGTACCGAGTGGCTTTGTCGTGACGACTTGAAGACAAGGATCACGAGCGGACGTGCGTCACTGCGATAAAGCTTTGGCGGGAGATAAATCACTGCATCCAGTAGATTGGCCTGAATGATGCCCCGTCTGATTTCAGCATCTTTACCCGCTCGTAGCAGTGCTGCCTGATCTACAACTGCAATTGCCAATCCGTGGTCTGGGCGCATGCACGCGAGCATGTGCTGTATGAACGGCCACTCACCTTTCCCTTTTGGGGCTGCACCGTATCTGAACCGACCAAATGGATCCCTAACGCCAAGCTCTGGATCCCATGCCTCGGCACCACCTGAAAGGTCAGAAACCACTGAATCAAAAACCTGAAGCCCTACTCCATCAACCGGAGGGGACTTCAGGGCATCGGCCTTTTCGAATGTCAGAGAATTGTGCTGGAAGAAAGCGCGTAGCAGCCCATGCAGGATGTCTTCGTCAGCAGAGGATTGGCCCAGCCCCCAAGCTGATGGGCTTGAGTTGGAAACGAGCTGGGCAAGCAGTCGTCCATTCGCGCTGATGGGGTCGTAGTAAGAGCGCCCTCCTGCCTGCTGGCAGATGCCTGCGATCACTTGGATAAGCTCTCCAGGGCAAGGCCTCGCCCCGTCATAAGAGCCATCAGCTTCAATCGATTGAAGGAGCATCTCCAGCAGCATTGGTCTCAGCGAGTCATCCTCAGCTAATCCGCGTGCAATCTTACGGAAATACTCATGGTGAGCGGCTAGCGAGCCGGTCTCCAGCTTGTATATTCCTAGCTTTTTGCGGAGTGCATCCCCAAGCAACGGTGAGGTCTCGCCGACTTGCCAGGCGACACGTTCAAAAAATCCGTCTTCAAACGACTCTGGCACTTCTTCCTCAGACGAATCGCGGCTCCACAAGATCAGAAGGAATAAGTGTGCCGCTAGCTTTCGGTAGGCCGGATTAGCCGTGACTAAATCCATCAGGCACATCTGGCTCATACGATGCCCTTCCCAAGGATTTGGCTGGCTACCGCCGAGATCTGCTGTTGCCTCGTTCTCATCATGGCCTCGAAGAGAAGCCGCTCTTTTCGAGCTAGGGTGGCGAGTTGATGCAGCTGTTGCTGCGTATCTTGATCAGCGAGTACGACCGGGGTCGCACTCAGAGTTGCCAGTGTGATGTGCCGGGTGTTGACGTCCGGTGTGTTCAGCTCGAAGTGACGTTGAGCACCTGATTGGTTCAGTTGCCACTCGATGAAAGTTGGGTTGAATCGCTGGTCATGAACACGAATTACGAAAAAGTGCTGCGTGCAGATGACCTTTGCGTAAGGCACCTCAGCCACGCACACGGCGAAATTCTTACGTCCACGTGCTTGGAAAAGGATGTCTCCAGCTTGTAACCAGTCCGGCTCTTTGCGAGCAGCGATGGTACAGCGCTCCAAGCCTGTCCAATCCACCCCACTCTGTTGATCAGCGTCGCGGATCTGGATCACCCGGCTGTGTGCTTCAAAGTCAGGCGTGATAGCACCGCGAAACGCATGCCCTGCGCGGATTTCAGCGATTTCTGAGAGGGTCACCATCTCACTTCCTTCTTGTGCGTATCACTCATCCTAGCTGCCAGGGATACTAACATCAACATGATGATGCTATTTTTTCTCTTGACAGACATCCGAGATCCCATAGTATTTGCATCATCGCGTTGATGCCTTTAGTGGGTTGCTTGTGAAGTCGAAGGTGCTGCCAAAAGGGATGTGGTCGAAATCGATCCATTACTTCTACTCGCTGAAAAACCAGAGCTATTGCTGGTGTGAAAGCATGCTTGAGCTCGATGCCCTGCTTGTCATGGAGTTTGATGACGACATTGAGCGTTATAAAACACAGCCCATTTCAATACAGTACAAAAATGCCATAGGGAAGGTCTGCCGATATACGCCAGACTCTTTGTTAAAGCGAAAATCCTCCGCTGAATTTGTTTTTCGTGAAGTCAAGATGAGCAATCGCGTTAACGAAGAGCTCAAGGCAAAATTTGCGCTAATTAATAGGCAAATAATGAGGTCTTACGATTCGCGCCTAGAGATCATTACTGATGGTGATATTCGAGTTGGAAAGCGGATCGATAATTTGAAGGTTCTGTACTCGTATAGGCGAGTAGATGTTAATAAGCCAGACGCCATGGAAATAATGAAAGCCCTGCCTCAAGAGCTATGTTATGGCGACCTTATCGATTGCGCAAAGCGACTTGGAGCTCGGGACGTTACGCCACTCGCTCTTCTGGCCCACGGCTACCTGTCCTTTGACATAACGTCACCGCTAGTGGGCAGCACAAGGATTATAAAACAATGAGCCTTCAATATCTCACTGTCGGTGACCCCATTTCTTTTCGTGGGAAAACTGGGGAAATTGACTACTATGACAACAGCATTGCTGTCATTAAGTTTCTAGATAGTTCAGCGCTCTCAATCTCCCACGTGGCTTTGGCTGATGCCTATAGAGATGGCGAGATGAGCCTGGTCAGGCGGGCAGCATATAACCCCTGCCATATCCAGCTGGATGATGAGCAGAAGAAAGAGGTTATTCGCCTTGAAAAGTACTGCATTGAACTGAGTAATGAGAAAAAGCCTTGTGCGAAAGGTGTCAGAGAGCGCGTAATTTCAAAAGTAGCTGCGGATATTGGCGACGCCAGCCCGCCAAGCAAATCGACAATCCATAAAATTTACAGGAAGTGGATTGACAACGGAAAGAACATGACAAATGTTCTTTTTGGAAAACAAAGGCACAGACGCCCTGTCATACCAGATGAGTTTTTTAATCTGATGGACGAGGTTATTCAGTCTGTATACCTCAGAAAGTCAAAATGGACGATCTATAAGGCTTATATAGAATTTACGAGAGCCTATTTTAATAGACAATATTTGGGCCCGTGCCCATCCCTCTCTAGCTTCGAACGCAGAATCCAAAAACTAGATCGATTGTCTGCCATAAGAAAAAGGTACGGAGAAAGTGCTGCGCGTGAAGAAGGCCGCTCGGCCACTGCAAAGACGAAGCTCAGGCATATTCTTGAATTGGCTTCAATGGATGCAGCCCACTTCAATTACGGCCTGAAAAATATTCTTGGCCAATACGTTGGAATGCCAAGCATCTATTTTGTAATGGACGACTATTCGCGCGCTGTTCTGGGCTATGGGATTCATATCGGAAAGCATAGCGAATCATCAGGCTGTGTAATCCACACGCTTCGATATGCAATTTCTAAAAAACATGACCCTCTTTACCCGTTCTTTGGTCTGCCATGCACTGTCTTAGTAGATCAAGGAGTAGCATATGTTTCAGAGGATGCTGTGAGATTTTTTGCAGGTATCCAAGTAAATATCGCGAAGACGGCGACACGAATGGGATGGGGAAAGCCGATGATTGAGCGCTTCATTGGAACATGCCGAACGAGATTTTTCAGTGGCTTTGATGGCTACCTCGGTAAGCGTGACAGAAGATTTCAGTCTGATGAAACCGTCAAACAGGCAGCAGTTCACACCGTCGCCGAGTTTCGTCAAGCCTTTAGTGAGTTCATTATTGAGTATCACAATACTCCCCACAGTGGTCTGAATGGGAAAACCCCTGCCCAGGTCTGGGCTGAAAGCGCAAAATCGCATCCGCCGATCATTCTCGAAGATATTCCCTATACCCAGTTGCTGCGTGGAGTGCGCGAAGAGAAACAACTCAAATACGCGACAGGGATTACTTGCGACTACCAGGCATTTAATTCTGATGAATTGCAGCGCCTTTATCACGATCTGGAGCCCTCAAAAAAGCCGGGGGTCAGATCTGATATTAAAGTCACTATCTATCGTGATCCGCTTGATGCATCTGCAATTAGCGTGGTTAACCCCCAAACTAATCGTTTGTTCGAGGTGCCGAACATTCTTGCTGCTGAGGCCGAAGGTCTCTCGTTCGCTGAGTTGCGTTCAAAGCGCACGGCCCGGACAACTGCCCAAGCTGCCCCTGTCATAGATGGCGGTGTTCGTGAGGGCTATAGCAGCAAACGGCGTAAAGGCCCTGATGTTCCACTTGATGATTTCGATAGTCCAGTCGACCTGGACTTCATCCTGAGTACCCCCAGCAAACCGATTGCGGCCAGCACGACTGGATACGAGAGCCGGCCACAGACTGATGAGGATGATGACTATGTCGTCACCATTGACTGACCCCTTGCAGCGTAAACCCCATACGGTTGCATTCTTGCAGCGGACGTTTCGGAACAAACAATTCGATGAGGCTACAGAGGCAATCAGGCGCAGCCACAAGACAACCCAAGGGAAAAACCCGAAAAGCCTGATGTTGCTGGGCCCGAGTGGTGCCGGTAAATCAACCATCGTTGACACCTACCGGCATTTTTATCCCGACGTAGCACGGGAGGATCGCATTGAGCGCCCGATTCTGTATGTGTCGCTCCATGCTCGTGTTCGGGTCAACGACATCCTCTCGGCTTTGCTAGATGCATGCGGCGACCCTGAGCCTGACAAAGGCACCACACGCGCTCTGATTCGGCGATTTAATCGCCTTGCAAGCTCGCTCTGCGTGAAGTTGATCATCATCGATGAGATTCAGCATGTGCTCCCCGAGCATACGCATGGACGCACCCAAGAGGCCGCTGACACCATCAAAAGCATTACTAGGGATACGCAGATTCCATTCGTGCTGGTCGGATTGCCCCATGCTAGCCGACTGTTGACTGATACGATTAAGGGCAAGCATGAGGAGGATCAGCTCCTTCGTCGTTTCAATGCATCTGTTGAGATCATGCCTGCCGCTCTAGGATCAAAGGCCTGGAAAAATTTGATGGCTGGCTACCAGCAGATCATCGGAGTGCCATGCATTAATCTGACAGATGAAGAGATGCTGAAACGCATTCACCTTGCCACCAGTGGTCTGCATGGTTTCGTTTCAAACCTGCTGGAGCACGCACTCGAAGAAACCGATGGAAAGGAGCAGGTCTGCATTAAGCATCTTGCTCGTGCCTTTGAGTTCACCACTGGAAGCTTGAGTAAAGTGGGCAATCCGTTTCTGCTGCCTATGCCACAGGTAGAGCGCGCACTGGCGCTACGGGCAAATGTCTGATCAGAAACTACTGCCTGTCCGTCTTCGGCCAGATGCTGGTGAGCACTTCTCAGCTTATCTGCTGCGACTAGCCATTGCGAATGGCCGGGGATCAGTACGAGAGTTCTTCTCGACGCTCAATATTAAGGGCACCAGGGCACAAAACCATCAATCCTCGGACACCCTCATAACCGTGGCCCAGTGGCTGGGACTGAGCGGTGCCGAACTGGAAAGCCTGATCGTGCGAGACGAGACTTTGGCGAAGGTCACACCGCATGATTCCACGCGGATTTACCGCAATCTTGAGCTCCGCGTCCCCAGGGTCTGTACGGCTTGCCTGAATGAAAAAGAAAAGCGGATACCGTCGTACTTTGGCCAGTTGCCGTTCACCCATTGCAATGAGCATGACCATGAACTGATCCATGCGTGCCCGTACTGCAATGCCCCATTCACCTGGTCGGAAGAGCTGTTCGATTGCAAATGCCCTTCGTGCGGGGTCGGCCTCAAAGACTCTACTAGGCCGGTGCAACTACCGGCATATGCTTCAGCGCTTCGTGCATGTTTAATCGACACGACCGGGCTCAACAATTTTATTCGCGATCTACTACTAGCTCTTCAGTGCGTCCTTGAACCTTTGAGCAGTGACCTGTCTGCTCGTGAGAGGCCGCCCACAGAAGTCGCTCGCTGGCCCCTGCTTCTGGAGCAGGCGTACGCCTTGCTCAATGATTCAACGGCGATGGAGTCATGGGTCGAAGCTTGCCGGAGCCATAGATCGGCTACTGCTTCAATTGGAGCATCAGCCATTTATCTGCCGATTTATGCGCTGAAAGAAAAGCTGGGACTACCATGGCCTCTACGAGTTTTCGATTGCCTTGCGGGGCGACATTCGGTCAATGAGCCCGCAGAAGACAACGCAAATCCAATGGCGCTCGTTGATCATCGGTTGCTGTCACAAGTTCTTGGGTGTGAGGCAACCGAAATCCTGCCGCTGCTTGAGTCAGCTGCCATTCAAGGGCTTATCGGCCACAAATCTGTCCGGGATTCTCGTTTTGATCTCGTTGAATTGGCCAAGCAGATTGAACAGCTGGATTCAGATGCTTCGGGTTCGCTCACCGATATGGAGCATGCAGCCCGCATCGCAGCAGCTCATGGTGGCAATCTGGGACATGTGCTGGCAGGCATCCTGCTGAACGAAGTTCCATTCAAACCCAATCCAGAGCGAAATTCTCTACTTGATGGGGCTCGCGTAGGCACCGCTGCCCTGCTGGCTTGGATGGAGAGGCATCTCGCCTCCTTAGAGAATGCTCAATGTCCTCTTTTGCAGACTATCGCCATCATTGGGATGAACAAGCAAGAAATCACTCAGGCGTGCTCGTTGGGGCTGCTCAAGCCTTTGGGGTGGAGGCGCGAGCTTTACTTCCTGGGTGGCGATATCAGTCGGCTGCTCGCCGGCCATACCTCTATCAAACGGTGGTCGAAGATCGCCGGAATCCCCATTCGACAGCTACGAGCTGATCTCCAGGCATCAGACTTCGATGCAGCCATTGATGGCGTGCTTTACACGCGCACAAAAGAGCTAGAGTCCCACCTCAATAGCCTCACCGGACGCTGAGGCCAGCTACGTAGCCTCAAGTTCTCTCGACTTCAATTTGGTCACACTGCCTGTCTGACCATCATTGAAAGCGCCCCCAGATCGACCCGCCCCCCCCAATTGGCTCGTATTGACAAGTTGTCAATGCGCGACCACTCTTAGCGCATAGGAAGCCATTCGGTGCGTTGTCTCGTGGTCGTGTAAAAGCAGCGCCTTGCAAATTCTCCTCTTAGACGATTTTCGCAATGAAAATCTCGCGATAGCTGACGCTTTCGGGCAATGAAAATCTCACGCTAGCTGCGTAAGTCATTGATTCTCCAGTGACTTAAATTCTCCCTTTAGCTGACGTCCGACACCTCCCTGCTTCATCAAATCGGCGATTTCCCGTCCTTGGGATCCTCGCCAGCTGGACGAATGCTAGAGATGGAAATCGCCCGCTGCTTCCGGCTGGTACAGCACCTTCCTGATTTCGATCTGGCGCGTCCGATCAGCCACACGCCAAATCGGTTACAGTCGGCCTTCCTGGTAACCGAGGATGGCGGCGCCGATGTCGGAACACACGGAATGCTTCCCTGCGCTGGCGTTCGCGTCTTCGGGATACACCAGGACCTTCGATCTCTTCGTCGTCCAGTCGCAGCAAGGCCCTGGAGTTCATCGTCACGACATTGCGCGCCACCTGCTGCGGCGTGACGACAATCGCACGCTCAATCTCATGCTCGAGTTCCACGACGGCCGGGCCTTCCTCGAGCACGATCAGGCTCTCGAGCCTGGCCTTGTCGATTTCGGTGATGTGAATCCCCGTCGCGTCGCCAAGGGCACCTTCGCGCAGCAGCTGCAGGTAGCGCCCAGCCGTCATGGCGAATGAATTCAATGCCGGCGTTTCGCTCTCGAGCTGGAAGCCGCTGCGCAGAAAAGCGTTCAACGACCGCGTGTTGTCCGGGTGGATCTTGGCGATGAGCTTCTGGGCTCGCATGTCGAGGAAGGCCAGCTTCATGCCCTCGCGGATCGTACTTGGGCGCCAAGGTTCCGGCCCCATTCGCCGCGGTTGCCGATGGCCAGGACCATCTCGTAATCCGCGCCGGTCTTGATGAGACGGACGAAGCCCACCGGGGTGTCGTGCCTGTCGAAGGCCATGAAGAAGCGGCCGTCGCGGTTGAACAGATGGGTCAGCATCGGGGCTCGAGTCCGCTCGATGGCCTGCTCGATGGTGCGTGAGACATCATCGGAATCGCTCAGGTAACGGGTGACGCGCTCATCTTCCAACCAGTCCATCAACGTCAGTGCATGGGCCCGAGTGATTTCCGGGCACAGCGAAATGAAAGGCTTGTTCATCTTCACCACAGCGCTTCGTAAAGGATGAAAGCCCTTCATGGCGATGGCCATGACGGTTCTTTCGGCGACCGGCGACTTTAAGCCATTGCGCGGAAATTCCAAACGACCTGCGCCCCTCTGCTTCGACATTAAGCGCTTCCCGACACGTGGACGCGGCAACCGCGCATGCACAACCCCGGGCGCGAGGCCCCGGCCGAGTATGCCTGCCGCCCCTTTGCCCGAAACGGTCAGGAACGATCTACGCGGTTACCCGGCCGCCGACATTCCGAATCGGCCTTAGCCGCGTCCTTGACGGACAAAGGTCGCCGTCTACGCTTCCGCAGGCAAATGGCCAGCTCACGTCGTACGAAGGCCGCATGGATGCACAGCAACTGCCATCGGAGGGCAAAATGGTTGCCTATGCTGCCGCAAGTGAGTCTCTGTTCCACGTCGAAGACGGCCTGCTCTGGCTAAGGGCTGACGCCACGGCCCGAGCGACCCGGATCAGCCTCGAGCCCGGAAACCCCCACGTCATCTCCTGCACCCATTCACCGGGGCCCGTGTCCGGCTCGTTGCACCTGTGCCTCGTGGTGGCCGAGGGCGAATACCACAGGGTGGTGCATGCGAAGGTCGAGGATCAGCAGCAGCTTGTCATCACCCCAAGCCTGCACTTGAGACGCTTCCGCACACTGCTTCGCTCCTTGACCCGGATCAGCAAGATCACCCATACCGGCGACGGCGTCCTGGTCAGTACGGTTGATCAGGCCCTGAGCTATGTGCAACTGGATACACCCGCTGCGCGGCCATTGCAGCTGACCCGCTCCGCTGCAACTGGCGACGACCCGCTCTCCGAGGTGCTCGCCGCGAAGAACGCCATCGCCACCTTCCTCGACAACCTTTGCGACCAGTTGCCCAACATCGCCGCAGCGGTGGAGAAACAAGCGACCACGGCGGTACTCGACGCCCTGGGTGTGGAGATAAAGGCCCAGCAGCAGAACCTGGAGAAGATTTTCGATAAACCCCTGGCCACCGTCATTGCCCAGCACAACCAAAATGGCCTCCAGGGCTCATCGGTGGAGGCTGCCATCGGGCTGGTCTCGCCGGCGAGTGGTACCGCAGCTGCCGGCGGTGGCCCCGAGCTGCGCCGAGTGCTCTTGCAGCAATTGAATATCCCGCGCTATTTCGACGTGTTTTCCCCGATACCGGCAGAAGCCCTGGCGATGCCGGTGCGTGCGGTGCGCAACAGTGGCGAGGGTTCCGACCCCTTCGATGCCCTGGGCAAGCTGTTCGCGTCCTTCGCCGAGCTGTTGAACGCCAAGCAACTGGTCTCGCTGACCGGCATGGGGGCCGCCGACCTGCTGCAGGCGATATCCGGAAGCAAGCCGTTTTCCAGCGTGATCGGCGATTTCTTCCAGCTGTTCAAGATCGACGACGCCATGAACGCCCTGCAGGGGGTGTTCGGCTCCGGGCAGCTCTCCTCGCTGATCGGGCAACTGGGCTTGAAGGCCTACCTGCAGCAACCCGTGCAGAACGCCTTCTTCATCGCCCTCTATGCGCACTATTTCCCCGGCAAGACCTTCACCCTGGGCGACTTCATCGCCTTCCTGGGCGCCTTGCTGGGCTTCATCGCCTTCGAGGTCCAGGGGCAGTCCAGCGAGTTCCAGGCGGTGTTCGGCGATCCCCAGAGCTTCGCCGAGTTCACCAACGCCCCGGCCACCCTGGTGGCCCTCATCAATGGCACGCCGGCCCCCTCCTCTGCCGATCTCGCGTTCGTGGCGCTGGCCGCCGACGCCGCACCCGAGCCCGCCGCAGCCGCAGCGCCACCGGCCTGGCGCGTCGGCGTCGCCTCGGCGCTGTCGGGGGTGACGACCCTGCTCATCGGCACCTTCGGGGTCCTCAATTTCGGCACCGGGCTGATCGCCTCGCCCATGGTCGGCGGCGTGGCGGCCGGTCTTTCCCAGGGGCTGTTCGGCATGCTGCAGAACCTCGACACCGAGGACGTGAAGTGGGACCTGCTCGCGGGCTTCGCCGGTGGTTTTTCCGGAGCCTTCGTCTCCACGTTACTGGGCAACAAGCTGTTCGCCGGCTGGGCACAGAACGGCGCTACGCCCTCGGCGCGGATCCCGAAGCTGCGGCTGATCATGCTCGGCTCGGTGCTGACCCTGGGCGCCGGTGGTGGCGCGGTGGTGTCGGCCCTGGTGAAGAGCTACGCCAAGACCGGCCTGCTGGATTTCAACCAGCCGCTGGCCCTTACCAGCGGCGCCATCGGCGGGCTTGGTGGCGGTGCCATGGGCTGCGGCCTGCACTTCATGGGCGGCCTGAGTGGCGGCTCGTGCCTGCCGGTGCCGCTGTCCCTGGCCGAGGCCAACCTTCACGCCCTGAACGGCCTCGCCGCCGCGCAGCCGGCGGTCATGAACAATGCCGCGCCCCTGCCTCCGCCCAACCCGGGCCTGCCGGTCGCCTTGCCGGGCTGGTCGATGGCGGTCTACGCCACCCGCTTCAACGACCCGGCGGCGACGCCCGCCAACGGCCTGTCCCTGGCCCTGGTGAAGTGGAGCGAGTTCCAGCAGATGGACAACGGCTACAACGGCATGCGCGAGCGGCTGTTCTGGCTCGAACACGTTCCCCTCCCTGCCCCACCTCCAGCACCGGCCCCCGCACCGGACCGCCAGGCTGACCTGGTGATCGGCGTGCACGGCATCGGCCGTTTCGTGTTCCCGGCCCTGACCCATTTCGATGCACTGGGCAACCGGGTGGACTTCTCGCGGCCCATGGCCAAGGACGACTTCGCCCAGTTCCTCGCCGGGCAGGGGTACCTCACCAACTACCTCAGCGGCATCAGGAACCAGGGCCGCACGCCCATCGTCAAGCTGCTGATCTGCTTCAGCGCCCTGCCCCTGGGCTGCTGCAGCCTCGGCCAGGCGCTGGCCACGCAGCTCAATGCCACCGTGTATGCCGGGCGGCCCCCGGTCTATCCCTGGCTCGATGCGAACAACTTCCCCCGGGTCCCGGGCTGGGGCGGCTGGATCCGCTACGACGCCTAGCCGCGACGCCCACTCATGCAGGAGCTCCCACGGATGGTCACCTCCACCAGGCTGGCAGCCACAACCGAGACCACGATCGCTTCGGTCGAAGTCTCTCCGGTCATTCTCCCGGGCACCCTGTTCTTCGGGCTGTACGACGATCAGGGACTAAAGGTCAAAGGCGGCTTCAAGGTCGAGGACCTGGTGCTGTCCCGGCATATGCCGCTGGTGAGCCAGGACTTCGCCGACTCCGCCGTGGTGCTCAAGGACTTCCAGCTGGCCTTCGAACACCCGATCGGCGGCACCGCCACCGACCAGTTCGTGCTGGAGCTGACGCTGGTACTGGGGGGCAACACCGTCAGCCAGTTGAAGCTGCCCTTGTCGGGCTCGACCAACCCGCCGCCATCCGGCTCGCAGGTCGCGCCCCCTGGCCAGGGCACAGCGGTGGCCGGCACGCTCACCGATGCCACGCCGCAGACCGTGCCACCGGACTCGATCTTCTGGATCAACATCCAGAAATCCATAGGCCCCATCCATATCGGCCGGATCGGCTTCAACTGCATCGGCAACGACGTCCAGGTGCTGCTGGATGCAGGCCTGGCCACCTCCTCCTTCAGCGTCGAACTCAGCGGCCTGTCGGCAACCGTGCCGATCTTCGGCCTGAACAGCTTCGATGACATCAGGATGGGGCTCAAGGGCCTGGACGTCGCCTTCTCCACCTCGGCCCTGACCATCGAGGGCGGCCTGCTGATCAGCGAACAGAACGGCCAGCAGCAGTACGACGGCGCCTTGCAGATCCGCACCGCGGACCTCGCGCTGATGGCCCTGGGCTCCTTCACTTCCATCGCCAGCAATGGCCACACCGACAACTCGCTGTTCGGCTTCGCCTTCCTTGACCACGCCATCGGCGGGCCGCCGGCGTTCTTCGTCACCGGGCTGTCGGCGGGCTTCGGCTACAACCGCTCGGTGCAGCCGCCGGCGGTCTCCGACGTTGGCAGCTTCCCCCTGCTGGCGGGGCTCAACGACCCGTCGCAACTGGGGCTGCCGGGCAGTGGCCTGCCCCAGGCATCGCAGCTGGCGCAGGTGCTGGGGAAGGTCAACCGCTACATCCAGCCCGCCCTCGGCGAGTACTGGTTCGCCGCCGGTATCCAGTTCACCTCCTTCGAGCTGATCCACTCCAACGTGGTGGCGGTGGTGGAGGTCGGCAAGGAGTTCGAGATCCTGGTCCTGGGCAAGTCCTACGGTTCCTTTCCCCCGGCGGGCGTCACCTACGGCTACGTCGAGCTGGATCTGGAAGTGGTGTTCCAGCCCGATGCCGGGCTGTTCAAGGCAGAAGCGGCGCTGTCGTCCAACTCCTATGTGCTGGACAAGAACTGCCACCTGACCGGCGGCTTCGCCTTCTACAGCTGGTTCGGCAGCAACGCCCATGCCGGCGACTTCGTCTTCACCGTCGGTGGCTACCACCCGGCCTTCAAGCCGCCAGACTATTACCCGGTGGTGTCGCGCCTGGGCTTCGACTGGGCGGTGTCGAGCGAAGTGTCGATCAAGGGCGGTGCCTACTTCGCCCTGACCCCCTCCTGCATCATGGCCGGCGGCGGGCTCGAGGCGGTCTATCAATCGGGCAACCTGCGGGCCTGGTTCACCGCCTACGCCGACTTCCTCATCTACTGGAAACCCTTCTATTTCACGGCCGGCATCGGCGTCGACGTGGGCGTGTCCTACCACGTGCACTTCCTGTTCGTCAGCACCACCCTGCACTTCGAACTGGGCGCCAATCTGGCCCTGTACGGCCCGCCCACCGGCGGCATCGTGCATATCCACCTGTGGATCATCTCCTTCAGCGTGCCCTTCGGCGCCAGCGAAGGCGCGGGGGACCAGAAGCTGGCCTGGAACGACTTCAAGGCGATGCTGGCCCAGCCCCGGCAGAGCGCGGCGCTCTCGCTCGCAGCCCAGGCCAGCAACAACGAGGCCCAGGCCGAGCTGTGCCACCTGACGATCAGCAATGGCCTGCTCAACCAGGTGCAGGACAGCGATGGCAGCGTCCGCTGGCTGGTGCGCGCCGACGAGTTCGTCTTCGACGCCACCTCGGCCGTGCCCATGACCCAGCTCAGCGTGGCCGGCAGCACCCTGCAATCCCAGGCCGGCCCGCTGGCGATCCGGCCGATGAAGGTCACCGGCATCGGTTCCTCGAAGGCCAGCCTGAGCATCACCTCGGAAGACGGCAACCCCATCACCTGGAACACGCCACAGCCCTTCAACCGGGCCCTGCCGCAGGCCCTGTGGGGCGCGCCGGTGGCCAAGCCGTCGGATGTCGACCCCAACGGCAAGCTCATCGACGGCTGCCTGGTCGGTGTTCAGGGCCTCTCCGCACTGGCCACCTACCAGCCGGCGCACACCGGGCAGATCGACATCGCCAAGGCCTTCACCTACTTCACCCTCTTCCCCACCGGCAGCACCACCCTGCCCTGGCTGCCGATCTCCGCCGCCGCGCCAGAGGTGCCCAACAGTGCGGCGATCACCGCGAATGCACGCAGCGCGGTGATCAACCCGGCCATCGACAAGACCGCGAGCGCGCGCACCCAGATAGTCGCGGCACTCGATGCCCTGTGCGGCTTCGCCGTGCTGGACGAATCCATGACCGGTTTCGATGCGCAATCGAACTTCGCCACCGATCCGCTGATCGGCCCGCTGCCCCTTGCCCAGGTGGAATGAGACGAGATGAAGAGCGCCATCCCGATTCGCCGCAGTGCCGATCTCGAACCCGGCACCATCGAGTTCTTCGACAAGATCGTGCCGCCCCTGCTGGCCGGCGACTACAGCATCGCCTTCTCCCAGGAGCTGCTGTACGACAACGAAACGCAGAAGGTGCAGCGCACCCAGAACTTCTCCGTGCAGGCGCCACGCTTCAGCCTGACGGACAAGGACGTGCAGTCGGTGTTTCCCGCCAACGGCAGCAGTGGCAAGTTCGAGAACGACCTGCCGCAGATCGTCCTCAACAAGCGCGCCCTGCCTGGGAACACACCCTGGAGCCGGGCGATACCAGCGGCGCGCCCTGGATGGCCCTGCTGGTGCTCGACACTGCGCAAATCAGCGTGCCGCAGAACAGTGTGGCGCCTCCCACCCAGACCCTGGCGGCGGCATTGCCCCTGTCCCAGGTGCGCAATATCAGCAGTGGCGGGCTGCTGGGCCCGAGCATCGCCCACCTGGACCACGGCCAGAGCGATGACGACATCGTGCACAGCATCGACATCTCCAGTGCCAGCTTCCTCGCCCTCGTGCCGCACCTGGACAATGCCGCTCCGGCCACCAGCGAACTGTGCAGCCTGGCCCACGTGCGCCAGGTGAACATGGAGCACAAGGAAATTCTCGAGATGACGCACTCGGGCTGGTTCTCGCTGATCGTCGGCAACCGCTTCCCGATCAACCCGGAGCAGCCGACCCGGCAACTCGTCCACCTGGTCTCGCTGGAAGGCTTCAAGCCCTACCTCGCCGAAGGCGCGACCTTCCCGGCGGGTATCGACAGCGTTCGGCTGATCTCGCTGTACAGCTGGTCCTTCACCTGCCTGCCCGATCACGGCGAAAGCTTCAGCAGCTTCATGCTCAACCTGGTGTCCGCCGACAGCGAGCAGAACACCGGCCTGAGCCTGCGCCTGCCGCTCTCCCCCGCTGCCATCGCCCAGGACGCCTCGCCCGGCAAGGTCGCCAGCAAGGCCCTGGGCAACGGTTACGTGCCCCTGCAATACAACGCGTTGTACGGCAACAAGACCCTGTCCTGGTACCGCAGCCCCCTGGCACCGTGCAAACCCGACCAGTTCACCCGGGGCGCCACCATGCAGCCCTTCAGGTCGGCATCCGATGCGGTGATCTTCGATCCCCAGACCGGCCTGTTCGACCTCTCCTACTCGGTCGCCTGGCAGACCGGCCGCCTCATGGCCCTGAGCAACCGCGCCTTCGCCACCAGCCTGATGGACTGGCGCCGCAAGCTGAACCACATCGTCGACCTGCTGGCGAACCTGGCGCAGGAAGACCAGCTGCAGAACTTCCTCGACACCTACGCCGGCGACATCAACCAGTTCTTCCATGACCAGCTGATCACCGAGGGTTTCCTCGACTTCATGCTCGGCGAGTTCTCCACGCTGATCGCGCCCAACCTCAACGCCAACCCGGTGAGTTTCGCGCCGCCGCCCAGCACCCTGATCCAGGCCGATGCCGACCTGCCGCCGCAGCTGCTCCAGGAGCTGCAGAAGCTCATGCAGAACCCCCAGGTCACGGCGCTGCTCAACGCCGTCGAGGGCCAGGAACTGCAAACCATCGTCGAGTGGCTGGCACGCACCTCGCTGCTGTACGACGTGCCCTTCGACCACCTGGTGGCCGACTCGCGCCTGCTGCCGATCGAATCGATCCGCTTTTTCTACCTCGATCGCGCCTGGATCGACAGCCTGGTGGACGGCGCCATGAGCATCGGCGTGCAGTCGTCCAGGGACAGCCACTACTACACCATCACCAAGGACCTCATCCGCGATGCCCTCGACCGGCTGACCCTGGGCATCCGCGAACAGCTGCTGGGCCTGCCCGCCACCCAACAGGACCCCACTGACGGGGTGATCGCCGGCTTCCTCCTGCGCTCCGACGTGCTCGTGCAATACCCGGGCATCGAGATCAAGGGCTACCGCAGTGTTGGAAAGGACGATGAGGGCGCGCCGCTGGGTATCGACCGCATGCAGATCCTCCGGCTCGATCGGCTATCGCCCAACGTGCTGATCTGCCTGTTCCCCGATGCCCCGGCCTGGATCGAGTTCGACCAGCCCAGCGAAGGCCTGTGCTTTGGCGTGGAGCCCGTGCAGCAGGCCCTGGAAATCGACCTGCGTGACCCGGACAACGGCGAAATCATGCCCGGCGTGACCTACACCCTGGACGGCGTGGCGGACTTTCGCGGCCCGCAGGCCGACCGCGTCTTGAACATCAAGCACTTGAACGCGGCCCTCGCCGCCAAGCTGGGCAAGACCACCTTGAATGCAGCGCAGTTCGCGCTGCAACTGGTCAAGGTGCCCGAGCAGATGGTGTTTACCAATCAGGCACAGAAGGCCAGGTGAAAACGATGACAGGGACGACCCAACTGCTGATCCCCATGGCGCTGCAAGCCCTGCTGGTGAACCAGCCCGTGCTCAATGGCAGCAGGTTCCGGCGCTGGCGGAACAACTACAGCTACCTGGTCAACAACATGGACAGCCCCACGCCGGCGCCCTTCCAGGACGGCGGCGACCCACCGAAACCGGGCATCCACCTGCACTGGCAATTGCCCCAGGCCCTCAAGCATGGGCAGCCGGGCGCGCAGCTGTTCACCATCACCGCCGCGGTTGCCACCATCACCCGTGCCCTGGAGCAGAACCAGCCTAGCGCCGAGCTGCTCGCCGCCTTCAGCAGCAACGGCCTGGCCTTGGCCGCCAGTGGCGTTTCGATCGCCCCCCAGGCGGACACCGGCGACACCGGCTGGCAACTGATCGACTGGCGCAACGCCCGGCACTACCTGATCGAACCCCGGCAGGATGCGGCGAAACAGCCCTACCTGGCCGTCAGCGACGCGCAGATCAGCTTTCCCCAGGTGCCCAACCGCTGGCTGGTGGTGCGCTTCCAGCCTGGCGCGAGCAAGATCGACCCCACCTCCTGGATCATCGAAAGCGACTACCTCAGCGGCAAGGATGGCTCGATGTCCTTCCTCGATCCCAAGGTGCAGAACCTCGGCAGCCCGAATGCCGTGACCAAGATCGGCAAGTCCCAGCTGCTCAGTGCCAGCTGGAGCGAAACGGCCGCCGGCAATGCCATGTTCCTGCGCGCCATAGGCCCCGGGGACGTGACCTTCAGCGCCTATGCCCCGGCCGCGCAGAACGTCTTCAGTTTCGTCGACGGCGATGCCGCCAACCTGCCGGAAAACACCGCCTTGAGCTACCTGGTGGCCGGCTGGTACGCCAACCCGGACTTCGACCCGCTGCAGGGTGCCGGCGCACAGCTGGACGCCTTCAGCGCACAGCTCGGCGACCTCAACTGGGCCCTGGCCGGGTTCCCCGACCTCAGCCAGTACACCGGTGCGCTGGCCAACCGCTGCATCGTCCACGGCATGCGCCATTCCCTGGTCTGGCAAACCGCGACCATGCCGACCGGCGACCAGACCCAAGTGCCGGGCGACATCGGCAAGAACGTGAAGGTCGCCATCGGCAACACCTCGGTGGAAGCCCTCGCAGCCCTGGTGGGGGTGACCAGCGGTGACCAGGATGTCGACCTGACCCTGCTCGAAGCCCTGCAATATGGCTCGCTGGACACCCTCGACCAGGTCGGTGGCCGCACCCTGGTGGCGGACAAGGCACGCCAGGCCCGCTACGGCGCCATCCCGGGCGGCCAGGCCTGGGAAGTCCGCGCGCGGGAAACCACCGGCACGACGAATGCCAGCGCCCCTGTCGACAGCACCGACTACGCCGCCGGCCTCGCCGCCCTGAATCGCGCCCAGGCCCTCCTCAACGCCAACCAGCGCCAGCTGACGTCGTTGCAATGGACGCTGTACGCGCGTTGGTGGAAGAACCAGAACTACAACGTGCTCGGCCTGGGGCCGACCAATCCGCCGGCCAACATGGCCCAGATCGCCAGCGCACTGGACCCCAGCTCGGCGCAATACCAGGCCCTGGTCAGCCAGATCCAGCAACTGCAGCAGAGCATCAGCGTCACCCTCAGCAGCGGCCAGGTGCCGCTCTACAGCGACGAGACGGCCATCGAGGCCTATGCCCGCACCGTGCTCAAGCTGCCGCCCTCACTGGTGCTCAAACCCAGGAACGCGCCCCGCTACTGGCAGCCCAATGACCCGGTGCTGGTGGTTGCCGGTATCGCCAACCCCGACAACGACAGCGCCGGCCCGGCCCTGCAGTGCCGCACCCTGGACCAGGTCGTCACCGGCCTGAGCATCGACGGCAAGACCGTCACCGCCGATGGCGCGGCAGCGTTGATCCCCCTGCCCCTGGCCAACACGGGAATTCCACCCGCGCTTTACGCGCTGTGCAAAGAGGCGTTCTTCCTCGACCCGGCGAACTGGACGAACATCGCCGCCAACCTGTTCATGGGCAACGTGCAAGCGGCCGACATAGGCACGGCCATCGCCAAGGGCACCTGGGCGGCCGCCGGCTCCCAGGGACCCCTGGCGCTCTCGGTGGCGGCCTGGGTGCAACCCTGGAACCCGCTGTTCCTGGAGTGGAGCCTGAAGTGGTACCCCACCTACAGCCAGAAGGATGGCGACTCGCCCTGGCAGTTCAACCGCAATGAATGGCAATTCGACGGCGACGACTACAACTGGACCGGGGTGCACCTGAACGAAAGCCTGATGGTCGGCTATACCGGGCGCACGCTGCTGTCGTCGCACTCGGTGTTCAACTTCGAGAACCGCCTGCGCGACTACATCGACAAGTCCAGGACGCCGCAGCCGAAGCTGGAAAGGCTCGATGCCCTGCTCCAGGCGATCCGCTCCTGGGGGGTGATGTCGCAGCGCCTCAGCGGCCTGCATGGCGAGTTCGCGACCCGTTCGGCAGGCCAGTCCTGGCCCCCCATCGGCGATATCGCCGCCCTGGTGCAGAACCAGTACCAGAGCGCACCCGACCCCAGCAAAGGCGACCAGGACTATGACTACGGCCCGGTGTCGCCGACCTTCTTCCCGCAGCTGGGCGGGTTCTTCGTGATCGACGATATCGAGGTGGTCGACAGCTTTGGCCAGTCCGTCAGCCTGCTGCCCGCCAACAACAACCCCTCCGGTGGCAAGGCCTCGACCTTTACCCCCATCCGCTCGCGGCAACTCACCCCGGCCAACCCGAATATCGCCGTCGGCGACTACACGCCGGCGCAGTTCGTGCAGCAGCGCTTCGGCCTGGTCCAGCCCGGGCAACTGAGCATGCGCTGGGTCGACGCCGACAAGGACAGCGATGAGGTCGGCCTGGTGGCTTCCGCCGATCCCGTGTGCGGCTGGGTACTGCCCAACCACCTGGACGTCGCCCTGGCCATCTACGACCAGCAGGGCCAGTTGCTGGGCGAGGTGCGTGAAGACCCCAACCGGCAGACGGTCGCCTGGTTCCCGGCGCCCGATAGCCTGAACCCCATCACCAGCCCGGAGCAGATTCCCAACCTGCACCTGCGTGGCGTGGTCAGCGGCCTGATGGCGGCGCAGCGCCAGGCCGGCGGCACCTTCGACAACTTCCTCACGGTGATCGACGAATCACTGTGGCTGGTGGACCCGCTCGGCCCCCGCAGCGACCCGGACATGGCGGTGCTGATCGGCCGGCCCCTGGCCGTGCTGCGACTGAAGCTGGCCCTGGAGCTGGCCGGCGGGCGCTACACCAACCAGAGCTGGGCCGACACCTTCACCGACAATGACAACGGCGTGGGCCAGACCGCCTTCGCCTTGCGCCTGGGCAGCCTGGCCGTGCGCGAAGACGGGCTGATCGGCTACTACGCCGACCCGGCCTTCCAGACCTTCAACTCGGTGCATTACCCCGCCGGGCTCGACACCGGCTCCAGCTACGTCCAGGCCATCGGCGGCAAGGCCGGCAACTACCTGTCGCTGACCGCCGATGGCACCCCGGCCTTCATCACCCTGCTGATGGACCCGCGCGGCACCCTGCACGGCAGCACCGGCATCCTGCCGGTCAAGAACATCGCCCTGCCCAACCGCTTCTTCGAAAACACCCTGAGCAATATGGAAATCACCTTCAGCGTCGGCTCGCTGCTGACCTCGGCGGCGTCGATCCAGATCCCGCGCCTGGCGGAGCAGAACGGCGAGTGGTCGTGGATCAGCCACACCAGCCCCACCCAGTTCACCGCCTCGGCGGTGGACTTCAGCTCGCCCAACGCCCAGCTCTCGGCTCCATCCATGCAGGTCCAGGACGGCTGGCTGAAGTTCATGACCCACCTTGATAGGAATGCCGACGATGAGTGAGCTCCTGCTGTCCTACTCGTTCCTCACCGAGCCCGGGGTGCTGCAGGCGGGCAATACCGCGCGCCTGACCATCATCGTGTCGAATGCCGGGGCGCCCTTCACCCTCAATGGCATCGACTTCGTGCTGACCCAGGGCAGCGGCGCGCGGGACATCGCCAGCGGCGTAGCCCCGACCACACCCAGCCTGCCCGACGGCTGGTCGCACCCGACGCCCAGCGGCGGCAGGTTCTCGATGTCGCCAGCGGCGCCCTACAGCATCGGCCGCGACGGGTTGATCTTCGTCTTCGACCTCACGGTCAGCCCCATGGTCGGCACCGCGCTGATCGCCATCACCGAACACATCGAGGTAGACGGCTCGACGCGGGCCAATCGCGGCTCCCTGGCGGTGCCCAAGTTCCCCCAGGACTTCCGCCTCGACGCCTTCTACAGCGCCACGCCGATCATCAACCAGGGCGACAGCGTGACCCTGGTCTGGACCGGGCAGAACCTGCACCTGGCCAACTACAGCATCAGCTACAGCGTGGATGGCCAGAGCACCCTCGTGAACATCCCGGCGCGCACCTACATCTACACCCTGGATGCGGTGGAGGCCTCGGGCATCTACTACCTGCACGTCACCGCCGCGAGCGACGAAACCACCTCGTTCACCTTCCAGTCCAGCGTCTACCCCATCACCGTCAACCCGGCCATCGCCGCGTTCTGGGCCGCAGAAAGCGTCGGCGCCCCCGGCGACAGCGTCGTGCTCAACTGGCGGGTGGCCGAGAGCGTGACCAGCGCCACCATCAGTTGCCTGCAGAGCGGCGCCAGCTGGAAGCTGGACGCCACGGCCCTGGCCAAAGGTATGCTGACGGTCGACCTGCCGGCGATCTCCATGTCCGCGCATTACCAGCTGCAGGCCTTCCAGGGTGGCCAGGACGGCGCTGCGCCCCAGCAGGTGGCCGCCAGCACCCTGAGCATCGCCGTCAGCACGAGCATCCCCCACCTGAAGAGCAACTACGCCCAGTTCGTCACCGACGCCCAGGCCGTGGACCTCGGCAAGATGCCGGCCCGAGCCATCGACGACGAGGTGGTGCCGCCACTGATGGAGGCGATCTTCCGCGCCTTCAAGAGCGTCTACCCGAACATCGACTTCTACCTCGACTGGGCCAATGACACGGCCAATGCGCGCAGCTTCGTCTACATCGACGGCCGGCAGAAGGTCGTGGTCAATGGTGGCCTGGTACGCATCACCTGCCTGTACTACGAAGCCTTCTGCTTCATCGTCGGCCAGTGCGTGGCGCGCTTCAGCGGGCAGACGCCGGTGGACGGCAACGGCCTGAGCTACGTCGGGGTGGCCGACTACACCACCACCGTCACCCTGCTCTCGCGGGTGTTCTTCTCCGTCTCCGACAACAGCGCCCTGAACAGCGGCATCGAGATCCAGATCAAGACCCTGTTCCAGCAGGGCATCTCCAGCCAGAACCAGAAGCCCGACCCGAATGACCTCGCGGCCAACCCGGGCATCCCCTGCCGCTACCGCGCCATCACCGCAGGCATCTTCGGTGAAGCGCTGCCGGGGTGCGTCAGTTCGAGTTCCTGAGCCGGCCGTTGCACCGACAGAACCTATCCGCACAACCACCAGAACCAGAGGGACTTGAAATGGGATCGATCTTTCCGGGATGCGAAAACTCCGTGCATGACCTGAATCCGAACGCCAAGGTCTGCAGCGAGCAGCATTGCGACAACTTCACCGAGTCGCAGACCTTCCACGACGACTGCAACACCTTCGGCAAGGGCCACCCGCTCTACCCCGTCTCCACCGCACAATGCATCAACAGGAACCCGCCCCACGACATCAAGGAGCCGGACTACGACCCCACCTGGGGCTACAGCTGCCCGGACGGCTACGCCACCCAGACCTGCTACTGCTGCTGCTCCTGCCTGGCCAACGGCACGCCGATCGCCATCCCGAACGGGGTCAAGGCCATCGAGCAGTTCAACATCGGCGACGACGTCACGGTGGGGGGCTGGGACGCGCAGAAGCTGTCCTGGAAAACCGGCACGGTGAAATTCTCCAGCGGCACCGACGCTGGCGGGCACAGCACCATGGTGTACATCCGCGCTGCCGGTGACCGCCAGTGGGTCGCCTCCTTCGACCACCTGTTCCTGATGAGCAACGGCAAGCTCAAGCGCGCGGATCGCCTGGTCCCGGGCAGGGATCAGCTGATGACCGCCGAGGGCACCGCGCTCGACATCAACAGCTGCCAGATCGGCATATGGAGGGGAGGCCTGCACCACATCGCCACCGGCTTGCACTTCACCGGTACTCTCGATGGCCACCTGATCAATTCGGCGGGCGTGGTGTCCGGCGATTACTGCCTGCAGATCAACCAGCACGAGTTGGCCAAGATGGGCCTGATGGACGGCCCGGACGACACCCCCGTCCTCGGCAGCGAGTCGTTTGCCGCCGCCAACCCGCACCTCAGCGTGACCCGTGCCGCTGCGCTGCATGCCGGCGAGAACCTGGAGGGCGTGGCTGCCCCCGCAGGTTTCAGCGCCTTCAACCCCGAGGGTGACATCTACATTCCGGCCGGGGCCGCGCGCTTCCTCACCGAGGAGCAGGCCGACGACATCGTCAACAGCAAGCAGGCCAGCTTCCGCGACCTGACCAGCGAAGCCGGCATCGACGCCGTCAACTACCTGATCAAGGTGTTCAAGGCTTTCTACCCCTCGATCAACGTCCTCATCGACCGCGCCAACCCCAGCTTCAACACCTACGCCTTCGAGATGTACGGGCAGCAGCACCTGGTGATCAGTGGCGAGATCACCCGGCTCAATGGCCTCTATGCCGATGGCTACAAGTTCATCATCGCCCAGGGCATCGCCCGGCTCCTGGGCAGCACGCCGAAAGACGCCAATGGCTTCACCTATACGGCGGCCGCCGACTTCTATGCGGTTTCGTCGATCTTCCGTAACGTCTTCTTCCTCGACTCCGACGACCTGTTCAACAACGCACTGGACCAGATCAAGACGGTGTTCGGCTACATCCTCCCGATCCATGCCGGCGGCGACGACAACGACCTGGCCAACAACCCCTCGATCAAGTGCCGCATCGGTTCCATCAACACCGGCATCTTCGGCGGCAACGTGCTGCCCTGCGCCTGCGACGACCTGGCGCTGCTGGCGGCCACGCCGAACGGCAGCGACCCCAAGAACCTGCTTCTCGCGCTGTCCTTCAACAAGAACATCGACCCCCTGAGCATCGAGGACCTCTACAACTTCAAGTTCACCCCCGCCGGCGCGAGCGAAGTCGTGACCAAGCCGCCCAAGGTGCTCTCCGCCCAGCTCAACCCGCAGGACGCCTCGGTGGTTGTGCTGACCGTCAGCGCGCCCCTCGGCAGGGCGTTCACCATCACCCTGACCGATGTCGCCGCGGAGAACGGCTCGGTGCTGGGCGAGCACAACAGCGCGGACTTCAACTTCCCAGCGGCCAAGTAGCCAGGAGGCCCGACATGAGCGAACTACAGGCCATCGCCGGTATCCGGCTGCGCTCCATCGAAGACGGCTGTCGCCAGCTGGCCGACATCCTCGGGCTGGATGCCCCGGTCGCATCCGCGGTGCTGATCGCGGCAGTGCAGTCCGAGGAGTACGCCCGCAACCTGTTGGTCTGCCGCCGCACGCCGGCCTTCCTCGACACCTTGCTGGCCAACCCGACGGTCGCGCCCACAACGGCAGCAGTCCCCGTCAAGGGAACGCGCGAGCTGATGAAGCAGGCGTCCACTGCGCTGGCCAGCTGGAGCGCCGTGGGCTTCTCGGTGGTCGACAGCGAGGTGTTCGAGCGGCGCCTGGGGGCCTGCGTCGCCTGCCCCAACCTGCGGCCCTCGGACAGCGCACCCAGCGCCCTGCAAAAGCTCATGAAGACCCGGGCCAGTTGCGCGCTGTGCGGTTGCGACGTGGAGAAGAAAGCCCGCATGAGTTCCGAGCGCTGCCCGGGCGAAGACCCGCAGCTGGCGGGTCACAACCGCTGGGGGCAGCCCCTGCACCCGGCCTGATGCACGGCAGGCCCGCCCGGCGCGGGCCTGCCGGCTCCCTCCCCCTCGGCCGACCCCGGTCGCAGCCTGTTTTTGGCACATGCTTATTCCCCGAAATTATTTATCCAAGGTCGTTTGGCGCTTTTAGGATATATGTCGATCCACCGGGCCCAGCCCGCTACAGAGACTTGCCCAAGCAAGCACCTTCCTGCCCTGCGTTGCACACCATCGATGCGCCCTGCCCCCTGCGGGACGCTAGTCTGCAACGAGGATTGATCCATGAGCTTCGACCTTTTCTGGTTCCTGCCGACGTCCGGCGATACCCGTTTCCTGGGCCGTTCCGAGACTGGCCGCCCGGCCACCAACGCCTACATGCGGCAGATCGCCGTGGCGGCGGAGCAGCTCGGCTACGACGGCGTGCTGATCCCCACCGGCGCCAGTTGCCTCGACCCCTGGGTAACCGCCGCCAGCCTGGTGCCCGTCACCCAGCGCATCAAGCTGCTGGTGGCCCTGCGCACCACCCTCGGCAACCCCACCGCCACCGCACGCCAGGCCGCGAGCCTCGACCAGGCCAGTGGCGGGCGCCTGCTGCTCAACGTGGTACCGGGTGGCGACGCCACCGAGCTGGCCGCCGATGGCGTGTTCCTTGACCACGACGCGCGCTACGCCGCCTCGGACGAGTTCCTCACCATCTGGCGCCGCCTGCTGCAGGGCGAAACCGTCGACTTCGACGGCGAGCACCACAAGGTCCGTGGCGCGCAGAACTTCTTCCCGCCGTTGCAGAAGCCCTACCCGCCGCTCTACTTCGGCGGCTCCTCGGTGGCCGCCCACGAGCTCGCCGCCAAGCATGTGGACGCCTACCTGAGCTGGGGCGAGCCGCCGGCGGCGGTGGCCGAGAAGATCGCCGACGTGCGTGCCCGCGCGGCCAGGCATGGGCGCACCGTGCGCTTCGGCGTACGCCTGCACGTGATCGTGCGGGAAACCGAGGAGGCGGCCTGGGCCGCTGCCGACGAGCTGATCAGCCATCTGGACGACGCCACCATCGCCGCCGCCCAGGCCAACTACGCGCGCATGGACTCCGAAGGCCAGCGGCGCATGGCCGCCCTGCACCAGGGCCGGCGTGACCGCCTGGAAGTGGCGCCCAACCTCTGGGCCGGCGTCGGCCTGGTACGTGGCGGCGCGGGCACGGCCCTGGTGGGCGACCCGCAGACCGTCGCCGCGCGGCTGCAGGAATACGCCGACCTGGGCGTCGACAGCTTCGTGCTCTCCGGCTACCCGCACCTGGAAGAGGCCTACCGCTTCGCCGAGCTGGTGTTCCCGTTGCTGCCCGGCAAGGGCAAGGTCACTGTCGACGGCAACTTCACCGGCGGTGCCTTCGACATCCGTGCCGGCAAGGGCCAGGCCGCTTAGCAAGCCCCGCTCACGGGTGATAACTGAAAATTCCGACCCTGCACTCATCCACGGAAGGGGAACATGTGCCGCTAGAGTCCCCAGGCCGGCAGCATTCGCTACGGTCCCATTCGCTACCGCCAGAGGAGCTCCAGATGCCATTCGTCAATGTCCGTATCACCCGTGACGGCGTCACCCGCGAACAGAAGGCCCAGGTCATCGCCGATATCACCGAGACCCTGCAACGGGTCCTGGGCAAGGCACCGGAATACACCCATATCGTCATCGAGGAGATCGACACCGATAACTGGGGCTATGCCGGTGTCACCACCACCGAGTACCGCAAGAGCCAGCCCAGTTGAGGGCGAACGGCAGCAAACGCGCAGGGAGGCCTTTGCCTCCCTCGATCGAGCGGCCAGCCGCAAGTGTGCAGCGCCCCGCCGCCTGGCTAGCGCGCCAGCAATGACTCGCGAAAACGCTCGAACGCCGCCGTGGCATAGCCCTCGCGCCAGACCAGCAGCGTATCCACCGGAATCACCGCCAGCGCGGTGAGCGCCGGGCTCTCCCGGTACAGCGCGAGCACCGAGCGCGGCACGATGCCGGCGCTGTCCCCCGCGCTGACGCAGGCGAGGATGGCGTGGTAGGAACCCACCTCGCGCACCTGCAACGGCGTACCTTCACTACGGTGCTCGGCCAGCCAGCGCTCGGCGAGCAGGCGGTAGGTGCAGCCCCGGGCGAAGCAGGCCAGCGTGCCGACACGGATGTCCCCCGGCGAGGCCGCTGGCGGGTGGTCCGGCGGCAGCACCATCACCAACTCTTCATGGAACACCGGGCTGGCGCACAGGCCGCTTTCCAGCGCCTGGCCGGCGAGGTCTTCGCGGTGCAAGGCATCGGGGTGGGCCACCAGGGCGCAATCGAGGCGGCTGGACAGCACCCCCTCGATCAACGCCTGACTGGTGCCGGTGGACACCTCCAGGGACACCGCCGGGCACTCGCGGTGATAGCGCGCCAGCACCGCCGGCAAGCGGCTGGCCGCGGTGCTCTCCATGCTGCCCAGGCGCAACGTGCCGCTAGCCAGGTCCGGATGCATGGCTTGCCGCGCCTCCGCCGCCAGGGCCAGCAGGCGTTCGGCATAGGCGAGGAATTCACGGCCCTTGTCGGTCAGCGCCATGCGCTTGCCGTCCCGTTGGAACAGCGGCACGCCCAGCTCATCTTCCAGTTGCTGGATGCGCGTGGTGACGTTCGATTGCACCCGTTGCAGCTGCTGGGCGGCACGGGTCACGCTCTGCTCGGCGGCGACGGCGCGGAAGATCTCGAGGCTGGTCAGGTCCACTTTCAATCTCTTTTGGAGAACAAGTTGATCTAAATATTCTCTTTATGAGATTTTGTGTCAAGCCAACCATCGACCGAGAGGCCTGCCGAACATGTTGCTCACCGAACTGCTGGGGATCGACATCCCCCTTATCCAGGCGCCCATGGTGGGGGTTTCCACGCCGAAGCTGGCCGCCGCCGTGTCCAATGCCGGCGCCCTGGGCTCCATCGGCATCGGCGCCAGCACGCCCGACCAGGCGCGGACGATGATCCGCGACACCCGCGCGCTCACCGCCAAGCCGTTCAACGTCAACCTCTTCTGCCATCAGCCCGCCCAGGCCGACCCGGCGCGCGAGCAGGCTTGGCTCGAGCACCTGCGCCCGCTGTTCGCCGAATTCGACGCCGAGCCGCCGGCCACCCTGCGGGAGATCTACCGCAGCTTCCTCGATGACCCGGCCATGCTCCAGGTGCTGCTGGAAGAAGCCCCGGCGGTGGTCAGCTTCCACTTCGGCCTACCGCCACAAGGCTGGATCGACCCGTTGAAGGCTCGCGGCATCCGCCTGCTCGCCACCGCTACCAGCCTGGCCGAAGCACGGCTGATCGAAGCGGCCGGGGTCGACGCCATCGTCGCCCAGGGCGTGGAGGCCGGCGGCCATCGCGGCGTGTTCGAGCCCGAGCAGGATGCGCTGATCGGCACCTTCGCCCTCACCCGCACCCTGGCCAGCCAGACCCGCCTGCCGGTGATCGCCGCCGGCGGCATCATGGACGGCGCCGGCATCCGCGCTGCCCTGCAACTGGGTGCGTGCGGCGCGCAACTGGGCACCGCCTTCATCCTCTGCCCGGAATCCGCCGCCAACGCCGCCTACCGCGAGGCCATGAAGAGCCCACGGGTCGAGCGCACCGCCCTCACCGCTGCCATTTCCGGCCGCGCCGCCCGGGGCCTGCCGAACCGGCTGTTCAGCGATGTCGGCCACCCCCAGGCCCCCGCCCTGCCCGACTACCCCATCACCTACGACGCCGCCAAGGCGCTGCACGCCGCTGCCTCGGCCAAGGGCTGCGACGACTACGCCGTGCAATGGGCCGGCCAGGGCGCGCCCCTGGCTCGTGCACTGCCCGCCGCCGAACTGGTAGCCACCCTCGCCCGCGAACTTTCGTGATGTAGCCCGGGCTTCAGCCCGGGACGCTCGAACAAAGGGAGGCCCAGCGCCTCCCTTTTTCATGCCTTCCCGTCCGGACTTTGGCCGGACTCGCCGTGGCAAGGCGCGGCCACCTTGGCCATGCTGAGCAGGCCCATGACAACGATAAGAGGTGGCCGCCGTGTTCGAGTTCTACCATGCCCATCCCAGCGTCAACCGTACCCTGCAGACCCGCCGATTCCAGACCCTTCCCGCCACCGGCGCCCTGGGCGCGGATGTCAGCGGGGTCGACCTGAAACAGCTGGACGAGGACGGCTTCGCCGAACTGCGCCAGGCGCTGCTGCACCACAAGGTGCTGTTCATCCGAGACCAGCAGCTGGAAGTCGAGGACCTGGAACGGGTGACCCTGGCCTTCGGCGAGTTCGGCCGCGAGCCCTATGTGAAGTGCATGCCCGATCACCCGAACGTGGTCCACGTGGTCAAGGAAGCCGACGAGAAGACCCCGGTGGTCTTCGGCGGCGCCTGGCACACCGACTGGTCGTTCCAGGAGAAGCCGCCGGCCTTCACCCTGCTCTACGGCAAGGACATCCCGCCCTTCGGCGGCGACACCTTCTTCGCCAACCTGGCGCTGGCCCATGACTGGCTGTCGCCGCCGCTGCAGGCCTTCCTCCAGGGGCTGGACGCCATCCACAGCCCGGAGCGCGCCTATGGCGTCGGCGCCGCGCACAACAAGCTGCTGGAGAACATGGACATCCGCTTCGGCGAAGCCACCGATGGCGAGGTGCGCCGCCATCCGCTGATCACCCGCCACCCGGAAACCGGGCAGCGGGTGCTCTTCGTCAACCCGGCCTACACCAGCGGCATCGAAGGGCTGCGGTCCTCGGAGGCAACGGCGCTGCTGACCCACCTGTTCAGCGTCGCCGCCCAGCCGACCTTCACCTGCCGCATGCGCTGGAGCCCCGGCACCCTGGCCATCTGGGACAACCGCAGCACCTGGCACCTGCCCATTTCCGACTACCACGGCATGCGCCGCGAGATGTACCGCACCACGGTGGTCGGCGAGGCCCCCAGCCGCTAGCCCCGCAGCGGGGGCTGCCCGCCGGCCGCCCCCGCGCGCCCGTCAGTCGCTGTAGTAGCCGGTCACCACCAGGTAATGGCCGACCTTGCGCAGCAGCGCGTGCTTGTACTCCACCTTGCCGGTCACCGGGTTCTTCCAGCGGTACTCGTAGTCGCCCTTGTCGGCCTTGGTCATCAGCTCAAGGATCGGCGCACCCACCGGCTTGCCTTCGGGGTCGTCGATGGTGGCGAAGTCCACGCCCACCAGGCGCAGGTTGTAGCCGTGGGCGACGTAGCGGCGGTCCTGCAGGTCGATCACGAAGAGGTACAGGTCGTCCTCGCGGAAATCGGGCGACAGCGCATTGATCGCCTTGATGCTGCCTGCCGCGTCGGCCTCCATCGCCTTCACCGCGCGGGCCATGAACTGGTGGGCCTGCTCGGGCGTGGCCCGGGGCAGGTAGTGACCGACGGCGATGATGCGCTCGCCGACCCGACGGAAATACACCTCCTTGCGCTCCACATGGCCGTCGCGCCAGTTCTTCCAGCGGTATTCGGCGGTCTGCACGCCCTGCTGCTCGGTGGTGGCCAGCACCTTCTGGAAGGCGTCGCGCAACTCCGGCTCCAGCACCTGGGACACATCGCGGCCGATCAGCACCGCCGAGGGTCCGCCGCTGGCCAGCATCACGCCGTGGGTGTCCACCACGAACACGTAGCGGTCCTCCTCGATGAACTCGCCCTGGCGGCTGAAGACGGCCAGCGCCGCATCACCGTGCGCCTGGTAATAGTCGACGGCGCGGTCCAGCAGCGCCCGCGCCTTCATTGCATCCTGCGCCGGGTCGGCATGGGCCAGGCAGGCGAACAACAGGCCGAAGGCCAGGGCAATGCGTCGGATCATGGGTACTGCTCCTTGCGCCCACAGGGGCGATGGCGGCGACCACCTGGCCGCAATGAATGATGGATGTACGCCTATGCATTCTTGCCCACTCCACGGATATCGCCAGAACAGGGAGGCAGCTGCGACTCGAGCTGGCTATGCCCGTCCCCAGCCAGGGAGGTACGCGCCGCAAGCGGATGGACAGCGCGCCAGCCGGGCGTATCGACGCCTACCGTCAGCGCACCGCCACGCTCTTCGGGCGCCTGGTATGCGGCGGTGGCGGTGACAGTTGCGAGCGCTGAAGGGCTGAAAAGCACTCTTTCGAGGGACATTGCCGATGGTCGATGCGGCGATCTGTTCGATGGCGTGACCGGCGATTTGTCTCTAACCTGAGACACTTTCAGGGAAGAACCACGGGCTGCAGGATGCAGGCAGTCGATTATCCGAAGCACGCGGGCCAGGTCGACACGCCGTCGAGGGCTTGCGGCTTCCCAAGAACAAGACAAGAAACGGATGTCCGAAGAAAACAGTTCCGAACGCATCATCGTTGCCGACGATCACCCCGTATTCCGCGATGGTCTGCGGCGTATCGTCCAGCGTGTACTGCCCACCGTGCAGGTGGAGGAAGCCGGCAGCATGGAGGAAGTGCTCGCCCTGGCCAATGAGGGCGCCGCGCCCAGCATGTTCATCCTCGACCTGCTCTTCCCCGGCCAGTCCGTCGAGGCCATCGGCGCACTGCGCCAGGCCTTCAAGCGCAGCTCCATCGTCATCGTTTCCATGGTCGATAGCCAGAAGGCCGTCGATGAAGTCATGGCCGCCGGTGCCGACGGCTTCATCGGCAAGGCCATCGCCCCCGACGAGGTCGGCGAGGCGCTGCTGGCCATTCGCGAGGGGGATTTCGTGGTGCGCTTCGGCGAAACCGGCCTGCTCGCCCACGACGCCGAACTGACCCAGCTCACCCCGCGTCAGCAGGACGTGCTGCGGCTGATCGCCAACGGCCTGTCGAACAAGGAAATCGCCCGCGAGCTGGACATCTCGCCCTTCACCGTGCGCATCCACGTCTCCTCGCTGCTGCGCACCCTGGGCGTCAACACCCGCGCCGCCGCCGCAGCCAAGGCCGCCAAGGCGGGGATCTAAACCCCACTTATCCGATATCGCCACTAGGTAGCCCGGGCTTCAGCCCGGGAGCAGCGATATCAGGCCCCGCTTCGGGCCCTCTCTGTGGGAGCGGCTTCAGCCGCGAAAGACCTTCTGCAGGCACCTGGCTATGCGTGGGCGGATATTCCATCGCGAATGAATTCGGCTCCCACGAGGCGGGCATGTGTGTGGGCTTCAAGGTCGCTTGGTGGATGAAAAAAACGTCATCCACCCTACACACCGGTCAGCGCCGTGGTTCGGGTTGGTCACGGCGCCGTAGGTTGGCGCCGAATTCAGCGAGGCCCAACACAACCATGTTCGGCCCCGCTTCAGGCTCTCCCTGTGGGAGCGGCTTCAGCCGCGAAAGACCTGTCGCCAGCCCATGGCCATGCGAGCGGCCGGACACCCCATCGCGAATGAATTCGCTCCCACGAGGCGGGCATGTGTGTGGGCTTCAAGGCCGCTTGGTGGATGAAAAAGCGTCATCCACCCTACACATCGGTCAGCGCCGTGGTTCGGGTTGGGCACGGCGCCGTAGGTTGGCGCCGAGTGCAGCGAGGCCCGACACCACCCCGCTTAACTAGCCGCGGCCTGCTCCGGCATGCCCAGCTTCAACGCCATCAACACGGAGCGCAGCTCGGCCGGGTGGATGGGTTTGGAGAGGATGGGGATGTCCGGGTCGGCCACCGACTCCTGCACCCGGCGTACTTCGTGGCCGGTGATGACCACCGCCGGCACCTTCCAGCCGCTGCGGGCGCGGACCTGGTCGATGCAATCGGCCCCTGACAGCTCGGTGTCCAGGTCGAAGTCGGTGATCACCAGGTCGCATTGCACATCGCCCGGCGGCAGCGAGGGCCGCGCCTCGACGATGCAGCCCCATTTCTCCAGCAACGTGGCGGTGGCGCGCAGCACGTTGCCGTCGTCCTCGATGAGGATCACCCGCAGGCCGTCGAGCATGCGCAGTGGCGCGCGCCGTGCCGGCAGCGGTGCATGGCGCGGCGCCTCGCTGGCGATCAGGCCGCCAATGGACACGCTGGTGCCCCGCCCCAGGCGCGAGGCGATGCGGATCTCCAGCCCCATCAGCTCGGCCAGGCGCTTGACGATGGCCAGGCCCAGGCCGACGCCTTCGATGTCCTTGTCGCGCACCTGGCGCACCCGGTAGAACTCGTCGAAGACGTTCTCCAGGTGCTGCGGGGGAATGCCCCGGCCCTGGTCATGGACCTGGATGACGAAGCGCCCGCCACGGCGGCGGCAGCCGATCAGCAGCGGCTTGCCCGGCGCGTACTTGAGGGCGTTGGAGAGGATGTTCTGCACCATGGTCGCCAGCAGATGCGGGTCGCTCAGCACATGCAGCCCGCGCGGCACCCGCAGGCGGATGCGCACCCCGGCCCAGCGCGCCGCCTCGGCGTTCTGCTGCACCAGGTCCTCCAGCAACTCCCCCAGCGCCACCGGCTGCGCCCGGGGCACCACCTTGCCGCCGTCGAGGCTGTACATGTCGAGGATCGAGCGGAACAACTGCGACACGCTGTGCAGCGACTTGTCGATGCTGTCCACCAGTTGCCGTTCCTCGTGGCCAAGGTCGGCGTCGCGCAGGCAGGCGGTGAACAGGCTGATGCTGTGGATCGGCTGGCGCAGGTCGTGGCTGGCCTGGGCGAGGAAGCGCGACTTGGCCAGGTTGGCGGCGCTCTCCGCCTCGGTGGCGCGGCGGGTCTGGCCCAGCAGGATGTTCACGTACGCCGGCACGATGATGGTGGTCACCACCAGCGTCAGCACCACATAGGGCTGTTCCTGCCAGTAAGAGTTGAACAGGGTGATCACCCCCAGCGCCGCCAGTGCCAGCAGGGTGGAAACGGCCAGGTAGCGCGAGCCGAAGCGCAGGCCGTTGCCCACCGTCACCCACAGCAGCAGGCCGTAGGCCGGCAGCATCGCCGCCCCGCCCACGCCCATGGAAAACCCGATGCCGGCGTAGTCGTGGACCATGGAGAACAGCCGCCGCGCGGGGTAGTTGCCGGGCCGCCGCACGATGGCCATCAGCAGCACGAAGGACACCACCAGAAACAGCGAGTTGTAGACGAGGATGGGCACTGCCAGCTCTTCGGGCATGCGCCCCATGAGCTGGACAGCCGCGGTGTAGAGCGTTGCGAGGCTGGTGATCACCAGGCGGACGACCGCCTGGGAGCGTTCGGTGTCGATGGCGCTACTGCGGGGAGCGGTCATGCGGAGTCCTGTCCGTTCAGGGTGCCCGGTTGAACGGGCCTCGTCCTTTTTTGAGGGTGACACCTTATGCGCCACCCTCCCGCATGATCAAGCACGCCGGCTTGCGGCTGCCGCTCCCCTGACCAATGGCGCCGAACCACCGTTGATCATTCTTCCCGAACCCTTCCCGCCGCCATGGGCCGTATTTCCTGTAACCCCACTGTTCTGGAGAACCCCATGAAACTGAACACATTGACTGCCTTCCTGCTCAGCGGCTGCCTGGCCGGAGCCTCCCTCACCGCGCTGGCCGAAACCGATGGCGGCACCGGCCCCACCGTGCCCGGCCCGAGCACGCCCAGCTCGCCCACCGCGCCTTCCACCGACAGTGGCAGCGGGACCGGCTCCGGCGCCCAGTCTCCGGGCAATGGCATCGGCGGCCCGAGCGCACCGGGCGGAACCGGGTCAGGGACCGGCGGAGCCGGCAGCGGCACCGGAGGCCAGGGCGGCGCCCCCACGCCGGGCACCAATGGCACCGGCACGGGTACAGGAACCGGCACTGGCACTGGCACCGCGCCCGGCGGCACCGGAACCGGCGGTTCGGGAACGGGCGGCGCTGGCACCGGCTCCGGGACTGGCGGTGCGGGCACGGGTACCGGCGCTCCCGCCGGCACCGGCGGTACAGGCGGCTCGGGTTCCTCGGGTGGCAGCGGCAGCGCCACCGGCGGCTCCAGCGGCAGCCAGTGACCAGCCTGCGGGCAACCACGCTTCCCGCGTGGTTGCCGCGCCTGCCGAAGCGGGCCCAACAGCGTCAAGGTCTTCTCCCTGGCGCTCTAATCGATGCCCGCCGCCAGGGCTCGAGCCTCAGCGGCACAGTCGCGACCGCTGTCCAGACCCTGGCTGCGCGCGGTTGCGAGTTCCTTTCGGGCCATGGCGAAATCGGCCTGGAAGGTCGGATCGCTGTGCAGGCGTGCCACGGCGGTGGAACCCACCTCACGCCCCTCACGGATATCGCTGTACCAGTGCACGTTGCACACCATGCGGCTCTCCGAATAGGCCCGGCCACGGGCCCAGATGGCGTCGGCATGTTCCGGAGCCAGTTCGCTCAGCACCAGTGCCCAGGCCCAGCCAATCGCGCTATGCCCGGATGGATAGGAACCATCCTTTGCCAGCTTCGGCTCATCCTCCGGGGTGCAACTGGGCTGCTGGTTCAGCGCGAAAGGCCGAGTACGGCTGTAGCGCGTCTTGGCGCTGTAGGTCGCCAGGCCGGCGTCGGCCAAGGTCCGGCGCAGCAGCCTGTACAACGCCGGTGTCTGCTGCTCGCTGATGGGCGCACCCAGGGCACAGGAAAAGGTCCCGGCGGCAGCGGGGAATTTCAGGTCGGCATCGCGGATAGCCAGCTCCCAGCGCGCACTGCCCCGCAAAGCCTGGCTTTTTGCGGCCAGTGTCTGGTCCAACAGAAACGCCGGCGTGCCAGCAGCAGGCGGTGGCGGTAGCAGCGCCAGGCTATTGGGCAGGTCTTCCTTCTGCAGGTAGCCCACCAGGTAACCCGGGCGGAATTCCGGGATCGCTTGCTCCGGGTCAGCTTGCCTGGCTTCGCTTGGGTTGATGAGCGTCAGCAACAACAGGCTGGCCAGACAGTTCGATACGTGACGTTGCATAGGAATAGCCTCTTTATATTTATAGGTGCGAGCCATTGCAGTGGTTTCGTTATTGAATCGCCGAAATTAACTACCGGATGACCCACGAGTAGTTGAACATCAGGCGTGTATCGTTGGTGTCGCGCTGGAAGTTAACCGCGTGATTGGAACTAAAGACCGCACTGCGCAAGCGAACACTGACGTCCTTCAGCGGACCGTTCTGCACGACATAGCGCAGTTCATTATCCAGCTCCCAGGACGTGCCGATCTTGCGAGTTCCGATGATCTCGGCATGGTCGCCGAACATATAACGGCTATTGAGACTAAGGCCGGGTAATCCCAGGCCGGCGAAGTCATACCCATAGCGCAATGCCCAGGAACGCTCCTTGGCATTGGCGAAGTCGCCGAGTATCGACAAGTTGATCAGGTTGGCATCCGAGCCCAGGAGGTAGGCATAGCCGGTATCCCCCATCATCCGCTGGTAGGCCACGCCGAGACTGTGGCCGGCGTAGGCATACCCGAGAAACCCCTGCAGGGCCCGGTTGTCGATCTTGCCGCCCTTGGCGCCTCCATGGTCGCGCATGTAGCTCAAGCGCAGGTCGCTGCTCAGGGCTCCGGCACCCAGGGCGCCCTTGTGGCTCAGGACGAAGACTTGCTGGCGGTAGATATCCTCCAGTTGGGCGATGTGGTAGCGACCCAGCCAGTGCGCCTGGAATCGGTAGTCGACCCCGGCCGTGTCGAAGTGCGCCGCCGTCGCGCCATGCCCCTGGAAGCGCCGGTTCAGGGTGTTCAGCCGCAGTGGCGTGTACTGCGTGGCGTTGCGCTGCATGACCCGGCTCAAACGCCCTGCGGTCAGCTCCAGGTTCTCGAACTCGGCGGAGGTCAGCAGCCCGCCTTCGAACAGCTGCGGGAATAGGCGACCATCGTTGGGTTTGAGTGTCGGCAGGACCGGCGGCGCGAGTGACCCGAGCTTGAGCTGGGTCTTGCCGGACTTGATCTTCCCGGCCAGGGCGAGCTTCGAATAGTCATCCTTCGCACGGCCATTGCGGTCCACCTGCAGCAACCCGGTACCGCTGCTCCCCGGCGCCGAGTCCAGCTTGACGCCGAGCATGCCGATGGCATCGACGCCAACGCCCATGCTGCCTTCGGTGAAGCCCGAGTCCAGGCGCAGGATGAAACCCTGTGCCCACTCCTCACGGTCGGCAACACGGCCCTCGCGAAAGTCACGATTGAAGTAGTAGTTGCGCAGGTCCAGCCGAGCGCTGCTGTCGTCGATCAGATCGGCCGCTGCCGGCATGGCCAGCGCCCCTGTGCACAGCAGGATCGAGTAATTGCGTCTTTGAAGTGGCAAGCATCTTGAAAGCATTGCATCGTCCTCTTTTATTGTTGTTCTTGGAGCAAGGCGACGTATGGCGTTTTTATTGAAGCGTTGCAGGTTTATTCACTTGCGCGGCAGGTGGAGGTGTAACTCTGGCTCGACAATTTCCAGGTCATTAAGGGGTTTTATTGACCGCATGACGCCTTGAGCTGACGAGACCGAGGCTAAAGTCCAGGCAAACTTAAACAAGAACCATCAGGCCCATGAATGAGGCACTACGTGAATCAGCCCGATAATTACCTGTCCGCGCCAGGCAAGTGTCATATCAGTGGAATATCCAAGTGATCTTTTATTGCGAGCGTTGTAAGTAATTTAAGTTTTGCCGTAAGAACTTACTTACTTGGAAAGCCCCCCTAATTGTCTGCTTATTCATAGGGGGCAGTATGAGTACTGGCACGCGAGGACTGCGCGTACGGTGTCAGTGCAGCGAGTGATGGCGAAATACTAGCCATCGTCATCCCTTCCCTTTAGTCTCCCTCCACCCGCACCCACCTTCCCATCCTGCGGGCCCTTCGAGGACTCACCATGCAGCGGACCCTGGCTATCGCCCACAAACTTTCCCTGTGCCTGGCATTCGGCCTGGCCGCCACCCAGGTGCACGCTGCCGGCGCCCTGGCCATCGACAGCAACCAGGGCCTGCAATACGGCTTCGCCTACGACTACCCGGACCTGTCCCAGGCCCAGGACCGCGCCCTGAGCGAGTGCGGCAGCAACTGCGAAGTGGTGCTGAATTTCGAAAGCGGCTGCGCCGCCTACGCCGCCGACCAGGTCAATGGCTCCACCGCCTATGGCTGGGGCGCCGACTTCAACGCCGGCAACGCCCAGTCCCGCGCCATTTCCGAATGCCAGGACCGCGGCGGCAACGCCTGCCTGGTGCGCAGCTGGGGCTGCAACAGCGAGTGATAGCCAGGGCGCCGTCGGCTGGTCCGATGCGCGCCCATTGCCCACTTTCCCGGTTATTCCTGCCCGCACGGCCCTGCGGCAAAACGCCACGAGCGGCCACTCCCGAGCGGCCCATCGACCTGCTAAAGTCGCCGCCCATGAAATTCACCCGCACCGAACGCCCGCTGATCGCCTGGATGCTCTACGCAAGCGTCCTGTTCAGCCTGTTCGCCTGCGGTATTCACCACGGCCAGATGAGCGGCCTGGCCCTCAGCGGCCTGGGCGGTGCCTTCTGTTCGGCCACCGACGCCGAAGGTGCCGGGATCGACGACAGCGGCAAGCAACTGCCCCAGCTCGCCTCCCAGTACAGCTGCCCGCTCTGCTCCTCTTTCGCCCCGGCCGTGGCCCTCAGCAGCATCGGCTGGCAGATCGACGCCTTCCTCGGCGTGCCCGCGACACCGATCGAAGCCCACAGCTGGCCGCAACCGCCGCCGCGTGAACTCTGGCCTTCCCTCAACCCCCGCGCCTCCCCCACCTCTTCCTCGCTCGCCTGACCCCTTGGCGCCTTCGCGCCGGATCCCCTGTGCACGCTCGACTAGGAAGAGCCGATGAACCCGAAACACACCTGCCTGGTGCTGCTGGCCTGTGCCTGCTCGCCCGCCTACGCCCAACACGCCAGTAACGCCCTGGAACTGCCCGCCAGCACCATCAGTGCCGCCGGGGAAAAGCCCGGCCTTGATCTCGACGCCGCTGCCGAAGGCACCTCGCGCCTGGGCCTCAGCCCCCGCGAGAACCCCGCCTCGGTGGCCATCGCCGGCCGCGAGAAGATCGAGCGCATCGGCGCGCGCAATTCCCTCGATGTCGCCAACGCCCTGCCCGGCGTCAACGCCTCGGCCCCGCCCGGCTGGGGCGGCTACGTCGCCTACCGCGGCTTCAACGGCGCCCAGGTCAACCAGCTGTACAACGGCATCAGCCTGCAATACACCAGTGCCAACCGCCCGGTGGACGCCTGGATCTACGACCGCGTCGAGCTGATCGGCGGCCCCTCCTCCTTCCTCCACGGCAGCGGTTCGGTGGGTGGCAGCCTCAACTACGTCACCCGCCTGGCCAGCCGCGAGAACAGCGGCGAGGCGCGCATCCGCTATGCCCGCTTTGACGACCGCGAGGTCTCCATCGGCATCAACCGCGTGCTCAACGACGGCCCCGGCCCGCACCACTACGCCCGCCTCGACTACAGCCGCAACGACGGCAACGGCTACATCGATCGCCAGGAGCGCGGCGCCGGCAACTTCGCCTTCTCCCTGCTCAGCGACCTCACCGACAACCTCTCCCACACCCTGGCCATCGAGTACCTGGAAGAGAAGGAAGACAGCCCCTACTGGGGCGCGCCGACCCTCAACCCCAAGGCCGGCGAACTGAAGATCGACCGCCACGACCGCTTCTCCAACTACAACGTCGAAGACGGCCGCTACGAGCAGCGCACCCGCTGGCTGCGCTCCATCACCGACTACCGCCTCGATGACGCCAGCAGCCTGCGCAACACCTTCTACCACTACGAAGGCCAGCGCGATTACCGCAACCTCGAGACCTACCGCTACACCGCCGACAACAGTGCCATCCAGCGCACTGGCGCCTACCTGCAGCGCCACGACCAGGAGCTCAACGGCAACCGCGTGGAGTTCCTGCACAAAGCCGAATTGCTCGGCCGGGCCAGCGACTGGGCCTTCGGCCTCGACTACAGCGTCAACCAGCAGGCGGTCTACCCGCGTTCCTCCTCGGCGATATTCGACACCGTGCAACCCGGCGCCTTCGACCCCGGCCACTTCGACGACATCCCCGGCATGGCCGCCAGCCTGGTCAAGGCGCGCAGCAACGAAGTGAAGACCACCTCCGCCTTCGCCGAGAACCGCCAGCAGCTCACCGACGAGCTGGCCCTGGTCACCGCCCTGCGCTACGACCACATCGAGCTGGACGCCAGCAACCACGGCGCCGTCAGCGCCAACGCCCCGTCCTCCTTCGAGCGCCGCTGGGACGCCGTCACCGGGCGTGCCGGGCTGGTCTGGCAGTTCACCTCCGACGCCAACCTCTACGTGCAATACAGCACCTCGGCCGAGCCGCCGGGCGGCACCCTCACCGGCGCCAGCTTTACCCAGGTGCGCGACTACGGCCTGAGCACCGGCCGCCAGGTGGAAGTGGGCAGCAAGCTGGACTTCGACGAAGGGCGCGGCTCGGCCACCGTCGCCGCCTACCGCATCGTCCGCAAGGACTTCCCCATAGCCGATGCCACCAACCCCAACAGCACCATTCAGGCCGGCCAGCAGACCTCCGACGGCATCGAGATCGCCGCCTCCTACCGGCTCACGCCCACGCTCACCGCCGAAGGCAATTTCGCCTGGGTCGACGCGCGCTTCGACGAGTTCAACGAAGTGGTCAGCGGCGCCAACGTCTCGCGCAAGGGCAAGACCCCGGTCAACATCCCCGATCGCCTGGCCAACCTATGGCTCAGCTACGAGCTGGCCGAGGACTGGCGCACCGGCGTCGACGCGCGCTACGTGTCCTCGGTCTACGCCAACAACGCCAACACCCAGTGGGTGCCCTCCTACACCCTCTACGGCGCCTTCGTCGAACACCGCCTGAGTGCCGACACCAAGGTCACCGCGCGCCTGCGCAACCTCACCGACGAGGTCTACGCGCGCTTCATCCACCAGACCGGTGCGCAGTACTACCTGGGCGAGCCGCGCAGCCTGGAACTGGCCCTGGACATGCGCTTCTGAGGGCCGCCGGATGAAACGCCACCTGTACCTCTGGCACCGCTGGCTGGGCATCGGCCTGTGCCTGTTCATGGCCCTGTGGTTCGTCTCGGGCGTGGTCATGCTCTTCGTCGGCTACCCGAAGCTGACCCAGGCCGAGCGCCTCGCCCCGCTGCCGCCCCTGGCAGCGGGCTGCTGCGTCGAGCCCGGCGTGGCGCTCGCGGCCAGCGGCCGCAGCGAAGCCCCCTCGAGCCTGCGCCTGGTCAGCATCGCCGGCGAGCCGCGCTACCTGCTCGGCTACCGTGACGCCAACCTGGCGGTGGACGCCCGCGACGGCGTCCTGCTGGGCGCCCAAGGGCCGCTGCAGGCCCTGGCCAGCGCGCGCAGCTTCAGCGGCGCCGAAGCCCATTACCTGGAAGGGGTGGACGAAGACCTGTGGAGCCACAGCCGCGCCCTGGATGCCGACCGCCCCCTGCACAAGGTGCGGGTGGACGACGCTGCCGGCAGCCTGCTCTACCTGTCCTCGCGCACCGGCGAGGTGGTGCGCGACGCCGGGCGCATGGAGCGCGGCTGGAACTACCTGGGCGCCTGGCTGCACTGGCTCTACCCACTGCGCGGCGGTGTGCTGGATGGCCTCTGGGCCAACATCGTCATCTACCTGTCCCTGGCGGCCACGGCGATGGCCGTGCTGGGGGCGGTGGTCGGCCTGCTGCGCTGGCGTTTCTCCAGGCCCTACCGCAGCGGTTCGCGCTCGCCCTACCCGGCCGGCTTCGCCCGCTGGCACCACCTCACCGGCCTGGGCTTCGGCCTGCTGCTGATCGCCTGGATCTTCAGCGGGCTGATGTCCATGCGCCCCTGGCACCTCACCGAAGGCCGCTCGCCCCTCACCGCGCGGGATTTCCAGGGCGGCGAGCTGCGAGGCGACGCCTTCCATGTGGGCGTGAACGAGGCCCTGCAACGCTTCCGCGAAACCGGCCTGGAGCCGGTGGAACTGCAATGGCGGATGCTCGGCGGCGCGGCCTACCTCGGCGCCCTGGATGCCCGGGGCGACAGCCGCGTACTGCCTCTGAACGGCGTTGGCCCGGCCCTGGCGATGCTGCCACGCAGCACCCTGGAAGCCGCCGCACCGGAGCCCGTGGCGCAAGCCGACTGGCTGGAGGCCTACGACGCCTATTACTACCCTCGGGGCGAAGCCAGCATGTACGGCGGCCAGCCGAAGCGCCTGCCGCTGCTGCGCCTGGCCTTCGACGACCCCGGCCACAGCTGGGTGCATATCGACCCCTACAGCGGCGCGGTGCTGGATGTGCTGGACGACAACCGCCGCGCCGGTCGCTGGCTGTTCAACCTGCTGCACAGCTGGGACTGGCCGCCGCTGCTGGAGCGGCCGTTGTTGCGGGAGGTGCTGATCATCGCCTTCAGCCTCGGTGGCCTGGCCATCAGCGTCAGTGGCGTGGTGATCGGTTGGCGCCGGTTGCGCCCCAGGCGCAGGCCGGTGCGTTCCCGCGTGCCTGCGAGGGCGACTGCGCGCCAACCGTGACGTGCAGGCCGCTCATCCCTGACGAGCGGTCATAAATCCACCACCCCGGTGCAGCGCCCGGAATCCGGGGCCTGCACCCATCCGCACCCAGGTTATCCACAGAATAATCCACGGTTTCTGTGGGTAGCACCGGGTTGCACCGCATTCCTGGGCGGGGCCGTAGCCTGGGCTTCAGCCCAGGGAAACAAACCGGCTCAAGCGCTCAACCGCCCCCGCAGCCGCCCGAGCATCCCCAGCAAGCTGCCGACCTTCTCCCGCTCGCGCTCCTCGCGGGGCGCTTCGGCCTTGCGGGCCAGGGGCTGCTGCGGTTGCGCATGCCAGGCCTGGGCCTGTTCGGCGGCGGCCTTGAGGCCCTTCTCGAACAGCCCACGGCGGATCGGCTTGGGCAGGTAACGGAAGATCTGCGCCTCGTTGATCAGCTTGAGCAGCGCCTGGGTGTCGCGGAACGGCGTCACCACCAGGCTCAGCAGGCGCGGGTGGGCCTGGGCCAGGGATTTGAGCAGGGGCGCGGTGTCTTCCCCGGCAAACGTCAGGTCGCCCACCAGCAGGTCCACCGGCTCGTCGTTGAGCAGGCCCACCGCCTCGGCCAGGTTGCGCGGGCGCAGCAGGCGATGGCCGCCGCCCATGCAGAAGTCGGCGACGCTGGCCAGGGTTTCCGGGTCGTCGTCCAGCAGCAGAACGCTCAATGCAACGGTCTTCGTGGCAGCCGGCAAGGGTGCGACCGGGGCCGGCACCTGGCGCCCGGCGATCTCCGCCGCCTGGCGCAGGGTGAAGGCCATTTCCTGCGGGTCCCAGGGCTTGGTCAGGTAGCGGAAGATGCCGCCGCTGTTCAGCGCTTCCACCGCCGCATCCAGGTCGGAGTAGCCGGTGAGCAGGATGCGCAGGCAGTCCGGCGCCATCTCGCGCACCTGGGTCAGCAGCTCGGCGCCGCTCATCTGCGGCATGCGCTGGTCGCTGACGACGATATGCACCGGCTCCTTGGCCAGGCGCTCCAGGGCGCGCAACGGGTCGCTCTCGGTGAGCACTTCGTAGTCACGGCGGAACTGCATGGCGAGGCTGCGCAGGATGCGTTCCTCGTCGTCGATGAACATCACGCGGATGGGCGAAGTCATGGGGTCAGGCGCTCCGTTTCATTTCACGGGCCTGCACGCGCGGCAGGCGGATGAGGAAGCGCGTGCCGCGCCCCACTTCAGAGGCCACGCGAATGCTGCCGCCGTGGTCCTGGATGATCTTGTAGCTGATGGACAGGCCCAGCCCCGTGCCCTCGCCCACCGGCTTGGTGGTGAAGAAGGGATCGAAGATGCGCCGCACCACGTCCGGTGCCATGCCGCAGCCGCTGTCCTGCACCGAGATGCACACCCAGTCCGCCTCGGCCCAGCTCTTGATCTGGATGCGGCCGAAGCCGACCGTGGCCTGGGCGGCGTTGGTCAGCAGGTTGAGCAGCACCTGGTTGATCTGCGACGGCGCGCAGGCCACGCGGGGCAGTTCGCCCAGCTGCTGCTGCACCTCGGCCTTGTCCTTGATGTGGTTGCGGGCGATCAGCAGCGCGCTGCGAATGCAGTCGTTGAGGTCCACTTCCTCGCTCATGGCGCGGTCCAGGCGGGCGAAGTCCTTGAGCCCGGCCACCAGCTCGCCGATCTGCTCCAGGCCATAGAGGGTGTCGCCATAGAGCTGGCGCAGGTCTTCGGCCAGCAGCTCCGGCGCCACCTGCTCGCGCATCGCCGCGGCGGCATCCAGGGCATCGCCCAGGCGCTGCTCGTCGCAGTCCGGGTCACGCAGGCAGTCGGCCAGGGCCGCCTGGCTGCGGGCCAGGCCGGTGAGCGGCGCGGTGAGCTGGTCGAGCAGCTGCACGTTGTTCTTCACGTAGCCCAGCGGGGTGTTCAGCTCATGGGCGACGCCGGCGACCATCTGGCCCAGGGAGGCCATCTTCTCCGACTGCACCAGCTGGGCCTGGGATTCCTTGAGGTCCACCAGCGCCTTGCGCAGCACCTGGTTGCGCTGGGCGATGCGCAGCTCCATGGCCTTGAGCAGATCAAGCACGGTGCCCAGGCCCTGGTAGCGACCCTCGCCGTCCACCAGGATGAAATCTTCGGTGATGGGGTATTGCAGCTCGGCGGTGATCTGCTTGGCGGCCTGCTCCAGGCTCATCTCCAGGCTCAGCACCAGGGGCGTGGCGTTCATCACCTCGCTCACCGGGCGGCGCCCCCAGAGGTCGCGACCGAAGCGCTGCATGAAGATGTCCTGCAGCGTGTAGCGGCTCACCAGGCCCAGCGGCCGGGCCTCGGCGTCCACCACCGGCAGGGAGAGAAAGGTCTTGTGTTCCGGGGTCAGCAGCCGGTCGGCCACATCGCTGATGCTCATTGCCGGTTCCAGCCCCGCAACGGGTTTGAGCAGGCGCGCCAGACTGCTTTCGGCTGCCATGATCCAAGGCTCCTTCCACTGAGAATGGGCGCCATTCAAGCAGTGCCAGGTTGCCATCATGTGACAGCTGTCTCATTTCCCTTACACCCGGCTTCGCAGGCCAGTCGCCGGGTTGGGCGTGGGTGGACGACGCCCCACCCGTCCACCATCCGGGCTCGCCGGAAACACCGCTGGTGGAGGTAAAAAGCGACCTCCACCCTACACAGCGGTCAAGCCCCCTCGGGCTGGCGGCTTTCACGATGCCTACGATCAATGGAAATCCCGGCTGCGCACATCCAGCCCGGCCAGCAAGGGCGTTAGGTCGTGCAGGCGGCGGGCGATGAGGTGGCGCACGCCGTCCTTGCTCTCCAGGCGGCCATCCACCTGCAGCATCTGCGAGCCCACCAGCACGCGGCGCTGGCGTACGGCGATGTCGTTCCAGACCACCACGTTGACCATGCCGAACTCGTCTTCCAGGGTGACGAAGATCACCCCGCTGGCGGTCTGCGGGCGCTGGCGGCCCTTGACCAGGCCGGCGACGCTCACCCCCTGGCCGTGCTCGGTGGCGGCCAGGTCCCGCGAGCTGCGGCAGCGCCGCTTGGCCAGGGCACCGCGCAGCAGGGCCAGGGGATGGGGACCGAGGGTGGTGCCCAGGGTGTCGTAGTCGGCGTACAGGTCCTCGCCACGGCTGGGCAGCGGCAGGTCCACGGGCAGTTCCGCCTGCTGCGGCAGGCCGGCGAACAGCGGCAGCTCCTCCTCCACCGCCGCCACCGCCCAGCGCGCCCGATGCCGATGGCCGGCCAGGCCACGCAGGGTGCCGGCATCGGCCAGGCGTTCACGGGCGCGGGCATCCAGGCGGGCGCGGTGGCAAAGGTCGGCCACGTCGTCGAAGGCGCGCAGGGCACGTGCAGCGGAGATACGCATGGCCGCCTCCTCGTTGAAGCCCTTGACCATGCGCAGCCCCAGGCGGATGGCCAGGCGCCCGCGCGCATCGGGCTCCAGGTCGCAATCCCAATCGCTGTGGCGCACATCCACCGGGCGCACCTCGATGCCATGGCGGCGGGCGTCCTGCAGCACCTGGTCGGGGGTGTAGAAGCCCATGGGCCAGCTGTTCACCAGGGCACAGGCGAAGATCGCCGGCTCGTGGCACTTGAGCCAGCTGCTGGCATAGGCCAGCAGGGCGAAGCTGGCGGCGTGGGACTCGGGGAAGCCGTAGCTGCCGAAGCCTTTGATCTGTTCGAAGATGCGCGCGATGAACTCGGGCTTGTAACCCTTCTCCAGCATGCGCTCGGTCAGGCGGATGCGATGGGGCTCCAGGCCGCCATGGCGCTTCCAGGCGGCCATGGAACGGCGCAGCCCATCGGCCTCCTCCGCTGTGTACTTGGCCGCCACCATGGCGATCTGCATCACCTGTTCCTGGAACAGCGGAACACCCAGGGTGCGTTGGAGCACCGTCTGCAACTCCTCGGAGGGGTAATCCTCCGGCTCCTCCTTGTTCCGCCGCCGCAAATAGGGGTGAACCATATCCCCCTGGATCGGCCCCGGCCGCACGATGGCCACCTGGATCACCAGGTCGTAGAACTCTTTGGGCCGCAGGCGCGGCAGCATGGCCATCTGCGCGCGGGATTCGATCTGGAACACGCCAATGGTGTCGGCGCGGCTGATCATTTCGTAGGTGGCGGCGTCTTTCTCAGGCAGTCCCGCCAAGGTCAATGTCCTGCCCCGATGCCGCTCGATCAGCCCGAAGCAACGGCGCAGGGTGGTGAGCATGCCCAGGGCCAGCACATCCACTTTCAGCAGACCCAGGGCGTCGAGGTCGTCCTTGTCCCACTGCACCACGGTGCGCTCGGCCATGCTGGCGTTCTCCACCGGCACCAGGGTGTCCAGCGGTGCTTCGGAGATGACGAAGCCGCCCGGGTGCTGCGACAGATGCCGGGGAAAGCCGATCAGTTCATGGGTCAGCGCCAGGACGCGGCGCATCACCGGGCTTTCGGGATCGAAGCCGGCCTCCAGCAGGCGGTCCACGGGCGGTGCGTGGTCGCTCCAGCTGCCGCAGCAATCGGCCAGGGCGTTGACCTGGTCCGGCGGCAGGCCCAGCACCTTGGCGATATCCCGCACCGCCCCGGTGCCGTGGTAGGTGCTGGCCACGGCTGTGAGTGCGGCGCGGCCCCGACCGTAGCGGCGGAACACGTACTGCATCACCTCTTCGCGGCGCTCGTGCTCGAAATCGACATCGATATCCGGCGGCTCCTTGCGCTCCTTGGACAGGAAGCGCTCGAACAGCAGGTTGAAGCGGCTCGGGTCCAGCTCGGTGATGCCGAGCACGAAGCACACCACCGAGTTGGCCGCCGAGCCGCGCCCCTGGCAGAGGATGCCTTTCGAGCGGGCAAAGCGGACGATGTCATGCACCGTGAGGAAGTAGCTCTCATAACCCAGCTCCTCGATCAGCGACAGCTCGTGCGCCACCGTCTCCAGCACCTTAGGGCTGGCGCCCTTGGGCCAACGCTTGGGGATGCCCTCGGCCACCAGATGGCGCAGCCAGCTCACCGGCGTGTGCCCCTCCGCCACCAGCTCGCGGGGGTACTGGTAGTTGATCTCGCCCAGATCGAAGCGGCAGCGCGCGGCGATCACAAGGGTCTCGGCCAGCAGCGCCGACGGGTAGAAGCGCTCCAGTACCGCCCGCGAACGCAGGTGCCGCTCGCCATTGGGAAACAGCCGCTGCCCGGCCTCGGCCAGGGTGCAGTGGTGGCGGATGGCGGTCATGCAGTCCTGCAGGGCGCGGCGGCCCCGGGCATGCATGTGCACATCGCCGGCTGCCACGGCGGGAATGCCCAGCTCCGCCGCCAGGGCCTGCAAGCGGGCCAGGCGGCTGGCGTCATCGGCGCCGCGGTGCAGTTCCACCGCCAGCCACAGGCGGCCGGGGAAGCGCTCGCGCAGCCAGCGGCCTTCCTCCGCATCCGCCGCCTCGCCGGGCAGCCAGAGGGCCAGCAGGCCGTCGAGGGCGTCGTCGAAGTCCTCCGCCAGCAGGCGGTATTCGCCCTTGGCGGCGCGGCGCCGAGCCCGGGTGATGATCCGGCACAGGTGCTGGTAGCCGGCCAGGTTCTCCACCAGCAGCACCAGGCGCGGGCCGTGCTCGATGGCCATCTCGCTGCCGACGATCAGCGGCAGCTCGCTGTCCTTGGCGGCCTGCCAGGCCCGCACGATGCCGGCCAGGGTGCATTCGTCGGTGATCGCCAGGGCGGCGTAGCCCTGCTGCTTGGCGCGCTCGAACAGCTCGGCGGCGCTGGAGGCCCCGCGCTGGAAGCTGAAGTTGGACAGGCAGTGCAGCTCGGCGTACCCGGCGCTCATGCGAACCAGCCCAGCAGGGTGAAGGGGCCGAGTTCCCCGGCCGGGCACCAGGCCCAGGCGCGGCGGCCGTCACGGGTTTCCAGCTGGTAGTAGTCGCGGCGCTGGTCGTCGCCATCCCACCAGCCGGATTCCACCCGCTCCGGCCCGGCGAGGATGCGCGGCGCGAACTCGCGCAGCGGCTGGCCCTCGCGCAGCAGCCAGCCGGGCCGTGGCGGCCCCTGCAGCAAGGGCCCGGCCAGGCCGTCCACCCCCAGGCGCCAGGCATGTTCGGGGCGGTGGTCGGCGTGGGCCTGCAGGCCGCGCACGGCGTCATCCCCCAGGCGTGCGCGCAGGCGTTCGCGCAATTGCTCCCAGGGCAGGTTCTGCTGCGGGCGCGGGTCGAACAGCTCGCGGTGCTCGGGCACGAAGCGCGGCAGGTCACGGGCCTGCAGGCGCATGCCGCGCACCGGCGCCACCACCTGCAGCTGCTCCAGGCGGCCACGGGCCAGCTCGAAGAGCATCGCCGGGTCGCGCTCGGCCCCCAGCAGGCCCACAGGCACCTGGCTGTCCGCCTGGCTGGCGTGTTCCAGATGCAATACGAAACGCTGCACGCCGCTGTCGCGCCCGGCGAGGAAGGCGGCCAGGTCGGCGGTGAGCCGGCGCAGGGGGAACAGCAGCGCCTGGTTGGATTCCACCTCGAAGTTCAGCTCGATACGGCCATTGAATTCATCCGGTGGCAGGTAGCAGTCCAGGACCACGGCACGGCTGCCCTGCAGTTCGTCCAGGTGCTGCAGCACCCGTGCAGGAAAGCGCTTGGCCAGGGTGTCGCGCGGCAGCGTCATCACCTGTTTCAGGCGGCGCAACCCCATGCGCCCCAGGGCCGTGGCCACCTCGGGCTCGAAGCCGGCACGCTCTACCGGGAGACGCTCCAGGGCCTCACGCAGGGCTGTGCCCTCCGCCACCGCCAGGCCGTCGTGGGCGTTGGCCAGGATGCGCGCCGCCACCGGGTTGGGGGCCGCGACGATGCGGTGGCGGAAGCCCAGCGCCGTCAGCTCTTCGCGCAGGCGTGCTTCGAAACGCGGCCAGGGGCCGAACAGGCCGAGGCTGGAGGCGATCTCCACCAGCAGCACACGGGGGTAGCGCAGGCTCACATGGGAACTGAAGCCGTAGCCCCAGGCAGCGAGAAAGCGCTGCCAGTGCTCGATCTCCGCGGCGTTGTACTCGGCCTGGGCGAAATCGCGGGTCAGGGCGTGGGCAGCGGTCAGGCCCATGCCCGCGCGCAGGCCCAGGGCCCGGGCGGCTGGGTTCACCGCCTGCAGCACGCGGCGCTGGGGCGTACCGGTGAGCAGCGCAAGGGGCGCCTCAGGGTCGTCGCGGCGGCGCAGCACGGCGTCCAGGGCCAGCTGCGGCAGGAGGATGCAGGCCCAGCGCATGTCAGTGCCCCGCCAGGGCCAGGCTGGCGGCCGGCGCCAGGCCACCCCGGCACTTGAGCACCCGCACCCGGCCGGGGCCGTCGAAGGCCAGACGCAGGGCCGCCGGCGAGGGGTTGTGCGCCTCTTGCTGGGGGCGATAGGCGAAGGCCAGGGTCTGCCCGGTTTCCGCCGCCACCTGCAGCCGGCGCAGGGCGCGGTCATCCACCTGGCGTGGCCAGCAGAGCACTGCGCCGCAGCTGCCCGAGCGCAGGCATTGCTCGGCGGCCCAAAGCCCATCGCGGCCCTCGGCCTCGATCAGCACCAGCCAGCGCAGGTCCACCCCGGCGGCCTGCCAGGCCTGGGGATACGGCAGGTACGGCGCGCCCACCAGGGCCACGCGCTCGGCGCTGGCGGTGAGGCGCGCCAGGGTCGGCCAGAGCAATTGCAGCTCACCCAGGCCAGTGCCCGGCACGAGGATTTCGCTGAGCGCGGACTCCGGCCACCCGCCCGCCGGCAATGCCGCATCCAGGGCCGCATGCCCGGTGGGCTGGGCACCGCTCGGCTGGGTGCTGGCCTGGCCTTTCCAGACCCGGCGCTCGTCCAGCAGCGCATCGAGGGCGACCACGGCGCCCATCAGGCGTCGCTCCGGCTGGAAGCGCCCGTTACGGCAGGGGGAAAGGAGGCAGGCATGGAGGGCTCGGCATGAATAACTGTATTTATATACAGTAATCCAGTCCTATTCCTACGGCAATGCACGCCACTTGCCGTAGGACGGGCGGCCTGCCCCTGGCGCGAATGCCCTGTACAAAAAGTGAGCGGAACCGGAGGAAAGGCTAACGGGGCGCCAATGCCTTGGGATAGCCTAGGCGCTCACGGCATGCAGGATGAGCCCGTCGATGCAGCAGCCCCACGAAAGCGCCACCGGCCTCGAAGACGCCGACCAGCGAGCCCTGGTGCGGCTGATCTTCAGCTCCACCGCCCTGACCCTGGCCTGCTTCTCCGTGCTGCAGTTCATCGCCGGCAACCTCGTCCTGTCCTTCCTGGAAATGGCCACCGCGATCCTGCTCGGCTGGGCCTGCCAGCGCATCCGCCACGTCCAGGTCCTCACGCCCTGGCTCTATGCCTATCTGCTGCCCACCTTCAGCTTCCTCATCTACATCATCGTCATGCCCGACGCCTCGCCCACGGCCTTCGTCTGGATCTACCTGATCCCGGTGCTCTCCTACCTGTTGCTGGGCAAGCTGCGTGGCTTTCTCCTGGCCATGCCCTATCTGGCCGTGGCGGTCATCGCCTACCTGCTGCGCTTCCCCCCGGCAGCCGATGCCAGGGGTCTGATCGACCTGGGCAACGCCATGCTCTGCGGGCTGCTGATCATGGCCTTCGTGCACATCTACGAGGCCCGCCGTGCAGTGGCCCACGCCCAGTTGCGGCGTCTGGCCCACAGCGATGCGCTGACCGGCGTCGCCAGCCGCGACTTCTTCCAGCGTGCGTTGGAGCGCAGCATCGAGGAGGCCAAACGGGGCGGTCTCAGCCTGGTGCTGGTGGTGCTGGACGTGGACGATTTCAAGCAGGTCAACGATCGCTGGGGCCACGATGCCGGTGACCAGGCCCTGCGGCACATCTGCCAGCGCCTGCAGCAACGCTTGCGCGCCACCGACCTGATCGGCCGCCTGGGCGGCGAGGAGTTCGGCCTGCTGCTGCGCGAAACCCGCCGCGACGCCGCCGCGCACCTGGTCGAGGCGCTGCGCCTCGACCTGCAACAGTCGCCCCTGCACTACGGCGAACAGCTCATCCCCCTCTCCGCCACCTTCGGCCTGGCCGAATGGCAGGTCGACGGCCACAGCGGCGACGAGCTCTACCGCCGTGCCGACAAGCGCCTTTACCAAGGCAAGGCCCTGGGCCGCAACCGCTTGGTGATCAGCGACTGCGTGCCCTGATCGCCCGCGCCATTTCCGCTATGACCGGATTCCCCTAGACGCCCCTAGGGGCCACCCCGATTTCGACGAAGCGCTTCACCTCCTATGGTTCCGGGTATCCATCCACTACCGGGACCTTGCCGTGCTGGCCTATTCCGTTCTCTGGTTCGCCCTTCTCCTCGGCATCGCCGGCCTGGGGCTGGAGATGCCCTGGGTCGCGGGTGCCGGCATCGCCCTCGCCGCCGTCGCCGCCCTCCTCCTGCGCCCCCGCGCCCCGGTGGTGGTGGAAGCGGCGCCGGTGGATGTGGCCCCGCCGACCACCGATTGCCAGCCCCTGCTCAGCGCCGTGTTGCCCGCCTGGGAGCAGAACATCGGCCAGGTGCGCCAACTGGTCAGCGGCAATGTCAGCAAGCTGTTCGAGCGCTTCGCCAGCTTGGCCCAGCGCCTCGACCAGACCCTGCAACGCTCGGAAAGCGTGATCGGCGGCGCCGGGGTCACCGACAACCTGCGCCAGGCCCAGCAACGCCTGGACGAGGTCACCACCGCCTTCCACGGCGCCACCGCCCACAAGAACGAACTGCTGGCCACCATCGGCCACCTCAACAGCTACGCCAGCGAGCTGCAGAGCATGTCCAAGCACGTCCAGGACATCGCCAGCCAGACCAACCTGCTGGCCCTCAACGCCGCCATCGAGGCGGCCCGGGCCGGTGACTACGGGCGCGGCTTCTCGGTGGTGGCCGACGAGGTGCGCAAGCTCTCCAGCCTCTCCGCCGAAACCGGCCAGCGCATGGTCGAGAAGGTCGGCGAGATCAACCAGGCGATCCGCTCCACCGTCAGCGCCGCCGAGGAACTCTCGGTCAGCGAGGAGAACAACCTGCGCTACCTCGACCAGGTGGCCGGCGACATCATGCAGGGCCTCAGCGCCAACCTCGACGAGCTCACCGACACCTCCCGCGACCTGCAGCGCGACGCCCGCACCACCCAGGCGGACATCCAGGACATCATCGTCAGCCTGCAATTCCAGGACCGCTCCGACCAGATGCTCGACCACCTGCAAGGCGACCTGGAGCGCCTGCAACGTGCCCTGCGCGAGCAGGACCCGATCCTCGGCCAGCCGCAGCGCTGGCTCACCGAACTGCGCCGGCAGTTCACCACGGACGAAGAGCGCACCGGCCGCCACGGCCAGCCTGCGCAGAACAGCGAAGTCACCTTTTTCTGATCATTGGAGGCCCCATGGCCAAGACCATCCTGATAGTCGACGACTCCTCGTCGATGCGCCAACTGGTGAAAATGACCCTCGGCGGCGCCGGCCACCAGGTCATCGAAGCTGTCGACGGGCGTGATGCCCTGACCAAGCTCAACGGCCAGAAGATCAACCTGATCATCAGCGACGTGAACATGCCCAACCTCGACGGCATCGGCCTGGTCAAGGAAATCAAGGCCCACAAGGACTACCGCTTCACCCCCATCGTCATGCTCACCACCGAAAGCGAGCAGAGCAAGAAGGCCGAAGGCCAGGCCGCCGGTGCGCGCGCCTGGATCGTCAAACCCTTCCAGCCGCAGCAACTGCTGGCGGCCGTCGAAAAGCTGGTGGGCTGAGATGTTCGGCATCGCCTTCGACACCGCCGCCACCCCGGCCCAGCTCGCCCTGAGCGGCAGCCTGACCATCTACGAGGTGGCCCAGGCCCACGGCGAGCTGCTGGCCCTGCTGGCGGCCAATGCGCGGGTCGAGGCCTGGCGCCTGGACCTCGCCGAGCTGGAAGAACTGGACAGCGCCGGCGTGCAGCTGCTCCTCGGCCTGCGCCGGCAACTGGTGCTGGCCGGCAACACGGTCGAAGTGGTGAACCTGCAAGGCGCCGCGCTGGAAATCGTCAGCCTGCTGCGCCTGGACGTGCTGCTGCCCGGTGAGCAACCGGCCGCGGCCTGAACGGAGGCGCCCCCATGCTCAATGGCGAACAGTGGAGCCAGCTGCTGCTGGGCTTCATCGAGGAAGCCCGCGACCTCGGCAAGCAGGCCGAGGAGTACCTGCTGCAGCTGGACCAGCAGCCCGAGGACGCGGCGGCCATCAACGGCCTGTTCCGCGCCATGCACACCCTCAAGGGCTCGGCCGGGCTGTTCTCCCTCACGCCCCTGGTGAGCTTCACCCACCACCTGGAAAACCTGCTCATGGCAGTGCGCGACGGCCAGCGCGCGCTCGACCCGTCGCTGGTCTCGCTGATGCTGCGCTGCCTCGACGAAATCGTCTCGATGATCGCCCTCATCGACCCGGAAACCGGCGAGCTGCCGGTGGACGAACAACACCAGACCGAACTGCTCGCCGCCCTCGCCGCCCACCTGGGCACGGCCGCGCCGGCGGCCAAGGTGCCGGGTGAAACGATGCCGTCGGCCGATGGCAACGTCGCCGAAGACGGCGCCTGGCACATCTCCCTGCGCTTCCATGCCGACCTGCTGCGCAACGGTTTCGACCCCATCGCCTTCGTCCAGTACCTGAGCCGCCTAGGCGATGTGCTCAACCTCCAGGTGATCGACGACGCCCTGCCGCCCCTGGCCGAGCTGGACCCGGAAAGCTGCTACCTGGGCATGGAGATCGACCTCCTCAGCGACGCCGCCAAGGCCGAGATCGAGGACGTCTTCGAATTCATCCACGACTTCTGCACCCTGCGCATCCTGCCGCCCAACAGCGCCCTGGACGACTACATCCGCCTGATCCAGGAACTGCCCGAAACCGACGAGCGCATCGGCGCCATCCTCGTCGCCAGCGGGCTGCTCACCGAGCACGAACTGGCCCAGGGCCTGGCCCTGCAGGCCGTTGCCGCCGAGCTCAAACCGGCCCTCGGCGCGGTGCTGGTGGAGGAAGGCATCGTCGCGCCGCAAGCGGTCAATGCCGCCCTGGCCAAGCAGAAGAGCTCGCGGGAGCGCAAGGTCCAGGAAAGCAGCCAGATCCGCGTCGCTGCGCACAAGCTCGACGAGCTGATCAACCTCGTCGGCGAGCTGGTGATCAGCGCCGCCGGGGCCCAGCTGCAAGCGCAGATGCACGGCAACGCCCTGTGCCTGGAAGGCGCGCAGACGGTCAACCAGCGTGTCGAGCAGATCCGCGAGGCGGCGCTGAAGCTGCGCATGATCGAGATCGGCGACACCTTCAACCGCTTCCACCGCGTGGTGCGCGACGTCAGCCAGCAGCTGGGCAAGGACATCCGCCTGGAAATCCGCGGCGCCGACACCGAACTGGACAAGTCGGTGATCGACAAGCTCGCCGACCCCCTCACCCACCTGGTGCGCAACGCCATCGACCACGGCATCGAATCCGCCGAGCAGCGCCTGGCCGCCGGCAAGAGCGCCGAAGGCCGGTTGAGCCTCAACGCCTACCACGAGTCGGGGATGATCGTCATCGAAGTGGCGGACGACGGCCACGGCCTGAACACCGCGCGCATCCGCGAGAAGGCCATCGCCCGCGGCCTCATCGACCCCCAGGCCAACCTGCCCGAACACGATATCCAGCGGCTGATCTTCGCCGCCGGCTTCTCCACCGCCGACAACGTCTCCGACCTCTCCGGCCGTGGCGTCGGCATGGACGTGGTGCGCAGCGCCATCGACGCCCTGCGCGGCAGCATCGAGATCGACTCGCGCCCCGGCCTCGGCTGCACCTTCCGCATCCGCCTGCCGCTGACCCTGGCGATCATCGACGGCTTCCTGGTGAGCCTGGGCGAGGAACACTTCGTGGTGCCGCTGGACATGGTCACCGAGTGCCTGGAGCTGGACGAGGCCCGTCTCGGCCGGCGGGCCTACGGCCACATCGAGCTGCGCGGCCGCCCCCTGCCCTGCATCGACCTGGCCGCCCACTTCGACCTGCCCAGCAGCAACCGCGGCCGGCGCAACATCGTGGTAGTCAGCCTCGGCCGGCGCCAGGCCGGGCTGATAGTCGAGGAACTGCATGGCGAACTGCAAACGGTGATCAAGCCCCTCGGCCTGCTCTTCGAACACCTGCGAGGCATCAGCGGCTCCACCATCCTCGGTTCTGGCCAGGTGGCGCTGATCCTCGACATCGCCAGCCTGCTCCAGCACCTGCAACAGAACGCGGACGCAGAACCGCGCGCCCTCGCCAACCCCGTACCAGCACGACCCGATCTTGCGGGTCAGTAGGAGAGACTCACCATGCAACTCATCCGCAACATGAAAATCGGAGCCCGTCTGATCGGCGGCTTCTCCCTGGTGGTGCTGCTCACCGCCGCAGTGGGCGGGCTGGGTATCGTCAACCTGCACAAGGTCAACGACCTCACCGACCGGATGTACCTGGGAGAAGTCGGTGCCTTGAAAACCATGATGAAAGGCAACATGGACCTCATCTACATCGGTCGCCACCTGCGCAGTCACCTGCTGGCCACCACCCTCGAGGAGCGCCAGCGCACCGCCGACCAGGTCGTGGAGGCGCTCCAGAGCGTGCATACGCACATCAATAACGCCCGGGACAGCTTCAAAAGCGAACAGTCCCTGGCCAAGCTGGCGGAAATGGAGGCAAGCCTGGCGGCGTACGAGAAGGTCGTCCGGCAGATACTCGAGCTGAGCAAGAACGTGCCGCTGGCCAGCAGCACCGAGTTCACCGCGCTGATGCCCGAACTGCGTGCCCATGGCAACGACGCCGACAAGCTGTTCACCGACCTGGTGAACCAGAAGGACGCCCGCGCCAAGGAGGCCAACGACACCATCACCGAGATCTACCTCGGCTCGCGCACCCAGATGATCATCCTGATGGTCCTGGCCGCCGTGGTCGGCTTCGCCATCGGCATCTTCGTCACCCGGTCCATCACCCGTCCGCTGAACAGTGCGGTGGTCGTGGCTGACAAGTTGGCCGAGGGCGACCTGTCGACCGAGATCGAGGTCGATAGCCGCGATGAGACCGGCCGCCTGCTGGCCTCCATGAAGCACATGACCGAGCGTCTGCGCTCCGTCATCAGTGACGTCCGCAGCGCTGCCGACTCGCTTTCCTCGGCCTCCGAGGAGGTCAGTGCAACCTCGCAGTCGCTGAGCCAGGCCGCCACCGAACAGGCCGCCAGCGTCGAGGAGACCACGGCCTCGGTGGAGCAGATGTCCGCCTCCATCGCGCAGAACACCGAGAGCGCGCAGATCACCGACGGCATCGCCGGCAAGGCCGCCAACGACGCCGTGCAGGGCGGCCAGGCGGTGGGCGAGATGGTCCAGGCCATGAAACAGATCGCTGACAAGATCGGCATCATCGACGACATCGCCTACCAGACCAACCTGCTGGCCCTCAACGCCGCCATCGAGGCCGCCCGCGCGGGCGACCATGGCAAGGGCTTCGCGGTGGTCGCCGCCGAAGTGCGCAAGCTCGCCGAGCGCAGCCAGGTGGCCGCACAGGAGATCGGCGGCGTCGCCAGCAACAGCGTGCACCTGGCCGAACAGGCCGGCGCCCTGCTCGACCAGATCGTGCCGAACATCCAGAAGACCTCCGACCTGGTGCAGGAGATCACCGCCGCCTCCCAGGAACAGACCACTGGCGCCGCGCAGATCAACATCGCCATGGGCCAGATGAACCAGATCACCCAGCAGAACGCCTCCGCCTCCGAGGAACTGGCGGCCACCGCCGAGGAGATGAACGCCCAGGCCAGCCAGTTGCAGGAGCTGATCGGCTACTTCCGGCTCGAAGCGACCACCGTGCGGGCAATCTCGCCCGTGCGCATGGAGCGCCCCGCCGCCGTGCGCGAGCTACGTCGGCCCAGCACGGCCGTGGCCCGCAAACCCCAGGCTCCGGCCGATGAAGGCCACTTCGTCAACTTCAACTGAGGGAAGCGGCATGATCGAACTCCAGGCAATCCTGGCCAGCGAGGCAGCGGAAAGCGTTCAGCACCTGTCGTTCCGGGTGCGTGACGCACGCTACGCGCTGCCCATCGACCTGGTGCGGGAGATCATCGAATACGGCCAGGTCACCACCGTGCCGATGATGCCGCCCTTCATCCACGGGGTGATCAACCTGCGCGGCAACGTGGTGCCGGTGCTGGACCTGGCGGCGCGCTTCGGCCAGGACCTCAGCGTGCCTAACAAGCGCACCTGCATCGTCATCATCGAGCTGGACCTGGACGAAAATCACCAGCGGATCGGGCTGGTGGTGGATGCGGTGGACGCGGTGCTGGACATCGAAGCGGGCCAGGTGGAACAGCCTCCCCCCTTCGGCGCCGGCATCCGCACCGACTTCATCGCCGGCATGGCCCGCGACGAGCGTGGCTTCACCATCATCCTCGACGTGCGCCGCGTGCTCTCGCTGGACGACATCCGCCAGCTGAGCCTCGCCCAGCAGGCCGGCTGATGCCCACCAGCCACCTGCCCAAGCTCAGCGACAGCGACTTCCGCCGCCTGCAGCAGATGATGCTGGAGGCGTCCGGCATCCGCATGGCCGAGCAGAAGCGCACGCTGATGGCCGGCCGCCTGATGGGCCGCCTGCGCGCCCTCGACCTGACCAGCTACGGCGACTACATGAAGGTGCTCGACGACCCCGCCTCCCAGGAGGAGCGGCGCACGGTCATCGACCTGCTCACCACCAACGAAACCTACTTCTTCCGTGAGCCGCAGCACTTCAAGCAGCTCGGCGAATGGGTCACCCACCAGCGCCGCCCGCTGCACCTGTGGAGCGCCGCCAGCTCCTCCGGCCAGGAAGCCTTCAGCATGGCCATGACCCTGGCCGAGAACGCCCGCACCCAGGACTGGTCGATCTTCGCCAGCGACCTCAGCCGCCGCGTGCTGGAAACGGCGCGCCTGGCCACCTACCCCATGGAGCAGGCGGAGAACTTCCCCACCGGCTGGCTCAAGCGCCACTGCCTCAAGGGCGTGGAGGAAAGCGAGGGGCTGTTCCGCATGAGCCAGGCCCTGCGCCACCGGGTGGCCTTCGCCGAACTCAACCTGACCCGGCCGATCCCCAAGGAAATCGGCCCCTTCGACGTAATCTTCCTGCGCAACGTGCTCATCTACTTCGGCCAGGAGGAAAAGCGCGCCATGGTCGCGCGCCTGGTGGAGCGCCTGCGCCCGGACGGCCTGTTCTTCATCGGCCATGCGGAAAGCCTGCATGGCTTCAACCTGCCGCTGCGTGCAGTGCGGCCCTCGGTATTCCAACGCACATGAGCCCGCTCAGCAAACCCGCCCCGAACCCGATCAAGGTGTTCATCGTCGACGACTCCGCCCTGGTGCGGCAGGTGCTCACCGCCTGCCTGGACAGCCACCCCGGCATCCAGGTCATCGGCCAGGCCGCCGACCCGCTGTTCGCCTTGGACAAGATGCGCAAGCAATGGCCCGACGTACTGGTCCTGGATGTGGAAATGCCGCGCATGGACGGCATCACCTTCCTGCGCAAGATCATGGCCGAGCGGCCGACGCCCTCGATCATCTGCTCCACCCTCACCGAAGCCGGCGCCGCCATCACCCTCGAAGCCCTGGCCGCCGGCGCCGTCGGCGTGTTCACCAAGGCCCGCCAGGGGCTCAAGGACAGCCTGCAGCAGCTCTCCGGCGACCTGATCCGGCAGATCGAACTGGCCGCCCGCAGCCGCCCCCACGCCATGCCGCGCAGCGCGCCGCCGCCACCGCCGGCCAAGGCCACGCCGGCAGCGGCGCCGGCCGAACCGGCGGCACGCCCCACCGGCTACGCCACCACCGACCGGGTGGTGGCCCTGGGCACCTCCACCGGCGGCACCCAGGCCCTGGAGGTGGTGCTGCGCCAGTTACCGGTGGATTGCCCCGGCATCGTCATCGTCCAGCACATGCCGGAGAAATTCACCGCCGCCTTCGCCCAGCGCCTGGACACCGTCTGCCAGATCGACGTGCGCGAAGCCCGGCACATGGACCGCGTGCGCCCCGGCCTGGCCCTGGTCGCCCCCGGCGGGCGCCACATGCAGCTCAAGCGCAGCGGCGCGCAATACTTCGTCGAAGTGCTCGACGGACCCCACGTCAACCGCCACAAACCTTCAGTGGACGTGCTGTTCCGCTCCGTCGCCCGCCACGCCGGGCACAACGCCCTGGGCGTGATCATGACCGGCATGGGCGACGACGGTGCGCGGGGCTTGCTGGCCATGCGCGAGGCCGGCGCCCGCACCGTGGCCCAGGACGAAGCCAGTTGCGTGGTCTTCGGCATGCCCAAGGAAGCCCTGCGCATGGGCGCCGCGCAAAGCACCGAACCCCTGTCGAAACTTTCCGAAGTCATCATTCGCTACTCACGGGGGCAAACACCCGACAAGACCGCCGAAGCCGCCAAATAGAAGGCCGCAACCCCTGAAACGAGCCGGCAGAATGCTGGCCCGGTGCTACCGTCCGTCCGGTCGATCCGGGCGAACCTTCGTGTCGGATGCTACTCCGTACCTGTAGGCCTGCTCTTTTTTAGGGCAGCCTGCACTTGGAGTAATGCATAAACGACGCGTTGCGCAAGGAGCGCCCATGACCTGTCGCCTGTTGCTGGCCGACGACCACGCACTGATCCGCGTTGGCGTCCGCGCCATGGTCAACGACCTGGAGGGTTACGAAGTAGTTGGAGAAGCGGAGGACGGCGAACAGGCCGTCGAGATGGCCGAGCGACTGAAGCCGGACATCATTCTCCTCGACATTTCCATGCACGGTGTGGATGGCCTGGAGGCCCTGCAGCGCCTCGGCACCCGTGTGCCCGAATCCCGCGTACTGATGCTGTCGATGCACACCGATGCCGAGGTGGTGCTCTCCGCCCTGGAGAAAGGCGCCTACGGCTACCTGCTCAAGGACGCCGCCATGGTCGAGCTGGCCCTCGCCCTCAAGGCCGTCGACCGTGGCCAGCGCTACCTCAGCTCGGCCATCGCCCAGCCGGTGATCGACCAGGCCCTGTCCCGCCAGCACGGCAGCGAAGACCCCGGCCTCACCCAGCGCCAGGTGGAGATCCTCCGCCTGATCAGCCGCGGTGCCTCCACCCGTTCCATCGCCGACGGCCTCGGCCTCAGCGTCAAGACCGTGGAGGCCCACCGTGCCCAGATCATGAAGCGCCTGGACATCCACGACATCCCCGGCCTGGTCCTCTACGCCGTGCGCAAGGGCATCATCAGCCCGGACGATTGAACCCAGCCGCACGATGGTGAGGGCTGTGTAGGGTGGATGTCGCTTTTTACATCCACCAAACGGAGCTGCCGGCACCTACGGATTGCCGCCGAGCCACGACGCCCCTCAACGCACCCTCGTAGGGCGGGCCGGGCGGCGCTCCGCTTCAGCCCACCGCTCTTCTTGCTCCAACTCGCTGCCCTCGCCCCATCGCTCATTTTGTCTTTTTGGGTGCACCCGCCCCTCCAGGTGCGCGCAGCACCCCCTACGGCGGGGCTGGCCACTTCTCGCCATCCCTGCAAGCGCGAATTCATCCGCAAAGCGGCTGCGCCTCAGCCCAGCCACAGCACCCGCTTGCGTAGGAGCGAGCTCTGCTCGCGAACCCGTTGTGCGCCCGACGCATCCGGCGAAAGCCGCCGTTAGGAGTCGGCACGCTCCTGCTGGACGGCATCGCCCTGGGCCACCTCTTCGTCCGGACCCTCGCCGAAGGTGGCGCGCAACCAGCGCCCCACCTGGCAGGCGGCCAGGGCGCGGGTGCTGCAGGCGCCGCTGTCCAGTGCCTGGCGCAGGGCGTCGATATCAGCGCCCTCGACATAGGCGATGGCATCGTCCATCTGCCGCGCATCGCCGAAGCCGCCGGCCTTCATCTCCGCCAGCGCATCGGCACGGCTCCAGCCCTGCACCACGGTGCGGTACATGGCCGCCATCAGCCCGGTGCGGTCGCGACCGTGCTTGCAGTGCATCAGCACCGGCCCCTGGGCTTCGGCCCGGCGCAACACCCGCAGCACGCGGAGCACATCCACGTCATCGACCCGATCGGCATGCAACGGAATGCTCACCCGGTGCACCTGGGCATCACCCAGCCACTCGGCGTCGTCCTCCTTGATGAAGCTCACCACCGTGCGCACGCCCAGGCGCTGCAGATGCGGCAGGTCGCGGGCATCCGGCAGGGCGCTGCGGAACAGCGAAGGGGTCATGCGGTACAGGTTGAAGCCCGGGTCCAGCGACACCGCCCAGGCCTGGCGCGACAGCATGGCCGCCGGCTCCGGCACCTGGCTATTGCCCTGGGCCAGCGGCACGGCCAGCGAAGCGACGGCCAAGAGGCCTGCGAAAAACAGCGAGAGTCGGGGTCCGGGCGTCATCGCGCATCCTCCAGAAGATGGCCATACCCTGGAGCAACACCCGTAAAGGCTGGATCAAGAAGACGTGAAAAATTTGTCGGTTGGCGGCGATCACCGATCGCGAATCCAGCACGCACGTGACGACGTGCTTTCGTAGGATGGGTCGGGCGGCGTTCTGCGAGCGAAGCGAAACCCATGCGGCGGAGCCCACCCACCAGCCCAGCGCACAGGCCATTTCACTGGATGTCCGACAATCGCCACACCACGCTGGGCCAAGCTGATCTAGAATCAGCGACGGTCCCCACCGCAGTCCCGTTCATGGATATCCAAAGCCGCACCCTGCTCCTGCGTTCCCTCCTTGCCCAGCTCAGTGAGGACGCCCCTCGTGATGCCGCCGTTCTGGAAGGCGACCCTGCCCGGGTCATGATCGGCTTGCGCGATCTCGCGGAGCTTGGCCTGATCAGCGGCCAGCTGTCTCACGGTGAGCAGAGCGACGGCCAGGGCCTGCTGCTGGTCAGCGCCACCGGCATCACCCTCACCCGCCGGGGCGCGGCCTTCAAGGCTGAACCCTGATTCCCCGCCCGGCCCGTTGGGCACTTCTAGAAACGACCTGCGTTGCCATCGCGGCGTTAAGAACAGGCTCGTGCGCGAGTCCGATCAAAATGCTCATTTACACGGCGTAACCTGCGCTTTTTCGCCTGTTTTGCCTTGCATTGACGGCTTCGCCTACGTTGTTGGAGGCACCCGTCAGTTGGCCGAAGACAGCTCCGTGCCCTTGCTCGCAGCCATCGACTCATAGGGACGGTTGTCGAACTGGCGGTACTTCTCCAGCCACGCCGCATAGGCCTGGCCATTTCCCGCGTAGCTGCCGGTGCTGGAATAGCGCAGGCCATCCGACCCCACCAGGCGCCGCTCGATCATCGCCGGGTAGGCCGGGTGCTTGCTGGTGGTGAACAGGTAGACCGAGCCGTCGCGCTCGTTCTTGACGATGGTCACCAGGTCCGACGACGAGTAGCGGACCTCCGGCAACGCCAGTGCCTCGTCGAAGGCCGCCTGCCACTGCTGCACGCTGATGGGCTCGGGGAGCGGCTGCACGGACTTCTGCTCATCGGCGACGGTTTCGCCCGCGCCGAACAGGCCGAGCAGCATTGCGAATAACTGGTTCATGGTCTTGCTCACCAGGAAAGGGATCACAGAGGTTCAGAGAGAGGCTGGACGAGGACGGTTCAGGGAAAATTCGCAGGCCAGGCACGCCGGGCCCTCCAGCCAGGCTGGAAGGCGTGGCGCACAGCTAACCCGAAGCCCATGACGGAATGATGACCAAATGCCATCCAGCCGGCCTGGCGCTGAACTATTCACCCCAGCGGGGTTCGATCTCTTCAGCGAGGCCACGCCATTCACGTGTTCCGCCGCCCCCGACTACACCCACAAGAACCCCATTCGGAGGACTGCCCATGTCCGCCCCCGGCGCCCGCCCTTCTCCCCTCGCCCGCCTGCTCGCCTTATTCCTGCTGCTGCTCGGCCTCGCGTTGCTCATCGGCGGCATCCGCCTGGTCTGGGTCGGCGGCTCCTGGTACTACCCGCTCACCGGTGGCGCCCTGCTGGTGGCCGGCTTCCTGCTGTGGAAAGGCCTCGGCTCGGCCCTGCTGGTGTTCGCCGTGACCTTGGCCGCCTCCACCGCCTGGGCGCTCTGGGAGGTGGGCCTGGACTGGTGGCAACTGGTGCCGCGCCTGGCCCTGTGGTTCGGCATCGGTGTGCTGTTGCTGCTGCCCTGGGCGCGCGGTGGCCTGGCCGGCGGCACCTCGCGGGCCAATGGCGGTGCGCTGCTGGTGGCGGTGCTGCTGGCCGGCGCCGTGGCCTTGCTCAGCCAGTTCACCGAGCCCCACAACCTGGAAGGCGAGATTGGCCGCGGCAACCCCCTGGCAGTGCAGAGCGAGCCGCCGATGCCGGAAGGCGACTGGCAGGCCTACGGGCGCAGCAACGCCGGCGACCGCTACTCGCCCCTGGGCCAGATCACCCCGGAGAACGCCCATAAGCTGGAACTGGCCTGGAGCTACCGCACCGGCGACCTGCCCGGCCCGGACGACCCGCAGGAAACCACCGCCGAGAACACCCCGCTCAAGGCCAACGGCATGCTCTACGTGTGCACCCCGCACAGCCAGGTGATCGCCCTGGACCCGGACAGCGGCCGCGAGATCTGGCGCTTCGACCCGAAGATCAGCACCCAGAACGCCGACAGCTTCAAGGGCTGGGCGCACATGACCTGCCGCGGTGTCGCCTACCACCAGGAAGACAGCCCCAGTGACAGCAAGCGCTGCGAGCGGCGCCTGTTCCTGCCCACCGCCGACACCCGCCTGATGGCCCTTGATGCCGATGACGGCAAGCCCTGCGAGGGCTTCGGCGACAAGGGCTCCATCGACCTCACCCGTGGCATCGGCAGCTTCACTCCTGGCGGCTACTACTCCACCTCGCCACCCGGCGTCAGCCGCGACCTGGTGATCATCGGCGGCCATGTCACCGACAACATTTCAGAAGACGAGCCCTCGGGCGTGATCCGCGCCTACGACGTGCACGACGGCCACCTGGTGTGGAACTGGGATGCCGGCAACCCCGACGACACCGCGCCGCTGCCCGAGGGCCGCACCTACACCCGCAACTCGCCGAACATGTGGTCGGTGATGAGCCTCGACGAGAAGCTCGGCCTGCTCTACCTGCCCATGGGCAACCAGACCCCGGACCAATGGGGCGGTCGCCGGACCAAGGCCTCGGAAACCTACAGCGCCGGGGTCACCGCCCTGGAGATCGCCACCGGCAAGGTGCGCTGGACCTTCCAGATGACCCACCACGACCTCTGGGACATGGACGTCGGCGGCCAGCCGAGCCTGGTGGACCTGCCGCCGCAGAAGGCCGGCGAGGCCCCACGCCCGGCACTGATCGCCTCCACCAAGCAGGGCAGCCTCTACGTGCTCGACCGGCGCACCGGCGAGCCCATCGTCCCGGTCAGGGAAACCCCCGTACCCCAGGGCGCCGCCAAGGGCGACTTCACCGCCCCCACCCAGCCCATGTCCGCACTCAACCTGATGCCACCGCCCCTGCAGGAGCGCGACATGTGGGGCGGCACGCCGATCGACCAGATGCTCTGTCGCATCGCCTTCCGCTCCCTGCGCTACGAGGGCATCTACACCCCGCCCTCCGAGCAGGGCAGCCTGGTCTACCCCGGCAACTTCGGGGTCTTCGACTGGGGCGGCATCGCGGTGGACCCGGAGCGCCAGATCGCCTTCCTCAACCCTAGCTACATGGCCTTCACCTCGAAATTGGTGCCCGAAGGCAGTGCCACCGATGAACCTGCGCGCAAGAGCGAGATCGAAGGCGTACAGCCGAACAAGGGTGCGCCCTTCGGCGCCCTGTTATCGCCGCTGCTCTCGCCCCTCGGCCTGCCCTGTCAGTCGCCGCCCTGGGGCTACGTCGCGGCCCTGGACCTGACCACCATGAAAGTCGCCTGGAAACACAAGAACGGCACCGTGCGCGACAGTTCGCCGATCCCCATCCCGCTGCCCATGGGCGTACCCAGCCTGGGCGGCAGCGTGATGACCGGCGGGGGCGTCGCCTTCCTCGCCGGCACCCTCGACCAGTACCTGCGCGCCTACGACGTGCGCAATGGCAAGCAGCTCTGGGAAGGCCGCCTGCCCGCCGGCGGCCAGGCCACACCCATGAGCTACACCGGCAAGGATGGCCGCCAGTACGTGCTGGTGGTCGCCGGTGGCCATGGTTCCCTGCACACCCGCCAGGGCGACTACGTCCTGGCCTTCGCCCTGCCCAAGGAATGATCGATGCCGCGTAACGTCCCACTGCTGTTCTGCGCCATGACCCTGCTCGCCGGCTGTGCCGGCCGGGCGCCCGTCGACACCTCCCAACTGCTGGTGGGCTGTAGTGGCGAGACCTGCCCCGGCATCCAGCGCTTCGCCTTCGACGGCAGCCAGGGCCGGCTGACGGAGAAGCCGCTGCAGACCCTCACCAGCGCCAACCCCTCGTGGCTGGTGCTCTCGCCGGATGCCCGCCAGCTGTTCGCCACCAACGAGAACCCGCCCAAGGGCCGCGACCCGGCCGGCCAGGTCAGCAGCTTCGCCATCGGCGAAGGTGACGAGCACAGCCTCACGCCCCTGAGCCAGGTGGCGAGCAAGGGCGCCGAGCCCACCCATGCCAGCCTCAGCGAGGATGGCCGTTTCCTCTTCGTCGCTCATTACGGCAGCAAGCCCACGCCCGGTGGCAGCCTGGCGGCCATCCCGGTCAGCGCCCACGGCACCTTCGGCCCGGTCGCCCAGCTGGTGCGCCAGCCTTTCTCCCGGCGCGGCTCGCAGCGCCAGGGCTCCTCGCACATGCACGCGGCGGTGCCGGCCGGCGACTTCCTCTTCGTCACCGACCTGGGTGCCGACAAGGTCTACGCCTACCGTTACGACGGGGATAAACCGAAGAAGCCGCTGCAGGCGGCCAAGCCCGGCGCCTTCGCCCTGCCCAAGGGCAGCGGCCCGCGCCACCTGGTGTTCGACCGCAGCGGCAACCGCGCCTACCTGACCCTGGAGCTGTCCAACCAGATCGCCATCCTCGGCCGCGACGAGGCCAAGCTGGAACAGCAGGGCCTGGTGGACCTGGACCCGCCCGGTGCCAACGCCCAGGGCGATCGCCGCCTGGGCGCCCTCCAGCTGTCGCCGGACGGGCGCTTCCTCTACGTCGCCCGTCGTGGGGTGGAGAACCAGATCGTGGTCTATGCGGTGAGCGCCGCCGACGGCAGCCTCAGCGAGGTGCAGCGCCACGCCAGCGGGGGCGATGAGCCGAGGGAATTCACCTTCGCCCCGGACGGGCGTTTCCTGCTGGTGGCCAACCAGAAGAGCGACAGCCTGGTGGTGTTCAGCCGCGACCCGCAAAGCGGCCTGCTGGTGGAGCAGGTGCAAACGGTCAGCACCCCGGCCCCCAGCGCCCTGCGCTTCGTGCCCTGAGCCTCAGGCAGCCAGGGCCAGGCCCTGGCATTGCTGCGCGCAGTCCTCGCAGACCTGGGCCAGCCGCTGGCAGTGCGCCAGGTCATGGCGCCGGCATTCGGCGGCGCACAGCCGGCAGATACTCGCGCAGAACCTGCCGAAGCCCACCACCTGCGCGCTTTCACGCTCCACCAGCTCCTGCATCAGCAGGCAGCTGTCCGCGCATTCGCGGCTCAGCTCGATGCAGCGTTCCAGGTACTCCCCGCCCTCATCCAGGCGACTCGCGGTCACGCATTGCGCGCATTCGTCGGCACACACCAGGCAGGCATCGGCACAGGCTTGGATCTCGGCATTCATGGGCATCTCCATCCAGGGGGCTCATCTACTTCGGCCCCGCCGTGGCGCGGCGGTTCAGGAGATTTATGTGCGCCGTAGGTTGGGCTGAGGCACGAAGCCCAACGCAGCAGAGTCGAGCCCCGCTCCGTTGGGCCTCGCTGCGCTCGGCGCCAACCTACAAGCGTGCCATGGCCGCCTGAACATCCACCCGAACCCATCGCCAGGCACCGGGTCACTAACAGGGTCATCGTGATCCGGAGGTTCCCCATGTTGGAAAACTGGCTACCGTACCTGCCGCTGCCCGAACTCAGGGTCCTGCTCACGGCCCTGGTGGTGACGCTGGGCCTCAGCCTGGCCGCACGCGGGGTCATGCGCGTGCTGGTTCGCCTGGCCAAGCCGGTGCTGTTCCTGCGCGAACTGCTGCAGCGCGTGCGCCGGCCGCTCTACCTGCTGCTGCCCCTGCTGGGCCTGCAGACGGTGTGGAGCGCCGCCCCCGACAACCTGCTGTTCATCGGCCCGCTGCGCCAGCTCACCTCGATGGCCATCATCGGCACCTTCACCTGGCTCGGCCTGCGTGCGGTGGACGCGGTTCAACAGGTGATCCTGCTGCACAACCCGGTGGACATCAGCGACAACCTGCGCGCCCGCCGCATCCAGACCCAGACCCGCGTCCTGGTGCGCACCCTGAGCTTCTTCGTGCTGCTGTTCGGCGCCGCCACCATGCTCATGACCTTCCCCACCGCGCGCCAGTTCGGCACCAGCCTGCTGGCCTCGGCGGGCGTCGCCGGCCTGGCGGTGGGCTTCGCCGCCAAACCGGTGCTGGGCAACCTGATCGCCGGCCTGCAGATCGCCATCACCCAGCCCATCCGCCTGGATGACGTGGTGATCGTCGAGAACGAATGGGGGCGCATCGAGGAAATAACCGGCACCTACGTGGTGGTGCGCATCTGGGATGACCGGCGCCTGGTGGTGCCGCTGCAGTGGTTCATCGAGAACCCCTTCCAGAACTGGACCCGGGTCAGCTCGTCGATCACCGGGGCGGTGGTGCTCTGGGCCGATTACGAGATGCCGCTGGACCCGCTGCGCCAGGAGCTGGACCGCCTGTGCAAGGAAGTGCCGCAGCTGTGGGACGGCCGCGTCAGCGTGCTGCAGCTGGTGGACACCACCGAACGCGCCATCCAGCTGCGGGTGCTGGTCAGCTCCATCGACTCCTCGCGCAACTGGGACCTGCGCTGCTACCTGCGCGAGAACCTGCTGAACTTCATCGCCCACCGCTACCCGCATTGCCTGCCGCAGCTGCGCGCCGAACTGACCCGCAGCGAAGCGCCGGAACTCGGCGGGCGGCACCCGGAACCCATCGTCGAGCCCGAGCGCCAGCCGCCGGTCTGACTCAGCCGTTGGCCGCCGCGCTCGGCAACCGCGCGGCGATGGCCTGGTGCAGGCGCTCGTAGTAATAGGGCAATTGCAGCAGCACATGCTGGGCGGCGGCCTCGCGCACCTGGTTGCGGTCACCGTCGAAGCGCAACTGCTCGCTGACCACCCAGGGCTCGCCGTCCATCAGCATGGCGCAGGCGACACACACCAGGCCGTCCAGGGGGCCTTCAGCCTCGGCCATGCCGGTGTTGGCCAGGGCCACGCTGGCCTCGCTGTTGGCCAGGGCGCCCAGGGCCATCTCCCGCGCCACCTCTTCGCTGGTCAGCCCGTAACGGGCGATGGTTACCGGGTCCACCCCCAGGCACTGCTGCTTGGCGGTGGGCGAATAGGCCACGTAGCCGCGGTCCAGCACCGCGCCACAGCCGGGCACGCCGGCCAGCAGGGAGGCCATCAGCCCCCCGGTGCAGGATTCGGCGGTCACCAGGGACAGCTGGTACTTCTCGAGGAAACTCACAACCTGCTCGACGCTCTGCATGACGGCCTCCGGGTATCGCTGTACCTGTTGTAGAGGCTAGGAATACCCCCGCGTCCCCGAGTTCCCCCAATCCACCGTCCCAGGCGACGGGCGCGCATGTCCTTAGGACGTGGTCATGAGTCACCGGCTCTGCCTGTGTGAGGACTCAACAGGATGAGCGCGTGAGTTAGCGGCGGCTGCATGCTCCGAGGTGTCCTGAGGGCGTGGATGTTTACCCACGATGCTCCAGAGGGTGGGCCGTGCGGCGCTCTGCTTCAGCCCACCGCTCTCGACGACAACCGCCATCGCCAAAGTTCCCCGACAGCCGGCCGGAAGGAAAAAAAGTCGAAACTTCTCCGCGCTGCGTCCAGTCAGGGTTTATGTGGGGATGTGACGTCTGTGCCCGGTTTTCAAACTCATCTTTCCAACTGGCATCGGCGTTTGTGCGATGCAGGAACGATGGCCCGCGCATGGGTGGCGAGGACGGCATCCCCGTATCAGGGAATCTCGGATAGCGGAGGATGATATGGGAAATGCTGTAGCGAGCGCTCAGCTCGGGGGTTTGAGTTCCATGACCAATCGCCCCCAGCTGCATGTTGAAAGCCTGCACACCAACAAGAAAAGAATTCTCTTCGTCACCTCGGAGTTCGCCGACCTGGTCAAGGTCGGCGGCCTGGGGGACGTTTCTGCTGCCTTGCCCCGTGCCCTGGCTTCCCAACATGACGTTCGCGTCCTCATCCCCGGTTACCGACAGGTGCTGGAGAGCGGCCACCCGATCCGCGTGATCGGCCGGGTGCCGGGGCACGCCGCCCTGCCCGCCTGCCGCATCGGCCGCATGGACCTGCCCGACGGCCTGATCGTCTACGTGATCATCTGCCCCGAGCTCTACGAGCGCGAAGGCACGCCCTACGGCGACGCCAACGGCCGCGACTGGCCGGACAACCACATCCGCTTCGCCCGCCTGGGCCTGGCCGCCGCCGAGCTGGCCGCCGGCACCGCGTGCCTCAGCTGGTGCCCGGAGCTGATCCACGCCAACGACTGGCCCGCCGGTCTCGCCCCGGCGTACATGGCCTGGCGCGGGCAGACCACACCCAGCGTGTTCACCATCCACAACCTCGCCTACCAGGGCCTGATCGACCCGCAATGCAGCCCCGAACTGGGCCTGCCACCGGAAGCCTGCAGCCACGAGAGCATGGAGTTCTACGGCAAGCTGTCGTTCCTCAAGGCCGGTATCGCCCACGCCAACCACGTGACCACCGTGAGCGAGAACTACGCCCACGAGATCACCACCGAAGACTTCGGCTGCGGCCTGGAAGGCATGCTCAAGCACCGTGTCGACCAGGGCCAGCTCAGCGGCATCACCAACGGCATCGACGAAAGCTGGGACCCGCGCACCGACGAGCACCTGGTGGCCAGCTTCAGCGCCCAGCTGTGGCAGGGCAAACGCGAGAACCGCGAGTACGTCGAAAAGCTCTTCGACCTGGAGCCCATGGACGGCCCGCTGTTCGCCGTGGTCTCGCGCCTGGTGCAACAGAAAGGCATCGACCTGACCCTGGAGATCGCCGACGCCATCGTCGCAGGCGGCGGTCGCATGGCCATCATCGGCCGTGGCGAGCCGGCCCTGGAAGCAGCCATGCAGGACCTCGCCCAGCGCCACCCACGCCGCATCGGCGTACACGTGGGCTTCAACGAAACCGACGCCCGGCGCATGTTCGCCGGCAGCGACTTCCTGCTCATGCCCTCGCGCTTCGAGCCCTGTGGCCTGAGCCAGATGTACGCCCAGCGCTTCGGTTCGCTGCCCATCGCCCGGCGCACCGGCGGCCTGGCCGACACCATCGAGGATGGTGTCACCGGCTTCCTGTTCCGCGAGGCCGATGCCGCCAGCTACCTGGATGCGGTGCAGCGCGCCCTCAACGTCTACCGCCACCCCGAGCTGCTCAACGCCATGCGCTGCCAGGCCATGGCCTCGCCGCTCTACTGGCGGCAATCGGTGAAGCCCTACGACCGGCTCTACAAGCGGCTGCTCAAGGCCACCTCGGTGGCGCTGCAGGCGGAGGGCCCGGCTTGATGTTTCCCCTCACGCGCAGCCATGGGGCGCTGCTCGAGGAGGACGGCACCACGCGCTTCGCCCTCTGGGCACCCGACGCCCGCTTCGTCGAAGTGGAACTGGCCGACGGCAGTCGCCACCCGCTGCGTGCCCACGGTGAAGGCTGGCACTGCTGCCACCTGCCCGTGGGCGCCGGCACCCTGTACCGCTACCTGATCGACGAACACCTGCGCGTGCCCGACCCGGCCTCGCGGGCCCAGGAGGACGGCCCCCACGGCTTCAGCCGGGTGGTCGACCCCGAGGCCTACCGCTGGCGCCACCCGGACTGGCGCGGGCGGCCCTGGCACGAGGCGGTGATCTACGAGCTGCACGTCGGCCTGCTGGGCGGTTTCGACCGGGTCGAGGCCCTGCTGCCCGGGCTCAAGGAACTGGGCGTCACCGCCATCGAACTCATGCCCCTGGGGGAGTTCCCCGGCGCGCGCAACTGGGGCTATGACGGCGTGCTGCCCTTCGCCCCCGACAGCACCTACGGCACGCCGGAAGCCTTGAAGCGGCTGATCGACAGCGCCCATGGCCTGGGCCTGATGGTGTTCGTCGACGTCGTCTACAACCACTTCGGCCCCGACGGCAACTACCTCGGCCAGTACGCCAGCGCCTTCTTCAATGCCGAACGGCAGACGCCCTGGGGCCCGGCCATCGACTTCCGCCAGGTGCAGGTGCGCGACTTCTTCTGCGAGAACGCCCTGATGTGGGTGCTCGACTACCGCGTCGACGGCCTGCGCTTCGACGCCGTGCACGCCATCGCCGAGAAGGATTTCCTCACCGAACTGGCCAGCCGCCTGCGCGCGGCCGCCGGCAACGGCCGCCACCTGCACCTGGTGCTGGAAAACGAAGACAACGATGCAGGCCTGCTCGAACAAGGCTACGACGCGCAGTGGAACGACGACGGCCATAACGTGCTGCACGCGCTGCTCACCGGTGAGCAAGAGGGCTATTACGCCGACTTCGCCAGCGACCCCACCAGCAAGCTGGCGCGCTGCCTGGGCGAGGGTTTCGTCTACCAGGGCGAGGCCACCCGCCGCGGCCACCTGCGCGGCGAACCCAGCGTGCACCTGCCGCCCACCGCCTTCGTGCTGTTCCTGCAGAACCATGACCAGGTGGGCAACCGCGCCTTTGGTGAACGCCTGGCGAGCCTGGCCGAGCCCGACGAACTCAAGGCCGCCACTGCCCTGCTGCTGCTCAGCCCGATGATCCCGCTGCTGTTCATGGGCGAGGAATGGGGCTCACGCCAGCCCTTCCTGTTCTTCACCTCGCACAACGAGGAACTGGGCCGCGCGGTGCGCGACGGTCGGCGCAACGAGTTCCGCGAGTTCACGGTGTTCGCCGACGAGCAGATCCGCCAGAGCATCCCCGACCCCAACGCCCTGGGCACCTTCACCGGCTCCATTCCCGACTGCGCCACCTGCACCGAGCCCGCCCAGCAGGCCTGGCGCGTGTACTACCGGCGCCTGCTGGAACTGCGCCACGCGCATCTGGTGCCGCGCCTGCCCGGCAGCCAGGCCATCGGCACCCGGGTGCTGGAGGAAAAGGCCGTCTCGGCCAGCTGGCGCCTGGGCGACGGCAGCCTGCTGCGCATCGACCTCAACCTGGCCGCCGAGCCGGTACGCGCCCCGCTGCCCCGTGAAGGCGCGCGGGTGATCTTTTCCCACCGCACGGCCCTGGACGACTACCGCCAGGGCCTGCTGGCCGCGCGCAGCGTCGCCGTAACCCTGGAGGACAGCGCATGAGCGACGCCCTGTTGGCCGAACTGGCCGGTGCCGCCGGCCTCAGCATCTACTGGACCGACGCCGACGGCCGCCCCCAGCAGGTGGCGCCCGAGGCCCAACGCGCGCTGCTCGAAGCCCTCGGCTACCCGGCGCAGAGCGAGCAGCAGCTGCACGCCGCCCTGGCCCACCTCGAACAGCAGCGCAGCCAGGCCGCCCTCGCCCCGCTGCTAACCCTGGACCAGGGCCAGCCGCTGTCCCTGGCCCGCCACTTCGCGGCCGGCACCCCCTTCCAGCTGCAACTGGAGGATGGCGCCCGGATCGACGCCCGCCTCGACCACGAAGGCCGCCTGCCCGCCATCGCCGCCTGCGGCTACCAGCGCCTGCTGATCGGCGACCAGGCCCTGACCCTGGCCGTGGCGCCACCGGCCTGCCAGAGCGTGGCCCAGCTCAGCGACCACCAGCGCCGCCACATCTGGGGCCTCACCGCCCAGCTGTACTCCCTGCGCCGCCCCGGCGACGGTGGCCTCGGCGACACCCAGGCCCTGGAGGAACTGGCCCGCAGCGCCGCGGCCAAGGGCGCCGATGCCATCGCCTTGAGCCCGGTGCACGCCATGTTCAGCGCCAACAGCTACAACTACAGCCCCTACTCGCCTTCCAGCCGCCTGCTGTTCAACGTGCTGCACGCCGCCCCCGGCTGCATCCTCGGTGAACGCGCCCTGCAGGAAGCCATCAGCGCCAGCGGCCTGGGCGCCGAACTGGCGCGCCTGGAGGCCGAGCCGCTGATCGACTGGCCCGCCGTGGCCGCCAGCCGCCAGGCCATCCTGCGCCAGCTGTTCGCGGGCTTCGCCGGCCCGGAGAATGCCTTCAGCGCCGACTTCGCCAGCTTCCGCCAGCACGGCGGCGATGCCCTGCTGCAACACTGCCGCTTCGAGGCCCTGCACGGTTTCATGAGCCGCAGCGGCCTGCCCACCGACTGGCGCGTGTGGCCCGAGCAATACCGCGACCCCCACCACGAGGCCGTGCAGCGTTTCGCCGCCGAGCACGAACAGGAAGTCACCTTCCACGCCTTCTGCCAGTGGCTGGTGGCCCGGGGGCTGGATCGGGTGCAGAGCGCCGCCCGGGGCGCCGGCATGAAGATCGGCCTGATCGCCGACCTCGCCGTGGGAGCCGACGGCGCCGGCAGCCAGGCCTGGGCGCGCCAGGCCGAATTGCTGCCCGCCGTGACCGTGGGTGCGCCGCCGGACATCCTCAACCGCTCCGGGCAGAGCTGGGGCGTCTCGGCCTTCTCCCCCGAAGGGCTGCAACGCCACGGCTACCGCGCCTTCATCGAGATGCTCCAGGCCAACCTGGCCCACGCCGGTGGCATCCGCATCGACCATGTGATGGGCCTCAAGCGCCTCTGGGTGCTGCCCCAGGGCGCGCCGCCGGAAGCCGGCGCCTACCTCAACTACCCGCTGCAGGACCTGCTGCGCCTGCTCTCGCTGGAATCCTTCCGCCACCGCGCCCTGGTCATCGGCGAAGACCTCGGCACCGTGCCTGCCGGCCTTCGCGAGGAACTGGCGCAGCGGATGATCCTCGGCATGCGCGTGCTGCTCTTCGAGCAAAGCGACGGCCGCTTCCTGCCGCCCCACAGCTGGCCCCGCGACGCCCTCGCCACCACCACCACCCACGACCTGCCGAGCATGCGCGGCTGGCTGCTTGGCCGCGATATCGAGTGGCGCGAAATCACCGGCCAGCGCAGCGCCGAGCACAGCCACGGCGACCGCGAGACCCGCGCCCGGGAAAAGCTCGCCCTGACCACCGCGCTCTACGCCAGCGACCAGTCCCAGGCGCTGCAGGGCGAACGCGACAACGACGAGCAGCTGGATGCCTGCATCGGCTTCATCGGCCGCACCCCTGCGCCCCTGGTGCTGCTGCCCCTGGAAGACGTGATGGGCAGCGACGAACAGCCCAACCTGCCCGGCCCCGGTGACCACCACCCCAACTGGCGGCGGCGCTGGGCGGAACCCGCCGCGACCATGCTCGACGGCCCCGCCGCCGAGCGACGCCTGCACCGCCTCGACGAAGCACGCCGCCAGGTGGAGGACCAGGGCCATGAATGAGATCCGCGCCACCCAGCGCCTGCAGTTCCACCGGGGCTTCACCCTCGACGACGCGGTGCCCCTGGTGCACTACTTCGCGCGCCTGGGCATCAGCCATCTCTACGCCTCGCCGCTGCTCACCGCGCGCAGCGGCTCCACCCACGGCTACGACGTGGTCGACCCCACCCGGGTCAACCCCGAGCTGGGCGGCGAGGCGGCGCTCAAGCGCCTGGTCGCCGCCCTGCGTGAACAGCGCATGGGGCTGATCCTCGACATCGTCTCCAACCACATGGCCGTAGGCGGCGACGACAACCCCTGGTGGCTCGACGTCCTCGAATGGGGCCGTGGCAGCCCCTACGCGCAGTTCTTCGACATCCAGTGGCGCTCCCACGATCCGCTGCTGCGCGGCCAGCTGCTGGTGCCCTTCCTGCGCAGCGACTATGGCGAGGTGCTGGCCGCCGGGGAGATCGCCCTGCGCTACGACGCCGACAGCGGCAGCCTCTATGCCCAGCACTTCGACCACCGCTTCCCCCTCACCCCGCCCAGCTACGGCGAGCTGCTGCGAGCCAGCGATGCCCCCGTGCTCAGCGAGCTGGCCGCGCGCTTCGAGGCCCTGGAGGGGCAGCCCGAGGCCTGGCAACAGGCCGCTGAACTGCGCCGCCAGCTGGCCGCCGCCGCGCCCAGCGACGAGCCCCTGCTGCGTGCCCTGGAGCGCTACCACCCCGACACGCCCGAGGGCCTGGAACGCCTGCACCAGTTGCTGGAACGCCAGCACTACCGCCTGGCCAGCTGGCGCACCGCCGCCGACGACATCAACTGGCGGCGCTTCTTCGACATCAACGAGCTGGGCGGCCTGCGGGTGGAACGCCCCGAGGTGTTCGAGGCCACCCACGCCAAGGTCTTCGAGCTGATCGAAGCCGGCCTGGTGGACGGCCTGCGCATCGATCACGTCGACGGCCTGGCCGACCCGCGCGGCTACTGCCGCCGCCTGCGCCGGCGCGTCGAGGGCCTGCTGGACAAGCGTCCGCGCGCCCTGCTCGGCCAGCACTTCCCCATCTACGTGGAGAAGATCCTCGGCCCCGGGGAGTGCTTGTCCCGCGACTGGCTCGTGGACGGCACCACCGGCTACGAATTCATGAACCAGGTGTCGCTGTTGCAGCACTCGCCCCTCGGCGAACTGCAGCTCACGGCCCTGTGGAGCACCCTCAGCGGCCGCTCCGGGCGCTTCGAGGACGAAGTGCGCGAAGCCCGCCAACTGGTGCTCACCAGTTCCCTGGCGGGCGACCTGGAGAACCTCGCGCAGAACCTGCTGCTGGTGGCCCGCGAGGACATCGCCACCCGCGACCTGACCCTGGGCGCCATCCGCCGCGCGCTGCTGGAGCTCATCGTGCACTTCCCGGTGTACCGCACCTACGCCGGCGCCCTCGGCCGCTCCGAACAGGACCGGCGGGTCTTCGAGCAAGCCCTGGCCGGCGCCCGCAGCACCCTGGGCGAAGCCGACCAGCCCCTGATGCAGCATCTCGACCGCTGGCTGGGCGGCCAGCCCCTGCGCGAGGTGCCGCCGAGGCCGCAACGCACGCTGCGGCGCAAGGTGCTGGCGCGCTTCCAGCAGCTCACCTCGCCAGCGGCGGCCAAGGCCGTGGAGGACACCGCCTGCTACCGCTCAGCGGTGCTGCTCTCGCGCAACGACGTGGGTTTCGACCCGCAGCAGTTCAGCGGCCCGGTCGGCGACTTCCACGCCCAGTGCCTGGCCCGCTCGCAGCATTTCCCCGGCAACCTGCTGACCACCGCCACCCACGACCACAAGCGCGGCGAAGACAACCGCGCACGCCTGGCAGTGCTCAGCGAACGCTCCGCCTGGTTCGCCGCCCGCTGCGAGCACTGGCGCCGCCTGGCCACGCCGCTGCGCGAGGTGCTGGACAACCAGGGCGCGCCCAGCGCGGCCGACGAGCTGATGCTCTACCAGTGCCTGCTCGGCAGCTGGCCGCTGGACCTGGACGCCGACGACCGCCACGCCCTCAACGCCTACCTGGAGCGCCTGCTGCGCTGGCAGGAAAAGGCCCTGCGCGAGGCCAAGCTGCACAGCAGCTGGAGCGCACCCAACGCCGCCTATGAAGTGGCCTGCCGCACCTTCCTGCATGACCTGCTGGCCCGCGACACCGCCCGCGAGCTGCGCATCGAGATCGCCGCGGCGGCCAACGCCATCGCCCCCGCCGGCGCCCTCAACGGCCTGGCCCAGTGCCTGCTGCGCATGGCAACGCCAGGCATCCCCGATCTCTACCAGGGCACCGAGTTCTGGGACTTCAGCCTGGTGGACCCGGACAACCGCCGCGAAGTGGATTTCGCCCGGCGCATCGACGCCCTCACCGAGCTGGCCGACCAGCCCGGGCTGATCGCGTCCTGGCGTGACGGCCGCATCAAGCAATCACTGATCGCGACCGTGCTGTCGGTGCGCTATGCCCGCGCCGAGCTGTTCGCCCGGGGCGACTATCAGCCCTTGCCGGTGGAAGGCGCCCATGCCGGGCAGGTGCTGGCCTTCGCCCGCAGCCACGGCGGCGATTACCTGGTGGTACTGGTCCCGCGCCTGGCCAGCGAGCTGCTGGGCGAGGCCGTCACCCCCCATATTCCGCCCGAGCGCTGGGCCGACACCCGCGTGGTGCTGCCCGCCGCCATCGGCGACAGCCCGCTTACCGGCGTGTTCTCCCGGGCGCCGCTGCACCCCATCGAAGGGTGCATCGCCCTGGCCGAGGCGCTGGCCGACTTCCCCGTCAACCTCTTGTGTTTCAGACCTCATCAGGAGCAGCAGCCATGAGTGCAGATGAACAGCGCATCCGCGAACTCGCGTACCAGATCTGGGAATCGGAGGGCAAACCCAGCGGCCAGGACGCCCGCCACTGGGAGATGGCGCGCAAGCTCGCCGAATCGGAAACCCGTGGCGAACGCCCACCGGCACCCAAGCCACGGCGGGTGAACAAGCCCAAGGAAGTGCCGGCCAGCGCTCCCGCCGAAGCGGTCGCCACCCCGGCGCCCACGCGCAAACCCCGGGCGCCCAAGGCCGCCGCCGAAGAGAAACCGGCGTTGCTGAAGAAGCCCCGCGCCACCAAAACCGCACCCAAGCCATCCAAGGCCTGAACCGCACTGAACGCCCTATGAGGAGAACCACCCAATGAGCAGGCAACGCTCACGGATAACCGAAGGCCACCCCTTCCCCCTGGGCGCCACCTGGGACGGGCTGGGGGTGAACTTCGCGCTGTTTTCCGCCCATGCCACCAAGGTGGAACTCTGCCTGTTCGACGCCAAGGGCGAACAGGAACTGGAACGCATCGAACTGCCCGAATACACCGACGAGATCTGGCACGGCTACCTGCCGGACGCCCACCCCGGGCAGATCTACGGCTACCGCGTGCACGGCCCCTACGAGCCCGACGCCGGCCACCGCTTCAACCCCAACAAGCTGCTGGTGGACCCCTACGCCCGCCAACTGGTGGGTGGTCTGCGCTGGTCCGAGGCGCTGTTCGGCTACACCATCGGCCACAAGGACGGCGACCTGTCGTTCGACGAGCGCGACAGTGCTGCCTTCGTGCCCAAGTCCAAGGTCATCGACCCGGCCTTCACCTGGCCCGAGCACAAGTCCGTGCGCGTGCCCTGGGATGCCACGGTCATCTACGAGGCCCACCTGCGCGGCACCAGCATGCGCCACCCGGCCGTGCCCAAGCACCTGCGCGGAACCTGCGCCGGGCTGATGAACGCCGAGCTGCTGCAGCACATCCGCTCCCTGGGCATCACCAGCATCGAGCTGCTGCCGATCCACGGCTTCGTCAACGACCAGCACCTGCTGGAAAAGGGCATGAACAACTACTGGGGCTACAACAGCCTGGCGTTCTTCGCGCCCCACGCCGTCTACCTCGCCAGCGGCCACATCAACGAGTTCAAGGAAATGGTCGCGCACCTGCACGACGCCGGCCTGGAGCTGATCCTCGACGTGGTCTACAACCACACAGCCGAGGGCAACGAGCTGGGCCCGACCCTGAGCATGCGCGGCATCGACAACGCCACCTACTACCGGCTGATGCCCGACAACCGCCGCCACTACATCAACGATTCCGGCACCGGCAACACCCTCGACCTCAGCCACCCCTGCGTGCTGCAGATGGTCACCGACTCGCTGCGCTACTGGGCCACCGAGATGCACGTGGACGGCTTCCGCTTCGACCTCGCCACCATCCTCGGCCGCCACCCCCACGGCTTCGACGAGCGCCACGGCTTCCTCGTCGCCTGCCGCCAGGACCCGGTGCTGAGCAAGCTCAAGCTCATCGCCGAACCCTGGGACTGCGGCCCCGGCGGCTACCAGGTGGGCGGCTTCCCGCCCGGCTGGGTGGAATGGAACGACCGCTTCCGCGACACCGTGCGGGCCTTCTGGCGCGGCGATGGCGGGCAGATCGCCGGGCTCGCCAGCCGCCTCACCGCCTCGGGCGACCTGTTCAACCAGCGCGGCCGGCGGCCCTACGCCTCGGTCAACTTCGTCACCGCCCACGACGGCTTCACCCTGCGCGACGTGGTCAGCTACGACCACAAGCACAACGAAGCCAACGACGAAGGCAACCGCGACGGCAGCGACAACAACTACTCCTGGAACCATGGCGTCGAAGGCCCCACCGACGACGCCGACATCCGCGCGCTGCGCCTGCGCCAGATGCGCAACATGATGGCCACGCTGCTGCTCTCCCAGGGCACGCCGATGCTGGTGGCGGGCGACGAGTTCAGCCGCACCCAACAGGGCAACAACAACGTCTACTGCCAGGACAACGAACTGGGCTGGGTGGACTGGGAACTCGACGACGAGGGCCGCAGCCTGCTGGACTTCACCCGCCGGCTGATCAGCCTGCGCCGCGCCTACCCGATCCTGCGCCGGGGCCGTTTCCTGGTGGGCGAGTACAACGAAGAACTCGGGGTCAAGGACGTCGCCTGGCTGTCGCCCTGCGGCAACGAGATGACCGAGGAACAGTGGCAGGACGGCAACGCCCGCTGCCTGGGCATGCTCATGGACGGCCGCGCGCAACCCACCGGCATCCGCAAGAGCGGTGCCGATGCCACCCTGCTGCTGTTGCTCAATGCCCACCACGACGTGGTCAACTTCCGCCTGCCGGAAGTCGCCCAGGGCACCGCCTGGACCCTGCTGCTGGACACCAACCGCCCCGACGAACGCTCCCTGGAGCGCTTCGAGTTCGACACCGAGTTCACCCTCACCAACCGCTCGCTGCTGCTCTTCGAGCTGCAACGGGAGAACGGCTGATGCAGGGCGCCCCGGCCGTTCCTGCCGAGCGCCTGGAAGGGTGCCTGGCGGAACACCCGCGCCCGGGCGCCGACGCCCGCGAACTCGGTCATCGCCTGGCCGCACTGGTGGCGGCGGGCCTCGACCGCCTGCCGTTGCCCGGCGCGGGCGCCACCCTGGCGCGCTGGCAGGCCCTGGCCCGGGTCGCTGCCCGCGACCTGGGCCTGTGCAAGCTCTACGAAGGCCACACCGACGCCCTGGCCATCCTCCATGAACTGGGCGCCGACGCTCCGCCGGCCGGCAGCACCTGGGGCGTCTGGGCCGCCGAACCGCCCCAGGCGCGGGTGCGCATCAACGCCCGCACCTCACAGCAGGACGTGCGCCTGGATGGCACCAAGACCTGGTGCTCGGGTGCCGCCGTGCTCAGCCACGCGCTGCTCACCGGCTGGAACGAGGAAGGCCGGCAGCAACTGGTGGCCGTGGCCCTGGACCAGCCCGGCGTGCGCGTCGGCGAAGGCGGCTGGAACGCGGTGGGCATGGCCGCCACCGGCAGCGTCGCGGTGCACTTCGAGCAGGCCCGCGCCCACTGCATCGGCGCCGCCGGAGGCTACCTGGAGCGCCCCGGCTTCTGGCACGGGGGCGCCGGCATCGCCGCCTGCTGGTTCGGCGCCGCCCAGGCCCTGGGCGAGGCCCTGCGCCGCCATTGTGCCAAGCATGACGAACCCCACGCCCTGGCCCACCTGGGCGCCCTGGACGCCCACCTGCATGGAGCGGCCTGCGCCCTGCGCGAGTACGCCGCCTGGATCGACCGCCACCCCCGCGCCGACGCCGAAGGCCAGGTGCGCCGCCTGCGCGCCCTCTGCGAAAGCGCGGCCGAAGCGGCCCTCCTGCATGTCGGCCACGCCCTGGGCGCGGCCCCCTATTGCCTCGACCCCTACCTGGCCAGGTTGCTCGCCGACCTGCCGGTGTACCTCCGCCAGAGCCACGCCGAGCGCGACCTCGCCGCACTCGGTCGCCTCGCCGCCCTGGCCCCACAAGGGAGCTGGATGCCATGAGAGCCCACCTCATCCATGGCGACGGAACGCCGCTGCAGGCCTGGAACGCCTCGCACCACCTGGGCCTGGTGCCCAGCATCGATTGCGAGCGCCTGGTGCCGCCGGAAGCCCGCGCGGTGATCGTCGCCCCGCACCCGGACGACGAGGTGCTCGGCTGCGGCGGCCTGTTGCAGTTGCTGTTCCAGCTGGGCCGCCAGGTGCTGCTGATCTCGGTCACCGACGGCAGCGCCAGCCACCCCGGCTCGCCCTACTGGACGGCGCACCGCCTCGGCATCGTGCGCCCCCAGGAGAGCGCCGAGGCGCTGCACCGGCTGGGCATCCCCGTGGCCGAGCTGAAATGGCTGCGCGGCGGCTTCCCGGACACCGGCGTCGAGCGCCACCTGGGCGAGCTCAAGCGCTTCCTCACCACCTACCTGCAACCCTCGGACGTGGTCTTCACCACCTGGCGCGAGGACGGCCACGCCGATCACGAGGCGGTGGGCCTGGCCACCCTCGAAGCCGGCATGGAAGTCGGCGCGCTGGTCCATGAAGTGCCCATCTGGGCCTGGCACTGGGCCGCCCCCGAGGACCCGCGCATCCCCTGGGAACGTGCGCGCAAGGTGGAGCTGGACAACTGGACCCTGGCCCGCAAGCGCCATGCCGTGCAGGCCTTCGCCAGCCAGCTGTACGCGGACCCGGACGGCGGCCAGCCGGTGCTCACCCCCGCCAGCCTGGAACGCCTGCAGCAACCCTTCGAGCTGGTCTTCCTGTGAGCGTGGCCGACAGCTATTTCGACACGCTCTACCAGGACAGCCGCGATCCCTGGGCCTTCCGCAAGCGCTGGTACGAAAAGCGCAAGCGCAACCTGGTGCTGGCCGCCCTGCCCCGCGGCTTCTACGACAAGGTCTTCGAGCCCGGCTGCAGCAACGGCGAGCTGAGCCTGCGCCTGGCCGACCGCTGCCATGACCTGCTGTGCTGCGACACCTCCGGCCGCGCCATCGAGCTGGCCGCCCAGCGCCTGGCCAACAAGCCCAACGTGCGCCTGCAGCAGGCGCGCCTGCCGGAGCAATGGCCCAGCGGGCGCTTCGACCTGATCGTCCTCAGCGAGCTGTGCTACTACCTCGACGCCGCCGACCTCGAACGCCTGATCGGATGCGCGCTACGGGCCCTGAACCGTGGCGGCACCCTGCTCGCCTGCCATTGGCGCCCGGTGATCGAAGGCTGCCCGCTGACCGGCGACCAGGTCCACGCGCGCCTGCATGAAGGCCTCGGCATGCCGCGCCTGCTGCGCCACGAGGAGCCCGACCTGCTGCTGGAGGTCTGGTGCCACGACGCCACCTCGGTGGCCGAGCGCGAAGGGCTGCGGGAGCGCGAAGCATGATCGGCGTCGTCATCCCGGTGCATGACGAGGAACAGCTTCTGGGTGCCTGCATCGACTCGGTGCTGCAGGCCGCCGCACACCCCGATCTGGGCGGTGAAGCCGTCCAGGTACTGGCGGTGCTGGACGCCTGCAGCGACAGCTCCGCCGCTATCGCCGAGGCCGCCGGCATCGCCACCCTGGCCATCGATGCGCGCAACGTCGGCCAAGCCCGCGCCACCGGCGTGCGCTGGCTGCTGGACCGGGGCGCGCGCTGGATCGCCTGCACCGATGCCGACAGCATCGCCGGCGCCAACTGGCTGGCCGCGCAGCTGGCCCTGGGTGCCGATGTGGTCTGCGGCACCGTGCGCATCGCCCAGTGGGACGGCATCCACCTCGACGCCCAGGCGCGCTACCACGCCCACTACCAGCAGCACGACGACCACCGCCACGTGCACGGCGCCAACCTCGGTTTCAGCGCCGAGGCCTACCTGCGCGCCGGGGGCTTCCCGCCCCTGGCCGCCCACGAGGACCTGCACCTGGTGCGCGCCTTCGAACGCAGCGGCGCGCGCATCTCCTGGAGCAGCCGCCCCGCCGTGCACACCAGCGCCCGCCTCGACGCCCGCGCCCCGGAAGGCTTCGCGGAGTTCCTGCGCGGGTTGCTGTAGCAGCGCAATGGCCCAAGGCTCCACTCCCATGCCCCCGTAGCCACCGCCACCTCGGACCGTCCCGAAATGGGTGGACCACGCTTCATCGGTCCACCATTCGAGGTCATGCCGAACATTCGCAACTGGATCCACACCGCGCGCCGGGTTTCTCCCGACCTGCTTGGCTGCTCAGCCCTCAATGCCCGGCCTCACCGTGATGTGCGCGTCATCTTCACCGGTGCGCGCAGCACACCCTACGGCCCTGCACCGCGCCTCCCTGGTGCAGGAGCGAATTCATTGGCTCTGTCTGCGTTAGCTGTTGTGGTTTTGAAACGAGCTCTCAAGCACGGTGATTTCCGGGTGCCTATGGGTTTGTGCCACCTCCACCGCATGGGTTTCGCTTCGCTCTACACCATCCTACGAAAGCCCGTGCGCACCACATGGCGATGCGCTGGACGAAGAAGTTGGAGCAGCCGCCAACGCCCCTCCAGGAGGCCGAACGCAGTCGTTGCGCCGGGGGACGAGCGGCATGGATGCCGCGAGAGGCGCGCCAGGCCATGCATGGCCCATCGCGCCGGCCCCCAGAGCGGCGATGGAGTGAGGGAACCCGACGCAGTCGGGCCGGATGATGGGGCAAGTTTTTTGGTTCCTTTTCAACGATTGGAAAAGGGACTCGCCCGGGTGGGCGAAACCAGAAACATCACCAGAGCTCGGCAATCAGCTGGGCTCAATTCTTCTAGCAACACTTAACGCAGACAGAGCCAATTCATTCGCGCTCGGTGTCACCGGGCCCAGTCCCGGGCTGCGCCACGAGCCCAACGGGCAGAAAACCTGAACCGCTCCTATGCCGCCCAGTCGGAACTAGCACAGGTGCCGCTCCGGCGCCTGCCGTTTCCCATGCCTGGTCGCCGACGAACAGCGGCCCGGCCCCGAACAGGAGCCCTCCATGAAGGCAGTCGTATTCCATGGCGTGGGTGACATTCGCCTCGACGATGTCCCCGAGCCCACCCTCCAGGCTCCCACCGACGCCATCATCCGCCTCACCGCCTCGGCCATCTGCGGCACCGACCTGCACTTCGTGCGCGGCACCGTCAGCGGCATGATCAAGGGCACCATCCTTGGCCACGAGGGCGTCGGCATAGTCGAGGCCCTGGGCAGCGACGTGCGCAACCTGCAGATCGGCGACCGGGTGGTGGTGCCCTCCACCATCGCCTGCGGCAACTGCTCCTATTGCCGCGCCGGGTACTACGCCCAGTGCGACCTGGCCAACCCCAACGGCAAGCAGGCCGGCACCGCCTTCTACGGCGGGCCCAAGGCCACCGGCCCCTTCCAGGGCCTGCAGGCAGAGAAGGCGCGCATCCCCTACGCCAACATCGGCCTGATCAAGCTGCCCAGCGAAATCAGCGACGACCAGGCCATCCTGCTGTCGGACATCTTCCCCACCGGCTACTTCGGCGCGGAAATGGCCGAGATCACCCCCGGCGACACAGTGGCGGTGTTCGGCTGCGGCCCGGTGGGCCAGTTCGCCATCGCCAGCGCCAAGCTGCTGGGGGCCGCCCGGGTGTTCGCCATCGACCACCTCGACGACCGCCTGCGCATGGCCCGCCAGCAAGGTGCCGAGGTGATCAACTTCGATCTGGAAGACCCGGTGAAGACCCTGCGTCGCCTCACCGACGGCATCGGCGTCGACCGCGCCATCGACGCCGTGGGCGTGGACGCCGAGCACGCCTGCCACGACCACCACGGCGCCGGGCGCATGCGCCGGGAAATGGCCGAACTGACCCCGCGCACCCACCCCGACGGCGATAACTGGCACCCCGGCGATGCCCCGAGCCAGGCGCTGCAGTGGGCCGTCGAGGGGCTGGCCAAGGCCGGCACCCTGTCGATCATCGGCGTCTACCCGCAGCAGGCGCGCAGCTTCCCCATCGGCCTGGCGATGAACAAGAACCTCACCCTCAACATGGGCAACTGCCACCACCGCAAGTACATCCCCACGCTCATTGAGCTGACCCTGAACAAGCGCGTGGACCCGGCGAAGATCCTCACCCAGGTCAAACCCATGAGCGATGCCATCGAAGCCTTCAAGGCCTTCGACCGCCGCGAGAACGGCTGGATCAAGGTGGAGCTGCACCCGCAACGGCAGCAGCCGGCCGGCGACAGCGGCGAGGAGATCATCAAAGGCGAGGAACAGCTGGAGCGGACCCTGTCCGCATCCAAGGGCCAGGCTCGTTAACGGGGACGCGGTGATGGCAGAGATCCGTATCGGCATTTCCGGCTGGCGCTATGCCCCCTGGCGCGGCGACTTCTACCCCAAGGGCCTGGTGCAGAAGAAGGAGCTACGCTTCGCCTCGCGGGCGGTCAACAGCATCGAGATCAACGGGTCCTTCTATGCCCTGCAGACGCCCGAGCGCTACGCCGGCTGGGCCGCCGACACCCCCGAGGACTTCCTCTTCAGCATCAAGGCACCGCGCTACATCACCCATGTGAAACGCCTGCGCGACGTGCAGCAACCGGTGGCCAACTTCATGGCCTCGGGGCTGTTCCACCTAGGCGACAAGCTCGGGCCGCTGCTCTGGCAGTTCCCGCCCAGCTTCGCCTTCGACCCCGCGCTGTTCGCCGACTTCCTCGCCCTGCTGCCGAGGGACAGTGACGCCGCCCGGACCCTGGCCCGCCACAGCGATGCGCGCCTGCACCAGGCCGGTTACCTCGACATTCCCAAGGGCCGGCCCCTGCGCCATGCGGTGGAAATCCGCAACGACAGCTTCCGCGACGAGGCCTTCATCGCCCTGCTGCGCCAGCACGGGGTGGCCCTGGTGGTCGCCGACACGGCGAAAAAGTGGCCCTACGCCGAAGACCTCACCAGCGACTTCGTCTACATGCGCCTGCACGGCGACAAGCAGCTCTACGCCAGCGGCTACTCGCCCGCCGCGCTGAAGGCCTGGAAGAAACGGATCGAAGCCTGGAGCCAGGGCAGCCAGCCCGACGACGCCCGGCTGATCAGCGCCGAGCCCCCCGCAAAACGCGCCAGCCGTGATGTGTATTGCTACTTCGACAACGACATCAAGGTGCGCGCGCCCTACGACGCGCGCCACTTGCTGGAGACCCTCAAGCTGGCCACGCACCTGCAGACCGAACCCGGCCAGGCCCTGGAAGGAGCCGACCTGTGAATACCGTCACCACCGCCCCGCTGCCCGCCACCGACCTGCTGCCGGCCGTGCACCAGCTGCGCATCATCACGGTGAACACCCACAAGGGCTTCACCGCGCTGAACCGGCGCTTCATCCTCCCCGAGCTGCGCGACGCCGTGCGCACCCTGGGCGCCGACCTGGTGTTCCTGCAGGAGGTGCTCGGCACCCACCAGTCCCACGCCAGGCGCTTCAGGAACTGGCCGCCGACGCCGCAGTACGAATTCCTCGCCGACAGCATGTGGACCGACTTCGCCTACGGCCGCAACGCGGTGTACCCGGAAGGCGACCACGGCAACGCGCTGCTGTCGAAATTCCCCATCCTGCGCTACGAGAACCTGGACGTGTCCATCGCCGGCAACGAGGAACGCGGCCTGCTGCATTCGGTGCTGGATGTGCCCGGCCACCGCGAGGTGCACACCGTGTGCGTGCACCTCGGGCTGCGCGAAGCCCATCGCCGCGAGCAACTGGCACTGCTCTGCCGCCTGCTGGACAGCCTGCCGCCCCTGGCGCCGGTGATAGTCGCCGGCGACTTCAACGACTGGCGCGTGCGCGCCGACGACATCCTCGCCAGCCGCGGCATGGTCGAGGCCTTCACCAATGCCTATGGCACCCCGGCACGCAGCTTCCCGGCACGCTGGCCGCTGTTGCGCCTGGACCGCGTCTACGTGCGCAACGCCACCAGCCATTCGCCCCAGGTGCTGCTGCGCCGACCCTGGTCCCACCTGTCCGACCACGCCCCTTTGCTTGTGGAGGTGCACCTGTGAAATTCGACTGGCGTGAAGGCAACCAGGTCGAGTTGCTGATCAATGGCGAGGACTTCTTCCCCGCAGTGTTCGAAGCCATCGACAAGGCCCGCCACGAAGTGCTGCTGGAGACCTTCATCGTCTTCGAGGACAAGGTCGGCCTGCGCCTCAAGGAGACCCTGATCGCCGCCGCCCGGCGCGGCGTGCGCGTGGAGCTGACGGTGGACGGCTACGGCACCGCCGACCTCGGCACCCGCTACATCCGCGAGATGACCGAGGCCGGCGTCAACCTGCACATGTTCGACCCGCGCCCCCGGGTACTGGGCCTGCGCACCAACCTGTTCCGCCGCCTGCACCGCAAGCTGGTGGTGGTGGACGGCGAGCTGGGCTTCATCGGCGGCATCAACTTCTGCGCCGACCACCTCGCCGACTTCGGCCCCATGGCCAAGCAGGACTACGCCGTGGCGGTGCGCGGGCCCATCGTCTGCGACCTGCACCACGCCTGCAGCCAGTTGCTGGCCCACAGCGCCAGCGAGGTGCATAGCCTGCTGCCGGAATCGCCGGAAAACCGCGCGGCCGGGCAGGCGCGCATGCTGCTGTCGATCCGCGACAACGAGCGCCATCGCAACGACATCGAGGAGCAGTACCTGCGCGCCCTGCGCTCGGCCCGGCAGCGGCTGGTGGTGGCCAATGCCTATTTCTTCCCCGGCTATCGCCTGCTGCGCGAGCTGCGCAACGCCGCCCGCCGTGGCGTGCAGGTGACGCTGATCATGCAGGGCCAGCCGGACATGCCCCTGGTGCGCCTGTGCTCGCGACTGCTCTACAACTACCTGCTGCGCGACGGCGTGGTGATCCACGAGTACTGCCAGCGGCCGCTGCACGGCAAGGTGGCGCTGGTGGACAGCGAATGGGCCACGGTGGGCTCCAGCAACCTCGACCCGCTGAGCCTGTCGCTGAACCTGGAGGCCAACCTGATCATCCGTGACCCGGCCTTCAACCAGCAGTTGCACGACCACCTGCAGCAGCTCGCCGATGCCAAGTGCAAACGCGTGACCCTGCAGCGCATCACCCGCGGCCACTGGTGGCGGGCGCCGCTGATCTTCCTCAGCTTCCACTTCCTGCGTCACTTCCCGGCGATCGCCGGTTGGTTCCCGGCCCACTCGCCGCGCATCAAGTCGCTGCAGCCCCTGGAAGAGGCCGGCGCCGAGCCGGTCTACGAGCAGGAGAAGAGCTCATGAGCGCAGGCAAGGCCACCTGGAAGACCTGGGCCAAGCGCGGCCTGACCGCGTTCTTCTTCTGCCTGGTGCCGGTGCTGCTGTTCATGCTGGTGAAGAACCTCGACTGGCAGGAAGTGCGCCAGGCCATCACCAACTACAGCGCCACCACCCTGGCCCTGGCCGGCCTGGCCTGCGCGGCGAGCTACGCCACCTACTGCTGCTTCGACCTGGTGGGCCGCCACTACACCGCCCACAAGCTGCCGGCCTGGCAGACCATCCCGGTGACCTTCGTCTGCTACGCCTTCAACCTCAACCTCAGCTCCTGGGTCGGCGGCATCGCCCTGCGCTACCGCCTCTACTCGCGCCTGGGGCTGGATGTGCCGACCATCACCAAGGTGCTCAGCCTGAGCCTGATCACCAACTGGCTGGGCTACATGCTGCTGGCCGGCTGCGTGTTCTCCCTGCGCCTGGTGGACCTGCCCGAGGGCTGGAAAATCGGCGAGACCGGCCTGCAAGCGATCGGCTTCGCCCTGGTCGCGGCCGCACTCGCCTACCTCGGTGCCTGCCGCTTCTCCAAGCGCCGCAACTGGCGCTTCCGCGACCAGGAGCTGACCCTGCCGAGCCTGCGCATGGCGCTGATCCAGGTCGGCCTGGGCATGCTCAACTGGTCGCTGATGGCGCTGCTGATCTGGATCCTGCTGCCCAAGGAGGCCTTCTACCCCTCCATCCTCGGCATCCTGCTGATCAGCAGCATCGCCGGGGTCATCACCCACATCCCCGCCGGGCTCGGCGTGCTGGAGGCGGTGTTCATCGCGCTGATGCAGCACCAGATGTCCAAGGGCACCGTCCTCGCCGCGCTGATCGGCTACCGCGCCATCTACTTCCTCCTGCCCCTGGCCATCGCCTGCGTGGTCTATCTCGTGCTCGAACGCCGCGCCAAGCAGATCCGCCAGCGCGATTGGACCCACACGAGCAAGCCGAATGCCCCGGAGCCGGGGAATTGATGGGTTTCGTGCCTCTACCCATCCTACGGGCATGGTGCTTCGTAGGATGGGTAGAGCGAAGCGAAACCCATGCTGATCCGGGCGAACACCGCGCCAGGCAGATCCGCGCACACGAGCAAGCCGGACGCGTCGGAGCCCGGGCGATTGATGGGTTTCGTGCCTCTACCCATCCTACGTGGGCACCGTGCCAGCGGGTCGAATAACGCTTCGTAGGATGGGTAGAGCGAAGCGAAACCCATGCTGCCGGTCTCCCCGGCTAGAACCAATCCCGACGCTCATCGAAGGCGGCATGCACCAGGGCGATTAGGCGGCGGACTTCCTCGCGTTCTTCTTCGCCGGCGCGCACGGCGAGCCAGGCCTGCATGTCCATGCGCGGTTCGAACAGCGCCGGCAGGGCCATGAGGTTCTTGTCCAGCTGGCCGACGTAATGGGGCAGCAGGCCGATGCAGGCGCTCCACTGGATCATCTGCCGGAGCATTTCGTAGGAGTTGACCCGGGTAACCCCGGCGCGGCGGTCGGCGATGGCCAGGTTCCAGGGTTGCAGTGCATCGATGCCGGCGTAGCCCTGCAGGTCGACGAGCATGTAGTCCTCCAGCTCCACCAGGCTGCGCGGGCGGCTGGTCTCGCGGGAGTAGCGCTTGGCGACGTGGGGCAGGTATTCCAGCTGGGCGAGGCACTCCAGGTGGGCGCTGGCGAAGCCCGGCCAGGGTTCGACGTCGTCGGGCGGGGCCAGCCAGACGCGCAGGTCGGTGTCCGGCGCGGGGGTTTCGCCCTCGTCCAGGCGCGCCAGTTCCAGGCGCACGTTGGCGTGCTGGCGGAGGAAGGCCAGCAGGTCGCGGCCGAGGATGTCGTGCAGCAGCGGCTCGGCGACGGCGATGCGCACCAGGGGCTGGTCTTCGTTTTGCGCCAGGCCCGGCGACAGCACCGCCAGGCGCGCCACCAGCTGGGTGCGCAGGCGCCGGCCCTCGGGGCTCAGCACCAGGGCGTTGCCCTGGTGCAGGAACAACGGGTGCCCGGCCCAGGCGGCCAGCAACCCGAGCTTCTTGCGCAGCAGCGTCGGCTTGATGCTCAGGCTGCGCGCCGCCTGCATGAAGCAGCCGCAACGGGCCGCCACCACGAAGTAATGCGCCGCCTCCACGTCCAGGCCGAAGAAGCCGTCGTCCGCCGCATGCCCGCCTGCGACGGCCGCGCTATGGGTCGTCGCCTGTTCGTTCTCCTGAAATGCCATATGCCCTCCTCCGTAAGGTTGCGGCGCGCCGGGCCTCCCGCCCGGCGCTGTGTCAGCGGCCCTTCTCCAGTGCCTGGTTGAGGCTCGCCCCGTCGATGCTCAGGGTCGCCGAGCTGACCATGCCGTCCAGGTAGGCCCGTGCCACCTGTTCCTGGCGCTGGGCACGCAGGGCCTGGCGCAGGCGGTCGCGCACCTCGTCGAGGTTGGCGCTGCGCCCGGGCTGCTGCTCGGTGAGCTTGAGGATGTGGTAGCCCGCGTCGCTACGCAGCGGCTCGGAGACGCTGCCCACGCGTTGGCGGGCAAGCACCTGGCGCATCGCCGGAACGAACTGCTGCAGCGGCTGCAGACCAGTGTCGCCGCCCTGCTCGGCCGTGCGGGCATCCTGGGAATACTGGCGCGCCAGGGCAGCGAAATCGGCGTTGGCCGCCGCCGCGCGGCGGGCCAGCTCGATGGCCTGCTTGCGCACCTGTTCTTCCGCCGCACCGGGACCGACGGCGAGGAAGATCTGGCTGACGCGGTACAGCGGCGGGGTCACCCAGTTGTCCTTGCCGGCCTCATAGGCGGCCTGCAACTCGGCATCGCTGGGGTAATCGGCAGGCACCTGGCTCACAGATTCCAGGTAGGTGCGCAGGAGGATCTGCTCGGTGGCGGCGCGGGTCATGCGCTGGATTTCCGGGCGCTCCTCCCAGCCCTGGGCCTGGGCCTGCTGCAACAGGGCCTTCTCCGCCAGGCGCCCGCGTATCCAGCCTTCCAGGGCGCCACGGTCGGCGCGCAGCTGCTCGCGGCTGGCCGCCGGCAGGCCATCCAGTAGCGCCTGCAGTTCGCCCTCGCCCAGCGCCAGTTCACCCAGGCGCGCCACTGCCCGCTCGGCAGGGGCGGCCTGGCTGGCCGCCCTCGCCTGCTGCACCTCGGGCACGGCCTGCACCGCCGCCTCGAGGCCGCTGCCCGGGCGCAGCCCGAGGGCCAGGCCCACGGCCAGCGCCACCGCGGCGATGGCGCCTATGCCGAGCCAACGGCCCTTCGTGCTCATGGTCGTCACGCCTCGTTGTCCGCGGTTTCGGCCGGTGCCGGGGTGGCCGCGGCCTGCTCGCGGGCCATGGCCTGGCTGTAGTCGCGCAGGTAGGCGATGAATTCCTGCAACAGGCGGTCCCACAGTTCCATCTGGCTTTGCAGGTGCTGCGGGCTGACGCCGGCGGCGACGATGGCGTCCATCTCCAGCACGAGGAATTCGCCCTGGCGCGACAGGCGGGCGAAGCGGCGAGTGGCGTTCCACACCTCGGCCATGCCCGCCGGCAGCTCGCCCTGGATGCGCAGCGCGCAGCTGAAGCAGTAGTCGAGGTAGGCGCCCGGCTCCTGGGCCGGGTTGCCGAAGCGCACGGCGAAGCCGATGCCCTGGCTGGCGCTGAGCAGTTGCACCACGCCGCCCTGTTCGCTGCGGTTGACGCGGTAGCCGGCGGCCTGCAGGCGCTCGGTGAGCTGGTCGGGGCTGATGCTGTGGATCATGTCGATTGCGGTCATTGCGCTACTCCTTGTCTGCGGTTGGCGCCGGCACTGCCGGCGCCCTGGATCACTGCCCGGTGGCGGGCACCATGGCGGCGTCGAACTGATTTTTGTAAAGCGCGTCGCCGTAGACCTGCCCCAGTTCCTCGAACTTCACCCGGGCACTGCCGGCGAAGGGCTGGCGGATCTTCATCACCTCGGCGACGTCGATCTTCTCGTAGGCCTCGAGGATGCCTTTGGCCACCTGGTACATCTGCTGGTTCTTGGTGGTGCACTGCTGCACCTGCTCATCGCGGGTGGCGAGGTCGGTGGCCAGTTGGGCGCGGGCCGATTCGATGCCACGGGCGCGCCCCAGCAGCTCTTCGTAGGCCTGCTTGAACTTGCCCACCTGCTCGTTGCTGGCAGCCACCTGGGCCTGGGCAGCGTTGCGCAGGCTGTCCTGCTGGCCGCTCAGTTGCTCGGCCTGGCCCTTGGCCTTGGCCAGCTCGGCGGTGAGCTGCTTGATCTGCGTCTGGGCCGCCGTCAGCTGGCCTTCCGCCGCCGTACGCGCGGCGGCGGCCTGGGCCTGTTCGCTCTGCAACGCCTGCAGTTGCTGGGTGGTGGTGCGCAGCTGGGCGCGCAGGCGTTCCTCCATGCCTTCGGCCGAGGCCGAGTTGGCGACGCAGGCCCCCAGCAGCAGGGCCAGGCCCAGCTTCAGCGGTGTGTGCGATCGGGTGTTCATGCTCTCGCTCCTTGGCCACACGCGCATCAGAAGCGCGTGTTGACCTCCAGTTGCAGGACGTCGATATCGAAGGGCGCGCCGTACACCTCTTGCGCGCTCAGCCAGCGCACGCTGCCGACCACGTTCTTGTCGAAGCCGTAGTTGGCGCCGAGGAACCAGCCCTTGGCGTTGGTGCCGCCGAGGTGGAAGGACGAGTCGTTGAAGCCGTCCGGCAGAGCGTCGGGTTCGATGCGCTTGTAGCCGGCGTAGAGGTTCCAGTCGCCGTGCTTCTTCAGGTCCAGGGCGTTGCCCAGGGTGAACTGCAGCATCCAGGCGGTATCGCCGCTTTCGATGTTGCCGTTGGCATCGACGTTGCTGGCCAGTTGGCCGGCGGAGCGCTTGCGCATCTCGCCTTCGTCGTAGCCGAGGTTGCGCACGTAGTGGGCCTGGCTGCGCAGCTTGAAGTCGTGGAACAGCGCGGTGTCCCAGGCGAGGTTGAGGTCCACCAGGTTGAACTCGGAGGCCAGGCCGACGAACTGCGGCTGCGGCGTGGTGGTGGGCCGGGTGGGGTCGATGACGACGTCGCGCAGCAGCATCAGGGTGTTGCCCTTCTGCATGAAGGCGGGGCGCGATTCGTCGGTGTCGCAGGCCGGCTGCCCCGAGTACAGCGAGCAGGGGCTGGAGCGCTTGCCTTCGATATCGTCGAAGCGGTAGTAGGCCAGCGCGCCCTTGACGCTGTTGTCCGCGTCCAACTGCCAGCGGGCGCCGAACTGGGCGCCGTAGAGCCAGTTGTTCTCGCTGCTTTCCTTGTCGAAGCCGTTGCTGCTGGCGGTGTCGGAGGTGTACTCCACCGGGAACGCGCCGACGGTGCCGAACAGCGCCATGTCGCGGTCCAGCGGCTGGTCGAACACCGCCGCCAGGCCGTCGAAATTGAGGTCACCGGAGTACAGCAGGTCGGTGGTGTAGAACGGGTTGGGCATGCGCCCGCCGGTAAGGGTCAGGCGTTCGTCGGGCTTGTAGGCGAGGTAGCCCTGGTCGAGCCAGAGGTCCTTCTTGCCGAAGCCGCCGCCCAGGGTCTGGGTGGTGGACACCGGGCCGCTGTCGGAGCCGGTGCCGACGCGCATGACCGCCGTCCAGCTCGGCGAAAGCACCGCGCGCATGCCCAGGCGGGCCCGCAGGCGCAGCAGGTTTTCGCGGTCTTCGCGGGTGTTGAGCAGCGGCGGCAGTTGCGTGTTGGTGTTCTTGTTGACGTCGTAGGGGCCGCGGTCGTTGAGCCGCGCGAAGTCGGTGATGCGGTCGCTGTTGGTGTCGGCGAAGTAGCGCGACTCGCTGCGCAGGCGCACGTCGCCCTCCAGGCTGATGCGCGACACCCAGTCGGGGAAGGTGTTGGGCGCAGCCCAGTTTTCCTGCTTGGCCTGGGCCATGACCTCGGCCTTGACCTGATCACGGATCTGGTCGCGGACGATGGCCGGCACGTATTGCACACGCACCTCCCCCGGCACGCCGGCCGGGGCCGCCGGTGCCGAGGCAGCGGCCTGGCGGGCCTGCACGGCCTCGGCCTCGGCCTGCTGGATCAGCGCCTGGGCCTGCTCCTGCTTGAGCACGCCCTGCTGCACCAGCAGGCGGATCAGGTTGATGGTGGCGTTCTCCGAAGGTGCCGGCGGTTGTGCCAGCGCCGGGCCGGCCAGGCCGGCGACCACGGCACCAATCCCCAGCGCCAGTCGGCTCATTCTGCAGATCATGGTTCTACTCCTTGGCTGTTCTTGAGTGGCGCGGCCTAGCTGGGCCGGCGTCCTTGCAATGAGAGGCGGACCGGCATCGACATCGAGGCCGGCGGGCGTTCCAGGGGCGGCGAGCCGCGCAGCGCGGCCAGCACCTTGGCGTCGAGTTCCGGGTCGCCGGTGGAGCGGGTCAGCTCCACCCGGGTGACCTGGCCGCTCTGGTTGATCCACACCTCCAGGTTCACGCGGAACGCCAGCGAACGCAGTTCGGGGCTGTCGCGCATCAGGCGCTGGAAGGCATAGGAGAGGAACTGGCTGTAGGTGCCGTTGCCCAGGCGCCCACTGCCGCTGCCGGCCATGCCGCCACCCTTGCCGGCGCCGATGTTGAAGGCGTCGGAACCGGCCTGGGCGTCGCCATCCATCTGCATGGGGTTGGCCAGGTCATCGGCGGGTGTCGGCGGTGCTTCTTCCTCCGGCTTGACCTCTTCGGGCTCGGGGGTGGGCTCCGGCTCGACGATCTTTTCCTCCACCGGGGTTTCCGGCTCCGGCGGCTTCTCCTGCACCGGCGGTGGGGGCGGCGGCGGTGGCAGCGGGATGATCGCGGGGATCTTCGGCGCCTCGCGGCGTATGCCGCTCATGTCGTTGGCCCACTGCCAGAGCAGCCAGGCGAGGCCGGCGGCGACCAGCGCCCCCACGCCCCAGACCAGCGGCCGGCGCCATTTCGGCTCGGCGCTGCGGACTTCGGCGAGCCCGCTGTCCGGGCCCTTGCTGGGAAAGGTGGTCATGGTCAGCCCTGGTTCGGTTTGCCGGTGACCAGCCCGACCTGGGAAAGCTCCAGGCGCCGCAGCAGGTCGAGCACTTCGATGACCTTCTGGTACTGCACCGTGGCGTCGCCGCGCACGATCACCGGGAAGTCGGGGTTCAGCGCCTTCTCGGTGCGCAGGCGGTCCTCCAGTTCCGGCAGGGTCACCGGGTAGGCGTCGAGGAACACCTGGCCGCCGTCGTTGACCGAGATGGCCTTGGTCTTCGGCTGCGCCAGGGAGATGGCCGCGCTGGCCTTGGGCAGGTTGATCTGGATGCCCGAGACCTGGGCGGTGGCGGTGAGGATGAACATCACCAGCACCACCATCAGCACGTCCACCAGGGGTGTGATGTTGATGCTGTCGACGGCGGCGTCCTCGTCGTCGTCATGACTGCTGCTCAGGTTGGCCATGGCTGCGTCCTCAAGCGGTCAGCGGTGCGCTGCCGGCATGGAAACCCCGCCGGTGAGCCGCTTCGCTGAACTGGGATTCGCCATGCACTTCGGCCAGGCGGGTGACGAACTCGTCGACGAACACCCGCATGTCGGCGCTGACCTCACGGTTGCGCGTGGTCAGGCGGTTGTAGCCGAACAGCGCGGGGATGGCGACGAACAGGCCCATGGCGGTGGCCAGCAGCGCGGCGGCCATGCCGGGGGCGATGGCGTTGATGTTGACGTCGCCGGCCATGGCGGTGCCGAGGAACACCACCATGATGCCCAGCACCGTACCCAGCAGGCCGATGTAGGGGCCGCCGGCGATGGCGTTGGACAGGGTGGAGAGGCGCGAGGACAGCTGCTGGTTCTCGCGGGTGCGCACGCCGTCCATGGAGGCGCGGATGGCTTCGATGGTGGCGGCGGAAATGGACGAGGTGTCGGCGCCCTGGTCGCGACGGGTGCGGATTTCCTTCACCGCCACCAGGTACAGGCGCCAGAGCGAGGAATCCACCAGCCCCTCGTTGAGGGCGCGGTCGTCGGCGAGCATTTCCAGGCGGGTGCCGACGCGGGCGAACTGCTCGCGGAACAGCTGGTTGGCGCGGGTCACGCGGGCCACGCTGCGGCTCTTGCGGATCATGATCACCCAGGACTGGATCATCATCAGGATCAGGACGGCGATGATCACCCAGGCATCCACCGGCACCGCCTTGAGCAGGAAGCCGAGGCTGCCGAAACCGAAGCCGGACTGTTCTTCATCGACGCCATAGACCACCAGGCGCGATTCGGCGCCCTGGGCGGTGGCGTCGGCGAGGATCAGCGCCGCCGGGCGTGCCACTTTGGACAGGCGCAGCTCGTCAATGGCGCCGGCGAAGGCACCGAAGGCGGCCGGGGCCGGGGTTTCGGCAGTGGCGCCTTCGACGGGTGCAGCCGGTGCAGCCTGGGTGTTCGGCAGGTCGGCGCCGATGGCGATCACCGAAGCGAAGGCCGGCAGCGACAGTGCCAGGCTGCCGGATTCGCGACCATTGACGTACAGGCGCAGGGCGCTGCCGTCGGCGCTCAGGGCCAGGTGCTGCCACTGCCCGGCGGCCAGGGCCTGGGTGGCCTGGGCGCGCTGGCCGTTGACCTCGACGAAGGGCAGGCCCTGGGCCAGGCCCAGCAGCAGCGTGTTGCCGCCGTCGCGACGGGCCAGCAGCAGCTGGTCACCGGCGGACTGGTCGGCGCGCACCCAGGCACTGAAGGTGAAGGCGCCACCGGCCGGCAGGGCCAGGGACGGGCTGGCCGGCAGCATCAACGGCTGGCCATTGAGCTGGGCGGCGCGGCCGATCACCCCGTCGATGCTGCTGGCGGGGGGCGTCTGCCCGTGGTTGCCGTAGGCGGTGGTGTCACGGGGGGGCGCACCGACGGCGCCGTCGAAGTGGTAGACCAGGCTGTAGTCCGGATCGAAGGTCAGCTGGCCGTTGCCGGTGGCCGGCGCCTTGGCGTTGCCGTAGTACATCCAGATGTCCTGGCGCTGGCCGCCTTCCACCTGTGGCACGTCGACCCAGATCAACGCCATGCCCATCAGCGGGTCGAAGCTTTCCACCTGGTGGTTGAGCACGGTCTTGTCATCGGCGGCGACGAAGCGGATGTCCGAGCCGTTCTCGTTGACCCCGTCAAAGCTGAAGTTGCCGGTGTGCAGGCGCACCAGCAGCGGCGTGCGCCCGGCGGCCTGGTCGATGGCCGCGCCCTGGGGCGTGGTGTCAACGGAAATCTGCTTGCGGTAGAGCCAGTCGTCCTGCCACCAGGCACTGGCGATCGCCGGGTACATAAGCCCCAGGCTGATGAGCGCGGTGAAGATCAAGCGTTGCATGTGTGTCACTCCGAAGTCTGTGCCTGTGGGGTCAGAAGTTCGCCTGCACGCTGAAGTGCACGCGCGGGTCTCGTTTTTTGGTGTTGGGGCCGTCTTTCAGCGGGTAGCCCCAGTCGAGGCTGCCGGACAGCCACTCACGCAGCGTGGCGCGGGTGCCCAGGCCCACGCTGGCGAGGCTGTAGCTGTCTTCCTGGTCGGGCAGCGGGTCCTGCAGGGAGAGGTGCGCGCCCTCGGCGAAGGCGTAGAAGCGCCAGTCCTCGACATGGCTGCCCAGGCCCTTGCCAAGGAAGCTGACCAGCGACGGCGTGCGCAGCTCCTGGGAGAGCAGCCAGCCGTCGTCGCCGGTGCGCTCGGCGGCCAGGTAGCCGCGCACGCTGGTGGCGCCGCCGGCGGAGAACTGCTCGTTGGAGACCAGCGGCCCGGAGGCCAGCTGGAAGCCCAGCTTGGAGGCCGACTGCCAGTCAGCGCCGAAGCCGAAGGTGTAGGTGGCGTCGCCCTTGAACACGGCGAAACTGGGGTTGGCGCGGTAGCGCTTGTAGTCGAACGCCTCGGCGTCGCTGCCGTAGCCGAGGAACTCGCGGGTGCCGGCCACCAGCGACAGGCCGAGGCCCAGCTGCGAGGCCTCGGTGTAGCGGTAGCCGTTGTAGCCCAGGGTGATGGGGGCGTACTTGAGCGGCACCTTGTCTTCGGCGCCGCCGAACTGCAGCGACTCCTCGAAATCCTTGAAGTCCACGCCCACCGACAGCGAGTGGGCCCAGGGGCCTTCCGGCGGCAGGCCGTAGATCAGCGAGGCGCCGTAGGAGTGGCCCTTGCCGAGCACGTTGCTGCCGCCGATGGTGGCCACGTCGCTGTCGGACTGGTAGCCGGAGAACTGCAGCGTCCAGCGCTCGTCCAGGGGCGCGGCGTAGGAGCCGGACCAGACCTCGGCGTTGTTGCGGTCCTCCGGGGCGGTGAAGTAGGTCAGCGAGGCGCTGTGGCCGCGCTGGAAAAGGTTGTTGTAGCCGAGGCTGACCACGGAGCGCAGCTTCTCGGTGTCGGCGCTGTAGTCGTTGTTCAGGCCGACGCTGGCCTGCCAGGGGTTCTTGTCCTCCACCTGCAGGTCCACGTCCATGGTTCCTGGGCGCTGGCCCTCGCGTAACAGTGGCACCACCTGGCGCCCGGGGTTGCGGTTGATCGCCGCCAGTTCGCCCTGGACCTTGGCGAAGTCGGGCACCTTGCCCTCCTCCAATGCCGGTACGTCATCGAGGATGGCCACCGGCGAGTAGTGCTTGGCACCGACCACGCGCACGCGGCCGACCTTGGTTTCGCTGACCTGCAGGTAGACCACGCCGCCTTCGACCTGCTGCTCCGGCAGCTCGACGAACACCGACTGGTAGCCCTTGCCCTGGTAGCGCTGCTGCAGGGCGTCGCGGGCGCCCTCGATGTCGGCGAGGCTGCGCTGCGGGCCGAGGAAGGGGTAGACCGCCTCCTCGATGTCGCGGGCTTCCAGCACCGTGTTGCCGCGCACCACGTATTCGTTGACGTCGACCAGCCGCGCCGGAGCGTCGGCGCTCGCCACCGGCTGCGCCCCCTCCTCCGCGAACACCGGCGCGGCGTGGATCGCCAGGGCCAGGCAGGCCGGCGCGAACGGCAGGCTCAGGGACGCGGCGACGCCTCGTTGGTTGAATGACAGATGACCCACACAGCCCCCTCGTGAAATGGCGCCCGGCATCCCGGGCTGCCTTCCGTGCAGGCGTGGCCGCGCCGAACGCGCGTACCCCACCGCATCAGTGAACGTTTCGTTGTTGGTTCGCAGGCCGCCTCAGCGTTGCCTTGCGCCGGCGGCGGGCCGGGCCAGCCAGGTGTGCAACTGGGCGAAGTTCAGCGAGAACTCCGGCATCTGCATCAACCCGCCGGAGAACACCTCGCCTATCACCCGCTCGATCAGGCGTACCGCCTGGGGGTTGTCCAGCACCACGCCGAGATCACGGACGAAGGTGGCGAAGCCCCAGACCCGCTGGTTCAGCTCGAGGCCGACGAACCAGCGGAACAGCAGGTTGTAATTGAGCTGCTCGTAGAGCTGCTTCTCGCTGGGCAGCGAATAGAGCAGTTGCAGCAGCAGCGCATGGAGCAAGGCCGGCAGCGGCACCTGCAGCTGCTGGGTGGCCGCCCAGCCCTGGAGTTCGGCCAGGGCCTTGCCCATCACCTCGTCGATCTGCGGTCGCAACAGGACCAGCGAATGGCCGGGCGGGATGTAGCTGGACACTTCCTTGAGGGCGCTCTGCCAGTCGTCCTGGGACACGATCCAGACCCAGGGTGCGCCGTAGCGGTAGACCGAGACCGGCTTCTTGCGCGCCGCCTCGACAATCTTCGACAGCCGCTGGTCGAGCTCCTGCATCCCCACTTTCGAGTAACCGTCCATATTCCCCATCGCCCTTGTTCCAGTGGCCTCGGCACGCCCGCAAACCGCGGGCGAAAGTCGTCGCCATCCCTGGCGACACGTTCCCTCTCGGCGATATCCCTCGCCGTTGACGCTCCGTACATGACCTTGACCGGGGCCGGACGGCACCACCGAACTTTTGTCATCGAATCTTCATGAACGGAGAACGGCGGGAAGGGCCTGGCGGGGTGAAAAGCGTCTGGAACGGGCATTACAGGGTGCCCATGCCCACCTCCGCCCGGTGGATGCAAAGAGCGGCATCCACCCTACGCACGGCCCTGCCCCGCGCCTCGCTCAGCTTTTCGTAGGATGGGTAGAGCGCAGCGAAACCCATGCGGCGGATCTCGCAGCACCTTCCAGGATCGCCAAGGGCTGCGCTCGGGAATGTGCTGTCCGGGGCACCCGGAACCTCTGCCATCTCGGCCGAAACGGCTCGCCTGAAATGAAGAAGCCCGGCTGATGCCGGGCCTCTTCATGGGCACGTAAAGGGCTTAGCGACGAACGCCCAGGCGATCACGCCGCACCGCCTCGCGGGCGGCACGGAACAAGTCGCTTGCATCCGACAGCAGCAAATAGGCCGCGTCGGCCACATTGGCCAGATCACGCCCATCGACACAGGAGCCCTCCATGCACGAGAGACTGGCGAGCAAATCTCGCGCAGCAACCAGGCGGTACTCGGCTGTCTCCTGGAGTTCCATGTATGACCGGCTGCCATCGAGCAAGAGGACAGAAGAACCGGAAGGGTTGGCGGAGAGCGGGCGCAGGTCAGCCATGATGAACACCTCCACCACTGCAACGGTGGCTGGGTGCGAATACAGAAGAAATGAAGCTATCGAGAGCGGCGCGAGTCATGACGTGATGCTCCTGGTGTGAGAAGAAGGCGCCTGCAATCGGATAGGCGGCGCCTGTGCACCTAGAGAGTTCGACCGGCCAAGATCGGCTGCGGGATTGACCGCAACGGGCGGACTATATGAGGCAGTGGAAAAGCCTGCAAGGGCAGCTTTGCATGTGAGTGGAGGAAGCACCGTGATTGAGCGCTTGCTTTAAAACCACAAAAAGCTAACGCAGAAAGAGCGTTTTCATTTGAGCGTGGGAAGCCAGGTTCTTAGGACGTGGTCATGAGTCATCGGTTCTGCTTGTGAGGATTCAATCGGAGGACCCGACAGGATCGTAGGGTGTGCCGTGTGCGCACCGCCGCACGGTGCTTCCGGCGAGCCACTGACAGGGTGAAAAGCGTCTGGAATGGGCATTACAGAGTGCCCATGCCCGCCTCCACCTGGTGGATGCGAAGAGCGGCATCCACCCTACGCACGGCCCCGCCCCGCGCCTCGCTCAGCTTTTCGTAGGATGGGTAGAGCGCAGCGAAACCCATGCGGCGGATCTCGCAACCCTTCCAGGATCGCCAAGGGCTGCGCTCGGGAACGTGCTGTCCGGGGCGCCCGGAACCTCTGCCATTTCTGCAGAAACGGCTCGCCCGAAATGAAGAAGCCCGGCTGATGCCGGGCCTCTTCTTCTGGTCACGCTATTCATGAGTGAGCGGGTGATCTGAACGTTTTTGATCGGTTTGCTGCTTTCAATATCAGCGAAGTCTGAGGTCGGTGGAAAATGCCGGGCTCATTCAGGCCGTTCCTGGAATGTACTGATGTTTCTGAACTCATCCGTTATCAATTCTGCAAAGGCATCCCGTGCTCGATGCAATCCAATATTCTTGTTCCAGATGAAGTAATTCTGTATTGGCGTCAGGTCGTCGAAGGCATAGCCTTTTATATTGCCAATCTTCTTGTACTGCTCGAACACGCCAGAGGGAACCAGAGAAACCCCCGCACCTGCACTGACGCAGCCAAGAATGGTTCCATAGCTCGCGATGCTGGTTATCGGTGTTGATACCTGTGCGGCCTTTAGCCAGCGCTCAAGGGCGTGGCGATAAGGGCAGCCTTCAGGCCACATAAAAATATTCAGATTGTTGACATCATCAGCAGAGGTGATTTCGCCTATGGATTCTGATGCGATCAGTATCAAGGGCTCTTTGTATATTTCCAGTTGGGCAATGTCAGCGTGGTCGCTCTTTACGGCGATGATTGCGCCATCCAACTTGTGCCCAATAATCTCGGCGACTAATTGTGACCACGTGCCGGTACTGAACTGCATGTGCACACTCGGGTAGTGCACATGGTAACGGGACAGTAGAGCAGGTAGGCGGCCAGTCGCGGCTGATTCGATAGCGCCTATCTTGAGCACCCCGGCTGGTGTCGCCTCAGGGTCAAGCGCTCTTTTCGCCTCTTGGCAAGTATCGAGAATCTTGTTCACGTAACCGAGAAGCAACTCACCGGAAGGGCTTATGATCAGCCCCCGACCTTTACGTATAAAAAGACTCACTCCAAGTTCCTGCTCCAACAGCTTTATCCTGTTGGTAATGTTGGAGGGGACGCAGTGCAATATCTTGGAGGCTTTGACAATACTTCCCTGCTCTGCAGTCACTTTAAACATTTTGAGTTGCGACAGTTCCATTGCTGCACCGACGATTCATTTAAAGTGAATAGTGGCGTGATTATAAATTACTTGTTTGGCGCGTACAAGTGACCTAGCTTCGTGCCCGCCCTTAACTTGAAGCGACAACACGTCCGCTCACACACTTTATGGAAGAAGGTTAAGCAATGAATTCTATTGTTATGGAAGGCAATATAGTTGTGCCCCAGCACCAACTATCCATGCAGCAATTTGGCGAGGCATTTATTGAAGATCTTCCCAAGCACTTCGCAGCCTTGAAGATTCCTGGTCGGGTAATTTGCGGCGATCAGCGTAAAGCTGCAATTCCTGCACACGTAGATCAGGTTCCCGCTATCCAGTTGGCGATGCATGAAGTGCTAGGCCATGAAACAACTCAAGCGTCGCAGGGGTGGACAGAGAAGAGCTTCAATGCGTTTCTAGAGAAAGCGCTTGTCGATGAAGGTGTGTTGAAGTTCTTCAATGGCTGGAATGAAACCCATAAGACCACAAGCCTGGTTTCAGCAAAAATAATCATGCGACTGGCTGCTGACGCAGGCGCGATTCCTGCTCATCAGCAATCCCTGTACAACAATGTCATGGCACATATGCATGAAGTGGCCAAGGATGACTTCGGTCTCGGCCATGAAGGGCACGATGGCATGTACGGATACATGACGTCCGCGTTCGGCGCTTCGCGCTGGGTCGAAAGTCAATATGTCGTACCCGGGTGCAATGAGTTCTCAGGCTTCCTCTACAGAGTAGGCATCGCAGAAAACAAATCGCCTTTGAATTCCCATGAATACAAGCGATCCATGTTGGAGGCCATGATGACGTCAGTGGCGTCAGAGCTCTGGAATGGTCGCGAATACAACTATATTGCGCAATATATCGAAGAGAAGCTAAACGCCGTCAATCCAGATCTTCGCGCTGACGTGAAGGCGCTTCGGAATGCCAAGGGTTATGTCATGGGCCACTCAGGAGAGGTGGAGAACAGGCATGGATTGCATGCATTGGCCGCCGCTCAGGCCTATTGCCGATTCGCCGACTTGGAGTTTGACATTAATCGTTTGAAAGAAATCATGATTGATTATAACGGCCGTGTTGGAAAGGCATTCCGTAGTTTGCACGAGGCCTTGACTGCTTGATCGTGTTTTAAAACTGCTTGCCGCTGGTGCGATGCGGCTGCGCATCAGCGGTTTCGCTCATCTGATCTCTGCATGGATACGGCTTCGGGAGATGATGTGAACAGTGGAAGGTGAAGAGATTTTTTCATGACCGTTGAATACACCCTCGTCGCATTGGGTTTTTTTGCATTCTGCGGCGGTTTGATCGATGCAGCAGTTGGAGGTGGGGGGCTTGTTCAGGTGCCTGCCCTGCTTCATGCCCTCCCTCAGCAAAGCCTGGCGACGGTCTTCGGGACCAATAAGCTGGCCGTGCTGCTAGGGAATTGCTTTTCCATATCCCGCTATTTGAGGCGCATACATATTGCTTGGAAATTAATTCTTCCAACCATGATCGCTGCCTTTATTTTCTCTTTTCTAGGTGCTTTCTCTGTTTCATTGATACCTAAAGAGGCAATGGAGTACGTCGTCTTTGTGGTGTTGATAGTGATGGCTGTCTATACCTTTGCCAAGAAGGACTTAGGCCGAGTTCATCGATCTGTCGAACATGGGCCAAAAGAGATTGTGCTGGGCGTTTTCTTTGGCGCGTTATTGGGATTCTATGACGGCGTATTTGGCCCTGGCAGCGGGAGTCTTTTGCTGTTTGTTTTTGTAAAGTACTTCGGCTTCGATTTTCTTAATGCGTCGGCTTCGGCCAAGCTCGTTAATTTGGGCACCTTCAGTGCTGCGCTATTTTTCTTCGTACCCTCAGGTAATGTGCTCTGGCTTATCGGTGGCATGGTGAGCCTGTGCAATATCGCCGGCGCCCTCACCGGCGTGTTCTTAGCACTTCGTTATGGAAGTGGATTCATTCGGATTTTCTTCCTGGTTTTATTGGTGTTCCTGATAGGGCGCATGGGGTTCTCAATTTTTATTGAGGCCCTGTGACATAGACGACCCCGTTCACGCAGGTCGCCGTGGAACTGGCGATAGCCGTAAGCCCCTCCCCTCACTTATGGCGCCGGGAACTTCGCTCAAGCCCTTTCCCAACCATGCGCCCCCCGTCCGTCAGGCCAGCGAATAGCCAACCAAGCAGACGAGGCCGAGCAAGGCCTATCTTCTCGCCGTTAAAAAAAAGAGCGGCAGTCGCCTGCCGCCCTCGGGAAAGGGATACCGCCCCGCAGGGCGGTGAAGGGGTGGGATCAGAGGGTCAGGTTGCGCTGTTCCTCCGGGGTCAGCTGGTTGCGTGCCTGGTCGTCCAGTTGGCCGGCGCCGAGCACCTGCACGCTGCTGCCGGGGTCGTAGGTCGGCGTGCGGCTGGCGCCCTCGTTGGTGGGCTCCACCCGCTCGTTGCCGAAGCCCAGTACCTGCACCGTGAAGATCGACGGCTGGCGCTGGCGCGAGGCGGCCTGCTGGTCGCGGGCCACGCCTTCGGCGGCGTCGCTGGCGGAGCTGGCCGCCGAACTGGCCGAGGACAGCGCGCCGGTGTTCACCGCAGCCACCACCGGCACGCCGTTGGACTTGCCCTGCACCTGGATGTTGGCGGCGTTGACCACCTGCAGCGCGGCGATGTTGACGTTGCCGGAGACGCGGATGCCCGCCTCCCCCGCATCGATGGTGCCCAGGGGCGCCAGCAGGTCGATGTCGCCCGACGGCACCTCAGCGATGGGGGCCAGGGTGGCGATGCCGGCGCCGGTACTGGGCACGCTCGGCGACAGGGTGACGTTGCCCCAGTTGTCGTAGACCCGGCGCGGCGGTGTGTACACCAGGGTGGTCTTGGAGCCACGCCCGGCGTTGATGTCGCCGGCCGAGGACCAGGCCAGGATGTCCCCGCCGAAGGTGGTCATGATGCGGCTCTGGCCCAGCAGCACGCTGCCATTGGCGAACAGCTGGATGTCCCCCGCGCCCTGGGTGATGACCCCGGCGGTGGACGGCGGCGCCTCGCCCTCGATGCCGAACACCTGCTGCCCGCCCGGGGTGAGCATCTGGATGCCGCCACCGAAGTTGGTGTGCACCCCGGCGCCGCCGTACATCGTGATGTCGCCCTGGTAGAGGATCGGGTTGCCGGCCACGTCGTGGCTGGGGAACAGCGCGGCGATGGCGTTGCGGCCCCGCAGGTAACTGCCGAAGCGCGGGCTCTCCGCATCGTTGTATTCACGGCCACCAGCACGCAGCTCGGCGAAGTAGATCTCCCGGGCGAAGACCCGCTGCTGCTCCGCCGGCAACGCGGCGTAGTAGGCGCGCGCCTCCTCGCTCGTGCCGCTGAAGCCGAAGCGTTCGGCAAGCCAGGCCACCAACTCCACCTCGTAGGTCTTGGCCACCCCGCCGCCCGCCAGGCTGCCGCCCACCTCGACGCGGTTGGCCGGGTCCAGGTAGCGCTGGGCGAAGGCCAGGTAGTCCGGGCCGCTGCCGACGCCGGCCTGCATGACGATGTCCGCCCCCGGCCGGTTGTCGCCCGGCACGATGGCGCCGAGGCTGGTCACCGCGGCCTTGTCTTCCATCAGGATGTTGCGCCCGGCACTGATCTCCAGCGTGCCGGGGCCGGCGACGTTGAAGGTGCTGTAGAGGATGTCGCGGCCGGCCGAGACGATGGAGATGTCGGCCGGGTCGTCGTGGATGAAGAGGTTGCCGGTGCTGGTGGCCAGGCCTGCGAACTGCGGCAGCAAGGTGCCGGTCAGTTGGCCGCTGTTGACGATATCGCGGCCGGCCATGATGCGCGCCGGCCGAGACGCTTCGTACCAGGTCTCGCCCGCCCTCGGTGCACTGGCGAAGGTGATGATCTCACCGGTACGCAGGCCGATGATGTCGCCGTTCAGGGCGTAGAAACGGGCCGGCTCATCGGCACCGCGGTAGGCGCTGCGGGTCCCCGTGCCACCAAAGGCGAACAGGCTGCGCCCGAGGCCCCCGGCACCCGACAGGTCTCCTTGATTGGCGCCTCTGGAATCGAGGTAGTAGAACGCCGGGTTGAAGGGAGTGGCCAGGCTGGAAACCGGTGCATTGCTGGGCGTGACGGCATAACCGCCGGCATAGATCGAGTCGCCTGCCAGGAATTCCAGCTGCGCTCGGCTGCCGGGTGCCAGCAACAACGAATAGTGGGTGGTGTTCAGGCTGTTGTCCGTCCACAACGCCGATGGGCCGTAGTAGAAGCTGCCGCCCGGTGCTGTGGCACGCAGGATCGACGGGTAGACGAAGCGGCCATCGGTGGCGGAGAAGTCCAGGCCGCTACGAACACTGTCGTTGGAGCCCGCAGGAAGCTCACCGACCTGCGTCGAGGGAGTGAGGTTGCCGCCTGCGGAGAACAGGTCGATGGCCGTATGGTCGGTCCACAGGCTGAACCATGAGCGGCCAATGCTCTTGCCGCCATCGAGATCCACCGGCTGCCAATTGCGGGCGTCGGTCCGCCCGGCATCGGCCGCGCCGCCAAGCACCAGGTCACCCCGGGCGCCCAGGCTGATGGTGGCGTCGCCCGGCACCAGTATCAGGCCGCCGGTGGCGCTGGCCATGGTGGCCTTGAAGGGGTCGTAGGCACGGCTTTCACGGGGATCCTGCAGCAACTGCAGCGGCCCATTGACCTGCTCGATGCCGCCGAAGGAGCCCGCGCTGGCACGCATGGCGCCCCGCAGGTTGGCCAGGCTGCCGTTCAGGTCATGGCGTTGTGCGACCGGGCGGCTCCGGTCGTCCAGCATCGCGCGCGCCGTCAAGGCCGGGTTGAGCCCACCGCCCACCTTCAGATCGAGGTCGCCACCGCCGGTAAGCACCAGTTCACCGTCCACCATGCGCCCGGTCGAGCCCACCGCCAGTACCAGCCCCTGGCTGCGGGTGGCGATGAGGTTATACAGGGTGCCCCGGGCCGCCAGCATGCCGGCGTCACCGCCGACACGTACATCGAGGTTGCCGCCGCCCAGGGTTCCGAACCCGGTGAAGCCGGTGAAGGCGACGTTGTCCTGGAAGGGCATGTAGGTGCCGAAGTTGATCCACCAGGCGGTGGGCACCTCGCCGTTGACTCCACCGCCCTGGCGCCACAGCCAGCTGCCGACGCTTGAGCTTTCAGGCTGGTCGAGTCCGCCACTGCCCACCAGCTTGGAACCGAGGATATCGCCCGTCAGGTCGCCGCCGACGGAAAGCAGCAGGTTGCCGCCATGATCGGGGTACCAGGCGCGATAGAGGCTGCTGGAGCCGCCATTGACCAGGGCTTCGTAGCTGCCGCCGTTCTTGCCCAGTACCGTCGTATCGAGCGTGCCGTTAGAAAGCTGAGTGAAGGCCCGTGGCTGATTGAAGACTGCTGACGCTGCCAGATCCAGGGAAGAGGTGCCGGCCGTATAGATGCCGTACAGGGACTGCATTTTGAAATCGCCAGCACTGATCAGGTCCAGGTCGCCGGTACCGACCCGGAGCACGCTGAAGCGACTGGTTCCCAGTGCGTATTCATATTCCGTTGGCGCCTGCGTATTTCCACCGCTACACAAACTGGCCCAGGCGCAGACCTCGTCCTCGGAGATGGCGAACTCCAACGCGACTTCCGCCACGGGCCTCCCTGCCTGGGAAGCGTCCCCATAGAACACCGTGGAGCCCTCGGCAGTCAGCAGGCGCGGTGACGCCGCTGCATTGCACAGGCTGGCCCAGGCACAGACCTCGTCCTCGGTGATGGCGAATTCGGCTGCCACGTCCGCCACGGATTTACCGGCGTGGGATTCGTCCCCGTAGAAGGTCATGGAGCCTTCGGCCGTCAGCGTGCGCGGAGCGGTCGTTGCCTTGCACAGGCTGTCCCAAGCGCAGACCTCATCCTCGGAGATGGCGAACTCCGCTGCCACGTCCGCAACGGGCTTGCCGGCATGGGACTCGTCGCCATAGAACACCATCGAGCCTTCTGCCGTGAGCACTCGCCCACCTGTGGGCTGCCCGGGCTTGGCGGTCACCAGGTAGCCGTAGTGCGTATCAGCCACGCGAAGCTCACCCCGCTCGGCGTAGGGGTCCACCAGGCGGGTGTCTGCCGCCTGCAGATCGGCGCCTGCCACGGCGCGCAACGACCAGGACTGAGTGCCTTCGGCCAGCATCTGCGCGGCGGCCCAGTTGCGCCCTTTGCCATCCCCGCCACGCAGGTTGATCTTCTCCACACCGGCGGCGAGCTTGACGTCGGTTCCGGCTGGGATGAGCGCCCCCAGGGCCAGGGTCAGGCTGCCGGACTGGACGACCACATCCGGATGGCTGCTGTCGACAGAGCGCAGCGGGTTGTTCGGCAACGCCACGCCCTTGGGCCAGTTCATGCCCGTGACCGCCGTGTCGCCCACCAAAAGCGTGCCGGCGCCGAGGATCATGTCCTTGGCCAGGGTGATATCGGCGGAGAGTCGCGTACCTGCCGCATAGGCCAGGCTGTTGTCGGCGTTGCGTATATCACCGGAGAGCACGGTGCCGGCTGGCAGCGTCAGAGGCTGATCCAGCGTCGCAGCGATCGGCAGGCGCGTGCCGGCCGCCAGGGTCATGGCCTTGATGGGCAGGTCGTAGTTGAGCACGGTCCCCGCCGGGAAGGCGGTGCCATCCTGCAACTCGATACCCGCGCGCGGCACCACCACATCGCCATTGAACATCTGCTTGCCGGGCGTCAGCACCCAGCCGGCGTCGTCCTGGGTTTCCGGCGGCGGCATGAAGCCGTCGTTGAGGCTGCCATAGACACTCAGGTCGCCGCCGGCGCGGATCACCAGGTTGCCCACTTCACCCGAGCCATACACGGCGCTGGATTTCTGGGTGTTGGGATTGAGGCTTTCGTAGCGATGGCCAGAGAGGTCCAGATCACCCTGCACCACCAGGTCGCCGTCAGCGGTCTTGCTGACGATCTCGACGCCGGGGCGCAGGTGGAAGGCGTCGGCATAGGCGGCGTTGTTGAGGCCGGCCAGCTTGCCATTGACCAGCGCGCCATTGGCCAGGGCGTTGCCGATGAAGGCCAGGCTGTCGGTGTGTTTCTGGTTCAGGTAGTTCTGGTCGATCTCCTGGTAGCGGTGCCCGTTGACGGGGTCGGTGACCTCGCGGGCATCGTCGTAGCGCTGCACACCGTTCACCGCGATCAGCTTGGCGCCCTGGATGTCCAGGCTGCCGCTGGCGTCGATGGCGATATCACCGGCGGTGGCGCCGCCCAGGCGCGGGGCGTTCAGTTCCAGGGTGCCGCGGGCCTTGCCGTCATGCCCGCTGGTGGCGGCGGTGCCGTGGCGCAGGTCGATGCGCGCGCCATCGGCCAGGGTCAGCAGGCCGTCGCCGGAGCCCAGTTCCACCACAGCGCGGTTGGGTGAGTCGATGATCTGGCCGTAGCTGTCCACGCGCAGGCGGGTGCCGTGGGCGTCCAGCAACGCATGGCCGCCGATGGTCAGCCCCTGCTTGCCGGCCAGGCGGATGGAGCCCACCCGCTCTCCGCTGGCGTCCACGGTGCCGTTGACGGTGAGCGTGCCACCGTCCACCGAGACGTCGATCGCCCCGGCCTTGAGGCCGTCGCCGATCACCAGGTCGCCCTGCTTGAGCTGGAAGCTGCGGGCCCCGAACACCTGGCCCTGGTTGAGCCGCTGGTTGAGGGCGGCGAAGTCGTCGTTGAGGCTGCCATCGCCCAGGTGCTGGGCACGGATGTCGACGCTGCCGGCCTTGAACGGCACCAGGGTGCCGCCAGCGTCGTAATAGCCGCTGCTGCCACCGAGGATGCTGCCGCGCAGGTCGACGCTGCCGGCACCCGCTGCCAGGGCGGTTGCCTTGAGGCTGCCGGCCTGGTTGTTTGTGGCCGAGAGGTCGATCACCGATCCGGACGCCTGGCGGATATCGCCGTTGCGGCTTTCCAGGATCAGGTCGCCGCCCCAGCTGTACTTGTTCACGTCGTTGAAGGTGACCTTGTGCCCGGCCAGGTCGATGCGCGCGGCATCGGTGAGGCTCAGTTGCGCCTCGGCCTTGAGGCTCAGCTTGCCGCTGGGCAGCACCACGGCCCCCTCCAGTAGCAGGTTGCGACCGCTGAGGGACAGCTCGGCACCCAGCGCATCGCCACCGATGCCCGGCAGTGCACTGCCACTCGGCGCACTGACGCGGATATCGCCGCCGGCGGTGATGCGGTTGACCGAGCCGGCGCCGCCGGTCATCACCGGGGTGCTGATGTTCAGGTTGCCGCCGCTGTACTGGAAGCCCTTGCCGGTGACGTAGCCGTCCTGGCGCTGGTACACCGACAGGCCGCCCTTGTGGTTGGCGGTGACGCGCTCGCTGGCGTTGAGGTTGACGTTGGCGAAGCCCACGGCCAGGCGATCGCGAATTGTCGCGGCGGTGGGTTGCGCGTCCGGCTGGTAGCCGAACTCGATGCGCTCGGCGTCGATCACCAGGTTGCCCGCACCGGTGCCGGCACCGCCGGTGATGATGGAACCGGCCTCGTTGTGGGCGCCGTTCCAGATCAGGTTGGAGGTGTGGATGCGCGCGGTCTCGCCCGCCTCGCCCTTGCCGTAGAGGGCCGGGGTGGTCAGCACCAGTTCCTTGAGCCGCGATTTGCCGTCGGCACCGTAGGTATCCAGGCTGGCGTTGCCGAAGAAGTTGAGCGAGTCGCGAGCGCCCAGCACCAGGGTTTCCAGGGCCGGCGCGCCGGTGCTGGTATCACCGCGCAGCAGGCGGTCGAGCACCTGCTGGTTGAGGGTCAGGCCGCTGGGCAGCAGGTTGCGGGCGGCGAGGTCGGCCAGCGCCTCGGCGCTGCCGACGTTGATGCCGCCCACTGCCAGAGCCAGGTTGCGGGTGCCATAGTTCACCGCTTCGCCCAGTTCGAAAGCGTTGTCGGTGGCCGTGGCGATGGTGCCCTCGGAGTAGAGCCCGGTGGTGCCGCTGCACACGCCATCGCACACACCGATGCGGATGCTGCCCGGGGCCTTCTGCGGCTCCTGCGGGTTGGCAGCGTCCGGGGCCAGCATGTTCAGGTAACCGTTGGAAACCGCCAGCACGCTGTTGCGCCCCGGCTTGTAGATGTAGCCATCGCGGGAGTCGCGGGGCGCCGCGCCCTGGCCCAGGGTGTCGATGCTGGCGCCCTGCTCCACCGTGATGCCGCCGGTGGGCCCGGCGGTGACCAGGAAGACTTCCGGTGCCTTGAGGGTCGCGCCGCTGCGCAGCACCAGGTTGGCGGTGCGGGCCACGCTACCGCCCGTGCTGCTGGCACCGTCGTCGAACTGGATGAAGTTGCCGCCCTGGCCGTAGAAGGAGCGCGCATAGGCGCCAATGTTGAGGCTGCCGGCACCGATGGCGTTGAGGGATTCATCGGTCAGGGTCACGCCGTTGAAGCCAGCGGTGGCGCCCTGCCCGGCCCTGACGATCTCCAGGTTGCCCGTGGAGGTCTGGGTGATGCTGGAGGTGCTGCCACGCCCGCCCTCCCCGCGCGCCTTGAGCAGTTCGCCGGCGAAGCTGAAGCTGGGCCGGTCGGTGGTGTTGTTCGCAAAACTCAGGTTGAAGGCCTTGGCGTCCCTGGGCATCAACGCGGCGGGAATGCCCAGGCGCGCCGCGTCTGCCTGGAGGAACTGGCTGAAGCGGGTCTCGTTGTACTGGGAGTAGCGGCGCAGCACGTCGGCCGGGGTGAGGATCACCTGGCTGGCCAGGCTGTCCCGCGCGCCGCTGGCCAGCCCGAGGGTGCCGGCGGTGGACCAGGAGCCATTGCGCATGGCCTGGGTGGTGATGGCACCGCCCTGCCCGGCCAGGCCGTTGACCTCCACGCGGAAGGCCCCCGGCAACAGCGCGTAGGTGGATGGCAGCAGCGTGTAGGTGCCCGCCGGCAGGCCCGGCACGCCGGCGCCGAGGGTGATCTGCTGGCCCACCCTGGGGTCGACCGCGCCGCCCTCGCCGCCCTGGGGCGCGTAGCCCGCCTGCACGCCGGGGACGATGGCGTAGACCGGGTTGCTGCCGAGCGCCGGCAACAGGAAGCCATCGGCACCGTACTGCATCAGCGGATTGAAGCGCGCATCGGTGGAGCCACCGCGCCCGGAGACGAAGCCCGCGCCCACCAGCTCGCCACCGCCGGATACATCCACCACCGCGCCCTGGGCGACATCGATCACCTGCCCCACGAGGTCGACCTTGCCCGGCATCAGGCTCTGCCCTTCCTTGAGCAGGCTGTTGGACAGGGAGACACCGTCGTAGAGCCAGGTCTTGCCGTCCACCGTGCCGCCGTAGGGGATCACCAGGCCGGCGCCGCTGACAGAAGTCAGGCTGCCGGGCAGCAGGTTGACGATGCTGGCAGGACGGGTGGCGTCGCCCTGATAGCCGAGTATCAGATCGCCCAGCGGCGCGCGCAGGATGCCGCCCTGGTTGATGACGTCCGCCTGCAGGCTGATCGAGCCGAAGGCCGAGTAGGGAGCGGACGGCATGCCTTGACCGCTGCGGGCGATGTCGATCCTCGATGCACTCACCTGCCCTTTGACACCGGTACCCGGATAGATCTGGGCGGCGCTCATGGCCAGGTTGCCGGGCACTTGCAGGCGCATGGCGCGGGCGTCCTCCGTGCTCAGCAGCCGCAGGTCCCCCTGGCTGCTCAGGTGCATATCGGAGAAGGCACGGCGGTCTACCACCTGTGCGCCCCCCTGCAGCATCAGGATGCTGCCCCGGGCGCCGAGCCTGACGGCATCACGCACATCCAGCAGGCCTCTGGCCGATAGATTCAACTGCCCCGTGGCAGGGCGCTGCGAACTGCCGACGCGGATGGCGGTGTCCGTACTTGCGCTGTCAGCAGGCGCCCCCAATGCCCCGGCCAGGCGCAGGTAACCACCGCGCAGATCGACCACGGAACCTGCGGCAGCTGTCTCGGCCAGGGCGTAGGTACCGGCATAGAGGTTGAGCGCGTTGGCCATATCCAGGTTCAGAGTGCCGTCGAAGCTGAGCAAACCGGTGCTCAGCAGGGAGAGGTTGTCGAAACCGCCGGCCTCCACCTGCTCAACCGCCAGGCGGCCGTGGCCGTACTCCAGCAGCGTTGCGCCCTGGCCCGGCTCACCCGTACCCGGCAGCGATTCACCCCGCTGCTGTGCCAGGACCAGCTCCCGCGCCTGGCGTACTGCATCGGTCGCCCGGGGATCGTTTATCCGATAGGACGGGGCACCGAGTGCAACGGAGAGGCTGCCCCCCGATGCCCCTGCGCCACCGGCCTCGGCCTTGAACTGGCCATCCAGATAGAGCCCGCCGGTGGACGCGAAGGCGATGCTGCCGCCATGGCTGGCCACGGGGGTGGCGCCCTGCCCCGGGATGTCCAGCACGGCCTGGGCACCGGATGCGTCCAGGCGCGCGCCCTGGCGTACCACCACGAAGGCGTCGGTGGCGGTGAGGCCGCCCTTGGCGTGATCGATTTCCCCGCCGACGACGATGCTGCCGCCGTTGCGCACCGTGCCATAGCGGTTGCCACGACTGTCCACGGCCGTGACGGCGCGTGCGGCGGCATCCAGCACGGCGTTGTCGCCGATCCAGATGGACTGGTAGGTCTCCAGCGGTTTTTGCAGCTCGGTATCCGGGGCCGAAACGATGATCGAGTTGACCGAGATCCTTCCGCCCCAGGCGTTCAGGGTCCCGTCCACCGTCACCTGGCCGATGCCGGCCAGGCCGATGGATTGGCCCGGGTCGACGTTGAGTATCGCCCCCTTGCCCACCAGCAGAGGGGTGGTGGCGATATCACCCGCCGCCGTGATGCCGCTGCCGGCGCGCAGCGACAGGCTGGTGCCCTGGCGCTGGGTCAGCACGCCCTTGGCGGCGTCCTCCAGGTAGAGAGGGGGCGTCCAGGTTTCCAGGGCGTCACGGGGCGCGCCGCCCGCGGCCAGGTTGGTCGCCCCATCGCCCTGTCGGTAGACCGGCATGCTCACATCCACCCGGGTGCCATCGGCCACTTCCAGGCCACGGTTGCCCGCCACCTCGTAGGCGGAGAAGCCCTTGTCGAAGAAGTCGCCACGCAGCAGCAGGGTGCCGGCATCGGCCGAGGTGGCGCTGTCGCTGATCAGCACCTTGCCGGCCTGCAACGCCAGGGTGCCACCGCCCTTGACGCCCTGGCCGCGCAGCTCGCCGCCCAGGCCCAGTACACCTGCGCCACTGTCGGTGTTGGCGTTGGCCGCCAAGGTCAGGTTGCCGCCCTTGCCGCCTTGCAGCTTGCCGCTGGCCAGCAAGGCGGCGCCGGAGGAGACGTCCACCAGGCTGCCGCTGCCCAGCAGGGTGCTGCCGCTGCTGCGCAGGGAGATGCTGCCGCCGTTGAGGTAAGGCAGCGCACGGCTGTCGTTCGGGTCCAGCAACTGGTTGCTCCACAGGCCGCTGGCATCGAGCCTGGCGCCAGCGCCGAGGGTGACTGAGGCCACACCGCCCAGGGTGGTATCGGCCTTGCCGTTGGCGGTGATTTGGTTGAGCACGTTGCCCAGCTCGATGCTGCCGCCATGGGCAGTGATGTCGGCGTTCACTTCCACCTTCGGACCGAACAGGGTGACATTGCCCGCCGGGGCCACCTGCAGGTCGCCATCGACGCGGATGCCCTCGCTGGCGGCCACCTTGACCGCCCCGAGGTTGAAGCCGTTGAGCTGGGCGCTATCGAGGTACAGGGTGCCCTGGCGGCCAGCCGGCAAGGCCGAGCCCAGGTCCAGCCCATCGGCGATGCGGGCGCCGCCCTCGCCGAGGATCACGTTCTTCAGGGTGTTGGCATCGGCGCCCAGGGCGTACTCCAGGGTGCCGCTGCTCTTCACGTACCAGGGGGTGTAGCCGCCCACCACCAGCTGGGCGCCACGGGCCACGGCCTTCTGCGACTGGCTGTAGCCGTCGAGGCCGGATTGGGCACCTTGGGTCTGGCGCTCGCCCTGGTAGGTGTCACTGGCCAGGGTGCCTTCCAGCACGGCGTTGCGGGTGCCGATCACCAGGGTCCCGGCGTCACGGCCCACGGTGTAGCCGCCTTCCTTGCGTTCGGTCGAGGCGATCAGCGGGTTGTAGTAGTAATCGGTCTGGCCCCAGCGCTGGCTGTGGTCTTCGTAGCCCTTGTAGAGGCCGGTGTAGAGGATGTCCCCCGGCGCGCTGGAGAGCTCGTAGAGGCGCCCGTCGGCGCCCTTGAGCCAGGTCTGCTTGATAGTGCCGGCCTGCACATCCAGGGTGCCGCCGGAGAGGTTGATCTGCGAGCCCGCCTGGGTCACCACCTCGTTGCCGGTGAAGCTGACGGTGCCGCCCTGGGCCATCCACTCCGCCACGCTGTGGCCCTGGGTACCCAGGTAGCCGCTGACTTCCAGGAGGCCGCCGGCGGTGTACCAGCGGTCGGTGGCGTAGCCGTTGGTGCCGGCGGGCACGAACACCAGGTCGCGCACATCGACCCACACGTCATTGTTGTTCAGGCCGCCACCGTCGCGGTTGACCGAGGAATCGCGCTGCTCGTTGCCCTGCAGGTTGACCTTGACGCTGTTGGACGCCATCGCGACCTTGACCCCGGTGGCGCCGGAGACGTCGATCACCGCGCCATCGCGCACCAGGCTGCGCTGGCCGGCGTTGACCGCTACCTGGCCACCGGTGGCCAGGGTGATGGAGCCTTTCTGGAAGTCCACGGTGCCGCTGCTGTCGATCTGCACCAGGGACAGGTCGCGACGGTAGGCATCGCCGGGAATGACCTTGCCGTCCTGGGTCACCGCCGGCGCGATCAGCGCATCGCGCTGGCTGTCCAGGGCCGTGGCGCTGGCGTCCAGCAGGATGGCGGTGGTGCTGCCCTCGCCCAGGGTCACGCTGCCGTTGGCGCCGGTTGCCGTGAGGTGCACCGTGCCACGGGCATCGGCCGAGGTGCTGGCCAGGGCCGCGCCGTTCTGGCGCACCTGGTGGCCGGCCAGGGTCACATCGCCGCTGGCAGCGAGGATGACCCCGCTGTTGGTCACCGTGCCGGTGCCGCCGACGGTCACCTCGTTGCCACGGGTGGTGGAGGTTGGGCTGCCGTCGGTGCCGTAGCCCTTGCGGATGGTGAAGCTGTCACCCGCCGCCAGCAGCGCCTGGCCCTTGGGCGTGGCGATGGTGCCGGCGTTGTCCACTTCCTTGCCCAGCAGCAGCACGTAGCCGCCACCAGCAGTGGAAGTAGCCGGTGCGGCGGTGTTGAGCTGCGCGCCCTGCTCCACGCGGATGGCGCCCTGGGCGTTGGTGAAGGCCGGGGTGCTGCCGCTGTAGAGGCCGCCGGTCTTGAACTGCTCGTCGCTGAAGTCGGTGGCCGCGGCCACCAGGTTGCGCACGTTGACCTGGCTGCTGCCGCTGAACACCACGCCATTGCTGTTGAGGATCATCACCGTGCCGTCGCCCTTGATCTGGCCCTGGATCTGGCTCGGCGCCGTACTGTTGTTGACCTTGTTCATCAGGGCCCAGCTGGCGTCCTGCTGGAAGGCCACGGTGGTGTCGCGACCGACGTTGAAGGTCTCCCAGTTGAGGATGGCCTTGTCGGCGGTCTGCTTGATGGAGACCAGCACCTTGCCGTTAGCGTCGGTCTGCACCGGGCCCTCGGCGTTGATGAACAGCGGCTTGCCGTCCGGGCCAATCACCACATTGAGGCCGTTGCCGCCCAGGCCGTTATGCAGGGTCTGCGGCCCGCTGGAGGCGGCGGCGCGGCCTGCTGCCTGCGCGGCCTGGGCCGCAGCGATGGCGGCCACCGTGTTGTTCATGTTGGCGAAGCTGCGCCCCAGGCGCTCCTGCACCCGTTGCTGCTGGGCCAGGGGCGGCGGCGTGCCCGGCGCCGGGGTGGTCGGCCGAACGGCGCCCGATGCCTGCGCCGCGCCCTTGGAGGCGAACCAGGATGAGCTGAACGCCTGCTCCGCCTGGGCGCCACCAGTCAGCAGCATCAGAGCGATGGCCTGGGCCAGGGGCTTGAGCGGCAGGAAGGTGTCGTGGCGGGTGGCGGTGCGGGAAGCGGGCTTGCTCGGCTGGGAACGCATCACTACGGATCCTTGTGTTCTCGCGAAAGACGGGCGCATCGCCCTCCCCTGAGGTGCGCGCCATGGCTATACCCCAAGGCGGTAGCAGCCGCGCTCGACCGAACTTTTGTCATGCAAAGTTCATCTGCCCGGCAGGCGGCTGAAACAGGAAAACCGGCAATGGCGCGAGGCCATTGCCGGTTCGTTGGAGCGGTGCCTGGTGAGAGGCTTAGAGCGGACGACCGATCTGGTTGCAGGCAGTGGTGTTGCCGATGGCCAGGGAGTTGGTCGGGGTGTAGAAGGTGCTGCGAACAGCAGTCTTCCAGTCGTCGGTCAGCGGGATCAGCTTGTTGGCGATGATCTCGTCGTCGTTGTTGTTGAGGTCATCGGTGTTGTAGTGACGGCCAACGAAATCACGGATGGAAGTGCGGTCGGCGGTGTCCTTGTAGCACTGGCTGAACACCAGGTTGGTGTAGCCGACGATCTTGTAGCCGCTGGCGGGGTTGGCCAGTACCGGTACCCATTTGGAGGGGTCGGCACGGTCAGCAGCGGTGGACGGCGGAGCGATGGTGCTCAGGGCGGTGGTGACGTTGCCGATGGTGGGCAGCAGGCCATTGACCTTGGCCACTACGGCGTTGTTGGTGGCATCGACGTCTTCCGGGCCGACGTAGCCGATGGCGCCTTCGGTGGAAGCGACGGTGCTGGCCAGGTTGGCACTGCCGGTGGCAGCGATCCAGGAAGCCGGCTCGGCACCGACGTTAGCGGTGGTGAAGGTGCTGTTGGTGGTGAACTTGGCCGAGCACTGGCTGTTCAGGTGACGGGTGAAGATCTCGGTGGTGCCGCTGCTGCCGGCACGGTAGACGACCGTGATGGCGGTAGCCGGGTAGCTGGCGTTGACCTGGTTCCAGGTAGTGATGGTGCCCGAGAAGATGTCGCACAGCTGAGCACTGGTCAGGTCCAGGTTGTTCAGCGCGGCGCCACCGGCCAGGGTCAGTTTGTAGGGGATGGTCACCGAGGTGGCGGCCGAGGGAACCTGGACCAGCGGGCCCCAGTTGGCGGCGCTGCTGGTGGGAACGGCCGGGGACTGGTGAGCGGCCTGGTAGGTGGAGATCTCGCTGGCGGACAGGATGGAATCGCTGCCGGCGTAGTCGACGGTGATGCCGGAAGCCAGGCCCAGCTTGGTGGAGTCGTTGGTCAGCACGGCGGATTTGCCAGCGCCGCTGCCCACGCCGATGTAGGCGTTGAAGCCCGACGACAGGACGGTAGCGGTGTTGTACAGGTTCTGCGGCAGGGTGGCGCCGCCACCGACTACGGCAGCCATGGCCTGGGCGGAGCACAGGCCGGCGACGGCCATGGAAACAGCGAGAACATTGCGCTTGAACATGAAGAATCTCCTTTCATCGTGTCTGGACGTTGAGTGGTTCGCTCTTGCATCACGCTGCGGCCTGGCCCCGAGCAACATTCCCCTGCTCGTCGGTGGGCTGGCCACGAGATAGACGTTCTCAATTTCCGGTGACAGAGAAAGGAAAAAACCTCGGGAGCTTGTGCGGATTTTTTCCAGTATTTCTCGGGAGTTAGCGAAACTTTCCTGACATGTCGGCCAATCCCTCCAGCCATTTTCCATGGGGTGCGGATCGCCCTCTCCCGCCATTGCTGAGCCGGGCCCTCGTTGCATGACGGAAGGATGAACCCGAGTGGCGCGAAGACGGGGCTCTGGAGTGAGCGGCAAGGCTTACTGTGGGAGCGAATTCATTCGCGAATGGGCTCGGCAAGAGGAACGTACCGGAGCAACCGTGAAGCGGCTCTCCCAGGGGAGACGACCGCCCTACTGCACCAACTGGTTGATCTCGATGATGGGCAGCAGCACGGCCATGACGATGGTCAGCACCACGCCGCCCATGATGACGATCATCAGCGGCTCCAGCAGCGCGGTCATGCCCATGGCGCGGCGTTCGATGTCGCGGGAGAGGGTCTGCGCGGCGCGGTCGAGCATGGGCGGCAGGGAGCCGGTCTTCTCGCCGCTGGCGATGAGGTGGATGAGGATGGGCGGGAACACGCCGCCGGCCTTGAGTGCGCTGGCCAGGCTGATGCCTTCGCGCACGGCGAGGGTGGCGTCGGCGACGCAGGCGGCCAGGCGGTCGTTGGCCAGGGTTTCGCGGGCGGCGTCGAGGGCGCGTAGCAACGGCACGCCGGCGCTGCCGAGAATCGCCAGGGTGGAGGCAAAGCGCGCGGTGTTGACCCCCAGCACAAAGCGCCCCAGCAGCGGCAGGCGCAGCACCCGGGTGTGCCAGGCCAGGCGCGCGGCGGCGTCGCGCAGGTACATCCGCCAGCCCCAGAATGCCCCGGCGATGCCGGCGAAGCAGACCACGCCCCAGGCACGGACGAAGTCGCTGGCCTGGAGCATCACCCGGGTCAGCGCGGGCAGGTCCTGGCGCGCCTGGGAGAAGGCGCTGACCACCTGGGGCACGACGAAGCCGAGCAGGAAGACGACGATGCCGATGGACACCAGCCCCACCACCGCCGGGTAGATGAAGGCGGTGAGGATCTTGCCGCGCAGGTTGTTGCGCTCCTCGATGTAGTCGGCCAGGCGCTCCATCACCTGGGCCAGGTTGCCGGACTCCTCGCCGGCGGCGATCAGCGCGCGGTAGATATCGGGGAAGTCGCGCGGGCGCGCCGCCAGGGCCTCGGCCAGGCGCATGCCGCTGCGCACGTCGGTGCGCACCGCACCCAGGGTTTCGGCGATATGGCGGCGCTCGGCCTGGTCGACGGTGGCCGACAGCGCCGACTCCAGCGGCAGCCCCGCCGCCAGCAGGCTGGCCAGCTGGCGCGTGGCCCAGGCCAGGTCGCCATCGGACAGGCGCGGCGCGAACAGGCCGCCGGTACTGCCGGCTGCGGCCTCCTCGGTCAGCTCCAGGGGCGTCAACCCGCGGGTGCGCAGCAGGCCCATGGCGCCGCGCGGGCTGTCGGCCTCCAGGGTGCCGCTCTCGATGCGCCCGCTGGCGTCGGCGGCCTCGAAACGGTAGCGGTTCATCAGGCGTCCCTCGTGACGCGGAGGATTTCCTCGGGCGTGGTGAAGCCGCCCTGCACCCAACGCTCGCCGTCCTCGCGCATGCTGGCCATGCCGGCGGCGCGGGCGGCTTCGCGCAGGCTCTGCTCGGCCTCGCCCTGGTGGATCAGGCGGCGGATGTCGTCGTCGATCACGAAGAGTTCATGGATGCCGGTGCGGCCGCTGTAGCCAGTGTTGTTGCAGGCGGCACAGCCCACCGCGCGCCACTGCCCGGGAAAGGCCGGGTCGGGCTCGCGGCACTGGTTGCACAGGCGGCGCACCAGGCGCTGGGCGAGCACGCCAAGCATGCTGGAGGCCAGCAGGAAGGGCTCCACGCCCATGTCGGTGAGGCGGGTGACGGCCGAGACCGCGTCGTTGGTGTGCAGCGTGGCCAGCACCAGGTGCCCGGTGAGCGAGGCCTGCACGGCGATCTGCGCCGTCTCCAGGTCGCGGATCTCGCCGATCATGATGATGTCCGGGTCCTGGCGCAGGATGGCGCGCAGGGCCAGGGCGAAGCTCATGTCGATGCGCGCGTTGACCTGGATCTGGCTGATGCCGGGCAGGTCGTACTCCACCGGGTCTTCCACCGTGAGGATGTTGCTGGTGGCGGCGTCCAGCCGCGCCAGGGCGGCGTAGAGGGTGGTGGTCTTGCCGCTGCCGGTGGGCCCGGTGACGAGCACGATGCCGTGGGGCTGGCGGATCAGCCGGTCGAGCTGTTCCAGCAGCGTCGGCGCCATGCCCAGGGTTTCCAGGCGCAGGCGCCCGGCCTGCTTGTCCAGCAGGCGCATCACCACCCGCTCGCCGTGGCCGGTGGGCACGGTGGAAACACGCACGTCGATGGGCCGGCCGGCCACGCGCAGGGCGATGCGGCCGTCCTGCGGCAGGCGTTTTTCGGCGATGTCCAGCTGCGCCATGATCTTGATCCGCGACACCAGCGCCGCGTGCAGTGCCTTGCGCGGGGCGACCACGTCACGCAACGCGCCGTCCACCCGGTAGCGCACCACCGAGTGGGTCTCGAAGGGCTCGATATGGATGTCGCTGGCCTCGTCCCGTGAGGCCTGGGTCAGCAGGGCGTTGATCATGCGGATCACCGGTGCGCCGTCCTCGGTGTCCAGCAGGTCGGTGACCTCGGGCATGTCCTGCAGCAGGCGGTCCAGGTCCACCTCGCTCTCGGCGGCGCCGACCACCGCGGCGGCGCTGCCGGTGTCGGCGTAGGCGCTGGCCAGCAGGGCTTCCAGCTCGGCATCGGTGACCCGCTGGATGGGCGTGGCGCCATGGCGACGGCGCACCTCGCCGATGGCCCAGCCGGGGGTGTTCGGGCTCACCAGCAGCCGTGCGCCCTCCCCCTCGCCCTGCAGCAACAGGCGCTGGGCACGGGCCCAGGCGTAGGGCAGCGCGCTCATGGCTGCTCGCCCGGGCGCAGCGGTACAGCGCGCATGGGCCGGGGCTGCGGGGCCGGCAACGGCGCGGCCGGGTTCAGCGGCATGGCCTGCTCGGCCGGCGGCAGTTGCGGCGCCTGCATGTCGGTGAGGGGCCACTTGTGCTCCGGCTGCATGGCGCCCTGGGCACGGCGGATGAAGTCGTAGCGGTTCAGGGTGATGCTGCGCCCCACGCTGTCGTCGCGGATGATGTAGGGCCGCAGGAACACCATCAGGTTGGTCTTGGTCCGCGAGCGGCGGTCGCCGCGGAACAGCGCGCCGATGCCGGGCAGGCTGCCGAGGCCGGGCACCGCCTCGCTGCTCTGGATGAAGCTGTCCTGCAGCAGGCCGCCGAGCACCATGATCTGCCCGTCGTCGAGGAGGATGCTGGTGTCGATGGCGCGCTTGTTGGTCACGGTGCCGGCATCGTTGTCGGCACGCTCGTCGACGCTGCTGACCTCCTGGTAGATGTCCAGCTTCACCGTGCCGCCTTCGGATATCTGCGGGCGCACGTTGAGGCGAAGGCCCACCTCCTCGCGCTCGATGGTCTGGAAGGGGTTGTTGCTGGTACCGCCGCCGTTGGTGACGTAGTTGCCGCTGACGAAGGGGATGGTCTGGCCAACGAAGATGCTCGCCGCCTCGTTGTCCAGGGTCAGCAGGTTGGGCGTGGACAGCACGTTGGTGCCGCCCTTGCTCTTCAGCGCGCGGGCCAGGACCTTGAGGTCGAGCACGCGGCCGATGCCGGGGATGTCCACGCCGCCGGCCACCTTGCCGATGCTGAGGCCGCCCGGCAGCGCGTCGATGCTGTTCTTGGCGCCGGTGTTGATGCCCGCGCCGCCGAGGTTGGCGCCGCCGATCCAGCCGTTGCCGGCCAGGTTGCCGGCCTGCCACTGGATGCCGAACTCACTGGTGTCGTCTTCGCTGACTTCGACGATCAGGCTCTCGATCACCACCTGGGCGCGGCGCTGGTCGAGCAGGTCGATGACCTCGCGCAGGTTGCGGTACAGCGGGTCGGGCGCGGAGATCAGCAGGGTGTTGGTGGTGGTGTCGGCCTGCACGGTGACGCCATTGGCGGAGAAGGCCACCGCACCCTCCTGGCCGCCCTGCCCCTTGGCCGCCGACAGCAGCCCGCCGCCCGACTGCCCGTAGCCACCGGAGCTGCCGCTCTGTCCATTGCTGCTGGTGGCGGTGCCGGCGCTGGAACCGCTGCTGCCGGTGCCACTCTGCGTGCTGCCCCCCAGGTTGCCGCCATTGAGCTGGGCGCGGCTGCCGTCGCCCTGCCCGGCGCTCTCGCCCTCGCCGGTGAGCAGGCCGCGCAGGGCCTGGGCCAGCTTGTTGGCCTGGGCGTTGCGCAGGTAGACCACGTGCAGGTTGCTGGGGTTGCCCTGGGCGCTGTCGAGCTTGCCGATCAACTGCCGAGCCAGCTCGCTGCGCTCCGGGCTGCCGGTACGCAGGATGATGCTGTTGGAGCGCGGGTCGCCGATCACCGCGACCTTCTGCGCAACGTCGTTGCCGGGGCTCTCCATCAGTTCGGAGACCATGGCGGCGATGTCCGTGGCGATGCCGTTCTGCACCGGCACCACATCGGTGTCGATGGAGCCGGGCACGTCGATGTTGGCGATGATCGCGGCAACCCGTTCGAGGTTCTCCGCGTAATCGGTGACCACCACCGTGTTGTTGCCCGGGTAGGCGTTGATCGGGTTGTTCGGCGAGACAATGGGCCGCAGCACCGGGATCAGGTTCACCGCGTTCTCGTACTGCAGGCGGTAGGTGCGGGTGACCATGCCGTTGCCGCCGGGGCGGTCGGCGTCGCTCACCGGGCCGCCGAGCAGTTTGGCGTCCGCCTCGGGCACCACCTGGCTGACGCCGCCCACTTCCACCACCGAGAAGCCCTGCATGCGCAGTGCCGCCAGGAGCATGTCGTAGGCGGTATGGGCTGGCACCTCGCCCTCGGACACCAGCGTCAGCTGGCCCTTGACCCGGGGATCGGCGAGGAACTGCCGGCCGGTGGCGCGGGACAGCGCCCGCAGCACAGCGGGGATGTCCGCCTCGACGAAATTCAGCTGCACCGGCTGGTCGCCCAGCCCGGCGCTGCGGGTCTGGCGGGGCGGCGTGCCCGTGCGGCGGGCGGCCTGTTGCGCGCGCTGGGCACGTGCCACCTGCTGCTGACGCTCAGCCTGGGCCTGGATGCGTTCGCGCTCCGCCAGTGCATCGCCCTGCCCCACCTGGGCCATGGGCCGGCCCAGTTCGCTCTCGGCGGGGATCACCGGCGGCGGCGTGCCACCGGACTGGCTGCAGGCGGCGAGCACCGCCGCGAGAGAAATCGCCACCCCATGCCGCAGCGGTCGCCGCAGCCCTTGTCCATCGAACCGCTTCATGAGGATTCCTTAGCGCCTGGCGCCTGTTCCATGCCGACGACGCCGGAAAGCCGCGCGTCCGTCTGTTCGCTCTGTGTCCCGCCGTCGCGCCGCAGCTGCACCTGGCGCAGCTCCAGCGGCAGGCCCGGGGTCACGCCCAGCAGCCAATCCATAACCCCTTGCGCCGGGGCGCCTTGCAGTTCCAGCCGCCAGTGCGGGCCTTCCGCGCGCAACTGGTAGTGCCCGGCCAGACCGTTGTCATCCAGCCCCTGGCGCAGCAGCGCTTCCAGGGATGCGCCGGGCGCCAGGGCGGCGGGCCCCTGCACCTCGGCTAGCACCGCTTCGAGGGTTTGCGCCTGGGCACGCAGGCGCGGCAGCTCGGCCTGCCAATGCTCGATGCGCGCCAGGGAGGGTTCGATCAGGGCGAACCACAGCAGCATCGGCGGCAGCACCAGGGCGGCCAGGCGCAGGATGCGCCGGTCACGCGGGCCCAGCCGCTGCCAACGCTGGCGGGCCTGGGCCGTCTGTTCGCGCCAGGTGCCCCGCAGTTTCAGCAGGCGTTCATTCATCACGGCCAGCCTCGTTTTTCAGCGCATCCGCCGGCAGGCGTTTCAGGCTCCAGCCATCGGCGCCGATGCCGGCTTGCAGTCCGGCCTGGGCCAGGGCCGCCTGCCAGGCAGGGTCCGCCGGGGGCTTGCGCGCGCCGGCGCGGGGCGTCAGGCGCAGGGTTTCGCCGTCGTAATCGATGGACTCGATGGCGCCCAGGGCGAAGGGCATGGCGCCAACGGCCTGCTGCACCATGGCGGCGAAGCGGCCGGGGCCATCCTGGGTGCCGCCGGCCAGGCGCGCGTCGCGCTGCTGGCGGGCTTGCTGCAAGGGGTTGAGCACCACCGGCAACTGCGGGAAGACCTGCTTCACCCGCTGCGACATCTGTTGCTTGAGCGCCAGGCCTTGGCTGGCCATCTGCGAGGCATGGAGGTTGAGGCCGAGGGTCCACACGGCAGCAGCCAGGGCGCAACAGGCCACGGCCCGCCCCCAGCGCCGCGGCCCCTGGGCCGGGCCCGTCAGCCCTTGCAGCAGGTTGCAGGCGGGCACCGCGCCAGTCCAACGGCGGCTGGCGGCCACGGCCTCGCCCGGCAGGCCTTCGGGCACCTCGCCGGGCCAGCCCGGCGCCACGCCGCTCTCCAGCAGGCGCGGCAGGCAATCTTCAGGCAGGGGATGCACCCAGCCACCCTGCACACCGTCGCGCACCAGCAACTGGCCGTCGCGCAGCTGCGCACAGGCCGTGCCCTTGTCCGTCGCCAGGAAGAACGGCGCGCCATAGAGGCCACGGGGTTCCAGTGCGCATTGCCGCAGGCCGTGCAGCAGGCGCTGCAGGCGCTCGCGTTCCAGCCAGGCAAGCTGCACCCGGCCATCGGCCTGACGCGGGCCGTGCACCAGTTGCAGCCCCTCGCAACCGCCGAGCACCAGGCCGTCCGCCGCACAACGCACGGCATCCCCCAGGCGCGCGGCGGGCAACGGCGGCAGTTCGAGGCTGGCCAGCAGGCTGTCGTCGGGGTGCAGCACCAGTTCCACGGCCTTGCCCCGGGCCTGGCGACCCAGCTCGGCGAGGCTGGCAATGCCTTGGTTATCCAGTTGGCCCTGGCGGTTCAGCCAGGCGTACTCCACCTCGGCCTCGGGGCGCAGCCCGTCGAGGGCTGGCAGGGCGATCCGCAGCAGCGCGCTCATGCGCCCACCCGCGACCAGACAATGCGCGGCTGGCTTTCCTCGGCACGGAACAACAGCGCCTCCACCGGGCTGCGACGCTCACCAGCACGGGCCAGGCCGCGCACCAGGAACCACTCGCTGGTGATGCCGATGCGCACCAGCTCGGTGGTCATGTCCGGCATGCGCAGACGGTTGAGCACGTCGCCACTGTTGATGAACCACTGGCCGCGGTCGCGCTCGGCGATCAGGGCACGGGCGCGCTCCAGGCCGAGGCCGGGCACCCGCGCGGCGATCACCTCGGCGCTGGCGGTGTTGCCGTTGACCCAGGTGGGCATGGGCAGCAGCGTGACGAAGGGCGCCAGGCGTTGCAGGGCATCGGCTGGCACGCCAGGCAGGTCGGCCAGGTCTTCGAGGCGACGCAGCATGGGGCGCTTGGCTTCGAAGGCGCGGTTCTGCGCTTCCGGTGAGGTCAGCCGGCCGCTGTCGAAGCCGCTGCTGTTGGCCGGTTCGCTGCGAGGCGGGTAGATGCGGTAGGCATAGGCGTCGATCACCCGGCGGGCGATGCGTGCGGCGGCCTCCTGGGGCACGCCCAGCAGCGCGCAGAGGCGCTCGAAGGTGGCCATTTCCAGGGGGTCGAGCTGCTCGTCACGCACCAGGTTGCGCAGGTTGAAACGGCCCTGCTCGTCGAGGATCGCGCCCTCGAAGGCCGTCCCCTCACCCAGGCTGAGGTTGCGCAAGGGCTGCGCCCAGGCCTGGTCGAGCCGGGTGGCGGGTTCGCGCAGGCGCTCCTCCCAGAGCCGCTGGCGGCTCCACTCCAGGGCGCCGCGCGCGGCCCAGGCGCCCTGCAGGCGCTGGTTCTCGCTTTCCACGGCGCGGGTGATGCGCGTCTGACGGGCGATCATGCCGGCGGCGATCACCGCCACTACGGCAGCGATCAGCAAGGCGCTGATCACCGCCATGCCGCGTTGGCTGGCCAGGGGATGCATGGCGCGGCCTACAACTGCCAGGAGCCGATATCGGCGTTCACGCCCTCGCCCTCGGGCTGGCCGTCGGCGCCCAGGGAGAAGATGTCCACCTCGCCATTGGCGCCGGGGTTCAGGTAGTTGTACGGGCGGCCCCAGGGGTCGTTGGGCAGGCGCTCCAGGTAGGAGCGCCAGTTGCTGGACGTGGCGTTGGCCGGGCGCTCCACCAGCACCTTCAGGCCCTCGTTCTGGCTGGGGTAGCGGCCCTGGTCGAGGCGATAGAGCTTGAGCGCCTGCATCAGCCCGCCGATGTCCTGGCGCGCGGCGGTGGCGCGGGCCTGGTCAGGGCGGTCGAGCACCTTGGGCACCACCATGGCGGCGAGAATGCCGAGGATCACCACCACCACCATGATCTCGATAAGGGTGAAGCCTTGCTGGCCATTCCGGCCGCGAACCGGGGAGCTGAACCGCGCGATATCCATCTCGACACTCCTTGGGTTTGCATCGGGCCGCGTCTCAGGGAGCCGGGCCTGTCCTTTCGCCCCGGATTGTTCCAAGCGCATATGTCACTGGTATTGAAAATCCTCGGGAGAATTTCCCGCGCACTGCGCCACGATGCCCGCGCCATGGGGCCTGCGACGCGGCGCCACGGAGAGCGGCGGCCGCGTTCTCCGGTGTTTCCGTCAGCGTTTCGTCAGACGCGGCCGCTAGGCTGGAGCCTTCTTCCCTGCCCTGTGACCCCCGCCATGCGCAAGGCCCACGCGATGCACCGGCAAGCGTCCGGTTTCACCCTGATCGAAGTGCTGGTGGCGCTGGCCATCGTCGCCGTGGCCATGTCGGCGGCGGTGCGTGCCGCCGGGCAGATGACCCAGGCCGATGGCCTGCTGCGCGACCGCTCCATCGCCCTGCTGGCGGCCCAGGGGCGTATGGCGGAGCTGCGCCTGGAAGGGCCGCCGGGCAACGGCCGCAAGGTGCTGGAGTGTGATCAGGGGCGCTTGCGCTTGAGCTGCGAGCAGCGCATCACCCCCGTGGGCGACCTGCTGCAACTGAGCATCCGCGTGCATGACCGCGAACGCGGCGGCCCGCCCCTGGCACGCCTGGAAACCCTGGTAGCGCGCGACCGCCTGCAGGTGACGCCGTGAACTCAGCGCAGGGATGGCAGCGGCGGCGCCTCGGGCAGGCGCGCGATGGACAGGCGCTGGGTTTCGCTGCCCCGGGCGATGATCACCGCGTCCCCTTCGATGGCGTCCAGGCGCACGCCTTCGCCCAGGCTTTCGCCGGTGAGGAAGGCGCGCGGCGGTGCATCGTCGATGGCGAGGATGGCCACGGCGCCGCGCTCCCCGGCGAACAGCCCGGTGAGGCGCACGTCCAGCTGGCTGGCGCGGCTGGCGAACCATTGCGCTGCATCGTGGGCAGCGGCCGGCACCGGCTGCGGGGCTTCGCTGCGCGCCTGGGCCTGCTGCGGCGTGGGGTCCCCCAGCAACAGCCCCCAGGTGACCAGGCCCGCCAGGGTGGCCGCCAGCGCGGCGCCCTGGACCCATGCGGCGGGGTTGAAGCGGCTGATAAGGCGCATCCGGCGGTCCTCCAAAAATTCCTGGCCCCGACGCTAGCAGCCGATCTTCACGGTTTTATTTCACCTCCTCCCGAGGTTGCCGGGCGGACGCAACGGGGCTTCACCCTGATCGAGCTGATGGTGGTGCTGGTGATCGTCGGCATCGCCACGGCGGCGGTGACCTTGAGCATCCGCCCCGACCCGGCGCGCCTGCTGCGGGAAGATGCCAAGCGCCTGGCCCTGCTGCTGCAGACCGCCCAGGACGAGGCCCGCGCCGACGGCCGCGCCATCGCCTGGCAGGCGGACGAGCGCGGCTACCGCTTCCTGCGCCTGGGCGACGGCGGCGCCGATGAGCGGGCGTTCGCCGGCGACCCGCAACTGCGCCCGCGTACCTGGCAGGTGCACCCGCTGGATGTGCGATTGAGCAGCGGCCGCTGGCTGCTGATCGACGCCGAGTGGATAGGCGAGCCGGCGCGCATCGAGCTGTCCGATGGGCGCAACAGCGTCCTGGTCGTGCGTGAGCCGTCCGGCCGTATCGAGGTGCAGTGATGACGGAGCAACGGGGCTTCACCCTGATCGAGGTGATGGTGGCGATCCTGCTGATGGCGCTGGTGTCCCTGGTGGCCTGGCGCGGGCTGGACAGCGTGAGCCGCAGCGACGCCCACCTGCAGGCGGCGGCCGAACGCAACGACGAGCTGCTGCGCGCCCTCAACCAGCTGCAGCGCGACCTGGCCCAACGCGCCACCACCGAACTGCTGGAACCCCTGCGCCCGGACGCCGACGCGGATGCAAAACCGATCCGCTCCGGGCCGCCGGCCCTGGTATTGCGCGGCGGAGGCAATGGCCCGCCGCGCCTGGAACTGGTGCGCGTCGCCCCGTCCCGCCCCGGCCGCCTGCTGCGGGTGCGCTGGTGGGTGGAAGGCGACACCCTCTACCGCGCCGCCTCCACCCCCGGCACCCGCTACCCGCTGCCGGCCCCCGGCAAGGGCGTGGCGGTGATGAGCGGCGTAAGCGACTTCGACCTGCGCACCTGGCGCCCCGGCAAGGGCTGGGCAACCCTCACCGGCACCCCGGTGGAAAACCCGCGTGGCCTCGAACTCACCCTCACCCGCCAGACACCACAAGGCACCGAGCATTACCGCCAGGTGATGGGGCCGTTCGAATGAACCCCGGGGCACACCCCGCGGGAGCGAGCTCTGCTCGCGAGGCTCTTGCCAAGGTCTGTGGGAATTCATTCGCGATGGAATGCCCGGCTACACGCAGCGTTGTGCCGGCGGCGGATCTTTCGCGGCTGAAGCCGCTCCCACAACGTGGAACCGTCCTGGCACGGAGGTAGGTTGGGCTGAGGCACGAAGCCCAACGCAGCAGAGCTGAGCCCCGCACCGTTGGGCCTCGCTGCGCTCGGCGCCAACCTACCGAACAGCGCCACCTTGTAGGTCGGGTGCAACCCGACGTCCCGGCACGACACCACGCGGGTTTCACCCGCCCTACGGCGATGCGGTGCATCGCTGGGCGACCGAAGTCGCCCCTACAAAATTGGAGCCGTCCTGGCACGGGTGTAGGTTGGGCTGAGGTACGAAGCCCAACGCAGCAGAGCCGAATGCCGCTCCGTTGGGCCTCGCTGCGCTCGGCGCCAACCTACGGAACAGCGCCAACCTATGGCGAGGTGGGTTTGAGGATCAGCGCGCCGAGGGGTGGCAGGTCGAGCACCAGGGAGTGGGGTTGGCCGTGACTGGTGTCGTCTTCGGCGTGCGCTTCGGCGAGGGTGCCGGCGTTGCTGCCGGCATAGGCGTCGGTGTCGCTGTTGAGCAGCACCTGCCAGGTGCCGGGCAGCGGTACGCCGATGCGGTAGCCGAGGCGCGGCACCGGGGTGAAGTTGTGCACCACCAATAGCGGCGTGCCGTCCTGGCCCTTGCGCAGCCAGGCGTAGACGCTGTTGGCCTTGTCGTCGCCGATCAGCCATTGGAAGCCTTCGGCGACGCCGTCCAGCTGGTGCAACGCGGGCTCGGCGCGGTACAGGGCGTTGAGGTCGCGCAACAGGCTCTGCACACCCAGGTGCTCGCCGTAGCGCAGCAGGTACCAGTCCAGCTCGCTGTCGTGGCTCCATTCGCGCCACTGGCCGAACTCGCAGCCCATGAACAGCAGCTTCTTGCCCGGGTGGCTCCACATGAAGCTGAGGTACAGGCGCAGGTTGGCGAATTTCTGCCAGCGGTCGCCGGGCATCTTGTCCAGCAGCGAGCGCTTGCCGTGCACCACCTCGTCGTGGGAGATGGGCAGGATGAAGTGCTCGGAGAAGGCGTAGAGCAGGCCGAAGGTCAGCTGGTGGTGGTGATGGCTGCGGTTGACCGGGTCTTCGCTGGCGTACTTCAGGCTGTCGTGCATCCAGCCCATGTTCCATTTGTAGGCGAAGCCCAGGCCGCCTTCGCGGGTGGGCCGGCTGACCCCGGGCCAGGCGGTGGATTCCTCGGCTATCACCAGGGCACCGGGCGCCTCGGTGGCGACCACGTCGTTGAGGTGGCGGAGGAAGTCGATGGCCTCCAGGTTCTCGCGGCCACCGTGGCGGTTGGGGATCCACTCGCCGTCCTTGCGCGAGTAGTCGCGGTAGAGCATCGAGGCCACCGCATCCACGCGCAGGCCATCGATGTGGTAGGCGCGCAGCCAGTGCAGCGCCGAGGCCAGCATGAAGCCGTGCACCTCGGTGCGGCCGAGGTTGTAGATGTAGGTGTCCCAATCCTGGTGGAAGCCCTCGAAGGGATGCTCGTACTCGTACAGCGCCGTGCCGTCGAAGCGGCCCAGACCGTGGGCGTCGGTGGGGAAATGCGCCGGCACCCAGTCGAGGATGACGCCGATGCCGGCGCGGTGGCAGGCGTCGATGAAGGCGGCGAAGTCGCGCGGGCTGCCGTAGCGCGATGTTGGCGCGAACTGCGACAGCGGCTGGTAGCCCCAGGAGCCGCCGAAGGGGTGCTCCATGATCGGCAGCAACTCGATATGGCTGAAGCCCAGTTCCTGCACATAGGGGATCAGCTGCTCGGCCAGTTCGTGCCAGCTGAGCACGCGGCCATCGTTGCCGCCCTCCTTGCGCCAGGAACCGACATGCACCTCGTAGATCGACAGTGGCCGGTCATGGGCCTGGCCACGCTGGCGGCCGTCCATCCAGCCCTGGTCCTGCCAGTGGAAATCCAGCGGCGCGGACACCACCGAGCCGGTGGCCGGCGGCAGTTCGGTGGCCAGGGCCACCGGGTCGGCCTTCAGCGGCAGCACGCCGTGCTGGCCGAGCAGCTCGTACTTGTACACCTCGCCCGCCTGCAGGCGCGGCACGAACAGCTCCCAGACCCCGGCCGGGTGGCGCAGGCGCATGGGATGACGGCGGCCATCCCAGCCATTGAACGCCCCGACCACTGAAACCCGCCGGGCATTGGGTGCCCAGAGGGCGAAACGCACGCCGGGCACGCCGTCGTGCTCGGTGAGCTGGGCACCGAAGACCTTGCCCAGTTCGCGGTGGTTGCCCTCGGCGAACAGGTAGAGGTCGGTTTCGCCCAGCAACGGGCCGAAGCTGTAGGGGTCTTCGGTTTCCTGGAAGCCCTCGCCCCAATGGATGCGCAGGCGGTAGCGGTGCAGGCGCTCGGGCCGGGCGATGAACAGCCCGGGAGTGGCGGATTCCACCAGGCGGCCCATGGACTGGCCACTGTCGCCATCCAGCAGTTCGACGCCCAGGGCACCGGGCAGGTAGGCGCGGATCACCGGCCCCTGGTCATCCTGGTGCGGGCCGAGGAAGGCGAAGGGGTCGCCGTGCTCGGCCCTTACCAGCGCCTCGATCTGGGCGCGGTCGGCGCCCTGCCCCATGGCTACATCGTTCATTGCGTGCTCCCCAGGAGATGACGGCCCAACTCCACCAGCCCCAGCATCGGCACATCCAGCCAATCGGGGCGGTAGCGGGCTTCGTAAAGGATTTCGTAGGCGGCCTTCTCGATGCTGAACAGCGCCAGGGCGGCGACTTCGCCGTCACGCTCGTGCCAGGCATGGGGCAGGTTCGCGGCGGCCAGCCGGTAGGCTTCGTGGAAGGCGGTGCGCGCCTGGCTGCGGTAGGTGCTGGCGATGCGCCGGCGGGCGCTGGCGGCCTCGCTGGAGGCATCGGCGCCCTGGGCGTTGCGCAGGGCCATGGCGGCGGCGTAATCGAAGGAGCGCAGCATGCCGGCCACGTCCTTCAGCGGGCTGTGGCGGGCACGGCGTTCTTCCAGGCTGCGGGTGGGCTCGCCCTCGAAATCGATGATGAAGGCGTCGCCCCGGGCCACCAGCACCTGCCCCAGGTGCAGGTCGCCATGGACGCGGATGCGGATGCCACCGGCGCTGTGCCGGGCCAGCTTGCCGACCACCTCGAGCAGCCCGGCCTGGTGGCTGCCCAGCCAATCGGCCAGCGCCCGGGCGGACTCGGAAAGGCCCTCGCGGGACTCGGCCACCCGTTCCAGCGCCTCGTGCAACTGCAGGCCGACGCTGTGGGCCCAGCCGTTGGTTTCCGCGATATCGCTGCTCCGGTAGCCGAAGTCGGGGTTGTCGCTGGGGCGGGCCAGCACCTCGTGCATCTCGCCGAGACGGCGGCCGAGCATGCGGGCGAAGGCTTCCAGTTCCCCCAGTGCGCGGTGCGGGCTCTCCTGCCCGGATGCGCCGCCGGCCAGTTCGTCGCGCACGGCGCGCTCCAGGGTGTTCAGGGTCCACTGCCAGGCATCGCCCTGGTTGCTGAGAAAGGCCTGCAACACCATCAGCGTATGCGGCGTGCCGGCCTCATCGACGCGGCGCACCTCGCCCAGCAAGGGCGGGATGTTGGCGAAGCCATGTTCGGTGAGATAGCCCCCCATCTCGGTTTCCGGATGGATGCCCGGCAACACCCGGCGCACCAGCTTGAGCACCATGCTGTCGCCGATCACCGCTGAACTGTTGGATTGCTCGGCAGACACCAGGCTGACGTTGCCGTCCAGGTCGCCGATGAAGTCCACCAGGCGCGAGGTGGGCACGAACTGCAGCTCGCTGCCCTGCCAGCGCAGCACCTGGCCACGGCTCAGCTGGCGCACCACCTGGCGCACGAAGCCCGGCAGGGTGAAGGCGTCGGTGAGCAGGCCCACCTGGCGGCCCCGGTGCAGGCGCGCCAGGGCCAGGTGTTCGGGCGCAGCGCTGCCGGCCTGGTGCTCGGTGACGAAAGCCAGGGGCAGCTGGTAATGCTCGCGGCGCTCGCCGTCGCGGCACTCCACCTCGGCCAGTACGCAGAGTTCGTCCGCCTCGCCGAAGGGCACGGCATAGAGCAGGTGCACCTCGCCCGCCGCGTCGCCGGAGAACCAGCGGCGCCTGGGCAGGTAGGCCGCCAGGGAATCCTTCATCAGGGAGCCGCTGGCGCCCTGCAGTAGCTCTTGCAGGTCCTGCTCGATGACCAGTGTGTGCAGCTCGGGCCGCTGTTGGTTCGCCATGGCGTTGTCCTCAGGTGGCGGCGCGGATGCGCCAGATGCCGAAGGGCTGGTGCCAGGGCTCGATGCGCATCCACTGGGTCTTGCCGTACCAGGTCCAGGTGTGGCCGTTCATCAGGTCTTCGCCCTGGGTGGCGGCATCCTCGGGCAGGCCCAGCTCCCACAGCGGCAGCTCGAAGCTGGCCTCCTGGGCGTTGTGCGGGTCGAGGCTGATGGCGACCAGGATGAAGTTGGAGCGGTCGGCGGTGCGCTTGCCGAAATACAGGATGTTGTCGTTCCAGGCGCTGTAGACCTGCAGCCCCAGATGGGTCTGCAAGGCCGGGTTGGCGCGGCGGATGCGGTTGAGCTGGGCGATCTCGCCGACGATGTTGCCGGGGGCGCGGTAGTCGCGCTGGCGCAGCTGGTACTTCTCCGAATCCAGGTATTCCTCCTTGCCCGGCACCGGCGCCGACTCGCAGATCTCGAAGCCGGAGTACATGCCCCACAGGCCGGAGCCCATGGTGGCCAGGGCGGCGCGGATGAGGAAGGCGGCGCGCCCCTGGCCGTGCAGCGGGAAGGGGTTGATGTCCGGCGTGTTGACGAAGAAGTTCGGCCGGTAGCAGTCGCACAGCGGCGGCTGGTTGAGCTCGGTGAAGTACTGGGCGAGCTCCTCCTTGGTGTTGCGCCAGGTGAAGTAGGTGTAGCTCTGGCTGAAGCCGACCTTGCCCAGGCGCGCCATCACCGCCGGCCGGGTGAAGGCCTCGGCGAGGAAGATCACCTCGGGGTGGGCGGCGCGGATATCGGCGATCAGCCATTCCCAGAACGGCAACGGCTTGGTGTGGGGGTTGTCGACGCGGAACAGGGTCACGCCCTGCTCCACCCAGCCCTTGACCACGTCGCGCAGGGCCAGCCACAGGTCGGGCAGGGCATCACGGGCGTAGAAGTCGACGTTGACGATGTCTTCGTACTTCTTCGGCGGGTTCTCGGCGTGGCGGATGGAGCCGTCGGGGCGCCAGCTGAACCAGCCGGGGTGCTGGGCCAGCCAGAGGTGGTCCGGGGAGCACTGGATGGCGAAGTCGAGGGCGATCTCCAGGCCATGCTCGCGGGCCGCCTGGACCAGGGCCTGGAAATCCTCACGGCTGCCCAGCTGCGGGTGGATGGCCTCGTGGCCGCCTTCGGCACTGCCGATGGCGTAGGGGCTGCCGGGATCGTCCGGGCCGGCCTTGAGGGAATTGTTCGGGCCCTTGCGGTGGGTGCGGCCGATGGGATGGATGGGCGGGAAGTAGAGCACGTCGAAGCCCATGGCCTGGATATCCGGCAGCCGCGCGATGACGTCGCGGAAGGTGCCGTGGCGCTTGCCGTCGTTGGCCGCCGAGCGCGGGAACAGCTCGTACCAGCTGGCGAACTCGGCCAGCTTGCGCTCCACGTCCAACGGGTACAGCGCGCTGCGCACGCGATGGGGATGGGCCTCGACGCGGGTCACGGCGGCCACCGTCTCGGGGGCCAGCAGCAGGGCCACGCGTTCGTCGATGGACTGGGCCGCCTCCAGGCGTTCGAGCAGCGCCTGCAGCGTGTCCACCTGGGCCGCCGGCGCCTGTTCCAGGGCCTGGCGTAGCAGCAGCGCGCCTTCCTGCAGCTCCAGATTGATGGGCACGCCGGCGCCGTGTTTCTTCGACAGTTCGTAGCAGTAGCTGCCATAGAGGTCCCACCAGGCTTCCACGGCGAACACCACGCGGCCCATGCGGGGCGGCACGAAGCTGGCCTGCCAGTGGTCGTTGCCGAGGAATTCCAGGGGCACGCGCTGCCATTCGGGGTCTTCGACCGGGCGCCAGAGCAACTGGCCGGCCAGCTTGTCGTGGCCGTCGGCGAAGATCACCGCCGTGACGGTACGGGTCTCGCCCTCGATGGCCTTGGCGGCGAAGCGGCCGCCTTCCAGCTGCGGCTCGACGGATTCGATGGCGATACGCGGGAATGCCAGGGCCTCGTCCAGCTGCAGCGCTCCGGAAAGACGCGCGGCGGACTCGGCGGGTGTGCTCGGGGACATCGGTCTGGCTCCTTCTGACCGGCGCATGGAGGCCGGCTGGGGCCGCGCCGGGTTGCGGAAGTGGTGTGCTAGTTCCGAACCCCCTGCGCGGGCAAAAGTTCGAACTTTCGCAAGGGGCCACTGCTGCCGTGGCGCTCTGGCACAAGGCCAGCGCGGTGCCGGGTTCCATCACGCGGCACAAGCCATGGCCCGGCGGTGCCCGGAGCGGGCATAATCTGCGGCTTTCATCCAGCGGCTCCGCTTTCCATGCGCATTCACGTCACCTTCATCGATCGCGTCGGCATCACCCAGGAAGTCCTCGCCCTGCTCGGCGGGCGCAACCTCAACCTGGATGCGGTGGAGATGGTCCCGCCGAACGTCTACATCGATGCGCCGACCCTCAGCGCCGAGGTGCTGGACGAGCTGCGCGGTGCGCTGCACAAGGTGGAAGGCGTGCGCGAGGTGACGGTGGTGGACATCCTCCCCGGCCAGCGCCACCGCCTGCAGCTGGACGCCCTGCTGGCGGCGATGACCGACCCGGTGCTGGCGGTGGACCAGGACGGCCGCGTGCTGCTGGCCAACCCTGCGCTGCTGGCCCTGCATGGCGGCGAGCTGGAGGGCGCGACCCTGGCCCAGCTGTTCGCCGACGACAGCCTGCACAACGTGCTGCGCGAACAGGGCTTCCGCCTGCCGCTGCGCGAGGTGACCCTCAAGGGCCAGGCGCTGATGCTCGATGCCGTGCCCATCACCGAGGGCGAGCACCTGGCCGGCGCCCTGCTCACCCTTTACCTGCCCAACCGCATCGGCGAGCGCCTCTCGGCCCTGCACCATGACCATGCCGAAGGCTTCGATGCGCTGCTGGGTGACTCCCAGCCCATTCGCACCCTCAAGGCCCGCGCCCTGCGCGTGGCGGCCCTGGATGCGCCGCTGATGATCAATGGCGAGACCGGCACCGGCAAGGAACTGGTGGCACGGGCCTGCCATGCAGTCAGCGCGCGGCATAACCAGCCGTTCCTGGCACTGAACTGCGCGGCATTGCCGGAGAACCTCGCCGAAAGCGAGCTGTTCGGCTACGCACCCGGCGCCTTCACCGGCGCCCAGCGCGGCGGCAAGCCGGGCCTGCTGGAGCTGGCCAACCAGGGCACGGTGTTCCTCGACGAGATCGGCGAGATGTCGCCCTACCTGCAGGCCAAGCTGCTGCGCTTCCTCAGCGACGGCTGCTTCCGCCGGGTGGGTGGCGACCGCGAGGTGAAGGTGGACGTGCGCATCCTCAGCGCCACCCACCGCAACCTGGAAAAGATGGTGGCCGAAGGCACCTTCCGCGAAGATCTGTTCTACCGCCTCAACGTGCTCAATCTGGAAGTACCGCCGCTGCGCGACCGCGACCAGGACATCCTCATGCTGGCGCGCTTCTTCATGCAGCAGGCCTGCACCCAGATCCAGCGCCCGCCGTGCCGCCTGGCCCCGGGCACCTACCCGGCGCTGCTGGGCAACCGCTGGCCGGGCAACGTGCGCCAGTTGCAGAACGTGATCTTCCGCGCCGCCGCCATCTGCGAAAGCAGCCTGGTGGAAATCGGTGACCTGGACATCGCCGGCACCGCCGTGGCGCGGCAGAACGACGGCGAGGTGAACAGCCTGGAAGAAGCCGTGGAGAACTTCGAGCGCGCACTGCTGGAAAAACTCTTCACCAGCTACCCCTCCACCCGCCAGCTGGCCGCCCGCCTGCAGACCTCCCACACCGCCATCGCCCACCGTTTGCGCAAGTACGGGATACCCGGCAAAAGCTGATATAGCACTTCAACAACTAACAGTATCTATCTGTTTTTATTGATTATTTATTTGAAAACCACCACGTAGGATGGGTAGAGCAACGCGAAACCCATCGAGAATGTGCTGCAGCACAGCATGGGTTTCGCTTCGCTCTACGCCATCCTACGGCGCCTAACCTCATATAATTTCTATAAAAACAACCCAATAGATTGATTTATAAATAATTAATTTATAAATCAATCTAATCCGTATCGATTTCGCTACAGCGTAACGACTCCGTAACAACCCGCCACGCACCCCGCCGTTTCTGCCACTCCCCGCGCCCCCCTTGGAAAAACCCTATCTTCTGTAGCGTTTTCGCTACAGCCTTCTTCGCGAAAGACTTCTCGAATAGCACCCAACCCCTTGTTTTCACTGGGTGAAAGAATCCTGGCACCGCCCTTGCTATGAAGCCGACCAGACAGCACGGGGCGACGCCCCGTGCGGGGGTCCATAGAGCGCCTGGCAAAGAACCGGGCCACAGCACCGAGGAGTTCCGAATGAGCGAGTTGCGTTTTACCGCCGAACACGAATGGCTGCGCCTGGAGGCCGATGGCCAGGTGACCGTGGGCATCACCGAGTACGCCCAGGAGGCGCTGGGTGACGTGGTCTTCGTGCAGCTCCCGGAGCTCCAGGCCTATGAGCAAGGCGCAGAAGTGGCGGTACTGGAGTCGGTGAAGGCCGCCAGCAACATCGTCATGCCGCTGGACGGCGACGTACTCGAGATCAACGAAGCGCTCAACGACAGCCCCGAACTGGTCAACGAAGACCCGCTCGGCAAGGGCTGGTTCTTCCGCATGCGCCTGGCCGACAACGCCGTGCTGGCCGACCTGATGGACCGCGCCGCGTACGACGCCCTGATCAAGAACGCCTGAGGAGCCTGACCATGCCCACCCAGACCAACGCCCTCGGCACCGCCAACGAGTTCATCGCCCGCCATATCGGCCCGCGCGAGACCGACATCCAGGCCATGCTCGACCTGCTCGGCCACGCCGACCTGGAATCCCTCAGCGCCAGCGTCATCCCCGACAGCATCAAGGGCACCAGCGTGCTCGACATGGGCCCGGGCCAGAGCGAGGCCGACGCCCTCGCCGCGATCAAGGCCATCGCTGGCAAGAACCAGCTGTTCACCAACTACATCGGCCAGGGCTACTACGGCACCCACACGCCCTCGCCCATCCTGCGCAACCTGCTGGAAAACCCCGCCTGGTACACCGCCTACACCCCGTACCAGCCGGAAATCTCCCAGGGCCGCCTGGAATCGCTGCTCAACTTCCAGACCCTGATCAGCGACCTCACTGGCCTGCCGATCTCCAACGCCTCCCTGCTGGACGAAGGCACCGCCGCCGCCGAGGCCATGACCTTCTGCAAGCGCCTGTCGAAGAACAAGGCCAGCAACGCCTTCTTCGCCTCCCGCCACTGCCACCCGCAGACCCTCGACGTGCTGCGCACCCGTGCCGAGCCCCTGGGCATCGAAGTGGTCGTAGGTGACGAGCGCGAGCTGACCGACGCCGCGCCCTACTTCGGCGCGCTGCTGCAATACCCGGCCAGCAATGGCGACCTGTTCGACAACGCCGAGCTGGTGGAGCGCTTCCACGCCGTGGGCGCCCTGGTGGCCGTGGCCGCCGACCTGCTGGCCCTGACCCTGCTCAAGGCGCCGGGCGAGTTCGGTGCCGACGTCGCCCTGGGCAGCGCCCAGCGCTTCGGCGTGCCCCTGGGCTTCGGTGGCCCGCACGCGGCCTACTTCGCCACCCGCGACGCCTTCAAGCGCGACATGCCGGGCCGCCTGGTCGGCGTATCCATCGACCGCCACGGCAAGCCGGCCCTGCGCCTGGCCATGCAGACCCGCGAGCAGCATATCCGCCGCGAGAAGGCCACCAGCAACATCTGCACCGCCCAGGTGCTGCTGGCCAACATCGCCAGCATGTACGCCATCTACCACGGCCCGCAGGGGCTGACCCGCATCGCCAAGCGCGTGCACCAGCTCACCGCCATCCTCGCCCAGGGCCTGGCCAAGCTGGGCGTCACCGTCGAGCAGCAGAGCTTCTTCGACACCCTGACCTTGGCCACCGGCGCCCGCACCGCCGAGCTGCACGCCAAGGCCCGCGAGCAACGCATCAACCTGCGAGTGGTCGATGACCAGCGCCTGGGCCTGTCCTTCGACGAGACCACCACCCAGGCCAGCATCGAAGCGCTGTGGACCCTGTTCGCCGATGGCCAGGCCCTGCCCGCCTTCGCCGAGCTGGCCGCCACCATCCCCAGCCGCCTGCCCACCGCGCTGCTGCGCGAGTCGGCGATCCTCGCCCACCCGGTATTCAACCGCTACCACTCGGAAACCGAGCTGATGCGCTACATGCGCAAGCTGGCCGACAAGGACCTGGCGCTGGACCGCAGCATGATCCCGCTGGGCTCCTGCACCATGAAACTGAACGCCGCCAGCGAGATGATTCCGGTCACCTGGGCCGAGTTCGGCAACCTGCACCCCTTCGCCCCGGCCGAGCAGTCCCAGGGCTACCAGCAGCTGACCACCGAGCTGGAAGCCATGCTCTGCGCCGCCACCGGCTACGACGCCGTGTCGCTGCAGCCCAACGCCGGCTCCCAGGGTGAATACGCCGGGCTGCTGGCCATCCGCGCCTACCACCTGAGCCGCGGCGACGACCAGCGCGACATCTGCCTGATCCCGCAATCGGCCCACGGTACCAACCCGGCCACCGCCAACATGGCCGGCATGCGCGTGGTGGTGACCGCCTGCGACGCCCGCGGCAACGTCGACATCGCCGACCTCAAGGCCAAGGCCGAAGAGCACCGCGACCGCCTCGCCGCGATCATGATCACCTACCCCTCCACCCACGGCGTGTTCGAGGAAGGCATCCGCGAAATCTGCGAGATCATCCACGCCAACGGCGGCCAGGTGTACATCGACGGCGCCAACATGAACGCCATGGTCGGCCTCTGCGCCCCGGGCCAGTTCGGCGGCGACGTGTCCCACCTGAACCTGCACAAGACCTTCTGCATCCCCCACGGCGGTGGCGGCCCGGGCGTCGGCCCGATCGGCGTCAAGTCGCACCTGGCGCCCTTCCTGCCCGGCCACGGCCACATGGAGCGCAAGGAAGGCGCGGTGAGCGCCGCGCCCTTCGGCAGCGCCAGCATCCTGCCCATCACCTGGATGTACATCCGCATGATGGGCGGCGCCGGCCTGCGTCGCGCCTCGCAGTTGGCGATCCTCAACGCCAACTACATCGCCCGCCGCCTGGAAGAGCACTACCCGGTGCTCTACACCGGCACCAACGGCCTGGTGGCCCACGAGTGCATCCTCGACCTGCGCCCCCTCAAGGACAGCAGCGGCATCAGCGTCGACGACGTGGCCAAGCGCCTGATCGACTTCGGCTTCCACGCCCCGACCATGTCCTTCCCGGTGGCCGGCACGCTGATGATCGAGCCGACCGAGAGCGAATCCAAGGAAGAGCTGGACCGCTTCTGCGACGCCATGATCCGCATCCGCAACGAGATCCGCGCGGTGGAAACCGGTGCCCTGGACGCCAACGACAACCCGCTGAAGAACGCCCCGCACACCGCGGCGGAGCTGGTCGGCGAGTGGACCCACCCCTACAGCCGCGAACAGGCCGTGTACCCGACCGCCAGCCTGGTGGAAGGCAAGTACTGGCCGCCGGTGGGCCGCGTCGACAACGTCTTCGGCGACCGCAACCTGGTCTGTGCCTGCCCGTCCATCGAGGCGTACCAGGACGCCTGATCGGCACGTGATCGTGGGGCGGGTTCATTCGTGGATGAACTCGCCCCCACGCATCGCCTTGCGCTTCAACGGTCGGGCCGCGAGGCCCGCTCCCTCCCAGTGTCTACGCTGACCAAATAACAACGAGCGCGATCCAGGCTCAGGAGCGACACCATGTCCCTCAGCGTCTTCGACCTGTTCAAGATCGGTATCGGCCCCTCCAGCTCCCACACGGTCGGCCCCATGCGGGCAGCCGCACGCTTCGTCGACGGCTTGCGTCGCGAAGGCCTGCTGGCGGGCACGGAAACCCTGAAGGTGGAGCTCTACGGCTCCCTCGGCGCCACCGGCAAGGGCCACGGCAGCGACAAGGCCGTGCTGCTCGGCCTCGAAGGCGAGCAACCCGACACCGTGGACACCAGCGGCATCGACGAGCGCCTGGCGCACATGCGCAAGAACGGCGAACTGCGCCTGGGTGGCGAAAAGACCATCCGCTTCGTCGAGAAGGATCACCTGGCGATGATCCGCAAGCCCTTGCCCTTCCACCCCAACGGCTTGATCTTCCGCGCCTTCGACGCCGCCGGGCTGCAACTGCGCTCCCGCGAGTACTACTCGGTGGGTGGCGGCTTCGTGGTGGACGAGGAAGCGGCCGGGCACGACCGCATCGTCGAAGACCAGACCCCGCTCGCCCACCCCTTCAAGACCGGCAAGGAACTGCTCGCCCACTGCGCCAGCAGCGGCCTCTCCATCAGCGCGCTGATGCGCGAGAACGAAAAGGCCTGGCGCAGCCCCGAGGAAACCAGCGCCGGGCTGCAGCGCATCTGGCAGGTGATGCAGGACTGCGTGAAGGCCGGCTGCCGCAAGGAAGGCATCATGCCCGGCGGGCTCAAGGTCAAGCGCCGCGCCGCCGCGCTGTTCCGCCAGCTCAGCGAGCGCCCGGAAGCCGCCCTGCGCGACAGCCTGACGGTGCTCGACTGGGTCAACCTCTACGCCCTGGCGGTGAACGAGGAAAACGCCACCGGCGGCCGCGTGGTCACCGCGCCCACCAACGGCGCGGCGGGCATCGTCCCGGCGGTGCTGCACTACTACGCGCGCTTCGTGCCCGGTGCCAATGACGAAGGCGTGGAGCGCTTCCTGCTCACCGCCGCCGCCATCGGCATCCTCTACAAGGAAAACGCCTCCATCTCCGGCGCCGAAGTGGGCTGCCAGGGCGAAGTCGGCGTGGCCTGCTCCATGGCCGCCGGTGCGCTCTGCGAAGTCATGGGCGGCACCGTGCAGCAGGTGGAAAACGCCGCCGAAATCGGCATGGAACACAACCTGGGGCTGACCTGCGACCCGGTCGGCGGCCTGGTGCAGGTGCCCTGCATCGAGCGCAACGCCATGGGCTCGGTCAAGGCCATCAACGCCGCCCGCATGGCCCTGCGCGGCGACGGCCAGCACTTCATCTCCCTGGACAAGGTCATCCGCACCATGCGCCAGACCGGTGCCGACATGAAGAGCAAATACAAGGAAACCGCTCGCGGCGGTCTTGCCGTGAACATCATCGAGTGTTGATCAAGAGCAGCTTGAAGCCGAAAGCCGGAAGCCTGAAGAACACACCGGCTCCTGCTTCCAGCTTCAGGCTCCCAGCTTCCAGCTACCAGAAGGAATTCCCATGACCCTCGCCAAAACCCCGCTTCACAGCCTCCACCTCGAACTCGGAGCGAAAATGGTTCCCTTCGCCGGCTACGACATGCCGGTGCAGTACCCGCTCGGCGTGATGAAGGAGCACCTGCACACCCGTGAGCAGGCCGGGCTGTTCGATGTGTCCCACATGGGCCAGATCCGCCTGCGCGGCAGCGACGCCGCCAAGGCCCTGGAGAGCCTGGTGCCGGTGGACATCATCGACCTGCCGGTGGGCCTGCAGCGCTACGCCGTGTTCACCGATGCCAACGGCGGCATCCTCGATGACCTGATGGTGGCGCGCCTAGGTGCGGACGAGCTGTTCCTGGTGGTCAACGCCGCCTGCAAGGACCAGGACCTAGCCCACCTGCGCGCCAAGATCGGCGACCGCTGCGAGATCGAGCCGCTGTTCGAGGAACGCGCCCTGCTCGCCCTGCAGGGCCCGACGGCGGTCACCGTGCTGGCACGCCTGGCGCCCGAGGTGGCGAAGATGACCTTCATGCAGTTCGGCAGCGCCCGCCTGCTGGGCGTCGAGTGCTACGTCAGCCGCTCCGGCTACACCGGTGAAGACGGCTACGAAATCTCCGTGCCCGCCGACAAGGCCGAGGCCCTGGCCCGCGCCCTGCTGGCCGAACCGGAAGTCCAGGCCATCGGCCTTGGCGCCCGCGACTCGCTGCGCCTGGAAGCCGGCCTGTGCCTCTACGGCCACGACATGGACACCGCCACCACCCCCATCGACGCCAGCCTGGCCTGGGCCATCTCCAAGGTACGTCGCGCCGATGGCGAGCGTGCCGGCGGCTTCCCTGGCGCCGAGCGCATCTTTGCCCAGCAGCGCGAAGGCGTCGCCGCCAAGCGCGTCGGCCTGCTGCCCCAGGAGCGCGTACCGGTGCGTGAAGGCGCCGAGATCGTCGACGCCGACGGCACCGTCATCGGCCGCGTCAGCAGCGGCGGCTTCGGCCCCACCCTGGGCGCCCCGGTGGCCATGGGCTACGTCAACGCCGCCCATGCCGCCCTCGACAGCGAGATCTGGGCCGTGGTGCGCGGCAAGCGCGTGGCGATGAAGGTCGCCAAGACCCCCTTCGTGCCGCAGCGCTACTACCGCGGCTAACGCTTCACCCTCGATGCCCCGCAGGCTCCCCCAGCCGAAGCAGGGCCCTCAAGGCGGCGGTGCAAACCGCCGCCTTTTCTTTTTCCGGCACTCCAACCCAAGGCAGGGCCTATCCCGGAATGTAGGGTGGAGGTCGCTCTTTACCTCCACCGGCGATGCCCGGCGTCACAACCCAATCCCGAACAGTGCCACACCGCCGTAGGTTGGCGCCGAGCGCAGCGAGGCCCAACGGTGGTCAATGGGAAGGTGCCAAGGTTGTTCGCGAGCAGAGCTCGCTCCTACGGGCGGGGGTCGAGGTGGATTGCGTAGGGCGGGTGAAACCCGCGTGGTTCAGCGCGCAACGGCGTCGGGTGCACCCGACCTACGACCTTGCACCGGAGCGATCCTGTGGGAGCGGTTTCAACCGCGAATTGCACCGTGCCCGACCATCGCGAATGAATTCGCTCCCACAAAAACGGGTACAGGCGGGCCTCCGCAGGCCGCTCAAATCATCACATTAAAGATTACAAATCGCTCGTAACCCATTGATTCATATGAAATTGAAAAACCTAGAATTTACTTTAACTTCTGCCGTCATCCACTTGAAAACAGGCGATTCAGGCGTCGAAACCTCGCCGTAATACTTCTGGCATATCTCCGTCATCTCGCCGTCACACGACTCGGGCAGATTCGCGTCTCACCAATCCTGGGGAGGACCATGAAATGCCCTGCAAGAAAAACCTGATCAAATCGCTGACCCTGGCCGCGCTGGCCGTCGCCATCTCCGCCTGCAGCACCCCGCCGGCCGCTCCGGCCAAGGTCGAGGCGCTGAACAACGAAGACTGGTACCAGGTCCGTACCGAGAAGGAACTGTTCGTCTTCGATGACTACGCCACCTACCGCGGCTATATCGAGAACGGCACTGCCCCGCTGAAGAAGGCCACCGGCAAGAAAGACGGCTTCGACCGCGACATCACCCTGATCCTCAAAGCCGAAGACCAGGGCAAGGAAGCCAAAACCAGCGCCCAGCGCTTCCTCGACGTGAGCCTGCCGCCGGCCCTGCCGTTCTACGGCGAGCTGCGTGACGAAGACGGCATCATTTACGTATTCAGCCGCTACGGCGACATGATCGACATGTACAAGATCGGCGAACCCACCTTCAGCTACGTCGACATCGGCGGCGGCCCGCAAGGTCAGCGCGTGGTCTACGTCCTGACCAAGGAAGAGCCCAAGCCCGAGAAGCAGATCGCCCTGTTCCACAGCAAATACAACATGTGATCCGCTAAGCACGGTCACCCAACGGCAGCGCCTTGGCGCTGCCGTTTTCATTTGTGCGGAAAATGCCGGCTTTTTGTAGGGGCGAATTCATTGGCTCTGTCTGCGTTAAGTGTTGCTAGAAGAATTGAGCCCAGCTGATTGCCGAGCTCTGGTGATGTTTCTGTTTCGCCCCCCCCCCCGGGCGAGTCTCTTTTGGCAGTCGTCGGGGTGCCGAACCACCCAAAAGAAACCAAAAGGGCTTGCCCCATCATCCGGCCCCGGCTTCGCCGGGGTTCCCTCACTCCATCGCCGTTACTCGCTACGCTCGCCCTTCGGGCCGCACTGAAGTGCGTTCGCCGCAAGCGTCGTCTGGGGGCCGGCGCGATGGGCCATCCATGGCCTGGCGCGCCTCTCGCGGCATCCATGCCGCTCGTCCCCCGGCGCAACGACTGCGTTCGGCCTCCTGGAGGGGCGTTGGCGGCTGCTCCACCTTTCTTCGTCCAGCGCATCACCACAGGTGCGCACAGGCTTTCGTAGGATGGTGTAGAGCGAAGCGAAACCCATGCGGTGGCGGTGGCACAAACCCTCAAGCGCCCGGAAAGTACCGTGTTTGAGCGCCTGCATTAAAACCACAACAGCTAACGCAGACAGAGCGAATTCATTCGCGAAGGAACCCGACACCAACCCACCCGGGAACACCCGTAGGGGCGAATTCATTCGCCCAAGGGCAACGCAGTTGCCCGTCGTGCCCCCGCCCGCACCCGCTCTCTTCGCGGCACCCGCCCCCGCACCCTCTCCATACCCGTCGCACCCACACCCCAACGTGCGCAATCGCGATCCCGACAGGCGACACGGAGCGGATTGGGGCCATGTGGCAGCGCTGCGCGCTGCCTGGGCGAATGAATTCGCCCCTACAGCGTCGCGCCTACAGGCCAATCAGTGCTGGTAGCGCTTGCGGTACTCGCCGGGAGAGACGCCGAAGCGCGCCTTGAAGGCCGTGGAGAAGTAGCTGGAATCCGAGAAGCCCCAGGAGTAGCCGAGGGCCGAGAGCTTGTGCTCGGCGGCGCCCAGGCGCAGGGACTCGGCGCAGAAATCCAGCCGGCGGTTCTTGATGTACTGCGCCACCACCAGCCCCTTGCGCGAGAACATGCGGTACAGGCCGCGCACCGAAACCCCCACCTCGCGAGCCAGCAGCTCGGGGCAGAGCTCCTCGGAGCGGATGTGCGCATCGATGAAGTCCAGGGTCTTGCGGAACGCCCGCTCATGGGGATCGGCATCCCCTTCGGCGGCACTGATGGCCGGGCGCAGCAGGCTGACCACCGCCTCCAGGGTCGCCTCGCTCTCGTGCTGGCTGAGGCACTCGTGCTGGCTGGCCTCGAGGATCAGCCGATGGGTGAGCAGCGCGATGGGCGAGGTGGCGGCGATCTTCTGCGCGCAGCGCACACTGCCGTAGCGCAGGTTCTGCTCCACCAGGTGGCGCGGCAGGATCAGCGACAGCTGCCGGGAGTTGGCGCCGTAGGTGAAGTCGCTGGGCAGCGAGGAGTCGATCAGGGTGATGTCGCCAGGGGCCAGGCGCACGCGGTTGCCGCCCTGCTCCATGTTCGACTCGCCCTGCAGCTGGAAGGCGGCGAAGAAGTGTCGGCTGTCGCTCTGCGCCACCTCATGCTCGGTACGGTAGAGCCGGGCCTGGGCGACGTCGACGAAGCTGAGCTTGATCGCGCCGGATTTGTATTCGCGGACCGCCCCGGAGAATTCCTCCCCGAGGGTCTTGGCGCAGAAGCGCCCGCAAACCTGGTTGATCCGCTGCAACCATTCGTCGAAGCGGTCGGTTCTCAGTGCACGTGCAGTCATGGCCATGGAGCCTCTGGCTAGCTTTCTTATTGTTATTCAAGGCCGCATCGAGGCGACCTTCGTTCATTCTTCCTCCGTGCCATCCCGCAACCTGCGGTGCGGCCCGGCGGATCACGCCAAGCACTTCGCCCTCCAGGGCATTTCGAGACAGGAGCCCTATTTAAGCCCGCCGAACCGCCGATAGAAACTTTCGCCGACATCCGGCAGCGGGCCGTCGGCGGTTTCCAGGGCGCCATTGAGCCATTCCTCGGCCTTGGCATGCACCAGGCGATAGATGTTGCGGCACAGCTGGCGCGCCGCGCGGCCTTCCCAGTCGCCCGGCAGCAGCTCGTCGGGCAGCTGCGGGTCGCGCAGCAGCAATTTGCGGTACTCGTGTATGAGCAGGGTTCGTGCCAGGAAGCAGTCCTGCGGCTGCAGCGCTTCCTGTTCCCGCAGCGCCTGCCAGAGCGGGCGGAACAGCTGGATGAATTCGCTGTAGTGGGTCGCCAGCTCGTCGATGTTCCAGCTCTCGCGAACCTGCATGCGCAGGGCCCTGGACGCCAGGACGTCCTGGGCGGTGGTCTCGAAGACGATGGTTTCCTCCAGGGCGTCGAGGTCCTGCAGGGTGGCGTTCACGTCCATGCGGTCGCAGCGCGGGCAGGCCAGCACGATGGGAGAAACCGCACCAAAACCTTGCCACTCCAGCTCCTCGCGCACCTGTTTGCGCTTTTCCTGGGGCAGCTGCGAGAGCATCACCAGGCACCAGGAGCCGTCCCAGGCCGGCAGGCTGGAGCTGTACACGCGCTTGAAGGCCTTCTCGAAACGCCGCCGCCCGGTGCCGGTGAGGCTGTAGTAGCTGCGCCGGCCGACCTTCTCGGCGGTGAGCCAGCCTTCCTTGGTCAAGCGGAAGATCGAGGTGCGGATCAGCCGCTCGTTGACGCCAATGGGTTCCAGCAGCTGGATCAGGCTGCCCAGCCACACGGTGCCGCCGTGGGGTTCGATGGCATCGCCATAGAGGGTGATGATCAGCGAGCTGGCGCGCAGCGGCGTCTGCTCCTGGAAGCGGGTGATGAGGTGCTGCAGGGGAGCGAGGGACGTCATGGGCGAACCGGGCGCTGGAAAGTTGCCGAATATACCCGCCGCATCGGCGCGCTGACCACAGTCGCACTCATGCCGACTCCCCCTTCGGACGCAGGCCGTCGACGCGGTTGCGCGGGCGATCGGCCTCCACCGCCGCCAATGGCTCGCAGGCCACCATGCTCGCCATGCAGCGCCGCGCCAGCGCCTGGTACTCCTGGGTGCCGCGCTGCTTCCAGGCCACCTCCTCGTCGCTGAGGCGACGCTTCACCTGCGCCGGCGCGCCCATGACCAGGGACTGCTCCGGGCACTCGAAGCGCGCCTTGACGAAGGCAGCGGCGGAAACGAACGAACGGGCGCCGATCTGCGCGCCATCCATCACCACGGCATTCATTCCCACCAGGGCGTCCTCGCCGATGCGGCAACCGTGCAGCACCGCGCCATGGCCGATATGGCCGTTGCGCTCCACCACCGTGTCGCTTTCCGGGAAGCCGTGCATCACGCAGGTGTCCTGGATGTTGGCGCCCTCCTCCAGGACGATCCGCCCGAAGTCGCCACGCAGGCTGGCCAGCGGGCCCACATAACAGTTGGGGCCGATGATCACGTCGCCGATCAGCACCGCCGAAGGGTGCACGTAGGCGCTCGGGTCCACCACCGGAACCAGGCCGTCGAGGCTGTAGCAGGTCATGGCGCGACACCCCGCGCGACGGGCTGTAGAGGGAACAGGCGGCTCATGGTCGGTCCTCGCAGGGCGATGCCGCAACGAAAAGCGATGCGACGGATGACGCAACTTGTATCACATCATTTTTATCGGATAAAGCAGGCAATCGCGTATCGGTTGGTGCGAGGCCCACGCCCGCCTCGCGAAACCCGCATAAATACTGGATAAACCTCCCAGGAAAAGGCAGCAGGCCAGCACCCGGATACCCATCGAAGCATGGAAAGCCACTCCATTAGAGACACATAAATACGATTCAATACTTATTGTTTTGTATCGCTTCATGCGTATACTCCGGAAAAACGCCAGCCCGCCCAACGGACGAACGCCTGGCAATCCAACAACAAAGCCCGGCCCAGATGCCGTGCGTGCACCCTGAGGGCCCGTTCCATGCCCGAGACTCTTGCCGTCCTGCCCCCTGACCGGGGCGTGCGCCTGATCACCCTGCAGCGCCCGGAGGCGCTCAACGCCCTGAACACCCGGCTGCTGGGCGAACTGGCCCAGGAACTGGACGATGCGGAACACGACCCGCAGACCCGCGTGGTGGTGATCACCGGCAGCCGCAAGGCCTTCGCCGCCGGCGCCGACCTCAACGAGATGGCCGAGCGCGACCTGGTGGGCATCCTCGACGACCCGCGCCAGGCCCACTGGCAGCGCATCACCCGTTTCCCCAAACCCCTGATCGCCGCAGTCAACGGCTTCGCCCTCGGCGGCGGCTGCGAACTGGCCATGCACGCCGACATCCTCATCGCCGGCGAGGACGCCCGCTTCGGCCAACCGGAAATCAACCTCGGCATCATGCCCGGCGCCGGTGGCACCCAGCGCCTACTGCGCGCCGTGGGCAAGTCCCTGGCCATGCAGATGGTGCTCAGCGGCGAGGCCATCGATGCCCGCCACGCCCTGCGCGCCGGCCTGGTCAGCGAAGTGACCCAGCCGGAATTCACCGTCGAACGCGCCCTGGCCATCGCCCGCGTCATCGCCGGCAAGGCGCCCCTGGCGCTGCGCCTGGCCAAGGAGGCGTTGCTCAAGGCGCAGGACACCGACCTCGCCAGCGGCCTGCGCTTCGAGCGCCACGCCTTCACCCTGCTGGCCGGCACCCGTGACCGCGAAGAAGGCCTCGCCGCCTTCCGCGAGAAACGCACCCCCGAATTCACCGGCCGCTGACCCGGCCCCCATAACTCGACTCCATAGAGCGCACGCCATGAATTTCGAGCACATCCTGTTTTCCATCGAGGTCGGGGTCGCCACCCTCAGCCTCAACCGTCCCGAACAGCTCAACAGCTTCAACGCCGCCATGCACGGCGAGGTCCGCGAGGCCCTCAAGCGCGTGCGCAAGGACCCGGAGGTGCGCGTACTGCTGCTCACCGGCGAGGGCCGCGGCTTCTGCGCCGGGCAGGACCTGGCCGACCGCAACGTCGTGCCGGGCGCCGAAATGCCCGACCTGGGGCTGTCCATCGAGCGCTTCTACAACCCGCTGATCCGCGCCCTGCGCGACCTGCCGCTGCCGGTGATCTGCGCGGTCAACGGCGTGGCCGCCGGTGCCGGCGCCAACATCCCGCTGGCCTGCGACCTGGTGCTGGCGGCGCGTTCCGCGAGCTTCATCCAGGCCTTCTGCAAGATCGGCCTGGTGCCCGACTCCGGCGGCACCTGGAGCCTGCCGCGCCTGGTCGGCATGGCCCGCGCCAAGGCCCTGGCCCTGCTGGGCGACCGACTGACCGCCGAACAGGCCGAGCAATGGGGGCTGATCCACCGCGTGGTGGACGACGCCGCGCTGCGCGACGAGGCCCTGAAGCTGGCGCGCCACCTGGCCACCCAGCCCACCTACGGCCTGGCCCTGATCAAGCGCGCCCTCAACGCCAGCCTGGACAACAGCTTCGACCAGCAGTTGGAACTGGAGCGCGACCTGCAGCGCCTCGCCGGCCGCAGCGAGGACTACCGCGAAGGCGTTGGCGCCTTCATGGAGAAACGCACCCCGAGCTTCAAAGGACGCTGAGCCCATGCACGCCCTGAACAGAGAAACCCCGGTGGCCGTGATCGGCGCTGGCGCCATGGGCGCCGGCATCGCCCAGGTCGCCGCCCAGGCCGGGCACCCGGTGCGCCTGTACGACACCCGCCCCGGCGCCGCGGCCCAGGCCATCGCCGGCATCGACCGGCAGCTCGCCCGCCTGGTGGAGAAAGGCAAGCTGGAGGCCGCCGCCCAGGCCGCCACCCTCGCCCGCCTGCGCCCGGCCGATGCGCTGGAAGAACTGGCCGACGCCGGCCTGGTGATCGAGGCGATCGTCGAAAAGCTGGAGATCAAGCGCGAACTGTTGCAGCGCCTGGAAGCCCTGTGCGCCCCCGACTGCATCCTCGCCAGCAACACTTCGTCGCTGTCCATCACCAGCCTCGCCGCCGGCCTGCAGCACCCGGGCCGCGTGCTCGGCATGCACTTCTTCAACCCCGCGCCGTTGATGGCGCTGGTGGAAGTCGTTTCCGGCCTCGCCAGCGACCCAACCCTGGCTGCCCGCCTGTTCGCAACCGCTCGCGCCTGGGGCAAGCAGCCGGTGCACGCGCGCTCCATCCCCGGCTTCATCGTCAACCGCGTAGCGCGCCCCTTCTATGCCGAAAGCCTGCGCCTGCTGCAGGAAGGCGCCGCCGACTGCGCCACCCTCGACGCCTTGCTGCGCGAGGCCGGCGGCTTCCGCATGGGCGCCTTCGAACTCACCGACCTGATTGGCCATGACGTCAACTACGCCGTCACCTGCTCGGTGTTCGACGCCTATTACGGCGACTTCCGCTTCCAGCCCTCGCTGATCCAGAAGGAGCTGGTGGAAGCCGGCCGCCTTGGGCGCAAGAGCGGCCGGGGCTTCTACGACTACGCCGAAGGTGCCAAGCGCCCACAGGCGGCGACGCTCGCCAGCACCGCCACCGTGGACGCCTGCACCATCGAAGGCGACCTCGGTGTCGCAGCCCCGCTGGTACAGCGCCTGGAAAACGCCGGCGTGCAGGTCACCCGCCGTGGCGGCGCCGGGCTGCTGCGGGTCGGCGACGCCACCCTGGCGCTGAGCGACGGCCGCCTGGCCGCCCAGCGCGCCCGCGAGGACGGCCTCGACAACCTGGTGCTGCTGGACCTGGCCCTCGACTACGGCCGCGCCGAACGCCTCGGCATCAGTTGGGCGGCAGGCACCACCCAGGCCGCCATCGACGCGGCGGTCGCCCTGCTCGCCCGCGCCGGCATCGCCGCCAGCCCGCTGGCCGACGTCCCCGGCCTCGCCGTGCTGCGCACCGTGGCCATGCTCGCCAACGAAGGCGCCGACGCCCTGCTCCACGGGGTCGCCAGCGCCGCCGACATCGACCTGGCCATGTGCGCCGGGGTCAATTACCCGCGCGGCCCGCTGGCCTGGGCCGACGCCATCGGCCTGCCGCAAGTGCTGCGCACCCTGGACAACCTGCAGGCCGCCTATGGCGAGCCGCGCTACCGCCCCTCGCTGGCCCTGCGCCGTCGGGTGGCCGAAGGGAGGACGCTGCATGACCAACCGTGAAGCCCTGTCGCTGGCCGAAGCCTGCGCCAGCACCCTGTACGAACGCGACGCCGCCAGCCAGGCCATGGGCATGCGCCTGCTCTCGGTGGCGCCCGGCGCCGCGCGGGTCGGCATGAGCGTGCGCGCCGACATGCTGCAGGGCGTCGGCACCTGCCATGGCGGCCACCTGTTCGCCCTTGCCGACTCGGCCTTCGCCTTCGCCTGCAACACCTACAACGAAGTCACCGTGGCCATCGGCTGCAGCATCGACTACGTGGCGCCGGCGCACCTGGGGGACACCCTCACCGCCCAGGCCACCGAACAGAGCCGCAGCGGCCGCACCGGCAACTACGACGTACGCATCGAGAACCAGAACGGGCAGCTGATCGCCCTGTTCCACGGCAAGTCCTACAAGGTGCGCGGCACCCTGCTCGACGAGGAATCCCAGCATGAATGACGCCCTGATCATCGACGCCGTGCGCACGCCCATCGGGCGCTACGCCGGCGCCCTGTCCTCCGTTCGCGCCGACGACCTCGGCGCGGTGCCGATCCGCGCCCTGATGCAGCGTCACCCCGAGCTGGACTGGGGCGCCATCGACGACGTGATCTACGGCTGCGCCAACCAGGCCGGCGAAGACAACCGCAACGTCGCGCGCATGGCCGCCCTGCTCGCCGGCCTGCCGGTCACCGTGCCCGGCACCACCCTAAACCGCCTGTGCGGCTCGGGGCTGGACGCCATCGGCAGCGCCGCCCGCGCCCTGCGCTGCGGCGAGGCCGGGCTGATGCTGGCCGGCGGCGTGGAATCCATGTCCCGCGCGCCCTTCGTGATGGGCAAGTCCGAGCAGGCCTTCGGCCGCAGCGCGGAACTGTTCGACACCACCATCGGCTGGCGCTTCGTCAACGGTCTGATGAAGCGCCAGTACGGCATCGACTCCATGCCCGAGACGGCGGAGAACGTCGCCGAGCAGTTCGGCATCAGCCGCGCCGACCAGGACGCCTTCGCCCTGCGCAGCCAGCTCAAGGCCGTCGCCGCCCAGGCCAATGGCCGCCTGGCGAAGGAAATCGTTCCGGTGGAGATTGCCCAGCGCAAGGGGCCGTCGAAGTGGGTCGAACAGGACGAGCACCCGCGCGGCGACACCACCCTGGAGCAGCTGGCGCGCCTCGGCACGCCCTTCCGCGAGGGCGGCAGCGTCACCGCCGGCAACGCCTCCGGGGTCAACGACGGCGCCTGCGCCCTGCTGCTGGCCAGCACCGATGCCGCCCGCCGCTTCGGCCTGAAACCTCGCGCCCGCGTGGTCGCCATGGCCTGCGCCGGCGTCGAGCCGCGCATCATGGGCATCGGCCCGGTGCCGGCCACGCGCAAGGTGCTGGCGCTCGCCGGCCTGTCGCTCGCCGACATGGACGTGATCGAACTCAACGAGGCCTTCGCCGCCCAGGGCCTGGCCGTGCTCCGCGAGCTGGAGCTGGCCGACGACGACCCGCGGGTCAACCCCAATGGCGGCGCCATCGCCCTGGGCCACCCGCTGGGCATGAGCGGCGCGCGCCTGGTCACCACCGCGCTGCACGAACTGGAAGCCCGCGCCGGCCGCTACGCCCTCTGCACCATGTGCATCGGCGTCGGCCAGGGCATCGCCCTGATCATCGAAAAACTGTAACCGCCACACCGGACCGGGAAGGCCGGGAGTATCCTGCCTTCCTGCACTCAGGCGCCCAGCGCCACGCACAAGAACAATACGAGTGATGAAATGAACATGATCGCCAATGCCGCCTTGCTCGACCCGATGGAAACCGCCAGCGTCGACCAGCTCCGCCAGCACCAGCTGGAGCGCCTGCGCTGGAGCCTCGACCACGCCTACCGCAACGTGCCGCTGTACCGCCAGCGCTTCGACGAACTGGGCGTGCACCCCGAAGACCTGAAAAGCCACGACGACCTCGCCCGTTTCCCCTTCACCGGCAAGTCCGACCTGCGCGACAACTACCCCTACGGCATGTTCGCCGTGCCCCAGGAAGAGGTGGTGCGCATCCACGCCTCCAGCGGCACCACCGGCAAGCCCACCGTGGTCGGCTACACCCAGAACGACATCGACACCTGGGCCAACGTGGTGGCGCGCTCGATCCGCGCCGCCGGTGGCCGCAAGGGCGACAAGGTGCACGTCTCCTACGGCTACGGCCTGTTCACCGGCGGCCTCGGCGCGCACTACGGCGCCGAGCGCCTGGGCTGCACCGTGATCCCCATGTCCGGTGGCCAGACCGAGAAGCAGGTCCAGCTGATCCGCGACTTCCAGCCGGACATCATCATGGTCACCCCCTCCTACATGCTGAACCTGGCCGACGAGATCGAGCGCCAGGGCCTGGACCCGCACAAGCTGGCCCTGCGCCTGGGCATCTTCGGCGCCGAACCCTGGACCGCCGAGCTGCGCCGCGCCATCGAGGAGCGCCTGGGCATCACCGCCCTGGACATCTACGGCCTCTCGGAAATCATGGGCCCGGGCGTGGCCATGGAATGCGCCGAAACCAAGGACGGCCCGACCATCTGGGAAGACCACTTCTACCCCGAGATCATCGACCCGGTGACCGGCCAGGTGCTGCCGGACGGGCAGATGGGCGAGCTGGTGTTCACCTCCCTGTCCAAGGAGGCGCTGCCGATGATCCGCTACCGCACCCGCGACCTCACCCGCCTGCTGCCGGGCACCGCGCGGCCCATGCGGCGCATCGACAAGATCACCGGGCGCAGCGACGACATGCTGATCATCCGGGGCGTCAACGTCTTCCCCACGCAGATCGAGGAGCAGGTGCTCAAGGTCCGCCAGCTGGCCGAAACCTACGAGATCCACCTCTCGCGCAACGGCAACCTCGACAGCATGGAAGTCCACGTCGAACCCCGCCACGGCCTGGAGCCCCTGGACGAAACCCAGGAACTGGCGCTGTGCAGCGAGCTGGGCCGCCACATCAAGACCTACATCGGCATCAGCTCGCGCATCGTGCTGCGCCCGGCGTACTCCCTGAAGCGCTCCGAGGGCAAGGCCTGCCACGTCTACGACAACCGCGCCAAGGCGTGAGCCGCACCACCGCATGGGTTTCGCACAGCTCTACCCATCCTACGGAGGCCACTCCGTGGACTGGACCCGACACGCCTACGAAAACCGCGCCAAGGCGTAAGCCGCCGCAAATGAAAAGCCCCGCACAGGCGGGGCTTTTTCATGCTGCTATCGGTCAGGCGTGGGTCGGTGGCTTGATCAGGCTCTCCGCAGGGATACCGAACATCTCGTGCAGCTTCCAGATCATCGGCAAGGTGAGGGAGCGCTTGCCATTGAGCACTTCGTAGACCCGGTTCGGGCGCCCGATGGCGGGCACCAGGTCGGCCACGGTCAACCCCGACTGCTCCATGCGGAACTTGATGGCCTCCACCGGCCCGGGCAGGTCGACCGGGAAGTGACGCGCCTCGTACGCCTCTATCAAGGTGAGCATCACCTCGAAGAAGTCGCCTTCGGGCGTGTCCGGCTCAGGCTCGTTCTCGAACAGCGGCGCCACCAGCTCGAGCGCTGCGCGGTAGTCATCGTCAGTGCGAATCGGGGCGGATGTTCATAGTCCCGGGTCCATCTCCACAGTGTTGGCATCGATGGCGTCGTACTCCCTGTGAGTACCGACGAACTTGATATAGAGCGCACCGAAGCGGTAGGCAACCGCCACCACCAGCCGATAGTCATTGCCCTTGATACTGCCTCACAACCTGCAGCCACCGCGCCGCTCGTCGGAACAGCCCAGGCATTCGCCCAGGAATTGTCTCAATCGCCAATCCTGAATCGACTACCGGATGAGACCGGCACGTGGACCGCCACGCGCCACCGACCAGGAGATCGCTCATGAGCTATGTAGATGGATTCGTCGTTCCCGTGCCCACCGCCAAGCGCGAGGCCTATATCGCCATCGCCCGCATCGCCGCCCAGGTGTTCAAGGACCATGGCGCCCTCAGCGTCGTCGAGTGCTGGGGCGATGATGTGCCGGAGGGCAAGGTGACCTCCTTCCCCATGGCGGTGAAACGCAAGGACGACGAGACGGTGGTGTTCTCGTGGATCACCTGGCCTTCCCGCCAGGCCCGCGACGAGGGCATGAAGAAATCCATGGAGGACCCGCGCCTGCACCCCGATCCCGAGAAGATGCCCTTCGACGGGCAGCGCATGATTTTCGGCGGCTTCGACGTGATAGTCGACGCCTGATGCCGGTTAGCCCGGGCTTCAGCCCGGGGACTTCTTCGCGTCAGAGCACCGTGAAGTGCGTATGCGGTGTCAATCGTGGTGCCCAGCACGGACTCTTTTCGCGAATGAATTCGCTCCCACAGGGAGTCGATGCGCAGCATCCACTGGACGAAGAAGTCGGAGCATCTAGAACGGTGGGCTGAAGCCCACCCGCCTGTAGCCCACCGGATCAGGGCTACGGCGCCGGGGATTGCAGCGCCACCAGCACACCGTCGGCCCAGCGCAGGCGCGAAGCGAGGCGGCCGGAGTCCTCGCGGGCGGGCGCGGCCAGTTCAGTGGCGCCTTCCGCCAGGGCCTGGGCGTGCAGTTCTGCAACGCGCGGGGTGACCAGCAGCACCTCGATGGCTTCTAGACCCGCGCCCATCAGCCCTTCGCCTTCGTGGTCATTTCGAACATCCCCTGAATGATGGGTTCGAGTGGAATGTGAGGGCGCTCAGCCCCGCACAAGCCCGCGCAGCGAGCTCACCAGCCAGGCGACGGCCATCAGCTCCAGCGCCACCAGCACGCCCACCAGCTCACCGAGCTCGGCCGAGAACAGCGGCAGGCACAGCCCGCCATCGGCGCAGGCGAGGAACGGACGCAGCGCAGCCACCAGCGCCACCACACCCACTCCGCAAGCCAGCAACGCCAGAGCCAAGTGCCCGAACGCCTCCGACGAAGGCGCCGAGAACGACCACGGCCTCGGCCCACGCCAAGCCACCAACGCCGCGCCGGAACCCGGATGGAAACAGAAGGATGAACACACGCGCCTGAACATGAAGGCCTCCAATGCCGATGGCAGGCCAGCAGTATGCAAAGGCGCGCCGCGCCGGTCTTTTAAGCTTTGGAGGGCAATTGTTAAAAAGAGTAAAGGGAACGAAACAACGTAGTCATTACTGAAATTTTGAATCTCTTTCCCCTTAGCTGGAAGCTCGAAGCCTGAAGCTGGAAGAAAAAGCCAACAAGCGCCCCAGCCCACGACTATGGCTCTGGCTCTGGCTCTGGCTCTGGCTCTGGCTCTGGCTCTGGCTCTCAGCTTCCAGCTCCTAGCTTGCCACTTGAAGCTTGCCACTTGCCGCCCTTCAAATCCGACACCTATTTTTTAATTTGATATTTGTTTTTGTATCATTTAAAACTAGCGCCATGGCCAAGCCACCCCACGAACCCGCATGGCTGGAGAACGGCATGTACGCACAATTGGTTGAGACCGGCGTGAAGCGCGTGAAGGCGCTGGAGGAGATGTCCCCGGAAGAGCGCGCCTTCCAGGAAAAGATCGATGCGGAAATCAAGATCGAGCCGAAGAACTGGATGCCGGACGCCTACCGGCAGACGCTGATCCGGCAGATTTCCCAACACGCGCATTCCGAGATCGTCGGCATGCTGCCGGAAGGCAACTGGGTGACCCGCGCGCCCACCCTCAAGCGCAAGCTGCAGCTGATGGCGAAGATCCAGGACGAGGCCGGCCACGGCCTGTACCTCTACAGCGCCATGGAAACCCTCGGCGCCTGCCGCGACGAGGAAGTCGCCAAGCTGCACAGCGGCCGCGCCAAGTACTCGAGCATCTTCAACTACCCGACCCTGAGCTGGGCCGACATGGGCGCGGTGGGCTGGCTGGTGGATGGCGCCGCCATCGTCAACCAGGTGGTGCTGCAGCGCACCTCCTACGGCCCCTACTCCCGCGCCATGATCCGCATCTGCAAGGAGGAGTCCTTCCACCAGCGCCAGGGCTACGAAATCCTTCTGCACATGATGCGCAACGGCACCCAGGCGCAGAAGGACATGGTCCAGGACGCCATCAACCGCCTCTGGTGGCCTTCGCTGATGATGTTCGGCCCCAGCGACGAACACTCCCCCAACAGCGCCCAGTCCATGGCCTGGAAGATCAAGCGCCAGGGCAACGACGAACTGCGCCAGCGCTTCATCGACCAGACCGTGCCGCAACTGGAACTGCTCGGCTGCACCGCGCCGGACCCGCACCTGAAGTGGAACGAGGCGCGCGGCCACTACGACTTCGGCGACATCCAGTGGGACGAGTTCTACGAGGTGCTCAAGGGCAACGGCCCCTGCAACCAGGAGCGCGTCGCCACCCGCCGCAAGGCCATCGAAGACGGTGCCTGGGTCCGTGAAGCCGCGGTGGCCCATGCCCGCAAACAACAACAGAAGAAAGACGCCGCCTAACCAACTTCCGCCTCTGAGCTCGCGAGCTAGAGCAGAACTAGGCGGAAACAGGCACGGGCGCGGAGTTTACGACTGTAAATGAGCAAGCCCGGGTCTGTTTCCAACGACGTTATGCCGACGCGCAGCAGCTCATGCCTGATGAGCAGGAGAACACAATGAGTGAGTGGACCCTTTACGAAGTCTTCGTGCGCAGCAAGCACGGGCTCAACCACAAGCATGTCGGCAGCGTGCACGCCGCCGACGCCGCCATGGCCATCGAGAACGCCCGTGAGCTGTACACCCGCCGCAACGAGGGCGTGAGCCTCTGGGTGGTGCCCTCGGCGCTGATCACCGCCTCCTCCCCCGATGAGAAGGAGCCGCTGTTCGACCCGGCCGAAGACAAGGTCTATCGCCACGCCAGCTTCTACGAGCTGCCGGCCGAAGTCGGCCACATGTGAGGCCGCCCGCCATGAATGCCAAACACGACCTGATCGAATACCTGCTGCGCCTCGGCGACAGCGCCCTGGTGCAGGGCCAGCGCCTTTGCGAATGGTGCGGCAAGGCCCCGGCCCTGGAAGAGGAGCTGGCGTTGATGAACGTCGGCCTCGACCTGGTGGGCCAGGCCCGCAACTGGCTGGAATACGCCGCCGAGCTGCTGGACGACGGCCGCGACGCCGACCACCTGGCCTACCGCCGCGACGAGCGCGCCTACCGCAACCTGCTGCTGGTGGAGCAACCCAACGGCGACTACGCGGTGACCATCACCAAGCAGTTCCTCTATGACGCCTGGCACTTCCAGGTGCTCCATGGCCTCAGCAGCTCCAGCGACGAACGCATCGCCGGCATCGCCGCCAAGGCACTGAAGGAAGTCACCTACCACCTGCGCCGCTCCACCGAGTGGGTGCAGCGCCTGGGCGACGGCACCGAGGAAAGCCACCGCCGCATGCTGGCGGCCATCCGCGACACCTGGCGCTTCACCGTCGAACTGGTGAACGGCGACGAGGTGGAGCAACGCCTGGCCGCCGCTGGCATCACTCCGGCGCCGGACGACGTCGCCGCTGCCTGGAAGGCCAAGGTCGCCGACACCTTCGCCAGCGCCACCCTGCCGCTGCCGGAGCCGGCCAGCTACTTCTACCTCTCCGGTCGCCGTGGCCTGCACACCGAGCACCTCGGCCTGCTGCTGGCCGAGATGCAGTTCCTGCAAAGGGCCCATCCCGATGCGTCCTGGTGAGCTGATCGCCAGCGACCGGGGCGCCCGCCCCGGTGCGCCCGCCGACCTGGCCCGCGCCTGGTCGGTGCTCGGCGAGGTGATGGACCCGGAAGTGCCGGTGGTCAGCGTGGTCGACCTCGGCATCGTCCGGGACCTCGACTGGCGAGGCGGCCACCTGCACGTGGTGGTCACCCCCACCTATTCGGGCTGCCCGGCCACCGAGGTGATCGAGCGCGACATCGAGCAGGCGCTGGAAGGCGCCGGTTTCGCCGCGCCGAACCTGGAACTCCGCCTGGCGCCGGCCTGGACCACCGACTGGATCAGTGATGACGGCCGCGAGCGCCTGCGCGCCTACGGCATCGCCCCGCCCAGCGGCAGCACCAGCAAGCGCGCCCTGCTGGGCGAAACCCCGGAAGTCCGCTGCCCGCAGTGCGGCAGCGTGCATACCGAACAGTTGAGCGAATTCGGCTCCACGGCCTGCAAGGCGCTGTACCGCTGCGTCGAATGCCGCGAGCCCTTCGATTACTTCAAGTGCATCTAGGAAGACGAAGACAAACTACTGCGTTCGTGACGTTTGTATTCGTCCTCCATACGGCCCAGCCGTGGGAGAACAACAATGAGCAAGTTCCATAGCCTGACCATCAAGGACGTGCGCCCGGAAACCCGCGACGCGGTGTCCATCGCCTTCGACATCCCCGCGGGTCTCAGCGACAGCTTCCGCTTCACCCAGGGTCAGCACCTGGTGGTGCGCACCCAGCTGGACGGCGAGGAAGTGCGCCGCTCCTACTCCATCTGCACTGGCGTCAACGACGGCGAGCTGCGCGTCGCGGTCAAGCGCGTGGCGGGCGGGCGCTTCTCCAGCTGGGCCAACGAACAGCTGAAGGCCGGCCATAGCCTCGACGTGATGCCGCCCTCCGGCCACTTCAACGTGCCGCTGGACCCGGTGCGCCACGGCCACTACCTGGCGGTCGCCGCCGGCAGCGGCATCACGCCGATCCTCTCCATCGTCAAGACCACCCTGGAGACCGAGCCCAACAGCCGCGTCACCCTGCTCTACGGCAACCGCTCCAGCGCCTCGGCACTGTTCCGCGAGCAGCTGGAGGACCTGAAGAACCGCTACCTGCAGCGCCTCAACCTGATCTTCCTGTTCAGCCGCGAGCAGCAGGACGTGGACCTCTACAACGGTCGCATCGACGCCGACAAATGCGGCCAGCTGTTCCAGCGCTGGATCGACGTGCGCGCCCTGGACGCCGCCTTCATCTGCGGCCCCCAGGCGATGACCGAGACCGTGCGCGACCAGCTCCGCGCCAACGGCATGCCGGCCGAGCGCATCCACTTCGAGCTGTTCGCCGCCGCCGGCAGCGAGCACAAGCGCGAAGCCCGCGAGGCTGCCCACGAAACGAACGCTGCGCAAAGCCGGATAACGGTGATCAGCGACGGCCGCGAAGTGAGCTTCGAGCTGGCACGCAACAGCCAGAGCCTGCTCGACGCCGGCAACGCCCAGGGCCTGGAACTCCCCTACTCCTGCAAGGCCGGCGTCTGCTCCACCTGCAAGTGCCGGGTGGTCGAGGGCGAGGTGGAGATGGACAGCAACTTCGCCCTGGAGGACTACGAGGTGGCCGCCGGCTACGTGCTCTCGTGCCAGTCCTATCCCGTCAGCGAACACGTGACCCTGGACTTCGACCAGCTCTGATCCCAACCCCGAACCGTAGGGTGGGCCGGGCGGCGCTCCGTTTCAGCCCACCAGCACGCTACGCGCCCCCATCGGTGAGCTGAAGCCCACCCTACGAGAAGAGATCCACCCGCTTCACCTGCGTGCCGCACCGTCTCTACAACCACAACAAGAGAGAGCAGCCATGACCCCGCAAGACCTCGATCGCATCCGGCAGCACCCGGATTTCATCCAGTTGGTCAAGCGCAAGCAGCGCCTGACCTGGTCCCTCACCGCCGCCATGCTGGCGATCTACTACGGCTTCGTGCTGCTGGTGGCTTTCGCCCCGGGCCTGCTGGGTCGTTCCCTCAGTGGCGGGGTCACCAGCGTCGGCATGCTGGTGGGCGTGGTCATCATCCTCCTGGCCTTCGGCCTCACCGGCATCTACGTGACGCGTACCAATCGCGTGCTCGACCCGCTGAACGACAAGCTCAAGCAGGAGTGCGCACCATGAAGGCCCTCCTCGCCCTCGCCGCCCTGCTGGCCTCCGGCAGCGCCCTGGCCGCCGATGCCGGCGCGCGGCCGCTGAACTGGCCCGCCATCTACATGTTCCTGGCGTTCGTCGTGTTCACCCTCGGCATCACCCGCTGGGCCGCGCTACGCACCCGCTCCACCGCCGATTTCTACACCGCCGGCGGTGGCCTCACCGGCTTCCAGAACGGCCTGGCGATCGCTGGCGACATGATCAGCGCGGCGTCCTTCCTCGGCATCTCCGCGATGATGTTCATGAACGGCTACGACGGCCTGCTCTACGCCCTGGGCGTGCTCGCCGGCTGGCCGATCATCCTCTTCCTGATCGCCGAGCGCCTGCGCAACCTGGGCCGCTTCACCTTCGCCGACGTGGTGTCCTACCGCCTCGACCAGAGCCCGATCCGCATCACCGCCGCCTTCGGCACCCTCACCGTGGCGCTGCTCTACCTGGTGGCGCAGATGGTCGGCGCCGGCAAGCTGATCGAACTGCTGTTCGGCCTCAGCTACTTGCAGGCGGTGCTGCTGGTGGGCGTGCTGATGGTCTGCTACGTCACCTTCGGCGGCATGCTCGCCACCACCTGGGTGCAGATCATCAAGGCGGTGCTGCTGCTCTCGGGCACCAGCTTCATGGCCTTCATGGTGCTGCGCCACTTCGGCTTCAGCACCGAGGCGATGTTCGCCGCCGCGGCCTCGGTGCACGCCAAGGGCGCCGCGATCATGGCGCCGGGCGGGCTGCTGTCGAACCCCGTCGATGCCATCTCCCTCGGGCTCGGCATGATGTTCGGCACCGCCGGCCTGCCGCACATCCTCATGCGCTTCTTCACCGTCAGCGACGCCAAGGAAGCGCGCAAGAGCGTGTTCTACGCCACCGGCTTCATCGGCTATTTCTACCTGCTGCTGATAGTGGTGGGCTTCGGCTCCATCGTCATGGTCGGCACCAACCCGGAATTCCGCGACGCCGCCGGCGCCATCATCGGCGGCGGCAACATGGTCGCCGTGCACCTGTCCCACGCAGTGGGCGGCAGCCTGTTCCTCGGCTTCATCTCAGCCGTCGCCTTCGCCACCATCCTCGCGGTGGTCGCCGGCCTGGCGCTGTCCGGTGCCTCGGCGGTGTCCCACGACCTGTACGCCTGCGTCATCCGCAAGGGCCAGGCCAGCGAGCGCGAGGAGATGCGCGTATCACGCCTCGCCACCCTGGGCATCGGCGTGCTGGCGGTGATCCTCGGCATCCTCTTCGAGTCGCAGAACATCGCCTTCCTTTCCGGCCTGGTGCTGGCCATCGCCGCCTCGGTCAACTTCCCGGTGCTGTTCCTCTCCATGTTCTGGAAGGGCCTGACCACCCGGGGCGCCGTCGCCGGCAGCCTGGCCGGCCTGGCGTCGGCCATCGCCCTGCTGGTGGCCAGCCCGGCGGTGTGGGTCAACGTGCTGCACCACGAGCAAGCGCTGTTCCCCTACGCCAACCCGGCGCTGTTCTCCATGACCCTGGCCTTCTCCAGCGCCTGGCTGTTCTCGGTCACCGACCGTTCCGAACGCGCCACCCGGGAACGCGGCCGCTACCTGGCCCAGTTCATCCGCTCCATGACCGGCATCGGCGCAGCCGCCGCCAGCCGCCACTGACTCCTCGGCCGCCCCCAGCTCCCGAGCGGGGGCGGCCCCACCCCCTCGAACACCGCCTCAAGGAGAACCACCATGAGCAACGTCACCACCCTGCAGAGCCTTATCGCCGGCCGCTGGATCGGCCAGCACGGCGCCCAGACCCTGCGCAGCGCCATCGACGGCAGCGCGCTGTGCCGCACCCATGAAGAGCACCTGGATTTCGCCGAAGCCGTCGAGTTCGGCCGCCGCCGCGGCATCCCCGCACTGATGGCATTGGACTTCCAGCAGCGCGCCGCGCGCCTCAAGGCCCTGGGCCTCTACCTCAACGAGCGCAAGGAGCAGCTCTACGCCCTGTCGCGCCACAGCGGCGCCACCCGCGCCGACAGCTGGATCGACATCGAGGGCGGCAGCGGCACCCTGTTCGCCTATGCCGGCGTCGGCGCCCGTGAGCTGCCTTCCGGCAACGTGGTGCACGAAGGCCCGGCCATGCAACTGGGCAAGCAGGGCCTGTTCGCCGGTAGTCATATCCTGGTGCCGCGCGGCGGCGTCGCCGTGCACATCAACGCCTTCAACTTCCCCATCTGGGGGATGCTGGAGAAGTTCGCGCCTAGCTTCCTCGCCGGCATGCCCTGCATCGTCAAGCCGGCCACCGCCACCAGTTACCTCACCGAGGCCGCCGTGCGCCTGATGCACGAATCCGGCCTGCTCCCCGAGGGCAGCCTGCAGCTGGTGATCGGCGGCACGGGCGATCTGCTCGACCGCCTCCAGGGCCAGGACGTGGTGACCTTCACCGGCTCCGCCGACACCGCCGCCAAACTGCGGGTGAACGCCAACCTGGTGCGCAATTCCATCCCCTTCAACGCCGAGGCGGATTCGCTGAACTGCGCCATCCTCGCCCCGGAAATCACCCCGGACGACCCGGAGTTCGACCTATTCGTCAAGGAAGTGGCCCGGGAGATGACGGTGAAGGCCGGGCAGAAGTGCACCGCCATCCGCCGCGCCATCGTGCCGGCAAAACACATCGACGCCGTGGCCGAGCGCCTGCGCGAACGCCTGGCCAAGGTGGTGATCGGCGACCCGGCCGTGGAAGGCGTGAAGATGGGCGCCCTGGCCTCCCATGCCCAGCAGGCCGACGTCGCCGCGCGGGTGGAAACCCTGCTGGCCGGCAGCGAGCTGCTGTTCGGTGCCCGCGACGGCTTCGCCCCACAAGGTGAAGGCGTGGCCGAAGGGGCCTTCTTCGCCCCCACCCTGCTGCGCGCCCGCGACCCGCACGCCGAAGGCGGCGCCCACGACATCGAGGCGTTCGGCCCGGTGAGCACGCTGATGGCCTATGACGACATCGACGAAGCCATCGCCCTCGCCGCCCGTGGCAAGGGCAGCCTGGTGGCCAGCCTGGTGACCCACGACCCCGCCGTCGCCGCTTACGTGGTACCGCGCGCCGCCGCCCTGCACGGCCGCCTGCACATCCTCGATCGCGAGTCCGCCGCCGAATCCACCGGCCACGGCTCGCCGCTGCCGGTGCTCAAGCACGGCGGCCCCGGCCGCGCCGGCGGTGGCGAGGAACTGGGCGGCCTGCGCGCCGTGAAGCACTACCTGCAACGCGCCGCCGTGCAGGGCTCGCCCACCATGCTCGCCGCCGTCACCGGCGAATACGTGCGCGGCGCCAAGGTGATCGAAACCGAGGTGCACCCGTTCCGCCGCTGGTTCGACGAGCTGCAGATCGGCGAATCCCTGCTCACCCACCGCCGCACCGTCACCGAAGCCGACATCGTCAACTTCGGCTGCCTCTCGGGCGACCACTTCTACATGCACTTCGACGAACTGGCGGCCAAGGAATCCCAGTTCGGCAAGCGCATCGCCCACGGCTACTTCGTGCTCTCCGCCGCCGCCGGCCTGTTCGTGTCCCCGGCCCCCGGCCCGGTGCTGGCCAACTACGGCCTCGACACCCTGCGCTTCGTCAACCCGGTGGGCATCGGCGACACCATCCAGGCGCGCCTGACCTGCAAGCGCAAAATCGACCAGGGCAAGAAGAGCGCCAAGGGCGAGCCCCAGGGCGTGGTGGCCTGGGACGTGGAAGTCACCAACCAGAACGGCGAGCTGGTGGCCAGCTACGACATCCTCACCCTGGTGCTCAAGCGCCCGGCCTGAGCCAGGTATTGCGCAGCACCTCCCCGCAACTCCAGGTAGCCCGGGCTTCAGCCCGGGTTCACCCCTCTGCCCTACACCCAAACGATTCCCACGCAATCTGGCATGCACAGCCAAACGGTTGGCAAGCAGGCACAAGGCTGGCGCGAGGGCGATACGTACCATCGCCCCATGGGCCGATCCGCGTAGAGCCCCCACGCCAACACCAACAACAACGGGAATCCCACGCATGCAAACTCTCACCCGCGTCACGCCGCTGTTCCGGCTGTCCACCCTCGCTTTATTGGTGGCTTGCGCCTCCCAGGCCGGGGCCTACGAGCTCTACGCCGACGAAGACACCCACCTCAATGCCGACCTGGAAGCCGTGTTCGGCGTCTTCCACAGCCAGGAGAACTACGCCACCACCGGCACCAAGTCGAAAGGCTCCTCCAGCTGGCGCGAGGGCTACATCAAGTACGGCATCAGCGGCGACCAGGGCCTGGGCGGCGCGGGTACCGGCTATGGCGCATTCAACCTGCTCAGCTCCGCCACCTGGGGAGATGGCGACGCGGCGGGCTTCACCGACGGTGACGAACGCACCACCAAGATCGAGGACGCCTACCTGGGCTGGCGCTCCGGCACCCTGTTCGAGGCCCTGGGCGAGGACGGCATCGACGTCTCCTTCGGCCGCCAGAACATCTCGGTGGGCGACGGCTTCCTGATCAACGGCGACGCCCTGAACCTGGGCAACGGCCTGGCCGACGGCGAGTTCGACCGGGGCGGCGCCTACTGGCTGGCGGCGCGCAAGGCCTTCGACCAGACCGCCGTGCTGCGCATCGGCGGCAAGGACGGCTGGCGCGGCGACCTGATGTGGCTGAAGTCCGACAACCGTTCCCAGGCCAAGCCCGAGCTGTTCGTCGGCACCCTGGAACACGTGGCCGAGCAAGGCACCGTCGGCCTGACCTGGATCGACATCCGCGACGTCGACGAGGAATACGCCTCCCCCATCCAGCTCGACCGCGACGGCATGAAGACCTACAGCCTGCGCGCCCAGGGCAATGCCGGTGTGGAGAACCTGTTCCTCTCCGGCGAATACGCCTGGCAGGACAAGAAAACCGCCGACAACGAAGACGCCTGGTACCTGGAAGCCGGCTGGACCTTCGCCGATGCGCCCTGGAGCCCCAGCGTCAGCTACCGCTACAGCCGCTTCTCCGAGGCCTTCGACCCGCTGTTCTTCGGCTTCAACCGGGGCTACGGCACCTGGTTCCAGGGCGAGGTGGCGGCCAACTACGCCGGCCCCTTCAACAGCAACACCCGCGTCCACCACGTCGCGCTCAAGGCCACTCCGCTGGAGAACCTGAGCATCGGCGCGCTGTACTTCGACTTCGACACCCTCGACCGCGACCTGGGCAACTTCGACGGCCGCGAGCTGGACCTCTACGCCGAGTGGGCGGTCAACGACAACCTGGTGATCATGCCGGTGGTGGGTGTGTACGAGCCCAGCCGCAGCGCCGACAACGGCGGCACCCAGATCGGCAGCAACGACCGCAACCTCTACACCCAGCTGGTGTTCGCCAGCCACTTCTGAGCCTCCGGCGGCGGGCCTCCCGCCGCCCTTCCCCCGAGCACGCCATGCGTACACCTTCCCTGAGCATCCAGAGCCGGATCACCCTGCTCGCCAGCGCCTGCCTGATCCTGGTAGTGGCGTTGCTGGTGGGGCTTTCGCTGTACCAGACCCGGCTCAGCACCGAACGCGTCAAGGCCTCCAGCGGCCGCATGCTGGCTAGCGCCGCCGAAGCCCACATGCAGGCCCAGGCCCGCGTGCAGGCCCTGCAACTCCAGCGCACCTTCCTGCAGACCTACGAGTACGGCCAGGGCCTGTCGCGCTTCCTCCTCTACCTGCGGGCGCGGGGCGCCAGCGGTGAATTGCCGGCCGCCGAATTGCGCCAGCGCGTCGCCGAGCAGATGCGCACCAGCCTCCTCGCCAAGCCCGACCTGCTCGGGCTTTTCGTCATCTTCGAGCGCGACGCGCTGGACGGCGCCGACAGCCAGTTCGTCGGCCAGGACCAGGCCTTCGGCAACGACGCCGGGCGCTTCTCCCTGTACTGGGTGCAGGGCAAGCCGGGTGAGCTGCAACCGGTGGTGGGCCCGGAGCAGATCCTCACCGACACCTCCCCCGGCCCCAGCGGCAGCCCCTACAACGCCTTCTACACCTGCCCCCGCGACAGCCGCCGCGCCTGTGTGCTGGAGCCCTACTTCGACGAGGCCTCGGGCACCCGCCGGCTGGTCACCAGCATCGCCTTCCCGCTGATCGAGGACGGCAAGCTGATCGCCGTGGTCGGCCTCGACATCAGCCTCGATGCCCTGCAGCAGAGCAGCCTGGACAGCAGCCGCGAGCTGTTCGACGGCGCCGGCCGGGTCAGCATCATCAGCCAGGGCGGCGTGGTCGCCGGGCACAGCGCCGATGCCGCGCAACTGGGCAAGCGCCTCGACCAGGTGCTGCCCAAGGGTGCCGAGCCGCTGCTCGCCACCCTGCGCCAGGGGCAGCCCATCACCCAGGCGGACGCCGAACGCATCCGCGTGCTGGAGCCGCTACCGCCGATCACCGGCGCCGCGCCCTGGGGCGTGCTGGTGGACGTGCCGCAGCAGGTGCTGCTGGCCCCGGCCGAAGCCTTGCAGAAGGAACTCGATGCCGAGCGTCTGGCCAGCTCCGCGCTGGAGTTCAGCCTCGGCAGCGGCGCCGCCCTGCTCGGCGTGCTGCTGATCTGGTTCGCCGCCTTCCGCATCACCCGCCCGCTGCAGAGCCTGACGCGCATGCTGGAAGACATCGCCGAGGGCGAAGGCGACCTCACCCGGCGCCTGGCCGTGCACTCCCGTGATGAACTGGGCAAGCTCGCCGCCGCCTTCAACCGCTTCGTCGAACGCATCCACGCCTCCCTGGGTGAGGTGGCCTCGGCCACGGGACGGGTCAACGAGGTCGCACAACGGGTGCTGGCCGCCTCCAACGCCTCGCTGCGCAACTCGGACGAGCAGGCCCAGCGCACCAACAGCGTCGCCGCCGCGATCAACCAGCTGGGCGCCGCCGCCCAGGAGATCGCCCGCAACGCCGCCGACGCCTCGCACCAGGCCTCCGACGCCCGAGAACTGGCCGAGGAAGGCAAGCAGGTGGTCGGCAAGACCCTCACCGCCATGCACGAGCTGTCCACCAAGATCAGCGCCTCCAGTACCCAGATCGAGACCCTCGCCGGCAAGACGGTCGACATCGGCCAGATCCTCGACGTGATCAAGGGCATCTCCGAGCAGACCAACCTGCTGGCCCTCAACGCCGCCATCGAAGCCGCCCGCGCCGGTGAGGCCGGCCGTGGCTTCGCCGTGGTCGCCGACGAGGTGCGCAACCTCGCCCACCGCACCCAGGAGTCGGCGCAGGAAATCCACAAGATGATCGAAGAGCTGCAGGTCGGCTCCCGCGAGGCGGTCGGCACCATGACCCAGAGCCAGCGCTACAGCCAGCAGAGCGTCGAGATCGCCAACCTGGCCGGCGAACGCCTCTCCAGCGTCACCCAGCGCATCGGCGAGATCGACGGCATGAACCAGTCCGTGGCCACCGCCACCGAGGAACAGACCTCCGTGGTCGAAGCGCTGAACATGGACATCACCGAGATCAACACCCTCAACCAGCAAGGCGTGGAAAACCTCCAGAGCACCCTGCGCGCCTGCTCCGACCTGGAGCAACAGGCCGAACGCCTGCGGCAGCTGGTGGGCAGCTTCCGCCTCTGAGCCGTCGGGTTGCACCCGACCTACAGGGCCTGCTTTCGTGGGAGCGAATTCATTCGCGATGCGGCGTATCCCGGTGGCATCAGCGCATCGGTTTCACGCCGCCCGGCATAACCCCGTAGGGCGGGTGAAACCCGCGTGGCCGGCACTACACTTTCCCCTGCCCGCTGTGCCTGTACGCAAGCCCCTGGCACGGCGGCACAATGGCTGGCACAGGCAGACAACGGGTTGGCAGACAGAGCAATTTCCCTGGCGCAGCCACGAGGCAGACTGGGACTGCAGAAATCTGCCAACGCACCGCGATCCGCCAGACCAATAATTCAGGGAGCCCCCCTAATGCGAATAAACAGGATCCTCGTCCACTCAGCGCTGAGCCTCGGCTTGTCGCTGGCGGGGCTGAACGCCCATGCGGACCTTCCCGCCGACACCATCGGCCAGGTGACCTTGCCCTTCCCGCCCGAACCGCACCGCGCCTACATCGTCGACGTCGAGTTCGAGAACTTCGTCGCCGGCCGCGTGACAGTGGTGGACCCGGAGAAGAAGAAGATGCTCGGCATGGTCAGCACCGGCTTCGCCGCGCCCTCGACCCTGAGCCGTGACGGCAAGCGCCTGTACACCGCCGACCTGTTCTATTCGCGCGGCACCCGTGGCACCCGCACCGACGTGCTGACCGCCTGGGACACCTCCACCCTGTCGCCGTCCTGGGAAGTGCTGATCCCCACCAAGCGCGCCGAGATGCTCACCCAGCGCTATTCCCTGGGCACCAGCAGCGACGACCGCTTCGTCTACGTCTACAACTTCACCCCGTCCACCTCGGTCACCGTGGTCGACACCCAGGCCAAGGCGGTGACCGCCGAGATCGCCATCCCCGGTTGCGTGCTCAACTACCCGGTGGGCAAGCGCGCCTTCGCCTCGCTGTGCGGCGACGGCAAGCTGCAGGTGATCAAGCTCGACGACAACGGCAAGGAAGTGGCGCGCACCCAGACCGCCTTCTTCGACCCCAACGCCGAGAAGCTGGTGGAGCGCGGCATCGCCCTGGGCGACACCTACTACTTCACCACCACCACCGGCACCGTGCGCGGCGTGGACGTTTCCGGCGACAAGCCGAAATTCCTCGAACCCTGGTCGCTGACCACCGAGGCCGAGCGCAAGGCCGGCTGGGCACCGGGTGGCTGGCAGCTGCTGGCCGTGGCGCCCAAGCTCAACCGCCTGTACGTGCTGATGCACGACGCCCACGAGCCGATGAAATGGGAAGACCCGAGCCCCTTCGTCTGGGTCTACGACCTGAAGACCGGCAAGAAGGTCGCCACCCTGGAAGCGCCCAACCCGATCTGGAGCCTGGCCGCCACCAATGACGACAAGCCGTTGCTGCTGGGCACCAACATCACCGGCGGGCTGGAAGTCTTCGACCTGGCCAGCGGCAAGCACACCGGCACCATGGAAAAGATCGCCAAGACGCCGATCCAGATCCTCAGCCACTAGGAGGTCCGCCATGTACAGCGACCCGATCTTCGTCATCGCCAGCGCCCTCGCCGTCGCGGTGATCCTGGCCAGCGCCGCGACCCACAAGTTGCGCGCGCCGGCCCGGTTCCGCGACCAGGTGGAGGCCTACCAGCTGTTGCCGAAGGTGCTGCTCAAGCCCTTCGCCCGACTGCTGCCGCTGCTGGAGGTGGCCCTGGCCTTCGCCCTGCTGGTGCCCGCCAGCCGCAGCCTCGCCGCCCTCGGCGCGGCCCTGCTGCTGGCTGCCTATGCCGGCGCCATCGGCCTGAACCTGTGGCGCGGCCGTCGCGACATCGATTGCGGCTGCTCCGGCCCGGACCAGTCCCAGCCCATCCGCCCGCAGCTGCTGCTGCGCAACGCGGTGCTGGTGGCCCTGGCGCTGGTCGCCACCCTCACCCCCGGCGCCCGTGAACTGGGCGCCTTCGACGGCTTCGTGGTGATCGCCGCGGCCGCCGTCGCCCTGCTCATCTATGCCGCGGCCGATGGCCTGCTGGCCAACAGCCCCCGTCTGCTCAAACTCATTGGAAGGTGAAATATGGAAGGCCTGATCGTTTCCAACATCCTGCTCTGGTGCCTGCTGCTCGCCCTGGCCTTCGCCGTGATGGGCCTGGTGCGCCAGATCGGCGTGCTCCATGCCCGCCTGGCCCCGGCCGGCGCGCTGATGATGGACAAGGGCGTCGCCGTCGGTGACGCCGCACCCAAGGTGACCGCCGCCGACCGCAGCGGCCGTCCGGTGAACTTCGGCTATGCCGGCGAGAAGAGCCAGCTGCTGTTCTTCCTCTCGCCTACCTGCCCCATCTGCAAATCGCTGCTGCCGGCCATCCGCTCCATCGCCAAGGAACAGGCCGACCGCCTGGAGGTGATCTACGTCAGCGATGGCGACATGGATGCCCAGGCCGCGCTGATCCGCGAGTTCAAGCTGGAAGACGCCACCTACGTGGTCGGCCCGGAAGTGGGCATGACCTACCAGATCGGCAAGCTCCCCTACGCCGCGCTGATCGACAAGGCCGGCACCCTGCGCGCCAAGGGCCTGGTCAATTCCCGCGAGCACCTGGACAGCCTGTTCGAGACCGAGCACCTGGGCAGCGCGACCCTGCAGCAGTACCTGCACGCTGGCCATGCCCATGGCCACTCGCACTCCGCACAACAATAAGGAAGGGAGACTTCCATGAAACTGCTCGATCTCCTGTTCGAACGCTCCGCCCGGCACGTTGCCGACACCACCTCGCGGCGCAAGCTGCTGGCCCGCGTCGGCTCGCTGATGGTGGCCGGCGCCGCGCTGCCGGTGCTGCTGCCCATCGACCGCACCGCCAAGGCCCTGGCCGCCGAGGCGCCCCAGGCCGGCGACCCGGGCGACCCCACCAGCTGCGACTACTGGCGCTACTGCTCCATCGACGGCTTTCTGTGCAGTTGCTGCGGCGGCACCGTCACCTCCTGCCCGCCGGGCACCGAGGTGTCCCAGGTGACCTGGATCGGCACCTGCCGCAACCCGGCGGACGGCAAGGACTACATCATTTCCTACAACGACTGCTGCGGTAAGCACAGCTGCGCCCAGTGCGCCTGTACCCGCAACGACAGCGAGGAGCCGGCCTACCGTCCCTTCAACAACAACGACGTGAACTGGTGCCTGGCCGCCAAGTCGCACATCTACCACTGCACCATCTCGGTGATCCGCGGCGTGGCGATATGAACGGAGGGGTTGTCATGCGAGCACTGTTCATCGTCACGCTGGCCTGCGCCATGGCAGCCCCGCCGGCGTTCGCCCGGGCGATCCCCGACCCGCACCAGCGGGCCGCGCCCGGCAACGAGGCCGAGCAGAAGCCCATCTCCCAGGCGGGCTACAGCACCCCGGTGAACTACCAGCTGCAATGCGCCGGCTGCCACCTGGGCGACGGCACCGGTTCCAAGGCCAACGACACGCCCCGGATGAAGGGCTTCGTCGGCAACTTCCTCAAGGTCGAGGGTGGCCGCGAGTTCCTCGTGCGCGTGCCGGGCATGTCCCAGTCCGCGCTCAACGACGCGCAACTGGCCGACCTGCTCAACTGGCTGATGCGCGAGGACGGCATGGCCGGCAAGAGCATGCCCGCCCGCTACGAGCCCTACAGCACCGAGGAAGTCAGCCGCCTGCGCAAGGTCAGCATGCTCAACCTGCCCGGCACCCGCGCCGAGCTGATCGAGAGGATGCGCGAACAGGGCATCCCCATCGAGGACGGCATGGACTACTGAGCGCCCTGCCCCCTTCGAGCCCGCCTTCATGGCGGGCTTTTTATTGGGCTGCGGTGGCCCATTGTGGGAGCCGATGGAGTGCCTGCTCACTCGCAGCAAGGTGCCGGCGGAAGGTCTTTCGCGGCTGAAGCCGCTCCCACAAGGAAAGCCCGCAGCAAGGCCGGACATCGCTGTGTTGGGCCTCGCTGCGCTCGGCGCCAACCTACGACGCCGGGCCAACCGTTGTGTAGGGTGGATGGCGCTCTTTTCATCCACCAAGCGACCTTCCAGCCCGCACGCATGCCACGCCTCGTGGGAGCGAATTCATTCGCGATGGATCATCCGGCCATTCGAAGCCAGTTGCCGGCGGTAGGTCTTTCGCGGCTGAAGCCGCTCCCACAGGGAAAGCCCGCAGCGAGGCCGGATATCGCTGTGTTGGGCCTCGCTGCGCTCAGCGCCAACCTACATGCCCTGCCTGATCGACGGAGCCGACCGTTGTGTAGGGTGGATGGCGCTCTTTCGTCCACCAAGCGACCTTCCAGCCCACACGCATGCCACGCCTCGCGGGAGCGAATTCATTCGCGATGGATCATCCGGCCATTCGAAGCCAGGTGCCGGCTGAGAGTATTTCGCGGCTGAAGCCGCTCCCACAAGGGAAGCCCGCAGCGAGGCCGATGGGCGAATGAATTCGCCCCTACAAGGGTTTGTGCCTCATACCACCAGGCTGAGCCAGGCGGAGGCCAGGAGCAGCAGGGCCATGGCCTGGTTGAAGCGCTTTTGCGCGGCGGCGCTGCGCCATAGGCGGGCGCTGCCGAAGCCGAGCAGTGCCCAGACGCCCATGCAGGGGATGGAGACCAGCAGGAAGGCCAGGGACAGCGTCACCACCCGCGCGGCCTTGTCGGCGCCCTCCCCGACGAATACGCCGACCACCGCCAGGGCCATCATCCACACCTTGGGGTTGACCAGCTGCAGGCCGATGGCGCCGCCCAGGCCCAGGCGCGTGCCGGGCTCGGCGGGGTCGTCCAGCGAACGCGCCTCGCTGCACAAGATCTGCCAGGCCAGCCAGCTCAGCCAGGCGATGCCGGCCCAGGCCATGGCCCGTTGCAGCATGGGGTGGCGGGCCAGCACCTCGCCCAGGCCCAGCCCCACCAGCAGCACGATGGCCGCTGCGGCGCAGCAGGCGCCGAGGACGATGGGCAGCGCCGCGCCCAGGCCGAAGCGCGAGGCATTGCTGAGCACCAGGATATTGGTGGGCCCGGGGGTGATGGAGGCGACGAAGGCAAACAGCAGGAAAGGCAGCAGCTGTTCCATGGTCAGCCCCCGCAACGAGGGTGAAGCGAGAGGGAACGGGGCATCGGCAAGGGCTCCTGTGAAGACGAGCCCCATGTTCGCCGCCGCGCCCGGCTCAGTCTGGAAGCTTTGAGCAGCGCTTGCGGTAGTCCGCCGGGGTCAGCCGGTAGGCGCGGCGGAACCAGCGCCCGAGGTGGCTCTGGTCGGCGAAGCCGAGGGCGCTGGCGACCTGCGCCGGCGTGTCGCCCCGGGCCAGCAGGGTGCGAGCGCGGGCCAGGCGCAACTGGATCAGGTAGGCGTGGGGCGCCAGGCCGAAGGCGGCCTTGAAGGCACGGGTGAGGCGGAAGCGGTCGACGCCGGTGGCGCGGGCCAGGTCGTCCAGGCCGATCTCCTCGTCCAGGTGCGCGTGCAGGTAATCCCGCGCGCGCAGCGCCACCTGGGGCAGACGTGGGTCCTGTTGCTGGCGCAGGCGCCAGTGCAGGTGCCCGGTCATCTTCGCCAGCAGGTGGTCGATGGCGGCCTGGCGCAGCATGCGCACCTCGTTGCCATGCAGGGCGTGGAAGGCCTGCAGGGTGGCATGGGCCAGCGTCGGGTCGTGGGCCAGGGTGTCGGCGAAGCTCGGCTGGCAGCCGGCCGGCGCGTCCTCGAACAGCGCGTGCATCTCGCGCACCACCCACTGCGGGTCGAGGTAGAGCATGGAATAGGTGAAACCGTCTGCGGTGGGCGCGTGGCCGTCGTGGATCTCGCCCGGCTCCAGCAGGAACACCTGCCCCGGTGTGCTGACGTTGCGCCGGCGCCGGCAGTTGAACTGCTGCACGCCCTGCTCGGTGACGCCCACCAGGTAGCTGTCGTGCCAATGGGGGTCGTAGGCGTGGCCCTGGAAATGGGCGCGGATGGTCTCGATGCCCGTGTCACCGTCCTGCGCGAGATCGATCCAGTTGCGGTTTTCCACGGGGCTCTCCAAAGGCCAGGGTGCAAGCCTGCACCGGGCGTGGGTGAAAGGCCATTATCCGTCGTCGGAAAAGCGCGTCTGGAAGATTTGTGCAGAAACGGCCCCTGGCGGGGCCGCCCGTGGATCAGGACTTCTGGCTGTAGCTCTGGATCAGGTTGGCATAGGCCGGCAGGTGGCCGCCGAGGATGCCGCCGAAGCCTTCGATGTCATTGCGCCAGTCACGGTGCAGCTCGCAGCCGACGCTGAACCAGTTCATCAGCTGGGCGCCGGCCTGGCTCATGCGGTCGAGGGCAGCGTCGCGCACCACCGGGTTGAAGGTGCCGGAGGCGTCGGTGACGACGAACACCTCGAAGCCCTCCTCCAGCGCCGACAGGGTGGGGAACGCCACGCAGACGTCGGTCACCACGCCGGCGATGATCAGTTGCTTGCGGCCGGTGGCCTTCACCGCGTCGACGAAGTCGGCGTTGTCCCAGGCGTTGATCTGGCCAGGGCGCGGGATGTAGGGCGCGTCCGGGAACAGGGCCTTGAGCTCCGGCACGATGGGGCCGTTGGGGCCGTTCTCGAAGCTGGTGGTGAGGATGGTCGGCAGGTTGAAGAACTTGGCGATGTCGGCCAGGGCCAGCACGTTGTTCTTGAACTCGTCGGGGGTGAAGTCGCGCACCAGCGACAGCAGGCCGGCCTGGTGGTCGACCAGCAGAACGACGGCGTTGTCCTTGTCGAGGCGGTTATAGCGGTAAGCCATGGCATTGCTCCTTGCTTCGGTTGGGCGCCGGCCTGGTGGGCCGGCGGAAGGGATTCGGGGTGGTCAGAAGGCGAAACAGGAGCAGCCGAAGGCGCCCCAGAAGCCCTGGAAGTCGCTCACCGGCACGCTGGAAAGGCGCGCCCGCTCATGGCTGTGGGCATGCACGCCGCACGGGCCGACGCACTGGTGCACCTGGGCCACCAGCGGCGCGCTGGGGCGCCAGTGGCCGGGCACCTTGGCCACCGGCGACCAGTCCGGCAGCACCGGCACGGTCGGCGGCGCGAGGTCGTCGAACTCGGCGGCGGCGTGCACCACCTTGCCGTCCACCACCGTGAGCACGGATTCGATCCACTTGATGGCCTCTTCCTCGACGCTGAAGAAGTCCGCCGAGAGCGCCACCAGGTCGGCCAGCTGGCCCACCTTGATCTGGCCCTTCTTGCCCTGCTCCGAGGAGAACCAGGCGCTGCCGTGGGTGAACAGCTCCAGCGCGGTGGCGCGGCTCAGGCCCTGGGGGTACAGCTCCAGGCCGCCGACGGTGCGGCCGCTGACCAGCCAGTAGAGCGAGGTCCAGGGGTTGTAGCTGGACACGCGGGTGGCGTCGGTGCCGGCGCCCACCGGCACGCCCTCGGCGAGCATGCGCTGAATCGGCGGGGTCTTCTCGGCGGCCTTGGAGCCGTAGCGCTCGACGAAGTACTCGCCCTGGAAGGCCATGCGGTCCTGGATGGCGATGCCGCCGCCCAAGGCCCGCACGCGCTCGATGTTCTTCGGCGTGATGGTCTCGGCGTGGTCGAAGAACCAGGGCAGGCCGTTGAAGGGGATGTCGCGGTTGACCTTCTCGAACACATCGAGCATGCGCGAGATGGATTCGTCATAGGTGGCGTGCAGGCGGAAGGGCCAGCGCTGCTCCACCAGATGGCGCACCACCGGCTCCAGCTCCTGCTCCATGGTCTGCGGCAGGTCCGGGCGCGGTTCGAGGAAGTCCTCGAAGTCAGCGGCGGAGAACACCAGCATCTCGCCGGCACCGTTGTGGCGGAGGAAGTCGTTGCCCTGGCCGTATTTCACCGAACCGGTCCAGCGCTTGAAGTCTTCCAGCTCTTCCTTGGGTTTCTGGGTGAACAGGTTGTAGGCGATGCGCACGGTGAGCTGGTCGGCCTTGGCCAGCTGCTCGATCACCTGGTAGTCCTCGGGGTAGTTCTGATAGCCGCCGCCGGCGTCGATGGCGCTGGTGATGCCCAGGCGGTTGAGCTCGCGCATGAACTGGCGGGTGGAGTTGACCTGGTAGTCCAGCGGCAGCTTCGGCCCCTTGCTCAGGGTCGAGTAGAGGATCATCGCGTTGGGGCGGGCCACCAGCATGCCGGTGGGCTCGCCACGGCTGTCGCGGACGATCTCGCCGCCCGGCGGGTTGGGCGTGTCCTTGGTGTAGCCGACCACCTTGAGCGCGGCGCGGTTGAGCAGCGCGCGGTCGTAGAGGTGGAGCACGAACACCGGGGTGTCCGGCGCGGCCTTGTTCAGCTCCTCGATGGTCGGCATGCGCTTCTCGGCGAACTGGAATTCGTTCCAGCCGCCGACCACGCGCACCCATTGCGGCGTGGGCGTGCGGTCGGCCTGCTCCTTGAGCATGCGCAGGGCATCGGCCAGGGACGGCACGCCCTCCCAGCGCAGCTCCAGGTTGTAGTTGAGGCCGCCACGGATGAGGTGCAGGTGCGAGTCGTTGAGGCCGGGGATGACGCTGCGCTTCTTCAGGTCGACGACGCGGGTGGCGTCGCCGCGCAGGGCCATGGCCTCGGCGTCGCTGCCGACGGCGATGAAGCGGCCGTCCTTGATGGCTACGGCGGTGGCGCTGGGGTTGTCACGGTCCACCGTGTGCAGGCGGCCGTTGAAGAGGATGAGGTCGGCTTTCATGTCGGTTCCCGAAGTGGCGGCGAAAGAGGCGCCGGGCATGCCGGCGAAAGGCAGGGCGGACCAGAGCGCGCCCGCTGCGCCCAGCAGGGAGCTGTTGGCGAGGAAGCGGCGGCGGCCCTGGTTGGTGTCGTCGTTGTCCATGGGGTTCTCCGGTCAGCGGGCGTTGAGCCAGCCGGCGAACAGCCGGGTGGCGCGGGGCATGAAGAGGTACACCACCAGCAGCACGATGCTGGCGGTGATCACCAGGTTGCTGCCCAGGTAGCTGCCCAGCCAGGGCAGGCGGGCGAAGGCCGGCTGCCACAGCAGCGGCACCAGCAGGCTCAGCGGCAGGATCACCAGGAAGGTGACGCAGGCCTGCTTCCAGCGCGGCGGCTGGGGCGCATCCGGTGCCTGCGGGGTGAACCAGAACTCGCGCTCGTCCTGCACCTCGATGCGGTCGCCGTCGGCCAGCAGCGGCTCGGCTTCGGCGATCAGGGCGCGGCGCTCGCCGGAGTCGAGCCAGTCCTGCAACTGCCCGGTGCTGGCGAAGCGCAACACGCAGGTGAACAGCGCCAGGCCGGCTTCGTGGCCGCGCATCACGTCGATGCCGAGGTGGCCGGGATAACCCCGTGCGATGGTGATGATGCGGCGCAGCCAGGCTTCGTAAGCGGCCTCGCTGCCCGCGCGGATACGGTGGCGTACCAGCAGGGTGACGACTTCCCGCGTGAGTTCATCGGGCATGTCCAGCTCCTGTCCAGGGGTTGAGCGCCGGCGGCCGGCGCCGGGAAATTCAGCGTAGCAGCGCCGTTGCGCCGTACCCGCCGAAACGCGGCACGGGCCCTGTGAATGAGCCGGCGACGGCGAGCCATTGCGGGTGCCAACAGCGAGTCCCGCAGCGTTGATCGACGACCATGGTGCCGCGCCGGGCCAGGGGTTACTTGTATGCATGTGCTGGCTTGGCGCCGATGTGCGCTGGTGATGACCAAAGCGTCTATTCCGGCACCTCCAGGGGCTTTCGAACGGCGCGTGCTGGGCCAGAATGCACCGCCGTGATCGCCCCTCTTGCGCCGGGCGCGTGCCAGCGAGATGCTTGCGCGCCCCCGACACCGCCACCGCCCCGAGGCCCCCGCGAATGCCCGACCTGCTGCAGAACTACCCGCTGATCTTCGGCGTCGCCCTGGTGCTCCTCGACCTGGTCCTCTGGCGCCTGCTGCCGGCCAATCCGCCGGCCTGGCGGGTGCTGGCACGCCTGGGGCTGTTCCTCGCCTACAGTGCGCTGATCATCGGTGCCGGGCTCAGCCCGCTGCTGCCACCGCCCGGTGCCGACACCGCCCAGGCGCTCACTGCCACGGTGCTGGAGATCGTCTGGTGGCTGTACTGCGCACGCACCCTCACCGTGGTGCTGGGCCTGCTGCTGATCTCGCGCAACGGCCACACCGGGCGCCTGCTGCAGGACGTGATGGGCGCGGTGATCTTCCTCGTCGCCATAGTCGCCGCCGCCGGCTATGTGATGCAGCTGCCGGTCAAGGGCCTGCTGGCCACCTCCGGCGCCATGGCGATCATCGTCGGCCTGGCGTTGCAGAGCACCCTGGCGGACGTGTTCTCCGGGATCATCCTCAACACCACCAAGCCCTACCAGCTGGATGACTGGATCTCCATCGACGGCACCGAGGGCAAGGTCATCGAGATCGACTGGCGCGCCACCCACCTGCTCACCGGCCAGGGCAGCACGGCGGTGATCCCCAACTCGGTGGCGGCCAAGGCGAAGATCCTCAACAGCAGCCGCCCCAACGATGCCCACGGGGTCTCCATCAGCCTGGAGGTGCCCGCCAGCGTGCGCCCGCGCCGGGTGCTGGACGCCCTGGAGAAGACCCTGCAGGGCTGCAGCGCCCTGCTCGCCGCCCCCGCGCCCAAGGTGGCGATCAAGAGCGCCGGCGCCTCGGTCAATGTCTACGAGGCGAGCGGCTTCGTCGGCCCGAAGACCAGCAAGGTGGAGGTGCGCAACCTGATGTTCGACCTCGCCCATCGCCACCTGGAGGCCAGCGGCGTGGTGTGGAAGGCCGATGCCCTGCCCCAGTCCCGCCAGCGCCTGCTGCTGGACGAGGTGAAGATCTTCCGTGCCCTGGGCAACGAGGAGAAGGACCTGATCGCCCAGGCCATGGATGCCCGCGACTACCTGGCCGGCCAGGTGGTGCTGGATGCCGGCGAGGTGGCCGGGCACCTGCTGGTGATCGGCACCGGGGTGATCTCGGCGGCGGTGCCCGACGGCGACGCCTGGGTCGAGGCCGGGCGCATGGGCCCCGGCGAGATCATGGGCGAGGAAGGCATCATCGATGACACGCCCTCCCGGGCCCGCTTCACCGCCCTCACCTCCTGCCGCCTGTACCGCATCGACCGCGACAACATCCGCACCTGCCTGGAGCAGCGCAGCGAAATCCGCACCGCGCTCAACCGCCTGCATGCCTTCCGCGAGCAGGCCAGCCACTCCCTGCTGCTGCAAAAGCCCACCGCCCTGCGCAAGGGTGGCTTCCTGCAGTGGTTGCGCAAGCCGTAGACCGGGCGCTGCACGTAGCCCGTAGGATGGGTAGAGCACAGCGAAACCCATCACGCGGAGTTGCAGGACGCCCCGCAAATCGCAACACGAATACCGGCCACGCGGGTTTCACCCGCCCTACGTTCTGCCGTGGTTGCGCAAGCCGTAGAGCGGATGCCTGGCATTCCCGGGCTGAAGCCCGGGCTACAAGCTGAACCGCGAAATGCCCACGTCGCCCGTAGGATGGGTAGAGCACAGCGAAACCCATCACGCGCAGTTGCAGGACGCCCTGCAAATCGCAACACGAATACCGGCCACGAGGGTTTCACCCGCCCTACGTTCCGCCCCTGTCGGCGCCGCGAATCACCTATGGATTCGCGCCCACCGTGCAAATTGATGGGTTTCGCGTAGCTCTACCCATCCTACGAATTAGCCAAGCTTTTCTACACTCCAGACAGGAACCCTTCCGACTGGAGGAGATGGCCATGCGCATCGGCGTGCCCAGGGAGATCAAGAACCACGAATACCGTGTGGGGCTGACCCCGCAATCGGTCGCGGAGCTGCACCGGCTCGGCCACGAGGTGTGGATCGAGACCCACGCCGGTGCCGGCATCGGCTTCAGCGACGCCGATTACCAGGAGGCCGGCGCGCATATCGCCGCCAGCGCCGACGAGCTCTTCTACACCGCGCAGTTGCTGGTGAAGGTCAAGGAGCCCCTGGCCACGGAACGTTCGCGCCTGCGCTCGGACCAGACGCTGTTCACCTACCTGCACCTGGCCCCCGACCGGCCGCAGACCGAGGAACTGATGGCCTCGGGCGCCACCTGTATCGCCTATGAAACGGTCACCGACCACCTCGGCCGCCTGCCCCTGCTGGCGCCGATGTCCGAAGTGGCCGGGCGCATGTCCATCCAGGCCGGCGCCAGCTGCCTGGAGAAGGCCCGTGGCGGGCGCGGCGTGCTGCTCGGCGGGGTGCCCGGGGTGGCCCCGGGCAAGGTGGTGGTGCTGGGCGCCGGGGTGGTTGGCAGCCATGCGGTGGCCATGGCCGTGGGGATGGGCGCCGACGTTACCGTGCTGGACCGCAGCGTCGATGCCCTGCGCCGCCTGGACACCCTCTACGGCAACCGCATCGTCACCCTCTGCTCCACCCACGCGGCCCTGCGCGAGCAGGTGCTGGGTGCCGACCTGGTGATAGGCGGCGTACTGGTGCCCGGTGCCGCCGCGCCGAAACTGATCACCGCCGAGATGGTGGCGCTGATGGCCGAAGGCGCGGTGCTGGTGGATGTCGCCATCGACCAGGGCGGCTGCGCGGAAACCTCCCACGCCACCACCCACGCGGCGCCCACCTACAAGGTCGACGGCGTGGTGCACTACTGCGTGGCCAACATGCCCGGCGCCGTGGCGCGCACCGCCACCCTGGCACTGAACAACGCCACCCTGCCCTTCGTCATCGCCCTGGCCAACAAGGGCACGTACAAGGCCCTGGCGGACGACGCGCACCTGCGCAACGGCCTCAACGTCGCCCATGGCCGCCTGGCCATTGCCGGCGTCGCCGAAGCCCACAACCTGCCCTGGACGGCGCCGGCGGAGCTGCTGAAGGACCTGGCGAAGCACGCCTAGGCCGCGGACGGGTAGCACCCGGTTGCACCCGTCCGTCCGCGTTGCGCTGTAAATATGACCGAGGGGGATTCACCCGTCACAACCAAAATGACATCATGCGCGCCGCCCGGCGCCATGCGTTCCCGTGTCGGGCCGATCGGCGATGGAATGCCCGCAGATACAACGCCCGCAACCCGGGCTCATGTCCCTTAGCGCCACGGCGCCCGGACCCTTCTCCGCGTCCTGCGGAACCCTCACAGCGTCCAGCCAAGGCCCGCTTCGTGCGTCGGCCCAGCCCTGGCTGTGTTCGCGGCCAGACGGCGACCCCGTACTCCGCGCTGTAACGACTATCCCGCAGCCTGGCAAAACCCGGCTGTCGATAACAGGCACACCCGCTGCCAGAACACGTGGATACCCTTGCGATGCCCAAAAACCTGAAGTTCAGCCACAAGATCCTCCTGGCAGCGTCCCTGGTGATGATCACCGCCTTCGCCTGCTTCGTGCTGTTCAACGATTACCGCCAGCGCCAGACCCTGCGCACCGACGTGCACAACTCCCTGCAGGACCTCGGCGCCCTCACCACCAGCAACATCAAGAACTGGCTCGAAGGCCGCATCCAGCTGCTCGAATCCCTCGGCCAGCAGGTCGCTGCCAATGGCACCGAGAAGGAACAACTGGCCCGCTCCATCGGCCTGCCGGTGTATGGCCAGCGCTTCCAGCTCAGCTACTTCGGCGGTGAAGACGGCCTGATGTTCTCGGTGCCGGCGGGCAATCGCCCGTCCGACTACGACCCGCGCCAGCGTGGCTGGTACAAGGCTGCCAGCGCCGCCCAGGGCACCATCCTCACCGAGCCCTACATCGCCGCCTCCTCGGGCAAGCTGGTGATCACCATCGCCACACCGGTGCGCGTCGATGGCCGCTTCGTCGGCGTCGCCGGTGCCGACATGGACCTGGACAGCATCACCCGCCTGATCAACTCGCTGAACTTCAAGGGCAATGGCCATGCCTTCCTGGTCAGCGCCCAAGGCAAGGTGCTGCTGCACCCGCAGAACCAGTACATCCTCAAGAACCTCAGCGACCTCTACCCCGGCGCCGCCCCGGTGATCCGCCCGGGCGTTTCCGAAATCGACGTGGACGGCCGCACCCAGTTCATCTCCTTCACCCCCATCGAGGGCGTGCCGTCCACCGACTGGTACATCGCCCTGGTGCTGGACCAGGACGCCGCCTTCTCCATGCTCGGCGAGTTCCGCACCTCGGCCGTCATCGCCACCCTCATCGCGGTGGTCGTGACCTTCTTCCTGCTGGGCATGCTGATCCGCGTGCTGATGCAGCCGCTGCTGGTGATGGGCCGCGCCATGGGTGATATCGCCGAGGGCGAAGGCGATTTGACCCGCCGCCTGGACGTGCATTCCCAGGACGAGTTCGGCGAGCTGGCCCAGGCCTTCAACCGCTTCGTGTCGCGTATCCACGCGTCGATCCGCGAGGTGTCCTCGGCCACCATCCAGGTCAACGAAGTGGCCAAGCTGGTGGTCAATGCCTCCAACTCCTCGATGCACAACTCCGACGAGCAGGCCCAGCGCACCAACAGCGTCGCCGCCGCGATCAACGAACTGGGCGCCGCCGCCCAGGAAATCGCCCGCAACGCCGCCGACGCTTCGCACCAGGCCTCCGACGCCCGCGAGCTGGCCGAGGAAGGCAAGCAGGTGGTGGGCAAGACGCTGACCGCCATGCACGAGCTGTCCACCAAGATCAGCGCCTCCAGCACCCAGATCGAAACCCTGGCCGGCAAGACGGTGAACATCGGCCAGATCCTCGACGTGATCAAAGGCATTTCCGAGCAGACCAACCTGCTGGCGCTCAACGCCGCCATCGAAGCGGCCCGCGCCGGTGAAGCCGGTCGTGGCTTCGCCGTAGTCGCCGACGAGGTGCGCAACCTGGCCCACCGTACCCAGGAGTCGGCGCAGGAAATCCACAAGATGATCGAAGAGCTGCAGATCGGCTCCCGTGAAGCGGTGGGCACCATGACCGAGAGCCAGCGCTACAGCCAGCAGAGCGTGGAAATCGCCAACCTGGCCGGCGAGCGCCTCTCCAGCGTGACCCAGCGCATCGGCGAGATCGACGGCATGAACCAGTCCGTGGCCACCGCCACCGAGGAGCAAACCTCGGTGGTCGAAGCCCTGAACATGGACATCACCGAGATCAACACCCTCAACCAGGAAGGCGTGGAAAACCTCCAGGCCACCCTGCGCGCCTGCGCCGACCTGGAGCAACAGGCCGAACGCCTGAAGCACCTGGTAGGCAGCTTCCGCATCTGACGCAGACGACGGATGAACGACGGCCCCGCACATGCGGGGCCGTTTGCATTCAGGGGTAACCACGTCGGGTTGCACCCGACCTACATCCGACGCTCAACCTGTGGGAATTCATTCGCGATGGGAGTAGCCGGCAGTACCGTCGGTGCAGTCCTGCAACCTCACCTGGTGGAGGTAAAAAACGACCTCCACATCCCGGGATGCGTCTGTGCTGACTGGGAGTGACGGTTCGGGTGGACGACGCTTCACCCGTCCACCATTCGCAGCACGGCGCGGCACCGCTGGTGGAGGTAAAAAGCGACCTCCACCCTACGCCCGGCAAAGCTCCGTGGGGTGGGTGAAGCCCGCGTTTCCGGCAAGCGTGTCGGGTTGCGCCCGACCTACATGCGATGCCCAATCCCGTAGGGCGGGTGAAGCCCGCGTGCCGCTACTCGTCCTCCATCACCCGGGGCGGCAGGCCGATCTGCCCGCCGTGACGCTGGCCCCAGTCGTCGAGCACCTTGAGTGCGTCCACCAGCGAGGCGCCCAGGGGGGTGATGCGGTATTCCACCCGGGGCGGCACCTGCTGGTAGTCGCGGCGCAGCACCAGGCCTTCCAGCTCCAGCTCGCGCAGCTGCAGCACCAGCATCTTCTCGCTGATGCCGCCGATCTGCCGACGCAGCTCGCCGAAGCGACGCGTCTGGTCGCCGAGGCTGTAGAGGATCTGCGCCTTCCATTTGCCGCCGATCACCTTCATGACGGCATCCAGGCCCGGATTGCCGTGTTTCTCGTAACTGCTCATAGGCTCAGCATCCTGCTGTCGAGGCCGTTTACTGCGCTGCGGGCATCAAGCGCGCCCGAATGCGGCACTGGGTGGGTGTCTGAGGACATCTTCTGATTCCTCCGCAAGAGTCTTCTGAAATTCTTTCTATTGGGCACTCTGCGTCGAAGGCCCACCCTGACCTTGATCAAGTCGCACGCACAAAAACACCGGTACTTACATTTCGGGTGGTAGGCGGGTGATGCCGTCAGTGGGAGCGAACTCATTGCGATCAAGGCCCGCACTCCGTAGGGCGGGTGAAACCCGCGTACTTGATCGGCACCGCCGTCGGGTTGCACCCGACCTACATTAAGACGATCACCGCAACGCGCTGTGAAACGGCCTCACCCCGCCAGCCGCTCCGCCAGGAAGTCGACGAACACCCGCACCTTCTGCTGCAGGTGGCGGTTGCTGGCGTAGAGGGCGTAGATGCTGCGCCGGGCCAGCTGCTGGTGCGGTAGCACCTGTTGCAGCTGGCCGCTGGCCAGGAGCGGCGCGGCGATGAAGGACGGCAGCGCACCGATGCCGGCACCGGCCACCAGCAGGTCGCCGAGCATCAGGCTGTTGTCCACCGAGAGCCGCGTGCGCAGCTCGACGCCGCGCCCCTTGGGGCCGTCCAGGCGCCAGCCGCCGGGGCTGTCGGCCAGGCGGTAGGCGAGGCAGTCGTGGCTGCAGAGGTCTTCGAGCCGCTGCGGCGTGCCGCGCGCGGCAAGGTAGCCCGGGGAGGCGCAGATCACCTGCTCCACCTCCCCCAGGCGCCGGGCGATCAGCGTGGAGTCGGCCAGGCTGGAGCGGATGCGCAAGGAGACGTCGAAGCCTTCGGAGACCGGGTCCAGCAGGTGGTCGTCGAGGGTCAGCTCCACATTCAGCTGCGGGTAGAGCGCCATGAACTCCGCCAGCAGCGGCGACAGCACCTTGAGGCTGAACGACAGCGGCGCATTCACCCGCAGGCGCCCGCTGACCTCGCCCGCACCCTGGGCAGTGGCGCTTTCCAGGGCCTCCAGCTCGTCCAGCAGGCGGCAGCATTCGGCGAAGTAGGCGCGCCCGGTGTCGGTGAGGCTCATGCGCCGCGTGGTGCGCAGCAGCAACAGGTTGCCCAGGCGCGCCTCGAGTTGGCGCACCTGCTTGCTCACCGCTGCGGTGGACTGGCCCAGGTCGAGGGCGGCCTTGCTGAAGCCGTCGAGCTCGACGACGCGGCGGAAGGTGCGCATGGCAACGAGCAGGTCCATATTTTCCCTCGGGTTGAATGTCTTTCAGCGGATGCGCAGATTATCTCTTCAGACTCAACAAATACCATCGCGGCACTCATCACCACCCAGGAGTTCCGCCATGCACCTACCCCACCCCCTTTCCCGCCTCGCCGCCCTGCCCCTGCTGCTGGCCCTGGCCCAGGGCGCCCTCGCCGCCGAGGAAGTCGGCAAGAGCCCTTGGGGCGAAAAGGACGAGATCGGCCGCCTCAACCTGATCACCCCCGAATCCCGCGCCGCCATCCTCGGCCGCCTCGCCGGTGGCAAGGCCTACGACCTGGCCGTGGAGTACTTCATCGGCATGCCCAGCTGGCAGGCCGCCGGCGACCCGCCCTACCAGATGTGGATGACCCACACGCCCCACGGCAATCTGCTGGCCGACCCGATGGGCGTGGGCGAGGCGATGAACCGCCACGTCAGCTACACCGGCTCGGCGGTGTCCATGTACGCCCACATGGGCACCCATATCGACGCGCTCAACCACTTCGGCCTGGAGGGCAAGATCTGGAACGGCTATGCCGCCGCCGACCACCTGGGCGACCGGGGCTGGAACGTGACCGGCGCCGAGAAGCTGCCCCCCATCGTCGCCCGTGGCGTGCTGATCGACGTGCCCGCCGCCAAGGGCGTGGAGATGCTGCCGGACAGCTACCGCGTCACCCGCCTGGACCTGCGCCAAGCCCTGAACAAGCAGGGCGTGCGCCTGGAGAAAGGCGATGTGGTGCTGATCCGCACCGGGCGCATGCGCGACTACGAGAACGCCCAGCGCTACATGACCAACCCGCCGGGCCTGAGCCTGGACGCAGCGAAGTTCCTCATCGAGGAAGGCGGCGCCATGGTGGTAGGCGCGGACAACCTGAGCTTCGAGACCTTCCCCACCGAGGTGCCGGAGAACTACATCCCGGTGCACACCTACCTGCTGGCCCAGCAGGGCGCGCCCATCATGGAGCTGGTGGACCTGGAAGGCCTCTCGCGGGACAAGGTCTATGAGTTCGCCTTCATCGGCGCCTCGCTGAAGTTCCGCGGTGCCGATGCCGCGCCGATCCGCCCGGTGGCGCTGCCGATCAACTGAGGCTCTCGGCGAGCTTCCCGGGCTGAAGCCCGGGCTACGAAGAAGGAGACGGCGGTTTCACAGCGAGCAAGAGGCTGTGTCACTATCGCGCCTCCTTCGCGGCGCCCCTCGTGGGCGCCGTCGCTCCGTCGGTACAAGGAACCTCGCGCGTGGAAACCTCGGTCTTTCTGGTGGTAATGGCGGCGGCCGCCCTGCATGCGGGCTGGAACGCGCTGCTGAAGATCGGCCTCGACCGCCTGCTCACCGCCACCCTGATCCAGATGGCCGCCGGCCTGGTCGCCCTCTGCGCCCTGCCCTTCGTGGCCTTCCCGGTGGCCGCCGCCTGGCCCTGGATCATCCTCTCCGCCGTGCTGCACATCGGCTACAACCACTTCCTCGCCCGCGCCTATCAGTACGGCGACCTCGGGCAGGTCTACCCCATTTCCCGGGGCAGCTCGCCGCTGATGGTGGCGCTGCTGTCCCTGGCCTTCCTCCACGACGGGCTCGGCCACGCCGAACTGGCCGGCCTGCTGACCCTGGTCACCGGCATCTGGCTGATGGCCTGGCGCGGCGGGCGTGCCGGGGGCGGGATCAATCGCTCGATGCTGTTCTGCTCGCTGATGACCGCAGCCTTCATCGCCGGCTACACCCTCTCCGACGCGGTGGGCGCACGCAGCAACGGCGATGCGCTGTCCTACGCCGCCTGGCTGTTCGCGGTGAATGGCTGGGTGATGGCCGGGGTGATCGCGGTGCAGCGCGGGCCGCGCGTATTCCTGCAACTGGGCCCGTACTGGAAGAGCGGCCTGGCGGGCGGCGCCATGTCGCTGCTGGCCTACAGCATCGTCATCTGGGCGATGACGCGGGCGCCGGTGGCGCTGGTCTCTGCCTTGCGCGAGACCAGCGTGGTGTTCGCGTTGCTGATCGGCTGGTTGTTCCTCAAGGAGCCCATGAAGCCGATCCGCTTGCTGGCGTGCGCGGTGATCGCCCTCGGCGTGGTGGTGATGAAGCTGGGCTGAGCCCCTCAGGCGAGGGGCTTGACCCGGTAGCTGTGACGCAGGCTGCGCCCCAGGACGGGGTCGTGCAGCTCGACGCTGAACCCTTCTCCCGGCAGCGGCTCGCCAATGAAAGGCAAGGTGCCGCAGAACATTGCCGTGCCGGCCGGCAGGCTGGCATCGCCGGTGCGCCGGGCGATGAGCTCGCGGGGGTCCAGCAACGTCGCCACCAGCCCGGTCTGGGACAGCTCGTCCCGCCCCTCCACATGGCGCCAGCAGCGCAGCAGCAACTGGTCCCAATGCCCCGCCACCTCGTGGAAGCGCCACAGCTCGCGCCCCACCGGCTTGAGGCAGAGCTGGCGGGAGACGGCTACGTCGTAGCCCTCCACGCGGCGGTCCGCATGGTCGGAGCCGATGCCGACGTAGAGCGCGGTGCCGGTGGAGAACAGCACGCACTCCACCTCGGCGGAAGAGTCGTTGCCCGGCACCTGAAAGTCCTCATCGGTGCTCAGCAGGTCGGCAGACAGCTCGAAGAAGCGGGGCAACTCCTGCGGCGGCGGTGCACTCAGGGTACGGGCCTGGGCGCTGGCCTGGTCGGCATCGCGCCCGGTCCAGCCGGCGACCACCAGGCTGCGCACGTCGAACGCGAGGGACTCCCCACCGGCCACGGTGAAGTGCAGTGTCATGGCTAACTCCTGTCGATTGCGGTGATGCGGTGTTTCCCGCGCGGGGTGATGCCGAATCGTCAGGGGGTGCGATCCAGCCGGGCGGGAAGCGATGAAGCTCAGATGCTAGGGGGCGGGACGTTGCGGGCACAGAGGGCGAAGTCCGTAACCCTTGAAGGATGGCACCACCACAGGTGTGGACGGAGCCTTATGGCAGCAGCGGGAGGGACAGGGCCCGGCGACGCGGGCCCTGGAGGTGGCTCAGCTCAACCGCAGCTGACGCCCTTGATCAGGTTGGTGTCGTCGGTGTCGATGTTGAGGCGGCGGGAGTTGTATTCCAGGGTCATCACGCTGCCCGGCTTGAGCACGCGCACGTCGCTGGCACCGGCGGCGTTCTTGGCCTGCTCCACCAATTCGGGGGTGGCGGCCTTGCCGATCAGCGAGCGCACCGGGCCGGACGAGCAGCGACCGTCTTCCGAAGGAGCGGCGGCCGGCAGGCTCTCGGTGGCAGCGGCGGCAGGTTTCTCCGCCGGCGCATCGGTGGAGCTGCAACCGGCCAGCAGAGCGCCTACGAGCGCCAGGCCAAGGGTGATGGAAGTGCGAGACATACTGCGATCCTCATACAAAGTGAAAACGAAGCTGAAATCGGTGGCTGGGAAGGCCCGGGCCGCGTGCATGGGACACGCACCGCCGGCTCGCCGTTCCCGACGCAGGCGCGCATTGTAGCGCGGCTCCGGCCCGCTGCCCGTTGCGCTGCACGGTGAAATCCTTGCGGCATGTCACTGCGCCGGCCTTATGCAGGCTTAGCACATCCGTAGCGGGGTACGCGCCTCAGCCGAGCAGCGCGATGTTGTCGTCGATGCGCCCCTGGATCGTGCGCACGGTGTCACGGGTGATGCCCTGAGGGAACTGGCCCTCGGCGCAGGCGGTAAAACCACTGGCCACGTCGCAGATCCGCGCGATGACATCGGCGGCGTCCCGCGCCGAGAGGTCCGCCTCGTCCACGGCGAGCTTGAGCAGGTGCTGGCGGGTGATGCGCAGCGCTTCGCCCATCACATCCATCTGGTGGTAGCCGCCCGGCCCTTCGCAGAAGGTCACGTCGTAGGCCGGGGCCAGGGTCCACTGGCCGCTGGAAGCCATGCGGTAGGCGAAGTTCTTCGGGTGGTCGTCGCGGTTGTTGAACACCACGTTGAACACCATCCGCTCGAAGGCGCGCGCCTTCTCCCGCACGTCGTTGCAGCAGAACTGGGTCGCCCGCAGGAAGCTGGTGTAATCCAATGCGCCGGGGGCGCGGAAGTCCGCGCCGGTGAAGGCGGCCAGGCTCTGCATGGGGACGCGCATGCCCTGCTGCCGATCGAATCGTCGGCTGGCGAACGCAGCCCGCCCATTGGGTAGCTCGAAGTATTCGGTGTCCGGGGTGTCGATCGCGCATTCGCGCAGGCAGTGCGCGTAGACCGCCTCGGTGGCGCACACCTCGGGGTGCTCCCAGGCCGCCGGGAACTTGATCAGCCAGGCATCCAGGCCAGGTGCCGCCGCGGTGCTGAAGCGGCCGGACGCAGGGTCGCGATAGAGCAGGACCTTGGGCCGTGCGCCGTGCGGCGAGCCGCCCATGAGCATCAACTGCTGCAGGAACTCCCCGCCCTCGCCGTCGAGCACCTCCTGGACCTCCGCCGCCAACTGCTCGAGGGGAATCTCTTCAGCGGGCAGCGGCGGTTCTGCTGCCGCCGGTTCGAACGACATCGCCCCCATGGCATGCGCGCCTATGTAGGTCAGGCGCTCCAGGGGGCCGACATGTGCGGGGTTGAGCCCACGGCGCTTGAACAGGCGGTCCATCAGCAACATGCCCCAACCATCCGGCAACGAGTCGTAGACCGGCCCCGGCAGCGACAGCTGATGATCGGGGAAATCCCTGCGCAGCCGTGGGCCTTTCAAGGGCAGACGCAGGGACGACAGCTCCAGCCCCGAGTCCAGCGCCTCTTCGCTGTACTCGAAGGCAATCAACGGGCGGCCGGTGAGCGCGGTCGAGGAAACCAGCGAGCCCCAGCGCCAATGCGCGCCCCAGCCGTCGTAGTAGACGTCGACCCGCTTAGACATCGCCGGCTTTCCTTTTCACCCGCTGACGCTGGGCGCCTTGTTCATAGCGGAGGATGTCATCCAGGCTTTCCAGTTGCGGCATGAACAACAGCTCCAGCTCCTCGAGACGCCCCAGGACCATGGCCACGCGAACCACGCTGTCGAACGCGACGCTGCGCCCGGCCTCCAGATTGGACAGGGTGCTAACGCCGATACCGGCACGGGCGGCCACCTCGGCCTGGGTCATTCCCTGGATCAGGCGCTCCTGGCGCAGACGCACGCAGAGCAGTTCGACCACTTCCGCCGGTTTGACCAAACCTAAATTCATCATATCGAGTGTTAAACCCAGAAATCGCCTTTAATACGCATAATTATAGAGTTATATGAAAATTCAGAAAGCCCTATAACTTCATAAAAACACGTCTTATTGAAGAGTAGCGCCAATAATCTTCGAAATACTGAATTTAGCAGTTAGAGCCTAGTGCATTCGGGGCGAGCACAGCGTGTGGCGGCCTGCCGCTCGGCCCTGGGTAACCAGCACGCCCTCCCATGCAAGGGCCTAGCCGTGCCGCGTCTTGCGGATGAACACCACCACCAGCAACGCCGCCAGCAGCTCCAGCCCGGCCACCCCATAGAGCCCGCCGGCCAGTGCGCCGGTGCGGTCCTTCACCCAGCCGATGAGGTAGGGCGCGGCGAAGCCGGCGAGGTTGCCGACCGAGTTGATCACCGCGATGCCGCCGGCCGCCGCGGTGCCGGTGAGGAACAGCGTGGGCAGCGACCAGAACACCGGGAAGGCAGCGAGGATGCCCACCGCCGCCAGGGTCAGCGCCAGCATCGCCGCCACGCCGTGGCCCATGGATGCGGCGCAGGCCGCCAGCCCGACCCCGGCCAGGGCGGCAGCACCGGCGCAATGCAGGCGCCGTTCGCCGCTGCGGTCGGAATGGATGCCGTTGAGCACCATCGCCACCGTGCCCACGGCGAAGGGCAAGGCGGCCAGCAGGCCGATATCCAGGCTGCCCTGCACACCCAGGTCGCGGATCAGCGTCGGCACCCAGAAGGCGATGGTGGCATTGCCGCTCACCAGGCAGAAGTAGATGGCCGCGCACAGCCACACATGGGGGTTGCAGAAGGCGTCGCGCAGGCCGGAAGCCTTGCCCGGCGCGGCGGCGTCGGCGGCCACTTCGGCGCTCACCAGGGCGCGCTGCGCGGCGCTCAGCCAGCGCACGTCCGCCGGGCGCTCGGGCAGGTAGCGCAATACCAGCAGGCCGGCGAGCACCGAGGGCACGCCTTCGACGATGAACAGCCATTGCCAGCCGGCCAGCCCGCCGACATCGGCCATGCCCGTCATGATCAGCCCCGCCAGCGGCCCGCCTATCACCCCGGCCAGGGCGAAGCTGGTCATGAACAGGCCATTGACCCGGGCACGCCGTGCGGTGGGGAACCAGTAGGTGAGGTAAAGCACCACGCCGGGGAAGAAGCCCGCCTCGAACACCCCGAGCAAAAAGCGCAGCGCATAGAACTGCATCGGCGTGGTCACCAGGAACATGGCGGTGGAGATCAGCCCCCAGCAAATGGTGATGCGCGCCAGGGTGCGCCGCGCGCCGATGCGTTCCAGCAGCAGGTTGCTCGGCACCTCGAAGAGGAAATAGCCGATGAAGAAGATGCCCGCGCCCAGGCCGTAGACGGCTTCACTGAAGCCCAGGTCGTCGAGCATGTGCAACTTGGCGAAGCCGACGTTGACCCGGTCCAGCCAGGCGAGGATGAACAGCGCCACCAGGAAGGGCACCAGGCGCCAGGTGATGCTGCGGTAGGCCCGCTCGCGCAGGAATGAACGGGCCGGATCGGAAATGGACATGCGATCGCTCCCGGGGCGGCCAGGCCGCCCGCAGAGGTGAAGGGTCAGCCCAGGCAGCGCTCCACCGCGGCCCCCAGTTGCAGGATGTTGGCGTCCTGCCCGCCGAGCCCGCACAGGCTCAGGGCGATGCCGGGGCGTTCCGGCAATGGGATGGACAGCGCGCAGCCGTCGAGGAAGTTGATGACGGCGGGGTTGGCCAGCACCCGCGCATTGATGCGCTGGAAGGCGTCGTCATCGGTGATCTCCGCCAGGCGCGGCGGCGCGATGGAAACCGTGGGCATCAGCCAGGCATCCGCCCCCAGCAGCACCTCCGCCGCGCGGGCCTTCAGCTCGGCGCGCTCCAGCAGCAGCTCCAGGTAGTCGCAGGCGCTCTGCCGGCTGCCGCGCTCGATGCGCACCGCCACGCGCGGGTCGTAGCGGGCGCTTTCGGCCAGCAGGCGCTCGCGGTGCCAATGCCAGGACTCGGCCGCCGCAAAGCCGCCACCGGCATTGATCTCCGGCAGGCGCAGCAGCTCGGGGAAGCGGAATTCGACGATCTCCGCGCCCTGCTCCGCCAGGCGCGCGATGGCCCAGTCGAAGGCCTGCGCCACCTCCGGCGCGAGGTCTTCCAAAACGTAGTCGGGGGTGACGAAGAAGCGCTGCCCCTGCAACGGCAGGCCGGCATCGCGCCAGGGCTGCGCGCCGGTCAGCAGCGCGTCCACCTGGGCGCAGCAGGCCACCGTGGGCGCCAGCGGGCCGATGGAATCCAGGCTCTGCGACAGGGGCACCATGCCCTCGCCGGGCACCCGCCGCGCCGTGGGCTTGAAGCCGGTGATGCCGCAGAACGCCGCCGGGATGCGCACCGAGCCGCCGGTATCGGTGCCCAGCGCAACCACCGACATGCCCAGCGCCACGCTGACGGCGGCCCCGGAGCTGGAGCCCCCGGCGATCAGCCCCTCGCCCACGGGCGACAGGGGCGTGCCGAAGTGCGGGTTGAGGCCAAGGCCGGAATAGGCGAACTCGGTCATGTTGGTGCGCCCGAGCAGCACGGCGCCGGCCTCGCGCAGGCGCGCCACGGCGGGCGCATCCACCGTGGCCGGGGCCTGCCATTCCAGCACCCGCGAACCGGCGCGGGTCACCTGGCCGGCGATGTCGAACAGGTCCTTGATCGACACCGGCAGGCCATCGAGCGGCGACACCCGTCGCCCCAGGGCCAGGCGCTGGTCGGCGAACGCGGCGGCAGCGCGGGCGCCCTCCTCGTCCAGTTCCATGAAGGCATGGCCGCCGCCGGCGAAGTGCTCCTGGGCGCGCGCCAGCATGGTTTCGGTCAGCTCGCGGCTGCTGGTGCGCCCGTTGGACAGGCGCGCGGACCATTCCGCCAGGGTGACGAGGCCGTTCATGCCTCCACCTCCAGCACCTCCACTGTGTAGCGGTGGCTGAGGGTGCGCTCCAGCACTGGGTCGTGCAGTTCGACGCAGAAGGCCTCGCCCGGGGCGATGGGCAATAGCGCCTCGAGGGTGCCGCAGAACATCACGCTGCCCTGGGGCAGGGTCATGCCACCGTTGCGCCGCTCGATCAGGTCCAGCGGGTCGAGCATGCTGCCGGCCTCGCCCTCCTGGTACAGCTCGCGCTGGCCCTCGCGCTCGCGCCAGCAGCGCATCACCAGGCTGTCCCAATGCCCGGCCACCTCGTCGAAGGACCACAGCTGGCGGCTCACCGGCTTGGCGCAGAGCTGCTTGGACAGGGTGATGTCCAGCGCCTCCACCTGGCGGTCGGTGTGGTCGGAACCGACGCCGACGTAGAGGCCGTCCCAGGCGGCGATCAGCACGCATTCCACCTCACCGGTGGAATGGTCGCGGGGCAGCTGGATGCTCTCGGCGGTGGTCAGCAGCGAGGCCGCCACCTGGTAGAAGCACGGCACCTCCGTGGGCGGGCGGATGCCCAGCGTCTCCAGCTCGGCGATGTGCCGGTCGACGGCCACCCGGTTGCGCCCGGTCCAGCCGGCGATCACCAGTTCCCGGGGTTCGAAGGCGAGGCGACGCTCGCCCGCGACGATGAAATCCAGTGCCATGGTCATTCTCCTTGCGTGCATGAAAAGGCGCCGGGGCCCGTTGCCCCGGCTTCAGATGCTCCTGCCGATGGTGCTGCGGAAGGCTTCGATGTGGTCGCGCATGGCCCGCTGCCCCGCCGCCACATCCCGCGTGCGGAAGGCCTCGAGGATACGACGGTGCTCCTGGTGCACCGCTTCCTGGTGCCCGGCCGTGGCCAGCGAGAGGAACCAGAAGCGCGCCTGGCGCTCGTGCAGGCTGCGCAGCAGATCGGCCAGCACGCGGTTACGCGCGGCTGCCGAAATGGCCAGGTGGAATTGCAGGTCCAGGGCGGATAGCGCCGCCACGTCACGCTCGGCGATCAGCGCCGGCACGCGGGCCAGCAGCTCGTCCATGGCGGCGATTTCCGTCTGGCTGGCGCGCTCGATGGCCAGGCCCACGCAGAGCACCTCGTTGCACAGGCGCACCTCGATCATCTCCAGCACCTCGTCGATGGACAGCGGCGTCACCAGCACGCCCTTGCGCGGGATGATCGACACCAGCCCCTCGGCCTCCAGGCGTTGCAGCGCCTGGTGCACCGGCGTGCGGCCCAGCCCCAGGCCGCTGGCCAGCGCGGCCTCGTTGAGCACTTCCCCGGGACGGAACTCGCAGCGGATGATCCGCGCCTTGATGGCCCTGTAGGCGGCGTCGCGCAGCGAGAGCGAGGCGGCTGGCGCCGGGGCGGAGGGGGCGATGTCGAAGGCGGTCATGGCGGGGCCCGGTGGCTTGAAGTGGCCGTGATCCTAGGCTGAAGTTTCAAAGGCTCGACAGGTGAGGCCGTCCGTTTCTGCTGCCAGCCGAAGCCCCACTGGGCAATGGGAAAACGAACACGCCGGGGTTTGACCGCCCGCCCCCGCTGCGGCCTAATGCGCGCCCCGCCAGGCTTTGCCGGAGATGGCCATGAGCACCGAACCCAATGTGCGCCCCAGCACGCTGCACCTGCCCCAGGGCCCCTGGGCCACGGTGCTCGACTGCCTGTGCGCGCATTTCCCGGCCATCGACCGCGCCACCTGGCTCGACCGCATGGCCCGTGGCCGGGTCACCGATGGCGAAGGCCAGCCGGTGGACGCCACGCGCCCCTACCAGCAGGGGCTGTGCATCCGCTACTACCGCGAAGTGGCGCAGGAGCGGGAGATCCCCTTCGAAGAACGCGTGCTCTACCAGGACGAGCGCCTGGTGGTGGCCGACAAGCCGCACTTCCTGCCGGTGATGCCCGCCGGCGAATACGTCGAGCAGACGCTGCAGGCGCGCCTCACCCGCCGCCTCGGTCTCCCCGGCCTGGTGCCCTTGCACCGCATCGACCGACACACCGCCGGCCTGGTGCTGTTCTCCCGCGACCCGGGCAGCCGTGGCGCCTACCAGGCGCTGTTCCGCGAGCGCCGTGTGCACAAGCGCTACGAGGCGGTGGCCGCGCCGCTGCCGCAGCTGGAGTTCCCCTGCACCCTGCGCACCCGCCTGGAAGCGGGCGAGCCCTTCTTCCGCATGCAGCAGGTGGCCGGCGAGCCCAACACCGAAACCCGCCTGGAGGTGATCGAGCGCGGCCCGCAGCTGTGGCGCTACGCCCTGCACCCGGTAACCGGCCGCAAGCACCAGCTGCGCGTGCACATGGCCGCCCTCGGCGCCGGCATCCTCAACGACGGCTTCTACCCCGACCTGCACGACACCAGCGCCCCCGACGACCACGCCCGCCCCCTGCAACTGCTGGCCCGCGAGCTGGCCTTCGTCGACCCCATCAGCGGCGAGGCGCTGCGCTTTGAAAGCCAACTGCGCCTGATGGATATCGCTTAACCCCGACGAGCTCCGCTGCGTTGGGCTTCGTGCCTCAGCCCAACCTACCCCGTGGGAGCGAATTCATTCGCGAAAGCCCCATCGCCCCACCCACGCCACCGGCTTGCACCCTGTAGGGGCGAATTCATTGGCTATGTCTGCGTTAGCTGTTGCACTGGATAGTCGCCGAGCGATTCCTTCATACAAATCAAAGGGTTGAGATCATTTCCATAACGCTCAAGCAGCCGTCGCCAGCCCAGGTAGTTCTCCAGGTACTTGGTCGCGACACCGTTGAAGCGCTTCATCCAGAGCTTCAAGCGGCCGTGATAGGCGTTGACGTTCTGGATGTGAAAGGCGCCATCGGTGCGGCGCTTCTGGCGCAGGTTCACGCGATGGTGGGTAATGCCCTCTGCCTTGGCGAAGCTCTGGTAGATCGCGGCGCTGTCCGTGCACAGCACCGCGTCGGGATCGAGCAACGGCCGTAGCACTTCACCTACGTGCTCGGCATTGAGTTGTTTCAACTGGAAGTCGGCGTGCTGCCCACTCCGATCACGTACCACCAGGACCGGGATCTGCTCGGCCGTGAATCCTTTGCGCCGTGCTCTGCCCCCGCGCTTGCGGGCCTGACGTGACAGTTTGCGCTGACCTTTGAATGACCCCAGGAAGAAGGTCTCGTCGGCCTCGACAATCCCTGATTCATGCTGTGCTCGATGCTCGGCGATCAAGCGCAAGAAACGGTGCCTCCAGCGGAATGCGGTGTTCTTGTGAACCTCGCAATGTTCAGCGGCTTTGCGCACCGTCAGGCTTTTCACCATGGCTTCGGCATAGCGCCCCCAACACTCCCGATGACGCAGTCGAGCCAATGGCGTGCCCGTCAGCGCATTGCACGTGCGCCTGCAGGTTCGGCATCGGTAGCGGGCCAAGCCGTGACTGGAACCCCATGGGCATAAGGCCGTGGCTTGGCAATGGGGGCAATGCTCGGGAGGCTCCAGCGCCTCCGCCAGCATGCCCTGAGGGCAGGACAGCTGCGTTTGAAGCTGATCCCGCTGGGTTTGATTGAGCTGAGTCAGGCGAGATAGCCAGCTCCGAAACTCTGTCGCACGCATGGCAGACCTCCTGAAAGAGATGCCGTAACGACAAGTCTAGAAGCTAGCAACACTTAACGCAGACAGAGCCAATTCATTCGCCCAGCGGTGCACCGCGCCGCCGTCCGGAGCCCCGACCGGGCTCCGATCGCGAATGAATTCGCTTGTATGTCCTAGGGTGGAACCTGTCGGGGGGCGGAGGGAGCGAAATCGCTTCTGCAAGCCAGACCGTGGGAGATTTCTCCCGCCCCTCACCTCACTGCAAGCGCCGATAAGGAATCCATCGGCTCAGGTCCGCCCCCGAGACCGACCATATCTGCAAGCCTGCGCCATCGTGAGCCCCCGACAGGTCATTCCATCTTGGCCCTGGGAGTTCGTCATGACAATGCAGAGCACCGTAATCGGTATCGATGTCGCCAAAGACAGTCTGAGTCTGTATCGAGCAGATCTGGAGCAGGCCAGCGAGCTCATCAATGAGCCGCACGCTATCGCCACCTGGCTCAAGAGCCTGCCTGCAGGTTGCAGCCTGGCCATCGAAGCCACCAACACCTACCACGTTGCCGTCGCCACGCTGGCGCACAAACGTGGCCACAGGGTCTACGTGATCGATGGTTACCGCCTGAGCAACTACCGCAAAGGCATCGGTGGCCGGGTCAAGAACGACCTGAGCGACGCCCGCCTGCTGGCCCGCTATCTAGCCCATGAGCAGAAGCAGTTGCACCCCTGGGCGCCGCCGAGCCGCCTGTACCGCAAACTGCAGGCCCTGTTGCACCGTCGCGCCACTCTGGTGCGAGTAACGACGGCTCTGCGCCTGAGCTTCGCCCAGGATCGCCAACTGGCGGAGGCATTGAAGCCCGTCCTGCAGCAGATGAAAGACCTGGAGCGGACACTCAACAGGGCGCTGCAATCCACGCTGAAAGAGGCCGGTTTGAGCGCGCAGGCACAACGTTGCCAGGAGATCGAAGGGGTTGGCCCGATCACCGCTGCTGCGCTGAACCTGGCCTTCCTGCGGGGTACCTTCCGCAGTAGCGATGCATTCATCGCCTTCCTCGGGCTGGATGTCCGGGTCAGGGAGTCGGGGCGCTACATCGGCCGGCGCAAGCTGACCAAGCAGGGGGATCCGGAGATACGACGGCTACTGCATAACGCCGCCATGGCCGCCAGTCGCACAGCCGCCTGGAAGGAACGCTATCAAGCTTATTTGCAGCGGGGTTTGAAGAAGACCGAGGCCCTAACGATCCTCGCCCGGAAACTGGCCAGAATCGCCTTTGCCCTGATGACCAGCCAACAGCCGTACCGACACCGGGACGCTACGGCTGGTTGACATAGAATCTCCCACAATCCAGAGCGCTCCCCGCCCCTCCCCCCCCCTGACCAACACGATCTTTTCTTGACCGATCATTCAGGCGCGAGGATATTACGGCCGTCATCCAAAGCCGATGGACGCGCCGTGAAGCTCCACTACGCTTGCTGGGTTGATAGCCATCAATCGAGACAGAAGGAAATTTCATGAGCCAATACGACGTGGTTGTGATCGGCGGTGGCCCAGGCGGCTACAACGCTGCCATCCGGGCGGGCCAGCTGGGCCTGAAGGTGGCCTGCGTGGAAGGCCGCGAGACCCTGGGCGGCACCTGCCTCAACATCGGCTGCATGCCGTCCAAGGCGTTACTGCACGCCTCCGAACTCTATGAAGCGGCCAGCGGCAAGGAATTCGAACTGCTCGGCATCGAGGTCAAGCCCACGCTCAACCTCGGCCAGATGATGAAACAGAAGGCCGACAGCGTGAGCGCCCTGACCAAGGGCATCGAGTTCCTCTTCCGCAAGCACAAGGCCGAGTGGATCAAGGGCTGGGGGCGTATCGACGGCCCGGGTCGCGTCGCCGTGAAAGGCGCCGACGGCAAGGAGCAGGTGCTGGAGACCAAGCACATCGTCATCGCCACCGGTTCCGAGCCCACCCCGCTACCGGGCGTGGAAATCGACAACAAGCGCATCCTCGACTCCACCGGCGCCCTGTCCCTGCCCGAGGTGCCCAAGCACCTGGTGGTGATCGGTGCCGGCGTGATCGGCCTGGAGCTGGGCTCCGTCTGGCGCCGCCTGGGTGCCGAGGTCACGGTGGTGGAGTACCTCGACCGCATCTGCCCCGGGCTGGACGTGGAAACCGGCAAGACCCTGCAACGCGCCCTGGCCAAGCAGGGCATGAAGTTCAAGCTCGCCTCCAAGGTCACCAATGCCAAGAGCGGCAAGAACGGCATCGAACTCAGCGTCGAACCGGCTGCCGGCGGCGCGGCGGAAAGCATCCAGGCCGACTATGTGCTGGTAGCCATCGGCCGTCGCCCCTACACCCAGGGCCTGGGCCTGGAAACCGTGGGCCTGAGCGTCGACAAGCGCGGCATGCTCGCCAACGAGAAGCACCAGAGCACCACGCCCAACGTCTGGGTGATCGGCGACGTCACCTCCGGCCCGATGCTCGCGCACAAGGCCGAGGACGAAGCCATCGTCTGCATCGAGCGCATCGCCGGGCACAAGGCCGAGGTGAACTACGAGGTGATCCCCAACGTCATCTACACCCGCCCGGAAGTGGCCACCGTGGGCAAGACCGAGGAGCAGCTGAAGTCCGAAGGCCGCGCCTACAAGGTGGGCAAGTTCCCCTTCACCGCCAACAGCCGCGCCAAGATCAACCACGAGACCGAAGGCTTCGCCAAGGTATTGGCGGACGAGCGCACCGACGAAGTGCTGGGCGTGCACCTGGTCGGCCCCAGCGTCAGCGAGATGATCGGCGAGTACTGCGTGGCGATGGAGTTCTCCGCCTCCAGTGAAGACATCGCGCTGATCTGCCACCCGCACCCGACGCGCTCCGAAGCGCTGCGCCAGGCGGCCATGGATGTCAGCGGCTGGGCGATGCAAAGCTGACGGCGTGATGCCCATGAAAAAGGCGCCTACCCGGCGCCTTTTTCGTTTGCTTGAGACCTGGCCAGGAGTCATTGCTCCTCAGAGCCCGGCAGGACGAACTCGTGCCGTAGGGTGTGCCGTGCGCACCTCCGCACGGTGCCTCCGGTAGGCTCCCAGGTGCGCGCAGCACACCCTACTTCCACACCCCGAAGTCTGGCCAAGCCCCCTTGCCAAGAGGAAAGGTTGTGAGCATTCGAATTGAAGCCCCAGAGGATGAACGCGTGCCGTAGGGTGTGCGCGCCTCAAAGGTCGGATCGGCACGGAGCATTACGGCGCTCGCCGGACGGGCCGAGCGCGGGATCGGTGCGCGCAGCACACCCTACAAGAGCACATCGGCGCGCGGGGCTCGGCTCCCTGCACGGAGCCCGGCTGCTTAAAGAAGCTGATGCTTGTGCAGCAGCCGGTAGAAGGTCGGCCGCGAGATGCCCAGCACCCGCGCCGCCAGGCTGAGGTTGTTGCCGTAGCGCGCCAGCGCATCGCACAGCGCCTGGTATTCCGCCCGGCGCTTGTAGTCGTCCAGGGTGCCGATCAGCACGCTGTCCATCGGCACGCTGTGCAGGCCCAGTTCCCCCGCCTCTATCTGCTCCCCCTCCGCCAGCGCATAGCCGCGCCGCACCCGGCTGGCCAGCTCGCGCACATTGCCCGGCCAGTGGTGGCGGACCATCGCCGTCAGCGCCTCTTCGCTGAACTGCCGCGGCTTGTGCCCGGACTCCAGGCTGTAGAGGTCGGCGAAGTAATTGGCCAACAGCGCGATATCGCCCTGGCGCCGCCGCAGGGGCGTCAGGCGCACCTGATGCGCCGCCAGCAGTTGGTAAAGCTCGGGGAGGAAGCGCCCCTGCTCGGCCATCAGCTCGATATCGCGGTCGGACGCCACCAGCAGGCGCACATCCAGGCTGCGCGCCGGGCCCTGGGGCTGCGGCAGCTTGCGGGTGCGCAGGCAGTGCATCAGCGTGCTCTGCACCTCCAGGGGCAACTCGCCCACCGCATCGAGGAACAGGCTGCCGCCGCTCGCTGCCTGCAGGCGCCCATTGGGGCCGAACAGCGCGGCGCTGCAACCGGCCTCGTCCAGCAGCCCGCAATTGAAGGCCACGAAGGGGCCGCCCACGCGCCGCGAGTAACGGTGCAGCGTGCGCGCCACCAGCTCCTTGCCGGTGCCGCTCTCGCCGAGGATCAGCACCGGCTTGTCCAGCGGGCCGAACTTGGTCAGTTGCTTGCGCAGGTCACGCAGCGGCCGGCTCTGCCCCAGCAGCTCGTGCTCGGCGCCCTGGCGGCTGCCCAACCCGCGCAACCGGGCGATGCCGAACGCGCGGCCGAGCAGCCCCTGCAGCCGGGTGGAATCCACCGGGATTTCCAGCGTGTCGAAGAACCACTCGCCGGCGAAATCCTCGACCCGTTCCTGGGGCGCGATATCCCGCCCCAGCAGGCCGATCCACTCCGTGCCGCTGCTGCTGATGAGCGTCTTGATGCGTTCGGGGTTGTCCAGGTGCTCATGCCGCAAGCACAAGAGGCCAACGTCATAGCCGCCCGCCTGCGCCTGCTGCGACTCGCGACTCTCCACCGTCCAGCCGCTGGCCTGAAGGCGCGGCAGCAGCTGTCGGCACTCCTCACAAGGGTCGATCATCAGCACGCGGCGAGCAGTCGGGGTGATGGTGTCCAACATGTCCCATCCTTGGCGCCAATTTTTTGATTAATGCAATAAAAACAATGGTTTGGCGCTTCTAACTGTAACGCTAGCAATATCTTTGACGGGGTATGGAACCATTTCTTATAGGAAAAATCGCGAAAAGTTCTTAAAGCCACAGCGCCGTCAGATTGCGCGGGTCTATGCCGAAAAGGCCGTGGGAAATGGGATTGCAAAAACATGACGCAACCGACAAAACACCCCAATCTGAGGACATTGGTAATAGCACCTTGCCAATATTCCTATTGATTGGCATAACGTAGGATTTTCCACACTGGTTACAAGGATGTATCTGATGCGAATCCTGCGTCGCACCCTGGTGCTTCTGCTCGTGCTCGTCCTCGTGGGCCTGGCGGTCGTCCTCTATTACGTCGCCAACCCCAACCTGCCCACCTACAAAGCCCCCGAGCAGCTGCACTACCTCGACCAGTGGGACGAACAGGCGCGTCAGACCTACTACTACACCCCCCAGGGCACCACGGTTAAGGGCCTGCGCTACGACTGGTTCACCGCCCTCGAGCTGCCCTTCTCCAGCGACAAGTTCGCCCGCCCGGAATACCTCGGCCGCTTCGGCTTCCTCGTCGACCCCAAGCAGAAGCCCACCGAGCTGAACCCCGGCAACCTGCCCGTGGGCTTCGCCCGGCATGAGGACGACGACACAGGCCAGCAGTACCTCGACATCAGCTGCGCCGCCTGCCACACCGGCGAACTGCACTACAAGGGCCAGGCCGTGCGCATCGACGGCGGCGCCGCCCTGCACTCCCTCGCCTCCACCGTGCCCACCCTCAAGGGCGGCGGCTTCGGCCAGGCGCTGGGCATGAGCATGGCCTTCACCTACTACAACCCGCTCAAGTTCAACCGCTTCGCCAAGACGGTACTCGGCGAGGAATACCCCAAGGGCAAGGACGAACTGCGCAGCGACTTCAAGGATGTGCTCGACCGCCTGCTCGGCACCGCCTGGAACGACACCCACCGCGGCCTCTACCCCACCGAGGAAGGCTTTGGCCGTACCGACGCCTTCGGCCGCATCGCCAACAGCGTGTTCGGCGACGCCATCGACCCGGCCAACTACCGCATCGCCAACGCCCCGGTGAGCTACCCGCAGCTGTGGGACATCTGGAAGTTCGACTGGGTGCAGTGGAACGGCTCCGCCATGCAGCCCATGGCACGCAACATCGGCGAATCCCTCGGCGTGGGCGCCAGCCTCACCCTGCACCAGGAAAACGGCCAGCCGGTGCCGCTGGACCAGCGCTACGCCTCCAGCGTGCGCGTGCGCGACCTGCACACCCTGGAAGAAACCCTCAAGACCCTGAAGCCGCCGACCTGGCCGGAAGAGGTCTTCGGCAAGATCGACCTGCCCCGCGCCAGCCAGGGCCGCGCCCTGTTCGCCGAGAACTGCGCCTACTGCCACGCCCCCAACCCGCAACCGGTGGACAAGCGCCTCGCTCCCGACCGCGACCCGGAATGGAAGATGCGCATGGTCGCCACCGACAAGATCGGCACCGACCCCACCACCGCCGACAACATCGCCGACCACCGCTTCGACATCACCAAGCTCGGCTGGACCAAGGAACAGCTCTCCAAGCTCGACGTCGAACTGTTCAGCAAGCCGCCGCTGAAAGACCTCGACTTCAGCAAGATCTCCAGCGCCAAGGGCCTGGCCTACCTCACCGCCTTCGTCGAAGACCGCGCCTACCAGGAAGCCGGCATCAGCGGCGAGGAACGCAAGCAGATGGACGGCTACGGCCTGAAGATCGGCGTGCGTGAACTGCGCGCCTACAAGGCCCGCCCGCTGGACGGCATCTGGGCCACCCCGCCCTTCCTGCACAACGGCTCAGTGCCCACCCTCTTCCAGCTGCTCTCCCCCGTGCCCGAACGCGCCAAGGAGTTCTACGTCGGCAACTTCGAGTACGACCCGCAGTTCGCCGGCTTCCAGCACGACAAGTTCCCCGGCGGCTTCCTGTTCAAGACCTCGGTCACCGGCAACGGCAACCAGGGCCATGAATTCCGCGACGGCTGCCGCCAGAACGGCGTGATCGGCCGCGCCCTCTCGCCGGACGAACGCCTCGCGCTGATCGAGTACCTCAAGGTCATGGGCAACCAGCCCCTGGAGGAAAAGCTCAGCCCCGTCGCGCCCAAACCCTGGACGCCCGGCCCCGCCTGCGAAGGCTGATAGACCGCTGTAAAACCCCTCCCTGCCACGGGGAGGGCCTGGGAACGAACAACAAGGACTCAAGCTCCCATGCTCAAGCGCTTCTGGCTCTGGCTCGGCCGCCTCCTCGGCAAGCTCCTCCTCATCCTCCTGGTCGTCGGCCTGCTCGGCTGGGGCATCGGCTCGCTCTACTACGGCTGGAAGTTCTCCGGCCCCGTCTCCGCCGACGAACAGATCCCGCCGAACGAAGCCAGCGACGCCAAGGCGATCATGGAATCAGCCGTGCGCGTGGTCGAACAGCACCGCGACAACACCCGCGTCATGCGCGACGCCCACGCCAAGGCCCACGGCTGCGTGAAGGCCGAAGTCACCGTGGCCCAGGACCTGGCCAGCGACCTGCGCGCCGGCGTGCTCGCCGAACCGGGCAAGACCTGGCAAGCCTGGATGCGCCTCTCCAACGGCAACGCCTACCCGCAGTTCGACAGCGCCCGCGACGCCCGCGGCATGGCAATCAAGCTGCTCGACGTGCCCGGCCAGAAGCTCATGAACGCCCCGGACCACGCCACCGAGCAGGACTTCGTGATGTTCAACCACGACGTCTTCTTCATCCGCGACGTGGCCGAATACCGCAGCAACTTCGAAGCACAGGCCAACGGCCAGAAGGTCGGTGCCTTCTTCCCCAGCCTTGACCCGCGCACCTGGGAGATCCGCCACATGCTGATCGCCCTGCAAACCCTCGCGCCGGCGCCGGACAGCCCCACCGACACCGTCTACAGCTCCGTCGCGCCGTACAAGCTCGGCCAGGCCAACATCAAGTACCGCGTCATCCCCGACCCGCAATCCTGCCCCCAGTACACACTGCCCAAGCAGAACACCGACCTGCCCAACTTCCTGCGCAACGCCCTGTACCAGCAACTCTCGCTGGACCGCGTACCGGCCTGCTTCGCCCTCCAGGTGCAGGTGCAGAACCCGCAGTACTACATGCCCATCGAAGACACCAGCGTGGCCTGGAGCGAGAAGGTCTCCCCCTTCAAGACCGTCGCCACCATCAAGGTGCCCGCGCAGGACTTCGATAGCCGCGAGCAGAACGAATTCTGCGACAACCTCTCCTTCAACCCCTGGCACGCCCTCCCCGAACACCGCCCCATCGGCGGCATCAACCGCCTGCGCAAGGTGGTGTACGAAACGGTGAGCGTGTACCGGCATGAACGGAATGGTGTGGCGCAGCCGCAGGCTGAGGTGAAAGAGAGCGAGTGATGTGATGGTCGGCTGGCGCGTGGAGCGCTGGCTGGCCTGCAACTCCAAGGAGTTCATGAGATAGCTCGCATGCTCCGGGACGCGCCCTCTATCAACTCGTCATATCTAAGAACAGCGAGCTGCAGCAAGAAGAGCATGAAAGCAAAAGTAAGCATCAACTCTGATGCACCACTACAAGCAGACTCGGCCCTTGAGCAAGACAAACTATTCCGAAAGGGCTTCGCCGAGATTGCTGTAGAGACACTAAAAAGCGCATCTAAAGCCGACGGACTAGTTTTATCTATAGAGGGGGAATGGGGCAGCGGAAAAACCTCAACCCTAGCGATGATAGAAGAGCTACTAAAGAATGAAACCAACCCATTTCTAGCCGTACACTTCAACCCATGGCTTATAGGAGACAAGGATGCTCTTCTACGCCACTTTCTGTCTCGAGTAGCAAGCTCCATAAAGCTAAACGACCATAGCAAAAACGCAAAAAAGGCCGCACAAGAAATAAAAGCCTACAGCAACGCCTTTGACTTGGTTAAATTTATCCCGGGCGCGGAGCCGTGGGCGACAATAATCAAATCAGTCTTCGATGCCGTGGGCAAACTAAGCGGTTCGGTATCAGAATACAAAACACCCGATCTAGAAACCTACAAAGACAACGTAAAAAGCGCACTTCAAAAATTAAATCACCCCATAGTAATCTTCATTGACGATATAGACAGGTTATTTCCACCAGAAGTTTTCGAAATGGTTCGAATAATCAAATCCGTCGGAAACCTTCCACACATAGCCCATGTAATAGCATGGGACTCATCATATGTCAGCAGTTCACTCGAAAAGCTCGGAGTACCTTACGCACACAGCTACCTAGACAAAATAGTACAGGTAAGGATGCCTCTGCCTAGCTTATCTTTAAGTGCACGAAGCAGAATGATGAATGATGCGTTTGATAAGCTTGACCCGGAGGCCAGACACCAACGCTTCCCCAATCAAGGGGAACGCCTCAGACACCTTTATAACTCCGGGCTCCGAGACCTTCTAGAATTACCTAGAGATATAACGCGTGTATTCAACGCACTCCAGACACTCGAACCGCTATTGCGAGACGAGGTAGTACTACCAGACATCCTAGGGATATCCGCCTTATCCGTTAAAGCTCCTGCAGTATTTGAGTTAATAAAAAAGAAACCATATCTCTTTGTTGGAAAACTCGCGGACAACTACCACATAAACAAGTCATCTGAAGAATTAATAAAATCAGGAGCCGAAGAAAGAAGCGTAGCCTACGTCGCTTCTAATAGAGGCAACGCCACACAACGACTGGTCCACTTCCTTTTCAACGAAGTAGCCTCTTTAGAAGAGGGCTTCTCCCTTGGGAAGGGCACATATGCCGAAGGCTGTATCTGCCATCCAGGAAGACTAGCCATTGCACTTCAACTGGGCATGACAGATGGAGACATTAGCATCAAACTTGCCCGTCAATATCTGCAGACTCCAAGCCAGCGACAAGAAATCACATCCCGACTCAACCCTGAGAATTATGAAGACTTTCTAATCTCCCTCGGAGATGTTTGCCAAACAATAAAAGGGGAAGGAATTTTTGACCCTCAGGAACTTTGCACATCGATCACCCGACTCGTAGACCGACCGCCTTTTATAGAAAAACCTAGTGAGACAGCAAACTCCTTCAACCACCACATAGTTGACTCAGCGCTGCAAACTGTCGGAAAAATCATCAGAAGCACAGACAAATCCAGAGAAAGAAGCATAATCAAAAAAATCGCACTAGACTCTCGCTCTCTTTCATGCGCGGTGGAAATAATTGCACAGAGCTACATTGACGATTACAGAGTCGATTACAAGAACCTACTCATCCCCACCCAGAATAAACAAAGAATACTATCAAGTCTCAGCAGCAACTTAATAAATTCAGCAAACCAAGACACACTACTAGACACAAGTACACCAGGCCGAATTTTGTGGATTTCGGCCCAACTCATACCATCTATATGCCCAGAAATATTCCAAACCCTCAAAGAAAACGATCCGACGTTAGATAAGTTTGCATTGCATTATCTAGGCAGCAGTTGGGACTCATCAAATGGCCACGCATACAGCCTACCCAAAAATATATCGCTACTAGAAGCCTACTGTTCACTGAAAGACTTCAAGGCTCATGCCAGCAAACGACTCGCAGACAAATCACTTACGAATCCAACGCTAGCAGCTTGGCGCTCAGTAATTGAAGAGAAGGAACTTTACGGCATCGACGGAACGGAAGTATCACGTTAGAACTCATCCTAGAGTTCCTATCAAGGCACCATTCATCCATATTTTGCATATTTCTTGCGCAAGCCAGTTTCTTCTCTCAACTAACGAAATTAAAAATCCTGGTTAACTCTTTCATGCCCCAGTACCGCACGCTCTCTACTCTGTTGACCATATCCTCAGTAGTAACGCGCGACTTAACACTTGCCCTCCCCGCCCCACCTCCCTATCCTTCGCCGGTCGCGGTAAATCCCGCGACCGGGTTTGACAGCCCGACGAGCTAGGCGCGATTGCGCCACCAGGTGCATGCGAGAAACAGCGAATGTTTTTTGCAGGCATCGGTGCGCATGCAGTTTTCATGACTGCACCGTTTTATGGCGGATCGCGCGGGGAGACCTTCGGGTCTGCCGGCCCTAGCTCCGGTCTGTCAACCCCGCGCGGTCCGTCACCCTTCGTTTGACAGCGGGTGGTGACGGCTCCAGAGACCTCAGCTAGGAGCTACACCATGCAAGAAGCACTCACCCCGCTCTTCTTCCACCGCAACACCTATCCCCTGCGCGCCGTGATGATCGACAACCAGCCCTGGTTCGTCGCCGTGGATTTCGCGCGGATGATCGGTGCGCTGCGCCCCTATCGCCTGCCCCAACGCATGGACCCGAACCAGAAGCGCTGGGTGCTGCTGGAGTACGCCACCGGGCTGCGCGAGGAGGTGGAGGTGATCAGCGATGCCGGGGCCTACAAGGCGTTGTACCGCTTCCGCCACCCGGAGCACCGCTGCATCGGCCAGTGGTTGAGCGAGGTGGTGCTGCCCACCCTGCACGACCGCCACCGCGACGCCGAGGCGGCGCCGCAGCGGGCCCTGATGCACTGGGCCAACCAGCAGGTGGGCGTGCTCAAGTGGCAGGGCGATATCTGGATCGCGCGGCGCGACCTGCCGGTGTTCCTGGCCATCCATGACGAGCCGGAACTGCGCAACCTGCCGAGCTGGAAGGGCTTGCAGCTCCTGTAGGTTGGGCTGAGGAACGAAGCCCAACAGGGCGGGGGCGTGGTTGCGCCCTGCCCCCGCCTGTCGCGAATGAGTTCGGTCCTGCGCAAGCGCGATGCTGCGCATCGCTGGGCGACTGAAGTCGCCCCTACAGCCTGCGTGCGCTCCGTGTGTAGCCCGGGCTTCAGCCCGGGGAGCCGGCGGCGCTCCTCACCGGAAGCGCCGTGCGGCGGAGCGCGCGGCACACGGCCATCCTGTCGGGATCAAGTGAACTACCCTCGTGATAACCCGCACCGTAGCAAGCGGCACAAGGTGATCGGATAGGCACAACCGAGGACGACGGAATGGAATCCATCAACAACTGGCAGAAACTCGACTACATCAGCAAAGCCATCGCCGCTGTGCTGATTCCCGTCATGCTGGGCATCCTGGCTAATGTCGTTGCCAACGCGAACAAGCAGCGGGACGCGGAAGTGAAGTTCGTGGAGCTGGCCGTCACCATCCTGAACGAGGACCCACGCGACAAAACAGACCCAGAGGCGAACAAGAAGATTAGAGGCTGGGCGGTGAAGATACTCGACGCGTATTCGGGGGTCACCATGTCGCAGGATGCAGCGGAGGCGTTCATTACGACCGCCCTTCCTACCACTTCCTCCAGCCCGGCGGATACCTGGGGAGTGATCCTGGGCGGAGACACCTCCCTGGATAACGCGCAGAAAACCGTCGGGACAATCAAACAGCGTGTTGGACTGGATGCGCAGATATTTCGCCGGGCCGGCTCGTTCCGCAGCGTGAAGGTCTACCTCGACAACGACGAGGCCAAGCAGGCGTTGGCTCAAGCCAAGACGCTCAATCCCACTGCTTACCTGGTCAACATGGCGAAGTGGTGCCCTACGAGCACGCTCCAAGGTGCTTATTACGAGTGCCAGCTTCCCTGAGGCATGGTCTTGGAGGTTGGGCTGAGGGACAAAGCCCAACGTGGCGGGGGGCGTGGTTGCACCCTGCCCCCGCCTATCGCGAATGAATTCGCTCCCACGAAGGCGCGATGCCGGGCATCGATGGGCGGCTGAAGTCGCCCCTACACCCTGCGTGCGATCACGTGCGTAGCCCGGGCTCCAGCTTCGCCGGGAGCACCGAGCGGAGGTGCGCACGGCACACCCCACGGCAGGTGTTTGTCCTGTCAGCGCTCGGTTCGAACCCTGACGGCCTATCGCGAATAGGTGCGATGCAGGCGGGCAATCAGATCCAGACGTCGTTCTGCGCGGTGCGTTCGCCGCCTTCCTCGCCGGTGTTGAGCACACCACGGGGCTCGATGAGCATCATCTTCACCTCGCCTTCGGCATAGGGCTTGTGCTCGACGCCCTTGGGCACAACATAGAGTTCGCCCGGCCCGAGCAGGACGGCGCCGTCGCGCAAATCGATGCGCAGCTGGCCTTCGAGCACCAGGAAGGCTTCGTCGGTGTCGGCGTGGGCATGCCAGATGAAGTCGCCTTCGATGCGCACGACCTTGAATTGGTAGTCGTTCATTTCGGCGACGACCTTGGGGTTCCACTGCTCGCTGAACAGCGAGACCTTGTGCAGCAGGTTGATGCTCTGGTGGTTGGGCTGAACGGCCATGGTGCGGCTCCGGGCTGGGGATTGAGCCGCGAGAGTAACGAGGCACGGCGTAGCGCTCTTGTACGATCCTGCAGCTTCAGCGGCCGTGCATGCGCAGCCAGCGCGCCGGGGGCAGGCCGTAGCACTGGGTGAAGTGGCGGGTCATGTGGCTCTGGTCGAAGAAGCCGGCGGCCAGGGCGGCGTCGGCAAGGCTGAAGCCGTCCAGCAGCATGCGCCGGCAGCGGTCGAGGCGGCGCAGGGTGAGGTAGCGGTAGGGGCTGGTGCCGTAGAGCGCGCGGAAATCGCGGGACAGGCTCCAGCGTTCGCGGCCGCTGGCGCGCTCCAGTTCGTCGAGGGTGACGTTGCTGCCGAGGTGGCTGTGGATGTAGTCCCGGGCGCGCTCGGCCGAGGCGAAGTCGAAGGCCCGGCGCCCTCGCCGCCTGCCACCCACCGCCTGCAGCGCCTGGGCCAGGTCGAAAATGGCGTCCTGTTCCTCCAATGCCTGCAGCGGGCGGTCCATGGCCTGCATGAAGGTTTCGGTCGCCCGGCGCAGGCACGGATCATCGGAGAGGCCACCGGGCACGAAGGGCAGCGCCCTGCCCCCAAGCACCTGCTGGATCAGCACCGGTTCGACGTAGATCATCCGGTAATGGAAGCCGGCCTCGGTGCCGGCCATGCCGTCATGGAGTTCGTCGGGGTGTAGCACCAGGGTGCCGCCGGGCAGGCTGTGGCGCAGGCTCTTCTGGTAGCTGAAGCTCTGCACCCCGGACAGGGTGCGGCCGATGGCGTAGGTGTCGTGGCGGTGTGGGTCGTAACCGTGGCCGCCGAAGTAGGCCTCGATGCGTTCGATCCGCGCCGGGTGGTCGCTGCGCCGCACCCAGTCGCGCGTGCCGGGCAGCTCGGTCATCCGGCGCGCTTCCTGGCCTTGGCGGGGCGCGCGGTGTTGAGCGCAGCGGCAGCCAGGAACAGCGCCTGCAACGCCGCTTCGTCGATGTGCTCGCCCTGGTGGATGTCGATGGCGCGGCGGGCATTGCCCTCCAGGCTGGCATTGAACAGGCCGGCCGGGTCTTCCAGCGAGGCGCCCTTGGCGAAGGTCAGCTTCACCGCGTTCTTGTAGGTTTCACCGGTGCAGACGATGCCGTCGTGGGACCACACGGGCACGCGCCACTTCCATTCCTCGACCACCTTCGGGTCCGCGGCACGGATCAGTTCGCGCACCTTGGCCAGGGTTTCGCCGCGCCAGTCGGCGAGTTCGGCGATGCGGGCGTCGATCAGCGCCGCCGCGTCCACGGCGCCCTCTTCCACCTTGCTGCTGTCCTTGCTCATGGGGTTGTCTCCATTGCGTCGGGGTTCGCGCCAGGGAGCTGATTGAATACCAGCCAGCGTCAGCGCGCCATAGGTTGCAGCAGGCGCGCCCTCTCCTCGGGTCTCGGTATTGGTCAATGAAGGGCGATTGACCAGGCGGGGGTCGGCCACGCTTCATCGGTCCACCCTCTCGGCTCGTCGGTCACTTCGCTGGTGGATGAAAAGAGCGTCATCCACCCTACGCGGCCATAAGTTCGAGCTCGCCAGGGGGCGGCGTGTTGCCGGTTCGGAGGCCTCGCATTCGCGGGGGCCGGTGCATGGGGGCGATTGACCAGGCGTAGGGTGGACCGCGCTTCATCGGTCCACCTTCCGGGCTCGCCGGTCACTCCGCTGGTGGATGAGAAGAGCATCATCCACGCAGCGCCAATGGAAGCGCCCTGTCCACCCAGGTGCGAGGGTGTCGCCGGGCCGGACCTTCGGGCGGGCCAGGCGCTGCCGGCTATTGAGCGAAAGCCGGCGATTGGCCATTATCCCGCCATGCCCGAAACCCGCTTGCTCTGCCGCGTCGCGAGGCGGCTCCGATAGGGAAATCCCATGAACAGAACCTTATGCCTCAGCGTCCTGGCACTTCTGCTGGCCGGCTGCGAGAGCACCGACAACGCCGCCCTGCGCCAACAGCAGCAGGACTACGAAGCCGCCCGCCCCTACAAGGCCGCCATCGCACCGACGGTGGCCAGGCTGTCGCAGGCGTATGCAAGCCGCTACCCGAAGCTGATCCTCAAGGCCTATGACGACATCGTGCTGGTGGCCGGCGAAGTCGACAGCGCCCAGGCCCAGCAGGCGGTGTTCGCCGAGGTGTCGGCGATCCCCCATGCGGAGGTCTACACCTTCACCCTGGTCCGGCAGGACGGCTCCAGCGCCCGGCTGGCCAAGGATGCCGGGCTCAAGCAGCAGGTCAGCCAGTTGCTCGCCGCCAGCTACCTCGAGGTCTATGTGGTGGACGGCCGCCTGGGCGTGGTCGGCCAGGTGCCGGCCTCCAGCTACGAAACCTTGCGGGCCTCGCTGGCCGCCATCCCTTCCCGGGTGCCCGGCATCCAGCCCGACGCGCACCTGGTCATCAGCCTGAAGGGCGACCTGAGCACCTTCACCGCCGAGTCCTACAAGGACATGGGCGACTGGGCTCCCGCCAATGCCAAGGTGGCGCCTCGGGTCAGGCCCACCAGCCTCTCCGGTGCGGTCACCAGCACCGCCCTGGCGCCCATTACGCCCGCCGTCACAGCGAGCGCCGCACCTGCAGCCCCTAGCTACGCCTCGACGCCTGCTGAATCGCCCGCCGCCTCGCAAGGCAGTGAGTCGGGCATGGACACGGTGAAGATGATCGGCGCCCTCGCCGGCGTCGCCCTGGGCAGCAAGGTGGCCTACGACACCGGCAACGCCGCGCAGGGCCAGCAGGTGATGCAGGCCGCGTTCAATGCAGCGGGCATCGACACCAGCAGTGCTTCTGGCAGCGCAGGCGCCTACTCGGGCGGCTCAATGGCGGGCGCCGGCACCCAGGGCGGCCCCAGCCCGCGTGTGGTGGCGGCCCAGCAGAAGACATACAGCTTCGCTGGCAACTGCCCCGCCGATGCGAGCGGCGTGCTGCCGGAGCTGAGCCACCCGGAGATACGAGACAATGCTGGCGAACTGCAGAAACCCATCGTCGACATGGCCAGGTCAGCGGGTGGTTTCGACCAGGCGATCAGCCTGACCAGCGCCCAGAAGGACGAATACATCCGCGCCGCCACCGAAGCAGCCCAACAGGCATCGGACACCTGGGGCGGCGACAGCCCGCTGTATGACGTGAAGACCTGCCCGCAATCGGAAGGTATCTATTGCAGCGGCGTACAGGCCATGTGGCTGTACAGCGACATGGCCATTTACACGCAGTACGTGAAGGACGCGCTGGTGTGCCACAAGGCGCGCGGAACCAAGCTCTAGGGCTGGGAGCTCCGCGGGGCCAGGCTTACGGGGTCAACGACAGCGGTACGCCCCAGAGCGGGTCTTCCTTGCCCTGCTGGCGCAGCGGGGTGATCTGCAGGGGCACGAGCCGGGACAGCATCTCCTGGTGCCTGTCGCTCAGGTAGCGCGGGGAGATGACGGAGGTGGCGAAATCCATGGGTGCCGGCCAGGTGTAGACGGTGAAGTTCTGCAGCGGGCACTCGATCTTCGTCGGGTCGGTCGCCCGGCACTTGGCCCGCTGGTACTGGGCGCTGGGGCTCTTCAGGTGCATGCGCGGAGCCAGCACCAGCTGCCCGCCCTGGACGGTGAAGCTGGCGAGGGCCTTGTCCGCCGGCAGGCGCGCCTGGACCTTGATCGACGGGACGTCGCGGGAGTCGGTCTGCTGGTAGTAGCCGGCCCCCGCGCCCTGGGTGGTCTGGCTGTACTGCTGCTCGCCCCAGGCCACGCAGGCGCCGCTGGCCACGTGCACGGCGGTGCAGACCTTCTCGCTCTTCAGCTCGCTGCCGTAGGTGGCGTCCTTCCACACCTCTTCGCGGTAGTACTCGCGGTACATCTCGGTGGACAGGTACGCGGTGCCGTTGGGGCCTTTACCCGAGCCGACCGGGCCGCTGCGGGCGCCGACCTCGTCGAGCACCCCGCGGATCTGGTAGTCGTCGCCCCCGGTGAGCAGGTACTTGCCGGGCGGCAGGATGTGCACCTCGAAGGCCGTGAACAGGTTGTTGGGCTTGGGGTCGCGCTGCAGCTCGTTGGTCTTGAAGCGGCGGCCGAAGGTGATGTTCGGGTCGCTCTCGTTCTGCCAGATCACCGTGGGCGTCCACTGGGTCATGGTCAGCGCGTCGTTCAGCGTCTTGTGCGGCATCACGTCGGCCACCAGCACCACGGCCATGTTCGCCTTGAGCGCCGCGTCCACCTTGTCCAGCAGGGGCCCGTTGCTCGGGTCGTCCATGCCATAGCCGCTGGTGTAGGGCTCGGGCACGCAACCGGCGAGGGAGAAGGCAAGCAGCAAGGCGGAAGGCAGGGCAAGAAGCGGGCGAGGCAGTCGCATGCATCGATCCTTGATAGAGGCTGGAGCGGGTCCTGGACCGGTCATTTTCCATCGACACGGTATGGGGGCGAAATAGTGCAGATGAGCTAGATCAGCGCCCGCGAGGGGCTTAGAACATCTCGTCCAGCTGTTCGAAGAACAGGCGCCTGGCCGGCTGGTCGGGGATGCCCAGTTGGCGGATGAAGCGCTCGGCCGCATCCGGCGACAGCTCCTCGGCGAGGTTGCGGTGGGCGAAGGCGATATCCAGCCAGCGATCCGCCAGGCCACCGCGCCCCAGGTCGATGAAGTGCAGGCGCTCCCTAGCATCGAGGAAGAGGTTGGCGTCGCACAGGTCGCCGTGGCTGAAGGCAAGGTCTTCGACCGGCACGCTGGCGTGGAGGTGGGCGATCAACGCCTCGGGCGTCGGCAGGTCGGGCCAGGTTTCCGGGTCCCAGTCGTCGGCGATCAGCCCCTGGCCCACCAGGTACTCCAGCTCGCGCAGGCGCACGGAGGCTGACGAGTCGAAGGGGCAGCCCTCCACCGGCACCGCCTGCAGCTGGCGCAGGGCCTCACCGAAGGCCTGGTGCACGGTGGGCGCCTCCGCCATCAGCTCGGAGAGCGGCTGGCCGGGCACGGCGCGGGTGATCATGAACTCGTGCCCGTCGCCGGCGGCGCAGGCCACCACTTCCGGCACATGGAGCTTGCCGTCGAGCCACTGCAGGACGCTGGCCTCGCGCAGCACGCTGTAGGTGGTGGGCGCATAGACGGCGGCGCTCAGCTTGAGGAAGAAACGGTCGTTGCCCCGGCTGAAGGCGTGGACTTCGCACGGGGACTCACCGACGCAATCCCGCGTCAGGGGCGCGCCGTCGATGAAGCGCGCGATGCTCTGGGGCAGTACGAATGGCATGGAACCCGCCTGTCGTGGATGGAAAGCGCGCAACGATAGCGCAAGGCGTGAAGCCCGGCAGCGGCGTAATTGTGACAGGCGTTGAACAGCGGCCACGCCGGGGTCAGTGCCCTGCCGCGGCGGGTTCGCGCCCCTCCTCCTTGCCCAGCGACAGGAACACCACCAGCGCCAGGCCGGCGAGCAGCACGGCAGCGGACAGCAGCACCGTACCGTGGGCGGCGGCGAAGGCTTCGCGCCCGGCCTGGGCCAGCGAGGCGGCCAGGGTGGCGTCGAGGCGTTCGGCAGTGACCAGGGTGTCCGACAGCGAGCGGATCGCCTGGTCCTTCACCGCCTCGGGCACGCCGCCCGGCAGGTGGATGGCGGCGCCGTAGACGCTGGAGAGCAGCACGCCGAAGGCGGTGATGCCCAGCCCGGTGCCCATCTCGTAGCCGGTGGCCTCCAGCGCACCGGCGGCGCCCGCCTTGCTGACCGGCGCGGCGCCCATGATGGCGATGGAGGATGCGGTGAGGCCGATGCTCAGGGCCAGGCCCAGCAACACCAGCAGACCGACCACGGCCAGCCCCGCCTCGCGGAAATCGCTGAACCCGAGTCCGGCGAGGCTGATGGCCGAGCACAGCAAGGCGGTGGTCGCCACCCGGCGCAGGCCGACCAGGGCGACGAGGTAGCCGGCCAGCGGCCCGCCGACACCGGCGGCGATCATCAGCGGCAGCAGGAACAGGCCCGCTTGCAGCGGCGTGCGGCCGAGCACCAGTTGCAGCTCCTGGGCGATGGTGAGTTCGGTGCCGGCCAGGGCGCCGGAGACCACCAGCGCCATGATCAGGCCGGAGCGGATGGCGGGCCGCGCGAACAGGCCGAGATCGAGCATCGGCTCGGCGCTGGTGAGCTGGCGGCGCACGAAGTCGGCCAGCAGCGCGAGGCCCAGCAGCAAGGTGGCGCCACTGGCCCAGGACGGGCCTCCGGGCGTGAGGCCGGATTTGAGCGCATGCACGGTGGCGATGATGCCGGCGATCAGCAGCAGTGCCTGGCCGATCTTCCAGCCACCGCTGCCACTGCCGGCATCACGGGGCACCAGTACATGGGCCAGGGGCCAGATAAGCAGCATCAACGGCAGGTTGATGAGGAACACCGAGCCCCACCAGTAGTGCTCCAGCAGCGCGCCCCCCACCAGCGGGCCCAGGGCCGCACCGGCGGAGGCCACCGTGCCCCACAGGCCCAGGGCGATGCCCCGCTCCCTGGGCGACTCGAAGGCGCGCCGGATGATCGCCAGGGTGCAGGGCAGCACCATGGCTCCGCCCACCGCCATCCCCGCGCGGGCGGCGATCAGGGCCGCTGCCGTGGGGGCGTAGGCCGCCGCACAGGACATGGCGACGAACACCAGCAGGCCGGCGAGCAGCATGAAGCGGCTGCCGATGCGGTCCGCCAGGGTGCCCATGGGCACCAGCAGGCCGGCCATGATCAGCGGGTAGATGTCGATGATCCACAGCACCTGCTCGCCGCTGGCCCCGAGGGACAGGGTCAGCGACGGCACGGCGATGTGCAGCACCGTCATGTCGATGACGATGGGCAGGTAGGCCAGGACCACCACCAGCAGGATCAGCCAGCGGTTGCCCGGAGGGTGGCTCGAACTCATCGGCTCTCCAGGCTGGCGTCGGCACCGCTCCAGCCGCCACCCAGGGCGCGGAACAGGTCGACCAGGGCGAGCTGCCGCTGGGTGCTGGTCTCGATCAGCGTGGAGTCGTTGAGGAAGGCGCTGCGCTGGGCATCCAGGTAGCGCAGGTGGCTGTCCACACCGCCTTCGTAGCGGGCCTTGGCCAGCTTCAGGGTCTCGTTGCTGGTGTTGGCCAGGGCGCGGCGGGCTGCTTCCTCGCGGCGCAGGGTGTCGGTGGCGGCCAGGGCGTCGGCCACTTCGCGGAAGGCCGTCTGGATGCTGCCTTCATAGGCGGCCACGGCGGCGTCCTTGCGCACTTCGGCGAGGTCGAGGTTGGCGCTGTTGCGGCCGGCATCGAAGATCGGCAGCGACAGGGTCGGCATGAAGCTCCAGGAGCGCGAGCCGCCATCGAACAGGCCGGACACCTCGGCGCTGGAACTGCCGTAGCTGCCGGTGAGGCTGATGCGCGGGAAGAACGCCGCGCGCGCCGCACCGATATCGGCGTTGCGCGATTTCAGCCGATGCTCGGCGGCGAGGATGTCCGGGCGCCGTTCCAGCAACGCCGAGGGCGCACCGGGGGCGATGTCCTGGATCAGCAGCAGCTCGTCACGCGGGGCCTCGGGCAGTGCCTTGGCGGCGTCCGGCGTGCCGATCAGCAGCACCAGGGCGTTGAGCGCCTGCTGCTTCTGCCGCTGGTTGGCTTCCAGCTCGGCACGGGCTTGCTCCACCAGGCCGAGGGCTTCCTGGTGATCCAGCGCGGTGGCGGCACCGGCGGCGCGGCGCTGGGCGGTCAGGTCGAGGGAGTCCTCGCGGCTTTCCAGGGTCTGCCGGGTCAGGGCCAGGCGGCGCTGGGCGCCGTCATAGGTGAGGTAGGCCTGGGTGACTTCGGCGACCAGGGCGATGCGGGCGCTGCGGCCCGCTTCCTCGGTGGCCAGGTACTGCTCCAGGGCCGAGTCGGTGAGGCTTTTGACCCGGCCGAACAGGTCCAGCTCGTACTCCGGCAGGCTCACGCCCACCTGGTAGCTGCTGGTGACGGCGGAGGTGCCGGTGCTGGAGAGGTCCCCCGGCACCCGCTGGCGATTGCCCGAGGCACTGGCGGAAAGCCCCGGCACCCGGTCGGCGCGCTGGATGCGGTACTGGGCGCGGGCCTGCTCGATGTCGAGCAGGGTCTGGCGCAGGGAGCGGTTGTTGGCCAGCGCCTCCCCCACCAGCCGACGCAGGTCGGCGTCGACGATGAAGGTGCGCCAGTCCAGCTCGCTGGCGGCCTGATCCTGTTTGGCGGCTGGGCCGTTCCAGTGCGCGGCCACCGGCGCTTCGGGGCGCTCGTAGGTGGGGGCCATGGAGCAGCCGCCCAGGGTCAGGGCGATCAGCAGGGCCGATGCGGTCAAGGCGTGTCTGTGCATGGCGCTCAGGCCTCCGTGGATTGTTGAGCAGGTGCGGAGCGACGCTTCAGCAGCGACAGCACCCAGACGAAGCAGATGGGCACGAAGATCACCCCCAATACGGTGGCGCTGAGCATGCCGCCGATCACGCCGGTGCCGAGGGCGCGCTGGCTGGCCGCACCGGCGCCGCTGGCCAGGGCCAGGGGCACCACGCCGAGGATGAAGGCCATGGAGGTCATGATGATCGGGCGGAAGCGCAGGCGCGCGGCTTCGATGGCCGCCTCGCGCAGGCCGCGACCCTGTTCCATCAGCTCCTTGGCGAACTCGACGATGAGGATGGCGTTCTTCGCCGCCAGGCCGATGATGGTGATCAGCCCGACCTTGAAGTAGACGTCGTTGGGCATGCCGACCGAGGTCACCGCGAGCACCGCGCCGAGGGCGCCGATGGGCACGATGAGCATCACCGACAGCGGGATCGCCCAGCTCTCGTAGAGCGCCACCAACAGCAGGAACACGACCAGGATGGCCAGGGCGAACAGTTGCACGGCCTGGCCGCTGGCGACCTTCTCCTGGTAGGAGAGGCCCGTCCACTCGTAACCGATGCCGGCCGGGGACTGGCTCACCAGGCGCTGGATCTCGGCCATGGCTTCACCGGTGCTGACGCCAGGTGCGGCGTCGCCGGCGATGCGGATGGTCGGGTAGCCGTTGTAGCGCACCAGTTGCACCGGGCCTTCTTCCCAGTGGGTGGTGACGAAGGCGGAGAGCGGCACCTGCTCGCCCTTGGCGTTGCTGACGTAGAGCTTGAGCACGCTTTCCGGCGTCATCCGCTCGCCCTGCTCGGCCTGCACCACCACGCGTTGCTGGCGGCCGGCGTTGGAGAAGTCGTTGATCACCGAGGAGCCGAACGCGGTGGACAGCGCGCTGCCGATGGTCTCGAAGCCGACACCCAGGGTGCGGGCCTTCTCGCGGTCGATCTCCAGGCGCAGCTGGGGCGCTTCGGCCAGGCCTTCCATCATCGCGTAGAGGATCTTCGGGTTGCCGTTGGCCTGGCCCAGCAACTGGTCGCGGGCGGCCAGCAGGGCTTCACGGCCGAGGCCGCCACGGTCCTGCAGGCGCAGGGAGAAGCCACCGGAGTTGCCGAGGCCGTCGATGGGCGGCGGGGTGACCGCCATGATCGCGCCGTCGCTGACACCGGCGAGGTTCTGGTTGGTCAGCATGGCTTCGGCACCGGCCGATTGCTCGTCGCTGCGCACGGACCAGTCCTTCAGGGTCGGGAAGGCCAGCGCGGCGTTCTCGCCCATGCCGGAGAAGCTGAAGCCCATCACCAGGAAGGTGTTCTCCACCGCCTCGCGGGAGCCCAGGTACTGCTCCAGCTGCTGGCCGGTGACGTCGGTGCGCGCACGGGTGGCGCCCGGCGGCAGCTGCACGTCGACGATCATGTAGCCCTGGTCTTCCACCGGTACGAAGGATTCCGGCAGGCGCAGGTAGAAGTAGCCAAGCACCGCCACCAGGCCGGCGTACACCAGCATGAAGCGCCCGGCACGTTTCACCAGGCCGCCGTTGAGGCGGGTGTAGCCCTGGGTGAGACCGGTGAAACCACGGTTGAAGGCGCCGAAGAAGCCGCGCTTCTCATGGTGCCCCTTGGGGATCGGCTTGAGCAGCGTGGCGCACAGGGCCGGGGTGAAGGTCAGGGCGAGGAAGCCGGAGAACAGGATCGACACCGCCAGCGACAGGGAGAACTGCTGGTAGATGACACCCACGGAACCGGCCATGAAGGCCAGCGGCAGGAACACCGCCGACAGCACCATGGTGATGCCGACGATGGCGCCGGACACCTGGCCCATCGCCTTGACCGTGGCGTCGCGCGGGGACAGCCCCTCCTCGGCCATGATCCTCTCGACGTTCTCCACCACCACGATGGCGTCGTCCACCAGGATGCCGATGGCCAGCACCATGCCGAACATGGTCATCATGTTCACCGAGAAGCCCAGCAGGTACATGGCCGTGAACGTGCCCAGCAGGCACACCGGCACGACGATGGCCGGGATCAGGGTGTAGCGCACGTTCTGCAGGAACAGGAACATCACCAGGAACACCAGCACCATGGCTTCCAGCAGGGTGTGGATCACCTTCTCGATGGCCACGCCGACGAAGCGCGAGGTGTCGTAGGGCACCGAATATTCCACGTCGTCGGGGAAGTTCACCGACAGCTCGGCCAGGCGCTGCTTGATCGCCTCGGCGGTCTGGATGGCGTTGGCGCCCGGGGACAGCTGGATGGCGCCCGCGACCGAGGGTTTGCCATTGAGGCGCGAGGAGAAGTTGTAGCTCTCGCTGCCCACTTCCAGGCGGGCGACGTCGGCCAGCTTCACCGAGGAGCCGTCCTGGTTGGCGCGCAGCACGATGCGACCGAACTCGGCCGGGTCGTCCAGGGTGCCCTTCACCGCGAGGGTGGCGGTCAGCTCCTGCTCGGTGCTGCCCGGCGAACTGCCGAAGGCACCGGCCGGCACCTGCACGTTCTGCCCACGGATGGCGGCGCTCACGTCGTCGATGGACAGGCCGTAGCCCACCAGCTTCTGCGGGTCGATCCAGACGCGCATGGCCGCTTCCGAGGAGAAGAACTGCAGCTTGCCGACGCCGGTCACCCGGCGCAGTTCGTTGTTGATGTTGCGCGCGGCGTAGTCGCCGAGGAAGGTGGTGTCGCTGCGCTGGGCACCTTCCTTGTAATTGAGGGCGTAGATGAGCAGGAAGCCGGCGCTGGTCTGCTCGACCTCGACCCCCTGGGTGAGCACGGCCTGGGGCAGGCGCGACTCGGCCTTCTTCAGGCGGTTCTGCACGTCCACCTGGGCCAGCTCCGGGTTGACGCCGGGCTGGAAGGTGACCACCACCTCGCCGGTGCCGTTGGAGTTGCTGGTGGACTCGAAATACAGCAGGCCCTTGGCACCGTTGAGCTCCTCCTCGATCACGCTGGTAACCGAGTCCACCAGCACCTGCGCCGAGGCGCCCGGGTAGGTGGCGGTGATGGTGATCTGCGGCGGCGCGACGTTGGGGTACTGGGCCACCGGCAGCATCGGGATGACCAGCAGGCCGGCCAGGGAGATGAACAGCGCCACCACCCAGGCGAAGTTGGGGCGCTTGATGAAGAACAGAGACATGGACGTTTCCTCGTGGCGATACCGGCCTTACTGGCGGGCTGCCTGTTGCTCCTGGGTGGGACGCGCCTCGACCTTGGCGCCCGGCTGCAGGCCGGTGAGGCCGCCGACGATCACGCGGTCGCCGCTGGCCAGCCCCTGGCTGATCTGCCAGCGCGCGCCCTGCATGGCACCGGTGTGCACGGGGCGGGCCTCGACACGCTCGTCGGCGCCGATCACCAGCACCAGGGCGCTGCCGTCGGCCGCCCGCTGCACGGCGCGCTGGGGCACCAGGATGGCGTTGGCATCGCTGCCCTGGGGCGCGCTCACCCGGACGTACATGCCGGGCAGCAGCACACCGTCGGGGTTGGCGAACTTGCCACGCAGGGACACCTGGCCGGTGCCCGGGTCCACCGAGACGTCGGTGAACAGCAGCTCGCCCTGGCGCTCGTAGTCGGTGCCGTCGACGTGGATGCGCAGCGCCTGGCTGTCGTCGGCGGAGAGCGTGCCGCCCTTGAGCGCTTCACGCAGGCGCAGGGCGTCGGCCACCGGCTGGGTGAAGTCGGCGTAGATGGGGTCGAGCTGCTGGATGCGCGCCATAAGCGTGGTCTCGCCCTGCCCCACCAGCGCCCCTTCGGTGACCAGCGCGCGGCCGATGCGACCGGAGATGGGCGCCTTGACCGAGGCATAGCCGAGGTTCAGGCGCGCGGTCTCCAGGTCCGCCTGGGCCGTACGCACCGCCGCCCTGGCGCTGCGCAGGTCGGCGGTGGCGGTGTCGAAGTCCTGCTGGCTGACCGCCTCGATCCTGGCCAGCGGCTCGTAGCGCTTGACCCGCGCCTGGGCCTCGAAGAGGGTCGCCTCGGCGCGCGCCAGCTCGCCCTCGGCACGGGAAACCGCCGCCTTGAGCGGTGCCGGGTCGATCTGGAACAACAGGTCGCCGACCTTGACGTCCGCCCCCTCCTCGAAACGCTTCTGCACCACGATGCCCGCGACCCGGGCACGCACCTCGGCCACACGCACGGGCTCGATGCGCCCCGGCAGCTCGGTGGTCAGCACCAGCGGCTCGGCCACCACCGCCACGACGTCCACCGGCCTGGCCACTTCAGCAGCCGCTTCCGGCTCGCCCGATGCCCCGCAACCGGCCAGCGCCATGGCTGCAACCCATACCGAGACGGTTCCTACTGCACGCAATCTGCCCATGTTTCACCCGGACCCTAGACTGGAAAGGCGCGCATGATCTTTCATAGATCTAAATGAGTCAATATTGTCTCATTTGAATCTTTTGTTATTAATCATGTCTTTCACCGTTGAAGCCCGAGGGTTTTTCTGCACAATGCGCCCAATCCGAAAATCAACGCAGGACCCTTCCATGGCGCTGACAGCACAAGACGAACGACTCATCAAGGCGCTGGCCGTCGCCTTCGTCGAGCGGCCGCGCGCCACGCTGAAGGAGCTGGCGGAAGCGGCCGGCGTGAGCAAGGCCACGCTGCACCGCTTCTGCGGCACCCGGGACAACCTGGTGGAGATGCTCATCACCCACGGCGAAACGGTGATCGGCCAGATACTCTCCGCCGGCGACCTGCAGCACGCCGAGCCGCTGGACGCGTTGCGCAGGCTGATCGGCGAACACCTGATGCACCGCGAACTGCTGGTGTTCCTGATGTTCCAGTACAACCCCGACACCCTCGACCCGAAGGCCGAGGACGATCGCTGGCAGAGCTATTGCGTCGCCCTGGACAGGTTCTTCCTGCGCGGCCAGCAGGAGGGGGTGTTCCGCATCGACATCAGCGCGGCAGTGCTCTCGGAGCTGTTCCTCTCGCTGATCTTCGGCATCGTCGACGCCGAACGCCGTGGCCGCATGGCCAGGTCCGGCTCGGCGGTGATCCTCGAGCAGATCTTCCTCCACGGTGCGGCGGCGCCGACCCGCGCCTGACGGCGAGAGTGGTCGCAGGTTGCCCCAGCTCCACCGAAGAGCGAACCGCCCCAGCAGCACTCGCGATCGGAGGGCCGCACAACGAAAAACGCCGCCTCCCCAGCAACGGGGAGGCGGCGTTGTTACAGGGGCGCAGCGGCGGTCAGCGCAGGCCGTCGACCATGGCGGCGGCGACGCTGAGCACGTCCTGGCCGAGCTTCATGGAGCGCTTGCCGTCCCAGCCCGTTTCCGGGTTGGGGTTGTCGTCGTGGTCCTTGAACGGCATCTCGATGGTGAACGACAGGCAGTCGAACTCCATGCCCACGGCGTTGCAGGCCAGGGTGGTGTTGGCCTTGCCGGGTTCGTCCTTCGGGTAGCCGTAGCGGGTCTGGAAGTCGGCGCCGATATCCACCAGGCGGTTGCGGAACTCGTCTTCCAGGCGTTCCAGGCGCTTGCTGTAGCCGGGGTTGCCTTCGCAGCCGGCGGTGAACACGTGGGGGATCTCCTCGTCGCCGTGGATGTCGAGGAACAGGTCCACGCCGACCTTGCGCATCTGCTGCTGGACGAAGAACACCTCGGGGCTCTCGGCCTCGCTGGCCGATTGCCAGGCGCGGTTGAGGTCCTTGCCGGCGGCGTTGGTGCGCAGGTGGCCACGGAAGGCGCCATCGGGGTTCATGTTCGGCACTAGGTAGAGGTCGGCCTTGGCCAGCAGCTCTTCCAGCTCGGCATCGGCCTTGCCCTTGAGGCGCTCGATGATGCCCTCCATGAACCACTCGGCCATGTGCTCGCCGGGGTGCTGCTGGGCGATGATCCAGACCTTGCGCTGGGCCGCCGGGTTGCGGCTGACGCGCAACAGTTGGATGTCGCGGCCCTCGATGCTCTTGCCGGTGGCGAACAGCTCGGCGCCGGCATTGGCCAGGGCGTCGGCGATCAGGCGATCGTGGCGCTCGCGGCTGTAGGGCTCGAAGTAGGCGAACCAGATCTGCCCTTCACGGGGCTGCAGGCCGAAGTGCAAGCCCTTCTCGTCGAAGTGGCTGGGCACGCGGAACCAGTTGACGTGGTCGTAGGAGGCGGCGGCGTTGTAGCCGGTCCAGGCATGGGCATAGGCGGACTGCCCGGCGTTCACCAGGCTGAAGTCGTGACGCTGGCCGGGGGTGAGGCCCTCGACCTTGAAGTGGAACCACTGGAAGTGATGGCTCTTGAGGTCCGGGCGCATCGCCAACAGTACGTGCTGGGGGTTGCTGGCGTCCTTTACCTCGATATTGCCGCTATCGAAGTCCGAGCTGATTTTCATGGCTACCTCAAAGGCTGTGGATCAGGGTTGCGCGCAAGGATGGCAGGTCGGCCATCCCTGGGAAACGCGCCAAGCGACAAAGAGTTGCGCAGATGGGGCTCAACGCGCCTCGAGTAGCGCCAGGCGCTCTTCGAGTTCGGCGACGCGGGCTTCCAGCTGTTCGATGCGTGCATCGCTGCCGGCACGGCTTTCACTGCGCTCCGGGGCGCTCTGGCGCGCAGCCAGCAGCTCTTCCAGGTCGCCCTTCTCGCCCAGCAGGTGCATGTAGCGGTCTTCGCGCTGGCCAGCCTGGCGCGGAATCAGCGTGACCAACCCACGGGCGACGAGGCGTTCGAGGTTGTGCTGCACCTGCTCGACATCGTCGAACTCATGCATGCGGCTGCTGCGGGTGAGCAGCTCGTTGAGGGTCTGCGGGCCGCGCAGCAGCAACAGGCCGAGCAGGATCAGCTGGCCATGCACCAGCTCCAGGGTCTTCTCGGCACGTTGCTCCCAGCGGTCGGCACGGCTGCCCATCACCAGGCGCGCCAAACTGCGCCCTTCGAGGCTGCGCATGCCCTGCCCCACCTGGCCGGCGGTCAGGTTCATCACCGGTTCGCGGCTGGTCTTCTGGTTGCTGGCCAGCACCAGGGCATTGAGGGTCAGCGGGTAGGACTCCGGCGTGGTGGCCTGCTTCTCGATGAGGCTGCCGAGCAGGCGGACCTCGACGGCGGAAAGGGGCTCGTTGCTGAAGGGGGTTTCGATCTCGCTGGACATGTCGCCATCCGATGGTGGGAAAGGGCCATAGCCTAGCCTGAGTGACCGCCCCTTTACACCGCGACGAGATGGCGGCGGGCCCATCACACGCGTTGTTTTCCTCGAACACTCGATACGCCAGGAAGCCGAACAATCCGCTTGAACAGGCCAATCAATCGAATTAATTGATTATTGTCATTTAACGAAAAAGACTTTTACAGTGCATTTCAGCACCCTAAAAACACACCACAAATATATCTAACTCATTGTTTTTAAATAAAATAAACACAACTATCGACGGCATCGATGTTGACCATTAGCCGTATCCACTTTTTTATCGATTTTCCATCCGTAACATTGGCCTCGTGTTCACTTTCAACCCCACTTGAAACCACGAGGCACCCAAAATGAAAAAGCAAATCCTTGCCAGCCTGTTCATCGCTTCCCTGTCCGCTACCGCGTTCGCCCTGCCCCAGGACGCCGCACAACCCCAGCAGACCCTTGCCAGCGGCGCTGAGCGCACCATCAACCGCCTGGCCGAAGATGGTTCCGCCCGTACCCCTGCTTTCCGTGTTGCCGAAGACGGCTCCGCTCGCACTCCGGGCTTCCGTGTTGCTGAAGACGGTTCCGATCGCACTCCCGGCTTCCGCGTTGCTGAAGACGGCTCCGATCGCACCCCGGGCTTCCGCGTTGCCGAAGATGGCTCCGACCGCACTCCCGGCTTCCGTGTTGCTGAAGACGGTTCCGACCGCACCCCGGGCTTCCGTGTTGCCGAAGACGGCTCCGACCGCACTCCCGGCTTCCGCGTTGCCGAAGATGGCTCCGACCGCACTCCCGGCTTCCGCGTTGCCGAAGATGGCTCCGACCGCACTCCGGGCTTCCGCGTTGCTGAAGACGGTTCCGATCGCACTCCTGGCTTCCGTGTTGCCGAAGACGGCTCCGACCGCACCCCGGGCTTCCGCGTCTCCTGATTAGGCCGTTGCACAGCTTGCAACCCGACCCAGGAACCACGCGCGAGGTCTGAGCGATGTACCCAGCCCGTAAATGCTGAAGGCGCCCATAAGGCGCCTTCAGTGCATCTACCCTTCCCTCTTTCTCTATCCCGCGTTCATTCCTGCCCGACGCCTTCCGGCGATTGCAGTGGGCGCAACGGAATCGGCTGCGACATGACGATGGATGTGCGCGTCTCGCCGAAGTGATTGATGCTGCCGACGAAGCGCTCCAGGTGGCGGATATTGCGCGTCACCACCCGCAGCACGAACGAGTCCTGCCCCGTGACGTGGAGGCATTCCAGCACCTCGGGCATCTGCTGCAACAAGGCGACCAGCCGCGCCTTGTCCGGCTGGGGCGTGGTCATGCCGATCAGCGCCATCACCTCGTAGCCCGCCTGCTCGGCGGAGACGCAGGCGCGATAGCCCTCGATCACCCCGGCTTCCTCCAGCCGCTTGAGGCGCTCCGAGGTGGCCGGCAACGACAGCGCCACCCGGTTGGCCAGCTCGGTAAGGGAAATCCGCCCCTCGGCCTGAACGGCCTGGAGGATTTTCCAGGATTTGGCATCAAGCTCCATGATTAAGGTCCTCACGGGTAAATACGAGAGCATTTCAGGCAAAGTACGATAACTACCGTAGCTTCTGCATTCAAAGCCGCTTCAGTGGCCCGCAAAATAATGCCATCCCGCCACCTGCCCGGTACCGCCCGATGGACTTAGCGCTGTTCTTCAAATCCGCCTTGATCGGCCTCTCCATCGCCGCGCCGGTGGGGCCCGTCGGCCTGCTCTGCATCCAGCGCAGCCTGCTTCATGGGGCGCGCATCGGCTTTCTCAGTGGCCTCGGCGCTGCATTGGCCGACGCCTGCTTCGGTGCCCTGGGCGCCTTCGGGGTGCAGGCGCTGATCCAGGGCTTCGTGGCGCTGGCCACGCCCTTGGCGTTGCTGGGTGCGGGTTACCTGGCGTGGATGGGCATCCGCCTATTGCGCACCGCGCCTGCTCGGCAAGCCGCCAGCCTGGCGGAGCCCGGCAGTGGCTGGCGGGCGCTGGCCTCGGTCTTCGCGCTGACCCTGACCAACCCCATGACCATCCTCGCCTTCGTCGCGGTCTTCGCCGGCCTGGGCGCCGGCGCCGCGCCCGGCACGGCGAACGCGCTGTTGATGGTCGCCGGGGTGTTCTGCGGTTCGGCGCTGTGGTGGCTGGCCCTGGCGCTGGGCGTCGCCGCCGTGCGCCACCGCCTGGATGGGCGCCTGCTGCGGCGCATCGACCAGGTGGCGGGGCTGTTCCTGCTGGGCTTCGCCGCCTGGCAACTGGCGCGTGCGCTGGGGCACTGAAGGCGTTCCCACGTAGGTCGGGTGCAACCCGGCACGTTCATGCACAACGCCACGCGGGTTTCACCCGCCCTACGGTTATGCGCGCCTGTATGACCACAACACAAGGTGGGCTCCCATGGGGCCCGTAGCATCGGGCTGGGGCATTGCGTAGCCCGGGCTTCAGCCCGGGAGCGGAGTCGCCAGCACCCCGTAGGTCGGGTGCAACCCGACACGTTCATGCACACAACCACGCGGGTTTCCCCCGCCCTACGGTCGCGCCCAAATGACCGCGGCACAGGGTGGGCTGCTGGCGCTTAGGCCATCTGCGTGATGGTGCGGCGGAAGCGCGTCAGGGCCGCGAGGAAGAAGGCACTGCCGATGCCGATGATGGCGAGGAACTGCGGCCAGACGATCTCCAGCCCCGCGCCGCGATAGAGGATGCCCTGTGCCAGGGCGACGAAGTGGGTGGTGGGCGCCGCCAGCATGATCTGCTGCACCAGCTCGGGCATGCTCTCCCGCGGCGTGGTGCCGCCGGAGAGGATCTGCAGCGGCATCAGCACGAGGATGGTCAGCAGCCCCAGCTGCGGCATGGAGCGCGCCACGGTGCCAAGGAAGATGCCCATGGAGGTGGTGGCGAACAGGTGCAGCGCCGCCGCCACCAGGAATAGCCCGAGGGAGCCTTCGATGGGCACTGCCAGCCAGCCGCGCACCACGAACACCAGCGACAGCGCGGCGGCCACCAGCACCACCGCGCCCATGGACCAGACCTTGGCCAGCATGATCTCGAACGCCGACAGCGGCATCACCAGCAGGTGCTCGACGGTGCCGTGCTCGCGCTCGCGGATCAGGGCCGCGCCGGTGAGGATGATCGACAGCATGGTGATCTGGTTGATCACCTCCATCACCCCGCCGAACCAGGCCTGGGTCAGGTTGGGGTTGAACAGCGTGCGTACCGTCAGCTCCGCCGGCATCGCCTTCGCCCCCCGGTAGCGGGCGACGAACTCGTTGACCTCGGTGGAAACGATGTTCTGGATGTAGCCCGCGCCGCTGAAGGCCTGGCCGATCTGCGTGGCGTCGACATTGAGCTGCACCGCCGGGTTGCGGCCGGCGAGCACGTCGCGCTGGAAGTCGGGCGGGATGTCCAGGGTGAAGGTGTACAGGCCGGTGTCCATGCCCCGGTCCATGCGCCCCTGGTCGATCAGCTCGGGCACGCGGAAGTACGGTGGCTGGAAGGCGTTGACCAGGCGCGTGGAGAGCTGCGAGCGGTCCTCGTCGACCACGGCGATGGGCGCGTGGTGCAGGGTTTCCGGAATGCCGGTGGCGGAGCTGTACACCCCCAGGCTGAAGGCCCAGAGGATCAGCACCAGCATCGCGTAGTCGCGCTGCAGGCTGCGGAACTCCTTGAGCCCCAGGTGGAAGATATTGGCCAGGCTGCGCATGGGTCAGGCCTCCTGCTTCTTCAGCGAGAGCACGCTGAACAGGGTGAGCAAGGGAATGGTCAGCAGCAGCGGGACGAAGTAGAAGGCCAGGTCGGAGAACCCCAGCGCCTTGGAGAACACGCCCCGGCTGATGATCAGGAAATGGGTGGCGGGATAGGCCTGGCCGATCGCCGCCGCCGCCCCTTCCAGGGACGACACCGGGTGCACCAGCCCGGAGAACTGGATGGCCGGCACCATGGTGGCGATGGCCACGCCGAACACGGCGGCGATCTGACTGCGCATGAAGGTGGAGAGGAACAGGCCGAGTCCGGTGGCGGCCGTGACGTAGCACAGCGCCGCCAGCACCAGGGTGGCGAAGCTGCCCTTGAGCGGCACGCCGAACACGAACACCGCCAGGGCCACCATCAGCAGGAAGCTGACCATGCCCATCGCCACGTAGGGCAGCTGCTTGCCCAGCAGGAACTCCAGCCGCGTGACCGGCGTGACGTAGAGGTTGGTGATCGAGCCCAGCTCCTTCTCGCGCACAACGCCCAGGGCGGTGAGCATCGCCGGGATCATGATCAGCAACAGCGGGATCACCGCCGGCACCATGGCCTTGAGGCTCTCCACATCGGGGTTGTAGCGGTAGCGCACCTCGACGCTGGCGGCAGCCTGGGCGCCGCCCTCCGGGGATTGCCGGGCCAGCTCGGCGAGGTAGCCCAGGTGCATGCCCTGGACATAACCGGCCACGGTGTTGGCGCGGGTGGGCATGGAGCCGTCGATCCACACACCCACGGCGGGGCTGGCGCCGCGCTTGAGGTCGCGGCCGTAGCCCGGCGGAATCTCGATGGCCAGGCTCAGCTCGCCGCTGCGCATGCGCCGGTCCAGTTCCGCGTAGTCCTGGATCGGCGCGCGCTCGATGAAGTAGCGCGAGCCGGAAAGGTTCAGTGCGTAGGCCTGGCTGGTGGTGCTCTGGTCGCGGTCGAGCACCGCATAGGAAAGGTCCTCGACGTCCATGCTGATGCCGTAGCCGATGATGAACATCAGCAGCACGGTGCCGAGCAGCGCCAGGGTCAGGCGGATCGGGTCGCGGCGCAGCTCCATGGCTTCGCGCCGCGCATAGCTGAACAGCCGCTGCGGGCTGAAGCGCTGGTCACGCGGGGCTTCGGCCTTGGCGGTGACGCTCGGCGCGCTGGCGGGTGCCGAGGCGGTGCCGGCAGCCTCTTCCAGGTAGGCGATGAAGGTGGCTTCCAGGCTCGGCAGGCCGCGCTCGGCCACCAGCGCCGCCGGGGTGTCGCTGGCCAGCACGCGGCCGGCGTGCATCAGGGAGATGCGGTCGCAGCGCTCGGCCTCGTTCATGAAGTGGGTGGAGATGAAGATGGTCACGCCGTCGTTGCGCGACAGGTCGATCATCAACTCCCAGAAGCCGTCGCGGGCCACCGGGTCGACGCCTGAGGTGGGCTCATCGAGGATGAGGATCTCCGGCTGGTGGATCACCGCCACCGCCAACGACAGGCGCTGGCGGATGCCCAGCGGCAGCGCGTCGGGCAACTCGTCGGCCACGCCGGCCAGGTCGAAGCGCTGGAGCATCTCCGCCACCCGCGCCTCGATACGCTCGGCCGGCAGGTGGAACAGCTGCGCATGCAGCACCAGGTTCTGCCGCACGCTCAGCTCGCGGTACAGGGAGAACGCCTGGGACATGTAGCCTACCCGCCGCCGCGTGGCCATGTCGCCGGCATCCACCGGCTGGCCGAACAGCGCGCAACTGCCTTCGCTGGCGGGCAGCAGGCCGGTGAGCATCTTCATGGTGGTGGACTTGCCGCAACCGTTGGAGCCGAGGAAGCCGAAGATCTCCCCGCGCTCGATGCGGAAGCTGACGCGGTCCACGGCGACGAAATCGCCGAAGCGGCAGGTCAGCCCGTCTGCCTCGATGGCCACCGCGCGCTCACCGGCGGGCAGTGGCGGGATGACCAGGCGGCGGTGGTCGCGGCGCTTCTCTTCCGGCAGCAGGGCGATAAAGGCCGCTTCCAGGCTGTCGGTGCCGGTCTGCCGGCGTATCTCGGCCGGGCTGCCGGTGGCCAGCACGCGCCCGGCGTCCATCGCCACCAGGCTGTCGAAGCGTTCGGCCTCCTCCATATAGGCGGTGGCCACCAGCACGCTCATGCCGGGGCGGCCCTGGCGGATGCGTCCAATCAGCTCCCAGAACTGGTTGCGCGACAGCGGGTCGACGCCGGTGGTGGGCTCGTCGAGGATCAGCAAATCCGGGTCATGGATCAGCGCGCAGCACAGGCCGAGCTTCTGCTTCATGCCGCCGGAGAGCTTGCCCGCCGGGCGCTCGCGGAAGGGGTCGAGGCCGGTGCTGCGCAGCAGGTCGTCGATGCGCCGCTCCCGTTCCGCGCGGTCGTGGCCGAACAGGCGGCCGAAGAAGTCGACGTTCTCGAACACCGTCAGCGTCGGGTAGAGGTTCTTGCCCAGGCCCTGGGGCATGTAGGCGACGCGCTGGCAGATGGCGCGGCGATGGCGGGCGGAGCGCATGTCGCCGCCCAGCACCTCGATCTCGCCCTGCTGCATCTTCCGCGCCCCGGCCAGCAAGGCCAGCAGGCTGGATTTGCCGACGCCGTCCGGGCCGATCAGCCCGACCATGCGGTTGGCCGGGATCGCCAGGTCGACCTCGCGCAGGGCGAAGGTCTCGCCGTAGCCCAGGCTGACCCCGGCCAGGCGCGCGACGTTGCCGCTGGAGGCGTCCATCAGGGCACCTTGACCTGCAGCTGCTGCGGCCATTCCTGCTCAGCGTCCAGGCGCAGGTAGGCCATGCCGGGCACGCCGGTCTTCACTGCGGTCATGTGCTGCTTGAGCAGCGCCGGGTCGATGCGCGCCTTGACGCGGAACATCAGCTTCTCGCGCTCGCTGGCGGTTTCCACCGTCTTCGGGGTGAACTGGGCGACGCTGGCCACGTAGGAAATCTTGGCGGGGATCACGTACTGCGGCACCGCATCGATGATCAGCCGCACCTCGTCGCCCAGGTGCACGCGCCCGGCCTGGCCGGCGGGCAGGAAGAAGGTCATGTAGACGTCGCCCAGGTCCACCAGGTTGAGCAGCTTGCCGCCGGCCGGCAGCACTTCACCCGGTTGCGCCACGCGGTATTGCACGCGGCCGGCGCGGGGCGCCTTGAGCAGGCTGTCGTCGATGTCCGCCTGCAGGCGGGCGACGCTGGCGTTGGCGGCCTCGATGGCCGACTGCGCCTCGATAACCTGGGACTTGGCCGCCTCGATGCCGGCCTGGGCGGAAATCACCTGCGAGCGCGAGGCCGCCAGCGCCGCCTGGGCGCTCTGCATCACCGCGCGGTCATCGTCCAGTTGCTGCTGGGGCATGGCATTGCGCTTGACCAGGGTTTCGGTGCGGGCGAAGCGCTTCTGGGTCGCCACCAGCTCCGCCTCGCGCTGGCTGACCACCGCCTTGGCCGTGGCCTGCTCGCTTTCGCGCTGGGCCACCAAGGCCTGGGCGGTCAACCGGGCGTTCTCGGCCTGGCGCACCTGGGCCTGGGCCTGGGCCAGTTGCGCCTTCAGCACCTGGGTGTCCATCTGCGCCACGGGCTGGCCGGGGGTGAGGAAGTCGCCCTCGTCGACCATGATCTCGGCCACGCGGCCGGCCAGCTTGGTGGCCACATCCACTTCGGTGGCTTCGATGCGGCCGTTGCCGCTGGCGAAGCCTTCGCCGAGGCCGGCGGGCCGCAACACCCACCAGGCACCGGCGGCGACCGCCACGGCGGCCAGCACCGCCACCGCCCAGGTCAGTTTCTGCTTGCTTGGCTGCTTCATCTTGGTGTCCCGAATGGCTGGATTTCGATGGAAGAAATCATCCGCCAATCGGCAATGAGTCACTTTGACTCATGTCAGGTCAGGCCTTTTCAGGGCCCTTTTCGGCCGCCTTGGGAACCCGGAAATCCACCGGGCCGAAGCCACGGCAGGCGAAATCGAGTTGATGTATGATTGCGCGCCTCAATCACGGCCAACCACAAGCGAACCGGCGCCCAGGCGCCCCCGGACCGACCATGAACACCAACGAACCCACCAGCCCCGAGCAACAGCCCCAAGCCGAAGGCAGCACCGAGGCTGCGCCCCCCGCCAAGGCTGTGAAGAAACAGAACGTGCCCTGGTACCAGACCCTCAAGGGCCACGACCGCGGCCAGCGCCCCGGCGCGGCACCGCGCGGCTCGCGCCGCTCCATGGGCAAGCGCTGATCCGGCGCCCGGGCACAAAAAAAGCCAGCTGATGCTGGCTTTTTTGTGGGCGCTCGGCGGGGTTACTGGCTGTTCTTCACCAGGCTCATGCGCTTCTCGGTGAACACGCAGATGACGCCCGCGTTGTTGTACATCACCTCGTGATTGAAGTTGCAGTAGGCCGCGGCAACGCTCAGCGGCAGTTGCTCGTTGTTCCACTGGGTGGGTTTGAACCAGGACAGCTCGCCTTCCTTGCACTGGCGCGCCTCGGCGTCGGAGCTGTAGGTGCAGAGGGACGATTGATCGATCTCGCCCTTGAAGCAACCGGCGAGGGGAAGGAAGCAGAGACCTGCCAACAGAAGTTTGGTGTGCACGCGCATGACAGCTCCGGGAATCGGCATGTGAGGGGGAATCCGTGCCGATTTGAACCAGCGCAGCGGCGCGGGTTCCCTGGAGCCGGAAGATTTCCCGCCACGCGAGGCAACACACATCCGCCGCCAACCGTAGCAGCGAGCTCTGCTCGCGAAGCCCTTGATCCTGGAGCCGCAACCCAGCTCAAGGCCCGCGTCACCCCTGCCCCGGCAGAACCCCGCTGAACACGCGCATGCCCAGGCTCTGGTGGAAACGCAGCAGGTAGCCGTCCGGGTCCTGCAGCAGGAAGTTGCACTCGCCGTGCTCCTGCTCGTCCTGGCGGTACCAGCGCTCCAGCGCCCCGCGCCGCAATGGCACGCCGGCCGCCTCGATGCGCGCGATCAGGGCGAGCGCGTCGGCACAGCGGATGGACAGGTTGAGCCCACGACCGAACGGCGCCTCCAGGGGCTCGACGCGCCATTCCGAGGCCTCGCCGTCGTCCTCTTCCAGCATCAGCTGGGCTTCCCCCAGGCACAGGTAGGCGAAGCGGTGCTCCGGGCGTTGATAGGCGACCTCGAAGCCCAGCACGCGGCAGTAGAAATCCAGGCTGTGGGCGAAATCACGCACCAGCAGCTCCGGCACCAGGGCATTGAAATGCATGGGTTCCCTCCTCCATCGCCCGCCCTCCGTGGGCGGGGCGCGCCACCTTAGCGCAGCTTCCGGTGGCACCGAAAGTGGCTGGCACGGGTCTATAGTCCTTGCACCTTTCCCACCCGTACCGGAGCCCATCCATGGATACGACCCCGCACAACCTCGCCACCCTGTTCGAGCAGCTCGGCCTGGAGTCCGACCACCGCCAGATCGAAGCCTTCATCGCCGACCACCCCCTCGTCGACGGCCAGAAGATCCAGGACGCGCCCTTCTGGAACGAGGCCCAGAGCGCCTTCCTGCGCAACGCCCTGGTCCAGGACGCCGACTGGGCCGTGGAAGTGGATGAGCTGGCGGTGCGCCTGTCGAAGTAAGCCGGCGCACAGCCAGAGCAGCACGTGGCTCAGATGTAGGGTGTGCTGCGCGCACCTGGGACTCGCCGGAAGCACCGAGCGGAGGTGCGCACGGTGTTTAGCCGGGATACATGGGTAACGCTTGTCGGGGGACATGGGTAACGGGTTGCTGGTCGTTACTTCTTCTCTCTCAGGTCGAACTGGCGGATTGTCTTATGGATGAAAATCACATCGTAGACACCATCCACACCGGTGGGGCGTATTGCGATTCGCTCGCCCAATAACCCACCACCGACGAACCGGCTTTTCCCTTTGAATTGCACCTGTCCGGTTCCCCCTACCTTGAGCACCTTGTCCTCCGGCTCGTACTCGATTTCCGGCAATTGCTCCGTGTACGCCCTTAGGCTTGGCTGATAGCGCGATATCGGTGGTAACTGGCCCAGCGCCTCATGAGGTCGTTGTTGGTTGTACTGATCTCGCCATTGGTCCATCACGCGCTGGCAGTGCTCCATGTCACTGAAGCTGCGATGCAGCAGCTCACGCTTGAGGGTTTGATGGAAACGCTCGAGCTTGCCTTGCGTCTGCGGGTGATAAGGGCGGCTATGACTGACATCGATACCCAGGCGCATCAGCCAGACTTCCAGGGCGGATAGGCCGCCCTCGATGTTTGAGCCCCAGGGCGGGCCGTTGTCGGCCGTTATCCGGCATGGCAGCCCATAGCGACGGAAAACCGCGGCCAGCTTGGGGCGAACCAGTTCCAGGCGCTCCCCTTCACAGCCCTGCAGGCAGAGCGCAAAGCGTGAATGGTCATCGAGCACCGTCAGCGGGTGACAACGTGGCGAGTTACGGTCCGAAAGATGGAAGTTGCCCTTGAAGTCGATCTGCCAGAGCTCGTTGGGTTGCTTGTGCTCGAAGCGTTGGGTGGCCGGTGCCTGGGCGTCTTCGGCGTGATAGCGCACCTGGCAGCCATGGCGCCGAAGAATCGCATCGAGGGTGCTGTGATGAGGGCGATCCATGGCCTTTGGCAACAGATGGAGCAGCTTGCGAGCGCCCCAATAAGGGAATTGGTGATGCAGGCGCACCACCTCTCGCTCCAGCTCGGCGCTGGTGCGTCCAGGACTCGTAAGCGGACGACGGGATTGGTCCTGCAGACCGGAATCACCCAGTTCTTGATATCGCTCCAGCCATTTGTAAGCCGTCTTGGGGCTGATGCCGTAGCGTCGACAGAGCTCCCGGATGTTGCTCTGCGGGTGTTGGGCCAACAATACGAATTCACGTCGTATCGACATGGTGGTGCACTCCTGCCACGGCATCGCTCGAACTCCTCTTCGAAGGATTCCGTAAGCCTAAATGCGTTACCTATGTCTCCCGACACCTGTCACCTATGTCCCCCGGCTGAACACACGGCACACCCTACGGCACGCGTTCATCCTGTCGAGCCCTCAATTCAAATCGTCACAGGCAGCACCGATGACTCATGACCACGCTCAAATGAATTCGCACCTGCAAAGGTGGGCTCGGCGCGGGCGGATGGGCGTAGATACCGTCTTGATCCCTAGTGAGCAAGGGCCAGTTTTACGTCGTACGGCTGGCCCGATTTCAAGACGCCATAAGCGATGTTCAGCAGCTTACGCATCGCTGCGCAGATGATCTGCATGCCGGTCTTGCCCTTGGCTCTGAGGCGTTCTCTCATCGCTTTGATCGCCCCGTTGTGCTGCAGGGCGCAAACGGCAGGCATGTACAGCCCAGCACGCAGCCGCGATGAGCCCATCTTGGAAATGCGGGTCTGCCCCCGGTACTTACCAGACTCCTGCAAACGCGGGTTGAGCCCGGCAAAGGCGGTAATCGCGCGGCTGCTGGTGAAGCGATGAGGGTCGCCCAGCTCCGCCAGGATCAGGGCGGCTGTCTTGTCCGCGATGCCATCAATGCTGGTCAACAGATCACGTCTGCCGCGCAGATCCGGGTCATTGTCGATGTGGTTGTTGATGGCCTTGAGGGTTTCCTCGATCTGTTGCTCGATGTGCCGCAACACTGAGCGGATCGACTCCTGCACGCTGGTATCGGCCACCTCCAGGCGATTGCTCTCCATCTGCTGGATTTCCTGCAGATCCGCCAGGCGCCGCATCAGTGCTTTCAGGCGCCGTATGGCGCGAGGTTCAGGCTGCCAGGGCCGTAGCTCGTCCTGGTGGCGCTCGCCGTATTCGGCGATCAGCTTGGCGTCGACCTTGTCAGTTTTCACGCGCTGCAGCTGACTGCGGGCGTAGTGAGCGATCTGCGCAGGGTTGAGGACGCAGACCCGATAGTTCTGCTCCAGCAGCCATTCGGCCAGGGCTTCATGGTGGATGCCGGTGGCTTCCATCACGACCCAGGCACCCGCCTCGCTGTGCTTGTTCAGCCACTCCTGCAGCGTGCGAAAGCCCGCCTCGCTGTTGGCCAACTTGGCCTTGGTGCGGTACTTGCCGTTCGCCTGCAGGGTGGCGATATCGAACGTGTGCTTGGCAATGTCGACACCAATGACACTGGGCATGTGTGCTCCTCCTGATCGTTCCAAATGCGATCATCACTGCACCCGGCCCAACCTTGTGAATGCGAGCTCTGGGCTCAAGATACCGTTCGGGCTGTTCGAGTGAGTGTGGAGGGGCGGAGCACTATCTACGTCGCAGGCTCAGGGCCTAAGGGTGGACACGACTTCCAGCCCCTCCCCCGATGATCAGTCGGGAACTATTACCCCTGAAGGGGTAGTTAGTCGAGATAGCAAGGGTGGGCTTCAGCCCACCAATTCCCGATGCACATGGCCGACCAAAACCCCTCGCCCCCTCCCCAACGCAAACGCCTTTCCGGCATATCGACAAGCACGAAAAGTTCGGTTGCGCGGGGCTCTGTAGCGGCGCCCTTACAGGGCTCCCGGGCGCTCCGACAACCGGTCGCTTCGCACGGCCTGCGGGCGATGGGCGGCGCTATGCAGGGCCTGGCGCAGTCGCATACTCACCGGGCCATGCGCACGTGGTACGCATGACACGACCCTAAAAAGGAACCTTCCAGGGGTGTCGTACCGGCGTCATGCAATGGCTCGCGTGGTTCGGAGTACGGGCAGGGTGCGCCCCTTGTTGAATAGGAGTGTTCAACGATGTCCAGCCTCGACAAAACCCCACCCATGCCTGATGTATTGCCGCCCGAGCAGGAAGACGCCCGAACGGCCAGCGCCCTCCCCCTATCAGCGAACTCCCCAGGCAAGTGCCCGGCCCGATCATCGTGCCGCCGCTGCGCAGCATCCGCCCCGGTTGCTGGCTGCTCAACTACAAGCCCACCGGCGCGCCGCTGGTGTCCTATGACGGCACCCTGCGCGTGGAATCCCACAGCGCCGGCCGCACCGCCAGCGGCGACCTCTATCAGCGCCCGACCCTCTTCCTGCCGCTGCCCATCGCCTCGCCGATCCCGCTGCTCGGCAGCCGCCCGGAAACCAGCCTGAAGCCCATCCTCCTGGCCGGGCCCAATCCCGCCTCGGGCATCCCGATCCTGTCGCGCTCGCGCTACCGCTACTACATCCGCGTCACCTCGCTGCCGGAGAACTTCTACCTGGGCAACAGCTTCAACCTCGGCTTCGAGCTGTGGCGCTTCACCGCCCCCAACAGCTGGGCGCTGGACTCCAAGCTGACCACGCAGATGGTGCGCATGGCAGGGCCGGCGGGCTATCCCTCGCCCTCCGACTACGCCGAGGGTGATGTGAAGAACGCCGCCAACGCAGTGATCGGGCGCATGACCATGGGCTGGCTGTCGAGCTACTACCGCCGCTGCACCGTGGAGATCGACACCGTCTCCGGCTCCGAGCAGCCGACCAACAGCGGCCTCGGGCACACCTGGCAGACGGTGATGGACGCCGTGGGCTGGCAGGTGGCGGTGAACCTCAGCGACACCAACGTCGCCGAGGCCAGCGGCAACTCCTGGTCCGACGCCGAGATGCATGCGGCGATGCTGGCGCGGCGCGCGGTGGTCAACCTCGACACCGAATGGCGCTACCACGTGCTGGCGGTGAGAACATCGATTCCACCCCGCGCGGGATCATGTACGACAACGGCGGCACCGACTCCAACAACGTACCCCGCGAGGGCATCGGCATCGCCTCCCACTGGACCATCGCAGCCGGCTGGGGAACGGTCAGCGGCAAGCGCTTCGGCACCGCCGCGGCGCCCTACTTCCGCACCGCCGTGCACGAGATCGGCCACGCCATGGGCCTGTACCACAACTCGGCGGACTTCGGCTTCATGTGCACCAGCGACGTGATCGCCGCCGCCGGCACCCCGGCCACGCCCTTCCCCAGCAACATCCAGTGGTCCTTCCACCCGGACAACCTCAAGCAGCTGCGCCATTACCCCGACCCCTTCGTGCGCCCCGGCTCGGTGGCCTTCGGCAGCGCCTCCACGGCGATGCCGAGCATCACCCCGACGGACCTCGAAGCCGAGGTGCTGGGCCTGGACCTGGACGTCACCCCGCTGCTCGGCGAAGTGCCCCTGGGCGCGCCGGTGCGGGTCGGCATCGCCCTGGTCAACCGGGGCGACCAGCCGGTGCGGGTACCGGCCAACCTGAGCCTGAAGAGCGACTTCGTCAGTGGCAGCGTCATCGACCCCGCCGGCACCCCGCGCAGCTACCGCACCCTGGTGCACTGCGTCGAAGACCAGCCCTACGCCCTGCTGCAGCCGGGTGAGCGCATCAGCGAATCCATGACCCTGATGCGCGGCGCCGAAGGCGCGCTGTTCGGCGTCCCCGGCGTGCACGAGGTGAAGGTGGAAGTGCACTGGGAGATCGACGGCATGGTCGCCCACGCCGCCGGCAGCGCCACGGTGATGGTCACCGCGGCGGTCGAGGCACGCCACGCCGAAGCCGCCCATCGGGTGCTCTCCACCCCCGACGCGCACCTGGTGCTGGCCATCGGTGGCGACCACCTCACCGAGGGCCTGGACGCCATCCAGGCGGCACTGGATTCGCCGGTGCTCAAGCCGCACTTCGCCGCCATCGCGGCCAAGCGGCTGGCCAAGCGTTTCCACAAACGCAAGGCCGATCCGAAGAACGCCAGCGCATTGCTTGACTACGATACGGTGATGAGCGACGCCGAACGCAGCAAGCTGACCACCCTCATCAGCGATGCCGGTGGTGTGCTCAAGGACCTCGGCAAGGCGCCGAAGGCCCGAGCCAGGCCTACCAACCTGGCGGCCGGCGCCAAGTAGGGGCGACAGGACCGGTGCGAGGTGCCCCCCAGGCACCCCGCACCGGCAACCACCGGAGCACGACATGACCGACCTGGAAAACCAACTGCTGGGGCAATGGCGCAAGAGCCAGTCCCCACCCTGCGCCACCAAGTACGCCAGCAGCCTGCGCTTCGACGCCAACGGCCTGTACAGCGGCACCCCCGACGCCCCCGGCGGCTTCACCTGGTGGGACAGCGGCACCTGGCACATCGAGAGCCCCGGCCGCGTCACCCTCTCCACCGCCAACGATGCGCTGGTGAGCTACGGCTACAGCCTCGACGCCGACGGCCTCACCTTCACCGATCCCAGCGGCTGTCGCTTCAGCTACCGACGCGAGCATTGAGCCGCGCCCCCGTAGGTCGGGTGAAACCCGACATCCCGGCATCACTTTGCCCGCGGGTTTCACCCGCCCTACACCCGGACAAAACCCCCGCGTGCCCGACAACCCGCCAAAGGGCCGGCGAGCAGCGGCGGCAAAGCCTGCTATGACTTGCACAACACAAGAACAACAAGAAGGAAGGCCGACCTTGAACGACCATCACGACGTGCTGATCATCGGCGCCGGGCTCTCGGGCATCGGCATGGGCTGCCACCTGGTGCGCGAGGCACCGCAGATGGACTTCGCCATCATCGAGCGGCGCCAGGCGGTGGGCGGCACCTGGGACCTGTTCCGCTACCCCGGCATCCGTTCGGACGCCGACATGTTCAGCTTCGGCTTCGCCTTCCGCCCCTGGGACCAGCTCAAGACCCTGGCCGACGGCGACACCATCCGCCAGTACATCGAAGACACCGCCCGCGAGCACGGCGTCGACCGCAGGATCCGCTTCGGCCAGGCCTGCACCGAGGCCTCCTGGTCCAGCCGTGAGCGGCTGTGGACGGTCAAGACCCGTGACGAGGCCAGCGGCGCGCAGCGGGTGTTCACCGGGCGCTTCCTGGTCTCCTGCGTCGGCTACTACGACTACGACCAGGGCTACCAGCCCGACTTCCCCGGCATGCAGCGCTTCCAGGGCCGCCTGATCCACCCGCAGCACTGGCCGGAAGACCTCGACTACAGCGGCAAGCGCGTGGTGGTCATCGGCAGCGGCGCCACCGCCGTGACCCTGGTGCCGGCCATGGCCGAACGCGCCGGCCACGTCACCATGCTGCAACGCTCGCCCAGCTACATCATCAGCGTGCCCGGCAAGGACGTGGTCTCCGCCGCCCTGCGCCGCGTGCTGCCCGAGCGCTGGGTCTACGCCATGGCGCGCACGCGCAACATCTGGCTGCAGCGGGTCATCTACAAGGCCGCGCGGCGCTGGCCGGAGAAGGTCCGCGCCTGGCTGCTGGGCAGCGTGAAAAGGCAGCTCGGCGGCAAGGTCGACATGCGCCACTTCACCCCCAGCTACATGCCCTGGGACGAGCGCCTCTGCGCGGTGCCCGACGGCGACCTGTTCGCCGCCCTGCGCCAGGGCCGCGCCTCGGTGGTCACCGACCGCATCGCCACGTTCACCGAGCAGGGCATCGCCCTGGAATCCGGCGCCGAGCTGCCGGCGGACATCATCATCAGCGCCACCGGCCTGCAACTGCGGGCCCTGGGCGGCATCGACATGGTGGTGGACGGCCAGCGCAAGAGCCTGTCCGACCGCCTCACCTACAAGGGCGTGCTGGCCCACGGCATCCCCAACATGGGCTCGATATTCGGCTACACCAACGCGCCCTGGACGCTCAAGGCCGATATCGCCTCCAGCTACCTGTGCCGCCTGTTCAACCACATGGGCAAGCACGAGCTGGAGGTGTGCACACCCCGCGCGCCGGAGGGCGAGATGGAGCCGGGCAGCGTCATGGGCGCCCTGCAGTCGGGCTACGTGCAGCGCGGCGGGGACCTGCTGCCGCGCCAGGGCCGCCACCTGCCCTGGCGGGTGCTCAACCACTACGAGCGCGACCGCGAGATGCTGCTGCGCCAGCCCATCGCCGACCCGGCCCTGGAGTTCGAGCCGGCCCGCGAACCGGTCGGCGCGCCCCTGGCCACCAACGCTGGCTAGGCCGGCAACGGCCAATCGGCAGAAATGCGAACCGGTCAGCCACTCCGCCCCCCGCAGCGGCGGCTAGAATGTCGGCCTTTCCCCCACACGGAACCGTCGACATGGAGCGTTACCGCCGCCTCGCCTCCTGGGCTCCCCGCCTCGCCCTGCTCGCCTGCGCCTGCCTCGCCGGCCAGGCCCAGGCCCGCGACCCGCAACCCTGCCCCGCACCACTGATCGACGCGCTGGCCAAGCAACTGGGCCAGCACGACTGGGCGATGCCCGACGCCTACAACGAAGGCCCACTGGTGGCCGCCGCCTGCAAACCCTGGCCGGACGACAAGGCCCGCTCGGTGGTCGCCCTCGCCTACGTCCGCCCGGGCGATGAAGGCATCTCCGCCGGCGAACGCAGCCTGGCCCTGCTAGTGGCCAAGGTGGACGGCAAGAGCGGAGCATTCCTGGAGCGCTACGACTCGACCCTGGACGAAGACGCCGTCACCGAGGTGAGCGCCGACAGCCTGTGGCTGGACACCGCCCGCTACCACCTGGCGCCGGGCGTGCGCGCCTTCGGCCTGGTGTTCGACAGCACCGCCCGCGGCGCCAGCTGCCCCGACGGCGGCTCGGACCAAGAGCTGACCCTGTTCGCCCCGGACGGCAAGGCCCTGCAGCCGGTACTCAAGGCCTACCTCAGCGAATGGACCACCATCAAGGGCACCCTCTGCGTCAACGACCCGGACTTCATGACCGAAAGCGCCAAGGTCACCCTCGACATCGCCAAGACCCGCAGCAACGGCTTCGCCGACCTGGTGCTGGCGGCCAAGGTGACCGGCGACTCGGCCGCCGGGGAGAAGTACCTGCGTACCGAGCGCAAGACCCTCAAGTTCGACGGCAAGCAGTACCCCCACGAAACCTTCCCGCGCTTCTGGGAGCAGCCGGCCAGCACCGCGCAGTAACCGGCGCCATCACCCGGGCTGGCGTCCGGGTGATGGTTCTTGGCAGTTCTGCCTGTGGCGTCAAGGACGGGCTTTTCGCTAAGTTCGCCCGGGTCCGCACGGCCCCGGCCGCGCCATCACCCGCCAAGGAGCGCCGTCATGTCCGTAGCCGAAACCCTCAAGCAACGCATCTCCGTCCGCGCCTTCACCGCCGAGCCCGTCGACGCCGCCACCCTACGCGAACTGCTGGACACCGCGCGCTGGTCGCCCTCCGGCGGCAACCTGCAACCCTGGAAGGTCATCGCCGTGAGCGGCACCGCCAAGGCCGCGGTGGAGCGCGTCGCCCTGGAAACCCTGATGAAGAACCCCGTGGGCGAGGCCGGCGAGCACCCCATCTACCCGGAAGGGCTGACCGAGCCCTACCGCACCCGCCGCTACGCCATCGGCGAGGCGCTCTACGCCAAGCTCGGCATCCCCCGTGAAGACAAGGCCGCGCGCCTGCGCGCCATGTCGCGCAACTTCCAGTTCTTCGGCGCGCCGGTGGGGCTGTTCTTCGTCATCGACCGCTCCATGGGCCACGGCCAGTGGGCGCACCTGGGCATGTTCATGCAGTCCCTGGCGCTGGTGGCCGAGGAACGCGGCCTCGCCACCTGCATGCAGGAAGCCTGGGGCATGGTGCGCCAGAGCCTGCACGCCCACTTCGAGCTGCCCGAGCACGAGCTGCTCTATTGCGGCATGGCGCTGGGCCACGCCGACCGCTCCGCGCCGATCAACCAGTTGCGCTCCGAGCGCGCCCCGGTGGACGAGTTCGCCGTGTTCAAGGGTTTCGACTGAGGGCCAGGGTCCCGGGGCGCGCGCCTGCGCCTTGGCTACACTGCTGACGCCGCCCCCGCTGCATGCCGTCGTTGGGCGCGCGGCCGGCCCCCCCACGCGTCGCAGGAGAGTCGTCGTCGATGAACCCCACCCCCTTCCCCGCGACACGGCTCCGCCACCTGATCCTGCTGCTCGTCCTGCTGGCCAGCATCGCCACGCTGGCCAACGGCCTGTATGCGGCCTACCGGGTGCAGAAGGCCTCGCTGCTGGACGGCGCGCTGAAGAACAACCACGCCTACGCCCAGAAGCTGGCCAGCAGCATCGGCGCCCAGTTGCAGGCGGCCCAGCAACAGCTGGCGTACAGCGCGGCGCTGCTGGGCAAGCACTTCGATGACCCGCAGTTGCTCGCCGAGGAAGCGCGCCGGCTCGACCTGCAGGATGCCGGCTTCAACGCCATCGCCGTGGTCGCCGCCGATGGCCGCGTGCTGGCCGCCGTGCCGGAGGCGCCTCAGCTCGATGGAAGCGGCCGCTCCCCCGGCCTCGAGGAGGCGCTGCGTGCCCGCCGCCCGCTGATCAGCGAACCCTTCAACGCCGCCAGCGGGCGGCTGGTGGTCTTCGTCTCGCAGCCGGTACTCGATGCCGACGGCCGGTACCTGGGCCTGGTCGGCGGCTCGATCTACATGCGCAAGGACAACCTGCTGCACGGCCTGATCGGCCTGCACTTCCACCAGGATGCATACGTCTACCTGATCGACGCCAACCGCCGGCTGCTCTATCACCCGGACCCCGCGCGCATCGGCCAGCAGGTCGGTGCCAGCGCCGTCGACGATGCCGTGCTGGGCGGGCGCAGCGGCACCCTGGTGTATGTGAACTCCAAGGGCGTGGAGATGCTCTCCGGCTATGCCGGCATCCCGGGAACCGGCTGGGGCGTGGTTTCGCAGCAGCCACGCCAGGCCACCCTGGTGGCGCTGGAAGGGTTGGTCCGGCACGTGCTCGTCGCTGCCATGCCCCTGGCGCTGTTGGGCTTCGCGGTGCTCTGGTGGACGACACGGCTGATCGCCGACCCGCTGCGCCAGCTGGCCGCCGGCGCCCGCCAGATGGGCGAGCCGGGCAGCTCGGAACGCCTGGCCACGGTGCGCGCCTGGTACTTCGAGGCCGCGCACATCAAGCAGGCCCTGATCACCGGCATCACCCTGATGCAGGAGAAGCTCGGCCGCCTCAACCATGAGGCGCAGACCGACCCGCTGACGGGCCTGCTGAACCGCCGCGCGATGGAGGAAGCCCTGGTGGCCATCCGGGGCGGCGAGCGCGACCTGGCGGTGGTGGCCCTGGACATCGATCACTTCAAGAAGGTCAACGACCGCTTCGGCCACGACGCCGGCGACCGCACGCTCAAGGTGATCGCCACGGTGATGCAGGCCTGCTCGCGGGACCGCGACCTGGCCTGCCGCGTGGGCGGCGAGGAGTTCCTCCTGCTGCTGCCCGGCACCACGCTGGCGGAAGCCTCGGAAGTCGCCGAACGCCTGCGCCACTCGGTGGAGGAGGCGCGTACCGAAGGCGTCGGCCAGGTGACCATCTCCCTCGGCGTGGCCGAATGGACACCCGGCGGACGGAGCCTGGAAGCCACCCTCAAGCAGGCCGACGAAATGATGTATCGGGCCAAGCGCCAGGGCCGCAACCAGGTGGTGGTGGAGCCCGCCACGCGCTGACCCCTGCGAGCATCGCGCGATTGCCAGGAACCCCCTGGCAATGAGATATTTTCAAATGTGAAACATTCTCATATCGAACGACCCGCCCCCTCCCCGCGCCTGCTGCTGGTCGAAGACGACCCCCGGCTGCGCGAAGACCTGGACCTGCACTTCCGCCAGCGCGGCTTCGCCGTCACCACCTGCGCCACCGGCACCCTGGGCCTGGCCGCTGCCGAACGCGACCCCTTCGACCTGGTACTGCTGGACATCATGCTGCCCGGCCTCGACGGCCTGCAGCTGCTCGAAGCCCTGCGCCGGCGGCAGGACACCCCGGTGATGCTGATGTCCGCGCTGGGAGCCGAGCAGGACCGCATCACGGGTTTCACCCGGGGAGCCGACGACTACCTGCCCAAGCCCTTCAGCCTCGCCGAGCTGGACGCCCGGACCGATGCCCTGCTGCGCCGCGTGCGCCTCGACCGGCGCCAGGCGGCGCAACGCCCGGGTCCATCGCTGCACCTCGACGAGCAGGCCCAGGACGTGACCCACTCAGGCCGCGCGGCCGGGCTCACGCCGTCGGAATACCGCCTGCTGGCCACCCTGCAGGCCCACCCCGGCGAGGCGCTGAGCAAGCCCTTCCTCTACCGGTGCGTGCTGCACCGTGCCTACACGCGGCTGGACCGCGGGCTCGACGTGCACGTCTGCAACCTGCGCCGCAAACTGGCCGAGATCGGCATCCACCATCTGCAGATCCAGGCCGTGCGCGGCCAGGGCTACCTGCTGGTCGAGACGGAACGCTCCTGATGCGCCGCCATCCCCTGCTGTGGAAGCTGGCGCTTCTGCAGGTCGGCTTCTGCCTGCTGCTCACCTGGCTCATCTACACCTGGGGCCTGTCGGTGGAGCGCAGCACCTACTTCCTCGCCCCGGCCGACCGCGACTACCTGGCGCAATACGCGCAGCAGGCCGAACAGGCCTGGGAGAACGAAGGCGCGGCCGGCGTCGCGCGCTTCCGGCAGGACCTGGCCAGCCGCGAAGACACCTGGGTGGCGGTGCTCGGCCCGCGCTTGGAAAGCCTCGACGGCACGCTGCTGAACGCCGAGGAATCCAGCCACCTGACCTTCATGCGCAAGCTCGACTGGCCCATGAGCCGGCGCCTGCAAGACGAGCTGCCCTACGTCAGCATCGAGTTCCCCGAGCACCCGGAGAACGGCCGCCTGGTGCTGCAACTGCCCGAGCGCCTGCTGCCCGGCGGCCTCACGCCCTGGACCCACCTCTTCACCCACGGCGTGGTGCCGACGCTGCTGGCGGCCCTGCTCGGCCTGCTGATCTACCGCCATCTCGTGGTGCCGCTGAACCGCCTGCGCGACCGCGCCGATGCCCTGCGCGCCGACGAACTGGACAGCGCGCCCCTGGGCACGCCCCTGGCCGACCGCCGCGACGAACTGGGCGAGCTGGCCGAAGCCCTGGAGCACATGGCCGAGCGCCTGCGCCTGAGCCTGGGCCAGCAGCGCCTGCTGCTGCGCACCCTGTCCCACGAGATGCGCACCCCGCTGGCCCGGTTGCGCATCGCCCACGACAGCGAGCTACCGCCCGAACAGCTGCGCCAACGGCTGGACCGCGAGATCACCGACATGCAGCGCCTGCTGGAAGACACCCTCGACCTCGCCTGGATGGACACCGAGCGCCCGCAACTGCCCACCGAGCCGGTGCAGGTGCTGTCGGTGTGGGAAGCCCTGCGCGAGGACGCCTGCTTCGAAAGCGGCTGGGATGCCGCGAGGCTGCCCTGCTCCCTGGATGCCGACTGCCGCGTGCAGGTCCATCTCGACAGCCTGGCCCAGGCCCTGGAGAACCTGCTGCGCAACGCCATCCGCCACTCCCCTGAAGGGGGCACGGTGCGCCTCGACGGCGAGCGCGACGGCGACTGCTGGCACCTGCGCCTGCACGACCAGGGCCCGGGCGTCGCCGAGGCGGACCTGGAACGCATCTTCCTCCCCTACCAACGCCTGGAAGGCGGCACCGGCGAAGGCTTCGGCCTCGGCCTGGCCATCGCCCGCCGCGCCATCGAACTGCAGGGCGGCCAGCTCTGGGCCAGCAACGCCCACCCCGGCCTGTGCCTGCACCTGCGGCTGCCGGTGGCGCGATGCCCACTCATGTAGCCCGGGCTTCAGCCCGGGAGCGGCGCCGTGCAGGAACCCCTGGGCTGAAGCCCAGGCTACGGAACTGCCGGCCACATGACGCAATGGCCCTACGCTCGACCTGTAGGAGCGAATTCATTCGCGATGCGATTTCGCGGTTGAAACCGCTCCCACACCCGGCGCCCCGCACGACCCAATCGCGGGTTTCACCCGCCCTACACGGCAGGGTGCTCCCTCCTGAAGCCCAGGCTACGGGGCTCAATCGCAGGCTTTGCACCCTGCCGTAGGAGCGAGCTCTGCTCGCGAATCCCCCCAACACGGACCCTCACGAAGTGTTTAGAAAGTTAATGCGCTTTACTCTCAAATAATAATTAATATCATTCGTGATCTTCGCGCATCCCAAGGCATTACCGGAGATCGTCCATGTCGCCTCGCCCGTCTTCCACCGCCATCCCCTTCCTGCTGCTGTCCAGCTGCCTGCTGTCGTTCGCCGTGCACGCGGCCAACATCGACGCCAGTGCCCCCGGCATCGAGCTGGAAGCCCAGAACGTCATCGCCACCGCCGAGGAAGAGACCAAGCAGGCGCCAGGGGTTTCGGTGATCACCGCCGAAGACATCAAGAAGCGCCCGCCGGCCAACGACCTGTCGCAGATCATCCGCACCATGCCGGGCGTGAACCTCACCGGTAACTCCACCAGCGGCCAGCGTGGCAACAACCGCCAGATCGACATCCGCGGCATGGGCCCGGAGAACACCTTGATCCTGGTGGACGGCAAGCCGGTGAGCAGCCGCAACGCCGTGCGCTACGGCTGGCGTGGCGAGCGTGACAGCCGTGGCGACACCAACTGGGTGCCGGCCGACCAGGTCGAGCGCATCGAGGTCATCCGGGGCCCGGCGGCCGCGCGCTACGGCAACGGCGCGGCAGGCGGCGTGGTCAACATCATCACCAAGAAGGCCGGCGCCAAGACCCACGGCAACGCCACCGTCTACACCTCCTTCCCCACCCACAAGGACGAAGGCGCCAGCCAGCGCCTGAGCTTCGGCCTCAACGGCCCGCTCACCGACACCCTCAGCTACCGCGTCTACGGCAACGTCGCCAAGACCGAGTCGGACGACTGGGACATCAACTCAGGCCACGAATCCGCCCGCACCGGCAACCAGGCCGGCACCCTGCCCGCCGGCCGCGAAGGCGTGCGCAACAAGGACGTCAACGGCCTGCTCAGCTGGAACTTCACCCCCGAGCAGACCCTGGAGCTGGAAACCGGCTTCAGCCGCCAGGGCAACCTCTACACCGGCGACACCCAGAACACCAACAGCAACGCCACCGTGAAGAAGATGCTCGGCCACGAGACCAACCGCACCTTCCGCGAGACCTACGCCCTCACCCACCGTGGCGACTGGGACTTCGGCAGCTCCCTGGCCTACCTGCAGTACGAGAAGACCCGCAACAACCGCATCAACGAAGGCCTGGCCGGCGGCACCGAAGGCATCTTCGCCAACAGCGGCTACTACACCGCCACCCTGCGCAACCTCACCGCCCACGGCGAGCTCAACCTGCCCCTGGATGCCGGCCGCCCGCAGACCCTGACCCTGGGCAGCGAATGGACCCGCCAGCAACTGGACGACCCGAGCTCCAACACCCAGAACACCACCGAAGGCGGCGCCATCGGCGGCCTCACCAACAGCGGCCGCGACACCACCTCCGAGGCGCAGATCTTCTCGCTGTTCGCCGAAGACAACATCGAACTGGCCCCCGGCACCATGCTCACCCCGGGCCTGCGCTTCGACCACCACGACATCGTCGGCAACAACTGGAGCCCGTCGCTCAACCTGTCCCACGCGCTCACCGACACCCTCACCCTGAAGGCCGGTATCGCCCGCGCCTACAAGGCGCCGAACCTGTACCAGCTCAACTCCGACTACCTGCTCTACAGCCGTGGCCAGGGCTGCTACGGCCAGACCACCAGCTGCTACCTGCGCGGCAACGAAGACCTCGACGCCGAAACCAGCGTCAACAAGGAACTGGGCATCGAGTACAAGAAGGACGGCCTGGTCGCCGGCCTGACCTACTTCCGCAACGACTACAAGAACAAGATCGAGTCCGGCATGGCCTCCATCGGCAGCGCCACCGGCGGCCAGGTGGTTGGCGGCGTGAACTACGCCAACGCCCGCATATTCCAGTGGGAGAACGTGCCCAAGGCGCTGGTGGAAGGTATCGAAGGCAACCTCACCCTGCCGCTGACCGAGCAGCTGAGCTGGACCAACAACCTCACCTGGATGCTGCAGTCGAAGAACAAGGAAACCGGCGACACCCTTTCCGTCACCCCGGCCTACACCCTCAACTCCATGCTCGACTGGCAGGCCCGCGAAGACCTGTCCTTCCAGGCCAGCGTCGCCTGGTACGGCAAGCAGAAGCCGAAGAAATACGGCTACCAGGGCAACCGCGTCACCGGCAACGCCAACAACCAGCTCTCGCCCTATGCACTGCTGGGCCTGAGCGGCACCTACGACCTGAGCGAGAACCTCAGCTTCACCGCGGGCGTCGACAACCTGCTGGACAAGCGCCTGTACCGCGAAGGCAACGCCCAGGGCGTGAACAACATCGACGGTGCCGGCGCCGCCACCTACAACGAGCCCGGCCGCACCCTCTACACCAGCATTACCGCCTCGTTCTGACCGTCGAGACCGCCTGATGAGACTGCCCCGCTTCACTTCTGCCCTGGCCTTCGCCCTGGCAGTGGCACTTCCCGGAGTCGCGCCCATGGCGCGACCCGACCCCAACGCCCTGATGGACACGCGCCTGCTGCAGCGCCAGGACCTGCCCTACGCCTTCAGCAGCCTGAAGCTCGACTCCGCCGACGGCCAGCGCCACTACCAACTGTGGATCGCCAAGCCCAAAAGCCCGGCCCCGGCCGGCGGCTACCCGGTGGTGTGGATGCTCGACGGCAATGCCGCCTTCGGCGTGCTCGACGCGCCCCTGCTGCAGGACCTGGCCAAGGGCGATGCGCCGCTGCTGGTCGCCATCGGCTACCAGACCCCGCAACGCATCGAGCGCAACGCCCGCACCCTGGACTACACGCCCCGGCAGCCCGACAAGCCCGGCCAACGCGACCCGCTCACCGGCCAGCCCAGCGGCGGCGCCGATGCCTTCCTCGACCTGCTGCAGGAGAAGATGCGCCCGGCCGTGGCCGCGCAAGCGCCTTTCGACACCACCCGGCAAACGCTCTGGGGTCACTCCTACGGCGGCCTGCTGGTGTTGCATGCGCTGTTCACCCGGCCCCGGCAGTTCAGCCAGTTCGCCGCCGCCAGCCCGTCGCTCTGGTGGGGGGATGGCGTCATCCTCGGCGAACGCCCGGGGCTGGAACAGCGCATCGCCGGCCACCCGGCGCGCCTGCTGCTGATGCGCGGCAGCGCGGAACCGGCCAATCCGCGCGGCACCGCCGAGCCCTACCCGGAACGCGCCGCCACCGAACTGGTGGACGACCTCGCCCAGGTTCCCGGCCTCGATGCCCGCTTCCAGTCCTTCGAAGGCCTGGGTCACGGCGAAGCCCTGGGCGAATCCCTGCGCTATCTGCTGCGCGAGCGGTTCGGCGCCAGCACTGCACCTGCGGAGTAATGCCCCACTACGAAGCGGCCTGGTGCCCCCCAGGCTGCTCGCCGAGGCTCTAGGCCGCTACTTCCTCAACCGCCGAGCGGCCCTGGCGCGTCACCGACCCGCTGCTAGATTGAAGCCAGTCCGGGAATGGATGAACGCTCAGGAGGAGAGATGGCTAATCAGGTGTTCGCGAACGGGCTGGAGATTTCCTGCAAGGCGGCCGAGGGGAAGTCCGTCGCCTGCTTCCCCGATGTGTGCTTCACCCCGCCACAAACGCCCGCGACACCACCCGGCGTCCCCATCCCCTACCCCAACACCGGAATGGCCAGCGACACCTCGAACGGGTCGCGCACCGTGAAGATCTCCGGCAAGGAAGTGATGCTCAAGGACAAGAGCTACTTCAAGACCAGCTATGGCGACGAAGCCGGCTGCGCCCCGAAGAAAGGCGTCATCACATCGAAGATCAAGGGCAAGGTGTATTTCACCGCCTGGTCCATGGATGTGAAGTTCGAAGGCCAGAACGTGGATCGCATGTCCGACCTGACGACCCACAACCACGGCTCGCAAGGCAACACCGTCCCCTGGCCCTACCTGGACGAAGTGGCGCTTGCCCTGGATGACCACCCCTGCGCGAAGTCCGGCGATGCCAAGAAGGTCAACGACAATTGCAAGAAACCCATCGCCAGCGACTGTTCCGATGACTGCTGCAAGGCCCGCCGCTGTGTGCTCGTGCCTTTCAGCCCGAACAGCTGCGTGGGCTGTGGAGACAAGACACCGCACCACCCCATTCCCGTCGCCGAGCTTTCCGAACAGCGCAAGGCCGGCGAGGCCCGCGGGCAACCGCGCTACCCCAAGTACTCCGAAGGCGCCGCCCCCTGCGTCTGCGTGGAAGGCAAGGACCATGACTCGCGCAACCCGGTCTCCACCGAGCTGGACGAGCATGGCCGGGTGGGCGCCAAATTTGCCCAGTTGCGCAACGATCGGATTCCCAAAAAGTCCAAACTGGGCGACCCATACGACTTCAGCATCGCCCTGGACTGCGGAGCGCAAGCCGTCTCGTCCGCCATGGGCTGCGACGAGGCCTGCGTACGCAAACAGCTGGAGGCAGGCCACACGAAGCTGGAGGTGAAGCCCACCGACAAGGCCTTCAAAAGCAAGCAGAAGGCCAATGTTCCGCTGTTCAAGAAGCCGAAGATCGCCGCCGCGCCCCTGGCGACGCCGGCGCCCCCCAAATAGGACATGGATCGATCGATGACCCGCCAACCCGACTACTTCTTCCTCGATGGCGTGCCGCTGGGCTCGGGCGATGTGGCGCTTGCCGCGCAATACAACGCCTACCCGGATGTGGACGCCTCACGTGTCCTGCTGAAGCTGCAGGGCCAGTGGACCTACATTGATTTCGACGAAGACCTGATCCGCTCCCTGGCGTTCGACCCGGCCAGCGGCACCCTGTACATGCTTGGCAAAAGCGGCGTGATGTACAGCCTGGGCGGCAAGGGGCCCGACTTTTCCCCGGCAGCGATAGCCGGAACCTTTAGCCAGCAGGAGGTCGTCGACCCGGAGGAGCGCGGCGAGCTCTTCAGGGTTCGCGCGCTGGATGGCCGCGTGCTGGTGTGTGGCCTGGGAGGCCAGCTGCTCGAACTGAGGAACGGCAACTGGCTGGACCTGAGCTTTGCGGCCCCGATCGCCGAATCACCGGACTTCGAAGATGTCGGCCTGGATGCCCAGGGCCTGCCCATCGCCGTGGGCTGGGCGGGCGCGGCCTATCGCAGAACGCCTCGAGACTGGCAACGCATCGACTGCCCCACCAACGCGATCCTCTCCACCATCGTCGCCGACGGCCCCGGACGGCACCTGCTGTGCGGGAACAACGGGATCGTGCTGGAGATGGACGACAGCAGTATCTGGGACCTGTCCGTGGACGCGCCCCTGGGCAATCTCTGGTCGGTCACACGCCATGCGGACCTGATCTACGCCTGCGAACCCGGTCGCCTACTGGTGCGTGACCGGGACAAGTGGCAGCCGGAAATCGTCAGCCAGACCATCGCCTCCCCCTCGTTCCATCGCCTCATTTCCACCGGCTCGGAGCTGTGGTCATTCGGCGCCGACCATGTCTTCGTGAAACGAGCGGACGGCACCTGGGAGCAGTTCCCGGTCCTGGGTAACGAGCTGTAGCAGCACGCCTTTGTAGCCCGGGCACAGACCGTAGGTTGGCGCCGAGCGCAGCGAGGCCCAACGCCGTCCGGTGCTACCGGGTGATCAGGCGTTGGGCCTCGCTTATCGCGCGTCAGAGATACCGCAGCGGATCGCCACTGAGCAGCGGGTAGATTCGCTCCTCTTCCAGCGAACCGTCCTCGCCGTGGATCTTCACCGACGATTGCAGGTGCCCGACCTGGGCGGCGGCCATGCAGATGACGTCCGCCTTGCTGTCGGAGCTGAACAGGTTGTCCAGGCTGCCGAAGCGGCGGCACGCCCATTCCTGGTGGTCCTTGACGATAAGGAAGTGTTCCATGGCGTGGGCCCTCAGCAGGAGGCGCGCGTGGAGCGCGGGTCGTCGCCATGGGCGGTGAGCGCCCGCGCGGCGAAGGGAGAAGCGAGGTCGTGAACCGGCCGTTCACGGGCGAGCCAGCTGGCGCCCTGCCCCGGCTGACGATCACCGCTGGCCTGCACATCGTGCACCAGCTCGCGGATCAGACCGCCGACCTGAGCCCGCGACAGCACGCTCTCGCAATCGATGACCCGGTGGAAGGCCGGCTGGGCCTCGCCGCCGATGGTCAATGACAGGCGACCGTCCGGGCGGGTGGTGAGGGACACTTCCCGACCGGGAAAGGCTTCGATGATTTCTCTGACACAAACATTCATGGGCGTTCTCCTTCTTGTAGCGAGAGAAGGAGCACGCAACATGCCAGCTTGGCCTTTTCGTAAAGCCCCTTTTAAAACAACGAGTTGACAAACAATCCTGTGATGGGGCGAATTGCAATCTGCAAGATCGCCCCGTACAGCCCTCGGCATTTTGCATTGGCCACCGGGGCCGCCAGGAAAACCCCGGGCCCACTGGCCCGGGGCACAGCCATCATTTGATGGTTTCGTTCCCCAGACCCAAGGCCAACGCGGCGTTCAGGGCGTCCTGCCCGGCGGTCTGCAGGATCAGGTCGCACAGTTGTGGGTCCTTGCCAGAGAGGGTCTCGGGCTCCCAGACACCGGGGCGGCGGCTCCAGTTGAACCTGAACTGGCAAGCGCCACCACTGCCCCGGGTGGCCGTGGCCCAGACGGAAGCGGCGTTGTTCCTGACGAAATCCTTGTAGACCGCGCCGCCTCCCGACGCACCGTAGAGGCCCTGCATGCAGCGCATGAAGACGCCCTTCCCGGTGGCATAGTCGGCAATGAACTCTCCCAGCGCACCGCTAATCTCGTACTCGTGGAGGATGCCGTCGTTGTCGATCATCCGCTTCAGCACGGCGGCCGCTACCTTGTGGGAAACCTCACTCCCCGACCCCATCGCCAGGACGAATTGCCCCTGGTCGCCGGTCCAATGCCACTCAGGGTTGCCCGCATTCCCACGAGGCCGCTCCAGCACCAGGTCCTGCGCGGTCCGCAGCGACCCGGGGATACCGAGCCACTTGTCGAACCACTGGAATTCAGCCGTCGCCATCTCCGCATACTTTGGCGCGTCGGGATCGTTCGGGTTCAACTGGGCCAGGCCCCGGGAGAGCAGCAGGAACCCCAGGTTGGTGACGGTATTGCGACCCGACATGGGTTGGTCGGGGTCCTTGAGGTTGAACGTGCCACCCCTGATAGGCGCACTGCCCGCCGCATGATCCTCACCGCCCTCGTTGTAGCTGTCGTCCGACCAATGCCCGGCGAGCTTGTCCCAGCAGTGCTTCGTGGCGCCGATGATGCCTTCTCGCAGTTGATCGTCACGGGGGGCTTGGTAGCCCAGCGCTTCCCAGTTGTACAAGGCGATGAGGAATGCATTTCCCCACCAGCCGTAGTCGTCCACCCACCAGTCGACCCTGGCGTTCAGGTCCTGGTAGATGCCATAGGCCTTGCGCAGGATCCCGCCGTCGTCGTGCTGCTTCGAATTGACGAGATAGTCGAGGCAGCAATGCAGCGTGTTGCCGGCGAACCAGAAGTTCCCCGGGAAGACCTCGGGCTGGTAGAGGTTCAGCAGGCTTTTGTAACCGGCCGAAGCGGCCTCGTTGAATGTGGTCATGACGCTTTCCTTGCATGAGATGGGATGGGAGCCGGCGACTCCCGTGCCCTCCAGCGGCGCACGACTCCCCCGCGGGGAAGCACTCCTTGCGCATCACGGGGCATAGGGGAAATACGACTCGAACGGCGTCCAGGCACGGCAGAAAGAAACGAAGACGAGCGCTGCCGCAGGTTGCGGACAGGCGCCTTCCTGCCGGGTACGGGGATCGAAAGAACGTCGAAAGCATTCGCCAGCCTGAGCAGCGTAGATCAGCCGGCCCCCCTGGCGAGGTCGCGTTCCGCATAAGCGCAACGGGCGTTATATCCGACCACGCAAAACCTCCAATCCCCACGGAGCGCTCTACATCGGGCTTATAAAACCGTAGCGCACGAATTGTTATGTTGTAACATTACAATTCAACCCTACAGGAACCGCCTCCTATGTCCGCTCGCTTCCTCCGCCTCCACACCCCCATCGCTGCTGCCTTGCTGATGGCGCAGCACGCCCTCGCCGCCCAGCCCATCGTCCTCGAGCAGCAGGTGATCACCGCCAACCCGCTGAAAAGCGAAGCCCTCGCCTCGCCCACCAGCGTGGTGGAAGGCGACGAGCTGAGCCTGCGCAGCGCCGCGCAGTTGGGCGAAACCCTCAACGGCCTGCCCGGCGTCTCCTCCACCTATTTCGGCCCGGCCGCCAGCCGCCCGGTGATCCGTGGCTTCGACGGCGACCGCATCCGCATCCTGCGCAATGGCGTCGGCGCGCTGGACGCCTCCTCGCTCTCCTACGACCACGCCGTGCCCTATGACGCGGCCAACGCCGAGCGCATCGAAGTGGTACGCGGCCCGGCGGCGCTGCTGTACGGCGGCAGCGCCGTGGGCGGCGTGGTCAACACCTTCGACAACCGCATCCCCAGCGAGGCGGTGGACGGCCTGCACGGTGGCGGCGAGCTGCGCTACGGCGGCGCCGATACCACCCGCAGCGCAGCCGGCAAGCTGGAGGCCGGCGACGGCAACTTCGCCCTGCACCTGGACGCCAACTCGCGGCAGTTCAACGACACGCGCATCCCCGGCTACGCCCGCTCCCGTGACCAGCGCGCCCAGGACGGCGACGACAGCAAGCACCGCGTCAACAACAGCGACGGCCGCCAGGACGGCGGCGCGGTGGGCGGTGCCTACCACTGGGACCACGGCTACGTCGGCCTCTCCTACGACGAGTACGACAGCAACTACGGCTCGCCCGCCGAAGACGCCGTGCGCATCGACATGGAGCAGCGCCACTACGCCATGGCCTCGGAGATCCGTGACCTGGAAGGCCCCTTCAGCTCCCTGAAGCTGGACTTCGGCCACACCACCTACGAGCACCGCGAGATCGAGGACGGCGAAGTCGGTACCACCTTCAAGAACGACGGCTACGAGGCCCGCCTCGAAGCCCGTCACGCGCCCATCGGCCCGCTGGAAGGCGTGGTCGGCGTGCAGGTGGCCAGCAGCCGCTTCGAGGCCCTGGGCGAGGAAGCCTTCGTGCCGCAGACCGACACCGACAGCGGCGCCCTCTTCGCCCTGGAAAGCTGGCAGGCCACCGAGCGCCTGGAGCTCACCCTCGGCGGGCGCCTGGAACACACCCGCCTGCGCCCGGACGCCGCGGGCAACGAGCGTTTCGAAGGCGCCGACGACAGCCACAGCTTCACCGCCGGCAGCCTGTCGTTTGGCTCCATCTACCGCCTCACCGACATCTGGTCCCTGGCCGGCACCCTCAGCTACACCGAGCGCGCGCCGACCTTCTACGAGCTCTACGCCAACGGCCCCCACGCCGCCACCGGCACCTACGAGGTGGGCGATGCGGATGCCGAAAAAGAGAAATCCTGGTCCACCGACCTGGCCCTGCGCTTCGACGACGGCACCCACAAGGGCAGCGTCGGCGTGTTCTACAGCCGCTTCTCCAACTACATCGGCCTGCTGGGCAGCGGCCGCTACCTGGACGAGGACGGCCAGGAAGTCGCCCCGAGCGACGACGATGCCCTGCCGGAATACCTCTACAGCGGCGTGAAGGCCGACTTCTGGGGCGTCGAGGCGCAGGACCACTGGCGCCTGGCGCAGACCCCTTACGGCGAGTTCGCCCTGCAGAGTTCCGCCGACTACACCCGTGCCAAGAACAAGGAGACCGGCGAACCGCTGCCGCGCATCTCACCCCTGCGCCTGAACAGCGCCCTGCTGTGGAATTACCAGAGCTGGCAGGCCAGCGTCGGCGTCGAGCACGCCAGTGCCCAGCGCCGGGTCCCGACCGAAGAGCGCGGCACCGACGGCTACACCACCCTCAACGCCAGCCTCGGCTACCGCTTCGACCTGGCGGAAAGCGAGTGGCTGGTGTTCCTCAAGGGCGACAACCTCAACGACCAGACCGTGCGCTACGCCAGCTCGATCCTGCGGGATCAGGTGCCGGCGGCCGGCCGCAGCGTCGAGGCCGGGGTACGGGTCGCGTTCTGAGCCACGGGCGACGGGGCCGTTGCGGCTCCGTCGTCATGCCCTCATCGCGTCACGCGCCCGGGTGGGTCACCACCGGCGCGTGGCGCTCCATCAGTTCGGCGACCCAGTCGATGAACACCCGCAGCTTGGCGCTGATGTGCCGGTTCGGCGGGAAGGCCACGTACATCGGCATCGGGTCCAGGCGCCAGTCCTCGAACAAGGGCACCAGCGCGCCGCTGGCCCGGCTGGCAAGGGCCATGTATTCCGGCAGCCAGAGCACACCCAGGCCCGCCAGCCCGGCGGCGAGGTAGGCATTGCCGTCATCCACCGCCAGCACGTAGCGGCCGTTCACGCGGAGTTCCTCATTGCCCTTGCGCATGGCGTAGGGCACCGGCTTGCCGGTGCGTGCCCAGAGGAAACCGACGATGCGGTGGGGCGAATCCTCCAGCTCGCGCGGGTGCGCCGGCACGCCGAGGCGCGCGAGGTAATCCGGCGCCGCGTACACGCCCAGGCGCAGGTCACCGACCCGCCGCGCCATCAGCGACTGATCGCGCAGCTCGCCGCCGCGCACCACACAATCGACGTTCTCGCCGATCACATCGACGATGCGGTCGCTCACGCCCATGTCGATCTGGATGTCCGGGTGCCGCGCGTGGAACTCGGGCAGCGCCGGTACCAGGATCATGCTCGCCAGCGGGCTGGGCACGTCCACCCGCAGGCGTCCCCGGGGCGAAGCGGAGGCGCTGGAAAGGCTGGTCTCGGCGTCGTCCATATCGGCCAGCAGGCGCACCACCCGCTCGTAGTAGGCAGCGCCATCGGCGGTCAGCGCCACCCGCCGCGTGGTGCGGTTGAGCAGCTTCACGCGCAGGCGCGCTTCCAGCTGCTGCACCAGCTGGGTGACGCTGGTCTTGCTCATGTGCAGGGTGTCGGCGGCGCGGGTGAAGCTGCCCGCCTCCACCACCCGGGCGAAGGCCTGCATCGCATCGAAACGGTCCATGGACGCTCCAGATATCCGACGGATTGTTTGGGATCGGCAAACAGTGATGGACAAGCTTGCGCGTTTATCGCCCCTGCGCAAGGGCCTAGAGTCGCCTCCATCGTTGACCCCGGGTCGCATCGACCCACCACTGGAGTACCTCCCCATGACCCAACGCGACGTCGTTTTCCCGCCCGGCCGCCAGGCGCTCTATGAGCGCAACCGCTACTCGCCGGCCATCCGTTCCAATGGCTTCCTGTTCGTCTCCGGGCAGGTGGGCAGCAACCCCGACGGTTCCCCCGAGCCGGACCTCAAGGCCCAGGTGCGCCAGGCCTTCACCAACCTCAACGCGATCCTGGGCGAGGCCGGCTGCAGCTTCGACGACGTGGTCGACGTCACCGTGTTCATGGTCGACCCGCAGGCGAAGTTCGAAGCCATCTGGGAGGTGGTGCCGGAGTTCTGGGGCGCCGCGCCGCACCCGACGCTGACCGCCGTGGGCGTGACCTGGCTCTATGGCTTCGATTTCGAGATCAAGGTGATCGCCAGGTTGCCAGGCTGACCGCCACGTCTCAGGGTTCGTCCCGCTCCCGCGCGGGGGCGACGAACCACTGCTCCCGCGGCACCCACTTCTCCTGCTGCGGGTCGCCCAGGTAGTGCGGCGACATGATCTGCACGCCGTACTCGTTGAATACATCCTGGACATTGGCGTGCAGCTCGCTCAGCAGCTCGGCGCGGGGCCGCGGCTCGCTGGGGATGGCCTGCGCCACCAGGCGGTATTCGGGGTAGAAGTCCGACAGCGCCGTCTGGAACACCTGCGGGGCCGGCTGCTCGAGAATGCCCGCCGTGCGCCGCGCCGCCTCCAGCAGCATCGCCTCCACCTGGCGCCAGGGCGTGTCGTAACCGATGGTTACGGTGGTATCGACCACGTAGCCGGGGCCCTGCACGGCGCGCGAGTAGTTCTTGGTCACGCTGCTGGTGATCATCGAGTTGGGGATGGTCAGCACCTCGCCCAGCCCGGTACGCACCCGCGTGGTGAACATGCCCAGCTCGGTGACCGTGCCCTCGTGCTCGCCGATGCGCACGAACTCGCCCACCCGCAACGTGCGCGTGTAGGTGAGGATCAGCCCCGCCGCCGCCTGCCCCACCACGCTGGAGGCGCCGAGGGAAATCATCAGCCCCACCAGCACCGAAAGCCCCTTGAACGCCTCGGTACCCGCCCCCGGCAGGTAGGGATAGGCCATGGCCAGGGCGAACAGCCAGATCGCCAGCGAGGTCAGCCGGGTGGTGGTGGGCAGCGTCTCCTGGTTCAGCCAGCTGAGGGTTCCCGGCGTCGCCATCCGCCGCAGCACGCGTCGGCTGAACGCCGTCACGCCCCGGGCGATGAAGAAGATCGAAATGGCCAGGATCAACCCCGGCACCGCACCGATGATGCCCTGCAACAGATAACCGGCCACCTCCAGCAGGTAGCTGTTGAGGCTCTCGCCCCAGGGCCGTGTATAGGGGAAACGCGACAGCACGAAGCTCAGCCACTCATAGGTCAACAGCAGGATCAAGGCCCAGCGGATCGCCCAGAACACCCGGCCCACCAGGGGGTACAGGTAGCGCAGGTCGAGCACCGGCGTCGGCCCGACGCGAAAGGCCTGGGCATGGCGCGTCATCACGCCAGGCAAGCGCTCCAGCAGCCTGCTGCGGACGAACTGAATGGCCTTGAGTGCGGCGAAGAACAACAGGGTCGCCAGCGCGGAATACCCCGCCGCCTCGGCGATGAAACGCAGGCTGCGCGCCTGCTGCGTCTCGGTCACCACCAGGCGCAGCTTCTCGGCGGCGTCCTGGGCGGCCTCACGAACGGAATGCGCCACCAGCGGGTCGACATCCTCCGGCGCGACGATAAAGGCACGGCGGTCGCCGAGCAGCACCAGGTAATCGTCACCCACGGCGTCGACCCGGACGTCGAGCCGCTCGGTGCCTTCCAGCGCCTCGCCGATCACCGCCTTGGCTCGCCTGGCCCGCAGCTCCGGGCCCTCGCCCAGCACCACGGCGCGGAATACCAGGATGCTGCGATTCACCACCTTGAGTTCAGCGGTCTGGGCGCCGCCTTCGGCCGCCGGCTCCACCCCCTGCGCCAGGGTTGGCGCCAGCGCGCACAGGCACAGCGCCAGCCAGCCCCAAAACCCGCCGCGCCATGCGCTCGGCCCCACTGCCTTGTGGCTACTTCCCATGTGCTCTACACCCCGGACGATGGCTCGACGCTGGGAGAGTAGAACAGCTTCGTGCGCCTGTCGGCGGCTCCCGCTCTAGGCTGCCGTAACGCAGCCTCAGTCGGCGTTCTGGCGCCCCGCCCCCACCGGAACGACGGCAGGCACTGCGAGCGCCGCGTCCTCGGCCACAACGGCTTTGGGCGGCGCCGCCTTGAGCCGCGACACACCGAACAGCACCAGTACCAGCCCGACCAGCTGGTAGGCCGAGATGGCCTCGTTCAGCAACGCCCAGGACGCCAGGATGGTCAGCACCGGCCCCAGGTTGCCCACGGCGGCGGTGTGGGTGGTGCCCAGGCGCTGGATCGCCAACGCCATCCAGTAGATCGGCAGCACGGTGGAGAGCAGCGCCATCAGCGCGGTGTACAGCCACACCGAAGCCGGCAGCGTGGCCAACTGGGTGAAGTCGGCCGCCACGCCGTAGTGCGCCAGCACCATCAGCGCCGAGGCGCCCCCGGCCAGGCCGGCCAGGCGCATGGAGCCGATGCGTTTCACCATCACGCCGGTGCCCAGGTAATAGAGCGCATAGGTCACCGCGCTGGCGAACACCCAGGCGGCGCCGATCATCACCTGCGTGCCCATGTCGGTGCTGCCGATGTCGTGCATCAGCGCGACCCCGAGCCCCAGGTAGCACAGGCCCATGGCGAGCAAGGTGCGCCCGCTCGGCCGCTCACGGAAGATCAGCGCCTGGAACACCAGCACCAGCGTCGGGTAGGTGAACAGGATCAGCCGCTCCAGGCCGGCGCTGATGTATTCCAGCCCGTAGAAGTCGAACAGGCTGGACAGGTAGTAGCCGAACATCCCCAGCAGCAGCACGCGAAACCAGTCGCGGCCGGACAAGGCCACCTCACCGGTGCCGCGGCTCAGCCACAGCAACCAGGCGAACAGGGGCAACGCCAGGCCCATGCGCATCGCCAGGAGGGTCACCGCATCCACGGGCGCAGCCGCATAGGACAGCTTGACGAAGATCGCCTTGAGGCTGAATCCGGCGGCCGAAAGCACGGCGAAGAGGCTGCCGTTGGCGGCGCTGCGTTTATAGAGGGAGAGCAAGGCGTTCATCAGGTATCCGGTCTGCAAGGTGGCTACCGTTATTCTGAAGCGAAGGCGCCAGCGCTAGAATCGCTTTTTACCGAACGGCCCCTTCTTCAAAGGAGAACGCCCTTGCACTTCGATCTCGCCGACCTGCGCCTGCTCACCGCCATCGCCGCCACCGGCAGCCTGAGCAAGGCCGCCGCCACCTTCCCCGTGGCCGTCTCGGCGGCCAGCACCCGGCTGCGCCAGTTCGAGGAACGCTGCGGGCTGGCCCTGTTCGTGCGCAAGGCCGATGGCATGAGCCTGACACCCACGGGGCGGCTGGTGCTGGAAGGCTGTCACGGCGTGCTGCACGAGGCGCAGAAGCTCAAGGACACCCTGCAGGAGCTCGCCGGCCAGCGCCGCATCACCCTGCGCCTGGCGGCCAGTACCGTGGCCAACAGCACCTTCCTGCCCGCCACCCTGGGGCCCTTCCTCGCCGACTACCCGGAAGTGGACCTGCAGCTCACCGAACTGAACAGCCGCGACGTGCTGCGTGGCGTGCAGGCCGGCGAATTCGACATCGGCGTCTACGACGGCAACCTGCCCACCGGTGGGCTGGTCTCCATGCCGTTCCGCGACGACCGCCTGGTGCTGCTGGTGCCCCAGGACCACCCGCTGGCCGGCCGCCGCCAGGCGCACATGCGCGAGGCCCTGGGCTTCGCCTTCGTCTGCCTGCCGCCGGAGCGCGCCATGCAGCGCTTCATCGAGGAGATGGCGCTGAACTACGCCGTGCCGCTGAAGGTGCGGGTGCGTGCGCCGAGCTTCGACGCCATCGCCCAGCTGGTGGCCCAGCGCGCCGGCATCGCCATGCTCCCTGAAGCGGGCGCCACACGCCTGGCGCAGGAACTGCCGGTGGCCATCGTCAGCCTGGAGAACACCTGGGCGACACGGGAGTTGCGCTTGTGCATCAAGGGCCAGGAGGCGCTGTCATCCCATGCACGGCAGCTGCTCGCCCACCTGGCCACGCCCGCCTAGCAGGCCCGCAGAAGGCGCGCCCTAGATGAAGCGCCCGACGCGATTGCGCCCCGCCTTCTTCGCCTCGTAGAGCGCCGCATCGGCGCGTTGCAGCAGGGTTTCGGCGGCCTCGCCCTGCCCCGGCACCATGGCGGCGACACCGATGCTGACGGTGACCCGGCCGAAGGTGGATAGCTCATGGGGCAAGGCCAGCTCCTCGATGGCCTGCACCAGGCGCTGGGCGATGCCCTGGGCGCCGGCCGCATCGGTCATGGGCACGAGGAAGACGAACTCCTCGCCGCCATAACGCGCCACCAGGTCGCTGGAACGGCTGACGGTGCTGGCCAGCACCTGGGCGATGCGTTGCAGGCAGGCGTCGCCCGCCGGGTGGCCATAGTGGTCGTTGTAGCGCTTGAACCAGTCGACATCGAGAATCGCCAGCGCCAGGGGCTCACCCGTGCGCTGGGCGCGGTGCCATTCCTGCTGCAGCACCTCGTCGAAGTGGCGGCGGTTGGCGATGCCGGTCAGGGCGTCGGTCAGGCTCAGGGTCTCCAGCTTGCTGTTGAGCGCCTGCAACTCGTCGGTGCGCTGGGCCACGCGCAGCTCCAGCTCGCGCTCCGAGCCCTGCAGTGTCTCCACCAGCTTTTCCTGGGCCTGCAGCAGTGCCTCCTGCACCCGCGCCTTGTCGCGGCGCATCACGTTGAAACGGTCCGCCAGGGCGAAGGCCAGCACGATCATCTCCATGGCCGAGCCCAACTGGATGCCGTCCACCGTGAACATGTTGGTGGGCATCAGGCCCATGGCCCGCAGCGTGGTCATGGCACCGCCGAACATCAGCAGGGCGAAAGCCGCGAGGAAGAACCAGGCGCTGCGCTGGCGCTTGATCACCCCGGCCAGGGCCACGCCCAGCACCACCACGGCCGTGGCCAGGTTGAAGTAGACCGCCAGGCGCGAGAACAGCGGCAAGGCGATGGCGTAGAGCAATGGCGTCACCAGGTAGAGCGCGACCATCGCCAGCAGCAGCCGGTCCACCCTCGGCATCAGTTGGTCGGTGCGCAGCATGCGCCGGGTGAACAGCAGCATCGCGCTGAGGGCCAGGGACACGCCCGAGTAATAGGCGACGTTGGAGTTGAGCGGCAGCCCGGCGATGGCCCAGTCCGGCGCCAGGCCGTTCTTGATCGCCAGGGTGAAGGCGGTGCAGGAAACGAAGGCCACGTAGAGCAGGTACACCCGGTCGCGCAGGGCCACGAACAGCATCAGGTTGAACAGCACCATGGCGGTGGCGATGCCGAAGTACCAGACCTTGCTCACGTAGTCGTCGCGCTCGTAGGCGTGGAAGGCCTCCACCGGCCACAACTGCAACGGCACCAGCAGCCCCACGCTGGACGCCACGCGCAGGTAGATCACCTGCTCGGAATGCGCCGGCAGCAGCAGCGGGAAGACGAAGTTGCGGTTGGCGTATGCCTTGCTCGAGGGCGCCACGTCGCAGCCGGTGGCGGTGGCGTGGTAGACGCCATGAGCATCCGGGATATGCGCCTCGACATGGGAAATGCGCGGGTTCTCCACCACCAGCATGCGCCGCAACGGCGTATCACCCGGGTTGTGCAGCATCAGGCGCAGCCAGAAGGCCGAGCGGGTGAAACCCAGCGCCAGGGCATTGCCGGGCGGCTGGTCACCCTGGAAGCGCGCCGCCAGCGCGGGGGCCTGTACATCGGCCAGGGTGAAGGACCGCTCCGGGTCTTCCAGCAGCGACACGTAGGGAGTCAGGGACAGCGCGGCCTTGTCCACCGCCGCGGCATCGACCACCCGCTCGCCCGCGCCGGCCGGCAGCGCCAGCAGGGTCAGTACGAACAGAAGCCAGGAAGACAGCTGACGGGAAAGGCGGATGGCATGCATGCGGCCAGGTACCAGCAGAGCCCAGGGGAGCCACGGATGGCGGCCGCATCGAACGCAGGCCGTCGCACCGTGACAGGGCGGAAGTCTACAAGACAACCCTCGAACCCGGCGAGCACCGGGCCGGTACCGCCTCCCACCAGCGAATGTGCAGGGGGTCTCAGCGCGGTATCACAGGGGCGCGCCGCCTGGCCCCGAGCCTGTATGTTCGCTGGCAGAACCACCTTGCCTGGCCCCCTGGAACGGAGAAGACCCCATGAAGGAACTGGAAGCCTGCCCCGCCTGCTCGGCGCTCTTCCCGGCGCGCAAGGCGCTCGTCGCCAGTGGCGTGGGCGTCAACCAGATCGCCTTCGCCGCCAGGATGCAGGTGCGCTGCCCCGAGTGCCGGCACGTGTTCACCGCCCGCACCCTGCACCTGTTCGGCTTCCTCCCGCCCAACGGCCTGCGCTGGGTGGTGCTGGGGCTCGTGGTGGCCTGTGTGGTGTTGGCGAAGGTGCTGCCTGGCTGAAGGGCAGAAACGTCACGTAGAATCCGCTCGCTCGCAATAAATGAAAGGCTCACTTACAGGAGGTTTTAATGAGCTGGCGATACGTGACATGGGTCTTGAATCGATCAAGGTTGGGCACCGTTTTATTGGTGCTTACGGGACTGGCGGGCTGTACAAACGCCATTAAACCGGAAGATCTTTCTACACCCAGCCGACCAACGTGCGTAGAGATTCCTCAGCGCTTGGTTGCATCCGGCAAATACGGATTGCTCAAGATCGAGTGGGAAATTCACTTGGAGCGCGGCCCTTATCTTTCCGAGAAAGAAGATGCCGAAGGCACGTACTACAGAGCCCCGCCAGGCGGCGTCTACATCGAGCGGGTAGGCCAGAAAGACAGTCCGCCAGGCGTCTCAACGCATATGAACTACGACGGTGGTTTCATCATTCCCCATGATCAGACCAGACCACCGCGCCTGTATCACTACGACTCGGTAAGCTCGGTACCTGTACAGGTACCTCCAGAGGAGGCCAACTGCTCCACCGCTGGATACATAGCCGACCCAAGCAGTGAAAAAGTCAGCCTAATAGGTTTCATGGCAGGAGGGGCTTTGGGTGGAGTCGTTGGCCAAGCGGTAGTTGGCAGCAGCCACCTCAACTACGGACAAGCCGCGGCAGGGGGCGCAATTGCCGGTGTAATCGTCGCTTCGCTTATCAACATGGATGTTGGGAAGATCGTGCCTGGGATGAGAATTGAAGATCAGGTGTTTCTAAACAAGTTACGCGCACTCCATGCCCAAGCCGTTCCCCTTGAGAAACTGCCGTTCACCAAGGCAGAGATGGAAATCGAGACTGCTGAGCGAAGACCGAACTAACCGGTACTGGGTAAATGCACATTCCCCCTATGAAACACCTCCGACCGATGAGATTGCCTCTGGTCGGAGGTAAGCGTTTTGACATTGCTCTTGTACAGCCACAGCTACTCCCCCTTCTCCCTTTCCCTCTCCCCCTGCACCAACTCCGCCTCCCGCCGCTCACGGTTCAGCTCATCCATCACTTGCTGGAAGATCGGGTCCTGTTCGCTGCAGACCGCGCCATCGCGCTTCAGGGCGCAGGGGTCGACGCGAGCGGGCGGCGGCTCATCCGCTCCAGGTTGTGCCACCGCTGCACCGGCGCTGAGCACGAGTGCTAGCAGCAGGCCGGGTTTCCATGGCATAGCGCACCTCGTCCGCATCGCCGTCTTCATCCCTGCACCCGCCCGAAGCGCTGCCGGTATTGCACGGGCGTCAGTTCGGTCAGTTCCTTGAACATGCGCGTGAGGTTCGAATCGCTGCTGAAGCCCAGCTCGTCGCTGATGGTCTTCAGCGGGGCGGAGGTCAGGGTCAGGCGCTCGCTGACCTGGCTCAGCTTGATGCGCCGCGCATAGGTGGCCGCCGCCACCCCGGTTTCATCGCGCACCTTGCGGGCCAGGGTGCGCTCCGACATGCCCAGTTCGGCCGCCAGCTTCTGCACCGTGATCTGCTCGGCCGGCAGCCCCTGCACCAGGCCGTGCAGGCGGCGCAGCAATGGGCTGGGCTGCTCGATCAGGCTGAGGGATTGGAAGGCATCGTGCACCTGGGCCGGGCGTGGCAACACCATCAAACGGTCGAGGTCGTGGAACACGCTCTGGCTCACCTGCCGCTCGATCAGGGCCTGGGCCAGCGGCAGGTAACCGTTGACACCACTGGCGGTGGCGCTGCGTGTGTTGAAGATGCAATTGCTCTCGCTCTGCCAGCGCACCTTGGGGTAGCGCTTGAGCAATGCATCCGCCAGCCACCAGGTCACGGTGGCGGGCTGCCCATCGAGGCGGCCACTGGCGGCGACCAGGCACACGCCCGTGCAATAGCTCCACAGCTGGCAGCGCTTGTGCAGCCGAGCCAGGGCACCCAGCAATGCGGCGTTGCCGGCCAGCATCGCCTCGACCTGTTGCGGAGACTCCGCCCAGAAGCCCGGAATCAGCACGGCATCCAGCTCGCCCTCGGCGATGCCCTGGCTCGCCGCCAGCACCAGCCCATGGGCGCACTCCACCGGGCCGCCGTGCATGCCCACGAAACAGGTTTCGAACAACTCGCCCCCGGCCAGGCGGTTGGCCGCGTGGAGCATGTCGCCAAAAGCCAGCAGCCCCGCGGGCATGCAACCGGGAAACAACAGCAGGCCGATCTTCATAGGGGCACCGTGGCGGAGAATGACGTGACTGGAAATGAATGAACTATGTCCATTCCCGCCATTATCGCCAGACCCGGTCCTCGGCACCATGGCGCCATACCCTAGGAGGAACACATGATGAAGATCCAGCAACTCCGCAACGCAACGATCATTCTCGACCTGGGCCAGCAGCGCATCCTGGTGGACCCCATGCTGGCGCGCAAAGGCACCCTGCCCTCGCTGCGCATCTTCGCCGGGCGGCAGCGCAACCCCACGGTCGAGCTGCCCGAATCGGCCCCGCAGGCGCTGGAGTCCGTCACCCATTGCCTGATCACCCACTGCCAGAAAGGCCACTTCGACCACCTGGACCGCGCCGGTACGCGCTGGCTGCGGGAGCGGCAGATCCCGGTCATCTGCACCCCGCACGACGCGCCCTACCTGGCGCGGCTGGGCTTGAACGTGCAGCCGCTGCCGGAGGGGCACGCGGAGCCGGTGCCCTTTTTCGGCGGGACCATCCGCACCGTGCGCTGTACCCACGGCAAGGGCCTGGTCGGGCGCCTGATGGAGCACGGCGTCGGCTACCTGATCGAAATGCCCGGCGAACCCAGCCTGTACCTGGCCGGCGACACCATCCTCACGCCCGGGGTGCGCGACTTCGTGCTGCACCATCAGCCCCAGGTGTGCGTGGTACCGGCCGGTGGCGCGCGCTTCGATATCGGCGACGACATCATCATGGGCCTGGACGAGGTGCTCGAATTCACCCGCCTCAGCCGGGGCATCGTGGTCGCCAATCACCTGCAGGCCATCAACCACTGCCCGGTCACCCGCGAGGAGCTCGCGGAGGCAGCGCACGCCAGCGGCCTGGCCCGGCGCCTGCTGATTCCCGCCGACGGTCAGGTGCTGGAGCTGGCCTGAGGCAGCAGGCCTGTCCGATTTCCATCGTTTTTTGTCCGGAGCGCTTCTCGCGCTCCACGCCTGGCGGCTGGTTCACTGCACCCCGGTGAAACACCTTCCACCCGGCAGAGAAAACAATGAGAAGAACCGCTGCGTATCGCCCCACCTTCATCTACATCCCCGACTGCCAACCGCTATACGCCGAGGCCGCCCGATGAGCCGCCTCTCGGTAAAACGCCTGCTGCTGGCATCCGCCCTGCTGGTGGGCGGCATCGTCCTGGTGCTCGCCACGCAACTGGGCATGCGCCTGTGGCACTTCCACACCCTGTTCGACCCCGAGCGGATCACCCAGAACTTCCGCTCCATGCCGACGATCTTCCAGGCGCGCCCGATCCCCAAGGGCCCCGTGAGCGCCCCCCTGCAGACGGCGCCCAAGGCGCTGGTGGAGCGCTTCCACTTCCAGGGCCGGGACCAGGCCCTGGGTGACTGGCTGGTGACCTCGGGCACCACCGGCATGCTGGTCATGGCGGCCGACCGGGTCGTCTACGAGCAGTACTTCCGGGGCAACCGCGAGGATTCCCGAGCCATCTCCTGGTCGGTGGGCAAGTCCTTCGTTTCCGCCCTGGTGGGCATCGCCCTGAAGGAAGGTGCGATCCGCGATATCCGCGACCCGGTCAGCGACTACGCGCCCGCGCTCAAGGGCAGCGGCTACGACGGCGTGCCGCTGCAGGACGTGCTGGAAATGGCTTCTGGCATCGCCTTCAACGAGGACTACGCCGACCCCGAGGCGGGCATCAACCAGCTGGGCCAGACCATCGCCCTCGGCGGCTCGGTGGACGCCTGGGTGGCGCAGCTCAAAAGCGCCGGCGCCTCCGGCACCGAGCACCACTACGTGAGCGTGGACACCCAAGTGCTGGGCATGGTGCTCAAGGGCGCCACCGGCCGCGACCTCGCCGACTACATGGCCGAGAAGCTGTGGTCGCCCCTCGGCGCCGAGTGCGACGGCCAGTGGCTGACCGACAACGACGGCGCGGAGATCGCCTTCGGCGGCCTCAACCTGTGCCTGCGCGACTACGCCCGCTTCGGCCTGCTGTACCTGCACGAGGGCCGCAACCTGGCGGGCGAGCAGATCGTGCCGCGGCAGTGGGTGCAGCAATCGGTCACCCCCGCGAAGGATTTCCTCCGCCCCGGGCGCTATAAGGAGCAGGGCCAGCCGAACCTCGGCTACGGCTACCAGTGGTGGGTGCCGCAGGGCGACGAAGGCGAGTACATGGCCGTGGGCGTCTATGGCCAGTTCATCTACGTCAACCCGACGCGCCGCGTGGTGATCGCCAAGACCTCCGCTTATGCACGCTACAACGAGGACGGCACGCGCATGGAATACGAATCGCTCGAAGCCTTCCGCGCCATCGCGCGCAACCTGTGATCCCTGAGGAGCCCGGCATGCCGCCGTCAGCGCTGACCTTCGACTTCGAGTGGCGACCGCTGCAGAACTACCTGCACGGCCGGGGCCTGGAGGCGCCGCAACTGCTGCTCGCCGACAGCCCCGACGAGCAGCCGCCCAGCCACGCCCTGTACGACTGGATCGTGCGCAACCACGGCGACGCCATCGACGGCCTGAGCCTGGGCGAGCACTACCGCGCCACCGATTACGGCATGGCCGGCCTCGCCCTGATGAGCGCGGAAACCCTCGCCGACGCCCTGAAGGTGGTCCGCGCCTACATGCTGCTGTTCAACCCGGACATCGCCGACATCCTGGTCGAGGCGCAAGGCCAGGGGGATGTCCGCGTCACCACCCGCTTCCGCACCCGGGCGGGCTGGGACGCCCGGCAGCGCCAGTTCCACGCGAACGTGCTGGCCTCCGCCGCCTATCACCTGTTCAACCAACTGATGGGCCGCCCGCTGCAGGGGCTCGGCCTGACCCTGCCCGCCGGGCTGGAGAGCACCCAGCCCTACCTCGCCTACTTCGGCATGCCGGTACGCTCCCGTGGCAGCGACATCGTCTTCCACCTGCCGGCGGGCCTGCTCGAATCGGCGATCCCCACCGCCAACCCGGCGGTGTTCCAGGCGGCCCTGGCGCTGGCCAGCGAGGGCTTCAACAAGCTGCTGGAGAGCGAGATGGGCGGCACCCGCCAGCGCGTCACCGCCCTGCTCGCCTCGCTGCCGGACCGTTACCCGGACATCGGCCAGATCGCCCAGCACCTCAAGCTCACCGAACGCACCCTGCGCCGACGCCTGGCCGACGAGGGCTGCAGCTACCGGCAGATACTCGACCAGGCCCGCCTGCAGCGGGTGCGGGAACTGCTGGGGCGCACCCAGCTGACCACCGAACAGATCGCCGAGCTGCTCGGCTACAACGACGGCTCCAGCCTGCGCCAGGCCTTCCGCCGCTGGACCGGCACCACGCTCAACCAGTACCGCCAGGGCCTTCTCCGGGAAGCATCGGAAGACGGAGGGAGAGCCGGTGGTTAGACTGGCCGCCCTTCCCCAGGCATGAGCCGACCATGACGCTCCCCACCGTGCGACGCGCCCGCAGCGCGGATACCGAAGCTCTCGTGGCGCTGGACCCGATAGTCCGCGAGCAGCCGAGCCGCAAGGCCTTCATCGCCAACGCGGTAGCGGCCGACCAATGCTGGGTAGCGGTGGAAACCCACGATGATTCGACGCTGCTCGGCTACGGCGTGCTCGACCGCTCCTTCTTCGAACACGACTTCATCGCCCTGGTGATGGTGAAGGACGGGGCACGCCGCCGAGGCGTCGCCTCAGCGCTGATGGCGGAGCTGGAGCGGCAGTGCACCGGGCCCAAGCTGTTCACCTCGACCAACGCCTCCAACGCACCGATGCTCGCCCTGCTGGCCCGGCATGGCTTCACCCCCAGCGGCCGCATCGACAACCTGGATGACGGCGACCCCGAACTGGTGTTCGTCAAGTTCACCGCTCACGCCGGCAACGGTTGATCGCGGGTTTTCAGTTTCCTTCGAGGCGCTCCAGCAGGTTCTGCAACTCTGCTTCCGCTGCCTTCAGTGACGCCTCCATGGCGATCTCCCACGGGCGGCGCAGGGGCTCCAGGTCACGCTCGCTGTCGACCTTCAGGCACCACTGGAAGTGGTCGTGCCAATCCCCCAGCGCGCCCTGCACGGCCTTGAGGGACGCGGCGGCCTTGGCGGTGACCGGCGACAGGCTCGGGTAGGCGTCGTGGGCGTAGCGCATGCGCTTGACCAGGATGCGCAATGCGTGGCGGTCGTAGGCCGGGTCGCGCAGTGCGGCCACCAGCGTGTCGCGCTGCTTCTTCAGGCGCTTGCGGATGAAGTCGCGCAACGCCCGCAGCTCGCCCGCACGCTGGGCATCACGGAACTGCTCCGGCCAGTCATCGAGGCTGGCCATCAGCGTGCGAATGGTGGGGCTGTCCTCGACCATGCGATAGCCCTGCTCCAGACGCTGGCGGCGCAGTTGCGCCAGGTCGGGCAGCCCCTGACGCTCCAGCTCGATGATCATCACTTCCAGGTCGCGGATCGGCGTGGTCAGCCGCCCCACCTCCGCTGCCGCGGTATCCAGCTCACGCACCGACTCCAGGTTGCGAATGGGCCGCAGCAGACTGCGCAGCCGCCGCAGGCCGATGCGCAGGTCATGCAGGGCTTCACCATCGGTCCGGCACAACAGGCGCACGCTGCTGTGGTGAATCCCCAGCTCTATGCGCAACACCTGCTCAACGATCGAATCGACGAAGGACATCGGGCTCTCCAGGGGTGGGAAGGTCAGTGGCCAGGGGCAATTCCGCGCCGAGCATAAAGGTCGGGAGGGAGTGCCAGGAACACGGAATTCGTTAATCCATTTTTCATCCGGCGGATGCAGGCTACGCCGCCCACATGACCGTCATGCCTTCACGTGCAGCACCATGGCGCCGAGCAGCACCAGGGTCACGCCAACCACTTGCACGGGCGCCAGCCGCTCCTTGAAGAACAGGTAGCCGAGGATAGCCGCGATCCCGCCGGACAGCGTGCTGATCACCGTCACCACCGACACCGAGCCAGCCATGGCGCCGAACGCGAAGGCCGAGAAACCGCCCAGGTTCATCAGGCTGGTGCCCGCCAGCGCGAAGGCATGCCGGGGCGCGGGCGGCTTGAGGCTGCCACCGCGGCTCAGCATCAGTACCAGCAACAGGCTGACGCCCACCAGGTAGCCCAGCCAAAGCATGCCCACCGTGCCCAGGCGCGGCAGGGTGAAGTGCCCCTGCAACCACAGGCTGGTGCCGTACAGCAGCGCCCCGAGCAGTGCATAGGCGATGGAGCGGCGCGGCTCGACATGATGCGGCGTGTCGGACCCACGGGTGATGCTGGAGAGGATCACACCGACTACGCACAGGCCGATGCACGCCAGCTGCAACCCGCTGAGCCGCTCGCCACCCAGCCAGGCAAGCAGGGTGGTGACCACGCCATAGGAGGTAACCACCGGCGCGACGATCGACGCCTTGCCGATGGAGAAGGCCTTCGACAGCGCCAGCGCGCCGCACAGGGTGAAGCAGGCCGCCAGCACGCCCATGCCCCAGTCCCCCGGCGCGGCGTCGGTCAGCTTGAGCAGGAAGGCGGGAAACACCACGAGCAGCAGGCTCATCAGCAACAGCCCCAGGGTCTGGCTGAAGAACACCGCGCGCTGCACGCCCACGGCCCGGGCATTCAACCCGACCATGAAATCCGTTCCACCCCAAAGCAGGGCCGCAAGCAACCCCATGAGCACATCCATGCTCAGCCTCCGCTACCGTGCGCGTCGAGAAAAAGACTCCGACTATGCAACGGCGAATGGGCGGCCAGCCAGTATCAGTTCGGGTGTTTCTGTCCATAGCAGTTCGCGTGCGGGGCCAGGGGGAGATGGCAGGTCACGGCTTCGCCTCCTGCACGGCATCCGGCCCCGCCACCGGCTCGATGCCCCACTCCCCCTGTTCGTGCCAATCCTCGCCGAAGGTCTCCACCGGGTGCATGGTGCGGTCCGCGCCATTGCCGCAGGCCAGATCACTCGCCGCGCAATAGCGGTCGCAGCCCCAGCAGATGCGCTCGGGGTGCTTGGGGTTGAGGGGAAAGGGCTTGGCCATGTGGACGCTCGGGCTTCGGCTACGGGTTGCCCCAACGTTACCGTGCCCATCCACGTGCGCCTTGACCGCGATCAAGCCTGTTCCGTGGGAGCGGTTTCAACCGCGAAAAACATCCAGCGGCCGCCTAGAGCCTATGCAGCAAGCCCTCCAACTGGCTGCGCTCCCATTGGCTCAACAGCTGAGTGGGGTCGGTGCCGAACCGCGCCCAGGCCTCGGGCGCGCCCTGCCGGCCGTCCGCCGAGGTGCAGGCGCTGCAGTGGTCGAGGTGGCCGAATTCGTTGTACAGCGTCAGCCGCCAGCCATCGACAGCGAGCTCGACGTCGCCGCGATGGTCCCGGCTCCAGCCCTGCTCCGTGCCACGGCGCATAAGGCGCACACCCAGGGCGATGTCCTTGAGCAGTTGGTAGACCTCGCGTGCACTGAGGGAGCCATCGGATTTCATGGGGTTCTATCGTTTGAAGTGTTATTGAACGGTGCTGGGAGCGGAGCTTATCGCTGGCAAGTGATGGAGTGCGAGGTATCGCAACGGAGTAACCAATCAATCCATCCGGGTATCCCGCGAGCGATATAAGAACAACGCAATGGCCTCCTGTGCTCATTGCCTGTTCAAACACGATCGAATAGCCAGGCCGACGTTATCGCTCTTTCACCCGCAACAAAAAGCCCGCCGAAGCGGGCTGTTTGCAACTGGGCAGAAGCGGTTACTGCAGCCAGCTTTCCACGGTTTCAGCACCGTGTTCGGCTTTCCAGGCTTTCAATACGCCGTGGTTGCCGCCCTTGGTTTCGACGCGCTCGTTGGTCTTCGGGTTGATATAGACCTTCACCGCGCGCTCGCGGCGCTGACCGCCGGCTTTAGCGGCAACGGGGCTGCGCGAAACGCTCGGGTCGAGGATGGCGATCACATTGCGCAGCGAGAAGTTGTACTCGCCCAGCAGCGAACGCAGCTTCTGTTCGAATTCGATTTCACGCTTGAGTTCTTTATCGTTCTTCAGTGCATCGAGTTGAGCCAGTTGTTCGGCCAGCTTGGCTTCGAGAGCCTTGAATTCTGCAAGTTTGGACATGGAAAACCTTCGGGTGGGTTGCTTCAGTGATTCTGACAGGCAAGCGCACGCAGAGTTTACTGGATCCCAGAGTTTTATCGCTGTTATTTACACTCGACGCGCCTCTTTTCTCATTGTCTTAGTTGGCGTTACTCCCGCCCGGCCTTTGATCGGGCCCTGATCATTAGGTGATCGGGCAGGCACCGCCATGGAACGATGGAAGCACATTGAATGACCGATGAGCAGGCGCGTCCAATACCCGCAGGACGCCCGTACCGGCGCTCCCGCGGGCTTTACAAACCCTGAAAAGGAACTAGTTTTCAGTGCCTCGCAGCTCTGCTTTATTCTTTGCGCGGACGCAGCTGATTCACGCTATTCATGAAGGAGAAAGAGCAATGGCGACATTCGAACCCGGCCACCTGCATATCGAGCGTCATGCGCTGAACGAGCACGACTTCAGTTACAACCTGTGCATCGACTACGAGGTCACCACGGACCCCAAGGAAGGCAAAGGCATGCTCTTCACCGTCCATGGCAGCATCTTCAACAAGGAACTGAAGGAGTCCTTCTTCCTGCCCAAGGACCTGGCCTATAACTTCGCCAGCAACATCACCAAGATCGCCGAAAAATACGGCATTCCCAAAGCCATGAGCAGCATTGGCTCGATGCACAAACACTACGATGCGATGTTCGAAGATGTGCGCGCGCAGCTGAACATGAAGTCCGGCGACCCGGTCAACCCCGAACACCTGGAATAATCCCGCCTCCCTTCGCCGTGCCCTTGCCTCGCTGCAAGGGCCCGCGCCCCTCTCGTCAGCCCCTCACGTTCCGGAACCCACGCCGCCGCCGGCATTGAACAGGTGCTCGAAGCCCTGCAGCGTGCTGTCGACGAAGCGTGCATCGGTGGTACCGGCCGGGAACTGCAGCACGCCATGGATCACCAGCGACGCCAGGCCGTGGGTGTAGGACCAACCCGCCAGCGCGGCGCGGCGGACCTCGGCGCTGTCCATGCCCTGGCCGAGGATCTCGGCGATGATCCGCCGCAGCTCGCCAAAGGCCCGGTCCCGCGCCTCGATGTAGTCGAGGGGCATCTCGCCGCTGGCCAGTTCCGGGCCGAACATCAACTGGTACAGCGCCGGGTTGGCCCGGGCGAAGCTGAAGTAGGCCAGGCTGGCGTCACGCAGTTTCTGCAGGCCGGTGCTGCCGCCATCTTCGATACGCAGCACGGCGCCCAATTCACGAAAGCCCTGGGCCGCCAACTGGCCCACCAGCTCGGCGCGGTTGGCGTAGTGGTGGTAGGCGGCCGTCGAACTCACCCCCACCCGCTCCGAAACCGCCCGCAGCGACAGCTTGCTGGGGCCCACTTCCTCCAGCATCTCCCGCGCGGCATCGAGCAGTTGCGGGGCGAGATTGCCGACGTGGTAGGTGTCGCGGGCGCGTTGAGGTGTCTTGCTCATGGGCGGCGGGGGCCTTGATTTCGTGGGCGGCGGGGCGTCGCGATCTTAGCACTCGGAAAAATCTTGACGCTGCAAAGATCGAATCTTAGCATCGCCAAGATTATCCGCCCCCGAGGTGTTTCCATGGCCCCAACCTATGAGTGTTTCGCCGTCAGCGTCGACAACGGCGTCGCCCACCTGCAGCTCAATCGCCCCGACAAGGCCAACAGCCTGACGCGCGCCTTCTGGAGTGAACTGCCCGCCGCCGTCGACCAGTTGAGCCGCTCGGGCTCGGTGCGGGCGCTGGTCATCTCCGCCCAGGGCAAGGTGTTCTGCGGCGGTCTGGACCTGCAGATGTTCTCCGCCGCCAAGGAATTCCACGCCAACAACCCGCAGGAACGCGAGGTGCTGCAGGTCAACCTGGAGCGCATGCAGGGCGCGCTCAATGCCCTGGAACAGGCACGCTTCCCGGTGATCGCTGCCGTCCAGGGCGCCTGCATCGGTGGCGGCTTCGACCTGATCGCCGCCTGCGACCTGTGCTTCGCCACCGAGGCGGCGAAGTTCCGCATCGAGGAAACCAACATCGGCATGATGGCCGACCTCGGCATCCTGCAGCGCCTGCCCCGGCTGATCCCGGCCGGCGTGGCCCGCTACCTGGCGCTGACCGGCGACACCCTGGACGCCGCCGAAGCCCATCGCCTGGGGCTGCTGGCCAAGGTCTTCGCCACCCCGGAAGCCCTGCTCGAAGGCGCCTTCGCCGCCGCGCGGAGAATCGCCGAGCGCCCGCCGGTGGCCATCAACGGCATCAAGCGCTCGATGCTCTACAGCCGCGACCACGGCGTCTACGAATCCCTCCAGCACACGGTGCTGTTGCAGAGCGCCATCCTTAGCGGCCAGGACATCCTCCGCGCCGTCGGCGCACGAGCCAGCGGCACCCCGGCGCAGTTCGACGACCTGCATGCATTGCAGGACCGCTTCTAAAAAGCGCCTGCGCTCGACGACTTTTCGTGCAAACCCTAGCCCCCCCTTTTTTTGACCAAATCTTATCGTTGATAAGTTTGAGGTGAGCGATGACCCATTACGACGCCGTGGTGATCGGCGCCGGCAACGCCGGGCTGACCGCCGCAACCGCGCTGCAGCGCGGCGGTGCCCGCACCCTGCTGCTGGAGCGCCACAACATTCCCGGGGGTTGCGCCACCTCCTTCGTGCGCGGTGACTTCGAGTTCGAGGTGGCGCTGCACCAGCTCAGCGGCCTGGGCACCGAGGACAAGCCCTTCGTGATGCGCAAGTTCTTCGACGAGCTCGGCGTGCTGGACAAGGTCGAGTTCATCCAGGAGCACGCTCTGTACCGCCTGGCCGTGCCCGACGAACTGGACGTCACCCTGCCGGCCAGCTGGTCGGGCATCCGCCGCCTGCTGCAGGGCATGTACCCGGCGGAGAGCGAGGCCATCGAGCGCTTCATGCTGGTCTGCGAGAAGGTCACCCTGGAAAGCTTCATGACCCTGCCCCAGGCCAGCCGCGCCAACAGCGAGGCCATGCTCGAATCGCTCTGCCCCTACTACGTGAAGTACGGCTTCCGCCCCGCGCGGGAGGTGCTGGACGAGTTCTTCACCGACGCCAAGCTGAAGAACATCCTCGCCACCTACTGGCTCTACCTGGGCGTGCCACCGACCATGCTGCCCTTCGCCGACCTGGCGACCATGCTCTACGCCTACGCGGTGTTCAAACCCTGGCACATCAAGGGCGGCTCCCAGGCCATGTCCAGCGCCCTGGTGGAATCCTTCCTCGAAGCCGGTGGCGAGGTGCGCTTCAACTGCGGCGTGGAGCGCATCCACACCCAGGGCGGGCGCATCTGCGGGGTAAGCCTGGAAGGCGGCGAACGGGTCGCCTGCAAGGCGGTGGTGTCCAACGCCAGCCCGCTGATCACCTTCAACGAACTGCTCGACCTCGAACGCCCGCCGCTGAAGGTCCAGCAGGACTTCAAATCCCGGCGCATGGGCACCTCGGCCTTCGTCATCTACCTCGGGCTGGATTGCACCCCCGGGGAACTCGGGGTCACCACCGCCTCCAGCTTCATCTACGAAACCCTCGACGAGGAGCAGATCCACGCGCGCATGGGCAGCCTGGAGCCACCGCTCGGCGGCATGCTCACCTGCTACAACCTCGAAGACCCTAGCGCCGCGCCGGCGGGCAAGAGCCAGGTGGTGCTGGTCTGCCTGCAATACGGCGAGGTGTGGAAGGCCGTGCCACCCGAGCGCTACGCGCAGACCAAGTACGCATTCGCCGAGAAGCTCATCGCGGTGATCGAGAAGGTCTACCCCAAGGTGCGCCAGTACATCGAAGAGGTGGAAGTGGCCACGCCGCTGACCATGATGCGCTACCTCAACACCCCCGGCGGCGCCATCTACGGCTTCCAGCAAAGCGCCCAGGACTCGGCCCTGCTGCGCGAACGCCTGGATGCCGTGCCCGGGCTCTACATGGCGGGTTCCTGGACCTCCATGGGCGGCTTCCAGCCCACCTACATGGCGGGCGAATCCACGGCCAGGGCCGTGCTCAAGCAGTTGAAGACCACGGAGGTGGAGCATGTCTGACCGCAACCCGATGAACCGCATCGCCGGCTACGCCGAAGCCCTCGCCGCCAAGCAGGCCCTGGAACTGAGCGGCAGCGACTTCGAGGAAGTGCGCGGCGAAGTGGGCAGCACCGTGGTGCAGCTGCACCCCAAGCGCCTGTCGCTGGAAGTGGTCGAGATCATCGACGACACGCCCAGCACCAAGACCCTGCGGCTGAAGGCGAGCGACCGCAAGCCGCTGCCGCCCTTCCAGGCGTGCCAGTACATCAACCTCTTCGTCGAGATCGACGGTGTGCTCACCGCCCGCCCCTACGCCATGTCCTCCCCGCCCGGCGAGCGTGGTCACTATGACCTCACGGTAAAGCGCGCCAAGGGCGGCTTCGTCTCCAGCTACCTGCTCGACCACGTGAGCGTGGGGCAGCACCTGACCAGCTCCGGGCCCATGGGCACCTTCCACCACAACCCGCTTTTCCACGGTGACGACCTGGTGTTCCTCGCCGGCGGTTCGGGCGTAGCCCCGGCGCGCAGCATCCTGCTGGACCTGCTCGGGCGCGACCTGCCGCAGCGCTTCCACCTGGTCTACGTGAACAGCCATGTGGACGACGTAATCTTCGAACACCAGCTGCGCGAGCTGGCCGCGCACCATGAAAACGTCCGCCTCACCGAGGTGATCTCGCGGCCGCCCGCCGGCTATCAGGGCCTCGCCGGCCGCCTGACCCGCGAGCTGCTGCAGGCGCAACTGGGCGCTGTCGACGGCAAGATGTTCTACATCTGCGGCCCCACCCCCTTCAACGAAAGCTGCGTCGCGCTGCTCACCGAGCTGGGCGTGCCCCGTCGGCGCATCCGCGTCGAGGCCAACGGCGCGCCCAAGTCCCCGGACCAGCAACCGGGCTGGCCCGCAGGCGTGGCGCTGGAAGACGAGGTGCAGGTCACCGTGCGCGGCCGTGGCAGCTTCCGCAGCCAGGTCGGCGAGCCCCTGCTCAACGCCCTGGAACGCAACGGCTACTTCGCCGAGAACGCCTGCCGCTCCGGCGAATGCAGCCTGTGCCGGGTCAAGCTGCTCTCCGGCCCGGTGTTCAACCCCCAGGAAGCGCACCTGCGCAAATCCGACCGCGACTTCGGCTGGATCTATTCCTGCGTGGCCTTCCCCACCGGCGATATCGAAGTCCTGCTCTAGGCGGGCACCGGCACCACCGCATCACCCATAACAACAACAGGAGACAAGGGATGACCACCGCACGTCGCTGGGAACAGCACTATCCATCGCAGTTGCGGGGCTACCGGCTCGGCGCCGAGGCGCTGTCGGGCAACCTCGCCGATTGCGCCCGTGACGGCGCCGAGCGTCATGGCGACGCACCGGCCTTCACCCAGGTGATGCCCAACGGACTGCATGCCGACCTGTCCTTCGCGGAGGTGGACGCGCTGTCCAGTGCCTTCGCCGCCTACCTGGTGCACGCGTGCGGTTTGCAGCCGGGTGAGGTGGTGGCCCTGCAGCTGCCCAATTGCCTGCATTACCCCGTCGCGGTCCTCGGCGCCTGGAAGGCCGGCCTGGTGGTCACCAACGTCAACCCGCTGTACACGGAGCGCGAGCTCGATGCGCAGCTGACCGACAGCGGCGCCAGGCTGCTGGTGGCCTGCGACCTGTTCGCCAAGCGCGCCCAACAGGTGGTCGCCCGGCACGGCATCGCCCTGGTGCTCGCCAGCCTCAGCGACTTCTTCCCCGAGCCGGTGGCCAGCGCCATCCAGCAGAAGCTCGAAGAACAGGCCGGCGGCGACCTCACGCCCGAGGTGGGCTTCCAGCGCTTCACCCAGGCCCTGGACATCGGCCGGCAAACGGCGCCGCTGGAACCGCTTCACCACGACGTCGCCCTCTACCAGTACACCGGCGGCACCACGGGCCGCAGCAAGGGCGCGGTGCTCACCCACGCCAACCTCAAGGCGGTGCTGCGCATGGCCGAGGACTACCTCAAGGGCTTCGACGCCGAGATCGAGCTGGGCGAGGCCATCGTCACCCTGCCGCCGCTCTACCACATCTTCGCCTTCAACTTTAATTTCCTGCTGTTCTTCGGCCGCGGCGCACGCAACCTGCTGGTGCCCAGCCCACGGCCGCTGAGCAACGCCCAGCCGGCCTTCGAGCGCTTCCCGGTGCGCTGGATGACGGGGGTGGACACCCTCTACGCCGGCCTGCTGGCCGAGCCCTGGTTCCAGGCCAGGCCGCCTGCGCTCAAGCTCGCCGTCTCTGGCGGCACCTCCCTGCGCCCGGTCACCGGCGAGCGCTGGCGTGCCGCCGTGGGGCAGATACTCGAAGGCTACGGCCTCACCGAAAGCAGCTGCTTCGTGGCCTTCAACCCGCCCGGCGCGAAAGAGCGCCCCGGCACCGTCGGCCTGCCCCTGCCGGGCAGCGACGTGCGCATCGCCGACGCCGAGGGCCGGGAACTGGCACCCGGCGCCCCCGGCGAACTGCTGGTGCGCGGGCCGCACATCATCGAGCGCTACCTCAACCGCCCGGAGGAGAGCCACGAAGCCTTCGTCGACGGCTGGTTCCGCACCGGCGACATCGCGGTGATGGACGAGGACGGCTACCTCCGCATCGTCGACCGCAAGAAGGACATGGTCCTGGTCAGCGGCTTCAACGTGTACCCCAACGAAGTGGAAGCGGTGATCGCCGAACACCCGGACGTCAGCGAAGTGGCGGTGATCGGTGTGCCCGACGACACCACCGGCGAAGCCCTCTGCGCCTTCGTCGCCCTGCATGAACCGGGGCTCGACGGCGAGGCGATCATCCGTCACTGTCGCGAGCGGCTCACCGCCTACAAGGTGCCCAAGCGCATCGAATTCCGCGAACAGCTGCCCAAGTCGCCCATCGGCAAGATCCTCCGGGCGCAGCTGCGCACCTGACTCAACCCCTGGCGGGTCCAACCGGCCTGCCCTCCGACCCAAGGACGTTCGATGTCGACCTGGTTAACCGCCCTGCTTCCGCTCGCCGCCACCGGCCTGGGCTTCCATTACCTGCGCACGGCAGCGTGCAAGCCGCAGTTGATCTACCAGCGCAACCCCGACAACGACGCCCTCATCCAGCAGGTGCCGCGCCTCACCCGGCGCTTCTGGGCCACGCCCTGGCTGTTCAACGGTCACCTGCAACTGCTCGGCCTGGGCCTGAAGAAGGTCTTCTCCCCCGCCCTGCGCTACGACCGCGTCGACACCCTGCTCATGGCCGACGGCGGCACCACCGCCCTGCACTGGCTCGGCGCCGACCTGCCGCCGGAGGTGCCCACACTGGTGGTGCTGCACACCATCACCGGCTCGCCCCACAGCATGCGCGGCTTCGTCCGCGACCTGCAGCGGCTCACCGGCTGGCGCGTGGTGTTCTGCCAGCGCCGTGGCCACGGCGACCTGTCGCTGACCAGCCCGCGCTTCAACACCATGGGCGACACCGCCGACCTGCGCGAGCAACTGCGCCAGATCAGCGAGCGCTACCCGCAGTCCGCGCTCTACGCGGCGGGCATCTCCGCCGGCACCGGGCTGCTGGTGCGCTACCTCGGTGAACAGGGCGATGACACGCCGCTGCAGGGCGCCTTCGCCTACTGCCCGGGCTACGACATACGCGTGGCCTTCGCCCGCTCCCGAGCGCCCTACACCCGGCTGATGGCGCGCAAGCTGGTGCGCCAGTTCGTCACCCCCAACCGCCAGGCGCTAGCCCACCTGCCCAGCCTCGCCGCCCTGGAAGGCGCGCAGAGCCTGGACGAGTTCCACCGGCACCTCTACGAATGCGCGGGCTACCCCAGCCAGCAGGCCTTTCTCGATAACTGCAACCCGATCACGGTGATGGACCGCATCACCGTGCCGCTGCTGGTGCTCAACGCCGAGGACGACCCCGTCTGCGTGCTCGGCAATGTGCGCGACCACCAGCAGGCCATGGCGCGCATGCCCCACACACTGCTCGCCGTCACCACGCGCGGCAGCCACTGCGCCTACCTGGCAGGCCTCACCGCGCGCTCCTGGGCCCACCACCTGGCGGCCGACTTCCTCCGTGCGCTGCACGGGCAGACCGGCCGCTAGTTCCAAATCGAATCAATAGCCGACCTTTTATTCTTTCAGGAGATATCAATAGCGCGGAACGATATTGGTATATACCAGGGCGCCGCCCGTTAAATCCGCCCCCACAGGCCCAGTGGGCAATGCGGAGCACGATGGATGATCGCTGTACGGGTGGTGCTGGAATATTTTCATCCCTGGCCGAATTCGGCGGGTTTCTATGTGGCACGGGAACGTGGCTGGTACCGCGACGCCGGGCTCGATGTGCAGTTGCAGGTACCGGACCCCTATCGCGGCGACACCCTCGAACACCTGCTGCAAGGCGCCGCCGATGTCGGCGTGTTCCCCAGCAACCGCCTGCTAGTGCGGCGCGCCCTCGGCCAGCCGCTGCTGGGCGTGGCGGCCATCAACCATGCCGGCCTGGAATCCATCCAGACCCTGACCGACTTCGGCATCCAGCGCCCCCGTGACCTGGCCGGCAAGCGCCTGGCGCTCAACCCCACCCCGCGCGGCCTGGCCATGGTGCGCCACCTGGTGGCCGCCGACGGTGGCGACCCGGACGCGGTGATCATCGTCGACAGCCAGGTGCGCGAACTGCGCCCCGAGCAGCTGGCCGCCGGTATCGCCGACGCCAGCTTCGGCGGCTACTGGGCCTGGGAAGCGCTGATGGACAGCCCCATCCCCGCCGAGCGTCGCGTGGTCTGGCCGGTGGACGCGATCGGCGCGCCGCGCTACCACAGCTACCTGCTCGGCGGCCGCCAGGACTGGTTCGAGCACCACCCCGACAGCGCCCGCGCTTTCCTCGCCGCCACCGAGCGCGGCTTCCGTGCCGTGGCGGCCGACCCGCAAAGCGCCCTGCCCGCCTACGAGGCGGCCATCCCCTACTTCCCCACCGAGCTGCTCAGCCAGTCCCTGGAGCGCATCGCCCCCACCTGGCTGCACGCCGGCCACTGGGGCCAGCAGCGGGAGGAACTGCTCGCCCCCTACGCCCACTGGCTGCACAGCCACGACGTGCTCGCCGACGCGGACGCCTGGCGCGGCGCCACCAGCAACCAGTACCTGACGGAGCAACGGCCGTGACCCAGCCGATACGCATCGCCCACGGCATGGGCGCGCAACCGGTGGAAGCCGACTGGCCGGCCCTGCAGCAACGGGATGTGGAGCAGGTGCTGCAACGCTTCCCACAGCTGGGCGCCGTGCAGCAGCTCGGCTGGCACAGCCCCCGGCCCTTCTCGGCCGCCGCCCAGGTGCACACCGATCACGGCGAGGTGTTCGTCAAGCGCCACCACCGCAGCGTGCGCGAACCAGCCTGGCTGGAGGAGGAACACCGCTTCGTGCGCTGGCTGCAGGACCGGGGCGCACCGGTCACCCCGGCCCTGCGTGACCGCGACGGGCACAGCGCGCTAGCCCTGGGCGAATGGACCTACGAGGTGCTGCCCCGCGCCGCCGGTGACGACCTCTACCGCGAGGCCCTGTCCTGGACGCCCTTCCTCGACCGCCACCACGCCCATTCGGCGGGCGCCGCCCTGGCCCGGCTGCACTGTGCCGCAGAAGGCTTCGACGCCGCCCCCCGGCAGGCGCCGGTGCTGGTGGCCAACCTGCGCTTGTTCAGCCAGCCCGACCCGCTGCGGGCCATCGAGCAGGCCCTGCCCGGGCAACCGGCCCTGGCCCGCTACCTGGCCGGGCACGACTGGCACTACGCGCTGAAAGAACTGCACCTGCCCTTCCACCGCCAACTGCTGCCGCTGCTGGCCGCACTACCGGCGCTCTGGACTCACAACGACTGGCACGCTTCCAACCTGCTGTGGCGCGGGCAAGGTGGCTCGGCGGAGGTCGAGAGCGTCCTTGATTTCGGCCTGAGTGACCGGACCTTCGCCCTGTTCGACCTGGCAACGGCATTGGAACGCAATTGCATTCCCTGGCTGGAACTGGATGATGGCGGCCGCGCAACGGCCGATCTCGATGCGGTCGACGCACTGCTGGCGGGCTACGCCAGCCAGCGCCCCCTCGGCCGCCACGACCTGCTCACGCTCAAGGCCCTGCTGCCCCTGGTGCACGCCGACTTCGCCCTCAACGAAGTCGACTACTTCGAGGGCATCGTCGGCTCGCGGGCCAGCGCAGACATCGCCTACCACGCGTTCCTGATCGGCCACGCCCGCTGGTTCGGCGACAGCGAGGGCGCCCGCCTGCTCGACCACCTCGAGCGGCTCGCCCGCACCCATAACAACTAGGAAGACCGCCATGCCCCCGCTTCACGCTGCCACCCTCGTCTCGCCCCAGGCCCTGCACCAGGCCCTGCACGCGCCCGGTCTGCTGCTGCTCGATGCCAGCGTGGAACTGGCCGCCGCGCAGTTCGACGGCGACTACCGGGTGGCCAGCGGGCACGCGGCCTGGCAGGCGGAGCACATCCCCGGCGCCCGCCACGCCGACCTGCTGCATGACCTGGCGGACCCGGAGGCGGGCTTCAGCTTCGCCCTGCCAACGCCCTCGGCCCTGCAGGCGCCCCTGGCACGCCTGGGCCTCGGCGCCGCCCGGGAGATCGTGCTCTACGACCGCCACGACGGCTTCTGGGCCGCGCGCCTGTGGTGGATGCTGCGCAGCCTCGGCATCGCCGCCCGTGTGCTGGATGGTGGCCTCAAGGCCTGGCGGCACACCGGCCTGCCCGTCGCCTCGGGCGACCAACCCGCCGCCGTCGACACCGCGCCCCTGGCGCCGCTGCAGGCCCGGGCGGGCTTCTGGGCCAACCGCCAGGAGGTGCTCGCCGTGGTCGAGGGCCGCGCCCCCGGCACCCTGGTCTGCGCCCTCTCCGCCGGCCTGTTCGACGGCAGCGCGGTGACCCGCTACGCCCGTCGCGGGCGCATTCCGGGCAGCCTCAACAGCCCGGCCCGCAGCCTCTTCGACGAACAGGGCCGCTACCTGCCGCCCGCTGAACTGGCCCAGGCGCTGGGCGCCCCGCTGCTCGATGGCGGGCAGCCGCTGATTCTTTATTGCGGCGGCGGCATCTCCGCCGCTGCCACCGCCCTGGCGCTGACCCTGCTGGGCCGCCAACAGGTCTCGATCTACGACGGCTCGCTGCAGGAATGGGCGGCCGATCCAGCCTTGCCAATGTCCACCGGAGCAGCTCCGGCCTGAGATTCAACCCTCTTCTTTCGTCTTTCAGCAGTAGGCACGCCAGCGCCGCCCGCCGGGCCCTCCCGTCGCGCGGTTCACTCAGCAGCCGGCGTCCATCAAGGAGTTCGTTCATGGTCCCTTCCCTGTTCCTGCAGCACCGCCACGGCTTCGCACTGGCGCTCCTGGCCCTGTCACTGAGCCCGTCCCTGGCCCGGGCCGCCGACACCGTCACCCTGGATGCCGTCACCGTGCACGGCGACGAAGGCGACGGCTACCAGGCGAAAAGCGCCTCGGTAAGCGGCTTCGACGACGCCCCGCTGCTGGATACCCCCGCCTCCGTCTCGGTGTTCACCGAGCAACTGATCAAGGACCGCCAGGCCAAGCTGCTCAGCGAAGTGCTGCGCAACGACGCCTCGGTCGGCGACAGCTACGCGCCCATCGGCTACTACGAGAACTTCGTCATCCGCGGCTTCTCCCTCAACGCCGCCAGCAGCTACAAGATCAACGGCCGCACCATCACCGGCGAGCAGAACGTCGCCCTGGAGAACAAGCAGCGGGTCGAGGTGCTCAAGGGCCTCTCCGGCCTGCAGAGCGGCGTGTCCGAGCCCGGCGGGCTGGTCAACTACGTCACCAAGCGCCCGGAAGACGTGCGCTCGGTGACCCTGGCCACCAACGAGGAAGGCGAGCGCTACATCGCCACCGACGTCGGCGCCTGGCTCGACGCCGAGCAGCGCTTCGGCCTGCGCGCCAACTTCGCCCACGAGGACATCCGCTCCTACGTCGACAACTCCGACGGCACCCGCGACTTCGTCTCCCTGGCCGCCGACTGGAACATCAGCGACGCCGCCCTGCTGCAGCTGGACGCCGAATACCAGACCCGCGAACAACGCTCGGTGCCCGGCTACCAGCTGCTCGGCGGCAACGTGGTGCCCAGCGGCATCGATCCCAAGGACCGCCTCGCCGACCAGAGCTGGTCCAAGCCCGTGGGCATCGACTCGCTCAACCTCACCGGGCGCTTCGAGTACCGCTTCAACGACGTCTGGACCGGCAGCCTCAGCGCCGCCCGCAGCCGCGTGGTGATCGACGACTACAGCTCCTTCGCCTGGGGCTGCTACGGCTCGGCCAGCTGCGCCAGCTCCGCCGTGCCCAACTACTTCAGCCCGGAAGGCGACTACGACGTCTACGACTTCCGCAACCCCGGCGACACCCGCCGCAACGACGAGCTGCAGGCGGCCCTCGCCGGCCGCTTCGACAGCGGCCCGTTCAGCCACGAGCTGACCGTCGGCACCAGCGCCTTCCGCCGCCTGCTGGACCGCCGCAAGTCCACCAACGAATGGGTCGGCACCGGCAACATCCATCAGCCCACGCCCGCCTTCGACCCCACCGACGTGCCCCTCGGCCACACCTACCGCCGCCTGGACAGCCGCCAGTACGGCCTGTTCGCCACCGACCGCGTGAGCTACGGCGAGCACTGGCAGGCGGTGATCGGCGGGCGCCAGGTGCGCCTGGATGAAGAGGCCTTCGACAAGAACGGCGACACCACCCGCCACACCGAGCGCTGGGAGTTCCTGCCCAACGCCGCGCTGATCTACAAGCCGCGCGCGGACATCTCCCTCTATGGCAGCTACAGCAAGGGCCTGTCCCTGGGCGGCGAAGCGCCCTGGTTCGCCACCAACGCCGACGAAATCCTCGCACCCACCACCTCGCGCCAGCTGGAGCTGGGCATCAAGCGTGACTGGCAGCGCCTCAGCCTCACCGCCGCGCTGTTCCAGATCACCAAGGCCTACCAGTACTCGCGCCCCAATGGCGATGGCTTCTTCACCTACATCCAGCAGGGCGAGCAGAAGAACGTCGGCCTGGAGCTGTCCGCCACCGGCTGGGTCACCGACCGCCTGCAGGTATCGGCCAGCGCCGCGGCCATCCGCGCCCGGGTCGAAGGCACCGCCACCGCCGCCTACGAAGGCCACCAGGCGATCAACGTGCCCACCCTGCGCGCCAGCCTGCATGGCGACTACGCCATCCCCGGCGTGCCCGGCCTGGCCCTGCTCGGCGGCGTGCAATACAGCGGCAGCAAATACGCCAGCCAGGCCGGCAACGTGAAGGTGGACGACTACGCCGTGTTCGATATCGGCGGGCGCTACAGCCTGGCGATCGAGGGCTACGAAACCGTGCTGCGCCTGACCGTCGACAACCTCTTCGACGCGCGTTACTGGCGCGATGCCGGCGAGTACATGGGCGACGGCTACCTGTTCCAGGGCGCCCCGCGCACCGCGCGGCTGTCCGCCACCGTCAACTTCTGAGGAGCCCGCCATGCGCATTCCCGCCCTGCCCTGCATCGCCCTGCTCGCCGCCCTGCTGGGCGGCTGCCAGCAGCACCCGCCGGCCAACGACCAGCTGGACGCCGTGCTCTGGACCCAGACCTCCATCGAGCACGACCTGCTGTTCCGCCAGGTCTACGCCAACGCCACCCGCCAGCTGGACAAGGCCCTGGCCGACCCCGCCTGGGACGCCCTCGCCGGCACCCCGCGCAGCCTCCAGGGGCTGCCACCGGCGCTGATCGTCGACATCGACGAGACCCTGCTCGACAACGTGCCGCTGAACGCCCGCGCCATCCTCGCCGACGCCCCCTACGACTATGCCCAGTGGTACCAGTGGGTGGACCGTGCCGAAGCCCCAGCCCTGCCCGGTGCCTTGGCCTTCATGCAGGCGGCGGCCCAGCGCGGCATCACCCCCTACTACCTGACCAACCGCGAACCCGGGCAGGAGCAGGCCACCCTGGCCAACCTCCGGCGCGCCGGCTTCCCCATCGACGGCACTGCGCAGATCCTCACCGCCGGCACCGCCATCGGCGGCTGCGCCGATGCGGGCTCGGACAAGACCTGTCGGCGCAACTGGGTCGGCAGCCAGGCCCGCGTACTGATGCTGGTGGGCGACAGCTTCGGCGACTTCATCAGCGCCAAGGGCAGCCAGGCCGAGCAGCAGCACGCCGCCGCGCCCTACCTCGGCTGGCTCGGCGAGCGCTGGTTCCTGCTGCCCAACCCCACCTACGGCCATTGGTACAGCGCGCCCTACCAGGGCCGCGAAGACCTGCCGGACGCCCAGAAGCGCGCCCTCAAGCACCAGGCGCTGAAACCGCAGTACTGAACCCGCCGAGGCCATCGCCATGTCAACGCTGGAAATCGTCGCCGTGCTCATCAACATCCTCGGCGTCTGGCTCACCGCCCAACGCATCCGCTGGTGCTGGCCGGTGAGCGTCGTCGCGGTGCTGCTCTACGCCTGGATCTTCTTCGGCGTGAAGCTCTACTCCGACATGCTCCTGCAACTGGTCTTCGCCCTGCTGCAGGGGTACGGCTGGTGGCGCTGGAGCAGCGGCCAGAGCGTGGCCGGGAAGGTCCGCGTGGAGCGCCTGCCACCACGCGTGGCCCGGGTCAGCCTGCTGGCCGGCCTGCTCGGCGCGGTGCTGCTGGGCAGCCTGATGCACCACTTCACCGACGCGGCCGTGCCCTGGGTCGACGCCCTGCTCACCGCCTTCAGCCTGGTGGCCAGCTTCTGGGCCGCGCGCAAGTACCTGGCCAGCTGGGGCCTATGGATCGTGCTGGATATCGCCTACGTCGGCCTGTTCCTCTACAAGGACCTGCAGCTCACCGCGGCGCTCTATGCCGGCTTCGTGATCCTCGCCGCCTACGGCCTGCACGCCTGGCGCAAGGACCTGGACGCCCAGGACCGCGCCCTGCCCCAGGGCGCCGGGGCCACCTCGTGAACCTCAACCCGGCGCGGCCCTCGTTCGTCAGCGAATCCCTGCCCCCGGGCGCCTGGCGCGCCTCGCTGCCGCACTACCTGCGCATCCGCGACCAGCTGGTGGCCGACCTCGCCGCCGGCCTTCTCCCCGGCGACAGCAAGCTGCCGGCGGAGCGCGAGCTGGCCGAGCGCTTCGCCTGCACCCGCGTCACCCTGCGCCAGGCCCTGCAGCTGCTGGAGCGCGACGGCCTGATCTACCGGCAGAACCGCCGTGGCTGGTACGTCAGCCCGCCACGCATCCGCTACGACCCCACCGGCATCATCGGTTTCATGGAGTACGTCGCCCGCCAGGGCCGCGCGCCACGCACAGAATGCCTGCACGCCGAGCGCCGCCCGGCCGGTGCCTGGCTGGCCAAGCGCATGGGCCTGGAGCACCCCGAGGAGCCGGTGTTCGTCCTCCAGCGGCGGCGCTGGGTCGACCAGCGCCCGGTGCTGCTGGAATGCAACGTGGTGCTGGTGGACTGGTGCCCGGAACTGCTCTCCGCCGACCTCAACACCTCGCTGACCACCCTGCTGCGCGAGCGCTTCGGCCGGGTGCAATCACGCAGCGAACTGCTGATGCACGCCGAAACCATGAACGAGGCCCAGGCCGGCCTGCTGCAGGTATCCCCGGGCTCCAGCAGCTTCTACCTGGAGCGGCTCAACTTCGGCGAGCAGGGCCAACCGGTGGAGTTCGACCAGGAGTTCTGGCGCCCGGACGCCCTCGCCGTGGTGCTGGAAACCCGCTACCCGGGGGAGCCGGCCCAGCCATGAGCCCGCTCGACGCACTGCTGCAGCGCGCCGAAGGCTTGATCTTCGATTGCGACGGCACCCTGGTGGACAGCCTGCCGCTGTATGCCAGCGCCTGGAATGCCGGCTTCGCCGCATGCGGCAAGGTCATGGACCCGGCCTGGCACGCCGCACGCTGTGGGCTCTCCGAAGCACTGCTGATGGACGCCTTCGAGCACGAACACGGTGTGGCGCTGCACCGCGAACAGGTCTCGGCACGGATGCGCCAGCACTACCTGGCCCACCTGGACACGCACCTGCGGGAAATCACCCCGATCACCGCCATCGCCCGCCGCTTCGCCGGACTCAAGCCCATGGCGGTGGCCTCCAGCGGCTCGCGGGCCATCGTCACCCGCTCCCTGGCCGCCCTGGGCCTGGCGCCGCTGTTCGACGCCGTCGTCACCCTCGACGACACCGGCCAGGCCAAGCCCCACCCGGCCATCCACCTGGAGGCGGCCCGCCGCCTCGGCCTGCCGCCACAACGCTGCCTGGTATTCGAAGACAGCGCCCAGGGCATCGAGGCCGCCCTGCGCGGCGGCCTGCCGGTGGTGGATGTGCTGCCGTTGGTCGGCTCGGGCTACAAAGGATCGACGCACTTCTCAGACGCACCACTCGCCCTCTGAGGCCGCACGAACACCGCGTACCCAATGGCCAGCAACACCAGGAAAGGCGCACCGAACAGCAGCGTCATCCGGAACGCCTCGGTGAAGACGGTCGTGACCAGCACCAGCGCCATCAGCACCAGCCCTATCAGGGTCCCATAGGGGTAGAGCGGCAGCTTGAACGTCAATGCCTGCTGCTTGCGGGCGTAGTAACGGCGGAAGAACAGGTGGGTCACGAAGATCATCAGCCAGGTGAAGATCGCGCCGAACATCGAGATGGCCATCATCAGGCTGAAGGATTCCTCCGGGTAGAACACGCTGAGCACGGTCGCCACCGCAATCCCCACGCATGACAGCAGCAGCGCATTGAGCGGGATGCCGGTGCGGGTCAGGCGACCCAGGCCGGCCGGCGCCTGGCCGGCGCGAGACAGGCTGAACATCATGCGGGTGGTGATGTACAGCTGGCTGTTCATGGCCGACAGCGCCGCCACCAGGATCACGAAGTTCATCACGCCGGTGGCCCCGGGAATGCCGATGTACTGCATCACCGTGACGAACGGGCTCTGGGTCTTCCCAGCCTCGTCCCAGGGCACGATGGCCAGCATCAGGGCCAGGGTCAGCAGGTAGAAAACCACCAGCCGCACGATGGTCGCGCGGAACGCCTGGCGCACGGCACGCTCCGGGTCTTCGGCTTCGCCAGCGGCCACGGCGATCATCTCCACGCTCAGGTAACTGAAGATCGAGATGATCACCGCCACCCACATGCCGCTGAAGCCGTGGGGCATGAAACCGCCATGGTCGGTGTAGTGGTGCAGGCCGTACTCCCCGCTACTGGAGCCGAACACCAGCCAGACGGCGAGCAGGATGAAGGCCGCGATGGCCGCCAGCTTGATCGCCGAGAACAGGTACTCGACCTGGCCAAAGGTCTTCACGCTGACGGAGTTGAGCGCCACCAGCACACTGGAGAACGACAGGATCCAGATCCAGGCCGGCACGTCCGGGAACCAGTACTTCATATACAGCGCAATCGCGGTGACTTCGGTGCCCACGGCCAGCACGATGGCCGCCCAGTAGGCATAGCGCACCAGGAAGCCCGCCATCGGGCTGACGTAATACTCGGCGTACGCGCCGAACGAGCCGGACGTGGAATGGGCCACGGTCATCTCCGCCAGGCAGCCCATCAGCAGCAGCGTGATGAAGGCGCCGATGGCATAGCTGAGCAGCACGCTGGGGCCGGCGTAGCCGATGGCGAAGGCGCTGCCCATGAACAGTCCGGTACCGATGGCACCGCCGATGGCGATCATGCTCATCTGCCCAGCACTCAGCTGACGGTGAAGGCCCTGTTCACGTTTGGAGATCGAAGCAAATCCAGATGGTTGAGTCATGTGTGCAGTCCCTTCAGAAGATGCTCAGGGGGTATTCGATGATCAGCCGCACTTCGTCGTTATCGACGGTGTCGGCCTTCGCCACCTGCTGGCTTGAGCGCAGGGTCGCCTGCCGCAGGCGCAACGAGAGGTCGCGCGCCTTGCCGGATGGCACCACGTAGCGCACTTCGATATCGCGTTCCCAGCGTTGGCCGTCGTCGCCGTAACGGCCATAAGCGGCATGGGCGCCGCCCCGGTAATGACTGTCGTCGATGCCATCGCTGGATATGTAGCGGGTCATGAAGCTCAACCCGGGCACACCGAAGGTCGCTAGATCCAGGTCGTAGCGGAGTTGCCAGGAGCGCTCGTTAGGCGCATTGAAGTCGACGACCTGCACCGAGTTGGCCAGGTAGATCGACGTGCCCGGTTGCTGATCGAAGCCCAGGTAGTCGAAGGGCTCGTCGCCATCCACCTGCTGGTACGCGAGGGTTATGCCATGAGGGCCGTTCTGGTAACGGGTCGCCAGTGACCAGGTGGTGTTGTCGATCTCCCCCGCCAGGCGCTTGCCGTAGTCGGTGGTGCGATAGACGTTGAGGTCCAGCCCCAGGCTTTGCGTGTCCGCCAGGGGCCAGCGGTAGTTGGCGTTGCCGTAGTACTGCTGCCAGATATCGGCAAAGCGAGAGCCATAGAGGCTGACGCTGAAGCGGTCACTGAAGGTGTATTGGCCGCCGACGTAATCCACGCTGCGCGCGTCGACACCGGCGAACAGCGCCTTGATCGAGCCACTGTCGTTGGTCGATGCGCCGTCGTTGCCGGAGGTGAAGTGGCCCGCATCCAGGTGCAGCCCGGCCAGGTCGTCACTGGTCAGTTGGAAGCCGTTCGCCTGCATGGTGAACAAGCGCGCCGAGCCGGTGCCGAACACCGGGTTCATCGGCGTGAGGTTGCCGAATTTGAGCACCGTCTGCGACAGGCGCGCCTTTACCGCGCCACCCGCCTCGGAGTACTCCGCCTGCGCCCGCCCGTCATCGCCGATGGGCAACAGGCCGGTGCCACTGGTGCCCTTGCCGCTGTCCAGCCTGATCCCCAACTGGGCATAGGCATCGACGCCGACACCGATCGGCCCGGCGGTATAGCCGGAGCTGAAGTTCAACGACAGACCCTGCGCCCACTCCTTCCGGTAGTTCTGCCCATCGGGGTTATTCAGGTTGTTTCGATAAAAGAAGAAGTTGATCGTATTGAGCGTCAGGTGACTGTCTTCGACCAGGTCAGCCTGCGCATATGGCGCCAGGCTGCCGGCCAGCGCCAAACCCAGCAGCCGCTGCCTTGGGGAGAGCGTTGATTTCATCTTCGAGTGATCCACTGTAATTGTTATTGGTGAGGTTCATGGCTCGCACAACAACCCACCCCTCGGACGAGGGGCGGGATGAGTCTTGGAAAAATCAGGTCACCTGGTGGCGGACTTGGTACTGCGGTTCGGCCCATGCGTTGCTATCGAGGATTTCGCCCAGTATCTGAGCCGCGTCCCAGGCATCGACGAAGCGGGTGTAGAGGGGGGTGAAACCGAAGCGCATGATGCCCGGCTCGCGGTAGTCGCCAATCACGCCGCGGGCTATCAAGGCCTGGATCACCTCGTAGCCATGGGCATGCTCGAAGCTCACATGGCTGCCACGCTGAGCGGGGTCACGCGGGGTGACCAGCTTCAGCCCGTGCCCGGCGCAACGGTCCTCCACGATCGAGATGAACAGGTTGGTCAGCGCCAGGGACTTCTTGCGCAACGCGGCCATATCGGTACGCGCGAAAACATCCAGGCCGCACTCGATCATGGCGAGCGAGACGATGGGTTGGGTGCCGCACAGGTAGCGAGCGATGCCTTGTTGCGGCATGTAGGAGCTGGCCATGTCGAACTGGCGCGCGTGACCGAACCAGCCTGACAGCGGCTGGCTGACCTCGTCGCACAGCGCAGGGTTGACCCAGACGAACGCCGGCGAGCCCGGGCCGCCATTGAGGTATTTGTACGTACAGCCGATGGCGTAGTCGGCCTTGGCCTGGTGCACATCCACCGGCACGGCGCCCGCCGAGTGGGCCAGGTCCCAGATCGCCAGCGCACCACAGGCGTGGATCTGCGCAGTCATTGCGGCCATGTCATGCATGTGGCCGGTCTTGTAGTTGACATGGGTAAGCATTACCACGGCGGTATCACTGCCGATGGCGGCGATCACCGCCTCCGGGCTATCGACCAGGCGCAGCTCATACCCCTGCTGGAGCAGGCCGATCAGGCCTTCGGCGATATACAGGTCAGTGGGGAAGTTGCTTGCTTCGCTGACGATCACCCGGCGCTGCTCATCGCGACGGGCTTGCACCGTCAGCGCCGCAGCCAGCACCTTGAACAGGTTGATGGACGTGGTATCGGTGATCACCACCTCGTTCCTGCCAGCGCCGATCAGGCCCGCCAACTGGTCACCCAGGCGCTGGGACAGGCTGCGCCAACCAGCGGTGTTCCAGCTGCGGATCAGGCCCTCCCCCCACTCCTGTTGCACCAGTTGCATGGCGCGCTCAGCCGAGGAGAGAGGCCTTGCACCCAGTGAATTGCCATCGAGATAGATCACATCACCCGGCAGAGCGAAGTGCTCCCGTAGTGCAGCCAAAGAGTCGTTCTGGTCCATTGCCAGGCACATTTCGCGGGTCATCACAGGTCCTTGCCGTTGTTCATCTACCGAAAAATCATGAACCAACCGAGGCATAATTTTCCTGCAAAGTCGCGCCCTTTAAACCAGAAAACAGCATAAAATTCTAAGAATCAGAGAAATAACAGAAGGAAATTTCATTGATGAATTTGGATGCCACCGACCTGCGCATTCTTCAGGTTCTGCAATACGACGGGCGCATCAGCAACCAGGACCTGGCCGAGAAGGTCGCGCTCTCGCCGTCGGCTTGCCTGCGTCGTCTGCGGCTGCTGGAGGAGGAAGGCATCATCAGTGGATACCGCGCGGAACTGAACGCCGAACGATTGGGGGTCGAGTTCGAGGCGATCGTCCATGTGTCGTTGCGCCAGGACCAGGACGACTGGCACGAGACCTTCATCAAGCGCGTGCAGGAGTGGCCCGAGGTGGTTTCCGGCTATGTCGTCACGGGCGTCAGCAACTATGTGCTGCGGGTCCAGGCGCGGAACCTCAAGCATTTTTCCGACTTCGTGGTGAACACGCTGAACCGCACCGCAGGCATCACCGACATCCGCTCGGAGATCGTGCTGCAGCGGATCAAGGACAGTAATACCCTGCTCGACCTGATGCTCAGGAAGTGAAGGAAGCCTTGCCGCGCGCCAGGCTCTGCGAGGGCTGTTCGCCAAAGGCCTGCTGATAATCGCTGGCGAACCGGCCCAGGTGGGTAAAACCCCAACGGGTGGCCGTGGCGGCAACCGTGTAGACACCGCGCTCCTCCAGCAGATCGCGACGCACGCCGTTCAGGCGCAAGCGCTTCAGATAACCCAGCGGCGACACCCCGAACCGGCGCTTGAAGCCCTCATGCAGCCGCTGTGGCGATACACCGGCTACCGCCTGGATCTCCATCAGGGTCAGCTCATTCTGGGCATTGCGCTCGATGAACTCGCGAGCCCTGCCCACGTATGCCGGGCAACGGGGCTCACCGACCTGGGCCAGTGCAGCGGAATAGTTATTGGGTTGCGACAGAAGCAGGCCCTTGATCAGGCTGCTCTCCAGGTCGCGGGCCAACAGCAACTGACTGGTGATCGGGCTGGCCTGCTCCAGCTCATCGGCCAGGTAACGCACCATTCGCCACCAGCCGGCGGTCGCCCCCTGCTCGGCATCGACGCGGGCATCGAAATGCACCGGTGCTTCGACCGGCTGCTGCAGCAAGTGCTCGAGCACCTGCTGCATCGATTGGCAAGGAATCACCACCTGCAGCTTGCGGCAGTCAGCGGCGATGGTCAGGCGTTGCTGCTCACGGGGGCAAACGATGATCCCGGTCTGGGTATCGGAACCATGCACCTGCCGGCCCTGACGGATTTCCTGCTCGCCATCCAGCGGCAGGCTGATGCTGTAGCTGGCAAACCCCTCGCGCGCCTCCACGCCTATCACCACCTCGGTGCCGTAGTGGATGCGCCCGATAACGGTGGACAGCGGCCCCAGCCGACTGGCGGCATGCTCGAAGGCCAAGGGGTGCTCGGCACTCACCGACAGGCTGTGGGGGCCGGCGATCGCCGTCATCCAATCACGGGCACCGCCGATGTCGCGCAGGCTGGCTTTGAGTCCCGAAGCACAGGAGTGAGAAAACGGCATAGTCAGTTCCTCAAGGCAGAGCGGCTTATCGTTGTTATGCCGCAAAGCATAGGGCGGCCGGGCGCTCTTTCGCCATAGGCGCCACGAAAACCGGCCAGGGTTGGATGCAAAAGCGGATAGAAGCCGGGACAGGGGCTGGGTCTAATTCGGTGGCATCGGACCACAACAACAAGGTACGCCTGATGACCTCCCGATCCCCCGCTCAATGGCAACGTTTCGTCGAAGGGTGCCTGGACTTCCGCCCCGTGGAAGGCATTTACCGCATCGCCCGCGACATGTTTACCGAACCCGAACTGTTCGACCTCGAGATGGACCTGATCTTCGAGAAGAACTGGATCTACGCCTGCCACGAAAGCGAAATCGCCAAGCCCCATGACTTCGTCACGATCCGCGCGGGCCGCCAGCCGCTGATCATCACCCGCGACGGCGAAGGCCGGCTCAATGCCCTCATCAACGCTTGCCAGCATCGCGGCACCACCCTCACCCGGGTCATGAAGGGCAACCAGAGCACCTTCACCTGCCCCTTTCATGCCTGGTGCTACAAAAGCGACGGGCGCCTGGTCAAGGTCAAGGCGCCGGGGGAATACCCGGCCGACTTCGACAAGGCCAGCCGCGGCCTGAAGAAGGCACGCATCGAAAGCTACAAGGGCTTCGTGTTCGTCAGCCTCGACACCGAAGGTGTCGACAGCCTCGAGAGCTACCTGGGCGATGCCAAGGTGTTCTTCGACATGATGACCGCCCAATCCCCCACCGGTGAGCTGGAAGTGTTGCCTGGCCGCAGCAGCTACACCTACGAGGGCAACTGGAAGCTGCAGAACGAAAACGGCCTCGACGGCTATCACGTCAGCACCGTGCACTACAACTACGTGGCCACCGTACAGCACCGGCAGCAAGTCAACGCCGAAAAAGGACACGCCGCTGGCGACACCCTCGACTACAGCAAGCTCGGCGCCGGAGACAGCGCCACCGACGACGGCTGGTTCGCCTTCGACAACGGCCACAGCGTGCTCTTCAGCGAAATGCCCAACCCCTCGGTACGCCCCGGCTACGCGAGCATCATGCCGCGCCTGGTGGAGGAATACGGCCAAGGCCGCGCCGAATGGATGATGCACCGCCTGCGCAACCTCAACGTCTACCCGAGCATGTTCTTCATCGACCAGATCAGCTCGCAGCTGCGCATCGTCCGCCCCCTGGCCTGGAACAAGACCGAGGTTCATAGCTTCTGCCTGGGCGTGAAAGGCGAATCCGACGCCGACCGGGAAAACCGCATCCGCCAGTTCGAGGACTTCTTCAACGTCTCCGGCATGGGCACACCGGATGACCTCGTGGAGTTCCGCGAAGCCCAGCGTGGCTTCCAGGCGCGCCTGGAACGCTGGAGCGACATCTCCCGGGGCGCGGGTCACTGGGTCGAAGGGGCGACGCCCAACAGCGAGGCGCTGGGGATAGCCCCGGTGCTGACCGGCATCGAATTCACCCACGAAGGGCTCTACGTGAATCAACATGGAGCCTGGCAGCGTTTTCTACTCGACGGACTGGCCCGCAAGGCCGCCGCGCTCATCGATGTGCAGGAGCTCTGAATCATGAATGCCGAGCTTCAATACCGGGTCGAACAATTCCTCTTCAACAAGGCCGCCTTGTGCGACGCCCAGGACTGGGACCGCTACCTGGCACTGTTCAGCGAAGACAGCGAATTCCACCTGCCACAGTGGGACTCGGAGCACGTGTACACCACTGATCCGAAAACCAGCATGTCGCTGATCTACTACGCCAACCGCGGCGGCCTGGAAGACCGGGTGTTCCGCCTGCGCACCGGCAAGGCCGCCTCGGCCACGCCCATGCCGCGCACCCTGCACCAGGTCGGCAACGTCCGTATCAGCGCACTCGCCAACGGGGATCTCGAGGTCAAGGCGAACTGGCACACCCTGTTCCACCGCCTCGCCAGCACCGACCAGTTCTACGGCCACGCCACCTACCACCTGCGCCCCCATGGCGACAGCTGGTTGATCAGCCGCAAGCATGTGCTGCTGCTCAACGACACCATCAACTCGGTGCTGGATTTCTACCACCTCTGACTGCACGAGACTCCAGGTCATGACACACAAGGTTGCCTTCAGCTTCGCCGACGGCAAGACCCTGTTCTGCCCCGTGCAGAACGATGAAATCCTCCTCGACGCCGCTTTGCGCGCCGGCATCAAGATCCCCCTGGATTGCCGTGAAGGCGTCTGTGGCACCTGCCAGGGCCGCTGCGAAAGCGGCCGCTATACCCAGGACTATGTAGATGACGAAGCCCTGAGCCCGGCCGACCTGGCCCAGGGCCGAATGCTCACCTGCCAGACCCGCGTGCACTCCGATGCCAGGTTCTATTTCGACTTCGACTCCAGCGTCTGCCATGCCGCTGGCCCCGAATGCATCACGGCCACTGTGCGCGAGGTCGTGCAGGTCTCCGACAGCACGGCACTGCTGTGGCTCGATGCCAGCCAGTTACCCCGCCAGCTGGACTTCCTCCCTGGGCAGTACGCACGCATGCGGGTGCCGGGCACCGACACCTGGCGGGCGTACTCCTTCGCCAACCGACCTGGCACTAGCAACCAGCTGCAGTTCCTCGTGCGGCTGCTGCCCGATGGGGTGATGAGCCGCTACCTGCGCGAGCGCTGGCAGCCCGGCGACATCCTCGAGCTCGAAGCGCCCCTGGGCAGTTTCTACCTGCGCCAACTGGAGCGCCCCGTGGTAATGGCGGCGGGCGGCACCGGGCTTTCGGCTTTCCTCGGAATGCTCGACGAAATGGCGGAGAGCGGCCCCCATGGGCAACCGGTCACCCTGTTCTACGGGGTCAACCAGGAGGCCGACCTGTGCGAGCTGGAGCGCCTGGCCAGCTATCACCAACGCATCCCGGGGTTCACCCTGCATACGGTGGTCAACCAGCCCGGCGAGGCCTGGAGCGGCAAGCGGGGCTATATCCCCGAGCACCTGGATGTTCCCCTCGAGCCTGAGCAGAACTTCGACCTCTATGTGTGCGGGCCGCCTCCAATGGTCGACGCAATCAAGCAATGGGCCACCGACCATTGCGTCACCGGAGCTCGGATATTCGCCGAAAAATTCATAGGCAGTTGAACCCAGGGCCAGCGCCGACCCAGCACACTCCCCACCATTCCGCCCCACCCGAAGGGAACCCAACGCCATGAGTCGCCCCCAAGATCCAGCTGCACTCGCCGCCTATTTCGAAGCCCAGTACAACGCCCGCGCGAGCGTCGACAACTACGAGCGATACCCGCTCCTGTACCGCGAACTGAGCGACAGCGCCCACGCTTCCCTGCCCTGCCACCGCGATGTGCCCTACGGTCCCGGGGCGAATGAGAAGCTGGACATCTTCCCCGGCAGCCAGCCAAACGCGCCGGTGCTGCTGTTCGTCCATGGCGGCTATTGGCGCGCGCTTTCCAAGGCCGACTCCGCTTTTATGGCGCCGGCCCTGACGGCTGCCGGCGCCTGTGTCGCGGTGCTTGAATACGACCTGGCACCGGCAGTGACGCTCGACCATATCGTCGACCAGACCCGCCGTGCGCTGGCCTGGCTGTACCGGAACGTCGGTGAATTCGGCGGTGCCCCCCAGCGGCTCTACGCGAGCGGCAGCTCCGCCGGCGGCCACCTCACCGGCATGCTTCTGGCCGGTGGCTGGCACGCCTCATACGGGGTGCCCGACAACGTGTTGCGCGGGGCCCTGCCCATCAGCGGCCTGTTCGACCTGGACCCGTTGCGCAGCACCTACGTCAACGACTGGATGCAGTTCGACGCCGATTACGCCCGTCGCAACAGCCCGCTGTTCCACCTGCCAAGCGCAGGCAGCGGTGAGCTGGTAGCCAGCTACGGCGCACTGGAAAGCGAGGAGTTCGCCTGGCAATCGGCCGAGTTCCTGGCCGCCTGGCGGCGGAACGGGTTCGAAGGCCGCACACTCGCAGTGCCTGGCAAGAACCACTTCGATGTCGTGCTCGAACTGGGCGAACCGGGCAGCCCGCTGTACCAGGCCATCTGCCAGCTGATGAAGCTCGACACTCAATAGGGGCTCGGCCATCAGCGGGCCAGCACGGCCTTTTCATCGCCCGGGGGCCTGTTCATAACGACGCTGGATGCGCTCTACCTCGCCCGAACGGCGCAACTGCTCCAGGGCACGGCCCCAGGCGGCGACCACCGCGTCGTCACTGTCGAGGCTGAAGGCGATGTACAGCGATGAGCGATACAGCTCCACGGGAATGCGCCGCAAGGTGCCGGGGGCGATGCCCAGTTGGCCGCTGTAGTAGGCCACCCCCGCGTCGGTGTCGCCGGCGATCACCGCTGTGCGCCCGGCCAGCAGCATGCGGTAGAGCTGCTGGCTTTCGGCGGCGCTGCGGTCGAGGTTGTTGAAGCCCTGGGCGGCCAGCGTCTGCGGCACCAGGCCAGCGTGGCGGGTGGTGATCTGCGGGGCGCGGCGCAACTGCGCCAGGGAATCCAGCGGCTCGGCGGCATTGGCCAGCTGATAGGGGTGAATGCTCTCTTCCACGATCGGCCCCACCCACTTGTACAGAAGCTCGCGCTCCGGCGTGCGGAACATCGAATACATGATGGTCCTGGGGCGGGTGCGCAGTTCGAGAGCGGCACGCATGCTCGGCAGCACCGCCACGGAGAAGTCATCCCCGGTCAAGGCCATGATGGCCCGGACGATATCCGTGGCCATGCCGGTGAGCCGGCCATCCTGCTGGTAGTTGTAGGGCGCCCACTCCTCGGTGACGACCTGGTACTGCGCCGCCCTTGCGGGGAGGCAGAGCAGCAGGCACAGCAAGGTTGCACCGAGTCTCGAATAGGTCACGGGGGCGGCCTGGCGTTCCATGCGGTTGACGACCGAAGCGGTAATCCAAGCATAGATTCGAGCCCTGCGCACTTGCCCATCGCCCTGCCCTTGCCTGATGCTTCTGCCGTCCCGCACGGTGCCGGGCTGATAGGGAAATCGAAAAGGCCATGACTGACCGCGAACAACTCCATCGAGATGGCTACGCCCTGCTGCGCCAGGCGATCCCCGCCGGGTGGCTGGACGAGCTGCGCACCCTGTTCGATGCGGGGGTCAAGCCTTCGGAGCAATGGCCGGTGCCCCGGGGCCGGGACTGGCGCCATTCGCTGCAGGACCTGGAGCCCAGGGTCCAGGCCCTGTGCCGCCTGCCAGCGGTGCTGGCGGCGGTGGGCGAACTGATCGGCGAACGCTTCTTCCTCGCCCAGGTGGAAGGCCGCGAACCCCTGGCCGGCGGCGGCTACCAGCAACTGCACCGTGATCTCTCGGCACAGCGCCCCGGCGATACCGTCAACGCCCTGGCCTACCTCGACGACTACGGCCCCGACAACGGCGCGACGCGCATCGTCCCCGGCAGCCACCGCCCCGCAGCGGGAGAACCGCCGCTCGACGTCAATGACGAAACCCGCACCCTGCAGCTCTCGGGCAACGCAGGGGACATCCTGGTGTTCGACGCCGACCTGGTGCACGCCGGCAGCCTCAACACCCTCGGCGGCCGCCGTCGCACCCTGCTGATCGGCTATTGCGCCGAACCCCTCTACGCCTCGTACCTGGACACACGGCAGCTGCGCGGTATCCGCATGGACGCCCAGGAGCGCTTCGATCCCGTGGAATAGTCCCGAGCGTGCCGTGATGGGTTTCGCTGCGCTCTACACCATCCTACGAACAGCCGCAGCCCCGCCGTGGGGGCTGTGCGCAACGATTGAGTCGGGCACCATTTTCGCGGCGCACTGTCGTACCTCAGCGGCCTCAGTCGTGCAATCGAGCGCTGATTCCCCACACTGAGGACCTTCCCATGCCAGGCCATTGCCACCGTTCGCTGTCGCTCGTTTTCGCCCTCACCGCCCCACTGGCCGCCGATGCGCTGGAACTGCGCGTCAACACCTTCGCCGATGAAGACGACGGCCAGTGCACCCAGGCCCATTGCTCCCTGCGCGAGGCCATTTCCACCGCCAATGCCACGCCGGGGGAGACCGTCATCCTCCTCGGCGCCGGCGACTACCTGCTGCAGAAGGCCAACCCCGACCCGGCCGGCAACTGGCCCGTGGAAGAAGACGCCAACGCCATCGGCGACTTCGACGTGCATGGCCAGGTCAGCCTGGTCGGCCGGGGCGCGACGGTGACCCGCCTCAACGCCAACCGCCTGGACCGCCTGTTCCACGTGCACGCCGGCGCCCAGCTGAAGCTGCGCAACCTCGGCCTCACCGGTGGCCAGCAGATCTACGACGGCGGCGCCCTGCTCAATTACGGCCAGGTGCAGCTCAACCAGGTGGAGTTGGTGGACAACCGCGTGTTCGTCTACATGCCCTACCCGGCCACACAGGCCGGCAACGGCGGCGCCATCGCCAACTTCGGCGTGCTGGAGGTGCACCGCTCGACCTTCCGCGACAACCGCAACTTCGGTGAGGAAGCCCAGAGCGCCGGCAAGGGTGGCGCCCTGTACAACGAGGGCACGCTCACCGTCCGCGACAGCCTGTTCAACGCCAACCGGGCGTCCGACTACGGCGAATGGGGCATGGGTGGCGGGCTCTACAACCAGGGCTCGGCGGACATCGCCCGCACCACCTTCCAGGCCAACGAGGTGCTCAGGAGCGGCTACGGCGCGGCCATCGCCAATGCCGGGCAACTGCGCCTGGCCAACAGCACCCTCAGCGGCAACCGCAGCATCGAGCGGGGCGCCTTCGAGAACGGCCACCCCTTCCTGCCGCAGCTGTCCGCCCAGTCCCGCGCCGAGCTGCTGCACGTGACCATCGCCGGCAACGACGGCTGGGGCGTCACCAACCGGGGCGACCTGCTGCTGCGCAACAGCATCGTCGCCGGCAACCGCGCCACGGAGTTCGACGAGGTGCGCAACTGCCAGGGCCTGCCGGGCGCCGTCGACTTCCGCGCCCGTGGCCTGCTACTGGGCACGGACGGCAGCAACTGCCTGGCGGAGAACTACATCGCCGACGAGGCGACCTTCACCCACCAGCTGTTCCCCCTGCAGGAAAACAACGGTGCCTGGGTGCACCCGCTGCGCCGCACCAGCGCCGCCATCGACGCCGGCGTGGGCAACTGTTCCAGCCACGACCAGCGCGGGCTCGACCGCCAGCGCGACGGCAACGGCGATGGCCTGGTCAACTGCGACCTCGGCGCCTTCGAGCGCGCCTACCCCTGACTAGCGCTGCGCCTGGCGCGCCTGCAGGTAGGCGAGGATCGCCGGGGCGTCGCCGGCGAACTCGATGCGCGCGCCCTTGGCCTCGCGCTGGTAGGCGTACATCGGGTCGTAGTACTCGCGCAGCAGCCCCTCGATCCAGCCGCGGTGCAGCTCCACCGCGCCGCTGCGGCGCTGCTCGTCGAGGGCCTCCTGCATCACCGCGCGCAGGCGCTGGTAGCGTTCGCCGCCGAGGCGTTTCTGGATGTTGTCCATGCTTTGCAGCAGGCGCTCGGCGAAGCGCTCGAAGCCCTGCTCCTCGCCCTGCACGGTGCGGAACTCGGCGGCCAGGTCGGTCACATAGTCCTTGAGTATCCGCTCGATGCGCCCTTCCAGGCTGTCCTCCAGCCACACCAGCGGGAAGCGCTGCAGGCCCTGGTGCAGCGACAGCGGCAACGAGCAGGCGCCGATCATGCGGCTCTCGTCCTCCAGCACGAACTGCTGCTGCCCACGGGCGCGGCGCTTGAGCAGGTCGACGGCGATGCGGTTCTCGAAGTCGATCTGCGAGGGCTGCCCCGTGGCGCGCTTGCCGAAGCTGGAGCCCCGGTGGTTGGCATGCCCCTCGAGGTCGATGCTGTTGGCCAGCGCCGCCACCACTTCGGTCTTGCCGGTGCCGGTCATGCCGCCGACGATGACGAAATCGCACTCCGCAACCGCGGCATCGAGGGTCTCGATGAGGAAGGTACGCATCGCCTTGTAGCCGCCGATCACCCGCGGGTAATCGATGCCCGCCTCCTTCAGCCACTGCTGCACGATCTGCGAGCGCAGGCCGCCACGGAAGCAGTACAGGTAACCCTCGGGGTGGGCCCTGGCGAAGGCGGCCCAGGCCGCCACCCGTTCCGCCTTGACCTTGCCGGAGACCAGCTGGTGGCCCAGCTCGATGGCGGCCTGCTGGCCCTTCTGCTTGTAGCAGGTGCCGACCTTCTGCCGCTCGATGTCGGTCATCAGCGGCAGGCTTTCGGTATTGGGGAAGGCGCCCTTGGTGTATTCCACCGGGGCGCGCATATCCATCATGGGAACGTCGTTGAGGAAGAGCTCGCGGTAGTCGGTGGCGTTGTCGCGCATCACAGCACCTCTACCGCGTGGCGCTGTCGCTCGATCAGCTGGCCGATGGGCGCCAGCGTCAACCGCAGCTCGGCTGCCACGGCGAGGAACTCCGCCTCGCCCTCCGGGCTCACCGCCACCAGCAGGCCGCCGCTGGTCTGCGGGTCGCACAGCAGGTCGCGCTGGGCATCGGTGATCGGCGCGATGCGCTCGCCGTAGCTGTCGAAGTTGCGCAGGGTGCCGCCGGGCACGCAGCCTTCGGCCAGGTAGTGCTCGACACCCGGCAGGCGCGGCACGCTGGCGTAATCCAGCTGCGCGGTGACGCCGGCGCCGTCGGCCATCTCCACCAGGTGGCCGAGCAGGCCGAAGCCGGTGACATCGGTCATCGCCTGCACGCCGGCCAGCTTGCCGAAGCGGCTGCCGGGCTTGTTCAGGGTGCACATCCAGTCGCGGGCCAGGCCCACGTCATCGGCGCGCAACTTGGCCTTCTTCTCGGCGGTGGTGAGGATGCCGATGCCCAGCGGCTTGGTCAGGTAGAGCTTGCAGCCGGGGGTGGCGGTGTCGTTGCGCTTCATGTGGCGCTTCTCCACCACGCCGGTCACGGCGAGGCCGAAGATCGGCTCCGGCGCGTCGATCGAATGGCCGCCGGCCAGGGGAATGCCGGCGGCGTCGCACACCGCGCGACCGCCACGGATCACCTCGCGGGCCACTTCCGGCGGCAGCAGGTTCACCGGCCAGCCGAGGATGGCGATGGCCATCAGCGGGTCGCCGCCCATGGCGTAGATGTCGCTGATGGCGTTGGTGGCGGCGATGCGGCCGAAGTCGAAGGGGTCGTCGACGATGGGCATGAAGAAATCGGTGGTGGAGACCACGCCGCGCTCGTCGTCCAGGGCGTACACCGCCGCGTCGTCACGCGAGGCGTTGCCGACCCACAGGCGCGGGTCGAGGTTCTGCGCGCCGCTGCCGGCGAGGATCACCTCCAGCACCTTGGGGGAGATCTTGCAGCCGCAACCGGCGCCATGGCTGTACTGGGTCAAACGGATCGGCTCGCTCATCACACACCTCGCAACTCTGATGGCGGCGGATTCTAGCAAAGCTGGCGTTTGCGCCTCCCATCCCTATAATCGCCGCCGATTCGTCTACCCTCAGCAAGCGCGCCCGACGCGCGACCGCTGCGCACCTTTTCCGCTATTGAACCGGAGAATCCCCATGCTCAAGCGCATCCTGGCCGCCACCGCCGGCCTCACCCTGTCCCTGTCCATGCTGGCCACCCAGGCCGCCGAGGTGCTGAAGGTCAGCGCCATCCCCGACGAGGCCCCCACCGAACTGTTGCGCAAGTTCAAGCCGTTGGGCGCCTACCTGGAGAAGGAACTGGGCATGCCGGTGCAGTTCGTCCCGGTGGCCGACTACCCGGCGGTGGTCGAGGCGCTGGCCACCGACCGCCTGGACCTGGCCTGGCTGGGCGGCTTCACCTTCGTCCAGGTGCGCCTGAAGACCGGCAACGCCATTCCCCTGGTGCAGCGCGAGCAGGACGCCCAGTTCACCAGCAAGTTCATCACCGCCGACCCTGCGGTGAAGTCCCTGGCCGACCTCAAGGGCAAGACCTTCGCCTTCGGTTCCATCTCCTCCACGTCCGGCAGCCTGATGCCGCGCTACTTCATGCTCAAGGACGGCATCAAGCCGGAGGGCTACTTCAGCCGCATCGGCTATTCCGGCGCCCATGACGCCACCGCCGCCTGGGTGCAGGCCGGCAAGGTGGACGGCGGCGTGCTGAACGCCAGCGTCTGGGACAAGCTGGTCGCCGCCGGCAAGGTCGACACCAGCAAGGTTCGCGTGTTCGCCACCACCCCGGCCTACTACGACTACAACTGGACCGTGCGCGGCACCCTCGACCCGGCGCTGGCCGAGAAGATCAAGAAGGCCTTCCTCGCCCTCGACCCGGCCAACCCCGAGCACAAGGCCATCCTCGACCTGCAGGCCGCCAGCCGCTTCATCGAGACCCAGCCGGACAACTACAAAGGCATCGAGGAAGCCGCCCGGGCCGCCGACCTGCTGAAATGAGCCTGCGCCTCACCGACGCCGGCCTGCGACACGGCACCGGCGTCCAGGCCCTGCGTGGCGTCGACCTGGCCATCGCCAGCGGCGAACGGGTCGCCATCATCGGCCCGTCCGGCGCCGGCAAATCCAGCCTGCTGTCCCTGCTGGCCAGCGCCGTGCGCCCCAGTTCGGGCGAGGTGGAGCTGCTCGGCGAACGCCCCTGGGCCTGCTCCGCCGCAGCCCGGCAACGCCTGCGCGCGCGCATCGGCCTGATCCACCAGGCACCGCCCCTGCCGCCTCGGCAACGGGTGGTCACCGCCGTGCTGGCCGGCAAGCTCGGCCAGTGGGGGCTGGGCCGCGCCCTGCTCAACCTGCTGCACCCGCTGGATGTCCCGGGCGCCCGCGCCGTGCTCGCCCGGCTGGACCTGGCCGACAAGCTGTTCGCCCAATGCCAGCAGCTCTCCGGCGGCCAGCTGCAACGGGTCGGCATCGCCCGTGCGCTGTACCAGGCCCCGCAGCTGCTGCTCGCCGACGAACCGGTCTCGGCGATGGACCCGGTGCTCGCCGACCACACCCTCAGCGTGCTCTGCCGCCACGCCAGCGCCCAGGGCGTGACCCTGGTCGCCAGCCTCCACGCGGTGGACCTGGCCCTGGCGCATTTCCCGCGCATCATCGGCGTGCGCGAGGGCCGCATCGCCTTCGACCGTCCCGCCGCCGAGGTCGACCAGCCCCTGCTCGACGCGCTCTACGCCAACGAGCAACTGGCCTCGCCGCAGCCGCCATCGGCGACGCTGCCGCTGCAGATCCCCCGATGCTGAGCCGCGACCCCGCTGCCCTGCCCCGCCTGCTGCTGACGCTGCTGGCCGTCGCGCTGCTGTGGCCCGGCATCCGCCTGGCCGAGCTCGACCCGGGCGTGCTGCTGCAGGCCGATAGCCAGAGCGAGATGGGCCGCTTCGTCGCCGGCTTCTGGCCGCCAGCGCATACACCCGACTTCCTCGCCCTGCTGCTGGACGCCACCCTGCAGACCCTGGCCATCGCCACCGCCGGCATGGCCCTGGCGCTGCTGGTGGCGGTGCCCGCCGGCCTCGCCGCCAGCCGTGCCCTGTCGCTCTCCGCCGCCTCCCGTGGCGGGCGCCCGAGTGCCCTCGGCCAGGCCCTGCGCTGGCCCATCCGCGGGCTGCTGATCGTCCTGCGCAGCGTGCCGGAGATCGTCTGGGCGCTGCTCTTCGTCCGCGCCGTCGGCCTCGGCCCCACTGCGGGCGTGCTGGCCATCGCCATCACCTACGCCGGCATGCTCGGCAAGGTCTATGCGGAAATCCTCGAGTCGGTGGACCAGCGCCCCATGCACGCTCTGCTGCAGGCCGGCAGTGGCCGCCTGGGCGCCTTCGTCTATGGCCTGCTGCCCAACGCCGCCGCCGAGCTGACCTCCTACACCCTGTACCGCTGGGAATGCGCCATCCGCGCTTCGGTGGTGATGGGCTTCGTCGGCGCTGGCGGCCTGGGCCAGCAGATCGACCTGTCGCTGCGCATGTTCGCCGGCGGCGAGGTGGCCAGCATGCTGCTGACCTTCTTCCTCCTGGTGCTGCTCGCCGACCAGCTCAGCCGCATGCTGCGCGGGAGGCTGGCATGAAGCGCCTGGCCAATGCCGCCCTGCTGCTGGCGGCCCTCGCTGCCGTGGTCGCCTCCTTCCTCTACCTGGGGCTGGACCTGCTCGCTCTTACCGAAGTCGGCAACCTCAAGCAGATGGGCGCCTACGCCGCGCGCTTCCTGCAGCCGGACCTGAGCGGCCCCCACCTGCAGACCATCGCCCACGGCGCCCTGGAAACCCTCGCCATGTCGGCCCTCGGCACCCTGCTGGCGGCTCTCCTCGGGCTGCTCCTGGCACTGCCCGCCGCCGGGCGCTTCGGCAGGCCCCTGCAGGCCCTCACCCGCCTGCTGCTCAACGGCCTGCGCGCCATTCCCGAACTGGTCTGGGCCGCACTGATGGTGCTCGCCGCCGGCCTCGGCCCCAACGCCGGCACCCTGGCCCTGGCCCTGCACACCGCTGGCGTGCTCGGCCGCCTGTTCGCCGAAGCCCTGGAGAACACCCCCACGGCCCCGGCCGAGGCCATCCGCCAACAGGGCGGCGGGCAGGTCGCCGCCTTCTGCTACGGCACCCTGCCCAACCTCTGGCCGCAGCTGCTGGCCTACTCGCTGTACCGCTGGGAAAACAACATCCGCATGGCCAGCGTGCTCGGCTTCGTCGGCGCCGGCGGCCTGGGGCAGATGCTCTACGTCAGCCTCAGCCTGTTCCAGGAAGCCCAGGCCAGCAGCGTGATCCTCGCCATGCTGGCGTTGGTGTTCGCCGTCGACGCCCTCAGCGGCTGGACGCGCCAGCGCTGGGTGCGCGCCTAGAACGGCAGCACACCGCAGTGCCTCCAGGGCGCTCGGACGGAGCACAAAAGCCAACGCAAGCGATGCTTCGTAGGATGGGTAGAGCTCCGCGAAACCCATCAAGCGGAGCCATAGGCGCGCACCACGCCACCTTGGGCCTCGCTGCGCTCGGCACCAACCTACGGGGCCACGAACGCCGAGGGCGCCACGCCCTCTCATTGCCTGAAACCCTGACAGCATGGGTTTCGCACGGCTCTACCCATCCTACGCAACCGGCCTCGCCCCCAATTCCGTGCCCGCACGAACCCCTGTAGGTCGGGTGCAACCCGACAAGGCGAAGCACAAAAGCCAACGCGGAGATGCCTCGTAGGATGGGTAGAGCTCCGCGAAACCCATCAAGGCTGAGCCACAGGCGCGCACCACGCCACGTTGGGCCTCGCTACGCTCGGCGCCAACCTACGGGGCGACGAACGCCGAGGGCGCCACGCCTTCCCATTGTTTGAAGGCGCGCCGGAAGTTGGCCACGTCGCTGTAGCCCAGCACCTGGGCGATTTCCTCCACCGTCAGCCGGCCGGCGCGGAGGTGCTCGATGGCCAGCACGTGGCGGACTTCCTTGAGGATCTGCTTGTAGCTGGTGCCTTCCGCGAGCAGGCGGCGGTGCAGCGTGCGGGGCGTCATGTAGAGCAGGCGCGCGATGGTCACAAGGCTGGGGAAGGCGTTCTGCCGTTCGAGAATGAGCCGGCGCACCCGCGCGCCCAGGGAGCTCTTCTCCCCCAGCTTCTTCAGCTCGCGCTGGCAGATCAGCTCCGCCTCGCGAAAGGCGGAAGGGTCCGCCATGCGCAGCGGCGTATCCAGCATCGCCGTGTCGAAGGTGAACCCGGCCCAGGACTGCGCATAGTCCACCGGGCAGCCGAAGAGCTGCTCGGCCAGTGCCGCGTAGATGGGCTGCGGGGCCGGCAAGCTGATGCGGCTAGCCGAGCGCCCGGCCGGGGTGATGGCGTCGAAGATGTTCTTCACCGCCAGCATCACCGCTTCCATCACCGTCTGCTCGACCTCGCCAAGCGGGTACTCGGCCACGAAGCGCAGGTGCTCCCGGGCCTGGCCCGGTTCGCCGTCGAGCTGCACCCGGGCCAGGGTGGTGCGCACCGCCAGGTAGCGCTCCAGCAGCTGGATGACCTGGCGCAGGGAGCCGCCCTGCAGCGCGGCGAAACCGAGAACGCCGTGGGTGCCGACACCCAGCCGCTCACCGATCAGCAGCCCCAGCGCCGGCTCGCCGCTGAGCCGCAGTGCCTGCTGCATCAGCGGCCCGAACAGCTCGATGCCGGGCTGGTACTCCGGGTCGTCCAGCAGCGCGGGGGCCACGCCGCAATCGGCCAGCCATTCGCCCGGGGCCACGCCCATCACCCGCAGCTGTTCCGCGACCTGTCGCAGGTACTGCACGGGGAGTCGGAAGTCAGGCATGGGGGCCTCTGTGGCTCGCATCGGGCGGGGGCGAAAGTGTCATTTAATGACCCCCAGAATGTCAATTGAGGCCCTCTCCTCCTCCCCGGCGACGCCCCTAGGATTCAGCCGTCCGACCCAACAATCACAACAGGAGGACGCATGTTTCCATTCCGCTCCCGATCCCGCCCCAGCCAGGTGCGGATCAACGCCACCGAGATCCTGGTGAACCCGAAGGAAACCCTGCTGCAGGCCGCCCTGCGCCACGGCATCGACTTCCCCCACAGCTGCCGCGTGGGCGGTTGCGCCACCTGCAAGTGCAGGCTGCTGTCCGGCCGCGTGCGCGAGCTGACCGAGGCCAGCTACGTGCTCACGGACGAGGAGCTGGACCAGGGCTACATCCTCGCCTGCCAGAGCGTGCCCCAGGGGGACCTGCGCATCGAGGTCGACCTCGCCCGGCACAGCGCCAGGCGCCGCGTGCGCGGCAAGGTGGTCGGCCAGCAACGACTCACCCACGACATCACCCACCTGCAGGTGCAGCTCGACGAGGCCCTGCCCTACAAGGCCGGCCAGTACGCGACGCTGACCCTCGACGCCTTGCCCGGCCAGCCGCGGCCGTTCTCCTTCTGCACGCCGATGCAGCCCGATGCCCAGGTCGGTTTCTTCATCCGCAAGGTGCCCGGCGGCGCCTTCACCGGGTGGGTGGACGAACGCCCGCTGCTGGGCCAGGGCCTGGTGCTCGAAGGGCCCCAGGGCGACTTCCACCTGCGCCCCGCAACAGCGCCCTTGCTGCTGATCGCCGGCGGCAGCGGCCTGGCGCCCCTGCTGGCGATCCTGCAGGAGGCCCTGGCCGCTGGCGTCACCCGCCCGGCCGCCCTGCTGTTCGGCGCTCGCCAGCAGCGCGACCTCTACGCCCTGGCGGACCTCACCGCCATCGCCGCCCGATGGCCCGCGCCCTTCCGCTTCGTTCCGGTGCTCTCCGATATCACCCCCGAGACGCCCTGGAGCGGCGCGCGCGGGCTGGTCACGACGCAGATCCCGGCGCTGCTGGAGCCCGGCGCCCACACCTACCTCTGCGGCCCGCCCGCGATGATCGACAGCGCCAGTGCACTGCTGCGCGGCCTGGGCGTGGCGCCCGAGCACATCCACGCCGACCGCTTCACCACCACCGCACCGGCGGCCCTGGCCGACGCCTGATCACCACAACAAGAGAAACCACCATGAATGCGTTGCACTACCTGAAGTACTTCCTGTTCCAGGGCATCGGGCTGCTCGCCGCACTGTCCCTGCTGGCCGGTGGCATCTGGACCAGCGCCGGGCTGCTGGCGATCCTCGCCTTCTACCTCGTCGGCGATGCCATCGCGGGGGACGACACCAGCACCCCGCACTTCAAGCACCCCGGCATCCTCACCGTCCAGCTGTGGCTGGCCCTGCCGCTGCTCGGCTTCATCGTCTTCGCGGCGCTGTGGAGCGTCAGCGCAGGCGACCCGTTGGGCTTCGGCGCGGCCCTAAGCCGCCTCAGCGGCCATGACCTGATCGCCGCCCGCGACGCCACCGCCGGCATCCACCACGTCTCGGCCTGGCTGCTCACCGGCCTGATGATCGGCATGATCGGCACCATCACCGCCCATGAACTCACCCACCGCACCTGGGACCGGGTCTCCATGCTCATCGGCCGCTGGCTGCTGGCCTTCAGCTTCGACACGGTGTTCGCCATCGAGCACGTCTACGGCCACCACCGCTACGTCTCCACCACCGAAGACCCGGCCACCGCGCCGCGTGGGCGCAACGTCTACTGGCACGTGCTCGCCTCCACCCTCAAGGGCAACCTCAGCGCCTGGCACATCGAGCGCCGCCGCCTCGCCAGGAAGGGCCAAAGCCTGTTCGGCTGGCACAACGCAGTGCTGCGCGGGCACGCCATGAGCCTGCTGCTGGTGGCCGCCGCCTGGGGCATCGGTGGCTGGCGCGTGGCGCTGTTCTTCATCGCCTGCGCGCTGTGGGGCAAGGCCCTGCTGGAGATCGTCAACTACATGGAGCACTACGGCATGGTGCGCAACCCGGCCACGCCGGTGCAGCCCCGTCACTCGTGGAACAGCAACCGGCGCATCAGCTCCTGGAGCATGTTCAACCTCACCCGCCACTCCCACCACCACGCCCAGGGCGAAGTGCCCTACCAGGACCTGCGCCCCTTCCCGGACGCGCCGATGATGATCGGCGGCTACCTCACCACCATCATGGTCGCCATGATCCCGCCGCTCTGGCACAAGCTGATGACGCCCAAGGTCCTGGCCTGGGACGCGCACTTCGCCAACGAGGAAGAACGCCAGCTGGCGGCCGAGGCCAACCGCCGCAGCGGCATCGCGGCCATGGCGGAAAACGCCCACGCCCGCAGGTTGGGCTGAGGCACGCAAGCTCAGGCCGTGCACAGCGCCCGCCTGGGCTCCTGTAGGTCGGGTGCAACCCGACGGGATGGAGCACAGAAGCCAACGCGGGTTTCACCCGCCCTACGCGGTGACTCAGAAGGTTGAAGGCTCGCGCCCGACGACGGCTCAGCCCAGCGGCTTATCGAAGAACACCCGGGCGAAGCCGTCCTCGACCTGGCGCATCAGCGCGCAAATATCCGTTGCAGCCCCAGCGCCACCAGCGCCGCACCGGCGCAACCATTGATGCCCCGCTCGATGCGCAGGTAGCTCGACCGCAGCGCGGCGGAGCCGAAGACCTGGGCCAGCCCGATATGCCAGCCGAACGACAGCACGCCGATGAGCAGCACGGTGACCGGGTAGAACCACAGTGGCGCCCCCACCGGGAAGATGGCGGCGAAGGCGCTGGTCCAGAAGGCCGCGCCCTTGGGGTTGGTCACGCAGGTGAGCAGGCCGATGCGGTACGCGGCCAGGCGCGAGCCATCGAGCTCGGGCTGCTCCACCGGCGTCCGACGTGGCGTTGGGTGGAGGGCCGACCGCAGCAGCCGCCCGCCGTACCACACCAGGTAGGCGGCACCGGCCAGGCGCACGCCGGACTCCAGCCAGGGGTGCTGCGCCAGCAGGGTCGCCAGCCCGGCGATGGACACCACCACCCAGAACACCGAGCCGGTGGTGATGCCGAAGGCGACGTAGCGCGCATCCCGGTGCCGCTGGCTCAGGGCCATCTGGCTGAGGATGAAGAAGTTCGGCCCGGGGCTGGCGAGCACCGCCAGGTAAATGCCGCTGATCAGCAGCAGGGAATAGGCGTAGGTCATGGTCAGGGCTTCCGGGGGGATGGGGCGTTTTCGAACCCTACCAATGGCCCCCCAAGAGCCGATAGATACAGACGGCCCCGATTTTCGACATACAGGCTGGCCGGCCTAAGACCCCGCCACGAACGCCGAGGGCGCCACGCCTTCCCATTGCCTGAAACCCTGACAGCATGGGTTTCGCACGGCTCTACCCATCCTACGCAACTGGAGTCGCCTCCAGCTCCGTGTCCACACGACGCAGGGATGATTCGTAGGATGGTGTAGAGCGAAGCGAAACCCATCAAGCGGCGCTACAAGCATCACCCCAAATCGAGCCCCGCCCCGTTGGGCCTCGCTGCGCTCGGCGCCAACCTACGACCCGGCCACGAACGCCGAGGGCGCCACGCCTTCCCATTGCCTGAAACCCTGACAGCATGGGTTTCGCATGGCTCTACCCATCCTACGCAACCGGAGTCGCCTCCAGCTCCGTGTCCACACGACGCAGGCATGATTCGTAGGATGGCGTAGAGCGAAGCGAAACCCATGGGATGGCGGTACCAGGAATCCCAAGACGCCCCGCGCCACCCCCCGCTAGAAAGCGGACTCCACCTGCCGATCGAGGTAGCATTCGAACCCCTTCGCCCACACCTTGAAGCGCACGCGGATGCCGTCGTGCAGCCAATGCAGCGTGTACACATTGGGGTGGTCGTCCCTGTAGGTGGCGGCCACCTCGAGCGTATTCAGGTGCTGGCGCGCGGCCTCGAGGTCGACCGTCGCGTCGCCCACGGTGTAGATCTCGAAGGCCTCGCGGCTACCGTCCGAAAGCGAGACGTAGTGGCCGAAGCCGTCGAAGGAATAGGCGTCGAGATTCTTCAGCAAGCCGAACAGTTCGCTGAACCCCACGTCCAGCAACGAGGCGGCGCCCAGGCGCTGGATAAAGGCATCGGGCTTGCCTTCCAGCTCCTGCAGGTAGCGGCTGATAAGGGGCGCGAACGGCCCTTCCATGAAGACCTTGTTGCGGCCGCTGAACTTGACCTTGCGGGCCTTGGCCGGGCTGATGCTGCCGAGCTGGAGCTTGGTCGGTCGACGGGCGAACGCCACCGTCTCACCGTCGTACTCGCCCAGTTCGAAGGTGGCGGAGAAGGTGCAGGTCTTCTCGTGATCGTCGGCGGTCATCGCCGTCAGCCCGGACGCGCCCTTGTAGAGAAACAGGCGGCCGTCCTCGGCCTGCATGCGCATCACGCAGAAGCGCTCGAACAACGACTCCTTCCACTCGTGGCTCAGCAAGGTCGCCTTGACCGTCACCCGGCCCTCGGGAAGGAACAGCTCGGCACTGGCCTTCAGCGGCGGCTTGGGCATAAGCGCGGCGCTGGCCTCGAAGGCCTTCTGCGACACCCGCTTCAGGCCGATGAAATGATGGCGCTGGCCGCCTTCGTCACGGGACTCACTCAACACCGTGCGGGTCGCGCCCAGGTGCACCAGGCCGGGGATCAGCCACAGCGGCGGGTCGATGCGCCCGGCATAGCCCGCCACGATCAGCGTCGAGTCCTGGCGCTCCAGGCGCTCGATATCAATGCCCTGCTCCGCGCCGTGGGCACCGACAGGTGCCAATGAAGCGAGGCTGGCCGTCAGCTCGTGGCCGTGGGCCTCGGCGGCAGCGCCGAGGGCTTGCAGCACCTGCTGCGCCTGCGCCTCATCGCTGAACTGCACACGCAGGGTGATGGCGGTTTCGGACATGGGTGGCAGTGCCTCCTTGCGGCTGCGGGCGGGGGTTGCCCGGGAAGGCACCCACGATAGCGCGCCACCGGAACACCTGACTCGGCTGCAATGGCACATTGCCAACCCCGGCACAGAAACGCGCTGCACATCCCGGGCTTACCCGCCATGGCCGGATGCGATTATCGTAAATACGGCGATCACGCCCGCCATGGTTCCACGGCCTTCACCGCCTCTCCTTAGGCTCCGGCACCTGCGGACCTCGACAGTCCGGTAGAAGAGGTGCGACTCAGCCCATCATGATGAAGGGCAGTCCCGGGATGAAGATATCCAATGCCCTTCCCCCCTCGAAATGAGCCCCTCCCCACAGGAACAGACAGCCGACGCTGGCAGGCCCTACCGCCTGTGCCGCCCCCGGGCCAGGCTGGTTGGTAACGGTGCGAAACGTCTGGAGTATGGAATTGTGCCTGCGTTGGAAATCACCAGATCGCGAAGCCATGATCGGGTGGTCCGCCAAATGAACGGGGACACCGATCTTGAGTGCGGCGGTAATCACCTGTTTCAGGCTGATAGGACAAACGAACAGGTTGCCATCCGGGCAAGCCGCCTGGATTTGCTGACGCGTCCCACCGTTAGTGGCGATCTGCTGCGCGTTGGCCAGCACGCCGCCGTAATGCGCATCCGCCAGTTCGATGAAGAGGTGGGTAACCAGCCCTGAGTCGATAAGGTCGATGGCCAGTTGGCGACCCTCGGGTTGGGTGTGGTCCTCACCGATGCCCAACGCACCATTCTCCAGGCACCACCACGCGCTGCTGTCATGAACCTGCGGCATCTTCCCTGCTCCTGAAATGGCCGGTCCATGCCCGGGTGAACCTGGTGGTTCTGGCGAATTCCGGCAACTCAACAGTGAAGCGCCGCATCCCGGAATTCGCCAGTCGCCCCGTCAGGCCACCGCCCTCTCCGCGCGCTTCTCTTCCTCCAGCTCGCGCACCAGCGGCAGCACATGCTGGCCGAAGTATTCCACCTCCTCCTGGAAGTGCAGGAAGCCGGAGAGGATCAGGTCCACGCCCACGGCCTTGAGGGCGACGATGCGTTCGGCGATCTGCCGGGGCGTGCCGATGAGGTTGGTCTTGAAGCCGTCGTTGTATTGCACCAGGTCCTCGAAACTGGACTTGGCCCAGTTGCCTTCACCCTCGGGGCTGGCGGCGCCGGCGTTCTTCACTTCGGCGCCGAAGGCGTTGACCGCGTCCGGGTTGGCCTTGTCGATGATTTCCTGCAGCACCGCGCGGGCTTCTGCCTCGGTGTCGCGGGCGATGATGAAGGCGTTGACCCCGACCTTGACCGAATGACCGTTGGCCGCCGCCTTGGCGCGGATGTCGTCGACCTGCGCCTTGATGCCTTCCACGCTGTTGCCGTTGGTGAAGTACCAGTCCGACACCCGCGAGGCCATGTCGCGGGCGGCCCGCGAGCTGCCGCCCTGGAAGATTTCCGGGTGCGGCTGCTGCAGCGGCTTGGGCTTGAGGCTGTAGTTGCGCAAGCGGTAGAAGTCGCCGTTGAAGGTGAAGTCGTCCTGGGTCCAGATGCCCTTGAGGGCGCGGATGAATTCCTCCGAGCGGCGGTAGCGCTCGTCATGGTCCAGCCAGGGTTCGCCGATGGCGTGGAACTCGCCCCGGAACCAGCCGGAGACCACGTTGATGGCGATGCGGCCGTTGCTGAGGTGGTCGATGGTGGCCAGCTGCTTGGCCGCCAGCACCGGGTTCCACGGGCCGGGCAGGATGGCGGCGATCACCTTGAGCCGCTCGGTTACGGCCAGCAGCGCGTGGCTGATGGCCACCGATTCGTGCTGGTTCTCGGCGCCGTAGCCGGCGGTGAAGCGGATCTGCGACAGGGCGTAGTCGAAGCCCGCGCGCTCGGCGATCTGCGCCAGCTTGCGGTTGTAGTCGGCGTCCCAGCTGGTGCGCTGTTCGATGTTGCTGACCACCAGGCCACCACTGACGTTGGGCACCCAGTAGGCGAAGCGGATCGGTTGCTGGCTCATGGCATTGACTCCTCGGGGCTTGGGAATTCAGGCGGCGCGATCGGCCGCATGGTGGAAGAAGGCGAGCACCGGCTCCAGCGCCCGCTCGATGCCTTCGAACTGGGCGGGGTCGGTGAGTTGGTGATCGGTGAAGGCCTCGGTGGTGGCGTAGAGGCCATAGGGCAAGGTGTGCGCCTGGAAGAAGGCGAACAGCGGGCGCAGCTGGTGGTCGATCACCAGGGCGTGGCGCTCGCCCCCGCCGGTGGCGGCCAGCAGCACCGGCACGCCCTTGAGGGCCTGATAGTCCACCAGGTCGAACAGGTGCTTGAACAAGCCGGTGTAGGAGGCGCGGTAGACGGGGCTGCCGGCGATGATCAGCTCGGCGTTCTCGATGGCCTGCAGGTGCGGCAGCAGCGCCGGTGAGGCCGTGTCGCGCTCCAGCGAGCCGGCCAATCCCCCGGCGATATCGGCGACGCGTATCCAGTGCACCTCGATGGCCAGGCGCGCCTGCAGGCGCTCCACCAGGGCCTGCAGCAACCCATGGGTGCGCGACGGGTTGCGCAGGCTGCCCGAGACCACCACCACTCTTATCGTTCGACTCATTCCAACCTCTCGTCACGGTGACGTGCATGTACGAGGGTCAGAGCAGTAGTCGTGCCAATGCAGGAAACACAGCAGAATCAAGCAGATAGGAAAAACCGCCAACAGCTGCGCTGTTCGGTGCCTGGCAGGAATGCTGAACAGCTGTTGCCCCAGCAACAGCTGTTCCCACCAACACAGACGCATCCCGGGGCGTGGGGTGGTGGTCGCTTTTTACCTCCACCAGCGGTGCCACGCTGGGCTCCGAATGGTGGACGGGTGAAGCGTCGTCCACCCTACCAAACCGTCATTCCCACCCGGCACAGACGCGCACCGGGCGTAGGGTGGAGGTCGCTCTTTACCTCCACCAGCGGTGCCGCAGGTGATCACGATGGTTGAGCGACATGTAGGTCGGGTGAAACCCGGCGCGCGGTGCCCTCTCGATCGCGAATGAATTCGCTCCTACAAAAAGCGGCGGCGCTGCGCGTCGCTTGGCGACTGAAGTCGCCCCTACACAGCACCTGCCAGGGCATGACTGCGGTGCCGCGCCGGGCTCCGAATGGTGGACGGGTGAAGCGTCGTCCACCCTACCGGTCATGGCGCGACGCCGGGCTCGGGGTCTTCGTCGCGGCGGTATATCCAGCGGTACAGCGCCGGCAGCACCAGCAGGGTGAGCACGGTGGAAGAGAGAATCCCACCGATCACCACCGTCGCCAGGGGGCGCTGCACTTCGGCGCCAGTGCCGGTGGCCAGGGCCATGGGCACGAAGCCGAGGGAGGCCACCAGCGCCGTCATCAGTACCGGACGCAGGCGCGTCAGGGCACCTTCGATAACGGCCTCGTGCAGGGGGCGGCCCTCCTCGCGCAGGTTGCGGATGAAGGCGATCATCACCAGGCCGTTGAGCACCGCCACACCGGACAGGGCGATGAAGCCCACTCCCGCCGAGATCGACAACGGAATGTCCCGCAGCCACAGCGCCAGCACACCGCCGGTGAGGGCGAAGGGAATGCCGGTGAATACCAGCAGCCCGTCGCGGATGTTGTTGAACATCATGAACAGCAGCACGAAGACCAGCAGCAGCGCCACCGGCACCACCACCTGCAGGCGCTTGGCCGCCGATTGCAGTTGCTCGAACTGCCCGCCCCAGGTGGTCCAGTAGCCGGCGGGCACCTTCACCTCACGCGCCAGGCGGCTGGCCGCTTCTTCCACGAAGGAGCCGATATCACGCCCGCGCACGTTGGCGCTGACCACCACCAGGCGCTTGCCGTTCTCGCGGCTGACCTGGTTGGGGCCGAGCACCAGGTCGAGGCTGGCCACCTCCGCCAGGCTGATGAAGGCGATGCGCTCCGAGCCGCTGCCCGGCAACGGCGGCACCGGGATGAGCAGGCGCGAGAGGCCGTCGATATCGGTGCGCAGCGGGTCGGCCAGGCGCACCACCATGTCGAAGCGGCGGTCGCCCTCGAACAGCGTGCCCGCCTTCTGCCCACCCACCGCCACGGCGATGGTGTCCTGCACGTCGCCAGCATTGAGGCCGTAGCGCGCGGCCTTGTCGCGGTCGATGTTGATGGTCAGCACCGGCAGGCCCGAGGTCTGCTCGACCTTGACCTCCGAGGCGCCGGCAACGCCTTCCAGGGCCTGGGCTATCTCGCCGGCGGTGCGGTTGAGCACGGCCATGTCGTCGCCGAAGACCTTCACCGCCACGTCGCTGCGCACGCCGGAGATCAGCTCGTTGAAGCGCAGCTGGATGGGCTGCGACAGCTCGTGGTTGCTGCCCGGCACCGAGGCGGCGACGCGCTGCAGGTCGGCGATGATCGCCTCGCGGGGCTTGTCCGGGTCGGGCCACTGGTCCTTGGGCTTGAGCATCACGTAGGCGTCGGAGATGTTCGGCGGCATCGGGTCGGAGGCGATCTCCGCGGTGCCGGTGCGGGCGAACACCCGCTCGATTTCCGGCACCTGGGCGATCAGCGCCTTTTCCAGGCGCGCCTGCATGTCCACCGACTGGGTGAGGCTGGTGCCGGGTACCCGCAGCGCCTGCAGGGCGAAGTCCCCCTCGCTGAGGCTGGGCACGAACTCGCTGCCCATGCGGCTGGCCAGCACACCGGACATCAGCACCAGCAGCAAGGCACCGCCGAACACCGGCACGCGGTGGCCCATCACCCAGCCCAGCACCGGCTCGTAGCCACGGCGCGCCAGGCGCATCACGGCGTTCTCTTCCTCCTTGACCTTGCCGGTGACGAACAGCGCGATGGCCGCCGGCACGAAGGTCACCGAGAGGATCATCGCCCCCAGCAGCGCCGTGACTACGGTGAAGGCCATGGGGTGGAACATTTTCCCCTCCACCCCGGTGAGGGCGAAGATCGGCAGGTACACCACCATGATGATCAGCTGGCCGAAGATCAGCGCACGGCGCGCTTCCTTCGAGGCGGCGAACACCTCGTGCAGGCGCTCGGAGCGGGTCAGCATGCGGCCGTGGTGCTGCTGCGCATGGGCCAGGCGGCGGATGGCGTTCTCCACGATCACCACCGCGCCGTCGACGATGATGCCGAAGTCCAGCGCCCCCAGGCTCATGAGGTTGGCGCTGACCTTGTTGCCGAACATGCCGGTGAAGGTGAACAGCATCGACAGCGGGATCACCATCGCGGTGATCAGCGCCGCACGGATGTTGCCGAGGAACAGGAAGAGCACCGCCACCACCAGGATGGCGCCCTCGATGAGGTTCTTCTTCACCGTGGCGATGGCCTTGTCCACCAGTTGGGTGCGGTCGTAGACCGGCACCGCGACCACGCCCTCGGGCAGCGAGCGGTTGATTTCGTCGAGGCGCACCGCCACCGCCTGGGAAACGGCACGGCTGTTCTCGCCGATGAGCATGAACACCGTGCCCAGCACCACCTCGCGGCCGTTCTCGGTGGCCGCCCCGGTGCGCAGCTCGCGGCCGATCTGCACCTCGGCCACCTGGCTGACGCGGATCGGCGTGCCCGCCACATTGGCGATGACGATGTTGGCGATGTCGGCCAGGTCCTTCACCTGCCCCGGCGCGCGCACCAGCAGCTGCTCGCCGTTGCGCTCGATGAAGCCGGCGCCGACGTTGGCGTTGTTGCGCTCCAGGGCGGTGAGCAGGTCCACCAGGGTCAGGCCGTAGGCGGCCAGGCGCTTGGGATCGGGGGCGACCTGGAATTCCTTGGCATAGCCGCCGATGGTGTTGATCTCCGCCACGCCGGGCACGTTGCGCAGCTGCGGCTTGATGATCCAGTCCTGTATCACCCGCAGGTCGGTGGGCGTGTAGGCCGTGCCGTCCTCCTTCAGGGCGCCGGCCTCGGCTTCCACCGTCCACAGGAAGATCTCGCCGAGGCCGGTGGAAATCGGCCCCATCACCGCCTCGGCGCCTTCGGGCAACTGCTCCCGGGCCACCTGCAGGCGCTCGTTGATCAACTGCCGGGCGAAGTACAGGTCGGTGCCGTCCTCGAAGATCACCGTGACCTGGGAGAAGCCCGAGCGCGACAGCGAGCGGGTCTGCTTCAGGTGCGGCAGGCCGGCCATGGCCGTCTCGATGGGAAAGGTGATGCGCTGTTCGGTTTCCAGCGGCGAGAAGCCGGCGGCGGCGGTGTTGATCTGCACCTGCACGTTGGTGATATCGGGTACGGCGTCGATGGGCAGCTTCTGGTAGCTGGCGACGCCAAGCCCGGCCATGGCCAACACCAGCAGCAACACGATGATGCGCTGCTCGATGGCGAACTGGATGATGCGTTCGAACATGTCGTGGTCTCGTGGTGGCGGTCAGTGGGCGTGGTCGGCCGAGCCCTTGCCCAGCTCCGACTTGAGGATGAAGCTGCCCTCGGTGGCCACGGTGGTGCCGGCGGCCAGGCCTTCGGTCACCTCGACGAAGCCGTCGCTGCGGGCGCCGAGGCTGACGGGCTGCGCGACGAAGCCTTGCGCCACCTGCACGAACACGCTGGGGCGCTCCTCGATGCTCTGCACCGCCTGCTCCGGCACGGTGACGCCGGCCTGGCTGGAAGCGGTCGCCAGCTCGATGCTGACGAACAGCCCCGGGCGCCAGGCGCCTTCCGGGTTCTTCAGCACCGCCCGCGCGGTAGCGGTGCGGGTCTGCTCGCCCAGCAGGTTGCCGATATAGGCCACCTGCCCGAGCACCTCGCTGCCCAGCTCCGGCGAGATGACCTTCACCGCGCGGCCCACCCGGGCTTCGCCCAGGTCCTTGGGCGAGAGGCTGAAGGTGGCCCACACCTGGCTGAGGTCGGACAGGGTGAAGGCGTTGCTCGCCTCGCTCACCACCTCGCCGGGCACCAGGTGCTTCTCCACCACCGTGCCGGCGAAGGGCGCGCGCAGCTCGTAGCGGTTGCCCTGGGCCTGTTGCCCGGCGCCGCCCACCGCAGCCAGCTTGTGCCGGGCGTTGGCGACGGCGATCTCGGCTTCCTGCAGGGCCTGCCGCGCCTGGAGGAAGTCCTGCTCGGCGGAGATGCCCTCCTTCCACAGCTGCTGCTCGCGCTGATGGGTGGTGCGGGCCAGCTCGGCGCGGCGCTCGGCGGCGGCCAGTTCACTGCGCTGCTCGGACAGCTGCGGGCTGGCGATCACCGCCAGCAGTTGGCCCTTCTCCACCTGCTGCCCGAGGTTCACCGCCACGCTTTCCACCACCCCCGACGTGCGCGGCACCAGGTGGGCGGTGCGGTCCTCGTCGAAACGGATCTCCCCCGGCAGCTTCACCCGCGTATCCAGGCTGCGGGCCTGGGCGGTGGCCAGGCGGATGCCGGCAGCGGTTATCTGCTCGGCGCTCAGGGCCAGCAGGCCCTCCTCCTTGGCGTACTCGAAACGCGCGGTGCGGCCCTCGCGCTCCACCTCCAGGGTGGCGCTGAAGAAATGCGGCTCGGCGATGCCCGCCGGGCTGACGAAGGCGCCGTCACGAGGGGTGAACGCCAGCACCTGGGTCTCCCCCGAGGCGCGCCGCACGCTCATCGACACCCGGCTCTGCCCGTCGGCGGCGATGCGGCTGCCGGCGCGGGACAGGTAGACGGACATGGGCACGCGGCCGTCGACGCTTTCCGGCGCCACCAGCTCGACATCGAGGTCGTCGGCGCGGAACAGCTCGCCGCCGTTGGGGCCGCGCGCGGCGGGTTTCGCATCGTCGTGGCCGTCCTCCTCGTCGTGGCCGTCCTCCTCGTCGTGCCCGGCCTCGTCGTGGCCGGCATGCGCCTTGGCGCCCTCCCCGACCGCACCACCGGGCATGAATGCAACCGCGCCGGCAACCACGCCGATCCCCGTTGCGAAGGCGATCGCCAGGGCCAATTTCCTGCTCATAGGTACTCCCGAAATTCAAAAGACAGGGCCCACGCCGGGCGGCGCGGGTGATGGATGGGCCGCGCCCTCAGGCGGCGGGGCCGCCAAGGGCGGTGACGTCGCCGTAGATGCGCTCCAGGCGCACCCAGGCTTCGGTGGCCGAGGCCAGTGCCTGCACGTAGCCGCTGCGTGCCTGGATCAGCGTGCGCTGGGCGTCCAGCACATCGAGGAAAGCCAACTTGCCCATCTCGAAGCCACGGCTGGTGCTGTCCACCGCGCTGCTGGCGGCGGGCAGGATGGTGGCGCTGAAGGCTTCCACCTCGGCGCTCGCCGCCTGCCATTGCTCCAGGGCTTCGCGCACCTCGCCACGCAGGCGCCATTCGACGGCGCGGCGCTGGTCCCGCGCCTGGTCGGCACGGCGGGCCGCCGCCAGGACGTTGCCCTGGTTGCGGTTGAACAAAGGGATGGGCATGGACAGCCCCACCACGTTCACCCGCTCGCGGTCCTCGGCGCTGTACTGGCTGCCGAGGCTGACGCTGAGGTCGGGGATGCGCTGGGCCTTCTCCAGCTCGAAGGCGGCGTCCTGCTGGTCGATGCCCATCTGCGCCAGGCGCAGCTCGGCACTCTCGGCCAGCGCGCCCAGCAGACGGGCGCCAGGCGGGATGCCCGGCAGCGCGGCGGCGTCGCCGGCCAGGGCCACCGGCGCGGCGACGTCAGCGCCCAGCACCCGCTGCAACTGGGTGGTCGCGCGGGCCTGCTCCTGCAGGGCACGGCGCAGCTCCAGGGCGATCTCGGCGCGCTGCACCTGGGCCCGGGTGAGTTCGATGGGCGACACCTTGCCGGCCTTGACCCGGCCCTCGGCGATGACCACGCCGCGCCCCGCCAGCGCCTGGGACTGCTCGGCCAACCCGACCCGCACCTGCGCCTGCAGCAGGCCCTGGAAGGCCTGGATGACCTCCGCCCGCAGCGCATTGCGGCTGCGCTCCAGCTCGAGCCCGGCGGCATCGATGCCCCGCTCGGCGAGCGTCGTCCTCGCGCCCCGCTTGCCGCCCAGCTCGATGGGCTGGGTGATCTGCACGGTGGTGGTACGGGTGGCGCTGCGGGTGTCTTCCTGCTCCCAGGAAAGCTCCGGGTTGGGCAGCAGCGCCGCCTGCTGGCGCTCGCCCTCGGCGATGCCCAGGGCCCAGCCCGCCGCGGCGAGATCGGGGTTGTTGCGCTGCGCCTGCTCCAGCGCATCGGCCAGGGTCAAGGCGGTGGGGGCGGCGAGCGCCTGCCCCAGGGAAAGGCCCAGGCCGAGGGTGCACGCCAGGGCGCAGCGCCGGAAACCGGCCGGTAATTGATCGATGACAGACACAGGTCGCTCCACTCCAAAGACCCAGAACAGGCACCGGCCACCCGAGGGGTGGATGAACGCCGGATACGCAATGGAGGGGCAATCTAGTGGGCAGGCCTTATCGTCAAGGTGACTGCAAAATTACAAATATGTAATCAACCGGCATTTAACAAAGTGCCTGTATTAACATTCGCCGGCCGAGTGATTGACCGTTGAACTTCGTCATGACTCGTAACAAATAACCGCGCAACTTTTCGGCCCCCGCGACTGACGATCCAGCGCTACCCAGCCGACCAGTGCGACCGCTTGCCGCACCCGTGCCAGCCGCATCAGGCGGGGCTTGACCCTGCAGCAACTACAGCCTTTAACCTCCGCAAAACAACAACGAAGCGGCCTCTATCCGCTCGCGATGAATTCATACAAGCCGCGCGCTTGAATCAATTGAACCTCGAACTTCCAGGTAACTTGAACATGCGAATCCTGATTATCGAGGACGAGCCTAAAACTGCCGATTACTTGCACCAGGGCCTCAGTGAAAGTGGCTATGTAACCGACCGTGCCGCCACCGGTATCGATGGCCTTCATCTGGTCCGCCAGCACGCCTATGACCTGGTGATACTGGATGTGAACCTGCCCGAGATCGACGGCTGGGGCGTGCTGGAAAGCATCCGCCGCACCAGCAACACCCGGGTGATGATGCTCACCGCCCGGGGCCGCCTGGCGGACAAGGTGCGGGGCCTGGACCTGGGCGCCGACGACTACCTGGTCAAGCCCTTCGAATTCCCCGAGCTGCTGGCGCGGGTGCGCTCGCTGCTGCGCCGCACCGAGCAGGTGCCCATCCCCGACGTGCTCAAGGTCTCCGACCTGGAGCTGGACCCGGGCCGCCATCGCGCCTTCCGCGGCGAGCAGCGCATCGACCTGACCACCAAGGAGTTCGCCCTGCTGCACCTGCTGATGCGCCGCTCGGGCGAGGTGCTGTCGCGCACGCAGATCATCTCGCTGGTGTGGGACATGAACTTCGACTGCGACACCAATGTGGTGGAGGTCTCCATCCGCCGCCTGCGGGCGAAGATCGACGACCCCTTCGACAACAAGCTGATCCACACCCTGCGCGGCGTCGGCTACGTGCTGGAGGACCGCCCATGAAGCCCGCCAGCCTGTCGCTGCGCCTGGGGGTTTCGGTGGCGCTCATGGGCGCCGCGCTGGTGGTGCTGCTGGCGGTGGCGGCCTATTTCGCGCTGCTCCACGAACTCTCGTCCCTGGCCCGCGACGGCCTGCGGGACAAGATCGAGCAGATCGAACACCGCCTGGAGGAAGACCGCCTCACCCCCACCGGCCTGCTCGGCAAGCCCCACGGCCTGCTCGACCTGGTGCTCGGCCACGACAACCTGCAACTGGCCATCTACCAGGCCGGCGCCAACGGCCGCCTGCTGCTGGACGTGAGCGACCGCGCCCTGGCCAGCGGCCCGTTGCCGGCGGTGACGGAGGTGATCCGCTACCACGAGGCCCGCGACGACTTCGGCCACGCCACCCTCACCGCCGCCACCAAGGTGCGCCTGGATGACGGCACGCCGGTGATCATCCAGCTGACCATGGACCGCACCGCCGACCAGACGCTGCTCAACGCCTACCTGCGCTCGACGCTCTATGCCCTGCCCCTGCTGCTGCTGGTGATCGGCATGGGCGCCTGGTGGATCGTCCAGCGTGGGCTGCGGCCGTTGCGCCAGTTCCGCAAGGTGGCCTCGCTGGTGTCCACCCAGGACCTGACCCACCGCATCCCCGTGGAGCGCCTGCCCCAGGAACTGGCGGACCTCGCCCAGGGCATCAACTTCATGCTCCACCGCCTGGACGGCGGCGTGCAGCAGCTTTCGCAGTTCTCCGACGACCTCGCCCACGAGCTGCGCTCGCCCATCACCAACCTGATGGGCAAGGCCCAGGTGACCCTCTCCCGCGAGCGGCCGCCGGAGGCCTACAAGGAGGTGCTGGAGTGCTGCACCGAGGAACTGGGGCGGGTCACCCGCATCGTCACCGACATGCTGTTCCTCGCCCACGTCAGCCACCCCGCCTCCCTGGTGCCCTTTGAGAGCATCACGCTGGAAGACGAGGCGCGGCGCGTGGCCGACCTGTTCAGCATCTCGGCGGAGGAGCGGCGCATCGACATCGCCGTCGCCGGCAGCGGCACCACCCGGGGCGACCGGCTGATGATCCAGCGCGCCCTGTCCAACCTGCTGTCCAACGCCATCCGCCACAGCCCGGCCGGCAGCCAGATCTCCATCGTTATCGAACGGCACACGGACAAGGTCTCCATCGCCGTGGGCAACCCCGGCATCGGCATCCCCGCCCAGCACCTGCCGCACCTCTTCGAGCGCTTCTACCGGGTGGACAGCGGCCGCTCCCGCGCCGAGGGCGGCACCGGCCTGGGGCTGGCCATCGTGCGTTCGATCATGAGCCTGCACCAGGGCAGCGTCGAAGCCAGCAGCCTGCCGGGCAGCTTCACCCTGTTCCGCCTGGTGTTTCCCGCACGGGGATAAGCAGGGACCAGCGCAAACCGTAGGATGGGTAGAGCGCAGCGAAACCCATGCTGCCGGGGTTGCCAATGGGCACGATGCGGACGGGGGCCTTGGATTGATGGGTTTCGCTGCGCTCTACGCCATCCTACGGGGGCATCGAAATGGCTGCGGCTATGTGCTCCGGCACACCTCCGCACCCGCCCTACCACGCCGTGCCCGATGGATGCTCCGCCCATAAAAAAGGCGCCCACCAGGGCGCCCAAGGATTCACCTCTTCCAAAGGAGCATCACTGCTTCAAAGGTGAATGAGTGGAAGTATGCGAAAGCGAAAATGACGGGACCGTGGTCGGCGAATTACAAATCCGTCATCTTCGCCAAGGCCCGCTACAGCACGCTGAGCGGGTATTCGACGATGAGGCGGAACTCGTCCAGGTCCGATTCGAACTGGGTGGCGCGGGTGTTGGCCTGGCGGATGCGGAACGACATGTCCTTCAGCGAGCCGCTCTGCACCACGTACTTCGCCTCGATGTCACGCTCCCAGCGTTTCTGGTCGGTGAGCGGATTACCATCCGCGTCGCGGCGCATGTAAGTGGCGTTGGCGTTGCTGTAGTCGGCGTCGGTGCCCTTGCCGTAGCGGGTCATGAACGACAGCCCCGGGACGCCAAAGGCCGCCATGTCCAGGTCATAGCGCACCATCCACGAGCGCTCCTTCGGCGAGTTGAAGTCCGAATACTGGATGGAGTTGTCCAAGTAGATGGAATCCGACTGGCGCAGGTAGTCGAAGTCGTCGTCGCCGTTGTTGCGCTGGTGGGTCAGCGCCACGGTGTGGGCGCCGAAACGCACGCCGACCTTGCCGCTCCAGATGGTGTTGTTGAACTCGCCGAGCTGCTGGCTGCCCTCGTCCACCGCCTTGTAGAGGTTGAAGCCGCCGATCAGCGACACCTGGTCGTTCAACGGGTAGCTCAGCGAGGTGCCGACGTAGTACTGGTCCCAGACATCCTTCAGGCGAGCGCTGTAGGCGCTGAGGCTGACGTGGTCGTTCAGCACATAGTCGCCGCCGAAGTAACCGACCCAGGGCGAATCGACGCCACCGGCATAGAAGGTGGCGAAGTTGTCGCGCATGTTGCTCGATACAGGCTGGCTCATGGAATGCAGGCGACCGCCCTGCAGGGTCAGACCATCGATGCTGTTGTTGGCCAGGGTGATGCCGCGGAAGGATTCGGGCAGCAGCCGCGAGTCGCCGTACTGCACCACCGGCGTGACCGGGAAGACGTCACCCACCTTGATCAGGGTGTCGAAGGCGCGGACCTTGGCCGCCCCGCCGACCTTGGTGTACTCGTCCCGGGCATCGCCCGCGCTGTCCACGGGCAGCACATCGAAGGAACTGCGCGCACCGTTGCGCCCGCCGCCGGTGTCCAGCTTCAGGCCGAGCATGGCGAAGGCGTCCACGCCGAAGCCGACGGTGCCCTGGGTGAAGCCGGATTCGAATTTGCCGATCACCGCGTGTGCCCAGGTTTCGGAGTAACCCGCACCGCCGGCACCCTCCTCGCCGTTGCGGTTATCGCGGTTGAAGTAGAAGTTGCGGTTGAGGACGCTCAGGCTGCTGCCCTCGATAAAACCTTCCTTCTGCTCTTCGGCATGAACGAGCGGGCTGACCCCGAGAATGGCGGACACGACGGCAAGCGACAGCTTGGCTTTTCTGTTCATCTATTGCTCCTGGCGAATGGCAGTTCTTATTGATCTGGGCGAGTCGTTATGGATTGTTCGAATGAATGCGACCGCGCCTTATCGTCACTGCCGGGAGCTAACGCCAGGATGATTGGAAGATTACAATTCTGAAAGGCAACACCCCGCCCAGGCCCTGAACGCCGGGGCCTTCACCACGCGCCGGGAAGATTGCAGCAATGTAATGTCCGGCTCATGCCCCTGTTAGTTTCACCTCCGTAGCATCAGGCCCACTTCGCATCGCAACTCCCATCCGACATGCGAACTTCAAGAGGCCTGCCCATGAAAAAGATCCATTACGCCCTCATCGCCCTGCTCGCTCTCGGCAGCGCGCCCGCCTTCGCCAAGGGCGACGGCTTCGACCGTTCCTACCAGTTCAACCAGAAGGTGCGCGAAGACCAGCAGCGCCTGTGGGGCAAGAAGAACGCCGAGGTGGCGGACGCCGGCCAGCAGCCGGCCAAGCGCAGCGAGCCGCCGGCAAGCGCCTCGGAGAAGAAACGCAATGGCAGCTGATGCCGGCGTCCAGGAAAAAAGCGCCCCACGGGGCGCTTTTTTGTGCCGGAGAAAAACGCCGGTCAGTCCTCGGAGCGGCCCGTGCCTTCGCGGTCGCGGGGGTAGTGGTGGGCGAGCGGGAATGGCGGCAGCCAGGCTTCGCGGCGGGTGACCCAGCTCTCGTAGGTGGGCAGCAACTGGTCGGGGGCGTCGAGGCAGCCGAGGTTCACCTCGATTTCATCGCCCGTGCGCGAGTACACCGACGAGCCGCAGCGCGGGCAGAAGCAGCGCCCGGCGTAGTCGTGGACCTCGCCCTCGATGGCCACGGCGGCTTCGGGGAATATCGCCGATGCGTGGAACAGCGCGCCGTGGTGCTTGCGGCAATCCAGGCAGTGGCAGAGGCCGACCCGGTAGGGCCGCCCGCTCGCCACCAGCCTTACGCGGCCACACAGGCAGCCGCCGCTGTATCGCTCCATGTGCCGTCCCTCCGCAGCAGGGCCCTGGGTGGTTTCAGAGGCGCAGGCCGGGCCGGCGCCGGGTCAGCTCCTGGATCATCGCGCTGGCGATCACCGCCGTGGGCAGCAGGGTTTGCGGGGCGCCCGGCCCCTTGAGGCGATAGCCACGGATTTCCGTCGAACCGTCCTGCCGCACCGCCAACCACTGCACCACGCTGAACTCTCCCTTGGTGAAAACCGTCGCGCCTGAATGTTCCATCACTCGTCCTGATCACTGAAAAGCAGAACGGTCGAGCGTAGACGCTGAGCCCCGGAGCGCAAGTTAGAGCGGGCGTGGGCCGACCGCAGGCTTGACCCTGGAGTAGCTACAGCCTTCATGCTGCGCGGAAAGCCCACAGGAGAAACGACGATGGATTGGCTGGAGAAACGCGTTCCCCCCTTGATGGTCGCAGGCGCCTTCGCCCTGCTGATGGCGCTGCTGGCGCAACCGGTTCCGCCCATCGGGGTGGCGCAGGCCTGGCGCCTGGTGATGGCGCTGGTGTTGCTGCTGGTGGGGCTGGGCATCTGCCTGGCGGGGGTGGCGAGCTTCCGGCTGGCGCAGACCACGGTCAACCCGCTGGCGCCGGAACAGGCCACGGCCCTGGTGCAGAGCGGCATCTACCGCTACACGCGCAACCCCATGTACCTGGGTTTCGCCCTGGTGCTGCTGGCCTGGGCGGCGTTATTGGCCGCCCCGCTGAGCCTGCTCGGCGTGGCCGGCTTCGTGCTGTACCTCGACCGCTTGCAGATCGCCCCGGAGGAGCGCGCCCTGGCCGAGTTGTTCGGCGCCGAGTACGCGGGCTACTGCAAACGGGTGCGGCGCTGGCTCTGAACCCGCGCCGCACGCCCTGCCCTACACCCCCTTGGTGGAGGGCAGCAGCACGGTGAGGATGCCCAGCAGCGGCAGGAAGGAGCAGAGGAAGAACACGTGCTCGATGCCGTGGATGTCAGCCAGGTGTCCGAGCAGCGCGCCACCGATGCCGCCGAAGCCGAACATCAGGCCGAAGAACACGCCGGCGATCATGCCCACGTTGCCCGGCACCAGCTCCTGGGCGAAGACCACGATGGCCGAGAACGCCGAGGCCAGGATGAAGCCGATGACCATGCTCAGCACGCCGGTCCAGAACAGGTCGACGTGGGGCAGCGCCAGGGTGAAGGGCGCCGCGCCGAGGATGGAAAACCAGATCACCTTCTTGCGCCCGATGCGGTCGCCGATGGGGCCACCGAAGAAGGTGCCGGCTGCCACCGCGCCGAGGAACAGGAAGAGGTAGAGCTGCGAGCTGGCCACCGAGAGGTCGAACTTCTCGATCAGGTAGAAGGTGAAGTAGCTGGTGAGGCTGGCCATGTAGAAGTACTTGGAGAACACCAGCAACGCCAGGATCACCAGGGCGAAGGTCACCCGCCGCTTGGACAGCCCGTGGGTGGCGACGCCGCCCTGCTTGAGGCGGAACAGGTTGAGGTGGTTGCGGTACCAGCGGCTCAGCCCGTAGAGCACGAGGATGGAGAAGGCCGCGAACAGCCCGAACCAGGCCACGTGGCCCTGGCCATAGGGAATGATGATGGCGGCGGCCAGCAAGGGGCCGAAGGCGCTGCCGGCGTTACCGCCCACCTGGAAGGTGGACTGCGCCAGGCCGAAGCGCCCGCCCGAGGCCAGCCGTGCGATGCGCGAGGCCTCCGGGTGGAAGGTGGACGAGCCGATGCCCACCAGCGCCGAGGCCATGAGGATGGCCGGGAAGGAGCCGACCACAGCCAGCAGCAGGATACCCACCAGGGTGCACAGCGAGCCGACCGGCAGCAGCCAGGGCTTGGGGTGGCGGTCGGTGTAGTAGCCCACCCAGGGTTGCAGCAGCGAGGCGGTGAGCTGGAAGGTCAGGGTGATCAGCCCCACCTGGGTGAAGCTCAGCCCGTAGCTGGCCTTGAGCATGGGGTAGATCGACGGCAGCACCGCCTGGATCAGGTCGTTGATCAGGTGCGCCAGCGCGCAGGCACCGATCACGCGCATGACCAGCGGGCTGGCTTGGCTCGCGACCGAAGGGGCCGCCAGGGGGGAGGCGGTGGAGCTGATGGACATGGCACGCTTCCAGGCAAAGGCAACGCCGCTCCACGGACGCTTTGGCCGTGAAATCACGCTGCTGGTTCTCAGGATTCGGCGCTATCCTAAGGCCCGCCCAACCGCCTGTCTCGCGCAATCCGGTCAACAACCATCGCGAAAAAGACATCATGATCAAGCCCCTCGACACCTTCCTGAGCGAGATCGACGCCGCGCCCTGGCCCCTGCGCAGCAGCGCCACCGACTACCCGGCGGACTGGTTCATCCAGCCCCACTCGCACAACAAGCACCAGCTGATCTACGCCATCCAGGGCGTGATGGTGGTGCACTCGGCGATGAACCAGTGGACGGTGCCCCCCAGCCGCGGCATCTGGATGCCCTGCGGGCAGGTGCACGCCATCCGCTGCGTGGGCGCGCTGAAGATGCGCAGCGTGTTCGTACGCCCGGACATCGCCCCGGACCTGCCCCTCGAATCGAAGGCGGTGAGCATCTCGGCGCTGCTCAGCGAACTGATCCAGGCCTCCATCGGCATCACCGAGTCCTATGCGCCGGACTCCCGCGAAGGACGGGTGATGAGCCTCATCCTCGATGAGCTGAAGATCCTCCCCACCCTCCCCCTGCACCTGCCGCAACCGGCGGACCGGCGCATCCAGGGCATCTGCGCGGCGCTGCAGCAGGACCCCAGCGACGGCTCCACCCTGGCGGACTGGAGCGCCCGGCTGGGCCTGGACGAGAAGACCATCCAGCGCCTGTTCCAGAAAGGCACCGGGATGACCTTCGGCCAATGGCGCCAGCAGGCCCGCCTGCTGCTCGCCCTGGAGCGCATCGCCCTGGGCGAGAAGATCATCGACGTGGCCGGCCAGCTCGGCTACGAAAGCCCCAGCGCCTTCACCACCATGTTCAAGAAGCAGTTCGGCATCACGCCCAGCAACTTCTTCAAGTGAGCCGCCCGCTGCGGGCGACGCTACAATGGCGCCCGCGCCGATTCCCCCGATCGGGCACGCCCGGAGTCAGCTGCACATGTTCACCCTCGTAACCCTGGATAACCCGCCGCCCGAGTCCCTGAAGAGCCAGGTGCTGCAGATGGTGGTGGACTACTTCAGCGACATCAGCCCGGTTCCGCTGACGCCCAGCAACCCGCTCTACCAGCTGTACCAGTACGTGATCGGCTACGAGGTGCACCTGTACCTGCAGGCCATGGACAGCGCCCAGGCCAGCGGCGCGCGGCTGGTGCTCGCCCTGGCGGACGAAGACCCGTCCCAGGTGCTGGGCTTCGCCCTGTACCTGCCCAGCCAGGACGATGCCGAGGCCTGCACCCTGGCCTACCTGGCGGTGGCCGCCAGCCACCGCCGCCACGGCATCGCCCGCGCCCTGGTGCACCGCATGCTCGAACACCGCCCCCACGCCGAACTGGCCTGTGCGGCGGGCAAGGTGCCCACCTTCGAGGCCCTGGGCTTCCGCGTGCTGGCCGCGCAGGGGCCGCACGTGCTGCTCAACACCCGCGCCCAGCGCTCCAACGGCATGGTGGCGGTGCAGGACCTGGCGCCGATCTTCCAATCCAAGGAGGTGCGGCAGATCCACGCCTACCTGGTGAAGCAGAACGGCCAGAAGGCCCTCAGCGAGGCCGAGAGCAAGCGCGACCGCCTGCTCGACCAGATGGCCTTCCACGCCCAGGCGCTGGTGAAAGAGCGCTTCCCGACCATCCACTGATCGCGTTTTCTGCCGCTCGAAGCGGCCCAAGTTCCAGGGAGAGGACGTTCCATGCGTGAACGACAATCGGCACGGTTGCGGGTGATCAGCCCGGCCGGCGAGGTGCTGCAACTCGGCATCGGCGACCGCCCCCACACAGGACAACCCGCAAAGGAATGACAGCATGACCCGCACCCTGCGCCTGGCCACCACCGGTGATATCGAGGCGCTCTTCGCCATCCGCACCAGCGTCGTGCAGAACCACCTCTCCCGCGAGCAGATGGCCGAGCTGGGCATCACCCCGGCCGTGCTGGCCGACGCCATCACCGCCGGGCCCTGCTGCTGGATCGCCGAGGTGGACGGCGTGCCCGCCGGCTTCGCCATGATCGACCTGGATGAGGGTGAACTCTTCGCCCTGTTCATCCGCCCCGAGTTCGAAGGCGTGGGGCTGGGGCGCATGCTCCTGCAGGCAGCGGAAGAGGCGCTGTTCCAGGCCCACGACAGCATCTGGCTGGTGACCGATGGCCACGCAGAAATCCGTGCCAACGGCTTCTACCAGCGCCATGGCTGGACCCTGGCCGGGGTCGTGGATGAGCGGGATGTGCGTTATGAGAAGCGCCGGGGGTGGTAGCCGTTATCGGTTGGGGCGAATTCATTGGCCCATGGGCAATGGCGTTACCCTGCAACCACCCACGGCAACCCTGCGGGTTGCTTGGCGACTGAAGTCGCCCCTACAGGTGTGGGGCAACAGGGAGCATTTGTGGGAGCGGTTTCAACCGCGAATGGCAGGGTGCTTAGCCATCGCGAATGAACTCGCTCCTACAGACCTCGAAGCGCCCAGCCACTGCTCACTCCGGACGTAGGGTGTGCTGCGCGCACCTGGATTTCACCGGAAGCACAGCGCGGCGCTGCGCACGCGGCACACCCTACGGCACCCGTTCATCCTGCTAGGCCCGAGACTCGTATCGTCACGAGAAAAACAACAGGGAGCATTTGTGGGAGCGGTTTCAACCGCGAATGGCACGGTGCCTGGCCAATCGCGAATGAATTCGCTCCTACAGATCTCGAAGCGTGCAGCCACTGCTCACTCCGGACGTAGGGTGTGCTGCGCGCACCTGGATTTCACCGGAAGCACAGCGCGGCGCTGCGCACGCGGCCGCCTAGCGCCGCGAGTGCCTGCGTCGGCTGAAGGTCGGCTCCGTCATCAACTCCCGTACGAACAGCCCGAAGAACTCTGCCTGGCTGTTGATCTCCAGCTTCTCGTACAGGTTGCGCCGGTGCACCTTCACCGTGCCCCGGGTGATGCGCAACTGCGCAGCTATCTGCTCGCTGGAATAGCCCTGCAGCAGCAACTGCGCGATCTTGTGTTCACGCCGCGTCAGCAACTCTTCCCCGAAGGAACTGAACACCGCACGCACATGGCTCGTGGGCAGTACGGCATCCGCAGGCGGCTGGCTCCGCGCCTCCCAAGCCATGCGCACCACTTCCTCCACCACCGGCAGCGCATCGCGCAGCAGCCGCAGCGCCTCCCCATCGAACGGCACCCCACCCTCCCCGCGCATCAACGACAACACCGCCCGGCAGCCCGGCGCTGGTGTGGTTAAAAAGCCCAGCTCATCGCTCAACCGCAGGCGGTGGTAATAGGCATCGAAGTAATGGCCGCTGTGGAAACTGTCCGGCGCCAACTCGCGCATGCCGTAGAGCCCATCGGCGTTATCGAACAGGCAACCGAGGCAGAACGGATCGAGCAGATAGGGGCCGGTGCGGTAGTCATCGATAAAGGTCGCGCGCAGCTCGGCGGGCAAGGTGTGGAACAGGGGCAACGGCAGGTGGCTGCCTTCGTAGAGGAACAGCACGAAGTGGTCAGTGGGAGCGAAGCCGTGCAGCCAGTTGGCCAGGGCGCGCAACTGTGGCTCGCCGGGGGACTGGGTGAGGATGGTGGTGATGGCGTGGGTCCATGTTTTGGGGTGGGGATGCATTGGCCGGCAATCTCCTTGTCTAGGCCTGGAGAGGTAACACGTAAGAGGAAATCTCACTCGACCAAAGATACTCCTTTGAGTATAGATTAATGACCGGACGGAAGGCTTCATCGTTCCTTTTTGCGAGTAGGCGGGATGGAACTGAAGCAAGCACTGGCGCAAGCCATCAAGGAGCTGAGAAAGAGCAAGGATCTTTCGCAGGAAACGGTGGGAGCGAGCCAGAGCTACATCAGCGATGTGGAGCGCGGCATCAAAAGCCCTTCGGTGATCAAGCTGGCAGAACTGGCGGAGAACATGGGTGTGCACCCGTTGACGATTCTGGCCAAGAGCTACCTGCTGGCAGACCCGGAGCTGGGTGTGGATGAGCTGCTTGAGCAGTTGCGTCGGGAGCTTGAGGAGATCTGAAGCCAGACCTCCAACTGCCAATTCCCTTGCAAGGTTTCTACATGGAAAGAGTGTCGGTGGAATACGCTAACGATGGAGGCAGCCTCTTGAAGCTGGGCAACGCTGTCCGCGCCCGCAGAAAGATGCTCGACCTCTCGCAAGAAGCGCTCGCCGATGCCGCCGGAATCGACCGTTCGCACATGGGCAAGATCGAGCGCGGCGAACGCAATGTGACATTCCTCAACATCGTTCGAATCGCCACAGCCATGCAGTGCAGCCCTTCCGACTTGCTTATCGAGGCGGGTCTCTGAGCGAGGCTTTAAAACTGCCGCTTGGGAAGGCTCAGAAGACGCCAGGCAGCAACCAGAGTTACACCAGTAATATGGAGCGCGGTATCAGAGCCCCGTCTCGATTGATATCACTTACCAGAGTGGACACCGCGAGGGGCTTTCCCAGCGTTACCAGTAGAAATTCGCGAAGCTACTATCGTCGCAGGATTGCGTTATAAATCGCTTCTTGGCAATTGAAACTGAAGAATCTGCAATTCAGAAAAGAGGAAGGAACCTATGTCTTTTAGTGACTACTGGAATGGTCCAGCGCATAAACAGCGGGCTGATGATCTGGACATCCAACTTACCGAACTTCAGGCACGCTATGCGCAGTTGCAGGTGCTCAATAGGAAGATCGGTGCTATGGACGTGCTGGACGTCCAGAAGCTGATTGAACAAGAGAAGGCCAAACTTGCTGCTGTCCGCCAGGAGGTCCAACGTGCCGGCCAGGAAGTAGCAGCGCTTGCGCAACGCTCCACTGATCTGCAAGGGCAGATCCTCGTGTGGGAGGAAACGCTGCTTTTGGAGAGCTTCGCGCTCTACGAACCCAAATTCAAACTGAATGCCAGCCTTGAGTACAAGTCCCGGCTGGACTCTACCCGTGAATACCAAAAAACGATGATAAAGGCTGGCACGGCGGCTACCGGAAACATGGCCTGGACCGTCAATGGCAGCCAAGCCCAAGGGCGCAAGCTTGTAACCGACATGATCAAGCTGGTCATTCGATCGTTTAATAACGAAGCAGACTACTGCGTAGACAACGTCAAATTTGACAACGTAGAGCTGGGCGAGAAGCGCATTCTCAAGTCATTCGAAGCCTGCAACCGCCTAGGCAAAATTATGGACGTGGAAATATCGCGCAAATACCTAGGCCTAAAAATCGATGAGCTACACCTTGCTTACGAATTTCAGATCAAGAAGCAAGAGGAAAAAGAAGAAGCCAAGCGCGCCCGAGAAGAGTTGCGAGAGCAGCAGAAGCTTGAACAGGAGATTCGTGCAGCCCGGGAGAAAATCGCCAAAGAGCGCAAGCACTTCACAACCGCATTGCGTGACCTACAAGCGCGCCTGGATAAAGCAGAATCCGAAGAGGACCGCCTACCCCTTTTGGCCAAGCTTGCTGAAGTTGAGGCTGGCCGGACCGCGCTGGAAAGCGAAGAGAAGCTCATCGACTATCGCGAACAAAATGCCAAGGCCGGCTATGTGTACGTGATCTCGAATATCGGGGCATTCGGCGAGGGGATTTACAAGATTGGTATGACACGCCGCCTGGAACCAATGGATCGTGTCGATGAACTGGGAGATGCATCGGTGCCGTTCTGGTTTGACGTGCACGCAATGGTCTTTTCTGATAACGCCCCGGCGCTGGAGGCAAAACTGCATGAACGCTTTGCTGCGGGCCGCCTAAACAAGGTAAACGGGCGCAAGGAATTCTTCCGAGCGGACATAGCTGAGATCGAGTCGGTCATCCGACAAAGCTACGATGCCGCCGTCGAGGTTACTCACGAAGCACCAGCCGAGCAGTATCGCGAAAGCTTGCGCATGGAGTTGCCCAAGGCCGCAATCCTACAAGCAGAGCATTTTGCGGCGCAGAGCTAGTAGTACAGATTGGCCGCCCGCAAGGTAGTTAAGCTCCCCAGAACGTTTACCAGCCCAGTCATCAAGCAGCTCCATGCTCCTTCAAGCAGTGAATCGGTCGAGTTGATACTCGACCTTTTCCGCAACAGCAAATACGCGCGTCCGCTTTCTCAGTCAATGAAAACATTGCAAAGCGACGTCGACCATGCATGCCTCGAACTACTACATATCAAGCTGGAGCTTTAGCAGCCTAAAGAAACAACAATCTCACAACCATCCACGAATCCTCTAATCATGCTCCCTCACACCTAGGCTCATTATCCCCCAGCAAAATTACAACACCCTACTGCATCCAAGCCATAATCAAATCATACACACCATTATTAATACGGATGCCAGCATTACTACTCGGCCCGCCATATACGTGTATTGCATGAGTAATACGGCGATTATCAGAGTCAAACTCAAATACTGGGCTTCCGCTTTGTCCACCCTCAGTATCAAGACCATAACGAAGCGTATACTGGTCAACACTGTCGACTCTACCAGCATTGAACCATTGCGTACCAAGACGCTTGTCCACTGGATATCCAGCCGTATTAACTATTAGCCCCGAAAGCTGATCATCACTGTAAGACGCCATACCGAACCAACCAAGCTTTTCTCCAACTGGAGCGCCCAACCAAATAACCCCCAGGTCTTGAACCTCTAAGCCTTTCCCTCCCCAACCTTCATGTACATCGAAGCGCGTTGACTGATAGTAGTTGAATGGCGCCACATTACCCTCCCTACCGGGAACTACATATACTCTCGTAGCCTTACGATTATTTCTGAAACTATAGAGATTATGCCCTGCAGTAATGACAGTTCTTGGACCTGCCAGCCAGCCGGTACCAAGTGTCTGTTGATCATGAAGCCCTTCGATAACCAGCTGACATATACACCTCCATGGAAGTGCTGAGGCATTAGGAACAGGAACTCTATCATCCTTACCAATTGCGCTCTGTGGAAACGCAAATTCAAAGCCACTTGAGTCGCCCAGATTCTCTTGTCGCAACCTAGGGGGTAAAGGGCGCTGCTGAAACTGCTGCGCTATAACGCGAGACGAGTTGAACCCCGGCACAAACTCAAGCCGCCCTCCATTATTTGTCTGAAGCATGAAGTCTTCGCGATATCTAACAGAGTCTTCTGACATATTGGACGCCCTCAAAAATATCTTCTATTAACGGGCCGGTTCTGCTCCATCGCTGGAACCACGCGTCCGACCGTCATTAGCTTCAGAGCTGCTAGATTCAGGAGCTATTCCCTCAATAGCGTTGACAGGCTTGGCTGATGAAATACCGACACGCAAGCTCACGAGATCGTTGTTCTTTTCAGCGTTCGCAACGAGGCCACTTTCAGCGGAGACCACTCCATCTTTAGCTCGCAGCTTGTCTAAATCCGACTGAGCTTTAATTCTTGCGATCTCGGCATCCGCAAGCGCCTTCTCTTTGCCGCTCAGATCAATCTTCAACTGCACCACCTCACCAATAGTTTGAAAACCAGCCTTAACTACATTCAGAGGAGCAGAAGCAAGAGCCAGAGCAGAACTTGGGCGATCAGTTGTCACTGATTTCAGCACCCCACTTTGAAGTTTTATGTCGTGAGAATTCTTAACAAACGGCCAGCGATCAACTGGCAATACATAGGTCGGCGAAGCGTTAGGCAAGGCAGCGGAAACTGAGTTTGATGTCCCATCCGGACCGAAAAGTGTCACAGTGAAATTTTGATTTATCCTATAGCAAATGCCAGTCCTGCAAAGTTTCTCCTCATCTGCTAGAGTGACGACCCCATCTTCTAAAGTGCCACTTGAAGACACAGCGATAGCCTCCACAGCACTACTGGCTTTTCTGGTCACGCCCATAACTGACGGCCTGGCCACTTCGATCCGAAAACTACCAGATGAGATAAGCAAACCCAACTTATTGATTGACTTACACTCCTCCACCTCTGCCTCCTCAGCACAAGCCAATCTCTGGCGAGTCCTCAGATAATTGTGAACAGCGTCATTTATCTGCTGATTTATATGCCTTGGGTCTTCAGAGGGATCAAGCAAACCTCTAAACACAAGATTCTGCGCAGAGCCAACCCCGCCACTTTCCTGAGCGAAAATACCTGCAATTTTCGACACAACAACTAAAGTTTCGTCCGTCGAGTCAACCTTCACCGCATCAAGCAAGCCTGAAGCCGCATCTATAGTGACCTGAACATTATCACTACTAAATGAATTACCAGATCGCGTGAGAACAAACTGCCTTGAAGAGTCCCCCAGCAACTCAGGAGCCTTAACACTAAATACAAATGCACCAGAGGACTCTGTAAGCTCCACTGGCAGCAACGACTTCGGCAGCATATATGCTACGCCTGATTTTTCTGTTTGACTTGAAGCGCTTCCAACTATTGTCGTACAGCCACTAAGACCAAATACGACCCCTGCCGCACTGATATAAAAAATCGACTTTTTCATTCCTTGGCTCCTGTTTGGCACGCTATACGGGAGCCTGCCTGAGCTCCCTGCTGTGGCACAGGAGACTATAGGTGCACTTCAAAAAAACACGAGTACTCACCACGCTGGCTTGCTCATCATTGACGCCCAAATATTAACGCCAAAAAATCGACAAACATATTCACCAGCCAAAATCACCCACAACTTGACATCGCAAGACCTTTCACCTACACAAAAAACTCGCCTCCCTTATGCAAGGACTGCAAGATGAGCCAGGCCCCTTCCAACATTGATCAACCCCAAACAGCTAGATGGCAAAGTCTTATATGGACGAAAGCTGCCGGTAATCTTTGGATGTTGGCATTGGGCATCTTGGCTATCCTCTTCATGATTGGAGGTGGAATTCTGCTCATAGTCTGGACACAGAAAAGCACAAACAACCCAGATTTTCTCCTGTGCGGAATGGCACTTGCGGCCTCTACCGTACTCAAAATGGTTTCTGTTTTAGTTGGTGCCGGACTATGTTTCTCAGGCGTTGCAATTTCATTTTTTGCGCATGAAAAATCCACTACGATTAACGCATTTTATGGTCAAGAAGCGATTAAACCATCAGACCCCTTGAATATTAGCCAAGAAACTCACCAGGCAGCAGATCAGCCAAAAAACCCACAGGCTCTACCCCTTACCATTCCGAGAGCCATTTCAAAACCAAGCGCCGCAGTTGCCCTCAGTGCATATTCACCAGGAATAGTAGCTGTGATTTTTGGGAGCATAATCATATCCATATCAAGTATAAAAATCACCTCACTGGATTGCCCAGCAACAACTCATCTCGCATCGAACCTGGAAAAACCACAATTAAGCGGAGCCGACCTAGGGATGGCACCTCCAAAACAGAGAGCGACTAAACCAGAAAACACAAACAACAACGGTGAACACGAGTGAAAACCTTACTATTAGTTATGGCGTCTTCAGCCCTCATACCACTAGGTAGTCATACACAAGCCGACGTACTGGTCGAAGAGATAACGCAGAAAGAAATAAAATGCGCCAAAGCGCGAGATATTAACGAGAAAATATATGCAGTCGCGTACGAATCTATCGCCACAAAGGAAACATATCAGATGGCAATTGCTGCCATCAAAATAGTAGACCAGCAAACCAAATGCAGCACAGGAGATTCATCAATCGCCAATCTAGAAGCAGGCATATCGAGATTCATAGCACTATCCACCCAACAACCCACCCCTAAAAAAACGGGACCAAAAATCAACGTGGAGCTTCTTCCTAACAGAAACGACTCCAACAAATCTGCAAGATAAATATAAAAAACAGAAACCGAGCACAAGCACTTTATCACACATTTTTTGGCACTTTTAGCTCAACCGCATCCCACACATACTGCGGCATAAAGCATGGTGATCATTATTTTTCTGCATAATCTATCGAGTTGACATTGAACTTCAAGCTGGCTCACCCAGCATTGCAGCTTTCATAAACACCAATATACGGTTGAGCACCGATGAACATACGCGCACATCTCTTGAAGGACATCTTAGCGTTACGGAGCAACCGCTCAGGGCGAGCAACAATGGGTAGATCACTGCTTTCATTTTGCTGAGGAATCCATATAAGGTTGATGCGTTCACGGAGCGCTCGATTTCCTTATCACCTATCGATTCTTTTGCCCGAGCGGCGGTACCAGAATTGGGGCGCAGTGTACGCATCGACTCCTCCTGCTTGCAGCAACAAACCAACCATCGCAGCCGAGCATATCCTCAGCACTTTTGGGACTTTGCATCCCCCTATACGCACCGACAGAATCCGCGCCACCAAAGCCATTGAGAGCCACACGATGAGTCGCCCGGTAGTTTCCGAATTCCTTCACGACAGGCTTCACAATCGCTACTTCCGCTCCATCGATAACAAGCACGGGGTGTCGAGCAGCGAGACCGTTTTCCACTATCAGGTGACTGAAGCGGGCATCACCGGGAGTTACCAGGGCGGTCGTATCGCTGCGGGTCATCAGATCGGCCATGTACCGGACGACACCACCTTCGAACTCCTCTACCACTGCGTGACAATTGACGGAGAGCTTCTGGCGGGGTGGTCAAAAGGCCAGGTGGGCCAAGACGCGGAAGGCCGAACGACGCTGTCGTTTGTCTGGGGCTGGCTGAGCGGTGCGGAAGGTGGTGGCGAATCGCACTACGTCGAGACCACCGGTTGATAGCCATCCTGTTGCCGAGCTGATCAGGTCGAGTCGAGCATCAGCCCACGCTCCTGGAAGCTCCGTGGCTGGCTGTAGAACCCTGAATGCCGCATCACCTTCGGCGACGCCGCGTGCTATACCGATCAGGCGAAATACCCGCATCTGAAACGTCAAAAGGAGTCGACGACCATGCCCCACTTTGTCTACAACATCGACGGCACGTCCTCGCGCAAGTGCCAGTGCTCAACCATTCCAAAAACCTGGCTAGGCCACTGGGAGAGAGGAACCGGCCTTACTCTCCCCGCCAAATGCGTAGCGAAGTACTGCGGAAACGTTACCCAGGTCGGCGCCCATGTGCGGGACGACGATGACAAGCGCATCGTGTGGATCGTCCCGTTCTGCCAGTACCACAACAAGCGCCCCAGCAGCCAACCCATCGAGCTCAAGGATGCCGTCACCCTGTGTGGCGGCTCCATGACGATCGACTGCGCATAGTCACGCAGTACCGATTCCCTGCTCATGCACGGCGGCCGCAAACGCTTCCGGTTGCGGCCGCCACTACAAATGTGAGCCTCATAACGCCCCCCGATCAGCACTCAGGCTAATCTGCCCCCACGCTCTTACCCCCACCCGCTACAAACCTGGATCAGGGACGAAATGAAGTTCTCCGATGAAGTCGCAGCCGCCTTTCCGGCCGCCAACCCGATGCCCGCTTTAATGCTGCAAGCCATGCAATTGATGGAGGCACACGGTTGTGTGCGCACCATCGAGTACAGCGGTGCCCGCTATATGACGCTGCACCCGGAGCCCGAGTACAGCGAGATCTCCACCACTTCCTTCCACGTGCCGGACCTGGCCGATACCGCCAGCTGGACCAACAGCGACGACCCGGCGGTGAACGAGCGTCTGCGGATTTTCCTGAGAACCGGCGGTGATGGTTCCTGGGCGGGGCTGTGGCTGGACGACGAGGGGCAGCAGCGCATCGTGCACCTGGGCTCGGGCTCCGGGTCGGTGATGCTGTGCGTGCTGACGCAGAACGTGGAGGACCTGCTGCGTCTACTGGCCATCGGTTACGACGAGCTCTGCTGGCCGGAGCAGTTCGGGGTGACGCCCCAGCAGATCAAGGATATCGACTACGAAGACGCCGACTACCCACCGCCTCCGCAGCTGTTCCGCGAGCATGTCGAGCGCACGCTGGGGCTGAGCATCCCGACGCGCGCGAAGGAGATCGTCCAGAGCACCGCGAGCATGGACGACGATGAGTCGAGCGATCCGTTCTGGAACTGGCTGAAGCGAGTTCGAGGGGATTGATCACACCACCATGGCAAAGGAATTGCGGATGGGCAGGTTTGAACGGAAGCGCCTGGCAGCCTGTGCTGTATTGCTGAGCCTGCTTTCGCCGGTGGTGCTTGGGGATACCGAGGAAAGCGTGGCGGCATATGTTCTCCTCCAGGAACAGCGCATCGCCGAGGAGATCGAGAATATCCCGTCACTGGTGGAGCGATACGCCAGCACCCTCGGCTGCAGCTACGCGATGGACCCCAAGAACGTCGTGCCCTACACCCTCGACCGGAGGGTTCATGTGGCGCTGTATGCCTTGGACCTGGGGTGCAGCGGCGGCTCGCAGATGCAGGCAACTCAGATAGCGGTCGTGACCTATGGGAGCTACGACAAGCTCTATATCAGCCCTGAGCATTCCCGAATCGCGAATAGGCCCCCAAGAATCGTCGACCGGCTTTATCTGGAGGATGGCGCACTGCGCTACGAAGGCAGGAACCTCAGAGGCGAAGATGCGCTGTGCTGCCCGAGCGGGATCGTTCGCGGCACGCTGAAATTCGATGGGAGCATGTGGACGTTCGTGGACGATGCAGAGCCTCAAGAGGGCCATTCCGGATAGGGTCCTTGCCCAGTCTCGAATGCCCACCGCAGTGACTCCCGATCGCAGGAAACCCCTAACCGCCCTCCCCGACCTGGCCCGCCAAAGCGGGCCAGGCCTCCCCCTCAGAAGGTCAACGACCCCAGCCCCATGCCCGGGTCGCTGAAGCCCGTGCGGCCGTCTTCCATGCGCCCGCTGAAGCGGCGCAGGAAGCCTTCCACGCCTTGCGCGCGGACGCTGAAGTCGTACCAATTGCAGCTGCTGCGCAGCGAGTAGCGCACTTCCCTGCGCTGGCCCGGCGGGACGGTGACGGTATGGCTTTCGCCACGGAAGTAGACGTTGTCCTTGATCGTCAGCTTCAGCGGCTGGCGGCCACGGTTGATCAGTTGCACCTGCAGCCTGCCGAGCAGCGGCTGGTAGTCGATGCGCACTTCCGGCAGCGGTGCCTTGCGGTCCGCCGCGTCGCGGCGCAGGTTGCCGCGGAATACGCGCAGGAAGCCGTTCGGACCGTGCACTTCCAGGTGGTAGTCGCCACTGGCGTTACCCGGGAAGCTGTCGTGCAGGCGGCGGTGTGCGCCGACGGTGTAGCGCTTGGGCGCGCTGACGCTGTCCAGCAGGTTGAACACCTGGAACACCGCACCCGCCTTGCCGGTGTTGGCGAAGGTGAGGCTGAGGGCTTCCTCGCCTGCGCGGTAGCGGGCGTGCACGCCGAGTTCATAGGGCAGCGCGCGGGCGCGGCGGATGCCCATTTCCTGCACGGGCATGGCGGCCACGGCCGGCGGCTTGGGTTTCGGCAGCTTGATCTGGCTGGCGACGATGGCGTCGGCCTGGCTGGTGTCCGGTAGCCCTGGGAAGGCGCCGTCGTTGGGCTTGCTGAAGTCGAACGCCGAGGTCAGGTCGCCACACACGGCGCGGCGCCAGGGGCTGATGTTGGGCTCCATCACGCCGAAGCGCTGTTCGAGCAGGCGGATCACCGAGGTGTGGTCGAACACCTGGGAGTTGACCCAGCCGCCCTTGCTCCAGGGCGAGATCACGTACATCGGCACGCGCGGGCCGAGGCCGTAGGGCTGGTTGCGGTAGCGCGTGTCGCCCTTGGTGTGCCATTCGAGGGTGGCGTCGGCGGTGGTCTTGCCGTTCAGCGTGCCGTCGGCGTTGAGGCTCGGTGCGGCTGGCGGTGCCATGTGGTCGAAGAAGCCGTCGTTCTCGTCGAACATCACCAGCAGCGCGGTCTTGCTCCACACCTCGGGGTTGGCGGTGAGCGCGTCCAACACCCAGGCGGTGTACTCGGCACCCCAGATCGGGCTCGAGGGGCCGGGGTGCTCGGAGTACTTGGCCGGCGCCACGATCCACGACACCTGCGGCAGGGTGTTGGCCAGCACGTCGCGCTTGAGGGCGTCGAGCTTCCAGGTGCTGAGGCCGTTGACGATCAGGGGCGAGTCCGGCCCGGCCGCGCGGTACTGGCGGAAGCCGATCAGCGGGTTGTCGGAGAAGTTGTCCGCCATGTCCTGGTACACGCGCCAGCTGATGCCGGCGGCCTGCAGGCGCTCGGGGTAGGTGGTCCAGGTGTAGCCCTGCTCCACCGGGCCGTTGCTGTCGTGGTCGTTGGTGGTCACCGGGCCGCCGTGCTGGCCGAGCGGGTCGTTGGTGCCGCTCCAGAGGAACAGGCGGTTGGGGTTGGTGCCGCCCTGGAAGGAGCAGTGGTAGGCGTCGCAGAGGGTGAAGGCGTTGGCCATCGCGAACTGGAAGGCGATGTCCTGCTCCTTGTAGTAGCCCAGGGAGCGCTCGGTCTTGGCCGGCAGCCACTTGTCCATGCGCCCTTCGTTCCAGGCCTGCTGGGCATCGGGCCAGGTGTGCGGGGTGCCGTCCACGCGCTGGGCGCTGGTGGTGCTGGTGTCGAAGTGGTACGGCAGGATCTCGCCCTTGCTGCCCTTCTGGTGCCACACGCGCTGGCCATCGGGCAGCGGGATAGCCATGCGGTCGCCGAAGCCGCGCACGCCCTTGAGGGTGCCGAAGTAATGGTCGAAGGAGCGGTTTTCCTGCATCAGGATCACCACATGCTCGACGTCCTTGAGGTTGCCGTGCCGGCGGTGCGCGGGGATCGCCAGCGCCGCCTGGATACTGGCCGGCAACAGGCTGCTGGCAACGGTGGCGCCGACCGTGCCGGCCGCCAGCTGGATGAAGCTTCTTCTGCTTTTCGAAATCATCGAGGAACTCACCAGGTCGTATGAGTGGCATAAGGCTGCTGAGCGCTTCCATGACGCCCGGCAGCGAGATGTTCGAACCCAGGCGACGCTAGTGGTGGAAAAAGACGCTTTGGTTTCAACACGCTTTGCAACAACTCTTCACGCCAACGGAATCACATTTCTGATGCATATTTTTGGTCTAGGCCAGCTTTTACTTGACAGCCCCGCCCGCAGACTCTTCCCCCGCTCTAGCCCGGGGCTCGGCACCTGCCAACACCCTGTAGCCCGCACGCAACGCCGCCTTCACCCATTCACCCGAGTGAGGCGGCCAAGTGCCACTGTGGTAGAGACCAATGGCGCCCACACAGGAGGTCTGCCTGCTGGCTGGTGGACGTACCGTCGGGTTGCACCCGACCTACAGGCCCCCTGTAGGGGCGACTTCAGTCGCCAAGCAGCCCGCAGGGTTGCCATAACCATGTGCCCGTCGGCTGCATCGTTTGGTGGATGAAAAGAGCGTCATCCACCCTACACATTGGTCAGCACCGTGGGTTGGGGCGACACCGTAGGATGGGTCGGGCGGCGCTCCGCGAGCGCAGCGAAACCCATCACCACAGATGCCGGGTTGCACCCGACCTACGCGCTGCGATCCATAGCTGACCAAACTCGCGCCCACTACACTTGCAAGAGCCGGTTCGTTCAGCAGGTGCCCTCGGAGGTGATGTGATGTTCAAGCGTAATGCAGTGTTATCCGTGATTCTCGGCCTTGCCTTGGTCGGCTCGGCGCCGGCGCTGCTGGCCGACCCGGGCAACGGCAAAGGCAAACACGACAAGGGCGGCCAGCACGGCAACCAGGGCAACCAGGGCAACCAGGGCAACCAGGGACAGCATGGCCAGGACAACTGGCAGGGCAGCCCCTCGATCGACATCGGCGGCGTGCGGATCATCCTCAACGACAACCGCGGCTACTGGAACCCCGGCCCCTCGCTGCCGCCCGGCATCCAGAAGAACCTGGCGCGGGGCAAGCCGCTGCCACCGGGCATCGCCAAGAAGCTCGACGGCCGCCTGCTGGGCCGCCTGCCCCATTACGAGGGTTATGAGTGGCAGCAAGCCGGCACCGACCTGCTGCTGGTGACCATCGCCACGGGCGTGATCTACGAAGTCCTGCATGACGTACTGGACTGAACCCTAGGGCGGGTGAAACCCGCGAAAACCATGGGACTACGTGCCTGTCGACGGCCTCGCCTGGTGGATGAAAAGAGCGTCATCCACCCTACACATCGGTCAGCACCGTGGGTTGGATCGGCCCCGTAGGATGCGTCGGGCGGGGCTCCGCGAGCGCAGCGAAACCCATCACAGCAAATGCCGGGTTGCACACGCGCCCACCACAGCCCATGTAGGGGCGACTTCAGTCGCCAAGCAGCCCGCAGTGTTGCCATAACCATGTGCCCGTCGGCTGCATCGTTTGGTGGATGAAAAGAGCGCCATCCACCCTACACATCGGTCAGCACCGTGGGTTGGATCGACACCGTAGGATGGGTCGGGCGGCGCTCCGCGAGCGCAGCGAAACCCATCACAGCAAACCGGGTTGCACCCGACCTACCGGCTAAAGCGTGCCCAGGAACGCTGAGAGCGCATCCTCGGGCTGGCTCCCCTCGGCGGCCGCACCAAGCAGCCTGCCGGACTGGAGCTCTGGTTTGGAGCGCACGAAGGCGATGAGCTGCTGCAGCTCAGCCTCGGTCAACGGACGCCCCAGGTAGGTTTCGGCGAATTGGATAATTGTGCTGAGCTGCTCGTCCATGAATCCGCTCCAAAGCAAGGATTGAAGCCAGCAATCTAGACGCGGATCCACAGACTCGCCAGCAGGATTTACTGCGCACAACCGAACCGGGTAGCCGGCATGGAGGCCCATGCGCGCTCGATTCGGTGACTGCAGAATGCTCGTGTTATGCGGGGTCGAGGATGAAAGCCGCGGATAGGGATAAAAACGAAAGTGGAGCCGTCGGCATGCAGGCAAGGCGACGCCTGCCCGCGTGCTTCCGATGCTGGGCACCCGCTTGCGATCAGCAGCGGGCGCTCACCAGCGAAGGTCCGGTCAGATGAAGGCTTGACGGGCCTTGCCACGCGGCAGGCGATTGCGACCAGGCATCTGCGCCAGGCGCTGCTGCCATTCGGCGCGGGCCGATTTGACGGAAGCGGGCTGCGCCACTTCGGCAACGACGACAGTTGCGGGTTTTGCAGGCTTGGCAGGAATAGCGGAAGCAACGGAGGCTTGCGCAGCGACCGGCGCCGCAGCAGCCTTCTCGGCCTTGGCGGCGGCCCGCAGCTCGGCGAGGCTCGGGGTCTTGCGTGCGGGTTCTACGGCCTGTTTCTCGATGGAGCGGAGGCAAAGCTTGCAGGACACCTGGGCGGCATCAGCGCTGCTGTTCTGGCTCGTGGTGGCGCGGCCGCAGGCGGCGGTCTCTGGAGAGGAGGAGTAGTGAATTACCAACGTGTTGTCTCCTGATTTCGGGGCGCGGGATTCTACACGGGCATCCAGGCTGCATGAACCACAGATGACCAGCGGCCCCAATGGCGCAGTCGGCCCCTTCCCCTCCTCCGTTCGCCCCTAGACAGACGCCTGCAGCAATTGCGCGATCTTTTTACGCAGCTCGCCATGCACGTTCTCGTCATAGGGCGGCGCGTTCTTCCAGTCGTAGAACCACACGGGCATGCGGCGCTTCTCTTCGGGCTCCGTGGGGTAGCGCGGGAACAGGTGGCAGTGCAGCTCCGGCTCGGAGTTGCCGAGAATCTCGTAGTTCATGCGCGCGGCGCCGGTGGCCTGCAGCACCGCATCGCCGATACGGGCCATGTCGAGCAAATACTGGGTCCTGGCCTCGATATCCAGGTCGTTGAGGCTCGGCACCACCGGGTCGGGCAGCAGCAGGCAATAGCCGGTGAGGAACTGCACGTCCCCCATCACCGCCCAGCCGGATGGCATGCGGCAGATCACCTTGTCATTGGTGCCATTGCGGGCCATTTCCACACGCTGTGAAATCAGGGACATCGGTCGTCCTTACTGCTGATGGGGTCAGCGGTGCATGGGCCAGGCCTGCGCACCGGGGGCTGGAGTAAACCACTGGCAGCGGCCAGCAGGGAACCCCCGCACCGCTCAAGCACGGGCATTGGCGCGAATCAAACGAGGCGCTTCTGGAAGTAGAAGCGCGTGTGCCCCGGCGGGAAGTCGGCGATCTCGCCGAACGCGGTATAGCCGTGCTTCTGGTAGAAGTCCGGCGCCTGGAAATCGAAGGTGTCCAGCCAGATGCCGACGCAGCCCTTCTCGCGGGCGGCCTCTTCGGCCATGACCATCAGCCGCGACCCCGTACCCTGCCCCTGGGCCTGTTCGGGGATGGCCAGCAGCTCGATGTACAGCCAGCCATAGAAGATCTCGCCGTAGAGCCCACCGATGACCTCATCGCTGTGCTCGTCACGCACCAGCAGGGCCAGGGTGGCGCGCTGCGGGTCCCCGGCGCTGGCCGTGTTATGGGCCCGGAGCGGCCTGAGGATGGCCGCGCGGTCTTCCTCGCTGGGGGTTGCCGTGATGTCGATGCGGGGGCTCATGGGCTAGTCCTTTAGAGGCTATTCATGGGGTTGCGAGCGGCTCTTCCACGAGCCGCGGCGGGCCACTATGTCGGGCCGTGCGTTGGCGCGCAATGGTCCCGTATCGCTGCGCCTCTCTACGCCACCTCTGCCGGCATAAGCTGGCAGACCACCCGGTTGCGCCCCTCCTCCTTCGCCCTGTAGAGCATGGCGTCGGCCGTCGCAAGCAGGTCCCCCGGTTCGCAGCGGTCGGTGCCACTGACGCTGACCGCACCGATGCTCACCGAAACCACCGTGCCGGCCTGGGAGTGGCCGTGGGGAATGGCCAGGGCCACCACCGCCTGGCGCAACTGCTCCAGCAGGGGCGCGGGGTCTTCGCAGGCCGGCAGCAGGATCGCGAACTCCTCGCCGCCATAACGCGCCGCCAGGTCATAGGGGCGGCGCATGGCGCTCTGCAGCACATCCGCCACCGAGCACAAGGCCGTGTCGCCGGCCGCATGCCCGTAGTGGTCGTTGAACGGCTTGAAGAAGTCGACATCCAGCAACGCGACGCTCAAGGGGCTCCTATCCCTGCTGGCCTTGCGGCAGGCCACCCGCAGCGCTTCGTCGAGGGTGCGCCGATTGGCGATGCCGGTCAGGCCGTCGAGCCGGGCCAGCCGCTCCAGGGCCTGCTCGGCGTCACGCCGCACCGTGATGTCGTGCAGCGTCAGCACCGCGCCCTGCTCGGGATCGTCCACATCCAGCAGCTTGAACTGCAGGGTGAACCAGCGGGTGCGCCCATCCTTGCGCAGCAGCTCGCAATCGCCGACGTAGGTGCCGCCGCGCAGCAGCACCGGCATGAAGAAGGACGCCTCCTGCTCGAAGGCCTTGTCGCTGGTGAAGATCACCCGCGTCGACTTGCCCGTCAGCTCACGGGGGCCGTAGCCGAACATCTGCTCGAAGCTGGCGTTGCAACGCAGGATCACGCGCTGGCGGATGAAGGCGATACCGGTGAGGGAGTTGTCGAAGATCGCCTGCTGCTCCAGCAGCGCCTGGTCCAGGTGCAGGGTGCGGCGCGCCACCTCGTCTTCCAAGGCCTCACGCAGGGCGATTTCCTGGCGCTGGTACGCATCCAGCCGCGTCTGCGCATCCTCCAGGGTGCCGGCCAGCACGCTGAGCTCGTCGTTCGCGCGCCGGTCTTCCTCCGTCACCAGCGGCAGCAGGCCCGCCGTCCCTGGGCTGAAGCCACTCAACAAGGTGCTGAGGCGGGTCAGCCGGCGCGTCACCAGCCAGTGGAACAGCCACAGCAGCGCGATGGAGAACACGAACGCCTTCACCCCCTGGGTGAGGACGACGATCAGCCCGCGATCCAGGGTCCGCTGGTAGACCAGGGCCAGGTTGGGCAGCACCCGTAGTTGGCCGACTACCACTGTGCGTGGGCCCAGGTCGTACTCCAGGGGGAACGCCTTCACGCCCTCCTTGCCGTCGAGGCTTTCGCCAATGGCCAGGCGCTGCTCATCGGTGCGCCCGTAGCGCAGCTCCGCGGCGGCCACCCAGGGCGAGCCCACCAGCCCCTTGAGCTGCGCCTCCACCAGGGGGCGGTCGAAGTTCCAGGCAGCCGCCGCGAGCCCTTGCAGATGGCTGTCGCGGACGAAGTTCAGGTGCTCTTCGAGGTCCGCCAGGTCACGTCGATAGTCGAGATACAGCTGCACGGACGTCGCCAGTACCGCGTTGATTGCACTGATCAGCAGCACCCAGGCCAGCATCCGCCTCGCCAGGGGGCGAACCGGTGTTTCAGGGTTGCGCGAAAGGCTTGTGTTCAACGAGAGCTTGCTCATAACTCTGGCGCTCTTCTAGGGGGAGATAGTCGATCAACATGTCTATCCAGGGGGGCCGTGGCCCGGCCTTGACCAGCTGCGCATCGATGTCGCGGATCACCCGCACGCCCCACTCGCTGCGCACGCAGGCGATGTAGCCAAGCGTGTAGGGCGGGTCACCCGCCACCGCCAGCTGCCGCAGCGCGGTACCGGCCATTTCCGGGTGCTGCCGCTGGTACCAGCCCACCTCCAGCGGGTAGGCGAACAGGTAGTCGATCCAGCCAGCCGCCAACTGCTGCAGCGGCGCCCCGAAGTTGACGCCGGCCTTGAGCAGCTGCGGCGGGTAGCCCACCTCGCGCAGCGCCGCGTTGATCTTCGGGGAATACCCACGCCGCTCGCTGACGGCGGTAACCAGCTGGGTATCGGCGAGCAACCGGCGCACATCCACCCGCCCCGCGCCATCGATGTAAGGGGCCACCTGGGGGATGCGGTCCTCGCGGACCAGCACTTTCTGGGCCGACAGGAAGAACACCGGACGGCTGAACAGCATGGCCTTCTCGCGCCCGGGCAACTTGAGCGTGGTGGAGTGGCACACCGGCTCGCCACGCTCCATCAGCGCATAGGCACGCGCGAAGCTGGCTTCCTCGAATTCATGGTGGTATTGCGGCATGTGCTGCTGCAGGTAGCGCAGCATGTCGGCGGCGATGCCCGGGCCGGGCATCTGCGGCCCCACCTCGGTAAAGGGAGGGAAATCGTTGATCAACCAGCGCAGGCGCTCCCCATCGGCATTGGCGGCGCTTACGGCGAACAACAAGCAGCAACCCAGGATTCGAGCCAGCACGACCACAACCCTCTCCAAGGAGGTGTTGTTCCAGTAAAGCAAAGCGAAGCGGCTTGCGCGAACCGGGGCCCAAAGCCTTTTCGGCCCGTCGCTACGGCGCTGTGTCAGGTTGCCTTTCAGGTGCCCGTCACCAAGTCCACTAAGGAGCCATGCGATGTCGGCTGGGCTAGTTCGGACCTCTTGCCCCGCCCACCCTGCAATGGACACTCCAAAAAGCAGAGAGCCAGCGGAGCAAGACACGAGAGGTACAACTGATGAATAACCCCTTGGAACGTAGCAAACCTCTACTCATGGACATGCAGGCCGACGCCAGGAAAAGGAACCTGATCGATACGGCGGCTCAATTGCTTGGCACCGTTCGAACCGGCTCCAACCTTGATGCGGCCTGCAAGCGCGCAGAAGAGATGACCAGGGACCGCAGGCTATTCATGCTGAGCGAAGAGGCATTCGAGCTGTCCGAGAAAGCCCTGGATGCCAATCCCCTAAGGCGCAATGAGTGCCTACAGGAACTGATGTCCAGGCCAAGGCGCTATTGACTGGCCGTGCAGGGAATGACGCGTTTGATCAGTCTACCGATGGACAGGCCCTGAACCAGGATCGAGAAGACCACCACCAGGTAAGTGAGCGAAACGATCACATCTCGGAACTCGCCGGCCGGCAACGACAGTGCCAACGCCACGGAGATGCCGCCTCTCAGCCCTCCCCAGGTCAGCACGCTCCAGGAGCCCTGTGGAAGACGGAAGCGACTGCCCAGTACGGCAATCGGCAGGCCGACGGTCAGCAGGCGCGCGAGCAGGGTGAGGACGACCACCATCAGGCCGGTGACGAACAACGAGTTCGAGAACTGGATCAGGATCACTTCCAGCCCGATCAGCACGAACAACACCGCGTTGAGTATCTCGTCGATGAGCTCCCAGAACATGTCGACGTTCTTCTGGGTCTGCTCGGACATGGCGTAGGAGCGCCCCTGGTTACCGATGATCAGCCCCATCACCACCATCGCCAGCGGCCCGGAGACATGCAGGTGCGTCGCCAGGGCATAGCCCCCCAGAACCGCTGCCAGGGTTATGAGGACTTCTTCCTGGTAGCTGTCGATGCTCTTGAGCATGCGATAGGTGACGTACCCGACCACCGCCCCCAGTAGTGCTCCGCCACCGGCCTCCAATGCCAACAAATGGGCCGCCCCAGTGACCGTGGGCGCCTGCCCGCTGAGCACCATGGCCAGAATCAGCGAAAACAGCACCACACTCACGCCGTCGTTGAACAACGACTCGCCCGCTATCACCAGTTCCACGCTCTTGGGAGCGCCCGCAGACTTCAGGATTCCCATCACTGCAATAGGATCGGTGGGGGAAATCAGCGCGCCAAATACCAGGCAATAGGAAAGTGGCAGTTCAAGATCGATCAGCGATAACACTCCCCAGAGCGAAAAGCCGATGAACAACGTAGAGAGTGTCGTACCGACAACGGCCAGCGAAGCGACTTGCCACCTGTACGTTCGCAACTCAGACAGATTGACATGCAGCGCGCCGGCGAACAGCAGCAAGGACAACATGCCTTGCATGAGCAGCTCGGAGAAGTCGATCGACTCGACCAACGATTGTTCGAGGGCATGAAAGGCGTGAAAGCCAAGTGCATCGGCCGCCATGTTCAACAGTGACAGGCCCAGGGCAATACCCATGACGCCGATTGCAGGGGGAAGGCCCACATAACGTCGATTGAGGTAGGCGAGCAAGGCGGTGATGCAAAGAAATACAGCGGTGATGTCAAGCATGAGAGACGCTTATCCCTATGAAGTTATCCATGGTCTTCTCGACCGGCACGACGAAGTAAGTGCCGCACTGCCCAATAGTGCCGTGAACAAAGGCGCCGGTGAGCCTACAGCATTGAGGGGGATTTTCAACGACGCCATTACATGAGTGTGAACGGTAACCTTGCAATGGTACTTGGCGTTGAATGAAGAGCCTTGGCTCATTCCCATCTTCAGTGGATCGCAAGTCGTGTCGAAGACGATATCCGGGCTGCTTTCCATCTGTTCCAGAACCTATTCGCCGACCGTGCTCTAGTGGCACCGAGGCCGCGGACCACAAGGGTTCTGGATTTAGCGGGACGGGAGATTGCCCGCTACGGCCGGGCTATTCGTTTTGCATTTATTGCCGGCATGTTGTTACGGTGAGCCCCCGTTGAATGACCTATTCAAATCGGAGAACCGGATGCAGCAAGAACTAATGAACTTCATTGTCGACTCTCAGTTCCTTGGCATATCGCTGGCAAGTTGGATGCTGGCGGCCTGCGTCTCGATTGTCAGTTTCGTGCTGGTAAGAAGTGTCATCGCCTATGCACTCAAGCGAATCCGCACGACAAACGAAACACCCAATGGCTCGTTCAGCCATATTGCAGTTCTGGTGCTCTCCGGCACCAGCAACACACTGCTATTACTTGCTTCGTTATTGATTGGCGTCGGCTTTCTCGACTTGCCCGACCGCTGGCTGAGCCGAGTCAGCAGTCTCTGGTTCGCGGTCGCTGCCCTGCAAGTCGGTCTGTGGGCGAATCGTGCTGTCGCACTGGCCTTGATGCGTTACTTCAGGCGCGCTGGCTCCAGCGAGACCTTTCAGGGCAGTGCTCTCGCCACCCTGAGCCTATGGGGCGCAAAGGTACTGCTCTGGGTCGTCGTCGTCTTGGCGATGCTGTCGAACATGGGTGTCAATATCACGGCTTTCATCGCCAGCCTCGGCGTGGGCGGCATTGCCATCGCACTCGCGGTGCAGAACATCCTGGCTGATGTCTTCGCGTCGCTGTCCATCGCAGTGGACAAGCCGTTCGAAGTGGGGGACTTCATCGTCGTCGGCTCGCTTTCGGGAACGGTCGAGCACGTTGGGCTCAAGACAACTCGCATCCGCAGCCTGGGGGGCGAGCAGATCGTGATGGCAAATGCCGAAATGATCGGCAGCACCATTCAGAACTACAAGCGCCTCCAGGAGCGGAGGATCGTTTTCGGAATCGGGCTGACCTATGACTGCTCGCCCGCCCAGGCAAGGGAAGTGCCCAGAAGAATGGAAAAGGTCATCTGCGCCCAGGAGAAGACCCGCTTCGATAGGGCGCACTTCAAGAGCTTCGGCGACAGCGCGCTGGAGTTCGAGGCGGTGTACATCGTGCTCGACCCCGGATACGGAACCTACATGGACATTCAGCAGGCCATCAATCTAGGCCTGATGGAAGAGTTCGCAGAACTGGGGGTCAGCTTCGCCTTCCCTTCCCAGACCCTCTATGTGGCCTCACTGCCAGAGGACATCTCGCTGCAGGTGCAACGCCAGAAGCCCGCTCCGCGGGAGCCGGTGTCCCCGCAGGCGTGAGGGCCATGTTGGCGCCTTCCGTTCAGGCACTGCGCTCGACACTTGCGATCAGCCGTGAATCGTCCAGGGCCGCGGTGCGGTGCACGGTTGCCGCACGGTACTCAGGGTCGGCCAGCATGCCCAGGAACGCCTCCTTCGAGGGATACCGCACCAGGATGATCTCGTCCCACTGCTCGCCTTCCGGGGCGATGAGCGCCGCATGAACGGCTGCGAGCACCTGAATCGCGCCGCCAACCTCGGCGACCTTCCCAACGGCGGTGCGGGAGTACCTGGCATAGGCCTCACGGCCGCTGCAAGCCGCGTGATCGAGGTGCGGCGGATAGTCGGCCGCCGCCCTGAAACGCAGGAGGTTGAGCATCAATATCGGGCTCGCCGAGGGCGTCGCTTGGTCAAAGCGGTCGAGCTGAGTCTTGCTGGGATTCACGCTTGGCATGCCATCACTCCTTTCAACCAGTGGATGACGATGGCGTCCCCGCAGACTGCGGGTCAAGGCACATGCAGCGGGTGAATGCCCGCAGATACGCACGGCTGCCGGATCCATGATGAAACACCAGAGCAAAACACCCCCAGCCGTGGTCTACCTCGCTGTCGGGACGAACCACGACTCTATCCAATGCTGCCCACAAGGACGCACGCGCAATGAATGACCCATCGAAGCCAAAGAGCACGCTCAACCCTCCCGTGTTCTACAGCAGTGCCGTACTCGTCTTGCTGCTGGTGCTCTACGCCGCGCTTTTCCAGGAGCACGCACAAGCGGTGTTCGATGATGTTCAGAACTGGATCATCGTCAACGCCAGCTGGTTCTACATCCTCGCGGTCGCCCTGGTGCTCATCAGCGTGGTGTTCATCGCAGCCAGCCGCTACGGCGACATCAAGCTCGGGCCCGATCACAGTGAACCGGAATACAGAAGCAGCAGCTGGTTCGCCATGCTGTTCTCCGCCGGAATGGGCATCGGCCTGATGTTCTTCGGCGTGGCGGAACCGGTCATGCACTTCATCACCCCGCCCGTAGGGGACGCCGGGACGGTCGCCGCCGCACGGGAGGCGATGAAGATCACCTTCTTCCACTGGGGGCTCCATGCGTGGGCGATCTACGCCATGGTCGCCTTGATCCTCGCCTACTTCAGCTTCCGCCACGGGCTGCCGTTGACCTTGCGCTCGGCACTCTACCCACTGATTGGCGAACGCATCCATGGCCCCATCGGCCACGCGGTCGATGTCTTCGCCATCCTGGGCACCGTATTCGGCGTAGCCACATCCCTGGGGTACGGGGTGCTGCAGATCAACAGCGGCTTCCACCACCTCTTCGGCCTGCCGATCACCCCGGGCATCCAGGTCATGCTCATCGCCGCCACCTGCGCCCTCGCCACAATCTCCGTCGCCAGCGGGCTGAACAAGGGCATCCGGATACTGTCCGAGCTCAACCTCAGCCTGGCGGTGATCCTGATGCTGTTCGTCCTGCTGTTCGGGCCCACGGTCTTCCTGTTGCAGGCCTATGTACAGAACACGGGCGCCTACCTCTCCGACATCGTCAACAAGACCTTCAACCTCTACGCCTACGAGCCCACCGACTGGATCGGTGGCTGGACCTTGCTCTACTGGGGTTGGTGGCTGTCCTGGTCGCCCTTCGTGGGCCTGTTCATCGCGCGCATCTCACGCGGCCGCACGATCCGCGAGTTCGTCTGTGGCGTGCTCTTCGTGCCGGCCGGCTTCACGCTGCTGTGGATGACCATCTTCGGCGACACGGCCATACACATGATCCTCAACGACGGCATGCAGGACCTGGCCGGAATCGTCGGCGAGGACAGCTCGCTGGCATTGTTCGCCTTCCTCGAACACTTCCCGCTCTCGGACGTGATATCCCTGGTGGCCGTGCTGATGGTGGTGGTCTTCTTCGTCACTTCCGCCGACTCGGGAGCACTGGTGGTGGACATGCTCGCCTCCTCGGGGCACTCGCATTCCCCGCTCTGGCAACGCATCTTCTGGTCGGTCAGCATCGGCGTGGTCGCCATCACCCTGCTGCTGGCCAACGGGCTCAAGGCCCTGCAGACGGCCACCATCGCCAGCGCCTTGCCCTTTGCGGCGATTCTCCTGGTGTCCATCTGGGGGCTGTTCAAGGCATTGAACCTCGACGCGACCCGTCGAGGGTTGCGCAACCAGGCGCTACCCGCAGCACGTCATGCACGGCACGCTCACGGCGGCTGGCAGCGACGCCTGCGCAACATCGCCATGCTGCCGCGCCGCGCCCATGTCTCCCGCTTCATTGCCGAGGTGGTCAAGCCTGCCTGCGAGGAAGTGGCGGCAGAGCTGCGCAAGCAAGGCTATGAGGTCGCCGTGAATGAGCGCGATGACGGCCGTGTCTCGCTGGAGGTGTCCCATGCCGGCGAGGGGCGCTTCCTCTATGAAGTGCGGCCCCGCGCGTTCAGCACGCCCAGTTTCGTGATGCGCGATACCGAGGACGGCACCGATGCGCGCAAGTACTTCCGTGCCGAGGTGCACCTTCGCCAGGGCGGCCAGGACTATGACGTCATGGGTTGGAGCCGGGACGACGTGATCGGAGACATCCTCGACCAGTACGAGCGGCACCTGCACTACCTGCACGTAGTGAGCTGAGCCTGGCTCGCAGCGCGTCCGCTCCCCGGCAACCCGAGGGGCGGGCGGCGCGGTTCAGGATCGGGCGACACCACCTTGCCCGGGGGCCAGTGAAGCGGGCCCAGACGATCAGTGAGCGCGTCACACCCTTTGCAGCCAATACCCGCTCCGATGTAAAAACACGCCATTTCCATGCGGATACCGCCAGCATGCCCAGCGTGGCCATCTACCTCTACGAGCAGTGCTACGCCTCCAGCGTCAGCGGTTTTGCCGATGTGATGCAGGTCGCAAACGCGCACCTGGCGGCGCAGGGTTCGGCCGAGCAGTACAGCTGGTCGTTCATCGCCGGGTCGCGCAGCGTCACCGCGAGCAACGGCCTGCCGCTGAAGTCGCGCCGCGCCGAGGTGGACGAGCGCTTCGACATCGTCTACCTCCCCGCCGGGCACTATCAGGGCTACCACGCGTTCAAGGCACTGCTCGACCAGCAGCAGCCGCACTGCAAGTGGCTGGTGCGCCAGTGGGAGCTGGGCGCCGAGCTGATCGCCACCTGCACCGGCACCTTCCTCCTGGCCAGCACCGGCCTGCTCGATGGCCGTGTCGCCACCACCACCTGGTGGCTGGAGGAGCAGTTCCGCTCCTGGTTCCCGGCGGTGGACCTGCAGATGGCGCCGATCCTCACCCAGGCCGACTGGCTGTTCTGCGCCGGCGCGCTGTCGTCCTACCACCTGCAGTCGATCCAGACCATCGAGCGCCACTCCGGCTCGGCCCTGGCGGCGCGCTGCGCAAAGAGCCTGCTGATCGACGTCAGCCAGACGCTGCAGACGCCCTTCCTGCCGCTGCTCGCCCACCGTTCCCACAGCGATGCGCTGGTGCAGCAGGCCCAGGAATACCTGGAGCGCCACCTGGCCGAGCCCATCCGCCTGGCGGACCTGGCCAGGCGCCTGGCGGTGAGCGAGCGCACGCTGATCCGCCGCTTCCAGCTCGCCCTGGAGAAAACGCCCCTCGCCTACCTGCAGAACCTGCGCATCGAAGCGGCCCGAGCGCTGCTGGAAACCGGCAACCAGCGCGTGGAGGACATCGCCCAGGCCGTGGGCTACCTGGACGGCAGCTCCTTCGTGCGGCTGTTCCGCGAGCGTATCGGCCTCACCCCTGCCGCCTACCGGCAAAAATTCCGCTTCGACTGACCGCGTGCGGTTGTCGGCATCCGCATATCGGGCGTCATTTTTGCCTCTGTGACGGCCCGCCCGGGGCCCCTACCCTGGCGTCCATTTCCACCAGAGGTTTCGCCATGAACGTACTGATCGTGCACGCCCACCCCGAGCCGGCGTCCTTCACCTCGGCGCTCTCCCAGGCGGCGGCCGAGCACTTCCGCAGCCTCGGCGCCAGTGTGGAGATCTCGGACCTCTACGCCATGGGCTTCGACCCGGTGGCCAGCGCGCGCGACTTCAGCGAGCGCGCCGACGCCAACTACCTGGTCTATGCCCTGGAGCAGCGCCACGCCGCCAAGAACGGCGCGCTGCACCCCGACATCCAGGCGGAGATCGACAAGATCACCCGCTGCGACCTGCTGGTCCTCAGCTTCCCGGTGTACTGGTACGCCATGCCAGCCATCCTCAAGGGCTGGATCGACCGCGTGTTCATCTCCGGTCTGTTCTACGGCGGGCGGCGCATCTTCGACCAGGGCGGCATGCGCGGAAAACGTGCGCTAGTCTGCGCCACCCTTGGCGGGCGCGAGCGCATGTTCTCCGCCGAAGGCATCCACGATGACCTGCGCGACGTGTTCCGCCCGCTGCTCAAGGGCACCCTGGGCTACACCGGCTTCGACGTGCTCGAGCCCTTCTTCGCCTACCACGTGCCCTACCTCGACGACGCGGTGCGCGGTGCCATCCTCGCCCAATGGCGTCAGCTGCTCGCCGATATCGAAGCCCAGCCGCTGCTGGAGATGCCCCTCACCGGCGACTATGACAGCCACTTCGAGACGCGCATCCGCTGATGCCGGCGCGGCGGCGCCCGTGATCAGGCGGGCTGCCGCTACGGCGCGTCCGGTTTTCGCCAGACCCTGCCCGCAGCTGGGTTAACATGCCGCGCCGAAATTCCCCACGCCCTGGCTGCTTATGTCCTCCAACGCGCTGTACACCGACCTGTCCTCCTATTACGACCTGATGTGCGCCGACATCGACTACCAGGCGCAAAGCCATTGCGTACGCCGCCTGCACCAACTGTTCGGCACCCCGGGGCGTCGCCACCTGGACCTGGCCTGCGGCACCGGCCCGCATGTGCGCCACTTCCTCGATTTCGGTTATCGCAGCGCCGGCCTGGACATCAACCAGCCCATGCTCGACCTCGCCCAGCAGCGCTGCCCGGACGCGCAGTTCAGCTGCCAGGACATGGCCAGCTTCCGCGTCGACGAGCCCCAGGACCTGATCACCTGCTTCCTCTACTCCATCCACTACAACCACGGGCTGGAGCAGCTGCGCGCCTGCCTGGCCAGCGTCCACGCCGCGCTGGCGGAGGGCGGCGTGTTCTGCTTCAACACGGTGGACAAGGGGCAGATCGACAACCGCTCCTTCGTGCGCCATAGCGCGGAGCACGACGGCAGCCGGTTCAGCTTCGGCTCCGGCTGGTACTACAGCGGCGAAGGCGAGCGCCAGGCACTGCGCCTGAGCATCGAGAAAACCACCGTCGGCATCACCCAGAGCTGGCAGGACGAACACCCCATGGTCGCCCTGACCTTCGCCGAGCTGCTGCAGCTGTTGCAGCCGCACTTCGAGGTGCAGGTGTTCGAGCACGACTACGAGCGGATCACCCCCTGGGCTGGCACCTCCGGCAATGCCCTGTTCGTCTGCGTGAAGCGCTGAGCGTCACCGCCGCTACGGAAGCAGGCCTGAGGCCCAGGCGGTCTGGTCGAGCAATACCGGCGGGGGAAATGGACCGTAGATTGCCCGCCGCGCCGGGCTCAAGACTGAGGAAGGCGCGGCTGCAGTGACTATTCCGGTACACCAACGCCCACCTCCAGCAGAGGCAGGCATTCATGCGCAGCGGCTTACTTCACGCTGTACTCGCGGCCCCACAGGCGCACGGCCTTGGGCCCTTCCACCGGGCCCTGGAACACGAACCGCTGCCGTACGCCGGTTTTCGGCGGCACGGTGACTTCCTCGGGGTTTTCCATGGGCACCAGGTTGCTGGAGTAGTCATCCTGATCGATGGCCAGCAAAGCGCCGTTGTGCTGCAGGTTGATCAGGCGCACGGGCTTGTCGGTGAGGTTCTTGAAGCCCAGCAAGGCGCCGAAGTTCTCGTCGGTGGTATCGACCTTGAGCAGCTTGACCTCGACCTTGCCTTCCAACTGGTCGAGCTGGGAGATGACGATGGCACCGTCCGCGCCCTGGGCGGATTCGCGGCCTTCGGTGATGCCCTGAGAGGCACCACCCAGCAGGTTCTTGCCGGCGGAGATGGCGGTGGAAACGGCAGCCTTGGCCGACTCCTTCAGGGTGCTGGCGTCTTCCGCCGGCTCTTCGGCCCACACCGTGGTCGCGCCCAGCAGCAGCGCCAATGCCACGCCAATCCTTGAACTGTTGCCCATGCTCGTTGCTCCTTTGTCTGCGCCGTACGGCCGCGGATTCCTGGGCAGCTTTTTAGCATAGGCGCCGTCCGAAAACAGCCGAGCATGCAGCGCTTTTGACGTTGGGCCTCGCTGCGCTCGACACCAACCTACGACGCTGCCCTCAACCACGTGCTGACCGATGGGTAGGGTGGATGGCGCTCTTTTCATCCACCAGGCGGCGCCATCCGGGAGCACGGTGCCGGGGCAGCCCTGCGGCCTGCTTGGCGACTGAAGTCGCCCCGACAGGTCGAGGCAAGGTGTTAGGCCAATAATCCCTCAATATGGTTACTTCGATCGGCAATAACCACGCACCCTTTAATCTCGTTATTTTCACACTTATTTCACATCAACCCTACACTTTCACCACAACTTCCGATGGATTAAAAAACCTTTAAATAAACTTCCACCAAAGGCGAATACCACTCGTCGCTTCGCTGAAGACTCGCCCACTGCGCCTGACTATAAACAGCACAGGCATATTGATATCACTGCCGACATCCAACTGAGAAAATGGACTTATTTGATACAGATTCGCCTCTGCACGAATAAATGCGACGGGCCGTTCACGGCATTAAAACGGGGCCAGGCCCACACTTCAGTTAGCACCCGGCAGGCATGCAAGATCGTAACGCCAATTAGTGGCAGTCAGGACCGGGAGAGTCGTCATGTCCATCCGCAATCTGCGTGTCGCCACCCGCATCAACGTGAGTTTCGCCGCTCTGGTAATGCTGCTGGTGGCCGTGGGCGCTGGGTCGCTGCGGCAGATGCAGGGCATGCACGGCAGTTCAGCGGAGGTCGAGGGAAACTGGCTTCCCAGCATCATCGCCATCAGCCACCTCGACCAGGCCACCTGGCAGATACGCGCTTCGACACTTCGGGCGCTGGCGTCCTTCGACATCACTACGGCGGCAGAACTGGACAATGAAAAGTCCGAACTTGCACGCGCCAGCGACACCTATCGGGGTTATATATCCAGCCCCGAAGAGCAGCCCCTGCACAACAGGTTCGACGCGGACCTGAGAAACTACCTCAGCCTTCAAAACCCGATCATCGAGCACCTGTCCGCCAACCAACTTGCCGACGCCGAACAACTCGTCAACCAGAAGTTGAATGAACAAGGCCACTTAATGAGCACGGACTTGGCCGCGCTGACGAAGTTGAATGAGGACGGCGCCCAAAATGCGGCACCGGCCAGTTCATCCACTTACCAGCGGGCCAATCTGCTGGTGGGCTTCATCCTCGCCGGCGCGGTGCTGATGGCGCTGGTGCTGCCCCGCAGCGCCGTCCGCCCTCTGTCCCGGGCCGTGCAGGTCGCCAGTGCGGCGGAACAGCAGGCGGCCGTCGCCCGGGAAGTCGACCGCAGCTTGGTGAACATGCGTGACGTGTCGCGCCTGGCGGTGGAGCTCAATGCCGTGGTCACCTCGTTCCGGCTCTAGACAAGGACAGCCGCAAGGCGATGCAAGAGGATACGGATATGTCGGAACTCCACAACAAGATCGGGCTGCGCCGATGGCTCTGGCGGGCCTACGTGCAGAGCGCACTGTTGCCCCTGGTGCTGGTGGAGACCGTGCTGATCGCCTGCTACCTGCTCAGCAACCAGGCCATCCGCGACGCCCAGGTGCAGTACCTGGAACAGAACGCGATGGACAGCCTCAGCGCCACGGCGGACCAGAACGCCCAGATCATCCAGGACCACATGGGCCATGTGGCCGCCAACACCGACCTCTTCGCCCACATGGTCGAGCAGGCCCTGGCCAACCCCGCCCACACGCCGCCGGAGCGCTTCGCCACCACCGCCGATGGCGCGCGCTACAGCCCGCGCAACCTCGGCGGCGCGGCCTCCTTCTACTCCGCCGCCACGCCCCTGGAGAAGCAGGACCTGGGCAAGGTCGGCAGCCTGGCGTCGCTCGATTCGCTCATGGAGGAGATGAAGAACCACCAGCCCCTGGTGGCCAGCCTCTACTTCAACAGCTGGGACAACTACAACCGCATCTTCCCCTGGTTCGAGACGCAGAAGCAGTATCCCCACGACATGCGCATCCCCGAGTACAGCTTCTACTACCTGGCGGATGCGGCGCATAACCCGGGGCGCCTGCAACGCTGGACCGACGTCTACCTCGACCCGGCCGGCCAGGGCTGGATGACCTCCTCCATCTCCCCTGTGTACCGCGGCGACTTCCTCGAAGGCGTGGTGGGCATGGACGTCACGGTGGGCGGCATTCTCGAGGAGATATCCCGGCTCCACATCGGCTGGGGCGGCTACCTGATCCTGGTGAACCAGGACATGAACATCATGGCCCTCCCCCACGCCGCCGAGCACGACTTCGACCTGCAGGAGCTGACTGGCCACGACACTCAGGAAGCGGTGAAAAGCGAGCGCTTCAAGCCGGCCGACTTCAACCTGGGCATGCGCCCGGATACGGCCGACCTGGCCAAGACGCTGGCCAAGGCGCCGAACGGCCGCGCCGAGATCGACCTGAAGGGGCGCACACACCTGGTGGCCTGGAACGAGATCCAGCCCTCGGGGTGGCGCCTGGTGGCCCTGGCGGACAGAAGCGAGGTGATGGCCGCCACCAACAACCTCGCCGGGCACTACCGACATATCGGCTACCTGCTGATCGCCGGGCTGGTCGGCTTCTACCTGTGCTTCTTCACCTACATGTGGCTGCGCGCCCGCCACCTGAGCGACCGGCTGCGTGACGCCATCGATGGCATCGCCGACATGCTGCGGCAGATCGGCCTCGGCCAGTGGCAGCCGAGACGCGCCGAATCCCCCATTCTCGAGCTGGACCGGATGGCCGAATCGGTGCTGGTGATGGGGCAACAGCTGGGCATCAGCGAAAACCAGCGCAACGCCGCGCAGCAACGCCTGGAGCTGGTCGCCGAAAGCGTCACCGCCGGGCTCTGGGAGTACGACCTGGAACAGGACCGCCTGCACCTCCGGGGAGAGTTCGTGGCGCGCTTCAACCTGCCCGGCTGCGAACTCCTGCGCCACCGGCTGCACCCCCACATCCACCCCGATGATGCGCCGCGCCTGGACTCGGCCCTGAACGCCCTGCGCCTGGGCGTCATCAGCCGCATCGACCTGGAGCTGCGCTTCCTCGCCCCCGACGGCTCGGAGGTGTGGGTGCTGTGCCGCGGGCGCAAGCTCGAACTCGAAGGCGAGGCCACCCACACGTTGGTGGCCGGCACCTTCGTCGACATCGAAAAGCTCAAGCAGGTGGAGGAAGACCTGCTCCAGCGCACCCGCGAGGCCCAGGCGGCCAGCCAGGCCAAGTCGCGTTTCATCTCCAGCATCAGCCACGAGCTGCGCACACCGCTGAACGCCATCCACGGCTTCGCCCAGTTGATGCACATGCAGGCGACCCAGACGGGCGCAGACACCCAGTCGCTGGACGAGATACTCCTGGCCAGCGGTCATCTCTCCCAACTGGTGGACGACCTGCTCGACTGGTCCAGCCTCCAGGCCGAGGCACCCAAGCTGACCCTGCGCCCGGTGAATGCCGGACGGATGATGCACGAGTGCGCGGAGATGGTGCGCGGGCAGGCCGAGACCGTCGGCCTGGAGCTGCAGGTGCGGCTGCCCGAGGCCCCCACGCACGTGATGGCGGACAGCAGGCGCCTGCGCCAGGTGCTGATCAACCTGCTGTCGAACGCCATCAAGTACAACCGCCCCGGCGGGCGCCTGCTGCTGGGCGTCGAGCCTTGCGATGAGCACCTGCGCATCTATGTGGAGGACGGCGGCGAGGGGGTCGATCCGGCCCTGCAGGGGGAGCTGTTCGAACCCTTCCAGCGCCTGGGCAAGGAAAACACCGCGATCAAGGGAACGGGCATCGGCCTCTCGCTGTGCCGCGAGCTCGCGGAACTGATGCAGGGTCGCATGGGCCTGCACAGCGAACTCGGCGTGGGCAGCCGCTTCTGGATCGAGCTGCCCCTCGCGAATACGCCCTCCAGCGTCGGCCGCGTGGAGCGCTCGGGGCGACCGAGGGTCATCCACCTGGATGACGACGAGCCCAGCCGACGGAGGGTCGCCAGGGCCCTGGCCGGCGTCGCCGATGTCGCCTCGCTGGACCACGGCGGGCAACTGGCCGAGGCGCTGCAGCAAGGCCTGCCGGACATGCTCCTCGTGGACCTCGGCGTGGATGGTGCCTCCGCGATCAGCCAGCTCAACGGCATCGAAGGCGGGGCCGATGTGCCCGTCGTCATGCTCACCGCAAAACCCGACCCTTCGTGGTTGAGCTTCTATGCTTTCAGAGCCGTGCTGTTGAAACCGATAGACGTCGAGGAGCTGCGCGAACTGGCGAGTTCGCTGCTGGTCAAGGAGGAGCCTCATGTTCACTAGCATCCCCAAGGAAACCCGCATCGTCATCATCGACGACATCACCGCCAACATGCGCCTGCTGGAATCCAGTACCCGGGCCTTCGGGCTGCATCACGTCCAGGGCTTCAGCGACTCGGCCGAAGGCCTGGAATGGCTGATCCACAACCCCTGGGACCTGCTGATACTCGACCTGGACATGCCCGCCCCGGACGGCTTCGAGATCCTCCGGCGCCTCGGCGACAGGAACCGCTCGCGCCGGCCCGTCATCATCCTCACCGCGCTCGGCGACCCGGAGAGCCGGCGCCGCGGCTTCGAACTGGGCGCCAACGACTACCTGACCAAACCGGTGGACCTGCCCGAGCTGCTGCTGCGCATCCGCAACTGCCTGCAGCTCGCCTACGCCACCGAGCACCTGGAGAACATGAACCAGGACCTCGAAGCCAAGGTGCGCACCCGCACCGCGCAGTTGAAGGAAAGCTACCGCGCCGGCATCCGCGCGCTGAGCCGCGCGGCCTGCTACCGCGACAACGACACCGGCGACCACATCCTGCGCATCGGCGAATTCGCCGCCCTGCTGGCCGCCACCATCGGCATGCCCGAAAGCTGGTGCGAGACGCTGCGCCTGGCTGCCCCGATGCACGACCTGGGCAAGATCGGCATCGCCGACAGCATCCTGCTCAAGGAGGGGCCGCTGACGCTGGAGGAGCGCACCGCCATGATGGAGCACCCGCGCATCGGCTATTCGATCCTGCATGAGGAAGGCGGCACCGAGCTCATCGACATGGCCGCGGAGATCGCCTACTGCCACCACGAGAAATGGGACGGCAGCGGCTACCCCCGGGGCCTCGCCGGCGATGCCATCCCCCTCGCCGCCCGCATCGTCGCGCTTTGCGACGTCTACGACGCCCTGCGCATGGACCGGCCCTACAAGCGCGCCTGGAGCCCCGAACGCGCCCAGGCGCACATCCTTGAGCAATCGGGGCGGCACTTCGACCCGCAGCTGGTCGAGGCGCTGCAGACCCGCTTCGCCGACATCGAAGCCCTGCTGGAAGACCGCGAAGAAGCCCTGCACGCCCACATCGTTTGAGCGGCTGCGCATAACGGCTGAAGGCAACCCCCAGAACGTTTGGGCCGGCTTCAGACTCCATTCAGATTCGCTGCGGATACTGCCCCCACTCGAACCAACGATGGGGGCAAGACATGATCCAGTCGCAATGGGAAACGCTGTTCCCACTTCACTTTGGCAGCCTGGGCCAACGCCACGCCTACCTGGCCCTGCAACGCCCAGGGGACCCGGGCCGCGAGGCACTGGAAGGTTTCGTCCAGCGCAGCTTCAAAGCGGCCCACGACGCCGACGTCCAGCACTTCCTGCCGGAGATGCTCGGGCTCCATGACCGCCACGGCGACCTGGACGCCGCCGTCGGCCTCCGCCTGGCCGACACCGGGCCGCTGTTCCTCGAACAGTACCTGGACGAGCCCATGGAAGCGGCGGTGAGCCGCCTGGCCGGAGCCGCCGTCACCCGCGCGGCCCTGGTGGAGGTCGGCAACCTGTCGTCGCTGTCCGCCGGCGGCGCCCGCCTGCTGATCATCGCCGTGACCTGGCTCCTGGCCACCCGAGGGCTGCGCTGGGTCGCCTTCACCGGCACCGCCAGCCTGGTCAACAGCTTCCACCGCCTCGGCCTGGAGCCGATCTCCCTGGGCCGAGCCGAAGCCGAGCGCCTGGCCGACCCGGGCAGCAACTGGGGCACCTACTACGCACAACGCCCGCAGGTATTCGCCGGCGACATCGGCAACGGCTACCACAAGCTGGAGCGCCACGGCGTGTTCCACCGCCTGGGGCTCCCCTCCTTGCACGGGGAGAACGGCAATGCGGCCTGACCTCAAGGGGTTCCGTGAAATCCTGCAACGGCACGCTGATAGCGACGCCCGGCGCCCGGCCGTCAGGGGCGCCCAGCAGCGCTTCAGCTATGCACAGCTGCTTGCCGAGGTCGCGCAGCGCGAGGCCCGCCTGGGCGAGCTGCCGGCGGGGCCGTTGGTGCTGCTCCTGGACAACGGGCCGGACGCACTGTTCTGGGACCTGGCGGCATTGTTCAGCCAGCGCCCGTGCATCGTACTGCCGCCCTTCTTCAGCCCCGCCCAGCGGGCCCATTGCCTGCAGCAAAGCCAGGCGACCCTGGTGCTGGCGGACGACGACGCCCACGGCGAGGAACTGACCGCCGCCGGCTACCGGCATACGGACGGCCTCTGGCAGCGCCCGGCGAGCCACGCCGCCGCCCTGCCGGAAGGCACCGCGCGCATCACCTACACCTCCGGCAGCACCGGTACCCCCAAGGGCGTGTGCCTGTCCGCCGCCGCCATGCTCGAGGTCGCCCAGGCCCTGGAAGCCGCCAGCCGTCCCACCGCGCCGCGCCAGTATCTGGCGGTGCTGCCCCTGGGCGTACTGCTGGAGAACCTCGGTACCTACGCCGCGCTGATCGCCGGCGCCCAGGTCACCCTGCTGCCCCTGGCCCAGCTCGGCCTCAACGGCGCCAGCGGCATCGACCTCAAGCGCCTGCTGGGCTGCATCATGCTCAGCGGCGCGCAGAGCCTGATCCTGGTGCCGCAACTGCTGCTGGCCCTGGTCACCGCCATCGAGCGCGGCCTGATGCAGGTCGGCGAGCTGCGCTTCGTCGCCGTCGGCGGCGCGCGGGTCTCGGAGGCCTTGCTGGCTCGCGCCCAGGCCATCGGCCTGCCGGTGTACGAGGGGTACGGGCTCTCCGAATGCGCCTCGGTGGTGTGCCTCAACCTGCCCGGGCACAGCCGCCCCGGCACGGTGGGCCGGCCCCTGCCCCACGTCGAGGTGCGCCTGGCCGAAGACGGCGAGGTGCTGGTGCGCGGCGCCATCCTGCTCGGCTACCTGGGCGAGCCGCCGCCCGCCTCGCCCTGGTGGCCCACCGGTGATCTCGGCCACTTCGATGCGGACGGCTACCTGCGCATCCTCGGGCGCAAGAAGAACCAGTTCATCACCAGCTTCGGCCGCAACGTCAACCCGGAATGGGTGGAGGCCGAGCTGACCCAGGACGGCACCATCCTCCAGGCCTTCGTCCATGGCGAGGGCCTGAGCCACAACCTGGCACTGCTCTGGCCGCTGGCCGTCGAGACCACCGCCGCCGAGCTGGAAGCCGCCGTGCAGCGCTGCAACCAGGGGCTGCCGGACTACGCCCGAGTGCACCGCTGGGCGCGCCTGCCCGAGCCCTTCTCCACCGCCAACGGCATGCTCACCGGCAACGGCCGGCCGCGCCGCGAGGCGATCTTCCTCCATTACCAGACCACCTTTAACCAACTCGCCAACGCCTGAGGTTTCCCATGTCCTTCTTCGACACCCTGCAAAGCGCCACCCACACCGAACGCCAGGCGCTGTTCGCCGTACCGGTGATCCGCGACGCACTGGGCGGCACCGTCAGCCTGGAGGGCTACATCGCCTTCCTCACCCAGGCCTACCACCACGTACGCCACACCGCGCCGCTGATGATGGCCTGCGGCGCGCGTCTGCCCAGCCGCCTGGAGTGGCTGCGCAAGGCCGTGTGCGAATACATCGACGAGGAGTACGGCCACGAGCAGTGGATCCTCAACGACATCGCGGCCTGCGGCGGCGACCCCGAGCGCGTGCGCGACATCCGGCCATCGTTGTCCATCGAGCTGATGGTGGCCTTCCTCTACGACACCATCGCCCGGCACAACCCGGTGGGGCTGTTCGGCATGGTCAACGTGCTGGAGGGCACCAGCATCGCCCTGGCCACCCATGCCGCCGGCAGCATCCGCAGCTCCCTCGGCCTGCCACCGACAGCCTTCAGCTACCTCAGCTCCCACGGCGAGCTGGACCAGGACCACATGGCCACCTACCGCAAACTGATGGACCGCCTCGACCAGCCCGAAGACCAGGCCGCGGTGATCCACACCTCGCAGGTGGTCTACGGCCTCTATGCCGACATGTTCCGCGGCCTGCCCCGTGCCGAGGTGCGCCATGCGACTGTCTGATTGCCGTGCGGTGCTCACCGGCGCCAGCGGCGGCATCGGCCTGCAACTGGCCCGGCAACTCTGCGAGGCCGGTGCCCAGGTCCTGGCGGTGAGCCGCCACGAGGGCAGCCTGGCGCCCCTGCGCCAGCAGTACCCGCACCAGCTGCGCTGGCTGCAGGCCGACCTCACCCAGAGCGCCGACCGCCACCAGGTGCTGACCTCGGCCTGGCAGCTGGGCGGCGTCAACCTGCTGGTCAACGCCGCCGGGGTGAACCACTTCGCCCTGTTCGAGCAGATCGACGACGCGCGCCTGGACGAGCTGCTCGACCTCAACCTCAAGGCCACCCTGCAGCTCACCCGCCTGCTGCTGCCCCTGCTGCGCCGCCAGGAGCACGCGCTGATCACCAACATCGGCTCCACCTACGGCTCCATCGGCTACCCCGGCTACGCCACCTACTGCGCCAGCAAGTTCGCCCTGCGCGGCTTCTCCGAGGCGCTGCGGCGGGAGCTGGCGGACACCTCGGTGGACGTCCTCTATGTGGCGCCACGGGCCACCCGCACAGCCATGAACGGCGCCGCCGCCACCGCGCTGAACGACGCGCTGAAAGTGGGCACCGACGCCCCCGAGGACGTCGCCCTCGCCGTGCTCGAAGCGATCGAACGCAACCTCCGCGAGCTCTACCTGGGCTGGCCGGAAAAGCTCTTCGTGCGCCTCAACCACCTGCTACCGGGGCTGGTGGACCGGGCGCTGCGCAAGCAGCTGCCCGTCATCCGCCAGCACAGCCGCGCAACCACCGGGGAAACCAGCAAATGAAACGACTCCTGCTCATCGCACTGCTCATCGCCTCGCCCCTGGCCTGGTCCCTGGACGACGCCGGGCAGCAACGCCTGGCCGACATCCAGACCCGCTGGGCGCAGATCCAGTACCGCACGCCCGAGGCCGAACGCGAGACGGCCTTCGCCAAGCTGGCGGCCGACAGCGAGGTATTCGCCCGCCAGCAACCGACGGCGGCGGAAGCCTGGATCTGGAACGGTATCGTCACCAGCAGCTGGGCCGGGGCCGAGGGCGGCCTGGGCGCACTGGGCAAGGTCAAGGAGGCACGCGCCAGCCTGGAAAAGGCCCTGGCGCTGGACCCGCAAGCCCTGCAGGGCTCGGCCTACACCAGCCTGGCGGCGCTCTATGACCGAGTGCCCGGCTGGCCCATCGGTTTCGGCGACGCGAAGAAAGCCGAGGCGCTGCTGCAGGAAGCCCTGCGCATCAACCCGCACGGCATCGACAGCCTGTACTTCTGGGGTGATCATCTGTACCGCCAGGACCGCCCGACAGAAGCCCGCCAGGCCCTGGAACAGGCCCTGCTGGCCCCCCCGCGCCCCGGGCGCGAGCTGGCTGACCAGGGGCGACGGGATGAGATCAATGCTTTACTCAAGAACCTCAAGGACAACTAGGACCAAGCATGCGTCTGTTGCTGGTTGAAGACGATAGCGCGCTGGGCGAAGGCCTGCGCACCGGCCTTCGCGAAGAGGGCTACACCATCGACTGGCTGCAGGATGGCGCCAGCGCACTGCACGCCCTGACCCAGGAGAGTTTCGACCTGGTGATCCTCGACCTCGGCCTGCCACGCCTGGACGGCCTCAACGTCCTCAAGCGCCTGCGCGGCTCGGGGTCGGCGCTGCCGGTGCTGATCCTCACCGCCCGCGACGGCATGGAGGACCGCATCGCCGGCCTCGATGCCGGCGCCGACGACTACCTGATCAAGCCCTTCGACCTCAACGAGCTCAAGGCCCGCCTGCGTGCCCTGCTGCGACGCAGCAGCGGCCGCGCGCAGGTGCTGGTGGAACACGGCGGCGTCAGCCTCGACCCGGTCTCGCAGCAGGTTCACTACCAGGGCCGGCCCGTCTCGCTGACGCCCAAGGAGTACATGCTGCTGCACGAACTCCTGGCCCAGCCGGGCAAGGTCTTCAGCCGCGAGCGCCTGACCCAGCTGCTCTACGGCTGGGACGAGGAAGCGGAAAGCAACACCCTCGAAGTGCACATCTACCACCTGCGCAAGAAGCTCTTCGGCGAGCTGATCCGCACCGTGCGCGGCATCGGCTACCTGGTGGAAAGCAAACTATGACCTCCTTGCGTCAACGTACCCTGTGGCGGGTGTTCATCCTGCTCATCGCCGGCACCAGCCTGCTCGCCTACTACAACTACCGCGACAGCAGCCACGAGATCGCCGAGGTCTACGACGCCCACCTGGCGCAGAACGCCCGGCTGCTGCAGGGCGTGATGAGCCTGCCGCTGGCCGCCGGCGACCGCCAGAAGCTCTACGGCGCCTTCGACGCCGCCCTGCTCCAGGCAGGCCGCTCCGGCATCGGCCACCCCTACGAGAACAAGCTGGCATTCCAGGTCTGGAGCACTGACGGTGAACTGCTGGTGAACACCCCCAGCGCCCCGCGCATCGGCCCCCAGCAGCGCACCCCCGGTTTCTCCGACATCACCCTCGACGGCAAGCAGTGGCGCGGCTTCCTGCTGCCGGTGAGCGAGCAGCAGGTGGTGATCTGGGTCGGCGAACGCAAGGACGTGCGCGGCGACCTGGTCAACCGCATCGTGCGCCACACCCTGCTGCCATTCCTGCTGGGCGGGCTGGTGCTGGCGCTGCTGGTCTGGTTCGCCATCGGCTGGGGGCTGCAACCGCTGCAGAACATGGCGAACGTGATCCGCGGCCGCCATGCCAAATCCCTCGAACCCCTGCAGCTGGCCCCGCTACCCAGCGAGCTGGAGCCCATGCAGGCGGCCATCAACCGGCTGCTCGGCCAGGTCAGCGACCTGCTGCGCCGCGAGCAGCGCTTCATCGCCGACGCCGCCCACGAGATGCGCACCCCGCTGGCGATCCTGCGCCTGCATGCGCAGAACGTGGAGCAGGCCAGGACCGAGGAAGACCGCAAGCGCGCCCTGGGCTACCTGATCGGCGGCGTCGACCGCTTGAGCCGCGTAGTCAACCAGTTGCTGACCCTGGCACGGATCGAGCCGCGCCTGGGGCAACACCCGGGCGATGACCTCGACCTGGCCAAGGTCGCCACCGACACCCTGGTGGAAATGACCCCCTGGGTGCTGGAGCACAACGTCGAGCCGGTGCTGGACATCCAGCCCGGCACCTACCCCGTGCGTGGCGACGCCATGAGCATCGGCATCGCCCTGCAGAACCTGGTGAGCAACGCCGTGGACTTCTCCCCGGCCGACGCCGTGGTGACCATCAGCCTGCGCAACGCCGCCGAGCACATCGAGCTGGCGGTGGAGGACCAGGGACCGGGCATCCCCGAAGAACGCCTGGCCCTGGTCTTCGAACGCTTCTTCAGCGATGGCCACGAGGGCGGCGCCGGCCTCGGGCTGTCCATCGTCAAGACCATCATGGAGCACCTGGGCGGCGACGTGCGCCTGGAGAACGCAGCCGGCGGCGGTCTGCGCGCCATCCTGATGTTCCCCCTGCGCCAGCGGCCCGCCGGGCCGGCCTAGCCCGGCCCCTGCTCCTCCTCCGGCAGCGGGCGGCGCCGGCCCGTGATCATCGACAGCGGCAGGTTGTCCCGCAGGCGCAGGCTCTCCAACACCGCAGCGCTCAGGTGCAGCGCCACCAGCAACGCCAGGCCGTTGGCGCTCCAGCGGTGCAGGTCCTGGGGCCAGTCGACGCCCCACAGCGCATCGACCTCCTGCATCAGGTAGCCGCTGAGCCCCAGCAGCGCGATGGCGCCCATCATCAGCACCATCACCAGCGCCCCCAGGGGCGAATGCCCCAGGCGGTGGCAGGGCGCACCGCTGACCAGTGCCCGCAGGTGCGCCGCCAGCCGTCGCGGCGTCGGCCAGAAGTCGTGCCAGCGCGCGCTACGTGGCCCAATGAAGCCCCAGGCCACGCGCACCAGCAGCCAGGCGCAGGCGTAGTAGCCCAGCCAGGCGTGCCAGGGGTCGCCTTCCTCGGTGAAGAAGTAATCGGCGAAGAAGACGCCGGCGACCGAGACATGGAACAGCCGGACCAGCGGGTCCCAGAGGCGGATGGTCGCCGCGCGCATCAGTCTTCCACCCGGCTCTTCACCGCTTGCCCGGTGACCGGGTCGTGGTAGATCTCGACCTTGCGCTTGTCCTTGTCGAGGCCGTAGATCTCGTAGCAGTTGCCGGAGGTGATCTTGAACTTGTTGATCTGATAGCCCTGCTCCTTCAACTGGGCCTGGAACTGCTCGGGGTCCTTCCAGGTGGAGCGGTCGGCGGTGGTGCATTGCGGTGAAGCGAGGGCGGCGCCGCTGGCGATCAGCAAGGCGGGAAGCAGCATGAAGCGCATGGTTAAGCTCCTTTGGGGTATGGAGGCCTCACTCTGCGCGCCGAAGCTTAAGGATTTCTGAGGCCCGAACGCCCCGTCCGGCCGCTACGGCAAGGTGCCGATACGGGCCAGTTCGCGCTGCAGCTCGTCGCGCTCTAGGCTCGCGAACGGCAGCGCCAGGAAGGCCCGGCAGCGCCGCTCGATGCAGGCCAGCGTGGCGCGGAAGGCCGCCTCCACCTGGCCCTCGTCACCCCCCGTCTCGGAGGGATCCTCCAGCCCCCAGTGGGCCTTCAGCGCCGGGCCGAAGTACACCGGGCAGGCCTCGCCGGCCGCCTTGTCGCACACGGTGATGACCACATCCGGCGGGTTGTCGGCGAAGGCCTCGTTGCCCTTGCTGCGCAGCCCCCGGGTGTCGATGCCCGCCTGCTGCAGGGTGGCCAGGCTGCGTGGCAGCACCTGGCCCTTGGGAAAGCTGCCGGCACTCACCGCCTCGAACCCGGGCGGCGCCAGGTGGTTGAACAGGGCTTCGGACAGGATGCTGCGGCAGCTGTTGGCCGTGCACATGAACAGGACTCGCATCGATGGCTCCTGCCGCCCCGGGCGGCGATCAAAGGCTCAGGCGCAGCGCCAGGGCCGACAGCGTGATAAGCAGTACGGGCAGCGTCAGCAGGATGCCGACCTTGAAGTAGTAACCCCAGGTGATGCGCATACCCTTGCGCTCCAGCACATGCAGCCAGAGCAGCGTGGCCAGGCTGCCGATGGGGGTGATCTTCGGGCCGAGGTCGCAGCCGATGACGTTGGCGTAGATCATCGCCTCGCGCACCACGCCTTCAGCCCCGCTGCCCTGGATCGACAGCGCCCCGATCAGCACGCTGGGCATGTTGTTCATCACCGAGGAGAGCACAGCGGAAAGCACGCCGGTGCCGAGGGTGGCGCTCCACAGCCCCTGCGCGGCGAGGCGGTCCAGCACCTGGGTGAGAAGGTCCGTCAGCCCGGCGTTCTTCAAGCCATAGACCACCAGGTACATGCCGAGGGAGAACACCACCACCTGCCAGGGCGCCTCGCGCAGCACGCGCCGGGTGGCGATCCGCTGCCCGCGCGCGGCGACGGCGAACAGGGTCGCCGCACAGACGGCCGCCACGGCGCTGACCGGAATGCCCAGGGGCTCCAGGGCGAAGAGGCCGGCCAGCAGCACCAGCAGGGTCCACCCGCCCACCACGAAGGTGGCGCGATCGCGGATCGCCGTCTCCGGCGCCGGCAACGCCTCCAGGGCGTAGCGCCGGGGCAGGTCTCGGCGGAAGAACAGCCACAGCACCAGCAGCGTGGCGGCGACGCTGGCCAGGTTCACCGGCACCATCACCGCGGCGTACTCGCTGAAGCCCAGGCCGAAGTAATCGGCGGAAACGATGTTCACCAGGTTGGAGACCACCAGCGGCAGGCTGGCGGTATCGGCGATGAACCCGGCCGCCATGACGAAGGCCAGCGTGGTGGCCGCCGAGAAGCGCAGCGCCAGCAGCATGGACATGACGATGGGCGTGAGGATCAGTGCCGCGCCGTCGTTGGCGAACAGCGCCGAAACCGCGGCGCCCAGCAGCACGCAGAAGCAGAACAGGCGATGACCGCTGCCCTTGGCCCAGCGGGCTACATGCAGCGCCGCCCACTCGAAGAAACCGGCCTCATCCAGCAGCAGGCTGATGACGATGACGGCGATGAAGGTAGCGGTGGCGTTCCAGACGATGGCCCACACGACGGGGATGTCGTGCAGCGACACCGCCCCCACGCCCAGCGCGATGACCGCGCCGAGGGTGGCGCTCCAGCCCACCCCCAGGCCTTTGGGTTGCCAGATGACCAGCACCAGGGTGAAGACGAACACGGCAATGGCGACAAGCATGAACCAGCGCTCCAACAGGCTTAGCAGCAGGCGACCGCACGGACGGGGCGGTCATCCATGTTGTGCAGGCGCGAGGCGTTTTCCCGCAGCCACTCGGCATTGGCCTTGAGCGTCACCTGCAGCATCTCGTGCACCCAGGCGGGCAGCTCCGGGTTGAGGCGGTAATACACCCACTGGCCTTGGCGGCGATCCAGCAGCAAGCCATTGCTGCGCAGTTGGGCAAGGTGGCGGCTGACCTTCGGCTGGCTGTCATCCAGGGCGCACATCAGCTCGCAGACACACAACTCGCCAAGGTGGGCGATAAGCAGCGTGGCGCGGGCGCGCGTTTCATCGGCGAGGCTTTTGAAGACGTCGGTCGGGGTGATCATGGGAGTGCCATAACATATGGGAAATCGAATATACGGATTTCCATATATCCAGAAAAGACATTTCGACGCCCGACCCAACCCACGGTGCTGACCGATGTGTAGGGTGGATGACGCTCTTTTCATCCACCAAACGGTGCCACCGGGAAGCACCGCGTTGGGGCAGCCCTGCGGCCTGCTTGGCGACTGAAGTCGCCCCTACAGGGGCTATGTATGGCCTGTAGGTCGGGTGCAACCTGGCGTTTGCGGTGATGGGTTTCGCTGCACTCGCGGAGCGCCGCCCGGCGCATCCCACGGCGCCGCCTCGTGGAAGCGAATTCATTGGCAATGGAATAGCCGGCCACTCGCAGCCATGTGCCGGCTGCAAGCCCTTCGCGGCTGAAGCCGCTCCCACAGAGAGCGCCCGCAGCGAGACCGGACAGGGTGGCGTTGGGCCTCGCTGCGCTCGGCGCCAACCTACGGCACCGTGCCGTTGTAGGTCGGGTGCAACCCGACAGGGCCCCTGCACGGAACCTCGCGGGTTTCCCCCGCCCTACGCCGAACCGGGCGGCCTCTTTTGTGGGAGCGGATTCATCCGCGATCAACCTCACCGCCGGCCTCCGGCCCTCCGCTTGACACCCCGCCCCGAATCCATAACGTTGCCCCGCTGTCCAACCTGGGCAGCCGGGATTGGCGTCCCGAACGAGAACAGGTGCTCGCCGACATCATTCTGGACAACGCCGCCATGCGCGAAGGCATTCCCGGGCCCTACCTGGATGACGTGCGAGAGACCGCCTTGATGGATGCACTGAGGGACACGGGCGTGCGGAATCTCTCGGCGAGAAGCCTCTTGGGCAACGGCGTCAGCCTGAGCAGAAATGGCGCTTTCGTGGACGCTTGCGACGTAGAGGCGGCACACCCTACAGCACGAACCCATCCTTTCGAATCCTCAGTTCGAATCGCCACAAACAAAGCCGATGACTCATGACCCCGTTGCTGGGGACGTGGTTTCCCACCTTCAGATGAGCGTCGCTGACTCGACCAGTGGACACCCTGCTCTGCGCCACGTCATGCCGCGCTGATCAAAGCAGGGGTGAGGATTACTTGGAGCTCAGAGATTCTCCGGAATCATCAATCCCTTGAGACGGTAGGACTCTATATCGATACCGAATGCCCCGCTCCCGTGTACCTCACGCACTCTCACGGCCTTGTCGGCGAGATCAATGACCCTTTCCTGACATGCGTTTTTTTCCGCATCACGCACGATCAGTACTTTGGGCCTGAGTTTATTACCCGGAGGGCATCCAATGATGATGCCCACTTCCCCGCTGCTTAACTCGGCAATCTCGCCTGGGGGGTAGAGGCCGATCAGCCGGATAAAGCACTCGACAATCGCCTCATCAAAATGGCAATTGACCGCGTCCAGCAGAATACGCAGGGATTCGAGGCTGGACTTCCCCTTGCTGTAGACCCGATCACTGTTGATGGCGTCATAGCTGTCTGCCACAGCAATGACCTTGGCAAAGTAGGGAATCCTGCTGGCGTCCAGGCCACGTGGATAGCCTTTACCGTCCAAGCGCTCATGATGCGAATAGGCGACATCGACGGTCGCCGGCGTGATCTGCTGGTTGCTCATCAGCAGCTTGCGCCCTTCTGCTGCATGGCTTTGCATGATCCGCAGCTCTTCTGCGGTCAGTGCACCGGGCTTATTGAGTATCTCGTTGGGAACCTTGATCTTGCCCACATCGTGGAGCATGCCGCACACACCGATCTGCTCCAGTTGATAAAGAGGTATGCCCAGTTCCTTGCCCAGGGCGATGGACAGAATGGACACCCTCAAGGAGTGTTCAGCGGTGTAGTGATCACTGTTCTTGATGCGAGCCAGCCAGAGCATCGCGGCAGGATTGCGCAAGATGCTTTCGACGCACTCCTTGACCACGACTTTGACAGCCGCCACATCCAACTCCTGCCCCATCCTCAGCGTATGCAGGATTCGCAACGACTCCTCACGCGCGGCATGCCACACAGGAGTTGCCCGTTCCACCTCCACATTGAAGTCGACCTTAGCAATGGCAGGGATCAAGGGAGCCGCCTGAGCGTAGTTCTCCACAAGTTGCCCACGCACGTCGAGCGAGCGTCGAGCATCCACCCAGACATAGCGGCAAATCTCCTGCAGCAGGCGTATCTCCTGCTGCTGGCGTATGCGAAAACCTTGAAAGAGAAAATTGGTGTCCGTCCATGGGCGATCCAGCTCCACCACATACATGCCGATGGTCAGCTGCGCTGCTTCGACTTTGATGTGGTCCATCCCGGCGCCTTCAGCCATAGGACACTCCAAAGAAAGCGATACCTGTGAAATCATTTAGCCATCAAGCCAGCTCTGGGCAGCCAATTGAATTTCGCTATGAAATCACGGGAGCGCATAGGCTCCGTGCGCTTGGCTGTTGGCGGCCAGATGGTGCGAATATTCGGATCATCTACAAAAAGTACGCTGTACGCTGCGATATGCAGGGGCCGGCATGACAATCACGACAAGCTACCCGCCGGCATGTCGCTGCAAGTGTTTCGGTTGGCTGAAGCGACCTGCGCCGAAAATGGCCGTTGAATGACGCGATGAAGTCGCTCTACAACCGTATTGTCGGGCTTACCGTTTCCAGGCGGAGTACGCCTCCTCGCCGCGGGCGCTGCGGCAATCCGCCGTGTTGAACCGGGGCGAAATGAATCTATACTCCGCGCACCTTCGAGGATGCCCGCCCTGAACCCACTCAGCCGAAACCTTCGCGACTGGCTCTACGCCTTTGCCCTGGTGGGCATGCTGCTGCGCGTGACCATGCCGCTGTGGGCGATACCGCAGATGAGCGGTGGCGGCTTCATGCTCATGTGCACCTCCCAGGGCATGCAGTGGCAGCTCGGCGACAAGGACGACGGGCTCGCCGGCCAGCAACTGCCCTGCACCCAGTGCGGCCTGCAGTCGATTGCGCTGCAGAGCCTGCCGTTCACCCCGCCAGCGCCACCGCCCGCGCTGGCGACGCAACCCGCGCGGCACCTTGCGCCCCCGGCCAATGCCCCGCCCTTCCTGCTCGCGCCCCCCAACCGGGCGCCCCCGTTGTTTTCCTGAATCGTTGAAGCGCGCCTTCCTGCGAAGGCGTACTGCTGTTCATCCATTTAGGAACAATCATGTCTGCAATCCCTTCCCTTCCGGGTCGCGCCGCCCTGCGCGTGCCTTTCCTGCTTCACGCCTTGGCCCTGGCCGTGGCCATGCCCTCACTGCATGCCGAAGAGCAACAGCACGATAAGGACGAACTGCCCCCCACCGTTATCACCGCGGTCCAGCAGAGCTCACCGCTGACCATCGTGGCCAACCCCAAGGACGCCCGGCAGCCGGTGCCGGCCAGCGATGCCACCGACTACCTAAAGACCATCCCCGGCTTCGCCGCCATCCGCAGCGGCGGCAGCAACGGCGACCCGGTGCTGCGCGGCATGTTCGGCTCGCGCATCAACCTGCGCACCAACGGCGGCCTGATGCTGGGCGCCTGCCCCTACCGGATGGATGCTCCGAGCTCGTACATCGCCCCGGAAACCTACGACAAGCTGACGGTCATCAAGGGACCGCAAACCGTGCTTTGGGGACCAGGTGCTTCAGCAGGCACCGTGCTGTTCGAGCGCGGCCCGGAGCATTTCGGCGAGCTGGGCAGCCGCCTGGACGCCAGCTTCCTGGTGGGCTCCAACGGCCGCTTCGACAAGGTGCTCGATGGTGCGGTCGGCGGTAGCGAAGGCTATGTGCGCTTCACCGGCAACCAGGCGCAGTCGGATGACTACGAGGATGGCGACGGCGATACCGTGCCCTCGCGCTGGAAGAAGTGGAACGGCGACCTGGCCATCGGCTGGACGCCCGACGAAGACACCCTGCTGGAACTGACCGCCGGCAAGGGCGACGGTGAGGCGCGCTACGCCGGTCGCAGCATGGACGGCGCCCAGTTCACCCGGGAAAGCCTCGGGCTGCGCTTCGAGAAGAGCAACCTCGGCGACGTCCTGACCAAAGTGGAGGCGCAGGTCTACTACAACTACGCCGACCACATCATGGACAACTTCACCCTGCGTGACCCGGACCCCTCCAGCATGATGCCGATGCCCATGGCTTCCCAGGTCGACCGCCGCACCCTGGGCGCCCGCTTCGCCGCCACCTTCGCCCTGGGCGAGGTGGAGCTGGTCACCGGCGTCGACGCGCTGCGCAGCGAGCACCGCTGGCGCAACTCCAGCGCCGACATGATGACCGGCGACTACATCGACACCGACCAGTCGCCCTGGGACAAGGACGCCGTCACCCACAACTATGGTGCCTTCGCCGAGGCCACCTGGTACCTCGCCGAGCGCAACCGTGTGGTCAGCGGTGCGCGCCTGGACAGGTCCAGTGCCAAGGATTTCCGCTCGTTCCAGTGGAGCGGGATGATGACCGTCGCCAACCCCACCGCCGGGGCCACCCGCGCCGACACACTGCCCAGCGGCTTCGTGCGCTACGAGCACGACCTGGCCGAATCGCCCACCACCCTGTATGCGGGCCTGGGCCATGTGCAGCGCTTCCCGGACTACTGGGAACTGTTCTCGGCGGAAAGCGGCCCGTCCGGCAGTGCCAACGCCTTTGACGGCATCAAGCCCGAGAAGACCACCCAGCTCGACTTCGGCGTGCAATACGCTGGCGAGAACCTCGACGCCTGGGCTTCCGCCTATGTGGGCCAGGTGCGTGACTACATCCTGTTCAGCTACAACACCGGGATGATGGGCATGACCAGCTCCTCGGCCGGCAACGTGGACGCCCGCATCATGGGCGGCGAGCTGGGGGCCAGCTACAAGCTGGGCCAACACTGGAAAACCGACGGCTCTCTCGCCTATGCCTGGGGCAAGAACAGCTCCGACGGCGAAGCGCTGCCGCAGATGCCGCCGCTGGAGGCCCGCCTCGGCCTGACCTACGAGCAGGATGACTGGAGCGCCGGCGCGCTCTGGCGCCTGGTCGCCCAACAGGGCCGGGTGGCCGAGGGCAAGGGCAACGTCGTGGGCCAGGACTTCGGCAGCAGCGCGGGCTTTGGCGTCTTCTCGCTCAACGGCGCCTATCGCGTCAGCAAGAACGTCAAGCTGAGCGCGGGTGTCGACAACCTGTTCGACAAGGACTATGCCGAACACCTCAACCTCGCCGGTGACGCCGGCTTCGGCTACCCCGCCGAACGCGTCGCCATCGACGAGCCGGGCCGCACCCTCTGGGCCAAGGTCGACCTGAGTTTCTGAAGCGACACGCGCGCAGCCGATCCGTGAGTCGGCTGCCGTGCTCCACCTGAAAGCCAACCGACAATTGAAAAAACAGGAGTTGATCATGAAGAAATCCCTGCTCTTCGCAGCCTGCCTGCTGGCCCTTCCCCTGGCCCAGGCGGCCCAGGAACCCGAGGCGGTGTTCACCCGCGCCTGCGGCATGTGCCACAACGGGCAACTGCCCACCGCTCCGAAAAAAGGCGATGCCGCGGCCTGGAAACCCCGCCTGGAAAAGGGTGACGAGGTACTCGTGCAGCATGTGACCCAGGGCTTCAACGCTATGCCGCCGCGCGGCCTGTGCATGGATTGCAGCCCCGAGGACTACAAGGCCGTGATCCACTGGATGGCCAAGTAACGCTGTGCCTGGGTTCGCTCCCGGCGGGCGAACCCATCCACCGCCCTCGTCCCGATGCAGAGACCTGCCCGCCCACACCTGAAGAGCGCCCGCAGTAGCCCAGGCTCCCTGATCGCCTGGATGCTCTACGCCTGCGTCCTGTACAGCGTATTCAGCTGTGGCATCCAGCATGGCCAGGCGGCTGGCCTGCAATTGAGCGGGCTGGAGACACCGTTGTGCAGCGCCGACGGCCAGCCATCTGCCGGTTCAGGCACGAGCCTCCCGCTGCCAGCTGCTTGGCTGGCCTCTTTCACCTGCCCGCTTTGCGCCTCGGTGCCACTCGGCATCGGCCTGCTTCTGGGCCTCTCTTGGCTGTTGCGCGGCGGCCATGCGCCTCACCCACGGCCGCGCCCCCGTCCGGGTGCACCTCCCCGCCATACGTGGCCTCCCGCCAGCCCACGGGCTCCGCCTGCACCCTGCTGAACATCCATTGCGCTACGCCGGGCACTGCAGGTGCTCCGGCGCCCGTTCAGAGAAGCACACAGCCTGCACGCCACCAGACGGCAAAGCCCGGTGCGGGCGGCGGCTGAATAAAAAGCAGAATCAAGGAGTAAGTGGCATGTTGATCAAACGTCTGAGCTACGGCATTTCCCTCGCCTTGTGGGGAACGGCCAGTGCCACCGCAGCCCAGGTCAACCCGATCGAGCTACCCGAGTCGAAGGTGACGGGGAAAGCGGTTATCGATGAAAACGCCGTGGACGCCTTCGCCAGCATGGCGACCCTTGTGGGCGAAGAGCAGATCCGCGACCTCAACGCGCTGGACCTGTCGTCCGCGCTGCGTCGCACGCCCGGGGTGACGGTGTCGCGCTTCAACCCGGTCGGCTCGTTCGGCGGAGCCGAAGGTGGGGCGGTCTACATCCGGGGCATGGGGGCCAGTCGCCCCGGCAGCGAGATCAAGACCTTCATCGACGGCGTTCCCTTCTACATGCCGGTTTGGAACCATCCGCTGCTGGACTTGCTGCCCATCAATGGCATGGAGCGAATCAGCGTCTACAAGGGCCCGCAACCGCAGAACTTCGGCAACACCTTCGCCGCCATAGACCTGACGCCACGCGCGGCCGCAGCGGGTGACCACCAGAACGGCACACTCCAATTGACCGGAGGCAGCTTCCGCACGTTCACCGAGCAGGCCAGCCTGACCGGGCGCAGCGGCGCACTGGGCTACAGCCTGGCGCAAGGCACCGCCCGCTCGGACGGTGACCGTGCCGATGGCGACGGCCGCCTGAACAACGGCCTCGCCAACTTCAGCTACCAGCTCGATGACAACTGGTCGGTGGCGCTGCTCGCCTTGCACGCGGACAACCGTGCCTCCGACCCCGGCCAACAAGGGCGGCCCGACACCAGGAGCGGCGAGTTCAATACCCGTGGCAGCCTGGTATCGATGACGCTCGCTCACGAACACGAGCAGTCCCGAGGCAGCCTCAAGCTCTATTACAACGAAGGTCGCGGCAGCGCCCTCGACCAGACCGGACTCGACGGCGACACCATCACCGACTTCAGCATGCAGGGCCTGCGCTGGTCCGAAAACCTGATGCCCTGGAATGGCGGCGAGATCGCAATGGGGCTGGATATAGACCAGATGGAAGGCCAGGTGGCCTTCAAGCGCTTGGCGCCGGCTCCCCGTGACGACTTCGATACGCCCACCTTGCGACTCATCTCCCCGCACCTGGGGCTCAGCCAGGCGATCGAACTGAACCCGGACTGGACGCTCACGCCTTCGGCCGGCATCCGTGGCTATGACCACAACGTCTACAAGAGCGAAACGGCACCCCATGCCGGACTGCTGCTTTCCACCCAGGACCTCGAGTTCCGGGCGAACCTGTCCAGGGGCGTCAACTACCCCGGCCTGGAAACCTCCGTTCTCTCGCACCTGATTCCAGCCCTGGGTGAAAGCTGGCGTGAGCTGGAGCCGGAGCGCATGGACCACAGGGAACTGGGGGTCAAGTTCAACCCCACCCAGAGCGCGACCCTCGACCTGGCCGTATTCAAGGACAAGCTGCAGAACCGCTACCTGTTCGCCTTCCCCCCGGCCGTGACCCAACCCGCCTACGTGAACCTGGGCGACTACGAGATAAAGGGCGCCGAAGCCTCCTGGCAGCAGAGCTGGAACGAGAGCTGGAGCAGCTTCCTCGGCTTCACCTGGCTCGACCCCAGCCTGCGCAACCTGCCTTACGCGCCGCGACGCTCCTTCTCGCTGGGAACCACCTACACGACCGGCCCCTGGCGCCTGAGCGCAGACGCGCAGTACCAGAGCAGGATGTATGTGCTGCAACAGGAGCGGGTCGAGGGCGCGAGCAACTTCGAGCAAGTGGACAGCTTCACCGTGGTCAACCTGCGCCTGGGCTATGCCCTGCCCGAGCTCGGCGAGGAGGGCGAGGTGTTCCTGGCCGTCGAGAACCTGTTCGACCGTGACTACGCGTACCGCACCGGCTACCCCATGCCCGGCACCTCAGCCCAGGTGGGCGTGAGGATGGGCTTCTGAAATTTCACGACCTGGCTCATCGAGGAGACAAGCTTATGAAGTGGACAAGACACCTGATCGTGCTCTGGGCGCTCACCGGCGGCTACGCACTGGCCGACAGCCAAGCGGACCGACAAGCCATCGAGCACCTGATGAAACACACCTGGGAGCGCCCGGAGGCGGCATTGGACGTCGGCCCGGTGACCCTGGAAGGCGACTACGCCATAGCGGGCTGGACGCAAGCGGAACGAGGTGGGCGCGCCCTGCTCACACGCGTGCAGGATCACTGGAAAGTGGTGCTGTGCGCGGGCGACGGACTGCTCGACGAAGCGACCCTGAAGGATGCCGGGCTGGCCCAGCGAGAAGCGAGCGACCTATTGCGAGCCGTACGCACGGCGGAGTCGGTGATAGCGCCGGAACGGGTCCGGCAGTTCTCGCGCTTCAAGGGCATCGTGCGCGTGGATGCTCACGCCGGGCACGGTGACCCGCAACACTGACCTGGGGCCGGGTGCATGCGAGGACATGCACCCGGCTTGCACTCAAGCAGCCGCGTGGTGCAAACGCACGTTGAACAGCGGGCCTTTGCTGTAGCGCGACAGCGCCTTGGCCAGAGCCAGCACGCCCAGGTCGATCAGGGGCTCCACCAGGATCACACTCATGTAGGCGATGCCGAAGGTGCCGACGGAGGCCAGGGTCTCGCTGGAAAAACCATGCCCGTAGAAGGCCCAGAACCCGACCCAGGCGACGATGCCGCCCTGATAGGCGGTGGACAGCGCCAAGGCCTGGGTGTAGCGCGTTTCCACATAGGGCGTAGCAGACGGAATGAGACGGTTCGCCAGCAGGCTGATGCCCCACAGCGGCACCAGCAGGGTGGTGACGTTCATGCCGTACTGGGGCAGGTCGAAGGGCGCGAAGAACAGGCCCTGGATGAGCAGCCCGGCAGCCAGCCCGACCGCCGCCGCCCCCGCACCGAACATCAGCAGCAAGGTCGAGCCGAGAATCAGGTGGACCTCGGAGACGCCCACCGCGTGGTGCGGCAGCACCTCGAAGAAGCAGAACACCAGGGCTGTGGTGATCAAACTGCGCAGCGCCAGCGCGGTCACACCGCCGTTGCGGCGGATGCTGTCGACGGCCATCTTGGCCGTCAGGCCAAAAGCCGCTACTGCCGTGCCATAACTGAGGAAGATCTTCGCGCCTTCTACGACGCCAGGTTCGATATGCATGGGTGGTGCTCCGTGCCGCGCCCACCGCGCGACGATAGGGATGACTAAGGGGGCCGGGCTTTCGCCCGCTTGCTGATGGCAGGTCTCCTGGCTCGCAGTTCACCGCTCAACCCACCTTCCCAGCCGTCGCCAGTGGTACATCGGGCATCGCGCTCTGCTCACAGTTGCGGGGGCAGCCATGGCTTGGGCATCTCGCCGACCATGTTCCCTCTTAGTTCCGGGGCACCCGGAAAACCATCGGCGGAAATGGTACCGATTCCCGCCACGGCGGCATAGAAATCCTTGAACCCCGATCACCGGGGGTGCGACAGCTCGCCACAGGGTCATCACGCCCCGGGCCTGAGGCGGTCGCTCGGGACGAGCGGCACGGCGGCCTGCGGTGGAACGTCGCAGTTAAGCCCCGGCGCCGGCCTTGCTAGTTTCCCGTCCCGGGCTGACCAATCCCATGGATCGGCAGCCCGACCGCATGCGGGCACCCCTCGGGTGCCCGGCCACCATCCAGGGATCGGATACCTCGAGGCGCTCAAGGAACGCCGCCGTTCCCGGATCAACCGGTGCACCCGCAAGGGCGCCCGAGAGTCTGCGAGAGAAGGGAAAAGGCATGGTTGTCTCTGCATCGTTTCGTCCCCTGTGGTTGCGCCGCACGCTGTCCATGGGGCCTGCCACGGCCTGGCCATTGCTGCTGGCGGCATGCGGGCAACTCCAGGCCGAGGAGCGCCCCACGCTGGTGCTCGACAGCACCACGGTCACCGCCACACGTAGCGCCAACAGCAGCTTCGCCCTGCCCGCCTCGGTCTCCACGGTCGACCGCGAGAACCTCGACGACGCCCAGGCGGACACCCTCTCCCGCGTACTGCGCAGCCTGCCCAACGTGAACGTCGGCGGCGGCCCGCGCCCGGCTTCGCAGAGCCCTGCCATCCGTGGCCTGCAAGGGCCGCGCATCATCCTCAGCGTGGATGGCGCCCGGCGTAACAACGAAGGCGGCGTGAACAGCCCCCTGCTGCTCGACCCGGATTTCATCCGCCAGATCGACGTGGTGCGCGGCCCGATGTCGGCCGCCTACGGGAGCGGCGGGCTGGGTGGCGTAATGGCATTCGAGACACTGGCGGCGGAAGACTTCGTCGCCCCCGGGCAAACCTTCGGTGGCCGCGCCAAAGTGAGCTATCGCAGCGGCGACGAATCCGCCTCCACCAACCTCACCGCTGCGGCCTTGAACGACCAGGGCGATGTGCTCGCCAGCGCCACCTACCGCGACTACGGCACCATTCACACTGCCAAGGGCGGTACGGATGCCGAATACCCCAACGATGGCGACCTCACCGCCAGCCTGTTCAAGGCGGGGCTCAACCTGGGGGACCTGAACCGCCTGGAGCTGGGCCGGCAGACCTTCGACGACGACTTCACCGGCCCCACCAACCCCGGCGGCAACCTGCTTTTCCCTTTCGATCAGGACAGCCACCGCCGCCAGGAGCAGTACACCGGCAACTGGCTGTTCCACGATGCCGACCGGGCCCTGCTGGATGGCAGGCTCTCCCTCTATCGCACCCGTTATAGCCTGTCGGGCCATAGCCGCTCCACACCGCCCCAGCCGGACACCTCGGGCATGACCCGCACGGACGGCGGCAGCCTGCAGAACACCACCACCTTCGAACTGGGCGAGGACTACCGCCAACGCCTCACCTACGGCCTGGACTACTACGAGGACACTGCCGAGAACACCTCCGCCGGCCAGGCCAACTCGGTGCTGCCGGACGGCAAGATGCGCGCGCGCGGCGGCTTCCTGCAGAGCGAACAGGAGCTGTTCCAGCGCTGGACGCTCATCGCGGCGCTGCGCCATGACGACTACAAGCTCTCCTCCCCCGGGCAGGACAGCACCCACCATGACCGGCTCTCGCCGAAGCTGGCGCTCAAGTACCAGCCGCTGGATGCCCTGGGCCTGTTCGTCAGCTACGGGGAAGCCTTCCGCGCTCCCACCATGACCGAGATGTACGGCAACCTGAACACCAACAGGGCGCTGTTCAACTTCCGCGCCAACCCGAACCTGAAGCCCGAGGCCAGCAAGACCTGGGAAGGCGGTTTCACCCTGGACTTCGGCCAGCTGCTGGCCCCCGAGGACCGTTTTCGCCTCAAGGCCACCTGGTTCGACGAGGAGGTGGAAGACCTCATCGACCAGCAGACCGTGGGCACCTACACCCGCCAGGCGCCCTTCGCCGGTACCGGCCTGATCTTCCAGCGCCGCAATGTCGCCAAGGCCGAGCGCCGTGGTGGAGAGGTCGAGGCCGCCTACGAGTACGACCGCCTCACCCTCGGCTTGGGGTATTCACGCCTGCGCTCGCGCAACGCCCAGACCGGAGCAGACCTCTACGCCCCACCGGACAAGCTCGCCCTCACCCTGGACTACCGCCTGGATGAGCAGTGGTCGGTCAACTACCGCAGCCAGTTCGTCCGCGCACAGGACTACGACGACACCCTGCTGCGTCGCCGCGACGGCTATGCCCTGCACGATATCGGCCTGACCTGGGAGCAGGACCCCTACCGCGTGGACCTGGGCGTCAGCAACCTGTTCGACCAGGCCTACGCCACCTACCAGCAGAGCCAGGCCAATACCTTCACCTACGAGGAAGGCCGCAGCGTCAACCTCACCCTCAGCTCGCGCTTCTGAGAGACCGTGCCATGACCGCCGCCCGCCTCACCCTACTCGCCTTCGCCGCCCTGCTCGGAGCCTGCGCCAGCCCTCCACCGCCCGGCCCTCGCACGGTGGTGATCGACTTCGCCCTCCAGGCCAACGGCCAACCCGCCCGTTGCGGTGCCACGCTGGGGCCACTGGGGGTGGACGCCCGCCCGGCGACCCTGCGCGATGCCCGTTTCTACGTGCAGGACCTGGCGCTGATCCGCGCGGACGGCAGCCACGAGTCGGTGGCGCTGGAGCGGGACGACTGGCAGGACGGCCAGGTGGCCCTGCTGGACTTCGAGGACGCCAGCGGCGCCTGCCAGGGCGGCACGACCGCCACGCACCACCAGGTACGCGGCCAGGTGGCGGCCGGCGACTATGTCGGGCTGGCCTTCAGCCTCGGCGTGCCCGAGGCGCTCAACCACACCAGCACCGAACTGCAGGGGCCGCCCCTGGATATCGCCGCCATGGGCTGGAGCTGGCAGGCGGGACGCAAGTTCGCCAAGCTCGAGGTCAACCCGGAAGGGGGCGTGGCCAAGGCCGACGGCTCACGCGCCGCCAGCTGGTACCTGCACCTGGGCTCCACGGGCTGCAGCGGCAACCCGCTCACCGGCGAGACGGTCGCCTGCCTGCGGGGCAACCGGGTGCCGGTGACGCTGCCCCGCTTCGACCCGGCGCGCGACGCCGTGGCCCTGGACCTCGGTAGCCTCCTGGCCGGCAGCCAGGTCGGCCGCGACCTGGGCGGCGCGATGGGCTGCATGAGCGGCCCGGACGACCCCGAATGCCCCGCCGTCTTCACCCGCCTCGGCCTCGACCTGGCCAGCGGCCAGCCGCTGCCCGCCGGCCAGGTGGTCTTCCGCGTGGTGCCGCGCCCATGAAGCCGGGCCATCGCGCCCTGCTGGCGGCCGTGATGGCGCTGCTGTCGGCCGGCGTACAGGCGCAAGAATGGGACTGGCGGCTGCCCAGCCACGTGCCGGCCCCACGGGTCCCCGCCGACAACCCCATGAGCGCCGCCAAGGTGGAGCTGGGCCGCCGGCTGTTCTACGACCCGCGCCTGTCCGGCAATGGCACCCTCGCCTGCGCGGGCTGCCATGACCAGGCCCGGGCCTTCAGCGACGGCACGCCGCGCTCCCGTGGCAGCAGCGGCGCCGCGACCCATCGCAATGCACCCGGCCTGACCAACGTCGCCTGGAACGCCACTTACAACTGGGCCAACCCGGCGGTGGTGTCCCTGGAGCGGCAGATGGAAGGCCCGCTGTTCGGCGACGACCCGGTGGAGATGGGCGTGAACGATGCCAATCGCCCACGGATTCTCCAGCGCCTGCGCGACGAGCCCCTGTACCCGGCGCTGTTCGCCAGGGCCTTCCCGGACGATCCCGAGCCCATCCGCATGGCGTCGGTGATCCGCGCCATCGCAGCCTTCGAGCGCAGCCTGGTGTCGGCCGACAGCCGCTACGACCGCTTCCTGCAGGGTCGCCTGCAACTGACCGCCGCTGAACAGCGCGGCATGAACCTGTTCTTCGGCGAGCGCGCCGAATGCCACCACTGCCACGGCAGCTTCAACTTCAACGACCAGGTGGTCCACGCCCGCACCCGCGAGGTGGAAACGCCCTTCCACAACACCGGGCTCTACGACCTGGATGGCCAGGGCGCCTACCCCTTCCCCAACCGGGGCGTCTTCGAGCTGACCGCCCAGGCACAGGACATGGGCGCCTTCCGCGCCCCCAGCCTGCGCAACGTGGCCCTCACTGCGCCCTACTTCCACGACGGCAGTGCCGCCACCCTGCGCGAGGTGCTGCGCATCTACTCGGCCGGCGGCCGGGCAATCACCGACGGGCCGCTCAAGGGAGACGGTCGCCTCAACCGGCACAAGAGCGGGCTGATTGCCCGCATCGAACTCAGCGAAGCGGAGCTGGGCGACCTCGAAGCCTTTCTCGGCAGCCTCACCGACCTGAGCCTGCCCAACGACCCCCGCCACGCCAACCCCTGGCCGGCGGGCACGGAGTTCCTACCCACCCACACCCAGGAGGTCGCGCACCCCCAAAAAGCCAACCGCTTCACCACGGACCCATGACGGCCTGGCCGTCGAACACCCTTCATTGCTGATCCATCAAGGAGAACCACCATGAACATCAAGATCGCCAGCAAGAAAACCCTCACCGTCGCCGGCCGTGCCGGTGCCTGCTGTGGCGCCTGCTGCGCCCCGGTCGGGGTGAACTGAGCCCAGCCCGCGTCGGTGCCCCGCACCGACGCGGTCCATCCAGGGAAGCCGCGCCAAGGAGAAACCATGCGCCTGGGATTCAACTTCACCCTGGGGGAAACCACCCCCCTGGTCCGTCGCCTGCTGGCCGAAGGGCGGATCGACTACGTGGAACTGCTGATCGACAACTTCCTGACCCTGGAGCCCGACGCCATCGCCGCCGCGTTTCCCGCGCCCATGGGCTTCCACATCATGTTCTCCCGCTTCATCGAAGCCGAAGAGGCCGCCCTCGCCGACATGGCCAGGCGCCTGCGCCAGCTGATCGACCGCGTGCAGCCGCTCTACGTCTCCGACCATGTGGCGCGCTTCAGCCACCAGGGCCGCCAGCTCTACCACCTCGCCGAAATCGACTATGCCGCGGACTACGAGCAGGTGCGCCGGCGCGTGGATAACTGGCAGCAGTTGCTCGGCTGCCAGGTGCTGCTGGAGAACTACCCCTCCATCCTGGACGGCGGCCGCGATGCGCCAAGGTTCTTCGAACGCCTGTGCCGGGACACCGGGGCGGGGGTGCTGTTCGACATCTCCAATGCGGTCTGCGCGCACCGCAACTGCGGCCTGCCCCTGGACGCCTGGCTGCCGGTGATCGACGCGTCCCGGCATTTCCACGTGGCCGGCTACAACCTCTCCATCCTCCAGCCGCACCTGGTGCTGGACACCCACGACCAGCCCCTGTCGGACGATACCCTGGCCTTCATCGAGCGCTATCGCACGCGCTTCGAGCACCCCGGGGCCACCCTGACCTACGAGCGCGACGACGCCTTCGTCGACCGGGATATCGACGCCGACCTGAAGCGCCTGCGCACCCTGTTCCCCTTTGCGGAGGCCCGCCTGCATGCCTGACAGCCCGCGTACCGACAGCCAGCTCCTGCACGCACTCTTCCACCCGCAGCGCCAGGGCGACTACCCCCGAGACTCCAAGGCCTTCGTGCGCATCGACACCAGCCTGCGGGTCTACTGGCACAGCCTGTTCGACATCTGCCCCGGCCTACTCGCCCTTTCCGGCCCCGATGGCCTGGCGATCTTCCGCCCCTTCATGGCCTGGGCCGTTGAGCAGGAGCTGTCGTTCAACTGGGCCTGGTACCTGTGGGTCGACCTCTGGCTGCGCCAGTCGCCCTTTCACCAGCAGGTGGAAGACGAGCTGCGCTACAGCCTGATGGCGGCCTCGGCGGCCCGCTGGGCGACGGGTGATCGCTCGTCCCACCGGGGCATCGTCCTGGGAGCGGCCGACCTGCCCGACCTGGTATGCGGCTGGAAAGCCACCAGCCTCGAGGCCGGTCGCCAGGTCGAGCGCCTGGAGCTGGAAGAGCCCCTGCCGACGCCAGGCACGGCCCATGGTTACTTCACCTGCGAGCAGCCCGACCTGTCAGGTGGCTTCCCCGGGTGGACCCAGACGCCCCGATGAAAACGCTCTTCTGGCGAGGTTTCGGCGCCCTGCTGCTGGCCTTCGCCGCCGGTCAGCTCGGGCCGCAGCTCGACCTGGCGCTGCTGGCCCATGCCGGCCAGGGCGTGTCGGGGCTCTATGTGCTGGTGACCCGGCTGGCGATCCTCGAACTGGTCATCACCCTGGCACTGGGCGCCAGCCTGTCGGTACTGGCAGCCCGCGGCGAGCGCTCCGGGCAGCCTGGAGAAGGCCTGCGGCCCGCGCTGCTCCTCGCCGCCGGCGTCGGACTGCCGCTGGGCCTGCTCGGCGGCCTGGCCGGCTACCTGTTGCTGCCGCGTCTGTTGTCCGGCGACCCCGGGCAGGTGGTCACGGCGCTGGCCGCACTGCCCTGGTTCTTTGTCGCCGCACCGCTGCGGCTGCTCAACGGCTGTGCCGCGTTCCTGTTGCACGCACGCGGAGAAGGGCCTCTGGCGCTGCGTTGCAAGGCAGTGGAGCTGCTGGCCAGGCTGCTGCTCGGCGTGGCGCTGATCCAGGGCCTGGGAATGGGGTTGGGCGGGTGCTTCATCACCGGGCTGCTGCTCAACCTCGGCACCGCTCTGTGGCTTACCCGGCACCTGGCGCGTGCCTCGTCGGGCCAGCCCTGGTGGCCGCGGCGCGACTGGCGTTCCCAGGCCCTGCGGGGCTGCGCCTGGGAAAGCCAGCGCCTGCTCGCCATTCAGGCCTTCGGCCTGCTGGCGGTTGCGCTGTTCGCCGCCGAGCGGTTCTGGCCGCCAGCGCCTGGCCGCCTGGACGCCTTCTCCAGCGCCCTGACCCTGGCGCTGCTGGTATTCGCGCCGCTCAGTGCCTTGCTGCGCTTCCTGAGCATGCGCCTGGCCGCCTCGCCTGCCGAGACCCATCCCGAGGCGATCCGCCAGGTGACCCACCGCGCCCTGCCCGTCGCCGTTGCCGTAGCGGCCCTGCTGGCACTGTCGGTCCACAGGCTGGGGGCGCTCTACGGGCAGGCCGGCCCCTGGTGGACGACCTACGTGCTGATCCTCGCCGTCTCCCTGCCCGTGCGCGTGCTCGGCAACCTCCGCCGAGCGCAGCGGCAGGCCGCCGGCCAGTTCGCGCTCGTCGGCCGGCTCGACGCCGGGCTCCTGTGGCTGATCGGGCTGCCGACACTGCTGGCCGGCCTCGCCATGAACAGCCCGCTTCTGGCCTATGTGCACCTGTTGCTGCCGGAGCTCTGCATCCTTGCAGCCCTGCAGAGAGCCCACACAAAACAGCCGGAATTCTGCTAGCATCCGGCGCGCTGTCCTACAGTGCACTTGGAATAGCAGAGAACACCCACCGATGATATTGGCCCGCCGACATCGCTCGCTGCTCGCCTGGATGCTTTACTGCAGCATCCTGCTCAGCGCGCTCGCGTGCGCCATCGGTCACGGGCAGATGGCTGGCCTTGCCCTCAGTGGAATCGACGGGCAATTCTGCTCCCTCGATGGAACCAGCAGCGGCAAGACGCTCGGTGACGACAGCATGCCGATCGGCAGCCTCGCCTCAGGTGAAGGCTGCGCGCTGAGCTCCACCTTTGGCGCCCTCATCCTTGCAGCCTTCTTCGGCCTGCTGGCCCTGCTCGCCCCCACCCGTGACTGGTCATTGCCCAGACGCCCGCACCTGCACCGCCCGCCTCGGGCCTGGCTTCTCGCCAACCCCCGAGCCTCGCCACACCTGGCCTGATACGCCCCCCAGCGGGGATGCACGGCTTCGCCAGAACAACCACAGCGCCAAAAGCGTTGGCTGAAGCGTCGTCCCTACCCTCGAAGCACACGCGGCATGCGCGCATCCCCCATTGGGAGCGCCCCACCCGTGCTCGTATCAGGCGCCATCAGCGCCTTTGCAAGGCTGATCGACCTTATGCCGTTCAACTCCCGTGCGGGCCTCATGGCCAGCCTGTTCACCTGCTCCGCGCTTTCCGCGGCACTGCTCTGCCCATCCGCCCATGCCGACAGCACGCTCACCCTGGGCACGGTCGAAGTGTCGGGCCAGCAAAGCGGCCCCCTCTCCAGCCGTGACATTCTCAGCTCCGTGGACATCCTCGGCAGCGACGTGCTGCGGCAACAGCCGGTCCAGTACAGCTGGGAGTTGTTCAACCGCGCGCCCGGCGTGATGCTCACCCAGTTCAACCAGGGCACCACCTCCGGCAAGCTGTCGTTCCGTGGCTTCAACGGCGAGGGTGAAGTCAACGCAGTCAAGCTGCTGATCGATGGCATCCCCAGCAACACCAACGACGGCAACATGCCCTTCATCGACATGCTGTTTCCCACCGACATCGAGGACATCGAAGTGGTGCGCGGCACCAATGATCCGCGCTATGGCCTGCACAACATCGCCGGCAATGCCAGCATCCGCACCCGCATGGGCGGCAACGACACACAGCTGCGCCTGCGCAGCGGCAGCTTCGATACCCAGGAGCTGCAGGCCAGCACGGGCATCGAGTCCGGCAACTGGGCGCAAAACTACTTCGTCGCCTACCAGAAAAGCGGTGGCTACCGCGACCACGCCGACAGCGAGCGTCAGAGCTTTGCCGGCAAATGGTTCTACACCGCCGACGCGGGCTGGCGCGCCGGCCTGATCGCCCGCCATTACAGCGCCGATGCCCTGGAAGCCGGCTACCTTGGCCGCGCCGACGCCCATGACGACCCGCGCCAGTCCTACGCCAACAACGCGACCGACCAGGGCAACCGGGAAATGAACCAGCTCAGCCTGCACCTGGACGCCGACCTGGCCGACGACCTCGCCTGGTCCGCCAAGAGCTACGTCAATACCTTCAAGGACCAGCGCTGGACCCAGTACTGGCGCACCGTCAGCCAGCAGGAACGGGTCGCCGACGAGACCCAGTACGGCGCACTCAGCAGCCTGACCTGGCGCCCGGTGGTCAGCGGCCTGCATGACTTCGCCCTGGAGGGTGGAGCGGAAGTCCAACGGCAGGAAAACGAGAGCCTGCGCTACCGCACCCGCCAGCGCACACGCCTGGCCCAGACCCGCGATCAGCGCTTCGACCTGAACATCTACGGCGCCTACGTGCAGACGGTGATCGAGCCGGTGGAATCGCTGCGGCTGGTACCCGCCTACCGGGTCGACCGCCTGTATGGCGACTACAAGAACGGCCTGACCGGCGAACGCGCCGAGGTGAACGACTACGGCAGCATCCGCCAACCCAAGTTCAGCATCGTCTACAGCCCCTGGCGCGAGGCGAGCCTCTACGCCAACTGGGGGCGCACCTTCCAGGTGGGCGTCGGCTCCGGCGCCTATCGCCTGGCCAACCAGAGCGACGACCTCAAGCCTTCGATCAACGAAGGCTGGGAGACCGGCCTGAAATTCAGCCCGGTGCAGTGGCTCGACGGCCGTATCGCCTACTGGGAGCAGCACGCCACCGACGAGGTGCAGCGCAAGCTCAACGACGCCATCGGCGACTCGGAGAACGTCGGCGAGACCCTGCGCCGGGGCTATGACCTGCAGCTGAACCTGAACCCGGACGAGCGCACCCGCATCTGGCTGTCGTACTCGCGGCAGTTCTCCGAAATCCTCCAGCCCAACCCCAACCTACCGGACAGCAAGGGCAAGGAGATGGACCACGTACCGCATCACCTCTACGCCCTGGGCACCGAGTACCAGGCCAGCGAGAAGCTGCAACTGAGCGCCTGGGTCAACGGCCAGAGCGACTATTACCTGGAGCGCACCAACAGCACGGGCTCGTTCGGTGGCTTCGTGCTGCTCAACCTCGGTGCGACCTACCAGGTCAGCGAAAACCTCAGCCTCGACATGCAGGTGAAGAACGTCACCAATCGCTACTACGAGTACGTCTGGTACGACTCGACCGCCGGCGTCCAGCAGTCCCTGCACGCTCCAGGCGATGGCCGAGCCCTGTATGCAGGGCTGACACTGGACTTCTGACACCGGGCCGCCCAGGCGGGCGGCCATTCATTCCAAACGCAAGGGAGACACCCCGATGACACTGTTCAAGGCCCTTCTGCTCAGCGCTCTGATGGCATCGCCGCTGATGGCCGGCGCTCACGAATACGACGTGGGCGACCTGCATGTCGATCATCCATGGGCGCGCGCAACGCCTCCGGTCGCACCGACGGCGGCGGCCTACTTCATCATCCACAACAAGGGAACCGCTGCTGACCGCCTCCTGGGTGCCGAGACGGCTGCCGCCGGTCGCGTCGAACTGCACGAGCACGTACACCAGGACGGGCTGATGAAGATGCAGCACGTCCAGGCCGTGGAGGTGCCCGCCCACGGCGAGGCGAGGTTCGAACCCATGGGCTACCACGTGATGCTGTTCGACCTGAAACAGCCGCTGGCGGAAGGCGAGCGCTTCCCCATGACGCTGCACTTCGAGAAAGCGGGCGACCTCAAGGTCGAGATCGCCGTCCAGAAGGACGCACCCCAGGCCCATGGCGAGCATGAGCACGGAGCCGAGCACAGCCACTAGCGACGGGCACGCGACAGCGAGCGCACGCCTCAGGCGTGACTATGCTCAATGCGAGCGCTGCTCTCGCCGCCACCCACCGACCCTGCGAGCCTGGACCATGAGTGCCGTACGCCGTCACCGCTCGATGATCGCCTGGATGCTCTACGCCTGCGTCCTGTACAGCGCGTTCGCCTGCAGCCTGGGGCATGGCCAGCAGAGCGGCCTGGCGCTGAGCGGTATCGGCGGGCTCTACTGCACAGCCAACGGCGACCTGGGTGCGTCACCGAGCAAGACTCCGGCCGGCACCGGCGGCGCTTCGTCGATGCCGGCCATGGGCTGCCCGCTGTGCAGCGCCTTCACCCTCACCACCCTCCTGCTGGGCGGCCTGTTGCTGCCTGGCAGGCCTGGCGGCCATCCACCGCACCCCGGCGTTGTCGAGGGCCATACCCACCCTCGCCTCACCTGGCCCTCGGCCAACCCCCGCGCGTCCCCCGCCTGACCTTCCCTTTCCCTGCACCGGCAGTCGCTCGCCACTACACGGCGACCACTGCCGATCGACTGACACCCAGCCCGCGCGCCTTCGCCGAGAAGGCACGGTGCCGGGTACCGTGAAGGAGACAGGTCATGAACGACACCAAGGTACTGGTTCTGCCGATCGCCGAGGGCACCTTCGGCAATCCCGCCCGCGCGTCCACGGCGCAGCGCATTGCCGGGATCAGACGCTGGGGAGCGATCGTCTGGCGAGACCATGAGAAACCGGGAGGCGTGCTGCGCGAGTACCTCGCCTCCAGCCGCGAGGGCCGCACGCTGTTCGTGGCGAATCTGCTGGAAGGGGCTTACGTCGAGTTCGCCATCGCCTACCAACGGCAGGGGCGCATCAAGATGCGTCGCTACTACCGGGTCACGGCCGTACTCCCGGACGCCCTGCACCTGCTGGAGGTACGCCAGGACGACCTGCCTTGCAGAGCCGTCCGGGCGGCCTAGGGACGCGCGATGATCTGCTGCGGCATGCGCCGTGAGGCGCATCACAATGCCTGGGTGGCGGCATTCCTGGCGATCGTGCTCAAGGTCATGGCGTTGCCGATGGCCACGGCCTTCGGATCGCTCAGCCTGGAGCAACTGCTGGCCGGGAGCTTCTGCTCGTCGGGTGGTTTGCAGCAGAGCGCCCTGGTACTCGACAAGGACAGTTCCGGCTCGCCCGACGCAGGTGGCACGTCCCACTGCTGCTGCTCACAATCCGTCGGCGCGGCCCCCCTGCCGCCGTCGCCTCTGGCTGCACCGGGGCGGCTCGCGGCACTGCGCCCGACGCCCGCCGCCCATCCCTTCGCGGTCTCGCCCCGCGAGCGCTGGCCCTCGATCAACCCCCGAGCCTCTCCCGTCCTGCCTGGCTGCCCCTGATAGCAACCCCTCGGGCACGGGCTTCAACGCCCATCCGCCCCGAGGTAGACCACGCCTCTGCAAGGACGACACGACATGCTCCACAACAGGCTTGCCACCCGAAGAAACGACCTTCCGACGCCATCCCTCCCCAGCCCCCAACGAGGGGCAGGAGGACAGATGCGCTCGCCGACCCTTGCCACCCGCCCAAGCGGAAACCGTGGCGACTTTCTGCTGCCCTTTCCCGACTACCCCTGCAACGCACGCAGCTTCGTGCACCTGGACGCACGCCTGCTGCCCTACTGGCACACCCTGTTCGATGTGTGCCCGGCTCTGCTCAAGCTGGACGCACCGGAGGGCCTCAATCTGTTCCGCAGCTTCATGACCTGGGCCTACCGCCGCCATCCCCCGCTGGACTGGACCTACTACCTGAGCGTCTGCCGCTGGCTGCTGGAGTCCGAGTACCGGCAACAGGTGCACGAGGAGCATGTGGAGGCGTTCATGGCAGCCGCCGCGGCACGCTGGGTGAACACCGACGACAGCCAGGCCCGGGGGCTCATCCTCATCTGGCGTGAAACCGCGGTGACGGTGACCGACTGGAAGGTCGCGCCCCGGGCGCTTGCGATGGTCGAGGCCGAGGAGGAGCTGCCCGCACCCCACTGGGACTTTGCCTGGAGCCCGCTGGCCGGGCGGGGAGCGAACGGGTTCCGGCGCTGGTTGCCGATTCCCGGCTGAGCCGGCTGCGACAGCCCGCCGCAGCCGCCGCCCGAAGCGTCACGGCGCGCGACGGCGGGTGGGGCTGTGTCAGGCTGTCGCAGTGGCGGCAACCAGGCCCGCCCCCTAGAGTTCGACTGCCGAGGGCGGATGCAGGAAAGAGGCTTCCACGGTTAGCCCGAAGCAGCGACAAGGAGCGGGGACGCTCTGCAAAACCAGCCCTCTTCACGGAGGGCTTTTTATTGTGCGCGGGGTGCGACAGGCTGCCGCACCCAATGGCAGCTAGCTGACGGCCTCTGGGCTCGACGCCCGCCTGCGCAACGAGCGTGGCAAGTTGTCGCATCTCGCCCGTCAAAGGCCCGGGTGCTAACGTTTCCGTGACACGACGGTTTCCTTGGCAGGTACGTCTGGTCAAAGGCCGGGGCTCAAAAAGCCTCGGCCTTTTCACATCACGCAAAAGATAAAGGTGCGCAACGCTGCCACCTGCCGGCAGGGTGTGCGCCCGGCCGGCATTGTGCGCTTTGACCCTGCGCGGAGCTGATCGAGGTGGATGACGCTCTTTTCATCCACCAAACGGTGCTACCGACGAACGCATTGCATGGGCCGTGGCAGGCCTGTCGGTCGGGTGCAACCCAACAACGCCGGTACCAGGCACTCGCGAGTTACACCCGCCCTACGCTGATCCGGGCTGCCTTTCTTTTGGGAGCGGATTCATCCGCGATCAGCCTCACCGCTGGCCTCCGGCCCTCCGATTGACACCCCGCCCCCGAATCCATAACGTTGCCCCGCTGCCCAACCTGGGCAGCCGGGATTGGCGTCCCGATCAAGAGAAGGAGCATGGGCCTCGGTTCAGCTCCTGGCATGGTCGCACCCGTGTTTTTCATGGGAGGACCGTGCAGGGCATCTTCGGATGCGCCGGTTCTCTTGACGGTTACGCCAACCTGCACGGTCCGCCCACCCTGATTGGCGTCAGGGAGCGGTTCTTGGCTCCAAGAGGCTACGACCATGAACTCCATCAAACTCCCCCACCCGCACCTGCCGCTCCTGCGCATCAAAAAGGAGAGATCGGCATGAACAGCGACCTCGAACACCGCCGCCTGCATGAACTCGTCGACCGCCTGGAATCGCGCCTGAATACCGTCCAGGTGCTCGCCGAGGTCATCCTGGACAACGCCGCCATGCGCGAAGGCATACCCGGGCCCTACCTGGATGATTTACGGGAGGGTGCATTGATGGATGCAATGATTCACCTCTGCCGCAGCAACCAGGAAGACTTCCAGCACGTGGCGAAGCTGGCGCAGTTGCCGCTGCGTTGAGGGTGATGTGGCTTTAGGGCCAGGGTCCACCTGCAAGAGGCCGGGGCTCAAAAACCTGGCCTCTCCCTATTACCCAACCGCTAGATATCCGCGACCCTGCCACCGCTGAAGAAGCCCTGAGCAACCACACCGGTTCCATTGGTGGAGTTCTGGCTGGTGCCCCATGTGCTTAGGTGCCCCATCTTCGCCAGCGACTGGATCATCAGGCTGATGGAGCCGGAGACCGAGTGTTGGTAGATGCGCAGCCCCGTTCGCGAGTCGGTCAGCGAGGGCTCGAAATCGAGATCGTTGGTCTCGCAGAGCTGTAACAAGGTAGCGAGAACAGCCTTGGAGAGCGGCGTTTCATCGTCATCGCCGATCACGACCGAGATTTCCTTGGCCGTCTTGATGCTGCCGAGGTTGCTCAACGCTTGGAGGAAGGGGGCTTCGACGCTCTGCGTCCAGCTCTGTGCACTGAACGTACTGCTGATATGGGTCACGAAGATCTTCGGTGGGACTATCACCCCCACCCCGACGCAACCGGACAACCCGTCCGTCCAGAGTGATAGATCGTTGTGGCCGGTTGTGTCGAGCACGACCCATTCGTTCAACCCTACCTTTACGCTCGGCATTGGACTCTCCCTCTCCGCGTGTGGATGTTCATCAGTTGCCCGGGGCCGGGACGTGCGCGGCAGTACCCAATCCGGGCTACACGCCAGACGAGCCTCTGCAGCGGGCCCATCCCTGGCTGGATAGGACAATCCAAGCACATCGGTGCGATGGCGCAACGGCTGTCACCCCACCGGTCGGCCCCATTGCGGGCGGGCGAAAAGTCTGTCTTCCAACTACCTTCCGATAGCAGCAGATGCTGGAGAGACGATGAAGCGGGTGAATCGGCTTTCCCGGGCCACGACCTGTCCACGACACACCGAAGGCGGTACCTATGGAATCAGTTCTGATCGCAGCGGGCGTCTTCGTATGCCTGATACTGGCCTCCCTGCTGATGATGCATTGGTATCCCAAGCTTTCGGCCCGTCACAAGGACGAAGAAACCAACACGGTGGTCCGCCTGGTGGCCAATATCTTCGTGGTCATGACCTCACTGGTGTTCGGCCTCATGATCAATTCGGCAAAGAACACCTTCGAAGCCATCGACACCAACATGCACGCCTACGCCACCAGCCTGATCATCTTTGATCGCACCTTGAAGAATTACGGAGAAGCGGCACAGGAAACCCGCCTGCGCCTGGCTGCGTATGTGGAGCGCGCCATTGCCAATCCCTACCGTGGGGATGAGGCGCTCCAGCATCGGAACAGCCCCGCCACGCAGTTTCTCGACAACATCGGCGTGGCTCTTGCCGCCATCACACCCGGGAGCCGGTATCAGGAAACCCAGCTCACCGATCTTCGTCGCCAATATCACTCGCTCATCGAGCAGCGCTGGAGAATCGTGGAGCAATCCGAAGGCACGATTCCGATGCCGCTGATAGGCATGCTCGTCGCGTGGTTGACGCTTATCTACGCAAGCTTCGGTTATCGGGCGCCACGCAACCCAATGGTGATCGGCATGTTCACCGTGTCCTCCTTGCTGATCGCCACCTCCGTGTATCTGGTGCTGGACATGGACATCCCCTTCCACGGCCCCATCCAGATATCGGACGCCCCCTTGCGCAGGGCATTGGCAGAGATGCAGATGCAGGGGTGACTTCAGCGCATCGCCGGGTGCGGGCGTTCATCTCGGCGGGCAATGGCGCTCTTTCATCCAACGTGCGATGCCGCTCCCGCCCGAAAAGCGAATACCGGGGGCGTAGCGATCACGACGGAACACTTCAAGCCCGTATCGGGTATCCGTCGGGCGAATCGTTCGAACTTATCGGCATGGCCTCTGCCCATTCAGAAGACTCTCGTGTTCTCCAACACGTGTCCCCGCGCCTCGCGAGGCGCTTCTGCGAAGAGGTCCATCATGAGCATGAATCTGCAAGGCAAGAAGGTTCTATTCATCACCGCCAACACCGGGATCGAGCGCGATGAGCTGCTCAAGCCCATGGAGGCCCTGAAGACCCAGGGAGCCAAGGTGATGCATGCGACGGTCAAGGGTGGCGAAGCCCAGACCTGGGTCCAGGACAGTGAAAAAGACGTGACGGTGAATTCGGACACGACCCTCAAGGGCCTGGGCGCGAGCGGTTTCGACCTGCTGGTGATCCCGGGCGGTACGGTGAATGCCGATACGCTGCGCCAGGATGCGGACGCCCAACGCCTGGTGCAGGAGTTCGCCTCGGCGGGCAAGCCGGTCGCGGCGATCTGCCATGGGCCCTGGCTGCTGATCGACGCTGGCGTGGTCGACAGCAAATCACTGACCTCCTACTCCAGCGTGCGTATCGACCTGGTCAATGCCGGTGCGAGCTGGGTAGATGCAGAAGTAAAGGTTTGCCCGGGCAAGGGCTGGACCCTGATCACCTCGCGCAACCCCAACGACCTGCCCGCCTTCAACGCGGCCATCGGCAAGGCCCTGCAGGCGGCCTGATCGTCTACAAAGAGCGCCGCCGAGCACGTCACGGCGGCGAGCCAGGGCCACCTCTTTGTGGGAGCGGATTCATCCGCGATCAGCTTCACCGACGAACCGTTGGGCCTTGCTGCGCTCGGCGCCAACCTACGACGCACACCCCAACCGGGGTGCCGCCGGGAGTACATGGCGCCGATCGTGATTGGCCTGTAGGTCGGGTGCAACCCGGCGTTTGTGATGATGGGTTTCGCTGCGCTCTCGGAGCGCCGCCCGACGCATCCTACGGCGCTGGCACCACCCACTATGCCCACCCATGTGTAGGGTGGATGACGCTCTTTTCATCCACCGAGCGGTGCCACTGGCGAGCACATCGCGTGGTCCGTGAATGCGCGCGCCGGCCCGGTTGAGTCTCCAGCACACACTCGCCCGCCGCCCCCGAACCCGCCTGTTACCCAGGTGCCCGCCGCTGAAGGCGAGCGCGCCGCACCCCAGCCTTTGGCTTGGCTTACAGCCGGCAGGCCTCACCTAGCCTCAACGGACTGTCCAGCAACGCTGGAGAGAAGGAGCAGTTACCCAAACGGCAGTTTGCAGGGAAGAACGCGCGAACCTCTGCAAGATCAGAGCGAACAGGGACACGACATGAACGCCTATTTCAAACCGCTATGCGCCTTCGTTTTGGCAGCCCTTTGCAGCATCGCCCAAGCAGCGACATTGTTGCCGCCAAGCACGCCGTTCACGGCCTACGGCATGTTTACATTGCAGTCCGGAACCATCCCGACCACAACCTGCAACATCAGCCTCTCCGGCACGACGGGCACCAGCAACACGGCAAGCATCACCACGGTGAGCATTACCGGCACAGGCTTTTGCCCGGCCATCACTGCCTCCTGGCTGCCCTGGACCTGGACAGCGACGAGCACCACGGCGGCGACCCTCTCGGGGGTCAAGCTGTTGGTCCAAGGGAAGTCCTGCACCATTTCCTCCGCGACGCTTAACGGGTCGTGGTCGAACGCCTCCAACACACTTTCCTTCTCGCCCAACCAGTTCTTTGGCGACTGCATCCTCGGGAACCTGCGCTTCAGTCCATCGCCCATGTTCACCGTCGTGCCTTGATCGAAGGTGCCGGCTTTACCAGTGCCCGGCACCGACTCGAACAGCGCGGCGCCGCTCACACCGCGCTATGGCCGGCGAGGTTGCGGTACTGCCCTTTGAAGTACAGCAGGGGCTGCGTGGCCGCGGCATCCGGCAGGCTCAACGCCTTCACTTCACCGATCACGATCAGGTGATCGCCGGCGGCATGTTCGGCGTGGATTTCGCAATCCAGCCAATGCAGGCTGCCGGCGATGATGGGGTTGCCCAACGGCGATTCCTGCCATTCGACACCCTGCCATTTGTCCGTGCCTTTGCGGGCGAACTGGTTGGACAGGGTGGCCTGTTCACCCGAGAGGATGTTGACCAGGAAGCGGCCGGCCTGGCGGATTCTGGGGTAGCTGGCCGAACTGCACATGACGCTGAACGACACCAGCGGTGGGCTCATCGACACGCTGTAGAACGACTGGCAGGTGAAGCCGACCGGCTCGCCATCGTGATGCGAGGTGATCACCGTGATACCGGATGCGTAATGCCCGAGCGCTTCGCGAAAGCGGCAGGGCTCGATGGCCGTACGAGGGAGTGACATGGCAGGTCCTGGACAGTGGGTGCAGCTCGGAGGTGCAAAGGAGGGTTTGAGCGGCGACGGGCTTCAGCCCTCCCCTGCACCGCGTCCGAATTCAATTCGGCACTAGGCCAGGAGTTCCCTGCGGACGATATCTGCTCCGGCACTCAGGGCATTGAGCTTGCCCCGTGCAACCCGACGGGACAGGGGCGCCATGCCGCAGTTGGTGCACGGGCAAAGCTTGTCGGCATCGACGAACTGCAGGGCTTTGCGCAGGGTGTCGGCGACCTGCTCCGGGGTTTCGATACTGTCGGATGCCACGTCGATGGCCCCCACCATCACCTTCTTGCCCCGCACGAGTTCCAGCAGCTCCATGGGCACGCGGGAGTTCTGGCATTCCAGCGAAATGATGTCGAGGCTGGACGCTTGCAGCTTGGGGAAGATCTCTTCGTATTGCCGCCACTCCGACCCGAGGGTTTTCTTCCAGTCGGTATTGGCCTTGATGCCGTAGCCATAGCAGATGTGCACGGCGGTTTCGCACTTGAGCCCTTCGACAGCGCGTTCCAGGGCAGCGATGCCCCAGTCATTCACCTCATCGAAGAACACGTTGAAGGCGGGCTCGTCGAACTGAATGATATCGACGCCGGCAGCCTCCAGCTCCTTGGCTTCCTGGTTGAGGATCTTGGCGAACTCCCAGGCCAGTTTTTCGCGGCTTTTGTAGTGGGCGTCGTACAGCGTGTCGATCATCGTCATGGGGCCTGGCAGCGCCCACTTGATGGGTTGCTGGGTCTGCTGACGCAGGAATTTGGCATCTTCCACGAAGACCGGCTTCTGTCGGCTTACAGCGCCCACGACCGTCGGCACGCTGGCGTCGTAGCGATCACGGATCCGAACCGTCTCGCGCTTTTCGAAATCAACGCCGTCGAGGTGCTCGATGAAGGTGGTGACGAAGTGCTGACGCGACTGCTCGCCGTCACTGACGATGTCGATACCGGCCTGTTGTTGTTCCTGCAACGACAGGCGCAGCGCATCCTGCTTGCCTTCGATCAACGCCTCGTCCTGCAACTTCCAGGGGGACCAGAGCGTCTCGGGCTGCGCCAGCCAGGAGGGTTTGGGCAAGCTGCCGGCAGTCGACGTGGGGAGTAATTTTTTCACGATGGATGACCTTGTAGATTGATGAGTCAAAGAGCGCAGCCGGCGGACCACTGCTGAAGAATGCTGTGGTACGGCTTGATGAAGTGCTCTTCGACGAACTTCCCTTGTTCGATAGCCAGCCGGCTGCGCTCTTCCCGGTCGTAGACAATCCGGGTCAGCGAGTAGTCCTCGTGCTTAAGGCTCGGCTGATAGGATTTGCCCGCTGCGGAGTTCGCGTTGTAGATCTCGGGCCGGTAGATCTTCTGGAAGGTGTCCATCGTGCTGATGGTGCTGATGAGTTCGAGGTTGGTGTAATCACCCAGCAGGTCGCCAGCGAAATAGAAGGCCAACGGCGCCACGCTGTTCGGCGGCATGAAGTAGCGCACCTTGAGGCCCATCTTCTGGAAGTACTCATCCGTCAGGGAGTACTCATCCTGCAGGTATTCGAAGCCCAGTACGGGGTGCTGGTTCTCTGTCCGGTGGTAGGTCTTGCTGCTGGAAACGCTCAGGCAGATGACGGGCAGCTTCTTGAAGTGCTCGCTGTAGGCATCCGAGTTCAGGAAGCACTTGAACAGCTTCCCATGCAGATCGCCAAAATCATCTGGCGTGCTGAAGCCGGCCTGGCTCTTGTTGTGCTCCAGCAGCAGTACGCTGAAGTCATAGTCACGCACATAGGAGGAGAAGTTGTTCCCCACGATGCCTTCGATACGCTCGCCGGTCTTGCGGTCGACGATATTGGTTTTCAATATCTCGATCAGCGGCAGCGCATTGTCGCTGCCCGCCACATCGATATTCATTTCAACGGAAATGATTTCCAGCTCGACGGCATAACGATCGCCCTTGGGGTTGTCCCAATGCGCCAGGGCATTGAAACGGTTGTCGATCATTTTCAACGCGTTGCGCAGGTTCTCCTGGCGGCTCTCGCCCCTGGCCAGGTTGGCGAAGTTGGTAGTGATGCGCGTGTTTTCGGAGGGGTGGTAGTTCTCGTCGAAACGAATACTCTTAATGGCAAAGGTGAAGTCGTTGTTCATCGCAATCCGGCACCTGAATGCTTGAGAGAAACCTGAGTCTGCTCTGTACTTGCACAGCACTTTTCAGCTTTCTTCTGGTTGTTTCCGCTCAGCGATATTTAGATTCACTGAAAGTAAAACCATTCTATGCAGCGCCATTAATTGATTGAAAATGAAATGATCTCACCGGGTCATTAGCCACGCTCATGACGTCATCCACGGGTTTTAATGGCCGGATGATCAGGCTCTGGAATGCCCGTTGCCCCTGTAGAGAAAGAGCGATAGGCAGACGGGCCTCCGACCACGACCATGCCGTCGTCAGTGGGAGTTATTGCAACTGATGACGCTGACGCAGCGGCCCACTGCGTCGCGCTGGAAGGCGTTTATTGCTAGGCTGCGCCAACCTGCCTCCAGCTCCCCAGGAGCCCCCATGCCCTCCCCGCATCCCACCGCCTCGGCGGAGCCTTCTTCGGCCGTTTCCGGCAGCTCGGGGAATGACCTTTCCGACATCGAACTTCTGCACCAGATCAGCATCGCCCTGATTGGCGAGCAGGATCGCGAAGCGCTCTACGGCAAGATCGTCGACGCGGCAGTGACCATCACCGGCTCGCAGTTCGGGACGATGCAGCGGCTTTGCCCTGATGGCCACATTTCAGGGCACGGGGGTGAACTCCAGCTTCTGTGTTCACGCGGGCTGCCGCCCGAGGCAGTTGGCTTTTGGCAATGGGTGAGCCCCAACGCCTACAGCAGCTGCACCATGGCGCTGAAGCTCGGCGAGCGGGCGGTGATCCCCGACTTCGAGCAATGGGACGCCATCGCCGGCACCGAAGACCTGCTCGCCTTCCGTCGCACCGGCATCCGCTCCGCCCAGACAACGCCACTGATTTCACGCAGCGGCAACCTGCTGGGGATGATCTCCACGCACTGGCGAGAGCCCCACGAGCCCTCGCAGCGGGACCGGCGCCTGCTCGACATCCTGGCGCGGCAGGCGGCCGACCTGCTGGAGCGCACGATAGCCGAGGAGGCCTTGCGCCAGGCCGAGGTCGACCTACGCGGCCTCAACGAGACGCTGGAGCAGCGCGTGGCCGAGCGTACGGCCGAGCTGATGCATGCCGAGGAAAAGCTCCGCCAGTCCCAGAAAATGGAAGCGGTCGGCCAACTGACCGGTGGCCTCGCCCACGACTTCAACAACCTGCTGGCGGGGATCGCAGGCTCCCTGGAGCTGATGGGCAAGCGCATTGGCCAGGGCCGCGTCAACGACATCGACAAGTACATGGCGATGGCACAGAGCGCCACCAAGCGCGCCGCAGCGCTGACCCACCGGCTACTCGCCTTCTCGCGCCGGCAGACGCTGGAGCCCCGCCCCACCAATGTGAACGCACTGGTGCATGGGATGACGGAGCTGATCAACCGCACCGTGGGGCCCGCCATCCAGCTTGAAACGCGAAACGCCCCGGAGCTGTGGCCGGCGTTCGTCGACGCCAGCCAGCTGGAGAACGCCCTGCTCAACCTGTGCATCAACGCCCGCGACGCCATGCCGGATGGCGGCTGCATCACCCTCAGGACGGCCAACCTGGTGCTGGACCACGAGGCGGCCCAGGTCCACGACATGCCGGAGGGGTATTACCTCAGCCTGTGCGTGAGCGACACAGGCACCGGCATGACGCCCGATGTGATGGCCCATGCCTTCGAGCCCTTCTTCACCACCAAGCCCATCGGCCAGGGCACCGGGCTGGGGCTTTCGATGATCTACGGCTTCGCCCAGCAATCCGGTGGGCAGGTGCGCATCAGCTCCACGGTGGGTGAAGGCACCCGGGTGGTGATCTACCTGCCCCGCCACGACGGCGACGCCCCCGATGATGAGCATGCGCCCTGCGTAACCGACACGGCGATCACGCAGCACGGCGAGACGGTGCTGCTGGTGGACGACGAGCCGGCGGTACGCATGCTGATGGCCGATGTGCTGAACGAGCTCGGGTACACGGTGATCGAGGCGGCCGACGGCGCTGCCGGGCTGAAGCTGCTGCGCTCCGATGTGCTGATCGACCTGCTGATCACAGACGTCGGCCTGCCCGGCGGCATGAACGGGCGGCAGATGGCCGATGCCGGCCGCGAGCTTCGCCCCGGTCTCAAGACCCTGTTCATCACCGGCTACGCCGAGAGCGTATTCACCGGCAATACCCCGCTGCAGCCGGCCATGCACGTGCTGACGAAGCCCTTTTCCGTGGATGCCCTCGGCAGCCGGGTGCGCGAGCTGCTGGCGCTTTAGCGGCCCCGTTCCACCGCGCAAGGGCGTTGCCCAGGGCGATTGGAATCGCTCCGGCCTGGGCCGCAGGAACCCATGGAATACCGACACGGCCGCGCCGCATAATCAGCCGCACCGCTTCCAGAACCCCATGAGATGACACCGCCTGCACACCGCGACCCGACGCCCTGGGCCGTCTTCCTGATCTTCCTGCGCCTCGGGCTCACCAGCTTCGGTGGGCCGGTGGCGCACTTGGCCTATTTCCGTGACGAGTTCGTCACGCGCCGGCGCTGGCTGAGCGAGCGCAGCTATGCCGACCTGTTGGCGCTCTGCCAGTTTTTGCCCGGGCCGGCCAGCAGCCAGGTGGGCATGGCGCTGGGGCTCGGCCGTTGCGGCTACCTCGGCGCACTGGCGGCCTGGGTGGGCTTCACCCTGCCATCGGCGGTGCTGCTGATGCTGCTTGCCCTGGGCATCACGGAGCATGGCGATGCCATTCCCGAGGGTGCCGTGCACGGGCTGAAAGTGGTGGCGGTGGCCGTGGTGGCACAGGCGGTGTGGGGCATGGGACGCAACCTGTGCCCGGACGCGCCGCGCGTGGCGATCATGGCCGTGGCGGCGGGGCTCGCCTTGCTGGCGCCCCTTGCCTGGAGCCAGGTGGCGATCATGCTCGGCGCCGCGGTGCTCGGGCTGCTGGTGTTCCGCCCGCCCCCGGGTGCCGCCCATGACCCGCTGCCGATCCGCATCGGCAAGCGCTCCGCCGTGCTGTGGCTGGGGCTGTTCTTCGCCCTGCTGGTGGCCTTGCCGCTGTTGAGCCGGCTCTACCCTGCCCCCTGGCTGGCCATCATCGACGCCTTCTACCGCAGCGGTGCCCTGGTGTTCGGCGGCGGCCATCTGGTGCTGCCGGTGCTGCACAACGAGGTGGTGCCGCCGGGCTGGGTCAGCGAGACAACCTTCGTGGCCGGCTATGGGGCCGCGCAGGCGGTTCCGGGGCCGCTGTTCACCTTCGCGGCATTCCTGGGCGCGGCCATGAGCCACTTCCCGTCGCCCTGGGTGGGCGGGCTGGTTTGCCTGGCGGCGATCTTCCTCCCTGCCTTCCTGCTGGTGGCCGGCACGCTGCCGTTCTGGGAGCAGGTGCGCCACAACACCCGCATGCAGGCGGCGATGATGGGCCTCAACGCCGCCGTGGTCGGCCTGCTGCTGGCCGCCCTCTACGACCCGGTATGGACCAGTGCAATCCACCAACCGGCGGACCTCGCCCTGGCACTGCCCGCGCTACTGGCGTTGACGTGGCTGAAGCTGCCGCCCTGGCTGGTGGTGATCGCCAGCAGCGCGGCGGGTTGGGCGTTGTCGGTGGTGGGCTGACGGTCGCGTTTCACATCCCGCCTGGGTGCTCGAACGGAGCTCCGTTGGTGGACAGGAAGAGCGCTGTCCACCCTACGAAAGCCACTCCGCATCCATGCCTGAATGTAGGGTGGATGGCGCTTTTACATCCACCACGCGCGCTCGACCGGAGCTCCGTTGGTGGACAAAAAGAGCGTTGTCCACCCTACAAAAGCCACTCGCAGTCATGCCTGGAGGTAGGGTGGATGTCGCTTTTTACATCCACCAAGCGCGTTTGACCGGGGCTCCGTTGGTGGACAAAAAAGCGTTGTCCACCCGAAAAGCAGCTTCGCAGTCTTGGGCTGCGGCGTGAAAGGCTGGTCGCGGTTCAGGCCGCGTGGCGTTGCAGATCCTGCTTCATGGATTTTTTCAGTGCTTCCATCTCGGCTCCCAGCTCGGCGAGTTTCTGCTTGCCCAGCAGCTTGACGGCCTTGGGGAACATCTCGGTTTCCTCTTCCTCGATGTGGTGCTCCAGCAGCTCCTTGAGCACCTTGGCGCGGCCGGCGAATTCGAGGGAAGACGGCGAGGTCTGCTTGAGGTCCGGCAGCACCAGGGAGTCGACCGTGCGGTGCTCCTCCTTGGCCTCGGCCGACATGATGGTCTCGTCCTTGCCACCGGCGGCTTTGAAGGCGGGGTAGAAAATCTGTTCTTCGAGGGTGGTGTGCACCAGCAGCTCCACCTCGATCTTGCGCAGCAGCTCGGTGCGCGTCTTCACCCCGCGCTCGGTGGTGCTGCCGAGTCGTTCGAGAAGGGCTTTCACGGTGACGTGGTCCTGCTTGAGCAGTTCGATCGCATTCATGGTCATGTCCTCATCGGTTGTGGAGGCCGGTTCATGCCGGCGCCTCTCATAAGAACTGACGCGTGTGCCCTCGGCTTGTTCAAGGTGTTTGCAAGGCCGGGGAAGTTGGATTGGCATCGCGCCCACCCGGTTGGCGTCCGGCCAGGAGCGGTACTACTGATTCGAACAGCGCTTCGTCATGGTCGTGTACGAGAAAGACTGCCCATCGATCTTGAACATCTGCGGCACCTCTCCCACCTGGATGAAGCCTGCCTGCCGGTAGAGGGCAATGGCTGCTGCATTGCTGCCAAGCACTTGCAGGTCGATCCACTCCAGCAGGGCCGTGGATGCAGCCCATCGCCCAGCCTGCTCGATCAGCAAAGCGCCCAGCCCACGGCGTCGGTGGGCGCAGTGCACACCCATGCCCAGCAGGCAGCGATGAGTCGCGTAGCGCTCGGCGTGGCTGCGGAGGTCGATGTGCCCGGCGATCTGCCCATCCTCGGCTCGCGCGACCCAGGCCCGGCGCCAACCGGGCTCGCCGAGCGCTATCACCAAGCCAGCGCGGAACGCCGCTTTCCGCTCAGGCGGGTAGGAGGACGCGCTGCGCGACAAAGGCTGGAAATAGCCGACTTCCGGCGAGCCGTTCTCGCGCAGGTGATCGTCGAGATAGGCCATGAACGCATCGAAGTCGGCAGGTGAAACAGCGTTTATGGAGTATGTCTGCATGAATGAACCGCCTGTTGGCCAAGGTGTTTCAAGAGTGCCGGCTGCAGGGGTGTTCTGATTGGCCAGCGGCTAAAACCATTCAATATGCAGCTATCCATCAGCCGCAGCGTTTTTACACAGCCAGGGCCGCAAGCAGCCTGCTGTGATCCCCGGCGTTCAACCAGAAGAAGTACCACAGCCCCAGGGTGCTTTGACTAGCCCACCACCAACCCACGCACCCTCGCCACCAGCGCTTCGAGGGTGAAGGGCTTGGTCAGCACCTCCATCCCCGGGCCGAGGTAGCTGGGTTCGAAGACGGCATTTTCGGCGTAGCCGGTGATGAACAGGGTCTTCAGGCCGGGGCGGATCTCCCGTCCGGCGTCTGCCATCTGCCGGCCATTCATGCCACCGGGCAAACCGACGTCGGTGATCAGCAGGTCGATGTGCACATCCGAGCGCAGTACCTTGAGCCCGGCCAGGCTGTCGGCCGCTTCGATCAGGGTGTAGCCCAGGTCGCCCAGTGCTTCCGTCAGCAGCATGCGCACCGACGGCTCGTCGTCGACCACCAGGATGGTTTCGCCGGTTTCGGCACGGGCGGAAGGGTTGCCGGGCGTCTCGGCCTCCTCCCCGCTCATGTCGCCGTGATAGCGCGGGAGGTAGATGCTGACGGTGGAGCCCCGACCCGGCGTCGAGTGGATGCGCACCTGCCCGCCGGATTGCTGGGCGAAGCCGTAGATCATCGAGAGGCCCAGGCCGGTGCCCTGGCCGATGGGTTTGGTGGTGAAGAACGGATCGAAGGCCTTGGCCATGGTTTCCGCCGTCATGCCGATGCCGTTGTCGGTCACCGACAGGCACAGGTATTCACCCTCGGGGAGGTCGAGTGCGCGGGCCGCACTCGGGTCCAGCATCAGGTTGGTGGTTTCAACCGTGATGGAGCCGCCCTCGGGCATGGCATCGCGCGCGTTGAGGCACAGGTTGAGCAGCGCATTCTCCAGTTGGCTCGCATCCACCAGCGCACGCCACAAGGTGGCCGCGCCGGAGGTCTCGACACGGATGCTGGGCCCCACGGTGCGCTGGATCAGCTCGGTCATCCCGGCAATCAGCAGGTTCACGTCGGTGGCCCGCGGAGCCAGCGTCTGCCGCCGGGAGAAGGCCAGGAGCCGATGGGTCAGGGCCGCTGCTCGCTTGGCCGCGCCCTGGGCGGTGCCGATGTACCGTTCGATGTCCTGCCAGCGCCCCTGGGCGATGCGCAGGCCCATCAGGTCGAGGGCGCCGGAGATGCCCGCCAGCAGGTTGTTGAAGTCGTGGGCCAGGCCGCCGGTGAGCTGACCCACGGCTTCCATCTTCTGCGACTGTCGCAACTTTTCCTCGGCCTGCATCAGCTCGGCCGAACGCTCGGCGACCCGCTGTTCCAGGGTGTCGGTGAAGGCACGCAGGGCGGCGATCGCCCGGTCGCGCTCGGCCTCGACGGCGCGGCGCCCTTCGACGTCGATGAGCACGCCGGGGAAGTTGAGCGGGCTGCCGTCATCGGCCAGCTCCACGCGCCCGTTCGCTTCGATCCAGTAGTAATTGCCGTCTCTGCGACGGACCCGGTACTGGTGGGCGTAGGCGCCGCCACGGGCGATGACTTCGTCTATTGCCGCGATCAGGCCTTCGCGGTCCTCGGGGTGCACGTTGGCAATGATCTGTTCGAGGGCAAGGCCCTCGCGGCCCAGCGCCGGGTCCAGGCCGAAGGAGTCGGCGAAGGGCTTGTCGACGGTGAAGCTGTCGGTGGGCAGGTGCCAGTGCCAGGTGCCGATGATGGCGCCGGCCGCCAGGGCCAGTTGCACGCGCTCGCCGTTCTCGCGGGCCTGGGCCTCGCTGATGCGCAGGCGCTCCTCGGCGTCACGCCGCTGGGTGACGTCGCTGAAGATGATGGCGATCTGGCGCTCGGCCGGCTCGCCGATCCGCACCGCGCGTACGTCGAACCAGCGCTCGAAGGCCTTGGCGTAGTTTTCGAAATTGGCCGGCTCGCCGGTCTTGGCCACGTGGCCGTAGGTTTCGAACCAGAAGCGCTCGAGATCGGGGGCGAACTCGGTGACCCACTTGCCGCGCAGGTTCACACCCGACTCGCGCTCGAACGCCGCGTTGGCCTCGACGAAGCGGTAGTCCACCGGCTCGTCGTTTTCGTCGAACTTCACCTGCACGATGGCGAAGGCCGCCTCGGTGGTTTCCAGCACCGTTCTGAAACGCTCCTCGCTGCGCAGCAACGCCGCCTCGGCGGTGCGTACCTTGGTGCGGTCCAGCATCGCGCCGATCATGCGCAGCGCCCGGCCTTGCGCGTCCCGGATCACATGGCCGCGGTCGAGCACCTCGGCGTAGGAACCGTCGTGGCAGCGGAAGCGGTAACCGTCCGACCAGGCCGTGCCGGTGCCGTCGATCACCGCGTGGATGGAGGCGCTGATGCGCTCCCGGTCATCGGGGTGGATCTGCGCGATCCACCAGTCGCCCGTCGGCTCGACGCTATTGGCGGGGTGACCGTAGGCGTGCTCCAGAGCATCGTTCCACAGCACGTGGTTGGCGAGCAGGTCCCAGTCCCAGATGGCGTCGTTAGTGGCCTTGGCGGCCAGGCGGTAACGTTCCAGGGTTTCGTCCCGCGCGAGTTCGGCGGGTTGCCGCATACCCGCCCGCGCCGCATCCAGCGCGGCGCGCAGGCGGGCGACCTCGGCCTGCAGTTCTTCTCGGGTCAGGTTGTTCAGGGTCCGGTACTCGCGTGTGGTGTTGGATGGACGGAGGGGTCGCATCGGGTGCGCCTGCATCAGACCAAAATCCAGGCCGGTTTGCACGAGGTGCCTGTGCCGCTGGGGGTTCGACGCATTGCGCGCGCACAAATCGGCCAGGCCGTTGTCTCTAGTTGCTCGGACTCCCAGGGTGCCCCATGCCTCTCGTCACAGAACCCACCTGCACGCCCCGGCGCAAGGCCCAGCGCCAGCCCCGGCAAAGCCGTGGCGAGCTGCGCGTCACGGCCATCCTGGAGGCCTGCGAGCGGCTGTTGGTGGAGGAAGGCGAAGCGGCGCTCGGCATGCACCGGATCGCGGCGGAAGCGGAGACCTCCATCGGCTCGCTCTACCACTTCTTCCCGAACAAGCAGAGCATGCTTCTCGCCCTTTCCGAACGCCACGAGCTGGCCATCCAGGCGGTCGCCGAGGAGATTGGCCGCATCGACGACGCCACCTGGCAGGGCGCCAGCGCAGAGCGGCTGATCACCCTGCTGGTCAAGCCGCTGCTGGACTACGTGGCGCAGAACCCGGTGCTGCTGTCCCTGATCCGATTCGACAGGGCAGCGGGCAAGTCCCCCACCGACACCCCCGTCCAGCCCCTGCTGCAGGCCTTGTGCATACGCATCCTGACGCTGCGCCTGCCAGGCACCGACGAGCGTGCCAGGAAGGCCTATGCGGCCACCCTGCTCGGCCTGCCCCTGGGCCTGGTGACCGACCTGATGGTGGATTACGACAAGGACATGCGGGCCGCGGTGCTGCACGAGGAAATCCCCCGGGCGCTCACCGCCTACATCCAGGCCATCGAGGCGAGCCAGGGGCGCGACGCCTCCTGAGGTGCCGGGCGCCTGCAGGCGCCCCGCTCGTCACAGCCAGGTGGACAGGGTGACCGAGCCGAACTGGTCGTGCTCCTGCTGGGTCTTGAACTCATGGCTGCGCCAGACGTTGGCGAACGACAGCTGCCAGCGGTCCCACAGCATGGCGAACCCTAACTGAGCGTCGCCCACCCACTTCTCGCGGTCCACGGAGTGGCTGTCCTTGAAGGTGTTGCCGTCCAGCAGCATGTTGTGGGCCATGAAGCGCCCTTCGAGGTTGGCGAATACGAACCAGCCGAAACCTTCGCCGGGCTTGAAGTACTGCGCGCCGCTGGGCGCCGGCGTGACGGCGGGTTGGCTCAGGCTGCGCGAAAGCCCCTGGCCGAAGCGCACGCCCGCGCCGGTGGAGGCGTAGGTGTAGAGGTTGCCCACCGCGCCCCCGACGCTGGGGCCGTATTCCAGCTCCAGGCCACCCAGCTGATGCTGCAGCCACCAGCGCTTCTCGTAGCCCAGGTTGACGAAGGGTTCGTTCTCCAGCTGGTTGTCCCAGCCTTCCGGCGCATCGCTGCCGGTGACCTTGTGCACCGCCCGCTGCAATCGCTTGCCGCCCGCGCCCTGGCCGACCAGGCCGGCGTCGAGGGTGAAGGTGTCGCTCATGCGCAGCCCTTCCCGCTGCTCATCGGCGAACAGCGTCACCCCGCCGAACACCAGCCCGGCGTAGGGGCGGTCCTGCTCCTGCAGTTCGGCGGTCTCGATCTCCTCGGGGGTGTAGAGCTGGTGGCCGAAGCGGTAGGCGGCGTAGCTCAGGTCGCTGGTGGACCAGCCGGGCAGCACGCCTGCCAGGTTGCGCGTCCAGTGCGCCTGCTCGGGTTCGAAAGCCAAGGAGCCCTCGATCCCGTTGGTGTAGTGGCCGTCCTGGCCGCCAGTGAATACATCGTTTTCGACCTTCAGCGAAAAGACTTCGGCGTTCACGCCGCTGGCAACTAGCAGGGAAGTGACGAACATCGCGCTGATAGCGGAGGCTTTCATGGGGGGGCTCCAGGTTGTTTTTAGTGGCTTCCGAGGGGCAGGCGGCTGGGCCGCAAAACTATGAAAGCCGGCGCGAAAAACCGTTCAACAAAAATAGACGATGGATTCTAGTTTCCGGCCAAGGCCAGGCCGTGCGCGCCTTGCAACGCTCCGAACCCCGCCAACCCGCCCGTCACCCCGGGGCGGGCCGGGCTGAACCGCACCCGCTGACAGGCCTCCAATTAACCAGGAACGCAGTGGAGACCAGCATGATCAGCTATCACGGGCAGGCCATCGTTTCCTTCAGCGGGCGTGCGGGCCAGATGCTCGGCATCCAGAGCCGGCGAACCGAAATCGGGCTCGAAGAAACCGCCCCGGGCGTCTTCAATCTCACCTGTGGGCTGAACCTCAGGGGTGCTGAAGAAGTTCGCATCACGCTGCCCGAGCGGCAGCACATCAGCGGCACGGTAGCCGCACAGCAAGGCCAGGTCGTGACCCTGGTGGCAACCGGGCAGGAAACCACGCCCAGCCGCCCCGAGCAGGCCAGGCACCAGGAGCAACGTGGATAGCGCAGGCAGCGCTGCCAGCAAGGAGGAGCTGCAGATGACCAGGTACGAAGGACAAGCCATCCTCACCTACACGGGAACCCATGGCGAGCTCGCCGGCACCTTCCAGCGCCGAACGCGCATCCTCCTGAACCGAACGGCGCCCGGCGTCTACGACATCACCTGCAGCGCCGACCTCAGGCAAGCCGGCGAGGTGACGGTGACCCTGCCCAACGGCCAGGTCTACAGGGGCAAGGTGCTCTGCCAGACGGGCCAGACCGCGACCCTGGTGATCTCGAGCGATGAGCCGGCCTACCGCGGCTTGGGCGGGTTGCTGGGGTGAGGCCCGAACGCATCCGCTGATGCCGATCAGCCTTCCACCTGCGGCGTGCTGAATCACGCTGCATCAGGGGCTCATGTCGGCCTGGAGCCTCGGGGCTCACGCCGCCACAGCCAAGCGCTTGAACCATCAAGGCGTAACGGCTTCACCCCGGAAGCGTTGCAGCTCTTCACGGGTCACCTTGCGGTCACCGTCTGAGTCGGCCAGCAGCATCATGTCGACCGAAGCCTTCACATACTCCTGCTCGGTCACCTTGCCGTCGTGGTTGCCGTCCCAGTACTCCAGGGTCTTCTGCGAAACCGACGCCAGCACCTCGGCGGGCCAGACCATCTCGGGGGCACTCTCGGCAGCGTTGTAGGCAGCGATCTCGTCCACCTTGAGCACGCCGTCGCCGTTGCTGTCCATGGCGCGGAAGGTCTTGGGGGCGGCAGCCTGGGCTTCCGCCACGGACAGCGCGCCATCGCCGTCGGTGTCTTCCGAGCGGAAGATCTCATCCACCGAGGCGGCGGCAACGTGAGTGGCGGCCAGCGCCAACAGCAGGCCGGCGGAGAACATCCGAGTGAGCAATGGCATGTGCAACTCCCTGTAGAAAACGGCGGAGACTCGGGCAGGCGCCCTCCCCGCACGAAGAACAAAGGCTGGGAATCTAGAAGTGACGGGATAGGGGGTCAATTAGCACATGCGCCCTAGCGCACGGCTCACGCGTTGCGAACGATCTCGTCCCAGGCCGTGGGGTTCGGGAACAGCTCCTCAAGAAAACCGACGAAGGCCTTGACGTTGGGGCTGCCCCGCCGGCTTTCCGGCCACAGCGCGGTGATGGAGGAGCGGTCCACCGCGAACTCCGGGAACAGCGGCGTCAACTCGCCACGGGCCACATAGGGCGCAGCCACATAGGTGGGTGAAATACCGATTCCACCACCCGCAGCCACCACTGCGGCGACCGCGTCGCTGGCGTCGATGACGATGGTCGCATCCGGCACCAGCTCGACCACCTTGCCGTCCACGCTGAAGGGCCAGCGCAATGCCTGGCCCGAGCGCTGATAGCGGAAGTTCACGCAGTCGTGGTTCGCCAGGTCCCTGAGCTCCAGCGGCGTGCCGCGCCTGGCCAGGTAGGCCGGTGAGGCGAAGGCGGCGATGCGATGGGGGCCAAGGGTTTTCGAGATCAGCCGCGAGTCCACCGGGTTGCCCACGCGTACCGCGACGTCGATGCCCTGCTCGATGATGTCGGCATAGGGGTCGCCCAGGCGCAGGTCGATGGCGAGCTTGGGGTAGCGCTGGCGAAATCTGGGGATGGCCGGCGCCAGTATGTTCAGACCGATGGGCGGCGGCGCGGTGACCTTCAGGGTGCCGGAAGGCTCGGCGCGGGAGGCGACGGCAGCCTGATCGATGTCCTCCACCTCGCGCAGGATGCGCAGCGCCCGCTCGTACAGGTCACGCCCTTCCGGCGTGAGGGTGAGCGAACGAGTGGTGCGGCTGAACAGCTTGAGCCCGAAATGCTGCTCCAGGCGCTGCACGCTTTTGCTGATGGCCGATGGCGACACCGAGAGGTCCCGGGCGGCAGCGGTGTAGCTGCCGAGGGAGGCGGCGCGGGCAAAAGCAATGAGACCGGTGAGGCGGTCCAACCCTATCTGTTCCTTCATGGCATAAGTAAAGCGACAGATGACCTTATTATCAATCCTGAGGCCTAGCTTTAGCCTTCTCCCATCGACGCCATCCCGGCGTTCAAGGAGATGAAACCATGACCTCTGTACCCGCCCTCCCCTCCAACCTGCACGGTCGCACCGTGGTGATTTTCGGCGGCACGTCCGGCATCGGCCTGGCCGCCGCCATCCAGGCCAAGGCCGCTGGCGCACGGGTGACCGTGATCGGCTCCGATGCCGCCCGCGCCGAACAAGCCGCCCGCGACAACGGCCTGGACGCCTGGCGCGCCGCCGACGTGACCGACAGCGACGCCATCCGAGCCGCCCTGGCGGATATCCCGAACGTGGACTACCTGGTGCTGCTGGCCGGCACCTACGTGGTGGGCAAGGTGATGGATGCGGGGATCGACCATCTCCACCGGGCATTCGACGAGCGCATGTGGGCCTCGGTGCATGCCATACGCGCCCTGGGCGAGCGCATGGCGAAGGACGGTTCCATCACCTTCATCTCCGGGATGCTCTCCGAGCGTCCCAACGCCCACGGCACCGCAGTGCTGGCGGCCGCATCCGCCGCCATGGAGGCCCTGGCACGGGGCCTCGCCCTGGAGCTGGCGCCGATCCGGGTCAACACCCTATCCCCCGGGCCCATCGACACGCCCATCTTCAGCAAGGCACTGGGAGACGGCCGCGATGCCTTCGTCGCAGCGCTGGAGCAGACGCTGCCGCTGCATCGCCTGGGCACCGCTACGGAAGCCGGCGCGGCCACCCTGTTCCTGATGAGCAACGGCTTCATGAACGGTGCGACGTTGAATATCGATGGGGGTGCGAGACTGGTGTGACGGTTGGATCCGTCAGATCCGGGAAGGGGGCGGCCAGGCTGACGCCTGGCGCGCCCCGGTAGGCGCCCTCAGTCGAAGGTGCCGCGCAGGGTCAGGGTGAAGTTGCGGGGTTCGCCGTAGTAGTTGCCATATTCCGAGGTGCCGACACTGGCGTAGTAGCGGCGGTCGAAGAGGTTGTTGCCGTTGGCCGCCACCGTCCAGTTGTCGTCGACCTTGTACTCGACCATGGCGTCGTACACCGCGTAGCCGGACTGGCTGAAGTCGTAGGCGCGGCTGTCGATGACGTTGCCGCCGGAGTCGAAGCGATAAGCGCTGCCGCTGACATAGGTCGGGCTCTGCGTGGTCACGCCACCCCCGATGCGCCAGGCGGAAAAATCTCCTGGCAGGGTGTAGGTGGTCCAGAGCTTGAACAGGTGCTTGGGCGTGACGGTGCTGTAGAGGGTTTCCTCGGTGTCGTTGTGCAACTGGTTGTAGGTGTAGCCGGCGAGGACCTCCAAGCCCGGGGCGATCTCGCCGGTGGCTTCCAGGTCGATGCCCTTGCTGGTCACCTTGTCCTGGGCGAGGAAGCAGCATGAGGCGCTGTAACTGAACGCCGGGTTGGGATATCTCGGGTCGGTCGCGGCCTGGTGCTGGCGCTTGGTGTAGAACAGCGCCGCGCTGAGGTTCAGCTTGCCCTCGAACAGTTCGCCCTTGATGCCGGTTTCGTAGGTCTTGCCGGTCATGGGTTCGATGGAGACCATGGCAATTCGGGGGCCTTGGAGCTTCTGAGCCTGGGGCTTGAACACTTCCGAGTAGCTGGCGTAGGTCGACCACTGATCGTCCAGCGCATAGATCAGACCACCGAACGGCGTCAGGGTGGTGGGCTCACGATCGCCCACCCTGTCCTGCAGTGCCCAGGTCCCCGTGCCATCGGAGTTACGCATGCTGTAAGCCTGCTCGAACTTGTAGCGCTGGGCGCGCACGCCGGCCACCAGTTTCAGTGGGTCGGTCAGCTGCAGGCGCAGGGTCGAATAGACGCCGTACTGCTCGCGGGTGTTGGGCGAGTAGTCCCGCCAGAAATTGTGGTTCGAGTCTTCCGTGGGCAGCGGCGTGGCAGAGGGGTTCCACAGGTCGATCAGCCCGCCCTTGCCGGTCTTGCCCAGGGCGCTGCGCCACTGGCTGGTGACCTTCTGGTAGTCGGCGCCGACCAGCAGTTCGTGCTGGCGACCGAAGGCGTCGAAGTGGCCCGAGAGGTTCAGGTCGAACACCGACTGCTTGCTCCAGCTATCGACGTAGCTGCCCCACCAGTAGGGGCCGTTATTGGTGGTTTCGTCCACCGAGCCGTAAGGGATCACGCCTTCGGTGGTGGAGCCGTTATAGGAGTATGTGTAGGAGGTGTTGAGCTTCCAGTTGTCGTCGAAGTAGTGGTCGAGCTTGGCGAACCACTCGCGGGTGTAGCTATCGCCCCAGGCACTGTTGGTGGTGTACCAGGTGTGCCGGGGCAGGTGCAGGTCGCCGCCCGTGCTGTAGCGTGGCAGGCCGTCGCCGGTGCCGTTCTCCTTGACCTTGTCGTAGCTGCCACCGACCGTCACCAGGGTGTCGTCGCTGACATCGAACTCCAGCACCCCATAGAGCAGCGGCCGCTCGGTGCTGCGGTTGTCCATGAAGTACTGGCGGTCGGTGTAAGCCGCCACCATGCGCCCCCGCAGCCGGCCGTCGAGGGCCAGCGGGCCGGTCAGGTCGACTTCGCTGCGGTAGTTGTCCCAGGAGCCGGCCGAGGTCTCCAGCTTGAGCTGGTAGTGGCCCAGGGGGCGCTTGCGTACCAGGTTGACGATGCCGCCGGGGTCGCCGGTACCGCCCAGCAGGCCACTGGCGCCACGCAGGATCTCGACATGGTCGTACATGGCCATGTCGTACTGGCGGTTGCTGTAGAAGGTGCCGATGCCCGAGCCGATGTCCATCGGCGCGGCACCGTCGATTTGCAGGTTATCGATGGGGAAGCCGCGGGAATAGAACTGCTGGGTGTTGTAGCTGCCGTTGCGCAGGGTGATGCCGGGCGTGTACTTCATGGCATCGGGCAGCGTGGTCATCTTCTTGTCGTCGATCATCTTGCGGGAGATCACCGACACGCTTTGCGGGGTCTCCTTCAAGCTCACCGGGGTTTTGGACCCAACGCTGATCAACCCGGTGGTGTAGGAGCCCGAGCCCTCCGTCATCTCGCCCATGCCCTGCCCCATGATCAGGGTCTGGCTCAATTCCAAGGCGCTTTCGCTGCTGGCGGAAGGCTGCAATGTGTAGCTACCGGCCTGGCGCTCGACGGCCTGCAGGCCGCTGCCCGCAAGCAGTTGCGAGAGCGCGGCGGTTGCGGCGAAGCGGCCCTGCACACCGGGCGATTGCCTGCCCTGGGTGGCGCCCGGCTCGTAGGAGACGGTGGCCCCGGCGGCTTCAGAGAAGGCGGCGATGGCGTCTTCCAGCGGGCCGGCGGGAATGTCGAAGGCGAACTCCGCCTGTTGCGTTTCCTGCGCCCAGGCAACGGGCGCGACGAAGGCCGCCAGCGGTGCGGCAAGCAAGGCGCCGCTGAGTGCGAGAGGAATGGCGTGGAGCCGGGTTCGGCGGAACTGCGGGTGGGTGCCTGACATGTCGGTGCTTTTCTCCAATGGCAGATTACGGCGTCTCTTCTGCGCCTCTACTGTCCTTGTCGAACGAGAATCAGAATCACCAACACCTGGCGAAATTATTTTTTCAACGCAGACTGCCGCGCCCCGCTCAGCGGCTGTTCTCGATGCTCAGCGCTTTTCGACCCGTGCCCACCAGCGGGTAAGGCGCCGGGTGCGAACCGGCAGGGTGCCGCTGAGGTTGTCGAGCACAGTGTCGACCTCATGCAACTGGAACACCCCGGAGATGCGCAGGGCGGCGGCCTTGTCGTCGCAGCCCAGGTAGCCGTTGTGGTAGCGCGAAAGCTCGGCGATGAAGTCGTCCAGCCGCCAGTCGCTGACTTGCAGCTGCCCGCGCATCCAGGCATCCGCGCCCTTGTGCAGCGTACCGGACTCGCCGGCCGCCTCACGGGTGAAGCTCAGCTGCTGCCCGGTCTCCACCCGCACGGCGTGGGCTAGCGCCTGTTGCGGGCGCACCTCCACCGCATGCTGCAACACGCCGACGCGGGCGCCGGCCTCGTCGCTGCGCACCAGAAAACGCGTGCCAAGCGCGCGAACACTGCCGAAGGGCGTATGCACGACGAAGGGACGGGAGAGGCCGTCCTGGGCGGTCTTGACCCAGATCTCGCCTTCCCGCAGGTCGAGCTGGCGCAGCTGGGTGTCGTACTTCACGTCGACGGCGGTGCGGGTGTTGAGGACCAGGCGGGTGCCGTCCGGCAGGGCCAGTTCCAGGGTCTCGCCAGTGCCGGTACGGTGGTCGGCCAAGGCGTTGCGCGCCGGGGTATGGCGCAGGCCCAGTGCCGCCGTACCGCCGGCCGCGAGCAGCACCGAGAGCACCTTGAGCACCGCGCGGCGCTTGAGACGGGAGCTCTTCAGGGTCGGCCGGGCGATGTCCGCCGTCACCCGGCCGAGCGTCGCCTGCAGGCGCTCCACCCGCGCCCAGGCCTGGGCATGGCGCGGGTCGCTGGCCAGCCAGCGGCGGTGGGCGTCGCGCGCGGCGTCGCCCTGTTCGCTGAGGGTCACGTACCACTCCGCAGCGGCTTCGAGGGTCTTCAGGTCGAGGCTGGACATCGGCTCAGTCGTCCAGCAGCACGAGGCAGTGGGTGATCGCCCGTACGAAGTGCTTGCGCACGGTGTTGGCGGACAGGCCCAGCTGCTTGCCGATGTCCACGAAGCTGAGGCCATCGAGCTGGGCCATGAGGAAGATGTCCCGCGTACGCGCGCCCATGCCATCGAGCAGCGCGTCGATCTCCATCAGGGTTTCGATGATGATGCAGCGCGTCTGCGGCGAGATTTCCACCGGCTCGGGCAAGGCCGCCAGCGTCTCCAGGTAGGCCTGCTCCAGGGTGCGGCGACGGTAGAGGTCGATCACCAGGCTGCGGGCGACGGTGGTCAGGTAGGCCCGGGGCTGGCGGACTTCGAGCAGCTTGCGCTGGGTGATGACGCGCACGAAGGTGTCTTGCGCCAGGTCCGCCGCCTGCTCGCGACAGCCAAGTTTCTTGCGCAGCCACTGGTGCAGCCAGCCATGGTGCTCGGCATAAAGCTCATGCAGGGCGCGGCGCTGGAAATCGGCGGTATCGTCCATGGCTGGCACATTCAATTGATAATGATTGTCAATTCTATGCTTGCTTGAAAGCCGCCGTAAATCCCGCGCTTCCGTTCAGCAGTCTTGGTAGGGGCAGGAGTTTTCACAGGGCGATGAATCCGCTTCCCGCCTCCCCTGCCCTTGTTGCCTGCTGCCGGGCCCGGGAATACCAATCGATCGATCTAATAGGAACAGGCAATACTAAAATCCGATCCGGCATCCTCCATCTCCGTCCCTCGCCCTAGCATGGCCGCACCTCGTATCGACCGGAGTGCGAACCATGAATGCAGCAAAAACCCTGTTCATCACCGGCGTCAGCAGCGGCTTCGGCCAGGCCCTGGCCAGGGAGGCGCTCGCCCAGGGCCATCGCGTGATCGGCACCGTTCGCAGCGAAGCCGCCCTGGCGACCTTCGAGGCGCTCAGCCCCGAGCGGGCCCACGGCGTGATGCTGGACGTTACCGACTTCGAGGCTATTGACGCGGTGGTCGCCGCCGTCGAGGAACGGCACGGCCCGGTGGACGTGCTGGTGAACAATGCGGGCTACGGCCATGAGGGGATTCTGGAGGAGTCGCCGCTGGAGGAGATGCGTCGCCAGTTCGATGTGAACGTATTCGGTGCGGTGGCGATCACCAAGGCCTTCGTGCCCTACTTCCGCCAACGCCGAGCGGGGCACATCCTCAACATCACCTCCATGGGCGGCCATATCACCCTGCCGGGTATCGCCTACTACTGCGGCAGCAAGTTTGCGCTGGAAGGCATCTCCGACACCCTGAGCAAGGAGCTCGCCCCCTTCGGCATCTTCGTCACCGCCGTGGCGCCGGGGTCGTTCCGCACCGATTGGGCGGGCCGCTCCATGCAGCGCACGCCACGCAGCATCAGTGACTACGACGCGAGCTTCGACCCGGTGCGCCAGGCCCGCGTGAAGAAAAGCGGCCATCAGCTGGGCGACCCGCAAAAGGCCGCTCGCGCCATGCTGAGCATCATCGCCAGCCCCACACCACCGGCCCATCTGCTGCTGGGCAGCGACGCCCTGGCATTGGTGCGTGACAAGCTGCAGCGCACGGTGGAGAGTATTGAGCAATGGGAGGCACTCAGCCGTTCTACCGACGGTTGAGCAGCAAGGTGGAGAGCGGTGCAGTCGATGGCTAAAAGCCCCAAGGACCCGAGCACAGCGCGCATGGTGCAGCTGATGGGCCGGCTGGCGCCGCAGGAAGGCTACAACCTGAGCCCGCTGAACGATGTGCGCTTCCTGCGCTCCGACCGGCCACTGACGCGCACGCCGGTGCTGTACGAGCCTGGCATCGTCATCCTCTGCCAGGGACGGAAACGCGGCTACCTGGGCGACGAGATCTACGTCTACGACGCCCAGCACTACCTGGTGGTGTCAGTGCCGGTGCCCTTCACCATGGAGACCGACGCCAGCGAGGCGGAGCCCATGCTGGCGGTGTACCTGCGCCTGGACTTCACCCTGGCTGGCGAGCTGATCCAGCAGGTGGATGCAGTACGGGGCTTCACTGCGGCCCAGCCAATGGGCATGTACGCCTCGCCCATGGACGAGCCGCTGCGCAAATCGACCCTGCGCTTCCTGGAAGTCATGGACGACCCCGACGACGCGCAGATCCTCGGCCCGGCGATGCTGCGTGAGCTCTACTACCGCATCCTCACCGGCGAACAGGGCGGTACCCTGCGCGCGGCCATCGCCCAGCAGGGCCAGTTCGGCAAGGTGATGCGGGCCATCCACAAGATCCACAGCTGCTACCACGAGCACCTGGATGTGGAAGCCCTGGCCCGGGAAGCGCAGATGAGCGTGCCCAACTTCCACCTGCACTTTCGCAAGGTGACCGATACCTCGCCCATGCAGTACCTCAAATCGACACGCCTGCACCAGGCGCGCCTGCTGATGCTGCGCAACGACCTGACGGCCGCCAATTCGGCCTTCCTGGTGGGCTATGAAAGCGCCTCGCAATTCAGTCGCGACTTCAAGCGCCTGTTCGGCCGCACGCCGCTGGCGGAAGTGGCGTGGATGAAACAGGCCTATGCGCTGCCGGTGCCGACGAGCCCGTCACCTTTTGTGTCATCACATTGAGTTTCGGGCTGTTCGGACATCCCGGAACAACAGGCCCCAGACCGTATAGGCCTGTCGGTGTGGCATCTAGAGCCACGCCTCCTTCTGGCTAAAGACAACGTGGGGTGAAGGACTCAGAAGCGCTTAAGCCAAGTGGACTGTATGAAGGTAATTTCTGTAGCGTGCGCGAGCCTTTGCATAGCGACGACTCTTGAATCAAATTGTTCGTTCCTTTAGCGGGCTAAATCAATCCGGCCCCATAAGCAAGCAAACCTGCCCATGCACGCCTGAGAAGGCCTATCAATGCACGCGGAAAAGCCAATGTTAGAAAATGAAGAACTCATCAACAATCTCTTGTCGCTTAGCTATCGTGAACTAGCCAAGGTCATGCACGAAGTAGCCGTGAAAAATAGAGTTCGTGAGAATTATCAAGGCGGGGATTTCTATGAGTACTCTCTAGTCTTAGCGGAAGTTTCTTGGGGGCGTAATGACGGGATTAACGACCCTGAGCCAACGATAACTTTCATTGGCAAAGAACATCCCCGTGTAAGCCATGTCAACTGGGAAGGACGCTACTACCAGGGGGGAAAATGCGGGTACTGCAACTCTCTAATTTCATGTGCTGCCAAGGTAGCGATTTGTCCGGTTTGTGACTCGACTGTTGAGTGCACCTAGTCATCGCAGCGCTAAGGGTTGGCTCACTTGCCAACAGGCCTCTCGGAGGTAGTTTATGCGGACGAATCAAACAAGCATTAGGCATCACGACCATGTCTGTGAGCTACACCCTTTGGAATGCCACCAAGCGAGAGCGCATCTCGTTCATGCACATCAACGCAAGCACGGCTCGGGAGATTGCTGGTCAACCCGCTGCGGCTGCGATTGTGGCCTGGTATTTGATTCAGAACCCTGGTGACGAGATATCCATTCTGCCCGAGGGGACTCTTCCGCCCTCACTGGCCCGCCATGGGGTTGATCCATATAGCCTGCCTGACTGCACGAGCCACTATGTCGAACAGCTAATTGCCGAGGGGATTCTCAAGGACAACGGACTGCTGTACTGCGATGAAGACGAACCGGCATCCGTGTATATCCGCGACCTTCAAAACAGGTGGGTGGAAAGCGATACTTGATCGAGTCGGCTACTGATCCAAATGGTCATTCGCTCTGACCAAACGTAGCTACCAATCCACAGCACCAAGCACCGCACCAACCGAACCACGCCATCTCCCCCACAGGCCATCACATGCACTATTCCACCGCCGCCCTAGCCATGCTCGACAGACTGGGAATCCCCGTCAGTTTGATCATTGCCAAAGACCTGCTGGAGTTCACCGAGGCGACTGTTCTGGAGGTGGCCGAAGTCGATGCGAATGGCAGGGAACATCAGCTAACCCCATCCGCCGCCCAAGCCTGGGCAAGGCTCAAATCCAGCGCCAGCACAGATGGAGTCGACCTGCATATCGTCTCGGCCTTCAGAAGTGTGGCGCGGCAGGTGTCGATCATCGAGAGAAAGCTCAAGGCCGGGCTGAGCCTCGAGCAGATCCTGGCCGTATCAGCTCCGCCGTTCTTCAGCGAGCACCATACGGGGCTGGCGGTGGACATCGGCACGCCGGGCTGTCCGACATTGGAAACCGAATTCGAAAACACACCGGCGTTCGCCTGGCTGGAAAAACACGCAGCGGCGTTCGGCTTCCAGTTGTCGTACCCGCGAGGCAATCCGAACGGGTTCGACTATGAGCCCTGGCATTGGCGGTTCATCCCCGCCTCCGCCTGAGCAGCCATAACCCAATAAAATCAGCGACTTGAATAAGCAGATGCTTCATCCTGTCGGCCGGCAGGGATGGCCTCGCCGATTCGAAACCGACTTGCGCTCATGGAGGATGAATTGCGGATCTACATTACAGGCGCCTCATGTGCAGGCGTGACGACCCTGGGTCAGAACCTCGTGCCGCCGCTCGGCGTCCGCCAGGTGGATGTCGATGACTATTACTGGATGCCCACGGACCCACGCTTCACGACCAAGCGGCCGCCCAGTGAGCGGGTTTCCTTGATGCAGCATGAGCTCGGTGACGACAACTGGGTGCTGACCGGCTCCTGCATCAACTGGGGCGATGCACTGATTGCCCATGCCGATCTGATCGTGTTCGTGGTGACGCCCACGCCCATTCGCCTGGAGCGGCTGGCCGCCCGTGAAAAGGAGCGCTTTGGCGAGCGGATCGCGCCCGGCGGTGATATGCATGGCATACACGTGGCCTTTCGCGAGTGGGCTTCGCAATACGACAACCCGGCGTTCGACGGGCGCAACCGGGCCTGGCACGAGGCGTGGCTGGCCGGGCAAACGGCACCGATCCTGAGGGTCGACGGGGAGAGCAGCGCCGAGGCGATGACGGCGAAGGTCATTCACGCCCTATCGTAGGTGTCGCGCTAGCGGAGGCAGCCCGGCGCCGAAGCCGGGCACCTCTAGAAACCTATCGAGCGCCCCGCCCATTCGACCCGATTGCGCCCCGAGGCCTTGCCCTGGTACAGGGCCTTGTCCGCCTGCTGCATGACTCCGTCGAGGGCTTGCGAGTGGGTGAAGCCTTCCGAAACACCGATGGTGGCCGTGCAGCGGATCGGCGTTTGCTGATCGGTGCCGGGCACCTCGCTGCTCTCGATGGCCGCGCGGGTGCGCTCCGCCAGTTGCAAGGCACCCGCCCTGTCGGTGTCCAGGGTGATGATCACGAACTCCTCCCCGCCCAGCCTGCAGATCAGGTCGCCCTGGCGGGCGGTGGCCTTGAGGACGTCGGCGACCCGGCACAGAACGAGATCGCCCATCTTGTGGCCATGGCTATCGTTGATGTTCTTGAAGTGATCGATATCCACGATCAGCAGGTAAGCAGGCCCGGCGCTGCGGGAGCGGAAATGCGCGTCCAGGCCCTCCATCAGCCCCCGGCGGTTGAGCAAGCGGGTGAGCGGGTCATGGGCGGCCATGCTGCGCAGCTCGTCGGTGAGGCGGCGCAGCACCAGCCACACGGCGCATGGCGGCAGCACCGTCGCCAGGAACGACATGTAGATGTAGAAGATCTTCTGGAAGCCGGTGTTCATATCCAGCGCCGCCATGCCCCCGCTGAGGATCATGCCGAGCTTCACGGCGTTGAGGCCGCAGATGCCGGCGACCAGGACGGCGAACACGGCCATCTCGACGCGCAGGTCCCGGGCAATGGTGCGCCCCGTATAGAGCAACGTCCCCGTCATGCCCAGGAAGAGCAACGCACAGGTCCCCGCCAGCATCCCATGGCGCGCCTCGCCCCCTAGCGTCCACTGCACCAGCACCTGCGCCGCCGTGTAGGTGCCGGCGAGGATCAGCAGTGGGCGCACCACGGGCGTCGGGCGATCGAAAAAGCGCAAGGCGCCCAGCACATAGGCCACAGGGGCGCACAGCGTCAGCGAGTGATTGACCACACTCACCAGCCCCCAGCCCGCGGGGCCATCCACCAACTGCAGGATGTAGGCGAGCCCAAGCAGGAAATTGCCCAGGGCGAAGACTTCCATGCCCATCTTCTTGCTGTTCAGCCGTGTGCTGATCAGCAGGAACATCACGCAAAAACACAGCAGGTGCACGCAGAGCATGCCGAGGATGACGGTAGCGACCATGTAGTTGCACAACGAGTGGAGTGGCAAGGGGGTGGAGGAATGACGGAAGCGTATGTGCCAAGGGCTGAGGAACGCTTCCTACACTTTCAGCATGGCCATTTAATATCGCAAAGCCCGATCAATCGCCTCAAGTTATTCCGATGAAAGTGTCAGGGTATTGCTTCGCTGTCGCGCCGCATCCTGGCATGGGCAATCTACACGCCCCCTGTGATGATCCTGCTTCTACTTCGCCGGAAAACGTTCGAGCAACTGCTGGGAGAACGCGTTCAGAGCCTTGAACTCTTCGAAGTCGGGTGTGTAGTCCATGCGCTTGGGCCACTGCTCGGCAGCGGTTCTGTGCCAGTAGAGGATGGCGTCGTGCCCGGCAACCGAGTCCGGCATCCGCCGCCGCGTATATTCCCAGGGTTCCCGGTTCGCCCAGCGCCACTCGCGTGATACCCGGTCCGCCTCACCGTCGGTGGCCGCCTGTATCAGCGTGCCCGCCTGGTAGCTGTAGAAGTAGCGCAGGTACATCTCATCACCGGTGCCCGTCAGCCAGATGTTGCACACCTCGCCATTCGGTTTGCTGGTGACGTAAACCTCGGCTTCATGCCGGTACGGCCAGCCCGTGGCGACCGGCAGCGTGGCGAAGTAGGTGCTGTTCACGTAGCTCTGGTTGGCCGGCAACGGGCAGCGATCGTCGAGCAGATCGCGGTCCGTCGCCGGGTTCCACCGCCAGCGATGGTCGGCGCCCGGGATTGCCGGGAATGCGTTGAGCAGCTCGCTGCTGACCATCCGCTGCTCGTCGCCGAAGTGGCCACGCACGCGCGCCATTACCGTCTCCCGGTTGGCCCAGCCGACTTCCCGGCCGACCTTGAGCCCACACTCGGCCACCTCCCGGGCAGCCTTGGCGCCGCGTGAGTAGCTGAGCAGCAGGCCGGCGGCGAGCACCTCACCCGGCTCGGTGTCGTCGGCGTAGCAACTGAGCGGGATGTCCACGCGCTCGATCTCGCAGCCTTTGGCGCAGGTCATGTATTCCAGGGCCAGGCTGTCGATCCGGAAGGTGCCGCCGTGGTCCTCGATCACCGGGGCGAAGTCCAGGTCCAGGGCGTGCGGGCCTGCCGTCACGACCTGCGCGGCGGGCAGCTTCAGCCACACCGTCCGGCTCCAGGTGCGGGTACAGCGCTTGAGTGACGGCACGCTGAAGCGCGATGACGGGCAGTTGGCGCGGGAGGTGGTCGTCTCCGTGGTGTTCGGCGAGCCTTCCACCAATGGCCGGTAGGTCGCGTGCACCTTGACCCGCCAGGTGCCGACGGCGGGCGCATCGGGGTCGAGCACCTGCACGCCGACGCGATGGTTTTCGGCAGCCAGGCGCTGAGCGGCGCACGGCAGGGGCACACCCAGGCAGATGGCGAGCAGCGGGGCGAGCCAGGGCAGGCTGGTTTTCATGGCGATGGGACCGTTGGAGTAGAGGGGCCGCAGACTGGCCGGCCAGGTAATCGAAGCAGATTCTGCCACCCTTGCACGAGCAGGCGAAGGACGCCCGGGGGAATCCTGCTTGCTAAGATCAGCAGCCACCCACGCGCAGGCTGATACGCCCCATGACCCGGTTCCTGTTCACCACCCCTCGCCTTCGCTGCCGGCACTGGACGGCCGAGGACCTCGACGTGATTCACGCGGTCTATTCTGACGCGGAGGCCATGCGCTGGGTGGGCGACGGGCAGCCGATCGGCCGCACTGCCTGCGAACACTGGCTGGAGGTCACCCAGACCAATTACCGCGAGCGGGGCTATGGGATGTTTGCGCTGGAAGGGATCGACTCGGGGACGGTCATCGGCTTTTGCGGCCTGGTTCACCCTGGTGGGCAGGTCGAGCCCGAAGTGAAGTACGCCCTGCTCCGCTCGGCCTGGGGGCATGGCCTGGCCAGCGAGGCCATTCCGGCGCTGCTGGCTTATGGGCACGCCAGGCATGGGCTCGACAGAATCATCGCCACGGTCGCGCCGGAGAACCAGCCCTCGCAGCGTGTGCTGCTGAAGGCCGGCATGCGGCGGGTGGAGCAGCGCCGGGATGAAAGCGGCGCGCTCGACCATTTCTACGCCTGGCTGGCGCCGGGCACTGCTGCCACTGGCCAGACGCCGTAGCAGGTTCGTGCCCGGCCGGTGCCGTCAGCTCTCGGGCTGTTGCGCCTCGGCAACGACGACGGGCTCTTTAGGGCTCTCTTTGGCGCCCTCTTTACGCTTCGCCTGCTTGCGTCGCGCTTGCCCACGCTGGCGCGCAGCCTGCTGCCTGGCGTGCAGCGCCTGCCCGGCCGTCACCGTGCCAACGGCTTGGCCGTTGAGGTCCAGACGGGGCGCGTTCTCCACCATGCTTGCCCAGTAGCGACTGCTCGTGCACCAGGCGGCAACGCCCAGCTTGAGCTGTTCGAGGCTCAACCCCAGCAGCGCCAGGTGTTGCTCGGCGTCCTTGAGGATGCCTTCCTTGAGCGGCACCTTGGGGGCGGGGTTGACCGGGAAGGCCAGGGGGAAGTGCTTCTGCAACCGCCAGATCGCTTCCACCGCAGGGTCCTGCTCACGCGGCTTGGCCTGCTGGGGCGCGGCGTCTCGCTTGCGCTGTTTCGGGCGTTCAGGGCGCTCGGGGCGCTCACCCTGTGCCTGTTGCTTTTCAGCCCGCAGGCGGTCCCGTAGCTCAGCTAATTGCTCAAAACCCATCGTTCAAATCACCGCTTCATGGTTGTTTCGTGGCGCAAGATTATCCCATGCGGTCGCCTGTAGGCGATGGGACAGCGCGGTAAGCATCAATTCCAGACGAATTGACGATGAATGGGATACAGGCCGTGCACTCGCCAAAGCCGTTCCGAACGCTCGCCACGAGCCCGATTGGCCGCCCTGAACTCGAGAACAGGACGCGCGCCTGGCGTTATGTTGCGGCTCAATTGAATCGGCCAAGGTAGGTGACTGTCGCGGTGCTTTCAGGCGCACGCACGACAGGTTTGACCTGGGCAGACGTAGCGCGTCGGTCAGCCCAGATCGCATCTGCATTGGCCATGACGACGATGAAATGAGTGAACCCTGTTGATTCGGCGCTGATCCGTGCAGCGTCATCAGGCGTCCGAATCTGCGTGACGACATCCGCCACGCTGCCCAACAGCTCAACAAAATCCGAATCCATGTAGAACTCCAGTTCCTCGGCCAGCCGCCAGGTCGGATTACGATCCTCCCAGGCAGAGTAATCGGCGTCGGTTGCACTGCTGGTAGGTTCTGGCTCCCACTGTTCGAAGGCGTAGCGCTCAGCCTCTGCGTCAGAGGTAAAGGTGGCTCCGAACAGGTGGAATGGAGGGTAATCGTCGTGCATGGCTAGAGCTCGGGATGGGGCAGGCTTGATTCGATGCTAACGGCGGGCGTCATACAAAACCAAGGCCCGGCTGCTGGCCACTACGCATAACAGTCCCGTCACGACACCTGACCTGAAGCAGTCCGACATTCGATGAAGCGCAGAGGCCGGCAGAAGCTGGTGCTCGCGAGTGGCTGCTTCCGGTCGATTCTGTTGAAAAAGTAGCTGTCGCCCCCTGCCGTCGGCAGAATTGCTCTGTCAGCGAGCGCGGGGGCGAATAGCATGATGGGGCAGTTACCGGGAGGGCAGCAGCGCCTGTTCTACTCGTTCAATCTGGAAGACCACGTTCCTCCCCAGCATCTCTTGCGCAGCATCGACCATTGCCTGGATCTTAGCGATCTGCGTGCACACCTAACCGACTTCTACAGCCCCATCGGACGCCCCTCGATCGACCCAGAGTTGATGGTGCGCATGCTGGTCGTTGGCTACTGCTACGGCATCCGTTCCGAGCGACGGCTGTGCGAAGAAGTGCATTTAAATCTGGCCTATCGCTGGTTCTGCCGACTGGGCCTGGAAGATGAAGTCCCCAATCACTCGACCTTTTCGAAGAATCGCCACGGCCGCTTCCGTGACAGCGGACTGTTTCGCTGGTTGTTCAATGAGGTACTGCGCCGCTGCATGGCGGCTGGCCTGGTCAAAGGCGAAGGCTTCGCTGTGGACGCCAGCATCATCAAGGCGGATGCCAGCCGGCAACGTGGGGTGGCGGGAGATGAAGTCGATTGGCGTGATCCAGCGCTCAGCAACCGCGCTGTGCGCGAGTACCTTGAAGCCCTTGATGAAGAGGCGCTGGCTGAAGCTCTTCCCAAGAAAATCTCGCTCACTGATCCGCTGTCCCGTTGGACTGCTGCACCAGGCGGCCCGGCCTTCTTTGCCTACTCCACGAATTACCTGATCGATACTGAGTACGGCGTGATCATGGATGTGGAGGCGACTCCGGCGCACCGTACCGCCGAAGTCGATTCGACCAGGACGATGGTGGAGCGTGTCGAAGCGCAGTTCGACCTCACGCCGGAACGCCTCATCGGGGACACCGCCTACGGCACGGCCCCGATGCTGGCCTGGATGGTCGAAGAAAAGAACATCGAGCCGCATGTGCCGGTGTGGGACAAGACCGAGCGCAAGGACGACAGCCTCTCCAGTAACGACTTCCTCTGGAGTCCGGAGGCCAATGAATACCGCTGCCCAGCCGGCAAACCGCTACGCAGTGAGTGGCGCACCTTCACTCAGCAAAGATCGCGCGTGACCAAGGCCAACACCATCATCTACCGCTCCAGCCAAACCGACTGCACCACCTGTCCGTTGAAAGAAAAGTGCTGCCCCAACACACCGAATCGGAAGATCGTTCGCAGCGTCCATGAGGCTGCCCGCGACGTAGCTCGACGCATCGCCAAGTCACCGGAGTACCTCGTCTCCCGCTGCGAGCGAAAGAAGGTAGAGATGCTTTTCGCCCACCTCAAACGGATCATGAAACTCGACCGTTTACGATTGCGTGGCCTGACGGGTGCGACTGACGAATTCACTTTGGCCGCGACCGTGCAAAACTTGCGACGCATGGCCAAGCTTTTGCCTAACGGGCCGCCACTCACGGGATAGGTACGCCTGCTGTGAGCAGAAACCCTCGAATTAACCTTCAAACCTGAGCCAGAACGCTCAGCGAAACACCAAAAGGTAACCTGAAGTGGCTTGCAGCCACTTCTACAGCAGGCACACCTGAACGGCTGGCTGCCGTTGATACGACTTTTTCAACAGAATCGGCCGATACTCACCCTTCAAACGCCCCCACCCCGCCCTTCCCTCCCCCATAAAAAACCTGGCCTGGCGCCGGGGTCAGGCCGCACGCGGAAAGACGATGATTTCACGTTGCGCTCCTCGTTGTGCACCAGCTCTTCGAAGCTCTTTCGACGATCTGCTCCAGCTCGATGCGACCGGTGACAAGGGCCGTTATGTCGAGGCGTATGACAGGGGCCGGGCCGGACGAGGCGCCAGCAGCAAGGCCAGCCACAACCAGGCGAACGGCACCGCCGCCCCCATGAGCAGGGTCGACGCGTAACCGCTGAGCGAGAAGGCGCAGATGCTGGCTGCCAGCACGGCAAGCCCCCAGAGCAGGCCGGCCCGCGCGCGCCGGCCCAGGCTGCGGGCCAGGGCGTGGACGATGAACCGCCCGATGACCGAGGCAACGACGAGCACCTGCTCGACGCCCAGGATGGCGATGCCTGCCATGAAGGTGGGCCCTTCGGACGCCTCCCGCTCCACGGCCCAGAAGAACCAGGCGACCTGCGCCCAGTAGAGCACCGCCACCCCGGCCAGGGCCGCCAGGAATGCTCGCCATCCAGGGAGCAGCGCGGGCAGCGTGCCCACCAGCAACATCCCGATCAATGCCATGCCGTGCATGTGCCAACCTCCTTGTGTGGATCATCCTCGACGCCCGACGAGGCGGCTTCCCTGCCTGCGGTTGGGCGTACTCAGGGCGCCATCATCGACGGCGCGCGCGCCAGGTCAATCCCCGGAATGAGTTCCTGTCGAAGGGTTCGCAGAGGGGAGCCGCACGGCTCACCTACGGTCACCCTCGGCGTATCCCAGCACCCTTTCACAGATCCGTGCCGCCTCGATTTCCAACCTGCATTGGCAGTGGCACTATCGGCCAGCTGCATGGAAATGGATGTCGCCATGCGCGCTCGCCTGCCGACGCGCTCTACCCGGTATCCCACGCGTTCACGTTCACCTGACCCGCTCGGTTGCCGAGATAAGGACATCTCATGAACACCCTCGCTCTGCTTACCGACATCCTGCGAAAAACCAAGGCCTTCTCCGGCCGGGTGCCCAACAGCGCAAAGGACAAGGCCACTATCGTGGAGATATTCCGCGAGCTGATTCCGGCGAACGTTGCCTCGCTGGACCCCGACGTGATCGATGAGCCGCAAGACTACGAAGTGCTACTCGCTCGCCTGGCAGCCATCAGCAATGGCGATCTGGCGCCGGAGGACGTGCAGATCAAAGCCGGCCGCACCGGCAAGCTCACCCTGACCTTCACCCAGCAGCAGGAAACCCACTCGCTGACGTTCACCCACGAGGGCGGCACCTACATCGATCAGAGCTTTCTCGATGCGCTGCACAAGCACTGCAAGAAAAAGCTTCCCGGCACCTTTCTCTTCACGTCGGAAGCGGAAAGCATCGAGGCGGTGTATTTACCCTTGAAAGCATTCAAGCGGGTGAACAACGAACTGCTCAGCACGCAAAGCACCGATGCCCTGGCCACGCTGATCCAGGTCGGCAATGTTTATTCCATCGACTGGGACAGCATTCCGTACGACGTGGTGGAAGGGTTCACCCGGGACGGAGAGACCCTGATCACCGCCTTGATCAAGGCACCGTTCGCCGAGAAGCCCGGCAGCTGGGGCGCTACCCGTCGCATCGAGATTCTCGAAGGGCTCCAGGGCATGGCGAATGTCTTCCGGGCCAATGCCCATGGCGAGACGCCCCGCGAGATTGCACTGGCCAAGGGCTGGGATCACCTGGTGCCGGAACTCAGCGGCTGGCCCGTGAACACCGTACCCGTCACGACTATCCGCGAGCGGGCTGGCAAGGGGCACGCCTGCTTCGAGGATGACCTCAAGAAAGCCTTCGAACGGCTGGATGCAAAGGGCCTGTTCGAATCGATTCACTTCGACCCGAGTAACCCCTTCCAATACCTCCACATCTCCCACAGGCCCGACTTCATCTATAGCGAAGACACGCTGCTCGTCTCCCGCTATCGATTTGGTGGCGCCGTGGTCGGCTATCGCGTTTTCAGCCAGAAGCGCGGTGAAAACGGCTGGTCGCTAAGCCGATTCGTGCCATTGGGCGAGGTCGATCAGCTGTGTGAAGTGATCGAGCGCTACTGCACACACTCCTTGGTCTAAAGAGAACGGATATCTCCCATGCAACGCATTGCAATCGCTGCACTCTCAGCCTTGATCTCGATGACGGCGGTCGCAGGCACCCTCGAAAGCGAACTTCAAAAGAACGGCCTGGTAGCCCAGGCCATACCGAAAAGCGGCATCACCGAGAAAGTACTGGACCTTGGCTCTTATCAGGTTACTGCCGACGGTGGCGGGCTCCTCATCAGTCACGATGAGCAGAGCCTGGAGCGGCCCCTGACCGAGTTGCAGGTCGATGGCGTGAAGATCATGGGCACGGACCATGGTGAATGGGGAGGTGAGCTGACCGTCACCTCGCAGGATGGAACGACCAGAACCTTGCTGAAGGAAAATGTCGTCAGCATCCAGAAAGTCGACGGCTCGATCTTCGTGTTTACCGGGCTCAGCCACATGGGGATCAACGTTGGCGCCATGTACGAGCTGACGGATATCGCAAGCGAACCGAAGTTAACCAGGGTCACCCTGCTTCCCTCCGCCCCGGAGAAGATCCTTTTTGAAAAAGGCGTCGCCTACATCCTGACCTTCGACAGCCTTATTGCCGTAAACCCATCCCCTGAGCAGGCGTCGATGGAGATCATCGCCTACAAAGCGCCCTGGTCGCGCTTTGCGCCCAATAGCCTGGTCAAGCGAGGCGACACCTTTGTAGTGGGTATGTATGCAGGCGTTACGGTGGTTAACACCAGCCGGTTTGGAATTCAGGACGTGAGGTTCTATGGGCCGCAGGGGGCAGAAGAACTGCTCAAACCGGAGACGATCAATCATCGCCTCCGCTGAGCCGCAACCCTCGGCTCACTGCGCCCGGACGTAAACCCCATCGAAGCTCACATTCATGCCGCCGCAATTGTTGTTGTCATCGACGATCAGGAAGCGGCCGATACGGGTGTACTCGACAGCGCAGTCGTACTTGCCGTCGCCGTCCTTGGTCATGGCGTAGCGGCCTTTGGGCTTGAAGGTGCCGTCGATCTGCCCGACGTGGGTACTGGCGCCGCTGCCCCAGGTCGAATCGCCGGTCACGTGCAGGCCCGGCCCCTGCTCTTGCTGCTCGATGGTGAGGGTGCTGGCCCAGGCCTTCCAGGTGCCCAGCCAATCGCTGGTTTCCGGCAAGGGGTCAGCGGCTGGAGCGAGGTTCACCAACTCGATCCAGCCCACGGTTTCGCGCTTCTTGCCCTGGTACCAGGCACAGGCCCAACCGCCTTCGATCTTGTTGACCAGCACCTCATCGCCCTCGATGAGGTACGCCTTCTGCTGGCAGCCCTCGGATTCGGGGCAGCGCTCGTCGTCCTTGAAGAAGTGCGTCTGGTGCTTGTTCACGACCTTGTACAGCTGGCTGAACTTGCCCTCGGAGGGGAAATAGCCATTTCGGCAGCTGAAGGGTTCGATGTCCTCTGCGTGGCTGGGCAGGCAGATCAGCGCCAGGGCGCTGGTGAGAAGAAAGGGAGTGATCTTGTGCATGAAGGGCCGGTCCTTGCCACTGTGACCGCTGCGGGGCGACGGGCCCCGCGGCGAAGAGGGAGCGGGAATCTAGCGACGTGCGCCCGCGAGGGTCAACTCGTACAGCTGTACTAAGCGTGATCCGGTGATCACTTCGAACCGTTGCCGCTCTTCGTAGGGTGGATGGCGCTTTTTTCATCCACCATCGGAGTCCCGTCCAGCACCGCACTGTGGACATGAAGAGCGATGTCCACCCTACACACGGACCCGCTCCGTGCTGGCTCGTGCGGCACTCCGTAGGGCGGGTGAAACCCGCGAGTCCCCTGCCCCACAGCTGTCGGGTTGCACCCGACCTACAGGCGGCTCTTCGTCGGGTGGATGGCGCTCTTTCATCCACCATCGAAGTCCCGTCCGACACCATCTGGTGGACATGAAGAGCGATGTCCTGCCTACACACGGACCCGATCCGTGCTGGCTCGTGCGGCACTCCGTAGGGCGGGTGAAACCCGCGAGTCCCCTGCCCCACAGCTGTCGGGTTGCACCCGACCTACAGGCGGCTCTTCGTCGGGTGGATGGCGCTCTTTTCATCCACCATCGGGCTCACGATTGGCACCGCCTGGTGGACATGTAGAGCGATGTCCCCCACACACGGGCCTACTCCGTGCGGGCTGTTGCAGCGTCGCCGCTCGATAAATCTATACAAATACTTATACAACGCTAATATTTGTATAATTTTATCACCCACCCACAGACCGGGAGAGACCACCATGGGCCTGGCGATATCCCCCGCTTCGGCGCTACGCCGTGCCGTCCTGCTATGCCTGCTTCTGATAGCCGCGCCGTGCTGGGCCGACTGGCGGGGCGAGCTTCCCAAGGCCGAGCTGGTCGGCCAGGGCGATTTCACCTGGTTCGGCCTGCGGGTGTACCAGGCCCGCCTATGGAGCCCGGCGGCGCCCATCGACTGGGAGCAGCCCTTCGCCCTGGAGCTCATCTACAGCCGCGAGCTGTCGCGAGACACCCTGGTGCAGGCCAGCCTGGACGAGATGCGCCGCCTGGGCGGTTCCTCGCTGGACGAGGCGCGCCTGGCGGCCTGGGACGGCGAGATGCGCCAGGCCTTCGTCGATGTGCAGCCGGGCCAGCGCATCACCGGCCTCTACCTGCCGGGCCGGGGAAGCCGCTTCTACGTCGACGGCCAGTTCCGCCACGCGGTGGCCGATACCGATTTCGCCCACGCGTTCTTCGCCATCTGGCTGGATGCCCGTACCCGTAATCCCGAGCTGCGCCGCGAGCTGCTCGGGCTCAATGAAACAAACCAATGAGGAGGCCGATGATGCGTGCCGTAATAGGGTTGCTGTGCTGCCTGCTGCTCGCCGGGTGCGGTGGTGTGGAGGTCGATCATTACGCCAAGGAGCGCCCGCAGCTGGACCTGCCGGGGTTCTTCTCCAGGCCGGTGCAGGCCTGGGGCATCTTCCAGAACCGCTCGGGCGAGGTGGTCAAGCGCTTCAAGGTGGACATCACCAGCCGCCGCGAGGGCGAGCGGCTGATTCTCGACGAACGCTTCCTCTACAGCGACGGGACCCGCCAGCAGCGGGTGTGGACCCTGCAACCGCTGGGTGATGGACGCTGGCGCGGCCGCGCGGCGGACGTGATCGGTGAAGCGGATGGCGAGGTGGCGGGCAACGCCCTGCGCTGGCGCTACACGCTGAACCTGGAGGTGGAAGGCTCGACCTGGGAAGTGGATTTCGACGACTGGATGTACCTGATGGACGAGGACACCCTGATCAACCGCTCGAGCATGAGCAAGCTCGGCGTCGAACTGGGCCAGGTGACCCTGTTCTTCCGCCGCGACTCCGCATTGCAACACTGACTGACCGGGCGTGAGCCGGAGGACTGGGCGATGAATCTCCAACAACTTGGCGAAGCCGCACTGGCGGGCCGTATCGAAGGGCTCGACGTGGTGTCCCTGGAGGGCGGCTTCTACATCCTCCAGGCGCGCCTCGCTTCGGGCCTCGAAGGGGTGCTGGACGAACAGGGCAAGGTCTTGCGCCTGCGCTCGACGACTCAGCTCCGCGACCTGCTGCAGGGTTTGCCACGGCTGCCTTGCGAGCTGGTGCAACATTGCGTCCATGACGAGATGTGCGGCGCCCGCGAGGGCCCGCTGGAACCGCTGCGCCTGCCCCTGTCGCTGGACTCGCAATGGTGAACGGCCACGTTCGCCGGCTCGGCCTGGTGCTGGGCGACCAGCTCAGCTTCGACCTTTCACTGTTCGCGGCCCTCGACCCGGCCCGCGACGCGGTGCTGATGGCCGAAGTCCAGGAGGAGGCGAGCTACGTGCCGCACCACCCGCACAAGATCGTGCTGGTCTTCAGCGCCATGCGCCACTTCGCGGCGGCACTGGAGCAGCGTGGCTGGCGGGTGATCTACACCCGGCTCGACGCGCCCGACAACAGCGGCAGCCTGGCGGGCGAGCTGCGCCGCTGGCACGCCGCCCTGGGCGAGCCGGAGCTGCACCTGACCGAGTGCGGCGAATGGCGCGTGGAAGAGGCGCTGCGCGCCACCGGGTTGCCGCTGAACTGGCACGCCGACAGCCGCTTCCTCTGCTCCCGCGAGGCGTTCGCGCGCTGGGCGGGTGAGCGCAAGCAACTGCGCATGGAGCTGTTCTACCGCGAGATGCGCAAGCGCAGCGGCCTGCTGCTGGAGCCGGACGGCCAGCCGCTGGGGGGCAGCTGGAACTTCGACGCCGACAATCGCAAGGCGCTGCCCAAGGGCGTGCGCGGCCCCTTTCCCGCGCGCTTCGGCCAGGACGCCATCACCCGCGAGGTGGTGGCCCTGGTGGGCGAGCGCTTCGCCCACCATTACGGGCGCCTGGAGGGCTTCGACTACCCGGTGACCCACGCCGAGGCCCAGGCGCTCTGGCAGCACTTCCTGGCGTTCGCCCTGCCCGCCTTCGGCGACTACCAGGACGCCATGGCCGAAGGCGAGCCCTACCTCTTCCACGCGCGTATCAGCGCCGCCCTGAACATCGGCCTGCTGGACCTGCGCCAGCTCTGCGCCGACGTGGAGAATGCCCACCGCCAGGGCCAGGTGCCGCTCAACGCGGCGGAAGGCTTCATCCGCCAGTTGATCGGCTGGCGCGAGTACGTGCGCGGCATCTACTGGCTGCGCATGCCGGACTACGCCACGCTCAACGTCTTCGGCAACAGCCGGCCGCTGCCGGCGTTCTACTGGACCGGCCGCACCGAGATGCGCTGCATGGCCCAGGCCATCGGCCAGACCCTGGAGCTGGGCTATGCGCACCACATCCAGCGGCTGATGGTGACCGGCAACTTCGCCCTGCTCGCCGGCATCGCCCCCGCGGCCATCTGCGAGTGGTACCTGGCGGTCTACCTGGACGCCTTCGAGTGGGTGGAGCTGCCCAACACCCTGGGCATGGTGATGCACGCCGACGGTGGCTACCTCGGCTCCAAGCCCTATTGCGCCAGCGGCCGCTACATCCAGCGCATGTCCGACCATTGCGCGTCGTGCCGCTACCGCGTGGACCGCGCCACCGAGGAGGACGCCTGCCCGTTCAACGCGCTCTACTGGCACTTCCTGATGCGCCACAGCGAGCGCCTGGGCCGCAACCCGCGCCTGGCCATGCCCTATCGCAACCTGCAGCGCATGGACCAGGCCCGCGTCGATGCGCTCTGGGAGCGCGGCGAACGGCTGCTGGCGCGGCTGGATGCCGGCGAGGCGCTGTGAAGAAGGCCCACCTGCCGCAAAAGACCTGCGCGGTGTGCGGCCGACCCTTCGCCTGGCGCCGCCGCTGGGCGCATTGCTGGGACGAGGTGCGCTATTGCTCCGAGCGCTGCCGTCGCCAGCGCCACGCGGCTCATTGAAGGTGGGCAGCCGCCCCGCTCGCCTCTGCGCCGCTCTTCAGCGCGCCTTGAGGATCACGCCGCTCATGTACTGGTTGAGGTCGCGGAAGTCCTGAACGCTCCAGGCATGGGGCGGGATCTTCACGCCGTTCTCCTGCAGGGTGCGGGGAATCAGGTTGCCGTTGGGGCGGAGAATCACCGACGAGACGATGACGCCCGGGTAGTCCGCGAGCCGCTGCTTGAACGCAGCTGTGGTCAGGTCGGGGGTGGGTGGGTCGCTCTTATGGGCCAGGGGCCCGGTGCCCTTGATGTCCGCCCCGTGGCACACGGCGCATCGCTGCTGGTAGAGCGTCTTGCCGTTGGCGATACCCGCAAGACAGGACAGGGGCTGGGTGAGTGACAGCGCGCCCAGCAGCGCGATAAGCGACGGTTTGATTTTCATACGGCCTTGTACGAACCAGACGGGGATCGAGGGCGTGCCTCGGCGTTGCTCCTGCAACGCGCACGTCGTCCGAGAGGTCGACCGGCACGCCGCCATGGTCCCATAGGCAGCCGCTCTAGCGTCAGGGTTTTCGTGTCATGCCGGGCGCAGATGTGATGGGGTTCGAGCGGGGCGCCAGGGAGCGCCCTACTCGCCCGCCTGGGCTTCCATGCGCTGCCGCGTGCCTGCGTCCAGCTGCTCGCGAATGGCCGCGAACAGCGGCTCGCCGCTGGTGTAGCGGCGCCCGTAGCCGAGGTTGAAGGCGTAGTCGAAGTCCGCCGGGTTGGCGCCCTGGTTGTGCTGCAGCAGGGTCTCCAGCTTGTCCAGCGCCTTGACCGCCAGCGCCTCGGGGGAGGCGGCGTTCTCGTAGTCATCCCACAGCGCGAGAATCTCGTCGCGCAGCCCGGCATCGAGGGTGCGGGTCAGGGTCAGCAGGTCTTCGCGCTCCTGGGCGCCCTTGTCGGGATGGCCGCCCTGCTCGATGGCGGGGATGTCGCCGTTGATAGCTTCGCCCAGGTCATGGACCACGCACATCTTCAGCACCCGCAGCAGGTCGAGCCCGACCAGCTCATCGGCGAAAGTGATGGCCATCAGGCACAGGCGCCAGCTGTGTTCGGCGGTGCTTTCCGCGCGCCCGCTGGAGGTGTGGGCGCTGCGCAGTACGTCCTTGAGGCGCTCCGCCTCGCGGAGGAAGTCGAGCCGTCCCTTGATCCTGTCGATGTTCATCTCTCACCCGCGAATATGGCCGTCGGGGCGCAGGGGGCGCCCTTGCAAACGCACAGCCTAGGCGCGGGGGCGATCCCACGTCCACGCATGGATTATGCGTGGGCGGCTGGGGCTCAGAGGGTTTCCACCAGGCGCGCGGCGGTACCGTCGGAGAGGGTCATGCGCGTCCAGCGGCACAGGCCCTGGCGGATGGGCACGATGACGGAGTCATTGGCGCCGCTGCCGAACTCCAGCGCCGGCGGCATCAGCAGGTCGCGCCAGCCCAGGGCATCCAGGGCCGCTTCCTTGCGCGCGATCTCCGGCGTTGCGTAGCGCCACAGCGAGCGCCCCATCAGCTCGGCCAGGGGCACGGAGAACTCGGCGGCGCGGGTGGCGGAACAGGCCAGCAGGCGGTGGCTGAGGTCGCAGACCAGGTGCACGGCGCGCGGGCTGTCGCTCACCAGCCGCGCCAGGGCCTGGTCGGCTGCGGCCTCCAGCCGGGCGGCCAGCATCTGCTCCACCCGCGCCCGTTCGGCGGGCTCCATTTCCTGCACGCCGCTTTCCCAGCGCGAGATGGTCGATTGCGCCACGCCGAACAGCTGCGCCGCATGGGCCTGCTTGACCCGATGCAGCAGGCGCCAACGCCGCAGCGCGACGCCGAGCACGGCCGGTTTCAGAAGGCTGTCGTTCATGGTGCGGGCCCAGGGGAAATCCGTGGAAAGAGAGCGGATTTTGCAGGCTCATGCGGAACGCGGCCAGATAATCCTGTGATTCCCGACGATGGGTTGTGCAAGGTGCCGTAGGTTGGCGCCGAGCGCAGCGAGGCCCAACGCAACGATGCCCGGCCCCCGCTACGTTGGGCTTCGTGCCTCAACCCAACCTACGGAACATCGTGCCTCCCGGCGTCCTCCCCGGTGGACGAAAAGAGCGTCGTCCACCCTACACACCGGTCGGCACAGTGGTTTGGGTTGCGCTCAGTGCCGCAGGTTGGCGCCGAGCGCAGCGAGTCCCAACAGAGCGATACCCAGCCCCGCAAGCTGGATCAAAGGTGCCCCGTCTACCTGGCAAAAGCGGCAGCAACACTTGATGCGAGCGCCACTTTTCTGCTGGGATGCCCGCCTCTTCCCATCTTTCCCAGGAGGCCTTCCATGGCGTCTTACCAGCAGCTGTTCGACATCGGCCAGGGCTTCGCCGACTTCCTCCGCAGCGGCCTGCCCACCGAGCGGGATGCCGCCAATGCAGTGGTGCAGAAGCTCGCGACGCCCGGCTGCATCGCCCCGGCGGCGCTCACCCGGCTGCAATGCATCGAGCGCCGCTACCACCTGCTGGTGGTGGGCGAGATGTGGTGCCCGGACTGCCAGATCAACGTCTCGGTGCTCGACTTCATCTGCCGCACCCAGCCGCTGATCGACCTGGCGGTGATCACCAAGGGCCGTGCCGAGGACGACCTCAAGGCGCGCCTGAACCTCGACAGGGTGTCCATCCCACTGGTGGTGGTGCTCGACGCCGCGTTCGCGCCGGTGGGGCTGTTCGTCGAGCGCCCGCAAGCGGTGATCGGCGCCGGTGACGAGGTGCTGCGCGACTACAAGGCCGGCCTCTACCTGGAAGCCACGGTCGACGACCTGCTGGCGCTGCTCGAACAGGCCGAACAGCGCAGTGCATGAGCCGCTGGCCACCCCGTTGAGATGATGCCTAGGCGTCAGCGCCGAAGGCCTGGCGCAACAGCGCCGGCAGCAACTCGCCGGCCGGGCCCGCCAGGGCGAACTCGCGCTCGCCCTGCACCGCCACCGGCTGGGTGTTGAGGTGCAACACCGTAGCCCCCGCGTTCAGCGCCAGGCGGGGGATGCGCGCCGCCGGCTCGACCACGCCAGAGGTGCCGATGGACAGCAGCAGGTCGCATTCCTCGGCCGCCGTGAAGGCCGCACGCAACACGTCCCCCGGCAACTGCTCGCCGAACCACACCACGCCCGGGCGCAGCTTGCCGTTGCAACGGGTGCAGCGCGGCGGCTCCACCCGGCGCCCCTCGTTCGGCTCGTCGGGCTCGGGTATCTCCAGCGCCGGCCGCGTGCAGGCGAAGCAGCGCAGCGCATCGAGGCGGCCATGCAGGTGCAGCGCCTCGCGGCTGCCGGCGCGCTCGTGGAGGTCGTCGACGTTCTGGGTGATCAGGGTCAGCTTGGGCACCAGGGTCGCCAGGCGGGCGATGGCCAGGTGCCCGGCATTGGGTTGGGCGCGGTGCACCAGGGTGCGGCGCCACTCGTACCAGCCCCAGACCAGGGCCGGGTCACGGCGGAAGCCCTCGGCGCTGGCCAGCTCGCTCGCCTCGTAGCGCTCCCAGAGCCCGGTCAGGCGGTCACGGAAGGTGGGGATGCCGCTCTCGGCGGAAATGCCGGCGCCGGTGAACACCACGAGGTGGCGGGCCTTGGCCAGCAGGGAGGGATCGAAGCTCATCGACAGGGTCCGGTAACGAAGCGGGGGCAACCACCCTGCCAGTATGGGTACGAGCGTTCAACGCCCCGGCGGGCAAGCGACGAACGAAGCGCCTGGGTGTGCGCCAGTCAGCGTTTTTTATCGCCTGGAAGGTGGCCAAGGCGGCCGTCATGACCGATATTGCTTGCCTGTTCCAACGGATAACGCCATGGACGCCACATCCTTCCCCGCTGCCCCCGGCCCGATGAGCCGGCGGGTACGCGAACTCGACTGGGCACGGACGCCCCTCGGTCCCATCGCCGCCTGGCCCGCCAGCCTGCGGGTGGCCGTGGAAATGATGCTCGCCTCGCACTTTCCCAGCTGCCTGTTCTGGGGGCCCGAGCGCATCACCCTGTACAACGACGCCTTCAAGCCGATTCTCGGGGCCAAGCCCGAAGCCCTCGGCCGGCCCTTCGACGATGTATGGCGGGAGGCCTGGTACAGCATCGGCCCCATCGCCGACCGCGCCTTCACCGGCGAGGCCACCTTCATCGAAGACTTCCCGCTGGAGATCGACCGCAACGGGCGCCTGGAGCGCTGCTACTTCACCTTCTGCTACAGCCCGGTGCGCGACGAGCGCGGCGAGGTGGTGGGCGTGCTCGACACCGTGATCGAGACCACGGCGCAGCGGGTGGCCGAACAGCAGCTGCGCCAGCTCACCCAGACCCTGGAGCGCCAGGTGGCCGACCGCACCCGCGATCGCAACCGCCTGTGGAACCTGTCGCCGGACGTGATGCTGATCACCCGCCTGGACATGACCATCACCGCCGCCAACCCGGCGCTGGGGCCGGTGCTGGGCTGGAGCGAAAAGGAACTGGTGGGCACCAGCTCCCTGGACCTGGTGCACAGCGATGACCTGTCCCTCGCCTGGGGTGCCAGCCACAGCCTGATGCAGGGCGAAACCCTGCGCGACTTCGACTGTCGCATGCGCCACAAGGACGGCAGCTACCGCTGGATCAGTTGGTCATCCAGCCCCGGCGAAGGCCATATCAGCGCCATCGGCCGCGACATCACCCAGGAGCGCGAACGCGCCGAAACCCTGCGCCAGACCGAAGAGCTGCTGCGCCAGAGCCAGAAGATGGAGGCGGTCGGCCAGCTCACCGGCGGCCTCGCCCACGACTTCAACAACCTCCTGGCCGGCATCAGCGGCAGCCTGGAGCTGCTCAAGCTGCGGGTATCCCAGGGCCGTACCGGCGAGCTGGACCGCTACATCTCCACCGCGCGCACCGCCGCCGAGCGTGCCGCCACCCTGACCCATCGCCTGCTGGCCTTCTCCCGCCGCCAGGCGCTGGACCCCAAGCCGACCAACGTCAACCGCCTGGTGGCCGGCATGCAGGAGCTGATCAGCCGCACCATGGGCCCGATGATCGAGGTGGAAGTGCTCAGCGGCCCCGAGCTGTGGACCGTGCTGGTGGACCCCAACCAGCTGGAAAGCGCCCTGCTCAACATCTGCATCAACGCCCGCGACGCCATGCCCGGCGGTGGCCGCCTCAGCATCGGCACCTGCAACCACCGCCTGGTGGAGCCCCGTGCGGGCGAACTGGGCCTGGCAGTGGGTGAATACCTCTCGCTCTGCGTGACCGACACCGGCACCGGCATGCCGGAAGAGGTGATCGCCCGCGTCTTCGACCCCTTCTTCACCACCAAGCCGGCGGGCCAGGGCACCGGCCTCGGCCTGTCGATGGTCTACGGTTTCGCCCGCCAGTCCGGCGGCGCGGTGCAGATCGCCTCGCAGCCGGGCGAAGGCACCAGCCTCTATATCCACCTGCCCCGCCACCACGGCGAGGAACGCATCGAGCACAACACCGGATCGGAATTCGCACCCCGGGCCGAGCGCCAGGCCACGGTGCTGGTGGTGGACGACGAGTCGCCCCTGCGCATGCTCATCGGCGAGGTGCTGCGCGACCTGGGCTACCAGGTGCTGGAAGCGGTGGATGGCGCCTCGGGCCTGGCCCTGCTGGACAGCGAACAGCGCATCGACCTGCTGCTGGCCGATGTCGGCCTGCCCGGCGGCATGAACGGCAAGGAAATGGCCCGGCTCGCCCGGCGCCTGCGCCCCGACCTGCGGGTGCTGTTCATCACCGGCTATGCGCAGAACAGCCTGTTCGACAACGAGCAGCTGGAGTCGGGCATGGAGGTGCTGGCCAAGCCCTTCGCCATCGAATCCCTCGCCTCACGGGTCAAGGGATTGCTGCAGAAAAGCGTGCAGCCACGCCAGCGCAGCGAGCGACAGGGCCCCTCGGCACGTACCGGCTGACCCCTAGCGGGTCAGCGGCAGCGCCAGCCCGGCGGCAGCGAACAGCGCCCCGCAGCAGCGGTTGAAGCCCTTGCCGCTGCGCGCCAGCCAGGGCCGCACGCGGTGGGCCAGGCGCGCCAGCAGGTACTCCACCAACGCCTCGATCAGCACGAAGGTCAGGGTCATCACCAGGAACTGCAGCCACAGCGGCTGCGCCGGGTCGAGGAACTGCGAAAGGAAGGCGCCGAAGAACAGGATCACCTTGGGGTTGGACACCGCCGAGAACAGGCCCTGGCGGAACAGGCTGACGCCGCTGCGGCGCTGGCCCTCGCCATCGGTGGAAACCTGCACCGCCGGCGCCCGCCAGAGCTGCACGCCGAGCCAGATCAGGTACAGCCCGCCGGCCACCTTGAGCACCGTCAGCGCATCGGCCGAGGCCTTGAGCAGCGCGCCGATGCCGAACATCGACAAGGCCATGATCAGCACGAAGCCCAGCGCCCCGCCGGCAATGGTGAACAGCGCCCGGCGGTGGCCATGCAACGCCCCGTGGGACAGCGCCAACAACGCATTCGGCCCGGGCGTGAGGGAAAGGCCGAGAACGGCCAGTAGGTAGATCAGCCAGGTGTGCAGTGCCATGGGAATCGGCCATCGAAGCGGGAAGAGGCGGCCAGTCTAACGAGCCGGCAACCCCCTTGAAATCCCCCTTCCCCGTCATGCCCCGCCCTCCCCTGTAGGAGCGAATTCATTCGCGATGGAATAGCCGGCCACTTGCAGCCATGTGCCGGCGGCAGATCTTTCGCGGCTGAAGCCGCTCCCACAGGAGACACCAGCGACGCCGTGCCGTTGTAGGTCGGGTGCAACCCGACGGGGCTCCTGCACAGACCATGCGCAATGCCACGCGGGTTTCACCCGCCCTACGGCGCTGACCGGTGTGTAGGGTGGATGGCGCTCTTTTCATCCACCAAGCGACCTTCCAGCCCACACGCATGCCACGCCTGGTGGGAGCGAATTCATTCGCGATGGAATAGCCGACCACTCGCAGACTCGTGCCGACTGCAAGTCTTGCGCGGCTGAAGCCGCTCCCACGGGAGGCACCTGCGGCGCCGTGCCCGAAACGGACCATGGTGCAACCGGAAAACACTATGTCTGGGCAGCTCTGCGGGCTGCTTGGCGACTGAAGTCGCCCCTACACAGCAACCAATGACGCCGTGCATCTGTAGGTCGGGTGCAACCCGACGGGCACCCCATCAATGCTGGTAACGCTTGCGGAAGTCCGCCTCCATGCTCGCGTAGCGCCCGCTCTTGTGCAGGGCCTGGAGGCCTGTTTCGAAGGCCTTGGCAATGCGCGCGCCGTCCGGGTGGGCCTTGGAGAAGGCCAGCCAGAAGCCGTCGGTCTGCAGCACGCCGGTGAGCTTCACCTTGCCGCGCAGGTGCGGGTCCTGGTTGATGCGCATGTAGCCCGGCATGGTGTTGAGCAGGATGTAGTCCACCCGCCCGGCCACCAGCATCTGCAGCAGCTGGCTGTCGGAGTTGGCGTTGTAGCGGTGGATGGCCGGGTCCTCCATGAAGGAGGTCGGGTAGGTGTAGCCATTGGTGATGCCCACCACCTTGCCGGCCAGGTCCTTGGCGCCCATGTCGGTGCGCGGGTCGTCGGCGGGGCCGAAGATCGCCAGCCCCTCTTCGAACAACGGCGTCGGGTGCCAGATGTACTGATCGCGGTTGGCTTCGGTGATGGTCACATCGAAACAGGCCACCGCGCGCGTGCCCTGGGCGTAGAACAGGCAGCGGGAGAAGGGCACAGTGAGGAAATCCACCTCGATGTCCTGGGTGCCGAGGGCCGCGCGCACCAGGTCCACGGCGAAGCCCTGGGCCGAGGAACCATCGGTGCCGATGGAGGAGTACGGCGCCCAGTCGTCCTCGGCGGCGATGGTCACGCGCTCGGCCCAAGCCGGCACGGACAGCAGGCTGCACAGCAGCGCGATCACCAGGGTTCTCATGCTTCACCCTCCACGGAGTCGATGGACGCCGTGGCTTCATCGGCCATCGCCAGCCGGCGCGGCAGCCACAGCAGGAAGCGCACTCCCTCGCCCTCTTCGGAGTGGAACTCCAGGCGCCCCTGCAGTTTGCGGGTGACCAGGTTGTAGACGATGTTCAGCCCCAGCCCGGTGCCGCCGGTGCCGCGCCGAGTGGTGAAGAAGGGCTCGAAGATGCGCTCGTGCAGCTCCGCCGGCACCCCGCAGCCGTTGTCGCGGTAGTCCAGCTCGATGCCCTCCCCCTCGCTGCGCACCTGCAGCTCGATGTGCGCCTCGGGCGTTTCGGCGAAGGCATGGCGCACGCTGTTGATGATCAGGTTGGCCACCACCTGGGTCAGCACCCCCGGCAGGCTGCGCATGTGCAGGCCCGCTTCGCAGTCCAGTTGCACCGCCACCGGAACCTTGCGCGTCTCCGGGTGCAGGCTGGCGATCAGCGCCTCCAGCACCTGGCGCACCTCGAATTCGCAGCGGGCCTCGGACACCTGGTCCACCGCCGTCTGCTTGAAGTCGCTGATCAGCTTGGCGGCGCGGCCGATGTTGTTGGCCAGCATGCCGTTGCTGTCGTGGGCCAGCTCCAGCAGCGCCTGGAAGCTGTCGCTGGTGAGGGTCTGTGCCTGGAACTGGGTGCGCAGGTCCGACAGCGCCTCGGAGAGCACCGAGGACGCGGTCACCGCGATGCCCAGCGGCGTGTTCACCTCGTGGGCCACGCCCGCCACCAGGCCGCCCAGGGCCGCCAGCTTCTCCGACTCGATCAGTTGCCGCTGCGCCGCCTGCAACTGGCGCACGCTCTGGGACAGCTCGCGGGTGCGTTCGGCGACGGTGGACTCGAGCTGGTCGGAATAGAACTTCAGCTTGCCCTCGGCCTCGCGCACCTGGCGCAGGTTGTCGCCGATGGCCTGCAGGTGCTGGTTGGTGGAACGCACCAGCACGCCGATCTCGTTGTCGGCGTGGCCGGGGGGCTCCTGCAGGCGGGTGGTTTCCGGTGCGTCGATGTCCACCCGGGCGATGGACAGGATCAGGCTGCGCAGCGGTCGCGTCACCCACAGGTAGAACACCAGCAGGAGGATGGCGGAGATGGCCAGGGCGTAGAACAGGCTGCCCAGCAGGGTGATCAGCGCACGGTCGAGAAAGTCCCGCCCGTAGCGGTAGGTGTCCACCTCCACCTGCAGGGTGCCCAGCTCCTCACGCTGGCCGGCACCGGGCAGGTCCGCCTGCAGGGGCCACTGAAAATGCAGGGTGGCGCCGAACAGCAGGTCGTTGAGGCGCCGCCCCTCCTGCGCGCCCAGCTCGCGGTGGTGCTCGGCGAACACCTTGCCCTCGGGCAGCAGGATGCGCGCCGAGGCCAGGGCCGGTTGCTTGAGCATGCCGCTGAGCAGATCGCTGGCGGTGCGCGGGTCGAGGCTGAAGACCACCGCCGTGACCGGCTCGCGCACCATGTCGAAGAGGGCCTGCATGTCGTCTTCGGGCTGCGCGCGGGCGCGGTAGTAGTCCAGGCCCACCTGCACCACGCTGATGGCCAGGCCGAGCAGGCAGGCGCACAGCAGGTTGATGCGTACCAGGCTGGAAGACAGGCTGCGGCCGATCCGCGACGGCGCGGGTCGCTGGAAGGCCGGGTTCATGAATGGGGCTCGTCCGGGTAGCGCTCGCGGATGGCCAGGAACTCCTCATGATTGGCCAGCAGCAGGTCCACCAGGTGTGGGTCGAAGTGGGCGCCGCGCTCGGCACGGATCAGCTCCAGCACCTGCTCGGGGGTCCAGGGTTCCTTGTAGCTGCGCCGCGACCCCAGGGCATCGAACACATCGGCCAGGGCGACGATGCGCCCGCTCAGGGGAATGTCCTCCCCCTCCAGCCCGCGCGGGTAGCCGCGGCCGTCCCAGCGCTCGTGGTGGCTGCCGGCGATCACCGCCCCCACGCGCATCAGCTCGCGGCGCGAACGCTGGAGGATGTCCACGCCGAAGTCGACGTGCTTCTTCATCAGCGCCCATTCGGCCTCGTCGAGCTTGCCGGGCTTATGCAGGATGGCGTCGGGGATCGCCACCTTGCCGATGTCGTGCAGGGGAGACGCGTGCTGGATCAGCTGCACCTCGCGCTCGGGCAGGCCATGCAGGCGCGCCAGCAGCTCGCTGAACAGCGCCACCCGCTGCACGTGGGCGCCGGTCTCCTTGCTGCGCACCTCCACCGCGTTGGCCAGGGTGTAGACCAGCTCCTTGGAGGTGGCTTGCAGGTCCTCCATCAGGTGGATGTTCTCGAAGGTGATCGCCACGCTGCGCACGTAGATTTCCAGCAGTTGCCGGTCCAGGTCGCTGAGCGGCTCCACATGGGTGACGTAGAGCAGGCTCGCCCCGCCCCGGTCGTTGCGGCGGAACAGCACGTAGGCATCGTCGAAGTGCTGCGAAGCGCCCAGTTGCAGCACCTGGTCGAAACGCTGGACCACCATGGCCGGCAGCGTCTCCAGCGCCGAGTCCGGCTCGTAGTGGACGAACTCCCCGGTGGCCGCCAGGGTGCGGGTCTGTGGCTCGTGGTCGTCGGTGCGGATCAGGCAATAGAGCGCCGAGTCACCCAGGCACAGCAGCGAGGTGAGCTGCTCCAGCACCGTAGAGGAGAACAGCTTGAGGGTGGCGGCGTTCTGCACCTGGGCGCAGGCCTCCAGCACATTGCTCAGGCCCTTGCGCTGGGCGTCGATCACCCCCAGGTCGCGGTAGGCGCGGAGCATGGAATAGAGCAGGGTGCGCAGCTTCTGGGTGGTGAGCTCGGTCTTCTCCTTGTAGTCGTCCACCTCGTATTCGCGGATGACCTGGTCCTCCGGCGCCTGGCCTGCCTGGCCGGTGCGCAGCACCAGGCGCGTCATGCGGTTGTCGCACTCCTCGCGCAGGTAGCGCACCAGGTCCAGCCCGGCGTGCTCGGTTTCCATCACCACGTCCACCAGGGCCAGGGCGATGTCGCCGCGCTGGCGGAAGGTCTCCCGCGCCTCCGCCGCCGAGTAGGCCGACAGCAGCTCCAGCGGCCGCTGCTGGAACTCGAAGCCGCGCAGGGCCAGCCGGGTTACCGCGTGGACCTCCGGGTCGTCGTCGATCACCAGCACGCACCAGGGGGCCAATGACCTGCTAGCGGGTGAAGGGGACGGTGGCGAAGCGGGGGTGGCGAAAAAATCCATTGCTCTTACTCCTCGAACGAGCCCAAAAAGAGCATAGCTGCCGCCGAAAAGTACCAAGGCCCTATCAAGCGGTAACGTCTGAAAATGTTCGATGAAAAGGCTGAATAGATCCCATTCCCGCGCAAAACCCAGGCCCAGAACACGCAGCCGACCGCTGCGTAGGGTGGATGGCGCTCTTTTCATCCACCGGCGGTGCGTCATGGGAGCGCGGAGCCAGGGCACCCCTGCGGGCTGCTGGGCGACTGAAGTCGCCCCTACAGTCATCACCGGTGCCGTGCCACAGCAGGCCAGATGCAACCCGACGGTTTCACGGCCGCAGCGTCATGCGCCTGGCGCCATGGCCGTGGAGGGCGCTGGCGGTGGGTTGGCGGATGAGCGCGGCCTGCCACTCGGCGACGCTGAAGCCATCGGCCGCCTGCAACAGGTTGACCTTGCCGGCCACCAGGGTCGCCACCGGCACGCCGTCGCGCAGCAGCAGGCGGTTGCCCACCACGGCGGGCACCTTGGCGCCCGGCAGCAGCGTGCCCAGCAGGTTGAGCGGGTCGCAGGCGGAGAACCCCACCAGCTCGCCCGTCAGCGGCCGCTTGCGCACCTCGCGCAGCAGGCCGACCGCATCGGGCAGGGCGAACTGCTCGCCCGCTACGCCGGCGACGAAGCGCCCGCCGCGTACCTCCCCCCGCGCCTCCAGGCGGTGATAGACGCGCAGCAGCTCGCGCCAGCTGGGCAGCCAGTCCGCCTCGCGCTCCAGCAGGCGCCAGCAGACCACGCCGTAGCGGCGCAGCAAGGTGCGGGCGACATGCTCCAGGGCCTCGGCGGGCGGTGCGCCCCCCTCCTCGCCCCGGCCCCGCAGCAGCGACCAGCGCCCGGCGTCCTGCATGTTCGCCAGCGCCAGGCGCGCACGCCGGTCGTTGCGGCTGCGCCGTGCGGCGGGCAGCAGCAGCGAGCGCAGGCCGGCGAAGCTGTCGGCGCTGGCCAGCCCCAGGGCCACCAGCTCGCCGAGGCAGTCCTCCAGCTCGCTGCGCAGCAGGCGGGTCTCGTCCAGCAATTCATCGAAGAACAGCGCGCCCTGCCCGGCCAGCACCTCCCGCACACGGGCCGCGCGGGGCGACGGCTCGGCCACCGGCCCGGCGCCGGCGCAGGCCCGCCAGGTGCCCTGGCTCTTGCGTGGCAGCAGCAGGATGGGCGTGCTGCGCAAGGGCCCGCTGGAAGCACGCGCCGGGGCGGCCAGGCGGCTCCAGGCGATGCGCCCGGAGCGGCACAGGTCGTCCAGCCAGTTGATGCCGTAGTCCGCCACCCGCGTCGGCAGCAGCTCGGCCTCCCAGGCCGCCGCAGCGGCCTGGTAGCCCTCCAGCAAACCCAGCACCCCGCCCAGGGCTTCGGCCCCGCGCAGACGGGTGCCCGCCGAGAGGTGCTGCCAATCGCAGAGAAAGCGCATGAAATCGGCCGGCTCCACCGGTTCGATCTCCCGCCGCAGGCGCTTGACCGTGTAGCGATGGATGCGCGCCAGCAGGTGCCGCTCGCACCACTCGTCCGCCGCCACACCCGGGCTGAAGCGGCCACGCAGCACATGCCCTTCGCGCTCCAGCGCGGCCAGGGCGAAGGCGATATCCCCCGGCGCCTGGCGCAAGTCGGTAGCCAGGCGTGCCAGGGTCAGCGGGCCGAACCCACCCAGGCGCGAGCGCACCAGCCCCACCAACGCCGCCTCGGCCTGCCAGGGCCGGTCATGGCCCGCCGGGGCGACCATGGCGGGCTTCAACGAGCCCAGCGGGTGCAGGGCCAATAGCTGTGGCAGGCGCTCGGCGGCGAGCCAGAACGCCGGGCGATCCTCCAGGTGCATGCAGGCGGCGCGACGGGCCTTGGCCAGTTGCGCCAGCCAGCCCGCCCAGCCGTCGTTGGCCGCAATTTCCTCGGGGGTGATGCAGCCCAACGCCAGCAGCGCCTCGTGCATCTCGTCGGCATCACGCACCCGGGGCCAGGCTTCCTCGGCGACGGCAACGATGGCCTCGGCATCCAGGGCGCCGAGGTCGTCGGCGGATTCCGGGTCGCTCCAGCGGCGGTTCTGTACCGCCTGGGTACGACGCTCTTCCAGTGGCGCGTCGTCGAGAAAGGCGTAGGGCCGCGCACCGAGGATTTCCGCCGCCAGCGCCGAGGGCGCCGGCAGGTCGCGGGCCACCAGTTCGACGGCGCCACTCTCCATGCGCCGCAGCAGGGCCAGCCAGGCTTCGGCGTCCATGGCCTCGTGCAGGCAGTCGTCGAGGGTCTGCACCACCAGCGGGTGGTCGGGCACCTCGCGCTCGCCCACCAGGTTCTCCTGGCAGGCCACCTGGTCGGGGAAGACGCTGGCCAGCAGGTCTTCGCTGCGCATGCGCTGCAGCTGCGGCGCCACCTTGCGGCCCCCGGAGGCACGGGGCAGGCCCAGGGCGCAGGTGGCGTTCCAGCGCCAGCGCACGCCGAACAGCGGCGCGTCCAGCAGCGCCTGGATCAGCAGGTGCTCGGCGCTGTTGGAGTGCAGGTAGCGCCACACCTCGTCCAGCGGGAAGCTGTGGCTGGTGGACAGCGACAGCACCAGGGCGTCTTCGGTGGCGGCGGCCTGCAGCTCGAAGTTGAAGCTGCGGCAGAAGCGCTTGCGCAGCGCCAGCCCCCAGGCGCGGTTGACCCGGCTGCCGAGGGGCGAATGGATGATCAATTGCATGCCGCCGGATTCGTCGAAGAAGCGCTCCATCACCAGGCAATCGCGGGTCGGCAAACGACCCAGGGCGGCACGGGCGCGGGCCAGGTACTCCACCATCTGCCGGGCCGCTGCCGGGCTCAGGCCACGCTCGGCCACCAGCCAGTCGATGACCGGCTGCAGCTCGCCGTCACTCGCCACCAGCGCCTGCTCGATCTCCCCGCGCAGCCGCGCGACCCCGGCGGACAGCTCGTCGCTGCGCCCCGGCGCCTCGCCCAGCCAGAACGGGATGCTCGGCGGCTGCCCGGCGGCATCCTCCACCCGCACCCGCCCGGCCTCGATGCGCAGGATGCGGTAGGACTGGTTGCCCAGCTGGAACACATCGCCGGCGATGCTCTCCACGGCGAAGTCCTCGTGCACCGTGCCCACCTGCATGCCCTGGGGCTCCAGCAGCACGTTGTAGTCGCCGGCATCGGGGATGGTGCCGCCGGAGGTCAGCGCCACCAGCCGCGCCGAGCGCCGCCCGCGCAGGCGGCGGTTGACCGCATCACGGTGCAGGTAGGCGGCGCGCACGCCGGCGCGGCCGTTGTAGCCCTCGGCGAGCATGGCCAGCACCGCCTCGTAGCGGGCCCGGCTCAGTTGCGCATAGGGCGCGGCGCGGGTCACCAAGGCGAACAGCGCATCCTCGTCCCACTCCTGGCTGGCCACCTCGGCGACGATCTGCTGGGCCAGCACATCCAGCGGCTGCCGGGGGATCACCAGGCTATCCAGCTCGCCGCGGCGCACGCAGTCGAGCAGTGCCGCGCATTCGATCAGGTCGTCCCGCGACTGCGGGAACAGGCGCCCCTTGGGCGTGCCGCCGACGCTGTGGCCGGAACGCCCGACACGCTGCAGGAAGGCGGCGATGCTGCGCGGCGAACCCAGCTGGCAGACCAGCTCGACATCGCCGATATCGATGCCCAGTTCCAGGGAGGCGGTGGCCACTAGCACCCGCAGCTCGCCGCGCTTCAGGCGCTGCTCGGCGTCCAGGCGCAGCTCGCGGGCCAGGCTGCCGTGGTGGGCGGCGACGGCGGCGTTGCCCAGGCGTTCGGAGAGGTGCCGCGCGGCACGCTCGGCCAGGCGCCGCGTGTTGACGAACACCAGCGTGGTGCGGTGCTCGGCCACCAGCAGCGCCAGGCGGTCGTAGACCGTTTCCCAGGCGTCGTTGCTCATCACCGCTTCCAGCGGCAGCGGCGGCACCTCGATGGCCAGGTCGCGCTCGCGGCTGTAGCCGACATCGACGATCAGGCAATCACGGGACGGCGCCGGGGCCTCGCCGCTGGCGGGGTTGCCGCCGAGAAAACGCGCCACCGCCTCGATGGGCTTTTGCGTGGCGGACAGGCCGATGCGCTGCAACGGTCGGCCGCAGAGGCTTTCCAGGCGCTCCAGGCTCAGTGCCAGGTGGCTGCCGCGCTTGCTCCCGGCGATGGCGTGGATCTCGTCGACGATCAGGCTGCGGCAGCTGGCGAGCATGGCCCGCCCGGAGGCGGAACCGAGCAGTACATAGAGGGACTCGGGCGTGGTCACCAGGATGTGCGGCGCGCGCTTGCGCATGGCCTGGCGCTCGCCCTGGGGCGTGTCGCCGGTGCGCACCGCCGTGCGGATCTCCACGTCGCCCAGGCCCTGGCGCTGCAGTTCCTCGCGGATGCCGGCCAGGGGCTCGTCGAGGTTGATGCGGATGTCGTTGGACAGCGCCTTGAGCGGCGACACATAGACCACGAAGCAGGCCTCCGGCAGCCCGCCCTCGGCCAGGCCCTGCTCCACCAGCTCGTCGATGGCGGCGAGAAAGGCCGTGAGGGTCTTGCCGGAACCGGTGGGCGCGGCCACCAGGGTCGAGCGCCCGGCGCGGATGGCCGGCCAGGCTTGGGCCTGGGCCGGGGTGGGCGCGGCGAAACGCCCGGCGAACCAGGCCCGCACGACCGGGTGGAAGTCGGCCAGGGCGCTGGCGGCGGTGGGGGAAGTCGGCTTCATGCCGGCCAATATGCGGCCGGCCGGGCAGCCCCTCAAGGGCCGCCCATCGCAGGCGCGGGCTCAGCCCTGGCCGAAGCGCGCCAGCTGCATCTCGCGCAGGCGGCTGAGGGTGCGGCGGAAGGGGAACTCCAGCCAGCCTTCGGTATAGAGCTGCTCCAGCGGCACCTCGGCCTCGATATAGAGGGGCACGCGGCGGTCGTAGCACTCATCCACCAGGGCGATGAAGCGGCGCACGCCATCGTCCAGGGGCGACAGCTGCGGCAACTGGCGGTCACCGGCCGCCACGCGCTCGGCGCCATCCTCGGTGCCCCGGGCGATGCGCCCCTCACGGCGTGCCGCCCCCAGGCGCGGCACCGCGCCGAGGAGGATGGTGCTGAAGCGGTCGCACAGGGCGATGAAATCCAGCGCGGCCAGGGGCGACTCGCACAGGGCGGCGTAGTCGCACCAGAGCACCTGCGGGCCCTGGCGGTGCACGGGGATGTCGCGGTGGCCCAGGTGCAGCGGCGCGGCATGGCTCGCAGCGCCATCCTCGAGTTCGGCGAACAGCCTGGCCAGCACGCTCGGCTGGCCCGGCTCGCTCACCCAGTAGCGCTGCTGCGCCTTGCCGGGGTGCAGGCGGTGGTCCTGGCCGCCATCCACCCCGACCACCTGCATGTGCCGTTCGATGGCCTCGATGGCCGGGACGAAGCGCTGGCGGTTGAAGCCGTCGGCGTAGAGCTGGGTCGGCGGCTGGTTGGAGGTGGCCACCAGCACCACGCCTTCCTCGAACATCACCTGCAGCAGGCCGCCGAGGATGATGGCGTCGCCGATATCGCTGACGAACAGCTCGTCGAAGCACAGCACCCGCACCTCCCCCGCCAGCTCGCGGGCCAGGGCGCGCAGCGGGTCGGCGGTGCCGGTCAGGGCGAACAAGCGCTGGTGCACCCAGCGCATGAAGTGGTGGAAGTGCAGGCGCCGGGCGGGCACCTGCAGGCTCTGGTGGAAGCGGTCCAGCAGCCAGGTCTTGCCGCGCCCCACCGGGCCCCATAGATAGACGCCGGCGATGCCGTCCTCGCCCTGGTGCAGGGCCCGCTGGCAGGCCTCCAGCAACGTGGCCGCGTGCAGCTGCGCGGCATCGGGCGCGAACCCCAGGTCATCCACCGCGTGCCGATAGGCCGCCAGTGGCGATAAGCCTTCCATTCCCTCTCCCGCTCCGGTTGCGAATCGGGCGGCAGTCTACAAGGTTGCGGCAAGGGGGCGGCAAAGGGAGGGGCGCGAGCGGCAATTCCTTGCCGCCCGGCCACCGCCATGCCGACGGCAGAAGGCCCTGGAACGGGCGTTCCAGCCCTTGGCACAGGCCTTGCTGCACAGCCGCCCACAAGGACTTCCTAGGGATGGATTCAGCATGAGCCTCTTCGGTACCGGCCTCTCCGGCCTCGATCGCTCCAAACTGCAGGACATGACGCACACGCTCAAACTCGTGCGTTATGGCGACGGTCGTCCGGTCCCCCCGCAAACCACACAACCTACCGCCACCCCGCAGCCGCCCCAGGCCAAGCCCACGCCCAAGATCGACCAGGCCGCCGCCCAGCGCGACGCCGCCTACCACGAAGCCTTCGCCCGCATGCGCGTGGGCATGCAGAGCGGCAGCGTGGATGGCAGCACCTCGGCCAGCGGCGCCGACACGCTCACCAACGACGTCTATGCCGATGCCGAAAGCGCCGCCGCCAGCGTGGGCACGCCCGCCCAAAGCGCCGCCGCCCAGGAATTCCATGACTACATGAACAAGTCCGCCGGCGAGAAGATGCGAGACAAGATCCTCAAGGAGCTGGGCCTGACCGAAGAAGAGATCGACGCCATGCCGCCGGAGCAGCAGGAGCAGATCGAGAAGCAGATCGCCCAGCGCATGACCGAGCTGGCCGCCATCCAGCAGGAAGAAGAGCTGCGCAAACGCGGCGTCGACCTGGTCTCCCTCAACACCGAAGACCCGCGCCTGCGGGCCATGCTCAACCCCTCCACCCGCGCGGGCATGCTCGGCGCCTGACGCCGAGCAATCCGCCCCATCCCAATCCCGTAGGGTGGCGTAGAGCGCAGCGAAACCCACCATCGCGCCCCCGCCAGGCACCGCCGTGCCCCCCCGGTGGGAGCGAGCACCCGCCCACTCACCGCCCAGTGCCGGCGGCAGGTCTTTCGCGGCTGAAGCCGCTCCCACAAGGGCACGCGCGCCGTAGGGTGGGCCGGGCGGCGTTCCGCTTCAGCCCACCAACTGGCCCACCCATGCGCAAATCCCCCACCCCGCCTCGCCAGCCTGACGTACGGCACCCTCAATTCCGCTCTGCAGCTTGGATCGGGCGCCGCACTCTGGAATGCTATGCAGCCTCCGACCCGTCTCCCGCAATGGTTTCAAGGCTCCGAACGTTCCCATGAAGATGCGTTTTACCCTGCTTCTGCTCGCCGCCGTGTTCGCCGCCGGCTGCAGCTCCGGCTTCCAGCCGCTCAAATCCAAGCCCGCCGTCATGTCGGGTAATCACCCCCTGCCGCCGGAAGACCCTGTCTATGGCGTGCCCAGCTACGAAGCGCCGCTGGTGTGGGTCGCCGAAGACCCGGACGAGGTGCAAGGCAGCACGCGCAATATCGAGCCGCGCCCGGAGCCGGCCCAGGAAACGCTGGCCCAGGCCATGGTCACCGAGCAGATCGGCGACACCGAAACCATGCTGGTGCGCCTGCAGGAAGCCGCCGACGCCGGCAACGCCCGCGCCCACTATGAGCTGGCCCGCCACTACCTCAGCGGTGAAGGCGTGCCCACCGACCAGGCCGCGGCCCTCGACCACCTCAGCCAGGCCGATGCCCTGGGCAGCGCCGAGGCCAGCCGCGTGCTGGCCTGGAACTACCTGCGCGGCACCGGCGTGCAGCAGGACGTGGAATACGGCACGCGCCTGATGGAGAAGGCCGCCCGCAGCAGCGACCGTGCCCTGCGTGAAGTCAGCCTGCTCTACCTCAACACCTGCGAGCCCTTCCTCAACAACCCCGAACGCGGCCTGGCCCTGCTCAAGGTGGCCAGCGACGCCGGTGACAGCATCTCCGGCCCGCTCTACCAACTCGCCCTGCGCCAGCAGGAAGGCCAGCCCATCGAAGCCTCGGTGGCCCAGGCCCACGAGCCGCTGCCGTGCCTGGCGTCGAGCATCGCCGCACCGGCCGAGCGCGACGCCACCGCCATCGCCCTGAACGCCGAGCCGGCCGAAAACGAAGCCGCCGCCGAAGCCACCAAGCTCGCCGCCCTCTCCGGCGATCTCGACGCCATGGTCCTCTACGCCGAGAAGCTGCTCAGTGGCGAATACCCCTCGACCCAGCCGGAGCTGGAGTCCTACACCTGGTTCGCCGTGGCCGCCAACCGCGGCAGCGGCCCCGCCGCCGAGCGCATCGCCGGCCTGGCGCCCATCCTGCAGAACGCCGAACAGCAGCAGCCGGGCCTGGTGGGCTCGATGATCGCGGCGCTGGACAATGCCATCCAGCCGCCCCAGCAGCAGGTCCAGTAAGCGCTGCCCTCCCTGATGGGCGTCGTCCCATTCCCGACGCCCATCACTTTTCCGTAAGACTTCAGCACCCCGGTGGGAAGCGCCCGACGACAAATGTCGGATTGCTCCGATTCCTACCCAACTGCAGCCGGGGTCCGTTTTCTGCGTCCCTGCCATCCCTACCATGTGCGCCGCCCCCACCCAGCGAGCCCCGGTAGCAGATGCACAGACGTACCCTGATAGTCGACGACCACCCCATCACCCTGATCGGCCTGCGCGCCCTGCTGAGCCGCGAAAGCTCGTTGCAGATCGTCGGCGAAGCCCATAGCGCCGACGGCCTGCTGGACCAGCTCGCCAGCCACCCCTGCGAGCTGCTGGTCACCGACCTGATGATGCCGGACAGCCACCAGGCGGACGGCCTGCGCCTGATCGAGCAACTGCGCCGGCGCTACCCGCAGCTGGCGATCATCGTCGTCACCATGCTCGACAACCCGGCCCTCGCCGCCTCCCTGCTCAAGCTCGGCATCCAGGGCCTGGTGAGCAAGCGCGGGCTGCTCGCCGACCTGCCCCGCGCCCTGGCCGCCAGCGCCACGCGCCCCTTCGTTTCCGCCTCCCTGCGCCGCCTGTTGCAGATAGGCGAAGCCGCCCACGGCAAGCCCCTGGCGCGCTTCGACGAACTCTCCCCCCGCGAGGCGGAAGTGCTGCGCCTGTACGGCAGCGGCCTGGCCATCGGCGAAATCGCCCAGCGCCTGTGCCGCAGCAAGCAGACCATCAGCGCGCAGAAGACCAGCGCCATGCGCAAGCTCGGCCTGGACACCAACGCCGCGCTGTTCCTCTACATCCAGGAAAACGGCCTGGCCTGAGGACCACGACATGCCCACGCTCACCCTGCGCGCCCTGGCCCTGCTCGGCCTGTGCCTCACCGCCCTGTCCAACGCCTGGGCCTACTCGGTCACCTGGCCCCTGGACACCCCCGAGCCCTCACCGCCCCTGCGCCACGAGATGCCGGAGAACCTCGGCCACCTGCTGGTGCTGGTACTGGTGGTGATCATCCTCTCGCTGCTGTGGAACTGGCGCCTGCAACGCCAGGTGCGCCAGCGCCAGGCGGCCCAGACCCAGCTCAGCGACCAGCTGGCCTTCCAGTTCTCCCTGCTCAACGGCCAGCCCACGCCGCTCTACGTGCGTGACCTGCAAGGCCGCCTGAGCAGCTGCAACCGCGCCTACGAGCAGTTCTTCGCCAGCTCCCAGGAGGAAATGCACGGCACCACGCCGCGCCAGCAGGGCATGTGCCGCGCCCTGGCGGATGCCCTAGAAGGCGGCATGCTGGAGGTGCTGGAAAGCCGCCAGCCGCGCTTCTTCGACAGCTGCACCGAGGAGGCCGGCGAGCCGCGCCACCTGTACCAGTGGCAGGTGCCCTTCTACAGCGCCCGGGGCAAGTTGCTCGGCGTGCTCGGCGGCTGGATCGACATCAGCGACCGCAAGGAGCTGGAAACCCGCCTGCGCGACGCCCAGCGCCAGGCCCTGGACGCCAGCGCGGCCAAGGGCCGCTTCCTCGCCACCATGAGCCACGAGCTGCGCACCCCGCTCAACGCCCTGGTGGGCCTGCTGGAGCTGGAAAGCCGCGCCCGCCCGGAGTCGAGCAACCTGCGCATCGCCCGCCAGTCCGCCGACGCGATGATCGACCTGGTGGGCGACATCCTCGACCTCGACCGCATCGAGAACGGCCGCATGCAACTGGCGCCGCGCCCGGTGGAACTGGCCGCGCTGCTGCGGGAGTGCCTGGAACTGTTCGCCGCCCGCGCTCGGGAAAAGGGCCTGGCGCTGCAACTGGACTGCCCCTTGCCGGCCCACCGCCTGTACCGCGTCGACCCCCTGCGCCTGCGCCAGGTGCTGCATAACCTGCTGGCCAACGCCATCAAGTTCACCGGCGCCGGCAGCGTGCGTCTGCAAGGGCACCTGCGGGACACCACCCCGGGCAGCAGCCTGCTCACCCTTTATGTGGTGGACGACGGCATCGGCATTCCCCACAGCGTGCAGGCGCGGATCTTCGAGCCCTACCGCCAGGGCTGCGCCGAAGTCACCCAGCTGCATGGCGGCTCGGGGCTCGGCCTGCACATCTGCCGCCAGCTGGTGCAACTGATGGGCGGCCGCATCGGCCTCGACAGCGAACCGGGCCAGGGCTGCCGCATCACCCTCGAACTGCCTCTGGACTGGCGCCCCGCCCCCTCCGGGCAGCATCGCCCGGCGTCCCGACCAGCCGGTGAGCACAGCCCGCGGCTGCGCGTGCTGGTGGTGGACGACCTCTCCATCAATGCCCGGGTGCTGCAACAGCAATTGCACAGCCTCGGCCACAGCGCCCAGGTGCTGACCGACGCGCGCGAGGCCCTGGCCACCTGGGCCGCAGACGACTTCGACCTGCTGATCACCGACTGCAACATGCCCGACATGGACGGCTACCAACTGACCCGCGCCGTGCGCAAGCGTGAGCGTGAGATCGGCCGCGCGCGCCAGCGGATCATCGGCTACAGCGCCAGCGCCCTGGCCGGCGAGGCCGAACGCTGCCGCGAGGCCGGCATGGACGAACTGCTGGTCAAGCCCGTGACCCTGGCGCGCCTGGAAGCCGCCCTCGCCGGGGGCGACCCGGCTGCCATCAAGGCACAGCCCCCTGCCCCGGCCTTCGACCTCGGCCACCTGGAAGGCCTCGACCCCACGCTCGCCAAACGCCTGCTCGGCGAGCTGGCACGCAACCTCGAAGACGAGCTGCAGCGCCTGGCCACGCCCCTGTCTCCAGAGCGCCAGGACCTTATCGGCCAATGCGTGCACCGCCTCTCCGGGCTCGCCTGCACCGTCGATGCAACGGGGCTCCTGCGTGCCTGCAACGCGCTGCGCCAGGCCGGCGACGACGCCCCGCGCCTGCTGCGCTGCCAGGCGCTGCTGGTGGCCGAACTGCAGCGCATGCTCGGCGAGGTGCGTGAACGCAACGCCGCCTGAACCGCGTCGACTGCGTCGTGCTCCTGACGCGCCGCGATTGCCGCGAGTCGGTGGTTGCGGTAAGAGGTGCTCTTTTCGCAGTCGCCGTCACACACGATGAAAAACTGGATCGCCACCTTCTTCCGCATCGTCAGGGACGACAAGGGCCAGACGCAGGGCTACCCCATTCCCTGGGCCATCGAGCGCCCCAGCCTGTACGCCTTCCTCGCCGCCTATGCCGACAGCCCCGAGGGCCTGCCGGACAGCGAGCTCACCCTGCCCGACGAGGCGCCGCCCGGTGAAGGCAGCGAACTGCGCTGGGCACCCGGTGCCCTCGACGGCGTGCTCGGCCACCATGCCTCGGCCGATGACATGGACACCGCCAACGAGGTGATGGCCGCCCTGCTCGCCACCCTCGACGACCCCACCCGGCACATGGCCCGCCTCTACCAACTGGTGGCCGACGGCAGCGTGCTCGGCTTCATCGACCAGCTCGTCGAGCGCCTGCAGCAGCGCCCCGGCCTGCCCCGCGCACGGCTCCACGCCCTGGCCCTGTGGCTGGCGCGCAGCAGCCCGGACCGTGGCGCGGTGAAGTTCGCCCTGGCCCTGCTCGGCGTGCTCGACAGCGGCAGCCAGCGCGAGTTGTTCCTCACCTTCGGCCAGCACGAGGAATTCACCCTCTTCGCCACCATCGCCCTGGGCCACACCCTGGCGCCGCCGGAACGCGAACGCGCCTGGTGGGCGCTGGCGCGCAAGGTGCGGGGCTGGGGGCGCATCCACCTGGTGGAGCGCCTCGCCGAGAACCCCTCGCCCGCCGTGCAGGACTGGCTGCTGCGCGAGGGCTACCAGAACTCGGTGATGGTGGAATACCTCGCCTACCCCTGCGCCGTGGGCGGCAACCTGCTGGCGGCCCTCAGCGGCCAGGACGTGGACGACGCCCTGCTCGACGGCGCCGTGGAAATGATCGAAGCGCTGATCAACGGCGGCCCCGCGCGGGACATCAACGACTACGCCGACGGCACCGAAGCGGTGCTGCACCTGCTCGACCACCTGGCCCGGCGGCCGCCGCGCCACCTGGGGCACTTCCTCGCGGTGGAAGGCATCCTCGATTTCGTCCGCGACCCCAACCAGGACTGGGACGGCCTCGCCGGCCACGGCTGGACCCAGGCCAGCCGCGACGACATCGCCCGCCGCGCCGAGGCCATCCGCAACGACCCGCACTGGTCGGCGCTGGTGCACGCCGGCCTGGAGCAGGAAGAGGAACGCGCCTTCTGGCTCGCCGCCCACGCCGGCAAGCGCCTGGACATCGACCCCTGGGACGCCTGGTACGAACGCCAGCGCAGCCAGCGCTCCTCGGCCTGGTACCAGCTGATGCAGACCAGCGACCCGCAGCGCATCACCCGGGTCATCGACCTCGCGCGCCAGCAGCTGGACCTCGAACACATCGCCAGCGGCCCGAGCAACGCCCTCGGCCTGGGCCCCGAGTACCGCCAGCACAGCGCCCTGGACTTCATCCTCCAGGACCTCGGCCGCTTCCCCGTGCAGGGCTGGGACCTGGTCGCCACCGGCCTCGCCAGCCCGGTGGTGCGCAACCGCCACATGGCGCTCAAGACCCTCGCCGCCTGGGGCCGCAACCAATGGCCGGCGGACGCCCTGCAACTGCTGCGGCGCACCCTCGACCGCGAGCCGGAGCAAAGCGTGCGCGACCGCATCGCCGAGCTGCTGCAGCCGCAGTTGGTGGAAACGCCGCCCCGCGACGCCGACTGACCCCTCCCGCACCTTGCAAATTGCCAAGGCCCGAAGGGGCCGCTCATGCACTTTGCACGGGAGCCGGCGCTGCGCTTATAGCCAATGGCTTGATTCTGCTGGGCTCGCGGCCCGTGCCCGGTTGGCACGGCCGCTGCAACAGGCTGCTGCGCTGACTAAAACAATGGAGGCACAGCCCATGTTCACCGCCATCAAGGAAATCTACGAAGCCTTTCCCGACCACGCCGTCGCCATCACCCCGCGCAGCGACGGCAAGTGGCTGCTGACCCTGAGCAAGGGCGGCGTGCAGGAGCTGAGCCGCGAGTTCGATGGCGAGGCGGCCTTCAGCCAGCGGCGCATCCGCTGCCTGATCCGCGAGGTGGCCGAGGAGATGCTCCTGGTGGCCTGCGTGGATGCCATGTGCAAGCAGCGCAAGCTGGGCGAGCTGCCGGGCTTCATCGGCTCGCCGCTGCAACTGGGCAACACCGCACGCGGCATGGAACGGCGCGGGCTGTCGCGCTGACCGCCAGCACCAGCGGCGGCACCCAGGCGGGGCCCGCAAGGGCCCGACGCCAGGCCATGGGGTAGCGAACCCGGAGAGAAGGGCAACGACGAAGACGGATTGCGGGGCGTAAAGCCGATCCGTATAGTTGCCACTAATTCTCATTCGCGAACGAGCGCATCCCGCGCCGGACACCCCGCTCTCGATGCCGTCGACCAACGCCCCCTTCCACGATTTCTACCTGAGCCATTCCGCCTGGCTGCTGGGTTTTCTGCGCCGTCGCCTGGGCAGCGGCTTCGATGCCGCCGACCTGATGCAGGACACCTTCCTGCGCGTGCTGCTGCGGCCCCGCACCTTCGACGGCGCCACGGGCGAGCGCTCCTACCTGGCCACCATCGCCCGCGGCCTGTGCATCGACCACTGGCGGCGCCGGCAGCTGGAGCAGGACTGGCTCGAGGCCATGGCCGCCCGCCCGGAACCGCTGCAAGCCTCCCCCGAACAGCAGGCGCTGATCATCGAGACCCTGCATGAAGTCGACGCCATGCTCCTGCGCCTGCCGCACAAGGTGCGCTGCGCCTTCCTCATGGCCCAGTTGGACGACATGCCCTACCGCGAGATCGCCCTGGCGATCGGCGTCTCCGAACGCATGGTGAAGAAGTACCTGGCCCAGGCCTTCCTCCACTGCGCGGTACTGGAGGCAGAGCTCGACGGCCTGCTGGTGGAATGAGCGGCATGGCCAGCCCGGAACGCACCCTCAGCCACGCCAGCCTGCAACAGGCCGCCAACTGGTATGTGCTGCTGCACGACGACGCCCCCAGCGCCCAGCTGCGGGCGCAGTGGCAGGCCTGGCTCGACCAGCAACCCGAACACCGCGATGCCTGGCGCTACGTCGAGCGGGTGGGCCAGCGCTTCGCCCCGCTGCAAACCGGCGGCGAGCGCGAACTGGCCAGCCGCATGCTCCGTGACGACCCGCGCCGCATCAGCCGCCGCCAGGGCCTCAAGACCCTGCTGGTGGTGGGCGCCGGTTCACTGCTCGGCTGGGGCACCTGGCGCACCACGCCGCTGCCGCGCCTGGTGGCCGGCTGGTCGGCGGACTTCGTCACCGGCACCGGCGAAACCCGCGAAACCCTGCTGGCCGACGGCAGCCACCTGTGGCTGCGCGCGCAGAGCGCCGTGGACGCCGCCTTCGACACCGAGCAACGCCTGCTGCGGCTGCGCTTCGGCGAAGTGCTGATCGACACCGCCAAGGATGCGACGCGGCCCTTCCTGCTGGAAAACCAGCACGGCCGCCTGCGCGCCCTCGGCACGCGCTTCGGCGTGCGCCAGGACGACGGCATCACCCGCCTCAGCGTCTACCAGGGCGCGGTGGAAGTGCGCACCGCCGACAGCGGCCAGCTCAGCGTCATCGAGGCCGGCCAGCGGGTCGACTTCGACAGCCTGTCCCTCGGCACCCCGGCCCCGGTGCAACTCGCCGGCGAATCCTGGACCCGCCAGGTGCTGGTGGCCGACGACATGCCCCTGGGCGAGCTGATCACCGCCCTCGCCCGCTACCGCCACGGTCACCTCGGCTGCCACCCGGCGGTCGCCCAACTGCCGGTGATGGGCGCCTTCCCCCTGGGCGACACCGAGCAGGCGCTGGAACTGCTCAGCGCCGCCCTGCCCATCCGCGTGCACCGCCTCAGCGACTGGTGGCTCAGCGTCGAGCCCGCCTGAACACCCCGCTGAACCCGTCACGCCGACGCCCCGGAAAATAATTTTCAGCGAGCGGTTCCCTTTTCCATTTCTCGTTCGGTTCAACCAGACAACAACGCCATCCGCCACCGAACATTTCCAGGGGACACCATGCACTTGCTCGCCAACCCGACCCTCCGTTTCGCCCTGCGGCCGCTCGCGCTCGCCATCCCGGTCACCCTGCTCGGCGCCGCGCAACTGGCCCTGCCCGCCTCGCTGGCCCAGGCCGAAACCGCGCAACAGGGTGTCGCCGAGCGTCAGTACGACATCGCCCCGGGCCCCCTGGTCGCCTCGCTCAACGAATTCAGCAGCCAGGCCGGCATCTACCTCGCCGGCCACAACAGCCTGGCCGCCGGCAAGACCAGCGCCGGCCTGCACGGCCGCTACAGCGTCGCCCAGGGCCTCGCCCTGCTGCTGCAGGACAGCGGCCTGCGCGCCATCGACCAGGGCAACGGCGGCTACGTCCTGCAGCCGGCCCTCCAGGACGGCGTGATGCAACTGGACCCGACCTCCATCGTCGGCGCCGGCCTCGCCAGCGGCCCGGGCCAGGCCGACCGTGGCTACCGCGCCGAAGTCAGCAGCACCGCCGGCAAGACCGCCACCGCCCTGGCCGACACGCCGCGCTCGGTGTCCGTGGTCACCCGCCAGCGCATGGAAGACCAGAAGTCCCAGACCCTCACCGAAGTGCTCGGCTATGTGCCCGGCATCTTCGCGCCGCCCTTCGCCGCCGGTGACGGCCAGGCCGGCGACCTGTTCTTCGTCCGTGGCTTCAACGCCACCGACTGGGGCTACGGCCTGCTCCGCGACGGCCTGCGCGTGCAGGGCAACCGCTACGACACCAGCAGCGAGCCCTACGGCCTGGAGCGCGTCGAAGTGTTCCGCGGCCCGACCTCGATCCTCTACGGCGAGAACGCCCCGGGTGGCGTGGTCAACATGGTCAGCAAGCGCCCCACCGCCAACCCGCACGGCGAGGTCGAATTCACCTACGGCAGCAACAACCGCCGCCAGTTGGGCATCGACGTCTCCGGCCCGCTGAGCGAAGGCGACAACGTCCTCGGCCGCCTGGTGATGCTGGGCCGCAACGCCGACAGCCAGGTCGACGGCCAGCCGGATGATCGCCTCTACATCGCCCCGTCCATGACCCTCAACCTCAGCGACGCCACCTCGCTGACGCTGCTGTCGACCTACCAGCGCGACCGCACCCTGATGGAGCTGGGCTACCCCGCCGCCGGCACCCTGCTGCGCAACCCCAACGGCAAGATCGACAAGGACACCCTGCTCGGCCACCCCGACTGGGACAAGTTCGAGCGCGAAACCTGGACCCTGGGCTACGAGTTCTCCCACCAGCTCAACGACACCTGGCAGTTCCGCCAGAACTCGCGCTACATGCAGTCGCGCATCGACCGCCACGAGATGTGGCCCGGCAACCTCAACGCCGGCGGCTTCGGCACCACCCTCGCCTACACCGCCTACGACCGCACCAACAAATCCATCGCCTACTCCCTGGACAACCAGTTCGAAGGCCACTTCGCCAGCGGCGACTTCGACCACACGGTGCTGCTCGGCGCCAGCCTCGACCGCACCTCGTTCAACCAGAACTGGGATGCCGGCGCCGGCGGCCTGATCAACGTCTTCAACCCGGTGTGGACCAGCACCCCGACCACCCCGGTGCACATCCAGAACGCCCAGCTCGACCAGTCGATGTACGCCGCCTACAGCCAGTTGCAGACCCGCTACGACAACTGGGTGCTGCTGCTCGGTGGCCGCCTCGACCGGGTCAACAGCCAGTACCGCAACAAGCCCGGCACCACCAACGCCGCCGCCGACCTCGACTACTGGGACACCGACTTCACCTGGCAGGCCGGCCTGATGTACCAGTTCGACAACGGCCTCTCGCCCTACGTCAGCTACTCCACGGCCTTCGCCCCGACCCAGCAGACCTCCAGCCGCTCCGGCCCCCTGGACCCGACCACCGCCGAGCAGTACGAGGCCGGCATCAAGTACGAGCCCAAGGGCTGGAACACCTCCTTCACTGCCTCCGTCTACGACCTGCGCAAGACCGATGACGTGATCTTCGACAGCGCCGCCAACGACTATCGCCAGGTGGGCGAGAGCCGCGCCAAGGGCGTGGAGCTGGAACTCAACAGCGACGTCACCGAGAACATCAACCTCACCGCCGCCTACACCTACACCGACTCGCGCATCACCAAGGACGCCCAGGGCTCGCTGCTCGAAGACCACCAGATGACCGGCGTACCGCGCAACCAGGCCTCGGCCTGGGCCAGCTACCGCTTCCTCGACGGCGCTCTCAAGGGCCTGCGCATCGGCGGTGGCGTGCGCCACTTCGACAGCACCTTCGCCTACACCGCCGCCTCGCTCTACGGCCGCCTGGACACCGGCGACGTGACCCTGCTGGACGCCGCCGTCGGCTACACCATCAACGACAACTGGTCCGCCGAGGTGAACGCCAAGAACCTCCTCGACAAGGAATACGTCGCCGGCTGCAACAACGCCGGGCGCTGCTACTGGGGCGAAGAACGCAGCCTGCTGGGCTCGGTCTCCTTCCACTGGTAAACGGCCGCCCAAACCGCAGTGCCGACCGAAGCGTGGACGACGCTCTTTTCGTCCACCAATCGGTGCCACCAGGGAGCGCGGGCCTGACAAAGGCCATTCAGCGCCCCAATGCCTGTTGCCGGGCGGCGGCCGTCACACCCCGCGCGGCACCGCCCAGGCTCAGCGCCAGGATCGCCAGCAGCTGCACGGCGCCAGCGCCGATGAACAACGCACTGGACGCTGCAGCCGCATCGCCCATCGCCAGCAACACGCCGAAGATGGCCGGGGCAAAGGCATAGCAGCCCTGGGCCATGGCCACGATCAACGCCACCACGCGGGGCACGTCGCCACGCTCGAACTCGCTCTGGGCGATCAGCGGCGGCAAGGAGGTGGCGTTGCCGATCCCCACCCCGAACAGCGCCACGCCCAACCACACCAGCGCCACATGGGCATCGGCCATCAGCAACGCCAGGCAACCCAGCAGCTGCACCCCATAGCTCATGCAAGCCACCGTGCGCCGGTTGGTGCCGAGGCGGATGCAGGCGCCCACCAGGGTGCGCCCGACTATCGCGCACAGGGTCGCCAGGCCCATGGCCAGCCCGGCCTGCTGCTCGCCCAGCCGGGGCACCAGCAGCAGGAACAGGTGGGCGATCAGGCCGATCTGCGCGAACAACCCCAGGGCCATGCCCGCCGCCAGGCTGAGGAAGCGCCGGTCAGTCCATAGCGCGCGTCCTGCCAGCGTGCGCGTCGGGGCGACCTGGGCGACAGCAGCGCTCGGCGCGTCCAGGCCATCGGGCTGCTGGCCGAGGCGTTCCGGCGTGAAGCGGAACACCCGCCAGGCGCAGAAGCCGATCACCAGCAACGCCAGCGCGCCCACCAGTAGCGATGCCGGCGCGAACCCCAGGCGCGCGATCAGGAAGACCCAGGCCGAGGAAAACACCACCCCGCCCAGGCTCGCGCCGTTATAAGCCATGGCCAACGCCGCCGGGCGCTTCGCCACGAACCAGGGCGAGATGATCGCGTTCACCGCCGCCGCCCCCAGCGTCACCCAGCCCAAGCCGCTCAGGGTCGCCGCCAGGAACAGCTGCCAGGGCTGCACCGCCACCGCCCAGCCGAACACCCCCAGCACCAGCGACAAGGTGCCCGTGACAGTCACCCGGGGAATCCCGAAGCGCCCATAAAGCCGTGGCAGGTTGGCGATCACCAGGGTGCCGGCGAGAAAATGCAGGGTCACCGCCGCCGAGCACAGCTCCACCGACCAGCCGGTGCGCTGGATCACCGCATAGAGGTAGATGGGCGGCCCGTAGAAGCCGATGCCCCAGCCGAACAAGGCCAGTACGAAGGTCGCCAGTACCACCCTGGCGCCGAAAAAATCCGAGGTTTTCATGTGCACACTCCATTCCCGTCCAGTGAGTGAATGGCAGTATGCTCAGGCGCAAAAGGGACACTTCGAGGGCCATCGAAACATGGATGCACAGACCGCCGACCACCAGCTCTCCGGCATCGCCGGGGCCATCGCCGACCCTGCTCGCGCGCGGATGCTCTGCAGCCTTCTCGACGGCCACGCGCGCACTGCCACCGAGCTGGCCGCCGTCGCCGACATCAGCGCCTCCACCGCCAGCAGCCACTTCGCCCGCCTGCGCGACAGCGGCCTGGTGGAGATGCTGGTGCAGGGCCGCCACCGCTACTACCGGCTGGCCAACGCCCGGGTGGCCACGGCGCTGGAGGCGCTGCTGATCGTCTCCGACCTGCCCCGCCCCACTTTCAAGCCCTCCACCCCATCCGCCCTGCGCTATGCGCGCACCTGTTACGACCACTGCGCGGGCGAACTGGCGGTGAAACTGCACGACGTGCTGCTGGGCTCCGGCTGGATCGAAGCCGATGGCCGCGACTACCGTCTCACCGCCAGCGGCGCCGACGCTCTGACCGAACTGGGCCTGGACCTCGACGCCCTGCACCAGCAACGCCGCCGCCTCGCCTACCCCTGCATGGACTGGAGCCAACGCGCCCCGCACCTGGCCGGCGCCCTCGGCGCGCTGTTGCTGGAGCTGATGCTCAAGCGCGGCTGGCTCACCCGCCACCTCGACTCCCGCGCCCTGCGCATCACCCCCAAGGGCAGCGCCCAGCTCCAGCGCCGCTTCGGCATCAAGGCCAAGACAATCGACGACGGCCTGCACAGCCAGGCGAGTTGACCTCGCGGGTTTCACCCGCCCTACTGCACCATCCCAACCACAGGGTGCCAATCGACGCGGGTGGACGACGCTCTTTTCGTCCACCAATAGGTGCTGCCGGGGGAGCGCGGAGCCAGGGCAGCCCTGCGGACTGCTTGGCGACTGAAGTCGCCCCTACACATGGCTGCCACATGGAAGCGCGGGGCCTGTAGGTCGGGTGCAACCCGGCGATCAATTCCAAGCTACCCCCTTGCCGGCGAACGATGGCTCATGCCAGGATTCGCGCCATGAACAGCTTCCCGAGCAACCGCATCCATCATCACGGCACCCCTTCCGGGCGCCGTGATTGCTCATGCCCGTTGCAAGCCGACTGACCGGCTGCGATGGACACGCAAAGGCGCCCAAGGGCGCCTTTTTTCATGCCTGTAGAAAACCAGAGAGGAACCAGAAATGACCATGCTACGAGGAACCCGGATCATCACCGGCGAAGAAGCCAAAACCATGCGCGAAATCGAGGGCCGCTTCCGGAGCTGGCTTCATCGACGCCGGGGCTGAGGAAGCGATAGTCCCCGCGCTGTGGGGCCAGGACACCTTCATCGAGAAGACCGGCGGCAGCGAGATCATGGGCCAGATGTGGGCCTTCGATGACAAGGCCGGGCGCCCCTGCTGCCTGATCCCCGAAGCCACCGCGCTGTTCCAGGAGCGCAGCGCCCTCCTGCTGGCCGGGCGCCGGGAAGCCACCTTCTTCTACGCCGCGCGCTGCTACCGCTACGAGCGCCCCCAGGCCCTGCGCTACCGCGAATTCACCCAACTGGGCGTCGAGGTGCTCGGCGACCCCGAGCGCGGCCTGGCCCGCAGCCAGGCGCTTTGCATCGGCTTCCTCGACTCGCTCGGGCTCGCGTATGAACTGGACCTGCGTGCCAGCCGCGGGCTGACCTACTACCTGGGTGGCCAGGGCTTCGAAGTGCGCTGCCCGGTGCTCGAGAACCAGCGCCAGGTGGTGGGCGGCGGCGCCTATGCCGAAGGCGCCGGCTTCGGCATCGGGCTCGAACGCCTGGCCATGGCACTGGCCCTGCAGCGAGCCCGGGAAACACCCACCTCTTCGTAGGTTGGGCTGAGGCACGAAGCCCAACGCGACACGGCCGAACATCGCTGCGTTGGGCCTCGCTGCGCTCGGCGCCAACCTACGGTGCTGTGCCGACCCAAACCACCGCGCCGACCCATGCGGGTGGACGACGCTCTTTTCGTCCACCAAGCGGTGCCACCGGGGGCGCGGAGCCAGGGCAGCCCTGCGGCCTGCTTGGCGACTGAAGTCGCCCCTACCGCCGTATGCGGAATGCCTTGGGCGATTGCCCGGTGCCGCGCTTGAAGAAGCGCGAGAAGTAGGCCGGTTCGGAGAAGCCCAGGCTGTCGGAGACCTGGTTGATGGTCATGGCCGTGTAGACCAGGCAGCGCTTGGCCTCCAGCAGCAGGCGGGCACTAATCATCTGCAACGCCGATTGCCCAGCCAGGCGCCGGCACAGGGCGTTGAGGTGGGCGGCGCTGATGCCGAGGGTGGCGGCGTACCAGTCGATGGGGCGGTGCTCGCGGTAATGGGCTTCGAGCAGGCGGGTGAAGCCCTGCAGGTGTTCGCGGCCACGGTCCTGCACCGGCGCCTCGGCGCGGGACAGCGCCAGGGAGCGGCGCCCCACCCACACCAGCAGCGCGCTGATCAGCGATTGCAGCATCAGCTCGCGCCCCGGTGCCTGCTCGGCGTATTCCTGGGCCAGGGATTCGAACAGCGCATCCAGGTAGCGCTTCTGCCCCGCCACCGGGTAGCAGGCGGCGCGGGCCAGCGGCGGCTCGTCGAGGGCCGCGCCGAGCTGCTCCACCAGCGGCAGCGCCAGGCTCAGCACATAGCCACGGATGTCTTCCGAGAAGCGGAAGCCGTGCACGCACAGCGCCGGCACCACCTGCAACGCGGCCACCTCCACGCGGCTGACCACGCCCTCCACTTCCAGCTCCGCGGTGCCGCCCTGCACGTAGAGCAGTTGCACCAGCTCGCCATGGCGGTGGGGGCGGATGTCCCAGTCGTGCAGGGCACTGCGCGCGGGAATCGACTCGCAATGGATCAGGTCCGGCGTCGGCCAGGCATCGGTCTCGCCGTAGAGACGGAACACCGGGACCGGGGAATGCTGCGGCATGACACCCTCGGAAAGTCCATGAAACCAACTGGATAGTGCCTTCAAAGGCACCCGCCATCCACCAAAAATACAGGGGCACACAACAACAAGCGGGCCCGGCGGCGTGTCGACCGAGGCCCCATGAGGACAACAACAATGAAGACTCGCATCGCCATCATCGGCGCCGGCCCCTCCGGCCTCCTGCTCGGCCAACTGCTGCACAAGGCCGGTATCGACAACGTCATCCTCGAACGCCAGTCCGCCGACCACGTGCTCGGCCGCATCCGTGCCGGCGTGCTCGAACAGGGCATGGTCGAGCTGCTGCGCGAAGCCAGCGTCGGCGCGCGCATGGACCGCGAAGGGCTGGTCCACGACGGCTTCGAACTGGCCTTCGACGGCCGCCGCGAACGCATCGACCTCAAGGGCCTCACCGGCGGCCGCACGGTGATGATCTACGGCCAGACCGAAGTCACCCGCGACCTGATGGAGGCCCGCCAGGCCTGCGGCGCACCGACCTTTTACAGCGCCACCGACGTCGCCCTGCACGACCTGCAAGGCGACAGCCCCCACGTCACCTTCATCCACGGGGGCGAGGTGCACCGCCTGGACTGCGACTACATCGCCGGCTGCGACGGCTTCCACGGCGTAGCGCGCCAGTCCATCCCCGCCGGGGTGCTCAAGGCGTTCGAACGGGTCTACCCCTTCGGCTGGCTCGGCGTGCTGGCCGACACCCCGCCGGTGGCCGAGGAGCTGATCTACGCCGCCCACGAACGCGGCTTCGCCCTGTGCAGCATGCGCTCGCCGACCCGCACCCGTTACTACGTGCAGGTGGGCATGGATGAACGGGTGGAGGACTGGCCCGACGCGCGTTTCTGGGAGGAACTCAAGCGCCGCCTGCCCGCCGAGACGGCCGCGAGCCTGGTCACCGGGCCGTCCATCGAGAAGAGCATCGCGCCCCTGCGCAGCTTCGTGGTCGAGCCCATGCAGCACGGCCGGCTGTTCCTGGTGGGCGATGCCGCGCACATCGTCCCGCCCACCGGTGCCAAGGGCCTGAACCTCGCCGCCAGCGACGTCAGCACCCTCCACCGCATCCTCCTGGCGGTGTACCGCGAAGGCCGCCACGCACTCACCGCGCGCTACTCGGAGATCTGCCTGAAACGCATCTGGAAGGCCGAACGCTTCTCCTGGTGGATGACCTCGATGCTGCACCGCTTCCCCGACACCGACGCCTTCAGCCGGCGCATGCAGCAGGCCGAGCTGGACTACTTCGTCGGCTCCGAGGCCGGACGCACCAGCATCGCCGAGAACTACGTGGGGTTGCCCTGTGAGCCGGTGGAGTAAACAGCGAGCTGGTTAGCGTTTCTCTACGGTGATAGGGATAGCGCGGAGCCGATAGGCATCGACAATGGCCTTCGCCTCCGCCTTCGATAGCACGTCGAGCTGCGCCTGGCGCAGGGTCTCCTCGGAGCTGTACATCGAGCGCAGCAGCACCAGCCGGTAGACGTCCATGCGTTCCTCCGGCGTGCTGCAGCGGCTGGCGCAGAACTGGCGGTAGACCCGCGCCATCTCCTCGAAGATGACCAAGTTGGCCTCGGGGTCGGCGTCGCGCTTGTAGAGGTCCACCGCCCGCTCGTAGCTGATGCCGTCGATGGGCTCGAACACCTGCGTCACCGCACGGATGCGCGCCAGCAGTGGCGCCGGCAGTTGCTCGTGCACGCGGTCGTTGAGGCGCACGCTGTTGGGGTCGACCGTCTGGGCCGCCGCTACCGGGCCGCTGATGAGGAGTGCCAGGCAGGTGCCGATGAGTGTCTTGAAGCGCATGGGAAAGGTCCGTCTCTCGGGGAGCGTCATCCTAGCGCGCGACGCCCGGCGCCGCACCGGGCTGCTGCACAGCGGAAGGAAAAACCGGCGGCGACCGCCCTGCCCTAGCCGATCTGCCGCGCCCGGCCCGCCAGCAGCCCGGCCACCGCCATGGCCAGGGACAGCGCCAGGCACAGGGCCAGCGCCAGGCCCCAGCCGCCGGCAGCGTCGTGCAGGCGGCCCATCAGCGGTGGGCCGAAGGCGGCCAACAGGTAGCCCACGCACTGCACCATGCCGGAGAGCGCGGCGGCCTGCTGGGGGTTGCCGGCGCGCAGGCTGATGAAGGTCAGGCCGAGGATGATCACCGCCCCCGCACCGGCGCCGAAGAGCATGGCCCAGAGGATCGACCAGCCCGGCGCCAGCATCAGGCCGAGCAGCCCGACGGCGGCCAGCAGGGCCATGGCCAGGGCGATGAGGCGCTGGTCCTTCATGCGGTTGACCAGCGGCGCCAACACCAGCCCCGGCAGCGCCGAAGCCAGTTGCAGCAGGCCATGGGCGGTGCCCGCCTCGGCCGGGGAATAGCCGGCGTTGGCCATGATCGACGGCAGCCAGCCCACCAGCACGTAGTAGAGGAAGGAGTTGATGCCCATGAACAGGGTGATCTGCCAGGCCAGCGCGGAACGCCAGATGGGCCCGCCATGCAGCGGCCCGGGCGTGCCCTGGGCCGGCGCGCTGTGCTGGGCGAGCTGCGGGCTCCAGACCGTCATCGCCAGCAGCGGCAGGACGATCACCGCGCCCAGCGCCAGGCGCCAACCGTGCTCCGCGCCCTCGGCCAGGGGCACCGCGACCATGGAGGCCAGGGCCGCCGCGACGCCCATGGTCACCGCGTAGGCACCGGTGAGGCTGGCGATGTTGTTGGGGAAGTCGCGCTTGAGCAGGCTAGGCAGCAGCACGTTGCCCACGGCGATGCCGGAGCCGATCACCCAGGTGCCCAGGTACAGGCACCAGACCGAGCCCAGCGAACGCAGCACGATGCCGCCGGCGATGAGGATCAGCGCGCCGAACAGGGTGGGCTCCAGGCCATATTCCCGCGCCAGCATGGCGGAGAACGGCGAGATCAGGGCGAAGGCCAGCAGCGGCAGCGTGGTGAGGATGCCGGCCTCGGCGTTGGACAGGCCGAACTCCGGCTGGATCAGCCCCAGCAACGGGGCCACGCCGGTCACGGGGGCACGCAGGTTGGCGGCGATCAGCAGGATGCCGAGGATCAGCAGCGCGGGGCGCGCGACCGAAGCGGTGAAGGTGCGGGTGTTCATGGACAGGGCCAACGAAGGGAAAGCCGCTACGTTACGGCCTACTCCAGCCGGCTGAATCTGGATATATTGCCGATCTATTTTCAAATCCGGCCAGAATTCGCCATGTCACTGGAACGCGCCCTGCGCATCGACCCGGACCTCTCCCACAGCCCCGCCGTGGCGATGAAGGTGGACACCTCCGACAGCCGCAGCGAAGCGCCCATGCACAGCCACCGCAAGGGCCAGCTGATCATCGCCCTGCGCGGCGGCCTCACCTGCGAGGTGCCCAACGCCATGTTGATGGTGCCGCCGCAATGCGCCATCTGGCTGCCTGGCGGCACGCCCCACAGCAACCGCGCCACGGCCAACGCGCACATCTGGTTCCTCTTCGTCGAACCCGGCTGCGCCGAGCTGCCGGACGAGTGCTGCACCCTGAGCATCACCCCGCTGCTGCGCGAAGGCATCCGCCACCTGGCCGAGCTGCCCTGGGACTACCCGCCCGGCAGCGCCACCGACCACCTGGTGCGCTTCCTCCTCGCCGAACTGGCGCGCATGCCCCGCGAGCGGCACCTGCTGCCGATCTCCGACGACCCGCGCATCCGCCTGATCGCCCAGGCCCTGGCCGACGACCCGGCCGACCGCGGCACCCTGGCGCAATGGGCCGCGCGGGTGGCCATGAGCGAACGCAGCCTGGCGCGCCTGGTGCTGAAGGAAACCGGCCTCAGCTTCGGCCGCTGGCGCCAGCAACTGCACCTGCTGATCGCCCTGCGCCTGCTGGCCGGCGGCGCCTCGGTGCAATGGGTCTCGGGGGAGCTGGGCTACGAATCGGTGAGCGCCTTCATCACCATGTTCAAGAAGGCCCTGGGCATGCCGCCGGCCCGCTATTTCGCGGCGCTGGAGGGCTAGAAAACCACCGTCGACCTGCGGCCGATCCGTGCCGGTGGATGGCTCGTAGCCCGGGCTTCAGCCCGGGGCTTCAATCGACCCCGCCTGGTGGATGAAAAGAGCGTCATCCACCCTACCCGCACCGGATATGCACGCGCCCGAAAGCCTCACCACAGTAGGGTGGAGGTCGCTCTTTACCTCCACCAGCGGTGTCCCTCCAACGCAGCGGCCTTCACCCATTTCGTGAATGAATTCCCACGACGATAGGTCGAGGCAAGGAGTGGCCCCGTAGGGCGGGTGCAACCCGCGTGTGGCGCGGTGCTGTGATTGCCGGGTTTCACCCGACCCACGCCCTGGGCGAATGAACTCGCCCCTACAACGCGTCTACCGCCACTTCCACCGCATCGCCGTTGACCCGTACCGGCCAGGTGCGCAGGCGTTGTTCGGGGTATTCCAGGCAGCTGCCGTCTTCCAGGCGGAAGTGCTGCTTGTACAGCGGCGAGGCGATCACCAGGTCGCCCTTGAGCTGGCCGACGATGCCGCGGCCGATGACGTTGGCGCCGGATTTCGGGTCGCGGTTGTCGAGGGCGAAGACGCGCTCGCCGTCCGCCTGGGGCAGGTGGAAGAGGGCGACCTGCTCGCCATCGAGCCAGGCGACCACGCCGGAGTTGGCCACCAGGTCGTGGCGGCTGCACAGCGGGCGCCACTGGGTGGCGGTGGAGGTGTCGAGTTGCAGGGCGTTGGATGGGCTCATCAGAGTGCCTCCTCTGTGACGGGGATCAAGTGGAGTTCGCGTGCGCTGAGCGGCCGGCGCTGGCCGCGTTCCTGGACGAAGTGGATGTCCGGGTCGCCGCGCCGGTCGTTGACGAAGGTGCGGAAGCGCTTGAGCTTCTCCGGGTCCTTCAGGGCGTTGGCCCATTCGCATTCGTAGCGGTCCACCACCAGCTGCATCTGCGCTTCCAGCTCGGCGCCCAGGCCGAGGCTGTCGTCGAGGATCACCGCCTTGAGGTAGTCCAGCCCGCCTTCCAGGCTCTCGCGCCACACCGAGGTGCGCTGCAGCTTGTCGGCGGTGCGCACGTAGAACATCAGCACGCGGTCGATGGCGCGCACCAGGCCCTCGTCATCAAGGTCGGTGGCGAACAGCTCGGCGTGGCGCGGGCGCATGCCGCCGTTGCCGCAGATGTAGAGGTTCCAGCCCTTCTCGGTGGCGATCACGCCGATGTCCTTGCTCTGTGCCTCGGCGCATTCGCGGGTGCAGCCGGAGACGGCGAACTTGATCTTGTGCGGCGAGCGCAGGCCCTTGTAGCGGTTCTCCAGGTGCAGGGCCATGGCTACGCTGTCCTGCACGCCGTAGCGGCACCAGGTGCTGCCGACGCAGGACTTCACCGTGCGCAGGGACTTGCCGTAGGCGTGGCCGGTCTCGAAGCCGGCGGCGATCAGCTCGCCCCAGATAGCCGGCAGCTCGTGCAGCTGGGCGCCGAACAGGTCGATGCGCTGGCCGCCGGTGATCTTGGTGTAGAGGTCGTACTTCTTCGCCACCTGGCCGAGGACGATGAGCTTGTCCGGGGTGATCTCGCCCCCGGCGATGCGCGGCACGATGGAGTAGGTGCCGTTCTTCTGCATGTTGGCCATGAAGGTGTCGTTGGTGTCCTGCAGCGGCACCAGTGCCGGGTCGGTGATGGACTGGTTCCAGCAGGACGCGAGGATCGAGCCCACCGCCGGCTTGCAGGTGTCGCAGCCGGTGTGGCCACGGCCGTGGCGGGCCAGCAGTTCCTCGAAGGTCTGGATGCCCCCCACCCGCACCAGTGCGTAGAGCTCCTGGCGGGTGTGGGCGAAGTGTTCGCACAGGCTCTTGTCCACGGCCACGCCCCGGGCGCTCAGCTCGTGCTCGAACACCTGCTTGAGCAGGGCGCTGCAACCGCCGCAGCCGGTCGCGGCCTTGGTCTGCGCCTTGAGTTCGCCGAGGTCGGTGCAGCCGGCGTCCACCGCGCAGCACACCGCGCCCTTGCTGACGTTGTGGCACGAGCAGATGGTCGCGCTGGCCGGCAGGGCGTCGGCGCCCAGGGTCGGCGCGGCGTCGCCGAGGGGCAGGATCAGGCCCGAGGGCTCCGCCGGCAGCTTGATGCCGTTCTGGGCGTATTGCAGCAGGGTGTCGTAGTAGCTGTTGTCGCCCACCAATACCGCGCCCAGCACGTGCTGGCCATCGGCGGACACCACCAGGCGCCGGTAGCTGGCGCTGGTTTCGTCGATGAAGCGGTAGCTGCGCGCGCCGGGGGTGGCGGCGTGGGCATCGCCGATGGAGCCCACGTCCACCCCCAGCAGCTTGAGCTTGGTGGACATGTCGGCGCCGGTGAAGGGCTCGTGGGGCTGGCCGGCCAGCAGCGCGGCGAGATTGCGCGCCATGTTGTAGCCGGGGGCGACCAGGCCGAAGACGCTGCCGTTCCAGGAGGCGCACTCGCCGATGGCGAAGATCGCCGGGTCGCTGGTGCGGCAGTCGTTGTCGATCACCACGCCGCCGCGCGGCGCCACCTCCAGGCCGGCGGCGCGGCCGAGGGCATCCTGGGGGCGGATGCCGGCAGAGAAGACGATCAGGTCGGTTTCGAGGAATTCGCCGTCATTGAACTGCATGCGGTAGGCGTATTCCTCGCCGACGACGATCTCCTGGGTGGCGCGCGACAGGTGCACGCCCACGCCCAGGGCTTCGATGCGGGCGCGCAGGGCGGCGCCGCCGTCGGCATCCAGCTGCACGGGCATCAGCCGGGGGGCGAACTCCACCACGTGGGCCTCCAGGCCCAGGGACTTCAGCGCGTTGGCAGCCTCCAGGCCCAGCAGGCCGCCACCCACCACCACGCCACGGCGGGCGCTGGCGGCGGCCTCGCGGATGCCGTCCAGGTCGTCCAGGGTGCGGTAGACCAGGCGCGAGCGGCCCTCGGCTCCGGGGATCGGCGGCACGAAGGGGTAGGAGCCGGTGGCCAGCACCAGGCGGTCGTAGGGCTGGCGGCCCGTCGCGGTGACCACCTCGCGGCGCTCGCGGTCGATCTCCAGCACCGCCTCGCCCAGGTGCAGGTGCACGCCGTAGCGGGCATAGAGGCCGGCGTCGCCCAGGGCCAGGGCTTCGGCATCCTTGCCGGCGAAGTATTCGGAGAGGTGCACGCGGTCGTAGGCGCGTTGGCGCTCCTCGCCGTAGACGTGCACCTGGTAGCGCGCCAGCGCACCGCGTTCGATCAACTGTTCCACGCAGTGGTGACCGACCATGCCGTTGCCGATGACGACCAGGATCTCGCTTTTGATCGGGGTGACGATGGCGTTCATGTGCCTTCCTCTGTCGAAGCCGCTGCCGGGGCGTGCGGAAAAAAACGCAAAAAAAAACGCCTGGAACCGTCTAGCGGCTCCAGGCGCCTTTGCCTGGTGTTCGTGTGGTGTGCGGAAGGGCCGCGCGGGCGTCGTTGCCCTGGCCCTCCGTCCCGGTGGGTGGGTCATCGGCGACCGCCCGGGAGGCTCCTGCGGGGCTGTCCCCTCAGTGCCGAGGGAGCAAAAGCAGGTTGCATGCCAGGTGCCGGGGCGGCGGGTGCGCGAGGGGGATGCAGCCCTTGCGGGGCAAGGAATGCAGCGTTGCGAGGGGCGCTGGCGATGGCGTGGATTCAGCCCGCTGCGGTGGCGCCTGGCTGAACCATAACGGGGCGGGTCGGCGCGCTCGTCCCTTTTTTGGAGCAGCGCGCCGGGGTGGTCACTTCAGCAGTTCGGGGTCGAGCATGTCGCATTCGAAGCTCAGCCAGCCGCCTTCGGCATTGGCGTCGCCACCGGTGATCGGGCCGTAGTAGGACAGGCCGTTGTTCAGGGTGATGCACACATGGGTGGGCTCGTCCGGGGCGGCCAGTTGGCCGTTGAAGTGCACCTTCATCACGCCGGAAGTGACGGTCTCCAGGCCGACATCCACGGCGGCGTTGTCCACCGCCTCGTTCTCGCGGCCATGGTGTTCGGCGCTGACGGTCAGGGTGACGGTGTCCTGGTACATGGGGGATCTCCAACAGGGGAAGGCGCGAGGCCGGAATGCCGCTAGGGTATGCCAGCGCCGGGTGCGCGGCCATGGATGGCGGCGAAAAAAACGCGCCCGCGCGCCCGGCAAGCGATACCCGCCCTACGATCGAGCCCCCTGTCGCGGGTTTCACCCGCCCTACGTGATGAGTCGCTGGCCCCCCGTAGCCCGGGCTTCAGCCCGGGAATGGTGGTGGGTGAGGGCTTCGCGAGCAGAGCTCGCTCCTACGTCAGAGCCTCGGGAGAGCATTGGTGGCGTAGGTCGGGTGCAACCCGACGATCCCGCGCACAGCGATTAACAGGTCGCCCGTAGCCCGGGCTTCAGCCCGGGAGCGGTGGTGGATGAGCGCTTCGCGAGCAGCGCTGGCTCCTACGTCGTACGCCCGAGCAGGCGCCGTGCCCCGCCCTACATGCCCAACGGCGCATGAGTCACCACGCGCAGGGCCAGGCCTTCGTAGCCATCCAGCTCCAGGCGTAGCTCGCCCTGTTCGGTGAGGTCGCCTTCCAGGCGCTCGTTGATCATGTCCACCACCGGGCCCGGCGGGACGTTGGGCAGGACGATGACCTCGCTCAGCGGCTCGGCGCCGAAGTTCAGCGCGGTGACCTGGATGCCGCGACCGGCCGGCAGCTCGTGGACCATCACCAGTAGCGCCGGGTGCTGCGTCTCGGGGATGAGGATCTGCCGGCTCGACGCCACCCCGTAGGCGCGGCGCACCGCCAGCATGCGCCGCGCCTGGGCGGCGAAGGAGTCCGGGTCCTGCAGCTGCTCCACCAGGCTGCCGTAGAGGCTGCGGGCCTTGGGCAGGCCTTCGCTGGAGCGTTCGGCGCTGGGGTCGAGGTCGGCCAGGTCGTAGGCGCCACGATGGATCCAGCGTGTGTCGCCGTCGGCCAGCAATGCCTCCACCTGTTCGGGCGCCAGGGGCAGGGCGCCCACCAGGTCCCAGCCGGAGAGGGCGACGATGCCCGGCTGCATGGCGTTGAACATCAGCAGCAACAGGTGCACCTGGCGGATGCGCGCGATGTCCGCCGGGCCGATGGCGTCGAGGTCGGTGATACCCAGGGCGGCGGTGATGATGCTCACCGTGGTGCAGGCCACGCCGTTGGTGACGAACTTGAGGTTATAGGGCGCGTCCTTGCCGGCCAGGCGCTCGTACATCTCGCTGCGGATATGCTCGCGGAGGATGGACCCCGGCAGGCTCTGGCCCTTGAACACATAGGTGTCGTTGGCGTGCAGGGTCCAGAAGTGCACCAGCTCCAGGGTCAGCTCGTCGTGGTTCTGCAGGGCGTGGATCAGCGAGGCCGGGTCGATGCCGAAGGCGTGCATCTGGTTGAGCATCAGGCGCAGGAACTCGGTATCGCCGGTGAGCAGCGCGTGCTGGTAGGCCGGCCGGGTGATGAAGTCGTAGGAGAGGTCGGCGCCGCCCTGGGACATGGCGGCGATGTCGTCCAGGGTCAGGTTCAGCTCCTGGAAGCTGAAGCCGCCGGCCTTGCGGATCATGCCGCCGAGCAACTGGTTGCCGGTGACCGACAGCGGGTGGCTCTCCGACCAGGCGTTGCCCTGGGCGCGCCGCTCGACGCCGAGGAAGCCGTTGGCGTCCAGGCGCAGCACACGGGCGCCGAGCACGTCGATGGAGTGCAGGGCGTCGCCGATGATCAGCTGCTGCGCGGCGAAGGTCGGGTCCAGCCAGTTCAGCGACGGCTGGCCCTCCTTGAAGTAGTGCAGGTACACCCAGCGCCGCCGCTTGCCGTCCACGCCCTTCACCGGCAGCGTGGCGCTCCAGTCGGTCTCCTTGACCCCGGGCTCGAAGAAGATCACCCGCTGCAACTGGCCCACCAGGTAGTTGCGGTCGCGCAGGGCGTCCACCGTCTCCGGCGACAGGTTCACCGCGTCGCGCCCCTCGGGCACCTCCGGCAGCAACGGCCAGTCGGCTTCCTGGATCTCCACCATGTGGTAGATGCCGGGGTAGTCGCCGTAGGCCATCTCCGCCAGGCGGAAGTCGGCGCCCTTGCCGGTGTGGGCGGGGATGGTGTCGTCGATGGTCACCGCGTTATGGGCGGCAGCCACGCGGCTGAGGTGCACCTGCTGCTCGTCGGTGCCGAAGCTGGGGTCGATATCCAGGCCGATGCGGTCGAAGTTGCCGTCCACGGTGGGGGTGTAGTCACGCCCGCGCAGCCCGCCGGAGCGCTTCAGCGGCCCGGTGTGGATGCCCTGGATGCCCAGGTCGGAGAAGGCCGCCCAAAGGCGTTCGTCCCCCAGCGCCTGGAGCACCGAGCCGCCCTCGGCGGTGATGATCGAGGCGGGGTAGACGGTCACCCAGACCGAGGCCACGGCTGTGACGCTGCGCGGGCGCGTCTGCGCATAGGGGTGCTGCCACAGGCGCGGCTGGCCGGCGTAGAGGCGCGCACGCTGGCGCGCGGTTTCGAGCATGGAATGTTCGACCAGCCAGGTGACCTGGTCGCTGTCGTGGGTAGGCATCGCTCGCTCCCGGGTGGGTGGCCACCGGGAACCGGCCGGCGGCACTTCCCTTGTTGAGAGCGGCGTAGCGCGGGCTTTGTTCAGGTGATCTCAGACCACGCCCTGGCGCCTGAGCAATTCCAGCACCTGCACCAGGCTCGGCAGCACGTCCAGGCACAGGGCGCGGGTCGCTTCGGGCGGCTGGCGCAGGTCCGGCACCATCAGCGTCGGCACGCCGGCGGCGTGGGCAGCGGCGACGCCGGGGATGGAGTCCTCGATGGCCAGGCAATGGCCGGGGCGGCGCTCGATATGCCGGGCGGCGAGCAGGTACAGGGCCGGGTCGGGCTTGCCCAGGGGCACGTCGTCACGGGTGGCGACGGCATCGAAGTAGTGGGCGATGCCACCCAGCTCCAGGTGCTCCTCGGCGGTCTCGCGGCCGGAGGAGGTGGCGATGGCCATGGGCCGGCCGCTGGCGCGCATGGCCTCCAGCAGCGGCACCACGCCGGCCTTGAGCGGCAGACCGTTCTCCATGATCTTCGCCTTGTGGGCGAAGTAGGCGGCGCCGAAGTCCTTGAGCGGGAAGTCAGCTCCGTAGTGGTCGAACAGGCGCTGGCGGTAGGCCGGCCAGTCGATGCCCACCAGCGCCTCGCACAGCTCGGCGGCACCCACCAGGCCCAGGGCCTCGATGGCGGCCACGGTGCTCGCCAGGTTGATGCTCTCGGTATCCACCAGGGTGCCGTCCAGATCCAGCAGGAAACCTTCGATGCGTGCCGCGTCCATTGCCTCTCCCCCGATGACTGCTGCAGGACGGGCGACAGAATCGCATTCGCGGGCGGGCTGCGCCAAGGGGGACGGGCGGGGGCGGCGCTGATCTTGACCCCGGACCGATGCCCGGGTGCCGGCCTGCTTTTCGCGAATGAATTCGCTCCTACGATCGGGGGCTGGGGCCGGGCTTGGGTGCCACGCCTGGCCTCGCTTGGTGGACCGGTGGAGCGTGGTGTTCAGCCGGGATACATGGGTAACGCTTGTCGGGGGACAGGGGTAACGGGTTGCTGGTCGTTACTTCTTCTCTCTCAGGTCGAACTGGCGGATTGTCTTATGGATGAAAATCACATCGTAGACACCATCCACACCGGTGGGGCGTATTGCGATTCGCTCGCCCAATAACCCACCACCGACGAACCGGCTTTTCCCTTTGAATTGCACCTGTCCGGTTCCCCCTACCTTGAGCACCTTGTCCTCCGGCTCGTACTCGATTTCCGGCAATTGCTCCGGGTACGCCCTTAGGCTTGGCTGATAGCACGATATCGGTGGTAACTGGCCCAGTGCCTCGGTTGTACTGGTCTCGCCATTGGTCCATCACGCGCTGGCAGTGCTCCATGTCACTGAAGCTGCGATGCAGCAGCTCACGCTTGAGGGTTTGATGGAAACGCTCAAGCTTGCCTTGGGTCTGTGGGTGGTAAGGGCGGCTATGACTGACGTCGATGCCTAGGCGCATCAGCCAGACCTCCATCGTAGATAGGCCGCCCTCGATGTTTGAGCCCCAGGGCGGGCCGTTGTCGGCCGTTATCGGCCGTTATCCGGCATGGCAGCCCATAGCGACGGAAAACCGCGGCCAGCTTGGGGCGAACCAGTTCCAGGCGCTCCCCTTCACAGCCCTGCAGGCAGAGCGCAAAGCGTGAATGGTCATCGAGCACCGTCAGCGGGTGACAACGTGGCGAGTTACGGTCCGAAAGATGGAAGTTGCCCTTGAAGTCGATCTGCCAGAGCTCGTTGGGTTGCTTGTGCTCGAAGCGTTGGGTGGCCGGTGCCTGGGCGTCTTCGGCGTGATAGCGCACCTGGCAGCCATGGCGCCGAAGAATCGCATCGAGGGTGCTGTGATGAGGGCGATCCATGGCCTTTGGCAACAGATGGAGCAGCTTGCGAGCGCCCCAATAAGGGAATTGGTGATGCAGGCGCACCACCTCTCGCTCCAGCTCGGCGCTGCTGCGTCCAGGACTCGTCAGCGGACGACGGGATTGGTCCTGCAGAGCGGAATCACCCAGTTCTTGATATCGCTCCAGCCATTTGTAAGCCGTCTTGGGGCTGATGCCGTAGCGTCGACAGAGCTCCCGGATGTTGCTCTGCGGGTGTTGGGCCAACAATACGAATTCACGTCGTATCGACATGGTGGTGCACTCCTGCCACGGCATCGCTCGAACTCCTCTTCGAAGGATTCCGTAAGCCTAAATGCGTTACCTATGTCTCCCGACACCTGTCACCTATGTCCCCCGGCTGAGCACGTGGTCCACCCTTGTATCTCGACTAACTACCCCATCAGGGGTAATAGTTCCCGACTGATCATCGGGGGAGGGGCTGGAAGTCGTGTCCACCCTTAGGCCCTGAGCCTGCGACGTAGATAGTGCTCCGCCCCTCCACACTCACTCGAACAGCCCGAACGGTATCTTGAGCCCAGAGCTCGCATTCACAAGGTTGGGCCGGGTGCAGTGATGATCGTGTCTGAAAAGATCAGGAGGAGCTCACATGCCCTGTGTCATTGGTATCGACATTGCCAAGCACACGTTCGATATCGCCACCCTGCAGGCGAACGGCAAGTACCGCACCAAGGCCAAGTTGGCCAACAGCGAGGCGGGCTTTCGCACGCTGCAGGAGTGGCTGAACAAGCACAGCGAGGCGGGTGCCTGGGTCGTGATGGAAGCCACCGGCATCCACCATGAAGCCCTGGCCGAATGGCTGCTGGAACAGAACTATCGGGTCTGCGTCCTCAACCCTGCGCAGATCGCCCACTACGCCCGCAGTCAGCTGCAGCGCGTGAAAACTGACAAGGTCGACGCCAAGCTGATCGCCGAGTACGGCGAGCGCCACCAGGACGAGCTACGGCCCTGGCAGCCTGAACCTCGCGCCATACGGCGCCTGAAAGCACTGATGCGGCGCCTGGCGGATCTGCAGGAAATCCAGCAGATGGAGAGCAATCGCCTGGAGGTGGCCGATACCAGCGTGCAGGAGTCGATCCGCTCAGTGTTGCGGCACATCGAGCAACAGATCGAGGAAACCCTCAAGGCCATCAACAACCACATCGACAATGACCCGGATCTGCGCGGCAGACGTGATCTGTTGACCAGCATTGATGGCATCGCGGACAAGACAGCCGCCCTGATCCTGGCGGAGCTGGGCGACCCTCATCGCTTCACCAGCAGCCGCGCGATTACCGCCTTTGCCGGGCTCAACCCGCGTTTGCAGGAGTCTGGTAAGTACCGGGGGCAGACCCGCATTTCCAAGATGGGCTCATCGCGGCTGCGTGCTGGGCTGTACATGCCTGCCGTTTGCGCCCTGCAGCACAACGGGGCGATCAAAGCGATGAGAGAACGCCTCAGAGCCAAGGGCAAGACCGGCATGCAGATCATCTGCGCAGCGATGCGTAAGCTGCTGAACATCGCTTATGGCGTCTTGAAATCGGGCCAGCCGTACGACGTAAAACTGGCCCTTGCTCACTAGGGATCAAGACGGTATCTACGCCCGGATAATCGCCGTGGCTGCGAAATGATGGGATTCGCTCCGCTCGTGGAACGCCGCCCGCCCCACCCACAAATACGGCCCGTAGGATGGGTAGAGCTCTGCGAAACCCATGCTGTGCAGCTGCACGGAATTGACCTTGCGTAGGGTGGATGACGCTCTTCTCATCCACCAGCGGAGCGTCCGGCGAGCCCGAAAGGTGGACCGATAAAGCGTGGTCCACCCTACACATGGACCCTCTCCGTGCTGGCTGTTGCGGCACGTCGTAGGGCGGGTGAAACCCGCGAATCCCCAGCGCCGAATCTGTCGGGTTGCACCCGACCTACAGGCGGCTAGTCGTAGATGCCCACCCCGCGTGTTGGTCCGTGATTGGCCGGCGGCAAGGCTTCGCAAATAGGTCCGCTCGCGGCGATGCACTGGGCACGAACACGTCCTGCCGGGCCCGTCCTGGGCAACCCGATACGCCTCCCGGTTATTACCAGGGATTCAGCCAATCGATACCGCGACGGGAACGCCAAACGGCCTGAAAACGACGCTTGACCTTAAAGTTGAGTTGAACGTTAGGGTTTCCGCACCCCATCTCCCGGGCTTATTTCCGGGGGCAGATACGCCGGGGTTCCAGGGGCATGGACCCCATCACGACGCGGAGAACAGACAGACATGAGATCCACCAGGGTTGCAGCAGCGGCAGGTATTTTCCTCAGCACCATCGCGATGACCTCATGGGCAAGCGAGGTGCCGGCCACGCATCCGGTCGGGACCGCCAGCACCGTGATCGCCGGCCACACGGTGCCGCTGCTGGCGGGCGGCCTGTATGACCGCTTCCACTCCAACCCGCCGCTTTCCGTCATCGCCTCCGAGGCGCCGGATGTGGACCTGAGCTGGTTCAAGACCCTGCAGAAAACCAGGGTCGACATCGGCTTCGAGTCCTACTCGCCGAACTTCTATTACAAGAACAGCAAGGTGACGGCGGTGTTCACCGCCGACCTGGCCACGCTCAAGTCGCTGATGCCTGCCAAGGTGCTGGAGCAGGTGCAGCCGCTGCAGGTGTGGCCCGGCCGCGGCCTGGTGGCGCTGACCGCCTACACCTATGAATACTGCGACAACGACAGCTACAACGAGGTCTCGCTGTCCATCGTCACCAACCGGCCCGGCAACGCCAACCTGGGCCCGGTCTCCCTGGTCGGCCAGTCGATGTCGAAGGACTTCTGGGGCTACGTGCTCAAGCTGCCGGTGGACACCGAGCTCGCCAGGGTGCGCGGCGTGGTGGGCTACAACCTGCCCAAGTGGCTGACCGGTATCCACCTCAAGGACAACGACAAGACGGTGGTCTACGAGATCATCGACAGCCAGACGGGCAAGGTCGACGTCACCCTGGAAACGGACAAGCTGGGCGACCTCTCCAGCGAGGCCGAACTGGTCACCAACAGCTTCACCAACACCGGGCACGACGGCGAACTGGCCTACGGCTACGCGGTTTCCCGCCAGTTGAGCCACGCCTCCAGCAGCGACGAGAGCACAGTGAAGCTGGTGCTCGGCGACGGCAGCCTGTCGACCTACATCAAGGCCCTGGACCTGGGCACGATGATGAAATACGAGTACGTGCCGAGCTTCCAGAGCGCGCTCTACGCCCCCGCCCCGCTGCAGTCGATGCTGAACGACTGATCCACAGCAACGGCACGCGAGCCAGAGGCCAGGCCTGTCTCGCTACTGCGGCGCACCGATCACGACCGGGACTTCCTGGAAGGCGTTCACGCGCCAGAACTTCACCTGAATGGTCGAGCCGATGGGCTGCTTGAGGACGATGACGAAGAACTCCGAAGCGTCTGCGACGGGCGTGCCGTTGACCGCCACCAGGGTGTCACCACGGAGCAGCCCGGCCGCTGCCGATGGGCTGCCGGGCAGGGTTCCCTCAACCCAGACCCCGGTGCTTGGAAGCCTCAGGCGTGGCGCCTTGACGGGGTCGATGGTGGATATCCTCGCCCCGATGCGGCCCCCCACCCAGGAAGCCGGTGCGCAACGCTTTTCCGCCAGGGTCTGGTTTACGACAGTTTGTGCCTTCTGCACCCATTGCCTGATTTCGTGGTCTTCGCTGGCGAACCCCGGCGAGGTTTCGATCAACCGCGCATGCAGGTAATCGCAGGAGCGGTTGCGGTAGCGCTCCGGCGTTTCCATGGCGATGTACTCTGCAATCGACGTGCTCAACGCCCCGCTGCTGGCGGGCGTTACGGCAGGAGCAGGCGCCGGAGAGACGGGAGTGGACGGGGCCGCAGCGACCGCCGCAGGTGCGGCGGCAGTCTTGCCTGCATCCGGCTTCGCCTGGGCAGTGCTTTCTGCCAGGGGCGCTGGCACTGTGCAGCCTTTTTCGGCGATCACCTGCTCACGCGTTTCGATGAACATCTGCCCGTTTTCAGCGTCCTTCTGATGCAGCGCCTTGACCTCAGGCCATAGATTCGTGAGCTGCGTGCAGGATTGGGTGCGAAAGTCGGCGATCACCGACTCGCGGACGGAGCGCTCGAACTCGGCCTGGTATTCGGCCTCGCTGGGGCCGGCCGCATCGGCGGCACTCATCGCCAAGGTTATCGGGTCCAGCATGCAACCACTCAGTGTTCCAGCGACGACGAAAAGTAACGGCAGTGCCTGTCTCATGAGGTGACCAGTCCCTGTTTTATTTGCAGGCATACTGCCACCATTGAATAGGCAATGGCTAACGCACGTCACACGGATGGCTACAGCGTCTCAGCGACAGCCGGAAGCGTCAGGGAAGGCGGCCCCTCCGCTCCCGGTTACATCCGTTCAGAAGCGCTCATCCCTGATCGCTGGCAGCGTCAGCTCGCGCACGAACGAAGCGGCGGAGAGCCGCAGCAGCGCATCCACCATCGTCACCACGTCATGCACCGGCACCAACTGCCCCTCCCCGCGCGCGGCGGCTGCCGCCAGCGGCGTGGACAGCGGGTCGTCGGTATTCAGGTAGCCCGGGTGCAGCACGGTCACCGCCAGGCGCTGATCACGGAAGCCTTCGCGCAACGCATCGGCCATGCCATTGAGGGCGAACTTGGAGGCGCCGAACGCCACTTCCGGGCGCCCGCTCTGGCGCAGGGCCGAGGTGGAGCCAATCAGGATCAGCTGCGGCCTGGCGGACGCCAGCAACCGGGGCACCAGCCGCTTGAGCAGCAACAGCGTGGCGGTGATGTTCACCTCCACCAGCCGGCTGATGGACTCATCGCTGTCGCCGAGGAAGTCGTAGTGCTCGCTGAAGGCGTGCTCTTCCCAGATGCCGACATTGCACACCAGCACATCGAGCGCGGCGGGCGCCCCGGCCTCGATCTGCGCCACGGCCACTACGGGGCGGGCCAGGTCCGCCTCGATCCAGCCGAGCTCGACACCCGGAGCCAGCGGCAGGTGCTCCGGCCGCCTGCGCGAGACACCTATCACCTCGTCACCCGGCTTGCCGAGCCCTTCCACCAGCGCCCGGCCCAGCCCCCTGCTCGCCCCTACGATCATCATCTTCATGCCATTGCTCCTTGTCCGTTCCTTGCCCGCTAGGCCCAACGCAGGTTGAGCACGACGAAATCCAGCAACACCCAGATGACCAGCACCAGGTGGGTCAGCTGCAGCCCTTCCTGGCGTATCCAGTAACCGAACCAGAGCCCGCCCAGCAGCATGGCGAACAGAAAGCCCAGGGCAGCGCTCAGGGCCAGGTTCAGCCAGGGCCGGGCGGGCTCCAGCCCGGTGCCGAGCAGCAGTTGGTAGCAACCGGCCCAGGCCGCGAGCACGGCAGCCGCCTGCAACACCACGATGACCAGCAGCGCCAGGCGATGCATGAAGGGGGAATCCAAGCCACGCCGCAGCAGCGGGATGTCGATCACCGGCGGCTGTCGCAGGGGCGCCATGGACATGGTCGCGCCGATGGCCCCGACCGAACTGGCGAAGGCGTGCAGGTTGTTGATCAGCGCAACGCTCAGCCACAGGCTGAAGCCGAGAAAGCAGGTGCCCTGGAAAATCATCAGTGAGGTCTGGGTATCCATTCCTGGTCCTTGTGCGTGGGTTCGGAAGCGCCTGAAGCGAACCCGGGCGGGCAGCGACAGGCGAGCCGAGCGGCACTCTAAAACCTCAACCTAGCTTGAGGTCAACAAGCGCAGCACAAGAGCAATGGCCAGCCCCTGGGAGGGGGCAAGGGGGCGGTCACCTAGGGCGCGGAGGCGTCGGCGGGCAGCAACCGGGCGATGTCCTCGCTGAAGGTTTTCCACTCCGCTTCCGAGATTTCCATGATGCCGAAGGAGCGCAGGAAGAAGGCCCCGGTGGCCGCGAGAAAGGCCAGCCGCACACGCTTGCCGCGCTCGCTTTCGAACGCTCCGCCCAGCAGCAGGGAGCGGTACCAGTCGTTGGCCTGGGCGCGCAGACTGTCCTGGCTGAACATCGCCATAAGGATCGCCGCCGCCCGCTTGCTCAGCTCTTCGTCCGGGATGGCGATGATGTGGATCTGCGCGGTCAGCAACTCCAGCACCCCCGCATCCGGTGCCAGCCGGGCCATCACCGACGCCTCGTAGTCGGCCTTCCAACGGTTGACCATGGCCTCGACCAGGCCGTCCTTGGTACCGAAGCAGGACTGCACGCCGCCCTTGCTTATGCCGGCGGCCTTGGCCACCTCACCAATGCTCAATGCAGAAATGCCTTGGTCCATCACCACCGATATGGCGGCATCCAGCACCAGGTTCCTGTCGATCACAGGGCGTTTACTCATCAGGCTTTCTCGAATTAGAATACGATCGTATTTTTATTTTCCACCCCCTCACCGGGGCTCACAGTGAGGTCCATCCCGCTTATGGCACGTGCCTCGCCCGTTACAGGACCAGGCTCCGACGCGCGCACGAATGCACCTCTGCCCATCGACCGGAACCGCTGGCGAATTCCCTCGGGAACCCCACACCCGCGCACCCCGGTTTATTCAAGGCATACAGCGGTAATTTTACCGCCAATCCGCGAGGGCTCATGGCTTTTGATCGTACTAGGAGCACGGGTATCGGCTTTGCCAACCGCGTCTACAAACCACGAGCCCTGGGCTGCGCGCTCAGCTTTATTTTCGTCGCCACCACCACCTACCCCGGGCCCTCGCCGCTCTGGGTGCTGATGCTGCTCAATGCCTTCATCTGGCCCTGCCTGGCGTACCAGCTGGCAGTGCGAGCCCGCGTGCCCTACCGCACCGAGCTGCGCAATCTTCTGCTCGATTGCGTCTTCGCCGGCGGCTGGGTCGCTGCGATGCAGTTCAGCGTGCTGCCATCCTTGCTGCTCCTGTCGATGGTCGCCATGAACAGCGTCAGCGCCAAGGGCATCCGTTTCATGCTCTACGGCCTGGCCGCCAACCTGCTGGGGATGGCCCTGGCCGGGGCCGCCCTCGGCTTCGAAGTGGCGCTGGAAACCCCGCCGGCCGTGGTCTGGGCCTGCCTGCCGATGCTGGTGATCTACCCCTTCGTGGTCGGCTGGACGAGCTACAGCCTGACGCAGCGGCTGGTCAGGCAGCAGAAGGCGCTGTCCATCGTCAGCGGCTTCGACGAGCGCATGCTCACCTCCCACAACCGCTGGATGTACCAGTTGGCGCGGGTCTTCCTGCGCTGCCGCTGCGGTTCCGGCCAGGCCACCGTGGCGCATATCCGCATCGATGAATTCCCCTTGCTGCGCGAGCGCCACGGTGCGCTGGTGGCGGACGCACTGAGCGTTCGGCTCGGGCACCTGATCAAGGCCGGGATACGCAGCACCGACCTCTTGTGCATGAAGCGCCGGGGGGAATTCCTGGTGCTTCTGTTGCAGGCCAGGCGGCTCGGCGCGCAATCCCTCACCGACCGCATCGAAGACGGTTTCGCCCACTGTTTCGCCGGCGGCACCGGGCTGCCGGAGGCGCGCATCCGTGTTGGCCTCGCCGAGTTCAGCAACAGCCTGGCCAGCGAGAACGAATGGCTGCGCCTGGCGGAACAGCGCTCGGGCCAGCCCCGGCCCCAGGCACTGCGCCCCTTGGAAGAAGCCCCGCGAGCCACCCCGGCCGCCGGCCCCCTGCCCGTTCCCTAGCTGCGCCCCACTGCCACACGCAGCGACACCTGATCGCTGATCACCGATTCCGGCCACCCGCTGGCGCTCGCCTGCACCCGGCTTTCAGCCTTTTCAGCCACCACCAACTGTCGTTTGAAGGAGTATTCAGTTGAGAAACCTTGCCATCGGAAAACGCGCGGGACTTATCTTTTCACTGCTGGCCCTGCTGGTCCTGGCCATGGGCGGCAGCAACCTGTACCAAACCAACAGGATGGACAACGCGTCGATCGAGGTCCGTGGCACCTGGTTGCCCGGGATCATCGCACTGAGCGAAATAGGCACCGCCATCGGTAATGGGCGAGCACTGACGCTGCGCGGCATCATCGTCGACGAGCGGGCCGAGCAGCTCCGCGCCGTGTCCACCATCCGAGGCATCCAGGCCGCACTGCCTGGGCAGTTCGCCGCCTATGAAAGCACCATCGCCCAGGCGCAGGATCGCGAACTCTTCAAGCGCTTCATCCACACCTACGAAACCTACCGAGGGCTGCAGGAGCAGATACTCGACGCCATCGATGACGACCACCTCGACGAGGCCGACCGCCTGGTCAATGGCCCCCTGGTGGATTACGCCAACGCGATGATGAGTGCGCTGGGCGAGCTGATCCGCTTCAACTCCACCGGGGCATCCGAAGCGGCCAAGCGCAGCGACGAAGCATCGGACGACGCCTTCTTCTTCGCCCTGGTCGCCCTGGTAGTGATCCTCGGCGTCACCGTCACCGTCGCCCTGGTGCTGACCCGCAGCATCGTCACTCCGCTGGGCGAGGCGGTGGTCTTCGCCGAACGCGTGGCCAGCGGCGACCTGACCCGCGACATCACGGTCATCGGCAAGGACGAGCCGGCCATGCTGCTGGCCGCCCTGCGCACCATGCAGGGCAACCTGCGGGCCACCATCCAGCAGATCGGCAGCTCGTCCGACCAGTTGGCCTCCGCCTCCGAAGAACTGCACGCAGTGACCGAAGACGCCAACCGTGGCCTGCACCAGCAGAACGCCGAGATCGAGCAGGCCGCCACCGCCGTCAACCAGATGACCGCCGCCGTGGAAGAAGTGGCGCGCAACGCCGTGAGCACGGCCGCCGCCTCGAAGGAAAGCGACGAAGCCGGCCGCCAGGGCTTCATCCAGGTCAACGACGCCATCACCTCGATCCGCACCCTGGCCGGCCAGGTCACCCAGGCCTCCGTCCGCGCCTCGGAACTGGCCAGCCAGACCCGCGACATCAGCACGGTGCTCGACGTGATCCGTGGCATCGCCGCGCAAACCAACCTCCTGGCGCTCAATGCCGCCATCGAGGCCGCGCGTGCCGGTGAGGCCGGCCGTGGCTTCGCCGTGGTCGCCGACGAGGTGCGCTCCCTGGCGCAGCGCACGCAAAGCTCCACCGAGGAGATCGAAGAAATGATCGACAACATCCAGACCGGCACCCAGGGCACCGTGGACGCCCTCCTCGCCGGTGCCGGGCAGGCCGAGCAGACGCTCAAGTCGGCCGCCAACGCCGGCATGGCACTGGAGCGCATCACCGCCTCGATCACCCACATCAACGAGCGCAACCTGATCATCGCCAGCGCCTCGGAACAGCAGGCCCAGGTGGCCCGCGAGGTGGACCGCAACCTCACCAACATCCGCGACCTGTCCCTGCAGACCGCCGCCGGCGCCAACCAGACCAGTGCCTCCAGCCAGGAACTGTCGCGCCTGGCCATCGAGCTCAGCGGCATGGTCACCCGCTTCCGCGTCTGATGCCGGCCCGCGCCTGCCGCCATCACGGCAGGCGCGCCCTGCGCACCACATCCATGCACGCTTGCACCAATCGTTAGCATCCAGGCTGCATCCAGCGCTTACCCGAATCCACCCGCGCCAGGCCCTACAAGGGCTCCAGGACCTTGGCCCGGCGGTTGCAATCCTGCACTCCAACTTGGATACAAGATGGAGCACCTCATGCAATCCGCAACTCCGCACAGCCTCGGCTGGACCCTCGGCCAATGGCAGGCCGCCTACCGCGACGCCACCCTCAGCCCCGCCATCCTCTTCGAGCTGCTGCAGCAATTGCAGGACGAAGACCCGGCCTGGATCGTCCTCGCCAGCCCTGAGCAGTTGAGCGAGCGCCTCGCCGCCCTCGCCGAACAGCTGGCCGCCGTCGGTGGTGACCTCGCCCGCCTGCCGCTCTATGGCGTGCCCTTCGCCATCAAGGACAACATCGACGCCGCCGGCTGGCCCACCAGCGCCGCCTGCCCCGCGTTCGCCTACCCGGCCAGCGAGGACGCCACCGTGGTCGCGCGCCTGCAGGCCGCCGGCGCGGTATTGATCGGCAAGACCAACCTCGACCAGTTCGCCACCGGCCTGGTGGGCACGCGCTCGCCCTTCGGCGCGGTGCCCAACAGCTTCGACGCCGCCTACGTCAGCGGCGGCTCCAGCTCCGGCTCCGCCTCGGTGGTGGCGCGCGGCCTGGTGCCCTTCTCACTCGGCACCGACACCGCCGGTTCCGGCCGCGTGCCGGCGGGCTTCAACAACATCGTCGGGCTCAAGCCCAGCCGGGGCTGGCTGTCCAACAAGGGCCTGGTTCCCGCCTGCCGCACCCTGGATTGCATCTCGGTGTTCGCCCTGACGGTGGAGGACGCCGAGCGCGTCGTCGACATCGCCGGGGGCTACGACGCCGCCGACGCCTACTCCCGCACCAACCCCGGCAGCGCCCCGGTGGCCATCGGCGCCAGGCCGCGCCTGGCGATCCCCGATACCCTCGAATTCCACGGCGACAGCCGCAACCAGGCGGTCTTCCAGCAAGCCCTGGAGCGCCTGCGCGGGCTCGGCGCCGAGCTGGTGCCCATCGACTTCACGCCCTTCCGCCAACTGGCCGAACAGCTCTACCAGGGTTCCTGGGTGGCCGAGCGCACCGTGGCCATGGCCGGCATGCTGGAAAACGCCGCCGAGGCGGTCGACCCCGTGGTGCGCGGCATCGTCGAGAAGGGCTTCGGCTACAGCGCCTGCGACGCCTACCGCGCCGAGTACCTGCGGGCCGAGCTGAGCCGGGCCATCAACCTCGCCCTGACCGGCTTCGACGCCCTGGTGGTGCCCACCTCCCCCACCCTACGTACCCTGGAGGAAATGGCCGCCGAGCCCGTGCTGTTCAACAGCCAGTTCGGCACCTACACCAACTTCACCAACCTCGCCGACCTCAGCGCCCTGGCGCTGCCCGCCGGCCTGCGCGACGACGGCCTGCCTGCCGGCATCACCCTGCTCGCCCCGGCCTGGCACGACCACGCCCTGGCCTCCCTGGGCAAGCGCTGGCAAGCCTCACTCGGCCTGCCCCTGGGCGCCACTGGCCGCCCCTTGCCGCCCGCCGCAGCGCCCGTGCAGGCACCCGGCAGCGTGCGGGTCGCCGTGGTCGGCGCGCACCTCACCGGCATGCCGCTGAACTTCCAGCTGGTCAGCCGCAATGCGGTGCTGGTGGAGCAGACCCTCACCGCCCCCACCTACCGCCTCTACGCGCTGCCCGGCTCGGTGCCGCCCAAGCCGGGGCTGGCCAGGGCCGCCGAGGGCGCATCGATCATCGTCGAGCTGTGGGACATCCCCCTCGCCCGCTTCGGCGAGTTCGTGGCGGAGATTCCGCCGCCCCTGGGCATCGGCAACCTGCAATTGGAGGACGGTCGCTGGGTCAAGGGCTTCATCTGCGAGCCCTGGGCCCTGCACAGCGCCGAAGACATCACCGCCTTCGGTGGCTGGCGCGCCTTCATCGCCAGCCGCAAACCCGCTTAAACGCTTAAGGAGAGAGCCATGTTCGATACCGTCCTGATCGCCAACCGCGGCGAAATCGCCGTACGCGCCATCCGCACCCTCAAGCGCCTCGGCGTCAGAAGTGTGGCCGTCTACTCAGACGCCGACCGCAACGCGCAGCACGTGCACGATGCCGATATCGCCATCGCCCTCGGCGGCGACAAGCCCGCCGACAGCTACCTGCGGATCGAGAAGATCCTCGCCGCAGCACGGGAAAGCGGCGCCCAGGCGATCTACCCCGGGTACGGTTTTCTCTCCGAAAGCGCGGAGTTCGCCGACGCCTGCGAAGCGGCCGGTATCGCCTTCGTCGGTCCCACCGGCCAGCAGATCAGGGAGTTCGGGCTCAAGCACCGGGCACGCGAGCTGGCCGCCGACGCCCAGGTGCCGATGGCACCGGGCACCGGCCTGCTGCAAAGCCTGGAGGATGCACTCGCCGCCGCCGATCAGATCGGCTATCCGGTGATGCTCAAGACCACCGCCGGCGGTGGCGGTATCGGCCTCACCCGCTGCGCGGACGCCGATGCCCTGCGCAATGCCTATGAAAGCGTAAAGCGCATGGGTGAGCAGTTCTTCAGTGATGCGGGCGTCTTTCTCGAGCGCTTCGTCGACCAGGCCCGCCATGTCGAAGTGCAGATCTTCGGTGACGGCTACGGGCGCGTCGCCGCCCTCGGCGAACGTGACTGCTCGCTGCAACGGCGCAACCAGAAGGTGGTGGAAGAAACGCCCGCCCCGAACCTGCCACAAGCGACCCGGGACCGGCTGCACGCGGCGGCCATCCAGCTCGGGGAGTCGGTCAACTATCGCAGCGCCGGCACCGTCGAGTTCATCTACGACGCCGCCCGTGACGACTTCTATTTCCTGGAGGTGAACACCCGCCTGCAGGTGGAGCACCCGGTCACCGAGATGGTCACCGGCCTCGACCTGATCGAGTGCATGTTGAGGGTCGCCGCTGGCGACGGCCTCGACTGGCCGGCCTTGCTGCGCGCGCCCACCGGCGCGGCCATCGAAGTACGGATCTACGCCGAAGACCCGCTGAAGAACTTCCAGCCCAGCCCGGGCCTGCTGACCGACGTGCACTTCCCCGAAGGTGTGCGGGTCGATGGCTGGGTCACCAGCGGCAGCGAGGTATCGCCCTTCTACGACCCGATGATCGCCAAGCTGATCGTCCATGCCGAGGATCGCCAGCAGGCCATCGCCAGCATGCAGCAAGCCCTGGCGGCCACTCGCCTGCACGGCATCGCCACCAACCTCGACTACCTGCGCCAGGTGGTGGCGGAGCCGCGTTTCCACGACGGCACGGTATGGACGCGGCTGCTCGACACCTTCGACTACCGGCCTCAGGTCATCGAGGTACTGGAGCCGGGAACCTACTCAAGCGTGCAGGACTACCCGGGCCGGCTCGGCTACTGGGATATCGGCGTGCCGCCATCCGGCCCCATGGATGATTTCGCCTTCCGCCTCGCCAACCGCATCGTCGGCAACCACGAGAGCGCCGCCGGGCTGGAGTTCACCCTGCAGGGGCCGACCCTGCGCTTCCACAGCGACTGCCTGATCGCCCTCACCGGGGCCGACTGCCCTGCGGAACTGGATGGCGAAACCATGCCGTACTGGGCGCCGATCAGCGTCAAGGCCGGCCAGGTGCTGAAGCTCGGCCGGGCACGGTCCGGTTGCCGCAGCTACCTGGCAGTACGCAATGGCCTGGATGTACCGGTCTACCTGGGCAGCCGTTCCACCTTCGCCCTCGGACAGTTCGGCGGCCACGCGGGGCGCACCCTGCGCCCCGCCGACATGCTCGCCATTTCCCAGCCGGCATTGGCCGCCTGCACCACACCGGCCCCGGTGAGCAGCCCCCAGGCGCTGGACGACAGCCTGATCCCGCACTACGGCCAGACCTGGAACATCGGAGTGCTGTACGGCCCCCACGGCGCACCGGACTTTTTCACCCAGGAGGCCATCGACGAATTCTTCGCCGCCGAATGGGAGGTGCACTACAACTCCAACCGGCTCGGCGTTCGCCTGTCCGGCCCCAAACCGAGCTGGGCACGCGCGGATGGTGGCGAGGCGGGCCTGCACCCCTCCAACGTCCATGACTGCGAATACGCCATCGGTGCCATCAACTTCACCGGCGATTTCCCGGTGATCCTGGCCAAGGATGGCCCGAGCCTGGGCGGCTTCGTCTGTCCGGTCACCATCGCCAAGGCCGAGCTGTGGAAGGTCGGCCAGGTCAAGCCAGGAGACAGGCTGCGCTTCCACCCCATCAGCTTCCAGCAGGCGCAAAGCCTGGAGCAGGCCCAACTCGGCAGCATCGCGTCGCTGGCCGCCATTTCAGCCGTCACCCTGCCCGCGCCCAGCCTGCTTCCGGCCGACACGGTCTCCGCTGCGGTCCTGACGGAGCTGCCCGCGAGTGCCAACCGGCCCCACGTCACCTATCGCCAAGCCGGTGATGCCTACCTGTTGCTGGAGTACGGCGACAACGTGCTCGACCTCGCCCTGCGGCTGCGCGTCCACCTGCTGATGGAAGCACTCAAGGCCGCCGCCCTGCCCGGCCTGGAAGAGCTGGCCCCGGGCGTGCGTTCGCTGCAACTGCGCTACAACAGCCGGGTTCTGCACCAGGCGGCCTTGCTCGAGCACCTGCTGAAGCTGGAAGCCACCCTGCCGGATGTGGATCGGGTCAGGATTCCGACCCGGATCATTCACCTGCCCATGGCGTTCGAAGACAGCGCCACCCTGGGAGCGGTCCAGCGTTACAGCGAGACGGTTCGCAGCGAAGCGCCCTGGCTGCCGAACAACGTCGACTTCATCCAGCGCGCCAACGGCCTGGCCACCCGCGAGGCGGTGCGCGACATCCTCTTCGATGCCAGCTACCTGATCCTGGGGCTGGGGGATGTCTACCTCGACGCACCCTGTGCCGTTCCACTGGACCCGCGCCACCGGCTGCTCAGCTCGAAGTACAACCCGGCGCGGACGTTCACGGCCGAAGGCACCGTGGGCATCGGCGGCATGTACATGTGCATCTACGGCATGGACTCCCCCGGCGGCTACCAACTGGTGGGGCGGACCTTGCCGATCTGGAACCGCTTCTCGAAGAACGCCCAGTTCAAGGACGGCCAGCCCTGGCTGCTGCACTTCTTCGACCAGGTCAGGTTCTACCCGGTCAGCGAAGCGGAGTTGGAGCACTTCCGCGAAGCCTTCCGCGAAGGGCGCGCCGAGATACGCATCGAACAGGGCGTATTCGACTTCGCCGAGTACCAGCACTTCCTGCAGGACAATGCAGCCGACATCGCCGCCTTCCAGGCGCACCAGAAGGCTGCGTTCGATGCGGAGGTGGCGCGCTGGCAAGAAGACGACGAGCAGGTGCTGGCACCAGTGCAGCACCTGCAGGAAGCCGACGAAGGCGGCAGCGCTCACGTGGTCAGCGCCGATATGTGCGGCAGCGTCTGGAAGGTCCTGGTGCAGCCGGGCCAGGCGGTGGAGGCAGGCACGCCGCTGATCGTCGTCGAGGCGATGAAAATGGAGCTGGCCGTTACCGCGCCCGTCAGCGGGACCGTACGCGCCGTGCGTTGCCAGCCAGGTAAGGCCGTGTTGCCTGGGGACACCCTGATGCTGCTCGACCCCGTGGCCTGAGGAGGCGCCATGCAACTCGCCACCACCGCCACCCGGGCCGCCAAGGAGCGGCCCGACAACCTGGTCGAGCGCATCTACCAGGTGTTGAAGGACGACATCTTCGAGTTCCGCCTGCTGCCCGGTGATCGCTTCAGCGAAGGCGATGTCGCCGCGCGCACGGCGGTCAGCCGCACCCCGGTGCGGCAGGCCCTGCACCGGCTGGAACGCGAGGGCTACCTGGAGGTGCACTTCCGCAGCGGCTGGCAGGTCCGGCCCTTCGACTTCGAGCGCTTCGAGGAGCTCTACGACCTGCGCATCGTGCTGGAGCTGGCGGCGGTCAGGCGCCTGTGCGAGATGGGCACCGAGCTGCCGCAGCGCCTGGACGCGCTGACCCGCACCTGGCAGGTGGACGCGCACCAGCGGCTAACGGATGGGCGCGCGGTATCGGAGCTGGACGAGGCCTTCCACTGCGCCCTGGTAGCGGCTGCCGGCAACCGCGAAATGGCCCTCACGCACCGCGAGATCAGCGAGAAGATCCGCATCATCCGGCGCCTGGATTTCACCCAGCAGCCACGCATCGCCGCCACCTACGACGAGCACGGGCGCATCCTCGAGGCCATCCTGCAACGGCACGCCGAGCCGGCCTGCCAACTGCTGCGCGAGCACATCGAAGTGAGCAAGGCGGAGGTGCGCAAGATCACCCTGCACAGGCTCCACTGCGCCCGGCAGCGGACTGGCGACAGGGACGGGGTGGATTGAGCTCACTTGTAGGGTGTGCTGCGCGCACCTGGAATTCACCGGAAGCACCGTGCGGAGGTGCACACGGCACACCCTACGGCATGCGCACATCCTGCCGAGCCCTCAGCGGGCCCATGACCAGGCTCAGATGAAAGGCGCAGAGCAACCTGGCTGGGCCGGCGCCACGCACTCCATGGGGAACAGCAGCTGCGGCAGCAGGTAACCGGCCTCCGACTCCGCCCAGCGCTGCACACCTGAGGCGTCGCGGGTGGGTAGGTCCGGGACGTCGTTCCACTGCAGGAGCGCGACGGGGCGGGCATTGGCTTGCGGTTTGTCGAACATGTCATCACCTCGTCAGAGATCGAGCACAAGGGGCTGCGGGCCATCCTCGCCCTCGGCCGGTACGGCGCAGCAGATCAGCACCATGTCCGCCTCCGGCAACTCCGCCGGCGGGTTGGGGTAATGCACCTGGCCACTGACCCGGCGCGTCTTGCAGGTACCGCAGGAACCGCCCCGGCAACTGAACTCGGGGGTCAGGCCACGGCTCTCGGCCAGCTCCAGCAGGCTGCCGCTCTCGGGCGTCCAGCGCGCTTCCTTGGCCGAGGCAGTGAAGTACACCGGCACCGCCGTGGTCGCTGCCGGCGGCTGGGACGGCACCGCGGCCTGGGCCTCGCTGTGCCGCTGCAGAGCCGAGGGGCCAAAGGCTTCGGCATGGATGCGGCCGTCGGCGACATTCAGCCCGCGCAAACCGTCGTAGAGGGCCTGGATGAACCCACCCGGGCCACACAGGTAGAAGTCGTAGTCATCGAAGGACAGGGCGGCCTGGATCTGCGCCAGGCCCAGCCGGCCGCTCAGCTCGAAATCGCGCCCCGGCTGTGCTTCGGCCTCGGGGGCACTCAGGGCGCGGGTCAGCTTCAGCAAGCCATTGCCGCGCTGCACCAGGGCCTGCAACTCGGCCTGGAACGGCAGGTCGTGCAGCGTCCGGGCGCCCTGGAACAGGTGGATGCGTCGACCCTGCGCCTGCCGCTCGTTGAGCGCCACCAGCTCACGGGCCATGGAAACCATCGGGGTGATGCCCACCCCCGCACCGATCAGCACCACCGGGCGCTGGCTGTCGGTCTTCAGGGTGAAGCTGCCCAGGGGCGGGCGCGCCTCCAGCACATCACCGACCTGCACCTGTTCGTGCAGGTGCCGCGAGCCCTTGCCCTGCGCCTTGACGCTGATGCGCAGGTAACCGTCGCTCGGCGCGCTGGAGACGCTGTAGGTGCGCACCAGGGCCTCACCATCAGCGGTGAGCAGGCGCAGGGGAATGTGCTGGCCGGGGGTGAAATTCACCTCGCCCTCGTCTTCCGGGGCCAGGACCAGGGAGCGGATATCGGCGCTCTCCTGCTGCTGGCTGAGCACCCGCCACTGCTGCCACTGGCGACGCCGCTCGCCTTCACGCAGGCGCTCTTCCGCTTCGGCCCAGGTGCCGGTCATCAGGCTGGTGGGGGCGTATTCGTCGAAGGCCCAACGCAGCGACATCGCGCCCGGGCGGAACACCACCTGCTCGATATCCAGGGTCCAGATGCGTTCGGCCCCTTCGAAGGCGGCGATCAGCGGGCTGTCGAGAATCACCTCGGCACGGCCCTGCACCTGCAGCACATTGCCCTGCTCGAAATCGACGAACAGCAGGCCGGCGCGCGGGTTGCTGATCAGGTTGCCCAAGGTATTGAAGTGCAGGTTGCCGGCATAGTCCGGGATGGTCAGGCGGTTGCCTTCCACCCGCACGAAACCGGGGCGCCCGCCACGGTGGGAAACGTCCACGGCGCGACCGCCTTCCTCGTGGTCGACATAGCTGGCGACGAAGAAGGTGTCGGCAGCGAGGATCATCGCGCGGGCGCGCTCGTCCAGCTCGCTGGCGTCCTGGCGGACCGTGCCACGGGGCTCGGGGGAACTGCTCCATTCACGCAGCTGGATGTACTGCGGGCAGTTGCCGAAGGAATGCTCGACCTGCACCTCCAGTTGCTGCGCCGAAGCCTGGCCGATCGAACCATTGAGGCGGTTGCGCCGCCGCGTGTGCAGTTCGATGCCGAGCAGGCCGAGGGCGGCGCCGGCACCGAGGCCGGGGGTGGCCGGGTCCAGTGGGTCCAGCGGGCGCGCGGCCAGGTCGAGCACCAGGCGTTTGGGGTCGGGCGAGGTGACGAAGCCTTCCGGGCCTTCGACCAGGGTGGCCCAGGGGCGGCCTTCGCCATCCACCGCACCGGCGATCAGGAAGGGCAACTGATGGAAAAAGGCGCGGTGCTGGTCGGGCATGTAGTCGCGGATGACCTTCTGCCCGTGGGCTTCCATCCGCTCGGCCACGCCGACCGTTTCCTGCAGCTGCTTTTCACCGGCATGCCAGGGCGAGGGGCGCTGGCTGGGAATCGGTTCCATGGTTTGCCCTCCTTGTGAAAAGGGCTGCCGGGCGGGCCGGCAGCCTCGGGTCGGCTCAGGCGGCCTGCAGGCCGGCGGCGGTGCGTTGCATGGGCACGAAGCCCGGCAGCGCTTCGATGCGGGCCAACCAGGCACGCACATTCGGGTAGGCCTCCAGCGACACGTTGCCCTCCGGCGCATGGGCGATGTAACTGTAGTTGGCCACGTCGGCGATGGAGGGCTCGGTGCCGGTCAGGAACGCCGTCGAGCCCAGCTCGCCTTCCATCACCGTGAGCAGCACGTGGGCACGGTTGATCACTTCATCGGCGTTGAACGCCGCACCGAACACGGTGATCAGGCGCGCTGCGGCCGGGCCATAGGCCACCTGGCCGGCGGCCACCGACAACCAGCGCTGCACCTGGGCGGCGCCGACGGCGTCTTCGGCCAGCCAGCGGCCTTCGCCGTAGCGCTTGGCCAGGTAGACGAGGATGGCGTTGGAGTCGTTGACCAGGGTGCCGGCGTCATCGATCACCGGCACCTGGCCGAAGGGGTTGATGGCCAGGAAGTCGGCCTGCTTGTGGGCGCCGTTGGCCAGGTCGACGAAGACCAGCTCGGTGGGCAGCTGCAGCAGCGAGAGCATCAGCTCCACACGATGGGCGTGGCCGGACAGCGGGTGGCGGTACAGCTTGATGGCGGGACGGGACATGGCGGTGACTCCTTATGGGTTCGGGTGGTTCACCGTGAACCGCCCGGCTGGGCGTTCACGACGATGGAGCCATGTTGAGCCCACGCACCGCTGAGCAGAATCACCATCAAAGGCAATCCACTCTTTCATTTTCTGAAATAACGGGATGAGGCGGTCATACCCGTGCAGCGGCCTTCTGTAGGGGCGAATTCATTGGCTTTGTCTGCGTTAAGTGTTGCTAGAGGATTTGAGCTCAGCTGATTGCCGAGTTCTGGTGATGCTTCTGGTTTCGCCCACCCGGGCGAGTCCCTTTTAACAATCGCCTTAAAAGGAACCAAAAGGGCTTGCCCCTGCATACGGGTCTGGCTTCGCCAGACTTCCCTCGCTCTATCATCGTTCCAGGGGCACGCCGCGAAGGGCCATCCCTGGCCCATCGCGGCTCTCGCGACATCCATGTCGCTCACCCCCTTACACGACGATTCGCTCGGCCTCCTGAAAGGGGCGTTTGGCGGCTGCTCCAACGTTCTTCGCTCGAATCCCCACATTGATGTGCGCATCACCTGCGGGTGTACGCCGCGGCTGGCGGCTTTCGTAGGATGGTGTAGAGCGAAGCGAAACCCATGCGGCGGAGGTGGTACGAACCCTTTGGCGACCGAAAATGGCCGTGCTTGAGCGTCTGCATTAAAACCACAACAGCTAACGCAGACAGAGCCAATTCATTCGCCCAGCAGCACCATCGTGGGAGATTCATTCGCGATGGAATACCCGCCCATGCGCAGCCCTGTGCCGGCTGGGGGCCTTTCGCGGCTGAAGCCGCTCCCACAGAGGGGTACCAGCGGGACTATGCATCGCTGTGTTGGGCCTCGCTGCGCTCGGCGCCAACCTACGGCACCGTGCCCTTGTAGGTCGGGTGCAACCCGGCTCAGCCCTCGAACGCAGGGTGCGCGCGCAGCCGTGGCACGGCGAAGTCGAGGAAGCTGCGCACCCGGGCGGCGGCGCGGCGTCCTTCGCGGTAGAAGAGTTGCACCGGTACGGGCTCGGCGGCGAAGGGCTCCAGCAGCCTGTGCAGCTGGCCATCCTGCAGCTCCTGGTGCACCTCGTAACTCAGGCAGTGGACCAGGCCGAAGCCGGCAACGGCGGCGCGGATGGCCGCCTGGGGGGTGCTGCAGATCAAGCGGGGCACGACCTTCACCGCGCCGCCGGCGAAGCGCCAATCCCCCGCATGGCCGGTGGACGAGGTCGCGATGGTGCGGTGCCCCTGCAACGCCTCGGGGCTTTGCGGGCGCCCTCGGCGCGCCAGGTAGGCCGGGGCCGCGCACACCACCGGTCGCACCCGCCCCACCGGCACCGCGAAGCCGGAGGAATCCGGCAACTGGCCGACCACCAGGGCCACGTCCACGCCCTCCTCCAGCAACCTGGGCAGGGCCTCGCACGCCTGGATGTTCAGCGAGAGCTCGGGGAAGGCATTGAGGTAATCGAGCGCGATAGGGGTGAACACCTGGTGCGCCATGAGCAGCGGCATGGCCAGGGTCAGTTGCCCCACGGGTTGCGCGTGCAACCCGGCCACGGAACGCTCCGCCTCGCCGAGCTGTTCGAGGATGCGCCGGCAGCTTTCGGCGAAGCGCTCGCCGGCCGGGCTCGGGCTCACGCCGCGGGGGCTGCGTACCAGCAGGGCCGAGCCAATGCGCGCCTCCAGCGCGGCGACGGTGCGCATCACCGTAGCCTGGGACAGTTCCAGCGCCCGCGCCGCCGCCGCCAGGCTGCCCGCCTGGGCCACGGCCAGGAACACCTGCATCTCGCGGTGTTTACTCATCGCCCGGCCGCGCGCAGGGCGCTGTCGGCCCGCAGGCGCGTCACGCAATGGTCGATGAAGGTGCGCACCTTGGCCGACTCCCGGCGCCCGCCCTGCTGGATGATGTGCACCGGCAGCGCCGCGGTCTCGAAGGCATCCAGCACGGTTTCCAGCTCACCCCGAGCCACGGCGCCCGCCACCTGGTAGGACAGCACCCGGGTGTAGCCCCAGCCCAGGCGCGCGGCGTTGATCGCCGCCTGGTTGGAGCTGACCAGCAGGCGCGGCGTGGGCGTGAAGCCGAAGGGGCCATCGGGCCCCTCGAACTGCCAGTGGCGCAACAGCCCGCTGGCGGACGACATGACGATGGGCGCGTCCTGCAGCTCTTCCGGCCGGCGCGGCCGCCCCACCTTGTCGAGGTAGCCGGGTGCCGCGCACACCACCGGGCGTATCTGCCCCACCTGCAGCGCCCCGTGCTCGCCCTCGCGCAGGTGGCCGATGCGCACCGCCACATCCACGCCCTCCTCCACCATGTTCACCACGCGGTCCACCAGCAGCGCGTTGATCTCCACTTCCGGGTAGGCGTCGAGGTACTCGGCGATCAGCGGGATGAGGTACAGCTCGCCGAACATCACCGGCGCCGTCACCGTCAGCCGCCCGCGCGGGCGCACATGGCTGCCGGCGGCCAGCTCCTCGGCCTCTTCCAGTTCCAGCAGGATGCGCCGGCAATCCTCCACATAGCGCCGCCCGGCCTCGGTCAGGCGCAGGCTGCGTGTGCTGCGGGCCAGCAGCAAGGTGCCCAGGCGCGCCTCCAGCGCCGCGATGGCGCGGGTCACGCCGGGTGGCGACATGCCCATCAGCTTGGCGCCACCGGCGAAGCTCTCCGCCTCGGTCACCGCCAGCAGCACCTTCATTTCCTGGAACCTGTCCACCCTCACCGCCCGGCATCACGCCCCATTTTCGAGAGGGCCACAGCTTAGCGCCCGGCCCCCGTCGAAGACGACAGACAGTGCAACCCGCACCACGGCGCCGACCGGTGTGTAGGGTGGATGGCGCTCTTCTCATCCACCAAAGGATCTTGCAGCCCACACCGCCGCCCACCTCGTGGGCGAATTCATTGGCTCTGTCTGCGTTAGCTGTTGTGGTTTTAAAGCAAGCGCTCAAGCACGGCCATTTCCGGGCGCCCAAGAGTTCGTACCACCTCCACCGCATGGGTTTCGCTTCGCTCTACACCATCCTACGAAAGCCTGTGCGCACCACGTGGTGATGCGCTGGACGAAGAAAGTTGGAGCAGCCGCCAACGCCCCTCCAGGAGGCTGAACGCAATCGTTGCGCCGGGGGACGAGCGGCATGGATGCCGCGAGAGGCGCGCCAGGCCATGGATGGCCCATCGCGCCGGCCCCCGATAGCGACGATGGAGTGAGGGCACCCGACGCAGTCGGGCCGGATGATGGGGCAAGCCCTTTTGGTTTCTTTTGGGGCGACTGCCAAAAGAGACTCGCCCGGGAGGGCGAAACCAGAAACATCACCAAAGCTCGGCAATCAGCTGGGCTCAAATCCTCTAGCAGCACTTAACGCAGACAGCCAATTCATTCGCGACGGAATATCCGGCCACGTGCAGCCTTGTGCCGGCTGCGGGTCTTTCGCGGCTGAAGCCGCTCCCACCGGGGGCGCTCGCAGCGAGGCCGAACCCCGCAACTGTCCAGGCTCCGGCGCCTGCTTTACCATGCCGCGCCGCACTTGCATCGAGGTCTTCCATGAGCACGCCCAGTTTCCGCACCGCCACCCTGTCCGATACCGACCGCTGCTACCAGATCGAGATTTCCGCCTATGAAGGCGACGAGGCTGCGACCCGCGAGAAGATCGAGACGCGCATCGCCCAGTACCCGGAAGGCTTCCTGATCCTGGAGCAGGACGGCGAGGTGGTGGGCTTCATCAACAGCGGCTGCGCCCACGAGGTGGTGATGTCCGACGAGGCCTTCAAGGAGCTGGTCGGCCATGACGCCGCCGCGCCAAACGTGGTGATCATGTCGGTGGTGGTCGACCCGGCGCACCAGGGCAAGGGCTTCTCCACGCTGCTGATGCGCACCTTCGTGCAGCGCATGCGCGAGATGGGCAAGGCGACCATCCACCTGATGTGCAAGGAGCGCCACGTCGAGCTGTACCGGCGCATGGGCTACGCCTATGTGCGGCCCTCCCCGTCCGACCATGGCGGCATGGCCTGGCACGAGATGGTCATGACCCTGTGATCGCCGCCATCAAGGTCGACAAGGCCTGCCCCGTGGTGCTGCGCCAGCGCGACAGGCTGGAGGTACTCGCCTTCCTCCACCCCCTGGCGGGCAGCTGGTCAAGGGCAGCGTCGAGCCCGGGGAAAGCAGCGCGGCGGCGGCCGTTCGCGAGCTGGCCGAAGAGGCCGGCATCCAGGGTGAGGCGATCCTCGACCTGGGCACCTGGCAAGCCACCCCCACCGGGCACACCTGGGCCTTCCACCTCTGCCGGGCGGCCGCAGACCTGGCGGATGCCTGGAGCCACCACACGGCCGACGACGGCGGCCATGAGTTCCGCTTCTTCTGGCACCCGCTGGACGAACTCCCCACCGAGGAATGGCACCCGATCTTCCGCGACGCCCTGGCTGTCATCCGACAGAGGCTGGCGGAGACGGCCGCCAACCGCCCCCTCGGCCAACCGAGCCTGTAGAATCACCGCCTTTTTCCTGTGGGTGAACGATGCGGATCAGCAGTGGGCGAAGCGCGACGGCGTGTGGACTGGCGGCCATCCTCCTGTGGAGCACCGCCTCCGGGCTGATCCGCAGCGTGAGCGGCTTCTTCGGTCCCATCGGCGGCGCGGCGCTGATCTACAGCCTCGGCGCCATCCTGCTCATCGCCCTGCTGGGCCGGCCGCGCCTGCGCTCCAGCTCGCGCTTCTACCTGGTCATCGGCACGACGCTGTTCGTCACCTACGAGATCTGCCTGTCCCTGGCCCAGGGCTACGCCCTCGACAGCAACCAGGCCATCCAGCTCGGCGTGGTCAACTACCTGTGGCCGAGCCTCACGGTGCTGCTGGCCATCGTCATGAACCGTCAGCCGGCGCGCTGGCTGATCCTGCCCGGCACCGCCATCGCGCTGTTCGGCATCCTCTGGGTGGTGAGCACCGATGGGCTGTCGCTACCGAGCCTTATCGCCAACGTGCAATCCAACCCGCTGAGCTACAGCCTGGCGGCGGCCTGCGCCATCACCTTCGCGCTCTACTGCAACGTCACCCGGCGCTATGCCCGGGGCGAGAACCACGTGGCGTTCTTCTTCATCCTCACGGCGGCCGTGCTCTGGCTGAAGTTCGCCTTCGCCGGCCAGGCACTGCCTGAGTTCACCCTGCGTGGCGGCGCCGAACTATTCGCCGCCGGCATCGCCATGGCCGGCGGCTACGCGTTGTGGAACATCGGCATCCTGCGCGGCAACCTCACCCTGCTGGCCACCGCCTCCTACTTCGCCCCGGTGCTCTCCTCGGCCTTCGCCGCGGCCTGGCTCGGCGCCAGCCTGACGCTGCAGTTCTGGCAGGGTGCGGTGCTGGTTACCGCCGGCTCGCTGATCTGCTGGCACGCCACCCGGGAGCGCAAAGGCGAACCCTGATCGCCCTTCCGATAGCGGGCGGAGGGCTCTAAGATGGCCCTCCACACACGTCAAGGAAGCCGCCATGGGCACCCGAGGGAACGACCGCCAGATCGACAACATCGAGTTCAACGTCACCGACATCGCCCGCAGCAAGGCCTTCTACGGCGCGGCCTTCGGCTGGACCTTCACCGACTACGGCCCCACCTACAGCGAGTTCACCGACGGCCGCCTCACTGGCGGCTTCACCACGGGTGAGCCGGTGCGCCCGGGTGGCCCGCTGGTGATCCTCTACGCCGACGACCTGGCACAGACCCAGAGCCGCCTGCAGGCCGCCGGTGCCACCATCAGCCGTGAAACCTTCGCCTTCCCCGGCGGGCGTCGCTTCCACTTCATCGACCCGGACGGCTACGAGCTGGCGGTGTGGACCGCCGAATGACGGCGCTGCGCATACGCCCGATAGAGGCCGGCGAATGGCCGGCCTACCGCGACCTGCGCCTGCAGGCCCTGCGCGACTCGCCGGAGGCCTTCGGCAGCACCTTCGCGGCGGAACACACGCGGTCGGACGACGCCTGGGCCAGCCGGATCGCCAACGCGATTGCCTCCGGCAATGACAGGGTGCTGTTCGCGCTCGATGAGGGTGCCGCCTGCGGGCTGCTCTGGTGCCGCCGTTCGGCCAGCGAGCCCGCCGTGGCCGACCTCTACCAGATGTGGGTCGACCCGGCGCGCCGTGGCCTAGGTGCCGGCCGCGCACTGCTGGCCGATGCCCTGGCCTGGGCGCAAAGCCTGGGCGTGCGCCGCGTGCGTCTCGGCGTCACCCTGGCCGAGAGCCCGGCCATGGGCCTGTACCGCGCCCAGGGCTTCCGCCCCGTCGGCGAGCCGGAGCCGCTGCGCGAAGGCTCCGCGCTGCTGGCCCAAACCATGGAGCTGGAGCTACCCGTTCAGGCGGCCTGAGGGCGCGCTACTTCGCCTTGAGCTTCTGGTAGCTCTGGTTCATGTCCTTGGCCCAGCCGTCGATAACGCCCGTGACATCCGCCGGCTGCATCACCTGGGCGCTGTTCTCCAGCGGCGTACCGGTCCCTTTGCGCACCACCTGGGCGATCACCTTGTTGCTGCCGCCATCGAGGAACTGCGCCTCGGTGGCCAGTTCGGTCTCCTGGTCGCGGATGCCACTGGCGGTACTCACCGCCGCTGCCACCAGGGCCACCGGAATGACCTCATAGGGTTTGAGCCCTTCGGTCTTGCTGCTGACACCGGTGATGGCCGCGCGCACGACGATGACGCCCGGCCCCGGCTTGCTGGCCAGCGACAGGCTGTTGCTGATTTCGCGCTTGAGCGCCATGTCGTAGTAGCGGGTGATGCCGTCCAGGGTGCTCTGGGGGATTTTCTCGGTGGCCTGGGGGCGTGGGTAGAACTGGGTGGGCTCGACGTAGACGGCGGTGTAGCGGCCGATGTCCACGGCGGGGTCGATCCAGCGCATCACCTCCGCGCCGGAGGGCGTGGTGGCTTGCTGCAGGCTGTCGTAGTTGGAAAGGAAGCCGGAGTACTGGTCCGGCTGGGTCAGCGTGCTCGAACAGCCCACCAGCGCGGTGGACAGCGCGAGGGCGGCAGATACCAATGCGTGTTTCATCGATGACTCCTGGTCAAGGCGCTAGCGAGGAACCCCGGATGCATCGCCCCTTCCCGGATAGGCTCCCAAGCGAAGCGGCAGACGCTGGATTGACGCTAGCAGACTCCCGCCAGCTGCCAAGCCGGCCCACCACCAAGCCCCTAGAACGCCCGCCGCGCAGCGTTTGCATAAGGATCGCCACAGCCCCCGTAAAGCCTGCGTAACGACGCGAGACAGGGCCCCGGCTTGCTGCTTAATTGAGGCGCACCACCTCTCAAGCGGGCCCGTGAAGATGTCTTCGGTTCAAGCCAGTCTCAGCAGCATTCCCCCCGACCCACTCCAGGCCGTCGGCCTCGCTCAGGACCTCCTGCAGCGCCGCGACGGCGGCCAGGTATTGATCATCGTCGAGCGCCGGGAGGACTGGTCCTCCTACATCCCCAGCGAGGAGATGCTCACCGCGCGGGAGTACCTCGAGCAGTCGCGCGGCGGTGAGCTGGACAAGAAGGTCCAGGTCATCAACCTGTGCCGTCACTACAAGTACCTGGGCCACGGCTACTACTGCTCGCTGCTGGCCGAGGCGCGCGGGCACAAGGTCATCCCCTCGGTGCGCACCATCAGCGAGCTGGCGCGCAAGTCGCTCTACGGCCTGGCCCTGGACGACCTGGAGAAGTCCCTGGAAGAGGCCCTCGCCCAGCACCCCTGGGCCAACACCGAAGGCTTCACCCTCAGCCTGTACTTCGGCCGCACCGACTTCGAGCCGCTGCAGGACATCGCCCGCCAGCTGTTCGAGGCCTTCCCCTGCCCCATCCTCCTGGTGGACGTACGCAAGGGCGACACCTGGCGCATCGCCGGCCTGCGCCCGGGTTCGCTGCACAAGCTGCGCGAGGCCCAGGAAGACCAGTTCGCCAGCGCCCTCGACGGCTTCAACCGCAAGGTCTGGCGCCTGCCGCGCTCGCGCCGGGTCGCGCGCTACGACCTGGCCATCCTGCACAACCCGGACGAGCCGCTGCCGCCCTCCAATGCCCGCGCCCTGGAGAACTTCGTGCGGGTCGGCAAGCGCCTGGGCATAGAAGTGGACCTGATCGAGAAGAAGGACTATTCGCGCCTGGCCGAGTACGACGCGCTGCTGATCCGCGAGACCACCAGCGTCGACGACCACACCTACCGCTTCGCCAAGAAGGCCGAGAGCGAGGGGCTGATCGTGATGGACGACCCGGCGTCGATCCTGCGCTGCACCAACAAGGTGTTCCTCACCGACCTGCTGCGCAGCCACGGCCTGAGCATGCCGGCCACCGAAATCCTCTACCGCGACAACCCCCAGGAGCTGGACAAGGTCGGCGAGCGCCTGGGCTTCCCCCTGGTGCTGAAGATCCCCGACGGCTGCTTCTCGCGCGGGGTGATCAAGGTGGAGAACCTGCAGCAGCTGCGCGAGGCCAGCGCCGGGCTGTTCGAGCACTCGGTGCTGCTCCTCGCCCAGGAATTTCTCTTCACCGAATACGACTGGCGCATCGGCATCCTCAACCGCCGGCCGATCTTCGCCTGCCAGTACTTCATGTCCAAGGGCCACTGGCAGATCGTCAACCACAAGGCCCAGGGCACCGAGGTGATCGGCGAATGCCGCACCCTGCCGGTGGAACAGGCGCCGAAGGCGGTGGTGGAGCTGGCTCTGAAGACCGCCAACCTGATCGGCGACGGGCTCTATGGCGTCGACCTCAAGGAAGTGGACGGCAGCGTCAAGGTCATCGAGGTGAACGACAACCCCAACCTCGACGCCGGCATCGAGGACGCCCACCTGCGCGATGAGCTCTATAGCCTGGTGCTGGAAGACTTCATCCGCCGCCTCGAACTCAAGCGCCGTGGCGGCGCCCACTGAAGGAGCACGGCCCATGCGCCAGAGCTACAGGCTGACCGACGGCACCCTGCGCCCCTGCACCGACGACGCGGCGCCGCTGCAGCTGTGCATCGCCCCCGAGGCCGAGGAGCTGGAGTGGCTGCGCAGCCGCTTCGGCCTCGACGCCCATGCCCTGGCCTCGGCCCTGGACCCGGACGAGGTGGCCCGCGTGGAGTTCCGCGCCGGCTCGCTGTTCCTCATCTGGAAGCGCCCGGAGAACTACTCCGGCGGCGAGCGTTTCGCCTTCGAGGTGTCCTCCTTCGGCATGCTGCTGGACGAGCGCCAACTGGTACTCATTTCCAACGCCGACTCGCTGCTCGGCGGCCTCGCCGGGCGCCATGACCTGCGCCAGCCGCTGGATGTGCTGCTGGCCATCCTGCTGGGCAACATCCACCACTACGAGGGCCACCTCAAGGTGATCAAGCTGGTCGCCCGCGAGCTGCAGCAGCGCTTCAACCAGAGCCAGCACAACCGCCACCTGCTGCAGATGCTCGGCCTCAGCGAAAGCCTGGTGTATTACCTCAACGCCATCCACGGCAACGGCGCGGTGCTGGCACGCCTGCGCAGCCAGGGCGAGCGCCTGGGCTTCCCCCCGGTAAGCCTGGAGCTGCTCGACGACCTGATCATCGAGAACGACCAGTGCATCAAGCAGGCGGAAATCTATTCCACGGTGCTGGCCGGCCTCATGGAGGCGCGCGGCAGCCTGCTGAACACCACCATGAACGAGATGCTGCGCAAGCTCACCCTGATCAACGTGGTGTTCCTGCCGCTGAACCTGATCGCCGGCATCGGCGGCATGTCCGAGTTCAGCATGATGACCGCCGCCATCCCCTGGTGGCTCTCCTACCCGCTGTTCGTCCTCGCCCTCGCCGTGCTGGCGGGCCTGATGCTGCTGGCCCTGCGCCGGCTGGTGGCCGCCCGCGCATCGCCCCCGGCCAGCTGACGCAACGCCCCCCACTCGCAACCGCCGCCGGGCATCCCGCCCGCTGGCATCACTCACCCCAAGGAAGCCCCATGGAACCCCTGCACATCGCCCTCAGCGTCCTCGTCGCCATCGTCGCCCTGAGCATCGCCATCAACTACGTCGACAGCCGCATGAAGCCCGGCGACCTGGCGCGACAGGCGCGCGACAAGGCGTCGCGACGGACACCCCGCCGCTAAGCCCCTCGCGCCGGGCGCAACCGTGCCCGGCCCCCTGCCTGAGCCAGGAAGCGCCATGAATTTCAGCTTTCGCGATGCCCGCCCCGACGACCTCGACGCCCTGCTCCACCTGGAGAACCAGTGCTTCGAACTCGATCGCCTGTCGCCGCGCAGCTTCCAGTGGATGATCGCCCGCGCCCACGCCAGCCTGGCGGTGGCCGAGGCCGCCGGCCAGGTCATGGGCTACGCGCTGCTGCTGTTCCACCGCGGCACCTCGCTGGCCCGCCTGTACTCCATCGCCATCGCCCCCGACGCCCGTGGCCATGGCCTGGGCAAGGCGCTGCTGGCGGAGGCGGAGCGCCGCGCCCGCGACCACGACTGCGCCTACCTGCGCCTGGAGGTGCGCCCGGACAACCACCCCGCCATCGCCCTCTACGAGCGGGTCGGCTACCGCCGTTTCGCCTGCATCGACGACTACTACGAGGACCACGCCCAGGCGCTGCGCTACGAAAAGCGCATCGTCCAGCGCCCGCTCGATGCCGCGCGGGCGGTGCCCTACTACCAGCAGAGCACCGAGTTCACCTGCGGCCCCGCCTGCCTGATGATGGCCATGGCCGGCCTGCAACCGGGACGCCCGCTCACGCGGCGCGAGGAAGTGCAGCTCTGGCGTGAGGCGACCACGGTGTTCATGACCTCCGGCCACGGCGGCTGCAGCCCCCAGGGGCTGGCCCTGGCCGCCTGGCGCCGGGGCTTTCGCGTGCGCCTGCAGGTCAGTGTCGCAGGCCCCTTGTTCCTCAGCGGCGTGCGCAGCGAAGGCAAGCGCGAGGTCATGCGCCTGGTGCACGAGGCCTTCTGCGACGAGCTGCGCGCGAGCGACGTCGAGCAGGTGCCCGCCAGCCGCCAGGACCTGCCCGCGCAACTCGCCGAAGGCGGCCTGCCGCTGGTGCTGATCAGCAGCTACCAGCTGACCCGCACCAAGGCCCCGCACTGGGTGCTGGTCACCGGCTGCGACGAGGATTTCGTCTACCTCCACGACCCGGACATCGACCACAGCCGCCACCGCCAGGCGCTGGACTGCCAGCACATGCCGGTGAGCCATGCGCGCTTCCAGCGCATGCGCCTGTTCGGCGGCAACAAGCTGCGTGCGTCCGTCGTCCTCTACCCGCCCACCGACGCTCACGCCCCCAGGCGCAGCGACAGTTCCACGTCCTCGGCGAAGGGCACGGAGAGGTAGCCGCTGCCCGCCTCGCGCACCCGCGCCAGGTACTCGGGGCTGTGCTCGGCGTTGTCGGCGATCACCAGCGCGCCGGGGCGCAGGCGGCTTTCCACCAGGGCGAGAATCTCCGGGTAGAGCGCCTTGGCACCGTCGAGCAACAGCAGGTCGATGGCCTCGGGCAGGTCCCGCGCCAGGGTGCTCAGCGCATCGCCCACGCGGAACTCCACCAGGTCCTCCAGCCCGCCGGCGGCGAGGTTGCCACGGGCCCGCGCCACCTTGGTGGGTTCGAACTCGCTGGTGATCAGCCGGCCGCCGCCGTTGTCGCGCAGCGCGGCGGCCAGGTGCAGCGTGGAGATGCCGAAGGAGGTGCCGAACTCGACGATGGTCCGCGCACCGCTGCTGCGCGCCAGCATGTACAGCAGGCGGCCGGTCTCGCGGGAGACGGGCAGCGCCACGTCCTTGAGGCGAGCGTAGAACTCGCGGTATTCGGTCTTGCTCCGCATCAGCCTCGCCACTTCGCCTTCGGCAAGCTCGGCAAGGCTCGGCCCCAGTGCCTGCCAGGCCGTGTCGGCCTCGGCGAACAGGCGGTCCAGCAAGGCGGTGAGGGCGGGTTGGGTCAGGGTGTTCATGCAAGGTCTCCAGGCTTCGTTGAGCGCATCGTCGGCGCCGGAATAGAATGCGATCAATCCGTCAGGTCTTACTATTCGCATTGCCAGGCCCCGCCATGACCGAACGCCAGAACCCGCGTATCTCCTCGCGCAAGCAACCCCAGCAGGCCCGTTCCACCGAGCTGGTCGCCACCATCCTGCAGGCCGCTATTCAGGTTCTGGCCAAGGAGGGCGCGCAGCGCTTCACCACGGCGCGGGTGGCCGAGCGCGCCGGCGTCAGCGTCGGCTCGCTGTACCAGTACTTCCCCAACAAGGCGGCCATCCTGTTCCGCCTGCAGAGCGACGAGTGGCGCCAGACCAGCGAACTGCTGCGCAGCATCCTCGAAGACCTCGCCACCCCGCCGCTGACGCGCCTGCGCACCCTGGTCCACGCCTTCCTCCGCTCCGAATGCGAGGAAGCCGACATGCGCATCGCCCTCGACGACGCCGCCCCGCTCTACCGCGACGCCCCCGAGGCGCAGGAAGCCAAGGCCGCTGCCGGGCGCATCTTCGAAACCTTCATGGAAGAGGTACTGCCCGCCGCCCCGGGCGCCACCCGCACCCTGGCCAGCGACCTGGTCACCACCACCCTCGGCACCGTGGGCAAGCAATTCTCCGAGCGCACGCGCACGGCGGAGGAGATCGAGCGCTACGCCGACGCCATGGCCGACATGCTCTGCGCCTACCTGGAATCGGTTGCCGCGCGGGGATAGAGGGGGAACCGCCCCCGCGCGGACATGACCGCTGCGTAGGGTGGATGGCGCTCTTTCATCCACCAGGCGGAGTCGAATGCAGCACCTCGCCCGCCCCACCCATTCCATATCGATATGGCCCGCATCGTACTGTTGTATTGGTGGCGCGATAGTTCGCTTGGATAGCATCGGCGCACTCTCCCTGCCGATGAGAACAACACGTTGAATTTAGGAAAGATCATCAGCCGCAGTGCGCTGTACTGGCCCGACCAGGAAGCGCTGATCGACAGCCGGCAACGCATCACCTTCGCCCAGCTCGAACGCCACACCAACCGCCTGGCCTCCGGCCTGCAGGCCCTTGGCCTGGCCGAGGGCGCGCACGTGGCGATCCTCGCGCTCAACCGTATCGAGCTGGTGGAGGCCGAGGTGGCCTTCTACAAGGCCGGCATGGTCAAGGTGCCGATCAATGCACGCCTGTCCCTGGACGAAATCATCCAGGTGCTCGACGACTCCCATAGCCAGGCGGTGATCGCCGACGGGCGCTTCGCCGCGGCCCTGCACGCCCGTCGTGGCGAGCTGCCACGGCTGCGCCTGATCGTCTCCCTGGACGGCAGCGCCGGTGACGCCGAATACGCCGCCGTACTGGCGCGCGGCAGCGAGGCGCCGGTGCACTGCGACCCGGCCGACGACGCCCTGGCGGTGCTGCATTACACCTCCGGCAGCTCCGGCGTGCTCAAGGCCGCGATGCTCTCCTTCGGTAACCGCAAGGCGTTGATCCGCAAGAGCATCGCCAGCCCCACCCGCCGTGCCGCACCGGGCGACGTGATGGCCCATGTCGGCCCCATCACCCACGCCAGCGGCATGCAGATCATGCCGCTGCTGGCGGTGGGCGCCTGCAACCTGCTACTGGAGCGCTACGACGATCAGTTGCTGCTGGAGACCATCCAGCGCGAGCGGGTGAACCGCCTGTTCCTGGTGCCGGCGATGATCAACCGCCTGGTCAACGTGCCCGGCGTCGAGCGCTTCGACCTCTCCAGCCTGAACCTGGTGATGTACGGCGCTGCGCCCATGGCCCCGGCCCTGGTCAAGCGCGCCATCGCGCTGTTCGGGCCGATCCTCGCCCAGGGCTACGGCGCCGGCGAAACCTGCTCGCTGGTCACCGTGCTCACCGAGCGCGACCACCTGATCGAGGGCGACGACCCTGATCGCCTGGCCTCCTGCGGGCGCTGCTACTTCGAGACCGACCTGCGGGTGGTCAACGACGCCTTCGAGGACGTACGCCCCGGGGAGATCGGCGAGATCGTGGTCAAGGGCCCGGACATCATGCAGGGCTACTGGCAGGCGCCGGAGCTCACCGCCGAGGTGATGCGCGACGGCTACTACCTCACCGGCGATCTGGCCAGGGTGGATGAGCGCGGCTACGTCTTCATCGTCGACCGCAAGAAGGAAATGATCATTTCCGGCGGCTTCAACATCTACCCCACCGAAGTGGAGCAGGTGCTCTACACCCTGCCCCAGGTGTTCGAGGCGGCGGTGGTCGGCGTGCCCGACGAGCAATGGGGCGAGGCGGTGCGCGCGGTCATCGTGCTCAAGCCCGGCGAGAGCCTCAGCGCCGAGCAGGTCATCGAGCACTGCGGACGCTCCCTGGCCGGCTTCAAGAAGCCGCGCGCGGTGGACTTCGTCCGGGAACTGCCGAAGAACCCCAACGGCAAGGTCGTGCGCCGCCTGATCCGCGAAGCGTACTGGCAGAACAGCGAACGACGGATCTGACGGGAGAACCACACATGATCGAACCAAGCGAAAAAGCCGCGCGTCTCATCGCCGGCATCCAGGCCTTCGTCCGTGACGAACTGGCTCCGTTCGTCGAGCGCGAAGGCATCCTCTGGGGCGAGCCCGTGGCCAGGCCGTTGCTGCGCGACATCTGGCGCCGCTCCTGCGAACTGGGCTTCTACAACGCGATGCTGCCCGAAGCCCTGGGCGGTGCCGGGCTCAACGTCGCCGAGCTGTGCGCGGTGAAGGAAGCGGCGGTGCTCACCGGCTCGCCCCTGGCCCCGCACGTACTGGGCGAGCTCTCCGGCCCGCCGCGTATCGGCCACCTGTTCCGCGTGGCCAGCGAGCACCAGGTCGAGGCCTTCCTGCGCCCGGTCTGCCGCGCCGAGAAGGCGGTGTGCTTCGCCCTCACCGAGGCCGAGGCCGGATCCGACGCCACCGCCATCACCACCGAGGCGCGCCTCGAGGGCGACCACTATGTGCTGCGTGGCGCCAAGCGCTACATCTCCGGCGCGTCCTACGCCGACCTCGCCGTGCTGCTGGCGGTCACCGGCCCCGGTCGCGGCCCGCAGGGCATCTCGGCGTTCTTCGTCGACCTCGCCGCGCCCGGCGTGCGCGTGGACAGCGACTATTCGGTGATGTCCGGCGGCGGCGCCCATGGCGACATCGTCCTGGAGGACGTGCGCGTGCCGGTGGCGAACCGCATCGGCGCCGAGGGCGAAGGCTTCAAGCTGGCCATGGGGCGCATCACCCTCAACCGCCTGCTGCACTGCCCCACCATGCTCGGCATGGCCGGCCTGGCGCTGCAGCTGTCGCTGGACCACGCCCGCACCCGCAAGCAGTTCGGCCAGCCCATCGCCATGTTCCAGGCGGTCAACCACATGCTCGCCGACATGGCCACCGAGCTCTATGCCGCGCGCAGCATGATGTACGCCACGGCGGCCAATAACGACGCCGGCGGCGACATCAAGGTGCAGGCGCCGATGTGCAAGCTGTACGCCTCGGAGACCGCCTTCCGCATCGTCGACAAGGCCGTGCAGGTGCATGGCGGCGCCGGGCTGATCAAGGGGCATCCCGTCGAGTGGATGTTCCGTGCAACCCGTATGATGCGCATCCTCACCGGCACCAGCGAGATCCAGCGCAACACCATCGCCAAGGGCATCCTGATGCCGGGCTGAGCCTCGACATGCGGCTCCGGAGGCACGCCGGCCACGACCCGGCCGTCGCCGTGGGCCGCACCTTGCACCCTCACGCCCTGCGCGGCCCAAGCCCCGCAGCGCCCGTCCGCCAGGAAGCGGCCGGGCTCTTCAGAACAAGAACAACGAGATTCGCCATGACCCGAGAAGACACTGCCTTCCGCCCCGGCCCCGCCTGGACGATCGCCTTCCTGCTGGCCTTCATGATGCTGGTCAACTTCCTCGACAAGGTCGTCATCGGCCTGGTCGCCGTGCCCATGACCCAGGAACTGGGCCTCTCCCCCACCGAGTTCGGCCTGATCGGCGGCGCCCTGCACTGGCTGTTCGCCGTCTCCGCCGTGGTCGGCGGCTTCCTCGCCAACCGCCGCCCCACCCGCACCCTGCTCTTCGGCATGGGCCTGTTCTGGGCGCTGATCCAGCTGCCGATGCTGCTGGCCAGCTCGCTGTGGATGATCGTCGCCTGCCGCGTGCTGCTGGGCATCGGCGAAGGCCCCGCTTCCCCGGTGGCCACCCACGCGTTGTACAAGTGGTTCCCCGACGACCGCCGCAGCCTGCCGGTGGCGCTGCTGCACTCCGGCAGCGCCATGGGCCTGCTGGTAGCCGGCGCGATGATCCCCTGGATCAGCCTGCACTACGGCTGGCGCACCAACTTCGCGGTGCTCGCCGTGATCGGCCTGGTGTGGTGCGGGCTGTGGCTGCTGCTGGGCCGCGAAGGCACGCTCGACACCCTGCGCCGTGGCCAGCTGACGGCGCCCGACGCCCATCGGGTGCCCTACCGCCGCCTGCTCGGCGACCCCAGCGTGCTGGGCAACTACCTCTGCCATTTCGCCGCCAACTGGTCGCTGGCGCTGACCCTGACCTGGGTGCCCAGCTACCTGCAGATCGGCCTGGGCATCGACCCACTGCGCACCGGGCACATGTTCGTGCTCTTCGTGGTGGTCACCACCCCGCTCAGCCTGATCCTGGCCTGGGTGTCGCAACGCCTGCTGCGCCGCGGCCTGCCCTCGCGCCTGGCGCGCGGCGCCTTCGTCTCGGGCTGCCTGATCGCCGGTGGGTTGTTCTCGGCCTCGTTGATGCTGGAACTGCCGGTGGTGGTGCGCATCATCAACCTGACCCTGAGCGGCGGCATGGCCCTGGTGATGTATTCGGTGGGGCCGGCGATGCTCGCCGAGTTCACCCCCAGTAGCCAGCGCGGCGGCATCCTCGCCATCGGCAATGCCGTGGCCTCATTGGCCGGGCTCTCGGCGCCGGTGGTCACCGGCCTGCTGGTGAGCGGCGCCGGTGCCGCCCACCCGCAGGGCTACGCCCAGGGCTTCCTGGTCTGCGGTGGGGTGATGGCACTGGCCGGCCTGGTCGGTCTGCTGACCATGAACCCGCAACGCTCGCGCGAGCGCCTGGCTCAGGACGACACGTCGGCGGTCTGCTCCCGCGCCTGATCCAGCGCCATGCCATCGCGCTCGATCAGGTTGCCGCGCCAGCGGCCGTCGCGCACGGCCTCCACCAGCAGTTCGCGCACCAGGTCACGCATGCACGAGGCGGCGAAGGACAGCGGCCGGTGCACCGAATGGGCGATGGACACGGTGCGGGTGATGCGCGGCTCGACGATCAGCCGCGCGGTGGTCGGCTGGAACAGCTCCAGCAGCGGCGGCCAGTTGATGAGGGTCGCCGCCAGCCCGCTGCGCACCAGGCTGGCGATGCCCGGCGTCGACTGCTGTTCATAGGCGACATTGAGCACCACCCCCGCCTCCATCGCCGCCTGCTCGATGCGCCGCCGCAGGTGCAGCGCCCGAGGCGCCATCACCAGGCGCGTAGCCGCCGCTTCGGCCAGGCTGATGGGCGTCTCATCCCCCTCGCCGTGCCCGACCCAGTAGAGGTCCTCGACGAAGATCGGCTCGGCCGCCACGTGCTGCAATTCCTCGGCATTGGGCAGCACGCCAAAGTCCACCTTGCCCAACTCGATGGCCTGCCCGCCCTCGCGGGTCAGTCCATCGCACACGGTGAGGGCGATGCTGGGAAACTGCCGTGCCGCCCGCGAGATGATTTCCGGCAGCAGCAGCGCCGAAGCCGTCGCCGGGATGGAAATCGACACCTGGCCCTTGGGATCGCCCCGCGTGGAGGCCAGCTCGTCCTTCACCGTGTCCAGCTTCTGCACCACCGAGCGGGCTACTTCGTAGAGCTGGCGCCCGGCACCGGTGAGCGCCACACCATCGTGCTGGCGCTCCAGCAATTGCACCTCCAGTTCGTCCTCCAGCAGGCCGATCTGCCGGCTCAGGGCCGGTTGTGCGATGAACGAGCGGCGCGCCGCCGCAGAGAAGCTTCCCGCCTCGGCGATGGCGATCAGGTAGCGGAGCTGCTTGAGGGTCATGAAGGTCTCACCTATGCCGAACTGATATGGCTGCCATCTGGAATCGCTATGGGCGGCGTTTCTGGAGGCGCGCCTAGTATTCCTGAAAAATCGGCAAGGCGGGATGCCCATGCACAAAGCATCCGGCCCATCGAGCCAACACATTATCGAAATAAAGCGCTGAAAGCCTTGCCACGCAATGGACACAAGTCAGCGAAAGGAAATCCACGGCCCCCGCGCACACTTCGAAAACCTGCCCGGGCAACACACCTTCACGCCCCGGGCGGCACATCGCAGCCCCGGCGTCGGGATCGACTTCGCCCGGATGCCATAACAGGATTGGATGGATAACTCCAAATCACTCCGGGTGCATCACCTCGACACCGAAATTACCCTTGGCGATCTCCTCCCCGAACAGCTCGATGGCCCGGCGGCAAACCGGCGAGAGAAAGCCGTGGGTGCGAGTGGCCATGCCGATGTGGCGGTTCAGGTTGATCTCTCCCGGCGCCAGGTCCAGCGCCGCCATGCCGGTGCCAAAGAACTCGCGACTGTAGCGGGCCAGGGTCAGCATGCGGCTGCCAACGATCAGCTGGTAGGCGTTGGGGCTGCTGAAATCCGCCTCCACGCGCGTGGCGGGCACCGGCAGGCCGCGCTGGCCGAAGGTCTCGTCGAGCATGCGGCGTACCGTGATGTGCCCCGCCGGCAGGGCCCAGTCCTCGCCCACAAGGTCCTCAAGGCGCAGTTGCTTGCGACGGCACAGCGGGTGGTCTGCGTCCGCCGCCACCACCAGGCGATCCTGGTACAGGGGCTGGATATCCAGGTCCGGCTCGAAGGCCTGGATCGGCACGAAGACGATGTCCAGGTCCCCCGCGCGCAGGGCGCTCAGCAGTTCCTGGGCCATGCGGCAGCAGAGCTTGAGCTTGGCCGCCGGACGTTCGCGCAACAGCCGCTTGCAGGCGGTGTGGAGCAATTGGTCGGGGAAGGTCAGCGAATAGCCGATGCGCACCACGCCCTGCTCGCCGGTGAGCAGGCAGCGCATCTCCGCCATGGCGTCGTCGTAGTCGCGGCGCAGCTTCTGGGCGCGCTCCAGGAACAGCTCGCCGGCCTGGGTGGGGCGCATGCCCTGGGGCACCCGCTCGAACAGCTGCAGGCCCAGCTGCTCCTCGACCCGGCGCACCGCCTTGGTCAGCGCGGGCTGGGAAATGCCCAGTGCCTCGGCGGCCTTGCCGATGGAGCCGTTGTGGCGGACGGCGACGACGTATTCAAGATCACGGGTGTCCAAAGGGCATTCCTTATGGTTATGACTTCGACCTCAACGGTTCATTGTATCTATGCCTGGTGCTGCCTAACATCCGCAAAAAAGCCCCCCGGGCACAACCCGCCAATGGGATAACAACAATGACGCCAAGCCCCTCACCGTCGCGCCAGCGGCACGCCCTCGGCCTGCTGCTGGGCACCGGCCTCCTGCTCACCTGCACCCTGCAACCGGCCCACGCCACCACCGCGCCCAGCGCCGGTGTCATGCAGGGCTTCCCCCCCGCTCCGGAGCTCCGCGTGAACAAAGCCAACGCCTTCCTGCCGCCGTACCTGCGCTGGTCCATGACCCATGCCCGCGAAGTGTCCGCCACCCGTAACCTGGCCCGGGCACGCACACCCCTGGCTCTGGCCGCCGGCCAACCGCTGGACCTGGCCGCGCTGAGCTTCAAGGCCGGCGATGAAACCCTCGTCCTCGACCAGTACCTGCAGGAAACCGTCACCGACGGCTTCATCGTCCTGCACCACGGGCGGGTGATCTACGAGCGCCACCTGGACGGCCTGGGCGAGCGCCAGCCGCATATCTGGGCCTCCATGACCAAGTCGGTCACCGGCCTGCTGGCCGCGCAGTTCATCGCCGAGGGCACCCTCGACCCGCAGGCCCGCCTGGCCCACTACGTGCACGAGCTCGAAGGCACGCCCTTCGGCGAAAGCAGCGTGCGCGCCAACCTCGACATGCTGGTGGAGGTGGCCTACCCGAAGAGCGTGCCGCCGGACCTCGGCCTGTTCGCCGCCGCCGGCCTGATCCCTCGCAAGCCGGGCATGCCCGAGGACATCTACGCCTTCCTCAAGATGGCCCAGCGCAGTGGCGACGGCACGAGCGCGGCGCCGTTCTTCTACCAGAACGGCTCCCCCGAAGCCCTGGCCTGGGCGCTGCGGCGCATCTCCGGCAAGACCTGGGCGGAACTGGTGGAGGAACGCATCTGGTCGCGCTTCGCCGAAGAAGACGCCTACGTGCAGGTGGACCCACTGGGCACCGAGATGGCCAGCGGCGGCATCAGCTGCAACCTGCGGGACACCGCGCGCTTCGCCGAGCTGGTGCGCCGCGAACTGGGCCGCGAGACGCCCGGGGACAGCTTCAACCAGGCGGTGCGCAGCCTCCTTCAATCCGGTGACAAGGCGGCCTTCGACCGCGGCAACCTCGCCCCCGGCCGCCCGGGCTACACCTACCGCAACTACTGGTTCCAGAAAAACGATGGCGACGGCTCCCTCGAAGCCAGCGGGCGCTTCGGCCAGAAGATCTACATCAACCCCGCGCGCGAGCTGGTGATCGTCAAGCTCTCGGCCACGCCGGACCAGGCCCGTCGCGCCACCAGCGTCAGCGGCGAAGACCGCGCCGGCACCCGCGCCATCGACTCGGCCACCACCTTCAACAACCTGGTCAGCGCCCTGCTCGACCAACTGCCGCACTAAACCCCACCCCCGGCCACGCCAAAGGCTGCGCAGGCGACTGCGCAGCCCGGGCGGCGCCTTGCCCGCGCACAGCCCAGGCCGGCCACCGACCCGACAACAACAACGAGAGGGTTTCATGAACGGTTCGACCTCACCCCAGCGCGACCGCATCCGGCGCGCCTTCCGCCCCACCGCCCTGGCCCTGGGCGTCGCCCTGGCCGCAGCGGCCCCGCTGTCCCAGGCCGCCACCTGGCAGCTGGACGACGACTGGAGCCTGACCAGCAACACCTCGCTGTCCCTGGGCACCAGCTGGTCGCTGGAGAACGCCGACAGGCACCTGATGAACAAGGCCGACGCCGCGACCATCGGCAAGACCGGTACGGGCACCAACTACAACGGTGACGACGGCAAGCTCAACTACGACAAGGGCGACACTATTTCCACCCTGTTCAAGGGCCTGACCGACTTCGACCTCAACGACGGCTCCCAGGGCGCCTTCGTCCGCGTCAAGTACTGGTACGACCACGCCATGGAGACCGGCGACGGCGACTTCACCCGCTTCGATGATTCCGGCTGGCAGGACCTGGCCCGCTTCAAGGGCTTCGAAGTCCTCGACGCCTACCTCTGGAAGGACCTCGAGCTGGCCGGCCGCCCGCTGAGCCTGAAGCTCGGCAAGCAGGTGCTGAGCTGGGGCGAGGCACTGTTCCTGCAGAACGGTGTGAACGCCATCAACCCCCTGGACGTCTCCGCCTTCAACCGCCCCGGCACCGAGCTCAAGGAGGGCCTGCTGCCGGCGGAAATGTTCAGCTTCAACTACGACCTGACCGACGCCGTCAGCCTCGAGGGCTTCTGGCAGTACAACTTCCGCCCCTCGGTGCTCGAAGGCTGCGGCACCTTCTTCAGCTCCAACGATTCGCTGCAGGAAGGCTGCGGGGCCGACAAGCTGATCGCCGGTGGCATCTCCACCACCGCCAACTCCAGCGTGGAGAACGCCCTCGACGTGCCCGCGGCGCTGCGCCCGGCTTCCGAGCGCTACCTGCAGCGCACCGCCACCGACTGGGCCAGCGACAACGGCCAGTACGGCCTGGCCATGCACTACCTGATCGACTCGCTGAACAACGCCGACCTCGGCCTCTACTACCTGAACTACCACAGCCGCACACCGGTGCTCTCGGGGGTGATCGCCCGCCAGGCGCCGAACGCCGCCGGCAACCCCGGCCCCAACATCAACACCGGCGACTACTTCACCGTCTACCCGGAGAACATCCGCCTGTTCGGCGCCAGCCTCAGCGCCGTGGTCGGCGACACCGCCGTGTTCAGCGAGTTGAGCTACCGCCCCAACATGCCGCTGAACCTCAACTCCTCCGACCTGGTCAACCTGCTCGCCGGCCAGGCCAACAGCTGGATCATGCCCATGAACGCGGCGCAGCTGGCCGAGGCCCGTGGCAGCCGGGTGGATGGCTACCGGCGCAAGGAAGTGTGGCAATTCAGCCTCGGCGCCGCCGACAGCCTGTCCAACGTGCTCGGCGCCCAGCGCCTGGCCTGGGCCGTGGAGGCCGGCGCCAACTGGATCGGCGGGCTCGACCCGCAGGACGAGCGCTTCGGCCGCTCCGGTGCCTTCGGCCGCACGCCCACCTCCGATGGCACGCCCTGCTTCACCCCCTCGGCACAGAACGCGGCGGGCCTCACCGCCGAGGAACTGGCTGCGGCCAACCACTGCAACACCCACGGGGTGATGACCGCCTTCTCCTGGGGCTATCGCCTGCGCATGGGCCTGAACTACGAAGGCGTGCTGCCGGCCACCGTCATCACGCCCTCGATCAACTGGCGCCACGACGTCGAGGGCTATGGCCCCAGCTTCCAGGAAGGCCAGCAGGCCGTAGGCCTCGCCCTCACATTCGACTACCGCAACGACTACTCCCTCGAGCTGGCCTACAACAGCTTCTTCGGCTCGAACGAGTTCTCCGTCATCGATGACCGCGACTTCGCCTCGGTCACCCTCAAAGCGAGCTTCTGACCATGACTCCCGCCTTCAAGCACCTCACCCTGGCCATCGCCCTGCTGGCCGCCGGCTCCCTGGCCCAGGCCAAGGAAAACGACCCCGCCCGCCTGGACGGCCCGCTCACCCCGGTGGGCGCCGAGCGCGCCGCCAACGCCGACGGCAGCATCCCCGCCTGGGACGGCGGCATGAAACCCGGGGCGGCACCGGTCAGCGCCAACGGCGACTACAGCGACCCCTTCGCCGCCGAGCAGCCGCTGTACGAGATCACCCGGGCCAACCTGGAGCAGTACCGCGATCAGCTCAGCCCGGGCCAGCAAGGCATGCTCACCCGCTACCCGGACTACCGCATGCGCGTGTACCCCAGCCACCGCAGCGCCGCCGTGCCCCAGGCCTACCTCGACGAGACCCGTGCCAACCTCGCCAAGGTCAGCCTGACCGATGGCGGCTACGGCCTGGACGGCTACAACTTCGGCGTGCCCTTCCCCCAGCCCACCGAGGGGCTGGAAGTGATGTGGAACCACCTGACCCGCTACCGCGGCGGCTCCATCCGCCGCCAGTTCGCCTCGGCCACCGTGCAGGAGCGAGGCGACTACACCCTGGTCAATTCCGACGGCCTGACCGCCTTCCGCGAACGGGTCAGCGACCTCGAACCCGGCGAGAACCTGTTGTTCTTCAACCGCGTGCGCACCACCGCGCCCTCGCGCTATGCGGGCGAGGTGACCCTCGTGCACGAGCCCATCAACCAGGTCTCCGGGCCGCGCTCGGCCTGGCAGTACAACCCCGGCCAGCGCCGCGTGCGCCGCGCCCCCACCGTGGCCTACGACAGCAGCGCGCGCTACAGCTTCGGCCAGGTGGTGGCGGACAGCGTCGACGGCTACAACGGCGCGCCCGACCGCTACGACTGGAAGCTGCTCGGCAAGCGCGAAATGCTCGTGCCCTACAACGCCTACCGCATGGCCAGCAAGCAGGTGCGCTACGCCGACCTGCTCAAGCCCGGCTACCTCAACCCCGACTACGCACGCTACGAGAAGCACCGCGTCTGGGTGGTGGAAGCCACCCTCAAGCCCAACAGCCGCCATGTCTATGGCAAGCGCCGCTTCTACCTCGACGAGGACACCTGGCAGATCCTTGCCGCCGACATGTACGACGCCCGTGGCGAGTTGTGGCGCAGCTACGAGTCGCACCTGGCCATGCTGCATGACATCCAGTTGCCGCTGACCGTGGCCGAAGCCACCTACGACCTGATCTCCGGCCGCTACGCGGTGAACTACCTGACCAACGAGGTCACCAGCAAGGCGCAGTACGGCGAGTCCATGTCCAAGGCCGAATTCACCCCGGCGCAGCTCAAGCGCCTGGGCAAGTGAGGGCACGCACCATGACAGAAGCCGTCATCCTCGCCACCGCCCGTACCCCCATCGCCAAGGCCTTCCGTGGCGCCTTTAACGTCACCCGTTCGCCGAGCATGGCGGCCTTCGCCATCCGCGCCGCGGTGGAGCGCGCCGGCATAGAGGCCGGCGAGATCGAGGACCTGGTGATGGGCACGGCGATGCCCGCCGGCACTGCCGGCTGGAACCTCGGCCGCATGAGCGCCCTGGCCGCCGGCCTGCCGGTCTCGGTCAGCGGCCAGACCATCGACCGCCAGTGCGCCTCCGGGTTGATGGCCATCGCCACCGCCGCCAAGCAGATCACCGGCGACGGCATGCAGGTGACCCTCGGTGCCGGCCAGGAGCACATCAGCCTGGTGCAGCATCGCCACAACGAGTGGATCACCGAGTACCAGGACGAACAGGTCATCGCCCATGCGCCCCACGCCTACCTGCCCATGCTGCAGACCGCCGAGCAGGTCGCCCGGCGCTACGGCATCAGCCGCGAGGCCCAGGACGCCTACGCGCTGCAGTCCCAGCAGCGCACCGCCGCCGCCCAGCGCGACGGGTTGTTCGCCAGCGAGATCGTTCCGGTACGGGTGCGCAGGCAGGTCGTCGACAAGCACAGCGGTGCCACAGGCTTCGAGGAGGTGACCCTCACCCAGGACGAAGGCAACCGCCCGCAGACGCGCCTGGAAGACCTCGCTGCCCTGAAGCCGGTGATCGACGGCGGTTGCGTCACCGCCGGCAACGCCAGCCAGCTGTCCGACGGCGCCAGCGCCTGCGTGCTGATGGATGGGCGCCTGGCCGAACGACGCAACCTCGATCCCCTGGGCGCCTACCGCGGCATCGCCGTGGCCGGCCTGGCACCGGAGGAGATGGGCATCGGCCCGGTGCTGGCGGTGCCGAAACTGCTCAAGGCCCACGGCCTGCGGGTGGATGACATCGGCCTGTGGGAGCTGAACGAGGCCTTCGCCTGCCAGGTGTTGTACTGCCGCGACCGACTCGGCATCGACAACGACCGGCTCAACGTCAACGGTGGTGCCATCGCCATCGGCCACCCCTATGGCATGAGCGGCGCGCGCATGGTCGGCCACGCCCTGCTGGAGGGCCGTCGACGCGGCGTGCGCTACGTGGTGGTGACCCTGTGCGTGGGGGGCGGCATGGGTGCCGCCGGCCTGTTCGAGGTCTACGGGTGATCGCCTTCGCCGACCACGCCTCGCTGCCCGCCGGCATCCCCTGAAGCCCCCCCTGCGACCGCCCGGCGGTCCTTCACATTCGCCGAGTAGCCATGCCCAGACCCGCACCACGCCCCCCGCTCAGCCAGCGCCTATTGGGCGGCGACGAACCCGACCCGCGCTTCACCCTGGCCAACGAACGCACCTTCCTGGCCTGGATACGCACCGCCCTCGCCCTGCTGGGCGGCGGCATCGCCGTGGAAACCTTCGCCGGCCAGGCCTTCGAGCCGCGCCTGCGCCTGGTCATCACCCTCGGCCTGCTGTCGCTGAGCCTGTTGGTCAGCCTCGGGGCCTGCCTGCGCTGGCTGGCGCTTGAGCGCGCCCTGCGTCACCGCCGCGCCCTGCCCCTGCCGGCCCTGGTGCCGCTGCTGGCGCTCGGCTGCTGCGTGGCGGCGCTGGTCCTGGCCGGGCTGTTCTGGCCGCGCTGGCATGGGTGAAACCCAGGCCGAACGCACCGAACTCGCCTGGCGGCGCACCCAGCTTTCGCTGCTGGTGATCGCCTGCCTGGCCTTGCGCGGCGCCGACCCGTTACTGGCGCTGGTCGCCCTCGGCAGCGCCACCGTTCTCTGGCTCGGCCAGCACCCGCGCTACCGCCACAGCCTCGCCATGCTGCGCGACGAAAACGGCCGGGCACGGCCCTGCACCGTGCTCGGTACCGGCCTGGCGATGGGGGTGATGACGTTGCTGGCGATGGCGAAGGCCGCGATGGCTGGCTGCCCCGCCTCCCCGGGCTGAAGCCCGGGCTACGCCGGCGGATGCGCCCTGCGGCAGTGCGCACGGCACTTCCTACGGCACGATCCCATCCTGTCGAGCCTTCGGCGCGAAGGGCCCCAGGTCGGGTGCGACCCGACAGGCCCGATCGCGAATGAATGCGCGCCTACGGGTTTCCCCTGTGCGCAAACGCCATGCCCACCGGCTCGGCGGGCATGGCGGGGGCTCAGGGGGTGACCAGGTTGAACTGCGGGTTGGCCTCGTCCAGGCCACCGAGCAGGCGCAGCAGCTTGATGCGGCCCTGGTCGATGTCGATGCCGCCGATCATCGATTCCTTGAGGAAGCCGGTTTCCTTGAGGGCGATACGATCGAGCAGCGCCTTGGTCATGCTCAGGCTGACGTCCGGCTCGGCATGGCGGGCGCCGTTGCGGTGGGTGAGCACGCCGTTGCGCAGGGTCAGGGCGTAGTCCTCGCCGAGGTCGCTGAAGCGCCAGTTGATCAGTAGGTCCTCGTCAGCCGCCTTCATCGCGTCGATGCGCACCGCCAGGTAGTCGAAGAACAGGCTCGGGGTCAGCGCGCGGACCATGTCCGGCGCGCTGTTGCGCACCTTGCCCTGGGCCACGCCCTGGCGCAGCTCCAGGGCGCCGCTGAGGTAGATGTTGCGCCAGGTGGCGTTCTCGCTCTGGTAGCCGAGCTGCTCCAGGGTGTCGGCCTGCAGGGCGTGGGCGGCCGGGTTGCCGGGTTCGGCGAAGACCAGGTGGTTGAGCAGTTGCGCCGCCCAGCGATAGTCGCCGGCCTCGTACGCCTTGCGCGCCTGGACCAGCACCGCCTCCGCACCACCCATGGCCTCGACGTAGCGCTTGCCCGCTTCTTCCGGCGGCAGCGGGTCGAGGTTGGCCGGGTTGCCGTCGTAGAAGCCCATGTAGCGCTGGTACACGGCGCGCACGTTATGGCTGAGGGAACCGTAGTAGTCACGGCTGTACCACTTGCCAGCCAGGCGCGGCGGCAGGGTCGTCAGCTTCGCGGCGATCTCGGTGGGCGTCAGCCCCTGGTTGATCAGGCGCAGCGTCTGGCTGTCGAGGAAGGCGTACATGTCGCGCTGGTCGGCCAGGTACTCGCGTATCCGCGCGCCGCCCCAGGTCGGCCAGTGATGCTGGGCGAACAGCACCTCGGCCTTGTCGCCGTAGCGCACCAGCGCATCGTCCAGGTAATGCGCCCAGACCTTGGAGTCCCGCACCAGTGCGCCGCGCAGGGTCAGCACGTTGTGCTGGGTGTGGGTGGCGTTCTCGGCCATGCACAGGGTCTTGAACTGCGGGAAGTACATGTTCATCTCCGCCGGCGCCTCGGTACCGGGGGTGAGCTGGAACTCGATCTCCACGCCGTCGACGGTGCGGGTCTCCACCGCCTGGCTGATCACCTCGCTGGGGGCGATCAGGGTCACCGTGGCGTTGCTCGGCGTGCCCTTGCCCAGGCCCGCATCCACCTGGCCCTGCACGCCGCGCGGCAGCAACGAGCCGTACATGTACTGGGCGCGGCGCATCATCGCCGGGCCGGCCAGCACGTTCTCGCTGACCGCATGCTCGAAGAAGCCTTCCGGGGCGATCACCCGCACCTTGCCAGCCTTCACGTCGGCTTCGTCTATCACCCCGCGCACACCGCCGAAGTGGTCGACGTGGGCATGGCTGTAGATCACCGCCACCACCGGCTTGCGCGGCCGGTGCTTGTAGTACAGCTCCAGGCCGGCGCGGGCGGTCTCGGCACTGATCAGCGGATCGATGAGGATCAGCCCGCTGTCGCCCTCGATGACGGTCATGTTCGACAGATCCATGCCGCGCACCTGATAGATGCGCTCGCCGACCTCGAACAGCCCGGCGATGTTGTTCAACTGGGCGATGCGCCACAGGCTCGGATTGACGCTGGCCGGCGCCTCGTTGCCGTCGAGGAAGTCGTAGGCCCGGCGGTTCCACACCTCCTTGCCCTCGGTGTTGGCGATGACGCCATCGAAGGCTTCCACCAGGCCGCGCCGGGCGTCGTCGAAGTCGGTCTTGTCGGAGAACGGCAGGTGCTGCAGCCAGGACTGGTTCAGCTCGGCGGTGATGGCCGTGGCGGGCTTGCCGGTGGCGGCGGAGTCGGCGTACACGACGCCGCAGGACAGGAGCGCCAGGGCAAGGGCGCTGAGACGGGAAATGGGCATGAAGGGGCTCTTTCTGGTCTTGTTGGAATGAGCGGCCGCAACGGTCGCCGTCCGACTCTAGGGAGCATGGTGCGGGCCGGCCAATACCAGAGGCGCATGCCCCCCATGCCGCACCGCGATGGCCCGAATGCACGACGCCTCCCGAAGGAGGCGCCGTGGTTCAGCCCGGGGGGTGGATCAGGCCAGGTCGAAGCGGTCGAGGTTCATCACCTTGGTCCAGGCGGCGACGAAGTCCTTGACGAACTTGTCCTTGGCATCGGCGCTGGCGTACACCTCGGCGATGGCGCGCAGTTGCGCGTGGGAGCCGAACACCAGGTCGACGCGGGTGCCGGTCCATTTCACCTGGCCGGTCTTGCGGTCGCGCCCCTCATAACTGGTGGCCGAGGCCGGCTTCCATTCCACGCCCATGTCCAGCAGGTGGGTGAAGAAGTCGTTGCTCAGCACCCCGGGGCGGTCGGTGAAGACGCCGTGTTTGCTCTGCCCCACGTTGGCCCCGAGCACGCGCAGGCCGCCCACCAGCACGGTCATCTCCGGTGCGGACAGGGTCAGCAGTTGCGCCTTGTCCACCAGCAGCTGCTCGGCGGAAACGCTGTAGCGGCCCTTGAGGTAGTTGCGGAAGCCGTCGGCGATGGGCTCCAGGAAGCCGAAGGATTCCACATCCGTCTGCTCCTGGGAGGCGTCCATGCGCCCCGGCGTGAAGGGCACGGTGATGCTGTGCCCGGCGCTCTTCGCCGCCTGCTCCACCCCGGCGCTGCCGGCCAGGACGATGAGGTCGGCGAGGGAGATCTTCTTGCCGCCGGCCTGGGCGCCGTTGAACTCGCCCTGGATGCTTTCGAGAATCGCCAGCACGTTCTTCAACTGCTCGGGCTGGTTGGCTTCCCAGGAGCGCTGCGGCTCCAGGCGCAGGCGCCCGCCGTTGGCACCGCCGCGCTTGTCCGAGCCACGGAAGCTGGAAGCAGCGGCCCAGGCAGTGGACACCAGCTGCGCCACCGACAGCCCCGAACCCAGCACCTTGGCCTTGAGCGCGGCGACGTCGGCATCGTCGACCAGCGGGTGGTTCACGGCGGGGATCGGGTCCTGCCACAGCAGTTCCTCGGCGGGCAGCTCCGGCCCCAGGTAGCGGGACAGCGGCCCCATGTCACGGTGGATCAGCTTGTACCAGGCGCGGGCGAAGGCGTCGGCGAGCTGGTCCGGGTTGGCCAGGAAGCGCCGCGAGATCGGCTCGTAGATCGGGTCGAAGCGCAGCGCCAGGTCGGAGGTGAGCATCGACGGCGCGCGGCGCTTGCTCGGGTCGTGGGCGTCGGGGATCTTGCCATCGCCCGCCCCGCCCTTGGGCCGCCACTGGTGGGCGCCGGCCGGACTCTTGGTCAGTTCCCATTCGTAGCCGAAGAGGTTCTCCAGGTACTCGTTGCTCCAGCGTGCCGGGGTCGAGGTCCAGGTCACCTCCAGGCCGCTGGTGATGGTATCGCCGCCCTTGCCGCTGCCGAAGGCGTTCTTCCAGCCCAGGCCCTGCTCTTCCAGGCCCGCCGCCTCGGGCTCGGGCCCGACGTTGTCGGCCGGGCCGGCGCCGTGGGTCTTGCCGAAGGCGTGGCCGCCGGCGATCAGCGCCACGGTTTCCTCGTCGTTCATCGCCATGCGGCCGAAGGTCTCGCGGATGTCCTTGGCCGAGGCGAGCGGGTCCGGGTTGCCTTCGGGGCCTTCCGGGTTCACGTAGATCAGGCCCATCTGCACGGCGGCCAGGGGGTTCTCCAGGTTGCGCTCGCCCTGGTTGGTGCGGCTCTCTTCCTGGGCGTGCTTCCCGGGTTCGGCCACCAGGGTGCCGTCGCCCGGCTCCTGCACCGCCTTGGTGTTGCCGTAGCGCTCGTCACCGCCGAGCCAGACGGTCTCGGTGCCCCAGTAGACGTCCTCGTCCGGCTCCCACACATCGGGGCGGCCACCGGAGAAGCCGAAGGTCTTGAAGCCCATGGATTCGAGGGCGACGTTACCGGTGAGGACGATCAGGTCAGCCCAGGACAGGTTGCGCCCGTACTTCTGCTTGATCGGCCAGATCAGCCGGCGCGCCTTGTCCAGGCTGACGTTGTCCGGCCAGCTGTTGAGCGGGGCGAAGCGTTGCTGGCCGGTGCCGGCGCCGCCACGGCCATCGCCGGTGCGGTAGGTGCCGGCGCTGTGCCAGGCCATACGCACGAAGAGCGGGCCGTAGTGGCCGAAGTCGGCGGGCCACCAGTCCTGGGAGTCGGTCATCAGGGCGGTCAGGTCGCGCTTGACCGCAGCGAAGTCGAGGCTCTTGAAGGCCTTGGCGTAGTCGAAGTCCGGGTCCATCGGGTCGGACAGGGAGGAATGCTGGTGGAGGATTTTCAGGTTGAGCTGGTTGGGCCACCAGTCACGGTTGCTGGTGCCACTGCCAGCGGCATGGTTGAACGGGCATTTCGATTCGGTCGACATTTTGATCCACCTCGGGTCGCGTTGGTCCATCTGCTCAACCCGCGCAGGCCGGAACACCGAGGAGCAGACCCGACGCAAGGCCGTCACGGCCACACGGGAGCGCTGACTGGCAGGGTGTTCCAACCACGGTTGCAGCAGGACTCTGTTGTTATCCCTTCATCAGTTGGCGTCGGTCCAAGCCCAACGCCAGATCAAGACTAGACCCCCTGCACCGGAGGTCTAATAGAGCGAGCATTGGGGGTCGATAGCCTGGCTCTGTCAGCCGCCAGCATCCGATCGGGTCCATCAGGCTCATCGGCTCCACGCCCTACTGGCGCGGAGCCGATGTTCGAAGCGGTGTAACTACTGCGCGAGGAAGGCCAGCAGGTCTTCGTTCAATTGCTCCGCGTGGGTCACGGCGAAGCCATGCGGTGCGCCGGCGTAGACCTTGAGCTCGGCACCGGGGATCAGCTCCGCCGCCAGCTTGCCGGTGGCCTCCAGGGGCACGATCTGGTCGTCGTCGCCATGGATCACCAGGGTGGGTACATCGACCTTGGCCAGGTCGCCACGGAAGTCGGTGCCGGCGAAGGCGGTCACGCAGTCGATAGTGCCCTTGAGCGACGCCAGCAGGGCGATGTTCAGGGTCTGGGTGAGCACGCCCTGGGAGATTTCCTGGCCATGGTTGATGCCGTAGAACGGCGCGGCGAAGTCGGCGATGAACTGCGCGCGGTCCTGCAGCAGGCCGGCCTTGATGCCGTCGAACACCGCCTGGTCGACGCCCTGCGGGTGGTCGGCGGTCTTGCCGAAGATCGGCGTCACCGCGCCCAGCAGCGCCAGCTTGGCGACCCGGCCGGTGCCGTGGCGGCCGATGTAGCGGCTGACGTCGCCACCGCCCATGGAGAAGCCCACCAGGGTCACGTCCTGCAGGTCCAGGTGCTCGATCAGCTGGGCGATGTCGTCGGCGAAGGTGTCGTAGTCGTAGCCATTCCACGGCTGGCTGGAGCGACCGAAGCCACGGCGGTCGAAGGCGATGGTGCGGTAGCCGCGGCTGCTCAGGTACTGCATCTGGTATTCCCACATGTCGGCATCCAGCGGCCAGCCATGGCTGAACAGCACGGGCTTGCCGCTGCCCCAATCCTTGTAATAGAGCTCGGTGCCATCACGGGTTAAGAACGTGGTCATGCAAACCTCCAGTTGAACGTTGTTGGGATAGGTGGTGCTGGAGCGGGCCATGCGCAACCGCTCAAGCCCGCACTATCCCCTCCTCGGATAACAATGGGATTGCACGTGTGTGCTGCGCTCTACGCCACCCTAAAGGTGCCACGATGACGCTACGTGCATGACTGTAGGAGCGAATTCATTCGCGATGGAGCATCCGGCCATTCCCAGCCGAGTGCCTACTGGAGGTCTTTCGCGGCTGAAGCCGCTCCCACAGTGGATGCCCGATCACCCGCGCTTGCGCTGCCTGAACGCCGCGGGCGATTCGCCGAGGTGCTGGCGGAACACGCGGCTGAAGGAGGCCTGGCTCGGGTAGCCGACCTCCAAGGCGATGGCGCCGATGCTCATCGCCGTGCCCAGCAGCAACTGTTGCGCACGCTCCAGGCGCAGGCGCGTGACCAGGGCGCCGGGCGAGGTGCCGGCGAGCTGGGTGAAGCTGCGCATGAAGCTGGAGCGGGACATGTTCGCCTCGGCCGCCAGGGCCTCCACCGGCCACTCCCGCGAGAGGTCCGCCAGCAGCGCCAGCGCCGCCTTGCCCAGGCGCCGGTCGCGCAGCAGGGCGAAGATTCCCGGCAATTCATGCTGCTCCTGCAGGTAGGCGCGCATCACCAGGGTGAAGAGGATCACCGACAGTCCATCGACCATCGCCTGGTTGGCCACCTCCTCGCCCTCAGCTTCCAGGCGCATCAGTTCCACCACGGCGGCCAGCCGGCCCTGCATGGCCTCCCCGGCCGGCACCACCAGCACATCCGGCAGCGCCTCCAGCAGGGTCGCACCCGGGCTGTAGTGGATGCGCCCGCAGAGCATCTCGAAGCCCTCCCCGCCCTGGCCGATGCGCAGCAGCGGGATGCGCCCGGGCTCTTGGTACGGGGGCGGCGGGGGGCGCACGCGCCCCGTCTGGTCTGCCTGCAATAGGTGGGAGTCGCTACGCGGCAGCAGCAGGATCTCCCCCGCGCGCAGGCGTCGGGGCGGCTGGCCGGCGAGTTCCAGGCGGCACTCGCCGCGCAGCAGGATGTGGTAGCTGGCCTGGCCCGCCGGCAGGCGTGGGTGGTCCAGGGCCCAGTTGCCGTGCAGCTGGCAGCGAAGGTCCAGCACGCCACGCAGGTTGGCCAGGTCGATCAGGTGGTCGAATGCATGCATTGGGACGTTTCGGCAAAGGGATGGGCAGGAATGCAAAACGCCGGGAGCGCGCCAGCGGGAAACTCTCCTCACCGGCCGATTACCGGCCCCGTGCAAAGCTAGGAGAAGCCATCATGCTGTTCAACTGGTCCGACTACGTTCCCGCCGTTAAAAAAGCCTTCGGCAAGCTCGGCAAGTCCCATCCCAAGATGCTCGCCGCCTACCAAGCCCTGGGTGCCGCCGCCAGCGATGGCGACGCACTGGACGCCAAGACCCGCGAACTGATCGCCATGGCCGTGGCCATCACCACCCGCTGCGACGGCTGCATCGGCGTGCATGCCGAGGCCGCGCGCAAGGCCGGCGCCACCGAGGCCGAACTGGCCCAGGCCCTGGCCACCGCCCTCTCGCTCAACGCCGGCGCCGCCTACATCTACTCGCTGCGTGCCCTGGAGGCCTTCGAGCAGACGGCCTGAGGCCGGTAGCTGAACGACGCCGGAGTCAGAGCAGCACGCCCTTGATCGGCTGCTCCGGCTCGGGCGCCGGCTCGTCCAGCAGCTCCAGCACCGTGATCTCGATGTTGCGGCACATGGCGTTCAGCGGCAGGTCGTTGGGCTGGGTGTCGAAGGGGTCGGAGATCTGGTCGCCCAAGGCGTCCAGGCCGAAGAAGGTGTACGCCAGCACGCAGACCGCGAAGGGCGTGAACCAGCCGATGGCGTCCACCAGGCAGAACGGCAGCAGGAAGCAGTACACGTGAACGATGCGGTGCAGCATGAGGATGTAGGGATAGGGGATGGGCGTGTTCTTGATGCGCTCGCAGCCGCCCAGCACGTAGGACAACCGGGTCAGTTGCTCGTCGAGGGTGGCCTGGACCATCTCCCCCGCCCCTGCTTCGCGGCTCGCCGCCATCACCCGCTGGCCGATCAGGCCCAGCAGCGCGCTGGGCACGTTGCCCTTGCCGGCCAGTTGCGCGCGGGTGGGCTCGTCCAGCAGGCGCTGCACGTCGGCACCGTCGCCACCGCCACGCAGGTGGTCGCGCAACGCGTGGCTGAAGGCGGCCAGCGCATCCACCAGCCGGCGGCGCTCGGTTGGCGCCATGGCCGGGGTCAGGCTCAGCAACTGGCGGGTCAGGTTGCGGGTGACGATCAGCAGCTCGCCCCACAGCGTGCGCGCCTCCCAGAAGCGCTGGTAGGCCACGGTGTTCCTGAAGCCGAGGAAGATCGCCAGGGTCAGCCCCCAGAGGGTGAAGGGCGTGGCGGTGAGGATCACCTTGTAGTGATAGAGCGTGCCGTGGGTGGCCACCACCACCGAGCTGATCAGCACGGTGAACAGCACCTTGCGCCAGATGGCCGGGATGATCGACCCCTTGAGGGAGAACAGCAGGACCGGGATCGAGGGATTCTGGGGACGCGTGATCATCGGATAGGGCTCGGCAGGTACGGCGGGGATGGGCGCAACTATAGAGCCTGGCGACCCCGTTTGGCCTGCGACGCACAGCAGCACCCGAGGTGCGGGCAAGGCAAAGTGTACCGCTCCGGCCGTTCGCAACTGAGCATTGATCGGCATCGCTGTATAAAATTTAATACTGCGCTTCGGTACCGTGCCGATACAGCCTTGGAGGGCAAGAATGACTGCATCAGCAGCGAAGGAAGCCGTGGGCGAGCTCTACAGCCTGGACGCCATGAAGTACGCGCAGAGCATGACCTGGCGCGCCATCGAACAGCTCTCGGAGCTGATTCGCCCCGGCATGCTGGAATCCGAGGCCACCGCCCTCGGCAAGCAGGTGCTCACCGAGCTGGGCATGCAGCGCATCTGGCACCCGCTGCTGATCCGCTTCGGCGCCAACACCCTGAAGACCTTCAAGCAGCGCTCCGACGGCGACCTGCGGCTCGGCGAACACGACATCTACTTCATCGACCTGGGCGCGGTGTGGGACGGCCATGAAGGCGACGCCGGCGCCACCTTCACCACTGGCAACGACCCCGAGATGCTGGCCTGCGCCGCCGCCTGCAAGACCCTCTTCGACCAGGTCGAGCGCTACTGGCGCGAAGAACACGTGGCCGGCCAGGAGCTGTACCGCTACGCCGCCGAACAGGCCGAGGCCATGGGCTGGATGCTCAACCTGGACATCAAGGGCCACCGCGTCAGCGACTTCCCCCACGCCATCTACCGCGCCGGCGACCTGGGCGATTTCGCCGCCTGCCCCAACGTCGGCCTGTGGATCCTGGAAATCCAGCTGGCCCACCCGCAGCGGCCCTTCGGTGCGTTCTACGAGGATCTGTTGGCCTAGCACCGTTGGGCCTCGCTGCGCTCGGCGCCAACCTACGGCGCCGTGCCCAGCCCGAACCACGAAGCCAAGTGGGAATTCATTCGCGATGGAACACCCGGCCACTTGCAGCCGGGTGCCGGCGGCGGGTCCTTCGCGGCTGAAGCCGCTCCCACGGGAAAGCCGCTGCGAGGCCACACATCGCTGCGTTGGGCCTCGCTGCGCTCGGCGCCAACCTACGGCGCCGTGCCCAACCCGAACCAGGGTGCCGACCGGTGCGTAGGGTGGATGGCGCTCTTCTCATCCACCAAACGATCTCGCAGCCCACCTCGTGGGAGCCAATTCATTCGCGATTAAGCCTCCGGCCACTCGCAGCCAAGTGCCGGCGGCGTGTCTTTCGCGGCTTAAGCCGCTCCCACAGGGAGCCCGCCGCGAGGCCGGGCTCTGTCGTTGGTCGACACCAAGCGAAGCCGCTGGAAAAGTCGACTAATCTGCATATTCGAAGACCGCGGCATTACGGAGCTACTCACCGGGAAGGAGGTTGAGCAACAATTCTCGCCGTCATGCGCCAGTGAAGTTCAGCATGGAAAACCTACTGTCTCTGCTTTCTGAAACCGTTCCCGACGCCAAGACGGTCGAGCAACTCACTCGTCCGTTGCTGACACTGCTCAGCAAGGTCACCGGGATGGAGTCCACCTACCTCACCACCATCGACCTCGATGCCGGCGTCCAGCGGGTGGAGTTCGCCCGCAACGCGGGGGATATGGAGATTCCCGAAGGGCTCGCCGTGCCCTGGGGAGACACCCTGTGCAAACGCGCGCTCGATGAGAACCGCCTGTATTCGGACAATGTCTCCGAATGCTGGGGGGACTCCGAGGCGGCCAAGGCGCTGGGCATCCGCACCTATGTCAGTGCTCCGCTGCGGGCCCGCGACGGTCGGCTGCTGGGCACCGTGTGCGCGGCCAGCGCCAGCCAGATGGCGCGCGCGCCGGAAGTGGAACCGACACTGTTGCTGATGTCCGGCCTGCTGAGCTTTTCCCTGGAGCGGGAAATCCTCGTGGAGCAGTTGCAAAGCACCAATGCGGAGCTGGCCCGGCTGGCCCTGACCGATGCGCTGACGGGGCTCTACAACCGCCGCGCCATCCTCGCGGAGATTCCGCGCCTGCTGGCCCTGGCCCGGCGCGAGGACCGCTACCTGCTGGTGGGGGTGGTGGACCTGGATGGCTTCAAGGCCATCAACGACGAACACGGCCACCAGTCCGGGGACCTGTTCCTCATCCAGGTGGCCACCAACCTGCAGAACGGCCTACGCACCAGCGACATGCTCGGCCGCACCGGTGGGGACGAGTTCATCGTCGTGGCCCTGGGCCCGCGTGGCGAGCAACAGGACCTGGCCAGCGAAATGAGCCGTGCCGCCACGCACCTGCAACAGCGTCTGGCCAGTGCCACCGTCGGGCACTACACCTTGAGCGGCGAGAACAGCATCGACTACTGCGGTGCCAGCGCCGGCGTGGTGGCCCTGCTGCCCGAGGGCGTCGACGCGGAGGAAGCGATCAAGCGCGCCGACCGCGAGATGTACCGCATCAAACAGGAACGCAAGCGTAACGCCGCCACCATGCACTGAGCCTGGGCGCCCGTCGGTGGGCGCTCAGATCTTCGGGCCGATATGCCGGCGCAGCACCGCCAGTTCGATGAACTCCGGCGCCTGCACGGCATTGGCGCTCAGCCCGGTGGCGGCTTCGCGCTTGGCCGCGCGAACCAGCTGTTCGCGGTCCAGCCCCGCGTCCACGGCGGCAGCCAGCACGGCCTCCAGTGCCACCCAGAGGGCGTCGTTCACGGCGGTGTGGCGAATGTCTTCCATCGGTCTCGTCCTTCTGCAAGAGAGGGAAAGGGTAGACCAGTCGGGCAACCCCGCTCCCCCGCCTTGCCGCCGGCCGTCGCGGCTGCTTTTCTTCTCACGTTTCAGGCGCAGATGGACTGAACGCCTGGCCGACTTCGCCGCTCATAGTTGTTGACCAGCCCACGCGCGGAACCTGACCCACGACATGGAATCGCCTCAAGACACCCCCCGCGAGAATGCCCTGCCGGCCACCCCCGGTTTCCTGCGCAACGGCGGCGAGATCGCTGCGCTGCTGCAACACGGCCACTGCAAGGACTCACCGCTCGGCACGCCCGAAGACTGGACCCCAGCGCTGAAGACGCTGATGGCCATGGTGCTGCCGGCCAAGGCGCAGATCGTGCTGTTCTGGGGCCCTGACTACGTGGCGCTGTACAACGACGCCTACGCGCCGAGCATCGGCACCAAACACCCACGGGCCCTGGGCCGCCCGGCGCAGGAAAACTGGAGCGAGCTCTGGGACGACCTCGAACCCCTGTTGCGCAGCGTGCGGGAGACCGGCGAGACCTTTCACGCCAAGGACCGCCCCTTCTACATCGAGCGCCACGGCCACGGCGAGACCGTGTACTTCGACGTCTCCTACTCGGCGGTGCGCGAGGAGGATGGCGCGGTGGGCGGCGTGCTGTGCATCGTCAACGAGACCACCGAACGGGTGCGCTTCGAGCACCGCCAGGCCTTCCTCCTCGAACTGGGCCGCACCCTGCCCTCGATCACCGATCCCGAGCGCATCGCCATCCTCACCGCGCGCCGCCTCGGCGAAGAGCTGGGCGCAGCGCGGGTGCTGTTCGGCGAGGACAACGGCGACGGGCAGACCTTCAGCGTGCGCCATGAATACCTCCGCGACGCCCGCTCCGCCGCCGGCCACCACCGCTACCGCAATTTCGGCGCCCACCTGCTGGCCTCGCTGCAGGCGGGCGAAAGCGTCGCGCGCGACGACCTCCACCAGGACTCCGGCCTGGGCCCCGGCGAAAGGGCACTGGCCCACGAGCTTGGCCTGGCCGCCACGCTCCACGTACCGGTGCTGCGCCATGAGCAACTGGAGGCGATGCTGGTCATCCACCACGCGCACCCCCATGTGTTTTCCGAACAGGAACGCCGGCTGGTGGAAGAAACCGCCAAGCTGGCCTGGATGCTGATCAGCCACGCCCGTGCCGAGCGCGCCCTGCACGCCAGCTCGGCGCAGATATCGGCCATGTTCGACCAGGCCAGCGCCGGCATTGCCGTGTATGACCGCACCTGGCACTTCACCCTGGTCAACGACCGCTATTGCCAGATCGTCGGCCGCCCGCGCGAAGCCCTGCTCGGCCTGAGCCTGCAGGAAATCGCCCACCCGGAAAGCCCCTCCGCGCACCTGCACCTGCACCCCCTCGACGCCGACTCGCCCTTCGAGATGACCGAGCGCTACACCCGCCCCGACGGCGAACCGGCCTGGGTGCACAGCCAGATCACCCCCCTTGTGGATGAGCAAGGCGCCGTCAACAGCATGCTCTGCGTGTGCATGGACATCAGCTCGCGCATCCAGGCCGAGGCGCAGCTGCGGGAGCTGAACGAGGGCCTGGAGGCCCGCGTCACGGCCATGGTCGCGCAGCGCGAAACGGCGCTGGCGCAACTGCACGAAGCCCGCAAGATGGAAACCATCGGCCAGCTCACGGGCGGCATCGCCCACGACTTCAACAACCTGCTGACACCGATCATGGCCTCGCTGGAACTGGTGCGCCGGCGCGTGGATGACGAGCGCAGCCGCACCCTCATCGACAGCGCCCTGCAGGCCTCCGACCGCGCGCGGGTGCTGGTGGCCCGGCTGCTGACCTTCGCCCGCCGGCAGACGCTCAACCCCCGGGCGGTGGCCCTGAGCGTGCTGGTCAACGACATGCGCGAACTCATCGAGCGCTCGCTGGGGCCGATGATAGACGTCGAGGTGAACATCCCCGGCCGCCTGCCGGCCGTGGTGGTCGACCCGCACCAGCTCGAACTGGCCATCCTCAACCTCGCGGTCAACGCCCGCGACGCCATGGAGGGCCGTGGCCAGCTGACCCTCGCCGCAGCGCTGGACACCGTGCCCGCCGGCCGGGTGCCGGGCCTCGCCGAGGGCCGCTACGTCAGCCTGAGCGTCAGCGATACCGGCAGCGGCATGGACGAAGTCACCCTCGACCGCTGCCTAGAGCCCTTCTTCACCACCAAGGGCGTGGGCAAGGGCACTGGGCTCGGCCTGTCGATGGTGCAGGGGCTGGCCGCGCAATCCGGTGGCGGTATCACGATCGGCTCCGAAGCCGGCAAGGGCACCCGGGTGACCTTGTGGCTGCCCATCAGCGCCGAACAGGGCAGCCACGAGCCGCCCCTCGCCGACGCCGCGCCAGCGCCACAGAAACCCACCCATGTGCTGCTGGTGGACGACGAGGAGATGGTCCGCCAGACCGTCGCCCTGCAACTGCAGGACCTGGGCTACCAGGTGACCGAAGCCAGTTCGGCCAGCGCCGCGTTGCGCATCATCGAACAGGGCCCGCTGCCGGATGTGCTGGTCACCGACCACATCATGGTCGACCAGACCGGCGCCCAGCTCGTCGAGGAATTGCGCCAGCGCAAGATCGCCATGCCGGCACTGATCATCACCGGCTTCGCCACCCTCACCTCGGCGCAACTCCAGGGTACCGAGGTGCTGAGCAAGCCCTTCCGCCGCGCGGAACTGGCCGAGCGCCTCGCCCGGCTGGTGGAGGCGGCCGGCTGAGCCCGGCCCCTTGCCCTCCTCCGCTTCGCTCCCTATCCTGCGGCGGTCGCGGTCAATCCCGCGGCCGGGTTTGACAGCCCGAAGCCCAGGCGCGAATGCGCCTATAGGTGCATGCGAAAAACGGCGGACGTTTTTTGCAGGCATCGGCACGCATGCAGCTTTCTTGGCTGCTCTGCTCTATGGCAGATCGCGCGGGGAGATCCTCGTGATCTGCCGGTTCTCTGGGCCCGGTCTGTCAACCCCGCGCGGTCTGCCGCCCTTTCGACTGACAGCGATGGCGGCAGCTCCTTAATTTGCCCAGGAGCCACACCATGCATGACGCATCCACCCCCATCGTTTTCCAACGCCACAACCATCAGTTGCGCACCGTAATGGTCGACAACCAGCCCTGGTTCGTCGCCCACGACTTCGCCCGCCTGATCGGCGCCCTGCGCCCCTACCGCATGACCCGCCTGGTGGACCCGCACCAGCGCCGTGTCGTGGTGCTGCGCCACGCCAGCGGTGGCCGCGAGGAGGTGCTGGCCATCAGCGAGGCCGGTGCCTATCGCCTGCTGTACCGCTTCAACCACCCCGAGCATCGCGGCATCAGCCGCTGGCTCAGCGAAGAGGTGGTGCCCAACCTGTACGACCAGCACCGCGACGACGAGGCCACGCCACGGCGGGCCTACATGGTGTGGGCCGAACACTCGGTGAACGCCTTGAAGTGGCAGGGCGAACTGTGGATCGCCCGGGGCGACCTACCGGTGTTCCTCGCCGCCCACGATGACCCCGCACTGAGCGATGAACCGAGCTGGAAGCGCCTGCGCTGACGGCAGGGGCGCACCCAGGCTATGCCTGTAGGTGGGAGAAAAATGGCTCTGTCTGCGTTCGCTGCTGTGAATTCAATGAAAAGGCTCAAGAACAGTGCTTGAAGCGTCTTTCTGGATTCCTGGAACGCCCACCCATGGGTTTCGCTTCGCTCTACACCATCCTACGAAAGCCGCCAGCCGCGGCGCATACCGGTGGTGATGCACACATCCAGGCATAGCCAAAAAAAATCCACCTGGGCCAAGTGAAAACCCGGGTGGATGAAGAGGTGAAGGTCACACCTTTAGTGGGAGGACGGGTCGGCTCGATAGGTTCAGGCTACTTGCTGTGCTCCGGCGACGACGGCCCCTCCACCACGCCCCGTGGCCCGGCGATGCCCCAGTAGACAAGGCCGAGTATGGGGAACAGCGAGATGCCCAGGGCCCACAGCGCCTTGGTGCCCACGGTCTTGTCGCTGCGGAAGACGCTGATGATGGCCCAGATATCGAGCAGGATCAGGATCGCCGCCATGGCGATCCAGAAATAGGAAAAGGGTGCGGACATGATCGTCTCCTCCGCTGGTGGCGATGACGGGGAGCCGCCGCGCACAGCGCTCCCCCTTGCAACATTGGAAGAGCCTGCCACCCCACAGGTTCAGGGAATCGAGCCTTGGGAAGCCACCAGGGTGGGCCTTCGCCACCGCGCGAACATCACCGCGCCATCGCCGAGTCATCATGAAAACCGTTTGTCGATCAATCGCTTAGCGAAGCGCAAGGCGAGGCGAACAATTCCGCCGGGCTCCGTTCAGAGTTCAGGTAGGGCCAATCCCGGCCTGCCTGAAAGGAGCACCATCATGAGCAACAAGAACCCCGGCAACTTCAGCAGCGACCGTGAAAAAGCCTCCGAATCGGGCCGTAAAGGCGTCCAGAGCAGCGGTGGCAACCGTAACTCGTAAGCCGTAATCGCAGCCCGGGCTCCGCGCAGGCGGGGTCGGGGCTGGGCCACCCGCCGCACACGAGGAACCCGCCATGCACAAGGACGAAGACGATCCCATCAACGACCCCGGCAACGAAGACCCGGGCTCTGCCGTCGAACGACGGCCCGGGAACCACCCCGAGGTGCACCCGGGCGACCCGGACATCCAGGGCGACGACGGTTCGAGGGACCCGCAATGACGCCCGCGCCGGTACCGCCCGAGCAGGCTGCCGAGGGCCGGACGCGCATCATCACCTGTGAGAAGGACCAGCAGTTCCACATCGGCAACGATGTAGTGATCACCATTACGGAGATCCGCGGCTTCTCGGTGAAGATGGCCATCGGGGCGCCGCGCTCCGTACCGGTGCACCGCGAGGAGATCTACCGGCGCATCCAGCAGGCGCTGGAGGCCGAGCAGGGCAAGGCCACGGGCGCCCGCGAGGCCTGACGCGCAAGCCGTAGCGGGCGCGCAGGCGTTAGGCGGCCACTGCATCGTGCAGGGCATGGGCACGATGGCCGCCATCGGCCTATCTCCCTCGTACCGGTGCGGTGGGATGACGGTTATCGGCATCGCGTTCGGCTCGAGGAAAATGGGCTGGGCGCGGACGCGGTCTATGCTTGGTTTTCCCAGCCAGCGGAGAACGCCATGACCCAGGACGAGATGAAGAACCGTCTCAACGACGCGATCCAGGCCACCCTCGACTCCCAGCGCGGCGGCCCCTTCCCCGCCCGGCAGATTTCCTACTCCGTGGCCATCGGCATGGCAACGGCGATGCGGCTGTGCGAGCTGGTGGAGGGCGAGGAATACAGCCAGATCATCCAGCGCATCACCGACCGTATCGAGCACGAGCTCGCCAAGGCGGCCGAGCCGAAATCCTGATCGTCGGTTCGCCTGTTTTTTTGTTGAAACATTCCCCTGGCCACTCTGCTCTATAGCGCTGTCCGCCCCTTCCCGCGGGTCATTGCTATCAGGAGGAGATATGGATTGGCTCATCAGCTACCGCAACGCTGAAGGTCAGGATAAGTCGGTCACCATTCGCTCGAACCATCTGCCCAACCACAAGACGACTGCCCGCTGCGTGGTGGAACACGCCTTCGGCGACAAGCCACCCAGGCCGCTCGGCAACCTGTCCGCGATGGTCTGGCTCGCCAGCTGCGGGCTGGAGATTCTGGACATCAGCCTGCTGAGGGATGATCGAGCGGGGCAGCAGCCAATCACGTTCTCCCGCCCAGGGCCCTACTACCGCCAGAGGCGCGAGGCGGAGGCAGCACAGCCGGAACAGCCCGCGTCCTAGCGTCGCGCGCACAGCGGCAGCTGGAGCGCACGCACGGGGCTCCGCTGGTGGACAAAAAGAGCGTTGTGCACCCTACGAAAAGCCACTCCGCAGTCATGCCGGGACCCAGGGTGGATGGCGCTCTTTTCATCCACCAGATGCCGCCGGGCGCAGGTTGCCATGGGCCGCCTCGGGCCTGTAGGTCGGGTGCAACCCGACAGGCCCGGCGACCACGCCCCTCAGGAATGGATAGACGAAGTAACCGCGTCGGCGGCCATGCCCAGGCAGTCGATCTCGTGGATCATCCCGGAGGCCTCCGTCAGGTCAGCTCGCGCCTGCCCGGGCGCGATTCGACGCTCTGGTTATCGGGAGTGCGGGGAAGGTCGTTCATGGTCGTTTCCAGTGGGTTGCTCAGGTTCGGTGGAGCCGCCCGCGCCGCTTGTCGTTCCGTCAATCCGTCGGCCGGTGGCGGCCCTCGGCAGCCCCGGTCATCCCATAGCCTGAACTCCGCCGAAGCCGCCGCAGTCACTCCAGCATGCCCCTCGGAGGACCGCACCATGCACACCCACTATGAAGGCCAGGCCACCCTCGTCTACGCGCCCGGCCACCAGGGCAGGTCGACCATGCCGACCGCCTGCAGCACCACCGTCGTGCTCGACGAAACCATCCCCGGCATCTTCAGCCTCACCTGCGACCTGGACCTGGGCGATGCCGACTCGCTGCACATCACCCTGCCCAACGGCCTCAGCGTGGAGGGGCTGATCACCTACCAGGATGGGCGCACGCTCAATATCGTCACCCTGAACTGAGGAGCGGGACATGAACCCAGTGCGGACGGCAGCCCTGCAGGAAGCCTTGTGGATAGCGCTGGAGGCCACCCTGGCGGCCGCGGAAGAAGCCGGTGTGGACCGCGAAGACCTGCTCGCCGCCGCCCGGGGCATCGCCACCTCGGCGCTGAAGAGCGGCTCCGACCAGGCTGCATCGCTGATCGCCCAGGCCGCCTTGCGCCGGCACATCGGGCAACGCCCCTGAGCGCCCTAGCGACCCATGTCCCCCTGCGCAATTGACTCGGTGCCAATAAACTCCTTGAGCGCAAGGCCTGGATCGTGGTGTCTATGCGGCTGAAACGGGCACCCGGATGGTGCCTGGGGTGGGGTTGAAGTCAGTAGGCGGAGAGCCGAAGCGTGGTACCTGGATATTTCGAAAAGCTGCTGAGCATCGCCAATGACCCGCAACGGGGCTGGGCCAACCGCCTGGCCGCGACGCGCATGGCGATCCGCAAGGCGGCGCAGCAGCACGACCTGCAGCAGGGCAAGCTGTGGGACCAGCGCCGCCGCATGCGCGAGCACCTGCCCTTCACCCGCCACACCCTCAAGGAACTCGAAGCCGCGCAGCACGCGCACCTGGCTTCCTACCAGGCGCTGCTGCGCTCCACCGGCCAGTTGCTGATCGCCAACGAACCGCAGGTGCTGGACGAACTGGAGACGCCCCGCTTGCTGGACCTGCTCGGGGTCAACCCGACGCACCGCCGGCGCATCCCCCGCAACGTCGAGCGCCTGCTCTGCGTGGTGGTGCTGCAGGGGCTGGAAGACAGCGCCCGGCAGTTCAGCGGCCGCCAGCTCGCCGCGCCCCGGAGTGGGCCGCTGGCCCGGGCCTTCAACGAGGTGATGGTCTGCACCACCCTGCACACACTGCGCAACAGCCCCGGCAAGATCGGCCGCCAAGCCGGCACCCCGCCACAACGGCGCAGCGAGTGCGCCGCCCCGGTGCTGACGGTGTACAACGCCGACGGCAGCAGCCGCGTCTACCCGCTGGGCTGACCGCCCTCCCCACAGGCGCCCCGCACGCACTCGCGCAGCCAGCGGTGTGCGGGGTCGGCATCCATCCGTGGGTGCCAGAGCATGGAGACCTTGATGGGCTCTACATCCAGCGGCAGCGGGAAGCTGAACAGCCCCGCGCGCAGGCTGCCGCTGTGGCGTTCGGGCACCGTGGCGATGAGGTCGGTGGCGCGGGCCAGCGCCAGGGCGGCTGAGAAGCCGCCCACCAGGGTGACGACATCCCGTTCGAGGCCGGCAGCCTTGAGAGCGTCGTCCACCGGGCCCCGGTCCTTGCCACGGCGCGACACCAGCACATGGCGCCCACCGGCATAACGTTCGGCGGTGATGGCACCACGGGTCAGCGGGTGGCCTTGGCGCACCACGCCGACGAAGCGGTCCTGGAACAGCGCACGGGTGCGGATCTCCGGGCCGGCGTCGGCGCCTACCACGCCGGTATCGAGATCGACGCTGCCGTCACGCAGGGGCGCACTGTCCTTGTCGGTCTTGGCCACGAAGCGCAGGCGCACGCCCGGCGCCTCGGCCCCCATACGCTCGATCAGTGCCGGGCCGAAGTTCTCCACGAAGCCATCACCCACGCGCAGGGTGAAGGTGCGCACCAGGCGCTGCAGGTCGAGGTGCTCCACCGGGCGCAGCACGCCCTCCACCCCCAGCACCAGTTGGCTGACCTGCTCGCGCAGCTCCAGCGCCCGGGGCGTGGGCACCAGACCGCGACCGGCGCGTACCAGCAGCGGGTCACCGAGGGTTTCCCGCAGCCGCGCCAGGGCCCGGCTCATGGCTGAGGGGCTCAGGTGCAGGCGCTTGGCAGCGCGCGCGACGCTGCCTTCGGCGAGCAGCACGTCGAGGGTGATCAGCAGGTTGAAATCGGGATGGCTCATGGACGGAAAAACTAGCACGGCCGGCTCACCTATGGCGTTGGATGCATGAATAAAGTGCAAATGCTGCGCCTTCCGCCCTATCAGCACCGCGCCCAGACTGTGCTGGCGACCCACCCCACGGAGCCCCGCCATGCAGACCCCCACAGCCAACCCAGCGACCACCGAACAGGCGAGCGGCTCGAAATGGGCATTGGCCAGCCTTGCCCTGGCCACCCTGCTCGCCTCCCTGGGCACCAGCATCGCCAACGTCGGCCTGCCGACCCTGGCCGAAGCCTTCGGCGCCCACTTCCAGAACGTGCAGTGGGTGGTGCTGGCCTACCTGCTGGCCATCACCACACTGAGCGTGGGTGCGGGCCGCCTCGGCGACCTGCTGGGGCGCCGTCGCCTGCTGCTGGCGGGCCTGCTGCTGTTCAGTGGCGCCTCCACCCTGTGCGGCCTGGCGCCGTCCCTCGGCTGGCTGATCGGCGCCCGCGCGCTGCAGGGCCTGGGTGCGGCGATGATGATGACCCTGGCGATGGCCCTGATCGGCGAGACGGTGCCACGCGAGAAGACCGGCAGCGCCATGGGCCTGCTCGGCACCCTGTCGGCCATCGGCACCGCGCTGGGCCCCTCCCTCGGCGGGCTGCTGCTGGCCGGGCCCGGCTGGCGGGCGCTGTTTCTGGTCGGCCTGCCCCTGGGCCTGCTGGCCTTCGCCCTCGCCCACCGCCACCTGCCGCGCGACCGGGTGAACGACGGTGGCGCCCGCTTCGACATCCCCGGCACCCTGCTGCTGGCCCTGACCCTGGCCGCCTATGCCCTGGGGCTGACCCTGGGCCACGGCCACTTCGGCTCGCTCAACGGCGCCCTGCTGCTGGCAGCGGGCCTGGGCCTGGCGCTGTTCATCCGCGTGGAACGGCGCGTCGCCTCACCGCTGCTGCACCTGGCGATGTTCCGCGACCCGCAGCTGCGCGCCGGGCTGGCCATGGGGGCGCTGGTCACCAGCGTGCTGATGGCGACCCTGGTGGTGGGGCCCTTCTACCTCTCCGGCGCGCTGCATCTGGCGCCGGCCCAGGTGGGGCTGGCCATGTCCTGCGGGCCGCTGGTGTCGGCGCTGATGGGCGTGCCCGCCGGGCGCCTGGTGGACCGCCTCGGCGCCGCGCCCATGGTGCGCATCGGCCTGCTGGGCATGGCGCTGGCCACCCTGGCCCTGCCGCTGCTGCCGACGCGCCTGGGCGTGCTCGGCTATATCGTGCCGCTGGCCGGGCTGACGGCGGGCTATGCACTGTTCCAGGCGGCCAACAACACCCGGGTGATGGCGGAGGTGCCGGCACAGCGGCGCGGCCTGGTGTCGGGCCTGCTCAACCTGTCGCGCAACCTGGGGCTGGTCACCGGTGCCTCGGCCCTGGGCGCGGTGTTCGCCTTGGGCGCGGCGAGCGACGACATCACCCGTGCGGCGCCCGAGGCCATCGCTGCCGGCATGCGCGGCACCTTCCTCGTCGCCCTGGGTCTGGTGCTCATCGCACTGCTACTCGCCCTCGCCGACCGGCCGCGCCGCGCGACTTGATCAACCCGCCCGCTGGCTGCGCTGCACCAGCGCGACGATGGTGGCGAAGAGTTCTTCCTCGGCCTGGGCGGGGGTGATTTCCTCGGCGGCGGCGGCGTGGGACAGCGCCTCCGCCGCGCCGAGCATGGCCCGCAACCCAGGGGCGCCGAGGCCGCCCTGCCCGGTGAACGGGCTCAGCACTGCGCGGCACTTGGCGAGGAAGATCGCCTCGTATTCACGCTTGATGCGCTCCAGCTCCGGCGAGCCGGCCAGCGCCGCGGTGACCCCGGGGATCTCGCGCCCCTGCTGCAGCACACAGGCGACGTAGGACGAGGCGATGACCCGGGCGATGCCCTCGAGCGTTGGCTCGGCGGTGTCCAGTGCCGCATCCATGACCGCCGTCTGGCGCGCGTCGAAATCCTGGTAGAGCACCGCCAGCAAGCCCTGCCGCGTGCCGAAGTGGTCGTACACCACCGGCTTGGTCACACCCGCCAGCTCGGCCAGGCGGCCCAGGGTCAGCGCATCGCTGCCCTCCTCCCGCACCAGGCGCCAGGCCGCTTCCAGCAGTTGTTTCTGCCGTTCCTCGCGGGACAACCGACGGCGCGGCTGCGCGGCGGAATCCTGTTGCTTCTCATCGCTTGACATGGGAAACCTACCAAAAGTAACTTACCAATCGTAACTTACTGAAAGTATATAAGCGCTTTCAGCTCTCCCGCAATCGAGCCACAGGAGCCACCGACATGCACGCCCTTATCGTTGTCGCCCATCACGACCCCGAGTCGCTCACCCACGCCATCGCCGCCGAAGTCGCCCGAGGCGTGGCCGAGTCCGCGCCGGGCCACGGCAGTGAAACCGCCGACCTCTTCCAGGAAGGCTTCGACCCCCGCTTCAACACCGCCGACCACGCCGTGCACCGCCACCAGGCCACACCCCCGGCGGATGTGCTCGCCGAGCAGGCACGCATCGACGGCGCCGATGCCCTGGTGCTGGTCTACCCGGTGTACTGGTGGTCGATGCCGGGCCTGCTCAAGGGCTGGATCGACCGGGTGTTCAGCAACGGCTGGGCCTTCGACTTCGTCCTCGACCAGCGCTTCGAGAAGAAGCTCGGCCACCTCAAGGTGCACCTGATCGGGGTCGGCGGCGCCGATGCCGGCACCTATGAACGCCACGGCTACCTGGAAGCGATGAAGGCGCAGATCGACCACGGCATCTTCGACTACTGCGGGGCCCAGGTGCTCAGCTCCGAACTGCTGCTGGAATCGGAAAGCCGCGACCCGGGCGACTACCTTCGGGCAGCCCGCAGCCTCGGCCAATCGCTGTTCGCCCAGGCACCCGCAGCCCGCCCCGTGGAGGCATGAAGCCCTCCCCCAAGGCGGCCCCCACCTGTCGAGGCGACTGTAGGGGCGACTTCAGTCGCCAAGCAGTCCGCAGGACTGCCCCAGCTTCGGGGCTCCATATGGCACCGCTGGTGGATGAAAAGAGCGTCATCCACCCTACACACCGGTTGGTACCGTGCCCGGATTGGGCAAGGTGCCGTAGGTTGGCGCCGAGCGCAGCGAGGCCCAACACCGCCATGTCCGGTCTCGCGGCGGCCTCTCCCTGTGGGAGCGGCTTCAGCCGCGAAAGACTCGCCGCCGGCACCCAGCTGCGAGCGGCCGGGTATTCCATCGCGAATGAATTCGCTCCCACGAGATGGGCAGCGAGGTGGAGGTCCGGGTTGGGCCAGCCGACCGGGGCAACTGGTCCGGGCAGGGGAGTTTCCGTAGAATCCGCCGCCCCTTCCCTTGTCCCGCCCTCCTCCGGTAATCCATGAAACCAGCCCGCATTCGCGCCGACGTCCTGGCCGGCCTGACGACTTCTTTCGCCCTGGTGCCCGAGTGCATCGCCTTTGCCCTGGTGGCGCAGCTCAATCCGCTGATGGGTCTGTATGGCGCGATCATCATCTGCACCCTGACGGCGCTGTTCGGCGGGCGGCCGGGCATGGTGTCCGGCGCAGCCGGGTCGATGGCGGTGGTGATCGTGGCGCTGGTGGTTCAGCACGGCGTGCAGTACCTGCTGGCCACGGTGCTGCTGGGCGGGGTGATCATGATGGCCTTCGGGTTGCTGCGCCTGGGCAAGCTGGTGCGCATGGTGCCGCACCCGGTGATGCTGGGCTTCGTCAACGGCCTGGCGATCATCATCGCCCTGGCCCAGTTGGAGCACTTCAAGGCCGGCGAGACCTGGCTGTCGGGCATGCCCCTGGCGACCATGCTCGGCCTGGTGGCGCTGACCATGGCCATCGTCTACCTGCTGCCGCGCCTGACCCGCGCCATCCCGCCGGCCCTGGCGGCCATCCTTGGCGTCGGCCTGCTGGTGTACTTCATCGGCCTGCCCACCCGTACCCTGGGCGACATGGCGCATATCGCCGGCGGCCTGCCGGCCTTTGCGCTGCCCGAGGTACCGTGGAGCCTGGAGACGCTACGCATCATCGCCCCCTATGCGCTGCTGATGGCGATGGTCGGGCTGCTGGAAACCCTGCTGACCCTGAACCTCACCGACGAGATCACCGAGAGCCGGGGCTACCCGGACCGCGAGTGCGTGGCCCTGGGCGCGGCGAACATGGCCTCGGGCCTGTTCGGCGGCATGGGCGGCTGCGCGATGATCGGCCAGACCGTGATCAACCTCAGCTCCGGCGGCCGTGGCCGCCTCTCCGGCGTGGTGGCCGGGGGCATGATCCTGCTCTTCGTGCTGTTCCTCTCGCCGCTGATCGAGCGCATCCCCCTGGCCGCGCTGGTGGGCGTGATGTTCGTGGTGTCGCAGCAGACCTTCGCCTGGGCCTCGCTGCGGGTCCTGCACAAGGTGCCGGTCAACGACATGCTGGTGATCATCGCGGTGACCGTGATCACCGTGTTCACCGACCTGGCCACCGCGGTGATGCTGGGCATCGTCATCGCCGCCATCAACTTCGCCTGGCAGCACGCCCGCGAGCTCTACGCCGACAGCCACCTGGAAGCCGACGGCAGCAAGCTGTACCAGGTGCACGGCACGCTGTTCTTCGCCTCCACCACGCCCTTCCTCGCCCAGTTCGACCCGGCGGGCGACCCGGCCCAGGTGACCCTGGACTGCCGCCATTTGAGCTTCGTCGACTACTCGGCCCTCACCGCGCTGATGACCCTGCGCGAGCGCTACACCAAGGCCGGCAAGCACCTGCGCGTGGTGCACCTGTCCGAGCGTTGCAAGCAGTTGCTCAAGCGGGCGGGTGTGCAGCACTGAGGGCTGGTTTCTTCCCGAGACAAAGGTGCAGGCATCGAGACCGCTCGGGGTAGCCGCAGCGCGCACCTGTTCTGACCGCGAAACCCGGTGGTCCCACCTATGAAAATGCCCGGCCACCGCTGATGCGATGGCCGGGCATTTTTCTGTGCCTGGGCCTGGCGGCTCAGGCCCCTGCGTCGATCAACCCGCTTCGGACAGCGAGGCCATGTCGATCACGAAGCGGTAGCGCACATCGGATTTCTCCATGCGCTCGAAGGCTTCGTTGATCTGGTCCATGCGGATCATTTCGCAGTCCGGGAGGATGTTCTTGCGGGCGCAGAAGTCGAGCATCTCCTGGGTCTCGGCGATGCCGCCGATGGGCGAGCCGGCAAGGCGACGGCGGCCGAGGACGAAGGGGATGGTCAGCTGTTCGTCGATGGGGCCGATCTGCCCGACTATCACCAGGGTGCCGTCGATATCCAGCAGCGACATGTAGGGCGAGACGTCGTGGCGCGAGGGCACGGTGTCGATGATCAGGTCGAAGCTGGACTGCGCGGCGGTCATCGCCTTCTTGTCGGAGGACACCAGCAGGCGGTCGGCGCCCAGGGCCTTGGCGTCATCGGCCTTGTCGGCGCTGCGACTGAGCACGGTGACTTCGGCACCCAGGCCGACGGCGAGCTTGACCGCCATGTGGCCGAGGCCGCCGAGGCCGATCACGCCCACGCGGCTGCCGGGGCCGACGTTCCAGGTGCGCAGCGGCGAGTAGCTGGTGATGCCGGCACAGAGCAGCGGCGCCGCCTTGGCCAGGTCGAGGCCTTCCGGCACGCGCAGGACGAACTCCTCGCGCACCACCAGGTGCTTGGAGTAGCCGCCCAGGGTGACTTCCTTGGTGATGCGGTCACGGCTGTTGTAGGTCTGGGTGTTGCGCTCGCGGCACAGCTGCTCCTCGCCCTTGCGGCACTGGTCGCACTGCATGCAGGAGTCGACCATGCAGCCCACCGCGACGTTGTCGCCGACCTTGTGGCGCGTCACCGCCGAGCCCACTTCGATGACCCGGCCGATGATCTCGTGGCCGGGCACGATGGGATACAGGCTGAAGCCCCAGTCGTTGCGGGCCTGGTGCAGGTCGGAGTGGCAAACGCCGCAGTAGAGGATTTCCATCGCCACGTCGTTGGGGCGCAGTTCGCGGCGCTCGAACTTGAAGGGCGCGAGCGGTGCAGCGGCGGTTTGCGCGGCATAACCGATTGTGAACATTTGCAGTACTCCAGGGGTTGAGGATCAGCCGACGCGTCGGCCTTCGATGGGATAGGCGGGCCCGGAATCCGGCCAGGAGCGAAGATTAAGCGTCGACGGGGTCTGTCCGGTAGCCGACTACTCCGGCGTGATTGCCCATTCCTGCCAATCGTCGAACGCCTTGAAAGGTGCATTCCAGAGCGCTCGACGCATTGCCTGATACTGCAACGAGGCGCTTGGCCATTCGCCGTGTCGATGATGGGGCATTAGCCCGGCGAGACCTCTGCCAGGCCCTGATACGAGGTTTGTGAAGCGCCGGACCGGCTCTCCGGGGAGTCGACCCACCCTGCCCGCCAGGCGGCGAAAAACCTGGCCATGCGGTTAGCTTGTGCGGCGCCATGACGCATAGGGCGGAAGTGAATGAGCAATCAACTGCCCAGACTTATATATGTAAGATGCATTGCACGCGTTTCGCTCGAACCGATATTTAACCCATTGCCCGATACTCCAACAGTGCAACTTGGCGAGTGCAGCAATCCTCTTCTCGCGCCTATAAATCGCGGCCAAAAAAAAAGCCGCTTCAAGAGAAGCGGCAAATAAACCAAAGGATGATGAACTGGAGCAAGGCGCCACTCCGACAACGAACTGGAGCAGCGCCCTGAGGTATTCATCGCCGCCAGAATACGCGCCACACCCAATCGCAAACTATTAATTTCATTGATATTAATCATCAACCTCATCAGTTACGGATTACTTGCGCGCGCGTGTTAACTGTTACCCGCCACTTATTCTGCGGACCTTATAAGCAACAATTAGTTCGCACTGTCACGGTTGGGAATCTACAGTTTCCCGGTCGATCGGCAATTGAATAAGCGGTCTCTTCCTGCCGACTCCAAGCCATCAAAAAAACCAATATCTGGGAGCATCCATGCATAACCGAAACTATATAGCCGCCTGCACGCTGTTGGCCCTGAGCATCGCCCAGGCCCACGCCAGCGAGCAGTCCGACGCCAAGGGCTTCGTCGAAGACGCCAGCCTCAAGGTCCTGCTGCGCAACGCCTATTTCAACCGTGACTACAAGGACAAAACCAACGACGCCAAGGTCTGGGGCCAGGGCTTCATCGGTACCTTCGAGTCCGGTTTCACCCAGGGCACCATCGGTTTCGGCGTGGACGCGTACGGCCTGCTCGGCATCAAGCTGGACAGCGGCCGGGGCCGTAACTACAGCGCCTTCTTCGACACCGACAGCGACGGCCACCCGGTGGATGACCTCTCCGAAGCCGGCGGCGCGGTGAAGCTGCGCTTCTCCAACACCGTGCTCAAGTACGGCAACCAGTTCCCCTCCCTGCCCGTGCTCGCCTATGACGACAGCCGCCTGCTGCCGCAAGCTTTCACCGGCACCCTGGTGACCAGCAAGGAAATCGAAGGCCTGGAACTGAACGTCGGCCGCTTCACCGCCGACAGCCCCATGGGCGACCCGGCACGCGACCCCAATCGCCTGAAGAGCATCGATGTGATCGGCGGCAGCTACGTCGTCAACGATGCGCTGTCCGTGGCCCTGTACCACTCCGATGTCGAAGACACCTTCAAGAAGTACTACGGCAATGTGAACTACACGATTCCGTTCAACGCGGAACAGGCCCTGAACTTCGACTTCAACATCTACCGCACCGACTACGACGACAACTCCGATGCCGCGCTGGACTTCGGCGGTGACGGCAACAACGACAAGAACACCCTGTGGAGCCTGGCCGCCAAATACAGCGTCGGCGCCCACGCGTTCATCATCGCTCACCAGCGCAACACCGGTGACGCCGGCTATGCGTACGACTACGGCGACGGCGGCAGCACCATATACGTAGCCAACTCCTACTACTCCGACTTCAACCTGAAGAACGAGCGCTCCTGGCAGGCGAGCTACGAGCTGGACTTCGCCACCTACGGCGTACCCGGCCTGAGCTACAAGGTCGCCTACGTACGCGGCAGCAACATCGAGGCTGGCGGCGAGAGCGACGGCACCGAGCGCGAGCTGTTCAACCAGTTCAAGTACGTGGTGCAGGACGGCCCGGCCAAGGACCTGTCCCTCAAGCTGCGCAACTCGATCTACCGCGCCGACAACAACGTGGGCCCGGACCTGAACGAAATCCGCGCCTTCGTCGAGTACCCGATCAGCATCCTCTGATCACCCGCATGTGCGCCGGGCAATCCGGCGCGCTCGCCCTCGTCGCCCTGGCGGCGCCGAGGGCAGCAATGTCCGGCCTCGCTCAGGCGTTCCCCGTAGGAGCGGCTTCAGCCACGAAAGACTCGCCGCCGGCACAAGGCTGCGGGTGGCCGGTTATTCCATCGCCAATGAATTCGCTCCTACAGATTCCCGCAAGCGCTTCGCGAGCAGGGCTCGCTCCTACGGGATCGTGCCCCGGTACCCGTAGGTTGGCGCCGAGCGCAGCGAGGCCCAACACAGCGCTGCTTCACCCGGGCATTGCCTAACCCGCTCAGCAGAGCGTCATGGCCGCCAGGCAGGCACGGTTGCGGCCTTCCTGCTTGGCCTGGTAGAGCAGCTGGTCGCAGCGCGCCAGCAGGTCCTGGGCCTGGACCAGGCCCTCGCCGCTGGAGAGCGAGGCGCCCAGGCTGATGGTGTGGTGGCGCAGGCCATCGGGGCGGTGCAGGTGCTCCATGTCCAGGCCCGCCACCTGCACCCGCAGGCGCTCGGTGATGTGCTCCAGCTCGGCCTGGCAGCTCACCTGCAACAGCACGACGAATTCCTCGCCGCCATAGCGGAAGACCTTCGCCTGGCCGTCGCGCAGGGTGTGCACCAGGCTGTCCACCACCTCGCGCAGGCAGCGGTCGCCGGCGAGGTGGCCGTAGTGGTCGTTGTAGGGCTTGAAGTAGTCGATGTCCGCCAACAGCAGCGCGAAGGGCCGGCCGTGCAGGCTCATCTGGTACCAGTACTCCTCCAGCACGCGATCGAAGGCGCGGCGGTTGCCCACGCCGGTGAGCGCATCGGTGCTGGCCAGTTCGTGCAGGCGGCTGTTCAGCGTGGCCAGTTCGGCGCGCTGGCGGCGGCCCTCCTGGTCGGCGAGGAAGGCCTGGCGCACGCCACGGATATTGGTCCAGCTGATGAACAGGCTGAAGACCAGCACCGGCAGGTAGACCAGGGTGAAGATCAGCAGTGCCTTGGTATCGCCGGGATGGAGCAGCGCGACGTTGTAGAGGATCACCCCGGAGATGACCAGCGAGCAGGCCAGGATGCCCCGGAACGAGTAGCGCACCCCCAGGTTGCCCAGCACGATGAACACCACCGAGGCATAGAGGAAGGTGGCCACATCGGGCGAGTCGCTGCGCTTGAGCAGCTCGAACCAGGCGACGGTGGAGACGATGTCATGCAGCGGCATGAGCATGTCCATCAGCAACACGCTGCGGCTGTAGCGGAACACCAGGAAGATATTCAGCAGCCCGAGCAGGCTGAGCAGGCCACGGGTGACCAGCGACTCCATGGCCATGTCCGGGATCAGCACCGCGTCGGCCAGCACGTATGAGTCGTAGGCGATCATCGCGATGAAGTTGATCGCCAGCAGGAAGCCCCGGTGGTGCTCCAGCACATAGGCGCGGAACGCCGGCTGCAACACGTCGGGAATGCGCCCTCGGCGGTGCCGGGCCGGTACTGTCGGGGACTCGGGAAGGGTCATGGGCGCTTTGCCTGGGATGCCGCCGGGGCGGCGGTCATAGCAGTTGGCCAGTCTAAGCAGGCGCGCGGGCCGCGTCTACTGGGACGAGAATCATTCCGCCCTCACCGCGCGCCCTGCCCCGCGGCTCACTCGGCCAGGGAAAGCACCACACCCACTTGCGGCTCCAGTTGCCCCTGCAAGGCCGCCAGGTAACGCTCGCGCACCACCTCGGCGCCGTGGCCGTACTCGAAGATCAGCCACGAGCGGGCGAAGCCGTTGAAGGCCTGCCAGCGCTCGGCGAGCGTGCGGGCGAAGGCCTCCGATCCCCACAACTGGTGCAGGCGCTTGCCCTCGTTGGGGGCGAAGAAGAACACCGGTTTCGGCCCGGGCAGGCCATTCGGCAGTGCCTGGCGCTGGTCCCAGTGGGAGGCGCCGACCTGGCAGCTGTAGCGCAGCGCCGCCTGCAGATGGCCGTGCAGGTGAGCGAGCAGCTGGCTGTTGCCCGCCAGGTCGATGACCATCGACGGCACATCACCGGCCAAGGATTCCACCTCGCCGTATTCCAGCACCCGGTCATAGCAACCCAGCCCGGCGGCGAAGGCGCGGTTGGCCGTCGAGGACAGGCCGATCACCTCGTAGTCCTGGCCACGCTCGGCACGGTGCCGGCTGAGCAGGTAGGCCAGGCTGATGGCGGTCTTGGACGAGGCACTGGTGATGATCACCTGGCGCGCGCCGAAGGCCTGGTTGCCGGCGACGAACTCGTCGAGCAGGAAGGCCGTGGTGAACAGCGGCCGCAGGAGCATCTGCGGGGCCTCGCTGTCGTCGCTGTAAAGCGGGTCGGTGGCGCAGTTCAGGTAGTGGTTGTAGATGGCCGGCAGGCCCTGGCGATGGGCGATGGTGTCGGTGAAGCCCTGGGCATCGACGCGCCCCGGCTCCATCACCACATGGCTGGCCATGGGGTAGTAACCGTAGAAGCGCTCACCCTCGGCGACACCCTCGCAGCGCGACTGCAGCACCACGGCGAAGCCCCAGACCGGGATCAGCCCCTGGCCCTCCACCGTGGGGAAGAAGCGCCAGTAACCCATGGCATCGCCCAGCGCCGCATAGCTGATGTTGTTGGCGGTGAAGGCGAAGCGCTCGACGCCCAGCAGCACCTGTCCCTCATCCAGCTCGACGGCCAGCTCGCGACGGTGGGACTGGCAATCATCCAGCTGCGTGCGGTTGATCCGCAGTTCCTGATAGGTGCTCATGGGGCGATTCCTTGTGGGGTGGGCGGCCAGCGGAAAGCCAGTCTAGAAAGGCGCCGGAAGCGCGTCCAGATGCCGCCATGGATCAATCAGCCGCTGAATGACGTGCACGCGGTACAGGTGCATGGGCCACCCTTCGAAAAGGCTCTGGCGTGGGGCTGCCACGGCGATTTAGCATGGCGCCCTCATCTGCAGGAGCACACCACGTGAAGCTTTGCGCCGCGCAACTGTCGTCGATCACGGGCGACATCGAAGGCAATATCGGCAAGCACTGCGCGTTCATCCAGCGGGCGGTGGAACAGGGCGCCGCCTTGATCCTGTTTCCCGAGCTCTCGCTGACCCACTACGCGCCGTCCCTGGCCCAGGGCCTGGCCACCACGCCCGACGACCCACGCCTCGACGCCCTGCAGCACCTCGCCGACATGCACGGCATCATCATCTGCGCCGGCCTGCCGGTGACCGGCGTGCCGCTGCCGCGCATCGGCATGGTCATCTTCCAGGCCCACCAGCCCCGCGGCCTCTACTGCAAGCAGCACCTGCACGCCGACGAGCTGCCCTGGTTCAGCCCCGGCGAAGGCCAGGCGCTGATCCGCCTCGGCGAGCACAACCTGGCGCCGGCCATCTGCTACGAATCCATGCTCCCCGAGCACGCCGACGAGGCCGTCGCGGCGGGTGCCGACTTCTATCTGGTCAGTGTCGCCAAATCGGCCAACGGCATCGCCGCCGGGCAACAGCACTACCCCGCCATGGCCCGCCGCCATGGCATGCCGCTGCTGATGAGCAATAGCATCGGCCCGGTGGAAGACTTCCTCACCACCGGCCAATCCGCCGCCTGGAACCGCCAGGGCGACTGCCTCGGCACCCTCCCCGACGGACAGGAAGGCCTGGTGCTGCTGGACCTGGAAAGCGAACGCGTCGAGCTGATTCCCGGTCCCTGACGCCCCCACTGCGGGGCGTGCAACAACCCTCTTTTCACGCAAAGGAATTCCCATGGTCATCAGGACGCTGATGCTTCTCGCCGCCGTTTCACTTTCGCTGCTGCAAACCGCCGTGGCCGAGGAGGACGCGCAGATCGTCGAACGCATCGACGCCCAGGTCCGCGCCAACGCGCAATGGACCCAGGAGGCCGAACAATGCCCGGCCGACCTGATGCCCGCTCGCCGGGCACTGGAAATCAACGCCTATGACTGCAATACCGCCGACCAGCTGGATGGCTGCCTCACGCTCTGCACCGCCGGGGACGCCTACTCCTGCCTGCGCACGGCCGTGACCCTGCAGCAACTCGGCGGCGACCCCGCCGGCTTCGAACCCCTGTACCAGCGCGCCTGCAAGCTGGGCGCCGCCTCCGGCTGCACCAACCACGCCGCCGGGCTGTACCGCGCCGACATGCAGAACGAGCGCGTGCAAGCCTGTGCCGCCCGCAGCTTCACCCGCGCCTGCGACCAGGACGACCCCTGGGCCTGCACCATGCTCGGCATGTACCTGTCTCGCGGCATCGGCGTGAAGAAGGACCTGCCAAAGGCCCTGGAGGTGCTGGAGAAGTCCTGCAAGCACGGCGAGGAAGACCCCGCCTGCAGCAACGCCCTCCAGCTCGGCGCGAGCATCAGGAAGACGCTGGATGAGGCCAAGCCGGCCGATTGAGGCGGCCTCGCCACTCCCGAGCCCACCGTTCTACGCCCACAGCATGGGTTTCGCTTCGCTCTACGCCATCCTACGAAAGTCCGTGCGCACCACGTCGTGATGCGTTGGGCGAAGAAAGCTGGAGCAGCCGCCAACGCCCCTCCAGGAGGCCGAACGCAGTCGTTGCGTAGGGGGACGAACGGCATGGATGCCGTGAGAGGCGCGACTGGCCATGGATGGCCCTTCGCGCCGGCCCCCGGAGCGGCGATGGAGTGAGGGAACCTCGGCGAAGCCGGGGCCGGATGATGGGGCAAGCCCTTTTGGTTCCTTTTGAGGCGATTGTCAAAAGGGACTCGCCCGGGTGGGCGAAACCAGAAGCATCAGCAGAACTCGGCAATCAACCGAGTTCGAATCTCCCAGCCACACTTAACGCAGACCGCGTCTGCCTTCCGCCTTACTCGCTGGGCAGGTGCTTGCCGTGCTTGGCACCGAGCTTGTCGACGTAGTCCACATCCTCGTCACACAGCATGTAGCCCGCCATGTAGGCGTCCCGGTCGATGTCCGCGCCTTCGCCGGCGGCGTAGCGGGCCTCGTCATAGGCGGGCAGCTGGTAGTGGGCGAGGAATTCGGTGATCAGCGCCTCGCGCTTGGCATCGCCAACGTCATAGCCGCCGTCGTAGAACAGTCGGTCGATGCAGGACACCGCGCCCCGGTAGCGCGACTGATCCGCGTCGAGGGTGGTCGCTTGCACAGCGACGGGCAGCAGCAGGGAGCCGATCAGCAGCAGGGAACGGAGCGCCATGGGAAATCCTTCTCGGTGGGGTGGGTGGCGGAGTGCCAGCGGCGCCACGTTAGCAAGCGCCGCCCGCCGTTGCCGTGAAGCCGGTCCCCTTCTGCTCAGCGCCCACCCCGCAAGGCATCGGCGAACTTCCAGCAGGCGAACAGCGCCAGCACCAGACCCGTCACGGCGAGCACCGCACCGGCATTGCCCACCTGCTGCAGGGCGATGTGCTGGCTGACCAGGCTGCCCAGCAGCGCACCACCGCCGATGCCGACGTTGTACAGCCCGGAGAACAGCGCCATGGCCACGTCCGTGGCGTCGGACGCCAGGCGCAGCACGCTGGATTGCTGGGCCAGGCCGAAGCACATGATCGCCATGCCCCAGAGCATGCTCATGCCCAGCAGCCAGCCATGGTGCTGGGCCAGCGGCAGGAGCAGCAGCAGGCTCGCCGCCAGGGTACTGACCGCCACCAGCAGCAGCCCCCGGGGGAAGCGGTCGCTGTAGCGACTGAAAAGCACCGAGCCGAAGATGCCGGCGCCGCCGGAGAGCAACAGCAACAGGGTGGTCATCTGCCCGCTCATGCCGGCCACGTCCCGGGAGAAGGGCTCGACGTAGCTGTAGGCGGTGAACTGTGCGGTGATCACCAGCACGGTGAGCACGTAGAGCGCCACCAGCGGCGGGCGCTTGAGCAGCATCGGCAGGCTGCGCAGGGAGCCGGAGTTCTGGCTCGGCAACAGCGGCAGGGTGCGCGCCAGGCACAGCGCCGTGAGCACCGCCAGCCCGGCGATGGCGAGGAAGGTGGTGCGCCAGCCCAGGGCCTCGCCCACCACGCGACCGAGGGGAATGCCCAGGACCATCGCCATGATGGTGCCGGTGGCCAGCAGCCCCAGGGCCTTGGCCTGCTTGCCCGGCGGCGCCACGCGCACCGCCAGCGACGCGGTGATGGACCAGAACACCGCATGGGCGAAGGCGATGCCGATGCGGCTGAGCATCAGCACGCCGAAGCTCCAGGCCACGCTGGAGAGCAGGTGGCTGACGATGAACAGCAGGAAGACGCACACCAGCAGCGTGCGCCGCTCGATATTGCGCGTGAGCAGCATCAGCGGCAGCGAGGCCAGGGTCACCACCCAGGCGTAGAGGGTCAGCATCAGGCCGACCTGGGCGGTGGGCATCTCGAAGCTGCGGCCGATGTCGCTGAGCAGGCCCACCGGGACGAACTCGGTGGTGTTGAAGATGAAGGCGGCCAGGGCCAGGGCGATCACGCTCAGCCAGCTGCCGGCGCGGGGTTCGGGTGTCGGGTCGAGGGTGGGGCGTTCAGGGCTCAAGGGCTGTTCCGGGGCTGAGGCTGGGGTCGGGACAGGGTCGATGCGCCTCCACCGCGCATGCCAGGGGCCACCCGGGGAGCAAGGCACGGGGCGGACGGCTGCGGCAGGGTTTGTTCTTGGAATGGGAGGGGGTACGGCCTGGAAGCGGCGATTCTACGCCCCCATCGCCCCTCGCACCACGGCGAATGACCGGTGGGTCGCCGGAGTGGGCCGGCGAGTGTGGGAGCGGTTTCAACCGCGGGCCCGGCACGGCATCTATCGCGAATGAATTCGCTCCCACGACGAGGTGGCCTGTGACATTGAGCGGGGGCAGACCTGCGGTCTGCTGGGCGAATGAATTCGCCCCTACAGGTACGGCGCCCCCGTAGGTCGGGTGCAACCCGACGGCATTGATTGTGCCCATTCCTCATGGAGCAGATCGCACAAAATGCTTGTCAGAGCCCAAGGGTTCCCGCTATCTACGTGAACCCACCTGATTGCGGTGCGCCGATCGACAGTGCCTGAAGCACACCCCCGGCGCGTCACACGACTGCCGGTGCCACGCCAGAATCCGCGCCCGGCGCTCATCACCCCGATGCGGGGGGCCGAGCGGCCCGCCCGACATCGCTTTTCATGGAATAGAGAATGCCCCCGAGACACGTGGTCAACGCCGAAGTAAGCCCCAAAGGCAGCCTGGAAACCCTCTCCCAACGCGAAGTGCAGCAACTGAGCGAAGCCGGTTCCGGCAGCATCTACACGCTGTTCCGCCAGTGCGCCCTGGCCATCCTCAACACCGGCGCGCAGATCGATAACGCCAAGACCATCCTCGACGCCTACAAGGACTTCGAGGTGCGCATCCACCAGCAGGACCGCGGCGTGCGCCTGGAACTGCTCAACGCCCCGGCCGATGCCTTCGTCGACGGCGAGATGATCGCCAGCACCCGCGAAATGCTGTTCAGCGCCCTGCGCGACATCGTCTACGCCGCCAGCGAGCTGGACAGCCTGCGCATCGACCTGGAGAGCTCCCAGGGCATCACCGACTACGTCTTCCACCTGCTGCGCAACGCCCGCACCCTGCGCCCGGGCGTGGAGCCGAAGATCGTCGTGTGCTGGGGCGGCCACTCCATCAGCACCGAGGAATACAAGTACACCAAGCGCGTCGGCCACGAGCTGGGCCTGCGCAGCCTGGACGTGTGCACCGGCTGCGGCCCGGGCGTGATGAAGGGGCCGATGAAGGGCGCCACCATCAGCCACGCCAAGCAGCGCATCGTCGGCGGCCGCTACCTGGGCCTGACCGAGCCGGGCATCATCGCCGCCGAAGCGCCCAACCCCATCGTCAACGAGCTGGTGATCCTGCCGGACATCGAGAAGCGCCTGGAGGCCTTCGTCCGCGTCGGCCACGGCATCATCATCTTCCCCGGTGGCGTGGGCACGGCGGAGGAGTTCCTCTACCTGCTGGGCATCCTCATGCACCCGGACAACCTCGAGCTGCCCTTCCCGTCATCCTCACCGGCCCGCGCAGCGCCGAGCCCTACCTGCAGCAACTGCACGCCTTCGTCGGCGCCACCCTGGGCGAGGAGGCGCAGAAGCGCTACCAGATCATCATCAACGACCCGGCCGAAGTGGCCCGACAGATGGCCCAGGGCCTGAAGGAGGTGAAGCGCTTCCGCCGCGAGCGCAACGACGCCTTCCACTTCAACTGGCTACTGAAGATCGACGAAGGCTTCCAGCGCCCCTTCGACCCCACCCACGCCAACATGGCCAGCCTGCAGCTCAGCCGCTCGCTGCCGCCCCACGAGCTGGCCGCCAACTTGCGCCGCGCGTTCTCCGGCATCGTCGCCGGCAACGTCAAGGACAAGGGCATCCGCCTGATCGAGGAACACGGCCCCTACGAGATCCACGGCGACGCGCAAGTGATGCAGCCGCTGGACCGTCTGCTCCAGGCCTTCGTCGAGCAACACCGCATGAAGCTCCCCGGCGGCGCGGCCTACGTGCCCTGCTACCGGGTGGTGGAAAGCGGCCACTGAGCCGCCAGCGGAGCCAGGCAGGGGTGCAGGGACGGCCCCTGCATCCCGCATTCCCTGCCTTCCCGGGCTGAAGTCCGGGCTACGCCTTACACGCCCTGGGTAAACACCAGGGCCTTGAGCCCGCCTTCCGGGTCCACGTCCTCGAATTCCGGCGGGTTGGCCAGGCGCTCGCGGAAGGCCAGCCCCGGCGCTTCCTCGGCCATGGTGCGGACGATGAAATCCGCCCCCGTGGCCGGGTCGTTGACGCAGGCCAGCACCTGGCCGCCCTCGGCCAGCAGCTCCGGCAGGCGGCGGAGGATCTTGCGGTAGTCGCGGTCCAGCTCGAAGCTGCCCTTCTGGAACGACGGCGGGTCGATGATCACCAGGTCATAGGGCCCGCATTTCTTCACCTTGCCCCAGGACTTGAACAGCTCGTGGCCGAGGAACATCACCTGGGTCAGGTCGTGGCCGTTCAGCCGGTGGTTGTCGCGGCCCCGGCTCAGCGCGGCGCGGGCCATGTCCAGGTTGACCACCGCCGCGGCGCCGCCAGCGATGGCGGCCACGGAAAAGCCGCAGGTGTAGGCGAACAGGTTGAGCACGCGCTTGCCGGCGGCCTGCTCGCGCACCCAGCGGCGGCCGTAGCGCATGTCGAGGAACAGGCCGATGTTCTGGTTGCGCATCAGGTCCAGGCGGTAAGCCAGCCCGTCCTCGTGCATGCTCCATTGCGCCACCGCCTCGCCCCACAGCAGCTCGGTCTCGCTGCCCGGCAGGTAGCGCCGCTGCAGCAGCAGGCTGCGCACCGGTGCGGCACGCCAGGCGTCGCTGGCCACCAGCTCGGCGAGCATCGCCTTCAGCGCGGCCAGGGCCTCGTCCTCCGGTTCGCGGAACAGCGCCACCTGCACCACGCCCTCCAGCCAATCCACCACCAGATGCTCCAGCCCCGGCCAGCGCCGGCCACGGCCGTGGAACAGGCGGCGGGTCTCGGTGGGCAGGTCGCCCAGGGCGGCAGTCAGCTGGAGGCGGAGGGTGTCGAGGGCGGCGGGGGTCATGAAGGGAGTCCTGGTTCAGAGGCGCGGCATTCTAACCGCAGCGCTGCTAGGCTGCCTGTGTCCCGACTCTTCGGAGGTTTTCCCGCGACCATGGTCATAACCATGACGTCCCTGCGTAATCGTCGAGCCCGACAGCCATGAACAGGCCGCCCCCCATGGAGAACCCCCAGGGCCATATCCAGGCACGCCGCCTGGCGTTCGGCTTCACCGCGCTGGTGATCGTGGCGATCCTGGCCATGGAGAGCTGGCAGGTATGGAAGGCCCACCAGCAAGAGTTCCGCCGCGCCGAGGTCAACGCCACCAACGTCGCCAGCGCTGCCGCCCAGCATGCCCGCGACGCGGTACGCCAGGCCGACGCGCTGCTGGTGGGGCTGATCGAACGGGTGGAATGGGACGGCATCGACAAGCTCCAGGTGGAGCGCATGCGCGGCCTGATGAAGCGCCAGCAGCGCTACCTGCCCCAGTTACACGGCCTGTTCATCTACGACAAGGACGGCAACTGGCTGGTGACCGACAAGGACCACGTCCCCCCCGGCGCCAACAACGCCGACCGCGAGTACTTCATCCATCACCGCGAACACGCAGACAACGACCTGTACATCGGCAAGGTGATCAGCAGCCGCTCCACCGGCGACCTGGTCATCCCGGTGTCACGGCGCATCGACAACCCTGACGGCAGCTTCGCCGGCGTCGCCCTGGCCACGCTCAAGGTGGATTACTTCGTGCGCTTCTACGACAGCTTCGACGTCGGCGACTCGGGCATCATCATCCTCGCCCTGCAGGACGGCACCCTATTGGTGCGCCGCCCCTTCCTCCCCGAATCCATCGGCGCCAGCCTTGCCAAGGGGCTGGTGTTCAGCGAGCTGCTGCGCGAGGCGCCGGCGGGCGCGGCGATCTTTCATGGCCAGGTGGACGGCATGGAGCGGCTGTTCAGCTACCGCCAGTTGGCGGACTACCCGCTGGTGGTGGAAACCGGTATCGCCACCCGCTCCATCACCGCGCCCTGGCTGGACCAGGTGGCGCGCTCGGCCATGGTGGTGGTGGCGATGATCGTCGGCCTGGCGCTGTTCGCCCAGGCGCTGATACGCCGCATCGAATCCGGCGCCCTGGCCGAAGAGGAGCTGCGCCTGGCCCACGACGCCCTCGAACAACTGGCCATGGTCGATGGCCTCACCGGCCTGGCCAACCGACGCCGCCTCGACGCCGTATTGCCCATCGAAGCCAACCGCGCACGACGCCAGGGCGCGCCGCTGGGCATCGTCATGCTCGATATCGACCACTTCAAGCGCTACAACGACCGCTACGGCCACCCCGCCGGTGACCAGTGCATCAGAGCCGTCGCCCAGGTGGTGGGCAGCTTCGCCCGCCGTGCCGGCGACCTGGCTGCCCGCTATGGCGGCGAAGAGATGACCCTGCTGCTGCCCAACACCAGCGAGGCGGAAACCCGCGCTGTCGCCGAACAGGTGCGCCTCGCCGTGCGCGAGCTGGGCATCCGCCACGAAGGCAGCGACCTGGGGCTGGTCACCCTCAGTGCCGGCATCTACGCCTACATCCCCGTCCCCAACGACAACACCCCGGACAGCCACCTGCTGCGCGCCGCCGACGAAGCACTCTATAGCGCCAAGGCCGCCGGGCGTGACCGGGTGCATCCGCCTGTGGACGGGGCCGGCTGATCCGGGGCGTCACGGTGAAGGTCATTCGCGAATGAATTCGCCCACGTGGGCGACTGAAGTCGCCCCTACCCCCCCCTCCCCCTGCATCACACCGTCCAGACGCCACCCCCATCCGTAAACAACCTCACACCTCACCCTTCAGCTTCCCACAGCCCCTGCCGATAGCCTGGTACGCGCTTCGCTTAAGCCCAGGGCCGGCGCCGTGTCTGCAACTGGCTACCCCAAAACGATCCATAACAAATCGGGAGTCGTCCCCATGCTTTTACGCCGTATGAAGATCGCGCCGCGCGCCATCTTCAGCTTCTCCGTGGTTGCGCTGCTGGTGATCCTGCTCGGGCTGTTCGCCCTGCACCAGATGAAAGGCATCCGCGCCTCCACCGTGATGCTCAGCGAAAACAGCATGCCCAGCTACGCGGCACTGGGCACGATCAACGAGAAGATGCTGCGCCTGCGCATCGTCTCCTTCCGCATCCTGGTGGACCGCGAGCCGGCGCTGCTGCGCGCCACCAACCAGCGCCAGGCAGAGCTCACCGGCCAGCTGCACAAGGCCCAGGGCGACTACGAGAAGCTGGTGGACGACGGCGAGGAGCTGGCCCAGTACAACCGCTTCAAGTCGGTGCTGGAGGGCTACTACCGGGTCAACGACCAACTGGTGCGGCTCTCCGATGCCGACAAGCTCGACGAGCTCCGCACGCTGCTGGGCGGCGAGTACAAGAAGTACTCCGACGAGCTGGGCGTGCAGCTGGAAACCCTGATGAAGATCAACCAGCGCAACGCCGCCGAGACAGAGCAGCACGCCATCGACCAGTACGACAGCGCGGTGCTGGTGGTCAGCGCGGTGATGATCCTCGCCGCCCTGCTCACCGGCGTGCTCGCCCTGATCCTCACCCGCAGCATCGTCACCCCGCTGGACGAGGCGATGAAGGTGGCCGACAGCGTGGCCTCCGGTAACCTCACCGAGCGCATCGAGGTGCACGGCAGCGACGAACCGGCCCTGCTGCTCGGCTCCCTGCGCACCATGCAGCAGAGCCTGAAGACCACCATCGAGCACATCGCCCGCTCCTCCGACCAGTTGGCCTCCGCCGCCGAGGAACTCAACGCGGTGACCGAAGACTCCAGCCGTGGCCTGCACCAGCAGAACCAGGAGATCGAGCAGGCCGCCACCGCAGTCAACGAGATGACCACCGCCGTGGACGAAGTGGCGCGCAACGCCGTCGCCACCTCCGAGGCCTCGCGGGAATCCGACCGCACCGCCCGCGGAGGCCAGGATCAGGTCAACCGCACGGTGGACTCCATCAGCGACCTGGCCCGTGACGTCGGCCAGACCTCCAGCCAGGTGGAAGAGCTGGCCGGCAAGGTGCAGGGCATCAGCAAGGTTCTGGACGTGATACGCGCCATCGCCGAGCAGACCAACCTGCTGGCCCTCAACGCAGCCATCGAGGCCGCCCGCGCCGGTGACGCCGGCCGGGGCTTCGCCGTGGTCGCCGACGAGGTGCGCGCCCTCGCCCACCGCACCCAGCAGTCGACCCAGGAGATCGAGCAGATGATCGGCGGCATCCAGCAGGGCACCAACCAGGCGGTGGATGCCATGCAGAACAGCAGCCAGCGCGCCCGCGCCACCCTGGAAATGGCCCGTGCCGCCGGCCAGGCGCTGGACACCATCACCGAAGCCATCAGCCACATCAGCGAGCGCAACCTGGTGATCGCCAGCGCCTCCGAGGAGCAGGCCCAGGTGGCCCGCGAGGTGGACCGCAACCTGGTGAACATCCGCGACCTGGCCCAGCAGACCGCCGCCGGCGCCCACCAGACCAGCTCCGCCAGCCAGGAGCTGTCGCGCCTGGCCATTGACCTCAATGGCCTGGTGGCGCGCTTCCGCGTGTGATCGCAGCGCCTGCGCGCCCCCTCGCGCAGGCGCTGCACAAGCGCACATGCGTACAAGCCGGCCGCCGGCCGTTGTGCAAGGCTGACGGCCCGCTGCCCCTCTGCACGGATAAAGGAACCCACGCATGAACCGCAGCGAAATGCGCCGCGTCGATCTCAACATGCTGATCGTCTTCGAGACGCTGATGCATGAACGCAACCTGACCCGCACCGCCGAGAAGCTGTTCCTCGGCCAGCCGGCGATCAGCGCCGCCCTGTCGCGCCTGCGTGACTATTTCAACGACCCGCTGTTCGTGCGCAGCGGCCGCGCCATGGAGCCCACCACCCGCGCGGTGGAGATCCTCCAGCAGCTGCGCCCGGCACTGGACGCCATGTCCAACGCCCTAAGCCACGCCCACGAGTTCGACCCGGCCACCAGCAACCTGGTGTTCCGCATCGGCCTTTCCGACGACGTCGAGTGCGGCCTGCTGCCGCCGCTGCTCAACCACCTGCGCGAGGTGGCGCCGAACATCGTGCTGGTGGTGCGCCGCGCCAACTTCCTGCTGATGCCAAGCCTGCTGGCCTCGGGGGAGATTTCCGTTGGTGTCAGCTACACCACCGAGCTGCCGGCCAACGCCAAGTGCCGCACCCTGCGGCGCATCCAGACCATGGTGCTGCGCGCCGACAAGCGCCCCGAGCCGCTGACCCTGGACGACTACTGCAGCCGTCCCCACGCGCTGATCTCCTTCTCCGGCGACCTGTGCGGCAACATCGACCAGGACCTGGCGCGCATCGGCCGTTCGCGCCGCGTGACCCTGGCCGTGCCGCAGTTCAACGGCCTGCGCGCGCTGCTGGCCAACTCCGAGCTGATCGCCACCGTGCCCGACTACGCCGCCAGCGAACTGGTGGCCGGTGGCGGCCTGCGCGCCGAGCCACCACCTTTCGAGATAGTCCCGGCCAAGCTGACGATGGCCTGGCGCGGTGCCCAGGACAACGACACCGCCGAGCGCTGGCTGCGCACGCAGATCGTGCGGTTCATGAGCGAAGACGGGCTCTGAGGCGAATTAACAACGTTTAACTCGCGCCCCAGGGCGGCGCCCCGAACAATCCCGGTGATCCTCCCGTGGCCCCACCAGGCCACGGGCCAGCCACCGCGAACCGGGATGAACGCCATGGCCAGCCTCCACCACGACAGCACCTGCGAGCACGAACAGCCCGTCGATGCCGGAACTTCCGGCGGCCTCGCCCCCTGGCGCGAGCGCCTGGCCAAGCAGATGCTCCTCGACCACCTCGCCGAGGGCATCCCCGTCGCCCGCCTGGCCGAGGCCTGCGCCCTCTCCCGCAGCCACTTCGCCCGCGCCTTCAAGTGCAGCACCGGCATGACGCCCCAGGACTGGCTGCGCCAGCAACGCCTGGCCCGCGCCAAGGAGCTGATCCGCACCTCCGACCTCAGCCTCACCCGCATCGGCCTCGAATGCGGCTTCTACGACCAGGCCCACTTCTCCCGCCTCTTCACCCGCGCCGAAGGGGTCAACCCGATGAGCTGGCGGCTGATCGGCGAGTGATCCCAATGAGTTCGTTCCCTTGGTGCCTCATGTAGGTCGGGTGCAACCCGACAGCGACGCAGCCCATGCACCGCGGGTTTCACCCGCCCTACGTGCTCGACCTACGGGCTGGCTCGCGACCCATGTAGGGGCGACTTCAGTCGCCAAGCAGGCCGCAGGGCTGTCCTGACACGGTGCCCCTGGCGGCATCGCTCGGTGGATGAAAAGAGCGTCATCCACCCTACACACCGGTCGGCACCGTGGTTCGGGTGGGGCACGGCGCCGTAGGTTGGCGCCAAGCGCAGCAAGGCCCAACGGTGCGAAGTTCGGCCTCGCTGCAGGGTTCGCTCAACCTGCAGACTCAATGGGGCACTACCGGCATCGGTGCGCCGCGCCAGAGGCTGGGCAGCAGCAGCGCCTGGCGCCATTCGGGGGCACGCGGGGGGTGCAGTTCCAGCAGCTCGCCGCCGCTGTGCAACTTGTCCAGGGCGTAGGCGCGGGTGGTTTCCAGCAGGCGGTAGCACACCTGCTCCTCCTCCGGCTCCGCCAGCAGCAGGGATTTCGCCACCAGATGGCTGATGGCCTCGTACAGCCGTGTCTCGCTGAGGCGCTCGCAGCCGATGACGCGAACGGCGCTTTCGAAGGTGAAGGCCTGCTTGAACAGCGCCAGGCGTTGCAGCACGACACGCTCCAGGGCAGAGAGCAGATCGTAGCTCCAATCCAGGTTCGCCCGCAGGCTCTGATGCCGGGCCGCTGCGGTGCGACGCCCCTGGGCCAACAGCTGGAACTGGCCATCGAGCAGCCGTTGCAGGCCTTCGAGGCCCAGGCCATCCACCTGGGCCGCCGCCAGTTCGATGGCCAGGGGCAGGCCGTCGAGGCGACGGCAGATGTCGCTCACCAGCGGCACGTCCCGGGGCGCAGGCGGAAGCCGTCCTGGCGCGCACGGGCGCAGGCGACGAACAGGCGGATGGCCGCACAGCCCAGCGCCTCGTCCACGCCGCAGTCGCCCGGTGGTGGCGGCACCGGCAACCCCGCCAGGCGCTGGATGCACTCGCCTTCGGCCAGCAAGGGTTCGCGGCTGGTGGCCAGGATCGCCAGGCGCGGCGCACGGCGCAGCAGGCCTTCGGCAAGCAGCGCGCTGGCATCGATGACGTGCTCGCAGTTGTCCAGCACCAGCAGCGCGTGGCGCTGCCGCAGTTGGCAGCCGAGGGCGGCGAGGGGCTCGCCGTTGGCCGGCGCCAGGCCAAGCACCGTGGCCACCGCAGCGGCCACGCCTTCGGGCCCGCAGGCGGCCAGGTCGATGAAGTGCACGCCGTCCGCGTAGTGCTCCAGCAGCAACTCGGCGACGCGCAGGGCCACGGTGGTCTTGCCCATGCCGCCGGGGCCCACCAGGGTGAAGAAGCGCCGCGCCGGCAACTGGCTCACCAGCGTGCCGACCACGGCATCGCGCCCCTCGATACGGGTCAGCCGTATGGGCAGGTTGTGTGCCGGTAGCGCCGCCGGGGTCGAGACACTGCCTTCACAGGCGACCTCGGCGACGAAGCTGTAGCCGCGCTGCGGCACATTGGCGATGAAGCGGCGCCCGTCGCGACCATCGCCAAGGGCGCGGCGCAGGGCGGCGATGTGCACCCGCAGGTTGGTTTCCTCCACCACAGTGGTCGGCCAGACGCGGGCGATGATGCAGTCCTTGCCGACCAGGTGGCCGGCGTTCTCCAGCAACAGCTGGAGGATGTCCAGGGCTCGGCTGCCCAGGCGCAGCGGCTGGCCGTCTTCGAGCAGCAGGCGCTGCTGAACGTGAAAGCGGAACGCGCCGAAGCGCAGGACCCGCTCATCCAGGGTGGTGCTGATGTCGTGCATGTCACTGTATGCCGGCAACCGGCGGGCACCCTGCGAACTGCCTGCAAGGCCCCGATCCGGGCCCGTGCACCCTCCTTTCGAGAATGCTTCCCATCATCCCAGCCTGATGCGACAGGACAACGGCAACGGGAGGATAAGAACGGCCAAGGCGATGCCCAGGACGGACACGGGCCCCGGCGAGGCCCTTGGCCCGGCACCCCGGGGTCAACTGAACTGGCGGCGATACTGTGCAGGGCTGAGGCCAAGCTTTTCGGCGAAGAGGAAACTCATGTGCCGCACGCTGCCGAAACCGCTGCGATAAGCCACGGTCTTCAGGGGCAGGTCGCCGGTTTCCAGCAGGTGGCGGGCGCGGTCGAGGCGCGCGCCCTGGAGGAACTCCATGGGCGTCATCTTCACCTCGCGGGCGAACACCCGGGAGAAGTGCCGGGGGCTCATGGCCACCAGGGTGGCCATGCGCTCGATGCTGAAGGGCTCGTCCAGGTGCTCCAGCACGTGGTTCTGCACGCGCGCAATGGGCGAATCACCTCCCACCACGCCGGCCGCCAGCGGGCTGAATTGCGCCTGGCCGCCCTGGCGCTGCATCACCACCAGCAGCACCTTGGCCACGTCCAGGGCCAGCTTGCGGCCATGGTCCTCGGCGACCACGCCCAGGGCCAGGTCGATGCCGGCGGTGACGCCGCCGGAGGTGAACAGCTTGCCGTCGCGGATGTAGATCTGGTCGGTCTCGATCTCGGCGCCCGGACAGCGCGCGGCCAGGCGCTCGATGTAGTGCCAGTGGGTGGTGACGCGGCGGCCTTCGAGTAACCCGGCCTCGCCGAGGATGAAGGCACCGGTGCAGATCGAGCCATAGCGCCGCGACGCCTCGGCGGCCCGGCCAAGCCAGGTGAGCACGGCCTCATCCTGGCGGTCGTTGTAGGCACCCGGGCCACCGGGCACCAGCAACAGGTCATAGGTCGGCTCGGCGTCCTCTATCAGCAGGTCGGCCTGCATGGCCAGGCCGTTGGAGGCGCGCACCGTGCGCTCGCCGGCGGCCAGGGTGACGATGCGATAGGCCTCTTGCGGCGGCAGGTAGCGGTTGGCGATGGAAAACACATCCATGGGGCCGGCCACATCGAGCATCAGCAGGTCGGGGAATAGCAGGATGGCAACGGTCTTCATGCAGCGGCAGGGTCGTTCCGAGGGAGGGTGTGGGCAGTATGAACAGGCTCTGGGACACTGTCTGCGAACAATTTCCCGCCTCCGCCCGAGCCCCCATTGGCGCCGCCGCTGCACCGCCTGTCGGGAACCCGGGACAGCGCCTTGCGCCGGCGTGCGCTTTGAAAAGACTTGTTGCTATTCCTCCATCGCCGCCGTTCGGTCGAATCTCCAGAATGGCGCCTCCCTGAATCTTCGGATAGCCGACGTGGATTACCTCCTGCAACTCGTGTCGAACCCCACCGCCTGGATCGCCCTGGCCACCCTGGTGGTCATGGAAGTGGTACTGGGTATCGACAACCTGATCTTCATCTCGATCCTCACCAACAAGCTGCCCGAGCACCAGCGCGCCAAGGCCCGCCGCCTGGGCATCGGCATGGCGCTGATCCTGCGCCTGGGCCTGCTCGGCACCGTGGCCTGGATCGTGCAACTGGTGCACCCGGTGTTCGAGGTGTTCGACCACGCGTTCTCCTGGAAGGACATGATCCTCATCGCCGGCGGCCTGTTCCTGCTGTGGAAGGCCACCACGGAAATCCGCCACTCGGTGGACCCGGCGCCGGAAGGCGACATGTTCGTCGGCAAGCAGGTCGCCGCCATCGGCTTCAGCTCGGCCATCGTGCAGATCCTGCTGCTGGACCTGGTGTTCTCCGTCGACAGCATCATCACCGCCGTGGGCATGACCGAGCATGTGCCGATCATGGTCATCGCCGTGGTCGCCGCCGTCACCGTGATGCTGCTGGCTGCCGATCCCCTGGCGCGCTTCATCAACAACAACCCCACGGTGGTGATGCTGGCCCTGGGCTTCCTGATCATGATCGGCATGACCCTGATCGCCGAAGGCTTCGGCGCCCATGTGCCCAAGGGCTACATCTACGCCGCCATGGCCTTCTCCGCCGCCATCGAAGCGCTCAACATGCTGTCCCGCCGCGCCCGTCGCAAGGCACAGCCGCAGGAGTGACGCACCGCCCCTCTCCTGCGGGAGAGGGGCGACTTCCGTTGCCCAGGACAGCACCGTAGCCCGGGCTTCAGCCCGGGGCCGCGCCCACCCCCGCCTGGTGGATGAAAAGAGCGTCATCCACCCTACACCCCGATAGGCACCGGGCCCGGTGGGAGCGAATTCATCCGCGATGCCTTTCGCGGATGAAACCGCCCCCACCTGCCCTGTTCGCTGCAAAAACCGCGAAACTGACCTGAACCCTTCATATAGATATGAGATCAACATCATATCGATGCGCCAGGTGGCGATCGAAGCGCCATATCGTTACGAAGGAGTCGAACTTCGATGAATATTTCCCCTGAACTGGCCCTGTCCCAAGCCCGCGAACGGCTGCAGCACATGCGCAACGCCGCTGATGGACGCACCCTCGCCTACCGTTTCGGCGTGGCACAGGGTTATATCAACGCGCTGCGTGATTTCGCCGGGCTGGATGCGGAAACCTGGCGCCACCTGCTCGACGAGGCCGAAGCCGTGCGCCAGGAAACGGATGCCGCGCTGCATCCGCTGGTGCCCCAGGCCTTCATCCTCGCCCAGGCCGGCCCGGCCACCGAAGGCCAGCCCGCCCTGTCCTGATCGCTCCGCCTGCCCGGGCCCTCGCCGGCCCGGGTCAGCTGCGCGAGCGGTGCCACTCCTCCAGCTGCTCCGGTGACATCGGTCGGGCCACGTAGTAGCCCTGCACCTCGTCGCAGCCCCACCACTGCATCAGGCGGTACAGCTCCTCGGTCTCCACGCCCTCGGCCACCACGCGATAGCCCAATTGCCGCGCGAGCTGGATCACCGCGCCCACCACCCGCTGGTCGCGCAGCTCGGTCTGCACGTTGCGCATGAACGACTGGTCCAGCTTCACCGAACTGGCGGGCAGGTCGCGCAGGTAGGACCAGTTGCTGTAGCCGGTGCCGAAGTCGTCGATGGCCAGCTCGATGCCCTGGTCGCGCAGGCGGAACAGGTTGCGCCGCACCTCCTCCGGGTTCTTCATCAGCACGCTTTCGGTGAACTCCAGCTCCAGGCATGAGCCGTCGATCTGGTGGCTGCGCACCAGCTCGATGATGCGGTCGACGAAATCGGCATCGTCCATGTCGCTGGCCGAGACGTTGATCGACACCTTCCAGCCCCAGCCCTGCCGCTGCCATTCGCGGGCCTGCACGATGGCCCGCTCGGCCACCCACAGGCTCAACGGGCGGATCAGCGCGGTGCGCTCGGCCAGAGGGATGAATTCCGCCGGGCTGATGCCTCCCAGTTGCGGGTGGCGCCAGCGCAGCAGCCCCTCGACCCCGACCAGGCGACCGCTGACCAGGTCGACACGGGGCTGGTACTCCAGACGCAGCTGGTTCTCGGCGTGCACCGCCCTGGACAACGACGACAGGAGGATGAAGGCACGCTGCTGGGCATGGTCCAGCGCGGCCTCGTAGTAGCGCCAGCGCACCCCGGTTTCCCGGGCGTTGTCGGCGGAGCTGACCAGCAACCGCAGCCAGTCGCGATTGTCCGTCTGCGGATCGAGATCGAGAATGCCGGCGCCGAAGCGGATCTGCAGCGGGATGCCCTCGCACTCGATGGGCGCCGAGAAAACGTCGGCGAGGCGGTGGGAGAGCCTTTCCACGGCCTCGCGCCGGGCGCCGTGGATGATGAAGCCAAAGCGCGTGGGGCTGATCTTGTAGAGCAGGTGCCCCTCCGGCAGCGCCTGCTGCAGACGGGTCTTGATCAGCAGCATCAACGCCGCCGAGAAGGGGTAGCCGAGCACCTTGACGATGTCGTTGAGGAAGGCCGGCGCGATCATGTCCGCCGCGACCACGGTGATGCGCTGACCGGCGCGCAGCGCGCCCTCCACGTCCTCCTCCAGGCGCAAGCGGTTGTACAGGCCTGTTGGCTGGTCGATGAAGGTGGCCTCGCGGATGTTGCGCAGGCGCAGCATCGCCAGTTCCGCGAGGGACTCCAGCATGGCGGCATCGCGCGCCGACAGCGGCGGGCGCGGCTCGCTGTCGATGATGCAGAAGCTGCCCAGGGCCAGGCGCTCCTCGGTGAGCAGCGGCACACTGGCGTAGAAGCGGATGCCGGGCTCGCCGGTGACCAGCGGGTTGTCGCAAAAGCGCTCGTCCAGGCGCGCATCGCCGACCTGGAACAACTGCTCCGACATCACCGCGTGGGCGCAGAACGCGTCACGCCGGGGCGTCTCGCTCACGGCGAGGCCCACCCTGGCGCAGAACCACTGGCGGTTGTCATCGATGATCGAGATCAGCGCGATGGGCACCTCGAAATACCGGGTGGCCATCTGCACCAGCTTCTCGAAGACCTCGTCCTGTCGATTTTCCAGCGGCCGCAGCGCGCGGACCCTGTTCTGGCGTTCGGTTTCATTGGTGGGGAGAGGGGTTACGTCCATATGTCCTCCCGACGACTGGACCCTTGGCTCTGACAGCCCTCGACGACCTTTGATTCAAGCAGCCCGATCGCCGTGGCGCCGCCCCGGACGTCGAAATCGACGTCGCCTGGCCGCGCCCAACCCCCGCGTATTCACAACGCCATTCTCGGACTCGTCCGATGGGACAGGAACCTCCCCGGAGGCATCCTGAATCCGCTCCAGATAACGCCGCCAACCTGTCGCGGCGGGCCTGCTCGCAGCAGGCGGCGGTATCGGAGCGCCCATTTTCGTCACCCTCTCAGAAAGGTACTTCGATGAGCATTTCCAAGCGCACCCTGCGCAAGCTGCCCCTGGCCCTCGCGGTCGGCCTCGCCACCCTGGCATCCCAGCAAGCCTTTTCCCATGGCTACATCGAGAGCCCGAAATCCCGCTCGCTGATGTGCAGCATGGGCGGCGGCAACCTCAACGCCAACTGCGGCTCCATCCAGTGGGAACCGCAGAGCGTGGAATACCGCCCCGACGCGCAGAACCACTTCGGTGGCAAATGGTGCGGCGGCACCTTCCGTGAGTGCGGCCCGGCCGACGGCACCATCGCCGCCGGCGGCCACAACAGCTACAGCCCGCTGAACGAGCAGACCGCCACCCGCTGGCACAAGACCACCATCAAGTCGGGCATGCAGGAATTCCGCTGGAAGTACACCGCTGGCCACGCCACCGCCTACTGGCAGTTCTACATCACCAAGAAGGACTGGAACCCCAACCAGCCGCTGACCCGCGCCTCCTTCGAAGCCGCCCCGCTGCTGCACGAAGACTTCGCCACCAGCGGGCATGCCAAGCCGGTTTCCCAAGGCTCCAGCACCCACCGCCTGAACATTCCCGCTGACCGCAGTGGCTACCATGTGATCCTCGCCACCTGGCGCATCGGCGACACCGACGCCACCTTCTACCAGGCGGTCGACGTCAACATCGACAACGATGGCGCCGGCAACGGCGGCACCACCCCGCCGGCACCGGAATGGAACCAGATCGGCGCCGTGCAGCCCGAGCCCCTCAGCGTCGGCGACACCGTGACCCTGCGCGCCTTCGCCAAGACCGGGCAGCTCAACAGCATTTCGCTGAAGATCGAGAACGCCAACCAGGCCCAGGCCAACAACTGGCCCTTCCTGCTGGCGCAGAAGGTCAACGCCGCCGACCTCGGCTACAAGCTGGGCGAGCTGAACACCACCGGCGACGTGGTGCCCAACTACGGCCGCAACGGCATCCATGTGAAGGCCGACAGCAAGGTGGTGCGCGTCGAGGTGCAGAAGGACCAGCCGACCGTGCCGGGCTCGCTGAACCTCACCGGCCTGCAGGGCAGCTACGAGATCAAGAACGGCCAGGCCGACCTGCACTTCAACGCCATCGCCCAGGGTGGCGAGTACCAGGTGAAAGCCACCGTACTCAACGCCAAAGGCGAGACCGTCGCCCACCAGGAAGCCGCGCCGGGCAACAACCCGCACTTCCACATCCCGGTGCTGAAGGCCGAAGCCGGCAAGCACGACCTGGTGGTCGTGGCCACGCCGAAGAAGGGCGAGCTGCTGCAGCAGACCCACAGCTTCAGCCTGATCGCCGAACCGGGTAACGGTGGCGAGAACCCGGGCGAAGGCGAAAACCCGGGCAACGCCAAGTACGACTTCGTCTTCCCGGACGGCCTGGCCGGCTACAAGGCCGGCACCACCGTGCTGGCCAAGGACGGCAACGTCTACCAGTGCAAGCCCTTCCCCGCCAGCGGCTACTGCAAGCAGTGGACCCCGAGCTCGAACCAGTTCGAACCGGGCAAGGGTTCCCACTGGAACATGGCCTGGGACCGCAAGTAACCCGACCGGGGGCCGGGCCATCGCCCGAGCCCCCACCCCGATGAACCGGAACGCCCGACGGCCAGGAGCCGCCGGGCCGTTCCCGTCCCCGACGGAACTGCCGCCATGACGCTCATCCCCACCCTGCCGCGCGCGCTGCCGCCCCAAGCCCTGCATGGCCTGGCTGCGCTGCTGTTGTGCGCCTGGCTGGCCTGGCTGGGCCTGGGCAGCGGCGACTACCACCAGGCCCTGCGGGCCCAAGCCGACGCACCGCCGACCCGACCGTCGCTGCCGACGGCCATGCCAGCGCCGAGCCTGGATGCCACCACCATCGCCCTGATGTTCGGCGCCATGCCGCCGCAGCAGGACGCCCACGAGGAAGACCCCGGCATGCTCCTGACGCTGCTCGCCAGCCTGCGTGCCGACCACCCTGAAGATTCCCGCGCGCTGATCGCCTCCCCCGGCGGCAGCGCCTTCCACCGCCCCGGCGAGCGCCTGCCCGGTGGCGCCCTGCTGCGCAGCGTGGAGGCCGACCACGTGCTCATCCTGCGCAATGGCCGCGAACAGCGCCTGGGCTTCGCCCGCCCCGCCGAAACCCTGCTGGTGCCCCTGGCCGCGCCAGCGCCCTCGCCCGAGACGACGCCATGAACCTCACCCGCACCACCCGCGCCCTGCTGATGCTCGGCACCCTGCTCTGCCCCCTCGCCGCATACGCTGCCAAGGACGAGCAGCGCCAGTGGACCCTCAACATGAAGGACGCCGACCTGCGCGACCTGGTCAGCGAAGTCGGTGCGATCACCGGCAAGACCATGGTCCTGGACCCACGCATGAGCGGCAAGGTCACCGTGCAATCGGCCGCCGCCATGGACCAGGCCGGCATCTATGCGCTGTTCCTCAGCGTGCTGCGCAGCCAGGGCTTTGCCGCGCTGGATCAGGGCAACCGCGTGCTCATCGTGCCGGTGGCCGACGCCAAGACCCGCGCCAGCGAACACGACGGCAGCGCCGGTGAAGCCGTGGTCACCCAGGTGCTGCCGCTGCACAACGCCAGCGCCGCCGAAGTGGCCGCCGTGGTGCGTCCGCTGGTGGCCACCGACGCCTATATCGCGCCCTCCACCACCGCCAACGCCCTGGTGGTGACCGACAGCGCCAGCAACGTCGAGCGCATCCGCCAGGTGGTCCGCGAACTGGACGACTCCGGCCAGCGTGCCTTCAGCACCCTGAGCCTGAAGCACGCCTGGGCCAGCGACCTGGCCAGCACCCTGAGCGAGAGCGTCAACCAGGCCAATGGCGGCGCACCGGGCGCCAAGGCGGTGGCCGATGCCCGCAGCAACCGCCTGATCCTCATCGGCCCGGAGCCGGCCCGCGCGCAAATGGCGCGCCTGGCCCGCGCCCTGGACACGCCCGGTGACGCCAGCGACGGCACCCGCGTGGTCCGCCTGCACCACAGCGACGCCAAGCGCCTGGCCGAGCTGCTCAGCGGCATCGGCAAGCGCCTGGAAGTGGGGCGTGGCGGCAAGGAAGGCCAGGCCGGCTCCATTCTCATCAGTGCCGACGAGAGCCAGAACGCCCTGGTGCTGATGGCCGAGCCGGCGCAACTGGCGATGCTCGACGGCATCATCGCCCAGCTCGACCGCCCCCGCGCCCAGGTGCTGGTGGAGGCGGCGATCGTCGAAGTCAGCGGCGACATCAACGAAGCCCTCGGCGTGCAGTGGGCCGGTCGCGGCGGCGATATCGCCGGCGCCGTGCAGTTCGGCGGCAACGGCATCGCCATCGGCTCGGTGATCAACGCCCTGGAGGACGGCAAGCGCCCGACGCTGCCGGACGGCACCCTGATCGGCATCGGCAGCCGCAACTTCGGTGCGCTGATCAGCGCCCTGTCCAGCGACTCCAACAACAACCTGCTCTCCACCCCCAGCCTGCTGACCCTGGACAACGAGGCGGCGGAAATCCTCGTCGGCCAGAACGTGCCCTTCCAGACCGGCTCCTACACCACCGACAGCGCCGGCGCCTCCAACCCCTTCACCACGGTGGAGCGCCGCGACATCGGCATCACCCTCAAGGTCACCCCGCACATCAACGACGGCGACACCCTGCGGCTCAAGGTCGAGCAGGAAAGCTCGGAGCTGGCGGCCGCGCCGGCGGGCATCTCCACCAGCGACGTGATCACCAACAAACGCGCGGTGAAGAGCACCATCCTCGCCGACGACGGGCAAATCATCGTCATCGGCGGGCTGATCAAGGACAACGTCAAGACCCAGGTCAGCAAGGTGCCGCTGCTGGGCGACATCCCGCTGCTGGGCGCGCTGTTCCGCTCCAGCAAGGAGGTGGTGGAGAAGACCAACCTGATGGTGTTCCTGCGCCCCACCCTGTTGCGCAGCAGCGAAGCCGCCGAACGCCTCGGCCAGCGCAAGTACGAAGACCTGCGCCAGTTGCGCAGCAACGACCCGGCGGCCAACCGCCTGCTGCTGCCCAGCGCGCCGCGCCAGCTGTTCGACCCCACCGCCGAGCCGGCCGTCGACCTGCGCGACGGGGCCCGCCGATGAGCGCCGTGGCCCGCCTGCCCTTCAGCTACGCCCGGCGCCACGGGGTGCTGCTGGACGACGGCGAACTGCTGTGCCGCGCCGACACGCACCTGGCCATCCTCACCGAGGTGCGCCGCCTGCACGGCGAGCCGGCGCGCTGCCGGGTGCTCGGCCAGGACGCCTTCGCCGAACGCCTGGCCCTGCACTATCGGGACGGCCAGGGCGACGCCCAGCAGGTGGCCGCCGGCCTGGGCGAGCAGATGGCCGGCGACGACGACCTCGCCAGCCTGGCCGAGCACCTGCCGCAGACCACCGACCTGATGGACCAGGAAGACGACGCGCCGATCATCCGCCTGATCAACGCCATCCTCGGCGAGGCGGTGAAGGCCCATGCCTCGGACATCCACCTGGAGACCTTCGAGCAGCACCTTTCGGTGCGCATGCGCGTGGACGGCCTGCTGCGCGAGATCCTCCGGCCGCGTCGCGAACTGGCGGGCCTGCTGGTGTCGCGGATCAAGGTCATGGCGCGGCTGGACATCGCCGAGAAGCGCATCCCCCAGGACGGCCGCATCGCCTTGCGCATCGCCGGCCACGAGGTGGACGTGCGCGTCTCCACCCTGCCCTCGGCCCATGGCGAGCGGGTGGTGATGCGCCTGCTGGACAAACAGGCCGGGCGCCTCGACCTCGCCCGCCTGGGCATGGACGCCGCCACCCGCACGCGCCTCGAAGGCGCCCTGGCGCGGCCCCACGGCATCCTCCTGGTCACCGGCCCCACCGGCTCGGGCAAGACCACCACGCTGTACGCCGGGCTCTCCAGCCTCAACAGCGAGTCGCGCAACATCCTCACCATCGAAGACCCGGTGGAGTACCACCTGCCCGGCATCGGCCAGACCCAGGTCAACACCAAGGTCGACATGACCTTCGCCCGGGGCCTGCGCGCCATCCTCCGCCAGGACCCGGACGTGGTGATGGTGGGCGAGATCCGCGACCGCGAAACCGCCGAGATCGCCGTGCAGGCTTCCCTCACCGGGCACCTGGTGATCTCCACCCTGCACACCAACAGCGCCGTGGGTGCGGTCACCCGCCTGGTGGACATGGGCGTCGAACCCTTCCTGCTCTGCACCTCGCTGCTCGGCGTGCTGGCCCAGCGCCTGGTGCGCGTGCTCTGCCCCCATTGCAAGGTCGAAACCCGCGCCGACGCCGCTGCCTGCGCCCAGCTGGGCCTGGCCCCGGACGCGGCGCCCCGGCTGTGGCAGCCGAGCGGTTGCCCGGCCTGCCAGCACAGCGGCTACCGGGGCCGCCAGGGCCTCTACGAGCTGGTGCTGCTGGACGAAACCTTGCGCCAGCTGATCCACCAGGGCAGCGGCGAGGCCGACCTGGCACGCCATGCCCGCCAGCACGGGCCGAGCCTGTTCGCCGACGGCCGGGACAAGGTCCTGGCCGGCGTCACCAGCCTCGAAGAGCTGCTGCGCGTGACTCGGGAGGATTGAGATGGCGGCCTACGAATACCTCGCCATGGATGCAGGCGGCGGCAAGCAGCGCGGCGTGCAGGAAGCCGACAGCGAACGCCAGGCCCGCCAGCTGCTGCGTGAACGCCAGCTGGTGCCGCTGCGCCTGCGCCTGGCCAAGGGCAGCCGCAGCGCCGGTGGCAAGCCGTCCGGGCGTGGCCTGGGCGCCGCCGAACTGGCCCTGCTGACCCGCCAGCTGGCCACCCTGGTGCAGGCCGCCCTGCCCCTGGAGGAAGTGCTCGCCGCCGTCGCCGCGCAGTCGGAAAAGCGCAGCCAGCAGGCCATGGTGCTGGCCATCCGCGCGCGGGTGCTGGAGGGCCACGGCCTGGCCCAGGCGATGGCCGGCTTCCCCCGCGCCTTCCCGCCGCTGTACCGCGCCACCGTGGCAGCCGGCGAGCGCGCCGGGCACCTCGGCCAGGTGCTGCTGCAACTGGCCGACTACACCGAATCGCGCCAGGCTGCGCGCCAGCAGGTGCAACTGGCCCTGCTCTACCCGAGCATCCTGCTGCTGGCCGCCTTCGGCATCGTCGGCTTCCTGCTGGGCTTCGTGGTGCCGGACGTGGTCAAGGTGTTCATCGACAGCGGCCAGGAGCTGCCCGCGCTGACCCGCGGCCTGATCGCCGCCAGCGAACTGTTGCAACACCACGGCCTGGCCTTGCTGCTGGCCAGCGCCGGGGGCATCTGCGCCTTGCGCCTGGCCCTGCGCAGGCCCGCCACGCGGCTCGCCTGGCACCGTTTGCTGCTGCGCCTACCGCTGCTCGGGCGCCTGGTGCGGGCCAGCGACTGCACGCGCTTCACCAGCACCCTGGCGATCCTCGGGCGCAGCGGCGTGCCCCTGGTGGATGCCCTGGAGATCGCCGCCGAAGTGGTGGCCAACGGGCAGATTCGGACCGGTCTGAAAGACGTCGCCCGCGCCGTGCGCGAAGGTGGCCCGCTGACACGGGCCCTGGAACGCAGCGGCCACTTCCCGCCGATGATGCTTTACATGATCGCCAGCGGTGAACGCTCCGGCGAACTGGACGCCATGCTCGACCGCGCCGCGCGCCAGCAGGAAGCGCAACTGGCCACCCGCATCGCCATGCTGGTGGGCCTGTTCGAGCCGGCGATGCTCGTGTTCATGGGCGCCAGCGTGCTGGTGATCGTGCTGGCGATCCTCATGCCCATCCTCAGCCTCAACCAACTCATCGCCTGAACGGCAGGACTCCCCATGCACAGTAAACGCAGCCAAGCAGGCTTCACCCTTATCGAGATCATGGTCGTGGTGGTCATCCTAGGCGTGCTCGCCGCCCTGGTGGTGCCGCAGATCATGAGCCGCCCCGACCAGGCCAAGGTCACCGCCGCGCGCGCCGACATCAACGCCATCGCCATGGCCCTGGACATCTACAAGCTCGACAACCACGGCTACCCCGGCACCCAGCAAGGCCTCGATGCGCTGGTGAGCAAGCCCAGCGGCAGCCCGCCGGCGCGCAACTGGAACCCCGACGGCTACCTCAAGCGCCTGCCCGTGGACCCCTGGGGCAACCCCTACCAGTTCATCACCCCCGGCAGCCAGGGCAACGCCTATGACCTGTTCTCCTTCGGCGCCGACGGCCGCGCCGGTGGCGACGGCCTCAACGCCGACATCGGCAACTGGGATCGCTGAAATGCCGCAGCATGTGAAAACGCTTCCCGTAGGATGGGTAGAGCCCCGCGAAACCCATCACCTCGGCAGCATGGGTTTCGCTCCGCTCTACCCATCCTACGAAGCGGGCTGCCGCACCGAGGGAGCCAAGGCAACGCCATCGCCAGCACATCGCACCGGGCATTCGCCGCTTCGTATGGGGCCGGGAAACCCATCACCTTGGCCGCATGGGTTTCGCTCCGCTCTACCCATCCTACGAAGAGAGGTGACTCCCTCGCGGCCCTGTGGGAGCGAATTCATTCGCGATGCCGCCCACACCGGAGCCCACCCATGAACCGCGCGCGGGGCTTCACCCTGCTGGAGATCCTCGTGGTCATCCTGCTGATCGGCCTGGTGGCGGGATTGGCCGGCCTGGCCCAGGGCGACCACGGCGGCCAGCAGGCACGCCGCGAGGCCGAGCGCCTGCGCATGCTGATCGCCCTGCTGCGCGAGGATGCGCTGCTCGCCCAGCGCCAGTTCGGCCTGCGCGTGGACGCCGACGGCTACGCCGTGCAGCGCCTGGAGCCCAACGGCCGCTGGGCCCCCGCTCCCGGTTACCGCCCGCAGCACCTGGCCGAGCCCCTGCGCTTGCGCATGGAAGCCGCCGAGGATGCCGCGCAGCTGGGCAATGCACCCGGGGGCAGCGCGCCGCAGTTGCTGGTGCTCTCCAGCGACGAGATCTCGCCCTTCACCCTGTACCTGGAGCTGCGCGGCAAGCCGCTGCTGACCCTGGCCAGCGATGGCCTGGAAGAGGTGCGCATTGAAACGCTGTGAGGGCTTCACCCTGCTGGAGGTGATGGTCGCCCTGGCCATCTTCGCCACCCTCTCCGTGGCGCTGTACAGCGCCGCCGGGCATATCGCCGGCAACAACGCCGGGCTCACCGAGCGCAGCCTGGCCCAGTGGCTGGCGGACAACCGCCTCAACGAACTGCGCGCCGGCATGCGCGAGCCACAACGCGGCTACCGCCAGGAGCGCATCGCCTTCGCCGGCCGCCAATGGCTGCTGGGCACCGAGATCAGCGCCGCCCCCGACCCGCGCCTGCTGGAGGTAAAGGTGGACGTGGCGGTGCCCAACGACCCACCGCTGACCCGCGCGCTGCTCAGCGGCTTCATCGAGGCGCCGCGATGAACGAGCGTGGCTTCACCCTCCTGGAAGTGCTGATCGCCATCGCCCTGTTCGCCCTGCTCGGCCTGGCCAGTTACCAGTTGCTGGAACGGGTGCTGCACAGCGAGCGGCGCATCCAGCAGCACGAACAGCAACTGCGCCAGTTGCAGCGCGCGCTGGAGATCTTCCAGCGCGACCTGTGGCAGGCCCTCCCCGCCGCCCTGCACGATGACCCGAGCCGACGCCAGGCGCTGATCGGCCGCGACCACCAACTGCGGCTGATGCGCGGCGGCTGGGCCAACCCCTTGCAGCAGCGCCGCAGCGAGGTGATGTGGGTCGAGCACCGCTGGGAGCAGGGCCAGTGGCTGCGGGCCTACCGGGGCGACGACGGTGCGGAACACAGCCAGCGCCTGCTGGAAGGCGTGGAGCTGACCCGGCTGCGCTACATCGATGACCGCGGCCAGCCCATGGACGCCTGGCCGGCAGGCGGCGGCCCGCTGAACCTGCCCCGGGCGCTGGAGATCGAGCTGGACGCGCCGGGCTACCCGGAGCTGCGCCGGGTCATCCTGCTGCCGGGCCTGAAGGTGCCGGACGATGAGTGAACGGCACCGCCAGCGGGGCGTGGCACTGATCAGCGTGCTGCTGGTCACGGCGCTGGTCACCCTGATCATCAGCGACATGCTCGCCCGTCAGCGCCTGAGCCTGGCCAGCAGTGCCAACCAGCTGCAGCAGCAACAGCTCTGGCAACTGGCCCTGAGCGGCGAGGCCTGGGCCCGCCAGCAGCTGCACGATGACCTCGCCACGCGCGAGGAGCCGCTGCGCGTGCACCTCGGCCAGGGCTGGGCCCGGGACGGCAACCTGTTCGACCTCGATGGCGGGCAGATCCGCATCCGCATCGAAGACCTGGCCGGGCGTTTCGACCTCGACACCCAGCGCGGCACCAGCCGCCTGGCCCGTGCACGCTACCAGCGCCTGCTGGCCAACCTCGGCCTGCCCCACCATGACCCGGCGCTGCTGCCGCAACGGCCCGGCGCCGACGGCAAGCCGCAGCCCTTCGCCGACAGCAGCGAACTGGCGCGCCTGGGGCAACTGGACGCCGCCGGCCTGCAACGCCTGCGCCCGCATGTCGCCACCCTCGGCGGCGTAGCGCTCAACCTCAACACCGCCTCGGCCGAGCAGCTGGCCAGCCTCGAAGGCCTCGACCCGGCCATCGCCCGCACCCTGGTGCAGGCACGACCGCCCCAGGGCTACGCCAGCGTGCAGGCCTTCATGGAACAGCCGCTGCTGCACGGCCGCGAGGTGAGCAGCCGGGAGCTGAGCGTCGACAGCCGGCACTTCCGCGCCCACCTGCAGGTGCGCCTGGGCGAGCGGCAGCTGTACCTCGCCAGCGACCTGCGCCTGGAGCGCGATGGCCGTATCAACGTCCTGCGCCGGCAACTGCTGGCGCCCGACCTCTCACACCCGGAGTAACCCCCGTGCACGCCTGGCTCCACCTCGCCACCCTCGACGACGACAGCCCCCTGACCTGGTGGCTGGACGCCCACGCCCCCGAACAGGGCGACCTGCAGCAGGCAGCCACGGCGCTGGCCGGCCAGCGGCTGACCCTGTTGCTGCCCGCCGAAGCCGCCAGCGCCCATGAAGTGGAGGTGCCGGCCCGCAGCGGCCGCTGGCTGCGCCAGGCGCTGCGCTCCGCCCTGGAGGAGCGCCTGCTGGATGACATCGACAACCTGCACCTGGCCCGGGGCCCCCTGCTGGACGGACGCCGCTGCCGGGTGATCGCACTGGACCGTGCCTGGCTGCAGGGGTGCCTGGCCCGGCTCGCCCAGCACGGCCTGGTGCCCAGCCGCATCCACCTCGATGCCGACTGCCTGCCAGCGGGCGAGCCCTGTGCCCTGCACTGTGCGGGCCGCTGGTTGCTGGGCGGCGGAGCGGGCCTGTGTTCGGCGTTGCCCGACGCGCAATGGGACGCCCTCGCGGAGCTGCTGCCCGAGGGGCTCGTGCGCCGTGAGGAATCCCCCTGGCCACTGCTGGTGGAAGGCGCGCCACGGGCCATCGACCTGCGCCAGGGCGAATTCGCCCAACGGAACGGCAAGCGCGTGCCCGTCGGCGCTCTGGCGCTGCTCGCCGTTCTCGCCGGGGGCGCCCAACTGGCCCAGGACCTGCTGCATCGCCACTGGCTGGAACAGGGCAGCGCTGTGCTGCAACAGGCCAGCCTCGACGAATGGCAGCGGCGCTTCCCGGAGGAGCCTCGGGTGGTCGACCTGGGCCGCCAGGTGCAAGCACGGTTGTCCGCAGCTCAACGCCCGGCCCAGGGCCTGGCCAACGGCCTGGAAAGCCTGGCCACCCGCTGGAGTGCCGGTGGCGGCAGCCTGGCCCGAGTGCAGCGCCTCGACTACCAAGCCGGCGAAGGCTGGACCCTGCGCGTGGAGGCCGACTCCTTCGCCGATATCGAGCGCCTGCGCGAAGGCCTCGCCAGCCAGGGCCTGGAGGTGCAGGCCGACTCCAGCGTGCGCGGCGCCCAGGGCGTGAGCGCACGCTTGCGCATCGCTGAATGAACCCCGCAACCGGCACCCGCCAAACCAAGGAACCCCGCTGATGAACCCGCTCTCCTCCCTGCACAACCGCTGGCGCCAGCTGCCCACCCGTGAGCGCCGGGCGCTGCTCCTGCTGGGCCTGTTCCTTGGCCCGGTGCTGGCCTGGACGCTGCTATTGCAGCCCCAGCGCCAGGCCCTGCACCAGGCTGAACAGGACTACCAGCAGGCCCTGGCCCTGCAGGCCGACCTGGCGCGCCTGCCGGCTGCGCGCCCGCAGGCAAAGCTGACCGCCGAGGCCCTCCCCGGCCTGCTGGCACGCACCAGCGCCGAGGCGCGGCTGAACATCGAGCGCATGGACCATGAAGGCGCCGGGCGCATCAACCTCGGCCTGGAGGGCGCGCTGGATGACCTGATCGGCTGGCTGCGGCAGTTGCAGCAGGCCGGCGCCCGGGTCGCCAGCCTGGGGCTGGAGGTCAGCCCCGACGGCCAGGCACGGGCGCGGTTGCTGGTGGAGGCTGGGGCCTAGCGCGCCTCAGGCCTGGCGCCCCACCCAGATCGGCGGCCGGCGGTTGGCCCAGGGCAGTGCGCGTTCCAGTTGCCCGGCGAGGCGCAGCAGCAGGTCTTCGCGGCCGCAGTCGGCGCTGAACTGCAGGCCGATGGGCAGCCCGCTGGCCGCGTCCTGGGCCAGGGGCACGGACATGGAGGGGGCACCGGTGACGTTGGCCAGGGCGGTGAAGGGTGATTGCCGGAACACCCGCTGCATCCAGCCGCGGCCGTCCAGCGTCTCCTGGCCCCGGTTGTATTCGCCGATGGGCGGCGCCAGGTGCGGCAGGGTCGGACTCAGCAGCAGGTCGAAGCGGGTGAAGAATTCGCCCATGCGCCGGGCCACGGTGTTGCGCATGTGCATGGCACCGAGCAGGTCGATGGCGCTGAGGCCACGGCCCAGCTGGTAGAGGGCCAGGCTGGCCGGCTCCAGGGTACTGGCGTCGATGGGCCGGCCGGTCTGCGCTGCCAGGGCGTCGATCCAGTCGGCGGTGTTGGCGGCCCAGAAGCGCGCATTGAGTTCGACGAAGGCCTCCCAGCTCAAACCGATATCCGGCTGCACCGCCTCGACCCGGTGCCCCATTTCCTGCAGCTGCCGGGCGAGCCCTTCCGTCGCCTGGACGATGGACGCCGCGCTGCGTCCCCCATCGAGCGGGTGCAGCAGCAGCCCGATCTTCAGCGGGCCGGGTTCGCGCCCCACTTCCTCCAGGTAGGGCCGCACGGGCGCGGGGATGCGATACGGGTCGCCCGTGGCGTGGCCCTGGATGGCATCCAGCAGCGCGGCGCTGTCGCGCACCGAGCGGCTGAGCACGCCCTGCACCGCCAGCCCGCTCCACACCTCGTCCAGCGCCGGGCCGATGGACACCCGCCCGCGGCTGGGCTTGAGGCCGAACAGGCCGGTGACCGACGCCGGCACGCGGATCGAACCGCCGCCATCAGTGGCATGGGCCACCGGCACCAGGCCGGCCGCCACGGCAGCGGCGGCGCCACCGCTGGAGCCGCCGGCACCGTGCTGCGGGTTCCAGGGGTTGCGGGTGGGGCCGTTGGCCAGGGATTCGGTGGCGGTGCTGGCGGCCAGCTCCGGCACCGTGGTGCGGCCCAGGGTCACCAGGCCGGCCTGGCGGAAGCGCTGCATCAGGTTGGAATCAGCCGGGCTCATCAGCCCCTCGGCCAGGCGGCTGCCCAGCTCGTTGCGGCGCCCGGCCATGGCCACGCCCACGTCCTTGATCAGGAACGGCACGCCGTGCAGCGGCCCGGCGGCAGGTGCCGGCTCGTCGTCCCAGTACTCGACCAGCGCGTTGATCGCGGGGTTGAGCGCCGCGAAAGCCGCCAACGCGGCGTCCCTGACCTCGGCGGCGGTCACCTCGCGGCGGGCGATGAGCGCGGCCAGGCCGAGTGCATCCTGAGCGGCGTATTCAGACAGATTCATGGGGCTCTCCAGGTTCACCTGCCAGCTGAAGCAGGTATGATTGATACCATCCAGTATCGAGCGATACTGTTCGGTATACAATGATACTCATCAGTATCGTCCGTCAAGCGGAGAACGCCATGCGACCCGAGCGCGTCATGCGCCTGCCCCCTCGCGAACGCATCATCGATGCCGCGCAGGAGCTGTTTTTCAACGAGGGGATCACCCGCGTCACGGTGGACGCCATCGCGGCCAAGGCCGAGTCCACCAAGATGACCCTGTACCGTCACTTCGAATCCAAGGATGCCCTGGTGCTGGAGTGGATCCGCCTGCACATCGAGCAGTACCGCGACATCTTCGAGCGCCTGGCGCAGGCCCACCCCGGCGACGCCCGGGCGCAGCTGCTAGGCTTCGCCCAGTTCATCGCCGACGATCTGTCCACCTCTTCGTACCGGGGTTGCTCGTTCACCAACGTGATCGCCGAGATACCCGACGACCAGCACCCCGCCCGGGTGCTGATCGAGGCGCACAAGCAGGCGCAGTTCCGCCGCCTCGCCGCACTCTGCGTCGAGGCCGGCCTGGCCGAGGCGCAAGACGTGGCCGAGGAGCTGACCTACCTGATGGAGGGCGCGCAGATCGTCTCGCAGAACAAAGGCATCGAGCGGGTCGGCGAGAAGCTTCTGCGCATGGTGAGGAAGAAGATCGGCGCCTGAGGCGGTCCAACACAGCAAGCCATGGCCCAGGAGCCACCCGATGACCGAAGCGGCCCCCACCACCATCAGCGTCATGCGGCGCTTCCGCCAGAGCGCCGAGCAGGTGTTCGACGCCTGGCTCGACCCGGCGATCGCCTCGCGCTTCCTGTTCGCCACGGCGGACGGCGAGATGCGCGTGGTGGACATCGACGCCCGGGTCGAAGGCAGCTACTGCATCATCGAGCGACGCGGCGAGGAGGATGCCGAGCACCTGGGCGAGTACCTGGAGATCGAGCGGCCGACGCGCCTGGTGTTCACCTTCGGCATCGACCGCGACGACCCTTCACGCGACCGCATCAGCCTCAGCTTCACCCCCCTGGGCGAGGGCTGCGAACTGCTGCTGGAGCATGAGATGCGCCCGGCCTGGGCCCACTACGCCACCGCCACCCGCGACGGCTGGAACATGATCCTCGGCCATCTCGCCCGCGCCCTCGACAACCCCTGAGCGCCGCCTCAGGCGCCGGGGTAGACCACCTCCTCGGCCTCGGTGGGCAGCGGCACTTCCCATTTGAACAGCATCCGCGCGATGTCCTGGTTGCGCAGGCTGCTGTCGCGCCGGGTGTTGCGCCGGCGGATCTCCGCTTCGCTGGCCTCCAGGTACACCAGTTGCACGCGGGCGTCGTAGGCGTAGAGCAGGTCGAGGGTCTTCTTGCGCATCTGCGCCGACAGGTGCGTGGCGTTCCACACGAAGGGCTGGCGCGAACGCAACAGTGCCTTGGCCTGGTCGATGGCGAAGTGCGCAGCGGCCCCCTCGTTCTGGCCATGGCGCAGGCCCAGCGCCTCGCGTGCGTCGTCGAAGGAGATCACCGGCAGCTCGGGCTGGTGCTTCGCCTGCCAGGAGTTCTTGCCGCTGGCCGGCAACCCGGACAGCACGATCACCTGGGAGCCCTCCACCTCGCGGTGCAGGGGATAGTCCGGCAGCACCCGCGCGCCACGGAAGTAGCGCACCCGCGTGTAGTCGTCGACGAAGGCCTTGGGCCCGCGCAGGCAGCCCTCCTCCTCGGCCAGTTGCTCCACCAGCTCGATATCGTCCAGCAGCGCCTGCTTGCCGTGGAAGTGACGGCCCTGCATATCGGCCCGCGCCACGGCGCAGAGCATCCACACTGGCAGCTCCCAGGACAGCTTGTGCAGGATGAATTCCGCCGAACGCCCGCTCTTGTCCCCCGCCAGGGCGAAGAACGGCAGCTGGTGCACGGCGATGATCCGGCAGATGCGCTCGCGCAAGGCGAAGGGCACACCGGCACGCCACAGCAGGATGCGCACGTCGATGGCGCCGCGCCGGGAATGGCCGGGCTGGCCGATCTTGCCGGTGATGTCGTCGATCACCGTGGTCGCCGGCTTGGCGATGTCGTGCAGCAGCGCGGCGATGAACAGCACGAAGCGCTCGTCGTCGTCCGCCGTGGCGTAGGCGCCCTGCCCCAGCAGTGCCTCGACCACCATTTGCGTGTGGGTCCAGACATCGCCTTCGGCGTGGTAGACCGGGTCTTGCGGGGTGCTGGCCAGCTCGCCCAGCGCCGGGATCAGCGCCAGGCAGGCGGCGAAGTCCGCTGCACCGCCGGGTGCGGGCACCAGGGCCCGCAAGTGTTCCATGTTCATGGGTGTCGTCCTTGTGCAGCGGCCGGATCAGCCCAGGTCACCACCGGCTCGGGGGCGTAGAGATCGACGCCCGGAGCCAGCAGGTTGGGAATGAACGGCTGCTGTGAATGGTGGATGCCGGAGTCGAGGATGGCCTGGACGAAGTCCGGCCGTACCCACTTGACCCGGCCAAGGGTGTGTTCGGGGCTTTCGATCTTCAGGTACAGCCCTTCCATCAGCTCGGAGCTGTCGCCGTTGGCCCAGGCGCGGGCCAGGTCCAGCCCTTCGCGCCGCACGGTGTGTTCAAAGGCCTCGCGCCAGCCGGCGGAGCGCGCCAGGGACGGCCGCACCAACTTGAGCAGATCCGCCAGCCGGGGCGGCGGTGCGCCTTCGTGGAGCACCGGCACGGACAGCACCGGGCTGCCGGCCAGCAGCGCGCGCCGCGCCCGGGTGGAAAGGAAGGCCCGTTGCTGGCGGTCCCAGATGTCGAACTCGAGGAACAGGTGCGGCAGGCGGTCGTAGAACACCGAATGCAGCTTGCTGCACACCTCGCCGAACAGCACGTAGCGGTCCTCCAGCCGTTCCAGCAGCAGGTGCTCGTGGGCCCGGGCCCACTGCTTGAACTGGCTGAACTGGCGCTCGCGGCCACCACCGATCAGGTAGTGCCCACGGGACTGCAGCAGCAGCTCGCCACCGGCGGAAAAACTGATGGCGGCATTGGCGCCATCGAGCTTCTCTTCCACCACCAGGTGGCAGCCGGCGAGCTCGCGGTAGGCCAGTTGGTCGGCATCGCTGTCACCGACCTGCAGGCGTGAGGATTCGAGGTGCGGGGTCCGCGGGTATTTGAACAGCTCGAGATTTTGCGCATGGGCGCAGGAATGATCCGTCATGGTCTTCTCCTGTGAAAAAGGGAAAACCGACGACGCGCTTCAGCGGGGAATCAGTGGAAGCCACCCAGGGGCGGCCAGCAACAGGGCTCGGTGAACCGTCGTCGGTATCAGGCGTGTTGGCTGGCGCGGGGCATTGGCTTCACCACTTGGATGGAGGGGTGGATCGGAAAGGCGCGCATTGAAAACCCGCAGCACGCGTGCTGTCAACACGGTCGTGTGAAGTGCGTCGCAGAGCGCTTGCCCGACATGGCGCCAGCTGGCAATCTGCCGCCACTCCACTTCCCAGGAAATGTCCATGGACCGGATCGAGGCCGCCCTCACCACCCTCAAGTCCCTGCTGCTCACCGACGAGACCGTCATCCAGAGTTCGCACCAGCTGCGCCTGAAGGCGCTGAAGCACCGGCGGGAGATCGTGGTCGCCACCAACATGCGCCTGATCGTATTCATCCGCCGCGTGTTCGGCGGCTACCGCATGCACGACATCCGCTGGCAGGACCTGCAGGACGCCGCCATCGACGAGAACCTGCTGCCGGGCCTGTTCGGCGCCGTGCTGAGCCTGCGCCTGTACAACGGCACCCTGGTGCGCATCGACGGCCTGGAGCCGGTGAGCGCCCGCGCCCTGTACGTGTACTGCCAGCGGCAGGAACAGGAGTGGCGCGAAAAGAACCGCGTCCGCGGCATGGAAGAGCGCTCGGGGTTCGGCTTTGCCAGCATGCCGGGTACCACCGGCGTTGCCGGAACCGCCGGAACGGCGGGCGCCCCCATGCCCAACATCCCCATGCCGGGAACCCCGGCCTTCGACGCGCTCTTTTCCGCCGCCTTCTCCGGTGCGACGCCTGGCACGGTCAGCCACACGACCGTCGGCTCGCCGCGCACCACCAGCAGCACCACCGTCGAAAGCACCGTGGATGAAGGCGACTCCTTCTCCTTCCAGGGCAAGGGGGATTTCGGCGCCCTGGCCGGCATGGCCAAGCTGATGAACCCGGCGACCGCGTCCGCCAGCGCCGAGAAGCTGGCCAAGGGCATGGCCGAGGCGAAGAAGCAGTTCGACGCGGGCACGCTGTCCGCCGCCGAGTACGAGAGCGCGAAAGCCAAGGTCCTCAGCAGCCTGTGACCGCCCGCCCCGCCACCGGCGCGCCCTGCGCCGGTCGGCAAACAACCTGAACTCCCCGCCAGACACCGCGCTCTCTTGATCAATGGCCAGGCCCACGGCCTGCAAGAACAAGATCAAGGGAGCCTGCGATGAACTCGACCACCCTGCCCGCCGATGCCGCCCGGGAACGCGCGACCACGGGCGACGACCCGCACTGCTACGAGACCGACCTGCCGGCGCGCCTGGACCGCCTGCCCTGGGGCCGCTTCCATACGCTGCTGGTGATGGCACTGGGCATCACCTGGCTGCTGGACGGGCTGGAGGTGACCCTGGCGGGCTCGGTGGCCGGCGCGCTGAAGGACAGCCCCGTGCTGCACCTGACCAACGCCGAGGTGGGCCTGGCCGGCGGCATGTACATCGCCGGGGCGGTGCTGGGGGCGCTGTTCTTCGGCTGGCTCACCGACCGCATCGGCCGGCGCAAGATGTTCTTCCTCACCCTGGCCGTGTACATCAGCGCCACCGCCGCCACCGCCTTCGCCTGGAACATGTGGAGCTTCATGCTGTTCCGCTTCCTCACCGGCGCCGGCATCGGCGGCGAGTATTCGGCCATCAACTCGACCATCCAGGAGTTCACCCCGGCGCGCTTCCGTGGCTGGGTGGACCTGGGCATCAACGGCACCTTCTGGGTCGGCGCGGCCCTGGGCGCGGTGGGTTCGGTGATCCTGCTGGACCCGGACATCCTCGGTGGCGACATGGGCTGGCGCCTGTGCTTCGGCATCGGTGCGGCCCTGGGCCTGGTGATCCTGCTGATGCGCCTGTGGCTGCCGGAAAGCCCGCGCTGGCTGATGATCCACAACCGGCCCAAGGAGGCCCTGGCGATCATCGACGACATCGAGGCGCGCTTCCGCCGCGAGGGCCACGAGCTCTCCAGCATCGATCACCTGCCGAAGATGCGCCTGCGCGGCCGCGACCACACGCCCCTGAGCGAGGTGTTCCACACCCTGTTCAACGTGCACCGGCGCCGCGCCATCGTGGGCCTGAGCCTGCTCACCAGCCAGGCGTTCTTCTACAACGCCATCTTCTTCACCTATGCCCTGGTGCTGACCGACTTCTACGACGTGCCCAGCGAGAACGTGGGCTGGTACATCCTGCCCTTCGCCCTGGGCAACTTCTGCGGGCCGCTGCTGCTCGGCCGGCTGTTCGACCATGTGGGGCGGCGGGTGATGATCAGCGGCACCTACATCATTTCCGGCGTGCTGCTGACCCTGAGCGGCTACCTGTTCCAGCAGGAGATGCTCGACGCCACCCAGCAGACCATCGCCTGGATGGTGATCTTCTTCTTCGCCTCGGCAGCGGCCAGTTCGGCCTACCTGACGGTGGCGGAGACCTTCCCGCTGGAGATCCGCGCCCTGGCCATCGCCGTGTTCTACGCCTTCGGCACCGGTTTGGGCGGCATCGTCGGCCCGTTGCTGTTCGGCCAGTTGATCGAGAGCGCCGAGCGCAGCAACGTATTCATCGGCTACCTGATCGGCGCCGCACTGATGGTCGGCGCCGGCCTGGTGCAGGCGTTCTGGGGCGTGGCAGCGGAGCGCCAGCCGCTGGAAAGCGTGGCGGCGCCGCTGTCCCAGGTGGACGACGTGCCGCGCACGGCCTGATCAGCCCTCCAGGCCGAGGCGCTGGTGCCACTGGGCGATGGATTCCTGCGGGTAGAGATCGAAGCGCTGGTCCTTGGCGCCGGCCGCCACCTCCACCCATTCGGCTTTCGAGCCGAGCATCAGGTGGGTGTGCTCCGGCGGCACCGGCAGGGACGTGTCGATGGCCGAGGCGAAGGGGTGGATCAGCTCCGGCCACTCCGGGCTGAACAGCCACAGCCCGCTGCCGCACAGCGAGCAGAAATGCCGCTCGGCGGTGCTGGCGTGGGCCCGCTTGTTGCCCTCCTCCTTGAGCCGCGCGTGGTAGACGCTGATGTGCTTGCGCCCGGTGACCTTCAGGCTCTGCGCATCCCCGGAGAGGTTGATGGCATAGCCACCGCCACCCTGGGTCTTGCGGCAGATGGAGCAATAGCAGCGCTGGTAGGGATAGGGATGGGCGCTGTCCAGGCTGAAGGACACGGCTTGGCAATGGCAGGAACCTTCCAGGTGCATGCTGACCTCCCGGGGTCGAATGGATTGCAGGGCATCTGGACAGGAGGATCGCCGGGTTTGCACGGGGTCGTTCGTCGGTTGAGCCGTAGGGCGGGAGAAACCCGCGTGTATGCAGGCACAGGGCCGTCGGGTTGCAACCGATGTAGGGGCGCCTTCAGTCGCCAAGGAGCGCGCAGCGCTCCCGGCCAGGCACCCTCCCCGACCGTAGGAGCGAATTCATTCGCGAAATGGGTGGAGCGCAGCGAGACCCACCCTCACCGCCCGGACGGACCGCCAGTGGTGGATGAAAAGAGCGCCATCCACCCTACGCACCGGTTGGCGCCGCGGCCCGGGATTGGGCACATGTGTAGGGTGGACCACGCCTCACCGGTCCACCTTGCGTGCCTCCCGGCAACACCGCGTGGTGGATGAAAAGAACGTCCCAGGCACCGCATCGTAGGGCGGGTGAAACCCGCGTGTATGCAGGCACGAGCTGTCGGGTTGCACCCGATGTAGGGGCGACTTCAGTCGCCAAGGAGCGCGCAGCGCTCCCGGCCAGGCACCCTCCCCGACCGTGGGAGCGAATTCATTCGCGAAATGGGTGGAGCGCAGCGAGACCAACCCTCACCGCCCGGACGGACCGCCAGTGGTGGATGAAAAGAGCGTCATCCACCCTACGCACCGGTTGGCGCCGTGGCCCGGGATTGGGCACGTGTGTAGGGTGGACCACGCCTCACCGGTCCACCTTGCGTGCCTCCCGGCAACACCGATTAGTGGATGAAAAGAACGTCCCAGGCACCGCATCGTAGGGCGGGTGAAACCCGCGTGTGCCGGGGTGTCGGGTTGCACCCGACCTACAACAGCCAGATTGCCAGCAGCACGACGAGTACGCAGACCAGCAGCCCGACGGCAGAGACCCAGGCGGATTCTGGCATGTCATCCAGGAAGCGCCCCCGTGGGTAGCGGCCGAGGGTGAAGGCTTTCACGAAGGGCCAACCAATCCAGAACAGCACCCCCTCCACCAGCACCTCGAGCACTGCACGGAGAAGCCAGCCGATAACCCGCAACACCCCGCCAAAGATCTCGTCCATCCCTTACTCGCACGCCCCGCGCTGGAAGAAGAAGTAGCCCATGTAGTGCAGCACCATCTCCTGCTTGCCGATGGAGACGATTGTGTAGTTGCCCATGCCTTCGGTGCTGATGGTGTCGCCTTCGACGCGGTAGGCGCCGCTTTGGGTGAAGCCGCCCATGCTGTAGTCGAGGGTGCCTGCGCGGGTGAAGTCGTAGGTGGAGTTGTCGGGCTCGCGCTCGCCGTCCTGGGTCAGGGACATGCCCTTGAGGCACCAGGGGCCGTAGAGGTCGTCGAGCCTGTAATCGGCGGCGCCGGCGCGGGTGGCGAGCAGCAGCGTGGCGAGGGTCAGGGCGAGCGAGGCGGGTTTCATGGTCGATCCTTGGGCGGGAAAAGAAGGGAGGACTAGGTGATCGGCATGAACACCGGAAGCAGCATGGGCCAGGCGAGCTTGACCAGCTGCGGGACCAGCAATATGACCAGGGCCAGGCCGGCGAGCAGGCGCAGGCCCTGGCAATCGGCGTCGCGGTAGAAGGCCCTGGCCACTCGCGCCAGGTAATGCAGGGCGACCAGTATCGGCCCGTAGACCATCGCCAGCAGGCCCAGCATGCGCAGGTCGAAGTCCTGGTCGAGGCCACTCTGGCGCAGGCTTTCCTGGCCCGGATCGAGCAGCAGCCCGACCAGCATGGTCCGTATGCCGATCAGCAGCAGCGCGCTGGTGATCAGGTTGCCCAGCAGCGAGGCCTGGGCCGGTTCGATCAGCAACGCACGCACCAGGCCGGCGGTACCCGCCCAGGCGCCCAGCAGCAGAAACGCCGAGAACAGATGAGTGCTCCAGGGCAACAGCAGGGAGAGCAGCGCCAGCGGCAGAGCGGCGAGCACGCCGAACAGCAGGTAGCAGAGCAGGCGCAGCGTCACCCCGAGGGAGCGGAGCTGAGCGCTCATGACCGGCACCGGCGGGCCTGGAGGGAGGTGGATGGCATGCGTACGTCCCTGTACCGGGCGGCGTTATTCGCCGATGTCTTCGTTCCAGAGTTCCGGGCGGGCCTCGATGAATTCTTCCATCAGGGCGATGCAGGTGGCGTCCTGCAGCACCTCGACCTCGACGCCGCGGGAGCGCAGCAGTTCTTCCTCACCGAGGAAGGTGCGGTTCTCGCCGACGATGATGCGCGGGATGCCGTAGAGGAGGATCGCGCCGCTGCACATGGAGCACGGCGACAGCGTGGTATAGAGCACCGCTTCGCGGTAGACGCTGGCGGGCTGGCGGCCGGCGTTTTCGAAGGCGTCCATTTCACCGTGGCGGATGGCACTGCCTTCCTGCACCCGGCGGTTGTGGCCACGGCCGATGATACGGCCCTTGTGGACGATGACCGAGCCGATGGGAATGCCGCCTTCGGCCAGGCCCTGGCGGGCTTCGTCGATGGCGGCCTGCATGAATGCGTCCATGGTGGTGCTCCTTGCGCGGTTGCGGCGATGGAGCGAACGCTACGAGATGGCCGGCGGGCTGTCCACTGGCGCGTGAAGGCAATGTGACGAAGCGATGAACGCCGTGCCGGAGGGCGGCACGGCGTGAAGCAATCAACGCTCGCGCAGGGCTTCGGCGCGGGCGCGGATGATGGGCTTGAGCAGGTAGCTGAGGATGCTCTTCTTGCCGGTCATGATGTCCACCGAGGCGACCATGCCGGGGATGATCAGCAGCGGCTTCTCATCGGTGCCCAGGTGGCTTTTGCGGGTACGCAGCTTGATCAGGTAGAAGCTGTTGCCCTCTTCGTCGGTGATGGTGTCCGCGCCGATCTGCTCCAGCTCGGCCTGCAGGCCGCCGTAGATGGTGTAGTCGTAGGCGGTGAACTTCACCATGGCCTTCTGCCCGGGGTGGAGGAAGGCGATGTCCTGGGGACGGATGCGCGCCTCCACCAGCAGGGTGTCATCCAGCGGGACGATTTCCACCAGGTCGCTGCCCGGCTGGATCACGCCGCCGATGGTGTTGATCAGCAGTTGCTTGACGATGCCACGCACCGGCGAGGTGACCAGGGTGCGGTTGACCCGGTCCTCCAGCGCCTTGCCGGTGGCCTCGGCCTTGTTCAGGTCGGTGCGCGCCTCGTTGAGCTGGGTGAGCGCCTCGCTGCGGAAGCGCGAGCGGGTTTCGGCGATCTTCTGTTCCACTTCCTTGATCGCCGATTCGGCGCGGGGAATGGCCAGGTTGGTGGCCTCGAGCTGGCCACGGTTCTCCACTTCGGCGCGGCGCAGGCGCAGCACTTCCACCTTGGAGATGGCGCCGTCGGCCACCAGGGGCTCGGAGATGGCGATCTCCTGGCGCAGCAGCTCCAGGCTGTTGCGGTACTGGCCCTGCTTGGAGGCGAATTCGCGCAGTTCCTGCTGTTTCTGCACCAGTTGCTCTTCGAGGCCGGCGACTTCGTCGTGCAACTGCTGCTGGCGGCTGCCGAACAGCGCTTCCTCGCTCTGCGCCTGGCCGGGAGCCTTGGCACGCAGCTCTTCGCTGATGGCCAGCTCGCGGCCCTCCACCTCGGCGCTCAGGCGCTCGACGCGCAGGGCCATGGCGACGCGGTCGGCATCGGTTTCGCCGACGTTGGACTGGAAGCGCGTGGCATCCAGGCGCAACAACGGGTCGCCGATTTCGACCACCTGGCCTTCGTGGACGAACATCTCGGAGATGATGCCGCCTTCGAGGTTGGAGATCTTCTGCAGCTTGGACGAGGGGATCGCCTTGCCATCGCCACGGGTGACTTCGTCGATCTCGGCGAAATGCGCCCAGAAGCCGAGGAACAGGGTGAAGCCGATCAGCGTCCAGATGGTCAGGCGCACCACGCGGGGGGCGTCCTCGACCAGTGCCTTGCTGACTTCCGGCAGGGGCTGGCCGGAGAGGTCTTCGCGGCCTTTGAAATAGCTCAGCAACGATTGGCCCAGAGACTTACGCGACACTGATCTGCCCCTTTTTCAGCGCTTCCATCACGGCGTCCTTCGGACCGTCGGCGATGATCTGCCCTTTGTCGACGATCAGCAGGCGGTCCACCAGCGAGAGCATGGAGGCGCGGTGGGTGACCAGCAGCACGGTCTTATTGGTGATCACCGCGTTGAGGCGCTGCTTGAGGCGTTCCTCGCCGGTGTTGTCCATGGAGCTGGTGGGCTCGTCGAGCAGCAGGATGGGCGGGTCGAGCAGCAGCGCGCGCGCCAGGGCGACGTTCTGTCGCTGGCCGCCGGAGAGGTTCTGCCCACGCTCGCCCACTTGCAGCTCGTAGCCCTGGGGGTGCAGGCGGACGAATTCGTGGACGCCGGACAGCTCGGCAGCCTGCAGCACCAGTTCGTCCTCGACGTAGCGGGCACCGGACACCAGGTTGTCACGCAGGGTGCCGGCCAGCAGCTGGATGTCCTGGGGCACGTAGCCGATGTTGTGGCGCAGGTCGCTGACGTCCAGCTGGCGCACGTCGACGCCGTCGATCAGCAGGCTGCCGGAGTCGGCCTGGTAGAGGCCGACGATGAGCTTGGCCAGGGAGCTCTTGCCCGAGCCGCTGCGGCCGACGATGCCGATCTTCTCGCCGGGGCGGACGATCAGGTTGATGTTGTTCAGCGCCGGGGTCTGCTGGTTCGGGTAGGTGAAGTTCAGCTGGCGCATTTCGACGGCGCCCTGCAGGGTCTGGCGCGTCAGCGGGCGTTCGTCCTCGTGGCGCTCCTGGGGCAGCTCCATCATGTGGTTGACCGAGAGCATGGTCAGGCGCGCCTGCTGGTAGCGGGTGATCAGGCCCGAGAGCTGGGTCATCGGGCCGAGGGCGCGGCCGTTGAGCATGTAGCAGGCGATCAGGCCGCCCATGCTGAGCTCGCCGGCAATGATCAGGTAGACGCCGGCGACGATCATCACCACGCCGGCCAACTGCTGGATGAGCAGCGTGAGGTTGAGCGAGAGGCTGGAGAGCATCTTCACCCGCAGCTCGAGGCGGCCGAGGGTGCCGATGGTCTGCTCCCAGAGGTACTGGCGCTCGCTTTCGGCGTTGTTGACCTTGACCGCGTCGAGGCCGGCCAGGGTTTCGATCAGGCTGGACTGGCGCTCGGCGGACAGCGCCATGGTGCGGTCCATGGTTTCCACCAGGGGCTTCTGCAGCAGCCAGCCGATGGTCATCGCAAGGACGAAGGCGACCACGGGGATCCACACCAGGTGGCCGCCGAGGATGCCGATCACCAGGAGGATCAACAGGGTGAACGGCAGGTCGATCACGCTGGTCATGGTCAGCGAGGCGAGGAAGTCCCGCAGCGACTGGAATTCGTGGATGTTCTGGGCAAAGCTGCCGACCCGCGCCGGGCGGTTCTTCATGGCCATGCCGACGATGCGCTCGAACAGCGTGGCCGAGATGATCATGTCGGTCTTCTTGCCGGCAAGATCGAGGCACAGCCCGCGCATGGTCTTGAGCAGCAGGTCGAACAGGTAGGCGCCGGAGATGCCGATGGCCAGCACCCAGAGGGTGGCGGCGGCCTGGTTGGGCACCACGCGGTCGTAGACGTTCATCACGAACAATGGGGCGCCGAGGCCGATCAGGTTGATCAGCAGGCTGGCGGCCACCGCATCTATATAGAGCCAGCGGGAACGCTTGAGGGTGTCGCGGAACCAGTGGCTGACCCGGGGAATGAGGCTGCCGTGGTTGAGGTCGAACTTGTGCTGCGGCTGGGCGAAGAACGACTGGCCGCTGTAGTCCTCGGCCAGCAGTTCGCGCTTGACCCGCACCTCGCCACCATCGCTTTCGCTGAGCAGCAGGCGCGCGTCGCCATTTTCTTCCCAGGACAGCAACAGGGCACAGCGCCCTTCCTTGAGCAGCAGCAGGGCCGGCAAGGCGATCGCCGGGATCTGCTCCAGCTTGCGTTGCAGCACCCGCCCCTGCAGGCCCGCACGGGCTGCGGCACGGGGCAGCAGCTCGGGGGTCAGGCGCTGGCCGGGCAGCGGCAGGCCGGCGGTGAGCATGGCTCGGCTGGCCGGACGCTGATGCTGCAGGCAAAGGGAGAGCAGGCTATCCAGGAGTGGATCGTCAAGCTGTCCGCGTGGATCGTGACTGAAGGGTACTCGGCTGACTTCTGGATCCACGCTTGGACACTCTTTCTCTAGGACGGGTGAAGGCTCAGTTCAGGCCCGGCAGGGTCGCCTCGGGCTTGAGTTCGGACTGGACGACGGAGGCCATCGGCGCGACCACGCCCTGGCTCTTGAGCAGTTCGCCAATGGTCGCCTTGATCCGGTACTGAGTAAACAGTTCGACGTAGCGAATTTCCACCAGGCGGCGGGACGCGGTGAACAGTTCGTTCTCGCTGTCCAGCAGGTCCAGCAGGGTGCGCTCACCGATGCTGAACTGCTTCTGGTAGGACTCGCGTACCCGGGTACTGTAGTCGACATATTGCTGGGCGATCGGGATTTGTTCGCGGGCGTTGGCCAGGGCGTTCATGGACAGACCCAGGTCTTCGTTGAGCACGCGCAGGGCGTTGTTGCGGATGTCCAGCGCCTGGTTGATCTGGTAGGCCTTGGATTCCAGGTCGGCCTTGTTGCTGCCACCGGCGAACAGGTTGTAGCGCATGCGCAGCATGGCCTGCCATTCGTTGACGTGGCCGTTCTGGCCGTCCAGGTCGTTGTCGGCGCCACGGCTCAGCTCGGCGTCGAAGCGCGGGTAGAAGAAGGACTTGGCCGCGTCGTACTGCTTCTCGGCAGCGGCGACGTCCGACTCGGCGGAACGCAGGATCGGGCTGTTGGCCAACAGGGTCTGGCGGGCTTCGGCGATGTCGGTGGGCAGTTGGCCCGCCAGGCCGGCCGGCTCGCTCAGGTCCACCGGGTCGATGCCGACTACGCTATAGAAGTTGGTGCGGGCGTCAGCCAGGTTGGTCTGCTCGGTGATCAGGTTGTTGCGGGCCTGGGCCAGGCGCGCTTCGGCCTGGTCCTGGTCGGCCAGGCGACCGACACCACGGCTGCTGCGCAGGCTGATCTGGTCATAGATGCGCTGGTGGCTCTTCAGGTTGTTTTCCGCCAGGCGGACCATCTCCTGGCGCTGGATCACGTCGATGTAGACCTGGGCTGCGTCCAGGGCCGTTCTTTCCGACGTACCGAGCAGCGAGTAGGCACGGGAATTGACTGTGGCTTGCTGGCGGGCCACTTCGCTGGAGGTGGCGAAGCCGTCGAACACCATCTGTTGCAGGCGCAGCGACGATTCGCCACGGGTCATGGTCTTCCAGTGGTCGCCCTGGCCGCGGGTGGTGGTGTTGTCGGAACCCTCGCGGCCATAGCCGGCGAGCAGGTCGACTTTCGGCAGGTAACCGCCCTTGGCGGCCTTCAGTTGGTAATCGGCGGACATCCGGCTATTGATGCCGGCCTGGACTTCGGGGTGTACATCCAGTGCGCGCTGCATGGCTTCGGAAAGAGTCTGGGCATGGAGCGGAAGACTCGCAGCAAGAGCGAAAGGCACGACACAAGCAAAACGCAGACGCATGGATTGGCATCCTTATCAGAGTGTTGGAGACAGTAGTTTGAAGGCCGAAATCACCGTCATGAAATTGGCATCAACCTCGCTCTCGCGGAGCAGAAAACCGTGATCCAAGTCTCATTGAAAAATTCCGGACGGCCATCGAATATCAAAGTGACATTACGAAAACGATTGTTTAGGATGGATGCCAATTGGTCAATACATTGGCATAAACTTAATAGCAAAACGCGATAAGCCAATAAATTGACGACAAAAAAATACCACCATTAAACAAGGGAATGCCTGCATCGAAACGGCTCTTCGCAAGAGCACCGAAGCAGCACGCCGAAGCTAGAGCCAAACCAGGAGAGTCACCCTCATGAGCAGTGTCGTTGCAATCGTCAAGAGCGTTGTCGGCCAAGTAGTTGCAGTCTCTCCGGAGGGTGTGCAGCGCCAGCTCATAGAAGGTGATCGCATCTTCCAGGGCGATCAGCTGATCACCGGCGCTGCGGGCATGGTGACCCTTGAACTGCCCAACGGCAAAATGCTCGACCTCGGCCGCGACACCCAGTGGAGCAGCGCCGAGATCGCCCCCCAGGCCGCTGACGACAAGCCGGCCACCCAGGCACCCAGCGCCGATGAGCTGCAGAAAGCCATCGCCGCCGGCGTCGACCCGACTCAAGCCTTCGAAGCCACCGCGGCCGGCGGCGCCCCTGCTGCGGGCGGTGCTGGCGGTACTGGCACGGCCGGCGGCAGCCACAGCTTCGTGCTGCTGGACGCCACGGGCGAGCGCGTCGACCCCACCGTCGGTTTCAACACCGAAGGCCTGGCCTTCCAGGCGGCCGGCGATGACGAAACCCAGGACCCGCTGCAGAACGTCGCCCCCGAGTTCGTCGACGGCTCCGGCAACCCCATCACCACCTTCAACCTGACCACCGACGAAGACGTACCGCTGAGCGGCACCTTCACCAGCCGTGACGCCAACGGCGACCTTGTGACCTTTTCCGTCACCCGCGTACCGGCCAACGGCACCCTCGCCCTGAACCCGGACGGCACCTGGACCTACACCCCGGGCCAGGACTACAACGGTAGCGACAGCTTCGAAGTAACCGTGAGCGACAGCCGCGGCGCCTCCACCCCGCTGACCGTCAACGTCGGCATCAACCCGGTGAACGACGCCCCGGTCGCCAGCGGCACCTATGAAGCCAATGTCGATGACACCGCCGCCGCCGACACCTTCGCCGACATCAAGGGCCAACTGGCCGCCACCGACGTCGACGACACCGTTCTGACCTGGAGCGGCAGCGCCAAGGGCGCCTACGGCGAGCTCACCGTCAACGCCGATGGCAGCTACACCTATGTCGTCAATGCCGATGCCGTGAACGGCCTGGGCCTGGGCGAGAACGCCAGCGAGAACTTCACCGTCACCGTGAAGGACCCCTCCGGCGCCAGCGATACCCGCGTCATCACCATCAACTTCACCGGCACCAACGACACCCCGATCGCCACCGCTACCACTGCGGACGTCACCGAAGACCAGAGCATCACCGGCAACCTGGTGGCCACCGACGCCGACAAGGGCGCGGTCCTCTCCTATGCGGTGGATGGCAAGGCCCCGGCCGGCTTCACCCTGAATGCCGACGGCTCCTGGGCCTTCAACGCCGGCGACGCCGCCTACCAGTCCCTGGCTGAAGGCGAGACCACCACCGTCACCATCCAGTACATCGTCACCGACGAGCACGGCGCCCAGGCCACCAACACCCTGACCGTGACCGTCACCGGGGTGAACGACCCGGCCATCCTCGGCAGCGCCAACGTGCAGCTGACCGAAACCAACGCCCCGCTGAGCACCGCCGGCACCCTGTCCATCAGCGATGTCGACAGCCCGAACACCTTCGTTGCCCAGAGCAACGTTGCCGGCACCTACGGCACCTTCAACATCGACGCCAACGGCAACTGGAGCTTCGTCGCCAACTCGGCCTTCAACGAGCTGAACGTTGGCCAGTCCTACAGCGAATCCTTCAAGGTCGTCTCCGCCGACGGCACCGAGACCAGCGTCACCGTCACCATCAATGGAACCAACGACGCGGCCGTCCTCAGCAGCGCCAACGTGCAGCTGACCGAGACCAACGCCCCGGTGACCGCCAACGGCACCCTGACCATCAGCGACGTCGACAGCCCGAACACCTTCGTGGCGCAGAACAACGTCGCCGGCAACTACGGCACCTTCAGCATCGGCACCGACGGCAAGTGGACCTTCGTCGCCAACTCGGCCTTCAACGAGCTGAACGTCGGTGACAAGCGCACCGAAAGCTTCGAGGTCTCCGCTGCCGACGGCACCAAGACCAGTGTCACCATCACCATCAACGGCACCAACGATGCCCCGGTGGGCGTGGCCGACAAGATCACCCAGGACGAAGACACCACCGCCACCGGCAACGTGCTGAGCAACGACACCGACGTCGACAGCAGCAGCCTGACCGTCACCAAGTTCAGCCTGACCAACCTGCCCTTCGTCAGCTTCAAGGCCGGCGAGACCGCCGACCTGCTCATCGGCAAGCTGACCATCAAGGCCAACGGCGAATTCACCTTCGTACCGGCCAAGGACTACAACGGCCCGGTGCCGTCCATCACCTACACCCTGAGCGATGGCAGCGCCACCAGCACCGCCACCCTCACCTTCGACATCACCCCGGTCAACGACGCCCCGGTCAACACCGTGCCCGGCGCCCAGAGCCTGAACGAAGACAGCAGCAAGAGCTTCAGCCTGCTGACCGGCAACAGCATCGCGGTCCGCGACATCGACGGCGACCAGCTGACCACCACCCTTTCCGTCGAACACGGCGCGCTGACCCTCGGCCCGCTGAGCGGCGGCGTTTCCTTCAGCGGCAACGGCACCGGCAGCATCACCCTGGTGGGCAGCCAGGCGGCCATCAATGCCGCCCTGCAGGGCCTGAAGTACGTTCCGGCCAAGGACTACAACGGCCAGGACACCCTGACCATCAACACCACCGACGGCAAGCTGAGCGACAGTGACAGCGTCACCCTCACCATCAAGCCGGTGAACGACGCGCCGGTGGCCACCCCCACCAGCGAGGCCACCACCGAAGACGCCCCGGCCATCGGCGGCAAGCTGGCCGCCACCGACGTCGACGGCGACACCCTGACCTACAGCGCCAAGGGCACCCTGCCCGGCGGCTTCACCCTGAACACCGATGGCACCTGGACCCTGGACCCGAGCCACGCCGACTACCAGCACCTGGCCGAAGGCGCGTCCACCACCCTGACCATCAACTTCACCGCCACCGACGGCAAGCTGTCCAGCAGCAGCACCCTGACCATCACCGTCACCGGCGTGAACGACAAGCCGACCATCACCGCCGCCACCGCTGCCGCCAGCGAAGGCGACGGCCAGATCAACGGCCAGATCGCCGCCAATGACGTCGACGACGGCGCGGTCCTCGCCTTCAGCACCACCGCCAATGTCGCCGGCCTGACCCTGGGCAGCGACGGCAAGTGGACCTTCGACGCCAGCAACGCCGCCTACGACTACCTCAAAGGTGGCGAGCAACTGGTCATCACGGTACCGGTCACCGTCACCGACGAGCACGGCGCCAGTGCCGACAGCACCCTGACCATCACCCTCACCGGCACCAACGACGCACCGGTGGCCAATGCCGTCAGCGCTTCGGGCAACGAAGACCAGGCCGCACGCATCCAGGTGAACCTGTCCGGCAGCGATGTCGACGGCAGCGTCACCGGCTTCACCATCGGTTCCGTGCCCGCCAACGGCACCCTGTACGCCGGCGCCAACGGCGGTACCGCCCTGAAGGCCGGCGACAGCGTCACCGGCCCGGTGTACTTCGTCCCGGCCAAGGACTGGAACGGCACCACCACCTTCGAATACAGCGCCGTCGATAACAATGGCGCCGTCTCGGCCGACAAGGCCACCGCGACCATCACCGTCGCCCCGGTCAACGACCGCCCGGTCGGCGTCAACGACAGCGTCACCCTGAACGAAGACCAGACCGCCACCGGCAACGTCCTGACCAACGACAAGGACGTGGACGGCGATACCCTGGTGGTCACCAAGTTCAACATCACCGGCTTCCCGCTCGTCAGCGCCAATGCCGGCGGCACCATCGACCTGCTGGGCACCGGCAAGCTGACCATCAAGGCCAACGGCGAATTCACCTTCGAGCCGGCCAAGGACTACCACGGCCCGGTCCCGAGCGTCACCTACACCCTGAGCGACGGCAGCCTCACCAGCACCGCCACCCTCAAGTTCGACATCACCCCGGTCAACGATGCCCCGGTCAACAGCACCCCGGGCGCCCAGACCCTGGCCGAGGACGGCAGCAAGGTCTTCAGCCTCTTCGGCAACAACAGCGTCGCCGTGAGCGACGTGGACGGCGACAAGCTGACCACCACCCTCAGCGTCGACCACGGCGTGCTGAGCCTCGGCCCGATCCTCGCCAACGGCCTGACCTTCAGCGGCAACGGCACCGGCAGCATCACCCTGTCCGGTAGCCAGGCGGCCATCAACGCCGCCCTGCAGGGCCTGAAGTACGTCCCCGCTGCCAACTACAACGGCCAGGACACCCTGACCATCAGCACCAGCGACGGCAAGCTGAGCGACACCGACAGCATCACCCTGAACATCACTCCGGTGAACGACGCCCCGGTGGCCAGCGCCAGCAGCGCCACCACCGTCGAAGACGCCCCGGCCATCGGCGGCAAGCTCGATGCCACCGACGTCGACGGCGACACCCTGACCTTCACCCTGAACAACCCCGCCCCGGCCGGCTTCAGCCTGAACGCCGACGGCACCTGGACCTTCGACCCGAGCAACGCCGCCTACCAGGCCCTGGGCCAGGGCGAGCAGTTGATCATCCAGATTCCCTTCACCGCCACCGACGGCTCGCTGTCCAGCGGCAACACCCTGACCATCACCGTCACCGGCGTGAACGATGTGCCGGTCGTCAGCGGCGCCATCACCTACGGCACCAACGAAGACGCCGCCGGCCAGGTGATCGACCTGCTGGCCAAGGCCAGTGATGCCGACGCCAAGGACGTGCTCAGCGCCGTCAACGTCAGGGAGACCAGCGGCAACGACGCCGCCGGTGTCACCGTCCAGGGCAACACCCTGGTGGTCGACCCGTCCCGGTACAACTACCTGGCCAAGGGCGAGAGCGTGGTCCTGACCTACGAATACCAGGTCAGCGACGGCAAGGGCGGCCTGGTCACCACCAGCGCCACCGTCACCATCGACGGCGTCAACGACGCGCCGGTGGTCAGCAGCGCCATCGCCGTGGACAGCAACGAAGACGCCGCCTCCTTCAGCGTCGACCTGCTGGCCAACGCCAGCGACGTCGACCTCATCGACGTGCTGGGCATCAGCAACTTCAAGCAGGTCGGCAGCGGCGACGCTTCGGGCGTGACCCTCAGCGGCAACGGCCTGCAGGTGAACCCGAACGCCTACAACTACCTCGCCGCCGGCGAGAAACTGGTGCTCACCTACAGCTACGACGTGGTCGACAACAACGGCGGCGTCACCCCCACCACCGCCACCCTTACCATCGAGGGCCGCAACGACGCCCCCGTACTGGAAAGCACCGTACAGAGCGGCAGCATCACCGAGCGCGCCGACGGCGTGCCCGGCGAGAACGCCGGCAGCCTGACCGCCAGCGGCGACTTCGGCTTCAGCGACGCCGACCTGAGCAACACCCACACCGTGGGCACCGAGCTGGTCAGCGCGAAGGACGGCAACGGCCAGAGCGTCAACGTGCTGGGCAACCTCAGCGCCAGCATCAGCGATGCCGCCCAGGGCGACGGCCAGGGCTCCGTGCACTGGAACTACAGCGTCGCCGCCGGCGCGCTGGACTACCTGGGCGCCGGCGAGACCGTCACCCTGGTCTACCGCGTCACCGTCACCGACAGCAGCGGCGCCCCGGTCTCCCGTGACGTCACCATCACCCTCACCGGCAGCAACGACGCCCCGGTGGTGAGCGGTGTCGCCACCACCCTGACCCACGAAGACGCGTCCGCCTACAGCCTCGACCTGCTGCAGCACGCCTCCGACGAAGACGCCAACGACGTCCTCAGCGTCGGCAACGTCCAGCAGGTGGGCAGCGGCGATGCGTCCGGCGTCAGCTTCGACGCCGCCAGCAACAGCCTGAAGATCGACCCGTCCAAGTACGACTACCTGGCCGTGGGCGAGAAGGTCGTCCTCACCTACAGCTACGAAGTCAGCGACGGCCACGGCGGCGTCACCAGCGCCAACGCCTCGGTCACCATCGAGGGCCGCAACGACGCCCCGGTGGTCACCGACACCAGCGTCACCGTCGACGAAGAAAGCACCGGCACTCCGCTGAACATCGCCGCCCCGACCGACGTCGACACCAGCAACGTCCTGACCATCACCGTCAGCGGCCTGCCCACCGTAGGCACCGTGACCCTGGCCAATGGCACCCCGGTGACCAACGGCCAGACCCTGACCAGCGCCGAACTGCAGGGCCTGAAGTACAACGGCCCGGCCGACTACAAGGCCGGCGACCCGGTTGGCGACTTCAAGTACAGCGTCAACGACGGCACCACCACCGTCGAAGGCAAGGTCACCCTGGGCGTCAACCCGATCAACGACGCGCCCGATGCCAACGACGACTTCGGTGTCATCGCCGGCCTCAAGGGCAACTACTACGCCTACCGTGAAGGCACCGACGGCGGCAACCTAGAGAACCTCGCGGGCGTCACCGCCTTCATCGCCGGCCGCACCCCCAGCGCCACCTTCACCGCCACCGAGCTGAACTACGGCAACGGCGTGTCCAGCAACCTGGGCGGCGACCAGCAGCTGCAGAAATTCCTCGGCGCCGATGCCGGCTCCCTGAACACCGACCCGGCGAACAGCTCGGACGCCATCATCCAGCTCACCGGCCAGATCAGCCTCGCCGCCGGCACCTACCAGTTCAAGGTCACCGCCGACGACGGCTTCAGCATCGTCATCGACGGCAAGGTGGTCGCCGAATACAACGGCAACCAGGGCCCGACCGCGCGCGAATCGGCCACCTTCACCCTTGCCGAAAGCGGCGCCCACAATATCCAGATCGTCTACTGGGACCAGGGCGGCCAGGCCCAGCTGAAGGTCGAACTGCGTCCGGAAGGCGGCACCTACACCGTGGTCGGCGGCAGCCAGCTGACCCAGGCAGGCAACGACGTACTGACCACCAACGAAGACCAGCCGCTGACCATCGAGCCCTCCACCCTGCTGGGCAACGACACCGATGTCGACGGCGACAGCCTCACCATCCTCAGCGTCCAGGGCGCCAAGAACGGCACCGTAGAACTGGTCAACGGCAAGGTGGTATTCACCCCTGCGCCGAACTTCAACGGCACCGGCTCCTTCACCTACACCGTGAGCGACGGCCACGGCGGCACCGATACCGCCACCGTCACCGTAGGCGTCAAGCCGGTCAACGATGCACCGGTGGTCGACAGCACCTCCCTCACCGTGGCGGAGGAAAGCGTCGGCACCAACCTGGGCCTGAAAGCCCCGACCGACGTGGACGGCAACCCGCTGACCATCAAGGTCACCGGCCTGCCGACCCTCGGCACCGTGACCCTGGCCGACGGCACCACCGTGACCAATGGCCAAACCCTGACCAGCGCCCAGCTGCAAGGCCTGAAGTACAACGCCCCGGCCGACTACAGCGCCGGCCAGGCCGTTGGCAACTTCACCTACAGCGTCAACGACGGCACCGCCACCGTGAACGGCCAGGTCACCCTGGGCGTCACTCCGGTGAACGATGCGCCGGTCGTCGACAGCACCAACCTGACCGTCAACGAAGAAAGCATCGGCACCGACCTGGGCCTCAAGGCGCCGAGCGATGTCGATGGCGACAGCCTCACCATCACCGTCACCGGCCTGCCCACCGTGGGCACCGTGACCCTGGCCGACGGCACCGCCGTGACCAATGGCCAGAGCCTGACCAGCGCCCAGCTGCAAGGCCTGAAGTACAACGCGCCGGCCGACTACAGCGCCGGCCAGGCCGTCGGCAGCTTCACCTACAGCGTCAACGACGGCACCGTCACCGTCAGCGGCCAGGTCGCCCTGGGCGTGAATCCGGTGAACGATGCGCCGGTCGCCGACAGCGCCAACCTGACCGTCAACGAAGAAAGCGTCGGCACCGACCTGGGCCTCAAGGCCCCGACCGACGCCGATGGCGACAGCCTCACCATCACCGTCACCGGCCTGCCCACCCTCGGCAGCGTGACCCTGGCCGACGGCACCGCCCTCACCAATGGCCAGACCCTCACCAGCGCCCAGCTGCAAGGCCTGAAGTACAACGCTCCGGCCGACTACAGCGCCGGCCAGGCCGTTGGCAGCTTCACCTACAGCGTCAACGACGGCACCGTCACCGTCAGCGGCCAGGTCGCCCTGGGCGTGAACCCGGTGAACGACCTGCCGGTGATGAACGACGCATCCGTCAACGTGGACGAAGACAGCAGCCTCACCAGCCAGCTGAACGCCACCGACGCCGATGGCGACACCCTGACCTACACCCTCAAGTCCGGCACCAGCAACGGTACGCTGGTCCTGGATACCGCCACCGGCGAGTACACCTACAAGCCCAACGCCAACTACAACGGTCCGGACTCCTTCACCGTCACCGTCAACGACGGCAAGGGCGGCGTGGTCGACGCCGTGGTGCAAATCACCGTCAACCCGATCAACGACGCGCCGACTGCCAACCCGGCCAACCTGAGCGTTGCCGAAGACACCCCGGTGAGCGGCAAGGTGGATGCCCGCGACATCGACGGCGACACCCTCACCTACCGTATCGCCAGCGGCAACGGCCCGCAGAACGGCACCCTCACCCTCTACACCGACGGCAGCTACACCTACCGGCCGAACAAGGACTACAACGGGCCAGATGCCTTCACCGTCACCATCAGCGATGGCAAGGGCGGCACCACCACCAGCCTCATCAGCATCGACGTGACCCCGGTCAACGATGCACCGGTCACCGCTGACCAGGCCAAGGAAACCGACGAAGACCAGAGCGTCAGCGGCAAGATCGTCGCCACCGACGTGGAAGGCGACAAGCTGACCTACATCATCCAGGCCGGCGTCGACCACGGCTCCCTGCTGCTCAACACCGTCACCGGCGAGTACACCTACACGCCGAACAAGGACTACAACGGCAACGACACCTTCACCATCCGCGTCTATGACGCCAAAGGCGCCTACGCCGACTCCGTGGTGAGCGTGAAGGTCAACCCGGTCAACGACGCACCGGTGAGCAGCCCGTCCAGCATCAGCACCAACGAAGACACCCCGATCGACGGCCGGATCGTCGCCCGCGATGCCGATGGCGACGCCCTCACCTACAGCATCGCCAATGGCAACGGCCCGCAGCATGGCACCGTCACGCTCAACGCCGACGGCAGCTACACCTATCAGCCGGGCAAGGACTTCAACGGCAGCGACGCCTTTACCGTCACCATCGACGATGGCCACGGCGGCACCACCACCAGCGTGGTCAGCGTCACCGTCAAACCGGTCAACGACGCCCCGGTCACCGCCGACCAGGCCAAGGAAACCGATGAAGACCAGAGCGTCAGCGGCAAGATCGTCGCCAGCGACGTGGACGGCGACAAGCTGACCTACGTCATCCAGGCCGGCGTCGACCACGGCTCGCTGCTGCTCAACACCGTCACCGGCGAGTACACCTACACGCCGAACAAGGACTTCAACGGCACCGACACCTTCACCATCCGGGTCTACGATCCGAAGCTCGGCTATGCCGACTCCGTGGTGTCCATCAAGGTCAACCCGGTCAACGATGCACCGACCAGCAGCCCGTCCAGCGTCAGCACCGACGAGGACACCCCGATCGACGGCAAGGTCACCGCCCGTGACGTCGACGGCGACACCCTCACCTACAGCATCGCCAACGGCAACGGCCCGCAGCACGGCACCGTCACGCTCAACGCCGACGGCACCTACACCTACCAGCCGGCCAAGGACTTCAACGGCAGCGATGCCTTCACCGTCACCATCAGCGATGGCAACGGCGGCACCACCACCAGCGTGGTCAGCGTCACCGTCAAGCCGGTCAACGATGCCCCCGTCGCGCCCGACAGCACCGCCAGCGTGGACGAGGACGGCACCCTGACCAGCCGCATCACCGCCACCGATGCGGAAGGCGACAGCCTCACCTACACCCTGAAGACCGGCACCGCCAACGGCAGCCTGGTGCTCAACCCGAACACCGGCGAGTACACCTACAAGCCCAACGGCGACTACAACGGGCCGGACAGCTTCGTGGTCACCGTCAGCGACGGCAAGGGTGGCGTGGTCGACACCGTGGTCAACATCACCGTCAACCCGGTCAACGATGCCCCGACTGCGGCCAACGACACCGCCAGCACCCTGGAAGACTCCGCCGTCACCATCGACGTGCTGGCCAACGATCGCGACACCGACGGCGACAGCCTGACCCTGACCGGCGCCAACGCGCAGCACGGCAGCGTCAGCATCGTCGACGGCAAGCTGGTCTACACCCCCACCGGCGACTACAGCGGTGCGGACACCATCACCTACACCGTCACCGATGGTAAGGGCGGCAACAGCACCGCCACCGTCCAGGTCGGCATCCAGGCCGTGGCCGATGCCCCGAACCTCGGCGCCCAGGCCCCAAGCGGCAACCCCGCGGCCACCGGCCTGCTGCAACAGAGCTGGAACAACCTGCCCCTGGGCAGCGGCGGCAACGGTGCCAACCCGGCCACCCTGAAGAGCACCATCGACGCCGCCGGCACCCCCGCCAGCAGCGGCAACCTGGCCGATGCCCACATCGACAGCGTCAACGCCGGCGTGGCCAACAAGCTTTCCGGCCTGATCTACCTCGAAGCCGGCCAGACCTACACCTTCAGCGGCTCGGGTGACGACAGCGTGCTCGTCTCCGTGGGTGGCACCACCGTGGCCAACGCAACCTGGGGCGGCTCCACTGGCCAGTTCAGCGGCAGCTACACCGCCCAGGAGAGCGGCTACTACACCCTGGACATCTACCAGCACAACCAGAGCGGCCCGGGCACCCTGGACGTCAACGTCAAGGTCGGCAACGGCCCGGTGCAGGACCTGTCCAGCGCCAACGTGCAGCTCTACACCAAGCCCAGCGACCTGGCCGGCAACGGCCTGCACCTGTCGGAGCTGCATGGCAGCGACGGCAAGGGCTACTACCAGCTCTACAACGTCAACGAAGGTGACGAGGACAGCAGCATCCCGCTGTCGCGCCTGACCGCCTCGCTGAAGGACACCGACGGCTCGGAAAGCCTCTCCGTGGGCATCTCGCAGATCCCCGAGGGCGCCACCCTGACCGACGGTGTGAACAGCTTCACCGCCACCAGCGGCAGCACCAGCACGGACATCAGCAGCTGGAACCTGGGCAACCTGAGCATCACCCCGCCCGCCAACTACAACGGCACCTTCGACCTGAAGGTCACCGCGACCGCTACCGAAGGGGCCAACGGCGACAAGGCCAGCACCAACCTGACCCTGCCGGTGACCGTGCACGCCGTGAATGACGCGCCCACCAGCGCCGACAACACCGTCAACACCAACGAAGACACCCCGCGCAGCTTCACCAGCGGCGACTTCGCCTTCAACGATGTCGATACCGGCGATAGCCTCAAGGGCATCCGCATCAACAGCCTGCCGGCCAGCGGCAGCCTCAGCCTGGGCAACGAAGCCGTCACCGTCGGCATGATCATCACCGCGGCGCAGATCGCCTCCCTGGTCTACACCCCGGCAGCCAATGCCAACGGCAACAGCAGCTTCAGCTTCTCGGTGCAGGACCAGAGCGGCGCCTTCTCCACGCCCAACACCATGACCATCCAGGTCGCGGCGTTGGACAGTGCCCCAGGCCTGGCCAACAGCACCGTGAGCTTCGCCGAAAACATCGCCTCCGGCAGCACCATCGCCGACCTCAGCGACCGCTTCACCGGCACCGACCAGGACCGTGATGGCGAGCCGCTGTTCTACAGCATCACCGGTGGCAACGACGCTGGCCTGTTCAGCATCAACTCCAGCACCGGCGTGATCACCCTCGCCAACGGCAAGACCCTGGACTACGAGACCGCCACCCAGCACCAGCTGCAGGTCAGCGCCACCGACGGCAAGACCCCGGTCACCGCCACCGTCACCATCGACGTCACCAACGTCAACGACAACGGCGTGGTCATCACCGACAGCAACGCCGCCGCCAACACCGTTGCCGAGAACGCTGCCAATGGCTCCACCGTGGGCCTGACCGTACTGGGCACCGACGGCGACGCCGGCGCGACCATCACCAAGTACGAGCTGACCGACAACGCCGGTGGCCGCTTCGCGATCAATGCCACCACCGGTGTCGTGACCGTCGCCGATGGCAGCAAACTCGACTACGAGGCCGCCACCAGCCACAACATCACCGTCAAGGTCACCAGCTCCGATGGCAGCACCAACACCCAGGTGTTCACCATCAACCTGAGCAACGTCAACGACAACGGCGTGGTCATCACCGACAGCAACGCGGCAGCCAACACCGTTGCCGAGAATGCCGCCAACGGCAGCACCGTCGGCCTCACCGTACTGGGCACCGACGGCGACGCCGGCGCCACCATCACCAAGTACGAACTGACCGACAACGCCGGTGGACGCTTCGCCATCAATGCCACCACCGGTGTCGTGACCGTCGCTGACGGCAGCAAACTCGACTACGAGGCGGCTACCAGCCACAACATCACCGTCAAGGTCACCAGCTCCGATGGCAGCACCAACACCCAGGTGTTCACCATCAACCTCACCAACGTCAATGACAACGGCGTGGTCATCACCGACAGCAACGCCGCCGCCAACACCGTTGCCGAGAATGCCGCCAACGGCAGCACCGTCGGCCTCACCGTACTGGGCACCGACGGCGACGCCGGCGCCACCATCACCAAGTACGAACTGACCGACAACGCCGGTGGCCGCTTCGCCATCAACGCCACCACCGGTGTGGTCACCGTGGCCGATGGCACCAAGCTCGACTACGAGGCCGCCACCAGCCACAACATCACCGTCAAGGTCACCAGCTCCGATGGCAGCACCAACACCCAGGTGTTCACCATCAACCTGAGCAATGTGAACGACAACGGCGTGGTCATCACCGACAGCAACGCGGCAGCCAACACCGTCGCCGAAAACGCCGCCAACGGCAGCACCGTCGGCCTCACCGTACTGGGCACCGACGGCGACGCCGGCGCCACCATCACCAAGTACGAACTGACCGACAACGCCGGTGGCCGCTTCGCGATCAATGCCACCACCGGTGTCGTGACCATCGCTGACGGCAGCAAACTCGACTACGAGGCGGCTACCAGCCACGACATTACCGTCAAGGTGACCAGCTCCGACGGCAGCACCAACACCCAGGTGTTCACCATCAACCTGAGCAACGTCAACGACAACGGCGTGGTCATCACCGACAGCAACGCGGCAGCCAACACCGTCGCCGAAAACGCCGCCAACGGCAGCACCGTCGGCCTCACCGTACTGGGCACCGACGGCGACGCCGGCGCCACCATCACCAAGTACGAACTGACCGACAACGCCGGTGGACGCTTCGCCATCAATGCCACCACCGGTGTCGTGACCGTCGCTGACGGCAGCAAACTCGACTACGAGGCGGCTACCAGCCACAACATCACCGTCAAGGTCACCAGCTCCGATGGCAGCACCAACACCCAGGTGTTCACCATCAACCTGAGCAATGTGAACGACAACGGCGTGGTCATCACCGACAGCAACGCGGCAGCCAACACCGTTGCCGAGAACGCCGCCAACGGTTCCACCGTCGGCCTCACCGTACTGGGCGTGGACGGCGATGCCGGCACCACCATCACCAAGTACGAGCTGACCGACAACGCCGGTGGCCGCTTCGCCATCAACGCCACCACCGGTGTGGTGACCGTGGCCGATGGCAGCAAACTCGACTACGAGGCGGCTACCAGCCACAACATCACCGTCAAGGTCACCAGCTCCGATGGCAGCACCAACACCCAGGTGTTCACCATCAACCTCACCAACGTCAATGACAACGGCGTGGTCATCACCGACAGCAACGCCGCCGCCAACACCGTTGCCGAGAATGCCGCCAACGGCAGCACCGTCGGCCTCACCGTACTGGGCACCGACGGCGACGCCGGCGCCACCATCACCAAGTACGAACTGACCGACAACGCCGGTGGCCGCTTCGCGATCAACGCCACCACCGGTGTGGTCACCGTGGCCGATGGCAGCAAGCTCGACTACGAGGCCGCCACCAGCCACAACATCACCGTCAAGGTGACCAGCTCCGATGGCAGCACCAACACCCAGGTGTTCACCATCAACCTGAGCAATGTGAACGACAACGGCGTGACCCTCAGCGACTCCGACAGCGCCACCAATACCGTGGCCGAGAACGCCGCCACCGGCACCCGCGTGGGCGTCACCGCCCTGGGTGTGGACGGCGATGCCGGCACCAGCGTGACCTACGCGCTGACCGACAACGCCGGCGGCCGCTTCGCCATCAATGCCACCACAGGTGTGGTCACCGTGGCCGATGGCAGCAAGCTCGACTACGAGGCCGCTACCAGCCACACCATCACCGTGCTGGCCACCAGCTCCGACGGCAGCACCCAGTCGGCGACCTACTCCATCGCCGTGACCAACGTCAACGAAGCCCCCGTGGTGGTCGCTGGCGCTGCGGTCACCGGCAACGAAGACACCAACTACGTCTTCAGCTGGAGCGACTTCAAGGTCAGCGACGTGGACGCCAACAGCAGCCTGTCGATCAAGGTCGAGAGCCTGCCGGGCGAAGGCAAGCTGCAGGTCAAGGTGGGCAACACCTGGACCGATGTCAGCGCCAACACCACCGTCACCAAGTCGGTGATCGATGGCGGCGGCCTGCGCTTCGTGCCGGATTCCAACGAATCCGGTCACGACAGCTTCAGCAACACCGGTGTCGGCCTGAACAAGCAGACCTACGCCGAGTTCAAGTACAGCGGCAGCGACGGCTCCCTGAGCACCGCCAGCAGCACCATGAGCATCGATATCGCGCCGGTGGCCGACGTGCCGACCCTGACCGTGAAGTCCGCTGCGGCCAGCACGCTGTTCACCACCACCTGGGAATCGGCGCCCAACAGCGACAGCACCTCCCAGGACGTGGCCGGCCCGACCTTCGAGAACTGGAGCCTGGTCACCACCGGCGACGTGCGCAGTGGCGGCAGCAACGTGTTCGAGATCTGGGCCAACGGCGACAGCATGCAGAACCAGGCCGGCAGCTACGTCACCGTCAAGCTGCCGGGCACCAACAACGGAGACGCGCTGGAACTCAACGACGCGGGCGGCAGCATGTCCCAGACCCTGGGCGTCACCCGCAACGTCGCCACCGAGGTCGGCAAGGTCTACGAGTTGAACCTGGACTACGCCGGTCGCTCGGGCTTCGACGCCAGCTTCACCAAGATCGCCGTCTACCTCGGCAGCACCCTGGTGGGCGAATACGCCTCCACCAGCAGCCAGACCAGCCTGAACTGGGAAAACATCCACTTCAGCTTCGTCGGCACCGGCAACACCGAGGCCCTGACCATCAAGCTGGCCGGCACCTCCACCGACTCCAGCGGTCGTGGCGCGCTGATCGACAACATCACCCTCACCTCGTCCCAGGGCGTGGTGGCCGGCGATGGCGGCGTCAGCGGCAAGACCAGCATCGCCCTGGCCAACTACATTGGCGGCGCACTGACCGACACAGACGGCTCCGAGAGCCTGAGCTACCAGCTGAGCAACCTGTCCAACGGTTCGAGCATCGTCGTCGGCGGCACCACCCTCAGCGCGGTCAACGGCGTGTACACCCTCACCGCGGCCCAGCTGGCCACCGCCAAGCTGCAGGTTTCCGGTGACGTGCGCGGCGACATCGGCCTGGACGTCAAGGCGGTCAGCACCGAACCCAACGGCAGCACTGCCAGCACGGCGTCCCAGCACCTGACCCTGAACATCGTCGATGGCGGCGTGGAGCACACCAGCTACACCACCAACACCATCACCATGGCCGACGCCACCGGCACCACCAGCCTGAGCGGCGGCTTGACCGGCGAGTACTGGGGCTACAGCGAGAACGGCACCAGCCGGCCGAACCTCACCACCCTGAGCCAGGTCGAGAACTACATCGAGGGCCGTTCCGGCAACAACAGCAGCCTGGTGGGTTCCAACACCAACGCGGCGAACGGCTCGGTCAATGCCACCTTCATCGCCAATGTCATCGACTACGGCCTGAAGAACGGCAGCCCGGTGTTCAGCGACGACCTCGGTGACAACCGCACCGTCAACAACGGCACCACCATCGGCACATCCAACAACAGCCAGAACAACCTGTACGACTTCCTCACGGCAGCCAGTACCGGCAACGTCTCCAGCCTCAAGGCCGGCGGGTCGAACCTGGGTGACACCAGTGACGCCATCATCCGCGCTCACGGCTTCATCGACGTCGGCAACGGCGGAACCTACGACATCCGCATCACGGCGGACGACGGTTACCGCCTGCTGATCGACGGCCAGGACGTCGCCAACGCCGACAAGATCCAGTCCACCACCACCGACACCTACAAGAACGTCAGCCTCACCGGCGGCTTGCAGGCGCTGGAACTGCTGTACTGGGACCAGGGCGGCTCCGCCACCCTGAAGATCGAGCTCAAGCCCAGCGGCAGCGATGACTCGGCGTACAAGACCCTCGGTACCGGCGATTACCAGCTGTTCCAGGCCACCACCCTGTCCAGCGGCCAGGAATTCGTGGAAACCAGCACCGGCTGGGCGGTTCACACCATCCAGACCACCACCGGCACCGAAGCCAGCGACCTGATCAATGGCAGCAAGTACTCCGACATCATCAACGGCGGCAACGGCCACGACGTGCTCTACGGCAACGCTGGCAACGACCTGCTCAACGGTGGTGACGGCAACGACCTGCTGATCGGCGGTATCGGCAACGACACCCTCACCGGTGGCGCAGGCGCGGACGTCTTCATGTGGAAGGCGGGCGATGTCGGCAACGACGTGATCAAGGACTTCAACGCCACCCAGGGCGACCGCATCGACCTCAGCGACCTGCTGCCCGATGCCGCGCACTCCGGCAACCTCCTCGATTACCTCAAGGTCGACACCGCCACCAGCACCCTGCAGGTGAGCACCACCGGCAACGTCAACAGCGGCGCCGATGTGACCATCAAGCTCGAAGGCGTGGACCTGACCCAGTACGGTTCCACCTCCTCGCAGATCGTCAGCTCCCTGGTGGCCGGCTCCGACCCGCTGGTGAAAACCGAGCACCACTGATCCACCGACAACGCCCCTCCCCGTCGCCGTACACCGGCGGCGGGGAGGCGGCCGGTTCGCTTTCCCCATGTTCCCCACTGGCCTGCGCGTGTAGATTGGCGCAGGTCTTTTCATGTCCTCAGAAAGGGGGTACCCCATGCTTTACGTTCAGCAAGACGACCAGGGTCAACTGGTGCGCGTGGAAGCGGCAGAGTTCGAAGGCTTCACCGGCATGCTCCCCGCCGATGACCAGCTCGTGCTCGCCTGGTATTCCAACCAGACCGTCGAAGCCAGCCTGATGCAGCTCAAGCAGAGCGACCAGGAAATGATCCGGGTACTGGAAGACCTCATCGGCCTGCTGATGACCAAGGGCGTGATCCGCATCACCGACCTGCCCCAGGCCGCGCAATCCAAGCTGCTCAGCCGTAACCAGGCACGCGAGGCCCTCGGCGGCCTGAACCGCCTGATCAACGACGAGGAGTCCGGCGTCATCTGACCCGGCCCCTGCCTCCCCCTTTGCCGCCGCTGCGCCGGGCCCTACACCGGCAACGGCACATCCGCGCCAACCAGTTCCTCTTCCCGTAGCGCCAACCAGAACGCCCGAGGCACCTCGGCCTGCAGTTGCGCCATGTACTGCGCCGGGCGTGCCGGTGTCGCGGTGCCGGGAATCACCGACAGCACCGCCGGGTTGGCCAGGCAGAACTGCAGCGCCGCTGCCCGCGAATCGATGCCGAAGCGCTCGCACAGCGCCATCAGCCGCTGCGCCCGGCTCTTCACCTCCGCCGGGATGCGGTCGTACTCGTAGTGATCGCTCCCGGCCAGTACACCGGAATTGAACGGCCCACCGACGACGATGCCCACGCCGCGCGCGAGGCAGGCGGGAAACAGCTTCTCCAGCGCCTCGCGGTGGTCCAGCAGGCTGTAGCGCCCGGCCAGCAGAAACAGGTCCGGGTCGGCCTGTTCCAGCGCCAGTCGGCAGGGTTCGACACGGTTCACGCCCAGCCCCCAGCCACGGATCAGCCCCTCCTCGCGCATGGCCGTCAGCTCCTTCGCCGCCCCCGCCATGGCCTGGGCGAAGTACTCGCGCCAGCGCGGGCCATGCTGGTCCTCGGAGACGTCATGGATGAACACCAGATCGATGCGTTCCACGCCCATGCGCACCAGACTGTCCTCCAGGGAGCGCCGGGCGCCGGCGGCGGAGTAGTCGAGGATGCGCCGGTTGGGCAGCTCATGGACGAAGGGCTTGGCGTTCTCCGGCGCGGCGGCCGGCTCCAGCAACCGCCCCACCTTGGTACTCAGCAGGTACTCGTCGCGCCGGCGGGTGCGCAGCAGGCGGCCGAAGCGTTCCTCGGCCAGCCCGGCGCCGTAATGGGGAGAGGTGTCGTAGTAGCGGAAACCGGCTTGCCAGGCGGCCACCAGTGTGGCGTCGGCCTGCTCTTCGGCCACGGAGTGGAACATATTGCCGAGCGGTGCGCCGCCCAGCCCGATACGCGGCAGGTGGATGCGCATGGAGCCTCCTGAAGTCCGTGTTCTGGCGTACTTCAGGGGACCGGGTGAAACGCCGGATGGTTCAAGGCAGCGGCCGGAAGGCGGGGCCGTGGCGCCCGCCTCCGCCCGGGATCAACGCCAGGGCGCAGGAACGCCAAACAGCTGGCCCTGGGCACCCTGGATGCCCATTTCCTGCAGCACCCGCAGCTCGCCCTCGGTCTCGACGCGCTCGGCGATCAGCGGCAGGTCGATGCTATGGGCCGCGCGCTGCATGGCCTCAATGAACAGGCGCTTGTCGTTCTCGGTGTCGATGGCGCGGATGTGGCTGCCATCCACCTTCAGGTAGGCCAGGCCCAGGCGCGCCAGGTTGCCGATCATGCTGAAGCGACCGCCGAAGTGCTGCAGGCTGAGGGCGAAACCCAGCTCGCGCAGGCGCCGGGTCAGGCTCTCCAGCACCGCCTGCTCGGGCAACTGGTCTTCCTCCAGTTCCAGGGTCAGGCGCGGGCCCAGTTGCGGATGCTGACGCAGCAGGTCGAGGGCACGGTTCAGCGCCTTCTCGTCACGCAGCAGCGCGCCGGACAGGTTCAGCGCCAGGGGCTGGTCGTGGCCGGCCATCTGCGCCAGCACCAGTTCCAGCATCACCAGGTCAAGGCGCGTGGACCAGCCGAAGCGCTCCAGCCAGGGCAGGAAACGCCCGGCGGGGATGCTCTCGCCCTGCTCGTCCGGCAGGCGCGACAGCACCTTGTAATGCAACACCCGCGACGGCTCGCGGCTGGCCACCACCGGCTGGAAGAACAGCTGGAAGCGCCCCTGGGCCAGGGCTTTGTCCAGCAAGGCGTGCCAGGCGTGACGGTCATCGCCGACATTGCCGGCGCTGGTCTGCTCGATGCACGCCCAGGCGCGGTCGGCCTGGCGCTCGGCCTGGGCCAGGGCCTCGTCGGCGAGCATCATCAGGTCCTGCTGCGACTCGCCCGGGGCGAAGGGCACCAGGCCGATATGGGCCACGGGATGGGTGTCGGTGGCACCAGTGCTGGCCAGGCTGCCCAGGGCGCCATCGAGGCGGGTGGCCAGTTGCTCGGCCTCCTCGCGCACCAGGCCCGGCGCCAGCAGGATGAACTCGCCACCGCGGCTACGCGCCAGCAACTGGCCGGCGCCCTGCCCCGCGCTGTTGCGCGCGAGCTGCTCGGCCACGGCCTTGAGCAACTGGTCGGTGCGCTGGCCACCCAGGCGCTGGTTGAGGCCGGCCAGGTCGTTGACCCGCAACAGCAGCAGGTAGCCGCTGCTGGCCTGGTCCTCGGCACTCAGGCGGGCGCTGAGCTGCATCTCGAAATAACGGCGGTTGCCCAGGCCGGTGAGGCTGTCCTGGTAGGCCTCGTCACGCAGGCGCTCGCTGCGCTCGGCCTGCTCCTGGAACAGCGCCTTGAGCTTCTCCACCATCTGGTTCATCGCCTGCACCACACGGCGCAGCTCGGGGGTGCGCGGCAACTGCGGCAGGCTGAGGAATTCGCGACGGGCGATGGCGTGGGACTGCTCCACCATGTAGTCCAGCGGGCGCAGCTGGCGGCGCAGCAGCACCGCACCGAGGCCGGCGCTGACCAGGCCGCACAGAGCCAGCCAGCCGAGGCTGCCGAGGGCGCTCTGCCACAGCTTGGCGATGGCGAACATCGGGTGGCTCTGCACCTCGACCCGCGCGGCCTGGGTCCAGCCACGGCTGACAATGGCATCGCCGCCGGCCGACTCCAGGCCGATCAGCGACACGAACCACTGCGGCACCTGGGCCGCCACCGCATCGGGCACGCCGGTGCGCTCCACGATCACCTTGCCGGTGGCCATGTCGATCACGCGGATGCGCTCGAAGTAGCCGCTGTCGAAGATCGAACTGACCATCAGCTCGACCATCGCCGCATCGTCGATGTGCGGCGTCAGCGACAGGCCCAGGGCCGTCGCCGCGTCCTGGGCATGGGAACGCAACTGGTTGACGTACTGCTCGCGCGAGCTTTCCAGGCTGACCATGAAGCTGCCGCTGAAGGCGACGACCAGGAACAGGCAGATGGCGATCAACAGCTGTTTGAACAGGGACATCTCGACTCCGCTATTCGCTCGTGGGAAAGCCTTCGGCTTTCATCTTTTTCAACAGGTCCTGCCAGCGGGACAGACGCTTGGCGTCGCCCACCTTCTTGCCGCCGCCCTGGTTGGTCAGCCACAGGCCCTCACCGTTGAAGGCGTAGACCGGCAACAGGTCACTGCGCTGGGACGCCGGCAGGATGCTGCCGATCAGGTTGTCCAGCACCAGGGGCACCGCGTCGGGCTTCTCGTAATAGGTCAGCACCATGTGCGCCTGGTTCAGGCGTAGTGCCTTGACGTAGGTGATGCGCAGCTTCTCCGCCGGCACCCCCAGGTGACGCAGGCTGATGTACTTGGCGATGGCGTAGTCCTCGCAATCGCCCGCCCCGCGGCGCAACGCCTCCACCGGTGTCGCCCAGTAATCCACCTGGTTCCACAGGGCGAGGTCATCAGTGAAACGCAGCTTGGCGTTGAAGAAGCGATTGACCTCCTTCAACTGCTCCGCCTCGCTGGCGCCCGCCTGGCTGGCCAGCAGGCGCTGCCAGTCATCGATGCGCTGCTTGCCATCGCCCAGGGGGCCATAGAGGGATTCGGCGCGACGGCTGATCAGGGTGAAATCCCAATCCGCCTGCAGGGCACCGGCCAGCAAGGCGAACAGCAACAGCAGCGCCGGGCCTATAACCCCCGGCCTACCCGTGCTTCGCCATTTGCCGATACTGCTGAGCAAAATCCGATTTCCTGCCAATGGAACCGACAGGCGGCCCCGATAACGAGGCGCGAATGGTGCGGGCTGGAAGCGGAAAAAACAATGGCACAGTGCCCCTATCCGACCTGCGCCGTGAGGGTTTCAGTGCCATCGGAAACACGGAGCCCCGTAGGTTGGGCTGAGGGACGAAGCCCAACGCAGCAGGGTCGGGCCTCGCTCCGTTGGGCCTCGCTGCGCTCGGCGCCAACCTACGGCGCCATGCCCAACCCAACCACCGTGCCGGTGTAGGTCGGGTGCAACCCGACAAGGGTTTCGCACAACAACATCGCGGGTTTCACCCGCCCTACCACCGCACTCCACCGACGGTGGCGACGGGAGCACCCAGGCGTAGCCCGGGCTTCAGCCCGGGAACGGTGGAGGCAGGATCAGCGCAGCCCGCGCAGATGGAGGAAGCCGAACAGCAGCACCTGGGTGCGCTCCAGCCAGGGGAAGGGACGGGCCTTGAGCTTGCGGTTGAACAGCGCGGCCTCGGCCACGTGGACCAGCAGCATCACACCGGCCACCAGCAGCAGGGGGCGGTGCAGGGGCTCGCCGAAGGGGTAGACGATGTTGAGGATCGCCACCAGCCAGAACATGGCCAGGGCGCCCTTGGCGAACGACAGGACGTGCATAGGGGTTCTCCATTGCAAGGTTGAGCCTTGCAGTGTGCCGTCTCCGGTCGCGCGCGCCTTCCGCACTTTCGTTTGGCCGGCGCGCGCGACGGTGGGTCAGCCCGCCTGCGCGCTCGGGGTGGGTCAGCGCACCGTCAGGGCGATGGGGGCGTCCTCGAAGTCGAAGCAACCGAGGAAGGTCTTGATGTCCAGCAGGTTGCCGTCCACCTTCACGTCGCCCAGCAGCGCGCCCTTGAGCAGGCCGTTCTCGCCGCTGATCACGGTGTCGAGGTAGGTCTTGTCGAAGGTCAGCTTCAACGTGGTGCCCTCGGGGATGCCCGGGTGCATCTCCACCACGCCGCGGCGTATCTCTAGCGCCCACTGCTCGTTGATATCGGGGAAGACGAAGCCCAGGGTGAGGTTCACGTCGGCGCTCTTCTCCGGGTCGATGCGGGTGACCCAGTTCTGCAGGAAGATCCGCGCCGGCAGGTTCTTCAGCATGTCCGGCGAGAGGAAGGCGTTGCGCAGCCCCTGGGACAGCTGCAGCGCGGCATCGCCCTCGAGCTTGCCCTCCAGCTCCATGGCGCTCATCAGGTACCAGTTGCGCCAGTTGATGTTCATGCTGGCGTAGCCCAGGCGGCGGAAGCTGCGGGCCTTGATGTCGCGAGCCAACTTGTCGTCGTGGTCGACGCGGATGGCGTAGCTGGCCAGCTCGGCCGCCCATTGCCAGTCCCCCTTGAGGTAGGCGTCGCCGGCGGCCAGCAGCAGCTTGTCACGCCCACCCATGAGGGCGATCAGGCGCTTGGCCTTCTCCGCCGGCGGCGTCGGGTCGAGGTCCACCGGGTCGCCCTGGAACCAGCCCAGGTAGCCCTGGTAGATCTGCCGCACGCTGTGCTTCACGGTGCCGTAGTACTCGCGCAGGTAGGGCGTGTAACCGGCCAGGTGCGGCGGCAGCTTGACCTTCTCCACCAACTCGTCGGGGGTCAGGCCCTTGTTCATCCAGCGCACGGTCTGATCGTGGATGTAGGCGATGGCGTCGCGGGTCATGCGCAGCACCTCTTCCACCTTGTCGCGGCCGGACACCGGCTGGCCGTGCAGCGGCACCATGTAGTCGGCCTTGAAGGCACGCAGCTTGTCGAGGCTCTGCACCCACACCACCGGGTCGCGGAACTTGGTGCCGCGCAGGGTGTGGACGTTGGGCAGGGTCGGCCCCTGGGTCACCTCGGCACTGATCAGCACGCGGTTGTCCGGCAGGTAGAGGACGATCTCGTCCGGCGCCTCGCTGGGCACATGGAGGAACTGCACCTTCAGCCCGGCGATGGTGGTATCCAGGGCTTCCTTGAAGGTGACGGTCGGCGCGATGAAGGTGGAGGCGCCGGGATGGGCCAGCGGGCCGAGGCCGGAGTTCATGTCGCGCTTGTCGCTGTCCGGCAGGGCCGCGCCGAAGCTGTAGCCCGAGCGCATGCCGAGGATCGGACCCACCAGCGCGCCCTGGGTCACCACGTTGTCCAGCAGGGTTTCCTGGGCGTAGATCTGCACCTCGCCACGCTTCACCTGCTCTTCGCTGACGAAGCCCTTCACGCCGTTGATGTGGTCCGGGTGGAAGTGGGTGTAGACGATGGCCTTGATCGGCTTGGCGCTGATCTTGCGGAACTCCGCCAGCACCTTGCGCGACTGCTCGGCGGACTCGCCCGTGTCGACGATGATCAGGCCTTCCGGCGCCTCGATCATCACGCTGTTGGCCAGGTTCCAGCCCACCGCCGACCAGACGTTGTCGGCGATCTTGTAGACCTTCTCGTCAAAGTGCCGGGTGTGCTCGGCAAGCTCGGCGTTGATGCTCGGCTCCAGGGTCTCGTCGGGCAGCGTCGCGTCGGCGCCGAATGGCAGGGCGGCGGCCAGCAGCAGGCCGCCGAAGCGGGTGGTGATGCGCATGATGTCGGCTCGTTGTTGTTATGGGAGCAGACAGGCTGGCAGGCACCGGTCAATAATTCCAATGCATTCCTCTGCCGAAATCGATGCGGGATACGCATGAACGACCTACGCCAGCTCCGCCACTTCGTCGCCCTCGCACAACACGGCCACTTCGCCCGTGCGGCGGAGGCCGTCAACCTCAGCCAGCCGGCCCTCAGCCGCAGCATCCAGGCCCTGGAGGCCAGCCTCGGCTGCAGCCTGCTGGACCGCGGCCCCCGGCAGATCGCCCTCACCGCCCACGGCCGATTGGTGCTGGAGCATGCCCAGCGCCTGCTGGACGGCCGCCGCGCCCTGCACAGCGCCGTGGCGCAGTTGGAGAACCTCGACAGCGGCGAACTGCGCCTGGGTGCCGGCCCCTACCCCGCCGCGCGCCTGGTGCCCCGCACGCTGGGCCGCTTCGCCGGGGCCCACCCGGGCGTGCAGGTGCAGTTGCGCATCGAGGATTGGCACAGCCTGCGCAGCCAATTGCTGGGGGACGCCATCGAGCTGTTCGTGGCGGACGTGCGCGAGTTCGAAGGCGACCCGCTGCTGCACATCACGCCCCTGCGCCGCCACGCCGGCACCCTCTTCTGCCGCCCCAGCCACCCGCTGCTGCAGCGACCCCGCCTGCGGGTCGAGGACCTGGCCGTCTACCCGCTGGCCGGCACCCAGCTGCCCGTCGAGGTGGCGCGCACCCTCGGTGCGCTGAACAACAAGGCGCAACCGCTGGGCATCGAGTGCGACAACTTCATGGTGCTCAAGGCCCTGGTGGCCGACAGCGAGGTGATCAGCATGGCGCCCTGGGACGTACTGGCCGAAGACGTCGCGGCCGGCCGCCTGGCGGTGCTGCTGCCGGTGGACAACCTCGACGCCCGCTCGGCCTATGGCATCGTCAGCCACGCCGGGCGCAGCCTGTCACCGGCTGCGCGGGCGATGGTGGAGTACTTGCTGGAAGAAGACGCCCAGCCCATTACCGGCTATTAGCGTTGCCAACAGATTTGAGCTCAGCTCTTTACCGAGCTTGGGTGATGTTTCCTGTTTCGCCCACCCGGGCGAGTCCCTTTTAACAATCGCCTTAAAAGGAACCAAAAGGGCTTGCCCCATCATCCGGCCCCGGCTTCGCCGGGGTTCCCTCACTTCATCGCCGCTCTGGGGGCCGGCGCGATGGGCCATCCATGGCCTGGCGCGCCTCTCGCGGCATCCATGCCGCTCGTCCCCCGGCGCAACGACTGCGTTCGGCCTCCTGGAGGGGCGTTGGTCGCCGCTCCAACTCTCTAGCCAGGTTTCAGATCTCAGTGCGCTTGAGCTGACCGAAACACCGGAATCGAAGCGCTCGCCTTAGGCCACGGCCCTCGCATGGGTCTACGAAAGCTTGTCAGCGACGGTTCTGCTGCGACCAGTCACTGCGGTGCGGGCGGATGGGGTTTTCGTGGGGGCGCACCTGGTAGGCCGGCGGCACGGCGTAGCTGGGGCGACCGCCGCCCTGGTTCCAGCCCCGTTGCGGCGGGCGGTTGCCGCCCCAGTTCTGCAGGCGCGGGGTGTAGTCGTGGCGACGCTCGTTCCAGTCCGGGCGCGGCGGGTTGCGGTTGTCCCAGCGCCGCGAGTCGTGCCGGTTGTCATGGCGATCGTCGTGGCGGTCGTAGCGATGGTCGTTGCGCCCGTCGTAGCGGCGGTCATGGCGCGGCGGCTGGTAGGGCTGCGGGCGCACCTGGTAGTAGCGCTGCGGCTGGTAGATGCGCTCGGTCCGGTAGTAGTAGGTCGGAGAACCCTGGTAATAGGCCGGCTGCTGCACGACATAGCCACCGCCGCCATAGCTGCGCGGGTAGCCACGGTAATCGTCGTCATAGTCGTAGACGGCACAACCACCCAGGGACAGGCCCAGTACTGCGATCAACATCGTTCGATAGGACATGGCGGCCTCCTTCAACCGCTGGGACGGCGCCAACGAATGTCGGCACCCGGGATTTCTCCCACAATCTTCGACACCGTTTCACACGGCCGGTGTGCATCCCTCCGTCGGCAAAATCCATTTCCAGTTATTACCGCGCACCAGCATGAAGCGCCCCGCCCCAGAGACGGGCACGCCCCGCCCCTTTACAGCGCTGGCATTCACTCCGCCCTGCCCCACAACGCCCGCCGCCAGCGGCTCGCGCCGGGTTGGCACGGCCTTCGCTAAGGATCAGGCGTGCAGGAGCAACCCGGTGGAAGCCGGGGTCCGCGGCACCACAATTTGCAATGGCTGGCTAGGGTTCCGGCTCGCGAAAGCGGGTGGCTGGTCCGAGAGCCGGCGACCTCCTCCGAGGTTACACGGCGGGACAAAAGCCCGGGAGAACGCGCCCCTGCATGCAGGGAAGTGCCGCGCCGCTCCCGCTGTCCCTAACCGAACTGGAGGTCATCCATGCGCAAGCCCCGTCTGTTCGCCGTACTCGCTGCCGGCCTAGCCGCCGCCATCAGCTTCAACTCCAACGCAGCGCAGAAGGACAGCTTCAACGTCTGCTGGACCATCTATGCCGGCTGGATGCCATGGGAATACGGTGCCACCCAGGGCATCGTCGACAAATGGGCGAAGAAGTACGGGATCGACATCCAGGTCACCCAGCTCAACGACTACGTCGAGTCGATCAACCAGTACACCGCCGGCCAGTTCGACGGCTGCACCATGACCAACATGGACGCCCTGACCATCCCCGCTGCCGGCGGCGTGGACAGCACCGCGCTGATCGTCAGCGACTTCTCCAATGGCAACGACGGCATCGTGCTCAAGGGTGAAGGCAAGACCCTCGGCGACCTCAAGGGCCTGCCGGTGAACCTGGTGGAGCTGTCCGTCTCCCACTACCTGCTGGCCCGCGCCCTGGAGCGCGCCCACCTGGCCGAGAAGGACGTGCAGGTGGTGAACACCTCCGATGCCGATATCGCCGCCGCCTTCGACACCGACGAAGTGCAGGCGGTAACCACCTGGAACCCGATGCTCGCCGAGATCAAGGCCAAGCCCGGCACCAGCCTGGTGTTCGACTCCAGCAAGGTGCCCGGCGAGATCATGGACATGATGGTGGTGAACACCGAGACCCTGAAGGACAACCCGGCCCTGGGCAAGGCGCTGACCGGTGCCTGGTTCGAGATCGTCGCGCTGATGAAGGCCGGCAGCGCCGAGAGCACCGCCGCACTGACGCACATGGCCAAGGCCTCGGGCACCGACCTGGCCGGTTACCAGGCCCAGCTGGACGCCACCCGCCTGTTCGCCACACCGGCCGAGGCCCTGGAGTTCGTCACCCGCCCGAAGCTGCCGGCGACCATGGACAAGGTGGCCACCTTCTCCTTCGCCCACGGCCTGCTGGGTGAAGGTGCCAAGGATGCCCACGCGGTGGGCATGAGCTTCGCCAAGGGCGTGGTCACCGGCGACAAGGCCAACGTCAAGCTGCGCTTCGACCCGACCTACGTGCAGATGGCCGCCGAAGGGAAGCTCTGACCGCCGACACGGTTCCGTAGGTTGGTGCCAAGCGCAGCGCGGCCCAACGTTGGGCCTCGTTCCTCGGCACCAACCTACCCGCCCCCTATCACCGAGACCTCGCCATGCGCCTGATCAACCGCCACCCGGACCGTGCAGGAAGGCTGCTGCTGATCCTGCTGCCCTTCGCCCTGCTGCTGTTCGCCTACTTCACCGGGTCGGCGGCGCGGCTCACGGAAAACCCCAACGACAAGCTGCTGCCCAGCGCCACGCAGATGGTCGACGCGGTGCAACGCCTGGCCTTCACCGAAGACAAGCGCAGCGGCCAATACCTGTTCTGGCAGGACAGCGCCTCCAGCCTCAAGCGCCTGGCCATCGGCCTCGCCGTCGCCGCCCTGCTGGGCCTGTGCCTGGGCATCGCCGCCGGCACCCTGCCGCTGTTCGGCGCGCCGTTGTCGCCGCTGCTCACGGTGCTGTCGATGGTGCCGCCGCTGGCGATCCTGCCGATCCTGTTCATCGTCTTCGGCCTCGGCGAGCTGTCCAAGGTGATGCTGATCGTCATCGGCATCACCCCGGTGCTCGCCCGCGACCTGGAGCAGCGCGCCCGGGAGATCCCCCGCGAACTGCTGATCAAGGCGCAGACCCTGGGCGCCAACACCTGGACCCTGATCCTGCGCGTGGTGCTGCCGCAGCTGCTGCCGCGCCTGCTCATCTCCCTGCGCCTGGTGCTGGGCTCGGCCTGGCTGTTCCTCATCGCCGCCGAGGCCATCGCCTCCACCGACGGCCTCGGCTACCGCATCTTCCTGGTCCGCCGCTACCTGGCCATGGACGTGATCCTGCCCTACGTGGTGTGGATCACCCTGCTCGCCTGGCTGATGGACCTGGGCCTGCGCCAGCTCACCCGCCTGGCCTTCCCCTGGTACGAAGGAGCCAAGGCATGAGCGCCTTCATCGAAGTGAAGAACCTGTGGCAGGAATACGGTGAGCAGGTGGTGCTGGAGAACCTCAGCCTGAGCGTCGCCGAAGGCGAGTTCTGCACCCTGGTCGGCGCCTCGGGCTGCGGCAAGTCCACCTTCCTGCGCATGCTGCTGGGCCAGGAAACGCCCAGCCGTGGCCAGCTGCTGCTGGACGGCCAGCCCCTGGTGGCCGAGCCCGATGCCAGCCGCGGCGTGGTGTTCCAGCGCTACTCGGTGTTCCCCCACCTCTCGGTGCTGGACAACGTCGCCCTCGGCCTGGAGCTGCCCCGCGCGCCGCTGTTCGGCCGCCTGTTCGGCGGTGCCCGTCGCGCCGCCCGTGAACAGGCCGCCGTGATGCTGGAGAAGGTCGGCCTCGACCACGCCCTCGGCAAGTACCCCGCGCAGCTCTCCGGCGGCATGCAGCAGCGCCTGGCCATCGCCCAGGCGCTGGTGATGAAGCCCCGCGTGCTGCTGCTCGACGAGCCCTTCGGCGCCCTCGACCCGGGCATCCGCAAGGACATGCACGAGCTGCTGCTGGGCCTGTGGCAGGAAACCCGGCTGACCGTGTTCATGGTCACCCACGACCTGGCCGAAGGCTTCACCCTCGGCACCCGGCTGATGGTCTTCGACAAGGTCCGCCATGACCCGCAGGCGCCCGGCGCCTATGGCGCACGCATCACCTACGACATCCCCCTGAACAGCGACCGCCGCGCCGCGCGCGCCGCCGTCGAAGCCCTGCCGGAGCGCGTCACCCGCGCCCTGCAGCCCGCCCCGGCCCATTGAAAGGAGCCCGACCATGACCGCATCCCTGGCCCTGCGCCCCACCCTTTATGAAGAAACCGTCCCCGGCGGCGGCCACACCTCCTTCGTCCTCAAGCGCGGCCAGCTGCTGCGCATCAGCGACATCGAAGGCGGCGCCAACGTCAGCCTGCTGCTGTTCAACGCCGCCGAGAAAAGCGAGCGCCTGAACCTGCCGGACAGCCTCAAGTGCCAGCACACCGCCAAGCTCACCGCCGGCCACTGCCTGTACTCGGACATGGGCCGCGTGCTCGCCGCCATCACCGCCGACAGCTGCGGCTGGCACGACAGCTTCGGCGGCGTGCTCAGTGCCAATGAAGTGCAGGAGAAATACGGCGCCGGCCGCTACCAGGAACTGCGCAACGGCTTCTTCCGCAACGGCGTCGACAACCTGCTGGTGGAGATGGGCAAGTGGGACCTGAACCTGCAGGACCTGCTCATGTGCCTGAACCTGTTCAGCAAGGTCACGGTGGACGCCGACGGCTGCTTCCACTTCCAGCCCGGCCACTCGAAAGCCGACGACTACGTCGAGCTCTACGCGCCGATGGACAGCCTGGTGGTGCTCACCGCCCTGCAGCACCCCATGGACCCCGACCCCGTTTACGCCCCGAAGCCGGTGAACCTGAGCTGGCACAAGGTCGAGAGCGACGGCATCAGCGTGCTCTGCCGCACCTCGCGCCCGGAAAACGGCCGCGGCTTCCACAACACCGAACGTCTGTACATCTGAGGGCTACCCGATGAACCCCACTCCCAGCGACAAGCACCCCGAAGCCGCCGTCTACACCGCCGTGATCGCCGCCGGCGAACCCTTCATGACCGAAGTGAAGGCCGGCCAGACCCTGCGCCTGCTCGACCTCGAAGGCAACCAGGCGGTGGACACCCTCTTCTACAGCGCGCAGAACCCCCGCGAGCGCTATGACGTGCAGCGCACCCTGCGCAAGCAGAACCGCGTCTACCTCAGCGCCGGCAGCGTGCTCTATTCGAACCTCGGCAACCCCATGCTGAGCATCGTCGCCGACACCTGCGGCCGCCACGACACCCTCGGCGGCGCCTGCGCCCAGGAAAGCAACACCGTGCGCTACGCCCTGGACACCCGCTACATGCACAGCTGCCGCGACAACTTCCTGCGCGCCAGCCTGCATGACGGCCGCCTGGCCAAGCGCGACATCAGCGCCAACATCAACTTCTTCATGAACGTGCCGGTCACCCCCGAAGGCGGCCTCACCTTCGAGGACGGCATCTCCGCCCCCGGCAAATACGTCGAGCTGGTCGCGCACATGGACATCATCGTCCTCATCTCCAACTGCCCACAGCTGAACAACCCCTGCAACGGCTACAACCCCACCCCGGCGCAGGTGTTGGTATGGGAGTGAAAGAGCAGCTGGAAGCGGGAAGCCGGAAGCAGGAAGCCTTTCGGCGCTGGCTGTTCCGCCTGTGCCAGAGCCGCTCAGGGCAATGCCTGCAAACACCGCCGAAAAAATCGGAGCCGACGCTCTAGCTTCTGGCTTCTGGCTTCTGGCTTCTGGCTTCCAGCTTCCAGCTTCCAGCTTCCAGCTTCCAGCTTCCAACTGATGCTCCGCGGACGACCGTGGCGCAGACCCAATTCCGGCGGGACGGCCCGCCACCCATGAGGCCGACCTCATGTTCAAGAAATTGCTGATCGCCAACCGCGGCGCCATCGCCTGCCGCATCCTCCGCACCCTGCGCCAGCTCGACGTGCGCGGCGTCGCCGTGTACGCCGAGGCGGATGTCGCCAGCCTGCACGTCCAGCAGGCCGACGAGGCGCACAGCCTGGGCGACGGCCCAGCCGCCAGCACCTACCTGGTGGTGGAGAAGATCCTCGCCGTGGCCCGCGAGAGCGGCGCCCAGGCGATCCACCCGGGCTATGGCTTCCTCTCCGAGAACGCCGCCTTCGCCGAGGCCTGCGAGGCGGCCGGCATCGCCTTCGTCGGGCCGACGCCCGCGCAGCTGCGCGTCTTCGGCCTCAAGCACACCGCCCGTGCCCTGGCCAAGGCCGAGGGGGTGCCGATGCTCGAAGGCACTGAACTGCTGGAAAGCCTCGACGCGGCGCTGGTGGCTGGCGAGCAGGTGGGCTACCCGGTGATGCTGAAAAGCACCGCCGGCGGTGGCGGCATCGGCATGCGCGTATGCCGCTCGGCCAGTGAGCTGAGCGAGGCCTTCGACGCGGTGAAGCGCCTGGGGCAGAACAACTTCAGCGACGCCGGGGTGTTCATCGAGAAGTACATCCAGCGCGCCCGCCACCTGGAAGTGCAGGTGTTCGGCGACGGCCGTGGCGAGGTGATCGCCCTCGGCGTGCGCGACTGCTCGGTGCAGCGGCGCAACCAGAAGGTGCTAGAGGAAACCCCCGCGCCCAACCTGCCCGCCGGCATGGCCGAGGACCTTTGCGCCGCCGCCATCCAGCTGGCCAAGGCGGTCAGCTACCGCAGCGCCGGCACCGTGGAATTCGTCTACGACAGCGAGGCCGAGCGCTTCTACTTCCTCGAAGTGAACACCCGCCTGCAGGTGGAACACGGCGTTACCGAACAGGTCTGGGGCGTCGACCTGGTGCGCTGGATGGTCGAACTGGCCGCCGGCACCCTGCCCCCGCTCGCCGAGCTGGCCCGTGGCCTTGCGCCCAGCGGCCACGCCATCCAGGCGCGCCTCTACGCCGAGGACCCGGGCCGCGACTTCCAGCCCAGCCCCGGCCTGCTCACCGCCGTGCACTTCCCCGAGGCGGACGGCCGCGCCCTGCGCATCGACACCTGGGTGGAAGCCGGCTGCGAGATCCCGCCCTACTTCGACCCGATGATCGCCAAGCTGATCACCTGGGCAGCGGACCGCGATGAGGCCAGCGTCGCCCTCGACCGCGCGCTGGCCGACACGCAGCTCTACGGCGTGGAAAGCAACCGCGACTACCTGCGGCAGATCCTGATCGACGCACCCTTCGCCAGCGGCCAGCCCTGGACCCGCTGCCTGGAAAACCTCGCCTACCGCGCCCACACCTTCGAAGTGCTCGGCGCCGGCACCCAAACCACGGTGCAGGACTACCCCGGCCGCCTCGGCTACTGGGCCGTGGGCGTGCCGCCGTCCGGTCCCATGGACAGCCGCGCCCTGCGCCTGGGCAACCGTCTGCTGGGCAACGCGGAAGGCACCGCCGCGCTGGAAATCACCATGAGCGGCCCCAGCCTGCGCTTCAACACCGACGCGGTGGTGGCCGTCACCGGCGCGCCGATCCCGCTCACCCTCGACGGTCAACCGCAGCTGCTGAACACCGCGCTGCGGGTGCCAGCCGGTTCCATCCTGGCCCTCGGCACCATCACCGGCGCCGGTGCGCGCAGCTACCTGTGCCTGCGCGGCGGCCTGCAGCTGCCGGACTACCTGGGCAGCAAGAGCACCTTCACCCTCGGCCAGTTCGGCGGCCACGGCGGCCGCGCCCTGCGCGCCGGCGACATGCTGCACCTGCTGCCCCTGGCCGACCATGCAGCCGGCGCCAGCCTGCCCGCCGAGCTGTGCCCGCCGCTGCCGGCGCTGCGCCGCATCCGTGTGATCTACGGCCCCCACGGCGCGCCGGAATACTTCACCCTGGCCTCTATCGAGACCTTCTTCGCCACCGCCTGGGAAGTACACTTCAACTCCAGCCGCACCGGCGTGCGCCTGATCGGCCCGAAGCCGGAATGGGTGCGCGAGAGCGGCGGCGAGGCCGGCCTGCACCCCTCCAACATCCACGACAACCCCTACGCCATAGGCGCGGTGGACTTCACCGGCGACATGCCGGTGATCCTCGGTCCGGACGGCCCCAGCCTCGGCGGCTTCGTCTGCCCGGTGACCATCATCGAAGCCGACCTCTGGCAACTCGGCCAGCTCAAGGCCGGCGACAAGGTGCGCTTCGAGCCGGTGGATATCACCACGGCGCGGGAATTGGCCCAGGCACGCAACCGCGAATGCACCACCCTCTGCACGAGCGAATTCATTCGCGATGCGGGTAGCAGCCAAATCGCGGATGAATCCGCTCCTACAAGTACGGCCGAGCTTTCGAGCCCCATCGTCCTCGACCTGGGCCAGGACGCCACACGCCTGGTGGCCCGCCTCTCCGGCGACACCCACCTGCTGCTGGAGATCGGCGCGGCGGAGCTGGACCTGGTGCTGCGCTTCCGCGGCCATGCGCTGATGCAGGCACTGGAGGCCGAGGCGCTGGCCGGCGTCATCGACCTGACCCCGGGCATCCGCTCGCTGCAGGTGCACTACCAGCCGGAGACCCTGCCCCTGGAACGCCTGCTGCAGGTGGTCGCGGGGCTCTGGGACGGCGTCTGCGCCGCCGGCGACCTCGCCGTGCCATCGCGCATCGTCCACCTGCCGCTGTCCTGGGACGACCCGGCCTGCCAGCTGGCCATCGAGAAGTACATGACCACCGTGCGCAAGGACGCACCCTGGTGCCCGAGCAACCTGGAGTTCATCCGCCGCATCAACGACCTGCCCAACCTCGACGAGGTGCAGCGCACGGTGTTCGACGCCCGCTACCTGGTGATGGGCCTGGGCGACGTCTACCTCGGCGCGCCGGTGGCCACCCCGCTGGACCCGCGCCACCGCCTGGTGACCACCAAGTACAACCCGGCGCGCACCTGGACGGCGGAGAACTCGGTGGGCATCGGCGGCGCCTACATGTGCGTGTATGGCATGGAAGGCCCCGGCGGCTACCAGTTCGTCGGCCGCACCCTGCAGATGTGGAACCGCTACCGCGACGTCGCGGCCTTCGACGGCAAGCCCTGGCTGCTGCGCTTCTTCGACCAGATCCGCTTCTACCCGGTGAGCGCCGATGAGCTGCTGCGCATCCGCCGCGACTTCCCCCTGGGGCGCTTCCCGCTGCGCATCGAGCACAGCGAACTGCGCCTGGCCGACTACCAGGCCTTCCTCGCCACCGAAGCCGAGGGCATCGCCGCCTTCCGCGCCCAGCAGCAGGGGGCGTTCAACGCCGAGCGCGAACGCTGGATCGCCTCCGGCCAGGCGCATTTCGACAGCGAGGAGCTGGCGCCGGACCTGGGCGAAGACGCGCCCCTGGGCGCCGGCCAGCACGCCATCGAAAGCCATATCGCCGGCAACCTCTGGCAGGTGCAGGTGGAGACCGGCGCCAGCGTCAAGGCCGGCGATGTGCTGGTGATCCTGGAGTCGATGAAGATGGAAATCCCCCTCACCGCCCCCCGCGACGGCGTGGTCCGCGAAGTCCGCGTGCAACCCGGCTCCCCGGTGCGCGCCGGGCAGCGGGTGGTGGTGATGGAGGAGGCGTAGGGGCCACACACGGCACGCCCCTCTCCATTTTGTGGAAGCGAATTCATTCGCGATGGATCATCCGGCCGCTCGCAGCAAGGTGCCGGCGGCGGGTCTTTCGCGGCTGAAGCCGCTCCTACAAGGCTGTGCCCGTTGCCATAAAGCGATCCATGTCGCGCGCCCGCACTCTACGCATTGCCCATCCACCGCGACGGTTCTAGAGTGCGAGGCGGCAACGCACGCAAAAGGACCCGCCATGCAGCCGCAAAACCGCGACCAGGCGCAGCAACGCGCTGACGACATCCAGGCCTTTCAGCGTGAAGCGGAACGCCTGCGCCAGGAGCAGGCACTGCCCCTGGACGACGCGCAGATGGCGCGCCTGGGCGAGCACCATCGCCGGGTGCTGGCCGACTTCCACGGCCGCTTCGATATCGACCCCGACAAGCAGACCCGCCGCCTGTCCCTGAGCATGCGCATCGCCTCGCTGCTGGGCGCCCTGGCCCTGGGCGCCAGCCTGCTGTTCTTCTTCTACCAGTTCTGGGGCCTGCTGCCGGAAAGCGCGCAGGTGCTGATCCTGGGCGGCGCGCCGCTGCTCGGCCTGGCGCTGACCTGGCAGGTGCGCCGCCGCGACCCGTCCGGCTATTTCAGCAAGCTGGCGGCGATGCTCACCTTCGTCGCCTTCGTGCTGAACCTGGTGATGCTCGGGCAAATCTTCAACATCACCCCCTCCGACCGTGCCTTCCTCGCCTGGGGTGCCTTCGCCCTGCTGCTGGCCTATGGCTGTGACGCACGCCTGCTGCTGGTGGCCGGGCTGATCTGCCTGATGGGCTTCGTCTCGGCACGGGTCGGCAGTTGGGGCGGCTGCTACTGGCTGCAGGTGGGCGAGCGCCCGGAAAACTTCATCCCGGCCGCGCTGGGGGTGTTCCTGATCCCGCAGTTCATCTCCCAGGCGGGCTACGCCGGCTTCGCCGCCACCTACCGCCTGGTGGGGCTGATCACCCTGTTCCTCACCCTGCTGATCCTCGCCAACTGGGGCAGCGGCAGCTACCTGCCCGGCAGCCACGACCTGATCGAGGGCGGCTACCAGCTGGCCGGCTTCGTGCTCGCGGCCCTGGGCATCTGGCTGGGCACCCGCCGCGACTGGCCCGAAGTGGTCAACGGCGCCCTGACCTTCTTCATCATCTTCCTCTACACCAAGCTCTTCGACTGGTGGTGGGAGCTGATGCCCAAGTACCTGTTCTTCCTGCTGCTCGGCCTGATCGCCGTGCTCATCCTGCTGGTGCTGGGCCGCCTGCGCCGCAGCTGGCTCAATGGGGAGGAACGCCCATGAAGCTCTTCGACCGCACCTACGCCCTGCCCGCCGCCCTGGCCCTGGTGCTAGCCACCAATGCCGTGGTCTTCGGCGGCGCCTGGTACAACCGCTCCGGCGAGCCGGACAGCAGCCTGCGCCTGAGCGAACGGGAAGTGCACCGCGACTACACCAGCTTCGGCTGGGGCAGCGATGAAAACAGCGCCCTGGCCCTGAGGCTGGACTGGCGCGTACTGCCGCTCAACGACGAGGACGAGCCATACCGGGGTGAATGGCTGGAGAACGACCGCCTGGTGGAGCTCGGCTTCCCGCCCTATGACCCGGCCGCCAATGAAATCGACCTGAACACCCATGAAGCCTTCCTGGTGCTGGAACTGGACGGCCCGGCCCGGCAGCAGGCGCTGCAGCGCGCCGAACAGCGGCTGCGAAAGGCCACCGAGGCCCTGGCCCGCGACCCGGGCGACAGTGAACGCAAGGAGCGCGAGTCGGACGCCCGCAAGGCGCTGGAGCAGGAACGTGATACCGCCAGCCGCCTGTTCGTGGTCGACGTCGGCCTGGACGCCGAAGCCCTGCGTGCACGCCACCCCGACCGCCAGCGACAGGCGGTGGTGCGTGGCGAAGTCTATGTCTGGCTGCGCACCGACGACGGCAAGACGCGCATGGTGGGCGAGATTTCGCGGCTCGCGGTGCCGGCCGTGCAGGTGCCCCTCCACTGGCGTGAGGCGCTGGACAGCCAGTTGCGCGACAGCGCCTACATGCCGCCCAACGGGCCGCTGGAACTGCAACTGAATTACGGCAAGCGCCTGGAGCCCTGGATCAGCGAGGTGGTGGTGCCCAAAGGCTGAAATGCCGGGCATATCACCCGTGACGCCGCCCTGACGAGTGGCTAGCATAGTGCCACTTGACCAGGGACCTCCTCGCCCGATGCCTTCCAGCCCACGCTCCAGAAAGACCCAGCACCTGCTGGTGGTGTTGCTCGTGCTGCTGCTCGCCAGCGGCTTTCTCGTCACTTCGCTGGTGAGCTACTACGCCTCCCTGGAGTCGATCCGCGACAGCATCGTCAACACCGAGCTGCCGCTGACCTCGGACAACGTCTATTCCGAGATCCAGAAGGACCTGGTGCGGCCGATCCTCATCTCCTCGATGATGAGCCGCGACACCTTCCTGCGCGACTGGGCCATGCAGGGCGAGCAGGACCCGGGGCAGATGACCCGCTACCTGCGCGAGGTGCAGGAGCACTACGGCGCCTTCACCAGCTTCTACATCTCCGAGCGCACCCAGACCTACTACCAGGCCAAGGGCGTGCTGAAGAAGGTGAGCGAGGACGAGCAGCGCGACGTCTGGTACTACCGTGTGCGCGACATGAAGGAGCCCTACGAGATCAATGTCGACGTCGACATGGCCAACCAGGACCGCATGACCATCTTCATCAACTACAAGGTGCTGGACTACGACGGCCGCTTCATCGGCGCCACCGGCGTGGGCCTGACGGTGGATGCGGTGGTCAAGCTGATCGACGCCTACCAGGAGCGCTACGAGCGTTCCATCTACTTCGTCGACACCACCGGCAAGCTGGTGCTGACCAGCGCCCAGGGCGGGCCGATGGGGGCCACGGTCGGGCAGAACCTGGCGGATATCGACGGCATGCGCGACCTGGTGGCCAAGCTGCCGCGCCCCCAGGGCGGCGACTTCACCTGGAACGAACAGGGCGACAGCCACTACCTGAACGTGCGCTTCATCCCCGAGCTGGACTGGTACCTGTTCGTCGACAAGGCCGAGGACGGCGCACTCTCGCACATCCGCAACACGCTCTACCTCAACCTGTTCATCTGCCTGGTGGTCACCGCCGTGGTGCTCACCCTGCTCAACCTGCTGGTGCGCCGCTACCAGGTGCGCATCGCCGCGCTGGCCACCACCGACGTGCTGACCGACCTGCCCAACCGCCGCGGCTTCGACATCCTCGCCGGCCAGGCGCTGCAGGAAGCCCGCCGCGAACAGCGCCCGCTGACGGCGCTGCTGCTGGACCTCGACCACTTCAAGGTGCTCAACGACACCTATGGCCACCTGGCCGGCGACCATGTGCTGCATGGCTTCGCGCAGAACCTCAAGGCCGGCCTGCGCCAGTCGGACATCATCTGCCGCTGGGGTGGCGAGGAGTTCATCCTGCTGCTCAAGGACAGCGGCAGCGCCACGGCCTTCCTCCTGGCGGAGAAGATCCGCGAGCAGGTGCAGGCGCAGCACTACCCGTTCGAAGGCAAGGAATTGCAGGTGACGGTGAGCATCGGCCTGGCCGAGATGCACCCGGACGACACCCTGCACAGCCTGATCGCCCGCGCCGACCGCGCCCTTTATCGGGCCAAGCAGTCAGGGCGCAACCGTGTGTGCAGCGAGCCGGGTAACGGCGACTGAGGAAAGCGGACGGATCGGGGACGCCGAGCGCAGCGGCTCAGGCCATTACGTCGATGGTGTTGCCGAGGTTCGGCGGGTTGCTGGAAACCGGCGATGGCACCGCCTCCAGCAGCGCAAGGGCGCTCTGGGATTGAATGTCCATCGACTGCTTAAGCACGGCGACCTGCACCTTCATGGCGAGTTGGGCGGAGCTGGCGTCGGAGATGGAGGCGGCGGAAACTTCCACGCGTTTCGATTCCCGGAGAGGTGGGTTCGGTATGGATTCTGAGGCCCATCGCCGCCCCTGAAAAGCACCGTCAGTCGCCTGAAACCCGCGCCGTTGCGCTTGCGGCGGCCTTCCAGCCTCCCCAAGGCACAACCATCGGATGTAGGTCGGGTGCAACCCGACGAATACAAGCTCGCGGGTTTCACCCGCCCTACGGACTCCGAACGTAGGGTGTGCTGCGCGCACCTCGGGGTCGCCGGAGACACCGTGCGGCGGCGGTGCGCACGGCACACCCTACGGCACGCGCTCATCCTGTCGAGTCCTCAGCCGCGCCGATCCGCATGGGTTCCGCTTCGCTCACCAACAGGGCCGCTCCGTTGCCCATGGGCGAATGAATTCGCCCCTGCGTCCCCTGCCCCATCAGAAGTCGCGCTTGTAGAACAGGTCCAGGGAGCTGGCGAGGCCGCTGGCGGCTTCGAGGTACAGGCGCTTGGTGAGTTCGTAGCGCAGGGCGACGACGCTGGTGGGCTCGAGCACGCCGAGGCCGTAGCGGATGCTCAGGCGGTCGGTGAGCACGCCGGTGGCGCCGTCGTCGCCGATCTGGAAGTCCTTGAGGCCGAGCTTCTGCGCGAGCTCCGAGGTCAGCGGCGCACTGCCGGACAGGCCCAGCGCCAGTGCCGCCTGGCCCAGTGCGTTGCCGTCGCTGCCGCGCTCCAGCGGACGGCCCAGCACCAGGTAGGACAGTGCCTGCTCCTGGCTCATGGCCGGGGTGGAGAAGACCTGGGTGGTGGGCTCGTCGGCGCGGCCGTTGAGGCGGATGCCGGCGGTGACGTCACCGATCTTGCGCACCGCCTCGACGTCCAGGTAGGGCTGGTCCAGCGGCCCGGCGAACAGCAGGCGCGCCCGGCGCAGGTCGAGGCGCTGGCCGTAGGCGCGGTAGCGGCCGTTCTTCAGGTTGAGCTCGCCGCGCCCGGCCAGGTTGTCGCCCACCTTGAGGTGGCCGACGAGGTCGGCGGTGAGGCCGAAGCCGCTGAAGGACAGGCGCTCCTGGCCCACCTCGACGTCGACGTCCATGGCCAGTTGCAGCGGTGCCTGCTCGTCCTCCTGCTCACCCACCAGGTGCGCGTCCGGCGACACCTTGACCGCCTGGGGCGGCAGCTCGCGGATCTTGATCTGGCCACGGGGCACCCGCACCTTGCCAGTGAGCGCCAGGCGCTGGTCGGCCAGGCGCACCCGCAGGTCGGGGTCCACTTCCAGGTTGGCGTAGGGCTCCACCACCACCGGCAGCGAACTGCCACGGATGGCCAGGTCCATGTCCAGGCCCTGGCTCCAGGCCAGGGTGCCGGAGAGGTTGCCGTTGCCTTTCTCGCCGCTGCGCCAGGCGCCGCTGAGTTCCAGGCTCTCGCCGGCGATGCGGGCATCCAGGTTCAGGTCTTCGATGCGGGTGGGCAGGTCGCCGCCGGCCAGCTTGCCGCCGTGCAGGCGCACCTGGCCCAGCACATTGGGCGCCAGCAGGGTGCCGCCGAGGGTGCCGGCACCGTCCAGCTGGCCTTCCAGTTCCTCGACACCGGCGACGAAGGGGCGCAGCACGGCGAGGTCCAGCCCTTCCAGGCGGAAGTCGCCGGACAGCGGCTTGCGCAGCGGGCGCGGGTCGAGCCGGGCGTCCACCTGCAGGCGGCCGAGGCGCTCGCCCTGGAACAGCAGGCGGCTGTCGATGCTCTGCGGGCGCAGGGTGCTTTCCAGGCGCATGGCCTGGTAGGGGAAGTCGACCCATTTGCCGTCCTTGCTCTCCTCGCGCAGGCGCAGCACGCCGTTGCTGGCATCCAGCTGCACGCGGCCGCTGGGGCCGCGCGCGGGCAATTCGAGCTGTACATCGCCGTCGAGCGTGCCGTGCCAGGCGAAATCGTCCGGCAGCCATTCGGCCAGGCTATCGAGGGGGAAGTCGCGCAGGCGGTAGTCGAGCTTCGGCTCGGGCAGCAGGCGCTGGTCGCCGCCACAGAGGCTGGCGGGGCCAGAGCGCCAGCAATGGGCGCCCAGTTCCAGGCGACCGTCGGCCAGGCGTTGCAGCTTCGCGGGTTGCTCCAGGCGCCAGTCCTGGCCGCCGCTTTGCAGTTCGCCACGGCTCAGGCGGCCGCGCCAGTCGCCCTTGTCCAGCAGGCCGTCGAGGGCCAGCTGCAGGTCGAGCAAGGGGCCTTGCAGGCGCGTTTCCAGCTGCTGCCGCTGTTTGTCGCCCGAGGCCTTGAGGCTGAGGTCGCCCAGGGCCTTGTCGCCGGCCTGGAGCTGGCTGGCGTCCAGCTGCAGGGTGGCGTTCTGCCGTGCATCCAGCCGCGCCTGCAGGGTCAGTTGGCGCAGGCGCTGGTCGCCCATGCCCAGGCGATCGCCCTTGAGGTCCAGCTGCCCCTGGGGTGCGTCGGCGCTGCCGGCGACCACCAGCTTGCCGGTCAGCCCGCCGAACAAGCCGGGCCAGAGCTGGCCCAGGCGGCCCAGTGCAATGTCCAACTGGCCGTCCAGGCGCTGGTCGAGGCGGCCCTTGCCATCGATGCGGTTGTCGCCCAGGCGGACCTGCAGCTGGCCCAGGTCCCAGCGCTGCCCGGCACCCTCGGCCACGGCCTTGAGCAGCGCCGGCTGGCCGCGCAGCTGGCCCTTGAGATCGAGATCGGCCTTGAGTTCGAGCTGCTGGCGGAAGCTGCCCTTGCTCGCCAGGGTGCCGGCCAGGCGGCCCGGTAATTCGGCCAGCCAGTAGGCCGGGTCAAGGTCGCTCAGGGTCAGTTCGCTGTCCCAGTCGACGCCGTCGGCGAAGCCCAGCTGCAGGCGGCCACGGGCCTTGCCCTGCCCGGCCTTCAGTTGCAGGTCGGGCAGCTCGACGCGGGCCAGGTCGCCCTGCAGCGGGCTGGCCAGGCTGAAGTCGCCTTCCGGCCCCTTGAGCGCGGCGTCGAAGCGGCCCTGGTAGCGGCCCTCGCTGAAATGCACCTCGCCGTCCAGGCGTTGCAGCGCCACGGGCGGCTCCTGCTCCTGGGGGTAGAGGTGCTGCCAGGGGAAGTCGCGCCAGGCGAGCTGGGCGTCGATGGCCAGGGCCTGCTGCCAGTCGATGCGCCCCTGCAGCTGCACGCTCTGTTCGGCGGCGGCGCTGAGCAGCAGGCGCTGGATCTCGGCCCCGGCGGCGGTGACCTTGCCGGCCAGGTCGAGAGCGACATCACCGCCCTGCCCCGGCAGGTTGGCGCGGCCCTGCACCGTGTAGCCCTGTTGCAGGTCGCCCTTGGCGTCCAGCTCCACGCGTTGCAGGGTGAGGGTGTCCGGCAGCCCGGCCTGGGCCTTGAAGGCGGCAGCGCGGATGCGCGCGCTGGCGGGCAGGTGCGGCGCCAGGGGCTGCAGCTGGCCGTCGAGGGTGGCGGCCAGGTAGCCGCTGCTGGTCGCCTGGGCCGTGAGGGTGCCTTGCAGGTCGCCTTTCGCCTCCAGGGCCAGGGACCAGGGCTGGCCCTCGACGGCGGGTAATTGCAGGCTGCCGCTGGCCTCGAGCGGCCAGCCGTCACGGGGTTGCAGGGTGCCCTGGAGTGCCAGGGCCAGGTCGCCGTGGCGCAGACTGGCTTCGTCTATATGCAGGCCGTCGCCCAGCCATTGGGCGCGCAGGTGCAGGTCACTGAGCTGTTCGCTGCCGTCCAGCTCGAAGCGCTGCACGCGTACCTCGCCCAGGCGGATCGCCAGGGGCAGCTCGAGGGCCGGCAGTTGCAGCGGCTCATCGGAGGTCTCACCGCCCGGGGCCAGGCTCAGGGCCACGTCGTCGGCCGTCAGCGTGTCGATGCACAGGGTCAGCTGCAGCAGGCAGCCTGGCGACCATTCCAGCACCGGCGCGGTGATCGACAGGCTGTCGCCCGCCTGTTGCCAAGCCAGGCGCTCGGCGCTCCAGCGCCCGCCAAGCGTGCCGCTGAAGCCTTCCACGGTGATGCCCGGCACCCGCGCCAGCAGCCAGCGCCCGCCGGCTTCGCTGAACAGCAGCGCACCGACACCCGCCAGCGTCAGGACCAGCACGCCGGCCACCGCGAACAGGCCGAGCCGGAGCCCGCGCCTCACAGTTCGGGACCCATGGAGAAGTGGATGCGGAAGCCGCCGGGGTCGTCCAGCGCCTTGGCCAAGTCGAGGCGGATCGGCCCCACCGGCGACACCCAGCGCACGCCGATGCCGGCGCCTGTCTTCATCGCCGCATTGAGCGAGTCCATGGCGTTGCCGCGGTCGACGAAGGCGGCGATGCGCCAGCGCTCGGCCACCGGGTACTGGTATTCGGCGCTGCCCACCACCAGGTAGCGGCCGCCGACCTTGTTGCCCTGGCGGTCCTCGGGGGACAGGGTCTGGTAGTCATAGCCGCGCACGCTCTGGTCGCCACCGGCGAAGAAGCGCAGCGACGGCGGGATGGCGCTGAAGTCGGTGGTGGCGATGCCGCCGACCTGGGCCCGGGCCAGCACCCGGTGCCCGCCGGGCAGGGTGTAGAGCCCCTTGGCCAGGGCGCTGGCGTAGGTCATGTCGGCGTCGGAGAGGATGCCCTCCTTGGCCGCGCGCAGGTCCACCTGCAGGTGGTAGCCCTGGCTGGGGTCGAGACGGTTGTCGCTGCGGGTGACGCTGTAGCCGATGCCGGGGATGAGGAAGCTGCTGCGCCCGTCCGGGCTGCCGTCGCCGAAGTCATAGCTCTCCTGCTCCCAGCGCAGGGAGACGACCCGCTGCCAGTCGTCCGGCAGCTTCGATTGCCACTGGGTGCCGAGGGTGAAGCGGCGGCTCTCGACGTCCACCAGCTGTTCGCGCTGGAAGCCGCTGGTAAAACGCAGGCTGTCGGTCAGCGGCGGGTCGAGGGGAATCTCGTACCAGGCGCCGACGTTCTGCCGCGACGCGGAGACTTCGGTCTCGGCGCCCAGGCGATGGCCCTGGGGGTTGACCCAGTGGCGCGTCCAGTTGGCCCGCGCGCGCGGCCCGACGTCGGTGGAGAAGCCGACGCCCAGCCCCATGGTGCGCGGCTTCACCGCGCTGAGCTGGACCTTGACCGGTATCCGCCGGCCCTCCCCCGGGTCGGGCAGGGCATCCACCCGCACCTCGTCGAAGTAGCCGCTGGCCTGGAGGTTCTGGTTGAGCTTGGCCACCAGGTCGGCGTCGTAGGGGGTGTTGGCGGCGAAGGGCACCAGGCGCGCGAGCAGCGCCTCGTCGAAAGGGGTATCGCCCTGGAAGCTGACCCGGCCCAGGTCGTAGCGCGGACCGCTGGCGTACACCAGGTCGATGTCGGCGATGCCGGCGCGGGGGTCGATGTCGAGGCGCTGGGAGAGGAACTTGCCATCGAAGAAGCCGTAGCGCAGGGCCTGGTTCTGGATGAGCTTCTTGGCGTCTTCATAGGCGCCGTGATTGAGCGGCTGGCCGGGCTGCAGTGCCTTGCTCTGGGGCACGCGGAACGCCTTGAGGACACCCGCTTCGCCCTCGATGCGCACCTGCACGTTGCGCAGGCGCACGGGTTCGCCGGGCACGACCTCCAGCTGCAGCTTGGGGTCGTTGCCGGGAAGTACACGGCTGTCGATCTCCGCCTGGTAGTAGCCGAGGGCCTGGACAGCTTGCTGCGCCTGGTCCTCGGCGGCACGCCGATAACGCCGCAGGGCGGTTTCATCACGGTCGCCAAGGCTGCCGATGAAGGCCTCGATATTGGCCTTCAGGGCAGCATTGGCGGGGGTCACCTTGACGTCCAGCGAGGCCTTGGCCAGCGCGGTCGAACAGAGACACGACAATCCGAGCGCGAGTAGCCCACGCAATCCTTGGCACCAATTCATTCGCGGGATGCTAGCACGTGTTGCCTACAGTCTCGTCCTACGCGTTCGCTTGCAGCGCCGGCGTCGGATTGGGATGGAAGAACACGTGTTCCAGCACAGGCCCCAGCGCGACCTCGCCGATCTCCTCGTAGCCCTGGCGCTTGTAGAAATCCAGGTAGCGGGCGTTGCCGGTGTCCAGCACCACGCCCTGGGAGCCGGCGTCCTCGGCGCACCAGTCGTGCAGGGCCTGCAGCAGCTTCTCGCCCAGGTGCTTGCCCTGGAATTCCGGGTGGATGCCCAGCAGCGGCAATACGTGGTAAGGCCCCGGCGGCAGGCAGGCGAGCACCGCGTCGTGGTACTCCAGGTAGCGCTTGGTGCAGCGGAAGCCGGTGGTCATCAGCATGCGCAGGCGCCAGCCCCAGCTTTCGGTGATATCCAGCCGGCGTTGCGGCGGCGCGATCAGGGCGATGCCCACCAGGCGGTCCTCGATGAGCAGGCCGATGGCCGGCAGGTCTTCGAGGAAATGCTGCTGCACCAGCTCGCGCACCGTGGCGCGCACGCGCTGGTCGTAGCCGGCGCGCTCGGCCTCGAAGAGGTAGGCGAAGGTGGGTTCGTGGCGATAGGCGTGGTAGAGCAGCGAACGTGCCTCGCGGGCATAGCCGCCGTCGAGCATGCGGACTTCAACCGGCGCGGTGGGGACGTATCCAGGCATTCACGGTGACCTCGTTTGTTATGTGGTTATCAGGCCCACAGGCAAGGTAGCACCGCCCCAAAGGCCTCGCCACACGGGTGGCAGGGCGTGCCGACGATGGGCTAGGATCGGCGTTTTTCCAGGATGGCTCCGTCATGAAGATCGTTTCTTTCAATATCAACGGCCTGCGTGCCCGTCCTCACCAGCTCGAAGCGCTGATCGCCAAACACCAGCCGGACGTCATCGGCCTGCAGGAAACCAAGGTCTCCGACGACCAGTTCCCCGAGGCGGATATCCGCAAGCTCGGCTACCACGTGCACTACCACGGGCAGAAGGGCCACTACGGTGTCGCCCTGCTCTCGCGCCAGGAGCCGCTGTCCCTGCACAAGGGCTTCCCCAACGACGACGAGGAGTCCCAGCGCCGCTTCATCTACGGCACCTTCGCCGATGAACAGGGCAACCCGGTGACGGTGATGAACGGTTACTTCCCCCAGGGCGAGAGCCGCGACCACCCGACCAAGTTCCCGGCCAAGCAACGCTTCTACGCCGACCTGCAGGAGCTGCTGCTGGGCAACTTCAAGCCGGATCAGCCGCTGGTGGTGATGGGCGACATCAACATCTCGCCGGAAGACTGCGACATCGGCATCGGCGAGGAGAACCGCAAGCGCTGGCTGAAGACCGGCAAGTGCAGCTTCCTTCCGGAAGAGCGCGAGTGGCTGGCGACCCTGAAGAGCTGGGGCCTGGTGGACAGCTTCCGCCACCTCAACCCCGAGGTGAACGACCGCTTCAGCTGGTTCGACTACCGCAGCCGCGGCTTCGAGGACGACCCCAAGCGCGGCCTGCGCATCGATGTGATCCTCGCCACCAGCCCGCTGCAGGCACGGATCAAGGACGCCGGCATCGACTACGACCTGCGCGGCATGGAGAAACCCTCCGACCACGCGCCGATCTGGCTGGAACTGAGCTGATCGCGCCGGGTTTCCCGGCAATCAGGCACAAAAAAGCCCATCTCGCGATGGGCTTTTTGCTATCCGCCGGGCTTAGGCCAGCTCGACCTTGGGCGTGGTGCCGAGGGTCATGATCCTTTCGATGGCGGCGTCGAGGGTCGGCTCCGAATCGTAGAGGTGGCTTTCGAGGATCACCTCGCGACCGGCCTTGAGGCGGAAGTAGTTCTTGCCACCCGTGGCCATGCGGCGCTCATAGCGCTCCTCATTGGCGCAGTGGTTGCGGAACAGCGCGATGGCACTTTCGGCGCTGTCCCGGCAGGGGTAGCGGCCGCTTTGCAGCACGACCTGCGCCTCCCGGGTCTTCAGGCGGAAGCGATATTCACCGTTGCCGTACTTCTTCAGCTCGAACCAGCCAGCCATTTCCAACTCCTTAGTCACAGATGGATGCCCCAAAAAGCGGGGCTTGGTGCCTGGCACGGGCGGACGAGGGACGCTTGAGCTTCCTTGCCTGCCGCCCGGCCAGACAAAGTTGCGAACCATACCGATGGCCGCGCGAGCGGTATGTCGGGGTGCCCGGGCAGCCGTCGTAGGCCCTGGTCCATACGCGGGGCGGGAAAGGTCCCGAGGCCCATTGCAGAGCGCTTTGTAATATCTCCGTCACCTCGCTGACTTAATCTCGCGGCACTTCCCAGTCACCCCTAGCGATAAGGCCCGCCGCATGATGCGCGACCTCAGTGAACGAGATATCTGGAGCCGGACCCTCAGCATGCTGCTGCTCGGTTTCGTCTGCTACGCCCTGCCCTGGTCGGTGTTCGCCGCCCTGCCCCTGCCCGCCGACAAGAGCCCGGCATTGCGCATCCAGGGTTCCAACACCATCGGCGCCAAGCTCGGCCCGGCGCTGGTGCGCGGCCTGATGGAAGAGGAAGGCCTGGGCGGCATCCGCCAGGAGCCCGGCACCCAGGAAAACGAAGTGCAGTTGGTGGGCCGTGCGCCCAACGGCCGCGACGTGCGCATCACCGTGGCCGCCCACGGCTCGGGCACCGGCTTCGTCGCGATCAAGGACGGCAGCGCCGACCTGGCCGCCGCCTCGCGCCCGATCAAGGACGCCGAAGCCAGTGACCTCTCGGTGTTCGGCGACCTCAAGAGCCGCTACGGCGAGCATGTGATCGCCATCGACGGCCTGGCCATCATCGTCAACCCAGGCAACACCCTGGCCAGCCTGGGCACCGAGCAGCTGGCACGCATCTTCGCCGGCGAGGTGAAGACCTGGGAGGAGATCGGCGGCAAGGGCGGTGCCATCCACCTGTACGCCCGCGACGACAAGTCCGGCACCTTCGACACCTTCAAGGAACTGGTGCTGGCCGCCCACGGCAAGAGCCTCGCCGCCAGCGCCAAGCGCTTCGAATCCAACGACAAGCTCTCCGAAGCCGTCAGCGCCGACGCCGCCGGCATCGGCTTCGTCGGCCTCGCCTCGGTGGGCAAGTCCCGCGCCGCCTCCATCGCCGATGGCGAGTCCCAGGCCATGGCGCCGTCGGTGACGCAGATCGCCACCGAGGACTACCCGCTGTCGCGCCGCCTGTTCTTCTATATGAAGCCCGGCGAGAAGAACCCCTGGGCCCAGGCCCTGGTGCGCTTCGCCCAAGGCCCGCGCGGCCAGGCCATCGTCGCCCAGACCGGTTTCGTCGCGCAGACGGTGCAGGCGGTGAAGGTCGCCGCCCAGCCCGACATGCCCAAGGACTATCAGCAACTGGCCCGCGACGCCCAGCGCCTGTCGGTGAACTTCCGCTTCCAGGAAGGCAGCGCCAACCTCGACAACAAGGCCCTGCGCGACGTGGAGCGCGTGCTGGACTATCTCAAGGAGAGCGGCAAGCTGTCCAACCAGGTGACCCTGGTGGGCTTCGGCGACCCCAAGGCCGACCCGGGCCGTGCCGCCCTCCTCTCCAAGCTGCGCGCCATGGCCGTGCGCCGCGAACTGGCCAAGGCCGGCGTGTCCTTCCGCGAGATCACCGGCCTGGGCGATGAACTGCCGGTGGCCGCCAACAGCGAGGAAGGCCGCATCAAGAATCGCCGGGTGGAAGTCTGGGTCTACTGACCGATCCGACCTTCCGCGTCATCGTCGCCCCTGTCCGGTTCGCTCCGGACGGGGGCGATTCTTTTGGCTCAAGGTGTGGGAGCGGTTTCAACCGCGATGCCCGGGACGGGCCGCTTTTCGCGAATGAATTCGCTCCCGCGGGGATGGCGGCGCTGCGCGCCGCTTGGCGACTGAAGTCGCCCCTACAATCGCCCTTGCGAATGCCCCACGCCGGACATGACCGATGTGTAGGGTGGAGGTCGCTTTTTACCTCCACCAGACGGAGTCCTGCGCGGCACGTCACCGTGCCTGGAACGCCGCATCGATGAACCTCGTGGAAAGCCGGGCACCTCGTCCCGGAAAGCACGGCTGAACATTCCCTTCGCACTCCCCGCCCCTTCCGCAGTCGATAACCTTGACCGCGCGCAATGAAATGAAACGTTGCCGGTTTTACCGGCGACGCCGCTGCGCTAGCCTTCCCTTATGTGACGCCGGGCCCCTCTGACGGTTTGCACCCGCCATGTCGGAGTCACTGTTGAGCATTCAACACGACAAGCAAGGAGGGGCTCATGTCAGCTCTGCACACGTTCCTGTTCGCCGACTTCCTCGGCACCGCCACCTGGCTGTGGCTGGTGTTCCTGGCCATCGTCTTCGGCCTGCTGGTGTTCGACCTCGGCGTCCTGCACCGCGACCAGCATGAAATCGAGATGCGCGAGAGCCTGCTGCTCTACAGCGGCTACTTCTGCGTGGGCGTCGCCTTCGGCGGCTGGGTCTGGTACGAGCTGGGTTCCCAGGCCGCGCTGGAGTTCTACACCGGTTTCCTGGTGGAGCAGTCGCTGTCCATGGACAACGTCTTCGTCATGGCGATGATCTTCGGCTTCTTCGCCATCCCCCGCCGCTACCAGCACCGGGTGCTGTTCTGGGGCATCCTCGGGGTGATCGTGCTGCGCGCGCTGATGATCGGCCTGGGCACCGCGCTGGTGAAAGAGTTCGACTGGATCCTCTACATCTTCGGCGCCTTCCTGCTGTTCACCGGGGTGAAGATGCTGTTCGCCCGCGAGGACGCCGAGCGCGACCTCTCGCAGAACCCCGTGCTGAAGTTCGTGCGCAAGCACATGCGGGTCACCGATGACCTGCACGGCGCGCACTTCTTCGTGCGCCTGCAGAACGCCTCCGGGCACCACCTGCTCTGGGCCACCCCGCTGTTCCTCACCCTGGTGCTGATCGAGCTGGCCGACCTGGTGTTCGCCGTGGACAGCGTGCCGGCGATCTTCTCCATCACCCAGGACCCTTTCATCGTCTACACCTCGAACATCTTCGCCATCCTCGGCCTGCGCTCGCTGTACTTCGCCCTGGCCGCGCTGATGCACCGCTTCGTCTACCTGAAGTACGCCCTGGCGCTGGTGCTGATCTTCATCGGCGGCAAGATCTTCCTGCACGGTTTCATCGGCAAGATTCCCGCGCTGATCTCTCTTGGCGTAACCTTTGGCCTGCTTGCCGGTGGCGTGCTGCTGTCGCTGTTCAAGACCCGCGACCGCCCCCAGGCTTCATCAGCCGGAGACTGAGAATCGATGCGAGACGTGCAGATCGTAGTGCTCGAACAACGGGGTCGAGTGATCTGGCAGGTAAAGATGGGACAACGCGGGGTGAGCTTCCACGAGGAGCTCGCCGCGCGTACCTTCGCCGCCCAGCTGCACATGCGCCTGGAGTGGCTGCGCCAGCAGCGCGACGCCGCGCCGCCCCTTTCTCACGAACCCTCCCTGCCTCACCAGGATTGAATCAGAATTGATTCCAGCCCTCGCTTGACCCTCACGCAACGTCAGGCCCGAGGATGCCGCCAGGCACGCGAGGAGACACAAGGACATGTCATTGAAAGTCGGTGAACTGGCCAAGCGCTGCGGGCTGACCGTCCGCACCCTGCACCACTACGACCAGATCGGCCTGCTCCGCCCTTCCGCGCGCTCGGGTTCCGGTTATCGCCTCTATGGCCGCTCGGACATCGCCCGTCTCCACCAGATCCAGGTCCTGCGCAAGCTGGGCCTGTCCCTGGCGGAGATCGGCGGGTGGCTGGACGAGGCGCCGGTATCGCTCTCCCCCCTCATCGAGCAGCAGATTCACCAGCTCGACCGGGAGATCGCCCACCGGCAGCTTCTGCGCGAACGCCTGGCCACCCTCGGTGGCCAGCTGAAGAGCGGCCAGGAGCCGGAGCTCTCCGAATGGCTCACCACTCTGGAGTTGATGAATATGTACGACAGCTATTTCTCCCCGGAAGAACTGCAGCAACTGCGCCTGTATGCGGACGAGGCGCGGCGGCGCGAATGGGCCGGGCTGGTGGCCCGGGTCCAGGCACTGATCGCCCAGGGCGTACCACCCCAGGCCGAGGAGGCACAGGCGTTGTCGCGTACCTGGATGACCATGCTGGAGGCGGATACCGGCGGCAACCCGGTGCTGTTCGCCAAGCTCAATGCCATGCACGAGGCAGAGCCGGCGCTGCGCGAGGAAACGGGCATCACCCCGCAGACCATGGCCTATGTGGTCCAGGCCTTCAGCGAAACCAAGATGGCGATCTACCAGCGCCACCTGACGCCCGAGGAGTTCGCCTACCTCAAGGCCAACTACGGCAAGCGCATGCACGAATGGCCACCGCTGATCGCCGAGGTGCAGCAGCAGATGGAATCCGGCGCACCAGCCGATGCCCCGGCGACCCTGGCCCTCGCCCGGCGCTGGCTGGAGCTGTTCCGCTCCTACGCCGGTGCCGACCCGCGCACCCAGCAGAAGATCCGCCAGGCGCTGGTGAGCGAACCGGAACTGCGCCACGGCTCCTGGGCCAGCGATGCACTGCTGGACTACCTGCGCCAGGCCATGGGCCACCTGATGGCCGCACGCGGCTGACCCCCTCCACCGCCTGAAACGAAAGAGGCCCGCACGGTTTCCCGTGCGGGCCTCTTCATTACTGCTCGGCGATCAATGACCGCTGCGCAGCATCTCTTTCGGTACGTACTTGCCGATCTCGAACTTGCCGATGGCCGCGCGGTGCACTTCGTCCGGGCCGTCGGCCAGGCGCAGGGTGCGCTGCATGGCGTACATGTAGGCCAGCGGGAAGTCGTTGGAGACACCGGCACCGCCGTGGATCTGGATGGCGCGGTCGATCACCCGCAGGGCGACGTTGGGCGCCACCACCTTGATCTGGGCGATCTCGCTCTTGGCCACCTTGTTGCCCACGGTGTCCATCATGTAGGCCGCCTTCAGGGTCAGCAGGCGCGCCATGTCGATCTCCATCCGCGAGTCGGCGATCTTGTCGATGTTGCCACCCAGGCGGGCCAGCGGCTTGCCGAAGGCGGTGCGGCTGACGGCGCGCTTGCACATCAGCTCCAGCGCGCGCTCGGCCATGCCGATGGAGCGCATGCAGTGGTGGATGCGGCCTGGGCCGAGGCGGCCCTGGGCGATCTCGAAGCCGCGGCCTTCGCCGAGCAGCACGTTCTCATAGGGCACGCGCACGTCTTCGAACAGCACTTCGGCGTGGCCGTGGGGCGCGTCGTCGTAACCGAATACCGGCAGCGGGCGGAGGATCTTCACCCCGGGGGTGTCCACCGGGACCAGGATCATCGAGTGCTGCTGGTGGCGCGGCGCGTCCGGGTTGGACAGGCCCATGAACACGAGGATCTTGCAGCGCGGGTCGCAGGCGCCGGAGGTCCACCACTTGCGGCCGTTGATCACCCACTCGTCACCCTGGCGCACGGCGCGGGCTTCCATGTTGGTGGCGTCGGACGAAGCCACGCCCGGCTCGGTCATGGCGAAGGCAGAGCGGATCTCGCCGCGCAGCAGCGGCTCCAGCCATTGCTTCTTCTGTTCTTCGTTGGCGTAGCGCACCAGCACTTCCATGTTGCCGGTATCCGGCGCGGAGCAGTTGAACGGCTCCGGGCCCAGCAACGAGCGGCCCATGATCTCGGCCAGCGGTGCGTATTCCATGTTGGTCAGGCCGGCACCGAGTTCGGACTCGGGCAGGAACAGGTTCCACAGGCCTTCGGCCTTGGCCTTGGCCTTGAGCTCTTCCATGATCGCGGTGGGCTGCCAGCGATCACCCTCTGCGACCTGTTGCTCGAATACCGGCTCGGCCGGGTAGACGTAGGTGTCCATGAACGCCGTTACGCGTTCACGCAGTTCCTGGACCTTGGGGGAGTAGGCGAAATCCATGCGGAGCTACCTTCTGACGGATGTTTTCTGGGTACGGGTGAGGTGTGGAAATGATGCTAGAACAGCGATTAAGATTTATCTAACCTATTTTCACCGTGTATAAACATTCATCACCGATATATGATCCGCCCATAAAAACAGCCTACGGAGTGCACTCGGACATGAACCTGAACAAGGTCGACCTCAACCTCTTCATCGTCTTCGATGCCATCTATACCGAGGCCAACCTGACCCGCGCCGGGCAGATCGTAGGCATTACCCAGCCCGCCGTTTCCAACGCCCTCGCCCGCCTGCGCGAGACCTTCAACGACCCGCTCTTTGTGCGCACCGCCCAGGGCATGGTGCCCACGCCCATGGCGCAGAACATCATCGGCCCGGTGCGCAACGCCCTGCAGCAGCTGCGCATCTCGGTGCAGGAGAGCCGCACCTTCAACCCGAGCCAGGCCAACAAGACCTACCGCATCAGCATGACCGACCTCACCGAGACGGTGATCCTGCCGCCGCTGTTCCAGCGCCTGCGCCGGCTCGCCCCCAACGTGCAGATCGAGAGCTTCCTGGCCAAGCGCCGCGAAACCACCAAGGAGCTGGCAGCCGGGCGCCTGGACTTCGCCGTCGACGCCCCGCTGAACACCGACCCGCAGGTGCGCCACGTCAAGCTGATGGAAGACCGCTACGTCTGCGCCATGCGCCGTGGCCACCCGCTGGCGAAGGAGAAGATCAGCCTCGACGAATACCTGTCGCTGACCCACATCCATATCTCCAGCCGCCGCAGCGGCCTCGGCTACATCGACCTGTCCCTCGGCAAGATGGGCATCCAGCGCAAGATCGCCCTGCGCTCCCAGCACTACCTGATGGCCTCCACCGTGATGCAGAACACCGACATGGCGATGACCGTGCCCGAGCGCTTCGCCCGCCGCCACGAGCTGCACTACGTCGAGCTGCCGGTGAACGACGTGCCCTCCCTGGAAACCCACCTCTACTGGCACGAAAGCACCGACCAGGACCCGGCCAACCGCTGGATGCGCGAGCAGATGATCGAGATCTGCCAGCAGGTTACCGCCCAGGAGCAACGCGCGGAAAAAGCCGAGAAAGCCTGACCCGCCACGCAAGGACGCCCCATGCCGACCTACCGTTCTGCCTGGGCGCTGTCCCTGGCACTCACCCCGCTGGCCCAGGCCGAGACGCTGCAGGTCGAACCGCTGGTGATCACCGGCAGCCGCTACCCGGCCAGCGGCTTCGAGCTGCCCTTCTCCGTCGACCGCATCGAGCGCGAACAGGCCAGTTCCGGCCAGCCCGGGGTCAACCTCTCCGAAGCGCTCAACGCCGTGCCCGGCCTGGTGGTGCAGAACCGCCAGAACCAGGCGCAGGACCTGCAAGTGTCCTCGCGCGGCTTCGGCGCCCGCTCGGCCTTCGGCATCCGCGGCATCAAGCTGATCGCCGACGGCATCCCTGCCTCCAACCCGGACGGCCAGGGCCAGGCGGCCACCTTCGACCTCGACACCCTCGACCACATCGAGGTGCTGCGCGGCCCCTTCGCCAGCATCTATGGCAGCAACGCCGGCGGCGTGATCCAGGTGTTCTCCCGCGACGGCCAGGGTGCGCCCAAGGTCTCCAGCGAAACCTCCCAGGGCGCCTGGGGCACCTCCCGCACCCGCATCACCGCCGAGGGCGGCAACGACCGGGGCGGCTTCCTGGTCAACCAGTCCCATTACGAGAGCGACGGCTACCGCAAGCACAGCGCCGCGACCCTGGACAAGAGCTTCGCCAAGCTGACCCTGTACCCGGACGACGACAGCAAGCTGGCGCTGACCTTCAGCCAGCTGAACCAGAACGGCACCCAGGACCCGCTCGGCCTGACCTGGGCCAGCTACCAGGCCGATCCGCGCGGCGTCGTCGATACGGCGCTGAACTACGACACGCGCAAGACCATCGACCACCGCCAGGCCGGCCTCAACTACGAGCGCGCCTTTGCCGCCGGCACCTGGCAGGCCACCCTCTATGGCGGCACGCGGCGGGTGATCCAGTACCAGGCGATCCCCTCGTCCGCCCAGGCCAGCCCGCGCAGCGCCGGCGGCGTGATCGATTTCGAGCGCAGCTTCCATGGCGCCAGCACCCGCTGGCTGCAGGACTTCGACCCCGGCCTGGGCAACCTCACCCTCACCACCGGGGTGGACTACGACCAGTCCAGCGACGACCGCCAGGGCTACGAGAACTTCGTCGGCAGCCAGCTGGGCGTGCGCGGCAACCTGCGCCGGGACGAGCGCGACGCAGTCAGCAGCATCGCCCCCTACCTGCAACTCGGCTGGCGCCTGGGGGATTTCAACCTGCAGGGCGGCCTGCGATACAACGAAGTGGCGTTCGACGTGGACGACCACTACATCCGCCCCGGCAACGGCGACGACAGCGGCTCGGTCACCTACCGCGACCTGACCCCGACCCTGGGCGCCAGCTACGCGCTGACCCCGGAACTGAACCTCTACGCCAGTTGGGGCAATGGCTTCGAGACGCCGACGCTCAACGAACTGTCCTACTCCGGGCCCGGCGACAGCTTTGGCTTCGACCTGAGCGCGGCCACCAGCCGGCAATACGAAGTGGGCCTCAAGAGCTTGGTCGGCGAAGCCACCCGCCTCAACCTGGCACTGTTCCGCATCGACACCGAGGACGAACTGGTGGTGGATGCCGCCAGCGGTGGCCGCACCCGTTACCAGAACGCCGCCCGCACCCGGCGCCACGGGCTGGAGCTGTCCGTGGACAGCGCGCTGAGCGAAACCCTGCACACCCGCCTCGCCTACACCCGCCTCAGCGCCACCTACGACCAGGGCTTCACCAGCGGCGGTCGTAACATTCCCGCCGGGCGCCACCTGCCCGGCGTGCCCGCCACCAGCCTCTGGGGCGAACTGGAATGGCGCCCGCGCGCGGGCATCAGCACCGCGCTGGAGGGTCTCTACCGCAGCAAGCTCTATGTGGAAGACAGCAACAGCGCCCGCCCGGCCCCCGGCTACGCCCTGCTCAACTGGCGCGCCCGCTTCGAGCAGACGCTCGAGCGCCTGACCTTCAGCCAGACCCTGCGCCTGGACAACCTGCTGGACCGCCGCTACATCGGCTCGGTCATCGTCGGTGACGGCAACCAGCGCTACTACGAACCCGGTCCGGGGCGCGCCTGGTATGTCGCGGCGGGTGTGGAATACGCGTTCGATTGAAGGGTCCGCAATCCGTCGGGTTGCACCCGACCTACGGCCCGCACGGGCCTCATCGCGGATGAATCCGCTCCCACAAAGGCCCCGTAGCCCGGGCTTCAGCCCGGGGCGCTCCCCTGTAAATAGCCAATCGTTTCGGCCACGGTTCAAGGCATAAGCGCGTGCTAATCCCGACTCCGCTTGGTGGAGGTAAAAAGCGACCTCCACCCTACGCCCCTTGATAGTCGGTGCCACGGCAAGAGCGGGCGAATGAATTCGCCCCTACAAGCCCATGGGGCATCACGCCAGCGCCGGCTCCTCCAGGCGCATCGGCCGCCATTGGCGCAGCTTGCGGTACAGGGTCGGCACCACGAACAGGGTGAAGAAGGTGCCCACCAGCAGGCCGCCGACTATCACCATGCCGATCTGCTGGCGGCTTTCCGCGCCGGCGCCGGTGGCGATGGCCAGGGGCAGCGAGCCGAGGACCATGGCGCCGGTGGTCATGAGGATCGGCCGCAGGCGCTGTACCGAGGCTTCCATCACCGCCTCGTCCAGGCTGCGGCCCTCGCGCAGCAGCTGGTTGGCGAACTCGACGATGAGGATGCCGTGCTTGGTGATCAGGCCGATGAGCGTGACCATGCCCACCTGGGAATAGATGTTCAGGGTGCCGCCGAACAGCTCCAGGGCGAGCAAGGCGCCGGCGATGGAGAGCGGCACGCTGAAGAGGATGATCAGCGGGTCGACGAAGCTTTCGAACTGCGCCGCCAGCACCAGGTAGATGAACACCAGGGCCAGGGCGAAGGTCAGCGCCACCCCGGCGCTGGATTCCTTGAAGTCGCGGGAGGTGCCGGTGTAGTCGAACTGGGTCTCCGGCGGCATCACCTCGCGGGCCACGCGCTCCAGGTGGGTCAGCGCCTCGCCCAGGGTGTAGCCGCTGCCGACGTTGGCGCTGAGGGTCACAGCGCGCAGCTGGTTGAAGTGGTTGAGCTCGCGCGGCGACACCGTCTCCTTCACCTCGATCAGGTTGGAGAGCTGCACCATGCTGTCGTCGCGGCCGCGCACGTACACGCGGTTGAGGTCGTCGGGGTTGCTGCGGTCGACGTTGGCCAGTTGCACCAGCACGTCGTACTGCTCACCGTTCTGCTTGAAGCGGGTCACCTGGCGGCTGCCGAATAGGCTCTCCAGGCTGCGGCCGATGGTGGCGACGTCGGTGCCTACGGCGGTGGCCTGCTCGCGGTTGACCGTGACCTTGAGCTGCGGGGTGTTGAGCTTGAGGTCGGTGTCGATGCTCTCCAGCCCCGGGTAGTCGCGGATGCGCTCCAGCAGCCTGTCCACGTACTGCTGCAGCTCGGCGTATTCCAGGGACGAGCGGATGACGAAGTTCACCGGCTGGTTGCGCGCGCTCTGCCCCAGCGGCGGGCGGTTGACCGGGAAGGCGCGCACGCCGGGGATGTCCTGCAACTTGGGCAGGAGCTCGTCGCGGATCTCGAACTGGCTGCGGCTGCGTTTGTCCCAGTCCTCCAGCTTCATGAACGACAGGCCCTGGGCCACGGTGGGGAAGCCCACCACCACCATGTAGCGGTTGGTCTCGGGGATGGACTTGTAGGCGTCCTCGAGCATCTTCGCGTAGCGGCTGGTGTACTGCAGGGTGGCGCCGTCCGGGCCGTTGAGGGTGCCGACTATGGTGCCGGTGTCCTCGGTGGGCGCCAGCTCGCTGCGCAGGCCGGTGAACATCCAGGCGCACAGCAGCAACACGCCGACCAGGAAGATGGCGATCAGCACCCAGGCCCGCAGCACCCGCTCCAGCAGGTGGCGGTAGCTGTAGGTGAGGCCATTGAGGAAGCCTTCGATCAGGTTGTAGACGCGGCCGTGGCGATGGTCGGGCCGGTGCGGCTTGAGCAGTTGGCCGCACATCATCGGCGACAGGGTCAGGGCGACGAAGCCGGAAACCAGCACGGCGCCGGCCAGGGTCCAGGAGAACTCGGTGAACAGCTTGCCCGAGGTGCCCTGCATGAAGCCGATGGGCGCATAGACGGCGGCCAGGGTCAGGGTCATGGCGATCACCGCGAAGGCGATCTCGCGGCTGCCCTTGAAGGCCGCCTGTACCGGCGACAGGCCCGCCTCGATATGCCGGTGGATGTTCTCCAGCACCACGATGGCGTCGTCCACCACCAGGCCGATGGCCAGGACCATCGCCAGCAGCGTGAGGGTGTTGACCGTGAAGCCCATCAGCGCCATCAGCGCGCAGGCACCGATCAGCGACACCGGGATGGTCACCAGCGGGATCAGCGTCGCCCGCAGCGAGCGCAGGAACAGGAAGATGATCAGAACCACCAGCACCACCGCCTCCCAGATGGTGGCGTAGACGTTGGAGATGGATTCGCGGATGAACAGCGAGTTGTCGTTGGCGATGGCCATTTGCATGCCCTCGGGCAGCAGTTCGCGCACATCCGGCAACGCGGCGTTGAGGCCGTCGGAAATCTCCAGCGGGTTGGCCGTGGCCTGGCGCACCAGGCCGAGGGACACCGCCGGGCGGCCGTTGAAGCGCACCAGCGAGCGCTCGTCGGCGGCGCCGATCTCGGCATGGCCCACATCGGACAGGCGCAGCAGGTAGCCACGGCGATCGTCGATGATCAGGTCGTTGAATTCCTCGGGGGTCTTCAGGTCGGTTTCCGAGAGCACGCTGAACTCGCGCTGCACCGACTCGATGCGCCCGGCGGGGATCTCCACGTTCTGCCGGCGCAAGGCGTCTTCCACATCCTGCACGGTGAGGTCGTGGGCGGCGAGCTTCTCCGGGTCGAGCCAGATGCGCATGGCGTAGGTGCGCGCGCCGCGGATCTGCACCTCGGAGACGCCGGGGATGGTCTGCAGGCGGTCCTGCACCACCCGCTCCAGCACGTCGGTGATCTCCATCGCCGAGTGCTGCTCGCTGTAGAAGGCGATCCACACCACCGGCTGGGCATCGGCCTCGACCTTCTGCACCACCGGCTCGTCGATCTCGGTGGGCAGCAGCCCGCGTACCCGGCCAAGGCGGTCGCGCACGTCGTTGGCCGCTTCATCGGCGTCGGTGCCGAGGCGGAACTGCGCGGTGATCTGGGTGTTCTCGGAGCGGCTGATGGAGGACACGAAGTCCAGCCCCTCGATGCCCGAGAGCACGTCCTCGATGGGCTGCGCCACCTGGGATTCCATGATCTCCGGGCTGGCACCGGGGTAGATGACGTTGACCGTGACGATGGGCACGTCGATGTTCGGGTACTCACGCACCGTCAGGCGCTGGTAGGCCATCAACCCCAGCAGCACCACCACCAGGGAGAGGACGGTGGCGAATACCGGGCGGCGGATGCACAGGTCGGACAGGGTCATAGCTCACCCCGCGCCACGCTGCGCACCTCCTGCCCGGGCCCGGCCTTCTGCCAGCCCGCGGTGATCACCTGCTCGTTGCCCTGCAGGCCTTCGCGCACCTCGGCCTTGCCGCGCTGGCGCTGGCCGATGCGGATCTGCCGGCGCTCCACCTTGCCGTCCACGACTATGGCGACGAACAGCTGCTGGCCCACGGGGATCACCGCTTCCTCGGGGATCAGCAGCGCGTCGGGGCGCTCTTCGAGGATGACCGAAACCTTGACGAACTGGCCAGGCTTGAGGCGGTGGTCGGCGTTGCCGATCTGCGCGCGGATGGCCTGGCTGCGACCGACTTCGTCCAGGCGCGGGTTGAGGGCGATGATGCGGCCACGGAAGCGCTCACCCAGGTAAGCATCGACGCTGATCTCCACGGTTTGCCCGACATGCACCTGGGCCACGGCCTTCTGCGGCACGCGGAAGTCCACCTTGAGCGGGTCGAGCACCTCCAGGTTGACGATGTCCTGGCCGGGGCTGAGGTAGTCGCCGGTGCTCACCTGGCGCAGGCCGAGGAAGCCGTCGTAGGGCGCGCGGATCTGGGTCTTGTCGAGGCGCGCCTGGGCCAAGGCCAGGCTGGCACGGGCGGCTTGTTGCTGGGACTGCGCCTCGTCCTGGGCCTGGGCATTGCTGGCGCCGCGCTTGAACAGCATCTGCGCGCGCTGGTAGCTCTTCTCCGCCAGCTCCAGGTTGGCCCGGGCCTGGTCCAGCTCGGCACGGGCGATGGCGTCGTCGAGGCTGACCAACAGGTCGCCGCCCTTCACTTGCTGCCCTTCCTTGAAATGCAGGCGCGCCAGGCGCCCTTCGATCTCCGGGCGGATGGTCACCGACTCGTCGGAGCGCAACGAGCCGAAGGTCACCAGCTCATCCCGCACCAGCGCCCGCTGGGGCTCGGCCACCTCCACCAGGGGCGGATTGGCGGCGAAGGCCGGACAGGCGAGCAATCCACACAGCAGCAACGGCCAGGCGCGGCGACGAGCGATCATCAACAGCCTCTTTTCGAGTCGTTCTTGTCGGAAATGAAAAAGTCTACCGAGAGTATCGGCAGACTTTTGTCAGGGGCACGTAAAGATAGATGCAGTCTGTGACGCTTTGTATCGGAGTGGGTGCAATTCGGAGGCGGGCCAGCGGTTTCAACCGCGATGCCCGGTACGGGCCTTTATTCGCGAGTAAAAATCCACGTTCTTAGAACGTGCTTTGCTTTTGGCCCCCTAGAAGGGGCGCAATCAGACCTTGGAGCAAGCAGCCGCCGCTCACTTCGGACGTAGGGTGTGCTGCGCGCACCTCGGACTCGCCGGAAGCACCGCGCGGAGGTGCGCACGGCACACCCTACGACACGCGTTCATCCTGCAGGGCTATCAATTCAAATCGTCACAGGCAGAACCGATGACCACGCCCTAAGGACGTGGTTTTCCAAGTTCAAATGAATTCGCTCCCATGACAGAGCAATGCCATCCAGCCCCCGCCATTCAAGGTTCGCGAGCAGAGCTCGCTCCTACGGCTGGAGCACCCTTGCCCTCATCAGCGATGCCTTACTGGCGCATACCCCGACCGCTCACCAGCAGGCGGATGCAGGCGATGTAGAGGATCACCGTGGTCAGCGTCATCAGGCCGATGGCGATGCCGATGTTGATGTCGGAGACACCGAGGATGCCGTAACGGAAGGCGTTGACCATGTGCAGGATGGGGTTGGCCAGGGACACCGTCTGCCAGAACGGCGGCAGCAGGCTGATGGAGTAGAACACCCCGCCCAGGTAGGTCAGCGGCGTCAGCACGAAGGTCGGGACGATGGAGATGTCGTCGAAGTTGCGCGCATACACCGCGTTGATGAAGCCACCCAGGGAGAAGGTGGTGGCGGTCAGCAGCACCACCAGCACGGTCACGCCCAGGTGGTGCACCTGCAGCTTGGTGAAGAACAGCGACAGCAGGGTCACGATCACCCCCACCGCCAGGCCCCGCAGCACGCCGCCGATGGTGTAGCCGAGGAGGATGGTGTGCGGCGAGACCGGCGACACCAGCAGCTCCTCCACCGAACGCTGGAACTTGCTGCCGAAGAAGCTGGAGACCACGTTGCTGTACGAGTTGGTGATCACCGACATCATGATCAGCCCCGGCACGATGTACTCCATGTAGCTGAAGCCGCCCATGTCGCCGATCTGCCGGCCGATCAGGTTGCCGAAGATCACGAAGTACAGGGCCATGGTGATGCCCGGGGGCAGCAGGGTTTGCGGCCAGATGCGGGTGAAGCGGCGGACTTCGCGGTAGACGATGGTGTTGAGGGCGACCAGGTTGGCGCGCAGTTCGGAACTCATACGGCCACCTTCGACAGGTTCTTCTCGACCAGGGACACGAACAGCTCCTCCAGGCGGTTGGTCTTGTTGCGCAGGCTGATCACATCGATGTTCAGCGCCGAGAGCTGGCGGAACAGCTCAGTGATGCCCTGGCTCTTGTCCACCTGCACCTCCAGGGTGTGGTGGTCCACCAGGCGCGCCGGGTAGCCGGCGAGCTGCGGCAGGCTGGCCAGGGAATCCTTGAGGTCGAGCAGGAAGGTCTCCACGTGGAGCTTCTTCAGCAGCGACTTCATGCTGGTGTTCTCGACGATGGTGCCGTGGTCGATGATGCCGATGTTGCGGCACAGCTGCTCGGCTTCCTCGAGGTAGTGGGTAGTGAGGATGATGGTGATGCCCTGGGCGTTGAGCCCGGTGAGGAAACTCCACATGGAGCGGCGCAGCTCGATGTCGACGCCGGCGGTGGGCTCGTCGAGGATCAGCAGGCGCGGCTCGTGGACCAGCGCTCGGGCGATCATCAGGCGCCGCTTCATGCCGCCGGACAGCTCGCGGGACGCCGCGTCACGCTTGTCCCACAGGCCCAACTGGGTGAGGTACTGCTCGGCGCGCTCCTTGGCGATCTTCGCCGGGATGCCGTAGTAGCCGGCCTGGGTCACGACTATGTCGAAGACCTTCTCGAACTGGTTGAAGTTGAACTCCTGGGGCACCACGCCAAGGCAGCGCTTGAGCGCGTAGGGCGAGGTGTCGAGGTCGTTGCCGAAGACATTGACCGTGCCGCTGGTCTTGTTCACCAGGGTGGAGAGGATGCCGATGGTGGTGGACTTGCCGGCGCCGTTGGGGCCCAACAGTGCGAAGAAATCGCCTTCGGCCACTTCCAGGTCGATGCCCTTGAGGGCCTGGAAGCCGTTGCCGTAGGTCTTGGTCAGCTGCCGGATGGACAGAGCAGATGTCATGACGTGCCTTTGTGCAAATAGATGGAAATTCGTCTTGATGGCTGCAAACGCAACCATCAAGCCGCTTGATGGGTTGAGCCTAGCATCAGGTCAGGGCGGTCATCACCGCCTTGCGGTAGGCCGGGCGCTCCTTGAGGCGGCCGTACCAGGCCTCCAGGGCCGGCAGCTCGGGGCGCTGGATGGGCATCTCGAACCAGGCATAGATGAAGCTGCCCAAGGGGATGTCACCCATGGCGAAATGCTCGCCGGAGAGGAATGGCTGCTCGGCCAGGGCCCGCTCGGGCATCGCCAGCAGCTCGCTGCAACGGGCCAGGGCGGCGGCGATCTTCGCCGGGTCGCGTTCCGCCGGCGGCGTACGCAGGGTGCCCCAGAACAGGTCGCGGAACACCGGGGCGAAGGCCGAGGTGGTCCAGTCCATCCACTTGTCGCCCCGGGCACGCAGCACCGGGTCTTCAGGGTAGAGACGGCCCGCGGCATAACGCGCGGCCAGGTAGCGGACGATGGCGTTGGATTCCCAGAGCACCAGCTCGCCATCCTCGATCAGCGGCACCAGGCCGTTGGGGTTCCTGGCCCGGTACTCGGGGTCGTTGACCAGGCCGAAGGCGCCTCCGGCATCGATCGCCTCGAAGGCGATACCAGCCTCTTCGGCAGCCCAGAGCGCCTTTCTCACATTGGACGAATTCTTGCGGCCCCAGATCTTCAGCATCTGTGATTGTCCTGACTTTTCATGAGGCGTCGATTCTAGAGGCAAATCCCCCCACCCTGGCCAAGGATTTGCGTTGATAACGCATATCGACCGGAGCGGGGTGGCGAATGGACGAAGGCGTGCTTGGGGTGAAGCCCGATGCGGCGGGACCGGACCACGATGCGTTGGGCCTCGCTGCGCTCGGCGCCAACCTACGGTGTCTTTACGGCAGCCGCCTCGCTGTGCAGGTCACCGCTCATGAAGGCCGCATCGGCCTCGAACAGGTGCGGGTAGACCTGTTCCAGGTGGCCGAAGAACAGCGCCTCCGGCAGGTCGTCGAACTGGCCGTGGTCGGCGAGGTATTCCATGTAGCGCTCGCCCTGGCGGTTGAAGGGGTGGAAGACGCTGTCGGTCGCCCCATCGAACTCCAGCGGCGCGACATCGAACAGCCGGCACAGCTCCAGGTTGAAGGCCGGCGTCGCCTTGACCCAGCGCCCATCGAGGTACAGCTCGGTGTAGCCATGCATGGCGAACACCTCGCTCTTCAGCAACTGCAGCAGGCGCGGGGTGGCGAGGTGGTTGCGCACATCGGCCAGGCCGATACGCGCGGGGATGCCGCAATGCCGCGCACAGGCCGCGAGGAGGATGGCCTTGGGCACGCAGTACGACTCGCCCACCGCCAGGGCGGTGCTGGCCCTGAGCGACTCGGGGTCGCGGCTGAAGGCGTAGGGGTTGTAGCGGATGGAGTCGCGCACGGCGTAGTACAGACTGACCGCCCGGTCACGCGGTTGCGCGCTCCCGCCGCAGTTTCGCGAGGCGAACTCAACCACCAGGGGGTGGTCACTATCAACGAAGCGACCGGATCGCAGGTAAGGCTGCATGGCATTTCTCCTCGGTGAACCGTTCCCAGTCTAGGGGCGGCCCCGACGCCCGCCTAACGACGATCCGGCCAAGCTCACTGCCCATGTCGCCACCTTCCATGGCGACGACTACGCTCGTGACGGTCGCGCCCTTACCGCACCGTCATCAAGGAGGATCACACATGGTGTTCGTCTGGTTGCTCGTTCTGGTCCTGGGGGTCGCCTGGCTGGCGCACCGCCGTACCGCCCCCCTGCCCGCCCTCGGCGCGGTGGCCCTGTACCTCCTGGCGATGGGGGTGTTCAGCCACTCGCCGGGCTGGTTGCTGGCGATCCTCTGGGTCCTGTGGCTGGCGGTCGCCCTGCCCCTGGCCCTGCCGGAGATGCGCCGCAAGCTGATCACCGCCCCGCTGTTCTCCTGGTTCCAGCGCGTGCTGCCACCCATGTCGGAGACCGAGCGCGACGCCATCGAGGCCGGCACCGTGTGGTGGGACGGCGAACTGTTCAGCGGTCGCCCCGACTGGAACAAGCTGCTCGACTACCCGCGCCCGGCGCTTACCGCCGAAGAGCAGGCCTTCATCGACGGCCCCACCGAAGAACTCTGCGCCATGGTCAGCGACTGGGACATCGGCCAGCGCATGGACCTGCCCCAGGAAGCCTGGGAACACATCAAGGCCAACGGCTTCTTCGCCCTGATCATTCCCAAGGAATACGGCGGCAAGGGCTTCTCTGCCTACGCCCACTCCCAGGTGGCCATGAAGCTGGCCACCCGCAGCGGCGACCTCGCCTCCACCGTGATGGTGCCCAACTCCCTCGGCCCGGCCGAACTGCTGCTGCACTACGGCACCGACGAGCAGCGCCAGCACTACCTGCCGCGCCTGGCCCGTGGTGAAGACATCCCCTGCTTCGCCCTCACCGGCCCGCTGGCCGGCTCCGACGCCGGCGCCATGCCCGACGTCGGCATCATCTGCAAGGGCCAGTGGGAGGGTGAAGAAGTCATCGGCCTGCGCCTGACCTGGGAGAAGCGCTACATCACCCTGGGCCCGGTGGCCACCCTGCTCGGCCTGGCCTTCAAGGCCTACGACCCCGAGCACCTGCTGGGTGACGAGGAAGACCTCGGCATCAGCCTGGCGCTGGTCCCCACCGACACCCCCGGCGTGGAAATCGGCCGCCGCCACCTGCCCCTGGGCGCCGCCTTCATGAACGGCCCCAACTCCGGCAAGGACGTGTTCGTGCCGCTGGACTACCTGATCGGCGGCCAGCCCATGCTCGGCAAGGGCTGGATGATGCTGATGAACTGCCTCTCCGTCGGCCGCTCCATCTCCCTGCCGGCGGTGGGCACCGGCGCCGCCAAGTACACCAGCCTGGTCACCGGCCAGTACACCCGCGTGCGCGAGCAGTTCAACGTGCCGCTGTCGGCCTTCGAAGGTATCCAGGAAGCCATGGCGCGCATCGGCGGCAATGCCTGGATGATGGACGCCGCGCGCATGCTCACCGCCAACGCGGTGGATCTGGGCGAGAAGCCCTCGGTGCTCTCGGCCATCCTCAAGTACCACCTCACCGAACGCGGCCGCGAGTGCATCGGCCACGCCATGGACGTGCACGGCGGCAAGGGCATCATCATGGGCCCGAACAACTACCTGGGCCGCTCCTGGCAGGGCGCGCCGATCTTCATCACCGTGGAAGGCGCCAACATCCTTTCGCGCAACCTGATGATCTTCGGCCAGGGCGCCATCCGCTGCCATCCATTCGTGCTCAAGGAAATGGCCCTCGCCGGCCGCGAGGACCACGACCGCGCCCTGGAAGAGTTCGACGACCTGCTGATGCAGCACATCGGTTTCGCCGTCAGCAACGCCGCCAGCACCCTGCTGCTGGGCCTGACCTTCGGCCAGCTCGGCAGCGCCCCCGGTGACCGCCTGGCCCAGGGCTACTTCCGCAGCCTCAACCGCCTGGCCGCCGCCTTCGCCCTGCTCGCCGACTTCAGCATGATGCTGCTGGGCGGCGAGCTGAAGCGCCGCGAACGCCTCTCGGCGCGCCTGGGTGATGTGCTCAGCCACCTCTACCTGGGTTCCGCCGCGCTCAAGCGCTACCACGACCTGGACAGCCCCGAGCACCTGCGCCCTCTGTTGCGCTGGGCCCTGGAGGAAAGCCTGGGCAAGGCCGAGGACGCCCTCGCCGGCCTGCTGGCCAACTTCCCCAACCGCATCTTCGGCTGCCTGCTCGGCGTGCTGGTGTTCCCCTTCGGCCGCCGCCACAAGGGGCCGTCGGATGAACTCGATGCGGAAATCGCCGCCATCATCGGCCGCGACCGTGGCGACCCGGCGCTGGAAAACCTGCTCGCCGGCTGCTTCCGCCCACAGGCCGAAAACGACCCGGTCGGCGCACTGCAGCACGCCGTCGACGCCCTGGCCGCCGTACAGCCGCTGCAGAAGAAGCTGCACAAGGCCGTCAAGGAAGGCCAGGTGAAACCCGCAGCCGGCGAGAACCTGATCGACGCCGCCCTGGCCGCCGGCGTGGTCGACGCCAGCGAGGCCCAGCGCCTGCGCGCCGCCGAAGTGGCGCGGCGCAAGGTGATCGACGTCGACGACTACGCCAAGGAAGAGCTGCTGCTCAACGAAGGCCAGGTCCGCTAGGGCCACCACCCGGCCCGGTGGGCGGGACAGCGGGCGCGGAGCGACTTATACTCCGCGCCCGTTTTCATTCCGCTCCAGGACCCACGCCATGGCCAACTCCTACCTCGACCACCACCTCGCCCTGCTCGCCCACCTGCGCGGCATCCTGGTCGCCCTGGGCGAAGCCGAGCAGGTTCCCGAAGAGAACCACGCCCTCTTCGTCGAACGCTTCGAAGAGCTGATGAGCGAACTGCCGCGCGACCCCGAGGCCAGCCTCTACCTGGGCCAGGACCTGATCAGCCAGGTGTTCCACCGCTACCCGCAGATCGCCCACCTGGTCCCCCGCGACCTGCTGTGGTTCTTCGGCGGCGACTGCCTGCACTTCATGCCCGACGAAGAAATCGCCCTGTTCCAGCGCCTCGACGAGCGCCGCTTCGAAGCCGAAGAGAACGACGAGCCCTTCGACTGGAACCAGGAAAAGCAATTCCTCGCCCTGCCCGACGAAAGCGGCAAGCACTGAGCCCCCTCTGCCCGGGCCGGTTCAACCGGCCCGGTGCGCCCCCCGCAACGCCACGATCGCCTCGACCATCGACTGCATGATCGCCGCGCGGCCATAGCGCTGCGTCGTGCGCCCCCTTAGGGTCGCAACTTTCCCGATGCTATGCTGCCGAAAGCCAGGGCCATGCCCGCCCATGCCCTCTCGTCGACAGCCTTGCCGCCCTGGATCCAGCCCCGATGACCGATGAAGCGCCCCGCTCGCCAACCGGCACGCCGAGCCCGCAATTCCTGCCCAGCAGCGGCGAGCTGGGCCGGCTGATCAACGCCCATGACTGGGCGGCGACGCCCCTTGGGCCCATCGAGGCCTGGCCACAAAGCCTGAAGACCGTCACCGGCATGCTGTTGCTCTCGCCGGTGCCCATCGTGCTGCTGTGGGGCGAGGCCGGCACCATGATCTACAACGACGCCTATTCGGTGTTCGCCGGCGGGCGCCACCCGCAGTTGCTGGGCTCCGAGGTGCGCCAGGGCTGGCCCGAGGTCGCCGACTTCAACGACAACGTGATGAAGGTCGGCCTGGCCGGCGGCACCCTCGCCTACAAGGACCAGGAACTCACCCTGCACCGCAACGGCCGCCCCGAATCGGTGTGGATGAACCTCGACTACTCACCCGTGCTCGACGAGAGCGGCCACCCCGCCGGGGTCATCGCCATCGTCGTCGAGACCACCGAGCGGGTCCGCGCCGAGCGCCACATGCAGGCCGAGCGCAGCCGCCTGCAGAGCCTGTTCGAACAGGCCCCGGGACTGATGGCGCTGCTCGCCGGGCCGGACTACGTGTTCGAGCTGGCCAACCCCGTCTACCGCCGCCTGGTGGGCGACCGCGACCTGATCGGCCGCCCCCTGCGCGAGGCCCTGCCGGAGGTGGAGCGACAAGGTTTCATCGAGCTACTCGACCAGGTCCGCACCAGCGGCAAGGCCTATGTCGGCACCGGCGTGCACGTCATGCTGCAGCGCGAACCCGGCGGCATCGAGGAAGAGCGCGTGCTCGACTTCGTCTACCAGCCGGTGGTGGATGGCCAGGGCCGGGTCACCGCCATCTTCGTCGAGGGCCAGGACATCACCGAACGCGCCGCCGCCGAGGCCCGCGTGCGCGAGAGCGAGGAGCGCTTCCGCGCGCTGGTCAACGCCTCCTCCGACATGCTCTTTCGCATGGACCCGCACTGGACCGAAATGCGCCGCCTCGACGGCAAGGGCCTGATCGCCGACCTCCGCCGCCCCACCGCCAACTGGCTGCAGGACTACATCCCCGCCGAGGACCAGCCCCGGGTACGCGCGGCCATCGACCAGGCCGTACGCACCAAAGGCATCTTCCAGCTGGAGCACCGCGTGTACCTGCTCGATGGCAGCCTGGGCTGGACCTTCTCCCGTGCCGTGCCCTTGCTGGATGCCGACGGCGAGATCAGCGAATGGTTCGGTGCCGCCAGCGACATGACCGGGCGCCACCTGGCCGAGGACGCCCTGCGCGAGAATGAGGCGCGGCTGCTGTTCCTCGACGCCCTCGGCAAGGAAACCTCCCGCAGCGTCGATGCCGACCAGATCCTCGCCATCACCACCCGCATGCTCGGCGAGCACCTGGGCGTGGCCGTCTGCGCCTACGCCGACATGGACCCCGACGGCGACGGCTTCACCATCCGCGGCGACTGGGCCGCCCCGGGCAGCCAGAGCATCGTCGGCCACTATCACCTTTCCGATTTCGGCCAGCTGGCGGTGCAGCGCCTCGGCGCCGGGCTGCCCCTGGTGCTGGACGACAACCGTGGCCAACTGGCGCCCGCAGAGGCCGCCACCTACCTCGCCATCGGCCTGGCGGCGACCCTCTGCCTGCCCCTGGTCAAGGGCGGCCGGCTCACCGCACTGATGGCCATCCACGACAGCCGCCCACGCAACTGGACGCACAAGGAGCTGGCCTTGCTCACCGAGGTGACCGAGCGCTCCTGGGCCCACATCGAACGGGTGCGCTCGGAGGCCGAGGCCCGCGAGGGCGAGCGCCGCTTCCGCGAGGAGCTGGAAGCCAAGGTGGCCGAACGCACCGCCGCCCTGGCCCAGAGCGAAGCCAACATCCGCGCCATCTTCGAAACCTCGCACCTCTACCAGGGGCTGATCGCCGCCAGTGGCGAGGTGCTGCACTTCAACGCCACCGCCCTGGCGGGTATCGACGCCAGCCTGGAACAGGTAGCCGGCAAGCCCTTCTGGGAAACCCCCTGGTTCACCCGCACGCCCGGCATGCCCGAGGTGATCCGCGCGGCGGTGCAACGGGTCGCCGCCGGCGCCACCGAGAACCTCGGCATGGCCCTGGACCTGCCCGGCGGCACCCGGCTGTTCGACTTCTCCCTGCGGCCGGTGCTCAACGAAACCGGCGAGGTGGTCGCCATGGTGCCCGAAGCGGTGGAGAAAACCGCACGGGTCAAGGCCGAGCAGGCCCTGCAGCAGGTGCAGAAGATGGAGGCCATCGGCAGCCTCACCGGCGGCATCGCCCACGACTTCAACAACCTGCTGATGGCGGTGCTCGGTAGCCTCGAACTGCTGCGCCGGCGCATGCCACAGGAGGCGCCGCTGCTGCGCCTGGTGGACAACGCCCGCAGCGCCGCCGAACGCGGTGCCTCGCTGACCACGCGCATGCTCGCCTTCGCCCGGCGCCAGGACCTGCGCCGCGAACTCATCGACCTGCGCCAGCTGGTGGAGGACATGACCGAGCTGCTGCAGAGCGCCCTGGGCTCCACCATCGCCGTCGAGACCCTCTTCCCGCTGCAGCTGCCGGCGGTGGAGACCGACCCCAACCAGCTGGAATCCGCCCTGCTCAACCTCGCCGTCAACGCCCGCGACGCCATGGGCGGCGAAGGCCGCATCGTCATCGCCGCCCGCGAGGAGGCGGTGCCCCTGGGCGACAGCGGGCTGCGGCCCGGGCGCTACGTGTGCCTGGCCGTCACCGACATGGGCGAAGGCATGGATGAAGCCACGCTCAAGCGCGCCACCGAGCCCTTCTTCACCACCAAGGGCATCGGCAAGGGCACCGGGCTCGGGCTGTCCATGGTCCACGGTTTCGCCCAGCAGTCCGACGGCGTGCTGCGCCTGCACAGCACGCCACGGCGCGGCACCACGGCGGAGATCTGGCTGCCCGCGCAAGAGGCGCTGCACGGCGAGCCCCCGGTGCGGCAGGTCACGGTGTTGGCACCGGCCGGTGCCTCGACAGCGCCGGGCCTGGCGATTCTCGCGGTGGACGATGACGACCTGGTGCTGACCAACACCGCCGAGATGCTGGAGGACCTCGGCCACCACGTGGCCGTCGCCCACTCCGCCAAGGAAGCCCTGGACCTGCTCGAGCGCGAGCGCTACGACCTGCTGGTGACCGACCATGCGATGCCCTACATGACCGGCGCGCAGCTGGCACTGGAGGTTCGCGCGCGCCACCCCGGGCTGCCGGTGCTGATGGTGTCCGGCTACGCCGAGCTGCCCACCGGGGTGCGCCTGGACCTGCCGCGCCTGTCCAAGCCCTTCACCCAGCGCCAGCTCGCCGAAGCGGTGGACGGCATCGCCGGGCTCGCCGCCAGGCGCGGTTGAGGGACGACGCTTCGTCCGGGCGCCGGACGGCGCTACCACCCAACGAAGCGGCGCCTTACCATGGCGCCCCCACCCGGCACCGGATGCCGGGCCCGATCGACCTGCCAGGACCCAAGATGCTGTTCGTCGTGATGCTCGGAGGCAAGCACCCCCGGGCCAAGATCGAAGTCCATGACGTGGTGTTCGCCTTCGCCGACGCCATCGAAGACACCCACCCGCAATTGCGCCACGAATGGTTCGGCAGCCCCGCCGGCCTGCACATCGACTCGTGGATGGCCATCGAAGGCGTCGACGGCTACCGCGTCAGCCTCGGCAATGCCGCCCCCGCTGCCGGTGCGCCTCGCCTGTTCTTCCTCAACCTCGGCGGCTACGAGCCGGGCGCCTTCGGCGAAGCCCATCGCTACCTGCTGGTGGTGGCGCGGGACAAGGCCGAGGCCAAGGAAAAGGGCAAGCGGCGCATGCTCGCCGGCTGGGACAAACCCCACACCGACGCCCTGCTGGACGTCGACGACTGCGTTCCCATCGACCAGGTGGACGGCCGCTACGTGCAACTGGTGGAAGGCGAGCACCGCGGCATCACCCAGCGCAGCGACTACGTGATCCTCTCCTGAGCACGCCCCGCAGGCGGCCGGCCCTTGCGCCGCCTGCGGAGCAACTATGCTGAACCCCGTGAAACCTGGCCACTCAAAGGAAACGAGGGCGGATCGCGGCATCGACCGGCGCCGATGCAACCCCGCGAATCCTGACGGCCGGGCACGGGCGGCCGAACGGATGACAGGGCTGCTCCGAGGAAGGCAAACCGTTAGACTGCCATCACTTAGCCAGCACCTGGGCCATGGAATGACCGCAGCACCTGCCTACATCACGCCGGACCAGCTTTGCGTCGGCCTCTACATCCAGCTCGAACTGGGCTGGTGGGAGCACGATTTCACCTTCAGCAACTTCAAGATCAAGGACGAGGGGCAGATCAAGGCCCTGCGCGACCTCGGCCTCAAGCGCCTGCGCTACGACCCGGCGCGCAGCGATTGCGAGCCCCTGGAGCTGGAACCCGACGCGCCGCACCCGCCGGAACCCGAGGAAGCACCAGCGCCCAGCCCCGAGGACATCGCCCGCCAGGAGCGGGTGGTCAAGCTCAGCAAGCTGCGCAAGCGCCTGGCGGAGGTGGACCGCAAGTTCATCCTCGCCAGCCAGCAGGTCAAGCAGCTCAACCAGACCCTGCGCAGCCAGCCCGAGGAGGCCCTCAAGCAGGCCGGCCAGGTGGTCGGCGACCTGGTGGCGTCGGTGCTCGGCGAAGACGGCGCCGCTCTGCACAGCATCAACGGCAAGCCCGCCGAAGACGCCTACTTCCATTCGCTGAACGTCACCGTGCTCTCGGTCATGCTCGGCCGCCAGCTCGGCTACGACAGCGAGGCCTGCCACAGCCTCGGCCTCGGCGCCCTGCTCCACGACATGGGCAAGATGGACGTGCCCAGCAAGGTGCTGCTCAAGCCCGAACCCCTGACCCGCCCCGAGCAGCAGCTGCTGCAGATGCACACCGAATTCGGCCTGCGCCGCAGCCAGCAGCTGATGCTCGATGACGAGGTGCAGCGGATCATCCACGAGCACCACGAGTACTGCGACGGCAGCGGCTACCCCAAGCAGCTGCACGAGGCGAGCATCGGCCGCCTGAGCCGGGTGGTGTGCATCACCAACCACTTCGACAACCTGTGCAACCCGCTCAACCCGCGCGACGGCCTCAGCCCCCATGAGGCCCTGTCGCGCATGTACGGGCAGTACCGCCAGCGCTTCGACGAGGTGATGCTCAAGGCCTTCATCCGCTGCATGGGCGTCTACCCGCCGGGCAGCCTGGTGCAGCTGCAGGACGATCGCTACGGCCTGGTGCTGGGCATGCACCCGACCCTGCCGCTGAAGCCGACGCTGATCCTCTTCGACCCCAAGGTGCCGAAGGAAGAGGCGCTGATCGTCAACCTCGAGCACGAGCCCTCGATCACCATCGCCCGCAGCGTGCGCCCCGGGCAGGTGCCAGCGGATGCGCTGGAATACCTCGACCCGCGGCAGCAGGTGACCTACTACGTGGACCCGCGCACCCGGGGCTGAAAAATACCTGCGCTCGGTGATGCTGCGTAAAAACAGCCTCGGGGCGCTCGGTTACGGCCGGTCGGGCGAAATTCCGCCTAGATCACCCCACGCGTGCCCCTGTAATGGCGGACTCCCGCCACTACAAGCCCCCTGCCTGACGGCATGACCCGCACAGCGCCTGGCCTGAAGCCGCCAGGCACGCTCCTTGCTCTATTGGCCGCCCACGGTGGCGAACAGCCACCGCATGCAGGGCGCCGAGGCGCCTGACCGGGGCGCCGCACACGCCCCGGCCACGAGAATGCATGGCCGCCAGCCCAGGAAGACGAACCACCCGAGCGCCACCGAGCCAGCGGGGTTCGTCACTCCGCGTGCCCCCGGGGCGGCAGGCCATGCTCGAAATCTGGACGGTTGGTAAATGAAGAAACTACTGCTGGCGCTCCTGTGCCTGAGCGTCATGGGCTGCTCCCAGCCCGATTCCTCCGAGAAACCCCTGGACGTGCTGCTGATCGGCGGCGGCATCATGAGCGCCAGCCTCGGCACCTACCTGCACGAGCTCGAACCCGAGTGGAAGATCGAAACCTTCGAGCGCCTGGACCAGGTCGCCGAGGAGAGCTCCAACGCCCTGAACAACGCCGGCACCGGCCACTCCGCCTTCTGCGAGCTGAACTACACCCCCGAGACCGCCGATGGCGGCATCGACATCAGCAAGGCCGTGGCGATCAACGAATCCTTCGAGATATCCAAGCAGTTCTGGGCTTACCAGATCGACCAGGGCGTGCTGAAGAACCCGCACTCCTTCATCAACACCGTGCCGCACATGAGCTTCGTCTGGGGTGACGACAACGTCGCCTACCTGAAGAAGCGCCACGCGGCCTTGCAGCACAGCCCGCTGTTCCGCGGCATGGAGTACAGCGAGGACCACGCGCAGATCGACCAGTGGGTACCGCTGGTGATGGAGAACCGCGCCCAGGACCAGAAGATCGCCGCCACCCGCATGCCCATCGGCACCGACGTGAACTTCGGCGAGATCACCCGCCAGCTGTTCGGCTCGCTGTCCGAGTCGCCCAACTTCAAGCTCAACCTCAGCCATGAAGTGCGCGACATCGTGCGCAACGAAGACGGCACCTGGAAAGTCGTGGTCGCCGACCTGGCCAAGGGCGGCGAGGAGCGCGCGGTCAACGCCCGCTTCGTGTTCATCGGCGCCGGCGGCGGCGCCCTCAAGCTGCTGCAGAAATCCGCCATCCCCGAGGCCGACGGCTACGCCGGCTTCCCGGTGGGCGGCTCGTTCCTGATGACCCGCAACCAGGACATCGTCGCGCGCCACCACGCCAAGCTCTACGGCAAGGCCTCGGTCGGCTCGCCGCCCATGTCCGTGCCGCACCTGGACACCCGCGTGGTCGATGGCCAGGAGGTGCTGCTGTTCGGCCCCTTCGCCACCTTCTCCACCAAGTTCCTCAAGAATGGCTCGCACATGGACATGTTCAGTGCCATCACCACCGACAACATCGGCCCGATGACCAATGCCGGCATCGACAACATGGACCTCAGCCAGTACCTGATCGGCCAGCTGATGCTCAGCCAGGACGACCGCATGGCCGCCCTGCGCGAGTACTTCCCCGATGCCCAGGACGCCGACTGGGAACTGATCCAGGCCGGCCAGCGCGTGCAGGTGATCAAGAAGGACGCCGAGAAAGGCGGCGTGCTGCAGTTCGGCACCGAAGTGGTCAGCGCCGCCGACGGTTCCATCGCCGCGCTGCTGGGCGCCTCCCCGGGTGCCTCCACCGCCGCGCCGATCATGCTCAGCGTGCTGGAGAAGATCTTCCCCGAGAAGATGAAAAGCGATGCCTGGCAGGCCCGCCTGAAGGCGATCATCCCCTCCTACGGCCGCAAGCTGAACGACGACGTCGAGCTGACCAACGCCACCCGCGCCTGGAGCCACGAGCGCCTGCAGCTGGACTTCACTCCCGTCCAGCCCGAGGCCGCCCCGGCCGCCACCGCCGAGTGATGCAAGCGCCCCGCCCTCACGGGTGGGGCGTCTCCCCTTGCGGGAGCGAATTCATTGGATCTGTCGGCGTTAGCTGTTGTGGTTTTAAAGCAAGGGCTCAAGCACGGTGCTTTCCAGGCATTTATGGATTTCTTCCACCTCCACCGCATGGGTTTCGCTTCGCTCTACACCATCCTACGAAAGCCCGTGCGCACCACATGGCGATGCGCTGGACGAAGAAGTTGGAGCAGCCGCCAACGCCCCTCCAGGAGGCCGAACGCAGTCGTTGCGCCGGGGGACGAGCGGCATGGATGCCGCGAGAGGCGCGCCAGGCCATGGATGGCCCATCGCGCCGGCCCCCAGACGACGCTTGCGGCGAACGCACTTCAGTGCGGCCCGAAGGGCGAGCGTAGCGAGTAACGACGATGGAGTGAGGGAACCCCGGCGAAGCCGGGGCCGGATGATGGGGCAAGCCCTTTTGGTTTCTTTTGGGTGGTTCGGCACCCCGACGACTGCCAAAAGAGACTCGCCCGGGGGGCGAAACCAGAAACATCACCAGAGCTCGGCAATCAGCTGGGCTCAATTCTTCTAGCAACACTTAACGCAGACAGAGCCAATTCATTCGCGAATGGGCTACCCGGCCATTCGCAGCCGAGTGCCTGCGCAAGGTCTTTCGCGGTTGAAACCGCTCCCACACCTAACGGGAAGCCCTCACCCCTTGAGCGGCAACTCCTTCCCGCCAACACACTCGCCTATCACCAGGTAATGCCCGCCCGCCACATGGTGCAGGGTGCGCAGGTCGTCATGCCCCTCGAAGTTCCAGCGGCCCTCGCTGAACACCCGCGCATCGGCCCAGGCGGCCACCACTTCGCCGAGGAACAGGTCGTAGCGTTCCTGGATGTGCGGCTCGGGCAGAAGGCGGCATTCCAGCCAGGCCACGCAGCCTTCCACCAGCGGTGCCTCGACCTGCTCGCTGGAAAAGGTGGCGATGCCGTAGGCGTCGAACTTGTCGTGCCCCGCCTCGTCCAGGGTCTGCCCGGAGCTGGAGCCGACCGTCTGCACCAGGTCGACCTGGCAGCGCGCCGGCACGTTGAGAACGAAGCTGCCGGAGGCTTCCAGCAGGCGGCGGGTCCAGGTGGATTTGTCGAGCACCACCGAAACCTTGGGCGGCTCGAAATCCAGGGCCATGGCCCAGGCCGCCGCCATGACATTGCGCTTGCCGCCATGGGCCGCGCTGACCAGCACGGTGGGGCCGTGGTTGATCAGGCGATAGGCCTTGGCCAGGGGAACGGGGCGGCGGTGATCGGCGGACATGGCAAGGCTCCGGAAGGCTGCGAAACGGGACGGCGCAGCCTGCACCAGCGCGGCGCTTCAGGGCAAGCCCGGCGAGGCCGGATCACCAACGCAGCCAGCGGGGCCCCAGCAGCCAGCCGGCGAAGGTCGGCAGCGCCATGCCGAGCACGTACCAGACACCCCAGAACGGCACCGCCATCTCCGGGCAGTGCAGGCAATAGACCAGGGTCGCCAACGCCCCCGCGAGCAGGCCGCCAGCCGCCCCGGCCAGGCGCAACCGGGTGGGTGCCAGGCCACGGATGGCCCAGAGCACCGCGATGAACGCCGGCACCGAGAGCAAGGCGATGTTCAACGGACAGGTGCGCCAGGTAGTGCCCAGCACCTGCGCCAACCGGTCCCCGGCGGGCAGTGCCGCCAACAGCACCAGGCTCGCCCCCCAGACCAGCGCCACGGGCACGCCGATGGCCGCCCAGCGCGCGCCCACCGCCACGCCTGGCCTCGCCAGCCGGCCGCTGGCCCAGAGTGCCCCCAGCACCAGGGCCGCCGGCAACGCCACCTTGGCCCAGAACAGCGGAGTGGCGGCCACCTCGGCCAGGTCCTTGCGCACGCCGAACAGGCAGGCCATCAGCAGCAATGCGCCCAGCAGGCCGCAGAACAGCGCCAGGGCGAAACGCCGCGCCGAAGGCGCCCGTGGCGGGGCCGGGTTGCCGGCAGCGAGCATGGAAATCAGGTCATCGGTCTTCATCGCTTACCTCGAATCATGTCCGCCAGGGCCTTGAGCCCGCGGTGTATGCCGACCTTGACGGCAGAGCTGGAAAGCCCGGTGAGCTGCGCGGTTTCCTCCACCGAGAGGCCCTCCAGCTTCACGTGGATGATCGGCAGCCGCTGCTTGTCGGGCAGTTGCTCGAGCAGGCGGCCCAGATCACGGCTGGCCTCGCCTGGCTGCGCGTCGGCCTCATCGAACAGGTCGTCCTCGTCCAGCGGGTCGTGCAGCGCCTCGCGCCGACCCCGAGCGCGGAAATAGTCGGCCAGCTTGTAGCGCGCGATGGCCTGCACCCAGGCCGTCACCGGCTGGTCGGCGCGGTAGGTGTGGCGAGCGTTGTGCACGGCCAGCAACACCTCCTGCACCAGGTCCTCGCAATCACTCGGCTGCTGCAGGCGACGCATCAGGAAGGCCCGCAGGTGGGCGCCGAGCCGGCCGAGGAACTCCCGGTACGCGGCCGCCTCACCCGCCAGCCCCTTGAGCAGCAGGGCCTGCAATCCGGCTTCCCGTGCTTCGAGCGCCTCTTGGTCACTAATTCGCTTCATCGACCGCCCTGGTTACACACCGGATGAAATTTTCCCGCCACCGGCACCTGCCGGGGTTCGGGCGACACACGTTAGGGCGCGGCGAAAAAAATCTCAAAAAATTTTCAGTGGGCTGTAACCGAATGCCCGGTGCCGGCGAATTACCCATCGAGCCACCGGTGAAAGGCCGGTCGCCACCCTCAACGGACATTGGAGATACGACATGAACAACATCGCTCTCACCGCCGCTGCCCTGGCCCTCGCCACCCTCGCCGGCGGTGCCGTCGCCGCCGACGCCAAGCCCGGCGCCATGGAGAAGTGCTACGGCGTGGCCATGGCCGGGCAGAACGATTGCAAGGCCGGCGCCGGCACCAGCTGCGCGGGCACCTCGAAAAAGGACTACCAGGGCGACGCCTGGAAGAACGTCCCGGCCGGCACCTGCACCTCGATCAAGACGCCCAACGGCATGGGCTCGCTGACCCCGATCAAGTCCTGATCGCCGGCCGTCGACCATGGAACGCCATGCGACGCTGGGCGCCGGACTGGGCCTCAAGCCCGAGCACTACGAACAGGCTCACGCCTGCACGGCGCCGGGGCTGTGGTTCGAGGTGCACCCGGAGAACTACATGGTCGACGGCGGCCCGCGCCTGGACTGGCTGCAAGCCATAGGTGCGCGCCACCCGCTGTCGCTGCACGGGGTTTCGCTGTCCCTGGCAGCGGACTGCCCGCCCGACCCGGACCACCTGCGGCGCCTGCGCGCCCTGGCGGATCGGGTACAGCCGGCCCTGGTCTCCGAGCACCTCGCCTGGTCCACCTGGCGCGGCGTCTACAACCCGGACCTGCTGCCCTTCCCCCGCACCGAGGCGGCACTGGAGCGCATCACCGACAACATCGCCCGCACCCAGGACGCCCTGGGGCGGCGCATCGCCATCGAGAACCCCAGCCACTACCTGCGCATGAACGGCCACGAACGCCAGGAGATCGACTTCCTCGCCGAACTGAGCCGGCGCAGCGGTTGCGGATTGCTGCTGGACCTGAACAACGTGCAGGTCAGCGCGCACAACCTGGACTTCGACCCGGGCGCCTACGTGGACGCCTTCCCCGCCGAGGCCATCCTTGAACTGCACCTCGCCGGGCACAGCCGCGACGAAGGCGGCAGCGGGCTGCTGGTGGACTCCCACGACGCCCCCATCGACGCCGCGGTCTGGGCACTGTATCGGCGCCTGATCGCCCGCATCGGCCCGCGCCCGACCCTGATCGAACGCGACGACCGCATCCCCCCCTTCACCGAATTGCTGGCCGAGCGCGACACCGCCCAGGCCTTGCTCGACGGCCTGGAGCCACGGCCATGAGCCTCGCCCTCGGCGCCTTCCAGGACGCCTTCATCGACGCCGCCCGTGGCAACCCCGGGGCACCGGACAGCGCAGAGCGGCGGCTGGTGGCCGAACTCGCCGGCCAGGCCGGTTTCGACCTCTACCGCAACACCCTGATGAAGGGCTGCGTGGATGCGCTGCGGGCCAACTTCCCAGCAGTGGAGCGCCTGGTGGGCGCCGACTGGTTCGGCGCGGCGGCGGCGTTGCATGTGCGCCAGTCGCCCCCGGCCTCGGTGCAGTTGCTCGACTACGGCCTTGGCTTCGCTGACTTCCTCGATGCCTTCGAGCCGGCCCGCGATCTGCCCTACCTGGGCGCGGTGGCGCGGCTGGACCGGCTCTGGGTCGAGGTGTTCGCCGCAGCGGAGCGGCCGTCTCTCGCGCTCGGCGCCATCGCCGACCTCGGCCCCGAGGCGCTGGGCGCCCTGTGCCTGCGCCCACGACCGGCACTGCGCTGGCTCTGGTGCGCCGACATGCCGGCCTACAGCATCTGGCGCCACCAGCGCGAGGAGCGGCCCCTGCCCGACAGCCTGGAATGGCACGGCGAAGGCGCCCTGCTCGGCCGCAGCGACGGCCAGGTGACCTGGCAGCCCCTGGGCCCGGGCGGCTGCGCCTTCCTCGACGCCTGCGCCCGGGGCCTGACACTGGACGAGGCCAGCGGCCTGGCCCTGGCCGCCGACCCCACACTCGATTTCATCGACCTGCTCGGCCGCCTGCTGGCGGCCGGCGCCTTCACTCCCCTGCTCGCCACGCGCGACACCTGACCGGAGCACCGCCCATGGATACCCCGCACGCCCAGCCGATCTCGGCCGGCCCCATCGCCCCCCGCAGCCTGGCCGCGCGGCTGCACGCCCTGCTCCCCGACGCGTTGCTGTTGCTGGTGGCACGCCTGGGCATCGCCGGGGTGTTCTTCCTCTCCGGGCGCACCAAGGTGGAGGGTGTCCTGAGTATCACCGACAGCACCTACGAGCTGTTCCGCAGCGAATACGCGCTGCCCCTGCTGCCGCCGGAAGTGGCCGCGCACCTGGCCACCTATGCCGAACACCTGTTCCCGCTGCTGCTGGTGCTGGGCCTGTGCACCCGCCTCTCGGCCCTGGCGCTGCTGGGCATGACGCTGGTGATCCAGGTGTTCGTCTACCCCGACGCCTGGTCCACCCACCTCAGCTGGGCCGGGCTCCTGCTGCTGCTCGTCGGGCGCGGCGCGGGCGCCTGGTCGCTGGACTGCAGGCTGGGCCTGCGCTAAGGCAGGCGGCCGCTAGGGCTGCACGGGGCAGCAGCCGGTGACCACCGCCGTGCCCGGCTCGAAGGGCGAGCGCAGGCCGCCGAGCAGTTGCAGGCGCAGTTCGGGGTCCTGGGTGCGTGGGTCCAGCCAGATGCCGAAAAAGGTCCGTGCGAACAGCGGGTCGCGCACCTCATAGGGCGCGCGCCCTTCCACGTACAGGCGCCCGCCGACGCCGGGCAGGTAGACGCCGGTGATGCGCTGACCGGGTTCGACATCGACGAAGGCGCGCTCCATCTCCGCCTGCCAGGCACCCAGCCGGGCCGCATCCACCGCCTCGCCGCCGAGGCGCTGCAGGTCGTCGAGGCTGGCTTCCACCAGGGTGTCGCGGCTGATGGTGCGCTGGTAGACCAGTTCCAGGGCGAAGGGCCGGTCCTCCCCCAGCACCGCGCCGGGGGCCCACAGCCTGGCATCGTAGATATGGAAGCCGTAGGCGCTGAACTCGCCGCTACCCACCACCTGCGCATCCGGCACAGCCTCGCGCCAACCGTCGGCCAGTGCCTGTTGCAGGCCCAGCAGGCCGATGAACGCGACGACCAGCAGGCGGTACGGCGAAAGGGGATTCTGGCTCACGGGATGACGCCTCCTGGGAATGGATGCGGGCAGTGTGCTGCCGCCAGATTGCAATATTCCGTACGGGCCCTTCGCTTCGTCGGCTCAGGGCTGCAGCAGCTCCAGCACGGCAGCTACCGTGTCCTCCGGTGCTTCCTGGGGGATGTTGTGGCCGACACCGGGCAACAGCTGGCGTCGGTAGGGGCCGGTGAAGTGCGCGGCGCTGTCGTCCACCTCGGGCGGTGGGCCGACGCCATCGTCCAGGCCGCTGAGGGAGATGCTTGGCACGCCGATGACCGGTTGCGCCGCCAGCTGCCGCTCGATGGCCTCCAGCGCCGGGTCGCCCGGTGCGTAGCCATAGCGATGGCGGTAGGAATGGATCACCACCTCGACGAAGTCCGGGTTGTCGAAGGCCTCGGCGCTGGCGGCATAGGTGGCCTCATCGAAGCGCCAGGTTGGTGACCACAGCTGCCAGAGCAGGCGACACAACGCCCGCCGGTTCGCCTCCAGCCCCAGGTGCCCGCGCGGCGTGTGGAAATAGAACTGGTACCAATAGCGGAACTCCTGCTCGGGCGCGGCCGGCGTGCCCGAGACAGCGATGTTCTGGATGTTGTAGCCATCCCCCGTCACCAGTGCCCGCACCCGCTCCGGCCACAGCGCCGCGACGATGCAGGCGGCGCGCCCGCCCCAGTCGTAACCCACCAGGGTCGCCCGGGGGATCGCCAGCGCATCCATGAAGTCCAGCAGGTCCTGGCCCAGGGCCGCCTGCTGGCCGGAACGCGGGGTGTCCCCGGCCAGGAAGCGCGTGGAGCCATAGCCACGCAGGTGCGGCACCAGCACCCGCAGCCCCTGGGCGACCAGAGCCGGTGCCACGGCGTCGTAAGCGCGCGGCGAATAGGGGAAGCCGTGGAGCAGGATCACCACCTCATCCCCCGCGCCATGCTCCTCATAGGCCAGCGCCAGGCTGGGTGTGCGGACCTTGTGGATCTCCCTTGCGGTCATGCCGTGCTCCTTCATCGATGATCGGGACAGCTTAGCCAGCCGCCGCCGAACCGCCGGCCGGAACCAACTCCGCGGCCCTGGAACCTAACGACCATCGACAGCCTCGCATCGAGGTCACCCGCCATGCCCGCCTCTCTCCAGCGCCCCTTGCTCGTCCTCGCCCTCGTCACCTGCACCGCCCTGGCCGCCGAGGAAGACGCCCCCGACCCAGGCGCCCTCGCCGCCCTGGTGAAGATGGGCGAACACCTGCGCGGCCTGCAGCAGTACGCCGTAGACGCCGAAAGCGACAGCGACCAGTTGCTGGAAAACGGCCAGGCGCTGGTGGTGCATGCCCGCACTCAACTGCTGGTGAGCGCGCCGGACAAGCTGCGCGTGCAGGTGACGAGTACCGACTACCAGCGCAGCCTGTTCTACGACGGCCAGCAGTTCACCCTCTACGACAGCCGCCAGGGCTACTTCGGCCGGGAGGTGGCGCCCACCAGCCAGGAGGAACTGCTGGCCCTGCTTGGCGAGCGCTACGGCATCCAGCTGCCGCTGGCCGATCTCATCCACTGGGGGCCAGACACCGCCCAGCGGGTCGGCATCGGCAGCGCGCTCCACGTCGGCACCGAGCAGGTCGGCGACCAGAGCTGCGAGCACTACGCCTATCGCCAGCCGGGCCTGGACTGGCAGCTGTGGCTACGCCAGGGCGACGAGCCCCTGCCCTGCAAGAGGGTGCTGACCCGCCTCGACCAACCCGAACGCCCGCGCCACAGCGTGACCTACCAGTGGGACACCCTGCCCATGGTCGGCCCCACCGACTTCGTCTTCACCCCGCCCGAAGGGGCGAAGCCGGTGCCGTTGCTGGAGTTGCAGGCGGGGGTGGGTGGAGAACGCAAGCCCTGAGCGCCCTGTCACTCGTTGCGTTGGAAACGGAAATCGGCCGATGACCGGCCACGGAGGGTAAGCAAGCGTTCCGGCCGCTGCGCGACGCCACAAAGACAGCGTATGCCAGGGAGGCGTACCGATAACGCCGTGGACAGCCCACGGGAGAGGCGCTAATTTCTGCCGCCTCGGCGCCCCTGCTGGCCGCCACGACAAGGAACGTCCCATGAAGTACCTGCTCACCCTGCTGCTGGCCATCACCCTCGCGGGCTGCCAGAACAGCCCGTTCCAGCCCCAGGACATCCCCGCCGCCGGCCCCTACCGGCATGACGACACCGGCATCGTCTTCCCGACCACCTCCGGCATCTTCCTCCGCACCCAGATCATGCGCTTCGACGAGCGGGCCCGGCACATCATGGTCGGCTACAACTCCGAGCTGATCGCCCAGCCCGTCGTCTTCACCGCCTATGTCTACCCGGCGCCGCAGGTCAGCTCGATCGGCTCGCCGGCGGATGTCATCGCAGCGGCCCGGCACCAGCTGGTGCTCAACCACCAGCAACAGCAGAAGCAGGAAATCCTCACCTTCCACAAGACCGGCAAGCTGGTCGGCGAGCAACCGGTGACCCTGGACTACCGGGGCCAGGCCATCCCCGGCCTGCGCGCGGACTTCGAATTCGTCGAGCCCTTCGCCGGCGAAGTGCAACCGATCCGCTCCTCGCTCTACCTGTTCGAGCTGGGCGACAGTCTGCTCAAGTTCCGCGTCTCCGCACCTGCATCGGTGGACAGCGAGGCGGCGGTCAAGGCGATGATCGAGGGGATTGCCGGTTCGGCGGGTCGCTAGTCGCTTCGAAGGACCAGCCGTTCATCACTTGGAGAAGGCACGCCCATGCAGATGACTCCCGAGCTGCACAAAAAGGCATTGAGTGCGCGAACGGGCACGGTATGCAGCGCTTTCGCGGAACTCATACGGCTGCGCCAGTTCGTACTGAGCCAGCAGGACCTCGCCCTGCTTGAATCCAGAGGCGACCCATTCATTGACGGTTGGGTCTTTGCCTATCGCTACTACAGCGCACCGTCCGAGCATCACGAGATGCTGCGTCTTGGATTGGCCAGCAGCAATGCACGGGTGCGCGAGCAGGCATGCGACATCGTCGGCGATAACGCCATCCATGAATTCAGACCAGAGCTTGAAGCGCTGAGCCACGACGGTGAGGCGTTCGTTGCGGAAGCTGCCAGCTATTGCCTCATCCAGCTAAGCAATGGCTAACCCAACCAGAGTCCCCATCGAAGAAAGGCTCGCAGCGCCCTCCTTGAGCACCTCTGCGTTGGGCTTCGTACCTCAGCCCAACCTACGACTGGAATTTTTGCGACCTGGGTCTAGGCTCGGCACTTCCGAAAACATCACAAGGAGCGATACGTGAAGGAATACAGACATGTCGTCATCGACAAGGCAGGCGTTGGTCTAGCGACCCTAAGACAGTCTCTGGACCAGGCCGGGTTGGAGACAGCCCAGCAGCGGGGCATTCAGCTGGCCACAGGCTCGGTCAGGCTCGAGCATCACTTGAACGTGTTCCTGTGGGACGACACCACTGCCGGCCAGAAGGGTTACATCAACCTCATCCTGGCGGGCAACTGCGTTGCGGTGAAGGTTCGCTGGACGACGCTGACCGAGCCGGGAATCATCTTCTCCGGCACCCTGCAGGGGGACAACGGGCACAACGGCCCGCCACAGGGAAAATCCACCAACGGAGCCTGGGCTTACAAAGGCAGCATTCCCCGCAATTACTGCTTCATCGAAGGGGTGGATACCGAGCAGACCCCAGGCTACGCAAAGTGGAAGTCCGGGACTGGTTGGCAGTAAGTCCCCGGTCTTAATGTCTATGCGTTGGGCTTCGTACCTCAGCCCAACCTACGGGGCGTAGCCCGGGCTTCAGCCCGGGAGCCTCAACGCATCAGCGCCAGGTAGACGCCGCAGGCCAGGGCCAGGAGCCCGGCGGGGATGGCCAGCAGGGAGATGCGGTCGATCTGCCGGGAAAGGCGGATCACGCCGCCGAGGTCATCGGCTTCGGCGGCGCTGCGGCGGCGCAGCACGGGGACCAGGCAGAGGGCGTTGCCGGCCACGGCCACCAGGCCCGCGACCACTTTCAAGGCATAGAGGCCGTCGAAGCGCACCGGCTCGATCAGCAGCAGCCCGGTGACCAGCGCCAGGCTGAAGGCCGGCATCTCGAAGAACAGGTCGATGCGCCGGTGCATCCGCGCGACGGTGAAGCCCTGGGCGCGGCTGGTGGCGCGCCCCTGCTCCAGCAGGAATTCGACCGCGACAACACCGAGCCAGAAGGCTACGGCGAACAGGTGGAGCTGCAGCAGCAGGGGCATGGCCATATCCTCAGCAGGGAGTGGGTTCGGGGTGCCTGGCACGGCGTTGCGGTGCGTGGGCCAGCAGCCATTTCAGGATGTCGTCCCAGAGCGGTTCGGAACCCGCGCGGAAATAGCCCATATGGCCGATGGGCTCGCCGCCCTGCGGGGGATGCAGGTCGCGCCGGGTCAGCGGGGCGTTGCTGTAGCCCTTGACGAAGGCGTCCCGCGAGCGCGGCGGTGCCCAGGGATCGTCCACCGAGGTGGCGAACACGCAGGGCGTGCGGACACTGGCGTAGAGCCCGGCGACATGGGCCATGCCGGGGTCGTCGAAGTAGTAGTGCGGGTGGCGGCACCAGCGCTTCCAGTCGCGGTACACACCCAGGGGCAGGTCGTCGCCCATGCCCAGCAGGCTCCAGGCCATGTAGCCCTTCCAGGCGACGATGGGCGGCAGTACCAGGCTCCACAGCAGGCGGGTTTTCAGGGCCTCACCGCGAGGCATCCAGCCGCTCCAGCCGGCGCCGCTGCCGAGGCTGTAGCACGCGGCGAGGCGATCATGGTTGGGCAGCAGGCCGATGGCGTGCCCCCCGAAGGAATGCCCCACCCAGTACAGCGGCAGCGCGTCGGCGCCGAGCAGGTCCACTGCGGCAGCCAGGTCCTGGTAGGCCCAGTCGAGGTAGGCCATGTGGAAGCCCTTGAGCGTCGCCGGGGCGGATTCGCCGACGCCGCGGTAATCCAGGGTCAGTACGTTGAGCCCCTGCCGCGCCGCATGCTCGGCGAAGCGCCGGTAGAAGCGCTGCTGCACACCCGTGGCGCCGGCCAGGAGCAGGTTGCCCCGGGCCTCGCCCGCTGCGTGGTAGCGGGTAGCGACCAGGGGGTAGCCGTCGCGTGCGGGCAGGCTGATCTTCTCCACGCGGATGCCCTGTTCGGGAAGGTGCTTGGTCATCGTCTCGTTCATGTTCCAGCTATTCATCTATCCAGCTATTCAGGTCGGGCCGGCGCCCGGGTGGCCGCCGACCGTTCAACCGCGTTTCAGCGGCCTGTGAAGACCGGTTCGCGCTTCTGCATCATCGCCATCACCCCTTCGCGCACGTCTTCGCTGCGGATCAGGCCGAACAGCAGTTCGTTGAGCTGCGAGAGTGCCGCGTCAGCGCCTTCGTCCCGCGCCTGGAAGGCGGACTGCAGCGTGGCGCGGATGGCCAGGGGCGCGGCCTTGGCGATGCGCTCGGCATATTCGATGGCCCTCGTCAGCGCCTGGCCCGGCTCGACCACCTCGGTGAGCAGGCGCATGCGCAGCGCCTCGGCGGCGTCGAAGGTTTCGCCGGTGAGCATGTAGCGCATGGCATCGGTCCAGCCGGCGGCCTGGGTGAAGCGCACGGTGGAGCCGCCGGACGGCGGGATGCCGCGCAGCACCTCAAGATGGGCGAAACGGGCATCGCGGGCGGCGATGGCGATATCGGCGTTGAGCACCAGTTCGATGCCCGCCGTCCAGCAGGTGCCTTCCACCGCGACCACCACCGGCTTGGTGCGGCGCGGCTTGGACACGCCCCAGGGGTCGATGCCCTCGCTGGGGTACTGGAAGCCGCCGGAGGCGAGCTTGGGCGTCAGCTCCAGCAGGTCGAGGCCAGCGGTGAAGTGCTCGCCATGAGCGAAGAGCACGGCGCAGCGCATGGCCTCGTCACGCTCGTATTCGCCGATGGCGAGGGACAGGTCGGCAAGCATGGCGCTGTCGAAGGCATTGCGCTTGCCGGCCCGGTCCAGGCCGATCAGAAACAACTGGTCCCGCCGTTCCCGCGTGACGCGTCCCGCCCCGCTGTTGGCTTCGCTCATGAATAGTCTCCTGGGTGTCGATGGCTGTCTGGCGAAGGCTTCGCCAGTTACTTACCGTTTGTTCGGCCAGGAGAAACTAAACAAACATTCGGTAACCGTCAAATTGAGGTGGCGAGGCTTATGCCCTAGAATCAGCGGCCTTGATCGAGAGCAGGAAATCCACCGTGCGACCGCCAAAAATCTCCCGCGACGAACTCCTCCAGCACTGCGCCAACACCTTCAAGCGGCTGGGCTACCACGGCACCACCATGGATGCGCTGGCGACGGCGTGCGGGCTGACCAAGGCCTCGTTCTACCACCACTACCCGAACAAGGAATCGCTGCTGCGCGACGTGCTGGCCTGGACCCACGAGCGCATCGGCAAGGCGCTGTTCGCCATCGCCTTCGATGAAGAACTGGCGCCCCACGAGCGCCTGGCGAAGATCGGCCACAAGGCCGGCAAGCTGTTCCAGGACGATGCCATCGGCTGCCTGATGGCGGTGGTCGCGGTGGATGCGACCTACGGCAAGAGCGAGTTGATGGAGCCGATCCGCAGCTTCCTCGACGACTGGGCCGCCGCCTTCGCCAACCTCTACCGAGCGGACTTCGGCGAGGCGCAGGCCGGCGAGCTGGGCCGCCAGCTGGTGGCCGATTACGAAGGCGCCATCCTCCTCGCGCGCATCTACAACGCCCCCGCCTATATCGACGCCGTCACCCGCCGCGCACTGCAACAGCTCCAGGCGCAGGGCTGACCCGCACGCATCAGAGCGTGGTCGCCCTGCCCTGGCGATCCAGCTCGAACACCTTGGTGCCCATCAACCGCTCGCGCAGCCAGCGTTGCGCCTGGCCACGGCCATGGCGGCGCCGCCAGAGCAGGTCGACCCCCACCAGCCAGTCGGTGTGCGGGTAGGCGGCGAGCTGCAGCTCCACCAGTTCGCCGGCGGCCAGCTCGCGCTGCACCAGTTGGCGCGGCAGGGTCGCCCAGCCGAGGCCGGCCCGCACCATCTCCACCAGCGCCATGTAGCTCTCCGCCTGCCACAGGCGCGTGGCGCGCAGGTATTCACTGCTGGGCAGCTTGCTGGCGTGGGCGCTGAAGGCCAGCCGGCGATGGGCGTGCAGGTCGTCGAAGCTGACCGTCTCGCGCTGCGCCAGCGGGTGCCGGGGGTGGGTGACGTGGACCATGATCAGCTTGCCCAGTTGCTGGAATTCCAGCTCGCGCGGGTATTCCGGCTGGGAGAAGGCGATGCCCAGCTCCACCTCGCCGCGCTGCAGCATGCCGGCGACATCGCCGTGGTGCGGGTGGCGGATGATCAGGTCGACATGGGGAAAGGCCTGCTCGAAGTCCCGCAGCACCGGCATCACCGTCGCGTAGGGCACCTCGATGGCCAGGGTCAGGCTGGGCTCGGTCTCCTCCGCCAGGCTGTCGGCGTGCCCCTGCAAGGCCAGGCAGCGCGCCAGCACCGCCTCGGCCTCCAGCTGCAGCTTGTGGCCACCGGCGGTGAGGGTGGGGATGCGCGTGGAGCGGTCGAACAGCTCCACCCCCAGGTCGGTCTCCAGGTTGGCGATGGCCGCGCTGACGGTGGACTGGGTGCGCCCCAGGCGCCGGGCAGCGGCGGAGAAGGAACCGGCCTGCACCACGGCGACGAACACCTGGAGCTGATCAAGGGAAAAACGCATCGTCGTGCCCACCGCAACCATCGGAATAAGCGATGGTTATTCATTTGTTCCATCGCCTTCAAGCCCCTGAAGATGCCCGCAAGCCAGCACTGCCTCCTCGAAACGCTGGGCAACCCGCCCCCAATAACAAAAACAGCTGCACCTTCAGGAGATACCCATGAGCCCTACTCCCACCCACCCGGTCGACCAGCTACTCCCCATCCGGCAACTTCTGACCTTTGGCCTGCAACACGTCCTGGTGCTCTACGCCGGCGCCGTGGCGGTGCCGCTCATCCTCGGCAGCGCCCTGGGCCTGAGCAATGCGCAGATCGTCCTGCTGATCAACGCCAACCTGCTCACCTCGGGCATCGCCACGCTGATCCAGACCTTGGGCTTCTGGAAGTTCGGCGCGCGCCTGCCGCTGGTGCAGGCCTGCTCCTTCATCGCCCTGGCGCCGATGATCATGATCGGCAAGGAATACGGCCTGGCCCAGGTATTCGGCGCGGTGATCGCCGCCGGGGTGATCACCATCGCCCTGGCACCGGTGTTCAGTCGCCTGCTGCGCTTCTTCCCGCCGGTGGTGATCGGCAGCCTGATCACCATCATCGGCATCTCGCTGATGCCCGCAGCGGCCATCTGGCTGGGCGGCGGCAACCCGGATGCCGCCGACTTCGGCGCGCCGGCCAACCTGCTGCTGGGGCTGGCCACGGCCGCCATCATCCTTGCGGTCTATGCGCGCTTCTCCGGCTTCATCGGCAACCTCAGCGTGCTCATCGGCCTGCTGCTGGGCAGCCTGCTGGCGGCGGCCTGCGGCATGACCGACTTCAGCCGCGTCGGCGAGGCGGCCTGGTTCGAGCTCTCCGCCCCCATGGCCTTCGGCGTGCCGCAGTTCTCACTGACGCCGATCCTGATCATGACCCTGGCAATGCTGGTGATCATGGCCGAGACCACCGGCAACTGCCTGGCCATCGGCCAACTCACCGGCCGCTCCGTGGATGCGCGCACCCTGGGCAACGCCTTCCGCGCCGACGGCCTGTCCACGGTGATCGGCGGCCTGTTCAACAGCTTCCCCTACAACGCCTTCACCCAGAACACCGGGCTGATCGCCCTCTCCCAGGTGAAGAGCCGCTTCGTGGTGGCCGCCGCCGGCGGGATCATGATCCTCATGGGCCTGTTCCCCAAGCTCGGCGCCCTGATCGCCGCCGTGCCGACCCCGTGCTCGGCGGCGGCGCCATCGTGATGTTCGGCATGACCACGGTGGCGGGCATCCAGGAGCTCTCGCGGGTGCGCTTCGAAGGCACGCGCAATGCACTGGTGGTCGCCGTCTCGGTGAGCGTCGGCGTGCTGCCGATGTCCTTCCCCGCGCTCTTCGCCCATGCCCACGGCGCCCTGAAGCTGGTGCTGGAGAGCGGCATCTTCCTCGGCGCCATCACCGCCATCGTCCTCAACCTGCTGCTCAACGGTCGTGAGCCCGCCGAGCACACCGCGAGCGGCACCGCCGACCTCGCCGACTGACCTTTCTCTCGCGCCCTGCGCACCCACTGCCCAAGGAGTCACCCATGACCTTCACCCACCTGGTACCCGCCGGGGTCAGCGACCTCGACCTGGAACTGCTGCGCGAATCCATCCGCCTCTCGCAGGCGTCGCGCCAACGCGGCCGTCACCCCTTCGCCGCCCTGGTGGCGGACCGCGACGGCAAGGTGATCGCCAGCGCCGGCAACAACTCGATGCCGCCGGAAGGCGACCCGACCCAGCACGCCGAACTGGTGGCGGTGGCCAAGGCCGCACGCCTGCTGAGCCCCGAGGCCCTCGCCGAATGCACCCTCTACACCAGTGCCGAACCCTGCTGCATGTGCGCCGGCGCGGTGTACTGGACCGGTGTCGGCCGGGTGGTCTATGCGCTGTCCGAGCACGCGCTGCTGGAGCTGACCGGCGCCCACCCGGAGAACCCCACCTTCTCCCTGCCCTGCCGCGAGGTGTTCGCCCGCGGCCAGCGCCAGGTGACGGTGCTGGGGCCGATGCTGGAGCAGGAGGCGGCGGCGCCCCACGAAGGGTTCTGGACGTGAAGGGCATTTCCATCCATGTCGTCGACGTCGCCAGCGGCTGCGTCGCCGAAGGGCTGGCGCTGCAATTGGAGCGCCTCGACGGCGAACGCCGCGAGCTGATCCACGCCGGGCGCATCGGCGCGGACGGGCTGTTCGCCGGGCTCGCGGGCGAAGCCGGCCGCTGCGTGCCGGGGGTCTACGAGGTCCGCCTGCAGGTGGCGGACTTCTACCGCGCCCAAGGCATGGCGCTGCCCGAACCGGCCTTCCTCGACCTGCTGGTCTACCGCTTCGGCCTGGCCGACAGCGGGCAGCACTACCACCTGCCGTTCAAGCTCACCGCCTGGGGCGTCTCCTGCTTCCGCGGCGGCGCCTGAGCCTGCCAGCGCCGGCATTTCCGTGCGTACGACCCTGCGCTGCAGGTACGGAAATGCCCGCCATCGCCCCAGTCGTACCGGCGCGGCAGGAACCAGGCAGGCGCGCGCCGGTGTCGCTGTCGGCTGGTTACGGGTCGCATCCGGGGGGCAAGGTCGCGGACAGGCTCGGTAGGTTGCCGGCAGGGGGACGCCAAGGCCCAGGCCAGACGCGTCCGTGACCACCAGAGGGCTCGGAGCGACCATGACCATCCAGGCTATTTCCCACACCACCTCGTCCGTCGATCCGGCGACCTTGCGCAAGGTCATCGCCGCGTCGGCCATCGGCAACTTCGTCGAGTGGTTCGACTTTGCCGTGTACGGCTTCCTCGCGGTGACCATCGCCGGCCTGTTCTTTCCGCCAGGCAACGCCTCCCTCGCGCTGCTGCAGACCTTCGCCGTGTTTGCCGTGTCGTTCGCCCTGCGCCCGCTGGGCGGGATCGTCTTCGGCATCCTCGGGGACAAGGTCGGGCGCAAGCGCATCCTGGCCATCACTGTATTGCTGATGGCCGCGGCCACCACCCTGATCGGCCTGCTGCCGACCTATGGGTCCATCGGCCTGCTCGCCCCGCTGCTGCTGGCCCTGGCCCGCTGCATCCAGGGCTTTTCCGCCGGCGGGGAGTATGCCGGCGCCTGCGCGTTCGTCATGGAGCATGCGCCCACCGAGCGGAAAGCCCGGTACGGCAGCTTCGTCCCGGTGTCGACCTTCATGGCCTTTGCCGCCGCCGCAGGCATCGTGTTCGGCATGGGGTTGCTCCTGTCCGAGGCCCAGATGCAGGACTGGGGCTGGCGCGTGCCCTTCCTGGTCGCCGCCCCCCTGGGGCTGATCGGCCTGTACATGCGTCTGCACCTGGACGAGTCACCGGCGTTCCGTGCCCTGGCGGCGGCCCCGCAGGCGGCTCATTCGCCGCTGAAGGAAACCCTGCTGGAGCATGGCCGCACGATCTTCTGCCTCTCGGCCTTCATTTCCGCCACCGCGCTGTCGTTCTATACCTTCACCACCTACCTCACCACCTACATGCAGGTGGTCGGCGGAGCCTCGCGGCCGACCGCCCTGCTCGCCAGCCTGGTGGCCCTGCTGTTCGCCGCCTTGCTGTGCCCGCTGGTGGGGCGCTATTCGGACCGGGTCGGGCGTCGGCGCACCATCTTCACGGGGTGCGCCTGCCTGATCGTCGCGGTCTACCCGGCCTTCATGCTGGCAGGTTCGGGCAGCCTGCTCGCCGCAGCGCTGGGGGCGATGCTGCTGGCGGTAGGCGCGGTGGTCTGTGGCGTGGTGACGGCGGTGCTGTTGTCCGAGCAGTTCCCGACCCAGGTTCGCTACACCGCCTCGGCATTCACCTACAACCTGGCCTATACGGTCTTCGGGGGCACCGCACCGCTGGTGGCGACCTGGCTGATCGGGCAGACCGGCAATCCCATGTCGCCCGCTTTCTACCTGATCGCCATCGCCCTGCTGGCCCTGGCTGGCGGCATGGCGCTGCCGGAGTCTTGCAAACGGTCCCTGGATTACCAGCCGGAATGACAACCGTCGCCCCCGGCAAAGACGCCCTGTCGCTGACCGGCGGCGGAACATCCCGCCCGCCTGGGGACTCGAACGTCCAGATGCCCCAGGCGAGCGGATTATTCGAACGCCGGACTTGCCGCAGCGGCAAAAATTACGCAGAGTGTAAATAGATTATGAAAACAATAGCGTCAGCGGTGAGCCTGCCGACCGACGCCCTGCCCTGCGAGTGCCCGCCATGGACCTCTACACCTATTACCGCTCCACCTCGTCCTATCGCGTACGCATCGCGCTTGCGCTGAAGGGCCTGGAGGTCCAGCACCTGCCGGTCAACCTGATCCGCGACGGCGGCGAACACCGCCAGCCCGAGTACCGCGCGATCAACCCCCAGGGCCGCGTCCCCGCCCTACGCACCGACTCCGGCGAGGTGCTGATCCAGTCCCCCGCCATCATCGAATACCTCGAAGAGACCCACCCGCAACCGGCCCTGCTGCCCGGCGATGCGCTGCAGCGCGCACGCCAGCGCCAGGTCGCCGCGCTGATCGGCTGCGACATCCACCCGCTGCACAACGTCGCCGTGCTCAACCGCCTGCGCCAGCTGGGCACCGACGAGGATGGCGTGAACGCCTGGATCGGCCACTGGATCAGCGAAGGCCTGGCCGCCGTCGAAGCGCTGATCGGCGACGACGGTTTCTGCTTCGGCACCGAGCCGGGGCTGGCGGACGTCTACCTGCTGCCCCAGCTCTACGCCGCCCGACGCTTTGCCGTGGACCTGGCGCCCTACCCGCGTATCCTCAGGGTTGAGCGCCTGGCCCTGGAACACCCGGCCTTCCGCAAGGCCCACCCGGACGCCCAGGCCGACAAGCCGGCCTGAGGAGCACACATGCAGACCCTCGGTTTCAAAGTGACCATCGGCGACTTTCTCGCCCGCAGCGTGCGCGGCGTTCCCTGCGCGCCACCGCCCCTTGCCTGAATCGACGCCCCACCGACTTTCATCCGATTCAGGCGCCGCCGCGCGCCACTGCAAGGAGCCAGAACATGGCCGACATCTTTGAAAACCCCATGGGCCTGATGGGCTTCGAATTCATCGAGCTGGCATCGCCGGTGCCCAACCTGCTGGAACCCATCTTCGCCAGCATGGGCTTCACCAAGGTGGCCACCCACCGCTCCAAGGACGTGCACCTGTATCGCCAGGGCGAGATCAACCTGATCCTCAACAACGAGCCGAAGAGCGCCGCCTCCTATTTCGCCGCCGAGCACGGTCCCTCCGTGTGCGGCATGGCCTTCCGTGTGAAGAACGCGCACAAGGCCTATGCCCGCGCCCTGGAGCTGGGCGCCCAGCCGATCGAGATCCCCACCGGCCCGATGGAGCTGCGCCTGCCGGCGATCAAGGGCATCGGCGGCGCGCCGCTGTACCTGATCGACCGCTTCGGCGAAGGCTCGTCCATCTACGACATCGACTTCGAGTTCATCGAAGGCGTGGAGCGCAACCCCAGGGGCGCCGGGCTGAAGATCATCGACCACCTCACCCACAACGTGTATCGCGGGCGCATGGCCTACTGGGCGGACTTCTACGAGAAGCTGTTCAACTTCCGCGAGATCCGCTACTTCGACATCAAGGGCGAGTACACCGGCCTGACCTCCAAGGCCATGACCGCGCCGGACGGCATGATCCGCATCCCGCTCAACGAGGAATCCTCCAAGGGCGCCGGGCAGATCGAGGAATTCCTCATGCAGTTCAACGGCGAAGGCATCCAGCACGTGGCCTTCCTCACCGACGACCTGGTGAAGACCTGGGACGAGCTCAAGGCCCTGGGCATGCGCTTCATGACCGCACCGCCGGCCACCTACTACGAGATGCTCGAAGGCCGCATCCCCAACCATGGCGAGAAGGTGGAGCGACTGCAGAGCCGTGGCATCCTGCTGGACGGCTCCACCGAGGCCAACGACCGCCGCCTGCTGCTGCAGATCTTCTCGGAAACCCTGATGGGCCCGGTGTTCTTCGAGTTCATCCAGCGCAAGGGCGACGACGGTTTCGGCGAGGGCAACTTCAAGGCCCTGTTCGAATCCATCGAACGTGACCAGATCCGCCGGGGCGTGCTCACCACCGAGTGAGTCACCGCCGCAACGAAAAAGCCCGCATCCGCGGGCTTTTTCATGGGTCGGCAGGTTTGCCTGTGGGAGCGGTTTCAACCGCGAAGCGCATCGCGAGTAAACATCCACGTTCTTAGAACGTGGCTTTGCTTTTGGCCCCCTAGAAGGGGGCGCAATCAGACCTCGGAGCATGCAGCCGCCACTCACTCCGGACGTAGGGTGTGCTGCGCGCACCTCGGACTCGCCGGAAGCACCGCGCGGAGGTGCGCACGGCACACCCTACGGCACGCGTTCATCCTGCTGGGCTCTCAATTCAAACCGTCACAGGCAGAGCCGATGACTCATGACCACGCCCTAAGGACGTGATTTCCCGCGCTCAAATGAATTGGCTCTGTCTGCGTTAGCTGTTTTGGTTTTAATGCAAGCGCTCAAGCACGGCCCTCTCCGGGCGCCCAAGGGTTCGTGCCACCTCCACCGCATGGGTTTCGCTTCGCTCTACGCCATCCTACGAAAGCCCGTGCGCACCACATGGCGATGCGCTGGACGAAGAAAGTTGGAGCAGCCGCCAACGCCCCTCCAGGAGGCCGAACGCAGTCGTTGCGCCGGGGGACGAGCGGCATGGATGCCGCGAGAGGCGCGCCAGGCCATGGATGGCCCATCGCGCCGGCCCCCAGAGCAACGATGGAGTGAGGGAACCCCGGCGAAGCCGGGGCCGGATGATGGGGCAAGCCCTTTTGGTTCCTTTTGAGGCGATTGTTGTATAGACCGAGGACATAGCTGACAGGTGTACGGAGACATGGTTGACACTTTCCGGCGAGCTGCCTTGCCGGGGATCCATACCATGCCTTGGAACACGAGAGACGCCATGAGCTTGAAAGAGGAATTCATTGCGTTGGCCTTACAGCCTGACAGCAACAGGCGAGAACTGTGCCGACGCTTCGGTATCAGCCCGCAAACGGCTTACAAGTGGCTTAAGCGATACGAACAGAGCGGGAGAGATGGCCTGCACGAGAAATCCCGCCGGCCGCTCAATAGCCCCAAGCGGACCCCTCCCGCGCTGGAAACGGAGGTGGTTGCGTTGCGTCAGGCGCATCCTGCGTGGGGCGGACGCAAGATCAGCTATGTCCTTAACTGCGGTATTGCCCCCAGCACTGTGACTAACGTCCTGCACCGCCATCTGCTGATCCTGCCGCCTGAAAAGGAAGCCAAGAAGCCCTGGCAGCGCTTCGAGCACGAGGCCCCCAATGACCTCTGGCAGATGGATTTCAAGGGCTACTTTCCGACCCAGCAAGGCCAGTGTCATCCGTTGACGGTTGTGGATGACCATTCCCGCTTCAACCTGGCGATCCAGGCCTGCGCCAATGAGCGCAAGGAAACGGTTCAGGAAAAGCTGAGCGAAGTCTTCCGCCGCTATGGTTTGCCTGCCCGAATCAACACCGATAACGGCTCCCCTTGGGGCTCGCCACGTAATCCGGGTGAACTATCCGAGCTGGGTGTTTGGCTGGTCCGGCTGGGCATTCGCCTGAGTTTCAGCCGGCCTTACCATCCACAAACCAATGGCAAAAACGAGCGCTTTCATCGCGCGCTCAAAGCTGAAGTACTCAAGGGAAAGCACTTTCACGACTTGATCGAAGCCCAGGCTGCTTTCGATCAATGGAGGGAGATCTACAACCTTCAACGGCCCCACGAAGCGCTGGGCTATCAGGTTCCCATGGAGCGATACCGCACAAGCCCCTGGCCATTTCCAGAAAAACTGGAGGACTTCGAATATGCCCCGGATGACGAAGTGACAAAGGTTTATCACAGCCGATTCCGCTTTAGAAAACACTACTTCCGCATCGCCAAGGGGCTTGCTGGGCACCTGATCGCTATACGTCCCAGGCCTGAAAGCGATGCGTTGTACGACGTGTACTTCTGCCATCAATTTCTACGAACTATCGACCTGAACAACCCTGACTACGGACCATAATGTGTCAACCATGTCCCCGCACATGTGTCCACCATGTCTCCGGTCTATACAAGGCGATTGTCAAAAGGGACTCGCCCGGGGGGGCGAAACCGGAAACATCACCAGAGATCGGCAATCAGCTGGGCTCAATTCTTCTAGCAACACTTAACGCAGGCATAGCCAATGAATTCGCCCCACAACAGGGCGGTGAACCACGCTCAAACGGGACGAACACCCGCCATGCGCGCAGTGATGGATTCGGCCGCCTGCTTCAGCAACTGCGCCGCGCGGCCGCTGGTTTCGGCCTGGAAGCCGCTGGCGGCGCCGACCACGGTGATCACCCCGGCAATCTGCTCGCCCACGGCGAACACCGGTGCGGAAAGCGCATTCACCCCCGGCATCAGCAGGCCGTGCACGTGGTGCAGGCCGCTGGCGCGGATCTCGGCGATATGCTTGCGCAGCGCCTTGGCGTCGGGCACGCCGGGCAGATTCGCCTCCTCCTCGCGCAGCGGCGCCGTCTCGGCGTCGGGCAGGTAGCTGGCGAACACCAGGCCGGTGGAAGACCCCAGCAGCGGCAGCACCGAGCCCACGCGGGTGACCAGGGTCACCGCCCGCAACGGCTGCTCGACGTGCACCACGGTGGGCCCCTTGTTGCCCCAGACGGCGAGGAAGCAGGTCTCGTTGAGCGCATCGCGCAACTCCGACAGCTGCGCCGTGGCGGCACGCACCACATCCAGCCGGCCGATGGCGGCAAGGCCGACGAACAGCGCCTCCGGCCCCAGGCCGTAGTGGTTGGTGGCCACGTCCTGCTCGGCGAAGCCGCTGGCGATCAGCGCCTGCAGGTAGCGGTGGACCTTGGCCGCCGGCATGCCGACATGCTCGGCCAGGCGAGACAGGGAGGTGGCCGGCGCCAGGTCGGCGAGCCCCTTGAGAATCTCGGTGCCGACTTCGGCCGCCTGTACTTTCTGCCGCTTGGGCGCCTCGGCGTCGTCCCGTTGGATGGCCATCTACTACCTCGGTTGGCAATGGAGGCGCTGTTATAGCTTGACCCTCTCAGGCTTTCAAATTACGTTATCCGTAATTCAATTACAAAAAACACAGAGGTTCTCATGAGCTCCTCGCTGCCCCCCACCGCCCTCGCCTATCAATCCGGCTTCAACAACCAGTTCGCCAGCGAAGCCCTGCCGGGCGCCCTGCCCGTCGGGCAGAACTCGCCGCAGTGCGCACCCTATGGCCTCTATGCCGAGCAGTTCTCCGGCACCGCCTTCACCGTTTCCCGCGCCGAGGCCCGTCGCACCTGGCTGTACCGCATCCGCCCGTCCGCCGCGCACCCGCGCTTCCAGCGCCTGGAGCGGCAGATCCCCGGTCGCCACCTGGGACCGATCGACCCCAACCGCCTGCGCTGGGATGCCCATGACATCCCCGCCGAGCGCACCGATTTCATCGATGGCCTGCTGACCATCGCCGCCACCGCCGATGCCGAGCAGGCCTCCGGCGTCAGCGTGCACGTCTACCGCGCCAACGCCTCGATGCAGCGTGCCTTCCTCAATGCCGACGGCGAATGGCTGATCGTCCCCGAACAGGGCCGCCTGCGCCTGGTCACCGAGCTGGGGCTGCTGGACGTTGAGCCCCTGGAGATCGCGGTGATCCCCCGTGGCATGAAGTTCCGCGTCGAACTGCTGGACGACAGCGCCCGTGGCTACATCTGCGAGAACCACGGCGCCGCGCTGCGCATCCCGGACCTGGGCCCCATCGGCAGCAACGGCCTGGCCAACCCCCGCGACTTCCTCGCCCCGGTGGCCCACTACGAGGACAGCGACGCGCCCGTGACCCTGGTGCAGAAGTTCCTCGGCGAGCTCTGGGCCGCCGAGCTGGAGCACTCGCCCCTGGACGTGGTCGCCTGGCACGGCAACAACGTGCCCTACAAGTACGACCTGCGCCTGTTCAACACCATCGGCACGGTCAGCTACGACCACCCAGACCCGTCGATCTTCACCGTGCTGACCTCCCCGGGCGACTTCCCGGGCATGGCCAACGTCGACTTCGTGATCTTCCCGCCGCGCTGGATGGTGGCCGAGAAGACCTTCCGCCCGCCGTGGTTCCACCGCAACCTGATGAACGAATTCATGGGCCTGATCCAGGGCGCCTACGACGCCAAGGCCGGCGGCTTCACCCCCGGCGGCGCCTCGCTGCACAACTGCATGAGCGCCCACGGCCCGGACAACGCCAGCACCACCGCCGCCATCGCCGCGGAACTCAAGCCGCACAAGCTCGATCACACCATGGCGTTCATGTTCGAAACCGGCCGCGTGCTGCGCCCCACCCGCTACGCCCTGGAGTGCCCGCAGCTGCAGAACGACTACGATGCCTGCTGGAACGGCATGGCCAAGACCTTCAACGGCAGGAACTGACCGATGACCCAGAATGACAACCGCCGCAGCTGGATAGCCTCGGCCAACGAACACCCCGACTTCCCCCTGCAGAACCTGCCCCTGGGCATCTTCAGCCCGGTGGGCGGCACCCCGCGCGGTGGCGTCGCCATCGGCGAGCAGGTCTTCGACCTCAAGGTCGCCACCACCACCGGCCTGTTCGAAGGTGAAGCGGCCGACGCCGCGCGCGTCGCCGCCGGGGAAGACCTCAACGCCTTCTTCGCCCTTGGCGCCAACGCCCGCCGCGCCCTGCGCCGCCAGCTGCAGGACCTGCTCGCCAAAGGCAGCCCCGCCCAGGCCCGCCTGGAAGCCCTGGGCGCCGAGCTGCTGCCGGCCGCTGCCGACTGCCAGCTGCACCTGCCGGCGCGCATCGGCGACTACACCGACTTCTACGTGGGCATCCACCACGCCAACAACGTCGGCCGCCTGTTCCGCCCAGACAACCCGCTGCTGCCCAACTACAAGTACGTGCCCATCGGCTACCACGGCCGCGCGTCCACTGTGTGCGTGTCCGGCACCCCGGTGCACCGCCCCAATGGCCAGACCCTGCCGCCGGGCGCCGAGGTGCCGAACTTCGGCCCCAGCAAGCGCCTGGACTACGAACTGGAGCTGGGCATCTGGATCGGCCAGGGCAACGCGATGGGCGATGCCATCGCCATTGGCGAGGCGGAGCAGCACATCGCCGGCTACTGCCTGCTCAACGACTGGTCCGCGCGTGACCTGCAGGCCTGGGAATACCAGCCGCTGGGCCCCTTCCTGGCGAAGAACTTCGCCACCAGCGTGTCGCCCTGGGTGGTGACAGCCGAGGCCCTGGAGCCCTTCCGCACCGCCCAGCCGGCACGCCCGGAAGGCGACCCGCAGCCGCTGCCCTACCTGCTGGATGCCAACGACCAGGCCCGTGGCGCCTTCGACATCCAGTTGGAGGTGCTGCTGCAGACCGCCGCCATGCGCGAGCGCGGCCAGCAGCCGCAACGCCTGGCCCTGAGCAACACCCAGCACATGTACTGGACCGTGGCGCAACTGGTGGCGCACCACGCGGTGGGCGGCTGCAAGCTGCAACCGGGCGACCTGTTCGGTTCCGGCACCCTGTCCGGCCCGGAAGCCGACGCCTTCGGCAGCCTGCTGGAGAGCACCTTCGGCGGCAAGCAGCCGCTGTCCCTGGCCGGCGGCGAGCAGCGCACCTTCCTGGAAAGCGGCGACGAGGTGATCCTGCGCGCCTGGTGCGAGGGCGAAGGCCGGGTGCGCATCGGCTTCGGCGAGTGCCGCGGCCGGGTGCTCTGAGTTTCAACGCGGGCCCTCCCGGGCCCGCGCCTGTTCAGGCCAGCGCGCGCAGGGCCAGGGCCGCCATCCCCAGCAGCAACACCCCGCACAACCCATGGCTGACCCGGTGCCAGGTCGGCGAGCTGTTGCGCCGCAGCCAATCCACCAACGCTGCACAGAGGAAACAGCAGGCCAGCGAGGCGGTCATGAAACCCGCGAAGAACACGCTGGTCTGGAGCATGTCCGGCGCACCGCCGACGATGCCGGCCATGGCCGTGCCCAGGGCGCCCCAGTAGACGATGTTCTTCGGGTTGGTCAGCGAGATCGCCGCACCGGTGAGCAGCGCGCCCCGGTCCTCATGCTCGACCACCTCGCCCTCTTCCGGCAGCTGCCAGGCATCGCGCAGGCTGCGCAGCCCGAGCCAGGCCAGGTAAGCCGCGCAGGCCAGGGTCAGCGGCAGGCGCACCTGGTCCTGTCCCAGCAGCAGCGCCAGCCCTGCCAGGCCGAGCACCGCCCAGACCGCATCGCCCACCAGGGAGCCGAACTGCACCAGCAGCGCGGGGCGGAAGCCATGCAGCAGCCCACGGCGCAGGGTTTCGGCGAGCACGGCGCCGGGGGACAGGCAGAAGACCACGCCGAAGACGAAGGCCGAGCAGAACAGCAGGAGCATGCAAACCTCGAACGATGCAGGGGAACCGATGGGCGCATTCTGCCCGCCCCCGCGCCCATGGACTTGAACAGGATTGCAGTCAGGCGTTGAACAGGCGCTTCATCTCGCCGGGGGTGATGCCGTAGGCGGCACGGAAGTGGCGGTTGAGGTGGCTCTGGTCGGCGAAACCCAGGGCGTGCGCGGCATCGGTGGCCGACCAGCCCGCGCGCAGCAGGCCACGGGCGCGGCGGGTGCGCAGCTGCATAGCCCATTGCCGAGGGCTGAGGCCGGTGTGTTTCTGGAAGGCACGCAACAGGTGGAACTTGCACAGGCCCAGCTCGGTGGCCAGCTCGTCGAGGCTCGGGCTGTCCTGCAGCCGTTCGGCCAGCAGTTCCTGCACCCGCGCCATTGGACCCACGCCTACCGCCGCCGCATCCGGCAGGGGCCCGGCGGTGCGTTGCACCAGGTGCCCGAGCCACAGCAGCAGGCGCTCCTCCGCACGTTCGCGCACCAGGGCATCGCCACCCAGCGCCCGCTCCACCGCGTCGGCCAGGCTGGCGGCGAGGTCGGGCTGGTGGCTGCAGGCCTGCTGGAACTCCACCCGCGCCAGGCCCAGGTCATCAGCCAGTTGCTCGGCGGTGACGTAGAGGCCGACATAGCGCCAGGACTCGCCCTCCTTCACCCCGCCACCCTGGATCTGCCCCGGGTTGTACAGGGTGATATCGCCCGCCCCGGCGCGGAAGCTGCGCCGGTCCAGCCACACCTGTTCCTCGCCCACCAGGTTCACGCCAATGACGCATTCGTCGTGGCTGTGCTTGGCGAAGGCGTGGCCGCTGCCGCTGTTGCTGGCGATTTCCAGGCGGCCGAGGAAGGCCTGTCGGCTGTGGAGCATGGTGGGAACTCGGGATCGGGAGGCGTCGAGCATAACGCCCCGGCGATTCAGCCGGCCAGAGCCATCGCCCCGCGCAGCAGCGAATGCGCCCCCAGGCCCAGCAAGCCGAGGAAGAACAGCCGGCGGAACATGGCCTCGCTCAGGCGCCGGCGGATGCGCTGGCCGATCTCCAGGCCCAGCAATGCCGGCAGCAGCATCAGCCAGGTGAGGCCGAGGTCCAGGCTCTGGCTGCCGCCGTGGATGAACAGGCCCAGGCCCAGCGCCAGGGTGGAGACGGTGAAGGACAGGCCCAGGGCCTGGATCAGCGCCTCCCGCGGCAACCCCAGGGCCTGCAGGTAGGGCACCGCCGGGATCACGAAGACCCCGGTAAGCCCCGTCACCAGGCCGGTGAGCAGCCCCACCAGCGCAGACCAGGCACCCTCTCGGCTCTTCGGGGCCGGCGGGCGGATGGACAGCAGCCCGAGCGCGCCGTAGGCCAGCAGGCAGGCCCCGAGCGCGACGGGAATCCAGGGGCTGGCGGACTCCACCAGCCAGCGCGTGGTCACCAGGGTGCCCAGGGTCAGCGTCAGCAGCAGCGGCCACAGGCGACGCAGCAACGGCAACAGGGCCGGGCCGGCGAACAATTGCCAGAGGTTGGTCAGAAGCGAAGGCACGAGCAGCAACGCGGAGGCCTCGCCCGGCGTCATCGCCACCGCCAGCAGGCCCATCGCCACGGTGGGCAGGCCCATGCCGAGCACGCCCTTGACCAGGCCGGCGAGCAGGAAAACCAGGGCACTGAAAAGCAGCAGCATATCGATCACCACGCAGAAGAATGGCTTTAGCTTGCGCGCTGCCGCGCCAGGGCTGAATCTGTGATTCCCGAGCCCAGGCTACGCCCTGGACGAAGCCTGGAAGCCCGCGATGCGCTACGACCTGATCGACCTCAAGCTGTTCCTCGACATCCTCGACGCCGGCAGCATCACCCACGGCGCCGAGCGCAGCCACCTGGCCCTGGCCTCGGCCAGCGCGCGCCTCAAGGGGCTGGAGGAAAGCCTCGGCACGCCGCTGTTCGAGCGCCAGCGTCATGGCGTACGCCCTACCCCGGCAGGCCGCGCCCTGGCCCATCACGCCCGCGCGGTGACGCACCAGCTGGAACTGATGGCCGATGAGCTGGGCGACTTCGCCACGGGCCTGCGCGCCCGGGTGCGCCTGCTGGGCAATACCGCCGCCCTGGCCGAGCACCTGCCCGGCGTGCTGGGCGACTTCCTGCTGATGCACCCGCAGATCGACCTGGATATCGAGGAAAAGCCCAGCCACGCCATAGTCGAGGCGCTGACCCGGGGCCAGGCGGACCTGGGCGTGCTGGCCGATAGCACCGACATGACAGGCCTGGAGGCGCGCTCCTTCCGCGTCGACCGCCTGCTGCTGGTCACGCGCCTGGATGACGGCAGCCTCGACGGCGACGGGCCGCTGCACTTCGAGCAGTTGCTCGGCCGCGCCTTCGTCGGCCTGGGCCGTGACAACCCGCTGCAACAGCACATCGCCGGCAAGGCGCTCAACGCCGGTCGCCACCTGGAGCTGCGCCTGCGGGTCAGCGATTTCGATACGATCTGCAGCCTGGTGGCCCGTGGCGTGGGCATCGCCCTGGTGCCCGAGGCGGCGCTGCAGCGCGCCAGGGACCGTCACGCGCTGCGCGCCCTGCCCCTGGCCGATGCCTGGGCCACCCGCCACCTGCACCTCTGCGCCATGCGCTTCGACGCCCTGACACCCCCTGCCGCGCGCCTGGCGCAGGCGCTGCTCGCCGGATAACGGGCAAAGAAAAGGCCGCCCGGAGGCGGCCGCAAATGAATCAGGAGCACGATGTGTAGCGCCGAGACTAGGGCGCGATGGCTACCGAATCATGTCGACGCCATGACCATTGCGTGACGGGCGCCCAGCAGGCGCACCCGTTCAGGGCGGTCTAACCTTCGTCCCCGTACCCGCAACCGTGGAGAACCCCATGCGATCGATCAAGCACCTGCTAGGCGGCGCCCTGCTCGCCGCCACCCTGTTGAGCCAGGGCGCAACGGCGGACCAGCGCGAGCCGATCCATTTCGGCGACCTGACCTGGGAAAGCGGCAGCCTGATCACCGAGATCCTCCGGCTGGTGGTCGAGAAGGGCTACGGCTACCCGACGGACACCCTGCCCGGCAGCACCGTCAGCCTGGAAGCCGCGCTGGCCCAGGACGACATCCAGGTCATCGCCGAGGAATGGCCGGGGCGCAGCCCGGTGTGGATCAAGGCGGAGCAGGAAGGCAAGGTGTTCGCCCTGGGCGATATCGTCAAGAACGCCGATGAAGGCTGGTGGGTGCCGGCCTATGTGATCGAAGGCGACGCCGAGCGGGGGATCAAGGCCGTGGCGCCGGAGCTGCGCTCGGTGCAGGACCTGGCGCGCTACAAGGCGGTGTTCCGCGACCCGGAGTCGCCGAACAAGGGCCGCTTCCTCAACAGCCCGACCGGCTGGACCTCCGAAGGCGTCAACAGCCAGAAGCTCAAGGCCTATGGACTCGAGGGCAGCTACAGCAACTTCCGCACCGGCTCCGGAGCGGCCCTGGACGCGGAGATCACCTCGGCCATCCGTCGCGGCCAGCCGGTGCTGTTCTACTACTGGTCGCCGACGCCCCTGCTGGGCCGCTACAAGCTGATCAAGCTGGAAGAGCCGCCCTTCGATGCCGACGCCTGGAAGACCCTGGCCGACGCCAACCACCCCAACCCACGCGGCACCCGCTCGCTGCCCGCGCGCCTGGCCATAGGCGTTTCCGCCTCCTTTCGCCAGCGCTACCCGCAACTGGCGGAGATGTTCGCCAAGGTGGACCTGCCCATCGACGGCCTGAACCAGGCACTGGCAACCATGAGCGAGAAACGCCAGCCACCCCGCGACGCTGCGCGCGACTACCTGCGCGCCCATCCCGATGCCTGGAAGAACTGGCTGCCCAAAGAAGCCCGCGCCAAGGTGGCTGCCGGGCTCTGAGAGGTAAAAGACGCACAAACGAAAACGCCGCTCGAATGAGCGGCGTTTTCGTTTAACTGGAGCGGGAAACGAGACTCGAACTCGCGACCCCGACCTTGGCAAGGTCGTGCTCTACCAACTGAGCTATTCCCGCGTGAAACTGGCGTCCCCTAGGGGACTCGAACCCCTGTTACCGCCGTGAAAGGGCGGTGTCCTAGGCCACTAGACGAAGGGGACAGGTAAAACCTGGCAAGCATCGCTTGTGAAACTGGAGCGGGAAACGAGACTCGAACTCGCGACCCCGACCTTGGCAAGGTCGTGCTCTACCAACTGAGCTATTCCCGCATGAAACTGGCGTCCCCTAGGGGACTCGAACCCCTGTTACCGCCGTGAAAGGGCGGTGTCCTAGGCCACTAGACGAAGGGGACAAACAACACTAACAAGCATTGCTTGAAAATCTGGAGCGGGAAACGAGACTCGAACTCGCGACCCCGACCTTGGCAAGGTCGTGCTCTACCAACTGAGCTATTCCCGCAATACAACTAAATACAGCCAGAAAGTGGCGTCCCCTAGGGGACTCGAACCCCTGTTACCGCCGTGAAAGGGCGGTGTCCTAGGCCACTAGACGAAGGGGACGCGGCCCGGAGCTTACAACAGCTATGACGCTTTCTTCCGGCCTTCGCCGCTTTTGCCCTCAGGCTTCGCGTCGAAGTGGCGCGCATTCTAGGGAGCGTTTTGGCACCCGTCAACCCTTCGACAAAAAACTTTTAAAATCAACGAGTTCAGGGCAAAAACTGACACGGAGCTATCAGCAGGGTGGCCAACCCTCTACACTCCCGCAGAAAACGCACACGGGAGCTGTATAAAGATGTCGCCACTCGTGATCACCCTGATGGTGATAGCCGGCATAGCGGTACTGCTGATCATCGGCTACGCCAACCATATGGTGGAGAACAGCAAGCTGGAGAAAGCCCGGCTGCGCGCCGACCTCATCGACAGGTTGCGCCGCACCAGCATCCTCTCCGAAAGCCTGCCCGGCCAGTTCATGACCCCCGCGCTGAAGCTGCAGCTCACCCGCCTGCAATTGCTCTTCTGCGAGCGCCTGCTACCGCTGGACAAGGGCAACGCCCAGCTCAAGGTCCAGGCCGAAGAACTGCGTGGCCTGGTGGCGCTGGGCGAAGGGATGCCGATCCGCAATGCGCCGCTGAAGATCATCAATGAAGCCCAGGCCAAGGAAATCCGCTTCCAGCTGGAGTCCCTGCACGGCCAACTGACCCGCTCGGCCAAGGACGGCTTCATGCCCGTCAACGACGCCAAGCGCTGGGTCAACGAGATCCGCGGCATGCTGGTGCAGCTGCATATCGAATTCTTCACCAACCTCGGCCTGCAGGCCCTGCAGGAAGGCCAACCGCGCCAGGCCCGCCTGGCCTTCGAGCGTGGCGTGCAGTACCTGCAGAAACAGCCGGAGCCCGCCCGCTACCAGAACCAGTTGCAGCAGTTGCAGAACCAGCTGGCCCGCGCCAACGCCCTGGCCCTGGACAAGCCGCCGGCTGCCGATGAGCCGAGCGAGCTCGGGGATGCCCTGAAATCCCTGGACGACGAAGACACCTGGAAGAAGAAGAACATCTACGACTGACCGCCCGGCCCCGCTCAACAAGGACACCCACGATGAGCATTACCCTCTACGGCGCCCCGCTCTCCCCCTTCGTGCGCAAGGTGCGCTTGTTCCTCCTGGAAAAGGGCATCGACTACCAGCTGGAAATCATCACGCCCTTTGGCCAGCCCGCCTGGTACCGGGAGCTGAACCCGCTGGGGCGCATCCCGGCGATGCGCGACGGTGATTTCACCCTCGCCGACTCCAGCGTCATCTGCCAGTACCTGGAAGAAAAGCACCCCGAACTGGCACCGCTCTATGGCCGCGATGCCCAGCAGCGCGCCCGGGTGCGCTGGCTGGAGAAGTACGCCGACTACGAGCTGGCGCCGCTGACCACCTTCTGCGTGTTCCGCAACCGTGCGCTGAAGCCGACCATGGGCCAGCCCTGTGACGAAGCAGCCGTACAAGCGGCGCTGCAGGACAAGCTGCCCCAGCACTTCAACTACCTGGAAAAGACCCTGGGCGATGCCGAGTACTTCGTCGGTGACGAGCTGACCCTGGCGGACCTGGCACTGTGCTGCCAACTGATCAACATGGAGCACGGCACCGAGCTGCTGGACAGCGGCCGCTGGCCGGCCCTGGCTGCCCACTACCAGCGCATCCGTGCGCGGGAGTCGGTGCAGACGGTATTGCCCGGCGAGCAACGGACCCTGGCCAAGCTCAGCGGCGCGGCCTGACCGCCCTGCCCGCAGAAACGAAAAAGCCCGGCACTTGCCGGGCTTTTTCATGGCGCGACCGATCAGCAGTCGGTCAGGCGCAGGAAGATCGCCGCCAGGTTCTCGATGCCGGCCTGGTCCGCCTCACTGAAGCGGCCAACGCTCGGGCTGTCGAGGTCGAGCACGCCGATCAGCGCACCGTCTTTCACCAGGGGCACCACCAGCTCGCTGTTGGACGCGCTGTCACAGGCTATATGCCCGGGGAAGGCGTGCACATCCTCCACGCGCTGGGTCTCGCGGGTGCGCGCGGCGGCGCCACACACACCCCGACTGAACGGAATGCGCACGCAGGCAACCTTGCCCTGGAAGGGCCCGAGCACCAGCTGCTCCTGCTTGTTCAGGTAGAAGCCCGCCCAGTTCAGCTCCGGCAGCTCGTTATAGAGGAAGGCCGAGAATTGCGAGGCATTGGCGATGAAGTCGCGCTCGTCGGCGAGCAACGACTCCAGCTGGGCGGCCAGCAGGGCATAGCCCTCGAGGCCGGCACCGGTCTGTTGCAGGTCGATCATCGGGAAGTCTCCAGCAGCGCCCGGCCAACCCATTGGCGGGCGAATTGATAGGCACAACGGCCATTGCGGTTGCCACGCCCGAGGGCCCAGCGGATGGCCGCTTTTTCCAACTCTTCATCCCATTCCCAGGCCAGGTCACGGGGCGCCAGGGTCTCGATCCAGTGGCGCACCACGGCCAGGAAGTGCTCCTGGGTGAAGGGGTAGAAGGACAACCAGAGGCCGAAGCGGTCGGACAGGGCGATCTTGTCTTCCACCGCCTCATTGGGGTGCAGCTCGCCGTCGACCATCTGCCAATGCTCGTTGTCGCTCTGCTTCTCCGGCACCAGGTGGCGGCGGTTGGAGGTGGCGTAGAGCAGCACGTTGTCCGGCGCACGCTCCAGCGAGCCGTCGAGCACGCTCTTGAGTACGCGGTAATCGCCCTCGCCGGCCTCGAAGGAGAGGTCGTCGCAGAACATCACGAAGCGCTGCGGCAGCTTGGCCACCTGCTCCACCACGCGCGGCAGGTCGGCAAGGTGGTCGCGCTCGATCTCGATCAGGCGCAGGCCGGCACCGGCATGCTCGGCCAGCAGAGCACGCACCAGGGAGGATTTACCCGTGCCACGGGCGCCCCAGAGCAATGCGTGGTTGGCCGGCAGGCCATCGACGAACTGGCGGGTGTTGCGCGCCAGCTGCTCGCGCTGGGCATCGACGCCGATCAGGTCGGTGAGGTTGAGATCCAGGCTCACCTGCAGGGGTTGCAGGTAACCGCCGCGCCCCTCGCGGTGCCAGCGGGCGGCGATGCAGTCCTGCCAGTCAATGGCCGGGCGCAGCGCCGGCAGCAGGGGATCGAGGCGCGCGAGTACCGCATCGGCGCGCTCCAGGAAGTCGATCAAACGGGAATCCACAATAAACTCCTTGGTTCAGCTCGGAGAGCCGGGCTGTCAGCAGGTGGGATAGGCTATGCTTGGCAAGCCCACGGAACAAGGCCAAATCTTCACGCCCATGGATATCCCGCTAACCCAACGCCTGTCGTTCAAACAGGCCAGCATCACTGTGCTGGTGGCGTTCGTACTCGGGACCCTTCTCAGCATCATTCAGGTCGGCATCGACTACGCCAGCGAGAACGCCTCGCTGGAGCGCGAGATCAATGCGCTGCTGGAAATCAGCCACAACCCCGCCGCCCGCATCGCCTACAACATCGACGCCGAACTGGCCCAGGAACTGGTGCTGGGGCTGCTGCGTTCGCCGGCGGTGATCCGCGCCGAGATCATCGACAACAGCGGCACCGTGCTCGCCAGCGTCAGCCGCCCGCGCACCGAGAGCGACTACCGCATCTTCAGCGACTTCCTCTTCGGTGAGCGCCGGGATTTCCAGGACCCGCTCTACATCGCCCACGCCCCCGCGGAAACCCTGGGCCTGCTGCGCCTGGAAGTGGACACCTTCGCCTTCGGCAACCACTTTCTGCGGCGCTCCATGCTCACCCTGATCTCCGGGTTCGTGCGCAGCCTGCTGCTGTCGCTGATCCTCCTGGTGCTCTTCTACAGCATGCTCACCAAGCCGCTGGTGGGGCTGATCCGTGCCCTCAGCGAAGGCGACTCGCGCAGCCCGGTGGACAACCGCCTGCCCTGCCCCCCCGGCCACGAGCAGGACGAGATCGGCGTCCTGGTGGACGTGATCAACCGGCAACTGGCGAACCTCTTCGCCGAGATGGAGCAACGCCGCGACGCCGAAGACAGGCTCACCCAGTACCTGGCGGAGCTGGAGAACATCGTCTCGGCGCGCACCGCCGAACTGAAGGCCACCAACAGCCGCCTCAGCCAGTCCAACCAGGAGCTGGACATGGCCCGCACCCACGCCATTGAAACGGCCCAGGCCCGTGCCGCCTTCCTGGCCAACATGAGCCACGAGATCCGCACCCCGCTCAACGGCCTGCTGGGCATGCTCGCCCTGACCCTGGACAGCCCGCTGAACGCCGAGCAACGCCAGCAGCTCACCATCGCCCACGACTCCGGCAACGTGCTGGTGGAACTGCTCAACGACATCCTCGACCTGTCCAAGTTCGAGGCCGGCCAGCTGGAGCTGGAAGCCATCCCCTTCGACCTCGGCGTGCTGGTGGAAGACACCGCCAGCCTGCTGTCGCAGAACGCCGCCCCGGGCGTGGAGCTGAGCTGCCTGATCGACCCGCGCCTACCGGCCCTGGTGGTGGGCGACCCGACCCGCGTGCGCCAGATCGTCAGCAACCTGCTGTCCAACGCCCTCAAGTTCACCCGCTTCGGCCGCGTCGACCTGCGCGTCACACCCACCGCCGAGGGTGTGCTGATCGGCGTCCGCGACACCGGCATCGGCATCTCCAGCGATGCCATGCCCAAGCTGTTCCAGCCCTTCGCCCAGGCCGGCGCCGGCATCACCCGGCAGTTCGGTGGCACGGGCCTCGGCCTCGCCCTCACCCGTCGGCTTTGCGAAGCCATGGACGGCAAGCTGCAAGTGCGTTCCGAAGAAGGCATCGGCAGCCTGTTCAGTGCCGAGCTGCCGCTGGCCAGCCATGCCGATGCCACGCCGGCACCGGCGCTGCAGGGGCGCGTCATCGCGCTGTGCGCCGCCGGTAGCGGCCTGGCCGAACTGCTGAAGACCTGGCTGCCGGCCTGGGGCATCAACTACCAACGAAGCGATGTCGATACCAGCCTGGCAGGCCAGGTGTTCGACCAGATCATCACCGACTCGCCGGAACAACTGCAGCGTCTGCGCGACGAGAGCGCGGCACCGATCCTGCTGATCACCGGCTACGGCAACTTCATCCAGGCCGAACAGGCCACGCCCCTGGCGCCGCTGCAGCAACTGGCGCGGCCATTGGCGCGCTCGGCGCTCTACCAGGCACTGCGCCGCAGCCTGCAGCAACTGCCGGAGGAGCCGGCGCCCAGCCCCACGCCCAAGCAACGGCTGGCGCGCTCGGCACGGGTGCTGCTGGTGGAAGACAACGCGGTGAACCAACTGGTGGCCAAGGGCATGCTCGGCAAGCTGGGTTGTGAAGTGCTGGTCGCCGCCCATGGCGGTGAAGCGCTGCAGATGCTCGCGGAACACCCGGTGGACCTGGTGCTGATGGACTGCAACATGCCGATCATGGATGGCTATGAAGCCACCCGGCGCATCCGCCAGAGCGGCAACTGGCCGGGCCTGCCGGTGGTGGCGCTGACCGCCAACGCCCTGCCGGACGAACGCGAACGCTGCCGCGCCGCCGGCATGGACGACTACCTGGCCAAACCCTTCCGCCGTGAAGAGCTGGTCGCCCTGTTGGACAACTGGCTGCCGACTACCCAGCCAGCCCAGTGAAGCGGCCGAGCAGCTCGGCCAGGCGACCGCGCAGCTCCACCATCTCGTTGAGGTCCAGACCGTTGCTGCACAGCAGTTCGGTGCGCAATGCCGATACCTGCTCGCGCAGCGCGATACCCGCTTCACTCAGCGCCAGGTGCACCTCGCGCTCGTCATGGGCCGCCCGGCGGCGCTGCACATGGCCGAGCTGCTCCAGGCGCTTGAGCAGTGGCGTGAGGGTGCCGGAATCCAGCATCAGACGCTCCCCCAGGGCCTTGACCGTGGGCTGCTCGGGCGGCTTGGCATGCCATTCCCAGAGCACCAGCATGACCAGGTACTGCGGGTAGGTCAGGCCGAGCTGGTCCAGCATCGGCCGGTAGCCCCGGATCACTGCGCGCGACGCGGCGTACAGCTTGAAGCACAGCTGGTTGTCCAGCAGCAGGTCGGCGTCGGGCAGGGCTGGTGGGGTCATTTCAGCAGCGCTTCGATCTCGGTGGCCAGGTCTTCCGGCTTGGTGGTCGGCGCAAAACGCTTAACCTCGCGGCCTTCGCCATCGATCAGGAATTTGGTGAAGTTCCACTTGATGCCCTTGCTGCCCAGCAGGCCCGGCGCGCGGCTTTTCAGTTCGACGTAGAGCGGATGGGCGTCGGAGCCATTGACGTCGATCTTCTTGAACAGCGGGAAGCTGACGCCGAAGTTCAATTCGCAGAACTCGGAGATGGCGCCCTCGTCGCCCGGCTCCTGCTTGCCGAACTGGTTGCAGGGGAAGCCGAGCACCACCAGCCCCTTGTCCTTGTATTGCTGCCAGATGCTCTCCAGCCCCTTGTACTGCGGGGTGAAGCCGCACTTGCTCGCGGTGTTGACCACCAGCACGGCCTTGCCGCCGAAGTCGGCGAGGGTCTTCTGCTCGCCCTTGATGGTGGTGACGGGGATATCGAAAAGCTTGCTGCTCATGGACTTTCACCTGGAGGAAGGAATGACGGCAGGAAGATAGCTTGCAATTAAATTGCACGCAATTTAATTGCCACAAAAAGACCCGCTCATTAGCGGGTCTTATGGATCAGGCTTCGCGCGGCACCAGCTTCAGCGACACCGAGTTGATGCAGTAGCGCAGCCCGGTCGGGCGCGGGCCATCCGGGAACACGTGGCCAAGGTGAGCGTCGCAGCGGGCGCAACGCACCTCGATACGGTGCATGCCGTGGCTGAAATCTTCCTTCTCGGCCACCGAAACGTCATCCACCGGCTGGAAGTAGCTCGGCCAGCCACTGCCGGAGTCGTACTTGGCATCGGAGTCGAACAGCGCCGCCCCACAGCATGAGCAGTGGTAGATACCCGGCGTCTTGGTGCCGTTGTATTCCCCCGTGAAGGGGCGTTCGGTGCCCCCCAGGCGACAGACGTGGAACTGCGCTTCGCTCAGCTCTTCACGCCAGGATTCTAGGGGTTTGTCCAGCTTTTCCATGGGTCACCTCGGCTACGGAAAAAAGCCCGACCAGTACCTTTTCCGGTCATCGGGCCGCACGTATCATGCGTGGCTTTAGACGCCAGTCTGGCAGCGGCGTTACAGGCTGCCAAGGCGCAGTTTCCTCAGATCGGGACACGAACAACCATGCAGGTCAGCAAATCGAACAAGCTCGCCAACGTCTGCTACGACATCCGCGGGCCCGTGCTCAAGCACGCCAAACGCCTGGAAGAGGAAGGCCATCGCATCCTCAAGCTGAACATCGGCAACCCGGCGCCGTTCGGTTTCGAAGCCCCGGAGGAAATCCTCCAGGACGTGATCCGCAACCTGCCCACCGCCCAGGGCTACAGCGACTCCAAGGGCCTGTTCAGCGCGCGCAAGGCGGTGATGCAGTACTACCAGCAGAAGCAGGTGGAAGGCATCGGCATCGAGGACATCTACCTCGGCAACGGCGTGTCCGAGCTGATCGTCATGTGCATGCAGGCGCTGCTCAACAACGGTGACGAGGTGCTGATCCCGGCGCCCGACTATCCGCTGTGGACCGCCGCCGTGAGCCTGGCCGGCGGCAAGCCGGTGCACTATCTGTGCGACGAGCAGGCCGACTGGTTCCCCGACCTCGAAGACATCAAGGCCAAGATCACCCCGAACACCAAGGCCATGGTGATCATCAACCCCAACAACCCCACCGGCGCCGTTTACTCCAAGGAGCTGCTGGAAGGGATGGTCGAGCTGGCCCGCCAGCACAACCTGGTGCTCTTCTCCGACGAGATCTACGACAAGATCCTCTATGACGAAGCCGTGCACATCTCCACCGCCTCCCTGGCGCCGGACGTGCTCTGCCTGACCTTCAACGGCCTGTCCAAGTCCTACCGCGTGGCCGGCTTCCGCTCCGGCTGGGTCGCCATCTCCGGGCCCAAGCAGCGTGCGCAGAGCTACATCGAAGGCATCGACATCCTCGCCAACATGCGCCTGTGCGCCAACGTGCCGAGCCAGCACGCCATCCAGACCGCCCTCGGCGGCTACCAGAGCATCAACGACCTGGTCCTGCCCAACGGCCGCCTGCTGGAGCAACGCAACCGCACCTGGGAGCTGCTCAACGACATCCCCGGCGTCAGCTGCGTCAAGCCCATGGGCGCGCTCTACGCCTTCCCGCGCATCGACCCGAAGGTCTGCCCCATCGTCAACGACGAGAAGTTCGTCCTCGACCTGCTGCTCTCCGAGAAGCTGCTGATCGTCCAGGGCACCGCCTTCAACTGGCCCTGGCCGGATCACTTCCGCGTGGTCACCCTGCCCCGCGTCGACGACCTGGAACAGGCCATCGGCCGCATCGGCAACTTCCTCAAATCCTATCGCCAGTAAGGAACGCCAGCATGGGCCAGGCCAGACGCTACCTGCTCACCGGTGCCAGCTCCGGCATCGGCATGGCCCTGGCCCGGCGCCTCGCCAGCCAGGGGCATGACCTCGCCCTCGCCGCGCGGCGCGAGGAAACCCTGCAGCAACTGGCCGAAGAGCTGCGCAGCCAGTACGGCCGCACCATCGCCGTGCTGCCGCTGGACGTCACCGACTACGCCGCCTGCAAGGACGCCGTAGGCCTGGCGCAGAACGCCCTGGGCGGCCTCGACGGGCTGATTGCCAATGCCGGCATGGGGCTCGCGGGCAAGGCCGGCAGCGGCCGTTTCGAGCGCTACCGGCAGACCCTGGAAACCAACCTGCTCGGCGCCATCGCCTGCCTGGATGCCGCCGCCGAGCTGTTCCGCGAGCAGGGCCACGGCCACCTCATCGCCATCGCCTCGGTCGCCGGCAAACGCGGCCTGCCCGCCACCGCGGGCTATTCGGCGAGCAAGGCCGGGTTGATCAGCTACATGGAATCCCTGGAGCTGGAACTGCACCGCAGCCCCATCGCCACCACCCTGCTGCTGCCCGGCTACATCGACACGCCGATCAACCAGGATGCCGGGCCCCGTCCCTTCCTCATCGACGTCGAGCGAGGCGCCGCACTGATCGCCCGACACATCGAGAAACGCACTCGCAGCGCCTATGTACCCGGCTGGCCCTGGGCCCTGATCGGCCGCCTGCTGCCGCTGCTGCCCACCTCGCTGATCGCCAGGGCGCTGTAACCATGGACCTGCAGATCGACGATTTCTACAAGGACTGCGCGGCCGGCATGCTGATGCTCTACCAGGCCTTCCCGCGCAAGGTCGCCCTCTATATCGAGGACCTGATCGGCCACGAGGAACCGGACGAGTTCGGCCTGCCCAGCAAGCGCCACCAGAGCTGCCTCGGGGCCCTGATCTGGCTGGCCGAGGAAGGCTACATCCGCTACGAAAGCGCCATTCGCTACGAGGCGCTGGACCAGGCCGTGCTCAGCGAAAAAGGCTTCCTGCGCCTGTCCCGCACCCTGCCCCACGTCGTGCGCAGCGACGACGAACTGCCACCCAGCGTGCGCCGGGTTCACTCAACCCTCGCCCACCAACTGCGCGAAGCGCTGGCCAGCCGCAACAGCGAACGCACCGCCCGCCTCACCCGGCTGCTCTTCGCCGGAGCCGGCAATGCCGCAGGCGACACAGTTTGAAATAGAGCCCAGGTTGAATAGGCCTCTGGCGCACCTTATATAACCCCGCATTACACCGTCTTTCCCTGAGGAGACCGCTTTAACCATGATGCGCATCCTGTTGTTCGTGGCCACCAACCTTGCAGTTCTGGTGATCGCCAGCATCACCCTCAAGCTGCTGGGCGTAGACCGCTTCACCGGCCAGAATTACGGCAGCCTGCTGGTGTTCTGTGCCGTGTTCGGTTTCGCCGGCTCCCTGGTCTCGCTGTTCATCTCCAAGTGGATGGCGAAGATGAGCACCGGCACCGAAATCATCACCCAGCCCCGCACCCGCCACGAACAGTGGCTGCTGCAGACCGTGGAGCAACTGTCCCGTGAAGCCGGGATCAAGATGCCGGAAGTCGGCATCTTCCCCGCCTACGAGGCCAACGCCTTCGCCACCGGCTGGAACCGCAACGACGCACTGGTCGCCGTGAGCCAGGGCCTGCTGGAGCGCTTCTCACCCGATGAAGTGAAGGCCGTGCTGGCCCACGAGATCGGCCACGTGGCCAACGGCGACATGGTCACCCTGGCGCTGGTCCAGGGCGTGGTGAACACCTTCGTGATGTTCTTCGCGCGCATCTTCGGCAACTTCGTCGACAAGGTGATCCTGAAGAACGAGGAAGGTCACGGCATCGGCTACTTCGTGGCGACCATCTTCGCCGAGCTGGTCCTGGGCATCCTCGCCAGCATCATCGTCATGTGGTTCTCGCGTAAGCGCGAATACCGTGCCGACGAAGCCGGCGCCCAGATGGCCGGCACCAACGCCATGATCGGTGCCCTGCAGCGCCTGCGTGCCGAACAGGGCGTGCCGGTGCAGATGCCCGACAGCCTCACCGCCTTCGGCATCAACGGTGGCCTGAAGAACGGCCTCGCCGGCCTGCTGATGAGCCACCCGCCCCTGGAAGACCGCATCGAGGCCCTGCGCCGCCGCGGTTGATACACGGCAAACGAAAAAGGCGGCCAATCGGCCGCCTTTTTCATGCCAGCAATAAACCGCTAGGACCGGTGCAAGCGGAACACCGGCTCGAACAGCGCGTCCAGTCCACGGGAGGCGAACTTCCAGTTCTTCTCCAGCACGTCCTGGCGCTCCAGCAGCGCCACGCTCCAGAGGGGCTCGAAGCGCTGGCGTACCTCCGCTTCCGGCACCGAGAACGGCGGGCCGTCCAGGCGCTGCTGGTCGTACTCCAGGGTCACCGCCAGCCCCTCGCAGTGGGCCGGGAGTATCGCCGCGAGGTGCGCCACATAGCGCTCACGCATCTCCGGCGGCAGGGCGATGAGCGCGGCGCGGTCGTAGAGCCCGCCACAGTCTGCGACCTCTTGCGCATCCAGGGCGAAGAAATCCCCCTGGAGGATGTCGATGCCGCCCGCGCGGTAACGGCGCAAGGCACCCTCCTCGCTCACCTCGGGCACCAGGCCCTGCTCTTCGAAGAAGTCCGTCACCGCCTTCTCTGCCAGCTCCACGCCCAGCACCCGATGGCCCTGGGCAGCCAGCCAGACCAGGTCCAGGCTCTTGCCGCACAGCGGCACCAGCACCCGCGAGCCCCGGGCCAGGCCAAGCGACGACCAATACTGCTGCAGGTAAGGGTTGACCTCATCCAGATGAAAACCGATCTGGTCGTTGGCCCATCTGTCCTGCCAGAAACTCTCGTGCACAATCCACCTGCCGATTCGATAGGAACACTCAAGAATTTATGCTGGATGTCGATACGTCCAGCCCCGAATATGGCGCCCATCCTAACGGAGGAAACGCCAGATGCTGCCCAGTCTTTTCATATCCCATGGTTCCCCGATGCTCGCCCTCGAACCCGGCGCCAGCGGCCCCGCGCTCGCGCGGCTGGCGCGCGAGCTGCCGCGCCCGGAGGCGATCCTGGTGGTGTCCGCCCACTGGGAAAGCGAACGCCTGGCGATCAGCGGCGGCACGCAGCTGGAGACCTGGCACGACTTCTACGGCTTCCCGCCCGAACTCTACGCGGTGCAGTACCCCGCCCACGGCACCCCGGAGCTAGCCGGGGAGGTGCAGCAACTGCTGCGCGACAACGGCCTGGAGGCCGCCATCGACCCGCAGCGGCCCATGGATCACGGCGTATGGGTGCCATTGGCGCTGATGTACCCCGAAGCCGATATCCCGGTGCTGCAACTGTCCCTGCCCAGCCGCCTGGGCCCCACCTTCCAGACCCGGATCGGCCACGCCCTGGCCGCCCTGCGCAAACGCGGCGTGCTGCTGATCGGCTCCGGCAGCATCACTCACAACCTCGGCGAACTGAACTGGCGCGCCGGGCCGGAAGTGATCACGCCCTGGGCCCTGGAATTCCGCGACTGGATGGTGGAACGCCTGGAGGCCGGCGACGAGCAGGCCCTGCACGACTACCGCACCCAGGCTCCCCACGCCCGCCGCAGCCACCCCAGCGACGAACACCTGCTGCCGCTGTATTTCGCCCGGGGCGCCGGCGGGGATTTCAAGGTGGAGCACAGCGGCTTCACCCTCGGCGCGCTGGGGATGGATATCTATAGGTTCGGTTGAGGCCCCGGGGCCGCCCTGCAGCCTTGGGCGAATGAATTCGCCCCTACAGGAGTGCCAACCCCCAGCTGTCGCCCATAAAAAAGCCCCGCTATTGCGGGGCTTTTTCGTCAGACGCTGATCAGTCTTCGCGGTAGCGGCGCAGCTTCAGGGACTTGCCCGCGACGCGGGTGTCCTTGAGTTTGCCCAGCAGGCGATCCAGGCCGTCTTCCGGCAGCTCGATCAGGCTGAAGGTCTCGCGGATCTGGATGCGGCCGATGGCGTCACGTGCCAGACCACCCTCATTGAGGATGGCGCCGAGCAGGTTCTTCGCGGCGATGCCGTCGCGAGTCCCCAGCGCGGTGCGGCAACGCACGCGGCCTTCGGTCAGCGGCAGCGGAGCACGACGCTCGCGGTACTCGCTACGCTCACCGGACGGGCGCTCGCCATCACGCTCGCGACGCTCACGCGGCTGCGAGGCGCTCGGCACCAGCGGCTGCTCGCGCTCGACGTCGGCGAGGTTCAGCGCCTGGCCATTGGTGGCCTTGCGCAGCAGGGCTGCGGCCAGGGCACGCGGGCTGCAACCGATGTCGGCGATCAGGCGATCCAGCAGCTCACCATGGGTGGCTTCGGCATCGGCGACCAGGGGCGCGAGGCCGGTGGTCAGCTTCTTGATGCGCGCATCCAGCACTTGCTGGGCGTTGGGCAGGCGTACTTCGGCGACCTTCTGGTTGGTCACGCGCTCGATCACCTGCAGCATGCGGCGCTCGCGCGGGGTAACCAGCAGCAGGGCACGGCCTTCGCGACCGGCACGACCGGTACGGCCGATACGGTGCACGTAGGACTCGGGGTCGTACGGCATGTCCACGTTCAGTACGTGAGTGATGCGCGGTACGTCGATACCACGGGCAGCGACGTCGGTGGCGACGACGATGTCCAGGCGACCGTCCTTGAGGGACTCGATCACGCGCTCACGCTGGTTCTGGGCGATGTCGCCGTTCAGCGCGGCAGCCTTGTAGCCCTTGGCTTCCAGGGCGGAGGCCAGGTCCAGGGTGGCCTGCTTGGTGCGCACGAAGGCGATCAGGGCGTCGAACTCCTCGACTTCCAGCAGGCGCAGCACGGCACCAACCTTCTGGTCGGCGTGGACCATCAGGTGAGCCTGCTCGATGCGGGCCACGGTCTGGGTCTTGGCGGCGATCTTGACGTGCTGCGGCTCTTTCAGGTGACGCTCGGCGATCGAACGGATCGACGGCGGCAGGGTGGCGGAGAACAGCACGCTCTGACGGCTTTCCGGCAGGGCCTGGAAGATCACTTCCAGGTCGTCCATGAAGCCGAGCTTGAGCATTTCGTCCGCTTCGTCCAGTACCAGCTGCTGCACGGTGGTGAGCATCTGGTCGTCACGGCGCAGGTGGTCGCACAGGCGGCCGGGGGTGGCCACGATGACCTGGGCGCCCTGGCGCAGGGCCTTGAGCTGCGGGCCCATGGGCGCGCCGCCGTATACGGCGACCACACTCAGGCCGGGCATCTGCTTGGCGTAGGTTTCGAAAGCGGTGGCGACTTGCAGTGCGAGCTCGCGGGTCGGTGCCAGGATCAGCGCCTGCGGCTCACGTTTGGCCGGATCGATACGGGAAAGGATGGGCAGCGCGAAGGCTGCGGTCTTGCCGGTACCGGTCTGGGCCTGGCCAATCATGTCGTGACCGGCGAGGATCACCGGAATCGACTGGGCCTGGATGGGGGATGGCTCTTCATAGCCCACTGCCGTGATGGCGGAGAGAACATTGGGATGAAGTCCGAGCGCGGCGAATCCGCCGATATCCTGGGTCATGGGTCTGCCTCATGTGCATCCGCAAAGACCCAAATCCCAGAGCTGCATATGCCGAAAGACCTTGTGGGTCACCCTGGCAGCCTGGGAGAGAATTTGCGAGTTGCTTATTGATATGGATGTAACGTCAAGGGTAGTCCGCGTAGCGGACGGTGCAGCCGAAGGCGAATGCCTCGAAAAATGCAGTTCCTGAACGGGGCCAGTTAAGGCCGGCGCGAATCATACCGGAAAAAGCTGACCGCCGTGCGGGTTTTTCACACGTTCGTCATCAACGCCGCCGGACGGTCATTCCCTCGTGGACAAGGGCCGGCGCTCCGGCTATATCCTCCATGCCCCCGCCCCTCCCACGCCAAAGGACCCACCCCATGACCCAAGCCACCCCTGGCCGCGTAAGCCGTGAGAAACGCGGCCACGTCCTGCTGCTCGGACTGGACCGCACCGCCAAGCGCAACGCCTTCGACCAGGCGATGCTCGACGACCTGGTCACGGCGCTGGGCGAGTACGAGCGTGACGACGAGGCGCGCTGCGCATTGGTGTTCGCCCATGGCGAGCACTTCACTGCGGGGCTGGACCTGGCCAATGTCGCGGAAACCTTCAGGAATGGCTGGCAGCTGCCCGATGGTGCGGTCGACCCCTGGGGCACCTTCGGCGGCAAGCGCCTGTCCAAGCCGCTGATCCTGGCGGTGCAGGGCTACTGCTTCACCATCGGCATCGAGCTGATGCTGGCGGCCGACATCAACCTGTGCGCCAGCAACACCCGCTTCGCCCAGATGGAAGTGCAACGCGGCATCTTCCCCTTCGCCGGCGCCACGCTGCGCCTGCACCAGGCTGCGGGCTGGGGCAATGCCATGCGCTGGCTGCTGACCGGCGACGAATTCGACGCCCACGAGGCCTACCGCCTGGGCCTGGTGCAAGAGGTGCTGGCCAGTGAAGAACTGATGCCCCGCGCACTCTGGCTGGCCGAACGGGTGGCCGCCCAGGCGCCCCTCGGCATCCAGGCCACCCTCGCCTCCGCGCGCCAGACGGTGAGCGAAGGCGAAGAAGCAGCCGCCCGCAACCTGTCCGTGGTCGCCAAGCGCCTGCTGGGCTCCGAAGATGCCCAGGAAGGCGTCCGGGCAATGCTCGAACGCCGCCCGGGCGAGTTCAAGGGGCGCTGAAGCTGTCGGGCATCACGCTGGTGCTGCTGCCGGGCATGGACGGCAGCGGCGAGCTGTTCGCCCCATTGATCCAGGCACTGGGTGCCGACCTGCACACCCAGGTCGTGCGCTACCCGCCGGAACAACCACTGGGTTATGGGCCATTGATAGAGCAGGTCCGGCGGCAGTTGCCCGCTGGCCGGCCGTTCATCCTGCTCGGCGAATCCTTCTCCGGGCCCATTGCCGTTAGCCTCGCAGCCGAGCGCCCGGCCGGGCTGCTGGGCCTGGTGCTCTGCTGCACCTTTATCCGCAACCCTCGTCCAGGCCTGGCCTGGCTGAGCGGCCTGCTGCCGCTGGTGTCTCCCCGGTTGGCGCCGCGAGCCCTGCTGAGCCAATTGCTGCTCGGCAGGTTCGCCACCCCGGCGCTGGACCAGGCACTGGTCGACGCCCTGGCTCCACTGTCATCGACAACCCTGCGGGCCCGACTGCGGGCGGTGCTGGAGGTGGATGCCACCGCACACCTGCAACAGATCCAGGTGCCGCTGCTTTATCTGCAAGCGACGGCCGATCGGCTGGTACCGGCGGACGCCGCGCGCCTCATCGAACAGCACGCAGGGGACTTTCAATGCCAGCAACTGGAGGCCCCGCACTGCCTGCTGCAAGCCCGGCCGTACTACGCCGCCCGCCTGCTGGAGCACTTCGCGAAGACGGTCGGCACTGATCAGGGCGATCAGGTCGCCGGGCGCAGCACATCCAGCAGGGGTTGCAGCGAGTAGCCCAGGCGCGGTGCCAGGGCCTCGCAACGGGCGGTGAGCGTACGGATGTCGAGCTGCTGCTCGAGATCGGCGGGGACGATAAGGATGACGTTGCCTTCCTTCACCGGGCACTCCCAGTAATGCCGGTGGTACAGCCCGCGCAGCAACGCGGCGCCGAGCGGCCGGCCGTCATTGCCGGCCCACTGGTTGATCACCAGCCAGCCACCGGGATTCAGGCGCTTCTGGCAGTTTTCAAGGAAGCGCCAGGCCAGGTGGCCGACGCCCGGGCCCGTGTCGGTATAGAGGTCGACGAAGATCAGGTCGGCGGTCTCGGCGGTTTCCAGCAGCTCCAGGGCATCGCCGATGCGCACGGTGAGGCGCGGATCGTCATCGAGGCCGAGGTATTCCATGGCCAGGCGCGGCACGTCCGGGCGCAACTCCACCACCTCGACGTCGTCCAGCGGCAGGAATTTCATGCACGCCTGGGTCAGGGTGCCGGCACCCAGGCCGAGGAACAGCGCGCTTTCCGGGTACTCGTGGCACAGCGCACCCAGCAGCATGGCGCGGGTGTAGTCGTACTCCAGCCAGGCGGGATCGGCCGTGAAGACGCAGCTCTGCTCCACCGCCTCGCCGAATTCGAGAAACCGGTAGTCACCCACCTCGAGCACGCGGATGACGCCGAACTCGTCATGCACCTCTGCCAGCAAACGCTCCTCGCGCATCACCACTCCCCAATCCGCCCCGTGACATTTCGCACCAGGGGCACGCCACAAAGGCGCCGTTTGCCATTGAAGCGAGGTGCCCTCACCTCGCCATAATCCGGGCATGCCGCAGGCCTCGCCAGGCGCTGCCCGAAAAAACCCGAGAAGAATAACAGCCAAGAGGTGCATCCCACTCATGTACGCCATCATCGGCGCCGGCCCCATGGGCCTTTGCGCGGCCCGCCAGTTGCAGAAGCATGGAATCCCCTTCGTCGGCTTCGAGCTGCACGAGGACGTCGGCGGGCTCTGGGACATCGACAATCCCCACAGCACCATGTACGAGTCCGCGCACCTGATCTCCTCCAAGCGCACCACCGAGTTCAGCGAGTTCCCCATGGCCGACGACGTGGCGCCCTACCCGCACCACAGCGAGATGCGCCGCTATTTCCGTGATTACGCCCAGCACTTCGGCCTGCGCGCGCACTACCAGTTCGGCACCCGCGTGGAATCCCTGGAGCGCCGGGAAAAGGGCTGGAAGCTCACCAGCGAGCGCAACGGCGAACGCCGCGAGTGGCTGGTGGACGGCGTGCTCATCGCCAACGGCACCCTGCACGCGCCCAACCAGCCGGAGCTGCCCGGCCGCTTCGACGGCGAGCTGCTGCACTCCGCCGACTACCGCTCCCCGGCCCTGTTCGAGGGCAAGCGGGTGCTGGTGATCGGCTGCGGCAACTCGGCCTGCGACATCGCCGTCGATGCCGTGCACCGCGCCCGCTCGGTGGATATCTCGGTACGCCGTGGCTACTACTTCCTGCCGAAGTTCCTCCTCGGCCGCCCCATCGACACCTTCGGCGGCGCGGTAAAACTGCCGCGGGCACTGAAGCAACGCATCGACGGCGCATTGATCCGCGCCCTGATCGGCAAGCCTTCCGACTACGGCCTGCCCGACCCGGACTACCGCCTCTATGAATCCCACCCGGTGGTGAACTCCCTGGTGCTGCACCACCTCGGCCATGGCGACATCAAGGCGCGACCGGACCTGGCCAGCATCGAGGGCCGCCAGGCGGTCTTCTGCGATGGCAGCCGCGCAGACTACGACCTGATCCTCCAGGCCACCGGCTACAAGCTGGACTACCCCTTCATCGCCCGCGAGGAGCTGAACTGGCCCGAGCGCGCCGGGGCGCCGCAGCTGTACCTGAACATCTTCCATCCCCAGCACGACGACCTGTTCATGATGGGCATGGTGGAAGCCTCCGGCCTCGGCTGGCAGGGCCGCGCCGAACAGGCGGAACTGGTGGCGCTGTTCATCCGCCAGTGCCAGGCCGGCAGCGCCTCGGCCGAGCGTTTCCGCCGCCTCAAGGCCGAGCGCGCCGGGCAGCGCCTGGACGGCGGTTACGCCTACCTGGAGCTGGAGCGCATGGCCTACTACGTGCACAAGGACAGCTACCGCAGCAGCGTGAAACGGCATATCGACGAGCTGCGCCGCGACCTGCGCGAACAGCCCGCCGACATCAGCGCCCTGGCCTGAGGTGGCGGGCGATCCCTGGCTCTGGCTGGGCCTGTTCATCCTCTTCGCCTATGGCCTGGAAGCCGTCACCGGCTTCGGCAGCACGGTGGTGGCCCTGTCCCTCGGCGCCCTGCTGCTGCCGATTGGCCAATTGCTGCCGGTACTGGTGCCGCTGAACCTGCTGATGAGCGGCTACCTGGCCTGGCGCTACCGGCACCTGGCTGACGGGCCGCTGCTGCTGGGCGGCATCCTCCCCGCGATGCTCGCCGGCACCCTGCTCGGCTACGCCCTGCTGCCCTGGCTCGAGGTGGCCGCGCTGAAGCAGGGCTTCGGCGTGTTGATCCTCTGGTTCGCCCTGCGCGAGCTGTGGCGCCAGCGCCATGAACGGCCACGGGGCCATTCACCCGCCTGGATGACCCGCCTGCAGATCGGTGCCGGCGGCATCTGCCATGGCCTGTTCGCCTCGGGCGGCCCGCTGCTGGTCTACGCCCTGGCCGGCACGCCGCTGTGCAAGGCGCGCCTGCGGGCCACCCTGGCCTGCGTCTGGCTCAGCCTCAACGGCCTGCTCAGCCTGGCCTTCCTGGTGGATGGCCGCCTGGCTCCTGCCCTGCCCCACCTGGCGCTCTACCTGCCCCTGCTGGTGCTGGGCGTGGCGGCGGGAGAATGGCTGCACCACCGCGTGGCCGAGCGGCACTTCCGCAGCCTCACCTACCTGCTGCTGTGCCTCTGTGGCGTGCTGCTGGCCTGGCACGCCTGAAGCACCGCCAGGCGCTGGCAGCGCGGGGCCTTTCGGTTACCATGCGCCATCCGCCACACAGCCCTGATCGAGACCCTGATGAGCAACTTGTCGTCCAGCGCAGACTGGAGCCCGGAAAGCTGGAGAACCAAGCCGATCCTGCAACAACCGACCTACCCGGACGCCGCGCGCCTGGCCAAGGTCGAGCAGACCCTGGCCAGCTACCCGCCCCTGGTGTTCGCCGGTGAGGCGCGCGAGCTGCGCCGCCAGTTCAGCGAAGTGACCGAAGGCCGCGCCTTCCTCCTCCAGGGTGGCGATTGCGCGGAAAGCTTCGCCGAGTTCTCCGCCGCGAAGATCCGCGACACCTTCAAGGTGTTGCTGCAGATGGCCATCGTCATGACCTTCGCCGCCGGCTGCCCGGTGGTGAAGGTGGGGCGCATGGCCGGCCAGTTCGCCAAGCCGCGCTCGGCCGATGACGAAACCATCAATGGCGTCACCCTGCCCGCCTACCGCGGCGATATCGTCAACGGCATCGGCTTCGACCCGGCCAGCCGGATTCCCGACCCGGAGCGTTTGCTGCAGGCCTACCACCAGTCCACCGCCAGCCTCAACCTGCTGCGCGCCTTCGCCCAGGGCGGCTTCGCCGATGTGCACCAGGTGCACCAGTGGAACCTCGACTTCATCGCCAACTCGGCGCTGACCGAGAAGTACAGCCAGCTCGCCGACCGCATCGACGAGACCCTGGCCTTCATGCGTGCCTGCGGCCTGGACACCGCCCCGCAACTGCGCGAGGCCAGCTTCTTCACCGCCCACGAGGCGCTGCTGCTGAACTACGAGCAGGCCTTCGTGCGCCGCGACAGCCTCACCGGCGGCTGGTACGACTGCTCCGCGCACATGCTCTGGATCGGCGACCGTACCCGCCAGCTGGACGGCGCCCACGTCGAGTTCCTGCGGGGCGTCGGGAACCCCATCGGCGTGAAGGTAGGGCCGAGCATGCCCAGCGAGGACCTGATCCGCCTGATCGACACCCTCAACCCGGACAACGACCCGGGCCGCCTCAACCTCATCGTGCGCATGGGTGCCGAGAAGGTCGGCGAGCACCTGCCACGGCTGATCCGCACCGTACAGGCCGAAGGCCGCAAGGTGCTGTGGAGTTCGGACCCGATGCACGGCAACACCATCAAGGCGTCCAGCGGCTACAAGACCCGCGACTTCGCCATCATCCTTTCCGAGGTGAAGCAGTTCTTCCAGGTGCACCAGGCCGAGGGCAGCCACGCTGGCGGCATCCACATCGAGATGACCGGGCAGAACGTCACCGAGTGCATCGGCGGCGCCCGCCCCATCACCGAGGATGGCCTCTCCGACCGCTACCACACCCACTGCGACCCGCGCCTCAACGCCGACCAGTCGCTGGAGCTGGCCTTCCTCATCGCCGAGACCCTGAAACAGGTCCGCCGCTGACGGCACAGCCTTCAGAAACGACGAAGCCCCGCCAATGCGGGGCTTCGTGTTTTCAGCGGGCTCAGGCGGCGATGAACAGCTCGCCGATGCGCTGCTGGGCGCCCTTGATGGCGTTGGCGCGGGGGTCTTCGCCGTAGGCCAGGCCTTCGGCGCGGACGATCTCGATATCGGTGATGCCGAGGAAGCCCAGCACCTGCAGCAGGTAGGCCTCATGGGCCTGGCCGCTGGCCTGGCCGGCGTGGATACCACCGGCGGTGGAAACGATCACCACCTTCTTGCCACCGGCGAGGCCCTTGGGGCCGTTCTCGTCGTAGGCGAAGGTTTTGCCGGCGACGGCGATGCGGTCGATCCAGGCCTTGAGCTGGGTGGGCACGGTGAAGTTGTACATGGGCGCACCGATGACGATGGCGTCGGCGGCGAGGAATTCGGCGAGGGTTTCCTCGGCCAGCTTCACTTCAGCCTTCTGCGCGGCATCACGCAGTTCCGCCGGGGTGCCGCCGGCCACCAGGCTGGCTGCGGAAAGGTGGGCATAGGCGTCGGTGGCGAGGTCGCGGTAGCTGACCTGGGCGGCGGGCTCGGCGGCCTGCCAGGCCTGAACCACGGCACCGCTCAGTTGGCGGGAGGCGGAGGCGTCGCCGAGGATGCTGGAGTCAAGGTGCAGAAGCTTCATGGGTATCCCCTGATTTGGCGATCACCGGATGTGATCGAAGTGAGGAGAATCCTATCCATGAAGCGAAACCCTGATTAGTCGGCAAAAATGCGATGCACCGTCTCATCGGTAGGACGAACCTACGGATCATCGTGCCGAGGTCTGCAGGTCGCTCAGGGTCTGGGTGAAGAAGCGCACCGCCTCGGCATTCAGCTGACGGTGGATGGCGACCCGGTCGACGCCCTCGGCGTCCTGGCACAGCTGCGGCAGCATGGCGTCCATCTCCGCCGAGCACGGCGCCATGAACACGAAGTGCCCCGCCCCCGGCAGCAGGCGGAAATCCGGGGGATTGGGCAGCCTGCGCTGCAAGGCCCCGGCGTTCTGCTCCAGTTGCAGGGTGCGGTCGTCATCCCCGGAATAGAGCAGCACCGGTACCTGCACCGGTTCGAGTTCCTTGCGGCCGAACATCAGGCCCAGCGGCGCCATCAGCATCAGCGCACTGACCCGGGAATCGGCAATGGCTTCGAGGTCGTCGCGGTCGGAAATCAGCTCGCCGGCATGGCCGCAGGCGTCATCGTCGCCCGGCCACTGCCGGCAGTAGGCACGCAGGCGCTCGGGTTCGGGCTGGGCGCCGGCGAGAATCAGCGCCGTCTCGCCGCCGGCCGAGTAACCGATCACGCCGACCCGCTCGGTGTCCAGGCTGCCGGCCAGCAGTGCGTCCTGCTCGGCGGCGTCTATCGCGGCGGTCAGCTGCAGCGGGCGCCCATAGAGGTTGCTCAGGGTGCCGCTGCGGCTCTGATCCTTGTAGTTGTCGCCGGTGTGCAGCACGGCCAGCACGACGAAACCGCGGCGCGCCAGGGCGGTGGCGAGATCGTGATGGGCCAGTGGCGAACCGCCGTTGCCGTGGGACAGCAGCACCAGGGGGAAGTGGCCGGTGGCGATGGGGGCGTCCATGCCGGCGTCGACCTGGTAGAGGCCAAGCTCGGTGCGGGTCGGCTCGCCGGATGCAGGGTAGAAGGCAACGGCGCTCATCTCGCGCTGCCCGTCCACCGGGTCGGCGAGAACCAGGCGGTGCACGCCCACCGCCTGCGCGCCGAATGCGGGGAGGGTCGCCAGCAGCGACGCCAGGGCCAGTACGGCAGAAAGACGAACCAACATGGTGCTCACCTTCCGTTCCAGGTTCAGGAATCGGGCGTGCCTGCCATCAATTGCGCCTTGCTTCGTTCCTTGAGCCGGCAGCGCCGACGGCCTATCCGCCGGCGCCACATGCATTGCATGGATCACGCCACAAGTCGTGGCGCGGGAGGGGCGATCAGACGCCGCCGAGGAAATCCATCTTGCCGATCTTCACCCCGTTGTGGCGCAGGATGTTGTAGGCGGTGGTGATGTGGAAATAGAAGTTCGGCAGGGAGAAATTCAGCAGGAAGGCCTGCCCCGGGAAGCTCACCTCGCTGCCACGCATCTTCAGCACCACGGTGCGGCCCTCGCTGCCATCTATCTGCTCCGGGCGGATTTCCTGGATGAAGCCGAGGGTGCGGGCGATGCGCTCCTGCAGCTCCGGGAAGCTCGCCTCGGTGTCGGCGTAGGACGGCACCTCCAGCTGCGCCAGGCGCGCTGCGCAGCCCTTTACCGAGTCGGTGGCGATCTGCACCTGGCGCACCAGGGGGAACATGTCCGGTGCCAGGCGCGAGTTGAGGAACACGGCCGGCTCTATGCCCTGCGCTTCGGCGTGGGCAGCGGCTTTGTCGAGGATGGTGGACAGGTTGCCGAGCATGCGGGTGAAGACAGGAATGGAAGCCTCGTACATGGACAAGGACATGGTGCTGACTCCGTGATGGCAGGGGGATGGACCGGGCGAAGGTGCCGGTCGCCGCTCCACGATACACCCGCAGCGGGCGGCTTGTGCAGGCCTGCGAGATTGTCCCGCTGACGAAATCCGTGGCGCCTGAATCACCGCCGATGCCATAGTTCGTCCCTTCCACAGGACGACATTCATGCAAGACCTCAACGACCTCTTCTACTTCGCCAAAGTCGTCGAACACGGCGGCTTCGCGGCCGCCGGGCGCCTGCTGGGCATTCCCAAGTCGCGCCTGTCGCGCCGCATCGCCGAACTGGAAACCCGCCTGGGCGCCCGCCTGCTGCAACGCACCACGCGCAAGCTGGCCCTGACCGATGTCGGCGAGCGCTACCTGCGCCATTGCCAGGCGATGCTGCTGGAGGCCGAGCAGGCCGACGAAGCGGTGGCCTCGCTGACCAGCGAACCGCGTGGACGCATCCGCGTCTCCTGCCCCACCGAGGTGGCACGCATGCGCTTGCGCCATGTGTTCCCCAGCTTCCTGCTGCGCTACCCCCAGGTGCAGCTCGAGGTGGTGCTGAGCAACCGCCGCATCGACCTGGTCAATGAAGGCGTCGACGTGGCACTGCGGGTGCGCGAGCAGGACGACGAAGACCCGTCGCTGATCTGCCGCCAACTGAGCCCCGCCCGCGCCATGCTGGTGTGCGCACCGAGCCTGCTCGAGGGCGTGACCCTGAAGACACCGGACGACCTCCAGCAACTGCCGGCCCTCGGCGCCCTGGAGACCGACCGCCGCCTGCACTACCTGCTGCGCGACAGCCGGGGCAACCGCCGCGACATCGTCCTGGAGGCCCGGCTGAGCATCGAGGACTTCGAGATCCGCAAGCTCGCCGCGCTTCAGGGGCTGGGCATGACCATGCTGCCGCAGATGAACTGCCAGCAGGAACTGGAGGCCGGCACCCTGGTGCGCCTGCTGCCGGACTGGGAATTGCCGGGCGGCAACCTGCAAGCGGTCTACACCCACCGGCGCGGCATGCTGCCGGCGGTGCGCGCCTGGATCGAGCACCTGGCCGAGGCGTGCCAGGCCGAGGGGCTGCAGCCCATCTGAGCCTTGCGAAAAATAGTTAGCTAGCTTTCATTCAGGCCCCGGCTGCGCGATGATGGCGACCATCCCCAGCCCCACCCGGACAAGCCCCATGAGTGCCGCCGAGCAGTCTGCGACCGCCACCACCTTGCAGATCGTCTCCATCGTCTTCTTCACCTTCATCAGCTTCCTCTGCATCGGCCTGCCGCTGGCCGTACTCCCGGGCTACGTGCACAACGACCTGGGTTATGGCTCGGTATTGGCGGGCATCGTCATCAGCACCCAATACGCCTCCACCCTGCTCTCCCGCCCCATGTCCGGCGCCGTGGCCGACCGCCAGGGGCCCAAGCGCGCCGTGCTCTACGGGCTGGCCGGCTGCGCCCTGAGCGGCGTGCTGACGCTGGCCTCCACCTCGCTGCAACAGTTCCCCACCCTGAGCATGACGCTGCTGCTGGCCGGGCGCGTCGCCCTCGGCGTCGCCCAGGGCCTGGTAGGCACCGGCTCCATCAGTTGGGGCATCGGCCGGGTCGGCGCCGAGAACACCGCGCGGGTCATCTCCTGGAATGGCATCGCCTCCTATGGCGCCGTGGCCCTGGGCGCGCCCCTGGGGGTGCTGATGGTGGGCGGCGTGGGGCTGTGGAGCATGGGCGCGCTGATCGGCCTGCTCGGGCTCGGCGCCCTGGCGCTGGCCTGGAACAAGGAGGCGGCCCCCATCGTCCAGGGCGTGCGCCTGCCATTCCGCAACGTCTTCATGCGCATCGCCCCCAATGGCACGGCGCTGGCCCTGGGCTCCATCGGTTTCGGCACCCTGGCCACCTTCGTCACCCTCTACTACGCGAGCCGTGGCTGGGACGGCGCGGCCTGGTGCCTGACCGCCTTCGGCTGTGCCTTCATCGGTGCGCGGCTGCTCTTCGCCGGGGCCATCAACAGCCGCGGCGGCTACCGGGTGGCCATCGCCTGCCTGGGTATCGAGAGCCTCGGCCTGCTCCTGCTGTGGCTGGCCCCTCAGCCCTGGCTGACCCTGTGCGGTGCGGCGCTGACCGGCTTCGGCCTGTCGCTGGTGTACCCGGCGCTGGGCGTGGAAGCCATCTCGCGCATTCCCGCCTCCAGCCGCAGCTCGGCCCTGGGCGCCTACGCGGTGTTCTTCGACCTCGCGCTGGGCATCGCCGGCCCCCTGATGGGCGCCATCGCCACGGGATTCGGCTTCGGCTCCATCTTCATGGTTGCCGCCTCCATGGCGCTCGTGGGTATGCTGCTCAGCTTCTACCTGCTGCGTATCGACGAACGCAGCGGGCCCACCCCTGCCCCGTGAAGGAACGCCCATGACCGCCGACGAGATCGCCGCTTTCTGCCTGCAATTGCCGGGCGCCCGTGAAGACCTCAAGTGGGGCAGCAACCGGGTGTTCTCGGTGGCCGAGAACAAGATGTTCGCCATCCTCGATTTCCTCGGCAGCGACCTGGCCTTCAAGGTGGACGCCGACCTGTTCCTCGGCCATGTCGACCGCCCCGGCATCCGCCCGGCGCCCTACCTCGCCCGCGCCCATTGGGTGACCCTGGCCATGCCACCTTCCGTGGGCGGTGAAGAGCTGCGCTCGCTGCTCACCCGCTCCCACCAGCTGGTGGTGGCCAAGCTGCCCAAGTACAAGCGCGTAGGCCTGCTGCTGGACTGACTGCGACAATCCGTCAGCTGCACGGGGCCCCCGGCCGTTCTATCGTCCGCGTCAAACCCACAACAAGGACGTCACCATGCCTGCACGCCTGTCCGCGCTTCTCGCCCTTGTCGCCTTCGGCGGCTATACCCTCTATGTCATGGCCATCAGCGAACAACCGCTCCTGGAGTTCGGAGCCCAGCTGATGAGCCGCCCGGATACCGCCCAGGTGGTGATCGACCTCTACCTCGCCTGCGGCCTGATCGGCATCTGGATGTACCAGGACAACCGCCGCCAGGGGCGTGGGCTGCTCTACCTGCTGCCCTTCTACCTGGTCACGGCAGTATTCGCCTCCATCGGCCCGCTGCTCTACCTGGCACTGCGCAGGCCCACCAACCGGAAAACCGACGATGGAAGCCACCGCGCTGTGGCAGCACCTGTGGAACAGCCGGGCACCGACCCCAGGGCTTGAGCACCTGCGCCTTGAAGGCCGGCGCGCAGGCAGCGTCCTGCTGGCCTTCGACGAACAGGGCAGCCCCTACCGCCTGGGCTATCGGCTGGAGTACAGCCAGCACTGGCGGCCCCGCCACCTGCACGTCCGCGTCGACGACGAGCGCGGCACCCGCGAGCTACGCCTGCATTGCAACCGCAGCGGCGAATGGCGGGATGGCGCGGGCACCCCACTGCCGCAGCTAAGCGGCTGCCTGGACCTCGACCTCTGGCCCACGCCCTTCACCAACAGCCCGGCGATCTGGCGCCTGGACCTGGCCCAGGACCAACGCGAAGAGATCGCCGTCGCCTACATCGAGGCGCCGAGCCTCGATCTGCGGGTGATGCGCCAGGCCTATACCCGGCTGGACGAGCGCCACCTGCTGTACCAGAACCTGGATAGCGGTGGCTTTCATGCCGTACTCCGACTCGGCGATGACGGGCTGGTGGAAGACTACCCGGGCCTGTTCCGCCGGCTGCGCTGAGGGGCGCAACAGGGCCCGCCATCGGCGAAGGCTCTGAGACGCGATTTACGGGAAAAATCCCGCTCATGAGTTGTAAAGTTTTAGATACACTTCACAAAAATTTTCGGCTCAACTTTGGTGCATGCACGCCGATACCCGCTCTAAGCCTTGCGGAAGAACACTATGAGAAACAATCAGCCAGTCACTCAGCGCGAACGTACTTTTCCCGCCCAACAACGCTTGATCTCCACGACGGACAGCAAGGGCGTGATCACCTATTGCAACGAAGCCTTCACCGATATCAGCGGCTACAGCCGCGACGAATTGATCCGTTCGCCGCATAACCTGGTGCGCCACCCGGACGTTCCGCCCGCCGTCTTCGCCCATATGTGGGCGACGCTGAAGAAGGGCCGCCCCTGGATGGGCATCGTCAAGAACCGCTGCAAGAACGGCGATCACTACTGGGTCAACGCCTACGTGACGCCGATCTTCGAAGGCAGCCAGGTGGTCGGCTACGAGTCGGTGCGGGTCAAGCCCACCGCCGAGCAGGTACGCCGCGCCGAAGCGCTGTACCAGCGCATCAACGCCGGCAAGTCGGCCATCCCCAGCCGCGATCGCTGGCTGCCCATCGTGCAGGACTGGCTGCCCTTCATCCTCATCAGCCAGATCGGCTTCATGATCGGCGCCTGGCTCAACTCGCACTGGGGCTTCCTCCTCGCCGCGCTGCTGTCCGTGCCTCTGGGCCTCAGCGGCCTGGCCTGGCAGAACCGCGGCATCAAGCGCCTGCTGCGCCTGGCCGAGCAGACCACCTCGGACCCGCTGATCGCGCAGATGTACACCGACAGCCGCGGCGCCCAGGCCCGCCTGGAGATGTCCATCCTCAGCCAGGAAGCGCGCCTGAAAACCTGCCTGACCCGCCTGCAGGACACCGCCGAGCACCTCACCGAGCAGGCCCGCCAGGCCGACGCCCTGGCCCACAACAGCTCCGAAGGGCTGGAGCGCCAGCGGGTGGAAACCGAACAGGTGGCCACCGCGGTGAACCAGATGGCCTCCACCACCCAGGAAGTCGCCAGCAACGTGCAGCGCACCGCCGACGCCACCCAGGAAGCCAACCGCCTCACCGGCCAGGGCCGCAGCATCACCGCCGAAACCCGCGAAGCCATCCAGCGCCTGTCGCGCGCCGTGGGGGAAACCGGCGAGACCGTCACCCGCCTGGCCCAGGACAGCAACGAGATCGGCGGCGTGGTCGATGTGATCAAGGGCATCGCCGACCAGACCAACCTGCTGGCGCTCAACGCCGCCATCGAAGCGGCACGTGCCGGCGAGATGGGCCGTGGCTTCGCGGTGGTCGCCGATGAAGTACGCCAGCTGGCGCAGCGCACCGCCGAATCCACCGGGCAGATCCACCAGCTCATCGCGCAACTGCAGAAGACCGCCGAGGAAGCCGTGCGCACCATGGAAACCGGGCGCCGCCAGGCCGACGAAGGCGTGGAGCGCGTGCTGGAGGCCGACCAGGCCCTAGTGGGCATCAGCGAAGCGGTGGCCAACATCACCCAGATGACCGACCAGATCGCCGCCGCCACCGAGGAACAGAGCGCCGTGGCCGAGCAGATCAACCAGAGCATCAGCAGCATCGCCCAGCTCGCCGACCAGACCTCCGGCGAAGCCCAGCGCACCGTGCTGCTCAGCGAAGAACTGACCACCACCGCGCAAGGCCAGTACTCGCTGGTGGACCGCTTCAACCGCTGACCTGCTTCACCATGAAAAAGGGCGCCCTCGGGCGCCCTTTTCGTTTCCGGCCTCAGCCCATGATCAGGTTCATGGCCAGATGGACCCTCAGCGCCTTGCGCGCCTGCAGGCTTGCTCCCGAAGCCCGGAAGCGCTTGCGCCACGCCTGGCCAGGGAACGTCAGGGAGCTGGCTCGCGTCCTGCCCGAACTGCGGGAAGGTCTGACCCAACCAGCTCCCCAGAAGCAGCGACCGCGCACAAAGGAGGATTTGCACACCATAGGCAAAACCGCGCAGTTGCAACACATACAGGAGACGCTGGAAAGCTGTCAGGGCAACCTTGACGAAGCGGCGCGTCGACTGGGGATCAGCCGGACCACGCTATGGCGACGGCTTCGCTTGGCAGATTAGGTGGGGCGTGGGTGGGCTCTTCCAGCTGCCTCAGGTACGACGTCAGAGGCAAGGAGCGAGCTGCTAGCTTGTAATCTTCCCGACTCCATTCGCTGTTTGTGGTTGCTCACAGAGGGCAGCTAACGGCCGATTCTGTTGAAAAAGTAGCTGTCGCCCCCTGCCGTCGGCAGAATTGCTCTGTCAGCGAGCGCGGGGGCGAATAGCATGATGGGGCAGTTACCGGGAGGGCAGCAGCGCCTGTTCTACTCGTTCAATCTGGAAGACCACGTTCCTCCCCAGCATCTCTTGCGCAGCATCGACCATTGCCTGGATCTTAGCGATCTGCGTGCACACCTAACCGACTTCTACAGCCCCATCGGACGCCCCTCGATCGACCCAGAGTTGATGGTGCGCATGCTGGTCGTTGGCTACTGCTACGGCATCCGTTCCGAGCGACGGCTGTGCGAAGAAGTGCATTTAAATCTGGCCTATCGCTGGTTCTGCCGACTGGGCCTGGAAGATGAAGTCCCCAATCACTCGACCTTTTCGAAGAATCGCCACGGCCGCTTCCGTGACAGCGGACTGTTTCGCTGGTTGTTCAATGAGGTACTGCGCCGCTGCATGGCGGCTGGCCTGGTCAAAGGCGAAGGCTTCGCTGTGGACGCCAGCATCATCAAGGCGGATGCCAGCCGGCAACGTGGGGTGGCGGGAGATGAAGTCGATTGGCGTGATCCAGCGCTCAGCAACCGCGCTGTGCGCGAGTACCTTGAAGCCCTTGATGAAGAGGCGCTGGCTGAAGCTCTTCCCAAGAAAATCTCGCTCACTGATCCGCTGTCCCGTTGGACTGCTGCACCAGGCGGCCCGGCCTTCTTTGCCTACTCCACGAATTACCTGATCGATACTGAGTACGGCGTGATCATGGATGTGGAGGCGACTCCGGCGCACCGTACCGCCGAAGTCGATTCGACCAGGACGATGGTGGAGCGTGTCGAAGCGCAGTTCGACCTCACGCCGGAACGCCTCATCGGGGACACCGCCTACGGCACGGCCCCGATGCTGGCCTGGATGGTCGAAGAAAAGAACATCGAGCCGCATGTGCCGGTGTGGGACAAGACCGAGCGCAAGGACGACAGCCTCTCCAGTAACGACTTCCTCTGGAGTCCGGAGGCCAATGAATACCGCTGCCCAGCCGGCAAACCGCTACGCAGTGAGTGGCGCACCTTCACTCAGCAAAGATCGCGCGTGACCAAGGCCAACACCATCATCTACCGCTCCAGCCAAACCGACTGCACCACCTGTCCGTTGAAAGAAAAGTGCTGCCCCAACACACCGAATCGGAAGATCGTTCGCAGCGTCCATGAGGCTGCCCGCGACGTAGCTCGACGCATCGCCAAGTCACCGGAGTACCTCGTCTCCCGCTGCGAGCGAAAGAAGGTAGAGATGCTTTTCGCCCACCTCAAACGGATCATGAAACTCGACCGTTTACGATTGCGTGGCCTGACGGGTGCGACTGACGAATTCACTTTGGCCGCGACCGTGCAAAACTTGCGACGCATGGCCAAGCTTTTGCCTAACGGGCCGCCACTCACGGGATAGGTACGCCTGCTGTGAGCAGAAACCCTCGAATTAACCTTCAAACCTGAGCCAGAACGCTCAGCGAAACACCAAAAGGTAACCTGAAGTGGCTTGCAGCCACTTCTACAGCAGGCACACCTGAACGGCTGGCTGCCGTTGATACGACTTTTTCAACAGAATCGGCCAAAAGCAGACGGTCACAACCCGCTAGAAGCTCATCACCTGCTTGTATCAAGGCGAAAAAAAAGCTTAGCCAAGCACGACTGGATCTGGCCCCAGACGCTGCTCTCTGTCGATAGCGGCAATTGCCCCCATCTCATCTGCAGATAATTCGAAGTCGAACACGCGGTAGTTCTCTCGGATACGAGCTTCGGTGACTGACTTGGGAATGACCACCAGGCCAAGCTGCAGATGCCAGCGGATGATTACCTGAGAGCACGTGCGGTCATGTTTAGCCGCAATTTCGCGAACTAGCTGATCGTCGAGTGCTTTCCCCTGCGCCAGTGGGCTCCAGGACTCGGTACAAATCCCGAGCTCGGCGTTGCTCCTGCGTAGGTCAGCCTGCTGGAAGTATGGGTGCAGCTCGATCTGGTTCAGGACTGGGACAACTCCTGTTTCCTCAATCAGGCGCTGCAGGTGATCTGGGTTGAAGTTCGAGACGCCAATGGAGCGGACCTTGCCTAGCTTCTTGGCCTCGATCATCGCCCTCCAGGTATCAACGAATAGTCCTTTCGCCGGCGCCGGCCAGTGAATGAGCAGCAAGTCGACGTAATCCAGCTTGAGCCTAGCCAGGCTCTTGTCCATAGCTTGGCAAGTAGCTTCAAACCCCTGGTCGGCGTTCCAGATCTTGGTGGTTACGAAGACCTTCTCACGGTCGACACCGGAGTCACGCAGGCCTGCTCCGACACCTTCCTCGTTTTCATAGATCGAGGCGGTATCAATGTGACGGTATCCGATCTTCAGCGCTTGGCTGACGGCGGTGCGGGCTTGCTCTTGGCTTGCTTGCCAAACCCCCAGGCCCAGTTGGGGAATCACATTCCCGTCGGATAGCTCAATCATAGGTTGGTGGTTCGCCATGGTTACCTCATCAGGGATTATCAAAACAGTTCGGAAGCAGTGGAGTGCCCTCTCATCGATGGGATCACTTTGACGGCGATGTGGTTCTTGCCGTTCTTTCCAGCATCACGGAAATGACCATCGCCACGATGCCCAGTAGCGCAAGCAGGGCTCCAACCCACCCCGTTGATGCCCAGCCTAAACCCATAGCGATAGACATCCCGCCGAGGCTCGCCCCCACCGCGTTAGATATGTTGAATGCGCTGTGATTGAGGGCTGCTGCGAGTGTCTGGGCGTCTCCGGCGACATTCATCAGACGCACCTGTAGAGCGGGTACCAGAGCGAAGCCACAGCCGACCAGGAACAGGACCGCGAGCGTCCCAACCTTCGACGGAGCAAGCAGAGAGAACAACGTCAGGAAAATCACGTTCCACACCATGATGGCGAAAATGGCTCGGATGAGCCCGCGATCCGCTAACCAGCCACCAATCAGGTTGCCAGCGATCATGCCGAGGCCCCAGAAGGCAAGCACCATCGGTACCTGGTTGATAGAGAAGCCCGTCACCTCGGTGAGCGTTGGAGTGATGTAGCTGTACACCGCGAACATGCCACCGAACCCGGTCGAAGCAGTCGCTAGCGTCAGCCATATCAATGGGCGCTTGAGCCCACTCAGCTCGGCCCTAGGACTGGCGTTCGGATCACGCGGTACCGACGGGACGTACAGCCAGAACAAGAGCATTGTGGCGATACCCGCTACAGCGAGTGATCCAAACGCTGCTCTCCAGCCGAACGTTTGACCTATCCAGGTCGCCACGGGCACACCTATCACGTTGGCGGCCGCAAGACCGGCCATTACATATCCAGCCGCTTGCGCCTTTCGCCCTTCACCCACCATGGCGGCAGCAACCAAGCAGGCAACGCCGTAGTAAGCGCCATGAGGTAGGCCTGCCAAAAAGCGTGCGCCCAGCAGACTGACGTGGTCCCATGCGACAGCACTGGCGGCGTAGCCGATGGCGAATAGTGCGATTAGGGCAATCAACAGCGCTTTTCGAGACGAGCGTGCTGCCAGGATCGCGATCAGCGGAGCGCCAATCACAACACCCAGCGCATACGCGCTGATGTAGCTGCCTGCCGTTGGTATAGACACCCCGGTGCTTTCGGCCAGGCCGGGCAAGAGGCTCATCGAAACGAACTCACCGGTACCGATGAAAAGGCCTCCAAGCCCGAGGGTGACTATCGCAGTTGCTACGCCATGCGGGGCGTGAATTTCTGAACTGTCTGAGAGGCGCGGTGAAGCGCTTGATATCGAGGCCATGGAAGTTCTCGGAAAAAAGATGCCCGCCCCTTCATAGGTAGAACATTGCAAAGGAGCAGTAAGAGGTTGCTGCGCTGCAGCGCACTTCGATGGGGTTACTGCGGCGGGGCCACATCAGCGATGTACGCGTTGAACTGCTCGCGGAACACGGGATGCCAACGAGACAAGGCAGGCCGGTTTTGGATAAGGTCGTCTGCGCTCCACTGCATGCGTCGCTGATCTAGCTCGCGACTGACTTCGTTGTCCTCGCAGAAGATGTAGAAGTCGCTACGAGCCAAGCCCTCCAACAAGCGATCAACGACCTGATCGGCTGTCCATGGCGCGTTGGGTTTTGCGGAGCCGGCCGCCATGCCCGGAAAATTCATCGGTGTGAATGTGTAGCCGGGAATCAGTAGATGGGCCGATACGCGGCCATTGGTACGCTCGCGCAGCTCATGCTCAAGGTGCTCGGTCAGCACCTTCACTGCGACCTTCGAAACGGAGTAGGCGGTGTTTCCTGGAGGGGTGGTAATTCCTTCCTTGGAGCCAACATTCACAATTGCGGCAGGGTAGCCATGGGTAAGCAGGTAATCGACGAACAGCTGCTGGACTGCAAGAACCGCCCAGAAGTTGACCTCCATCGTCGTACGCCACTGTTCCTGATCGTTCCAGGGGCCCGCCCCTTTGAGGATGGCGGCATTGTTGACCACGAAAGACACTTCGCCGAACTCTCGGGCTACAGCAAACAGTTCCTGCAATGCGCTGGGAGACGTTACATCCCCTGTGACGGCGGTCACCTGAGCATTCGCGTTCTCGCCATACAGCGAGAGTACTGCAGCGTCGAGTGTGGTCTGGTCCTTATCGAATAGAACAACCTTCATCCCCAATCGGGACAGGCGACTAGCAATTGCATAGCCGATTCCGACTGCAGCGCCGGTGATGACTGCAACTCTGTTCTGGCGAATAGCTGGATGATCCATGAGTAATCTCCTGGATTGGGATTAGGTGGACGAATCCACGCGAAGAATGATTTCGGTGATCTCAGCGGGCACGCCGATACGAATGGGGAATCCATTCCAGAGGCCAGTTCCATTGCTCGTGTAGAGCGTCATCGCACCGACCTGGTAGGCGCCGGAGATGAAACCTTCGTTGGCGTAGCGGCCCACCTGATCCAGCCCCTTGATCATTCCGCCGTGGGTGTGGCCAGAGAGCTGCAGGGATACGCCTGCTTGGGCGGAGCGATCTGCACCGGCTGGTCGGTGCTTGAGGAGAATGATGGGAGCAGTTTCTGGCACTCCCATGAGCGCAGCATTCAGGTTAGGCCCAGCCATCCCGAATTGAGCGGCAGCTTCGTCGGTAACACCGGCTACGACCAGCGACTCGGTGCCTGCTCCAATCACTACGTGCTCGTTCAGCAGCATCTGTATGCCGAGGCGCTCGAACTCGGTGCGCCACTGTGGCTCGTTGAAGTAGTACTCGTGATTGCCAGGAATGCCGATGATGCCGAGGCTAGCAGTCAGCCCTGCCAGGGGAGCCACATCGAGCTGTCGATCAGTGGTTGTCCCATCCATCAGATCGCCTGTGATCAGAATCAGGTCGGGATTGAGTGCATTGGTACGGGCGACAACCGCTTCTACCCAGGGCGTCTGGAAGAGCTTGCTGATGTGCAGATCTGTCAGCTGCACTACTCGCAGGCCATCCATCGCTTGCGGCAGATTCTTGATCCTGACTTCCACAGTGCGAACGCCTGGCACCTGCGCCGCTTGGTACACGCCAAATGCCGACAGAAGAAGGGCGAAAGATGCGGCCAGGTACCGATTGCTGGGTCCTACCAGCTTTTTGGCTGCACGTATCCGCAGGACTGACAGAATGCCGTTGGCCAGATCTGCCAGCACCACGAATACGAACAGCAGAACGAACGAGCAGAAAGCCCAGCCTGCGACCAACACTGCCCAGCGTGGCATTTCGGGCGAGAACATACTTCCGAACACCCAGATCTGAATCAGGTGGTACTTCGATACCACGAGCAGGACGGCAGCCAGGGCAATACGTCCGCCCTTCGAGATAGGTAAGGGAAAAACGAAACGCCACAGGACGTATAAGTAAGCAAAGCCAAGATAAAGGTGGAACACGGGAAGAACTCGTCTTGGGGCGATGGAGTCAGATCAACTATTGTTGAATTTATTTAATGTTAATCTGTAATTGGAGCAGCTTTGTTTAGGCTTTCTCCATGAGCTATTGAGAAATTCTCAACATTAAAGGCGCCCCGATGCCAGTACTCCCGACCACAAAGCTGTCACGAGCCGACTTAGCCAATCTGAATTCCTTTCTTGCGGTGGAGAGTCATCGCAGCTTCTCCAAGGCGGCCGTTGAACTGGGTATCACCACGTCCGCGCTTAGCCATTCCATTCGAAATCTGGAGACCCGCCTGGGAGTAAGGCTGCTTAACAGAACCAGCCGAACAGTTTCCCCGACAGACGCTGGCGCAACCTTGGCGAAGCGTCTGGCTGTTGGTTTTCAGGAAATTGGAGGGGCGCTGGCGGAAGTAGATCGGCATCGCGACCGTCCTGCAGGTCGCCTGCGTATCAACGTCCTCAGTGACGGGGCTCGACTGCTCTTCAATCGGTGGCTGCCGAAGTACCTGGAAGCCTATCCGGATGTGTCAGTCGAGGTTGCAGTGGATGATCGGATGGTGGACATCCTGGCTGCCGGTTTTGATGCGGGTATCAGGTATGGCGGGACGATCGCTGAAGACTTCATTGCCGTACCCATCAGCGAGCAGCTGCGCTGGGTTGCTGCGGCATCGCCTCGCTACCTCAACCGGACATCGCGGATCCTGGTGCCGGAGGATCTGAAGAACCATAACTGCATTCAGATTCGGACCGGCCAAGGCGTCATCTATCGCTGGGACTTCGAGAAGGAAGGCGACCACCGAATGATTGAGGTGCCTGGCCAGCTTTGTGTGAACGAAACCGAGTTTGGTATTCAGATGGCGCTATCGGACAGAGGCATTACGTACTGTCTGGAGGAGCGCATCGCAGATTACATCTCGCGAGGAGAGCTCCAGGTCGTACTGCCTGACTGGGCGCCCATTGAACCAGCATTTCACATCTACTACCCAGGCCGCCGGCAAATGCCCCCAGGTCTGCGTGAGTTGATAGACCTGCTTCGCACCGACTCAGCCACCTGGTAGCTAGTCGTAGAGCTCGATGCACGCCAATAGGTGGGTGGTTTATCAATACCTGAGGGTCCGCGATGACTTTGCCTGCGTTAGCTTTTGGCCGGTCTCAGCCAGTAGCTGTCGGCAGTGAGCGGCCAGAAGCAGCCCTTCAACGCTGATCACCGCCAGGCCTGAGGCAAGATAGATTCCTTGGACTGTCGGAATAGGTCATCTCTTCGTATCGACAAACAACAAGCTGATGTCGCGCTGAACGAGCTGTAGTACGCCCGCTGTGAGGGAGCCCTGCGAGCACACCAGGTTACGAAAGTGGAATGCGTAAATCGCATAGATGATGTCGACTAGGGCATCTGGGTCATGACTACCTTGCAGCGTGCCATTTCCTACATACACCTCAATGGCCCGCTTCAATGACGTACGGAAACGACGCCGGGCCTGCTCAATGTCAGGTTGCTCATCCACCGCCAGCACCATCACCGCCAAAAGCTCGCGCCAGAAGCGTTTGTCCTCAACGGTATCGATGTCCCCGTAGTCTGCGGCAATCATCGCGAGGATACCCTGCTGAGGGTCTGTCGGCAGATCGTGGAGCACCTCATGTACCCGTTCCTGGGCCAAGAACACTTGGTTCTCAATGATTGCTATCAGCAGCGAATGCTTGTTCGGGAAATAGTTGTAAACCGTGGTCACCGCAGCCTCGGCCTGCGCCGCAATATCCTCCATGCGCGTACTGCTCACCGTGCCTGCACGGAACAGCTCGGTCGCAATATTCACGAGGTTCTGGCGAAACTTCTCCTTCTTCCGTTCGCGAAGCGATGGCATCTGCGGTGGCTGGCTCGCGGGCATATTCATTCCATAGGTGGTGGCACAACGAGGCATTTTACCGACTGAGACGCAGCCTGTGTAGCTGACATTATTTTTGTAGTTGACTACATAATTGTCATGGAATAGCTTTTTGCCCACAAGACAAAAACGAGGGCATCAGCGTCATGAGCAGGCTTGGCTTGATTATCGGATTTACCGCTTCACTCGCAGCGTCTATCGGCACTGCTATTGCGGCGCCCCAGCAAGTACGGATCTATAACTGGTCGGATCTGATCGGTGAGCACACCATCAAAGACTTCCAAGACAAGACCGGCATCCAGGTGCTGTACGACACCTTCGACAGTGAGGCGACGCTTCAAGTGAAGCTGCTCACAGGTAACAGTGGATACGACGTTGCAGCTCCCTCGAATACCTCGCTGAGCCAACTCATCAAGGCCGGCGCACTGACTGAGTTGGATCGCAGCAAGATTCCCAATTGGAAGAATCTTGATCCGGAGCTGATGAAGTTCGTGGAGAGCAAAGACCCTGGCAATCGCCATGCACTCATCTACGACTGGGGCACCACCGGCATAGGAATGAATCGGAGCCTTCTTGAGGCAAAAATGCCCGATGCGCCATTCGACTCGCTCGATCTGCTGTTCAAGCCAGAGATTGTCAGCCGATTTAAATCTTGCGGTGTTGCAATGCTCGACAGCCCAGAGGACGTGTATCCCATCGTCCTGAACTACCTTGGGCTTGATCCGCAGCAGCCGACACCGGAGAACTTGGAGAAGGCCAACGAGCTTCTAAAAGCTGTCCTTCCCAACCTGCGCTATATCGCGTCGGGCACCTACATTAACGACTTAGCCAACGGCAACGTGTGCCTCGTGCTGGGCTGGTCAGGCGATGTGGAGATCGCACGAGCACGGGCTCAAGAAGCCGGCATCACCGACAAGATCCAATACGTTGCACCGCGTGAAGGTGCTCTCGCTTGGTTTGGATTCCTTGTCATCCCCCAAGGTGCTCCTAACTTGGATGCGGCCTATCGCTTCCTAAACGAAACCCTGGAGCCAACGGTAAGCGCGGATTTCACGGCAACCGTTGGCTATGCCAATGCGGTGCCAGCCAGCCTTGCCTTGCTTTCTGAAGAGGTCACGAAGAACCCAGCAATTTTTCCGCCTGAGGATGTCCGCAAGAAAATGTTCTGGCAGACCGATCCAAGCCCCAGGCAGCTACGTGACATGACCCGAGCGTGGAATCGGTTCAAGAACTCCATGTGATCATTAAACCCCTTCAATTTGTTGTTGGGGCTGCATCAGGCCCCGTCGCTCAAGGATTTCGCAATGTGTTCTGCATCTACTCAGTCTGCCGTTGTTCAGAGTGAGCAAGGGGCTATTCGCGGTGCTTTCGATCAAGCCGCTGGCCTGCATACTTTCTTCGGTATCCCCTACGCCGCAGCCCCCGTTGGCGCTCTGCGCTTCCGCCCACCACAGCCGCATGAAGGTTGGAGCGGTGTTCGCGACGCTCGCCGATTTGGCGCTGCCTCTGCACAGTTGTTCGACTCTACTGAGGGCGAGTTTTCAGAGTTCACTGATGAGCCTCAGGTTGAAGGACAACCATGGGTCGGGTCAGAAGACTGCCTGACCCTTAACGTGTGGACTCCAGCAGTTGCGCCACACAAGAAGCCTGTAGTCATCTGGATTCACGGAGGCGCGAACTGGTTAGAGAGCAGTCGGCTGGAGTGTTACCACGGTGATCGGTTGGCCAAAAACGGCGACGTGGTTTTCGTCTCCATCAACTATCGCCTTGGAGTGTTCGGCTTCCTTGATGTCAGCGTTTTGGGAGGCACGGAATACTCTGGCTCGCACTCTCACGGGCTGCTTGATCAACTCCAAGCCGTACGTTGGGTGCGCAGTAACATCGCACAGTTCGGTGGTGACCCAGAGAACATCACACTCATGGGAGAGTCTGCCGGCAGCATCGATATCAGCTGGCATCTGGCAGGCGGGCATCTGAACGGCCTGGTCAGGCGCGTAGTGATGATGAGCGGTTACGCAGGGCTGCCCGGCCTGAGTGGCGACCTCACTTATGGACTTTCGGACGCATCAGCAGGTGATGTGGCTCGCGAGTTTTTCTCCGACTGCGGCCTCAATAGCTTTGAGCAGCTAAGTGCAATGACCACCGCCGACCTGATGATGAAGGTTCATCAGCTCAGCGAAAGCAGGGACATGCTTTTCCACATGGACTCGCTGTTCTGGCCCAAAACCCATGCCAAGAGCTCTCTCGTAGACCCTATCGCTTTTGCTGCTCAAGGCGGGGCCACAGGGATAGACATCATCATCGGATTCACCAACTACGAGATGGGATTGTGGTTGAACTGGGATGAGCAAATTGACCAACTGGGAATGGATTGCGTCATCGAGAACATTGGCATTCCTGCAAGGTTGGCGGAATCGGTAAAAAGCCTGTACTGCGAGACATTCCCTGATGAAGACGATGGACAGCGGGCCATGCATCTGCTCGGTGACAGCGCTTTTGTAATGCCTTCGCTATGGGCTGCCGAGGGGCTGGCTCGAAACAACCGGGTAAAGGTTTATCGATTTGATCGTGAAACCGACTCACGTCGCCGCGCTCAGCATGCTGCGGATCAGGTGTACTTCTTCGACAAGCTGGACACCTATGTAGGTAAGCACCTTGCTGGGTTGCCCGCCAACAGTATCGACAGCAGGGAGCGTGAGTCCCTGGTAAGGCTAATGCAGGGCTTGATCTTCAGCTACGCAGAGACCAGTCAGCCGGACTATCCCGCCTGGGCTGATTACGACACGGCAAATCGTCCGCTTCTCGCTCTGGATGCCGACCCCAGCATCAAATCAGACCCATACGGCCAGCGCCGAGAATGGTGGTTCCAGAACATCTACCCCAGGCCATGAGTGAGGGGACATCCGGCCGACGCGGAACGATGTCGAGCTGAGGCAACACCTGATCTAGCCCCTCACAGTCTTCGAGGAAAAGCCCAACAAGAGCAGGCAGGTACTCATGCCTGCCCTGGTTTCTCTCGCCCTGAATTTCGTCGGTGCTATCAGTTTGTGCTGGCGAAATCAGTCGAGTTTCTGCCACTCCAAAACACAAGAAAGAAACGAGGAGTTAATGATGAAACGTGCGCTGCAAATGGCCCTTATGGGTGCGACACTCGCCCCTTGGATGGTGTGCCAGGCCATCACGCTAAACGACGATTTCAGTCTCGATCTAACTGTTGGTGCCTACAGCGACTACCACTCGCGAGGCATGTCTCAAACTCAGGGCGACCCGGCCATCCAAGGCTCCGCCACGTTGTCACACTCCAGTGGGCTGTACGCAGGCATCTGGAGTTCAAACGTGGACTACGGCTATGACAGCAAGACCCGACAGGAGATTGATTACTACGTCGGCTACTTCTGGCAGGCCACCGATGACATCAGCCTGGATCTGACGTACTACCAGTACGAGTACCCAAAAGAAGGGGCACTGAACAACAGTGAAACCTACGCCAAGTTGACCGCCCACGGCGCCTATGTCGGCGGCTACTACTCCAACGACCTGTATGGCGATCAGAGCTACTTCTACAGCTTCGTGGGCTATGAGACCACGCTCCCAATGGAGGTGGGTCTGGATCTTCGCTATGGCAAGGTGGACTTCAAGGACGACACCTTCTTCAACAGCGACGAGAAAGCTCGATCCAGCTACAACGAGTGGCAAGTGACCTTCAGCAAAACCCTGTTCACTGCCGACTGGTCACTGTCGTATGCAGATAGCGATCTGTCTGACTCCGAGTGCTACAGCTACAACGGCTTCGACGATGTCTGCGCACCTACCGTAGTCGCAGGTGTCAGTAAGTCCTTCTAATCCCTGAGCCGATGCGGGCTATCACCTCTACTACAGCGCTGCTGACCATCGACCTTCGGGGCGTCTGCTACTCCGGAGGTATTCCTTTGGTGTTTGGGCGGGTAACCGCCCTTTTTGTCTGTCGCTGACCAAATGAACGGCTGCTATTGGCCGGTTAGCGCCCCTTGCCCTAGCTAACCAAGCTTGTCCTCCCGCACGCGGAGGACCCATCCATGAACACCAACAACCATCAGCCTTGGAACAAAGGAAAACTAGTCGGACAGAAAGCCCCGCTTCGCCTGAGAGATATCTGGGCGATCCGGGTAAGGCTCCAAATTGCCGAGAGCACTCGGGATCTAGCACTCTTCGATCTAGCCATCGATAGCAAGCTGAGAGCCTGCGATTTAACCAAGCTCCGTGTGCGCGACGTTGCTCATGGTGAGCACGTTTCATCGCGCGCCATCGTGATGCAGCAGAAAACGCAGCGGCCAGTGCAGTTTGAAATCACGGAGCAAACCCGAGCTGCTTTGGAAGCCTGGATTCACCAAGCACAACTACGTAGCGAGGACTGCCTTTTCCCAAGTCGGCTACATACCTCCGACCATCTCTCCACTCGGCAGTACGCTCGTATCGTCAAAGCGTGGGTGAGAGCCATTGGCCTTGATCCGGCTATGTATGGCACCCACACAATGAGGCGCACGAAAGCATCTCTGATTTACCGCAGGACGAAGAACCTAAGGGCAGTTCAACTGCTGCTCGGCCATACGAAGCTGGAGAGCACCGTTCGATATCTCGGGATCGAGGTTGATGACGCCTTGGAAATGGCGGAGCAGACAGAGGTTTGACCAGGTAATGCATAGCGACGGCCGCGATCAGGTCGTCGCTAACCGGCCAGTTGTTGACGTTGGCGACAGGGCAAGAGCATCGCGGCTGAAGCCGCTCCCACAGAGGCCGCATATCCCGTGGGAGCGGCTTTAGCCGCGATTGGGCCTTGAGTACAGCGCATATTTCATCGTCATTCGCCAACGACTGCTTCTGGCCGATTCTGTTGAAAAAGTCGTATCAACGGCAGCCAGCCGTTCAGGTGTGCCTGCTGTAGAAGTGGCTGCAAGCCACTTCAGGTTACCTTTTGGTGTTTCGCTGAGCGTTCTGGCTCAGGTTTGAAGGTTAATTCGAGGGTTTCTGCTCACAGCAGGCGTACCTATCCCGTGAGTGGCGGCCCGTTAGGCAAAAGCTTGGCCATGCGTCGCAAGTTTTGCACGGTCGCGGCCAAAGTGAATTCGTCAGTCGCACCCGTCAGGCCACGCAATCGTAAACGGTCGAGTTTCATGATCCGTTTGAGGTGGGCGAAAAGCATCTCTACCTTCTTTCGCTCGCAGCGGGAGACGAGGTACTCCGGTGACTTGGCGATGCGTCGAGCTACGTCGCGGGCAGCCTCATGGACGCTGCGAACGATCTTCCGATTCGGTGTGTTGGGGCAGCACTTTTCTTTCAACGGACAGGTGGTGCAGTCGGTTTGGCTGGAGCGGTAGATGATGGTGTTGGCCTTGGTCACGCGCGATCTTTGCTGAGTGAAGGTGCGCCACTCACTGCGTAGCGGTTTGCCGGCTGGGCAGCGGTATTCATTGGCCTCCGGACTCCAGAGGAAGTCGTTACTGGAGAGGCTGTCGTCCTTGCGCTCGGTCTTGTCCCACACCGGCACATGCGGCTCGATGTTCTTTTCTTCGACCATCCAGGCCAGCATCGGGGCCGTGCCGTAGGCGGTGTCCCCGATGAGGCGTTCCGGCGTGAGGTCGAACTGCGCTTCGACACGCTCCACCATCGTCCTGGTCGAATCGACTTCGGCGGTACGGTGCGCCGGAGTCGCCTCCACATCCATGATCACGCCGTACTCAGTATCGATCAGGTAATTCGTGGAGTAGGCAAAGAAGGCCGGGCCGCCTGGTGCAGCAGTCCAACGGGACAGCGGATCAGTGAGCGAGATTTTCTTGGGAAGAGCTTCAGCCAGCGCCTCTTCATCAAGGGCTTCAAGGTACTCGCGCACAGCGCGGTTGCTGAGCGCTGGATCACGCCAATCGACTTCATCTCCCGCCACCCCACGTTGCCGGCTGGCATCCGCCTTGATGATGCTGGCGTCCACAGCGAAGCCTTCGCCTTTGACCAGGCCAGCCGCCATGCAGCGGCGCAGTACCTCATTGAACAACCAGCGAAACAGTCCGCTGTCACGGAAGCGGCCGTGGCGATTCTTCGAAAAGGTCGAGTGATTGGGGACTTCATCTTCCAGGCCCAGTCGGCAGAACCAGCGATAGGCCAGATTTAAATGCACTTCTTCGCACAGCCGTCGCTCGGAACGGATGCCGTAGCAGTAGCCAACGACCAGCATGCGCACCATCAACTCTGGGTCGATCGAGGGGCGTCCGATGGGGCTGTAGAAGTCGGTTAGGTGTGCACGCAGATCGCTAAGATCCAGGCAATGGTCGATGCTGCGCAAGAGATGCTGGGGAGGAACGTGGTCTTCCAGATTGAACGAGTAGAACAGGCGCTGCTGCCCTCCCGGTAACTGCCCCATCATGCTATTCGCCCCCGCGCTCGCTGACAGAGCAATTCTGCCGACGGCAGGGGGCGACAGCTACTTTTTCAACAGAATCGGCCGAAAGCCGTCCCTGCCTAGCCGCCAGCCTTCGACTAGTAGCCGCTGCCCTGCACTCAGGCAAAAAGATGGTCACTGAGGCCCATCAGGCCCGCCTTCAAGGCGGCGATCCCTTCACGGGCCGCGGCCATCTCCATCACATAGCGGATCTCTTCGGCGAAGCCATCGCAGGCGAGCCGCTCGCTGTCGAACGGGCTGAGCAAGACGACGGTGCGCGCGTAGCCGCCCATGACGCTGACCAACCCTCGCGCCTCGGGCAGGTCGGCCCGGCCGATCAGGCCCTCAAGAAACTCGCAATCTCCCCTGCAGCGCTGTCCAGGTGCTGCTCATGGGTGAAGCCGGAGGCCTTGAGCGGCTTGAGGTCGTGATCGCCCGAGACCAACCAGTGCAGCCGGATCGACGGTGACAGGTCATAGCCGCCGACGGTGGTGCGGTCGCCGAGGGCATCACGCTCGCCCTGGATGATCAGGGTTGGGGTCTTCAGTTCGGCCAGGTGCGCGACCCGGGGTTTTTCCGGTTTGCCGGCGGCATAGAAGGGATAACCCAGGCAGACCAGCGCATCCGCGCCCAGCTCGTCGGCCAGCAGGCTGGCCATGCGACCGCCCATGGATTTGCCACCAATGGCCAATTGCCCCGTGACGTGCTGTCGCACCTCGGCATGCACGGCACGCCAGTGATCGAGCAATTGCCCCAGGGGATTCGGCGGGCGCTTGCGTCCGTCCTCGCGCCGCGCAGCCATGTAGGGAAACTCGAAACGAACCACCGCAATGCCCCGCGCGGCAAGCTTTTGCGCCACTTCATCCATGAAGGCGCTGTCCATCGGCGCCCCCGCGCCATGGGCCAGCACCAATGTGCTTTCGATAGGGCCCGAAGGCCGGTTCCACAACAACATAGGGAAATCTCCGGTGGACGGCGTCCGTTGATCCAAATCAATAGGACTTGAAGGGGCTTTCACCATGCTTCGCACGCAATTCCAAGAAACCGTGTACGGAAGCCCACAAACATGAACACAGCAGTCAGTACCGCCTACAACTACAAGGTGGTCCGCCAGTTCGCCATTATGACGGTGGTCTGGGGAATCGTCGGGATGGGGCTCGGCGTTCTCATAGCTGCCCAGCTAGCCTGGCCGGAGCTCAACTTCAACCTGCCCTGGACCAGCTTTGGGCGCTTGCGACCCTTGCACACCAACGCGGTGATCTTCGCGTTCGGTGGTTGCGCATTGTTCGCCACCTCCTACTACGCCGTCCAACGCACCTGCCAGACCCGCCTGGTCTCGGACAAACTCGCTGCCTTCACCTTCTGGGGTTGGCAACTGGTGATCGTCCTGGCCGCCGTAAGCCTGCCGCTGGGTTTCACCAGCTCCAAGGAATACGCCGAGCTGGAATGGCCGATCGACCTCCTCATCACCATCGTCTGGGTCAGCTACGCCGCCGTGTTCTTCGGCACGGTGATGAAGCGCAAGACCAAGCACATCTACGTCGGTAACTGGTTCTTCGGTGGCTTCATCCTCACCGTGGCCATTCTCCACGTGGTGAACAACCTGGAGATCCCGGTCACCCTGACCAAGTCCTACTCGCTCTATGCGGGTGCGACCGATGCGATGATCCAGTGGTGGTACGGCCACAACGCCGTGGGCTTCTTCCTGACCGCCGGCTTCCTGGGGATGATGTACTACTTCGTTCCGAAGCAGGCGGGTCGCCCGGTCTACTCCTACCGCCTGTCCATCGTCCACTTCTGGGCGCTGATCGCGGTCTACATCTGGGCCGGCCCGCACCACCTGCACTACACCGCGCTGCCGGACTGGGCACAGAGCCTGGGCATGGTGATGTCGCTGATTCTGCTGGCGCCGAGCTGGGGCGGCATGATCAACGGCATGATGACCCTGTCGGGCGCCTGGCATAAGCTGCGCGACGATCCGATCCTGCGCTTCCTGGTGGTCTCCCTGGCCTTCTATGGCATGTCCACCTTCGAAGGCCCGATGATGGCCATCAAGACCGTCAACGCCCTCTCCCACTACACCGACTGGACCATCGGCCACGTACACGCCGGTGCCCTCGGCTGGGTCGCCATGGTGTCCATCGGCTCGCTGTATCACCTGATCCCGAAGGTCTTCGGTCGCGAGCAGATGCACAGCGTCGGCCTGATCAACGCCCACTTCTGGCTGGCCACCATCGGCACCGTTCTCTACATCGCCTCGATGTGGGTCAACGGCATCGCCCAAGGCCTGATGTGGCGCGCAGTGAACGAGGACGGCACCCTGACCTACTCCTTCGTCGAAGCGCTTGAAGCCAGCCACCCGGGCTTCGTGGTGCGCATGATCGGCGGCGCGATCTTCCTCAGCGGCATGCTCCTCATGGCTTACAACACCTGGCGCACCGTGAAGGCTGCCAAGCCGGCCGAATACGACGCCATCGCCCAGATCGCCTGAGGAATCGATAGATGAAAAAGCATGAAGTCATCGAGAAAAACGTCGGCCTGATGGCGTTGTTCATGATCCTGGCCGTCAGCATCGGCGGTCTGGTACAGATCGTCCCGCTGTTCTTCCAGGACGTCACCAACACCCCGGTCGAAGGCATGAAGCCCTACACCGCGCTGCAACTGGAAGGTCGCGACATCTACATCCGTGAAGGCTGCGTAGGCTGCCACTCGCAGATGATCCGTCCGTTCCGTGCCGAGACCGAGCGTTACGGCCACTACTCCGTCGCTGGCGAAAGCGTCTGGGACCACCCCTTCCTGTGGGGTTCCAAGCGTACCGGCCCGGACCTGGCCCGCGTTGGCGCTCGCTACTCGGACGACTGGCACCGCGCGCACCTCTACAACCCGCGCAACGTGGTACCGGAGTCGAAGATGCCGGCCTACCCGTGGCTGGTGGAGAACAAGCTCGACGGCAAGGACACCGCCGCCAAGCTCAGCGCCATGAAGACCCTGGGCGTGCCCTACACCGACGAGGACATCGCCGGTGCCTCCGAGGCGGTCAAGGACAAGACCGAAATGGACGCCCTGGTCGCCTACCTGCAGGTGCTCGGCACCAGCCTGAAGACCAAGAGGTAAGGCGCCATGGACGTTGGAATACTGCGCGGCCTCGGCACCTTGCTGGTGCTGGTCGCGATGATCGGGGTGTTCTGCTGGGCCTACAGCGGCCGGCGCAAGGCTGACTTCGAGCAAGCCGCGCTGCTGCCTTTCGGTGATGACGCCGAGCCCAGCCTGCAAGACCGGAATGTTTCTAGGAGCACACACGAATGACCACTTTCTGGAGCTGGTACATAACCCTGCTCACCCTCTTCACCCTGGTGGCGCTGCTCTGGCTGGTGTTCGCCACCCGCAAGGGCGAGGCCAAGGGCACGGTCGACAAGACCATGGGCCATGCCTTCGACGGTATCGAGGAGTACGACAACCCGCTGCCCAAATGGTGGTTCATGCTGTTCGTGGGCACCATCGTCTTCGCCATCGGCTACATGGTGCTCTACCCCGGCCTGGGCAACTGGACCGGCCTGTTCCCCGGCTACGAAGGTGGCTGGACCCAGGAGAAGCAGTGGCAGCGTGAAGTGGACAAGGCCAACGCGCAGTACGGCCCGATCTTCGCCAAGTACTCGGCCATGTCGCTGGAAGCCGTCGCCCAGGACCCGCAAGCCATGAAAATGGGCGGCCGCCTGTTCGCCACCTACTGCTCCATCTGCCACGGCTCGGACGCCAAGGGCGCAGTGGGCTTCCCCAACCTGGCTGACAGCAGCTGGCGCTGGGGCGGCGACGCCGAAACCATCAAGGCCACCATCCTCCACGGTCGCATGGCTGCCATGCCGGCCTGGGGTGAAGTGCTGGGTGATGAAGGCGTGAAGAACGTTGCAGCCTATGTTCGCCAGGACCTGGCCGGCCTGAAGCTGCCGGACGATGTGAAAGCCGACGTGGAAGCCGGTAAAGCCATGTTCGCCACCACCTGCACCGCCTGCCACGGTCAAGAAGGCCACGGCACTGCAGCCATGGGTGCTCCGGACCTGACCCAACCGGCCGCCTGGATCTACGGTTCCAGCCTGGCCCAGCTGCAACAGACCATCCGCTACGGCCGCAACGGCCAGATGCCTGCCCAGGAGCAATACCTCGGTCAGGACAAGGTGCACATCCTTGCCGCCTACGTGTACAGCCTGTCCCGCAAGGACGGCGAGAAAGTAGCCAGCGAGTGATCCGAACCGGCGACGCAAGGAGGCGTCGCCACACCGGCCGGTCCGAAAGGCACCGGACGGAGCCGCGCAAAGGCAGCCCAACGCAAGACGGGCAACACGGACACAAGGATGTGTCCACCCCTCCCCAGCCCCTCCTTATATATAGTGCGACCCAATGTCGCACCCCTCCCGACCAGCTGCCTTCCCCCCCAAAGCTCATCGTCTACGCTGCTGAATAGTCCTCATCGGTCATGAGGACAAGGCGGTTCCCCCTCCTCGCCCCCGGCTCGAAGTGCTCCATCAGACCCCGGGCGACCCGGCTGGAATCCTTGCCCCGAGGGCTCTGAAAGGGTGATTGTGTCGGCATGTGTCGTTGCAATGACTACCCTCTTTCTCCATACTGCCGCCGCTTTTTTGTCCCCCGAAAAACTCCATTAACCGTGGAACCCCTAGCATGAGCACAGCAATCAGTCAGACTGCTTATAACTATAAGGTGGTCCGCCAGTTCGCCGTTATGACGGTGATCTGGGGGGTCATTGGGATGGGTCTAGGCGTGTTCATCGCCGCACAACTCGTGTGGCCGGAACTCAACCTGAACCTTCCGTGGACCAGCTTCGGCCGTCTGCGCCCCTTGCATACCAACGCGGTGATCTTCGCCTTCGGTGGTTGCGCCCTGTTCGCCACGTCCTACTACGTGGTGCAACGTACCTGCCAGGCCCGGCTGATTTCCGATGGATTGGCAGCCTTCACGTTCTGGGGCTGGCAAGCCGTGATCGTGCTGGCAGTGATCACACTGCCCCTGGGTTACACCTCCTCCAAGGAATACGCTGAGCTCGAGTGGCCGATCGACATCCTCCTGGGGATCGTCTGGGTCACTTACGCAATCGTCTTCTTCGGCACCATCGTCAAGCGCAAGACCAAGCACATCTATGTGGGCAACTGGTTCTTCGGCGCCTTCATCCTGGTGACTGCACTGCTGCACATCGTCAACAGCGCGGAAATCCCGGTCTACGCCTTCAAGTCGTACTCCGTGTACGCCGGCGCGACCGACGCGATGATCCAGTGGTGGTACGGCCACAACGCCGTGGGCTTCTTCCTGACCACCGGCTTCCTGGGGATGATGTACTACTTCGTTCCGAAACAGGCCGAGCGTCCGATCTACTCGTATCGCCTGTCCATCGTGCACTTCTGGGCGCTGATCACCCTGTACATCTGGGCCGGTCCGCACCACCTGCACTACACCGCTCTGCCGGATTGGGCCCAGTCCCTGGGCATGGCGATGTCGCTGATTCTGCTGGCTCCGAGCTGGGGCGGCATGATCAACGGCATGATGAGCCTGTCGGGCGCCTGGCATAAGCTGCGCAGCGACCCCATCCTGCGCTTCCTGGTGGTTTCCCTGGCCTTCTACGGCATGTCCACCTTCGAAGGCCCGATGATGGCGATCAAGACCGTCAACGCCCTCTCCCACTACACCGACTGGACCATCGGCCACGTACACGCCGGCGCCCTCGGCTGGGTAGCGATGATCTCCATCGGTTCGCTGTACCACCTGATTCCGAAGGTCTTCGGTCGCGAGCAGATGCACAGCGTCGGCCTGATCAACGCCCACTTCTGGCTGGCCACCATCGGTACCGTTCTCTACATCGCCTCGATGTGGGTCAACGGCATCACCCAAGGCCTGATGTGGCGTGCGGTCAACGAAGACGGCACCCTCACCTACTCCTTCGTCGAAGCTCTGGAAGCCAGCCATGCCGGTTACCTTGTGCGCATGATCGGCGGCGCGTTCTTCGTCACCGGCATGCTGCTGATGGCCTATAACACCTGGCGCACCGTGCGTGCCGCCAAGCCGTCCGAATACGAAGCCGCTGCCCAGATCCCGCAAGGAGCTCACTAATGAAGCAACACGAATTAGTCGAGAAGAACGTAGGTCTGCTGGCGCTGTTCATGGTCATCGCCGTGAGCATCGGTGGTCTGGTGCAGATCGTTCCGCTGTTCTTCCAGGACGTCACCAACACCCCGGTCGAAGGCATGAAGCCGCGCACCGCGCTGGAACTCGAAGGCCGTGACATCTACATCCGCGAAGGCTGCGTAGGCTGCCACTCGCAGATGGTCCGTCCGTTCCGTGCCGAGACCGAGCGTTACGGCCACTACTCCGTCGCCGGCGAAAGCGTCTGGGACCACCCCTTCCTGTGGGGTTCCAAGCGTACCGGCCCGGACCTGGCCCGCGTAGGCGGCCGCTACTCCGACGACTGGCACCGCGCGCACCTGTACAACCCGCGCAACGTGGTACCGGAATCGAAGATGCCGTCCTACCCGTGGCTGGTGGAGAACAAACTCGACGGCAAGCACACTGCCGCCAAGATGGAAGCTCTCCGTACCGTAGGCGTGCCCTACACCGACGATGACATCGCCGGCGCCAAAGACGCAGTCAAGGGCAAGACCGAGATGGACGCGCTGGTCGCGTTCCTTCAAGGCCTTGGCACCTCGATCAAGAACAAACGGTAAGCATGATGGATATCCAGACTCTCCGCGGGCTGGGAACCATCCTGGTGTTCGTCGCCTTCATCGGCGTCGTGCTCTGGGCGTACAACAGCAAGCGCAAGGACAGCTTCGACGAAGCTGCCAACCTGCCCTTCGCAGACGACAAGCCAGCGAACACCAAGAGCGACGAAGAAGCTTCTAGGAGTAAGAGCGAATGACCACGTTCTGGAGTTGGTACGTAACCCTGCTCACCAGCGCCACGCTGGTGGCGCTGACCGTGCTGATCTTTGCCACCCGCAAAGGCCAGCGCCAGGAAAGCACCGAAGAAACCGTCGGCCACGCCTTCGACGGTATCGAGGAATATGACAACCCGCTGCCCAAGTGGTGGTTCATGCTGTTCGTCGGCACCCTGATTTTCGCCGTCGGCTACCTGGTCCTGTACCCGGGCATGGGCAACTGGAAAGGCATCTTCCCCGGCTACAGCACAGTCACCGAAGGCAAGCCCTTCGCTGACGGCCAGCCCGGCTGGACCGGTGTCCACCAGTGGGAAAAGGAAATGGACAAGGCCGACAAGCAATACGGCCCGCTGTTCCAGAAGTACGCTGCCATGCCGATCGAGGAAGTGGCCCAGGACGAGAAAGCCCTGAAAATGGGTGGTCGTCTGTTCGCTTCCAACTGCTCGGTCTGCCACGGCTCCGACGCCAAGGGCTCCTATGGTTTCCCGAACCTGACCGACGCCGACTGGCGCTGGGGCGGTGAGGCCGAAACCATCAAGGCCACCATCCTTGGCGGCCGCCACGGCATCATGCCCGCCTGGGGCGAAGTCATCGGCGAACAAGGCGTACGTGATGTCGCCGCCTTCGTCCGCGTGACCCTGGATGGCCGCGACCTGCCGAAGGACGCCAACGCCAATCCGGAAGCCGGCAAGGCGATCTTCGCTGCCAACTGCGTGGCGTGCCACGGTCCGGAAGGCAAGGGCACCCCGGCAATGGGCGCGCCGAACCTGACCCACCCGGGCGCGTTCATCTACGGCAGCAGCTTCGCTCAGCTGCAGCAGACCATTCGTTACGGCCGCCAGGGCACCATGCCGGCTCAGGAAGAACACCTGGGCAACGACAAGGTTCACCTGCTTGCCGCCTACGTCTACAGTCTGTCGCACAAGAACGCCGCAGAGACCGAAAGCAAGTAACGCCGAGCCTGCCATGCGCGACGCACTGTCGCACATGGCAGGCTGCTATGAGGCGTACCATATGCGGCAGGCAAAAAAGATCCCGTTCGGCACGCACTGATCGGGGCAAGCCCCAACCGTCGTGGTACGAGTAGATGAGCGAACAGATCCCCGTCCAGAACATTACCCCTCCCCCGGCCAAGAGCGGTGCCAACACCGACCTCTACGCCAGCCGTGAAAAGATCTACACCCGCGCCTTCACCGGCATCTTCCGCAACCTGCGCATGGCAGGCGGCGCCCTCCTCTTCCTGCTCTACTTCGGTACCGTCTGGCTGAGCTGGAACGACCGGCAAGCCGTCTGGTGGAACCTCCCCGAGCGCAAGTTCTACATTTTCGGCGCCACCTTCTGGCCCCAGGACTTCGTCCTGCTGTCGTGGCTCCTGATCATCTGTGCCTTCGGCCTGTTCTTCATCACCGTCTTCGCCGGTCGCGTCTGGTGCGGCTATACCTGCCCGCAGAGCGTCTGGACCTGGATCTTCATGTGGTGCGAGAAGGTCACCGAAGGCGACCGCAACCAGCGCATGAAGCTGGACAAGACGCCCATGAGCGGCGCCAAGCTCATGCGCAAATCCGCCAAGCACAGCCTCTGGCTGCTGATCGGCTTCGTCACCGGCGTCACCTTCGTCGGCTACTTCACCCCCATCCGCGAACTGGTGATCGACCTCTTCACCGGCAACGCCGATGGCTGGGCCTATTTCTGGGTCGGCTTCTTCACCCTGGCCACCTACGGCAACGCGGGCTGGCTGCGCGAGCAGGTGTGCATCTACATGTGCCCCTATGCCCGCTTCCAGAGCGTGATGTTCGACAAGGACACCCTGATCGTCTCCTACGATCCGCGCCGCGGCGAATCCCGTGGCCCGCGCAAGAAAAACGTCGACTACAAGGCCCAGGGCCTTGGTGATTGCATCGACTGCACCATGTGCGTCCAGGTCTGCCCCACCGGCATCGACATCCGCGACGGCCTGCAGATCGAGTGCATCGGCTGCGCCGCCTGCATCGACGCCTGCGACAGCATCATGGAGAAGATGAACTATCCCAAGGGGCTGATCAGCTACACGACTGAACACAACCTGAACGGGCAGCAAACCAAGCTCATGCGCCCACGGCTGATCGGGTACGCTGCCGCGCTCGTTGCGATGATCGGCCTGTTCGGTTACGCCGTCGCCGCCCGCTCGCTGGTGGAACTGGACGTGATCAAGGACCGCGTCCTGTACCGCGAGAACGAGCAGGGTCGCATCGAGAACGTCTACACCCTGAAGATCATGAACAAGGCCCAGAAGGACCAGGTCTTCACCATCGAAGCCGAAGGCCTCGACGGCCTCGTCTACGAAGGCAAGACCCAGGTCAGAACGGAAGCGGGCGAAGTGCTCTCGGTGCCGGTGGAACTGTCCATCGACCCGGAGAAACTCCCCTCCAGCACCAACAACATTCTCTTCCGGGTCCGCTCGGTCGATGACGCCAGCATCACCACCGACGCCGACAGCCGCTTCATCGGCCCCAGCGTCCGCTGAACAACGAGATCCCCATGCAGTCCGAATCTCCCGCAAGCCCCTGGTACAAGCAACCCTGGCCCTGGTTCATCCTCGGCATCCTCGGCACCTCGGTGGTGCTGGGCACCACGATGCTGGTGATCGCCATCCAGAACCCGCCGAGCCTGGTGGTCGACAACTACTACGACGTCGGCAAGGGCATCAACACCTCGCTGGAGCGCGAGGAGTTGGCCAAGCGCCTCGGCATGAAGGCCCAGGTACGCCTGGATGACCAGAGCGGCGTGGTGCAGGTCAACCTGACCGGCAACAGCCACCCGCAACAGCTGGTGCTCAGCCTGCTCTCCCCCACCCAGCAGGAGAAGGACCGCCGCATCGTGCTGCAACCGCAGTCCGGTGACCTGTACAGCGGCCACCTGGAAGACTCGGTCAGCGGCCGCCGCTTCGTCGAGCTGATCGGCCAGGAAGATGGCCAGGACTGGCGCCTGTTCGAGGAAGAAACCCTCGAGAGCGGCAGCGTGACCCTGCTGGGCGAATAAGCCAGGCCCCATGCCCGCGCCCCTATCCTGCTACCACTGTGGCCTGCCGGTGCCCTCCGGCAGCCCCTACGAGGCCCGCGTACTCGGTGAGACGCGGGCCATGTGCTGTCCGGGTTGCCAGGCCGTGGCCGAGGCCATAGTCGCCGGCGGCCTGGAAGGCTACTACCGCCACCGCAGCGAAACCGCCGCCAACCCCGAAGCCCTGCCCAACGCACTCCCCGACGAACTGGCCCTGTTCGACCGTGAGGATGTGCAGCGCCCCTTCGTCCAGCACCAGGGCGAACTCAGCGAAACCAGCCTGCTGATCGAAGGCATCAGCTGCGCCGCCTGCGGCTGGCTGATCGAACGGCATCTGCGCACCCTGCCCGGGGTGGACGAGGCACGCCTCAACCTGTCCAACCACCGCCTGCATGTGCGTTGGTCCGACAGCCAGCTGCCCCTCAGCGAGCTGCTCAAGGAACTGCGCCGCATCGGCTACGCCGGCCACCCCTACAAGGCCGATGACGCCGCCGAGCGCCTGGCCGCCGAGAACAAGCGCGCCATGCGCCAGCTCGGCGTCGCCGGCCTGCTGTGGATGCAGGTGATGATGGCGGCCATGGCCACCTGGCCCGAGTTCAACATCGACCTGAGCCCGGAGCTGGACAAAATCCTGCGCTGGGTCAGCCTGTTCCTCACCACGCCCATCGTCTTCTACTGCTGCGGCCAGTTCTTCCGTGGCGCCCTGCGTGACCTGCGCACCCGCCACCTGAGCATGGACGTCTCGGTGTCCCTGGCCATCGGCGGGGCCTATGCCGCCGGCATCTGGTCCACCGTCACCGGCATCGGCGAGCTGTACTTCGACGCCGTCGGCATGTTCGCCCTGTTCCTTCTCGCCGGCCGCTACCTGGAGCGCCGCGCCCGTGAGCGCACCGCTGCCGCCACCGCGCAACTGGTCAACCTGCTGCCCGCCTCCTGCCTGCGCCTGGACGCCAGTGGCCAGAGCCAGCGCATCCTCCTCGGCGAGCTGGCCGTGGGCGATCGCGTCCTGGTCCCACCGGGCGCACTGATGCCGGCGGACGGCCTGATCCTCGAAGGCCAGTCCAGCGTCGACGAATCCCTGCTCACCGGTGAATACCTGCCCCTGCCTCGCGGGCGCGGCGACGCCGTCACCGCCGGCACGCTCAACGTCGAAGGCCCGCTCACCCTCGAAGTGCAGGCACTCGGCGACCAGACCCGCCTCTCCGCCATCGTGCGCCTGCTGGAGCGCGCCCAGGCGGACAAACCGCGCCTCGCCGAGCTGGCCGACAAGGTCGCGCAATGGTTCCTGATCATCGTGCTGCTGGCCGCCGCCATCGTCGGCCTGGCCTGGTGGCAGATCGACCCGTCGCGGGCCTTCTGGATCGTCCTCTCGCTGCTGGTCGCCACCTGCCCCTGCGCCCTCGCCCTGGCCACGCCCACCGCACTCACCACCGCCACCGGCAGCCTGCACAAACTCGGCCTGCTGCTGACCCGTGGTCACGTGCTGGAGGGGCTGAACCAGATCGACACGGTGATCTTCGACAAGACCGGCACCCTCACCGAAGGCCGCCTCACCCTCAGCGCCATCCACCCCCTGGGCCCGCTCGACAACGACGCCTGCCTGGCCCTGGCTGCCGCGTTGGAGAACCGTTCGGAGCACCCCATCGCCCGCGCCTTCGGCCGCGCGCCACGCCCCGCCGAACAGGTGGAGAACGTCCCCGGCAAGGGCCTCGAAGGCCTTGTCGACGGCCAGCGCCTGCGCATCGGCCAGGCTGCGTTCGTGGCCGAGCTGGGCGGCTGGGCCCAGCCGGAGATTCCCGGCAGCAACGGCCAGTGGCTGCTGCTCGGCAACCAACAGGGCCCGCTGGCCTGGCTGGTGCTGGATGACCGCCTGCGCGAAGACGCCCCGCTGCTGCTCGATGCCTGCCGCGCCCGTGGCTGGCAGGTGATGCTGCTCTCCGGCGACAGCTCACCCATGGTCGGCGAGATCGCCCGTCGCCTCGGCATCGACGACGCCCGCGGCGGCCTGAGTCCCGACGCCAAGCTCGATGTGCTGCGCGACCTGCACCAGCAGGGCCGCCGCGTGCTGATGCTGGGTGACGGCGTCAACGACGTACCAGTCCTGGCCGGCGCCGACATCAGCGTCGCCATGGGCAGCGCCACCGACCTGGCCAAGACCAGCGCCGACGCCGTACTCCTCTCCAACCGCCTGGAAAGCCTCGTGCAGGCCCTCTCGGTGGCCGGTCGCACGCGCCGCATCATCATCCAGAACCTGGCCTGGGCGACCCTGTACAATGGCCTGGTCCTGCCCTTCGCGGCGCTGGGCTGGGTCACCCCGGTCTGGGCTGCATTCGGCATGTCGGTCAGTTCGCTGCTGGTGGTGATCAACGCCCTGCGACTGGCCAGAAGCTAGAGGCCGGCCGGGGCGCCCTCCCCTTCCGACCCACCGCCCAGGTTCCATAACGAGATTCCCCGATGCCTGCGTTATACATCCTGATCCCCGTCGCCATCGGCCTGGTCGGCTTCGCCATCTGGCTGTTCTTCTGGGCCGTGGACAGCGGCCAGTACGACGACCTCGACGGCCCCGCCCACAGCATCCTCTTCGACGACGAAGACCCGGGCCACAAGGCCGGTATCGTCGAAGCCGACGAAAGCGAGGGCGAGCGCAAGAACGAGGAAAGCCCCGACGACGAGGACAAGCGCGGTGCTTGAACTGGCACCCCTGCTGGTTTCGGCGCTGATCCTCGGCCTGCTGGGCGGCGGCCACTGCATCGGCATGTGCGGCGGCCTGATGGGCGCCCTGACCCTGGCCATCCCGCCGGAGCAACGTGCCCGGCGCTTCCGCCTGCTGATCGCCTACAACCTCGGCCGCATCCTCAGCTACACCACCGCCGGCCTGCTCATCGGCCTGGCCGGCTGGGCCGTGGCCAGCAGCCCGGCAGCCATGGTGCTGCGGGTGATCGCGGCACTGCTGCTGATCACCATGGGGCTCTACCTGGCCGGCTGGTGGAGCGGCCTGACCCGCATCGAAGCGCTGGGGCGCGGCCTCTGGCGTCATATCCAGCCGGTGGCGAGCAAGCTGCTGCCGGTCTCCACCCTGCCCCGCGCGCTGCTGCTCGGCGCGCTCTGGGGCTGGCTGCCCTGCGGCCTGGTCTACAGCACCCTGCTGTGGGCGGCCAGCCAGGGCTCGGCCAGTGAAAGCGCCCTGCTGATGCTGGCCTTCGGCCTCGGCACCTGGCCGGTGCTGCTGGCCACCGGCCTCGCCGCCGAACGCATCACCACTCTGCTGCGCAAACGTGGCATCCGCATCGCCGGCGGCCTGCTGGTGATCCTCTTCGGCATCTGGACCCTGCCCGGCCCGCACCAGCATTGGTTGATGGGGCACTGACAGCGGAGCTGGAAGCTGGAAGCTGGAAGCTGGAAGCTGGAAGCTGGAAGCTGGAAAGTTTCTGGCAGCGCGTGGCGGGGTAGAGCATCGATTCGGGCGCATAAGTAGCCGCTGGCCCCCGGCGCTGCGACAGCATGACCCAGGTCAAGAAGCACCGGTCAGGCGGCACCTAGACTGCCGAGCACTGATTGCTGAACCTGGAATGCCCGCATGCTCGACGATATTCGCTGGGACTCCGGCCTGATCCGCCGTTACGACGCCGCAGGCCCTCGTTACACCTCCTACCCGACCGCCGTGCAATTCAACGAGCGCATCGGCTCCTTCGACCTGCTTCACGCGCTGCGCGACAGCCGCAAGGCCCTGCGCCCGGTCTCGCTTTATGTGCATGTGCCGTTCTGCGCGAACATCTGCTACTACTGCGCCTGCAACAAGGTCATCACCAAGGATCGCGGCCGCGCCCTGCCCTACCTGGAAAAGCTCGAGCGCGAGATCGAACTGATCGCCTGCCACCTCGACCCGCAACAGAAGGTCGAGCAACTGCACTTCGGCGGTGGCACGCCGACCTTCCTCAGCCACGACGAACTGCGCCGCCTCATGGGGCACCTGCGCCAGCACTTCAGCCTGCTCGATGACGATTCGGGGGATTACGGCATCGAGATCAGACCCGCGTGAAGCGGACTGGTCGACCATGGGGCTGCTGCGCGAGCTGGGCTTCAACCGCGTCAGCCTGGGCGTGCAGGACCTCGACCCGGTGGTGCAGCGCGCCGTCAACCGGCTGCAAAGCCTGGAGGAGACCCGCGCCATCGTCGAAGCGGCGCGCACGCTGCAGTTCCGCTCGGTGAACATCGACCTGATCTACGGCCTGCCCCGGCAGACGCCGGAAAGCTTCGCGCGCACCGTGGCCGAAGTCATCGCCCTGCAGCCGGACCGGCTCTCGGTGTTCAACTATGCGCACCTGCCGGAACGCTTCATGCCCCAGCGGCGCATCAAGACCGAGGAGCTGCCGAGCCCCGCGCACAAGCTGGAGATGCTCCAGCGCAGCATCGAACAGCTGACCAGCGCCGGGTACCGCTACATCGGCATGGACCACTTCGCCCTGCCCGACGACGAACTGGCCATCGCCCAGGAAGACGGCCGCCTGCAACGCAACTTCCAGGGCTACACCACCCATGGGCACTGCGACCTGATCGGCCTCGGCGTCTCCGCCATCAGCCAGATCGGCGACCTCTACTGCCAGAACGACGCCAACATCGCCACTTACCAGGAAAAGCTGCAAAACGGCCTGCTCGCCACCCGACGCGGCCTCGCCTGCATCGAGGACGACCGCATCCGCCGGGCGGTGATCCAGCAGTTGATCTGCGAATTCGAGCTGGATTTCCAGTCGATCGAAGCGCTCTTCAACATCGAATTCAGGGGGTATTTCGCGGATATCTGGCCGCAGCTGGAGCAGATGTCCGCCGATGGCCTGATCACCCTCAGCGAGCGCGGCATCGACATCCTGCCGCCCGGGCGCCTGCTGGTGCGCTCGGTGTGCATGCTCTTCGACCACTACCTGACGCCAGAGACCACCCAGCGTTTCTCCCGGGTGATCTGAGGGGCATCACTTCATCAGCAGCTGGGCGGCCTCGAGCATCTGCTCGCCGCTCAGGCCTGCGTCGCGCATGGCCTTCATCAGGCTGGCGGTGGCCTGGGAAATGGCACCGTTGAGGCTGGAAATCTCGCTTTGCAGGCCTTCCATGCTGCGTAGGCGGGTTTCCTCGTCCAGGCTCTGGTCGGTGGCGATCGACTGGAGCTCGGCCATCTTCTCGCGCAGGTCTTCCTTCAGCTTGCGAATCATCTTGAGGATCTGCTTGATGGTGTCCGGCAGGCTGCTCTCGTCGATATCCTGGTTCTTCTTCGCCTCGTCGGCCCGCGCCTTGCCCGCTTCGGACAGGCTCACGCGGATGCCCACGTGGCCGATACGGTCGTCGAGGCCGCCGTCGGCACTCTCTTCACCCTGCCCGGCATCCCTGGCCTCATCACCACGCGCAGCCGCGAAACGCTGGCCGATCTGCGGCCAGCCGGAAACGTCTACTCTCATGATCGCTCGCTCCATTGGGATCAATACCGAAATATCGACTGCGCAACGAAGAACTTGAATACGTTTCCTTCGGCCTTTTCCTAGCCCTGAGCGCGCCCCATGCGTTACCCTTACGCCCATTGTGTGTTTGCTTTTGCAAGGGATCCGTGGATGTCCGAGATCATCAAGGTACGCAACCTGCCTCAGGCACATTGCAAGGACTGCAGCCTCGCCGCCCTTTGCCTGCCCCTGTCGCTGAACATGGAAGACATGGACTCGCTGGACGAAATCGTCAAGCGCGGTCGTCCGCTGAAGAAGGGGACTACCTGTTCCGCCAGGGCGACACCTTCGAGTCCGTTTTCGCCGTACGTTCCGGTGCGCTGAAAACCTTCGGTGTCACCGATGCCGGCGAAGAGCAGATCACCGGCTTCCACCTGCCCAGCGAGCTGGTCGGCCTCTCCGGCATGGACACCGAGCTCTACCCGGTATCCGCCCAGGCACTGGAAACCACCTCGGTCTGTGAAATCCCCTTCGAGCGCCTCGACGAGCTCTCCGTCCAGCTGCCGCAACTGCGTCGCCAACTGATGCGCGTCATGAGCCGCGAAATCCGTGACGACCAGCAGATGATGCTGCTGCTCTCCAAGAAAACCGCCGACGAGCGCATCGCCACCTTCCTGGTGAACCTCTCCGCGCGCTTCCGTGCACGCGGTTTCTCGGCCAACCAGTTCCGCCTGGCCATGTCGCGCAACGAGATCGGCAACTACCTGGGCCTTGCGGTCGAGACCGTCTCCCGCGTGTTCACCCGCTTCCAGCAGAGCAACCTGATCGCCGCCGAAGGCAAGGAAGTGCACATCCTCGATCCCATCGAGCTCTGCGCCCTCGCTGGCGGCAGCATCGAAGACTGATCCCCGCGCCGGCCGCTCGGCCGGCGCTCTCCCCTCTCTCCAGGTTCCGCACCATGATTTTCGACGAATTCGATATCAAGACCCTGATCCGCCCGGTGGTGGACTTCCCCAAGCCCGGCGTGGTCTTCCGCGATATCACCCCGCTGTTCCAGTCCCCCCGCGCCCTGCGCCTGGTGGTGGACAGCTTCATCCAGCGCTACGTCGAAGCCGAGTTCAGCCACATCGCCGCCATGGACGCCCGTGGCTTCCTGATCGGCTCCATCGTCGCCTATGAGCTGAACAAGCCGCTGGTGCTGTTCCGCAAGCAGGGCAAGCTGCCCGCCGACGTGCTCGCCCAGGGTTACCAGACCGAGTACGGCGAAGCCTTCCTCGAAGTGCACAGCGACAGCCTCTGCGACGGCGACAAGGTCCTGATCTTCGATGACCTGATCGCCACCGGCGGCACCCTGCTGGCCGCCACCGCCCTGGTCCGCCGCATGGGCGCCAGCGTGTTCGAGGCCGCCGCCATCATCGACCTGCCGGAACTCGGCGGTTCCCAGCGCCTGCAGGACATTGGCATCCCCACCTTCTCGCTCACCGCCTTCGCCCTCGACGAGAAGTGATCTGTCGGGGCCCGCACGCCGGGCCCCAATCCCCCTCCCAAAGTCTGAACCCATGGCATTTGCGCCAGGCTTGCGGCCGCCCGCGCGAAACCGGGGCGAGCCACTGGCCGGTCGGGCCATGGCGGGCAATCATGGCGACTCCTGCGTACAACAAGAGGTCGCCATGAACCCTCGCAGCAAGCTCTCCGACTGCTTCAGCCGTGAAGAAATCCAGCGCCTGAGCCAGCGCTCCGACGCCGCCGGCTGGTGGGCCGTCGGCTCCACCTGGGCGATCATCGCCGCCACCTTCGCCGTGCTCGCCCTCTGGCCCAACCCGGTGACCTTCGTTCTCGCTCTGGTCATCCTCGGCGGCCGCCAGCTGGCCCTGGCCATCCTCATGCACGAAGCCGCCCACGGCACGCTGTTCCGCACCCGCTGGCTGAACGACCGCCTTACCGACTGGCTCTGCGCGCGGGTCATCTGGGTCGACGTCACCCGCTACCGCAAGCACCACATCCGCCACCACGCCCACACCGGCACCGATGAGGACCCGGACTGGAGCCTGTCGTGCCCCTTCCCCACCCGCCGCGCCTCGCTGCTGCGCAAGTTCGCCCGCGACCTGTCCGGCATCAGCGGCCTGCGCCGGCTGCTGGGCCAGCTGCTGATGGACCTGGGCGTGCTGGAGTACACCGTGGCCGCCGAGGTCACGCGGCGCCCCCGGGGCGATCGCCGCTGGCACCACTACCTCGCCGAAGGCGCCCGCAACATGGGCCCCATGCTCCTGGCCAATGCCGCGCTGGCTGGAATCCTGGCCGCTTGCGGCGAATTCTGGCTGTTCGGCGTCTGGTGGCTGGCCAACCTCACCACCTACAGCCTGTTCATGCGCATCCGCTCCCTGGCCGAGCACGCCTGCACCGAGCGCGGCCGCGACATGCTGCGCAACACCCGCACCACCCGTGCCGGCTGGCTGGCGCGGGCCACCGTCGCGCCGCTGCGGGTGAACTACCACATCGAGCACCACCTGATGGCGGCCCTGCCCTGGTTCCGCCTGGCCGAAGCCCACCGATTGCTGCGCCAGCGCGGCCTGGTGCCGACTCCTCCCGGGTATCTGGAGGTGCTGCGCCGGGTCAGCGAGACGGCCACAAAATAGCCATAACCCGCCGAAAGTTGGTCGGTGGGAGCGTGCGAAAACTGCGTTAATCCTCAACAGTTACATCGTTCGATGGCACGGTCAGCCGTGTCAGCAAGAGCCAGACAACAACAAGGGACGGCTCCCAACCACGAGGATTGCCCAATGACCGCCAGCGCCGCCGCCAACCTGCCCAAGGCCAATTTTCCCGTCCGTCGCATGGACTTCAGCTTCGACTCCACCCAGAAATACTGGTGGAGCGGCGATCCCTTCATGAGCCACTTCATGAACAACCTGTCGTCGCTCTTCCCCTATGGCGAGAAGTTCTTCGTCGACAGCGTGCGCGGCGTGCGCGACCAGATCAGCGACCCGCAGCTGCAGAAGGACATCAGCGCCTTCATCGGCCAGGAAGCCATGCACTCCAAGGAACACGCCACCTACAACGACTACGCCGCCGCCCACGGCATCGACCTGGAGCGCCTGGAACTGCGCATCAAGGTGCTGCTGGAGTGGGTCACCCGCTTCACCACCAAGAAGCAGCGCCTGGCCGCCACCTGTGCCCTGGAACACTTCACCGCGACCATGGCCGAGCAACTGCTGCGCCGCGAAGACCTCAGCACGCAGATGGACGACCAGAAGATGTACCAGCTGTGGATGTGGCACGCGATCGAAGAGAACGAGCACAAGGCCGTGTGCTACGACGCCTACATGGCGGTCGGCGGCGGCTACTTCGAGCGCACCATCACCATGGCCCTGACCACCGTGATGTTCATCGGCGTGATCGGCGCCTTCCAGCTGCACCTGCTGCGCAAGGACGGCCAGCTGTTCAACCTGCGCAGCTGGGGCCGCGGCCTGAAGACCCTGTTCAGCCTGCGCACCGGCTACTTCCCGCGCATGATCAAGCCCTACCTGGACTACTACCGCCCCGGCTTCCACCCCTTCGACCATGAAACCAAGGCGCTGGAACAACGCTGGAAGGAGCGCCTCGGCTTCAACGGCTGAGTGATTCACGCCCAACGAAAAGCCCGGCAATCGCCGGGCTTTTCATTTCACGCATCCACGCGGGCCCTATCGCGGGCCGTCGCCCAGCGACCCCATCGCCTCCAGCCCCTGCAGCACGCTGGCACCCGTGAAGAGGAACAGCACCTGCTCCTCGGCCTCCAGGCGGATGTCGGCACGGCGCTCGGGCTCACCGATGAAATCCAGGGACATCTGGAACAGGTTGCGGCTGATCAGGCTGGACACCCGCCGCACCACCGCATCGGGCACCAGCTCCGGCAGCAGCTTGAATTCGACTATGTCCTCGGCCATGTCATCGGCGAACGCGTCCATCACCTCGCGCAGGGCCTCACGCATGGCCGGCGACGCGCCATGCAGCTCGCGCACGCCGATGATGAAGGCCTCGGCGTTATCGGCGACGAAGTCGAAGAACAGGTTCACCGTTTCATGGCACACGCGCTTGCCGCGCCCCAGGTCGATGCCCATCAGCTTGGGCATGGCCCTGTGCTCGCCCTGCACCGCCCGCGCCGCCGCTTCCCGGCGCAGGTCACGCAAGGGCTGGCGCAACTGGGTGGAGATGTTGCGGATCATCGCCAGGCCCAGGTCGTCCACGTCCTTGAAATGGCGATAGAAGGTATTGGGGTTGAGCCCCGCCTCCCGCGCCAGCTCGCGCAGGCCGAGGCTGCTCAGGCTGCGGCTCTGGGAGGTCAGGCGCAGGGCCGCCTCCATCAGCAGGCGCTTGCCCGGTGCATCGACTGCTCTTTCCTTGGACTGTTGCCCGTCGTCCAGCACAGAACTCATGGCTGACCCTACCTAAGGTTGGTTGTACCGCGATGGCTTGCTGGCGAGTATACATCTGTCTACATTGGTATACAGCTGTATACGCCACAAAATAAGCATAACAGGAGCTTGGCCATGAACGCGCCCGTATCACCTCCCACCCCTGCCCGCCACTGCAAGGTTGCCATCATCGGCTCCGGCTTCTCCGGCCTGGGCATGGCGATCCGCCTGAAACAGAAAGGCGAGAACGATTTCCTCCTGTTCGAGAAGGAAGCCGGCGTCGGCGGCACCTGGCGCGTCAACAACTACCCGGGCTGCGGCTGTGACGTGCAATCGCACCTGTACTCCTTCTCCTTCGAGCCGAACCCCAACTGGACGCGGATGTTCGCCAAGCAGGAAGAGATCAAGGGCTACCTGGAAGGCTGCTGGGAGAAATACCGCCTGCAGGACAAGACCCTGCTCGGCACCGAAATCACCCGCGTGGCCTGGAGCGACAGCGAAGAGCTCTGGCACATAGACGACGCCGCCGGCAATCACTACACCGCGCAGTTCGTGGTGTCCGGCATGGGCGCCCTCTCCACCCCGGCCATCCCCCACCTCAATGGCCTGGAGAACTTCGCCGGCAAAAGCTTCCACTCCCAGCAGTGGGACCACAACTACGACCTGGCGGGCAAGCGCATCGCCGTGGTCGGCACCGGTGCCTCGTCCATCCAGTTCGTCCCGCAGATCCAGAAGGTGGTCGGCCAGCTCGACCTCTACCAGCGCACCGCGCCCTGGGTCATGCCCAAGCCGGACCGCGCCATCAGCGAAAACGAACGCTCGCGCTTCAAGCGCTTCCCCCTGCTGCAGAAGCTCTGGCGCGGTGGCATCTACGCCATCCTCGAAAGCCGCGTGATCGGCTTCGCCCTGACCCCCAAGGTGATGAAGCTCGCCCAGCTGGTGGCCAAGGGTTACATCAAGCGCAAGATCAAGGACCCGGTGCTGCGCGCCAAGGTCACGCCCGACTACACCATGGGCTGCAAGCGCGTGCTGATCTCCAACGACTACTACCCGGCGCTGACCCAGGCCAACGTCGACGTCATCACCGATGGCATCCAGGAAATCCGCGCCAACAGCATCGTCACCCAGGACGGCCAGGAACGCCCGGTGGACGCCATCATCTTCGGCACCGGCTTCACCCCCAGCGACCCGCTGCCGCGCGGCGTGGTCTTCGGCCGTAACGGCGTCGACCTGCTCGACACCTGGCCGGAAGGCCCGGAAGCCTACAAGGGCACCCTCACCGCCGGCTTCCCCAACCTGTTCTTCCTCATGGGCCCGAACACCGGCCTGGGCCACAATTCGATGGTCTACATGATCGAATCGCAGATCCACTACGTGCTCGGCGCCCTCGACCTGCTCGACCAGCGCAAGCTGCAGAGCCTGGAGGTCAAGCGCGAGGTGCAGGACAAGTTCAATGGCAAGATCCAGGGCAGCCTGGGCAACACCGTATGGAACGCCGGCGGCTGTAAGAGCTGGTACATCCACCCGGTCAGCGGCCGCAACTGCACCGTATGGCCCGGCTTCACCTGGCGCTTCCGCCTGCTGACCCGCAACTTCGACCCGGCGGCCTATCACTTCAGCCGCATCCAGCCGGTGCACGCCGCCCAAGGGCCGCTGACCATCGCCACCACCACCGCTGCAGAAGGAGTACCGGCATGAAGTCCTTCGAGAACAAGGTCGCCGCCATCACCGGCGCGGGCTCCGGCATCGGCCGCGCCCTCGCCTACGGCCTGGCCCGCCAGGGCTGCCACCTGGCGCTTTCCGACGTCAACGCCGAAGGCCTGGCGGAAACCGCCGCCCAGGCCCGCAAGCTCGGCGTGCAGGTCACCGACACCCTGGTCAACGTCGCCGACCGCGAAGCGGTACACGCCTGGGCCGACCAGGTGGTGCTCGACCACGGTCGGGTCAACCTGATCTTCAACAACGCCGGCGTCGCCCATGCCGGCACCGTGGAAGGCAGCGACTACTCGGAATACGAGTGGATCATGAACATCAACTTCTGGGGCGTGATGCACGGCACCAAGGCCTTCCTCCCGCACATCAAGGCCACCGGCGACGGCCAGATCGTCAACGTCTCCAGCGTGTTCGGCCTGTTCGCCCAACCTGGCATGAGCGCCTACAACGCCACCAAGTTCGCCGTGCGCGGCTTCACCGAAGCCCTGCGCCAGGAACTGGACATGGAAGGCTGCGGCGTCTCCGCCAGCTGCGTGCACCCCGGCGGCATCAAGACCAACATCGCCAAGACCGCACGGATGAACGACAGCCTCGCCCGGGTCGTCGGCCAGGAAACCGACCAGGCACGCAAGCAGTTCAACGACCAGCTGCTGCGCACCACCCCGGACAAGGCCGCCTCGGTGATCCTGCGCGGCGTGCTCAAGGACAACCGGCGCATCCTCATCGGTGCCGACGCCTGGGCCCTGGACGGCATGCAACGCCTGCTGCCGACCTTCTACCAGCGCCTGGTCACCACCTCCATGCGCCTGGCCGCCCGCTTCGCCCCCAAGCCCCGTCGGGACCGTGAAGCGCAGAACCTGACGGACTGACCCACCCCGCGTAGCCGTGCCCAGCCCGGGGGCCCACCTCCCCGGGCTGAAGCCCGGGCTACGCGGTGGTCGTATCGCCCTTATCGTCGGGTTGCACCCGACCTACCTGCCCACCCCTCGTAGGAGCGAGCTCTGCTCGCGAAGCCCTGCTCTTCCCTGCCACCCCTTCCCTCCTTCACTCCCCTCACGCCCCTATTCCTGCAAAATCCGTTCGGATATCCGAACGATAAAACCCGCCAAAGCCGGAACCCCGAACATCGCACCTCAAAGCGCTTTCCGCGCATAAAAATAAATCCATATAAATCAATAAGTTAAATACGAAACGACAAGACCATACAGATGGCACGCATCCTGCCATTACAGATCCCCGACGGCGCCGAACCGCTGGCGTCGATAAGAACAAACAAAGTCGAGGACTGAAACACATGCGTATCCTTCCGAAGGTTCTGGCCGCCGCCATTGCAGCGACCCTGATTTCCGCTCCCGCTATCGCCGAAGAACTGACCGGCACCCTCAAGAAGATCAAGGACAGCGGCACCATCGTCCTCGGTCACCGTGACGCCTCCATCCCCTTCTCCTACCTCGGCACCGAGCCGGGCAAACCGGTGGGCTACTCCCACGACATCCAGCTGAAGGTCGTCGAAGCCATCAAGAAGGAACTGGCCCTGCCGGACCTGAAGGTGCGCTACAACCTGGTGACCTCGCAGACCCGCATCCCGCTGGTGCAGAACGGCACCGTCGACATCGAGTGCGGCTCCACCACCAACAACCTCGAGCGCCAGAAGCAGGTCGGCTTCTCCATCGGCATCTTCGAAGTCGGCACCCGCCTGCTGTCGAAGAAGACCGCCGGCATCAACGACTTCGCCGACCTCAAGGGCAAGAACGTGGTGACCACCGCCGGCACCACCTCCGAGCGTCTGCTCAAGTCCATGAACGCCGAGAAGCAGATGGGCATGAACATCATCTCGGCCAAGGACCACGGCGAATCCTTCCTGATGCTGGAATCCGGCCGTGCCATCGCCTTCATGATGGACGACGCCCTGCTCTACGGTGAGATGGCCAAGGCCAAGAAGCCCGCCGACTGGGTCGTCACCGGCGAACCGCAGTCCTATGAAATCTACGGCTGCATGGTCCGCAAGGAAGACGAGGCCTTCAAGAAAGTGGTCGACAAGGCCATCGCCGACACCTTCGCATCGGGCGAAATCAACGGCATCTACGACAAGTGGTTCACCCAGCCGATCCCGCCGAAGAACCTCAACCTCAACTTCCCCATGAGCGACGAGCTGAAGAAGCTGATCGCCTCCCCCACCGACAAGTCGGCCGAAGAAATCTGACCTGTCGCGCCCATCCCGCCTCGCGGGATGGGCCAGGAGCAAGGGCCGCCGGCTCCCCGCGGCGCCGGCCGGCCCCTCCTCCCTCCACTGCCTTCAACCGCAGAAAGACAAGAACCCTGAGGGGAAAACCCTGATGAACTACAACTGGGACTGGGGCGTGTTCTTCAAGTCCACCGGCATCGGCAGCGAAATCTACCTGGACTGGTTCGTCACCGGCCTGGGCTGGACCATCGCCATCGCCCTCGCCGCCTGGATCGTCGCGCTCCTGCTGGGCTCGCTGCTCGGCGTCATGCGTACCGTGCCCAACCGCTGGGTGTCCGGCATCGCCACCACCTACGTGGAAATCTTCCGCAACGTGCCGCTGCTGGTGCAGCTGTTCCTCTGGTACTTCCTGGTGCCGGACCTGCTGCCCGAGCCGCTGGAAATCTGGTTCAAGCAAGACCTCAACCCGGCCACGTCCGCCTACCTGAGCGTGGTCGTGTGCCTCGGCCTGTTCACCGCCGCCCGCGTCTGCGAGCAGGTGCGCACCGGCATCCAGGCGCTGCCTGCCGGCCAGGCCTCCGCCGCCCGCGCCATGGGCTTCCGCATGCCGGCGATCTACCGCTACGTGCTGCTGCCGCAAGCCTTCCGCATCATCATTCCGCCGCTGACCAGCGAGTTCCTCAACATCTTCAAGAACTCCTCGGTGGCCTCCCTCATCGGCCTGATGGAGCTGCTCGCGCAGACCAAGCAGACCGCCGAGTTCTCCGCCAACCTGTTCGAGGCCTTCACCCTCGCCACGCTGATCTACTTCACCCTGAACATGAGCCTGATGCTGTTCATGCGCATGGTTGAACGCAAGGTCGCGGTCCCGGGCCTGATCGCCGTAGGAGGCAAATGATGGAGATGGATTTCAGCGCAATCATCCCCGCCCTGCCGGGCCTGGTCGATGGCATGCTGATGACCCTGCAGCTCATGGTGCTGGGCATCATCGGCGGCGTGGTGCTCGGCACCCTGCTGGCGCTCATGCGCCTATCGCACAACCCGCTGCTGTCGAAGCTCGGCGCCCTGTACGTCAACTACTTCCGCTCCATCCCGCTGCTGCTGGTGATCACCTGGTTCTACTTCGCGGTGCCCTTCGTGCTGCGCTGGATCACCGGCGAAGACACCCCGGTGGGCGCGTTCACCTCCTGCCTCATCGCCTTCATGATGTTCGAGGCGGCGTACTTCTGCGAAATCGTCCGCGCCGGCATCCAGGCCATCCCCCGTGGGCAGATGGGCGCCGCCCAGGCCCTGGGCATGACCTACGGCCAGACCATGCGCCTGATCATCCTGCCCCAGGCGTTCCGCAAGATGACCCCGCTGCTGCTGCAGCAAAGCATCATCCTGTTCCAGGACACCTCGCTCGTTTACACCGTGGGCCTGATGGACTTCCTCAACGCCGCCCGTTCCCGTGGCGACATCATCGGCCAGCCGCACGAATTCCTGATCTTCGCCGGCCTGGTGTACTTCACCGTCAGCTTCGCCGCCTCGCAGCTGGTCAAGCTCCTGCAAAAAAGGTTAGCCGTATGATTTCGATCAAGAACGTCAACAAGTGGTACGGGGAATTCCAGGTGCTGACCAACTGCAGCACCGAGGTCCAGAAAGGTGAAGTGGTGGTCGTCTGCGGGCCGTCCGGCTCCGGCAAATCCACCCTGATCAAGTGCGTCAACGCGCTGGAGCCCTTCCAGAAGGGCGACATCGTCGTCGACGGCACCTCCATCGCCGACAAGAAGACCGACCTGCCCAAGCTGCGCTCCCGCGTCGGCATGGTGTTCCAGCACTTCGAGCTGTTCCCGCACCTGTCGATCACCGAGAACCTCACCATCGCCCAGATCAAGGTGCTCGGCCGCAGCAAGGAAGAAGCCACCGCCAAGGGCCTCAAGCTGCTGGAGCGCGTCGGCCTCTCCGCCCACGCCCACAAGCACCCGGGCCAGCTCTCCGGCGGCCAGCAGCAGCGCGTCGCCATCGCCCGCGCCCTGGCCATGGACCCGGTGGTGATGCTGTTCGACGAACCCACCTCCGCACTCGACCCGGAGATGGTCAACGAAGTGCTCGACGTGATGGTGCAACTGGCCAACGAAGGCATGACCATGATGTGCGTCACCCACGAGATGGGCTTCGCCCGCAAGGTCGCCGACCGGGTGATCTTCATGGACGCCGGCCAGATCGTCGAAGACTGCCCCAAGGAAGAGTTCTTCGGCGACGTCAGCCAGCGCTCCGAACGCGCCCAGCAGTTCCTCGCCAAGATCCTGCAACACTGATGCACCGCGCCCCTCTCCACCTCGGAGAGGGGCCGCGTCGCCCCACCCGCCGCTCGGCGCCCCGCACCGACTGGCAAGGCCCGGACCACTTATGATGCAATGCCCTCCCGCCAGCCTCCGCGCCGTGCCGCCCGCATTGACCGTGAAACCGCGCCTGCTCCGCCACCTCTCGCTGACCCTGCTGCTGGTCCTGGCCATGTTCGGCGTCGGCTGGGTCGGCTACCACCTCAGCGAGCTCTCCGGCATCCGCGCCCTGCGCGAGAACGGCGAACGCCAGCTGGAACTCCACGCCCGCGCCGTGGAGAGCGAAATCAACCGCTACACCTACCTGCCCAGCCTGCTGGAGCTGGAATCCAGCGTCAGCCACCTGCTGCTCAACCCCACGCCCTACCGGCGCAACCTGGTCAACGACTACCTCGAAGGACTCAACCGCCGCAGCGGCAACCGCGCCATCTTCCTCCTCGACACCAACGGCCGCGTGCTGGCCACCAGCAACTGGCGCGACGCCGACAGCTTCCTCGGTGAAGACCTGGCCTTCCGCGCCTACTTCCAGCAAGCGATGAAGGGCGAGCCCGGGCGCTTCTACGGCATCGGCAGCACCACGGGCGAGGCCGGCTACTACCTGGCCCACGGCCTGCGCTACGAAGGCCGCATCATCGGCGTCGCGGTGGTCAAGGTGAAGCTCGAGGCGCTGCAGGAGCGCTGGGAAAAGGCCCGCCTGCAGGCCTTCGTCAGCGACGAGAACGGCATCATCATCCTCTCCAGTGACCCGGTCCTGCGCATGAAGGCCATCCGCGCGCTCTCCGCCGAAGAGAAGGAGCGCCTGGCCCGCAGCCTGCAGTACCACTGGTGGGCGCTCAACGAATGGCAGCCGCGTTCGCGCCAGGACCTGGGCGACGGCCTGGAAACCCTCAGCTTCGCCTCGCCCCTGCCCGACGGCGGCGAGCAGGAGATCGCCTACCTGGCGCAAAGCCGGCCGCTCAGCGACACGCCCTGGCACTTCAGCCTGCTCTCGCCGCTGGCCGACCTGCGCCGCGAGGCCGTCATCCACGGCCTGCTGGCCGCCGCCGGCCTGGCCCTGCTGGCCTTCCTCGCCATCGCCTGGAACGAGCGGCGCAAGGTGCTCGCCACCCGCCTCGCCGCCCGCGAGGCGCTGCTCCAGGCCAACAACGAACTGGAACGCAAGATCGCCGAACGCACCCAGGACCTGCGCGCCAGCAACCAGCGCCTGATGGGCGAGATCCGCGAGCGCCGGCAGACCGAGGAAAACCTGCGCAAGGCCCAGGACGGGCTGGTCCAGGCCGGCAAGCTGGCGGTGATCGGGCAGATGTCCACCAGCATCGCCCATGAACTCAACCAGCCCCTGGCCGCCCTGCGCACCCTCTCCGGCAACACCGTGCGCTTCCTCCAGCGCGGCGCGCTGGACGTCGCCAGCACCAACCTCACCGCCATCAACGAGCTGGTCGACCGCATGGGCCGCATCACCGCCAGCCTGCGCGCCTTCGCCCGACGTGCCGACGACCACGGGCAGGCCAGCCTGGGCAAGGCCGTGGACGCAGCGCTGTTCATTCTCCACACGCGCCTGGAACACACCCCGCTGACCCTGCACCGCGCCTTCACCGATGCCCGCCTGGCCATCGACCAGACCCGCCTGGAGCAGATCCTGGTCAACCTCATCGCCAACGCCCTGGACGCCATGAGCGGCCAGGCCGACTGCCAGCTCTGGCTCGACGGCCACGACGAAGACGGCACCTACATCCTCCGCGTGCGCGACAACGGCCCCGGCATCTCCCCGGCCGTGCGCGAGCACCTGTTCGAACCCTTCTTCACCACCAAGCCCGGCGAACACGGCCTGGGCCTTGGCCTCACCCTGTCCGCCAGCCTCGCCACCGCCGCCGGTGGCAGCCTCGGCGTGCAACACCCCGAGGACGGCGGCACGGCCTTCGAGCTGCGCCTGCCGCAGATCGCCGCCCCCTCAGAAACGAGCCCCCGCCCATGACCGAGCCGCTCAGCGTCCTTATCGTCGAAGACGACCCCCACGTCCTGCTCGGCTGCCAGCAGGCACTGGCCCTGGAAGACATCCCCAGCATCGGTGTCGCCAGCGCCGAGGAAGCCCTCAAGCAGATCGGCACCGACTTCGCCGGCATCGTCATCAGCGACATCCGCCTGCCGGGCATCGACGGCCTCGAGCTGCTCGCCCGCCTCAAGGCCCGCGACCGCAGCCTGCCGGTGGTGCTGATCACCGGCCACGGCGACATCTCCATGGCGGTGGGCGCCATGCGCGACGGCGCCTACGACTTCATGGAGAAGCCCTTCTCCCCGAACGCCTGGTGGAGGTCACCCGGCGCGCCCTGGAGCAGCGCGGCCTGGCCCGCGAGGTCACCGCCCTGCGCCGCCAGCTGGCCGGGCGCCAGTCCCTGGAGCAGCGCATCATCGGCCGCTCGCCGGCCATGCAGGCCCTGCGCGAGCTGATCGCCAACGTCGCCGACACCGCCGCCAACGTGCTGATCGAAGGCGAAACCGGCACCGGCAAGGAGCTGGTCGCCCGCTGCCTGCACGACTACAGCCGGCGCCAGCCCCAGCAGTTCGTCGCGCTCAACTGCGGCGGCCTGCCGGAGAACCTCTTCGACAGCGAAATCTTCGGCCACGAGGCCCACGCCTTCACCGGCGCCGGCAAGCGCCGCATCGGCAAGATCGAGCACGCCCACAACGGCACCCTGTTCCTCGACGAGATCGAGAGCATGCCCATGAACCTGCAGATCAAGTTCCTCCGCGTGCTGCAGGAGCAGACCCTGGAGCGCCTCGGCTCCAACCAGCCGATCCCGGTGGACTGCCGCGTGGTCGCCGCCACCAAGGCCGACCTCGACGAACAGGGCAAGGCCGGCCAGTTCCGTAGCGACCTCTACTACCGCCTCAACGTGGTGACCCTGGAGTTGCCGCCGCTGCGCGACCGCCGCGAAGACATCCTGCTGCTGTTCGATCACTTCCTGCAGCTCGCCTCGCTGCGCTTCGACCGCGCCATGCCGGAGATCGACCGCGCCACCGTCTCCAGCCTCATGGCCCACGATTGGCCGGGCAACGTGCGCGAACTGCGCAACGTCGCCGAGCGCTACGCCCTCGGCCTCCCCGTGTTCAAGAAGACCGGCCTGGCCCTGGACGGCAACGAACCCAGCTTCGCCGAAGCCGTGGAAGCCTTCGAACGCAACCTCCTCGGCGACGCCCTGGAACGCCACGGCGGCAACCTCAGCCAGGCCGCCATCGCCCTCGGCATGGCCAAGACCACCCTGTTCGACAAGGTCAAGAAATACGGCCTCTGACGCTCCCGGTCGAACCCGGACGCCCTCGCCGCGTGGGGTGGACCGCGCTTCACCGGTCCACCTTCCGGTGCCCGCCGGCCACTCCGCCGGTGGATGAAAAAAGCGCCATCCACCCTACGCCCGCAAGCCGCACGGATGTGGAGGACAGCGCCCCCGTGGGAGAATTCATTCGCGATGCCCTGCCACCAGCCAAACCCGGATGCCCTCGCCACGTAGGGTGGACCCCGCTCCATCGGTCCACCTTTCGTACTCACCGGCCACTCCGCTGGTGGATGAAAGGAGCGTCATCCACCCTACAAAGGTGCCACCGCAAGACACCAAGGATGGAAATGGGTGTAGGGGCGAATTCATTGGCTATGTCTGCGTTAGCTGTTGCAGTGGATAGCTGCCGAGCGATTCCTTTATACAAATCAACGGGTTGAGATCATTTCCATAACGCTCAAGCAGGCGTCGCCAGCCCAGGTAGTTCTCCAGGTACTTGGTCGCAACACCGTTGAAGCGCTTCATCCAGAGCTTCAGGCGGCCGTGATAGGCGTTGACGTTCTGGATATGAAAGGCGCCGTCGGTGCGGCGTTTCTGGCGCAGGTTCACGCGATGGTGGGTAATGCCCTCTGCCTTGGCGAAGCTCTGGTAGATCGCGGCGCTGTCCGTGCACAGCACCGCGTCGGGATCGAGCAACGGCCGTAGCACTTCACCTACGTGCGCGGCATTGAGTTGTTTCAACTGGAAGTCGGCGTGCTGCCCACTCCGATCACGTACCACCAGGACCGGGATCTGCTCGGCCGTGAATCCTTTGCGCCGTGCTCTGCCCCCGCGCTTGCGGGCCTGACGTGACAGTTTGCGCTGACCTTTGAATGACTCCAGGAAGAAAGTCTCGTCGGCCTCGACAATCCCTGATTCATGCTGTGCTCGATGCTCGGCGATCAAGCGCAAGAAACGGTGCCTCCAGCGGAATGCGGTGTTCTTGTGAACCTCGCAATGTTCAGCGGCTTTGCGCACCGTCAGGCTTTTCACCATGGCTTCGGCATAGCGCCCCCAACACTCCCGATGACGCAGTCGAGCCAATGGCGTGCCCGTCAGCGCATTGCACGTGCGCCTGCAGGTTCGGCATCGGTAGCGGGCCAAGCCGTGACTGGAACCCCATGGGCGTAAGGCCGTGGCTTGGCAGTGGGGGCAATGCTCGGGAGGCTCCAGCGCCTCCGCCAGCATGCCCTGGGGGCAGGACAGCTGCGTTTGAAGCTGATCCCGCTGGGTTTGGTTGAGCTGAGTCAGGCGAGATAGCCAGCTCCGAAACTCTGTCGCACGCATGGCAGACCTCCTGAAAGAGATGCCGTAACGACAAGTCTAGAAGCTAGCAACACTTAACGCAGACAGAGCCAATTCATTCGCCCGCTCTTCTGCTGGGCACCGAAAACGAGCCACAAACAAAAACGCCGGCCCAGTGGCCGGCGTTTTCCTTGTAACCGAGACGTCAGGCGGCGAAACCACCGTCGATCGTCAGGTTGGCACCGGTGATGTAGCCCGCTTCCGGGCCGGCCAAGTAGGCCACGAAGCTGGCGATCTCCTCGGCCTTGCCGTAGCGCGCCAGCGCCATCATCTGCTTGAGGGACTCGGCGAAGTCGCCTTCGGCCGGGTTCATGTCGGTGTCCACCGGGCCGGGCTGCACGTTGTTCACGGTGATGCCACGGGGGCCCAGGTCACGGGACAGGCCCTGGGTGAAGCCCGCCACCGCCGCCTTGCTCATGGCGTAGACCGAGCCACCGGCAAAGGGCATACGCTCGGCGTTGGTGCTGCCGATGGTGATGATGCGGCCACCCTCGCCCATCACCCGGGCGGCTTCCTGGCTGGCGATCACCACGCTACGCACGTTCACCGCCAGGGTGCGGTCGAGGTCTTCGATGGCGAACTCTTCGATGGGCGCCACGGCCAGCACGCCGGCGTTGTTCACCAGGATGTCGAGGCGGCCGAAGCTGTCCACGGTGTAGCGAATGGCGCCGCGCAGGGCCTGCTCGTCGCTGCTGTCGGCCTTGATGGCCAGGGCGCGGCCACCGGCCGCCTCGATGGCTTTCACCACCTCTTCGGCAGCCTGGCCGGAGGCGGCGTAGGTCAGCGCCACGGCGGCGCCTTCACGGGCCAGGCGCTTGGCGATGGCAGCACCGATACCGCGGGAGCCGCCCTGGATGAATGCAACCTTGCCGCTGAGCGTTTGAGTCGAGGTCATGATGGTTCTCCAATTGTCTGTAGGGGGATTCGGGCTTGGCCGGTTGGCTGTTGCTCGATGACGGGGCCAGTATCGGAGAGATATTCACAACCGATAAGCCGGCAATCGCTATATTCTTTCGATCCAAACGGTTTACATTGACGCCATGGGAACCCTGAACAACATCGAATGCTTCGTCCGCAGCGCTGAGGCTGGCAGCTTTGCCGAGGCCGCACGGCGCCTGGGCCTGACGCCAGCGGCAGTCGGCAAGAACGTGGCGAAACTGGAGCGTGGGCTGGGGGTGCAGCTGTTCCAGCGTAGTACACGCAGCCTGAAACTCACCGAGGCCGGCGAGCGCTTCCTCATCGAGGTCAGCGGCGGCCTCGCCACCCTCCAGGGCGCGGTGGCCAACCTCGCCAGCGCGGGCGGCCAGCCGGCGGGCAACCTCAAGGTGAGCATGGGGCTGATGTTCGGCCGCGAGTACATCGTGCCGCTGCTCGAGGGCTTCCTCGCCCGCTACCCCGCCATCGTCCCCGACTGGCATTTCGACAACCGCCAGGTGGACCTCATCGGCGAAGGCTTCGACATCGGCATAGGCGGCGGTTTCGAGCTGCCCCAGGGGGTGATCGCCCGGCAGATCGGCCCGGGGCATCGCGTGCTGCTGGCCTCACCCAGCTACCTGGAGAAACACCCGCAGCCACAAGCGCCGGCGGACCTCCCCCAGCACGACGGCATCCTCCTGCGTTCACCGCAGACCGGCCGCGTGCGCAACTGGGTGCTGCGCAACGGCAGTGACGACCAGTCCCCCATCGACCTGCGGCCGCGCATGCTGATGAGCGACCCGGAAGCCGCCTGCCACGCCGCGTGCATGGGCCTGGGCATCACACTGGTCAGCACGGTGCACGCGGTGCACTTCATCGAGCGCGGCCAGCTGGTGCGGGTACTGCCGGACTGGCACGTGCTCTCCGACCCGCTGTGCCTCTACTTCAGCGCGCAGAAGTTGTTGCCGGCCAAGACCCGCGTCTTCATCGACCACGTGGTGCAAGCCTTCCGCGAGCAGGGCCTGGCCGAACGCTTCTCCGCCCTGGGCCCGGCCTGCGGCGGCCGGGGCTGATCGGCACCGTTGCCACTCAGGCAATAGTCATTATCGAAGTGGGTGATTTTTCCGCCCCCGGGGCCGCGGATAACCTTTGTTCATCAAAGGACAACGCCACCCCAGGGGGCCCGAAATGAATCGCCTGCTCGCCATCGCACTCGCCGCTACCACCCTCATCCTCGCCGGCTGCGCCAGCCAACCGGAGCCACGCCCGTACACCGATGCCGAGGTCAAGCAGTTCTCCCTGGAGATGCTCAACCGCGCCGGCCTGCCCTACGAGGATTACGAGAAAGTCCGCTCCGCGCTGATGAACCCCAAGGTCTCCAGCGCCAGCCGCGACTACGAGGCCGCCTTCATCCGCCGCAACGAGGGCTGAACCCGGGGCTATGCTTTGCGCTCGACCGCCTGGCCACCAGGCGGCCCCGACCGAGCGAAAGGCCCGCCCCAATGAGCAGCACCGCCTCCCCCACCGCTCATCGCGAATGCGCCACCTCACGGCTCATCGACGCACCGCCGGCCCGGGTATTCCGCGCCATCGCCAGCCCCGAGCACCTCGCCCGCTGGTGGGGCCCGAACGGCTTCAGCAGCACCTTCGAGCTCTTCGAATTCCGCCCCGACGGCCACTGGCGCTTCACCCTCCACGGCCCCGACGGCACCGACTACCCCAACCACAACCTGTTCCGCGAGATCACCCCCGACCGGGTGCTGATCGAACACCTCTCGGACGACCACCACTTTTTCCTCACCATCACTTTCACCCTGGAAGGCACCGGCACGCGGGTGGGTTGGCAGCAGGTCTTCGACAGCGCGGAACACCGCGAACAGATCGCCACCTTCGTGCTACCGGCCAACGAGGAAAACCTCGACCGCCTAACCGCCGAAGTGCACAACGTCGACTGGCCCATGGCCTAAGCGCCACAGCGCCCGCACCGCTCCCGTAGGATGGCGTAGAGCGCAGCGAAACCCATCGATGCGCCGCCAACTCAGTCCCCCAAGTCCTCATGGTGATCCGAAAACCCCTGCCGCCAGTAGGCCGCGACGCGCATCGCCTCCTTCGGCTGCCCCTTCTCCACCAGCAGGGCGCGGGTGCGGGTCATCATCCCGTGCTCGCCGGCGCCCCAGGCGTAGCCTTCGCCAGCCGGCAACTGCAGGGCCTGTACGGCGGCGACCAGTTCCTCCGGCGTATCGACCCAGCGCAGATCGAGGTTCGCGGCGCTGCGCAAATCGCGGCGGTCGGCCTCGGCCAGCTGCACGATGGCGGTGACGCGGGCGCCGGCCGGCAGCTCCTCCAGGCGGCGGTGGATCGCCGGCAAGGCGCTGGAGTCGCCCACCAGCAGGTGCCAGTCGTAATCCAGGGGGATGATCATCGAGCCGCGCGGACCGCCGATCAGCGCGGAGTCGCCCGGCTGCGTGCGCTCGGCCCATTCGCAGGCGCCGCCCTCGCCGTGCAGAGCGAATTCGAGGGTCAGCTCGCGACGTTCAAGATCGAAGTGGCGCGGCGTGTAGTCGCGGCGGATGAGCTCGCTCTGCTCGTCCACGAACATGAACTTGATGTGGTCGTCGAAGGAGGCGGAAACGAAGTCCGCCAGTTCGTCACCGCCGAAGGTGACGCTCATGAAATGCGGGCTGATGCGCTCCACGCGGAGCACGTCCAGCTCGCGGCGGCGCAGTTCGTGGCGCACGCGCTGCACGCGGCGGGTCTGTACGGGTTGGTCCATGGGCTGTTGCTCGCAAGGGATGGTTGATAACATCAACGATCATAAAAACCACTAGTTGATACTGTCAACCATATGACCACCGATACAGCCGAAGACGTCTTCGAATCCATCCACTCCGTCATGCACCTCTACCGCGCCCGGCAATACCGGACGCTGCGCGACGGCGCCCACGACCTCGCCCACATGGAATTCAAGGCGCTGAACTTCTTCGCCCACAATCCGGGGGCGACCCAGAGCGACCTGGTGGCCCACTCCGGTCGCGACAAGGCGCAGATCGCCCGCCTGATCCAGGCGTTGCGCGCCAAGGCGCTGCTGGAAGGCAAGGCCGACGAGGCCGACAAGCGCAGCATCCGGCTCTACCCCACCGCCGCCGGCACGGCTCTCCACCAGGCGGTGCGCCAACAGGGCCGACGCCTCAACCAGGTGGCGGTGGACGGCTTCAGCCAGGAGGAATGCCAGCAGTTGCTCGACCTGCTGGCGCGGGTGCAGGCCAACCTGAACGCCGAAGACTGACGCCCAACCCCCGAGGGATGCGCAGCGGCCGCCGACACCGCAGAATAGGCGCCGCGATTTTCCCCACCGGTCAGGGACGACAGATGCACGACAACGATGAAATCCAGGCGATCCGCCAGCAGCTGGCCCGCCACGCCACGCAGTTCACCGCCGGCGGCTTCCGCCCCACCCAGGCCGACGACGAAAGCTGGCTGGGCCGGGTCTTCCTGTTCCGCCCCGACGAAGGCATCCCCTGCAACGCGGCCGGGGACGCCATGCTGCCCCTGGCCCAGTTCCACCTGCCGAGCCTGCCGGTCAACCACCCGCTGCTGGCGGAGGTGCGGGTGCTGACCCTGTTCATCTCCGCCGATTTCGGTGAGCCGCTGGAGCCCATGGGCGCCCACTGGCTGATTCGCGAATACGGTCACCACGAGGTGCTGGAACGCAAGGAGCTGGCCTCACCGGCCTCCTTCATCAAGCCCTTCCCGCTCAAGGCCGAACGGCTGGACGAGGACTACCCGCTATGGGACGGCGGCGGCGTGCCGGCGGACCTGGAAGACCGCATCCTCGAACTGGAACGCCAAGGCACGATCGACAGCTACTACGACATCGTCAGCCACTGCTACGCGCACAAGATCGGCGGCTACCCGTCCTTCTGCCAGTCCGGCATCGACCCGGGCGACGGCTTCGAATTCGTCTTCCAGATCTCCTCCGACGCCAAGATCAACCTCAACGTCGTGGACAGCGGCAGCCTGATGTTCTGGAAGCACCGCAGCAGCGGCGAATGGGCGCTCTACTACGACTTCTACTGAACCCCAGCCCCCTCACCCACGGTTCATCCCAATGCAGGAACCCATGCAGGCCATCCCCCAGAAACAGATCAGGGCCCACTACGACGCCCGCACCCTCCGCGTCTACCAGGCCTACTCCGACGCCATCGCCGACAGCGCGCTGGCCCACGGCACCTTCGTCTCGCCACCCTTCAAGCTGGAGCGCATGACCTGGATAAAGCCCTCCTTCCTCTGGATGATGTACCGCGCCGGCTGGGGCCTGAAGGACAGCGGGCAGAAGCGCATCCTCGCCCTCGACATCAGCCACGAAGGCTTCGCCTGGGCCCTGGCCAACAGCTGCCCCAGCCACCCGGAGCCGGGCCAGGGCAAGGAGGAATGGGAGCGCATCAAGAACGCCTCGCCGGTGCGCATCCAGTGGGACCCGGAACGCAACCTGCACCTCGAGCCGCAGCCCCACCGCGCGATCCAGATCGGCCTGGGCCCGGAGGCTTCAAAGCGCTACGTGGGGCAGTGGATACAGGGCATTACCGAGGTCACCGGCCTGGCCCATGACATCCACGCCCTGGTGCAAGCCGGAGAGCTGGAAGAGGCGCGACGCAGGCTGCCCGAAGAGCGCGAATACATCCCTTGAAACACCTGCTCCTCCAACCCGGCCGGCGGCGTGCGGCAGCGGGTTAGCGTCGTCACGAAAGCCGTCTACGCTCACCCACGACCCGCCCGCCATCCACTTCAGGAGGACACCACCATGGCATTGCGCATCAACGATCTGGTCCCTGACTTCAAGGCCGAAACCGACCAGGGCAGCATCAGCTTCCACGATTGGATCGGCTCCAGTTGGGCCATCCTCTTCTCCCATCCCAAGGACTTCACCCCGGTGTGCACCACCGAGTTCGGCGCCGTGGCGCAACTGGCCGCCGAATGGACCAAGCGCGGCACCAAAGTGATCGGCGTCTCGGTGGACGGGGTGCAGGCGCACCAGAAGTGGAAGGGTGATATCGAGACGTTCTGTGGCGCCAACGCGACCTTCCCGATCATCGCCGACGAGTCCCTGGCCGTGTCCAAGGCCTTCGACATGCTGCCCGCCGAGGCCTACCTGCCCGATGGCCGCACCGCCGCCGACACCGCCACCGTGCGCTCGGTGTTCATCATCGGCCCGGACAAGAAGCTCAAGCTGTCCATGACCTACCCGATGTCCGTGGGCCGCAACTTCGCCGAGGTACTGCGCGCCCTCGACGCCCTGCAGCTGACCTACAACGTGCCCCTGGCCACCCCGGCCAACTGGACCGAAGGCCAGGACGTGATCGTCGCCCTCGCCCTCAATGACGACCAGGCCCGCGAGAAGTACGGCAGCATCAACATCAAGCTGCCCTACCTGCGCACCACCGCCGCGCCGAAGTAGGTCCGCTCCACCCGGTGGTAGCCCGGGCTTCAGTCCGGGGCCACCGTCCCGCTCCTGCGCCACACGCTCGCCACCCAGGGCTGCTGCTCCCGCGGCAGGCCCGCCGGGCGGTAGTAATGCTCCAGCTCCTCGAACCCCGCCGCCTCCAGCAGCGCCTTCCAGGCCGGGAAGTCGTGCCAGGCGCCGTAGCGGTTGCCGCTCCAGCCTTCCTGGTTCTGCCCGCGCGGGTTGGAGCTGAACAGCACCCCACCCGGCTTCAGCGTCGCGTGCAGTTGGCGCAGCACCCTCGGCAGCTCCTGCCCCGGCACGTGGAACAGCGTGGCATTGGCGAACACACCATCGAAGCGTTCGGCCGGCAACTGCAGGTCGAGGAAGGACTGCAACCACACCTCGCAGCCGGAATCCGCCCGTGCCATCTCGACGAAGCGCTCGGCGCCGTCCAGCCCCACCGGCGCGTGGCCCAGGGCGCGGAAGGTGCGCAGGTCGCGCCCCGGCCCGCAGCCGAAATCGAGGATGGCCAGCGGCGCCGGGCCGTGGATATGCCGCAACAGGGCCTCGATGTTCTGGCTCACATCATGGTCGCGGGTGTTCTCGCGGAAGCCATCGGCGTTCTGGTTGTAGTCCTCCAGCGTGGTGGCGCTGAGGTTGGCGAGCTCATCGGGCAGCAAGGGCATGGGGGTCTCTCGTGAGATAGGCCCGGGGATTCTACCCGCCCCCGCCACCGCGCTCACCGCCCCTTTAAATGACGAACGACATCTATGCGACGAATAATATTACGCATATCATCCAAACAATCGCAGGCATCCCCGAGAGTGCAGGACCATGAACCGACACGCGCTGAACCTCCGCCCCCTGGCCCTGCTGGCAGCACTGCTGGCCATCGGCGGCTGCAACAGCCAGGCCGACACCCGGGCCGCCGCCAGCGGCCCGCAGCCGCGCCCGGTACTGGCCGCCCAGGTGGAAAGCGCCAGCCGCCACCAGGCCGCCTACACCGGCGTGGTGGCAGCGCGCACCGAGAGCGACCTGGGCTTCCGCGTCGGCGGCAAGGTGATCGAGCGCCGCGTCGACCCCGGCGCCCGGGTGGCCAAGGGCGACACCCTGCTGGTGCTGGATATCGAGGACTTCGAGCTGGCCCTGCGCGCCGCCAACAACCGCGTCAGCGCCGCCCGTGCGCAACTGCGCCAGGCCCGTGACGACGAAAGCCGCTACCGCCGCCTGTCCACCACCGGTGCCGTGTCGCGCCAGGTGTTCGACCAGGCCGCCACCAACCTGCGCGTGGCCGAGGCCGAACTGGCCGCCGCCAGCTCCGAAGCCAGTCAGGTGCAGAACCGCCGCAGCTACTCGACCCTCAAGGCCGATGGCGACGGCATCATCACCGACGTGCGCGTCGAGCGCGGCCAGGTGGTCGCCGAAGGGCAGATCGTCGCCCGCCTGGCCCACGACGGCGCCCGCGAAGCGGTGATCGACCTCCCGGAAACCCAGCGCGCCCTAGCCGGCAGCAATGCCCTCGCCTACCCCTTCGATGCCCGCGAGCAAGCGGTGAAAGCCACCTTGCGCGAGCTCTCCGCCTCCGCCGACCCGGTCACCCGCACCTACCGCGCCCGCTACATCCTCGATGGCGCCGCCGAGCGCTTCAGCATCGGCTCCACCATCACCGTGCGCTTGCAGAGCGAGCAGGCCGAGCTGCTGCGGGTGCCCATCGGCGCCCTGCACAACCCGGGTTCGGGCAGCGGCGTCTGGGTCATAGGCGAGGACGACAGCGTGCACTTCGCCGCCGTGAAGGTCGCCCGCCTCGGCCAGGAATACGCCCTGCTGGAAGGCGGCGTGAGCAGCGGCCAGCGCGTGGTCGCCCTCGGCGCGCACCTGCTACACGAAGGCGACAAGGTGCGCCTGCTGCCCGGCCAGGCCCTGGCGCTGGCCCGCCAGAACGACGAGGTGCGCTGAGATGCGCGGCCTCAACCTCTCCGAAATCGCCGTACGCAACCCGGCGGTGACCCTGTTCCTGATCATCGCGGTGATCCTTTCCGGGGTCTTCGCCTTCGGCAAGCTCGGCCGCGCCGAAGACCCCTCCTTCACCGTCAAGACCATGACCGTCACCGCCGCCTGGCCCGGCGCCACCGCGCGGGAGATGCAGGAACAGGTCGCCGACCGCCTGGAGAAGCGCCTGCAGGAGCTGGACTTCTACGACCGCGTGGAAACCATCGCCCAGCCCGGCTTCGTCTCGATGAAGGTGCAGTTCCTCGAATCCACCCGCCCCGGCGACATCCAGGAGCTGTTCTACCAGACCCGCAAGAAGCTCAGCGACGAGGCCGCCCGCCTGCCGCGCGGCGTGCAGGGCCCGTTCTTCAACGACGAGTATTCCGACGTCTACTTCGCCCTCTACGCCCTGGAAGCCAAGGCCCTGCCCCACCGCGAGCTGGTGAAGATGGCCGAGGACCTGCGCCAGGGCTTCCTGCGCCTGCCGGGGGTGAAGAAGGTCAACATCCTCGGCGAGCAGGCCCAGCGCGTGTTCGTCGAATTCTCCTACCAGCGCCTGGCCACCCTCGGCATCAAGCCGGAACAGATCTTCGCCGCCCTGGCCGCGCAGAACGGCGTCTCCCCCGCCGGCTTCGTCGAAACCGCCGGGCCGCGTGCCTACATCCGCATCGACGGCGCCTTCGACACCCTCGCGCTGATCGAGAACGTGCCCATCGCCGCCGGCGGCAAGGTGCTGCGCATCGCCGACGTGGCCACCGTCAGCCGCGGCTACGAAGACCCGGCCAGCTACCGCATCCGCCACCAGGGCGACCCGGCGCTGATGCTCGGGGTGATCATGGAGCCGCACTTCAACGGCCTCGACCTGGACCGCACCCTGCAGGCCGAGGAAGACCGCATCCACGCCGACCTGCCCCTGGGCGTGAGCTTCGACAAGGTCTCCGACCAGGCAAAGAACATCCGCCTGGCGGTGGACGAATTCATGCTCAAGTTCTTCGTCGCCCTGGCCGTGGTGATGCTCATCAGCCTGCTCGCCCTGGGCTTCCGCGTGGGCCTGGTGGTGGCCGCGGCGGTGCCGCTGACGCTGTCCATCGTCTTCGTGATCATGCTCATGACCGGCCGCGAGTTCGACCGCATCACCCTCGGCGCACTGATCCTCTCCCTCGGCCTGCTGGTGGACGACGCCATCATCGCCATCGAAATGATGGTGGTGAAACTGGAGGAAGGCTTCGACCGCATGAAGGCCGCCACCTTCGCCTGGAGCTCCACCGCCGCGCCCATGCTCACCGGCACCCTGGTGACCATCATCGGTTTCCTGCCGGTGGGCTTCGCCCGCTCCGGCGCCGGGGAATACGCCGGCAACATCTTCTGGATCGTCGGCTTCGCGCTGATCGCCTCCTGGCTGGTGGCCGTGGTGTTCACGCCCTACCTCGGGGTGAAGATGCTGCCGCGCATCGTTCCCGTGCCTGGCGGCCACGACGCCCTCTACGCCGGCCCCTGGTATGCGCGCCTGCGCCGCCTGGTGAGCGCCTGCGTCGAACACCGCTGGCTGGTCACCGCCCTGGTGCTCGGTGCCTTCGTGCTCTGCGTGCTGGGCATGGGCGCGGTGAAGAAGCAGTTCTTCCCCAACTCCGACCGCTCCGAGCTGATCCTCGAGGTCTACATGCCGCCGGGCAGCGCCTTCAAGGCCACCGAGGCGGTGGTCGCCCAGGTGGAAACCGCGCTGCTGGAAGAGCCGCAAACCAAACTGGTGGACGCCTATGTCGGCGGCGGCGCTCCGCGCTTCTTCCTCTCGCTGAACCCGGAGCTGCCGGACCCGGCCTTCGCCAAGCTCATCGTGCAGACCGCCAGCGCCCACGACCGCGACGCCCTCAAGGCGCGCATGCGCGAACGCATCGCCGCCGGTGAATTCCCCTCGGCGCGGGTGCGCGTCACCCAGTTGCTGTTCGGCCCGCCGGTGCCCTTCCCCGTGGTGTTCCGCGTGGCCGGGCCGGACGCCGACGTGCTGCGCGGCATCGCCGAGGACGTGCGCCAGGTGGTGGCCGCCAACGCCCTGACCCGCGACAGCTTCCTCGACTGGGGCGAGCGCACCAGCGCCTACCGCCTGGTGCTGGACCAGGACCGCCTGCGCCTGCTCGGCTTCACCCCCGACCAGGTGCGCAGCCAGGTCAACGCCCTGCTCACCGGCAACACCGTCACCGAAGTGCGCGAAGGCACCCGCAACGTGCTGGTCGTCGCCCGGGCGCTGGATGACCAGCGCGAAAACCTCGGCAACCTCGCCGACCTGACCCTGACCAACGCCGCCGGGCAGTCCGTGGCGCTGGAACAGGTCGGGCGCTTCCAGGCGGTGATGGAAGACCCGGTGCTCAAGCGCCGCGACCGCGACATCACCTTCGAGGTGCGCGCCGACATCGTCGACGGCACCCAGCCGCCGGACGTGGAAATGGCCGTGTGGCGCGACCTGCAACCGCTGCTGGCGCAGCTGCCGTCCGGCTACCGGGTGGAGATCGCCGGCCCGGTGGAGGAAAGCGCCAAGGCCAACAAGGCCCTGGCCGCGCTGTTCCCGATCATGATCCTGCTGACCCTGGTGGTGATCATGTTCCAGGTGCGCTCCTTCGGCGTGATGTTCATGGTCTTCGCCACCGCGCCCCTGGGGCTGATCGGCGCCGTGCCCACCCTGCTGCTGTTCGACCAGCCCTTCGGCTTCAACGCCATCCTCGGGCTGATCGGCATCGGCGGCATCCTCATGCGCAACACGCTGATCTTCACCGACCAGATCCGCCAGAACCGCGAGGCCGGCCAGGAGGTGCGCGAGGCCATCATCGAAGCCACGGTGCGCCGCGCCCGCCCGGTGGTGCTCACCGCCCTGGCGGCGGCGCTGGCCTTCATCCCGCTCACGCTCTCGGTGTTCTGGTCGTCCCTGGCCTTCGTGCTCATCGGCGGCGTGCTGGTCGGCACCCTGCTCACCCTGCTGTTCCTGCCGGCACTCTGCACCCTGGTGCTGGTGCGCAAACCCCGTCGCCCACCGGAGGACTCCCCCATGGACGCCACCCGCCGTTCCGGCCTGCTGCTCACCCTGCTCGTCGGCCTCTGCGGCCTGGGCGAGGTTTCCACCCAACTGCTGCTGCCCAGCCTCGCCGCCATCGAGCACGGCTTGGCGGCCGCGCCCGGCTCATCCCTGGTGGCGCTCTCGGTGTTCGTCGGCGCCTTCGGCGTGGGCCAACTGTTCTTCGGCCCACTGTCGGACCGCATCGGCCGCAAGCCGGTGCTGCTGGCCGGTGTCGCCACCTATGTGCTGGCCTCGCTGTGGATGGCCTTCGCCCACTCCATGCCGGAGTTCATCGCCGGCCGCGCCCTGCAGGGCCTCGGCGCCTGCGCCGCGCTGGTGGTGGCACGGGCCATCGTGCGTGACGTGTGGCGTGAAAAAGCCGGGCCGGTCATGGCCATCACCGTGATCGGCATGCTCTGCACCATCATGCTGTCGCCGGTCATCGGCGGTCTGATCGCCGCCAAGGCCGGCTCCTGGCGGGCGGTGGTGGTGGCCACGGTGATCATCGGCATCGTCGCCCTGCTCGCCTGCACCCTGCTCTACCGCGAAAGCAACCAGGCCAAGGACCCACTCGCCGGGCGCCTGGCCACCCTCGCCGGCAACTACCGAGAACTGCTCAAGGGGGCCGAGGTGCGTGCCTTCTCCTTCGCCATCGCCGGCACCTACGGCGCCATGTTCTGCGTGATCGCCGGTTCCTCGCGGGTGTTCGTCGGCCAGCTCGGCCTGAGCCCCACCCAGTACGGGCTGGTCTTCGGCGGCATCGTCTCGGGGTTGATCACCGGCGCCATCCTCAGCAACCGCCTCATCATGAAGCTGGGCCCGGCGCGCCTGGTGGGCGTGGGCACGGCGCTGGTGGCCACCGGTGCGCTGATCACCCTCGCCATCCTGCTCGCCGCCGGCCCTTCGGTGCCCGGCCTGCTGCTGCCGCAGGTGCTGCTCACCCTCGGTGCCGGCATGGTGCTGCCCGGCTCGGTGGCCGGCGCGGTGATCCCCAACCCGACCCGCGCGGGGCTCGCCGCCGGCTTCATCGGCTTCGCCCAGATGGCCGGCGCCACCCTCTCCGGCCTGCTGCTCAGCGCCCTGCAGAACGACAGCGCGCTGCCGATGATCGGCCTCAACGTCACCTTCGCCGTCGCCGCTTTCGGCCTGTTCCGCCTCGCCCGGGCGCACCAGGCACGCGCGGTGGCGCTGGCGACGGACTGAGGGCGATTCGCGAGCAGAGCTCGCTCCTACGGGATGCAGTACACCTGTGGGAGCGGCTGAATGGAAACAAAAGAATCGGGTGACGCGGGCCCGCCCCGGAGCGTTGGAAGGGGCCAGCATGCTGTCACCCGAGGTCGCGCGACCGTGCGCGAAGTGATCGAGCGGGTGCGATCAGCGTTCTTCGTACTTCTGCAGCAGGATGTACTGCACGCCGCCGTTCTTGTGGCCACAGCTGGCGCAGGCGGCCTCGTTGGTCTCCCCGGCTTCCATGTGGCTGTTGCAGCCGTTGATCTCGCGGCCGCTGTTGGTCACCACGGTCCAGCAGATGGCGGCGGCGGTGCTGCCGTTGTTGGTGATGCGGGTGTAGCCCGAGCCACCATTCGGGTAGGAGCAGGCCTCCATGTGCACCGGGTAGGCCTTGTGGGTCCAGCCCTCGCAAATGTCTTCATCCGCCTGGGCGTAGGTCGCCACCCCGGCCAGCACCAACAGGCCCAACGCAATTTTTCTGATCATCCTTCTCCCCTCCAGAGCACGTCTGGTCGATGCCGTGGGCGCCACTGCCCACGGCCAACGGCATTCTCCGGGAAGCCTGTGGCAGCGCACATCACCAGAATTGGCTATGCGCCTGTTTACCCGGCGCGGCCGGCTGAAGAATAATGGCCATTCGCCAATATCGAGCGGCACCGAGGTTGGAAGCATGGATGTCTCTGAACCCTTGGGCCTGGGCCCGCTGATCGCCAGCATCTATGAGGCTGCCCTGGACAATGGCCGCTGGAACGCCTTCCTCGCCGGTTTCGCCGCGCGCCTCGACTCCCACGCTGCGATGATCTGGGGCCACGACTTCAGCGACCGCAGCGCCGAGATCGACAACAGCACCGGCTCCATCGCCACCTTCACCGGCATCGACGCCCAGGCGATGGCGGACTTCGCCGAGTACTACTGCCAGCGCAACGTCTGGATGGAAGACCCGCTGAAGCATGGCGAGGGCCATGTGGTCACCTCCTCCAGCCTGTTCCCGGACGACCAGCTCAAACGCACCGAGTACTACGCCGACTGGCTGCGCCACCAGGACTTCTTCTATTCATCCGCCGCGGTGGTGTCCAAGCGCGAGGACCGCTCGCTGAACGTCACCGTGGTGCGCTCCGAGCGGGTGGGCATCTTTCGCGAGGAAGAACTGCAGGTGATCTCCGCGCTGATGCCGCACCTGCAGGCCGCCTTCGCCCTGCACCGCCGGCTGCACCGGCTGGAGGCGCTGTCCCAGGCCTCGATGGCGGCGCTGGAGACCAGCCCCTTCGGCATCATCCTGCTGGACCATCGCGGCCGCGTACTCCATGCCAACAGCCTGGCCCACGGCCTGGCCAACCGCTCCGGGCTGCTGCGCTTCGGCCCTGCCGACAGCCTGCGGGCCACCTACGCCGCCGACGACAACCTGCTGCAACAACGCCTGTTCGGCGCCCTGCGCACCGGCGTGGGCGCCACGGGCGACGGCGGTGGTGCCCTACGTTTGCGCGGGCTGGAAGGCGCCCAGCTGGACGCCGTGATCGCGCCCCTGCCCAGTTGGGCCTCGCCCTTCGGCGAGCGCAGTTCGGTGGTGGTCTTCCTCAGCGACCCCGGCGCCGTGATCGGCTCCCTGGCACCGATGCTGCGCGCGATCTACGGCATGACCCCGGCCGAAGCGCGGCTCACCGAGGCCCTGGTCAACGGCCTCACGCCCCAGGAATACGCCGAGCGCCAGCAGGTCTCCCTGCACACCGTGCGCGCCCAGTTCAAATCCGCCGCCGCCAAGGCCGGCACCAGCCGCCAGGCCGACCTGGTGCGCATCGTCCTCACCGGCCCCGCCGTGCTGCGCTGGCAGGCCAACGGCATCGTCCCGCCGCCGACCACTTAGGCAGACCCCGAACCTGTGGGAGATTCTATGTCAACCAGCCGTAGCGTCCCGGTGTCGGTACGGCTGTTGGCTGGTCATCAGGGCAAAGGCGATTCTGGCCAGTTTCCGGGCGAGGATCGTTAGGGCCTCGGTCTTCTTCAAACCCCGCTGTAAATAAGCTTGATAGCGTTCTTTCCAGGCCGCTGTGCGACTGGCGGCCATAGCGGCGTTATGCAGCAGCCGTCGTATCTCCGGATCCCCCTGCTTGGTCAGCTTGCGCCGGCCGATGTAGCGCCCCGATTCCCTGACCCGGACATCCAGCCCGAGAAAGGCGATGAACGCATCGCTACTGCGGAAGGTGCCCCGCAGGAAGGCCAGGTTCAGCGCAGCAGCGGTGATCGGGCCAACCCCTTCGATCTCCTGGCAACGTTGTGCCTGCGCGCTCAAGCCGGCCTCTTTCAGCGTGGATTGCAGCGCCCTGTTGAGTGTCCGCTCCAGGTCTTTCATCTGCTGCAGGACGGGCTTCAATGCTTCCGCCAGTTGGCGATCCTGGGCGAAGCTCAGGCGCAGAGCCGTCGTTACTCGCACCAGGGTGGCGCGACGGTGCAACAGGGCCTGCAGCTTGCGGTACAGGCGGCTCGGCGGCGCCCAGGGGTGCAACTGCTTCTGTTCATGAGCCAGGTAGCGGGCCAGCAGACGGGCATCGCTCAGGTCGTTCTTGACCCGGCCACCGATGCCTTTGCGGTAGTTGCTCAGGCGGTAACCATCGATCACGTAGACCCTGTGGCCACGTTTGTGCGCCAGCGTGGCGACGGCAACGTGGTAGGTGTTGGTGGCTTCGATGGCCAGGCTGCAACCTGCAGGCAGGCTCTTGAGCCAGGTGGCGATAGCGTGCGGCTCATTGATGAGCTCGCTGGCCTGCTCCAGATCTGCTCGATACAGACTCAGACTGTCTTTGGCGACATCGATACCGATTACGGTGCTCTGCATTGTCATGACGAACTCCCAGGGCCAAGATGGAATGACCTGTCGGGGGCTCACGATGGCGCAGGCTTGCAGATATGGTCGGTCTCGGGGGCGGACCTGAGCCGATGGATTCCTTATCGGCGCTTGCAGTGAGGTGAGGGGCGGGAGAAATCTCCCACGGTCTGGCTTGCAGAAGCGATTTCGCTCCCTCCGCCCCCCGACAGGTTCCACCCTAGGACATACAAGCGAATTCATTCGCGATCGGGCTACACCCCGGCTTCGTAGGTTGGTGTCGAGCGCAGACCGTAGCCCGTAGGGCGGGTGAAACCCGCGTGGACCTATGCACGGTCATTGTCGGGTTGCACCCGACCTACAAGAACTCCGGGTTTCCATGTGATTCCGCTGGTGGATGATGAAGCGCCATCCACCCTACACAGCGGTCAGCCCCGGCGCGGGATTGGGGTCGCGCCGTAGGTTGGCGCCGAGCGCAGCGAGGCCCAACACAGCGATGTCCGGCCTGGCGACGTTGGGCTTCGTACCTCAGCCCAACCTACCGAGCACCGCGCGCCCCGGCAGATCGTAGGGCGGGTGAAACCCGCGTGGGCCTGTGCACGGTCGTTGTCGGGTTGCACCCGACCTACGAGGGCTCCGGGTTTCCATATGACTCCGCTGGTGGATGATGGAGCGCCATCCACCCTACGCAGCGGTGTCAGGCCGGCACCGTCGCCTTCATCGACTCACGCTCGGAGAAGGCGGCGAAGAAGCGTTCCAGCCCCGGGTGGCCATTGCGCCAGCCCAGGTCGGCGAAGCGGAAGTCGAGGTAGCCGAGGGCGCAGCCCACGGCGATCTGGGCGATGTCCACCGGGCCCTGGAGCTGCCCGGCGATGGCTTCCAGGGCGTCCAGCGCGCGGTGGATCTTGCCCAGTTGGCCGTCCTTCCATTCCTGCCACTGCAACGCCTCGGGGCGGATGGCGCCCTCGTAGCGCACCAGCAGCGCCGCATCCATCAGGCCGTCGGCCAGGGCCGCGCGGGTCAGGCAGGTCCAGCGTTCGCTGCCGTGGGGGAAGAAGGCGTCGCCGCTCTGCAGGGCATCGAGGTATTCGCAGATGACGCGGCTGTCGAACAGCGCCTCGCCCTCGACGGTGATCAGCACCGGGATCTTGCCCAGCGGGTTGGCGCGGTTGACCTCGGCGTTCTCCTTGATCGGCAGCACGGCGGTGTCGAGCATCTCGATGCCCGCAGCGAGCCCGGCCTCCAGGGCCAGCACCCGGACCTTGCGGGCGAAAGGCGACGCTCCGGCATAGATCAGTTTCATCACGCAGTTCCTCCTGTGCGCGGGCCGGCTCGGTTGCCGGCATCCGCTGTGGTTGCAACTGGACCACCACCGACGGCGCCGGTAGCATCCCCGCCCATCGCGCCCGGGAGCTGCCCATGGTCATCGACAGGAAAATCAAACTGGACTCCGCCGACATCAGACGCCTGGACGATCTGGATGTCGCGCTGGAGTTGCTGCACTTCGGCTTCCGCGGCCTCACCGTGGACGCCGACGCCTACCTGGAAACCCTCGGCCTGTCGCGCGTGCACCATCGCATCCTCTACGCCATCCGGCGCGTCGACGGCATCAACGTCGGCGAACTGGCCGCCCTCCTCGGCGTCAGCAAGCAGGCACTGCACCGCCCGCTGACCCACCTCTTCGAACGCGCCCTGGTGACCCAGCAGCGCGACCCGGAACAGCATCGCTACAAGCGCCTCTCCCTCAGCGCGGAAGGCCATGACGTGGAGCACCGCGCCACCGATCTGGAGCGCCGGGTCATCCGCGCCGCACTGGACACCACCGACACGGACGGCCGGATCGCCTGGCACTCGGTCATGCAATCCCTGGCCGCCCGCCTCGACTGATCAGCCCGCCGTGGTGATGCGCTCGCGCACCACGATGCACTTGGCCAGCGGCTGGATCAATGCCTCGGTCGCTTCCTCCCAGGGCACCACGCTGGGGCTCACCAGCAGCGGGTCGCAATGCCCCTGCTCCACCAGCTCCAGCACCCTGGGGATGTGCGGGCGCACGCTGCAGGCGCCTACCGAGAGGGTGACGTCGCGCATGTACATGCCGAACAGCGGGATGGCCGGGTCCTCGAAGATGATGCCGATGCACGAGCAGTGCCCGCCCGGCGCCAGCGCCAGCAGGCCGGTGCGCAGGGCCTGCGGGTCGCGGGTGGCGGACACCACCAGGTCGTAACGCTCGTTCAGCGCGCCGTCGGTGCCGTTGCGCAAGGTGGCGCCGCTGCGCACGGCGAGGTCATCGCGGTAGCCGTCGCCATCCAGGTAATCCACCTCGGCCGCTCCGGCGGCGCGGGCCATCTGCACCGCGAGAATGCCCAGGCTCTCGGTGCCGCCCACCACCAGTACCTTCGCCTCCTCCCGCGTCGCCAGCGGGCGGCTGGTGGCCACCCAGGCATCGGTGAGGTTGTCGCTGGCGCTGGCCACGGCCACCGGGTCCAGCCCCGGCGGCAGCACCACCAGCATGGCGTCGGCGAAGGGCACCCGCACCACCTCGGAGAACAGCCCGCCCCAGTGGCCGCCGGCCGGCACGCCATAGGCCGCGTGGCGGGCGACGCCGGTGCAGGCCGTGCTGCGCCCCGCCAGGCACTGGCGGCAGGTGCCGCAGGCGATCTTCCAGGGCACCGAGACCAGGTCGCCGCGCTTCACCGTGGTCACCTGTGGGCCCACTTCCAGCACCTCGGCCACGCACTCGTGGCCCAGGGCGAAGGGCGGCTTGAACGGCGTCAGCCCGGCCACCAGGCGCCGATCGAGGTCGCAGGAGGCCGAGGCAATGGGCCGTACCAGCGCCGCCAGCGGCGAATCCAGCACCGGTGACGGTGCCTCCTCCCAGGCCAGGCGCCCCGCGCCCTTGACGATGAGTTCGCGCATGGCTCAGTCCCGCACGTTGAAGGTGGTGGTGGCGCGGGCGCAGAGCTTGCCGGCCGCGTCGCGGATATGGGCGTCGCACACCGCCAGGCTGCGGGTGCGCTCCACCAGCCAGCCCTCGACGCTGTACAGCTCGCCGACCTTGAGCGGGCGCAGGTACTTCACGCCCAGGTCCACCGTCGAATAGGGCGTGTCGGCAGCCAGAGTGGAGAACAGCGCCAGGGCCGCCGCACCGTCCAGGCAGGTGGCGGCGAAACCGCCGTGCACCGCGTTGGCCGGGTTGAGGTGGCGGGCATCCGGCCGCGCCTCGATGAAGACGCGTCCGGGCTCCACGCCCACCGCCTTCATCGCCATGGTGTCGCCGATGGCGGGTGCGGGCAGCTTGCCGGCGATCGCCGCCTGGAGGAGTTGCAGGCCCGAAGGCAGGGTTCTGTTGGGGGTATCGGTCATCACAGGGCTCCTGGCTCTGCCGGGGTCGGCGAGCGATTGCGGGATGGAGGGCCGGCAGCCCTCCACAGGGCCAGCGCGAGGGAATCGCCCTGCAGCCCGTGGACGGACGATACGTGAGCGCCAACCCTCAAATCAACATTGTTGATATGACAAAAAAGAAGGCATTCCGGCAAGGTCGACAGGGCTCTGGAACGGGCGTTTCCGCCATCTGCCGCAACACACTGGCGTTGACGCCCGGGCGTGTGGATGGTCATATGCGCGCCGTTCCAGGTGTCCCACGCCGTCGTGCGTGGGGTGAAACGGGAAGCCGGTGCGTCCTCAGGACCAGTCCGGCGCTGCCCCCGCAACGGTAAGCGAGCGCTGCATTCGAAACGCCACTGTGCACCTGCATGGGAAGGCGAATGCCGCGTGATCCTCGCAAGCCCGGAGACCGGCCTGGAGCATCGATAGGCAAACCCGCGGTGGGCGGGCACGGGCCGGTTTTCGCTTGGGCGCTCGCGCCTGCGCACGCCTTTGCATTCCCTCCGGGCTCCATTCATTCCTGACGTGATAGGAACGACATGTCCCGCACCTTCAGCTCCAACGCTCCGGCAAGCGCCGCCCTCGGCCTGCTCGCGCTCTCTATCTCCCTCGCCCTGCACGCCGAAGACGGCGCCCTGGCCCTGCCCGCCACCGCCGTCACCGGCCAGGCGGACGACGCCCCCATCAGCCTCGACACGCCGCTGCCCGCCGGCTCGCGCCTGGGCCTCTCCGCCCTGGAGACCCCGGCCAGCACCAGCAGCATCAGTGGCGAAGAGGTGCGCGGGCGCAACAACGCCACCGTACAGGACGCCGTGACCCGCTCCCCCGGCATCAGCAACATTGGCACCCCCGGCAACGGCGGCACCGCGCTCTCGGCCCGGGGCTTCACCGGCCACGCCTCGGTCATGCAGCTTCACGACGGCACGCGCTTCTACACCGGCATGGGCACCGTCACCTTCCCCACCGACCCGTGGATGGTCGAACGCATCGACGTGATCCGTGGCCCGGCCTCGGTACTCTACGGCGAAGGCGCCACCGGCGCGGTGATCAACGTGGTGCCGAAGAAGCCCTTCGAGGGCGAGATCCGCAACCGCCTGCGCCTGGGCTACGGCTCCGACGACCGCCAGCAGATGGCACTGGACAGCGGCGGCTCGCTCACCGACACCCTCAGCTACCGCCTCAACCTCAACCGCGAAACCAGCCACGGCTGGATCGACCGTGGCGACTCGAAGAACCTCGGCCTCAGCGCCGCCCTGCGCTGGCAGGCCCGCGACGACCTGGCCTTCACCCTGGCCCATGACCAGGGCGACCTCACGCCGATGAACTACTTCGGCACGCCGCTGATCGACGGCCACCTACGCGACAGCCTGAAGGAGAAGAACTACAACCTGCACAACGCCGAGCAGCACTACAACGACCAGTGGACCCGGCTCGTCACCGACTGGACCCTGGCCGAGGGCATCAGCGCCAGCAACCAGCTCTACCACATCAAGAGCCGCCGCTACTGGCGCAACGCCGAGGCCTACAACTGGGACGCCGGCCTGGGCCAGCTGGAGCGCGCCGAGAACCTGCGCATCAAGCACGAGCAGGAGCAGATCGGCGACCGCCAGACCTTCACCTTCGACCACTCGCTGTTCGGCCTCAGCAGCCGCACCCTGGTGGGCGCCGAGTTCAACCGCATCCGCTTCAACCTGCTGAACAACTCGCCCTACATCGATGTGGGCGGCAACTACGTCGACCCGTGGAACCCCACGCCCGGCTACTACCAGAGCGCCTCGGCCTACGGCCCGCACTCGCGCAGCGAAACCCGCACCGTCGCCCTGTTCGCCGAGAACCGCACCCAGTTCGACGAGCGCTGGTCCCTGGTCACCGGCATCCGCCGCGACCAGAACCACATCGACCGCAACGACCTGCGCGCGAACACCCGCAGCGACCGCAGCCTCTCCGGCGGCAACTGGCGCGCCGGCCTGGTGTTCGCCGCCACGCCGCAGCTGTCCTTCTATGGCCAGTACTCCACCAGCGAGGACGGGGTGAGCAACCTCATCACCCTCAGCCCCACCCAGCAGAAGATGGACCTCACCGAGTCCAAGCAGACCGAGTTCGGCCTCAAGCAGCAGTTCTGGGACGGGCGCGGCGAATGGACCCTGGCCGCCTACAACATCGTCAAGAAGAAGCTGCTCTCCCGCGAGTCGGTGACCCGGCCCACCCAGCAGATCGGCCAGCAATCCTCCGATGGCCTGGAAGCCACCCTGGAGCTGGCGCTGGAGCAGGGCTGGCACGTTTCGGCCAACGCCGCCGTGGTGCGCGCCGAGTACGACGACTTCAACGAGTCCGCCGGTGGCCAGCTGATCTCCCGTTCCGGCAACAGCCCCACCGACGTGCCGCGACGCACCGCCAACCTGTGGCTGAGCAAGCAGCTGGGCCGTGACCTGGACGCCGGCATCGGCGCGCGCTACGTCGATGCCCGCTATGCCGACGCCGCCAACACCGTGAAGGTGCCGGGCTACACCGTGCTCGACGCCAACCTCGGCTGGCAGGTGCTGCCCGACACGCGCCTGGGCCTGGAGCTGAACAACCTGCTGGACCGCCGCTACGCCGTCACCCAGCAGAACGGTGGCCAGCAATGGCTGCTGGGCCAGCCGCGGTCGTTCTTCGTCACCGCCGACTACAGCTTCTGATCCGGCGAAAGGGAGTGCCCGGCATGCCATCACTGAACATCAGCGACCTCGCCTGGGCACCCGACGGCCGCCCGCGCTGGCTCCTGCAGGGCATCGACCTGCAGGTGCGCGCGGGCGAGTTCGTCGGCCTCATCGGCCCCAATGGCAGCGGCAAGACCAGCCTGCTGCGCTGCGCCTACCGCGCCGAGCGCCCGGCCTCCGGCTGGGTGGCCCTGGACGGCGACGACCTCTGGCGACGCAGCCCGCGCTGGAGCGCGCAACGCATCGCCGTGGTGCTGCAGGAGTTCCCCCAGGACTTCGGCCTGGCCGTGGCCGAGGTGGTCGCCATGGGCCGCTCGCCGCACAAGGGCCTGTTCGACGGCGACGATGCCGAGGACGCGCGCATCGTCGACGAAGCCCTCGCGGCGGTGGGCATGGCCGGGCTTCGCGAGCAGGCCTTCGCCCGCCTCTCCGGCGGCGAGAAGCAGCGCGTGCTGCTGGCCCGCGCCCTGGCCCAGTGCCCAGGCCTGCTGCTGCTCGACGAGCCCACCAACCACCTCGACCCGCGCTACCAGCTGGAGCTGCTGCAGCAGCTGCGCGAGCTGCGCCTGAGCACCCTGGCCAGCTTCCACGACCTCAACCTGGCGGCGGCCTTCTGCGACCGCCTCTACGTACTGGACCAAGGCCGCGTGGTGGCCAGCGGCACCCCCACCGACGTGCTCACCGCCGAGCTGCTGCAACAGGTGTTCGGCGTGCACGCTCTGGTGGACCGCCACCCCCTCGCCGACCACCCGCGCATCACCTGGATCACCCCATGAAGCCTTCGCCTATCGCCCTGCTCGCCCTGCTCCTGGCGCCCCTCGCCCAGGCCACCGACTACCCGCTGAGCGTCACCAGCTGCGACCGCCAGGTGGTGTTCGAACGCGCACCGCAGCGGGCGGTGAGCCAGGACATCAACCTCACCGGGATGATGGTCGCCCTCGGCCTGCAATCGCGCATGGTCGGCTACAGCGGCATCAGCGGCTGGAAGACCCCCGACGCCCGGCTGATGGCCGCCCTGGGCGACCTGCCGGAGCTGGCGCGCAAATACCCCTCCATCGAAACGCTGCTCAACGTCGACGCCGACTTCTTCTTCGCCGGCTGGAACTACGGCATGCGCGTGGGCGGCGAAGTCACCCCGGCCACCCTCGCGCCCCTGGGCATCCCGGTGTACGAGCTGAGCGAATCCTGCGCCCACGTGATGCCGCGCGAGGCTGCCAGCCTGGAGGACCTCTACCGCGACCTCGACAACCTCGGCCGCATCTTCGACGTCGAGGCCCGCGCCAACGCCCTGGTCGCCGGCCTGCGCACGCGCCAGGCCGAGGTGGCCAAACGCCTGGAGAACGGCGGCGAGGCACCCCGGGTGTTCCTCTACGACAGCGGCGAGGACCGCCCCTTCACCTCCGGCCGCCTGGGCATGCCGCAAGCGATCATCGACGCCGCCGGCGGCCACAACCTGATGGACGACCTCGCCGCCAGCTGGACCCAGGTCAACTGGGAAACCGTGGTCGAGCGCGACCCGCAGGTGATCCTCATCGTCGACTACGGCGAACGCAGCTGGCAGCAGAAGCGCGACTTCCTCCTGGCCCACCCGGCCCTGCAATCGGTCGAGGCGATCCGCGAGCAGCGCTTCCTGGTCCTGCCCTACCTCGCCGTCACCCCCTCGGTGGAGAACATCGAGGCCATCGAGACCCTGGCCGCCGGCCTGCACCCCGAACGCTTCGCCGGGAAGACGCCATGAGCCCGGTGCGCACGCCCGGCGCCTACCGCCTGCTGCTGCTCGGCCTGGCCGTGGCGCTGGCGCTCTCCTGCATCGTCGCCCTGGGCTTCGGCCCGGCCGCGGTGCCCCAGGCCCACGTCTGGGGCATCCTCGCCGAGCGCCTGGGCATGAGCGCTGCGGGCGACTGGAGCCGTGGCCAGGAACACATCGTCTGGCTGATCCGCGCGCCCCGGGTACTGCTCGGTGCGCTGGTGGGCGCCGGCCTGGCCCTGGTGGGCGGCGCATTGCAGGCGGCCACGCGCAACCCGCTGGCCGACCCGCACCTGCTCGGGGTCAGCTCCGGCGCGGCCCTGGGCGCGGTGCTGGTGCTGCTCTACCTGGGCGAATTCATCGGCGTGCTCAGCCTGCCCCTGGCCGCCTTCGTCGGCGCCCTGGGCAGCACCCTGCTGGTGCTGGCCATCGCCAGCCGCCACGGCCGCCTGGAGAGCGACCGCCTGCTGCTGGCGGGCGTCGCCGTGTCCTTCCTGTGCATGGCGCTGGTCAACCTGCTGCTGTTCCTCGGCGACCACCATGCCGCCAGCTCGGTGGTGTTCTGGATGCTCGGCGGCCTCGGCGCCGCGCGCTGGGAGCTGCTCTGGCCGCCGGCACTTTGCCTGGCCCTGGGGCTGCTCGTGCTGCTCGCCCAGGCGCGCGGGCTCAACGCCCTGATGGCCGGCGAGCAGACCGCCGTCAGCCTGGGCTTCAGCGCCCGGCGGGTGCGCCTGCAGGTGTTCGTCTGCGCCTCGCTGCTCACCGGGGTGCTGGTGGCCCTCAGCGGCGCCATCGGCTTCGTCGGCCTGATGCTGCCGCACCTGGCCCGGCGCCTGGTGGGCGCCGAGCACCGCCGCCTGCTGCCGGTCGCCGCCCTGCTCGGCGCGCTGTTCCTGGTCTGGGTCGACGTCGCCGCCCGCACCCTGGTCGCCCCCGAGGACCTGCCCATCGGCATCGCCACCGCAGCCATCGGCGGGCTGTTCTTCGTTGGCCTGCTGCGTCGGCGTTGACCGCCGGCAGCAGGACGGGACGTAGCGATGCACGCAGGGCAGGGCCTGTGGTGAAATACCGCCGCCCATCAACAAGGACGCACGATGACCTCCAGCACACCCCGAACCACCCGCTCCCTGTCACTGCTTGCCGCCGCGCTCCTGCTCGGTGGATGCGACAGTGATTTCGCCACGCTCACCTTCGAGCGCTCGGTACTCGATACCACTTTCGGTGACGAACTCCTGCCGATCTACCACGAACAATTGTCAGCGCTGATTCATGCACAGGGCATCGATCCGGAGAAGGTCACCTTTCGGGTCGCCGGCAGCCTGAGTCAGGAACTGGTGCTCAGCGAGCCGCTGTTCGGTGGTCTGGAACCGGCACAGAAGACGGCCCTGCAAGCCGCCCTCGAGGCCATCGTAGAGGGCCGCAACGCCTCGCTGGACATGCACCTGGCCATTCACCCCGACGCCATGGATCCCACCGAGGCCAAAGCTCGCGCCGAGGCCCTCGAATTGCCTCGCGAGTACGACGCTCACTTCAGCCTCGACCACGTATCCCTGAGCGTGGCCTACGGCCTGACCGACCTGGTCGGCATGGCCCTCAAGGGCTCGCAGAGCATGCAGAGCGAGGCGGTTTGCAACGTGACGGCGCACTTCGAGCCCGCCCTGCCCTTCATCGGTTTGAAAGCACCGGAGCAGGAAGGGAGCCCCTATCGCCACATGATGCTGCTGAACCTTTCCACCCCTTACTCCTACGACGAGATCCCGGTGGAGATTCGCTTCGCAGACCCGGCCATGGAGGCCCTGGTGAGCCAGGAGACGATCCTGGTCACCTCTGCCGTGACCGACCGATCGACTCCCCTTCGCAACAAGCGCGAACTGAACCAGTTCGAGTTCGTCATCGGCCCCGTCGGGGGCGTCGAACACGAGAACGCCAAGGTCGGCGTCAACACCCACATGGACCTGGCATCGAAATGTGAACATCTGGCCGGCGCCCTGGGTCGTCCGTTCAGCTACCACTTCGGCGACTCGATGGACCGGCTGAAAGCCGTGGCCTTCTACTGAAGCCAAGTGGGGTGGCGCCCGATGCCATCCCACTGATCGAAATCCCCTTGGGCGGCAGGGGTCGATAGCTGTATAAATAGCCAGCCATTTACCCAAGCCGTTTCGCCATGCCCAGCGCCCTCGACGATCCCTTCTACTACCTGAACAACTTCCAGGCCGTGCTCGACTGGATCGGCGCCCGCTATGACGACCTGCTGGACGACGAGGAGCGCGGCTTCATCGTCGCCTTCGCCGGCCTGCCCAAGGCGTCCCGGGCGCTGCTGGTGCGCATGGTGATGCGCAAGGGCACGCTATTCCGCGAGAGCAAGCTGGAGTACGCCGAGATCGGCCCCACCCGCGACGCCATGCTGCCGCTGGTGGCACAAGGCTGGGTGGATGCGGCGCCCAGGCTGGAGCTCGCGCAGCTCTTCGCCCTGCTGCGCAAGCCGGAGATCGCCGCCTGCTTCGGCACGCAACTGGGCCGCGCGACCCTGCGCAAGGCCGACCAGCTCGCCCTGCTGCAACCCCTATACCCCGAGGCGCAGCCCCTGGAGGCCTGGTACCCGACGCTGGACGAGCGCATCTATGCCCTGCAGCTCATGGCCCTGTGCGACCGCCTGCGGCTGATGTTCTTCGGCAACCTGGCCCAGGACTGGTCCGAGTTCGTCCTCGCCGACCTGGGCATCTACCAGTACGAAAAGGTCGAGCTGGACGCCGCCTCCCGGGGCTTCCGCCAGCGCGCCGATATCGATTTCTACCTGCACCTCTACCAGTGCCGCGAACGCTTCGAAGCCGGCGAAGCGCCCGTCGAGGTGCTCGCCGACATTCCCCCAGCCCACGACAACCCCTGGCTGCAGAGCCGCCGCGCGCGCCTGTTGTTCCAGCTCGGCCAGCACTGCGAACGCCTGGGCGAATGGGCGCTGGCCCTGGAGATCTACGCCGGGTGCAGCTACCCCGGCGCGCGCATCCGCCGTATCCGCGTGCTGGAGAAGACCGCCGAATTCGACGAGGCACACCGCCTCGCCCTGGACCTGGCCGCCGGCCCCCACAGCGAGGAGGAGCGCCAGCACCTGGCGCGCATCCTGCCGCGCCTGCAGCGCAAGCTGGGCCTGCCCAAGGCGGCGGTCCGCAAGCCGGCGCCGGTGCTGCGGCTGGACCTGCAGCTGCCCCGGGGCGAGGACTTCGTCTCGGTGGAGCACAGCGTCGCCCGGCACCTGGCGGACGAGCCGGGCCCGGTGCATTACGTCGAGAACACCCTGATCAATTCGCTGTTCGGCCTGCTGTGCTGGGAGGCGATCTTCCTGCCGCTGCCGGGCGCCTTCTTCCACCCCTTCCACGCCGCACCGGCGGACCTGCTGGCGGCGGACTTCCACGCCCGCCGCGCCGAGGCCTTCGCCGCCTGCCTGGCGCAGCTGGATGGCGACGCCTGGCAGGCCACCATCCGCCGCAACCACGCGGCCAAGTACGGCCTGCAGTCGCCCTTCGTCTACTGGGGCGTGCTCGATGAAACCCTGCTGGAACAGGCCCTGCTGTGCCTGCCCACCGCGCACCTGAAGCTGTGGTTCCAGCGCCTGCTGCTGGATATCAAGACCAACCGCGCCGGGCTGCCGGACCTGATCCGCTTCTGGCCCGGGGAGCGGCGCTACCAGATGATCGAGGTGAAGGGCCCCGGCGACCGCCTGCAGGACAACCAGCTGCGCTGGCTGGACTTCTGCGCCGAGCACCAGATGCCGGTCACCGTCTGCTACGTGCAATGGGCCGAAACCGAGGCCGCCCTGGCGTGAGCTACCAGGTGGCGGTGCGCGCGCTCTGCGAATTCACCGCCAAGTGCGGCGACCTGGACCTGCGCTTCACCCCCGCCCCCACCGCCCTCGAAGGCATGGCCGGCCACGCCCTGGTGGCCGCGCGCCGTGGCGAGGGCTACCAGAGCGAAGTGGCCCTGGCCGGCGAGTTCCGAAACCTCAAGGTGCGCGGCCGCGCCGATGGCTACGACCCCGCGCGCAACCGCCTGGAAGAAGTGAAGACCCACCGCGGCGACCTGGCCCGCCAGCCGGCCAACCACCGCCAGCTGCACTGGGCCCAGGTGCGCGTCTACGGCTGGCTGCTGTGCCAGGAGCGTGGCTTGGACGAGGTGGAACTAGCCCTGGTGTATTTCGATGTCGCCAGCCAGAAGGAAACCTTGTTCACCGAGCGCGCCAGCGCCGCCGAGCTGCGCGCCTTCTTCGAGGCCCAGTGCCTGGCCTTCATCGCCTGGGCCGAGCAGGAGCTGGCCCACCAGGGCGTGCGCAACACGGCACTGCAGGCGTTGCGCTTCCCCCACGCGGCGTTCCGCAGCGGCCAGCGGGAACTGGCCGAGGCGGTGTACAAGGCCGCCAGCACCGGTTGCTGCCTGCTGGCCCAGGCCCCCACCGGCATCGGCAAGACCCTGGCCACCCTGTTCCCCCAGCTCAAGGCCCTGGGCGGCGAGCGCCTGGAGCGCATCTTCTTCCTCGCCGCCAAGACGCCGGGGCGCCAGCTGGCCCTGCACAGCCTGGCGACCCTGCGCGACAGCGTCGATGAACTGCCCCTGCGGGTGCTGGAGCTCACCGCCCGCGACAAGGCCTGCGAGCACCCCGGCAGCGCCTGCCACGGCGAGGCCTGCCCGCTGGCGCGGGGCTTCTACGACCGCCTGCCAGCCGCCCGCGCGGCCGCCGCCGAGCGTCGCTGGCTGGATCGCGCGGCCCTGCGCGAGGTGGCCCTGGCCCATGACGTCTGCCCCTACTACCTGGGCCAGGAGATGGCGCGCTGGAGCGACCTGGTGGTGGGCGACTACAACTACTACTTCGACCTCGGCGCCCTGCTCTTCGGCCTCACCCAAGCCAACCAGTGGCGCGTCGGCGTGCTGGTGGACGAAGCCCACAACCTGGTGGAGCGGGCCCGCGCCATGTACTCCGCCGAGCTGCGCCAGGGCGCGCTGAAGGCCCTGTGCAAGAGCGTGCCGGCACCGCTGAAGAAGCCCCTGGAGCGGGTGCAGCGCAGCTGGAACGAGCTGAACAAGGCCCAGGTGGTGGATTACCAGGCCTACGACGAGCCGCCGCAGAAGCTGCTCGGCGCCCTGCAGAGCGCAGTCACCGCCATCACCGACCACCTCGCCGAACAGCCCGGCGCACCGCTGGACCCCGAGCTGATGGCGTTCTATTTCGACGCCATGCATTTCGGCCGCATGGCCGAGCTGTTCGACCACCATTCGCTGTTCGACCTGAGCAAATACCAGGCGGGCAAGAGCAGCCGCTCCACCCTGTGCCTGCGCAACCTGGTGCCGGCGCCCTTCCTCGGCCCGCGCCTGGCCGGCAGCCGTTCCACGGTGCTGTTCTCCGCCACCCTCAACCCGCGTCGCTACTACGCCGACCTGCTGGGGGTACCGGCCAACACGCCCTGGCTGGAGGTGCAGTCGCCCTTCGCCGCCGAGCAATTGCAGGTCCGCGTGGCGCGGCGCCTGTCCACCCGCTACCAGCACCGGGCGCAGTCGCTGGCGCCCATCGTCGAGCTGATGGCCGACCAGTACCACGAGCGCCCGGGCAACTACCTGGCCTTCTTCAGCAGCTACCAGTACCTGGAGCAGGTGGCCGCGCTGTTCGCCGAGCGCCACCCCTTCATTCCCGCCTGGAGCCAGTCACGGAGCATGGACGAGGGCGCGCGCACGGCCTTTCTCGAACGCTTCGCCGAGGGCGGGCGCGGCATCGGTTTCGCGGTGCTTGGCGGGGCTTTCGGCGAGGGCATCGACCTGCCCGGCGAACGCCTGATCGGCGCCTTCATCGCCACCCTCGGCCTGCCCCAGGTCAACCCGGTGAACGAGCAGCTGAAGCAGCGCATGGGCGCGATCTTCCAGGCCGGCTACGACTACACCTACCTCTACCCCGGCCTGCAGAAGGTGGTGCAGGCCGCCGGCCGGGTGATCCGCACCCAGGGCGACCGGGGCGTGGTGCACCTGATGGACGAGCGCTTCGCCCAACCCGAGATCCGCCGCCTGCTGCCCACCTGGTGGCAGGTGGAGCCGGGCTGAGCCCAGGAACGACAAAGCCGGCCCAGGGGCCGGCTTTGTGTTTACGCCATCAGGGAATCAGAAACCCTCTCCCTTGGCGGCCTTCTCCAGCAGCAGGGCCGGCGGTTCGAAGCGCTCGCCGTACTGCTCGGCCAGGTAGTTGGCGCGGGCGACGAAGTCCTGCACGCCGTACTGGTTGATGAACTGCAGGGCGCCACCGCTCCAGGCGGCGAAACCGATGCCGAAGATCGAACCGATGTTGGCGTCGGCGGTGGAGTGCAGCACGCCCTCCTCCACGCAGCGCACGGTCTCGATGGCCTGGATGAAGAGGATGCGGTCACGCACGTCTTCCGCCGGGATCTGCTTGTCGGCCTTCTCGAAGCGCGCCTTGAGCTCCGGCCACAGGCGCTTCTTGCCGCTGGCCGGGTACTCGTAGAAACCACCGCCGGCGGCTTTGCCGGGGCGCTTGTACTCGTTGACCATCAGGTCGATCACGGCGAAGGCCGGGTGCTGCGGCAGCGCCTTGCCTTCGGCCTTGAGGTCGGCGGCGGTCTGGTTGCGGATGTGGGTCATCAGGCTCATGGAGACCTCGTCGGAGATCGCCAGCGGGCCCACCGGCATGCCGGCCTGGCGGGTCTCGTTCTCGATCATCGCCGCCGATACGCCTTCGCCCAGCATGGCGATGCCTTCGTTGGTGAAGGTGCCGAACACCCGCGAGGTGAAGAAGCCACGGCTGTCGTTGACCACGATCGGGGTCTTCTTGATCTGCAGCACGTAGTCGAAGCCACGGGCCAGGGTCTCGTCCGTGGTCTTCTCGCCACGGATGATTTCCACCAGGGGCATCTTGTCGACCGGGCTGAAGAAGTGCAGGCCGATGAACTTCTCCGGCTTGGCCACGGCAGCGGCCAGGCCGGTGATCGGCAACGTGGAGGTGTTGGAGGCGATCACCGCATCGGCCAGCGCATGGGTTTCAGCGGCAGCGGTGACCTTGCCCTTGAGTTCGCGGTTCTCGAACACGGCTTCGATGATCAGGTCGCAGCCTTCGAAGTCGGCGTCATCCACGGTCGGCTTGATGCGGGCGAGGAAGGCGTCGCGCTTCTCGGCGCTCAGGTGGCCACGGGCGACCTTTTTGTCCAGCAGGCCGGCGGAGTACGCCTTGCCCTTCTCGGCGGCTTCGATGGAGACGTCCTTGAGCACCACCTCGATGCCGGCGGCAGCGGAGACGTAGGCAATGCCCGCGCCCATCATGCCGGCGCCGAGCACGCCGACCTTCTTGGTTTCATAGCGGGCCGGACCCTTGGGACGGGAACTGCCGGCGTTGATCTCGTTCAGCTGGAACCAGAAGGTGCCGATCATGTTCTTCGCCACCTGGCCGGTGGTCAGCTCGGTGAAGTAGCGCGCCTCGATCAGCTGGGCGGTGTCGAAGTCCACCTGGGCGCCTTCGACGGCAGCGCACATGATCTTCTCCGGCGCCGGGAAGCAGCCCTTGGTCTTGTCGCGCAGCACGCTCGGGGCGATGGCCAGCATCTGGGCCACGGCGGGGGTCGACGGGGTGCCGCCGGGGATCTTGTAGCCCTTCACGTCCCAGGGCTGAACGGCGCTGGGGTTGGCGGCGATGAAGGCACGGGCCTTGGCCAGCAGTTCGTCGCGGTCCTTGGCGATGTCGTGGATCAGGCCGGCCTTGAGGGCCTGGTCCGGGCGCACCTTCTTGCCTTCGGCGAGGTACGGCAGCGCCTTCTCGATACCCAGCAGGCGCACCATGCGCACCACGCCGCCGCCACCGGGGAGCAGGCCCAGGGTGACTTCCGGCAGGCCGAGCTGGACGTGGCTTTCGTCCACGGCGATGCGGTGGTGGCAGGCCAGGCAGATTTCCCAGCCGCCGCCCAGGGCCGCGCCGTTGATGGCGGCGACCACGGGCTTGCCGAGGCTTTCCAGGCGGCGCAGCTGGCCCTTGATCTTGAGGATCATCTGGTAGAAGCCGTTGGCATCGGCCTTGGTGACCTTGATCAGCTCGTTGAGGTCGCCGCCGGCGAAGAAGGTCTTCTTGGCGGAGGTGACGATGACCCCGGCGATGGAATCCTTCTCGGCCTCCAGGCGGTCCACGGTGGCGCCCATGGCCTCGCGGTACACCGCGTTCATGGTGTTGGCGCTCTGGCCGGGCATGTCGATGGTCAGGACGACGATATTGTCCTGGCCCTTTTCGTAACGAATGGCGTCAGTCATTTTTATTCTCCGGCCTCAAACGCGCTCAATGATCGTGGCAATACCCATACCGCCGCCGACACACAAAGTGGCCAGGCCATAGCGCAGCTGGCGCTTCTCCAGCTCGTCGAGCAGGGTGCCGAGGATGGCGCAACCGGTGGCGCCCAGGGGGTGGCCCATGGCGATGGAGCCGCCATTGACGTTGACCTTCTCCTCCGGCACGCCCATGTCCTTCATGAACTTCATCACCACCGAGGCGAAGGCTTCGTTGACTTCGAACAGGTCGATGTCGCCCACCGCCAGGCCGGCCTTGGCGAGGGCCTTGCGGGTGGCCGGCGCCGGGCCGGTGAGCATGATGGTCGGGTCGGTACTGGTCACCGCGGTGGCGACGATGCGCGCGCGGGGCTTGAGGCCCAGCTCCTTGCCCTTAGCAGCGGAGCCGATGAGCATGGCGGCGGCGCCGTCGACGATGCCGGAGCTGTTGCCCGGGGTGTGCACGTGCTCGATGCGCTCGACATGGCTGTACTTGCGCAGGGCGGTGGCGTCGAAGCCCATCTGGCCCATCATCTCGAAGCTTGGCTTCAGGGCGCCGAGGCCTTCGAGGGTGGATTCGCCCCGGATGAACTCGTCATGGTCCAGCAGCACGATGCCGTTCTGGTCGGTGACCGGCACCAGGGATTTCTTGAACGAGCCGTCGGCACTGGCGCGGGCGGCCTTCTGCTGGGAGCGCAGGGCGAAGGCGTCGACGTCCTGGCGGCTGAAGCCTTCGAGGGTGGCGATCAGGTCGGCACCGATGCCCTGGGGCACGAAGTTGGTGTGCAGGTTGGTTTCCGGGTCCATGGCCCAGGCACCGCCGTCGGAGCCCATGGGGATGCGCGACATGGATTCCACGCCACCGGCCACCACCAGGTCTTCGAAGCCGGAGCGCACCTTCATCGCAGCGAGGTTGATGGCTTCCAGGCCCGAGGCGCAGAAGCGGTTGATCTGCTGGCCGGAGACGGTCTCGTCCCAGTCGGCCACCAGCGCGGCGGTCTTGGCGATGTCGGCGCCCTGGTCGCCCACCGGGGTCACGCAACCGAGCACGATATCGTCGACCTGGCTGGTATCCAGCTTGTTGCGCGCTTCCAGGGCCTTGAGCAGGCCGGCGATCAGGTTGACCGGCTTGACGCTGTGCAGCGCGCCGTCCTTCTTGCCCTTGCCGCGGGGCGTGCGCACCGCGTCGTAGATATATGCTTCGGTCATGGGGTTCTCTCTTGTCGTTAGGCAGACGGGCCAGCCAGGGGCCGACCGCTGTGGGCTTACCTTAGCGGCACGCGGGCCGCACTCAATGACCGAACTGCTCAGTGCCATTGACTTCTGCGCTCAGACGAACGGTCACCTGACTCCCAGGTCAACGCGATGTGTCTGGCTCAAGGGTTGCCATCCACAGGCCCGGGGCGACCCGCGAACGGCGTTCTAAGCAGCGGGCTGTTGATCCCAAGCGTTCTAAAGGGCCGGGGAACCGGCCCCTAGAGTTGAGGTTGTCAGAGGTCGCTGCCGGGTTTTGCCGGGGCGGCTTTTTCCACCCACCGCCAAGGAGGCGGCCACGCCGACCGGCAGGCCGTTCACGCCCGACGCATGGCGCCTCCAACAAAAACAAAGGCACAAGGCTATGTTCAAACAGCCGAAAATGCGGCAAGCGAGCCTCATCGTCTTCGCCACCACCGTCATCCTCATCCTTCCCAACCTGACCCGACTGGTCAGCTGACAACGCGGGCATCGTCCTGTGCTGCGCACCGCGCCCTGCGGTCAACGCAGCGCAGGTAGCCACCAGGCCAGCAGCAGCGGAATGGTCACGAACGACAACAGCGTCGAACACATCACCAGGCTCGCCACCTGCTCCGGCGAACGCCCGGCGCGCACCGCCAGCAGGTAGTTGAACACCGCCACCGGCATCGCCGACTGCATCACCAGCACGCCCAGGGTCAGCGGCTCCAGCTGCAGTGCCAGGCCCACTCCCCAGCCCACGCCCGCACCGAAGAGGATGCGCAACGCCCCCTGCAGCAAGCCGCTGCCCAGGTGGCCGACGCGGATGCTGGCGAGGGACACGCCCAGGGTCAGCAGCATCAGCGGGATGGTCATGCCGCCCAGCAGCTCGATGGTGTTGGCCAGCCAGCGCGGCAGTGTCAGGTCGAAGAGGATCAGCGGAATGGCCAGGGCCAGGCTGATGACGATGGGGTTGATGAACAGCTTCTTCACCGAACGCTCGCTGCCCGAGAGCAGCAGCCCCAGGCTGAACTGCACCACCGCCAGGGCCAGGAAGAAGCCCACCGCCAGGGCCAGGCCCGGCTCGCCGAACGCGTAGAGCGCCACCGGCAGGCCCATGTTCCCGGAATTGGGGAACAGGAAGGCCGGCACCAGCACGCGCCAGTCCTGTTTCATGGCCCGGCTCAGGCCCAGGCCGATCACGCCCATCACCAGGGTGGTGAGCAGGCAGGCGAGCGCGATCTGGCCGAAGGCGTGCTTGTCGATTTCCGCCTGGCTGAGGGTGGAAAGCACCAGGCTCGGCGTGCCGACGTTAAGAACCAGACGAGCGATAAAGTCTGTTGGGTAATTCTGCCCGGAGCGTGCCCAGGCATAGCCGATGCCAGCAGTGATGAGGATCGGCGCCATGACGGCGAACAGCGCGGCCAGCATGGCTCGCTCCTTAGCCCGGAGGGTCGTGGAGTGACGGAAAGGCCCGATCCTAACGGCTGGCGATGACCTCCGGCAATTGTGCTAGGGTCCAAGGGTTCTTGTTTTTCAGGGAGTTACACCATGCGCAAGATGCTCGCCACACTGGCCCTTTCCCTCAGCCTTCCCGCACTCGCCGCCGATGTCGACCAGGCAGCGGCGCTGGAAGCACTGAAGCAACCGGGCGCTGTGCTGATCGACGTGCGTACGCCGGAAGAAATCGAGGCAGGAGCCTTGCCCGGTGCCCGTTACATCGGCTTCGAAGACATTGGTACGAAAATCGCGGAACTGGCACCGGACAAGCAGACCCCTATCGTCCTCTACTGTCGAAGCGGTCGCCGCTCCGGCATCGCCCAGGACGATCTGCGTGCCAGGGGCTACACCAATGTGCAGAATGCCGGCGGCTACACCACCCTCAAGCCGATTCTGGACACACCCTGATGCGCCACCTGCTGTTCTGCCTGCTGTTGCTGACCCCTACCCTGCACGCCGCCGAGCTGCTGCTCGAATTGCCCGGCGGCACGCAGCGCTGGGACAGCGCCAGGCTGCTGGCCCACCCCCAGGCGCGGGATATCGAGGTACCCGCCGACGTCGCCTACAAGCGCACCATGCATTACCGCGCCCTGCCCCTGGCAGCGTTGCTGGATGGGGTCGAACCCGGCCAGCACCTGCAGGCCGTGGCGCTGGACGGGTTCGCCGCCGAATTGCCCGCCACGCCCCTGCTCGCCAAGGAGGGCGCCCGGGCCTGGCTGGCGGTGGAAGACCCGGGCAAGCCCTGGCCGCCACTGGCCAAGGGCAAGCCCAGCGCCGGGCCCTTCTACCTGGTGTGGACGGACCCGCAGGCCGGCGGCATAGGCCCGGAACAGTGGCCCTTCCAGGTGGCGAAGTTGCGCTACCTGGCTGCGGTCGCCGAACGCTTCCCCGCGCTGCTGCCGGCGAGCGATGCAAGCGCCGACATCCAGGCCGGCTTCGCCCAGTTCCAGAAGAACTGCCTGGCCTGCCACCGCCTCAACGGTGCCGGCGACGCCCAGTTCGGCCCCGACCTCAACCTGCCCTACAACCCCACCGAATACTTCGCCGAAGGCTTCCTCCAGCGCTACATCCGCGACCCACAGGCCATGCGTCGCTGGCCGCAAGGGCGCATGCCCGCCTTCCCGGCTGCGGTGATCGACGACGCGCAGCTGGAACAGCTGGTCGCCTACCTGCGCCACATGAGCGGTCGCAAGACGCCGTGACGGCCCTCACGGACGGTGGCGGCCGGGCTTCTCCGCCAACCGCGCCGGCGCTACGCTCTCCCACCTGAACCGCCGGCCGGGAGAGCCAGCATGAGCACCGAGCTCCACGTCGAAAGCCTGGTCCTGCGCGGGGCCCGCAACGAGGCCCTCACCCCGGACCTGAACCTGCACCTGGACGCTTCCCGGCTCACCCTGGGCGAGCTGATCCGCCGGGTGGTGCTGCATGTCGTGGCCGAACAGACCACCGAGCGCTGGCTGGACCGCCTGCAGGCCAGCAGCGGCCCCGGCTACCTCAGCGAAGAAGACATCCGCCACCAGTCCGCCCGGGGCGCCATCAAGCTGCGCACCCAGGTGCCCGGCGCCCCACGGATAGACGCCGAAGCCGAGGTGCAGCGCGCCCTGGATGGCTTCTGCCAGCGCCGCTACCGCGTCCTCCTCGACGGCCAGATGCTCCACGACCTCGACCACTCCCTCGACCTGCCCGCCCAGGCCCGGCTCACCTTCCTGCGCCTGGTCCCCCTGGTGGGTGGTTAAGCCCATGACGAACGGACTCCCCATGCAGCATTACCAAGCCGACACCCGCCAGCAGGCCCGCATCGCCCTGCTCGATGCCTTCCTCGACCGCACCCTGGATGCCCTGCCCGAGCGCGACGCCCTGCTGGCCGAAGACGGCTACCAGCACCCGTTCTGGGAAGAGGTCGACGGCCTCGCCCTGGCCGACGCCTTCCTCGCCGAAGCCGGCCCCGACGGCCAGCCCGCCCTGGTGGATGCCCTGGTCTTCCCGCGCATCTGGGGCCACGACGAGACCGAGCACCTCTACACCCGCCAGCGCCTGGCCCAGATCGCCAGCCACGCGGGCGTCACGGCGCACCCCGGCGCCTATGGCTTCCAGGCCCTGGAACGGCGTGTGCGGCACATGCTGACCCAGGCCTTCGAAGACAGCGACTACGCCCTGCAACCCGGCTTCAAGGCCCAGGCCCACTGGCACTACCCCACCGGCGCCTGGGTCACGCCCGACCTGGAGGAATGCCTGGAACTGCTCGCTGGCTACCCCGTCGACGGTGCCTGGCTGGACTTCGCCCGGTGGCTGCTCGGCGGCGATTGGGACCGCCCCAGCCCCGCCGAGAACGCTGACTACCCGCGCCTCGCCGAGGTCTACCAAGGCAAGGCAACGGAGGCCATCCGGCGCTTCGCCGTGGCCCTGGCCGAAGCCGGCCGCCTGGATGCGGCCCTGCACGAGCGCGCGGTGCACACCTGGGCAGACAGCCTGTGCACGCTGCCACCCCTCGTCCAAGGCGACAGCACGGGCGAGCAACGGCTCGACGCGCTCAACGCCGAGTTCGTCGATCACGCGCTGGCCCAACTGCCGGACAGCGCCACGCTGTTGCGAAGCCTGATCGATGAGCCCGGAACCTCCACTGCACACTGGCTGCTGGCCGGCGTGCGCGAACTGTCGCGCCTCGACCTGGCGCCGGACGCCCTCGAAAGACATTACGAAAACCACCTGGGCCGGGTACTGACCGCCCTGCTCGACGTCGGCCAACTGGAAAAGGACGACGAGGCCGCACTGGCCAAGCAGCTCGCCGGCTTCCCCCGCGCCAGCCTGCTCACCGCCCTGCCCTACAGCGGCGCGGCCAGCGAGGCCGTGCTGGACGCCCTCGGCTGGAGCGACCTGAAGCCCCTGCAGCGCCTCTACCTCGACCTGGCGCTGGCCGTCGACCACAGCGGCCGCCTGGTCGAGGACCTGCAGAGCAGCGACGACCCGGAGCTGGGCGTGGTGGACCGCCCCGCCCTGCGGGCCGCCCTGGACCAGGCCGACGCCGGGCACCTGGCCGACTACCTGGCCAGCTTCGACGGCACGCCCTGGGCCTTTCCCAATACCCGCCTGCTGCTGGACGCCTTCCGCGGCCTGGAGCGCAAGGCCCTGGAGAAGAAGCTGCAGCGCCACGCCCAGGCCGCCCTGCGCGCCTACGGCCTGCTGCCCATCAGCGGCGCGGACGAAACCCGCGAGCGCTACCTGGCCCTGAAGCGTTATCACCGCGAAGTGGAACGCTACGGCGCCGAGCGCCAGGCCAACTCCCAGGCCGCCATCCAGGCCGGCCTGGAGAACCTCGCCCGCACCGCCGGCTATGGTGACGCCACCCGGCTGGAGTGGGCGATGGAAGCGGAGATCGCCGAGCAGACCCCGGACCGCCTGCACCTGGACGGCTACGACCTGTGGCTGGAGTTGCAGGGCCTCAACCCGGTCATGGTTGCCAGCAAGGGCGGCAAGCGCCTGAAGTCGGTACCCGCCGCCCTGCGCAAGCACGAAGGCCTGGCCGAGCTGAAGACCCTGCAGGCCCGCATGAAGGACCAGATCCGCCGCTTCCGCCTGACCCTGGAAGCCATGATGGCGCGGGGGGAAGCCCTGGAGCCGACGCAGCTGCGCCAGCTGCTGCGCATGCCGGCGGCGCGCCTGCTGCTGGACCACCTGGTGCTGCGCGACGGTGACGGCCAACTGGGCTGGCTGGACGGCGACGCCTTCACCCTCTGCTCCCTGGCGGGACCGGCCCGTGCCATCGACGGCCCGCTGCTGATCGCCCACCCCCTGCACCTGTTCGAAGCCGGGGCGCTCTCCGCCTGGCAGCAGGCCCTGGTGGCCCAGCGCCGGGTGCAGCCGTTCAAGCAGGTGTTCCGCGAGCTGTACCTGCTGACCCCGGCCGAGCGGGAGAACGGCCTGAAGTCCCTGCGCTTCGCCGGCCATGTGCTGCGCAGCGCCGTGGCCGCGCGCCTGCTGCGGGCCCGGGGCTGGACCACCCACGATGGCGAGGAAGTGTTCCGCAACTGGGGCCAGGGCCTGTACGCCTTCCTCAACTTCCCCGATGCGCAGCGCTACCTGCCCCTGACCGAGGCCATCACCCTGCGGGAGGTGGAGTTCGTCCAAGACCGCGCCGCCCTGCCGCTGGAGGAGGTGCCGCCGCTGCTGTTCTCCGAAACCCTGCGCGACGCCGACCTGATCGTCTCGGTGGCCTTCACCGGCGAGACCGCCAGCCACGCCGGCAGCGCCGAGACCATCCAGCGCCGCGCCGAACTGGTGCAGGCGCTGGTGGCCGACCTGGGGCTGGCCAACGTGCGCTGCGAAGGCCACCACGCCCACATCACCGGCAGCCGCGCACGCTACCGGCTGCACCTGGGCAGCGGGGTCATCCACATCGAGCCGGGCAACTACCTGTGCATCGTCCCTGCTGGCAAACCGGCGGATGACCTCTACCTGCCCTTCGCCGACAGCGATGCACGCACCAGCGAGATCATCAGCAAGCTGTTCCTGCTGCTGGACGACGGGGCGATCGACGACCCCAGCATCCTCGAACAGATCCGCCGCAGCGAAGTGCCGGCCTAGGGACGGGCGCAACCCGTAGGAGCGAATTCATTCGCGATAAAGCCGGCACCCTGCCCGCCCTTCTCGCAGTCCGTAGGGCGGGTGAAACCCGCGTGGCCTCGTGCACGGTCCTTGTCGGGTTGCACCCGACCTACAGGCACCCACAGCCGGTGCCGTAGTTTGGCGCCGAGCGCAGCGAGGCCCAACGCAGCGATGCCCAGCCTGGCAACCCTGTAGGGGCGAATTCATTCGCCCGCTCTTTCGCGCCCCCCGTGACTTCGCCGTCAGACGTTGTATTCCGCCGGCGGCGCCGGCAGCTTCTCCAGCACCTCGTGCAGGCCGGCGGCCCATTGGCGGCGCACGCCTTCGTAGTACTCGTCGTCTTCGGTGACGCGGTAGCCGGCGGGGAGGATCAGGCTGTCGGTGTGGTAGACCAGCAGGTCCAGCGGCATGCCCACCGAGAGGTTACTGCGGATGGTGGAGTCGAAGGAGACCAGCGCGCAGCGCAGTGCCTCCTCCAGGCTGGTGTCGTGCTTGAGGTTGCGATCGAGGATCGGCTTGCCGTACTTGCTCTCCCCCAATTGCAGGAAGGGCGTGTCCTCGGTGGCCTGGATGAAGTTGCCCTGCGGGTAGATGCTGTACAGCGCGGGCGGCTGGCCGGCGATCTGCCCGCCGACCAGGAAGGAGCAGGTCAGGTCGGTGTTGCCCGCCAGCGGCGCGCCGTCGCGGGCGACCACCTCGCGGATGGTCTCGGCGACCAGGGCGGTGGCGTCGTAGAGCGTGGGCACGCTGTCGAGGTTCACCAGGGTGCTGCCCAGGCGCTGCTTGAGCAGGTTGACCACCGATTGCGAGGTGGCCAGGTTGCCCGCCGTCTGCAGCACGATCAGGCGTTCGCCCGGCGTGCCGAAGGTGAAGAGCTTGCGGAAGGTGGCGATGTGGTCGATGCCCGCGTTGGTGCGCGAATCGGAAACGAACACCAGGCCATCGGCAAGGTGCATGGCGACGCAGTAGGTCATGGTTCTCTCCCGTTTTTATATGCCCCCCGCCTCCCCCGCGCCTTGCGCTTCGGCATCACCGGCCCGTGCCTGCCGGGATGGCAGGCGGGCAGTCGAATGACCGGTGATGCGGCGAGAAGTCCTGTGACGCGTGTTACTGCTGTTCCTGGACCATCAGCAACGGCGGTACGGCGACGTCCGCACGTGCGTGCATCTGCTCGCCGCCGCCACGGCGCATGCCGCGCACCGGGCAGGCGTCCAGATAGTCCAGGCCGACGGCGAGCTTGAGGTGGCGCTCCGGGCGGGACAGACGGTTGGTGACGTCGAAGCTGTACCAGGCATCGCCCAGCCAGGCTTCCGCCCAGGCGTGGCTGACCAGGTGGGCGTTGTTCTCCTTGTACAAGTAGCCGGAGACGAAGCGCGCCGGCACGCCGAGGGTGCGGGCGCAGGCGAGGAAGGCGTGGGTATGGTCCTGGCAGACCCCCGCGCGACCGGCGAAGGCCTCGGCGGCGGTGCTGTCCACGGCGGTGACGCCGGTCTGGTAGTCGATGTGCTCGTGCAGCGCGTCCATCAGGGTGATCAGGCCGCTGCGCTCTGGCCGCGGCTGGCAGTGGGTGTGGGCGAAGGCACGCAATGCCTCGTCCGCCGCAGTCAGGCGGGTGGAGCGCAGGAAGGGCAGCGCCGAGAGCTTGTCGTGCTCGGCCTCGCTGTGCTCGTCGATCTCCACCTGGCCACGGGCGCCGATGACGATGGCCTCGTGGGGTTCATCCAGGGTCAGCACGTGGAGGATGTTGCCGTAGGGGTCGATCTGCGCGCGCACCGGGCGTGGCAGGTCGAGCTGCCAGCTAAGGATGTGCTGGCGCTCGCTGTCGTGGGGCGTCAGGCGCAGGTACTGGATGCTCGCGCGAACCTGGTCGTCGTAGCGATAGGTGGTTTCGTGGCGGATGGACAGTTTCATACGGCCTCCAGATAAGAGCTGTGGATCGCTCTGGCCAATTGGCGAACCAGCAGAATGAAGTCGGTGAGCCAGCCGTGCAGGCCCTCACCGAGGATCTCGTCGATGCTCGTGTAGCGCAGGCGTGCATCCAGCTCGGCGGCCAGGCGCTGGGCCGGCCGGCCGTTCTCGCCGGGCAGGCTGGAGAGGATCAGGTTGAGCTCCTCCATGCAGGCCCGCAGGGAGCGCGGCACATCGGGGCGCAGCAACAGCAGCTCGGACACCTGGCGCGCACCGGGCGAGCCACGGAAGACTTCCGTGTACGCCTCGAAGGACGACAGCGCGCGGAGCAAGGCGCTCCACTGGTAGTAGCCACGTGCGGACGTATCGCTGACCTCCTCCGCCTCCTCGCCGAGCATCTCGTAGCGTGCATCGAGCAGGCGCAGCGTATTGTCCGCCCGTTCTATGAAGGTTCCGAGACGGATGAAGCGGTAGGGGTCGTGGCGCATGATGGTGCCGAAGGTGGCGCCGCGGAACAGGTGCGAACGCTCCTTGACCCACTCGCAGAAGCGCTTGATGCCATAGCGCCCCAGGCCCTCGCCGGCGATGCCGCGCATCTCCAGCCAGGTGGCGTTGATGTTCTCCCACATGTCGGCGGTGATGCGGCCGCGCACGGCATGGGCGTTGGTACGGGCGGCCCCCAGGCAGCTGTAGATGCTCGCCGGGTTCTCCGCATCGAGGGCAAAGAAGTGCAGCATGCGCTCGGCGTGGAGCTGGCCGTGGCGGGTCAGGTAGGCGTCCAGGGTGCCGGTGATCAGCAGCGGCATGGCCAGCTCTTCCAGGCCATCGCCACGGCCGTCCTGGGGCATCAGCGACAGCGAGTAGCTCACATCGAGCATGCGCGCGAGGTTCTCGGCGCGTTCCAGGTAGCGCGACATCCAGTACAGATCGGAGGCAGTACGGCTCAGCACGGGTCAGTCCTCCACGATCCAGGTGTCTTTGGTACCGCCGCCCTGCGACGAGTTGACCACCAGCGAGCCTTCGCGCAGCGCGACGCGCGTCAGGCCGCCCGGCACCAGGCGCGTTTCGCGGCCTGAGAGGACGAACGGGCGCAGGTCGATATGCCGCGGGGCGATGCCCTTCTCGACGAAGGTCGGGCAGGTGGAGAGGCTCAGCGTGGGCTGGGCGATGTAGGCCTCCGGGCGCGCCTTGAGGCGTTCGCGGAAGGCTTCGATCTCGGCCTTGGTGGCGGCCGGGCCGACCAGCATGCCGTAGCCGCCGGAGCCTTGGGTTTCCTTCACCACCAGTTCCGGCAGGTTGGCCAGCACGTGGGACAGCTCCTCGGGCTTGCGGCACTGCCAGGTGGGCACGTTGGCGAGGATGGGCTCCTCGTCCAGGTAGAAGCGGATCATGTCGCCGACATAGGGGTAGATCGACTTGTCGTCCGCCACCCCGGTGCCGATGGCGTTGGCCAGCACCACGTTGCCGGAGCGGTAGGCCGCCAGCAGGCCGGGCACGCCGAGCATGGAATCCGGGTTGAAGGCCAGCGGGTCGAGGAAGGCATCGTCGAGGCGGCGGTAGATTACGTCCACCGGCTGCGGGCCGGAGGTGGTACGCATATAGACGCGGTCGTCGCGGACGAACAGGTCGGCGCCCTCCACCAGTTCCACGCCCATCTCGCGGGCAAGGAAGGCGTGCTCGAAATAGGCGCTGTTGAAGCGCCCCGGGGTGAGCACCACGACGCTGGGGTTATCCAGCGGGCTGGAGCTCTTGAGGGTCTCCAGCAGCAGGTTCGGATAGTGGTCGATGGGGGCTACGCGCTGAGCCGAGAACAGCTCGGGGAACAGGCGCATCATCATCTTGCGGTCTTCCAGCATGTAGCTGACGCCGCTGGGAGTCCGCAGGTTGTCTTCGAGCACGTAGTAGGTGCCGTCGCCGTCGCGCACCAGGTCCACGCCGGCGATATGGGCGTAGATGTCGCGGTGCAGGTCCAGGCCCTGCATGGCGATCTGGTAGCCCTCGTTGGCCAGCACCTGCTCGGCCGGGACGATGCCCGCCTTGATGATGCGCTGGCCGTGGTAGAGGTCGGCGAGGAACATGTTCAGCGCCTTGACGCGCTGGATGCAGCCGCGTTCGACGACGCGCCACTCGCTCATGGGGATGGAGCGGGGAATGGTGTCGAAGGGGATCAGGCGCTCGGTGCCCTGCTCGTCCCCATAGAGGGTGAAGGTGATGCCTGCCCGGTGGAACAGCAGGTCGGCTTCGCGCCGCCTCTGGGCAAGCAGTTCCTCGGGGGTATCGGCCAACCAGCGGGCGAATTCCCGGTAATGCGGACGGCAGTCGCCGTTCGCGTCATACATTTCGTCAAAAAAGGTGCGGGCCATGCCGGACTCCTTGTCACCACCGACCATCTTGCAGTCGCAAGCCTCGTGCCAGCGACTCAACCCTATACGTATCAATGACTTGCAATCAGCCACTCGCCACCGCGCACTGCCTTGGTGCAGGCGGGAGAGCGGAACGGTGGCTACCGCCCCGTTTGGCGGCGATACGAATTAGGACGGGGGCCTGCGCGTACTTGTTCCCTATTTCTTCGCTTATCGCGAATGCGCCCACGCAAGCAGTCTAGGACACGCCCGCGCGCCTGCCCGGCGCCATCGGTAACCGCGCTTGTCAGGCCACAGGCCCCGAACTACGCTGCCTTGAGCACCTCCCGCCTCAAGGCCCGCCCCTCCGGCGTCCGCCGCCCAGGCTCCGCCCGCAGCTGCAACAGGAGTCGACCATGCCTTTCATCCGGACCACCCTCCCGGCCTTCGCCTGCGCCAGCCTGTTGCTCAGCGGCGCGCTGCAGGCCGCCGAACCCCTGAAGCAACTCGGCGAGGGCGAAGGCGCGCTCGACATCATTGCCTGGCCCGGCTACATCGAGCGCGGCGAAACCGACAAGGCCTACGACTGGGTCACCGCCTTCGAGAAGGACAGCGGCTGCAAGGTCAACGTGAAGACCGCCGCCACCTCCGACGAGATGGTCAGCCTGATGGCCAAGGGCGGCTACGACCTGGTCACCGCCTCGGGCGATGCCTCCCTGCGCCTGGTGGCGGGCAAGCGCGTGCAGCCGATCAACGTCGCGCTGATCCCCAACTGGAAGAACCTCGACGACCGGCTCAAGGACGCCCCCTGGCACAGCGTGGCCGGGCAGCACTTCGGCACGCCCTACCAGTGGGGGCCGAACGTGCTGATGTACAACACCCAGGTGTTCCCCAAGGCGCCAACCAGCTGGAAGGTGGTGTTCGAGGAAACCACCCTGCCCGACGGCAAGAGCAACAAGGGCCGCGTGCAGGCCTATGACGGCCCCATCTACATCGCCGACGCCGCCCTTTACCTGCGCACCACCCGGCCCGAACTGGGCATCGGCGACCCCTATGCGCTGAACGAAGAGCAGTACGCCGCCGTGATCGCCCTGCTGCGCGGCCAGCAGCCGCTGATCCACCGCTACTGGCACGACGCGACGGTGCAGATGAGCGACTTCAAGAACGAAGGCGTGGTCGCCTCGGGCTCCTGGCCCTATCAGGTCAACGCCCTGCGCGGCGACAAGCAGCCCATCGCCTCGACCATTCCCGTGGAAGGCTCCACCGGCTGGGCCGACACCACCATGTTGCACGCCGAGGCCAAGCACCCGACCTGCGCCTACAAATGGATGAACTGGTCCCTGGAGCCCAAGGTACAGGGCGATGTGGCCGCCTGGTTCGGCTCGGTGCCGGCAGTGCCCAAGGGCTGCAGCGGCAGCGAACTGCTCGGCGCCGGCGGCTGTGCCACCAACGGCTACGACCAGTTCGACAAGATCGCCTTCTGGAAAACGCCCCAGGCCAAGTGCGGCGACGGGCAGTGCGTGCCCTACAGCCGCTGGACCCAGGACTACATCGCGATCATGGGTGGGCGTTAGCGTTCACGCCCACAAGAGCGGCGGCGCTGCGCACCGCTTGGCGAATGAATTCGCCCCTACAGGGTCTGCGCCTGATGTAGGTCGGGTGCAACCCGACAATGGTGCGTAACGCTGCGGGTTTCACCCGCCCTACGCACTGGAGCGCGAAGCACTCGACGCCCTGCCGTAGGGTGGGCCGGGCGGCGCTCCGCTTCAGCCCACCGGAACCCAACGCTAGGCGCTCAGCGCGGGGGCCATGCGCAGGGGCTGATCCTGGAAGGCCAGGTCCAGCCAGCGGCGGTAGAACCCCTCCGCTACCCCGTGCAGCGCCTCCACCTTGGCCGGCAGGTCGGTGAGCATGCGGCCCTTGGGCTGCTGGCTGGGCTGGGTCTCGTCGAGCAGGTGGGCCCAGTCGGTCAGCCACAGCTGCACCAGCTCCTCGGTCATTTCCGGGTGGCCTTGCAGGGCCAGCACCTTGTCGCCCCAGGCGAAGCCCTGGTTCGGGCACCAGGGGCTGTCGAACAACCATTGGGCGCCGCTGGGCAGGTCGAAGGTGTCGCTGTGCCACTGGTAGACCGGGAACTGCATGGGCAGGTGCGCCACCCAGGGGTTGCCCACTGCCAGTGCGCGTTTCTCCAGGGGCTGCCAGCCGATCTCGGTGTAGGGCATGCGGTGCACCGCGGCACCCAGGGCCCGCGCCAGCAATTGGCCGCCGAGGCAGTGGCCGATGATGGGGATGTCCCGCGCGATGAAATGCCGCAGTGCTTCGATTTCTGCCTCGATCCAGGGCAGTGGGTCGTTCACGCTCATCGGCCCGCCCATCACTGCTACCGCTTTCGGGCGGTCGAGGTCGTAGCCCTGCAACTCGCCCTGGTCCACGCGCAGCACCGTGAATGCCCGCTGCTCCGCGTCCAGCAGGCTTGCGAGGTGGCCGGGCGGGCAGAAATCCGCGTGGGTAAGAATCAGGATATCGGTCATGTGAACCCTCCGTTTCCGCAGTCTGAGGCAAAGCCCGTGCCGAGGTCGAGTCAGGAAAATGTAAGTTTTCCGACTGCGGAAACGACACCGGCCAGCACATGGCTGGCCGGTGATTGCACAAGGGAACGGGAATTCAGCGCGCGGGCGCCGCCAATTCCTGGGTCACGCCCCATCCATCCAGGGTTCCGCCCAGTGGTACGACCAGCTCCTCCAGGTCGTGCTCGAAATCACCGATACCGGAATGGGTGGCATACATGACCTTGCTCACCTGCAGGTGCCAGGCCCCGTCGTCACGGGGGGAAACCTGGGCATTCAACCACTCGCCACTGAACTTTCGCGCCGCCATCCGGGCCCGGTCCTCGTCGGGGAAGATGGCGTAGAACTCGATGGGGTGCACACGGGCGAAATCGAAACCGCCCTCTTTCATGCGGCGCAGAACATTGCTGCTGACGTCATCGTGGAAGGTTGTGCTCATGGTTACGACCCCCTCTCTGGCGATTGATGAGTTTCGCTTGTAGACGGCCGAAGGATTCGGCCTCGCGACGCCCGGCGGCGCCGCCACGGGGCTGCCCCACGGACGCGGGACACGGCCCTGGCCAGGCCCGCGAAAGCGGGACCGGCCGCTGCTTCAGCTCACGCACAACGATCTACTGCATCAGAATGCAGGGTAGCGTCAGCTCGGCCGGTCTGCCCGCCGAAGGGCGAATTTTCCCGCCCCCGGCACGACGGGCGGCACGGGAATGGCGCCGGGCGAGCGCGCCATAGAACCTCACCCCGCGCCCGTTCGCCGGGCTTATCGCCAACCCGGCGTGCAGGGCCTCAGTGCACCCTATTCCCGGCTCAACCAGCCCATGATCAGCCGGCTGATCCAGGGCGGCGACACCTGCCCGGACCAGTACATCAGCTTGAACAGCGCACTGATGGGCCGGTGCACGGCGGCGCCGTGGGCCTGCTGCCAGGCCGCCGCGGCGATGTCCTCGGCCTTGAGGTTGACCCCCAGGCGGCGCAGGGTCGGTGGCTCGAAGCGCTGGCTCTCGACCATGGGCGTGCGCACGAAGGGCGGCATCAGGTCGCCGACACGGATGCCATGGCGGCGCCACTCCAGCTCCAGGCCCTCGGTGAAACCGCGCACGGCGAACTTGGAGGCGGAGTAGCTGGCCATGTGCGGCGTGCCGTAGAGCCCCGATGCCGAGCCCATGTTGATGACCTGGGCGTCGGCGGTGGCCTTGAGGTAGGGAAAGGCCGCGTGGGTCATCTGCACCAGGCCCAGCACGTTCACCGCGAGGATGCGCGCGTGCTCGGCCATGTCGATCGCCTCGAAGTGGCCGAAACGCAGCAACCCCGCGCAGTTGAACAGCAACCGCAGCTGGCCGTCGTGGCGACCGCAGAAGTCCGCCAGGGCGCCTTCGACGGCGGCCACGTCGGTGACGTCCAGGGCCTGGTACCAGAGCCCGCCCAGCTCGGCGGAGAGTTCCTCCAGGGGCTGCGGGGCGATGTCCAGCAGGCCCACCGTCCAGCCCTTCTCGTGGAACAGCCGCGCGGTGGCCCGGCCGATGCCGGAGGCGGCCCCGGTGATGAGGATGTTGTGCATTTCAGACCCCCTCGCCGCTACGGGCACGGATGAAGGCGAGGATGCTGGCCAGTGCCTGGTCGGCGGCCCGCAGCATACCGGCGTGGGCCTGGAACACGTGCCACAGGCCGGGGTAGCGCTCCAGGCGCACCGGCACCCCGGCGGCCCTCGCCGCCTCCGCCAGGCGCAGGCTGTCGTTGAGCAGCAACTCGTCCTCGCCCACCTGCACCAGGATCGGCGGCAGGCCGGCCAGGTCGGCGTAGATCGGTGACAGGCCGGGGTCGCGGCGGTCCAGCCCCGCCGGGGCGTAGAGGCTGATGGCCTGCTCCATCCACAGCGGGTTGAGCAGCGGATCGCCCGCCGGCGGCTGGTGCATCTGCTCGCCACTGAAATCGGTGACCGGCGACAGCAGCACCAGCCCTGCCGGCTGCGGTAGCCCCTGGCGCGCCAGCTCCAGGGCGGTGATCAGGCTGAGGTTGCCCCCGGCGGAATCACCCCCGATGAAGATGCGCTCGCTGGCGTAGCCCTGGGCCAGCAGCGCGCGATAGGCGGCCACGCCGTCCTGGCGGGCGGCCGGGAACGGGTGCTCGGGCGCCAGGCGATAGTCCAGCGCGCAGACGGCCAACCCGCCCCGCCGCGCCAGGGTGGCGGTGATGGCGCGATGAGTGGAGGCGGCGCCGATGAGGAAGGCGCCGCCGTGCAGGTAGAGCAGCACGCTGCCGTTGTCCTGCGCCGGGCGGTGCCATTCGCAGTGCACGCCGCCGAGGCTGTCGCGGCTGCGGGTGACACCGCGCATCGACACGGGCGTGGCCGTGAGCGCGCGGATCACCGCCCGCTGCCCGGCGATGGGCATCGGCGGGCGCACCAGGCCGCGGAACAGCACCCGCAAGCCCCCGCGCAGCACCGCACGCAGCAGCGGCTGGCCGGCATCGGGGGCGGTGAAGTCAACGGACGCATTCATAGTGGTCGAGCTCCGGTTGGCGGGTCTGTTGGCGGTAAGTCAGGGTGAAGCCGGGCCAGTTGTTGGTGTTGTGGCCATCGGCGGTCTTGTACCAGCTGTTGCAGCCGCGCTCCCACACGGTATGGCGCACGGCGTGCTGCAGCTTGTCGTTGAAGCGGCGCTGCACCTCGGGCTTGAGGTCCATGTAGCGCAGGCCGTCGCGCTTCAGTGCGCGCAGGCAGCCGAGCACGTAGGCGAACTGGCTCTCCAGCATGTAGAGGATGGAGTTGTGCCCCAGGTTGGTGTTCGGCCCATAGAGGATGAACAGGTTGGGGAAGCCGCTGACGCTGATGCCCAGATAGGCTTCGGCGCCCTCGCGCCAGGCCTCGTTGAGGTCGCGCCTACCAAGCCCCCGGATGCTCATGGGGGCGAGGAAGTCGGTGGCGGCGAAACCGGTGCCGTAGATGATCGCGTCGACTTCGCGCTCGCGGCCATCGGCGGTGAGCACGCCACGCTCGCTGACGCCGGTGATGGCCTGCTCCACCAGCTCGACGTTGTCCCGCGACAGGGCCGGGTAGAAGTCGTTGGAGATGAGGATGCGCTTGCAGCCCAGCGGGTAGTCCGGCTGCAGGCGCCGACGCAGCTCAGGGTCACGGATGCTGCGCGCCAGGTGCAGGTGAAAGCCCAGGCGCATCACCTTCATCAGCGGCGGGAAGACGGTGAAGGCCAGGGCGCGCGCCTCGTGCTGGATGTACTTGAGCAGCCGGTCGACCTTCTGCAGCGCCGGCAGGCGCTTCATCAGCGCCAGCTCCCAGGGGCGGTAGGCGCGGTCGGGCTTGGCGATCACATAGGCGGCCGAGCGCTGGAACAGGTGCAGCTGCGCCACCTTGCGGGCGATCTGCGGCACGAACTGGATGGCGCTGGCACCGGTGCCGATCACCGCCACGCGCTTGCCGGCCAGGTCGTAGTCATGGTTCCAGCGCGCCGAGTGGAACACCTCGCCGGTGAAGTTCTCGATGCCGGGCAGGCGCGGCACCGCCGGGCGGTTCAACTGGCCGCAGGCACTGACCAGGGCCTGGGCGCTGAAGTGCTCGCCCGCCGTGGTCTCCACCCGCCACAGCGCGGCCGCCTCATCGAAACGCGCCCCGGCCACTTCGGTGCCGAAGCGGATGCGCCGACGCAGGCCGTGGCGCTCGGCGCACTGCTGCTGGTAGGCGTGGATCTCCGCCTGGGGTGCGAACTTGCGCGACCAGTCGAGCTTGGGCTCGAAGGAGAAGGAGTAGAGGTGCGAAGGCACGTCGCAGGCCGCGCCGGGGTAGGTGTTGTCGCGCCAGGTACCGCCCAGGTCGTCGGCCTTTTCGAGGATGAGGAAATCCTCGATGCCGCATTGCTGCAGGCGGATGGCCAGGCCGAGGCCGCCGAAACCTGCCCCGATGATCAGCACGCGCAGAGGCGCCGGGTGCTGGGGATTGTTGTTCATTGTTATCTCCCATGTTCGCCGCAACCGCCGGGGACCAGGCCAGCCAGCGTGCGGATGAACGGATGCTAATGCGCGGCGGCGCACGCTGTTTATGGCATCATCGGACAGCGAATTGTGCTTTTCGGACAGAAGCCCCCGTTCAACCGCCCAGGACCGCGACCACCATGCACCACACCGCCCACTGGCCACCCCGCCGCAGCGCCATCAGCGTGCAGTTGCTCACCCAGTTCGGCCTCGACCACGGCCTGTCCGTGGAACGCTGCCTGGCCGGCACCGGCCTGGACTGGAACGCCCTGGCCGACCCCGGCGCCGAGGTCAACGCCGACCAGGAGCTGGCCCTGGTGCGCAACATCGTCCAGGCGCTGGGGCACATCCCCGGCATCGGCCTCAAGGCCGGCCGCCGCTACCACCTCAGCACCTATGGCATCTGGGGCTTCGCCCTGCTCAGCAGCCCCACCTACCGCAGCGCCGCCGAACTGGGCCTGCGCTACCTGGACCTGACCTACGCCTTCCACAGCATGCGCTTGGAAGAACACGACGATGAAGCGCACCTGGTGCTCGAAGGGCGCGGCCTGCCCGAGGACCTGCGCGGCTTCCTGCTGGAGCGCGACATTTCCGGCGCCCTCAGCGTGCAGCGCGACCTGAACAACGCCGACCTGCCGCTGACCCGCGTCAGCCTGGCCCTGCCCGAGCCGGCCGACCCCACGCCCTACCGCGAGCTGCTGGGGGTGACGCCGAGCTTCGCCGCAGCGGAGAACCGCATGGTCTTCGCCCGCGCCCTGCTCGACCTGCCGCTGCCTGGCGCCAACCCCCAGGTGGCGCAGCAGTGCGAGGCCCAGTGCAAGGCACTGCTGGCCCGCCGCCGGGTGCGTGCCGGGCTCGCCGGGCGCATCCGCGATCGCCTGCTATCGCAGCCCGGCCAGGTGCCGGACATGGAGCGCATCGCCACCGAACTGCACATGACCTCGCGCACCCTGCGCCGCCGCCTGGACGCCGAGGGCACCTCCTTCCGCCAGCTGCAGGAAGAGGTGCGCAATGCCCTGGCCGAGGAACTGCTGGCCGCCGATGGCATCCGACTGGAAGAGATCGCCGAACGCCTCGGCTATGGCGAGCTGTCCAACTTCATCCATGCTTTCAAGCGCTGGAAGGGCATCACGCCCGGCCAGTACCGCAGCCAACTCCAGCCCCGGAACGCCTTTTCATGAGATACGCCCTCGCCCTGCCCCTGCTGCTCGCCGCCGGCCCGCTGTTGGCCCAGACCCTGGAAACTCCCGGCTACCGCATCGAGATCATCGACCAGTGCGAGGAAGGCACGGTCGGCTGCGACAACGTGCTCTACCGCGGCACCAGCAAGAAGAGCGGCAACACCCTGGAACTCAAGGGCCGCCAGTTGATGCGCCTGTGCGCCGACGGCGTCACCCCCTGCCACTCCCTGGGCTACGAGTTCAACAACGGCGATACCCGCTACTTCGTCGGCGAGGACGGCCACCTGAGCGTGACCCGGGGCGAGCGCACCCTGGTGGACCAGCAAGGGGAGTGGCGTTGATGGGCCAGGCCGACGACTACGCCGTGGTACCCGCCGAGCCGCGCCACCTGGCAGCCCTGGCCGAGATCGAACGCGCCGCCGCCAGCCTGTTCCCGGAGGGCGTCATTCCCGAGCTGCTGCGGGAGGCCACCGTGCCCCAGGCGCTGCTGGCCCAGGGGCAGGCCGAAGGCCGCCTGTGGGTGGCCCAGGACAGCGGCGGCATGGCCGTGGGCTTCGCCCTGGTGGAGGTGCTCGGCGGCATCGCGCTGCTGGCGGAACTGGACGTGCTGCCCGCCCTGGGCCGTCGCGGCATCGGCCGCCGCCTGATCGCCGCCGCCCGCGACTGGGCCGAGGCACGCGGCCACGAAGCGCTGTACCTGACCACCTTCGCCGACATCCCCTGGAACGCCCCCTACTACGCCCGGCTTGGCTTCCGCCCGCTGGAGGAAGCCGAGCTGCACGACGAGCTGATCCGCCGTCTCAGGGAGGAAGAAGCCTTCGGCCTCGCCAACCGCGTGGCCATGCAGCTGTGCCTCGGCCCGGTGATCCCCGCCCCGTAGGATGGTGTAGAGCGCAGCGAAACCCATCGGTCCCAGCCCTACCCCACACCCACGTCATCAGCCCCCCAGCATGGGTTTCGCCAAGCTCTACCCATCCTACGTACCCCGAACACCACGCCCGCCCGCAGGATGGCGTACAGCGCAGCGAAACCCATCGTTCCCAGCCCTATCCCACACCCAAGTCATCAGCCACCACAGCATGGGTTTCGCCAAGCTCTACCCATCCTACGTACCCCGCACGCCACGCCCGTCCGCAGGATGGCGTAGAGCGCAGTGAAACCCATCGATCCAAGGCCCAAGCCCGCACCAGCGCCACCGGTACAGTCCGGGAGCCCCTCCCACGACCCGCCCTGCGGTCATTGCGTTTCCGCCAGAGCGGGGCTTGGCTGATATCAGGACGCCGCAACATTTTGTGACATCGGCAGTCAATCCAATGGACAGGCCCGGCCCGCTTCCGCTCGAGGACGCGGGCCGGAACTCATTCCAGAACGAGTGCCACGCCCCATGAGCAGTACGACCGAACACCTCGAGAGCCCCCATCCGCACTACAGCTTCGAAGAACGCCGCAAACGCGTGTTCGCCATAGTCGGCGCCTCTTCCGGCAACCTGGTGGAATGGTTCGACTTCTACGTCTACGCCTTCTGCTCCATCTATTTCGCCCCGGCCTTCTTCCCCTCCGACGACCCGACCGTGCAGTTGCTGAACACCGCCGGCGTGTTCGCCGCCGGCTTCCTCATGCGCCCCATCGGCGGCTGGCTGTTCGGTCGCGTGGCCGACAAGTACGGGCGCAAGGTCTCGATGATGATCTCGGTGCTGATGATGTGCGCCGGCTCCCTGGCCATCGCCTTCATGCCCACCTACGCCAGCATCGGCGCTCTGGCCCCGGCGCTGCTGCTGGTGGCGCGTTTGTTCCAGGGGCTGTCGGTGGGTGGCGAGTACGGCACCACGGCCACCTACATGAGCGAGGTGGCGCTGAAGGGCCAGCGCGGTTTCTTCGCCTCCTTCCAGTACGTGACCCTGATCGGCGGCCAACTGCTGGCGGTGCTGGTGGTGGTGATCCTGCAGCAGTTGCTGAGCGAGGACGAGCTGCGCGCCTGGGGCTGGCGCATTCCCTTCGTGATCGGCGCGGCGACGGCGGTGATCGCCTTCTACCTGCGTCGCTCGCTGAACGAAACCGCACGCGAGGACCAGCTGCACAATGAGGAGTCCGGCAGCCTGGGCCACCTGTTCCGCCATCACAAGCGTGCCTTCGTCACCGTGCTCGGCTACACCGCCGGCGGCTCGCTGATCTTCTACACCTTCACCACCTACATGCAGAAATACCTGGTCAACAGCGCCGGCATGACCACCAAGACCGCCAGTGCCGTGATGACCTGCGCGCTGTTCGTCTACATGCTCATGCAACCGCTGTTCGGCGCCCTCTCCGACCGCATCGGCCGGCGCACCTCGATGCTCTGGTTCGGCGCCCTCGGTGCGCTGTGCACCTGGCCCATCCTCACCGCACTCAAGGGCGTGCAGAGCCCCTATATCGCCTTCGCGCTGATCATCCTCGCCCTGGCCATCGTCAGCCTCTACACCTCCATCAGCGGGCTGGTGAAGGCCGAGATGTTCCCGCCGGAAGTCCGCGCCCTGGGCGTTGGCCTGGCCTACGCGGTGGCTAACGCCATCTTCGGCGGCTCGGCGGAATACGCGGCCCTGGGGCTGAAGTCCATCGGCATGGAGGAAACCTTCTACTGGTACGTCTCGGTGATGATGGTGGTGGCCTTCCTCTTCAGCCTGCGGCTGCCGAAACAGGCGAGCTACCTGCACCACGATCTGTAGGGGCCCCATCGTGGGAGATTCTATGTCAACCAGCCGTAGCGTCCCGGTGTCGGTACGGCTGTTGGCTGGTCATCAGGGCAAAGGCGATTCTGGCCAGTTTCCGGGCGAGGATCGTTAGGGCCTCGGTCTTCTTCAAACCCCGCTGTAAATAAGCTTGATAGCGTTCTTTCCAGGCCGCTGTGCGACTGGCGGCCATAGCGGCGTTATGCAGCAGCCGTCGTATCTCCGGATCCCCCTGCTTGGTCAGCTTGCGCCGGCCGATGTAGCGCCCCGATTCCCTGACCCGGACATCCAGCCCGAGAAAGGCGATGAACGCATCGCTACTGCGGAAGGTGCCCCGCAGGAAGGCCAGGTTCAGCGCAGCAGCGGTGATCGGGCCAACCCCTTCGATCTCCTGGCAACGTTGTGCCTGCGCGCTCAAGCCGGCCTCTTTCAGCGTGGATTGCAGCGCCCTGTTGAGTGTCCGCTCCAGGTCTTTCATCTGCTGCAGGACGGGCTTCAATGCTTCCGCCAGTTGGCGATCCTGGGCGAAGCTCAGGCGCAGAGCCGTCGTTACTCGCACCAGGGTGGCGCGACGGTGCAACAGGGCCTGCAGCTTGCGGTACAGGCGGCTCGGCGGCGCCCAGGGGTGCAACTGCTTCTGTTCATGGGCCAGGTAGCGGGCCAGCAGGCGGGCATCGCTCAGGTCGTTCTTGACCCGGCCACCGATGCCTTTGCGGTAGTTGCTCAGGCGGTAACCATCGATCACGTAGACCCTGTGGCCACGTTTGTGCGCCAGCGTGGCGACGGCAACGTGGTAGGTGTTGGTGGCTTCGATGGCCAGGCTGCAACCTGCAGGCAGGCTCTTGAGCCAGGTGGCGATAGCGTGCGGCTCATTGATGAGCTCGCTGGCCTGCTCCAGATCTGCTCGATACAGACTCAGACTGTCTTTGGCGACATCGATACCGATTACGGTGCTCTGCATTGTCATGACGAACTCCCAGGGCCAAGATGGAATGACCTGTCGGGGGCTCACGATGGCGCAGGCTTGCAGATATGGTCGGTCTCGGGGGCGGACCTGAGCCGATGGATTCCTTATCGGCGCTTGCAGTGAGGTGAGGGGCGGGAGAAATCTCCCACGGTCTGGCTTGCAGAAGCGATTTCGCTCCCTCCGCCCCCCGACAGGTTCCACCCTAGGACATACAAGCGAATTCATTCGCGAATGGGCACCATGCCACGGCCTTCGCGGTTGAAACCGCTCCCACGGAAGAAGCCCCCAGCCCGTAGGTCGGGTGCAACCCGACATTGTCCGTGCACCTGGATCGCGGGTTTCACCCGCCCTACGACTGCCCACATCAGGGCAACGCCGTTGCTCGTGGGCGAATGAATTCGCCCCTACAGGTTGTGTGCTGCAACCGCGTCCTTCGCGAGCTCATTTCGTGGTTGAAACCGCTCCCACAGGAATGGTCTTCTGGCCCATCGGGCGGGCACAAAAAAAAGGCCCCTTACGGGGCCTTTTGCATGGCACTCGGCTCAGTCGTTGCTCGGCTTGCCGATGGCTTGCAGCACGTACTGCGGCAGGGCGAAGGCGCCGAGGTGGATCTCGGGGTTGTAGTAGCGGGTGACGATGCCGCTGCCGGCGAAGCGCTGGCGCAGGGTGTCCAGGGAGACCTTGCGCGACGCGGGGTTGGTGGCGCCCCAGGCGAAGGTCATGGAGCCACCAATGTAGGTGGGCACGGCCGCCTGGTAGAAGTGCCAGTCGGCGAACAGGCCGTTCATGCGGCCGGCGGTGGTCTGCACCTCGCCCAGTTGCATGAAGGGCGTGCCGTTCTGGGTGACCAGGATGCCGCCGTCATTCAGGCAGCGGCGGCAGGCCTGGTAGAAGTTCTCGGAGAACAGCACCTCGCCCGGCCCGATCGGGTCGGTGGAGTCGGAGATGATCACGTCGAACTTCTCCTCGGTGCTGGCGACGAAGCGCATGCCGTCGTCGATCACCAGGTTCAGCCGCGGGTCTTCATAGGCGCCCTTGGAGTGGTTGGGCAGGAACTCCTTGCACATCTCCACCACCGTGCCGTCGATCTCCACCATGGTGATGCTCTCGACGCCCTTGTGCTTGCGCACTTCGCGCAGCATGCCGCCATCGCCACCGCCGATGATCAGCACGCGACGCGCAGCGCCGTGGGCGAGGATGGGTACGTGGGTGAGCATCTCGTGGTAGATGAATTCATCCGCCTCGGTGGTCTGGATCACGCCGTCCAGGGCCATGACGCGGCCCATGCGCGGGTTCTCGAAGATCACCAGGTGCTGGTGCTCGGTGCGCACTTCGTGGAGCAGCTTGTCCATGCGAAAACGCTGGCCGTAGCCTTCGTAGAGAGTTTCCTGGTAGTCGCTCATGAGGGGTCTCCCGTGATGGCTGCAGGTGGGCGGGCGGCGAGCCGGGCCCGTCCCGAAGAAAAGGCGCGCATTCTACGATGGCCCGGGTTACAGGTCGAACCGTGAAGGCCAGGAATTCGATGGTCAGTTTCCGAGAGACAGCCGTCACGACCAGCGGTATCGTCGCGCCATGAACGCATCCCTCCCCGCCGCCACCGGCCTGCACCTGCCCTACATCGAACCCTGGAGCTGGGAGCAGTTCCTGCGCCACTTCGCCCTGCGCCGCCTACCCGGCGTCGAACGCATCGACGCCGCCAGCTACTGCCGCAGCTTCCGCCTCGGCGAGCTGCACGGCTGGTTCCGCGTGCGCCCCGGCGCCGGGCACCTCGCCCTGGAACTGAGCCCCTCGTGCATCGGCCGCGAGGCGGAACTGGTGGCGCGGGTGCGGCAGATGTTCGACCTCGACAGCGACCCCGTGGCCATCGCCCGGCACCTGCGCGGCGACCCGCAACTGCAACCCCTGCTGGAGCGCTACCCGGGCCTGCGCCTGCCGGTGGCCTTCGACCCCTTCGAGCAGGGCGTGCGCACCATCATTGGCCAGCAGGTGACGGTGAAGGCCGCGGTGACCATCGCCGGGCGCCTGGTGGAACGCCTCGGCGAGCCCCTGGCGGACTCCCCCGATGACGGCCCGCTGCGCCTGTTCCCCACCGCCCGCGCCATCGCCGATGACCCGCTGCCGGGTATCGGCATGCCCGGCAAACGCGTGGAAACCCTGCGCCGCTTCGCCGACGCGGTGGCCTCCGGCGCTCTGGAACTCTCGGTGGCCGAGGGCGTCGAAGCCCTCATCGCACGGCTCTGCGCCCTGCCCGGCATCGGCCCCTGGACCGCCGAATACATCGCCCTGCGTGCCTTCGGCCAGCCGGATGCCTTCCCCACCGCCGACCTGGGCCTGCTCAAGTCACCCTTCTGGGGGGAAACCGGCATCAGCGCCAAGGCCCTGGCCAGCCGCGCCGAGCACTGGCGGCCGTGGCGCGCCTACGCCGCCGTCTACCTCTGGCACAGCTACGCATCGGAGAATTGATCCATGTACTTCCGCTATCAGGACAGCCCCATAGGCCCGCTGCTGCTGGCCGGCGACGAGGCCGGGCTGCGCCTGCTGCACATGGAGACCGAACAGTCCACGGTGCTGGATGCGCTCTGGCAGCCCGCCACCCGCCAGTTGGACAAGGCCTGCCGCCAGTTGGACGAGTACTTCGCCGGCAAGCGCAAGCGCTTCGACCTGCAGCTGGCGCCCCAGGGCACCGAATTCCAGCGGGCCGCCTGGCAGGCGCTGCTGGAGATCCCCTACGGCCAGACCATCAGCTACGCCACCCAGGCCCTGCGCATCGGCCGGCCCAAGGCGGTGCGCGCCATCGGCCTGGCCAACGGCGCCAACCCCATCGCGGTGATCATCCCCTGCCACCGGGTCATCGGCCGCGACGGCAGCCTCACCGGCTTCGGTGGCGGGCTGGAGCGCAAGGCCATCCTGTTGCGCCTGGAAGGCGCGGCGGTGCAGCCGGTGCAGGACCAGCTGCAGCTGATCTAGCGCGCCTAGTGCGGTGCGGGGATGCGCGCCAGGACCCGGGCCGGCTCGGTCAGGGGCAGCGCAACGATCAGGGCTTCATCCGGTGCCGCCGCCGTTCCCGTCAACGCCGCCATGTTCACTCCGTGGGTCACCAGCACCAGCGGCAGGCCGCGCGGCAGTGCGTTGATGGCCTGACGCATGCGCTGGATGGCGGCGGTATCACCCTCGAAGTAATCCAGCTCGGCCATGGGTTGCGAGGCGCCCATGTGCAGTTCCAGGGCGGTGTCCTGGGTGCGGCACCAGCGCCCGGTGAAGAGGCGCGGCGCCTCGATCCAGTGGCTGCGCAGCAACTGGCCCCATTGCTGGGCCTGGTAGCGCCCGCCACCATCAAGGTTACGCTGGGTGGTGCAATCGCCGAGGCGGAAGCTGTCCGGGTCGCCCGCGCCCGGTGCGCTGGCGTGATGCATGAGAAACACCGCCTGGCCACTGCGCAAGGCAGCCCAGGCGGCGTCTTCAGAAGCGTGAACGGGCAGCGCCAGGCAGGCGCCGAGCAGCAGCCAGGCGCCGCAGCGCCGGCTCATATCCTCACATTGCCACGGGGCCCGGCGATGGCCCAGATGATCAGGCCGATCACCGGCAGCAGCACGATCAGCAGGATCCACAACACCTTCATGCCGATTTCGACATTGCTTTTGATGACGTTGAGGATGGCCCAGATATCCAGGGCGAGGATGATCAGCCCGGCGAGGCTGTTGAGGATCGAACCCATGGCGATGCTCCTTATTGCGGGGGTTGTGAGTGCAGGATAGGTGAGCCTGGATCAACGGTGCAGGCGACGCGGCCCCATCCAGGCCCAGTTGAACAGCCCGAGCAGCGGGAACAGCAGCAACAATGCGGTCCAGAGGACCTTCTGCTCGCGCCGCGCGCCGCTGCCCAGCACGTTGAACAGGGCCCAGGCGGTGAGCAGCAGGTACAGCGTGCCCAGCGTGGCGTAGAGGGTCATCGCGTGTTGGCTCATGGCGGGCTCCGGCAGGGTGGCTCTCCAGTGTTAGGACACGGGCGCCGGCCAGGGTTCCCGTCGCCGATCACGCGAGGCACGGCGGATGGCCTACAATTCGCGCCTTTCCCGAGAATTCAGGACGCACGCGTGCTCAAGGCCTTGCGCTTTCATCTCAATCAGCTCGCCTGGCTGGCCCTGGTCACCCTGGTGCTTGGCCAGTTCGGCCGCCTGCACTGGGGCCTGGAGCTGCTCAGTCACTTCATGCCGATCCAGGCCCTGGTGATGCTGGTCGGCGCTGCCGTGCAACCGCGCAATGCCTCGTCGCTGCTGTTCGCCCTGTGCGGGCTGGGTGCCCTGGCCTGGTCGCTGACGCCGCTGCCCACCGAGCCCCTGGCGACCGATGCGCCCACGCGGCGCTTCCTCGCCTTCAACCTGAAGCTGGACAACGGGGATGCCACCGCCGATGCCCGCTGGCTGGCGGAACAGAAGGCGGACCTGATCTTCGTCAGCGAGGCCACGCCCGCCTGGTCGGAGCAACTGGCCGCGCTGCGCCCCTTCGAGGCCTGCGCCCGCTACAGCGATTCGCCCTTCGGCCTGGCGCTGTTCTCGCGCCTGCCGCTGAAGCGCTGCCAGGTGCTGGAACTCAGCGGCCCTGCCGCCGGCTACCCCTACCTGCGTGCCGAACTGGAAGACGGCACGGTGGTCTTCGGCCTGCATCCACCGCCGCCGCTGGGTACGCAACTGGCGCTGGCCCGTGACGAATCACTGCGGCAACTGGCGGAGCGCATCGCCGCCGAAGGGCCGGAGGTGGTGGTGCTGGGGGATCTCAATGTCACGGCCTATTCACCGCGCCTGCGGGACTTTCTCGACAACGCCGGGCTGCGCCTGACCAGCCCGCGCATCCGCCCCACCTGGTGGCCGGGCATGCTCGGGCTGGATCACATCCTGGTACGCGGCGAACGGCCGGTGCGCGCGGTGGGCACCCTGCCCTGGCGCGGCTCGGATCACCGCGCGGTGTGGCTGGACCAGTAAGGCCCGGCAGGGCTCAGGCGCGCGCCGGGTCGATCACCGCGAAGCTGGCCACGGTGGGGTGGCTGCCCAGCTCGCCGCCCTCGCGGGCCAGGCCGATGGTGGGCATGCCGGCCTGCTGGGCGGCGTCCAGTTCCTGCACCACATCGGAGAGGAAGAGGATGTCGCCGGCGGGAAGGCCGATGGCGTCGGCGATGCGCCCATAGGACGCCGCCTCGCGCTTGGGCCCGGAGGTGGTGTCGAAGTAACCGGAGAACAGCGGCGTCAGGTCGCCCGCCTCGGAGCAGCCGAAGATCAGCTTCTGCGCCTGGATCGAACCGGAGGAATAGACGTACAGCGCGTAGCCGTCCTGCTTCCAGCGCTTCAGCGCCTCCACCGCGTCCGGGTAGACGTGGCCCTTGAGCTGGCCGGCGGCGTAGCCCTGCTCCCAGACCATGCCTTGCAGCGCCTTGAGCGGCGTGGCCTTGCGGTCTTCGGCGATCCAGCCGAGGAGGATCTCCACCACCCGTTGCACATCGGCGTCCGCCTCGCCGCTCTCCGCACGCACCGCCTGCAGCTGCTCGGCGACATCCGCCCGTTCCGCGTGGGCCAACACGAACTCCGGCAGGTGGCGGGCGGCATAGGGGAAGAGCACGTCGAAGACGAAGCTGACGGCGCTGGTGGTGCCTTCGATATCGGTGAGAATGGCTTTGATGGGCATGCAGGCTCCGGTGTTCCGATGTTCAGTGGACCCCACCCTTTCAAGTGCCCCCGCAGAACAAAGGCGATCAGGTCGCGGCTCTATGCGTCGGGGGAACGTAGGGTGGGCGTAGGGTGGGCTTCAGCCCACCGATGGGGTTTGCACGCTCAATCCTCCAACCGCGGGAACCGGCTGGCGATCTCCTCGCCGGTGAACTGCGCCACCCAGCCCTCGGGGTTGTTGAACAGGCGGATGGCGACGAAGTGCGGCTCCTCGCCCATGTCGAACCAATGGCGGGTACCGGCGGGCACCGAGATCAGGTCGTTCTTCTCGCAGAGCACGGCATAGACGTAGTCGTCGATGTGCAGGGTGAACAGGCCGCGCCCGGCGACGAAGAAACGCACTTCGTCTTCGGCATGGCGGTGCTCGTCGAGGAACTTGGCGCGCAGCTCGGCCTTCTGCGGGTGGCTGCGGTCGAGGCTGACCACGTCGACGGTGACGTAGCCGCGCTCCTTCATCAGCGCATCGATCTGCGGGCGGTAGGCGGCGATCACCTCCTCCTGCGGGGCACCGGCGGTGATCGGCGCGCTGGCCTGCCAGCGCTCGAAGCGCACGCCGACATCGGCGAGGGTGCTGGCGATGTCGTCGACATGGGTCAGTACCTTGTTCGGTACGTCGGGGCTGGTCTCGTGGTAGACGGTAAGGCTGCTCATCTGGCTACTCCTGGCGCCGCACTCCCGCTCTGGGGCGGGTCGGGCGAACGCGCTATCGGTCATGCACCTTCGGCGGAAGGAAGCGTCAGGGTCGGGTGATGGCGCGAACCTTCAGCTCGCACTCGAAAAGAAACTCGAAGGCTTCCACCTGGCGCAGCGCATCGCTCATGCGCGGCCCCCAGGTATAGAGGCCGTGGCCACGGATCAGGTAGCCCACGCAATCGGGGTGTTCGTCCAGCCAGGGCTGCACCTTGGCGGCGAGGCGGGCGATGTCCTGGTCATTGTCGAAGATCGGCACCAGCACCTGGGATTCGTGGGTGGCGATGCCGCTGAAGGCCTTCTGCAGCTCGTAGTCGGCGAACACCAGGGAGTCGGCCAGGGTCATGCGCGAGAGCACGGTGGCGTTCACCGAGTGGGTGTGCAGCACGGCGCCGATCTCCGGCTTCCAGCGGTACAGCTGGGTGTGCAGCAGGGTTTCGGCGGAGGGCTTCTTGCCCGGCTCCAGACTGTTGCCGTCGAGGTCGGTGGCGAGGACGTCGTCCAGGCCCAGTTCGCCCTTGTGCTTGCCGGAAACGGTCAGCAACGCCTGGTCGGCGGACAGCCGCGTGGAGTAGTTGCTGCTGGTGGCCGGCGACCAGCCGCGGCCATACAGGAAGCGGCCGGCATCGATGATCTGCTGGGCGAGTTGTTGGCGGTTCATGCCCGCTCCTCTTTCAATTGAGTGGCAATGATAACGGCTGCGGCCATGGCTGCCAGGCTGGCGATGACGAAGGTCCAGGAGGCGCCCAGGCTGGTCCAGCTGTAGCCCGAGTACAGGGCTCCGAGCGCGCCGCCGGTGCCGGCGAGTGCCGCGTAGAGCGCCTGGCCCTGGCCTTGCTGCTGCGGGCCGAACTGGCGTTGCACGAAATGGATGGCCGCCGCATGGAAGCTGCCGAAGGTCGCCGCATGGAGCACTTGGGCGAACAGCAGCACCGCGAGGTTGTCGGCGAAATGGCCCAGCAGCAGCCAGCGCAACGCCGCGAGCAGGAAGCTCGCAGCCAGCACTTGGCGCACCGAGAACCGCGCGAGGATGCGCGCCATCACCAGGAACATCAAGACCTCGGCCACCACACCCAGCGCCCAGAGCTGGCCGATGAAGCCGCGCGGGTAGCCGAGGGCCTCCAGGTAGATGGTCTGGAAGGTGTAGTAGGGCCCGTGGGACAGCTGCATCAGCCCCACGCACAGGTAGAAGGCCAGCACGCCCGGCTGGCGCAGCTGGGCGATGAAGCCGCCCTGCTCCAGGCCGTTGTCGCGGGCCAGCGGCGTGGCGTTGGGCACCCACCAGCTGCTGGCGACGATGCCGGCCATGATGATCACCAGCGCCAGCGGGTAGACGTCCAGGCTGAACACCTCGAAGGCCTTGCCCAGACCGACCACGGTGAGGATGAAGCCGATGGAGCCCCACAGGCGGATCTGGCTGTAGCGCGCCGCCTGCTCCCGCAGGTGCGCCAGGGTGATCACCTCGAACTGCGGCAGCACCGCGTGCCAGAAGAAGGCGTGCAGGGCCATGATCATCGCCAGCCAGGCGTAGCTCTTGTCGATGAAGATCAGGGCGAAGGTGCAAAGGGTGCAGAGCGCGCCGAAGCGCACGATGGCCAGGCGCCGACCGCTGCGATCACCCAGCCAGCCCCAGAGGTTGGGAGCCACGCAGCGCATCAGCATGGGGATGGCCACCAGCTCGCCGATGCGCGCCGGGGAGAAGCCCAGGTGGGCGAAGTACAGCCCGAGGAAGGGCGCCGTGGCGCCCAGCAGGGCGAAGTAGAACAGGTAGAAACCGGACAGCCGCCAATAAGGCAGCGCGCTGCCCGTCACAGCTGGCCGAGCACCGGGGTGGCGACCTGCACGCCGGCGTTCTGGCCGCGATGGCGCAGCAGGTGGTCCATCAGCACGATGGCCATCATGGCTTCGGCGATGGGCGTGGCGCGGATGCCGACGCAGGGGTCGTGGCGGCCCTTGGTGATCACGTCCACCGGGTTGCCATCGACATCGATGGAGCGGCCCGGGGTGGTGATGCTGGAGGTGGGCTTGAGCGCCAGGTGGGCGACGATCGGCTGGCCCGAGGAAATGCCGCCGAGGATGCCGCCGGCGTTGTTGCTGAGGAAGCCTTCCGGGGTCAGCTCGTCGCGGTGCTCGGTGCCGCGCTGGGCGACGCTGGCGAAACCGGCGCCGATCTCCACGCCCTTCACCGCGTTGATGCTCATCAGCGCATGGGCCAGTTCGGCGTCCAGGCGGTCGAAGATCGGCTCGCCCAGGCCCGGCATCACGCCTTCGGCGACCACGGTGATCTTGGCGCCGACGGAATCCTGGTCACGGCGCAGCTGGTCCATGTAGGCCTCCAGCTCCGGCACCTTGTCCGGGTCGGGGCTGAAGAAGGCGTTCTGCTCCACCGAATCCCAGGTCTTGAAGGGGATCTCGATCGGGCCGAGCTGGCTCATGTAGCCGCGCACGCTGATGCCCAGGGTGGCCAGGTACTTCTTGGCGATGGCGCCGGCGGCGACGCGCATGGCGGTCTCGCGCGCCGAGGAACGGCCGCCGCCACGGTAGTCACGGATGCCGTACTTGTGGTGGTAGGTGTAGTCGGCGTGGGCCGGGCGGAACAGGTCCTTGATCGCCGAGTAGTCCTTGGACTTCTGGTCGGTGTTGCGGATCAGCAGGCCGATGGAGCAGCCGGTGGTGCGGCCCTCGAAGACGCCGGAGAGGATTTCCACCTCGTCGGCTTCCTGGCGCTGGGTGGTGTGGCGGCTGGTGCCCGGCTTGCGGCGATCGAGGTCACGTTGCAGGTCGTCCAGGGAAAGCTCCAGCCCCGGCGGGCAGCCGTCGACGATGGCGACCAGCGCCGGGCCGTGGCTTTCGCCAGCCGTGGTGACGGTGAACAGCTTGCCGTAGGTGTTGCCGGACATGCACAGTGCTCCGCTTAAATTGGGCCTCGAAGAAAGGCCGAGGAGTATACCTGCGGCGCCCGGCCAGTTCACCCACGAACCTTGCGCCGGCGCCGGCGTCCAAGCCACATCGCCGTACCTGGAACCCTTCATGCCACGCCTCCGCCCCCTGCTCGCCCTCCTCTTCCTGACCCTCTCCGGCACCGCCCTGGCCGCCCCCTGGACCATCCTCCAGCGCCCCATCGAGCTGGAGACCGCCACCGGCACGCTGCACGGCACCCTGCTGCGGCCCAAGACCGACGCGCCGGTGCCGGTGGCGCTGCTGCTGGCCGGCTCCGGCCCCACCGACCGCAACGGCAACAACCCCATGGGCGGGCGCAACGACAGCCTGAAGAAACTCGCCGAGCTGCTGGCACGCAACGGCATCGCCAGCGTGCGCTACGACAAGCGCGGCATCGCCGCGAGCCAGGCCGCCGGCCCCGACGAGCGGCAACTGAGCGTCGACCTTTATGTGGCCGATGCGGTGGCCTGGGGCCATGAGCTGAAGGCCGACCCACGCTTCTCGCGGCTGGTGCTGATCGGCCACAGCGAGGGCGCCTTGATCGCCAGCCTGGCCGCGCCGGGTGCCGGGGCCGACGCGCTGGTGTCCATCGCCGGCAGCGCCCGCCCCATCGACCAGTTGCTGCGTGAACAGCTGCAACAGCGTTTGCCACCGCCGCTGATGGCCCGCAGCGACGAAATCCTCGCTAGCCTCAAGGCCGGGTATCAGGTGCTGCGCGTGCCCAAGCCGCTGCTGGTGCTCTACCGCCCCAGCGTGCAGCCCTACCTCATCTCGCTGTTCGCCAAGGACCCGGCCGCCGCCTTCACCGCCGTAAAGGTGCCGGCGCTGATCGTCCAGGGCAGCCACGACATCCAGGTGAGCGTGGGCGACGCCCGCGCCCTGCAGGCGATCCGCCCGGATGCCGAGCTGGCGATCATCCCTGGCATGAACCACATCCTGCGCATCACCCAGACGGATGCCCACGACCCGCTCGCCACCTATAATTCCCCGGGCCTGCCCCTGGCCCGCGAGCTCGGTGAGCGCCTGGTCGCCTTCATCGAGCGTCTGCCCTCCAGCGACGGCAAAAGCAGCCGATAAGGGACAGGTCAGCGCGCCGCCATGGGGCCCGCTGCGCCCAGCCACAGGATTGCGCTCGATGACCGAAGACGAAACCGAACAGACGGAAACCGCCGAACCCATAGCCCAGCCACACCCGTGGACGGACCTGGAGCCGGAGCGTTTCCAGCTGCTGCGCCTGGCCCCGCTGCCCACCGACAGGCAGACCGGCGCGCGGCCGTTGCGCTTCGTTCAGTTCGGCGAGGTGGAACGCCACAGCGCCGACCAGAGCGTGCTGCACCTGAGCCTGCACCTGCCCGGCCAGCGGGTGCGCAAGGAGCAGAACCTGTTCGAGGTCTGGGCCGACCACCGCAGCAAGGAGGTGCGCTTCGGCGCCGACAGCGGCCTGCAACTGGAGCCGCAGAGCCGTGGCCTGGGCCGCTTCCTGCTGGCACGCGGCATCGGCTGGGCCCGGCGCCACTGGCCGCACTACAAGGTCGAAGGCGGCGCCCTGGCGGCCAAGGACGCGGTGGCCGAAGAATTCCGCCTGCGCCGCGATCACTTCCTCAAGGCCCAGGGGTTCGAGGTCACCTACCTCGACGCCCTGCAGCTCAAGGCCGAATACCGTGCCGGGCGCGTCAGCGAGCTGCACGAGGACTGGAACAAGGAAAAGGTGCAGGTCGTCGACATGCTCGACGCCGCCGCCATGCTCCAGCAGGCCGACCACAACCTGCACCAGCAGGAGATCGAGATCCGCAAGCTGCAGGATCGGGTCAACGCCTTCCAGCGCGAGGACAGCGGCCTGCGCTTCACCATCGCCTGCCTGGTGGTGTTCGCGGTGTTCCAGGCCGGGCTGCTGATCTGGATCGCCACCCACTGAGCCTGCGCGTTACCCACGCACGCAATGCGAGGCAGGGCCTGTAGGTCGGGTGCAACCCGACACGCGGGTTTCACCCGCCCTACGTCCCCCCAAAATGCCCAGGCATGAAAAAGCCCGTCGCCTGGCGGGGACGGGCTTTCGGACTTGCCGTGGCTCAGCCGTTCAGGCGCGAGCGGAACAGCGCCTGGTGCTCGCGGCACTGGCTGGCACTGAGCAGGAACACGCCGTGGCCGCCATGGGCGAACTCCAGCCAGGTGAAATCCACTTCCGGATAAAGCGCCTCGACGTGCACCTGGCTGTTGCCCACTTCGATGATCAGCGTGCCGCGCTCGGTGAGGTGGTCGGCGGCCTCGGCCAGCATCCGGCGCACCAGATCCAGCCCGTCGTCGCCGCAGGCCAGGCCCATGGCCGGCTCGTGCTGGAACTCCTCGGGCATGTCGGCGAAGTCTTCGGCGTCCACATAGGGCGGGTTGGACAGGATCAGGTCGAAACGCTGGTTCGGCAGCCCCTCGAAACCGTCGCCCTGGACGGTGAAGACGCGGTCTTCCAGGTCATGCCGCTCGATGTTCAGGTTGGCGACTTCCAGCGCATCGAAGGACAGGTCGGCCAGCACCACTTCGGCATTGGGGAAGGCATGGGCCGCGGCGATACCGATGCAGCCGGAACCGGTGCACAGGTCGAGGATGCGCGCGGGCTCGGCGGCCAGCCAGGGTTCGAAACTCTGCTGGATCAGCTCGGCGATGGGGGAACGCGGCACCAGCACGCGCTCGTCCACCACGAAGGGCATGCCGCAGAACCAGGCCTCGCCCAGCAGATACGCCACCGGCACGCGCTCGAGAATGCGGCGGCGCAGCAGCGCCTGGACGTGGGCGCGCTCGTCGCCTTCCAGGCGGCAATCGAGGTAGCTGTCGGCCACTTCATAAGGCAGGTGCAGCGCGCCCAGCACCAGCTGGCGCGCTTCGTCCCAGGCGTTGTCGGTGCCATGACCGAAGAACAGGTTTTCCGCATGGAAACGGCTGACCGCCCAGCGGATGTGATCACGCAGGGTGCGCAAACGGGACTCGGACACGAAGACGACCTCAGAAAACTCGGGTGGGTGATTCTACACCCGTCGGCTCAGGGCTTGCGACGCGTTGGCGGGCCGGGCTCTTCCTCGCGCTCGCGACGCAACTCGCGCATCACCGCGATGGACACGGCCAAGGCGAAGAGCAACCAGAAATAAGCGGGGACCTCAGAGAAATCGGGCATGGGCAGCTCCTTCTGCGGGGGGCTTCGCGTCCTGCGAAACACACCGATAGTGCACGGCCGCCCGGCGATCGACAAGTCAGTTGCGCGACATGGTTCACTTATCGCTCCGCTCGGCGGACAATGGCCGACAAAGCCGTACCGGAGATTCGCATGTCCGCCCCCAAATCCATGTTCCAACTGAGTGGCCGCGGCTACCCGCCTGCCAGCCTGAACAACGCCACCCTGGTGATCATCGACGCGCAGGAGGAGTACCGCAGCGGCGTTCTCGCCCTGCCCGGCCTGGATGCCGCGCTGGAGGAGATCGCCACCCTGCTGGCAGCCGCCCGCGCCATCGGCAGCGCCGTGGTCCACGTCAAGCACCTGGGCGTTCCCGGCGGCCTGCTCGACCCCCAGGGCGAACGTGGCCAGCACCTCCCCGAAGTCGCCCCGCTGCCGGGCGAGACCGTGGTCGAGAAGCGCCTGCCCAACGCCTTCGCCGGCACCGAGCTGCATGACCGCCTGCAGGACATCGGCCACCTGGACCTGGTGGTCTGCGGCTTCATGACCCATTCCAGCGTCAGCACCACCGTGCGTGCCGCCAAGGACTACGGCTACCGCTGCACCCTGGTCAGCGCCGCCTGCGCCACCCGCGACCTGCCCACGCTCGATGGCGGCGTGATCAGCGCCGACGAGATGCACCGCGTCGAAGTCATCGCCCTCGCCGATAACTTCGCCAGCGTCGTGCCCCACGCCCGCGCCCTGGCCTGAGCCTGAGCGCTACACATCTCGCGACATCCAATCGGGCGAACGACCGGAACCCCGCTGACAGGCGCCGGTCATACGCCCGATTGCCAATGAGGACGTCCGGATGAAGTTATCCGATGGTTTCGATGCCCGCCGCCTGCGTCCACGTGGGCCGGGCAGCTGGCGCTGGCGTATCGCCGCGGCCTTCGCTGCGCTGGTCGCCAGTTTTGGCATCCTGCTCGCCATGGCCGGCGCCGCCACCCTGCTCGGCCGCCCGCCGGCGCTGGGTACGTTGAATGACAGCACGGGTTCCGCCGTGACCCTGCTGGTGATCGGCCTGCTGTGCCTCTGGTTCGGCGTCGCCGGCTGGCGCATCGCCCGCCGCCGTTCGCGCCGCCGCAACGACCTGAGCCTGTCCCCCGGGCTGATGAAGAAACGCGACTGACGCCCAGGCGCTGGGTAAACTAGGCCTCCTTCGTGGAGGCCTTATGCAAGACGACGACTTTTCCCTGTTCAACGAGCAGATGCGTGGTGTGAAGCGCATCCAGCACGACCGTGCCGACACCGGCAAGCCGAAGGCCGATCGCAAGCAGGTCGCCAGCCTGCGTCAGAATGCGACCCAGATAACCGAATCGACCAAGGTGGACGGCCTCTCCGACCTGTTCGTCATCGATGTCGGTGCCGAGGACGAACTGCACTGGGCCCGCGACGGCGTCCAGGAAGGCCAGATGCGCAAGCTCAAGCTGGGCCAGATCGGCTTCGAAGGCAGCCTCGACCTGCACGGCATGAGCGTGGAAAAAGCCCGCGAAACCCTGTGGGACTTTTTCGCCGAAGCGGCGAAATTCGAAATCCGCTGCGTGCGCATCACCCACGGCAAGGCGGCACGCCTGGATGGCAAGCGCCCGCTGATCAAGAGCCACGTCAACACCTGGCTGCGCCAGCACCCGCAGGTGCTGGGCTTCACCTCCTGCCTGCCGCGCCACGGTGGCACCGGCGCAGTCTATGTGATGCTGCGCCGCACCATGCTCGAAGGCCGCGACGAGTAGTCAGCGCGGAAATCGCGGCACGCCCGCTTCCCGCTCCACGCCGGTGCCGTTCACCACGAACGACACCGCGTGGTAGAAGCCGACCAGCATCAGGCACTCGATCAACTGTTCCTCGCCGAAGTGCGAGGCCAGCCGCTGCCACAGCCCCTCCTCCACCTGCGCCGAACGGTTCAACCCATCGGCCAGCTCCATCAGCGCCAGTTCGGCCGCGCCCCAGAGCGCCGGGTCAGGCCGTTCGCTGCAACTGTCGGCCACCTGCTCCGCGCTGAACCCTGCACGCTCGGCGAAGAAGGCCACGTGCACGCCCCATTCGTACTCGGCCCGGCAGCGGGCGGTGGTGCGTAGGATCAGCACCTCGCGCTCGCGCAGGGTGATGCTGCCGGGGTCCAGCAGGCCGCCGGCGATCAGGCGCTGCAGTACGCGGGGGTTGCGCGCCATGCTGCGGAACAGCTTGAGCGGCGGCACGCCGGGCGGCATGACCTTGTCGAAGGCGGCCTGCACGGCCGGGTCATAGGGGGCATCGAGGGGTTGGATACGCGCAGTGCTCATGGCCGGATCTCCTGTCGGGCTGTTACGCTACGCAAAACGTAGCAGCAAAGCGCTTCGCCTGCTACTAAAAAAGTAGCAAGGAATCCGATCATGCCCCTTCCCCTCCCCGGCAAACCGGTTCGCGGCTCCACCAGCGGCCGCCCGATCATGGCCCTGCTGGACCTCCTCGGCCGTCGCTGGAGCCTGCGCATCCTCTGGGAACTGCACCAGGGCCCGGCCACCTTCCGTGAGCTCCAGGCACGCTGCGAAGGCCTCTCGCCCTCCGTGCTCAATACCCGCATGGGCGAGTTGCGCCAGGCGCTGCTGGTCGACCTGGGGGATGCCGGCTATCGGCTCAGCGAGAATGGCGACGAGTTGATCCAGCGCTGCCTGCCCCTCGCCGAGTGGGCTGAAACCTGGGCCGAACGCCTGCCGCCACCCTCGGCCGAATGACGCTGCCCATGCCCGGCGACGGGTGGCGATGGCGCTCGGCAGGAGCCTCACTATCCTCTGGAAGCCCTGCTGAGGGCTTGCTGTAGGGCCGCCATCGGTCCCCCCAAATTCAACTGATGGCGGCCTTTTCTTCCCTCCCGAACGCCCCTGACAGCGCACCGATAAAAATAAATCTGGGTTATTCCGGCAAGAGGAGTATGGTGGGCGCACTGGATGCAACGTGTCATTGCGATTTCTGACCTGATGTAACGATTTCAATCTTTCATCTCCTCGGCTTCTTTCGCTTTCGCCCTCAGTCTCGACCCGGATGTCCCGGCGTCGATGCCATTACATTTCCCTGGAGATACATCATGTCCACTCGTCAATCCGGCACCGTCAAATGGTTCAACGATGAAAAAGGCTTCGGCTTCATCACCCCCCAGGAAGGCCCGGACCTCTTCGTTCACTACCGCTCCATCGAAAGCGCCGGCTTCAAATCCCTGGCTGAAGGCCAGCAGGTGAGCTACCTCGTCGCCAAAGGCCCGAAAGGCCTGCAAGCCGAGCAAGTTCAGGTGGTCTAACCCCCGCCTCGAAAGAAGCCCCGGGTTTCCGGGGCTTTTTTTTGCCTTCTCTTTTTTCAGCGCAGCGGAGCGACATGCCAGGCTATCTGATCAAGACCAGTACCTTCCGGGTGGGCGGCAGGGACTTCCACATGCAATCGCTGCTGGATGCCGAGCAGTTCCACGACCCGCTGGGCGAGGCTGCCGACCTGGGCATCACCGCCGATACCTGGGCGCTGTTCGGCCAGGTGTGGCCGGCAGGCGAAGCGCTGGCCCAGACGATGGCGACCCGCGACCTCACCGGCTTGCGCGTGCTGGAAGTCGGCGCCGGGCTCTGCCTGGCCAGCCTGGTGGGCCACCAGCGCGGCGGTGACATGACCGCCAGCGACATCCACCCGCTGATCCCCACCTTCCTCGCCGAGAACGCCCGCCTCAACGGCCTGCCACCGATGCGCTACGAAACCTGCGACTGGGGCGGCACCGAAGCGTTCGGCGAGTTCGACCTGATCATCGGCAGCGACCTGCTCTATGACCATGACAACCAGGCCGACCTGGCCGACTTCATCGACCGCCACTCCGCGAGTTCCGTGGAAGTGCTGCTGGTCGACCCGGATCGCCAGGGCCAGCAGGTCTTCCATGACGAGATGGCCGAGCTCGGCTACGGCATGGACATTAGCCACGCCGACTGCATGCTGGCCAATGGCGAGCGCTTCAAGGGCTCCTACCTGCACTTCAGCCGAGGCGCCGTCGCCGCCTGAGCCCTTGCATGGCGCATACGGATACCCGGGCGCAACGGCGCCCGCAGTACAATGGCCGCTTCACCGACGCGACCCGAAGCGTCATGGCGGGTATGATGCCCGCCTCTATCGCCACTCGATCCGGCCATAGCGTGCAAAAGCTGTCCCGAGCCCACCAACGATGGGCAAGCGGTACGGCCCCCGGAAGGGAGGCCCACGAAGGGCACGCTGATATTCCACTAGCCCCTGGAAGCCCCATGGAATCTAGCAATCAGAAACTCGAGCAACACTACACCGCGATCCTCGGCCAGCTCGGCGAGGACGTCTCCCGCGAAGGCCTGCTGGACACCCCCAAGCGTGCCGCCAAGGCCATGCAGTACCTCTGCCGCGGCTACGAGCAGACGCTGGAGGAAGTCACCAACGGTGCGCTGTTCAGCTCCGACAACAGCGAAATGGTGCTGGTGAAGGACATCGAGCTGTACTCCCTGTGCGAACACCACCTGCTGCCCTTCATCGGCAAGGCCCACGTCGCCTACCTGCCGAGCGGCAAGGTGCTGGGCCTGTCCAAGGTCGCGCGCATCGTCGACATGTTCGCCCGCCGCCTGCAGATCCAGGAAAACCTCAGCCGCCAGATCGCCGAGGCCGTGCAGCAGGTCACCGGCGCCGCCGGTGTCGCCGTGGTCATCGAAGCCCAGCACATGTGCATGATGATGCGCGGCGTGGAGAAGCAGAACTCCTCCATGGTCACCTCGGTGATGCTCGGCGAGTTCCGCCAGAACGCCGCGACCCGCAGCGAGTTCCTCAGCCTGATCCGCTGATTCGCACGCCCATGAAAAAACCGGCCTCGGCCGGTTTTTTCGTTTATCGGGCTTCAGGATTCGAGGCGTAGGGTGGAGGTCGCTTTTCACCTCCACCCGGCTAGAAGCTCCGCCCATCCACCTTCACCACCTTCAGGGTGTCGGGGTCGACGCCCTCCAGGCAGCGCACGTTCACCGCCGCCATGGCATTGCCCTGGGGATCGGCCGCCTCGCCGAAGGGCGCGCAGCCGCAGTGGGCGCAGAAGTGATGGGCGATGTGCATGCGGTTGAAGCGGTAGGTGGACAGGTCCGTGTCCGGGGTCGACAGCGTCAGTTGCGCCCGTGGCACGAACCACAGCAGGTAGCCGCGCTTGCTGCACAGCGAGCAGTTGCACTCCATCACTTCGGCGAGCGGGCTGCCATCCACCTCGAACGCGATCCGGCCGCAATGGCAACCGCCTGTGTATTTCATGGGTCTCTCCCTGCCTGGCCCGTCGCAGGCCGATGTCGCCACGTTAGACCAGGGTCGCCCAGTGCGCCATGTCCAGGCGGAAGCCCAGCAGCGTCTCCTCGCGCCCACGGAACTCGCGGGGGAAGCGCTGCCCCAGGGGCTGCAGGCCGATGCCGGTCATCACCCGCGCCGAGGCCGGGTTGTGCGCCAGGCAGTAACCCTCCACCCAGGCCAGGCCGAGCACCTCGAAGGCGTGGGCCAGCACCAGGCGTGCGGCCTCCTGCATGTAGCCCTGGCCCCAGTAAGGCTTGCCGATCCAGTAGGCCAGCTCGCCGGATTCGGCGCCGGCTCGCAGCCCCATCAGGCTGATGCAGCCGAGCAGCGCATCGTCCTCGCGCCGGACGATGGCCCAGGTGATGCGCGGGCGCTGCGGGTAGCCAGGCTCCAGGCTGGCGATCCAGCCCTGGGCCAGTTCCAGGGGATAGGGATGGGGAATGGTCGCGGTGGTCGCCGCGATGGCCGGGTCACCGGCCAGGCGCTGAACCTCGGGCGCGTCGTCGGCCCTGAAGGGGCGCAGCCCGACGCGCGGGCCATTGAGCGATGGCGTCGTCATCTGCGGGCCTCCCTGCCCCGTGGTGTGTCGTCAGCCCAGCATGCCCACGTGTTTCGGGTGGCTGGCCACACGGTCCATCCAGGCCAGTACGGCCGGGAAGCGCGAGAGGTCGAAACCGCCCTCTTCCGCCACATGGGTGTAGGCATAGAGGGCGATGTCGGCGATGGAGTACTGCTCGCCCACCAGGTACGGCGTGCGCGAGAGCTGCTGTTCCATCACCTTGAGCGCCTTGTAGCCCCGTACCAGGCAGGTGCGGTATTCCTCTTCGCGCTCGGCGGGCATGCCCTGGTAGAGCTTGATGAAGCGCGCCACCGCCACATAGGGCTCGTGGCTGTACTGCTCGAAGAACTGCCACTGCAGCACCTGGGTGCGCAGGCGCGGCTCGCTGGGCAGCAGGTCGCTGCCCTCGGCGAGGAAGTTGAGGATGGCGTTGGACTCCCAGAGCGTGGTGCCGTCTTCCAGTTCCAGCACCGGGATCTTGCCGTTGGGGTTCAGCGCCAGGAAGGCCTCGCTCTGGGTCTCGCCCTTGAGGATGTCCACCGGCACCCACTGGTAGGGCTTGCCGAGCAGGGTGAGGATCAGTTTGACCTTGTAGCAATTGCCGGAGATGTAATCGCCGTGAACCTTGTACATGTCGTACTCCTCGATCAGGCGGCCTCGGCGGCCAGTGCGTGACGGATGACCCCGGCGAGGCGCTGCAGGCCTTCGCCCAGGCGCTCGGGTGCCACATGGCTGAAGTTAAGACGCAGATAGCCGGGATGCTGGTCCGGGTCGATGAAGAAAGGCTCGCCCGGCATGAAAGCGACGTTCTGCTCCAGCGCCGGCTTGAGCAGAGTACGGGTGTCCAGCGGCTGCTTCAGCGCCAGCCAGAAGAACAGGCCGCCCTGGGGAATCTGCCAGGTGGCGAGGTCGGCGAAATGCTCTTCCAGCGCCGCCTGCATGGCGTCGCGGCGCTGGCGGTAGAAGTCGCGCAGTTCGGCCAGGTGCTCGCGGTACTGCTCGGTGCCCAGCCATTGCAGGGCCTGCCACTGGCCGATGCGGTTGGTGTGCAGGTCGGCGGACTGCTTCAGGCGCAGCAGGTAGGGGAACAGATCCGGGCTGGCGATCAGGAAGCCCACGCGCAGGCCCGGCAGCAGGGTCTTGGACACCGTGCCGGTGTAGATCCAGCTGGCCTTCTTCAGGCGGCTGACGATAGGGGTAGCGGTGCCTTCGTCGAACACCAGCTCGCGGTAGGGCTCGTCTTCGATCAGGGTCACGCCGAACTCGTCCAGCAGCGCCGCCACGGCATCGCGCTTGGCTTCGCTGTAGCGCACGGCCGAGGGGTTCTGGAAGGTCGGGATCAGGTAGGCGAAGGCCGGCTTGTGCTGCTCCAGGCGCTGGCGCAGGGAGGCCAGCTCGGGGCCGTCGGCTTCCTGGGCCACGGCGATGCAATCGGCGCCGAACAGCTGGAAGGCCTGCAGGGCGGCCAGGTAGGTCGGCGCCTCCAGCAGCACTTCGGTGCCCGGGTCGATGAACAGCTTGGACGCCAGGTCCAGGGTCTGCTGGGAGCCGCTGACGATCAGCACCTGGCTGGCGTCGCACTGCACGCCCAGCTTCTGCGCCTCGGCGGCAATGGCCTCGCGCAGCGCCGGCTCGCCTTCGCTCATGCCGTATTGGCCCATGCTCACCGGCATGTCCGCCCACTCCACCTTCGGCAGCATCGGTTCGGCCGGCAGGCCACCGGCGAAGGACATCACCTCCGGGCGCTGCGCCGCAGCGAGGATTTCACGGATCAAGGAGCTTTTCAGGCGGGCGATGCGTTCGGAGAAGGCCATGGGTTGTCACCGGGTGCGAAGGCGGGAAAATTGAGTCAAACTGCTTGACCGAAATTACGATGCCCGGGATGGATACGTCAATATGCTTGACCTTAAAAACCCAGCCGTCCAGCACGCCGCCATGGAAGCCTTCTTCTTCGGCTACCAGGCCTTCACCAGCAAGCCCGACGAAATGCTCGCCCGTCGCGGGCTGTCGCGGGTGCACCACCGCATCCTGTTCTTCATCGCCAAGTACCCGGGGCTCAGCGTCAAGGAGATGCTCGGCTACCTGGGCGTCAGCAAGCAGGCGTTGAACACGCCCCTGCGCCAATTGATGGAGATGGACCTGGTGCAGAGCACCGCCGCCGACGACGACAAGCGCAAGCGCCAGCTGGGCCTGACCGCCGACGGTTCGAAACTGGAGAAGAGCCTGCGCCGCGAGCAGGCGCGCCTGCTGGAACGCGCCTTCAGCGAGGCCGGGGCGGACGCCGTGGATGGCTGGCTGAAGGTCAACCAGGCATTGTCCAGCGCGCGCCCGGGCGAGAGCGAAGAAGCCGCCTGACTCAGGCCTGCCCGGCCATGTCCCTGGCGCCGCGGAAGAACACCAGCGCCATGGCGATGGACGAGCCCAGCAGCGGCAGCAGGGCGATCATCATCAGCAGCACGGTCGCCATCATCACCCCGCCCACCAGCAGCAGCCAGGCCATGACCCGGAACACCGGGTAGACGTTCTGCACCTTGAGCAGGCGTACCGCCAGCCACAGGGTAACCGCGCCGTAGCCGACCATCAGCCCCAGATACAGCCCCATTTCCCAGCCCAGCCGGGCCAGCGACTGGTCGCTCACCAGCATCAGCATCACCTGGGTCAGCATCCCCGCCAGGATCACCAGCCAGGTAGGCCAGCCCAGCCCGGTGGCGGCGAAGCGCGCCTCGGCGAAGCCCTTCAGGCGCAGGCTCAGGTAGCTGCCCAGCAGCATCACCGCCAGACCCAGCCATTCGGCGACCAGCGAGGCGCCCTGGAGGCCGATGAAGTCCCCCAGGAAGATGAACACCAGCACCACCACCGAGCTCAGCGCAGAGATCAGGCACAGCCAGCCCAGCAGGTTGAGCAACCCCGGGCTCCAGTCAGGCAGTTCGCGCGGCGCCTGGGCGTCGACCAGGTCAGTCTGGGGCGCTGCGTAGGGGTTTTCGTCCATGTAGCGGGGCTCCTGGGGAAACTCGAAACCGGAACAGTACTGGCTGTATCCACGCTCGTCACGCGACTGTATCGCTTTTTGCGCGCTTCGCTGTACGGGGCGCGGCAACGCGCCACGCCGTAGGCTTCCAGCATTCCAAAAAGAGTGCCCCGCCATGAGCCTGGAACTGCTGCTCGCCTTCGCCCTGTTCGCCTTCGTCACCTCGATCACACCGGGCCCCAACAACATGATGCTGCTCGCCTCCGGGGTGAACTTCGGCGTGCGCCGCAGCCTGCCGCACATGCTCGGCATCAGCCTGGGCTTCATGGTCCTGGTGATCGCGGTCGGCCTCGGCCTGCACCAGGTCTTCGAGCAGGTGCCGGTGCTCTACACCACCCTGCGCTACCTGGGCGCGGCCTACCTCCTTTACCTGGCGTGGAAGATCGCCGGCTCCGGCGCCCCCGACAGCCGTGACAGCGGCGCGCGGCCCTTCACCTTCCTCCAGGCGGCGGCCTTCCAGTGGGTCAACCCGAAGGCCTGGGTCATGGCGATCGGCGCCATCACCACCTATACCCCCCAGGAGAACTTCGTCACCAATGCCCTGCTGATAGCCGCGCTGTTCGCCCTGATCAACTGCCCCAGCGTCGGGCTCTGGACCCTGGCCGGCAGCCTGCTGCGCCGCTGGCTGTCCTCGCCACGGGTGCTGCGCGCCTTCAATATCGGCATGGCCCTGCTGCTGGTGGCCTCGCTCTATCCGATCCTCGTCGACTTCAAGGGAACCGTCTGATGACCCAGGCTTCCGACTCCAGCGCCGCCCTGCCCCGCCTGCGCCCGCTGACCGACTCCTCGCCCTCGGCGGTGGTGGCGGGCTTCATCGCCATGCTCACCGGCTACACCAGTTCCCTGGTGCTGATGTTCCAGGCCGGCCAGGCCGCCGGGCTCAGCGCCGGGCAGATTTCCTCGTGGATCTGGGCCCTGTCCATCGGCATGGCGGCCTGCAGCATCGGCCTGTCGCTGCGCTACCGCACGCCCATCACCGTGGCCTGGTCGACCCCCGGCGCGGCGCTGCTGATCACCAGCCTGCCGGGCGTCTCCTACAACGAGGCCATCGGCGCGTTCATCGTCTGTGCCGTGCTGCTCACCCTGGTCGGCCTCACCGGCGGCTTCGAGCGCCTGATGCGCCGCCTGCCCGGCTCCCTGGCCGCCGCCCTGCTGGCGGGCATCCTGTTCAAGATCGGCAGCGAAATCTTCGTCGCCGCGCAGCATCGCACCGCGCTGGTGCTGGCGATGTTCTTCAGCTACCTGCTGCTCAAGCGCCTGCAGCCACGCTACGCGGTGCTGGTGGCGCTGCTGGTGGGCTGTGCCATGTCGGCGGCGCTGGGGCTGCTGGACTTCAGCGGCTTCGACTTCGCCCTGGCGCAGCCGGTGTGGACCACGCCGAGCTTCTCCTTCACCGCCATCATCAGCATCGGCATCCCGCTGTTCATCGTCGCCATGGCCTCGCAGAACATCCCCGGCATCGCCGTGCTGCGCGCCGACGGCTACCAGGTACCGGCCTCGCCGCTGATCTCGGTCACCGGCTTCGCCTCGCTGCTGCTGGCGCCCTTCGGCTCCCACGGCATCAACCTGGCGGCCATCAGCGCCGCCATCTGCACCGGCCCCCACGCCCACGAGGACCGCAACAAGCGCTACACCGCCGCAGTCTGGTGCGGCATCTTCTACGGCATCGCCGCCACCTTCGCCGCCACCCTCGCCGCGCTGTTCGCCGCCTTCCCCAAGGAGCTGGTGCTCTCGGTGGCCGCCCTGGCGCTGTTCGGCTCCATCAGCAACGGCCTCACCGTGGCGATGAACGAACCCAAGGAACGCGAAGCGGCGCTGATCACCTTCATGGTCACCGCCTCGGGCATGAGCCTGCTGTCCATCGGCTCGGCCTTCTGGGGTCTGGTGGCCGGGGTGCTGACCCTGGTGATCCTCAACTGGAATACCGGCAAGAACTGAAGCGCGGGTGGATGAGGCGTCATCCACCCCGCGGTCATGCCCACACGGGTTTGTAGGGGCGACTTCAGTCGCCAAGCGGCGCGCAGCGCCGCCATCTCCGTGGGAATTCATTCGCGATGCGTTGCCACCGACCAATTACGGACAATGAGCCCACAAGGGTGGACCACGCTTCACCGGTCCACCAATCGGGGTCATGCCGGGCTCCGTTGGTGGATGAAAAGAGCGTCATCCACCCTACCCGCTCCCTCGAACGCGTAGCCCGGGCTTCAGCCCGGGACGCTGGCACGTCCCCTTCAGGCCTCCGACGCCAGCTCGCGCCCGTGCACGCGGTTGACCCACCAGCCGAAGGCGGCGGCGGTGAAGAACATGATGATGCTGTAGATCGCCGCCGGAATGGCCATGGTCGGGTTGTTCAACAGCATCGGGCTCAGCGCCAGGGCGATGGCCAGGGTGCCGTTGTGGATGCCGATTTCCATGCCGATGGCCACTGCCTGGCGTTGGCTGAGGCGGCACAGGCGCGGTACGAAGTAGCCCACCGCCAGGCTGATGAGGTTGAACGCCAGCGCCGCCAGGCCCACCACCGGGGCGTAGTCGACGAAGGTGCGCCAGTCCTTGGCCACCGCCAGCACGATGATCAGCAGCAGGAACAGCGCCGAGATGATCTTCACCGGCGTCTCCATGCGCGCGGCGAAGCCGGGGAAGCGGCTGCGCAGGAACATGCCGATGGCCACCGGGCCGAGGACGATGGCGAACACCTGCACCACCTTGGCGAATTGCAGGGGGATGGCCTGGTCGCCGGTCATGAAGTGGGCCAGGGACAGGTTGACGATGAAGGGCATGGTGAGGATGGCGATCACCGAATTCACCGCCGTCAGGGTGATGTTCAGCGCCACGTCGCCGTGGGCCAGGTGGCTATAGAGGTTGGCCGAGGTGCCGCCGGGGGATGCCGCCAGCAGCATCATGCCCACCGCCAGCGCCGCTTCCAGCTGGAAGCCCTTGGCGAGCAGGAAGCAGGCCAGCGGCAGCAGGAGGATCTGGCAGCCGAGGCCGATCAGCACCGGTTTGGGGAATTTCACCACCCGGGCGAAGTCCGCCAGGGTCAGGGACAGCCCGAGGCCGAGCATGATGATGCCCAGCGCCAGGGGCAGGAAGACGGTTACCAGGGGGCTTGCGGTCATGTTGTTCTCCTTGTCGGACCTTGGCGGATTCTGCGCACGCGACGCGTGGCTGGATAGTGGCCTCGCAGGCCAGCCCCGGCCCGACCTGTAACAGAATGCAAAAAGGCGCCCGAAGGCGCCTCTGCATGACCGCGCAACGGGTCAGATGGCGGTGGCACCACCGTCCACGGCCAGGGAATGGCCGGTGGTGAAGCCCGCGGCGTCGCTGCACAGGTAGAGCACCGCGCCGGCGATCTCCTCGACCTTGCCAATGCGCCCCACCGGGTGCATGGCGGCGGCGAACTCGCCCTTCTTCGGGTCGGCCTCGTAGGCGCGGCGGAACATGTCGGTGTCGATCACTGCCGGGCACACCGCGTTGACGCGGATCTTCTTCTTCGCGTACTCGACGGCCGCCGATTTGGTCAGGCCGATCACCGCATGCTTGGAAGCGGCGTAGATGCTCATCTTCGGTGCCGCACCGAGGCCGGCGACGGAGGCGGTGTTGACGATGGCGCCGGCGCTGCCCTGGGCCAGCATCTGCGGGATCTGGTACTTCATGCACAGCCAGACGCCCTTGACGTTGACGCCCATGATGGCGTCGAACTCGGCCTCGGAACCCTCGGCCAGCTTGCCCTTCTCGATCTCGATGCCGGCGTTGTTGAAGGCGTAGTCGAGGCGGCCATAGGCGGCGACGGTGCCTTCTACCAGGGCCTTCACCTCGGCATCGACGGTGACGTTGCAGCGGATGAAGGTGGCGTCGCCACCGGCATCGCGGATCAGTTGCACAGTGCCTTCGCCACCGGCGGCGTCGACATCGGACACCACCACCTTCAGGCCTTCGGCGGCGAATGCCTGGGCGGTCGCGCGGCCGATACCATTGGCGGCGCCAGTCACCAGGGCGACCTGGCCGGAGAAAGTCATGCTCATCTATGCAACCTCGGTTGGAATGGGGGAACCGGGCTGGAGTCTAGTCACTGGAGAGGGCTCGGCGTCAGCATCATCAGGTCCGTGGTGGGTGCTGCATCCAATCTGCTGATGAAGCACCCCCGCAATGATCATTGCCATTCATGGCCGGACATTCCTTGCCGCGACTAAGCTTGCCCTCCACCGCCGTGCAGACTAAACCGGTGGTTTCCCTATTCGGAGTGCCCTGCCATGTCCCAGCTCAACCGCCAGTTCCTGCTCGCCAAGCGTCCGGTCGGCGCAGCCACCCGCGACACCTTCTCCTATGTCGAGAAGCCGGTGGCCGAGCCCGGGCCGAACCAGATAGTCGTGGAAAACCTCTACCTGTCCCTCGACCCGGCCATGCGCGGCTGGATGAACGACGCCAAGTCCTACATCCCGCCCGTGGGCCTGGGCGAAGTGATGCGCGCCCTGGGCGTAGGCAAGGTGATCGCCTCCAACCACCCGGACTTCGCAGTGGGCGACCACGTCAACGGCGCCCTGGGCGTGCAGGACTACTTCGTCGGCGAGCCCCGTGGCTTCTACAAGGTCGACCCGAGCCGCGCACCGCTGCCGCTCTACCTCTCCGCCCTGGGCATGACCGGCATGACCGCCTACTTCGCCCTGCTCGACGTCGGTGCGCCCAAGGCCGGTGACACCGTGGTGCTCTCCGGCGCCGCCGGCGCGGTCGGCAGCATCGCCGGGCAGATCGCCAAGATCAAAGGCTGCCGCGTGGTCGGCATCGCCGGTGGCGCCGACAAGTGCCGCTTCCTGATCGACGAACTCGGCTTCGACGCCGCCATCGACTACAAGAACGAAGACGTCGCCGCCGGCCTCAAGCGCGAGTGCCCGAAAGGCGTGGACGTGTACTTCGACAACGTCGGCGGTGACATCCTCGACGCCGTGCTCACTCGCCTGGCCCCCCGCGCGCGCATCGTCATCTGCGGCGCCATCAGCCAGTACAACAACAAGGAAGCGGTGAAGGGCCCGGCCAACTACCTGTCGCTGCTGGTCAACCGCGCGCGCATGGAAGGCTTCGTGGTCATGGACCACGCCGCCAACTTCGCCAGCGCCGCCCAGGAAATGGGCGGTTGGATGGCCGCCGGCAAGCTGAAGAGCAAGGAAGACATCGTCGAAGGCCTGGAAACCTTCCCGGAAACCCTCGGCAAGCTGTTCAGCGGCGAGAACTTCGGCAAGCTGGTGCTGAAGGTCAAGTAACCCTTCCGCGCCAATAGAAATGGCCCGGGCTGCAGTGCAGTCCGGGCCATTTTATTTGGGGCTCATGTAGGTCGGGTGCAACCCGACCAACCATCGCGCGACACCAAATGGGGCGCGCCGATCGAGCCTCAGGCGAGTTCAGCGACCACGGCGGCCAGGGCCTTGGCCGGGTCGGCGGCCTGGCTGATGGGGCGGCCGATCACCAGGTAGTCGGAGCCGGCGTCCAGGGCCTGGCGCGGGGTGAGGATGCGGCGCTGGTCGTCCTGGGCGCTGCCCGCCGGGCGGATGCCGGGGGTGACCAGTTGCAGGCTCGGGTGCGCCGCCTTCAGTGCGGTGGCTTCCTGGGCCGAGCACACCAGGCCGTCCATACCGGCCTTCTGCGCCAGGGCGGCCAGGCGCAGCACCTGCTCCTGGGGCTCGATGTCCAGGCCGATGCCGGCCAGGTCCTCGCGCTCCATGCTGGTGAGCACGGTCACGCCGATCAGCAGCGGCTTGGGCCCGTTGAACTGCTCCAGGGTCTCGCGGCAGGCCGCCATCATGCGCAGGCCGCCGGAGCAGTGCACGTTGACCATCCACACGCCCATCTCCGCCGCCGCCTTCACCGCCATCGCGGTGGTGTTGGGGATGTCGTGGAATTTCAGATCGAGAAACACCTCGAAGCCGCGCTCACGCAGGGTGGCGACGATGTCCGATGCGCAGCTGGTGAACAGCTCCTTGCCCACTTTCACCCGGCACAGCTTTGGGTCCAGCTGGTCGGCCAGCTTCAGCGCGGCTTCGCGGGTGGGAAAATCGAGGGCGACGATGATGGGCGTCTGGCAGGCGGACATGGGCGGGCTCTCTGGCAAGTCGAAAACGGCGCGCATTGTAGCGGAAGCCCGCGCCCGCCGCTGCCCCGGTGATCGCCCGCGCTCATGCCAGGTGATCGAGGGCGAAGGCGGTCATGAAGCCGGCCAGGGTGATCAGCCCGGTCCAGGCGTGGGTGCTTTCGAAGGCCTCGGGGATCAGCGTATCCACCAGCATGCACAGCACCGCACCGGCGGAGAACGCCAGGGCGAAGCCCAGCCAGGCCGGCGGCAGGTCGCTCATCAGCCCCGGGCCGGCCATGGCCGCCAGGCCCGAGAGCAGCACGATGACACCCCACAGGCCGAACACGAACAGGCCGCTGCGCTTCTCCTCGCGCAGCCCGGCGGCGCTGGCCAGGCCCTCCGGCAGGTTGGAGAGGAAGATCGCCACCAGCATCAGCAGGCTCACCTGGCCGCCATCCAGCAGGCCCAGGCCGAGCCCCAGGGACTCGGGGATGCCATCGAGGAAGGCACCCACGGCGATCAGCAGCGCCACCATGGAGCCCACGCCGCCGCTGCGCTGGCGATGATGCGCCTCCCAGCGGTCCAGCAGCTGGCTGGCGAGGACGAACAGCGCGCCACCGGCGAGCATGCCCGCCAGGGTCGGCCCCAGCCCGCCGAGGCGCTCGGCCTCGGGAATCTGCCCGAAGCACAGCGCGGCGATCAGCACCCCGCTGCCATAGGCCATCACCGAGGCGGTGACCGCCTTGGGCAGGGACACCCAGAAGCCGATGGCGGCACCGAGCAACAGGCTGCTGGCGGCCAGCCAGCCCCAGAAACCGGCGAGCAGGGTGGTGGAAATCTGCATGACAACTCCTGTGGGGGAAGCGCATCCGAGCGCGGCGCGACATAAGTAACCCATCCAGCCCGGGAAAGCAGCCATGGCCCTTCCCCGGGTCGCGAGCGCCCTTTCCGAGATGAACGCCACGCCTTTGTATCGAACCCGATACAAAGCCGACACGCTGGCGACACCGCCATCGGCGAGCCTCTCGCCGCGATGGCCGGCAGCAGGACGGCGGAGTAGCATGCGCCCGATGGATGCCGACGGCCCGCCGCTCGACGCCCTGCCGCCAGACGCGAAGCACAGTGGTCCACCGGCCCGGTGAACCCGCCAGATGGCAAGAACACCCATGCACAACCAAGCCCCCGCCCCCGCCGACAACCGCCGCTGGAACACCCGCGCCCTGCTGGTGGACGACGACGTGCCGATCCGCGACCTGCTCTGCGACTACCTCGCCCGCTTCAATATCGAGGCCGTGGGCGTCGACGATGGCGAGGCGATGCGCGAGGCACTGGCCAGCGCCCCCTTCGACGTGGTGGTGCTGGACCTGATGCTGCCCGGCGAAGACGGCCTCTCTCTGTGCCGCTGGCTGCGCGGCGAGTCCGATATCCCGATCCTCATGCTCACCGCCCGTTGCGAGCCCACCGACCGCATCATTGGCCTGGAACTGGGCGCCGACGACTACATGGCCAAGCCCTTCGAGCCCCGTGAGCTGGTGGCGCGCATCCAGACCATTCTGCGCCGCGTGCGCGACGACCGCGAAGGCCTGCGGGCCGACCAGCGCGCCAGCATCCGCTTCGATGCCTGGCGCCTGAACGGCGTGCTGCGCCAGCTGCAATCCCCCGAAGGCCTGGTGGTGCCGCTGTCCAACGCCGAGTTCCGCCTGCTCTGGGTGTTCCTCGAACGCCCGCGCCGGGTGCTCAGCCGCGAGCAGTTGCTCGACGCCGCCCGGGGCCGCTCCATCGAAGCCTTCGACCGCAGCATCGACCTGCTCGTCTCGCGCCTGCGGCAGAAGCTCGGCGACGACCCCAAATCCCCACGCCTGATCAAGACCGTACGCGGCGAGGGCTACCTGTTCGACGCGAGGGAGATTGGCTGATGCGCCAGGCCGACACGCTGTTCGCACGCCTGTTCGGCATCTTCCTGGCCGCCATCGTCCTCGCCCACCTGCTGGCCTTCCTCTGGTTCCAGCAATACGGCAACCCGCCACCGCCCCAACCCATGCCGCCCCATGCAACAGACGGCCCGCGCGCCGGCCAGCCGCCGCCCCCGCGCCCGCTGTTCGGTGGCCCGCTGGTGCCGCTGACCTTCCAGCTGCTGACCCTGATCGTTGCCGCCTGGTACGGCGCCCGTGTGCTGTCGCGGCCCATCCAGCGCCTGGCCAGCGCCGCCGACCGCCTCAGCGAAAACCTCCAGGCCCCGCCCCTGGATGAACGCGGCCCGCGCGAGGTGCGCCAGGCCGCCCATGCCTTCAATCTGATGCAGCAGCGCATCCGCGAGCAGGTGGCCCAGCGCAGCCGCATGCTCGCCGCCGTCTCCCACGACCTGCGCACCCCCATCGCCCGGGTCAAGCTGCGCGTGGAGCAGGTGCCGGACGCCCAGCTGCGCAGCCGCATGGACCAGGACCTGGGGGAAATGGTCGCCATGCTCGACGCCACCCTCAACTACCTGCACCAGCAGCGCGCCGACGAGGCGCTGCAGCTGTTCGACCTCCAGGCCCTGGTGGAATCCATGGCCGAAGACGCCCAGGACCGTGGCGCCGATGTGCGTGCCGAAGGCCAATGTGCGCCGCTGCGGGCCCAACCCATGGCGCTGCGCTCCTGCGTCAGCAACCTCGTGGAAAACGCCCTGCGCTACGCCGGCCATGCGCGGGTCCGCCTCGAAGACGGTCCCACCGAGGTGCGCATCCATGTCAGCGACCGCGGCCCCGGCATCGCCCCCGAGCAACGCGAAGCGGTGTTCGAACCCTTCTTCCGCCTCGAAGGTTCGCGCAACCGCAGCTCCGGCGGCGTCGGCCTGGGCCTGACCATCGCCCGCGAAGCCGCCCGCCGCCAGGGCGGCGACCTGGTGCTGGGCGACAACCCCGGCGGCGGCCTGCTGGCCACCCTCACCATCCCCCGCGCCTGAGCCCTGTCTCCGTGCCGATACAAAGCGCATAAACCCCCGACACGCTTGCGCCTGAACCTGCGAGAACCGGAGAACCCACTCCGGCCTTGCCATCACGCACAGGAGTGACTCCCATGATCAGTGGCGTCAGTGGTTACTCGGGCTACAGCAGCTACAGCAGCTACAGCTCGGCGCTCTCCTCGAAAAGCACCGCCAGCAGCAACAGCAGCAGTGGCGGCTGCGCTTCGGGGCAATCGAAACTGCAGGAAAAGCTGTTCAGCCTGCTGGACAGCAACGGCGACGGCAGCGTCGCCAAGGACGAACTCAGCACCGCGCTGGCCAACGCCAAGGAAAGCGACAGCGGCATCGACAGCAGCGAGCTGTTCGCCAGCCTCGATGCCAACGGTGACGGCAGCCTCAGCATCGACGAAACCGCCGCCCTCGCCCCGCCGCCTCCCCCACCGCCGGGCGCGGGCTTCGGTGGCGACAGCGACGAGCTGTTCAGCTCCCTGGATGCCGATGGCAACGGCAGCATCAGCCAGGACGAGCTGAGCAGCCTGTTCGGCCAGAGCGGCAGCCAAAGCGACACCAGCAGCACCAGCGCCAGCAGCGATGACGTCTACGCGCGCCTGGCCGCCGCCCTGCTCAAGCAGTACGAAAGCAGCGCCGGCACCTACGAGGCCCGCGTCGGCAGCCAGCTCAGCATCGCCGCCTGAGCCCGTCCCGCGAAAAGAAAACCGGCCGCTGCGTGAGTGCGCAGCGGCCGGTTTTTTGTTTCGGCGATCAGCCCGATGGTGGGTTCGAATCGATGGGTTTCGATGCGCTCTACGCCATCCTACGGAAGTGGTTCCACGGAGTTCGTAGGATGGGTAGAGCCGTGCGAAACCCATGCTGTGTCAGCCGACGCTCGCGGTGTGGCTGAGCATTCGAATCGATGGGTTTCGCTGCGCTCTACGCCATCCTACGGAAGTGGTTCCACGGAGCTCGTAGGATGGGTAGATCCGTGCGAAACCCATGCTGTGCTGGCCGACGCTCGCGGTGTGGCTGAAGCATTCGAATCGATGGGTTTCGCTGCGCTCTACGCCATCCTACGGAAGCGGTTCCACAGAGTTCGTAGGATGGGTAGAGCCGTGCGAAACCCATGCTGTGTTGGCCGACGCTCTCGGTGTGGCTGAAGCATTCGAATCGATGGGTTTCGCTGCGCTCTACACCATCCTACGGGGCGGTATTCCACCCATGAAAAAGGGCCGGCGCCTGGTGGCGGCCGGCCCTCTGGGAATACCGAGGGAGGGTTATTCCTCGATCGGCATCGGGGTTTCTTCGTCCGGGAAGGCCGGCTGCTCGCCGCCCATGGCGCCGCCCAGGCCACCGGCGCTGGCCATGACCAGGCCGGCGAATTCCTCGACCGTCATCTTCTTGCCGTTGAAGTCCACCTGGCCGTCGGCGTAGTGCAGGCGGGCGCGGATGTCGTTGCCTTCCAGGGCCACGAGCTGGGTGGACAGCAGCATGCCGCTGGCCATCTCGGTGGTCATGGAGGCCTGCTGGGCGATGGCTTCCTGGTCGTCCTGGCCCTGAAGCACGGCCTGCACGCTGACCAGATCGCTGATCATCGGTTTGGACAGGCTCAGGTCCAGGTCGAGGCTGGTGATGGCTTCACGGGCGATCTGGTCCGGCGGCAGGTCGAAGGACGCCGGCTTGGCCAGTTGCATGGCCAGGCTGAAGCGGCTCTCGCCACTGGCGGTCTTCAGGCTCAGGCGCTCGAGGGCGAACTGCGGCTTGCCTTCCAGCAGCTTGATGAGGTCGGCCTTGGCCTGCTCCTGCTGGGCTTCGGTCAGGTCCTCGAGGGTCGATTCGCCGGCCTGGCCAACCTGGCCGACCTGCTGGTACAGCGCGCCGTAGAAGTCCGCCAGGGATTTCAGCGCCACCGAGTCGAGGCTCTTCATGGTCCAGACCATCTGCGCGCTGCCGATGGGCTTGTCGGCGTAGCTGATGCTGCCGGCGTCCAGGGTCAGGCTGCCTTCGATGTTGCTGCCGTTCTCGCGGGTGTCCTGGCGCTGGGCCAGGTCGGTGAGCCGCACGCCCGGGTTTTCACCGACGATGACATTGGCGGTCTTCAGGGTGAAATCGCTTTTGCCCACGTACAGGCCGCTGGCGGCGCGGCTCTGGTCGCTGGCCAGGGACAGGCCCTGGAACAGCACGTGCACCGGCTCGCCCTGCTCGGAAACGGCGTCGACCTTGAGGCTGTCCATGGTGCCGATGGCGGCGACGCGGTTGCCGCCGGCATCGCTGCGCACTTCCAGGTTCAGGCCGGAGAAGCTCAGGTGGGACTCGTCCTCCATCTGCATGTCCAGGGGCAGCAGGGTCAGGCTGCCGCTCATGGAGCGGTCGTAGCCGATGCTCACGTCACCGACCAGGGGCGAAGCGCCCTTGCTGGCGGCGAACCATTTCTCGACGCTGGGGCTGGATTCCAGGGCGTAGTTGCTGGCGGCCATCACCGGCGCCAGCTTGAAGGCCTTGAGGCGCGACAGCGGGAAGGGGCCGTGCTCGATCTTGTCGACGAACAACAGCTCCGCGCCCTCGCCTTCCCCACCGACGTGCACGCGGTAATGCGCGGTGCTGGTGAACACGCCCTGCTCAAGGGAGACCAGTTCCAGGGTGGCGGAGGTGCCGAAGGCCGGCGCGGACTGCTTCAGTTGCGCGTTGGCTTCCTTGATGGAGGTGTCCAGCACGGCGGGCAGCTGGGTGCCGGTGTACCAGGCACCGGCGCCGGAAACGGCTGCGATGGCGACAACTGCGCCCAGGGCGATCTTTGCGGTTTTGCTCATGGTTCGACTCGCGGAATATCCGTGTGAATTGTTGCTTCCCTGCATCCGCAAGCGGAGCCGATGCAAAGCGGCGCGGAAAAATGCGGCGAAAAGGCTATCACCGTGCCACTGCGCTTCCAAGCCAGCAGAGCCCCCAGATTGCGGTTCTGCTGGCCAGTCGTGGTTTAGCTGGGGTCCGGCTCCCGGGGCTTGTCGGTCGACTCGGGCAGGGGCCGGCCGATCCAGTCGGAAATCAGGCTGTAGGCCACCGCCAGCAGGGTCGGGCCGAGGAACAGCCCCATGAAGCCGAAGGCGAGGATGCCGCCGAACACGCCGAGCAGCACCACCACCAGCGGCAGGTTGCCGCCCCGGCTGATGAGGTAGGGCTTCAGCACGTTGTCCACGCCGCTGATGATGAAGAAGCCCCAGATCGCCAGGAACACGCCGTAGCCGTACTCGCCGTGCCAGAACAGCCAGGCGGTCGCGGGCACCCACACCAGCGGCGGGCCCATGGGGATCAGGCTCAGGGCGAAGGTGACCAGGCCCAGCACCAGCGCCCCTGGCACACCGGCGATCCAGAAGCCGATCAGCGCCAGCAGGCCCTGGGCGGCGGCGGTGCCGATCACGCCGTTGACCACCCGCTGCACGGTACCGGCCACCAGCTCCAGGTAGTGCGGGGCGCGGTCGCCGATCAGGCGTTCCAGGGCGCGCTCGGCGAACAGCGCCATGCGCGGGCCGTCGCGGTAGAAGAAGAACACCAGCACCAGGCTCAGAGCCAGCTCCAGCATGCCGCCGCCGAGCTGGGCGCTGCGCGCCAGGATCCAGTTGCCGGCCTGGCCCATGTAGGGTTTGAGGCTGGTGAAGAAGGCCGCGCCCTGGGCGTCCACACGTTGCCACAGGGCTACCAGGCGGTCGCCCACCAGGGGCATCTCGGCCAACCATTCCGGCGGCTGCGGCAAGCCCTCCACCTGGACGTTCTTCACCAGTTCGTTGGCATCGCGGATGTGGTCGGCAAGGTTGAAGCCCATCCACACCAGGGGCACCGCCACCAGCAGCATCCAGCCGGCGGTGAGCACGGCGGCGGCCAGGGACACGCGCCCGTCCAGCCCGCGGGTGAGCAGGCGCATCAGCGGCCAGCTGGCGAAGGCCAGCACGGCGGCCCAGAACAACGCCGACCAGAACGGCGCCAGCACCCAGATACAGGCCCCCAGCAAGGCGAGCAGGAGTATCTGCACCAACAGGCGATCGTTATTCAGCATGAACAAAACACTCCGTGGAAAAACGCAAACGTGGCGCCATCGGGCGCCACGTCAAGCAAGCATGGACGCTGTGCCTCAGCGCAGCCACTCCAGGTGCAGGCCGTCGTTGGCCGCATCACCCAGCTCCAGGCGCGCGGCGCGCACGCCCTGCTCCACCAGGGCCTGGCGCCAGGCTTCGGCGCCCTCGCCGGAGAGGCTCGCGCGCAGGGTGCTGTCGAGGTTGAGGCTGCGTGCCAGCAGCGTCGCCCAGGCGGGGGTCGGCGCTGCCGACAGGCCGGTCAGGTGCAGCTCGCCGCTGGTCTTCAGCTCGCGCATCAGGGTGGCGGGTGTGGGCAGGATTTCGCCCAGCGGTGTGGCGGCGTCCAGTTGCTCGGCATGCAGGTAGGCGCGGCGGTTGCCCCGGGTGATGGCGTAGAGCGCCAGCAGGCTGTCCTGCTGCGGCTCGGCCAGGCGCACCAGCAGGTAGGCCTGCTGTTCGTCCGGGCCATAGAGGCGCGCGTTGCCGAACACCGAGTTGGCCCACAGGCTGCTGGAGCCGCAATCACGGCCCTGGCACCAGTAGAGCGGCACCGCGCCCTTGTCGAGCAGGGCGGTGCGTGCGCCGTCGAAGGCCTCGCCCGAGCTGTGGCCGCTGGGCAGCAAGTAGGTGACCGACGTCTGCCGGCCCTGGGCGTCGACCTTCTGTTCGAAGCGCAGCTGGTTGCTGATGCGCCGGATCGAGCCCTGGGGGTAGATACGTTCCTGGTCGGCGGCTTCCTTGAAGTCGACGATCTCGGCGTGGGGGAAGCGCGGCAAGGCGCTGAGGTCGTGGCTGTCGGGCAGGTCGGCGGCGTGGGCGGCAGCCACCTGCAGGGACGCGGCCAACAGCAGGCCGGTAACGATGAGAGAGCGCATGCGCATCCTTAGCGAATCAACATGGACTGGCCGGTCTTGACCACCGTGTCGGCGGACTCCTGGCGCTTGGGTACCTGCAGGCCGCGCTGCACCGCCGGGCGGGCCTCGATGGCCGCGAGCCAGCGTTGCAGGTGGGTGAGCCCCTCCACCGACACGCCGGCCCAATCGTGCAGGCGCACCCAGGGGAAGGTGGCGATATCGGCGATGCCGTAGTCACCCGCCAGGTACTCCACCAGCGCCAGGCGCGAGTCGAGCACCTCATACAGGCGGCGGGTCTCGTGCTGGTAGCGGTCGATGGCCGGTTGCAGGGTTTCCGGGAAATAGCGGTAAAAGACGTTGGCCTGGCCCTGCATCGGCCCGACCCCGCCCATCTGGAACATCAGCCATTGCATGGCCACGGAGCGGCCCTTGGCGTCGGCGGGCAGCAGTTGGCCGGTTTTTTCGGCCAGGTAGACGAGGATGGCGCCTTCTGTTCCTTGCGCTCGAACGAGAGGCCATGGGCCCTGTAGGGCAGCCCCAGTTCTTCGAGGGCGATGGAGACCTTGTGCCCGTTGGGCGTGGCAGCGGTGTAGAGGTCGATCATCCGGGCTCTCCTTGGGAAGGCGCCCAGCCTTCCCGGTTGCCCCGATCAAGTCAAGGCGAGGCGAAGAAGCTATTGAAACAGTCTGCTACGGCCTGGGCGCCGTTTTCATCGTTGAGGTGCAGGTGATGGCCACCGGGTTTGTGATGCACCTCGAAGCCTAGACCCTGGAGCAGCTCGGCGATACGCGGCTCGGCACGGATCTGCCCCTCCTCCGCCAGCACCAGGGACGTGGGGCAGCGCACCGCGCGGACGAACTCGGTGGCGTGGGCGAAGGTCAGGCGCATCAGCGACGGCAGGGTCAGGCGCATGTCGGTGCGCCAGGTGTAGCCACCCGGCACCGGCATCAGGCCGCGCCCGGCGAGCAGTTCGGCGGCCTCGCGGCTGACCGCCACCACGCCCTTCATGCGTGCTTCCACGCCGCGCTCGACATCGGCGTACACCGGCTTGCGCTTATCGCGCAGCGCCAGCCGTGCCTTGAGCGCATCGCCCAGGCGCTTGGGCGCGCCGTCGGCTTCGCCGGTATAGGGGATCAAGCCGTCGATCAGCGCCAGGCGCTCGATGCGCTCGGGCAGGGAGCCGGCCACCAGCACCGAGACGATGGCGCCCAGGGAGTGGCCCATCAGCGAGAAACGCTCCCAGCCCAGTTGCTCGGCCACCAGCAGCACGTCCTCGGCGTATTCCCACAGCTGGTAGCTGGAGCCCGGCGGGTAGTGCCCGGAATGGCCGTGGCCGGCGAAATCCAGGGCGACGATGCGCAGCCCCTGGAGCTTCGGCGCCAGGCGCGCGTAGGTCATGGCGTTGTCCAGCCAGCCGTGCAGAGCCAGCACCGGCTGGCCGTCCTCGGGCCCGAAGATGTGTGCCGCCAGCTCGACGTGGGGCAGGTTCAGGCGGATTTCCTCGACGTGCGCGCTCATGCGGGCTCCCGGTCGGTGCGCTGGCCCTGCCAGCGGTTGAAGAGGTTCCTCAGCAGTTCGGCGGTGTCCTGCGGGCGCTCCAGGGGGAACATGTGGCCGCCGGGCAGGGACAGGTATTCGCCCTTGGGCACGCGTTTCACCAGGCGCGCATGGTGGGGCAGCACCACGCGGCTGTGGCGCCCGCGCACCACCGCCAGAGGTACGGCGAGCTGCTGCGGGCGGCCCGGGCTGCTGTGGGGCACGCTGCGGTAGATGCTGATCTCGGTGGCGGGGTCGAACTTCAGCCGCAGGCCGCTGCCTGTTTCGGTGAAGCCGTGGCGCACGTAGGCGTCCAGGCAATCCGGGTCGAAGCGGCGGAACAGCGATTTGCCGGAGAAGTACAGGCGCGCCTCGTCGAGGTCGGCGAACTCCTCGCGCCGGCCCAGGGTGCGCCCGGCCGGGGTGATGCGGTCGATGAAGCCGAAGCGCTTGGCCGCGCGGATGACGATGCGGTCGGCCAGGGTCAGCACCGGCGAATCGAGCATGGCCACGCCGCGGTACAGGTCCGGGCGGCGCAGGGCCGCGTGGTAGTGCAGCACGCCGCCGAGGGAGTGGCCAACGCCGAACACCGGCTCGCCCTGGGCTTCGAGGTGGTGGATGAGCTCGTCCACCAGGTTTTCCCAGTTGTCGTTGACCGGGAAACGCGGGTCATGGCCGTGCTGCTCCAGGTGCTGGATGCGGAAGTCCGGGCCCAGCGCCGCGAACAGCTTGGCGTAAGTGGCCGACGGGAAGCCGTTGGCATGGGCGAAGAAAATCGTCTGGGACATGGCAGTGCCGGCTGTTTGGGGACTGCCGGGGATTTTCCGGCAGCCCGGCGATGCCGGCAATGACCGTAACTGCCAGTGATGATGGCGCTATTGCCACCGCCGGGGTGCGTCAGTGCCCGGCGCGCAGGCGAGCGGGCGGCAGGCCGTAGGTGCGGCGGAACAGCCGGGAGAAGTGCGCCTGGTCGTAGAAGCCCAGCTGCAGCGCCACCTGGCTCAGGGGCTGGGTGCCGCGCAGCACCAGCGGCAGGGCCCGTTCCAGGCGCAACTGGGTCAGCCACTGCTGGGGCGGCAGGCCACAGTGATGGCGGAAACGCCGCAGCGCCTGCCAGGGGCTGAGGCCGCAGAAACTCGCCAGCTCCTCCAGGGACGGCGGCGACTCCAGGCGTGACTCCAGCCACTCGCGCAGACGTTGCCAGGTCAGTGCATCGAACCCTCGCTCCGGCTCACGCACCCGCAGCGTCGAGCCCTGCCCCAGCAGGCAGGCCAGGGCCGGCCACAAAGCGCTTTCCAGGGCCAGGGCCGAGCCCCCGAAGAACCCCGCATGCACCGCTTGCAGGTGCCGCTGCAGCACCGGCTCGCGCAAGGTGCTGCTGGTCAGGCGCGGCGCACCCTGGCGACCATCGCTGAGGCTGCGGCTGGCGGCGTCCAGCCAGTCCGGTTCGATGGCCAGGATGCGGATGCGGTAGCCCTCCCCGCCCAGGCTGGCGCCGTCGTGGATCTGCTCCGGCGCCATCAACAGGGTATCGCCACGCCCGGCCAGGCAGCGCTCGCCACCACTGACGAAGCGCTGCTGCCCGCTCAGCAGCAGGCCCACGTGGTACTCCAGGTGGAAATGCCGCGGAAAGGCGAAGTCGTGGTACTCGGCGTCGATCAGGCGGACGCCGGGCAGCGCGCTGGGAAGGTGGCTAGTGTGCTCCATGGCGCCACTCTACCGTGCGGAACGGGTGCTCGGCTTGGATGAAATTGCAGCCGCCCCCCACTCACCCCTTCGGCGGCTGCTCGCCCAGGGGGACGATGGCCATGGTCAGGCGCGAGATGCAGCTGGGCTTGCCGTCGTCGCCGCTGAGGCGGATGTCCCAGACGTGGGTGGTGCGGCCCAGGTGCACCGGGCGGGCGACGGCGGTGACGCGGCCGCTGCGCAGGCCGCGCAGGTGGTTGGCGTTGACCTCCAGGCCCACGCAGTAGAAGCGGCTGGTGTCGATGCAGAGGAAGCTGGCGGTGGAGCCGAGGCTCTCGGCCAGCACCACCGAGGCGCCGCCGTGGAGCAGGCCGTAGGGCTGGTGGGTGCGGCTGTCGACCACCATGCTGGCGGTGATGGATTCGTCGTCGAAGGCTTCGAAGCGGATGTCCAGCAGGCCACCGATGGTGCCCTGCTGGGAGGCATTGAGTTTTTCGAGGTCAGGGGTCTGGCGCCACAGGCTCATGTCGGCTCCTTGGAAGATTGCCGCCGGGGCGGCCAGGGCACCCGGCGGTCAGGGGTCACTCGTGCCAGAGCACCGCCTGGCGGCGCTCGATCCATTCGGGGAAGCGCGAGCCGTAGGTGCCTTCCACCACGCTGCGCTTGATCTTCAGGGTAGGCGTGAGGAAGCCGTTGTCGACCGCCCAGACCTCCTTCACCAGCACCAGGCCGAGCAGCCGTTCGTGCTTGTCGAGCGCCTCGTTCACCTGCTCGAGCAATTCGCGCAGGCTGCCCTCCAGTTCGGCGCGGGTGCCGTTGGCGGCTTCATGGCGACCGACATCGGAAAGCACGCACAGCGCCATCGGTTGCGGCAGGCCATCGCCCACCACGCACACCTGCTCGATGCGGGTGTGCACCGCCAGGCGGTTCTCGATGGGCGCCGGGGCCACGTACTTGCCCTTGCTGGTCTTGAAGATTTCCTTGATGCGGCCGGTGAGGCGCAGGTTGCCGGCGGCGTCCTGCTCGCCCTTGTCGCCGGTGCGCAGGAAGCCGTCGGGAGTGATGGTCTCGGCAGTCTTCTCCGCGTCCTTGTAGTACCCCTGCATGGTGGCGCCGCTGCGCACCTGCACTTCGCCATCGTCATGGATGCGCACTTCGACGCCGGGGCTGTTGCGACCGATCCAACCGGTCATCTGTTCACCGGGGCGGCACACGTGGGAATAGCCGCAGTTCTCGGTCATGCCGTAGACCTCGAGCACGTCCAGGCCCAGGCGCTTGTACCAGTGCAGCAGCGCCTCGGGCACCGGCGCGGCACCGCACAGGGCCACGCGCACGGCATCCAGGCCAAGCCCGGCGAGCACCTTGCGGCCAACGATGCGGCCGATGATCGGCAGCTTGAGCAGGCGTTCGAGCTTCTGCGCCGGCATCTTCGCGTAGACGCCCATCTGGAACTTGGTCCAGATGCGCGGCACGCCGAAGATGGCCGTGGGCCGCGCCCGCTTGAGGTCTTCGAGGAAGGTATCCAGGCTTTCGGCGAAGAACACCGTCTGCCCGGCATACAAGGAAGCCATTTCGACGAACATGCGCTCGGCCACGTGGCACAGCGGCAGGTAGGACAGCAGGCGGTCTTCTTCGCTGGTCTTGAACAGCTGCACGCCATGGCCGGCGGCGAAGGCGAAGTTGCCGAAGGTCTGCATCACGCCCTTGGGCGTACCGGTGGTGCCGGAGGTGTAGATGATGGTGGCCAGCTGGTCGGCGCTGGTCTTGGGGTTGTCGCGGATCGGCGACTCCGCCTGCAGCTCGCTCCAGTGGTAGCTGAAGTCACCCTCGGGGTGGATCGGCAGCGCGATGGTGGCCACGCCTTCGGGAATGCCACCGGCCATGGCGGGCCAGTCGTCCAGCTTGCCGATGAAGGCCAGCGCCGTTTCCGAGTGGGCCAGCACCTGATTCACCGACTCGGCGGTGAGGTTCGGGTAGAGGGGAACGGAGATGTGCCCAGCCATCCAGATCGCCAGGTCCGCGACTATCCAGTGGGCGCAATTCTTGGAAATGATGGCGATGCGGCTGCCGGGCGGCAGGTCGCGCCCTCTCAGCCAGCTGGCGGCGCGTCGCGCCTGGTCGCCGACATCACCCCAGGTCAGCTCCTCGACCCTGCCGCCGGACAGCGGTTGGACCAGGTAGCGTTTGTTGGGATGACGTGCTTCTCGCTCGAAAAACATCTCAAGCGGCAAACGGACTGCATCAGCCACAGGGCCTCCTCCTTTTTTGTTTTTCTGGGGACAACCAAGCACTTGCTTGGGCGAATATTCCACGCAGTACGGAGCGGCGCAAGTTAAGAAATGTATCGGGCTCGGACACAGCTTCCGAGAGGCTCTGGGGCGGGGGTTTCAGCGGAAAAAAAGGAGAAAATCGATGGTTGTGCGGAGATTGCGTCGGCCCGATCGAGGCGGCGCAGTGACGTGTTTCGCGGAAGGAAACACGTCATCTCGCGGTTGCAGGGGCGTTCGAGCACGCCCGGTATGAGCGCCCACATCGAACACAGCCATGACTCCTACAGCATGGGTTTCGTACCTCTACCCATCCTACGAATCATGGCGACGCGCCCATCCAGCCGTAGCCCGGATCAGTTCGAGGGGGCGATGAACCAGGCTTCCAGCCCGGGTTTGTCGGTCTGCTGGCCGGGGCGGTAGATGTAGCCGGAGACCCGCGCGTAGTTGTCCCAGTCGGTGCGCCAGAGCATGGTGCCCTGGTACTCCTGGCCGTTGCGCTTGAAGTCGATGCGCAGCCCCGAGGCGCCGTCCACCAGCTCGGAATCCTCGAAGTGCGCCTTGCCGGTCCAGCTTTCCTCGCCACGGTCCAGGCCAGGGACAGTTCGCCCTCGTCCTGGTAGATGTCCAGCTCGCCGGTGTAGGGCTTGCCGGTGTCGATGTCGCGGCCGACGATCCAGTAGTTACCGACGAAGAAGGACGCGTCGGGATGGTCCGCCGCCTGCACGGCGGAACCGGTGAACAGGGGTACCAGCGCCAGCAGGGCGCGGAGGGTGATGCGTCTGAGCATGGGGTCGTCCTTGAGGGCGGGGGTCAGATCCGGTGGGCGTGGTGCAGGGAGCGCAGTTCCATCAGCCCCGCCAGGGCCATCTCGCCCTCCAGCTCGGCGAGGCTGGCGGTGCCCATGGGCAGCGGTTGCTGGCGGTGGCCGTGGAGCAGCAGGCCGGCGAGTTCACCGACGAAGGGGTTGTGGGTCACCAGCAGCAGCTCGCCCTCCTCCCGCTCGGCCAGCTGCGCGAGGGCTTCGCGCGGGTCGCTTTCGGGCGTGAGCCAGGGCAGCGTGATGATCGCGCCCTGGAAATCCAGCGCCTCGCGCACCAGTTCGGCGGTCTGCTGGGCACGCAGGTAGGGGCTGGCGATGATCCGCTGCAGCGGCCGGCCGGCCAGGCGTGCGGCGGCATGCAGCACTTCCTGGCGGCCATTGCGGGTCAGCGGGCGTTCGGCATCGGTGGCGGCGCGGGGCTCGGCCTCACCGTGGCGCAGCAGCCACAGCCTCACAGCTTGGGCTCTTCGTCTCGTACCGGGTGCGGCGCCGGCGGCACCGAATGGGCGGCCTCGCCTTCCGGCGCGCGCGGTGCGGGCCAATCGGCGAAGGGCCAGGGCTTCTCTTCGGTGTTGAAGGTGCCGAAGCGGCCGATCTGCATCAGGTACTGGCTGAGGCTGTCGCCGAAGCCCATCAGGCCGCCATTGGGCGCGCCATAGAAGGCGCGGTAGCCAAGCTGCGCCAGGACCACCACGCCGAGGACGATCTCGGCCAGTTGCCAGACGACGACGAAGATCAGCATCCACAGCACGCGCAGCAGGATGGACTCGCGCTGCAGGTCTTCGCGCTCTTCACTCATGGGAATCTCCTTGTCCTTGATCGGCAGGGCTCAGAAGCCGCTGGTGGGAATGAAGTCGACATCGGTCTTCGGCTCGGCGCGCATCAGCGCTTCGATCACCTGGGCCAGCGTACGCCCCTCGAAAAGAATGGCATGCAGGCCCGCGACCAGCGGTATGTACACCTGCAGCTCTTCGGCACGCGCCTTGAGCACCTTGAGGGTGTTGACGCCCTCGGCCACCTCGCCGAGGCGGGCGACGGCGTCTTCCAGGCTCAGGCCTTCGCCCAGGGCATGGCCGACCTGGTAGTTGCGGCTCTTGGGCGAGGAGCAGGTGACGATCAGGTCGCCGACGCCGGCCAGGCCGAGGAAGGTCATGGGGTTGGCGCCGAGCTTCACCGCGAAGCGGGTCATTTCCGCCAGGGCGCGGGTGATCAGCATGCTCTTGGTGTTCTCGCCCATGCCCAGCGCGGCGGCCATGCCGGCGATGATGGCGTAGACGTTCTTCAGCGCGCCGCCCAGCTCGACGCCGAAGCGGTCGGCACTGGCATAGACGCGGAAGGTCTTGCCGTGCAGCGCGGCCTGCACCTGCTGGCACAGCTCGGCATCTTCGCTGGCGACCACGGTGGCGGTCAGCGCGTGGTCGGCCACTTCGCGGGCCAGGTTGGGGCCGGACAGCACGCCGATGCGCGCCTCGGGGGCGATGTCTTCGAGTATCTGGCTCATCAGCAGGAAGCTCTGCGCCTCAATGCCCTTGGTCAGGCTGACCAGCATGCGGCCCTTCAGCTGGCCGGCCACCGGTTCGAGCACCTTGCGCAGCGCGCTGGAGGGGATGGCGACGAAGATCAGCTCGCAGCTGGCGAGCACCGCATCCAGGTCGGTGGTGGGCTCGACGCCGGGGTGGATCTTCACCCCCTTGAGGTAGCGCGGGTTCTCGCGGTTGGCGCGGATCGCCTCGGCCTGCTCCGGGTCGCGCATCCACTGCTGCACGCTCTTGCCGTTCTCGCCCAGGAGGTTGGCGATGGCGGTGCCGAAGCTGCCGCCGCCCAGCACCGCGATCGATTGCTGTTGAGTCATAACCAGTCCATGTAGAGCCATCGGGGATGGCGGGTTGCGCGCATTATACGGAGGGCCGAGCGACCAGCCAGTCTCAAACTCGCCATCTGCCACTGGTCAAGTCCGAATCCAGGCACGACAATCCAGCCCTCTATGACCGCAGCGGACGAACGAGGTGCCACACCCGCCGCGACGGATGCCATTCGACCAGAGCGCAGGCCCAGCTAGAGTTTCACCATGCCATCACCTTTTCCATGGACGAGCCTGTCACGAGGCACACGGATGATCCGCCGCCCAGCCCTCCCCCGCTCCACCGCCAGCGCCCGTGCCGGGAGCTGCCGATGAGCCTGCGCCGCGGCTGGGACATCCACACCCGTACCCAGCTGATCAGCCTGGGCCCGGCCCTGCTGCTGACGCTGCTGCTCACCGGCTTCTTCACCTTCGCCCGCCTCCAGGACCTGCGCCAGGAGCTGAACCACACCGGCCAGCTGATCGCCAACCAATTGGCGCCGGCCGCCGAATACGGCGTGATCGCCGGCAACCTGCCGGTACTCGAAGGCCTGCTCAAGGCCACCCTGGACACCCCCCACGTGCGCTTCCTCGAAGTGCGCGACCGCGAGGACAACATCCTCGTGTATGTCGAGCAGCCCGGCAGCCTGGATCGCGCCGGGCCCCAGGTGGAGGTGTTCCACGCGCCCATCCGCATGCAGCAGATGAAGCTGGACAGCGAAACCCTGTTCCACAGCGAACGCAGCAACGGCAAGCTCGCCAGCGGCTACCTGGGCCGCGTGGTGGTGGGCATGTCCAACGATGCGTTCAGCAGCCGCCAGCAGGAAATCCTCCTCAAGGCCACAGTGCTCGCCCTCTTCGCCCTGGTGCTCACCTTCCTGTTGGCGCGGCGCCTGGCCACCCGCCTGTCGCAGCCCATCAGCGCCATGGGCGAAGCGGTGGAGGCCATCCAGGGCGGCAACTACCAGGCCAGCCTGCCGGTGGTGGACGAAGGCGAGCTGGGCGACCTGGCCCGGCACATCAATAACCTCGCCAGCGGCCTGGACAAGGCCAGCCGCGAGCAGCAGCAGGCCATCGACCAACTGATCACCGCCCGCGAAGAGGCCGAGCAGGCCAACCGTGCGAAATCCGACTTCCTGGCGATGATGAGCCACGAGCTGCGCACGCCCATGAACGGCGTGCTGGGCATGCTGCAACTTCTTGAAACAACGGAACTGAACCAGGAGCAGGCCGAATACGCCGCCCTGGCCGCCGAGTCCACCGAGCACCTGCTCAAGGTGATCAACGACATCCTCGACTTCTCCCGCATCGAGCGCGGCGCCCTGGAGCTGGAGCGCATCTCCTTCAACCTGCTGGAGCTGGTGCAAGGCTCGGTACAGGTGTTCCAGCACAGCGCCTCGCAGCGCGGCCTGGCGCTGACCCTGGAGACCCAGGAAGGCCTGGAGCAGATCGAGGTGCAAGGCGACCCGACGCGCATCCGCCAGATCCTGGTCAACCTGATGGGCAACGCGCTGAAATTCACCGAGGACGGCGGTATCCGCGTGCTCACCCAATGGCAGCCGCTGGACGACGAGGTGCTCTGGCTCACCTGCGCCGTGCACGACAGCGGCATCGGCATCCCGCCGGAACGCCTGGAGCACATGTTCGACGCCTTCCAGCAGGCCGACAGCTCCATCTCCCGGCGCTACGGCGGCACCGGGCTGGGCCTGCCCATCGCCCGCACCCTGGCCGAGCGCATGGGCGGCACCCTGCGCGCCGAGAGCCTGGAAGGGCGGGGCTCGATCTTCACCCTGGAAATCCCCCTGCCGTTCCGCCAGCAGGAGCATCGCGCCAGCCAGGGCAACGGCAACGAAGCCAGCAACGGCGCGGGCCAGCAGGTGCTGCTGGTGGAAGACAACCCGGTCAACCAGACGGTGATCGAAGCCATGCTGCGCAGCCTCGGCTACCGCGTCAGCCTGGTGGGCGACGGCGCCCAGGCGGTGCAGAGCGCCTCGCGGCAACACTTCTCGGCGATCCTCATGGACTGCCGCCTGCCGGTGCTCGACGGCTACGAAGCCACCCGACAGATTCGCAAGATGAATGGTGGCGCCCGCACGCCGATCATCGCCCTCACCGCCAACGCCCTGCAGGGCGACCGCGAAGCCTGCCTGGAAGCCGGCATGAACGACTACCTGGCCAAGCCCTTCAAACGGGCCGACTTGCAGCGCGTCCTGCAGCGCTGGCTGGGCGGCGCGACGGATTGCCCCCCCGACCTTCGGTGAGTGGGCAACAGTGCTAAAGTGCGGCAGGCTTGCGTCACAAAAGCGCCAGGGCAAAGGCGCAAGCGTCCCTGATTCAAGTGAACGACTGTACTCTGTGACTTTCACCGCAACGCAACAGTCTATGACTAGTCTGCCGATTCGACGCCTGTGCGCGCGGCGGTGTGGACGTAATGCCAAGCCCTGCGTACGGGGACCATTGAGGAGCTCGCATGACAAAACAAAACGCCTATTCCCGGGAAGATCTGCTGCGCTGCAGTCGCGGTGAGCTGTTCGGCCCCGGTAATGCGCAACTGCCCGCCCCCAACATGTTGATGATCGATCGCATCGTCCATATCAGCGAAACCGGCGGGAAGTACGGCAAGGGCGAAATCGTCGCCGAGCTCGACATCAACCCGGACCTGTGGTTCTTCGCCTGCCACTTCGAAGGCGATCCGGTGATGCCGGGCTGCCTGGGCCTGGACGCCATGTGGCAACTGGTCGGCTTCTACCTCGGCTGGCAGGGCAACCCCGGCCGCGGCCGTGCCCTGGGTTCGGGCGAAGTGAAATTCTTCGGCCAGATCCTGCCCACGGCGAAAAAGATCACCTACAACATCCAGATCAAACGCACCATCAGCCGCTCGCTGATCCTCGGCATCGCCGACGGCACCGTCAGCGTCGATGGCCGCGAAATCTACAGCGCCGAAGGCCTTCGCGTCGGCCTGTTCACTTCCACTGACAGCTTTTAAGGGTTATCCGCATGCGTCGCGTCGTGATCACCGGCCTGGGCATCGTTTCCTGCCTGGGCAATGACAAGGAAACCGTTTCTTCCAACCTGCGTGCAGGCCGGGCCGGCATCCGCCACAACCCGTCCTATGCCGAAATGGGCCTGCGCAGCCACGTTTCCGGTTCGGTCGACCTGAACCTCGAAGAGCTGATCGATCGCAAGATCTTCCGCTTCATGGGCGACGCCGCCGCCTACGCCTTCCTGGCGATGGAACAGGCGATCAAGGACTCGGGCCTGCAACCCGAGCAGATCTCCAACCCGCGTACCGGCCTCATCGCAGGCTCGGGCGGTGCGTCCACCGTCAACCAGATGGAAGCCATCGACACCCTGCGCGAAAAGGGCGTCAAGCGCATCGGCCCATACCGTGTGACCCGCACCATGGGCAGCACCGTATCCGCCTGCCTGGCCACCCCCTTCCAGATCAAGGGCGTGAACTTCTCCATCTCCTCCGCCTGCGCCACCAGCGCCCACTGCATCGGCCAGGCCATGGAGCAGATCCAGCTCGGCAAGCAGGACGTGGTCTTCGCCGGCGGCGGTGAAGAAGAGCATTGGAGCCAGAGCTGCCTGTTCGACGCCATGGGCGCCCTCTCCACCCAGTACAACGACACCCCCGAGAAGGCCTCCCGCGCCTACGACGCCAAGCGTGACGGTTTCGTCATCGCCGGTGGCGGCGGCATGGTGGTGGTCGAGGAGCTGGAGCACGCCCTGGCGCGTGGCGCCAAGATCTACGCGGAAATCGTCGGCTACGGCGCCACCTCCGACGGCTACGACATGGTCGCTCCGAGCGGCGAAGGCGCGATCCGCTGCATGCAGCAGGCGCTCTCCACCGTCGACACCCCGATCGACTACCTGAACACCCACGGCACCTCCACCCCGGTCGGCGACGTCGCCGAAATCCGCGGCGTGCGTGAAGTGTTCGGCGACAAGGCCCCGGCCATCAGCTCCACCAAGAGCCTGTCCGGCCACAGCCTGGGCGCCGCCGGCGTGCACGAGGCGATCTACTGCCTGCTGATGATGGAAGGCAACTTCATCGCCGGCTCCGCCAACATCGACGAGCTGGACCCGGAAGTGGCCGACCTGCCGATCCTGCGCGAGACCCGCGAGAACGCCAAGCTGGACACCATCATGTCCAACAGCTTCGGCTTCGGCGGCACCAACGCCACCTTGGTGCTCAAGCGCTTCTCGGCCTGACGCCAGCGCCGCCAGGCACGCAACACCCGCCATGCCCGTATCACCGATACGGGCATGGTCGTTTCAGGGCCATGGAAAGTCCCGCCACTACCGTCCCAGAGGCTCGCAAGCCCAGCGCAGCGGTGAAGTTCACGCGTAATTCACAGGGCTTCCTATACTTTTTCCGAGCCTCCCTGGTTCGTCCCGCAGCCACCCCGGAGAAGTACCCATGTTCCTGCGTCAGTTCCCCATCGCGCCCCGCGCGGCTTTCGGCTTCGCCATCATCACGTTGCTGCTGGTGTTGACCGGCCTGTTCTCGCTCAACCGCATGTCGGTGATCAACGACGCCTCCACCGAGATCAGCCAGAGCTGGCTGCCCAGCGTGCGCACCATCGCCCAGATCAACCTGTCCCTGACCGAACTGCGCCAGGTGCAGCTCGGCCATGTCCTGGCGACGGATCAGTCCTCCCAGCAGTTCCTCGAAACGCGCATGCGCGAAATCATCGCCCAGCTCGACAAGGCCGAAAGCACCTACAAGGCCGGCATCGACCCGGGCCGCGACCAGCAGCTGTTCGACCGCTACACCCAGGAGCGCCAGGGCTTCATCGCCGGTGTCGACAAGCTGCTCGCCATGTCCAAGGGCGGTGAGAAGGCGGCCGCCACCGAACTGCTCCAAGGCCCGCTGCTGGACAACTACCGCACCACCCTCAAGGCGCTCAACGAACTCTCCGACTACAACACCCAGGGCGCCGACGCCGCCAACACCCAGGCAGACGAGAACTACGCCAGCGCCACCACCGCCGTCATCAGCGTGCTGGTGATCGCCGCACTGATCACCGTCGCCCTCGCCTGGGCCCTCACCCGTAGCATCACCCTGCCCCTGAGCGAAGCCGTGCAGGCGGCCGGCGTGGTGGCCAGCGGTGACCTTACCGGGCGCATCGACACCGCCGGCAAGGACGAACCGGCGCAGCTGCTCACCGCCCTGTTGCGCATGCAGCAGCAATTGCGCGGCACCATCCAGCAGATCGGCACCTCCGCCACCCAGCTGGCCTCCGCCGCCGAGGAACTCAACGCGGTGACCGAGGAAGGCAACCGCTCCCTCACCCGCCAGCACGACGAAATCGAAATGGCCGCCACCGCCGTCAACGAGATGACCGCCGCCGTGGAAGAGGTCGCGCGCAACGCCAGTTCCACCTCCGACGCCTCCCGTGCCTCCGAGGAATCGGCGCAGGACGGCCGCGACCGCGTGCAGCAGACGGTGCAGGCGATCCGCAGCATGAGCCAGGAAGTCGCCCACACCTCCACCCTGGTGGAAGGCCTGGCCGACCGCGCACAAAGCATCAGCAAGGTGCTGGACGTGATCCGCGCCATCGCCGAGCAGACCAACCTGCTGGCCCTCAACGCCGCCATCGAGGCCGCCCGTGCCGGCGAGCAGGGCCGTGGCTTCGCCGTGGTCGCCGACGAGGTCCGCGCCCTCGCCCACCGCACCCAGGAATCCACCCGCGAAATCGAGCAGATGATCGGCAGCATCCAGAGCGGCACCGGCGAAGCCGTGGACGCCATGAACCAGAACGACCAGCGCGCCCGGCAGATGCTGGAAATCGCCGAAGCCGCCGGCCGCGCCCTGGTGGAGATCACCGAGCAGGTCAGCCAGATCAACGAACGCACCCTGGTCATTGCCAGCGCCGCCGAAGAGCAGGCCCAGGTGGCCCGCGAAGTGGACCGCAACCTGGTGAACATCCGCGACATCTCGGTGCAGACCGCCACCGGTGCCAACCAGACCGCCGCCGCCAGCCACGAGCTGTCGCGCCTGGCCGTGGAGCTCAACGGCATGGTTGCGCGCTTCACCGTCTGATCGCACCCGCATGGCCCGCCGCCAGGGAGGCGCAGGGCAGGCTGCAAACGAAGAACCCCAGCACCTCGCGGTGCTGGGGTTCTTTCGTATCGGCCGTGCACGCATCCAGGCTAAGGCCTCGACGCAGGGCGAACCGGGTTGCTCACTCAGGCGGCGCGCACCGGGTCGATCGGTGCCCCGGCCTTGCGCGAGGCCACCAGCACCGGACGCCGGGGGTGGCTCGCTTCAGGTTGCTTGGCCCCCTCCTGCGGCTGGCCATCGAGCACCCGGCGCCGAACCAGGTAAACACCCAGGCTCGCCAGCAGCGCCAGCACCAAGTGGGTGACGCTCAGCTCCGGCGTAGCCCACGCCAGCAGCAGCACGCCCAGGCTCAGCGCATCACCGCGCTGGCGGCGCCATTCCTCGCGCGCCTCATCGCTGCCCTCGTCGGCCAGGCCGAACAGGCGCCGCGCGGCGGCATGCAGGCCACCCGCTGCCAACTGGTCACTGAGCAGCACCCCATAGAGCAGCAAGGCCCCGCCGAAACCGAAGGCCGCCGCCAGCACCTGGCGCAGTGCCGGGCTCTGCAGGCGCCATGCCTCGCCGCTCAGCGGCTGCCACAGCACCAGCAACGCCAACACCACCAGGCTGACCAGCAGTACCCGCCCGTTCTGGGTAACGCCGCGGCTCGCCCAATAGACCAGGCCAACGGCGACGAGCAGTGCGAAATCGACGGCCAGCGCCCAACCAGGCACCAACAGCGGCTCGCCGTCGAGACGGGCCGGCGCCCAGGGAAGATTGGCCACGAAGGCGATGGAAAGGCTGAACGCGGCGAGAAAGACCAGGTAGCTGATAACGCCGAAGGTAAAGGTCGCGGTACGTCCGAGTGTGCTGTTCATGATGCGGTCCTGCCAGGGGTCTGGGGCTGCAGGGCTCTGCAGTCAGGGCCAGATTGCCGCCCCCCTGTATCTGCCCGATGGCAGTAACCGCTCAGTTTGTTTCAGTCTGGTATCCGTGGCCCGCTGCCGGCAGCCAGTTGCGCAACAGGCGATGCAGGCGCGCCTGGTCCAGCGGCTTGGTCAACAGCGCCTTGACGCCCTGGGCCTGCACCTCCGCCTCCACCAGGCTGTCGCTGAAGCCGGTGTAGAGCACGATGGGCAAATCGGCCCGCGCCGCCAGCAGGCGCCGCGCCAGTTGCAGCCCGGTGAGGCGCGGCATGCTCTGGTCGAGGATGACGAAGTCCCAGGCATAGGCATCGGCGCAGAGCTGCCGGCTGGCCTCTTCCGGATCGCCGAACAGTTGCGCGGCCACGCCCCAGTTGGCCAGCAGCTCGCCCATGAACTCACCGACCACGGGGTCGTCGTCCACCACCGCCACCCGCCCGCGCAGGGCCGAACGCGGCGGCAGCGCCTCATGGCAGGCGATGACGTTGAACGCGGCCTCCGGCGCCTGGTGATGGGCCGGGATGAGGATGCGGAAGGTGGCGCCCTGCCCCGCCGGGCTGTCCAGCTGGATGTGCCCGCCGTACTCGTGGACGATGCCGTGCACCATCGACAGGCCCATGCCGCTGCCCTGGCCACTGGCCTTGGTGGAGAAGAACGGCTCGAAGATCTGCGCCCGCAACGCCGCGTCGATGCCCGGCCCGCTGTCGCTGACGGTGAGGGTGACGAACTGCCCGTCGATGCGCTGCTGGCACGAGGCGCACACGCCCGCCTGCACCTGCACCTGGCCCAGCCCCACCTGCAGGCGCCCAGCCCCACCCATGGCGTCGCGGGCGTTGATGCACAGGTTCATCAGCACCTGCTCCAGCTGCACTGGGTCCACCAGCACCGCCGGCAGGTCGTGGGCCAGGCGCGTCTCCAGTTCCACCGTGGCCGGCAGGGTGGAATCCACCAGGCGGATGAAGTTGCCCAGCAGCAGGTCCAGCGCCACCACCTGGGGCGTGCCCCGGCTGCCACGGCTGAAGGTGAGCATCTGCTGGATCAGGTCGCGGGCCTTCTCCGCCGAGCGCTGCACCCGCGTGAGGTACTTGCCCAGGCGCTCGTCATGGAGGGATTCGGCGTGCTCCTGGGCCATCACCGTGTAGCCCAGCATGCTGGTCAGCAGGTTGTTGAAGTCGTGGGCGATGCCGCCGGTAAGGTGCCCGATGGCCTCCATGCGCTGGGCCTGGCGGAGCTGTTGCTCCAGGCGCGCCTTTTCCTCTTCGGCCTGGCGCCGCTCGGTGATGTCGCGCAGGTAGCAGATGTAGCGCGGGCCCTCGTCGCCGCGTACCTGGGTCAGCGCCAGCTCGGCGGGGAACTCCTCGCCCGAGGCACGCTGGGCGACCACCTCCATACGCTTGCCGAGGAAGTCACCGGTGCCGGTCTGGGCGTAGCTCTCAAAGGCGCGCTCGTACACCTCGTGGAAGCGCTCGGGGATGATCAGCTTCAGCAGCCACTGACCCAGGGCGTCGTCACGAGCGATGCCGAAGCAGCGCTCGGCCGCCGGGTTGAAGGCAAGGATGCGCCCGGCGCGGTCCATGCCGATGAAGCAGTCCAGCGCCGTGTCGGCGATGGCACGGTGTTGCTGCTCGCTGGTGCGCAGGGCCTGCTCGGCCTCCTTGCGCTGGGTGATCTCGCGGCAGAACACCAGGATGCGGTCGACGCCGGACAGGGTCACGCGCTTGAGCGAGACGTCGTCCCAATGCAGGCTGCCGTCGCGGTTGCGCCGGTGCCACTCGAAGCGCTGCGGCTCGCCGGCCGCCGCGCGGGCCAGGAAGCCGGCGGCATGCCTGGCCGTGTAGGGCTCGTAGCCGGCGCTGAAGGCGTCCATGTCCAGCCCGAGCATTTCCTCGTAGCTGTAGCCGACGGTGGAACAGGCGCGGGGGTTGGCGTCCACCAGGGCGCCGCTGTCGATATCCAGCACCAGGATGGCGTCCTCGGAGCCGGCGAAGATCGCCCGGTAGCTGGCTTCGGCCTCCAACCGCTCCATCTCCGCCGCCGCCCGCACCGAGAAGATGCGCAACACCGACTCGGCCCGCTCGCGCTCCTTCATCGGCCCCAGGCGTCCGGCGGCGATCAGTCCCAGCGGGCGGCCGTCGCTGGCGAACAGCGGGTAGCCGGCAAAGCTGTCCACGCCCGAGGCGCGGAACACCGCATCCCCCGGGTAGCACTCCAGCAGGTTGCTGCCGACGAAGTGGAAGGCCTTGCCCAGCACGTCGCTGCAGGCCGTGCCTTCCAGGTCATAGGTCGAGTTGGCGCGCAGCTCGCCGGCGTAGTACATGGCCAGGGTGGTGAGCTTGTGCGGGCCCTCGTCGCTGATGCGGCTGACGTAGGCGAAGTCGGCGTGCAGCGAGCGCACCATGTAGCGGGCGATGGCTTCGAACACCTCGTTGCCGGTGGCCGCCGAGATGCCCAGGGCGACGTAGCGCAGCACCTCTTCCACGCTCTTGCGCGAGCTGATGTCGGTGGAGATGCCGCACACGGCGGTGACCCGGCCCTCGCTGTCGAACAGCGGGAACTTGCTGGACAGGTAGGTGCGCACCACGCCGTTGAACGGCAGGCGCTCCTCGAACTCCTGCTCCTGGCCCAGCTCCGCCACCTTGAGGTCGTTGGCGCGCAGCACATCGGCCAGTTCCTTGGGGAAATACTCGTGGTCGGTGTGGCCGATCACCTCCTCCGCACGCACCCGGAACAGCTGCTCGAAGGCACGGTTGACCAGGCGCAGGCGGCCTTCCAGGTCCTTCACGTAGATGACCGCGCTGCTGTTGTCGACGATCTGGCGCAGCTGGTGCTCGGCGGCGCCATCGAACAGCGGGCGGGGTGCCGTCTGGCTCATCGGAAGGCCTCCACGAGCCTGGGTGATGGCTGGAGTATAGAGAGCCGGCCCGGGCCTTTTGAGGGGGTACAACGCGGTTGAAACAATTGAAACAAAGGCGGCCAACCGGCGTCCTGAAGCTGCGGGGAACACCGGAGCTTCGCGAGCAGAGCTTGCTCCTACGGGGAGGTTGGCGGAGAGGCCGGCTGATCAGCCCGGCACGAACATGTAGCCCACTCCGCGCAGGGTGCGGATCACCTGGGGTTTGTCGGGGTCGGTTTCCAGCTTGCGGCGCAGGCGGGCGATGCGGATGTCGATGGAGCGGTCGAAGGGGTTCCAGTCGCGGTTCTGGGTGAGGTTGAGCAACTGGTCGCGGGACAACGGCCGGTTGGGGCGCTGGGCGAAGGCCTGGAGCAGGTCGAACTCCATGGCCGTAAGAGGAATTTCCGCACCGTTGCCGTCGAACAGCTGGTGGCGGTCCAGGTCCAGCCGGCAGGCGCCCAGTTGCAGGCTGTTGCCGGCGTCGACAGGGATCGTGGGAGCGGCGGAGGCCGGCACCCGCTGGTAGCGGCGCAGCACGGTCTTGACCCGTGCCAGCAGCTCGCGCGGGTCGAAGGGCTTGGCCACGTAATCATCGGCGCCCACTTCCAGGCCGATGGTGCGGTCCACCGGGCTGCCGGCACCGGAGACCATGATCACCGGCAGGTCGTGGTGCTCGCGCAGGTAGCGGGCCAGGCTGAGGCCGTCCTCGCCGGGCAGGCCGACATCCAGCAGCACCAGGTCCGGCAGGCCGGCGGCCAGGGCCGCGCGCATGCCGGTGCTGTCGCAGGCCGGCTCCACCTGGTAGCCGTGGCCGCCCAGGTAGTCCTGCAGCAACTCACGTATCTCGGCGTCGTCGTCCACCACCAGAATCTTGACCTGCCCGGCCATGGGTCCCTCGCTCATCGGTCAATGCGAACGCGGGGAATATAGCGCGCCATTGCGGCGACGAGCAGCCTCCCGCTCGAATGGCTAACTGAACGATGACCACACCACCGTAGCCCGGGCTTCAGCCCGGGAGCGCAGACGATTCCGCTCCCCGCGCTGAAGCACGGGCTACATGGGCCTCGTCAACGCGAGGCTTTGCGTCGCAAGGCGGCCGGGTTGAAGGAGGCATCCCCCGGGGACGGCTTGCTGAAGTCCACGGTGCCGGCCTCTTCGTTGTCCAGCCACTGCACGCCATAGCGACGCGCCTGCAGGTCGTGGAAGGTGTCCAGCGCGGTCCACACGGTGGGCAGCTCGTAGAAGTTCTTCAGATAGGCCAGGGAGACGCGCCACAGGTCGCCACGGCCGTCGTACTGGTCCACCACCGCCGCGCCCCAGCTGTCCTCGTCGAGGTACAGGGTGCGCTTGGAGTAGATGTGCCGCGCGCCGGCCTTGAGCTTGCCTTCCACCACCCAGACGCGGTGCAGCTCGTAGCGGGTGTATTTCGGGTTCACGTGGCCGGGCAGCAGCAGGTCCTTGTACGTCACCTCGGGGCTGGTGATCTTGTAGTTGTTGTAGGGGATGTAGATCTCCTTCTTGCCCACCAGGGTCCAGTCGTAGCGGTCCGGCGCGCCGTTGTACATGTCGGTGTCATCGGCGGTGCGCAGGCCGTCGGTGGACTCGATCGGCGTGTCGTAGGCCAGGGTCGGCGCGCGGCGCACGCGGCGCTGGCCGGGGTTGTAGCCCCAGGCCTGGCGCGGCTCCTTGACCTGGTCGAGCATCTCCTGCACCAGCGCGCCGTTGCCGGCCAGGCGTGCCGGGGCGGTGGTGAAAGTCATGTAGTAGAACAGGGTGTTCTGCAGGTCGGCGTAGCTGCCCTTGGGGTCGTAGAAGCGGAACAGCGCCTCGTCCTCGGAGGTGACCAGGGAATAGGCGCCGTTGCGCTGCACCCCCGCCTCCGCCGAGCGCCGCACGATGTAGGTGCCGCGATAACGGGTGATGTGGTTCCAGATCGCCTCCAGGCCGTTCTGCGGGATGGGGAACGGGATGCCGCCATAGGCGTCGGCGAAACCGTTGCCGCCGTTGAGCAGCTTGCCGGTGGTGGCGTTCTTCAGGGTGTTGTCGTAGACCCACTGCGGCGCCGAGCCGGAGCGCCGGGTCGGGTAGACCGGCATCTGGAAGCTGTCCGGGTAGGCGTTGAACAGGGCGATCTCGCCGTCGGTGAGGTTGGCCTTGTACTGCTCGAGGTTGGCCTTGGTGATGGTGAACAGCGGCTGGTCGGCGGCGAAGGGGTCGATATGGTGCTGGCCCGAGCCCTTGTAGCCCGCAGGCGCCTGGGTGATGCCGCCGGTCCATTCCGGAATGGTGCCGGCGGCGTTGCCGGCGCGCTCCGCGCCCAGCGGGGTGAGGGTCGACTTGAGCGTGGCGGCCTGCTCGGCCGAGACCGCCGCCAGGGCGTCGGTGGCGCTGCCGGCGAGCACGATGGCGGCCAGCAGCAACGAGTATTTCTTCAACATGGGGTGCATCTCCCTGTCTTGTACGGCCCGGCGTTCTGCCGCCGGGCGCTCGGCATCAGAACGAATACTTGGCGGTGAGCGAGACGTTGTCGCGGTCGCGGGTGCTGTTGTTGCGCCCGGCGCCGTAGTACTCGGTGTACTGCAGGCCCACCTCGAAGCTGTTCAGGTAGGTGGCGTCGATCCCCAGGGTGTGCGCCTTGCGGCCTTCGATGAAGTTGCCGGTGCGATCCGAATTGCCCTGGAAGTCGTGCTGGAAGACGGCGTACGGCGACAGCTTCACCCCGGCGTAGACGTCGTTCCAGCTGCCGGAAACCAGCAGCGTGTAGCCGTAGCTGTCGCGGCTGATCTGGTCGCTGTCGGTGGTGCGGTCGTCTTCGTAGGCCTTGTCGGTGGCGCTGGAGAACTTGCGCACCGTACGCGTCGCGCCATCGAAACCTTCGTACTTCAGGCTGCTGCCACGGATGTGCTGCGAGGCCACCTCGGCGACACCGATCACCGAGTCGAAGCTCAGGGCCGGGCCGAAGTTGTAGATGGTGGACAGGGAGATGTTGTAGGTCTCGGCCCGCTCGTAGTTGTCGAAGATCGAGCTGCGGCAGAGCTGCTTGCCGGACACCTCGGCACAGGCTGCATCGCCACTGACACCGCTGTCATAAAGGTTTGTCTGCCCCAGCACGCCCTGCCCCAGCAAGTCATTGAGCAGGTCATCGGTGGCGGAGATGGAGATGGGCGCATTGGGCCGGTAGGCGATCTCGCCGGAAACCGATGCATCCCCCACCGTGGTGTTGAAGCTGAAGCCGTACATGCGGATGTCTTCGACATAACGGCGACGGGCCTGGGCGTTGCTCGCCATGTCCAGGGTGGCGATACCCGGTGCGGCGGGACCAAAGCCGGACAAGGAGGACAGGTCGATGCCGTCGTAGCCAGCCAGGTCCACCGCGATCTGAGGCTCCTTGGCGTGGTAGTTGACGAAGTAGAAGCCGAACTCGGTGGAGTTCAGTTCCTCGGCTATGTAACGGAAGGCCACGCCGAACTGGCCGCTGTCGTCCGCCTGCAGGTCCTTGCCGATATTGGCGACCTTGAACACACCAGTCTCAGGGTTGATGTAGGCGTTAGGCCCGTTGGGGCCGTTACCCACCAGGCCGAACCCGGCGGCCAGTTGGTGAGCCTGCAGGATCGCCAGCAAGTCCGGATCGGCAGTGGTCGTATACGCCGTATGCCCCCCATCGGCGAACAGGTCGGTCTCGGAGAAGTAGGTGCCCACCGGGTCCAGGCGGGTCTCCTTCCACTTCCACTGGTAGAAGGCTTCCATGGACAGGTTGTCGGTCAGGCCCAGGTTGAAGCTCAGCGCCTCCATGGGCACCAGCACTTCCTTCAGTTCGGAGCCGGGCAGGTGGAACTTGGCCGCGTCCACCGGGTTCACCGTGTTGACCCCGCCGCGGTAGAACACGCCCTCGCCCCAGTTGATCACCTGGCGGCCCACCTTGGCACCGAGGGGCATGGCACCCACATCCCAGCTGCCGTAGAGGTAGGCGTCGAGGATCTCGCCCTTGCGCCCGGCGATGTGGCGGGTGTCCTGGGTGAAATGGTCGTCATCGGGGAAGGACTGGCTGGGCCGCTCCACGCCACCGGTGGTGCCGTAGTAGTCGTTGCGCTTGTCCATGATCTGGGTGTCGTAGTACGCCGTGCCACGGACGAAAGCGCCGTAGTTGTCGTACTTCAACGAGAGGTCGGAAGTGGCCTTGTACACCTCCGATACCAGGCCGGTATCGAAGTTGCGGTTGCCGTCATCGGCGTTGATGTCGCTGATGTTGTCGGCGTCGCGCCCTTGCACCCGCCACATGGCGCCGTACGAGAGCGTGGTGTCGATGGAACCGCTGAGCTGGTTGTCCAGCAGGCTGAACTCGACGGCCTGCGCGGAGCCGGCGATCAGCAGCGGCAACAGCCCGAAAGCTGCCCCCGCCTGCAGGGGCCTGCACCCGATCGCGGATAAGCGGATATGCCTCTTCATAGCAAACGTACCTCCCTTGACGGCCAAGATTTCTGGGCTGGATCTATGTCCGGCCCTTTTGTTGTTTTCTCTCGGCTGCGGAGCGGCGTCCGGGCGGTTCAGGCAGGCCTCGGCGACGCTCTCGCAGGTATCCATCTTCGTCGCGGGAATGCACGCCGGCGACGGTCACGCTGTTGTTCTTGTAATGAGCGGGAATCGTTAGTTGGTACGATAGTGCAGGCAAGGTAACAAAGTGTGTACGGACTGCCAACCGTCCATTTCGGCTAAAAACGGTAATTTTTTAAGAAAGAACTCACCGTAAACCACAACGAAACACCATCACGGCAGGTTATATCCGGCCAGAAACGCAAAGACCCGGCACAAGGCCGGGTCTCATTCGACGCGAGGGTCGATCAGCGCACGTCGAAGCTCTTCTCGGCCAGCAGGCGGTCACCCTGGAACACCAGGAAGCGCCACTCGCCGGGGACCACTTCGTGGGTCTCGGTGAACTCGTAGGCCATCACGTCCTGGGGCGCGCCGGGTGCCATCTTCTGGATCACCTCGAACTTGTCGTGGCGCACGCCGTCGGGGGTGGTCACGCCCGGGGTGAGGTACAGCAGGGTCAGCGGGGTGTCGTTCTCGTGCTTGCCCACCAGCTTGTAGCGCATGCCGAACTTGGTGCCGAGCTTCGCCGGAACCTGGTCGGTGGGCAGGATGTTCTGGGTGCTGCTGGTGAGCACGCGCTCACCGGGCTGGTAGTCCTGGTAACGGCTTTCGAATACGCCGAACTCGATCGGCCCTTCGACCCGCACGTCGGCCATCGCCACGCCGGATGCCAGGCCGAGGGCGATCAATGCACTCAGTCGGGTTGCTTTCATGTCTCGCTCCTTGGTTGGGATGGCGCGAGGCTATGACACCTTCATGACTAACTGATGACAGGTTGAGACCCGGCTGCGAGGCTGACCGGTGCGTAGGGTGGATGGCGCTCTTTTAATCCACCGGCGGTGCTGCAGGGAAACACGGCTTCCGTAGGTTGGGTTGAGGTACGAAGCCCAACGCGCGAAGTTGATCCCCGCACCGTTGGGCCTCGCTGCGCTCGGCGCCAACCTACGGCACGGTGCCGTTGTAGGTCGGGTGCAACCCGGCAAGGACCGTGCACAAGGGCAACCCTGCGGGCTGCTTGGCGACTGAAGTCGCCCCTACGAATGTGCCGCCTGAAAATTCCTACGTGGCAACTGCATTGCCGGCCTACAAGAGGCTTGGCTAGGGTTCCCGCCGTTGTGCCCCTCGGGGCATAACCGGGTGTGGAAGCCCGTACAGATGATGTTCCCTCGCCATAGCGACGTGTCTCACGTCGGCGGTCTATGGCGGACTGTGCGAGCGGGTTTCGGCCCGACCGGTCTTGGGAACATCCCGGTACTTCCACACTCGCACGGTCCGCCACCCTTCAAGGATTCGGTGGCGGCTCCCCAGCCTATGGACGGAGCATTGCCATGTCCCTTCCCCAGATCACGCCGCGCCACTTCCTGCGCTACCGCCGCCAGTTGCGCGCCTTCCTCATCGGCCACGAGGCCTGGTTCTCCACCCGCGACCTGCGCCGCCTGCTCAACACCGATATCCACGAGCGCCTGCTCGCCAACCTCTGCGACGACCAGCGCCAGCGCGTGCACCTGCGCACCGCCAATGGCGGCTTCGAAGAGGAAACCGTGGTGAGCGAATCCGGCCTGCACGCCCTGCTCTTCACCTACTGCTACCACCCGGAGAATCGCAACCTGCGGCGCTGGGTCACCCAGGCCGTGCTCCCGGAATTGTGGATGTACCGCACCCCGGGCTGAAGCCCGGGCTACACACCGTTGCAGGTTGGGTGCACCCGGCAGCAACCCATGCGGGAGCTGGTCGATGCGTAGGGTGGATGGCGCTCTTTTCATCCACCAGCGTTGCCCCCCGGGGACGCCGATCGGTGGAGGCGAAAAGCGACCTCCACCCTACGCCGCTCCCGGCACCGAGCCGTTGCAGGCGGGGTTGAACCCGGCATTACGGCGCAGCGACCTGCTCCAGGTGCTTGGGGTTGCGTGGCAGCACGGCGAGGAAGTTGTCCCGCGCCACGCGCTTGGCGACGTCTGCAGGCAGGGCGTCGAGGAAGGGGTCGTAGGCGCGCAGGTAGTCGCCCAGGCCTTCGAAGCGCCCCACCACATCGGAGCCGAGCATGAAGCGCTCGGGGTACTTCTCCACCAGCTTCAGCCACTCCGGGTCGGGCGTGCCGTTCTTGTCCACGAGGTAGGGCTGGAGCACGGTCCAGGAGAGGTCGACGTAGAGGTTGGGGTAGTCGCCGAGCATGCGCTTCAAGGTGGGCAGAAGGAAGTCGAGCTTCTTCTGGTGGCGGTGGATTTCCATGCTGGTGCCGGCATGGGCCCAGATGAAGCGTACGTGCGGGTGGTTGCGCAGGGGTTCTTCGATCTCCGCCAGGTACAGCGGGTTGCGCTCGCGCTTGGAGGTGATGTTGGAGTGCAGCATCACCGGCAGGTCGTACTCGGCGGCGAGGTGGTAGATGCGCGCCATGGCCTCGTTGTTGGCGCGCGGGGTGTCGCCGTCGATCAGCGCGGTGAGGTCGTCGTGACGGGTGAAGACCTCGCCAATGCCCTGCCACAGCCCCGGGTCCAGCTCCAGCATGCGGCGGATGTGCGCGTCGGAGTTCTTGTCGTTGGGGTTGAAGCCGCTGAGGAAGGGATGGAAGCGATGGCGCTGGTCCTCCGGCAGCTTCTTCACGGCGGCGGCCACCAGCGTATCGGTGGCGGTGTACCAGTAGGCATCGGCATCGTCGCCAGCGTAGTAGCGCGGGCGCTTGGGTTCGTCCTCGTGCCACTTCTTGGCCACCGGGATGCCGGAGATCATCACGTGGTCGATGGCCCCCGCATCCATGGCCTTCAGCAGCCCCTGCATGCCCTCGCTTTCCTGGAAGAAGTCCACGTAGTGCAGGTGCGAATCGCTGTAGCGGTAGTCCCGCGCCTGGGCGGCGCAGGCACTGAGGGCGAGGATGGCGGCGAGGCAATGGCGGGCGATGGGCAAGGGGCGTCCTCCTGACGGTCGTGGCAAGGGTAGACCGGCACCACGCCCGGCGGGTTCACCTGGATGCTCTGATGGCCTACTGCGACTATGCTGCAGCAGGCTCGACCAAAAGAATTCCACCATGCCGCGCTGCGCCCTTCTCCTGCTGTGTTTCGTCGCGTTCGCCTGCCCCGCCGGCGAGCGCCTGGTCTATCCCCTGCATTCCAATGGCGAGGACCCGGAAGCCTATGTGGTCGAGCTGTTGCGTCTGGCCCTGGCCCACAGCGGCGGCGACTACCAGTTGAAGCCCTCCCTGGAACCCATGCCGCAGTCCCGCGCGCAACTGTCCCTGGAGCGCAACGACGGCCGCGTGCAACTGATGTGGACCATGACCACCCGCGAACGCGAAGCCGACCTGCTGCCGATCCGCATCCCCATCTACAAGGGCCTGATCAGTTGGCGCGTGTTCCTGGTGCGCGCCGACCAGCGCGACCTGCTCGCCGATGTCACCCGCCGCGAACAGCTCGAAGCCCTGCGCATGGGCCAGCGCCATGACTGGCCCGACACCGCCATCCTGCGCGCCAACGGCCTCAACGTGGTGACCACGCCGGGCTACGAGAGCCTGTTCCGCATGCTCGACGCCGGCCGTTTCGAGCTGTTCCCCCGCGAGGTGGTGGTGGCCTGGGACGAACAGCGCCGCGCCGAAGCCGATGGCCTGCACCTGGTCGTGGACGAGCACCTGGTGCTGCACTACCCGACGGCCTTCTACTTCTTCACCTCGCGCCAGCGCCCCGAGCTGGCCGCCGCCATCCAGCGCGGCCTGGAGGCGGCCATCGCCGATGGCAGCTTCGAGCGCCTGTTCCAGCGCTACCACGGCAAAACCCTGCGCCGCGCACGCATGGACAAGCGCCAGGTGATCGAACTGGACAACCCCGACCTGCCGGAAGAAACCCCCATCGACCGCGAGGCGCTCTGGTACCGCCCGCTTGCACCCAAGTAGCGCCTGAGCGCCCCGGCCGACCCGTGCCGGTGCAGCGCGCACCCTCCCCCGCCACGCAACGCCTGGCGCCACCGTAATGGCACTTCGCTTGCAACGCGCCTCGAAAACCGAGAAGAAAGGGAGATCGCCATGCTGCAGCTTCTGCGTCCCGCACGCCGCGCCACGGATGAAGGCGCGCTCGACGCGTTGTTCACCGCCCACGACCTGACCACCCGCCTACCCGCCGGCAGCCCGCTGATGGGACGCCTCAACGGCTTCGTCGAGGGCCTGCAACAGCGCATCCGCACCAGCCTCGGCGCCGCCGTCGGCATCGCCGCCCACGCCCCGGAGCTGGCGCGCATCGCCGCCGCCAACCAGCAGAGCGGGCAGCTGCTGGCGCAATCCTCCGAGCTGATCGCCAGCGCCAGCGAAGAGGTCACCACCACCCTCGACGCCGAGCTGGTGCCCGGTGCCGCCGAGGTGGCGCGGCTCTCCGGCGACGTTTCCAGCACCCTGCGCCAGTGCCAGCGCAACGGCCAGGACGTGCTGCGCCAGGTGGACGCCATCGGCACCAGCGAGCAGCAGCTGGGCAGCGTGATCGGCAACCTCACCGGCCAGTTGGAGGAAGTCAGCAAGGTGATAGGCGTCATCGCCAGCATCTCCCAGCAAACCAACCTGCTGGCACTCAACGCCGCCATCGAGGCCGCCCGCGCCGGCAGCCACGGCCGTGGCTTCGCCGTGGTCGCCGAGGAAGTACGGCGCCTGGCCGGGCACACCACCGACGCCACCACCCAGGTGAGCGGCATCATCGAGCGTTTCCGCGATGGCATGGCGCAGCTGGCCGACGCCGGCGAGCGCATGCACCAGGCGGTGGCCGAGGGGCACCAGGGCATGCTCCAGGTGGGCGCCGGGCTGGACAGCACCCGCGCGGCCATGGACAAGCTGGACGGCCGCGTCGGCCAGATCGCCTCCGGCACCGAGCAGATCGGCCAGGCCGTGCGCTCGATCAACGGCGACGTGCAGAACATCGCCCAGGTGGCCGCCGAGCTACTGGGCAAGGCCGGCCAGGTGCTGCGCCACAGCCAAGCCGTGCGTGAGGATGGCGACCGCCTGTTGCAGGGCCTGGGCGGCTTCCGCCTGGAGATGCACCGCGACATCCAGCGCAGCATCGAGCGCCTGGCCTGCGAGCCGGCGCTGCTGGGCGACGCGGCCCAGGCCGAGGGGCTGCTGGCCGATACGCTGAAGCGCGATGCACGCATCGAACTGTTCTACCTGGTGGACCGCACCGGCACCCAGCTCTCGGAGAACGTCTTCGCCCTCGACGTGCCGCACCAGGGCGAATCCTGCAAGGGCCGCAACTGGGGGCAGCGCCCGTGGTTCCGCGCGGTCGCCGATGGCCTCGCCAGTCACATCACGCCGGTGTACCGTTCGTCCGCCACCGACGACTTCTGCTTCACCGTCTCGGTGCCGGTTTTCGGACCCCGTGGCGAACTGCAGCGCGTGCTCGGTGCCGATGTGCGCCTCAGCGCGCTGATCTGAACGGTCACGGGAACACTCAGGAGGTGGGCGGCCTCTAACCAGCAGGACCGCCTACCCAAACCACGCAGAGGACTGCCCATGACCATTACCGTTACCACCGAATCCGCAGACGGCTATCGCCACAGCATCAACGTCGGCGACGAGCACCAGCTGTTCACCGACCTGCCCAAGGCCCTGGGCGGCGAAGGCAGCGCGCCGGAACCCCACGACTATTTCGACGTCGCCCTGGGTGCCTGCAAGGCCCTCACCGTGACCCTCTACGCCCGCAGCCACGACATCCCGCTGACCGGCATCGGCGTCGACGTGACCCACGACAGCAGCCAGGAGAAGCAAGGTCAGTACGGCATGAGCGTGAAGCTGACCCTGCGCGGCGCCCTCACCGACGACCAGCGCGCCACCCTGCTGCGCATCGCCGACAAGTGCCCGCTGCACAAGCTGATGACCACCACCGAAGTGACCATCGAGACCCGCCTGGCCGAAGGCGATTTCAGCCAGTAAGCCCGCCCCTCTGGGCTTCCCGCGTGGACGCGTTATGCTTGCGCCTCCACCGCGCCGGAAGCCCAGCATGAACGACATCCTCACCCTCCGCCCCCGTGCCGAAGAAGTCGCCGGGCTGCCCATCCTCCGCCCCCTGCCGTCGGCCCAGTGCCGCAGCGTCGGCCCCTTCGTGTTCTTCGACCACATGCTCGCCAGCGCCTACCCGGCCGGCCAGGGCATGGACGTGCGCCAGCACCCGCACATCGGCCTGTCCACCCTCACCTACCTGTTCGAGGGCGAGTTGCAGCACAAGGACAGCCTCGGCTCCGACCAGCGCGTGCAACCCGGCGATGTGAGCTGGATGACTGCCGGCGCCGGCGTCGCTCACGTCGAACGCACCCCGGCGGAACGCGTGGCCAGCGGCTCGCGCATCCATGGCCTGCAGGTGTGGCTGGCGCTGCCCCGCGAGGAAGAGGAACGCGCGCCCAGCTACAGCCACCATCCCGCCGCCAGCCTGCCGCAGCAGGACGCCCTCGGCGTGCGCATCCGCCTGGTTGCCGGCAGCGGCTTCTGCCTGGAGTCCCCGGTGCCGGTGCTCTCCCCGACGCTCTACGCCGATGTGCACATGGAAGCCGGCGCCACCCTGCTGGTGCCCACCGAGCACCCACAGCGCGCGCTCTACCTGCTGGAAGGCGAGGTGCTGCTGGACGACCAGCCGCTGGCCATCAACACCCTGACCGTGCTGCCCGAAGGCGTGGAATACAGCCTCGCCGCCTGTGGCAGCGCGCACCTGGTAATCATCGGCGGCGCGCCGCTGGACGGCCCCCGGCGGATGAACTGGAACTTCGTGTCCAGCGACCCGCAGCGCATCGACGCGGCACGCGCCCGCTGGGCCGCCGCCGACTGGCCGCAGGTGCCGGGCGAAACCAGCCGCATCGAACTGCCGCGCTAGCTGCGCAGGCGATTGCCGTAGGCGCCCGGCGTGCAGCCGTAGTGGCGCTGGAACAGGGCGATGAAGGCCGAAGTGGAGTCATAGCCCAGCTCGCTGGCCAGGGTGGTGACACTCATACCATCGGCCAGCAACGGCAGCGCCGCCAGCAGGCGCAGGCGCTGCCGCCACTCGCGGAACGACAGCTGCGTCTCGGCCTGGAACAACCGCACCAGGGTGCGCCGTGACGCCCCCACCTGCCCCGCCCACGCCTCGATGCCCCGGTCGTCCGCCGGGTCGGCGCGCAGCGCGTCGGTGATCCGCCGCAGCCGCGCATCCCGGGGCAGCGGCAGGCTGAAGGGCGCCGCTTCCAGGTTGCGCACCTCGTCCACCAGCACCCGCAGCAGCCGGGCCTCGGCGCCCTGCTCCGGGTAGTCGCGGGGGAAGCCCGAAGCGCGCTCCATCAGCTCGCGCAGCAACGGCGTCACCTGCAGCACGGCGCAGTCGCGCTGGTAGCCGTCCAGCACCGAGGCGTCCAGGTACAGGCTGCGGAATTCGATGGCCCGCTCGCTGTAGGCGGTGTGGCGCACCCCGGCGGGAATCCACAGCGCGCACTGCGGCGGCAGCAGGTAGCTGTGCCCCTCGGTGAGCACCTGCATGACCCCGGCGCGGGCGTAGGTGAACTGCACCCAGTCGTGGCTGTGCATCTCGATGGGGTGGCCGGCGGGAATGTCGAACATGCGCAGGTACACCGGGCGCGGCAGGCGCGGGTATTCCGGGATCGGGGGAATGGCGGGCGGCACTTGTCTCGCTTGCGGCATCGGCTGTCCCTTTTGCTCAAGTGAGCGGGAAAACGCCGATGGTAGCCTGCGCCACGCCAATCCGTGCACTGCCCAGGAGTCCCCCATGAGCACCCATGCCCCCGTCACCCGCCTCACGGTCCCGGCCATCCGCCAGCGCAAGGGCGCCGGCAGCCTGGTGTCGCTGACCGCCTACAGCACGCCCATGGCGCGCTGGGTGGATGCCCACGCGGACCTGATCATCGTCGGCGACTCCGTCGGCATGGTGCTCTACGGCATGCCCAGCACCCTGGGCATGACCCTGGAGATGATGATCGCCCACGGCCAGGCGGTGATGCGCGGTTCCAGCCGCGCCTGCGTGGCGGTGGACCTGCCCTTCGGCAGCTACCAGGCCAGCCCCGAGCAGGCCTTTGTCAGCGCCGCGCGGCTGCTGCGCGAGACCGGCGCCGCGGCGGTGAAGCTGGAAGGCGGCGAGGAGATGGCCGCCACCGTGGCCTTCCTGGTGAGCCGGGGCGTGCCGGTGCTGGCCCACATCGGGCTGATGCCGCAACAGGTCAACACCATGGGCGGCTTCAAGGCCCAGGGGCGCGATGCGGCCGGCGCCGAACGGGTGCGCCGCGATGCGTTGGCGATGCAGGCGGCCGGCGCCTTCGCCGTGGTCATCGAGGGCACCGCCGAGCCCCTGGCGCGGCAGTTGAGCGAGGAGCTGGAGATCCCCACCATCGGCATCGGCGCCTCCCCCGCCTGCGACGGCCAGGTGCTGGTGACCGAGGATCTGCTGGGCCTGTTCGGCGACTACCAGCCGCGCTTCGTCAAACGCTATGCCGAGCTGGCGCCCAGCATCGAGCAAGCGTTGGCTGTCTATGCAGGGGACGTGCGCGCGGGGCGCTTCCCGGAGCCGGGGCATTGCTTTGGCGTGAAGGCTGTTTCGGGGTGAAGCGGCGGTGGGTCGAAGCGGAGCGCCGCCCGGCCCACCCTACGCGACTGCGTGCCGGCGGCGGCTATACCACCCGCCCTTCCGCCCAGCGCTCCTTCACTTCCAGGACGGCCGGCATCTGGCTGATAAACAGTTCCACCAGGCTCGGATCGAAGTGCCTGCCGCTCTGCTCGCGCAGGAGCGCGATGGCGTCCTCCACCGACCAGGCCCGCTTGTAGGGGCGCTCGCTGGTAAGGGCATCGAAGACGTCGGCGATGGCGACGATGCGCCCTTCGATGGCGATCTCCTCGCCCCGCAGGCCATTGGGGTAGCCGCTGCCGTCCCATTTCTCGTGGTGGGTCAGGGCAATGCTGCGGGCCATGCGCAGCAGGCCGCTTGGGTGCTCACCGATGATCTCGGCGCCGATGCGCACGTGCTCGCGCATCACCACCCATTCGTCATCGTCCAGCTTGCCGGGCTTGCGCAGCACTGCATCGGGGATGCCGATCTTGCCGACGTCGTGCATGGGTGCGGCGTTGAGCAGGTCTTCGCAGGCGGCTTCGCTCCAACCCAGGGCGCGGGCGAGGATGCGGGCGTAGTGGCTCATGCGGATGACGTGCAGGCCGGTCTCGTTGTCCTTGTATTCGGCGGCCAGGCCGAGGCGCTGGACGATCTGCAGGCGCGTCTGCTTGAGCTCGTCGAGGCGCACCAGGGACAGGTGGGTGCGCACCCGCGCACGGACGATGGGCGGGCTCACCGGCTTGGTGATGTAGTCCACCGCGCCCACTTCGAAGCCGCGTGCTTCGTCTTCGACATCGGCCAGGGCGGTGACGAAGATCACCGGGATGGAGGTGGTGGCTTCGTCGGCCTTGAGCCGCGCACAGACTTCGTGGCCGGTCATGCCCGGCATCATCACGTCCAGCAGCACCAGGTCCGGCGCCTCGCGCTGGGCCAGTTCCAGGGCCTTGGCCCCGTCCTTGGCGAACAGCAGGCGGTAGTCGTCCTGGAGGATGTGGCGCAGCACCTGGAGGTTGGTGGGCTCGTCGTCCACCAGCAGCAGGCAGAGGCGGTTGTCCGGGGGGGTAGCGGTCATGCGGAAATCTCTCCCGTTTCGAGCCAGGCCAGCAGGTCGTGGAGGTGCCGCAGCGCCTGGTCGAAGTCGAAATCATCCATGGCGCCCTGCAGGTCCTGCAAGCGCGAATGCCCGGGCCGGCCTTCCAGGCCCTGGCGCAGGGTCTCCAGCGCGGCGTCGTCGAGCCCGCCACGGGCGAGTTCCTGGGCCAGGGCACGGCCGGCCTGGATCAGGGGGGTGAGGTCCACCGGGCCCGAGGCGGCCGGCACCGCGGCGCTGCCGGGGAACAGCGGCAGCGCGTCGCGTACCGTGTCCAGCACCCGCTCCAGGGTGTGCAGCAGCGGCTCCAGCTCGGCCACCTTGCCGGACAGCCCGCAACGCTCCAGGTCACCGGCGCAGCTGGCCATCTGGCCCAGGCCGAGGTTGGCGGCGGCGCCGCGCAGGCGGTGGGCGATGGCCGCCACATCCGCCAGGGCCTGGCGTTCCAGCGCCGCCCGCAGCTGGGCGAGCAGGTCGTCCTGCTCCTTGAGGAAACGGGCGATGGCGGCGGCCATCTGCACCGGGCCGCCCCAGAGGTCCTTGCCGCGGTTCCAGTCGAACAGCGCGGCCACCTCGCGTTCCAGGGGCACGGTGTCGATGACGACGGCCTGTCGGCCCTCCAGCAGGCGCGCCATTTCAGCCACCAGTTCGGGCACGTCCAGGGGCTTGCTGGCGAAGCCGTTCATGCCGGCATCGAGGGCGTTCTGCCGATCACGGTCGAGCACGCTGGCGGTCAGGGCGATGATGGGCACCGGCGGGCGCCCTTCGCGGCGTTCGAAGCCACGGATCAGGCTGGTGGCTTCCAGGCCGTCCATGCCGGGCATCTGCACGTCCATCAGCACCAGGTCGAAGGTTTGCGCGGCAAAGGCCTCGACAGCCGCGCGGCCGTCGCTGACGCCACTCACTTCGTGGCCGAGGCGCTTGAGGTTGATCTCCAGCAGTTCGAGGTTCTGCGCCACGTCGTCGGCGGCGAGGATGCGCAGGCGCGGCAGCTGCGGGATCGCCACCGGGCGCTGCTCGCCCTGGCGCACCTGGGCGCCACGGCCGAGGGGGACCTCGACTGTGAATACGCTGCCCTCGCCTTCGCGGCTCTGCACGCGGATGTGCCCGCCCATGAGTTCCACCAGCTGCCGGGAGATGGTGGTGCCCAGGCCCGTACCGCCGAAGCGCCGGCTCATGGAGGCGTCGGCCTGGGCGAAGGGGTCGAAGATCTTTTCCAGGCGGTCCTCGGCGATGCCGATGCCGGTGTCGTGGATGGCCAAGCGCAGGGCGCCGGGGGCTCCGTCCACCACCAGGCGCACCTGGCCACGCTCGGTGAACTTGACGGCGTTGCCCAGCAGGTTGGTGATCACCTGCTGCAGGCGCAGCGCGTCACCCTTGAAGAAGTCACCCAGGTGCGCGGCGTACTCCAGGTGCAGCGCCAGGCCCTTTTTCTCGGCGCCCAGGCGCTGGGCCGCGCAGACCTGCTCGCAGAGCTCGCGCAGGGAAAAGTCCAGGTGCTCCAGCTCGATGGCGCCGCGATCCAGCTTGGCGGTGTCGAGGATGTCGTTGAGCAGCCCCAGCAGCGAGCGCGAGGAGTGCTGCACGGTGCGCAGGTGGCGGCGCTGGCTCTCGCTCAGCGGTGTGTCCAGCAGCAGTTCGGAGAAGCCGATGATGGCGTTCATCGGGGTGCGGATCTCGTGGCTCATGTTGGCCAGGAAGCTGCTGCGCGCCGCTGCGGCCTGTTCGGCACGATCGCGGGCGTTGCGCAGGTCCTGCTCCATGATCCGCCGGGGGGTCAGGTCGGTGGCCAGCTTGAGCACCTTGAAGGGGCGGCCGTCGGCGTCGAGGATCGGGTTGTAGGTGGCCTGGATCCACACGTCCTGGCCGCCCTTGCCGAAGCGCCGGTATTCGCCGGAGCGGAACATGCCCTGGCGCAGGTCCTGCCAGAAGCGGGCATAGCGCTCGCTGGCCACCAGTTCGGGGTCGCAGAAGAGGCCGTGGTGCTGGCCGAGCAGCTCCTCGCGGGAATAGCCGAAGAGGTCGAGGAAGTTTTCGTTGACCTCCAGCACGTGGCCATCGAGGTCGTACTCGATCATCGCCATGGCCTTGCTGATGGCGTTGACCTTGCCTTCGTACTCGGCGTTGCGCAGCTTGGTCTCGGTCTGGTCCAGCAGCACGCCATCGACCCAGCGCGCCTGGCCCTGGTCGTCGAGTTCGACGCTGCCGCTTTCCCATACCCAGTGCTCCTGGCCCGCGCGGTCCAGCAGGCGGTACTCCACCACATAGCTGCGGCCCTTGCGGGCGGCGGCGTAGACCTCGTCGGCGACACGTTCGCGGTCGTCGGGGTGGGCCAGTTGCGCGAGGGTGCATCGACGGGCGATGAAGTCATCGGCCGGCCAGCCGGTGAGGCGCTCCACCGCGTCGCTGATGAACAGGGTGGTCCAGTCGTCGTCCAGGAGGCAGCGGAAGGACACGCCGGGGATGTTGCGGATCAGCGAGCGGTACTGCTGCTCGCTGTCGCGCAGGGCGGCCTCCATGCCCTTGCGCTCGCTGATGTCGGCGACGAAGACCACGAACCAGGGCCGGCCCTCGCGGTGGGAGACGCCGAGGCTGAGGCGCACGGGGATCTCGCGGCCATCACGGGTCAGCCCGACCAGCTCCAGCTCGGAGCCGGAAAGGCGGCTCTCGCCGGTGCTGCGGTACTGCTCCAGCGCGCGTTCGAGGTCCCGTGAGTAGGCGCTGGGCAGCAGCACGCTCATGTGCTGGCCGATCAGCTCCTCGGGGGGCCAGCCGAACAGGCCGAGCACCGCGTGGTTGACCGAACGCACCACGCCTTCGTCGTCGATGGTGAAGATGGCCTCGAAGGCCGCGTCCAGCAGCGAGGACAGGTGGCTGCGCCCGGCCTCCAGCTCGCGGAACAGGTGGCGATAGCGCAGCAGGCCATTGGCGGCACCAACGAACACGCTGAGGGAAATGGTGGCCATGGCCACGGCCAGCGCCAGGTAGAAGCTGCCGCGCACGCCCTGGGGCATGGCGAACTCCTCGGTGCCGACTGAAACGCGCCGCCGCCATGCCGGTGTAGTGCATGCCGGCGATGGCGAGGCCCATCACCGTGCCGCTGACGACGATGGCCGGGACGCCGCCGAGGTGGCGGCGCAGGCCGAAGCGCACCCACAGGGCGATGATCGCCAGCACCACCGCCACCAGGATCGACAGGGCGAAGCCCCAGGGGTCGTAACGCAGCAGCGGGGCCATCTGCATCGCCGCCATGCCGCTGTAGTGCATGGCACCGATGCCGGCCCCCACCAGCACACCGCCGCCGATGAACTGCACGGCGCTGACCTGGTTGCGCGCCAGCAGGTTCAGCGCCACCCAGGAGGCGAACAGGCTGGGCAGCACCGAGAGCACGGTGACGGCCGGGTCGTAGCGCACCGCGGCGCACAGCTGGAAGGCCAGCATGCCGATGAAGTGCATGGCCCAGACGCCACCGCCCAGCGCGGCGGCGCCGGTGATGATGGCCACCTGGCGATACAGGCGGCTGCTGCTGAGGCGCGCGACGCCGGCCAGTTGCAGGGCCATGCCGGAGGTGAAGATGGCGATCAGGACCGACAGCAGCACCATCCAGGGGTCGTGCTGGCCGAAGACCAGCAGGCTGGGCTGGTTGGCATCAAAGAAGAACGGGGACAGATCGGGCATCGAATCCGGGTCTCGCGGGCGGGGCGGGCATCTGGAGAATCAACACGGTCGCGGCCCGTCAGTCAATGTCGGGCCGGCCAGTGGATATGCGCGCATGACCGGCAAAATGCCATCATCCGCGTGCGAATGCAAAACCACCTGTCCGGCCGGTCAGGTGAAGACTTCGTCCAGCAATGCATCCATGGCCGCGAAGGCCCGCCGGGCGACCCGCGGGTTGTACTCGGCCACGCCGGGGCGCTTGGCCTCGGGGTCGGTAAATGAATGCACGGCGCCACCGTAGCTGAGCAGTTGCCAGTCCACCCCGGCGGCACTCATCTCGGCGGCGAAGGCCGGCAGCTGCTCACGGGGCACCAGCGGGTCGGAGGCGCCGTCGAGCACCAGCACCGCGCCCTTGATGCGCTTGGCGTCGGCGGGGTCGGGCGTGTCCAGCGCGCCGTGGAAGGAGACGAAGGCCTTGAGGTCGGCGCCGGCGCGGGCCAGCTCCAGGGCACAGGTGCCACCGAAGCAGAAGCCGAAGGCGGCCTGGCGGGCCGGGTCGATATTCACCGCGTGCTGTTCGCGCAGGGCCTGCAGCGCGGCGACCATGCGCCGGCGCAGCAGTTGGCGGTCTGCCTTGAGCGGCGCCATCGCGGCCCCCGCTTCGTTGGCATCGGCAGGCCGCACCCCGGCACCGTAGAGGTCGACCACCAGCACCACCCTCCTCTCCTCGGCCACCTGGCGCGCGGTGTCGATGGCGCTGTCGGTGATGCCGAACCAGTTGGGCGCCATCAGCAGGGCCGGCCGCGGGTCTTCGACATTGGGGTCATAGACCAGTTGCCCCTCGAAGACCTGGCCGTCGACTTCATAACTGATGGCGTGGGCGCGGATCTGACTCATGGATCACCTCGTTTACCGTGGATGGGATCGGCCGTCCGCTCTGGCCTGGGGCTTCTGGCCCAAGCGCAGGAGCTTAGCCGTGCTTGGCGGCGAACGCACGGATTGGCTGACGATTGCTCGGCCCGGGAACTGCGGGACCGATCGCGTTTCGGGGGCAAGAACGGAACGGCGACTTGCGATTGCGCCATCAGAACGGCATCATCCCGCCGCCGGTTTTCCGGCACCGATGATTTCCAACCAAATTCTTCTCACAAGGAGCGTGATATGAAGGGGCCTTTCGCCGCTGTCCTTCTTTCCCTGTCCCTGCTGGGTGGCTGCGTGACCGTGCCCCAGGGCACCGACTTCCCCGCCCCCGACAAAGCCGCCAGCCCTGCCCAGCAGAGCGTCGCCCTGGCCCCGGTCGAAGTGACCGACAAGACCTTCGTCAAGTGGAATGCCGGGCAGACCCAGTCCAGCGGCATGACCCTGAGCCTGGGCAACTACCTGAAGGCCAGCAACCGCTTCAGCAACGTGCGCATGCCCGGTCAGACCCTCGCGGCCGATGACCAGGTGCTGTCGTTCAGCTTCGACACCTACAACGTCCACCGTCGTCCCTATGGCGGTTACTTCCCCTTCGCCCTGGTCACCCTCACCGGCTACATCTGGTTCGGCGGCACCTCCCACATCGACGAATCCAACGTCAGTGGCCGCCTCCAGGTGAGCGATGCCCAGGGCAAGCTGCTGCACAGCTACCAGACCCGCCAATACGGCGAGCGCAGCATCTCGCTTTATTCCATGGGCCCGGTGAACGGCAGCCCCGAGCGCCAGAGCGCCGTTGCCGACCTGCTCGACCAATACCAATCCGATCTTGGAAAACAAACCAAATGACCCAGTTCCTGCGTATCACCACCCTCTTCCTGGGCCTGGCCCTGCTCACCGGCTGCGCCGGCTTCCGCTCGGGCGAAACCGCTGACCTCGGCACCTGGCCGCAAGCCAAGGAACAGAAGCCCTCGCTGCGCTACGTGGTGGAAGGCAAGGTCAAGATGAACGACGTCGATGGCGCCGTGCAGCCGGCCACCGTGAAGGCCTGGTCCGACATCACCGGCAAGGCGTACAAGGAATCCAACCTATTCTCCTCGGTCAACGAAGGCTTCGGCGACGCCGACATCACCGCCGAAGTGAAGGTGACCAACGACGGCCACGGCAGCATGGCGCTGGCCTTCATCAGTGGCCTGACCCTGATGGTGATACCGTCCACCGCCGAAGATCGCGTGATCACCCAGACCACCTACCGCAACCGCGACGGCAAGGTGCTGGCCGAGGTGACCAAGCAGGACAGCGTGCGCACCTGGATGCAGATCCTGCTGTTCCCCGGTGTCGTGGTCGCCAACCCCTTCAGCAAGATCAACCAGATCCACTACGACAACAACAAGGCGACCATCCTCGACGCCAGCAAGAACGGCGTGTTCTGAACGCCCGCGCCATGAAAAAGGCCCGCACTTGCGGGCCTTTTTTCGTTTGGGGTGATGTGCCGGCGAATAGGTGAGCCTGGGGCTTTGCAATGGTGGGTTTCGCTGCGCTCTACCCACCCGACGAAGGGCACCGTCATTCTGCGCCCATGAAAAAGGCCCGCTGATGCGGGCCTTGTTCTTAAGCCTTGCAAGCCTTAGGCGGAGAGTTCCACCAGCAGCTTGTTGAGGCGGCGCACATAGGCGGCCGGGTCCTTGAGGCTGTCGCCAGCGGCCAGGGCAGCCTGGTCGAAGAGGATGTGCGAGAGCTCGCCGAAACGGTCTTCGTCCTGCTCGCCATCGAGTTTCTCGATCAGCGGGTGGGCCGGGTTGAACTCGAAGATCGGCTTGGAATCCGGGACCTTCTGGCCGCTGGCTTCGAGGATCTGGCGCATCTGCAGGCCGAGGTCCTGTTCGCCGATGGCGAGGATCGCCGGGGAGTCGGTCAGGCGGTGCGAGACGCGCACTTCCGAGACTTCCTCGCCGAGGGCGGTCTTGAGGCGCTCGACCAGCCCTTCCTTGGCCTTGGCGACTTCTTCCTGGGCCTTCTTGTCCTCTTCCGAGTCCAGCTTGCCGAGGTCGAGGTCACCGCGTGCCACGTCGGCGAAGTGCTTGCCGTCGAACTCGGTGAGGTAGCTCATCAGCCACTCGTCGATGCGGTCGGTGAGCAGCAGCACTTCGATGCCTTTCTTGCGGAAGACTTCCAGGTGCGGGCTGTTCTTCACCTGGGCGTAGGATTCGCCGGTGAGGAAGTAGACCTTGTCCTGGCCTTCCTTCATGCGGCCGATGTAGTCGGCCAGGGAGACGCTCTGCTCGCCGCTTTCGTCGCTGGTGGAGGCGAAGCGCAGCAGGCCGGCGATCTTCTCCTTGTTGGCGAAGTCTTCCGCCGGGCCTTCCTTGAGGACCTGGCCGAAGTTCTTCCAGAAGCCCTTGTATTGCTCGGGTTCGTTCTTCGCCAGTTTCTCCAGCATGTCCAGCACGCGCTTGGTCAGCGCGGACTTCATGGAGTCGACCACCGGGCCGGTCTGGAGGATTTCGCGGGAGACGTTCAGCGACAGGTCGTTGGAGTCGACCACGCCCTTGATGAAACGCAGGTACAGCGGCAGGAACTGCTCGGCCTGGTCCATGATGAACACGCGCTGCACGTAGAGCTTGAGGCCACGGGGCGCTTCACGCTGGTACAGGTCGAACGGCGCACGGGCCGGGACGTACAGCAGCGAGGTGTATTCCAGCTTGCCTTCGACCTTGTTGTGGCTCCAGGACAGCGGGTTTTCGAAGTCGTGGGCGACGTGCTTGTAGAACTCCTGGTACTCCTCGTCCTTCACCTCGGTGCGCGGACGGGTCCACAGGGCGCTGGCACGGTTGACGGTTTCCCACTCGACCTCGGCCGGGGCGTCTTCGCCGTGATGTTCCTTCGGCAGCTCGATGGGCAGGGCGATGTGGTCGGAGTATTTCTTGATGACGTTGCGCAGGCGCCAGCCATCGGCGAACTCTTCTTCGCCGCTCTTCAGGTGCAGGACGATGCGGGTGCCGCGCTCGGCCTTCTCGACGCTGGCGATGTCGAACTCACCCTCGCCTTTCGACGACCAGTGCACGCCTTCGCTGGCGGCGAGGCCGGCACGGCGGCTGTAGACATCGACCTTGTCGGCGACGATGAATGCGGAGTAGAAGCCCACGCCGAACTGACCGATGAGGTGCGAGTCCTTCTTCTGGTCGCCGGAGAGGTTCTTGAGGAAATCGGCGGTACCGGATTTGGCGATGGTGCCGAGGTGGGCGATGACTTCATCGCGGCTCATGCCGATGCCGTTGTCTTCGAGGGTGACGGTCTTGGCGTCCTTGTCGAAGCTCACGCGGATCTTCAGCTCGGCGCCGCCTTCGAGCAGCTCCGGCTTGGCCAGCGCTTCGAAACGCAGCTTGTCGGCGGCGTCGGAGGCGTTGGAGATCAGCTCGCGCAGGAAGATTTCCTTGTTCGAGTACAGGGAATGGATCATCAGGTGAAGCAGTTGCTTCACTTCGGTCTGGAAGCCCAGGGTTTCTTTTTGAGTCTCCACACTCATGGTCATCTAACTCCACGGATGATTAGGCCGCGACTGCGGCGGATGTCACCCAGATGGGGGCTAGCTGTTCAATTTCAAGGGCTTGCACGGAGACGGCCGACGACCGCCTGGGCAGGCGGTCGTGGCGGGATGGCTCAGGGTTCGAGCAGCTCGATGCGGGCGATTTCTTCGGGGCGCAGCACGAAGCTGGCCTCGCCCTGCCCGGAGATGTTGCGGCGGATGATGATCTGGCCATCGGCGTTGATGCCGTTGAAGCGCCCTTCCGCCAGGCTGCCACGCTGGGTCTGCACGCGCATGGTGAGATTCTGGTAGTGGTTGGGGTTGTTCAACAGGCGCTCCAGGGAGAAGCGCAGGCGGCGATCGGCCGGGCGCGAGGGGCGCTCGGCAGGTGCGACCTCGGGCTCGGCGCCGGCGGTTTCGGCCTTGGCCTGCACGCTGGGCAGCGGCGGGAAGCGGTCGCCCTTGATGGCCCAGCCACGCAGGTCGCTGCGGGTGAACTGCAACGGCAGGTGCTGGGCGCTGCCGTCGATGCGCGCGTCCACTTCCAGCTCCAGTTCCCGTGCCGGCAGGCTTACCGCCGGGAGCCGCGCAAGTTCGACGTTGCGGGTGGCGAAACGGCGCTGCAGGTAGTCACGGGCGACATGCTGCAGGGTGTCCACGGAATCGTGGCGCAGGTCGACCTGGCCGTCCTGGTAGCGCAGGCGATCGGTGAACAGTTCGACCTCACCGCTGAGGGTGGTCTTGAACTGCGGCGGCAGCACCAGGTGGAAGGCACCGGCGAGCACGTTCGGGCCCTGGCGCTTGAGGTCCAGGTGCAGGGTGTAGCCCTTGGCCAGGCGTCGCGCTTCGGGCAGTTCCTGCTCCGGCAGCAGCCAGCTGATTTCCACTTCCGGCTTGCTGCCGGGGTCTTCGGGCAGCACGTCCAGGCGCAGCTCGCCTTCGGGTTGCTGCGCCAGGCGGATGCTCACCTCGCGCCGTGCGAAGAAGTCCTGGCCTTCACGCAGGCTCAACACGCCGTCGATGAGTTCCGCCTGTTGCGGCTGGAACGGCTGGCCGTTGAGTTCGCCACGCAGGTGGATGGCCAGTTCGCTGGGCTCCCGGCGTTCGCCCTTGAGCCATTCGAGGTTGACGATGGCGTGCAGGCGCTCGGGGTCGCTGTAGGCCAGCAGGGTCAGCCCGACGATCAGCGGGATGAAGCCGAGGGCAACGAGCATCACCGCCTTGCGCGCGGTGCGCCAGTGCGCGGCGATATAGCCGAGGGTGATTGGCGGCAACAGGCTGCCGATTCCCCACAGCAGGCTGGTACCGAAGGCGAGCATGACCAGCCAGACGAGACCGGCGAGGATCAGCAACAGCCCGCCGAGGATCAGTAGTGCATCCATCCAGGATTCCTTGATGCAGGACCGGGCGCATGGTGCCCGGCCACGGGTCAGGGTTCGTCGACCTTGAAGTGGGCACGGGCGGTGGCGATGGGCTCGGTCTGGTTGGTCTGCCAGGCGGTGATGGCGACGTTGGCGACGCGGCGCCCCTGTCGCCAGACCTGGCAGGTGGCGAAGGTGTCACGATAGTGCCCGGCGCGTAGGTAATCTATCGAGAAGTCGATGATTTTGGGCAAATGTGGGATGCCCATGAACATCAGCAGGTGGAGCATCGCGGCATGCTCCATGAAGCCGGCGATGACGCCGCCATGGATGGCCGGCAGGGTCGGGTTGCCGATGTTGTCCTTGTTGGCCGGCAGGCGGAACACCATGTCCTCTCCCAGGCGCAGGCATTCGATGCCCAGCAGCTTGGCGTAGGGGATCAGGCACACCAGCGAGTCGTAGTCGTTCTTGTCGTGGGCTTCGCGCACCAGGGCGTCGAGGTCGAGCTTCATTCCGCACCTCCCTTCTTCAGCTGGCTGGGCTTGCCCATGCGCATGAAGGCGCCGACCACGTGGGCGATGGGCTGTTCGGGGTCGTCCTGGTAGGCGTAGCCACGGGTGAAGATGACGTTCGGCGTGACGCGGTAGCACTCGGCAAAGCCGTAGACGTCCTTGTTCGGTTCGGCCGGGTGCATGTAGTCGATGCGCAGGTCGAGGGTCGGGCAGATCTCGAACTCGGGCAGCACACAGACGGTGGAGATGCCGCAGGTGGTGTCCATCAGGGTGGTGATGGCGCCGCCATGGATGACGCCGGTTTCCGGGTTGCCGATGATCTGCTCGCTGTAGGGCAGGCACAGGGTCAGGCCCTTGCTGTCGGCGCTCTGTACCCGCAGGCCGAGCACCTGGCAGTGGCGCAGCACCGAGAGGAAGCGCTGGGCGTTGTCGAGAATGGGGTTGTCGCTCATCCGGTGGTTCCATGGCGTTGGCGTGAAGGCGCGCATGATACCGCGCGGCCCGCCGCTGGGGCGATCCGGCTGAACTTCGAGGGCCAGGGAGGCTCGAAAGGTCGTCGTGCAACCACCAAGACCTAGGAGAATTCCCATGCACAAGTCCTATGCCTATGCGCTTCTGATCGCCACCAGCCTGGGCCTCGCCGCCTGCGACAAGCCGGCCGACGATAAGGCTGCGCAGCCGAGCGAAACCCCGCCCGCCGCCACCCAGCCGGCCCCCAGCGGTGCACCGCAGACCCCGGCACCGGCACCGACCCCGGCCGCCCCCACCACCGCTCCCGAGCCCGCTCCCCAGGGCGGCCAGCCCAGCGGCCAGCAGTAACCCCCGCTCTCCGCCAGCCCCTGCTACCCCGGGGGCTGGCGGCATACCGAGGAACTAAAGCGAAACGCCTGGGCTCCAAAACGGCACGAGGTGAAGCCACTCACCCGATCCATGTCGAACCAGGAGAAACACCGTGCGCAAGACCCTTTCCTATGCCCTGATGCTGGCCTTTACCCTGGGCCTGGCAGCCTGCGAAAAAACCCCGGAAGACAAGATGGAGTCGGCCAAGGAGTCGGCGTCCGAAGCGATGGACTCCCTGGGGGATGCCGCCAAGGAAAGTGGCGAGGCGGCCGAGCAGAAGGCCGATCAGCTCACCGGCCACGAACCTACCCCGGGCGAGAAGGCAGAAGATGCCGCCGACGATATCGGCGATGCCGTGGAAGGTGCCGGCGACGAAGCCAAGGACGCCATCGACGGCAAGTGAGCCGCGCAGCAATCGCCATAACGCAAAGGCCCGCATGATGCGGGCCTTCTTGTATCTGCGAGGTGCCTTCAGTGGCCGATGAACAGCGTGATCAAAGCACCGGGCTGAGCATCAGCAGCAGGCAGCAGACCAGCCCGACGACCCATACCAGGCTGCGCAGCAGGTGGATGTCGTTCCAGTAGAGGAACAGGTAGATCACCCTGGAGACGATGAACACCAACGCCAGCAGGTCGATCAGCCAGCCACGGGTGTCTGTGGTATGGGCCATCAGTACACCGGCGGCGAACAGCGGGAAGATTTCTAGGCTGTTGAGGTGCGCCCCCAGCGCGCGACCGCCGAAGCCGGTCAGACGGGATTGCTGAGCCCGGGGGTGGTGATTGTCATAGCCGCCACCCTCCTCCTTCATGGCCCTGGCCACGGGAATCTTGGCGATGTAGATCAGCAGGGCAGCGAAGAATACGCACCAGAACGGAATACTCATTCGTTTTTCTCCTTCGGCGGTTCCACCGCCTGTGTCGTCGGGGTGTACACCATCACCTCTAGCACAGCGGAGTGGAACTCGCGTCGGTACAGCACGAAAACCACACCCGCGGTGATCAGCATGAAGAACCAGGGATTGATGAACCAGGCGAGCATGGCCAGGCCGAAGTAGTAGCTGCGCAAGCCCAGGTTGAACTGGTTGGCGGCGAGGGAGATGACCCGCGCGGTGCGCGTGGCGAAGTCCTTGCGCTCCTGCTCGCCGACGTTGCGCTCGCCGATCATCGGCGCCGAGCCCACCAGCACGGCGGCGAAGTTGTACTGGCGCATGCACCAGCTGAAGGTGAAGAACGAGTAGACGAACACCACGGCGATGGCCAGCAGCTTGAGTTCGGACATGCCACGGCTGGCCGGCTCGACATAGGGCAGGTCGGCGAGGATCGAGACGGCGCGGTCGGTAGAGCCGAGCACGGTGAGCACGCCGGCGAGGATGATCAGGGTGCTGGAGGCGAAGAACGAGGCGTTTCGCTCGAGATTGCCGATCACGCTGGCGTCGGCGATGCGGTTGTCGCGCAGCAGCAGGCGGCGCATCCAGTCTTCGCGGTAGAGGTGCATGACGGAGGCGAGGCAAGGGGTGTCCCTGCCCTTCCAGGTGGCGTAGCGGGTGTAGCCGCCCCAGCAGAGGGTGAACCAGAGGATGGCCAGCAGGTTCCACAGGGCGTGGAAGTCGATCAGCTCGGAGATGTCGTTCATGGATGTCCTGCGCCGGTTCGTGGCCGGCTGGGGTCCGGGGAAATGGAAACGGCAGCTAACGCCACCAGGCCCCGTGGAAGACACCCCATGGTGACGATTGCGCGCCGCGAACCCATTTTCCTATGGACGCGGTGCCATGGCGACCATGAAAAAGGCCGCCCGAAGGCGGCCTCTGATGCAGCGTACGCTGGCTCAGGCCGGCGCGACGGCGGGACGGCCGGCCAGACGGTCGACGATGACGGCCAGTACCAGTACCACCAGCACCGGCAGCAGCCAGGCCAGGCTCTGGCTGGAGAGCGGCAGGTGCTCGATGAAGGACGGCACCAGCGACTTGAAGCCGGCGGCGCCCAGGCCATCGATGAGGCCGAAGAGCAGCGCGACCAGCATGGTGGGCACGAAAACGCGGCGCGACGACAGCCATAGGCGGTCGCACAGGCTCAGCGCCACCAGGACGATAGCCAGGGGGTACAAACCGACCAGCACGGGCACCGAGAAGGCGATCAGTTGGGTCAGCCCCTGGTTGGCCACCAGCAGGCTGAACGCGGCGAGCCCGAGCACCACGGTGCGGTAGGAGACCGGCAGGATGCGGCTGAAGAACTCGCCGCAGGCGGTGAGCAGGCCCACGGCGGTGGTCAGGCACGCCAGGGTGATGACCACGGCCAGCAGCAGGCTGCCGATGGTGCCGAAGGTGTGCTGCACGTAGGCGGTGAGGATCTGCACGCCGTTCTGGGCCTCACCGGCGATGCCCTGGCTGGTGGCGCCGAGGTAGAAGAGCGCGAGGTAGACAATGGCCAAGCCAGAGGCGGCGATGATGCCGGCGATGACCGAATAGCGGGTGACCAGGCCTGCGTCCTCGACGCCGTGGTCGCGGATGGCGGTGGCGATGACGATGCCGAATACCAGGGCGCCCAGGTGTCCATGGTCAGGTAGCCCTGCAGGAAGCCTTCGACCAGCGGCGCGGCCTGGTAGGCCTGCGAGGTGCTGCCGATGGGGCCCGCCGGCATGCTCAGGGTGGCGCCGCCGAGTACCAGGAGTGCCGCCAGCAGCACGGGGGTGATGAACTTGCCGATGCTGTTCGACCAGCTTGCCGGGGTTGAGGGCCAGGAACAGCACAGCTACGAAATACAGCGCGCTGTAGGTGAACAGAGCGATACCGCTTTCACCGGTGAAGGGCGCCACACCCATCTCGAAGGAGACCACGGCAGTACGCGGAGTGGCGAACAGGGGCCCTATGGCCAGGTACACGGCTACCGCGAAGGCCAGGCCGGCGGCCTTGCCGAGCGGCGCGGTCAGGCGGTCCATGCCGCCACCGACGCGCGCCGTGCGCCAGGGCGACCACGGTGAGCAGCGGGAGCCCGACCCCGGTGAGCAGGAAGCCCAGCGCGGCGCGCCAGACGTTGTCGCCTGCGGCCATGCCGGCGCTGGGCGGGAAGATGATGTTGCCGGCGCCGAGGAACAGCGCGAATGTCATGAAGCCGAGGGCCAGGAGGTCCGAGCCTTTCAAACGAGTCATAGGGGGGATACACAGGCAGAATTTCATAATTTCAGAGGGTTTCCCCGGGGTATGGGAAACGTCATCCATCCGTTTTGGGATCGACCATGGGTGCCCGTTACCTGCCCTTGTGGAGCCTCGGCGAGCTTGAGGGGTGCAAGACTAGCGATTTGTGCAGCGGACCGGCACTGACATGCATCAGCCTGTCGACTGGAATTAACTATCTGTCGCCTGGAGGACAGGCGCAGAACAAACACAAAGGCCACCCGAAGGTGGCCTTTGCTCAGTTCGGAAAGCCTTAGGCCTTCTTCACTTCCCAACCGGTCAGCTCGGCCAGGGCCTTGCCGATGTCAGCCAGGGAACGCACGGTCTTCACACCCGCGTCTTGCAGGGCAGCGAACTTCTCGTCCGCAGTGCCCTTGCCGCCGGAGATGATGGCGCCAGCGTGGCCCATGCGCTTGCCGGCCGGAGCGGTGACACCCGCAGGTAGGACACCACCGGCTTGGTCACGTTGGCCTTGATGAAGGCAGCGGCTTCTTCTTCAGCGGAACCGCCGATCTCACCGATCATGACGATCGCTTCGGTCTTCGGGTCTTCCTGGAACAGCTTCAGGATGTCGATGAAGTTGGAGCCCGGGATCGGGTCGCCACCGATGCCCACGCAGGTGGACTGGCCGAAGCCGGCGTCGGTGGTCTGCTTCACGGCTTCATAGGTCAGGGTGCCGGAACGCGACACGATGCCTACTTTGCCCGGCAGGTGGATGTGACCCGGCATGATGCCGATCTTGCACTCGCCGGGAGTGATCACGCCCGGGCAGTTGGCTTGATCAGGCGTACGCCCAGCTCGTCGCACTTGACCTTGGCTTCCAGCATGTCGATGGTCGGGATGCCTTCGGTGATGCAGACGATCAGCTTGATGCCGCCGAAAGCCGCTTCGAGGATGGAATCCTTGCAGAACGGAGCCGGAACGTAGATCACCGAAGCGTCAGCGCCGGTGGCTTCCACAGCTTCCTTGACGGTGTTGAACACCGGCAGGCCGAGGTGGGTGGTGCCGCCCTTGCCGGGGGTCACGCCGCCGACCATCTTGGTGCCGTAGGCGATGGCTTGTTCGGAGTGGAAGGTACCCTGCGAGCCGGTGAAGCCCTGGCAGATTACTTTGGTGTCTTTATTCGATCAGGACGCTCATTACTTACCCTCCGCGGCCTTGACGACCTGCTGGGCAGCGTCGGTCAGGCTGGTCGCAGCGATGATGTTCAGACCGCTTTCGGCCAGGACCTTGGCGCCGAGCTCGGCGTTGTTGCCTTCCAGGCGGACGACCACCGGGATCTTCACGCCGACTTCTTTCACTGCACCGATGATGCCTTCGGCAATCATGTCGCAACGAACGATACCGCCGAAGATGTTCACCAGAACGGCAGCGACGTTGCTGTCGGACAGGATGATCTTGAAGGCTTCGGTCACGCGCTCTTTGGTAGCACCGCCGCCGACGTCGAGGAAGTTGGCAGGCTTGCCACCGTGCAGGTTGACGATGTCCATGGTGCCCATGGCCAGGCCAGCGCCGTTGACCATGCAGCCGATGTTGCCTTCCAGCGCGACGTAGTTCAGTTCCCACTTCTGCGCATGGGCTTCACGAGCGTCGTCCTGGGACGGGTCGTGCATGGCGCGCAGCTTGGGCTGACGGTACATGGCGTTGCTGTCGATGTTGATCTTGGCGTCCAGGCAGTGCAGGTTGCCGTCGGCCTTGATCACCAGCGGGTTCACTTCCAGCAGGGCCAGGTCGTAGTCCTGGAACAGCTTGGCCAGGTTCACGAAGATGTGGGTGAACTGCTTGATCTGGTCGCCTTGCAGGCCCAGTTGGAAGGCCAGTTCACGACCCTGGTAAGGCTGAGCGCCGACCAGCGGGTCAACGGTGGCCTTGAGGATCTTCTCGGGGGTCTCGTGAGCGACTTTCTCGATGTCCACGCCACCTTCGGTGGACGCCATGAACACGATACGGCGGCTGGAACGGTCTACCACGGCGCCCAGGTACAGCTCCTTGGCGATATCGGTGCAGGACTCAACCAGGATCTTGGTGACCGGCTGGCCATTGGCGTCGGTCTGGTAGGTCACCAGGCGCTTGCCGAGCCAGTTGGCGGCGAACGCCTTGGCGTCGTCCTTGCTCTTGACCAGCTTTACGCCGCCCGCTTTACCGCGGCCGCCGGCGTGGACCTGGGCCTTGACGACCCACTCGCTGCCACCGATTTTTTCGCAGGCTTCTGCGGCTTCTTCCGGGGTGTCCACGGCGAAGCCCTTGGATACGGGCAGGCCGTATTCAGCGAACAGCTGCTTACCCTGATATTCGTGGAGATTCATGCTTGTCTACCGTCTTCGTTTGGGTATTGCCCATTCGGCGCTGCATTCGTGGTGCCGCGCCACCTGTGACTGCTTAAAGGCAGTCCGGCGGGCTTTCCGCGGTGAGCCCCTGGGGACTCACGACGGGTAGCCCGCCGTGGTTCTTCTTTCAGGAATCCGCTGGAGATGCCACGCACAGGCGCGGCATCACCGGCTGATTTCTCAACGCTTCTTGCGGTTGGCGATGTGGATCGCGTGGCCGTTTACGGCCAGGGCCGCTTCGTGCAGCGCTTCGGACAGGGTCGGGTGCGAGAAGACCATCATGCCCAGGTCTTCGGCGCTGGTGCCGAATTCCATGCCGATGGCGCCCTGCTGGACCAGTTCCGCAGCGCTTGGGCCGATCACGTGGACGCCCAGGACGCGGTCGGTCTTGGCATCGGCGATGACCTTGACCAGGCCGGTGGTGTCGTTGGCAGCCATGGCACGGCCGCTGGCCGCGAAGGGGAAGGTACCGATGTTGATTTCGACGCCTTCGGCCTTCAGGGACTGCTCGGTCTTGCCGACCCACGCGATTTCCGGGTGGGTGTAGATCACCGACGGGATCAGGTCGTAGTTCATCTGGGCTTTGTGGCCGGCGATACGCTCGGCGACCATGATGCCCTCTTCCGACGCCTTGTGAGCCAGCATGGCGCCACGGACCACGTCACCGATGGCGAAGACGCCCGGAACGCTGGTCTTGCAGTGGTCGTCGACATAGATGTAGCCACGCTCGTCGAGGGTTACACCGCTGTCGGCAGCCAGCAGCTCGGTGGTAACCGGACGACGGCCAACGGCAACGATCAGCTTGTCGAACACCTGCTTCTGCTCGCCTTCGGCGTCGGTGAAGCTGACGGTGACCTGCTTCTTCTTCACTTCGGAACCGGTGACGCGAGCGCCCAGGCGGATCTTCAGGCCTTGCTTGGTGAGGACCTTCAGGGCTTCCTTGGCGATCTGCTCGTCAGCGGCCGGCAGGAACTTGTCCAGGGCTTCGAGCACGGTGACTTCGGCGCCCAGGCGGGCCCAGACGGAACCCAGCTCGAGACCGATCACGCCAGCGCCGATAACGCCCAGCTTCTTCGGTACGGCCTGGAAGTCCAGGGCACCGGTGGAGTCGACGATGACGTCCTGGTCGACCGGGGCCGGCGGGATGTCGACCGGACGCGAGCCGGACGCGAGGATCACGTTCTCGGCCTGGACGATCTGGGTCTTGCCGTCGGAACCGGTGACTTCGACCTGCTTGTTGGCCAGCAGCTTGCCGTGGCCTTCCAGCAGGGTGACGCCGTTGGCCTTGAACAGGGTGCTTACACCGCCGGTCAGGTTCTTAACGATGCCGTTCTTGCGGGCGACCATGGCCGGTACGTCGATGCTGACGCCCTTGGCTTCGATGCCGTGGATTTTGAAGCCATCAACGGCCTCGTGGTACTTGTAGGAGCTGTCCAGCAGCGCCTTCGACGGAATGCAGCCGACGTTCAGGCAGGTACCGCCCAGGGCGATCTTGCCGTCCTTGTCCTGGTATTTCTCGATGCAGGCGGTTTTCAGGCCGAGCTGGGCCGCCTTGATGGCCGCAACGTAACCGCCGGGGCCCGCACCAATCACTACCACGTCGAATTTCTGGGTCATAACGTTCTCCTAAGCCTCGAGCTTCAAGCGGCAAGCCACAGGCCGGGCTGCGATGTTCTGCAGCTTGCGGCGTGTGGCTTGCAACTGATTTAGATGTCCAGCAGCAGACGAGCCGGATCTTCCAGCAGGTTCTTGATGGTCACCAGGAAGCTGACGGCTTCCTTGCCATCGATCAGACGGTGATCGTAGGACAGAGCCAGGTACATCATCGGGCGGATGACCACTTGGCCGTTGATGGCCATGGGACGCTGGATGATGTTGTGCATGCCGAGGATGGCGGCCTGCGGCGGGTTGACGATCGGGGTCGACATCATCGAACCGAAGGTGCCGCCGTTGGTGATGGTGAAGGTGCCACCGGTCATCTCGTCGATGGACAGCTTGCCGTCACGGGCCTTCTTGCCGAAGGTGGCGATGCCGTTCTCGACTTCGGCCAGGCTCATCAGCTCGGCGTTGCGCAGGACCGGAACCACCAGGCCACGGTCGCTGGAAACGGCTACGCCGATGTCCTGGTAGCCGTGGTAGACGATGTCGTTGCCGTCGATCGAGGCGTTGACGGCCGGGAAGCGCTTCAGCGCCTCGACGGACGCCTTGACGAAGAAGGACATGAAGCCCAGGCGCACGCCGTTGTGGGTCTTCTCGAACAGGTCCTTGTACTTCGAACGCAGGGCCATGACTTCGGTCATGTCGACTTCGTTGAAGGTGGTCAGCATGGCCATGGTGGACTGTGCTTCGACCAGGCGCTCGGCGACCTTGGCACGCAGGCGGGTCATCGGGACGCGCTTCTCGACGCGGTCACCCGCGGCGAAGACCGGGGCCTCGGCGGCCGGAGCGGCAGCCTTGGCAGCCGGGGCGGCGGCCGGAGCGGATTTCTTCGCTTCGACGGCAGCTACCACGTCTTCCTTGGTCACGCGACCGCCTTTGCCGGTGCCGGCGATGCTGTTCGGGTCGATGCCGTTCTCTTCGGCCAGCTTGCGAGCGGCCGGGGAGAGGATGGCGTCGTCACCACCAGCAGCAGCAGCCGGAGCGGCGGCCTGGGCAGCGGCAGCCGGGGCTGCAGCGGCGGCAGGAGCAGCGCTGGCGGCGCCACCTTCGGTCAGTTTGCCCAGCAGTTCGCCGCTGAGGACGGTGTCGCCCTCGTTCTTGACGATTTCAGCCAGCACGCCGTCGGCTTCGGCCAGTACTTCAAGCACTACCTTGTCGGTCTCGATGTCGACGATCAGCTCGTCACGCTTGACGGCCTCGCCCGGCTTCTTGTGCCAGGTAGCCACGGTGCCGTCGGCAACCGATTCCGGGAATGTAGGGGCTTTGATCTCGATAGCCATTTGTATGGGTTCCTATCTAATTCGGTTTCTTCTGCACGAAGGCGTTAAACAGTAAAGGCATCTTGCAGCAGTTTTTCCTGCTGCTCGGCGTGCATCGAGGCATAGCCGCAGGCCGGAGAGGCCGAGGCGTCACGCCCGGCGTACTCGAGGAACAGGCCTTTGTTGTGGGCTGCCGCGACACGACGCATGTGATGCTGGCTGCAGTACCAGGCGCCCTGGTTCATCGGCTCTTCCTGGCACCAGACGATGTGCTTGAGGTTCTTGTACTGGGCAAGAACTTCGGCCAGGTCGTCTTCCGGGAACGGGTACAGCTGCTCGATACGCACGATGGCGATGTCTTCACGGCCTTCGGCACGACGTTTTTCCAGCAGGTCGTAGTAGACCTTGCCGCTGCACAGCACCAGACGCTCGACTTTCTTCGGATCGATCGAGTCGATCTCGTTGATCACGGTCTGGAACGAGCCTTCGGCCAGATCTTCCAGGGTCGAAATGGCGAGCTTGTGGCGCAGCAGGGACTTGGGCGTCAATACGACCAACGGCTTGCGCAGCGGACGGATCACCTGGCGACGCAGCAGATGGTAGATCTGCGCCGGGGTGGTCGGCATGCACACCTGGATGTTGTGCTCGGCGCACAGCTGCAGGTAACGCTCCAGGCGCGCGGAGGAGTGCTCCGGGCCCTGCCCTTCGTAGCCGTGCGGTAGCAGCATGGTCAGGCCGCAGAGACGACCCCACTTGTGCTCGCCACTGGTGATGAACTGGTCGATCACCACCTGGGCGCCGTTGGCGAAGTCACCGAACTGGGCTTCCCAGATCACCAGCGCGTTGGGCGTGGTGGTGGAGTAGCCATACTCGAATGCCAGTACGGCTTCCTCGGAGAGGTAGGAGTCGTACAGCTCGAAGCTCGGCTGTTTGTCGAACAGGTTCTGCAGGGGCAGGTAGGTACCGGCATCCTTCTGGTTGTGCAGCGCCGCATGGCGGTGCGAGAAGGTGCCGCGACCCACGTCCTGGCCGGTGATGCGAACCGGGTGGCCTTCGAACAGCAGAGTGGCGTAGGCCATGGTTTCGGCGTAGCCCCAGTTGATCGGCAGGCCGCCGGCGCCCATCTTCTGGCGGTCTTCGAGGATCTTCGAGACCTGACGCTGGACGACGAAGCCTTCCGGGATCTCCAGCAGCTTGGCGGAGAGCTCCTGCAGGGTCTTGAGCTCGAAACGGGTGTCGTGGCGAGCGGTCCAGGTGTGACCCAGGTAGGGACGCCAGTCGACGAAGAGCTCCTTGTTGGGCTCTTTGACCAGGCTCTTGACCACGTGCTGACCGTTGTCCAGGGCGGTGCGGTACTCGTCGATCTTGGCCTGCACGCGATCGTCGTCCAGCACGCTGGATTGGATCAGGGCATCGGCATAGAGCTCGCGAGTGGTGCGCTGCTTGGCGATCTGCTGGTACATCAGCGGCTGGGTGCCGCTCGGCTCGTCGGCCTCGTTGTGACCGCGACGGCGGTAACAGACCAGGTCGATGACCACGTCACGCTTGAACTGCATGCGGTAGTCGACGGCCAACTGGGTCACGAAGAGCACGGCTTCCGGGTCGTCGCCGTTCACGTGGAAGATCGGCGCCTGGATCATCTTCGCGACGTCGGTGGCGTACTCGGTGGAGCGCGAGTCGTCCTGACGGCTGGTGGTGAAACCGACCTGGTTGTTGATGACGATGTGCACGGTACCGCCGGTGCGGTAGCCGCGGGTCTGCGACATCTGGAAGGTTTCCATGACCACGCCCTGGCCCGCGAAGGCGGCGTCGCCGTGGATGGAGATCGGCAGTACCTTGTCGCCGGCCTTGTCCTGGCGGCGATCCTGACGGGCACGAACGGACCCCTCGACTACCGGGGAGACGATCTCCAGGTGGGACGGGTTGAACGCGAGCGCCAGGTGGACTTCACCACCCGCGGTCATGACGTTGGAGGAGAAACCCTGGTGGTACTTCACGTCACCGGAGGACAGGCCTTCGACCTTCTTGCCTTCGAACTCGTCGAACAGGTCGCGCGGGTTCTTGCCGAAGGTGTTGACCAGTACGTTGAGGCGACCGCGGTGGGCCATGCCGATGACGATTTCCTTGGTGCCGTAGGAGCCGGAACGCTGGATGATCTCGTCCAGCATCGGAATCAGGCTTTCGCCGCCTTCCAGGCCGAAACGCTTGGTGCCCGGGTACTTGGTGCCCAGGTACTTTTCCAGGCCTTCGGCCGCAGTCAGGCGCTCGAGCAGGTGGCTCTGCACTTCGGCGGAGAACGCCGGGCGGCCACGCACGCTTTCCAGGCGCTGCTGGAACCACTTGCGCTGGTCGGAATCGACGATGTGGGTGAACTCGGCACCGATGGTGCGGCAGTAGGTCTGCTGCAGCGACTGATGGATCTCGCGCAGGGTCGCCTCTTCCTTGCCGATGTAAAGCTCACCGGTACGGAAGGTGGTGTCGAGGTCGGCATCGGTCAGGCCGTAATGGTTGATCGACAGATCGGCCGGCACCTTGCGCTGCCAGAGGCCGAGGGGGTCGAGCGTCGCCGCCTGATGGCCGCGCATGCGGTAGGCCTGGATCAGACGCAGGACTTCGACCTGCTTCTTCTCGTGCTCGCTGCTTACGCTGCCAGCCGATACGGGCTGCGCGCGGCGCTGGTTCTTGGCGAGCAGGACGAAGTGGTCGCGAACAGTAGAATGCGATACGTCGGTGGCGGTGTTACCGTCGGCCGGCAACTTCTGGAAGTAGGTGCGCCACTCTTCGGGCACAGCGTTGGGATCGTGCAGGTAAAGCTCATAGAGCTCTTCCACATATGCAGCGTTGCCACCGGATAGGTGGGCGCTGTTCCACATGCGCTGCATTACGCTTTCTTGCATGCTTGGTCACCCTCGGTAAGGGGACACCACCGGCGTGGAATCAGCATCGTGGCTTCAATAGTCCTGGCACAGCGACTCGGTAAAGCCACCAAGGATCCCGCAGATAGTCCGGGCACCAGCCCGGTTGCCCCTGCTGGTCATCTATATATTTTCAAGTAAGGACCGCCGCTTTGTGAGCTGCTGTCCTGGTTTACTGCTGCGCCGGTAGCAAACCGGCGCCGCAGGTATTACGGGTAAAGCATGAAGCGCATCAAGTACCGCTTTGCAGCAGCATGTGACGTACGTGACCGATCGCCTTGGTCGGGTTCAGACCCTTGGGGCAAACGCTCACGCAGTTCATGATGCCGCGGCAGCGGAACACGCTGAACGGATCGTCCAGCGCGGCCAGACGCTCTTCGGTCTTGTTGTCGCGGCTGTCGGCCAGGAAACGATAGGCCTGCAGAAGCGCAGCGGGACCGAGGAACTTGTCCGGGTTCCACCAGAAGGACGGGCAGGAGGTCGAGCAGCAGGCGCACAGGATGCACTCGTACAGACCGTCCAGCTTCTCGCGCTCTTCCGGCGACTGCAGACGCTCGATCGCCGGGGCGGGCGTGTCGTTCTGCAGGAAGGGTTTAACCTTCTCGTATTGCTTGTAGAAGATGCTCATATCAACGACGAGGTCACGGATGACCGGCAGGCCGGGCAGCGGGCGGATCACCAGCTTGCCGCCCTTGAGGCCGGCAGCGGAGATCGGCGTGATGCAGGCCAGGCCGTTCTTGCCGTTGATGTTCATACCGTCGGAACCGCAGACGCCTTCACGGCAGGAACGACGGTAGGAGAAACCTTCGTCCTGTTCCTTGATCAGGGCCAGCACGTCCAGGACCATGATGTCCTTGCCGCCGGTGTCGACCTGGAAGTCCTGCATGAAGGGTGCAGCGTCCTGGTCCGGGTTGTAGCGATAAACGCTGACTTTCAGAATGTTGGCTTGCGACATATCAGCCACCCTTAATAAGTACGTACTTTGGGTTCAAACGCAGGAACGGTCTTCGGCGCGAAGTTGACGTCGCGCTTGGTGACGCGCTTCTCACCCGGGTAGTACAGGGTGTGGCACAGCCAGTTCTCGTCATCACGCTCTTCGAAGTCTTCGCGGGCATGCGCGCCACGGGATTCCTTGCGGACCTCCGCTGCGATCGCAGTTGCTTCGGCCACTTCGAGAAGGTTCTGCAGTTCCAGTGCTTCGATACGTGCGGTGTTGAAGGCCTGGCTCTTGTCGGCGATCTTGACGTTGGCGATACGCTCGCGCAGGTCGGCCAACTGGGCGATGCCCTTCTGCATGTACTCGCCGGTGCGGAATACACCGAAGTAGTTCTGCATGCAGTTCTGCAGTTCTTTACGCAGCGGAGCCACGTCTTCGCCGCTGCTGCGCTCGTTGACGCCGGACAGGCGCTTGAGCGACAGCTCCAGGTCGGTTTCCGAAGCACCACGGTGCTCGATACCTTCCTTGAGGGCTTTTTCCAGGTGCAGACCGGCGGCGCGACCGAATACCACCAGGTCGAGCAGCGAGTTGCCGCCCAGGCGGTTGGCACCGTGTACCGACACGCAGGCGACTTCGCCGACCGCGAACAGGCCATCGATGATGATGTCCTTGCCGCTGGCATCCTGGGTGATGGCCTGGCCATGAATGTTGGTGGCAACGCCGCCCATCATGTAGTGACAGGTCGGGATCACCGGTACCGGAGCGACGACGGGGTCGACGTGAGCGAAGGTCTTCGACAGTTCGCAGATACCCGGCAGGCGGCTGTGCAGCACTTCCTCGCCCAGGTGGTCGAGCTTCAGCAGTACGTGGTCCTTGTCCGGGCCACAGCCGTTGCCGGCCAGTACTTCCTTGACCATGGAGCGGGCGACCACGTCGCGGCCGGCCAGGTCCTTGGCGTTCGGAGCGTAACGCTCCATGAAGCGCTCGCCATGGGCGTTGATCAGGTAGCCACCCTCACCACGGCAGCCTTCGGTCACGAGGACGCCGGCGCCGGCGATACCGGTCGGGTGGAACTGCCACATCTCGATGTCCTGCACCGGCACACCGGCACGCAGTGCCATGCCGATACCGTCACCGGTGTTGATCAGGGCGTTGGTGGTGGACGCATAGATGCGGCCAGCGCCACCGGTGGCCAGGACCACGGCCTTGGAGCGGATGTAGACGGTCTCGCCGGTCTCGATGCAGATGGCGATGATGCCGACCACGGCGCCATCCTGGTTCTTCACCAGGTCGACGGCGTACCACTCGTTGAGGAACGAGGTGCCGTTCTTCAGGTTGGCCTGGTACAGGGTGTGCAGCAGGGCATGACCGGTACGGTCGGCGGCAGCGCAGGTACGCGCAGCCTGGCCACCCTTGCCGAAGTCCTTGGACTGGCCACCGAACGGACGCTGGTAGATGCGGCCTTGCTCGGTACGGGAGAACGGCAGGCCCATGTGCTCCAGCTCGAACACGGCTTCCGGGCCGACGGAGCACATGTATTCGATCGCGTCCTGGTCACCGATGTAGTCGGAGCCCTTGACGGTGTCGTACATGTGCCAGCGCCAATCGTCGTTCGGGTCGGCCGAAGCGATGGCGCAGGTGATGCCGCCCTGAGCGGAAACGGTGTGCGAGCGGGTCGGGAAGACCTTGGTGACCACGGCAGTCTTGTGGCCGCCTTGAGCCAGTTGCAGCGCAGCACGCATGCCGGCGCCGCCGCCACCAACGATGATGGCGTCGTAGGAAAGAGTACGAATGCTAGACATGGATCAGATACCCCACAGAATCTGCACGCCCCAGACGAAGTACGCGAACATGGTGATGCCGCAGACCGCCTGGAACAGGAAACGCACAACGGTTGCCCACTTGCCCAGCGCCATCGGCGTCAGGTAGTCAGTGGAGATGGTCCACATGCCAACCCAGGCATGTACACCGAGTGCAACCAGCCCGAGGAGGCTGAAGATGCGCATCCAGTTCTGGGAGAACAGACCATGCCAGTCAGCATAGGTCAGGCCGGGATTCGCTACGAGGTAGCCCAGCAGGAAAAGGAAATAAGCCGCGAGAACGACTGCAGAAACGCGCTGAGCCATCCAGTCATAGAGGCCCGAACGCGAGAAGTTCGTGACATTGGTTACCATACCCACACCCCCGCCAGCACGATCAGCACCGCGGAAATCGCGATGACGATTTTCGAGCCCAGCTTGCCGCCCTCGAGCGTCTCGCCGACACCCACATCCATTACCAGGTGGCGCACACCGGCAACCAGGTGGTAAAGCAATGCGGACAGCAGGCCCCAAATCACAAACTTGGCCAGCGGACTGGTCAGGCACGCCTTCACCTCACCGAAGCCTTCCTCGGATGCCAGCGACTTGCCGAGCGCATAAAGCAGCACAGCAATACCGACGAAAAGGATGACACCGGAAATACGGTGGAGAATGGACGTGTAAGCAGTGATTGGGAGTTTGATGGTCCTGAGATCTAGGTTTACAGGTCGTTGGCTATTCACGGCTGTTTTTTCACACTGAGGCCCCTAACAATCAGGGCAAGTTGTCGGGAAGTGCACTGGTCAGGTACCCCTCACCAAAGGAGTGCCGACCACCAGAATACGGGCTTCAAGGCCCCTGGCAGTCGGGCGCTGAGTATAGACAGTTAGCTGACTAATGACAACGGAAAGGCCTCCCCCTAAGAGCGGATTGCGCTCCTTATATAAAAGGCGTAAATAGCGCCCTTTTTCCGCGAAAAACACCCCGCAAACCCCTCTGCCATATGGGTTTCTTCAAATTGACATTCGCATTTATCTCACTATAGTGGTGCGGGCCCTGCGTGGGGGGCTGTCTGATGATTTCAAGCATAAATAGGAGGCCGCTATGGCTGACAAAAAAGCGCAGTTGATCATCGAGGGCATTGCCCCCGTCGAGCTGCCCGTTCTGTCCGGTACCGTAGGTCCCGATGTAATCGATGTGCGGGGCCTGACCTCCACGGGTCGCTTCACCTTTGATCCTGGCTTTATGTCTACCGCCTCTTGCGAGTCGAAGATCACCTACATCGACGGCGACAAGGGTGTACTGCTTCACCGCGGCTACCCCATCGAGCAACTGGCAGAAGAATCCGACTACCTGGAAACCTGCTATCTGCTGCTGAACGGCGAACTGCCCAGCGCAGAGGAAAAGGCCAAGTTCGTCAGCACCGTGAAGAACCACACCATGGTTCACGAGCAGTTGAAGAGCTTCTTCAACGGCTTCCGCCGCGACGCCCATCCGATGGCGATCATGTGCGGCGTAGTCGGCGCCCTCTCCGCCTTCTATCACGACTCCCTGGACATCAACGACCCGCACCATCGCGAAATCTCCGCGATCCGCCTGGTCGCCAAGATGCCCACCATCGCCGCCATGGTCTACAAGTACTCCATGGGCCAGCCGATGATGTATCCGCGTAACGACCTGAACTACGCGGAAAACTTCCTGCACATGATGTTCAACACCCCGTGCGAGATCAAACCGATCAGCCCGGTACTGGCCAAGGCCATGGATCGCATCTTCATCCTGCATGCGGACCACGAGCAGAACGCCTCCACCTCCACCGTTCGCCTGGCCGGTTCGTCCGGTGCCAACCCGTTCGCCTGCATCGCAGCCGGCATCGCCGCCCTGTGGGGCCCGGCACACGGCGGCGCCAACGAAGCGGTACTGACCATGCTCGATGAAATCGGCGATGTCTCGAACATCGACAAGTTCATCGCCAAGGCCAAGGACAAGAACGACCCGTTCAAGCTCATGGGCTTCGGCCATCGCGTGTACAAGAACCGCGACCCGCGCGCCACCGTGATGAAGCAGACCTGCGACGAAGTCCTGAAGGAACTGGGGATCAAGAACGATCCGCAGCTGGAGCTGGCCATGCGTCTCGAAGAGATCGCCCTGACCGATCCGTACTTCAAGGAACGCAACCTGTACCCGAACGTCGACTTCTACTCGGGGATCATCCTCAAGGCGATCGGCATTCCGACCAGCATGTTCACCGTGATCTTCGCCCTGGCGCGTACCGTCGGCTGGATCTCCCACTGGAAGGAAATGCTCTCCAGCCCGTACAAGATCGGCCGTCCGCGCCAGCTGTACACCGGCTACGAGCAGCGCGACTACGTCTCGCTCGACAAGCGCAAGTAAGACGTCCGCTCCAGGAGAAGCCCCGCATCTGCGGGGCTTTTTCATGGGCGAAGGGTACGTCGGCAGCACTGACGGCGGACACGGGGATCTTGAGGGCTACAACCCAGGATGCGTTGGCCTCGCGGTGCTCGGCGCCAACCTACGAAAACCACGCGCTCCGCCCGCCAATCCGGGCAGGTTGCACCAATGAAAAGGCCCCGCATCGCGGGGCCTTGTCGTGTCAGCGGCCGATCACTTCTTCTCGGCGCGCTCGCGCAGGTGGCTGAGCGTATTGAACGGCGCGTCGACCACGAAGCTGTTGGCCAGCCAGGAGGGCACGCTGCCGCCCGGCTCGGTGTGCACCTGGTAGGTCACCTCGACTTCGCCCGGACCCTTGGGCACGAACTTCCATACACCATCCACGGCGGCCACACGCACGAAGCCTTTCTCTTCCGGCACGTACTTGGGCTCGCCCTTGAGGGTGCGGGTCAGGCTGCCGTCGGCGCCTTCGGTGGTGGTGGCATGGATGACCGAGTCACGCGGGGTAACGGGCCAGGGGGTATTGAAGCGGGTGTAGGTCCAGCTGTCGGCGCCTTCCGACTTCAGCAGCTTCTGCTGCTCGCACTCGTGAATCCAGGCGCAGGAGCCGGAAACGTCCTCCTGCAGCTTGCGCAGGGTGGTGACGTCGGTTTTCAGGGTGGCGACCCCGCGATAGGCCTTGTACTTGGAGCCGGCAACCTCGCTCAGGTATACCTTGATGCCGTCCTCGTCCTTGGCCAGCTTCCAGTCCTCGGCATGGGCAGTCGAGGCCAGCAGCGCAGTGGCGCTAAAGCCGCAGATCACAGCCATTCGTTGCAGCGAAACCATCTTTGTTCTCCTTCTTATGATGACCAGCCGTCGTCCATCAGGACAGCTACTGGATAGATTGACTGACCGTCACGGCCGTCTCTTGTTCCAACCAGCCCAGCAAACGTATCGCCTCTTCCCGGCTGTCGCCACAGACAAAAAGATCGGCATCGAAGTCGGCACAGACCTTCGGCCGCTCCGGTTGGCCGAATATCGAGCAGAGATGCTCGACGGAGAGATGGATGCAACGCTCCCCCGCCGCCTTGCCCTTGGGCATGCCGGGGATGGGTGAACTGATGGATGGCGCGATGCAACAGGCGCCACAACCTGCACGACAAATCATGATCAGGGGCCCCTCTGCAACGCTGTGGCCGACGTAGGGCGCGGATTCTACTCGCGGCCCCGGGGAAATGGGATATCCCCCAGTCAGCCGCGTCAGGCGCCCCAGATCGCCGCAACACCTGCGCCTTCAGGAGCCGCTGATGCCTCGCTGCGCCAGCGCCTTGTGCAGGGCCTCACCCACCGCCGAGCCCTGCGGGTAGAACACCGCCGGCTGGCCGATGGGCGCTGCCACGCGCACGCGGGTGCCGGGGGCCGCCTGGTAGTGCGCCTGCGACCAGAGGTGCACCCACTCCCCCGCCGGCAGCGCCACCTCCAGGCGGTCGACACCCGGCTCCAGCACCGGTGCCACCAGCAGTTGGTCACCCAGCAGGAAGCTGCGCGGCACGGCCTCCAGGCTCGCGGGGTCATCGGGGTATTGCAGCCAGAGCGGGCGCACCAGTGGCAGCCCGGTACGCGCCGCCTCGTCCATCAGCGTGCGGCGATAAGGTGCCAGCGCGGCGAACAGCTGGGCGCAACGGGCGAAGTGCGCCAGGCTGGCCGGCGAGTCGTAGACCTGGTGGTTGTCCGCCGGACGATTGCCCTCGTGGGTGCGCAGCAGGCTGGTGAAGGCGGAAAACTCCGCCCAGCGCTGCAACAGCTCCTCGCTGCGGTGGTAGTCCTTCAGCGGGTTGCTGATGGTGGTGTAGCCGCCGGTGTCGGCGTGATTGAGGGTGAAGCCCGAGAGCCCACCGGAGAGCAGCCCCAGCAATGCGCTGTGCAGGCCGTCCAGGGAATCCCAGGTCACTAGCTGGTCGCCCAGCCACATGCTGGTGGTCAGCCCCGGGCTGCGGCTGTAGCCGGAGCGGGTGAAGAACAGCAGCTCCCCTTCCCCGCCTGCCTCCTCCAGCAGCTCGCGGTTGAGCCGCGCCCATTCTTCGGGGAAGCGGTTGTGCAGCAGCGCCGCGTCTTCACCCGAGGCCGGGTGCGCCTCGAAGGGCAGCGCCTCGCCGAAATCGGCCATCCAGCCGGAGAAGCCCTGGCCGAGCATCTCTTCGCGCAACACGACCTTCAGCCAGCGGCGCGCCTCGGGGTTGCTCAGGTCCACCAAACCAGCGCTGAAACTGGTGTTGAGCAGGTCCAGCGGCTTGCCGTCGGCGCCCCGCATGAGGAAGCCACGTTCGCGGGCCTCACGGAACAGATTGCGCTGCTCCCCGTCCTTCTCGGTGATGTCCGCCAGGAAGGGGTTGGCATAGGCCAGGGTGCGGATGCCGCGCGCCTTGAGCTCGGTGCTCAGGGCCTGCCATTGCGGGTAGTGGCGCGGATCGAGGGTCCAGTTCCACCACAGCTGCTTGCCGAAACTGGTGCTGCGCTGGCCCACCCAGTCCTGCAGCCAGAGGCCGGCGACGGGCACCCCGGCGGCATCGATGCGCCCCAGCAGCTCGCGCACCCGCTCGGTACCGCCCTGCAGGCCGAGGATGGCGCCGTGCTGGGTCCAGTCCGGCAGCGGCGCCATGCGTCCCACCACCGAGGTGTGCGCCTGCAGCAACGCGGCGGGGCTGTCGCCGTTGTAGAGACGCGCGGTGAGGCTGCCCTGATGCACCTCCAGGCCCACCCGCGCCGGATCACGCAGGTCGAACACCTGGTAGGCGCTGGATTCGCTGAAGAAGGCACGCAGCTTCGACGTCAGGTAATAGGGCACCGGCGCGTAGCTGGTCCACCAGTCGCCTCCCGCACGGGCACTGAGGTCCGCCGCCAGGGTGATGGGCTGCAGGCCACGGCCGACGCCCTGTTCCTGCACCAGGATGGGCACGCGGCGCCCGGCCAGGTCGAAAGCGCTGAACTGCTCGCCGAAGCCGAAGAAGCGCTCGTCGGCGTCCCGTTGCCAGTTGAGATAGAGGCGGTTGAGGCGCGGGTCATCCAGCGCCACGGCCAGGCGCACACCGCGCCCGCCATCAGCCTCCAGCACCAGCGCGTAGCCACTGACGGAGCCATCGGCGCAACGCAGGTGGCCACGCAGCACCAGGCGCGGGCCGGTGCCCTGGAAGCTGTCCAGGCTTTGCTCGCGGCACAGCAGCTCGCGGTTCTCGTCGACGAACAGCGCGCCCCGGTGCTCCTCCACCTCGGCAGCGCCGATACCGGCGGCGAGGAAGCCACCCTCGGTGGCCCACAGTCGCTTGGTGGGGTTGCCCTTGGGGCTCAGCGCCAGGCCATGGCCGTTCCAGGCCAGGCGGTAGTCGCCGAACTCGAAATCACGGGGTACCGCGAAGGCCGGTGGCACCACCAGTTCGGCCAGCACGGCGCGCTGTTTCCACACCTGCAGCCCCTGCCATCCCGCCACGCCTGCCGCCGTCACCAGCAACACGGCTGCCGCCCCTTTTACCCACCTGCGCATCGCTCGCCCCTTTTCTTGTTCTGCACCGCCCTTTAGGCTGGCGCGCACTCATACATCGTGGAGTCACCGTCATGCCGGTTTGGCTGCAGACCGCCCTGCTGCTCACGCTGTCCAACGTCTTCATGACGTTCGCCTGGTACGGCCACCTCAAGACCCTGAATACCAAGCCCTGGATCATCGCCGCCCTGATCAGTTGGGGGATCGCGCTGTTCGAGTACCTGCTGCAGGTGCCAGCCAACCGCATCGGCTACACGGCGCTCTCGGTGGGCCAGCTGAAGATTATGCAGGAGGTGATCACCCTCGCGGTGTTCGTGCCCTTCAGCGTCTACTTCATGCAGCAGCCGCTGAAGCTCGATTACCTCTGGGCCGGTCTGTGCCTGCTACTTTATCTTCCGCGCCTGAGGCCGGTGATGCGTGGCGCGCCGGTCATGGCGACCGATCGCGCCAGGGTTCATTTCGGGGGTTCGAGGCGGGTGATCAGGCTGGAGGTGTCCCAGCGACCACCGCCTTCGGCCTGGATCTCGCCGTAGAAGCGATCCACCAGCTCAGTGACCGGCAATTGCGCGCCGTTGCGCTGGGCCTCGGCGAAGACGATGGCGAAGTCCTTGCGCATCAGGTCCACGGCGAAGCCGAAGTCGAACTTGCCGTCGAGCATGCTCTGGTGACGGTGCTCCAGCTGCCAGGACTGCGCCGCCCCCTTGCCGATCACCTCCATGGCCGCCGTGGCGTCGAGCCCGGAGCGCCGGGCGAAATGCAGTGCCTCGGAGAGCCCCTGGAGCAGCCCGCCGACGCAGATCTGGTTGACCATCTTGGTCAACTGGCCGCTGCCCACCGGGCCCATCAGCCGGGTCATCCGCGCGTAACTGTCGATCACCGGTGCCGCCCGCTCGTAGAGTTCACGCTCGCCACCGATCATCACCGTCAACATGCCGCTCTCGGCCCCGGCCTGGCCGCCGGAGACCGGCGCATCGAGAAAGCCCAGCCCGCGCTCGGCGGCCAGCGCCGCCAGTTCGCGGGCCACCTCGGCTGAGGCGGTGGTGTGGTCCACCAGCACGCTGCCGGGCTGCATGCCGGCGAAGGCGCCCTCCTCGCCCAGTACCACGGCGCGCAGGTCGTCGTCGTTGCCGACACAGGTCATCACCAGGTCGGAACCCTGCGCCGCTTCCCGTGGCGTGGCGAAGCTGTCGCCGCCGAACTCGTCGCACCAGAGCGAGGCCTTCTCCGGCGAGCGGTTGTAGACGCGCACCTCGTGCCCCTCGCATGCGAGGTGGCCGGCCATGTGAAAGCCCATTACGCCGAGCCCAATAAAGGTCACCTTCGCCATCTCAAACCCTCCACATGTGCATGTCCCAGGAAGCCTAACACGCGGTTTGCCGAGCCGCGAAAGGCCCTCCATACTCGCCCGGAAGTTGCCGGGACACCCCACAAGCGCCAAGGAGAGCCCCATGCCGCACTGGCTGGTGATAGACCTGGAGGCCACGACCGAGGAAGGCGGTTGGCCCCTGGAAGATATGGAGATCATCGAGATCGGCGCATCGATCGTGGCTGCCGACGGCCGCGAAGTGGACCATTTCCAGCGTTTCGTACGCCCGTTGCGTCGCCCCTGCCTGACCACCTTCTGCCGCCAGCTGACCCACATCAGCCAGGCCAATGTCGACAGCGCCGCGCCCCTCGCGCAGGTCTGGCCGGCGTTCGAACGCTGGCTGCAGAACTACCAGCCGCGCCTGGTGAGCTGGGTCAGTTGGGGCGAGTACGACCGCCGCCAGCTGGAGCAGGAATGGCGCCAGCAGCAACTGGTCAGCCGCCTCGCCACCATTCCCCACGTCAACCTAAAGCAGCATTTCGCCCGCGTCCGCCAGCTCAAGCAGCCCGTGGGCCTGCACACCGCGCTGCAACTGGCCGGGCTCAGCTTCCAGGGCCAGCAGCATCGGGCCCTGGAAGATGCCCGCAACACCGCCCGCCTGCTGCCGCTGGTGCTGCCTGCCAGTTCCTGAAACGCCCCGCCGCATTGCCTAGTGACGCTGCAAAGCGGCTTGGGCATACTGGCGGGCCCTTTTTCCAACCCTTTTCAAGGATCCCGCCATGTTCAAGGTCAACGAGTACTTCGACGGCACCGTCAAATCCATCGCCTTCGGCATGAGCGAAGGCCCCGCCACCATCGGCGTGATGGCCCCGGGCGAATACGAATTCGGCACCAGCCAGCTGGAAGTGATGCACGTCGTCGCCGGCGCCCTGACCGTCAAGCTGCCGGGCAGCGACAGCTGGGAAACCTTCGAAGCCGGCAGCAAGTTCACCGTACCGGCGAACAGCAAGTTCCAGCTGAAAGTCGCCCAGGACACCGCCTACCTCTGCGAGTACCGCTGAGTCGCAACGCGTTGAAGAACCGGCCCGAGTGGCCGGTTTTTTATTGCCTGGATGCTGGGAGCCCTGAAAGCTCCGCGATGATGGGTTTCGCTGCGCTCTACACCATCCTACGGGAGGCTATTCGCCTTCCCTGATCTCTACCTCGATGCGCATCCCCTCCAGCTCCGCCAGGTATTCGGCGCTGCTGAACAGGCCGATGCAGGGCATGGCACCGCGCTCGGCCAGGGTGCCGGCGGCGAGCTTGCGCACCAGGGCCACGGCGGCCATGCAGGGGATGTTGGGGCCGTCGTTGTCGTGGGCGACCAGTTCCCAGGTGAGCACCAGTGGCCGGCCCTGATGGTCCAGCCCACGCAATGTCACGAACATGCCGCTGAGGCCGTCGCCCAGGGGCTCCACCAGCACCGCGCCACGGCGCAGCAACGACGCCAGGCCGACGGCATTGCGCACCAGCCCGCCGCGCACCAGCCAGGACAGCGCCCAGGTGCCGAACTGGGTGAGGCGCAGGCCAACGCCGGCGCGGAAGCTGACATCGCGCACGCCCGGGTAGCGTGCGGGGAAGAGTTCCAGGTCGGGAATGTCGCAGATACCCACCCAGCGCGCGCCCATCGGTGCACGGAAGGCGTGGCGGCGCAGGCCCTGCCAGCCATGGATCGAGCCCCAGGCGCCATCGCGCCAGAGCCGCACGGGCCGGCCGCAGTAGCCGAGCACCGCCTCCAGGGTCGACAGGCCCGGCGTCTTCTCCGAGGAGCTGATGCCGTGCTCGATGCTGTCCAGACGGCTGAAGCGCGGCAGTTGTTCGTCCACCACGGCGGCGCTGAGGCCGGGCACCGAACTGGCGCCGGCGCAGATCAGCAGGCCGCGCTCGCGGGCCCGGTCATCCAGCCGGCCGATGCCGCAGACGAAGGCGCGCGCATCGGCCAGGTCGATGTAATGGCAGCCGGCGTCCAGTGCCGCCTCGGCGACCCGGTAGTCCTGCCCCTGGAAGGGCCCGACCGTGGAAATCACCACCTGGGCACCCAGCTTGCTGAAGGCCAGGGCCAACTCCGGCTGGTCGATATCCAGGCGCGCCGCCTGGCAACCGGTTTCCGCCGCCAGGGCCTGGGCCTTGGCCAGGTCGCGCCCTGCAGCGATCACCTCGATGCCCTCGATGCTGCGCAGACGACGCACGATCAGCCGGCCGAAATTGCCGTAGCCGCCCAATACCAGAACCTTCAATCCCTGTGTCACCCCTGACTCCCTGTAAGGCCGTTCAGGCCGGCTCGTTCGATGTGGAAAATTGCAGTTCCGCCAGGCGCGCATAGAGCGGGCTGCTGAGCACCAGCTCCTGGTGGCTGCCGATGGCGACCAGCTTGCCCTGGTCGATGACGGCGATGCGATCGGCGCTCTTCACCGTGGCCAGGCGGTGGGCGATCACCAGGGTGGTGCGCCCGCTCATGACCTCGGGCAGGGCCTGCTGGATCAGGTGCTCGCTCTCGGCATCCAGCGCGCTGGTGGCTTCGTCCAGCAGCAGGATGGGCGCGTCGGTGAGCAAGGCCCGGGCGATGGCCAGGCGCTGGCGCTGCCCGCCGGAAAGACCGATGCCGCCATCGCCCAGGTGCGTCTGGTAGCCCTCGGGCATGCGCTGGATGAATTCGTGGGCATGGGCGGCCCGCGCCGCAGCCTCCACCTCGGCCTGGCTGGCGTCGGGGCGACCGTAGCGGATGTTGTCCTCGACGCTGCCGAAGAACAGCGCGGGGCTCTGCGACACCAGGGCGAAGCAACGGCGCAGGTCGGCCGGGTCCAGGTGCTGGATGGGCAGGCCATCCACCCGCACTTCACCCTCGGTGGGGTCGAAGAAGCGCAGCAGCAGGTCGAAGAGCGTCGACTTGCCCGCACCGGAAGGGCCGACCAGGGCCAGGGTTTCGCCGGGGCGCACGTGCAGGTCGATGCCATCGAGGGCCAGGCTCTGCGGCCGGGTCGGGTAGGCGAAGCGCAGGCCGCGCAGCTCCAGCTCGCCTTCCACCTGCTCGGGCAGGCGCAGCAGGTCGCTCTCCGGGGCCTTGATGGTGCTGCGGGTCTGCAGCAGCTCGGCGATGCGCTCGGCAGCACCGGCGGCGCTTTGCAGCTCGCCGATCACCTCGCTGATGGCACCGAAGGCGGAACCGACGATCAGGCTGTAGAAGACGAAGGCGGCGAGGTCACCGCCGGAGATGCGCCCGGCGATCACGTCCATGCCGCCGACCCAGAGCATCACCCCCACCGCGCCGAGCACCAGCACGATGACCACAGTGATCAGCCAGGCCCGCTGGGTGATGCGCTTGCGCGCGGTGTCGAAGGCGCCTTCCACGGTGCGCCCGAAGCGCGCCCGGTCCTGGGCCTGGTGGTTGTAGGCCTGGACGGTCTTGATCTGCCCCAGGGTCTCGCCGACGTAGCTGCCGACATCGGCGATGCGGTCCTGGCTCTGCCGCGACAGCGCCCGCACCCGCCGGCCGAAGAGCAGGATCGGCGCCACCACCAGCGGCAGGGCGACCACCACGATGCCGGTCAGCTTGGGGTTGGTGACGAACAGCAGGCCGATGCCGCCGATCATCATGATGCCGTTGCGCAGCGCCAGGGACAGCGACGAGCCGATAACCGATTGCAGCAGCGTGGTATCGGCCGTGAGGCGCGACTGGATTTCCGAGGCACGGGTGGTTTCGAAGAAGCCGGGGTGCAGCTCGATCAGGTGGTTGAACACGCGCTTGCGGATATCCGCGACGAAGCGCTCGCCCACCCAGGACACCAGGTAGAAGCGGCTGAAGGTGCCCACCGCCAGCGCCACCACCAGGGCGAAGAACAGGATGATCGAATGGTTGAGGGCTTCCGGTGACTGGGTCGCCAGGCCCTGGTCCACCAGCAGGCGGATGCCCTGCCCCATGGACAGGGTGATGGCGGCGGTGAACAGTAGCGCCAGCAGCGCGCCGATCACCCGCCAGCGATAGGGAGCGACGAAGCGCGCGGCCATGCGCAGCGCATTGCGCTGGCGGGAGGAAAGCAGACCCATTGCGAGGACTCGATCGGGAGGAGGCGCCACTCTGCGGGTTTTCCCGCCGCTGCGCCAGCCGCTCTATTGCCTCAGTTGCCCGCCTGGAGGAAGCGCTGCTCGTGGTCGGGGCTCGGCAGCAGGCACACCTCGTGGCGACCGAACAGCCGGTAGCGGTTCAGCGCGATGCGGTCGTAGAGCCAATCGCGCAACGCCGCCGGGATCACCCGCAGCACCCCACCCAGGCGCCAGGGCCAGGGCAGCAGGCGGGCGATGCGCAGCACCGCGTCGGAACGCACGAACAGCTCGCGGCCCTCGATGTAGGCCATGGTGTCGAAGTGGTCGGTGGGCAGGCCATACCAGCGCAGAATGGCCTGCCCCTCCGGGGATTGCACCGAAGCCAGCTTGAACAGCCGCTCGCGGTCGTGGCGGATCAGGAAACGCGCCCAGCCGTTGCACAGCTTGCAGACGCCATCGAAGAGCACCACGCGCTCGCCGGGCTGGATGTGGGGAGGAAAGGAATCGGCGCTCATCACGCGCTCCCGGTCAGGAAAGGATGCCGTCGATACTAGGCCTTGCGCGAAAAACCGTCGAGCACAGACACGGCCCATGCTCGTGGCCCGTCAACGCTCGGCGAAGCGGTAGTGGCCGATGATCTTGTAGCGGAACAGGATGTCCTCTTCCTGGGTACCGCGGCCGATGTTGTGCAGGGCCAGCGGCACGCCGTCGGCACCGGTGCGGTCGGAGAGGATGCCGATGTGCTGCAGGCCGCGCCCGAGGTCCCAGGTGACGATGTCGCCGGGGCGGTAGCTGGCGGCCTGGTCGCTGGGGCGCAGCGCCATGCCCTGGCGCTTGAACCAGGTCATCAGGTTGGGCACGCGGCGGTGGTCGATGTTCGGGTCGGGGCGCTTCAGGCCCCAGTTGCGCGGGTAGGCGGAGAAGTGGCTGCGCATGTCCTCGTGCACCACCTTCTGCAGGTCCAGGCCCTGTTCGCGCAGCGCGCGGATCACCACGTCGGTGCACACGCCGGTGGCCAGGGGCACGTCGCCGCCGGGGTAAGCGATGCGCCGGTACACCGGGTCGTAGCTCAGGGTCACGCCGATCTGGCCGCGCGCCGAATCCACCAGCCGCACGGCATCCACCGCCGCCTGGGCGCCCAGGCTGGCCAGCAGCAGGAACAGGCAAAACAGTCGCTTGAGCATGGTCAGCCCCGCCCTGCAGGGAATTGCGGCAGGGAATCCTGGATGTCCCACCAGTTGGCCCTGGACGCCACATAGGCGTGGTTGGCGGGGCGCGTTTCCAGCTCGCCTTCCAGCAGGCCGGCACGGATGCGCAGCACGCCAGGGGCTTTCTCGCTCTTGCTGTAGAGGGGCGAGCCGCAACGCTCGCAGAACACTCGCTGCTTGCCCGGCGAGGAGCTGAAGGCACGCAGCAGCTCATTCCCCGCCAGCAAGCGGAAGCGCGTCTCGTCCACCGGGATATTGGTGACGAAAGGCGTGCCCTGCGCCTTGCGGCACTGGCTGCAATGACAAATCTGGATCGGCGCCAGCTCACCCTCGATCTCGAAACGGACTCCGCCGCACAGGCAACCACCCTGGACCATCTTCTCTCTCCTTGCAGATGTGCAGCGGCAAGAGTAACGGAGCGGAAGGCAACGGAAAATGCCCGATGGTGTGAGCCATCGGGCCAAGGGTATTCAGCTGTGCAAAGGAGCCTGCCGATCCGGGATTGCGCCCCTGACGCCCCAACCATAAGCCCTGAGGAGAATGCGCCAGGTGCGCAAGCACCGGATCGGCAGGCCCGGCCAACCTTAAGGATCGGTCAGCAGCAGCGCCAGGGGCGCCCGCCTTGGGCGGTTTGCGTCGGTTCCCAGGGCGCTGTAGTCATTTGCCAGTCAGCACTCGGCGCCTGCGTCGGCGGCCCAGCCCAGCGGGTACAACAGCTCCTCCTTGTAGCCGGCCCAGACCCGCACCGCATCGGGGAAGGCGTCGTCCAGCTGCGGGTTGCCGCTGTCCACCAGCAGGGGCCGGCCGTCGAGGGTGCCGAGCTTGCGCTTGGTGGCCACCACCCGCAGCCGCTCGAGGCCGATGGCGCGCAGCACGCGCGGGCTGATCTGCTGGTTGCCGCGGCCGATGATGTGCCCCTGACCACCGATGGCGGTGACCAGGAGGAAGGCCGGGTGGCCGTCCACCAGTTCGAATAGCTGGGCCTCGGTGACATCGCGGGCGATCAGCTGGCCGTTCTCGATCACGTCCACGCCCAGCAGGGTGGCCTCCAGGCCGAGGTTGGCGGCCAGCCCGTGCAGGGTCGAACCAGGGCCGAGCACGTAGCGCACGTCCTCTTCCCAGCTTTCCGCCAGCCAGTCGGCGAGGTCCACCAGCACCAGCTCCTCGGACTCCATGCCCGCCTGCTTCACGTGCTGCATGAAATGGCCTTCCACCGGTACCGTCAGCTCGCCATACCAGCGGGCCGCCACCTTGCCCTCGCGCAGGGCTGCCTCGTCGAGGTCACGCACCTCGCCACTGGCCAGGCGGATCAGGCCGCCTTCCACCAGCCGCCGCGCCAGCTCCCCCGCCGCACGCGGGCTGATGGCGTAGACGCCGGAATGGATCTTCACCCCCGCCGGAATACCCAGCACCGGCTGGCCTTCACGGGCCACGGCGCTGACGTCACGGGCAGTGCCATCACCACCGGCGAAGAGGATCAGCGACACGCCGGCCTCCTGCAGCGCCTCCACGGCGTGGCGAGTATCGGCGGCGCTGCTGGTCGCCGCCTCCAGGGTGCCGATGAGCCGATGGCGGAAGCCCATGCGTGCCAGCAGGTCGGCGCCCATGGCGCCGGGAAAGGTGAGGAACTCCAGGCGCCCGGCCAGGGGCAGCAGGGATTCCAGCGCCAGTTGGGTGCGCTCCTCGGCGCGGGGCACGGCACCGCGCGCCAGGGCCTCCTCGGCGACACCGTCGCTGCCTTTGAGGGCAGCCGCGCCGCCCAGCCCGGCCAGGGGATTGATGATCAGGCCCATTCGGAATATCGACATGCCAACCTCTTCGCTGAACTCTCGGCCCGCGTTGCGGGTCAACCCCATGGACCGGCCGGAAAGCGCGATTGGCACAATCGCTGCAAATCTCCCCCGGTCCTTTGCTTTTACGGCGTAATACTGGCGCCTGACTGTCACTGCGCGTTCATCTATGGGACCTAGACTGCGCGCACCACCTGATGAGGAGACAGGCCATGAGCTTGCAGAACAGCACTTCCACCCGCCGGGTCGTTCCGCTTCAACCCCAGCAGCCCGTTGGCGGCTCGATCATCGATGCCCAGGGTCGGGAAATCCCCATTACCGAAGGCATGATCCAGCGCGCCTGCAAAGAGCTGGACAAGCACTGGGAAGGCGCCCGCAAACAGGCCTGATTCCCAGCGCTTCACTCGAAGGCCCGGGCATCTGCCTGGGCCTTTTCATTGTTGGGTCATTGGCGGGCCGCGGCCTCAGGCCAGCTCCGCCCCAAGCGCCCTCACCCACTGCGCCAGTTGCGGCGCCTCGCCCTGCAGGCGCACCCGCAGGCCGTCGATTTCCCGGCGCACCGGGTAGTGCTTGCGCAGGGCGTCGAAGGCCGCGCGACGCTGGTCGGAATCCCCCACCAGGCTGCGGCGGAAATCGGCATCGTCGCGGCGCGGGTCATACACCGCGCGGCAGAGCATGGCCAACGCCCAGACCGGGTCGGCGCTGGCATCCAGGGTCAGTTCCGGCAACCAGGGCGCGGGCAGCAGTTCGTCCAGCTTCACCGCTTCCTCGATGCCTTCGGCGCGGCAGAAGGCCTGGTAGATCTGCGCGGTGCCGCGCAGCTTGCCGTCCAGGCTGTAGCCGGCGATATGCGGCGTGGCGATACGGCACAGCGCGGCCAGTTCGGGATCGGCCTCCGGCTCGCCTTCCCAGACGTCCAGCACCGCGCGCAGGTCCGAACGGGCCCGCAGCGCATCACGCAGCGCCCGGTTGTCCACCACCGCCCCCCGGCTGGCATTGATCAGCCAGCAGCCGGGCTTGAGCCGCGCCAGCTCGGCGGCCCCCAGCAGGTGGTGGGTGGGATGGGCGCCGCCCTTGTCCAATGGCGTGTGCAGGCTGATGGCGTCGCACTGCTCCAGCACGGTAGCCAGGTCGACGTAGTCGCCGCCCTCGGCCGCCTGACGTGGCGGGTCGCAGACCAGCACCCGCCAGCCCAGGCCACGCAGCACCTCCACCAGGCGCCCGCCCACCTGGCCGGCGCCGACGACGCCGTAGGTGCGGGTCGAGGGCGCTACACCCTCGTCCTCGGCCAGGGTCAGCAGGCTGCCCAGGACGAAATCCACCACGCCACGGGCATTGCAGCCGGGCGCACTGGACCAGGCGATGCCGGCCTCGGCGAACCAGCCCAGGTCGAGATGATCGGTGCCGATGGTGCAGGTGCCGACGAAGCGCACCGCGCTGCCTTCCAGCAGGGCGCGGTCGACGCGGGTCACCGAGCGCACCAACAGCACCTCGGCGTCGCCCAGGGCGGCGCGGTCGATGGCGCGACCCGGCATGCGGCGGATGGGGCCGAAACCGCCGAAGAAGGCGTCGACCAGGGGGATGTTTTCGTCGGCGAGGATGCGCATGGTGCTCTCCAGGGGCAAGGCGGCCATTCTACGGAATCCCCCGGCCCGGCGTCGCCCCAACCCAGTGCATCGCCCTCTTTCCTGACCATGCCGTCAGCGCGTAGACTAGGCCGTCTTCCGCCTCCGCTGTCCCCCTATCGCCGGCAATCCCCTTGCCACGGCCAGGCCAGCGCCCGTTGCGAGCCCATCGCAGCCAGGCTTGCCCACCCTGTGGGCCACGAGCAATACGGACGCCACCGCCGTACCGGTGAACGCTTCACAGCCATGGAAAGACCCCCGTGACAAACCAAACTCGCCTCGACCGTATGCGTCGCGAATTGCGTGCTCTATTCACTCTTGCCCTGCCCATCATGATCGCCCAGCTCTCCCACTCGGCCATGGGTTTCGTCGACGCCGTGATGGCCGGCCGTGTCAGCGCGCGCGACCTGGCCGCCGTGGCCCTGGGCAACTCCATCTGGGTACCGGTGTTCCTGCTGATGACCGGCACCCTCCTCGCCACCACGGCCAAGGTCGCCCAGCGCCACGGTGCCAACCAGGATGCCGAGATCGGCCCGCTAGTGCGCCAGGCCCTGTGGCTGGCGGTGGTCGTCGGCCTCGCCGGCGCCGGCCTGCTGCTCTGCGCCGAACCCGTGCTGCGCATGATGGGCGTGGAGGAAGACCTGGTGGCTCCGAGCATGGGCTACCTCCACGGCATCGCCTTCGGCCTGCCGGCGGTGGCGCTCTACCAGGTGCTGCGCTGCTACAGCGACGGCCTGGGCCGCACCCGTCCGAGCATGGTGCTGGGCATCTGCGGGCTACTGCTGAACATCCCGCTCAACTACGTGCTGATCTACGGCCACCTGGGCTTCCCGGCCATGGGCGGCGTGGGCTGCGGCTGGGCCAGCGGCATCGCCATGTGGCTGATGTTCTTCGGCATGCTGGGCTGGGTGAACATCGCCAAGGTGTACAAGCCGAGCGGCCTGTTCACCCACTTCGAGACGCCGCGCTGGGCGGTGATCAAGCGCCTGCTGAGCGTGGGCCTGCCCATCGGCATCGCGATCTTCGCCGAGTCGAGCATCTTCGCGGTGATCGCCCTGCTGATCGGCGGGCTGGGCGCCAACGTGGTGGCCGGGCACCAGATCGCGCTGAACTTCAGCTCGCTGGTGTTCATGATCCCGTACTCCCTGGCCATGGCGGTGACCGTGCGTGTCGGCCACTCCCTGGGGCGTGGCACGCCGCGTGATGCGCGCTTCTCCGCGGGTGTAGGCATGGCCACGGCGCTGGCCTATGCCTGCCTGTCGGCCAGCCTGATGCTGCTGTTCCGTGAGCAGATCGCCGCCATCTACACCCCCGATGCCCAGGTCATCGCGGTGGCTGCATCGCTGATCGTGTTCGCCGCGTTGTTCCAGTTCTCCGACGCCATCCAGGTCACCGCCGCCGGTGCCCTGCGTGGTTATCAGGACACGCGGGTGACGATGATCCTCACCCTGTTTTCCTACTGGGGCATCGGCCTGCCCATCGGCTACCTGCTGGGGCTTACCGACTGGCTGGGCGAACCCACTGGCCCACGCGGCCTGTGGCAGGGGCTGATCGCCGGCCTGACGGTGGCGGCGGTGATGCTGACCTTCCGTGTGGCCCGTAGCGCGCGCTCGCGCATCCGCAGCAGCGACCGCGTGACGGCCCTGGCCGAACCGGCCTGACGCCACACAGCAAGAAGCCCGCGCAATGCGGGCTTCTTTTTATCGAGTCGAGGCGGGCCTCATTCGGCTTTCTTGCGGATCCAGTACAGGTAGGTACCGGCCTCCTCGCCCTGCTCCACCAGCTCGTGGCCGAGGAACATGCAGAACTTGGGGATATCCCGCCGGGTCGACGGGTCGGTGGCGATGACCTTGAGCAGGCCGCCGGACGGCAGGTCGCGCACCTTGTTGTGCAACATCATCACCGGCTCGGGGCAGTTGAGGCCGGTGGCATCGAGAATGGCATCAGGCTGATCGGACATGGGGTACTCCAGGAACAGGTCGCCATTGTGGCGTAAAAGCGCCGAGCACGCCCAGCCCGGCCGATGCCCGGCACGGCTGGGCGCGCGGCCTCAGCGGTCCAGGCGACGCAGGTGGCAGGTCACTTCCTCGCGGTCGTGATAGAGCTGCTTGCAGGCGATGGAGACCTTGATCTTGCGCTCGCGGAAGCTGTCTTCCAGGCGCTGCAGCAGGCGCTGCACCTCGGCGTAGCGCTGCTTCATCGGCAGCTTGAGGTTGACCACCGCCTCGCGGCACAGCCCCTCGCCTATCCAGGTATCCAGCAGCGCGGCGTTGCGCGCCGGCTTCTCGACGATGTCGCAGACCATCCAGTCCACCGGCTGCTTGGGCTTGAAGGTGAAGCCGTCGACCATCAGGTGCTGCACCAGCCCGGTGTCCATCAGGCTCTCGGCCATGGGGCCGTTGTCGATGGCGGTGACCAGCATGCCGCGGCGCACCAGCTGGTAGGTCCAGCCACCCGGGGAGGCGCCCAGGTCGACGCCGGTCATATCCTCGGACAGGCGGGTGTCCCACTGCTCGCGGGGGATGAAGGTGTGCCAGGCCTCCTCCAGCTTGAGGGTGGAGCGGCTCGGCGCCTCGCGGGGGAACTTCAGGCGCGGGATGCCCATGGGCCAGAGCGCGGAGTTGTCCGCCTCGGCGAGACCGGCGAACACCTCGCGGCCGCTGCGGAAGGTCAGCAGCAAGCGCGGCTTGCCCGGGTCATCCACCAGGCGACCGACCTTCTCCAGGGCCTTGCGCAGGGGCGCCTCGAACTTCTTGCAGAAATTCGACAGCTCCTTGCCTTCGTTGGTGTCCAGCACCTCCAGCCACAGGCTGCCGCAGACCGGGTAGTCGGCCAGGTGCGCCAGCAGCACGCTGATGCGGTCGGTCTCGGGCAGCGCGACGAAGGCGCCACGGGCCCACTGGCGCGGGAAGATCAGGCGCGCGAAGCGCTGGCCGCGCATCAGCCGCTCGGCGCCGTCGGCGTCCTGGCAGACGAACTCGGCGTAGGCGCTGCTGGCCTTGCCCTTGGCGTAGCCGGGCACGTCCAGTCGGGCGGCCAGGTCGGATATCTCGGCGCACACCTCACCCTCGAAACCGGGGCGGCAGTGCAGGAACAGGCTATTCATCGGGGTGTCTCCTTGGCCGCGCACTATAGAGCCGAAGCGCCCGATTTCACACAGAGATCTATGGAAAATTCCTACGCCAGCAGTGATGAGACAGGAGGAACCATGCTGGCGGAACGGGAGTCCAGAACATGGCGGACCTTGCCAAGCAGAGCTAGCTTTGCAAGGTTCCGCCCCCTGTATCGGCCCATGCCGTGTGGGCCCAAAGGAGATGTCACATGCCTTCCCTGGATAGCCTGAACAGCCGTCGCACCCTCGAGGTGGACGGCAAGACCTATCACTACTTCAGCCTGCCAGAGGCCGCCAAGCGCCTCGGCAGCATCGACAAGCTGCCCCTGTCCCTGAAAGTGCTGCTGGAAAACCTGCTGCGCTGGGAAGACAACGAAACCGTCGGCCCCGAAGACCTCGAAGCCCTGGTGGCCTGGCAGAAGACCCGCAGTTCCGAGCGCGAGATCCAGTACCGCCCAGCGCGGGTATTGATGCAGGACTTCACCGGCGTGCCCGCCGTGGTCGACCTGGCCGCCATGCGTGACGCCGTGGCCAAGGCCGGTGGCGACCCGCAGAAGATCAACCCGCTGTCCCCGGTGGACCTGGTGATCGACCACTCGGTGATGGTGGACCGCTTCGCCAGCCCCGAGGCCTTCGAACAGAACGTCGAGATCGAGATGGAGCGCAACGGCGAACGCTATGCCTTCCTGCGCTGGGGCCAGAACGCCTTCGACAACTTCAGCGTGGTTCCGCCGGGCACCGGCATCTGCCACCAGGTCAACCTCGAGTACCTGGGCCGCACCGTCTGGACCCGCGACGAGGACGGCAAGACCTACGCCTTCCCCGACACCCTGGTGGGCACCGACTCCCACACCACCATGATCAACGGCCTCGGCGTGCTCGGCTGGGGCGTGGGCGGCATCGAGGCGGAGGCGGCCATGCTCGGCCAGCCGGTGTCGATGCTGATTCCCGAGGTGATCGGCTTCAAGCTCAGCGGCAAGCTGAAGGAAGGCATCACCGCCACCGACCTGGTGCTCACCGTCACCCAGATGCTGCGCAAGAAAGGCGTGGTGGGGAAATTCGTCGAGTTCTACGGCGACGGCCTCGCCGACCTGCCCCTGGCCGACCGCGCCACCATCGCCAACATGGCCCCGGAATACGGCGCCACCTGTGGCTTCTTCCCGGTGGACGAGATCACCCTGGGCTACCTGCGCCTCTCCGGCCGCCCGGAGTCCACGGTCAAGCTGGTGGAGGCCTACTGCAAGACCCAAGGCCTGTGGCGCAACGCCGGTGACGAGCCGGTGTTCACCGACAGCCTGGCCCTGGACATGGGCACGGTGGAAGCCAGCCTGGCCGGGCCCAAGCGCCCGCAGGACCGGGTGCCGCTGACCCAGGTGGCCAGCACCTTCGACGACCTCATCGCCCTGCAGCTCAAGCCCAGCGCCAAGGAGGACGGCCGCCTGCTCAGCGAGGGCGGCGGCGGTACCGCCGTCGGCGGCAATGTGCAGAGCGGCGTGATGGACTACGAGTACGAAGGTCGCACCCACCGCCTGAGCGACGGCGCCGTGGTGATCGCCGCCATCACCTCCTGCACCAACACCTCCAACCCCAGCGTGATGATGGCCGCCGGCCTGGTGGCGAAGAAGGCCGTGGAAAAGGGCCTGACGCGCAAACCCTGGGTGAAGAGTTCCCTGGCGCCCGGCTCCAAGGTGGTGACCAGAGTACTTCGCCGCCGCCGGGCTGACGAGGTACCTCGACGAGCTGGGCTTCGACCTGGTGGGCTACGGCTGCACCACCTGCATCGGCAACTCAGGCCCGCTGCTGGACCCCATCGAGAAAGCCATCCAGCAGGGCGACCTGACCGTGGCCTCGGTGCTCTCGGGCAACCGCAACTTCGAAGGCCGCGTGCACCCGCTGGTGAAGACCAACTGGCTGGCTTCCCCACCGCCGGCGGTGGCCTACGCCCTGGCCGGCAGCGTGCGCCTGGACATCAGCCGCGAACCGCTGGGCGAAGGCAAGGACGGCAAGCCGGTGTACCTGAAGGACATCTGGCCCAGCCAGAAGGAGATCGCCGACGCCATCGCCAAGGTGGACACCGCCATGTTCCGCAAGGAGTACGCCGAGGTCTTCGCCGGCGACGAGAAGTGGCGCGCCATCCAGGTGCCCGAATCGGACACCTATGCCTGGCAGGCCGACTCCACCTACATCCAGCACCCGCCCTTCTTCGCCGATATCGCCGGTGCGCCGCCCCAGGTGGAAGACGTGCAGCAGGCCCGGGTCCTCGCCCTGCTGGGGGATTCGGTGACCACCGACCACATCTCCCCCGCCGGCAACATCAAGGCCGACAGCCCCGCCGGGCGCTACCTGCGAGAGAACGGCGTGGAACCGCGGGACTTCAACTCCTACGGCTCGCGACGCGGCAACCACGAACGTGATGATGCGCGGCACCTTCGCCAACATCCGCATCCGCAACGAGATGCTCGGTGGCGAGGAAAAGGCGGCAACACCCTGCACGTACCCAGCGGCGAGAAGCTGGCCATCTACGACGCGGCCATGCGCTACCAGGAGGAAGGCACGCCGCTGGTGATCTTCGCCGGCAAGGAATACGGCACCGGCTCCTCCCGCGACTGGGCGGCCAAGGGCACCAACCTGCTGGTCAAGGCGGTGATCGCCGAGAGCTTCGAGCGCATCCACCGCTCCAACCTGGTGGGCATGGGCGTGCTGCCGCTGCAGTTCAAGGACGGTACCGACCGCAAGAGCCTGGGCCTGACCGGCAAGGAAACCATCAGCATCAAGGGCCTCAGTCGGACGTCGAGCTGCGCCCGCACATACCGCTGACCCTGGAGATCACCCGCGAAGACGGCACCGTGGAGAAGGTCGAGGTGCTCTGCCGCATCGACACCCTCAACGAGGTCGAGTACTTCAAGGCCGGCGGCATCCTCCACTACGTGCTGCGCCAGTTGCTGGCCAGCTGACCCGGGAGGCCTGTAGGGGCGAAGCAGAAGCGGGCGAATGAATTCGCCCCTACAGGATCGCACCTCCCGTGGGAGCGGTTTCAACCGCGATGAACTCGGTGTCTAACAATCGCGAATGAATTCGCTCTCCCCATCACCCCGGCAGATCAGTTGCCATTCGGATAGTGCCGCGCCAGGAAGCCCAGCAGATGGGCGTTCACCTCGCGCGGCTTTTCGTTCTGCAGCCAGTGCCCGCACTCGGCGATCACATGCTGCTCCAGCGCGGGCACGCTGCGTGGCATGACTTTGATGCTGTGGGCTTCGAGGGTGCCGACCGGGTCCTTGTCGCCGATGAGGAACAACGCCGGCTGCAGCACCTGGCGGCCTTGCAGCGGCTCGGTGCGCTGCCAGCTGCGCTCGAAGTTGCGGTACCAGTTCAGCGCACCGTGGAAGCCGCGCCCCTCGAAGGTCTTCAGGTATTCGGCGAAGGCGGCCTCGTCGCACCAGTCCGGCAGCCGGCCTGGGTCCTGCATGCCATCGAACAGAGTCGCGCCGGCGGGGCTTGTCCTGGAGGAAGAAGTCCCGGGGCACGGCGGCGGAGCTGTTGTGCATCATCATCCGCAGGGTGCGCGGGATGTCGGCATCCAGCTCACGCTCGGCGACGCCCGGCGCCTGGAAATAGAGGATGTAGTTGAAGCGGTCGGCGAAGTGCTGACGCATCGCCTCGTGGCCCGCTCCGGTTGCCGTGGGCGGCCACCAAAGGGCACCGCCATCCCAACCACCGCCTTGACCCGCTGCGGCTCCAGCAGGGCCAGGTGCCAGGCCACCGGGCGCCCAGTCGTGGCCGATGACGCAGGCTTCGTGCTGGCCAAGAGGGCATCCATGGCGGCCTGGATGTCGCCGCAGAGGGTTATCAGGTCATAGGCGGCGGGGTCGACCGGGGCACTGCTGCTGCCGTAGCCGCGCATCTCCGGCACCAGCACCCGGTAGCCGGCGGCCAGCAGCGGCTCGATCTGGTTGCGCCAGGAATGCCAGCGTTCCGGGAAGCCGTGCAGCAGCCACAGCGGCCGCCCATCCTCGGGGCCGGCGCAATGCAGGCCGAGGTGGATGCCGTTGACCTCCAGCAGGCCATGTTCGAGCGCGCTCATGGGCTTTCCTTCATCCGTAGCGATGCAGGCGCCCACTATGACAAAGGCGCGCCCGGGGGCACGCCTTTATCGATATCGCGAATGCTCGGGACTCAGCCTTGCGCGGTGGCCCAGTCGATCAGGCCGAACTGCCAGGTGGCGAGGATCAGCAAGCCGAAGCCGATGCGGTACCAGGCGAAGACGGCGTAGCTGTGGTTGCCGATGAACTTGAGCAGGGCGCGCACGGCGATCATCGCGAAGATGAACGAAACCACGAAGCCCAGGGCGAATACCGGCAGGTCCGCCGGCTGGAACAGGTGGCGGTACTTGTAGCCCGAGTAGACCGCCGCGCCGACCATGGTGGGCATGGCGAGGAAGAAGGAGAACTCGGTGGCTGCCTTGCGCGACAAGCCGAACAGCAGCCCGCCGATGATGGTGGCGCCGGAGCGCGAGGTGCCGGGCACCAGCGCCAGGCACTGGGCCAGGCCCACCTTGAGTGCCTGCTTCCAGTTCATGTCATCCACCGTCTCAGCCTGGATCGCATGCTCGCGACGCTCGGCCCACAGCATGATCACCCCACCGATCACCAGGGCGGTGGCCACGGTTATGGGGTTGAACAGGTAGTGGTGGATCAGGTCGGCGAAGGCCACGCCCAGCACCACGGCCGGGAAGAACGCCACCAGCAGGTTGCCGGTGAAGCGCTGGGCACTGCGCTCGCGGGGCAGGCCGACCACCACCTCGAGGATCTTGCGCCGGTATTCCCAGACCACGGCGAGGATGGCGCCGAGCTGGATGATGATGTTGAAGGCCTGGAAGCGCTCGCCACCGAAGCCGATCAGGTCAGCGACTATGATCTGGTGGCCGGTGCTGGAGATCGGCAGGAACTCCGTGATGCCTTCGACAACGCCCAGTATCAGGGCCTGAAAGGCCGTCCAAAAATCCATCGGAACTCCCCAAGGCGCGCCAAGCGGCGGCCTGCTCTTGCGAATGTGTAAGTGATATGGCCCCAGGCGGGTACCGCGCGCGGCTGAGACCAGCCACGAGGACGCGGGTTCCCGGCCGACGATCCGTTATCAGGTTTGCCGGCCAAGGGCCGAAATGCTATCAGACATGCTATGGATTCGCGCGCGGCAAAGACCGCTCCGGAACGCGCAATCCGCTGCCGAACAATAACAAGCCAGGAGCACCGGACCATGAACCTTCGCAGTCTGCCCATCAGCCGCCGCCTGTGGCTGATCCTCATCGTCTCGGTGTCGATGCTGGTGATCCTCGGGGTGGTGATGCTCCAGCAGATCCACAGCGACCTGCTGCACGGCAAGGAACTCAAGACCCAGCACGTGGTGCAGACCGCCGCGGGCGTGTTGCAGCACTTCCAGGCCCAGGAAGCCGCCGGCACCCTGCCCCGCGAAGAGGCGCAGAAGCAGGCCATGCAGGCCATCCGCGCCCTGCGCTACGACAAGAACGACTACTTCTGGATCAACGACCTGACCCCGCGCATGGTCATGCACCCGACCAACCCGAAGCTGGAGGGGCAGGACCTCTCCGGCTACAAGGACCCGGACGGCAAGCCGCTGTTCAACGACATGGTGGCCGTGGCCCGCAGCAAGGGGGCCGGCTTCGTCGACTACCGCTGGCCCAAGCCGGGCGCCAGCGACCCGGTGCCCAAGGTGTCCTACGTGCAATTGTTCGAGCCCTGGGGCTGGGTGATCGGCTCGGGCATCTATATCGACGACATGCAGGACGAGTTCTGGTCCCAGGCCCTGCACGCCTCGACCATCGGCCTGGTGATCGCCCTGATCATGGCGGTGCTGGTGGTGGTGATTGCCCGCAGCATCACCCGCCCGCTCGAGGAAGTGGTCACCGCCATGGCCGCCATCGCCAGCGGTGAGGGCGACCTGACCAGTGCCCTGGACAACCAGGGGCGCGACGAGATCACCGCGCTGTCCGGCCACTTCAACGCCTTCACCAGCAAGCTGCGCGGGGTCATCCGCCAATCGCTGGACGCCGCCGGCGCACTGGACCAGGCCGCCGGCTCCCTCGGTGGCATCGCCAGCAACGGCCAACGGCAGAGCGAGCAGCAATCCCAGCAGATGGAGCTGGTGGCCACGGCCATCAACGAGGTCACCTATGGCGTGCAGGACGTGGCGAAGAACGCCGAGCACGCCGCCAGTGAAGTGCGCACCGCCGAAGACCAGGCGCGCCTCGGCCAGAGCAACATCGACAGCAGCCTGCGGCAGATCGGCCAGCTCTCCGACACCATCGCCCAGGCGGTGGAGGTGATCCGCTCGCTGGCCGAGGAAAGCTCGCAGATCGGCTCCGTGCTGGAGGTGATCCGCTCCATCGCCGAACAAACCAACCTGCTGGCGCTGAACGCCGCCATCGAAGCCGCCCGCGCCGGCGAACAGGGCCGCGGCTTCGCGGTAGTCGCCGACGAAGTACGCCTGCTGGCCCAGCGCACGCAGAAATCCACTGCCGAGATCCACGGCATGATCGAGCGCCTGCAGGGCAACTCCGAGGCGGCGGTGAAGGTGATCAACGAAAGCAGCCGCGCCTCGCAACTGACCGTTGAGCAGGCCAGCCAGGCCGGCGAGAGCCTGGGGCAGATCGCCCAGTCGCTGCGCAACCTCACCGGGCTCAATGCCTCCATCGCCAGCGCCACCCTGCAACAATCCCACGTGGTGGAAGACATCAACCAGAATGTGACCCAGGCAGCCAGCCTGGCCCATGACAACGCGATGGCTTCAGAGCAGAGCTAGCGCCGCCAGCCAGCAGCTCAGCCAGCTGGCCGAACAATTGAACCGCTTGTTGAGACAATTCCGCGTTTGAGGACCGGCATGGGCAACATGGAACACCAAGAGGTCGACCTCGGCCAACAGCAGAACCAGGACCTGATCTGGGACCTGGACAGCATCGCCCGTCGCGAGCTGGCCGAGCGGTTCATCCGCCTCTTCGAGAACCGCCTGTGCGTGTACTCCGAGTCCACGCGCCAGCTGTACACCAACTACGGCCTGCACTTCCCCGCCGACCTCGGGCGCAAGATGGTGGTGCTGCCCAACCCCTATGCGTTCCACGACACCCTGCATGGGATCGAGGCCAGCGCGGTGCTCAAGACCGGCCTCTGCGTGCTGCCCGGCGTGGTGCTCGGCAAGCCGGGCCTGCTGCTCAGCACGCGCATCGAGGAAGGCGGGCCGAAGCCCAAGACCATGCCCTTCAAGCCGGCGCTGGCGCAGATCATCAGCAACCAGCGCAAGCGCGGCGACGTGTTCCTGCCGATCCTGATGAAGGGCGACCTGCGCGAGTTCGACCAGCAGATGCCCTACATCCACCTGCACCGCCTGCAGGTGCACAAGCTGCCGCACCTCTCCACCTTCGAGCGCGACGACATCCAGCAGAGCATCACTCGCAAGCTGCTGATGCTCTACCGCCAGGCCGACAGCCTGGTCTGCTGAGGCTTGCCCCGGGCGCCCGGTAAACCGGGCAGCAAGGGCGAGACCGGGCATCGCCCTCCTGGCTAGAGTCGACCCACGACCCGCCACGGAAACCCACCGCCATGCCCTGGTACCTCGAAGCCCCGCTAAGCGTCATCGCCGGCCTGCTGCTGGCCAACTTCATCGAATGGTTCTTCCATAAGCATGTGCTCCACGGCCTGGGCCGGGTGCGCGGGCGCTTCTGGAGCTTCCATTTCCACGAACACCATGGCAACGCCCGCCGCCATGGGTTCCGCGACCCCTGCTACGAACGCTTCCCGCTGGGCCTGCACGCACAGGGCAAGGAAGCCTGGGCGCTGCTGCTGGCGAGCCTGGCCGCGAGCCCGCTATGGCTGGTGGCGCCCTGGTTCACTGCGACGCTCTGGTACTGCGCGGCGAACTACTACCGCGTGCACCGTCGCTCCCACGAGGACCCGGACTGGGCCCGCAGCCACCTGCCCTGGCACTACGACCACCACATGGGCCCCAACCCCCATGCCAACTGGTGCGTGACCCGGCCCTGGTTCGACCACCTGCTGGGCACCCGCGAGCCCTACCTGGGCACCGAGCGCGAGCGCCAGGACCAGCAACGCCTCGCAACCAGGGCGCCCGCCGCCGGCTGAAGCCGCTACAATCGGCGGCTTATTTCACGAGGGCCGCCCGTGTCGCCACTTGAACTCTTCGCCGCCGCGATCGGCGTGCTGGCCGTCTGGCTCACCACCCGGCAGAACCGCTGGTGCTGGCCCATCGGCCTGGTCATGGTGCTGATCTACGCCTGGATCTTCTTCGAGGTGAAGCTCTACTCCGACATGCTGTTGCAGCTGATCTACGCCGTGCTGCAGCTGTATGGCTGGTGGCAGTGGACCCGGGGCGGAGATCGCCACGAGGGCCGCGAGGTGACGCGCCTGGCACGCAACGGCCTGCTGCTGAGCCTGGCCCTCGGCACCGCTGGCGCCTTGAGCCTGGGTTACCTGATGGCCACCCACACCGACGCCGCCGCGCCCTGGCTGGACGCCGCCCTCACCGCCTTCAGCCTGGTGGCCCAGGTCTGGATGGCACAGAAGCGCCTGGAGTGCTGGGCGCTGTGGATAGTGGTGGACGTGATCTTCGTCGGCCTGTTCATCAGCAAGGCGCTGTACCTGACCGCCGCGCTCTACGTGCTGTTCACCCTGCTGGCCGTGCACGGCTGGCGCCAATGGCGACAGCCGCAGGCGAGCCCGGCATGAAGGTGGTGGTGCTGGCGGGGCCGGAATCCAGTGGCAAGAGCTGGCTGGCGAGTGAGTTACAAGCGCGCTTCGGCGGCGAGGTGGTCAGTGAGTACGTGCGTGATTTCATCGACGAGCAGCGCCGCGACACCTGCTACGCCGACATCCCTGCCATTGCCCGTGGCCAGCTGCAGCGCGAGGACGCGGCCCGCGCCCGACGCCCTGCCCTGCTGATCCTCGACACCCACCTGCTGAGCAACATGCTCTGGAGCCGCACCCTGTTCGGCGACTGCCCCGCCTGGCTGGAGACCGAGTTGCTGGCACGGCACTACGACCTGCACCTGCTGCTGCGCCCTGAAGGGGTGGAGTGGCTGGGCGATGGCCAGCGCTGCCAGCCGGAGCTGAGCGAACGCCAGGCCTTCTTCAGCGCCAGCCAGGACTGGCTGGTGGCCAACGGGCAGCGCTTCGAGGTGTTGGGCGGTGACTGGCAGGAGCGCCAGCGCCTGGCCCTGGCGGCGGTGGAGCGATTGCTGGCGGGCTAGGCGCGAGCAGCCGGCGCCGGCAGTTCCACCAGCACACGCAGCCCGCCGAGGGGGCTTTCCAGCAAGCGGATGCTGCCGCCCCAGGCGTCGACGATGTCCCGCACGATGCCCAGCCCCAACCCGTGGCCGGCGACCTGCTCGTCCAGCCGCGAGCCCCTGTCCAGCACCGATTCGCGCTGCTCCTCGGCGATGCCGGGACCGTCGTCGTCCACGCTCAGGCGGTAGCCGCCGGCCTGCACGGAGATGGACAGCAGCACCTGGGTCTCGGCCCATTTGCAGGCGTTGTCCAGCAGGTTGCCCAGCAGCTCCAGCAGGTCTTCGCGGTCCCAGGGCAGGCGCAGCCCGGCGGCGGCGTCCCAGTCCAGGTCGAGCTGGCTGTCATGGATCATCGACAGGGTGTTGAACAGCCCCGGCAACTCCGCATCGCAATCGAAATGCGCACCCGGCAGCGCTTCCCCGGCCAGGCGCGCGCGGCCCAGCTCCCGGGCCAGGCGTTGCTGGATCTGTTCCAGTTGCTCGGCCAGGGTGGCGCACAGCTCCGGGTGCGCGCGCAGCTCGTCGCGGGATTCCAGGCTGACCAGCACCGCCAGGGGCGTCTTCAACGCGTGGCCAAGGTTGCCCAGGGCGTTGCGCGAGCGGCGCAGGGTGTCTTCGGTGTGGGCCAGCAGGTGGTTGACCTGGCCCACCAGCGGCTCCAGCTCCAGGGGCACGCGGGCATCCAGCTCGCTGCGCTGGCCCTGTTGCAGCTGGGCGATCTGCCGGCGCACCCGCTCCAGCGGGCGCAGGGCGCGGCGCACGGTATAGCGCTGCAGGGCGAGCACCAGCAGCAAGGCGGCAGCGCCCAGGGCGACGCCCGTCCACTGCACGCGACGGAAGCTGTCGAGGATGGGCGTGTAGTCCTGAGCCACGGCGATGCTCACCTGGCGGCCGAAGCGGCGGTAGTCACCACGATAGGTCAGCAACTGCTGGTCGTTGGGGCCGGGCAGCAGCTCGGCGGTGAGGCCGGGCCGCTCGGGCATGGCGAGCTCAGCATCCCAGAGGGAGCGCGAGCGCCAGGGTTTGTCATCGATGCGGATCAGGAAGTAGCGCCCCGAATAGGGCTGCTGGTGCACCGGGTTGAGCTTCTGTTCGTCCAGCTGGATGCCGTTGGGCCCGCGCACCAGGGCGGCCAGCAGGCTTTCCGCCTCGCTGCGCAGGTTGCCTTCCAGGTGGCGGCGCAGGCCGTCGTCGAACAGCCACAGGCTGACCTGAGCCAGCAGCAGCCCGACCACCAGCAGCAGGGTCACCAGGCCGATGCTGAGCTGGCGCTGGATGGACCTCACTCGGTGGCACCGGTGAAGCGGTAGCCCTGGCCTCGGCGCGTTTCGATCACGGTGCGGCCGAGCTTGCGCCGCAGGTGGTTGACGTGGACCTCGATGACGTTGGAATCGCGCTCGGTCTCGCCGTCGTAGAGGTGCTCAGCCAGGTGGCTCTTGGACAGCAACTGGCCGGGGTGGAGCATGAAGTAGCGCAGCAGGCGGAACTCGGCGGCGGTCAGGTCCACCTCTTCGCCGCCCCGGGTGACGCACTGGCGGCCCTCGTCCAGCTGCAGGCCGGCCGCTTCCAGGTGCGGCTGGTTGGCCAGGCCGCGGGCGCGGCGCAACAGCGACTGGATGCGCAGGGCCAGTTCCTCCGGGTGGAAGGGCTTGGTCAGGTAGTCGTCGGCGCCGGCCTTGAGGCCTTCGATACGCTCGGCCCAGGAGTCCCGCGCGGTGAGGATCAGCACCGGCGTGGCCAGGCCGCCGGCACGCCACTCGCGCAGCACGTCGAGGCCGGGGCGCCCGGGCAGCCCGAGGTCCAGCACGATCAGGTCATAGGGCTCGCTGGCGCCCTGGTGGGCGGCGTCGCGGCCGTCGGCCAGCCAATCCACCGCGTACCCCTGGCGGCCGAGCCCGGCCAGCAGTTCGTCCGCCAGGGGTACGTGATCCTCAACCAGCAGCAGGCGCATCAGTCATCTTCCTCGTCCTTCAGGATGCGACCGTCGCGGGCATCCAGTTCCAGTTCCCGCACCACGCCGTCGGTGGTCAGCAGCTCGACTTCGTAGACATAGACATCGTCTTCCTCTTCCAGCTCCGCTTCCAACAAGCGAGCCCCGGGGTACAACCCCAGGGCTCGGTGCAGCAGTTGCTCGAGGGGCATGATCACGCCTTCCTCGCGGAGCTTCAGGGCTTCGTCCTGGTCCAGGTCACGGGCAACCGCTTCGAGAGCGAAGACCGCCAGGACCAGGGCGACGATGCCGCTGTAGCGCATGATCAGTCGCATCAGTCGTCCTGGTGATCCTTGAGGATCTGGCCATTGGTGGCGTCCAACTCCAGGTCCCACTGCACGCCCTGGGGATCACGCAGTTCCACCTGGTAGATGTAGCGACCGTATTCCTCTTCCAGCTCGGTCTCGTTGACGGTGGAGCCGGGGTGCTTGGCGATGGCGGCGGCGTTGAGCTTCTCGAACGACTGGATGGTGCCGGCGTCGCGCAGCTTCAGGGCTTCGTCCGGTCCCAGGTCACGGGCCTGGGCGATACCGGCGGTGGCAGCGAGGGTGGCGACGGCGAACAGGGCAGTAAGTTTTTTCATGGTGCATCTCCTTGGGGGGATATCTGTCTTCGATGGGTACACCTTAGCGAAGGCCAATTAACTCAAGCTGAATTTACGGCCGCTTCGCTCAGTGCAGTCGATATCCCGGTTTCCGCCAATCATTCCCTGCGCACGGGCATGGGCGCATCATTCACGCGATGAAGGCGCTTGGACTGGCGGCGCGGGCCACTATAATCGCTGCCTCGCTTTTTTCGGAGGCCCCCATGAGCGCCATTCACATCAAGTCGCCCGCCCTCACCCTGCGCGCCGGCAGCCGTGCCCTGGCACGCATCCGCGAGCGCGGCCTGCAGCCGGCCGACGTGAAGATTCTTCCCGGCGCCGCCGGCGGCCCCAAGGCCCTCGGCATCCAGGGCCTGGACCTGGCGCTGTTCGGCGACTGGCTGCCGCGCGCGCCCCAGGAGCGCTCGCTGATCGGCGCCTCCATCGGCTCCTGGCGCTTCGCCAGCGCCTGCCTGCCGGATGCCGCCAAGGGCATCAGCCGCCTGGGTGAGCTGTACACCGCGCAGCGCTTTCCCAAGGGTGTGACCATGGCCGAGGTCAGCCGCCTGTGCGCGCAAATGCTCGACCAGTTGCTGGACGGCCAGGACGAACAGGTGCTGAGCAACCCGCATTACCGCCTCAACGTGGTGGTGGTGAAGAGCCACGGCCTGCTCGCCCATGATCGCCGTGGCGCGCTGGGCCTGGGGCTGGGTTCGGTGATCGGCTCCAACCTGCTGGGGCGCCCGCGCCTGGCCCGGCATTTCGAGCGGGTGATCCTGCATGACGGCCGCCTGGCCCCGCCCCTGGCCGCATTGGAAGACTTCCCCTCGCGCTGCCTGGCCCTGGACGCCGGCAACCTGCGCCACGCCCTGCTCGCTTCCGGCTCCATCCCCATGGTGATGGAAGGTGTGCGCGACATTCCCGGCGCCGGCCCCGGCACCTACCGCGACGGCGGCCTGCTCGACTACCACCTCGACCTGCCCTACAGCGGTGACGGCGTGGTGCTCTACCCGCACTTCACCGACAAGGTGATTCCCGGCTGGTTCGACAAGGGCCTGCCCTGGCGCCGTGGCGACGCGGTGCGCCTGCAGGACGTGCTGCTGCTGGCGCCCTCGCGGGCGTACCTGGCCACCCTGCCCCACGGCAAGCTGCCGGACCGCAAGGACTTCACCCGCTACCTGGGCAATGACGCCGGCCGCGAGCGCTACTGGCGCAAGGCGATGAGCGAGAGCCAGCGCCTGGGCGACGAGTTCCTCGAACTGGCGGACAGCGGCCGCCTCGCCGAGCGCCTGCAACCGCTCTGATCGGCCCGATTGCCGCGCGGCCTGCCTCGGGGTAGGCTGCCGCGCGACGATTCAGGGAGAGAACCGATGAAGCTCGCCGTCGCCATCATCCATGGCATTGGCAACCAGCAGGACCTGCGTGACGACGACGGCCAGCACAGCTTCGCCCAGGGGCTGATCCGCAGCCTGCGCAAGCGCCTGGGCAGCGACGCCGAGCAGATCGCCTTCCAGAGCTGCTATTGGGCCAGCGTGCTGGACAAGCGTGAGCAGGCCTATCTCGACCGCCTGGAGCGCGAGCCCGTGACCTGGCGCTGGCTGCGCGAAGCGGTGACGCTGTTCCTCGGCGACGCCAGCGGCTACCGCCAGGTCAGCCAGGCCTACGACACCACCTATGAAGAAGTGCACCAGTGCCTGCGCGCCGGCCTCAATGCCCTGCGTGCCCGGGTCAGCCCAACCACGCCGCTGGTGGTGCTGGCCCATTCGCTGGGCGGGCACATCTTCTCCAACTTCGTCTGGGACCAGCAGAAGCTCAATGACACGCCAAGCTGCCCGCGCGACCCGTTCATCGCACTGGAGACACTGGCCGGGCTGGTTACCTTCGGCTGCAATATCCCCCTGTTCACCTTCGCCTACGATCCCGTGCAACCCATCCGCTTCCCCGGCCATTGCCTGGAGGAACGAGTGCGCGAACAGGCGCGCTGGCTGAATGTCTATGCCCCGGCAGATGCGCTCGGCTACCCGCTGCGGCCCCTGCAGAACTATGCTGCCGTCGTGCAGGAGGACCGCGCCATGCCGGTCGGCCCCTGGTACAAGCGGCACACCCCCCTGAGCCATATGGAGTATTGGGAAGATGCGCGTTTTCACCGTTACCTGGCAGGCCATCTGCGCCAGTTGCTTGCTGCTTGCGATGAGCCCCAGCCAGGCGGCGCCGGACGCCCGGAGCCAGCAGGAGATAGCGGGACTGCTGACGTTCGTGGCGTCGAGTGGCTGCCTGTTCATCCGCAACGGCAGTGAGTACCCGGCGACCGAAGCCCGCGATCATCTGCAGAAGAAGCTCGACTACCTGGAGAACAAGGGCCTGGTGGACTCCAGCGAGGACTTCATCGCCCGCGCCGCCACCGAGAGCAGCATGAGCGGTAAACCCTACAAAGTGTGCTGCAACGGCCAGGAGCAGCTCTCCGCCGAATGGCTGAAGGCCGAACTGGCGCGCCTGCGCGCAGCCCGGCCCTGAGCCTCAACCCGGCTGGCCGTCCACCCGCGCGCGGCAGAACATCGGCGCATAGTGCGCCAGGAACAGCGCGAAGGCGGCCAGCCAGCAGATACCGGCCAGGGGCAATGCCAGGTTCGGCAGCAGCCCCGGCAGGAAGACCCGCGCCACCGCACCGCAATTGACCAGCGCGAAAGCGACGCCCATCGCCTTCGGCGGGGACAGCGGCCGACCGGTATGGCCGAGGCTGACGCGGGCCAGCATCGCCAGAATCAGCCCTCCCATCGCCCCCACCGCCAACGCGTGCAGCGGCAGGCTCGGGTTGCCCAGCAGTCCCAGGTGCCACAGCGCCTGGCCGAGCGGCGCGACCACCAGCCAGGCGAAGGCCAGGTGCAGCGACCAGAGCAGCGGCACGCGCCAGATACCCACTTCATACCAGCGCCCCAGGCGCACGGCATTGCCCAGTGCCAGGCAGGCGAACGGCAGCGCCACCCAGGGGCTGGCCTTCAGCGCCAGGCCCGAGGCGGTCAGCACCGCCACCAACAGGACGCAACCGAGGGTGGCGCGATCCAGCCACGGCAGCGCTTTCACCTGCTGGGTGAGGCCGAGGCCACGCTGGGTGAAGAAGGGAATCACCCGCCCGCCGATCAGGCCCATCAGCGCCGCAATCAGCCACATCGCCGCGAGCACGCCCTGGCGCTGCAGGCCGTCGTCGCCCAGCGCCAGGCCGGTCAGCACCAGGGCATCGGCGCTGCCGAGCAGGAGCAATACGGCCACCACCGGGTAGTTGTTGCGCTGGCGCGCCTGCCACAGGCTGCGGCCGATAACGAAGGCCAGCAGAGGCAGGAAAGCGGCTTGCAAGGGGACCAGCATGACCAGCGGTGCGCCCAGCAACCACGCCAGGCGCGCGGCGAGCCAGAGTGCGGCGAGCACCATCAGCGGGCGCCCGGAGAGCCCCGCCCTGCCCGTCCAGTTCTGCACGGCGGTGAGCAGGAAGCCGGCGATGATGGCGACGCCGAAACCGAAGGGCATTTCATGGCGATGCCAGGCCAGCCAGCCACCCACGGGTTGCCAGACGGCAAGATGGCCGGCGAGCGCGGCGAGCCAAAGCGCGATGGCGATCAGCGCGAAGAGCCCGCCGGCGAGGAAGAAGGGGCGGAAGCCAAGGCGCCAGAGCGGCGCGATGGCCAATTCCCGTTTACGGTCACGCAACTGCATGGAGCGCCTCCTTGCGCAGTTGGTATTGGGCGGTAAGGCGCATGATGTAGCCGAGCTTCAGCAGCGTGGGCCCGAAGATGACCATGCCGTGGAAGGCGATCAGCGGCAGAAGGCCGAAGAACGGGTCGAGCATGTAGCCGCACAGGATGCCGACCAGCAGCATGATCAGGCCAACCCACAGCACCTGGTTGGCGAAGCGCAGAAGAGCATCGGGGGAGTTGAAGAAGGTCATGGTGGTTTCCTCGTTCAAGGCCCGGCGCCTCGTGAGCGCCGGGCGGGGTCGATCAGCTGTCGAGGGCACTGGCGGGCCCGAAGAACTCGTAGTGGCATTGTTCACCGGGCACGCCCAGCGCCTTCAGGTGCTTCTTCACCTGGGCCATGAAAGGCTTGGGCCCGAGGAAGTAGGCGTCCAGGTCACGCTCAGCCGGCAACCAGCCCCCCAGACGCTCGCGGGTGAGGAAGCCGGTGCCGTCGGCACGGTCGCCCTCGGCCGGTTCGCTGTAGCAGACGAAGTGCTGGAGGTTCGGGCGCCGGGCGGCAATCTCTTCGACCCAGTCGCGGAAGGCGTGTACCGCGCCGTTGCGCGCGCAGTGGATGAAGTGGATCGGCCGGTCGCTGTGCTGCGCCACTTCGAGCATCGCCAACGCAGGGGTGATACCGACACCCGCCGTGATCAGCACCAGGGGTTTGCGGCTGGGGCGCAGGACGAAATCGCCGGCCGGCGCGAACAGTTCGACGCGATCGCCTTCGACGATATGGTCGTGGAGGAAGTTGGAGACCTTGCCGCCCTTTTCACGCTTGACGCTGATGCGGTAGGAGCGGTCATTGGCGGCGGCGGACAGGGAGTAGTTACGGCGCGCTTCTTCGCCATCGATTTCCAGGCGCAGGCCGATGAACTGGCCGGGTGCGAAGTCCAGCACCACGCCACCGTCTTCGGGCACCAGGTGGAAGGAGGTGATCTCCTCGCTCTCCGCGACCTTGCGCTCGACGATGAAGCCGCGCGCGCCGCGCCAGCCACCGGGGGCTTCGGCACTGGCGGCATAGATTTCCTCTTCCGAACCGATCAGCAGGCCGGCAAGCAGTTCATAGGCTTGGGCCCAGGCATCTATGACTTCGTCCGTGGCGATGTCTTCGCCCAGGACTTCACGGATGGAGCGCAGCAGGCAGTCGCCGACGATCGGGTAGTGCTCGGGGAGGATCTGCAGGGCGACGTGCTTGGCGACGATGCGGCTGACCAGCGGGCCGAGCACCTCGAGCTGGTCGATGTGACGGGCATACATCAGTACACCGTTGGCGAGGGCGCGAGCCTGGTCGCCGCTGGCCTGGTGGGCCTGGTTGAACAGGGGACGCACTTGCGGATACTCGGTGAGCATCATCTTGTAGAAGTGGGTGGTGAGGGCTTCGCCACCGGTCTCCAGCAGGGGGACGGTGGATTTGACGATTGCACGCACTTGGCTGGACAGCATGGTTGGACTCCGTTTTTTAGATGGGCCTGAATCACGCTGTAGGTATTACATCTTCTGTGCCAGATATTAATTTCTTTAAAATCAACTAGTTGTAGATTTATGAGTTGTTTTGACTACAATCAATTTCGAGTCAATCCGACATCAAGAAGTCAATATGACAACTCCATCCTTGCTGCAGACGCTCATCCCTCTGGTGACCGATCTTTCTCGCGACCTGCCGGAGCGCGAGCGCTATCGCCGCCTTCTCGGCGCATTGCGCGACCTGTTGCCCTGTGACGCCACCGCCCTGCTGCAGCTCGATGGCGAACAGCTGGTGCCGCTCGCAGTGGACGGGCTGAGCGCGGATACCTTGGGGCGGCGTTTCAAGGTCACCGAACACCCGCGCCTGCAGGCGCTGCTGGAGAATCGCGGGCCGACCCGCTTCCCGGCCGATTGCGACCTGCCCGATCCCTACGACGGCCTGGTGGAAGGCCATCTGGAGCACCTGGAAGTACACGACTGCCTTGGCTGCCCGCTATTCCTGGATGACCGCCCCTGGGGCCTGCTGACGCTGGATGCATTGAACCCATCGCGCTTCTCCAGCGAGGACCTGCAAACCCTGGAGCACTTCGCCAGCTTGGCAGCCGCCACGGTGAAAGCAGCCGAGCGTATGCACGGCCTGGAACGCCTCGCAGCGGACGAGCAGCAGCGGGCGGAGGTCTATCGCCAGGCCGCTGGGCAGGCAAGGCCGCAGGAAATGATCGGCCAGAGCCCCGCGCACAAGGCGCTGGTGGAGGAGATCGCCGTGGTCGGCGGCAGTGAGCTGACGGTGTTGATCAGCGGCGAAACGGGCGTCGGCAAGGAGTTGGTGGCCCAGGCGATCCACGCCAAGTCGCCACGCAGCAACCAGCCCCTCATCAGCCTCAACTGCGCAGCCCTCCCGGACACCCTGGTGGAGAGCGAGCTGTTCGGCCATGTACGTGGCGCCTTCTCCGGCGCCGTGGGCGACAGGCGCGGCAAGTTCGAGCTGGCCGATGGTGGCAGCCTGTTCCTCGACGAGGTGGGCGAACTCCCCCTGGCGATCCAGGCCAAGCTGCTGCGGGTGTTGCAGAGTGGCCAGTTGCAACGGGTGGGTTCGGATCGCGAGCACCGCGTGAACGTCCGGGTGATCGCCGCCACCAACCGCGACCTGGCCGAGGAAGTTCGCCATGGCCGCTTCCGCGCCGATCTCTATCACCGCCTCAGCGTCTACCCCATGCGTGTACCGCCGCTGCGTGATCGTGGCCGTGATGTGCTGCTGCTCGCCGGTTTCTTCCTGGAGAACAACCGCGCTCAACTGGGGCTGCGCAGCTTGCGCCTCAGTCAGGATGCCCAAGCAGCCCTCCTCGGCTACGACTGGCCGGGCAACGTACGGGAGCTGGAACACCTGATCGGGCGGGCGGGACTCAAGGCGCGGGTGTCGCAGCCGGATCGGCCACGCATCCTCACCCTGACGGCAGCGGACCTGGCATTACCGAGCTCGGGAATACCTGCGCAGATGAACGAGACGGTCGTCGAAGAGCTGCCAGCCGCTGTCGGCGATCTACGCACGGCGGTGGATGTCTATCAGCAGCGACTGGTGACCGCAGCGCTGGAGCGCAACGAAGGCAACTGGGCCGCAGCCGCTCGGGAGCTGGGACTGGATCGCGCCAACCTGCTGCGCCTGGCCAAGCGCCTGGGCATCAAGTGACGGTAAGGCGGCTCGTCCGGTGGGCGGTAAAGGGGAGGAGGAACTGGTAAACTCCCGCCCCTTCCAGGCCGGTACCGGGCCGTCATCTTCAGAGCGTCATTCGTGGAACTGTTCAAGGAATTCATCTTCGAGGCGGCTCACCGCCTCCCTCACGTCCCCGCCGGCCACAAGTGCGGGCGTCTGCACGGCCACTCCTTCCGCGTCGCCATCTACATCGAAGGCGAAGTCGATCCCTATACCGGCTGGATACGCGACTTCTCCGAGATCAAGGCGATCTTCAAGCCGCTCTATGAGCAGCTCGATCACAACTACCTGAACGACATCCCCGGCCTGGAAAACCCCACCAGCGAAGTGCTCGCCAAGTGGATCTGGCAACAGCTCAAGCCGCTGCTTCCCGAGCTCAGCCGCGTGCGCATCCACGAGACCTGCACCAGTGGCTGCGAGTACCGCGGCGACTGACTCTTCTCCTGCCAAATGCAAAAGGCCACCCTTGGGTGGCCTTTTTGTTGTGCAGATCCTGTCGATTGCATCGCCTGTGTAGTCGGACGTAGACCGGATGTAGCCCGGACTTCAGTCCGGGGGCTCTTCGACTCAGCGGACATAACGGGATCGGCTGCAGCAAGGCTCATAGGCATGGCAGCCCTTCGGGCTGCTTGGCGACTCAAGTCGCCCCTACAGTCGCCCTGGCAAGCCGTGCTATTGCACCTTGGCCTCCATTCTTGGGTTGTCCGCGTTGCCAGTGCTTTATATCGCCGCACCAATTTTTCCGTCGCGCAAAGTCAAACCCCCGACCTTCTTACGAAGATCGGGGGTTTGGTATAGGTGCTTGACGATGACCTACTCTCACATGGAGAAACTCCACACTACCATCGGCGATGCATCGTTTCACTACTGAGTTCGGGATGGGATCAGGTGGTTCCAACGCTCTATGGTCGTCAAGCAATTCGGTTGGGGTATCGTCTGAGACGCGACCCCGAATGGGTATGTGATAAGGCTTTGCAAGTTCTCGCCAATTTTCGGCTAAGTCGACTTCACCTTATAACAACAATCGTCAGATTGTTTGGGTGTTATATGGTCAAGCCTCACGGGCAATTAGTATTGGTTAGCTCAACGCCTCACAGCGCTTACACACCCAACCTATCAACGTCGTAGTCTTCGACGGCCCTTTAGGGAGCTCAAGGCTCCAGTGAGATCTCATCTTGAGGCGAGTTTCCCGCTTAGATGCTTTCAGCGGTTATCTCTTCCGAACGTAGCTACCCGGCAATGCCACTGGCGTGACAACCGGAACACCAGAGGTTCGTCCACTCCGGTCCTCTCGTACTAGGAGCAGCCCCTCTCAAATCTCAAACGTCCACGGCAGATAGGGACCGAACTGTCTCACGACGTTCTAAACCCAGCTCGCGTACCACTTTAAATGGCGAACAGCCATACCCTTGGGACCGGCTTCAGCCCCAGGATGTGATGAGCCGACATCGAGGTGCCAAACACCGCCGTCGATATGAACTCTTGGGCGGTATCAGCCTGTTATCCCCGGAGTACCTTTTATCCGTTGAGCGATGGCCCTTCCATACAGAACCACCGGATCACTAAGACCTACTTTCGTACCTGCTCGACGTGTCTGTCTCGCAGTCAAGCGCGCTTTTGCCTTTATACTCTACGACCGATTTCCGACCGGTCTGAGCGCACCTTCGTACTCCTCCGTTACTCTTTAGGAGGAGACCGCCCCAGTCAAACTGCCCACCATACACTGTCCTCGATCCGGATAACGGACCAGAGTTAGAACCTCAAGCATGCCAGGGTGGTATTTCAAGGATGGCTCCACGCAGACTGGCGTCCACGCTTCAAAGCCTCCCACCTATCCTACACAAGCAGGCTCAAAGTCCAGTGCAAAGCTACAGTAAAGGTTCACGGGGTCTTTCCGTCTAGCCGCGGATACACTGCATCTTCACAGCGATTTCAATTTCACTGAGTCTCGGGTGGAGACAGCGCCGCCATCGTTACGCCATTCGTGCAGGTCGGAACTTACCCGACAAGGAATTTCGCTACCTTAGGACCGTTATAGTTACGGCCGCCGTTTACCGGGGCTTCGATCAAGAGCTTCGCTTGCGCTAACCCCATCAATTAACCTTCCGGCACCGGGCAGGCGTCACACCCTATACGTCCACTTTCGTGTTTGCAGAGTGCTGTGTTTTTAATAAACAGTCGCAGCGGCCTGGTATCTTCGACCGGCATGGGCTTACGGAGCAAGTCCTTCACCCTCACCGGCGCACCTTCTCCCGAAGTTACGGTGCCATTTTGCCTAGTTCCTTCACCCGAGTTCTCTCAAGCGCCTTGGTATTCTCTACCCAACCACCTGTGTCGGTTTGGGGTACGGTTCCTAGTTACCTGAAGCTTAGAAGCTTTTCCTGGAAGCATGGCATCAACCACTTCATCGTCTAAAAGACGACTCGTCATCAGTTCTCGGCATTAAGCGCCCGGATTTACCTAAGCACTCTGCCTACCACCTTAAACTTGGACAACCAACGCCAAGCTGGCCTAGCCTTCTCCGTCCCTCCATCGCAGTAACTAGAAGTACAGGAATATTAACCTGTTTCCCATCGACTACGCTCTTCAGCCTCGCCTTAGGGACCGACTAACCCTGCGTCGATTAACGTTGCGCAGGAACCCTTGGTCTTTCGGCGTGCGAGTTTTTCACTCGCATTGTCGTTACTCATGTCAGCATTCGCACTTCTGATACCTCCAGCAAGCTTCTCAACTCACCTTCACAGGCTTACAGAACGCTCCTCTACCGCATCACTTACGTGATACCCGTAGCTTCGGTGTATGGTTTGAGCCCCGTTACATCTTCCGCGCAGGCCGACTCGACTAGTGAGCTATTACGCTTTCTTTAAAGGGTGGCTGCTTCTAAGCCAACCTCCTAGCTGTCTAAGCCTTCCCACATCGTTTCCCACTTAACCATAACTTTGGGACCTTAGCTGACGGTCTGGGTTGTTTCCCTTTTCACGACGGACGTTAGCACCCGCCGTGTGTCTCCCATGCTCGGCACTTGTAGGTATTCGGAGTTTGCATCGGTTTGGTAAGTCGGGATGACCCCCTAGCCGAAACAGTGCTCTACCCCCTACAGTGATACATGAGGCGCTACCTAAATAGCTTTCGAGGAGAACCAGCTATCTCCGAGCTTGATTAGCCTTTCACTCCGATCCACAGGTCATCCGCTAACTTTTCAACGGTAGTCGGTTCGGTCCTCCAGTCAGTGTTACCTAACCTTCAACCTGCCCATGGATAGATCGCCCGGTTTCGGGTCTATTCCCAGCGACTAGACGCCCTATTAAGACTCGCTTTCGCTACGCCTCCCCTATTCGGTTAAGCTCGCCACTGAAAATAAGTCGCTGACCCATTATACAAAAGGTACGCAGTCACCCAACAAAGTGGGCTCCCACTGCTTGTACGCATACGGTTTCAGGTTCTATTTCACTCCCCTCTCCGGGGTTCTTTTCGCCTTTCCCTCACGGTACTGGTTCACTATCGGTCAGTCAGTAGTATTTAGCCTTGGAGGATGGTCCCCCCATATTCAGACAAGGTTTCTCGTGCCCCGTCCTACTCGATTTCATGACTAAGAGATTTTCGCGTACAGGGCTATCACCCACTATGGCCGCACTTTCCAGAGCGTTCCGCTAATCTCAAAGCCACTTAAGGGCTAGTCCCCGTTCGCTCGCCACTACTAAGGGAATCTCGGTTGATTTCTTTTCCTCAGGGTACTTAGATGTTTCAGTTCCCCTGGTTCGCCTCTTGCACCTATGTATTCAGTACAAGATAACCATCTTATGATGGCTGGGTTCCCCCATTCAGAGATCTCCGGATCAAAGTCTGTTTGCCGACTCCCCGAAGCTTATCGCAGGCTACCACGTCTTTCATCGCCTCTGACTGCCAAGGCATCCACCGTATGCGCTTCTTCACTTGACCATATAACCCCAAGCAATCTGGTTATTGTCTCTAACGTGAAGACGACATTCGCCGAAAATTCGCGCTTGAACTCGCAAATTTTACCTTGACTTGAATAATCACCAGTGAAAGAGATTATTCAGTCTACTTCTATCACATACCCAAATTTTTAAAGAACAGTTCTGGCGCAAAGACCAGAAATCAATGCCATTCTCAAGGCACTCATTTCTGAGCTTTCAGCGATTATTAGAGTGGATGGTGGAGCCAAGGAGGATCGAACTCCTGACCTCCTGCGTGCAAAGCAGGCGCTCTCCCAGCTGAGCTATGGCCCCTCGAAGACCTGCCACGCCCATGACAATTGGTGGGTCTGGGCAGATTCGAACTGCCGACCTCACCCTTATCAGGGGTGCGCTCTAACCAACTGAGCTACAGACCCAATCGTCTTACTCTCGGGTCTAACAACCCAATCGCTTTTCGCAAGTGAATCAAGCAATTCGTGTGGGAGCTTATGAAGAAGCTGATGTCTTCGATTAAGGAGGTGATCCAGCCGCAGGTTCCCCTACGGCTACCTTGTTACGACTTCACCCCAGTCATGAATCACTCCGTGGTAACCGTCCCCCTTGCGGTTAGACTAGCTACTTCTGGAGCAACCCACTCCCATGGTGTGACGGGCGGTGTGTACAAGGCCCGGGAACGTATTCACCGTGACATTCTGATTCACGATTACTAGCGATTCCGACTTCACGCAGTCGAGTTGCAGACTGCGATCCGGACTACGATCGGTTTTATGGGATTAGCTCCACCTCGCGGCTTGGCAACCCTTTGTACCGACCATTGTAGCACGTGTGTAGCCCTGGCCGTAAGGGCCATGATGACTTGACGTCATCCCCACCTTCCTCCGGTTTGTCACCGGCAGTCTCCTTAGAGTGCCCACCATAACGTGCTGGTAACTAAGGACAAGGGTTGCGCTCGTTACGGGACTTAACCCAACATCTCACGACACGAGCTGACGACAGCCATGCAGCACCTGTGTCTGAGTTCCCGAAGGCACCAATCCATCTCTGGAAAGTTCTCAGCATGTCAAGGCCAGGTAAGGTTCTTCGCGTTGCTTCGAATTAAACCACATGCTCCACCGCTTGTGCGGGCCCCCGTCAATTCATTTGAGTTTTAACCTTGCGGCCGTACTCCCCAGGCGGTCGACTTATCGCGTTAGCTTCGCCACTAAGATCTCAAGGATCCCAACGGCTAGTCGACATCGTTTACGGCGTGGACTACCAGGGTATCTAATCCTGTTTGCTCCCCACGCTTTCGCACCTCAGTGTCAGTATCAGTCCAGGTGGTCGCCTTCGCCACTGGTGTTCCTTCCTATATCTACGCATTTCACCGCTACACAGGAAATTCCACCACCCTCTACCGTACTCTAGCTCAGTAGTTTTGGATGCAGTTCCCAGGTTGAGCCCGGGGCTTTCACATCCAACTTGCTGAACCACCTACGCGCGCTTTACGCCCAGTAATTCCGATTAACGCTTGCACCCTTCGTATTACCGCGGCTGCTGGCACGAAGTTAGCCGGTGCTTATTCTGTCGGTAACGTCAAAACAGCAAGGTATTAACTTACTGCCCTTCCTCCCAACTTAAAGTGCTTTACAATCCGAAGACCTTCTTCACACACGCGGCATGGCTGGATCAGGCTTTCGCCCATTGTCCAATATTCCCCACTGCTGCCTCCCGTAGGAGTCTGGACCGTGTCTCAGTTCCAGTGTGACTGATCATCCTCTCAGACCAGTTACGGATCGTCGCCTTGGTGAGCCTTTACCTCACCAACTAGCTAATCCGACCTAGGCTCATCTGATAGCGCAAGGCCCGAAGGTCCCCTGCTTTCTCCCGTAGGACGTATGCGGTATTAGCGTTCCTTTCGAAACGTTGTCCCCCACTACCAGGCAGATTCCTAGGCATTACTCACCCGTCCGCCGCTGAATCATGGAGCAAGCTCCACTCATCCGCTCGACTTGCATGTGTTAGGCCTGCCGCCAGCGTTCAATCTGAGCCATGATCAAACTCTTCAGTTCAATACTGCTTGGATTTTGAGAAAACCCTAAACTTGGCTCAGCAATCGCAAATAAACTCTCGAATTCACGAGTGTTACTTGTGTTGCTGATAATCAGTCGACTACCAGCCTTACATCACAAGCACCCACACGAATTGCTTGATTCAAATTGTTAAAGAGCAATTTCGATTAAGTCTTTCGTCTCAATCGAGGCCGCGCATTCTACAGCAGCCTTTCTATCTGTCAAGCTGTTTTTCGAAGAATTTTTTCTTTCTACTCAACGACTTGCGCCTTCCGTGAATCTTTCGCTTCACATCAGCGGGAGGCGAATTCTACAGCGTTTCAACTCACTGTCAACACCTCTTTTTCAGCTTCTTTCGAACTCATCCGGAAGAGGCTGGCGACACCAAAACCCAACCTGGCACCACCCTTCCACCGCATCGATTCGACCTAAATCAAATCACTCTACCTTTACTTAACCTTTTGATTTACAAGAGGTTTTTCTTGGCTTCTGCTGTGGAAGTGGTGCGCATTATAGGGATCAGAAACGGCACGTCAACACTTTATTGAAATCTTTTCGCGGGAGCGCTCTGGAGTGCGACAGCCACCGCTTCCTGACACGCCTGCCAGTCGATTCACTGAACCGATGGCCGTCAAACCACTCAAAGCCCGGAACCGTTTGCCAACCCGGCACAGCCATATAGAAGAGGAACCTCCATGCAGGAGCTGACATTCGAAGTCGGTGAACACTTCCAGATCGGGGACGGCATCGTCGTCAGAGTGATCGCCACCCAGGGCTCGCAGACCAAGCTGGGCATCGAAGCCCCGCGGAATGTCGCCGTCCACCGCGAAGAGATCTACGAGCGCATCTGCAAGGAGCGCCAGCAACTGAGCACCTGCTGAGCCACGCCTTATCTATATATAGAGGGGATGGAGATGGCAGCGAGCCCTCCACCCCGCCATCCCCAGCGCGCCACAGGCAGCCGCATCAGCACGCGAGCGCTCGTCCTACAGCCGCCCGCCATATGGCGTCATCCAGGCTCAATCCCACGCGCCGAGCGCAACCCCCGATGCTACTGAACGACCCCGTCACCCTGCTCCTGATCATCACACCGTTCGGCCTCATGACGATGCTGCTCCTCTGCCTGTCCTACGTCGGCCTGGGCAAGGGCAATTCATCGCTGCACTGGTGGATAGCCGGGGACCTGCTTTTGGCCGCCTACCGCCTCGTCGCCCTGATGCAACCAGAAATTGCCGCCGGCGCGCTGTCCTGGCTCGGCCTGTTCCCGCCAGCGGTGGCCTTCGTCGCCGGCACCGCGCTGTTGTTGATGGCCATCGGCAGCCACACCCTCGCCCTCTATCACCTGATGGAACGCAGCGACAGTCGCGGCTGGCACCTGAAGATCGGCTTCGGCCCCGCCCTGCTCTACGGCGTCGTCGCCGTGATCGTCCTGCACGGCAGCTACATCATTCCGTGGTTCTCGCTGGCCATCAGCCTGACCATCGCCCTGCAGCTGAACATCACCCTCCAGTTGCGCAAGCGCTATCGCGGTGCCTGGGGCCTGCTCGCCGGGCAGTCCGCGCTGATCCTCTTCCACGGCTGGACGCTGATCGTGCTAACCCTGCACCCGATCCCGCCGCTGCCCTTCGACCGCCCCGACCTGCCCTCCATCAACGCGCTGCTCATGGACTTCATGGTCTCGTTCCTGTTCACCCTCAGCTACGCGCTGATGCTCCAGGAGCAACTGCGTCAGCACGTGCAGCAACTGAGCATCACCGACACCCTGACCGGCGCCCTCAACCGCCGCGGCGCTGCCCCCATCCTCAATCGGGAATGGGCCCAGGCCGCCGAGCAACGCAGTCCCATGGCCGTCGCCATGATCGACCTCGACCACTTCAAGGCGATCAACGACCAGTACGGCCACGCCGCCGGTGACGCTGCCCTGCAGGCCTTCTCCGACACGGTCAACCGCCTCAAGCGCCAGAGCGACATCTTCGTGCGCTGGGGCGGCGAGGAATTTCTACTGCTTTTCCCCCATACCGATATCCAGCAGGCGCAGAATTTCATGGCCCGCCTGCGCGACACCCTCAGGCGCGACCCCGTCTCCCCCACCCTGCCCCTGCACCTCGGCTTCAGCGCCGGCCTGGCCGACAGCGGCACCATTGGCAGCGCGCCGCAGTTCGAAGTCCTGCTCAAAGCGGTGGACAAGGCCCTCTACCGCGCCAAGCGCCAGCGCGACCGGGTAGAACGGGTGGAAACCGTCGACCTCTGAAACGCCCTCCTTTATAGGTGCGCCTCCACCACCGACTTCACCCGCGCCAACGCTCCCTGCAGCACCGGTATTTCCACCGAGCCCAATGCCAGCCGCAACGCATGGGGCACATGGAGGGATATGGCGAAAGGTTCGGCAGTCGAGACCGATATCTGCTCGCGCATCAGCGCCATCGCCACCTGATCGGCACGGGCATCCTCCGCTAGCGGCAACCAGAGGAAATACGAATCGGAATGCCGCACCACCGGCAACCCCGCCAGCAACTCACCGGCCAGTGCCTGCCTGGCCCGGGCGTCCTCGCGCTTCTGCGCTTCCAGCCGGGCCACGGTGCCGTCCTCCACCCAGCCACAGGCAATCGCCGTCAGTACCCCCGCTGTATTCCATGCGGTCGCACGGATGGTGCGCTCCAGTGCCGGCACCAGGGATGCAGGCACCGCCACGAAGCCAACCCGTAATCCCGTCGCCACGCTTTTCGAGAACCCGGATACATAGACCGTCCGCTCCGGCGCCAATGCCGCAACAGGAGGCGGCGCCCCCTCGGCGAGAAAGGCATAGGCCGCGTCCTCGATGATGCGCAGTTCATGGCGCCGCGCGATCGCCACCAGGCGCTCCCGCTGCTCGATCGGCATCACCCAGCCCAGCGGGTTGTGCAACGTCGGCATGGTGTAGAGCACCCGCACCGGTCGTTCCCGGCAACGCCTTTCCAGGGCAGCGAGATCCGGCCCTGTAGCGCCACATGGAATGGCCACCAGCTCCACCCGCAACGCCTCCGCCAGTACCTTGAAGCCGGGATAAGTCAGGGCATCCGCCGCCACCACATCACCCGGCTGCAGCAGCGCCATCATCGCCACCGCCAGCCCGTGCTGGGCGCCGTTGACGATCAGCACCTGCTGCGCCGCCACCTCCAGCCCCCGGCCAATCAGATGACGGGCCATCACCGCGCGCTCGTGCAGGCGCCCACCATGGGGTTGATAGCGCAGCAGCGCTTCCAGGTCCCCACTCAGCGCCAACTGGCGCAGTGCTGTGCGCAACAGCTCCGCCTGCCCCGGCACCGAGGGGTAGTTGAAATTGAGGTCGATCATCCCGGCCTCGACGTCCTGCTGATCCACCCCCAGCCCGGGCGGCAGCGACACCTCCCTGACGAAGGTTCCACGCCCTGTCTCCCCGCTCACCAGCCCCATCGTCTCCAGTTCCGCATAGACGCGGGACGCGGTGACCAACGCCAGCCCCTGCTCCGCCGCCAATTGGCGATGGGTCGGCAGGCGTGTACCCGGCGACAAGCGCCCGGAGCGGATATCAGCGGCAAACGCATCGACCAGGGCCTTGTAGCGGGAGCGTGGCATCAGATGTATCCATGACAATATTTTGATTGTGCTGATTCTTGGTCATAGCATCCGCCCCACGCAAGCCGGCCAAGCGCCGCAGCGGGCCACTCCCCCAGAACCAGCACGGACAGCGAGCCACCATGAAAGCAGCCCTCCCCAACACCCCGACGCTCGCCGCCCCCTCCGCCAGCGGCTGGATCAATGGCTTCATCGGCGTGCTCATCTTCAGCGGCTCGCTGCCCGCCACACGCTTCGCCGTGCAGGAACTGGACCCCACCTTCCTCACCGTCGCCCGCGCCAGCATCGCCGGCCTCCTCGCCCTGTGCCTGCTGCTGGCATCCGGCGAGCGGCGCCCAACCCGCCAACAGTTGCTGCCCCTGGCCGTCGTCGCGCTGGGCGTCGTGCTCGGCTTCCCCCTGCTCACCGCACTGGCCCTGCAATACGTCACCTCCGCCCACTCCATCGTCTTCCTCGGCCTGCTGCCCCTGGCCACCGCCCTATTCGGCGTGGTGCGCGGCGGGGAGCGTCCAGCTGCCGCATTCTGGGCCTTTTCGATACTGGGCAGCCTGCTGGTGGTCGGCTTCGCCCTCTCCCAGGGGCTCACCGCGTCGCCCCAGGGCGATCTGCTGATGCTCCTGGCCATCGTCGTCTGCGGGCTCGGTTATGCCGAAGGCGCCAAGCTGTCGAGAGCGCTGGGTGGCTGGCAGGTGATCTGCTGGGCACTGGTCCTGTCATTGCCGATCATGGCCATCGCCACCTTGATGTACCTGCCGCCCTCCCTCACCACAATCAGCCTGCCCACCTGGCTCAGCCTCGGCTACGTCTCGCTGTTCAGCATGCTCATCGGCTTCGTCTTCTGGTACCGCGGCCTCGCCCAGGGTGGCATCGCCGCCGTCGGCCAGCTGCAACTGCTACAGCCCTTCTTCGGCCTGGCACTGGCGGCCGGCTTGCTGCACGAAGACGTCAGCCCCGCCATGCTCGGCGTCACCCTGGCGGTCATCCTCTGCGTCGCCGGCGCACGCCGTTTCGCTCGCTGACCGCCCGTCCCGGCGCTCCACGGCAGCCGCGCGCAAACCGTCTACAGTCAGTGCGGAGGCGATCCCGGCGATCCCGGCATCGCCATGACCCTGCCCTCGCCCACCGGCGAAACAGCATCGGCCTCAGCCACGAGCTGAGCGCAACCACTGGAAGGTGCCGCACATGCCGAAGTCCGTATTGAACTGGTTCATCGAACACGCCACCGAACTGAGTCACCAGCAATCCTCCCCCTGCGATTGCGTCGCCGCCCTCGCGCCCTGCATGGCCGAGCTGATCCACAACGCCCCCGGTTTCCTCGAGCCCGAGCACTACCGCAGCGACCCGACGCACTACGCGCGCAACCTCATCCACCGCTCGGCCAACGACGACCTCTCGCTCTACGCCCTGGTGTGGATGCCCGGCCAATGGACGCCCGTGCACGACCACGGCAGCTGGGGCGTGGTCGGCATCGTCGAAGGCGTGCTCGAGGAGCGCAGCTACATCTGCATGAACAGCGAGCGCAACCGCGACGAGGGCATCGAGCTCGCCCGCGGCGGCGTCATCCTGCTGCCCAGCGGCGCCGTCACCAGCTTCGTGCCCGACCCCGACCACATCCACATCACCGGCGTGCCCGCCGAACGCCCACGCGCCGTCAGCCTGCATCTCTATGGCCGGCTGATGCACAACTTCCATATCTACGATGTGGCCAGCGGCACCCGGCAGCTCACCGAGGTCGAGCACAACGCATCGCACTAGAGTCCGTCACAGCCTCCGCATCCGCGTCTCGACAGCCACGCCGCCGCGCCCTAGCATCCGCCGACGGCTCACGGCCGCGCGGTTCAGGGACGAGGGGCCAGGCCCCGGCAAGGACAGGACATGGAAAAGACCGACTTCGGCATCGCCCGCTTTCTCATCCACGGCTTCCTCACCCGTGAGGAATGCCAGGCCCACATTCGCATGAGCGAAGCCATGGGCTACGAGGAGGCGGCCATCCAGATGCGCGACGGCGCGCACGAGATCCACAAGAACATCCGCAACAACGACCGCATCCTCTTCGACGACCCGGCGCTGGCCAGCCAGCTGCTGGAGCGCGCGCGTCCCTGGCTGCCGGCCTGCCTGGACAACGAATGGGAACTGCTGGGACTCAACGAGCGCTTCCGCTTCTACCGCTACACGCCCGAGCAGTACTTCAAGTGGCACCGCGACGGTTTCTATCGCCGCAGCCAGGACGAGATCAGCCAGCTGACCTTCCTGCTCTACCTCAACGACGACTACGAAGGCGGCGAGACCCAGTTCCGTGGCGAAGACAGCATCCGCCCCGAGGCTGGCATGCTGCTGGTCTTCCCCCACCCGATCATGCACCAGGGCGCGCCCATCACCGCCGGGGTGAAGTACGTGCTGCGTAGCGACGTGATGTACCGCCGCCTGCCCTGATCGCCACAGGACGCCTCAGGCTGCATTCAATCTACAGACCATGACGCAACCGCCGTAGGGTGGGCTTCAGCCCACCACTCCGCGCCTGGAGACCGAACACCCCAGGGGATCGCCCCGCCCCATCACGGCTCGCTGAACGACCGGTGCATGCCATCGGTAAGCGGCCCGGCGATGTAGTTGAACAGCGAGCGCTCGCCCGTGAGGATCGCCACGCTCACCGGCACGCCGGGCAGCAACGGGTAGCGGGTGCCGCGGTGGACGAAGGCGTCCTGGTTCGGGCGGATGCGCACGCGGTAGTACGGCACCTTCTGCTCGTCGAGCACCGAGTCCGGGCTGATGTCCACCACCTCGCCATCGATGGGCTGGAAGCCCCGTGCAATCGAGGACACCAGCTGGATGCGCGCCTGCTGGCCCGGGTTGACCATGCCGATGTCGCCCACCGGCAGGCGGGTCTCGATCATCAGCGGCTCGTCGGCCGGCACCAGGGTCATCAGCGTGCCGCCGGGCTGGATCACACCGCCCTCGGTCACCACCTGCAGGGTCATCACCACCCCCTCGATGGGCGAACGCACCACCTGCCGCTCGCGGCTGTCGGAGAACTTGCGCAGGCGCTCCTGCAGCTCGGTGATCTGCCGGCGCGCTTCGGCCAATTCCTTCTGCAGCTCCTCGTTGCCGCCGGAATCCAGCGAGGTCAGCGCCGCCTGCTCCTGGCGCTGGGCCGCCAGCACGCGGCCGAGGGACGCCTGGGTTTCCTGCAGGGTGCCGCGCAGCTGCTCCTCGTCCTTGAGCAGCTCCAGGTGCTCGTAGCGGTTGGCCAGGCCTTCCTTCATCAGCTTCTCGCTGATGGCGATCTGTTGCCGCAGCAGCTTGAGCTTGGCGCTGAGGTGCGCGCTACGGGCCTTCAGCTCCTTCTCCTCGGCATCACGCTGGAGGATCTTCTGCTGCTGCTCCTCGTAGCGGCCGGCCAGGCGGCTCTTCTGGGCGACGAACAGGTCGCGGTTGACCTTCACCTGCTCGGGGTAGTCCTTGGCCAGCTCCTCCGGCACCTGCATCTCGTCGGCACCGGCCAGCTGGGCCTCCAGGCGGATGGCGCGGATGCGCAGCGAGCTCAGCAGCGCCTCGGTCTCGCGGCCCTCGGAAAGGGTCGAGACGCGCTCCACCTCCGCCAGCGGCTCACCGGCCGCCACGCGCTGGCCCTCGCGCACCAGGATGCGACGGACGATGCCGCCCTCCAGATGCTGCACCAGCTTGGTCTGCCCCATCGAGGCCACCTCGCCGGTGGAGTGGCTGGCGATGTCCAGGGTGAACAGCGCCGACCACAACAGCAACGCGCCCAGCAGCAGCGCCAGCAGGCGGATGGTCAGGCGGCTGCCCAGCAGCTCGTCGCCGGGCAATGCATCGCCCTGGGCCGGCAGGAAGATGCCCACCAGGCGGCGCAGCAACGGATGGTTCTCGAAGGTGCCCAACAGGCGGTCGGCGGCACGGCCGAGGCGGGTCGGCTGGTCGTCCAGGGGCAGGCTCTGTTCAGACATGGCTGGCTCCTGCGCGAGCGGGCTCGCGGGCGGGTTCACGCAGCACGCGGGGCACCGGCTTGTGGTTGAGGTCGATGACCGCATCGGCGGCCCCGAGGATGAAGGGCTCGTTGCTCATCACCACCAGGGTGCGGCCCTCCCGGGCCAGGCGGCTGAGCAGCGCGGCGATGGCCTTGCAGCCCTCGGCGTCGACACCCTCGGTGGGGTCGTCCAGCACCACCAGGCGCCCCTCCCCCAGCACCGCGCGCACCAGCGCCAGGCGCCGGCGGATGCCCAGCGGAATGTTCGCGCCGCCGTTGCGCAGGGCCAAGCCCAGGCCTTCGGCGCCGCCTTCGACGAAGGCGCCCACGGCCAGCTCGCGGCACAGCTCCAGCACACGCGCGTCCGGGGTTTCCGGCGCCAGCACGCAGAGGTTCTCGCGCAGGGTGCCGTCGAAGAACTGCGGCTCCTGTGGCAGGTAAGCCACCTGTCGGCGCCACCATTGCGGGTCGGCCTGGCGCAGGTCCATGCCGTCCACCAGCAGGTGCCCGCGCAGGGGTTCCAGCAGGCCCACCAGCAGCCGCGCCATGGTGGTCTTGCCGCTGCCGTTGGCACCGGTGAAGGCCAGCACCTTGCCGGCCTCCAACTGGTAGTCGAAGTGTTCCAGCACCGGCACCGCCTGCTTGGGATAGGAGAACGCCATATCCTCGAAGCGCAGGGCGCCCTGCATCTGCCCCAGGCGCACGCCCTCGGCGCGCTCGCGGGGGATGGCGCAGAGCTGGCGCACCAGGTCCAGGGCGCGCTGGCCACGGCCGATCTGCTCGCCCAGGCCCAGGGCCCGGGTCAGCGCCGCCAGGGCACGGCTGGCGAGGATGTTGCAGCCGATCAGCGAGCCGACATCGAGGTTGCCCGCCAGCACCTGGCGGGCGCCCAGGCCCATGATCACCATGCCGAGGATCAGCGTCCCGGCGTAGCTGGCGTTCTGCATGGTGTTCTGCAGGCGGTTGAGCTGCGCGCGCTGCTCGGCCTGGTCGTCGGCGCAGGCGCGCCACTTCTCCTTCAGCACATCGGCCGCCGAGAAGGCGCGGACCATCTCGCCGCCGGCGGTGAGGTTGTGCTGGTAGCCGGCCATCTGGATGGCGATGCGGCTCTGCGCTTCCATCGGCTCGCGCAGGCGGCGCTGGGCCAGCAGCGAGACCAGCGCCACACCGGCCATCACCAGTAGGGTCATGCCGGCGAGGAAGGGGCTGAGCATGCCCAGCACCACCACGAAGACGAAGGCGAAGGGCGTGTCCAGCAGGGTCACCAGGTTCGGCGCGCCGAAGCACTGCTGCACCGTGCCCTGCCCGGAAAGGATCTCGCGCCGGGCGCTGTGGGGCAGTTGCTCCACCAGCGCGTACTGGCCACGGGCGCTGCTCTCGAACAGGGTCTCGCCCAGCTCGGTGTCGGCGCGGGCGCACAGCCACTGGGCCACCCGCAGGCGGGCGTTGCGCAGCAGCACCTCGAAGCCCACCGCCAGCAGTGCGCCCAGGGTCAGGGTCAGCAGGGTCGCGTCCACCCCCAGGGCCAGGTAGCGGTTGAGCACGTGGATGCTGTACAGCGAGCTGGCCAGGCCGAGCAGGTTGATCAACAGCGAGGACAGCAGCAATTCCAGGCGGAGCCTGGGCTGCAGGGCGATGCGGCGGAGAAACTCGTTCATCTCGGTACTACTCGGTAAAAGCGGAAATCCCCTCCGCGTTGCAGCGCGGAGGGGATCGGGTCACACCGTGTGAGGTTGAATCACGTCCTGTGGCAAGTTGTGCGCATCGGGTTGGTTGGCCAGCTCGGCCAGGGCGACAAGTCCGCTGCCGTCCGTGCCGCTGGCGGTGTCGGCGTCGTAGTACAAACGGGTGACGTCGCCGTTGGAGATCAGGAAGAAGGCCGAGCCACTGTGCTGGCCGCTGCCGCTGATCATCGCCTCCAGCTCGTCGAGCTGGCCGTTGCTGCCGGTGCCGAACTGGAACTGCCCGGAGGCGAAGCTCACCCGGTACACGTCGGCATCGCCCTGGGCCGCGAGCTTGGCCAGGGTGTCCATCACATCGCCGGTGAAGGCCTGGGACACCGAGGTCAGGTTGCTCAGCCCACCGAAGGCCGTCGGGTCGAAGGTCAGGTGATCGACGCCGGCCTGGAAGTCGAGGATCGCGTCCATGCCATCGCCCGGCGAGGTGTAGTGGAAGCGGTCCGCACCGGCGCCACCGCGCAGCACGTCCGCACCGCTGCCACCCACCAGCAGGTCATCGCCATCGCCGCCGTCGAGCACGTCGCTGCCGGCCCCGCCGAACAGACGGTCGTTACCGCCCAGGCCGGCCAGGTTGTCGGCGCCCGAGGTGCCGGTGAGCAGGTCATCGCCGGCGCCGGCGACATCGTCGTTGCGCAGGGTCACGTCCTTGCTGATCAGCACATAGGGGCTGTTGGCCGCCGAGCGCAGGACGATGGACATCAGCTCATCGGCCTCCACCGCGCGGTCGCCGTTCACCGAGAAGCTGAAGCTCGCGGTGGTGCTGCCGCCGGCGAAGGTCACGCTGCCGGAAGGCCAGGCGCCGCCGAAGTCATCGGCGTCCACGCCCTGGCCGGCGCCCGGTTGCAGGCTCCAGTAGAAGGTCTCGGCGCTGGCGGACGGGTTGCGAGTCACCTGGTAGGTCACCAGGGTGGCGCCCGCGTCGCCCTCCAGCACGCTGTCCGGGCCGCTGATGACCAGGCCCAGGTCGTCGTCACGGATGGTCCCGCCGAGGCTGGTGGAACCGCCGGCGATGGCCGGGTGGCTGAAGGTCAGGGTGAAGGACTCGTCGCCCTCGCGCAGGGAGTCACCACGGATCGGCAGGCTGAACACCATCTCCGAGACGCCAGCGGCCAGGGTGATGGTGCCGGTCAGCGGCAGGGTGAAGTCGTTGGCGTCCACCGCACCGGCGATGCTGTAGGTGAGGGTCAGCGCCGCGTCGTCCGGGCCCGCCCGCAGGATGCGGTAGGTCAGCGGCGTGGTGGTGCCGGGGCCGCCTTCCAGGCGGCTGCTGTCCATGGCCAGCACGGTCAGGGCCACGTCGTCGCCCTGGATGGTGGCGCGGGCGCTGCCCTGCAGCGGGTTGACGCTGCTGCCACCGCCGCTGCTGGAAAGCTGCACGGTGAACTGCTCGTCGGACTCGCCGATGTCGTCGCCGTACACCGCCACTTCCAGCACCTTGCTGGTCTCGCCGGCGGCGAACTGCAGCACGCCGCCGGGCAGCACGCCACCGACGAAGTCGGCCGCATCCGCCGGTGCCGAGCCGCTGCCGGCCACCGACCAGTCGATGCTCGCCGCCGAGCTGGTGTCGCCGCTGCGGGTCACGGTGAAGCGGAAGAGGGTGGTCACCCCGCCGTTGCCCTCGGCCAGCACGCTGTCCACCACGCGGATGGCGAACTGGTTGTCGTCGTTGACGATGGTGCCGCTGGCGCGGTCGTTGATCAGGTCGATGCCCTGCGGGCCGCTGAGCACCACCTCGAAGCCCTGGTCCGGGCCGAGCACGTCGTCGCCCTGCACGCGGATGACGATGTCCTTGTAGGTCTCGCCGTCGGCGAACACCAGCGAGCCCGAAGGCAGCACGCCGCCGACGAAGCTGCCGGCGTTGGCCGGGTAGGTGCCTGCGCCCTGCAGCGCCCAGTCGACGCTGACGCTGCCGTTGCTGTCGCCCACCCGCTCCACGCGGTAGACGAACTCGGTCACCTGGCCCTGGTTGCCCTCGTCCTGGCGATCACTGCCGAGCACCGCGATGCTCAGGCCACGGTCGTCGTTGAGGAGGGTGACGCTGGCCTCGCCCGTAAGGATGGTCGCCCCCTCGGCGTCGCTGAGCACCACGGAGAAGGTCTCGTCGCGCTCGCCCAGGGTGTCGGCATCCACGTAAACGGTGATGGTCTTGCTGGTTTCGCCGGCGCCGAAGGCCACCACGCCGCTGAGGAAGATGCCGCCGAAGTCCTCGGCGTTAACCGGGTTGGCGCCGCTGGGCACCAGGTCCCAGAGCACGCTGGCCGGGCCGGAGAGGTCGCCGCCACGGGTCACGGTAAAGGTCACCGCGGTCTGCTGGCCGTCGCTGCCTTCCACCACCTGGGCGGCGTCGGCGGCGATCCACAGCACCGGGTCGTCGTTGAGCACCACCGATTCCACCGGGCCGGTGGTGATGGTGGAGCCGTAGCTGGGGTTCTCCAGCCACACCTGGAAGCTTTCGTCCTCCTCGCCCAGCTCGTCGCCACGCACGGCCACGGTGAAGGTCTTGCTGGTCTCGCCGTCGGCAAAGTGCACGGTGCCGCTAAGGGCGGCGAACTCGGCGTCGCTGAGGGCGTGAGTGCCCACCCCGGCGGCGCGCCAGTCGACGCTGGCGGCGCCCACCGAGCTACCGCTGCGGTCGATGCGGAAGGTGAACAGGGTCAGGCCGTCGTCACCCTCCACCGCTTCGCGGGTCACCGCGCTCAGGGCGAGGCTGTCGTCGTCGTTGCGAATGGTGCCGACCTGGCCGTTGCCGAGGATGTCGGCGTTGGCGCTGGGGTTGGACAGCTGCAGGGTGAACTGCTCGTCGCCCTCGTCCAGGCCGTCGCCCAGCACATCGATGTAGATGTCCTTGTGGGTCTCGCCGGCGGCGAACACCAGCTGGCCGCTGGGCAGCACGCCGCCCGGGAAGTCGGCGGCGCTGGCGCTGCCGGCCTGCACGGCCCAGTCGACGCGGGTCTCGCCGCTGGAGTCGCCGCTGCGGGTCACGGTGAAGTGCAGGCGGCCCGGGGTGCCGGCGTCGCCTTCGTAGGCCTGGGCGGTGACGCTGGCCAGGGTCAAGTCGACGTCGTCGTTGCGGATGGTGCCGGCGGCGCTGGAGGCGGCCGGGTCGATGCTGCTGCCGGCGCCCGGCTGGTACAGCTCGACGCTGAAGCCTTCGTCCAGCTCCACATCGCGGTCGCTGCGCACCGGAATGCTCAGCACCATCTCGCTCTGGCCGTCGGCGAAGGTCAGGGTGCCGCTGGTGACGCTGAAGTCGCTGGCGTCGGTGCCGCCGTGGACGATGCGCCAGCTCACGGTGGACGTACCGTCGGTGCTGCCGGTACGGGTCACGGTGAAGGTCAGCGCGGTGCCCTCGCTGGCCTCGGCGGCACGCGGGGCGATGGCGAACACGTCGTCATCGTTGCGGATCACCGCGTCCACCTGCTGGTTGGCGAAGGTGTGGCTGAGGCTGTCGCTGGGCGCCTGCAGGCTGAGGGTGAAGCCCTCGTCCGCTTCCAGGCGGCTGTCGCCGGCGACCCAGACGATCACGGTCTGGCTCATCTGGCCTTCAGCGAAGGTCAGTTCGCCGAAGGGCAGCTGGCCGCCGACGAAGTCGTCCGCCGAGGCCGGGTTGGCGCCGCTGCCGGCGACGCTCCAGGCCAGGCTGGTGGCCAGGCCGCTGCCGGTGCGGGTGACCAGGAAGCTGTAGCCGGTGGAGCCGCTGTCGCCTTCCACCGGGGTGGCGACCACGGCGAGGTTCCACTGCACGTCGTCGCTGACGATGGTGCCGGTGGCGCTGCCCACCTTGATGTCGGTACCGGCGGACGCGTTGCCCAGCACCACCTGGAAGGACTCGTCGCCCTCCAGGGTGCGGTCGCCGAGGACCACGATGCTGATGGTCTGGCTGGCCGCGTCGCCCGAGGCGAAGCTCAGGCTGCCGCTGGGCAGCACGCCGCCGAGGAAGTCGGCGGCATCGGCCAGGCCCTGCAGGCTCCAGTCGAGGCTGGTGGCGCGGTCGAGGTTGCCGCTGCGGCTGACGGTGAAGGTGTAGACGGTCTGCACGCCGTCGTGGCCTTCGACGTGGCGCGCATCGGTGGCGACCAGGGTCACCGAGACATCGTCGTTGACGATGGTGGCGTCCGCCGTGGCCTGGGTGAAGACCACGCCGTCGGCGCTGTTCAGGCTGAGGCGGAAGTCCTCGTTGGCCTCGCCGCTGTAGTCGCCGCGCACCGGTACGCGGATGGTCAGCTGCTCCTGGCCGGCGGCGAAGGTGACGCTGCCGCTGGTGGCGAGGAAGTCATCCGCCGAGGCCGGGTTGGCGCCGATGCCAGCGACGCTCCAGTTGATGGTCTCGGTGCCGCTGAGCTTGCCGCTGCGGGTGAGCACGAAGTCGAACCAGGTGGTCTGGCCGTCGTCGCCTTCCGCCTGGGCGGCCGGGGCGGCGACGTCGATCACCACGTCATCGGCGCGGATCAGGCCATCGGCGCTGGCCTGGCCGATCACCAGGCCGCTGGAGGGATTGCTCAGCACCAGGCTGAAGCCCTCGTCGCTCTCGGCCAGCAGGTCGCCGCGCACGTTGACGGTGAGGGTGACGCTGGCCTGGCCGGCCGGCAGCACCAGCGAGCCGGAAGGCAGCACGCCGAGGGCGAAGTCGCTGCCATCGGCCGGGTGCGCGCCGCTGCCCACCACCGCCCAGTCGACGGTCTTGGCCTGGTCCAGCGAGCCGCTGCGGGTGATGGTGAAGGTGAAGGCGGTGGTGCCGCTGTTGCCCTCGGCCTTGCTGGCGTCAGTGGCGGCGATGCTGATGCTGGCGTCGTCGTTGAGGATGGTGCTGCTGGCGCTGCCGGTCTGGATCTGCGCGCCACTGGCGTTGCCCAGCACCAGGTTGAAGGCCTCGTCGCCTTCCACCAGGGTGTCGCCGTTCACCAGCACGGTGATGGTCTTGCTCGACTCGCCGTCGGCGAACACCAGGCTGCCGCTGGGCAGGCCGGCGTTGTCACCCAGCAGGTCGGCGCTGGCGAAGTCCGCCGCGTTGGCCGCGCTGGAACCCAGGCGCCAGGCCACCGAGGCACTGCCGCTGGTATCGCCGGTGCGGGTCACGGTGAAGGTGAAGGCGGTGGTGCCGCTCTGCCCTTCGCCACGGCTGACCTGGTCGGCGCTGATGTTGAAGGCCGCATCGTCGTTGAGGATGGTGCCTTCGGCCGTGCCCTGGCTGATGGTGTCGCCGGTGGTGCCGGCGCCCAGGCTGATCTGCACGCTGTAGGTCTCGTCGACCTCGGCCACGGCGTCCTGGCTGGACTGGATGCTGATGGTCTTGGTCAGCTCGCCCGGGGCGAAGGTCACCGAGCCGGACATCGCCTGGCCATTGAGGTCCGCCCCATCAGCGCTGCCGTTGAGCAGGATCTGCCAGTTAATGGTCTGGTTCTGCTCGGTGCTGTGGCTGCGGGTGATGACGAAGGTCTGCGCCTGGCCCTCGCTGGTAGCCCCCTGCAGCGGCGCGATGGCGAAGGTCGCGTCGTCGTTGCGGATGGTGCCGGTGGCGGTGGTGCGGATCGGGTCGCTGATGTCGCCGCTGAAGCTGCCGAGGACAATGCGGAACTGCTCCACCTGCTCGGGCGTGACGTCGCCGACCACGGTCACGCTGATGGTCTTGCTGGTCTCGCCGGCAGCGAAGCTCAGGCTGCCGCTGGTGGCGCCGCTGAAATCGGCGGCGCTGGTGCTGTCGTGCAGCAGCGACCAGCTCATGGACGAGGCGCCGCTGGTCACGCCGGAACGGGTGACGGTGAAGGTCAGCACCTGGTTGGCGTCGCTCTCGGTGATCGAGGCGTCGGCGATGCTGATGCCGGTGTCGTCGTTGGTGATGGTCAGGGTCGAGCTGTTCTGCGACAGGCTGCGGGTCACGCCCGGGCCGTTGAGGGTCTCCTCGTAGAACACCACGCGGAAGGTTTCGTTGGCCTCCACCGTGCCGTCGCCGCGCACGGAGAAGGTGATGGTGCCGGTGGTGACGCCATCGGCGAAGCCCAGGGTGCCGCTGGGCAGCACGCCGCCGGTGAAGTCGGAGGCATCCGCCGCGTTGCCGCCGATGCCTTCCACGCGCCATTTCACCGTGCCGGAACCGATGTAGCCGCTGCGCACCACGTTGAGCGAGAAGGTCGCGGACTGGCCGGCGCCGGTTTCCGCCAGGCTGCTGGAGACAGGGGTGATGCTGTAGGCGGTGTCGGCATCGTAGAGGGTGCCGGCGACATCCATGCTGGTGGCGGTGCTGGCCACGGAGGCGTCGCTGCCGAAGCGCACGGTGGAGCCGGTGGTGTCGCCCGGCGCGCTGAGGCGCAGGGTGAAGCCCTCGGTGCTCTCGATGCTGCCATCGAGCTTGAGCAGGTTGGCCAGGGAGATGACGTAGCTGCTCTGCCCGCCGACGAGGGTGAAGCTGCCGCTGGTGCTGACGAAGTCGGCGCTGCCGGCGGTGCCGCTGACCAGGGTGTAGTTCAGCGTCACGTCGTCATCCAGGCGGCCGGAACGCGAAATGGAGACGTTCAGCGGCTGGCCTTCGTAGCCGGCGACGCTCGGGGTGGCGTTGCCGAAGCCGCCCACCCACAGGCGGATGTCGTCGTTGCGCAGGGTGGTGCTGGCGCTGGCTTGGCCCGGGTCGATGTTGGTGGGGCCGTACTCGTCACGGTAGGTGCCGCTGATCAGGCCGTTGTTGTAGGCGGTCAGCGGGTCCAGCAGGGTCAGGGTGAGGCCGGTGTCCGGCTCGATCACGGTGTCGCCACCGAAGGTCACGGTCACCTGCTTGCTGGTCTCGCCGGCGGCGAAGCTGACCACGCCGTAGGTGGTGTTGGAGTAGGGCGAGGTGGACCAGGCGGTGTTGCCACCGTAGCCACTCACCTGGCCGCCGTTGGCGCCGCCCCAGTTGATGTTGTTGCCGACGATCTGCCAGGCCACGGAGCTGGCGTAGTCGATGCTGCCGCCGGGCTGCACGGTGCGGGTGATGGTGAAGGTCACGCTGGTACTGGCGGCGCTGCCCTCGAACACCTGGGTGCTGCCGGCGCTGACGCCCAGCAGCGCGGCCGGCTCGTCGTCGTAGACGCGGCCCGTGGCGCTGGAGCCGATGGAGGGCGTCTCGATGTCGCCATCCAGGTTCTGCGGGTTGCCCAGCACCAGGGTGGCTTCCTCGCGCCAGGTCTCAGCGAGGCCGTCGTTGATCGTGCGCAGGCTGATGGTCTTGGTCAGCTGGCCATCGGTGTAGGTGAAGCTGCCGCTCAGGGTGCGTGTGCCGGCGTTCCACGACAGGCCCGGGTTGTTGGCCAGGATCCAGTCCATGTCCAGGTCGGCGGGGTCGAGCTTGTACCAGGTGCTGCGGGTGTTGTTGGTCTCGTTGGTGCTCTCGGAACCGCCCAGCTGGATGGACCAGTCCACCGAATCCGAGCCGCGCTGGTCGCCGCTGCGGGTGATGGTGTAGACGAGGTCCTGCCCTTCGTTGACGTGCGCCACGCTGGCATCGAAGCGGGTGTCGTCGTTCTGCAGCACCACGTGGTTGTTGACGTAGCCGGGGTTGGCGGTGGAGCCGCCCTGGATGCTGCTGCCCGGGCTGGCCTGGGTGAGGTAGAGGCGGAAGGCCTCGTCCTGCTCGCCGGCATCGTCAACCTTGGTGCGGATGGTGACGTAGGCCACCGACTGGCCATCGACGAACTCCACGCGGCCGGAGGGTACGGTGTCGTTCCAGAAGTCGGCGGCGCCGGTGGCGGTGTAGCCGCTGACGCTGGTCTGCACGGCCCAGTCCACCCAGGCGGTGCCGGCAGTGGAAACGGTGCGGTACACGGCGAAGGTGTGCTCGATGTAGCCATCGGCCGCGTTGCCGCCGTCGGCCACGGTGTCACCCTCGGCGCGGGTGCGGCCGGTGGTCGGGGTGTCCTGGATGTAGAACTCCGCCTCGTCGCGCTGGATCTCGCCGAACAGGTACACGCCACTGGCGCTGGTGTTGGTCTGCAGCGCGGGGTCGGTGGTGTAGATGTTCTGGCTGCCGGTCTGCGGGGCCACCAGCTCGTCGATGCCGCCGGCGTTGCTGAACAGCACCTTGAACCACTGGTCGTCCTCCACCGTGTCGTCGCCGCGTACGGTGAGGGTGATGGTCTTGCTGGTCTCGCCGCTGGCGAAGGTCACGCTGCCCGAAGGCAGGGTGCCGCCATTGAAGTCGGCCCCGTCGGCCGCGTATTCCCAGCGGCCACTGCCGTATTCCCAGATGTCCTGCCCGGTGGTGCTCCAGTTGACGGTGGAGGTCTTGGCCAGGTCGCCGCTGCGGGTCAGGGTGATGGTGTAGGTGGTGTTCTCGCCGGCGACCTTCTCGGCCTGGCGGGCCTGGGCCCACTCGACGGTGACCCGGGTGTCGTCGTTGGTGATGGTGCTCTGGTAGCTGCCATTGGCGCCGATGGAGGTGCCGCTGCTGGCGCCGCTGAGCACTAGGTTGAAGCGCTCGTTGCCCTCGACGCTGCCCACGCCGGTGTCGCCGTAGGCGTAGACGGTGATGGTCTTGCTGCTCTCGCCGGCGGCGAAGCTCAGGGTGCCGGAGGGCGTCAGGTAGGCCGAGCCGTTGGTGAAGTCGGCGGCATTGGTGTCCAGGTGCTGGACGCTCCAGTTCACCGTGCTGGCCTGGTCCAGGTTGCCGGTGCGGGTCACGGTGTAGGTGAAGGGCGCACCGGTGCCGTGGACGCCGTCGCCCTCGCTGCGGCTGGTGGTGCCGGCGGTGATGTTCAGCTCCGCGTCATCGTTGCGCACGGTGCCGGTGGCGCTGCCGGTGGTGATCTCGGTGCCGGCGGAGGCGTTCTCCAGCACCAGCTTGAGCACCTCGTTGGCCTCCAGCTTGCTGTCGGCAGCGATGCGCACGGTGATGGTCTTGCTGTTCTCCCCCGCAGCGAAGTTCAGGGTGCCGTAGGGGATGCCGTCGCCATCGAGCAGCACGCCACCCGGCTGGCTGCCATAGAAGTCGGCACCGTCCACGGCATTGGCCACGCTCGGGTCGACACGCCATTGCACGCTGCTGGCCTGGCTCAGGTAGCCGCCCCGGCTGACGCTGAAGGTGAAGTCCACGTAGCCGCTGTTGCCCTCGCCCTTGTCCGCCGACAGCGCGCTGATGCTCAGGGTGGCATCGTCGTTGGTCAGGGTGGTGGTGGCGCTGGCGGTGCCGATCACGCTGTTGGCCGGCGGGTTGGACAGGGTCACGGTGACCGCTTCGTCGCCCTCGTACACCGAGTCGCCCTTGACGCGGATGACCACGGTGGCGGTGGCCTGGCCATCGATGAAGCTGAGGGTGCCGGTGCTGCCCTGGCCGGCACCGAGGTCGGCGGCGTCGAGGCCGCCGCTCAGGGTCCAGGTCAGGTCGCGGCTGCCGGCGAGGGAGCCGCTGCGGGTCACGGTGAAGCTCACCAGGCGCTCGCCGCTGTTGCCTTCGGCCAGGCTCGCGGCGTCGGCGACGATGGCGAAGCTGGCGTCGTCGTTGAGGATGCGCGTGCTGGCGCTGCCCTGCCCCGCTTCGACGGTGCCGCCCTGCGGGTTGAACAGTTCCACCTGGAGCAGCTCGTCGGCCTCCACCAGGTTGTCGCCGCGCACGCGGATGGTGATGGTCTGGGTGTCGCTGCCGTTGGCGGTGAAGCTCACCGTGCCGCTGGGCAGGCCGCCGTTGTTGCCGTTGCCGTCCTGGCCACTGGCGAAGTCGCTGGTGTCCAGGCCGGTGGCGCTCTTCAGGCGCCACTGCACGGTGCCGGCGGCCGTGCTCAGGCCGCTGCGGGTGACGGTGAAGGTGATGTCGGTGAAGGCGCCCTGGGCGCCCTCGGCCTGTTCCGCCGGGGCGCTGATGCTGAAGTTGGTGTCGTCGTCCTGCACGGTGGTGGTGGCGGTGGCGCCGGTTACCAGGCCCGCACTGGGGTTGCTCAGGGTCAAGGTGAAGGCCTCGCTGCCCTCCACGCGGCTGTCGCCGACCAGCTCGAAGCTGACGGTGAGCTCGGACTGGCCCGGGGCGAAGGTCAGGGTGCCGCTGGGCAGGCCGCCCAGGGTGTCGCTGGCATCGCCGCCATTGGCGCCGCTGACGGCGTAGTCGACCGTGGCGCTGCCGGACAGCTCGCCGCTGCGCACGATGCGGTAGATCACCGTCTGGCTGCCGCCGGTGCCTTCGCTGACGGTGGCGCGCTCGGCGACCACGGCGAAGCCCTGGTCGTCGTTGCGGATCACGCCTTCGGCGCTGCCGTCCACCACGCTCTGCGGGGTGCCGTCGCCCAGGCGGGCGTTGCCCAGGTTGACGCTGAAGGTCTCGTCGGCTTCCACCACAAGGTCGCCCTTGACCAGCACGGTCAGGGTCTTGCTGGCCTCGCCGGCGGCGAAGCTCAGGGTGCCGGTGCTGGCGTCGAAGTCGGCGGCATTGGCGATGCCGGCCAGGGACCAGTCCACCAGCGCGGCCGAGCCCAGGTCGCCGGCACGGGTCACGGTGAAGGTGAAGGCGGTGGTGCCGCTGTGGCCTTCGGCCTTGTCGGCGGCGAGCGGGCTGATGGAGAAGCCCAGGTCGTCGTTGTCGATGCGGCTGTCGGCGCTGCCGACGGTCAGTTCGGTGTTGCCGTCACGGGCCTCCAGGCTGACGCCGAAGGTCTCGTCCAGCTCGATGTGGCCATCGCCGGACACGCGCACGGTGACCTGGGCGCTGGTCTGGCCCTCGGCGAACTGCAGGGTGCCGGACGGCAGGCCGCCGTTCGCGCCCAGGGCGTCCTGGCCGCTGATGAAGTCGGCGAGGCTGGCGGCGTCGACGCCCTGCCCCACCTGCACCTTCCAGTCGACGCTGGTGGCGCGCAGGTCGCCGGAGCGGGTGACGGTGAAGGTGAAGCTGCGCTCCTGGCCGGCATCGCCTTCGGCGGCGCTGGCCTGGTCGGCGACGATGGACAGGCCGACGTCATCGTTGCGCACCAGGGTGCTGGCGCTGCCGGTGAGCAGCTGGGTCTGGTCGTGGGCGGGGTTCTCCGCCGGGTTGCCCAGGGTCAGGGTGAGGGTCTCGTCACTTTCCAGCACGGCGTCGCCGGCCAGGGTCAGTTCGATCACCTTGGAGGTCTCGCCGGCGGCGAACTGCACCAGGCCGTTGAGGGCGGTGCCGGCGGCGAAGTCGTCGGCCTGCAGGCCGCTGGCGGTCCAGGTCACGCTGACCGGGCCGGACAGGTCACCGCTGCGGGTGACGGTGAAGCGCAGCACCTGGGTCTCGCCCGTGGCGCCTTCGGCCACCTCGGCCTGCTGCGCCTGGATGCGGATGCCCACGTCGTCGGAAACGATGCTGCCCTGGGCCTGGCCGGTGAGGATCTCGGCGTGGCCGCTGGCATTGCCCAGGGTGAGGGTGAAGGCCTCGTCGCCCTCGACGTCGCGGTCGCCACGCACGGCGACCTGGATCACCTTGCTGGTCTCGCCCGGGGCGAAGGTCAGGGTGCCGGCCGGCAGCACGCCACCGGCGAAGTCGGCTGCGTCCACCTGGCCGGAGAGGCTCCAGTCCACGGTGGTGGTGCCGCTGGTGACGCCGGAGCGGGTCACGGTGAATTCATGGATGACGCTGCCGTTGTCGCCTTCCACCAGGCCGCTGCGGGTGGTGGCGATGGCCAGGCCGGTGTCGTCGTTGGTGACGGTGGCCGACGCCGAGGCGGTGCCCAGGCTGGAGCCGGTCGCCGGGTCGTAGAGCTCCACGCGCAGGCCTTCGCTGGCCTCCAGGCGGTAGTCGCCGGCCACCTGCAGGGTGATGGTCTTGCTGGTGTCGCCGCTGGCGAAGTCGAGAATGCCGCCGGGCAGCACGCCCCCGACGAAGTCGGCACCGTCCACCGGGTTGCCGCCCTCGCCCACCACGCGCCAGGCGACGCTGCCGGTGCCGCCCAGGTAGCCGCTGCGGTTGACCAGGAAGCTCAGCTCGGCCACCTGGCCGTCGCCGCCTTCGTTGACGCTGGCGGCCTGGGCCTGGATGGCGAACTGCTGGTCGTCGTTGAGCAGCTGGCCGTTGATGCTGCCGTTGCCCACGGTGGCGCCGGGGTTCGGCGTGCCGAGGCTGAGGACGAAGCTCTCGTCGCCTTCGAGCTGCGAGTCGGGGGCGATGTGCAGGACGATCTCCAGACGATCGACGCCCGCGGCGAAGACCAGGGTGCCGCTGGGCAGCACGCCGCCGACGAAGTCGCTGCCGTCCACGCCGTTGAGGGCGCCGGGCGCGAGGCTCCAGGTAATGGTGTCGCTGCCGGCGAGGTCGCCGCTGCGCTCGACCACGTAGCGCAGCTCACGGGTGCCGCCGCTGCCTTCGAAGCTGTCGGCCTGGGACAGCAGGTTGAACACCACGTCGTCGTTGCGGATCACCCCGGTGGCCTGGCCGACGGAGATCTCGGCGCCGGCGCTGGGGTTGCTCAGCACCACCTGGAAGGTTTCGTTGGCCTCCAGCAGGTTGTCCGGGGACAGCGGCAGGGTGACCACCAGGCTCTGCACGCCACGGCCGAACTCCAGGGTGCCGCTGAAGGCGGTGCCGGCGAGGAAGTCGGCGAGGCTGGCGGAGTCGGCGTCGTTGCCGAACACCACGCGCCAGTCGACGCTGACGCTCTGGGTCAGGTCGCCCTGGCGCTGCACGGTGAAGTTGAGCTGGCGCGGGGTGTCGCTGTTGCCTTCGGCGGCGGTCAGGCCGCTGCCGTCGAGGGTCAGGCGCGCGTCGTCGTTGATCAGGCTGCCGGTGGCACGGTCTTGGACCACGGTCATGCCCGGGGTGCTGGTGGCGATCACCACCTGCAGGCCCTCGGTGGGTTCGTACTGGCTGTCCGGGCTGGGGCTGAAGCGGATCACCGCGCTGCTCTGGCCGGCGGCGAACTCGATGGTGCCGGACGGCAGGGTGCCGCCGAAGTCGGCCGCGTCCACCGGGTTGTTGCCGTAGCCCTGCACGTGCCACTGCACGGTGCCCGGCAGCGACAGCTCGCCGCTGCGGGTGACCACGAATTCCAGCACCGGCGCAGCGCTGGTGCCCTCGCGGACGTTGGCGCTGCGCGCGGTGATGGACACCGCCTGGTCGTCCGGGTCGATGCTGGCCAGGGCCGCGCCGACGTCGATCTGGCTGTTGGCGTCCTGGGCCTGCAGGGCCACGGTGTAGCTCTCGGTGCCCTCGATCAGGCTGTCGCCGTTGAGGCGCACGTAGATGACCTTGCTGCTCTCGCCGGCGGCGAACTGCACCACGCCGCTCATGGGCTGGTCGGCGGCGAAGTCGTTGACGTCGGCCGGCAGCTCGCCGTAGCCGGCGATCTGGTAGCCGATCTGCCCGGCGCCACTGGTGTTGCCGGTGCGGGTGATGACGAAGGCCTGCACGCCACCGGTGCCGTTGCCCTCGGTGGTGGACGCGGTCAGCGCCTCGATGCTGTAGGTGGATTCGTCGGTGCGGATGGTGCCGTAGGCCTCGCCGTTGATGACCTGCACGCCGGCCGGCGGGTTGTGCAGCACGATGCCGAAGGTCTCGTCGGTTTCCGCCAGGTTGTCGCCCTTGACCCAGACGGTGACCAGCTTCTGGGTCTCGTTGGCGGCGAAGGTGACGCTGCCGCTGGGCATGCCATCGGCCATGCCGAGCTGGTTCTGCCCGGCGATGAAGTCGTTGGCGTCGGCGGCGTGGGCGCCGACCCGCACGAAGCGCCAGTCGATGGTGAGGTCCTGGCCCAGCAGCTCGGAGCGGGTCACCAGGAAGGTGATCGCGGTCTGCTGGCCCTGGCCGCCTTCGACCACATCCATGGTCACGCCGCGCAGGCTGACGCCGGTGTCGTCGTTGACGAGCTGGGTGCTGGCGCTGCCGCCGGAAACCCGCAGGTTGCTCTGGTCGCTCTGCAGGCTGACGGTGAGGGTTTCGTCATCTTCCACATCGCGGTCGCCGCGCACGGTGAGGACGATCTCGCGGCTGGTCTCGCCGGCGGCGAACTCCAGGGTGCCGCCGCTGATGCCTTCGACCAGGTCGTCGGCATCGACGCCGCTGACCGACCAGCGCACCGAGCCGCTGCTCTGGGCGTCGGTACGGGTGACGGTGAAGCTGACCGTGGTGGTGGTGCCGCTGTCGCCCTCGGTGACCTGGGCCTGGTTGGCGCGGATGGACACCAGGCCGTCGTCGTTGACCACGGTGGTACTGGCGCTGGCGGTGCCGATGATGAGGTTGGCGCTGGGGTTGCCCAGGGTGACCGTGAGCACTTCGCTGGGCTCGACCACGCGGTCGCCCAGCAGCGGGATGGTGATGGTCTTGCTCACCTCGCCGACGCCGAAGGTCAGGGTGCCGGAGGGCAGCGGGCCGCCGATGTCGGCCGCGTCCAGACCGCTGGCGCTCCAGTCGACGGTGGCGGCGGCGCGGCCGTTGTCACGGGTGACGACGAAGGTCAGCAGTTGCTGGTCGCCCTCATCGCCTTCGAGCACCTGCAGGCGGGTGGCGACGACGCTGACGGTGGCTTCGTTGTCGAGGATCTGGGTGCTGGCGCTGGGCTGGCCGAGCTGGCTGCCGGCGCTGGGGCCGCTGAGGGTTACGGTGGCGGTGCGGTCGCCCTGGGCGAAGTAGTCGCCAGGCACCTCGATGCGGATCTCCTGGGTCATCTGCCCTTCGGCGAAGGCCAGCAGGCCGCCGGGCAGGTTGCCGCCGAACAGGGCCGGGTCCAGGCCATCGAGGTTCCACTGCACCTGGCTGGCGCCGGTGCCGCCGCTGCGGCTGACGGTGAAGACCAGCACCAGGGTCTCGCCGTCGTCGCCCTCCAGCACCTCGGGGGCGCCGGCGACACTGAGCACCGAGACCGGCTCGCTGGTATCACCGCTCAGGGTCGGTGCGGCCGGCGGCTCGAAGCCCGCCGGCAGCTCGCTGTTGGTGCCCGCGGACAGGCTGCTGCCGATGCCGGTGTCGCCGCGCAGGTTGGGGAACACGCCGAGGCCGCCACCGGCGACGCCGGAGGTGCCCTGGCTGGCCGCACCGGTGCCGATGCCGGAGCTGACGCCGCCGAGCAGGCCCGGGCCCATGCCGTCGAGGTTGAGCATGGCCAGTTCCGGCGGTACGCCGGGCGGCAGCATGCCGCTGCCGGTGGCGTCACCGGTAAGCGCAGCCTGCTCGGGGCGGAAGGTCACGGCCTGCTGGTCGAGGCCGATGTCCTGACCGAACAGGCCGGTGATCTCGGGGCGGTAGGTGCTGTCGAAGGGCGACGGGCCGGGGATCGGCGCAGCGTCGGCCTGGCCGGGCAGCGGGGTCGCCTCCAGGGCCTGGACGCCGTCGTGGCGCTCGGCCGGTGCGTCCGGCTGGGCCGGGAACTGAGCCTCCGCGAGCCAGCCCTTGACCCAGGCGCTGGCGTCCACCGCAGCGTTGCCGGCGACGGCGGCGCTGGCCTGGGCCGCCATGGCCTGGCGCAGGGCCGCAGCCATCTGCAGCGGGATGCCGGCGGCCAGGAGCATGTCGTGCATGGTCTGCAGGGCCTGCTCCAGCGAGGTGACCTCGGCGGGCGCATGGCCGGTCAGGAAGTCCGTCACCACCTGAACGGCACGTACCAGGGTTTCGATCTGCGCGCTCGTCAATTCAGCCATCTCGGCTACTCCTGCGGATGCTGTTTACAGCCTGTACTGGGAAAACGCGCACGCACCCGGAACAGGTGCGTGCGCTGGACGGATCGGTATCGCGGCGGGCCTCAGCGGGCGCTGCCCTGGCCGGCATCGAGGGCGGCCAGGGGCAGCGCCTGGTCGGCCGGCACGACGATGCCCGGCTGGCGGAACAGCTCGGGGCTGAGGCGGCCGGTGGCGCGCAGCAGGCGGTAGGCGGCGATGATCTCGTCGATACCGGCGGCGGTGGCGTCGCTCTGGGCGTTGATCAGGCCGACCTCGCCGTTGAGGATGTCCAGCAGCGAACGGCGGCCCATCTCGCGCTCCTTGCGCGCCAGGTCGAGGAAGCTCTCGGCGATGTTCACCTGGTTGCGCAGGTGCTCGGAGCGCTCGCGGGAGGTCTGCCAGGAGTCCCAGGCGTTGCGGGCTTCCTCGATGGCCTGGATGCGCACGTAGTCGGCCTTCTCCTCGGCACTCAGCACGGCCTGGTCGGCGGCGCGGGTGACGTGGTCGGCACGCATGCCGAGGTCGAACTGCCAGTCGAAGTTGACCATGGCCTTGGTGTCGTCGCGGCGGCCCGGGGAGCCGTCGTAATCGTCGAAGTGGGCCTGGCTCAGGCGGAACGACAGGCGCGGCATCAGCTCCTTGCTGCGGGCAGCATCGCGCTCGGCGAGGGTCACCTCGGCGCGCTTGATGGCGGCCAGCACGTCGGGGTTCTGCTGGCGCACGCTTTCGATGATGTCCACTTCGGATGCCGGCAGGCTGGCACCGGGAACGGCCAGGGCCTCCAGGCCATCGGCGGCGAGGGTGGACTCGCCGAAGATCACCCGGTAGCGGTTCAGGGCTTCGCGCATGCGGCTGTCGGCCATCACGCGGCGCGCCTCGGCACCGGCCAGTTGCGACTTGGCCTGCAGCACGTCGGTGGCGTAGCCGCGGCCGGCCTCCATGCGCGCGTTCTCCAGGGAGGTCTGCTGCTTGATGTTCTGTTCCGACTGGCGGGCGTAGGCCTGGGTGCGCTGGGCCTGGATCACCTGCAGCTGCGCCTCGATGGCGGCCAGGGTCAGGTTCTGCACCTGCAGCTCGCGCTCGGCCTCCTCCTTGATCAGCACCACCTTGGCGGCCTGCACGCGGGACGAGGTGGCGCCGAAGTCGGTGATCAGCTGGTTGATACCGACGCTGGCCTCGGATGGGTCGTAGCTGGCATTCCCGCCGTTTTCACGGTCGATGTGCTGCTTGCCGGCACTGCCGTTGACGGTGAGCTTGGGGAAATAGGCGGTCTTCTCGACGGCGACCTGCTCGCGGGCGGTCTCCACGTCGGCGTCGACCATGCGCACCAACTGGTGCTCGCGCAGGACGCGTTCGAGCTTGTCGGCGAAACCCTGCTCGGCCGAAGCATTCGCCGTGCACAGCAGCAGGCAGGTGGCGAGCAGCTCTCGCCGCGCGTGGAAGACGGGTTTCATTGTTGAAAGCATGGGCGCTCACCGATCAGGTCATCGAGATGATCCGGGGCATGGCACCGGAACGTCGCGATACTAGCTTTCTGCCATCTCGTGAAACTGACAAATGCTGACATTCCACCCTTCGCGACCGCTTGACGCATGGCTTGCGCCGCTCTGGCACGCTGGTTCCAGCCAGCCCCGCCGCTGCGTTCGGGCAAGCGCAGCGGCAAAAAACCGAGCGTTTCCATCCCCACCAAGGTTCTATAAGCTGCAAGAAATGCTGCCATTAACTGGTCAGCGCTTTACCGAATGGATGTAGGTAAAGCGGAATTAGCACCACGGAAGAAGCCGTATCGAAACCCGTGAATGATTGATCTGATTCTGCTCGAAGATGAACCCATTCTCGCCGAGGAACTGAGTGAGTTCCTCGGCGAATCCGGCTACCAGGTCACCCTGGCGGACAGCCTGGCGAGCTTCGCCGACACCTTCGACGAACAGCGCCACCGCCTCGCGATCATCGACCTGGGCCTGCCCGACGGCGACGGCCTCGACCTGATCCACCAACTGCGCGAACGCGGCAGCACCCTCGGCATCGTCGCCTTCACCGCGCGCGGCTCCACCGACCACCGGGTCGCCGGCTTCCGCGTGGGCGCCGACCACTACCTGGCCAAGGGCTGCGACCTGGAAGAACTGGCAGCGGTGCTCGAAGCCCTGCGCCGGCGCCTCGGCCTGCAGCGCGGCGGCACCCGCTGGGAACTGGAACTGGCCTCGCGCCAGCTGAAGACGCCCAACCAGCAGCACCTGCGCCTGTCCCACCAGGACATGCTGGTGCTGCACTGCCTGATGCAGCGCGCCGGCGACATCGTCTCGCGCCGGGAGATCGTCCGCGCCCTCGACGAGGACTACATGACCTACGACCAGCGCCGCCTGGACACGCAGATCCGCCGCCTGCGGCGCAACGTCGAGCAGGCCGCCGGCCTGGAGCTGCCGCTCAAGACCCTGCGCAACACCGGCTACTGCTTCTACGAGAAGGTGCGCATCGTCGCCTGAGCGGCCCGGCATCAGCCCGCGCAGAGCAGGCGACCGATGAACGCATACCCCTGGTTGCGCAGCGAACGGATGGGCGCTGGCGCCCCGTCGAGCCCGGCGATCTTGCGCCGCAGGCGGCTGACGATGGCCTCCAGGCGGCGCTCGTCATAGGTCAGGTAATCCTCGCCCAGCCCTTCGGCCAGCACGCGGCGGTTGGCGGTCTGCTCCGGCGCTTCACGCAGCAGCCCCAGGATTCGGCATTCCTTGCGGCTCAGCTCCAGTTGCTGGCCATCCGGCGCGCTGAGCACCTGCTCGCGTGCATCGATCACCCAGCAATCGCCCAGCGGTGCGGCCTGCATGCCGAGGCGCCGCATCAGCGCCTCCATGGCCGACAGCAGTTCGTCTTCCGCCACGACGCGGCCCAGGCAGTGATCGGCCCCCAGTGCGTAACCCGCCAGGCGATGGTCGAGGCGGCCCGGCTCGGTCAGCAGGACCAGCCCGATGCCCGGCCACAAGGTGCGGATGCGCGCCGCCAGCTCGAGCCCGGCCTTGCCCTCCCCGGCCAGCTCCAGCAGCACGACGTGCGGGCCGAACAGGGCGACCTCCGCCTCCAGCAGGGTGTCGACGGTGCTCATGGTGACGAAGCCGACCTTGCCCAGCAGGCGCAGGCACAGGTCCGGCTGGCTATCCGGTGCGGCCTCCACCACCAGCAGGCGCATGCGCGCGAGCGGCGTGGCGCTTCCTCCCACCCGGCGCAGGACGGTGGCCGGTGACGTTGCCTGGCTGCGTTCTTTCACTGCGATTCCACCCTGGCGGCCCTGTGCTGACGAACGGCATTCCGGCGGCCACCCGCCCGAAACACGGCGGCACCCTACCCCAGGAAGGCCCTGCGCAAACCGAGCGAATCTGAGCAACGCATCGAATCGCGGAGCCGGGCAGGTAGAATCCTCCGCTTCCGCAAACACCCGTGGCGCCGAGCGATGACCCGTCCCCTTGCTTTCCTGCTGTTCTGCCTGTGCCTGCTGTTCTCCTGGCAGGCAGGCGCCGACACCCTGCACCTCGGCGAGCGGAGCAAGGGCACCCAGGGGCACCTGGAGCGCCTGGACGACCCGGATGGCCGCCTCGACGCCGCCGGCGCCATGCAATCGAGCGACTGGAAGGCACTGCCCGGCTCGCTCAACGCCGGCTTCACCCGCAGCGTGATCTGGCTGCGCCTGCAGGTGCAGGCCGGGCCGGATTCCCCCGAACGCTGGATGCTGACGCTGAATAACGCACTGATCGACAGCGCCATCCTCTATGACTACGAAACCGACGGCACGCCACGGGAACGGCGCAGCGGCGAATCCATCAACCGCAAGACCTGGGAAGTGGACTACCGCACGCCCTCCTTCGCCCTCAGCCTGCAGCCCGACCAGCCGCGCTGGCTGCTGCTGCGCCTGGAGGCGCGCAACGCCATGTCGGTGAGCGTGCGCCTGATGCCCGCCGCCGAATTCGGCGACCGCACCCGCGTGGAATACCTGGGCTCGGGCCTGTACTTCGGCATCTACCTGGCGCTGATCGTCTTCCACAGCGTGTTCTGGCGCATGACCCGCGCACCGGAAAGCGGCTGGTACCTGATCTACGTGAGCTGCTGCATCGCCATCGAGAGCCTCAGCTACGGCCTGCCGCAACAGATCTTCGGCATCCCCGGGAGCATCAGCGACCGCTTGCTGGGCTGCGGCCTGGCGGCCAGCCTGCCGCTGGGCTTCATCTTCGCCCAGCGCCAGCTGAGGCCCCGGGACATGGTGAACGCGCGGCGCGTGCTCACGGTGCTCAGCGTGGTCATCGGCCTCGCCTCCGCCACGGCGGTGCTCGCCGGGCACTACCAGACCGGCGCACCGCTGGTGCAGATCACCTCCTTGCTGACCATCCCGCTGCTGATCGGCATGGCCGTGCGCATGCTGTTCCAGGGCCATGCCTCGGCGCGGGTGTTCCTGCTGATCTTCGGCATCTACTACGCCGGGGTGATCGTCAGCTTCCTGCGCAACCTCGGCATCGTCCCCACCTCCTTCGCCACCGACAACGCCGCCGCGCTCGGCACCCTGCTGCACATGCTGCTGATGAGCATGCGCATCATCAACCACTACCGGAAGCTGAAGGACGACAAGAGCCGCGCCGAAAGCAGGCTCAAGCACGTGCTGCAGGACCAGAACGCCCACCTCGAACGGCAGATCGACGCCCGTACCCTGGAACTGCGCGACGAGATCCGCCGGCGCACCGAGCTGGAAGGCGAGCTGCGCGAGCTGCTGCGCCAGGAGCAGCGCATCCGCGAGGAGCAGCGCGACTTCGTGGCGATGGTCTCCCATGAATTCCGCACGCCACTGGCGATCATCGCCACCTCGGCCCAGCAGATCGCCCGCAACCTCGGCAGCGCCCCCGAGCGCAACGAGCAGCGCTGCCAGAACATCCGCGAATCCACCACCCGCCTGCTGACCCTGGTGGACAACTACCTCAACCACGACCGCATGGCCGAGACCAGCACCGAGCTGCGCCGCACCGAAGAGAACCTGCCCGAGCTGCTGGCGCGCAGCACCAGCGACGTGCCCCCCGGTCGCGCCCGCATCGAGTACCACAGCCAGCGCCAGACGCTGCATTGCGACACCGGCCTGACCCGCATCGCCCTGCGCAACCTGATCGCCAACGCCGACCGCCACGCTCCGGCCGACAGCGTCATCCGCCTCGACGTGCGCGAGCGCGCGGAGGCGGGGATGCTCGACATCCGCGTGGTCAACGAAGGCCCGGAAATCCCCCGTGAACAGGCGCCGCTGCTGTTCCAGAAATACTTCCGTGGCAGCCAGGCCCAGCAATCCCCCGGCGCCGGCCTCGGCCTCTACCTGGTCAAGCGCATCGCCACCCTGCACGGCGGCGAGGTCAAGCTGGAAAGCACCGGCAAGGACGGCCCCATCTGCTTCCGCCTGAGCCTGCCGATGGAGCCGCTGGGGCACGGGGCCGCCTGAAACCGCGAGGCAGAGCGACGCCTAAAGATGTAATTGAGAAGTGATTGCATACGCATTAATCTCGCAATCCCTTTCAACGAGTCGCTGCCTGCCCACCCATGAGCAAGCCGTCGCCCTTCCTGGCCCTCTACCTGCGTGAGCAGAACCGGCTGCTGCAGCTGATCCGGCGCATCGTCGGCGACCGCAGCACGGCGGAGGACCTGGCCCAGGACACCTTCCTGCGGCTCTGGGACCGGGAGCTGGGCGATGGCGACCGCAGCCTGCTGTTCCGCACCGCGCAAAACCTCGCCCTCGACCATCTGCGGGCACGCCAGGTGCGCAGCCGCCATGCCCGCGAACAGGCGGAGGACGAAGGCGACGGCCTCGACCTGCAACAGCAGGCCGAAGCGCACCAGGAACTCGAACACCTGCTGCGCCGGCTGCAAGGTCTGCCCCGCCGTTGCCAGCAGGTCTTTCTTCTCAGTCGCCTGGATGGCCTCTCCTATGCGAGCATCGCCGAGCGGCTCGGGGTTTCCCTGAGCACGGTGGAGAAGGACATCATCCGCGTCCTCCAACATTGCCAGCGCACCGAGGGCTGAACCGGTGTCGCACGTTGTACTGGCAGCCCCCTCGATTCGTGGAACGCAAGCAGAGTGAAGACCTCGCCCGAACAGCAAGCACGGCAGGATCGCCAGGACACGGCGACCCGCTGGTACGTGCGCCTGCAGAACCCGCAGTTGCCGGCGAGCGAGCGCATAGACTTCCGCCGCTGGCTGGACAGCGACCCGGCCAACACCGAAGCCTTCCAGGCGGTGGAGCAGCTCTGGCAGAAACTCGGCGAGCCCGCCCGGCAACTCGCCGGCGATGGCTGGCACCGCCGCCGCCCCGTACAACGCCAGCGCTGGCCGGCACTGGCCGCCGCCTGCGTGCTCGGCCTCGCGGTGGGCGTGCTGCTCTGGCGCGACCCCGGCGTGCTGCAGCGCTACGCCGCCGACCACGCCAGCGCCCCCGGCACCCAGCTGCAAGTGACCCTGGCCGATGGCAGCCACGTGCTGCTGGATGCCGACAGCGCCCTGGACCTGCACTTCAGCTCCGGCGAACGCCGCGTCACCCTGCTGCGCGGGCGCGCCTGGTTCGACGTCAGCCACGACGCCAACCGCCCCTTCGTGGTGGAAAGCCCGGGGCTGCGCACCCGCGTGCTCGGCACCGCCTTCGCCGTAGACGCCACCGGCCAGGGCGAGCGGGTCACGGTCAGTCGCGGACGGGTGGAGGTCCGGGGCAACGCCGCCGACTCGCTCGTCACCCTGATCCCCAACCAGCAGGCCAGCCTCGATGGCGCCGGCCTGCATGGCCCGGAAACGGTCAACAGCGAGCGCGCCCTGGCCTGGCAGCGCGGGCTGCTGATCTTCGACCGCGCCCGCCTCGGCGAGGTGCTCGACAGCCTCCAGCACCTCGGCCACCCGCCCGTCGTGCTGCTGGACGAGAGCCTGCGCAACCAGCGCATCTCCGGCACCTTCCGCACCAGCGATCCCCAGGCGGTGCTCAGCGCCCTGAGCATCGAACTGGGCCTGAAGACCACGCGCATACCCGGCTTGGCGGTGGTCCTGCACCGCTGATGCAAAAAATCTGAAAATTCCTTGAGGGGTTTCCCGGTCTCGCCCGTTGTATCGGCAGTGAATCATTCGCATTTGCCATTTACCGGGGGAGAACCACCGCATGACCAACCGCCACCGCCTGGCCCGGACCCTGCTCGCCAGCGCCCTGCTCGCCACCCTCGCCGCGCCCATGCAGGCCCACAGCAGCGAGGCCGCCAGCGAGCAGCGCCAGCCGCAGTTCCAGTTCGATATCCCCAGCCAGCCGCTGCTCGACGCCCTCGGTGAATTCACCACCACCACCGGCATCGCCGTGCTGCGCACCACCGAAGAACAGCTCGCCGGCCAGGCTCCCGCAGTGCGCGGCCGCTACACCGCCGACCAGGCCATGGGTCTGCTCCTCCAGGGCAGCGGGCTGAGCTTCCGCCACGGCGCCGGCAGCATCACCCTGGAACGCTCGAGTGGTGACGGCACCCTCGACCTGTCGCAGATCGACATCAGCGCCAGCGGCCAGCAGTCCGCCTTCGGCCCGGTGAGCGGCTACGTGGCCACGGCCGCCGGCACCGCCACCAAGACCGACACGCCGATCATCGAAACGCCGCAATCCATCTCGGTGGTGACCCGCGACCAGATCACCGACATCCACGCCCAGAGCCTGCGTGACGTCCTCGGCTACACCGCCGGGGTGATCGCCACCGAGGCCGACGACCGCCTCACCGACACCTTCGTCCTGCGCGGCTTCCAGATCAGCGGCAGCACCTTCCGCGACGGCATGCGCTACATGAGCAACATCTACGACGGCACCCAGGAGCCCTACGGCATGGAGCGCGTGGAAGTGCTGCGCGGCGCCTCCTCGGTGCTGTTCGGCCAGGCCGCGCCGGGCGGCATCATCAATGTGGTGAGCAAGCTGCCGACCCGCGAGGAACTCCACGAGATCAAGGCCGAAACCGGCAGTAACGACCGCCACCAACTGGCCACCGACCACGGCGGCGCCCTCACCGACACCCTCAGCTACCGCTTCACCGCCCTGCAGCGCAAAAGCGACACCACCACCGACCACGTGCCGGACGACCGCACCTACATCGCCCCGTCCCTCACCTGGCAACCGGACGACGCCACCAGCCTCACCCTGCTGGCCAGCTACCAGAAGAGCCGCACCGCCTACGTCTACGGCCTGCCCGCCGAAGGCACGGTGTTGGCCAACCCCAACGGCCACATCTCCCGCCACACCTTCACCGGTGAGCCGGGCTACGACAAATCGGTGATCACCGCCTGGGACATCGGCTACCGCTTCGAGCACGCCTTCAACGACGACTTCAAGGTGCGCCAGAACCTGCGCTACTTCGAATCGGAAAACGACATGCCGTCGGTGTGGCTCGACAGCTTCATCGACCCGCAGATGACCACCGTCGCACGCGGTGCCCAGGACCGCGTCGACGACTCGCGCAACTTCGTCGTCGACACCCAGCTGGAGGCGCGCTTCCATCACCAGCGCGTCGAGCAGACGGTTCTGGCCGGCGTCGACTACGGCGATCGCCACCTGCAGACCGACCGCTACGACTACGACCTGACTCCTCTGAATGTCTTCAACCCGGTCTACGGCGGTACTTTCACCGCCAGGGGCCCTGCGCCATTCAGTTCCAGGAACCGTACCCACCAGAGCGGCATCTACCTGCAGGACCAGATCAAGTTCGACGAAAAGTGGGTGCTGTTGCTCGGCGGCCGCCAGGACTGGGCCAAGCAGAAGGAAGACGCGCTGTACGGCAACGACCGCTCACGCCAGGACAGCGACGCCTTCACCACGCGCGTGGGCCTGGTCTACCTCGCCGACAACGGCCTGGCGCCCTTCGTCAGCTACAGCGAATCCTTCGAACCCCAGGCAGGCCGTAGCCGTGCCGGCCAGGACTTCGACCCCACCGAAGGCGAGCAATACGAACTCGGCATCCGCTACCAGCCACCCGGCAGCAACGCCCTCTACTCCGCCGCGCTCTACCAACTGACCCGCAGCAACGTGCTGACCACCGACCCGGTAAACACCAACTTCCAGGTGCAGACCGGTGAGATACGCTCCCGTGGCCTGGAACTGGAGGCCAAGGCCGACATCGGCAGCAACGCCAGCGTCACCGCCTCCTACGCCTACACCCAGGCCGAAGTAGCCAAGAGCAACAGCGGCAATGAAGGCCAGAAGACCGGCGGCATGCCCCGCAACATGTTCTCCGTCTGGGGCGACTACCGCTTCGGCCAGGTCGGCCCGGGGGAACTGCGCGCCGGCACCGGCGTGCGCTACGTCGACGAAGTGCCGGGGCTGTTCAGCACCCGCATCGTCGCGCCTTCCTACACCCTGGTGGACGCCATGCTCGGCTACGCCATGGGCCCCTGGGACCTCACCCTCAACGTCACCAACCTCACCGACGAGGACTACCTCAGCTACACCTACGCCGCCTTCTACGGCGCCGAACGCCAGGTCACGGCCGGCGTCGCCTATCGCTGGTAAACCCCGCTGCAAATAGCGCACGGAGCAGCCTGTAGGTTGGCGCCGAGCGCAGCGAGGCCCAACGCTGCGAAATCCAACCCGCAGGTTGGGCCTCTTGCTTCTCACCCGCCGACAAAAGAGCTAGCCCCAGCGGCGTTCAGCACCGCACACTGCGCGTCCCAACCCGCTCCCTCGACCAAGGACGATCACCCCATGCTGCGCACTACCTCTGCCCTGCTCCTCACCCTCGCCGCCACCACCACCTTCGCCGGCACGCTCACCGAGCAGGCCGAAGAAATGCTCGGCGGCACGGTGCTGAACTGGACCAGCGACACCCGACTCGAAGGCCCCGCCGGGCTCAACGCCACGGTAGTGGTGCCCAAGGACGGCAAGGCCAACTACGCCACGCTGGCGATCGTCCATCGCACCCACACACCCGTCATCGAGCCCTGCGGCGTGATCACCTGGACGGTCGATGGCGCTGTCGCCAACGAAGGCTATGGCGAGCTGCAGCTCGACGATGAAACCTCCAGCGAGAAGGTGGTGATGATGGTGGACCTCGGTCTGTTCAAGACCCTCGCCACCGGCGGAAAAGTGGCGTTCAGCAGCTGCGGGCTGGAGGGCACGGTGAGCGAGGCGGACCAGAAAGGGCTGCAGGCGATTCTTGGCAAGATCTAGCCCTACGCACGCGGCCCCGTAGGTTGGCGCCGAGCGCAGCGAGGCCCAACGATGGGGGTTGGGCTTCGTGCAGTAGCCGGGTTTTTTCGCGGATGAATCCGCTCCCACGGCAGCCCTTTGAGCTGCTGGGCGACTGAAGTCGCCCCTACAGGGCCGTAGCCTGGGCTTCAGCCCAGGGTTACTGCATCAGAAGGCTCTGCGATAGCGCTGCTGAGGACTTCGTGGGGAGTCCGGGGCGGTCATCTCAATCAAACCCGCCATCAGTGCTGGCTTCAGGTAGTTCTGCGTAAAGGTCGGTCGGTGACTCAACTGCAGATACTGCATCAGCTCACTCGTTTTCATGCTGACACCCGGTGCGAGTACCTGAAGCAGTTGCGCTACTTGATCGGTTACTTGATCGGTTACTTGATCGGTTACTTGATCGGTCAGAGCCACTTCGAGCAACGCCTGATGCAGCGCCGCCAGCATGAACTCGACAAAAGGCGTTGCCTCCCCCGCTCGGTCGGCAGCCGCCAAGGCCGCGTAGTAAGCGCCCTGTTGTTCGCGGATAACCGATTCGACAGGCAGATAGGCCAACACCGGCCGCCAGCGGCTTAGAATCAATGTCTGCCACAACCGGCCGATACGCCCATTGCCGTCCGCGAACGGGTGGATGAACTCGAACTCGTAGTGAAATACGCAGCTGGCAATCAGGGGATGCAGCTCGCAGCTCGATAGCCACTGCAACAGATCCCCCATCAATGTCGGTACACGATCCGCAGGCGGAGCCATGTGCAGAAGCTGGCCATCTCGATAGATGCCGACGCCTCCCTGGCGGTACTGACCTAGCTCATCGATCAGCCCCTGCATCAACAAACGATGAGCCTCGAGCAAGTCTGCTCGCTGGCCGGGCTGCCAATGCTCCATGGCCTCGTAAGCCGCGAAGGCGTTACGCACCTCCTGAATTTCCCGCGGCAAGCCAAGTACCCGCTTGCCATCCAGCACGGCAGTCACCTGCTCGACGCTCAGCGTGTTGTTTTCGATGGCCAGGGATGCCTGAATGGTTCGAATGCGATTGCCACGACGTAACTGGGGTGCCAGTGAGCCGTCCTGCTGAATCGCCAAACGCCCGACGCGCTCGCCGATATCGGCTACAAGCTGCAGCATGCGCGGTGTCAGGGTGAGTGGGGGGTGATAGGGCTTCATGCAGGCCACCTTATTTCACCGGCGGATTGCGGGTAAAGCACTGAGCACCTGATCCGTTGAAAAGCCCTGGGGACGAAGCACTACCAAACGAACCGGGTGGCATGCGATGTATCACCGGTGCTTCTCGGAATCACTCACGCCGACTGGGTGTGAGTAACCCTGCAAGTCCACCAGCAGCGGCCGACCCAATAGCCACAAGCCCATCTGGAATATTCATTTCGGCAAAGCTGAGGTTCCAGAGGGCCAGGATGGTCAGCAGTACCGCCACCCCGAGAATCCAGATGGCCCACCGGAAGGTCCAGCGGTCACTGGCCGGGGTGCTCTTACGCAGTTCGTCGATGAGAATCTTCTTCTCCTCGGTCGACAGGCTCAGATCGGTTACGACAACTCTCAGTAAGTCATACAGCTCGGTGGATTGGGACGTAACGGTCCGGGCGGTGCCAGTCGCCGTCGGGGTAGAAGCCAGCACATCCGCTGCCTGGGTGATCTGCTCGTCCATGAAGACGCCTCGCTATGAAAATACCGTCAAGGGAGCCAACCCAAGCACGCCCGACTACAAAACCAACTTGGTGGCGCCGCCAAGCGGGTCGCCTTTCCGCTCATAAAACGACACGACAACAGAGTTCGGTTCAACTTCGATACGTCCAAAATTGTCTTGGGAATAAACCTCGGAAATACGTTTGCTGACGTAACGCCGATTGCCCGTCCCCTTCAGCGCTTCGCCAAAACCAAAGCTGGATTGGCGCATGTGTGGCAACGGCCAGAAGAACGAGGAAGAGACAATCTGATGGACGAGGAAACCATCATTCCCGTCGTCCAGGCGTAACTCGCAGGTGAAGGAGCAATGGACGTCACCGGAAACGAAGACGACTTTCCTGATCTGCCTGCTATGAATGAAGTCGAGGATCTGCAGACGCTGCTTGGGGAATGCATCCCACTTGTCATCCTTGTCACTCTTCATGTCGGGGAAAACCGGTACCGAGGTCACGATAAACTTGACGTTCCCGGAGCCATCATCCAGCCATTCGAGCAGGGCGTTCATTTGCTTGTCGCTGACCATCCGCCGATCACCCGGCTCGAGTACCCGCTCGGTCCGTGAGTCCATGACGAACCAGTCGGCACAACCGTCCCGGAAGCTGTACCAGAAATGCGAGAGGGTCCCCTCAATACGGTCGCCGTCGCTCTTGAAAAGCGGGCCGTGGCTGCACTGGTAGATCTGGTAGGCATGCATGGCACACACATACTTCGAAGCACGCTCGCTGCCCGTTGCACCAGCAGGCCAGTTGTCCTCGATTTCATGGTCATCGAGGATCATGTAGGTAGGCACTCTCGCCATGAGCTTGCGTATGTATTCCTGAGCGAAGACAGCCCGGTAGCGCTCGAGGAACTGATCCATGGTCCGGTCCGGTGCCACCCCCTTGAGATCGTCCGCGTAGATCTGATCACCAATCATCAACAGTGCATCGACGGATTGGCCACCTGCGATCTGCTCCAGAACCGAGCGGAAGGTCTTGTCGCCACGGTCGTCGAAGAAGTTGCCACCGAATAGCCGCAGCACATAGCGACAAGAGCCCACGATGTAGCGACGCGGAGCCGAGTTCACCGCTGGGCCAGTCGTGAAGCTCAATTCGAAATCCGGTTCTGGGGCTGGCCACTGCAAATCGCTGGCAAGGGCCTGGACGTGGTCCAACTCGGCATCGGCAAAGAACCAGCCGACCTGGTACTCATACGGAGTCGCAGGGACTAGGTTCTGGAGCACGAATACACAACTGAAATCGAAGATGGGGGAGAGCTTGTTGAAGATGGGCAAGGACCATACGGCGTCCCCTACCACTCGCCAGCGCAACGCGCCGAAGCAACGCCGCTGATCCTTTCCGAGGACCTCTTCGCCAGCTCGTATGAATACACGCGCCTCATCAGGGCCTGTTGCTCCGACGATAGGTCCAACGCTTGGCCAGTTCAGCTTCATCGCACGCTCCCTGTGAGTTTTTCCATCACCACTGTGTGCCAGTTGAGGCACTGGATATAGGAATAGCCGCTTATTGGCACATTGCCAGCAGAGCGAAGGATGGGAGCAACCTGAGCCATAAACGCCGTGGCACAGGCTGTAGGTTGGCACCGAGCACAGCCACGCCCAACGGCGCAAGGTTCGGCCTGGCACGTTGGGCTTCGTAGCTCAGCCCAACCTACGGGAGCGGGCTCAGGCGCCCATCCCCCCACGGCGCCTCAACTCCGGCACGCAGCTTCGTAGATACCGTCTTGATCCCTAGTGAGCAAGGGCCAGCTTTACGTCGTACGGCTGGCCCGATTTCAAGACGCCATAAGCGATGTTCAGCAGCTTACGCATCGCTGCACAGATGATCTGCATGCCGGTCTTGCCCTTGGCTCTGAGGCGTTCTCTCATCGCTTTGATCGCCCCGTTGTGCTGCAGGGCGCAAACGGCAGGCATGTACAGCCCAGCGCGCAGCCGCGATGAGCCCATCTTGGAAATGCGGGTCTGCCCCCGGTACTTACCAGACTCCTGCAAACGCGGGTTGAGCCCGGCAAAGGCGGTAATCGCGCGGCTGCTGGTGAAGCGATGAGGGTCGCCCAGCTCCGCCAGGATCAGGGCGGCTGTCTTGTCCGCGATGCCATCGATGCTGGTCAACAGATCACGTTTACCGCGCAGATCCGGGTCATTGTCGATGTGGTTGTTGATGGCCTTGAGGGTTTCCTCGATCTGTTGCTCGATGTGCCGCAACACTGAGCGGATCGACTCCTGCACGCTGGTATCGGCCACCTCCAGGCGATTGCTCTCCATCTGCTGGATTTCCTGCAGATCCGCCAGGCGCCGCATCAGTGCTTTCAGGCGCCGTATGGCGCGAGGTTCAGGCTGCCAGGGCCGTAGCTCGTCCTGGTGGCGCTCGCCGTATTCGGCGATCAGCTTGGCGTCGACCTTGTCAGTTTTCACGCGCTGCAGCTGACTGCGGGCGTAGTGAGCGATCTGCGCAGGGTTGAGGACGCAGACCCGATAGTTCTGCTCCAGCAGCCATTCGGCCAGGGCTTCATGGTGGATGCCGGTGGCTTCCATCACGACCCAGGCACCCGCCTCGCTGTGCTTGTTCAGCCACTCCTGCAGCGTGCGAAAGCCCGCCTCGCTGTTGGCCAACTTGGCCTTGGTGCGGTACTTGCCGTTCGCCTGCAGGGTGGCGATATCGAACGTGTGCTTGGCAATGTCGATACCAATGACACTGGGCATGTGAGCTCCTCCTGATCTTTTCAGACACGATCATCACTGCACCCGGCCCAACCTTGTGAATGCGAGCTCTGGGCTCAAGATACCGTTCGGGCTGTTCGAGTGAGTGTGGAGGGGCGGAGCACTATCTACGTCGCAGGCTCAGGGCCTAAGGGTGGACACGACTTCCAGCCCCTCCCCCGATGATCAGTCGGGAACTATTACCCCTGAAGGGGTAGTTAGTCGAGATACAAGGGTGGACCACGCTTCACCGGTCCACCATTCGCAGTCATGCCAAACGCCTGCCCCCACACAAGCACGCTCCCCTGTAGGCTGGCGCCGAGCGCAGCGAGGCCCAACGGTGCGGAGCATTGCCCGGCATCAGCGCCAGGCAGGGCATCGCTGGTGGACGAAAAAGGCGTCGTCCACGGTTCGAGGGCCGAATCAGCCCGTAGGGCGGGTGAAACCTGCGAAAGCCCTGTGCCGGCAATGTCGGGTTGCACCCGACCTACGTTTCGTCATGCCCCATCACACGCGGGTCAACTCCAAGGCAACTCCACCCGCGCACGCAGGCCGCCTTCGGGGCGGTTGTGCAGGTGCAGTTCGCCACCGTGTTCGCGGGCGATGGCGCGGGCGGCGGAGAGGCCGAGGCCGACGCCGCCGGATGCGGGGTTGCGCGAGGGTTCGAGGCGGTAGAAGGGTTCGAAGACCTCCTCCAGGTGCTGCTCGGGGATGCCGGGGCCCTGGTCGCTGACGTCGATGAGGATGCCGCGCGGGTCGGTGTGGAGCGTGATCGCCGGGGCGTGGGCGTACTTCAGGGCGTTCTCCAGCAGGTTTGTGAAGACGCGCTTGAGCCCCAGTGGGCGGCCGAGGTAGACGAGCTTGGTGGGGCCGCTGTAGGGGATGTCGATGCCCTGGTCGCGGTAGTCGTCGATCAGGGTCTGCAGCAGCTCGGCAAGGTCGAAGGGGGTGGCGGGCTCCAGGCGCGCGTCGTCGCGGAAGAAGTCGAGAGCGGCGTTGATCATGCCCTGCATCTCGTCCACGTCGCGGAACAGCTTGCGTTGCTGCTCGGGGTCGTCGATGAATTCGCCGCGCAGGCGCATGCGCGTGAGCGGCGCGCGCAGGTCGTGGGAGATGGAGGCGAGCATCTGCGAACGGTCGGCGACGAAGTGGCGGATCTGCGCCTGCATGGTGTTGAAGGCGAGGATGGCCTGGCGGATTTCCCGGGGGCCGAGGGGCTCGATGGGCGGGGCGCGGAAGTCGCTGCCGAAGCGCCGCGCGGCATGGGCGAAGCTTTCCAGCGGCCGGGCCAGGCGGCGGGTGGCGACCCAGGCCACGGCCAGCGAGGCGACCAGCGCCAGGCCGGCGATGATGCCCAGGCGGATTTCCGGGTCCAGGCCCCAGCTGCGGTAGCGGGCGGAGAATTCCAGCCAACTCCCATCATGCAGCTTCACCAATAACTGGTAGGGGCGATCGGCATTGGGCGGCGGCCAGTCCTCGGGGTCGTAGGCCTCCAGGTGGCGGGCCTCGCCGAACAGCTTCTCGATCAGCCCGCTATCGTCCTGGAAGCCGTCGTCAAAGCCCGGCGGCAGAGTCAACTGGTTGCGGCCGGCGACCCAGCGCACGGAGAAATTCGGCGCGCTGGCGGCCTGGGCCAGGGTCGGGCGCTGGGCCACGGGGGCGGCCTCGATGAGCTGGGTGGCGAGCGCGGCCCGCTCCAGCACGCCGCTCCGGAGCAGCGAGGGTTGCGCCCAGACGCCGGCCAGTTCGACGAACAGCCAGTTGAGCAACAGGGACGCAAGCATGGCCATGACGATGGTCAGGGCGATCCAGCGCGCGATGGTGTCGCTGCCGCGTGGCCAGTTCATCGGCGGCTGACCTCGGGGCTGAACTGGTAACCGCCATTGCGCACGGTTCGGATGATGTCCGGGCGCTTGCTGTCGGGCTCGATCTTGCGGCGCAGGCGGCTGACCTGTACGTCGATGCTGCGGTCGAAGGCGTCGTGGGCGTTGCCGTGGCAGAGGTCGAGCAGCTGCTCGCGGCTGAGGATGCGCCCCGGGTGTTCGAGGAACACCAGCAGCAGGTCGAACTCGCCGCCGGAGAGCGGGATCATCACGCCATCGGGCGAGCGCAGTTCGCGGCGGGCGACGTCCAGCTGCCAGCCGGCGAAGACGATCACCGGCCGCGCCTCGTCGCCGCCGGCCTTCACCGCGGCCCCGGTGCGGCGCTGCACGGCGCGCACGCGGGCCAGCAGCTCACGGGCGTCGAAGGGCTTGGTCAGGTAGTCGTCGGCGCCCAGCTCCAGGCCGATGATGCGATCGCTCAATTCGCCCATGGCGGTGAGCATGACGATGGGGATGCCCAGCTCACCGTGCACCCGCTGGCACAGGCTGAGGCCGCTCTGCCCGGGGAGCATCACGTCGAGCACGATCACGTCCGGGTGCTGCCGGGCGATGGCGGCCCACATGGCGGCGCCGTCGGTGGCCACCTCCACCTCGTAGGAGTGCTGCAGGAAGAATTTTTTCAGCAGGGCGAGGATTTCCACATCGTCGTCCACGATCAACAGTCTGTTCACGATGCTCGGTTCGGGTTGGCTGGGGTCGCTCATCTAAAACCATTTGCGCCGGGCGGTCATATATTTCAATCGGGCAACAATCCTTCAACGCCGGCATCAACGGGACATCTTCCAGCAAAGCCGCCAGGCCATCCTCGCCGCCATTCATTGGGAGGTAGGCGGTATGTCGGTGATGCAGAAAAGATTCGAAAACGGGATGCGTATCGGGGTGTTGTGCGGCTGCCTGTTGCCGCTGGTGGGGTGTAGCAGCCAGGTGACCACCCAGGGTGACTGCGCGGATCTGGCACCCGGTGTGAGCGACCCGGCCGAGGGGCTCAACCGCAAGGTGTTCGCCTTCAACCGGGTGGTCGACGATTACGCCCTGGCCCCCGTGGCGCGAGGCTATGCGCGGTTGCCGGAACCGGTGCGCGATGGCGTGCACAACTTCGCCGCCAACTTCGCCGAACCCAAGGTGCTGGTGAACGACCTGCTGCAGGGCAACGGCCAGCGGGCGATGAACACCCTGGGCCGCTTTACCTTCAACACCATTCTCGGCGTGGGTGGTTTGTTCGACACCGCCGGGCGCATGGGCCTGCCGCACCACGAGGCGGACTTCGGCCAGACCTTCGGCGTCTGGGGCATCGGCAACGGCCCCACCGTCGAGTGGCCGCTGCTGGGCTCGGCCAACAGCCGCGACAGCGTGGGCCGCGTGGCGAACTTCATGTTCTCGCCCTTCGGCAGCGGCAACAGCGACACGGTGGATGCCATCGACACCGCGCAATCGGTCGGCGACACCCTGGACCAGCGCGCCACCGCCCTGCCCCTCACCGACCAGTTGGAGCAACACCCCGACTATTACGCCGCCCTGCGCGAGTACATCGCCGAGCAGCGCGCACAGTTGGTGGCCGAGGGCCGGGCGGGCCAGGTGGACAGCAGCCGCCTGTGGCTGGGCTGCAAGACGCAGGCGGAGTAACCCATGAACGACCCGCGCCAGGCCCTTCTGATGCTGCGCCAAGACATCGAGCGCAACGCCGACGAACTGCAGTACCGCGAGCAGGGCCTGAGCCTGTCGGAAGACGGCCTGGCGCTGGTGCTCAGCTACTACTTCGAGAACTATCGCCCCGGCTACGACGTGCGGGTGGTGTGCAGCTACCAGGTGCCGCTGGCGGAGTTCACCCGCTGGATGATCGACAGCGGCCGATTACGGCTGTACCAGCCATGAGGAGGCGTTGCGGCCATTGCACTCCGGCCAACTCGGGTGGCCTTCATGCCGAACAGTGAAGCGGTGCTTGACCGGGAGGGGCGCGCCGCCACAATCTGCGAATCCTTCTCATTAACGGACCTGATGGAGTTCACATGTCCCGGCTCCCCGCCCCGCTGGATCGCTTGCCCTTCCCCGTCATCGGCTCGCCGCTGTTCATCATCAGCAACCCGAAACTCGTGATCGAACAGTGCAAGGCCGGCGTGGTCGGCTCCATGCCGGCGCTCAACGCGCGCCCCGCCTCGCTGCTGGAAGACTGGTTGGCGGAGATCACCGAGACGCTCGACGCCTACAACCGCGCGAACCCCGACAACCCGGCGGCGCCCTTCTCGATCAACCAGATCGTGCACAAGAGCAACGACCGCCTGGAACACGATATGGAGCTGTGCGTTAAGTACAAGGTGCCCATCGTCATCACCTCCCTGGGCGCCCGTGAAGACATCTACGCCGCCGCCCACTCCTATGGCGGCGTGGTGCTGCACGACGTGATCAACAACGCCTTCGCCCACAAGGCGGTGGACAAGGGCGCCGACGGCCTGATCGCCGTGGCCACCGGCGCCGGCGGCCATGCCGGGGTGAAGAGCCCGTTCGCGCTGATCCAGGAAATCCGCCAGTGGTTCGACGGCCCCCTGGCCCTCTCCGGTTCCATCGCCACCGGCGGCGCCATCCTCGCCGCCCAGGCCATGGGTGCCGACTTCGCCTACATCGGCTCGGCCTTCATCGCCTGCGAGGAAGCCAACGCCAGCGAGAACTACAAGCGCGCCATCGTCGAGTGCTCGTCCGATGACATCGTCTACAGCAACCTCTTCACCGGGGTGCACGGCAACTACCTCAAGCCCTCGATCGTGGCCGCCGGGCTGGACCCGGACAACCTCGCCGAAAGCGACCCGAGCAAGATGAATTTCGGCGGCGGCGACGCCAAGGCCTGGAAGGACATCTGGGGCTGCGGCCAGGGCATCGCCCCGATCGGCAAGGTGCAGAAGGCCGGGGAGTACATCGCCCAGCTCAAGCGCGAATACGCCGAAGCCAAGGCGCGTCTGGCGTCGGTCTGATCGTGGCCCGCCCTTCCGTAGCCCGGACTTCAGTCCGGGAGATTCCCCGCGCTGAAGCACGGGCTACGTTCCTATCGATACACCGGTGCGAGAGGAAGCCCCGCGCGTTGGGCCTCGTGCCTAGGTCCAACCGACTCCTCCCTCCCTTCAGCCCCTCCGCCAGGGCGCAGAGACAACCGGTACCTCATCGCTGCGCCGGCGCAATCTAGCCGAAGGTTTGCATGTACGGCCCAGCACTCAGGCGGATTGCGGCAGCCACGTTCGGCGCTCGCTCGCACAGCTCGGTCGAGCGGCCCAGCACACGCTCCAACGCTTCCAGTTGCCCACGAATGACCTCTTCCGGCCGAGCTACGTCGCACGCACCGGCGAACTCGAGCAACCCCTGTCTGGAGGCGAACAGGGACTTGTTACCGACCAGATCCAGCGCCAATACATCCTCTGGAATGTAGGCCGTGGTATTGACGATGTCGTAGGCCGGCGCCAGTCGCGCATCACGCTGCGTAGGTTCGGAATACAGCAGCCCGAAGTTCTTGAGGTGGGCATCACCATTTCCGACGATGCAGCTCAAGCTGACCATCGCGAACAACTGCGCCAGCGAACCCTGCACCTGCTCCGGCGAGCAGAACAGACGGATGGCCTTGGCGATGGCCGAGTAGCTCTTGCTGTACTTCTGCTCCGCAGCCAGGCCCATCAACGCAGCCATGTCCTCGAAACCGATGGGATCCAGTTGCTCGTCCCGATCGAAACGGCGCATGACGAACAGCCGGGTGTTATCGGACAGGTAGAACTCCGGCACCGCAATCCCCGCCTCCCTGGCTACGGACATGCAAAGGAACTCGTTGATTGCCAGCCCAGGAAACTCGTCACGACCACTCTTGATGATCAGTTCGGAGGTTTTCGACGTGAACCGCTGTGAAGCAGCGTCCGACTGCTCTGGAACCAGCACCTTCGGCTGCACGCCCGAGATCCCGGCGCGCAAAATGTAACGATCCACCAGGCTGGCAAAAATATCCTCCGTACCATCCCAGGCCAGGATTTCCTCCAGTCTTTCGCCCGGGAACTGCCGGCGCCGCAGTAGCGCATCGACCTCATCCGAGCTGACGGCTACCCGCCCGATGGGCGAGCTGCTGCCAGAAAGCGCCAGCAGCAACATGGGATCGACACGCACCATCTTGGCCAGGCGATTGCGCAATTGCTCCAGGACATAGCCTTCCGGCAGGTTCATCTGGAAGATCGGGTGCAGTTCCCGGTGGCGGTATTCATCCACACGCACAGGCATGAGCAGGCTGATCGACGCCTGCGCCCTGGCCTCTTCGTGGTAGCGAAATAGATAGTCCCCGTTGGAGCTGAGCACCCTCCCACTCTCGCCCTCTGGCGTTGCCACCCGCAGCACGGCCGTCATCAGTCAAACACTCCGTGGATCTCGTCCAGTGTCGGCATGGCCGCAGGTATCAGCGCGAACTCACAGTCCATGGCTCCCAGCGCTCGCGCATAGGCCACCATGCCAACCGACAGGTCGCCTCTCTCGATAGCAATGACCTTCTGCCGGGTGATGCCTGCCAGCCCAGCCAGCCTGGCCTGGGTGAGCCCGCGATTCAGGCGGCACTGCCGGATCTTCTCGCCCAGGCGTGCCGTGATAATGGAATGATCCATGTTCTGCATACGTAACAATTAATATTGAATGTAACGTATACCTAACTTACGGAAAGATCAAAGCGAACCAACACCGCCCGATCAAGCACCGACAAAGGTGTCATTCAGGCGACCCAACTGCTGCCGTCAGACTGAGCACTGCTCGCGCTGTCCCGACATCCCCAGGGCTACCCCGCTGCGACGCTCAGCCTCGCGCGCTGGGCCTCGTGCCCCGGTCCAACCTAAGCCCCTCCCCCTCACTCCCTCGGCCAAAGCTGCGGAAACAAGCGGTGCTCCATCGGCGCGCCGGCGGGCAGTTCGTCCGCCAGGCCTAGGAATTCCGGGGAGGTTTTCCAGGGGCGGGGCGCATGGACCATGTCGTCACCGAGAAAGCGCAGGGAGTAGGCGCGGCGCCTGCGTTCACCGCCTACGCCGCCGGAGGCGTGGAGGGTGAGCATGTGGAAGAACACCGCGTCGCCCGGCTCCAGCGCCCAGCCGAGGATGGGCCAGCGGGCGCGATCCGCCTCGATATCGGGCAGGTCGGCCAGGGTGCCTTCGGGGAACCAGCGGGCCTGGTTGTCGAGGAAGGTGCGTGGCATGAGCCAGGGCCCCAGGTGGGAGCCGGCGACGAACTCCAGGGTGGCGTCCCGGGCCACCGGGTCGACGGGCATCCACATGCTGCAGTTCTGCCGGCCCTCGACGTTGTAATAGGGCTGGTCCTGGTGCCAGGGGGTGCGTTGCCGGGTGTTGGGTTCCTTGACCAGCAGGTGGTCGTGGTAGAGGCGCGCGCGGCCGCCGCCCATGAGCTGCGCGGCCACGGAGCCGACGCGGCTTTCGAAGATGAAGCGGCGGTACTCGTCGAATTCCCGCCAGTTGCAGAAGTCCTCGAAGAACCAGCCGGGGTCGTCCTCGCGGCTGGCGACCTTGGCGCGCTCGCTGGGGCTGGCGAGGTTGCGCTCGATGCCCAGCTGCAGCAGCTCCACTTCCTCCGGGGTGAACAGCTGGCGCACGCAGATGGCGCCGTCGCGGTGGAAGTCGTCGATCAGCGTGCGGGGCAGTTCGAACTCATAGGGATGCGAGGTCATGCGGGCTCTCCTTGGCGGTGCGGCGGTGCCGGCGTGGCGGGTGCAGGCCGGGCGTCGTCACCCGGCCGGCCCCAGAGACGGTAGGCGATGCTGAGCAGCACCAGCCAGGCGGCACCGATGTACAGGGCGGTGCGGGTATCGGGGAACAACGCCAGCACCACGAAAATGAACAACATGAAGGCGATGGTGAGGTACTGCCCCCAGGGCCAGAACGGCACCGGGAAGCCGAGGGCGGCTACCTCCTCCCGCCCCAGGCCACGGCGCATGGCGACCTGGGAGAGCAGGATCATCAGCCAGACCCAGACCACGGAAAAGGTCACCAGGGAGGCGAACAGCAGGAACAGTTCGTTGGGCAGCAGGTAGTTGAGCAGCACGCCCAGCAACAGCGCGAGGGTCATCATCAGCACCGTCATCCAGGGCACGCCGGCGGCCGAGAGCTTGCCGAAAGAGGCCGGCGCCTGGCCGTTGCCGGCCATGCCATAGAGCATGCGCCCGGTGCTGAAGATGTCGCTGTTGATGGCGGAGATGGCCGCCGAGATCACCACCAGGTTGAGGATGCTGGCGGCCGAGTCGATGCCCAGCCCGCTGAAGATCTGCACGAAGGGGCTGCCCTCGCTGCCGATGCGCGACCAGGGCCAGATGGCCATGAGCACCAGCAGGGTGAGCACGTAGAACAGCAGGATGCGCAGCGGCACCGTGTTGATGGCCTTGGGGATCATCCGCTGCGGGTTCTGCGCCTCGCCGGCGGTGAGACCGATCACCTCGATGCCGCCGAAGGCGAAGATGACGATGGTGAAGGACGCCACCATCCCCTCCAGCCCATTGGGGAAGAAGCCGCCATGGGCCCAGAGGTTGGCGAAGCCCGCCACGCTTTCGGCGCCGCCCAGCGGGATGCCGGCGACCAGCACCGCCAGCCCGGCGAGGATCATCGCCACGATGGCCACCACCTTGAGCAGCGAGAGCCAGAACTCTAGTTCGCCGAACACCCGCACGCTGCACAGGTTGATGGCAGCGATGACCAGGACGATGCCCAGCACCCAGAGCCAGCGCGGCGTATCCGGAAACCACAGGCCCATGTAGATGCCGAAGGCGGTCACGTCGGCGAGGCACACCATCAACATCGAGAAGGCGTAGGTCCAGCCGGTGAGAAAGCCCCAATAGCGCCCCAGGTAGCGGCTGGCGTAGTGGCCGAAGGAGCCGGCCACCGGCGTGCGCACCGCCATCTCGCCCAGGGCGCGCATCATCAGGTACACCGCCGCGCCGGCGATGAGGTAGGCCAGCAGCACCGAGGGCCCGGCGCGCTGGATGGCCGCCGCCGAGCCGTAGAACAGTCCGGTGCCGATGGCAGAACCCAGGGCCATGAAGCGGATATGCCGGGCGTTGAGCCCCCGGCGCAAGGTAGGTAGTTCCATTGCGTCGTCTCTCTTGTTGTTATCGCCAGAAGCGGCGTTAAAGATCCAGCACCAGGCGCTCGCCCCGGGCCCGTGAGACGCACAGCATCAGCGTTCGCTGGGCGGCTTTTTCGTCGTCGCTGAGGTACTGGTCGAGGTGCAGGGCCTCGCCTTCGAGGATGCGGGTTTCGCAACTGCCGCAGATGCCGGCGCGGCAGAGGCTTTCCACCGGGGCGGCGCGGGCTCGCTGGATGGTGGTAAGGATGCTGGTGCCCGCCTCAACGCGCAGCTCGCGGCCCGACTTGGCCAGCACCAGGGTGAAGGCATGGCCGCCTTGAGGGGCGGCATTGAAGCGCTCCCAGTGCAGGCGTGCCTCGGCGATGCCGGCGGCACGGGCGGTGGCCAGGGTGGCATCGATCAATGCCGGCGGGCCGCAGACGTAGAGGTGATCGCGCGCCTGCAACTGCGCCACCAGCGCGGGCAGGTCCAGGCGCTTGCCTTCGTGACCGGGGTAGAGGTGCACGCGCCCGCCGTGGCGGGCCTCGGCCAGCTCGTCGAGAAAGGCACCGCGTTCGGTATTGCGGAAGGTGTAGTGCAGGTCGTAGTCGGCGACCCAGGCGTGCAGTTCGTGCAGGTGGGCGAGAAAGGGGGTGATGCCGATGCCGCCGGCGATCAACAGGTGCCTGTCCGCTTCCGCGTGCAGGGCGAACAGGTTGTTGGGCGGGCTGATCCACAACCGGCTGCCAACCTGCACCCGCTGGTGCATGAAGGCCGAGCCGCCGTTGCCCTGCACTTCCAGCTGCACGCCGATGCGGTAGTGCTGGTGCTCGGCCGGGGCACCCAACAGGGAATAGGCATTGCTGTAGCGCTGCCCCGCCTCGCCTTCCATGTGCACGTTGATGTGGCTGCCGCCAGTGAAGGCCGGCAGCGGCCTGCCATCGTCACGGGCGAGGGTGAAGCGCTTCACCAACGGGGTGATGCTGGTGATATCGGTCACCCGCACGTCCATCCGCTCCAGATCCTGAGTCATCTGCCACCTCCTGCCAGTAGAGGCGGCGCCGCCACACCGGGCCGGCGCCGCACGCCATCAACGCCCCTGGTGCGCCTGGGCGATCAGGTTGTGGAAGTGGGCGATGCCGTGCTCGCTCTCCCCGCTGCGCTGGCGGTCGGTCATGATCCGCCCCTGCCCCCGGTAGCCCCGGGAGCGCAGCCCCTTTTGCACGCTCTCCACCAGGCGCAGGTCTTCCGGGCGGAACACATCGCGGTACCACTCGATCAGCGCTCGCTGTGCGGCGGTGAGCTCCTTGTTGAGGAAGTAGATCTCGTACTGCTGCAGGGTGATTTCGGCACTCACCGGCAACTCGTAGATCACCGTCATGAAGTCCGCACCCGGCGGCACATTGAACATGGTGCAGGGCCAGGCCCAGAAGCCGGCGAAGGATGGGTCCTGCACTGATTCGTCGAACGTGAAGGACTGCTCCGAGGGCTTGGCCACGCCGTATTGCAGCGTCCAGTTGCCGTGCAGGCTGTGGGTGTAGCGGTTGACGTCCACCGAGTCGGAGAAGCCCGGATGCGCCGGGCCGCAGTGGTAGCACTCCATGTAGTTGTCGACGATGGATTTCCAGTTGGCCTCCGTCTCGGTGATGAAGCGGGCGGCCAGGTGCAACTCGTCGATCACCGGGCAGGCATCGCGCAGGGCGGCTTCGAAGCCGGGCAGCTGCTCCTCCACCGGGGCGGCATCCATGTCCATGTTGATGAAGATGAAGCCGGCATGCTCCTGCACCCGCAACGGCACCAGGCTGGAGGCGGTTTTGTCGAACGCCTCCACGTCGGCGCAGTTGCGCGCATGGGCCAGCTCGCCGTCGAGGCGGAAGGCCCAGGCGTGGTACGGGCAGGTGATGACGTTCTTCGCCATGCCGCTGCCCTGCAGCAACTGGTGCCCGCGATGGGGGCAGACGTTGTAGAAGGCGCGCAGCACCGCGTCCCGACCGCGCACGATGATGATGCTCTCGCCTATCAGCTCGCGGGTAACGTAGGCGTTGTTCTCGGCCAACTCGCTACGGTGCCCCACACAGACCCAGCTGCGGGCGAGGATGGCCTCCTTCTCGTACTCGAAGACCGCCTGGTGCGTGTAGTAGCTGGCGGGCAGGGTGTGGGCGACCTCGGGGTCGGCGCAGAAGTCGGCAGGCAGTCTCTGGATGCTGTTCATCATCGGTACTCCTCTGTGGCGCATGGCCGGGCGCGGCCCGGGCGTATGCAGCTTCTCGTGGGTATTGCGATCGGGGGAATGCAGCACACCAGGCCCGCCCCCGATTCGGGTCATGGCGTTGGTCAGGGGGCAGGGGCGATGGCAGCGGCCTCGCCGGCCTTGTCGTCACCGGCTTGCGCCAGGCGACGGGATTCCTCGGCAATGCGCTGGGCCGGCACCTGGCCGTAATCCTCCAGCAGCCAGCGGAACAGCCCCCAGATCATCACCAGCAGGATCAGCGTGAAGGGAATGGCGGTGAGCACCACCGCCGTCTTCATGGTGGGCAGGGAGGCCTTGGCGAAGAGCATCGCCAGCGGGATCAGCGTCAGCATCACGCACCAGAACAGCCGGTGCATGGGCGCCGGGTCCTGCCCCTCGCGCAGGTTGCGGGTGCTGGTGGCGGCCACGGCGTAGGCGACGGCGTCCATATGCGAAGCGCAGAACACCGCCATGAGGAACAGGTAAGCCGCGAGGAACAGCTTGCCCAGGGGCAGCGCATTGAGCAGCCGCTCCACCGCCGCCTCGCCGCCCTGGCTGGCGAGGATGCCCGGCACATCGATGGCACCACTGACGAACTGGTGGACGCTGTAGCTGCCCAGCACGCCGAAGAAGAACCAGCAGCCGGCGGTGCCGCCGAGCACCAGCGCGGCGATCACCTCGCGCACCGTGCGCCCACGGGAAACGCGGGTGACGAACATCGCCACCCCCGGCGCGTAGGACACCCACCAGAGCCAATAGAACACCGTCCAGTTGCGGGTGAAGGCGCCCTCGCCCGCCGGGTCGGTGAACAGGCTCATGCGCACGAAGTTCTGCAGGGTGATGCCGAAGGCGTTGGCGGTGTTGTCGAGGATGAAGCGCGTGGGCCCCATCACCAGCAACAGGCAGGCGAAGCCCAGTACGCCGAAGCCCACCATCTGCGCCAGGCGCTGCATGCCGCCATCGATACCGACGTAGGAGCTGAGGGAGAACACCAACGCCACCAGGCCGATGACCAGCACCTGGGTGATGAAGGTATCGGGGATGCCGGTGAGGCTGGCCAGGCCCCGCGTCAGCGTGGCGGCGGTGACCGCGAGCGGCACGGTCAGGGCGCCGAACATGGTGAGCAGGAACACCAGGTCCACCAGCCGGCCCACCGGCCCCTGGGCGCGGAAGCCGGTCACCGCCTCGACGATGGACGCCAGCCCCAGGCCGCTGCGCTTGCGCACGTGGAAGTGGTAGGCCAGCGCCAGGGATGACAGCGCATACACCGCCCAGGCGCTGATGCCCCAGTGGAAGAACGTGAAGCTGACGCTGTGCTCCAGCGCCTGCGTGGAACCGGGCGTCAGGTTCAGGCCCGGCGTCTGGTAGTAGTAGGCCCACTCCATCACGCCCCAGTAGAGGGTCGAGGAGCCCAGCCCCGCGCAGATGAACATGAATACCCAGGTGGTGTTGCCGAACTCCGGGCGGCCGGCGCCCAGGCGGATGTGCCCGTACTTGCTGAAGGCCAGGTAGAGCACCGCCACCCCGCACGCGAAGACGAACAACTGCACCAGGGTGCCGAAGGTGCGGGTGGATGACTCGAAGAGGCGGTTGGCGAAGGCCTCGGACTCCAGCGGGAAAAGCGCCAGCCCGGCCACGGTGATGGAGACGGCGATCAGGCTCGCGCTGGTGAGAAAGAAATCCTTGCGGGTGTTCTCGGTCATGCATGCCTCCCGGTTGTGTCGAGCCGAACTCGACGCACAGGTTGTTGTTGTTCTCTGGCAAGGGCCGGTGCGGCCTGGGCGGCACCGGGCCGGCGCGCTAGCGTTGGTACCACCCCCAGGGCGCGTCGGCCTGGTACTGCGTGACCTGTTTCACCTCCAGGTAGTTGTCGAGCCCCCAGGTGCCCAGCTCGCGGCCGAGCCCGCTGAGGCGGGTGCCGCCCCAGGGCGCCTGGACGAAGGTGGGTTGCGAGCAGTTGACCCAGACCACGCCCACCCGCAGTTGCCCGGCGATGCGGTCGGCGCGGTCGAGGTCGCTGCTCATCACTGCGGCGGCGAGGCCGTAGAGGCTGTCGTTGGCCATCTCCAGCGCCTGCTCGTCGGTCTTGAAGCGCTTGACGCTGAGCACCGGCCCGAACAGTTCGTGGCGCCAGAGCGGGCTGCCCGTGTGGGGCTCGTCGAAGATGGTGGGCTCGATGAAATAGCCCGACAGCAACCCTGGTGGGCGCCGGCCGCCGGTGAGCAGGCGTGCGTCCTGCTTGCCCTGGGCGATGATGTCCATCACCTGGCTGTAGCGTGAGGCGCTGACCAGCGGGCCCATCTGCACACCCGGCTCGGTGCCCGGGCCGATGCAGATATCCCGGGTCGCCTCCACCAGCCGCTCCAGCAAGCGGTCGGCGATGCCTTCCTGCACCAGCAGGCGCGAGGTGGCGCTGCTGACCTGGCCCTGGTTCCAGAAGATGCCGTACAGCGCCCACTCCACGGCGGCGTCGAGGTCGGCGTCGTCGAAAACGATGAGGGAGGATTTGCCGCCCAGCTCCAGCGTCAGCCGCTTGATGTCCGCCGCCGCGCCGCCCATGAGCTTGGCGCCGGTGACCAGCCGGCCGGAGAATGCCAGCTTGTCCACCTCCGGGTGCAGGGCCAGGGCTTGCCCCGCCTCGCCGCCCAGGCCCGGCACTATGTTCAACACGCCCGGCGGCAGGCCCACCGCATGGGCGGTGTGGCCCAGCTCCAGGGCGGTGAGCGAGGTGAACTCCGAGGGCTTGAGCACGCAGGTGGCGCCCGCCGCCAGGGCCGGGGCGACCTTCCAGGCGGCCATCAGCAGGGGGAAGTTCCAGGGGGTGATCAGCCCGGCCACGCCCACCGGCTCGTGGCGCAGGCGGCAGCTGAAGCGTGGGTCGTCCAGTTCCAGCGGCTGGTCCTGGCGCTCGTCCAGCTCGCGGGCCAGCCCGGCGTAGTAGCGGAAGCAGGCGATGGCATCGGCCACATCGCGCTCGGCCTCGGCCAGCGGCTTGCCGTTGTCGAGCACCTCCAGCAGCGCCAGCTCCTCGGCACGGTGCTCCAGGTCATTGGCCATCGCCTCCAGGAAGCCGGCCCGCTCGCTGCCCCGGGTACGCCCCCACTCGCCTTCGAAGGCGCAGCGCGCGGCGGTCACCGCCTTGTCCACCTCCTTGGGGCTGGCGGCCGCCAGGAGCTGGATCTTCATCTCGGTAGCAGGGTTGATGCTGCTGAAGCGGTTGCGATGGGTCGGCGCGACCCAGCAGCCATCGATGTACAGCGTTGCTGCAGTCATGGTGATTCCTTCACGCATTACCAGCCTGGGCCCGGTAGCTGGCAGCCGCCCGGCCCCCCTATGGCACGCCACCACCCCGCCTCGGCGGGTGGCAACGCACCAGAAGCCACGCTAGCAAGCCGCTGGCGGGCGACTTAACCGGCAGGGGGTAGATTTGCGCTGGCGGCGCAGTGGGCGAACTCGCACCGGTAATGGAAAAAAGCGGTCGGCGCCAACAAGCACACGCCGACCGCCCGGGAACTAGCCCTCGGCCACGGCCAGGTGCTCGACCCGGCGCAGGCCCATCACCAGCAGGGCCAGGCTGGCCAGCAGCATGGGCGTGGCGATCCACAGGAAGAAACCATCCAGGCTGCCCGCCACCGCGAACAGCCAGGCACCGAGCATGGAACCGACGATGGAACCGGCGCGCCCCGCCGAGAGCGCCCAGCTCACCCCCGTGGCCCGCGCATGGATGGGGTACAGGGTGGCGGCGACGATGCTGAGGTTGGCCAGCAAGCCGCTGAGGCCGAAGCCGGCGATGAACACCATCGCCAGCAACGGCGAGCCGCTGCCCAGCTGGGTGCCGATCAGCGCCAGGGCGACGGCGGCGAAGGCGGCCTGCACCGGCAGCACGCGCCGGGGCCCGAGCTTGTCCAGCAGCAACGCCATGACGATGCTGCCGAGCACCCCACCCATGGGGATCATCGAGGCGATGGTGGCGGCCTCGCTCACGCCATAGCCGCTGGAGCGGAGGATGGTGGGCAGCCAGTTGGTCAGCAGGTAGAAGACGAAAAGCCCGCAGAAGAAGGTCAGCCAGAGCATCAGCGTGCGCAGCGCCCGGGCGCCCTCGAACAGGGTGGACAGCGGCGAGCGCGGCTGCTCGGGCAGGTCACCCTGCAGGATCGCGCCACGCCAGCTGGCCTTGCCACCGATGGCCGTGAGCAGGCGCAGCAACGCCTTGCGGTGGCGCTTGCGGCCCACCAGGAAGTACAGCGACTCCGGCAGCCAGCGCATCAGCACCGGCAGCAGCACCAGCGGCGCCAGGCCACCGAGGGCGAGCATGCCCTGCCAGCCCAGGCTCGGCATCAGCCAGGCCGCCACGCTGCCGCCCATGGCCAGGCCGAGCACGAAGCCCGAATAGCTCAGCGTGGCCAGCAGCACGCGGCGCCGCTTGGGCGCGTACTCCGACGACAGGGTGATGCAGTTGGGCAGCACCCCGCCCAGGCCTATGCCGGTGACGAAGCGCAGCACCACCAGCTCCCCCATCCAGGTGGCGAGCGCCGCCATCAGCGTGCCCAGGGCGAACACCAGGATGCCGCCCAGCAGCACCCGCTTGCGCCCGAAGCGATCCGCCAGCGGCCCGCAGGCCATGGCTCCCACCATCATCCCGAACAGCCCGGCCCCGAAGGCCGGTGCCAGCTCGCTGCGATCGATGCCCCACTGGGTGATCAGCTCCGGCGCCACGTAGCCGATCACGGCGGTGTCGAAACCATCCAGCAACATGATGAGGAAACACAGAAGCAGCACCCGCACCTGCAACCAGGAAAGGGGGCTGTCGTCGATGATGTCGGCGATACGCACGGACCTTGGCATAAAGGCTTCTCCCCGAAGCGATGCCCGGAATGGGCTACGCCACGCTAGCAACGGGGAGAAAAACGGCGCTATGGCGCGGGCGGTAGAGAGGGGCAGGCGGGGGTGTAGGACGCGGTCAGACCTCGGAGCGGTAAGCACTCCGCACGGACTCACGGGAAGGCAGCTTGCGCTCGCCATCGGCAGGCGTGGTATCGAAACCCGCCAGGCGCAGGCTGGCTGTGTAATTGGATTGGCGCGCCCTGGCGTAGTAGGCCCTTTTGGTTTGCAGAGATGGTGTTGGCATCGAGAAGCCTCCTTTCAGCAACCGGCTGATTCTGGCGGATTGCCTCTCCGCCCCCCATCGACGGGGGCGGTCATCACGTACTGCAATCACCCTTCGACGCGCTGCTGAGCACGGTTGCGGCGCTGCGGCCGGCTGAACAGCCCCGCCCCCATCAGCTCACGCACGAACAGCCCGAAGAACTCCGCCTGGCTGCCGATCTCCAGCTTGTCATACAGGTTGCGCCGGTGGACCTTCACCGTGCCGCGGGTGATGCGCAACTGGTCGGCAATCTGCTGGCTGGAATAACCCTGCAGCAACAGCTGGGCGATCTTGTGCTCGCGCCGCGTCAGCAACTCCTCGCCGAAGCTGCTGAACACCGTGCGCACATGGGTGGTGGGCAGAACGGCATCCGCCGCCGGCTCGCCACGCGCCTCCCAGGCCAGGCGCACCACCTGCGCCACCACAGGTTGCGCAGTCCGCAGCAGGCGCATCTCCTCCTCCGTGAACGCCATCCCGCCCTCCCCGCGCATCAACGACAGCACCGCCCGGCAATGCAAGGCCGGCGTGGTGAAGTAGCCCAGCTCCTCGCTCAGCCCCAGGCGGTGGTAATAGGCCTGGAAGTAGTGGTTGCAGCGGAAGCTGTCCGGCGACAGGGCACGCATGCTGTAGAGCCCGTCCGGCTCACCGAACAGGCAACCGAGGAAGAACGGATCGAGTATGTGCACGCCGCTGCGGTAGTCATTGACGAAGGTGGCGTGCAGCTCGGCGGGAAAGGTGTGGAACAGCGGCAAGGGCGCGTGGCTGCCTTCATAGAGGAACAGCGCGAAGTGATCGACCGGGGCGATGCGTTGCAGCCAGTGGGTCAGGGCCTGGAGTTGGGGTTGGCCTGGGGGTTGGGCCAGGACAGCTGTTATTTCGTGGGCCCATTCAGCGAGATGCACACTCATACAATCGAGCTCCCTCTCAATACACAGGAAGCCAAAAATACAATCATAGTTGTGAAATAAACACAATCTTGATTGCTGTGCGCTCTTGTAGATTGCGCCGCATGAAAATTACCGACCGTTTAGACGTACTCGTGCAGGCACGGAAGCCGGATATCGATATACGGCGGATAAAAAGGGATATTGCTGACGCGTGTGGCCTCTCGTACGAAGCGGTACGGAGGTGGTACAGCGGCAACACCGAAAACCTGCGCAATGACAACCTCATCGCCATTGCCAGGAAGTACGACACCACCATCGACTGGTTGCTGACCGGCACAGGCGCCCCGCCACGCAGAGACAGCGCTTCGGTGAATATCCAGACCTGGATAACCACTGCGCAGGCCAGATTCAGCAAGCTCGAAACGCCCATCACGGTAGACGCCATTCAAGCCGTGCTGGAAGAGTTGAGAGGCGCCACCAGCCAGCAAAACGACGCTGTTGGCTGCAAAGAGATTTCAGTCCCCTACTACAACTTCGATCAGTCGCCCTCCAGCGCTCCGAGGCCGGTTGATTACAGTGAAACCATTAGCAGCCTGACGCTCAACGAAGCCTTCCTGCAGGAAAGGGCCGCGGCGTACTCGAATGCAGAGCAGTTGGCCATTGTCATCCTCTGGGACAACAGCATGGCCGACACCCTCAACGACCGCGACGCCGTCATCGTCGACTGCGGCGTGAGCGCCTTCAATGGGGATGGCCTCTACCTCATCAACTGGGCCGGCCACCTGTTCATCCGCCGTCTGCAATTGGCGGGGCAAGACCAGCTCGAACTCATTGCGGACAACCCGACCCACAACCCGCGCACTGTGCCGATGGCGGATGTGGAAGTGCGTGGGCGGGTGTTGGTGGGGTTTTCGATTAGGAAGTTTTGATCCGCTGCGCTTTGATATTTTGGCTCTCTCAGAGCCACATCATTAGATCACTCTATTCAGACCAGCCCGTCTGCTGGAACGAATATCCAACCTTCTCTTTTAGGTACCTCCGAGCCGGGTTGCGCGAGCAGTTCCGGCCTGAAACGGAACAGCCACGCAATCAGGGCACAGGCCAGTGCGTCGCGTTGGTCGATGTTGTCCAACGACAGTGATGAGCCCGGAGGTGTCTGCCGTCAGGCTGATGCACCGATGCAGATTGCCCCGTTATCTTGAAAGCACAGCAAAATCAACATTAACCACCAAATCATCCGGAATAAGGCTAGCTAAACAAAGCCAATATATTCCTCTTGAGACTTCACCACTCTCCGGCGGCTAAAGAAACAGCAATAAAGCACCAGAATAATCCAGCGAAAAGATAAAGGAGCCCCAAAGAAAACGTTATGTAAATTACAGACCAGCAGTAACAAAGACTATTAACAACAGCAAAGCAAGAGCCCTCAGCGCGGGCTATGTAGAGGTCGACAAATCCGAAATATAAAAATGGGATCTCAGCCCCTTCTGTCAGACTCTGCTGGCTCGAGCACTCGCTCCTTCTTTCTGAGACCAAGCTTTCCTCTAACTCTAGGAGTAGCCACCTTGGGCATTCTAGATACTAGATCGAAAACAATCGCAGCAATTTTGTTGGCCAACAAGGGGGGAACTGCGTTGCCTACCTGCTGAAACTGCTGAGATCTGTTCCCCTCAAAAAAATAGTTATCAGGAAAAGTCTGCAAACGAGCTGCTTCGCGCACGGTTAAGCTGCGACACTGACTCGGGTCATAATGAATAAAATAGTGACCATCCTTTGAAAGATGACTGGTTATAGTTGTTGCAGGCTGCTCCTCAAGCTGCACACGGAACCTGTCACTAAACTTCCCAGACTCCCAATTTTTATGCGCTGGCGCGAGCCCCGACAGCGAAAACTGCAGATGTCCTTTAGGAGAAAACTTATGCGCTTGAGCGTATGTTGCGGCATATATATATCTACGCAGATCAGAAGGCATATGTCCGCGAGCGTCATGATTTAACCAGCACTCAAGCCTCTCATCTTGATACCACGCATCTAGGGATTTAATACCGGTCTGGCCATCATTTTTTGCTCGTGCCACACGTAGAGCCCCAACGCCTAGATCCCTAGATGAGAGAGCGCTTAGAGCAATATCCATTCTCGGTGCAAGCTTCTTTTCCGACCCCTGATTTATCTCACTTCTAAGCTCGCTAAGCTGACGAATAACCTCATCATACCAAGCGTCTGTCTCATCCACCCCACGACTCAATCTACTACGAATTTTTGGAAGATTTCCTAATACCTTCCCAACATTCACGCGACCATCAACTACATTGAGCAAATCATGCTTAGGTGTATTTCCTTTTTCATCCAAAGCAATACCCAGCAGAATAACTCTATGCCTAGCTTGAGGAATACCATATTTTTCAGACCTGATCACAAATGCATGAGGATCAATTCTCTCAACATCCTCAGCAGGTCCAAACGACTGCGAGTCTACTAGGGAGCATATGCGATAGCGTCGACCCGAGCTGGACTCGCCGAGAGCCTTATGAGGATCAGAAAGATCTTTCAGAATCTGGGAGAATATTCTTTCCTCTCCGATTTTTGAAGAAAGTATCCCCTTAACATTCTCCATTACAAAAACAGTAGGCTGATACTCTTTAATAATCCGCAGGTACTCCCGGTAGAGAAAGTGCCGATCATCATCTTCGGCCTTGTAATCCGCCTTGGATTGATTACGTGCTCGGCCTGCCATAGAGTATGCTTGGCAGGGCGGCCCCCCAATCAATACCCAAGGATGATTTCTATCAAGATGCTTCTTCAGGACATCATCTAGCTCTTTGTCTCCTGCTTGAGAGCCCAGTTTTATCTGTCGAGCCTCAAGATCAGCCTCATCCCATTGGGCCGCACTTCTGTCCGAGTAGGGTGTCTTGGTCTTGCCATTGCAATAATCGTAATAGTCCTGAAGGCAGCTAGGCATTGCACGCTTGAGTAGACGGTAGAAGGCTCGCAGCTTCAGCGTCTCTCGTGCTAGGGGTTCGGCCTCAGCAGAAACAAGAATTTCAAACCGGTCGCCATCTCCAGAGGAAGCAAACCCCTCGCCAAGCCCGCCAGGGCCAGCGAACAGGTCCACGACTTGGATGGGGCGGTCGAATGCCACGCTATCATCAAAATCGGTATCTTCAGGAGACAGCAAAGGGATCTGGGTTTCAATCATGGACATAGTCAGCAGTGAAGTCAGGTCTCGCATGATGGCTGGCATCCGCGGTGGTAATACGGTCCCGGAGATGAGGGTTCGGAAGCTGCTGCACCGGCATGGCTTTAGGTATCGCCTGCACCCCAAAAATCTTCCAGGGAAGCCCGATGTGGTACTTCCTCGTCATCGGCTCTGCATCTTTATTCATGGCTGCTTCTGGCACAGACACCCCGGGTGTAGGTACGCCAGTACCCCGAAGACCCGCGCCGAATTCTGGAAGCAAAAATTCGACCAGAATGTTGCACGGGACCTCAGAGCCCGTAATGAGCTGCTGATGCTGGGCTGGCGTGTCTTCGAGTTATGGGAGTGCGGGATACGGGGACCGGAATCTGAGATGATCTGGCTGCTAGAAGCGGTGCCGGATTGTAATCAAAAATTCGTCTCCTGGCCCACGTTTCCTGACGCTCGTCTAGCATAGGGTATGCCCCACACCCAATCAGTATGGGATCTTCAAACGCTCCAGCAGATACTTCAATGCCCCCTTCTCTCCTTTCGAAAGGTTCAGACGGCCTGCAGCGAGCTTGCTCAGGGCATCCATACTTCTAGGGGATGCAATGCTCCTCTGCTTGGCTAGGACCATAATGTCCTTGGCCTTGGAGGACAACCCGACGAGAGCGATATCAAAATCTAGCTCTTGATTCAGTGTGGCTTCCTTTACCCCCTGCCTGGTGTCGTCTGCATACTCCTGAATAGAAACACCAAACTGTGTGACGGATCGATCGGGGATGCCAACGCGCCCTTTGATGTACTGCTCCCAGCAGAATTCACGCTTAGCAAATTCGGAGACGTTTCTGACATTATCCGGCGGAGACTTCAGTATTTCCGCTACCCGCCAAGCCTGTGTGAACATCCATCTCAGCAACCCCTCTGGCACGCTTTGCTCTCGCCAGATCCTATCCAAATCGATTTGCATACCAGAATCACGGAAACCCTGAGCGCAGGCGGCAACCGTATAAGTAACAATTTGAGCCTTGTAGCCACGATCACTCTGATACCAGCCTGACTGCAGCACCTCTTCGTCCAGCCTCATGAATAGCAAAGCTTTGGCAACAGCCCTGCGATACCAAGTTTCGCTAACCTTGGAGCCGTCACCGAACCCCGACAGCACCGTGTTGGTGAATCGGGTAAAGCACTTCTGAGCCCCTTCGCTCACATGGTGCGGGCGCCCCTCAAAGGAAAGCTCATACTTGGCCAGGTCTGTCTTGGTAAGCAGCTGCGCTTTGGGATAGATGAGCTGTAGCTTGTTACGCTCCGAAGTGGACTTGTACGAAAAGAGATTCTTGTATTGACCACGCGCTCGCTCATAGAACCATTTGCTGCTGTGCAATGCACCCGCCAGTTGAGGCGCTGAAATCTCCTTGGATAATCGCTCAATTCTGATCTGTACGGGGCTGTTGGATGCTAGGTCGGCGAGGGATACCTTGTTCTGCGTGTTCGCATACTCGGAGATCCGCGGTATCACCTCCTCCAAGCGTTTCTCATCGACCACAGAGAGCTTGACTTGGACATACACATGACTCAGATCCTTTCCCTGTCCGTCTCGCGCATAGAGCAAAGATGCAGTCGTTTGCCCTCCGTTGACGATCTGGAAGTCCTTGATTTGAGAAATTACCAACGCACCACTTTCTAGCCTATGCGTATCAACCGAAGATGCTGTCGCGGTAAGCCCGTTGTTGTACGCAAAAAACATGCCTGGCTCTTCGGCAATAGTTTTCAGAATCCCCTTATTGACCCCGGTCCGGGCTTGGAGGTACGTCCGCACGTTCTGCTCAAGCAGCCGATTTCCATAGGCCGCAAAGACCTTGGCCAGAACGGCTCCCGGGATGGCAAAAAGGTAGCTTTGGTAGTTGTCTGCCCCGGTCGACGCTGGTAGGCACTCGATAGCGCCATCAAAATCCTCAGCGAAATCGATCTCCACAGGCTCAGAGCCCGTAGACGAAATCTTCACATACCGCTCAAGATCCAAGACGTTAGTATGCAAAGATACGGTGGCTAGCGACCTAGCCTCGAAGACACTCTTCTTCACTCTCAAATGCGCATTGGTGAAGACGATAACCCGCAAACGCCTGATGCGGCTCCCATATTGCTGAATGAGAACAGCCAACTGGAAAGCCGGACTCGCCTCTTCCAGCCCCTGAAGAAACTTGCTACTCAGGGCCAATTGAAAGAAGCGTTCAACACCACTGACAGCCTTTTCGACTTCTCGGCTGATAATTGAAGTCAGGCTACGATCCTGACGGTAGTCGCAGACGGCCAGATATAGATCGCCAGACTCCTCATTCCCTTCGCCCTGCAGATCCAGCGCATATCCATCGACCCGGTAGCCCCCTTGTCCCTCCTTGAGGATTGGACAGTACTCCATATCGGGGGTATCGCCGTTTTCTGCAGCAAGTGCAGCATAGATTCGAAAGAACTCGGTTATCTGTAGCTCGTGATCAGCGACACTGCCTATGCGAACCTCTTCCAACAGTTCGTCATACTCGACCTGAAGATTAACCATGCACCAGAGCCTCCAGCTCTATCTCCTCTATTCGATATCCATCAATGACATCGCAAGCGATTTCATACTGCGCCCTGATGACTCCCTCTGGCACCGTGGACGGGACCAACCGGGGGAAGCCCTCGCCAACTCGATAGAATCTGGTGCTATCCAGATTGAAGGTCTCGTCTACGTATGCTGCGTCCTGCTGGTATCCGAGCAGGAGCAGTTTCCGTTGAAACGCCATCCATCCGGCGTAGTTACTGGCAAGTCGAATCACAATCTCGTCGACCAGCGACTTTAAGCTGATGCCGCTCCCGGATGCCACGAAACGATGCAGAGCAATAGATAATTCACGTCCGTCACTGTCCAATTGGTCAAGCGAAGAAACCCGGATGACAGCAGCTTGGGTTGATAGCTGCGACTTGACCTCGATACGAACGTGATTGAGGCCAATATCGTTGGTATCTCCATCTGGGCCACGCCATCCTCGCACGGCAATTACCGGATCGACTCCACAGCTGTCGATGACCCAGAGCACCATGCAAAGCTCGCCCATCAGTCCTAAGCGTTCCTTGTATGACATCTGGCGTGACACTCCACGCCGCAGCAGATCGGCCCATCGGCCAAGTCGAATGCCAAATATCCCAGCAGCCCCGGCGGGAGTTTCAGCTCTCGACGAAGCCTCTGCCAGATCGCAGCAAATGATTGAGAAAAGGTCCTTCAGTTGATGGTTAGTTAGGCATAGCGTGAGACTGCGAACACCTGACGACTCTTGCTTAGTCACAGAGATATTCTCGAATTCCGGCAATACAGCTTCATCCAAGGCCGCAACGGATGACTCAAGCGTAAACTCTCGTTCACCGGCCCTAGAATAACCGGCAAATAAGTCGAGATGATGGTCCGGACAGACCCGGAAGCGCCCAGCCCCCCTTCCAACATGAGCAATCTCATCCCATTTGGCGCTGAAGTCATTCATCGCTATCGAGATCCTCGTCCGACTCAAGCTCTTCGCGCTGCCGCTCCAACAACTCAGTCAGACGTTTGGTTGCAAAGTACTCTCTTGGACTTGCGTCAATTTTTGTTCCAGGAAAAGCCAAACTTATAGAAACAACAGGCGAAAGCTCTTTGAAGTTCAGAGCCTTATTAGGCTTATCATTATTACGTGGTTTCTTTAGCCCAAAATCCATAAGGTGAATAATAAGCAAAGGCCGAGTTCTTGCCATCAAATGACGCAACTCAGGACTAGCCTCGGGAAATTCCCTCTCCAAAGCTGGGAGGAGCCTACCCAACTCCTCTCTTTCCCCATATCGCAAATCAAATTCCGCAGAGTCCGCAACAACGTGATTTGCAGTGATTTTTACAACATCAGGGTCGTCAGACTTGGGAACACCAGATTTTCGTCTACGACAATAGACCCGACCTTCCTGTTCTAAACCGAATGGAAATTCCAATTTTGGCTCACCGGTTCGGCGAAATGGAACAGCCACATCCCAACGCGACAGCTCACCAGCTGCCCGATCAGCAATATAGTCAAGAACCAAACTTCGCTTAACATTCCCAATCGCGAATTCCAACTGAGGCAGTTCAAGTTTCAGCAACAAATCTTGGACTACAGAAACTCCGACCCCCTTCCAAACGAGCGCACCGTCGTCAGTATCTTTATTGTCTTTATATTCAGACCCCAACACACCAATCAAAGACGAGACCGCAGAGAAATGCTTCTCATTAATCTCAAAATCGTTGAAAAGCTCGTAGGCCTGCAAGTGCTTTAATGAAAGATCAACTGCCATTACTACGGGTTTAGCACCCCGCATTTTATTTGCTGCAGTAATCGCTATCCCTGTCGGGCTTTGCCGAACCTTAAGTCCAAATTCATTCGGAGTTACCTTCATGCGCTCCATACGGACAAGATCATTTCGCAGCTCCTCAACGGCTCCGCTTACCTCACGAAAATCGCCTAGCATTTCCTCGGTTGCATGGATCCGACAAATTTTTGCGTACCCATCCCTGTACCCAAACCATCGCCCCATTTGCAAGAGAGTGTCCGCAGCCCCCACATTCCGCAGAACATAGGAAACAACAAGACCTTCCAAGGTCAGCCCTCGCGCCAGAGCAAGACCACCAACAGCGATTACATGAATCCCGGATACTGGTGGCTTGTTATAATCCAACCCACCCCCTTTCATGTTAACAAGCTTCAGCTCAACAGGCGCTAGCCCTCTTCTCAATGCACCCCGTACATCATCCCAACCGTAGTCAACCTGATTCGAAAACTCTGCGAGCCAGATATTGTGCAATTTCACCATAATCGGCGAACTAACCCATGCTGCGTTTGAGCCCCACGCAGCGACTGCCGCAATCACGTCTTGCAAAAGGACATACAACAAATCGTGGACCTGTTTCTGAATCGCATTGAACCTACTTACGTTCACCAGCATGGACGAGTGCTTGCTCCCCTCACCATCCAGAACCCTAATGCCTCGAGCGAGAACGTATTGATACATAGCATCCTTGAGGCTTTGAGGCAGCTCAGGTACCAAATCACTAGACTTGTGTTTCAGGGGGAGATAATCGATGTAATCTGGCGGTACTTCTCGAACACAGCTTTCAAAATACTCGGCTTTTTCTGAAAAAAGCTTTTCAGCACCTACATAATTATCTGGCGGCTCAAGAGACTTTATAAAATGCTCAGGAAAGAGATCACTATTGAGCATCTCGTCTTCGGTATCCGGATCAATAAAGATATTCGCAAAAGGAGTAGCTGTATAGCCAACATACGACGTGCGACGAGAGCATTTGAGCAGCTCGCGAATTCTAGAATTTATTCGTGTAGTCTTTTTCGGGTCTTTCGACGTATTTACAGAAGCATTGTCAGCCTCATCATCAATGAGGAGCATGGGGCCATCAAGAGGACTTCCCGGCTTGAGATCACTTAACCAAGAAGCCAAGCTTTCTAATACTTTCTCATGCTTCTTGGTTACAAAAAGAATGGGACCAGCAAAATTACCCTCTTCGGCGGTAATTCCTCGGATAATATTGACGCTGAAATCACCACTTTGGGTGGTACCACAAAACGGCTGACGTTGCTTCAAGCCTTCGTAATCCGTTCCCTTCAATACATTCGAGATCGGATAAATTTCGGAAACCAACTTATCACCAAGAGAGGATTTCCCCACAAACGACTTATCCAACCTTACCTGCGTCTGATACCGAAGCGAACTTGTCAAGCCAGCAAGAACAATAATAATTCGATAGCCAGCATCAGCTGCCTTGGCAATCAGAGCCGAGTAATTCGTGGTTTTTCCAGACTGGACGTGCCCCATTACCAAGCCGCGACGACGCCAACTTGCTTCCTCCCGCGGATCCCCCAGATACCCCAGAATCTCGTCAGTCACTTTATCGATAGATTTGACAACCTGAACAGGGAGAACAGAATAATCTACCCAATATTTGTACAGTCTTCTCCAATAATATGACTCAATATCCGCCTTTCTACTTAGATACCACTCTTGAAAGTCAGCTTTCAACACATGCCCAGTGCCTTGCTGAGTACCATAAACCGTTTCCAGATGACGGATTAGTCGCACCTTGAGATCGTCACTCAACAGAACTCTTATGTCAGAAACATTACGAACATGATCATCCAGAAAACCTTGCGGAACAGGAAGTCGTCCATTCGTCCTTTTATCTATCTCGACACGGAGATAGTTCAGGCTTGCATCAAACTCCATTTTTCAACCCCCACTTTCTGGCTGTATTTGTTCGCACATAACTTTCCGTGTAAGCCCATTGATTCGAAAACGGCTCGACTCGCGCAATGAGACTCAAGAAACCACCTACCTCCGGAGTACCACCACATCCCTGCAGATAATTGATCATGCATTGATCCAGTAGAGCGTCAAAATCCTCTGTCGAAGTTGAACACTGGTTAATCCCAATCGCAGCATCCTTGACAAACAGATCAGTGGGGAAATAAGACTCCAACAAACGGAGTACCCCATCAGTTTCTTTAGCAACACCCGGAACGCTGAGGAGCTGCGCTACCATCGGATGGTCTCTATTTATCAAATAAAGGACTTGTCCATTTTTTACGTAGCGGCGCCAAACAGGCTGAACAGCCGTACGATCTAAAGAAATCCCCTTGTTCCTGTGAACACGCACAGAGCGGTGATTGAACCGCCTGACAACCTCCTGCAAACGGCGCTTAAGCACAGGGGGCAACTGTGCGTCCGATTTATCAACTGTGATTCGCCAATCAGCATCCAACGAGTTTGGCAAATCAACTCTTACTCGCGTCAGCTGAGTCAGCTCACCATGAGGCACAAGCCGAAACCAGGTTCCGTAGATAATCAAACGTCGATTCCGATAAACGTAGAAGCCCTGATTCCGAACCATACCTTCCGGTCCACCGAGCAACGCCTGTTCCTCCGTTGAGAGTTTGGAAAAATGCGGAAGTACATATGGTTGAATGCTGATCTGCTCGCCATTCGGCATCGGAATGCTCTCGGCATCCAACGTTTGCGTAGCGTCATGAGCGGTCATGAAGGGGTCGACCGGACTTAGCGGGTGACCATTTACCAAGATGAGCAACCTCCGACCACCTTCACCAGCAAGATATCGATGAAAGATCAGAGAGAGCTTTTGCATCGCATGAGCAATGCTGGGAGTGAGCGATTCGTCAACCGAATGGCAGTTGTCCCAATCCAGCAACCTATCCGAGTGAGTCCAAATAACCTCTGTCCCTGATTGCGTATCCACAGGCTCCTCCAGAAGGGGTAGCACGTCGCCTCCCTCATGGACCTCCATGCTCCAGTCGTCGATATCGTCGATATCCCATCGAGCAGCCGTTAGGGAACCAGCCTGCCACGACACGACAGTCAGAACCCGTGCTTGGGATAAAGACGCCGATTTCAGCCCCCAACCAAATCGGCCAAGGTCATCGGGCTCGCGCTCGGCTTGCGGATTGGCACTCGCAGGTCGCATGGCAGCCATCAGCGCTTGCCTGCTCATTCCAACGCCGTCATCCCTGATTCTTACAATCACGTCGTCTTGCAAAGGGGAAAAGCTGACCTCAACCCGTTTTGCCTTAGCCTTGATGCTGTTGTCTATGAGATCAGCCAGAGCGGCTGCGAGATCATAGCTACCAAAACTTCTAGCGGTAGCCATCAGATCTTTTGCTAAAGGCGGATTCCGAACCTTCATCTCCCCTCCTGGATTCCAACTACGCCCTAGAACTAAAAGCTGGCGACAACACTATCCAAGGAACGCTAGTCAGGTAAAGAAGTCGATCGGCAAAACGCCATTACTTCAGAGTTACCATGAGGACATAACCCCGCGAGGCGAACGCCAGCTGAAGCACTATCGGCAAACGTACTTTCGAAGGCAGCTGGTCGACCTAGACAAGCAACAAACTGCAACGCTCGCAGCACTTTTATCCAAATGAAGAGGACGCTATAGAGCATTTATCCGCACGTACAGCCCAAGAGGCGGACTCAGTGCGATTGCAGTAAGCATCTGAAAGGACCAGTCGTTGGCAGGGCAAAAGTAGCTCACAACTCAGAAGGGCTGAAAACATACGCCCATAAAAAAATCCAGTCACCGTTAAGTGACTGGATTCTTTTGAATATGGTCGGGACGGAGTGATTCGAACACTCGACCCCTTGCACCCCATGCAAGTGCGCTACCAGGCTGCGCTACGCCCCGACTTTGTTGCTTGTCCCGCTTTGCGGAACGGAGCGAACTATACTTTAAGCGTTTGAATTGTGGAAGGTTTTTTTCAGGTTTTTTTACTTACGCAGAACCATGAGGACGTCTTCAAGCTCGGCGATGGTCTGCCGGATGAGCTGCTTGTATTGAGTGGTGTCGTCCTTCGCTTCGTCACCGGAGAGACGCTGGCGCGCCCCGCCGATGGTGAAGCCCTGGTCGTATAGCAGCGCCCGGATCTGCCGAATCATCAGCACATCCTGGCGCTGGTAGTAGCGCCGGTTGCCACGTCGTTTTACCGGGTTGAGCTGGGGAAATTCCTGCTCCCAGTAACGCAGCACGTGGGGCTTGACTGCGCAGAGCTCGCTGACCTCGCCAATGGTGAAGTAACGCTTGCCGGGGATTGTCGGCAATTCGTCGTTATGACTTGGTTCCAGCATAAGCTTCGACTCTGGCTTTCAGTTTCTGCCCCGGACGGAACGTCACGACACGGCGAGCCGTGATCGGGATTTCCTCTCCTGTCTTCGGGTTCCGCCCCGGACGCTGACGCTTATCCCGCAGATCGAAGTTGCCGAAACCCGACAACTTGACCTGTTCGTTATGCTCCAGCGCCTGACGGATTTCCTCGAAAAACAGCTCCACCAGTTCCTTGGCTTCCCGTTTATTCAGGCCAAGCTCTTCGTACAGACGTTCAGCCATCTCAGCTTTCGTCAGAGCCCCCATACGCTACTTCCTTAACGTGGCGTTGAACCTTTCTTCCAGCGAGGTGACGATGTTCTGCGTTGTGGTGTTCACCTCATCGTCGTTAAGAGTGCGCGATGGATGCTGCCAGGTCAAGCCGACGGCCAGGCTTTTTCTAAGCGGATCAATACCTTTACCGTGATAGACGTCAAATAGCCTGAGGTCCGTCAACCACTCGCCCGCCGCCTCGCGGATGGTGTCGAGTACGGCCTCTGCGGCCACCTCGCGATCCACCAGCAGGGCCAGGTCGCGACGCACTTCGGGGAAGCGCGAAAGCTCGCGGAATTTGGGCAGACGGCCGCGCATGACTTCGGCCAGTACCAGCTCGAAGAGGTAGACCGACTGATCCAGGTCCAGGGCTTTTGCCAGCTCGGGGTGGATGGCACCGAGGTAGCCGACCAGTTGGCCGTCGCGCTCGATGCGGGCGGTCTGGCCCGGGTGCAGGGCGTTGTGCTCGCCGGGCACGAAGTCGAAACCGTCCAGCGCACCGGCGGCGCCGAGCAGGGCTTCGACGTCGGCCTTCACGTCATAGAAGTCAACGCCGTCACGGCCATGGGCCCAGGCTTCGGGCAGGCGCTTGCCGCAGACGACGCCGGCGAGCATGGCTTCCTGCTTGAGCCCTTCCAGCTGGCCGACGAAGCGCAGGCCGCTTTCGAACAGGCGAACGCGGCCCTGCTGGCGGTTGAGGTTGTGCTGCAGCGCCTTGACCAGGCCCGGCCACAGGGAGGAGCGCATGGCGGCCATGTCGGCGGAGATGGGGTTGGCCAGCATCAGCGGCTGCACACCGGGATTGAACAGCTCGAACAGCTTGGGATCGATGAAGCTGTAGGTGATCGCTTCCTGGTAGCCACGGGCGACCAGCAGGCGACGCAGGGCCGGCAGCTCGACGGCGGATTCGGAACGGGCCTTGGGCGCCAGGCGCGCTTGCGGGTAGCGAACCGGCAGGCGGTTGTAGCCGTAGAGGCGGCCGAGCTCTTCGATCAGGTCCACTTCCAGGCTGATGTCGAAGCGGTGGCTGGGGACTTCCACCGTCCATTGGCCCTGGCCAGCGGAGGTGACACCCAGGCCCAGCGCGGTGAGCAGGCGCTCGACTTCAGCGGCGTCCATTTCCATGCCCAGCATCTGGGCGATGCGCTCGGCACGCAGGGTGACCGGTGCGACGCTCGGCAGGCTGGCTTCGCTGACGCTTTCGATGATGGGGCCGGCTTCGCCGCCGACGATGTCCAGCAGCAGCGCGGTGGCGCGCTCCATGGCTTCGCGGGCGAGTTGCCAGTCCACGCCACGCTCGAAGCGGTGCGAGGAGTCGGTGTGCAGGCCATAGGAACGGGCCTTGCCGGCAACGGCGATGGTGTCGAAGAAGGCGGCTTCGAGGAACAGGTCGCGAGTCTTGTCGCTGACGCCGCTGTGCTCGCCACCCATTACGCCGGCGATGGCCAGGGCGCGGGTGTGGTCGGCGATGACAAGGGTGTCGGCACGCAGGCTGACTTCCTGGCCGTCGAGCAGGACGATCTTCTCGCCCTCCTCCGCCATGCGCACACGGATGCCGCCGTTGATTTCGGCGAGGTCGAAGGCGTGCATGGGCTGGCCGAGCTCGAGCATCACGTAGTTGGTGATGTCGACGGCGGCGTCGATGCTGCGTACGTCGGCGCGACGCAGGCGCTCGACCATCCACAGCGGGGTCGGCTTGGAGAGGTCGACATTGCGCACCACGCGGCCGAGGTAGCGCGGGCAGGCCTTGGGCGCGAGGACTTCGACCGGGCGCACTTCGTCGTGGGACGGGGCGACCGGGGCGATGGCCAGGCGGGTGACCGGGGCGTCGTAGAGCGCGCCGACTTCGCGGGCGAGGCCGGAGAGGTTGAGGCAGTCACCGCGGTTGGGGGTGAGGCCCAGCTCGATGACGACGTCGTCCAGCTCCAGGTAGCGGCGGAAGTCTTCCCCCACCGGCGCATCGGCGGCGAGCTCCATGAGGCCGCCGTGGTCTTCGCTGATCTTCAGCTCGTTGGCCGAGCAGAGCATGCCGAAGGACTCGACGCCGCGCAGCTTGGCTTTCTTGATCTTGAAGTCGCCCGGCAGCTCGGCGCCGATCATGGCGAAGGGGATCTTCAGGCCGGGGCGCACGTTGGGCGCGCCGCACACCACCTGGAAGGTTTCGCTGCCGTTGCTGACCTGGCATACGCGCAGCTTGTCGGCGTCGGGGTGCTGTTCGGTGCTCAGCACCTCACCCACGACCACGCCGCTGAAGGCGCCGGCAACGGGGGTGACGCTGTCCACTTCCAGGCCGGCCATCGACAGACGGGCCACCAGCTCGTCGCGGGATACCTGCGGGCTTACCCAGCTCCGCAGCCACTGTTCACTGAATTTCATCCAGCTCTCCTAAGGATTCGTTTCGGCCACGTACGTGGGTGGTCGGCTTTCACGCTCCCCCGCATTCACGCGGGAGACGGTGAGCCCGCTGACGGGGTCTCTCACCTGGCCCCACCAGAGGCGGGGCGCTCGCTACACAGCTACAACACAACATTCAACGCACGGGGCATTCGTTTCTGACGGCGCGGCCTAGCGGAATTGCGCGAGGAATCGCAGGTCGTTATCGAAGAACAGGCGCAAGTCGTTGACGCCATAACGGAGCATGGCCAGACGCTCGACGCCCATGCCGAAGGCGAAGCCCTGGTACTTCTCCGGGTCGATGCCGGACATGCGCAGCACGTTGGGGTGGACCATGCCGCAACCCATCACTTCCAGCCAGCCGGTCTGCTTGCACACGCGGCAACCTTTGCCGGAGCACATGACGCATTGCATGTCGACTTCGGCCGAAGGCTCGGTGAAGGGGAAGAAGGACGGGCGGAAACGCACGCCGAGATCCTTTTCGAAGAACACACGGAGGAATTCCTCGATGGTGCCCTTGAGGTCAGCGAAGCTGATGCCCTCGTCGACCAGCAGGCCTTCGACCTGGTGGAACATCGGCGAGTGGGTGATATCCGAGTCGCAACGGTAGACACGACCCGGGCAGACGATGCGGATCGGCGGTTGCTGGGATTCCATGGTGCGCACCTGAACCGGCGAGGTGTGGGTACGCAGCAGCATGTTGGCGTTGAAATAGAAGGTGTCGTGCATCGCCCGGGCCGGGTGGTGGCCGGGGATGTTGAGCGCTTCGAAGTTGTGATAGTCGTCTTCGACCTCAGGGCCTTCGGCGATGCCGTAGCCGATGTGGGTGAAGAACTGCTCGACGCGCTCCAGGGTACGGGTGACCGGGTGCAGGCCGCCGGAGACCTGGCCACGGCCAGGCAGGGTGACGTCGATGCGCTCGGCCGCGAGCTTGGCGCCGAGGGCGGCCTGCTCAAGCGAATCCTTGCGGGCATTCAGGGCGTCTTGTACGCGTTCCTTGGCGGTGTTGATCAGGGCGCCGACTTTGGGGCGCTCTTCCGCCGGCAGGTCGCCCAGGGTCTTCATCACCTGAGTCAGTTCGCCTTTCTTGCCAAGGTAATGAACGCGAATCTGCTCAAGGGCATTCACGTCGTCGGTGTTTTGCACTGCCTCAAGCGCTTGAGAGACCAGCGCATCCAGATTTTCCATGTACAGACTCCAGATACGAAATAGGGGAAGAGCACAAGGCTCTTCCCCTATTGGTGACGTTCAGCACCGGGATAGCCCGGTGATTGTCGGGGACTTAAGCCAGTACGGCTTTCGCTTTCTCGACAATCGCAGCAAACGCCGCTTTTTCGTTCACTGCCAGATCGGCCAGAACCTTGCGATCGATCTCGATGGCCGCTTTTTTCAGGCCAGCGATCAGACGGCTGTAGGACAGACCGTTCAGACGAGCACCAGCGTTGATACGAGCGATCCACAGAGCGCGGAACTGACGTTTGCGCTGACGACGGTCACGGTAGGCGTATTGGCCAGCCTTGATCACCGCCTGCTTGGCAACGCGGAACACGCGGCTGCGTGCGCCGTAGTAGCCTTTGGCGAGTTTCAGAATCTTTTTGTGACGCTTGCGAGCGATAACGCCGCGCTTAACACGAGCCATGAGTAGCTTCCTCTAGATATCTTGACCGATTAACGAACGCGCAGCATGCGCTCGACTTTTGCTTTGTCCGACGGATGCATCAGTTCGCTACCGCGAAGTTGACGCTTACGCTTGGTGGACATCTTGGTCAGGATGTGGCTCTTGAAAGCGTGCTTGTGTTTGTAGCCAGCAGCGGTCTTGAGGAAACGCTTGGCTGCACCGCTCTTGGTTTTCATCTTTGGCATGTTCGGATACTCCGCATTGAGTGATTACGCATAACCGCAAGGCCTGCCAGTGCCCTGGTGGTTACTTTTTCTTTTTGGGAGCGATGACCATCATCAGCTGGCGTCCTTCCAGCTTAGGATGCTGTTCAACGGTGCCGAGTTCGGCGAGGTCAGCTTCGACCCGCTTCAACAGCTCCATGCCCAGCTCCTGGTGAGCCATCTCACGACCACGGAATCGAAGCGATACCTTGGCCTTGTCTCCCTCATTAAGGAAACGTACCAGGTTGCGTAGTTTTACCTGGTAATCCCCTTCTTCCGTCCCTGGACGAAACTTGATTTCTTTGATCTGTTGCTGGTGCTGATTCTTCTTCGCCGCAGCAGCCTGCTTCTTCTTCTCGAACAGGTGCTTGCCGTAGTCCATGATCCGGCATACGGGCGGCACTGCATCAGCGGAAATTTCCACCAGATCCAGCTTTGCTTCTTCAGCAGCGCGAAGCGCTTCATCAATCGAGACGACGCCAATTTGCTGGCCGTCTGCACCAATCAGTCGCACCTCTCGAGCCGAGATATTCTCGTTAATCGGGGCCTTAGGTGCAGCTCGTTTATCTTGTCTCATTTCACGCTTAATAATGATTACTCCAATTCTTGGCGACCACGCCGGGAAACCGCCTGCGCAAGCGTAGTGACGAATTGGTCGAGGGGCATGGAGCCCAGATCGACGCCTTCACGGGTTCGCACAGCAACGGATCGTGTCTCAACCTCCCGATCTCCAATAACCAGGAGATAGGGAACCTTGAGCAAAGTATGCTCGCGGATTTTAAAGCCGATTTTTTCGTTTCTCAAGTCGGACTTGGCACGGAACCCGCTTTGGTTGAGAGTTTTTTCAACCTCGAGGGCAAAATCGGCCTGCTTGTCGGTGATATTCATGATCACCGCCTGGGTCGGCGCGAGCCACGCCGGGAACAGGCCCGCGTAGTGCTCGATGAGCATGCCGATGAAGCGCTCGAAGGAGCCGAGGATGGCGCGGTGCAACATCACCGGGCGCGTACGGCTGTTATCTTCGGCGATATAGCTGGCATCCAGACGCTCCGGAAGGTTCGGATCGTACTGCAGGGTGCCGCACTGCCAGTTACGGCCGAGGCAGTCCTTGAGGGTGAATTCGATCTTCGGACCGTAGAAAGCACCTTCACCCGGCTGGTATTCCCAGGCCAGGCCGGACTCGTTCAGGGCGTCGGCGAGGGCACCTTCGGCGCGATCCCACAGTTCGTCGGATCCCACGCGTTTGGCTGGGCGAGTCGACAATTTCATCGACACATCGCCGAAGCCGAAGTCCGAATACACCTGCAGCGTCAGCTTGATGAAGTCGGCCGCCTCCTTCTTCACCTGTTCTTCGGTGCAGAAGATGTGGGCGTCGTCCTGGGTGAAGCCGCGCACGCGCATGATGCCATGCAGGGCGCCGGACGGCTCGTTACGGTGGCAGGCACCGAACTCGGCCAGGCGCAGCGGCAGGTCGCGATAGGACTTCAGGCCCTGGTTGAAGATCTGCACGTGGCACGGGCAGTTCATCGGCTTGACGGCGTAGTCGCGGCTCTCGGACGCGGTGGTGAACATGTTCTCGGCGTAGTTGGACCAGTGGCCCGAACGCTCCCAGAGGATGCGATCGACGACCTGGGGCGTACGCACTTCCACATAGCCGTGCTCACGCTGCACCTGGCGCATGTACTGCTCCAGCACCTGGTACAGGGTCCAGCCATTGGGGTGCCAGAACACCATGCCCGGCGCCTCTTCCTGCAGGTGGAACAGGTCGAGTTGCTTGCCGATGCGACGGTGATCGCGCTTCTCGGCCTCTTCGATGCGCTGGACGTAGGCGGCCAGCTGCTTCTTGTCGGCCCAGGCGGTGCCATAGATGCGCTGCAGCTGCTCGTTCTTCGAGTCGCCGCGCCAGTAGGCACCGGAAATCTTGGTGAGCTTGAACGCTTTCAGGAAGCGGGTGTTGGGCACGTGCGGGCCCCGGCACATGTCCACATACTCCTCATGGAAGTACAGGCCCATGGCCTTCTCGTCCGGCATGTCCTCGACCAGGCGCAGCTTGTAGTCCTCGCCACGGGCCTTGAACACTTCGATCACCTCGGCGCGCGGGGTGACCTTCTTGATGACGTCGTAATCCTTGTCGATCAGCTCCGCCATGCGCTTCTCGATGGCGGCCATATCGTCAGGCGTGAAGGAGCGCTCGAAGGCGATGTCGTAATAGAAGCCTTCATCGATGACCGGGCCGATCACCATGCGGGCGGTCGGGTACAGCTGCTTGACGGCATGCCCGACCAGGTGGGCGCAGGAGTGACGAATGATTTCGACTCCAGCCTCGTCCTTCGGGGTGATGATCTGCAGGGTGGCGTCGCTGTCAATCAGGTCGCAGGCATCGACGAGCTTGCCGTCGACCTTGCCGGCGACGGTGGCCTTGGCCAGGCCGGCACCAATGGATTGCGCCACCTCGAGTACGGATACCGGGTGATCGAACGAACGCTGACTGCCGTCGGGAAGAGTAATGATGGGCATGGCGCCTCCTCTCCTAGTGGTGACCTCTACCAAAGGCCACATGGGTTGGGATGAGCCAGTAATTGATCCGGGGGTATGCCTGCCACACGATGACAGAGCCCGAAGGCCAACCGAGCCGAACCAGAGTCACTGGAGGTGTCGAGAACCGCGGATGCTTCCAGAAACAGATGACACTGACAAGCTTCCGATGCCACCGGCACACCTTTATATAGGCAGCACGAACGGCAGCGAGAGTGCGGACGTCACGAGAGGATCGGGAGAGACCGCGCGGTCGCGCACTCTACCACAAAAAAATCAACGACTTAGAAGCGCCCGGCACGAGAAGCCATCTCCCACCGGCAAGCGAGCAGAGACAGCGACATCGCCAGCCCAGGCACAGCGCAGCCTGACACTCTTTTGCCATCATTGAAATGTGATGAGAATCACACAGATTTACCGATCAGTTCACAGACGCACTGATATGCTCCGGCGAATCCATCGACCAAGGAGCCCTACGATGAAGGAACAACGTACTTTCCTTGCTCTCCGCGCCCACATTGACGAGCTGCTCAGGGACGGAGCCAGCATCATCAGTCGCGACCCTCTCACCCTGAAGGTCAGCGGCCATCTCTATCGCGTCAACTACGGCATGCTGATCAGCCACTCCGTAGCCGCCTGACCGCGCCCGGGCGCTCTCGCCCGGCGCTGCCCCGCCCTCCCCGCCCGACACCCTCCCCGACGGCACTCCTGACTGCACATCCACGTTTCGAACGAATAGTCAAAAGCGTACAAAGCGCAACGGAATTTCGGGATTCGAGCCCTGTCACAGCTACTGCTATTCTGCTCGCATCTTCCCAGGGGAGACTCATCCGTGAAGGAACAACGGAATTTTCATGCTTTGCGTGCGCACATCGATGAGTTGCTCAAGGAAGGAGCACGAATCATCGGACGGGAACCACTCACCATCAGGATCAACGACGGCCTCTACCGTGTACTGCACGGCATGCTGATCGCCGATATCTGAAGCCAGACCCGACGCACCGCCCCTTCGACCAGCGCGACAAGCTCGCACTGCGGCCTTCCTTTATTGCTCAATACCCTTCCGGCACTCATCACCCCTGCCAGCCCGACCCAAGGGCCGCCAGCGGGGCATGAAGCGCCACGCCCATACGCGCGAACACATCAGGGAATGAACACAGGCTCCTCAGGCGCAGGCTCGGAGTGATCGTCATCGCCATTCGACCAGCCCGCCCCGGCACCGAAGTCCAGCGCCTGGGTCTGCAGGTTGTAGCCAACATCCCCGCCACTGAAGTAGCCCTCGCCCTGGTAGGCGACACCGATGTTCGGCCGAAAAGCGGACGACGCGAACAGATAGTCGAGGCCGACAGAGCCCACCATCTCATTGTCCTCGTCATCACTGAACGCCTTGACCCCCGCCGCCACGCCACCGCCGAAGATATAGCTCACCCCGACACCGAAGCCGATGTCGCTCGCCTGCGCCGCGCCGCCCATCGATAGCAGCACAGCCCAAGCCGCCACCGACGTCGCCCGACGGCCGAAATCGATTCGCTTGCTCATGGCAAACGCCTCCTCGCTCATAAATGCTTTCTCAAGCGTAGAGAGCCTGCGGATATATCCAAGCGAAGCGGGACCACTTTTCCGATATATGGACATCTACCAAGGCGACCCAGCGAGCCCAAACGACAGAAACAAAAAGCCCGGCGCAAGGCCGGGCTCATTGATACGCGCAACACTCACTTCATCGAATTGGCGAAGGCATTCCACTCCTCGGTCGCCTTGAGCGCCGCCTCGCGATGCTTGCGAACTGCCTCGTTCTGCTCGGTCACGAAAGCCGTGATGCACTTGTTGTAGCTGTCGACATCGCGGGTGAACTGGTCGCGATGCGCCTCATCCCTGAACTGCGCCGGCACATCCGGCCGTTTGCAATCGTGATGGGGCAGCGCTGATTCAGCGAAAACAGCAGGCGAGATCAGGAGAAGTACGGCGAGAGCTTTGCGCATTCGTTTCCTCACGAGAAGCCGGCAGCTTCCCTCAGCGGCGACCATAAAAAGAAGCCGGAAAACTAAAACGCACGGCCAGTCGAGTCAAGCAAGGTGCGCCACCAGAAGCCCAGGCCTTTCAATACACACTTACCTGGAGAAGCGACCGACACTGGCTCACTTGAGCGGACCCGCCGCCCGCCAGGTCCCGGGCGCCTGAAGCAGCGAGGCCTTGCTGGGTAGATCCCGACAGGCACGATAGGCAATCGCCTGGGACTTCTGGTCCTGCTCCACCAAAGCCCCCGCCTCGACACCCTCATAGCCCCACTCAGCCGCTAGGCAGTCGACCCACAAGGATTCGACCCCGCCCTTTCCATTGCCGAGTTTGATCACCGCCTTGGAGTCATCGACCCGCTCAACCGAGACAACCTTCAGCCCACCGCCGACCATATCCTGCGCAGATGCGGTCATGGGCATCATCGCCATCACAAGAACACCACAAAAATAGATACGCATTTAATCCTCTCCCTGGATGGGTAAAGCGGATGCAACAAGGCACCAACCGTGCGATCAAGGGCAAGCGCCGGCCGGCGAGCGGACGATCCTGGCGCTCGATGACGAGGTGGTTTCAGCCCCTGCATAGGCATCCCTGTTCAAAAGCTGCTGACCGCCAGCCTCATCGATGACCGAGTAGTTGCCATCGGAGAGCGTGCGCCAGCAGCCCCTGATCTCGGCGCCTTCGCTGCGGGAAACATAAGCGCGCCTCTCGGCAGCACGCGATACAGGCAGCTCGCACGCTCTCTCGAGGAAAAGCACGTCAGGCACATCGTCCAGCGAGAACGCATCGCCAACACATTGATGCCCCTTATCAGCCCGCACCAGCACCTGCTCGGCACTGGCGGCACCGGCAACCAACGCGCACAGCATTCCCATTGCGTATTTCATGGTGATCCTCCGTGAACAGAATCGAGCGACCTGAAGCCCAGATTGTGAGCTGCGCGCCCTGGGAGAATCCAGAGCTTCCTAGAGGAGGAGATGACCACCATCCATTAGAGGGGCGCACGGAGAAGGAGATCGGGCACCAGCGGGCGCAGGCAGGCTTGAAAGCCTGAAGCATGAGGAGGGCCCGGAAGCCCATTGAAGGAAAATCGGAAAACAAAAAAGGGCGACCCTTTCGGATCGCCCTTCATGCGCTGCAGTGATGCAGCTTCGAATTGGTAGGCACAATTGGACTCGAACCAACGACCCCCACCATGTCAAGGTGGTGCTCTAACCAACTGAGCTATGTGCCTTCGATGGGTGCGCATTCTACAGCCATGCTTTTCGACGTCAACAACTTTTTTCGCTAACTGCCTGAAAAAGTGAAGTTTTTGTTGTTCAACGCCGCGTTAAATATCTTGCACAGCCCCTAGCCGGCTATTTTCAACTCGGGTAGCATCACGCCATCCGTAAAAAATAAAAAACAGAGATTCAAGATGACGCACACTCCCTACCCCCAATCCTATTACGCAGCATCGGCCAACCCGGTACCGCAGCGGCCGGAGCTGGTCGGCGAGACCGAGACCGACATCTGCATCATCGGCGCCGGTTACACCGGGCTGTCCACCGCCCTCTTCCTGCTGGAAAACGGCTTCAAGGTCACCATCGTCGAAGCGGCCAAGGTCGGTTTCGGCGCGTCCGGCCGTAACGGCGGGCAGATCGTCAACAGCTACAGCCGCGACATCGACGTGATCGAGCGCACCGTCGACCCGAAGCAGGCGCAACTGCTCGGCCAGATGGCGTTCGAAGGCGGCCGCATCATTCGCGAGCGCATCGCCAAGTACAACATCCAGTGTGATCTGAAGGATGGTGGTGTGTTCGCCGCCATCACGCCCAAGCAGATGGGCCACCTGGAGTCGCAGAAGAAGCTCTGGGAACGCTACGGCCACACTCAGCTGGAGCTGCTGGATGCCAAGCGCATCCGCGAGGTGGTGTCGACCGAGAACTATATAGGCGGCATGCTCGACATGAGCGGCGGCCACATCCACCCGCTGAACCTGGCCCTGGGCGAGGCGGCGGCGGTGGAATCCCTCGGCGGCATCATCCATGAGCAGTCCCCAGCCATTCGCGTGGAGCGCGGCGCCAATCCGGTCGTGCACACGCCCAAGGGCCGCGTGAAGGCCAAGTTCGTGGTCGTGGCCGGCAACGCCTACCTGGGCAACCTGCTGCCCGAGCTGGCGTCCAAGTCCATGCCGTGCGGCACCCAGGTGATCACCACCGAGCCGCTGTCGGAAGAAATGGCCAAGAGCCTGCTGCCCCAGGATTACTGCGTCGAAGACTGCAACTACCTGCTGGACTACTACCGCCTCACCGGCGACAACCGCCTGATCTATGGCGGCGGCGTGGTCTATGGCGCCCGCGACCCGGCGAACATCGAGGCGATCATCCGCCCGAAGATGCTCAAGACCTTCCCGCAGCTGAAGAACGTGAAGATCGACTACGCCTGGACCGGCAACTTCCTGCTGACCCTCTCGCGCCTGCCCCAGGTCGGCCGTATCGGCGACAACATCTATTACTCCCAGGGCTGCAGCGGCCACGGCGTCACCTACACCCACCTGGCGGGCAAGGTACTGGCCGAAGCACTGCGCGGCCAGGCAGAGCGTTTCGACGCCTTCGCCAGCCTGCCGCACTACCCCTTCCCGGGTGGCCGCCTGTTCCAGGTACCGTTCAGCGCCATCGGCGCCTGGTACTACAGCCTGCGCGACAAGCTGGGGATCTGATCCCCGAGATATGAAAACGGCGCCCTCGGGCGCCGTTTTTCATTGGGGCTGCGGCCCCGCCAGAACAATCAGTGCAGCTGCTTCCTGGCGATATTCGCCGCATCGGCCTGCCCGGCACCGGCCAGCGCATCGACGGCCTGGGTCCAGCGCGACCTATCCGCTTCGGCGGGCAGCTGGTTCGGCGCCTGCAGCAAAGCGGCCCAGTGGCCAGCACCCTCCCAACCCGACTCGAACTCCGAGAAGCTCATCGGCAGGCGGCGTATGCCACCAGCACGCAGGAGCAGTACCTGCTTGTTGCGGTCGTAGCCTACCACCAGCGCGTAGCGCCAGGACGGCAGCCAGCCGTAGCCCTGGCGCAGGTGCACCAGCACGGGATTGCCCGCCGCCACCTGCACCAGCAGGTCTTCCAGTTGATTGCCCAGCGGGTACAGCAGCAAGCCATGGCGGTTCACCACGCCCGCCAGGTTCTGTTGCAGTGCCTCTTCCCGTTCGGGCAGGCGCAGCTCCTTTTCCAGCATGCCCGGCGTCACCGTCTCGCCCTGCAGGGTGAACAGCGCAGCCAGGCTGGCCGGCGCGCTCTGGTAGGCGTGCTGGGCGAAGAAAGGCACGTTGCTCAGCTCCACCGCTTCGGGCAGGGCACGCAGCCTGGGCGATGTCGAAGGCTGGCTGGAACAGGCCGCCAACAGCAGGCAGAACAGGAGCCCGGCGCAGCGGGTGAAGGATCGGTCAAGGCGAATAGGCACTGCATCTACCCCGGTGGTTCAGGTGCATGGCGGGCACCGGCGCGAGCGGCCGGCCCATGGCGCACCTGTATACCCGAGGCACGCCCGGCAACGCACGGAAATGACGGTTTTTCGAGACCGTTATCACCAATCCATTCATTGCCGCGACAAATAGTTATTTATTCACGACGGCCTGTGACTTCCCGGTCAGGTTTCGCCATCCATATCCACGACGGCACACAAACGGTCGAGCCGACCGGGTCCGTCACCTCAATGGGCACAATACGGAGAGACCCACCCCATGAATGCAACACTGCGCTTCAACGAAGCCCTGATCATCGCCGGCCGCGCCTTCCAACCCTTCCAGTGCGTGGCCTGGGCCCCACAGGACGGCAACGGCGAGCTGAGCCTCAGCGTCATCGACCGCACCAGCACCCGCCTGCTGGGCCGCTCGAAAATCGCCAGCAGCACCTATTCCGACCCCGAACAACTGGCCAGCATCCTCAAGCAGTCCCGCGAGGAGCTGAGCCGCCAAGGCTACAGCCTCGCCCCCTGGGAAATGCCCGAGTAATACCTCCCAGCGCTGTGCCCACTGCGCGGCGGGCAGCTTCCCGGCTGCCCGCCCTGGCGTTATCGCAACGCCGCCTCGCTTTTCACTGAAGAAATTCCCCCGCCTTCGCTGTCCATAACCTTGCAGCCCGAGCACACGCGGCAACCCGCCCGCGCCAGCCTCGCTCGCCCGCGCAAGGAGCACACAGGCCATGAACCCATTCGACTGGCACCGCATCCTCATCGATGAGTTCCCCCTGAGCTTCCTCGCGGAAGTCGCGCTACGCGCCCTCTTCGCCTTCGTCGTGGTCTTCGCCTTCCTGAAGATTTCCGGGCGCCGCGGCGTACGGCAGATCTCCCTGTTCGAGGTGCTGGTCATCCTCACCCTCGGCTCTGCGGCCGGCGACGTCTCCTTCTATGAAGACGTGCCGCTGCTGCCGATCCTCGTGGTCTTCACCACCCTGCTGCTGCTCTACCGCGTCACCACCTACGCCATGGAGCGCAACCGCCGCTTCGGCGCCTGGCTGGAGGGCGAGCCGGTGGTGATCATCCGCGACGGCCTCTACGACATCGACGCCCTGGCCCGTAACAACATCTCCAGCGACGAGTTCTTCATGGAGCTGCGCCGCCAGAGTGTCGAGCACCTGGGCCAGGTAAGGCTGGCCATACTCGAAGTGAATGGCGACGTCAGCCTGTATTTCTTCGATGACAGCGAAGTGCGCGCGGGCCTCTCCGTGCTACCCCGCCAATTGCGCCAGAGCGTGGATCGCCCCAGCACTGACGGCCTCTACGCCTGCAACCGGTGCGGGTTCACCCTGCACCTCGCCCAGGGGCAGGACGCCCATTGCCCCCGCTGCGACGGCCAGGCCTGGTCACGCGCCCTGGGCCGCAAGCACCAGGCCTCACCCGTGGAGGCACACGCATGACAGCCGCAACGCCGCCCGCCCTGCCGCCGCAACTGCGCTACGTTGAGGACAGCATGCCCGGCTTCGCCCGGCGCCTGAGCCGTGGAAAGTTCGTCTACATCGACCTGGCCGGCAAGCCGATACGCGACGAGCTGGAGATCCAGCGCATCAACAAGCTCGCCATCCCGCCCGCCTACCAGCAGGTGTGGATCTGCGCCGACCCGCAGGGCCATATCCAGGCTACCGCCCGCGATGCCCGCCAGCGCAAGCAGTACCGCTACCACCCGCTGTGGATCGAGATACGCGACGCCGCCAAGTACGAGCGCCTGCTGCGCTTCGGCCAGGCCCTGCCGGCCCTGCGCGGGCGCATCGACCTGCACCTGAGCGAAGCAGGGCTGGGCCGTGACAAGGTCATGGCCGCCGTGGTCGCCCTGCTCGACCGCACCCTGATCCGCATCGGCAACAGCCGCTACGCGCGGGACAACAAATCCTTCGGTCTCACCACCCTGCGCACCCGCCATGTCGCCGTGAAGGGCAACAACATCCGCTTCGAATTCAAGGGCAAGAGCGGCATCGAGCACAGCGTCCGGCTCAGCAGCCCGCGCCTGGCGCGCATCCTCCGCCGCTGCCTGGAGCTGCCCGGCCAGCACCTGTTCCAGTACCTGGACGAGGGCGCCGAGCGCCGCACCGTCAGCTCCCACGACATCAACGACTACCTGCGCAGCCACGCCGGCGAAGACTTCACCGCCAAGGACTACCGCACCTGGGCCGGCAGCGCCCTGGCCCTGGAGCACCTGCGCAAGCACCGCTGGCAGGACGAAGCCACGGCCAAAAAGCACCTGGTGGAGGTGATCCGCCAGGTCTCCAGCGAGCTGGGCAACACCCCGGCCATCTGCCGCAAGTGCTACGTCCATCCCGCCATCATCGAGGCCTTCCTCGCCGGCGAACTGCAGGGCCTGAAGAAGGCTCGCAAGCGCAAAGGCCTGAGTGCCGAGGAAGCCTCGCTGATGCATTTCCTCCAGGCGTTGCACGTCGCCCCGGCGGGCTGAGCGCCTGGCCAGGGGTTTGGCAATATCTGTGGGGCTATTGTCATTGTCGCCAAACCCGGCAGGACGCAGACTGGCACCATCAACCTGATGGAGCCCCGCCATGGACCCCTTGCGCACCATCGCCTGCCTGGCATTCGACGACGTGATGAGCCTGGACGTGACCGGCCCGCTGCAGGTGTTCGCCTCGGCCAACGTCGAGCGCCAGCGCCAGGGCCTGCCCGACGCCTACGGCATCCGCCTGATCGGCACCGAAGCCGGCGCGGTAAAGACCTCTGCCGGCTTCGCCCTGGTCGCCGAGGCCGCCTATCATGAGGTCGATCCCGCCTCCCTCGACACCCTGCTGGTGGCGGGCGGCATGGGCGTCGAGCGCATGTGCCGCAACCCACCGCTACTGGCCTGGCTGCGTGACGCCGAGCCCCAGGTGCGCCGGCTCGGCTCCATCTGCTCCGGAGCCCTGATCCTCGCCGCTGCCGGCCTGCTCGCCGGGCGCAGCGCCACCACCCACTGGTCCGACGTACCGGCCCTGGGTGGCTATTGCGATATCGACGTACAAGGTGACCGCCTGCACACCTACGACCCCGCCGGCCGCGATGGCGACCCCCATGTGTTCACTTCCGCCGGGGTCACCGCCGGCATCGATCTGGCCCTGGCGCTGGTGGAGGCCGACCTCGGCCGCACCATGGCGCTGGCGGTGGCGCGCCGGCTGGTGCTGTTCCTGCGCCGCCCCGGCGGCCAGGCGCAGTTCAGCGCCCTGCTCAATTGCGAGCCCAGCCGCACGCCGCGCCTCGCCGCCCTGCTGGAGTGGATACCCGGCAACCTCGGTGGCGATCTCTCGCTGGAGGCCCTGGCCAGCCAGGCCAGCATGGCGCCGCGCAGCCTGTCCCGGGTCTTCGTCCAGGAGCTGGGCATGGGCCCCGGCAAGTACATCGAACGGGTGCGCCTGGAGGCGGCCCGCGCGCTGCTGCAGGACGCCCAGGCCTCCATCGCCACCGTGGCCCGCCTCACCGGCTTCGGCCACCCGGAAAACCTGCGCCGCACCTTTCACAAACACCTGTCCATCAGCCCGCAGGAATACGCGGAACGCTTCGGACGCCCCAACCAAGCCTGAGGAAACCGCCATGCTCGAACTGCGCCCCAACTGCGAATGCTGCGACAAGGACCTGCCACCCGACTCCGCCGAGGCGATGATCTGCTCCTTCGAGTGCACCTTCTGCCGCGATTGCGTCGAAACCCACCTCGCCGGCCACTGCCCCAACTGCGCTGGCAAGCTGGTCGGGCGTCCCATTCGCCCTGTCGCCAAGCTCGCCGCCAACCCGCCGTCGAGCCAACGCATCCACAACCCTGCTGGCTGCGCCAAGCGCGCCTGAACCGGAAGACGACCATGCTCGAACTGGTGAAGAAATTCCGTGGCGACGCCGTCGCCCTGCCCCCACGCCCCGCCACGCGCCAGGTGTTCATCGCCTGGCTCGGCGGCGTCCTGGCCATTGCCAGCATCGCCGGCCTGGGCGACGCGCTGACCCTGAGCCTGCTGCTGGGCTCCTTCGGCGCCTCCTGCGTGCTGGTGTTCGGCTTCCCCGACGTGCCCTTCTCGCAGCCGCGCAACGTGGTCTTCGGCCACCTGCTGAGCACCTTCACCGGCCTGGCCTTCTTGCATTTCTGCGGCCCGCACTGGTGGGCCGTGGCCCTGGCGGTGGGCAGCGCCATCGCCCTGATGATGCTGACCCGCACCGTGCACCCGCCGGCCGGCTCCAACCCGGTGATCGTCTTCCTCCTGCAACCGGGCTGGGATTTCCTGCTCTACCCCACCCTCAGCGGCGCCCTGCTGCTGGTGCTGGTGGCGCTGATCTACAACAACGCGAGCCGCGAGGCCCGCTACCCCAAGTACTGGTAAGCCACCGAGGTCCCCATGCTGCTGCGCAACCCGAGCATCCGCCTGCTGTTCGCCGGCCAGGCCCTGTACTGGAGCTGTTCGATGATCGGCATCACCCTCACCTCGCTGGTGGGGCTGCAGCTGGCGCCGCTCAATGCCCTGGCCACCCTGCCGCTGGCGCTGCTGGTGCTGGGCAACCTGCTGGCGGTACAGCCGCTGTCGCTGTTCATGCAGCGCCACGGCCGCCGCCCCGGGTTGATGCTCGGCGCCGCCGCGGGCGTGCTGGGCGGCCTGCTCAGCGCCCTGGGCGTCTGGCTCGGCGACTTCACCCTGCTGTGCCTGGGCGCCCTGCCCATCGGCGCCTACCAGGCCTCGGCCATGTACTACCGCTTCGCCGCCCAAGAGGCCGTGGACGAGCAGCACAAGGGCCGCGCCACCGCCTATGTGGTGGGCGGCGGGGTTTGTGCGGCCTTGCTGGCGCCGAGCCTGGCGCTCTGGTCACGCAATGCCCTGGAAACGCCCTTCGTCGGTGCCTACCTGGCAATCGCCGGCCTCGCGCTGATCGCCCTGGTGCTGCTTCGCCTGCTGCGCGAAGGCCAGGCGCCGCGCCCACCCAAGGCCGGCTGGGCCGCCACCCGCGCCCTGCTGCAACGCCCCCTGGTGCGCGCCGCCATCGCCACCACCGCCATCGGCCACGGGCTGATGATCCTGGTCATGAACGCCACGCCCCTGGCCATGACTTTCTGCGGCCTGCCTCTGGAAGCCGGCTCCGAGGTGATCCGCTGGCACATGCTCGGCATGTTCCTCCCCGCCTTCGCCGCCGGCCCGCTGGTGGACCGTTTCGGCAGCCGCCGCGTGGCCCTGGTGGGCGCGGTGCTGTTGCTCCTGAGCGCCGGCATCGCCCTGGCCGGGCTGGGCATGGGGTACTTCCTGGTGAGTTCGTTCCTGCTGGGGCTGGGCTGGAACCTGATGCTGGTGGCCGGCACCACCCTGCTGGCGGAAGGGCACAACGCCGACGAACGCGGCCAGGCCCAGGCGCTGATGGAGCTGTGCAACAGCCTGGTGGCCGCCTGCGCCTCCTTCGCCTCCGGCGCGCTGATCACCGGCCTCGGCTGGGGTGCGGTGAACCTCGGCATGCTGCCGCTGGTGGCGGTCGTCCTGCTGGCGCTGTTCTCGGTACGCAGGAGCAAGGTCGCCCAGGCCGAAGCCACACCCTGATCGCCGCCCCGCATCGCGGCATGCCCCGTAGGAGCGAGCTCTGCTCGCGAAGCTCTACCCGCAACGATCGTAGGATGGGAAGAGCTCCGCGAATCCCATCGATTCGGTGTATCCCCGAACACCGGACAGCATGGGTTTCGCTGCGCTCTACGCCATCCTACGGTGCTTACCCCGCAGCAAAGACAGGGCGGGGGAAACCCGCGAGAGACCTGTGCGGATCGTAGGATGGGAAGAGCTCCGCGAATCCCATCGATTCGGTGCTTACCCCGCAGCAAAGTAGGGCGGGGGAAACCCGCCAGAGACCTGTGCGGATCGTAGGATGGGAAGAGCTGCGCGAACCCCATCGATTCGGTGCATTCCCGAACACCGGGCAGCATGGGTTTCGCTGCGCTCTACGCCATCCTACGGTGCATGGCGCGCGGCAAAGATGTGCCCGCGATAAGCCCTGAATGACCGTAGCCCGGGCTTCAGCCCGGGAAATCACAGGCACAAAAAAGGCAGCCCGAGGGCTGCCTTCTTCTTGCCGCTGCACGCCTCAGTAATAGGCGTTTTCGCGGTTGCTGTGGTCGGTGACGTCACGCACGCCCTTCAGCTCGGGGATGCGCTCGAGCAGGGTGCGCTCGACGCCGTCCTTGAGGGTCAGGTCGACCTGGCCGCAGCCCTGGCAGCCGCCGCCGAACTGCAGCACGGCGATGCCCTCCTCGACCACGTCCACCAGGCTCACCTGGCCGCCGTGGCTGGCGAGGCCGGGGTTGATCTCGGTCTGCAGGTAGTAGTTGATGCGTTCGTTCAGCGGGCTGTCTTCATTGACCATCGGCACCTTGGCGTTCGGCGCCTTGATGGTCAGCTGGCCGCCCATGCGGTCGGTGGCGTAGTCGACCACGGCGTCGTCGAGGAAGGGCTCGCTGACGGCGTCGATCCAGGCGGTGAAGGAAGCCAGGGCCAGCGGGGTGTCCTCGGCTTTCTGCTCACCCGGCTTGCAGTAGGCGATGCAGGTCTCGGCGTACTGGGTGCCCGGCTGGGTGATGAATACACGGATGCCGATACCGCTGGTGTTCTGCTTCGACAGCAGGTCAGCCAGGTAATCTTCGGCTGCCTGGGTAATGGTGATGGCGCTCATGGCAACTCCTCGCAAACATGGGGCGCAGTGTACGCCAATCAGGTCCTACGGATAAAGTCCTAGTGTTTTGGTAGGAATTATTCGCGACAACTTCTCAGAGGTTCTGATAGCGGTTCATGTCCAGCACGCCCGCCTCCACCGGCTCGGTTTCGCGGATGTAGGCCGAGAGGTCGTGGAAGTAGTGCCAGAACTGCGGGTGGCTGCGGCGGATGCCCCAACGCTCCACCACCTTGTCGAAGGCCGCCGTGTCCTTGACCTGGCCCAGGGCGCTGACGAACTCCGGCACCTCCTCGGCGCGCAGGTTGAACATGAAGTTCGGGTAGCTGGTGAGCACGCCGGGGTAGATGGTCAGGGTGTCCAGCCCCGGCTGGTAGCGCAGTTCCTCGCCCATCATGAAGGCCACGTTGCTGTGGGCGCGGTTGCGCAGCACGCTGTAGACCTCGCGACGCCCGTCGGCGAGTTCGACGCGCAGCAGCGTCGCTTCCGGCAACTGGTCGATTACCTTGAGCCCCGCCGCCGGCCGGCTGACCAGCTGGCTCAAGGCCTGCTCGGCCTGCTGCAGCGCCGGGTCGATCCCCGGGCGGTAGCAGTTGCCGGTGGTGCAGCGGTTGATCGGGTCCGGCCGCGCATTGAGGTCGGCGTAGCGCTTGAGCAGCTGCGCGGCGAAGGAGCCCTTGGCGCGCTCCACCGGGAGGAACAGCCCGGTGGGCGTGTCGTCGTCGATGTCCTCGTAGTCCAGCCACATCTTCAGCTTGCCGCTGTTCTGGTACCAGTCGTCGAGGATCGCGGTGCGCGACTCGGCCGGCATCAGGCGCAGGAAGTTGACCTCGGCACCATTGCGGATCAGGTCGAAGTACAGCCGCGTCTGCGCCTGGTGGGAGACGTTGCCATACACGTCGAAGTTGACCACCAACTGGTAGTAGGTGCGCTCGAACAGCGGGTAGTCCAGCAGCCACATCGTCTGCGGCACCTCGCCGATCAGGCCCTTGCGCACGAAGGCACTGTCGAACTGGCGGTAGATGGACAGCAGCGCGTTGTCGTTGCCGGTCCAGATATCCGCCCAGGTGGGCACCGCGGCTTCAGCATAGGCGTCCCGACGCAGCTCCTCGTAGGCGTTGCGCTTGTCGCGGTAGCTGTGCCACAGGCTCAGCAGCCCGCCGATCTCGTCGAACTGCCCGGGCATCGCCAGCAGCGGCGTCGCCTCGCCGCGGTAGGCGGCATCGGTGACGTAGAGGTCGTGTTGCGGGTCCTGGAACAGCGCCCAGAAGTTATCGCGGATCACGTCCGTGGCGATCTGCCCCCGGCACACCGGCCCGCGGATGAAGGTACGCACGAAGTACTCGGCGTTATCCAGCATGAACTGGTAGCGCGCCTGGGCCGGGATGGCCTCGAAGGTTTCGAAGGGGTTGGCCCGACGCTGGGCGCCATAGCCCGGCACCTTGTCGGTGCTCCAGTCGCTGCCGAAGAACAGTTCGTTGACCCGTGCCAGCTTGGCGTCGTCCAGCGGGTAGGTGATGTGCGTCTTGTGCACGATCACGCCCTGGATGGGCCACAGCCGGTAGTAGAAATCGGTGCCCGGGTCATCGTTGGGACGACGCGTGGCGATGGGGTCGATGGGCTTGCCGCTGGGCGTACGCGAACGCACCAGCTGGAAGAAATGCCCGCTCTTGCCGCCATCGAAATACAGATGGGCGAGGAACAGGTGCTCGAACAACCAGCGCCCCACCAGCACCTCGCGGGCGCCCCGGGCGTTGAGCAGGGTCTCCCACTCGGCCACCTGGCGCGCCTCGTCCGGCGTGGGCGTCGGCGCGACCTCTTCAACCGGTGCGCCGGCCGCCAGCCAGCGCTGCAGGGTCTGGTACTGCTGGTCGTCCAGCCCGGTCACGGCGAAGGGCATGCCGGCGTGGGCGAACGTCTTCGCGTAGCCGTCGAACTCCCCCGGCGCCGGGCACTGGTTCTCGCGGTTGATGCTGATGTCCAGGTCCGCCGGCAGCTTGGCATTGGGCACAAGCGGCGTGCTGTGGCCCAGCTCCAGCATGCGCGCCATCAGGGCAGCCTGGGAGGCCTGGCCGTGCAGTACGGAATAGAAGTCCTTCTGCCGCCAGGCCGCTTCGCCACGGGCGTCGAAGTACAGCCGGGTGGTGGGTTGGGCCTGGGTGCGGGTGCCGTCGTAGACCGGCTTCTTGGTCGCCCCGCGCGTGGCCCCCTCGGCGCTGCCCAGGTTGAGCTGGCACGGCGAGTCGTAGCAGGCGTGGCAGGCCACGCACTTCTCGGTGAAGATCGGCTGGATGTCGCGGCTATAGGAAATATCCTCGGCCTGCGCCGCAGCGCCCAGGAACAGGAAGGCGGCGGCGAACAACGCGCGATACGGCATGAAGCATTTTCCTTGGCGAACGGACCGGCGGATTCTACCGGCATCCGCGCTGCGCTGCAGCGCACCGGTAGCCAAGGTGGTAGCGATGGGCTGCGCCCTCGCGGCGCAGCGCCATCGCCCAGCTAGCCGCAGCGGCTCAGCTGTAGGTCAGGCCCAGGCCGGCGGCGATGCGCTCCAGGGTGGCCTTTTCTTCCTTGCTGATCTTGCTGCCGAAGCCGAGGAAGCCGCCGGAGGCCGAGGCCACCGTCTTGCCCAGGCCCAGCAACGCCTGCTTGAACGCCTGCGCCTCCTCCGCCGATACCTTGGTCTCGACGATCAGGCGGATGCGCAGCAGTTCCTGGGCGTGATTGAACGGCGTGGTCAGCAGTTCGGTCAGCAGCTGCGGCACATCGGTGATGACGTTGGTGATGATGCGCGAGTACAGCTCGCCACCTTCCTTGGCCGAATCCCCCAGCTGCTTGACGAAGGCCTGGGCCTCCTTGTTGTCGAGCTTGCCATCGGCGGCGGCCACCAGCAGGAACACCATGAAGGGCGCGCGGCGCAGGGCCTGGAACTCCTCGGCGGTGAAATTGGTGTTCTCCTGGCCGTGGAAGCCGGAGCTTTCGCCCGCCTGATCGACGAAGTTGCTGTTCCACACCTCCAGGGCTTCCTCGTTGTTCTCCAGGCCATCGAAGAAGGCAGCGGCCAGCTCCTGGAGTTCGTCGTTGGAGAAGCCCGCGCCAGCCGAGGCCTTCGGCTTGTGCACGGCGAAGCCGGCTTGGTGGCCGGCGTTGCGATAGGGCAGCAGCCACTGGAAATGGCGCTGCTTGTCCGAAGCGAAGCGGATGTCGACGATCAGGCAGTCGGTCTTGCCGGTGGGCAGGGTGACCAGGCCGTCGCGGATGAACACGGCGCCCAGCTTGTCTGCGGCCAGGTTGGTGATGCGCGCATCGCCCTGCTGCATGGCCTCCACCGAGCTGTCCATCAACAGCCGTTCCATGCTGGTCTGCTGGTCCGTGCCCAGGTAGCCGACGATGGGAATCAGCATCTCGCCGGTGGCGACGCCCTGTACTGCATGACCGGCCCAGTAGCCGGCCATTTCCATCACTTTCTTCGCCTGTTCCATCGAACTGCTTCCTTGTATGTGCTCAGTCTTGCGTGCGGTAGTGGGTATTCGGGTGGCGTGTCTTTCGCCTCTTGGTGGGCCTTGCCCTGCTGCACTAGCGAGGTGCCAGCATCAATCTGCAACAGCCGCGCCTGCCTGTGAAGAGCGGCAGCCGGCTTTCGTGACCCAGATCGACAATCCGAGGCACTCGCCGCTCCACCGCCCGTCCGCCAGGGCCTGCCGAGCGTTGCAGACGTGAACGCCGTCATCTCTCACGGCGAGCCGCCGGCGTATCCTGCCGCCACGCCAGACCGCCAGGGATGATGTCGGCGCAGCTACAGGGACCGTTCTCGGGGTCGCCGTCCGGCGCTCCCCCTCCTGAACTGCAGCCGAACGCCGCCCGGCCGGCCCCCGCCATGCCACAGGAGACCCTGACCATGAAACCCCTCGCCGGCGCCCTTGCCGCCCTGACCCTCAGCGCCTGTGCCCAGGCGTCCGATTGCGGCTTCGCGCCGCTGAAACTGGTGGCGAGCCCCGAGGCGCCCACCACCTTCGTCGGCGACGGCCAGCACCTGCAGGTGCGCTTCGTCAACGAGAACCCGGACATCGCCGAGCCCGACTCCTTCCCCGAGCCGCCGGTGGTGCTGCTGGACAAGGCCAGCGGCAAGAGCTGCAACATCGAGGATGGCGGCATCTGGGCCCGCGACCCGCTGTACCTCAGCCACGACGAGAAGCGCCTGGTGACCTACGAGTTCAGCGGCTCCAACGGCGAGCTGGTGGCCTACGACACCGCCACCTGCAAGGTGCTGCACCGCCAGGACATCACCGGCAAGCGCGCGTCCATCGAGGGCGAAGAGCTGGTGCTGGGCGCCGACTGCGACGACACCGGCAACTGCAAGACCCACGCAAAGCAACCCGTACAGCCTTTCTGCAAACCCTGATAGGGATGAGTCAATGAGCCTCGACACCTGCATCGTCAACGCCGCCACCGCGGCCTGGGACCAGAGCTTCATCGCCGGTACCCTGAACAAGAACAACTGCTCCGGCTTCCTCCAGTCGGTGGCTGCCACCCTCGGCGTACCGATTCCCAGCGGCAACGCCGACGCCATCATGGGCGGCCTGCCCCAGGCCACCGGCTGGAAGGAACTGGCCAGCGGTGACGAAGCCGCGCAGAAGGCCTCCCAGGGTTACTTCGTGATCGCCGGCATCAAGGGCAGCGACCACAACCCGGCGCGCAACAACGGCCACGTCGCCGTGGTCATCGGCGGCACCCTGTACCGTGGCAAGTACCCCCGCGTCTGGTGCGGCAGCATCGCCGGCTCGGTCGGCCAGAGCCAGGGCCTGCGCTCGGTCGGCGAGGTGTGGAACCGCACCGACCGCGACCTGGTGAAGTACTTCGTCTACGCCACGGCCAGCTGCCGCGGCTGATCCCCCCGCGCCGTGGATGACCCTCCCTCATCCACGGCCGCGTTCCCCGTTCTCCCCCGCCACGCCTGCATCCCCGCGCACCGGGCCCGCCAGGGCTGTCGCGACCTTTCGCCGCAACCAACATGAGCCATTTTCATGCGCCAGCCGGTGGGCGGTCGATCCCCTTCATCTTTGCTATGCTTCGCACCCTTTCCGCCCAGCTAGTCAGGTCCTCCATGTCCAGCCCGCTCACCGATCGCAGCGCTCGCCTGCACGCCCTCCACCAAGCCCTCAAGGAACGCATCCTGATCCTCGATGGCGGCATGGGCACCATGATCCAGAGCTACAAGCTGCAAGAGGAGGATTACCGCGGCGCGCGCTTCGCCGACTGGCCGAGCGACGTCAAGGGCAACAACGACCTGCTGCTGCTGTCGCGCCCGGACGTGATCCAGGCCATCGAGAAGGCCTACCTCGACGCCGGTGCCGACATCCTCGAGACCAACACCTTCAACGCCACCCAGGTGTCCCAGGCCGACTACGGCATGGAATCCCTGGTGTACGAGCTGAACGTCGAGGGCGCACGCCTGGCCCGTGAAGTGGCCGACGCCAAGACCCTGGAAACCCCGGACCGCCCGCGCTTCGTCGCCGGCGTCCTCGGCCCGACCAGCCGCACCTGCTCCATCTCCCCCGACGTCAACGACCCGGGCTACCGCAACGTCACCTTCGACGAGCTGGTGGAGAACTACACCGAGGCCACCAAGGGCCTGATGGAAGGCGGCGCCGACCTCATCCTGATCGAAACCATCTTCGACACCCTCAACGCCAAGGCGGCGATCTTCGCCGTGCAGGGCGTGTTCGAGGAGCTGGGCGTCGAGCTGCCGATCATGATCTCCGGCACCATCACCGACGCCTCCGGCCGCACCCTCTCGGGCCAGACCACCGAAGCCTTCTGGAACTCGGTGAGCCACGCCAAGCCGATCTCCGTGGGCCTGAACTGCGCCCTCGGCGCCAAGGAACTGCGCCCCTACCTCGCCGAACTGGCGGGCAAGGCCGGCACCCACGTCTCCGCGCACCCCAACGCCGGCCTGCCCAACGCCTTCGGCGAGTACGACGAGACCCCGGCGGAAATGGCCGTGGTGGTCGAGGAGTTCGCCGCCAGTGGCTTCCTCAACATCATCGGCGGCTGCTGCGGCACTACCCCGGGGCACATCGAGGCCATCGCCAAGGCCGTGGCCAAGCACCCGCCGCGCGTGGTCCCGGAGATTCCCAAGGCCTGCCGTCTGTCGGGCCTGGAGCCCTTCACCATCGACCGCAGCTCGCTGTTCGTGAACGTCGGTGAACGCACCAACATCACCGGCTCCGCCAAGTTCGCCCGCCTGATCCGCGAGGAGAACTACACCGAGGCCCTGGAAGTCGCCCTGCAGCAGGTGGAAGCCGGCGCCCAGGTCATCGACATCAACATGGACGAGGGCATGCTCGACTCCAAGGCGGCGATGGTGCGTTTCCTCAACCTCATCGCCGGCGAGCCGGACATCTCCCGCGTGCCGATCATGATCGACTCCTCCAAGTGGGAGGTGATCGAGGCCGGCCTGAAGTGCATCCAGGGCAAGGGCATCGTCAACTCCATCTCGATGAAGGAAGGCGTCGAGCAGTTCAAGCACCACGCCAAGCTGTGCAAGCGCTACGGCGCCGCGGTGGTGGTGATGGCCTTCGACGAGGTCGGCCAGGCCGACACCCAGGCGCGCAAGGAAGAGATCTGCCAGCGCAGCTACGACATCCTGGTCAACGAAGTGGGTTTCCCGCCGGAAGACATCATCTTCGACCCGAACATCTTCGCCGTCGCCACCGGCATCGAGGAACACAACAACTACGCGGTCGACTTCATCAACGCCTGCGCCTACATCCGTGACAACCTGCCCCACGCGCTTTCCTCGGGCGGCGTGTCCAACGTGTCGTTCTCCTTCCGCGGCAACAACCCGGTGCGCGAGGCGATCCACTCGGTGTTCCTCTACTACGCCATCCAGAACGGCCTCACCATGGGCATCGTCAACGCCGGCCAGCTGGAGATCTACGACGAGATCCCGAAAGAGCTGCGCGACGCCGTGGAAGATGTGGTGCTCAACCGCAACGCCAACGCCACCGAAGCCCTGCTGGCCATCGCCGACAAGTACCGGGGCGACGGCGCGGTCAAGGAAGTGGAGAACGAGGAATGGCGCTCGCTGCCCGTGGACAAGCGCCTGGAACACGCGCTGGTCAAGGGCATCACCGCCTTCATCGTCGAAGACACCGAGGAGTGCCGCCAGCAGTGCGCGCGCCCCATAGAAGTGATCGAAGGCCCGCTGATGTCCGGCATGAACGTGGTCGGTGACCTGTTCGGCTCCGGCAAGATGTTCCTGCCCCAGGTGGTGAAATCCGCCCGGGTGATGAAGCAGGCCGTGGCCCACCTGATCCCCTTCATCGAAGAGGAAAAGGGCGACAAGCCGGAAGCCAAGGGCAAGATCCTCATGGCCACCGTAAAAGGCGACGTCCACGACATCGGCAAGAACATCGTCGGCGTGGTGCTCGGCTGCAACGGCTACGACATCGTCGACCTCGGCGTGATGGTGCCGGCGGAGAAGATCCTGCAGACCGCCATCGCCGAAAAGTGCGACATCATCGGCCTCTCCGGCCTGATCACCCCCTCCCTCGACGAGATGGTCCACGTCGCCCGCGAAATGCAGCGCCAGGGCTTCGAGCTGCCGCTGATGATCGGTGGCGCCACCACCTCCAAGGCCCACACCGCGGTGAAGATCGACCCGCAGTACAGCAACGACGCCGTGGTCTACGTCACCGACGCCTCGCGCGCCGTGGGCGTGGCCACCCAGCTGCTGTCCAAGGAACTCAAGGCGGGCTTCGTCGAACGCACCCGCGCCGACTACGTCGAAGTCCGCGAGCGCACCGCCAACCGCGCCGCCCGCACCGAGCGCCTGGCCTACGCCGACGCCCTGGCCAACAAGCCGGCCTTCGACTGGGCCGGCTACCGCGCGCCCAAGCCGAGCTTCACCGGCGTGCGCGTGCTGGAAGACATCGACCTCGCGGTGCTGGCCGAGTACATCGACTGGACGCCCTTCTTCATCTCCTGGGACCTGGCCGGCAAGTACCCGCGCATCCTCACCGACGAAGTCGTGGGCGAAGCCGCCACCGCGCTGTTCGCCGACGCCCAGGCGATGCTGAAGAAGCTCATCGACGAGAAGCTGATCAAGGCCCGTGCGGTGTTCGGTTTCTGGCCGGCCAACCAGGTCAACCACGACGACATCGAAGTGCGTGACGACCAGGGCAAGCCGCTGGCCACCCTGCACCACCTGCGCCAGCAGACCATCAAGCCCGACAGCAAGCCCAACCTGTGCCTGGCCGACTTCGTCGCGCCCAAGGAAAGCGGCGTGGTCGACTACGTCGGCGGCTTCATCACCACCGCCGGCATCGGCGCCGAGGAAGTGGCCAAGGCCTATGAGGCCAAGGGCGACGACTACAACTCGATCATGGTCAAGGCCCTGGCCGACCGCCTGGCCGAGGCCTGCGCCGAATGGCTGCACGAGCGCGTGCGCAAGGAACACTGGGGCTACGCCGCCGACGAGCACCTGGACAACGAGGCGCTGATCAAGGAGCAGTACAACGGCATCCGCCCCGCTCCCGGCTACCCGGCCTGCCCGGACCACACCGAGAAGGCCACCCTGTTCAACCTGCTGGACCCGAGCGCCAGCTTCGACAAGCCCGGCGTCAGCGGCGTGTTCCTCACCGAGCACTTCGCCATGTTCCCGGCGGCGGCCGTCAGCGGCTGGTACTTCGCCCACCCCGAGGCGCAGTACTTCGCGGTCGGAAAGATCGAACGCGACCAGGTGGAGAGCTACAGCAAGCGCAAGGGCCAGGACCAGGCCGTGAGCGAACGCTGGCTGGCGCCGAACCTCGGCTACGACTACTGATCGTCGTCATTAAGGCAGGCGAATGGATGGTGGAAAATGTCACCATCCAAAAGCAAGGAGCACGATATGAATGCACGGCAGCATGTAAGTGTTATTGGCAGCGGTTTCTGCGGCACAGCGCTGGCCATCCAACTGCTACGCCGCGCCAACGGCCCCCTCCACATCCAACTGATCAATCGCTCTGGCCGTCTGGCTCGCGGGCTCGCATACGGCACACGCTCCAGCAGCCACCTGCTGAACGTTCCAGCCGGCCGTATGAGCCTCTTTGCAGAGCACCCGGAAGACTTCTTGGAGTTCGTGCAAACGAAACTCCCAGACACCAATGGAGGCGACTTCGTAACTCGCAATCTGTATGGCGACTATCTGGAGCAACGGCTGGCCGAAGCAGTAGCGGGACGTGGGAATCAGACGTCCTTCGAGATTATCGAGGAACAGGTTGTCGACCTCACCGCTACAAACAGCAAAGTCATATTAGACCTCGCAGATGGGCGCCAGCTGGAAGCCTCTCAGGTGGTCATTGCAACGGGCAACTTCACACCCACTGTGCCCAGCTCTCTATTGAGCATTGCTGATGATCCTCGCTTCATCCGGGATCCATGGACAGCCGGTGCATTCGACTCCATAGAGCAAGACGCACGCGTACTCATGGTGGGTTCTGGTCTCACCATGTTTGACGTCGCACTTTCTCTCCAGGACCAAAACCACACTGGGCCTATGCTGGCTTTATCCAGAAGAGCACTGCTACCGCAGCCCCACCGTCAGAACATCGACCCTCCCACTCTGCCAGTGGTGCCCGAATCGCTGACCAAACAAACACGTATCCGAGATCTGCTCGTGGGCGTCAGGCAGCTAATCAAGGACGCACAGGAGGACGGCTTCGACTGGCGTGACATCATCGCGGCACTTCGCCCAGTGACTCCATCGATCTGGCAACATCTGGGTGATACGGAGCGCCAGCGCTTCCTTCGCCATCTCCGCCCCTATTGGGATGTACACCGCCATAGGGCAGCTCCCTGGATAGCAACACGTATGGAACAATTGCTGCAGTGCCATCAACTTGAAATCCGGGCAAGCAGGATCAGAGCTGCAACACCCACGCAACAGGGGCTTCGCCTGGATGTTCAGTCCAGAAGCCAGGATCAACAAACTCATGAGCTTTTCGACTACGTGATCAACTGTACAGGACCGTGCAGTGACGTATTGCAGCTTGATGATCCCCTCCTCAATAACCTTCACACCCGAAAAGATGTGATTCGTGATCAAGCAGGACTAGGGTTGGAAACTACGTCGGACTATCGACTGATCGGCCAATTCGCCCGCCCTCACGATCGCTTGTTCCTGCTGAGCCCAATGCTCAAGGCTTCTCACTGGGAAGCGATTGCAGTACCTGAACTACGACAGCATGCAGCCAATCTTGCGGCACAACTGCTGAAAGCCTGAACGACACATCCACTCTGCATTTTATGTAGCTGTGGACGTGCCCCACAGGCCCTCTTTGATAACCCTCCCAGCCTTATCTAGAAAAGCCGGTACTTGCCGATAGCTTCATAGGCGCCCCAACTTGTCAGGCACTCAGATTGCATGCTGAGCGAGCAGTCCTGAAAGTCGCGCGATCTCACCTCTGGACTGGGAATCGAGGAGTACCGAATGTCTCTGCTGCCTGACCGCATTTCCAGCCGCCTGACCCTGGGCGCGATCTTCCTCCTGTTGCTCACCGCCCTCGCCGTGTTCGCCATCATGGTGTTCCGTGGCCAGCCCCGGGTGGTGGCGGAAAGTAACGCCCTGATCGAGCAGACCGGCAGCGCCATCGTCCGCCAGCTCGGCCTCAAGCTCGCCGGCATCGAGGGCCTGGCGGTGAGCATGGCGCACCTGGCCGAGGTGCTGCCCCGGGAAGAGGCACAGTACCGCGACAACTACCCCAACCTGATCGACAACAACGGCGATGCGGCCATCGCCGGCGGCGGCATCTGGCCGGAACCGGGCGCCTTCACCGAAGGCGTCGACCGCCGCAGCTTCTTCTGGGCACGCGGTGCCAGCGGTGCGCTGGAATACTCCGACGACTACAACAAGCCCGAAGGCCCCGGTTACCACAACGACGCCTGGTACACCGGCGCGCGCAGCGCCAGCGGCAATGCCTGCACCTGGTCCGAGGCCTACCAGGACCCGGTCAGCAAGGTGCCCATGGTCACCTGCAGCGTGCCCTACAAGCTGCAGGGCCGCTTCGCCGGGGTCAGCACCATCGACCTGCGCCTCGACGACCTGGCCGCCTTCCTCAAGGACCAGGGCAAGGTCACCGGCGGCTATGCCTTCGCCCTCGACCCGGCCGGCAACATCCTGTTCTTCCCCCTGCCGGGCAGCGGCGCCGAAGCCAGCATGCAGAAGTTCGACGACCTCGCCGCCCGTGAAGCCTGGCTGCAGCCGCTGGCGGAGGCCCGGCGCAAACTCGGCGCCAGCGGCACCGCCAGCGTGGCGCTGGACGACGACGCCCTGCTGGGCGAAGCCAGCCAGACCAACCTCTTCGTGATGCCGCAAACCCGCTGGACCATCGGCCTGGTCACCCCTCAGACGCGGGTCACCGGCCTGGCGCGCGCGCTCACCTACGAGTTGCTGGCGTTCCTCCTGCCGCTGCTGGGCCTGCTGCTGTTCTTCGTCTGGCTGGCCGGGCGCAAGGTGCTGGAGCAGCTCGGCGAAACCACCGCGCAGATCAACGCCCTCGGCAGCGGCCAGGGCCAGGGCGGCGCGCTGACCATCCTCCGCGACGACGAGATCGGCGGCCTGCGCCGTTCGGTCAACCAGTACGCCGGGCGCCTGCAGGGCATGCTCCAGGTGATCGCCGAGGAATCCCGCCGCTTGCAGGAAGAAGCCGGCAGCCTCGGCCGCCTCAGTGGCGCCCTGCTCCACCGCGCCGAGCAGCAACGCCAGGAAAACACCCAGCTGGCGGCGGCCATCACCGAGATGTCCTCCAGTGCCAACGAGGTGGCGCAGAACACCAACGACTGCGCCGACACCGCCCAGCGCTCCCAGGGCGTGGTCAGCGAAGGCCAGCAGAAGGTCAGTTCCAACAGCCGCTCCATCCAGGCGCTGTCCAGCGAAATGGCCGCCGCCGCCGCGGTGATCGCACGCCTGGAGCAAGACAGCCAGCAAGTGGGCGCCGTGCTCGACGTGATCAAGGCCATCTCCGAGCAGACCAACCTGCTGGCCCTCAACGCCGCCATCGAGGCCGCCCGTGCCGGCGAGCAGGGCCGTGGCTTCGCCGTGGTCGCCGACGAGGTGCGCTCCCTGGCAGCCAAGACGCAGAGCTCGGCCAACGAGATCAGCACCATGATCGCCAGCCTGCAGCAGGCCTCGCGCCAGGCGGTGCAGGCCATGCAGGCCGGCGAGGCACGCACCCGCCATGCGGTGGAGGAAGCCGAAGGCGCAGCCACCGCGCTGTCGACCACGGTGCAGAGCTTCGACGACATCTCCCAGCGCGCCCAGCAGATAGCCGTCGCCGCCCAGGAGCAGAGCCACGTGACCCAGGAGATCAACGAACTGGCGGTGCGCATCCACTCGGTGAGCGAGGAAAACGCCCGCGATGCGGTGGACCTGGACGCCCTCGGCCAGGCCATGCAGCAGTCGGCGGCGCGCCTGGCGGAGCTCAGCCGTGGCGGGCGCTGAGGCCCTGCCAGCGGCGGGCGCGCGATGGTAGGATTCGCGCCCCATGCGCATCCAAGACCTGCACGACCGCCTTGCCGCCCTCGGCGCCAAACCCATCCACCGTGGGCGGGTGATCCGCGCCTGGCTGCAGGGCAAGCCCCTCGATGCCTGCACCCTGCGCCAGCAAGCCCAGGACTTCCTGCCCATCAGCGTGCGTGAAGGCCTGCCGGCCCTGGCCGAGGAGCTGGACAACCTCGCGCGGCTGCGCTCCGAGCATCCGGCCGCCGACGGCTCGGCACGGCTGCTGGTGGGCCTGGCCGACGGCCAGATGGTCGAAAGCGTGCTGCTGCCCCGCGACGGCCTGTGCGTCTCCAGCCAGGTCGGCTGCGCCGTGGGTTGCGTGTTCTGCATGACCGGCAAGAGCGGCCTGCTGCGCCAGGTCGGCAGCCTGGAGATCGTCGCCCAGGTGGCCCTGGCGCGGCGCTACCGCAAGGTGAAGAAAGTGGTGTTCATGGGCATGGGCGAGCCGGCCCACAACCTCGACAACGTGCTGGAGGCCATCGACCTGCTGGGCACCGACGGCGGCATCGGCCACAAGAACCTGGTGTTCTCCACCGTGGGCGACCCGCGCGTCTTCGAGCGCCTGCCCCAGCAGCGGGTCAAGCCGGCCCTGGCACTGTCGCTGCACAGCAGCCGTGCCGAGTTGCGCGAACAACTGCTGCCCAAGGCGCCGCGCATCAGCCCCGAAGAGCTGGTGGAGCTGGGCGAAGCCTATGCCCGCACCACGGACTACCCCATCCAGTACCAGTGGACGCTGCTCGCCGGCATCAACGACAGCCTGGAGGAAGCCGACGGCATCCTGCGCCTGCTCAAGGGCAAGTTCGCGGTGATGAACCTCATCCCCTACAACAGCCTGGAAGCGGACGATTACCAGCGCCCGGACGGTGATCGCATCATCGAGCTGGTGCGCTACCTGCACAGCCGTGGCGTGCTGACCAAGGTGCGCAATTCCGCCGGCCAGGACATCGATGGCGGCTGTGGCCAGTTGCGCGCCCGCGCCGAGAAGGTCAACACCCGCCTGCTGCATCCCGTGCATTGATCCGGGCAGCCTGCCGGGGGCGAGCTAAGCTTGTGCCCCACGGAGGTGCACCATGGACGACAGCAACATCGACGACGACAACCAACGCCCCCTGACCTTCCGCGAGATGCTCCACAGCGTCGCGGCGGCCGCCTTCGGCGTGCAGAGCGGCAAGAACCGCTCGCGGGACTTCAGCCGTGGCAAGCCCAGCCACTTCATCATCCTCGGCGTGCTCTTCACCCTGGTGTTCGCGCTGACGCTGTTCGGCGTGGTCAAGCTGGTGCTGCACTTCGCCGGGCTGTAGTGCGCGTCAATCCAGCAGCGGAGACAGGGAAAAGCGGTAGCCGGAGAAGTCCGGGTGCCCACGCGCACCGAAATCGCGGAACCTGACGCCGTAGCCCGGCTGTTGGAGGTGCTTCAGCAACTGCCGAGCCTGTCGCGCATCCAGCCGGGTGAACAACCGCGCGCGCTGATCCGCGCCGCCGAAACGGGCAAAATCCTGCCCAGCGTCGTAATCCGCCAGCATCACCAGTGCCCAGCCACCCAAGGTGAAGTGCCCGCCCACCAGCACATCCACGCGCCCGTCGATACGCGCCTGCAGCACCTCGGGAGAGTTGTTCAGCGCGGAGAAATGCAAGCGACCACGCACCTGCGCGCCCAACTCATCGGCAGCCTGCATGGCGCCGAAGGCCATCGCGTCATTGGCCGCCCATACCAGGCTGACCCTCGGATAGCGTGGTAGCAGTTGGCGGGCCTGCTCTAGAGCCCGGCCACGGTCCCACTCGGCATACACGAGCTGGCGCAGCCTGACATCCGGGTTGGCTGCCAGCACCCGCTGCAGCCCCGCCTCCCGGACGCGGGCAGCGGGCGTCTGCTTCACGCCGGAGAACGCCAGCATCTCGATCCCGCCCTGTGGCTGCACACGGCGCTGCTGGCGGATCAGCTCCTCGGCCATCAGCGCCCCGGCCTCCTCGTCATTGGGCACCAGGCTGCCGATCCAGTTGCCATAGCGCTCGCGCGGGCCGCCGGCCAGGCCGCGCTGCTCATCCGTCAAGGTGCTATTGACGATGAACAAGCGCACCCCGCTGCCCTGCCCCAGCCGGAGAATCTCCGGTGCAACGTACTGCTCGTTGACGAATACCAGGTAGTCGGGGCGCTGCGCCTCGGGCCCCATAAGCGCTGCGCGGGCCTGACCCAGCATGCGCGCGTTGTCACGCTCGGCGAACTCGATGCGCAATTCCATACCCAGGTCATCGGCAGCCGCGCGCATGAATTCTGCGTAGCTGCGCCAGAACGGCTCGTCGCTACGACCGGGGTTGAGAAACACAACGGAGGCGGCCTGCGCCAGGTCACAACAGAACAGCCCCATGCACAAGGCCAGGGAGCGTGGAAAGGACATCAAGGAAAACCTTTTCGTCGAATGCGCTGCAGTATACCCGCGCCACACCCCGCCGCCTCGCTTGCTCCTGCTACTGGTGGCTGACCCAAAACACCGCCGTGGCGACCACGATCAGGATGAGGCAGAAAATCGCGACGGCATCGATGCCGCTGTCCGAGCTGGAGTTTTCGGTGTGATCGTTCATGGCATCCCCTTGTTGTGGTTATGGGTGCTACGCCCACGAGTTAAGACCAGGACCGGCAACCTCTCAAGCCGACGCGATGGCCCTCTCCCCCGCCCGGTAACCCCGTGCAACGGAAAAACATGAGCCAGGCAGCAGAAACAGGCATTGACGAGGCGATAGCGGGGGTCGCGCCCGGCCCGGATGAATTACCATCGGCCATCGCACCGCCAAGGACAGGTTCATCATGTTGCAGAAGTTGCTGGAAAAAATCGGCCTCTCCACCCCCGCTACCCCCTTCACCAAGCATGTCGCCGAAAGCCTCGAGGTGCTCGACATCCTCGTCCCGGGCCTGGCGACCCGCGCCGCCAGCTACGTGCTCAGCGGCCGTGACGAGACGGTGCTGCTCGACCTGGGCAAGCTCAACGGCGAAGAGGCCGTGGTGCTGCTCGACCAGCCGGCCACCATGGGCTGGTGGCACCCCTCGGGCAACGTGCGCAACGACGCGCAAAAGCACAAGAAGCGCATCAACGCCGCCGCCAACGCCCGCGCCCGCCTCTATATAGTCACCCCGGAAACCGACCCGCTGGCCCTCGCCCGCTTCGGCAAGGTGCTCGCGGCCGCCTGCCAGGGCGCCAACCTGGTGCGCACCGCCAAGGTGCCCGACTGGTTCATCTACCTGGTGGTGGATGCCCTGCACACCACGGTGAAGAACCTCGGCAACAAGCACGGCGAGGACATGCGCAAGCACTGGAACTTCGCCCTGCTGACACGCCTGCTGGCGGTGGACGAACTGCCGGCGGACGACGCCCTGCTGCTGGTCCTCGACCGTCGCGACCTCAACGATTACCACTGGCGTGAAATCGCCCCCCTGCTCGCCCTCCCCGGCACCAGCGACTACCTGCTGCAGCACCCGGAGAGCACCCGCGCCCTGCCCGGCCAATTGTCGGCGGGCGGCTGCCTGACCCTGGTAGAGCTGCTCGGTAACCATCGCCCCCTGGCCGATGCCTTTGCCGACGTGCTGGTACGCCTGGCGGTGAGCGCGGCCAAGAGCGTGCGCAGCGCCGCCGCGCCGCACGTCGAGGCGCTGCCGCTGGAGGTCAAGCTCAGCCATCTGCAACACCTGCTGGAAACCGGCGCCAACAGCGAGCGCGCCCAGGCCGCCGACATGCTCGCCCGCAGCGGCGAGGAAGCCCGCGCCCTGCTCCAGGCACGCCTGGAGGTGGAAAGCTCCAAGCCCGTGCAGCAGGCCCTGAGCAATGCCCTGGCGCGCCTGGACAGCCAGACCCGCGCCCAGCAGGAGGAACTACTGCCCGAGGCCAGCGACTTCGAGCGCTGCGCCGAGGTCCAGCTCGGCGATGCGGTGCTGGAGCTGCTGCGCCAGAACCTCGTGGAGCTGCTGGAGGAAAGCCGCATCTCCGCCGAGGAGGAGGTCCGCCAGAACCTCGAACACAAGCGCAAGTGGGACTGGCAGCAGAAGACCTACAAGTCGCTGCAGGCGCTGGGCGAGTCGGACCTGCGCAACGCCCTGGAGCGCCTCAACGGCGCGGCGCGCGGCAAGTTCCCGAACGGCATGGACCTGGTGCTGCACTACAAGGGGCGCCTGGCCGCCAACGCCGACGTCAACCTGCTGCACATCCTCCGCTCCCCGGCCAACCGCCATTTCAACTGGTACCAGGTTTCCCAGTGGCTCAAGGGCGACGCCCTGCAGCGCCTGGACCTGCGCACCCTGGAAGACGCCCTGCAACGCAGCGGCCACGACGACCCGGCGCGGGCCACCGCAGACATCTGCTTCGGCTGGAACTCGCCCATCGGGCAGATCGCCCCGGAGCGCGTCTGGCCCTTCTTCGCCGCGCACCCCGAGTTCATCGAAGAGGCCTTCGGCCTGCGCCCCGCTCCGGGCCGCTACAGCTACAGCGTGGCCACCACGCTGACCCTGCTGGAGCAGTTCCCCAGCCTGCCGGCGCGCTTCGTCCCCGTGCTGCTCGAACTGGCCCTGGGCAGCAGCAAGACCAACCGCGCCGAAGCCCAGCAACTGCTGGAGACCCTGCCGGACATCGGCGACCGCGCCGTGGAAGCCCTGGCCTCGAGCAAGCAGGAGATCCGCACCCTGGCCGCCGAATGGCTGCAGCGCCTGGGCTACCACGCGGCGATTCCCGCGCTGAAGGCGACCCTGGCCAAGGAAAAACGCGAGACCGTCCGCGCCGCCCTGCTCACCACCCTGGAAAGCCTCGGCGAAGACATCTCCGGCCACCTGGCTCCGGACGTGCTGCTGGCCGAGGCGCACAAAGGCCTGCAGGCCAAGCCGCCGGCCAGCCTCGCCTGGCTCGACCTGGACCACCTGCCCGCCTGCCAATGGCTCGACGGCACGCCGGTGGAACCGGCCATCCTGCGCTGGTGGGTGATCCTCGCCTGCAAGCTCAAGGAGCCGGCCGGCAACGGCCTGCTCAACCTCTACCTGGAGCGCCTGGCCCCCGCCAGCCGCAACTCCCTGGGCAAGAGCCTGCTGCTGGGCTTCATCGCCCAGGACACCCGCAACCCCAGCCTGGAGGAAGCCATCGCCTACGCCCAGGCCAACGTCGCGCGGCAGATGCAGAACTACCAATCCTGGGCGAAGTACTCCCCCGAATACGCCGACATCACCCAGGAACAGGCCTTCGAATCGCTGAAGCGCGAGCACCTGGCCAACTACCTGGGCAGCGCCATCGCCGACAAGGGCATCCTCGCCCTCACCTGGCACACCACCGCCCACGAGCAGGTGAGCCTGATCCAGGCCTACATGCGCGACCACTACCCGCGTCGCTCGCAGATCGAAGCCATGATCAGCGCCGCCGCCAACAGCAACGAGCCCCTGGTCATCCAGCTGCTGCTGTCCATCGCCCGCCGCCACCGCACCGCCTCGGTACAGACCCGGGCCCGCGAGCTGGTGGAGCAGATCGCCCAGCGCAACGGCTGGAGCGCCGACGAGCTGGCCGACCGCACCATCCCCAGCGCCGGCTTCGACGAGAGCGGCCTGCTCACCCTGCACTACGGCGAGCGCCTGTTCACCGCTCGCCTGGACGCCGCGCTCAAGCTGGAGCTGTGCAACCCCGACGGCAAGGTGGTCAAGGCCCTGCCGGAACCGCGCAAGAGCGACGACCCGGCGCTGATCAAGGAAGCCAAGTCGCAGTTATCCACCAGCAAGAAGGAACTCAAGCAGGTGATCGACCTGCAAAGCCAGCGCCTCTACGAAGCCATGTGCGCGGCGCGTCTATGGCCGGTGGGCGAATGGCGCGAGTACCTGCAGCAGCACCCGATCATGCGGCACCTGCTGCAGCGCCTGGTCTGGGCGGAAGTCGGTGCCGACGGCGCCACCCGCCTGTTCCGCCCCACCGAGGACGGCAGCCTGATCGACCTCGACGACGACGAAGTGGAACTGGCCGACGATAGCCGCATCCGCCTCGCCCACGCCGCACTGGTGGACGGCGAAACGGCCAAGGGCTGGGTGCGCCACTTCAAGGACTACAAGGTCAAGCCGCTGTTCGCGCAGATGTCGCGCCAGCTGCCGGAGATCGCCCCCGAAGCCGCCGCCGACCCGGCCAGCGACAACAGCATCGGCGACCGCCTGGGCTGGCTCAGCGACACCTTCACCCTGCGCGGCGTGCTGACCAAGCTCGGCTATCAGCGCGCCGCTGCCGAAGACGGCGGCTTCTTCGACCACTACTTCAAGGAATTCACCAGCCTGGGCCTGCGCGTGAGCATCGGCTTCACCGGCAACTGCCTGCCGGAGGAGAACGTCCCCGCCGCGTTGACCCGCCTCGCCTTCGAGAAGATCGGCCGCCGCTGGTCCAGCGGCGACAACCTGCCGCTGGCCGATATCCCGCCGGTGCTGCTGGCCGAAACCTATGCCGACTACCGCGCCGCCGCCGATGCCTGCGTCGGCTTCGATCCCCAGTGGGAGAAGAAGACCCCATGGTAAGCACCGTTCTCCGCCAGGCCTCGGAACAGCATTTCGCCGAGGAACTGCAACGCCTGACCCAGGCCGACCAGCAGGCCGGCGCCGACCTGCCGCCCGGCTGGCTGCGCTCGCCGCGCTCGGTGCGGCGCTTCATCCTCGGTGACGAGGCGCTCGGCGTCAGCCGCAAGTTCTATGGCGACGACGCCCTGGTGGACCGCGCCATCGTCACCCTGCTCGGCCGCCAGGGCCTGATGCTGGTGGGCGAGCCGGGCACGGCCAAGTCGATGCTCTCCGAGCTGCTCGCCGCCGCCATCAGCGGTGACTCGATGCTCACCATCCAGGGCACCGCCGGTACCACCGAAGACCACATCAAGTACTCCTGGAACTACGCCCTGCTGCTGGCCGAAGGGCCGACCCAGCGCGCCCTGGTGGGCTCGCCGCTGTACCAGGGCATGAGCCAGGGCAAGCTGGTGCGCTTCGAGGAGATCACCCGCTGCCCGCCGGAAATCCAGGACGTACTGATTTCCCTGCTCTCGGAAAAGCAGATGATGATCCCCGAGCTGGGCGAAACCGGGCAGCTGCACGCCCGCCCCGGCTTCAACCTGATCGCCACCGCCAACCTGCGTGACCGCGGCGTGCACGAGATGTCCGCCGCCCTCAAGCGCCGCTTCAACTTCGAGACCGTGCGCCCCATCGCCGACAGCGAATTCGAGGTGGAACTGGTGATGCGCCAGCTGCTCCGCGAGCTGGGCGACGAAGCCGGCAAGGTGACGATCGAGCGCGACGTCATCGGCCTGCTGGTCACCGTGTTCCAGGAGCTGCGTGGCGGCGCCACCCGCGAAGGCACCGCGATCAAGGCTCCGGACGCGGTCATGTCCACCGCCGAGGCGGTCAGCGTCGCCTATGCCGCCGCCCTGGAAGCCCGCTACCTCGGCGACGGCCGCCTGACCCCGGCCGAGCTGGCTCGCCAGCTGCTGGGCGTGGTGTTCAAGGACAATCGCGACGACGCCAAGCGCCTGCGCCACTACCTGGACAGCGTGGTGCGCGAGCGTGCCCGCCGCGACGACCGCTGGAAGCACTTCTTCGACGCCAGCAAGGGCCTGTGGGACTGACCCATGCCGCCCGCACAGAGCCCCGGCGCTGACCCGCGCCTGCCCGCGCGGCTGCAGGCCGCCGAGCGCAACCGCCAGGCGCTGGCTGAGGCCGGCCTGCATTTCGCGCCGCTGCGCCACCACAGCCCGGCCTGCGCCTTCGCCCTGCGCGCGCAACTGGACGAACTGCGCCCGGCAGCGGTGCTGATCGAGGGGCCGGCCGATTTCGACGCCCTGCTCCCCGACCTGCTCGACCCGCGCAGCCGCCCGCCCCTGGCGATCCTCTCCCAGCACCGCAACGGCGTTTCGGGCGATGCGCCGCCGCGCTCGGCGTTCTTCCCCTTCTGCGACTACTCGCCGGAATGGCAGGCCCTGCGCGAAGGCCATCGCCTCGGCGCGCAACTGGCCTTCATCGACCTGCCCTGGGCCCGCCAGGAAGCCGCCGAGGAAGACCCGGAACAGAGCCGCAGCCTGATGGCCGAGCGCTACCTGGCCCACAGCGACTACATCGCCGCCCTGGCCCGCGAGGCCCACTGCCGCGACCACGACGAACTCTGGGAGCACCTGTTCGAACTGCGCGACGCGGACGCCCTGCGGGACTGGCGCGCGCTGTTCGGCGATGCCTTCGCCTGGTGCTCCATGGCCCGCCTCGACTACGAGGACGACGTGCTCGCCGCCGAAGGCTCGCTGGCCCGCGAAGCCCACATGCTCGCCTGCATCCGCGACTGGCGCGCGCGTTGCGACGGCCCGCTGCTGGTGGTCACCGGCGGCTTCCACACCCTCGCCCTGGTGGAGGCGCTGGCCAGCGACAGCCCGCCCGCCGCTGCACCCGCCGCCAGCGGCGACAGCCAGGCCTGGCTGATCCGCTACAGCTTCGACCGCCTCGACGCCCTCAATGGCTACGCCTCGGGCATGCCCTCGCCGGCCTACCATCAGCGGGTCTGGGAGGCGTTGCTGGAAGACCCGGCAGACGGGCTGGCGCGCCAGCGCATCGCCGCCCGCATCCTCAGTGCCATCGCCGCCGAAACCCGCGAACGGCAGCTGGCCGATGCCCTGTCCTTCGCCAGCGTCAGCCAGGCCGCGCAACAGGCCGCCGGCCTGGCCGCCCTGCGTGAACACCCGGGGCCCGGGCGCTACGACCTGCTGGACGCCATCCACTCCTGCTTCGTCAAAGGCAGCCTGGACAATGGCCAGGCCGCCTTCCTCGCGGCGGTGAAGAACCAGCTGGGCGGCAACCGCCTGGGCGATGTCCCGCCCTCCAGCCTGGCTCCGCCGCTGGTGGAAGAAGCCCGCCGCCTGGCCCTGGGTCACCGCCTCGACCTCAGCGACAGCCTGGCCCGCCGCGCCCGGCTGGACCTCTACCGCAAGCCCCGGCACCGCGCCCGGAGCCGCTTCCTGCACCTGATGGCCTACCTGGACAGCGGCTTCGCCCGCCACCTGGGCGGCCCGGACTTCGTCAACGGCACCGGCCTGGACCTGCTCTTCGAGGAATGGGAATACGCCTGGTCGCCACTGGTCGAGGCGCGCCTGATCGAGCGCTCCGAACTGGGCAGCAGCCTGCGCGAAGTCGCCGTCCGCCGCCTGCTGGATGAAGAGCAGGCCTTGCAGACCAGCGGCCAGGGCCGCAGCGCCAGCCGCGCGGTGCAACTGCTGGCGCGGGCCGGCTCCATCGGCCTCGGCGAACAGCTGCCACGCTTGTTCGAGCGCCTGGCCGAACACCTGGAAGAAGACCCCGAGCTGGCCTCGGTGGTGACCTGTGGCCAGCGCCTGCTGCACCTGTGGCGCGGCCGCGAGCTGCTGGGCCTGGACGGCTACCCGCAACTGCCGGAGCTGCTGCAGCGCATCCTCCCCGCCACCCTGTTCCTGCTGCCGGGCCTCGCCGACTGCGACGCCGACCGTGAAGGCGCCGCCATCGACGCCCTGCTCGGCCTGCGCGAATTCCTCCACCTGGGCAGCAGCCAGGCCGGCCTGGCCCACCAGGAGGCACCGCTGCACGAAACCCTCGACCGCCTGCAAGCCGTGGCCCCCGCCGGCATCGCCGGTGCCCTCGACGCGCTGCGCTTCATCGATGGGCGCAGCAGCGAGGAACACCTGGCCGCGGCCCTGCAACGGCGCTTCGGCCCCGGTGCCGACAGCGAAGGCGCGGTGCGCTACCTGACCGGGCTGCTGCAGGCCGCGCCGGAGCTGATCCTGCGGGTGGACGACCTGGCCCTGGGGCTCAACGCCCTGGTGGCCAACTGGGACGAGGCCACCTTCGTCCGCCACCTGCCGGACCTGCGCCTCGCCTTCACCCGCCTCAAGCCCCGCGAAACCGGGCGCCTGGCCGATCACCTGGCCGGGCTCAACGGCATCACCGGGGCCGCCCTCGACAGCGTCCACCACGAACTCGACAGCCACGACCTGCTCGCCGGCGCCGCTCTGCAGCTGGCGCTCAAGCGCTCGCTGGAGCGCGACGGGCTGCTGGCCTGGGCCCAGGAGACCCACCATGAGTGACCTGGAAGCCGCCCGCCGCTGGCGCCTGATCCTCGGCCGCTACGCCGACCGCGCGCTGCACGAAGCGAAGTTCGACGCCGCCGACGCGCGCCTGGAGAAGACCCTCGACTACCTCTACAACCGCGAATACCAGCGTCGCGGCCACGTCCAGGGCGGGCGCGGCGGCTCGCTGGACGACAGCCAGCTGACCGCACTGAACTGGCTGGAGCAGGCGCGCACGCTGTTCCCCCGCTCCACCTTCGAGCGCCTGCAGGTGCAGGCCATCGAGCGCTACGAGATCAGCGCCCTGCTCACCGACCCGAACAGCCTGGCCACCCTCGAACCCAGCCCGGCGCTGGCCAAGGCCCTGCTCGGCGTGCGCGGCCGCCTGAGTGCGGACACCCGCGATGCCGTGCGCCAGCTGATCACCCGGGTGGTGGAGGAAATCCTCCAGCGCCTGCGCAACCGCTTCACCAACGCCCTGCACGGGCGGCGCAACCGCTTCCGCCGCTCGCTGGTGAAGAACGCACAGAACTTCGACTGGCGCGCCACCATCGCCGCCAACCTCAAGCACTACGACCCGCAGCGCAAACGCCTGCTGATCGAATCGCCACGCTTCAACGCCCGCGTCCGCCGACAGTTGCCCTGGGACATCATCCTCTGCGTCGACCAGAGCGCCTCGATGCTCGACTCGGTGATGTACAGCGCCATCTGCGCCAGCATCCTCGCCAGCCTGCCCAGCGTGCGCGTGCGCCTGGTGCTGTTCGACACCCAGGTGGTGGACCTCAGCCACCTGGCCCACGACCCGGTGGAGGTGCTGCTCACCGTGCAACTGGGCGGCGGCACCGACATCGGCAAGGCCATGCGCTACTGCGAGCAACTGGTGGAGAACCCGCAACGCACGGTGCTCACGCTGATCAGCGACTTCGAGGAAGGCGCCGCCGTGGGCCCGCTGCTGGCCTGCGTGGCGCGCCTCAACGAAGCGCGGGTCAGGCTGCTCGGCCTCGCCGCCCTGGATGACGGCGCCCAGCCGGTCTACGACCCGGCCATGGGGCAGCGCCTCGCCGACCGCGGCATGCAGATCGCCGCGCTGACCCCGGAGCATTTCGCCCAGTGGCTGGCCGAGGTGATGCAATGAGTGCCTGGCAGCAGCGCTACCGCAGCTACGACGATGCCGCGCTGGAGATGCTGGCCAACGCCGGCCTGCTGCGCCGCGCCACCAAGGACATGGAGGCCGGCAAGCTGCGCTGGCTGGAGAACGACGACCAGGGCGGCCTGGTGGAAGCCGACGGCCAGCAGGTGCGCCTGGATGGCAGCGGCGTCGATGCCGCGCGCTGCACCTGCCCCGCCAACGGCTGCTGCAAGCACATCCTCGCGGCCGTCATCTGGCTGCGCGAACAACCCGCCGATGCCGCCGGTGAGGCAGCGACTGAAGAGGACGCCGACCTGGCGCTGCGCGACGCCCTGGCCCAGGACCCGCAACAGCTGCAGAAGCAGGCCGGCAAGGCCGCCACGCGCAAGGCCCGCCAATGGCTGGGCGAGCTGGTCGAGGCACGGCACCAGAGCCACGGCCGGCGCCTGGCCATCCACCTGCCGGCGCTGGCCTGCGAGGTCACCTACCTGGCCGGGGGCGGCTTCGACGGCATGCTCTCGGAAACCCGCGAAAGCGAACGCAAGGCCCTGCACCTCGCCGCGCTGGCGCTGCTGTTCCAGGCACAGGGCCAACCCTGGGCCTGGCCGGCGGACAGCGAGCCGGCGCCGGCCGACCCGCTGCAACTGAACGCACCGGAGCAGGAATTGCTCGTCAGCGTCCAGCACCTGCTGCAGGAGCTGCTGCGCCAGGGGCTGTCCCACGCCAGCCAGGCCAGCGCCGTGCAGCTGCGCATGCTCAACCTGTCCGCCCGCACCGAAGGCCTGCCGCGCCTCGCCGCCCAGTTGCGCACCCTGGGCGGGCAGATCAACCGCCTGGCCAACCGCGATGACCACATCAGCGAGCGCGAAGCCCTGGTGCAGATGGCCCAGGTGCACGCCCTGGCCAGCGCCCTGCAACGTGCCGGCGCCGAACACCTGCCCGCCCTGCGCGGGCGCCTGCGTCGCGACTACCAGGCCGGCGCCCAGCTCGATTTGCTGCCCCTGGGCGCCCACTGGTGGACCACCCCCGGCGGCGCCCGGGGCCTGACCCTGGCCTTCTGGGACCTGCAGGCCGGCGACGTGCTGGAAGCCAGCCTTGCCCGGCCGGATAACAGTGACCCGGGCTTCCGCCGTGAAGCGGTGTGGGCCCAGCAGGCGCTGTGGAAATCCACCCCGCAGCAGCTGTGCCAGGCGCCCCTGTGCCTGACGGCACCGCGCCAGGCCGACGACGGACGCCTGGCCGCCCATGGCGACAGCCGTAGCCAGGCCCAGCCGCGCTGGCCCGCGGCTGATGCACGCCTGGCCGAGATCGGTATCGCCCGCTGGAGCCATCTGCGCGAACAGCTCGAAGACAGCGCAGCCCTCAGCGCGGAAGCCCCCACCAGCCTGCTGCTGCGCCCGGCCCGTTGCCAGGAGGCGGTGCTCGATGAGGTGCGCCAGGTGCTGTGCTGGACGCTGGAGGACGACCAGGGCGAGGCCATCACCCTGGAGCTGCCGTGCACGGCGGAGCGGCGCGAACGCCTGGACAACCTGGAACGGGCGCAGAAGGCCCGTGACGACATCCGCGCGGTGCTAGTGCGGCCGAGCCTGGATGGCCGGCGCCGGACCTTGGAGCCGCTGGCGCTGCTGATCGCTGACAGCGGCGAGCTGCGCTGCCTGTCGCTGGATTTCGAATCGGTGATCCGTGGCGGCCTGAGCCTCAACCGCCGCCTGTTCGAGCGCATCCAGCGCCTGCTCGACCGCCAGCGCCCCGTTGCCGCTGCCCAGGAAGCGCCTGGCCTGGCCGCGCGCCTGGTGGAACCGGCCCTGGACGTGCTGGAGTCCCTGGCCAGTTGCGGGCGCCAGCAGCTCTCGCGGCACCAGCGCGAGGTGCTGCAGCAGCAGGAAGTGCTGGCCAGCGCCGCCGGCGTCGAGCTGCTCGCCCAGCACCTGCGGCAGCTGCGCGAGCCCACCGAACTGCCTCCGCAGGCGCTGCTGGCCAGCAGCCACCTGATGAGCCGCCTGCTGGCCCTGGGGTAGGGCCGACGGCAGTGCATTCCACCAGTCGAGAACCATTCTCGCCTTAGTGCCCGTTGGGGTGGGCGTGGTTATGCTTGGCCGCGCACTTATGCATTCCAGTTCTTTACATATACTCAAACATCACTTTTGCGCATAAACCTGAGCTGGTATCTTCCCCCGGCTCCGACAGGAGTGCGCGGCCGTGCGCGCAGAAAAGCTGTAAGCAGCCTGACAACAGGACATTTCATGTACGTATACGACGAGTACGATCAACGGATCGTCGAGGACCGCGTCAAGCAGTTCCGCGATCAGACCCGCCGCTATCTGGCCGGCGAGCTCTCAGGCGAGGAGTTCCGTCCCCTGCGCCTGCAGAATGGCCTGTATATCCAGCGCTTCGCGCCGATGCTGCGCGTAGCCGTGCCTTACGGCCTGCTCTCCTCCACCCAGGTCCGCAAGCTGGCGCAGATCGCTCGCGACTACGACAAGGGCTACGCCCACATCAGCACCCGCCAGAACGTGCAGTTCAACTGGCCGGAGCTGGAGGACGTGCCGGAGATCCTCGCCGAGCTGGCCACCGTCGAGATGCACGCCATCCAGACCAGCGGCAACTGCATCCGCAACACCACCACCGACCAGTTCGCCGGCGTCGCCCATGACGAGCTGGTGGACCCGCGCCCCTGGTGCGAGATCATCCGTCAGTGGTCCACCTTCCACCCCGAGTTCTCGCACCTGCCGCGCAAGTTCAAGATCGCCGTCAATGGCGCCGTGAGCGACCGCGCCGCCATCGAAGTGCACGACATCGGCCTGGAAGCGGTGAAGAACGAAGCCGGCGAGCTGGGCTTCCGCGTCTCCGTCGGCGGCGGCCTGGGCCGAACCCCGATCGTGGGCAGCTTCATCAACGAATTCCTGCCCTGGCAGCACCTGCTGAGCTACCTCGACGCCATCCTGCGTGTGTACAACCGTTATGGCCGTCGCGATAACAAGTACAAAGCGCGCATCAAGATCCTGGTCAAGGCGCTGACCCCGGAAGTCTTCGCCGAGCGCGTGAATGCCGAATGGGCGCACCTGAAGGATGGCCCGACCACCCTGACCGAAGCCGAAGTCGAGCGCGTCGCCAAGCACTTCGTCGACCCGGCCTACAAGGCCCTGGACGATCAGGCTGTGGCCCTCGCCCAGCTCGACGCCGAGCACCCGGGCTTCGCCCGCTGGCGCCAGCGCAACGTGGTGGCCCACAAGAAGCCGGGCTACGCCGCCGTGACCCTGTCGCTGAAGCCCACCGGCGTCGCCCCGGGCGATGTCACCGACAAGCAGCTGGACGCCATCGCCGACCTGGCCGACCGCTACGCCTTCGGTGAAGTGCGCAACAGCCACAACCAGAACATCATCCTCGCCGACGTCGAGCAGGCGCAGCTGTTCACCCTCTGGGGCGAGCTGCGCGAGCAGGGCTTCGCCACGCCGAACGTGGGCCTGCTGACCGACATCATCTGCTGCCCGGGTGGCGACTTCTGCTCCCTGGCCAACGCCAAGTCGATCCCGGTAGCCGAAGCCATCCAGCGCCGCTTCGATGACCTGGACTACCTGTTCGACATCGGCAACCTGGACCTGAACATCTCCGGCTGCATGAACGCCTGCGGCCACCACCACGTGGGCCACATCGGCATCCTCGGCGTGGACAAGAAGGGCCAGGAGTTCTACCAGGTCTCCCTCGGTGGCAGCGCTGGCCGCGAAGCCAGCCTGGCGCAGATCCTCGGCCCATCCTTCGCCCAGGAAGCCATGCCCGACGTGATCGAGAAGATCATCGACGTCTACGTGGAGAAGCGCACCGAAGAAGAACTCTTCCTCGATACCTATCGCCGCATCGGCATCGACCCCTTCAAGGAGCGCGTATATGCAGCGAATAATTAAGAACAACCAGGTCATCGACGAAACCTGGCACCTGCTGGACAAGGACGCGACCCTCGACGGCATGTCCAACTGCGACGACCTGATCGTGCCGCTGGCCCTGTGGCGCGATCACGGCCATGCGCTCAAGGCCCGCGACGGCGGCCTCGGTGTGTGGCTCGATGCCGACGAGGAGATCGAAGAGATCGCCGACCAGCTGGACAACTTCAAGGTCATCGCCCTGAACTTCCCGGCCTTCACCGACGGTCGTCACTCCTCCACCGCCTACCTGCTGCGCGAGCGCTATGGCTACAAGGGTGAAGTGCGCGCCATCGGCGACGTGCTGCGCGACCAGCTGTTCGCCCTCAAGCGTTGCGGCTTCGACGCCTTCGCCCTGCGCGCGGACAAGGACCCCTACGACGCCCTCAAGGCCTTCGAGGACTACTCCGAGGTCTACCAGGCCTCCAGCGACCAGCCCCTGCCGCTGTTCCGCCGCCGCTCGGCCTGAGCCGCGCAGCCATGAAAAAGCCCCGCATATGCGGGGCTTTTTCATGGGGGTGAACCTGCCGACGTAGCCCGGGCTTCAGCCCGGGACGCACGCCGTGTCATGGGGCGGATCATGTGCCAGGCCAGGCATCGTTTGGTGGATGAAAAGAGCGCCATCCACCCATCGGTCAGCACTGTGGGTTGGATCGGCGCCGTAGGATGGGTAGAGCGTAACGAAACCCATCACCGCAAACGCCGGCTCGCACCCGACCTACAGGCCAAACACAGCCTGTAGGGACGACTTCAGTCGCCAAGCAGGCCGCAGGACTGCCTTGACTCCGCGCCTCCCTGCAGCACCGCCTGGTGGATGAAAGGAGCGCCATCCACCCTACGTACTACTGATCACACCGAACGCTCTTTCAGGCCCGCACGCTTTCCCAGGCCACCTGGGCCAGCAGGTCGCGGCAGTCGGCGAGGCTGCTGCGGGTGCGGCCGGCCAGCCAGTTGCGGGCGAAGTCGTGGGTGGGGCCTATCACCACCGAGGCGAAGCAGTCCTCGGGCAGGGCCCGCAGCGCGCCGACTTCGCGGTGGGCCTGCAACGCCGCGAGGATGCGTGCATGGTGCTCGCGGTTGGCCTCGCGCAACTGCTCGCCCACCTCGCCCGCTTCCACCCGCGAGCGGCTGTGCAGGACGAAGCGCGCCCAGTCGGGGTTGGCCACCACCCAGTCGATGTACGCCGTCACCAGCAGCTTCACACAGGCCTCGGCATCGGCGGCCTTGGCGAAGCCTGTCTGCAACAGCTCGGCGTACTGGCCGACCCCGGCCAGGTAGAGCGCGCCGATGATGCGCTCCTTGTTGCCGAAGTGGTGGTAGAGGCTGCCGATGCTGGCGCCGGAGCGATCACGGATCATCTCGATGGTGGTGGCGTCCACGCCTTCCTCGGTGAAGCACTGGAGGGCGGCCTGGAGGATGTCGTCTTTGCGCGAGGAACGAGCCATGGAACTCCCGATGCATGACTAGAATATAATTCTAGAACTCTTTTCTAATTTTCATATACTGCTGCGGCGCGCGCTCATCTTCAATCCACTCACGAGAGAATCGGAACCCATGAGCCAGATGTTGCAGATGTTCCAGCAAGCCGGTGCAGCGCAGTTCAGCGCCATGATCGGCCAGGTCGCCCCCTACTTCGCCAGCATCGCCCCGCAGTTCGTCGAACTGCGTGCCGGCTACGCCGAAATCACCTTTCCCAAGCGCCGCGAGGTGCTCAACCACATCGGCACCGTGCACGCCATCGCCCTGTGCAACGCCGCCGAGCTGGTGGCCGGCACCATGACCGACGCCTCCATCCCCGCCGGCACCCGCTGGATTCCCCGTGGCATGACGGTGGAATACCTGGCCAAGGCCAGCGGCGACGTGCGCGCGGTGGCCGATGGCAGCGCGGTGGACTGGTCCGTCCTGGGCGACATCAAGGTGCCGGTGATGGCCTATGTCGGCGACACCGCCGTACTGCGCGCCGAGATCACCATGTACCTGAGCAAGGCTTGAAACACAGAGGCCCGGATCGCTCCGGGCCTCTTTCTTTCATTCATTCACTGCCAGAAGCGCTGTTGGCTAAGGCGACCCCACCAATTCAGCAGCACCCGGTCGACGGCCGCGCTGGCGGCCAGGCCGAAGCGTTCCTGCAGGCTCTTCTTCTCGACGAAGTTGAGCAGGAACAGGTCGGCCTCGCGGGCACGCTCGCCGAGGTATTCGTCGCTGGTCTTCAGCTCGTCCACCAGTTGCTTGTCCAGCGCGGCCATGCCCAGCCAGACCTCGCCGGTGGCCACTTCATCGATGGCCAGTTGCGGGCGGTAGCGGGCGACGAAGTTCTTGAACAGGTCGTGGGTGGTCTCCAGGTCTTCCTGGAACTTCTCCCGGCCCTTCTCGGTGTTCTCGCCGAACACGGTGAGGGTGCGCTTGTACTCGCCGGCGGTGAGCACCTCGAAGTCGACGTCATGCTTCTTCAGCAGGCGGTGCACGTTGGGCAGCTGCGCCACCACGCCGATGGAACCGAGGATGGCGAAGGGCGCGGAGAGCACCTTGTCGCCGATGCAGGCCATCATGTAGCCGCCGCTGGCGGCGACCTTGTCGACGCACACGGTCAGGGGGATGCCCGCCTGGCGGATACGCGCCAGCTGCGAGGACGCCAGGCCGTAGCTGTGGACCATACCGCCGCCGCTTTCCAGGCGCAGCACCACCTCGTCGGCCGGGGTGGCCAGGGTCAGCAATGCGGTGATCTCGTGGCGCATCTGCTCGGCGGCCGAGGCCTTGATGTCGCCGTCGAAGTCGAGGACGAAGACCCGGGGCTTCTGCTCGCCGGCCTTCTTCGCCGCCTTGGCGGCCTTGGCCTCGTCCTTGCGCAGGGCCTTGATGCGGTCCTTGTCCAGCAGCGAATGCTCCAGGCGCTCGCGCAGGCCTTTATAGAAGTCGTTGAGCTTGGTCACCACCAACTGGCCGCCACCGGCGCGCCGTCCCCGCCCGCGCACTGCGGCCACCGCCACCAGGACGACCAGGATGGCCACCACCAGCGTTATCGTCTTGACGAGAAAGCTCGCGTAATCGGCTAAGAACTCCACAACACCCCCTTTGGGATCGACTGGCGCCCGCTCTGGCAGGCGCGAAACCGGCCAAGCATACCCGCCCGCGCCGGTCATCCACCAGCGACGGAAAAACCCCTTAATAAATAGCGGGAATGCATTCAAACAAGCGTATGTTTTTTCGTTGACAGCCCCGGAGCTTCCTCATAACCTCGCGAAACTTTCAACGTCCCGGGACGGCAGCGTACGTGGGCAGCATCTACCTGATCCGACATGGCCAGGCTTCATTCGGCGCCGATAACTACGACGTGCTTTCCAGCGTCGGAGTTCGCCAGGCCGAAGTACTGGGCGATCACCTCGCGAGCCTCGGCCTGCGCCTCGATCGTTGCGTCGCGGGCAGCCTGCAACGCCAGCAGCACACCGCCGAAGCCGCCCTGTCGCGCTTCCGCGCCGCCGGCCTGGACGCCCCCGCCGTGGACACCGACCCGGCCTTCAACGAATTCGATGCGGACGCCGTGATCCGCGCGCTGCTGCCCAGCCTGCTGGAGCAGGAGCCCGAAGCCCTGCACATCATGCGCAACGCCCCGCAGAACCGCGCAGAGTTCCAGCGCCTGTTCTCCAAGCTGGTGCTGCGCTGGGTGGCCGGCGACTACGACAACGCCGAACTGCAGAGCTGGCAAGCCTTCCATGACCAGGTCGCGGGCGGGCTGGAGCGCGTGCTGCAACACGCCGAAAGCAAACAGAACATCGCGGTCTTCACCTCCGGCGGTACCATCACCGCCCTGCTCCACCATGTGGCCGGCGTGCCGGCGGACCGCGCATTCGAACTCAACTGGCAGATCGTCAACACTTCGCTCTCACGCCTGAAGTTCCGCGGCAGCGAAGTGGCGCTAGCTTCCTTCAACAGTCATGTGCATCTGGAACTGTTGAAGGCGCCGGAGCTCATCACCTATCGATGAGCACGGCCCACTGCGCCCCAGAAGGGGCGCTAGAAAAACCTGAAAATAAAGGAAAGAACCATGACCACAGTTGCTGACATCGTCAAAAACATGCAGTCCAAGTTCAACGCCGGTGCCGCCGCTGGCCTGGACCTGGTATTCCAGTTCAACATCGAAGATGGCGACAACCACTACCTGGTCGTCAAGGACGGCACCTGCGACGTACAGCAAGGTGATGCTCCGAACCCGAACGTCACCCTGATCATGTCCACCGAAACCCTGGTTGGCATCATGACCGGCGAAACCGACGGCATGCAGGCCTTCATGGGCGGCAAACTGCGCGCCGAAGGCGACATGATGCTCGCCATGAAGCTCGGCGAGCTCTTCCCGGTCTAAGCTTCGAGCTGACCAGGAACAGAGAAAACCGGAGTCCCAGGGCTCCGGTTTTTTTTCGCCCGGCGCAGGTGAATCCGGGCTAATCAGGCAGTTTGATTGTGCTGCAACACGCCTGCCTATAACGGCCCTTCGCCCTTGTGACGCCATCCGGGCGGCATTAGATTAGCGAATAGTCTCGGGCCCTCATCATAAGTAGAAGGGATAAGCATGACGCTTACTGATCAGTCCACCCGCATCCGCGAAGGCGAAGAGCTCGACGCCGCGGCCATCGATCCTTACCTCAAGGCCAACATCCCCGGCCTGACCGGTACGCCGCGCATCAGCCAGTTTCCCGGTGGTGCCTCGAACCTGACCTACCTGCTGGAATACCCGGAGCGCGAGTTCGTCCTGCGTCGCCCGCCCTTCGGCCACAAGGCCAAGTCCGCCCATGACATGGGCCGCGAGTTCCGCATCCTCAACCAGCTCAACGACGGCTTCCCCTACTGCCCGAAAGCCTACGTGCACTGCACCGACGAGTCGGTGATCGGCGCCGAGTTCTACGTGATGGACCGGGTCAAGGGCGTGATCCTGCGGGCCGACGTACCGGCCGAGCTGGGCCTCGACGAAGCCAAGACCCGCGCGCTGTGCAAGAGCTTCATCGACAAGTTCGTCGAGCTGCACAACGTCGACTACAACGCCTGCGGCCTGGGTGACCTGGGCAAGCCGGAAGGCTACGTGCAGCGCCAGATCTCCGGCTGGAGCGACCGCTACGAGAAAGCCCTGACCCCCGACGCCCCCACCTGGGAGCCGGTCAAGGCCTGGCTGCGCGAGAAGATGCCCGCCGACCACCACAAGCCGGCGATCGTGCACAACGACTACCGCTTCGACAACGTGATCCTCGACCCGGCCAACTCGATGAACATCATCGGCGTGCTCGACTGGGAGCTGACCACCATCGGCGACCCGCTGATGGACCTGGGCAACACCCTCGCCTACTGGATCGAAGCCGCCGACCCGGCCCCGGTGCAACTGATGCGCCGCCAGCCCAGCCACCTGCCGGGCATGCTCAGCCGCCAGGAGTTCGCCGACTACTACGCCGAGCGCGCCGGCCTGCCGCCGATCACCAACCTCGACTTCTACTACACCTACGGCCTGTTCCGCCTGGCCGGCATCGTGCAGCAAATCTACTACCGCTTCTTCCACGGCCAGACCCAGGACAAGCGCTTCGCACAGTTCATCCACATGAACAAGCTGCTGGAGCAGATGAGCCTGCAGGTCATCGGCAAATCACGGCTGTAACACGGCTCACAACAAGGGGAACCCCATGTCCAAGACCCACCTGTTCGACCTCGACGGCAAGATCGCCTTCGTATCCGGCGCCAGCCGTGGCATCGGCGAGGCCATCGCCAAGCTGCTGGCCCAGCAGGGCGCCCACGTGATCGTCTCCAGCCGCAAGATCGACGGCTGCCAGGCCGTCGCCGACGCCATTGTCGCCGAGGGTGGCAAGGCCACCGCCATCGCCTGCCACATCGGCGAGATGGAGCAGATCCAGAGCGTCTTCGCGCAGATCCGCGAGCAGTTCGGCCGCCTCGACATCCTGGTCAACAACGCCGCCACCAACCCGCAGTTCTGCAACGTGCTGGACACCGACCTGTCGGCCTTCCAGAAGACCGTCGACGTGAACATCCGCGGCTACTACTTCATGTCCATCGAAGGCGGCAAGCTGATGAAGCAGAACGGCGGTGGCAGCATCATCAACGTCGCCTCCATCAACGGCGTCTCCCCGGGCGAGTTCCAGGGCATCTACTCGGTGACCAAGGCTGCCGTGATCAGCATGACCAAGGTCTTCGCCAAGGAATGCGCGCAGTTCGGCATCCGCTGCAACGCCCTGCTGCCGGGCCTGACCGACACCAAGTTCGCCTCGGCCCTGACCAAGAACGACGCCATCCTCAACGTCGCCCTGCAGCGCATTCCGCTGAAGCGCGTGGCTGACCCGAGCGAAATGGCCGGCACCGTGCTCTACCTCGCCAGCGACGCCTCCAGCTACACCACCGGCGTGGCGCTGAACGTGGACGGCGGCTTCCTCTCCTGAGGAAACCCCGCCCATGAAAAAGGGAGCCTAATGGCTCCCTTTTTCTTTTCTGCGTCAGGACGCCCTAGTGGACGCTGGGCGACCTGCAGGTTGGGCTGAGGCACGAAGCCCAACGCAGCGAAGCCGACCCATGCACGCTGGGCCTGGCTGCGCTCGGCGCCACCCTTCGCGATCAGCGCCAGTCCTTGAGCGCCTGGGTGGCGACCGGGTTGAGTGGCTGGGCCAGCAAACCGGTGGGCGAGAGGCTGACGGAGTAGACCGCGCCGTCGGCCATGGGCAGGTAGGTCACCCGCTGCGCCTGGGGGTCGAACAGGAACAGGTCGCGCTGGTTGAGCCGCAGCCAGCGCCACAGGTCGATGCCATAGGGGCTGGCGGCCAGCTCGGCTTCGGCGTGCTGGGCCAGTTGCTGCTCCTCGATGGCGAGGAAGCGCCCGGAGAGCTTCTCCAGGCGGTAGCCCGGCTGCAGGCCGATCAGCTCGGCCAGGCCCTTGAGGCGGAAGATCCGCGCATCCAGCTGCCACAGGTCGCCATCCAGCAACACCGTGCGCTCGTTACCGCCTTCGAGCAGGGTCACTTCGTAGCGCTGCGGGCCCAGGGCCTTGAAGTTGAGGGTGACGATGGGCTTGTCGGGGTGCAGGGGCTCGTAGCGGGTCAGGTCCCAGGCCACGGTGCCCACCAGCAGCGCCAGGGCGAGGAAGCCCAGGCCGAGGGTGCCGCGCAACCAACCGAGGAACCAGCTGCGATCGAAGAGGATGCGCGCGGCCACAACCGCGGCAATCAGAGCCAGCAGGGCGATGCCCCAGGCCAGGCCGTCATACTGCATGGAACCCTTTCCTTCTGTGCAAAATAGCCGGCATTATGCGGACCTCCCGGCGCAGCGACCAGTTGCCGCGCTGCGCAATCGGACACAGATCGAGCATTTATGCCCTTCCCTCTCGACTTCGCCGTCGACCCCGTCACCCTTCTGGTGCTGGCGGCGGTCGCGTTCCTCGCCGGTTTCATCGACGCCATCGCCGGCGGTGGCGGCCTGCTGACCATCCCCGCCCTGCTCACCGCCGGGCTGCCGCCGCACCTGGTACTGGGCACCAACAAGCTGTGCGCCACCTTCGGCTCGGCCACCGCCAGCTATACCTTCTACCGACGCAAGCTGTTCGAGCCGGCCAAGTGGCGCAGCGCGCTGATCGCCACCGCCCTGGGCGCGGCCATAGGCGCGGTGATCGCCCACTGGCTGCCGGCCCACTGGCTGAACCAGATGCTTCCCGCCGTGGTGTTCGGCTGCGGCCTGTACCTGCTGTTCGGCAAGGTGCCGGATGCCCAGCACGCCGTCGACGCACCCATTCCCCGTGGCCGCCAATGGCCCCAGGGATTGGGCCTGGGCTTCTACGATGGCGTCGCCGGCCCCGGCACCGGCGCCTTCTGGACCGTCAGCAGCCTGCTGATGTACCCCCTCGACCTGGTGCGTGCCAGCGGTGTGGCGCGGACGATGAACTTCGTCAGCAACGGCGTCGCCCTTGCGGTTTTCGTGGTGGGTGGCCAGGTGGCCTGGCTGCTGGGCATCAGCATGGGCATCGCGCTGATGGCGGGCGCCTTCCTCGGCGCACGCACGGCCATCAGCGGCGGGGCGAAGTTCATCCGCCCGGTGTTCATCTGCGTGGTGTTGGCGCTGACCGCGCGGCTAGCCTGGCAGCACTGGTTCTGAGTGACCCAGGCGGCGCGCCAGGTAGAGGTCGATCAGGTAGCGCGCGATGGACTTGCTCGCCGGCAGCGGCGGCAGGTCGTGGATGGAGAACCACTGGGCGTCCTCGATCTCGCCCGGCTGCGGGACGATATCGCCGCTGACGTATTCGGCGTGGAAGCCGAGCATCAGCGAATGGGGGAAAGGCCAGTTCTGGCTGGCGATGTACTGCGGCATGGCGATTTCCACGCCGACTTCCTCGCGCACTTCGCGCGCCACGCACTGCTCCACCGACTCGCCCGGCTCGACGAAACCGGCCAGGGTGCTGTAGACGCCGCTGACGAAGCGCGGCGAGCGCGCCAGCAGCAGCTCGTCACCACGGGTCACCAGCACGATCATGCTCGGCGACAGGCGCGGGTAATGGTGCACGCCGCAGCTTTCGCAGTGCATGGCCCGCTCACCGGCGACCTGGCGCATGCGCGCGCCACAGCTGCCGCAGAAGCGCTGCTGGTCGGCCCAGGTGCCGATCTGGGTGGCGAAGCCGAGCATGCGGAAGGTGTCCGGGTCGCCCTGCATCATCAACTGGCGCAGGCCGACCCAGGCGCTGCCGGGCACATCGGCGGTGCTCGCCAGCTCCAGCAGGTAGATTTCATCGCCATCGAAGTGGCCGATGCCGTGTTCGGAGAGGATCGGCAGATCCTGGCGCTTCAGCCATTCCCGGGGGAACAGCACGCCATTGCCATCGGCCAGGAACTGCTGACGGCAGTGGGCCAGGGCCCAGCCACCGGCGCGGCTGGCATCGAGCAGGCTGGGCTGCCAGCGTTCGGTGGCCATCAGGCCGCCACCGACAGGCCCAGTGCGCGGACGCTTTCAGCGGCCAGGTCGAGCACGCTCGGCTGGGCATCGGGGCGCAGTACGCCGCCGCCTTCGAGGTAGTACTCGAGGCTGGTGAGGGCGTCGGCCAGGGTTTCCAGCAGTTGCTCGGAGGGCATCTGCGGCGCTTCGATCATGTCTTTCTGGATGAAGTCGCCACAGGCGCCTACCAGCACCGCCGCGCGCTCCTGGCCGAGGAACCAGAGGCCGCCACGCACGGCTTGCAGGGTCAGGGGCACGTTGGCCAGGTGCAACTTGTCGCCATTGGATTCGAGGTACGCGGTGATGGCGCGCTTGGCCATGGCCAGGCCGGCCTGGGCTTCGTCGATGACCACGATGCGCGCTTCGGTCAGCTGGTGCTGGGCGAAGGACTCCGATTCGGTCATCGCCTGGGCCGCCGCCTGGCGGTTCTCGCGACGCTCGCCACGCTCGAGGTCGGCCACCATGCTTTCGACATAGAGCACGGCATCGGCCAGCTTGTGCAGGGATTCGGGGGCGGCCGGCGATTGCTCGCTCCAGCCAGCGACCACCGGCAGCTGCGCATGCAGGGCGTTGGCGGCGGAAGTCTGGCCGACCATGCCGAGGGTCTTGGCCAGCTTGCCCAGCAGGGCGTGCAGGCTGCCGAAGCTTTCCACCTGGGCGGTGCCGCGTTCGATGAGGTCGAGCACGTCCTTGACGCTGGCCAGCTCCTCGCGGATGGCCGAGGACAGGGAGCGCATCACGGCCTGGCCCGGGCCGGCCAGACGCTGGTATTCCTCTTCCAGCAGGTGGTCGGTGAAGGGCAGCGCGGTCATGCCGAAGACGCTACGCAGCTCACTGGCACGCGGCCCCTGGCTATCGGCCAGGGCGACGAGGTAGAGCAGTTCCTTTTGCAGGTTGCGCGGCGCTTCGTAGAGCTCATTGGCGAGCAGTTGCTTGAGCTCGCGGTCGATGCGCGAGAACAGCTGCTTGCGTGCCTTGCGCGGCAGCAGCTGGCCGTCCAGCACCGCTTCCACGGCGGCGGCGCCGATCCAGCACAGGCGCGCACGGGGGTCGATGGCGTAGAGGCTGTCGAGGCGACCGAGGGCGCGGCCCATCAGCTTGAGGCTGGCCTGGGGGTTCTGTTCACGGATGAAGCCGAGCAGGCCCACCTGGTACATCTGCCGCAGGCGACGAGCCAGGAGGTCCTGGGCGCCGGTCTCGGGGAGGTTGGCGGCAGCAGGCACACGCGCCTGGTCCAGGCGCACGCTGAAGAAGAAGCTCTCCGGCAGGGCCGGCTGGTTGGCGGCCTGGCGCAGGTCGTTGATCGCCGGCAGCAACAGCTCGGGCATTTCCTGGCGGTGGGCGTCGACGTTTTCCAGGTAGCGGCGCAGCACGTAAAGCGCATTGGCGAGCGCGGCCAGCTGGCTGTCGCGCTCTTCACCGGCCCCGGCCGGGATGTCGGTCGCCTGGTCCAGGACTTCCTGGGCCAGCAGCTCGGCGCCGGTGAGTTCGATGAGGTTGAGGGTGCCGCGCACCTGCTGCAGGCTTTCCACAGCCTGTTGCAGCAGGCTGCCGTTCTCGCGTTCGACGATGAACTGCTCGAGGCTCTGTTCGGCCTGTTCAATGGTGGCGAACAGCTCGTCGCGCACCAGGCTCAGGGAAGTGGCTCCAGTGACCATGCGTCTAGCGCGCCTCCCGCGCGGAGTTCTCGTACAGCATCAGTCGGCGAATTCCGGCTTCTGTTTGTTCATATGGGCGGCCATGGCCACACGCAGGTCGGCGGACTGCAGCATCGCTGCGTTCCAGGTGGCGATGTATTCCAGGCCATCGTCCACGCGGTGGTCGCGCATGTAGCGAATCATTTCCTTGGTACCGCGCACGGCGACCGGCGACTTGGCGGCGATCTCGCGCGCCAGGGCGAAGACGCCTTCCAGCAGCGCATCACGGTCGGCGTAGGTGCGGTTGACCAGGCCGATGGCGCGGGCTTCCTCGCCATCGATGGTGCGACCGGTGAAGGCCAGCTCACGCATCATGCCGTCGCCGATGATGCGCGGCAGGCGTTGCAGGGTGCCGACGTCAGCGGCCATGCCGATGTCGATCTCCTTGATGGAGAACTGCGCATCGGGGGTGGCGTAACGCATGTCGCAGGCGGAGATCAGGTCGATGGCGCCGCCCAGGCAGTAGCCCTGGATGGCGGCGAGCACCGGTTTGCTGCAGTTGTCCACGGCATTGAACGAGGCCTGCAGCTCGAGGATCTTGCGGCGCAGGGTCTGGGCGTTGCGGCCCACGTCCTTGCCCAGCTGGGTGCCGACCGACGCCAGCAGCATGAGGTCGATGCCCGAGGAGAAGTGCTTGCCGGCGCCGGACAGCACCACCACGCGGACTTCATCGGTTTCGTCGATCCAACGGAAGATATCGATGATTTCCGTCCAGAAATCGGCGTTCATCGCGTTGATCTTTTCGGGGCGATTGATCTCGACATGGGCAATCTTGTCTGTCAGCTCTACACGAAAAGCTTTGTAGTCGGACACCGTCGCGATCCTCGCCAGTTCTGCTGCTGGCATGCGTGAAAATTCTTGGGGAATAAACCCCGCAACTATAACAAGCGCGGGTGAAAAGTCGAAGACGGCCTCTGTGATGCAGGACACGCCATGGCAGATAGAAGCCGCTTGCAACGGGGCTCAGAGGCGCGTGGCCAGGGCATCACGGTGCACCCGGTTGCGCCATTGCCGCCAGGTGTAGAGCGGAATGCCGGCCATGAGCACGAGGAAGCCCCAGAAGATCGCCTGCTCGCCGGTGCCGTACAGCGCCCAGATCGAGTAGACGAAGCCGAGCACGCCGATGGCCACCAGCCGACCGCGTTCGCGCGCGGAGAAAGCCCCCGGCTGCACCGCCAGCTGCTGCAGCAACGCCGCCGTACAGAAGGCGTAGGGCACGACGCCGGTCATGGTGCCGAGCAGGATGATCACGTTGAACACGTCCACCAGGTCGCCACGCCCGTCCACCAGCACCAGCGCGGTGACCAGGACGCCGGAAATCAGCAGGCCGTTGGCCGGCACATCGTATTTGTTGGTCTTGGCCAGGGATTCGGGCAGCAGCCCGTCGCGTGCGGTGGCCATGGGGATCTGCCCCTGCAGCAGCACCCAGCCGTTGAGCGCGCCCAGGCAGGCGATCACCGCGCCGGCCGCCACCAGGTGGTAGCCCCAGTCGCCGATGAGCACCCGTGCCGCGTCGGCGAAGGGCGCGGTGGAGCGCATCAGCACCTCGGGCGGCAGCACGCCCTGCACCGCCGTGATGGAGAGGATGTAGACGGCGGCGGCGACCAGGGTGCCGAACACCGTGGCGCGGGGAATGGTGCGCTTGGGGTCGCGCACGTGGTCCGCCGGCACGGTCGCCGACTCCAGGCCGATGAAGGACCAGAGGGTGAGCGCCGCGGTGGTGGCGATGGCCTTGGCGTAGCCGCCGGAGCCCGAGGGCAGCTCACTGACCTCGGGGATGCGCAAGTATTCCGGGTGGAAGGAGAACCAGCCGAGGATGCCCACCAGCAGCAGCGGGATCAGCTTGAGGGCGGTGAGGATGTTCTGCGCCAGGCCGAAGGCGCCGATGCCACGCAGGTTGATCAGGGTGCACAACCAGATGGCGCCGATGGCGGTGGTCACCGTCAGCACCGGGTCGCGCAGGGCGGGGAAGAACACCTGCAGGTAGCCCACCAGGGTCACCGAGATGGCGGCGTTGCCGATCCAGGCGGCCTTCCAGTAGGTCCAGGCGCAGAGGTAGCCGGCGAAGGCGCCGAAACCGTCACGGGTATAGGCGTAGGGCCCGCCGGCTGCGGGGTTGAGCCGGGCCAGGCGGGCGAAGGTCAGCGCCAGGATCACCGCCCCGGTGCTGGAGATGAGCCAGCCGAACAGGCTCAGCCCGCCATAGGCGGCGAGGCTGGAGGGCAGCAGGAAGACCCCCGAGCCGATCATGTTGCCCACCACCAGCGCGGTGCAGGTCCAGAACCCCATGGTGCCGGACCTGCCCGCCGGTTTCTGCTCACTCATCGCGCCCCCGGCTCGTCACTCCCTTATGCAATCAACGGTATAGCAGCGCCCCATTGGGCTGTCGTCGTGCTGCAGGCCGTGGACATCGGAATCGAAGCCGGGGAAGGCGCTGTCGAAGGTCCGGGCGAAGGCCAGGTAGTCGATGATCGAGCGGGTCTGCGCAGTGAAACGCTCCCCCGGCATTATCAGCGGGATGCCCGGCGGGTACGGCACCAGCATCACTGCGGCAATGCGCCCTTGCAGCTGCTCGATGGGCACCGCCTCGACCTCGCCACGCACCAGCTTGTCGTAAGCCTCCGACGGCTTGATGGCCAGCTCCGGCAGCGCGGTGTACATGCGCCGCATGGCCTTGGCCGTGGCGTTGTCGCGGTAGCAGGCGTGCAGCTGGTCGCAGAGGTCGCGCAGGCCCAGCCCCTGGTAGCGGGCGGCATCGGCCCGGGCCACCGAGGGCAGCGCACTGGTCAGCGGGGCGTTGGCGTCGTAGGAGCGCTTGAACTCCAGCAGCTCGGTGAGCAGGGTGCTCCATTTGCCCTTGGTGATGCCCATGGAGAACAGCACGAGGAAGGAGTAGAGGCCGGTCTTCTCCACCACCAGGCCGCGCTCCCAGAGGAACTTGCCCACCACCGCCGCAGGGATGCCCTGCTCGCCGAGCTTGCCGTCGGCACTTAGCCCGGGGGTGACCAAGGTGACCTTGATCGGGTCGAGCAGCACGTAGTCGTCCGCCACCTCACCGAAGCCATGCCAGTCGGCGCCGGGCTCCAGCACCCAGTCGCCGGTGGCCACTGCCTCGGCGCCTTCCACCTGGGGCGGCTCCCAGATATCGAACCACCAATCCTTGGCATCCAGGGTCTGCCAGACGTTGGCCAGGGCACGGCGGAAGCTCAGGGCCTCGTCGAAGGTTTCCTGGATCAGCGAGCGCCCGGCGGGGCCTTCCATCATCGCCGAGGCGACGTCTAGCGAGGCGATGATGCCGTACTGGGGCGAAGTGGAGATGTGCATCATGAACGCCTCGTTGAAGCGATCCCGGTCCAGCTGGCGGGCGCCGCCGTCCTGCACATGGATCATTGAGGCCTGGCTGAAGGCCGCCAGCAGCTTGTGGGTGGAATGGGTGGTGAACACCAGCGGGCCTTCCTCGCTGCGCGCCGTGCCCATGCCGTAGCGGCCGTCGTAGAACTCGTGGAAGGCGGCGTAGGCGTACCAGGCCTCGTCGAAGTGCAGCACCTCAACGGTGTCGCCCAGCGCCTGCTTGATCAGCTCGGCGTTGTAGCAGAGGCCGTCGTAGGTGGAGTTGGTCACCACCGCCAGCTTGACCTTGGGCGCGCGGCCCCGGGCCAGCGGGCTGGCATCGATCTTGGCCTGGATGGATTCGCAGCTGAACTCGCTCAGGGGGATGGGCCCGATGATGCCCAGTTCGTTGCGCTCGGGGCTCAGGTAGAGCGGGATGGCGCCGGTCATGATGATCGAGTGGAGGATCGACTTGTGGCAGTTGCGGTCCACCAGCACCAGGTCGTCGCGGGCGACCATGGAGTGCCAGACGATCTTGTTCGCGGTGGAGGTGCCGTTGATCACGAAGAAGGTGTGGTCGGCGCCGAAGTTGCGCGCGGCGCGGGCCTCGGCTTCGGCCAGGGGGCCGGTGTGGTCCAGCAGCGAGCCCAGCTCGGGCACCGAGACGGAGAGGTCCGAACGCAGGGTGTTTTCGCCGAAGAACTGGTGGAAGGCCTGCCCCACCGGGCTCTTGCGGTAGGCGACGCCACCGCCGTGGCCGGGCGTGTGCCAGGAGTAGTTGGATTGCGCGGTGTGTTCCACCAGGGCGCGGAAGAACGGCGGCAGCAGGCCTTCGAGGTAGTTGCGCGCGGCGCGGGCGACCTGGCGGGCGAGGAAGGGCACGGTGTCTTCGAAGAGGTAGAGCAGGCCCCGCAGCTGGTTGAGGTCGGCCATGGCTTCGGCCGGGGCGTTCTCGATGGTCACCTGTTCGCCCAGGGCGAAGATCGGCAGTTGCGGCGCACGGACCCGGGCCACGCGGATCAGCTCGACCACGTCCTGCAGCAGGCGCTGGTTCTCGCCCGCCCCTTCGGCGGCGACGAGGATGCAGGCCAGGCCGTGGTGGGTGGAGGCGACGATGCGCCCTTCGGCGGAACTGGCGGTGGAGAGGATGACGAAACCGTCCTGCTCCAGTTCGCGGGCGATGCCGCGCACGCGATCACCGGCGACCGTATCGGCCTTGATGTCGCGGTGGACGATGAGGATGGGGAACTTCAGGTCTTTGTACATGCAGGCTTCCCGAGGGCGGCGGGGTCGGTCCCGCCTGTGCCCTCAGGGTAGAAGCTCACCGGAGTCGACGGAACCCCGGTTGCCCCAGCCTGTACGAAAAGGTCGCGCCTCTGGAATTCGGCCGACTCAGGCTTCCGGCGTGGCCGGTTGCTCCATCTGCACCCAGAGCGCCGGGGCGCCGGCGGACTTCTCGATTACGCCCATGCGCACCTTGTGGGCTGCGATCTCCTCCTCGGTTGCGAGGAGCACGCGGCCCGGTGCACGGCCGCTGATGCGACGGATCGGGCTGGCCACGGGGCGGCCACCGCCATCGTCGGCCCCCTCGCCCGCCAGGGACAGGTTGGTCTGGCCACCGGTCATCGCCAGGTAGACGTCGGCGAGGATCTCGGCGTCGAGCAGTGCGCCGTGCAGGTCGCGGCCGGAGTTGTCGACGTCGTAGCGCTTGCACAGGGCGTCCAGGCTGTTGCGCTGGCCCGGGTGGCGCTCGCGGGCCATCATCAGGGTGTCGAGCACGCCGCAGTGCTCGGCGATGTCGGAGCGATCGCTCTGGCCCAGCAGGGCGAACTCGTTGTTGATGAAGCCGATGTCGAACGCCGCGTTGTGGATGATCAGCTCGGCGCCCTTGATGAATTCGAAGAATTCGTCGGCGATGTCCTTGAAGCGCGGCTTGCCCACCAGGAATTCGTTGGTGATGCCGTGGACCGCGATGGCGCCCTCGTCCACTTCACGATCGGGCTGCAGGTAATAGTGGAAGTGACGCCCCGTGAGGCGGCGGCCATCCAGCTCGACGCAGCCGATCTCGATGATGCGGTGAGCATCGGTCACCGGCATGCCGGTGGTTTCGGTATCCAGTACTACATAACGCATGTTCGGGCCCGTGAATGAGTGGCTCTATATATAGAAGGAAGAACGCCGCAGGCGGCATTCTAGCGGGCGTTCAGCTCACTGACACCCCGGTTGGCCAACTGGTCGGCGCGCTCGTTGCCCGGGTGGCCGGTGTGGCCGCGGACCCACTGCCATTCCACTTCGTGGCGGTTCACCTGCTCGTCGAGCATCTGCCACAGGTCGGCGTTCTTCACCGGCTGCTTGGCGGCGGTCTTCCAGCCGCGCTTCTTCCAGTTGGGCATCCATTCGCGGATGCCGCGCATCACGTACTCGGAGTCGGTCACCAGGCGCACCTTGCACGACCGCTTGAGCTCGGCCAGGCCACTGATGGCGGCCATCAGCTCCATGCGGTTGTTGGTGGTATCGCGCTCGCCACCCCAGAGCTCGCGCTCGACGCCCTTGTAGACGAGCAATACGCCCCAGCCACCGGGACCGGGGTTACCCTTGCAGGCGCCGTCGGTGTACATCTCGACTTGATCGGTCACTTAAGCCTCGTGTTTCGAATCGCGCCGGCTGACCTTGGCCACCGGCATCGGCACCAGCTTGCCCATGGGCTCGCGTCGGGCCGGACGCAGCGGGCGCAGGCCGACCACCAGCTTGCGCGCCACCAATAGATAGAAGCCGGCACCGAACCATTGCCCGGCACCGCCCCACCGCTCCAGCCGTGCCAGGCGCGTTTGCCAGGCTGCCGAAGCGAGCGGCGGACGATAGCACCCGAAGCGGCGTTTCTCCAGCGCGAAGCCCAGCAGGTTGAGCCAATCGGCAACCCGTGTCGGCGAGATGCAGCGGGCCTTGCCCAGGGCATCACCGGCGAAGTAGTGACGCAGGCCCCAGGGGCTCCAGGGGTTGACCCCGACGATCAGCAGGTGCCCGCCGGGCCGCACGCTGCGCGCGGCTTCACGCAACAGGCCATGGGGCGATAGGCAGAAATCCAGCCCGTGCTGCAGTACCACCACATCGGCGGCGTGCTCGCTGAGCGGCCAGGCATTTTCCTCGCAGACGATCTCGACGCCGGACAGCGGCGCGCCCAGGTGCACGCTGCGCTGGATCTGCTTCGCGCCCGGCGGCAGCTCGGCGCGCGGGCCGTAGTGCACCAGGTAGCCACCGAAGTAGCGCGCCAGTTCGTCCTCCAGCAGGCGCTGTTCCTCGAACAGCATCAGGCCACCGAGCGGCCCTTCGAACCAGGCGCGGGCATCATCGATCAGCTCGATCCAGGCAGGATCGGCCTGGGCGAAGGCTTGCTCGGTCATGGAAATCTCCTGCATGGGAGCCCTAAGATGCTCCTTTGCGTACTGATTGGCGACCGGATCATGATACAGATCGACCCCTTGCGTGCCTTCTCCGACAACTACATCTGGCTGTTGCAGGATGCGACCGAACGCCGCTGCGCCGTGGTCGACCCGGGCGACGCGACGCCGGTGCTGGCCTGGCTCGACGCCCACCCCGGCTGGACCCTGTCGGACATCCTCATCACCCACCACCACGCCGACCACGTCGGCGGCGTCGAGCACATCAAGGCCGCCACCGGCGCCCGGGTGCTCGGCCCGGCCAACGAGCGCATCCCCGGCCGCGACCTGGCCCTGGATGAAGGCGACGAAGTGCAGGTGCTGGGCCTGTCGTTCCGCGTCATCCATGTGCCCGGCCACACCCTGGGCCACATCGCCTTCTTCCACGCCGACGCCAGCCGCCCCCTGCTGTTCAGCGGCGACACGCTGTTCGCCGCCGGCTGCGGGCGCATGTTCGAAGGCAACCCGGTGGACATGCAGGCCGCCCTTGCCCGCCTCGCCGCGCTGCCCGTGGAAACCCTGGTCTACTGCGCCCACGAATACACCCTGAGCAACCTGCGCTTCGCCCGCGCCGTGGAGCCCGACAACACCGACATCGCCCAGCGCTTCGAGGCCGTCACCCGGCTGCGCGAGCAGGACGGCATCAGCCTGCCTTCGACCATCGGCCTGGAACGCCTGACCAACCCCTTCCTACGGGTGAATGAAACATCCGTAAAAGAAATAGCCGACAAGCGGGCCGGCAGCCATAACCCCGCACCCGCACAGGTTTTTGCCGTCCTCCGGGCATGGAAAGACGGTTTCTGAAACCCCTGCCAGGTCACAGTTGGGCTGGTGAAAACTTGACCACTCCCGGGTCGGTTCCTAGAATCGCCCGACCTTTTTGCCCGGAAAAGCACCCTGACCAATGCCGTCCAAGTCGTACCAAACCCTTGATCTAGACGCATTGGTTCGAGCCTCCCGGGTGCTCGTGCTGATGTGTGCCGCTGCGCTGGCAGGCTGCCAGAGCGCCGTTCACAAGCCCGAGGACGCGGGCCAGGACACCGACCTTGCCGTCGGCATGCAACAACAGACCCAATGGCTGGAAGAAGTACCGGCCGAAGCGCGCGAACCCCAGGACATCTGGGAGCGCATGCGCAAGGGCTTCGCCCTGCAGGACGAGATCGGCGTCAATCCGCGCATCGAGCAGCAGCGCCTGTGGTTCGTCAGCAACCCCTCCTTCGTCGAGAACGCCAGCCAGCGCGGCAGCCTCTATATCCACTACATCGTCGAGCGTCTCGAAGAGCGCAAGATGCCGCTGGAACTGGCCCTGCTGCCGGTGATCGAGAGCGCCTACAACCCCTTCGCCTATTCCCGCGCCGATGCCGTGGGCCTGTGGCAGTTCATCCCGTCCACCGGCCGCCACTTCAACCTGCGCCAGACCAGCTGGTACGACGGCCGCCGTGACATCACCGCCTCCACCAACGCGGCCATGGATTACCTCGGCCGCCTGCACGAGATGTTCAACGGCGACTGGCTGCTGGCCCTGGCCGCCTACAACGCCGGTGAAGGCACGGTGAGCCGCGCCATCGAGCGCAACCAGAAGCTGGGCCTGCCCACCGACTACTGGAACCTGCCGCTGCCCCAGGAAACCCGCGACTACGTGCCCAAGCTGCTGGCCCTGTCCCAGGTGGTGGGCGCGCCCGAAGCCTACGGCGTGAACCTCAGCCCCATCGCCAACGAGCCCTACTTCGAAGTGGTCGAGTTGAAGCAGCGCATGGACCTCTCCCGCGTGGCAGCCATGGCCCAGGTGGACGAGGACGAGCTGTACCAGCTCAACCCCGCCTTCAAGAAACGCATCACCGTGGACGGCCCGCAGCAACTGCTGGTGCCCACCGAGAAGGCCGAGCTGCTGGCCGCCAACCTGTCGCTGATGAAGCCCCAGGACCTGGTGGAATGGCAGGAGTACAAGGTGCGCAACGGCGACAGCCTGCACGGCATCGCCAACCGTTACCACGTGACGGTGAACACCCTGAAGGAGATCAACGGGCTTTCCGGCAACCACCTGCGCGTGGGCCAGGCCCTGAGCATCCCCGTGGAGCCGGGCGTGAAGCCGAGCCAGCCGCTGTTCCAGAACCTGGCCCGTGCCGAGGAGCGCCCGAGCACAACGGCCCGTACCTACAAGGTTAAGAGCGGCGACAACCTCTGGCAGATCGCCAAGCAGACCAAGGTCGACGTGAGTGATATCAAGCGCTGGAACCGCCTCTCCGGCAATTCGCTGAAGGTCGGCCAGAGCCTGGCCCTGCAGGCCCCCGGCCAGCCAAGCGCGAAAAGCACTGCGCGCATGGTCGCCGCGGTCGACAAGCCCGGCCGTGATGCGGTGACCTACTACAAGGTCAAGGAAGGCGACTCGCTCTATGTGATCGCCAAGCGCTTCAAGGTCGAGATGAAGCACCTGCAGCGCTGGAACCCACGCAGCGGCCACGCCCTCAAGCCGGGCCAGACCCTGACGCTCTACCTGCCCTGACCCTTGCTCAGCGCCTCCAGGCAGCGCCCGGCCAGCTGGGCGAAGCGCTGGAAGGCGACGAACTGCTCATGCTTCAAGGCTCTGCCCGATAGCCGGCAGTCGGCGTAGATCACCCCGATCTCCCGGCTGCCCGCGCGCAACGGCGCGACGAAGAACATGCCCTGGCCGAACCAGCGGCGCATGGGCTGGCTGACCAGTTCGTTGAGGCTGTAGCTGGCCGGAATCCCCATCCACAACGCCTCGCGGCTGCGCAGCACGTAGCTGAACAGGTGCGGCTGCTCGGGCAACTCCGCCGGCAGCTCGAACTCGGTGAGCCAGTGCCCGCTGCCCTCACCCACCGCCCGCTTGGCGCGGAAGCGGGTCTGGCGGTCGGCGAGCACGGCGATCATCACCCGCTCCAGCCCCACGCCCTGGTGCAAGCCCTTGCACAGGGTGTCGAGAATCAGCCCGACATCGGCCCTGCTCGACACCATCATCCCCAGGTCCTGCAAGGCTTGCTGCATCAACAGCAGGTCGGGCTGCAGCAGCCGCGCCTTGCGCTGGGCCTGCTGCTGCAACAGCAGTTCGGGGTCGGTGTTGGGGATCAGCGCGCAGAGCTTGCTGGCACCGAAGGTCGCCGCCACCTTCACCGCCTCGTCGGCGCTGGCCAGCACCTGCTGCATGGCCTCCTCGGGGGTGACGCCGATGAAGGTCGCCAACTGTTCCACCAGCTTGCCCATCTGCGCCGAGTCCCAGCCCTCCAGGGCCGCCTCGCTGATGCGCACGCCGAGGCTCACGGCCTTCACCGACGGGTCGTTCTGCGCGCCGCCACCCTGGGCCAGGGCGACGATCTCGCCGAGGTTCCAGCTCTTCACCAGGCCGCCGCTGAGCTGGCGGAAGCTGGTGCCCAGCACCTGGCGCACCGCCTCGTCCTCGTCGGCACCCGGCTGCGCCAGGGCACTGGCCAGCTCATCGGCCTGCTCGCCGCCGCAGCCCCAGAAGGCCAGCTCGCCCAGGTGGTAGAGCAAGGCGGCGATGAACACTTCCTCCTGGTCCCGGGTGAGCACGTAGCCGGCGATGTTGCGCGCCTGCACGGCGGCATGGAAGGAGCGCGCGAGCAGCTCCTGCAGCTGCTCGCGCGGTGCGCGGGTGAGCAGGCCGTCGATCAGCGACAGCGAGAGACCGATCAGCCGCACATTGTCGAAGCCGATCAGCACGATGGCCCGCGAGATGGTGCGGATGGTCTCCTGGGAGGGGTTGTAATAGACGCTATTGCCGACCCGCAGCACCTTGGAGGTGAGCGCGGCGTCGCGCAAGAGCACGTCGGCCAACTGCTGGACCGACGCCTTGTCGTGTTGCGCCAGCTTGTGCAGGTCCTGCACTACCGCGGCGAGAGCGGGCAAATCCGCCTGATTGAGCCTGTCGATCCATGACTGCAAACCATGGCTACGTGAACCCAAGATAGGAACCCCTGCACGTTTTCCCGAAGTGTAGTCAAAATGCTGGCCATCCGGCCTGGGGCCAGCCCTTTTTCCAGTGGATACAAGCTGTTACTGTACCGGTCGAAACGCCCGTCCGACGGCTCCCGCCGAGGGCCCAGAGAAGATGAAGCCGGCGGCTGGCCCGTCCGAGGTTCCCATGCCCTGCCAGGCTCACGACCCCACTCCAGACCACCCTGCCATGGACCGGACACACGCCTGATGCGTCGCCTCCTCCTCCTGCTGATCAGCCTGGCCGCCAGTGGCCCGGTGGCCGCGACCATCAGCGAGAGCCATGGCTATGCCCAGTTCGGCGCACTCAAGTACCCCGAGACCTTCAGCCACTTCGACTGGGTCAACCCCGATGCCCCCAAGGGCGGCACCCTGCGGGTGATGGCATTCGGCACCTTCGACACCCTCAACCCCTACACCTTCAAGGGCAGCAGCCCGGTCTCCACGCCCAACTTCCTGCAGTACGGGGTCACCGAGCTGAACGAGCCGCTGATGGCCGGCACCGGGGCCTACGACCCCTCGGGCGACGAGCCGGCGTCCAGCTACGGGCTGATCGCCAGGAGCGTGGAGTACAGCGAGGACCGCAGCTGGGTGGTGTTCAACCTGCGCCCGGAAGCGCGCTTTCACGACGGCCAGCCGATCACCGCCTACGACGTCGCCTTCTCCTACCGCACCCTGGTGAGCAGCGGCCACCCGCAGTACCGCACCAGCCTGCAGGAAGTGCAGCGGGTCGACATCCTCAACCGCCACCGCATCCGCTTCGTGCTCAAGCGCGCGGGCAACCCGCTGCTGATCCTGCGCCTGGGCGAGATGCCGGTACTGCCGCAACACTATTGGAAGAACCGCGACTTCAAGGCCACCAGCTTCGATGTGCCCCTGGGCAGCGGCCCCTATCGCATCACCCAGGTACGCCCCGGACGCGGGCTGGTGTTCGAACGGGTCAAGGACTGGTGGGGCGAGAAGCTGCCGGTGAACCGCGGCAAGTACAACTTCGACCGCGTCGAGGTGGAGTTCTACCGCGACAGCAACGTCGCCTTCGAAGCCTTCAAGGCCGGCGAGTTTGACTTCTACATCGAGCACCAGGCGAAGAACTGGGCCAACGGTTACCGCTTCCCGGCCATCGCCCGGGGCGATGTGATCCGCGCGGAGATCCCCCACCAGATTCCCACCCAGACCCAGGCGCTGTTCATGAACACCCGCCGCGCGACCTTCCAGGATCGCCGCGTGCGCGAGGCCATGGGCCTGATGTTCGATTTCGAGTGGACCAACCGCGCGCTGTTCAACAACGCCTATGCGCGGGCCCGCAGCTACTACCCCAACAGCGAGTTCGAGGCCACCGGCAAGCCCGAAGGCCAGGAGTGGCTGCTGCTTTCGCCCTACCGCGAGCAGCTGCCGGCGAAGCAGTTCACCGAGCCCTTCAAGGTGCCGGAAACCGATGGCCGTGGCATTCCCAGGGAAACCCTGCGCCGTGCATTGGGTCTATTGGCCGACGCCGGCTGGAAGCTCTCCGGCCAGCGTCTGCTCAACAGCCGTGGCGAACCGCTGCGTTTCGAAATCCTGCTGGTCAATCCGAACCTTGAACGCATCCTCCAGCCCTACAGCGAAAACCTCGCCAGCATCGGCATCGACGTCACCCTGCGGACCGTCGACCGCGCCCAGTACAAGCAGCGCCTGGACCATTTCGACTACGACATGATCCTGATGACCCTGGCCCAGACCCTCAGCCCCGGACTGGAGCAGTCGCTCTACTTCCACTCCAGCCAGACCTCGGTGAAGGGCAGCAAGAACTACGCGGGTATCGCCGACCCGGTGGTGGACGCCATGGTCGAGAAGCTCCTCGGCGCCCAGACCCGCGACGAACAGGTGGCCGCCGGCCGCGCCCTGGACCGCACGCTGCTCTGGCAGCACTACAGCATTCCCAACTGGTACATCAACTACCACCGCCTGGCGTACCGCAACAGGTTCGCCTTCGTCACCACGCCGCCCTATACCCTGGGCCTGCGCGCCTGGTGGCTGAAGCCCACGGAGAAATCCCGATGAGCAAGACCCTGCGCTCCCTTTGCCTGAGCGGCTGCGGCGCATTGCTGCTGACCCTCGCCGGCATCGCCCATGCCGAGCCCCGGCACGCGATCACCCTCTACGACGAGGCGCCCAAGTACCCGGCGAACTTCAAGCACTTCAGCTGGGTGAACCCCGACGCGCCCAAGGGCGGCACCTTGCGCCTTTCCGGCTACGGCGGCTTCGACAGCCTCAACGAGTTCATCCCTAAGGGCACCGCGGCGGGCCAGCTGGGGCTGATCCACGACACCCTGACCTACCACTCCCCCGACGAGCCCTTCACCGAATACGGGCTGCTCGCCGAGAAGATCGAGAAGGCGCCGGACAACAGCTACGTGCGCTTCTACCTGAACCCCAAGGCACGCTTCAATGACGGCACCCCGGTGACCTCGGACGACGTGGTGTTCACCTTCAACACCCTGGTCGAGCACGGCGATCCGATGTACCGCCACTACTACTCCGACGTGGCCCAGGTGGTGGCCGAGGACAAGCAGCGCGTGCGCTTCGACTTCAAGCACCCGGGCAACCGCGAATTGCCGCTGATCCTCGGGCAGATCCAGGTGCTGCCCAAGCACTGGTGGGCCACCCGCGACTTCTCCAAGAACACCCTGGAGCCACCACTGGGCAGCGGCCCCTACCGCATCACCAAGGTGGACGCCGGCCGCGCGATCCGCTTCGAGCGGGTCAAGGACTGGTGGGGCAAGGACCTGCCGGTGAACCGCGGCTACTACAACTTCGACGTCATCACCGTGGACTACTACCGCGACATGTCGGTGGCGCTGGAGGCCTTCAAGGCCGGCCAGTTCGACTTCAACCTCGAGTACTCCGCCAAGGACTGGGCCACCGGCTACGACAGCCCGGCCCTGCGCGCCGGCAAGATCATCAAGCAGGCCATCCCCAACCACAATCCGGTGGGCATGCAGGGCTTCGCCTTCAACATCCGCCGGCCGCTGTTCCAGGACCGCCGCGTGCGCGAGGCCATCGCCTCGCTGTTCGACTTCGAGTGGACCAACAAGCAGCTGTTCTTCGGCTCCTACAAGCGCACCCGGAGCTTCTTCGAGAACTCGGAAATGGCCGCCACCGGCCTGCCCAGCGAAGCCGAGCTGAAGATCCTCGAACCCTTGCGCGGGCAGATCCCCGACGAGGTCTTCAGCGAGGTGTTCCAACCGCCGGTGAGCGATGGCAGCGGCATCATCCGCGAGCAGAAGCGCCGCGCCTACAAGCTGCTGACCGACGCCGGCTACCGCATCGAGAACGACAAGATGGTCGGCCCCGACGGCAAGCCCCTGGCCTTCGAGATCATGATCGCCCAGGCCAACCTGGAGCGGGTGATACTGCCGTTCAAGCGCAACCTGTCCGAGCTGGGCATCGACCTGACCATCCGCCGCGTCGACGTCTCGCAGTACATGAACCGCCTGCGCTCGCGGGACTACGACATGGTCCCCGGCACCTGGGGCCAATCCAACTCGCCGGGCAACGAGCAGATGGAGTTCTGGCACTCGCGCAGTGCCGACAGCGCCGGCAGCCGCAACTTCATCGGCCTGCGCGACCCGGCCATCGACAAGCTGGTGGAGGGCCTGATCCGCGCCGACTCGCGGCAGAGCCTGATCGACCACTCCCGCGCCCTCGACCGGGTGCTGCTGTGGGGCAATTACGTGGTGCCCAACTACTACGTGGACACCTGGCGCGTGGCCTACTGGAACCAGTTCGACCGCCCCGCCACCACGCCGCTCTATGACTTCGGCATGCTCACCTGGTGGAAGAAGCCCGACGCCAAGGCCGACGCCCCCGAGCAGGCCGACGCTGACGCCGCCCCGGCCGACACCGCACAGACCGAGGAAGCGCAGTAATGCTCGCCTACATCCTGCGGCGCCTGCTGCTGATCATCCCCACCCTGTTCGGCATCCTGCTGATCAACTTCATCATCATCCAGGCCGCCCCCGGCGGCCCCGTGGAGCAGATGATCGCCAAGCTGGAAGGCTTCGACGCGGCCGCAGGCGGGGCCACCGGGCGCATCTCCGGCGGCGGCGCCGAGGTCTCCGTGGCCGGCTCCAACTACCGCGGCGCCCAGGGCCTGGACCCGGAGCTGATCAAGGAAATCGAGAAAATGTACGGCTTCGACAAGCCGGCCCACGAACGCTTCTGGCTGATGATCAAGAACTACCTGCACTTCGACTTCGGCAACAGCTTCTTCCGCGACGCCAAGGTCACCGACCTGATCATCGAGAAAATGCCGGTGTCGATCTCCCTGGGGCTGTGGAGCACACTGATCATGTACCTGGTCTCGGTGCCCCTGGGCATCGCCAAGGCGGTGCGCCACGGCAACGCCTTCGACGTCTGGACCAGCACCGCGATCATCGTCGGCTACGCCATACCCGCCTTCCTCTTTGCCATCCTGCTGATCGTGCTGTTCGCCGGCGGCAGCTACTACGACTGGTTCCCCCTGCGCGGGCTGACCTCCAACAACTTCGACGAGCTGAGCCTGGGCGGCAAGCTGCTGGACTACCTCTGGCACCTGGCGCTGCCGGTGCTGGCGCTGGTGATCGGCAACTTCGCCACCCTCACCTTCCTGACCAAGAACAGCTTCCTCGACGAGATCAACAAGCAGTACGTGATCACCGCCCGCGCCAAGGGCCTGTCGGAGAACCGCGTGCTCTACGGCCATGTGTTCCGCAACGCCATGCTGCTGATCATCGCCGGCTTCCCCGCCGCCTTCATCGGCATGTTCTTCACCGGCTCGCTGCTGATCGAGGTGATCTTCTCCCTCGATGGCCTGGGCCTGCTGAGCTTCGAATCAGCGCTGAACCGCGACTACCCCGTGGTGTTCGGCACCCTGTTCATCTTCACCCTGCTGGGACTGATCGTGAAACTGATCGGCGACATCACCTACACCCTGGTCGATCCGCGCATCGACTTCGAAAGCCGGGAGGGCTGACATGCAACTCTCGCCAATCAATCGACGTCGCTTCGAGCGCTTCAAGGCCAACAAGCGTGGCTGGTGGTCGCTCTGGCTGTTTCTCGTGCTGTTCATCGCCAGCCTGGGCGCCGAACTCATCGCCAACGACAAGCCGCTGGCCGTGCGCTACGACGGCGAGTGGTACTTCCCGGTGTTCAAGCGCTACCCGGAAACCGCCTTCGGTGGCGAATTCCCCCTGGAAGCCAACTACAAGACGCCCTACATCCGCGAGCTGATCGCCGCCAAGGACGGGCAGATGATCTGGCCGCCGGTGCCCTTCAGCTACGAAACCATCAACTACGACCTCAAGGTGCCGGCCCCCGCGCCGCCCTCCGCCGACAACCTGCTGGGTACCGACGACCAGGGCCGCGACGTGCTGGCGCGGGTCATCTACGGCTTCCGCATCTCGGTGCTGTTCGCCCTGACGCTGACCATCCTCAGCTCCATCATCGGCGTGATCGCCGGCGCCCTGCAGGGCTTCTACGGCGGCTGGGTGGACCTGGCCGGGCAGCGCTTCCTTGAAATCTGGTCGGGCCTGCCGGTGCTCTACCTGCTGATCATCCTGGCCAGCTTCGTGCAGCCGAACTTCTGGTGGCTGCTGGGCATCATGCTGCTGTTCTCCTGGATGAGCCTGGTGGACGTGGTGCGCGCGGAGTTCCTCCGCGGCCGCAACCTGGAGTACGTGCGCGCAGCCCGGGCGCTGGGCATGCAGAACGGCGCGATCATGTTCCGCCACATCCTGCCCAACGCCATGGTCTCGACCATGACCTTCATGCCCTTCATCCTCACCGGCGCCATCGGCACCCTCACCGCCCTGGACTTCCTCGGCTTCGGCCTGCCGCCCGGCGCGCCGTCCCTGGGCGAACTGGTGTCCCAGGGCAAGGCCAACCTGCAGGCCCCCTGGCTGGGCATCAGCGCCTTCGCCGTACTCGGCGTGATGCTGACCCTGCTGGTGTTCATCGGCGAAGCCGCCCGCGATGCCTTCGACCCGAGGAAGTGAGATGAGCGAGAACCTGATTGAAATCCGCGACCTCGCGGTCGAATTCGTCACCGGCCAGCACACCCAGCGGGTGATCGAGGGCGTGAGCTTCGACATCCGCAAGGGCGAGACCCTGGCCCTGGTGGGCGAGTCCGGCTCGGGCAAGTCGGTCACCGCGCACTCCATCCTGCGCCTGCTGCCCTACCCGCTGGCCCGTCACCCCGCCGGCAGCATCACCTACGCCGGCAAGGACCTGCTCAAGCTGCCCGAGGCCAAGCTGCGCGGCATCCGTGGCAACCGCATCGCCATGGTCTTCCAGGAGCCCATGACCTCGCTCAACCCACTGCACAGCATCGAGAAGCAGATCAAGGAAGTGCTGGCCCTGCACAAGGGCATCAGCGGCAAGGCCGCCACCCAGCGCACCCTGGAGCTGCTGGAGCTGGTGGGCATCCCGGAGCCGGCCAAGCGCCTCAAGGCCTACCCCCACGAACTCTCCGGTGGCCAGCGCCAGCGGGTGATGATCGCCATGGCCCTGGCCAACGAGCCGGAGCTGCTGATCGCCGACGAGCCGACCACCGCGCTGGACGTCACCGTGCAGCTGAAGATCCTCGAGCTGCTCAAGGAATTGCAGGCCCGCCTGGGCATGGCGCTGCTGCTGATCACCCACGATCTGAACCTGGTGCGACGTATCGCGCATCGCGTATGTGTCATGCAGCGCGGTTGCATCGTCGAACAGGCGTCGTGTGAAGAATTGTTCCGTGCACCGCAGCATCCTTACACCCGGGAACTGCTCGCCGCCGAGCCTTCGGGCAAGCCGGTGGACAGCCCGCAGGGGCCGCCGTTGCTGGAAGTTGACGACCTGCGTGTGTGGTTCCCGGTGAAAAAGGGATTGCTGCGACGCACGGTCGACCATGTGAAAGCCGTGGACGGCATCGACTTCACCCTGCACCAGGGCCAGACCCTGGGCATCGTGGGTGAAAGCGGTTCCGGCAAGTCCACGCTGGGCCTGGCGATTCTCCGGCTGCTCGGCAGCCAGGGCGCCATCCGCTTCCAGGGCCAGCCCCTGGATGGGCTTTCGCAGAAGGATGTACGGCCGTTCCGGCGCCAGATGCAGGTGGTGTTCCAGGACCCCTTCGGCAGCCTGAGCCCACGCATGTGCGTGGGCCAGATCGTCGGGGAAGGCCTGCGGATCCATGGCATGGGCACCGAGGCGGAGCAGGAACAGGCCATCATCGACGCGCTCCTGGAGGTAGGACTGGACCCGGAAACCCGGAACCGCTACCCCCACGAGTTTTCCGGCGGGCAACGGCAACGGATCGCCATTGCCCGGGCATTGGTGCTGAAACCGGCGCTGATACTGCTGGACGAGCCCACTTCGGCGCTCGACCGGACGGTGCAGCGCCAAGTGGTGGAGTTACTGCGTTCGTTGCAGGCCAAGTACAACCTGACCTACCTGTTCATCAGCCATGACCTGGCGGTGGTCAGGGCCCTGAGCCACCACCTGATGGTGGTCAAGCACGGCAAGGTGGTTGAACAGGGGCCTGCCGAGGCGATCTTCGCCGCACCGCAGCACACTTATACGAAGCAGTTGCTGGAAGCCGCATTCCTGGCCCCGGTAACTGCCAATTAACCAGAAGAGGAAGAACGCACATGGGTTTTCTCGCCGGTAAGCGCGTACTGATCGTTGGCGTCGCCAGCAAACTGTCCATCGCATCGGGCATCGCTGCTGCCATGCACCGTGAGGGCGCCGAGCTCGCCTTCACCTACCAGAACGAAAAGCTGAAGGGCCGTGTGGAAGAGTTCGCCGCAGGCTGGGGTTCCAACGCCGACCTGTGCTTCCCTTGCGACGTCGCCAATGACGACGAGATCGCAGCCGTATTCGAAGCCCTGGGCAAGAAGTGGGACGGCCTGGACATCATCGTCCACTCCGTCGGCTTCGCCCCGGGTGACCAACTGGATGGCGACTTCACCGACGTCACCACCCGCGAAGGCTTCCGCATCGCCCACGACATCAGCGCCTACAGCTTCGTGGCCCTGGCCAAGGCCGGTCGCGAGCTGATGAAGGGCCGCAACGGCAGCCTGTTGACCCTGTCCTACCTGGGCGCGGAACGCACCATGCCCAACTACAACGTGATGGGCATGGCCAAGGCCAGCCTGGAAGCGGGCGTCCGCTACCTGGCCGGCAGCCTCGGCCCGGAAGGCACGCGCGTCAACGCCATCTCCGCCGGCCCGATCCGCACCCTGGCTGCCTCCGGCATCAAGAGCTTCCGCAAGATGCTCGCCGCCAACGAGAAGCAGACCCCGCTGCGCCGCAACGTCACCATCGAGGAAGTCGGCAACGCCGGCGCCTTCATCTGCTCCGACCTGGCGTCGGGCATCAGCGGTGAAATCCTCTACGTCGACGGTGGCTTCAACACCACCGCCATGGGCGCAATCGAAGACTGATCTCCCCGGACGTGAAAAAGCCCGCCTGATGGCGGGCTTTTTCATGGGCGCTCGAAACGCACCGGTGCTCAACCTGTCGTCCGGACGTAGCCCGGGCTTTAGCCCAGGGGATCGAGACACAGAAGACACAGAAGCTCCACCCTCCCCTTTTCTCCGGGCATGAAAAAGGCCGCTTCGCAGCGGCCTTCTCCAAATCACGCAAGGGCGATCAGAAACGCTCGACCTTGGCTTCGGCTTCCAGCTGGCGGCGGTAGGCAGCGAAATCCTGCTGACCGCTGCGCGAGGCGAGGAAACGGGCGTACATGGCCTTGTCCTGCTCGGACAGGGCGTCTTCAGGCTGGCTCACACCGTTCAGGCGGATCACCACGTAGTCGCCGTTGCTCAGCTTCAGGGAGGAGAAGGTCGGCTTGTCGGCCGACTCCGGCTTGCCCATGCGGAACAGCGTCTGCAGCAGGGCCGGGTCTACACCCTCCTGGCTGCGGGTGGCGGCTTCGACCACGTTCCAGGTCTGGCCTTGCGGCGCCTGGGTGGCCGGGGTCTTGCCTTCACGCAGGCTGGCGAGCAGCTCGTCGGCCTTGGCCTTGACGGCTTCGCTGGCCTTTTCCTGGGTCAGGTGCTGGCGGATGCTGTCGCTGACGGACGCCAGTTCCAACTGCTGGGGCTTGCGGTGCTCCTTGGCACGCAGGACGACCACGGTGTCCGGGTCCAGCTCGATGGCACCGCTGTTACCGCCGTCTTCCAGCACTTCAGGGCTGAAGGCAGCCTGCAGCACCTGGCGGTTGGCGGCCAGGCCTTCGCCGCCTTCACGACCGAAGGGGGCGCTGGTCTGGACCTTGAGGTTCAGCTCCTGGGCGGGTTGGGCCAGGTCGGAGGCTTCGAACGCGGAGTCTTCCAGTTCCTTGGTGGCCTCGACGAAGCGCTGTTCGACCTGCTGGGTCTTCAGCTCGCGGACCATCTTCTCCTTGAGGCTGTCGAAGCTCGGCACTTCAGGTGCCTGGATCGCCAGCAGCTTGATCAGGTGCAGGCCATAGGGCGTGGTCACCGGAGCGGAGACTTCGTCCTTCTTCAGGGCGTAGAGCGCGTCCTCGAAGGCCGGTTCGTAAACACCACGACCGGCGAAGCCGAGGTCACCCCCATTGGCGGCGGAACCCGGGTCCTGAGACAGTTCCTTGGCCAGAGCGGCGAAGTCTTCGCCTTTGTCCAGGCGCTGCTTGATCTCGTCGATCTTCGCCTTGGCCTGCTCAGCGGTCTGCTGATCGTTCACTTCGATCAGGATGTGGGCCGCGTCGCGCTGCTCGGAGAGGTTGCCGATCTCCTTGTCGTACTGGGCCTTGAGGTCGTCTTCGCTGACCTCGACCTGACCGAAGAAGGCTTCCTTCTTCAGCTCGACGTATTCGAGCACGACCTGCTCGGGGCTCATGAACTGGCCCTTGTGCTCGTCGTAGTAAGCCTGGATTTCTTCGTCGCTCACCTGGACGGCCTTGGGATCGGCCTTGAAGGTCAGGGTGGCGAAATCACGGGTCTGCTTCTCCAGACGGGCAAAGGCGCGTACTTCTTCGTCGGTGACGAAGCCGCTACCAGCCAGGCCGGCGCGAAGCTGGCCGACGAGCATTTCCTGCTCGAGCATCTGGCGGAACTGCAGGCGGGTGTAGTTCATCTGGCGAATCACCTGATCGAAGCGATCAGAGTTGAATTTGCCATCGACCTGGAATTCGGGAGTTTGCAGGATCAGTTGATCCAGAGCGGGTTGCGAGAAGGCGAAGCCGGATGACTTGGCGCCTTGCAGCAGCAGCTTGCGCTCGATCAGGCCCTTGAGGGCGGCTTCACGCAGCAGCTTGTCGTCGAGCTGGGAGGCGTCGAAGTCCTTGCCCAGTTGCTGCATCAGCTGGCGGCGCTGCATGTCTGCGGCCTGGCTCAGTTGGTCGAGGGTGATTTCCTCGCCGTTGACCTTGGCAGCGTCCTGGCGGTTGCTGGTGGCATTGAAGATGGCATCGAAGCCCGTCAGCGCGAGCAACGCGATGATGACGCCGATAATGGTCTTGGCAATCCATCCCTGTGAATTGTCCCTGATGTTCTGCAGCATGCGTCCCCCAGAAACGGCTGTACCAAAAAACCAGCCGCGCAGCGCGGGTAGAGTCCATATATAAGAAAGGCGCATCCGAGGATGCGCCTTCTCTCTTAACTGGCGGAGCGGTCGGAAGCTAAGGCTTCCAGGACGCGAGGTATTCCTCGTGGTCTACCGCTCCGCTGCCAGCCGGGACAAAGCCCCTGCTGGAAGGGCAAAGCCCGAAAGACGCTTAGTTGACGGCGTCTTTCAGAGCTTTACCAGCTTTGAAGCCAGGGATCTTGGCAGCAGCGATCTTGATCGGCTTGCCAGTCTGCGGGTTACGGCCAGTGCGAGCAGCGCGCTCTTTCACAGCGAAAGTACCGAAACCTACCAGCACCACGGAATCACCAGCCTTCAGAGCGCCAGTGACGGATTCGATAACTGCGTCCAGCGCACGGCCAGCGACAGCTTTCGGGATATCAGCAGATGCGGCGATGGCATCGATCAGTTCCGACTTGTTCACTCTTAAGTCCCCTTATTTCTGTTGAGTTTGTTTCTTAGTTGTTTGGTGTAAGCAAAGCGGGTGCTGGATAGCCTGCTGACACACGAGAGCCGCTTTATAACAAGGGCTCGAAAAATGTGTCAAGAAAGCCCCCCGGCTAATGCGTGCTGATTCGCTCCTTGGAATCAGACTCGCGCTTGTCATCCTTTGCAACCATCTCGGGAGCCGCATCGGGCAAGGGCTCCGGGGCGTATTGCAGCGCAATTTGCAGGACCTCGTCAATCCATTTAACAGGTTTAATGGCCAGGTCTTGCTTGATATTTTCGGGAATCTCTTTCAGATCACGAACATTCTCTTCGGGAATGATCACGGTCTTGATCCCACCCCGGTGAGCAGCCAGCAATTTCTCTTTCAACCCACCGATTGCGAGTACTTGACCACGCAGGGTGATCTCACCGGTCATGGCCACATCGGCCCGCACGGGAATCTGCGTCATCGCCGAAACCAGCGCGGTGCACATGCCGATGCCGGCGCTCGGACCGTCCTTCGGCGTCGCCCCTTCGGGCATGTGGATGTGAATGTCGCGCTTCTCGTGGAAGTCCGCAGGGATACCGAGGCTTTTCGCACGACTGCGCACAACCGTCAGTGCGGCAGTGATCGACTCCACCATCACATCGCCGAGGGAGCCGGTCTTGGTCAGCTGCCCCTTGCCGGGGACCACAGCGGCCTCGATGGTCAGCAGTTCGCCACCGACCTGGGTCCAGGCGAGCCCGGTGACCTGGCCGATCTGGTCCTGCAGCTCGGCAAGGCCGTAGCGGAACTTGCGAACGCCGAGGAAGTGCTCGAGGGACTCGGCGGTGACCAGCACCTTGAAGCGCTTCTCGCGGGCATGCTCCTTGACCGCCTTGCGGCAGACCTTGGCCAGTTGCCGCTCGAGGCTGCGCACCCCGGCCTCGCGGGTGTAGTAGCGGATGATGTCGCGGATGGCCGCTTCGTCGAACTCCAGCTCGCCCTTCTTCAGGCCGTTGGCCTGGGTCTGCTTGGGTGCGAGGTACTTGGTGGCGATGTTGACCTTCTCGTCCTCGGTGTAACCGGGCAGACGGATCACTTCCATGCGGTCCAGCAGCGGTGCCGGAATGTTCATGGAGTTGGCGGTGCACAGGAACATCACGTCGGAAAGGTCGTAATCGACTTCCAGGTAATGGTCGTTGAAGTTGTGGTTCTGCTCGGGGTCGAGCACCTCCAGCAGCGCCGAGGCGGGGTCGCCGCGCATGTCGCTGCCCATCTTGTCGATTTCGTCCAGCAGGAACAGCGGGTTGCGCACCCCAACCTTGGTCATCTTCTGGATCAGGCGACCCGGCATGGAGCCGATGTAGGTACGACGGTGACCGCGAATTTCAGCTTCGTCACGCACGCCGCCCAGGGCCATGCGTATGAATTTGCGGTTGGTGGCACGGGCGATGGACTCGGCCAGCGAGGTCTTGCCTACGCCGGGCGGGCCGACCAGGCAGAGCACCGGGCCCTTGACCTTCTTCACGCGCTTCTGCACGGCGAGGTATTCGAGGATGCGGTCCTTGACCTCTTCGAGGCCGTAGTGGTCAGCGTCGAGAATGTCTTCGGCCTTGGCCAGATCGAGACGCACCTTGCTCTCGGCCTTCCACGGCACATTGACCAGCCAATCGATATAGGAGCGTACGACAGTGGCTTCAGCGGACATCGGCGACATCTGCTTCAGCTTGTTCAGCTCGGCATTGGCCTTGGTCAACGCCTCCTTGGTCAGGCCAGCGTTATCGATGCGCTTCTTCAGCTCCTCGATCTCGTTGTGCCCTTCGTCGATGTCGCCCAGCTCCTTCTGAATGGCCTTCATCTGCTCATTCAGGTAGTACTCGCGTTGGCTGCGCTCCATCTGTTTCTTCACGCGACCCCGGATACGCTTCTCGACCTGCAGCAGGTCGATTTCGGCATCCAGCAGCGCCAGCACGTGCTCGACACGCTCGGGCAGCTCGGTGATTTCGAGGATTTCCTGCTTCTGCTCGATCTTCAGCGCCATATGGGCAGCCATGGTGTCGACCAGACGCCCGGGCTCATCGATGCTGTTCAGCGAAGAAAGGACTTCAGCGGGCACTTTCTTGCCCAGCTGTACATACTGCTCGAACTGGCTGAGCAGGCTGCGGGTGAAGACTTCGGACTCGCGCTCGCCGGCGTCGACTTCCTCGATGAGGGTCACCTCGGCACGGCAATGGCCGTCCACTTCGGTGAAACGCTCGATGGAGCCCCGCTGCTCACCCTCCACCAGCACCTTGACGGTGCCATCGGGCAGCTTCAGCAATTGCAGGACGGTCGCGACGGTGCCAACACGGTACAGGGCATCTTCGCCCGGATCGTCATCGGCCGGATTCCTCTGCGCCAACAGAAGAATTTGCTTGTCCCCGGTCATCGCGGCTTCGAGGGCCTCGATGGATTTTTCACGGCCCACGAACAGTGGGATGACCATATGCGGATAGACCACGACATCACGCAATGGCAGGAGAGGCAATTCAACGGTTGTCTTCATGATTTCAGCTCTACAGCGGCCAATGGCCGGTAACAGATGGGATAACCCTGGGACCTAAGATGGGGGCAGGTCCGGGAAAAAACAAGCGCTGTAGTAGGAAATGCAAAGGGGCCCTCAGGCCCCTTTGTTTCATCAAGCGTCAGGCGCGGCCTTGGCCGGCTGCTCGCTGTTCTCGTAGATCAGCAAGGGCTTGGAAGTGCCTTCGATGACACTCTCGTCGATCACCACCTTGCTCACCTCGGTTTGCGAGGGGATTTCATACATGGTGTCGAGGAGGATGCCTTCGAGGATAGAGCGGAGGCCACGGGCGCCGGTTTTGCGCTCCAGGGCACGATGAGCAACGGCCTTCAGCGCATCGGGACGGAATTCGAGGTCGACCCCCTCCATCTCGAAGAGCTTGGCGTATTGCTTGGTCAGTGCGTTCTTCGGTTCGGTGAGGATCTGCATCAGCGCAGGCTCATCGAGCTCGTCCAGTGTGGCGATGACCGGCAGACGACCGACGAACTCGGGGATAAGCCCGAACTTCACCAGATCTTCCGGCTCGGCATCACGCAGCGCTTCGCCGACTTTCTTGCCCAGGTCGACGCTGCGGACTTCGGCATTGAAGCCGATGCCGCCACGAGCGGAACGGTTCTGGATGACTTTTTCCAGGCCGGCAAACGCGCCACCGCAGATGAACAGGATGTTGCGCGTGTCCACTTGCAGGAACTCCTGCTGCGGGTGCTTGCGGCCGCCTTGGGGAGGAACCGAAGCGACGGTGCCCTCGATGAGCTTCAGCAGCGCCTGCTGCACGCCCTCGCCCGAAACATCGCGGGTGATGGACGGGTTGTCGGACTTGCGCGAAATCTTGTCGATTTCGTCGATGTAGACGATGCCCATCTGGGCCTTCTCGACATCGTAATCGCACTTCTGCAGCAGCTTCTGGATGATGTTCTCGACGTCCTCACCCACGTAGCCCGCCTCGGTGAGGGTGGTGGCATCGGCGATGGTGAAGGGAACGTTGAGCAGACGGGCCAGGGTCTCGGCCAGCAGCGTCTTGCCCGAACCGGTCGGGCCGATCAGCAGAATGTTGCTCTTGCCGAGTTCGATATCGTCTTTCTTGTCACGCTGATTCAGGCGCTTGTAGTGGTTGTAGACCGCTACGGCCAGCACCTTCTTGGCACGTTCCTGACCAATGACGTACTGATCGAGGATGGTGCGGATTTCCTTGGGCGCCGGCAGCTTGTGCGCGCTGTTCTCGGCCTGGGCTTCCTGCACCTCCTCGCGGATGATGTCATTGCACAGGTCCACGCACTCGTCGCAGATAAAGACCGAGGGGCCGGCAATCAATTTGCGTACTTCGTGCTGGCTTTTGCCGCAGAAGGAGCAATAGAGCAGCTTGCCGTTGTCCTCGCCATTGCGGGTGTCAGTCATTCGATCAATCCAATCGGGATAGGCATGAAACACAAGATGAAGGCAAATGCGGGCATTTTCAAGCCCGCGAGGCGGCCGGACATCTTCCGGCCGCGGTATTGCGGAACGGCTTAGCTCGCCAGTTGGCGCTTGCTATGGACCTGATCGATGAGGCCGTATTTGACCGCTTCTTCACCGCTCATGAAGTTGTCGCGGTCGGTGTCGCGGGCGATCACGTCGATCGGCTGACCGGTGTGGTCGGCGAGGATCTTGTTCAGGCGCTCACGGATGGTGAGAATCTCACGGGCGTGGATCTCGATATCCGAAGCCTGGCCCTGGAAGCCACCCAGCGGCTGGTGAATCATCATCCGCGAGTGCGGCAGGCAGTAACGCTTGCCGGCGGCGCCACCGGCGAGCAGAAGTGCGCCCATGCTGCAGGCCTGGCCGATGCAGGTGGTGGAGACGTTGGGCTTGATGAACTGCATGGTGTCGTAGATCGACATGCCAGCGGTCACCGAACCACCCGGGGAGTTGATGTAGAGGTGGATATCCTTGTCGGGGTTCTCCGCTTCGAGGAAGAGGAGCTGCGCCACGACCAGGTTGGCCATGTAGTCCTCGACCGGGCCGACCAGGAAGATCACCCGCTCCTTCAGGAGACGCGAGTAGATGTCGTAGGCACGTTCGCCACGGGCGGACTGCTCGATCACCATGGGCACGAGGCCACCGGCGGCCTGGATATCAGGGAACTGTTGCTGCATATAAGAATTGCGGGACATGTCCAGCGATCACTCCCTAAATAATGTCATGTCTCAAAGACGCATAAGCCAGCGCGAAGGCTGGCTTATGGTGTGCTCGAACGAGGCGAAACGATCAGTCGGCTTGCGGAGCTTCTACCGGCTTGACTGCATCTTCGTAGGAGACCGCTTTGTCGGTCACGTTGGCCTTCTGCAGGACAGTATCTACAACTTGTTCTTCCAGCACAACAGAACGCACTTCGTTCAGTTGCTGGTCGTTCTTGTAGTACCAGGCCACGACTTGCTCGGGCTCCTGGTAAGCGGAAGCCATTTCCTCGATCAGCTCGCGAACGCGGGCGTCATCGGGCTTCAGCTCGAACTGCTTGACCACTTCGGCGACGATCAGGCCCAGCACGACGCGGCGCTTGGCTTGCTCTTCGAACAGCTCGGCCGGCAGTTGGTCGGGCTTGATGTTGCCACCGAACTGCTGGACGGCCTGCACGCGCAGACGGTTCACTTCGTTGCCGATCAGGGCCTTCGGCACTTCGATCGGGTTGGCAGCCAGCAGGCCGTCCATTACCTGGTTCTTGACCTTGGACTTGATGGCCTGGCGCAGTTCGCGCTCCATGTTCTTGCGGACTTCGGCGCGGAAACCTTCCAGGCCGCCTTCCTTGATGCCGAACAGGGTGAAGAACTCGTCGTTCAGTTCCGGCAGCTGGGGAGCAGAAACGCTGTTCACGGTAACGGTGAACTCAGCGGTTTTGCCGGCCAGGTCGAGGTTCTGGTAGTCCTCGGGGAAGGTCGGATTGATGACGCGCTCTTCACCGGCCTTGACGCCGACCAGGGCATCTTCGAAGCCCGGGATCATGCGGCCGGAGCCCAGCACCAGGGCAGTGCCCTTGGCGGAACCGCCAGCGAAGGCTTCGCCATCGATCTTGCCGACGAAATCGATGTTCAGCTGGTCGCCGTTCTCGGCAGCGCGATCAACCGCTTCGAAGCGGGTGTTCTGCTTGCGCAGGATTTCCAGCATGTTGTCGACATCGGCGTCAGCCACGTCGGCTTGCAGGCGCTCGATGGCGATGGAATCGAAACCGGCAACCTGGAACTCGGGGAAGACTTCGAAGGTGGCGATGAATTCCAGGTCCTTGCCCTTCTCGAACACTTTCGGCTCGACGGCAGGCTGGCCAGCCGGGTTGAGCTTCTGCTCGACGACGGCTTCATAGAAGGAGGACTGGATCAGGTCACCCAGGACTTCCTGACGAGCGGAATCTTCGTAGCGCTGACGGATCACGCTCATGGGCACCTTGCCCGGGCGGAAGCCAGCGACCTTGGCGCGACGAGCAGTCTGCTGAAGACGCTTGGTGACCTCGGTCTCGATCCGCTCAGCCGGAACGCCAACAGTCATACGGCGCTCGAGAGCGGAGGTGCTTTCAACAGAAACTTGCATGGATATTCCTCGTTGCAGACGTTAGCCGGCCGGACCGGCCCCATAATCAAGGGCATGCATTCTAGTGGAGCGAAAAGCAGAAGTCACCCCAGCGGCAACGGCAGATGCAACACCGCTTTTCATACCCTCTCGAACACCGCGCCGCGCCCCCGCCCAAGCACCGGAACAGAGGCCTTCAGGCCAACGGATACGCGGTGTTACGCACCACTGGAGTGCAACTCACGGAGGGTGCTTATAATGCGCCACGCCTCCCGCCGACCGACGAACAACCATGGATAGCCACGCCCTCAGCAAGGTAATGCTGGTCGAGGACGATCAGAAGCTCGCCCGCCTGATGTCCCTCTACCTCTCCGAACACGGCTTCGAGGTACGCCAGGTGCACCGTGGCGACACCGCCCTCGACGCCTTCGTGGAATTCCGCCCCCAGGCGGTGATGCTCGACCTCATGCTCCCCGGCCAGAGCGGCTTGCACGTGTGCCGCGAAATCCGCCGCATCGCCGATACGCCGATCCTCATGCTCACCGCCAAGGAAAGCGACCTCGACCACATCCTCGGCCTCGAATCCGGCGCCGACGACTACGTGATCAAGCCCATCGAGCCGCCCGTCCTGCTCGCCCGCCTGCGCGCCCTGCTGCGGCGCCATGCCCCCTTGGCCGGCGAGCGCGACAGCATGGAGTTCGGCCGCCTGAACATCGACCGCCGCCGTCGCGGCGCCAAACTGGGCGGCCAGGACATCGAGCTCACCACCATGGAATTCGAACTGCTCTGGCTGCTAGCCGGCCAAGCGGGGGAGATTCTCTCCCGCGACGAAATCCTCAATCGCACCCGCGGCATCGGCTTCGACGGCCTCAACCGCAGCGTCGACGTCTGCATCAGCAAGCTGCGCGCCAAGCTGCTGGACAACCCACGCGAGCCCGTGCGGATCAAGACCGTCTGGGGCAAGGGCTACCTGTTCAACCCCCTGGGCTGGGAGAGCTGAACCATGCTGCGCCTGTTCCTGCGCCTCTATCTATTGCTCGCGGTGGGCTTCGGCGGCGCCATCTTCGTGGTCGACCACGTCATCTCCACCCTCTTCGCCCCCAGCCTCGAGGAATACAACCGCCAAGCCGTGCGCGGCCAGGCCTACGCCCTCACCGAACGCCTGCGCCAACTGGACGCTGCCGCCCGCGCGCGCCAGATGGATGACTGGCGCCCCCACTACGGCCTGCACCTGGAACTGAAGGACGCCAGCGACCTCGCCCTGGACGAGCGCGAGCGCAAGCTGATCCTCAACAACCTGCTGGTCACCCGCGAGAACTACACCCGCTATATAAGCCGCATCGACGATGGGCCGCAGCTGCTGGTGATCGACCTGCCCGCCGAACCGGCCGGCACCCTGCTCTTCACCATCGGCGCCTACCTGTTGCTGGGCTTCCTGGTGGGCCTGGTGCTGTTCCTCTGGGTCCGCCCGCACTGGCGCAACCTGGAAACCCTGCGCCTGGCCGCCCAGCGCTTCGGTGACGGCGACCTCGGCACCCGCACCCCGGTGTTCCGTGGCTCCGACTGCCGCAAGCTGGCGGAGCACTTCAACCAGATGGCCGATCGCATCGAAAGCCTGATCAGCAACCAGCGCGAGCTGACCAACGCCGTCTCCCATGAGCTACGCACCCCCATCGCCCGACTCAGCTTCGAACTGGAACAGATGGCGCGCCGCTCCGACCACCCGGACCACCAGGCCCTGGTGGACGACATGCGCGCCGACCTGGGCGAGCTGGAGGGCATGGTTTCCGAACTGCTCACCTATGCCCGCCTGGAACACAGCGCCGTCGGCTCGCACCGCGAGACCATCGACGCTGCCAGCTGGCTGGAAAGCGTGGTGGCCGACGTGGCGTTGGAGGCGGAAGCCGCCGGCGTGCGCTGCGAAATCCGCGCCTGCGAAGTGGACAGCCTGCGCATGGAGCCGCGCTTCATGGCCCGCGCGGTGATCAACCTGCTGCGCAACGCCATCCGCCATGCCGAACGGCGGGTGGGTATCGCCCTCCTCCAGATCGGCGACAGCTACCAGATCCAGGTCGATGACGACGGCCCCGGCATCCCCGAGGAATCCCGCCAGCGGGTCTTCGAGCCCTTCTCGCGCCTGGATGAAAGCCGCGATCGTCGCACCGGCGGCTTCGGCCTGGGCCTGGCCATCGTCCACCGGGTCGCCCAATGGCACGGTGGCCGCGCCGAAGTACTGGACGCCCCCCAGGGCGGCGCCTCCTTCCGCCTCAGCTGGGCCCGCCTGGGCTGAGGCGGCGCTTCACAATCTTTCACAGACTGCAGACAAAGCCGGGCGGATTGTCCCGGCCCGCCGCCCTAGCATCGGCTCCCTGATCATCCAGGGAGAACCCCATGTTCCATGCGCTGCGCCTGCCCCTGCTCGGCTGCCTGCTGGGCGGCACCGGCTGCCAGGCACTGCCGGTCACCCCCGCACCTGACATTCGCCAGGGTGACTACAGCGAGCTGATCGTCTACCTGCAGGAACACATCCGCCAGCAAATGCAGGCCCATGACATTCCCGGCCTGGCCCTGGCGCTGGTTGACGACCAGCAGGTGATCTGGGCACGCGGCTTTGGTTACGCCGACCGAGAACGGCGCATCGCCGCCAGCGAATACACCGCCTTCCGCATCGGTTCGTTGTCCAAGCCGATCACCGCCAGCCTCGCCATGCAACTGAGCGAACGCGGCGCCCTGGACCTGGACGCCCCGCTGCAATCCAGCCTGCGCGAGTTCTACGTGCGCTCACGCTTCCATACGGACCAGGCGGCAGCCGACCGCGCCATCACCCTGCGCCGCCTGCTCAGCCACCAATCCGGCCTACCGACCGACCACCTCGAAGGCCAGGTCGCCAAGCTTCCGCTGCCCCTGGGCGAGTTGCCCGCACTGGCCAGCGGCACCTGGCTGAGCCACCAGCCCGGCACGCAAACCGTCTACTCCAATCTCGGCTACGCCTTGGTCGGCGCCGCAATCGAACGCACCAGCGGCTGCGAATTCGAAGCCTGCGCACAGAAATCGCTGCTGCAGCCACTGGACATGCGCCACGCGAGCTTCCTCGGCAACAGCGGCCAGCAACCCTATCGCGCTCGCGGCTATATGAAGGGCAAGCCCTCGGCGGACCTCAACATCCGGGACCTCTCCGCCGGCAGCCTCTGGGCCAGCCCAGTGGACCTCAGCCACTTCGTGCAAATGGTCTTCGCCGACGGCCGCTACCAAGGCCGGCAAGTGCTGCAACCGGCCTCGATCCAGGAAATGCTGCACCCGCAGAATGTCGGCAACGCCCTGGACCTGGACTGCTCGATCGGCCTCGGCTGGTTCCTCGGTACCTATGGCGACGAGCTGGCGACACCCGGCCTGCGCGTCGTCGAGCACAGCGGCTCGACCGGTGACTTCAACGCCCAGATGACCTTGCTGCCGGAGCAGCGTCTGGGCGTGGTCGTCCTCACCAACTCCGACAGAGCCGCAGCCGTTACCAGCCAGCTCGCCAGCCTGTCGCTGCGCTTGCTGCTGCAAGCTCGTGACGGCAAGCCGGCAAGCCCGCCGGGACCGCCCCGCCGCACCAACCGGCAACGCCCCAGCCCACAGGACCGCCAACGCCTGGACGGTCGCTACGCCACCGGCAGCGGCCTGATCCATATTCGTAGCCAGGGTGAGCGCCTGTATGCAGAACTTTCCGGCCTCCGCGTCGAACTGCTGCGCGACGACGAAGGCTGGCTCCGCGCACGCAAGAAACTGCTCGGGCTATGGCCACTGGACCTGGGCGAGCTGGGCCGCCTGCAGCTGGACGTCGTGACGCTACAGGGGCGCCAGGCGCTGGTCGGCCGCCAACATGGCCAGACGCTGTTCATCGGCGAGCGCGTGGACGCCATGCCCATCCCCCGGGAATGGGCCGCCATGGTCGGCGACTACCGCATCGCCGGTGGCAAGGACGACGCCCTGAGCCTGAGCCTGCGCCTTGAAGACGGTTTCCTCCTGGCACGCGGCCGCTCCGCTGGCGAGCCCATCGGCGACTACATCCTCCACCCCCAGGACAGCGCCCACGCAACCCTCGCCGGCAGCGGGCGCGGCCTCGGCGACACCCTCAGCCTACGCCCGGACGGTTTCGAAGCCCTCGGCTACCGCTTCGTGCGCACCGACAAAAAGCCCTAATCCCCCTTAACAAGGACGATTTCCATGCTTCGCTTGCACCCCACCCTGCTCTGCAGCGGCCTGCTGCTGATGTCCGCCCCGCTTCACGCCGAGGACTGGCAGTACCAGCTCAGCGCCGGCCTGGCCAACCTGCCGCGCTACAGCGGCAGCGACGAACGGATCACCACGCCACTGCTCGACGCCCGCCTGGAGATTCCCCAAGGATTCTTCCTCGGTATAAAGGACGGCCTCGGCTGGCAATACGCGCAAGATGGCTTCGGTTTCAGCCTGCACCTCGGCAGCAGTGATCGACGCAAGGACAGCCGCTCCCACTTCCATGGCTCCGACCGACTGGAGGGCATGGGCTCGATCAAGCAGCGCGGCCAGCTCGGCATCGCCGCCAGCTATGACATCGGCCCGGTCACCCTGGGTGCCAGCCTCGAACATGCCCTGAAGAAAGACAGCGACCGCGACACCGGCTCGGCCTACAACCTGCTGGAGCTGAGCCTGGGCGGCACCCTCGCCGAAGGCGTTTACGGACGGCTGGACGCCAGCCTCAGCAGCCGCTTCGGCGACGATGACTACCTGCGCACCTGGTACGGTGTCAGTCGCGCGCAGGCGTCACGCAGCCGCTTCGCTGCCCATGACACCGACGCCGGCCTGGTTTCCAGCGGTGCCGCCCTGAGCTGGACCTACCCCCTCAGAACGAACATGGACCTGGTCACCGCACTGGATGTGCAGCGCCTGATGGGCGACGCCGCCGACAGCCCCCTGACCGAACGCCGCACCCAGGCCGCCCTCGCCACACAGATCGACTACCGGTTCTGAGCCCACGCGCACGCCTCCCGGGCGCCAGCGCCAAGAACAGCCTCTATAGAAAAGAAATCCGAAATGAACAGACCGCCCTACCCGGCCAGCATCCCTGCCCGATGCCTGTGGCCGGGCGGGCGGCGAGATTCGAGTAGAGCACAGCCCTCGGAGAACGACACTGCGGCGGGTTGGCGCACAACAGGCGTCCTGAAACGAAAAAAGGCAGCCCTGAAAGAGCTGCCTTTGAGCCGCGCATCGACCGAGCGCTAACCCCCAAGGGCCTGGATAACGTGCACGGGGTCATTGTGGATGGCGCGCAGCAGCGCCTTGGCGGGGCCGGTGGGCTCACGTCGCCCCTGCTCCCAATTGCGCAGGGTACCCAGCTGAACATCGATCATCGCGGCGAACCTAGCCTGTGTCAGGCCCGTTGCCTTGCGGATCGCCTTCACCTGCAGCGCATCCACGGTGAACTCACGCGAAGGCTTGCGCTCGCCACGGCGTATCTCGTCCATCTGCTGGACGCTTTCCATCAGGTCGTCGAAGAATTGGCTCATGGTCACCTCCAGCGCTCGATGATCTGCCTGAGCGCCTTGCGCTCATCCGTGGTCAGGTCATCCTTCTCGTTCTTGGGGTAGATCAGCAGCAAGGCGATCTGCGAGGCGGACGAGAAATGGTAATAGATGACCCTCGACCCGCCGCGCTTGCCATGACCGCCACTGGCCACCCGCACCTTGCGGATGCCACCCGTGCCCTCGATCACATCCCCCATTTCCGGCCGCTCGGCCAGCAACCGCTGGAAGGCCGCATAACTGTCATCGTCGAGCAACTCGCGAAGACGCCGGGTGAAGAGGGGTGTCTCGATGAAGATCATCACGCAAAGGTACGCCAATGGCGCACATCACACAAACCCGCCCACTTCATGCCCGCAGAAACGAAAAAAGGCAGCCCCGAAGGAGCTGCCTTTTCTTTGTCGCTTCCAGATTCCCGCGAGGCTTGCCCCACGCTACTTGGCTACGCGTATTACATGGTGCGGACGGAGAGACTCGAACTCTCACACCTTGCGGCGCCAGAACCTAAATCTGGTGTGTCTACCAATTCCACCACGTCCGCTTGCAACGCTTGAAACGAAAACGCCAGGCACTAGGCCTGGCGCTTTCTCGAATATGGGGTGGACGATGGGAATCGAACCCACGACACCAGGAGCCACAATCCTGTGCTCTACCAACTGAGCTACGCCCACCATATTACGTTTTGCTTGAGCCAAACTTGCCAAATTGGCACGCCCGGCAGGACTCGAACCTGCGACCATCCGCTTAGAAGGCGGATGCTCTATCCAGCTGAGCTACGGGCGCTTATTCATCTGCTAAACAGATTACTAAAAGCTTCGGCTTCAGCAGAAGCCTGTAGACTTCTACGTTTGCCGTCTTACCCAGCTAGTTGCTGTGCTCGACAAGCGGGGCGCATGTTATAGAGGCACCCCTACCTCGTCAACAGGATTTTTAAAAAAATTTAGAAAGATAAAGGGGTTACGGGAAAATGCTGACCAGCCGCCTTTGCCCAAAAGCCACGCCATGCGAGAATATGCGCCCTTTTTCGCCCCTTCCGATGGTTAATCACGCGACATGACCGCACAACTGATCGACGGCAAAACGATCGCCGCCCGCCTCCGCCAACAGATAGCCAAGCGCGTCGACGAGCGTCGCCAGCAAGGCCTGCGCATTCCCGGCCTGGCCGTCATCCTGGTTGGCAGCGATCCGGCCTCTCAGGTCTATGTCGCGCACAAGCGCAAGGACTGCGAGGAAGTCGGCTTCATCTCCGAGGCCCACGACCTGCCGGCCAACACCCGCCAGGAAGACCTGCTGGCGCTGATCGACCGCCTCAATGTCGACCCGACCATCGACGGCATCCTCGTACAGCTGCCGCTGCCGGCGCACCTGGACGCGTCCCTGCTGCTGGAGCGCATCAGCCCGGACAAGGACGTAGACGGCTTCCACCCCTACAACATCGGCCGCCTGGCCCAGCGCATGCCGCTGCTGCGCCCCTGTACGCCGAAAGGGATCATGACCCTGCTGGAAAGCACCGGGGCCGATCTCTACGGCATGGACGCGGTCGTCGTCGGCGCCTCCAACATCGTCGGCCGCCCCATGGCCCTCGAGCTGCTGCTGGCCGGCTGCACCGTCACCGTCACCCACCGCTTCACCAAGGACCTCGCCGGCCATGTCGGCCGTGCCGACCTGGTGGTCGTGGCCGCCGGCAAGCCGGGCCTGGTCAAGGGTGAGTGGATCAAGGAAGGCGCCATCGTCATCGACGTCGGCATCAACCGCCAGGAAGACGGCAAGCTGGTGGGCGACGTGGAATACGAACCGGCCCTGCAACGCGCCAGCTGGATCACCCCGGTGCCGGGCGGCGTCGGCCCCATGACCCGTGCCTGCCTGCTGGAGAACACCCTCCACGCGGCGGAAACCCTGCACGACTGAGCGGCGGCTCCATGAAAAACGGCACCCTCGGGTGCCGTTTTTCGTTTCAGCGAACAGGCCCCCGAGCATCCGCGGGCCTGTCGTCCAGCGTCATTTCTTCTGCCAGGACTTCACCAGTTCCTCGTAGTTCACGGTCTCGCCCTTCGGCTTTTCGTTGGCCAGCTTCGGCTTCGGCGCGCCCGGCTGGTCGAACCAGTACTGGGCGTCCCGCTCCTCGTTGAGCTTCGGCCCGCACTCACCCTGCACACCGGAGCGCTCGATGCGCGCCATCATGGTGTCCTGCGCTTTGGCCAGGCCATCCAGGGCTTCCTGCGGGGTCTTCTCGCCGCTGGCGGCCTCGGCGATGAACTGCCACCACAGCTGCGCCAGGCGCGGGTAGTCCGGGACGTTGGTGCCGGTGGGCGACCACTGCAGGCGCGCCGGGCTGCGGTAGAACTCAACCAGCCCGCCGAGCTTGGGTGCCGCCTCGGTCATCGCCTGGGAGTTGATGTCCGATTCGCGGATCGGCGTCAGCCCCACCAGGGTCTTCTTCAGCGATACCGTCTTGGCGGTGACGAACTGCGCGTAGAGCCAGGCCGCCAGGCGCTGCTTCTCGGGGGTGGACTTGAGGAAGGTCCAGGAACCGGTGTCCTGGTAGCCCAGCTTCATGCCCTCTTCCCAGTACGGGCCCTTGGGCGACGGCGCCATGCGCCACTTCGGCGTGCCATCGGTATTGACCACCGGCAGGCCGGGCTTGGTCATGTCGGCGGTGAAGGCGGTGTACCAGAAGATCTGCTGGGCGATATTGCCCTGCGCAGGCACCGGGCCGGCCTCGGAGAAGGTCATGCCCTGGGCTTCCGGCGGCGCGTACTGGTGCAGCCAGTCGACGTACTTCTGGGTCGCATAGACCGCTGCCGGGCCGTTGGTGTCGCCACCCCGGGTGACGCTGGAACCCACCGGGCGGCAGCCGTCGACGCGAATGCCCCACTCGTCCACCGGCAGGCCGTTGGGCAGGCCCTTGTCGCCGCCGCCGGCCATGGAGAACCAGGCGTCGGTGAAGCGCCAGCCAAGGGACGGGTCCTTCTTGCCGTAGTCCATGTGGCCATAGACGCGCTTGCCGTCGATTTCCTTCACGTGCTTGCTGAAGAACTCGGCGATGTCCTCGTAGGCGGACCAGTTCACCGGCACGCCCAGCTCATAGCCGTAGATTTCCTTGAACTTGGCCTTCAGCTCGGGCTTCTCGAACCAGTCGGCGCGGAACCAGTACAGGTTGGCAAACTGCTGGTCGGGCAGTTGGTAGATCTTCTTGTCCGGGCCCGTAGTGAAGGAAATGCCGATGAAGTCGTTGAGGTCCAGGGTCGGCGAGGTCACGTCCTTGCCTTCGTTGGCCATCATGTCGGTGATCGACACGGCCTTGCCGTAGCGGAAGTGGGTGCCGATCAGGTCCGAGTCGTTGACCCAGCCGTCATAGATGTTCTTGCCCGACTGCATCTGCGTCTGCAGCTTCTCGACCACGTCGCCTTCCTGCATCAGGTCGTGCTTGAGCTTGATGCCGGTGATCTCGCTGAAGGCCTTGGCCAGCACCTTGGCCTCGTACTCGTGGGTGGCGATGGTTTCCGAAGCGACGTTGATTTCCATGCCACGGAACGGCTCGGCGGCCTTGATGAACCACTTCAGCTCGGCCAGCTGCTGCTCCTTGCTCAGGGTCGAGGGCTGGAACTCCGCGTCGATCCACTTCTTCGCCGCATCCTCGTAGGCATCGGCCCAGGCCGCGCCACTCAATCCGGACAACGCCAGCAGGGCCGCTATCGCCATGCTATGTCGGGTCTTGTAATTGTTTTCGAACATAGACACCTCCTTGGGGATTTTGAACGGTCGCAACTAGCCGAAGCGCATCACGACCAACAACCACACGACGGATAGCGCCGAGGCTACCCACAGGTTCCAACTGGTCGCGCCTATCACCAGCAGGTGCAGGTAGGCGCTCCCGAGAAGCCCGATGAACAACCGGTCGCCACGGGTGGTGACGATCGGCAAGAAGCCCTTGCGCTCGACGCAGGGCGAACGCAGTTCCCAGATGCCCATCAGCAGCAGCACCAGGCCGATGCTGCCGAAGAACACCGCGGTGGGCAGGGTCCAGGCCATCCATTCCATAAGTCACCTCATACCCGGCCAAGGGCAAAGCCCTTGGCCACGTGGTTGCGCACGAACCAGATCACCAGCACGCCCGGCAGGATGGTCAACACCCCCGCCGCCGCCAGCACGCCCCAGTCGATGCCCGAAGCGGACACGGTGCGGGTCATCACCGCCACGATCGGCTTGGCGTCCACCGAGGTCAGGGTGCGCGCCAGCAGCAGCTCGACCCAGGAGAACATGAAGCAGAAGAACGCCGTCACGCCGATGCCCGAGCCGATCAGCGGGATGAAGATCTTGGCGAAGAAGCGCGGGAAGCTGTAACCGTCGATATAGGCCGTCTCGTCGATCTCCTTCGGCACCCCCGACATGAAGCCCTCGAGAATCCACACCGCCAGCGGCACGTTGAACAGGCAATGGGCCAGGGCCACGGCGATATGGGTATCGAACAGGCCGATGGACGAGTACAGCTGGAAGAACGGCAGCAGGAACACCGCCGGCGGCGCCATGCGGTTGGTCAGCAGCCAGAAGAACAGGTGCTTGTCCCCCAGGAAGCGGTAGCGCGAGAAGGCGTAGGCCGCCGGCAGCGCCACCGCGAGGGAGATCACCGTGTTCAGACACACGTAGTAGAGCGAGTTGAGGTAGCCCTCATACCAGCTCGGGTCGGTGAAGATCACCTGGTAGTTGCGCAGGGTGAACTCGTGGGGCCAGAGCGTCAGGCCGCCGAGTATCTCGGTGTTGCTCTTGAACGACATGTTCAGCAGCCAGTAGATGGGCACCAGCAGGAACAGGATGTAGGCGAGCAGCACCAGGGTTTTGCGTGGTGTCATGGGCGGCCTCAGCTCTTCGAGTCGTTATGGGTCATGGCCGTGTAGAACAGCCAGGACACCAGCAGGATGATGAGGAAGTACACCAGCGAGAACGCCGCCGCCGGCCCCAGGTCGAACTGCCCCACCGCCATCTTGGTCAGCGTCTGGCTGAGGAAGGTGGTGGCGTTGCCCGGCCCGCCGCCGGTGAGCACGAAGGGCTCGGTGTAGATCATGAAGCTGTCCATGAAGCGCAGCATCACGGCGATCAGCAGCACACTCTTCATCTTCGGCAACTGGATGTGGCGGAACACCGCCCAGCCCGAGGCGCGGTCGATGCGCGCCGCCTGGTAGTAGGCATTGGGGATGGCGCGCAGGCCCGAGTAGCACAGCAGCGCCACCAGCGAGGTCCAGTGCCACACGTCCATCACCAGCACCGTCACCCAGGCGTCCATGGTGTTGGAGGCGTAGTTGTAACTGATGCCCAGCTTGCTCAGGGTCCAGCCCAGCAAGCCGATATCGGCGCGGCCGAAGATCTGCCAGATGGTGCCGATCACGTTCCACGGGATCAGCAGCGGAATGGCCATGACGATCAGGCTCGCCGAGGCCCAGCGCCCTTTTGTCGGCATGCACAGGGCGATGCCGATGCCCAGCGGGATCTCGATCAGCAGCACGCAGGCGGAGAAGATGAACTGGCGCAGCAGCGAATCGTGCAGGCGCGGGTCCTGCAGCACCTGCTTGTACCAATCGACACCGACGAAGGTGCGGGTGGAGGCATCGAAAATGTCCTGCACCGAATAGTTCACCACCGTCATCATCGGCAGGATGGCGCTGAAGGCCACCAGCAGGAACACCGGCAGCACGAGCCACCAGGCCTTGTTATTGACCACCTTGTCGGTCATGGCGCCACCTCCACCAGCAAGTCATCGGCGTAGAGCATCAACCACTGCGAGGGGAAGCCGATCCACGCCGTGCCCCGAGGCACCGTCTCGTCTTCCTGCAGGCGCGCCTTGAGGCGTTGCCCGTCCAGGTTCAGGGTGAGGATCTTGTAGGTGCCCAAGTCCTCGACGTGAGTCACCTCGCCGGCCAGGGCATCGACGAAGGGCTCGTCGCTGACGTGCACGAACTCCGGGCGGATGCCCAGCTTCAGGCTGCTCCAGCCCCCCTTGGCCAGGTGCGCCGCCATGGCCGGGGCCAGGGGCACGCGGGTGTTGCCGAACACCAGCGCATCCCCCTCCGGGCGCACCTCGATCAGGTTCATCCCCGGGCTGCCGATGAAGAAGCCGACGAAGGTGTGCAGCGGCCGCTCGAACAGCTCGCGCGGGGTGCCGAACTGGACGATGCGGCCTTCGTACATCACCGCGATCTTGTCGGCGAAGGTCGAGGCCTCCAGCTGGTCGTGGGTCACGTAGATCATGGTGATGTTGAACTGCTCATGGATCTGCTTGAGCTTGCGCCGCAGCTTCCACTTCAGGTGCGGGTCGATCACCGTCAGCGGCTCGTCGAAGAGGATCGCCGACACGTCGTCGCGCACCAGCCCGCGGCCCATGGAGACCTTCTGCTTCTCGTCCGCCGTCAGGTTGCGCGCCTTGCGCTTGAGCAGGTGATGCAGGTCGAGCACCTCGGCGATCTCGCTGACCTTGCTCAACACCCGCGACTCCGGCAGGCCCTGGTTGCGCAGGGGGAAGGCCAGGTTGTCGAACACCGTCATGGTGTCGTAGACCACCGGGAACTGGAAAACCTGGGCGATGTTGCGCTCCTCCGGCGGCAGCAGGTTGACCTCGCGGGTGTCGAACAGCACCTGCCCTTCGGAGGGGCTGAGCAGCCCGGAAATGATGTTCAGCAAGGTCGACTTGCCGCAGCCCGAAGGCCCCAGCAGCGCATAGGCGCCGCCTTGCTCCCAGACGTGGTCCATCGCCAGGATGGCGTAGTCTTCCGGGCCCTTCGGCTGGCTGGCGTAGCTGTGGGCCAGGCTCTGCAGGCGTATCTCGGCCATGGGCGGCTCCTCAGGTACGACGGCTCGGCGCCAGGACCAGGCGGTCCTGGGCGTCGAAGACGAAGAGTTTGTGGGTGGGGATGTAGATGCGGATCGGCGCATCCACGTCGTACTCGTGCACACCCTGCAGGTGCAGCACCAGGGCGAAATGCTCGCTGCGCACATGGAGGAAGGTCTCGGAGCCGCTGATCTCGGCCAGCTCCACCTTCACCGCCAGCTCCAGGTCGTCGTCGTTGGAGGGCACCAGGCCGATGTGGCCGGGGCGCACGCCGAAGCGGTAGGCGCCCTCGCCCAGTTCGCGCAGCTCGGTGGTCAGCGGAAAGTGGACGAAATCGCGGAAGCTCACCTCGCCTTCGCTGATGCGCCCGTCCACCAGGTTGATCGGCGGCTCGGAGAACAGCTCGGCGGCCAGCACCTGCTGCGGCCGCTGGTACACCTCGGTGGTCGGCCCGCTCTGGATCACCCGGCCCTCGTGGAGGATGGTCACCGTGCCGCCCAGGGCCAGCGCCTCGTTGGGCTCGGTGGTGGCGTACACGGCGATGCTGCGGCGGGTGCGGAACAGCTCGCGCATCTCCTGGCGCAGCTCCTCGCGCAGCTTGTAGTCGAGGTTCACCAGGGGCTCGTCGAACAGCACCAGGTCGGCGTCCTTGACCATCGCCCGGGCCATGGCCGTGCGCTGCTGCTGGCCGCCGGAAAGCTCCAGCGGGTGGCGCTGCAGGAACTTCTCGATGCGCAGCATCTGCGCCGTCTCGCGCACCTTGCGCTCGATCTCCTCACGGCCGACGCCGTTCTGCCGCAGCGGCGAAGCGATGTTCTCGAACACCGTGAGGTTGGGGTAGTTGATGAACTGCTGGTAGACCATCGACACGTTGCGGCGGCGCACCGGCACCCCGGTCACGTCGACGCCGTTAAGCAGGATGCGCCCGCTGCTGGGCTTGTCCAGCCCGGCCATCAGGCGCATCAGTGAGGTCTTGCCGGCCAGGGTCCGGCCGACCAGCACGTTGAAGGAACCCGGCTCGAAGCTCAGGCAGGCGTCGTCTATGTAGACCTGATGGTCGACGACGCGGCAGACATGCTCCAGCGTTAACGACATGGCGTGTCCTTGTGGTTGTTCTCAGCCATTCGCGGCTCTGGGCCGCGCTACCACAAGGCGACTTCCGTGCCAGGAACGCCAAAAACCCTCTATCCCATTGATTAAGCTGGTTTTTAGTGAAATTCGGCTCCGTGCACGAATGTTCACTTGAACAGTATTGAACATTCGAATGTGAACAACTGAACACTTCGAACGTTGACTTTGAACAGCCATGAACAACACTGCTCGGATCGCCGCAGAGCGAATGCCCCATAACAACAAGAACGCTGCGAGGCTCACATGGCCACCCCTGCCCAGGCGCCCGTACCGGCGCCGAACCACGATGCGATCGTCCGCGACTCGTGGAACCGCTGCCGCGACTTCGGCCTCACCCACCAGAGCCGACCGAGCTTCGGCGACGCCGCCGCGGGCGACGTCTCGGCGCTGCTGGAGAGCCGGCACTTCCTGGTGCAGACCACCCACCAGGAAGTCCTGCCCTACTACGAGAACATCCTCGCCAACTCCAACTGCCTGATCATGCTCGCCGACAACCAGGGCCAGTTGCTGCAGTCCTGGGGCGACCGCCGCTTCGTCGAGCCTTCCCAGGCCGCCGGCTTCGTCGCCGGCGCCCTGTGGCAGGAGCGCACCACCGGCACCAACGCCATCGGCACCGCGCTGGCCTGCGGCCAGGCCGTGCACATCCAGCGCGACGAGCATTTCCTCAAGGCCAACCGTTTCATGACCGGCTCCGCCTCGCCGATCTTCGACGCCACCCGGCAGATGATCGGCGTGCTCGACGTCTCCAGCGACAGCTACCTGCCGCCCTCGCACACCCTGGGCATGGTCAAAATGATGAGCCAGTCGGTGGAGAACCGGCTGATCCTCGGGCGCTTCAAGGACGACTACTTCCAGCTCAGCTTCAACACCAGCCTGGACAACCTCGACAGCCAATGGGCCGGGCTGCTGGTGTTCGACGAGGCCGGCCAGGTGGTTTCGGCCAACCGCCGCGCCGACTCGCTGCTGGGCATCGGCCTGTCGTGGATGAACATCGAAAGCCTGTTCGACCTGAGCCTGCCGCAGCTGCTGGCGCAGCCCGACAACCTGCCCTTCCCGCTGCGGGCCGCCGGCCGCTACCGCTTCCATGGCCGCCTGCTGCGCCCGCGCAAGCCTCGCATCGAGGCCCGTGATTTCCGCCCCGCCCCCGCGACCCCGAGCGAAGCGCCGGCCGGCGAGCTGACCCTCGGCACCATCAGCCTAGGCGATGCCCGTGTCGACCGCGTGGTGCAGCAGGCGCAACGGCTGCTGGAAAAGGACATCCCCATCCTCATCCAGGGCGAAACCGGCGTCGGCAAGGAGGTGTTCGTCAAGGCCCTGCACCAGGCCAGCTCCCGCGCCGGCAAGGCACTGGTGGCGGTGAACTGCGCGGCCATTCCCGCCGAGCTGGTGGAGTCGGAACTGTTCGGTTACGAAAAAGGCGCCTTCACCGGCGCCAACCAGAAGGGCAGCGTCGGCCTGATCCGCAAGGCCGACAAGGGCACCCTGTTCCTCGACGAGATCGGCGACATGCCCCTCAACGTCCAGGCCCGGCTGCTGCGGGTGCTGCAGGAGCGCAGCGTGCAGCCCCTCGGCGGCGGCGAACCCTACCCGGTGGATATCCGCCTGGTCTCGGCCACCAACCGCCCGCTGCGCCAGGATGTGGACGCCGGGCTGTTCCGCCAGGACCTCTACTACCGCGTCAGCGGCCTCAACCTCGAACTGCCACCCCTGCGCGAACGCAGCGACCGTGGCGAGCTGTTCCGCCGCCTCTGGGAGCAACACCGCGAGCCGCGCCAGTGGGCCGGCTTCAGCAACGATGTGCACGAGCTCTTCATGGCCCACCCCTGGCCCGGCAACCTGCGCCAGGCCGGCAGCGTGATCCAGATCGCCCTGGCCATGGCCGAGGAGCAGCCGATCCGCCGCGAACACCTGCCGGACGACTTCTTCGCCGACCTGGAAGAAGCCCCGCCGCCCAGCCACAGCAACGCGCCAACCCAGCCGACGGACGCCAGCCTCGCCGCCCAGCTGCAGGCCTGCGGCGGCAATATCTCCGACCTCGCCCGCCGCCTCAACCTCAGCCGCAACACGCTGTACAAGCGCCTGCGCGAGCAGGGCCTGTACCCCGGCGGCTAACGCAAGCCGCCCAGCCCTGCTGCCTCAGGCGAAGCGCAGGGTCACGCGGCGGTTGTGGCGGCTCTTCTTCTCGATCTTGTCGCATACCACCCGGCCGATCTCGCGAGTGTTGCGCACATGGGTGCCGCCACAGGGCTGGATGTCCACCCCGGGGATGTCCACCACCCGCACCAGGCCCTGCAACACCGGCGGCGCCACCGCCTGGGTGCGGGTCATCTCCAGCACCGTGTTGTATTCGCTGGCCGGCAGCATGTGGGTGCGCACATCCAGCGCGCCCTCGATCAGCTCGTTCAGCGCGTGGGTCAGGTGCTCCTTGTCCAGGGTCGATTCCGGCAGATCGAAGTCCAGGCGGCCCTTGTCGGCGGCGATGCTGCAACCGGTGACGGGGGCATCGATGATCGAGCACAGCAGGTGCAGGCAGGTGTGCATCTTCATGTGCTGGAAGCGCCGCTCCCAATCCAGGCAGCCCTGCAGTTCGAGGCCGGCGGTGACAGGCACGGCGCCCTCCTCCAACTGGTGCCAGATCATCGAGCGCAGCAGCGGGTCGCGCTGGGTGCCGACCACCGCCACCACCGAACCGTCCGGCAACAGCAGGTGGCCCTGGTCCCCCGGCTGGCCGCCGCCGGTGGGGTAGAACAGCGTCTGGTCCAGCGCCACGCCCTGGTCACTCACCGCGAGCACGCGGGCCGTGAAGGTGCGCTGGTAGGGGGCTTCGTCGAACAGGGCGCGGGTGTGCATGGCGAATACGGACATTTCAGCCTCCGATGCTCAGGAAATAGGGTTGCAGCTGCGAGCGCACGAGTGCGCTGAGGCCAGGCGGGTCGAGCAGGGTGATGTCGTGGTCGGGGCCGATGATCCGCAGGTGCAGCGGGTAACGGGGCGCCGGCAGGGCCAGGCCGATGCTGCGCAGCCGGTACTGGCGGTGGTTGCGCTCGTGCACCGTGCATTCCAGGGCCATGCAGCCGAAGCGCCGGTGCTCGGCGTCCAGCACCAGCACCTCGCCGCTTTCCGGCAGCTCGCCCACCAGGTGCACCCGCTCGTTGAGGGCAAAGGCCCCCAGGTAGCCGCAGTTGGACGACATCGACGCGCGCTGCATCTGCAGCTGGTTGACGATGCTGACCTTGGTGTTGGCCGGCACGTCGCGGGTGATCACGCAGGCCGGGCTGATGAATACGTTGTCGCCGATGCTGATGGGCCCGAGGATGCGCGCCCCCGCGCCTACCTCCACATGATTGCCCAGGCGCGGGTGGCGCTTGCCGCCCGGGTTGTCGGCGATGCCCGAGGCGCCGAGGGTGACGCCACTGAGCAGGTAGCAGTCGTCGCCGATCTCGCAGGTCTGGCCGATCACGGTGCCGAAGCCATGGTCGAGCACGAAACGCTTGCCGATGCGCGCCGCCGGGTGGATCTCGGCGCCGGACAGCAACTTGCCGGTGCTGGCCAGCTTGTGCGCCATGGCCTCGCGCCCGTCCACCACACCGTGGGTCCAGACCTGGTGCGCCAGGCGATGGAACAGCACCGCCTTGAAGGAGGCATAGGAGCCGAGCACCAGGTCGATGCGCCCGGCCGTGGCGGGGTCGCGCTGGGCATAGGCCTGAAGGTCGTCTGCCACCTGCTGCACGGCCACGTCCATGATGCCGTCCAGGTGGGGCATGAGCTGGTCCAGCTCGTTCGGCTTGAGTGCATGCACCAGTTGATCGAGCAGCTCGTCATAGAGCCGCAACCTGTCGAGATATCCCCACATCCTGTCGCCCTCCCCAGGCTCGTTATTCGAAATGCGGCAGGTAGCCGTCCACACCGTCGTAGATCAGGGTCAGTACCCGGCTGCCGCGCGGCAGCTCGCCGGCCAGGCTGGCGATGGCCACCAGATTGGCGGCCGAGGACAGCCCCAGGCTCACCGCGTCGCTACGCATGGTGCGGCGCACACGCTCCAGGCAATCCGCCTTGGCTACCTTGAGCATGCCGTCGAGTACCCCGAGGTTGAGGATGCTCGGCACCAGGCCGATGGACAGGCCCTGGATCTCGTGCGGCGCATGGCGATCGGCGAGCAGGTCGCACTGCTCCGGCTCGACGCCGAACACCCGCAGCGAGGGCCAGCGGGCCTTGAGCATCTCGCCCAGGCCGGTGATGTGGCCGCCGGTGCCGATGCCCGCCACCAGGCAATCGAGGGGGCGATCGGCGAAGTCGCGGAGGATCTCCAGCGCAGTAGTGCGCCGGTGGGTCTCGGGGTTGGCCGCGTTGCGCTGCTGGTTGAGCATCACGTAGCCGGGGTTTTCCAGTTGCAGCTCCATGGCTTTCTCGCCATGGGAGTTGTTGCCGAGGCGGCTGTCGGAGAGCACCACCTCGGCGCCGTAGAGGCGCAGCACCTTCTGTTTCTCGGGGCTGTAGTTGTCGGGGATCACCAGGACCACGCGGTAGCCGAGGATGTTGCCGGCGATGGCCAGGCCGATGCCGGTGTTGCCACCGCTGGGCTCGATGATGGTCTGGCCGCTGCCGGGCACGAGGATGCCCCGGGCCTCGGCGTCGCGGACCATGCCCAGGGCGATGCGCGCCTTGGGGCTGCCGCCGGGGTTGAGCGACTCCAGCTTGGCGTACACCTCCAGCCCGGTCTCGGCACTGAAGGCGGCCAGGCGCACCACGGGGGTCTCGCCGATGGCCTGGAGCAGGGATTCGTGGATCATCGCGCGCCTCCTCAGTACAGCGGCATGTCGGTGTCGACATCCCGCGCCCAGGCCTTGATGCCGCCCTGCAGCACCTGGAGCTCGTTGAAGCCGGCGCCGAGCAGCAGCTGGGCCGCGCGCTCGGCGCGGGTGCCGCCGTAGCAGACGATGCACAGGGGGCGCTGGCGATCCAGCTCGTCGAGCCGGGCGTCCAGCTCACCCAACGGCAGGTTCAGGCTGCCCGGCAGGCGGCACACTTCCAGCTCGTTGGCTTCACGCACGTCCAGCAGTTGCAGGTCGGCACCACGGGCGAGCAGTTGCTGCAGCTCCAGCGCGGTGATGCGGAAATCGGCCGGCAGCGAACTGGATGCGGGGATGCTGGATGTGCATGCCGAAACCTCCTCCTGCAGCGGCTGCATGCAGGTGCGGCCGGGCGAGCAGGAGGGGCAGTCGGCACGGCGCTTGAAGCGCACCTCGTTGAACTTCATCGCCAGGGCGTCGAAACGCATCAGCCGGCCCACCAGGGGCTCGCCGATGCCGAGGATCAGCTTCACCGCCTCGGTGGCCTGGAGCAGCCCGACCACACCGGGCAGCACGCCGATCACGCCGCCCGCGCTGCAGTTGGGCGCGAGTTCGGCCGGCGGGCTCTTGGGAAACAGGCAGCGGTAGCACGGGCCTTCCTTGTGGTTGAACACGCTGATCTGCCCGTCGAAGCGGTGCAGCGCGCCGTACACCAGCGGCCGGCCCAGCAGCACGCAGGCATCGTTGACCAGGTAGCGGGTGGCGAAGTTGTCGGTGCCGTCCACCACCAGGTCGTAGTCGCCCACCAACTTGAGGGCGTTGTCGGGGGTCAGGGCGCAGTCATGGGCGTCGATGCGGATGTCGGGGTTGAGGTCCAGCAGGCGGCGGCGCGCCGACTCGACCTTGGGCAGGCCCAGGGTGCTGGTGCCGTGCACCACCTGGCGCTGCAGGTTGCTGGCCTCGACACGGTCGAAGTCCACCAGCCCGAGGGTGCCGATACCGGCAGCGGCGAGGTACAGGCTCACCGGGGAGCCCAGGCCGCCGGTGCCGATGATCAGCACCCGTGATTTCTTCAGGCGCAACTGCCCCTGGCGACCGACATCGGGCAGGGTGATGTGGCGCACGTAGCGACGCACCTCGTCGTTGCTCAGCTCATCGCTGTCCAGGCCGCCGGATGTGGCCAGCATGATGTCCAGCTCGACGCCCGCCTCCAGCGGGCTGTCGCCATCCACCAGCTCGCCGTTGGCGCTGAGCAGGAAGTGCTCCTTGAACTGGTCGTTTCCATAGAACAGGTGGTCACGCAGCCCCGCGTGGCGGCTGCAGATATCCTCGACCAGCTCGCGCACCGTGGTGCCCTGCCCTTGCAGGCGGGCCTCCGGCAATTTGGCGACACGTGCCAGTACATCCGGGAAGATCACCGTATTCATAGCCAACTCCTTTTATGCAGGTCGTTATGGGGTGCCGGGGTATTCCCGGCTGCAGACAAAGGATTCCCCGCTCCACTCGAACAGCTTCGCGCCGTGGGCCCGGCCGGCCCGCACATCCACCACCAGGTGGGCGACGGGGTGGATCGGCTCGCCCATGAACAGCGCCTTGTCCTCGTCTTCGCGGCTGAAGTAGGCGCCGACGTCGGGGTGCGAGTGGTAGATGACCCGCACCGGGTTGTCGCCGCGCAGGCTGCGGTTGAGCAGCAGGGTGTCGGCCACCGCGAAGGTGAAGCCGGTGCTGGCGTCACGCCGGAACACCTCGGGGCTGCGCTGGTTGAGCAGGTTCTGGATGTTGCTGCCCAGGTGCACCTCGCCATCGGCGAAGACGAAGCCGCAGCATTCCTCGGGGTAGGTCTCGCAGGCGTGGCGGTAGATCGGCTGCAGGGTGTCGCGATCGATCACGTCCATGTGGTCCTCGTTGTCAGGGCTTGCGCGTCAGGAGTTTTTCCACGGGCAGCTTGGTGATGGCGAAACCGGCGAGCAGGATCGCCGAGTACAGCGCCAGGTCGCGGGAGATGGCCTGCCCCTCGTACCAGGAGCCGATGACCACGGCGAACACCGGGAAGATGATGAAGACGAAGGAGAGGATCACCGGGCTCAGGCGCTTGAGCAGGAAGAAGTAGACGATGAAGCCGCCCACCGACGCGCACAGGCCCAGGTAGGTGAGCGCCAGCCAGGAGCGCGAGGTGACCTGGCTGAAGTCCGGCTGTTCCACCACCAGGCCGGCGAGGAACAGCATCGCCCCGGCCAGCCCGATGGGCAGCGTGTTGTAGGTGATGACGCTGATGCCCTCGCCCTTCTGCTTGGTGATCACGTAGCACAGCGCATGCATCACCGCGGCGGCGAGGATCGCCAGCACGCCGAGGAATTCGGCGTGGTCCAGGCGCAGGCCCTGGCTGCGCAGGATCATGAACAGGCTGCCGAAGCCGATGCCGATGCCCACCACCTGGGACAGGTAGATGCGCTCGCGCAGGAACAGCGACGAGAAGATCAGGATGAACACCGGCATGCAGCTGAACAGCAGTGCGGTGAGCCCCGAGGAGACATGCATCTCGCCGTAGTTGAGCAGGTAGTAGGGAATGCTGAAGTAGCTCAGGGTGACGAAGGCGAAGAAGCCCAGGCGCTCGCGGGGGAACAGGATCGAGTCGCCACGGACCAGGGCGAAGCAGATGAACAGCGGGAAGGCGATGAGGAAGCGCAGGCCCGAGGAAGTCAGGGGCGGCACGCTCTCCACGGCGATCTTGATGCCCAGCCAGGTGGTGCCCCAGCTCAGGCACACCACGAGAAACAGCAGGCTGGTGATGAATCCGGCCAACCAGTGCTTTTGCGATTTTCCGGTGTTTTCAATTACGGCGGACATTGGCATGATGGCAATTCATCCTTGCTGCTAAATTGACCTCTAAAACCTGGGTATCAATCACTGATTGACACAGCTCAATCAGGCTATTAGGACGAAAAATGGCTGTCAAACCAATTATTGACACGGTGTCAATTCTGAAATCAGCACTGGATTCCGGCCAGGGCGCGAAGTACAAGCGCCTCGCCGGAGCCATGGAAATCAGGATTCTCGAGGGCACCCTGGAAGGCGGCGCCAAGCTGCCGCCGCATCGCAACCTGGCCGACCGCCTGGGGGTGACCATCGGCACCGTCAGCCGCGCCTACGCCGAACTGGAACGCATGGGGCTGGTGATAGCCCGCGTCGGCGACGGCACCTTCGTCCGCCGCCGGGGGCTGGAGCGCAAGCGCGACGAGGGCTTCCGCAACTTCATCGAAGAGGCGCCGGAGCTCTACGACATGAGCCGCAACATGCACATCCCCGGGCATGAAACGGCCTTCCTGGCGCAGAGCCTGCTGGACCTGGCCAACGACCCGCAGACCCTGCAGGACCTGACCCGCTACACGCCGGATATCGGCCTGCCGCGCTACCGCCAGGTGGGCGCGAACTGGCTGGCCCACGGCGACTTCCAGCCCCAGGCGGACCAGGTGCTGTGCGTCAACGGCGGCCAGCACGGGCTGCTCTGCACCCTGATGGGCCTGTTGCGGGCGGGGGATATCCTGGTCACCGAGCAGCTCACCTACCCGGGGCTGATCACCCTGGCACGGATGCTCGGCATCAAGCTGCTCGGCGCGGATATGGACGAGGAAGGGCTGGTCCCCGCCTCCCTCGACGAGATCTGCCGCAACAACCGGGTCACCGCGCTCTACTGCACGCCGACCATCCAGAACCCCACCACCGGCGTGCTCTCGCACCAGCGCCGCGACGCCATCGCGCGCCTATGCCGCGAGCACAACCTGCTGATCATCGAAGACGAGGCCCACGCGGTGCTGGTGGAGGACCGCCCGCCGCCCCTGAGCCTCTACGCCCCGGAGCGCACCATCCTCATCAGCAGCCTGAGCAAGGCGGTGGCCGCTGGCCTGCGGGTGGGTTACCTGCATGCACCGACGGCACTGGTCAGCCGCATCGCCGCGGCCCTGCGCGCCACCTGCTGGATGGCCACGCCCCTGGCGCTGGAGCTGTCGACGCTATGGATCGAGAACGGCACGGCGGAGAAGCTGCTGAGCCAGCAGATCCACGAGATCGGCCGGCGCAAGGCGCTGGTGGAACGGCTGCTGGACGGGCTGAACTACCGCACCCATCCGCAGAGCCCGCATTTCTGGATCGAAGTACCGGAAGCCTGGCGCGCCTCGGATATCGAGGCCGACCTGAAGCTGAAGAACTACCTGATCACCGCCGCCGAAGCCTTCGCCGTGGGCCGCGCCACGGTGCCGCAGTTCGTCCGCGCCAGCGTCAGCAACGCCTCCAGCAACGACCAGCTGCTCTACGACGGCTTCCTCACCCTGGCCAGCACCCTGCGCGAGGAGGCCGACCGCTTCGGGCTATGAGCCGTTGCATCGTGGGGAGTTCGTAGGGTGGGCTTCAGCCCACCAACGGGCTCAGCGCCAATGGCGCTGCTGCACCCGCTTGCCGTTGCCGCCGGCGAGCAGGGCGAGGCCGAGGAACAGGCTTTCCACCACCCAGGCCAGCAGCAGCGCGCAGACGATGCCCCAGGCCATCGCCTCGGGCACCAGCAGCACCTGGTAGCTGTAGGCGTTGGCGGTCTCCAGCAACAGGTCGTGGTCGGCGCCCGTGGCCACGTGCCAGGTGCGCGCGTACCAGGCGCCCTGCATGGCCTCCCACTCGCGCTGCAACAGGGCGTCGCGATTGACCAGGGTGGCCACGCTGTCGGCGTCGCTGCGCATCACCGGGTCGTTGCTGGCGCGGTAGTGGGCCACCAGCGCGGCGAGGTCGCCGTCGAAGAAGCGCTGGGCGGTCTCGCGGAAGCCCTTGAGCCCGGTCTCAGCCTCCAGGCGATGGGCCTCGACGCGCTTGGCGTAGTCATCGACGAACCCGGGCACCTGCACGCCAATGAGCAGGCCCAGGGCGAACAGCGCCAGTCGCAGGTAGCTTCGCAGCATCGATATCCCCTCTCGTTGGTCAGGTCTGCCCGGAGGCCAGGCACTCGCCCCGCCGCCACAGGCTCCAGGCGCCAGGCTGGTAGAGCGTCCAGGTTTCGTTATCGGTCAGCGGCTCGGTGGCGATCACCGTCACCACGTCATTGGGCGTGGTCTCGGCCTGGAAGTCCACGGTCAGGTCCGCGTCTTTCAGTCGCGCCGGGCCGAAGGGCGCACGCCGGGTAATCTGTGCCAGCTTGGTGGTGCAGAAGCAGAACAGCCAGTCGCCGTCGCTGAGCAGGCAATTGAACACGCCACGGCTGCGGTACTCGGAGCAGGCCTGCACCAGCACCGGCAGCAGCACCTCCACCGGCACCGGCTCGGGGAAGCCCAGGCGCACCCGGTTGAGCAGGTCGCAGAAGGCCGCCTCGCTGTCGGTGTCGCCCACCGCCCGGTAGAAGCTGGCGGCCGGGTGGAAATCGGCGAGCTGGCCGTTGTGGGCGAAGCACCAGTTGCGGCCCCACAGCTCGCGGACGAAGGGATGGGTGTTGGCCAGGCTGACCTTGCCGACGTTGGCCTGGCGGATGTGGCCGATCACCGTTTCGCTCTTGATCGGGTAGCGCTGCACCAGGCGCGCCACCTCGGAATCGACGCTGGCCGAAGGGTCCTGGAACAGGCGCAGGCCACGACCCTCGTAGAAGCCGATGCCCCAGCCGTCACGGTGCGGGCCGGTGCCACCGCCGCGCTGCATCAGGCCGGTGAAGCTGAAGACGATATCGGTGGGCACATTGGCGCTCATGCCGAGCAATTCGCACATGGTTCAGGGCTCTCGTTTCAATGCCTGTCGCAGTTGTTCGGCTTCCCGCTCCAGGCGGGCCTGGATGCGGGCACGGCCAAAGGGCAGGAAGCGGGTGAGGATACGCCACAGCAGCGCGGGCAGGTCGCCCCGTTGCCGGGGAATCAGGTGCAGGTGCAGATGGGGCACGTGCTGGTTGGAATCCGGGCCGTCGTTGATCAGCAGGTTGATGCCTTGGCGACCATAGCCCGCACCGCGCAAGGCCTCGCCCACGCGCAGGGCCTGCTCCACCAGGCGCTCGCGCGCCGGGGTGCCGAGGTCGGCGAGGAACGGCGCGTGCTCGCGGGCCACCACCAGCACATGGGCCGGGCGCAGGGGGAAGATGTCCAGCAGCACCAGGAAGTGTTCATCCTCGTGCAGCAGGTGGGCCGGCAGCTTGCCGCCGGCGATGGCGCAGAACACACAATCCATGGGCATTCCTCTTAGCCGGCGCGGCGCGCTGCCTGGTGTCAGAGACGCGGTTCGATGCGCAGACGGCGGTCGCCACGGTCGTCGAGACGGGTGTCCACGCGGCCGGTGGATTCACGTTCCATCAGTTGGCGCAGGGTCGGCTCCTCTTCTTCCTCGTCCGCGACCGCCGGCTTCTCGCGCTCGGCGCGACGGGCGCGGATGGCGCGCTCGATGGGCCAGCGGATGGCGACGAAGATGAGGTAGAGCACCAGGCCGATCATGCCGTACATGGCCAGGTCGGAAACCGCCTTCCAGGCGTTGTTGCCCACCTTGAACACGATGTCCAGCGCAGTCACCGCCACGGCCGGCGCGTAGAGGTCGCGGCCGGGGTCCACCGGGGTCGGGGTCAGCAGCAGCACGGCGACTATCAGGCGCAGGGGCTCGCGCAGCCAGCGCCACATCCAGCCGGTGGCGCGGAAGCTCACCAGCAGGCAGCCCAAGGCCGCGACGCCATAGGCGCCCCAGGCGAGGAGATAGTCGTGTTCGTTCATGGGCTTCCATGGCAAGGCGGGCAAAGGGGCGCTTATGATAGCGACTTTTCCGAAGCCCGGCGTCCCCGCCGTCGCCCGGCCCGCAACGCCTAGCCGTGAGAACCGCCATGTCCGAAGCCCCCATCGCCCGCATCCAGGCCGGAGCCGATCCCTACCGCTGGCTGGAGGAGCGCGACGCACCCGAGGTGCTCGACTACCTCAAGGCGGAAAACGCCTGGCTCGACCAGCACCTGGCCGCCGAAACACCGCTGCGCGAGGCGCTGTTCGAGGAAATCCGCAGGCGCATCCGCGAGACCGACCTGTCCCTCGCCACGCCCTGGGGCCCCTACCTCTATTACCAGCGCACCACCGCCGGCGACGAATACCCGCGCCATTACCGCTGCGCACGCCCGGCCGAAGGCTTCGAGGTGGACGAGGCGACCGAGCAACTGCTGCTGGACCCGAACGCCCTGGCCGAGGGCGGCTTCCTTTCCCTCGGCGCCTTCAGCGTCAGCCCCGACCACCGCCTGCTGGCCTACAGCCTGGACACCAGCGGCGACGAGATCTACCGCCTCTATGTCAAGAACCTGGTCGACGGCGCCATCAGCGCCCTGCCCTTCGACGACTGCGACGGCAGCATGACCTGGGCCAACGACAGCCGCACCCTGTTCTTCGGCGAGCTGGACGATACCCATCGCCCGCACCGCCTCTACCGCCACCGTCTGGGCGAGGCCGACGCCGAGCTGGTGTTCGAGGAGGCCGACGGCCGCTTCTTCCTCGGCTGCCACCGCGCCAGCTCCGAGCGCCAACTGGTGCTGATGCTGGGCAGCAAGACCACCAGCGAGAGCTGGGTGCTGGACGCCGACACCCCCGACGGCGACTTCCGCTGCCTGGCCCCGCGCGAGGAAGGCCACGAGTACTACGCCGACCACGGCCAGGTGGACGGCCAGTGGTGCTGGCTGATCCGCAGCAACCAGACCGGCATCAACTTCGCCCTCTACCAGGCCCCCGAAGCGACGCCCGAGCGCGCCCACTGGCACGAGCTGATCGGCCACAACCCCGACTGCATGCTCGAAGGCGTGGGCATGAACGCCGAAGCCTTCACCCTCAGCCTGCGCGAGGGCGGCCTGCCGATCATCCAGGTGCACCCCCTTGGCGCCGCGCCCTACCGCGTGCAACTGCCGGACGCTGCCTACAGCCTCTATGTGCAGGACAGCATGGAGTTCGACAGCCCGGCCATCCGCCTGCGCTACGAAGCCCTCTCCCGCCCGGCCCAGGTCCGCGAGCTGCGCCTGGCCGATGGCGAGCAGCGGGTGCTCAAGCAAACCCCGGTGGAAGGCCCCTTCGACGCCGACGCCTATATCAGCCAGCGCCTCTGGGCCACCGCCGCCGACGGCACCCGCGTGCCCATCAGCCTGGTCGCCCGCCGCGACGTGCTGGGCCAGCCCGCGCCGCTCTACCTCTATGGCTATGGTGCCTACGGCGAAAGCCTCGACCCCTGGTTCTCCCACGCCCGCCTGAGCCTGCTGGAGCGCGGCTTCGTCTTCGCCATCGCCCACGTGCGCGGCGGCGGCGAGTTGGGCGAGGCCTGGTACCGCGCCGGCAAGCTGGAGCACAAGGCCAACAGCTTCAGCGACTTCATCGCCTGCGCCGAACACCTGATCGGCGAAGGCCTGACGAGCCGCGAGCAACTGGTGATCAGCGGCGGCAGCGCCGGTGGCCTGCTCATGGGCGCCGTGCTCAACCAGCGCCCCGACCTGTTCGCCGCCGCCATCGCCGAAGTGCCCTTCGTCGACGTGCTCAACACCATGCAGAACCCCGACCTGCCGCTGACCGTGACCGAATACGACGAGTGGGGCGACCCGAACGAGCCGGAGGTGTTCGAACGCATCCGCAGCTACGCGCCCTATGAAAACGTGCGCGCCCAAGCCTACCCGGCGCTGCTGGTGGTGGCCGGCTACAACGACTCGCGGGTGCAGTACTGGGAAGCCGCCAAGTGGGTGGCCAAGCTGCGCGCCACCCGCACCGACGACAACCTGCTGCTGCTGAGGACCGACCTCGGCGCCGGCCACGGCGGCATGAGCGGTCGCTACCAGGCGCTGCGCGACGTCGCCCTGGAGTACGCCTTCCTGCTCAAGGTGCTGGGGCTCACTGACTGATGAAGGTGCAGCGCCTGCTGTTCATCTGTGGGCAGAACCGCCTGCGCAGCCCCACCGCCGAGCAGCTGTTCGCCAGCTGGCCGGGCATCGAAACCGACTCGGCCGGCCTCAAGGCCGAGGCGGAAACCCCGGTGACGCCCGAAGCCCTGGCCTGGGCCGACCTGATCCTGGTGATGGAGAGCAGCCACCGGCGCAAGCTCGCCGCACGCTTCCCCGCCGCCCTCAAGGGCAAGCGCGTGGTCAGCCTGGATATCCCCGACGACTACGAGTACATGGACCCGGCCCTGGTGGACCTGCTCCAGGCCCGCGTGCCGCCACTGTTGCGCTAGGGCGCCGGCTTCTTCTCGCTGCCGCCCAATCCCTTGCTGTTGCGATCCAGCTGCTCTTGCAGGGCCGGGATGCGCTCGTCGCGCGGGTCCGCCTGGCGCGTTGTCGGCGGGTTGACCAGCAGCGGCGGGCTGCCCGAACGCGGCACAGCGGCCGGCAGGCTCGGTGGGCTGGCCTGGGGATAGGGTTGTGGCGTGGCCGTACCGGGCGAACCCGGTGCCGGCGTGCCGGGGGAACGCAGCAACGGCGGCTGTTGCGCCTGGATGTCACAACTGACCGCGACCAGCGCCGCGAATGCGAGCACAATGGCGCCCTTCATATGGACCTCCCGCCTTTCGGCGTCGACGTCCTCAGTCTAGTTGCCGGCACCCTGCCGGCCGCCACTCCCGACGGAACACCCCATGACCAACAACGATGTACTGCGCAGCCTGCGCTACCTGCTGGATATCAGCGACGCCCGGGTGGTGGAAATCATCGGCCTGGCCGACCAGGAAGTCAGCCGCCAGGAAGTGGCCTCCTGGCTGGTCCGTGACGACGAAGAGGGCTACCACTCCTGCAGCGACAAGCGCCTCGCCGGCTTCCTCGACGGCCTGGTGTACACCCTGCGTGGCAAGGACGAGAGCCGCCCGCCCCTGCCCATGGAACTGCCGATGAGCAACAACCAGATCCTGAAGAAGCTGCGGGTGGCCTTCGAGCTGCGCGAGGACGACATCCTCGCCATCCTCCAGGAAGCGGACCTGCCCATGACCCGGGCGGAAATCGGCGCGCTGTTCCGCAAGAAGGACCACAAGAACTACCGTGCCTGCGGCGACCAGATCCTGCGCAACTTCTTCCGTGGGCTCACCGCGCGCAGGCGTCCACCGCAGGACTGAGAGCAGGTTCCAGGACACGTCTAGAATTCATCGGCCGGCGACCGGAACCTTGCCGGAGGAGCGCCAGTCACACCCCTCGATAACCTCAAGGAGTTGCCGATGAAAATCCTCATGGTGCTGACCTCGCACGACCGCTTGGGCGATACCGGCAAGCCGACCGGCTTCTGGCTCGAAGAGTTCGCCGCCCCCTACTTCGCCTTCCGCGATGCCGGCGCCGAGGTGATCCTGGCCTCCCCCCGGGGCGGCCAGCCACCGCTGGACCCGAAGAGCGACGAGCCCGACGCGCAAACCGAAGCCACCCACCGCTTCCGCGCCGACGAGCAGGCCCGCCAGGCCCTGGCCAACACCCTGCCGCTGTCCGGGCTGGTATCGGCCGACTACGACGCGCTGTTCTACCCCGGCGGCCACGGCCCTCTCTGGGACCTGGTGGACGACCCCTTCTCCATCCGCCTGATCGAAGACCTGCACAACGCCGGCAAACCGGTGGCCGCCGTCTGCCACGCCCCCGGCGTGCTGCGCAACGCCCGCGCCGCCGACGGCAACCCGCTGGTGCAGGGCTGCGCGGTGACCGGCTTCTCCAACAGCGAGGAAGAGGCCGTCGGCCTCACCGCCGTGGTGCCCTTCCTGGTGGAAGACGTACTGCGCGAACAGGGCGGCCAGTACTCCAAGGTCGCCGACTGGCAACCCCATGTGGTCACCGACGGCAACCTCATCACCGGCCAGAACCCCGCCTCCTCCGAACCCACCGCCGCCGCGCTCTTGCAGCGGCTTGGCGGCTGAACCGAAGCGCGGGCCAGCGCTTCGCGAGCAGAGCGCGCTCCTACGGGGTGTGCATGCGAGGGGGCTGTGCAGTGATGGTGGGCGCGCAGGCCGGGGGGCAACCCGAAGCTCCGAAGGGAGCGGGCATCCCCATGAACGCGGGGACGCCCTGGAAGGCACCTCAGAAGAATTGCGAGACGCTGAACTTGATGTTGCGGCCAACGCCGGAAACGGACTCGCCGAGGTAGGGGTAGTACTCGCGGTTGAACAGGTTATCCACCGCCAGCCGCGCCTCGAAGCCCTTGATGTACTTGGGCTGCCAGGTCGCGAATAGGCCGTGCAGGGCGTAACCCTGGGTTTCGGGAAGGCTCCAGCCAGACGCCAGAGGATCATCGTCAGTTGGGGAGCGGTCCTGCTTGCGCACGAAGTTGCCGGTCCAGCCCATGGCCATGTCGATCTCGGGGACCTTCACGCCCAGGGTCGCCACCGCCTTGCGCGGAGGGATGTCCGAAAGCCAGGTTTCAGGGCCCCAGGGGTTGCGCGGCGAGGCATCGCGCTTGCCGCGGATGTAGGACACCGACAGGCTGCCGAAGATGCGCGAGCTGTCGTAGAAGGATTCGACCTCCACCCCCTCGATGGTGTAGCCGGGCAGGTTGCGGTTGTTGGCCAACGGCCCCGGGCATGCACTGTTGCCGCCGGTCACGCTGGCGAGGCAATAGACGCCGGTGCGCTTGAAGATCTCGTCCTTGCCACGGTTGCGAAACAGCGTGGTGCGGATCTGCAGGTTGTCACTGTCCACCAGCAGCTTGTCGAAATTGAAGATGCTGCCCAGGCGTACCCCGGTGATGCGCTCCGGGTCCAGGTTGCGACTGGTGGCGGGCACACTGCTCGCCGCGCTCTGCACCTCGTACAGTTCGTCGATCAAAGGGGCGCGCCAGGTCTTGCTGTAGTCGGCGAAGAACGCCAGGTTGTCGGTGGCGGTCCAGAACAGCCCCAGGCGCGGCGACCAGCCACTGTAGGTGACGCTGCTGTAGTCGTGCCCCACGGCCGGATCGGAGCTGTTGTAGCGCGGCGCCAGGCTGGGCTCGCCACGGCTGTAGACATGGTCGTAACGCAGTGCCGGGGTGATGGTCACGGAGCCGATGGTGATGGCGTCCTGCAGATAGCCACTGCGGGTTTCCTGCTCGCCGGACGGCATGTAGTAGGGCTGGTAGAGGCCGTAGTTGTAGGTCCTGTCAGTCAGCTTGCTGAGGTCCTTCATCAGCGTGTCGCGATCATGCCCGTGCCATTGCACACCCACTGTAGCGACATGGGATAACAACCCCGTATCGAAGCGGCTTTCGTTCTTCAGCTCCGCCAGCCGGTCGGTGTAGTTGACCCAGCTCTCGTTGCCCAGCGAAGACGCGAACCCCGCAGACGCGTTGGCCGGCCGCTTGTCATGCTGATCAGTCTTGGAATAGGCATAGCTGGCGGTGAGGTTGACCAGCGGGTTGTCCAGCGGCGTGTAGCTCCACTTCAACGAGTAGTTCTCGTCGTCCTGGTCACGGTTCACCAGCTTGCGTTTCCAGGCACCGTCCAAGCCATAGCGGGCGATCTCCGCCGCAGTGGGGGCAGCCATTTCATCGCGCTTGGCGGCGAAGGGCTCCCAGGCCTCGCTGCCGGACTGCATGGCCGACAGGGTGAAGACATGCTCGTCGTTGGGGCGGAAGTTGCTCTTGAACAGGAAGGCGTCAAGGCTGTTTTCGGAGTAGACGAAGCGCGTGCCATCCGGGCGCTTGATGTTGTCGCCGTCACGCCCGGTGAGGAACAGCAGGCCATCGAGCATCTTGTCGGTGGTCTGGCCATACACCGCGCCGCTGTAGATCTCCTGGCGGTCATTGGTGTGATAGCCGTACTTGAGGAAGGCGCCGACGTTCTCGCCGTCCTGCAGCAGGTCGGCCGGGTCCTTGGTATCCACCTTGATCACCCCACCAAAGCCGCCATTGCCGTACAAGGTGCTGTGGGGACCCTTGTCCACTTCGACGTTCTTGATCAGTTCCGGCTCGATGAACACCGAGCCCTGGCGGTACTTCTCGAAGCCCTTGGGCGCGCCGTCGAGGATGACCTTGACGTCCTCCACATCGCCCATGCCCCAGATGTTCAAGGTCTGGCCACCGGGGCGGGGCGAGCCGCTGGAGCTCACGCCCGGCAAGGTGTCGAGCAGCTCGGCGATGTTGTCCGCCTGCTTGCGGTTGATGTCTTCCTGGGTCAGGACAGAACGCCCTACCGAGCTGGAGTCGATGGCGCTGCCCATGATGTTGGTGCTGCCCAGCTCCAGCACGTTGTCATCGGCGGCGGCATGGCCGGCACTGGCCACACGACGAATCACGAACCCATCCCCCGCCTCCACCAGCTCCAGCCCGGAGCCGGCCAACAGACGCTCAAGAGCAGTGCGGGCGCTGTAGCGGCCGGCCAGGGCCGGGGCGCGCAGGTCACGCAGTTGCGACTCGTCGAAGAGGATCTGCAGCTGGCTCTGCTGGGCCAGGGCGGTCAGGGCGCTGGCCATGGATTGGGCCGGCAGGTTGAAGTCGTGGTCCTGGGCCAGGGCGCTGCCGCTGAGCAGGAGGGTGGCCAGGGCGCCGCCGGCGACGAGGCGGCGCAGCGCGAAACGGGTGCTACGGGTGTTCATCCAAATCTCCCCAAGTACTGCAAAACCGCCCTTGCATGAGGCGGACATCAGGAAGACGCAGCGCTCGGCAAAACCCGCATATGCAAATGAAAAATATTTTCACTTGCATCGAGGTACCCGCGCGGCGCGGCCCCGGAGCAGCTCCGGGGTGTCAGCGCGGGTGGATCAGGGCCGTTCCGTTGGCCAGGTATTCGACGCGCACCGGCAGCAGTTGCGGCAACGCGGCGAGGAAGGCATCCGGCTTGCCGATGTTCAGGCTGCCGGAAACACGGCGCTCGGCGAGGCTGGCATCGGCCAGGCCCACGGGCGCGTTTCGGTAGTGGGAAAGCTCGTCCACCAACTGGGCCAGCGGACGATCACGGAAGATCAACTGGCCACGCCGCCAGCTGGCGATTTCCTCGGGGCTGCGGTGGCCGAGCTCCAGGTGACGGGTGCGGTAATCGAAATCGGCGCTGTCGCCGGCACCCAGTTCGGCGTGGTGGGTGCCGCCGGCCTCGGGGTCCACCGCGACCTTGCCGCTCTCCACCGCCACATCCAGGCGCTCACCGCCACGGCGGACGCTGAAGCGGGTGCCGAGCACGCGCACGCTGCCCTCCCCGGCCATCACCACGAACGGGCGCTGCTCGTCACGGGCGACGGCGAAGAAGGCTTCGCCCTGGAGCAGTTCGACTTCGCGGTGATCGTCATAGAGGCGCACGTGCAGGCGGGTGTCGACGTTGAGGTCGATGCGCGAGCCGTCGGCCAGTTCCACCTGGCGCTGTTCGCCCTGGGCGCTGCTCAGTTGCAGGTCGACGCTGGGCGCGCGGGCGAACCAGTTCTGCGAGGTGGCCAGGGCGGCGCAGAGCAGCACGAACGAAGCGGCCATGGCGCGCGGCAGGGTCCGCCGGCTGCGAGGCTTGAGCATGACCACCGGCGTGGCGAACACGGGCCGTGGCACGCGATCGAAGTCGGCCCAGATCAGCTGCATGTCGGCGAAGGCCTTGGCGTGCGCCGGGCTGGTGGCCAGCCAGGCCTGCAGCTCGGCCTCCTGCTCAGCGGTGAACTGCCCGCTGGTGCGGCGGGCGTACCAGGTGGCGGCCTGTTCGTCGATCGAGGGTCGGGAATCCATCCAGGTGCTCGTGTTCATTGTCCGTCCGCCTGGACGTCGCCCTGCACGCGTTGCTTGCAGTGCAGCAGGGCACAGGCGATGTGCTTTTCCACCATGCTCAGGGAAATCCCCATGCGCGCGGCCACTTCCGCCTGGGACAGGCCATCGAACTTGTGCAGGACGAAGGCCTCGCGCCGGCGCGGCGACAGATCATCCAGTGCCGAGGCCAGGAGGCGCAAGCGCTGATGTTGCTCGACCTGTTCCAACGGGCTCGCTCCTTGTTCATCGACCATGGTTTCCAGCGCTTGTTCGCCCTCGCCGTCGACCGCACCGCGCACCTGCTGGCGGCGCCAGTGGTCACGCAGCAGGTTGCGGGCGATCTGGAAGAGGAAGGCGCGGGGCTGGCGGACCTGGTCGCGGTCGCGCCAGTCCAGCCACTGGGTGAAGGCATCCTGGGCGAGGTCGGCGGCGTCGGCGGAACTGCCCAGGCGCTTGCCGAGGAACTTCAGCAGCTCGGCATGGAAGGCGCGGTAGGCGCCGGAGACGGAGCCCCGGAACTGCTCATCCACGGGGCTGCCTCCCGTCTGCTCGACTCGCTACCTGCACGCACGCCCCCGACAACAGGTAACCGGGCGACGCTGCCGGATGCGGCGTGCCAGGGATACCAAATGAGAATGCATATCATTAGATAGCAAGCGCGACGGGGCGGTCAAGATGCCCGACATCCCGAAGGTCGGATGCCGGGGCGGGGGTAGCTCAGAGGCCGGACTTGAGCTTGCTGAAGGCGCGGGTCAGGGCGCGGTTGAAGGCCTTGGTGTTGTCGTTCTTGGTGTAGAGCTTGGCGCGCACGTCCGCCGGCGGGTAGGTGCCCGGGTCGGCGAGGATGGCGGGGTCGACGCTGCCGGCGGCCGCCGGCACCGCATTGGCGTAGTGGATGTTGTTGGTGATGGCGCCGATGGTCTCGGGTGTCATCAGGTGGTCCATCAGCGCCAGGGCGGCTTCGGGGTGCGGCGCATCCTTGGGCACCACCATGGCGTCGAACCAGATCAGGGTGCCTTCCCGCGGGATGCGGTAGCGCAGCCTGAAGGGCTTCTGCGCCTGCTCGGCCTGGGCGGCGGCGATGGCCACGTTGCCGTTCCAGGACATCGCCAGGCAGGTGTTGCCGTTGGCCAGGTCGTTGATGTTGCGGTCGTTGTCGAAGTAGCGGATCGACGGGCGGATCTTCGCCAGGTGCGCCTCGGCGAGCTTGAGGTCGTCGAGGCTCTGGCGGTTGATGTCCAGCCCCAGGTAGCGGAAGGCGGCGGCGAACACCTCGTTGGGGTCGTTGAGGAAGCTCACCCCACAGTCGGCGAAGCGCGCGACCACCGCCGGGTCCATCAGCATCGCCCAGCTGTCGGTGGGAGCGTCGGCCATGCGCGTGCGAATGGCCTCCTCCTGATAGCCGAAGCCGGTGGTGCCCCAGACATAGAGCCCGGCGTAGCGGTTGCCCGGGTCGAAGCTGGCCATGTGCGCGGTGAACTCCGGGTCCAGCCCCTGGAAGTGCGGCAGCCTGGCCTTGTCCAGCGGCTGCAATGCGCCGCTGGCGATGGCCCGCTGCAGGTGCTGGCCGGCGGTCAGCACCAGGTCGTAGCCGCTGCGACCGGTGAGCAGCTTGGTCTCCACCGTTTCCAGGGAGTCGAAGTGGTCGGCCACCACCTTGATGCCGGTCCTGGCCTCGAAGCGGGAGAGCGTATCCGGCGCCAGGTACTCGCTCCAGATGTACAGGTTGACCTTGGGCGGCTCGCTCGCCGCCAGGGCCATGCCGCTGCCAAGGGCCAGGCCCAGGGCGATCGCCAATGTGCGCATGTGCATCGAAGGCTCCCTAGCCAGCCCGGCTGGCGGCGTATTGCGGCATGGTGATACAGGCGACGTTGCCGCCCCCGAGGAGGATTTCCCGCGAGTTCTCGATGCCGATGATGCGGTGCCTGGGGAACAGCTCCGCGAGCACCGCACCGGCCGCCTGGTCGTGGGCGTCGCCGAACAGCGGCAGGACGATGGCGGAGTTGCCGGCGTAGTAGTTGATGTAGGAGGCGCAGATGCGCGTGCCCTCCTCACGCAGGTGGGTACCGTCCACCTGGTCCAGGCCGGCGGCCTCCTCGGCCGTCCAGGTGAGCACGCGGGGCTGCGGCAGCTTGTGCACCTCCAGCGCGCGGCCACGGGCGTCACGGGTGCTGCGCAGGATGTCGTAGGCCTCCTGGTAGATCTCCCACTGCGGGTCGTCACGGTCGTCGGTCCACTGCATCACCACCACGCCGGGGCGGACGAAGCAGGCCAGGTCGTCGATGTGGCCGTCGGTTTCGTCGAATTTACAGCCGCGCGGCAGCCAGATCACCTGCTCGGCGCCGAGGTAGTCGGAGAGCCGCCGGGTCACCTCCTCCTTGCCCAGGTGGGCGTTGCGGTTGCGGTTGAGCAGGCACTGCTCGGTGGTCAGCAGGGTGCGCTGGCCGTCGGTCTGGATGCCACCCATCTCGGCGATGAAGGGTGCGCGGTAGCGGTCCAGCTTCTCGATCTCGAGGATCTTCTGGGCGATCTGGTCGTCCTTGTCCCAGGGGTAGTAGAGGCCGCCATCGAGGCCGCCGTAGGCGTTGAATTCGAAGTCCACGCCACGCACCTCGCCGCTCTGGTCGTTGACCAGGAAGGCCGGGCCGCTGTCGCGGAACCAGGTGTCGTTGCAGGTCATCTCCACCACCCGCACCTGGGCCGGCAGCATGCGTCGGGCATTGGCGTACTGGGTGGCGGAGGCGCAGACGGTGACCGGCTCGCTGCTGGCGATGGCGCTGACGATCTCCACCCAGACCTTCTGCGCGGGCTTGGCGCCGTTGCGCCAGACGTCGGTGCGCTCGGGCCAGCCGAGCCAACAGCCTGCCTTGGGCTCGAATTCGCCAGGCAGGCGGAAGCCGTCGGCCTTGGGAAGGGAAGTCAGGGAACGCGCCATGGGAAACCTCGGAGTGGGGTTGGAAGTGCCCTGACGTTAAGCGCGCCGGTGCCCCGGCGACCAATGATGAATATCGCGGAATCCTTGAATTGGATTCAGCTATCGGCCAGCTGATCGCTGAACCATTCGACGAACTGGGCCACCGCCGGCTTGTCCAGGCGCAGCCGTTCGCAGACCAGCGCGTATTGCCCCAGGGACGCCACGCTGGCGGCGAAGGGGCGTACCAGGCGGCCGCTGGCCAGGTCCTCGGCGCTGGTGAGGTTGTCGCCCATGGCCACGCCCTGCCCTTGCGCGGCGGCTTCCAGGGTCAGCCCGGCGTGGCCCAGGTAGAGGTGCCGCAGCGGCTGCAGGTCGCCGGCGTGGACGCTGAGCCAGGCGCTCCAGGTCTTGCCGTCCTGGTCGTCATGCAGCAGGCAGTGGCGGGCCAGGTCGCGCGGGTGCTTGAGCGGCAGCTGGTTGAACAGGCCGGGGCTGCACACCGGGAAGAACTGCAGGGCCGGCAGCGGCCGCACGAAGTAGGCGCTGGCATCCCCCGGGCCGGTGCCGTAGGTGATGGCGAGGTCGATCTCCTCGCCCGGCAGCGCCGACTCCAGCGGCTGGTCGTAGAGGTGCAGGGTGATGTGCGGATGGCGCTCGCCGAAATCCGCCAGCCGGCCCACCAGCCACTTCTGCGCCAGCTCGGCGGTCACGGCGATGCGCAGCTGCGCCTGGGAGCCGGGGTCGCGCAACTCGTCGCAGGCATCGAGGATCAGCTCGAAGGCCTGCTGCAGGCTGTGCAGCAGGCGCCGTGCCTGGGGCGTGGGCCGCACCTGGCGGCCGGCACGGACGAACAGCTCGGTGCCGAGCTGCTCTTCCAGTTGGCGGATCTGGTGGCTCACCGCGCTGTCGGTGACGCACAGCTCGGCGGCGGCACGGCCGAAATGCGCATGGCGGGCAGCCGATTCGAAGGTGCGCAGGGCGGTGAGGGACGGCAGGCGGCGCATGGGCGGGCTTCCGGGCAAAGCCGGCATCGTTGCGCAGGTGGGGCGATGGCGTCCAGCGGAGCGTAGCCCGGGACCCGCGCCGAAAGTCAGGACGCCTTGGGCAGCTTCAGCAGCGACGTGTCGAGCACGTCGGACTCACCACCGAGCACGTTCTCGGCGATCTCCACGAAGTCGCGGGTGCTGACCTTGTCCAGGCGCATCAGGCCACGGGTGACGTCGTCGAGGGAGCGCTCACCGTTGCTGGCCTTGCGGATCTCCTCGTCGAGGTCCTGCAGCAGCAGCACCGCGCGGGCGGTGACCGGGCCGGACGATTGCTCGCCACGCAGGTTCTCGACCTTGCGGCTCCAGCGCTGCAGCTTGGCGCGGACCTTGTGGTAGCGGTCCTCGCTGAGGCCGCCGGCGCGGCGCATCAGTTCGATGGCGTAGAACTCGGCGATGCCTTCGCTGATCCAGTCGCTCTGGTCGGTGTCCTTGATGCGGCTGAACACGTGCACCAGCTCGTGCACCAGGGAGCTGGTGCCGTTCTCGCTGACCAGGGGGCGGTCGGCGTGCATGAAGAAGGAATTGGGCGCGGACAGGCCGCCGCGCCACATCGGGTCGCCGGCACCGACGATCAACAGCTTGCCGGGGTCGCGGGGGAACACCGCCTGGGCATGGGGCCAGACGAAGGTCAGCAGGGTGAGGATGTCCATGCGGCGCATGCCCTCGCCCATGGGCGCGGCGACCGTGACGTCGGTGTTGCCGAGTTCGGCGCGGCGGCTGCCCAGCTTGCCGGCGATGATCCAGCCGGTGGGGCGGTCGAACAGGCGCTCGGCATTGTCGACGCGAAAACGGTTCTTGCCCACGCGGGACCAGCCGGTCTCCACCGTGCTCCAGCCCTTGGGCAGCTCGAACTGGATGCGCGACACCAGCTCGGTGCCGTCCACCAGGTCGATGCGTGCCGGGGGCACCAGGTCGTCGCCACGCAGCAGCGTCCAGTCCGGCGTCATCCGCGCGTCGAACTTGCCATCGCCACGGGGGTGGGTGATGCGCACCTTGTAGCTGAGGGTCGCCTTGCCCTCCGCCGGGGTCCAGGTGCCACGCTCGGCGCTGGCCTGCTGCCATTGGCCGTCGGCCTTGAAGTCGCTGTAGTAGCCCTTGTCGCCCAGGTCGAAACCGAGGCTGCGGACCTTCTCGCCGTTCTCCAGCACCACGCGCACCTCGGCCTGGTCGCTGTCCGGCAGGAAGCGCACCAGGTAGTCGACATCGCTGCGCTTGGCGGCCAGCAGCGGCGCGCAGAACAGCAGGGTGGCGGTGGACAGCAGCAGGGTGGCGCGGTTGGACATGTCGGGCTTCCTCGGAGCGATTTCCCTATGACTCGGCACGCGGTGGTTCTATCCGTCTAGCCCGCACGAAAGATCATGTAGTCCTCCCAGTCGTCCTCGGCCACCTGGGTCTCGCTGACCATGCGCCCGGACTGGGAGATACCGGCGTTGTGCACCGCCTCGGTGTCGCCGCAGATCAGTGGGTGCCAGGGCGGCAGGTCCTTGCCCTCGGCCACCAGGCGGTAGCCGCAGGTGGGCGGCAGCCAGCGGAACTCGTCGGCCTGGGCCGGGGTGAGCTGGATGCAATCGGGCACGAAATCGCGACGCTTGGGGTAGTTGGTGCAGCGGCAGGTGTTCAGGTCCAGCAGCTTGCAGGCGATGCGCGTGTAGTACACGGCGCCGTCGTCCTCGTCTTCCAGCTTCTGCAGGCAGCACAGGCCGCAACCGTCGCAGAGGGATTCCCACTCCTCCTGATCGAGCTGTGCGAGGGTCTTGCGCTTCCAGAAGGGTTCGACTTTGGCGGCCATGGTGGTCTGACTGGGTAACGGGGCGCGGTAGTCTAGTCCCGTCGAAGGTGCCGGCCAAGCGCTGCCGACGACGGGACGACCGGTAGCGCCATGTAAGGAAAATCATTCGCAGGACGGCTACACCGTGGGCTCCCAGGCAACGGGCAGGCGTAGGGTGGATGACGCTCTTTTCATCCACCAACCATGTTGCCTGGGAGCACGAAAGGTGGACCGGTGAAGCGTGGTCCACCCTACACAAGCCATCTGTGCCGGGATCGGTTCGGTGACCCGCAACAGCGGCCATCTGAAACCTGAGATGCCGCCGAGCGTAGGGTGGATGACGCTCTTTTCATCCACCAACGATGTTGCCTGGGAGCACGAAAGGTGGACCGGTGAAGCGTGGTCCACCCTGCGCAAGCCATCTGGTTCGGTGCTCAGCAAAAGCGGCCTGAGATGCCGCCGGGCGTAGGGTGGATGACGCTCTTTTCATCCACCAGCGGTGCTGCCGGAGAACACGAACGCCATCACCACGCAGAGGCCCACCGAGCTGGCATCAGTAGCCGCGCTGGAACTCCACCTCGCCGCGCAGCGGCTCGCCAGCCTGGAAGCGTGCCAGGTTGTCGAGGAACAGCCCCACCAGCAGCTCCGGCAGGGTGGGCGCCGAGCTGTGGCCGGTGAGCAGCAGCCGCGGCGCGGTCCAGAACGGGTGCGCGGGGGGCAGCGGCTCTTCGCGGCAGACGTCGATCACCGCACCGGCCAGGTGCCCGGCCTGCAGGCTGGCGACCAGGTCGGTATCCACCACCGCGACCCCGCGCCCGGCATTGATGAACAGCGCCTCCGGCTGCATGCGCGCGAACAGCGCAGCGTCATACACGTCGCGGGTGGCCGGGGTGTCGGGCAGCAGGTTGATCAGGTAATCGGCCCAGGCTGCCTGCTCCGCCAGGGCGTCCATCCCCAGCACCTGGCTGAACGGCTCCAGGGCACGGGGCTCGCGGGCGATGCCGCGCAGCTCGACCCCGAACGGCGCGAGGAAGCGCGCAACGCTCTGGCCGATATCACCGGCACCGACGACCAGCACCCGCCGCCCGGCCAGGCTGCTGGGCATGCGTGCATCCCACTGGCGCTCCACCTGGCTGGCCAGGCGCGAGAGCAGCTGGCGCTCGTGGGCGAGGATGTAGGTCAGCATGTACTCGGCCATCACCTGGCCGAAGATGCCCACGGCGCGGGTCAGACGGTAGTTGCGCGGCAGGCCCGCCGCCAGCAACGGGGTGATGCCGGCCCAGCTGGACTGCACCCAGTGCGGGGCGAACCCGGCCTGCAGCAGTTCCACCACCTGCTCCGGGCTGCCCAGCCAGATGGGCCGCTCCGCCGCCAGGGCGCGCAGCTCGTCCGGGTCGTCGCTGCCGGCCACATCCAGCGAGGGGATGGCGGCGAGCAGCAGTTCGGCGTGGCGGAGGTGTTTCTCGTCAGCGAGGAGGACTTTCATCAGATGGGGTCGTTCATCCGCAGCAGTTCTTCGGGCAGGTGCTCGATGTATTCCTCTTCACCCGGCGGCATCTGCAGGTGGTACCCCTGCTTTTCGAGGTTCTCCAGCACCTTGCCGATGTCCTCGCGGGCCAGCTGGCGCTCGGGGCTGAGCACCAGGTCGAAGGCATGCTGCGGCGTGCCGAAGGCCGCCAGCAGCGCCTCGGGCACACGGGCCAGGGCATCGCGCTTCTCGACGTAGAGGTACATCTCGTTCTTGCGCGGGCTCTTGTAGATGGAACAGATGCGTTTCATGGGGCGTTGTCTCCGGCCAGGGCATCGAGCAGTGCCTGGCCCATCAGTTCGCGGCGCCAGCCCTTGAAGCCGTCGGGCAGGCTGTAGGGGCCGTTGGGGTAGCCCGTCTTGAGCAGGGCCTCCAGGTGCTTCTTGCGCAGCATGAGCTCGGGTGCCATGCCCAGGCGCTCGGCTTCGGCCTGGCCGATCGCGCGCAGCTTCTTCAGCAGCGCGGTGGCTTCGGACGGCAGCGGCTCGGGCAGCGGCTCCGGCCACTCGGCGGGGGGCAGCTCGGCCGCCTCGCGGATCATCTTCAGCAGGGTGTTGCCGTCCTGGCGCACGGTGCGCGGGTGCATGTCCTCGATGCGCGCCAGGGCGACGAGGTTGTCCGGCTGGAACTTGGCCAGCGGCCAGAGGGCGTGCTCGCGGATGATGCGGTTGCGCGGCTGGTCGCGGCGGCGTGCCTCGATGTCGCGCCAGGCGTAGAGCTCGCGCAGCACGGCCAGTTGCTGGCGGGACAGCTTCCAGCCCAGCTTGGCGTCGCGGTAGAGGTCGTCCGGGTCCACTTCACGGCGCAGGTTGGCCACCAGCTCGGCGCCGTCTTCCAGCACCCAGGCACGCTTGGTGGCGTCCAGGCGCTCGTCGATGATGCGGTAGATCTCGGCGAGGTGGATGGCGTCCTCGGCGGCGTAGCGCTCCTGCATCTCGGTGAGCGGGCGCTGCAGCCAGTCGGAGCGGGTCTCGTCCTTGGGCAGGTCGATGCCGAGCACCGCCTGCACCAGGCGCGAGTAGCCCATGGAGTAGCCGATGCCCAGGTAGCCGGCGGCGAGCTGGGTGTCCAACAGCGGCAACGGCAGGCTGCCGGTGAGGCGCAGGAAGACTTCGAGGTCCTCGCTGCAGGCGTGCAGCACCTTGGTCACCGCCGGGTCTTCGAGCAGCCCGGCGAAGGGGCGCCAGTCCTTGATCAGCAGGGGGTCGATGAGCCAGGCGCTGTCGCCGTCACCCACCTGCACCAGGCCGGCCTTCGGGTAGAAGGTGTCGACCCGCATAAACTCGGTGTCCAGGGCCACGAAGCTGAGGGTGCGCCAGCGGGCGCAATGGGAGGCCAGTTCGGCGTCGTCGCGAATCCAGTGAAAATCGATGGCCACAAGGCTCTCCTCGGTTCAGAGGCGCGAAGTATATATCGCAACCCCATTTCCGCCCCACCCGGTCGTGCCGTGCGGGGCGGCTGCGGCTCAGGCCAGTTCGGTGCGCAGGCGCTGCAGCAAGGCCGGCGAGCTGGGTTGCATGGGTGCGCGCAGCTCGTCGCGGATCAGCCCGCGCATGGCCAGCAGGCTCTTCACCGGCGCCGGGTTGGGCTCGGCGAAGGCCAGGCGGATCAGCGGCTGCAGCTCGCCGAAGATCGCCCGGGCGCCCTCGAGGTCGGACGCCGCGACCCGCTCGGCCATGGCCACGAAGCGCTCGGGATGGATGTGCGCGGAAGCCGCGATGGCGCCGCTGCCGCCATGGCAGAGCGTGGCGAAGATCTGCGCGTCCTCCCCCGCCAGCACGTCGAGCTGGCCGTCGGCGATCAGCGCCTGGGTCTTGTCGATCTCGCCGCCGCAATCCTTGATCGCCACGATGCGCGGGTGCCGGGCCAGCTGGCGCAAGGTCTCCAGCTCCAGGCGCACGCCGGTGCGGTAGGGGATGTCGTAGAGGATCACCGGCACCTCGGCACCGTCGGCGATGGCACCGAACCAGGCCAGCAGCCCGGACTGCGAGGGCCGTATGTAGTAGGGCGCAGGCACCAAAAGGCCGGCCACCGGGCGCTTCTGCACCTCGCGCTGCAGGGCCAGGAGGTCCGCCAGGTTGTTGCCGGCCAGACCCATCACCAGGCGTTCGCCGGGGACGGTTTCGAGCAGGGCGTCGAGCACCGCGAGCTGCTCCACCTTGCTCAGCGCCGCGGCTTCACCGGTGGTGCCGCACACCACCAGGCCGGCGACGCCCGCCTCCAGCAGGTGCGCGGAGAGTCGGCGCAAGGCGGGGAAGTCGATGGCGCCATCAGCGAAGGGGGTTACCAGGGCGACCCAGATTCCAGAAAACACAGGCATTGCAAAGCTCCTTCAGGCTGACCGTCAGAGTCACCGTCGGAGGGGATGCGGGGAGTGTTCGTGCGGATGAGGTTTCGACCTTCGCGCCCACTGTCCTGTCAGCCCATCTGACGGGACAGCGCGCCCCGGTCAAATGAGCGACTGTTTCTTCGATTTACCCGCGACAACGCCAAACGCCAGCGCCGGCAGGGCCGGAACGGAAGCGAGGGAGGCGTAGGTGGCGGGCATGGTGTAGCTCGGTGCAGGAATGCGAGTCGAGGATACTGCGAAAATCCCTACAGGGCTGTCAACTGCGGCGACGTCGCACCCGGGCCATTCACCCTGGCCGGGTCTCTGGCGCTGGCCGGCCATGGCTGCTAAAAAGCCCTTCCAACAATAACCAGGCCCATGACGGGCCCACCGCCAGGGAATTCGGACATGAAGAAGCTTCTGGGCCTGCTGGTCCTGCTCATCGCCGCTGCGGGCATCTACCTCGGCATCACCAAGAGCCCCATCGACCCCGTCGCCTGGGACGCCCCCAAGGCGCCGCCCATGACCGGCGTGATGGAGCCCAACGACACCCTGATGAAGGCCGAGCTGCTGGCCAAGGGGCAGATCCACGGCCCCGAGGACACCGCCGTGGACGCCCAGGGCCGCGTCTATGCCGGCCTGCACGATGGCCGCGTGGTGCGCATCGACGCCGACGGCAAGGTCGAGACCTTCGCCACCACCGGCGGCCGCCCGCTGGGCATGGACTTCGACGCCCAGGGCAACCTGATCGTCGGCGACGCCTACAAGGGCCTGCTGAGCATCGACCCCAAGGGCCAGATCAAGGTGCTCGCCACCGAGGCCGAAGGCGGTCCCTTCCGCTTCACCGACGACCTGGACATCGCCAGCGACGGGCGCATCTACTTCACCGACGCCTCCGCCAAGTTCGAGCAGCCCGACTACCTGCTGGACCTGCTCGAAGCCCGCCCCCACGGCCGGCTGATGCGCTACGACCCGGCCACCGGCAAGGTCGAGGTGCTGCTCAAGGACCTGTACTTCGGCAACGGCGTGGCGCTCTCGGCCAAGGAAGACTTCGTGCTGGTCAACGAGACCTACCGCTACCGCATCACCCGCTACTGGCTGAGCGGCGAGAAGGCCGGCACCCACGATGTGTTCATCGACAACCTGCCGGGCCTGCCGGACAACCTCCAGGGCGACCGCAAGGGCACCTTCTGGGTCGCCCTGCCCTCCCCACGCAAGGCCGACGCCGACTTCCTCCACACCCAGCCCTGGCTCAAGGCACAGATCGCCAAGCTGCCCCGCGCGCTGTGGCCCAAGGCGGAGAAGTACGGCCTGGTCATCGCCCTCGACGAGAACGGCCAGATCATCCGCAGCCTGCACGACACCAGCGGTACCCACCTGCGCATGATCACCTCGGTGAAACCGGTGGGCGACTACCTGTACTTCGGCAGCCTCGACAACGACCGGATCGGCAAGCTGAAGATCCACTAAGGGCCGGACGACTGGCCCATTCCCGGAGACGAGAAGCCCGCCAATTGGCGGGCTTCTTCATTTCCAGGAGCGCGATACCAGCTGCTCAAGCCGGCGCAGTCTCGTGCACGCCCGGAACCACCCGGGCCGGCTGCGGGTGCAACAGCGCCTGCATCTGCCCGTGGGTCCGCGCCATCAGCTCGTCCAGGTGCTCGACGTCGAACTGCGCGGCATCGATGGGTGCCCCCACGTGCAGCGACACCGGCAGGCCGAGGTTGAAGCGCCAGGTGCGCGCCGGCAGCACCTGGTGGATACCGCGGATGGCCACCGGGACGATCACCGCGTCGGTGTCCAGCGCCAGGTGGAAGCAGCCCTTCTTGAAGCGCTGCAACTGGCCATCCTTCGAGCGCGTGCCTTCCGGCGCCGCCCACAGCACGATGCCGCTCTCCATCATCTGCCGCGCCCGTTGCAGGTCGGCCAGGGCCCGGTGGCGGTTGTGCCGGTCGACGAAGGGGAACTCCGCCGCCTTCATCGCTGCGCCGAGGAACGGCAGGCGCGACAGCTCCTGCTTCGCCAGCATGCGGATCGAGCCCGGCAGGGCCACGAAGCTGGCGGGGATGTCGTAATGGCTGGAGTGGTTGCAGAGGATCAGGTAGCGACGGCCGTCGTTGAAATCAGGCAGCTGCCCATGCACCGACAGACGCACCCGCACCAGGCGCAGCAGGCCGCGGGACCAGGCGCGGGTGTAAGCGTCCACGCGCGCGCGGTCGAGACGTCCGCAGGCGGCACGCCCCAGTACCAGCAGGCAATAGAACAGTGTCAGCAGCAACGACCCGAGCACCACGCCGATGCGGCGGGCGAGGTTGGCGCTCTCGGCGAAGGATTGCAGGCTTGGCATGGACGGCTCTCCGCATCACTCATCGATCCGCGCGACGCGACGCGCGGCTGTCCTTATGATGCCCACTGTCATCGATTGGACACAGGAGACCGCCATGCCCCTCGCGCAACTGATCAGCCCCCGGCAACTGGAAGCCCGCCTGGGAGAACCGGGCCTGATCGTGCTGGATTGCCGCTTCGCCCTCGACGATCCCGCCTACGGGCAGCGCAGCTACGCCGAAGGGCATATCCCCGGCGCGCGCTTCGCCGACCTGGAGCACGACCTCTCCGGCGTGGTGCAAAGGGGCGTCACCGGGCGCCACCCGCTGCCTGCCCTGGAACGCCTGGTGGAGCGCCTGCGCGGCTGGGGCGTCGACAATGACAGCACCCTGGTGCTCCACGACGACGGCCCCGGTGCCTTCGCCGCGCGCGCCTGGTGGCTGCTGGCGTGGCTGGGCAAGCGCGAAGGCGTGTACCTGCTGGACGGCGGGCTCAAGGCCTGGCGCGACGAAGGCCTGCCGCTGGAAGTCGCCGTGCCGGAAGTGCCCCGTGGCCGCTTCAGCGGCGAAGCCGACCCCAGCCTGCTGCGCAGCGCCGACGAACTGCAGGGCCGCCTGGGCGCGGACGACCTGACACTGCTCGATGCCCGCGCCCTGCCCCGCTTCAGGGGCGAGGTGGAGCCCATCGACCCGGTGGCCGGCCATATCCCCGGCGCCCAGTGCGCGGTGTTCACCGACAACCTCGGCGCCGACGGCCGCTTCCTCCCCGCCGAGGCCCTGCGCCAGCGCTTCGCCGCCTTCCTCGGCCAGCGGCCGGTGGAAGGCCTGGTCGCCTACTGCGGCTCCGGCGTCACCGCTTGCCACAACCTGTTCGCCCTCAGCCTCGCCGGCTACCCGCTGGCGCCGCTCTACGCCGGCTCCTGGAGCGAATGGATCACCGACCCGGCACGCCCGCTGGCCAAGGGCGACTGAGCCACCCAGGCCATGCCGGCCCGTCATCCGCGATGCCGGGCCGGTTGCGAGCGATCATTTTTTAATCACCCTGGGATATATGCGCCAGCCAACCTCGGCTCAAACAGTTTAAAAACAGGCCTTTACAACGTTTTCATCGCACTACACTTCAAAACGAGCGGCTAACCCCGCTTCCGGCGGGGCCCTTTCCGAGAACGAGAAGCTGCCAGACGCCCCCGGTCCCGCCGGCACCTTTATCGCGAGGGCACCATGGGAATAGCCGCCAGCGACCTCTGTGAACACGTCATCCGCCCCACCCTGCTCTACCTGCAGCGCCCCTCGCCCATGGCCGAATCCCTGCTGCTGGGTGCCGCGGCCTGCCAGTCGGCACTCGGCAGCGCCCTGGGCGACCAGGCGGGCTACGGCCTCTATCACATCAGCGAGGAGCACCACCGCTGCCTCTGGGACCTGCACCTGGCGCGCGACCCGGAACTCGCCAGCCTGGTGCGCGGCCTGGCCAGCCAGCACGCCTTCCTCGCCGCGCCGCACCTGGAGCTGGCGGTGAACCTGCGCTACGCCACCGCCATCGCCTGGCTGCTGATCGAAACCGAGGTGCTGGTGATGCCCGCCGCCGACGACTGGATCGGCATGGCCGCCATCTGGCGCCAGGTGTTCAACCCGCAAGGCACGCCTCGCCAATACCTGGATGCCTGGCAACGCTGGGTGGGCCCTTCGGCAAGGGTGGCGTAGGCCCGATCCGCTCACTGACCGACCAGTCAGGAACGAGCGTCCAAGGCAATATGCACGATCAGCGAAATTGCAGGCATTTTGATGCCATAAAGCCCGATAAAACGCTCTATTACGGGAACTCCCCGAAGCTGGCAGGGGTCTGGAAATCCTGATAGTTTCCGCCACCTGTTTGAAAGTCCCCAGGAGTCATCCGTGATCAAAAGAGTCTTCAAGACCAGCCTCGCAATCGCCATCAGCGCTGCATCCAGCTTCAGCCTCGCCGGTGGCTTCGCCATCAACGAACAGAGCGTCAGCGGCATGGGCACCGCCTTTGCTGGTCGCTCCTCGTCCGCCGACGACGCCACCACCGTCTTCGGCAACCCGGCCGGCATGTCGCGCCTCAAGCGCGAGCAGGTCAGTGGTGGCATCGCCCTGCTGGACGCCAAGACCGATATCGACGACCACAGTGGCACCTTCGGCGGCAGCAACGACGGCGACATGGTGCCCTTCATGGGCGTGCCCATGGGCTACTACGTCAAGCCGATCGATGACAAATGGACCTTCGGCCTCGGCATGTACGTGCCCTTCGGCCTGATCACCGACTACGAGTCCGGCTTCCAGGGCCGCTACTACGGCGACCGCAGCGAAGTCCGCGTGATCACCCTGCAGCCGACCATCAGCTACAAGATCACCGACCAGCTCTCCGTCGGCTTCGGCCCGACCATCAACCGCATCGACGGCGAGCTGACCTCCGCCACCCTCAACGCGGGCACCCCCGGCCGCAACGACGGCAAGGTCAAGGTCAAGGGCGACGACACCGCACTGGGCTACAACGTCGGCGTGCTGTTCGAGGCCACCCCCAGCACCCGCTTCGGCCTGACCTACCACTCGATGGTCGACTACAAGCTCAAAGGCGATACCCAGATTTCCGGCACCGGCTTCGGCCCCTTCTCCGGCAACGAGTACGACGCCTCCCTGAAGCTGAAGACCCCCGAATCCGTCGACTTCTCGGTCACCCATGACCTGAACGCCGACTGGACCCTCTATGCCGGCAGCACCTGGACCCGCTGGAGCCGCCTGAAGGACATCACCGTCAACAACAAGGGCGTTCCGGCGCTCCTCGGGGGCTCGGCGGGCCCCATCGGCACCATCACCGAGGAACAGGACTGGCGTGACGTGTGGTCCTACGCCGTGGGCGCCTCCTACAAGCTGAACCCGCAGTGGACCCTGCGCGCCGGCCTGGCCTACGACCAGACCCCGACCCGCAACGAGCACCGCTCGCCGCGCATCCCCACCGACGACCGCAAGATCCTCAGCCTGGGCGCCGCCTGGAGCCCGAGCGACGACTGGACCGTCGACGTCGCCTACTCCTACCTGAAGGAAGACGATGCCGAAGTGAACCAGACCAGCGCCACCAAGGGCCGCTACACCTCCACCTACAAGAACAGCGCCCACGGCCTGGGCGCGCAGGTGACCTACCGCTTCTGATCCCTGGTTGCGGCAAGCGAAAAGCCCGGACCTGTTCCGGGCTTTTTCATATCCGCAACCCACAGTTGTAGCCCGGGCTTCAGCCCGGGAAAGCCGCCATGCAAGCGTCCCCCCCGAAAGCCACCCAATAAAAAGCCCGGACAGGTCCGGGCTTTTTTTCATTCACTCAAGGTCATTCACTCGACGATCTTGGGCTTGTCGTCCTTGTTCATGTCCATCACCGTCGCCGCCGGCTCGCTCACCACCACGGGCTGCGGCTCGGGGGTCGGTTGCGGCTGGGCCTCGGCGGGCGCTTCCTTCTTCTTGCCGCGGATGCGGTTGATGATCCAGGCGCCGATGGCCAGGGGCACGAAGAAGAACTTCTTCAGGAACACCAGCAGGATGGCGAACAGGCCGGCCTTGGCGGCGACCTTGCCGGCGATCAGGGCGCCCAGGCCATAGGCCGCGACCTTGTCCAGCTCGGGGTTGAAGTCGGCGTAGCGGTTGCCCGGGTTGAACTCGGTCATGGCCAGCACCGCCGGCAGGTTCTGCTCGATGGTCGGCAGCTGGTCCATGTTGGCGATGAAGTTCAGCACCAGCACGCCCTTACGGCCCAGCACGCGGATGTTGTAGTTCAGGGTGTGGGTCTCGGCGTCGCCGAACTTCAGCTCCTTGGCCCAGTGCAGCTTGCGGCCTTCGGCGTCGTAGCGCGGCTGGGCGGCCCAGCCGATCAGTTGCACCGGCTCGTAGCCGTTCTCGGCACGCCACTTGTTGTCGGCCTTGGCCTCTTCCTTCATGTCCTTGAGCATGTCGCCGTAGTCGATGTCAGCGGCATCTTCGTCGGAGACGTAGCCGTTCTCCTCGTACTCAACCGTCACCGCCCAGGACTCGTCGGCCAGTGGCGAGATGCCCTTGGGCAGAATCATGCCCAGCGGCAGGACTTCATCCGGCGGGTTGCCCCAGGCGTCGGTCAGCACGCGCTCGGCGTCTTCACCGGCGAGGAAGACGAACTGCTCGGGGACGTCGAGGGTGGCGAGGTTGTCGCCGATCACCACCTTGCCCTGCTGGAAGTTCAGGCTGGCGAGGAACTCTTCCTCGGACATCGTCTGGCCATCTTCCTCGATGGTGGCCTCGCCCTCCTCTTCCGCCTGGGTGGCGGCAACGGGTTCTTCGGCGGGGGCTTCGGGTTTCGCGGCGAATGCGCAAGGAATGGCAGCGGCGATGAGGCCGGCCAGGATCAGTTCCTTGATCGACATGGGTAACTCCATGGTTGGGCAAAAAGTAAGGCGCGAGAAGGTATCACGAGCCATGCCGGGAAACCGGAACCAGCCGAAATATTCAGAAATATTTATCCGGCACCACGGAACTTTCGCGTGCCCCGGGTGCCGCGAAAAACCTTACCGAAGCAGGCGGTCCTTCAAAGGGGCTCGCTGGCCAGGGCCTGCTCCACAGCCTTCACCAGGTCCTCGTCGTCCGGCTTGGTGAGGCTGGAGAAATGCGCGATCACCTTGCCCTGGCGATCCACCACGTACTTGTAGAAGTTCCAGCGCGGGCTCTGCCCGGATTGCGCGATCAGGTCGCGGTACAGCGGCGTCGCTTCGTCCCCGGTGACGTGTTGTGGCTGGGTCATGGCGAAGGTCACGCCGTAGTTCACGTAGCAGACCTTGGCCGTCTCGGCGTTGTCGTCGGCCTCCTGCTTGAAGTCGTCGGAAGGCACGCCGAGCACTTCCAGGCCGTCGTCCTTGTAGCGCTGGTAGAGCGCCTCCAGGCCCTTGAACTGCGGGGTGAAACCGCAGTGGCTGGCGGTATTGACCACCACCAGCGGCTTGCCGGCGAAGCGCTGGCAGAGGTCGATGGTTTCCTTGGAACGCAGCTGCTGCATCGAGTGCTGCAGCAACGGCACGCATTCGGTGGCCAGGGCGGGCCCGGCGACAGAGGCCAGCAGGGGGAGAAGGAAGAGACGTTTCATCGGGCACTCCACGCGGCAGGGGCAATGCTCGAAGGCTACCCCCGCCCTGCTAAAGCGGCAATCAGCACAGGCTCATGTTCAGTTGCAGCAACGCCAGGCCGCCGCGCTGCCAGCCCCACCAGGCCAGAGCCAGCAGCAGGGTCGCCCCCACGCCGAGCGCCAGCCCCAGGCGCAGGCTCATGCCAGAGCCTGCAGGCGCTCCACAGGCCGCTCGCGCACCGGCCAGTTCAGCGCCGCCGCCATCAGGCTGAGGAGGATGGAAATCTGCCAGACCATGTCGTAGCTGCCCGTGTGGTCGTAGAGGTAGCCGCCCAGCCAGCCGCCGAGGAAGGCGCCGAGCTGGTGGAAGAGGAAGACGATACCACCGAGCATCGACAGGTTGCGCACACCGAACAGGGTGGCGACGGTGCCATTGGTCAGGGGCACGGTGGAGAGCCACAGCAGCCCCATGGCGATGCCGAAGGCGTAGGCGCTCCAGGTGCTCAGCGGCGAGTAGACGAAGGCGACGATCACCACCGCGCGCAGCAGGTAGAGCACCGTGAGCAGGCGCGGCTTGGACAGGCGCCCGCCGAGCCAGCCGGCGATATAGGTGCCGAACACGTTGAACAGCCCCACCAGCGCCAGCACCGTGGTACCCACCTGGGCCGGCAGGTGCTGGTCCACCAGGTAGGCCGGCAGGTGCACGCCGATGAACACCACCTGGAAGCCGCAGACGAAGAAGCCCAGCGCCAGCAGCCAGAAGCCGGAATGGCCGCACGCCTCGCGCAGTGCCTCGCCCAGGGTCTGCTCATGGGCGGCCACCGGCAGCGGCTGGTCCTTGAGCATTCCCGCCAGGGGCACGATCAGCGCCACCAACAGCCCCAGTGCCAGCAACGCCGACGACCAGCCCAGCCAGCCGATCAACCCGAGGGTGCCGGGCAGCATGGCGAACTGGCCGAAGGAGCCGGCGGCGGCGGCGATGCCCATGGCCATGCTGCGCTTCTCCGGCGGCACTGCGCGGCCGACCACGCCGAGGATCACCGAGAACGAAGTGCCCGACAGGCCGATGCCGATCAGCAGCCCCGCGCTCAGCGAGAGCCCCATGGGCGAGTGGGAATACCCCATCAGCACCAGGCCGACGGCGTAGAGCACCCCGCCGATCACCACCGTCTTCATCGCCCCGAAGCGGTCGGCGATGGCCCCGGTCACCGGCTGCGCCAGGCCCCAGATCAGGTTCTGCAGGGCGATGGCGAAAGCGAACACCTCGCGCCCCCAGCCGAACTCGGCACTCATGGGCGCCAGGAACAGGCCGAAGCCGTGGCGGATACCCAGGGACAGGGCCAGGATCAGCGACGCCCCCAGAAGGATCCAGCCACTCGTGCGCCATACGGAAGTCATAGAAGGTCCTCTACGGGTATATACCCGCGTTATCGCGAAAAAATCAGTCCAGGGTTTCCAGTTCGCCCAGCAGCGACATCAGCGCATCACGCCGCTCGTCACCCATGCGCTCGACCATCCGCTCCTGCACGCTTTCCCAGGCCTGCAGCGCCTGTTCGACACAGGCCTTGCCGCTGGCGGTCAGGGCCACCAGGCGGTTGCGCTGGTCCTCGCCCTCGCCCATCCGCACCAGGCCCCGGCCCTCCAGCACCCGCAGGTTGCGGCCCAGGGTGCTGCGGTCCAGCCCCAGGGCCTCGGCCAGGTCGGTGATGCTCGGCTGATCGAGGCGCTGCAGGTTCTTCAGCAGCGAGTACTGGGCGACGTTGATCCCGATATGCTCCAGGGCGTCGTCGTAGATGCGGGTCAGGTTGCGGCTGGCGCGGCGCAGCCGCGTGCACAGGCATTGGGTCGTCATCATGGATGCGTGTATATACCCGCATCCAGTCATCGTCAATGGAAATCAGCCTGGTGGCCGGCATTGTCCGAACTGCCAGAGGCCTCCGTTACCGCTGCCAAGGCCGCGCCGGCACGGGCGCCGTATAAATCGGCACGTCTGTCACCTGCGTTCCGAGGTTCACCGATGCCCAGCTACAAGGCGCCCCTGCGCGACACCCGTTTCTTGCTCAACGAGGTCTTCGACTTCCCCGCCCACTATCGTGCCCTGGCCAATGGCGGCGAAGCCACGCCGGACATGGTCGACGCCATCCTCGGTGAGTGCGCGAAGCTCTGCGAAGAGGTCATCGCCCCGCTCTACCACAGCGGCGACGAGGAAGGCTGCCACCTGGAGAACGGCGACGTGCGCACGCCCAAGGGCTACAAGGAAGCCTACGACGCCTATGTGGCCGGCGGCTGGCAGGGGCTCTCGCACCCGGTCGAGTACGGCGGCCAGGGCCTGCCCATGAGCCTCGGCGCCCTCAAGCAGGAGATGCTCGGCACCGCCAACTGGCCCTTCTCCATGTACCCGGGCCTGTCCCTCGGTGCCATGAACACCCTGATGCAGCACGGCACCGAGGAGCAGAAACGCACCTACCTGACGCCCCTCACCGAAGGCCGCTGGGCCGGCACCATGTGCCTCACCGAGCCCCAGTGCGGCACCGACCTGGGCCAGGTGAAGACCCGTGCCGACGCCAACGCCGACGGCAGCTACGCCCTCACCGGCACCAAGATATTCATCTCCTCCGGCGACCACGACCTCACCGAGAACATCATCCACATCGTCCTCGCCCGCCTGCCCGATGCCCCCAAGGGCACCCGTGGCATCTCCCTGTTCATCGTGCCCAAGTTCCTCCCAGGGGATGCCGGCGGCCTCGGCCCGCGCAACGGCGTGAGCTGCGGCGCGCTGGAGAAGAAGATGGGGATCAAGGCCTCCAGCACCTGCGTGATGAACTTCGACGGCGCCACCGGCTACCTCATCGGCCCGCCGAACAAGGGCCTGGAATGCATGTTCACCTTCATGAACAGCGCACGCATCGGCACCGCCATCCAGGGCGTGGCCACCGCCGAACTGGCCTACCAGGGCGCCCTGGCCTATGCCCGCGAGCGCCGCTCCATGCGCGCCCTCTCCGGCACCAAGGAGCCGGGCGAGGTGGCCGACGTGCTGATGCACCATGGCGACGTGCGCCGCATGCTGCTGACCCAGAAGGCCGTGGCCGAGGGCGGCCGCGCGCTGGTCTACCTGGCCACCCAGTACGCCGACCGCATGATCGAAGGCATCCTGCAGAACGACACCGCTAAGTACGAGCACTGGGACGACAAGCTCGGCTTCCTCACCCCCATCCTCAAGGGCTGCCTCACCGAGCTGGGCCTGGAAAGCGCCAACCTCGGCATGCAGGTGTTCGGCGGCCATGGCTACATCCGCGAGCACGGTATGGAGCAGATCGTCCGCGACGCGCGCATCGCCACCCTCTACGAGGGCACCACCGGCATCCAGGCCCTCGACCTGCTCGGCCGCAAGGTGCTGCTGATGACCCAGGGCAAGGCCGTGCGCGACTTCACCGGGCAGATGGCCCGCTTCGCCGTGGATCTGATCAAGCAGGAGCCCGCCATGCGCGGCCGCGCCCTCACCCTGCTCAAGCTCGCCGGGCAGTGGAACGTCCTGACCCTGCGCATCGCCCTGCGCGCCCGCAAGGACCGCGACCTGGTGGGCACCGCCAGCCACGACTTCCTCATGTACGCCGGCTACGCCGCCCTTGCCTACGCCTGGGCCCTGCAGGAAGCCGCCGCCCGCCGCCACCTGCGTGAAGGCGGCAGCGAGTCCGAGGACTTCTACCGCGCCAAGCTGGCCACCAGCGACTTCTACTTCGACCGCCTGCTGCCCCGCGCCAAGGGCCACGCCGCCGCCATGACCAAGCCCACCGGCTCGGTGATGGGCCTGCCGGGGGAGCATTTCGTCTTCGAATGAGGCACCGGGTGGGGCATCGCCCCAGGCGCTCCCGGCGGGAGGCCTGGGGCAGACGACGCCAGGCCTTCAGCTATCCCCCATGAAATGTCGCCGTCATACAGCTGATGTTTCTTACAGCTGACCAAACGGACGAAGCCTTAGCCGGTCCGCCAACGGGTGGTAGCGTCGCGCCGCCCTGAGCCCCCCATCAAGGACATGCCGATGACCCCATCTGCCCGCATCACCGGAGCGCTGCTCTCCCTCCTCGCCGCCGCCCAGGCCCAGGCCGCCCCCGATCCCCGGCCCGACGCCTACAACCTGCTCACCCACAACGCCTTCTTCCTCACCCCCCTGCCGTTCAAGTTCAGCTGGAGCAACCAGGAACGCGCCCGGCTGATGACCCGCGCCGACTACCTGGAAGAACGCGACCTGGTGATCTTCAACGAACTGTTCGACAACGCCGCCTCCGACATCCTGCTGAGCGGCGTGAAGGACCGCTACCCGCACCAGACGCCCGTCCTCGGCCGCTCCACCGCAGGCTGGGACGCCACCACCGGCAACCCCGCCGCCAACCTCGAGGACGGCGGCGTCGCCATCGTCAGCCGCTGGCCCATCGCACGCCGGGTGCAATACCTCTACCGCGATGCCTGTGGCGCCGACCGGCTGGCCAACAAGGGCTTCGTCTACGTCAAGGTGCTGCGCGGCGAGCGCCCCTTCCACGTCATCGCCACCCACACCCAGGCCGCCGACAGCGCTTGCCCGGATGGAGGCCGTGCCGTGCGGGAAAGCCAGTTCAGGGAAATGCGCGCCTTCATCGACCGCGAGAACATTCCCGCCAACGAAGTGCTGTTCATCGGCGGCGACCTCAACGTCATCCGCAGCAGCGACGAATACCCGCACATGCTGGCCCAGCTGGACCTGCGCGAGCCCGACAGCTACGCCGGTGCCTCCGCCACCTTCGACACCCGGCGCAACGGCGTCACCGGCTACCAGTACCCCTACAAGGACAACGGCCCCGGCAAGGCCCCGAGCAACCCGCCGGAGTACCTCGACTACATCCTCGTCTCCAACCGCCATGGCCAGGTGTCCTACTGGCACAACCAGGCGCTGGACATCCCCTCCCCGCGCTGGAGTGCCAGCGACGGCGTCAACACCTGGTACTACCAGGACTACTCCGACCACTACCCGGTGGCCGCCTTCACCTACGCCGACCCGCTGCGCACGCCGCAGCAGGCCTACAAGCCCACCGACAACCGCTACGCCCGCGTGGTGCTGCGCAGCCTGGACAACGGCAACGCCCTGCGCACCGGGGCAAAGGCCACCAACTGGGTCACCGTCACCGGCAACGGCCGCGACGACGCCAGCACCTTCAGCCTCAATGCCTGGGACCACTTCGCCAGCTTCTGCGTACGCAACGGCGACTACGTCACCCTGGAATCCCGCGCCTACCCCGGCTACTTCCTCACCTGGTACGAACACGGTGCCGGCAAATGGGGCTACTACCCCGCCGCCGGCAAGCCCTCGCGGCACCTGCGCGTGCAGATCGACAACGACCAGGGGCAATGCCTGAAGGACGGCGACCAGGTGGCCTTCATCGACTACAGCGGGCAACGCCCCCTGCCCGGCCACGACTACTACCTGAAGATCTGGCCCGACGGCGCCTGGAAGGACCACCTGTTCCTCTGGGGCAACGCCCAGGACGGCAGCCGCTTCCGTGTGGAAGTAGCCCCCACCGCCGTCCACGAGGACTGGCGCAGCAAGCTGCGTTTCTGAACCGGGTCGCACCGGGGCCGCGCGGCCCCGGTGCTCAGGCCAGCAGTACCACCGCCACCAGCACCCCCACCTCCACCAGCTCCACCAGCGCCCCGGCGGTGTCCCCGGTGGTGCCGCCCAGCCGGCGCATCAGGCCGCGCCGCCACCCGGCGAACACGGCCAGGGCCGCCGCCAGCGACACCAGCGCCACCCAGCCGAACACCAGGCCCAGCAGCGCGTGGGCGCCCAGCACCCAGGGCAGCGCCTGGCGCGGCAGGTGCTCGGCCAGGGCCTGGCCCAGGCCGCCCGGGCGCACGTAGGGGGTGGTCATGAACAGCAACGGCAGCAGGCCGCGCGCCAGCCAGGGCGCCAGCAACAGCGCGGCGATGGGGCCCTGCTCCAGCAGGGCGACCAGGGCAGAAAACTTCAGCAGCAGCACCAGCACCAATACGACCACGGCGATGGGGCCGCTGCGCGGGTCCTTCATGATGGTCAGGGTGCGCTCGCGGTCGCCGTAGCCGCCCACCCAGGCGTCCGCCGTATCGGCCAGCCCGTCCAGGTGCAGGCCACCGCTCAAGGCCACCCAGGCGGCGAGCAGCAGCGCGGCCTTGAGCAGCACCGAGGTGTCACCCAGCAGCCATTCCAGCGCCAGCAGCGCCAGGCCGAGCAGCCCCCCCACCAGCGGGTAGAACAGCAGCGAGCGCCCCACCTGCACCGGCTCGGGCATGCCCGGCAGGCGCACCGGCAGGCGGGTGAGGAATTGCAGGGCGATCAGCAGCGGGATCATGGCAAAACGATCCGGTGCAGCGTGGCGTGGGGCACCTCCACCTGCATCAACTGGGCTCGGGGCAGGCCCCGCGCACGGGCCAGCAGCAGGCGGATCACCCCGCCGTGGCTGACCACCAGCAGGCGCTGGCCGGCGAAGCCTTCCTGCAGCCGCGCAGCCGCGGCGTGGACGCGGGCCTCGAAGTCCAGCAGCGTTTCGCCCCCGGGCGGGGTGAAGCTGTAGGGGTCGTTCCAGAACAGGCCCAGCCCGGTTTCGTCGGTGGCCATCAACTGGGCGGCAGTGCGGCCCTCCCAGGCGCCGAAATGCAGTTCGCGCAGGTCGGCATCGAAGCGCAGCGGCAGGTCCAGGCGCCCGGCCAGCTCCTCGGCGAAGCGCGCGCAGCGTTGCAGTGGCGAGGCGACGATGGCGTCCCAGGGGCCGGCCCCCTCCACTGCGCTGCGCATCTGCGCCCAGCCGGTTTCGGTCAGGGCGTCGTCCAGGCTGCCGCGAAAACCTGCGCCCAGTTCGGTCTCGCCGTGGCGCAGCAGGTCGATGACCAGGCTCATGCCGGGCGATCCGAAACGGCGGCTTCGGCGAAGGTGGCCATGCCGTTGTGCAGGTCACAGGCCAGGCGCAGCAGCGGCAAGGCGATGGCGGCACCGCTGCCCTCGCCCAGGCGCAGGCCGAGGTCGAGCAGGGTTTGCGCCTGCAGCTCCGCCAGCACGGCCTGGTGGCCCGGCTCGGCGGAGCGGTGGGAGAACAGCAGCCAGTCGCGGCAGGCCGGGTTCATGCGCACCGCGCACAGGGCGGCCACGCTGCAGATGAAGCCATCCACCAGCACCGGGATGCCGCGCTGGGCGCAGCCGAGGTAGGCACCGGCCAGGGCGGCGACCTCGAAGCCGCCGAGGCGGCGCAGGCTTTCCAGCGGGCCATGGCAATGGGGGCTGTGCAGGGCCAGGGCGCGCTCGATCACCTCGGCCTTGTGCTGCACGCCCTTGTCGTCCAGCCCGGTGCCGGGGCCGACCAGTTGCGCCGCCGGGGTGCCCAGCAGCGCGCAGGCCAGGGCGCTGGCGGCGGTGGTGTTGCCGATGCCCATCTCGCCGCCGAGGTAGATGTCCGCGCCCGACTCCACCGCGCGCACGGCGCTGGCGCGGCCGGCCTCCAGGGCGGCCAGGCACTGGGCATCGCTCATGGCCGGCTCGCGGGCGAAGTTGGCAGTGCCGGCGCCCAGGCCCAGGTGCAGCACGCCGGGCAGTTTTTCCAGGGGCACGGCGGTGCCCAGGTCGACCAGTTCCAGGGTGGCGCCGAGGCTGTGGGCCAGCACGCTGATGGCCGCGCCGCCGCGCACGAAGTTGCGCAGCATCTCGCCGGTCACCGCCTGCGGGTAGGCGGAAACGCCCTCCGCCACCACGCCGTGGTCGCCGGCGAACACGGCGAACCAGGGCCGCGCCACCTCGGGGCGATCGCTGCCCTGCATGGCGGCCAGGGTGATGGCCAGGCCTTCCAGCTGGCCCAGGGCGCCGCGGGGCTTGGTCAGTTGGTCCTGGCGGGCCTGGGCCCGGGTGCGGGCGACATGGTCCTGGGGCTGGCATTCGGCCAACCACCACGCGAGGGTGTTCATAGGGGCTCTCCCTTTAACAGCATGGGCAGGCCGGCGACGGTGAAGGTCACGCGGGTGCAACGCTCGGCCAGGGCCTGGTGCAGCCAACCGGCTTCATCGACGTAGCGGCGGGTCAGTTCGCCCAGGGGCACGACCCCGAGGCCGGTTTCATTACTCACCAGCAGCACCCGCCCCGGCAGCTCGCCGATGCAGGCCAGCAGGGCATCGCGCTCGGCGACGAGGCGCGCCTCGTCCTCCAGCATCAGCAGGTTGGTCAGCCACAGGGTCAGGCAATCCACCAGCAGGCAGGTGCCGGGGGCGGCATGCTCGCGCAGCACCCGGGCCAGTTCGACGGGCTCTTCCACCAGGCCCCAGTGGTCGGGGCGGCGGGCGCGGTGGCTGGCCACGCGCTGGCTCATTTCTCCGTCCAGGGGCTGGCTGGTGGCGATGTAGGTGACGGCCAGGCCGGATTCAGTGGCGAGGCGTTCGGCCAGGCGGCTCTTGCCCGAGCGGGCGCCGCCGAGGATGAGTTCAACCATGGACGGGCTCCAGGCCGCAGAGGCGGCGCAGCAGGTCGGTATCCAGGTGGCGCTCGACCTGGTCGGCCAGGCGCTCAATGTCACGCTCGCGCAGCGCCGGGTAGTCCACCGCCTGCACTTCGGCGAGGCCGGCCCAGCGCAGCAGCGCATCACGGGCCTCGGCGCCTTCGAACAGACCGTGCAGGTAGGTGCCAAGCACCTGGCCGTCGGCGCTCATGGCACCGTCGGCGCGGCCATCGTCCAGCCGCACCGCCGGTTGCTCCAGGGCAGCACCGCGACTGACCCCGGCGTGGATCTCGTAGCCGGTCACTGGCGCGTTCTCCAGGCCCAGGTAGCCGCGCACGTTGCGCAGCTGCTTCTCCGGCTCCAGCACCGTGTCGAAGGCCAGCAGGCCGAGGCCGGCGCTGCTGCCGGCGGGCCCTTCCAGGCCATGGGGATCGTCGATGCGCTCACCGAGCATCTGCAGGCCGCCGCAGATGCCCAGCAGCTTGCCGCCGTAGCGCAGGTGGCGGGCAATGGCCAGATCCCAGCCCTGCTGGCGGAGGAAGGCCAGGTCGGCGCGAACGCTCTTGGAGCCGGGTAGCACGATCAGGTCCGCCGCCGGCATCGCCTGGCCGGGGCCGACCAGGGTCAGCTGCACCTGCGGGTGCAGGCGCAATGGGTCGAAATCGGTGTGGTTGCTGATGCGTGGCAGCACCGGCACCACCACCTTCAGCGCCTCGCGGGGCTTGGCGTCCTGGCGCCGGTCGATGGCGTCCTCCGCCTCCAGGTGGAAGTCGGTGAGGTACGGCAGCACGCCGAGCACCGGCTTGCCGGTACGTTGTTCCAGCCAGTCGAGGCCCGGCTGCAGCAAGGCGATGTCGCCGCGGAAACGGTTGATCACGAAGCCTTTCACCCGCGCCTGCTCGCTTTCCGAGAGCAACGCCAGGGTGCCCACCAGGTGGGCGAAGACGCCGCCCCGGTCGATGTCGGCGATGAGGATCACCGGGCAGTCCACCGCCTCGGCGAAGCCCATGTTGGCGATGTCGTTGGCGCGCAGGTTGATCTCCGCCGGCGAGCCCGCCCCTTCCACCATCACCACCTGGTAACCGGCTTCGAGGCGCTGGTGGGAGGCCAGCACCGCCTGCATCGCCACCTTCTTGTAGTCGTGGTAGGCGACCGCGTTCATCGAGGTGACGGCGCGGCCGTGGATGATCACCTGGGCGCCGGTGTCGGTATTGGGCTTGAGCAGCACCGGGTTCATGTCGGTGTGCGGCGCCAGCCCACAGGCCTGGGCCTGCACCGCCTGGGCGCGGCCGATCTCGCCGCCGTCGGCGGTCACCGCGCTGTTCAGCGCCATGTTCTGCGGCTTGAACGGCACCACCGCCACGCCCTGGCGCTTGAGCCAGCGGCACAGCGCGGTCACCAGGGTGCTCTTGCCGGCGTCGGAGGTGGTGCCCTGCACCATCAGCGTGGTCATGCGAGCTCCCGGGCGAAGCCGCTCAGGGCCTGGTCCAGGCGCCGCCAGCCGGCTTCGTCCGGTGGCAGGCCGAAGCGCAGGCTCGACGGCGTGAGGAACAGGCGGGTAAGGATGCCGTGGGCGGCGAGGTATTCGTGCATCACCCCGGCATGGGGCATGGCCACCCACTGGAACAGGGCGCAGCCACCGGTGGGCTGCAGGCCGTTGTCGGTGAGCAGGCGCGCCAGGCGCTGGCCGTCCACCAGCAGGCGCTCACGCTGCCGGGCCTGGCCGTCGGCGTCTTGCAGCAGGGTCTTGGCGATGAAACGGGCGGGGCCGCTCACGGCCCAGGGGCCGAGCAGCTCCTCCATTTCATCGAGCAGCTCCTGGGCGGCGCAGACGAACCCCAGGCGCAGCCCGGCGAGGCCGAAGAACTTGCCGAAGGAGCGCAGCACGATGAGCCCCGGCAGGTGGCTGATGCGCGCCAGGCTCTGGTCCGGGGTGCAGTCCATGAAGGCTTCGTCCACCACCAGCCAGCCGCCGCGCTCGGCCAGGCGCGCATGCCAGTCCAGCAGCAGCTCCGGCGAGTAGCGCTGGCCGGTGGGGTTGTTCGGGTTGACCACCACCAGCACGTCCAGGCGGTCGATGGCGCGACGGGCACCGGCTTCGCTGATCTCTTCCAGGCGATGGCCGACCCGGCGCCAGGCGGCGGCATGCTCGGCGTAACAGGGCGAGAGGATGCCCACCTGGGAGGTACGGCGAATGCGCGGCAGTGCCTGGATGGCGGCCTGGGAGCCGGCCACCGGCAACAGGGTCGGGGCCTTGTAATAGCGGCGGGCGGCCTCTTCCAGGCCGTCGTCCTGCTCGGGCAGGCGGGCCCAGGCGGCGCCGGGCACCTCCGGCAGGGTCCAGCCGTAGGGCGCCAGGCCGGTGGAGAGATCGAGCCAGTCGGCCTCAGGGATGCGATAACGCTGCGCGGCGGCGCGCAGCCTGCCTCCATGCTCAAGCAAAGAGCCACCCTCCGATGATCAGCACGCCCACCCAGAGCATCACGCCCTGACGCACCAGGTCCATGCCGCGGTCGATGTCTTCGGCCCGCGCGGGCTCGCCCAGCCCCAGGTGCGGGCGCTCGTGCAGCTCACCGTGATAGACGGCCGGGCCACCCAGTTGCACGCCCAGCGCACCGGCGCCGGCGGCCATCACCGGGCCGGCGTTGGGGCTGTCCCAGAGCGGTGCCTGCTTGCGCCAGCAGTGTAGCGCCACGGCCGTCTTGCCGAGCAGCGCGTAGGTCAGTGCCACCAGGCGCGCGGGAATGTAGTTGAGAACGTCATCGATGCGCGCGGCGGCCCAGCCGAAGCGTTCGAAGCGCGCGTTGCGGTAGCCCCACATGGCATCGAGTGTGTTGCTCAGGCGGTACAGCACCACGCCCGGCGCGCCGGCCACGGCGAACCAGAACAGCGCAGCGAACACCGCATCGCTGCCGTTCTCCAGCACCGACTCGGTGGCGGCACGGGCCACGGCGCCTTCGTCCAGTTCGCGGGTTTCTCGGCTGACCATGTAGCCGACGCGCTGGCGTGCCTGCTCCAGGTCACCGGCCTCGAGGGCGCGGGCCACCGGCTCGGCGTGTTCATTGAGGCTGCGCAGGCCGATGGCGGCGTAGAGGGCGATGACGCCCACCAGGGTGCCGATCCAGGGCAGCTCGGCCAGCCACCAGGCGGCCAGGGTCAGCGGCAGCACGGCGATCACCCAGGCGCTGACGCCATGGCTGCGCCAGCCACGGCCACCGGGGTTGAAGCGTTGCTCGAGGCGCTTGGCCCAGTTGCCGAAGGCCACCAGCGGGTGCCAGCGCCGTGGCTCGCCAAAGACGGCATCCAGCACCACGGCGGCCAATGTCAGCATGCCCAGGCTCATTCCTTGTTTCCCCACTGGTTCTCGAACAGTAATTCGGACAACGGGCGCGGCTGCGCCCAGCCCTCCAGCGCCAGCATCGGCGCCGGGTAGAAGACCTCCACCGGGCCCAGGCAGAGCACCGCCAGGGGCTTGCTGCCGGGCGGCATGCCGAGCAGCTCGGCCAGGGCCTGCGGGTCGAACAGCGAGACCCAGCCCAGGCCCAGCCCTTCGGCGCGGGCGGCGAGCCAGAGATTCTGAATCGCGCAGGCCAGGGACGCCATATCCATTTCCGGCAGGGTGCGTCGGCCGAAGACATGGGCCTCGCGCCCGTCCATCAGCGCGGCCACCAGCAGCTCGGCGCAGTCGCGGATGCCTTCGACCTTGAGCCGCATGAATTCGTCGGAGCGCTCGCCCAGCGCCTCGGCGGTGCGCACCCGCTCCGCCTCCACCAGGCCGTGAATGTCCTCACGCAGCGCCGGCTCGGTGACGCGGATGAAGCGCCAGGGCTGCATCAGGCCGACGCTGGGCGCCTGGTGCGCCGCCTCCAGCAGCCGTGCGAGCAGCTCGGGCGCCACCTCGCCGCCGCTGAAGTGGCGCATGTCGCGACGCTCGGCGATGGCGCGGTAAACGGCGGCGCGTTCCTCGGGGCTGAAGGCGTTGTCGGTCATGGGCGCAGGAGCTCCGCCGCCGCAGCGGGATTGGAAGGCAGGTAGAAGTGGATATAGGACGCGGTGAGGCGGCCGATGCGGAACACCGCCTCGGCCACCGGCTTGTCGTTCGGGCAGGTGCCGCGCGCCAGGGGCTGCAGCGACGAGTCGAGGCGCGAATGGTGGTAGGTGTGGCCACGCAAGGCACCGCCGGGCAGCTCGACTTCCTGCAAGGCCAGGGCCACCAGGCGCTTCTGCATCACCGCGCTGCCGGGCAGCAGGCCCACCAGTTCGGCACGCTCGCCTTCGGCGTCGGTCAGCGCGTCCAGCAGGTAGAGCATGCCGCCGCACTCGGCGAGCGTCGGCTTGCCCGCGTCGCAGTGGGCACGGATCGCCGCCGCCATGGCGCGGTTCTCCGCCAACGGCGCCAGGTGCAGCTCGGGGTAGCCACCGGGCAGGTAGAGGCTGTCCACCTCGGGCAGCGCGGCGTCGGTCAGCGGCGAGAAGAACTGCAGCTCGGCACCCAGGGCGCGCAGCAGGTCGAGGTTGGCCTGGTAGGTGAAGGCGAAGGAGGTGTCGCGGGCGACGCCGATGCGCACGCCTTCGAGCAGCGGTTGCAGCTCATGGGCCGGCGGCGCCTCGAAGGCTACGGCCGGCGGCAGCTCCACCGAGGCGCTGGCGGCCAGGGCATCGGCAGCGGCGTCCAGGCGCGCATCCAGGTCAGCCAGTTCCTCGGCCTGTACCAGCCCCAGGTGGCGGCTGGGCAACTCGACCTCGGCGCTGCGCGGCAGGGAGCCGTACCAGCGGATCCAGTCCGGCAGGCTGTCGCGGATCAGGTCGCTGTGGCGCTGGCTGCCGACGCGGTTGCCGAGCACGCCGGAGAACGGCAGGCCCGGTTGGTAGGTGGCCAGGCCCACGGCCAGGGCGCCGAAGGTCTGGGCCATGGCGGCGCCATTGATCACCGCCATCACCGGCACGCCGAAGCAGCGCGCCAGGTCGGCAGCCGAGGGCGAGCCGTCGAACAGGCCCATCACCCCTTCGATAAGGATCAGGTCCGCTTCGGCAGCGGCCTCCCAGAGCAGGCGGCGGCTTTCCGCCTCGCCGATCATCCACAGGTCCAGCTGGTACACCGGTGCGCCGGAGGCACGGGCGAGGATCATCGGGTCGAGGAAATCCGGCCCGCACTTGAACACCCGCACGCGCTTGCCCTGGCGGGTGTGCAGGCGCGCCAGGGCGGCGGTGACGGTGGTCTTGCCCTGGCCGGACGCCGGGGCGGCGATCAGCAGGGCCGGGCAATGGCGCGTGGAGGTGCTCAGAATTCCACCCCTTTCTGCGCCTTCACCCCGGACTTGAAGGCGTGCTTGACCAGGCTCATCTCGGTGACGGTGTCGGCGGCGTCGATCAGACCCTGAGGCGCGCCACGGCCGGTGGCGACCACGTGCTGCAGCTCGGGGCGCGATTCGATGTCGCGGAGCACGGTCTCCAGGTCAAGGTAGCCGTGCTTGAGGGCGATGTTCAGCTCATCCAGTACCACCAGGCCCACCTGCGGGTCGTTGAGCAGCTGCGCCGCGACGGCCCAGGCCTGCTGCGCCTTGTCGATGTCGCGCTGGCGGTCCTGGGTGTCCCAGGTGTAGCCCTCGCCCATCACGTGGTAGGCGACCTCGTCCGGGAAGCGGCGGAAGAAGGCTTCCTCGCCGGTGGACATGCCGCCCTTGATGAACTGCACCACGCCCACCTTCACACCGTGCCCGAGGGCGCGGGCGACCATGCCGAAGGCCGAGCTGCTCTTGCCCTTGCCATTGCCGGTGTGCACCAGCAGCAGGCCGTACTCGTCCTGGGCCTGGGCGATCTTCTCGTCGATCAGGGCTTTCTTGCGCTGCATGCGCGCCTTGTGGCGGGCATCGCGTTCGATGGATTCGGTCATGGGGGCTCCTGTCAGAGGGCTTGGTAGCGGACGCTGAAGAACACTGCCTGGCCGGGCTGGTTGTAGTCCAGCGCGGTTTCGTAGTCGGCATCCAGCAGGTTGGTGACCTTGGCCTGCAGGCGCCACTCCTCGTTCAGCCAGTATTCGCCGCGCAGGTCGAGGGTGGCGTAGCCGGCCACCTTGTTGCGGTTGGCCAGGTCGTCGTAGCTGCGGCCTTCGGCGTGCAGCGTGGCGCCCAGGCCGAAGCGGCCGATGCGCCGGTCCAGGTCGAGGTTGAAGCTCTGTTGCGGACGGCGCGGCAGCTCGTTGCCGGCGTTGCTGCCGTGGTCGCGGTTCTCGGCGTCGAGGAAGGTGGCGTTGGCGTTCCAGTCCCAACCCAGCCACTGGCTGCCGAGCACCAGTTCGAGGCCGTCGATGCGGGCCTTGCCGATGTTGTTGGGGCCGCCGTACGGGCCGAGGGTGGAGTCGTAGGCGATCAGGTCGTCGACATGGGTGCGGTAGGCGTTAACCGACCAGTGGCCCCAGTCGTGCTGCCCGGTGAGCGCGGCCTCGAAGCTCTCGGAGGTTTCCGCGTCCAGGCCCGGGTTGCCATAGCCGGGGTAGTAAAGCTCGTTGAAGCTGGGCGCCTTGAAGGCGGTGCCGTAGCTGAGGCTGAAGCGCAATTCATCGGTGAACGCATAGCCCCAGGCGGCGCTGCCGGTGTCGTGGGTGCCGAACTGCTCGTTGTCGTCACGGCGCAGTGACAGCTGCCAGTCCTGCTGGCCAGCTTGCCCCAGGTACTGGGCGAACCACCCCTGGTTGCGGCGCGAGTCCTGCTCGAAGGCCGTGGAGCTGCTGACCTGGTCACGCTGCCAGTCGTAGCCGAGGGTCAGGACGTGGCCTTCGGCGAGGGTCAGGTCGTTGAGCCAGGAGGCGCTGTCGCGGGTGGAGTCGAAGCGGGCATCGAACAGGCCATCGGTGTGGCTGGTGGACTTGTCCTCGCTGCGACCGGCCCGGAGGGTGATGTTCCAGATGTCCTGGGGGCTGAAGCGGGCGCGGCCGCCGATCACCTCCTGGCGGTTGTCGGCGTTGGCGCCGTGGCCGCCGAGGGGATGCAGGTAGCCACTGCTGTCGATGTCGTCGTAGTCGTTGTGGGCCTTGGCGCGCATCAGCGTGCCATCCAGCGCCAGACTGCCGAGCTGCACACCGGCATTCAGGGTACCGGACAGGTTGCGGTAGCCGTCGGCGTCGGGCTCGTAGTAGTTGCTGCCCTGGCGGCGGGAGTTGATGCCGTCGGTGTCCTGGCTGCTGACGCCGATGTTGTACCAGGCCTGCTCATCGCCACCGGCTACCCCGGCGCTGCCCTGGTAGCTGTCATGGGTGCCGTAGCCGGCGGAGAACCAAGGCTTCGCCGCGCCCTCGCCGTGCCCTTTGCGGGTGAAGATCTGGATCACCCCGCCTATGGCTTCGGAACCGTAGAGGCTGGAGCGCGGGCCACGGACCACTTCGATGCGCTCGATCAGCTCCACCGGCAGGTCCTGGAAGGCCGTGAGCCCGGCGCTGACGGAGCCGACCTTGACGCCGTCGATCAGCACCAGCACGTGGTCGGACTCGCTGCCGCGCATGAACAGCGTGGTGTTCTTGCCGGGGCCGCCGTTGTTGCTGAGGGTCACGCCCGGCACCTTGCGCAGCAGCTCGGGCGCGGAGCTCGCCTGGCTGCGCTCGATGGCCTCGCGGTCGATCACGGTGGTGGCGGCCAGGCTGGCGCGCACGGGCTGCTCGCTGCGGGTGGCGGTGACCACTTGCTCGTCAAGTTCGAGGGGCGCGGCGGCCAGCGGGGAAATGCACGAAATGCCGAGAACAGCCAGCAGCGCCGGCCTCGGGGAAGCGTATCGACTCAAGATTCGATCTCCGTCGCGCCACCCGCGCGACCTTCTGGGGTGATGCATGGGCGATCCCATGCGCAGTCACACCAGGCCGGTCTCCGGGCTTGCGAGTGGAACCGTCGGTTCCCTTCCGCGCCTTCCCATGCCTGGGCACAGTGGCTGTTGCGGAGTCTGATTCGCCTACCGTTGCGGGGGCAGCGCCGGATTCTTCGGGAGAATGGACCGGCTTCCCTGTTTCACCCCGGCGGCATGGCCACGGGGCACCTGATGCAAGGCGCGCAGCTTAGTGGCCGGGGTGGCCAGGGTCAATCGACGGGCGGCGGGCGGGAAATAGGTCGAACCGACGGGGGCGGAGACACGTCCACTCAACAGGACCCACTCCATGAGGAGACCTCCATGATCCGCGACCGCTATGCCTCCTGCATCCAGGCCTGCAACGCCTGCGCCATCGCCTGTGAACACTGCGCCACCTCCTGCCTGCGCGAGGAAGACGCCGGACACATGGCGCTGTGCATCCGCACCGACCGCGACTGCGCCGACCTGTGCCGCCTCGCCGCCCTGCTGATGGCCCGCGACAGCCCCCTGGCCGACGAGATCTGCCGCCTCTGCGCCATCGCCTGCCAGGCCTGCGCCGAAGAATGCGCCAAGCATGACCACGACCACTGCCAGGAATGCGCGCAGGCCTGCCAGCGCTGCGCGGTGGAATGCGAGGCGATGGCGAAGGCGGCTTGAGTCAGGATTCGCCTGGGCTGATCAGCTGCAACCCGGGAATGTAGCTGCGATAACGCCGCACATCGCGCGTCAGCAGAGCACAGCCTTCCACCGACGCATGGGCACCGATGAAGAAGTCCGCCAGCACGCCCTCCTTCACGCCTCCCGCCCGGCGATAGCGGGCAAAGGCCTTTCCCGCGAGGAAGAGCGCCGGACGTGGGATTTCCAGCAGCTGTAGCTGCAATTGCTCGATCGTCTCGTCGAGGGCTTCGAAGCGATCGAAAGTGAGCGCCAACTCGGCGTAGACCACTGCGTTGATCGCCAGTGCGTGCACCCGGGACTGGGCGCGCAACTGGTGGATCGACCAGTCGGCCCAACGGGGATCATCGGCCAGGACGTCGATCAGCACATTGGTATCGACCAGCACCATCAGTCTTCGCCACGCAGCAGGGCCATCAGCTCGTCGGTGCGCCACTGGCGCCCGGCCTTGCCGCGAACGGTCTCGAAACGGTCCGCCGCCTGGGGCTCGGGGTCGACGCGGTTGAGCACCACTTCGCCCTGCTGGTTGACGCTGAATTCCACGGACATGCCCGGGTGCAGGCCAAGCGCATCGCGGATCGGCTTGGGGATCGTAACCTGGCCCTTGCTGGTGACTGTGGTCGGCATGGCGGCATCCTCGGTATTACCAGATGGATGACGGTAATACCTGGGCACAGGCGGGGCAACCGTGTGCCTTCAATGCCTCGGCTCGAACCCCGCCGGTTTGCCCGCCAGCCAGTCGACGAAGGTGCGCAGGCGCTCGTCGGCCATCAGCGCGTCGCGGCTGTTGTAGGTCAGCGCCAGCTCCTTTTCGCTGAACAGGCGGTGGATCTGGTTGTGGCAGGGGCGGCAGACCCAAAGGGTGGCGGTGATGCGCTCGCTGCGGGCGAAGCGCTTCTGCACGTAGGTCTTGCCGTGCAGGGCCTTGGGGATCAGGTGATGGCGGGTCAGGGGCGCGGCGCGCTTGCAGAGTTCGCAGGCGTCCGGCTGGGGCGGCAGGCGGATGGGCTCGGCCACGGGCTCAGCGCTTGCGGCAGAGGGTCAGCCCGTCGCCGATGGGCAGCAGCGAGAGATCGACGCGGGCATCGGTCTTGAGCGCGCGATTCAGGGCCTTGATGGCGCGGGTGTCGGCGCTGTCGGGGCTGGCTTCCAGCACGCGGCCGCTCCACAGCACGTTATCGAACAGCACCAGGCCACCGCTGCGCACCAGGGCCAGGGCGTGTTCCAGGTAGGCGGGGTAGTTGGCCTTGTCGGCGTCGATGAAGATCAGGTCGAAGCTGCCGGCCTGCCCTTCCCGCTCCAGGCGCCCGAGGGTTTCCAGGGCCGGGGCCAGTTGCAGGTCGATGCGGGCTTCGACGCCGGCTTCCTGCCAGTAGCGCCGGGCGACGGCGTTGTAGTCGCCGGGCAGGTCGCAGCAGAGGATACGGCCATCCGCCGGCATGGCCTCGGCCATCACCAAGGCGCTGTAGCCGGTGAAGGTGCCGATCTCGAGGATGCGTCGCGCGCCGGTGAGGCGCACCAGCATGGCCATGAACTGACCCTGCTCGGGGGCGATCTGCCAGCGCGCCGTGGGCAGTCGCGCGGTCTCTTCGCGCAGGCGCGCCAGCAACGGCGTCTCGCGCAGGGAAACGTCGAGCAGGTAGCGGTAGAGGTCGTCGTCGAGGTTGAGCGTCCGGGTGGTCATGCAGCCTCTCAGGGCGTGCTTGCCAGGTGCGAGTCGAGCAGCACGCGCTTGGCATTCAGGTAGCTTTTCTGCCAGTAGCTGTTGGACAGGCTGTCGAGGCGTACCGTTCCGCCGCTGGAAGGCGCATGGACGAAGCGCCCCTCGCCGACGTAGATGCCGGCGTGGCTGACCTGGCCGCCGCCGTTGGTGGCAAAGAACACCAGGTCGCCGCTCTGCAGGGCGTTCATGCCAATGGTCGGCACGCGCATGGCGATGAGCTCGCGGGTGGAGCGCGGCAGGCTGATGCCGGCGGCGTCGCGGTACACGTAGCCGATCAGGCCGCTGCAATCGAAGCCGCTGTCCGGCGTGTTGCCGCCGTAGCGGTAGGGCGTACCCACCAGGCCGAGGGCGCGGAACAGCACGTCATCGGCCGCCGGCGAGGACGGCGCCTGAACCACGGGCGGGGTGTAGACCGGAGCGGGAGCCGGCGCATGGCTGGAGCAGGCACCGAGCAGGGCGAGCAGCGCGATGAGGGTGAGACGGTGCAAGGCGGGCATGGCAAGTCAGTCCTGACTTGAGGTTTGCACGCTAATGTGCTGATCCCGCTCGAATAATGCAAGCAAAAAGCCATCGCCGCTGCGCTTGGGCGGCAACCCACACTTATATAAAGGAAGGCAGAAACGACTCGGCCCGGAACAGAGTCCGGGCCGATAGGTGTATCTGGATCGCGATCAGCGGTGCATCGAGCCCTGCGCCGAGGCGTTCATCGAGGGGGAGACCTGCGCGAGGACGCGCTTGGCTTCCATGTAGCTGGCGTTCCAGTAGCGATCATCCAGGCTGTCGACCCGCACACCGCCGCTGCGGTGGCTGGAGGAATGGATGAACTGGTCGTCGCCGATGTAGATGCCGGCGTGGCTGACGCGACCACGACCACGGTTATTGAAGAAGACGATGTCGCCCGGCTTCAGTTCGCTGCGCGCAATGACCGGCGCATCGAGGTTGATCATTTCACGGGTAGAGCGCGGCAGCTGGATGCCCGCCTCTTCCTTGAACAGGTAGCCGACGAAGCCGCTGCAATCGAAGCCGGTCTTCAGCGAGCGACCACCGAAGCGGTAGGGAGTCCCCACCAGCTCGAAGCCACGCTCGAGAACGTTGTCAGCGAGGGACGGCAGCTGGTAGGGCTCGTCGTCCATCATGTCCGCCATGTCCTGGACGCTCGGCTCTTCGATGACGGCCTGAGGTTCCGGAGTGACGGCTACTTGCGGCTTTGGCGAGACGCCGGCGCAAGCGGTAAGAAACAGTGCAAACGCAATGGGCACGAGGGGTGCGAAGCGACTGAGCATGGGCACGACCGTGTCGAAAATTATAAGAAGGCGCGAATATGCCCTCTATCGATCTAATTTGCAAATTTAATCGATCGAAATGTGACTCAGTAGTTCCTGCAAAACATCTAAGGCCTTTCCCTTCAGATGTACGTCGACTGAGCGTGCGAGGTCGGTGCTGGCGGGGTTGATCTCCGCCGTGAAGCCGCCTTGCTGGCGGGTGCGCATCACCGGTTCGATGATGTAGGGGAAGCTCGCCGTGGTGCCTACGGCCAGCACCGCATCGAAGCCCTTGCGCAGTTGCGCGTAGAGGGTGTCGATGGCCTTTTCGGGGAGCATTTCCTCGAACAGGACGACGGGAGGCCGGAGGATACCACCGCACACAGTGCATTTGGGAGGCAAAGGCCGTTCCAGGTGCTGCGACAGTTGGTCACTCTCGGCACCGCACGACTGGCAGAACAGCGGCGACAGCTCGCCGTGGATCTCGATCAGCCGCTCCGGCGGCGACCCCGCCTGGCGGTGATAGCCGTCGATGTTCTGCGTCAGCACCCAGCATTCCGGCTTCAGCCGCTGCAATTGCGCGATGGCTTCGTGCCCGGGATTGGGGCGCGCGGCCAGGCAGGCGCTGCCGAGTTGGGCGAGGTACTTCCAGCACAGCGCCGGGTCGCGCTGCAGCATGGGCCCGGAGATGGCTTCCTCGATCGGGATGCCCTCCTCCGTCATGCCGTTATAGAGGCCACCGAGCCCCCGGTAGGTGGGCAGGCCGGAATCCGCCGAAAGCCCGGCACCGGTGATGACCAGGATGCGCTCTGCGCGCTTGAGCTCCGCAGCGACGCGGGCGATAGCCGACGAATGATCCATGCAAGCCTCCTGCTCGATGAAACGGGTCAGTGATTGACGGTGTAGGCCAGCATCGCCGACAGGTGGCACAGCGGCCGCCCGCTTTCCTCGTGCCAACGGTTGAAGGCGGCCTGTACCAGCGCCAGGTCGCGCAGGCTGGTGGGCACCTTGTCGATGATGTCCTGGGCCTTGAGCGCCGCGACCATGTCGTTGGACGGGACGAAGGTGTCCTTGCCGACCATGCGCAGGAAACGCGGCGCCGAAAGTCCGCCCATCTGGCTGCCGTGCTTGGCCAGGTACTTCCACAACCCGACGATGTCGGACGTCGGCCAATCGGCGATCAGCGCACCGAAGCTGCCCTTCTCGCGACGCACGTCGAGGATGAACTGGGCGTTGCGCGGCACACTCTTGAGCTTGCCCAGGTGGCGGATCAGCCGCGCATCCTGCATCAGCCGCTCCAGGTGCTCGGCGCCCATCAGCACCACCTTCTCCGGATCGAAACCGAAGAACACCTCCTCGAAGGCCGGCCACTTGGCGTCCACCAGGCTGTGCTTGAGCCCGGCACGGAACACCCGCAGGGCCAGCAGCGACAGGTAGCGGTCATCGCTCAGCTCGCGCAGCTCGGCATCGCTGCGCGGCTGCGGCAGGCGCGCTTCCAGGGCCTCGGCCGAACCGAAGCGGTTGAGGCAGTACTCGTGAAGCCAGCGGTAATCACGCATAAAAAGGGCCTTGGCTAGAAAGCTTGAAGCTTGAAGCTTGAAACCTTCCGGCTTCAGGCTCTCGGCTTCCAGCTCCACTTCAGATATTGACGACGTCCAGGGTACGCGGCGCGGCGCTTTCGTCGATGCGCAGGTTGGTGAAGTCGAACAGGTTGCGGTCGGCCAGTTGCGAGGGCACCACGTTCTGCAGGGCGCGGAACATGATCTCGGTGCGGCCCGGCGACTTGCGCTCCCAGTCCTGGAGCATCTCCTTGACCACCTGGCGCTGCAGGTTCTCCTGGGAGCCACAGAGGTTGCACGGGATGATCGGGAATTCCTTGAGCTGCGAGTAGGCCTCGATATCGGCCTCGTTGCAGTACGCCAGCGGGCGGATCACCACGTTGCGGCCGTCGTCGGCACGCAGCTTCGGCGGCATGGCCTTGAGGGTGCCGCCATAGAACATGTTGAGGAAGAAGGTTTCCAGGATGTCGTCGCGGTGGTGACCGAGGGCCATCTTGGTCGCACCGATCTCGTCGGCGAAGGTGTAGAGCGTGCCCCGGCGCAGGCGCGAGCACAGCGAGCAGGTGGTCTTGCCTTCCGGGATCTTCTCCTTCACCACCGAATAGGTGTCCTTCTCGACGATGTGGTACTCGACGCCGATGGAGTCCAGGTAGGCCGGCAGCACGTGCTCGGGGAAGCCGGGCTGCTTCTGGTCCATGTTCACCGCCACGATCTCGAACTTGATCGGCGCGACCTTCTGCAGGTACAGCAGGACGTCGAGCATGGTGTAGCTGTCCTTGCCGCCGGACAGGCAGACCATGACCTTGTCGCCCTCCTCGATCATGTTGAAGTCGGCGATGGCTTCGCCAGCGAGGCGACGGATGCGTTTCTGCAGTTTGTTCTGGTTGACCGAAAGGGTGCCCATGGTGCTCTGGAATCCGGGGAGGGGTGCGAAAAGCTGGCTATTTTACGCACAAAGCGCGCGCCGCCCCAGCCCTCTGTTTCGCTGTGCTAGCCTGCGCCCGATGAACGACGAACTAGACCCCTCCCTCGACCTCGCCGACCAGCTCCTGGTGCTGCTCCGCCAGCAACCGGACGGCATCGGCGAATTCGACCTGATCCAGCGCCTGAAGGCCGGCCACTCCACCCACATCCCCAACCTGGGCCTCGGTGATCGCCTGGTGCTGTTCCGCACCCACTTCCTGCTGTTCAACGCCCTCTATCTATTACGCGACCGGCTCTGGGCCGAAGGAACCGCCTTTCTCGCCATCAGCCCGCTGAGCATCCAGCTGCTGCCTTACGCAGCGGGAAGTGATGCCCTCACCGAACACGACCCGCTGCGCACCTACTACCTGGACACCCGTCACCTGCGCGACACCACCGAGCGGGATGTCGAGAAACTGCTCTCGAGCTTCTGGACGCGCATGCAGGGCGGGGACGAGAAGCTCGCCGCCCTCGAGCTGTTCGAACTGGTGAACAGCGAGGAAGCGCTCAACCTCGGGGTGATCAAGCATCGCTACCGCCAACTGGTGAGCCAGCATCACCCCGATCGCGGCGGCAGCACCGAGCGCATCCAGTCGATCAACAAGGCGATGGAAATACTTCAGCGCTATTACAGCTGAGCACTAAGTCTGATTTGCTCTAAAGCCACGGCAGACGCGGACTCCAGCCTGTACCTATACTGCGACACAAGGTCGCATGCGTCGGCCGGGCACCGGGCGGCGCTGGCTATGCGTCCCAGGCGCTTCGCTGGGGGGCGACCTCATAATAATGAGGAGGTGTTCAGAATGATCCACCACGTTTGGGGGCTCTTCACCCATCCCGATCAGGAATGGCAGGAAATCCGTGGCGAGGAAGAAAGCATCAGCCACATGTACCTCACCCATATCCTGGTACTCGCAGCCATACCCGTTGTCTCTGCCTATATAGGAACCACCCAGGTCGGCTGGGCCATCGGCAAGGGCGATCCGGTCATGCTCACGCAATCCAGCGCGATGCAGATGACCATCCTCTCCTACCTCGCCATGCTCGCCGGTGTCGCCGTCATGGGCGCCTTCATCCACTGGATGGCGCGCACCTACGACGCCTCGCCAAGCTTCACCGAATGCGTCGTGTTCGCCGCGTACTGCGCCACGCCGCTGTTCATCGGCGGGCTCGCGGCGCTCTACCCGCACCTGTGGCTGGGCATGATGATCGGCACCGCCGCCATCTGCTACACGGTCTACCTGCTCTACGTGGGCATACCGACCTTCATGAACATTCCATCCGACGAGGGCTTCCTGTTCTCCAGCTCGGTGCTGGCCGTGGGCCTGGTGGTGCTGGTGGCGATGATCGCCGCCTCCGTCATCTTCTGGGGCATGGGCGTAGGCCCGGTCTACATCCGCTGACCCCTTTCACCCGTAGCACGGAGGCCGCCCATGGGCGGCCTCTTCGTTTGCCCTCCCGCTCGACCAAAACTCGGCAATCTGGCGCGTGGCCTTGCGGGGCATGGTCAACGTGCGGGCCTCGGTGATCCTGCACGGGCACCTCTACCTGATGCCGGAATGCGTCTAGAACGGCGCACCACGACCGCTCGGCAGGAGAACGATTCGGCCGGTGGCGGCTTTGCGGCATAATTGCGAGCTCTGGAGAGCCCCCTTTATGCCCGAGCTGCTACACGCCCGCGTCGAAGCCTGCTACCAGCAGGCGGAAGCTTTTTTCCAACGCCGGTTCACCCGCCCCGAAGTGAGCTTCAAGCTGCGGGGTCAGAAGGCCGGTGTCGCTCACCTGGATGAGAACAAGCTGCGCTTCAACCCCCAGCTGTATCGCGAGAACCAGGACGATTTCCTCAAGCAGACCGTTGCCCACGAAGTGGCGCACCTGGTCGCCCACCAACTGTTCGGCCACCGCATCCAGCCCCATGGCGAGGAATGGCAGCTGATCATGCGGGGCGTCTACGAGCTGCCGCCCAACCGCTGCCACAGCTATGACGTCAAGCGCCGCAAGGTCACCCGCTACATGTACCGCTGCGCCTGCCCGGACGGCGACTACCCCTTCTCCTCCCAGCGCCACGCCCTGGTCGCTCGCGGGCGTCGCTACTACTGCCGACGCTGCAAGGTGACCCTGGTGTTCAGCGGGGAACAGCGGCAAGAGTAAGGGCGGAACCTCGGGCAGGAGCCCGTAGGGCGGGTGCAACCCGCCGATGCACAGGTCCTCTTGAAGCTTGAAGCTTGAAGCCTCTTTATCCCGTCACCTTGCCAGCTTTCAGCGAGGTGATCTGCTCGGTGGTGTAGCCCAGCTCGGCCAGCACCTCGGCGGTGTGGGCACCTACGGCTGCGCCGACATGGCGCGGTGCGGGCAGGCCGCCGGAGAACTTGATCGGGCAGGCGATCTGCCGTTGCGCCGGCAGCCCGTCGCGGGGCACTTCGGTGACCAGGCCGCGCGCCTCGATCTGCGGGTGCCGCACCGCTTCGGAGAGCGGCAGCATCGGCTCGACGCAGGCATCCAGGGCGGCGAACACCTCGCTCCATTCGGCGAAGTCGCGCTTCTCGAACTCAATCTCGATGGCGCGCTTGAGCTCGCGCTGGTCCTCCGGCTTGGGCGATAGCCCGCGCGCGGCCAGGTCCGGCCGGCCGATGGCAGCGCAGAACTGCTGCATGAACTGCGGTTCCAGGCTGCCCACCGAGAACCAGCGGCCGTCGCGGGTGCGGTAGTAGTCGTAGAAGCTGCCGCCGTTGAGCGCCTGGTTCTCCATGTCCGGCTCCACGCCGGCACCGAGATAGCCCGCACCGGCCATGCCGTGCAGGCTGAAGGCACAGTCGGTCATGCTCACGTCCACGTGCTGCCCCTCCCCCGTCACCTGGCGCTGGATCACCGCCGCCAGCAGGCCCATCACCCCGTGCAGCGAGCCCCCGGCGATATCCGCCAACTGCACGCCCAGGGGCAGCGGGCCGCTTTCCTGGCGCCCGGTGTAGCTGGCGATGCCGGCCACGGCCAGGTAGTTGATGTCGTGGCCGGCACGGTCGCGGAAGGGGCCGCTCTGGCCGTAGCCGGTGATGGAGACGTAGATCAGCCTGGGGTTGATCGCCTTCAGCGCCTCGTAGCCCACGCCCAGCTTGTCCATCACCCCGGGGCGGAACTGCTCCAGCACGATGTCGTACTCGGCCACCAGCTGGCGCACCACCTCCACCGCCTCGGGGCGCTTGAGGTCGAGGGCGATGCTGCGCTTGTTGCGGTTCAGGTAGGCGTGGCTGGTGGAGGTGCCGCCGTCATGGGGCGGCAGCACGCGCACCAGGTCCATGCGGCTGGGGGATTCGACGCGCAGCACCTCGGCGCCCATGTCGGCCAGCAGCAGCGAGGCGAATGGCCCCGGCAGCAGGGTGGAGAAATCGAGGATCTTCAGCGAAGCGAGCGGGCCTGTCATGGCGACTCCATAGCGGTTCGGTTCATTCCCAATGCAGCGGCTGGTGCCTGTCCAGGCACGCGGCCACCGCGGCGAAGCGTTGTTCCAGCACGTTGCGACGGATCTTCATGGTCGGCGTCATGCAGCCGTTATCCACCGTCCAGGGCTCGCGCACCAGCACGAAATGGCTGATGCGCTCATGGGCCAGGAGGCGCTCGTTGAGGGCCTGCAGGCTGGCCGCCAGCTCGGCCTCGATCTGCCCGCGCGCCTGCGCCCGGGCCGCCGGGCTGAGTTCGATCAGCGCCAGCGGCTGGTCCAGGCCGTTGCCCATCAGGCATACCTGCTCCACCCAGAGGTTCTTGGCGATCTCGCCCTCGATGGGTGCCGGCGCCACATACTTGCCCTTGCTGGTCTTGAAGATGTCCTTCACCCGCCCGGTGATGCGCAGGTAGCCGTCGGCGTCGATCTCGCCCTTGTCGCCGGTGTGCAGCCAGCCCAGCTGCAGCGTGTCGGCGGTCTTCTCCGGCTCCATGTAGTAACCGGCCATCAGCGCGCGGCTGCGGTAGAGGATCTCGCCGTTCTCGGCGATGCGCACCTCGTTGTCCGGCATCACCCGGCCGACGCTGCCGAAGCGCACCTGGCCCGGGCGGTTGAAGTTGCCATAGGCGAAGTTCTCGGTCATGCCATAGCCCTCGCAGATGGTCAGGCCGATGCGCCGGTACCACTCCAGCAGCGCCACCGGGATCGGCGCCGCACCGCTGACCAGCACCCGCGCACGGTCCAGCCCCAGCCCCTGGCGCACCTTGCGCGCCACCAGCGCACCCAGCAGCGGGATGCGCAGCAGGCGGTCCAGCTTGGCCTGGGGCAGCTTCTCCAGCACGCCCTGCTGGAAGCGCGTCCACAACCGCGGCACGGAGAAGAACACCGTCGGCCGCACCCGCTTGAGGTCGGCGGCGAAGGTCTCCAGGGATTCGACGAAGGCGATGGCGCCCCCGCAATACAGGCTGTTGGTTTCCACCAGGAAACGCTCCGCCGCGTGGGACAGCGGCAGGTAGGAGAAGAACTGCTCGCGCTCGTTGAGCCCCATCTCCGCCACCGAGCGGCTGGAGGCGAAGGCGAAGGCCTCGGCCCGCTGCATCACGCCCTTGGGTTGGCCGGTGGTGCCGGAGGTGTAGAGGATGCTGAGCAGGTCATCAGGGCGCTGCACATGCCCATCGCGCAGCGGTTCATGGGCGGCGAGCAGTGCATGCCATTGGTGTTGCGCGCTCAGGGTCGGGTACGGCATGGCGACGCGGATGACCTCGGCGGGGATGCCGGCCGCGAACTTCTCCGCCTCGTCCAGCTTGCCGAGGATGATCACCTTGCACGCCGAGTGGCGCAGCACGTAGTCGATGCTCTCGGCGGACTGCAACGGGTAGAGCGGCACGCTGACCAGCCCGGCGAGCATCATCGCCAGGTCGCTGATGATCCACTCGGCGCAGTTCTTCGCCAGGATCGCCACCCGGTCGCCCGGCGCGCAGCCCAGCGCCTGCAGCGCACTGGCCAGGCGCCGTGCCTGGTCGTCGGCCTGGCGCCAGGTCAGGTCATGCCACTGGCGCTCCACCGGCTGGCTGAGCCAGACGCGGTCCGGCGTGGTGCCCACCCAATGGGCGAGCCGCTGCAACGGCAGTTGATCGGTCATTGCTGAACCCTCCTTGTTGTTCTTGTAATGGTCGGAGCTTGTCACGTTATTCGCCGCCTATCCGCCCTCCTCCCGGGCACGGCGGCTCGCCGGATAGCCTCACAGCCAGAACACCTGGCGGGCGTTGCCCTGGAGGAACTTCGCCTCGATCTCCGCCGGCAGCGCCAGCTCCTTCACCTGGGTCATGCAGCGCTCCAGGGACAGCTGCGGGAAGTTGCTGCCGAACAGCACCTTGTCCTGGCCGTAGCTGCGCATGAACTGCAGCAGCGCCTGAGGGTAGTAGCGTGGCAGGTAGGCGGAGGTGTCGATGTAGATGTTGTCGTGCTTCCAGGCCAGGCCGATCATTTCCTCGGTCCAGGGATGGCCGATGTGCCCGGCGACGATGCGCAGCTCGGGGAAGTCCAGCGCCACCTCGTCCAGGTAGGGCACCGGGCGGCCGGTCTCCGAGGGCATCAGCGGGCCGGTGTGGCCCACCTGGGTGCAGAAGGGAATATCCAGCTCGATGCACTTCACGTAGAGCGGGTAGTAGAGCCGGTGGTTGGGCGGCAGCTTCCACAGCCAGGGCACCACGCGCAGCGCCTTGCAGCCCAGCTCCAGCACCGCCCGCTCCAGCTCGCGCACCGCCGCCAGGGGCTTGCCCAGGTCGACGGTGGCGACCCCGACGAAGCGGTCGGGGAAGGCGCGGGTGTACTCGGCCACCAGGTCGTTGTCGAACACCCAGCGCTCCGGCCGGCACCAGGCGGCGAGCATGAGCTTGTCCACGCCCGCACGGTCCATCTCCGCCACCGTCTGCTCGGGTGTCAGCGGTTGGTCGAGCAAGTGCGCGGAACCGGATTTCTCGAACAGCCGGACCACCTCCGGCAACAGCTCGCGGGCGCGGCCGTTGGCGGGTTGGGCCCAGGCGTCGATGGCGCCCAATGGTGCATTCATGGCGATGGCCTCCTGGCGTCTACACAGTGGCTGAACGCTAGCCCGGCCCGGAGCGCCGGGCGCGGGTTCAGAGCTTCATGCCGCGGCTGATGATCTCCTTCATGATCTCCGAGGTGCCGGCGAAGATGCGCTGGATGCGCGCGTTCGCGTACATCTTGCAGATCGGGTACTCCCACATGTAGCCCCAGCCGCCGTGCAGCTGCACGCCTTCGTCCACCACCTTGCACAGCAGCTCGGTGGTGAACAGCTTGGCCTCGGCGGCCACCTCAGGGGTCAGCTTGCGCTGGTTGTGGTCCATCACGCAGCGGTCGGTGAAGACCTGGGCGACGTCTATCTGGGTGCGCATCTCGGCCAGCTTGAAGCGGGTGTTCTGGAAGTGCGAGACGGGCCGGTCGAAGGCCTTGCGCTCCTTCACGTAGTCGATGGTGGTCTGCAGCGCCGCCTCGGCACCGGCCACCGCGCCGCAGGCGTTGGTCAGGCGTTCCTGGGCGAGCATGTTCATCAAGTAGAAGAAGCCGCCCTTGGCATCGCCCAGCAGGTTCTCCTTGGGCACCTTGACGTTGTTGAAGAACAGCTCGGCGGTGTCCTGGCTCTTCATGCCCAACTTCTTCAGGTTGCGCCCGCGCTCGAAGCCGATCATGTCGCGCTCCACCAGGAACAGGCCCATGGCGTGCTTGTTGGCCGGGTCGGTCTTGGCCGCGACTATCACCAGGTCGGCCAGCAGGCCGTTGGAGATGAACACCTTGGAGCCGTTCAGCTCGTAATGGTCGCCCTTGTCCACCGCGGTGGTGCGCATGCCGGCCAGGTCGGAACCGGCCGAGGGCTCGGTCATGGCCACCGCGAGGATGATCTCGCCGCTGATGATCCCCGGCAGCAGGCGGGCCTTCTGCTCGGCGTTGCCGTACTCGGCGATGTAGGGGCCGCACAGCGCCGAGTGCAGCGGGATCATGAAGCCCGGTTCGTTGATGTGGGCCAGCTCCTCGCACATGATCTGCTCGTAGCGGAAGTCCTTCAGCCCGGCGCCGCCGTACTCCTCGTCCGCCCAGGGCAGCAGGAAGCCCATCTCGCCAGCCTTGCGCCACACCGCACGATCCACCACGCCCGCCTCTTCCCAGGCTTCCTGGTGCGGCACCACTTCCTTCTGCAGGAAGGCACGGAACGAGTCGCGGAACATGTTGTGTTCGGTTTCGAAATGGATGCGCTGCATGCGAAGGGTCTCCCTGGAAAAAATCGTTCCGCAGGGTAGGCGGCGCCCGCCCAAGCGCTCAATGACACAAGCGCTCAGGGTCGATTGACCCATGTGCTCATAGGCTCCCGCGCACGCCAGGCAAGGGGATCGGCGCGCCACGTCCCACTTTCCTGCGCCCATAAAAAAGCCCGTCACGAGACGGGCCTGGAAAATCTCCTCCCCGTGGGGAGGGAGGAGAGAATTACGCGGTTCAGACGCGCTGGGCTTCTGCCTGCGGCGCGGCATTGCCATTGCCATTGCCATTGCCGGCCAGTTCGCGGTCCAGCGTGTCGGTGTCCAGCTGCTTGCACCACTTGGCGACGACGAGGGTCGCCACGCCGTTGCCCACCAGGTTGGTCAGGGCGCGGGCTTCGGACATGAAGCGGTCGATGCCGAGGATCAGCGCCAGGCCCGCAACCGGCAGGTGGCCAACGGCGGAGATGGTGGCGGCGAGGACGATGAAGCCGCTACCGGTGACGCCGGCGGCGCCCTTGGAAGCGATCAGCAGCACCAGCAGCAGGGTGATCTGGTGGGTGATATCCATCGGCGTGTCGGTGGCCTGGGCGATGAACACCGCGGCCATGGTCAGGTAGATGGAGGTGCCGTCGAGGTTGAAGGAGTAACCGGTGGGGATCACCAGGCCGACGACCGACTTGTTGGCACCGAGTTTTTCCATCTTGGCGATCATGCGCGGCAGGGCCGACTCGGAGGACGAGGTGCCCAGCACGATCAGCAGTTCTTCGCGGATGTACTTGATGAACTTGAGGATGCTGAAGCCGTGGGCGCGGGCGATGCTGCCCAGGACCACCAGCACGAACAGCAGGCAGGTGATGTAGAAGCACAGCATCAGCTGGCCGAGCTGCACCAGCGAACCCACGCCGTACTGGCCGATGGTGAAGGCCATGGCACCGAAGGCACCGATGGGCGCGACCTTCATGATCACGTTGATGATGTTGAACATCACCTGGGAGATGCGCTCGATGAACTCGAACACCGGGCGGCCGTAGTCGCCCATGCGGTGCAGCGCATAACCGAACAGCACGGAGAAGAACAGCACCTGGAGGATGTCGCCGTTGGCGAAGGCGCCGACCACGGTCCCGGGGATGACGTTCATCAGGAAGTCGATGGTGGACTGCTTCTCACCGGCAGCGGCGTAGGCCGCGATGCCCTTGATATCCAGGGTGGTCGGGTCGACATGCATGCCGGCGCCGGGCTGGAATACGTTCACCACGATCAGGCCGATCACCAGCGCCAGGGTGGAAACGATCTCGAAATACAGCAGTGCGTAGCCGCCGGTCTTGCCGACGGCCTTCATGCTTTGCATACCGGCGATGCCGGTCACCACGGTGCAGAAGATGATCGGCGCGATGGCCATTTTGATCAGCTTGACGAAGCTGTCGCCCAGGGGCTTCAGGGCAACGCCGGTCTGCGGGAAGAAATGGCCGATCAGGATGCCGATGGCGATGGCCACCAGAACCTGGAAATAAAGGCTTTTGTAGAGGGGTTGACGGGTCATGGCAGATCCTCTCGGGTGGTGCGGGGCCTGATTCCGTACAGGGGCGCACCACCGGTCTCAATCACCTCCCTTGCTGGGAGACTTTGTTGTTCTGCGATCCAAACCAATGGATGGCGCAGCTCCTATCGCAAGGGCTGTGCCAACCCGTCTTGCCGGCGCAATGCCTAGTGCGCCGAGGCCTACAGAAAATTGCTGGGCGCTGTAGGACAATCCCTCGGGCGGATTCCCGCCAGCGAAGCAGGGGGATTCCCGCCACATCCGCCCCTTGTCGCCTGCTTCTGCCACGACCTACCATCGGTCACCCCGAGCCAGGAAGCCGCCCATGCGCGAGCGCACCATCGCCAGCCACTTCGTCCGAGCCGCCTTGCGCGGCCCCGCACGCCAGGGCGTGGACTGCACCGCCATCCTGCGCAACGCCGGCATCCAGGCCGCGCTGCTGGACGAGCCACGAGCACGCATCGCACCCGAGCAGTTCAGCCGCTTGATGCAGTTGTTGTGGGAGGCGCTGGACGACGAGTACATGGGCTTCGGCCGTCAGCGCAGCAAGCGCGGCACCTTCGCCATGATGTGCCACGCCATCATCCACTGCCGCAGCCTGGAGAAAGCCCTGGGGCGAGGCGCGATGTTCTATGGCCTGTTCCCCGAGGCGCCGCGCATCCTGCTGGAGCGCGAGGGCGAATCGGTGCGCCTGACGGTGGACGACGCCACGCTCTGGGACCCGGACCACTTCCTGGTGGAAAGCCTGCTGGTGATCTGGCACCGCCTCGGCAGCTGGCTGATCGGCCAGCGCATCCGCCTGGAGGAAGCCACCTTCGCCTACGCCGAGCCCGAGCACGTGGGCGAATACGAGCTGCTGTTCCCCACCACCCGCCGCTTCGACGCGCCCTGCACCAGCCTGCTGTTCCAGGCGCGCTACCTGGCCATGCCGCTGCTGCAGGACGAGCGCACCCTCAAGCACTTCCTCGAACACTCGCCGGCCGACCTGCTGGCCCGCCCCGACGGCGGCGACAGCCTGAACAGCCAGATCCGCCGCCTGCTGGGCCGCGACTGCCGCGACTGGCCGGACCTGGAAAAGGTCGCCCAGCACCTGCACATCAGCCCGCAGACCCTGCGCCGCCACCTGCGCGAGGAAGGCACCAGCTTCCAGGAACTGAAGGACCACCTGCGCCGCGACCTGGCCATCTACCACCTGGGCCGCGACGAACTGGCCATCCAGGACATCGCCGAACAGCTCGGCTTCTCCGAGCCCTCGGCCTTCCACCGCGCGTTCAAGAAATGGACCGGCCTCACCCCCGGCGCCTACCGCGCCCAGGAAGCCTGACCGCCCCGGTGCAGCCCGAGCCGTAGCCTGGGCTTCAGCCCAGGGGATACCCCGAACACCCGATGAGCGACACGGCTCACCCCGTCTTCACCATCGCCGCCGCGCTGAGCATCTCGATCTCGCGGATCTCGAAATCCCGCACCAGGAATTCCATGCGCCGCTCGTGGAAGGCCTGCATGTGCGGCAGGGCCGAATGGCGCTCCAGGTCCGCCCGCGAACGCCACACCTCGAAGAAGATGAACAGCGTCGGGTCCCGGGCATCACGCAGCATGTGGTACTCGATGCAGCCCGCCTCCGCGCGGCTCGGCTCGACATAGGCGCGGAACAGCGCCTCGAACGCGTCGGCGCGCTCCGGGCGCAGCTGGGCATGGAGGATGAAGGCACAGGTATCGCTCATGGCATGGGGCTTCGCTGACTGAAAGGCGCCGCAGCCTATCGCAACAGTTCCCCAGCCATTCGTGCTTTTCACGCAAAGGCGATTTGTCTGGAAAGCGGTTTTTCCGGGCCGGTTCACTGGGTAGTCTGCCGGCCATCGAGAACCTCACGAGGCCACCCAGCCATGAAAAAGATCCTCCTGCTCAACGGCGGCAAGCAGTTCGCCCATTCCGACGGCCGCTACAACCGCACCCTGCACGAAGCCGCCCTGGCCTTCCTCGACCGCTCGGGCTTCGACGTGAAGGAGACCTTCATCGATGGCGGCTACGACACCGCCGAAGAAGTGCAGAAATTCCTCTGGGCCGACGTCATCGTCTGGCAGATGCCCGGCTGGTGGATGGGCGCGCCCTGGACCGTGAAAAAGTACATCGACGACGTCTTCACCGCCGGCCACGGCAGCCTCTACGCCAACGATGGCCGCACCCGCTCCGACGCCTCGCAGAAGTACGGCAGCGGCGGCCTGCTGCACGGCAAGCAGTACATGATCTCCGCCACCTGGAACGCCCCGCAGCAAGCCTTCGACGACCCCAGCGACTTCTTCGAGGCCAAGGGCGTGGACGCGGTCTACTTCCCCTTCCACAAGGCCAACCAGTTCCTCGGCATGACCGCCCTACCCACCTTCCTCGCCGTCGACGTGATGAAGCGCCCGGATATCGCAGGCGACATCGCCCGCTACGAAGCCCACCTGGCCAAGGTATTCGGCGCCAGCGCCTGATGCCGTAGGTCGAAACGCAACGTGTAGGATGGGTAGAGCGAAGCGAAACCCATCATCCGCGAGGTTCCGCCGGGCTCTCGGAACACCGCCCTCCCCCTGCGAAGCCCGTCAGGCCAGCAGCGCCACCGACTTGATCTGCGCCCACAGCTGCTGGCCCGGGTGCAGGCCGAGCTGGTCACGGGAATAGCGGGTGATGCGCGCCAGCATCGCCGTGCCGTCCACATCCAGGCGCACCAGCACATGGGCGGCGTTGTCCGCGGGAATCGCCTCGCGCACCGTCGCCGGCAGCAGGTTGAGGATGCTGCTGTCCGCCTGGCGCTGCAGGCTCAGGCTCACATCCCGGGCGCGCACCTTGAAGCGCACGCGCCGGCCGTGCTCCGCCGGCGCATGGGCCACGCGCATGCTCAGGCCGCTGTCCGGCAGGACGAGGCTGAGCAGGTCGTACTCCGGGTCATGGCCGATCACCCGCCCCTCCACCACCACGCCGGCGTCATCGTCCAGCGCGGTGGGCAGGTCCAGCCGCGCCAGGGTTTCGCCCAGGGGCCCGCTGGCCAGCACCCGGCCCTCATCCATCAGCACCAGGTGGTCGGCCAGCCGCGCCACCTCGTCCGGCGAGTGGCTGACATAGAGCACCGGGATATCCAGTTCGTCATGCAGGCGCTCCAGGTACGGCAGGATCTCCGCCTTGCGCTTGCCATCCAGCGCCGCCAGAGGCTCGTCCATCAGCAGCAGGCGCGGGCTGGTCAGCAGCGCCCGGGCCATGCCCACGCGCTGGCGTTCGCCACCGGACAGGCGCGCCGGCATGCGTTCCAGCAAATGGCCGATGCCCAGCAACTCCACGGCCTGCTCCAGCTTCACCCGTCGCTCGGCGACGGGGATGCGCTTCTCGCCGTAGGCCAGGTTGCGCCGCACCGACAGGTGCTCGAACAGGCTCGCCTCCTGGAACACGTAGCCCAGGGCGCGCTTGTGGGTGGGCACGAAGAGCCCGCGCTCGCTGTCCTGCCAGGTCTCGCCGTTGATCTCCAGGCGCCCGCGGGCATTGCGCTCGAGCCCAGCGATGCAGCGCAGCAGGCTGGTCTTGCCGGAGCCGGAATGGCCGAACAGCGCGGTGACGCCGCGCCCGGGCAGGGCGAGGTCCACGTCCAGCTCGAAGCCGGGCCAGGCCAGGTAGAGGCGCGCACGTATGTCGTGACTCATGCCGCGAGGGTCCTTGGGGTCATGTCCAGCCCGGCCGCATGCGCCGGCTGGAATACAGGGCCAGCAGTATGAGGAAGGAGAACACCACCATGCCACCGGCCAGCCAGTGGGCCTGGGCGTACTCCATGGCCTCGACGTGATCGAAGATCTGCACCGACACCACCCGGGTCTTCTCCGGGATGTTGCCGCCGATCATCAGCACCACGCCGAACTCCCCCACCGTATGGGCGAAGCCGAGGATGGAGGCGGTAACGAAGCCCGGTCGGGCCAGTGGCAGCACCACGGTGACGAAGCTATCCCAGGGGCTGGCGCGCAGGGTGGCCGCCACTTCCAGCGGGCGCGGGCCCATGGCCTCGAAGGCGTTCTGCAGGGGCTGCACCACGAAGGGCAGCGAATAGAAGACCGACCCCACCACCAGCCCGGCGAAGGTGAAGGGCAAGGTACCCAGCCCAATGGACTGGGTGAACTGGCCGATGAAACCGTGGGGGCCCATGCTCACCAGCAGGTAGAAGCCGATCACCGTGGGCGGCAGCACCAACGGCAATGCCACCACCGCCCCCACGGGACCTTTCAGCCAGGAGTCGGTGCGTGCCAGCCACCAGGCAATGGGCGTTCCCACCAGCAGCAACAGGGCCGTGGTCAGGGTCGCCAGCTCCAGGGTCAGCCAGATCGCCGCCCAGTCGTCACCACTCAGTGGCATCGCACCGCTCCCTCATTCAACTCAAAGCGCGTAGCCGTAGGACTTGATCACCGCGGCGGCCTTGTCGCCCTTCAGGTAGTCGACCAGCGCCTTGGCGGCGGCGTTGTCCTTGCCCTTGGCGAGGATCACCGCGTCCTGCTTGATCGGGTCATGCAGCTCGGCCGGCACTATCCAGGCAGAGCCGCCGGTCACCTTGCCATCCTTGTAGATCTGCGACAACGCGACGAAGCCCAGCTCGGCGTTGCCGCTGGAGATGAACTGCTGCGCCTGGGTGATGTTCTGGCCTTCCACCAGCTTGCCCTTGACCTGGGCGGTCAGGCCCAGCTTCTCCAGCACCTGGGTAGCGGCCAGGCCGTAGGGCGCGGCTTTCGGGTTGGCGATGGACAGGTGCTTGTATTCGTTCTTCTTCAGCACCTCGCCCTTGGCGTCGACGTAACCGTCCTTGGCCGACCACAGGGCCAGGGTGCCGACGGCGTAGGTGAAGCGGGTGCCGGCAACGGTGTCGCCTTCCTTCTCCAGCTTGGCCGGGGTGCTGTCGTCGGCAGCGAGGAAGACTTCGAACGGGGCGCCGTTCTTGATCTGCGCATAGAACTGGCCGGTGGCACCGGTGGCGATCACCAGCTTGTGGCCGGTGTCTTTCTCGAAGTCCTTGGCGATGGCCTGGATCGGTGCGGTGAAGTTGGCGGCGACCGCGACCTGGACGTCCTGGGCCATAGCCAGGTTGGCGGTGGCGCAGGCAGCAAGCGCGATGAACAGACGGGACATGTGGCCCATGGGAGCACTCCTTTGTTTTTGTGTGAGGTTGAGCAGCGCGTGAAGCGGGAGCCGACTCTACCCCTTCGCTATGTATAAAACTATACAGCGAATAAAATTTTCTTCGCGCCCGTCACAGGCCTGCAACACGGGCCGGCGACACTGGCTGCGGCTGAGGGACCAGCCCCCATCTGAAGCCGCACGCGGCTCACATGGCCATGACGGAAAAGTCCGGCGCCGCCCCGCCCTCCCCGCGCCGCTATCGCCTCCGCCTCCCCTGCCGCGGAAACCTCATGGCCGCCCCTTGCGGCCATTTTTGTACTCGCCCAGCCCCCCGTTCGTCCGCCTCCCCGCCCCGATCCTGACCGGGTTCTCAAGTTCACCCGAGGAGCAGAGACGGCGCTTTGCCATCATGCTAGAAATGCGCCCGCCAGCGGACGGCCACGGCGGCCTGACTACACTTCCCTGGCGCCTGCCCGGAAAGAGCCACCATGTCACCGATCAAGCCCATCACCTTAATCCTCGCCTGCTTCCTCGCCCTTCAGGCCCAGGCAGCCGAACCCGCGAAGCTGGTGTTCTGCTACGAGGACCAGGACTCCTGGCCCTGGGTGATGCTCGACGACAAAGGCCTCAACCAGGCGCTGTTCGACCGCGTGCAGAGCGCCCTGAAACTGACCATCGAACGCCAGCCGATGCCCTGGAAGCGCTGCCTCGACGGCCTCGCCCGGGGCCAGTACGACGGCGCCTTCGCCTCCTCCTTCAAGGCCGAGCGCCAGGTCATGGGCCACTACCCGTACCGCGCTGATGGTTCGCTGGATACCGACAAGCGCCTGCACAGCGCCTCCTACTCGCTGTACCGCCTGCGCGGCAGCCAGGCCGACTGGGACGGCAACACCTTCACGGGCATCCAGGGCCGGGTCGCGTCCCTCAGCGGTTTCTCCATCATCGACTTCCTCAAGGCCCACGGCCTGGACGTGGAAGAAACCAGCCGCGACCCGCTGGCCCTGCTGCGCATGCTCCACGGCCGCCGCTTCGAAGCCGCCGCCATGCAGACACTGCGCGCCGACCAGCTCCTGGCCAGCCACCCGGACCTCGGCGAAGGCATCGAGAAACGCCCCGTGCCGCTGGAGCAGAAGGACTACTACCTGATGCTGTCCAACCGCCTGATGGACATGAACCCCAGCCTCGCCCACGCCATCTGGGACGAGGTCGCCCGCCAGCGCGAATCGGCCGACTACCAGGCCCAGCTCAAGCAGGTCCTGGCCGCCACCCCGCACGGCAACTGACCCCACTCGGGGTCAGAGCAGCAACTGGCTCAGCACCGCCCGCAGCTTGCCCGGCTTCACCGGCTTGTTCAGCAGCGGCGCGCCAAGGGCCTGCAGGTTGCGCCGGCACTCGTCACTGCGGTCGGCGGTGATCATCACCGCCGGAATGGCCCGGCCGAACTGCCCGCGCAATGCCTGCACCACCTCGCAGCCGGTCACGCCGTGGTCCAGGTGGTAGTCGGCGAGGATCGCCTCCGGCGCGACGCCCCCCAGGTTGCCCAGGGCGCTCTCCAGGTCGGGCGCGGTCACCACCTCGCAGCCCCACTGGCCCAGCAGCGCGGCCATGCTGTGGAGGATGCTCGCCTCGTTGTCCAGCACCAGCAGGCGCCGGCCCGGCAGTGGGTCGCCGGTCTGCGGGCGCACGGGGGCATCCTCGCGGCGCGCCGGCAGCACCTCCGCCAGTGGCACCTCGATGGAAAACACCGAACCCCGCCCCGGCTGCGAGCGCACCGCGATGGGACAACCGAGGATGCCAGCGATGCGGTCGACGATGGCCAGCCCCAGGCCTACGCCCTTGCGCTCGGCGGCGCGACCACGGTCCAGCTGGTTGAACTCGAGGAAAATCGCCTGCAACTGGTCCGCCGGAATGCCCCGGCCGCTGTCCCACACCTCCAGCCGCACCCGGTCGCCCCGGCGGCGGCAGCCCAGCAACACGCGGCCGCGCTCGGTGTAGCGGCAGGCATTGCTGAGGAAGTTGCGCAGGATGCGCGTCAGCAGGCGGATATCGGTGCTCACCGCCAGCCCCTTGGGAATGCGTGCGCGCAGCTGCAGCCCGGCGGACTGGGCGACGCTCTGGAACTCCGAGGCCAGCGGCGCCAGCAACTCGTCCAGGCGATAGGCGTCGATGTCCGGGCGGATCGCGCTCTGGTCCAGCTTGGAGATTTCCAGCAGGTCGGTGAGCAGGTCCTCGGCGCCTTCCAGGGCCAGGTGGGTACGCTCCACCAGCAGTTGCTCGGCGCCCGGCAGGCTGCGCTCGCGCAGGGTCGAGACCAGCAGCCGCGCGGCGTTCAGCGGCTGCAGCAGGTCGTGGCTGGCGGCGGCCAGGTACTTGTCCTTGCTCTGGTTGGCGGCCTCGGCGGCGTCCCGCGCCTCGCGCAGCTGGCCATTGAGGGTCTGCAGCTCCAGGGTGCGCGCCGCCACCCGCTGCTCCAGCTCGTCGTTGAGGGTCTGCAGGCGCTGCTGGGCGAGGATGCGCTCGGTGATGTCGGCGACGAAGCCTTCGAACAGCCCCTCCTCGTCCGGCTTCAGCAGCAGGTTCATCAGCACGTCCACATGGCTGCCATCCTGGCGACGCAGGCGCGTCTCGTAGCCGAACAGCCCCTGCTGGCGCTGCAGCTCGGCGCGGATGTGCACCAGCTCCGCCTCACCGCCAACGAACAGGTGGCTGGCCAGGTCGGTCAGCGACCACAGCAGTTGCTCCGGCGAGTCGTAGCCGAGCATCCGCGCCAGCGCCGGGTTGGCCGCGCGCAGGCCCTCCTGCAGGCTGGCCTGGAAGATGCCGTGCACCGCGTGCTCGAACAGCCACTTGTAGCGGTTGCGCTCGGTCTCCAGCTCCTCCAGGCGGCTCAGCAGCTCGGGGTAATGGCTCTTGCGCGCCGAGTGGCTGCCCAGCCCGAGCAGCGCCTGGCGCTGCTCCTCAGAGGGCCTCGGCATACACCACCTCGACATCCCGCTGGCTCGACTCGCGCGGGTTGGTGAGGATGCAGGGGTCCTCCATCGCATGGCGCGACAGGAAGGGGATGTCGGAGGTGGAAACGCCGTGCAGCTTCAGCGTCTCGTGGAAGCCCACCGACTGCTTGAAGGCGATCAGGTGCTCCACCAGGCGCTGGCGGATCTGGTTGTGGTTGAGCCCGCGCGGGTCGATGCCCAGGGTCTCGGCCACCATGCGGAAGCGCTCCGGCGCGGCGCTGTAGTTGAAGGCCACCACATGCTCCACCAGCGCCGCGTTGCACATGCCATGGGGCAGGTCGAGGAAGCCGCCGAGGCTGTGGGACATGGCGTGCACCGCCCCGAGAATGGCGTTGGAGAAGGCCAGCCCCGCCTGCATGCTGCCGAGCATGATCTTCTCGCGCAGGGCGATGTCGTTTGGCGTGGCGATCATCTGCACCAGGTTGCCGTTGATCAGGCGCATGGCCTCCAGCGCGTGGGTGTCGGTGAGCGGCCCGCTGCCGGTGGAAACGAAGGCCTCGATGGCGTGCACCAGCGCGTCGATGCCGGTACAGGCGGAGAGGAAGGGGTCCATGCTCAGGGTGGTTTCCGGGTCGATCAGCGACACGTCCGGCACCACCGCCTTGCTGACGATGGAGAACTTCATGCGCTCGGCCTGGTTGGAGATGATCACGAACTGCGACACGTCCGCCGAGGTGCCGGCGGTGGTGGGGATAAGGATCAGCGGCGGGCTCGGCACGCGGATGGTGTCCACCCCCTCGAACTCGAGGATGCAGCGGTTGTGAGCGACCATGATGCCGATGCCCTTGGCGCAATCCATCGGGCTGCCGCCGCCCACCGCAACTATCACGTTGCAGCCCTCGCTGCGGTAGAAGTCCGCGCCCAGGCGCACCTCTTCCACACGCGGGTTGGGCGAAACCTGGGTGAACAGGCAATAGTCGATGCCCTGGGCCTGCAGGCTGGCCTCCACATCGGCGACCCAACCGGCGGCCAGCACGCCGGGGTCGGACACCACCAGCACCTTGCGCGCCCCGAAGGTGCTCGCGTAGTTGCCGACGTTATGCCGGCAACCGGCGCCGAAGATGATTTCGGGAGACACGAATTTACGCAGTTGGCTAATGTCGTGGCGCATGAATCCGCCTGATCGTTCTTGTTATGGAATGGGAAGCAGACTACTGGAATCAGGGACGTTTTCAATCCGACCAATGGGTGCCAGCCGATTGCGAGTCGCCCGTTTCAGTGCTTTGAACCTCCCACCCCATCGCCATGCGATCAGAGCAGCCGCCGATAGAACCCGTACTCCGCCTCCAGTGCGTGGGCGAGGTTGGCCGCCTGGCGGAAGCCGTGGCCTTCGTCGGGGTAGAGGTGCACCTCCACCTCGCGGCCCCGCTGGCGCAGGGCGTCGACCATGGAACAGGTTTGCGCGGGAACGACCACGGCGTCGCGGCCGCCCTGGAAGAAGATCAGCGGCGCCTCGATGTCATCCAGGCGCTGCAGCGGGGTGCGCTGGCGGTAGCGCTCGGCGTCGAGGTCGGGGTCGCCGATCAGCCAGTCGAGGTAGTCGGCCTCGAACTTGTGGGTGACCCGGCGCAGGGCCAGCGGGTCGCTGACCCCGTAGAGGCTGGCGCCGCCACGGAAGACGCGGCTGTCGGCCAGGGCCAGCAGGGCGCTGTAGCCGCCGGCGCTGCCGCCGCGGATAAAAGCCCGTGCGCCGTCGATACGCTCGTCGGCGGCCAGGTGGGCGACCGCCGCGCAGGCGTCTTCCACCTCGATGCGCCCCCACTCGCCGCGCAGGCGCTGGCGGTAGGCGCGGCCGTAGCCGCTGCTGCCCCGGTAGTTGAGGTCGAGCACGGCGAAGCCGCGCTGGGTCCAGAACTGGATGCGCGGATCGAACTGCGGGTAGCAGGCGGACGTCGGCCCGCCGTGCATGAACACCAGCAACGGCGGGCGCTCGTCGGCCGGGCCGCGCACCTCGGCATGGCGTGGCGGGTAGAAGAAGCCATGGGCGCGTTCACCCTGGCCGCTGACGAAGCCCAGGGGCTCGGGGCGCGACAGCTGCGCTTCGCCCAGCGGTTGCTCGCCGCCGGCCAGTACCTCGACGCGACCGTCCACGCGGTCGATGGCGATCACCGCCGGCAGCCGGTCCGGCGCCGTGGCGATGGCATAGAAATGGGCCTCGTCGGCTGCCAGGGCGCGGAAGCGGCTGAAAGCGTCGGCCAGGCGCCGCTCCCCGCCCCCGCCCTGCTCCGCCAGCACGCCGAAGCCCTGCTCGAAGCGGCTCGACAGCAACCCACCCGCCTCCAGCGGCAACCAGGTGCAGGCGCCCAGTTGCCAGGGCGCGGCGGCGTGGTCGGCCTCGGCACACCCCGCCACCGGGCGCCAGCCCTGGGTGGATTCCTCCCAGGGTTGCCAGCCGCCGTGGCGGTCGCTCAGGCATAGCAAACGACCATCGGCGGCGAAGCGCGGCTGCTGCAGGGATTCGCCGCCTGCGGCACCGGCCAGCACGCGGTGCCCTTGCCAGTTGCCCCTGTCATCGCGCTGCGCCTCGCACAGGCGGGTCTCGGTCCAGGGTTGCTCGGGGCGGTCCCATTCGATCCAGGCCAGGCGTTGGCCGGTGCCGTCCAGCACCGGGGCGGCGTAGAAGTCGGCGCCCTCGGCAATCACCGAGCGGGCGCCATCGGCCAGGGCGATGCTCACCAGGCGGTTGCGCACCGCCTCACCGCCGTGACGCTCTTCCACCGCCAGCAGCGCCTGGGCACGGGTATCGAACTGCAGGTCGCCGTAGCGGCTGCCAAGGTGCCGGGTCAGTGGCCGGGGCTCGCCGTCGATACCTTGGAGATGGAGCTGCTGGTCCGCCTCGTTGACGAAGGCGACGCCCTCGGCGGTGGGGCAGAAGGCGCCGCCGCCGTACTCGTGCACCCGGCTGCGCAGGGAGAAGCCCGCCGGTGTCAGGCAGCGCGCCTCACCGTGGCGCCACAACCAGAGGGTGGTGCGCGCGTCGGCCGGGTCGAACTGGCTCCACAGCAGGCCGTGGGCGCAGCGTTTCAGCTCGGCGAAATCGCGGCTGGCCGCTGCCGCATCGAGGGCGCTGAAGGTGCTGGGCCAGGTGCCGTAGGGGGCGATGGGCATCGGGATTCCTCCTGCGGCGAAGGCTCAGGCCTTGGCGATCAGCTGCGCATTGCCCGGGTTGCGGAACACCAGTTCGCCCATCCCCCGTGGCGCCTCCTCGGCCTGGCGGCGGGCGTCGAGGATGATGCCGTGGTGCGCCGACTTGCTGCACACCGGGTCAGCGTTGCTCGCATCCCCGGTGAGCATGAAGGCCTGGCAGCGGCAGCCGCCGAAGTCGCGGTCCTTCTCGTCGCAGGACCGGCACGGCTCGGGCATCCAGGCATCGCCCCGGAAGCGGTTGAAGCCGAAGGAGTCCTGCCAGATGTGGCGGATGCTGTGCTCGCGCACATTGGGGAACTGCACCGGCAGCTGCCGCGCGCTGTGGCAGGGCAGCGCGGTGCCGTCGGGGGTGATGTCGAGGAACAGGTTGCCCCAGCCGTTCATGCAGGCCTTGGGGCGCTCCTCGTAGTAGTCCGGGGTGACGAAGATCAGCTTGCAGGGGTGGTTCCGGGCCGCCAGTTTTTCCCGGTAGGCGTGGGTGATGGCCTCGGCGCGCTCCAGCTGCTCGCGGGTCGGCAGCAGGCCGGCGCGGTTGAGCTCGGCCCAGCCGTAGAACTGGCAGGTGGCGAGCTCGACGAAGTCCGCCTCCAGCTCCAGGCACAGGTCGATGATGCGCTCGATGTTGTCGATGTTGTGCCGGTGGGTGACGAAGTTGAGCACCATCGGGTAGCCCGCCGCCTTCACCGCCCGGGCCATGGCCAGCTTCTGGGCGAAGGCCTTGCGCGAGCCGGCCAGCAGGTTGTTCACCGCCTCGTCGGCGGCCTGGAAGCTGATCTGGATATGGTCCAGCCCCGCCTCGGCGAACTCGGCGATACGCGTCTCGGTGAGGCCGATGCCGGAAGTGATCAGGTTGGTGTAATAGCCCATGCCGCGTGCCGCGCGGATCAGCTCGGCCAGGTCCTGGCGAACCAGCGGCTCGCCACCGGAGAAGCCCAGCTGCGCCGCCCCCAGCTCACGGGCCTGGCGGAACACCTCGATCCACTCGGCGGTGGACAGCTCCGCGCCCTGGCGGTCGAAATCCAGGGGGTTGGAGCAATACGGGCACTGCAGCGGGCAGCGATAGGTCAGTTCGGCCAGCAGCCATAAAGGTGGGCCGGGCTGGCGGGCCGTGCCAAGCGGTTCAACGCAACTCGATCCAGAACTGAGCACTGGCCACCTCCATGAACGCGAGGATGTCCTCGTCCACCCCCGGCACATCGGGGAAGCGCCCGGTGAGGTCGTCGATGATGGCGGCGACGCTGCGCTGGCCGTCGATCAGCTTGAGGATTTCGCTGGCGCTCTCGTTGAGCTTGATCATGCCTTCCGGGTAGAGCAGCACGTGGCAGCCCTGGGCCGGCTCGAACTGGAAGCGGAAGCCCCGGCGCAGTTGCGGGGTCTTCGATTGCAGCACCTCGCTCATTGCCCCAGCCCCCGGTGCCAGACCCGCTCGCGGGTCACCGTGTGGTAGGGCGGGCGCTCCAGCTCATAGGCCATGCTCATGGCGTCGAGCATGCTCCACAGCACGTCGAGCTTGAACTGCAGGATCTCCAGCATGCGCGCCTGCTGCTCCACCGTGCGGTAGTGCGCCAGGGTGATGCGCAAGCCGTGCTCCACGTCGCGCCGGGCCTGGGACAGGCGCGAGCGGAAGTAGTCGTAGCCGGCCGGGTCGATCCAGGGGTAATGACTGGGCCAGGCATCCAGCCGCGACTGGTGGATCTGCGGCGCGAAGAGTTCGGTCAGCGAGCTGCTCGCCGCCTCCTGCCAGCTGGCGCGGCGGGCGAAGTTGACGTAGGCGTCCACGGCGAAGCGCACCCCCGGCAGCACCAGTTCCTGGGACAGCACCTGCTCGCGGTCCAGCCCCACCGCCTCGGCCAGGCGCAGCCAGGCCTCGATGCCGCCCGCCTCGCCCGGCGCGCCGTCGTGGTCCTGGATGCGCTGGATCCATTCGCGGCGGGTGTCGCGGTCCGGGCAGTTGGCGAGGATCGCCGCATCCTTCAGCGGGATGCACACCTGGTAGTAGAAGCGGTTGGCCACCCACCCCTGGATCTGCTCGCGGCTGGCGCGGCCCTGGTACATGGCCACATGGAAGGGGTGGTGGATGTGGTAGTAGGCGCCCTTGGCGCGCAGTGCCTGTTCGAATTGCTCGGGACTCATGGCGGTCTGTTGCATGGACAGCTCCTTGTTATGCGCCACCGGCTCAGAGGCGGATGGCCATGCCATCGCGGGCCACTTCGATGCCGCGCGCGTCCAGTTCGGCGCGCTCGGCGGAATCGGCATCGAGGATGGGGTTGGTGTTGTTGATGTGGATGAGCACCCGGCGCTTGCCCTGCAGCCCGTCGAGCACCTCGAGCATGCCGCCGGGGCCGCTCTGTGGCAGGTGGCCCATCTCGCTGCCGAGCTTGTCGCCCACCTCGCACAGGCGCATCTCGTCGTCGCGCCAGAGGGTGCCGTCCACCAGCAGGCAGTCGGCGCGGCGCATCCAGCCCAGCAGCGCCTCGTCCACCTGGCCCAGGCCCGGCGCGTAGAACAGCGAGCCGCCGGTGCGCAGGTCCTCGACGAACAGGCCGATGTTGTCGCCCGGGTGCGGGTTGCCCCGGTGCGGCGAATAGGGCGGTGCGCTGCTGCGCAGGGCGATGGCGGTGAAGCGCAGCCCCGGGCAGGCGGGAATGGTGAAGGGCTCGCCGTCCAGGGCGATGGGGTTCCAGGCCAGGCCGCCGTTCCAGTGCTGCAGCATGGTGAACAGCGGGAAGCCGCTGGTCAGGTCCTGGTGGACCATCTCCGTGCACCACACCGGATGCGGGCAGCCCTCGCGCAGGGTCAGCAGGCCGGTGACGTGGTCGATCTGGCTGTCCATCAGCAGCACGGCGGCGATGGCCGTGTCGCGCAGGCGCCGGGCCGGCTGCAACGCCGGGAAGGCCTCGATCTGCGCGCGGATGTCGGGGGAGGCGTTGCACAGCACCCAGTTGACCCCGTCATCGCTCAGGGCGATGGAGGACTGGGTGCGCGCCTCGGCGTTGAGGGTGCCGGCGCGCAGGCCGGCGCAGTTGCGGCAGTTGCAGTTCCACTGCGGAAAGCCCCCGCCAGCGGCGGAGCCGAGAATCTGGATATGCATGGGAACCCCTGGCGGGAAGCCCCGGCGGACCGGGGCAAGGACGATCAGCGGTTGGCGAAGTACATGGTCACTTCGAAGCCGATGCGCAGGTCGGTATAGGCGGGTTTAGTCCACATGGGTCGTTCCTCTTCTTATGGCGCCGGAGAATTCCGGCAGGTTTGAGTTAACCACCAGGCCCGACACCCCCGAATGCTACTTTCGAACGAGTTCCGGTCCTGATTTGGTAGCGTGCGTGCGACAGCTGTGCGCCCGCCCGCTACAGCTGTCGCATTTCTGCGACGGCTGCCCACGCGCCTCGCACGGCACGGCCTGGCGACGAAGCGCCCTGGACCGGGCCTTGCAGCGGCGACTGAAGCTTTCGGCATGTGCCTTGCTGTATCCGTGCCATCTCCGACGGATGGATAACTGCAGGCAACTGCTCTGCGGTCTATGGTTGGAGCGTCCGGCCGGGCTGCCGGTTCGACCAAAACAACAAGACGCCGAGGCGCGCCCCCAGGGGCGACCATCGGCCAACGGGAGTGCCTATGACCTTGCATGCCTCGGAGACCAGCGCCAGCGAACTCGCGGCCTTCGTCGACCACCATTTCTCCGGGCGCGGCATCCGCCCCGACGGGCTCATCGCCCAGTCCTGGTACCGCAGCGTCACCCAGCACCGCCTCAACCCGCGCGGGCGCGGCGAGAAGAACATCCTCACCGCCGCCGAGATCCGCCAGCACCAGGCCCAGCACCAGGAATACCTGGCCATCGCCAGCCAGGGCGTCACCGGCCTCGCCCGCCGTGTGGTGCAGGCCGGCTTCGCGGTGCTGCTCAGCGACGAGGACGGCATCACCCTGGATGCGCGCCTGCCCGCCGAGCGCGACCTCTACACCCAGTCCGGCCTGATCGTCGGCGCCCGCTGGGATGAATCCGTGGCCGGCACCAACGGCATCGGCACCGCCCTGGCGGCCGGCCAGGCGCTGACCATCCACCGCCAGGAACACTTCCTCACCTCCAATGCGCGGCTGAGCTGCTCGGTGTCGCCGATCTTCGATGCCCAGGGCCACCTGCGCGGCTGCCTCAACGCCACCTGCCTGAACAGCGACGGGCCCAAGGAGGCGCAGTACCTGACCCTGCAACTGGTGATCATGTACGCCCGATTGATCGAGAACGCCCACTTCCGCCAGAGCTACCGCGACCGCCTGACCCTGGCCATCAAGCCCCGTGACGACATCACCGACCTGGCCAACGAACAGCTGCTGGCCCTCGATGAACAGGGCCGGGTGATCGGTGCCAACCGCGCCGCCTTCGTCGCCTACGAAGAGACCCAGGGCCGCGCCCTGCTCGGCCGGCGCATCGACAGCCTGCTGCCGGCCGACGTCGATGAGCTGCTCAGCCTCACCAGCGGTGGCGCCCGTGGCGTGCGCCTGCGCGCCCTGCAGGGCGAGGCGCTGGTGGACGTTGGCCTGCGCATTCCCGCCGGGCACCTGCGCCCCGCCACGCCCGCTCCGCAGGTGCGCACACCGGCCAGCGAGCACCCCAATCTGGAACACCTGGGCGGCGGCGACCCGCAGTTGCAACAGGGCGTGCGGCGCATCCGCAAGGTGATCGACAAGGGTATCCCCATCCTCATCACCGGCGAGACCGGCACCGGCAAGGAGGCCTTCGCCCGCGCCATCCACCAGGCCAGCGCCCGGCGTGCCGGGCCCTTCGTGGCGCTCAACTGCGCGGCGATCCCGGAGACGCTGATCGAGAGCGAACTGTTCGGCTACCGCGGCGGCAGCTTCACCGGCGCCAGCAAGAAAGGCATGAAGGGCAAGCTGGAGCTGGCCAACGGCGGCACCCTGTTCCTCGACGAGATCGGCGACATGCCCGCCCACCTGCAGACACGCCTGCTGCGCGTGCTGGCCGAGCGCGAAATCTTCCCCCTGGGCGCCGAAGCACCGGTGCCGCTGGATGTGCAGGTGGTCTCCGCCACCCACCAGGACCTGGCCGGGATGATCCAGGCCAAGCTGTTCCGCGAGGACCTGTTCTACCGCCTCAGCGGCATGACCCTGGCCCTGCCGGCCCTGCGCGAACGCAGTGACCGTGCCGAGCTGATCGAGGCCCTGCTCGCCGCCCAACCCGGCGCCGAGGGGCTGCGCCTGGACGAAGCGGCCCGCCAGCGCCTGCTCGCCCATCCCTGGCCGGGGAATATCCGCCAGTTGCTCAACGCCCTGCGCTACGCGGTGGCCCTGGCCGAGGATGGCGTGATCGACTGCGACTGCCTGCCCGCCGAACTGCATCAGGCCGCCCTCCCCGCCACGCTCGCGCCCCGCGCCGAAGCCCCCGCCAGCCTCGCCGGCCAGCTGGGCGACGACGAGGCCCGGCACCTGCTGGCCACCCTGCGCCAGCACCGCTGGAACATCAGCGCCGCGGCCGAGGCCTCGGGCATTTCCCGCTCCACGCTGTACCGCAAGATGAAGAAGCACGGCATCGTCCAGCCCAATGAGATGTTCTGACCCGTAGGGGCGAATTCATTCGCGATCAGGCGTGGCGGCGAACACCGCCGCCACGCCCGCCCCTCACTCCTGGATGTACACCACGTGGGTGTGGGTGAACTCGTACAGCCCATGCTTGCCGTCCGCGCCACCGATGCCGGATTTGCGCGTGCCGGCGTGGTAGCCCTGCATGGCCTCGAAGTTCTCGCGGTTGACGTAGGTCTCGCCGAAGTCGATCTCGCGGCTGGCCTTCAGCGCCGCGCCGAGGCTGCGGGTGTAGATGGATGAGGTCAGGCCGTACTCGCTGTCGTTGGCCAGGGCGATGGCTTCGTCGAGGTCGTCGACGATCTGGATCGGCAGCACCGGGCCGAAGATCTCCTTGCGCATGATCTCCATGTCCGCCTTGCAACCGGCCAGCACCGTGGGCTGGTAGTGGAAGCCCTTGCCCTTGTCCGCCACCGCGCCGCCGGTGACCACCTGGGCACCCTGGCCCTGGGCGGTGCGCACCATCTGCGCGACCTTGTCGAGGCCGGCCTGGTTGATCAGCGGGCCCATGTCCAGGTCGGCGTTTTCGGAGGGGTCGCCGTAGCGAGTGGCGGCCATGGCCGAGGCGATCTTGTCGATGAAGGCATCAGCCACCTTGCGCTCCACATAGACGCGCTCGGCGCAGTTGCACACTTGCCCGGTGTTGATCACCCGCGAGGCGGTGATGGCGGTCACCGCCAGGTCCAGGTCGGCGTCGGCGAGGACGATGGCCGGGGCCTTGCCGCCCAGCTCCAGGTTGAGCTTGGTGATGTTCGGCGCGGCGGCGGCCATGATCCGCGCGCCGGTGCCGACGCTGCCGGTGAAGCTGATCAGGTCCACGCCCGCGTGGCTGGTGAGGCTGTGGCCGACGCTGGCGCCGCGCCCGCCGACGACGTTGAACACGCCGCTGGGCAGGTCGGTCTCGGCCACCAGGCGGGCGAATTCGTAGCAGTTGATCGGCGTTTCTTCGCTGGGCTTGATGACGATGGTATTGCCGGTCAGCAGGGCCGGCGCCATCTTCCGGGCGATGAGGAAGAAGGGGAAGTTCCACGGCAGGATGCCGGCCACCACGCCCAGCGGCTTGCGCAGCAGGAACACGTGTTCGTTGACCCGGTCGCTGGTCAGCACCTCGCCTTCCAGGCGGCGCGCCCACTCGGCCATGTAGTCCAGGTAGTCGGCGGTGAAGTTGACCTCCACCAGCGCCAGCGCCGGCACCTTGCCCTGCTCGCGGGTGATGATCCGCGCCAGGCGCTCGGCATTGGCGCGCACCTTGGTGGCGATCTGGCGCAGGTAGCCGGCGCGCTCGATGGCCGGCTTGGCGGCCCAGGCCTTCTGCGCGCCACGGGCGGCGGCGATGGCGCGCTCCACCTGCTCGATGGGGGATTCCGGCACCCGCGCCAGCAGCTCGGCGTTGGCCGGGTTGTGCACCTCGATGTGCTGGTCGCTGCCGACGAAGGCGTTGGCGATGTAGTTCTGGTAGAGGGGGGTCTCGGTCATGGTCGCTCTCGCTTGCTTTCAGGGAGTGGAACGGGCGGGCATCCGGCCCGCCCGGCGGATCACTTGGCGCTGAAGCGCTTCCAGGCGTCGCCTTCCTGCTTGAGGTCATGGGCGCGCTTGATCAGGTACTGGTGGATCTGCTCGACCTCGGCGGCGTCGAAGGCCTCGGCGAAGGACGGCATGCCGTCGGGCACACGGCCGCCGTAGAGGATGCCGAGGAACATCTGGTGCTTCTCGGTCGTCAGCTTGCGCAGGTCCGGCAGCACGCCGCCGCTCACCGCGTGGATGCCGTGGCACTGGGAGCAGTGGCCGTCGTAGAGCTTGGCGCCGGCCTCCACATCCGCAGCGCTGGCGGTCAGTGGCGGCGGCTGCGGGGCGTCGGCCGGCGGTGCCGGTTCCTGCAGCTTGGCGGTGCCGCCGAGCTTGTAGGTCAGCACCTGGGAGAAGGGCTGCACGCCGGCACGCAGGGACAGGGCCCCGGCGAAGGTGGAGAAGGCCCCGCCCCAGCCCGCCATGAAGGTCACGTACTGCTCGCCGTCGACGCTGTAGGTCACCGGTGCAGCCATCACTCCGCTGGCGGCGGGCTGCTCCCAGAGCTTCTTGCCGCTGTCGGCGGCGTAGGCGATCACCCGGCCATCGGCGCTGCCCTCGAACACCAGGTTGCCCGCGGTGCTCAGAGTGCCGCCGTTGAAGATGGTGACGTAGGGCACCTCCCAGACCGGCTCCTGCTTCACCGGGTCCCAGGCGATCAGCTTGCCGGACCAGGTCTTGGCCATTTCCAGCAGGCCGTCCGGGCCCTCGGGCATCATCCCGGTCTTCAGGCCCAGCTGGTACATGCTCTTGAACGGGTTGCGCTTGGGCGCATCCGGGATGTGCTCGTAGTAGGCCGACATGATGTGCGCCGGGATGTACACCAGCCCGGTGTTGGGGTTGTAGGACATCGGGTGCCAGTCATGGGCGCCCCAGAAGGCCGGGGTCACCAGGTTGCGCTTGCCGTTCTTCCAGTAGGCGGCGTTCTCCTCGTCGACGATGGGCCGGCCGGTCTTCATGTCCATGCCCTTGGTCCAGTTCTGCGGCACGATGCCCTTGGCCGAGAGCAGCTCGCCGGTGGCGCGGTCGATGACGTAGAAGAAGCCGTTCTTCGGCGCCTGCATCAGCACCTTGCGCTGCTTACCCTCGATGGGCAGCTCGGCGAGGATCATGTGCTGGGTGGCGGTGAAGTCCCAGGCGTCGCCGGGGGTGGTCTGGTAGTGCCAGGCGTATTCGCCGGTGTCGGCATTGACCGCGACGATGGAGGACAGGAACAGGTTGTCGCCCTTGGCCTGGCTGCGCCATTTCGGGTCCCACAGCGAACCGTTGCCGACGCCGATGTAGAGCAGGTTCAGCTCCGGGTCGAAGGCGAAGGAGTCCCAGGCGGTGCCACCGCCCCCCTGTTCGACGAAGGCGTCGCCGAACCAGGTCTTCTGGGCGATCTCCATGGCCTTGTCTTCCGGCGGCAGCTTGGGGTCGCCCGGCACGGTGAAGAAGCGCCAGGCCTGCTTGCCGGTCTCGGCGTCGTAGGCGGTGACGTAGCCGCGCACGCCGAACTCGGCGCCGCCGTTGCCGATGATCACCTTGCCGTTCACCACGCGCGGCGCACCGGTGATGGTGTAGCTGCGCTTCTTGTCGTTGCGCGTGTCCACCGACCAGACGCGCTTGCCGGTCTTGGCGTCGATGGCCTCCAGGCGGCCGTCGAGCACGCCGACGTAGATCTTGTCCTTCCACACCGCCACGCCGCGGTTCACCGCGTCGCAGCAGGCCTCGCCGGCGCGGTTTCGGTCCGATTGCGGGTCGTACTTCCACAGCAGCTTGCCGTTGCGGGCGTCCAGCGCGTAGACCACCGAGAACGGCCCGGTGGTGTACATCACCCCGTCGACCACGATGGGGGTGGCTTCCACGCCGCGATCCAGGTCGAGCTTGTAGCTCCAGGCCAGGCCGAGCTTGCCGACGTTGTTGTCGTTGATGGTCTTCAGCGGGCTGTAGCGCTGCTCGTCGTAGGTGCGCCCGTGGCTCATCCAGTTACCGGGCTCCTGGTCGGCGGCGATGATGCGCTTGCCGTCCACGTCGGCCGCCCACGCGGCCGAGGAACAGGCCACGCCCAGGGCGATGGCGGCGATCAGGTGCTTGAAGGTCGAGGCGGCGGGCGGTGGCTCCCAGCCTCCGCTGCGTTGCAGGCCAATGTGCTTCATCAGTGGGTCTCCGATTCTTATTAGGGCCGCAGCCTCGCGCCACGGCCCCAGCCCTATCGCAATGGCTGTGCCAGCGTTGTGCTGAATGGCTGCAGGGCCCGTGGCAGAGGGGTTTGGCGAGGGAGACGGCGCTAGCGTGATGAAGTTGAGACGCGGGCAACTGTCGCAGGCGCAGGACAGGCGCAGCGAGAGGTGGAACAGCTGTGTCAGGGCCTGGATGACGCGGCGAGAGCATTGCGAAACGGGCTCGCCAAGCGTCCCCGGCGAGTCCGCTTGGTGGATGAAAAAGCGCCATCCACCCTACGAATTACCGTGCCCGAACCAACCTCGGCGGTAGGCCGGAATGTAGGGTGGATGACGCTTCACCCATCCACCATTGCAGCGTCCGGGCCCGTATGGTGATTGCCGGCCTGCACGCAACCGTAGGTTGGCGCCGAGCGCAGCGAGGCCCAACGGAGCGACGCCCGACCGAGCCGCAGATGCCGACCTGTGGGAGATTCTATGTCAACCAGCCGTAGCGTCCCGGTGTCGGTACGGCTGTTGGCTGGTCATCAGGGCAAAGGCGATTCTGGCCAGTTTCCGGGCGAGGATCGTTAGGGCCTCGGTCTTCTTCAAACCCCGCTGCAAATAAGCTTGATAGCGTTCCTTCCAGGCGGCTGTGCGACTGGCGGCCATGGCGGCGTTATGCAGTAGCCGTCGTATCTCCGGATCCCCCTGCTTGGTCAGCTTGCGCCGGCCGATGTAGCGCCCCGACTCCCTGACCCGGACATCCAGCCCGAGGAAGGCGATGAATGCATCGCTACTGCGGAAGGTACCCCGCAGGAAGGCCAGGTTCAGCGCAGCAGCGGTGATCGGGCCAACCCCTTCGATCTCCTGGCAACGTTGTGCCTGCGCGCTCAAACCGGCCTCTTTCAGCGTGGATTGCAGCGCCCTGTTGAGTGTCCGCTCCAGGTCTTTCATCTGCTGCAGGACGGGCTTCAATGCCTCCGCCAGTTGGCGATCCTGGGCGAAGCTCAGGCGCAGAGCCGTCGTTACTCGCACCAGAGTGGCGCGACGGTGCAACAGGGCCTGCAGCTTGCGGTACAGGCGGCTCGGCGGCGCCCAGGGGTGCAACTGCTTCTGCTCATGGGCTAGATAGCGGGCCAGCAGGCGGGCGTCGCTCAGGTCGTTCTTGACCCGGCCACCGATGCCTTTGCGGTAGTTGCTCAGGCGGTAACCATCGATCACGTAGACCCTGTGGCCACGTTTGTGCGCCAGCGTGGCGACGGCAACGTGGTAGGTGTTGGTGGCTTCGATGGCCAGGCTGCAACCTGCAGGCAGGCTCTTGAGCCAGGTGGCGATAGCGTGCGGCTCATTGATGAGCTCGCTGGCCTGCTCCAGATCTGCTCGATACAGACTCAGACTGTCTTTGGCGACATCGATACCGATTACGGTGCTCTGCATTGTCATGACGAACTCCCAGGGCCAAGATGGAATGACCTGTCGGGGGCTCACGATGGCGCAGGCTTGCAGATATGGTCGGTCTCGGGGGCGGACCTGAGCCGATGGATTCCTTATCGGCGCTTGCAGTGAGGTGAGGGGCGGGAGAAATCTCCCACGGTCTGGCTTGCAGAAGCGATTTCGCTCCCTCCGCCCCCCGACAGGTTCCACCCTAGGACATACAAGCGGCTTCAGCCGCGAAAGACCCGCCGCCAGCACCTGGCTTCGAGCGGCCGGATGCGCCATCGCGAATGAATTCGCTCCCATAAAGTGGATAACCGATGAGCAAAAAAACGGCCCCGAAGGGCCGTGGCTCGACAATCATCCGCCCGCCGGAGTGTGCAGCTTGCGCGGGGGGTGGTGGTCGACAAGGGGATTCGGCCCGCAGGCGGCGGGCCGTTCCAGGCTCGGGGATCAGAAGAAGCCCAGGGGGTTGATGTCGTAGCTGATCAGCAGGTTCTTGGTCTGCTGGTAGTGGTCGAGCATCATCTTGTGGGTTTCGCGGCCGACACCGGATTTCTTGTAGCCACCGAAGGCGGCGTGGGCCGGGTACAGGTGGTAGCAGTTGGTCCACACACGGCCGGCCTTGATGCCACGGCCCATGCGGTAGGCGCGGTTGATGTCGCGGGTCCACAGGCCGGCGCCGAGGCCGAACTCGGTGTCGTTGGCGATGGCCAGGGCTTCCGCCTCGTCCTTGAAGGTGGTGACGCCCACCACCGGGCCGAAGATCTCCTCCTGGAACACGCGCATCTTGTTGTGGCCCTTCAGCAGGGTCGGCTGGATGTAGTAGCCGCTGGAAAGGTCACCGCCCAGGCGCTCGGAAGCGCCACCGGCGAGCAGCTCGGCACCTTCCTGCTGGGCGATGTCGAGGTAGCTGAGGATCTTGTCGTACTGCTGCTCGGAGGCCTGGGCGCCGACCATGGTGTCGGTGTCCAGCGGGTCGCCGCGCTTGATCGCCTTGATCTTCTTCATCACCTCGACCATGAAGGGCTCGAAGATCGACTCCTGCACCAGCGCCCGCGACGGGCAGGTGCACACCTCGCCCTGGTTGAAGAAGGCCAGCACCAGGCCCTCGGCGGCCTTCTCGATGAAGGCCGGCTCGGCCTGCATGATGTCTGCGAAGAAGATGTTCGGGCTCTTGCCGCCCAGCTCGACGGTGGACGGAATGATGTTCTCCGCCGCGCAATGCATGATGTGCGCGCCCACCGGGGTGGAGCCGGTGAAGGCGATCTTGGCGATGCGCTTGCTGGTGGCCAGTGCCTGGCCCGCTTCCTTGCCGAAGCCCTGGACGATGTTGAGCACGCCCGGCGGCAGCAGGTCGCCGATGATCTCGGCCAGCACCATGATCGACAGCGGGGTCTGCTCGGCGGGCTTGAGCACCACGCAGTTGCCGGCGGCCAGGGCCGGGGCCAGCTTCCAGGCGGCCATCAGCAGCGGGAAGTTCCACGGGATGATCTGCCCGACCACGCCCAGCGGCTCGTGGAAGTGGTAGGCGGCGGTGTGTTCGTTGATCTCGGCGGCGGAGCCTTCCTGGGCGCGGATGCAGCCGGCGAAGTAGCGGAAGTGGTCGGCGGCCAGGGGCACGTCGGCGTTCAGCGTTTCGCGCACGGCCTTGCCGTTGTCCCAGGTCTCGGTGACGGCGAGCACTTCCAGGTTGGCTTCGATGCGGTCGGCGATCTTCAGCAGGATCAGCGCGCGGTCCTGCACCGAGGTCTTGCCCCAGGCGTCGGCGGCGGCGTGGGCGGCGTCCAGCGCGCGGTCGATGTCGGCAGCGTCGGAGCGGGGGAACTCGGCGATCACCTCGCCATTCACGGGCGAAGTATTGGTGAAGTACTGCCCGGCCAGCGGCGCGACGAACTCGCCGTTGATGAAGTTGCCGTAGCGCGGCTTGAAGGTGACGACGGCGCCAGGGGTACCCGGTTGCGCATAGATCATGACGATGGCCTCTCTTGTCGGAGCCTGGCGCTGGGATGGCCAGGTGATGGGCCGATCTTAGTCAGCGCCCCGGAGCCCCCGGAATGCCCCCATGGAAGCGATGCCTTACTCATTTGGTAGTAGATGCGGCGGACGGTTCGAGGCCTCTGCCATCGGCGTTACGGCGGGTTCACGGAGAACAGGACGCGTAGGTCGGGTGTAACCCGACACCCCCGCGCACGGGCCATCGCGGGTTTCACCCGCCCTACATCAAGGCTCAGCCCTGCTCCGGGCGGTAGCCCAGGCGCAGGCCGCCCCAGTGGCGGCCACGGATGAAGATCGGCACCGAGAGGTCGTGCATCAGCTCGCCGGTGTCGCGGGTGTAGGTCTGCAGCAACAGCGGCTTCTGGTGGCTGCCGCAGCGGATGCCGGTGCGGTCGCCGAACTTGCGCTTGCTGCGGCTGCGCAGCATGTCCACCTGCGGATCGCCGACGGGCGGGTGGGCGAAGGCCTGGTTGTGGGTGGGCACGTAGCCTTCCGGGGTACAGGCGATGGCGAAGACCAGGCCCTCGTGGCGCTTGAGCAGCGGCTCCTGGATCGCCGGCAGCACCTGGTCGGCGTAGCTGTCGAAGCGGGTGCGGAACTTGGGTGGCGCGGTGTTGGGCACCGCCTGGTAGTGGCGGTCGAAGAGATCCTCCAGCCCCACCCTGCCCTGCTCGATGTCCGCCTCGAAGCGCCGGGCGATCTGCTCGGCGCCCTCGCGCGCCAGGTCGTAGACGCGCTGGTGGTAGTCGTCCAGGCCCACCTCGGCGAGGCGCTCGCTGATGGTTTCCGCCTGGCCCTCCAGTTGCACCGCCGCCTCGGCCAGGCGCTGGGTCTGCTGGTCGCTGATGCCCAGGTCGCTGCGCACCTGGTCGACGGCGGCGAACAGGCTGGTGAGCTGCGCGCGGTTGGTCTCGGCACCGCTGGCGATGGCACCGATCTGCGCCTCCACGCCCACCGCCAGGCCGGCGATGCTTTCCAGGTGCTGGCCGGTCAGTTCCACCTGGGCCACGCCCTCGTCCAGCTCGGTGGAGAGGTGTTCGATCTGCGCCACCACCTCGGCGGTCTGGCGCTGGATGTCGGCGACCATCTGCCCCACTTCCTCGGTGGCGCTGGCGGTGCGCCCGGCCAGGCCGCGCACCTCGTCGGCGACCACGGCGAAGCCGCGCCCGTGCTCCCCGGCCCGCGCCGCCTCGATGGCGGCATTGAGGGCCAGCAGGTTGGTCTGGCTGGCCACCGACTGGATCACCGAGGTCACCCGCTGGATCTCCTCGCTGCGCTGGCTGAGGGTGGCGATCAGCTCGCGGCTGTCACGGGCGCGGGTGTCGAGGGCATGCATGCGCGTGATGGCGCTGCGCAACACCTCGCGCCCGGCCTCGCTGCTCTGCCGCGCCTCGCGGGCGGAAGCCTGGGCCTCGTGGCTGAGGCGGGTGGTGGTCTCTTCGGTATCGATCATCACCTCGGCACTGGCGACGATGCGCGCGGCGGCGTCCAGTTGCGACTCCAGGCGCTCGCCCAGCTGCTTCACCGAATAGGCCACGCCGGCGGCGGACAGCGCATTGTGGCTGGTGGTGAAGGACAGCTCGCGGGTCAGTCGGGCGATGTCCGTGCCCATCTGCTGCGGCGCCTCGACAGGCGCCCGGCGCAACAACAACGGCAGCCAACAGGCCGCGACCAGGCCCAGGAGCGCGACGGGCCAGGGCAACCCGGCCAGGTGAACGGCCAGCAGCAGGGCGGTGGCGAGCAGGGATTGAGCGCAAGCGAGCGCGATGGGCAGGCGGGACGACGACATCGGAGCACCTCGTGCAGCACCGGCCGATGACGCCTCCCCGGCAGGGGGGAGGCCGGCAGTGTCTTTGGATAAGTGCCCGCATTAAATCCCTCCACCGCGGGGCTGCACAGCCTGGCCGCCTAGCCATTTAGTCTTAGTACGACCTGGCGAAAGGCGTGGCATGGACCTGGCCATGGGGAGTAGCGCGGCGTTGCTCAGCGCAGGTGCAACGGCCGCTCCGGCCTGGCGGGACGGCCGGCCGCCAGGCCAGGCGGCCGGCCGACACCATCAGTGGGTCACGACCTCGGCGGGCTCGCGGCGCTTCAGGTAGTTGTCGAAGAGCTGGTTGGCATTGCCCAGGGACATCAGGTGCGCGTAGATCCAGCCGAGGAAGCCGCTGTGGTGCAGGTCCAGCACCTGCTCGTCCGCCAGCGCCAGGAACTTCTCCTCATCCACCGCCAGGAAATCGCTGAGCACGAAGCTCTCGCCGCTGGTATGGGACAGCTTGATGGCACGTGGACTGAGCAGGTCGAGGGCGTGCAGCTTCTCGACGAAGGTGCGGGTCCGCTCCATCTCTGCGGTGAAGTTCTGCAGGAACTGGATCATCTCGTCGAGGTAGTCGCTGTTCTGCCCCTGCGCGTCGAACAGGTCCTTGCCCTGCTCTTCGCTCCAGCCGCTGAACGCCGCGTCAAAGCAGACGGTGAAGTGGCTGGCTTCGTCCTGGGCCAGCACAAAGGGATAGCGGCGGATGAACGCCGGGATGTAGGTGTTGGCCTGCCAGCGCTGCTCGGCGTCGAGGTAGCCGTTGTGCCCCTCCTTCAGCCCCAGCAGCGCGATCGGCGTGGCCTGGTTGCCCTCGCCGATGAACACCAGCGGGTAATGGCGCGCCGCCTGGAAGAACTCCAGGCCGGCGACCGGCACCAGGTGGGTGGACGCGGCGAAGTCGCAGTTCTCCGACTGCTGCAGCTTGAGCGCCTGGTGCTGCTCGCGGTTGAGGGCCTGGATATCCTTGTAAAGCAACAGCGTGGTCATCTTGGTTCTCCGTTCTATCGATTGAGGGGTCAACGCAGGACAATCTGGGCCAGCACCTGTCCGCTGTCCTGGTCCGGCACCACGTCCTTGAGCGTATTCGCCGCGACCAGGCTCAGGCTCAGGTGCCGGCCCCAGTTGAAGTTGAGGCCGACACCCACGCTCTGCAGGTCGATGTCGGCGATGCCGAGCTCCATGGCCCGGCCGTAGTCGAAGAAGACGAAGGGCTGCCAGCGTTCGCTTGGCCGCCACCAGGCCTCCAGGTTCAGCGTCGCCCCCTGGGGCGAGGAGATCACCCCGGGATCGTAGCCCCGGACGCTGCTGATGCCGCCGAACTGGTAGAACAGCGACGCCGGCAGCGCCTGGGTGTCACTGGCGAACTGCCAGCCGAACCGCCCCACCAGCTCGTACTGCTCGCCCAGCGCACGGGACAGGTAGCCCTGCCCGTTGAGCAGGCCATAGCTGCCGCCGTCGCCGCTCACGGCGTTATCCACCTGCGCCTGGCGCACGCGCTGTTCGTAGCGCAGGTACCAGGGCGCGGAGCGGTACTCCACCTGGCCGCGCAGGAAGCCTTCCCGGGTATCCACCTCGCTCAGGGTGAAGCCCTCGATGGTGTTCTCGGAGCGCTGCTGGTTGTAGCCGACGCCCCCCTGCAGGACCCAGTGCTCGTCCAGCCACCAGGGCTGGTCGAAGCCCAGCGTCCAGGTCCTGGACTCACCCTCGATGTTCAGCGACGCCAGCGGGCCTTCCTCGACCGTCATGCTGTTGCCGCCGACCTCGCCATAGGCGACACCGTTCCAGCGATTGACCGGGCGGCTGTAGCGCACGCTGCCGTACTGCGACCCGGAGGTCGCCACCAGCAACAGGTTGAGGGCGTCGGCGGCCCCGGTCGGCGAGAACCAGGTCAGGCTGCCGCCGTACTGCTCGCGGCCGGTGCCCTCGTTCCCGTAGTTGTTGGCGAACAGGCTCCATTGCAGGCTGTCGGGCTCGAAGGCCTCCAGCTCGACCGCGGTGGTGCCGAACCGTGCGCCCGGCGCCAGGCTGGCCGTCACCTGGGGGCCGGGCGTGGTCGCGTTGAAGCGCTGGATGGCATTCATCAGGGCCGGGCTGTCCAGGGTCGTGCCCGGTTCGACGTGCAGGCGCCGATCATAGAATGCATCGTCCACCCGGCGCGGGCCGCCCTTCCAGGAAACCTGGTCGACCTTGGCCTCCACCAGCACGATGCGCAGTTGGCCGCCCTCCAGGTCCTGCGCAGGGATCAAGGCGCGGGCCGTCAGTTGTCCGCGCGCCTCGTACAGCTCGTTGATCGCCCTGAGCAGGCGGTTCAGGTCCTCGAAGCCGATCTCGCGCCCGACATAGTGCCGCGCCATGGCCTCCAGTTGCTCCCGCGGCAGGTACTCGGAGGCGTTGAAGCCGATGCCGGAGAGGACGAAGCGTTCCCCACCCTCCGGCAACCGCTGGTCCTCCGGTTCTTCGCCGCGCAACGCCGGCACCTGGGTGCGCCGTGCGCGCTCCTCGATACGCCGTTGCTGCTGGATCTGCTCGATCTGCTCGCGCTGCAGGTTGGGGTTCACCAACCCCGGCACCTGCGGCGCGATGGTTTCGGCCAGGGCCGGCAGCGGCCCGGCGGCCAGGCTCGTCAGCACCAGCCAGGAACAGCGACGGGTCATGCTTACAACGCCCAATGTGCCACCTCATTTCCTTCCAGCCGCTCATCGGCTACATCGATGTTGATACGGGTATCCAGGGGGACCTGGCTCCAGCTCGGCGCCCAGGCGGTGACCACCGCGCCCCGCAGGCGGGCGGCTTCCAGCAGGGACGCGAGGCGTACCAGGGTGAGCCCGGACGACAGGTGCTGCTCGGCATAGCGGGCCGCCGTGATGCCCTCGTAGGGCACCCCTTCGCCCTCGTGGCTCGCGCTGAAGTTGGGGACGACCACCTGGTGGGTCAGCTTGCGGTGCAGGACATAGGCGTTGGTGCTCGACAGCAGGCTGTCCTGCTTCAGGCTGAACGCCTTGTCCAGTTCGTACAGCTGGATATCGGCGTCCGCCATGTAGCTCGGGCTGGCGTTGTCCATGCGTACCCGGGCCAGGGGCGTGCGCAGCTCCAGGCGCTCGATGCCGCGTGCATCGCGCAAATCGACCCGGGCCGCCGTGGTGTCGATCAGCGCATCGGCCACATGCAGCCGCGGCGCCACGATGTCGGCGGCCTCCAGGCGCAATGCCAGCGTCTGCGCCACCTGGCCATCGCCGCTGCCCTCGGCCCAGAGGTCGAGCTGGCCGCTCCCGGTATGCCGCCCATAGAGCTGGCTGTCCCGTGCATGCAGATCCAGTCGCTGGCCGATCCCCGCGTCCGCCACGCGAACGAGGTCGCCGGCCCACAGGCTGAGGCTCGGTGCCTCGGCCCGCTGCAGATGGATGCTGGAGGCGACTACCGCGCCGCCTCTCACCCCGGCGCGCAGCACGGCCCCCTGTTCGGCGACCAGTTGGGTGCCGCGGATGTCCAGCAGGCCGTCCAGCAGGGCCTGCCCCTTGGCCAGCAGATGCTCGAAGCCGATGCCCGCGTCAGCCGACCAGCGCTGGTCGCCGCCACTGCGGCTGGTGGCCACATGGATCAGGCCACGGGACAGCAGGTCCACGGAACGGGCCGCCACCAGGTCGCCCAGCAGCAGGCTCGCGCCTTCGGCCCGGATGCGCCCGTTGCGGCTTTCCACCTCGGCCACCGCGATGTCGCCAGCCGCCGCCAGGACGATGTCGCCCGCGATCGAGCGGCCTTCATGCAGGCCGGTGGAGGTGATGCGACTGACGCGTACGTCGCCCTTGTCCGCCTTGAGCAGGACGTTGCCGCCCGCCTCGACGAACTGGTCGATATGGATCGCCCCGCCCGAGTTGATGGTGACGTCGCGCCCCGCCCGCACGCCCTGCAGCGCGACCGTACCGGCAATGTCGAAGCGCAGGTCGCGACCGGCTTCGGCGACGCCGTTGAGGTCAAGGTCACCGCCCACGCCAACCACCAGGTCGCGCCCGGCCTTCAGCGAGTAGGTGCCGCCGAACAGCACGGTGGGCAGGCTCAGGTCACCGCCGGCGATGACGCCGATGTCCCGCTTCGCCTCCACCACAAGCCCGAACACGTTGCCGTGACCCTGGCGGGCGTCGCCGCTGGCCTGCAGGAAGACGTCCTCGCCGAGGCTCGCGACCCGGCCGAAGCGCAGGTTGCGGCCCAGCATGCGCAGCTCCAGTTGCGCCTCGGCGTTGCCGCCGAGCACATCGCCGTCCGCCTGCACCAGCAGGTTGCCGCCGCTCGCGAGGTGAGTCGCGACCAGGCCTTGCGGATCGCTCGGGTCCACGCCCTGGCCGAACCGCACGTTGCCCAGGCTGCCGGCCGCAGTCACCAGGCTCATGTCGCCGCCGCTGCGCCCCTGGTTCAGCACCAGGTCGCCACGGGTGGAAACCCTGAACAGGCCGGCTGCGCTGGCGCGCCCGAGTTCTGCGCTGGCGGCGCTCAGCTCCAACCCCTGCTGCCGGCTGTGCAGGTCATCCACGGCGAGGTGACGCGCCGCCTCCAGGCGGATCGCGCCGGTGGCGCTCTCCAGCCGGCCGAAATCGCCGCTGCCGAGAGCGGCCGTCAGGTCGCCCTGCACCTCGGCAACATCGCCCTGCCAGTCGCCCAGGCCCTCGAGTTGCAGGGTGCGCGCCACGGCCAGCGAGCCGAAGCGCAGGCTGCCCGCGCTTCCGCCGTGCAGCAGCGCGGCATGGCCGGCGACACGGGCCTGCTCCAGCAGCAGGTCGTGGTCGACGCGCACCTGGAGGTCACCCTCGATGTCCATCTCGCCAAGCCGCGATGCATTGCCGGCCTGCACTCGCGCCCCCTTGGCCTGCAACCGCTGCAGGGCCAGGTCGCCAGTCAGCTCGATGGCGGTGTCCTCGCCGGTACTGAAGTTGCCGAGCCGTGCAGAGGTGCCGCGCAGTTGCAGACGCCCGCCGGCATCCAGGTCGCCGAGCAGCAGTGCGTCGCGCAGGGTCATGTCCACCGCTCCGCCGACCTTGGCGGCGCCGATCTCGCTGCGGCCTGCATCCAGGGTCCAGCCGCCAGTGGCGTCCAGGCGTTCGAGATCGAGGGCGCCGCCCAGGGTCTGCCTGACCTGCCCGGTGACGCTGGCGCTGCCGAGACGCGCCGAGGCGGCCTGCAGCGTCCAGCCGCCGCCGGCCAGCAGCGCCTGTTGGTCCAGCATGCCGCTCAGCACCTGCTGCACCGCGCCCTGCACATCCGCACGGGTGACCTGGGCGTCGGTGCCACGCAGGTTCCAGCCCTGCCCTGCCTCCAGGCTGCCGAGTCGCAGGCCGTCGCGCAGGGTCATGTCCACCGCTCCGCCGACCTTGGCGGCGCCGATCTCGCTGCGGCCTGCATCCAGGGTCCAGCCGCCAGTGGCGTCCAGGCGTTCGAGATCGAGGGCGCCGCCCAGGGTCTGCCTGACCTGCCCGGTGACGCTGGCGCTGCCGAGACGCGCCGAGGCGGCCTGCAGCGTCCAGCCGCCGCCGGCCAGCAGCGCCTGTTGGTCCAGCATGCCGCTCAGCACCTGCTGCACCGCGCCCTGCACATCCGCACGGGTGACCTGGGCGTCGGTGCCACGCAGGTTCCAGCCCTGCCCTGCCTCCAGGCTGCCGAGTCGCAGGCCGTCGCGCAGGGTCATGTCCACCGCTCCGCCGACCTTGGCGCTGCCGATCTCGCTGCGGCCTGCATCCAGGGTCCAGCCGCCAGTGGCGTCCAGGCGCTCGAGGTCGAGGGCGCCGCTCAGCACCTGCTGCACCGCGCCCCGTACATCCGCACGGGTGACCTGGGCGTCGGTGCCACGCAGGTTCCAGCCTTGCCCCGCCTCCAGGCTGCCGAGTCGCAGGCCGTCGCGCAGGGTCATGTCCACCGCTCCGCCGACCTTGGCGCTGCCGATCTCGCTGCGGCCTGCATCCAAGGTCCAGCCGCCGGTGGCGTCCAGGCGTTCGAGATCGAGGGCGCCGGCCAGGGTCTGCCTGACCTGCCCGGTCACGCTGGCGCTGCCGAGACGCGCCGAGGCGGCCTGCAGCGTCCAGCCGCCGCCGGCCAGCAGCGCCTGTTGGTCCAGCGCGCCGCTCAGCACCTGCTGCACCGCGCCCTGCACCTCCGCACGGGTGACCTGGGCGTCGGTGCCACGCAGGTTCCAGCCCTGCCCTGCCTCCAGGCTGCCGAGTCGCAAGCCGTCGCGCAGGGTCATGTCCACCGCTCCGCCGACCTTGGCGCTGCCGATCTCGCTGCGGCCTGCATCCAGGGTCCATCCGCCAGTGGCGTCCAGGCGTTCGAGATCGAGGGCGCCGGCCAGGGTCTGCCTGACCTGCCCGTTGACGCTGGCGCTGCCGAGACGCGCCGAGGCGGCCTCCAGCGTCCAGCCGCCGCCAACGTACAAAGCGTCTGCCTGCAGGTCGCCATCATGGGACTGCACCAGCGCACCACCGAACGTCGCGGTCCCGAGGGTCGCGGACGCACTGTGCAGGTCGCCGGTGCCGGCGACGTCCAGTTCGTCGATGCGCAGTTGCCCGGCCAGCTGGGCCCGGAGGCCGCCGAGGTGGCTGCGCAGGGTGTCGATGCCAAGCGCGTCGCCCGCCAGGTCCAGGTCCCGCTGGGCGCTCAGCGCACCCAGTTCGACCCGGCCATTGCCGCGCAGCTGGACGCCGTCGCCACTGCTCACCCGATCGAGCTTCAGGTTGCCCAGGGAACGCAGCCACTGACCTGCACCGCTGTCCAGGCTGCCGCCCTGGATGCCGGCCGCCAGGGCCAGGTACAGCGCCCCGGTGGCGCTGTCCACCTCGAGGCGCCGGGCCGCCAGCTCGATGCCCTGGGCCTGCGAGCCGATGTCGCCAAGGGCGGAGAGCCGCAGCACGCCGTCGGCCTGCCAGCGGCTGCCAGCGGCGAGCCCGGCCAGGCTGGCGGCCTGGATATTCAGGTCGCCGCTTGCGATGGTCACATCGCCCAGCCGCACGTCGCCGCCACTGGTGAGGCTCATGCCGTGGCGGGCCTGCAGGCTGGCACCATCGACCGTCGACCAGCCACCGGCGATGTCCGCCACCAGGCCGCCGAGTTGCCACTGGCCACCCTGGTGCAACTCGCCGACCTGAGCCAGGTCGAGCGTGCCGTCCACGCTCAGGGTGCCCAGGCGCAATACGCCCGGTTGACTGGCAAGGCCCTGCAAGCCACCGATCCAGGCGTCGCCGCCCAGGTCCAGGTTGATCTGCTGCGAGGCGGAACCGGTGCCCAGTTGCAGCCGCTGCCCGACTGCACCGGTGGTGCCGCTGACCTTGAGATCGATCTGGCCGCCCAACAGGTTCTCGCCCAGCTGGCTGGCCGAACGCAGGTTACCCAGCACCTGCAGCGACAGGCGCTCGACGCCGGTCAGGCGATCGAGACTGAGGTCGCCGTGCTGGACCAGGTCCAGCAACCGTGCCCGGGCGGTGAGGTCTCCGGTGACCGCCAGGTTCAGTGCCTGCTTGCCACCGATGGCGCCGCCGGTCGCCTCCAGGGTCACGTCGTGGCCACGGATCACCACCTTGTCGCCATTGGCGCTCTCGATGCTGCCATCGGTCTTCAGGCTGATGCTGCGGCCGTCGAGGGCGAAGACGTTGAAGTCCTGGTCGCCGCCGAGGAACAGGTCGCTCTGGGCCGTGGCGGTCAGGGTGCCACTGGCCTTGACGTTGACATCGTCGCGTTGCGCGACCCGGATCAGCAGCGGGTTGCCGGCATCGAACTCGATGTCGTCGCGCTCGGCGGACGCCAGGGCGGCGCGCTGCTCGTTGGTGAGCGAGGCGGTCTTGCTCAGGTCGATGACGATCGCATCCGCCTTGAGGCGACCGATGCGCGACGCCTCCAGGGTGACATTGCGCCCTTCGATGTTATTGGCCTCGCGTACCACCGAGCCGCCGTCGTCCCGCCGCAGCAGGCTGGCGGCGATGGAGTAGCGCAACTGGTCCTCGCTCCACGTGGCCGTCTGCTCGAGGCTCCTGAGCTCGGCATCCTGCAGCTGATAGGTGAAGTTCGGGTCGTAGGTGGTTCCGCCGTAGGTGGCATGCAGCGCCTGGTAGTCGGCCATGCGCCGGGCCTCCTCGCCGGCGATCCGCTGCTCGCTCCAGCCCAGGCCTGCCAGTTGCTCGCGCTGGCCGGCGCTGAAGGCGGCCTGGCTCGCGTCGAACGCCACCTCGCCCCCCTGGCGCAGGCGCCAGTACTGGGCATAGCGTTGCTGTCCGGCCTTGATCAGGGCGCCGCGCTGCTGCGCCATGGCCTCCTCGGCCGCGCTTCCGGTCAGCCCCATGCTCGTCCAGAGCCGCTGCAGCTCATCGAGCGCGCGGTCGTCGTAGCCCAGCTCGCTGTTGCCGTCATAGAGGTTGCCCGAGGCCACCTTGACCCAGACATCGCCACCGGCCTTGAGCTGATCCAGCCAGAGATCCCCCCCCACTTCCTCGAGCTGGATGTCCCCCACCGCGCTGGCGCGCACCAGGCCCTTGGCGCCGTTGCCGGAGTCCAGGCGCAGTGCATGACCGGCGCTGCCGACGCTGCCATGGGTGGAAACCAGCTCGATGGCGTTGCCGGTCACCGTCATGCCACCGATGCCGAGGATGTCGCCCTGGGCGCTGAGGCCGATGTGCTCGCCACCTGCGCTCAGGCGACTGAGGTTGACCCCGCCGTTGAGCGCCTTGAGGTCGATGCTGCCGTTGCGACTGGAGGCGCCCAGGCTGCGGGTCGCTTCGACACGCAGGGCCTGCTCGCGGCTGCCGATCGACTGCCCGGCGTCCAGGTCGAGGTCGCGCGCCGCGATCACCAGGTTGTCGCTGTTCTGCTCCAGGGCGCCGTCGACCTTGATCGAGGTGCTGCCGCTGAGGTTGTACATCGAGCCGCGCAGGGTGACCGAGCCCTTGGAGATGAGATCGATCAGCCCGCTTTCGCTGCCGATGAAACTGATGTCGATGGGCCGGTCGGCCTGCACCGCATAGCGGTTGATCTCCTTGCTGCCCGAGCTGTAGACGCTGGTCTTGGTGGTCCGGTAGATCTGGCACCAGATGAAGTGCGCCTGGCAGTAGCCACCGCTGTATTCGTTGATCTTGACCGGGTCCTTGGTGGTGTAGGTCTCGTTGACGCGGGCGATCTCACCCTGGCCGATGCCCACCCGGAAGGCCGCCAGGATCGAGTTGTCCGGATCCTGGTCGGCCAACTGCAATGCGTAGCCCTGCATGATCGCGTTGAGCTGGGCGTCATCGACGAAGCGGTAATTGCGGATCAGGTTCTTGTCGATCCTGTACAGCCCGCTGGTGGAGCCCATGTACTCCGCACCCGGGATCGCCGTGCTCTGCCCCTTGACCGTGTTCTCCCAGGCCAGGGTGCCGTCCCCGGTGGGGATGAAACCCCAGAAGGCATCCCAGTATTCCTGGCGAGTGGTGGTGGTGCTGTCGTCGCGCCCCGTCAGCCAGACATAGGAACGCCCCGCCGTGGTGGTGTAGGTCGCATCGCGTCCGGCGCTGCTGCCCTTGAGGGTCAACGGGCCGTTGCTCCAGCCTTCGTAGCGCTGCACCTGGTCGCCCACGCGGGTATAGACGGTGGACCAGAGGCGCTCGCCACCGATCTGCTGGCCGTTCTCGCCACGCCCCAGGTCGTTGATGCGCAGGGTGCCTTCGACGCCGTTGCCCAGGTCGAGCCCGGCGATTTCCAGGCGACGACTGGTGTTGTTGGTGATGTGCACCTGGCTGAAGCCGTCGAGCACCTTGAGCTGGCCCTTGCCCGTGCTGAGGATGTGCCCGGTCAGCTCCATGTAGCCCCCGCCCACCTGCACCTGGTCCAGCACGATGCTGTTGCTGTCGAAGTCCCAGGCATAGCCGAGCGTGCCGGTGCGCGCGTCGGTCTGCACCAGTTGCAGCCGGTTGCCGACCGCCTGCGAGCGCAGGCTGTCGAGATTGGCGAAGCGCGACTCGTCGATGGTCACGCGCCAATCCGCCACGCCACTCTGGATCAGGCCGTTGATGTTCAGGTAGAGCGCGTTGATCACCACGTTCTGCCCGGCGACCGTGGCGGAACCGTTGTTGTAGAGGGTGCTGCCGTTGTTGTTGCTGGCCGGGTCTCCACCGATATGCACGAAGGCATTGGGATTGTTGAGGACGAAGTCCTGTCCGGCGCTCAGGCTGAGCTTCTGCGCACGGATATCGGCATTGGCGTAGATGCTGCCGTACTTGGCGCTGAGCTCGATCTCGCCACGCTTGTTCAGCAGGCTGCCGTTCACGTAGATGTCGGCCGCCGGCATGCTCAGGCCGGAGACGTCCTTGGGATTGTCGGCGGGGTTGCGCAGGTTCTGCACCAGGATGCGCGGCGCGGCCGAGTTCTCGGCGACCGTGATGCTGGCGAACGACACCGTGCCGGTGCCGGGCTTGTTGGCACTGCGGATGCTGGTATTGCCGGACATCCTGGCGCCGTTGAACAGCAGCTGGCCGCCGACATGGTCGGGAATCTCCAGGCCCTTCAGGCTGAGGAAGGCCTCGCTGTTGTTGATGATCTCGATCTTCGCGTCGCCCGGTGCATTGAGCTTGCCGCTGCCGATCAGGGCATCGCCCTGGACCAGGATGTTGCCCGGCTTGGCCAGCACCGGGTCGATCTCCAGCAGCCAGATCTTCAGGCCCTGGGGCAGCGTGCCCTCGCCCGAGATGGCACCGGGCTTGTCCACCACCTTGCCGCCGATCTGCTCGTAGAGCCGGGCCAGGGTCTTGTTCAGCAGCGTGCGCTCGGCCTCGAAGGCCGCACGCTCGACGGCGGAGATGCCGTAGTTGGACAGGCGATCGTTCAACTCCTGCAAACGCCGGGTGAGCAGTTGCGAGTACTCGCCCTGGCTCAGGGTCCAGGTGATGCCGTCGCTGGCCTCCTGCATCACCGGCACCACGGTCAGGGTGCCCTGCGTGGAGGCATTGAGGCTGGCCGGGTCCACTTCCTTGCCATCGAGCAGATACTTCAGCCCACTGATCACCAGCTTGCGCTGGCTGTAGACGCCGGCGTCGAGCTGGCCGTCGATGCGCACCAGGCCCTGCGCCTCGTTGCGCGTGCCGCCACCGGTGATGTCCAGCGATACCTGGCCGACGATCGCCCCCAGCAGGTCCGCCGCGGCCTGTCGATAGAGGTCCCTGCCCACGCCCTTGCCAGAGAGCACGCCCTGGCCCTGGCCGGCATACGCATGGATGTCACCCACGCTGCGCAGGCCGCTGCCGGCCTCCACCTGCAGGTTGCTGCTGCGGATGTATTCCGCCGCCGCTGCGGGGTCCGTCACCACCGGGAAGGCGGTGTTGTTCCACAGGTCGGTGCGTGCGGTGAGTTCGGCACGGTTGACCGCGCCGTCCAGGCCATGGCCGGCCAGCAGGCGCAGGTCGCCGTAGGCGAACAACGCCGCGTTGCCACGCACCTGGGCCAGGTAGTCGGCCTTCACCCGGGCCAGGCTGCTGCCGCTGGCCGCGCCTGCGGCCCCGTAGGTCTTGGCATTGGCGTTGCTGTCGATGGCATAGGCGCCACTGGCGGCGAGCACCAGGTCGCCCACGCTGTAGAGGTCCGACCGCTCACCGATCCGGGCCTCGGCGTTGCTCTTGAGCACATCGATCGACGACTCGGCCCGGGCGATGCTGATCGCGCCGCCGCTGTCGAGTTTCACCCGGTCATAGGCATCGACCCGGTTGAACGCCTGGATCTCCAGCTTCTGCGGATTGCGCCAGTCGCCCTCCACGCGCAGCCGCACATCGTTGCCGACCAGGCTGCGGGTATCCAGGGCAATGGAGGTGAGGCTGCGCGCCGCCGCCGCATCCAGCACGCCGCCGGAGCCGGACTGCACGTTGTAGGCCGTCGCCTGGGGCTTGCTCACCAGCGCGCGTGCGCTCTGGCTGTAGCCCTGGCTCTCGATCCGGGCGCCGTCCAGCAGCAGCGCGCTGGTGGCCAGGTCGAGGTCGTTCTGTGCATGGGCGCCGCTCACCCCGAGCAGCGCCGCGCTGGTGCTGTCGACGAAGCTGTTGAAGCGCGACTGCTGCAGCGCACTGAGCGCCAGGCTGCCGACCTTCATCACGCCGTCCTGGGCACCGCGTGCCCACAGGCTGGCGAGGGTGCGGCTGCTGTCGGCGGTCTTGCCGACGGCGGCGGCGCCACTGACCAGGCCGCCCTGCCCGGCCCGGGCCTCGGCCTGGTTGTCCTGGCTGCCCAGGGCGCTGACCTTGAGGCTGCCCAGGGCGCTTTCGAAATGCCCGGCCACCTCGGCCAGGGTCTGCGACTGGGACAGGGCCTGCGCCACCGTGGCCCCCAGGGCGAGCAGGCCGCCGAGCTTGCCATCGGCATAGGCACGCTGGCGAACGTCGGTCTCGGCGAGGAAGGTCCAGTTGCCGCCCGCCGCGCCACCGAAACGACTGCTCGCATCGGTATGCAGCAATGCCTTGCTCAGGGAACGGGCCGTGGCCACGGCGGCATTGGCCGAAAGGCCCACGCCACCCGCCAGGCTTTGCGCCTTGACGTTGGAGCTGTCGGTATCGCCATCACGCAGCACCCGGCTGCGCAGCTGTCCCTGGGTTGCGGCGAGCTGCACATCGCTGCCCACGCCCAGCTCCGCGACCGCGCTGTTGAGGCTGTCCACCAGGCTGCCGCCCGCCGACAGCAGGCCGCCCAGTGCATAACCCTCGCTGCTGGCCTGCAGGCGGCTGCGCACCTGGGCATCCAGGTCGAGCGCCTGCGTGGCGATCAGCGCCGCACCGCGCCCCACCATCAGCTTCGCCTGGGAGGCATCGCGCGCCAGCAGCACCACGGCGTTCAAGCCGCCCAGAATGCCGCCGCTGCTCCCCCAGCCCTGCACCTTGACCGGCCCCGCCGCCAGGGCGGAAAGCAGGACATTGCCGGCGCGCAGCGCGGCATTCGCCGCCACGTCGAGGCTGACGCGGCTGTCATGGGCCGCCACCCCGAGCACCAGGCCGGCCCCCGCCAGGCCGCCCACCGCCAGGCCGGAAGCCTGGACATCCAGCGCCTGCGTATCGACGGCCCGGCCCTCGATGTCGCCGCTGACCTGTACCGCCCCACCCAAGGACGCACTCACGCCGTTGTTGAGCACCGCGGCCGCCACTGCGCCGCCCACCGCGCCCAGCGCGGCGGCCTGGCCGCTCAAGGCGTGGACGAACATCGCGTGGGTGTAATCGCCATCCTGCCCGGCGATGGCCTTGTCGCTGGCGGCAGCCCGGATCGCCAGGCTGGCGGCCTTGAGGTTGCCGTTCAACAGCTCCGCGACCACCTGGGCATTGGAGAGGCTGAACGCCATGGCCGCACCGTAGGCACCGCCGGCGAGGCCGGCACTGCCGGCCTGGTTGCGACTGGCAAGGCGGTCTTCGGCCGTCACCCGCGCAGCGCCGCTGAGGCTGACCTGGCTGTCGCTGACACGCGCCACGGTTTCATGGGTGCGCGGGGTGTTGCCCCGCAACCGGTCACTGACGGTGACGGTGGAGCTGGCATTGACGCGGGCCAGGTCCTGGTCGTCCTTCACGCTGACGCGGACATAGCCCTGGCTTGCAGCGTCCCAGACCACCTCCTCGTGGCTCAGCTCCGCGACCTGTCCCTTGCCGGTGATCGTGTCGAGGCTGGCGAGCGTGCCCTTGCCGTCCTTGTCCAGATAGCTCAGCGGGTCCACGGCCGCGTCGCCGGTGCCGACCTGGGTGGCGCCACTGCCCAGTAGCAGCAGGCCGATGCTGCCGCTGAGACTGGCGAAACCAAGGCCGCCCGAGGTCGTCAACAGCTCGGCATACCCTTCACGTAGCGCGTCCACCGCCAGCGAGGCGGCCTGCACGCTGCTGCGATCGAGCAGCGCACGGGTGGCGCTGTTGGCCACTACCACGTTGGCCGAGGCCCCCAGTGCGGCCGCACCGACCACGCCCGAGCCGACGTTGCCGGTCACCCGCAGGTTGTCATGGGCGACGATGTTCAGGTCCCCCAACGGGTTGGCCGCGGTACCGAACTGAGCCTGGCCCGCTCCCGCCTCCGTGGTGGTTTCAACGACCTGCACCAGGGCCGAACCGGCAACGGCGCCACCGCCTGCCGCCGCCCCCACCAGGTTGCTATGGAGTTCGCTCGTGCCAGTGGCCAGCACGCTGGCCGACCCGGCACGTACCCGGGTGTCGGCCAGGCTGTCCGGCGCACCGGGAGCCTCGCCGACCCAGGCACGGGTCAGCGCCTGGTCGAGCACCAGGCCGAAGTTGGCGCCCACGCCCACCAGGCCGCCCGCCAGGGCCAGGGCATTGGCACTGAACTGCTGCAGCGCATCGGCGCTCACCCGCAGGCTGCCAACGTCCAGGTCACTGCCCTTGTCCACCCGCGCCTCGGTGGTGCCCTTGGCGATGATCAGTGCCACGTTGCCGGCGCCGCCCACGATGGCGCCCGCCGCGCTGGCCAGGACGGTGCTGGCAAACTGGGTGGAGCCGGCACGCACCTCGGTCGCTCCGCGACTCGATACCCGCGCGCTGCTGATGACGGCCTGGGTCTGGCGCTGGATGACGGTGCTGTCCAGCGCACCGGCCACCGCCGCAACCCCGAGGCTTAGAGCCCCGCTGGCCAGGTAGCCTGAGCTCAGCGCATGGCTGGCGGCACCCACCAGCACCTGCTGGGCGGCATCCGCGCCGTCGGCCTGGTTGATCTGGGCGGACTCGATGCTGGCGCGGGTGACCCCGCCGATCACGTTGCTGTTACCCAGTGCCGAGACCGAAGCGCTGTACAGCGGCACGAAGGAAACCGACCCCGCCGCCGCCAGTTGGCCCACCTGCTGGACGGAGCTGGCTTGCACGGCCAGCCCGCGGAACTGCCGGGACCCCAGGGCGAGGCCGGGAATGGGGTTGAACTGTTCGGCGTTGCTCCACAGGCGCGCATCCTTGCTGGGGCCGTTGAGCAGCACACCGTTATCGATCGTCGCGGCAGCGCCCAACGCGAGGGCGCTGACGCGGGTTTCCGCGCCGGTTATCCCGGCGGTGGTGCTGCTCTCGATGACGTTGACCGTGGCGGAGCCGCCGACAGACGCGGTGCCGCTGCCCATGAAGGCACCGGCCGCGCCGCTGATCTGATCGGTGGTGCGGGCCGATACGCCGACGTTGTTGCGGGCCAGGACCCAGGCGCCCTGTTCGATGAAGGCCCGGGCGGAACTCTGGATGACGTTGGTGGCGGCCGCCCCGCCGACCGAAGCGGTGGAGGACACCGCACCACTGATGGATGCCGAGCGGATGGTGGCGGCGGAGTGCGCGTCCAGGCTCAGGTCGCTCAGGCTCCAGCCCTGGGTGCCGTTGTGCCCGAGCAACCGGGCCTCCACCTGGCTGGCCACGCGGTTGACCGAGGTCGCCACGCCCACGGCAGCCGTGCCGGCACCGGCTGCGCCGCCGGACAGCGCCGCGATGCTGGAGCGATCCTCTGCCTTGACCTTGAGCACACCGGCCACGCCGGCGCTGCCGTCGATCTGCGCGCGCGTCACCGCGCCAATGTTGTTGCTGGCGTTGGAGAGCGCGACAGCTCCCGTACCGCCGACGCTGCCGCTGACCGCCAGCGTACGGATGCTGCCATCGGTGACGGCCGAGACCTCCACCGACGAGGTGCCGGCATCCACCGTGCTGGCGCGGACCCGCGCGATGCGTTGCTGCTCGATGGTGCTGATGGCGACCGCTCCGGCGCCCGCACCGCTGCCGCCGACCTGCAGGTTGCCGGCCCCGGTGTAGATATCGGCCGCCCCCTCGCTGACGCTGATCTTCACCCCGCTGGCGCCGGACACCGTGCTGTCGTCCAGGCTGGCCCGCTCCTCGCCCTTGATCACGTTGATCGCCAGGGACGCGCCCACCGCCGCCGAGCCGGCACCGGCGCCACCAATGGCCAGGGAGCGGATTCCCGAAGAGCCGCCGCTGAGCAGGCTCAGCTTGCCACCGAGCTTCAGGGTGCTGTCGCTGACCTGGGCGATGCGTTGCGCCAGGATCACGTTGTTGGCGTTGGCCACGCCGACCGAGACGTTGCCGGCGCCGCCGACCGAGCCGGCCAGGCTCCAGATCTCGCGGTTGCCGCGGCTCGCATTCAACTCCAGGCTGCCCACCTCCAGGTGGCTGGCGCTGATACCGGCCTTCTCGCCCCCTTCGATCACGTTGCTGGTGGAGGAGCCGGAGATCGCCGCCGTGCTGGCTCCGGCACCGGACACCGCAGCGGCGTAGATGGCCTGGTCGAGGCTGGCGCTCAGCGCCGCGCTGGAGAAGCCGTTGATAGTGCCCTTGTCGATGGCTGCGCTGCGCTGGGTACCGATGCGGTTCACGGAGAACGCCCCACCCACGCCGGTGTTGCCCGAGCCGGTCACCTGGCCGGAGAGCGAGGCGATCAACATCCCCTGGCCCTGGGCCGCGTCCAGCACGAGGGCCTTGCCGCTGCCGCTGGTGCGCAGGGAGCCCCCGGAGATCGTGACGCTGTCGCTGCCGTCGATGTTGTTGACCACCACGGAGCCGCCGACGCCAGCCGTGCTGCCCCCGACGGCGTTGACACCGACGCCCCAGATCTGGCCATCGAGCCCCGACGACAGCTTCGCCGAGCCGGTGAGTTCGACATCGCTGTCACTTAGCGACGCCTGGCGCGTCGCCTCGATGAGGTTGATGGCGATGGCCGAGCCGACCCCGGTATTGCTGCCGCTGGCCGCCAGATTGAAGGCCAGCGAGCCGATCAGCGCGCCCTGCCCGGCCTGGCTCGTGCGGATGACCAGGTCATCGGCGCCCACCCGGGCGTTGCGCAGCAGGGCCTGGGTGGAGTCGGCGATGCGATTGAAGGTCAGCGCGCCGCCCACCGCGACATTGCCCGAGGTGACCGCCGCCGAGATCGCGGCGCTGATGATGCGGCTCTGCTGCGCCGCGTCCAGGGTCAGGTCGCCCCCCAGCTGGTAGCGCCCTTTCTCCAGCAGGGCCTCGACCCGCTGTTGCATGTCGCTGATGCCCACGGCGCCGCCGACGGCGGTCGAGCCGCTGCTGCCGGTGATGTTGCCGGCCAGGGAGTACTGGCCACCGCTGCGCTCGGCGCTGATGCCGAGGTTCCTCGCCTTGAGGGTGCGGTCGCCCATGTCCAGCCCGGCGAGCACGGTGCCGCGCCCGATCAGCGCGGTGGCCGAACCGGACACGCCCGCCTCGGCGCTGCCGGCCCCGGATACAGCGGCGGCCAGCACATCGGCGCTGTGCCGGGCGGCGATGGTCAGGTCGCCACTGAGATCGACCTGGCTGTTGGCCAGCTTCGCGGTGTAGCCACTGCCGGCGTAGACCAGCGCGAGGGAGCCCCCCACGCCAGCCTTGCCACCCGACGCCCCGAGGCTGCCGGCCACGGCCAGCACCGCCTCGCCAGCGATATCGCCGTCGAACAGGTCACCGGGGCCCTGCTTGCCGTTGAGCAGGTCCTTGTCCACATCGCCCTTGACCTGGATGGCGGAGACGGTCGTGCCGCCGCCCAGGTCCAGGCCGCTGTCCAGCAGCGTTGCATCCGCTGCGCCGGCGAACCGGGCGTCCAGCGCGGAAGCGCCGGAAACGCTCTGTGCGGTCAGGTTCAACGCGCCGCCCTGCAACGACGACAGCACGGGGCTGCCGCCCCCCGTGGGCGAATAGGCGTCGATGCGCGCCTTGACCTGGTTGGCCAGCACCAGCGCCAGCAACGATCCCGCCCCCGCGCCGCTGTCACTGCCGGTGCTGACGGCACCGGCCAGGGCACCGGCCAGCACCCGCGAGGCGCTGGCGGCGGCGACATCCATGCGCGCGAAGTGACTGGCGCTGCTGCCCAGCCATTCGGCGGCCAGCTCATTGGCCAGCACGCCCACCACCAGCGAGCCGCCGGCGCTGCCGCCATTGCCCTTGCTGCCGGCGAAGGCGCCGCCGCCGAGCATGACCCGGGCCCGGTCGTAGGCGCTCACCTCGATGCTGCCGGGCGCCGCCTCGCGTTGCTCCACCTGGCTGTTCTCCACCCGTGCACGGGTGCGGTTGCCCATGTAGGCTGCCGAGCCGGAGAGCGCCACCGCCACGTTGGTCTCGCTGCCCGCCGTGGCTGCGGCCAGGCCCAGGCCCATGGCGATCTGGTCCCCGGCGCTGAGGGCCTGGACCTGGAGCAGGTCGTTGCCACGCAGCAGGACGTTGCCGACCCGGGCATCGGTCTCGTTCATCAGGTGGTTGTAGGCCAGCGCACCCGAGAGTGCGGAGCTCGACTCGCTCTTCTGCTTGCCGGCGAGGGTCAGCGCCCCGGCCCCGGAGCCGCTGAACTGATGGGTCTGGTTGAGCGCCAGGACCTGGACCTTGCTGCCGCCCCGGGCCGGGTCACGCGGGTCGAGGACGATGTCACCGAGGTCGGCCCGGCTGCGCTGGCGGGAAACGTTGATGCTGCTCGAGCCGGCAGCGGCGATGGAGAAGCCCTTGCCCTGCCCGCCGGAATCGCTGCCGCCACCATCGGGGCCGGAGCCGGCATCCTGCTTGCCGAACATCTTTTTAATGCTGTCCCAGCCGCTGGCGATCTTCGAGGGCGCCTCGCTGACAGCGTCCTTGACCTTGCCAGCCGTACTGGCCAGGGAGCTGAGGGCCGGGGTGACGTTGACCACGCCCAGGGTGATGGATTGCAACAGCGCCTGGCCGAAGCTGTCCGCCAGCTCCACCGTGGGCTTGCCGATGTCCCCCGCCTTCTGGGTGGCGTCCTCCTGCTGCTTCTTCTCTTCCTTGCCCTTGACCACGGCCCCGGCGATGGCGAAGGCGCCGCTCTGCCCGGAACTGAGTGCCTGCACGTCCAGCAGGTTGGCCTTCCAGATGCCCTTGCCGCTGGCGTCGAGCCCCTGGCCCATCACCGAGGGGCGCCAGTTGCGGTTGTTGCCCACCAGCGCGTCGACGTCGGTGGTCAGCACATTGAGCGCCAGCCCGCCGCCGACGCCGGCCCCCGCGCCAAAGGCCACGGCCCCGGATGCGGTCCACAGCCCCAGGCGGTGCTCGGCCTGCACACCGACACGCCCCGCCTCCACGCTGGCGGTGTTGTGGATGGAGGCGTTGACGGTGGAGGTCAGGGTATTGGCCACCGCCGCGCCGTTGGCCGCAGCGCTGACGCCGGACCCCGCCGAGGGGCTGATGGCGAGGATCAGGTCGTCCTGCAGCGCCTGGACCTGGACACCGCCGGCCTTGACCACGGACTGCGCACCGATGCCCGCCACCGCCTTGCTGGAAACGGTCTGCACGTTGAGCGCTCCGCCCAGGGCCGTGGGCTTGCCGTCCGAGGGGGACGCCGCCTCGCCGCCGACGTTGGTGCCGAACAGGAACATGCCGATATTGCCGGCGATCGCCAGTTGCCCGAGCTGGTTGCCGGCGGCCACGGTAATGGGCTGCGCCCAGTCCCAGCGGCGGTCGCTGGCCATGGCGCTGAGCGGGATGAGCTGGCCCTTGCCATCACGGCGCTCCGCCAGTTGGGCCAGCGGGCTGCTCTGCCAGGGCTGCTCGCCGGTGGTCAGCGCATCCAGGCGCACCTTGTCACCGACCCAGGCGCGGGTGTCCACCAGGTTGGTGAGCACCGAGACGGAGCCGGTGATCGCCAGCTCGTCGGAGGTGCCCTGGGAGTTGGCGTATTGCGTCGAGAACTTGCCCGCCAGGTCACTGGGCCAGCCCGAAAGGCTGATCATTCGCTTGCCGATGTCGCTTAGCGAACTCCAGCGGTCGAAGCCATTCAGGTTGAGCGGCTGGATGTAGTTGGCGCCGATGCCGATGCGCTGCGCGGCGATCTGCGCGCCGTCCCCCACCAGGGCGCGGGTGCCCTGGTTGAGGGTGGCGATGGCCACCGCCATGCTCAGGGAGTAGTCGTTCTGGTCCGAGCCGCGCTTGGAACCATTGACCGTGCTGTTGGACAGGTTGTGCAGGTTGCGGATCTCCTGCAGCGCTGTGTGGCTGAGGTCGCCGCTGAGGCTCAGCTGGCTGCCCTTGCCGATGCTCGCCTCGGCCTGCTGGTCGCTGACGACCAGGGCGAGGGAGGCGGCGAGGCGGAACTTGCTGTCGCTGGGCTGGGTCGGGTTGACCTCCTTGAACTTGCTGAGGACGAAGTTCTTGATCGGGTCGACCGTGCCCATGGCGCGGAACTTGATGAAGTCGGCCAGGCTCTTGCCGGCCTGCGAGGTGGCTTCGTTGTGCTGGCGGGATACCAGGTTGGTGGCGCTGACGTTGAGGTTGCGCGCACCGCTGAGGTTGGCATCGAAGGCCGCCCGGGTGTCGCTGTCGAGCACGCTGAGGGCGAGCACCGCGCCGCCTGCGGCACCGTTGCCGATGGATTTGAAACTGGCCGTGTTGCTGATGTCCTGTTCGCTGAGCGCCAGCACGCTGACGTCGCCACGGGTGTTCAGCGAGGCGCCGGCGTTCACCTGCGCGGTGGTGGTCAGTGCCGTATTGGCCATGGCGGCGGCGAAGCCGGTGGTGGTCGCCGGCTTGCCTTCGGCATCATGGCCGTTGGACGCCTCGGCCTTCACGTCCAGCTTGTTCTCGCTGTGGGCCTGTACGGCGATGCCCTGCCCGCCCTTGAGCACGGCCCCCGACTTGACCTCAACACGGGTCACCCCGCTGATGCGTCCGAAGACGACGCCGGCGTTGAAGGGGATGAGGCTCTGCACCACGGGAATGGAGAAGCTTTCGGTCCCGACGTTGCGGGTGCTGTCGGCCTTGACCAGCAGGGAGCGGCTGGCCTGCAGGCTGGCACCATCGAGCACTTCGACCGTGGAGTCGGCCTGGGCGATGGAGACCGCCAGGAAAGGGATGAGCGCCGTCAGCTCGCTGAAGTCGGCCGGGTCGACGCCGAGGGCCTTGAGCTGGTCGGGATCGTTCAGCGAGCCGATACCAGTGATCGGCTTGATGATGTCGCCGATCACCTTGCCCCAGGCCGCCTCGTCGGACCAGCCGTTCTCGTTCTTGATGCGCAGCACGTCCGCCTTGATCGCTGCACTGTCGAAGAGCGTGCCGAGCCGCGACGGGTCGACCACGGCCACGGCATTGCTGGCCAGGCTGATGTCGTTGCCCTTGAGGGTGCCCGCCACCTTCACGCTGGCATCGGCGGCGGAGTAGCCCCCCAGTTGCCGGCTGATCGCCGTGGCGCTGACCTTGATGTCGCCCTGTCTGGATTCCTCGGCATGGCTGGCATCGAGCACCGCGCCCTTCTCGATATTGACGCTGGCCACGCCCCGCTCCGGCGCCAGCAAGGTGTTGGGCTGTTTGCTCAGCCTGTCGGTGAGCTCGGCGACCGTCTGCACCTGGTCGCCTTCGCAGAAGGTGCAACCGCCATCGCTGACGGCGCTGACCTGGATGTCCCCCGAGCGGCCGGCACCGCTGGCGCGGGTGCTCAGGGTCGAGCCCGTGCGCAAATTGACGGTGCTGGCTTCAAGGGCGATCTTGCCGCCGTTCTTGCCGGCAGCGCCCTGGGTGGAGATGTTGGCGGTCGCGGTGAGCTCCAGGCTCTGGCCGCCGGACACCGAAACGTTGGCGCCGCTGCCGTCCGCCATCAGGGCCGCGAGTTCGCCGGATACCGTCGCCGAATCGCGTCCGACGATGCGCACGGCGCCATCGGCGCGCGCCACGGCCTGCCCCACCGCCAGGCCCTCGGTGTTCACCGTGCCGCGGAACACCGCGTCGGCGATGTCCTTGCCACCTTCGATGCGGGCACCATTGGCCACCACGGCGGCGGCGCCGAAGATGTTGACCGCTCCCACGGCGTTGACCCGGCCCTTGATCTCCACCTTGCCGCGCTCGGTGCCGGTGTAGTCGGTGAGCGAACCGGCGTCGTTGTAGAGGCCGTTGCGCAGGTCGTCCACCAGGCGCGCGGTACCGTCCGCCGACAGGGTGCCGACGGCGCCGGATAGTTGCTGCATCTGCTGGGTGGACGGCGTGGTGATGGTCAGGCTGCCGACGTTGACCACGCCACTGGCGCCCACCACCAGCCCATGGGGGTCAGCGAAGATGATATGGCCGCCGATGCGGTTGCCATCGGCGAGCACGCCATTGAGGGTGCCATTGATGACGACGCGCGAGTCGTGCACCAGGTTCACCAGGTTGCTGGCGCCACCGGGCACGTAGAGGTTGACGGTATTGCCGCTGCCCACCTGGAAGTGGCTGAAGGAGTTGAAGCCGGTCTGGCCACGCACCGTTTCGGTGGTGATGTCCGTCACCGAGCCCTTGGTGGCGATATTGGTCGCCGTGCCGGCGTAGTGGATGACGGTGTCGCCGACCAGGTAGGAGCCCCCCGCCGCGACGATGTTGTTCGATTCGGCCCAGGCCGAAGGCACCCCCATGCCGACAAGGATGGCGGCAGCGATGCGGCTTGGCTGGAAGCGCTGGACCGGAAGAACGCGGGGTGTGGTTCGGGGGGAGAAGCGCTCGACCGGCATGTTGGACCTCACTGTCACGAAAGGAAATTTCACGGATGGTGAATTTTCTCTATTCGCTATAAGCGAGGGCTAGGAGACGCCGTTCATGCTTGTGAACGGCCATTCATACCCGCCTAGTGAGCGGGGCCGCCGCCGATCTCGTCGTCAGTCGCCAGCCTGTAACCCTTGCCGTAGACGGTCAGGATCAGTTGCGGCCGATTGGCGTTGAGTTCCAGTTTGCGACGCAGGCGTACCACCAGCGCATCCACGGTGCGCACGTCGACCTGCTCGTCGGTTCCCTGGCCACGGCGCACGCAGTGGAGCAGATCATGGCGGCTGATGGCGCTGCCGCGCCGCTCGATCAGGCCGATCAGCAGGGCGAACTCGCCGGGCGTGAGGTTAACGTCCTGGCCCTGCGGGTCGTAGATGCGCCGGCGCAGCAGGTCCACGCGAAAACGCCCCAGGTGCAGGTTGAAGTCGCCGACCCGCTCTCCCCCGCCACAGCGGCGCAGCAGGCTGCGCACCTGGGCCTGGAGGATGTTCAGGTTCAGCGGCTTGGTGAGGTAGCCATCGGCGCCGGCATCGAGGCCCACGACCCGGTCGTAGTCCTCGTCGCGCACCGTCACCAGGATGATGCCGAGCTGTGGGTGGCGGCGCCGCAGCTGCGCCGTGACGGTCAGCCCGTCCAGGTCGGGAAGGCCGATGTCCAGCAGCACCAGCGCCGGATTCTGGGCCTGCACCAGTTCCAGGCACTGCCACCCCGAATCGGTGGCGTGCACCTCGTACCCCGCGTTCTGCAGGTAGAGCACCATCATGTCGCGGATCTCGGGAGCATCCTCCACCACCACCAGCTTATCGGCCATCACTCCATTTTCCCTGTTTCGGACCGGCGCGGATTCTGACTCAAAGCGCTGGCGGGTTGCCACCTCATGCGTCAGTTCGCCTCATGGCGGCCTCGACCGCGAGCCGATCCTCGAGCAGCACCAGATGGCGGTCGAGCACCGCCAGCAACGCCGGGACCTGCTCCGGACGGCGCGTACGCTCGGCTGCCTGGGCCAGTTGATCGAGCCCGAAGTTGAGCGTGCTGCCGCGCAGGCGGTGGCACAGCGCCTCCAGTTGCTCGGTGCCCCGCCCGCCATCGGGCAGCGAGGCGAGCGACGCCCGTATCTCGCGCAACGAGGTGCACAGGGTCGGCAGCAGGCGGTCGAACAGCGCCGCGCCGAGCCAGCCGCGCAGTTTCACGATGCGCTCCTGGGAGATTTCCTCGATCGGCGACCCGGCCAGCGGGGCCGGCGGCTCCCAGCGCTCCAGCAACGCGAGCAAGGCTTCGCGGTGCAGGGGCTTGGCCAGCACGCCGGCCAGACCGGCCTCGCGGCACTGCTGCAGGTCCAGGTCACCGGCGTTGGCGGTCAGGGCCAGGAGCAGCGGCCTGGGCCCGCCAGCGGCCCCTTCGAGGATCCTGCGGCTGGCGGCGAGCCCGTCGATGTCGGGCAGGCGCATGTCCATCAGCACCAGGTCGTAGGGCGTGGCCAGGCAGGCAGCGACCGCTTCGAGGCCGGAGCTGGCCGTGCCGACCTGGCAGCCCCAGCTCTGCAGCAACTCGGCGGTCACCAGGCGGCTGACCTCCACGTCCTCCACCAGCAGCACGCGCATGCCCTGCAGCTGGGCGACCTCGTCCGCGCCCGGCTCGGGCTCGTCGACCTCCGGCCAGGGCAGCGCCAGGCGCAGGGTGGTGCCGCGCCCGGGCGCACTGTCCAGGGTCAGCTGCCCGCCGATCAGGGCGGCCAGCCGCGCGCTGATGTACAGGCCCAGGCCGATGCCGGGGCGGTCGGATAGCGGGTCCCGCACGAAGGCGTCGAAGATGCTGGCCTGCAGCTCGGGGCGGATACCGGGGCCGGTGTCCCGGACCTCGATGAGGAGGCCGTCGCCGTCCCTGTCCAGGCGGATGACCACCTCCCCGCTCTCGGTGAACTTCAGGGCATTGCCCAGCAGGTTGAAGAGGATCTGCCGCAGCGGCTTCGGGTTGCCCAGCACGAAGGCCGGCAGGCCGGCCGCGCAGGCGGTCGAGAGCCGCAGGGCGCGCGCCTCGGCCTGGGGCTGGAAGATCGCAGCGCACTCCTCGGCCAGGCGTACGGGGGAGAAGGCCTGGGCCGGAGGCAGCTCCAACTTCTCGGCGCGGCTGAGCAGCATCAGGCCATCGAGCACGTCGGTGAGGCTCTGCGCCGCGCTCTGTACGGTCTCGATGCGCTGCTGCTGGCGACCATCCAGCCCGCCCTGATCGAGGAGCTGGAGGTGCCCCTGGATGGCCACCAAGGGCGTGCGCAGTTCGTGGCTGAGCATCGCCTGGCGCTCCAGCGACTGTTGCGCCTCGTGCAGCGCCTGGTCACGGGCCACCGCCAGCGCCCGGGTGCGCTCGTCGACCCTGGCCTCCAGCGAGGCGTTGAGGCGCTGGAGATCGTCGCGCAACTGGTTGCTGTGCTGCAGCGCGGCGATGACCCGGCTGCCCACCACCAGGCCGTGGGAGAGGAGGAAGAACAGCACCCCCACCGGGATGAGATTGAGCGTCGAGACGCTGAAGGAGTACATCAGCAGGTCGTTGACGATGGTGGCGTCCATCACCACCATCCCCAGCAGCACCCACAGGGCACCCGCCCGGCGACGCCTGGCAGCCAGCAGCAGGGCGCCGAGGAAGTACAGCTCGCTGAGCAGCAGCCACAGGGCACAGGGGTCGCGCAGCAGGGTGAAGAAGTGCGCGGGCAGCAGCAGCGTCAGGGCGGCACCGAGCACACCCACGCCGGCCAGCAGCACCACGAGACGGCGCGACAGCTCCCTCGGGAACAGGCGCAGCAGGAGGAAGCCGTAGGCCGGCGCGAACAGGTGCCCGGACAGGTACTCGATGCGGTAGATCCAGAGCGCCGGCCATTGCAGGTAGTGGTCCAGCAGCTCGCCGCTGGAGGCCGCGCGCATCCCGGCCAGCACCAGCATGGCGGCCAGCGGCGCACCGCCCAGGGAGCGCGCCGCGCTGCGGTCGAGCAGGCCCATGAACAGCGCCATCATGAAGGCCGCGCCGACGGTCAGCAGGTACAGGGCGCGCTGCCGGCTCGCGTCCATCTGCAGCGTCTGCAGGGTGCCGGCCCTGACGGCCATGTCGATGCCGCCCTCGTGGTGGAAGTGGTTGGACAGCTCGATGCGGATGTCCACCTGCGTGTGCCCCTGTGGCAGGGGCACGATGGCCGATTGCAGGCGCGGCACCTCGTCCTCCGCATCGCCCGGCCGCCCGCGCTCCAGCACCAGGGCGCCGTCGACCCAGACCCGCGCCGCCGACTTGAAGTCATCGAAGTACAACGCCAGCTGGCGGGCATGGGCAGGCAGCAGCAGCTGGCTGCGCAGCTCCACCCGGCCGAACCCCACCTCCCCCCAGAAGGTCGGGGTGCCCTTGCCCCAGGTGAAGGGGATGCGCACCTGCTGCTCGGCGCGCTCCGGCTCGATCCAGGTCAGCCGCCAATCGCCATCCAGCGCGTGCATGGGCTGCTGCTCGGGGTTCCAGTCACGCAGGTCGATGGGGGCGGCGGCCTGTGCCGGTGCGGCGAGCAGCCACGACAGCAGGACGAGGCAGGGAAGCAGGCTGAGACGGATCACGAGCGAGGCGCTCCTCGGGACGAGAGGCCGGCACGCAACGCTGACGGCGGGGAGCGCAGTCTAGGGGATGAGGAGGCAGGCTGTGAATCCACCCCGCCGGAGTGGGCAGAGCGCGGCGGCACCGGGCCGCCGCGCCCGCTCCGTCAACGCTTGGCCACCAGGTCCTTGGGCAGCTTGAAGGTCCAGATCATGCCGCCCTGGTCCAGGTCCTTGATGCGCTTGGCCACCTCGCCGCCCCACAGCGGCACGGCGCCGCCCCAGCCGGAGACCACGGTGACGTACTGCTCGCCGTCCATCTCCCAGGTGACCGGGGAGGCGATCACGCCGGAGCCGGTGTTGAACTCGTAGAGCTTCTTGCCGGTCCTGGCGTCGAAGGCCATGAGGAAGCCTTCCGGGTTGCCGGTGAACACCAGGTTGCCCTTGGTGGCCAGCACGCCGCCCCACAGCGGCGCGTAGTTTTCATAGCGCCAGACTTCCTTGCCGGTCTTCGGGTCGATGGCGCGCAGCACGCCGATGTAGCCCTCGTTCAGCGGCTTGATGGTGAAGCCCGCGCCCAGGTAGGCCGCGCCCTTCTTGTAGGTCACGCCCTCGTTCCACATATCCATGCCCCACTCGTTGGAGGGCACGTAGAACAGGCCGGTGTCCTGGCTGTAGGCCATGGGCATCCAGTTCTTGCCGCCGAGGAAGGACGGCGCGACGAACACCGAGGTGCCCTTCTTCGCATCCCCCGGTGCACCGGGGCGGTGGGCGTCGTCGTAGATGGGCCGGCCGTTCTTGTCCAGGCCCTTGGCCCAGGTGACCTTGTCGACGAAGGGGAAGCCACGGATGAATTTGCCGTTGGTGCGGTCGAGCACATAGAAGAAGCCGTTGCGGTCGGCGGTGCCGGCGGCCTTGATGGTCTTGCCGCCATCCTGGTAGTCGAACGACACCAGCTCGTTGACGCCGTCGTAGTCCCAGCCGTCGTGCGGGGTGGTCTGGAAGTGCCACTTGATCGAGCCGTCCTCCGGGTTCAGCGCCAGGCGCGAGGAGGAGAACAGGTTGTCGCCGGGGCGCAGGTGGGAGTTCCACGGCGAGGGGTTGCCGGTGCCGATGAACAGCGAGTCGGTGCTCGGGTCGTAGTAGCCGCCCAGCCAGGGCGCGGCGCCGCCGGTCTTCCACAGGTCGCCCGGCCAGGTCTTGCCCGCTTCGCCGCCGGAGATGCCGTTCTCGATCGCCTTGCCGTCCTTGTAGACGTAGCCCATGTGGCCTTCCACGGTGGGGCGGCTCCACAGCAGGTTGCCGGTGGCGGGGTCATAGGCCTCGATCTTGCCGACCACGCCGAACTCGCCGCCGGCGACGCCGGTGATCAGCTTGCCCTTGGCGATCAGTGGCGCGGCGGAGATGGAGTAGCCGGCCTTGTAGTCGGCCACGGTCTTCTTCCACACCACCTTGCCGGTGTCCTTGTTCAGCGCCACCAGCTTGGCGTCGAGGGTGCCGAAGATCACCAGGTCGCCGTACAGGGCCACGCCCCGGTTGATCACGTCGCAGCAGGGCATGATGCCGTCGGGCAGGCGCGCGTCGTACTGCCAGAGCTTCTTGCCGGTGCGCGCGTCGGCGGCGAACACCCGCGAGTAGGAGGCGGTGACGTACATCACGCCGTCCTTGATCAGCGGCTGCGCCTGCTGGCCGCGCTGCTTCTCGCCGCCGAAGGACAGCGCCCAGACCGGGCGCAGTTCCTTGACGTTGTCGGTGTTGAGCGTGTCCAGCGTGCTGTAGCGCTGGCCCTGCTGGTTGAGGCCGTTGACCACGATCTGGTCGTTGCGCTTGCCGGCATCGCTGATGTCCTGGTCGGTGACGCCCGCCCAGGCCGACAGGCTGGCGAGGGTGATGGCGGCGAACAGCGCCGTGCGGACGAAAGGCTGGGTGAAACCGGTGGGGTTCATTGCGGCTACCTCTGCGGGCTTGTTGTTGTCATCCGGGAAAATTTCCCGGTCTGCCGCGAATTCTTGGTTCGCCCGCCCTCCCCGCCAATTCACCTCAGTGCGGAGATTCGTAGTTCCTTGGTAGCAATACCGGGCCCGTCCAGTGGGCTCCCGCAGGCGTGGGAATGACGGGGTGGCCGCGTAACGGACGATCGGGCATGACGACGTGCCCCCACTCGACTCCGCCTGGTGGAGGTAAAAAGCGACCTGCACCCTACGCCCCGGGGGTACGCCTGCGCTGGGTGGGAACGCAGAACAGGTAGGGTGGACGACGCTTCACCCGTCCACCATGCGGAGCGCGTCGTGGCACCGCTGCGCCTCACTCAGCCAATGGCAGGCGCTCGCGCTCGTAGCGCGGGTAAAGGTGGCTGACGCTGCGCACCAGCTCGTAGCGGGTCAGGCTGATGCCGGCGAAGCGTTCGGGGATGGGCGCGCGGATCAGCTCGTTCATCTCCGCGCCGCGTTTCGCGCCGTCGCGCAGCAGGCCGTCGAGCCAGCCGAGGTAGTCGCGCATCTGGGTGAAGATCGCGTCATCGCGGGCCACCGGGCCGTGGCCGGGCACCAGCAGTTTCCAGGGCAGCGCCTGGAGCTGGTCGAGGTCGGCGAGCCAAACGTCCAGCCCCGGGCTGTTGGGGGTGGTCAGGGCGCGCTGGTAGAACAGCAAATCGCCGCCGAAGAGCACGCCGGTGCGCTCGTCGAGGATCGCCAGGTCCGCCCCGGTGTGGCCGCGCAGGGCCAGCAGGCGCAGCGGGTGGCCACCGATGCTGAAGGTGCCGGGGGTGACCGCCTCGGTGGGCAGCAGCACCTCGGTGCCGCGCATCCAGTCGCCCACCAGGCGGTACATGTTCTCCGCCATGGCGTCGCCCTGCTGGCGCAGCAGCTCGGTGGTGCCGGGCAGCGCGGCGATGGGCACGTCGGCGAAGGCCTGGTTGCCCAGCGCGTGGTCCGGGTGGTGGTGGGTGATCAGCACCCTCTTCACCGGTTGCGAAGTGACCGTGGCGATGGCCCGGCGCAGGGCTTCGCCATAGCGTTTGGAGGGGCCGCTGTCGATCACCACCACGCCGTCGTCGGTGACGATGAAGGCGGTGTTGACCACGTTGCCGCCGTTGCCGGGCGCGAAGTTGTCGGTGCTGCCTTCCAGCAGCCAGGTGCCTTCGGCGATCTGCCGGGGTTGCAGGGTGTAGTCCAGCTCGGCGCGGGACAGCAGCGGCAGCACGACGAGGAACACCAGCACGAGCAGGCGCATGCCTAGAGCCCCCCTTCGAATTCGTTGCCGTTGTTGTCGCGCAGCCACAGGCGCGCGCCTGCGTGGCCCTTCACGTCCAGGCTGAGGGTGGGGTTCTCGGCCACGGCCGGGAACAGCTCCAGGGTCGCCAGGGGCTTGCCGGCGGCGTCGCGCAGTTCGGCCTGGTTGAGGAAGAACTCGGGGATGCCGCCCACCAGGCCGTTGTCCATCGGGTGGTCGACGCGCAGGCGCAGGCGTTCGTCGTCCCCCAGGGGAAAGCGCGCGGCGTGGATCTGCCCCAGGCGGTCCTCCCAGCCCGGTTGCGCGCGCACCACGCTGGGCGCGGTGCAGCCGCCGCCGGCGGCGTCGATCCAGGCCGAGCCGATGTGCCACACACCGTCCTCGGTCAGCGCCGCCGCGCGGATCGGCGTGGCCTGCTCGATGCGGATGCGGATCGCCACCACCGGCAATACGGCATCGCCGGGGCGGAAGTCGAACACCCGCGGAATGGGGTTGAGCTCGGCCCAGGCCATGAGTCGCGTCACCTTGCCCGGCAGCGCGCGGGCGTCCACCTGGATCGGCACCTGGCGGGCGTCCTCGGCGAAGGGCGGCGCCAGCAGCTGCACGCGGTCGTCGAAGACGTAGGGCGCGCCGTCGAGGATGCGCTGGTGGTGGAAGTCCCACATCACCGAGGGCATCGGGTCCTTGCCCGGATCGGTCGCGGCCAGGGCCTGGGCCCCCAGGCACAAGCCCAGCAGCAGCGTGGTCAGGTGGCGCATGGCGGTTCTCCCTGGCAGGCCGGGGCCCACCTCATTGCACGTCCTGGTAGAGGCCGGGCAGCTCGTAGGTCAGCCCGTAGCGGGCGTAGAGGGCGGCCAGCCGGCCATCGCGGACCCTCGCTTCCACCTCCATGTCCAGCGCGTTGGCAAGCTGGCGGTTTGACTCGTGCACCGCCATGCCGATGTCCCACAGGGGCTGGCCGAGGTTGGGGTAGGTGGTGTCGGAGGATTGCAGCGCCGGGTCGGCGGCCTGGTGCAGCAGCCACTGCAGCTCGCCGCGCAGGGCCATCACCGCATCCACCTCGGCGCCCCGCAGGGCGGCGAAGGCGGCCGCCGGGCTCGGGTAGTGGCGGGTGTTGGCGCTGAGCTGGCCGTTGAACACCGAGGTCAGGTAGAAGGACGGCACGCTCTCCAGCTCGACGCCGATGGGGTGCAGGCGGAACACGCCGATGCTGTCCACCGCCAGCAGGCGCCGGGTGTCGTGCACCAGGTGCCAGCGCTCGCGCTGGTAGGGGGCGAAGATCACCACCTGTTCGTTGACCAGCTCGCCCACGTCGTTGCGCCGCGCGGTGTAGTCACGGTCGTAGGGCACGCGCAGCATCAGGTCCGCGAGCAATTTGGGGCGCAGGTAGTGGCCCTTCCAGATGTAGTTGCGCAGGTCGTCGTCGAGCTTCTCGCCGGGGGTCACCCAGATCAGCTCGGCCTTCAGCCCCAGCGCTGCGGCCAGGGCATTGGCCAGGTCGACGTCGACGCCGCGGGCCTGGCCGTCCTGCTGGAAGCTGTAGGGCGGGAAGTTCTCGTAGACCGCGACCTTGAGCACCCCCGAGGCGAGGATGTCGTCATAGGGGCGGACATGCGCCTGCGCCAGCGGCAGGCACAGCAACCAGCACAGCAGGGCGAGCAGGCGCATGGCGATCACTCTTCGACGTGGACGCTTTCCAGGTAGGAGCGGATGGCCCAGAGCGCTTCCTGGCTGAGGAAGTCGGCCATCTTCGGCATGTACACCGCGCCATCGCGCACCGCGCCGTTGATCACCCGTTCCTTGAACCACTCGTCGCCGTCGGCGCTGATTTCGAGCAGGCGCAGGTCGGGGGCGATGCCACCGGACTTGGCTTCCAGGCCGTGGCAACGGGCGCAGTTCTGGTTGTAGGCCGAGGAACCGATCTCCACCGCCAGGGCGTTCTTCTCATAGGGCGCGCGGTAGGGGTTGGTGTCACGCCATTCCTTGCCCAGGGGCTCCAGGCCATCGGTGTTGACGGCCTGCGGCACGACATCGCCATGGGCCAGGGCAAGACCGGTGAGGCTCAGACCGGCAAGGAACATCAGGCCACGCAGGGCGTTCTTGTTATTCATGACTTCCATCCTCTTCGAGATGCTGGGCAAGGCGAACGCTCGGCAGGAGCGTGGTGACGAGGATGGTAAGGAGCGCCCGATCAGGGCCGAATGCTGCTTTGGTGGCCGCGCCCTACTCCCTTGGTAGCAAGCCGGGCGGAGGTGTATCGAGGCGCTTTGGCAGCGGTTCCAAGTCATGCCCGCACTGGGAAGTTTTCCCGGCAAGCGCGGGAGTTTTTCCGTATCCCGCAGGCGGTGGCGCTTCCAGTATTCGAAGCGCCAGGACGCCAGGTGGCGCACTGGTCCACAACGACCACGGGAACCGCACACATGACAACAAGATCGCACCCCCAACCTGCCAGCCCGCTCAGCCTCGCCATCAAGGGCCTCCTGCTCGCCGGTGGCCTCGCCGCCAGCGCCAGCGCCTTCGCCGCCAACGTGACCTGGGAAGACATCGCCAACGACCATGTCTCGGTCAAGGACGTGCTGCAGTACGGCATGGGCACCAACGCCCAGCGCTGGAGCCCCCTGGCCCAGGTCAACGACCAGAACGTGTTCAAGCTGGTGCCGGCCTGGTCCTACTCCTTCGGCGACGAGAAGCAGCGCGGCCAGGAATCCCAGGCGATCGTGCGCGACGGTGTGGTCTACGTCACCGGCTCCTATTCCCGCGTGTTCGCCCTCGACGCCAAGACCGGCAAGCGCCTGTGGGTCTACAACCACCGCCTGCCCGACGACATCCGCCCCTGCTGCGACGTGGTCAACCGCGGCGCCGCCATCTACGGCGACAAGATCTTCTTCGGCACCCTGGACGGCCGCCTGGTGGCGCTGAACAAGGACACCGGCAAGGTGGTGTGGAACAAGAAGTTCGGCGATCACACCGCCGGCTACACCATGACCGGGGCCCCGACCCTGATCAAGGACCAGAAGACCGGCAAGACCCTGCTGATCCACGGCAGCTCCGGCGACGAATTCGGCGTGGTCGGCCAGCTCTACGCCCGCGACCCGGACACCGGCGAGGAAGTCTGGATGCGCCCCTTCGTCGAGGGCCACATGGGCCGCCTCAACGGCAAGGACAGCACCCCGACGGGCGATGTGAAGGCGCCCTCCTGGCCGGACGACAAGAACTCCCCGACCGGCAAGGTCGAGGCCTGGAGCCACGGTGGCGGCGCGCCCTGGCAGAGCGCCAGCTTCGACGCCGAGACCAACACCATCATCGTCGGCGCGGGCAACCCCGGCCCCTGGAACACCTGGGCGCGCACCGCCAAGGGCGGCAACCCCCACGACTACGACAGCCTCTATACCTCCGGTCAGGTGGGCGTGGACCCGAGCACCGGCGAGGTGAAGTGGTTCTACCAGCACACCCCGAACGACGCCTGGGACTTCTCCGGCAACAACGAGCTGGTGCTGTTCGACTACAAGGGCAAGGACGGCAAGGTGGTGAAAGCCACCGCCCACGCCGACCGCAACGGCTTCTTCTATGTGGTGGACCGCACCAACGGCAAGCTGCAGAACGCCTTCCCCTTCGTCGACAACATCACCTGGGCCAGCCACATCGACCTGAAGACCGGCCGCCCGGTGGAGAACGAAGGCCAGCGCCCGCCCCTGCCCGAGCCGGGCCAGAAGCACGGCAAGGCGGTGGAGGTCTCCCCGCCCTTCCTCGGCGGCAAGAACTGGAACCCCATGGCCTACAGCCAGGACACCGGCCTGTTCTACGTGCCGGCCAACAACTGGAAGGAGGACTACTGGACCGAGGAGGTCAACTACAAGAAAGGCTCCGCCTACCTGGGCATGGGCTTCCGCATCAAGCGCATGTACGACGACCACGTCGGCAGCCTGCGCGCCATGGACCCGACCACCGGCAAGGTGGTGTGGGAGCACAACGAGCACCTGCCGCTCTGGGCCGGCGTACTCGCCACCAAGGGCAACCTGGTGTTCACCGGCACCGGCGACGGCTTCTTCAAGGCCTTCGACGCGAAAACCGGCAAGGAGCTGTGGAAGTTCCAGACCGGCAGCGGCATCGTCTCCCCGCCCATCACCTGGGAACAGGACGGCGAGCAGTACATCGGCGTGACCGTCGGCTACGGCGGCGCCGTGCCGCTGTGGGGCGGCGACATGGCCGAGCTGACCAAGCCGGTGGCCCAGGGCGGCTCGTTCTGGGTGTTCAAGCTGCCGAGCTGGGACAACAAGACCGCCAGCCGCTGACCCTCCCCGGCGCGCCTGCGGGCGCGCCGACTCCCCTGCCACGCACCAGGAGCCGTCATGAACTACCTGCCCATGTTCCTTCCCCTGCTGATGCTGGTCGTCGGGCTCGCCTGGGCCCAGGCCCCCGCTCCGCACGCCGAAACCGCCACCGAGGACGCCGTCCGGGTGATCGACGGCTGCCGCCTGGAGCCGGAAAGCCAGTGCCCGGGCGCCGACCTGCGCAATGCCGACCTGCGCAACCTCGACCTGCACAAGATCAACCTGGCCGGGGCCGATCTTTCCGGCGCCGACCTGCGCCACGCCAACCTCGACCTGGCCAACCTTGAGAAAGCCCGACTGGTGGGCAGCAACCTGACCCGCGCCAGCCTGCAGCAGAGCAACCTGCGCCTGGCCAACCTCAGCGGCGCCCGCCTGGTGGCGGTGCAGGGCTGGGGCCTGTTCGGCCAGGGCGCGCAGTTCAAGGGCGCCGACCTGACCGCCGCCTACCTGGAGTTCGCCCGCCTCTCCGGCGCCAGGCTGCACGACGCCAACCTCAGCGCCGCCGACCTGGAAATGACCTGGCTCAGCCGCGCCGACCTCAAGGGCGCCCGCCTCAACGACGCCAACCTGCAGGAAGCCAAGCTGGGCGACGCCAACCTGGAGAACGCCGACCTCAGCGGCGCCCGTCGCCACTACGCGTCGTTCCAGGGGGTGAACATGGAAGGCTGCCGGGAATGCCCGGTGGATTGGGAAAAATGATGTTCGGGCGGCGCGCGTCTACACTTTTCAAGCCGCGCCCCGTCGAATTGTTCGCCAGCCCCTTAAGAAAGTACCGGCAGGGCCGATGCGCTGACCAAGCAGTTCCACACTCTCAGCCAACGGGTTCCGACCATGTTCAACACGCGCTTGAAAAAGGAACTGGAGCACCTTCGGGAGGAAAACGCCCGGGCCCAGCAGATCAAGGAATCCATCTTCCAGGAAATGCTGGTGATGGAGATCGACCTCCAGGGTCGCATCCTGTCCGTCAACGAAAACTTCCTCAATGTGCTGCAGTACCGCACTGAGAATGTCATCGGCCGCACGCTCGAAGAGCTCATCCCCCAGACCTTCCACCGCGACCCCAACTACCTGAAGATGCGCCAGGGCCTGGCCAACGGCGAGCACTTCAACGGCGCGTACCGGCTGCTCCGCGGCGACGGCCGCGAGGCCTGGCTGCGCTGCATCTGGCAACCGATCCGCGACGGGCGCGGACAGATCCAGAGCGTGGTGGTGTGCGCCAACGACCTGACCCGGACCATCGAGACCGCCAAGGAGCACGAGGGCCTGATCAACGCCCTGCTGCGCTCCACCGCAGTCATCGAGTTCAACCTCAAGGGCGAGGTGCTCAACGCCAACCAGCGCTTCCTCGATGCCATGGGCTACCGCCTGGAGCAGATCAAGGGCAAGCACCACAGCGTCTTCTGCGATCCGGAGGAGTCCAGCTCCGCCGGCTACCGGGAGTTCTGGGCCAAGCTGCTGCGCGGCGAGTTCGTCGTCGGCCGCTTCAAGCGCATCGACGCCCACGGCCGCGACGTCTGGCTGGAGGCCTCCTATAACCCGGTGCACGACACCAACGACCAGCTCTACAAGGTGGTGAAATTCGCCACCGTGATCACCGACCAGGTGAACCAGGAGCAGGCCGTGGCCGAAGCGGCGAACATCGCCTACAGCACCTCCCAGCAGACCGACGCCACCGCGCAGAAAGGCGCCTCGGTGGTCAGCCAGACGGTCAACGTCATGCGCCTGATCACCAACCAGGTGCAGGAAGCGGCCGAAGGCATCGAGGCGCTGGACAAGCAGTCGCAACTGATCAGCTCGATCATCAAGACCATCAGCGGCATCGCCTCGCAGACCAACCTGCTGGCCCTCAACGCCGCCATCGAGGCGGCCCGCGCGGGCGAGCAGGGCCGCGGCTTCGCCGTGGTCGCCGACGAAGTGCGCCAGCTCGCCGGGCGCACCAGCCAGGCGGCCGAGGAAATCGTCGAGGTCGTGCAGCAGAACCAGAGCCTGGCCCAGGCGGCGGTGGACAGCATGTCCAGCAGCCGCCACCACGCCGAGCAGGGGCTGAACCTGGCCAACGAAGCCGGCTCGGTAATCGTCGAAATCCAGGACGGCGCCCAGCGCGTGGTCAGCGCCGTGGGGCAGTTCGCCAGCCAGCTGAAGACCTGAGGTGGAATGACCTGGCGGGGGCTGTGGGAGCGGTTGCAGCCGCGATGTCCGGGGTGGGTCTGATCGCGAGTAAACACCCACGCTCCTGGATCGTGTTTTGGCCCCCCTCAGGCCTCGGAACATGCAACCGTCGCTCACTTCGGACGTAGGGTGTGCTGCGCGCACCGGGAGCTCGCCGGAGGCACCGTGCGGCGGTGCGCACGGCACACCCTACGGCACGCACTCACCCTGTCGAGTCCTCAGCTCAAGTCGTCACAGCAGAGCCGATGCCCTGCCCTATCACCCCAGCCGCAATACCCCGGTATCGATGGCCAGGTGCACCAGCTCCGCCTGGGAGCTGACCTGCAGCTTGTTCTTCAGCATCGTCAGGTAGTTGGAAACCGTCTTGGCGCTGATGCACAGGTGCTCGGCGATGCTGCGTGCGGGCATGCCGCGGGCGAGCATGGTGAAGATTTCCAGCTCGCGCTGGGTCATCCCGGTGAGGCGCGGGTCGCCGGCCTGGTGCGCCGGGTGGCAGGCCAGCTGGGTAGCCAGGGGCTGCTCGATGTAGGCGTGCCCGGCGAGGATGCGCCGCACCGCCTCCACCAGCACCTCGGGCGCGGAGTTCTTGGTGATGTAGCCGGCGGCACCGGCATCCAGGGCCTGGCGCACCAGGGGCAGCTCGTCGTGCATGCTGAAGAACAGCACGCGCAACTGCGGCAGGCGTTGGCGCAGCCGGCGGGTGGTTTCCAGGCCGCTGATGCCCGGCAGCGAGAGGTCCATCACCACCAGGTTGGGAATGCTGTCCTGCACCAGTTGCAAGGCCTGCTCGCCGCTGGCCGCTTCGCTCACCTCCACCTCGGGCAGCAGGCCGCGCAGCAGGCTGGCGTAGCCCTGGCGCACCACGGAATGGTCGTCCACCAGCAGAATCTTCATCGCAGGCTCTCCAGGTCGTTCAGGCTTCGCCCAGGGGAATGCTCAGGCGCACCAGCCAGCCACCGCCGGCGCGGGTGCGCAGGCGCAGATCGCCACCCAGGCAGCGCGCCCGCTCCAGCATGGAACGCAGGCCGATGCCCGGCCGTGGCGGCTGCACGGCGCCCCGGCCGTTGTCGCCCACCAGCAGGCGCAGGCGCCGGCCGCGGCGCTCCAGGCGCACGCTCACCGCACTGGCATCGGCGTGGCGGGCGATGTTGGTCAGGGCTTCCTGCAACAGGCGGTAGAGATGGGCCTGGTCGGCGGTGGGCAGCACCGGCAGGTCCTCGCCCAGGCGCAACTGGCAATCGACGCCCTGGGCGCTGCGCCACTGCTCGGTGAGCAGCTCGATGGCCTCGCCCAGGTGCAGGCGCTCCAGCACCACGGGGTAAAGGTCACGCACCAGCGCGCGGAAGCTGTCCTGCATGCGCTGGCAGTTGTCCTCCAGGCTGCGCAGGGTGGCACCGGCGCCCGGCGCCTGGCCGGTCATGGAGCGCAACAGCAGCAGCTGCGCGCGGATGCCGGCGAGGTACTGGCCGATGTCGTCGTGCAGGGCCAGGGCCAGGTGCTTGCGCTCGTGCTCCTGCAGCGCCAGCAGGGCGCGGGTCAGCTCGGCGTTGTCGTTGCGCACCTGCTCCAGGGTGCTGGCCATCTCGTTGAAGTGGCCGGCCAGCAGGCGTGCCTCGTGCAGCGAAGGCTGGTTGAGGCGTACCGCCAGGCGGCCCCGGGCGATCTCGTCGAAGCCGGCGCGCAGCTCGTCGAGCACCCGCAGGCCCCGGCGTACCGCGACGCGGATGGCCAGCAGGCTGAGGCCCAGGGCCAGGCCGAACAGCACCAGCAACTGGATGAGGGAATCCTCCACCTCGTCCATCTCGTCCGCCGGGTCGACGCTGATCAGCACGCGGCGGCCATCGTCCAGTTGCAGCGGCTCGCCGTACTGCTCGGCGGGCGGGAACAGCCGCGCACCGAGCCAAGCGTCCAGGCCGCGTGGTTGTGAGGGCGTCTCGCCCTGCCAGTGGATGCGCACATGGCGCAGGCCCCGCGCCAGGGCCGACTCCAGGGCCTTGGGGTCGCGCCGGGCGGCCTCGTGCAGGTACTCGACCACCGCGCGCGCGGCCACCATCTCGCGTTGCACGTCCTGGCTGGCCTGGCGCAGCAGCACCCCGGTACAGACCAGTGCCACTGCGGCGAAGAACAGCACCACCAGCAGGTTGATGCGGCCGAGGGTGCTCATCGCCCGAGGCTCGATGAAAACGCCGCGGGGGGCGCAGCGGGGGACGCACGGAAGCCATCCACGCCGATCAGGCTGAGGATCAGCAGCACGGGCAGCAGCAGGGTCTTGAGCACACGCATGGCCGGGCCTCCCGGTCTCGTTCTTGTGCCTCCATGCTAGGGCCTTGGGCGAGCGGCCGGGCTACTACCTTGGTACTGCCCCGGCGCTACTTTCTGCATATTTCCCCAGGCCCGGGGCGGCCCTAGGCTGGCGCTACAAGAACGGGAGCCCCCGCCATGCGCCACCTTGCGCCCTATGCCCTGACCTACCTGCTGGCCCTGGCCGCCGCGCTGCTGGCCAACCACGCCGTCGCCGCCGAGGCGCGCCAGCCGCTGGAGGTGCGCGTCGGCTACCTCGGCTACAGCCCCGACCCGGGGCCGCTGCTGTCCAACGTCATCCCCGAGCCCCGCGACACCGGCTTGCGCGGCGCCGAGCTGGCGACCACCGACAACAACAGCACCGGGCGCTTCCTCAAGCAGCGCTACCAGTTGCTGGCGGCCAATGCCGAGAGCGAAGCCGCGCTGCTGGAGGCCGCCCGCCAGCAACATGCAGAGGGCCTGCGCCTGTTCGTGGTCAACGCACCGGCGCCGCTGCTGCGCCAGCTATCGGCGGCGCTGCCGGACAGCCTGCTGTTCAACGCCGGCGCCGCCGACGATGCGCTGCGCACCGACGCCTGCCTGCCCAACGTGCTGCACAGCCTGCCCAGCCGCGCCATGCTCGCCGACGCCCTGGTGCAGTTCCTCGCCCTGCGCCAGTGGAAGCGCTGGCTGCTGGTGGTCGGCCAGCGCCCCGAGGACCAGGCCTACGCCGCCGCCCTGCGTCGCGCCGCCGGGCGCTTCGGCCTGACGATCATCGGCGAGAAGCCCTGGACCTTCGACAACGAGCAGCGCCGCAGCGCCCAGGCCGACATGCCGCTGTTCACCCAGGCCGACGACTACGACGGCGTGCTGGTGGCCGACGAGCGCGGCGACTTCGGCGAGTACCTGCCCTACAACACCTGGCTGCCGCGCCCGGTGGCCGGCACCCAGGGCCTGGTGCCCACCGGCTGGCACAAGACGGTGGAAACCTATGGCGCGGCGCAACTGCAGAAGCGCTTCGAGGACCTCACGGGGCGCTGGATGAACGACCGCGACTTCGCCGCCTGGGTGGCCGTGCGCAGCATCGCCAGCGCCGTCACCCGCCTGGGCGCCGCCGACGCCGCCGCGATCCGCACCCTGGAGCTGTCGCCGGACCTGCCCCTGGACGGCTTCAAGGGCCGCAAGCTGAGCTACCGCCCCTGGGACGGCCAGTTGCGCCAGCCCATCGAGCTGATCCAGCCACGCGCGCTGATCAGCACCTCGCCCCAGGAAGGTTTTCTCCACCCCTTCAGCGAACTCGACACGCTCGGCCACGACGCGCCGGAGAGCCGCTGCCGGCTGGCCGAGGTTGCCCTGGAAGCCACGCCATGAACGCCCAGAACAAGGACCCCGCCATGCCCCGCCTCCCCCTCACCCTGCTCGGCGCCGCGCTGCTGCTGGCCAGCGGCGCTACCTTCGCCGCCACCGCCTACGTCTCCAACGAGAAGGACAACGCCGTCAGCGTGATCGACATGGACAGCCTGACGGTCACCGCCAGCCTGCCGGTGGGCAAGCGCCCGCGCGGCCTGGCGCTGTCCAGCGACAACCGGCTGCTGTACATCTGCGCCAGCGATTCGGACACCGTGCAGGTGATGGACCTGGCCACGCGGCAGATCATCAAGGAGCTGCCCTCCGGCGCCGACCCCGAGCAGTTCGCCCTGCACCCCAACGACCGCTGGCTGTACATCTCCAACGAGGACGATGCGCTGGTCACGGTGGTCGACACCCAGAGCAGCCAGGTGCTGGCGCAGATCGACGTCGGCGTGGAGCCCGAGGGCATGGCGGTGAGCCCGGACGGCAAGTGGGCGATCAACACCAGCGAGACCACCAACATGCTGCACTGGATCGACACCTCGACCCAGACGCTGGTGGACAACACCCTCGTGGACCAGCGCCCGCGCCATGTGGAGTTCGACCACGACGGCAAGCGCCTGTGGGCTTCGGCGGAGATCGGCGGCACCGTCACCGTGGTCGACGTGGCCACGCGCAGCATCCAGAAGACCCTGCGCTTCCAGATCAAGGGCGTGCACCCGGACAAGGTACAACCGGTGGGGGTCAAGCTGACCCGCGACGGCCGCTACGCCTTCGTCGCCCTGGGCCCGGCCAACCATGTGGCGGTGGTGGATGCGAAAACCCTGGAGGTGCTCGACTACCTGCTGGTGGGCCGGCGCGTCTGGCACCTGGCCTTCAGCCCCGACGAGAAGACCCTGCTGGCCACCAACGGCATCAGCGGCGACGTCTCGGTGATCGACGTCGACAGCCTCAAGGTGACCCGGTCGATCAAGGTCGGCCGCTACCCCTGGGGCGTGGTGGTGGCGCCATGAACGCACTGGAGGTGGAGGGCGTTGGCTTCGACTACGGCCCACGCCGCGCACTGGATGAGGTGAGTTTCGCCCTGGAGCCGGGCCGCTTCACCGCGCTGCTGGGGCCCAACGGCGCCGGCAAGTCCACCCTGGTGGCGCTGCTCAGCCGCCTTTACGACCTGCAGCGCGGCGACATCCGCGTCGCCGGCCATTCCCTGCGCCGGCAGCCGCGCCTGGCCCTGCGCCAGCTCGGCGTGGTGTTCCAGCAGAGCACCCTGGACCTCGACCTCTCGGTGGAGCAGAACCTGCGCTACCACGCAGCCCTGCACGGCATGCCGCGCCAGCTGGCGGCCGCGCGCATCGACCAGGAGCTGGCGCGCCAGGGCTTGGGCGAACGCCGCCGCGACAGCGTGCGCGCGCTCAATGGCGGCCACCGCCGGCGCGTGGAAATCGCCCGTGCCCTGCTCCACCGTCCACGCCTGCTGCTGCTCGACGAGGCCAGCGTCGGCCTCGACCCGGCCAGCCGCCAGGCCCTCAACCACCATGTGCGCCAACTGTGCGACGACGAAGGCCTGAGCGTGCTGTGGACCACTCACCTGCTGGACGAAGTACGCGGCGAGGACGCCCTGCTGGTGCTCGACCAGGGCCGCCTGGTGGCCTCCGGCACCGCCGGCGAGCTGAGTGCGGCCCATGGCGGCGGCCTGGCCGGTGCCTTCGGCGAGCTCACCCGGCCAAGGGCGCGGGCATGAACGCCGGTGCTTATTGGCAATGCCTGCGCGGTATCGTCGGGCGCGAGTGGCTGCGCTTCGTGCTGCAGCGCTCGCGCTTTCTCAGCGCCCTGGTGCGGCCGCTGCTGTGGCTGCTGGTGTTCGCCGCCGGCTTCCGCGCGGCGCTGGGCATCGCCATCATCGACCCCTACGCCACCTACATCACCTACGAGACCTACATCGTCCCGGGGCTGGCCTGCATGATCCTGCTGTTCAACGGCATGCAGGGCTCGCTGTCGATGGTCTACGACCGCGAGATGGGCAGCATGCGCGTGCTGCTCACCAGCCCGCTGCCGCGCCCCTTCCTGCTCGGCGCCAAGCTGCTGGCCACGGCGCTGGTGTCGCTGCTGCAGGTGTATGCCTTTCTCGCCATCGCCTGGCTCTATGGCGTGCAACCGCCGGCCTGGGGCCTGCTCGCCGCCCTGCCCGCGCTGCTGCTGGCGGCGCTGCTGCTCAGCGCCCTGGGGCTGCTGCTGTCGAACTTCATCCGCCAGTTGGAGAACTTCGCCGGGGTGATGAATTTCGTGATCTTCCCGCTGTTCTTCCTCTCCTCGGCGCTCTACCCCCTGTGGAAGATGCGCGAGGCCAGCGAGTGGCTGTACTGGCTGTGCGCGGCCAATCCCTTCAGCCACGCGGTGGAGCTGGTGCGCTTCGCCCTGTACGAGCGGCTCAACCCCTTGGCGCTCGGCGTGTGCCTGGGCCTGACGCTGGTCTTCGCGGTGGCGGCGGTGGCCAGCTTCAACCCGCAGCACGCGGCGCTGCGCCGGGCCGGCTGAGGCGGGAAAACTACTACTTTGGTACGGGTTTCCCTCTCCAACGTAGGATTTCCAAAGGCGCGCGGCTGGCTTGTAATGCGGGCATAAGAATAAAGAGATGCCTGCCATGCGAGTCCTCATCGCCTCACTGCTGTGCCTGCCCCTCCTGTTTTCGGCCGCCGCCCGGGCCGACGCCGAGCCATCGCTGTTCTCCGCCGACGGCTACCGCACCGACCGCTACCGCAGCCCCACGCCCGCCGAGGCCGACCACGCCCGCACCCTGGACACCCCCGGCCTGCGCGAGCTGCTGGCGCGCGACCCGCGCACGCAACTCATCGACGTCTACCGCCGCCAGTTCCTCGAAGGCCGCTTCATCGCCGACGAGCCCCACGCCAACCTGCCCGGCAGCCTGTGGCTGGCCAACACCGGCAACGGCGAGCTGGACGCGCGCTGGCAGGCCTACTTCGCCGACAACCTGAAGAAGGCGAGCCGGGGCGACCTGCACTGGCCGCTGGTGTTCTACTGCCGTTCCGACTGCTGGTTGAGCTGGAACGCGCAACGGCGCGCCCATGCACTGGGCTACCGCAATCTCTACTGGTACCGTGACGGCATCGACGCCTGGGAACAGGCCGGCCTGCCGCTGCAACCCGCCGAGCCCGTGCCCCTGCCCTGAATCCGCGCCCGACAGCCCCTCCATAATCAGAACAATGAGGTGAATGGCCATGTACAAGATCCTGATCGCCGACGATCACCCGCTGTTCCGCGAGGCCATCCACAACGTCATCAGCGACGGCTTCCCCGACAGCGAAGTGATGGAGACCGCCGACCTCGACAGCGCCCTGGGCCTGACCCAGGAACACGAAGACCTCGACCTCATCCTGCTCGACCTGAACATGCCCGGCATGCACGGCCTCAACGGCCTGATCAACCTGCGCAACGAGGCGCCGACCATCCCGGTGGTGATCGTCTCCGCCGAGCAGGACAAGCAGATCGTGCTGCAGGCGATCACCTACGGCGCGGTGGGCTTCATCACCAAGTCCTCGCCACGGGCGCAGATGACCGACGCCATCGAGCAGATCCTCAACGGCAACGTCTACCTGCCCTCGGACATCATCCGCACCCAGAAGAGCTCGCCCCGGCGCAGCCACCAGGACGAACACGGCATCCCCCCGGAACTGCTCCAGGCGCTGACCCGCAAGCAACTGCTGGTGCTCGAGCGCATGACCAAGGGCGAGTCGAACAAGCAGATCGCCTACAACCTCGACATCGCCGAAACCACGGTCAAGGCCCACGTCTCCGCCATCCTGCGCAAGCTCAACGTGCACAACCGCGTGCAGGCGATCCTCTGCGCGGGGGATATCGACTTCGCGGCGTATCTGCGGCGTTGAGGGCGGTGGAAGCTAACGCGACACCCCGGCTTCTTGGGTAGGCGGAGACTCCGCCCGGTGGAGGTAAAAAGCGACCTCCACCCTACACATGCCCGGACTTCCCGGTGGCTGGCAGACCGTAGGGCGGGTGCAACCCGCGACGCCCAAGCTCCCCCGCCTCGACTCACCCGCCCCGCTCGATCAGGTGGTTCATCGCGGCCTTGAGCTTCATCGGGCGGACGGGTTTGTGCATCAGGGTGTGGCCGAGTTCGCGCATCTGCTGGCGCAGTTCGTTGCTGTAGTTGGCGGTGATCATCAGGGCGGGCAAGGCGGTGCCGCGGCGGGCGTTGATGCTGGCGACGGCGTCGACGCCGTTGTGGCCGTTGTCGAGGTGGTAGTCGGCGATGAGCAGGTCGGCGTCGGCGTGGTAGTTGTCCACCTGGCGCGCCAGGTCCTCTTCCGAGAGTGCGGTGACCACCTGGCAGCCCCAGCCTTCGAGCAGGGTGCGCATGCCGGCGCAGATGGCCGCGTCGTTGTCCAGCACCCAGACCCGCGAGCCGTGCAGGCGCTCCACCAGCATGTCCGGCGTGCTCGCCTCGACCCGTGCCCGGGGTGCGCGCTTGGCCAGGGGCACTTCGATGCTGAAGCGCGAGCCGTGGCCAAGGCGCGAGCGCACCTGGATGCGGTGGCCGAGCATGCCGGCGATCTTGTCGACAATGGCCAGGCCCAGACCCAGGCCCCGGTCCTGCTTGGGTCGCTGCGAGTCGCCGCGTTTGAACTCCTGGAAGATCTCCTTGAGCTTGTCCTCGGCGATGCCGATGCCGCTGTCCCAGACTTCGATGGACAGGCTCTGCCGGTGCCGCCGGCAGCCCAGCAGCACGCGGCCGCTGGGGGTGTAGCGGATGGCGTTGCTGAGCAGGTTGCGCAGGATGCGCGCCAGCAGCTGGATGTCACTGCGCACCAGCGCCGAGCTGGGCACGAAGTGCAGGCTGAGCCCTTCGCTGGCGGCCGCCTGGCGGAACTCCACGGCGAGGTTGTCGAGCAACCCGGCGACGGCGAAGGGCGCGATGTCGGGCTTGATCACCCCGGCGTCGAGCTTGGAGATGTCCACCAGGGTGCCCAGCAGGCTTTCCACGTCATCCAGCGAGTTGCTGATGTTGCGCACCAGCGCCGTGCTCACCGCCTGCTCGCGCTGCTCCTGCAGGGCGCTGGTGAACAATCGCGCGGCGTTCAAGGGTTGCAGCAGGTCGTGGCTGACGGCGGCGAGGAACTTGGTCTTCGACAGGTTGGCTTGCTCGGCCTCGCGCTTGGCTTCGCGCAGGCGCAGTTCCACCTGGCTGCGCTCGCCGATCTCGCGCAGCAACTGGTCGTTGAGCTGGGTGAGTTCGGCGGTGCGTTCGCGCACCCGCTGCTCCAGGTTCTGGTAGGCCAGGTGCAGGGCCTCGGCGGTGCGGCGGCGCTCGGTGATGTCGCGGATCAGCACGAAGATGCCGACCACCTCGCCGTTGGCCAGGCGGTTGGGCACGTAGGAGCGCAGCATGTAGCGCTCCTGGCCGTTGAGGTTGGTTTCGGCCACCTCGAAGGTGACGCTCTCGCCGGACAGCGCCCGCTCCACATAGGGCTCCAGGCGCCGCCAGTGCTCCTCGCTGTGCACCTCGCGCAGGCGCTGGCCGAGCATGCCGCCACGGGGCCAGCGGTACCACTCCTCGTAAACCTTGTTGGTGAATTCGTAGACCAGCTCGGCGTTGAGGTAGGCGATCAGCGCCGGCACGTGGTCGGTGATCAGGCGGATCCAGCGTTCGCTTTCGGCCAGGGCCTCGGCGTGGCGGTAGCGCTCGGTGATGTCGGTGAAGGTGTTGACGAAGCCGCCGGTGGGCAGCGCGTGGGTGCGCACCTCCAGCATGCGGCCATCGAACAGGCGCTGCTCCAGCTCGCGCACCGGGCGGCCGTTGGCGTCGCGGGTCTGTGGAGTGAGCAGCGCCAGCTCGCTGTCGGCCATGACCTCGGCGAAGGGCCGATGGGCCTGGATCGGCGCCAGGCCGCAGAGTTCGAGGAAGCGGTGGTTCCACAGCTCCAGGGTGCCTTCGGCGCCGACCATGGCCATGCCCTGGGAGAGGTTGTCCACGGCGCGCTGCAGCAGCCGCGACTTCTGCGCCAGGGCCTGTTCGCGGCGCATGGTTTCGCTGACCTTGAGCTCGGTGATGTCGGTGTAGAGGATCACCAGCCCGCCCTCGCGGGTGGGCCGCTCGCTGACCTGCACCCAGCGACCGTCCTGCAGGCGGTAGAGGCTGTGTTCGTTGTCGCTGCTGCGCTGCTCTTCGACGATCAGCCCGGTGCTTTCGGCCAGGCGCTTGATCTCCGAGAGCCGGGTGCCGCTGATGATGCGCGCGCGGCTGTGGGCCCAGAAGGACTTGAAGCGGCTGTTGAACAGGACGATGCGCTGCTCCTTGTCGAACAGCACGAAGGCGTCGGAGATGCTTTCGATGGCGTCCACCAGATGCTGGTGGGCCGTCTCGGCGCGCAGCCGCGCATCGCTGAGCAGCTGGTTGCTGGCCTTGAGCTCGGACATCGCCTGGTTCAGCGCGTCGGTGCGTTCGCGCACCTGCTCGGCCAGCACTACCGAGTGCTGGAAGGCGGCGTAGGCGTCGTCACGGCGGGCCGCACTGGATTCGACCCGCTCGATCAGCGCGGCGTTGATGCGCCGCAGCTTGTGGTTGTCGCTCTCCAGTTGGGCGATGCGCGCAGCCTGGTCAGCGGCCTGCATCGCCGGGGCGGCGTCCGATGGCGACACCGGTGAAGGTCTGGTTGATGTGCATGCCATTGAACTGTTCCCCGTAGGTGTTGAAACCGATGACGCGCTGGCGACGGAGGAATTCGCCGGTCTGCTCGACGCCGCCGTCGCTCTCGATTTCCAGGCGGCGCAGGAAGCAGTCGCAGCCGATGGTCAGCAGTGGCGGGCCGAGGCGCTGCTCCAGGCGCTGGAACAGGGCCTGGAGGTTGGGCAGCAGCGGCCCCGGGCGCATGCCGGTGAGGACGATGCCGTTCTCCACGGCGCAGTAGAAGCTGAGGCTGAGGTCGTCGTTGACCCGCTGGATGGAGCGCACGTAGTACTGGTCGTTGACCCGCACCGCCAGCGGGTGGGCGGCGAACAGGCGGTGGTCCAGTGCCGCCAGCGGCACGCCGATCCACTGGGCGTATTCCTGGGCGGCGGGCTCGGCGTTGAGTTCGAAGACGCGGCGGCTGGCGCTGTCGGCGCGGGTGACCACCAGCTTCTCGTCGCTGGGCAGGATGTGGTGGGTGCTGAAGACTTCGAAATCCAGCTGGGTATTGACCAGCACCACCACCGCCGCGCCGGTGTGGAACTGGCCACCGTGGTAGACGTGGGTGTGGGTGAGGTGGTTGTCGTCGCCGGCCGAGCCGCCGAAATGCGGGATGCTGCCGAAGGCCGCGCTGAGGGCGGCGAGCACCACTTCCTCGCGGCTGGAGAGGCCGTCGAGCAGGGTCAGGGCGAAGCTGTGGTCCTTGATCGGTGCCAGGGAGTTGCTGCGGCAGTCGCTGACCAGGCGCTCCACCAGCTGCTGGGCATCGATCAGGCTGAAGCGCTCCATCTCGTCGATCAGCGCACTGCCGATGGAGAAGCTGCGGTAGTCGAAACCCACCGCGCTGACGCAGCCGCGCCCGTAGCCGTTGGGGGTGATTTCGCCGGCGCTGGTGCAGCCCACCAGCTCGATGCCGCCGAAATACTGCTCCAGCGCCGCGCCCAGGGCCGGCAGGTCGTACTCCGCCGAGCAGAAGAACAGCACGAAGCCCAGGTGCGGGTGGATCAGCTGGCGCGCCAGGTCCTGGGCCACGGCTTCGGCCTCGGTGGCGCTGGACATGGCGGTGACCACGCCCTCGTCCTGGTGCTGTTGCATGGGGCGCCTCTCGCGAATGGGCCTGCAGATGCTGTGGATTCTACGGAGCGCCCCGGGGCCGCCACATCCTTCTTGGGTAGCGACGGGCTCGTTCGAAGGGATGAGGCGGCACTGACGACTGCGTTCGGCCTCGGGGAGCGGCCCGGCCACTCATTCGTTCCTGGATGGGTGTGCGCGGGATCTTCGAGGTGCGCGCGGCACACCCCACGCGGAGCTGCGAGCTCTTCGCAGGATGGGCGCCTTCGATGGGGGCATCAGGCATCACGATGTGCCACGACCCGGCTCCGCCTGGTGGAGGTAGAAAGCGACCTCCACCCGCAGCGGTCGCGCCCATCGGTGGCATGACGCTTTGTAGGGGCGACTTCAGTCGCCCGCCAGGACAGGAGCGAATTCATTGGCGAAACCACTCCCCATAGAACGCAAAAAAGGCGGGAGGCATGCGCCATCCCGCCAAACACAAGGGAGCATTGCAGGGTGGAGCCTTACCAGTTGAGCACCAGGCCGAGGGCGACGGTGTCGGTGTCTTCGTTCTGCGCGGAGCCGGCGTGGCCGTCGATTTCGAACTGGTTGTATTCGGCCACCAGCTTGAGGTTGTCGTTGACGTCGTGGAACAGGGCGATGCCGCGGGTTTCGTAGTCGGCGCCGGTGTTCACCGCGCCGTTGCCGTCGTCCTTGGTCTTGCCGTAGGAGAGCGCCAGGCGGTTCTTGCCGAAGCGGTAGGAGCCCTGCAGCAGGTAGCCGTCGCTGTCCACTTCACGCAGGGTCGCCTCGCCGGCGTTGTTGGTGAAGAAGGGGTTGATGCCCTTGGCCTGGAAGCCGGAGCCCACCACCGAGAAGTCGCCCATCTTCGCCTGCACGCCATAGCCCAGGCCCTTGGAGGTGACGCTGTCCACGGCCGGGTCGGTGTTGTCGGAGGTCTGGTAGCCGCCGTTGACCCAGGAGTAGATCTGCGCGCCGCCCAGTTCGAACTCGTAGGTGAGCTCGGATTCGAAGCGCGGGTTCTCCTGGTAGGCCTTGCCGGTGGGGCTGTCGTCGTTGGTGTCCACCGGGTCCATGATGCCCACGGCCAGGCGCAGGCCGTCGCTCTTGGGGCTGCGGTAGGTGATCTGCGAGGTGGGGAACGGATAGGGGTAGCCGCTGCCGATGTTGCCGAAGGAGACGCCACCGCCATCTACCAGGCCTAGGGTGTCGCTGACCTGGCCGTAACCGGCGAGCATTTCGTCGAGGAGGATGTTGGAGCGCGCGAACAGGCCGAAGTCCTTGCCCACCAGCACCTCGCCCCAGTCGCTGCCAACGGTGCCGTAGAACTGGCGGACGTCGATGGCGGTGTCGGTGCCGTTGGTTTCGCTGTCGTTGATGGTCACCCAGAAGGAGGCGCGGGCGCCGAGCTTGAGGTCATCCACCTGCTTGCCCATGTTGAAGCCGATCCAGTTGGGCAGGAAGCCCATCTTCACCCGCGACTGGCGGCGATCGAACTGTTCGCCATCGCGGTCGACGTCGCTGTTGACGTAGAAGGCGTTGACGTAGCCGTCGGTGGAGAAGGTGGTGTCGTCCTTGTCGTAGAGGACGATCTCGGCCTTGGCCTGTTCCATGGCAGCCAGGGCCAGGCCGGTGGTGAGGGCGAGGGGCAGGAATCCGATGGTGACGTTCTTGTTGTTGTACATGGCGCTCTCCGCTGGGTGGGACGACTCGCTCGAGCCGTGACGGAGGCGATTATCGAAACGCCGGAATGCCCGCCATATGCGGCCTTGGCGCCGTTTCGCCGGTGCTTTGGCGCGCCCTGTACGGCCCTGGCGAAAAGACCCGGGCCGCCTCGCCGAGGGTAGCGGCGCGCAAGTCGCAACGGGCGGACGATGCCGTCGGCACGACCTGGGGAGGGGGTCGTACCGCTGCCTTGGTAGGGGATGAGGGGGGTGTGGCGTCGGGGCGAAGGGAGTAGGCGTCAGTGCCAGCGCGGGCCGGGGCGCTCGTCGTTGGCCAGCACCAGCCAGCCGCCACGGCCCTGTTGCAGGGCCTGCAGCGCGGCCAGCAGGTCATCGCGGGTGGCGTGTTCGAGGGCATCGGCAACACGGCGCGGCCAATCGGGGGAGTGGCCAGCCAGGTGCAGGTTCCAGGCGCGCTCGGCGTCGTCCTCGCCCCCCTCGCGCAATTGCGCCAGCAGGGCCTGGCGCGCAGCTTCGCCATCGCCCAGGGCCTGGTCCAGCGCGGCAAGGAAGGTTTCGATATGCCCAAGCATCTGCGCCACCGTGGCGCTGGGCGATTGCACCCCGAACAGCAGGCCGGCCTGGCCATTGATCAGGCGGAAGCCGGAGAACACCGCGTAGCCCAGTTGCAGCTCGCTGCGCAGGCGCTGGTAGAAGTCCGCCTCCAGGCAACGCGCCAGCCATTGCCAGCTGGCTTCGGTGAGGGCGTGCCGGTCCGGCAGCGGGCAGAACAGCAGCAGCGCGGCCTCGCCCTCCACCGCGTCCGGGCGGTGCCAGCGGTAGCTGGGCGCCAGCACCGCCGGGGCGTGTTCGCGGGGGAGCCGCTGGCCCGGCAACCGCCGCAGCAGGACATGCAGGAGTTCGCGCTGCCCGGCGTCGAGGCCGACGGTCATGGCCTCCCAGGCGGCATGCGCCCAGTGCCCGGCCAGGCGGGCGGGCGTTACCGCCCGGGCCACCTCGGTGCGAGGCACGGCGGCGTCCAGCACATCCGGCAGGTGTTGCAGCAGTTGGCGGATCGGCAGCTCGGCGGCCTGGCGCTTGAGCCAGGCCCGGTGCAGGCGCAACCCCTGGTCACAGGCGGCCAGGGGTGGTTCGAGCAGGACCTTGAAGGTTGCGTCGAGCACTGCCGGCAACATTTCAGCGGCACCGCGCAGGGCCAGTCGCCAATCCCGCCCCTGTTCGATGAACTCGAGGCTGATGCCTTGCTGTTGCGCCCGGCTCTGGGTCGAGCGCAGCCCCCGCTGCAGGGCCTGGTAGAAACCCGCCGTGGCCAGCCCGGCGGGCAGGCGCCAGCGCAGGAACAGGGCCGCCCTTTCGGCATCACCCGGGTGCTGGATCAGCGGCATCTCGCCCAGCGCCCCCAGGGCCGCCGGAACCGCGAAGGGACTGAAGACCGGTACACCGGCGAAACGCCAGCGCACGTCGATCGCCGGCCAGGCCGGGATGCCGGCTTCTTCCAGTTCGAGCTGGAACCCGGCCACCTCCACCCGCCCTTGCAAGGGCTCCCCGCTGGCGAACAGCCGCACCAGCCGTGGCGGCGCCAACTGGGCCAGCAGCCGATGCAGGCTGCGCGCGTCCAGCGGTGCTTGCCCAGGGTCACGCTCCATCAGGCTGCGTGCCTGCTCCAGCGGTGCCGGTCGGGAATGGCCGGTGCGCATCGGGTGGCGCGCGAGCAGGTCTTGCCAGGGCTCCTGCTCGCGCAGGGCCGCGAGCCAGTGGAACAGCGCCGCCTCCAGGCGAGCACGACTGTCGAGATGAGCGTCGGCCAGGGCGATGTCCAGCACCAGCAACGCCTGGCCCTGGTCGAGATGGGGCACCGATAGCTGCAAGCCGTCGCACAGCCCCTGCTCGCCGAGCCAGGCCTGCAGGCTGCCATCGGCTTCGTCCTGCAGCAGCTCACGCAACAGGTCCACCGCCTGGGGCAGCGTGGCGGGCTGCCCTTCCAGGGCAAAGGCCAGCCAGTAACGGGGCGCACCGGGCAGGCACAGGCGCAAGCTGTGGCTGAACAAGGGCAACAGGGGCGGTACTTGGCGCTCACCGGCCGGTGCCCCCGCAGGCAACAGGGCGCAGTGTCGCCGCGCCAGCTCGGCCAGCTCATCGAGAGGCTGGGGGCCCAGCAATACCAGGCGCATGCGCGCGCCCTGGTAGTGACTGCGATGGAACAGCGCCAACGCGCCCTGGAATACCGGGTCTTCCACCGCCAGGCTGGCGCGGTTGCCGGCATGGAAATCCGCCAGCGGGTGCCCCGGCGCCAGCGCCGCAGCCAGGGCGGATTGGGCCAGGGTCGAGGCATCGGCGGCGCGCGCCTGGTACTCGGCCTGCAGCACCTCGCGCTCACGCAGTTGCGCCTCGACCTCCAGCCGGGGCGTGGCGAGCATGTCCAGCAGGCGCGCCAGGCCGTCGTCCAGCGCGGCCGGCGGCAGCTCGAAGAAGTAGTCGGTGTGGTGGTCCTGGGTGCTGGCATTGAGGCGCCCACCGCAGGCCTGGATGAACGGCATCAGCCGCTGGTCGCCCGGGTAGCGATGGCCCCCGAGAAACAGCAGGTGCTCGATGAAATGCGCCAGCCCGGGCCAGGCTGCAGGCTCGTCGTGGCTGCCGGCCGCCACCCGCACCACTGCCGCGGCCTGACGCGCGCTGGGCACATGGCGCAGCAGCACGGTGAGGCCGTTGTCGAGCACCAGGGAGCGGCTCGTGGGATCGGGAGCGGAGGTCATCCGGGCACCTTGGAAAATTTCGCTCAGCATCCTCAAGACCGGCCGACAGGGCAATGGTTCTTTCGGCGAGTGGTGCCGAGCGCCAGGTGAATTGACGCGCCACGCTGCCTGCGTCCAGAATCCGCGCTCCTTCCCGTGCGGGCTCCATCCAGCCGGGCGGCCACGCTTCCCGGCGTGGCGCCGGCCTCAGGTCCTCCAGTCCCGATTTCCGCACGCTGCGCCTCGCGCACCCGAATACCTGGCTTGCCCAGGACACTCTCAGAACCGAGCCCGTCGCCGCGAGCGGCCCGGCCCTCCCCTGCCCGCTGCTTGCGTGGGCGGGGCGGACGCCTGCGCGATGCCGTTCGCCCTTTCAGGAAACCGAGCAATGACAATGATCCGCCTCTCGAAAGCCGTCATGGTGCTGGCCATGGCCTTCTTCGCCTCGCTGGTGGCGTTCAACAACGTCACCGACTACGCCACCAACTTCGCCTTCGTCCACCACGTGTTCCTCATGGACACCACCTTCCCCGGCAACCAGCTGATGTACCGCGCCATCGAGGCGCCCTGGCTGCACCACGCCGGCTACATGGGCATCATCGCTCTGGAAACCGCCACCGCCCTGCTCTGCTGGCTCGGCGGCCTGCACCTGCTGCGCGCACTGCGGGCCAGCGACGCCGGCTTTCGCGCGGCCAAACGCTGGGCCGTCGCCGGCCTGACCCTGGGCTTCCTCACCTGGCAGGTGGCGTTCATGTCGGTGGGCGGGGAATGGTTCGGCATGTGGATGTCCGAGCAATGGAACGGCGTGCCGGACGCCTTCCGCTTCTTCATCACCCTGCTGGCGGTGCTGATCTACCTGACGCTGCCCAACGACGGCGGCGAGGCTCGCAACGCCTGAGTGAACGGCCGGCCCGCGAAGCGCGGGCCAGCCCCTGGCGTTTGTCGGTGGCCGCGTGACGGCGCTAACCTGCGCCCTCCCAAGACCGGCCAAGGAGCGCCCGATGCTGAAAGTGATCGCCCAGGACTTCATCCACCCCGAGCACATCGACCGCGTGCTGCCGCTGTACCGCGAACTGGTGGAGAAGACCCGCCAGGAACCGGACTGCATCGCCTACGACCTGTTCACCGACCAGCGCGACCCGGGGCACTTCATCTTCATCGAGGAATGGCCGGACCGCGCCGCCCTGGACCGGCACTGCCAGACCGAGCACTTCCGCCGGCTGGTGCCGCTGATCGACTCGTACCAGCGGCAGAAAGGCACCTTCCTGTTCATGGATGGGTTCGAACAGGCCCTCCTGCCGGCCTGAGCGGACCGCCATGAAAAAGCCCCGCCAGCGTGAGCTGTGCGGGGCTTCGTTATTCATGGTGTCCCAGAGTGGGCTCGAACCACCAACCTTCCCCTTAGGAGGGGGATGCTCTATCCAATTGAGCTACTGAGACAGCGTCCCTGGCAGAGGCCGCCGGGGAACGGGCGGCATGTTAACGGCGCTTGCGCGTTTTGTCATGCCACTGCCACGGCACTGCACCATACTTCTGCAAAAATCAGAGGGACCTCCGTCATGCCCCAGCCGCTTCCGCAGAACCTGCCCGATTCCCCGTTCACCACCGTGACCCTGCGCGCCGCCAGCCCGGCGGATGCACCGGCGCTGGCTGCCCTGCTGCACCAGCTGGGTGAGGACGAATCGCGCCCCGACCCTGCGCTGCTGGCCTTGCGCCTGAGCGAGTTGCCGAGTGGCCGCGAGGTGGTGGTGGCGGAGCGTGATGGGCGCCTGCTGGGCACTTGCACGGTGATTCTGGTGGAGCACCTGGCGCACAACTTCGCGCGCTCGGCAATCGTTGAAGACGTGGTGGTGGACAAGGGCGCGCGCGGCCTGGGCATCGGCCAGGCGCTGATGGACAAGGCCGCCGAACGCGGCCGTGCCTGGGGCTGCTACAAGCTGGTGCTGTCCAGCGGGCAGAGCCGCGAGGCGGCCCATCGCTTCTATGAGTCCCTGGGCTACAAGCCCCACGGGATCAGCCTGTACCTCGATATCTGACGCTGCTTACGGGAATGGCGGCGTGTTGCGGCCGCCACTCCTGCCGCCTGGTCAGACGCGACCGAAGCGCTCTTCGGCGAGGCGGTCGGCGACCTCGGTGGTGGTGCGGCCTTCCTCGTCGGCGCGGATGAAAATCTGCCGCAGGGTGTTGCCGATGCCTTCGATATGGGCCTTCAGCTCTGCCGCGCTGCCGCCGCTGCGCTCGAAGTAGACGTCGATGATACCGCCGGCGTTGATGGCGTAGTCGGGCGCGTAGAGGCAGCCGTTGCGCTTGAGCTCCTCGGCCAGTTGCGCGTCGGCCAGCTGGTTGTTGGCACCCCCGGCGATGATCGGCACGCGCAGCGCTTCCAGGCTTTGCGGGTTGATGATGCCGCCCATGGCGCAGGGCGCGAAGACGTCGACATTGAGCCCGTAGATTTCATGTTGCAGCACCGCCTTGGCGCCCAGTTGCTCGACGGCGCGGCGCACGTTGGCGTCGACGATGTCGGTCACCCAGAGCTCGGCACCGGCGTCACGCAGCAGGCGGGCGAGGTGGAAGCCGACCTGGCCGACGCCCTGGATGGCGACGCGCAGGCCCTTGAGGTCGTCCCGACGCAGGCGGTGCTTGACCGCTACCTGGATGCCGATGAACACGCCATAGGCGGTGGACGGTGACGGGTCGCCGCTGCGCACGCCGCCGTCGAAGGCTTCGCGCTGGTTGGCGCCGGCCACGTGGCGGCTGCGCTCGGCCATGATCTGCATTTCCGCCGGGCCGGTGCCGGAGTCGGCAGCGGTGATGTAGCGCCCGCCGAGGGTGTCGACGAAATCGCCCATGGCCTGGAACAGCGCTTCGCTCTTGCCGTTGTGGGGGTCGCCGATGATCACCGCCTTGCCGCCGCCCAGGGGCAAGTTGGCGAGGGCGGATTTGTAGGTCATGCCACGGGACAGGCGCAGCACATCACGCAGGGCTTGTTCGTCGTTGGCGTAGTTCCACATGCGGCAACCGCCGAGTGCGGGGCCGAGGTTGGTGTTGTGGATGGCGATGATGGCCTTGAGGCCGGATGCCTTGTCGTGACCGAAGACGACCTGTTCGTGGTCATCGAATTCGACGTGGGAGAAGACGGACATGGTGTACCTCTGTGTGCGTTTGTCTGGGTGAACGCCGGCCCTCCCCCCAAGGGAAGGCCGGTGATGGGAAGGCGTCAGGCAGCCGAGTCGAACAGCCGCACCACGTTGATCTGGGTGGCCAGGAGCTGGGCGCGCAGTTGCGCCTCGTGCTCGCGGGCCTTGGCCAGGCCGGCTTCCTTGACGTGGCCATAGCCGCGGATCTGCTCCGGCAGTTCGGCGATGGCCACCGCGACGCGGTAGTTGTCGCCCCGCAGGTGGGCGAGCACGGCTTCGAGGTTGTCTTCGTAGCGGCCGATCAGCTCGCGTTCCAGGCGCCGCTCTTCGCTGTAGCCGAAGGGGTCCAACGCACTGCCACGGAGGAATTTGAAGGTCGCCAGCAGGCCGAAGGCCTTGAGCATCCAGGGCCCGAAGCTGCGCTTGCGGGGCTGCCCGGTGCTCGGGTCGCGCTTGGCCAGCCAGGACGGCGCCAGGTGGAACTGCAGGCGGTAGTCGCCGCTGAACTGGGCCTCGAGCTGCTTGCGGAAATCATCGGCGCTGTAGAGCCGCGCCACTTCGTATTCGTCCTTGTAGGCGAGGACCTTGAAGTAGTAGCGGGCGACGGCTTCGGTGAGCTCCTGGCCGGCACTGCTGTCGACCCGGCGCACGCGCGCCACCAGGTCGCTGTAGCGCTTGGCGTAGGCGGCGTCCTGGTAGGCGGTGAGGTAGTCGACGCGGAAGCGGATGATCTCGTCGAGGGTTTCGCAAGGCTTGGCCTGGGCCACTTCCGGTGCGGCGAGCTTCTCCACGGCGGGCAGGTCATGGGCGGCACGACGGCCCCAGAGGAAGGCTTCGCAGTTGAGTTTCACCGCCACGCCATTGAGCTGGATGGCCTTCTCGATGGCTTCGGCGGAGACCGGCACCAGCCCACGCTGGTAGGCATAGCCGAGCATGAACAGGTTGGTGGCGATGCTGTCGCCGAGCAGCCGCGTGGCCAGGCGGGTGGCGTCGATGAAGTGGGTTTTCTCCGCGCCGACGGCCTCGATCAGCGCCTGCTGCATGGCCTCACCGGGGACCTGGGCATCCGGATTGCGGGTGAACTCGGCAGTGGCGGCCTCGTGGCTGTTGACCACGGCGGTGGCGACGCGCTCGTTGAGCTTGGCCAGGGCCTCTTCGCTGGCGGCGACCACCAGGTCGCAGCCGAGCAGCAGGTCGGTTTCACCAGCGGCGATGCGCACGGCGTGGATGTCGTCCTGCTTGGCGGCGATGCGGATGTGGGTGATGACCGGGCCGAATTTCTGCGCCAGGCCGGCCTGGTCGAGCACGCTGCAGCCCTTGCCTTCGATGTGCGCGGCCATGCCCAGCAATGCACCGACCGTGGTCACGCCGCTGCCGCCGACACCGGGCAGGAGAATGTTCCAGGGGCGCTCCAGGCCCGGCTGGCGCGGCTCCGGCAGCACGGTGAAGAGAGCGCCGCTGCCGACCGCTTCGGGCTTGCGCAGCTCGCCGCCGTGAACGGTGACGAAGCTGGGGCAGAAGCCTTCGAGGCAGGAGAAGTCCTTGTTGCAGGCGTTCTGGTCGATCTCGCGCTTGCGCCCCAGTTCGGTTTCCAGAGGCAGTACGGAGAGGCAGTTGGACTTGACGCTGCAGTCGCCGCAGCCCTCGCACACGGCGGGGTTGATGAAGGCGCGCTTGGCCGGGTCCACCAGCTTGCCGCGCTTGCGACGGCGGCGTTTCTCGGTGGCGCAGGTCTGGTCGTAGATGATCACCGAGACGCCCTTGAACTCGCGCAGCTCGCGCTGCACAGCGTCCAGTTCACGGCGGTGGTGGAAGCTGACGATGGGCGCGAAGGTGGCGCGGGTGGGGTATTTCTCCGGCTCGTCGGTGACCAGGGCGATGCGTTTGACGCCCTCGGCGAAGACCTGCTGGCTGAGCTGGTCGACGCGCAGTTCGCCGTCGATGGGCTGCCCGCCGGTCATGGCCACGGCATCGTTGTAGAGGATCTTGTAGGTGATGTTGACGCCGGCGGCCACGGAGGCGCGCAAGGCCAGTTGGCCGGAGTGGAAATAGGTGCCGTCGCCGAGGTTCTGGAAGATGTGCGGCGTGTCGGTGAAGGGGGCCTGGCCGATCCAGGTGGCGCCCTCCCCGCCCATCTGGGTGAAGGTGTCGGTGTTGCGGTCCATCCACTGGGTCATGTAGTGGCAGCCGATACCGCCCTGGGCGCGGCTGCCTTCGGGCAGCTTGGTGGAGGTGTTGTGCGGGCAGCCGGAGCAGAAGTGCGGGGTGCGCACGGTCTTGTGCTTGGGCTCGGCGAGGGCCTTTTCCTTGGCGGCGAGGAAGGCCAGGCGCGATTCGATCTGCTCGCTGGAGTAGATGGGCGCCAGGCGCTTGGCGATGACGCGGGCGATCATCGCCGGGGTCAGCTCGCTGAGGTTGGGCAGCAGGGAGTTGCCCTCCTCGTCGAACTCGCCGACCACGCGTGGGCGCTTGTCCACAGGCCAGTTGTAGAGCTGGCCGGTGAGCTGGTCTTCGATGATGCTGCGCTTTTCCTCGACCACGAGGATTTCGTCCAGGCCCTGGGCGAACTGGTGCACGGAGACCGGCTCCAGCGGCCAGCTCATGCCGATCTTCAGCACGCGCAGGCCGACCTTGGCGCAGAGTTCGTCGTCCAGGCCGAGGTCCACCAGGGCCTGGCGCACATCGAGGTAGGACTTGCCGGTGGTGATGATGCCGAGGCGCGGGTTGGGCGAGTCGAGCTTGACCTGGTTGAGGTCATTGGCCAGGGCGAAGGCCCGGGCGGCGTAGATCTTGTAGGTGTTGAGGCGTTTTTCCTGGGCCAGGGGCGGGTCGGGCCAGCGGATGTGCACGCCGTCTTCGGGGAGGGCGAAGTCGGTGGGGATCTTCACCTCGATGCGCAGCGGGTCGACGTCCACCACGGCGGAGGAGTCGACGTTCTCGGCGATGGTCTTGAGTGCCACCCAGCAGCCGCTGTAGCGCGAGAGCTCCCAGCCGATGATGCCGTAGTCGAGGATCTCCTGGACGTTGGCCGGGTTGAGCACCGGGATGGAGGCGGCGATGAAGGCGTGCTCGCTCTGGTTGGCGATGCTGGAAGACTTGCAGCCGTGATCGTCACCGGCCAGCAACAGGACGCCGCCATGGGGCGCGACGCCGGCGGAGTTGCCGTGCTTGAAGACGTCGCCGCAGCGGTCCACACCCGGGCCCTTGCCGTACCACATGGAGAACACGCCGTCGTAGCGCGCGCCGGGGAACAGGCTGGTCTGCTGGCTGCCCCACACGGCGGTGGCGGCGAGCTCCTCGTTGACGCCCGGCTGGAAGTGGATCTGGTTTTCCTGGAGGAAGGACTTGGCCTCCCAGAGGCTTTTATCGAGGTTGCCGAGGGGCGAACCGCGATAGCCGGAGATGAAGCAGGCGGTGTTCAGGCCATGGGCCGTATCGCGTTGCTTCTGCAGCATCGGCAGGCGGGTAAGCGCCTGGGTGCCGGTGAGGTACAGATGACCGGTTGCAAGCCGGTACTTGTCATCCAGGCGGATCTCGGCCAGAGACATGCGGGCGCTCCTTTTATTTTTATGGCGACCAAGGACGGCTACGGTTAGTGCCATCTTTCTGCCCCGTGGCAGGATCACTGCCCGGGACGCATGCTCAATAATCTGACTGAAGGGTTCTGCTTTTTTCTTTCTATTTTCGGACTCGAACGCCAATATTGCGCATGATTAATCCAACAAAAATAATATTACGGACTGATTCATGCAGAACCCTCTGAGCCCTATCGATCGCAAGATCCTCCGCCTGCTGCAACACAACGCCGACCTCTCCGCCGCCGAGGTGGCCGAGAAGGTGGAGCTGTCCCAGTCACCCTGCTGGCGGCGGATCAACCGCATGCAGGAAGACGGCCTGATCGAACGCAAGGTCGCCCTGCTCAATCCCAAGCTGCTGGGCTTCTCCATCACCGTGTTCGTCAACATCAAGCTCTCGGCCCACGGGCGTAACAACCTCACCGAGTTCGAGGAAGCCATCGTCGGCTACCCGGAGGTGCTGGAGTGCTACACCATGGCCGGCGGCTCGGATTACCTGCTGAAGGTGGTGGCGCGGGATATCGGCAGCTACGAGCGCTTCCTGCGGGACCAGTTGCTGCAGCGGCCGCATGTGCTGGAAGCGCACTCGAACATCGCCATGAGCGAGGTCAAGCGCACCACCGAGCTGCCTCTGGATTGACCCGCTGAGCCGCCCATTCCAGAGCGCCTGGATGGCCAGCAAGCGAAGCGGCGAAAAGGCTCCGTGCAATTTGCAATGTGGAAAAATCGGGCGCCTTGCAAAGTGCACGGACACACGTTCGAAACATCAATGTAAGTCTTTGATTCTAAAGTATTTTTAAAACCATCAAGCTTGGCATGACACCTGCTCTATTCCAGTCATGAGATTTCTGGATGCGAGCCCAATAATCATGAACAGTGTCATCACCCTCCTCGCAGCAACCGTTTTGACGCTCCTGGCCGCCAGCGCGTTTGCCGCCCTGCAGAGCAGCCAGCAGCAACAGGCCGTCAAGCATCTGGTCGAGCGCATCCGCCCGACGCCGGTGCAGTTCGAGTACGCCACCCAGTCCGGCGACCAGCAACCCAAGGTGAGCCGCCTGCAGAGCAGCGAATGGCAACCCCGCCCCGCCCAGCGCCTGTCCTTTTGAGTGGAGAGCATGGACATGGCCCTGTGGGGAATGGTGTTTCCGGGGATGATCCTGCTGCTGGCGGCCATCGCGTGCGGGGCGCTCTGGGTGATCGACCGCATCACCGACCAGGGGCTGGCGGATGAGCAGAAGGCAGAGCGCCAGCGGGACGAGCGTATCGCCAACTATTACGACCCCTTCTTTTAGTGACTAGTGACGCGCCACGAATCCGGCGAGGAGATAGAGATGTCGAAGTCAGCCGTGCTGTTCCTGATGCTCAGCCTGGTGTTCACCCTGACCTTGTGGCTGGAGCCCTGGCAGGCCGCCTGGTCGGTGGCAGCGGTAAAAGTGGCACTGGCGACCAGCGCCGTACTCTTCGTGGTGGCGCTGATGGTGGGCAAGCGGGTGAAGTTCGACCCGGTGCTGCGCTGAGTCAGGCTGTGTTGCGTGGGTGATCGAGCAATTGCAGCAGACGCCTCAGCGTTTCTTCCAGCGGGCCTGAGTTGTCCAGGACGGACAGGACCGCGCCTCCCTCTTCCTGCAGCGACTCATTGAAACGGGCGTTGCGTGCCAGGCGAGCCTCTATCTCGGCAGCCGTCTCGCGCCCCCGAGCCTGAAGGCGCTGCCGTAGGACATCCATCTCCACCGTCAGCAGGATGGCGTGCAGATCCGGGTAGCGACGACGAGCCTCCGGCAGGTAGCCGCGCGAACCGTTGACCAGCACGTCTTCCCCCGCCTCCAGCCATTCGTCGATCTGCTGCGGAATGCCATAAGACAGCCCATTGGCGTGCCAGCTCATGGCGAAGGCACCGTCTCGCTCTAGCTCCGCGAACTGCGCGGGGCTGACCGCCTGGGCCGCCTCCCCCACCGCCTCGGCCGAACGGGTGATGACCCGGCGCACGATATGGCAGCCGCTATCGGCGAGCGGTGCGCGTGCGGCATCGAGCAGGCTGTCCTTGCCTGAGCCGGAAGGTCCGATGAGATAGAACAGCCTGCCTTTCATCTATGCACCTGGGAGCCTGGTCATTGCGAGCGCCACGGCACTGCCGGGCGGACGCCACATTACCCGGAAAGCATTGCAGATTGGAGAGGCCGAATGCGCTGGCGCTGTATACCGGACGTCGCACAGTAGCGAAATGCCAGTGCTTACTCCGATAGGGGGGACTACGCTTGCAGGATCGCGCTTTTAATCTGCCAGAAGCCCGAATTAGAGCGCTGGATGTGGCCTCGCGCACGAAATCTCCACGATCTTCAGCGAGCCGGGGAATTTTTACCCCCTACAGCATTCATATGTGGGCCTTTTGCATATTGACTCGCATTTCGGACAACTGGTGCTGGCAAAAAGCCGCTACCCAGCGCACAATGCGACACAGATTTGACGTCAAGGAACCGTTTAGGTGACTGCCAAGTCATAATGACGCCGATCGCGATGAATGGTTGAACGACTGATGCTAAAGATGGTCAAACCGGTGACAATCACGTAGCTCATTGCCAGCATCGCTCCCTGAACTAACCGGTTTAAATGTATGCGCCCTATGAAACAGGCTATCTATTCCAGCCGCACCGCTGACAAGTTCGTCGTACGTTTGCCCGAAGGCATGCGCGAGCGCATCGCCGATGTGGCGCGTAATCACCATCGCAGCATGAACTCCGAAATCATCGCTCGCCTGGAGCAGAGCATGCTTCAGGAAGGCGCCCTGGATGAAGGTCTGTCCATGCGCCTCGACAGCCCCGAGCTGTCGCTGCACGAGCGCGAACTGCTGCAACGCTTCCGCCAGCTTTCCCGTCGCCAGCAAAATGCGCTGGTTGCGTTGATCGCTCACGATGCTGAACTCGCCGCCGAAGAAGCCTGAGTTCGCAGCACGTCGACTGATTGATAGCCGCCCCTGAGGCGGCTTTTTCTTGCCCGGCGTTTGCCCATCCCCGGCCCCGCAAAGCAAAAGGCCCCGCTGATGCGGGGCCTTGTGTTGTGAGCGCGAGGGCTAGAGCAGGAAGACGGTCGCAAGCCCGAGGAAGATGAAGAAGCCGCCACTGTCGGTCATGGCGGTGATCATCACGCTGGAGCCCATGGCCGGATCGCGCCCGAGCCGCACCAGGGTCATCGGGATCAACACCCCCATCAAGGCCGCGAGCAGCAGGTTGAGCGTCATAGCCCCGGTCATTACCGCACCGAGGGACCAGCTGTCGTAGAGGTAATAGGCGACGAGGCCGATCACTCCACCCCACACCAGGCCGTTGACCAGCGCCACGCCCAGTTCCTTGCGCATAAGGCGGCTGGTATTGCCGGTGCTGACCTGGTCCAGCGCCATGGCGCGGACAATCATGGTGATGGTCTGGTTGCCGGAGTTGCCGCCAATACCTGCCACGATCGGCATCAAGGCCGCCAGCGCTACCAGCTTCTCGATCGAGCCTTCGAACAGGCCGATCACACGGGAGGCGATGAACGCGGTGACCAGGTTGACGGCCAGCCAGGCCCAACGGTTGCCGACCGACTTCCACACCGAGGCGAAGATGTCTTCTTCCTCGCGCAGACCGGCCATGTTGAGGACTTCCGTCTCGCTCTCCTCACGGATCAGGTCGACAATCTCGTCGATGGTCAGACGGCCGATCAGCTTGCCGTTCTTGTCCACCACGGGAGCGGAAATAAGGTCGTAGCGCTCGAACGCCTGGGCGGCGTCATAGGCATCTTCGTCCGGATGGAAGCTCACGGGATCGCTGGCCATCACCTCGGCCACCTGCTTGTCCGGATCATTCACCAACAGGCGCTTGATCGGCAGCACACCCTTGAGGATGCCGTCATAGTCGACCACGAAGAGCTTGTCGGTATGCCCCGGCAGCTCCTTGAGGCGGCGCAGGTAGCGCAGCACCACTTCCAGGGTCACATCCTCGCGGATGGTGACCATCTCGAAGTCCATCAGCGCACCGACCTGGTCCTCTTCATAGGACAAGGCCGAACGCACGCGCTCGCGCTGCTGGGCGTCGAGCGTCTCCATCAGCTCGTGGATCACGTCACGGGGCAGCTCGGGCGCGAGGTCGGCCAGCTCGTCCGCGTCCATCTCCTTGGCGGCGGCGAGCAGCTCGTGATCGTCCATGTCGGCGATCAGCGTTTCACGAACCGAGTCGGACACTTCGAGGAGGATGTCACCGTCGCGCTCGGCCTTGACCAGCTGCCAGACGGTCAGGCGATCGCCAAGCGGCAGGGCTTCGAGAATGTGGGCGATGTCGGCGGGGTGCAGCTCATCGAGCTTGCGTTGCAGCTCAGCGAGATTCTGGCGATGAACCAGGTTCTCGACGAGATCCTGGTGCTGGCCTTCCTGACGGTGGGTCAGGTCTTCCACCAGCTTGTGGCGATGCAGCAGATCGACCACCTGAGCGAGGCGGTCCTGCAGGCTATCTTGCGACTTTTTTACTTCTACTTCGGTCATAGCGCGCTCCACCCCCAGTGGCGGCGCACGCCAAGGAGGGTCAATCAGTCAATACGCGATCGTGCAAATGCGGTCTTGAGTAACTACTGGGTAAGTCCATGAGGGGTGTCCAAAAGCCTCGGCGAGGCTGACTGCGCAATGATAACACCGGAGGGTCATTTTGCGCGTTACAAAATCGTGGCTAGAACAATCGCTTGCGTTGCAAAGCTGAGATCGCTTTCACCTTCCATACGACGTTGGCGCCCCTTGGTGAGACACCGTTAGGAAGAAATTAAAGCAGATACCTTCGAGGGCAACCGTCACGGAGGACATCGCCATGCGCACATCGCTCTGCACCTTGCCCCTTCTGCTCTACATCGCACTCGAAAGCCCGCCGCTGGAGGCCTCCATCTACCGATGCGAGGACGCGCACGGGCATGTCACCTTCACCCAGCTGGGTTGCCCGGACGACGAATTGGTGGAGGTGCGGGAACGAGTCGAGGCCATCCAAGACAGCCCGGCATTGCTGCCACCGGCAAAGATCGAACGGATAACGCGAAACGCACGGAAGGAACAGGCCGAGAAGCCCAGGGAAATAGAAGTAGTGGGGGAAAGGCAGGATGGTTGCGGCAACCGCATCGTCGGCCAGGAGCGACGCCAGGCGATGTTGCGCAAACAGATGAGGACGGGCATGTCCCGGCGCGATGTGGAAAGCATGCTGGGCAAGCCCGACAAGGTCAGCAGCACTAATGGCCAGACCCGCTATCACTATGTCGCGAAGAAGGGAAAAGGACGCAGCCAGCTCGTCACATTCGACGAGCATGGCTGCGTAAAAGGCGGGCGCTGAAGCGCGCCCGAAATGAAGGAATAGAAGCCCGTCGTACTCAGCGACAGACCTGGAGCGCGGCCAACAGCTCACGCTCGTAGCCGATGCGTTGCAAACGCTCGGCACGCAGGACTTTCATTTGTTGATCGATCGTTGCATCCAGCGCCAGCGACTCGACTGCAAACGCCGGCACCGCAGGAGCGACCGCCTTGCAGGCGACCAGCACCGGCACCTTGACCTCGACCAGTTCAGGGGCAGGCTGCCCCCCGGTGGAGCAGCCGGATAACAGCGCAAATGGCAGCAACCAGGCGACTCTCATGGCGCACGCTCCCGGCGAAGCTCTTCGGCAAACGCCCGGCGCGCCGCCTCACAGGTATCGACGCCTACCGGCGATGGCTCCAGCATCACCCGGGCCGCCGCCGCGTAGTCTTGTCGCGCAGCCTGGTTGGCCTGCGCCTGGAGCAACTCGCCCTGACGGACTCTCTCCGCAGCACGAGCCTCGAGCTCGACCATGGCAGCGTTCTGCTTTTGCAGCACCAGCAGGCTGGCTTCGGCGCCACGACGGGACTCGGCCAGCTGTTGCCTCAGCTCCTCCAGTTGCGGGCGGTAAACGCGGGCGGAACACCATGCGCCCAGCCCAATCAACAGCGCCGCCATCAGCAGCAACACCAGCCATTTCCAGGAAGCAAGCAGGTTCATTCCAGCGCCTCCCGGGCCTTCAGCCAGAGCGCTTTGCGCTCTGCCAGGCCATTCAGCCCACCGTTGATACGACGGGTGATGGCTTCGAAATCCCCGGCATCGGCCAGTGCATTCAAACCGTTGGATTGCCAGAACCAGGCAGCGGACAACACCGCCTGCTCCGGCTGCAGCAGCAGATCCGGTTGCTCCAGCAGCGGCAGCCCCAAAGCATCACCGCAACGCTGATACATCCCGCGCCCGGTGATCTGCAACAGACCTCGCCCACGGAAGCGCCAGCCATCACCGGACTCCTCGTCGCCATTGCCCATGCGATTGGCATAGACATGGTTGGCGATTACAGCCGGCCGCCGCTGATAAGCCAGCGCCAACGCATTGGGCTGCCCATCCGCTCCACGGAACCGACCTGGCCAGGTAGCCGCCAAACCCGAAGCGCTGTAGTTGAGGTTCTCCGCGAAACGGGAGAAGCCAGCGGACTCATGGGCGCACTGGGCCAGGAAGGCAGATTGGCGGGCGGGGGTGGTGATGGAGAAACGCGGCAATGCCTGTTCGAGGGCAGAAATGAAAACGCCCGCTTCGGTGCGGGCGTCGATAGGTATAACGTCAAGCTTCATATTTAGCTTCACTGCAGAGTCGATTATCGAATCGGTCATTGGCACTAGCAGTCAGGCGGACCGCCGGGCCCCAGTTAACGAATACTTGGTAATACGGCAACACTGCGCAACTGTGTCGAGTCTAGAGATGGCTTATCCAACGGCCTCCTCCGCTCCAGTGTCATCGCATTCAGCCAGCGCGCTGCGAACCCGCTCCTTGACATACAGCCGTGTCTGGCGAATCAGATAGAGCGCGTTGATAAATGAGGCGGCTTGCGCACCAATACGACCATTGATGGCCCAAACTGCCACACTGCGCGGGATAACCTGCGTCTATGAAGGCCCAGACTTCGCTGCCTGCGCAATTGTCGATGCGCGCGCAGAAACCCTCAGCAGTTGGTACATAAAGAGGCGGATCGAAATAATCGGTTGCCCTTTGGTATCATGACCACGGATCTCCCGCAGCGGGCCTGGCAAGAACCTCCCGATAAACCTTGGTCGATGTGCACCCGACATCCGGGGGCGTTACATCACTATGAATAGCTGGCAAGTAGGAGTAACCCATTGTCTTGATGTAATACATATGGCCTCCTTAGTTTCCGATTGCGTAGACACGCAAAGTGTAAGTCCCCGCGTTATCCGCATCTGCGATGTAAAAGCTCGCGCCCGTCGCTGCAGGCTCACCGGCACCACCAATTCGTTCGAGCAACGAGCTATTGGCAACACCGCCCAGCGTGTGCTGAAACGCCCAAGTGGTGAAACAACTGCCCGGGAATGCGATGGGGAAAGACCAATTCCCAACCGCAAGCGAGTTGACCGCCGATTGGGTGATAGTGATACGTCCCCACTGGAGGATGAAGCCGCCCAGCCAGGACGGCAGGGCCAGCACACCATTTGTGCCAGGTATGAATAGGAAGCCAGCACGGAGCTTCTTCGGAGTTACCGCTACGTCATCCAGCGAACCGGCATTGACCTCGGCCTGAGACCCTACGCGCAGAACCCCACGCAACAACTCGGTCGCACTAGCCGCCGCCGAGCGTATCGCGTTGAACACACGCAAAGGCGTCATGCGCCTGACGTTATGAGCACCGCCTTCCGCGTCAGCCTGGGTCGCTGTCGTCGAGGCCATCAATTCGAAGATGAGCGATGTAACGCCGAGTGCGACAGGACCGTTGGTAGCGAGACACCACAAGGTATCCGCAAAGGTAGTGCCGGTCTCCACAGTGACAAGCATGCCGGGTATTACCTTGCTAGACGTATCGGCATCCGTACTCCTAATCCAGCCACCGGAAGTAGCGGTATAGATACCATTCTCCCTATCGTTAGCCTGGTCCTTCACCAAGACCCGGTCACCCGGCACAAGCGTTACACCATCGATATTCTGCAGACCGTTGAGGGCAATGTTGGCGGTAGTGGCTACTCTTACCCGGCCTTTTAGACCAATGACAGAAAGTTGCTCTTGGATCAACGTATTGATGGCATCGACTGTCATCACAGCCTCGATCCACTCACCGGGGTTGAGGGACGGCCGCTTACCTAGGTTCGCAACCTTTGCCTTCCAGACTTTTCCTCCTTCCTGGACAAAAGCCTCTGCTGGATAATCCTCGGTCGCAGACCACTCGGAAATACCACGCTGCAGCAGATAACGCACCGCCTCATCGCCGCGTTTGAACAGTGAGTTGAACCACTCCATGGGTGGAATACCTTCGGTCTGGTCGAAGGTAATGCCCCAACCACGGGCGATATCAGGGAAGCTTTCCAACTCCCCGGGTTTGGCCCCTGAGGCGAAGACCGTCTCGTTGGGGCGATTGTATTGAGTCATGGATAAAACCTCGTTCGATTCGTTTGCTAGAAAACCACCGGCAATAGGCCAGGTGGTTGAGCGGTGCCTCCCCTCTTGCGGGTTCGGTCTGCCGCCCGGAAATAAAGGTGGTCAGTCACCCCACCGAAAACGAATCGACGAATTCCATATTCTCAATACAAGCCGACAACGAATCGGCCCGTTCAGTAAAGAAAACGGCCCGCAGAGTGCAGGCCGGAAGTATGTGTTACATAAAGCAATTAGCACGCAGCTGAATCAGCCATTGCGAAAGCCCACTGAGCACATTTGGCTCAGTCATTGAGCAGCTCGGTTAAAGCCAGGAGGGCCGCACAAACGGAAACGTTGAAAACCCATTGCATTGGCCACTAACGCAAACATTGCACGCCCCAAATTAGTTATGGCTGCGCTAACCAAATAAAGTCAAAAGCACTTAAGCAACTCAGGGGCGAATCGAGTTCACTATATGAATTTAACCCTTGAGTGGTAGGCCACAGACCGTGGTCGAGTTTCTGGACCAGTGCGAGGGGCTCCATTGGAGCCGTCGGTCACGGGATCGCCCGTACTGAGGATGTTGTAGTTACCATTTGAACCTGATCCGGCACCATTCCAGTTGCCTGGCGAGCCATTGAGGGATGTACCGGGTCTCGGGCCATGCCAGTGACCTTGCATCGAATCGCTTTCATTGCTCCCTGAAACCCGCCCAATAACGATCAATTTCGCCCCCACTGCTGTGGCAGTAGCGTTAGCTGAAATAGTAACGCTGCCATTAGCAGCCGAAACTACCGTGGCACCAACAGGTATCCCGACACCACTAATGGACATGCCGGCAGCAACTCCAACAGTCGCCACAAAGGATGTAATTGTGGGGCTACCAATCGTGAGACTACCAGTTGCGGAAGACTGATCAACGCCACGCCCCTCGTCCAATCCTCGTAGAAACTCGCCACGTAGATCCGGCAAACGAAATGTCGTCGCACCATCCCCACTGGTCCATCCACCCTCCATTCCTGCGCGCGCAGCTTCAGTTGTCAAAATCCCCGACTGCTGCGCGTGATCCCACAGCCAGGGCCAGTCAGCACGATTGAGCAGGCCGCCATTCAACGCACCGTAACCACCAGGAAGAATCAGCGTGCTGGTATCGAATGTCGGTCGCCCCAGAGGGGTGCTATCCAGCCTATCCAGTGGGTACCAGCTGCCTGCACCATCGCTACGCAGATGCCAGTAGTCCCCCGCCCCCATCAACACAAAGAAGGGATAGCCTGCGCTGTTGAGGTGAGTGTGAAAACGCACGCGATCACCGCTCGCGGCTTGTACCAGCAAGCGGTTACCGCTGTTGTCCTGGCGGCGAAGGATCACGTCCACGACCCCCAGGGAGGCGTTGGAGGCAGGCAACGTGATGGTACGTGCAGCCGCAGCGGCATCGACTACAACCAGGCTCATCTGGCTCGCAGCCAATGTGGTGTCCGCGTTAAGCGTGACCACCTGCCGCGGTGCGCCACCAACCACCATGCCACGGTTGTTCACCGTAACGATGTCGTAGCTACCGGCCGTGACAAGGTTGCGTCCGAAGACCATCTCGAAGCCGAGTGCCGTGGTGCCAAGGTTGATGGGGCCGTCAGTGACCAATTGCCAAACGCTGTCCGCCTGGCTGCTGCCCTGCTCCACCGCGACCATCAGGCCGGGGGTCATCTCCGCCGCAGTATCAGCATCCGCGGAGCGGCTCCAGGCACCGGTGGTGACAACATAGATACCGTTGTCCTTGCCGGCGGTCTGGTTCTTCACAAGAACACGATCGCCCACAACCAGATTGACGCCATCGACTACCTGTAACCCACTGAGACCAAGGTTCGCAGTACTGGCCGCGCGCACCCTCCCCTTGATACCGATGCCTCCTAGCTGATCCTGGATCAGGACATTCACGGCATCGCTGGTCATTGCCGTCTCGATCCATTCACCAGTGCCGAGGGACGGCCGCTTGCCAACACTCGCCACCTTCGCCTTCCACACCTTGCCGCCCTCCTGCACATGGGCGTCGATCGGGTAGTCCTCCGTGTTGGACCACTCGGCGATGCCGCGTTGCAACAGGTAGCGCACAGCTTCATCGCTGCGTTTGAACAAGGCGTTGAACCACTCCATCGGCGGGATGCCGGTGGTCTGGTCGAAAGTCACCCCCCAACCTCGAGTGATGTCAGGGAAGCTTTCCAGTTCTCCGGGTTTGGCACCCGAAGCAAAGACCGTCTCATTGGGGCGATTGTATTGAGTCATGGATAAAACCTCGTTCAATTCGTTTGCTAGAAAACCACTGGCGATTACCAGGTGGTTGAACGGCGCCTCCCCTTTTGCAGGTTCGGTCTACCGCCCGGAAATAAAGGTGGTCAGGTGCCCCACCGAAAACGAATCAACGAACGCCAAGTCTTCAGTACAAACCGATAACGAGTCAGTAGGAAAAGAAACGGCCCGCAAAGTGCGGGCCGTAAATAAGTGTTACTTCAACTAGATGACTCCATCACGACCACCATTTGTCGTCGGCATAGTCGCTGGGAATCGCCTGCATATCTTTCAACTGACGGCCCGCGTAGATAAGTGACTGCTTGCGAGCAATCACCGCCTTGCCAAGCTCCACGACGGTGGGTGCATCCATCGTCACCAGACTGTTGTCGGCCGCAATCCAGGCGAAGTCCTGATCAGCATCCAGCCAGCGCAGGTTGCTCGGTTTGGCGCCACCAGCCAAGGCCATGAAAGCCAACTGGGCGGCCCCGAGAATGTTCTCGTGATCACTCGGCCTGGACTGGAACCACGTTCCCTTGAACTCCATGCCAGCAGCCATTCGCCGGTCGCGCTCGACATCTACATCGGCTGCAGTTGGTTGCCTGACCGAGTTGATGTGCAGCTCGACTTCAGCAGCACTCATGGATACCAGTTCCTGGGTGATCAGATGATCTTGAGAACCGTCATTTTCGTAAGCGAAGATCTCGCCGCTTTGAGTATTTCGAAAGTATTTCATTAGCGAAGCTCCGCCCAAACTGCGTTCAAGTTATTAGTCCAAGCAATTGAATAGGTGCCTCCATTCGGCACAACAAAGGCCGCATGAAAGCCACTCTCCGTTAGCGTCACACCGTTACAGATAGCGGTCATCGCACCGGTACGCATGCTGGCATGCACAACGATCGGCCGCCCGGTCGTGTTGGTATACGTGGTGCCGGAAACTCGGCTGGCAGTCAGGTTTTGCCAAGTCTGTCCATCACCCGGAGTCCGGGGCCGAGCCTCCACAGAATCCACGCGAGTGACCAACGCAGCGTGAGACGTGGACAGCGCCGCAGCATCAATGGCCCCCGCATTGGTAACGTTGTTGCCCATCTTGATGATCCAGCAGCCCGTGATGTTGACCGGGCGAGTTTCGACGGCAGTACGCGGAGTACCGTTCACACCATCGGGAGCGGCATTAGTAATGAAAGCCTCCCCCGCAGTCTCCGTTGTTCCGTCCCTGTAGCCAGAAGATATGTTGGATACCCACCCGGCACCCGCATTGCCAAAACCCGTATAAGCCGTGCTGTACTGGTGGTAGTGCCAGTGCCCTTGGAACGCATCACGCTGGATCACGCCAGCGACGGCCGCCGACAATCCGCCATCACCCCTCTGGAATAGCGCCCCGATTGACCCAGCGGCCTTGCCGTTGTAGTCGGGCATACGGAATGTAGTGCTGCCATCCCCCTCGGTGAACATGCCACGCCGCGATGTATCGCTGCTCCAGATCGCTTCAGTGGTCTTGGGCACCTTCCCGTCCCGGATGGCCGCCCACACATCGGGATACAGTGCTCGACTCAGCAATTGGCCGTCCGCCGGCGCACTGCCAGCGGGGATGCTGCTGCGACTCATCCACCATTGGACAGAGAGCACAGGCATGCCCGCATCCGAAGCCCCCGCCGGCGTCAGCAACACCTGCAACGAAGCATTCGCCGCCGGCACGCCACCCGCCCCACCGACATACACCACCGGCACCGAGCGATAGGTCCCGCTGTCCACCAGGTCCCCGGTAATGCGGAAACGATGAACCACGGCACCGCCATCGCGGCTTTGGAAGCAGATGGTGTCCCCAGCTCGCAAGATGCCGAGGCCACGGCTGTAATCCAGTCCTTCGGTGCTGGCCTTGGCAATGAGCAAGGCAGTGGCGTTTGCCGGCGTGCCGTTGTTCAATGCCAGGTAGCCATTGGCAAGAGCGCCCGAAGTGGAGGCGCTCCACAGCCATTGGCCAAAGTTAAGGGTCCCGCCCCCTAGCTGCTCCTGAATCAGTGTCTTCAGGGCATCACGGGTCAACGCCGTCTCCACCCACTCGGTGGGGTTGATGGACGGTCGCTTACCAACGTTCGCCACCTTCGCCTTCCACACCTTGCCACCCTCCTGCACATGGGCGCCGGTCGGGTAGTCCTCGCTGGTGGACCACTCGCCGATGCCGCGTTGCAGCAGGTAGCGCACGGCTTCATCGCTGCGCTTGAACAGGGCGTTGAACCATTCCATCGGCGGAACGCCGGTGGTCTGGTCGAAGGTCACACCCCAGCCGCGGGGGATGTCGGGGAAGCTCTGGAGCTCGCCCGGCTTGGCGCCGGAAGCGAAGACCAGTTCGTCGGGACGGGTGTATTGCGTCATAGGAACCTCGCGAATTTTCCTTGGTTGAAGCCGAGGGCGCCGGGGGCGCCACGGAAGCCGAATGCCCGCTGGGGCACTGCGACGTAGAACTGGATGCGGACACCGGCCGGGCGCGGCAGGATGTCCAGGGTGTTCAGCGCATAGCGCTTGAAGTCGCTGACCTGGTCGGTGCGGATGACCACCGTCAGGCTCATGTCGTACTGGTCGAAGACCACCGTTTCGCTGTTGAAGATGAAGCGCAGCGCCGCGCTGATGTCCTCGATGGTGCCGAGCTGGTAGTTGCGGGCGATGCGGCAGCGGATGAGGAAGCGGTAGTCGTCATCATCGAGCACCGCCGACTCACCCAGCGGGTCGCCCATGCGGTACCACTTGCCCTGGCCAAAGCCCTTGGCGCCGGCCACTTCAAAGAAGCCGAACAGGCTGCGCGGGGCCAGGCCGGGCAACACCCGGCCCTGGCCGACATGCTTGCCGACCAGGTCGAGGTTCACGCCTTCGGCGTTGTCGATGTCCAGTGCCTCGGGGAGCGCCGCCAGCCCTTGCCAGGTATCGCCGAACTGTCGCGAGAGCAGTTCGGCGGTGGCGGCGGCCCGGGGCTTGCCCTGGTACTGCCAGATCAGCAGGCGGTCGTAGCTCATAGCACCACCACTTCGATGTCGGCCTGGGCGAAGCGGGCCCGTTCACGGACGCCGATGACGATGTTGTCCGCCGCCAGGGCGCCGCTGCGGCGGCCGATCTTCAGCTGCTCGACCCAGAAGCCCTGCACCGTGTTGATCGGGCTGTAGAGCCGGGAGAGCTGCACGTCCTGGCCGATGCGGAAGTCCAGCTGAGCCAGCTGGGCCTTGATCGCGGCAACGTCGATGGCGGTGAATTCGGCATCCCGGCGCAGCTGGACGAAGGCCTTGCAGTCGACCATCGCCGGGCGGTCGAAGCGGATCAGGCGGCTCACGCCCTGCCCGTCCACCACGGTGCGCGACTGCTGCCCCATGAGGCCGGTGCCGGCAGGTTTGCGCAGGAAGATCGCCTGGGCGATGGCCTGCTCCTCGCCGCCATCGACGATGAGGTTGAGGCTGTGGCCCGGCACGCCGTCGGCATCCACGGTGGAGCCGGTGTTTTCCAGCCCGACCACCTGGCGCACGTCGGCCAGTTGCAGCAGCGCCGCCACCAGGCCGTCGAGGCTGTTCTGCGCCGGGCGGGAGCGGCTGCGGTAGAAGCGCGCCCGCAGTTCCGGGTCGGTCTCCTCTTCCGCGCCCACTTCGGCGGCGGCCAGGCTTGTGGCGGTGTCCCAGCCCAGCACCAGCGTCTCGATGGTGAGCACGCTGTTGGCGGGCAGGTTGAAGGCACCGAGCAGCTCACTGCGCAGGTCGGCGCGAGCCGAGCCATCGGTGCCGAGGGTGGTGTCGGCGACCAGCAGCCAGCGGCCGCGGTTGATGTCCCGCAGCACGGAGCCGGCGGGAATGAGGGTGCCGGCGCGGCCGGTAAGGGCGGCGCCGCGCAGGTAGCTGTAGCGCGCCTGGCGCCGGGTCAGGCCGGCGTAGGCGACCCGCTGTTCCAGCCAGGCACCGCTGGCGTGGTCCGGGTCCAGGGCGCGGTAGGTGACCTCGCCCAGCTCCTCCAGGTCGGCGCGGATCTGGGCGATGAGCCCGAGCATCTGGCCGTCCGGGCTGTCGGGGGCAAGGTCGATGTCGTTGCCGTAGATGGCACGGAAACCCTGGTCCAGATCCGCAAGGATGCTGTCCAGGCGTTCACCGACATAGCCCTTGTTGGTCAGTTGTCCCATGTTGGTTCTCCAAAGAAAAAGCCCCACGCGAGGTGGGGCTTCGGTATGACGGCGGTTGCGGCCGTTCAGCGCTGCACGCTGGCGCTCAGGCTGGTACCCAGGCTGTCACGCAGGGTCACGCCGATGCTCAGGCGCCTGTCGTCGGGGCTTTCGCTGATCTGGAAGTCCAGGATCTCGCTCACGCCCTCGGTGGTCAGGATGCAGCGCTTGATGTCGACCTCGATCTGCGCCAGGTCTGCCGGCCGCTCCATGCGGGGCAGCCAGGGCAGGCCGTGTTCCAGGTCGAGGAACCAGTCGCCGCTGAAGGAGCGCAAGCGCGTACATACGCGCTGCGCCACGCACTCACTGCCGTCGGCGTAGTTGTTGCGGCCCTGGCCAAAGGTCCAGTCGCCGTCCTTGTCTATTCGTCTCACTCTCATTGTCATGTCCTCATTGCGGCACGCCGGTGACGCCGGGGCCGGCCATGACCTGGCCGTGCAGGTGGCGCTCCAGGCTGATGCCGTTGGAGACCACGTCGCCCTTGCCGGTCATGCCGGCCTCGAACACCACCGGGCACTTGATCAGCACCTTGGCGCCGTCGAGCGTCAGGGTGCCGCCTTCGTCCAGGCGCACGTAGGCCGAGCCGTCCAGCCGGCGCAGTTCCACCGCGTCGGTGGCGAAGGCCGGGACGACCTGGGGCAGCGAGCTGATGCCCATGATCGCCACGGCGTCGGACAGGTCGTGCTGGCGATAGTCCAGCGGCTCCGAAGAGCCGCCCGACTGCCACCAACCGTCGATACAGCGTTCGTTGAACACCAGCAGGCACTCATCGCCCGGCTTGACCGGGAAGGTCAGCACGAAGCCGCCGCCCCGGGGAAACTGCACCGGCACGTCCGGCAGCAGCGGCAGGGCCTGGCGCGAGCCATCCATGAGCTGCTGCTCGATCATCGGCTGCACGCTGGCCACCTGGCGCGCGGCGTCGAAGGCGACGATGCGGCCGGGCAGCGCGGTGTGCAGGCGCTTGAGGCGGGCGTCGATGGTGGAGCGGTTGGCCTTGTCCATCGACGGGGTCTGCCAGTCGTAGTTACCCATTACCCTTGCCTCCCTTGTCGGCCTTGGCGGCGTCCTTCTTCTGGAACTCGCCGCCGATCACCGACAGCACGCAGTACCAGTCCTTTTCCATCACATCGCCCTTGCTGTTGATGGTGACGATCTTGTAGTCGCCGTCGTAGCGCGGTTCGATGGATTTCAGTCGCACCGTGCCGCCAACCCGGGGGGCCGGGTCGATCAGGCAGGTCAGTTCCAGCCCGCCGCCCTTGATTTCCTTGGGGGCGCCGATCAACCCGGTCTCCTGGGACAGAAACACCGCCTGGTCGTCAAGCACGTAGCCGGCGGGAAGCAGCAGCAGGTCGCCATCCTGGATCGACCAGTCGGCGCCCTGCTCCGCCGCCACTTCGCTCAGCACGTCACGGCTCAGGCCGGACAGCACCTTGCCCCGGGGCAGCGGGCGCTGCTTGGGCAGGACGACCTGCCCGGGCGTGGTGCCGGTCATGCTGGCCACCGCGACCTTCACGTGGTCGTTCGCGGTACTGCCGGCGGCCAGGGTGGTGCTCACCCGCGCCTCGCGCATGTCCGTGTCACCGGTGTTGCAGGTGAGCACGATGACGTTGTCCAGCTCCTTGCGCTCCAGCGCCACGGCGGTGATGTCACCGGCGTAGAGCAGGCGCAGCTCGCTGTAGCCGGCCCACAGCCAGACCTTGCGGAAGTCGCTGCCGTAGAGCCATTCGCGGTGCTCGCGGTTGAGGTTCCAGATGCGGATCTCGGCCTTGTTGGGGGTGTTGTCGATGTCCTTGGTGAACTCGAACGTGACCCGCAGGCTGTCGATCACCAGGCCGTTTTCCTCGCTGCCCAGCACCAGGCGGTATTGCCGGCCGAACTGCCTCATGGCTGCACCTCCGACTTCTCGCCGATGTAGAGCAAGCAACGGCTGCCCATGTCCTTCCCGCCCATGGGGTCGAGACCGACGCCACTGAGGTCGTCGAGCCAGAGGAAGAACGGCAGGGTGCTGCGCCACAGCATCGGCACGCCGACCACCAGGGTCAGGCCCTGGGCCAGCCAGGTGTTGTCGGACTCGTCCAGCAGGTCGAAGGCCCAGTGATCGCCGATGCTGTTGTAGCGCAGAGTCAGGCGCAGGCGTTGCCCGGCGAAATCGAAGCTCTGCTCCTGCAGCGGTTCGCTGCTGATGGGGATTCGTTTCATCTGATAACCCCAAATACGGCATGCATCAGGCTTTCATTGCGCTTGTCCACCTTGGGCGTGGTCTTGCCCTGGGGCTTCTTCGCCGCTGCCTGGGTATCGCTGCGACCGGAGCGTTCGGTACCGGCGGCCGGGGTCACCACGCCATTGATGACGCGGGTTTCCACCACCAGGACCTCACGCAGGGTCAGGTCCAGATCGATGGAGCCGTCGAGTGTCTGTGTGGCTGCAATGGTGCTGAGCAGCATGTTCTTGTACAGGTAGAAGCCGGTCTGTACCTGCAGCAATTCGCCGGCCTTCTGGGTATCCAGCAGACACTGATAGATCTGCTGCAGGCGTGACTGGCTGGGCGAGCTGTCGAAGCGCGACAGCGGCTGGGACTCCAGCATCCAGGGCGCCAGGGGACGGGCCTTGGTGCCGTCCGCCAGGGGCTCCAACCAGCTCTTCAGTTCGCGCTTGGCACGGCTCTCACCCTGCGAAGTGCGGGGTGAGAGCAGGCCAGGCAGGATGTTGTCGAGGAACCCTCGCCCGCTGCGCACTCCCGGCATGCTGTCGATGGGCAGGTTGGCTAAAGGGTCGTAGTGCTCCACCACGGTGCCCTTGATAATCAGGGAGCGCGGTTGCACGTAGGCGTGGTCGGCGATGTTGGCACCGCTTTCCACTGGGTTCTCGGTGATCTTGAGGTCGGATTTGTGTGTTTCGCTTATCACCGCATCGAGCCTCAAGGTTCCGATACGGCGGTTGATCAGCATGACCATTGATTCACCTCACTGCCTAATTTCGCTGCTGTTGTTGTGAGTGGTCAGGCGTTGCTGGTTGCGTGCGACCTGCTCGGCCACTTCGCGGCCGATCTCGCGCGGGTTGTCCCCCGCCACGCTTACGGTCACCGTCTGGCTGTAGCTGTTACTGACCGGCTGAGCCGGCATCGCCAGGACGCCGACACCCGCCGCAGCCTGGCTCTGAGCGCCCTGCACACCAGCGGACAACTGGCTGGCTCCGTCCACGAGGCCAGGCCCGTTGGCCATCAGTGCGGACAGGCCGCCCGTGCCAGGCCCCTTCATCGCGCGCCCAGGACCAGGCTGAGGTGTTGCTCCAGCCTCGCCCTCCTCTTCGCCTCCCAAACCGATGTAGGAAGCGGCTTTGGATATAAAGCCCCCGATGATTTCGAACTGCGCCTTGAGCGCTTCGAACCAGCTGCTGAAGGCTGCCTTGACGCCTTCGAAGTCGCCGTTTATCGCGGCGAAGAACATCTGGAAGATGGCGACCAGCTGCATGACGCTGGCGCCGATGATGGTGAACAGATCATTGCCGAAGGCCGTCACGGTCTCGCCGTTTTCCGCCCAGAACGCTGCGAACACCTCCTTGAAGGCGCCCAGCGTTTCATTGATGCCTTCCAGGCCGGTCTTGAACGGCGCCCAGAACTCACCGAGCGCCGACTGACCACCGTCCAGGTAGGTCATGAAGTCGTCGACGAGCGCGATGAGGCCGATCAGGGCGGCGACTATCCAGGTCACCGGGTTGGCGGCGAAGGCCAGGATGGTGGCCTGGCCGACCCAGGCCAGAGCGGCGCCGAGCATCATCAGGGTCGCCTCCCAGCCGACGGTGGACTGCACGACGGCGTCCACCGCGCGGCCAAAGTTGACCAGGGCGTCCAGGCCCTCCCCCACGATCTCCATGGTTCGGGTGAGGCCCGCCGCGATCAGCTCCTTGTTGGCATCGAGCAGGCTCAGGAAGCCCTCGGCCAGATAACTCAGCTGCGGCGCGATGCCGAGGGCGACACGTACCTTCACCGCCTCCAGCATCTTGTCGAGGCCGTCCATGGCCTTCTCGTAGCGCTGGGCTTCGTTGACGTCGCTTTCGCTGACCACGCCGAGGGAGTCCTGCCCACTCTTGAGCCCATCCAGGCTCTCCAGGGCAGAGCCGATATAGCCGGCGATCGTGCTGACGAAGCCGCCGATTCCCGAGGCGACGGACAGCAGCGAGTCGCTCGCCTTGGCGGCGGTTTCCTGCACCTCGTTGAGGGTGTCTACATAGCTGTAGAGGTTGGTGATGTTCTGCGTGAGGGAGTTGTCGGTGATGCTCAACTCCTGCTTCACGCTATTGGTGATCCGCGCCAGGCCGAGCGAAAAGCCGACGCCAATACCGAGTTTGTCGATTTCAATTGCTGCCATTGGCCTGCCTCTCATGGGCCTGACGCTGTGCGTCATCCCACTCCGCTATCGCGTCGTGGAAGTCGCACAGGTCAGCCAGGGTGTAGAGCGCGCGCAGCTCATGCAGGGTGCAGAGCTGGCGCATGACAGGGGTGAAGAGGAACCAGTCGGTTACTCCGCCTTGGCCTGCCCCGGCAGAATCGCCGACAGGGCGGGCATGGCGGCGGCGAAAAAATCACCGAACTGGTATTTCACCCCCTCGATCAGCAACGGCAGCAGGTGGCCGCGATGCTGGTTGAAGTGCGCGTCGGCACGGTCGGCCAGGCGGAAAGCCGCACCGTCCTCCGGCTGCGCATTGACGTGCTGGAGCACCAGCGTCTCGATCTCCGCCACCACCGGATCGCCCAGGTTGGCGAGGATGGCGCCGATGGCCAGGGACTCACTGCCCTCGCCGCGCTCGATCTTTACGCCCTGCAGCAGGCGCGCGGCCTTCTTCAGGGCGTTCCAGGCCGGCATGGCATTGGCCGGGCGCATGACGTAGGAGATGCCATCCAGGTTGATGCGATGTTCGGCGTTCATGTTCAGGCGACCCCTTGTTCCAGGCTGACGTTGGCGCGTTCGAAGACGATGACCCACTGGATGTCGTTGGCTTCGCTGCCACGGGTCACTTCAGGACGCGTGGTGAAGTAGCCCTTGGTGGCGCTGATCAGGTCTTCGTTGAGCAGGTCGCGTACTTCCAGGGTCAGCGGCACGAAGGCCTTGAGGTTGCCGTCCTGCAGGGCGCGCAGGCCATTGAGGTACTTGTTGTCCGCCGAGTGCTGCTTGAGCTTCAGGGTCAGGGTTGCGGAACGGTCGTTGTTGGCGACGAAGACGCCGCTGCCGTTGCTGCCCATCTTCAGGGTGCCGGCGGCATTGTTGAAGGCCAGTTTGAGGGCGTCGGCGCCGCTGGCCCAGTCGCGGATCTCGTAGCCGTTGATCAGGACGGACAGTTGATTCTGGTCATAGATAGCCATGGAAAATCTCCGGAAAAGAAAAGGCCCCATCGAAGGGGCCGAAAAATGGGTTGGCGATGGGATCAGCGATCGAAGTTGACCAGCACGTCTACCGAGTGCACGGCGCCGGCCATCTTCAGGGCCACCTGGATCGGCGGCGCCTTGCGCTGCTCACGGTCGGAGGTGGACAGGTTGTCGACGCTGTCGGCCCAGACGTAGAAGCCTTCGTCGAGGCGCTCGCCGCTGACGAGGTTGCCGAAGGGGTCGCCGTTCCATACGCCGGGGGCGAAGGCGCCGTTGTTCACGCCTTCGCGGCAGACCTTGCGTACCGAGGCGAGCAGACGGGCGACGCCCGCATCGGTCAGCGGCACCTTGCCCGGGGAGCGGTACAGGGTGGCGAAGACTTCCTTCTGCACGGCGTCGACGTACCAGTCGAGGATGTGCACTTCATCGAAGAAGCGACCGCCGATGACGGTGCCTTCGGCGACCATCGCCGACTCGTCGAAGTAGGTGTAGAAGTTCAGGCCCAGCTTGCGGCACTTGTCGGCCTCGGTGAGGGTCAGGTTGTCCGCGCTGATGCCGGGCAGCTGCTTGAACTTCATGGTCAGGGTGGAGTTGTTGGCGGCGAAGTTCACCGACAGCGCACGGGCCAGCCAGCTGTTCACCGCATAGGGGTCGTTCTTGTCGAAGACCGCGACGGTGCGATGGCTCTGGCGATCCACCAGGCGCTTGAAGGGGTTGCTGGCGATGTTCTCCAGGTGGCTCGGGTTCTGGGTGGTGACACCGAACACCTTCTTGTCGGCGGCCAGCACCCAGGCGGAGGCCTGTTCGATCTCGTCGTCGGTCAGGGACGCGGCGACGGTGGCGGCGTACCAGCCGGCGTTGACGTCCAGCAGCGCGGCGAAGGCCTGCGGCAGGGTCTGCGCGGAAAGCACCAGGGCATCGGCACCGGCGACCTTCTGCGCCATGCCGTTCTCCAGGCGCAGCAGGCCACCCAGGTAGGTGCCGGTGGCGCCCAGGTCCTGGGCGAAGCCGATGGCCTTGGCGGCGCCAGCGACATCGGCGTCGAGGATGAAGCGGTTGGCGACGGCGTCATAACGGCAGCTGACGGCCTGGGCGGTCAGCTTGGCGTCGATCAGCGCGGCGATGGCGGCGAAATCGGCGGCGGCGCTGAAGTTCAGGCCGCTCACGTCCTGGCGCACGCCGTCGACGGTGATGGACAGCTGGCCGGCGCTCACTGCCTTCAGTTGCTCCAGGTTGGCCAGCAGCGGGGTGCCGTTGATGGCGGCCTTGACCGCCGGCACGTTGCGGGTCGATTTCAGCCAGCGTGCCACCAGCAGTTGCTTGGGTCGCGGGCTCTGGGCGAAGAAGGCGCTGGCGGCGATGGCGGTCTGCGAGGAGCTGCCGAAGGCGGCCTCGACTTCGCCCTGGCTGGCGCAGCTGATGTACAGGGTCGAAGCGTCGATGAAGACGTTGCCGGCCTCGGGGGTGAACAGGGCCAGTTGGCCGAAGTCGCGGCGCGGGGTGGATACCGGCTGCACGTTGAGTTGTACGTTTACGATCTGCGAAAGCGGAAGGGACATATCAGGTCTCCGATGTATTCACTGTGAGGGTGGCGGTGAGGCCCGTATCGGTGTGGGCGGTCACCACCGAGGAAGCGATGTGTTTCTGTTCCAGGGTCACGCGGTGGTCGTGGCCGAGGACGAGGTCGATGCGTGCCTGTTCGCGGGCTACGCCCGCCTCGACGCTGGACAGGTTTTCGATCGGCGCCGTGCGCAGCAGCGCGACACCGAGGCGCCGCAAGCGGTCCTGGGCGAGGCTGGACTGCAGCACCGAGCGCGCGTCATGGATCAGGTTCAGGGCGCCGGCGCCGTAGCCGACGAGGCCGAAGGTGGTCTCGCAACTGGTGACGACGGTTTCCCGTTCGTTGTTGCCGTTGAATTCGCGGCGGGACTTGCCCTGCTCCGCCGACTGCGTTTCACGCAGGCTGGCGTAGAGCCCGGACGGCGGTGCTGCTGCCTGGTCCGCCGCGATCAACGCGCCGACCGGCAGTTCGAGCAGGCCGCGCAATGCCTCGCGCAGGGCGACGACATCCAGCCGAGTGGCGGTGATGGTCATTGAGTCCTCCTGGTAAATAGGTGCGACCAGGCAAGCGGCGTGCAGGAGTGCGCGCCGCTGCCTTTCGGGTCGCGGTGGATAAGTTGGAAGCGAAGTGGGCGATCAGCCCAGGTGCAGGATCCGCGCGAGATTGCCGCGGGCCCGAAGCACCAGGAACAACAGGATCAGCAGGACGCCGAGCATCCAGGGCGAGAGGTGTTCGCCCTGGTAACGCCCGAGGGCGATGGTCAGTGCCTGGCATCCCGTGCACAGCGCCAGGAGGTAGGCGCAGAGTGAAACGCCGGGGCGGAAGCGTGAGCCACGCCGCCGGTAGATCAGCAGTCGGAAGCAGATCGCTGCGCAAACAACGAGGGTGCCGGTGGCCAATGGGTCATCCATCCTTGCCTCCCGCTCCACGCCGCAGGATCGTCCGCAACCAGGAAGGCAGCTGGCCGCCGCGCATCCATTCCAGCAGGCCGACGCCTGCTGTCACGCAGAGCGTCGCAGCGACGAACGCCACTGCCCCGCTGGTTTGCGAAATACCGCGACTGACCGCCTCGACGGCGGTGTAGTAACCGCCGACCCAGGACACCAACAGGTAGCCCACACGAGTGAGGGCGCCATAGTCACGGGCGAACACCACGAAGAAGATCGCGCCGCCGAAGCCGCCGATCAGTGCATTGCCATCGACACCGGGCACGATCATCGCGACCCCGGCGCCAGCCACTCCGCCTGCCATGGCGACCGCAATGCTGGGCTCGGTCATGGAAGACTCCTTGCAAGAAGGCCCGGCGGATTTCGCCAGGCCCAGAAACGCCAAAGCCCGCAGTGCGCGGGCTTCGGTTGGTTTGATTTCGATCTTGGAGCTATCTTACCTTTATCGTCCCATATCGTCAATATGGGAAAAGCCGTTTTTTAAAAGAAATTTTTCCTTATCAATGTGCAATAACGATCCCCGCGCTGGACATGGGCACTTCGAGGCGCGCCACGGCATCACGCAGCTTGCCCGATACCTTGGTGCGCCAGTCCTGGTCCCAGCGATGCAGGGTGCTTTTGGACAGCCCGGTGAGCCGCTCGACTTCGCGGATGCTGTGCGGCGGGCGACGGAACATGCGCATCAATAGTGCAAGCGCCGCACGCTGCTCGGCCGAGTCGGCCTGCGGGCGCAGCCAGTCACGCAGGGCCGCGATCGCCACCACGAAATCGCGCCCATGCGCGTACTCGGCCTGCACCACCGCCAGCTCCAGCGGGTGATCGGCCAGCAGGCGCTGGGCGAAACGGATGGTCATTACCGACTGCGCCTGCCACTCGTGCGGGCTCAAACCGCTGGGCAGCTTGCTGACGAAGCTGGTGTCGAAACGCTCGCGCAGCACATCGATGGCCATCGCCGTCGACGAACGCGGACCGGCCTTGTGCTCAGCCATCCAGTAAGCAACCGCCAGCGCCTGTTCTGTAGTCTGGAACATGTATTTCCCCTTCCCATGGGCCGACCCCCTGGCCGGCTGAACGATGAAAGCCGCCCCATTTCGCCGCTCCCCAGGTCATCAACGGACCGGGGAAGGCGCCATGGGACGGCAGAATTTCTGGTACGGATTATATAGTAGTGCCTATATTTTTGCACTTGCATTGACATAGGTCCGCCCTTATTCTGCGCCCATGGAACTCAAAGACCGCATCAAGGCCGCGCGCAAGCACGCCAACCTGAGTCAGGTTCAGCTCGCCAGCGCCGCAGGCATGACACAGACCTCTATATCCGACCTGGAACGCGGCAAATCCCGCGCGACCAGCTTCGCCACCCAGATCGCTACCATCTGCGGGGTCAGCCCGCGCTGGCTCGCGGAAGGCCATGGCGAGATGCTGGAGGGCCGCATGAGCCGCCAGCCAGGCAATGCCGACTGGTTCGGTGGCGTGGAGTCCTGGGACGATGAAACGCCGCTGGATGCCGACGAGATCGAGCTGCCCTTCTATAAGGAGGTGGAACTGTCCGGCGGCAAGGGCAGCACGGTGGTACTGCAGACCACCGGACGCAAGCTGCGCTTCGGCAAGTATTCGCTGCGCAAGAAGAACATCGATGCCGCCAGCGCGGCCTGCGTGACGGTGAACGGCAACAGCATGGAGCCGGTGCTGCCCGACGGCAGCACGGTGGGCGTGGACACCAGCGCACGCACCATCAAGGACGGCGACATGTACGCCTTCGACCACGACGGCCAACTACGCGTGAAGCTGCTCTACCGCCTCCCAGGGGGCGGCCTGCGCGTGCGCAGCTTCAACAGCGACGAGCACCCCGACGAGCGCTACGAGCCCGGCGAGGCCGCCGAGCACATCCAGATCATCGGCCGGGTGTTCTGGTACTCCGTCCTGCTCTGAAGCCACCCTTCCAAACGCAAAGCCCGGCCCATTGCCGGGCTTTTTCATTACAGCCCCTACCCTCCACCACCCTGTTTAGCCGGGATACATGGGTAACGCTTGTCGGGGGACATGGGTAACGGGTTGCTGGTCGTTACTTCTTCTCTCTCAGGTCGAACTGGCGGATTGTCTTATGGATGAAAATCACATCGTAGACACCATCCACACCGGTGGGGCGTATTGCGATTCGCTCGCCCAATAACCCACCACCGACGAACCGGCTTTTCCCTTTGAATTGCACCTGTCCGGTTCCCCCTACCTTGAGCACCTTGTCCTCCGGCTCGTACTCGATTTCCGGCAATTGCTCCGTGTACGCCCTTAGGCTTGGCTGATAGCGCGATATCGGTGGTAACTGGCCCAGCGCCTCATGAGGTCGTTGTTGGTTGTACTGATCTCGCCATTGGTCCATCACGCGCTGGCAGTGCTCCATGTCACTGAAGCTGCGATGCAGCAGCTCACGCTTGAGGGTTTGATGGAAACGCTCGAGCTTGCCTTGCGTCTGCGGGTGATAAGGGCGGCTATGACTGACATCGATACCCAGGCGCATCAGCCAGACTTCCAGGGCGGATAGGCCGCCCTCGATGTTTGAGCCCCAGGGCGGGCCGTTGTCGGCCGTTATCCGGCATGGCAGCCCATAGCGACGGAAAACCGCGGCCAGCTTGGGGCGAACCAGTTCCAGGCGCTCCCCTTCACAGCCCTGCAGGCAGAGCGCAAAGCGTGAATGGTCATCGAGCACCGTCAGCGGGTGACAACGTGGCGAGTTACGGTCCGAAAGATGGAAGTTGCCCTTGAAGTCGATCTGCCAGAGCTCGTTGGGTTGCTTGTGCTCGAAGCGTTGGGTGGCCGGTGCCTGGGCGTCTTCGGCGTGATAGCGCACCTGGCAGCCATGGCGCCGAAGAATCGCATCGAGGGTGCTGTGATGAGGGCGATCCATGGCCTTTGGCAACAGATGGAGCAGCTTGCGAGCGCCCCAATAAGGGAATTGGTGATGCAGGCGCACCACCTCTCGCTCCAGCTCGGCGCTGGTGCGTCCAGGACTCGTAAGCGGACGACGGGATTGGTCCTGCAGACCGGAATCACCCAGTTCTTGATATCGCTCCAGCCATTTGTAAGCCGTCTTGGGGCTGATGCCGTAGCGTCGACAGAGCTCCCGGATGTTGCTCTGCGGGTGTTGGGCCAACAATACGAATTCACGTCGTATCGACATGGTGGTGCACTCCTGCCACGGCATCGCTCGAACTCCTCTTCGAAGGATTCCGTAAGCCTAAATGCGTTACCTATGTCTCCCGACACCTGTCACCTATGTCCCCCGGCTGAACACCACCCCACACAGCAACGCGCCACGGAGAACCCTGGAGACAGCGAGAAGGGAAGGCTCGTGGCTTGTGGCTTACCGCTTGTGGCTTGCGGCTTGCGGCGCTTGCCGCTGCCGTATCACTTTTTCAGACACAAAGAAAAAGGGCCTGCATTTCTGCAGGCCCTTCTCTTGTATGGCGCACTCAGGAGGATTCGAACCTCCGACCGCCCGGTTCGTAGCCGGGTACTCTATCCAGCTGAGCTATGAGTGCGTTTCGGTGGTTTTAGACCAGGTCACCACTGGTTGTCCCCAAGATACGCCGACCTCGATCGTCGTATCTGATATGGCGCACTCAGGAGGATTCGAACCTCCGACCGCCCGGTTCGTAGCCGGGTACTCTATCCAGCTGAGCTATGAGTGCGTGTAGGGCGCGCATTATAGAGATCCTTCAATCTTCGTCAACTGCTTTTTCGATATTTTTCAACAACTTATCGAACTAACCGCTGACGTCTCTATAACACTGAATAATGGCGGAGAAGGGGGGATTCGAACCCCCGACACCCTTTTGAGGTGTACTCCCTTAGCAGGGGAGCGCCTTCGGCCACTCGGCCACCTCTCCGCAACACGGGGCGCATGATATCCATGTTTTCCCCGTTTGCAAAGCAAAAAATGCAGAAAAATTAGTGGCTTGGTTCTTGGTCTTTCTCTTTCTGTATGCGTTGGTAAATCTCTTCACGGTGCACGGCAACCTCCTTCGGCGCGTTAACGCCAATGCGCACCTGATTACCTTTCACGCCTAACACGGTGACAGTGACGTCGTCACCCACCATCAGGGTCTCTCCGACCCGGCGAGTCAGAATCAGCATTCCTTTCTCCTCACGGATTTAAGTTCAGGGACAAAACAGTCTGCAAAAAAGAAATGGCATCGCCCCCTCAGGATATCAAGGGGTCTCCACCCAAGTATTGACCAGCACTGGCAAAAGGAAAGTTCCAACAGTACCGGCCAAAAACGACAAAAGGCGCGGGGTTAGCCGCGCCTTTCGCTATAAGCCTCACTCACCCTGTCGGGCGGGGGCGTCCAGCTCGAAAGCGGTGTGAAGGGCGCGCACGGCCAGCTCGAGGTACTTCTCCTCGATGACCACGGACACCTTGATCTCAGACGTGGAGATCATCTGGATGTTGATGCTCTCCTTGGCCAGGGCCTCGAACATACGGCTGGCCACGCCCGCGTGGGAGCGCATGCCGACGCCGACGATGGAGACCTTGGCGATCTTGGTGTCGCCACTGACTTCACGGGCACCGATCTCGCGAGCGGTCTGTTCCAGCACCTGCAGCGCGTTCTGGTAGTCGTTGCGGTGCACGGTGAAGGTGAAGTCGGTGGTGTTATCGTGCGCGACGTTCTGCACGATCATGTCCACTTCGATATTGGCGGCACTGATCGGCCCGAGGATCTTGAAGGCAACGCCGGGGGTATCCGGTACGCCACGGATGGTCAGCTTGGCCTCGTCGCGATTGAAGGCGATGCCGGAGATGATCGGCTGTTCCATGGATTCCTCTTCATCAAGGGTAATGAGGGTGCCCGGACCCTCCTGGAAGCTGTGCAGCACGCGCAGCGGGACGTTGTACTTGCCGGCGAACTCCACCGAGCGGATCTGCAGCACCTTGGAGCCGAGGCTGGCCATTTCCAGCATCTCCTCGAAGGTGATCTTGTCCAGGCGCTGGGCCTGGGGCACCACGCGCGGGTCGGTGGTGTAGACGCCATCTACATCGGTATAGATCTGGCACTCGTCGGCCTTCAGCGCCGCCGCCAGGGCCACGCCGGTGGTGTCGGAGCCGCCACGGCCGAGGGTGGTGATGTTGCCGTGCTCATCCACGCCCTGGAAGCCGGCGACCACGACCACGCGACCCGCCTTGAGGTCGCTGCGGATCTTCTGGTCGTCGATCTGCAGGATGCGCGCCTTGTTGTGGGCGCTGTCGGTGAGGATGCGCACCTGGTTGCCGGTATAGGAAACCGCCGGCACGTCACGCTTGATCAGCGCCATGGACAGCAGGGCGATGGTCACCTGCTCACCGGTGGAGACCATCACGTCCAGCTCGCGCGGCACCGGCTTATCGCTGATCTGCTTGGCCAGGTCGATGAGACGGTTGGTTTCGCCGCTCATGGCGGAAACCACCACCACGATGTCGTCGCCGCCTTCGCGGAATTTCTTGACCTTCTCGGCCACCTGCTCGATGCGCTCGACGGTGCCGACCGAGGTCCCCCCAAACTTCTGTACGATCAAAGCCATTTCAAAAGCCGCCTAATCCCGTGAAGGGCGCCCATTAAACAATCAACGCAGAACACTGCCAAGGCCCGCCGGGCGTGGGGCGGGCCGTTGGCGGCGGGGTCTTACAGACCCTGCTCGACGAACGGTACGGCCAGGGCCAGAGCCTGCTCCAGGGCCGCGGCATCGGTGCCACCGCCACGGGCCATGTCAGGACGTCCACCACCCTTGCCGCCGACCGCAGCCGCGGCCTGCTTCATCAGATCGCCGGCTTTGAGTTGGCCGGTCAGGTCCTGGGTGACGCCGGCGACCAGTGTCACCTTGCCCTCCAGCGCGCCGCCGAGCAGGATCACTGCGCGGCCGAGCTTGTTCTTCAGTTGGTCGACCAGCGCCAGCAGCGCATCGCCGTCCAGGTCCAGGCGCGCGGCCAGGACCTTCACACCCTTGACGTCCACGGCCGAGGCCGCGAGGTCGTTGCCGGCGGCGCTGGCCGCCTTGGCCTTGAGCTGCTCCAGCTCCTTCTCCAGCTGGCGGTTGCGTTCCACCAGGGCGGAGAGCTTGTCCAGCAGGTTGTCACGGCTGCCCTTGACCAGGCCGGCCGCTTCCTTGAGCTGTTCTTCCGCGCCGTTCAGGTAGGCCAGCGCCGCTGCGCCGGTCACCGCCTCGATACGACGTACGCCAGCGGCCACGCCGCCTTCGCTGGTGATCTTGAACAGGCCGATGTCGCCGGTGCGGGACACGTGGGTACCGCCGCACAGCTCGACGGAAAAGCCGTCGCCCATGCTCAGCACGCGCACCTGGTCACCGTACTTCTCGCCGAACAGCGCCATGGCGCCCTTGGCCTTGGCGGACTCGATATCGGTTTCCTCGGTATCGACCGCGCTGTTCTTGCGGATCTCGGCGTTGACGATGTCTTCCAGCGCCTTCAGCTGCTCGGGCTTGATCGCCTCGAAGTGGCTGAAGTCGAAGCGCAGGCGCTGGCTGTCCACCAGGGAGCCCTTCTGTTGTACGTGCTCGCCCAGGACCTGGCGCAGCGCAGCGTGCAGCAGGTGGGTGGCCGAATGGTTGAGCGCGGTGGCCTGGCGCACTTCGCCTTCCACTTCCGCCTTGACCGAAGCACCGGCGCTCAGGCTGCCCTTGGCGACCACGCCGTGGTGCAGGAAGGCACCACCGGCCTTGGTGGTGTCGCGCACGTCGAAGCGCACACCGGCGCCTTCGAGGTAGCCGCAGTCACCGATCTGGCCGCCGGATTCGGCGTAGAACGGGGTCTGGTCGAGGACGACGACACCCTCCTCGCCTTCCTGCAGGCTGTCGACCGCCTGGCCGTCCTTGAACAGCGCGACGATCTGGCCGGCGCCGGAGTATCCCTGGTAGCCGAGGAAGCGGGTATCACCATCAACCTTGACCAGGCTGTTGTAGTCCATGCCGAAGGCACTGGAAGCACGGGCGCGCTGGCGCTGGGCTTCCATTTCACGCTCGAAGCCTTCCTCGTCGATGGTTAGCTCGCGCTCGCGGGCGATGTCGGCGGTGAGGTCCGCAGGGAAGCCGTAGGTGTCGTACAGCTTGAACACCACGTCGCCCGGGATGACGCTGCCGGAGAGGCCGGCCAGGTCCTGCTCGAGGATCTTCAGGCCGTTCTCCAGGGTCTTGGCGAACTGCTCTTCCTCGGTCTTCAGTACGCGCTCGATGTGTTCCTGCTGCTGCTTGAGCTCGGGGAAGGCTTCGCCCATCTCGCCAACCAGCGCGGCGACGATCTGGTGGAGGAAGCTGCCCTTGGCACCCAGCTTGTTGCCGTGACGGCAGGCGCGGCGAATGATGCGGCGCAACACGTAGCCACGGCCTTCGTTGGACGGCAGCACGCCGTCGGCGATCAGGAAGGAGCAGGAGCGGATGTGGTCGGCGACCACCTTCAGCGAGGCCTGGCCTTCGTTGGCGCAGCCGATGGCCTTGGCAGCGGCGTTCAGCAGGCTCTGGAACAGGTCGATCTCGTAGTTCGAGTTGACGTGCTGCAGCACGGCGCTGACGCGCTCCAGGCCCATGCCGGTGTCCACGCTCGGTGCCGGCAGCGGGTGCATCACGCCGTCCGCCGTGCGGTTGAACTGCATGAAGACGTTGTTCCAGATCTCGATGTAGCGGTCGCCGTCCTCTTCCGGGGAGCCGGGCGGGCCGCCCCAGATGTCCGGGCCGTGGTCGTAGAAGATCTCGGTGCAAGGGCCGCACGGGCCGGTGTCGCCCATCGCCCAGAAGTTGTCGGAGGCATACGGCGCGCCCTTGTTGTCGCCGATGCGGACCATGCGCTCGGCGGGGATGCCGACTTCCTTGGTCCAGATGTCGTAGGCCTCGTCATCGCTGGCGTAGACGGTGACCCAGAGCTTGTCCTTGGGCAGATTCAGCCATTTGTCCGAGGTGAGGAATTCCCAGGCATAGGTAATGGCATCGCGCTTGAAATAGTCGCCGAAGCTGAAGTTGCCCAGCATCTCGAAGAAGGTGTGGTGGCGCGCGGTGTAGCCGACGTTGTCCAGGTCGTTGTGCTTGCCACCGGCACGCACGCACTTCTGGCTGGTGGTGGCGCGGGTGTAGGCGCGCTTTTCCAGGCCCAGGAAGCAGTCCTTGAACTGGTTCATGCCGGCGTTGGTGAACAGCAGGGTCGGGTCGTTGCCCGGGATCAGGGAGCTGGAGGCGACGCGAGTGTGCCCCTTCTCTTCGAAGAAGCTCAGGAAGGCTTCACGGATTTGAGCGCTTTTCATAGGTTCTTCCACGGAAACTGCGGCCACGAATCGCCGGCAAAGGGCCGCATTATATAGGCCCTGTGCCTGCGGGATAGTGCCTTTATGCGATAGAAAACGGCTATCGGAGGCTATCAGGTGATCAACGGCGGCGGAACTCGGCGAACGCCTCGATCACCCGCTCGATGCCGGCGGCATCGACGTCCAAGTGGGTCACCATGCGCAAGCGCGGCGCAGCACTCAGGACGATTCCCCGCTCGGCCATGAAGGCCTTGACGGCCGGCGCCTGCGAACCCAGGTCAACATAGACCATGTTGCTCTGCACCGGCTCAACGCTGTAGCCCAGTTCGGCCAGCCCGGCGCCAAGGCGCGTGGCGTTGGCGTGGTCGTCCGCCAGGCGCTGCACCTGGTGATCCAGGGCGTAGAGGCCCGCAGCGGCCAGCAGGCCGGCCTGGCGCATGCCGCCGCCGACCATCTTGCGCAGGCGTCGGGCCTTGGCGATCAGTGCCGTGCTGCCGCACAGCACCGAACCCACCGGGGCGCCCAGGCCCTTGGACAGGCACACGGAAACCGAATCGAAATGCTGGGTGATCTCGCGGGCGTCCACGCCCAGCTTCACCGCCGCGTTGTACAGGCGCGCGCCGTCCAGGTGCAGCGCCAGGCCACGGCGCCGGGTCAGCTCCCGCGCCGCCGCCAGGTACGCCAGGGGCAGCACCTTGCCCTGCATGGTGTTTTCCAGCGCCAGCAGGCGGGTGCGGGCGAAGTGGAAATCGTCCTGCTTGATCGCCGCCTCGACCTTGGCCAGGTCCAGCGAGCCATCGGCCTCGCCATCGATGGGCTGCGGCTGGATCGAGCCGAGCACCGCCGCGCCGCCGGCTTCGTATTTATAGGTGTGGGCCTGCTGGCCGACGATGTACTCGTCGCCGCGTTCGCAATGGGCCATCAGCCCCAGCAGGTTGCTCATGGTGCCGGTGGGCACGAAGAGCGCCGCCTCGAAGCCCAGGCGCTCCGCGAGCGTGGCTTCCAGGCGGTTGACGGTGGGGTCTTCGCCATAGACGTCATCACCCAGCGGCGCCGCCTGCATGGCGTCGCGCATGCCGGGCGTGGGTTGGGTGACGGTATCGCTGCGCAGGTCTATGACGGCCATCTCGGGCTCCTTGGCTGGGTGAGGGAACGACCCTAAAGGAGCACGGCGAGGCGAGCAAGTAGGCAAATGTCGAAGCCCGGGAAGAGCCGGCGAAGAGGTAGCCCGGGCATCAGCCCGGGAAGGAGGCAGGCGCCCGTCAGTCGACTTCGGCGGGGACGATGAGGATGCCGGCGCGCAGGCCGTTCTTCACCTTCGGGTTGGGGAAGATGATGCGTGCGCCCTCCTCCTCGATCACCCAGCGGGTGCCGGCGATGTCGTCGGCCAGCAGGTAGCCGACCGGCAGCTCGCTGAAGTTCTCGATGTCCGCCGGCAGGTGCAGCTGGAAGGCATCGCTGTGCTTGATCACCTCGCGGGACACGGCGAACAGCTGCAGCGCGCCGAGGTCCTCGCCCTCGCCTTCCGGCTCGGCGCCTTCCACCAACAGGCGCAAGCGTGCTTCCAGCAGGTCGAGGTTGACCTGGCCGTTCTCGCCGAACGGGCGCGCCTTGCCCAGCTCCAGGGTGAAGGCTTCGGCCTCCAGGCTGGCGTAGGTGTAGGAGCTGAAGGTGATGCCGGTCTTGTTCTGCAGCAGCACCGCCTCGATGCCGGCAGCGCCCAGGCGCGCCAGTTCGCGGCGGGAATGTTCGCGCCCCTCCTTGTAGGGGTAGAGGGCGAACTGCTCGATCTTCGAGCCACGGATGGCGGTATGCAGGTCGTAGTGCAGGCGGGTACGGCCCGGCTTGATGAAGAAGGCCGCTGCCAGGCGCTCCAGCTCGTTGGCGCGCATCGCCTCGAAGCCGCTGGTCTGCTCGTGGCGGCCGTTGAACAGGCGGTTGATGTCCTGCTCCAGGTAGCGCTCGCCGCGGCGCATGGCCTCGGGGTTGCCGAGCAGGAAGAGAATCCGCGAGCGGGGCTTCAGCTCGCCGCGGGCCACGCCTTGCAGCAGGCGGTCCAGCAGCTCGATCGGTGCCGTCTCGTTGCCATGGATGCCGGCGGAGAGCAGCAGGTCCATGCCGTTGTCGGCGTTGACGGGCGGGGTGACCTCAAGCGCCCCCTCGCCCAGCCAGTGCAGGCGGGTGCCCTCGGCGGTCAGTTGAATCTTCTCGGTCGGCTCGCGGCCGGCCAGGGTCAGTTCAAGCAGTTTGCCAAGGGCCAACATCCGCTATTCCTCAATGATCGTGGTTGCAGTCCGGGCCATGCACGTGGCCGTCCTCGTCGTCATCACCGGCGTCGGCCGGCTCCATCTCCAGCTGCAGGCTGACCAGGTTGGTGGCCAGCGGACGCAGCAGCAGGTTGGCGTACTCGGTATCGCCTTCCTCGACATCGACGCCGATCAGCAACTGGCCATTGCCAGCGGTCTGGATCCAGACCTCCTTGCCCTGCCACATCACCGCGAAGCGGGTGCAGGAGGTTTCGAGCTGGGTGCCATCGGTATCTTCGAGGATGAGTTGCAGGGCGTCGGACATTTACTAGAGCTCCAAGTCGTAAGCGACAAGCGGCAAGTGTAGGCGGCGGCTTCTACTTGAAGCGTGTCGCTTGGCGCTTGCCGCTCAATTCAGTTGAAACGGATAAACGGCGCCCAGTTTAAGGATCTGCGTCAGCTCATCCAATGCCGTGCGGCATTCAGTGAGCAATTGTGGATCAGCCAGGTCGGTTTCGCTCAGGCGATCGCGGTAGTGCTTCTCCACCCAGCCGGTCAGGCTGTCGTAGAGCGAGGGGGTGAGGATCACGCCCTGGTTCACCGCCGCCAGTTCGTCGTCCTTCAGCGCCACGCGCAGGCGCAGGCAGGCGGGGCCGCCGCCGTTTTGCATGCTCTGCTTGAGGTCGAAGACCTTCACCTCGCGGATCGGGCCGTCCTCGGCGGTCAGGGTCTGCAGGTAGTTCCACACCCGCGCGTTGTTGCGGCATTCCTCCGGCACGATCAGCAGCATGCTGCCGTCGGCGCGGCTGAGCAGCTGGCTGTTGAACAGGTAGGAACGCACCGCGTCCTCCACCGTCACCGCATCACGCGGCACGCACACGGCCTGGAAGCGGCCACCGACGCGGCCCAGCTTGTCGTGCAGTTCGGCCAGCACCTTGTCGGTGTCGAGGAAGGCGTCTTCGTGGTGGAACAGCACTTCGCCGTTACCCACTGCGATCACGTCGTTGTGGAAAACGCCCTGGTCGATCACCGCCGGGTTCTGCTGGGCATAGACCACGCCGGCCTCGCTCAGCCCGTGCAGGCGTGCGACGGCCTGGCTGGCCTCCAGGGTCTGCCGCGCCGGATAGCGCGCCGGTGCCGGGAAGCGGCTGTCGAAGGCGCTGCGGCCGAACACGAAGAACTCCACGCCCGCCTCGCCATAGCCCTTGCAGAAACGGGTGTGGTTGGCCGCACCTTCGTCACCGAACTGCGCCACTGCCGGCAGCGCGGCGTGGTGGGCGAAGTGGCGCTCGTTGGCGAACATCGCACCCAGCACGCGGCTGGTGGTGGGGTGCTCGATGCTGCGGTGGAACTTGCAATTGAGGTTGGCGGCGGTGAAGTGCACGCGGCCATCGGCGGTGTCGGCGCTGGGGCTGACGGTGCAGGCGTTGGCGGTCCACATGCTCGAGGCCGAGCTGCAGGCGGCCAGCAGCGGCATGGCCTCCTTGGCGGCCTTCTCGATCACCTGGGCGTCGGTGCCGGCGAAGCCGAGGCTGCGCAGCGCAGCGACGTTGGGGCGCTCCTGCGGGGCCAGTACGCCCTGCTTGAAGCCCATGTCCATCAGCGCCCTCATCTTCGCCAGGCCCTGCAGGGCGGCTTCCTTGGGGCTGGAAGCGGCCTGGCTGTTGCTCTGCGACGCCACGTTGCCGTACGACAGACCGCCGTAGTTGTGGGTCGGGCCGACCAGACCGTCGAAGTTCACTTCATGGGCGCTCATAGGCTGACTCCAGGCGTCAGGGTTGCAGGCAGGGCAAGGGTTTCACTTTCCAGCGAAGCGACCGGGTAAGCGCAATAGTCAGCGGCGTAGTAGGCGCTGGCGCGGTGGTTGCCCGATGCGCCGATGCCCCCGAAGGGCGCGCTGCTCGCGGCCCCGGTCAGTTGTTTGTTCCAGTTGACGATGCCGGCGCGGCTCTCGATGAAGAAGCGCTGGTACAGCTCGCGGGAATCCGACAGCAGCCCGGCAGCCAGGCCGTATTGGGTGGCGTTGGCTTCGGCGATGGCGGCATCGAAATCGGCGTAGCGGATCACCTGCAGCAGCGGGCCGAAGAACTCCTCGTCCGGGCGCTCGGCCACGGCGGTGACGTCGATGATGCCGGGGGTCAGCAGCGCGGCGGTTTCCAGCGGCTGGGACATGGCCAGCAGCACATTGGCGCCCTTGGCGATCAGTTGTTCCTGGGCCTTGAGCAGGTGGCGCGCGGCGTCCAGGGAAATCACCGAGCCCATGAAGGGCGCCGGCTGGGCGTCGAAGGCGCCGACCTGGATGCTCGCCGCCACCGCCACCAGGCGTGCCAGCAGCGCGTCGCCCCAGGCGCCTTGCGGCACCAGCAGGCGGCGGGCGCAGGTGCAGCGCTGGCCAGCGGAGATGAAGGCGGACTGGATGATGGTGTACACGGCGGCGTCGACATCGGCGAGCTCGTCCACCACCAGCGGGTTGTTGCCGCCCATCTCCAGCGCCAGGATCTTGTTCGGGCGGCCGGCGAATTGCTGGTGCAGCAGGTTGCCGGTGCGGCTGGAGCCGGTGAAGAACAGGCCATCGATGCCGGCGCTCGCGGCCAGGGCGATGCCGGTCTCGCGGGCGCCCTGCACCAGGTTCAGCACGCCGGCGGGCAGGCCCGCTTCGATCCAGCACTTGACCGTCAGCTCGGCGACCTTGGGGGTCAGCTCGCTGGGCTTGAAGATCACCGCGTTACCGGCCAGCAGCGCCGGCACGATGTGGCCGTTGGGCAGGTGGCCGGGGAAGTTGTAGGGGCCGAACACCGCCACCACGCCATGGGGCTTGTGGCGCAGCACGGCGGTGGCGTCGGCCAGGGGGCCGCTCTTCTCGCCGGTGCGTTCGCGGTAGCTCTGGATGGAGATGGCGACCTTGTTGACCATGGTGGTCACTTCGGTGGCCGACTCCCACAGCGGCTTGCCGGTCTCCTCGCCGATGCAGCGGGCGAGTTCGTCGGCGTGGGCCTTGAGGGTGAGGGCGAAGCGCTCCAGAACACCGATGCGCTCCTCCAGGCTCAGCCGGGCCCAGGCCGGGAAGGCGACACGGGCGGCGGCCACGGCGGCCTCGACCTGTTCGGCGCTGGCGCCCTGGCCGTTCCAGACGGATTCCTGGGTCACCGGGTTCAGCGAGTCGAAGGCCTCGCCCTGCCCCGCCTGCCAGGCGCCTGCGATGTAATGGGTGCTCATTTGACGGACTCCTTGGCCGACAGCGGCACGGCGCGGACCGAGGCGCCAGCCGAGAGTTTCAGACGCTTGGCGGTATCCGCATCGACCACCAGCGTGCCGGCAGCCAGACGGGCCGGGGCGGCGGTGACGCGGCACTCCTCGCGCTTGCGGTTGTGGATCAGGTACGGCGTGGCATCGTCGCCCGGCGTACCCACGGCCAGCACCAGCGTCTGGCTGTCCTGCACGGCGCGGATCTTCGCGGTCTGGCACTCGATGGCGGGGCCGGCGTCGAAGATGTCGACGTAGCCCTGGAAGCTGAAGCCTTCACCCTTGAGCATGGCCAGCGCCGGCTCGGTGTCGGCGTGCACGCGGCCGATCACGTCACGGGCCGCCTCGGAGAGGAAGCAGGTGTAGAGCGGGAACTTGGGCATCAGCTCGGCGATGAAGGCCTTGTTGCCGACGCCGGTGAGGTAGTCCGCGCGGGAGAATTCCATCTTGAAGAAGTGCCGGCCGAGGCTGTCCCAGAAGGGCGAGACGCCGTTCTCGTCGGACATGCCGCGCATCTCGGCGATCACCTTGTCACCGAACAGCTCGGGGAACTCGGCGATGAACAGGAAGCGCGCCTTGGACAGCAGCCGGCCGTTGAGGCCGCTGCGGTAACCGGCGTGCAGGAACAGCGAGCACAGCTCGGAGTTGCCAGTCAGGTCATTGGCCAGGAACAGCGTGGGGATCTGCCGGTGGATGTTCAGCTCCTGGGAGGCGCTGACGGTGAGCCCGACCCGGTAGTTGTACCAGGGCTCGCGCAGGCCCACGGCGCCGGCCACGGCGGAGATGCCGACCACCTTGCCGTCGTCGTCCTCGAGCACGAACAGGTAGTCCGCGTCGCCCCGTTCGGCTTCGCCGTGGAAGGCCTTCTCCGCCCAGCCGACTCGGTGCGACAGGCGCTCCTCGTTGGCCGGGAGGGTGGTGAGGCCGGCACCGGTGCTGCGCGCCAGGTCGATCAGGGCAGGCAGGTCGGCGCTGCGTACGGGACGAACGATCATAGTGACTCCGTTAGAGCTGCATGCTTCAAGCGGCACGCTGCAAGCCGGCGGCAACGGCCGCCGCTTGGCGTTTCGGTTTAAATCGCTACCAGGCGCACGCTGGCGCCTTCACCCACGCCGAGGGCTTCGGCGATCTCCAGGCTGAGTTCCACCGGCTTGCCGGGCACCCAGTCGAGGTCCGCCACCACGGCGCGGAAGTCCTGCAGCAGGCCGTTGCTCACCAGGTACTGGCGGCCACCCTTCTGCTGCTCGCCGATGCGCACGGGCACGACGCGGCTCTGGGCGATGGAACGGATGCCGGAGGTGCGGGCGTGCAGGGTCGGGCCGCCATCGAAGATGTCGATGTAGTTGTCGGTCTCGAAGCCTTCACGCATCAGGATGTCGAAGGTGATCTGCGCGCGCGGGTGCACCTGGCCCATGGATTCCTGGGCCTCGTCCGGCAGCAGCGGCACGTAGATGGGGTAGTTGGGCATCAGCTCGGCGAGGAAGGTGCGGCTCTTCAGGCCCGAAAGGCGCTCGGCCTCGATGTAGTTCAGGTCGAAGAAGTTGCGCCCCACGGCGTTCCAGAACGGCGACTCGCCCTCGTCGTCGCTGTAGCCGACGATCTCCACCACCACCGCATCGGCGAAGCGCTCCGGGTGGCTGGCCATGAACATCAGGCGCGCCCGGGAGTTGAGCTCGGCGCTGGAGGTGCCCACCAGCTCGCGCTGCACGTAGAAGCTGGTCAGCAGGCTGTTGCCGGTGAGGTCGTGGCACAGCGAGAGGACGTGGATCTTGTTGTGGATCTTCAGCTCGCGCGAGGCGTGCACGAAGGTCTCGTTGCGGAAGCTGTAGAAGGGTTCGGAGAAGCCGGCCGAGGCGACGATGGCCGAGCAGCCGACCAGGCGGCCGGTCGCGGTGTCTTCCAGGACGAAGAAATAGCTTTCCTCACCGTTGAAGCTGACTTCCGCCGCGAACGAAGCTTCCGAGGCGGCGATCTTCTCGCCAAGGCGCTCGGCGTCGTCCGGCAGCGAAGTGACACCAACGGGGCTGTCCGCAGCCAGGCGCTGAACATCGGCAAGGTCGGCCATTTGCGCGGGGCGCATCACCAGCATGGTGTCACTCCTTCAATAAAGGCTCCGGGCAACCCATGCGAGGTCGGCCGGAGAAAACGGCGGCCAAAAGGCCGCCGATCACGCATGAAAACGTTCATCCCTGGAATCGGAACCGCGGCACAGCCCTGTGCCGCGTATCACCCGGGCCTCAGGCCTGGGTCAGCTTGGCCACGGCGCGCTCGAAGCGGTCCAGGCCCTCGTCGATGTCGGCATCCGGGATCACCAGGCTGGGCGCGAAGCGCACCACATCCGGGCCAGCCTGCAGCACAATCACGGCTTCCTTCTCGGCGGCGTTGAGCACGTCCTTGGCCTTGCCCTTCCAGGCATCGGACAGGGCCGCGCCCAGCAGCAGGCCGAGGCCGCGTACTTCGGTGAAGATGCCGTACTTCTTGCCGATCGCCTCGAGGCGGGTCTTGAAGCGGTCGTGCTTGGCGTTGATGCCGCTCAGCACTTCCGGGGTGTTGATCACGTCCAGTACCGCTTCGGCCACGGCGCTGGCCAGCGGGTTGCCGCCATAGGTGGTGCCGTGGGTGCCCACCACCAGGTGCTTGGCGATCTCGGTGGTGGTCAGCATGGCGCCGATGGGGAAACCGCCGCCCAGGCTCTTGGCGCTGGAGAGGATGTCCGGGGTCACGCCGTAGTTCTGGTAGGCGAACAGCTTGCCGCTGCGGCCCATGCCGCTCTGCACTTCGTCGAACACCAGCAGCGCGTTGTGCTCGTCGCACAGCTTGCGCGCGCCTTCCAGGTAGGCCTGGGTGGCCGGCAGTACACCGCCCTCGCCCTGCACGGGCTCGAGCACCACGGCGCAGGTCTTGTCGGAGATGGCGGCCTTCAGCGCTTCCAGGTCATTGAAGGGCACATGGGTGATGCCCTCGACCTTGGGGCCGAAGCCGTCGGAATACTTGGGCTGGCCACCGACGGTCACGGTGAACAGGGTGCGGCCGTGGAAGCTGTTGGTGGCCGAGATGATCTCGTGCTTCTGCGGGCCATAGACGTCATGGGCGTAGCGACGGGCCAGCTTGAAGGCGGCCTCGTTGGCCTCGGCGCCGGAGTTGGCGAGGAACACGCGCTCGGCGAAGGTGGCGGCCACCAGCTTCTTGGCCAGGCGCAGGGCCGGCTCGTTGGTGAAGACGTTGGACACGTGCCAGATCTTGTTGGCCTGGTCGGTCAGTGCCTTGACCAGCGCCGGGTGAGCATGGCCGAGGGAGTTCACGGCGATACCGCCGGCGAAATCGATCAGTTCGCGGCCACTCTGGTCCCAGACTCGCGAACCCTCACCGCGTACCGGAATGAAAGCGGCGGGGGCGTAGTTGGGAACCATCACCTGATCGAAATCGGCGCGCTCGACCTGCGCATGCTCAACGGACATCAGTTTCTCCTGCCATGAACGGCTAGTGATGAAAGGATTGTAGGGACAGATTAGGGGTTGGCATTGCCGCCAAGCGACAACTTCTTACAGCGCCAACCCGCGAAAAACCGAGGCTTTCGTAAATGCGACAGAAAGCTTCGGGAAGGCGCAGTTTAAACGCGGATCGCCACGGGACGCACGGGGCGCAGCGCATCGGTCAGCGGATGACCGGCGAGGCTTCGATGACGACGCGAATGGCGATCGGCGACTGCCGGAACCGGGCGGTTCCGGCGTCCTTGCAAGGGCCGCTCTCGCAGGCCCGTGGAGCGGAGCCCGAGCGAACTCCGCGAAAGGCACCATCCACCCGCTAAAGCGGCATCCGGTACTCGATCACCCCCGGCCGCTCGGCGATCCAGTCATACAGCCGCTGGGCGGTGTGGTTGCTCTCCTGGGTATGCCAGTACAGCCGGTCGCACTGCCTTTCCCGGGCCTGCTCCTGCACGTATTCGATCAGCCTCTTGCCGATCTTCTGGCCACGCACGCTGGGGGAGACGTAGAGGTCCTCCAGGTAGCAGAAGTCGTTCACGGCCCAGGTCGAGCGATGGAAGACGAAGTTGACGAAGCCGAAGATGTGCTCGCCATCCGTGGCGACGGCGGCCTGGACGGGCTCGTGCTCATCGAAGAACCGCGCCCAGGTCATCCGGGTGACCTCCGGGCTCAGGTCCACGCCATAGAACTCTTGGTACTTGCCCCAGTACTCGGCCCATTTGTCGAAATCTTCCGGCTTCACCGGGCGAACCGAGATGAGTTGCTGCACTGCTGTCATGGAAATACTCCTGTTTTCCATCCGGGGGGCCCTCCCTCCCGGAACTGCCGATCAAGCGCGGGCCCGCGCTCCTGCGCCAGCTCCACCAGGCTTGACCGTGGCCGTTTTATAGCGCCCTATTGGCCTGATTTTCCCCACCAATATATGCATCAAGAGCAGACCAATTGTTCAAGAACTCCCTGCTGGAATCGGTCAAGGCCCGGCTGGTTCATCCGGAACTCCTGCCATTGCCGCTGCACGCACGGATCCAGCGTGCCCTCCGCCAGCTGATACTGGATGGCGCCCTGGCGACGGGCACGCCACTGCCCGCTTCGCGCCTGCTGGCCAGCTCCCTCGGAGTCTCCCGGGACACCATCGAGTCCGCCTACGGCCAACTGCATGCCGAAGGCTTCATCGAACGCCGGGTCGGCAGCGGCAGCTTCGTGGCCGAAGCCACCCGGTTGTTGCCCGGCAGGCCCGCCGCGCGGCGCACACGCAAGACAACGGAGGAAGGGCCCGGGCTGAGCAGGCGCGGCCAGGCCATGCTGCGCCAGGGCGGCGTGCGCGAGCACCTCGCACCCCGCCCCTTCGCTCATGGCGTGCCCGAGACGCGCACCTTTCCGTTGCAAACCTGGGAGCGTCTGCAACGCCAGGCGCTGAAGGAGTTCGGTTCGAAAGCCTTGCTGCATGGCGACCCCCAGGGCCTGGAGCCGCTGCGTCGCGCCATCGCCGACTACGTCAACCTGGAACGTGGCGCCCGCACCACGGCAGACCAGGTGCTGGTGCTCACCAGTTCCCAGCAGGCGCTCGGGCTGTGCGCCACCGTGTTGCTGGACGCGGGCGAGCGGATATTCATCGAAGACCCGGCCTACTACGGTGCCCGCAAGGCCTTCGAAGCCGCAGGGCTCGCCTGCCAGGCCATCCCCGTCGACGCAGAGGGCCTGCAGGTGGACCGACTCCTGGCTCACCCCCATCCCGCCAAGGCGGTGTACCTGACGCCGTCACACCAGTTCCCGACGGGCGCGACGCTTTCCCTGGAGCGGCGCCTGGCCCTGATCGAATGGGCCAAGCGGGAACAGGCCTGGATCATCGAGGACGACTACGACAGCGAATTCCACTACGCCGGCCGGCCGACCGCCTGCGTCCAGGGCCTGGATGCGCACGAGCGGACACTCTATATAGGCACCTTCACCAAATCGCTGTTTCCGGGATTGCGCATCGGCTACCTGGTGCTGCCGCCGGCGCTGGTGGAGCCCATGACCGTCGCCCGCACCCTGCTGGACGGCCACACCGCGTCCATCTCCCAGCTGACCCTGGCGCGCTTCATCAGCGGCGGGCACTTCGGCGCCTACGTCCGCAGCATGCGCACCCTCTATGCCGAGCGCCTGGCCCTCCTCGCGGAGCTGCTGGAAAAGAGACTGGGCACGCTGATCGAACCCCATGTTCCGGCCGGAGGATTACAGATGCCCTGCCTGCTCACCGGGGACCTGCCCGAAGCCACCGCCGTCACCGCCGCGCGCAACACGGGCATCGAGCTGCTGGGGCTGAGCGGGCTGTATGTCGAGCGCCCGGCGCAGCCGGGCTTCCTCATGGGCTTCGCCGCCTACACCCCGGAAGAGCTCACGCGTGCGGTCGCCACGCTGGAACGCTGCCTGGACGCGGCCAGCAGGAAACGGTTCCCGTAGGTTGGCGCCAAGCGCAGCGCGGCCCAGCGGGCGGTGCATGGACGGGCGTGCCACGCGCACCAGGGGAGCCTGCCGGAAACACCGTGCGGCGGTGCGCACAGCACACCCTACGGCACGCGTTCATCCTGCTGAGCGCTCAATTCAAACCTTCACAGGCAGCGCTGATGACTCATGACCACGCCCTGAGGACGTATTTTCTCAGGTTCAAGTGAAGGAAAGGGACAGGCCAGACACCGGGCAGGCACGACGCCCACCCGGTGCGGGCGATCAACCGCGCTCGGCGAGGGCCGGCTGGTTGTCGAAGGGGCCGCTGCTGCGGCGCTGGTTGCGGTCTTCGCGGGGGGTGACGCCGAAGAAATTGCGGTAGGCGCTGGAGAAGTGCGGGCCGGAGGAGAAGCCGCAGGACAGGCCGATCTGGATGATCGACTTGCTGGTCTGCATCAGCATCTGCCGGGCCTTGTTCAGGCGCAGCTCCAGGTAGTACTGGCTGGGCACCCGGTTGAGGTACTGCTTGAAGATGCGCTCCAGCTGACGACGCGACACGCACACGTGCTGGGCGATCTCGTCGGTGGTCAGCGGCTCCTCGATGTTGGCCTCCATCAGCAGCACCGCCTGGGTGAGCTTCGGGTGGCTGGAGCCGAGGCGGTTCTGCAGCGGAATGCGCTGACGCTCGCCGCCTTCGCGGATGCGCTCCACCACCAGCTCCTCGGACACCGCGCCCGCCAGCTCGGCACCGTGGTCACGGGCCAGCACCGCCAGCAGCAGGTCGAGAACCGAGAGGCCGCCACAGGCACTGAGGCGATCACGGTCCCAGTCGAACAGGTGGCTGGTGGCGATGACCTTGGGGAAGCGCTCGGTGAAATCGTCCTGCCAGCGCCAGTGCACCGCAGCGCGGTAACCGTCGAGCAGGCCGAGCTGGGCCAGCGGATAGACACCCGCAGACAGGCCGCCGATCACACAGCCGGAACGCACCAGCTGCTTGATCGCCGCCGACAGCGCAGCCGACATCGGCCCCGGCGGCTCGTCGGCCAGCAGGAACAGCCGCGTAAGGCCTTCGAGCTTGCCGGTCCAGGCTTCGCCGGGCAGGCGCCAGGCGCCCTCGGCAGGTGTTTCGGCCTGAAGGAAGTGCAGCTCGTAAACCACGTCGGAGTGCAGGCGTTGAGCGACGCGAAGTGCTTCCTCGGCCAGCGCCAGGGTCATGGCCTTGGTGCCGGGCCAGAGGAGAAAACCGATTCGATGGGCAGTCATGGCAGGCAGCTTAGCCGCAGTTGGCATTAATTACTTCAGGCTCCCCGAGAGGAACTGCTTGAGGCGCTCGGATTGCGGATTGGCCAGCACTTCGCGTGGGCAGCCGGTCTCTTCGACCACGCCCTTGTGCAGGAAGATCAACTGGTTGGAAACCTCGCGGGCGAAGCCCATCTCGTGGGTCACCACCACCATGGTGCGGCCTTCGGTGGCCAGGTCCTTCATCACCTTGAGCACCTCGCCCACCAGCTCGGGGTCGAGGGCGGAGGTGGGTTCGTCGAACAGCATCACCTCGGGCTCCACGGCCAGGGCACGGGCGATGGCCACGCGCTGCTGCTCGCCGCCGGACATGTGCGCCGGGTAGGCGTCCTTGCGGTGCGCCACGCCCACCTTGGCCAGGTAATGCTCGGCCTTCTCGATGGCTTCCTTCTTCGGTACGCCGAGCACGTGCACGGGCGCTTCGATGACGTTCTCCAGGGCGCTCATGTGCGACCACAGGTTGAAGTGCTGGAACACCATCGCCAGGCGCGAGCGCATGCGCTGCAGCTGCTTGGGCTCGGCCGCCTTGAGGCCGCCGTCGCGGTTGGCCACCAGCTTCAGCTCTTCGCCGTTGAGCAGGATCTTGCCGCCATGGGGCTGCTCGAGCATGTTGATGCAGCGCAGGAAGGTGCTCTTGCCCGAGCCGCTCGAGCCGATGATGCTGATCACGTCACCCGCCTTGGCCGCCAGGGATACGCCCTTGAGGACTTCATGGCTGCCGTAACGCTTGTGCAGGTCTTGGACTTCCAGTTTGTACATGGTCTCGGTCTCGATGCGAATGGATCAGTCGCTCAACAAGCGTCCCTGACGAATGGGTACATGGCCGGCCACCTTGGCCAGCCACAGTCCGGGCTGCGCAAAACGCAGGCGTTCGCGCACATACAGCACACCACCGGTGGAGGCACGCACCACGCTGTGGCGGTCATCCAGGGGGTCGATGACTTCGAACAGCGGATCACCCGCCTCGACCGTCGCCCCCACCGGCTGCAGGAAACTCACCACCCCGGCATGGGGGGCATAGGCATATTCGGCGCCCTCGAAGGGCGTCACCTCGCAGCTGGGCGCCGGTGCCGGCGGCCACTCGCCACTGATCAGCCCCTGCCCGGCGAGGAAGGCGAGGATGGCTTCGCAGCTGGCCTCGGCGCGCTCGCGCTCGGTGTCGGCCATGCCGCCCAGCTCCACCGTCGCCGCCACACAGGCCAGCGGGATGGCGCAATCAGGGAAACGCCGCTGCAGGCGCAGCCAGGCCATGGAGCAGGCCTCGTCGAACGAGCTGGCGCCGGAATCCTCGGCCACCAGCATGGCGCCGGCCCCCAGGCGCGCGCCCAGCGGGCCGAAGGCGTCCGCCTGCTGGGGAATCATGTAGAGGTGCACCACCGCATCGAAGTCGCAATGCAGGTCGAGCACCAGGTCGGCGTCGCAGGCGTGGCGCAGCAGCAGGCGCTGCAGGCCCTGGAGCTCGGAGGCGGCCGGCGCCAGGCCATCGAGGGCCTGGTGCATGGCGCTGCGGATCAATTGCACGTTGGCCGCCACGTCGCTGCCCAGGCGCCCATCGAGGGCGGGCGCCACCAGCTCGGCGAGGTCGGCGAAATCACGGTTGAAGTTCTTGCCGCTGGCGAACTCGAAACGGCCCTGGTGGCTGGCCTGGAGCACCTGCCCCAGGCCGATGGGGTTGGCCACCGGCACCAGTTCGACCACGCCGGCCAGGCGCCCTTCGGCTTCCAGCTCGGCGAGGCGCTTCTTCAGCGCCACCGCCACCCGCATGCCCGGCAACTCATCGGCATGCAGCGAGGCCTGGATATAGGCCTTGCGCGCGCCGCTGCCGAAACGGAAAACCGTCAGCTCGCGGCGGGTACCGGGGGCGCCCCAGGGCAACAGGTGGTCGATGCGCTGCATGGGGTCAGGCCTTGCGCGGGGCCATGTAGGCCAGCCAGCGGCGCTCGGCCAGCTTGAACAGGCGCACCAGGATGAAGGTCAGGCACAGGTAGAACAGGCCGGCGGTGATGAAGGCCTCGAACGGCAGGTAGTACTGCGAGTTCACGGTGCGCGCGGCGCCGGTGATGTCGATCAGGGTGACGATGGAGGCGAGGCTGGTGGTGTGCAGCATCATGATCACCTCGTTGCTGTACTGCGGCAGCGCGCGGCGCAGCGCCGAAGGCAGCAGGATGCGGCGGTACAGCTTGGCCCGCGACATGCCGATGGCCTTGGCGGCCTCGATCTCGCCATGGGGCGTGGCCTTGATGCTGCCCGCGAGGATCTCGGCGGTGTAGGCGCTGGTGTTCACGGCGAACGCCAGGCAGGCACAGAAGGTGGCATTGGACAGGTAGGGCCAGAGCACGCTCTCGCGCACCCAGGCGAACTGGGCCAGGCCGTAGTAGATGAGGAACAGCTGCACCAGCATCGGGGTGCCGCGGATGACATAGGTGTAGAGCCAGGCCGGGAAGTTCACCGCCGGCTGCTTGGAGACCCGCATCAGCGCCAGCGGCACGGCCGCCAGCAGGCCCAGGGCGAGGGAGATCGCCAGGAGCTTGAGGGTAACCAGCACGCCACCGAAGTAGAGCGGCAGGTTTTCCAGAATGACGTTGTAGTCGAAGATCACGCGTGCGCCCTCTTGATCACAGCTCGGCGGCTTTGATGCCGGCGGAATAGCGTTTTTCCAGGAAGCGCAGGGCCAGCAGGGAAACGCTGGTCAGCACCAGGTAGAGCGCAGCCACGGCCAGGTAGAAGGTGAAGGGCTCGCGGGTCGCGTCCGCAGCGCTCTTGGCCTTGAACATCATGTCTTGCAGGCCGACCACCGAAACCAGCGCGGTGGCCTTGGTCAGCACCAGCCAGTTGTTGGTGAAGCCGGGAATGGCCAGGCGGATCATCTGCGGCACCAGCACGCGGAAGAACACCTGGCGGCCGCTCATGCCGTAGGCGAAGCCGGCCTCGCCCTGCCCTTTCGGGATCGCCATGAAGGCGCCGCGGAAGGTCTCGGACAGGTAGGCACCGAAGATGAAGCCGAGGGTGAAGACCCCGGACCAGAACGGATCGAGATCGATGTAATCCTCATAGCCGACCAGGGGCGCGACCATGTTCACCACCTGCTGGCCGCCGTAGAAGATCAGCAGGATCAGCACCAGGTCGGGAATACCGCGGATCACCGTGGCATAGGTCTCGCCCAGCAGCGCCAGCCAGCGCACCGGCGACAGGCGGAATGCCGCGCCGACCAGGCCCAGGACGATGGCCATCGACATGGACGACAGGGCCAGCAGAAGGGTGAGCCAGGCACCATCGAGAATGGTCGAGCCGTAGCCGTTGAGCATGTTCAGGTCCTCATGCAGCGCCCCGGCTGGAACCGGACAGCACCGCTGCAACGAAAAAGTGGCACAACCTGCAGGTTAGCCGCGAACCGTGGAGCCTGGTGTCGCGCCGCTGTGGTCGCCTGCTGGCGACCTCAACATCCTGGTTGTGCCACTTCCGGGGAAAGGCAGCCTTTTCGATATGTCACTGAAACCTGGGCGAGGCGCCGGTCTTCAGCGTTCTATCAGTTGCCGTAAACGTCGAACTGGAAGTACTTGTCCTGCACTTCCTTGTACTTGCCGTTGGCGCGGATGGCGGCGATGGCGGCAGTGATCTTGTCGGCCAGGGCTTTGTCGCCCTTGCGCACAGCGATACCGGCGCCCTCACCGAAGTACTTCGGATCGGTGTAGTCCGGGCCTACCAGGGCGAAGCCCTTGCCGGCTTCGGTCTTGAGGAAACCGTCGTCGATGTTCACGGCATCGGCCAGGGTCGCGTCGAGGCGGCCGGAGGTCATGTCGAGGAAGACTTCGTTCTGCGAGCTGTAGCGCACCACTTCGATGCCGGCCGGGGCATAGACCTCGGTGGCGAAACGGTCGTAGGTGCTGGCGCGCTGCACGCCAACCTTCTTGCCCTTCAGGTCCACCAGCGGGTCGTTGATCACGGTGCCGGCCTTCATCGCCAGCTTGATCGGGGTCTGGTAGTACTTGCCGGTGAAGTCCACGGACTTCTTGCGCTCGTCGGTGATGGTCATCGAGGACAGGATGGCGTCGAACTTGCGCACCTTGAGGGCCGGGATCAGACCGTCGAATTCCTGCTCGATCCATTTGCACTCGACCTTCATCTCGGCGCACAGGGCGTTGCCGATGTCGTAGTCGAAGCCGGTGATCTTGCCGTCCGGAGTCTTGTAGGCGAAGGGCGGGTAGGCCGCTTCGATACCGATGCGCAGGGGTTTGGCTTCATCGGCCACAGCAGCCAGCGGCGACAACAGGGAAAGCGCCATGGCGCCGAGAAGTGCGATCTTCTTCATCTTTTGACTCCTACGAATGGGTATGGCTTCTGCTGGCAGAGTGAGAAAGTGCCCAGGCCTTCGATGAATTGTAGAAAGAGGCGCCGGGTTTACCTTGATCGATCTCAGGGAAAATGGCCGTGGCCGGGTGAGCGGCATTCTAGCGACAGCCCTAAAGTCGATATTTCTTCAATGCGACAACAAATTACAAAAGGCCAGGACGGCCAGGGCGGGCGGGTTGACAGTCTCCTGCCGATATGCAAGAGCCAGAAAGACGTTAAACCGAATGAAACAGCAATTACCGCGCCAATAAATAGATCCCCCTTTATCCACAAGGCTTGCAGCCTTGGAGCGATTTTTCCCGAGCGGACTTTCCCGCCCTCATTCGAGGCAGGGTGTTCCCTGTCGCCCCGTTTCGGCGCAACGCGTAACAGCGCCAGCGTTACCCTGACCGGGCAGTCCGGCACTTGGCCGCACAAACTTCTTTCGCCGATATAAATCAGTCGCTTGGCGTCGTCGCCGACACGACCCAGTGACCAAGCCCCCCGCAAGTAAAAATCCACGTTCTTAGAACGTGGCTTTGCTTTTGGTCCCCTAGAAGGGGGCAATCAGACCTCGGAACATGCAGCCGCCGCTCACTTCGGACGTAGGGTGTGCTGCGCGCACCTCGGACTCGCCGGAAGCACCGCGCGGAGGTGCGCACGGCACACCCAACGACACGCGTTCATCCTGCAGGGCTCTCCATTCAAATCGTCACAGGAAGAACCGATGACCACGCCCTAAGGACGTGGTTTCCAAAGTTCAAACGAAAACGCCCCGCCGCGGCTTGTGGCCGGGGCGGGGCGTGGGTGTTGCGCGCAGACGCCGGGTCAGGCGGCCTGCATGGTGCGGTGGGTATCGATGAGGTGCTGCACCACGCCGGGATCGGCCAGCGTGGAGATATCGCCGAGGGTGTCGTACTCGGCCACGGCGATCTTGCGCAGGATGCGGCGCATGATCTTGCCCGAGCGGGTCTTGGGCAAGCCCGGTGCCCACTGGATGACGTCCGGCGTGGCGATGGGGCCGATCTCGCGGCGCACCCACTGCTTGAGTTCCTGGCGCAATGCCTCGGAGGACTCCACCCCGGCGTTGAGGGTGACGTAGACGTAGATGCCCTGCCCCTTGATGTCGTGGGGGACGCCGACCACGGCGGCCTCGGCGACTTTCGGGTGGGCGACCATGGCGCTCTCGATCTCGGCGGTGCCCATGCGGTGGCCGGAGACGTTGAGCACGTCGTCGACGCGGCCGGTGATCCAGTAGTAGCCGTCTTCGTCGCGACGGGCGCCGTCACCGGTGAAGTACATGCCCTTGAAAGTCTTGAAGTAGGTGTCGACGAAACGGTCGTGGTCGCCGTACAGGGTACGGGCCTGGCCCGGCCAGGAGTCGATGATCACCAGGTTGCCTTCGGCGGCGCCCTCGATCAGGTTGCCCAGGTTGTCCACCAGGGCCGGCTGCACACCAAAGAAGGGGCGCGCGGCGGAGCCCGGCTTGAGGGCGTGGGCACCCGGCAGCGGGGTCATCAGGCAGGCGCCGGTCTCGGTCTGCCACCAGGTGTCGACGATCGGGCAGCGGGACTGGCCGACGTTCTCGTAGTACCAGTGCCAGGCTTCCGGGTTGATCGGCTCGCCCACCGAACCCAGCAGGCGCAGGCTGGAGCCATCGGCACCGGCCACGGCGGCCTTGCCCTCGGCCATCATCGCGCGGATGGCGGTGGGGGCGGTGTAGAGGATGTTGACCTTGTGCTTGTCGATGATCTTGGCGACGCGGGAAACATCCGGATAGTTCGGCACGCCTTCGAACATCAGGGTCGTGGCGCCGTTGGAAAGCGGCCCATAGACCAGGTAGGTGTGGCCGGTGACCCAGCCGATGTCGGCGGTGCACCAGAAGACTTCGCCCGGACGGTAGTCGAACACGCGCTCATGGGTCAGCGAGGCGTAGACCAGGTAGCCGCCGGTGGTGTGCAGCACGCCCTTGGGCTTACCGGTGGAGCCGGAGGTGTAGAGGATGAACAGCGGGTCCTCGGCGCCCATTTCCTTCGGCAGGCACTGGCTGGAGGCGACCTTCATCAAGTCCTCGTACCAGACGTCGCGGTGAGGGTTCCACTTGATGTCCGAACCGGTGCGCTTGACCACGATCAGCTTCTGCACGCTGCTGGTCTCGGGGTTGGTCAGGGCGTCGTCGACATTGGCTTTCAGCGCTGTCTTCTTGCCGCCGCGCAGGCCTTCGTCGGCGGTGATCACCACCTTGGACTTGCAGTCGATGATGCGACCGGCCAGGGCTTCAGGAGAGAAGCCACCGAAGACCACGGAGTGGATCGCGCCGATACGGGTACAGGCGAGCATGGCCACCACTGCCTCGGGGATCATCGGCATGTAGAGGGTGACCACGTCGCCACGGTGCACATCCTGGCCGCGCAGGGCGTTGGCGAACTTGCACACTTCTTCGTGCAGTTCGCGGTAGGTGATGTTGCGGTGCTCGGACGGGTCGTCGCCTTCCCAGATGATCGCCAGCTGGTCGCCGCGCTCGGCGAGGTGACGGTCCAGGCAGTTGGCGGACAGGTTGAGGGTGCCGTCGGCGAACCACTTGATGTCGACGTGGTGGTCGTCGAAGGAGGTCTGCTTGACCTTGGTGAACGGCTTGATCCAGTCGATGCGCTGAGCCTGCTCGCGCCAGAAGCCGTCGGGGTTGATCACCGACTGCTGGTACATGGCCTTGTAGGTCGCCTCGTTGGTCAGCGACTTTTCAGCCACCTCGGGACGCACCGGATACAGTGAAGCAGCACTCATGTTCATACCTCGACGGGCAGTTGTTTTTGTATGCCGCCTTTTGTATCCCCCGCCTCCCTGTAGGGCCATTCGACCATGGTCTTACCGCATACGGACTATGGTCTAAGGCCGCCGCAAAGCCCTGGTAGCAAGGCCCGCCCGGGCGGGCATACATCGCGCGCCCAGCCGCACAACGCTCCCCCCCAGCAGGCCGAATCGGCCAACAGCGCTACGAACGTTCCCCGCAGTGAGAAATGGCTGACGCATGCGCATTAAAACGAACACCCATCCAGCAGAAAAATCGACAAAAGCGCCACATCCGGCAAATTCAGGCGGAAATATTTAGCTAAATCCTATCGATTGCCTTCATTCGATTCCAAATGGTAATTTTCCGTTCATTATGTCGAACACAAAACCCTACTCCCTGCACTTTTCCCGTCTGGTGTCCCGTGAAGGCCACTGGACCGGCGACCTCTAGCCCTCCCCTCTTCCATCGAAGGCCACACCGGGATCTTCCCGCGCTGGCCATCCACCGAGATTCCCCGCGCCCGTCCAACGAATGACGGCGCTTTTGCACGCCCATGGGAGGGCACCATGCGATCCTGGATTTACCTGCTCACGGCGATCTTCTTCGAAGTCGTCGGCACCACCTCGATGAAATTCGCCACCGAACAGGCGCCCCTGCTCGGCTACCTGCTGATGTACGCACTCATCGGCCTGTCCTACTTCTTCCTCGCCCTGGCGGTGAAGCGCGTCCCGGTTGGCGTCGCCTATGCACTGTGGGAAGGCATCGGCATCGTCCTGATCACCGCCGTCAGCGTCGCCTGGCTGGGCGAGAGCCTCGGCCTGGCCAAGGCGCTGGGCCTGGCCGTGATGATCGTCGGCATCCTGCTGATCAAGTTCGGCACCCGCGCCGAGCCCGTGGCCCGTGGCCAGGAGGCGGCGGCATGAACGGCGTGACCTGGATCCACTTCGCCTGGCTGGGCCTGGCCATCGCCCTGGAAGTGCTGGCCAACGTCCTGCTCAAGTACTCCGACGGCTTCCGTCGCCGCGTGCTCGGCGCCATCTCCATCCTCTGCATCCTGGCGGCCTTCACCGCACTGGCCCAGGCGGTGCGCGGCATCGAGCTGTCACTGGCGTATGCCATCTGGGGCGGCTTCGGCATCCTCGCCACGGTCGCCATGGGCTGGGCACTGTTCGGCCAGCGCCTGGCGTGGAAGGGCTGGCTCGGCCTGGTCATGCTGGTGCTGGGGATGGGCCTGCTGAAACTGGCGTGACCCGCCCTCTGCGGAAGGGCAGATCGCAGGCAAAAAAATGGGCGACCCCAGGGTCGCCCTATCAATCATTCCGGGAGAGGAATGTAGAAACGCTTGTGTCCGCATCACGCAAGATTCAGACAGCGCCCTTTTTACGCTCCCGCCTCCGTGCCAGCCATTGCACCAAGGTCTAACAGCTCCTTTAAGAACCTAGGCGAGGCAACGCCGTTGGTTTTTCCTAAATCTCCTCGCGACCCAGGCCATGCTGGCGCAACTTATTGGCAATGGTGGTGTGGGACACCCCCAGGCGCTTGCCCAGTTGGCGGCTGCTGGGGTGGTCGGCGAACAGGCATTCCAGCACCGCCTTCTCGAAGCGCCCGAGAATGGCGTCCAGCCCGCCGTCGAGGGAGAAATCCCCCAGGGGCTGCGGCGCGCCGTAGTGCGGCAGGCGGATGTGCTCGGGCTTGACCGTACCGCCCTCGCACAGGGAAACCGCCTGGAACAGCACGTTCTCCAGTTGCCGCACGTTGCCCGGCCAGTGGTAGTGGCCGAGGCGCTCCAGGGCCTGGGGTGCCAGCCGCGGCAAGGCGCAGCCAATCTGCCGGCTGGCCGAGTCGAGGAAGTGCTCCACCAGCGGCGGCAACCCGTCCAGGCATTCGCGCAGCGGCGGGATGTGCAGCGACAGCACATTGAGGCGGTGGTACAGGTCCTGGCGGAATTCACCCCGCGCACAGAGCTCGGACAGGTCCACCTGGGTGGCGCAGATCACCCGCACGTCCAGGTACACCTCCTCGTCGCTGCCCACCCGACGGAAGCAGCCGTCCTGGAGGAAGCGCAGCAGCTTGGCCTGCAGGCGCGGGCTCATCTCGCCCACGCCGTCGAGGAACAGCGTGCCGCCAGCGGTCAGCTCCAGCAGCCCCAGCTTGCCTTCCGGTCGCGCACCTTCGAAGGCCCCCGGGCCGTAGCCGAACAGCTCGGTCTCGGCCATGGATTCCGGCAGGCCGGCACAGTTCAGCGCCATGAAGGGCGACTGCCCGCGCGGGCTGGCCAGGTGGCAGGCGCGGGCCAACAGCTCCTTGCCGGTACCGGTCTCGCCCTCGATCAGCAGCGGGGCGTCCAGGGGCGCCATGCGCCGCGCCTCGCGCACCACGGCGGCCATCACCCGCGAACTCTGGAAGATGCTGTCGAAGCCGCGCAGCTCCTGCTTGCGCACATGGTAGATACGCTCGCCCACGCGGTCGGCGCGGTGCAGGGTGAGCACCGCACCGGCCAGGGCCTCGCTCTCGTCGTGTTCGGATTGCAGCGGCGCGATATCGGCGAGGAACACATCGCCCCGCACCTTCACCCGCAGGCCGTTGATGCGCGCCTTGTTGGCCCGCACCAGCTCCGGCAGGTCGAAATCCTCGGTGTAGCGCGACAGCGGAATGCCCGGCACCTCGTCCACGCGCACGCCCAGCAACTGCGCAGCGGCGCGGTTGGCGGCGACGATGGAGCCGCCCATGTCGATGGACAGCACCGGGAACTCCAGCGCGCCGAGCAGCGCGTTCAGCTCCAGGTGGCGGCGTTCGCTGGGCATCAGGCCCACGCGCTTGACGCCGAACACGCCAGGGATGTCCTCCAGCTTCGGCCGCAGGGACTGCAGCTGCAGGTTGATCAGGTTCGGGCAGAGCAGGTAGATGGCGTTGCCCTGGTCGCCGCCGACTTCGCCGCGGTTGACGTTGATGCCGTAGTCGACGAGCAGGTTGAGGATGTCGCGCAGGATGCCTACGCGATTCTGGCAATGGACTTTGATACGCATGCGGCACCCCGGAAACGGGTTCTTGTCTGGGGCTCGGTGCTGAAAATCAGCATCCTGCCCGATTTTTCCGTCAAGAATATGTGACGAATCCATCCACCAGCAAGATGACTCCGCCTAGCCCTCGCCAAATCGTAAACATTTCTTTACGCAAACACCGCCACTGCTCCCCTGCCACTCCCTGCCGCCCGGCTGCACAGCGCAATGAACCGGGTTATCCATGGCCTAACACAACAACAAAGCCCCGCCCCAGGAGGCCGAATGAAAACCTCGCAATACGTGGCCCGCGAGCCGGATGAGAACGACTTTATCCACTACCCGGACAGCGAGCACCGGGTATGGAACACCCTGATCACCCGCCAGTTGAAGGTGATCGAAGGGCGCGCCTGCCAGGAGTACCTGGACGGCATCGAACGCCTCGCCCTCCCCCATGACCGCATTCCCCAGCTGGGCGAGATCAACCAGGTGCTGCAGGCCGCCACCGGCTGGCGTGTCGCCCGGGTACCGGCACTGATCCCCTTCCAGACCTTTTTCGAGCTGCTGGCCAGCCAGCAGTTCCCGGTGGCCACCTTCATCCGCACCCCTGAAGAACTGGACTACCTGCAGGAGCCGGACATCTTCCACGAGATCTTCGGCCACTGCCCGCTGCTGACCAACCCCTGGTTCGCCGAGTTCACCCACACCTACGGCAAGCTCGGCCTCAAGGCCACCAAGGAAGAGCGCGTCTACCTCGCCCGCCTGTACTGGATGACCATCGAATTCGGCCTGGTGGAAACCGCCCAGGGCCGGCGCATCTATGGCGGCGGCATCCTCTCCTCGCCGAAGGAGACCGTCTACAGTCTTTCCGACGCGCCCGAACACCAGGCCTTCGACCCGCTGGAGTGCATGCGCACGCCGTACCGCATCGATATCCTGCAGCCGCTCTACTTCGTGCTGCCGGACCTCAAGCGCCTGTTCGAGCTGGCCCACGAGGACATCATGGCGCTGGTGCGCCAGGCCATGACCCTCGGCCTGCACGCGCCCAAGTTCCCGCCCAAGCCCAAGGCGGCCTGAGCCCTTATTCGCCGGTTGGCGCCACCCGCCGCGCCAGCCGACCTGCCCTCTATCTGGAGAACCCCATGACCGCACTGTCCCAAGCCCATTGCGAAGCCTGCCGCGCCGACGCGCCCAAGGTGCCCGAGGCCGAACTGGCCGAACTGCTCAAGCAGATCCCCGACTGGAACATCGAAGTCCGCGACGGAATCATGCAGCTGGAGAAGGTCTACCGCTTCAAGAACTTCCGCTACGCCCTGGCCTTCACCAACGCCGTGGGCGCCATCGCCGAGGAAGAAGGCCACCACCCGGGCCTGCTCACCGAGTGGGGCAAGGTCACCGTTACCTGGTGGAGCCACGAGGCCAAGGGCCTGCACCGCAACGACTTCATCATGGCCGCCCGCACCGACGGAGTGGCCGCTGGCGCCGAGGGCCGCAAATGAGCCATTTCGCCCCGGTCAGGCGCGTGCCTGGCGACCCCATCCTCGGCCTGATCGAAGCCCATCGCCAGGACCCCAACCCGGCCAAGATCGACCTGGGCGTGGGCGTCTACAAGGACAGCCAGGGCCTGACCCCCATCCCCCGCGCGGTGAAGCTCGCCGAGCAACGCCTGGTTGAAGTGCAGCGCACCAAGACCTACATCGGCGGCCACGGTGATGCCGCCTTCGGCCGCCTGCTGGGCGAGCTGGTGCTGGGCGCCGGCTCGCCGCTGCTGGCCGGCCAGCGTGCCGGCGTCACCCAGACCCCGGGCGGCACTGGCGCCCTGCGCCTGGCAGCGGAGTTCATCGCCCGCTGCCTGCCGGGCCGCAGCATCTGGGTCAGCGACCCGACCTGGCCGATCCACGAGACCCTGTTCGCCGCCAGCGGCCTGGCCGTGCACCACTACCCCTATGTCGGCGCCGACAACCGCCTCGACCTGGAAGCCATGCTCGCCGCCCTGGAACAGGTGCCCGAAGGCGACGTGGTGCTGCTGCACGCCTGCTGCCACAACCCCACCGGCTTCGACCTGGGCCGCCACGACTGGCAACGGGTGCTGGAGATCGTCAAGGCGCGCCGCCTGCTGCCGCTGCTGGACTTCGCCTACCAGGGCTTCGGCGACGGCCTGGAGCAGGACGCCTGGGCCGTACGCCTGTTCGCCGAGTCGCTGCCGGACGTGCTGATCACCAGCTCCTGCTCGAAGAACTTCGGCCTGTATTGCGAACGCACCGGCGCCCTGGTCGTCTGCGCCGCCACGCCCGACACGCTGGTCAACGTGCGCAGCCAGCTGGCCTTCATCGCCCGCAACCTCTGGTCCACCCCGCCGGACCACGGCGCGGCGGTGGTCGCCACCATCCTCGGTGACGCCGAGCTGAAGGCCGTGTGGCTGGACGAACTGGAGGCCATGCGCCGCCGCGTCGCCGAACTGCGCGCCGGCCTGGTGGAAGCCCTCGCGCCCCACGGCCTGGCCGAACGCTTCGCCCACATCGCCCTGCAACGCGGCATGTTCTCCTACACCGGCCTGAGTGCCGATCAGGTGGCCCGGCTGCGCAGCGAGTCCAGCGTCTACATGGTCAGCAGCGGCCGCGCCAACGTCGCCGGCCTGGACGCCTCGCGCCTGGGCGACCTGGCCCAGGCGATCGCCCGGGTGTGCTGAAAGCCCCTTCCCTCCCCGCCCCTCGTCCCTGACGGGGGCGGCGGAGCGGCCTGGCGTCGGTCGCTCAGCGCTGCAACAGCGCGATGGCCAGGCTGAGGCCAAAGAACGACAGCACGGTGGCCATCACCAGGGTCGCCGCACAGCGCGCCTCCAGGCCGAAGCGCATGCCCACCAGCGGGTAGATGCTCATCATCGGCGCACAGGCGAAGAGAATGCCCGCCGCCATCAGCGCGGGCTCCACCGGCGGCAGCAGCCAGAACAGACCCGCCACCGCCAGCGGGTGCAGGACCAGCTTGCCCAGGCTGATGGCCGCCATGTCCGGCAGCAGACCGCCGAGGCGCACGCCGTGCAGGGTGCCGCCGATGACGAAGAGCGCGGCCGGTGCCGAGGCCGAGGCCAGCATCTCCACCACCCGCGCGGGCACGGCCGGGAGGCGCAGCCCCAGCAACGAGAGGCCGACGCCCACCAGCATGGCGATGATCAGCGGGTTGCGCGCCAGACGCCCGAAGGTCCCGCGCAGGGTGTGCCAGAACCCCTCGCCACGCTGCTGAGCCGACTCGGCCAGGGCCAGCGCCAGGGGAATCATCAGCAGGTTTTCCACCACCATGTTCAACGCCAGGCCGAGCACCGCCGTGGGCCCCGCCACCATCACCACCACCGGGTAGCCGACGAAGCCGCTGTTGGAGGCCGACATGCCCAGCCCGGCGATGGCGGCATCGGCCAGGCCACGCCCGCGCAGCAGGCGGAAGTACGCCAGGCCGAGGCCGAACACGGCCAGCGAGCCCAGCCCGTAGGCCAGCAGGTACCAGGGGTTGAACACCTCGCCGATGGGGCGCTCGGCCAGCGCCTTGATCACCAGTGCCGGCAGCGCGAAGTTGAGGACGAACGCGCCGATGCCGCGCACCTGCTCGCGGCTGACCAGCCCGCCCAGGGAGGCGGCGAAGCCCAGGCCGATGATCAGGAACACGGGGGCGGTGATGGTGATGACGTCGAGCAACGGCGGCCTCGGGGCGATGGCGGTGGAGTGGCGCCAGTATCCGTCAGCGGGCCCCGCCAGGCGTGCTGCCCAGGCGCGAAACCCGCCGATAATCGCCCGGCTTCGCCAACCGGGGGTCCTGCGGGCTAGTAATCCACCTTGCCGCGCCCGGCCTTGATCGCCCCGCGCTTGGACTTGCCGTCCAGGCGGCGGGTCTTCGAGCCAAGGGTCGGCCGGGTCGGGCGGCGCTTCTTCTCCACCTTGCCGGCGCTGCGGATCAGTTCGGCCAGGCGCTCCAGGGCATCGGCGCGGTTCTGCTCCTGGGTGCGGTACTGCTGGGCCTTGATCACGATCACGCCCTCGCTGGTGATGCGGCTGTCGCGCAGTTCCAGCAGGCGCTCCTTGTAGAAGGGCGGCAGCGACGAGGCGTTGATGTCGAAGCGCAGGTGCATGGCGCTGGACACCTTGTTGACGTTCTGCCCACCGGCGCCCTGGGCGCGGATGGCGGTCAGCTCGATTTCATCGTCGGGCAGGTGGACGCTGTTGGAGATCAGCAACATGGCACGGGCCGGATAGCGGAAAGAGCGACAGGATAGCGCCGCCGCCCGGTGAAAGCTCGCCGACCGCAGAAGGCATGCCCCGCACCGCTGCAGGCACAGCCTTCACACATGGCTGGAGGGGGTCGCATCGGAGTGCGAGCCACCCACTAGCCATCCGCAGCGCACGTTTACGATGGCCTCAAGCAGAGTGGGTCGACCAGGTCGGCCACGATGGCCATGCCAACCAGATCAGCAAGGCGCTCAGCCTGCATGCGCTTCATCACCCGGGCGCGATAGAGGTCGACCGTCTTGATGCTGATATCCAGCTGTTCGGCGACCTCCCGGTTGGTGTAGCCCCTGACCAGCGGCAGGAAAACATCGCGTTCGCGTGGCGTCAGGCTGGCCAGGCGCTCCTGCAACTCGCTCTGGCCATCGCCGTGCGAGCGCTTGCGTTCGGAGCTGCTCAAGGCCTGCTGCACGCTGTCGAGCAGCAGTTGCTCGTTGTAGGGCTTTTCGATGAAGTCGCGAGCGCCGGCCTTGAACGCCCTGACCACGATGGGCACATCGGCATGCCCGCTGACGAAAATGACGGGCAGTTCGATGCCACGGGCACGCATTTCCTCCTGCACGTTCAACCCCCCCATGCCGGGCATGCGCACGTCCAACAAAACACAGGCATTGAGCCCGGCGTCGCAGGCTTCGAGAAACGCACGGCCGCTGGTGAACGGCAGCGCCTGCAGGCCTACCGACTCCAGCAGCCAGACGGTCGAGTCCAGCATCCCCTGATCATCGTCCACCACATACACGACCTGCTTGGTGGCAGTTGTCATTACATCGCTCCTCATTGTTGTTATCACTGCTGGGGTAGCCGGCAACGCATCAGCAATCCGCCACCCTCCAAGCGCTCGCCGACCAGGGCTCCGCCAAAGCCTTCGACGATGCTGCGACTCATCGACAGCCCCAGCCCGAGCCCATCCGGCTTGCTGGTGTAGAACGGGGTGAAGATCCGCTCCAGCTCGTCTTCGCCGAGCCCGGGGCCCTGGTCACGAACGCCGACCTCCACCCCGCCGCCTACCTGGCCGGCCAGCAGCACGATCCGAGAGGCACGGCCCGGGTGGGCATCCCGGTTGGCATCGATGGCATTGCGCAGGAGATTCAGGAGTACCTGTTCGAGCAGGACTCGATCGGCGTAGACGGGCGGCAGATTGTCCGGCAATTGCTCTTCGATCACCACCTGGCAGGCAGAGGCCTCCCAGGCGCACAGGCGCACGGCCTCGCGCGCCACCTCGGCCACGTCCAGAGCCTGCATGCGCCGCTGCCCCTTGCGGAGGAAGCCACGCAGGCGCTTGATGACCTCGGAGGCGTGATTGGCATGCTCGGTGATGCGCTCCAGCCCCTGCGCCACCCGGTCGGCTGCCTGGGGATTGCTGTCCAGAGCATGCAGGTAGCGCTGGCTGGCGCTGGCGTAGTTGACCACCGCCGCCAGTGGCTGATTGATCTCGTGGGCGATGCCGGATGCCAGTTCGCCCAGCGTGACCAGGCGCGCCGTGTGCGCCAGTTCGTCCTGATGACGGCGCTGCTGCGCCTCGCGCAGCTCACGTTCGGTCATGTCCCGGGCCACCAGCGAGTAGTAGCGCTCGCCGCCGGCCACCCGATGGGCCAACAGCACAAGGGACACCGGCACCGACGCCCCACCGGATGACGGCTGCAGGCGGGAGTCGGCACTCCAGACACCGGTCTGCTCGGCCTTCTCGCGCCCGGCCTGCAAGCGCAGGAGGTCGTCCGGGGCGAACAGCTCGCTGAGCAAGGGCATCGGCTGCTGCTCATCCAACTGCAGCGTATGGCGCGCCGCCGGGTTGAGGTAGGTGACCCGATCGTCCGCGTTGATGAACAGCACCGGGTCCGTATTGGCTTCAACCACTTCGGCCAGGCGACGCTTGTTCTCCTCGGCCTGCACCCGCGCGGTGATGTCGCGCGAGACGCTGACCACCTCCACGACCGCTCCGGTGTAGGTCTCGCGGATGGCCCGACTGGCCGTTTCAAACCACAGGTAACGGCCGTCACGGTGGCGGATACGGTAGGTCATCATGTGGTAGCCATCGGTCTCCAGCGCATCGCGAGCGCGCTGGATCGACCTGGCCAGATCATGGGCATGGAACAGGCCTTGAGCGAACTGGCCCCGGAGTTCCTCCGGCCAGTAGCCGAGCAATGCCCAGGAGGCCGGCGAGGCGTCGAGGAATCGGCCATCCGGGGTGTGCCGGGAGATGACGTCGGTGGTGTTCTCGGTGATCAGGCGGTACAGGCGCCTTGCCCTGGCGGCCTCGCGCTCGGCCAGCACCTGCTCCGTGGCTTCGCGGCAGCGCGCCAGCACGCGCTGTTCCTGAGGGTCCGGCACGAAGGTCCAGATCAGGATGCGGCCGTCGAACTGCGCCTCGACACCCTCGATGGCTCGGCATTGCTCGAGGCAAGCACGCACCAGCGAGACATGGTTGACCGGCAGGAAGCGCACGACCGAACCGGGTGGCTGATCGGCCAGCAGCGCCAACAAGGCCGCATTTAGCTCCAGCGGGTCGCCATTGGAGGCCAGCAATAGACTCGGTTGCGGGTCATGCCCCAGCAGCGGCGAAGCCCGCAGCAGGTTGCTGGCGGTCGCCAGCAGGGTCGAGAGCAGCTCGTGCAACCAGCCCTGCCAATCCAGGCTGACGCCTTCGCGTGCCTCCACCAGCAGCAGGCCGGGCTGGCCAGGCTGCAGGGCCAGGTCGAACACCTGCCCATGGCTGATCGCTGAACGGCGCAGGCGCCCGGACAGCCAGCAGTCGAGCCCGCGCACCTCATCCAGGCTCAGCCTGCCGGCCTGGGCCAATGCGTCGAAGAGCGGCTGGTCACTGGCCTGCATCGGATCGCCCAGGCCTGGAGGCAGGTGCTGCCCACTGCCTTCGTGACCGTAGATACCCACCTTTTCCAGCCAGCTCAGGTAATAGACCTGTTGCACTTCGGGGCGGCCGCGCAAGGCACGGCACAAGGCATCGGCTCTAGCAGCCAACGGCACGCCTTCGCGCTGCAGGCGCAACCAGGTATGCAGGCGGACCGGATTCGGGCTCATCAGGGACTCCAGGCGAAAACGGCGACAGCATATATCCCAATCACCCGATCAGGCTCGATGCTTCAGACATAAACCCAGAATATATAGTATATATACCATACGACACAGGTATTACTTCCATATTCAACCTGGATTGTTATATAAAACATGGCAATGATCTGCCGCCTGCCCCCCAACAGCGGATGATGCAGACCCACAGAGCTAACAATCAGCCACCGGATGCCCAGCATGTCGATCTTCGAACAGGGTCTTGCCCCTGCAGCCGTGAACCACATCGCCCTGTCGCCGCTCAGCTTCATCGAGCGCACCGCCAGCGTCTATCCCGATTACCCGGCCGTGGTCCACGGTTCGATCCGCCGCACATGGGCGGAAACCTACAGCCGTTGCCGGCGCCTGGCCTCTGCTCTGGCCGGGCGCGGTATCGGCAAGGGGGACACGGTGGCGGTGATGCTGCCGAACATCCCCGCCATGCTCGAGGCGCACTTCGGGGTGCCGATGATTGGCGCGGTGCTCAACACCCTCAACGTGCGCCTGGATGCGGAGGCCATCGCCTTCATGCTGCAGCACGGCGAGGCCAAGGTCGTGATCGCCGACCGCGAATTCTTCGACGTGATCCACGCGGCCATCGGCATGCTCGACCATCCGCCGCTGGTCATCGATGTCGACGACCCGGAGTACGGTGAAAGCCAGGCCGTGAGCGACCTGGATTACGAAGCCTTCCTCGCGGAGGGCGATCCCGAGTTCGCCTGGCAATGGCCGGAAGACGAATGGCAGGCGATCAGCCTCAACTACACCTCCGGCACCACCGGCAACCCCAAGGGGGTGGTCTATCACCACCGCGGCGCCTACCTGAACGCCCTGGGCAACCAGATGACCTGGGCCATGGGCAACCACCCGGTCTACCTGTGGACGCTGCCGATGTTTCACTGCAACGGCTGGTGCTACCCGTGGACGATCACCGCGCTCGCCGGCGTTCACGTCTTCCTGCGTCGCGTCGACCCGCAGAAGATCCTTACCCTGATCCGCGACGAGCAGGTGACCCACCTGTGCGGCGCGCCCATCGTGCTCAATGCCCTGGTCAACATGCCGACCGAAGCCAAGGCCGCTATCGATCACCCCGTCAATGCGATGGTCGCCGGGGCCGCGCCACCGGCCAAAGTGATAGGTGCCGTGGAGGAAATGGGCATTCGCGTCACCCACGTCTATGGACTCACCGAGGTGTATGGCCCGGTGACGCTGTGCGCCTGGCATGCGGAGTGGGACGCCCTGCCGCTGGAGCGGCGTGCCGAGATCAAAGCCCGCCAGGGCGTCCGCTACCCGACCCTCGAGGGGGTGATGGTCGGTGACCCGAAGACGCTGGAGCCGACCCCGCGCGACGGCCAGACCATCGGCGAGATATTCATGCGGGGCAACACGGTGATGAAGGGCTATCTGAAGAACCCCAGCGCCACGGCAGAGGCGTTCGAGGGCGGCTGGTTCCATACCGGCGACCTCGCCGTTTGCCACCCGGACGGCTACGTGGAAATCAAGGATCGCCTGAAGGACATCATCATTTCCGGTGGCGAGAACATCTCCACCATCGAGCTCGAAGGCGTGATCTACCGCCACCCCGCCGTTCTGGAGGCGGCGGTGGTAGCCCGCCCAGACGAGAAGTGGGGCGAGACGCCCTGTGCCTTCGTCACCCTCAAGGCCACCCACCCGAACCTGCGCGAAAGCGACATCATCGGGTTCTGTCGTGATCACCTGGCCGGCTTCAAGGTGCCCCGCACCGTGATCTTCACCGACCTGCCGAAAACCTCGACCGGGAAGATCCAGAAGTACCTCCTGCGCGATATCGCCAAGGCCCTCTAAACACTCGCGATTCTGACAAGGCGACGGATTGATTTCCGTCGCCCTGGCGCCCTGCGCCTGAAAAACGGGCAACAACAAAAACAAGGAGCCACACCATGACCCCCACCGAACCCTCCCATGCGCAGCATTGTGAACGTATTCGCGCGAACCCGAGATTTCAGCAACTGGTGCGCAGTCGCTCGCGCCTGGCCTGGTCACTGAGCGCCGCCGTCCTGGGTGCCTATTACCTGTTCATGCTGGTGGTCGCCTTCCACCCGGCCGCGCTGCACAGCCCTCTGAGCGAAGGTCGCCAACTGACCGTGGGCATCCCCGTGGCAACCGCGATCATCGTGCTGTCCTGGCTGTGCACCGGTTGGTACGTCTACCGCTCCAACACCCGGTTCGACGCCCTCAGCGCCGAGTTCATGAAGGAGCTGAAATGATGCGGCTGCGCACGCTTGGCCTGGCGGGCCTGCTCCTCGCCCCCATCAGCGCTTTCGCCGCCCCTCTGGTTGCGGAAAAACAACCGATCAACCTGCACGCGATCGCCATGTTCTTCGTGTTTGTCATGGGCACGCTGGCGATCACCTGGTGGGCCGCGCGGCAGACCCGCTCGACCTCGGACTTCTACACCGCAGGAGGCGGTATCAGCGGGTTCCAGAATGGCCTGGCGATCGCGGGTGACTACATGTCCGCCGCGACGCTGCTGGGCCTGTCGAGCCTGGTGTTCGCCAAGGGATACGACGGCTTCGTCTATACCGTGGCGTTCTTCGTCGGCTGGCCGATCATCACCTTCCTCATGGCCGAACGCCTGCGCAATCTCGGACGCTTCACCTTCGCCGACATCGTTTCCTATCGCCTCGATCAGTCAAGGATTCGAACCTTCGCAGCCCTGGGCTCGCTGACCGTGGTGTGCTGCTACCTGGTGGTGCAAATGGTCGGCGCGGGTCAACTGATCAAGCTGCTGTTCGGCCTCGAATACACCACCGCGGTGATGGTGGTCGGCGTGCTCATGCTGGTCTATGTGATCTTCGGCGGCATGATCGCCACCACCTGGGTGCAGATCATCAAGGCGGTCCTGCTGCTTGCCGGGGGCACCACCCTGGCCGGGCTGGCGCTGTCCGAGTTCGGCTTCAGCCTGGAGAACCTGGCCACTCGAGCGGTAGACGCCCACGCCCTGGGCTGGAACATCATGGGGCCGGGTTCCATGCTGGCCGACCCGATCAACGCGGCCTCCCTGTCCCTCGGCCTGGTGTTCGGCATCGCCGGCCTGCCGCATATCCTGATGCGCTTCTTCACCGTGCCCAACGCCAAGGAAGCCCGCAAGTCGGTGTTCTACGCCACCGGCTTCATCGGCTTCTTCTTCCTGGTGGTCATGGTGCTGGGGTACAGCGCCATCGTCATCGTCGGCACCGACCCGCAGTTCTTCGTCGGCGGCGATATCAAAGGCGCCCTGATCGGCGGCGGCAACATGGTTGCCATGCACCTGGCGAAGGCGGTGGGCGGCAACCTGTTCCTCGGTTTCCTTTCTGCGGTGGCCTTCGCCACCATCCTGGCGGTGGTATCGGGCCTCGCCCTGGCAGGCGCCTCGGCCATCTCCCATGACCTCTACGCCAGCGTGCTGAAGAAAGGCACCGCTACGGAAGCGCAAGAGATGCGCGTAACCCGCATCGCGACCGTTTGCCTGGGCATCGTCGCAATCGGCCTGGGCATCCTCTTCGAGAAGCAGAACGTCGCGTTCCTCGTCGGCCTGACCTTCGGTATCGCCGCCTCGACCAACTTCCCGGTCCTGATCATGGCCATGTACTGGAAGAACCTGACCACGCGTGGTGCCTTGGCAGGTGGGTTCGTGGGGCTGCTCACCGCACTGGTGCTGGTGATCCTGTCGCCTGCGGTGTGGGTATCGGTACTGGGCCATGCCGCGGCGATCTACCCCTACGACCACCCTGCCCTGTTCTCCATGCCGCTGGCGTTTCTCGTCATCGTGGTGGTTTCCAAGCTGGACCGCACCACCCGGGCCGCCCGTGAGCGTGCGGCATTCGATGACCAGTTCGTGCGCGCCCAGACCGGCCTGGGGGCCGCTGCCGCCGCCAGCCACTGAACCAGAACACTCCAGAGGGTGGTTGCTCGTTGGCCACCCGACCTTACGAGCCGCGCACGCGCGGCTCCTTTTTACACCCCGCGCCTGAACGAGGTTACCGATGCCCGAGTACAACGCCCCCCTGCGCGACCTGCGCTTCGTCCTCCACGAGGTGTTCGACGCCCCACGCCTGTGGGCACGCCTGCCGGCCCTGGCGGAGATCGTCGACGGCGAGACCGCCGACGCCATCCTGGAAGAAGCCGCCAAGGTCACCGGCAGCCTGATCGCCCCGCTCAACCGCAGCGGCGATGAGGAAGGCGCACAGTGGGCCAACGGTGCCGTCAGCACGCCGGCAGGCTTCAAACAGGCCTATGCCACCTACATCGAAGGCGGCTGGGTCGGCTTGTCGGGCAACCCGCAGTACGGCGGCATGGGCATGCCCAAGATGCTTGCCGTTCAGTTCGAGGAAATGCTCTACGCCGCCGGCTCCAGCTTTGCCCTGTACTCGGCATTGAGTTCCGGCGCCTGCCTGGCCATCGACGCCCACGCCAGCGAAACGCTGAAAAACACCTACCTGCAGCCCATGTACGAAGGCCGCTGGGCAGGCTCCATGTGCCTGACCGAAGCGCATGCCGGCACCGACCTGGGCATCATTCGGACCCGCGCGCAGCCCCAGGCCAACGGCAGCTACGCCATCACCGGGAGCAAGATCTTCATCACCGGCGGCGAGCAGGACCTGACCGAGAACATCATCCACCTGGTGCTGGCCAAGTTGCCGGACGCACCCGCCGGGCCGAAAGGCATCTCGCTGTTCCTCGTGCCGAAGATCAAGGTCGACGCCGACGGGTCACTGGGGGCGGCCAATGCCGTGGGCTGCGGCTCCATCGAGCACAAGATGGGCATCAAGGCCTCGGCCACCTGCGTGATGAACTTCGAGGGTGCGGAAGGCTACCTGATCGGCGAGGAGAACAAGGGCCTGGCCGCCATGTTCACCATGATGAATTACGAGCGGCTGTCGATCGGTATCCAGGGCATCGGTTGCGCGGAGGCTTCTTACCAGAACGCCGTCGGCTACGCCCGGGAGCGCATCCAGAGCCGCGCCCCCGGGGGCCCCCAACGGCAGGACAAACTGGCCGACCCGATCATCGTGCACCCGGATGTGCGCCGCATGCTGCTCTCGATCAAGGCGATGACCGAGGGCGGCCGCGCCTTCGCCTGCTACGTCGGCCAGCAACTCGACCTGAGCAAATTCAGCGACGACGCGGCCGAGAAGCAGGCCGCCGAGAACCTGGTTGCGCTGCTCACGCCCGTGGCCAAGGCCTTCTTCACCGACAGCGGCCTGGAAAGCACGGTGCATGGCCAGCAGGTGTTCGGCGGGCACGGCTACATCCGTGAGTGGGGGCAGGAGCAACTCGTGCGCGACGTGCGCATCGCCCAGATCTACGAAGGCACCAACGGCATCCAGGCCCTCGATCTGCTCGGCCGCAAGGTCGTCGCCAACGGGGGCGCGGCCCTGCTGCAGTTCACCCGCGAGATCCGCGTCTTCGCCCAGGCCGACGTACCCCATCGCGAGGCCCTGCTCGATGCGGTGCAGCGCCTGGAAGACACCGCCGCCTGGCTGCTTCGGCAGGCCAAGGACAACCCCAATGAAGTCGGTGCCGCCTCGGTGGAGTTCCTGCACCTGTTCGGCTACGTCGCCTATGCCTGGCTGTGGTCGCGCATGGCCCAGGTGGCGCTGAGCAAGCGCGCTGAAGACGAGGCCTTCTATGGCGCCAAACTCGCGACCGCGGACTTCTATTTCCAGCGCCTGCTGCCACGGATCCTGAGCCTGGAGGCCAGCATCCGTGCCGGCAGCGAGCCCTTGTTCGGCCTCGACGCCGACCAGTTCTGACGATTGAGCGTTACGCGGCCTCGCCTCTGGGGACCGCGTTTTTTCTTCGCAATCCAGCCCACGGGGGTGGATCGCAACACAGGAGTGTTTATGCGTGATGTCGTGATTGTCGCCGCCACCCGCACCGCCATCGGCGCGTTCCAGGGCAGCTTGGCACGGGTTCCCGCGGTGGAGCTCGGGGCCGGGGTCATACGCAGCCTGCTCGCCCGGACCGCCCTCGAGGGTGCGATGGTCGACGAGGTGATCATGGGGCACGTGCTCACCGCCGGCGCGGGACAGAACACCGCAAGACAGGCCGCGCTCAAGGCCGGCCTGCCGCATACCGTACCGGCGATGACCCTGAACAAGGTCTGCGGCTCGGGGCTCAAGGCGGTGCAACTGGGCTACCAGGCCATTGCCTGCGGTGATGCCGAGGTGATCATTGCCGGCGGGCAGGAAAGCATGAGCCTGGCGCCCTACGTCATTCCCCAGGCGCGCACCGGGCTGCGCATGGGCCACCAGCAGGTGATCGACACCATGATCCGGGATGGCCTGTGGGATGCGTTCAACGACTACCACATGGGCATCACCGCGGAAAACCTGGCCGAACAGTACGGGATCTGCCGTGACGAGCAGGACATCTTCGCGGCCACCTCGCAGCGACGTGCGAGCGCAGCCATCGACAGCGGCCGCTTCGACGCGGAAATCACCCCGGTGCAGGTTCCCCAGCCCAAGGGCGAGCCGATCGTTTTCGCCCGTGACGAGCAGCCGCGTGACGGCACGACCCACGCCAGCCTGGGCAGGCTGCGCGCGGTGTTCAAAGCCGACGGCACCGTCACGGCAGGCAACTCATCGACGCTCAATGACGGCGCCGCCGCCGTGCTGCTGATGAGCGCCGACAAGGCCGCAGCGCTGGGCCTGCCGACGATGGCCCGTGTCGTCGCGGCCGCCGCGGCGGGTGTCGACCCGGCGATCATGGGGGTCGGCCCGGTCTTCGCCACCTGCAAGGTGCTGGAAAGGGCCGGCTGGCAGCTCGAAGACGTGGACCTCATCGAGGCCAACGAAGCCTTCGCCGCCCAGGCCCTGGCCGTTGCCCGCGAGCTGCGCTGGGACAGCGCCAAGGTCAACGTCAATGGCGGCGCCATCGCCCTGGGCCACCCGATTGGCGCTTCCGGCTGCCGAATCCTGGTCACCCTGCTGCACGAAATGCAGCGCAGTGGCGCGCGCAAAGGCCTGGCCACGCTCTGTATCGGCGGTGGCCAGGGCGTGGCACTCGCCGTCCAGCGCGACTAGCAAAACCACCCCCTCACGCCCCGCCCTCACCGGGCGTGAGGGACCGTCGTTCCTCCAATAAAAACAAAAGGACTTCACCATGCATCACAGACCACGCCAACTGCCTCGCCTGCTGCTGGCCGCGAGCATCACGAGCCTCGGTATCCCGGCCCATGCCGCCTTCCTCGACGAGAGCAAGGCCAGCCTGGAATTGCGCAACTTCTACTTCAACCGCGACTTCCGCCAGGAAGGCGCCCCCCAAGCGAAGGCCGAAGAGTGGGCGCAGGGCTTTCTGCTGCGCTACGAATCCGGTTTCACCGACGGCACCCTCGGTGTCGGGGTCGATGCCATCGGCCTGCTCGGGGTCAAGCTCGACTCCAGCCCCGAACGCTCGGGCACCGGGCTGCTCCAGCGCGATCGAGAAGCGCCACGGCGCGCCCAGGACGCCTACTCCGACCTGGGGCTGACGGCCAAACTGCGCGCGTCCCAGAGCGTCCTGAAACTCGGCACCCTGACCCCCAAGCTGCCTGTATTGATGCCCAACGACTCGCGCCTGCTGCCGCAGACCTTTCGCGGCGGCCAGCTGAACATGCGCGAGATCGAAGGGTTGACCCTCGACACGGGGCGCCTTACCCAGGTCAACCAACGGGACTCCAGCGACCACGAGGACATGGCCGTTACCACCGCCGTCGGGGTGAAGGGCATTCGCACGCGCCATGCCACGAGCGACGCCTTCGACTTCGCCAGCCTCACCTACGCCTGGAACGGCAACCTGAGCACCGGCTACAGCTACGGCGCCCTGGACAACATCTATCGCCAGCACTACGTGACGCTCAACCATGTCCTGGCGCTCGACGGTGGCCAGTCGTTGAAGAGCGATATCCGCTTCGCCCGCTCCACGAGCGATGGCGGAAGCAACGTCGACAACCGCGCGCTCGGCGCCCTGTTCACCTACGGTATCGGCGGTCATGCCGTTGGCGTCGGCTATCAACGCATGAGCGGCGATACCGGGTTTGCCTACATCAACGGCGCGGATGCGTATCTGGTCAACTTCGTGCAGATCGGAGACTTCGCCAGCAAGGATGAAGCCTCGTGGCAGGCCCGCTACGACTTCAACTTTGCCGCGGTCGGCGTTCCGGGCCTCACCTTCATGACCCGCTACCTCAGCGGCGACGGCATCGATCTCGGCGCCGGCAAGCCGGAGGGCCGCGAATGGGAACGCGACACCGACATCGCGTACGTAGTCCAGGAAGGGCCGCTGAAGAATCTCGGCGTCAAATGGCGCAATGCAACGGTCAGGTCCACGCACTTTGGCAACGACCTGGACGAAAACCGCCTGATCCTCAGCTATAGCATTGCGCTCTGGTGACCCGCCGGCCGTTCGACGCGTGATAACGATCGAATCGTTATCACTCGCGGGAATCGCCGCTGAAACGGCCCTGGCACCGGGCTGCAACGCATGCCGCTGATGCCTTATCGCGCCGCTGGGCTACGCTTTAGCAGCCAGCCAGCACCAAGGGAGGAGCGGCATGAACATTCGCCAGAAAATGGTGGCTTCGGGAGCCATCAGCGTCATCGCCGCCGCCCTGCTCGGCGGCATCGGCTTCTGGGGCCAGACTCGCCTCGCCGACGCCCTGGCGGAGAACGAGTTGAGTGTCAGCGCCCTGCGCAACCACCTGGAAGGCGACATGATGCACGACGCCTTGCGCGCCGATGTGCTCGCCGCCTTCGTCGCCGAACCCGGGGACACAGCTGCCGCCGACCAGGTGCGTCAGGACCTCAAGGAACACAGCGACTGGTTCCGCAAGGCCATGGGCGAGAACGCCCGCCTGCCCCTGAGTGCCGAAATCAAACGCGCCATAGCCGACTCCCAGCCAGCCCTGGAGGCGTACATAGGCGCGGCCGAGAAGATCATCGACCACGCCCTGCGCGACCCCGCCGCGGCGCGCGCCGAGCTGCCGGCCTTCAACACCTCCTTCGGCGAGCTGGAAGAGCGCAACGAAGCCCTCAGCAGCATGATCGAAGCCCACGCCACCGAGGCGCGCAAGGACAGCGAAGCCGCGGTGAGCCGCGCCGCCTTGTGGCTGGTCGGCGGCATCCTGGTGGTCTGCCTGGTGCTCTGCCTGGCCACCGGGCAACTGATGCGCGCCGTGCTGCGCCCATTGGAAAAAACCGTCGCCGCGGCCCGCGCCATCGCCCAGGGCAACCTGCGCAACATCATCAGTGTCGACAGCCAGGACGAAGCCGGGCAACTGCAACAGGCGCTGGCGGACATGCAGAGCAACCTGCGCCAGATGATCACCGCCATCCGCCACGAGAGCGAAGAACTGCACGGCACCGCCCACAGCCTCAGCGACACCTCGCGCGGCATCGTCGACGGCGCTAGCGAGCAGGCCGACAGCGCCACCAGCATGGCCGCGGCGATGGAGGAAATGATGGCCAACATCGCCCAGATCGCCGACCACGCGCGCAATGCCCAGGGCATCTCCGCCCATTCCGAAGGCCTGGCCAGCAATGGCGGGCAGGTGATCCTCGGCGTCGTCGATGGCATGAACCGTATCGCCGACGCGGTGAACAGCTCGTCCAGCACCATTACCGCGCTGGGCCGCTCCTCCGAGGAAATCCACTCGATCATCCAGGTGATCAAGAGCATCGCCGAGCAGACCAACCTGCTGGCGCTCAACGCCGCCATCGAGGCCGCGCGGGCCGGCGAGGCGGGTCGCGGCTTCGCCGTGGTGGCCGACGAGGTGCGCAACCTGGCCGCGCGCACGGCGCAATCCACCCAGGAGATCACCGGCATGATCGAACGCATCCGCGAAAGCACCGAACAGGCGGTGAGCAGCATGCAGACCGGGGTCACGCGGGTGAACGACGGCGTCTCCCTGGCCACCCAGGCTGGCTCCTCCATCAGCGAGATCCGCGACGGCGCCCATCGCGCCGCCGAAGTGGTGGAAGAGATTTCCCAGACCATCGGCGAACAATCCAAGGCCAGCAGCGAGGTGGCCCACCGAGTGGAGATGATCGCCCGCATGTCGCGGCAGAACACCGAAGCCATGCACGAGCTGGCCGACTCCGCCCAGCGCCTCGATCAGGTCGCCACCGCCATGCAGACATCGGTAGCGCGCTTCCAGGTGTGACCGAGCCTCCTTTCTGTGGGAGCGAATTCATTCGCGAAGGGCCGAGGCACAACCTCGTAGGGCGGGTGAAACCCGCGCGCCCCGATGCACCCCGCTGCCGGGTGGCACCCGACCTACGAAGCACGAGGCCGCCCGGTGGCGATACGTCGCTCTTGTAGGTTGGGCTGAGGCACGAAGCCCAACGTGCCGATGTCGACCTTGCCGAGTTGGGCCTCGCTACGCTCGGCGCCAACCTACGGATGTGTGCCGTGGCTATGGGGTTTGGCATAGGTCAGCGGGTGAAACCCGCGAGCCCGATACACCCGACATACGGCCCTGAAAACGAAAACGACCAGGCCGCCCGAAGGCGGCCTGGTCGTTGAGGGGCTGCGTGAAGAGGGCTTAGCCGGCGGCCTGCACCACCTCCAGCAGGGCGGGCAGCGGCAGCGCCTGGGCGGCGGCGACGGTCAGCGCGATGCGGCTGCCGGATGCGTCCACCAATTGGCCGAGGCTCTCCACCGGCATCTGCATGGCGTTGAACTGCGCGTCCAGGCGCTTCAGGTCGCCGGCGGCTTCGATGGCCGCGTGCAGCGCCTTCTGGTCCATGGCCTGGGCGGTGTTGACGCTGATGGCGGTGTTGATCCCCGCCGCCTCCACCGCCTGCTGCAGGTTGCCGAAGGGCAGCTCGGCGCCGTTGAACTCGACGCTGAAGCGCTTGGTGTTGCCGGTGGCGTTGATGCTCAGCAGCAGCGCGCCCGCCCCCATCGCCTGAGCCGTGTTGACCTGGATATGGGTGTTGGTGCCCGCCGCCTCGATGGCCGCCAGCAAGCCCTTGTCATCGAGCTGCCCACCGTGGAAGGACAGGCCCAGGTGGGTGCCGTCGCCCGCCGCCTGCATCACCGCCTGCAGGGTGCCCTCGCTCATCGCCTGGGCGGAGTTGATGCCGATGCCGGTGCTGCCACCGGCACGCTCGACGGCCTGGAGGATGTTGGCCTCCAGCAGTTGCGCGCCGTTGAACTCGACGCCCAGCCCACCCTCCTTGGCCGCCGCGTCGATGATGCCCAGCAGGCGATCGATGGGCACCGCGTGCCCGCCATTGATGTCGATGCCGACCTGGCGACCCGCCGCGTCCACCAGTTGGCGCAGCGCCTCGTCGTCGGCCTGGGCGCCGTTGAAGGCCACCCGCACCTGCTTGCCGTCACCGGCGGCGTTGATTACCGCGAGCAAGGCGCTGGTGTTGACCTCCTGGCCCTTGCCGATCTGGATGGCGGTCTTCTCGCCGGCGAAGCTGGTGGCCTGCTGCAGGTTGCGCGGCGTCAGGCGGGCGCCATCGAAGGCCAGCACCAGCTGCTTGTCGCTGCCGGCCGCGCTGACCACCGACAGCAGGTCACCGACGTCCAGGCCATGGGCGGCGTTAAAGGTAATGGTGGGGTTGTCGCCAGCAGCCTGGATCACCTGGCGCAGGACGTTGATGCCGACGGATGCGTCGAATTGCAGAGCAAGCTTCATGTGAGTACTCCTTGTGGCTTCCTCCCCGGGGCGACGGACCACCATACAGGCCGTGCCCGGCGGGACAAGGCCGGGAGATACACAGGGTGCGAGGGGGGATTCGGATAGTGCCGACGTCCCTTGGGGCGTCGACCGTAGGCCGTCACTCCCAGACGTCATTCACCCCCATCCGCTCGTTGCTCTCACGCCCCAGTTCACGCCCATCGCGCGCTTGCACCAGCGACTGTCCGAACGTCACCTGCTCGCCACTCACGCGGCTGCGCGCCGGCGCGTCGCGGGTGGGGCTCAGCAGCAGGCGCTGGTCATCGAGGTGGCGCACGCGGGTGCCGGCGGGGTAGTCCCAGTCGCCCAGGGCGTGGGGCTCGGCCAAGCGCCCGTCCCAGCGCAGCAGGTGGCGGTCGCCGTCGAGCATCAGGTTCAGCTCCAGCAGGCTCATGCCCTCCAGCGGCAGCGGCCCGGCGCTGTCGGACACCCGCAGGGTCCAGCCGTAACCGTTGCCGTAGACCAGGCTGCCCAGCGGCCACTCCAGCCCGAACAGCCGGCTGCCGGGCACCAGCGGGCAACGGTCGAAGTGCCAGCGCGACGGCTGCAAACGCTCCTCGACCTCGCGGCGGTACTCCACCCAGTCGTTGCCCGCGCAGGGCCAGCCCTCGACGACGCTGTCGCGCACCAGGCGCATGCGCGAGAACGAGTAGTGCAGCGGCAGCTCCAGGGCGTCCACCTCCAGCCCCAGCACCTGTTGTGGTTTGGGCAGCCAGGCCTCGATCAGGCTCTCCAGCCCGTGGGGCTGCGGCTGGTCCTGCCAGTCCAGCGGCTCGAAGGTGTCCAGGCGCACCTGGCTGCCCGCCGGGAAGACCAGCTCACCCAGTTGCAGGTCACGCTCCAGGCGCGGGTTGAGGGCATCGTGCTCGGCCTGCCTCTCCGCCTCCATGCGCCGCTCCTCGCAGAGCATCAGCACGCCCAGGGCGGCGAACCCCAACAGCAGCACGCCCAGCACCCCATAGCGCCAGGGCCGCGCCAGCACGTGGCGCCGCGAGCGCGGCAGGGCCAGCGCCAGCCCGAGCGCCAGCAGGCCGGGCACGGACAGTACGGCCAGCAACACGGCGATGCCGAAGATCAGGATGAAGGTGGGATCGGGACCGAAGATCATTGCGGATGCGCCCTCCATGGACAGGCGGCGCGACATGCTCGCAGATCGCCCCGCGCGGCGCCACGGCGGCGTTCGGCACCCGCAAAAAGGCCCGGCGCTGAGGCCGGGCCCGGATGACGCGAGGCGGGATCAGCCCGCGGCGTAGGCCTGCTTGGCGCGGGCCGCGCTGGAGAGTTTCAGGCGGTAGCAGCCCCACATCACCAGCAACCACACCGGGATCGCATAGACCGACACCTTGATGCCGGGGATCAGCAGCATCACGCCGAGGATGAACACCACGAAGGCCAGGCACAGCCAGTTGCCGAAGGGCGACCAGAAGGCGCGGAAGGCGGTGGGGATGCCTTCGCGATCCTTGTGCTGACGGAACTTCAGGTGCGAGTAGCTGATCATCGCCCAGTTGATCACCAGCGCCGCCACCACCAGCGACATCAGCAGCTCCAGGGCGTTGTGCGGCACCACGTAGTTCACCACCACGGCGAGGAAGGTCACCAGCGCCGAGACCACCAGCGCCCGCACCGGCACGCCACGCTTGTCCACGCGGGCCAGGGATTTCGGCGCATCGCCCTGCTCCGCCAGGCCCACCAGCATGCGACCGTTGCAGTAGGTGCCGCTGTTGTAGACCGAGAGCGCGGCGGTGAGCACCACGAAGTTCAGCAGGTGCGCGGCGGCGTCGCTGCCGATCAGCGCGAAGATCTTCACGAAGGGGCTGCCGCTGTAGGGGTCGCCGGCGCTGTTGATGCTGGCCAGCAGCGCATCCCAGGGGCTCAGGGAGAGCAGCACCACCAGGGCGCCGACATAGAAGATGAGGATGCGCCAGATCACCTGGTTGATCGCCTTGGGGATCACCTGGCCGGGCTTCTCGGCCTCGGCAGCGGTGAAGCCGAGCATCTCCAGGCCCCCGAAGGAGAACATGATGAAGGCCATCGCCATCACCAGGCCGCCGATGCCATTGGGGAAGAAGCCGCCGTGGGCCCAGAGGTTGGACACGGTCGCCTGCTCGCCGCCGGAGCCGCTGAACAGCAGCCAGCAACCAAGCACGATCATCCCGACGATGGCCACCACCTTGATCATGGCGAACCAGAACTCGGCCTCGCCGAACAGCTTCACGTTGGCCAGGTTGATGGCGTTGACCACCACGAAGAACACCGCAGCCGTCGCCCAGGTGGGCACCTCCGGCCACCAGAAGTGGATGTACTTGCCCACCGCGGTGAGCTCGGACATGCCCACCAGTATGTACAGCACCCAGCAGTTCCAGCCGGAGAGGAAGCCGGCGAAGCCGCCCCAGTACTTGTGGGCGAAATGGCTGAAGGAGCCGGCCACCGGCTCGTCGACGATCATCTCGCCGAGCTGGCGCATGATCAGGAAGGCGATGAAGCCGCAGATGGCGTAGCCGAGGATCATCGACGGCCCGGCGGACTTGAGCACCCCGGCCGAGCCGAGGAACAGGCCGGTGCCGATGGCGCCGCCGAGGGCGATCAGCTGGATATGGCGATTCTTCAGGCCGCGCTTGAGCGTGCCCTGGGATTGCGTGTCGTGCATGGCGTCACCTTTTGATTGTTGTCGTGACGGAAATCGGACCCGCAGCGCTTGTGGCGCGACGGAATGGCAAGGCGGGTGAACCTTTCAGCGGGCGTCGGGCGGCACCTCCCCCCAGGCAGGGAGCGGTCGGGCACGACGATTCGCGTTGACAGGGATGCGCGCCGAGGCCGACGGGTCACAGGCACAGGCGACGAAGGGGAATCCAGGCGCACGGGCGCCGGGCTGCAAGGCTGGGGTCATCGGGGACCTCCGGGTTTTGTTGTCATGGGCGTGGGCGGTGGCCGGCACGCGTGGCGGGGGCCATCACACCCGCCCGGAGGCGCGGAAACAAGGCACAGATACGCAGGGAAACTGTGATGGCCGCCTGGCCCGGCGGCAGCTTTTCCTTACGCCGGGCAGACGCCCACGGCCGCCGTGGGGCCGGCGGGCGATGGCGTAATGAAAAGTTGACGGAGCGGTGTGCCAGCGTGACGCCACGCCTGCCCGGTCAGTGCTGCAGGTGGCCGTAGAGCTTGGCGTAGAGCCCGCCGTCGGCGATCAGGCGTTGGTGGTCGCCGTCCTCGGCGATGCGCCCGCCGTCGAACACCAGCACCCGGTCCGCCTGCTTAACCGCAGACAGGCGGTGGGCGATGATCAGCGTGGTGCGCCCTTCGAGGAAGCGCGCCAGGGCCTGGTGCAGGGCGTATTCGGTGGCGGCGTCGAGTGCCGAGGTGGCTTCGTCGAGGATCACCACGCGCGGGTCGGCCAGCACCATGCGCGCCACCGCCAGGCGCTGGCGCTGCCCACCGGAAAGGCGCACGCCGGAACGCCCGACGATGCTGTCCAGCCCTTGCGGCAAGGCGCGGATGGTGTCGGCCAGCTGGGCGATCTCCAGCGTGCGCCAGCAGGCCTCGTCACTGCGCTCGCGGCCCAGGGTGAGGTTGGCGCGCACGCTGTCGTTGAACAGCGCCGGGTGCTGCAGCACCACCGCCACATGCTCGCGCACGCGCTCCAGGCCGATCTCCTCCAGGCTGGCGCCGCCGAAGCGGATGGTCCCGGCCTGGGCGGTATAGAGGCCCAGCAGCAGCTGCACCAGGGTGCTCTTGCCGCCGCCGCTGGCGCCGACTATGGCCACCTTCTCGCCAGGGGCGATGGACAGGTCGAGGCCATCCAGCACCGGCTCGTCGCCATAGGCGAAACGCAGCCCTTCCACCTGCACGCCCACCGTCTCGCGGCCGGTGAAGGGGTCGACGCGGCCGGCATATTGCGGCTCGTCGGCGCGGGCCAATAGCTCGTTGATGCGCGTCAGGGCGCCACCTGCGGCGTAGTAGGAGTACTGCAGGCCGAGCAATTGCTCCACCGGGCCGATCATGAACCAGAGGTAGCTGAACACCGCCAGCATCTGGCCGATGGACAGGTCCGAGAACAGCACGGTAAGCATGGCCGCGGCGCGGAACACGTCGATGCCGAACTGGAACAGCAGGCCGCTGGTGCGCCCGGCGGCGTCGCTCTTCCATTGCGAAGCGACGGCGTAGTCACGCACTTCCTTGGCACGCAGGCCGAGGCGGCCGAGGAAGAAACCCTGGCGATTGCCGGCGCGCACTTCCTGGATGGCTTCCAGGGTTTCGGTCAGCGCCTGGGTGAAGCGCGAAGTGCTGTCGTTCTCCAGCTTCTTCAGGTGCTTGACCCGCTTGCCCAACTGCACCGTGGACCAGATCACCAGTGGGTTGAACAGCAGGATCAGCAGCGCCAGCTTCCAGTGCATCCACACCAGGATGCCGGCGGTACCGGCAAGGGTGAGCATGGCCACGAGGAAGCGGCTGAGGGTCTCGCCGATGAATTTGTCCAGGGTGTCCAGGTCGGTGACCAGGTGAGCGGAGACGGTGCCGCCGCCCAGGCTTTCGTATTCACCCAGGGAGATGCGCTTGAGGCGCTCGATCAGGCGCACGCGCAGGCGGTAGACGATGTCCTTCGACAGCCGCGCGAAGAGCCGCGCCTGCAGCACGTTGAACACCAGCGCCAGGCTGCGCAGCAACAGGGTGGTGACCAGCATCAGGCCGATGTAGCCGGCGGCCACCTGCCAGCCGTCGGGCAGGAAGCGGTCCATGAACTTCAGCGCGGCGTCGCCCTGCTTGAGCAGCACCTCGTCCACCAGCAGCGGCAGCAGCAGCGGGATGGGCACGCTGCACAGGGTGGCGAAGACCGCCACCAGGTTGGCCAGCCACAGGGCCTTCCTGTGACGCAGGGCGAGGCGGCGGATCTCCGCCCAACTGAGGCGATCAGGCATGGGTCGCACGCTCCAGCCAGCGGGCCAGCAGCGGCGCGAGTTCATCCAGGCCCTGGTAGCCGTTGGTCAGCAGCGCCAGCTGGCCGTCACGCTCGGCGAGCAGCGTGGGGAAGCCGGCGATGCCCAGGTCCTGCACCCAGGTGAAGTCTTCGGCGGTGGCCTGGTGCGCGGCAGCGCCATCGAAGGCCTCGGCGAACTCGATACGCGGGATGCCGGCCGCCTCGGCCAGCTCCACCAGCACCGCCGCCTGGGTCACGTCGCGCCCCTCGGCGTAGAAGGCATGCTGGATCAGCTTGACCAGCGGCCAGGTGGCCTCTTCATGCAGCGAGCGGGTCACCACCAAGGCGCGGCAGACCGGCTCGGTGTCGTAGACGAAACCGTCCGGCAACGCGTCCTCGAAGCGGAAGGGCTGGCCGGTGGCGTCATGCACCGCATGCCAGTGTTCGAGGATGTAGCGCCGGGTATTGGGGTCGAGCGAGGCGCCCTGGCCGGTGCGCAGGCCGCCCGCCACCAGGTGCATGGGGACGCCGGCCGCACGGGCCTGCTCTGCGAGGGCATCGGCCACCGGGGCGAAGCCCCAGCACCAGGAACACATCGGGTCCATCACGTAGAGCAGGCGGGTCTTGGGCATCGGGCTCTCTCAACTCTCCATGGGCTGGCGCGGGTTGCGACCTATCGGGTGCGGCAGGTTGCGTTCCTTGGCCAGTTCGATCTGCTTCTGCCGCTCACGGGCACCGGCGCGGGTCTTCTCGCTGAGGCTGTCCCAGCAATGGGGGCAGCTGATGCCGGGGGCGTAATGGGGCGATTGGCGATCCTCGACCGAGATCGGGTTGCGGCAGGCGTGGCACTGGTCGAAGTCGCCCTCGGTCAGATCGTGGCGCACGGTGACGCGGTTGTCGAAGACGAAGCAGTCGCCGCGCCAGAGGGTGTCCGCCTCGGGCACCTCTTCCAGGTACTTGAGGATGCCGCCCTTGAGGTGGAAGACCTCCTCGAAGCCTTCGCCCAGCATGTAGGCCGAGGCTTTCTCGCAGCGGATGCCGCCGGTGCAGAACATCGCGACCTTCTTGTGCACCGCCGGGTCGTAGTGCTCGCGCACGTACTCGGGGAATTCGCGGAACGACTTGGTCTTGGGATCGACCGCGCCCTCGAAGGTGCCGATGGCCACTTCGTAGTCGTTGCGGGTGTCGATCAGCAGCACCTCGGGGTCGCTGATCAGGGCGTTCCAGTCCTGCGGCTCGACGTAGGTACCCACGCGCTGGTTGGGATCGACGCCGGGCACGCCCAGGGTGACGATCTCCTTCTTCAGCTTGACCTTGGTGCGGTAGAAGGGCTGCTCGTCGCAGTAGGACTCCTTGTGGTCGAGGTCGATGAAGCGCGGGTCGACCTTGAGCCAGGCAAGCAGCGCGTCAATGCTCTCGCGGGTGCCGGAGACGGTGCCGTTGATGCCCTCCTCCGCCAGCAGCAGCGTGCCCTTGATGTCGTTCTCGAGCAGGGTCTTGAGCAGGGGTTCGCGCAGGGCGACGTAGTCTTTCAGGGAGACGAACTTGTAGAGCGCCGCGACGACGATCCGGGACATGGTGATTTCCTCCAGTGGTCGCCCACGCAAAGGGCGGACCGGGTGACAAAAACGACAGCGCCGGCAAGGCCGGCGCTGGGGGCGGATTCTAGCAAAAAGCGCAGCCGGGAAACTGCGTGAAAAGGTCTCAGGCGACTTGTGGTGCGGGACGGCGTCTTCAGCCAGGGGAGAGAGGCTTCACGGAAGGCACGAGTCCCGCCAAGCCTCCGGCTGGACATGACCTGTAGGGTGGAGGTCGCTCTTTACCTCCACCAGGCGGAGTCGAGCGAGGCACGCGCTCATGCCAGGGGGTGTGCCGCGCAGGGTGCACGCACCGAACCAGGCAGCTTCAAGCGGGGCTCAAACCGGGAGGGCGGTGGGCTGAAGAAAGGCACCCGGGCACGGAGCCGTGCCCGGGAAACATCGATCAGAGATCGTGCTTGCTGCCGCCCTTGCAGGTGGGCGAATCCGGTGCGGCGCCTTGCGCAGCCCACTCCTCGGGGGTGTAGGTGTGCAGGGCCAGGGCATGGAACTGCCCCATCAGCTCACCCAGGGTGGCGTAGGCCTTCTGGTGGCGCTTGACCGCATTGAGACCGGCGAACGCGGGGCTGACGATCACCGCCTTGTAGTGGGTCTCCAGGCCGCGACTGTGCATATGGCTCTCGTCCAGCACCTCCAGGTGCTGGGGCTCGAGGGCCGCAAAGGCGGCGAGGATTCGATCACGCATGCTCATGCAGGGCTCCGCTTACTTCTTCTTCTGGTCCTTGGGGGCCAGTTCGCTGGTCATGTCGGCCAGCAGCTTGTTCACTTCCGGCACGGCCGCTTCCAGGCGCGATTGGGTCAGCTGGGCGGATTGCGCGGTCAGGGTCGGCATCTTCTCCAGGACTTTCTTGCCCAGGGGCGATTCGTAGAAGGCGATCAGGTCCTTCAGCTCCGGCTCGGTGAAGTTGGTGGTGTAGATCTTCACCAGCTCGGGCTTCAGCTTGTCCCAGCCCACGGCCTTGTCGAGGGCGGTGTTGGCCTTGGCCTGGTAGCTCTCCAGGGCGGCTTTCTTGTCCGCCGGCGCGCCGCTTTGCTCGTAGCGCTGGGCGAACATCTGCTGCACCTGGCCGTACACCGGCACGGTGAGCTTGTCGGCGTGGGCGAGCTTGAGGAAGCGCTCAGCGTTGGCGGCATGACTGGCGGCATCGGCCAGCGCCTGGCCACTGGCGCAAGCGAGCAGGACGGCGGTGCAAAGTACGCGAAGCTTGGTCATCGGTATTCCTTGGTCTGAGCGGTTACGGGGGTTCCCCGAGGGCGGGTCATTCTGCGCCCGAGCCCATGGGGAGCTCAAGCGATGGGGACGTGTGCCGGATCACGGCCAAACTGTGGATCGGTGCACTCCAACGGTCTATTGTCAAAATGCCATCACTTGCTCATGCTAGCGGCCTCTGGGCATCCTTCCGCGTCAATAAAACGCTGTCAGCCCGCCGACACAACGCCCCTTTGGGCCATGGGTCGCGCGCAATGTTCCCCGCCTCTTCAAAAATGGAAGCTGCACCCCACATGGACGTGTCCGATGACTAGCCATATCACTGCACTGGCGCCGCCCGGGCCGGCCGCGCTGTGCGATGCCCAGGGCCGATTGGAGCCACTGGCCATCGGCTGGTCGAACCGCCCACGCCTGAACTGCGCCATCCCCGGCAACGTCGGCCGGCGCAAACGCTGGAACCACTGGTGCATCACCACCCCGCAATGGGTGCTGTCGCTGACCCTGGCCGACCTCGACTACCTGGGCTACTGCGGCGCCTACTTCCTCGACCTGGAAACGGGCCAGGCGGTCAACCACTCCCAGCTGCGCCTGTTCGGCCGTGGCTGCCGCCTCCCCGATACACCGCTCGAAGGCTATGAATTCCAGCACCCGCGCCTGCACCTGAAGGTGGACGAACACCCCGGCCGCGCCCGCATCACCGTCGCCGTGCCGGATATCGGCGGCCAGCCGATGCAGGCCGCCCTCGACATCCTGCGCCCCCTGCACCTGGATTCGGTGAACCTGGTGGCGCCCTTCCCCGGCCGTGGCTTCCACGCCAGCAGCCGCCAGCTCGGCCTCCCCGCCAGCGGCAGCGTGCAGCTGGGTAATCGCCATTTCGACTGCCAGCCCGGCCAGAGCTTCGCCGCCCTCGACTTCGGGCGCGGCGTCTGGCCGTTGCACAGCCACTGGACCCGCGCCGCCTTCGCCACCAGCGGCGGCATCGCCGGCAACTTCGGTGCTGGCTGGACCGACGCCAGCGGCCTCACCGAGAACGCCCTGTGGTTCGGCGGCGAGCTGTCCAAGCTGGACCGCCCGGTGCGCATCGAACAGGCGCAGAACAACCCCCTCGCGCCCTGGCAGCTGAGCACCGAATGCAACCGCGTGCAGCTCACCTTCACCCCGCGCCAGCTGCACCAGGCCAACCCGCGCCTGGGGCCGCTCTTCGCCGATACCCGCCAGTGGTTCGGCCGCTTCGACGGCGTGCTGCGCGGCCCCACCGGCGAACGCGTACCGGTGGACAACGCCCTGGGCTGGCTCGGCTCCACCCACGCACGCTGGTAATAGCGCCCCCCGTTGAACCCCATGCTCCATCTGCGGCCTAAACTGCGGAAAATACCTTCTGGAGCATGCGCAATGAGCCGTACCGAAACTGACAGCCTGGGCCCGGTGGAAGTCGCTGAAGACGCCTACTGGGGCGCCCAGACCCAGCGCTCGCTGGAAAACTTCGCCATCGGCGTCGAGCGCATGCCGCTGGCGGTGGTGCACGGCCTGGCGCTGATCAAGAAGGCCGCGGCACGGGTCAACGGCCGCAACGGCACCCTCGCCCCGGACATCGCCCGCCTCATCGAACAGGCCGCGGACGAAGTGCTCGCCCACCGCCACGACGAGCAATTCCCCCTGGTGGTCTGGCAGACCGGCAGCGGCACCCAGAGCAACATGAACGTCAACGAGGTCATCGCCGGCCGTGCCAACGAGCTGGCCGGCGGCACCCGTGGCGGCAAGAGCCCGGTGCACCCGAACGACCACGTCAACCATGCCCAGAGCTCCAACGACAGCTTCCCCACGGCCATGCACATCGCGGCCGCCCAGGCAGTCCATCAGGAACTGCTGCCGGCCCTGGCCGAGCTCAGCGGCGGCCTCGCCGAGCAGGCCGCCCGCCATGTGCGCCTGGTGAAGACCGGGCGCACCCACATGATGGATGCCACCCCCATCACCTTCGGCCAGGAACTGTCGGCCTTCGTCGCCCAGCTCGACTACGCCGAGCGCGCCATCCGCAATGCCCTGCCGGCGGTCTACCAGCTGGCCCAGGGCGGCACCGCCGTCGGCACCGGGCTCAACGCGCCCCACGGCTTCGCCGAAGCCATGGCCGCAGAACTGGCCGCCCTGGCCGGCCTGCCCTTCGTCTCCGCGCCCAACAAGTTCGCCGCCCTGGCCGGGCACGAGCCCCTGGTGACCCTCTCCGGCGCCCTGAAGACCCTGGCGGTGGCACTGATGAAGATCGCCAACGACCTGCGCCTGCTGGGCTCCGGCCCCCGTGGCGGCCTGGCCGAGGTGAGGCTGCCGGCCAACGAGCCGGGCAGCTCGATCATGCCCGGCAAGGTCAACCCGACCCAGTGCGAGGCGCTGTCCATGCTCGCCTGCCAGGTGATCGGCAACGACACCACCATCAGCCTCGCGGCGAGCCAGGGCCACCTGCAGCTCAACGTGTTCAAACCGGTGATCGCCCACAACCTGCTGCAATCCATCCGCCTGCTGGCCGATGGCGCGCGCAACTTCCAGCGCCATTGCGTGGCCGGCATGGAGCCGGACGCCACACGCATGGCCGAGCACCTGGAACGCGGGCTGATGCTGGTCACCGCCCTCAATACCCATATCGGCTACGACAAGGCCGCGCAGATCGCCAAGAAGGCCTACAGCGAAGGCACCACCCTGCGCGAGGCGGCGCTGGCGCTGGGCTTCGTCAGCGAGGCGGATTTCGACGCCTGGGTACGCCCGGAAACCATGCTGGAGGCCGGCCAACATGGTTGATACCGCCAAGCACGGCGCCACGCCCCTGGAAGGCGACGGCAAGCGCATCCTGATGATCTTCGGCTCGCCCAAGGGCAACAGCCTGTGCAATGCCCTGGGCGAAGCCTATGCCCAGGGCGCCCGCAGCGAAGGCCACGTGGTGCGCCTGCTCAAGCTCGGCGAGATGGAATTCGACCCGGTGCTGCACCAGGGTTACGACCAGAGCCAGGCGCTGGAGCCGGACCTGCTGGAGGCCCAGCGGCAGATCCACTGGGCCGAGCACCTGGTGTTCGTCTACCCGGTCTGGTGGGGTGGCGTGCCGGCGCTGCTCAAGGGCTTCTTCGATCGCGTGTTCCTCCCCGGCTTCGCCTTCCGCTACCGCGGCGTGCGCTCCTGGGACAAGCTGCTCGAAGGCCGCACCGCCGACCTGCTGGTGACCCTGGACACGCCGCCCTGGTACTTCCGCTGGATCTACGGCGCCCCCGGGCACCGGCAGATGACCCGCACCATCCTCGGCTTCTGCGGCATCAAGACCCGCCGCCTCGCCGAATTCGCCCCGGTGCGCCCCTCCACCGAGGAACAGCGCCAGGCCTGGCTGCGCAAGGCGGAAACCCTGGGCACCCGTAACTAGCGACACGGCCATCGACCCTGTAGGTCGGGTGCAACCCGACACGGAGGTAGGCTGTAGCCCGGGCTTCAGCCCGGGAAAGCGGCGGCACGGAGCGCCCCCGCCAGCCCCCTCTACAGCGCGCGAACCTGGCGCGCCCTCCAGCTGCGCACCAGCGAGGGCGCGAGGGCGGTGAGCGCAGAGCCCAGCACCACCAGCAAGGCGCCGCCGTAGGCGATGCCATTGAGCTGTTCGGGCACCACGTGGTCGGGCCAGAAGCTGGCGGCGACCGCCACCGAGGCGAAGGTCACCAGCGGGGTGATGGCCAGGGTGGCGCTGACCCGCGAGGCCTCCCAATGGGCCAGGGCTTCGGCGAAGGCACCATAAGCCACCAGGGTGTTCAGGCAGCAGGCCAGCAGCAGCCAGCCCTGCAACGGCGACAGCTGCAGCGCTTCCAGGGGCGACACCCAGGGCGTCAGCAGGGCTGCGCAGCCGAGGTAGATCACCATCATCACCTGCATGGAGTTCCACACCGTCAGCAGCTGCTTCTGCGCCAGGCCGTAGAAGGTCCAGACGAAGGCCGCCGCCAGCACGATGAGCACGCCGGTGGTGTAGGTGCCCAAGGAGGTGAGCAACTCGTCCAGGCGCTGGTTGAAGAACAGGCCGAAGCCCAGCACCAGCACCGCCAGGCCAAGCGCCTGGCCGATGCTGAAACTCTCCTTGAAGATGAACAGGCTGCCGATCAGGAAGAGGATGGGCGCCACCTGGATCACCAGTTGCGTGGTGCCGGGGCTGAGCATCTTCAGGCCGATCAGGTAGAGCACGTAGTTGCCCAGCAGCCCGGCGATGGCCAGCGCCACCAGCCCTCCCCCCTTGCGCCCCAGCGGACGAAAGCGCGGCAGGCGGCGGGTCGCCGCGAGCCAGACGAACAGCAGCGAGCCGGACACCAGCAGGCGAAACCAGGTGACGGTCACCGGGTCCATCACCTTCAGCACTTCCTTGAGCTTGATCGGCAGGATGCCCCAGAGCACGGCGGTGACCAGGGCGAGGAACAGGCCGTAGAGCCAACGGCCGGAAGAAATGTGCATGGAGACCTCGAAGCGGAAGGGACCCGGCCGGCAAGGCGGCGGGCCGCTCATTCTAGAACCTGCTCTGCGACGCACACAGCGACAATTGCCTGCGCGAGCGACGCCCAACTGTACCGGTCGCACCGCCGCCAAGCGTCAGGTTTCCAGCGCCATTTTTATGGAAATGCAGCGAACGGTCGCGATCAGGCGCCGATTCGTACCGCCTATCGCCTGAGCGCGCAGGCACCGGGACGCGGATTAGACTCAACAATCATCCGACCCATTCACCCCGGAGTAATCAGTATGTTCGGGCAACGCACCGTGGACGCCGCAGCCAGCACCCATTACCGCAGCGACCGCGTCAGCGCGGTGAATGGGCAGTATTTCTTCGCCACCCGCGAAGGCACCCTGGAAGGTCCCTACTTCACCCGCGCCGACGCCGAGCGCGAGATCGCCTTCTACATCCGCCGCATGATGCAGGCCGACGACATCATCGCCAGCCGCCTCTGAGCGCCGCACATACGACCGCAAGCACAGCCCCGGCGGCTTCTCATCGCGAATGAATTCGCTCCCACAGGGCGGCGCTGTGCGCCGCTTGGCGACTGAAGTCGCCCCTACAAAAAACGCCGCCCGCCCCAGGGTACGCAGCGCCCAAATAAAAACCCGCAGCGGCCAGGCCGTTGCGGGTTTTGTCATTGCGGCGTCCGTGGAGCGGATCAGCGCACCGCTTCGAACAGCCCGGTGGCGCCCATGCCGCCGCCCACGCACATGGTGACGATGCCGTAGCGCTTGCCCTGGCGCTGCAGCTCGCGCACCAGGTGGCCGACCTGGCGCGAGCCGGTCATGCCGAAGGGGTGGCCGATGGAGATGGAGCCGCCGTTGACGTTGTACTTCTCGTTGTCGATGCCCAGGTGGTCACGGGCGTACAGGCACTGCGAGGCGAAGGCTTCGTTCAGCTCCCACAGGTCGATGTCGTCCACCGACAGGCCACGGGCCTTGAGCAGCTTGGGCACCGAGTAGATCGGGCCGATGCCCATTTCGTCCGGCTCGCAACCGGCCACGGCGAAGCCACGGAAGAAGGCCCGGGGCTTGAGGCCCAGCTCGATGGCCTTGTCCAGGCTCATCAGCAGGGTCATGGAGGCGCCGTCGGACAGCTGCGAGGAGTTGCCGGCGGTGACCGAACCGTCCTCGGAGAACACCGGCTTCAGCGAAGCCAGGCCTTCCAGGGTGGTGTCGGCGCGGTTGCAGTCGTCGCGGTCGACCACGCCGTCGACGATCTTCTTCTCGCCGGTGGCCTTGTCCTCGACCCCGTACTTGACGTTCATCGGCACGATTTCATCGTCGAACAGGCCGGCGGCCTGGGCACGGGCGGTGCGCTGCTGGCTCTGCAGGGCGTACAGGTCCTGGGCCTCGCGGGAGACGTTGTAGCGACGCGCGACGATCTCGGCGGTCTGGCCCATCGGGTAGTAGATGCCGGGGTGTTCCAGCTTCAGGCGCGGGTTGACGAAGTTGTCCTGGTTGATGCTTTTCAGCGTCAGGGTGATGGACTCGACGCCGCCGGCGACCATCACGTCGCTGCAGCCGGAAGCGATCTGGTTGGCGGCGATGGCGATGGCCTGCAGGCCCGAGGAGCAGTAGCGGTTCAGGGTCATGCCGGCGACGCCGATGCCCAGGCCCGAGAGCACGGCGACGTTACGGCCGATGTTGTGGCCCTGGGCGCCTTCGTTGGAACCGGCGCCGACCACGCAGTCGTCCACCAGCGTCGGGTCCAGGTCATTGCGCGCCAGGAGGGCGTTCACGCAGTGGGCGGCCATTTCGTCCGGCCGGGTCATGTTGAACTTGCCGCGGAAGGACTTGGCCAGGCCGGTCCGAACGCTGTCGACTATCACCACTTCACGCATGAGGCACCTCTTTCTTGTGGGTGTGAGGACGGGTGTCCATTGACGATGGCCGGAGCATAAATCCACCCAATGTCGCAGGGCGACGATCATTCACCCTGCGTATGCGCGGCCATCGCCCGCCGGCTCAGCCCTTCTTGAAGGCCCGCTCCAGCGCCTCGTTGAGGGTGCGCAGCACCTTCACCCGGGCATAGCGCTTGTCGTTCGCCTCGATCAGGGTCCAGGGCGCCAGCTCGGTGCTGGTGCGATCCACCATGTCGCCCACGGCGTCGACGTAGAGGTCCCACTTGTCGCGGTTGCGCCAGTCCTCGTCGGTGATCTTGTAGCGCTTGAAGGAAGTCTCCTCGCGCTCCTTGAAGCGGCGCATCTGCTCGTCCTTGTCGATGGACAGCCAGAACTTCACGACTACGATGCCGTGGTCGTGGAGCTGCTCCTCGTAGTCGTTGATCTCGCTGTAGGCGCGCAACCAGTCGGCCTCCGAGCAGAAGCCCTCGACCCGCTCCACCAGCACCCGCCCGTACCAGGAGCGGTCGAAGATGGTGAACTGCCGGCGCGGCGGCACATGGCGCCAGAAGCGCCACAGGTAGGGTTGTGCGCGCTCTTCCTCGGTGGGCGCGGCGATGGGCACGGTGCGGTACTGGCGCGGGTCCAGGGCCCCGGTCACCCGGCGGATGGCCCCTCCCTTGCCGGCCGCGTCGTTGCCCTCGAACACCGCCATCAGCGCGTGCTCGCGGAAGCGCTTGTCGCGCATCAGCCCGGCCAGCCGCGCCTGCTCGGCGTCCAATTGCTCTCGGTAATCGTCCTTGCTCAGTTTCAGGCTCAGGTCGAGGCTGCTGAGCAGCCCGCGGTTGTCCAGGCTGGAAACCAGCGGCGCCGCGTGGGGCTGCAGCACCGGGCGGTCCTTGCGCTTGAGCGCGGCCTGCAGCCCCTCGAGGATGATGCGGCCGACGCTGAGGCTGCGGTAGTTCTCGTCGACGCCCTCGACCACGTACCAGGGCGCGTAGTCGCGGCTGGTGCGGCGCAGCATGCGCTCGCCGAAGCGCACGAAGCGGTCGTAGGTCTCGCTCTGCTTCCAGTCCAGCGGGTTGAGCTTCCAGCTGCGCTGCGGGTCTTTCTCCAGGTCCTTGAGGCGCTGCTTGAGCTGCTTCTTGGACAGGTGGAACCAGAACTTGAAGATCAGCGCGCCCTCGTCGCAGAGCATGCGCTCGAAGCGCTCGGCGAAATCGATGGCCTGGTCGAAACGGCCGTCCTTGATGTCGCCCTCGACCCGCGCATGGAGCATCTGGCTGTACCAGTTGCCGAAGAAGATGCCGGTCTGCCCCTTGGCCGGCAGCTTGCGCCAGAAGCGCCATTGAGGCGGCCGCGACAGCTCCTCGTCGGTGGGCAGCAGGAAACTCTCGACATGGATCAGGCGCGGGTCCATCCACTCGTTGAGCAGCTTCACCGTCTCGCCCTTGCCTGCGCCCTCGATGCCGTTGATCAGGATGATCACCGGGAAGCGTGCCTGCTGTTTCAGCTCGAACTGCGCCTCCAGCAATGCCTCGCGCAGCTCCAGCACCGCTTTCTCGTAGGTTTCCTTGTCGATGGAATGACCGATTTCCGCAGATTCGAACATGCGACTCTCCCAGGTTGGTGGAGAAAAAATAGCGGAAGACGCGCCACTACGGGGTGAAAGATTCGATGGAATTGCGGGTTTCCCCCAAGCCCGCACGCATCTTTCCCCGTAGGAGCGAGCTCTGCTCGCGAAGCGCCCAATCCCAAAGTGCATCACCCCAAGCGTCCCCCTGTCGCACGCTCCTGCCCGGCTTGATCGGCTACTATTCGCGCTTCGTTCCGCCGGGGTCCTTCATGTCCGATTTCCATCACGCGCTGCTCGCCTGGGACGAGCAGGGCCAGCCGTTGTCACGCGAATTCGACGACGTCTACTTCTCCCCCGTCTCGGGGCTCGACGAGACGCGCCACACCTTCCTCGACGGCAACGAACTGCCCCGGCGCTTCGCCGAACTGGCCGCCGGCGAGCGCCTGGTGGTGGGCGAGACCGGCTTCGGCACCGGCCTGAATTTCCTCAGCACCTGGCAGCTGTTCGACGAGCTGGCGCCGCCCGGTGCCCGCCTGCATTTCGTCAGCGTCGAGAAGTACCCGCTGGCCCGTGAAGACCTCGCCCGCGCCCTGGCGCTGTGGCCGCAACTGGCGCCCTTCTCCGGCGCCCTGCTGGACCAGTACCGCGCGGTGAACCCCGGCTTCCAGCGCCTGCTGTTCGCCGCAGGGCGGGTGACGCTGACGCTGCTGGTGGGCGATGCGCTGGACTGCCTGCCCGAGCTGGATGCCCGCATCGATGCCTGGTTCCTCGACGGCTTCGCCCCGGCGAAGAACCCGCAGATGTGGTCCCCCGAACTCTTCGCCCAGCTGGCGCGGCTGAGTGCACCGGGCGCCACCCTGGCCACCTTCACCAGCGCCGGCTTCGTGCGCCGCGCACTCAAGGAGGCCGGCTTCCAGATCCGCCGTGCCCAGGGCTTCGGCAGCAAGTGGCACATGAGCAAGGGCCGCTTCCTGGGCGAGCCCGCCAGCGCCGGCAAACCCTGGTTCGCCCGCCCCGCGCCCTTCGCGGGCGAGCGCCAGGTGCTGGTGATAGGCGCCGGCCTGGCCGGCTGCGCCAGCGCCGCCAGCCTCGCCGCCCGTGGCTGGCAGGTGACCCTGCTGGAGCGCCACGCCGGCGTTGCCGAGGAGGCTTCCGGCAATCCCCAGGGGGTGCTCTACCTCAAGCTTTCCGCCCACGGCACCGCACTGTCGCGCCTGATCGTCAGCGGCTTCGGCCATACCCGCCGGCTGCTCCAGCACCTGCAACCGAACCAGGACTGGCAAGGCTGCGGCGTGCTGCAACTGGCCTTCGAAGCCAAGGAGGCCGAGCGCCAGGTGAGCCTGGCCGCCGCCTTCCCCGCCGGCCTGCTGCGCCGGCTCGACCGTGAAGAGGCCGAAGCCATCGCCGGCGTCGCCCTGCCCGCCGGTGGGCTGTTCTACCCCGAAGCCGGCTGGGTGCACCCGCCCGCCCTGTGCCGCTGGCTGGCCGGGCAGCCCGGCATCCGCCTGCTGCCCCACAGCGAAGCCTTGCAGCTGCGCCGCGAGAATGGCCGCTGGCAGGCGCTGGACGGTGAGCAGGTGCTGGCCGAAGCACCGATCGCGGTGCTGGCCGGCGCCGCCGAAATCCTCCGTTTCCCCCAGGCCAACGGGATGCTGCTCAAGCGCATCCGTGGGCAGATCAGCCGCCTGCCGGCCACCGCCAGCAGCCGCGCGCTGGCCACCGTGGTCTGCGCCGAAGGCTATGTCGCACCGGTGCGCAACGGCGAACACACCCTGGGCGCCAGCTTCGACTTCCACAGCCAGGACCTGGCGCCGACCACCGCCGAGCACGCCGGCAACCTCGAGCTGCTGCGGGAAATCTCCCCAGACCTCGCCGAACGCCTGCAGGCCGAACAGCTCGACCCGGCGCTGCTGGAAGGCCGCGCGGCCTTCCGCTGCACCACGCCGGACTACCTGCCGCTGGTAGGCCCGCTGTGCGATGCCGCCGCCTTCGCCGAAACCTACGCCGTGCTGGGCCGCGATGCACGCCAGGTGCCGGATGCACCGGTGCCCTGGCTCGACGGCCTCTACGTCAACAGCGGCCATGGCTCACGGGGCCTGATCACCGCGCCGCTGGCCGCCGAGCTGCTGGCCGCCTGGCTGGACGACGAACCCCTGCCGGTGCCCCGCGATGTCGCCGAAGCCTGCCACCCGAACCGTTTCCCGCTGCGCCAGCTGATTCGCGGCAAGAACGCCAGCCGTACCTGACAGGTACGGCAGGGCTTCGCCGCCTCGGCCAGCGGAAAGCACCAGCAAGGGTGAGCGCCGCCTCCCTTAATCCCTATAATCTCATATAAATCATGTAGTTATAGAACATATCCACACCACCTCGCGCGCCCCCCCCGTCCTGCTGCGATTCGCCGTGGACCGCCGCACAATCCGCCGGCTGGAGCCTGTGCTCCCGCCGCCCCGCCCGGGGCGACCGCCCCCGAGGATGCGAGGAACCGCGGATGCCCCTCTCCCAGAACCAGGAGCCGATACGGCTGCCACTCGACCCCAGCCCCAGCCTCTATAACGACGACCTCGCCCCCAACAGCCCTGAAGCGCGGCATTGGGGCAGCTACAGCCTGTTCGCGCTGTGGACCAACGACGTGCACAACGTCGCCAACTACAGCTTCGCCATCGGCCTCTTCGCACTCGGCATGAGTGGCGGCCAGATCGTCGCCGCCATGGGCCTCGGCGCGCTGCTGATCTACGGGTTGATGAACCTTTCCGGCTATATCGGCCAACGCACCGGCCTGCCCTTCCCGGTGATCTGCCGGGTCGCCTTCGGCATCCGTGGCGCGCAGTTTCCGGCGTTGATCCGCGCGGTGATCGCCGTCGCCTGGTTCGGCATCCAGACCTACCTCGCCTCCCTGGTGCTCGGCGTCCTGCTGCTGACCCTGGCACCAGGGCTGGCCGCCTGGAGCGACGGCGATGTGCTCGGCCTGTCGCCCTTCGGCTGGGCCTGCTTCATCGGGGTGTGGCTGCTGCAACTGGCGATCATGGCCTACGGCATGGAAATGATCCGCCGCTACGAAGCCTTCGCCGGCCCGGTGATCCTGCTCACCCTCGCGGTACTCGCCGCCTGGATGTACTGGAAGGCCGGCCTGCGCATCGCCTGGGCCAGCAGCGAACCCGCCAGCGACGCCGCCGGCTGGTTCCGCGTGTGCTCCGGCGCGGCCCTGTGGATCAGCCTCTACGGCACCATGCTGCTGAACTTCAGCGACTTCTCGCGCCACTGCCCCGATGCGCGCACCATCCGCCGTGGCAACTTCTGGGGGTTGCCGGTGAACATGCTGCTGTTCGGCTGCATCGCCGCGGTGCTCGCCGGCAGCCAGCTCGCCATCGACGGCCAGGTCATCACCAGCCCCACCGACATAGTCGCCGCCATTCCCTCCAAGCCCTTCCTGGTGCTCGGCTGCCTGGCGCTGCTGATCGTCACCGTGGCGGTGAACATCATGGCCAACTTCGTCGCCCCGGCCCTGGTGCTCTGCAACCTGGCGCCACGGCAGCTGAACTTCCACCGCGCCGGGTTGCTGGCCGCCGCCCTCGGCGCGCTCATCCTGCCGTGGCACCTGTACAACAGCCCGGAGGTGATCCTGTACTTCCTCGGTGCCCTGGGGGCACTGCTGGGGCCGCTGTACGGGGTGATCATGGTCGACTACTGGCTGGTGCGCCGGGGCCGGCTGGATATCCCCGCGCTCTACAGCGCCGCGCCCGACGCCGCCTACCACTACCGCCACGGCGTCAACCCGCGCGCCCTGGCCGCCCTGCTGCCGGCCGCCATCATCGCCATCGCGCTGGTGCTGCTGCCCAGCCTGGAGGCCCTCTCCAGCTTCAGCTGGTTCATCGGTGCCGGCCTGGCGTCGGTGTTCTACCTGCTGGTGGGCAACCGTCGCTACCGCTTCGATGTCTGGAAGGAAGCCTTCAAGCGCCACTGACGACGCCAGCCGGGCACTCATCCGCCCGGCGGCAACGCGTCGCAGCTGACAGCCCTGCAAGGCGAATCTATACTCCCCCCTGTATAAGCCCCAGGGAGTATTCGCCATGCCCTTCAGCCTTTCTCCAAGCCCCCGCGCCCGTGGCCAGGCCGCCAGCGGAGCGCGCGAGCCTTTCCCCTTCGCGCGCCCGGCCGTGGCGCCGGTGACGCCATGAGCGGCCCCACGCCGGAGCGCCAGGACGCCATGCTCAAGCGCCTGGCCCGGGTCGAGGGGCAGGTGCGCGGCATCCAGGCGATGATCCGCCGCGGCGAGTCTTGCGAGGCCATCGCCCAGCAGTTCTCCGCCGCCCGCAAGGCGCTCGACAAGGCCTACCAGGAGATGCTCGCCTGCCTGGTCGAGGAAACCGTTCTCGACCCGGATCGCGACGATGCCGAGACCCTGGCGCGGGTGCGCGCGATCTTCACCAAGTACACCTGACCCATACTCCACGGGAGTACCCGACATGAACGACACCATCCACCTGATCGACGCACCGCGCTTCGCCGAACTGCACCAGCGGGGAGCGGCCCGCTTCCTCATCGACGTGCGCAGCCCGGCGGAATACCGCGCCGGGCACATCGCCGGCGCCCACAACGAACCGCTGGTCAACCTGGACCCCGTGCGCCTGGCCGAGCGCCTGCGCGGTGAGGGCCTGAACAGCGGCGACGAGCTTTACCTGATCTGCCAGAAGGGCCAGCGCGCGCGCCAGGCGGCCGAGCGTTTGAGCGCCCTGCTGCCGGGCGTGCAGGTGATCGAGGGCGGCACCGACGCCTGCCTGGCCTGCGGCATGCCCCGCGAAGGCAGCGGCGGCGGCCTGGAGCTGCAGCGCCAGGTGCAGATCAGCGCCGGCAGCCTGGTGCTGCTGGGCGTGGTCCTCGGCACCTGGGTGCACCCCGGCTGGTACCTGCTGAGCGGCTTCGTCGGCGCCGGCCTGACCTTCGCCGGGCTGAGCGGCACCTGTGGCCTGGCCCTGGTGCTCGCCCGCATGCCCTGGAACCGCTGATGCTTCTCGAAGCCCTCGCCATCGGCACCCTGCTCGGCCTGCTGCTCGGGCTGACCGGCGCAGGCGGCTCGCTGGTGGCCCTGCCCTTGCTGCTCAGCCTGCACCTGCCCCTGCGCGACGCGGTGGGCGTGAGCCTCGGCGCGGTGGCCCTCACCGCCCTGGTCGGCACCCTGCTGCGCCTGCGCCAGGGCCATGTGGCCTGGCCGCCGGTGCTGCTGCTCGCCGCCAGCGGCCTGCCCGGCAACGCCCTGGGCCAGTGGCTCGGGCACTGGGTGCCGGAGGGCCTGCTGATCACCGGCTTCTGCCTGCTGGTGCTGTGGTCCGCCTGGCGCCTATGGCGCGGCGCCCAACAGTCACGCGCCGGCACGGGCCCACTGCGTTACCTGCCGTTGCTGGCCATCGGTCTGGGCGTGGGCGTGCTCTCGGGGCTGATGGGCGTCGGCGGCGGCTTCCTGGTGGTTCCGGCGCTACTCTGGTTCACGCCGCTCTCGGTCATGGCCGCCACCGCCACCTCCCTGGCGGTGGTCGTGGTGGTGTCCGGTGGCGGCTTCTTGCTCTACCTGGGGCAGGCCCAGCCCCCCGCGCTGCTGCTCGGCGCCCTGGCCTTCGGCGGCGCGCTCGGCATGCTGGTCGGCAACCGCCTGGCGTACCGCCTGGGCGGCCCGGCGCTGCAACGCCTGTTCGCGGTGCTGCTGGTGATCACCAGCCTGTCGGTGGCCCTGCAGAAACTGATCTGAGGAGATTGCACCATGCTGCTGCGCCAGCTCTTCGATGCCGAAAGCTCCACCTACACCTACCTGCTCGCCGACGCCGGCGAGGCGGTATTGATCGACCCGGTGAAGGAACAACTCGACGCCTACCGGCGCCTGCTCGACGAACTCGGGCTGCGCCTGGTGCTGGCCCTCGATACCCATACCCACGCCGACCACATCACCGCCCTGGGCGACCTGCGCGAGGCCACCGGCTGCCAGAGTGGATTCGGCGCCGAAAGCGGCAGCACCTGCGCCAGCTTCACCTTCACCGACGGCACGCGCCTGCACTTCGGCGCCCGCGAACTGATCGCCTGGTACACCCCTGGGCACACCGCGGACTCCTACTGCTTCCTGCTGCCCGCCAGCCCCGCCGATGGCACTCCGGCGCGGGTGTTCACCGGCGACACCCTGCTGATCCGTGGCACCGGGCGCACCGACTTCCAGAACGGCGACGCCCGTGCCCAGTGGGCCAGCCTGGGGCGCCTGCTGGCGCTGGAGGACGACACCGAGGTGTGCCCCGGCCACGACTATCGCGGCTGGACCCGTTCGAGCATCGCCGAGGAACGCGCCCACAACCCGCGCCTGCAGGTGGCCAACGCCGAGGCCCATGCGGCGCTGATGGCCAGCCTGCGCCTGCCGAACCCACGCCTGATGGACATCGCCGTGCCCGCCAACCGCGCCTGCGGCCGCCCCTGAGGTGAGTTCCCGGTGCCACAAAGCGGCTCTTTGGCTAATAACTATTTGATCTAAACCATCCGCAAAAATACCGGTCGGACTCTTACTGCCTGCATAAAGCGGGCGGTATCCCCAACGGCAGAACCGGTAAGGACTTATGTGCGGCATTTCTGGAGAGTTACGCTTCGACAAACGACCCGCCGACCTGGCTGCGGTCGAACGCATCACCCATCACCTCGCCCCTCGCGGCCCCGACGCCTGGGGCTTCCATAGCCAGGGCCCCATCGCCCTGGGCCACCGCCGGCTGAAGATCATGGACCTGTCCGACGGCTCGGCGCAGCCGATGGTCGAGCCCGACCTGGGCCTGGCGATGAGCTTCAACGGCGCCATCTACAACTTCCCCGAACTGCGTGAAGAGCTGCAGGCCCTCGGTTATCGCTTCCGCTCCGGCGGCGACACCGAGGTGCTGGCCAAGGCCTGGCACGCCTGGGGCAAGGACATGCTGCCCAAGCTCAACGGCATGTTCGCCCTGGGCATCTGGGAGCCGGGCAGCCAGCGCCTGTTCCTGGCCCGCGACCGCCTCGGCATCAAGCCGCTGTACCTGTCGCGCACGGCCAGCCGTCTGCGCTTCGCCTCCAGCCTGCCGGCGCTGCTCAAGGGTGGCGACATCGACGGCACCTTGGACGCCGAGGCGCTCAACCACTACCTCAACTTCCACGCCGTGGTGCCGGCACCGCGCACCCTGGTCAAGGGCATCGAGAAGCTGCCGCCGGCCAGCTGGATGATGGTCGACGCCGACGGCAACATCGACCAGGGCACCTGGTGGAACCTCGACTACGGCCACCGCGCCGACGAGGCCGGGCTGCAACTGGCCGACTGGCGCGACCTGCTACTGGGCAGCCTGCGCGATGCCGTCGCAGTGCGTCAGCGCGCGGCCCGCGAAGTGGGCGTGCTGCTTTCCGGCGGCGTCGACTCCAGCCTGCTGGTGGGCCTGCTGGCCGAGGCCGGCGTCGAGGACCTGCTGACCTTCTCCATCGGTTTCCAGGATGCCGGCGGCGAGCGCGGCGACGAGTTCGAGTACTCCGACCTCATCGCCCGCCGCTACGGCACCCGCCACCATCAATTGCGGGTCGGCGAGCACGAGATCATCGAGCAGTTGCCCGCGGCCTTCCGCGCCATGAGCGAGCCGATGGTCAGCCATGACTGCATCGCCTTCTACCTGCTCTCCCGCGAAGTCTCCAAGCACTGCAAGGTGGTGCAGAGCGGCCAGGGTGCCGACGAGCTGTTCGCGGGCTACCACTGGTACCCGCCGCTGGCCGACACGGCCGACCCCTTCGCCACCTACCGCGCGGCCTTCTTCGACCGCAGCCACGCCGACTACCGCGACACCGTGCAGCCGGCCTGGCTCACCGGGGACGTGGCCGGCGACTTCGTCCGCGAGCACTTCGCCCGCCCCGGCGCCGAAGACCCGGTGGACAAGGCCCTGCGCCTGGACAGCACCATCATGCTGGTGGACGACCCGGTCAAACGCGTCGACAACATGACCATGGCCTGGGGCCTGGAGGCCCGCGTGCCCTTCCTCGACTACCGCGTGGTCGAGCTCTCCGCGCGCATCCCCTCGCGCTTCAAGCTGGGCGATGGCGGCAAGCAGGTGCTCAAGGAAGTCGCCCGCCAGGTCATCCCCCACGAGGTGATCGACCGGCCCAAGGGCTACTTCCCCGTGCCCGGGCTCAAGCACCTGCAAGGCAAGACCCGCGACTGGGTGCGCGAGCTGCTGCTGGACCCGAGCCAGGATCGCGGCCTGTTCAACGCCGCCACCCTCGAACGCCTGCTGGCCAACCCCGCTGAAGACCTGACCCCGCTGCGCGGCTCCAAGCTGTGGCAGATGGCGGCGCTCAACCTCTGGCTCAACGAGCAGGGGCTCTAAGGAGAGATTCGCGATGAAATTCTTTACCAGCCAGCAGTACGTGCAGAGCCAGCGTCTGCTGCGCGGCCAGGCGCCCTCCTACGAGCGCCTGCAGGCACGCCTGGCGGAAGAGCACAAGGATGAACAGCCGGAGCAGGTCCAGGTGTTGCACTGCGGCTGGGGCCGCCTGCTGCTGGGCCACACCTACCCGGACCCGGCCAGCCTGGCCCGCGAGCTGCTGGCCGAGAGCCCCGGCGAGCGGGACATCGCCCTGTACGTCGCGGCGCCCCAGCAGGTGCTGGCCCAGGCACCGCAGCAGCTGTTCCTCGACCCCTCCGACACCCTGCGCCTGTGGTTCACCGACTACCGCCCGGCGCGCCGGGCCTTCCGTGGCTTCCGCATCCGCCGTGCCCACAGCGAGGACGACTGGCAGGCCATCAGCCAGCTGTACCGCAGTCGCGGCATGCTGCCGGTGGATCACGACGCCATCACCCCGCGCCACCAGGGCGGCCCGGTGTACTGGCTGGCCGAGGATTCGGCCAGCAACCAGGTAGTGGGCAGCGTGATGGGCCTCAACCACCGCAAGGCCTTCCACGACCCGGAAGGCGGCTCCAGCCTCTGGTGCCTGGCGGTGGACCCGCAATGCAACCGCCCCGGCGTCGGCGAGGCGCTGGTGCGCCACCTCATCGAGCACTTCATGAGCCGTGGCCTGGCCTACCTCGACCTGTCGGTGCTGCACGACAACCGCCAGGCCAAGGCGCTGTATTCCAAACTCGGCTTCCGTGACCTGCCGACCTTCGCCATCAAGCGCAAGAACGGCATCAACCAGACCCTGTTCCTCGGCCCCGGCCCGGAAGAGGACCTCAACCCCTATGCGCGGATCATCGTCGACGAGGCCCACCGCCGCGGCATCGAGGTGCGCGTCGACGACGCCCGCGCCGGGCTCTTCAGCCTCAGCCAGGGCGGGCGCAGCGTGCGCTGCCGCGAATCGCTGTCGGACATGACCAGCGCCGTCAGCATGACCCTGTGCCAGGACAAGACCCTCACCCACAGCACCCTGGCCCGCGCCGGCCTCAGCCTGCCGGCGCAGCGCCTGGCCGGCACCGAGAAGGAGAACGCCGCCTTCCTCGCCGAACATGGCGCCCTGGTGGTCAAGCCGGTGGACGGCGAGCAGGGCAATGGCGTGGCCGTGGATCTGCGCAGCGCCGCCGAGGTGGAAGCGGCCATCGACAACGCCCGGCGCTTCGACAGCCGCGTGCTGCTGGAGAGCTTCCACCAGGGCCACGACCTGCGCATCGTGGTGATCGGCTACGACGTGGTCGCGGCGGCGATCCGTCGCCCGGCCGAGATCGTCGGCGACGGCCAGCGCAGCATCCGCTCGCTGATCGAGGCGCAGAGCCGTCGACGCCAGGCCGCCACCGGTGGCGAAAGCCGCATCCCCTTCGACGACGAGACCGAACGCACCCTCAGGGACGCCGGCTACGGCTACGACGATGTGCTGCCCGAGGGCACCCACCTCGCCGTGCGCCGCACCGCCAACCTGCACACCGGCGGCACCCTGGAAGACGTCACCGGCATCCTCCACCCGCGCCTGGGCGAGGCGGCCGTCCGCGCCGCCCGCGCTCTCGGCATCCCGGTGGTGGGCCTGGACCTGCTGGTGCCCGCCGCCGACCAGCCCGACTACGTGTTCATCGAAGCCAACGAGCGGGTCGGCCTGGCCAACCACCAGCCGCAGCCCACCGCCGAGCGCTTCATCGACCTGCTGTTCCCCCTCAGCCAGCCGCTGTCCTGAGCCCCGGGCCTGCGGGCCCGGCACCTCGCCAAGGAGACGCCATGACTGCCAGAAAACTCCCCGAACCCGATATCAACTACCTGCGCCAGGTGCTCCTGGAGATGCTCGCCATCCCCAGCCCCACCGGCTTCACCGACACCATCGTGCGCTACGTCGCCGAGCGCCTGGAGGAGATGGGCATCCCCTTCGAGCTGACCCGTCGCGGCACCATCCGCGCCACCCTGCTGGGCCGGCAGAAGAGCCCCGACCGCGCGGTGGCGGCGCACCTGGACACCATTGGCGGCATCGTCCGCCAGATCAAGGACAACGGCCGCCTGGCCCTGGCGCCGGTGGGCTGCTGGTCCAGCCGCTTCGCCGAAGGCAGCCGCGTCAGCGTGTTCACCGACACCGGGGTGATCCGTGGCAGCGTGCTGCCGCTGCTGGCCTCCGGCCACGCCTTCAACACCGAAGTGGACAGCATGCCCATCAGTTGGGACCACATCGAACTGCGCCTGGACGCCTACAGCTCCACCCGCGCCGACTGCGAATCCCTCGGCGTGTGCATCGGCGACTTCGTCGCCTTCGACCCGCTGCCCGAGTTCACCGAGAGCGGCCACATCAGCGCCCGCCACCTGGACGACAAGGCCGGCGTCGCCGCCCTGCTCACCGCGCTCAAGGGCATCACCGAAGCCAAGCTGGTGCCGCCCATCGACTGCCACCCGCTGTTCACCATCACCGAGGAGATCGGCTCCGGTTCCGCCGGCGCGCTGCCTTGGGACGTCAGCGAGTTCGTCGGCATCGACATCGCCCCGGTAGCCCCCGGGCAGCACTCCAGCGAGCACGCCGTCAGCGTCGCCCTGCAGGATTCCGCCGGCCCCTACGACTACCACCTCTCGCGGCACCTGCTGAAGCTGGCGGAAAAGAACGTCATCCCCGTTCGTCGCGACCTGTTCCGCTACTACCACAGCGATGCCCAGTCGGCGATCGCCGCTGGCCACGACACCCGTGCCGCCCTGCTGGCCTTCGGCTGCGACGCCACCCACGGCTACGAGCGCACCCACATCGACAGCCTGGAGGCCATGACCCGACTGCTGGGCGCCTACATGATGAGCCCGCCGGTATTCGCCAGCGACGCCGACAATGCGCAGAACTCCCTGGAGCCATTCAGCCACCAGCTGGAACACACCGCGCAGATGGAAAACGACACGCGCGTACCGACTGTCGGAAGTCTCGTAGGCAAGGGCGAAAGCGACGCTTGAAGGCCACCTCACATAAAGGCAAAGTGCCAGGCCACAGGTCATAAAAACCACGGGGTGAAAGGATGCCTCGCCTCTGTCTGGCGCTCCTGTTGTTCTGCCTTGCCGGCCAGGCCTGGGCGCTTCCGAGCGCCCCCCTCGACCGTGACGACCTGCGCCTGTCCCTGAGCCCCTTCCTGGGTTACCTCGAGGATCGGGACGGCACGCTGCAGGTCGGCGACCTGCGCAAGCTGCCCGACGAAGCCTTCACCCCGGTCCACGGCGAGCACGCCAACCTGGGCAAGAACAGCTCGGTCTGGTGGTTCAAGGTGCGCCTGGTCAACAGCCGCCAGCACCCGCTTTCGGGTTACCTGGAAGCCAACTACCCGCTGCTGGACCACATCAAGGTCTTCCTCTTCGACCCCGACGGCCACCTGCAGGAGCAGGAAAGCGGCGACAGCTTCGCCTTCGCCCAGCGCCCGGTGCAGGTGCGCAACTTCTGGTTCCCCCTCGATTTGCAGCCCGGCAGCAACACCCTGCTGTTGCGGGTGGAAAGCACCAGCACCCTCTTCGTGCCGCTGTTCTTCAGCACCTATGGCGCCAGCGCCGCGGCCCAGGAAAACCTCATGGGGTTCAACGGCGCCTTCTACGGCGTGCTGTTCGCCATGTTCTTCTACAACCTGTTCCTCTACATCTCGCTGCGCGAGTCGGCCTACCTCTGGTACCTGGCCTACAACCTCAACGTCGGCCTGCTGGCCGCCTGCTTCGACGGCATGCTGTTCAAGCTGCTGCCCGAACACGTGGCCTTCCAGTCGGTGAGCATCTACATCCTCATGTACCTGCACTGCCTCACCGCCGTGCAGTTCAGCCGCCACTTCCTCCACGCCAAGCAGTACTTCCCGCGCCTCGACACGGCGCTGCGGGTGGCGATGCTGGTGACGATGGCGATCTTCCTCTCGGCGCCGCTGATCGGCCTGCAGGCCTGGAACATCCTCGCCAGCCTCACCGTCTCCGCCGTCTCGCTGCTGCTCCTGCTGGCCGGCATCTACGTCTGGCGCCGCGGCGTGCGCTACGGCTCCTACTACACGCTGGCCTGGGGCATCCTGCTGTTCGCCTTCATCCAGGCCACCACCGGCTCGCTGGGCGTGGAGGTGCTGGGCATCTTCGGCGCCACGGTGGTGAAGATCGGCGTGACCATCGAGCTGATCACCCTGTCCATCGGCCTCGCCGACCGCATCAATACCCTCAAGGAAGAAGGCTTCCGCTCGCGCCAGGCGGCCGAGCAGGCCCATGTCGAAAGCCGCGCCAAGAGCCGCTTCCTGGCCAAGATGAGCCACGAGATCCGCACGCCCCTCAACGGCGTGCTGGGCATGCTGCAACTGCTCAAGGAAACCCCGCTGGACCGCAGCCAGCGCTTCTACGTCGACACCATCTCCAGCTCCGGCAGCGCGCTGATGGCGGTGATCAACGACATCCTCGACTACGCCCGCATCGAGTCCGGCAAGCTGACCCTGGAACACATCGAGTTCGACCTGGAGCAGTTGCTCTCCGACACCCTCAGCCTGTTCACCGCCCAGGCCCTGGACAAGCGCCTGCGCCTCTACATCAGCCTGGAAAGCGGCGTGCCGCGGCGCATCAAGGGTGACCCCACGCGCCTCAAGCAGGTGCTGATGAACCTGCTGAGCAACGCCCTCAAGTTCACCGCCGAAGGCCATGTGGCGGTGAACGTCTGCCGCCGCTCCAACTCCCTCGGCGACCCGCACCTGATCTTCGCCATCAGCGACAGCGGCATCGGCATCCGCAACGAGGCGCTGTCCCAGCTGTTCGATTCCTTCGCCCAGGGCGACTCCAGCACCACCCGCCGCTACGGCGGCAGCGGCCTGGGCCTGGCCATCAGCAAGGAGCTGGTGGAAATGATGGGCGGGCGCATCGAGGTGCAGAGCACGCCCGGCCAGGGCACGCGCTTCGCCTTCGACATGCCGCTGCAGGAAGGCACCGAGGAAGACGACGAGCTGCTGCGCCTGCTCAAGGGCAAGACCGCCCTGCTCACCTCCCTCGACGGCCTCGGCCTCGACGCCCTGAGCCGCCTGCTGGGCCGCTGGGGCATGCGCACCGAGCGCTGCCAGACGCCCGAGCGCCTGAACGAATACCTCGACGACTTCGCGGTGCCGCCGCTGCTGGTGCTGGTGGCGCCCTGGCCGGGCAGCGCCGCGCACTGGCTCGACTCCCTGCGCCCGCGCCTGGAACCGGGGCAGCGCATCCTCCTGCTGTGCCCGCCCGAGCAATGCCAGAACCTGCCCCAGAGCAGCGGCCTGCGCCTGATCGCCATGGCCCAGCCCCTGGCCGTGGTGCCCCTGCGCGAAGCCCTCGGCGACCTCTATCAGGAGCGCCGCCAGGAGCCGCGCCCAATCCTCAGCGAGGCCTTCAGCGACTCCAGCTCCGCCCCCTGCATCCTGGTGGCCGAGGACAACGCGGTGAACCAGTTGGTGGTGCAGGGCTTCCTGCGCAAGCGCGGCTACCGGGTGCGCACCGTGGCCAACGGCGTGGCCGCAGTGAACGAATACGAGCGCGACCCGGCGGGCGTGCAACTGATCCTGATGGATTGCGAGATGCCGGAAATGGACGGTTTCGAGGCGACCAAGCGCATCCGCCAGTTCGAACGCAACCGCCAATTGGTGGCCGTGCCCATCGTCGCGCTGACCGCGCACATCCTCGACGAACACCGCGATGCCGGGTCCGAGGCGGGCATGGACGACTTCCTCGGCAAACCCCTGGACAGCGCCCTGCTCTTCGCCACCCTCGACCGCTTGCTGATGCGCCAGGACCTGCGCGAGGACTCCGCCTGAGCCGACGCCTGCGCATGGCGTCGCGGCGGTCATCGCGCTAGGATCGCCGCCTGCCCCTGAGGTCCACCATGCTGATTCCCCACCACCTGCTCGAAGCCGACACCCTGACCCGCCTGATCGAGGACTTCGTCACCCGCGACGGCACCGACAACGGCGACGAAACCCCGCTGGAAACCCGCGTCGCCCGCGTCCGCCATGCCCTGGAGAAGAAGCAGGCGGTGATCGTCTTCGACCCGGACAGCCAGCAATGCCAGTTGATGCTGCGCAGCGAAGTGCCGAAGCAATTGCTCGAGTCCGCCGAGGACGAGTGACAGCGCCCGACGAAACCGACGCCCGACACAGTCGCTGCGCGTTTGCGCGGCTTACTGATCCTTCTCGCAGTTGACCATCCACGGCACCCCGAAGCGGTCTTCGAGCATGCCGAAGCGCGCGGCCCAGAAGGTCGCCTCCAGGGGCATCTGCACCTTGCCGCCGGCGGAGAGCGCGGCGAACACGCGCTCGGCTTCCTTGATGGAGTCGACGTTGAGCGACACCGAGCAGCCACGGATGCCGTCATAGGGGTGTTCCGGCGTGGTGTCGGACGCCATCAGCGACTGGTCGCCGATGGTCAGGCAGGCATGCATGGCGCGGTCGTGGAACTGCGCGGGCACATGCTCGGCGGCCGGTGATGCGCCGAAGGTCATCACCTGCAGCTCGCCGCCCAGGGTCTGGTTGTAGAACTCGAAGGCCTCGCGGCAGTTGCCGGCGAAGATCAGGTAGGCATTGATACGCATGGTCAGCTCCTTATTGTTGTTTGTCGGCGGCCATCTGGGTGCGCTGACGCTCTTCCAGCTCACGCAGTTCCGGGGTGAATTCGGCACCGAAGTCTTCCATCGTGAAGATCTGGCGGATCTCGATGTCCGACTCGCCACTCATCGGGTTGGGGCAGCGCTTGACCCACTCGATGGCCTTCTCCAGGGATTCCACTTCCCAGATCCAGTAGCCGGCCACCAGCTCGCGGGTTTCCGCGAAGGGGCCGTCGGTCACCGTGCGGCTGCTGCCGGAGAAGGTCACCCGCGCCCCACGGGAACTGGGGTGCAGCCCTTCGCCCGCCTGCATGATGCCGGCGTCGATCAGTTCCTGGTTGTACGCGCCCATCGCGGCGAGCAGCTCTTCGCTGGGCATTTCGCCGGCTTCGGATTCCTTCGTCGCCTTGACCATCACCATGAATCGCATCGTGTCGCTCCTTCTGTCAGGTTTCATGCCCGCCAGGCTGGCGGTTCTGTCCATTAGTCGAACGGGCTGCGCGGGTTTCGACAGCCCTTCGAAAAAAATTTCACGCGCATCGACTCCAGGGAGGAAATGCGCGCGGGCACGGAGGCGAATCACAGCTTAGTGGGTCTTCGACATCACGCCGGTGACAGGAGGGATGGAACGCCGAACGGCGTTCCCGGGATGCGAATCTGCAGCCTCCTGCCACCTCGCGAACATCCGCCGCCAGGAAGGAAGCCGGATGAGCGGGGAAAACCCGCCAACCCTCAATGCAGGGGCAGGCGGATGCGGAACTCGGCACCGCCGAGGCTGGAGTCATCCAGGGCCAGTTCGCCGTCGAAGCTTTCGACGATGTCGCGGACCACGGCGGTGCCGATGCCCTGGCCAGGATGCTGGGCATCGAGTCGCTCGCCGCGCTTGAGGATGCGCGCGCGCTGGTCCACCGGCACGCCGGGGCCGTCGTCCTCCACCCGCAGCTCACAGAAATCGGCACCCTGCAGGGCGCTGACGCGGATATGGCCGAGGCACAGGCGGTAGGCGTTTTCCAACAGGTTGCCGAGCAGCTCCAGCAAGGCGCCCTGTTCGACGGGCACGTCGAGGGCGGGGTCGAAGGCGCGTTCGACCCGTACCTGCTTGTCGCGGTAGACCTTGTCCAGCGCCTCGCAGAGCAGGTCGAGCAGCGGCGCCAGGCGCACGCGGTGGCGCACCAGGCCGCTCTTGCGCAGGGTGGCGCGCTGCAGCTGGTAGTCCACCTGCTGGCTCATGCGCTCGATCTGGCTGCGCAGTACATGGGCCTGCTCGGGGTTGGCGGATTTGTTGATGGTCTCGCTGACGCCCTGCAACACCGAAAGCGGGGTCTTCAGGCTGTGGGCCAGGTCGTCGAGGGAGTTGCGGTAGCGCTCGCGCTGCAGGCGCTCGCTCTCCAGCAGGCGGTTGAGGGAACCGGTGAGGCGCAGCAGCTCGCGCGGGTGTTCCTCGCTGAGGGAGTCACGGGCGCCGGCTTCCACCTGGTCCAGCTCTTCGCTGAGCCGGCGCAGGCTGCGGAAGCCCCAGGTGAGGCCGAACCAGAGCAGCGTCAGCAGCAGCAACAGTGCAGCACCGAGCCACAGGTACAGCTGATGGACGAAGCCGTCGTGCATCACCTGGTAGTCGCTCATCGGCTGCATGGTGACCACGCTGAAGGCCGCGGCCTGGCCGCGTAGCAGGTCGATCTCCACGTCGTAGACGAAGAACTCGCGGCCACGCACGTCGTGCACTCGGGTGAACTCGTGGCCACGGCCGTCATAGCGGGGCTCGTAGTGCACGGATTCGTCGGTGGAGGAACGCGACTGCCAGACCAGCTTGCCGTCGCTGTCGTAGATGTAGCCGAGCTGGGTGGCGTCGAGGTTGTCGAATTCCTCGTCGGGCAGCTTGTCCGGCATGTCCAGGCGGCCGTCGACGATGCGCGCGGCGGCGATCAGCGCGCTGGCGTCGGCGGCCAGGCGCTTCTCGATGGCCTGGTCCAGGGCGTAGTCGAAGGCGCTGCGCAGCAGGGGCAGCAGCACCAGCATGAACAGCACCGCGAGCGCCGTGGCGCCCAGCATCAGGCGCAGGCGCAGGGAGAACCCGGCGCGGCGGCGGGGGCTGGCGGCGTGGCTCAACGGCAGCGCTCGGTGAACAGGTAGCCCTGGCCGCGCACCGTCTCGATGGGCTTGAAGCCGTGCTCGCCCTCCAGCTTGCGGCGGATGCGCCCGACCAGCACTTCGATGACGTTGGGGTCGCGCTCCTCGTCGCCGGGGTAGAGCTGCTCCATCAGCCGCTCCTTGGCCACCACCTGCTGATGGTGACGCATGAGGTACTCGAGAATGCGGTACTCGTAGGCGGTCAGCGCCATGGGGGCACCGTCGATCTGCGCCTGCTTGCGGTTGAGGTCGAGCAGCAAGGGGCCGGCCTCGATGGTGGACTGGACGAAGCCCGAGGAACGCCGCAACAGGGCGTTGAGGCGCGCCTCCAGCTCTTCGAACTGAAACGGCTTGACCACGTAATCGTCGGCACCGGCGGCCAGGCCTTCGACCTTGTCCTGCCAGTTGCCGCGCGCGGTGAGGATGAGAATGGGGAATGCCTTGCCGGCACTGCGCAGCTGGCGGATGAGGTCGAGGCCGCTCATGCCGGGCAATCCGAGGTCGATCACCGCGAGGTCGTGGTGGTATTCCTCGGCGCGGTACAGCGCCTCCTCGGCATCCGGCACCGCGTCGACTACGTGGCCCTGCTCGCCGAGGCGCGTATGGAGGTGATGGCGCAGCAGTGCCTCGTCTTCCACAACCAGCAATTTCATTGGCATTTCCTCAAGCAAAAAGCCGGGCACTTGGCCCGGCCGTGCATGGCACTGGTCAGAACTTGTAGCTGGCGCCCAGGTAGGCCTGCGAGCTGCTGTGCAGGTCCAGCGAGCCGAGCTTGTCACCGCCGTGGGGCGCGACTTCGGTGCTGGCATTGGTGCGCAGGTAACGATAGCCGGCCTCGATGGAGGTGTTCTTGTTCAGTTGCTGGAGGATACCGGCCTGCAGGCCCGCTGCGTAGCCGATGTCGCTGTCGCGGCGCATGCCGGTGCCGTCCTGTTCCAGCTTCACCAGGCCGAGGGTGGCACCACCGAACAGCTTGGTGTTGTTGTCGCCCAGGGGAAGGAAGACGTCATAGCTGCCGAGCAGGTTTTGCTGGCGCAGCTTGTTGCCACGGTCGGTGTCCGAGAAGTTTTCGTAGGTGGCGTAGTAGCGGCTGCTGTCATCCATCATGCCGGCCCGTACACCCCAGGTACCGGTCTTGTGGATCACCTTGTCCAGGCTCGGGTCACCGAGGTTGGCATTCAGCGCCGAGGAGTTCTGGATGTTGTTGTTGGTCTGGCCCCAGGTCAGGCTGACGAAGGGATCGGCTGCCTGGGCGGAAGTGGCGGCGAAGGCCAGGCCGGCGGCGAGAGCGATAGGAGTCAGGATGCTTTTCATGAGGAGTTCCTCCGATGGATTTCAATTCGTGCTTGAACACGGAAGCCATCCTGCCTGGCGGGCACTGAACCGCCCCTGAACCCTCACTGAACCTCGGCTGAACGATCGGGAACGGGCATCGGAACAGCGTCCTGAGACGGGCAGCCATGGCCACGGCACGAAAAAAAACGGGAGCCCCAGAAGGGCTCCCGTTCTCGATTCAGAGAAAACGCCCGGAGTCGACCAGTGGCCAGGACTCCAAGCTACAACCTCACCTGCGTTCCAGAAGAAACGCAGCGCTAGTCTGGCAAATAGCCCGCCAGGCATCCGTTTAGCTTTGGTAACCCGATTGCAAACATATGTAACCGGCGCAGAGACTGGCCCCCATCGGGCCGGCACGGCAGAATGCGCCCATGACGCCCGCCCTCCCCGCCTTCTGTGCCCCCCTGGAATCCGCCTGGCCCTTCGCCACGCAGCTGCCCGGCATCGCCCTGCGCGGTTGCCGCTTCGACCCGGCGCAGCTGGCCGAGCAGGATTTCGCCCGCTGCGCCATCGTCGCGCCCGCCACTATCCAGCGCTCGGTGGCCAAGCGCCGTGGCGAGTACCTGGCGGGCCGCCTCTGCGCCCGTGCGGCGTTGCTGGCCCTGACCGGGCGGGGCGAGGTGCCGGCAACCGGCGAGGACCGCGCGCCGATCTGGCCGGCGGGCGTCAGCGGCTCCATCACCCACGGCGCCGGCTGGGCGATGGCCCTGGTGGCGCGCAAGGGAGACTGGCGAGGCCTGGGCCTGGACATGGAACAGCGCCTGGAACCTGAACGCGCCCTGCGCCTGGCCGAAGAGATCCTCACCCCCGCCGAGCTGCAACGCCTCGCCCTGCTCCCCGCCGAAGCACAGGCCGAGCGCGTGACCCTGACCTTCTCCCTCAAGGAAAGCCTGTTCAAGGCGCTCTACCCGCTGGTGGGCAAGCGCTTCTACTTCCACGACGCCGAGCTGCTCGCGGTGGATAACTCCGCGCGGACGGCACGCCTCGGGCTGCTGATCGACCTGGCTGGGGAGTGGATGACGGGCGGCGAGCTGGAGGGGCATTTCCAGCTGTACGACGACCGGCTGCTGAGCCTGGTGGCGGTGCGCTGAGCCGTCTGGATCAGGTCTCGACGTAGGATGGGGCGGGCGGCGTTCCGCGAGCTCCGCGAAACCCATCACCTCCGAAGCGATGGGTTTCGTACCTCTACCCATCCTACGTGTTGAACACCCGTAGGTTGGCGCCGAGCGCAGCGAGGCCCAACGGCACGCGCGTCCGTCAGCCTCGCAATGTTGGGCTTCGTACCTCAGCCCAACCTACGTGGGAATTCATTCGCGATCGGCCTTTTCGCGGTTGAAACCGCTCCCACAAAAGCCCGGGCACGACCGCGGGCCGGGGCACGTTACGGCGGCAAGTCCCCATCGCCCTGGCGGCGGGGCCAGACCAGGCTGAAGCGCGCGCCGCCGAGGCCATCGCTGCGGCCGATCTGGGCGCGGCCGGCGTGCCAGTAGATGATCCGCCGCACGATGGACAGCCCCAGGCCGTGGCCGCCGGAAGCGCGGGTGCGGCTGTCGTCGAGGCGCAGGAAGGGGGTGAAGATGCGCTCCCAATGGCTTTCCGGCACACCGGGGCCATCGTCCTCGACATCGATGCGGCAGCGCTTGTGGCCGATCTGGTAGCTCAGCCGCACCCGCGATTCGGCGTGGCGCATGGCATTGCTCACCAGGTTCTGCAGGGCGCGGTGCAGATAGCGCGGCTCCGCCTCGACCCAGGCGCCCTCGCCGCTGGCGGTGAGGCACTGGCCGCGCTCGACACGCACGGCGACGCGCAGCGGGGCGAGTTCGGCGATCACCTGGTCGAACAGCGCATCCAGGTCCACGCGCTGGAAGTTCAGCGCCGGGGTGCCCTGCTCCAGGCGGGCGTAGGTCAGCATCTCGTCCACCAGCTTGTCCAGCTCCTGGATATCGCCGTCCATGCCTTCCATGTACTTGCGCCGGGCGGTTTCGGTCTCGGCGTCGGCGATCATCTCCAGGCCGAAGCGCAGGCGCGCCACCGGTGTGCGCAGCTCATGGGAAACCGCCCGCACCAGCTCACGCTGCACCGAGAGCAATTGCTGCAGCTGCTCGGCCATGCCGTTGAAGGCCGCCGCCAGGCGCCCCACCGAGTCGGCGCCCTTGGCCGGCACGCGGGCATCCAGCTTGCCGTGGGCGATACGCGAGGCGGCGCTTTCCAGGCCCAGCAGGCGGCGCTCCAGCTGGCGCACCAGCAGGTAGATGGTCAGGCCGATGAAGCTCAGGCCGAGCAGGCCGATCAGCACCAGCAGCTCCGGCGGGTAGGGGTTCATCAGGTACAGCGGGCCGATTTCCAGCACCCAGGGCGTGTCGACGATGCCGGCGAAGATGCGCACCGAATCACCGCCCTTGCCCAGGGCCATCACCGTGTCGCCTTCATCCACCCGGCGGCGCTGGTCTTCATCGAGGTCGGCGTCCTTCAGGGTCACCAGGTGCAGGTCGAAGCCGAACTCCTTGCCCTCCTTGAGCGCGGCGAGGCGCTGGGGCTGTTCGCGCACCGGGAAGCGCACCAGCTCGTCGATCAGCAGGTAAACGGTGGCGCGGGCCAGTTGCTCGCTGATCTGCTGCACCTCGCCGGTGAGCACCAGGTGCTCCTGCTCGCTCACCAGGCTGTAGACCTTGGCCGCGTGGGGGCCGGTCTGTTCCACCAGCACCTGCTTGCGCAACACCCGGTTGCGCACGCCGCTGTCGAGGCGGTCTTCGTCCAGGTCCTGCAGCGCCAGGGGGATGCCCATCAGCCGGCTCCACAGCACCAGGGCGCGGCGCCGCTCGATGGCGGTCATGGGTTCGAGGTTGTCGGACATCAGGCGGAAGGTGCCGCGCGCCAGGCTCTCGCGGTACTGGTCGGCACGCACCTCGTTGACCTGGTGGAAGGTGAGCACACCCAGCAGTGCCACCAGCACCAGCGTCACCAGCAGGCCGCCGTAGATGCGCAGGAAGATCGAGTTCACCGCCCCTCCCCCGCCAGCAGGCCGAAGCAATCGAGGCTGAGGTAGCGACCATCCTTGTATTCGCACTCACGGCGCACGCCCTCATGGGTGAAGCCGAGCCGGCGCAACAGGCCGCTGCTGGCCGGGTTCTCCAGGTCCACCACCGCTTCGATGCGGTGCAGGCGCATGGCGGCGAAGGCATGGGCGATCACCGCCTCCAGGCATTCACGCATCACCCCGCCGCCCCAGTACTCGGGCAGCAGCCAGTAGCCCAGCTCGGCGCAGCGGTGGCCATGGTCCCATTCGTGGTAGCCGCAGGCGCCTATAAGGTGCGCGGGATTATCGGGCGTGCAGATGCCCCACCAGATGCCGGTGCGCTCGCGCAGCAGCGAGCGGTACCAGTCCATCTGCACCCGGGTGGCCTCCAGCGTGGCGTAGGACACGCCGTAGTAACGGATCACCTGCGGGTGGGACAGCCCGGCGAAGATGGCGCGGGTGTCGGCCAGGGTGATTTCCCGCAGGCGGAAGCGTGGGGTTTCGAGGGTGGGGAACATGCGGCTCTCGGGTTGGCGGTGCGGCGACCGGGTCGTTGCGGGCGGCGCCTCCTTATATAAGGCTCAAAGCAGGCCTTCGGCCGCCTCCCTGACAAAAAGATAGCCCTTGCTGCGCACCGTCTTGATCAGGCGCGGGTGCATGGGGTCGTCGCCGATCTTCGGGCGGATGCGCGAGATGCGCACATCGATGGAGCGGTCCTGGCCGTCGTACTCGATGCCGCGCAGGGCGTTGAAGATCTCCTCGCGGGAGAGGATGCGCCCGGCATTGGCCGCCAGCAGCCAGAGCAGGTCGAACTCGGCGCTGGTCAGCTCGATGCTGCGCTCGTTGAGCCAGGCCTCGCGCATGGCGTTGTCGATCACCAGCGGGCCGAACTCCAGGCGCCGCACGTTCTCTTCCACCGCCTCCGACAGGCCGCCCTCGCTGCGCCGCAACAGCGCACGGATGCGCGCCAGCAGCACGCGCGGGCGCACCGGCTTGCACACGTAATCGTCCGCGCCCATCTCCAGGCCGAGCACCTGGTCCATGTCATCGGTCCGCGCGGTGAGCATGAGGATGGGGCCGTCGTAACGCCCACGCACCTTGCGGCAGATGGACAGGCCATCCTCGCCGGGCAGCATCAGGTCGAGCACCACCAGGTCCGGCTGCTCCTTGAGGATGCGCGCCACCGCCTGGCCGCCGTCGGACTCGATAGCCACCCGCAGGCCGTTGCCCTCGAGGTACTCGCGGGTCAGCTCGGCCAGTCGTTGGTCGTCCTCGACGATGAGGATGCGCCAGGATTCTTGCTCCACCACGTACTCCTAATGAACTGCATCAAGGCCGTGAAACCGGCCGGCATTGTAGCAACGCCGGCCGTTCTGCACAGTGCATGCCAAAAACCCTACAAAACACTAGATATTGTGTTAGCTTGCGCACGGCCCGACATCCTCGAAACAGCCCGTTCCAGAGTGTCGCAGCCGCGACGAACGGTGTATCCCAGGCTCCACAAGGGCTACCGCAATCCCTCCCCGCTTCACCCACACTTCACCCACAAGTTATCCACAGCTTGTTCAATACCCATCGCCTTGCAATACCCCCAATAGCGCATTATCTTGTACCCCCATCACGCGAGACCCCTACATATTGGGTTTTGCTAGATCACGGGACACAATCAGAATCAAGCACGAAATGCCTTTTTCACAGGCTTCGAACCCCGTGATCCTTTAGGAGTCCAACCCGCTGCCCGGCCCCAACCGGCAGTGCCGACCCAGGACACGAACGAAGTGACTGGAACCGGTAGAACGGTGTATCGCCCAAGGGGCAGCACCACTAGGTATTGTGTTTGTCGCTGAGGCTTAACACAGCGACCTTAGACTTGTAGTGCCAGGGAGGCTTCAGTGTCCCTTGCCCTTCCTGCCTTGTAGTAAGCGCCAGCAGCCCGGCCCCGGCCGAGCCACCGGCGTTTGTAAAACGGAATGACGGGTGCTCACGCACCCGACTCAACAAATAGAGAACATGGAGACCCCCATGCAGACCGAAACCACTCGCGAGAACCCGCAGGCCAACGCGCCTCAGGCAGCCGATTCCAACCAGGATCTGGCCGCCACTGCGCCTGGCCAGCTGCGCGTGATCAAACGCAACGGTACCGTCGTCGCCTACACCGATGACAAGATCACCGTTGCCATCACCAAGGCGTTCCTCGCCGTGGAAGGCGGTACTGCCGCTGCCTCTTCGCGTATCCATGAAACCGTCGCGCGCCTGACCGAACAGGTCACCGCCACCTTCAAGCGTCGCATGCCCTCGGGCGGCACCATCCACATCGAAGAAATCCAGGACCAGGTCGAACTGAGCCTGATGCGCGCCGGCGAGCAGAAAGTCGCCCGTGACTACGTCCTGTACCGCGAATCCCGCGCCCAGGCCCGCAAGAGCGGCGCCGCCGACATCGCCCAGCCGCACCCGAGCATCCGCGTGACCCGCGCCGACGGCAGCGTCGTTCCGCTCGACCTGGGCCGCCTGAACACCATCATCAGCGAAGCCTGCGAAGGCCTGGCCGAAGTCGATGGCGACCTGATCCAGCGCGAAACCCTGAAGAACCTCTACGACGGCGTGGCCGAGAAAGACGTCAACACCGCCCTGGTGATGACCGCCCGCACCCTGGTAGAGCGCGAGCCGAACTACTCCTACGTCACCGCCCGCCTGCTGATGGACACCCTGCGTGCCGAAGGCCTGGGCTTCCTCGGCGTGGCCGAGAGCGCCACCCACCACGAGATGGCCGAGCTCTACGCCAAGGCCCTGCCGGCCTACGTCGAGAAAGGTGCCGAGTTCGAGCTGCTCGACCCGCAACTGAAAACCTACGACCTGGAGAAACTGGGCCGCGCGCTGAACCACGAGCGCGACCAGCAGTTCACCTACCTGGGCCTGCAGACCCTGTACGACCGCTACTTCATCCACAAGGACGGCATCCGCTTCGAACTGCCGCAGATCTTCTTCATGCGCGTGGCCATGGGCCTGGCCATCGAAGAGAAGAAGGACCGTGAAGACCGCGCCATCGAGTTCTACAACCTGCTGTCGTCCTTCGACTACATGAGCTCGACCCCGACCCTGTTCAACGCCGGTACCCTGCGTCCGCAGCTCTCCAGCTGCTACCTGACCACCGTGCCGGATGACCTCTCGGGCATCTACAGCGCCATCCACGACAACGCCATGCTGTCCAAATTCGCTGGCGGCCTGGGCAACGACTGGACCCCGGTCCGCGCGCTGGGCTCCTACATCAAGGGCACCAACGGCAAATCCCAGGGCGTCGTGCCCTTCCTTAAAGTAGTCAACGACACCGCCGTTGCCGTGAACCAGGGTGGCAAGCGCAAGGGCGCCGTCTGCGCGTACCTCGAAACCTGGCACATGGACATCGAAGAGTTCATCGAGCTGCGCAAGAACACCGGTGACGACCGCCGCCGCACCCACGACATGAACACCGCGAACTGGATTCCGGACCTGTTCATGAAGCGCGTATTCGACGACGGCCCCTGGACCCTGTTCTCCCCGTCCGACGTGCCCGACCTGCACGACCTGACCGGCAAGGCCTTCGAAGAGCGCTACGAGTACTACGAAGCCATGGCCGGCTACGGCAAGATCAAGCTGCACAAGACCATCGCCGCCAAGGACCTCTGGCGCAAGATGCTCTCCATGCTCTTCGAGACCGGCCACCCGTGGCTGACCTTCAAGGACCCGTGCAACCTGCGCAGCCCGCAGCAGCACGTGGGCGTGGTCCACAGCTCCAACCTGTGCACCGAGATCACCCTCAACACCAACAAAGACGAAATCGCCGTGTGCAACCTGGGTTCCGTGAACCTGGTGAACCACATCGTCGACGGCAAGCTGGACACCGCCAAGCTCGCCAAGACCGTCAAGACCGCCGTACGCATGCTCGATAACGTCATCGACATCAACTACTACTCGGTCCCGCAGGCTCGCAACTCCAACCTCAAGCACCGCCCGGTCGGCCTCGGCATCATGGGCTTCCAGGACGCGCTGTACCTGCAGCACATCCCCTACGGTTCCGACGCCGCCATCGACTTCGCCGACAAGTCCATGGAAGCCATCAGCTACTACGCCATCCAGGCGTCGTGCGACCTGGCCGACGAGCGCGGTTCCTACGAGACCTTCGACGGCTCGCTGTGGAGCAAGGGCATCCTGCCGCTGGACTCCCAGCAGATCCTCATCGAGGCCCGTGGCCAGAAGTACATCGACGTCGACCTGACCGAGTCCCTGGACTGGGCCCCGGTACGTGCTCGCGTACAGAAAGGCATCCGCAACTCCAACATCATGGCCATCGCACCGACCGCCACCATCGCCAACATCACCGGCGTGTCGCAGTCGATCGAACCGACCTACCAGAACCTGTACGTGAAATCGAACCTCTCCGGCGAATTCACCGTGATCAACCCCTACCTGGTTCGCGACCTGAAAGCCCGCGGCCTGTGGGACCCGGTCATGGTCAACGACCTGAAGTACTACGACGGCTCCGTACAGCAGATCGAGCGCATCCCGCAGGACCTCAAGGACCTGTACGCCACCGCGTTCGAAGTGGAAACCAAGTGGATCGTCGACGCCGCCAGCCGTCGCCAGAAGTGGATCGACCAGGCCCAGTCCCTGAACCTCTACATCGCCGGCGCCTCGGGCAAGAAACTCGACGTCACCTACCGCATGGCTTGGTACCGTGGCCTGAAAACCACCTACTACCTCCGTGCCCTGGCCGCCACCAGCACCGAGAAGTCCACCATCAACACCGGCAAGCTCAACGCAGTGTCCTCCGGTAGCGATGAAGGCTTCAGCGCAGCGCCCGCCGCCGCGCCGGTACCGGCACCCGTGCCGCAAGCGTGCAGCATCGACAACCCCGACTGCGAAGCCTGTCAGTGACAGGTAACGCGCGAATCTGAGCGGCGCCCGCGTTGTTGCCGGGCCGCTCCGGCTCCTCACGTACGGTCGTACGCTCCGGGGCCAGAGCAACCCGGCGCCTAGCGCTCACTCGCTCAGCTTCACGCTGGATCGCAGTAGCCCTCTCCCTTCGGGGAGAGGAGCTCAAGCAGTAACAGCACCACCGAATTTCATGGCCGCTCCCTTATAGAGAGAAGCCACACGCGCAGGCCCAGGCCGCGCTGCAAGACCGAACACCGTCAACCGCGAACGCGGCATCCATCGGGCAGCGCTGACACAGACGCCCGTGACCAGGCCCCGGCGGACAAGCAGTTCGGCAGTAAAAGCTTCAGCGTGCACACACCCACGCACCATTTACCCAGGCCGGCAGAGAACGGCCGAACCAACCAGGAGAGAGGACAGATGCTCAGCTGGGACGAATTCGACAAAGAAGACGCCGCCGCACCCGCCGCCGCCCAACCCAACGCCGCGACCAACGCCGCAGCCGCTGCCGGCGCCGACAAGCTCGATGACGAGGCCGCCGGCTCCGTACAGGAAGCCCGCGCCGTATCCGCCGCTGACTCCGACGCCGTCGCCCGCGCCAAGAAGGCCCTCGACGCCCTCGACATCCAGGAAGGCCTGGACGACCTCGAAGGCGCCTCCGCGCGCGTACAGGTCGGCGACAAGCAAATGATCAACGCCCGCGCCGACCTCAACCAGCTCGTACCCTTCAAGTACGACTGGGCCTGGCAGAAGTATCTGGATGGTTGCGCCAACCACTGGATGCCGCAGGAAGTGAACATGAACGCCGACATCGCTCTGTGGAAGAGCAAGGACGGCCTCAGCGAAGACGAGCGCCGCATCGTCATGCGCAACCTCGGCTTCTTCTCCACCGCCGACTCCCTGGTTGCCAACAACCTGGTGCTCGCCGTCTACCGCCTGATCACCAACCCCGAATGCCGCCAGTACATCCTGCGCCAGGCCTTCGAGGAAGCGATCCACACCCACGCCTACCAGTACTGCATCGAGTCGCTGGGCATGGACGAGGGCGAAATCTTCAACATGTACCACGAGATTCCGAGCGTCGCTAAGAAGGCGTCCTGGGGCCTCAAGTACACCCGTTCGATCTCCGATCCCAAGTTCGAAACCGGCACCCCGGAGACCGACCGCCAGTTCCTGCGCAACCTCATCGCCTACTACTGCGTACTGGAAGGCATCTTCTTCTACTGCGGCTTCACCCAGATCCTCTCCATGGGCCGCCGCAACAAGATGACCGGCACCGCCGAGCAGTTCCAATACATCCTGCGCGACGAATCCATGCACCTGAACTTCGGCATCGACGTGATCAACCAGATCAAGATCGAAAACCCGCACCTGTGGGATGCCGCCATGAAGGACGAAGCCACCCAGATGATCCTCCAGGGCACCCAACTGGAAATCGAATACGCACGCGACACCATGCCGCGCGGCGTACTGGGCATGAACGCCGCGATGATGGAGGACTACCTCAAGTTCATCGCCAACCGCCGCCTCACCCAGATCGGCCTGAAAGAGGAATACCCGGGCACCACCAACCCGTTCCCCTGGATGAGCGAGATCATGGACCTGAAGAAAGAGAAGAACTTCTTCGAAACTCGAGTCATCGAGTACCAGACCGGCGGTGCGCTGAGCTGGGATTGATTCCGGGTCGAACCATTAGGAACATATAAAACGCTTCAACCTGATACGGATTTTCGGGGTAGCGATAGAAAGACAAAACCCCGCCTTGTGCGGGGTTTTTTATTCAAGCGGCTTTGCAGGAATTACCAGTGCGCAGAACACTTCTCATCATCCTCTCTATGGCGTTGGCAGCTTGCTCAGCCAATCCGAAAGCGCTCTATCAGGAGCAAGTTGTCACCAGCCCCACTCCCCTCGCCGAGCATCCGGCCGAAGCCATACGCCTCCTGCAGGCAGAGCCGTTGCCCATCAACCCCAGTTGGCCGTTCCCACAGTGGAAGATCACCGCGAACGAGCCACGCTTGAAGATCGGCAACACGATTGCGAACTTTCGCGTGTTCTCGGTCGAGCTGAAGCAAGGTACTTCCAACCAGATCGCCGTGAACTCATGGTGTGTGAACGCATGCCTGGGATTCAGCAAATATGCCCTTACGCCTTACCTGCTGCTCGTAGACCAGCAAGGCATCGTCATTGCGGAGGGTTTCGGACAGATAACCGGCTCAGTGGGCGTAATCAATCAGGCTCTCTCGAGTACCGTTCCAAAAAATGGCACCTATTACCTGATTGTCGCCGCCGACAACCGCACTCCCGGGCAAAACATCGTGACCGACAGCATTATGTTGGTTGGCTCTACAGGCCTGGGCACTCCGATGCAGGTCGGCATGGGTTCCTACCCATTCGGTACGATCGGCCCCTACCTAGATACATCGAAGTAAAAGTCCACATTCGTAGCAGGTGGAACTGCTTTGGCCGACTAGCAAGGAGGCGCAGCCAGACTTCGGAGCGTGGGCATCGCGTGTAGGGTGGATGACGCTCTTCTCATCCACCAGCTCTTCCACCCGCAACACCAATGGCTCAAGGAGGGGTCATGTCCAACTACCGTCGCGCCCGGATGCGCGGGGGCACCTACTTCTTCACCGTCAACCTGCGTAACCGGCACAGCGACCTGCTGGTCCGCGAAATCCACCTGCTGCGATCCGTGGTACAGGCGGTCAAACACCGCCGCCCCTTCCATATCGATGCCTGGGTCGTGCTCCCCGAACACATGCACTGCCTCTGGACCCTGCCACCGGGCGACGACGACTTCGCCATGCGCTGGCGCTCGATCAAATTCGCCTTCTCCAAACGCCTGGCCGACACCGAATCCCGCACCGAGGCTCAACGCACCCGGGGCGAACGCGGCATCTGGCAACGCCGCTATTGGGAACACCTGATCCGCGACGACCTCGATTACCAACGGCACTTCGATTACATCCACATCAACCCGGTGAAACACAGCCACGTGCGGCGGGTGCGCGATTGGCCGTATTCGAGCTTTCACCGGGCGGTGCGGGATGGCATCTACCCGGCGGATTGGGCCGGCGATGGCTTGGTGGACGACGCTATCCGCTGGGGAGAATGAGAGTGGGATGGGCCTCGCCTGGTGGATGAAAAGAGCGTCATCCACCCTACGCCTGCATCAACATCGACACGGCGGATTGGGCCGGCGATGGCCTGGCGGACGACGCTATTCGCTGGGGAGAATGAGGCGGGGGCGGGCCTCGCCTGGTGGATGAAAAGAGCGTCATCCACCCTACGCCGCCTTCACGTTTCTGCCTGTCGATCAGCCATTTCCCACGCGGTAACTGCATTGCCACTTTCCGGGTGCGCCCATAGCCTCCGTACCCGGCGCCTAAGAAACGCCCATCAAGCAGCGGTCCACCGCTCCCGAAAGTTCAGCGGCTTTTTTGTGCTCGCGGCATACTCGCGCACGCAAAAATCTCTGTTATGTCGGGAGTGGGCTAATACAAGACCCGAAAGGGGAATACGTCCGGCCCTCTGCTTGGGGTTTTCTTAACTCCCGACGCCAGCAGCCCTAAGAAAGCTGCTTCATCAAGCAGAGGTAACGGATATGCCTGACTCCACCCACCCCCGCCCCGATCAAGAAATCCTCATCCCCACCCTCTTCACCCGCCACAAGCGCCTGCTGCGCGCCGTGCTGCTGGAAGACCAACCCTGGTTCGCCGTCACCGACCTGGCCCGGCTGATGAACCACCCGCCCCTGGCCGAGCGCCTGCCGCACAACCTGGATGACGACCAGATGCAGATCGCCTGGATACGCAACGGCCATGGCGATTTCAAGTGCGAATGGCTGGTGAGCGAATCCGGCGCCTATGCCGCGCTGATCCACTACTACCACCCGGAAAACCGCTGCATCCGCCAATGGATCACCCAGCAGGTGATCCCCTGCCTGCGCGCCGAACAGCCCCAGGTCGGCCACTGGCCCGTGCGCTCGGTGGCGCAATGGATGGGGCAGGAGTTGCAGGTGCTGCATTGGCAGGACGTGGTCTGGCTGCCCTTTGAGGACTGCCCACGCCTGCTGCCCCGGCCGCCCCATGTGATCGGCTAGCACGACCGAGGGCTGGAGATTCCAGCCCTCATCCACCGCCCCTCAGAGCGTGATGGTCGTCGCCGGATAGAACAGCACATTGAGCCCGAAGAGGATCATCCAGAAGCCGATCTCCAGCGTCTCGGTGATCGGCTGGATGCGGCGGATCGCGCCATACACATGCACCCCGAACATCAGGGTGAACACCAGGAACAGCAGGTCGAACGCGTAGCTGTACCCGGTGCCCGTGGTGACGGCACGCAGCATGGCCAGCTCGATGATCAGGATGAACGCCCCCAGGCAGCGGCCGAAGTAGATCGCCAGGTGCTGGTGCTCCGGAATCCTCCAGCGCATGAGCCGGGCCCAGGCGATGGGGGCGACGAATATGGGCAGGGCGAAGAACAGCGTCGTCACGATCATCAGCGTGGCGAGGTATTCCCGGCTGTATGGCGCGTAGTAACCAAGCATCACAGAACTCCTTGTTCCGTTGCCGCAGTGGGCATCGTTATTGTTTTAAGGCGCGTCTTGCCGGCGGAAGAATCGGGATGCCGGGTGCGGCGGGTCAAGGAATTCGCGGGATGGCAGTACCAAGGAAGGTGACGGGGGCAAGAGGGATGACGACCTAAGTCGCAACGTGCCCGAGGCACCTTCGCCCCTGCCCAGCGCCCCGGCTGATGACGTGCCCATCGCCGCTTCGTACTATCCCGCTCCCCGATTCATCGCCAAGGAATGCATGTGGAAAACAGGACCCGGCGTTGGCTGAAAACACTCGCGCTCAGCCTGATGACCGCCACGCTTCTGGCTGCCTGGCTCACCACCGGCGTCTACCAGACGCGCTTCGCCGAGGACAACCGCCTGGTCTTCTTCATCAAGCGGCAGCCCTCCTTCCAGGTGGCATTCGTGAACCCCTTCGCCACCGATGCCGACAGCAAGCCCCTCAGCCGGTTGAGCGCGCAGGAGCGGCAGGAGGTGATCGACTACTGCCGCTATCGCCTGGGGATCGCCACGGAATTGAAGACGCAGGACGAGCTCGACAACTGCGAAGGGGCATCGCCGTAATCGACCGGGCTCACCGCCCTCTACCGGCTGCAGGCCAGGCACGCCGCCTGGCCGGCAGACGCCCCGCTCGAAACTTACAGAATTTCCCCACAGGGCAACGACCTTGTCCGCCGCAGCCCCCCGCCAATACCGTTCAGCCAGCCCGGTGCGCCCACGGGCTGTGCGGACGGCCGCCGTGACCGGCCATGTCCTACCCCCAACAAGACGGCACAGTGCGACTCGCTCGAAGGTCCCGCGACCTGCGAGCGAGGCCAGTGCCGAGCAGGAGGAAACATGGAACTCGCCTTCGATCGCTACCCCCAGCAACCCCACGGTGGAACCCTGGTCAACCAGGTGGTGCCCGCCGACCGGGTACGGGCAGAAATAGCGCGCTCCCGCGCATTGCCGTCGATCCGCATCGACCTGGAGGCGGTGATCACCATCGAGATGATCACCACCGGCGTGCTCTCGCCCAACAAGGGCTTCATGAACCAGGCCGACTACCTGTCGGTACTGGGCAGCGGCCGGCTGGCCAACGGCGTGGTGTGGCCGGTGCCGCTGAGCTTCGCACCGGTGGGCGAGCGCAACCGCGAGGTGATCGCCGCCCTGGCGGTGGGCGATGAAGTGGCCCTGATCGACGAGCGCAACGAGCCGGTGGCCATCCTCGCCATCGACGACATCTTCGATTACGACAAGGAAGAACGCGCCCGCCAGCTGTTCGGCACCACCGACCGCAACCACCCCGGCGTGGACGCCATCCACCGGCGCATGGGCGACGTGGCCCTGGGCGGCCCGCTGCAGCTGCTGCAACGGGTCGACTGGGGCCCCTTCGAATCATTGCGCCTGGAGCCCCGGGACACCTGGAAGCGCTTCTACGAGGAACGCGGCTTCCGCTCCGTGGCCGGCTTCATCACCGGCGCCAACCCGCTGCACCGCGGCCACGAATACATCCACCGCAACGCCCTGGAAGGCATCGACGGCCTGCTGCTGCAACCGCTGGTGGAAATGGCCAAGCGTGAATACGTGCGCCACGAGTACCGCATGCAGGCCTACCGCAACGTGCTGGAAACCTACTACCCGAAGGACCGCGCCATGCTCTCGCCGCTGCGGGTCACCTACATCTTCGCCGGCCCCCGGGAGACGGTGCTGCACGCCCTGATCATGAAGAACTACGGCTGCACCCACGCCCTGATCGGCCGCGACCACGCGGGGATCGGCAGCTATTACGACAAGTACGCCAGCCACAGCATCTTCGACCAGTTCACCCCGGACGAGCTGGGCATCGAGGTGCGCCTGTTCCACGAGGTGTTCTACTGCGTGCGCTGCGCCAGCCACGCCACGACCGAAACCTGCCCCCACGACGAACGCTACCGGCTGAACATTTCCGGCACCGGCATCCGCGAGATGCTGCGCCACGGCCTGGTGCCACCCAAGGAGGTGGTGCGCCCGGAGTCGGCCCTGGCGGCCATGCAGGGCATCCAGCCCAAGGGCCTGGGGGACGACGGCGAAGGCACCCTGCCGGTGGCCAAGGTGATCCAGAGCCTGTTCCCCTTCTACACCCGCTTCACCCGTCTGGGCGGCGCACCGCGCCAGCAGCCCCTGGAAGCGGACGCCCTCACGGTGCGCGACCTGGAACTGGCTTGCCACGAGGCGCGCGCCCACACAGGCGATGTCTACGACGGCGTCTACCGCGAATACACCGCCCTGCTGGACCACAACCGCAGCCTGCAGCCGGCCTGGGTGGAGGACGCGCGCGACGCCCTGCACCGGCAGCAGCGGCGCCTGCTCGATGACCTGGACGAGAAATTCAGCCAGGCGCCGGAGCTCGCGTCCGATGAGTTCATGTACCAGGGCCAGGCGGAAGTGCAGCAGGAACTGAGCGCCGCCCGTGCGCTGCTCGACGATATCCCGGCGGCCATGGATGCCAATCGCCTGGCCAACCGCACCTGGAACAGCCTGCCCTACCCCCGCTATCGCGGCGCCGACGACGCCTGAACCCGCGCCCCACGGCAGCGCTGCCCATGGCTGCCGTGGGGCACTGGGGTGAACGCCCCCCTCCGTTCGAAAAAAATTGTCGAGTCCTGCATCCATAACGATGCCTGGCGGGTAGTACAGATGGGCAGCCCGAATCTGCCTCTTCGATTACCTATCAGGAGATCGCCCCATGAACGTAAAACCTGCCAGTGGCCTGCTCAGCGGCCTCGTCCTGTGCCTCGCCCTGCAAAGCCTCAATGCCCAGGCGGCCGTGCCCGACGCCGTGAAGGTGCCCGATGGCCACAAGGTCGTGCTCGAAACCGTCGGCGTGGGCGAAATCACCTACGAATGCCGCGACAAGGCAGGTGCGCCAGGCCAGACCGAGTGGTTCTTCGTCGGCCCCAAGGCCGTGCTCAATGACCGGGCCGGGAAGCCGGTAGGGGACTACTTCGGGCCGCCTGCCACCTGGCAGGCCCGTGACGGGTCGAAGATCACCGGCACGCAGGTGGCCGTCGCGCCGGCCGGCACGGGCGATATCCCGTACCAGTTGGTCAAGGCCAACCCCGCCGAGGGCAAGGGCGCCATGAGCGGCGTCAGCTTCGTGCAGCGCCTGGCGACCCGGGGTGGCGTCGCGCCCAGCGATACCTGCGCCGCCGAGAACAAGGGGCAGCGGCAGGTCGTCAAGTACCAGGCCGACTACCTATTCTGGGGGGCCAACTGAGCTCGCCCGGGCAGGCGCGAGGCGAGCCGTCGGCTACGCTCAACGACACACCCCGGCCAGACGGGCCGGGGCACCTCCGAGCGCAGAAAGTGGATCAGCCTGTCAGTGCCTTCGATTACCAAAGCCACCTCGACGCCTGCGCCCGAGGTGAGCGGCCGGCCTTGCGGGCGCTCTACGATCAGGAAGGTGCGCGTCTGCTCGGCGTGGCTCGCCGCATCGTGCGGGACGACGCCCTGGCCGAAGACATCGTGCACGATGCCTTCATCCGTATCTGGACGCGCGCTGCCAGCTTCGACCCGGCGCGTGGCTCCGCGCGCGGCTGGATCTACAGCATCACGCGGAACCTGGCGCTGAACCATATCCGCGATGGTGCCCGGGAGGCGCCCCTGGATGATGCAGGTGCGGCGGTGCTGCACGCGCAGGTGGCGGAGGTGGACGATAGCCTGGCGGCGCACGGTTCAGCCAGAATTCATCAATGCCTGGAGCAGCTGGAGCCGGCGCGGCGGCGCTGCATCCTGCATGCCTATGTCGACGGCTGCACGCATGCCGAAATCGCCACCCTGCTCGGCGCGCCCTTGGGCACGGTCAAGGCGTGGATCAAGCGCAGCCTGGCGTCGCTGCGGGAGTGCATGGGATGAACACCGAGCACAACGGCACCGGCCCCGAAGACCTGGACACCCTCGCCGGGGAATACGTACTGGGCAGCCTGCCGGCCAGCCAATGGCATGCCGTGCATGAGCGCCTCAAGCACGACGCCGATCTGCGTTCGGCCGTGACGGCCTGGGAAAACCGTCTGCTGGAGCTGACCGCGATCGTCGAGCCGAAAACCCCCAGCCCACGCCTGTGGAGCCGGGTATCCCGCACCCTGGACGCGCAACTCGATGGCGACGCCAAGGCACCGCGGCAGGTGGCCGTACCCTGGCACCGGCGCTTGGGCGTATGGCGGGGCCTGGCGGGCGCCGGGCTGGCCGCAAGCCTGGTGCTGGCGACGATGCTGCTGACCACCAGCGCACCGCGCATCACCTACATGGTGGTGTTGGTGGCCCCCACCGACCAGACCCCCGGCTGGGTGGTGCAGGCCAGCGACAGCCGCAGGGTCCAGCTGATCCCCCTCGGGCATGGCGAGGTTCCGGGCGACAAAGTGCTGCAGTTCTGGACCAAGGCGGAGGGCTGGCAAGCGCCGGTATCCCTTGGCTTGGTCAAGCCTGGCGCGCAACTCAGCGTCCCCCTCGATCAGCTGCCGCCGCTGGAGCCAAGCCAGTTGTTCGAGCTGACCCTGGAAAACCCGGGTGGCTCCACCACGGGCCGGCCGATGGGGCCCGTTCAATTCATTGGCCGGGCGGTGAAGGTCATCTAGCAGATTCAACCCTCTGTAAAATGAGCAGCTCACGACCCGGGCGACCGCCTCGAAAAGTCCAATACCCACAGTCAAAGTGAACAACGAGTGCTGAACCTGGAGAAGATCATCGGAAGAGGTACCTGGCGATACGTGGGTCAACGCGTGCAGGGCCTGCAAATCCAGGCCATCCCCGTCGCGGGCAAGTCCATTGAACTCATCGCGAAGAAACTGGGTGGTACCGCCTACCAGATAGGCCGTATCCATACCGAGAATGCCTTCGTGGTGAAGAAAGGGGTCCTGTCACTGCTGTACGTGAGGCCGGACTACAGGGGATACCGCCGCACAGCCGGCCTGGTTTTCGCTCCCTGCTCCTGGAAGGTCGACTACGACCATGCGCTGAGCAGGAACCTCGCTGGCCAGCTGGGTTACGCCTACGTGCTGATGCTGCGGGTTGTGCCAAGAATCAACCGCTCGCACGGCCACCTCGAACGAAACCTGAAGGAGAGTGAGGACGTACCGGACATCTGCTTCGCCGATGAACGAATCCGAGGCAAATGGATAGGTCGCTCCGCGAGCAGGCTGCTGACGCCTCCTGGCGCCTTCTCGGCAAATCAGACGACCCCATACGGGCTGACGTTGCGGCAAGCCGGCCAATGGGGCTTCGCGATGGGGGTGGAGGATGACGACAGGGACATTCCCGGCCTCAAGCCGATTACCGACCTGGGCCCCCGCACGTGACGTAACGGCGCGGCTTAGTGAGAGCCGCGAATACAGCCCCGCTGCCGCAACCCGATGCAATTGCCCCAGGGGTCGCGCACCTGGCAGATGCGGTCGCCGTCCTCCAGCGCCAGCGGCCCTCGATACAACGAGGCGCCGAGCTGCAAGAGGCGCAGCACTTCGGCATCCAGATCATCCACCGCCCAATAGACGACGGTGCCCGCCGCGCCGCTGGCGACCTTGTCGTCGGCGTTGACGATCTCCAGCACCACGCCGCCCATCTCCAGGTGTCCGTAGTCATCCGTCGGTGACAGCACACGCTTCGCCTCGGGAAAGGCGCGCTGATACCACTCGGTGGCTGCACGCCAGTCGCCGACGTGCAGGAGGATCGAGAGGATGCGGGGCTCGGGCATGGGTCAGGTCCGATACTTTCAAGCACCCCAGCGCTTGGTCATGTTCTTCTTCCACGGCATGTAGCGGACCTCGACGGTGTAGTTGGGTCCCGCCTCCGGCGACGGATAGAAGGGCATGTCGTGAGGCTTGAGCGCTGCGCAGCGTTGTTCTAGGCGCTGGCGGAGCGCTTCATCGGGATGGAATGCGTAGGGTTGGTTTGGGTGGGGCCCCAGCGTGACTCGGCACGTCTGCCGCTGGCCTTCCACATCCGGGGTGATGAGAAAGAACGCTCGCCCGACGGAGTCGATCGCCTCCTCCTTGAACACCGCGTGCCACAGGTAGTTGTCCTGCGCGAAACGCTCGGTGTAGCGCATTTGTGCTTTGAGCTGATCGAGTGAAACGGTCCGGAAGAACATGGGGGCATGGATGGTGGCCGGCCCATCGTCAGGACGTATCGAGAGGGGAGTCGGAGGCAAGATCACATCCCAGCACATCGCAGACAGCTGCTTTGCCAGCCTGGGGTTGAAAGGAGGCGATTCCGCTCTCGGCTTCGAAAGTGGCCTGGCTTGGCAACTGACGAGTCCACCACGCGATTCAACAAGCAGCACCAACTGGACACTCCCCACCGGCATCCCGTCTGCAGCAGCCAACCCGAGCTTGCGCAGGCTTTCCTGCATCTGCCAGACGTAGCGCTGCTCCTCGGTTTCAAAAAGTGGGGGCGTGCCTGGAGCGGGACTCTGGCAGGCCGACAGGCAGCACAGGGCAATGAGGGCAAGCACCGCTTTACGCATGGGAACCATCCTTGAATTCCAGAGAGTGCGCGAGCCTAGATAGCGCCGAGGGGTGGCGTCAATCCGAACGATATTGCCCCCTCCTCCCCTTGCTGCTAAAAGCCCTCATCCCCATTCGAAAGATGAATACCCCCATGGACCACAGTGACCGATCGAATAGCCGCGTGTTCGAGCTCGACCTGCTCCGCGCCATGGTTGCGGTGGCCGATTGCGGCAGCTTCACCACGGCGGCCAGCCGGCTGAACTCCACCCAGTCCACCGTCAGCCAGAAGATCCGCCGCCTGGAAGAGATGGCCGGGCACCGCCTGCTGGAACGTGGCAACCGCGACGTGCTGCCCACCGACGCCGGCGAGACGCTGCTCGGCTATGCGCGGCGCATGCTGGCGCTGAACGACGAGCTGCAGGAGGCGCTATCCGGGGCGACGGTGGCGCTGACGGTGCGCATCGGTGTGCCGGACGACTTCGCCACCGGGCGCACCACCGAGCAGCTGGCGGCGTTCAACCGCCATTACCCCCAGGTGAAGCTGGAGGTCACCAGCGGGCTGAGCCGCGACCTCTCCGCCAGCTACGACCGCGGCGAGCTGGACCTGGTGCTGCTCAAGCAGCGACAGAACGCCCGCGAGGCGCTGGCCTGCTGGCCGGAGAAGACGCGCTGGGTAGACAGCGCGAAGAACCCCTGCATCGACCTCGACCCGCTGCCCATCGTCACCTTCCCGCCGCGCGGGGTGTACCGCGACGAGATGATCGCGGCACTGGAGGCGGTGGGCCGGCGCTGGCACATCAGCTTCACCAGTTCGAGTCTATCGGGCATCCAGTCGGCCATCGCCGATGGCATGGGCATTGGCCTGCTGCCGCAGCGGGCGGTGACGGCGGACCACGCCGTGCTGGCGAAGAAAGCTGGGCTACCCTCGGTGGATGCCTTCGAAGTGGCGCTGCTGCACCGCCCGGCGGCGGACCCGATGGTGAAGGAACTGGCCCAAGTACTTTCACGGGTTCTGGCGCAGGATACGAAAGGCTGACGGACATCCGCCCACATTCGAAAACCGAATACAGCGGATTCCAACATTTAATTTGTGCATGGTCATACCGCTGGATATCGTGCTCTCCAGCGACGGCCAGCGCTCCAACGGGCGCGCCGCTCCGCACCATTGCTCACCACGGCGCCGCACGCGCCGGGCAGCAAGACAACAATGAGGAAATACCCCATGGCCAAATCCACCTATTACGCGCCGCACGGCGGGCACCCGGCACAGACCGAGCTGCTCACCGACCGCGCCATGTTCACCGAAGCCTATGCCGTGATCCCCAAGGGCGTGATGCGTGACATCGTCACCAGCCACCTGCCCTTCTGGGACAACATGCGCATGTGGGTCATCGCCCGCCCGCTGTCCGGCTTCGCCGAGACCTTCTCCCAGTACATCGTCGAGCTGGCCCCCCAGGGCGGCAGCGACAAGCCCGAGCAGGACCCCAACGCCGAAGCGGTGCTGTTCATCGTCGAAGGCGAGCTGACCCTGACCCTGCAAGGCCAGGTGCACAGCATGCAACCGGGCGGCTATGCCTTCATTCCGCCGGGCGCCGACTACAAGGTGCGCAACACCAGCGGCCAGCACACCCGCTTCCACTGGATCCGCAAGCACTACCAGAAGGTCGACGGCGTACCGCTGCCGGACGCCTTCGTCACCAACGAGCAGGACATCGAGCCGCGCGTGATGCCGGACACCGAAGGCCGTTGGAGCACCACCCGCTTCGTCGACATGGCCGACATGCGCCATGACATGCACGTGAACATCGTCAACTTCGAGCCGGGCGGCGTGATCCCCTTCGCCGAAACCCACGTGATGGAGCACGGCCTGTACGTGCTGGAAGGCAAGGCCGTTTACCGCCTGAACCAGGACTGGGTCGAGGTGGAAGCCGGTGACTTCATGTGGCTGCGCGCCTTCTGCCCGCAGGCCTGCTACTCCGGTGGCCCGGGTCGCTTCCGCTACCTGCTGTACAAGGATGTGAACCGCCACATGCGCCTGACTCTGAACCAGGCCCATTGATCCAAACGACGGGAGCCCAGCGCTCCCGTCGTCGTTTCTGCCCTCCGTATTTCTGTGGGAGCGAATTCATTCGCGAAGGGCCGGCATGGCGTCCACCGTTGCTGCCGATCCAACCTCGCCCCACCTGGCCTACCGCTTCACATGCGCCGCGAACCCCACCTCCCCCGGCGCCACCTCGGGCTTGAGGGTCAACGCGGGAATCTCGTAATCCCCTGCATTCTGCTGACGATAAGCGATGGGCTCGGTGCTCCACAGCCTGTCCAGGCGCTGCCCCAGTTCCTGCTGGATGCTGGCGAAGCGGCCCGCGTCGACCCGGCTGGTGCGGTGCACCACGAAGGGCGGCAGCACATCGAAGCCGGGGTAATGCAGGATGCCGTGCTGGATGGGGAACAGCAGGTCGTCCATCGGGCCGTTGATGCCGCGCTCGCTGTAGTGGGAGTCCCAGCCGCCGGTGGTCACCAGCAGCATCGCCCGCTTGCCCGCCATCGAACCTTCGCCGTAGCGGTTGCCCCAGCACACATCCGAATGCTCGCCCACGCCATAGGCGAAGCCGTAGGCATACACGCGGTCGACCCAGCCCTTGAGGATCGCCGGCATCGAGAACCACCAGAGCGGGAACTGCAGGATCAGCGCATCCGCCCAGCGCAGCTTGTCCTGCTCGGCGGCGATGTCCGCGCTCTGCCGGCCACTGGCGAAGGCGCGCCTGGAATCCTGCGAGGCATCGAAGCGCGCCTCGGGGTCGCGGTCCAGGCTGTCGCCGGCATCGATGGGCGCCTTCCAGCCCATGGCGTACAGGTCGGACACCTGCACCGCATGGCCGGCAGCCTCGAGGCGCTGCACGGTGAAATCCTTCAGCGCGCCGTTCAGCGAGCGGGGTTCGGGGTGGGCGAAAACGATCAGGACATTCATGGCAAACCTCCATAACGGGATGAGCGCAGGATGGTGGCCCGCCAGGTATATTGGAAATGAATAACCCATATTCCAGGTATGTGAATGAATAATCTCAGGCGTCTGGACCTCAACCTGCTGGTGACCCTCGACGTGCTGCTCGCCGAGCACAACGTCACCCGCGCCGCCGAGCGCCTGAACTTTTCCCAGCCCTCGGTGAGCGTGCACCTGGCCAAGCTACGGGAGATCTTCGACGACCCGCTGCTGCTACCCGGCCCGCGCGGCATGCGCCCCACCGCCCGCGCCGAGGAGCTGCGCGAGCCCCTGCGCCAGGCCCTGGAAGCCCTGGAGCGCGCCGTGGCCCCGGCCAGCCCCTTCGACCCGGCCCAGGCGCGGGACACCTGGCGCGTCGCCGCCACCGACTACGGCGAATCGGCCATCCTCCTGCCCGCCCTTGCCGGCTTGCGCGCCGCCGCACCGGGCACCCGCATCGCCGTGGTCGAGATGGTGCCCTCGCGCATCGCCAAGCAGGCGGAGCTGGGCGATATCGACCTGGCCTTCCACACCGCCGAAGGCTCACCCCTCAACCTGCGCCGCCGCACCCTGTTTGCCGAGCGCTACGTGCTCGCCGGCCGCGCCGGCCACCCGCGCCTGAAGCGACGCCCGACGCTGAAGCAGTTCTGCACCCTCGACCAGGTGATCGTCTCCCCCGATGGCGGCGGCTTCTCCGGCGTCACCGACGCAGCGCTCGCCGAGCACGGCCTGGAACGCCGCGTGGTGCTCTCGGTGCCGCACTTCCTGTTCCTGCGCTCGGTATTGGAAAGCACCGACCTGGTGGCCATGCTCCCCGAACGCCTGGTGGGCAACAGCGGCACCCTGCAGGTGGTCGACGCCCCGCTGGAAGTCCCCGGCTACGAGATGGCCATGCTCTGGCACGAACGCTCCCACCGCGACCCCGCACACCAGTGGCTGCGCGAGCAGATCGTCAAGGCGGTTTGAACAAGGGGTGGCTCCCGTGGGGCATGTAGGTCGGGTGCAACCCGACATCTGCGGCGCATGACCTCGCGGGTTTCACCCGCCCTACGGACTGGGATGACAGTGCCGGAACAGCTCCGTACCATGCCGGGCACCCCATTCCCCAGCTCAAGGAAGATTCATGGAAAAGTGGAGCGATCGCCCTGCATCGGATGATCACCTGGAGACGCTTATAGAAAGGGCTTATGTGATTCTCAAGCCCATCGCGCCCCAACTCGCCAAGTTCGCGCCGCCGGTGATCGGCTTCTCGCTCTTCCTGCTCTACTTCCATGCCAACCACTTCTATCCCAGCTTCGACCTGTTGCAGTTTTCATCCCTGCTGCTCAGTGCCAGCGGCGTTGGCTTTGCGGTCATCGGTCTTGTCTTTCTAGCACTGTTGCTACCCGGTCTTTGGATATTTCATGGCTTCATGAACGTATCTGGCATACGCAAGGGACTTCTTGAGTGGCTTCCGAAAGATACGCCCGACTCAAGTATCTTCTGGATGCTAGGGCTGATCTTCCTAGCGCCTTTTTGCCTGACTTCGCTTCTGCTCTCGTTTGTTCTGGCGAACTTTACGAGCATGTATCTGGTCAGTTTCACGGGCGGAAGCTTGCTGATCACGCTGCTGTGCGGGATCACCATCCAACTAAAATTCAAGCTGCCGAAGTTTGCGTTCTTCCGCTTTGCTTTCCACGCTTGGGTCCCCGTAATGGCAGTCAATGGACTGGCGATGTCATTGATGGTCGACAGCATGGGTTTAATAAACAAACTCGACGGGGATGCTCTCAAGCTTCTGGCTATCTGTTTAATCCCTCTGGCGTGCTGTTTCGTAGCGGCTGTCACGTCCGCAATGAGCATTGGCGGGACCAAATACGCAGCCCCATTCGCCTTATTCTTCGCTCTGCTTATTTCCTCTCTCAGCGGCGTCCTCTCTGGCCTCCCCGACCGTGTCATGCAGCAACTCGGCCTGGGCAACTTCCAGGCCCAGACCGTGCTGTTCAAACCGGATTACTGCAAAGGCGAGATGCCCGCCTGGCTGGGGTTGGGAACGAGTTGCAGCCTGAAGGACGTGCATGTGATCTGGGGCTTGGGCGAGACCTACAGCTTCCTCATCGAACAGGACGGCAAGCAGCGCCAGGTGCAGGTCCCATCAAAGGAAATCAAAGCCATCGTGCGTGAGCGCTGATACGGGCCTCTGTAGGGGCGAATTCATTCGCGATGGGCATAACCGGCAGAACTGAACCCTGTCACGCCCGCTAACAGAACAGTCGCCCTTGCTGTTCAGCCGCCCTAGCCAGTCGCGTTATTCTTCCGCGCTTGTCCGTCCGCTACCCTTCGCCCCGATGCTCGCACCCCAGCTCGCCACGCCCGATCACCTTCCACCCGTTCTCGCCGGCCCGATGCTGCGGCGGCTGGAGGCGCAGCGCGTGGTGCTGTGGCTGGTGGCCAGCCGCGAGCTGGCGCTGAGTCTGCGGCTGAGCATCGAGGGTGAAACCCGCGATCACCGCCTCGATGGCGAGGCCTGCCAGGTGGTGCAGCTGGGGCGGCATGCCTTCCTGCACCTGATCGACCTGCGCCTGGATGCGCCCCTGCCCTGCGACCGGCAGATCGACTACGACCTGCGTTTCGACGACCAGGGCATCGCCCAGTGGGCGCCGCACCTGCTCTATGGCGAGGCGCAGCAGCCGGGCTTCGTGCTGCGCTCGCGCATCGACCAGTTGCTCCATGGCTCCTGCCGCAAGCCCCATCACCCGGCGGCGGAGGGCCTGCTCTGCGCGGACCGCCTGCTGGCCGCGCAACCCGCGCCGGAACAGCGCCCGGCGCTGCTGATGCTCAGTGGCGACCAGGTCTACGCCGACGATGTGGCCGGGCCGATGCTGCGCGCCATCCACCAGTTGATCGCCCGTCTCGGGCTGTTCGACGAGCGCCTGGACGGCGCCGTGGTCGATGACAGCCAGGCCCTCTACCGCCACCCGGCCAGCTACTACCGGCGCGCCGACCTGCTGCCGGCGCTGGAGAGCAACGAGACCCTGCGCGAGCGCTTCTTCGGGGGTTCGAAGAAACCCATCTTCACCAGCAGCAACGCCGACAACCACCTGGTGACCCTGGCCGAGGTGCTGGCCATGTACCTGCTGGTGTGGTCACCGGTGCCCTGGACGCTGCTGGAAACGGAGATGCCGTCGCTGCCGGCGGACAAGGTCGAGCGCTACCAGCTGGAGCGCCAGCGCCTGGAAGCCTTCCGCGAGGGCCTGCCGGGCGCGGCGCGGGTATTGGCCCACCTGCCGACGCTGATGATTTTCGATGACCACGACATCACCGACGACTGGAACCTCTCCGCCCAGTGGGAGCAGACCGCCTACGGCCATCCCTTCTCCAAGCGCATCATCGGCAACGCCCTGCTCGCCTACCTGCTCTGCCAGGGCTGGGGCAACGACCCGGACGCCTTCGCCGAGGTGCTGCCGAAGATCCAGGCGCTCACGACCGGCGCGCAAACGGACGGCCACCTCGCCAGCCCGGCGCTGGACGACCTGATCGACGAACTGCTGGCCTTCAACCACTGGCAATACACGCTGCCCACCACGCCGGCGCTGGTGGTGCTGGACACCCGCACGCGCCGCTGGCGCAGTGAAATGAACCTCAAGCGGCCCTCAGGCCTGCTGGACTGGGAAGCGCTGAGCGAGTTGCAGCAGGAGTTGCTCGACCATCCGTCGGCCATCATCGTCTCGCCCGCGCCGGTGTTCGGCGTGAAGCTGATCGAAACGGTGCAGAAGGTCTTCAGCTGGTTCGGCCACCCGTTGCTGGTGGACGCGGAGAACTGGATGGCCCATCGGGGCGCGGCCCAGGTGATCCTCAACATCTTCCGCCACTCGCGCACGCCGGGCAGCTACGTGATCCTCTCGGGGGACGTGCACTACTCCTTCGTCTACGAGGTGCTGATCCGCCATCGCAAGCAGGGCCCGCGCATCTGGCAGATCACCAGCAGCGGCGTGAAGAACGAATTCCCCCGGCGCCTGCTGGACGTCTTCGACCGCCTCAACCGCTGGCTCTATTCGCCCCACTCGCCGCTCAACTGGTTCACCAAGCGTCGGCGCATGCAGGTGGTGCCGCGCACCCCGGCCCACAGCAAGGCGGGCGAACGCCTGTGGAATTCGGCCGGCCTCGGCCAGGTGTTCTTCGATGCGCAGGGCCGCCCGGCGCGCATCTTCCAGCTCAACGCCGACGGCAGCGACGCCACCGAGTTTCTCGAGGAGCGCGACGGCCCGGGCCGCACCTGATCGCCTGTAGCCCGGGCTTCAGCCCGGGGAACCGATGGCGGCCCTCAGGCAGGCCCCCGGGTCGACCTCATCACTGCGTCCCGAACATCGCCGTCCAATAGATGCCGGCATCGCTCTTCGGGTCCACCGCGTAGCCGGCGCCCAACTCGCGGTACTGCGGGTTCATCAGGTTGGCGCAATGGCCGGGGCTGGCGAGCCATCCGTCGAGCACCTTGCGCGCGCTGTCCTGGCCGGCGGCAATGTTCTCGCCGATCTGCTGGCCGACATAGCCCGCCAGCTCGGCGCGGTCGCCCGGGGTGCGGCCGTCACGGCCCTTGTGGTCGAAGTAGTTCTGGTTGGCCATGGAGCGTGCATGGCCTTCGGCGGCAGTGCCCAGGGTGGCGTTCCAGGCCAGCGGCGTGGTGGCGGCGAAGGCTTGCCCGCCGCATTGGCGGGGCTGGGCGCGCACGGCGTTGATCTGCTCCAGCAGCGTCTGCCCTTCCTTCTCCCATTTGCCTAGGGCGGCGGCCAGCAGCGGCCGGGCGAGGACGATGCGCCAGTCGCGGTCCTCGCGGCTCACGCCGACATCGACGAACTGTGGGTCCAGCAGCACATGGCAGAAGCTTTCCTGCAGCGCGCCCATGGCGGACTTGGCATCACGGGGGCCGGACAGGCTGATGGCCTGCACATTGACCATGGGGTAGGACGACTGCGCCAGCGCCTGCTGCAGGTCGCCGATGCTGCTGGCCGAGAGCACCAGGCGCGGGTCCGCGGCCAGCGGCGGCAGCTCCAGGGACGCCTCGCCGGCGCAGCTCTGCACCGAGCTGCGGTACAGGTTGATCGATTCGACCAGCTGCGATTCCTCGCTGGCCATGGCGCCAGCCGCCAGTGCCATTCCCAGCGTCAACGCCGCAAGCCGCGACACGCGATGCATACCCCCCATGGAAACCTCCCTTAGCTGATAGCGCTCATGATGCGCGATTCCAATCCGTCCAGCGCAATGCGATATCACCCCTGGCGCGGCCCAGCCTGCTTGATCCACAGGCACGGGCGCAAGGCCCGGCGGGCCCGATCATGGGATTTGGACAGCCGAAGCGGGAAAATGTGCAGCACGGGGCCATCAGGCACTGGTCGGCCCTACGCAAGCGCGCCGGGCTGCCGCTATGATCGATGCATGACGGCCACCCTCCCCCTGCGCAACCCCTGCCCGCCCGGCACCTGCATCTGCGAGCGCGACCAGCTGCTGGACGCGCCCGGCGCCGACCTGCGCATCCTGCGCCTGACGCGCCAGGAAGAGCTGCGCCTGCTCGAGCGGTTGGAGAACATCAGCAGCCTCGACGACCTCGGGCGCATGCAGCAGAAGATGTTCGAGCAACTCGGCATCCGCCTGGCCATCGCACCCGGCTTCAACGAGGTGCGCAGCGGGCGCGGCATCGAGATCGACATCGCCGAGCAGGCCGGCCTCTGCCGCAAGACCCGCCAGTCCATCCCCAGCGCCATCCGCCGTGGTCTGGAGAAACACCCGGAAATCCTCTACGCCCTGCTCAACGCCCACGACCTGTTGCGGGATGCTTGAGGCGCATTGCGAGCGCTGATCGGCCCTGCCAAGATTGCCCGCCGCTTTTTGCGCAAACAGGGCGACGGACGCCCCGACCCGACAAGGATGTGAAGTGCGCTACCCGCTGACGCCCTACGTACTGAGCTTTGCCGCCTGCGCCTGTGCCCTGATCCTGCTGGGCATGGCCGGCGTGATAGGCATCGCCCGCAGAAACCCGCAATACAAGGCCCTATGGCTGTCCCTGTTCAGCGTCGGTACCGCCTATCTGGTGGCCATCGCGCTACTGGTGGTCAGCGGCCTGCTGCTGGAGGACATGGACCCGCGACTGGACCATCCCTTCGCATTCGCCTGCGCCACGCTCACCACCGTATTCGCGGCCGGTACGCTGCGCTGGCAAATCAGCCCACTCAAGGCCCTGCTGCACCTGTTGCCGAGCCTGTTGTCCTTCGCCATCGCTTACGTGCCGGCGCTGTTCATCTACGGCTGCTCTACCACGCCCGTCTGCCTCTGAATCACAAGGATGTGAAATGCGCTACCCATTATCGATGGACCTGCAGGTAACGGCTGCCGTGATGTGCGTCATCATTTTCCTGGCACTGATTTTCATGGTGTGGCAGTCACGCCGAGAACCGCAGCAGAAGGCAGTCTGGCTGTCCCTCTTCAGCATCGGCGTCGCCTACATAACGGCTCTCATACTGATGGTTATCAGCGGTCGCCTGATGGATGAGATGCCCGCCCAATGGGACCACCCCTACAAAATCTCCTGCGCCGTCCTGGCGCTGGTGTTCACGGTCGGGGCCCTTTTTCTGCGGGTGAAGCCGCTCAAGGCGCTGCTACACCTGCTGCCCAGCCTGATGGCATTCACCTTTGCCTACTTTCTGGCACTGCTCCCCTACAGCTGCGACACCATGCACATGTGCCTGTGAATCACGCCGGCACGAACGGCTCCACCGAAACCACCTGGTAGTCGTAGCGCTCGCCGCGTTCGTTGCGGATCAGCGCTTCGCCGGGCACGATGCGGCGGCCGTAGAGGTCGATCAGGGTGCGGGTGTCGTCCAGGGCGCCCCAGTCCATCAGCGCCTCGGTGTCGGAGTATTCCTCCAGCACGAAGGGGTAGCGCACGTACATCCGGTCTTCGTCGTCGTAGTCCTTCACGTAGCCGAAGGCTTCCACGGTTTTCTCGATGCTCATGTCGTCGGCCTGCAGGGCGACGATCACCAGGGTCTGTCTTTCGTCTTCAGCCCATTGGGCGACGATGCGTACGGGTTTCATGGGGACCTCGATAGGGAGTTGGCCGGAGCCGGCCCGGCAAGTATGGATGGCGGAGGATGACGGGCAAGCGTCAGCCGTGGCGGTTGCGGCTGGCCTGCACCACCCGCTCGGCGGGGATGCGCAACTGGGCCAGGAGGTAGTCGGCGAATTCGCTGGAGTAGCCCTGCAGCGCGATCGCCCGCTCCATGCACAGCAGCCAGGCGGCGCTGCGGGCTTCGTCGATCGGCCATTGGGCGTGGAAGGCGGGAATGGCGATGGAGCCGTATTTCTCGCTGAACAGACGCGGGCCGCCGAGCCAACCACTGAGGAAGCTGGCGAGCTTGTCCCGCGACAGCTCCAGGCTCTCCGGGTGCATACCGCGCAGGTCGCGGGCTTCCGGCAGTTCGTCCATCAGGCGATAGAAGTCGTCGACCAGGCGACGCAGGCCGTCGATCCCGCCAGCGGCCTGGTAGGAGGCATCACCGACGCCAAAGGATGGGGTGTTCAAGGCTCGAACTCCTCGAAAAAGGCGGCATTGTAGCGACCGCCCCCGCCACTGCCGAGCCCCGCCCCACGCGCCGCAAGGTCGCAGGCAAAGGCTGGGCGGGTGGGCGTAGGGTGGGCTTCAGCCCACCGTTTTCATCCCCGCATCAAACCGCCATTGAACGACTCGCGGCCAGCCATTACCGTCATCCCTCTCTCTCCCACAGGGACGCTCACCATGCACATCGGCGAACTCGCCAGCCGCACCGGCGCCAGCGCCAAGGCCATCCGCCTGTATGAAGAGCAGGGCCTGCTCGGCCCGGTGCCGCGCCAGGGCGTCTACCGCGTTTATGGCGAGCGCCACCTGCAGCAGGTGCTGCTGATCCGCCAGGCGCAATCGGTGGGTTTCCGCCTGGCCGAACTGCATCCGCTGCTGGCCGGTGGCGAAGAGCCCGACTGGCCCGAGCTGTACCAGCGCCTGCAGGACAAACGCGCCGCCCTGCGTGCGGAAATCCGCCGGCTGCAGCGCCTGGACGCGCAGCTGGGCCGTATCGGCGCAGAAATCCACGCCTGCATCGGCGGCCAGCCCCAGGCCGGCCAAGCCCTTTGCGCCACCGAACCCGCCCAGCGCGGCGCCCTGCTGCACGAGGCTTGACTCTGCCCCTAGGGGCAGACGCCAGACTGCCGCCTTTCCTTCAATGGGCAGGTGGCACATGGCAACGAAACGCGTCCTGGTGGTACTCGGGCATCCCTCGGGCGAGAGCTACTGCGCAGCACTGGCGCAGGGTTATGCACAGGCGGCTCAGGCGGCAGGTCACGAGGTGCGCACGCTGTGCCTGCACCAGCTGGATTTCGACCCCATCCTCCACGAGGGTTACCGGCGCATCCAGCCACTGGAGCCGGACCTGCTCCGCGCCCAGGAGCTGATCACCTGGGCCGAGCACCTGTGCTTCGTCTACCCCATCTGGTGGGGCGGTGTGCCAGCGCTGTTCAAGGGCTTTCTCGACCGCATCCTGCTGCCGGGCTTCGCCTTCGCCTACCGCAAGGGCAACCCCTTCCCGGCACAGCTGCTCAAGGGCCGCTCGGCGCACCAACTGGTCCCCCTCGACACGCCGCCCTGGTACTTCCGCTGGGTCTACCGCGCTCCCGGGCTGAACCAGATGGAGCGCACCACCCTGAAATTCTGCGGCATCAACCCGGTGCGCACGCTGCCGCTGGGGCCGATACGCGGCGCCAGCGAGGCACGCCTGGCCGGCTGGCTGGAGGATGCGCGCCAACTGGCGGGGCGGATCTGACCGGCAGCCGTGCCCGGCGCAAATCCTGGTATTCCCGGGCTGAAGCCCGGGCTACGGCGCGGAGCGAGGAAAGCGTCTATACCCAAGTACCGCTCCCTCAACCCACGGAGGCAACATGAACTTCAACCTGACCCACAAACGCGCCCTGGTCTCGGGCTCCACCAAGGGCATCGGCTTCGCCATCGCCGCCGGCCTGGCCCGCGAGGGTGCACGGGTGATCCTCAACGGCCGCAGCCAGGGTTCGGTGGACGAGGCCCTCGCCCGCCTGCGCGCCCAGCAGCCCGATGCCAAGGTCGAAGGCTTCGCCGGTGACCTGACCCGGCCCGAGGAGATCGCCCGGCTGGTGCAGCACCACCCGGAAGTGGACGTGCTGGTGAACAACCTGGGCATCTTCGATCCCAAGCCCTTCGACGAGATCCCCGACGAGGACTGGCAGCGCTTCTTCGACACCAACGTCATGTCCGGCGTGCGCCTGACCCGCGCCTACCTGGCCGGCATGAAGGCGCGCAACTGGGGCCGCGTGGTGTTCATCAGCAGCGAGAGCGGCGTGCAGATCCCGACGGAGATGATCCACTACGGCGTCACCAAGACCGCGCAACTGGGCCTCTCCCGCGGGCTGGCGGAAACCTGCGCCGGCACCGGGGTCACGGTCAACGCCGTGCTGCCGGGCCCGACCCACTCCGAAGGCGTGGGCGAGTTCGTCGACAAGCTCTCCGGCGGCCAGAGCTTCGAATCCTTCGAGAAGGAGTTCTTCACCAGCGCCCGCCCCACCTCGCTGCTCAAGCGCTTCGCCCGCCCGGAGGAAGTGGCCAACCTGGTGGTCTACGTCTGCTCCGAAGCCTCGTCGGCCACCAATGGCGCTGCCTTGCGGGTAGATGGCGGCGTCGTGCGCTCAGCCTTTTGAATGGAAAGTGCCTGCGCTCGGTGACTTTCCACGTGGTTTGGTTGCGGCGCCGGGGTGCGCCCCCACCAACCGGCGCCGCAACTGGCAGGCGCCCCCGACTGCCCGGTAGAATCGCCCACCTGTCATGAGCGGGCAGCGCCCCGCTCCCCGTGCAACCTGCGAGAGAAACGCCATGGGCGCCCAGTGGAAAGCCAAACCTAAAGAAGCCGCCGCCAACGCCCGAGGGAAGATCTTCGGCAAGCTGGTGAAGGAAATCATGATCGCCGCCCGTAACGGCGCCGACCCGGACATGAACCCCAAGCTGCGCCTTGCCGTGCACCAGGCCAAGAAGGCCTCGATGCCCAAGGACACCCTGGAGCGCGCCATCAAGAAAGGCGCCGGCCTCACCGGTGAAGTGGTCAACTACGAGCGCACCCTCTACGAAGGTTTCGCCCCGCACCGCGTGCCGGTGATCGTCGAGTGCCTGACCGACAACCTCAACCGCACTGTCGCCGAGATCCGCGTGCTGTTCCGCAAGGGCCAGCTGGGCACCTCCGGCTCGGTGTCCTGGGACTTCGACCACCTGGGCATGATCGAGGCCGAACCGGCCAGCGCCGATGCCGACCCGGAACTGGCTGCCATCGAAGCCGGCGCCCAGGACTTCGAAACCGGTGACGAAGGCGCCACCTTCTACACCGACCCCACCGACCTGGACGCCGTGTGCAAGGCACTGCCGGAGTTCGGCTTCACCGTGGCGTCGGCCAACCTGGGCTACAAGGCGAAGAACCCGGTCGCGCTGTCCGGTGCCGAGCTGGAAGAAGTCGAAGCCTTCCTCGACGCCCTCGACAACCACGACGACGTGCAGAACATCTACGTCGGCCTGCAGGCCAACTGACCCCGTGGGCCGCGAACGCTTCCACCAGGACAACGCCGAGCGCGCCCTCGCCGACGCGCTGCGCCTGCTGGACCAGCGCGCGGCCCTTGGCCCGCGCTGGCTGGCCTGGGTCGCCACCGAGCTGTACCAGCTCAAGCCGCCGGAATACGCCGCCATGGTCCGCCGCGAGCTGGAGCGCCTGAGCACCGCCCAGCGGCTGTTCGAAGAGCAGGCGCAGAGCGTTCACTGAACCCTCGGATTGACGCCCAGGCACAAGCCCGCCGCCCTCCCCTCATGCGGCAAGGGTCGCCAGCATGCATACCGCCCCGCAGGGCGGGTGCAACCCGCGAGGGCACGCTGCCGAACCCGTCGGGTTTCACCCGCCCTACGCGCAACCGATCCGTTTTTTTGCCCATGAAAAAAGGGGCCGAAGCCCCTTTTCCCCATCGAACCGCGAGGGTTACTTCGCGGTGCCGATATCCCCGTTCTCCCAACGCGATTCGCTGTTGGCCAAGGCCCCGGCGATGGTGGAGAGGTTGGCGTCCGGCAGTGCGTCCGGCAGCGGGTCGACACCGGCGCTGATGAACAGCTGGCTATAGGCGTTGCGCAGGTCGGCATAGGACAGGTCGCGCTTGAGCTGCGCCTGCAGGGTGTTCAGCTCGCCCTGGATCAGTTCCAGCTCGCCGATGCTCTGGGTGCTGTAGCGGTTGCGCAGTTGCTCGGCGATCTGCCCGTCCAGGTCAGCCAGTTGCTGGCTGGTCTGGAACTGGCGCTGGGCCTCATGGAAGTTGGCGTTGGCCACGTACAGCTGGGCCAGCACCGCCATGGACATCGCCTGGCGACGGGCATCGGCGACTTTCTGCCCGGCCTTGGCGACATCGATGGCCGCCGGTGCCGAGAGCACGTTGAACAGGTTCCAGGTGACCTTCACGCCGTAGTCGGCCCAGCTCTGGTTCACCAGGAAGCTGTTGCTGTCGTAGTGGCCGCCGGCGGAGAACTCCAGGCCGGGCAGCAGGCGCAGCATGGCCTTGCGGGTTTCGGCGGCGCTGATGCGCGCCTGGTAGTCCTGCTCGCGCAGCTCGGGGCGGCTGGCCAGGGCCTGCTGCTCCAGGCGGGTGAAGTCGACCTTCAGCTCGGGCACGCTGTAGCCCTCGGTGGAGGCCAGCTGGTAGCTGGTGCTCAGCGGCAGGTTGATCAGCGCGGCCAGTTCGGTCTTGGCCAGGGTCAGGGCGCGGCGCTGGTCTTCCAGCTGGCGCGTGGCTTCGATCAGCGCGCGCTGGTAAGCCAGCACCTGCACGGCATCGCCGATGCGCTGGTTGCTCATGTGACGGCTGTTCTCGCGGGCCTGCTCCACGCGGCCCATGAGGCTGTCGATCTGCTTGAGCAGGCGCTCGGCCGCCACGGCGCGCCAGTAGGCGGAGCGCACGTCCTGGGTGATGGTGTGGATGACCTTGCGGCGGCGTTCTTCGACGATCAGGCGCTGGTCGGCCTGCTGCTTGGCGCTGACGTAGGCGACGCCGAAGTCGAGCACGTTCCACACCATGGTCAGGTCAGCCACGCCGCGGTCGCGGTCTTGCGAGGTGGACGGTTCCAGGGACTGGGTGCCGGTCTCGATGCTCTGGCTGCTGGAGGCGCTGACGTTGTTGCGCCCGGCGTAGCCGGCGGACAGTGCCATGCGCGGCAGCATGTCGAAGCTGGCGAGGTCGAGCTGACGCTCGGCCATGGCCTGCTCCATCACCTTCAGGCGCGCCTCGAGGTTGTACTTCACCGCACGGGCCATGGCCTGGTGCAGGGTCAGCGGGCCGGACAGCGGCTCCTGGCCCTGGAACATGGTCTGCAGGTCGGTGCGCGCACGTTCCTCGCTCACGCTCTTGTCGATGGGTTGGCTGGTAACGGCGCAGCCACTGATTGCCAAGGCCAGCAAACTGGCCGCAAACGCTTTGTAATTGTTGGTCATCCTTGTGCCGCCCCCTGGTACGGCTGGTGTTTGGATATGCCCAAATCGTTTCAACCCTGGGCGGCCGTCCCCGCGACCTGCCCCAGGGCCTGTGCCAGCTGACGCACCTGGCGCTGCTCGGCTTCCTTCATCTCATGCAGCTGCTGGCCCAGGGTCGGCGCGCCGAAGCTGCGCCCGCCCTGCCCATTGCCACGTTGCTTGTCGAAGATCTTCTCGTTGCTCTCCTGGGGCTTGTCCTTGCTGAACAGGCCGGAGAAGGTGCTGGCGCCGAACACGCCGCCATCCCCGCCACCAAAACCGAGGAAGCCTGCGCCGCCACCGTCGCTACTGCTGTCGCTGCTGGCGAACACCTGGGCGATGAAGCTGGGTGCCAGGGCACCGTTGTTGATGAAGATGTTGCCCACGGTAGGAATACCGCTGCCCAGGGTCGGCTGTTCGAACAGCGGCGGCGGGATCAGCGGCGAGGTGGTGGTCGAGGGCGGCGGCGCGCTGGGCACGGTGGGCTGCAGCGGCGCAGGGGTCTCGATCGGTGTGGTCACCGGCGGGTTGGCACGGAATTCCGGGTCGCCGTTGTCCAGGGAGCCGATCTGGTAGCCGATGGTGGAGTAGGAATCCACCATGGCGTTGCCCTGACCGTCGGCGACACCGCTGGCGATGGCCGGCAGCGACAGGCCAAGGCTGCCCTGGCCGGTGACGCCGCTGACGGTGACACGCCAGGTGTTGCCGGTCAGTTGCACGAGGGACTGCAGGGTGCCGCTGACGCTGCCACCGGTAAGCAGTTTGAAGTCGGCCAGGTCGAGCCCGGTGACGTCTTCGCTGAAGGTGACGGTGAAGCTCACCGAGCTGTTGGTGGTGGGCGAGGTGCCGTCCAGGGCGATATCGGTGACCCGGGGAGCCACTGCATCCACCAGCACGGCGCTGGTATCACCGACGCTGTTGAGCGTGGTCACCACGTCGTTGCCGGCGGCGTCGCGCAGGGTGCCGCCGTTGGCCTGGAGGGCGCCGCCGACGCTGATGCCGTTGGCATCGGCCTGGCCACTGGTGACCACCAGGCGGAACACCAGTGCGGTGGTGCCGCTGCCGCTCAGGTACTCGGCGTAGGCGGTGCCGCCGGTGTCCAGGGTGATGGCCAGACGCGGCATGCCACCGAGGGTATCGACGGTGACGGCCTCGCCGAAGTTGACGGTGAAGTCGAGGTTCTGGCCAGAACCGTAGGTGCCGTTGGCCGGGACCGTGACCGAGGTCACCGCCGGCGCCAGGCTGTCGATGGCGTAGTTGTTGGAGTCGGTGCTGCCGAGGCCGGCGTTGCCTGCCAGGTCGGTGTAGCCGGTGTTGTCCAGGGTGATCAGGTTGCTGGTGTCGGTGACATTGGCGCTCGGCGTCAGGGTCGCCGTCCAGGTGATGCCGCCGTCACTGCTGCTGAGCCCGCTCAGACTGCCGTTGGCCACGCTGAAGTCCGCCGTGGTCAGCCCGGTCACCGCCTCGCTGAAGGTGATGGTGACGGTGGTGGTCTGCCCGGCCTTCAGCGCGGTGTCGGCGACCACGATGGTGGCCGTCGGCCGCTCGGTGTCGATGGCGTAGTTGTTGGAATCGGTGCTGCCGCTGCCGGCGTTGCCCGCCAGGTCCTGCACCCCGGTGTTGTCCAGGGTGATCAGGTTGCTGGTGTCGGTGATGGTGGCGCTGGGCGTCAGGGTCGCCGTCCAGGTGATGCCGCCGTCGCCGGAGCTGAGGCCGCCCAGGGTGCCGTTTTCCACGCTGAAGTCCGCCGTGGTCAGCCCGGTCACCGCCTCGTTGAAGGTGATGGTGACGGTGGTGGTCTGCCCGGCCTTCAGCGTCGTGTCGGTGACCACGATGGTGGCCGTCGGGCGCTGGGTGTCGATGGCGTAGTTGCCCGAGTCGGTGCTGCCGCTGCCGATGTTGCCCGCCAGGTCCATCACCCCGGAATTGTTCAGGGTGATGATGTTGGTGGCGCCGCTGACGTTGGCGCTCGGGGTGAAGGTGGCGGTCCAGGTGAGACCGCCATCGCTGGTGCCCAGGCCCGAGAGCGAGCCGCCGGACACCGCGAAGTCCGCCGTGTCCAGCCCGACCACCTGCTCGGCGAAGGTGATGGTGACGGTGGCGGTCTCGCCGATGCGCAGGTTGGTGTCGCTGAGGGTGATGTTGGTGGCCGCCGGGCGCACACCGTCCACCACCAGGGCCTTGTTGGCGCCCAGGGAGCCTGCCGCACCGGGGGTGGCCAGGGTGAGGATGGCGTTCTGGTTGGCACCGTCCTTGATGGTGCCGCCATTGAGGCTCAGGGCCGAGGTGGAGGCGTAGTCGAGGTCGGCGGAGGCGTCTCCGGCCTGCACGGTGTAGGTGAAGCTCAGGGTGTCGGAGCCCGAGCCGGACACGTAGTTGAGCACCCGGTCGGTGGCGCCGGTCTCCAGGGTCAAGGTCGGGGTGCCGGTGACGTTGACCGCCGAATCGAAGCGCACGGTGACGGTGATGACATCGCCGATCTTGTAGGTGCCGTTGGCGGTGCTGGACGAGACGCTGGTGACGGTCGGGGCGATGGGCGCGGTCAGGGACAGGTCGTTGCCGCTGCCGCCGATGTAGCTGGTGGTCAGCTGGGTGCCGTTGCCGGCGGCGTTGAACGTGCCACCCTCGCTGACGCCACTGAAGGTGCCGGTGACGGCATCGGCGGCATCGTTGACGATCACCGTGTAGCTGTCGCCACTGCCGGCCGCGTAGCCATGGGTGACCGCCAGGGCGGCGCCGGAGACGTCGACGGTGCCGTTGACCACCACCCGGTCGTAGCCGGTGCCGGCGGTGGTGCCGTTGATGTCCAGGGCCAGGGTGCTGCCCGAGGCCAGCGTCAGGTTGCCGTTGACGGTCAAGATGGCGACGCCCGCGCCGCCCGGGGACAGGATGCCGCCGCTCTGCACGACGACGTCGCCGCCCAGGGTGCCGCTGCCGGCCAGGGTCGCGCCGTTGGCCACGGTGGTGGCGCTGGCGGTGCTGCCGTCGACCACCAGGGTGCCGGCGGAGACGGTGGTGGTGCCGCTGTTGGTGTTGCTGCCGGACAGGGTCAGGTTGCTGGCGCCGGCCTTGATCAGGCTGCCGGTACCGCTGATGGTGCCGGACAGGGTGGCCGCAGCGCCGGCATTGACGGTCACCAGGCCGGTCAGCGCCAGGGCGTTGTCGAGGGTGGTGTTGCCGGTGATCTGCAGGGTGGTGCCGTTGGCCAGGTTGAGCGCCCCGGCGCCGAGGTTGGCGTCGCTGGCGATGCTCAGGGTCCCGCTGTTGACGCTGGTGCTGCCGCTGTAGGTGTTGTTGCCGGTCAGGGTCAGGGTGCTGGCACCGGTCTTGGTCAGGTTGTTGCTGCCACTGATCACCCCGGACAGGGTGGTATCGGCACTGGTGTTGACCGTGGCGCTGCCGCTCAGGGCGATGGCGTTGTCGAGGGTGGCGGCGCTGGTCACCGCCAGGGTCGTGCCGGCGCCCAGGGTCAGCGTACCGCTGCCGAGGTTGCCGTCGCTGGCGACGCTGAGGGTGCCGGCACTGACGGTCGTCGCACCGTAGGTGTTGCTGCCGGACAGGGTCAGGGTGCTGGCGCCGGCCTTGGTCAGGGTGAAGGCGCCGCTGATCACACCCGACAGGGTCGCGGCGGCCGAGGCGCTCACCGAGGCATCGCCGCCGAGCACGATGGCGTTGTCGATGGTATTGGCGCCGGTGAGCGCCAGGGTGGTGCCGGCGGCCAGGTTCACCGCGCCCGATCCCAGGTTGCCGTCGTTGTCGATGGACAGAGTGCCGGCACTCACATAGGTGGCGCCGTAGCTGTTGCTGCCGGACAGGGTCAGGGTGCCGCTGCCGGTTTTCGTCAGGTCGTAGGCACCGCTGATGGCACCACTGAGGGTGACGGCGTTGCTGTTGCCGATGCTGCTGTTGCCGGCCAGGACGATGGCGTTGTCGATGGTGGTAGCACCCGAGACATCGAGCACGGTGCCTCCCGCCAGGGTGACGGCCCCGCTGCCCAGGTTGCCGTCGCCGGCGATCGACAGGGTGCCGGCGGAGACGGTGGTGGTGCCACCGTAGGTATTGCTGCCGGACAGGGTCAGGGTGCCGCTGCCCTGCTTGACCAGCGAGCCGGTGCCGGACACTGCACCCGAAACCGAGGTGGAGGTGTTGTCACCCCCGGCGGTCAGGGTGTAGCTGCCCAGTTGGATGCTGGCGTTGGCGTTGTTGCTCGCCAGGCTGCCGACGGTCTGGTCCGAGAGCAGCGTCAGGACACTGTTGCCATTGACCCGCACGGCGTTGGTGTCAGCCATGGAGGCGTCGCCGTTGAGCTTCAGCCAGCCGTAGTTGGTGAGCACGGTGTTGCCGGTGTAGGTGTTGGTGCCGGAAAGCGTGGTCGAGTAGGTGGCGGCCCCGGTCTGGTTGAAGGTCACCCCACCGGTGCCACTGATGCCGCCGGAGAAGGTGGTGTCCGCCGTCTGGTTGCTGGTGAGGTTGAAGCTGCCGAGCGTCACCGAGCCGGCACCGGAAAGGTTGCCGAGCGCTTCGTTGCCGGCCAGGGCCAGGGTGGCACCGGCTGCGACCGACACGCTGGTGTTGGAAGCGAGCGCATCGCCGCCACTGACCGTCAGGGTGCCCGCGCTGATGGTGGTGGCGCCGCTGAAGGTGTTGCCGGAGCCGGAGAGGGTCAGGTTGCCCGCCCCAGCCTTGGTCAGGGCGCCGCTGCCGGCAATGACGCTGCTGATGGTGGCGGTATCGCCGGCGCCATGGGTGAAGGTCTGGGTGGTGCCGCCCCCCAGGGTGAGGGTGCCGCCGGTGAGGATCAGGCCGCTGGCCTGGTCCATGTCGAAGGTCAGGCTCTCGTTGATCGACCCGGCGTTGAGGTTGAGCGTCTGGCCGGCCATGGTGCTGGCGAAGACGATGGTCTGGCTGCCGGTGCTGTCGGCCGCGGCGATGGCGACGGCCTCGCTGAAGCTCGTGCCGTTGCTGGCATCGATGGTGGCGGTGTCGCTGCTGTTGGTGACGTAGATGAAGTCCGTGGTCACCGTGACGTTGGCGGTGGCGCTGGCGCCGGCACCATCGTTGAGGGTGACCTTGACGTTGGCATCGCCGGCCGGCGTGTCGTTGCGGTAGGTGATGCGCTGCGCCACATCATTCACCAGGGCGGTGGTGGCTGTGGTCCCGCTGCTGGTGAAGGTGATGGTCAGCACGCCGCCGGTATTGGTGAAGGTGGCGAAGGTCTGCCCGCCCGACTGCAGGTTGCTGCCACTGACGGTGAACAGCCCGCCGGTGGTGTCGAAGCCCAGCACGTCGCTGCTCACCGCCGTGCCATTGCGCTGGATCACCAGGCTGGCACCGGACCAGTTGCCGTTGCCGCTGTTCAGCGCACCCAGCTCGGCATCGGCCAGGCTGGCGTTGCTGCCCAGATCGAGCCGCACGGTGTTGCCCGCACCGGCCCAGGCGACGCTGTCGTTGTTGAGGTTGCCGAGGGTCGGTGCCGCGTTGGGGTTGTAATTGGTATCGGTGGTGCCCCCGTTGGTGGTGTAGATGGTCGAGGTGGACGCACCGTTGGTGCCATCGACGTTGCCGGCTCCGGCGGCCTTGCCGCCCAGGCCGCCACCGCCCACGTTGCCGGTGGCGAGGGTACCGGCGCTGGTGGCGTCCATCCGCACCGTACCGCCGGCGTTCCAGATGGCACCGACCCCGGCACCACCATCACCGCCACTGCCCACCCGGCTGTAGTTTGCGGCCTGGTCGCTGGCAACCCCGCCGCCGCCGCCGCCACCGGCGCCGAGGTTGTTGGTCACGCTGCTGTTGACGATAGTCAGGATGCCGCTGCTGGAGTTGTAGATGCCGCCTGCGGCAGCAGCCCCCCTGCCGCCGGCCGCCGATGAGCCACCACCACCACCGCCGCCGCCGATGCTGGTGCTGCCGTTGTTGGCCACCCCGCCCGATCCCCCGGCGGTGTAGCCGGCAGTGTTCGAACCGTTACCGAAGTAACTGCCACCCGAACCTGCCGCAGCGCTGCCGCCACGCCCCCCGAAGTCGGGGTTGGGACCGCCGCCATTACCTCCGGTGACAGTGGAAGGTGAGGTGGGCGTTATGGCGGCACCGGCGCTGGTTCCCCCGGTGCCGCCGAGGGTGGTACCAAAACCACCACCGCCACCGCCGCCGCCGCCGTAGTTGCCTCCGAAATCGCCACCGCCACCGCCGCCGCCGGATGCCTTGTTGGCGGTGATGGTGCTGTTGGTAATGGTCAGTACGCCCGCGTTGCGGATACCCGCGCCCAGGCTGTCCGCAGCGGAGGCACCTTCATTGGCCCCGTTGCCGACGACCAGGCCGTTGCGGATGGTGATGTTGTCCAGCGCGACCTTGGAGTTGGCGCCGCTGGTGGTCACGTCCAGCACCCGGGCCTTGTTGGCGCCGTCCAGCGCGAAACCGCCGCCGACGATCTGCAAGGTATGGCCGTCGGTGACGTTGATGGTGATGGCATCGTTGAAGCTGGCGAAAGTGATGTTGCCCGTCAGGGTGATGACATCGTCGACACCGTCGGTATTGCCCGTGGCAATGGCGCTCTTCAGGTCGGCGATGTTGTTCACCGCCGTGGTCACCAGCAGGTGGTCATAACCGCCCAGGCGCGACAGGCTCAGGGCGCTGCTGGCCGCGATCTGGCCGGTGGCGATCTCCAGGTCCCAGTCACCGCCCTTGGCGTTGCCGCCGGTGTTGTCGTCGGAAGCGGCGATGTCCGCCCCGGTCATGCCGGCCAGCTTGGTGACAAAGGCCTGGCCTTCGCTGCCGGCCCCCACTTCGCAGCCGTAGAGGAGGATGTCGCCATCGGTGGTCAGCGCCTTGCCGATGCTGGAAAGCTGGGAGGCGTATTGCCCGAGGTTGCCTTCGAACAGCGGCCCGTTGCCCAGCAGCAGCACCCCGGAATCGCCGTGGGAAATGATGTGGATGGCGTCGATGCCGGTGCGCCCGGCCAGGGCGTCGGCGATCTGCTGCACGCCGTCCTTGTCGGTGGACAGCAGCACCACCTCGGCATTGGGCGAGACGGCCTTGAGCAGCTCCTGGTAGTTCGGCGCACGCGTGTCGACGAAGACGATTTCCTTGCGCACGCCGTTCTGCCCGTCGGTCACCGGGCTGGCCTGCAGGTCCTGGGTGCCGTGGCTGTTGTCGGCGGTGCCGGTATGGCTGCTGTCGCTGGCGCCGGTGTCATGGGCCGCGTCGACCGCCGTGGGAGCGGAGGTGGCCGCCGAGGCGGCGGTATCGGCAACCGTCGCGGCCACCGCGCCGTCGAACATCATGCGCGGCTCCAGCGCACTGATCAGCGGCAGCGGGCACGCCAGGGGCGCAGCCTCCGCACCTTTGGCCTTGCCGTTGCGACCTGCCTTCCTCGAATGACCCCAGCCCATGACCTCTACCTCCTCGTTCCGGCGCCCGCCTCGGCGGGTGCTCAGTTGCGTTCTTCTTCCAGGGCCCGGGCATCCCGGGCGGTCCTGATCACATGGGCCTCGCTGTTACGCGAGTCCTTCCAGAAATCCAGTTGCGCGTACTGCTCGAACAGATCCGGCGGCAGCAGGGTGCGCCGCGCCGCCACTTCGACCTTGGGCCGCACCTTGTGCAGGCCGCGCAGGCCCAGAGCCTGGTCGAACTCCGGGGCGTCGTACTCGACATGCTCGAAGTCGTGCTCGAACCAGGGCTCGCCAAGGAACTCGTAGACCAGCCGCAGCACCCGCTCGGGCGTGGTCACCAGCAGGTCGTAGTCCACCAGCAGCAGGGAGCGGGCGTGCTCGCCGTAATAGGCATCCTTGAGCGCCGACCAGGGCAGGCCCACCAGGCGGTTGCGCTGGGCCAGGGTCTCGACCCGGCTGTAGACGGTGTTGCGCTCGTTGTCGTCGTTGAACAGCTTGGTGATCTCGTACGGGTTGGCGCGGTAGAGCCGCTCGATGCTGTCCATCACCCAGGCGACATTGCGCACGCAGGCGATCACCCTGGCCTGGGGGAACAGGTCCAGCAGGGCCGGCAACCGCGCGCACCACTGGCGGTTGGTGTCGAAGATCACGTCCCGCCCGGCCTGGTCCGCGTAGTAGTTGCTGAACAGCCCGGCGAGCAGGCGCTTGCGCTGCTCCTGGGTCACCACCGGTCCGAACTCGCTCTCGGCGCCGAACTGCTTGAGCAGGGCCGAGAAGAAGCTGCCCACCGGGCTGGTCATGCCGGCGTGGAAGCGCGGGTTCTGCCGCAGCAGCGCCGCCAGCAGCGTGGACCCCGAGCGTGGCAGCCCCGAGATGAAATGGAAGGCGGGTGATGAATTGGCCATGGTCTGCGTGTACGTCTGCCTGTCGATGAGTCTCTGTCCGATCACGGAGCCGCCGGTGCCGCGAGGCACCGGCGGCGCAGGTTCATCAGTTGCGGGAGGGGAAGATCCCTTCCATCGCGATGATGAAGTTCACCCCGAGGAAGGGATTGCGCAGGCTCACCGGCTGGCTGCCGCCGGCGACCTGCACCGTCACGTTGACGGTGCTGGGGTTGGTCAGCGGAACCGGATTCGCCATCGCGGTCGACCAGATGGCCGCCGCAGAGGCCGACCCACCGACGGACCCACCCAGTACGGAGTTGGTGGCGCTCGGAACCAGTGCCGGGCTGGTCGGCGTGCCGGCAGCGGAAATCGTGCTGGTGCCGGTGGCGACGTGGGTGTGCATCGGCATCTGGGTCTGGAGCAGGGTGACGCTCTCGGTGCCGCCGACCTCGCCGAGGTCGATCATCGAGAGGCCCGGCCCCTGGAACTGGCCGACCGGCGAGCGGCCGCGCAGGTCCGGCAGCCCGAAGGTGGTCTGGCCGTTACCGCCGTAGACGGTGCCCAACAGGGAAAACAGCGCGGTGTTCTGCGCAATCCCCACGATCTGCCCCATGCAGAATGCGTAGCCCCGGGGTGCAAAGTTGCCGCCGAACATCTTGATCTCACCGATGAAAGGTTCCACGTGTTGACTCTCCTCTGGCTCTGGTTTTGCGCGCCCTTAAGGCTCGGCGCGTGTGCATGTTTATTGTTGTGGTCTATGCCGGCCGGTCGGTGTGGAACACGGCCTGGAGTACAGGGCGCCCGTCCGGGGTGGGCATTGCGGGGGTCAGCAGAAGCTCCCAGCCCGGCTCCCCCGGCAAGCCCAGGCGGTAGACGTCCTGGGGCAGGCTGCATTGGGAAGGCAGGGCGAAGTGGGCGAGGTAGCACTGGTGCCGGGGGGTCATGGCGGTGCCCTCCTCGACGGCGAGCAGTTCGATGGGCAGCACCTGCTCCGGCGACAGCCAGAGGTGGAAAGGCTGGCCGACGATCTCGGTAAGCAGTGCGAAGGAAGGCATCGGGTGCATGGGCAATTCCTCAGGACAGACCGGCCGGACGTTGCGCAGGCACGGCCATGGCCTGCGGGCTGCGAGGGGCGCGGCGCAACTTCAGGTACACGCCGTTCTCCCCCACCACCTCGAAGCCGTGGCGGCTGTAGAGGTGCTGGGCCGGGTTGTAGGACTCCACGTGCAGCCCCGCGCTGAGGCCCTCACGATCGGCCCGTTCGAGAAAGCGGCCCAGCAGCTCGCCGCCGATGCCACGGCCACAGGCCTCGGGCAACAGGGCCAGGTCGATGATTTGCAGGTGGGTGTCGGTCCACAGCAGGTAGGCCCGGCCTAGGGGCTGGCCGGCCTCTTCGATGACGTATTGATCGGCGTCGGCGTAATGCGCCAGGTAGTAGCCGCACTGGGATTCGAACTGCTGGTCGAGGAAACGCTCGCAGCCCGCCTGGTCCCAGGGGGTGTGCTGCATCTCGTGGGCACGAGTGGTGCCGTACAGCGCCCGCAGGAAAGCGCGATCGGCGGACGTTGCCAAGCGGAGGTTCAAGGTCTGGAAAGACATACGACGTGCATCCTTGCTGGCCCGGGGAAAGAGCCTACAACTGTGGTTACAGTTTCCCTGCTTGCAGCATAGACGAAGATTTCAGTTGGCCACCATCGAAAAATCGCCGTTCGGCGGTTTGGGCAATGAATGTGAAGCGTCATTCACAAGTGGCGGGGGTGGAAGGGCCTCCAGCGCCTGATAGGGCGCCCTCGCCCAGCGCTCCACAGCCGCCCGTGTGGCCTCGTCCGCCTCGTTGCGCTTGGCCTCGCCATCGGCACTGAAGGCTTGTCCGGGGCGCTTGGCATCCCGTCCGGCCACGGCCTGCAGGTGCGGCACGGCGGCCGGGTCGATGCCCAGGAGCGGCCCCAGGTGGCCCCAGAGGGCGTCGGGCAGTTCACGGTAGTTCAAGGCCACCGCTTCGCCGGCCGCGCACAGGCCGAACCCGGCCTGCAGCAGGTGGCCGACCATCCAGGCGAGGTAATCGCCGGGCGCCACTGCCTCCCGCCCCGGCAGGCCATCCAGCCCGGACGGGCCCAGCAGCCCAGGGACCGCATGCAGGCCGGGCTGGCGCCGCTGGGACACCACCACCTCCAGCGGGTCGCGGTAAAGGAACAGGCACGGCACCTCGGGGTAGAGCCGGCGCAACAACTGCGCCTCGAAGAGATTCCAGGCGTCCAGCTTGACCACCAGCCGGGTTTCGTCGCCGCAGCGCCGCTGGCCATAGGCAGAGAACAAGGCGCGCACCGCGTCCGCCTGCCAGGCGGAGGCCGTGGGGTCGCGGTAGTGCGCGCGCAGCAAGGCATCCAGCGGCGGCGGCTCGGACAGCACCACGTGCCCGGGCAGGGCTCGCAGCAATTGCGCCAGCAGGGTGGAGCCGCAGCGGGAGGTGTGGAACACCAGCAGCGAAGGTTCCAGGCCGGGGCTGCGGGCCTGCCAGTCGAACAGCGCATCCAGGCCGGTCTGGCGGCGCAGGGCCAGGTTGAACGGCAGGCGCAGCGCATCGTCCACATCGTCGCTGAAGAAGGGACGGGCCAGGGGCGCGGTGCCGAACCAGGCCCAGTCCAGCTGCCAGCTGCCGGCCTGCTCGAAGGCACGGATCGGCAGCCACTCGGTGAAATCCAACGGGGTCATCGCACGCTCCATTGCCGGCTCCAGGCCTGGCGTCCCTGGCGCATGGCCATGCGCACATCCGCCTCGCCGAACACCAGCCCGAGGGCCTGGCCGGCGGCTATCGCCTCACGGCAGAAGTCGGTGGGGTCGGTGATCCATTGCAGCGCACGGGCCAGTTCCGGGCGCTGCTGCACCTGCTCGTTGAACGCGGCGAAGGCCCGTACGCCCCGGCTCGGTTGCAGCGCAGGCGTCGTCGCCAGGCCCTCGGCGATCGCCTGGCGCAGGCGCGGGTGGGCCAGGCAGTCCAGCACCAGGTGGATGCGTGGTCCCGGCCCCGGGTTGTCCACCCGATGGGGGCGGGACAGGTCGATGAACCAGCACTCACCGGGCGCCATCGGCACCTGCCGGCCGTCCACCAGGAACTCCACCCCGGGCGGGCTGAGCAGCGGCACGTGCAGGCGCAACGGCCCCTCCGGCGCGCCGAGGTCGGGGTCGCAATGCTCGCGGATGCTGGCGCCGGCGCCCAGGCGCAGCAGGCGCGCGCTGCGCAGGCCCTCGCCGAACCGCTCGATGGCCGCCGGCCAGGCCGGATCGGCCGCGCACAGGGCGCTGCGGGCCACCGGGCCGAAGCCCGGCGCCAGGGGAATCGGCGCGTCCACCGCCGCCACCAGGTCGATCCCGCTCCAGTCGCCCTGGTAGTAGGCGGTGTTGAAATGCGCCACCCAGGCCGTCGGGTCGATCCGCTCCAGGGCCGCCAGCAGCGGCTCCAGGTCGAAGCGCCAGGGCAGGCGGGAACAGATCGGCAGGGTTACGTCCATGGAACCTTCCTTGGCAGATGGGCTAGAAACCGCTTTCCCTGACACCCAACGCCGCCATGCGGCGCCAGGCGAAGCCGAGCAGCGACTGCCGGCTGCCCTCCAGCACCACCACGCCACGCAGTGGCTGGGCGGGGGGCGGCAGGTCCTGCAACAGGCTGAGGCGCACGCCGTACTGGGCCTGCACCGGCTCGGCGCGTTGCTGGGCGTTGCGTCGCACGGCCACCTGGCCGTGGTGGTCGGAGGTCAGCGCCTCCAGTTCGAGGTAGGCGACGCCGGTGGTGTCCACTTCGTCCAGGCGCACCGCGAAGGCGGGCCGCGCCGGGTCGTCGGCGATGAAGCGGCCCTCGGCCCCCGGCGCCACGCGCCAGAGGTTTTCCTCGGCCAGGTAGCCGCGCAGGCGCAGCCCGGGGGCGATCACCCGCGCCAGGGTCTCGCCGCTGTGCAGCCAGCGGCCCACCACCAGGTCCGGTGGCAGGTCGCGCACCACGCCGGCCAGGGGCGCACGCAGTTGCAGGCGCTCGCGCTGGGCGGCCAGGCCGCGATACTCGGCCACGGCCTCGGCCAGTTGCTGCTCGATCACCCCGGTCTCGGCGGCGGTCTCGCTGCGCCCGGCCTGGCGCCGCAGCTGCAACTGGAGGATGTCGATTTCGCGCCGGACGATGCCCTGGCGCGCGTCCAGGTCCGGGGATTCCAGCTCCACCAGCAGGGCGCCCTGCTCCACCGTGTCGCCGTCCTTCACCCGTACCGCCTTGACCCGCGCGCCGATGGGCGCGTGCAGGGTGCCGGTGCGCGCGGCCTCCAGCATGGCCGGCACGTCCACGGCGTTGCGCCAGGGCACCAGCAGCACCAGCAGCACCAGCCCCAGGGCCGAGCCTGTGAGCAGCACCTTGCGCGGGTCGGCCTGGTCGCGGCGCTGCCACCACTCGCCGAATTCCTTCCAGATCGGCAGGCCGATGAACCACACCAGCTCCACCAGCATCAGGAAGATGCCCAGCACCTTGAAGAACAGGTGGTAGACCGTCAGCGCGATGCCGAAGAACAGCGCCGCGCGCCAGATCCACGAGCCGTAGCTCCACAGCAGCAGGCGGCGCTGCATGGCTGGCGACCAGGGCTCCGGGGCCGGTTCGCCGTAGCCGAACAGCGCCTCGCGCAGGCGCCAGCGGCCCAGGGCGAAGGCGCGGTTCTGCAGGTTGTCGACGCCCCACAGGTCGCTCAGCAGGAAGTAGCCGTCGAAGCGCATGAAGGGGTTGAGGTTGATCGCCAGGGTGGTGATCCAGGTGGCGCTGGCCAGCATGAAGGCGGCGGTACGTGCCGGGCCGTCCGGCAGCAGCGACCAGGCCAGCAGCGCCAGCACCGCCAGCACCAGCTCAGCGAGCACGCCGCCGGCGCCGATAAGTAATCGCGAGCGCCGGTCCTGCACCCGCCAGGCGTCGCTGACGTCGGTGTAGAACATCGGCAGCATCACCATGAAGGCCAGGCCCATGCTCTGCACCCGGCACCCCGCGCGCTTGGCCATGAAGGCATGGCCGAACTCGTGGCAGAGCTTGGCGAAGGTCAGCGCGATGCCGAAGGCCAGCGCGCCGCCGAAGCTGAACAGGTGCGGGAAGGTGGCGAGGAAGCGCTCCCAGTCCCGGGCCACCAGGAACAGCCCGAGCAGCAGAATTACCGGCAGGCCGCGTCGCAGCAGCCAGGGGCCGTTGCGTTCCAGCACCGGCCAGGCTCGGTTGAGGAAACGGTCCGGCCGCCACAGCGGGATGCGGAAGAACAGGTACTGGTGCAGCACCTGCTGCCACAGGCTGTGGCGCGTGCTGGCGACCTTGAGGGCATAGCTGGCGCGCTGTTCCGGGTCGAGGGCGGCGATCAGGTCGTGCCCGCGCAGAAAGCGCAGCATCTGCTCCAGCTCGCCGGCGCCCAGGGGCGCGCCCGGCTCGGCGTTGGCGGCCGCCAGCACCTGCTGGGGCTCACCCCGCGACCAGTGGCGCAGCAGGCGGACGGCGGCGGCACCGAGCTTGAAATAGCGGCCACGCAGGGGGTCGGCCAGGGTCCATTGCGGCGCACCGTCGCGGTCCGGCGCGGCGGGCGAGAGCTGCAGGTCGGGGCGCAGGGCGGGCAGCATCAGAACCCCAGGCCCTGGCGCAGCGCGGCCAGAGGGCGGCGCAACAGGTAGTAGGCCAGCGGCGCGCGGTCACCGAAGAGCTTGGCGGTGCCGCGCAGGCCGATGCGTGGCGGGGCATCGGCGAAGGCGGCGTCGAGGCGATAGGCCAGTTGCCCGGCGGCGGTGGCCTGGGCCTCGTAGGCGGCGCGTTCAAGGCGTGCGTCGTGGCGGTTGAGCGGGTCGCTGTCGAGGAACAGCGCCACCTCGGCGCCGGGTTGCAGGGCGATGGCGTCGCCCACGGGCAGCTCGATGCGCAGCTCGGCCTGGGCCGGGTCGGCGATCTGCATCAGCCGCTCGCCGGTCTGCACCGGCTTGCCGGTGAGGCGCTCGGCATCGGCGAACACGGCGATGCCGGCGCGCTCGGCGCGGACTTCACTGCGCGCCAGCAACTGCCGGGCGTAGTCGCGCTCGGCACGCTTCTGCTCCACGCGGGCGGCCAGCAGGTCGATGCGGGCGCTGGATTCGGCGTCGGCGAAGGCGCGCTGGCTGTTGGCCTTCAGTTCCGCCTCGGCCACCCCCAGGGCGCGTTCGGCGACATCGGCCTGGGCCTTGAGGGTGGTGGCGTCGAAGCGCACCAGCAGGTCGCCGGCGGCAACGCTCTGGTTGGGCTTGACGAGGAATTCGGCGATCACCCCGTCCAGCGGCGCGGCCACCACGCGCCCGCCCTGGGGCACCACTTCGGCCGGCGCCAGCACCGACTGGCGCACCGGCACCAGCAGCACCAGGGCCAGCGCGCCGGCCAGGGCCAGGAGCTTCTTCTTCGGCCAGCGCAGGCGCCAGGGCTTGCGCGGCTGCAGGGCCAGCCAGGCGTGCGCGTAGGTGTCGCCGAGCTGCACCAGCAAGGCCTGCTCGGCCTCGCTCCAGGGGGTGTCGCGGGCGATCCACAGGCCGCCGAAGACCTCGCCCTGGCGATCCTTCAACGGCAGCCAGAAGGCCTGGGCGGCGGACAGCGCCTGCCAGTCCTCGCGGCTGCCCTCGTCCAGGCTGCTCGGCTCGACGACGCCGGGCTCGCCCAGTTGGCACGCAGCCAGGCGCTGGGCCGCCGCACGCTCGACGAAGGCGACGAAGGGGGCGTTGGGTTCCACCACGCTGATGCCGGTGAGCGCGCGGACCTTGCCGGTGATCAGCAGCGCGGCATGGCGATAGCCGAATACACCCTGGCCGTCGTTGACCATGGCGAAGGCCAGTTGCGAAGACGTCCCGGCCTTGCGGGCCTGGGCCTGCAGGCCGAGGAAGACCGCGAAGACCCGCTCGGCGAAGCCGGGCAGCGGCGCGTTCATCGGCTCTCCGGGAAGCGTGCGCTGCCGCTCATGCCGGCCAGCAGGCCGGGCGCGTCCTCGGGCAGGGCGCCGATCAGCAGCAGGGTCTGGCTGCCTTCGTCGATGCGCGCACCGAGGCGCTTGACCGTGGCCTTGAGCGGCTTGCCGGTCTCGTCGGGCACGAATTCGAAGGGTTCACCGGGCTTGAGTCCGCCGAGCCAGCGCGATGGCACCAGCAGGTGGATCTCCAGGGTGCGGTTGTCCACCACCTCCAGCAGCGGCGCGCCGCTGGGCACGCTTTCATGGGGCTGCACGCGGCGGCTGACCACCTGGCCATCGAAGGGCGCCTTGACCTGGCAGCGCTGCACCTGCACCTGGTAGACCTGGGCTTCCGCCTGGGATTGCGCCTGGCGCGCCTCGGCCAGGGCCACTTCGAAGCGGCCGACGGAGTTGAGCGCGGCCAGTTGCTGCTTGTTCTTCAGCTCTTCACGGGCGGCGCGGGTGGCGGCATTGGCGGCGTTGAGCTGGGCCTGGTAGGCGCTGCAGTCGAAGCGCACCAGCACCTCGCCCTTCTTGAACGCCTGGCCTTCGGCATAAGGCATCTCGGTGATGCGCCCGGCCAGCTCGCTGGCGAGCACGGCCTGGTCACGAGCGCGCAACACGCCGCGTGCGGCGCTGCCGGGGCTGGCGGACGCGGCGGGCGCATCGAGCAGCGGGTCCGGCGTCGACAGGTCCTGCGCCCCGGCGCTCATCGCCAACCCCATCAGGCCGAACAACGTCCACAGCATGCGATTCATAACAATCCTTCCCTGGGTCACAGACCCGCGAGTCTATGGGAGCCGTAGGACAATAGGAATCTTGTCGACAGATGCTTCTTCGTATATTGGCCGGATAGGACCGGGAGATCGCTCCGGGGTGATGGTTTCGCTCCGCTCGCGGAGCGCCGCCCGGCCCACCCTCCGGGCTCGCTGATCAGCCAAGCCTCGTGCCCGCCGAAAAACAGTGGGCTGAAGCCCACCCTACGCCCACCCGCCCACCCGCGCACCCGCGCACCCACACAGCTGCGCTCGGCGCCCACCCAGGGTGCAAAGCGGGTCAGACCATGTCCAGTCGCTGCTTGCGGGTCGGCGCCGGGTAGGCGCGGTCGATCAGCGCCAGGTCGTCGGCGCTCAGGCCGAGATCGGCGGCGCGGGCGTTCTGCCGGATGTGCACGGGATCGACCGCCTTGGGAATGGCGATCACGCCGTCCTGGCGCAGCGCCCAGGCCAGGGCCACCTGCGCCGGGGTGGCCTCGTGACGGCGGGCGACTTCCAGCAACGCCGCATCACGCAGCAGGCTGCCGCCCTGCCCCACCGGGCAGTAGGCCATGAGCGGCATGCGCTGGCGCTGCTGCCAGGGCAGCAGGTCGAACTCGATGCCGCGCGACTCGGGGTTGTACAGCACCTGGTTGGCGGCGCAGCCAGCGGGCAGGCCCTGCAGGTCGGCCAGGTCGAAGTTGGAGACGCCCCAGCGCAGGATCTTGCCCTGCTCGCGCAGGCGCTCGAAGCCTTCCACCGTTTCCTCCAGCGGATGCTCGCCCGGCCAGTGCAGCAGGTAGAGGTCGATGCGGTCGGTGCCCAGGCGCTTGAGGCTGCGCTCGCAGGCCTGCTCGACGCCCTGGCGGCTGGCGTTCCACGGGTACACCTTGCTGACCAGGAATACCGCGTCGCGATGCCCGGCGATGGCCTCGCCCACCACCTGCTCCGCGCCGCCTTCGGCATACATCTCTGCGGTGTCGATCAGGCTCATGCCCAGCTCCAGGCCCAGGCGCAGCCCGGCGACTTCGCGGGCGCGCTGGTCGGGGCGCTCGCCCATGTGCCAGGTGCCCTGGCCGATGGCGGGTACGGCGGTGCCGTCGGGGAAGGTGATGCTGCCCATGGTGTCTCTCCTCAGAAGTGAATCTCTTCGGCCTGCTGCAGGCGCATGGGGTTGCGGGGCTGGATGAACTCGCCCCAGACCCAGTTGTGGTGGGCGACTATCGCCTCGGCGCTCTGGTGCGGCCGGTCGCGGGTGGTGTGCGCATCGCTGGCCAGGATGACGTTGAAGCCCTCGCTGGCGGCACGGCGGATGGAGGTATCGACGCAGAACTCCGTGGCGTAGCCGGTCACCACCAGGTCGGTGACGTAGAGCTTCTCCAGGGTGGCCTTGAGCTCGGTCTCGAAGAAGGCGTCACAGGCGGTCTTGCGCAGCACCCAGTCGTTGTCGCCTCGCTCCAGCCCCGGGTGCAGCTGCCAGCCGATGCAGCCGGGCTCCAGCTCGCTGCCGGGCTCGCCGTCGTGCTGCACGTAGATCACCGGCACCCCGGCGCTGCGTGCACGGTCGGCCAGGCGGTTGATCCGCTCCAGTACCTGCCCGGCGCGCCAGGGCTCCGGGGGGGTGAGGAACAGCCCCGCCTGCATGTCCACGACCAGCAATGCCTTGCTCATTTCCACTCCTTGAATGCACGCATCGAAACGCGCGGATAGTGCGGCTTCCCGCCGCGTCGGTAAAGCCGTGCGTCGGGGCGGGCACGACCGTCCGTCTTGCATGGGGAAACTCGCCCCAGGGCCGCAGTCAGAACCATCAGGACCCACCGCTCGCCCAGCCCGGGCGGGACTTGCCGCGAGTACGCCGCCATGCAGACAGGACGCGACCTCCGTATCGATTTCTTCCGAGGGCTGGCCCTGGTGTTCATCTTCTGGGACCACATTCCGCACAACCCGCTCGGCCAGGTCACGCCCCGCAACGTCGGCTTCAGCGACGCGGCGGAGATCTTCGTCTTCCTCGCCGGCTACGCCGCCGTGCTCGCCTACGGCAAGCTGCTGCTGCGCGACGGCTACGCGGTGGCCTGCCTGCGGGTACTGCGCCGGGTCTGGGTGCTGTACGTGGCCCACATCTTCCTGCTGGCGGTGCTGATGGGGGTGGTGTTCTACACCAACAACCATGTGGACAGCCGCAACTTCATCAACGAGATGGGCCTGGACTACTTCCTGGCCAACCCGCAGCAGGCGCTGATCGACGAGCTGCTGCTGCGCTTCAAGCCCAACCTGATGGACCCGCTGCCGCTCTATGTGGTGCTGCTGGCCGGGCTGCCGCTGATCCTGCCGCTGCTGATGCGCTGGAGCTTCGCCGCCCTGGCGCTGTCCGGCGCGCTGTACCTGTGCGCGCCCGGGTGGAACCTCAGCTCGCACCCCGGCGGCGAGTGGTTCTTCAATCCGCTGGCCTGGCAGTTCCTCTTCGTCCTCGGCGGCGTGGCCGCGCGCCATGCGCAGACGCGGCCGGCCGATGCGCCGCCGGCCACCTGGAAGTCGCCATTGTTCTTCGCCGCTGCCGGCTACCTGATGTTCAGCGCGGTGGTCGCACTGAGCTGGAAGGTGCCCGGCCTGCACGACGCCTGGATGCCCATGCTGGTGCGCGATGTGCTCTACCCGCTGGACAAGACCGACCTCTCGCCCATGCGCCTGCTGCACTTCCTCGCCCTCGCCTATTGCGTGGCCGTGCTGCTGCCGCGCAGCGACTGGCTGACCCGCTGGCCGGCCCGCGAAGTGTGCCGCATGGGCATGCACTCGCTGGAAGTGTTCTGCCTCAGCGTGCTGCTGGCCCCCCTGGCGGACGCCGTCGCCACCCTCTATGGGCTCAACGCCGTGGGCCAGGTGGCGCTGGCCTGCGCCGGGGTGCTGCTGATGTCGGCCCTGGCGGCCTGGCTGGACCTGAGCAACCGCCTCAACCAGCGCAAGCCGCCGCAGGCCACGCCCACGCCCGTGCGCCTGGCCAACCCCGGCTACGGGGTGACCCGCACCCTCTACCGCATTCAGCCCTGACGGCGAGCGATGAGCAGCAGCGACAGCGGTACCCCGCTGTCGGGATGACGGGGTTCGTGCAGCGCCTCCAGCACGAGGCCGCTGCACCCCAGCAGGGCCAGCCAGGATTCCAGGGTGCGGAAGTACCAGGGCATGGGCTCGGCGAAGGCCCCGCCGAAGGCGGCGAAGGTCTCCAGGCGCCAGCCATCGCGGTAGCCCTCCTCGCCCGCCGCCGTCCAGGGGTGGACGGCCTGCAACAGCAGTGCGCCGCCCGGCGCCAAAGCCAGGCCAATCGCCGTGAGCAGGGGCTGCAGGTCCTCTTCCAGCAAGGCGAAGTTGCAGGCCACGGCATCGAAGCGGCCGAAGCCCAGGGGCTGCTCGATAAAGCCCTGGTAGTCGCAGCACTCGAACGCTCCCCCTGCGGCCCGCGCCAGCTCAACCAGCCCCGGGGACGCATCCACGCCCAGGGTGGCAATGCCCCGCTCGGCCAGGGCACGGCACAGCCAGCCCTCGCCACACCCCAGGTCCAGCACCCGCTGCGGTGCCCGCGCCACCAGCGCATCGAGCATGGCGCCGTCGGTGGCCAGGCGACGGCTTTCGATGCGTCGCCCGCGCACGGCGTCGGTCCAGGCGCCGGCATTGGCGCGCCAACTGCGGTCTATTTGCTGCCGGTTATCGTCTGACATGGCCTATCGCCTTGTTTTATGTCGTTTCGGGGCGCGCTGCGGTTCTCAGCAACTACGCTTTGTACAAGAGCGGTAACGCGCCAGCCAGGCCATCGACCATGGGCGTTTTATGGCAAACCGACGCATCGTCCACCGAGATACCGAAAGGTAGCCTCAACGAGGTCACCTTGCGGCCCGGCCGCTCCCGCCGCAAGAAACACCGCCTGGCGTTCTGGACCCTGATGCTGCTGGCCGGTGTCGCCATTGCCCTCGCCGCCCGCGAGGAGATGCGCAGTTCCTGGCTGCAATCCCGCGAAATCACCCGCTATGCCGCAACCCTGAACTACAGCCTCGAAGAAGGCCCCAGCGACACCATCCTCTACCCCCACGACGGCCCCTTCGACAAGCGCCTGGGCTACGTCTACCTGCCGCCGATGTTGCAGCGCCTGGACCAGCGCGGCTATGCCATCCGCCAGCAGGTGCGCTTCTCCCCGGAGCTGATGGAGTACAGCCGCCACGGGCTGTTTCCGCCGTACCGGGAGAAGGTCCAGGCGGGCATCGACATCAGCGATTGCCGGGGCGAGCCGCTGTACCGCTTCAGCTACCCGCAGCAGCTCTACCCGGATTTCTCCGCCATCCCGCCGCTGCTCACCAGCAGCCTGCTGTTCATCGAGAACCGCTCCCTGCTGGCCGACGAGCCCCTGGCCAACCCGGCGGTGGACTGGCCGCGCTTCGTCAAGGCAGCGCTGAGCCAGGCCGGCAAGGTGCTCGACATGCCCGGGCAGAGCGCCGGCGGCAGCACCCTGGCGACCCAGCTGGAGAAGTACCGCCACTCGCCCTCCGGCCTCACCCTGTCGGCCGGCGAGAAGATCCGCCAGATGGCTTCGGCCAGCGTGCGCGCCTACCGGGGTGGCCCGGAAACCCTGGCCGCCCGCCAGCGCGTGGTGCTCGATTACCTCAACAGCGTGCCGCTCTCCGCCGTGCCGGGCCATGGCGAGGTGCACGGCCTGGCCGATGGCTTGCGGGTCTGGTACGGCGCCGACTTCGAGCAGGTGAACCGCCTGCTGGCCGAGCACCAGGACGAGCCCGAACACCTGCAGGCACGGGGCCTGGCGCTGCACCAGGTGGTGTCGCTGATGATCGCCCAGCGCCGCCCCTCCTATTACCTTTCACGCGGGCGCGAGGAGCTGGAGGCGCTGACCGACAGCCACCTGCGCCTGCTGGGCAACGCCGGCGTGCTGCGCCCGGCCCTGGGCCAGGCGGCCCTGGAGGCGCGCCTGGGCTTCCGCGACCTGCAGCAGGAGCCGGCGCTGTCGCGCATCGAAGGCAACAAGGGCATCAGCCTGGCGCGGGCGCGCCTGTCGAGCATGCTGCAGATGCCGCTCTACGACCTCGACCGCCTCGACCTGGCCGCCAGCAGCAGCCTGCAGGGTGAGTTGCAGCAGGCCGTCACCACCTACCTGCACGACCTCGCCGAGCCGGCCTACGCCGAGCAGGCCGGGCTGTTCGGCGAGCGCCTGCTGTCGCCGGAGAAGACCCGCGAGGTGCGCTACAGCTTCACCCTGTTCGAGCGCACGCCTTCGGGCAACCAGGTGCGGGTGCAGACCGACAACACCGACCAGCCCTTCGACATCAACGAGGGCAGCAAGCTGGAGCTGGGCTCCACCGCCAAGCTGCGAGTGCTGGCCACCTACCTGGACTCCATCACCGCGCTGCACACCCACTACGGCGAGATGCCGGCGGCGGAGCTGCGCAAGGTGCAGGTCGACCCGCTGGACGCCCTGAGCCGCTGGGCCCTCGACTACCTGGCCACCACCCACGACCGCAGCCTGGCGCCGATGCTGGCGGCGGCGCTGGACCGCACCTACTCGGCCAGCCCCAGCGAGAGCTTCTTCACCGGCGGCGGGCTGCACACCTTCAGCAACTTCCGCAAGGAGGACAACGGCCGCAACCCGAGCCTGCGCGACGCCCTGCGCGAGTCGATCAACCTGCCCTTCGTGCGCCTGCTGCGCGACATCGTGCGCCACGACATCTACCGCCCCGACGGCGGCAAGGTGGCGCTGCTCTCCGACGACAGGGACCCGCGCCGCCAGGGCTACCTGGACCTGTTCGTGTCCCGTGAGAGCCAGACCTACCTGCTGCGCTTCTGGAACAAGTACAAGGGCAAGGACGCCGACGAGCGCATGGCCACCTTCCTCGACGGCCTGCGCCCCTGGGCCTCGCGCCTCGCGGCCATCCACCGCTACCTGCAACCCCAGGCCGACCGGGCGACCTTCGCCGCCTTCATGCGCGAGCGCCTGCCCAACGAGGCCCTGGCCGACAAGCGCATCAACCAGCTGTACGACCGTTACGGCCCCGGCGCCTTCAACCTCAACGACCAGGGTTACGTGGCGCGGGTGCACCCGCTGGAGCTGTGGCTGCTGGCCTACCTGCAGGGCCACCCGCAGGCCACCTACCGCGAGGCGGTGGAAGCCAGCGGCGGGCCGCGCAGCGAGGTGTACGGCTGGCTGTTCAAATCACAGCGCAAGAACGCCCGGGACAAGCGCATCCGCATCATGCTGGAGGTGGAAGCCTTCCTCGATATCCACCAGCAGTGGCGCCAGCTGGGCTATCCCTTCGACCACCTGGTGCCCTCCCTGGCCACCGCGCTGGGCAGCTCGGGCGATCGCCCGGCGGCGCTGGCGGAGCTGATGGGGATCATCGTCAACGACGGCGTGCGCCTGCCCACGGTGCGCATCGACCGCCTGCATTTCGCCGCCGACACACCCTACGAAACCCTGCTCAGCCACGCGGCGGCGCCGGGCAAACGGGTGATGGCCTCGGAAGTGGCGACGGCGCTGCGCGAGGCGCTCTCGCAAGTGGTGGATGCCGGTACCGCGCGGCGCCTGCAAGGCACCTTCACCCAGCCCGACGGCAAGCCGCTGGTGATGGGCGGCAAGACCGGCACAGGGGATAACCGCCTGCAGACGGTGGGGCGCAGCGGCCAGGTGATCAGCTCCAAGGCGCTGAACCGCACTGCCACCTTCGTCTTCTACCTGGGGCCGCGGCACTTCGGCACCCTCACCGCCTACGTGGCGGGCAGCCAGGCCTCGAACTTCCGCTTCACCTCGGCGCTGCCGGTGCAGGTGATGAAGGGCATGGCGCCGATCCTCCAGCCCTACCTGGAGCCGGGCCGCGCCACCCTGTGCCAGATGCCGGAGGCCTCGGTGCGGGCCAGCCGGCTCTGAGGGCTCACTCCTGGCGGCGGCGCACGTCGATGAACAGCGACTCGACCTTCTCCCGCGCCCAGGGCGTCTTGCGCAGGAAGGTCAGGCTCGACTTGATGCTCGGGTCGCTCTTGAAGCAGCGGATATCGATGCGCTTGGCCAGCCCGTCCCAACCGTACTTGGCGACCAGCTCCTCGAGGATCTTCGCCAGGGTCATGCCGTGCAGGGGGTCTTGGGAGCTCACGTAAACGCCTCGATGGGGGGAAAGCGTGGCAGCTTAGGGCAATGGCCGTGCCTTGCGAAGTGTCGAGACACAGAATCACCCTGTAGGGGCGACTTCAGTCGCCCAGCGGCGCGCAGCGCCGCCCTTGTGGGAGCGAATTCATTCGCGATGCCTTGCGCTTTCGTAGGATGGCGTAGAGCGAAGCGAAACCCATCAATGCGCGGTTTCAGGAACGGCTACGTGCCGCGCTCGACTCCGTCTGGTGGAGGTAAAAAGCGACCTCCACCCTACACACCGGTGGAGCCCTTCCGCCGCCCCGAGGCTTCTGGTGTCACTTCAACCCCGCCACCCCGGCGATGATCAGCGCCACCGACAGCAGCTTCATCGGGGTGATGGATTCGCCCAGTAGCGCCACGCCGAGGATGACGGTGCCGAGGGTGCCGATGGCGGTCCAGATCGGGTAGGCGACGCTCACCGGCAGCACGCGCATGGCCAGGGTGAGGAAGTAGATGCCGGCGCTGGCCGCCAGCACCACCAGGGCGCTGGGCAGCGGTTGGGTGAAGCCGTTGGCGTACTTCATGCTCATGGCGAAGAGCACCTCGAAGAACGCCGCGATCAGCAGGAACAACCAGGCCATGGCGACCTCCTCAGAAGACCTCGGCCAGTTCCACCAGGGCGCGCTCCGCGCGCTGGTAGGACTGCTGGAAGGCGTCGCCGCCGAACTCGTCGTTCTCCACCGCCACCACCGTCACGTCGGTGATGCCGATGTAACCCAGCACGGTGCGCAGGTAGGCGTCGGCGTGGTTCATGTGGGCGTTGACGCCGCCGGGGCCGTAGCCGTGGTCGCCACGGGTGGTGATGATCAGCGCCTTGCGCCCCAGCACCAGCGGTGTGTAGGGGTTGCCGGGACGGTCGGGATGGAAGTCGAAGGTGCGACGGATGCGCACGATCTGGTCGACCCAGGCCTTGACCCCGCTGGGCACGCCGAAGTTGTACATGGGTGCGGAAATCACCAGGCGGTCGGCGGCGAAGACTTCGTCCACCAGCAGGTCGCTCAGGGCCAGGTCGGCCTTCATCACCTCGGTGCGGTTCTCCGGCTCGGGGTGGAAGGCGGCGGCGATCCAGCCTTCGGTAACCGGCGCGATGGGTGAGCGCCCGACTTCACGGTGCACCACCTGGCGGGCGGCATCCTGGCCCTGCCAGGCAGCGAGGAAGGCGTCCTGCAGGCGGCGCGAGTGGGAACGTTCGCCACGGGGGCTGCCTTGGATCGAGAGAATGAGATTCATCTGTTACTCCTGGGTCCTGGTCATTTCTTCGCGGCCGGTGACCGGCCTGAACATAGGCACTAAGCTAGGACCAGCCGTTTTCCCGGACAAATGACCGATAGTTCATCTGGATGAATCCATTTCATCCGTGGAGCCCAAATGTTCGCCAACCTGCCCCTGACCGCCCTGCGCACCTTCGAGTCCGCCGCCCGCCTGCTGAGCTTCAAGGCCGCCGCCGAGGAGCTGGCGGTGACGCCGACGGCGGTGTCCCACCAGATCCGCAGCCTGGAAGGCTGGCTCGGGGTGCCGCTGTTCGAGCGCCTGCCCCGCAGCGTGCGCCTGACCGCCTGTGGCCAGCAGCTGTTCGGCAGCCTGCACGGGGCGCTGCTGGACGTGACCCAGACCCTCGACCAGTTGCGCCCGCAGCGCAGCGGCGGCCAGTTGACCCTGTCCACCACGCCGGCCTTCGCCGCGCTGTGGCTGATCCCCCGCCTGGGGCGCTTCTATGCCGCGCACCCGGCCATCAGCCTGCGCCTGGACACCAGCAACACCCTGGTGGACCTGCACCAGGACGCCAGCATCGACCTAGTGATCCGCTATGGCATCGGCAGCTACCCGAGCCTGCACAGCCAGTGCCTGCTGGACGAGTGCTTCGGCGTCTACGGCTCGCCGGCGCTGGTGGCCGAACTGGGCAACCGCCAGCCGACGCTGATCACCATCCGCTGGCGCAACGCGCAGCTCTACGAACTGGGCTGGAAGGCCTGGTGCCAGGCCGCCGGCGAGCAGCGCCTGCTGGAGACCGCGCCGCAGCGCGAGTACGACGAGGAGCACTACGCCCTGCAAGCGGCCATCGCCGGCCAGGGGCTGGTGCTGGCGAGCTCGATCCTGGTGTCCGAAAGCGTCGCCAGCGGCCTGCTGGTGCCCTACCGGCCGGAGATCAGCGTGGAGGGCGCGGGCTATTCCACCCTCTGCGTGCCGGGCCGCGAGCGGCACCCGCCGGTGAAGGCGTTCTTCGACTGGTTGAGCCGGGAGGTGGTAGGCACCCCCTCGTAGGTCGGGTGCAACCCGACGGTCCGCCCCACACACGCATCGCGAATGAATTGGCTCTGTCGGCGTTAGCTGTTGTGGCTTTAAAGCAAGCGCTCAAGCACGGTGCTTTCCGGGGGCCAAGGGTTTCTGCCACCGCATGGGTTTCGCTTCGCTCTACCCATCCTACGAAAGTCCGTGCGCACCACGTGGTGATGCGCTGGGCGAAGAAAGCTGGAGCAGCCGCCAAACGCCCCTTCCCAGGAGGCCGAGCGAATCGTCGTGGAAGGGGTTGAGCGACATGGATGTCGCGAGAGCCGTGATGGGCCAGGGATGGCCCTTCGCGGCGTGCCCCTGGAACGATGATGGAGCGAGGGAAGTCTGGCTTCAGCCAGACCCGTATGGAGGGGCAAGCCCTTTTGGTTCCTTTTCTGGCGATTGAGAAAAGGGACTCGCCCGGGGGGGCGAAACCAGAAGCACCAGCAAAGCTCGGCAATCAGCTGGACTCCACTCTTCTAGCAACACTTAACGCAGACAGAGCCAATGAATTCGCTCCCACGAAAAGCAAGGGTCGTCACCGTGCGGCAGGCGTTTTCCCGGGCATAAAAAAACGGCCCGGGTCCGAGGACGAGGGCCGTTGAAGCACTATCAAATTGTTTACCGCGCGGGCTCTGCGGCCCGGGCGGCTAGATCATCAGGCGCTGGCGTCCTGGTATTCCTTCTCGGCTTCGTCGAAGCGCTTGACCATGGCCGCGGACGGGCCGTTGCCAATGTGGCTGAAGATCAGGATGCCGAGGGTGGCGAGGATAAAGCCGGGGACGATCTCGTACAGGCCGGTCCAGCCGAAGAACTGCTTCCACAGCACCACGGTGACGGCACCGAGGATCATGCCGGCCAGGGCGCCGTTGCGGGTCATGCCCTTCCACAGCAGGGAGAGGATGACCACGGGGCCGAAGGCGGCACCGAAGCCGGCCCAGGCGTAGGACACCAGGCCCAGGACCTTGCTCTCGGGGTTGGCGGCGATGAGGATGGCGATCACAGCTACCAGCAGCACCATGGCGCGGCCGACCCAGACCAGTTCGACCTGGCTGGCGTTCTTGCGGAAGAAGGCCTTGTAGAAGTCTTCGGTCAGGGCGCTGGAGCACACCAGCAGCTGGCAGCTGAGGGTGGACATCACCGCGGCGAGGATGGCGGACAGCAGCACGCCGGCGACCCAGGGGTTGAACAGCAGCTTGGCCAGTTCGATGAACACGCGCTCGGGGTTCTCGGTGACGGCGCCGGCGACTTCCGGGTGGGCCGAGAAGTAGGCGATGCCGAAGAAGCCCACGGCCACGGCGCCGCCGAGGCAGAGCACCATCCAGGTCATGGAGATGCGGCGGGCAGCCGGGATCGACTTGACCGAATCAGCGGCCATGAAGCGCGCCAGGATGTGCGGTTGGCCGAAGTAGCCCAGGCCCCAGGCCAGCAGCGAGATCACGCCGACGAAGGACGCGCCCTTGAGCATGTCGAAGCTGGTGGCGTCCTTCAGCTCGATGGCGGCGAAGGTGGGGTCGATGCCACCGGTGGCCAGCATCACCACGATGGGGGTGAGGATCAGGGCGAAGATCATCAGCGAGGCTTGCACGGTGTCGGTCCAGCTCACCGCCAGGAAGCCACCGACGAAGGTGTAGGCGATGGTGGCGGCGGCGCCGGCCCAGAGGGCGGTCTCGTAGGAGAGGCCGAAGGTGCTCTCGAACAGACGGGCACCAGCGACGATGCCGGATGCGCAGTAGATGGTGAAGAACACCAGGATCACCAGGGCCGAGAAGATGCGCAGGATGCGGCTGTGGTCTTCGAAGCGGTTGGTGAAGTAGTCGGGCAGGGTCAGGGCGTTGCCGTTGTGCTCGGTCTGCACGCGCAGACGGCCGGCAACCCACAGCCAGTTGAGATAAGCACCGACGATCAGGCCGATGGCGATCCAGCTTTCCGACAAGCCGGAGAGGTAGACGGCACCCGGAAGGCCCATCAGCAGCCAGCCGCTCATGTCGGAGGCGCCAGCGGACAGTGCGGTGACGAAGCTGCCGAGGCTGCGGCCACCGAGGATGTAGTCGGAAAGGTTGTTGGTGGCGCGGTAGGCCGCGAAGCCGATCAGCACCATGGCAGCGATATAGATCACGAAGGTGATCAGCATCGGGTTGCTCATACTCATTGGGGGTCTCCCCTGTCGTTTGTTGTTATGGAGGTGCGACGGGTATTTCGCATCTCTCTGGTTGGCATTTGGCAGTTGCTCGGGGCAATTACCGATTGGTTTGCGGGCCCGGCGCAACCCGTGGGGGTGCAACCTCTGCCCGTCATCGGTGCTCAGGCGTCATGCCTCGCCTCAGGACGAGACGCCAAGCCATCCGGACTGCACCTGGTCTTCCTGGTCCGGTCTGGCCATATCGATTCGCCGCTGGGTCAAGTGTCGACCCGGCCGCGCGAAAGGGACAGCGGAATGTAGAGAGCGGTGGCGCCCTTTTCTTTCGAAAAGCTCCGGAGTTATTGCGAAATCCTCCGACTGTCCAACAAGACGTGCAACCTGGTTGCACCACAAGGTGCAACCGCCGCTCTGCAATGCTACTTGTGGATGACCTGACCGCGCATCGGCGCGAGGCGTGCGAGCAGGCGATTCTGGGTGCGGCTGGAGATGCCTTCGGCGTCCATGGCGTCCTGCAGGTCTTCCACCAGGGCGTTGAAATCGCTTTCGGTGAGGCGCTGGCCCTTGTGGCTCTCCTCCATGCTGTCGCCGGTGTATTCGCAGGGGCCACCCGCCTCGACGCAGAACTGCTCCACCAGCTTGTCGCGCAGGCGTTCGATGTCGATCTTGCGGAAGTGTTCGACGATGCGCTCGTCCTTGGCGATGTTCAGCAGCATGCCTTCGACGATGCGGGTGATGCCGGGCGTGCCGCCCAGGTCCTGGTAGAGGCTGTCGTCCCTCGGTGGCTGCTGGGCGCAGGCGGCCAGGACCAGGGTGGCGACGAGGATCAGGCGGCGCATGTCAGAAGCTCCCCTGCACGGACAGGTAGACGCCGTCCTGGTTGTCGAGGGTGGCGATCTCGCCGAGGCGGGCATAGGCCAACACCACCGACAGGTGCTTGTTGGGGAAGTAGCCGACGAACAGGTCCGCCCAGTCGCTTTCGCCGGCGAAGTTGAGGTTGTCGGGCTTCTCCCGGTATTCGACCCCTATGGCCCAGTGGCGGTCGGGCAGCACGGCGATGGAGCCTTCCTTGAGCACCGAGCGTTCGTCGCGGCGGTCGCCGCCGAAGCCCAGCAGGCCCAGCTCGTTGGCCCGGCTGTAGCGCAGCCCGCCGTTGAGCAGCAGGTTGTAGCCGAAGGCGCCGCCGAGGATCAGGCGGCTGACGGCGATGTAGCCTTCGGTGTCCTCGTCACGCTGGGCGCCCACCAGGGAGGGGATGAGAAAGTCCTTCTGCCGCTTGTACTGGAGCCCCAGGGACACCTGCGGCAGCTGATCGTAGATGAGGTCGCCGAACAGCCGCACCTTGAGCCCCACCACATCCTGGCTGAGGGTGTTTTCCGGCAGCGACAGGTCGCGGGCCAGGGTGCCGAGATCAAAGCGCTGGCGGGCGTAGGACAGCTCCAGGCGGTTGTCCCAGGAGGCGGCCACCCCGGCGGCGTCGAGGCGGTAGTCGCCGGTCTCGACCCGGGTGGCGAACGCGGTGGCGCCCCACTCGCCCTTCTCGCCGTAGCCGGCCAGCACCGCCCAGGGTGTAATCCCACCGCCGGCGGCGCCTTCGACGCTGGTGGCGCCGCCGGTGGCCAGCAGGCGGCCCTCATCGGCGAACGCAGCGGCGGGCAGGGACAGGGCGATGAGCAGGGCCAGGCATCGGTTCATGGTCAGTGCACCGCGGCGATGGGTGAGTGGAGTGGCTGTGCGATCCAGGCCTCGAAGGCGCTGGCCGATAGCGGCCGGCTGATCAGGTAGCCCTGGGCGGTGTCGCAGCGCCAGCGTTCGAGCAGGCGCAGGCTGTGGGCGTGCTCGACGCCCTCGGCGACCACCTTGAGCCCGAGGCTGTGGCTCATGTCGATGGTGGAGCGGACGATCACCGCGTCTTCGCTGGTCTCGTCCAGCTCGCGGATGAAGGACTGGTCGATCTTCAACTCCTGCACCGGCATGCTTTTCAACTGAGCGAGGGAGGAGTAGCCGGTGCCGAAATCGTCCACCGAGAGGCTGATGCCCAGGTCGCGCAGGCCGTTGAGCACCTTCAGCGCCTGGACCGGGTCCTGCATCACCGCGCTTTCGGTGATTTCGAAACTCAGTTGGTCGGGGTGCACACGGAAGCGTCGCAACAGGCCGCGCATGCGCTCCACCAGCTCGCGGCCCATCAGGTCGTCGGTGGAGATGTTGAGCGAGACCTGCAGGCGCAATCCACGCCCGGCCCATTCCTGGAGCTGGCGCAGCACCTCTTCGATGACCCAGGCGGTGAGCGACTGGATGCTGCCGGTGCGCTCGGCCAGGGGAATGAACTCCCCGGGCGAGACCAGGCCGAACTGCGGGTGCTGCCAGCGCAGCAGTGCCTCGGCCTGCAGCACCCGGCCCTCGGCGATGTCCAGCTTGGGCTGGTAGTGCAGCAGCAGTTCGCCCCGCGCGGCGGCATGGCGCAGGTCGCGGATCAGCAGCACCTGGCGCTGCTGGGCGGCGTCGCGGCCCTGCTGGTAGAGCTGCAGGTGGCCAGGCGCCTGGGCGGCATCCTGCATGGCGATGCCGGCGCGGCGCAGCAGCTCCTCCGGCGTGCTGCCATCGGCGGGGTAGCAGGCGATGCCGATGCGCGAATCGATGGCGACGTCGAGGCTGCCGATGCGCTGCGGCTTGAGCAGCAATTGCTGGAGCTTGTCCGCCGCGGCCACCGCACTGTCGCTGTCGGTGCCCTCCAGCAGCAAAAGGAATTCGTCGGCGATCAGCCGCGCCAGGCTGTCGCCGGGGCGCAGGGTGGCGTGCAGGCGCCGGCCGATCTGCTGCAGGACGAGGTCGCCGCCACCAGGGCCACAGGCTTCATTGACCGAACGGAAGTTGCCGATGCCCAGGTACAGCAGCGCGGTGGGCCGTTCGGCGGTGATGGCGCTGCCCAGGCGCTCCAGCGCCAGGGTGCGGTTGGGCAGGCCGGTGAGTGTGTCGTGCAGGGCGTTATGGGCGAGCTGCCGCTCACGCTCGGCGATGTCGTCGCGCATGCGATTGATGGCGCCGGCCAGTTGCCCCAGTTCGTCGGAGCGGTCCAGTTCGAGGGTGCTCTGGTAGTCGCCTTCGCCGATGCGCCGGGCGGCTGCGGCCAGGGCTCGCACCGGCTGCGACACGCTGCGGGCCAGCAACAGCGCGCCGGCCAGAGAGCCGAGCAGCGCGCAGAGGGCGATCAGCAGGATGTCCCGGTCCAGCGGTGCGAAGGCCTCCTGGGCCTGCTCCAGGGATTTGTGCAGGAGCAGCAGCACCTGGTAGTCCGCCCCGCTGGACAGCACCAGGCGGCGATCCATGTAGCGCCGCTCGCCGATGCGCAGGATGTCGCCATCGTGGGTCTTGATCTCGCTCCTGAGCGCCTCCTCGAGGTCGCCAGGCAGGGTGCTGAGCCAGATGTCCGGCTTACCCGCCTGGGTTGCCACCAGGCTCATGTCGAGGTGGGTGAGCTCACGCATCTCGCTGGCGAAGTCGGCATCCAGGCGGAAGCCCATGACCACGCGGGCGATGGGGATGGGCGCGGTGACGTTGGCCTCGACCAGCAGGTAGATGTCGTCGTCGATGGGTTGCAGCAGGCCCTGTCCGCCATTGCGCTGGTGCTCCTGCATCAGTTCGGCGAGGCGCGCCGAGGAATCGCTGCCGACCCGCACAGCGGTGGAGACCTGCAGCTTGCCGTCCATGCCCAGGAGCATTACCGCACCGGCGTTGATGCGTGCACCGGAGTTGCCAAGGGCGGAGCGAATGGTTTCCTCGTCGCCGCTGGCCACCGCCTCCTTGAAGCCGAAGTCGGCCGCCAGAACCTGCACGGCGTCATGCAACTGGCGGCTGCGCGACTCCAGCAGGCGCTCGAAGACACGCCCGCCGATATCCAGCTCCTCGCGCGCCTGGGCCTGCACGGCGGCGCCTGTGGCGGCCTTGACGGCGAAGTACAGCGCACTGACCACAACCAGCAGCAGGAGAATGAGGACGCAGGCGATGCGCGCCTGGAAGCTGTTACTGAGCCTCACCCGCCGCCCTCTTGAATGCGTCACCGAAGCCTTTTTCCACCGGCGCGGACGGTTGTGCGGCCGGAGCGCCCTGCAGCGTCAGCGGGAAGCGCTGGACGAGGCCGGCGGCCGAGACCTCCACCTCGCCCGCAGCGACGGGCAACATGTTGGGCACCTGGGGGTGCCAGAGGCTGGCGGTGTAGCGCCCGGGAGGCAGGTCGAGGCTGAGGTGGCCGGCGTCGTCACTGACGGCGAAGAAGGGGTCGTCGGTGATGTAGACGTAACCCAGCATCCAGTCGTGGATGTTGCAGCCGAGCACCACCACGCCGGGCTTGTCGAACACCACGGGTTCGGCGGGTGTGCCCTGGTAGAGGCGCAGTTCGAAGCGCTTGGCCGGCGAGAAGGAGTAGACGTGATGGCGGATGTTGTCGCTGTTGGGGAAGCTCACGGCGGTGCCGGTATGCACCGCCAGCACGTAGGGGGCGAATTGCTTGTCGCGCTGGTCCATTACACCCGTGTCGGGAATGGCGGCGCTGCCCGAAGGGCCGTTCAGGCTGAGCACCGCATCTCCCAGCGGCTGCCCATGGCCGTCGACCACCTCGCCCTGCAGGGGCGCCGCCGAGAGCGTGCCGCACAGGCACCACAAAAGACCGATCAGGCCCATTACGGGGGGCCATGGAGTGAAGCACAGCATGTCGTCTTCCACCCTTTGAACGGCCGACGGGGGCGGCTCGTGCGCCATGCCCCTGGCCTGTGCGAACCAGTTGAATTGCAGATTAGCTGTCGATCGGCGGAACTTCACGCGGCCGGCGGAAGCAACTGGCCATCACCCTCGCCTCAGTGGCCGCTGCGCAGGCGCCGTGGGGTGAGGCCGAGGTAGCGGCGCATGGCGTTGGTCAGCGCGCTCTGGCTGGAGAAGCCGCACTCCTCGGCGATGCGCACCAGGGCCAGGTCGCTCTCGCGCAGCAGGCGGGCGGCGCGGTCGAGGCGGGTCTTGAGCAGGTATTGGTGGGGGCTGAGGCCGACGCTGTCCTTGAACAGGGCGTGGAAGTGGCTGGGGCTGAGGCAGGCGATCTGCGCCAGCTCGGCGACGCTGATGCGCCGCGACAGGTTCTGCAGGATGTGCGCGTCGAGGGGCTCCATGTCCAGGCCACCGGCCGAGCGCCGGGGCTGGTCGCCGAACAGGCGCAGGTGCAGGGCCCGCAGCAGTACGCCGCCCAGGGAGCGGGCGAGGATCTGGTCGCTGCCGTAGCGCGCCAGTTCGGCGCCGGCGTAGCTCAGGAGGTTCTGGAAATCGGCATCCAGCTCGGGGTAGCGCGGGGTTTCGAACAGGCGCGCGAGGAGCTCGCGGTCTTCGCTGCTGGTGCCCTGCTCGTCGAGGTCGAGGATCAGCATGCGGTTCTCGCCCATGCCGGCGAACTGATGCTCGGCATCCCCCGGCACCAGGCAGGCGCGCATGCGGCAGACCTCGCCGCCCCGGCCGCCCACTTCGAATTCCGCGCGGCCGGACAGCGACATCACCAGTTGGTGATGATCGTGGGCATGGGCGTGGGCCTGTTCATCGAGGCGCAGAAGGCGGGCAACTAGCATGGCGGGTCGCGGTCAGAATTTGCACATTTTAGGCAAATGGCCAGCTGTTGCCCAGCACCGCCCGGCAGCGCAGCCCTGCCAGCCACGCTTGAAAAGCCCGTGGCACAGCCCCATCTGCCTCACATGCCCAACCTTCAGCCCCTACGAACCCAGCTACCAGGTGCCCAATGAGCGATCAGGACATCCACGCCGATCTCGTCGAAGAAGCGACCGGCCCGCACAGCACAGGCCTCGTCCTGCCCGGCCAGACCCTGCCGGACAAGGTGTACATCATCCCGATCCATAACCGCCCCTTCTTCCCGGCCCAGGTGCTGCCGGTGATCGTCAACGAGGAGCCCTGGGCCGAGACCCTGGAGCTGGTGTCCAAGACCGAACACCACTGCCTGGCGCTGTTCTTCATGGAGAACCCGCCGGAAGACCCGCGCCATTTCGACCCCTCCACCCTGCCCGAGCACGGCACCCTGGTGCGCGTGCACCATGCCAGCCGTGAAGGCGGCAAGCTGCAGTTCGTTGCCCAGGGCCTGTCGCGGGTGCGCATCCGTGGCTGGCTCAAGCGCCATCGCCCGCCCTACCTGGTGGAGGTGGACTACCCGCAGAACCCCAGCGACCAGCGCGACGAGGTGAAGGCCTACGGCATGGCGCTGATCAACGCGATCAAGGAGCTGCTGCCGCTCAACCCGCTGTACAGCGAGGAACTGAAGAACTACCTCAACCGCTTCAGCCCCAATGACCCGTCGCCGCTCACCGACTTCGCCGCCGCCCTGACCAGTGCACCGGCCAAGGAGCTGCAGGAGGTGCTGGACACGGTGCCGGTGCTCAAGCGCATGGAGAAGGTGCTGCCGCTGCTGCGCAAGGAAGTGGAGGTGGCACGCCTGCAGAGCGAGCTCTCCGCCGAGGTGAACCGCAAGATCGGCCAGCACCAGCGCGAGTTCTTCCTCAAGGAGCAGCTGAAGATCATCCAGCAGGAGCTGGGCATCACCAAGGATGACCGCAGCGCCGACGCCGAGCAGTTCACCCAGCGCCTGCAGGGCAAGGTACTGCCGGAGCAGGCGAAGAAGCGCATCGACGAAGAGCTGAACAAGCTGTCGATTCTGGAGACCGGCTCGCCGGAATACGCGGTGACCCGCAACTACCTGGACTGGGCCACCAGCGTGCCCTGGGGCGTGTACAGCAAGGACAAGCTCGACCTCGCCCATGCGCGCAAGGTGCTCGACAAGCACCACGCGGGGCTGGACGACATCAAGAACCGCATCCTCGAGTTCCTCGCGGTAGGCGCCTTCAAGGGCGAGATCGCCGGCTCCATCGTGCTGCTGGTGGGCCCGCCCGGCGTGGGCAAGACCAGCATCGGCAAGTCCATCGCCGAATCCCTGGGCCGCCCCTTCTACCGCTTCAGCGTCGGCGGCATGCGTGACGAGGCCGAGATCAAGGGCCACCGCCGCACCTACATCGGCGCCCTGCCCGGCAAGCTGGTGCAGGCGCTGAAGGACGTGGAGGTGATGAACCCGGTGATCATGCTCGACGAGATCGACAAGCTCGGCGCCAGCTACCAGGGCGACCCGGCCTCGGCACTGCTGGAGACGCTGGACCCGGAGCAGAACGTCGAGTTCCTCGACCACTACCTGGACCTGCGCATGGACCTGTCCAAGGTGCTGTTCGTGTGCACGGCCAACACCCTGGATTCCATCCCCGGCCCGCTGCTGGACCGCATGGAGGTGATCCGCCTCTCCGGCTACATCACCGAGGAGAAGCACGCCATCGCCAAGCGCCACCTGTGGCCGCGCCTGCTGGAGCGCACCGGTGTGCCCAAGGAGCGCCTGTCGATCACCGACGGCGCGCTGACCTCGGTAATCGAGGGGTACGCCCGCGAAGCCGGGGTGCGCCAGTTGGAGAAGCAGCTGGGCAAGATCATCCGCAAGTCGGTGGTGAAGATGCTCGAAGACCCCACCGCGAAGATCAAGGTCGCGCAGAAGGACCTGGAGCCCTTCCTCGGCACCCCGCCGTTCCGCAAGGAGCAGCTCCTCTCCGGCACCGGCGTGATCACCGGCCTGGCCTGGACCAGCATGGGCGGCGCCACCCTGCCGATCGAGGCGACGCGCATCCATACGCTGAACCGCGGCTTCAAGCTCACCGGCCAGTTGGGTGACGTCATGAAGGAGTCGGCCGAGATCGCCTATAGCTACATCAGCTCGAACCTGAAGAAGTACGGCGGCGATGCCGGGTTCTTCGACCAGGCCTTCGTCCACCTCCACGTGCCGGAGGGCGCCACCCCCAAGGATGGCCCCAGCGCCGGCATCACCATGGCCAGCGCCCTGCTCTCCCTGGCCCGTGACCAAGCACCGAAGAAGGCTGTAGCCATGACCGGCGAGCTGACCCTCACCGGCCAGGTACTGCCCATTGGCGGGGTGCGCGAGAAGGTGATCGCCGCGCGGCGGCAGAAGATCTTCGAGCTGATCCTCCCGGAGGCCAACCGTGGCTCCTACGAGGAACTGCCGGATTACCTGCGCGACGGCATGACGGTGCATTTCGCCCGGCGCTTCTCCGACGTCGCCAAGGTGCTGTTCGCCTGACGCCTGCGGCGCCTACCCAGGGGCCGATGCAGCGGATATGCTGCACCGGCCCCTGAACGATGGAGCCGTCCATGAAGCCTGCCCGCCTTCCCCGCCTGCTGCTGCCCGCCGCCCTGATGCTGCTGGCCGCCTGCGCCCATGAATCCACCAGCCTGGTGGTGCAGAAACAGAGCAGTTGCCCGATCGAGCTGGACAAGGGCCAGTTGCTGGTCCTGACCCTGCCGAGCAATCCCACCACGGGGTTCCGCTGGGTGGTGAAGGACGCCGCGCCGGGCGTGCTGCGCAGCCTCGGCCCGGAGGTCTACGACACCCCCGAGGAAGCCGGCCTGGTGGGCGGCGCCGGTGAGTCCACCTGGCGCTTCAATGCCGCGCAGAGCGGCGAAGGCCGCCTGTTGCTGGTCTACCAGCGCCCCTGGGAAGCCGACGTGGCGCCGGAGCAGACCTTCGATTGCAAGGTCAGCGTGGACTGATACGGGGGCCCGCCCACTGGCGGGCCCTGCTGGCGAAACGTTTTACCTCCCTCATGAGGCCCATCGTTGGGCCTCGCTACGCTCGGCGCCAACCTACGGGGCCTGGGACTCGGCGGCGATGCTGTGCTGGCCGCGTATGCCCTGGTACAGGCACAGCTGGTTACGGCCGGCGCGCTTGGCCTGGTACAGCGCGCTGTCGGCGGCATGCAGCAACACATCGGCGCTCTCGCCATCGGCGGGGAAACAGGCCAGGCCCAGGGAGATGGCGATCGGGCCCAGGGGCTGGCCGCCGTAGCGGATCTGCAGCCGGGTGACCCCGAGGCGCAGGGCCTCGCAGCGCTCCATGGCATCCTCCAGGCTGATTTCCGGCATCACCAGGGCGAACTCTTCGCCCCCGTAGCGGCAGGCCAGGTCGCTGGAGCGCACATGCCGCTTCATTTCCAGGGCCAGGTGACGCAGCACCAGGTCCCCCGCCTCGTGGCCGAAGGTGTCGTTGAAGCGCTTGAAGTGGTCCACATCCAGCAGCACGACGATCACCGGTGACTGCTTGCGGCTGGCGCGCAGCAGTTCGCGGCGCAGGGTTTCGTCGAGGAAGCGGCGGTTGTGCAGGCCGGTCAGGGCGTCCACCACCGATTGCTGGCGCAGGCTCTCGCGCAGGCTGAGGTTGGCCACCCCCAGGGATACCTGCTCGGCGAAGGCTTCCGCCAACTCCAGGTCGGCACTGCCGCCGCACAGGGTCATCACCCCCAGCGGCTCCCCTTGGGCCATGAGCGGCACGCAAAGCGTGCCATTGGCTGCCAACGGGCTTTCGTGCAGGTGCGGGCAGACCAGGTCCTTGTTCACGTCCAGCACCAGGTGGCTCTGGCCACGGCGGATCGCCCAGCAGTCGTCGGGCTCGAACAACTCGACGCTGCCCACCTGCCAGCCACCCCAGTGCCCGGCCTCCTCGAGCACGTCCCGCGAGGGGTGATAGAGAGAGAGGCAGCCATCGCTCTGGGGGAACAACTGGGCAGCGAAGCGGGTGATGATGCCGAAGCACTCGTCGAACTCGTTCACCGAGTGCAGGGCACCCGCCATACGGCTCAACAATGATATCTGGTGGTTGCGCAGTTCCACGCGCTGCATGCCCAGGCTCAGTTGCTCGCTGAGCAGGTCCTGGGCGAGACGGGCTTCGCGGCCCGCGCGCAGCATGCGGAAGGTGAAGTGGAAGAGCAGCGCGATCACCAGCAGGTCCAGCAGGGTGACCAGCCCCAGCATCGCCATCCCGACCCAGCCGCGCCACTCGATCTCCTGCTTGGCCAGCAGCACGCGCTGCTCGACCACGCCCTGCATCTCGCCGAGGTGCAGGCGGATGGCGTCCATGAGTTGCTTGCCCTTGCCGGTGCTGACCAGGTCGCCGGCGGCGGCCAGACCTTCGCTGCGGCGCAGCTCGATGACCCGGCCAAAGAAGGCGCGCTGCTCGGCGAGCAGCCCGACCAGCCGTTGCAGGTCATCGAACAGCTCATCGTTCGCCAGCGTCACCTTGAAACGCGCCATGTCCTTGTCGACATCGCCGTAGCCCTGGTAGAGCGGGGTCAGGTAGTCGTCGCGGCCGGTCAAGGCGAATCCTCGCTGGCCGGTTTCGCCATCCTTGAGGGAGGATAGGAGGTCGCTCAGCTCGCGCCCGGTGTGCTCGTGCAGCTCCAGCTGACGCTCGGCGTTGCCGACCCAGCGGGTGGTGGCCAGGGGCAGCACGATATTGAGTACCAGCATGCCGATCGCCAGCAGGAATCCGGCCTGCAGACGAGTCGCCGTCTTCATCACATCGTTGTCCTCGTGGCGGGGTGCGTTTTCAGTCTAGCGGCGCAATCGGCGACTGCACCTGGCGTTTTGCGCCTGGAGCCCGATCGCGACGATGCGCAGAGTAGCCCAGGGCCGGGAGGCCCGCTGGCAGGCCGCCGCGCGGCCCGGATGGACAACGATGGAGAACCTTGCATGCAGTGGCTGTTGATCGGGCTGATCGGTGCTGTCGCCTACCTGTACGGCGACGCCGCCGACCTGGATACGCTGTGTTTCTGGACCAAGCCGGTGCCCATCCTCGCCCTGCTCGCCTGGTTGCTGCAAAGCGCCCCGCCCGGCCCCTATCGACGCTGGGTGGCGCTGGGGCTGCTGCTTTGCCTGGCCGGCGATGTGCTGCTGCAATGGTCGCCGGACTTCTTCGTCTTCGGCCTGGGCGCCTTCCTCCTCGGCCACCTGGCCTATATCGGCGCCTACCTGGCGGATACCCGGCGTCTGGCGCCCCTGGCTCTGCTGGCGGCGGCCCTCTTCGGCACCGGCATGTTCGCGGTGCTGGCCAGCGGCGGCCTCGGTGGCCTGCTGGTGCCGGTGGCGCTCTATGCGCTGACCATCAGCACCATGCTCTGGCGCGCCCTCGCCCGCCTCGGTGCAAGCGAACCGGGCCGGCGCTCGGTGCAGGTCGCGGCCGCCGGTGCGCTGTGCTTCGTGGTGTCCGACAGCCTGCTGGGAGTCAACCGCTTCGTCGCGCCCTTCGAGATGGCAGGGTTGGCCATCATGCTCACCTACTGGCTTGGGCAGCTGGGCATAGTCGCCTCGGCGGTGCTGCACGAGCAACGCTGATTTTCGACCGATCGGCACGCCGGGATTCTGGCCGGGCGCGGTCTTGGCTAGAATGCCGGCCTTTCCAACAGCTGGTACCGGCCCGTGAAGCACAACCCCGACCGCATCTATGCCACGCCCCAGGCTCAAGTCTCCGACTTCGCGTTCAACGAGGACGTGGTCAAGGTGTTCCCGGACATGATCAAGCGCTCGGTGCCGGGCTACCCGACCATCGTCGAGAACATCGGCGTACTGGCCGCCCGCTTCGCCCAGCCCAATACCCGCCTGTATGACCTGGGAGCCTCCCTCGGCGCGGTGACCCAGGCCCTGCGCCGCCATGTGCGCACCGATGGCTGCCGGGTGCTGGCTGTGGATAACTCCGCCGCGATGGTAGAACGCTGCCGCGAGTACCTGCACGCCCAGGATTCCATGTACCAGGAACTGCTGCCGGTGGAGGTGCTGGAGGCGGATATCCTCGCCCTGGAATTCCAGCCGACCTCGCTGGTGGCGATGAACTTCACCCTGCAGTTCGTCGCCCGCGAGGAACGCCAGCCCCTGCTGGCGCGCATCCATCAGGCGTTGCTGCCGGGTGGTGCATTGATTCTTTCGGAGAAGCTGCGCTTCACCGATGCCGCGGAGCATGAGCTGCTCACCGACCTGCACATCGACTTCAAGCGCGCCAACGGCTACAGCGAACTGGAGATTGCCCAGAAACGCAGCGCCCTGGAAAACGTGATGCGCCCCGACAGCCTGGAGGAACACCGCGAGCGCCTGCTGGCGGCCGGCTTCTCCCGCGTGGTGCCCTGGTTCCAGTGCCTCAACTTCGCCTCGCTGATCGCCCTGCCATGATCCGTACCCTCGATCTCGACGCCCTGCAGCAAACGCTCATGGGCACCCCGCTGCAGGATTGGGCCGCCGACCTGCCCGGCCAACTCGACGCCAAGCTGGCCATCGGTCACGGCGACCTTCAGCGCTGGGGCGCGGCGGTGGACGCCCTGCCGCCGATCACGCCAACCCGCGTGGAACTGGCACAACGCTTCGCCCTCGACGGCGATTGCGATGAAGCCACCCGCACTGCGCTCAAGGATGCGCTGATGGGGCTGATCCCCTGGCGCAAGGGGCCCTTCGAGCTGTTCGGCGTGCATGTCGACACCGAGTGGCGCTCCGATTGGAAATGGTCCCGGGTCTCGCCGCACCTCGACCTGCGCGGCAAGCGCGTGCTGGATGTCGGCTGCGGCAACGGCTACTACCAGTGGCGCATGCTCGGCGCCGGTGCCGACAGCGTGGTGGGCATCGACCCGAACTGGCTGTTCTTCTGCCAGTTCCTGGCCATGAAGCGCTACCTGCCGGACCTCCCCGCCTGGCACCTGCCCCTGGCCCTGGAAGAGCTGCCGGCGAAGCTGGAAGGCTTCGACACGGTGTTCTCCATGGGCGTGCTCTACCACCGCCGTTCGCCCATCGACCACCTGTTCGACCTCAAGGACTGCCTCCTGCGCGGCGGTGAGCTGGTGCTGGAAACCCTGGTAGTGGAAGGCGACGCCCAGCAGGTGCTGGTGCCCGAAGACCGCTACGCGCAGATGCGCAACGTGTGGTTCCTGCCGTCGGTGCCAGCGCTGGAACTGTGGCTGCGCCGCGCCGGTTTCGTCGACGTGCGCTGTGTGGACGTCAGCGTCACCAGCATCGAGGAACAGCGCAGTACCGAGTGGATGCGCTACCAGTCCCTGCCCGAATTCCTCGACCCGGCCGACCACAGCCGCACCATCGAAGGCCTCCCCGCTCCGGCTCGAGCGGTGATGGTGGCGCGCAAGCCTTAAAGCAGCTGGAAGCTGGAAGCTGGAAGCTGGAAGCTGGAAGCTGGAAGCTGGAAGCTGGAAGCTGGAAGCTGGAAGCTGGAAGCTGGAAGCTGGAAGCTGGAAGCTGGAAGCTGGAAGCTGGAAGCTGGAAGAGCCTGGGGATCGGCGGGAGCTGTCAACCCCAGGCTTATCTGTTCGCTTAGCCCGAGCGTAGGGTGGACCACGCTTCACCGGTCCACCATTCGGAGTCATGTAGAACCCGTGGGTTTCGCTCCGCTCGCGGACGCCTGCCCCACCCCAAACACAAAACTTCAAGCTTCAAGCTTCAAGCTTCAAACTCGTGACGCTTGCGCCCCCTGGATCAACTGTTTCATCTCGATCACCGCCTGCTTGAAACCAACAAACAGCGCATGGGCCACCAGGGCGTGACCGATATTCAGCTCATTGATGCCGGGGATGGCGGCTACCGGTTCGACGTTGTGGTAGTGCAGGCCGTGGCCGGCGTTGACCACCAGGCCGAGCTTGAGGCCCAGGGCGACGCCTTCGCGGATGCGCTGCAGTTCGCGGGCAGCTTCTTCCGGGGTGTGGGCGTCGGCGTAGCGGCCGGTGTGCAGTTCGATGGCGGGGGCGCCGACGCGGTGGGAGGCTTCGATCTGCGCCGGGTCGGCATCGATGAACAGGGAGACTTCGCTGCCCAGGCGCGCCAGGCGCTCGACCGCGGCCTTGATGCGGGCTTCCTGGCCGGCGACGTCGAGGCCGCCTTCGGTGGTCAGTTCCTGGCGGGTTTCCGGTACCAGGCAGACGTGTTCGGGGCGGATCTCCTCGGCGAAGGCGAGCATCTCCTCGGTGACGCCCATCTCGAAGTTCATGCGCGTCTGCATGACCTCCTTGAGCACGCGCACGTCACGCTCCTGGATGTGCCGGCGGTCCTCGCGCAGGTGCACGGTGATGCCGTCGGCACCCGCCTCCTCCGCATCCAGCGCGGCCTTGACCGGGTCCGGGTAGCGGGTGCCACGGGCCTGGCGCAGGGTGGCGACGTGGTCGATGTTGACGCCGAGCAGAACACGATTGGCTTCAGTCACGGGAGGGTTCCTTGAGTGTCATGAAGAGTTCGCGGCTGGCCAGAGGCCTGCCGCCGAGATGGGGTGCCAGGGCCTGGCGCATCAGGCGCTTGGCCGCCGCGAGGGCACCGGGGGCGCTCCAGTCCGCCTCGGCCAAGGCCAGCAGTTCAACGCCCTGGAACAGGCCGGGCTGCAGTTGGCCAACGGGCTCCAGGCCGGCATCGGGCAACAGGCGGTAGATGCCGCTGGCGGCGATGGGCGTGCCGTGGAGGTCGATGTCCAGGGCAAAACCATAGCCCAGCTCGTCCAGCAGGCGCCATTCGAAAGCGCGCAGCAGCGGCTCCAGCGGACGGCCGCCGGCCAGGGCCTGGAGGGTGGCGGCGTAATGCTCGAACAGCGCGGGGTGCGGCGCTTCGGCCGGCAACAGGCGGATGGTCAGTTCATTGAGGTAGAGGCCGCTGAACAGCGCCTCACCGGTGAGGAAGTGGGGGATGCCGGCGCTTTCCAGGCGCCCCACGTTCTTCAGCTCACCACGGCCGCGGAATTCGGCCTCCAGCGGCACGAAGGGCCGGACCAAAGTACCGGCCTTGCCCCGCGCACCCCGCATGACGGCGCGAAGCCGCCCTTCCGGGGTGAGGAAATCCACCAGCGCGCTGCTTTCGCGGTAGGCCCTGCTGTGCAGTACGAAGGCCGGTTGCGCACTGGTCTGCATCGGTTACTGGTCGTTGTAGCCCAGGGAGCGCAGGGCGCGCTCGTCGTCGGACCAGCCCCCCTTCACCTTGACCCAGAGGTTGAGCATGACCTTGGAGTCGAACAGCACCTCCATGTCCTTGCGGGCTTCCTGGCCGATGCGCTTGATGCGCTCGCCACCGTCGCCAATGATGATTTTCTTCTGTCCGTCGCGCTCCACCAGGATCAGCGCGTGGATATGCAGAATGCGGCCTTCCTGCTTGAACTCCTCGATCTCGACGGTGATCTGGTAGGGAAGTTCAGCACCCAGCTGGCGCATGATTTTCTCGCGCACCAGCTCGGCGGCGAGGAAACGGCTGCTGCGGTCGGTGATCTGGTCTTCCGGGAAGAAGTGCTCGCCCTCGGGCAGGCGTTCGGCGACCAGGCGCTCCAAGGTGTCGAGGTTGTGCCCCTGCTGGGCGGAGATCGGCACCACTTCGGCCTTGGGCAGCTGCTCCTGGAGCCAAGCCAGGTGCGGCATCAGGTCGGCCTTGTCGTCCAGGCGGTCGGTCTTGTTGATGGCCAGGATCACCGGGCCCTGGACGTACTGGACGCGCTCGAGCACCAGTTGGTCCTCGTCGGTCCAGCGGTTGCGGTCGACCACGAAGATCACCACGTCGACATCCTTGAGGGCGGCCGAGGCGGTCTTGTTCATGTAGCGGTTGAGCGCTTTCTCGTTGTTCTTGTGCAGGCCGGGGGTGTCGACATAGACGGCCTGGACATCACCCTCGGTCTTGATGCCGAGCATGTTGTGGCGGGTGGTCTGCGGCTTGCGCGAGGTGATCGCCAGCTTCTGCCCGAGGATGTGGTTAAGCAGCGTCGACTTGCCCACGTTGGGGCGGCCGACGATGGCAACGTAGCCACAGCGCTGGGTATTGGTATCAGTCATGGCCGTTCTCCACGCCCAAGGCCACCAGTGCTGCTGCCGCCGCTACCTGTTCGGCAATGCGTCGGCTGGCACCCTGGCCACGGGTCTTGTCATTCAGCAGGGCGATCTCGCACTCGACGAAGAAGGTGCGGCAATGGGGTTCGCCCTGGATATCCACCACTTCATAGCGGGGCAGTTCGCAGGCCCGCGACTGGAGGAATTCCTGCAGGCGGGTTTTCGGGTCCTTGTTGGTGTCGACCAGGGTCAGGCCTTCCAGCTCGTTGTGCAGCCAGGCGAGGACGCGTTCACGGGCGCGCTCCATGCCGGCATCGAGATAGATGGCACCGATCAGCGCTTCCAGCGCATCGGCCAGGATCGACTCGCGACGGAAACCGCCGCTTTTCAGCTCGCCGGAGCCCAGGCGCAGGTACTCGCCCAGCTCGAAACCACGGGCCAGCAGGGCCAGGGTCTCACCCTTGACCAGGCGGGCACGCAGGCGTGACAGCTGACCTTCGCGAGCCTGGGGGAAACGCTCGTAAAGCGCCTCGCCGGCAACGAAGTTGAGAATGGCATCACCGAGGAACTCCAGGCGCTCGTTGTTGCGCCCGGCGAAACTGCGGTGGGTCAGGGCCAGGGTCATCAGACCCTGGTCCTGGAAGGTGTGGCCGAGCTGACGCTCGAGACGGCTAAGGGATACGCTCACGGGACCCGCACACGGAATTCTTTGTCGAAGTGCACCACCAGATCGAGGTTCTCGACCAGCGGCTCGCGTTTTTCGTACTTCAGCGTGGCATAGAAGTCGTTGTTCTCGACCTTCACCTGCAGGGCCTTCTCCAGGTCGATATCACGGATGCCGTTGACCATCATGCCCTTGCGTACGTAATCCTGGAAATCGCGCGGCGTGGAAATGGCCAGCCCCTTCTCGTTCTCGACAGACTTGATCAGCTTCTCGATCGCGTAGTAATCCATGTAGTGCGGAATGACCTTGAAGGCGGTGCTGGCCAGGAACGCAACGATGGCCAGGACAACCAGCCAGCCCAGTATCGACAAGCCCCTCTGCGAGTGCGCAAACGTCATGATGACCTCAATGTCAGTGGTGTTGTGTGGGCCGGATGGCCCCCTGCAAGACTATATATAGCGGGCGGCGCTGCATTGAACAGCGCCGCAAAAGCGAAAGTCGGGGGCCGTCAGTGAATGAGGCCCACGCGGGAGAAGTTCGGCAGGTTGTTCATCTTCGGATCCGGCCAGCTCATCCATACGGCGAACGCCTTGCCGACGATGTTGCGATCCGGAACCATGCCGAGCAGGTCCTTGGGAATGTTCGGGTCGTTCCAGTAGCGACTGTCGTTCGAGTTGTCGCGGTTGTCGCCCATCATGAAGTAGTGCCCTTGCGGCACCACCCACTCCTTGCCCGGCTCCATGCGGTAGCGCTTCATCTCCTTGCGGATGAGGTGCTCGGCGGCGCCCAGCTTCTCCTCGTACAGGCGGGAGCTGCCCAGGGTGCCCGGCTCGTCGCCGATCAGCTTCTCCGCTACCTGCTCGCCGTTGACGGTCAGGCGCTTGTCGCTGCTGTAGGCGATACGATCACCCGGCAGGCCGATCACGCGCTTGATGTAGTTGATGTTCGGGTCGCTGGGGTAGCGGAACACCATGACATCACCGCGCTGCGGGTCACCGACCTCGATCACCTTGCTGTCCACCACCGGCAGGCGAATGCCATAGGCGAACTTGTTGACCAGGATGAAATCACCCACTTCCAGGGTCGGTTTCATCGAGCCGGAGGGAATCTGGAAGGGCTCGACCAGGAACGACCGCAGCACCAGCACGATGGCCAGCACCGGGAAGAAGGACTTGCCGTATTCCACCAGCAAGGGTTCCTTGTCGAGCTTTTCCACCACCTCGGGGTCGGGCTCGCCGACTTGCCCCTCGTAGGCGGCAATCGCAGAGCGCCGGCGCGGAGCCAGCAGAACCAGATCGATGAGCGCGAGTACGCCGCAGACAGCCACGGCGATAACCAACAAGAGCGGGAAATTGATCGACATAGACCCTAGCTATCCACTTTGAGCACTGCGAGGAAGGCTTCCTGTGGAATTTCCACACTGCCGACCTGCTTCATCCTTTTCTTACCGGCCTTCTGCTTCTCCAGCAGCTTCTTCTTACGGCTGACGTCACCGCCGTAGCATTTGGCCAGAACGTTCTTCCTGAGCGCCTTTACGGTAGTGCGTGCAACGATCTGACCACCGATCGCCGCCTGGATCGCCACGTCGAACATCTGCCGTGGGATCAGTTCTTTCATTTTCTCGGTCAGCGCGCGGCCTTTGTAGTGGGCCTGGTCACGGTGAACGATCAGCGCCAGCGCGTCGACCTTCTCGCCGTTGATCAACACGTCCAGCTTGACCAGGTTGGCCGACTGGAAGCGGTCGAAGCTGTAGTCCAGCGACGCGTAGCCGCGGCTCACCGACTTCAGGCGGTCGAAGAAGTCGAGCACCACTTCGTTCATCGGCAGGTCGTAGCAAACCTGAACCTGGCTGCTGAGGAATTGCATGTCGCGCTGTACGCCACGTTTCTCGATGCACAGGGTGATGACGTTGCCCAGGTGCTCCTGGGGCACGAGGATATTGGCACGCACGATGGGTTCGCGCATTTCCTCGACGAGCGAGAGGTCGGGCAGCTTGGACGGGTTGTCGACGTAGATCGTCTCGCCGGTCTTCAGTACCACCTCGAAGATTACCGTCGGCGCGGTGGTGATCAGGTCCAGGTCGTATTCGCGCTCCAGGCGCTCCTGGATGATCTCCATGTGCAGCATGCCGAGGAAGCCGATGCGGAAGCCGAAGCCCAGGGCTTCGGAGCTTTCCGGCTCGTATTGCAGCGCGGCATCGTTCAGGGTCAGTTTCTGCAGCGCTTCGCGGAAGTCCTCGAAGTCGTCGGAACTGACCGGGAACAGGCCGGCGTAGACCTGCGGCTTGATGCGCTGGAAGCCCGGCAGCACGTCGACGTCCGGGGTGTTGGAGAGGGTCAGGGTGTCACCGACCGGGGCACCGAGGATGTCCTTGATGCCGGCGATGATGAAGCCCACTTCGCCGGCCTTGAGGTCGGCCATTTCGGTGTGCTTGGGGGTGAATACACCAACGCTGTCCACCTGGTGGAGCTTGCCGGTGGACTTGACCAGGATCTTGTCGCCCTTCTTCACCCGGCCGTGCTTGACCCGCACCAGCGAGACCACACCCAGGTAGTTGTCGAACCAGGAGTCGATGATCAGGGCCTGCAGCGGCGCCTCGATCTCGCCTTCGGGCGCGGGGATGACCTTGACCAGTTGCTCGAGCACGTCGATCACGCCCATGCCGCTCTTGGCGCTGCAGGGCACGGCGTCGGTGGCGTCGATGCCGATGATGTGCTCGATCTCTTCCTTGACCCGCTCCGGCTCGGCCTGGGGCAGGTCCATCTTGTTCAGCACGGGCATGACTTCCAGGCCCTGCTCGATGGCGGTGTAGCAGTTGGCGACCGATTGCGCCTCGACACCCTGGCCGGCATCCACCACCAGCAGCGCGCCTTCGCAGGCGGCCAGCGAGCGGCTGACTTCATAGGTGAAGTCGACGTGGCCGGGGGTATCGATGAAGTTCAGCTGGTAGGTCTTACCGTCCTGCGACTTGTAGTGCAGGGTGACGCTATGGGCCTTGATGGTGATGCCGCGTTCACGCTCCAAATCCATGGAGTCCAGGACCTGGGCCTCCATCTCGCGGTCGGACAGGCCGCCACACATCTGGATGAAGCGGTCGGCCAGAGTCGACTTGCCATGGTCGATGTGGGCGATGATCGAAAAATTGCGGATATGACTAAGGTCACTCACAGGGTCGACACTCGAAAAAAGCCGCAAGCCGGTTGCTTGCCGAAAAATAGCCGGGGAGTTTACCTGATAGGCGACTCAGGCGTCACGCCCGCATGGCGGAGCGCGGGCATGAAAAAGGGCGACCCTGGTCGCCCTTTTCAGTGCATCGGATTATTCCGAAAGCTTGAAGGTGATGAAGCTGGCGCGTCCCTGGCGCAGCACGCGCATGGACACGGAACGGTTCTTCGGCAGTTCCTTGGCCACCTTGGCGAAGGTCTGCACCGAGTCGATGGACTGGTTGTTCAGGTGGCTGATGACATCACCCGGGCGCAGGCCCATGAGGGCTGCCGGGCCATCCTGAACTTCCTTGATTACCACGCCGCCCTTGATGTCGAGGCTCTTCTTCTGCTCGTTGGACAGCTCGGCGACCAACACGCCCAGGCGATTGCTGCTGCGCTCGGCACCCTGCGGGGCACCGGTGGCGGTGACTTCCTCACCGTCTTCCGGCAGCGAGCCGATGGTCAGCGACAGGTTCTTGCGCGAGCCTTCGCGAACGACATCGAGGTCGATCTTGCTGCCGGGCTTGAGGGCCCCGACCAGATGCGGCAGGTCAGCGGACATGACGATCGGCTGGCCGTTCATGCTGAGGATCACGTCACCGACCTGCAGGCCACCCTTGGCAGCGGGACCATCGTCCAGCACCTGGGCCACGAGGGCGCCAGCCGGCTTGTCCAGACCGAAGGATTCGGCCAGGTCCTTGTTCACTTCCTGAATCACCACGCCGAGCCAGCCGCGGCTGACCTTGCCTTCGGCCTTGAGCTGGTCGGCCACACTCATGGCGACGTCGATCGGGATGGCGAAGGACAGGCCCATGAAGCCGCCGGAACGGGTGAAGATCTGCGAGTTGATGCCTACCACCTCGCCATCCAGGTTGAACAGCGGGCCACCGGAGTTGCCCGGGTTGATGGCCACGTCGGTCTGGATGAAGGGCACATAGTTCTCGTTCGGCAGGCTGCGCCCCTTGGCGCTGACGATGCCGGCGGTCACCGAATGGTCGAAGCCGAAGGGCGAGCCGATGGCCAGCACCCAACTGCCGACCTTCAGCGCATCGGACTTGCCGAGCTTGACGATGGGCAGGTCCTTGCCTTCGACCTTGAGCAGAGCCACGTCGGTGCGCGCATCGGCACCGATCAGCTTGGCTTCCAGCTCGCTGCGGTCGGACAGGCGCACGATGATTTCATCGGCATCCGCTACCACATGGTTGTTGGTCAGGACGTAGCCATCCTTGGAGATGATGAAGCCCGAACCCAGGGACTGCGCTTCGCGCTGGCGACCGCCCCCCGGACTGCGCGGAACCTGAGGCATGCTGCGCTCGAAGAACTCGCGAAGCATGGGCGGCAGGCCTTCCAGATCGGGCATCGCCTGGTTACCGGCGACCGCACGCGAGGGCAGCTTCTGCCGGGTACTGATGTTGACGACCGCCGGGGAGGCCTCCTCCACCAGCGGCGTGAAGTCGGGCAATTCGGCATGCGCGACAAAGGTTTGACCGAGCAGCAGCACCGCCGCGAACGCGGACAGGCAGGATTTCATGCTTAGCATCGACATACAGCTCCCGTCATGAAACGAGGAATGTGAACCCGACACGGGCCGACCGGCCTGGCGGGCAAACGCAATTCGGGCCGGAAGTCGCCCCCAGCCCGAGATAACACAATAGGAATTCTTTTGCAGGAACCGTCACCGCGGAACGATCAGTCCACGACGCCCAGCGGGTCGCCGTGGTCAAGGCCGCTCCGCCCACGGCATCGCTCAATTCACTGAGCTGCCTGGGGGGCTGCGGTTCCAGCCGTACGCATAGACAACGCGATACGCTCGGCAGTTCCCACGGGGATCTCACCGACTACCGTGACCATTACGTCACCGTCGCTGGTGCCGAGCCTGCGGGACACAGCCACTGTCGGACCGAGCTCGACGCGAACGTCCTCCACCGGCGCACCGTGCAGGGGCTCGAGGAAGACCGAGAAGCGCGCCAGGCCGTCTCCATAGAGCAGACAGGCCACCGGATCGGACGATACGGGACTCTGCCGCTGGATGGCACTGGTGAGGGTGAAGCCCTCGGGCAGCCAGTCGGAACGCCAGTTGTTGGCCAGGGTCTTCGGCGCCTCGGCGAAGCGCACAGGCTTGCAATCCTGCCCAGCCTGAAGCATGGCATCACCCGGAACCTGGGATGTATCGATCTGGGTGAACTGGAAGCGCTCCAGCAACATGCCCTTCTCATTGAGCAGCAGCGACTTGAGCGGCAGGCCGGTTTCCCGGTCCAGATGCAACTCGAAGCCGTAACGGTGCTGATCACGAGGATTGAGCGACAGGACGATTGCCTGTCGCCCCGCAACCCGCGATTCGCCCACCACGCTCATGTCATAGGACTTGGCGATCTGGGTCGCATCGAGGTCGCGGGCCGGCCAGACCTGGCCATCGCCCATCTGGTCGGAAAGCGCGCCACTCACGCATTCTGTGCGTCCATCCACGCGGAGGATTTCCTGGGCGGGGCCATCGAGCTGCTGCAGCCGTTCACGCACCTTGCCGGCTGCATCGACGCGATGCCAGACCTGATGGGTGGAAAAGCTGCCACTTCGCTCGTAGACGAAAGTGCCCTGGAAATTCTGCCGCTGTTCGGCATCAGCGAGTCGCTTCAGCCAATCCTGCGCATCGGCGGCGTGGGCGGCCTGAGCCAGCCATCCGCCACCGAGCAGTACGAAGAGTGGAAATGCGCGCATGTTTCTCCTTAGCGGCTTTCCAGACTGGCAGCACGTGCGTACGGCAGCGCACTGTCGGTCCCACTCATGGCAGCCTGCTGCGCATGCTGACGCAGGTACGCCGGCAGACGCTGGTCATGCCAGCCGGACGTCGCTTGCGCGGCACCGGACAGCGGCGGACGCACGCCTTGCGAATCGGTGCTGTAGCCGGCCAGGACGGTGCCCTGGCTCGCCTGCGGTGCACTGATCACCGGCTGCGATGCGCCTTGCTGAGCCAGTTGCTGGGTGCCCACCTCGTCCTGGTTGTACATGCGCACACCTGCCAGCACGGCCAGGGTCACCGAAGCGGCGACGGCCAGGCGGCCAAGGTTGCGCCAGGGACCGCGAACGGGCTGCGCGGGCAACGCTTCATCGGCCAACGCGGCGGAAACCGCAGCGGCGATGTCGAGGCGAGGCTCGATCAGTTCCTTGTGCATCACGGCACGGGCGATCTGGTAACGGGACCAGGTGGAACGCAACTCCTCATCGCCGCTGGAAGCGAGCACACGCCGCAACTCCAGTTCATCCGCTTCGTTATCCATCACCGCGGACAGCGATTCCTGCAGGGCTTCACGACTCATGGCGATTCCTCTCTTAGCTGTCGCCGCTGTCTCAGGATTCCTGCAACAAAGGTTGCAGGGCTTTATCGATAGCTTCTCGCGCCCTGAAAATACGCGAGCGAACCGTACCAACCGGACATTGCATGACGCTGGCGATGTCCTCGTAACTCAGACCATCGAATTCACGTAAAGTCAGTGCAGTACGCAAATCTTCCGGCAATTGCTGAATGGTCCGATGGACGGTGCCTTCGATCTCATCCCGCAGCAATGCTCGTTCCGGTGATTCGTTGTCCTTGAGGGCATGATCGCCGTCGTAGAACTCCGCATCCTCGGCACTTACATCGCTATCCGGTGGGCGCCGACCGCGCGCCACCAGATGGTTCTTCGCCGTGTTGATGGCGATGCGGTACAGCCATGTATAGAAAGCGCTGTCACCGCGAAAATTACCAAGTGCGCGATAGGCCTTGATGAAGGCCTCCTGAGCAACATCCTGAGCTTCCTGGGCGTCGTGGACGAATCGCACGATCAGCCCCAGTATCTTGTGCTGATACTTCAGCACCAGAAGATCGAAAGCTCGTTTGTCGCCTCGCTGCACCCGTTCGACCAGTTGCTGATCCTGTTCCTGGGTTAGCATGGACACTCCTCGTTGGAGCTCGAGGGGCGTTGCGCCAGCCAGTGGATCGGCTTGCCAAAATAGACTCGGGCGTTGCGCAAAAGTTCTCCCCTCCAAGCAAGCTTCCTACAAGACTGTTTCCGTCTTGCACGGAATCGCGCAGCAAGGCACTGGCCACTGCTGCGCGGATAATTTTTCGCCTGATTTGCCGCTGCCTGGAGCGCAAGAAGCGCACCGCGGCACAACTCAGCAAGCATGTCATCTCATGTGCGACGGAAGTAAGAAACCATGAGGACTAAGAAAGTTCCCAGGATTCTCTACCGGACATAAGCCCGCTATTGTGCCGCCCACCCCCTCTATATACTAGTGGCCGCATTTTCGCGGGAACCCGACATGAGCCAACACTTTCAGCACGACGTCCTGGTGATCGGCAGCGGTGCGGCCGGCCTCACTTTGGCGCTGACGTTACCCGCGCACCTGCGCATTGCTGTCCTGAGTAAAGGTGACCTTTCCAACGGGTCAACCTATTGGGCCCAGGGCGGTGTCGCGGCGGTTCTGGACGACACCGATACGGTGGACTCCCATGTCGAGGACACTCTCGTCGCCGGCGCCGGACTCTGCCGCGAAGACGCCGTGCGCTTCACCGTGGAAAACAGCCGCCAGGCCATCCAGTGGCTGATCGACCAGGGCGTGCCCTTCACCCGCGATGACGAACATGACCGCGAGGACGGTGGCTTCGAATTCCACCTCACCCGCGAAGGCGGCCACAGCCACCGGCGAATCATCCATGCCGCCGACGCCACCGGCGCCGCCATCTTCAATACCCTGCTGGCCCAGGCCCGCCAACGCCCGAACATCGAGCTGCTGGAACAGCGCGTCGCCGTCGACCTGATCACCGAGCGCAAGCTCGGCCTGGATGGCCACCGTTGCCTCGGCGCCTATGTGCTCAACCGCGCCAGCGGCGAGGTCGACACCTACGGCGCGCGCTTCACCGCCCTCGCCTCCGGCGGCGCGGCCAAGGTCTACCTCTATACCAGCAACCCCGACGGCGCCTGTGGCGACGGCATCGCCATGGCCTGGCGCGCCGGCTGCCGGGTGGGCAACCTGGAGTTCAACCAGTTCCACCCCACCTGCCTCTACCACCCACAGGCCAAGAGCTTCCTCATCACCGAAGCCGTGCGCGGCGAAGGCGGCCTGCTCAAGCTGCCCAACGGCGAACGTTTCATGCAGCGCTTCGACCCGCGCGCCGAACTGGCCCCGCGCGACATCGTCGCCCGCGCCATCGACCACGAGATGAAGCGCCTGGGCATCGACTGCGTCTACCTGGACATCAGCCACAAGCCCGCCGAGTTCGTCAAAAACCACTTCCCCACCGTTTATGAGCGCTGCCTGGATTTCGGCATCGACATCACCCGCCAGCCCATCCCGGTGGTGCCCGCAGCCCACTACACCTGCGGTGGCGTGGTGGTGGACAAGGACGGCCACACCGACATCCCCGGCCTCTATGCCATCGGCGAAACCAGCTTCACCGGCCTGCACGGCGCCAACCGCATGGCCAGCAACTCGCTGCTGGAATGCTTCGTCTACGCCCGCGCCGCCGCCCAGGACATGCTCGCCCAGTTCGACGCCATTCCCCTACCCGCCAGCCTGCCGGCCTGGGACGCCAGCCAGGTCACCGACTCAGACGAGGACGTGATCATTGCGCACAACTGGGACGAACTGCGGCGATTCATGTGGGACTACGTCGGCATCGTGCGCACCAACAAGCGCCTGCAGCGCGCCCAGCACCGGGTGCGCCTGCTGCTCAGCGAGATCGACGAGTTCTACAGCAACTACAAGGTCAGCCGCGACCTGATCGAGCTGCGCAACCTGGCCCAGGTCGCCGAGTTGATGATCGAATCGGCCATGCAGCGCCGCGAGAGCCGTGGCCTGCACTACACGCTCGACTACCCCGAGCAGTTGGCCGAAGCCCGCGACACTATCCTGGCGCCGTCCATCTATGGCGATTGAAACGCAGGTGCATGCGCAAGCGCCTGTGGCTCTCGCCATCCAGTGAATCGGCGGGGATGCACAGTCCCCGCCCGATCAACGCCCCTTCGCAGCGATAGACCAGCAGCACCGCCATCGGCAGCGCCAGGCTGTCGGGGCTCAGGTGCACGGGAAACCATTCGCCATCGTGGCGCCGCAGCCGCCAGCCATCGGCGTCCAGGCGCAGGCCTCGCACGGAAGAGGAGCGGGCCAGCAGCACATGGCGCGGCAGCACCCAGCCGGCATGGGCCAGGCAGGCGAGAACGCCCAGCAACCGCGCCCACACGGGCAGGTCAGCGCAGGCCACGGCCACCAACGCCAGGGAAAACAGGGACAGGTAGAGCACCAGCAGGCGCCGCGACGGGCGCCAGTGGCATTCGAAGGTGCTACTTCGGCTGGACACGGTCCAGGATCATTTTCACGATGTAGCGCAGGTCGGCGTCTTCCGGCTCGCCGCGCTGCATGAACCAGCCGAACATGTCCTGGTCTTCGCATTCGAGCAGCTTGCGGAAGCGCGCCTGATCCTCCTCGCCGAGGCTCGGGTAGACCTCCCGGACGAAAGGTACCAGCAGCACATCGAGTTCCAGCATGCCGCGACGGCTGTGCCAGAAGAGTCGGTTCAGTTCAGTTGCGTCGGCCATCAGAGCGCCTCCAGGAATGAGGGCGGCAGTATAACGGCCCGAGCGGCATGCGGCACCCGCTGACAACGGGGATGCCGGGCTCTATCATGACGCTCCGGACCTCAATTCCTGCGATATCCAATGGCCGACTCAGCATTCTTCTGCCCGCTCACCCACGAAGGCCTGCTCGCCGTCCGTGGCGTGGACGCCGCCAAGTTCCTCCAGGGCCAGGTCACCTGCAACCTCGCCTACCTCGACGACAAGACCGCCAGCCTCGGCGCCCGCTGCACCCCCAAGGGCCGCATGGTCTCCAGCTTCCGCATTCTTTCCGAAGGCGACGGCTACCTGCTGGCGCTCGACGCTGCCCTGCTGGATGCACAACTGGCCGACCTGAAAAAGTACGCCGTGTTCTCCAAGTCCACCCTCGCCGATGAAAGCAGCGACTGGGTGCGCTTCGGCCTCGCCGGTGGTGACGCCGTGCTGCAAGGCCTAGGCCTCGAACTGCCGCCGGAAGCCGACAGCCTGGCCCGCGCCGACGGCCTGATCGCCCTGCGCCTGTCCGATGGCCGCAGCGAACTCTGGGCACCGCGTGGCCAGGCCGACGCCCTGCACGCGCGCCTCGCCGCCGACCTGCCCGAGGCGCCGCTGGACGCCTGGCTGCTCGGCCAGGTCCGCGCCGGCATCGGCCAGGTCTTCGCCGCCACCCGCGAGCTGTTCATCCCGCAGATGATCAACCTCCAGGCGGTCGGTGGCGTCAGCTTCAAGAAGGGCTGCTACACCGGGCAGGAAATCGTCGCCCGCATGCAGTACCTGGGCAAACTCAAGCGCCGCCTGCAGCGCCTTGCCCTGCCCGCCGGGGAACGCCCGCAGCCGGGCGCCGAACTCTTCTCCCCGGTGCACCAGAGCAGCGTGGGCGAAGTGGTGCTGGCGGCCCCGGCAGAAAACGGATTCGAATTGCTCGCCGTGCTCCAGGAAGATGCGGTGAATGACGGACGGATCCACCTGGGTGCGGCCGATGGCCCCGCCCTGACTCTGCTGAACCTGCCTTACGTACTGGATGCCGACCGCGAGATTCAGCGGTAGACAGCACCGACCCGTCCCCTTTTTCCAAGAGAGCATCCATGAGCAAACTCGCAGAACGCGTCCAGCAAGAACTGATCAGCGCCATCGACAACGACGAGCTGGTCCTGCCGACCCTCCCCGAGGTCGCCCTCAAGGTGCGCGAAGCCGCCGAGGACCCGGACGTCAGCATCCCCGCCCTGTCGAAGGTGATCGGCAACGATGCCGCCCTCACCGCGCGCATCATCAAGGTGGTCAACAGCCCGCTGCTGCGCACCAACAAGGAAATCACCGACCTGCAGATGGCCATCAGCCGCCTGGGGATCAACTACACCTGCAACCTGGCCACCGGCCTAGCCATGGAGCAGATGTTCCAGGCCACCTCCGACGTGGTCGACCGCAAGATGCGCGAAGTGTGGAACAAAAGCACCGAGATCGCCGGCATCTGCCACGTACTCTGCCGCCACTACACCCGCCTCGCCCCGGACCAGGCGACCCTGGCCGGCCTGGTGCACCAGATCGGCGTGCTGCCGATCCTCACCTACGCCGAGGAGCACTACGAGCTGCTGGCCGACTCCATCAGCCTCAACCACGTGATCGAGCGCATCCACCCGGTCATCGGCGACCGCATCCTGCGCGCCTGGGAATTCCCCGAGCCGATCGCCCAGGTGCCGAGCCAGTTCCTCGACTTCACCCGCAACTCGCCCAAGGTCGACTACGTCGATATCGTCCAGGTCGCCACCCTGCAGAGCTACCTCGGCAGCGAGCACCCCTACACCCAGCTGGACTGGAGCCAGATCCCGGCGTTCGCCAAGCTGGGCCTCGACCCGCAGGTGGACATGCAGGCCGACGAGGACCTCTCCGCCGCCATGGAAGCGGCCATGGGCATGCTGCAGTAATACGGCGGTAACGCGCATCCGCGAAAACCCCACTAGACTCCGGGCATTCCGGAGTTCAAGGATGTAACGGATGCGCACCCTCCTCCTGTTCCTCTCCCTCTGCCTGGGCGGCCTCTGCACCGCCCAGGAGCTGCGCCTCACCAACGGTGAATGGGCGCCCTATCTCGGCGAGAAGCTGCCCTACCAGGGCGTCGCCTCGCGCATCGTCGCCGAAGCCTTCGCCTTGGAAGGGATCGACGTGCGCTGGGAGTTCTACCCCTGGGCCCGGGCCCTGCGCCTGGCCGAGCGCGGCGAACGCGACGGTAGCGCGGTCTGGCTACGCAGCCCCGAGCGCGACCAGCACTTCTTCGTCAGCGAACCGGTGATCGAAAGCGGCTACTACCTGTTCCACCGCAAGGACCTGCCGCTCGACTGGCAACAGGTCGACGACCTCGCCCAGCTGCGCTTCGGCGCCACCCTCGGCTACGACTATGGCGAAGCCTTCCAGCGTGCCGAACGCGAGGGCCGCCTCAAGGTGCAGCGCCTGCCCAGCGAGGAACAGAGCCTGCGCATGCTGCTGGCCGGGCGCATCGACGTGTTCCCGGTGGACAAGATCGTCGCCATCGCCATGCTCCAGGACAACTTCACCAGCGCCGAGCGTGCTCGTGTCAGCTTCCATGCCCGCCCGCTGCGCAGCGACTCCCTGCACCTGCTGCTGTCGCGCACCGACCCGGCCAATGCCGAACGCATCACGCGCTTCAACCGGGGCCTGGCACGCCTGCGCGAGAGCGGCAAGGTCGCCCGCTACCTGCTCGAAGCCCAACAACCGCTGAGCATGCTGCCCTAGGCCGGCGGAAAGCTGACTCGCACCCGCAAGCCACCCGAGGCGCCGTCATGCAGGCTGATGTCCGCCAGGTGCGCCCGGCAGATTTCCCCGACTATCGCCAGGCCCAGCCCCGCGCCACTGACCTGCGGCGATCGCCGGTAGAAGCGCTCGAACACCTTGTCGCGGTCCTCGGCGGGGATGCCGCTGCCATCGTCCTCCACCTCCAGCACAGCCGGCGCGAGCACCCGCAGGGTCACATTGCCGCCCTTGGGCGTGTGGGCCAGGGCGTTGTCCACCAAGTTGCTGAGCAGTTCGTTGAGCAGCGTCGGCTCGCCCATCACCCAGGCCATGTCCTCCGCCTCCAGGGCCAGGGCGATGCCCCGCGCATGGGCCAGCGGCGCCAGGGCCATACCCAGCTCGCGGGCCAGGGCGCCCAGTTCGATGCGCTCGGCCCCTCCCTCGGCGATGGCCCGCGCGCCGCTCTCGATGCGCGCCAGGGACAACAGCTGGTTGGCCAGATGGGTCAGCCGGTCGGTGTTGGCGGCGGTGTCCTCCAGGGTGCGATACCACTGCGCGGGCTCCCGCTCGCGCAACCCCAGCTCCACCCGAGCCTTTAGCGCCGCCAGCGGCGTGCGCAATTCGTGGGAGGCATCGGCGATAAAGTCGGCCTGGCGCTGGAACAAGCCGCGCAGACGCTCGGTGAACTGGTTCAGTGCATCCACCAGTGGCTTCAGCTCGGTCTGCACCGCCACCACCGGCAGTGGCCGCAGGTCGTCGGCCTGGCGCTCTTCCACGGCATTGCGCAGCTGGTTCAGCGGGCGCAGGGCGGCGCTCACCACCAGCCACACCAGGGCCAGGGCCGCCAGCGACATCACTGCCAGGCGCCACAGGCTGTCCACCAGCAGGCCGCGGGCGAGGCGCTCGCGGGCCTCCTCGGTCTCGGCCACGCGGATCTCCGCCATGCCGTTGATGCTCTCCTCGCTCACCGGCCGCAGCAGGCTCACCACGCGCACGTCCACGCCGTCGTAACGGGCATCGTAGAAACGCGCCAGGGCCGGGTAATCATCGGTACGTGGCGTGCCCTTCGGTGGGCCGGGCAGGTTCTCGTAGCCGGAAACCAGTTTCCCCTCGATATCGGTCACCTGGTAGAAGATCCGCCCCGCGCTGTCGTAGGCGAAGGTGTCCAGCGCCACATAGGGCACATCGGCCTTGAGCCGGCCATCCGCCTCGTAAAGCCCAGCGGAGATGGCCCGCGCCGAGGCCAGCAACGTGCGGTCATAGGCGGTGTCGGCGGCATCGCGGGCGCTCCAGTAGGCGCTCATGCTGACGATCACCAGCAGCACCGCCAGCAGCGCCGCCAGGCGCCGCAGCAGCCGCCCCCGCAAGCTGCCGGCTTCACGCATCCTGGTGTTCCAGCAGGTAGCCCAGGCCACGGAAGGTGACGATGCGCACCGCGCTGCCTTCGAGCTTCTTGCGCAGGCGGTGGATGTAGATCTCGATGGCGTCGGGGCTGGCGTCCTGGTCCAGGCCGAACACCTGGGACGCCAGCTGCTCCTTGCTCATCACCCGACCGGGCCGGGCGATCAGCACCTCCAGCACCGCCTGCTCGCGGGACGTCAGGGTCAGCACCTCGTCGTCCAGGCTGAAGCGCCGCGTGCCCAGGTCATAGAGCAGGGGCCCGCAGCGCTGCTGCTGCTCGCCGCCGAGCACGCTGCGCCGCAACAGCGCCTTGACCCGCGCCTCCAGCTCGGTGAGCTCGAAGGGCTTGGCCAGGTAGTCGTCCGCTCCCAGGTTGAGGCCGTGCACCCGGTCCTTCACCTCGCCGCGCGCGGTCAGCATCAGCACCGGCAGGGTCTTGCCGCGCCCGCGCAGGCGCGCCAGCACCTCGAAACCGTCCAGGCGCGGCAGCCCGACGTCGAGCACCGCCAGGGCGTAGTCCTCGCTGGCCAGGGCCAGGTCGGCAGCCACGCCGTCGTGCAGCACGTCCACCGTCCAGCCCACGGCCTTGAAGGCCTGGGCGATGCTCTCGGCCAGTTGGGGGTGGTCTTCGACCAGCAGGATTCGCAAGGCGGGGGTACTCCGGAGAACGGCGATCGGGCTGAAGTGTAACGGCCCGAAAGCCGCTGTGAATGGCACGCGGGATTTCTTTCACGCTGAAAGGCTGGCGAAAGTTTCACCCCCTAGCATCCGGCCAGGGTGGCAAGAACCACCCACAGACGCAGGCTCATGGTCGGGCCCGCGCTAACAAAAACAAGAATTGGAGACCAACGATGCTCACTGCCTCCCGGCAGGCGCTGCCGCCTGTTCGCACCCTCACCCTAGCCATCGCCGGCTGCACCCTGGCCCCCTTCGCCCAGGCTGACTTCATCAAGGACAGCACGGCGACCCTCGAAGCCCGCAACATCTACCTGAACCGCGACTTCCGCGATGGCGACGGCCAGTCCCGCCGCGACGAATGGGCCCAGGGTTTCATCCTCAACATCGAATCCGGCTACACCGAAGGCACCGTCGGCTTCGGCCTGGACGCCCTCGGCATGCTCGGCATCAAGCTCGACTCCGGTCGCGGCCAGAGCGGCACCGACCTGCTGCCGGTGCAGGACGACGGCGGCACCCCGGACGAATACGGCAAGCTCGGCCTCACCGCCAAGGTGCGTTTCTCCAAGAGCGAGCTGCGCCTGGGCAGCCACATCCCCGAGCTGCCGGTGGTCAAGGCCAGCGACAGCCGCATCCTGCCCCAGGTGTTCGAGGGCGGCCTGCTGACCTCCAAGGAACTCGACGGCCTGACCTTCAACGGTGGCCGCCTGCGCGAGGTCAAGGACCGCGCCTCGACCAACTCCGAAGACCTCGCCCTGAATAACAAGAACCGCCGCTTCGCCAGCGGTGCCAGCGGCTCGCACTTCGACCTGGCCGGCGCCGACTACGCCTTCAGCAAGCAGCTCACCGGGCGCTACTACTTCGCCGAACTGGACGACGTCTACCGCCAGCACTTCTTCGGCCTGCTGGCCAGCCAGCCCCTGGGCAGCGGCACCCTCAGCGCCGACCTGCGCTACGCCATCAGCGACGACAGCGGCCGCGCCGACGCCGGCAAGGTGGACAACCGCGCCCTCAACGGCATGCTCAGCTACGGCCAGGGCAGCCACAAGGTCGGCCTCGGCTACCAGCGCATGAGCGGCGACACCGGCTTCGCCTACATCGATGGCACCGACCCCTTCCTCGTCAACTTCGTGCAGATCAACGACTTCGCCAACGCCGACCAGCGTTCCTGGCAGGCCCGCTACGACCTGGACTTCGCCGCCCTGGGCGTGCCCGGCCTGAGCTTCATGACCCGCTACATCACCAGCGACAACGCCGAGGTCACCAACAGCGCCGAGGAAGGCCGCGAGTGGGAGCGCGACGTCGAGTTCAAGTACGTGGTGCAGAGCGGCACGCTCAAGGACCTCACCTTCCGCGCCCGCCACGCCGGCTTCCGTTCCAACTTCGCCCGTGACGCGGACGAGCTGCGCCTGATCGTCAGCTACGCCCTGCCGATCTGGTGATCCACAATAAGACTCCACAGGAGAACCCCCGATGAAGATCGCCCTCACCCGCCTCGCCCTCGCCGCATCCTGCCTGCTGCTCTCCAGCCAGCTGCTGGCCGAGCCCAAGCGCCCCGAGTGCATCGCCCCGGCCGCGCCCGGCGGCGGCTTCGACCTCACCTGCAAGCTGGCCCAGAGCGCTCTGATGGACGCCAAGCTGCTGAGCAAGCCGATGCGCGTCACCTACATGCCCGGCGGCGTCGGCGCGGTGGCCTACAACGCCGTGGTCGCCCAGCGCCCCGGTGACGCCGGCACCCTCACCGCCTGGTCCAGTGGCTCGCTGCTCAACCTCGCCCAGGGCAAGTTCGGCCGCTTCGACGAGAATGCCGTGCGCTGGCTGGCCGGCATCGGCACCAGCTATGGCGCCATCGCCGTGCGCAACGACTCGCCCTACAAGAACCTCGACGACCTGGTCAAAGCCCTCAAGGCCGATCCGGGCAAGGTGGTGATCGGCTCCTCCGGCACCGTCGGCAGCCAGGACTGGATGCAGACCGCGCTGCTGGCCAAGGCCGCCGGCATCGACCCGCGCAACCTGCGCTACGTGGCCCTGGAAGGCGGCGGCGAAATCGCCACCGCGCTGCTCGGCGGGCACATCCAGGTGGGCAGTACCGACATCTCCGACTCCATGCCGCACATCCTCGCCGGCAACATGCGCATCCTCGCCGTGCTCTCCGACGAGCGCCTGCCGGGTGAGGACAAGGCCAACATCCCCACCGCCAAGGAACAGGGCTACGACATCAGCTGGCCGGTGGTGCGCGGCTTCTACCTCGGGCCCAAGGTCAGCGACGAGGACTACGCCTGGTGGAAGGCCGCCTTCGACCAGCTGCTGGCCTCCGAGGACTTCGCCAAGCTGCGCGACCAGCGCGAGCTGTTCCCCTTCGCCATGACCGGCCCGGAACTGGACGCCTACGTGAAAACGCGCGTCGCCCAGTACAAGCAGATGGCCCAGGAATTCGGCCTGACCCAATAAGGCTCACCGCCACAGCCGGCTGAGCGCCCCGCCAGCCGGCCCTCCGCGCCTTCGATCCGCGAGGAATTCACCATGCTTTTTCAACGCCTGTTCAGTCTGGGCTGGCTCGCTGCATGCCTGTTTTTTGCCGTGCTGGCCTGGAACTACCACGCTGCCTTCTCCTACGAGCCGGTCGGCCCGCGCGCCTTCCCCCTGCTGATGCTGGGGCTGATGGGTGCCGCACTGCTCTGGCTGACCCTGCGCCCCACCCCGGTGGCGCACACGCACGACGAGCAGCCGCTGGACGCCGCCAGCCTGCGCAAGGTGGCCGCCTGCACCGCGCTGCTGCTGGTCTACGCCGGGCTCTTCGAGCCGCTGGGCTTCATCCTCTCCAGCAGCCTCGTCGGCGTCTTCATGGCGCGCCTCTACGGCGGCCGCTGGCTGCCCAGTGCCATCGCCGCGCTGCTGATCAGCGTCGGCCTCTACCTGCTGTTCGACAAGACCCTCGACGTGCCGCTGCCGCTGGGCGTCCTCGACTTCCTGGAGTGATGACATGGAAACCTTGAGCTACCTGGGCCAGGGCTTCGGCGTTGCCCTTTCCCCCTACAACCTGGTCACCGCGCTGGTGGGCACCCTGATCGGCACCATCGTCGGCCTGCTGCCGGGCCTCGGCCCGATCAACGGCGTGGCCCTGCTGATCCCCGTCGCCTTCGCCCTCGGCCTGCCGCCGGAGTCGGCGCTGATCCTCCTCGCCGCCGTCTACCTGGGCTGCGAATACGGTGGGCGCATCAGCTCCATCCTGCTCAACATCCCCGGTGAAGCCTCCACCGTGATGACCACCCTCGACGGCTACCCCATGGCCCGCCAGGGCCTGGCCGGTGTGGCCCTGTCGCTGTCGGCCTGGAGTTCCTTCATCGGCGCCTTCATCGCCACCTGCGGCATGGTGCTGTTCGCCCCGCTGCTGGCCAAGTGGGCTATCGCCTTCGGCCCGGCGGAGTACTTCGTGCTCATGGTCTTCGCCATCGTCGCCCTGGGCGGCATGGCCGGCGACCGGCCGATGAAGACCTTCATCGCCGCCCTGCTCGGCCTGTTCCTCTCCACCATCGGCATCGACGCCAACAGCGGCGTGTACCGCTTCACCTTCGACAGCATCCACGTCGCCGACGGCATCCAGTTCGTGGTGCTGGTGCTGGGCCTGTTCTCGGTGAGCGAGATCCTCCTGCTGCTGGAGAAGACCCACCATGGCCACGTTGCGGTGAAGGCCACCGGGCGCATGCTGTTCAACGTCAAGGAGGCCGCTTCGGTGGCCGTGGTCAACCTGCGCTGCGGGGTCATGGGCTTCATCCTCGGCGTGCTGCCGGGTGCTGGCGCCACCCTGGCCAGCGCCGTGGCCTACATGACCGAGAAGAAGCTGGCCGGCGACAGCGGCACGTTCGGCAAGGGCGACATGCGCGGCCTGGCGGCACCGGAAACGGCCATCGGCGCCTCCGCCTGCGGCGCCATGGTGCCGATGCTGACCCTCGGCGTTCCCGGCTCCGGCACCACCGCGGTGATGATCGGCGCGCTGACGCTCTACAACATCACCCCCGGCCCGATGCTGTTCCAGCAGCAACCGGACATCGTCTGGGGCCTGATCGCCTCGCTGTTCATCGCCAACCTCATGCTGGTGATCCTCAACATCCCGATGATCCGGCTGTTCACCCGCATCCTCAACGTGCCCAACTGGGTGCTGGTGCCGGTGATCGCCATCATCACCTCCATCGGCGTCTACGCCGTGCACGCCACCACCTTCGACCTGTTCCTGATGGTCGCCATCGGCATCTTCGGCTACATCCTGCGCAAGCTGGACTTCCCCCTCTCGCCGCTGCTGCTGGGCTTCATCCTCGGCGGGCTGATGGAGCAGAACCTGCGCCGTGCGCTGTCAATCTCCAACGGTGAGCTGGGCATCCTCTGGTCCAGCCCCATCACCCTCGGCACCTGGGCCCTGGTGCTGGTGATGCTGGCCCTGCCGCTGGTGCGCATCTGGCGCCGCCGCAGCGCCCAGCGCAAGGCCCTGGCCGGTGCCTGAGGGCTGGCGCGCCTGGTGGGCGACCCCGCTGGTGGGCGCGGTGGGCGGGCTGCTGGCCAGCCTCGCCCACTGGCCGCTGCCCTGGATGATCGGCGCCCTGGTGGCGGTCATCCTGTTCCGCTGCACCACCTCCTGGCAGATCCGTGATCTGCCAGGAGGCCGCAAGACCGGGCAATGGATCATCGGCATCGGCATCGGCCTGCACTTCTCCCCCGCCGTGGTGGAGCAGGTGCTGGCGCACTTCTGGCTGATCCTCTTCGGCGCCCTGTTCACCACCCTCTCCAGCGCCGCCGCCGTGTGGCTGCTGCGGCGCACCGGGGAAGACCCGGCCACCGCCTTCTTCTCCAGCATGCCCGGCGGCTCGGGGGAGATGGTCAACCTCGGCCTGCGCAACGGCGCCTCCCCCAGCCGCGTGGCGGCCGGGCAGAGCCTGCGCGTGGTGGCCGTGGTGCTCTGCGTGCCGGCGGTGTTCAAGCTGCTGCTGGGCGACGGCCCGGCGCTGCACCCGGTCGCCCCGGTGGATTGGGCCTGGCTGGCCCTGCTGGTGCCCGCCGGCGGCCTGCTGGCGCTGCTCTGGCAACGCCTGCGCCAGCCCAACCCCTGGCTGTTCGGACCGCTGCTGGTCAGCGCCACCGCCAGCATCCTCTACGACCTGCACCTGGGCCTGCCCCCCGGCGCCAGCCAGGTCGGCCAGTTGCTGATCGGCAGCGGCCTGGGCTGCCACTTCGATCGCGCCTTCTTCCGCCGCGCCCCCAGCTTCCTCGCCCGCACTTTGCTGGGCACCGCGCTGATGATCGGCGCCGCCACCCTCTGCGCCCTTGGCCTGGGCTGGCTCACCGCCCTGGACATACGCTCGCTGACCCTGGGCATGATGCCCGGCGGCATCGCCGAGATGAGCCTCACCGCCGAGACCCTGCAGCTCTCCGTCCCCCTGGTCACCGCCCTGCAGGTGCTGCGCCTGCTGCTGGTGCTGTTCCTCGCCGAACCCATCTACCGCCGCTGGCGCCAGCGCGCCCGCCCGTAGTTGGTGCCGAGCGCAGCGAGGCCTGATCGCGAATGAATTGGCTCTGTCTGCGTTAGCTGTTGTGGTTTTAATGCAAGCGCTCAAGCACGGTGCTTTCCGGGCGCCCAAGGGGTCGTGCCACCTCCGCCGCATGGGTTTCGCTTCGCTCTACGCCATCCTACGAAAGCCGCCGCTACGTGCACGTTGGTTTGGTGCGCACATCAATGTGAGGGTTCGAGCGAAGAAAGTTGGAGCAGCCGCCAACGCCCCCTCCAGGAGGCCGAACGCAGTCGTTGCGCCGGGGGACGAGCGGCATGGATGCCGCGAGAGGCGCGCCAGGCCATGGATGGCCCATCGCGCCGGCCCCCAGAGCGGCGATGGAGTGAGGGAACCCCGGCGAAGCCGGGGCCGGATGATGGGGCAAGCCCTTTTGGTTCCTTTTAAGTGGTTCGGCATTCCGACGATTGTTAAAAGGGACTCGCCCGGGTGGGCAAAACCAGGAGCACCAACAAAACTCGGCAATCAGCTGGGTTCAAATCTTCTAGCAACACTTAACGCAAACATAGCCAATGAATTCGCTCCCACGAGGAGCGGCCATTTGATTAACGGATATGTCCCCACGCTCCGCTTGGCGGGGGCCCTGTCCTATCCTCTTGGCCATGCCCTGCCGCCCACGGTGATCCCATGCCGCGTCCGCGCGCCCTCGCTCCCCTCCGCTGGCTGCCGCTCTTCGCGGCGCTGCTGCTTCTCGGCGCCTGCAGCCGCCTGGACCTCGCCTACCGCAACCTCGACTGGCTGATCCCCTGGTCCATCGGCGACTACGTCAGCCTGCACAAGGCCCAGCGCGCCTGGCTGGAACCGCGCATTCAGGCGCACCTGCGCTGGCACTGCAGCACCCAGTTGCCGCGCTACGCCGCCTGGCTGCAGGAGGTGGCAACCCTGGGCCAGGCCGAGCGGCTGGATGCCGGGCAACTGCTCGAGCACATGCAGGGCTTCAAGGAAGCCATCGACGCCGTCGCCGTGGAGATCACCCCCACCAGCGTTTCGCTGCTGCAGGGGCTCGACCCCGAGCAGGTGGAGGAACTGAACACCTCGCTGGACGAGAAGGAACGCAAGCTGCGCAAGGAGCACCTGACCCCGCGTGACGAACAGGTCGAGCAACGCCGCGAGCGCATGGAGAAACGCCTCAAGCCCTGGTTCGGCACGCTCTCCGCGCAGCAGCAGGCGAAGGTGGATGCCTGGGCCGAAAGCCTCGGCGACAGCAACCTGTTGTGGGTGGATAACCGCAGGCTCTGGCAATCAGCCCTGCGCAGCGCCCTCGCCGAGCGCGACAGCCAGGATTTCGCACCGCGCATCGCGGCATTGCTGCAGGACCGCGAAGCCTTCTGGAGCGACGCCTACCGGGCGCACTTCGAGCGCGGGCAAGTGGCCCTGTCGCGGTTGCTCGCCGATCTGTTCAATGCATCCAGCGCCAGCCAGCGCGAGCGCCTGCGCAGCCGCCTGCACGACCTGCAGCAGGACATCCGCCAGTTGCAGTGCCCGACGGCCTGAACCCGCCTCAGCCGCGCAGGCGCGCGCCGATCCAGGCCAGTACTGCCGTGGCCAGGCACAGGTGGAACAGGTCGACCCGGGGAATCCCGAGCCAGTCGCCCTGGGTGCCGATCACCAGCCCCGCCAGCAGGAACGCCAGGGAGCCGGCCACCGCCAGCGCCCAGCGCCGGGAACGCCCCGGCCAGGCCAGCGCCACCAGGGCCAGCGCGTTGCCCACCAGTGCCACAGGGGGCGGCACCAGCAGCATCGCCGCCGCCAGGGCCAGCAGCGCCAGGTGACGCGGCGCCCCCTGCAGCCAGACGAACGCTATCAGCGGCAAGCCAATGCGCGAGGAGACGAAGGCCAACTGGCGGTGCAGGTCGTCGACGGCGCTGAAGCCTGCATAGAGCACCGCCCCTGCCAGCGCCGCCAGGGCCATGGAGACGAAGCCCGCCGCCCGCCAGCCCTCGCGCTCACGGCCATGGAGCCAGGCAGCCAGGAGGCAGGCGCTGGCCAGCAGCAGCTCGCCGCCGACATGGAGGATCAGCATCGGGGTGGAAGCGGGCATGGGGCGTCCTGTCGTGAGTCGCTAGAGATGCACGGCAGGCTACAGCGCGGGGATAACCCGGCGCATGGCGGCTCGCGCCAAAGCGCGTGACGCCATGCGCCAGCGGCGTCAGAGCGGCGGCACGCTCCAATCGATGGGCGCCAGGCCGTGCTGCTCGAGGAACTTGTTGCAGCGGCTGAAGTGGCCGTTGCCGAGGAAGCCGCGGTAGGCCGACAGCGGCGAGGGGTGGGCGGAACGCAGCACCAGGTGCTTGGTGGAGTCGATCAGGCGCTGCTTGCTCTGCGCGTGGGCGCCCCAGAGCAGGAACACCAGGTTCGGCTGGTGCGCGCTGACGACCTCTATCACCCGGTCGGTGAAGGGCTGCCAGCCCTGGTTGGCGTGGGAACCGGCCCGGGCCTGCTCCACGGTCAGGGAGGTGTTGAGCAGCAGCACGCCCTGCTCGGCCCAGCTCTGCAAGTGGCCGTGGTCGGGCATGTCGATGTTCAGGTCGCGCTTGAGCTCCTTGTAGATGTTCAGCAGCGACGGCGGGATGGGCACGCCCGGCTGCACCGAGAAGCACAGGCCATGGGCCTGGCCGGGGCCGTGATAAGGGTCCTGGCCGATGATCACCACCTTCACCTCGTCCAGCGGCGTGGAGTTCAGCGCGTTGAAAATCATCGGGCCGGGCGGGAACACCACCTTGCCGGCGGCCTTCTCGGCGCGCAGGAACTCGCCCAGCGCCTTCATGTAGGGCTTGTCGAACTCGTCACGCAGGGCCTCTTTCCAACCCGCTTCGAGCTTTATCCGATCAACGGTCTCGGTCATCTCTCTTCCAGTTCTCTAGCGCCTTCCAGCGCGGATGAGGCGGGCGAAGGCCGCTCAATGGTCGGGCACCCTAAAAAATGCCCTCTACTCTTGTCAATCAAGGAGGACAAGGAGATCGCATCCGATGGACAACCGCCACGATGGTCTGAAGTTCTCGCTCTACAGCAGCTTCCTCAAGGGCAACGCCAAGGTGCCGCAGATGCCGGAAACCTCGCTGCGCCTGCGCAAGCTGCTGGCATCCGAGCACGCCTCGCTGGAACAGGTCACCCGCCTGCTGCACAGCAACCCGCCGCTCGCCGCCTACCTGCTGCAATTCGCCGAGACCCCGATGCTGCGCAACCTGCGCCAGGGCGTGAACCTGCAGGAGGTGATCGCGCGCCTGGGCATGCAGCGCCTCAACAACCTGGTGCTCAGCTTCGCCATCCAGCACCTGTTCACCAGCCAGGACCCGGCCCTGCAGAAGGTCTTCCGCACCCGCTGGAATGCCGCCCTGCTCTGCGCCGCCCACAGCGCCTGCCTGGCCCAGTTGCTCACGCGCCTGCCCCTGGAAGATGCCCTGCTCGCCGGCCTGGTGCAGGACATCGGCAGCCTGCCGTTGCTCGACGAGTTGGAGCGCTGGCCGGAGGTCCCCCGCGAGGAGAGCGAGCTGCAGCGTCTCTGCGACCAGCTCTCTGCCGACGTCGGGGTAATAGTGCTCACCAGCTGGAAGCTGCCGCCGCTGCTCATCGACTGCGCGCGCAACCGCAGCGACTGGTGCCGCGCGCACAAGGGCTCGGCGGACCTGGTGGACGTGGTGCAGGTGGCCCGCCAGTTGGCCGCGCGGGAACTCGACGATGAGCAGCTGGTGCAGCTACCCGCCTGGCAGCGCCTGCTGGGGGAACGCCTCGACAGCCTGCCGCCGGAGGCGGTACGCGCGGAGCTCGCCAGCGAGGTGGGCTTCTGGTTCAAGCTGCTCGGCGGCAAGGGCCACGCCTGAATCGCATCAGCCCTGGTGCAGCGCCCGGTAGTGGCTGGGCGCCATGCCCACCACCTTGCGGAACAGCCGCGAGAAGTAATAGACGTCCTCGTAGCCCAGTTGCTCGGCGATCTGGCGGATGCCCTGCTCGCCTTCGTCGAGCAGGCGACAAGCGTGGGCCATCTTCAACTGGATGAAATCCTGGATCGGCGCGTGCCCGGTGAGCGCGCGGTAGGTCTTGGCGAAGTGGAAGCGCGACAGCTTGAACTGCGCGGCCAACTGGTCGAGGTTGAGGCTGTCGTGCAAGTGCGCGCGCATCACCGCCTGCACCGCGTCGATGTCCAGCACGCGCCCGGACTTCAGCACCCCGCGCGCCGGCAGCACGGCGAGCGAGGTCAGCAGCGTCTGCAACTGATGGGCGGCGTGGACGAAATGCAGCGGGTTGAGCCCATGGCGGCGCAGCCCCAGCAAGGCGTCGAAATCCGCCAGCAGGCGCGGCTGGGCACCGATGCGGCGCAGCCCGGCCGGCCCCAGGGGGCGCAGGAAGTCCTCCACCAACTCCCCTTCGAAGTGCACCCAATAGATGCTCCAGGGCCGCTGCGGGTCGGCACCGTAGGCGTGCATGCGCCCCTTGGGCAGCAGCAGCAGGTCGCCGCCGACCACGTCCAATCGTCCATCCCCGGTCTCCAGCCAGCCCTGGCCGGCACGGCAGTAGATGAGCAGGTGATCGTCCGGCGCCAGGCGCAGCATGCGGTGCCCACCAGCCTCCGGGTAGAAGCCCAGGGCCAGGGGGTAACAGCCCGCCGTCAGCGGATTACGCGCCAGCAGGCGGCGCAGGCGCGGTGGCGTGGTGAAGCGCACGCCATTGGCCGGCAAGGGCCAGTTGGAGGTTTCCACGGAGCGGCTCATGGTTGTTCTTGTCTGGGCCTGCAATCACAAGATCGTCCATCCAGGCGACAAGATCGTCAATCCACATCTGCCGTGCGCGCCGCTATAACGACAAGAAAACAACAAGACGCCCGGCACGGGTGGAGGACGAGATGACCAGGACGATTCCGCAACTCATCGACGGCGAATGGCGCGACAGCCGCTCCCGCGAGCTGATCGAAGTCACCGATCCCGCGACCCAGGCCGTGCTGGCCCTGGCGCCCAAGGCAACGCCCGAGGAAATCGAGGCCGCCATCGCCAGCGCCAAGCAGGCCTTCACCAGTTGGCGCGAGGTGCCGGTGTCGGAACGGGCGCGGCTGATGCTGCGCTACCAGCACCTGCTCAAGGAGCACCACGACGAGTTGGCCGAAATCCTCGCCAGCGAGACCGGCAAGACCTTCGCCGATGCCAAGGGCGACGTCTGGCGCGGCATCGAAGTGGCCGAGCACGCCGCCAACATCGCCAGCCTGATGATGGGCGAGACGGTGGAGAACGTGGCCCGCGAGATCGACACCGCCAGCTGGGTCCAGCCCCTGGGCGTGTGCGTCGGCATCACCCCCTTCAACTTCCCGGCGATGATCCCGCTGTGGATGTTTCCCCTGGCCATCGCCTGCGGTAACACCTTCATCCTCAAGCCGTCCGAGCAGGACCCGCTGACCCCCAACCGCCTCGCCGAGCTGTTCCTCGAAGCCGGCGCGCCCAAGGGCGTGCTGCAGGTGCTGCACGGTGGCCGCGAGCAGGTGGACGCCCTGCTCACCCACCCGGACATCCGCGCCATCTCCTTCGTCGGCTCGGTGCCGGTGGGCCAGCACATCTACCGCACCGGCACCGCGCACCTGAAGCGCGTGCAGGCCTTCGCCGGCGCCAAGAACCACATGGTGATCATGCCCGACGCCAACAAGGACCAGGTTCTCAGCAACCTGCTGGGCGCCAGTTGCGGCGCCGCCGGCCAGCGCTGCATGGCCATCAGCGTGGCGGTGTTCGTCGGCGCGGCGCGGGAGTGGATCCCCGAGCTGGCCGCGCAGATGGCCGAGCTCAAGCCCGGCCACTGGCAGGACGCCCACGCCGCCTACGGCCCGCTGATCAGCCAGCAGGCCAAGCAACGCGTGCAACGGCTGATCGCCGAGGGCAAGGCCGAAGGCGCCGACTGCCTGCTGGACGGCTCCCACTGCGAAGTGGCGGGCTTCCCCGACGGCAACTGGCTGGGCCCGACCCTGTTCCGCGGCGTGACCACGAAGATGGGCCTGTACCGCGAAGAGATCTTCGGCCCGGTGCTGGCCTGCATGGAGGTGGACGACCTCAATGCCGCCATCGAGCTGGTCAACGCCAGCCCCTACGGCAACGGCACCAGCATCTTCACCCGTTCCGGCGGCGCCGCACGGCACTTCCAGCATGCGGTGGAAGTGGGCCAGGTGGGCATCAACGTGCCGATCCCGGTGCCGCTGCCATTCTTCTCCTTCACCGGCTGGAAGGGCTCCTTCTACGGCGACCTGCATGCCTACGGCAAACAGGCGGTGCGCTTCTACACCGAGACCAAGACGGTCACCAGCCGCTGGTTCGACGACAGCCCCGTGAGCGGGCCGAACATGACCATTCAGTTGAAGTGAGAAGTGCGTCGGCCCTGTTAACAGTTTGAACAGGCCGTTGAAAAACGTAGACGAGGCAGCTGATGCAAGGCGAAAACGGCCGAAAAAGCGCAGTTTACATGGGGTAAATGAGCATTTTGAGGGCGTTTTCAACGCCGCAGCGGCAACGCAGTTAGTTTTTCAACAGCCTGTTAGACCAAAAGACGATCTCACCCCACAAACGAGCGGCGTAAAAGGTTCTTCCACAACAACAAGGAGAACTGCAATGCGCCGATTGACTGCCACTCTGGCCCTCTGGGCCGGAATCACCGCCTGTGCGCAGGCCGCTGAGCCCATCACCCTGGGGCTCAACTACCCGCGCACCGGCTCATACAAGGAAGAGGGATTGGCGCAGATGCGTGGAGCCCTGCTGGCCATCGACGAGCTCAACGCCACCGGCGGGGTGCTCGGCCGCCCCTTGCGCCTGTCCGGCAAGGATTCCGCCTCACGCCCGGAGAAAGCGGTGAAGAACGTCGACAAGCTGGCCGCCGAAGGCGCGGTGATGCTCTTCGGCGGGGCCTCCAGCGCGGTGGCCATCGCCGCCGGCGAACGTGCCCGTGACCACGGCCTGCTGTACTTCGGCACCCTCACCTACTCCAACGACACCACCGGCAAGAACGGCCATCGCTACATGTTCCGCGAGTGCAACAACGCCTGGATGAGCGCCAAGGTGCTCGGCCAGTACCTGAACAAGACCCTGCCCGACAAACGCTATTTCTATGTCACCGCCGACTACACCTGGGGCCACACCACCGAAGCCTCGCTACGCCAGGCCACCGCCAGCCAGGACCCTGCCCGTCACGCCGGCGTGCACGTGCCCTTCCCCGGCGCACGTCTCACCGACTACCAGGACGCCCTGACCCAGGCCGCCGCCAGCGACGCCCAGGTGCTGGCCCTGGTGCTGTTCGGCGAAGACCTGGTGCGCGCCATGCGCATCGCCAAGGACATGGGCCTGACCGAGCGCATGCAGATCGTCGCGCCGAACCTCACCCAGGGCATCATCGAGCAGGCCGGCCCTGACCTGATGCAAGGCGTGCTCGGTACCGAACCCTGGACCTGGCGCGTGCCGGCCCTGGAGAAATCCCAGCGCGGCATGGCCTTCGTCGAAGCCTTCAAGGCCCGCTACCAGATGTACCCCTCCAGCTCCGCCGCCTCGGCCTACAGCATCGTCCAGCAATGGGCCGATGCCGCCAAACGCAGCGGCAGCCTCAGCAGCGAGGCACTGATCAAGGCGCTGGAAGGCCATACATACAGCCTGCTGAAGGACGAGCAGCAGTGGCGTCCCTTCGATCACCAGAACCTGCAGACGGTCTATGCCGTGCGGGTGAAGACCCGTGACGAGGTGCTCAAGGACCCGCTCAAGCAGGACTACTTCGAAATCGTCGACCGCCTCGACGCCAGCAGCGCCCTGCCCAGCCTCGCCGACTGGCAGGCCGAACGGCGTGCCGGCAACCAACCCCCGACCTTGCAATGAGACGCCATGGACTTCGAACTCAGTGATGAACAGCGCCTGCTGGTACACAGCGCCGCCGCCTTCACCCGCCACGAGCTGGCGCCGAACGCAGCGGACTGGGACCGTGACCACCACTTCCCGGTGGAAGTGATCCGCCGCGCCGCCGAGCAGGGCTACCTGGGCCTGTACATCGCCGAGGACGACGGCGGGCTGGGCCTCTCGCGCCTGTCCGCCTCGCTGATCTTCGAACAGCTCGCCGCCGGCTGCGTCGCCACCACCGCCTACCTGACCATCCACAACATGGCCGCCTGGATGCTCGCCTCCTTCGGCGATGCCGAACTCAAGGCGCGCTGGCTGCCGGGGCTGATCAGCGGCGAGCACCTGGCGTCCTATTGCCTCACCGAGCCGGATGCCGGCTCCGACGCCGCCCACCTGCGCACCCGTGCGCGCCGCGATGGCGAGCACTACGTGCTGGACGGCAGCAAGTGCTTCATCTCCGGGGCCGGCAGCACCCAGGTGCTGATCGTCATGGCACGCACCGGCGCAGACGGCGCCAAGGGCATCTCCTGCTTCCTGGTGCCGGCCGACGCCGAGGGCATCCGCTACGGCCGCAACGAAGACAAGATGGGCTGGCGCGCCCAGCCCACCCGCACCATCACCTTCGAAGGCGTGCGCATCCCCGCCGGCAACCGCATCGGCCCGGAAGGCCAGGGCTTCGTCTACGCCATGAAGGGCCTGGACGGTGGCCGCCTGAACATCGCCAGCTGTTCCCTGGGCGCGGGCCAGGCGGCGCTGGAGCAGAGCCTGCGCTACGTTGAGGAGCGCAAGCAGTTCGGCAAGCCCCTGGCTGAATTCCAGGCCCTGCAGTTCAAACTCGCCGACATGCTCACCGCGCTCACCGCCAGCCGGCAGATGGTGCGCCTGGCAGCCCACCGCCTGGACCATCGCCACGCCGAGGCCAGTCTCTACTGCGCCATGGCCAAGCGCTTCGCCACCGACCAGTGCTTCGACATCTGCAACGATGCACTGCAACTCCATGGTGGCTATGGCTATCTGAATGACTACCCTCTGGAGCGCTGGGTGCGCGACACCCGTGTGCACCAGATACTCGAAGGCACCAACGAGATCATGCGCGTCATCGTGGCGCGCCGTTTACTGGAACAGGGCGGCAGCATCGACCGCCTGTTGTAAGGAGCACTCCATGAGCACTGCCGTAGAGCCGTACCAAGCCGGCGTTTTCGACCTGACCCACAAGCTCACCGTGGAAAAGCACGGGCACACCGCGCTGATCACCATCAACCACCCGCCGGCCAACACCTGGGACCGCGACTCGCTGATCGGCCTCAAGCAGGTGGTCGAGCACCTCAACCGCGACGACGACGTCTACGCCCTGGTGGTGACCGGCCAGGGACCGAAGTTCTTCAGCGCCGGCGCCGACCTCAACCTCTTCGCCGACGGCGACAAGGCCCGCGCCCGCGAGATGGCCCGGCGCTTCGGCGAAGCCTTCGAAACCCTGCGCGACTTCCGTGGCGTGTCCATCGCCGCGATCAACGGCTACGCCATGGGTGGCGGCCTGGAATGCGCCCTGGCCTGCGACCTTCGCATCGCCGAACGGCAATCGCTGATGGCCTTGCCCGAGGCGGCCGTGGGCCTGCTGCCCTGCGCCGGCGGCACCCAGGCGCTGTCCTGGCTGGTGGGCGAAGGCTGGGCCAAGCGCATGATCCTCTGCGGCGAGCGCGTGGACGCGGAAACCGCCCTGCGCATCGGCCTGGTGGAGCAGGTGGTGGACACCGGCGAAGCACGCGGCGCCGCCCTGCTGCTGGCCGCCAAGGTGGCGCGGCAGAGCCCGGTGGCGGTGCGCACCATCAAGCCGCTGATCGAAGGCGCGCGCCAGCGCGGGCCGAACACCTGGCTGCCGGAGGAGCGCGAGCGCTTCGTCGACCTGTTCGACGCCGAGGACACCCGCGAAGGGGTCAACGCCTTCCTCGAGAAGCGCGACCCGCAATGGCGCAACCGCTGAGCCGCCAGCCAGAAGACACCCGTTGGGAGAAGTGATGAATATCCAGTTCGAAGAACGCGTCGGCCTGCACGGCGCCCGCATCGGCATCGCCAGCCTCGATGCCGAAGCCAGCCTCAACGCCCTGAGCCTGCCGATGATCGAGGCCCTCGACGCCCGGCTGCAGGAATGGGAAAGCAACCCGGAGGTCGTCTGTGTGCTGCTGCGCGGCAACGGCCCGCGCGCCTTCTGCGCCGGCGGCGATGTGCGCAAGCTGGTGGAGGCCTGTCGCGAACACCCCGGCGAGGTGCCCCCGCTGGCGGCGCGCTTCTTCGCCGACGAATACCGCCTCGACCACCGCATCCACACCTACTCCAAGCCGCTGATCTGCTGGGCCCACGGCCATGTGCTGGGCGGCGGCATGGGCCTGATGCAGGGCGCCGCCATCCGCATCGTCACCCCCTCCAGCCGTCTGGGCATGCCGGAGATCAACATCGGCCTGTACCCGGACGTCGGCGGCAGCTGGTTCCTCGCCCGCCTGTCCGGCCGCCTGGGGCTGTTCCTCGGCCTCACCGCCAGCACCATCAACGCCCACGACGCCCTGGACCTGGGGCTCGCCGACCGCTTCCTGCTGGAAGACCAGCAAGCCGAGCTGCTCGACGGCCTGGTGCAGCTGAACTGGCGCGAGCAGGCCGGCGCGCAGCTCACCAGCCTGCTGCAGTCCCTAGAACACCAGGCCCGCGGCCAGTTGCCGGCGGCCCAGTGGCTGCCCCGCCGGGCGCGCATCGACGCGCTGCTTGACGTGGCCGACCTGCCGACCGCCTGGAAGGCCATCACCGCGCTGCAGCACGACGATGACGCCCTCCTCGCCCGCGCCGCCAAGACCCTGGCCGGCGGCTGCCCGCTCACCGCGCACCTGGTCTGGGAGCAGATCCGCCGTGCCCGCTACCTGTCCCTGGGCGAGGTGTTCCGCATGGAATACGCCATGAGCCTGAACTGCTGCCGCCACCCGGAATTCTCCGAAGGTGTGCGGGCGCGCCTGATCGACAAGGACAACACGCCGCGCTGGCACTGGCCCGATGCCGCCGCCATCCCCCGCGCGGTGATCGAGGCGCACTTCGAGCCGGTGTGGGATGGCCCCCATCCGCTGGCAGCGCTCTAGCCCATCCACAACGGCCAAGGAGAACAACAATGAAAAAGATCGCCTTCATCGGCCTCGGCAACATGGGCCTGCCAATGGCCCGCAACCTGCTCAAGGCCGGCCATGAGCTCAAGGTCTTCGACCTGGTGCAAAGCGCGGTGGACGAACTGGTGGCCGAAGGTGCCAAGGCCGCCAACGATGCCCACGATGCCGTTTCCGGCGTGGAGATCGTGGTCAGCATGCTGCCCGCCAGCCGCCATGTGGAGGGCCTGTACCTGGGCGATGACGGCCTGCTCGCCTTCATCCGCGCCGGCACCCTGGTGCTGGAGTGCTCGACCATCGCCCCCGACTCGGCGCGCAAGGTGCACGCCCAGGCCAAGGCGCTGGGCATCGACCTGCTGGACGCACCGGTTTCCGGTGGCACCGCCGGGGCCGCCGGCGGCACCCTGACCTTCATGGTCGGCGGCGACGGCAACACCCTGGAAAAGGCCCGCCCGGTGCTGGCGGCCATGGGCAAGAACATCTTCCACGCCGGCCCCGAAGGCGCCGGCCAGGTGGCCAAGGTGTGCAACAACCAGGTGCTGGCGGTGCAGATGATCGCCACCGCCGAAGCCATGGCCCTGGGCGTGGCCAACGGCCTCGACCCCAGCGCCCTGGCGGAGATCATGCGCCAGAGCTCCGGCGGCAACTGGGTGCTGGAGCGCTACAACCCCTGGCCCGGCGTGATGGCTGCGGCACCGGCGAGTAACGGCTACCAGGGCGGCTTCATGGCCGAGCTGATGGCCAAGGACCTGGGCCTGGCCCAGGAGGCCGCCCAGCTCACCCAGAACAGCACCCCCATGGGCGCCCTGGCGCTGCAGCTCTACAAGATGCTGCTCAAGCAGGGCAAGGGCCGCCAGGACTTCTCCGTGGTGCAGCAGCTGTTTATCGAGCCCGAGGCCTGACCGCTCGCCCCATCCTGCGAACGTTGTTTCTCCCAAATGCAAAAGGGCCCCCGAAGGGCCCTTTTGCATTCCACCGTCGCCTCAGACCAGGGTCAGGGTGACGTCGATGTTGCCGCGGGTGGCGTTGGAGTAGGGGCAGACGATGTGGGCTTTTTCCACCAGCTCACGCGCCTTGTCCTTGTCCATGCCCGGCAGGCTGATCTGCAGTTCCACCTCGATGCCGAAGCCGGTGGGGATGGCGCCGATGCCGACGATGCCTTCGATGGAGGCGTCCGCCGGAACGGCGTACTTGTCACGGGCACCGACGAACTTGATCGCCCCCAGGAAGCAGGCCGAATAACCGGCGGCGAACAGTTGCTCGGGGTTGGTGCCCTCGCCGCCCGCGCCACCCAGTTCACGCGGGGTGGTCAGGGAGACGTCGAGGACGCCGTCGGAGGAGATGGCGCGGCCTTCACGGCCACCGGTGGCTTCTGCATAGGCGCGGTACAGGACGTTTTCGATGCTCATGATGTATTCCTCTGGATAGCGATTGGGGGTTATTTGGTTCGCTGTAGATTTGTGCGCTAAGCGATTCCATGGAGCAAAGATTAGTGTGCATTTATTTTGCGCGCAATATTAATTTCAAGAAGATTTGGCAATAAGTGTTCGCTTGGATGGCATAAGCAGGCGGGCTGCGGCCCGCAGCCCTGCAAAGCGGCCGGATTCAGGGTTATTGGAGGGTCGGGCTGCACTCAGCCGAAGCTGCGCACCTTGTTGCGCCCGGAGTGCTTGGCGGCGTAGAGGGCCGTGTCCGCACTCTGGATGAGCATCTCGGGCAGGTCGCCGGGGCGGGGGATCATGCTGTGGATGCCGATGCTCACGGTCACCACGCCGGCCTGGGCCCCCAGGTGCTCTATGTGCTTCGTCTCGACGGCGGCGCGCACGCTCTCGGCGATCACCTGGGCGCCGGCCGGCGCGGTGTGCGGCAGGATGATGGCGAACTCTTCGCCGCCGTAGCGGGCAATGAGGTCGGTGGAGCGGATCTTGATCACCTTGAGCGCCTCGCTCACCGCCTTGAGGCACAGGTCGCCGGCACGGTGGCCGTAGGTGTCGTTGAACAGTTTGAAGTTATCCACATCGATCATCAGCAGCGAGATGGGCTGGCGGATGATCGCCGCGCGCTGGAATTCTTCGTTGAGGGTCTTGTCGAACTGCCGGCGGTTGGCGATGCCGGTCAGGCCGTCTATCGCCGCCAGCTGCGACAGCTCCTCGTTCTCCAGCTGGATGCTGCGGGCCGCCAGCAGGCGCTGGCGGGTACGCCGCACCAGCACCACGCCGATGCTCATCAGCGCCAACACCAGACCGGTGACCAGGGTCACCAGCACCACGGCCTTCTGCCGCCATTCGGTGAGCACTTCGCTCTTCTGCATCGCGGCCACCACCAGCAGCGGGTAGCCGTCCAGCACCCGGTAGGCGTAGACGCGCTCGCGGCCGTCCAGGCTGGAAAGGCCGGCGCCGGTGCCCACCGGCGAGTTCTTCAGGTCGTCCATGAACAGCGGGCTGTCCTTCAGGTTGCCGGTGCCGGGCTCCATCACCGGGCGCCGCACCACCAGGGTGCCGTCGTTCTCGGCCAGGAGGATGGCGCCGTTGCGGCCGATGTCGAAGTCCTTGTAGAAGGCGTTGAAGTAGCTGATGCGGATGGTCGCCAGCACCACCCCGGCGAACTCGCCATGGGTGCCGTTGAGGCGGCGCGAGATGGGCAGCACCCACTCGCCGGTGGAACGGCTCTGCATGGGCGAGCTGACCTCGATGTCGCGGCTCACCGAGTTGAGGTGGTGCTGGAAGTATTCCTGGTCGGCACTGCTGGTGGTGGGCGACGGCGGCGCGCTGGTGTAGTGGAGCCAACGCCCGCTGCTGTCGAACACGTAGATGCCGGACAGCTGCTGCGCGCGCAGCTTGTAGGCGGTGATCAGGCCCTTGATGCGCTGCTGGTCGTGCAGGTCGGCGCTTTCCAGCAGGTAGACCAGGCCGCTGAGGATCAGGTCGGCTTCCTTGATGGTCTCCTCCGCGTGCTGGGAAACCGAGTAGGCCAGGTTGGCGTTGGATTTGTCCGCCTCGCTGAGGTAGTGCGTGCGGGAGTCGAACACCTGATAGAGGTTGACGCCGATGGCCACCACACCACCGAACAGGATCAGGAAGTAGGCCAGCCATAGAGCCAGGCGCGTGCGCAGGAACAGCGCCAGGCGTTTGGCTTCTACTTTCTCCATCCGTCGCTCCCCTGTGGCCGGCTGCATGCAGCGGCTGATGTTGATGGTGGTTGAAGCCAGCTCTTCGCTTCAGACAAGAAGCTTAGCCAGCGGTGCCCGGAACGGGCCTGAAATGACGGCGGCAGGCGGAAGATTGCAAAGTGCCATCATGCATAGGAATGCTACGCGATTGAGCCCCTTGCGCGCACCTTCGCTGTCGAGCGGGCGACAGGCGTGACGCTGTGGGAACAGTGCATCGGCAGAATGGCCGCCTGGATAACCGGCAGCCCGGAGCGCCTCAGAAGCCGGCGCGGGAAAGCGCCTGGGACAGTGCCAGTTGGTAGTGGCCATGGCAGTGGAGCACGCCGTGCTCGTCCGCCACGCCAAGGCCGAAGCCCTCGTCCGCCTCCTCGAAATAGAGGAGACCGCTGGGCAGCTCGGCGACGACCAGCACCGGCTCCAGCTCGCCGAGGCGCAGCCGGGTGTGGGCATAGAAGGGAACGCGACAGGCGGCGAACACCACCTGCTGGGCAGGGGAACAGTCGTGCAGTTGCTGATGGACCAGGTTCTTCAATTCGGCAGCGGAAATGCTCTGACAAGTATCCATGGCGGGTCCGTCCTGTTCTTGTTGGGTAACCGGGCCTGGCGAAAGGATGATCGAGACCGAGGACGAAAATCTAGCAGCCCGGGAGCGCCTTGCCACCCCCATCGGTATCAGGATTCGACGAAAGCACGGGTTGCCCTTCAGCTCTGGGAGAAGCGTGGCCCTAGCAGGATGACCAGTGCACCCGCGACGCAGAGCGCCGCGCCCAGCCAATCACTGGCCAGCGGGCGGGTGCGCTCCACCAGACCCAGCCAGAGCAGCGAGGTGATGATGTAGATGCCGCCGTAGGCCGCGTAGGCGCGACCGGCGTAGGCCGCTTCGACGCGGGTCAGCAGCAGGGCGAAGCACAGCAGGCTGAGCAGCCCGGGGGCGATCCACCAGGCGCTGCGATCCAGACGCAGCCACATGAAGAAGGCATAGCAACCGGCGATCTCGAAGAGTGCGGCGAGGAAGAACCAGAGGTAGTTGAGCATGGGGGGATGTCCTCGTCTGGAGCCGATCAGGGCGCAGCTCACGCTGCAGCTCATTGCAAGGCGCTGAAGGCAAGGAGCGCGCCAGATGTGTTCAGCCGCGCAACGCGCCTTCGCGTTCCCAGGCGCAGCGTACGCGCAGGTTGGCTTCCTGGGGGCTGTGGAAACCCTGTTCGCTTTCCCAGCGGAAGGTGTGGGTGCCGTTGAGCTCGGTCTCCAGGTGCACCACCGCACTGCCCCAGTAGAGCTGCTTGAGCAGGGCCTCGAACTGTTGCACCCACAGGTTCCACTCGTACTCCACCGCCGCGTAGCTGGCACCGAAGTGGATCACCTGGGTCTGGTAGAGCCCCTGGCCGGGGTGGGCGCTGAAGGAGAACATCTCGCGCCCGAGGAAGGGCCAGATGTCACCGGCAGGCAGGCTTTCGATCACGCGGCGGTTGGTCGCGCGGCGCAGTTGCCGCACCTCGTCGTCGTCCGACGGCCAGTCGCGGATGCAGCCATAGACGATGGATTCAGAGTCCACGCGAGCACTCCAGAAAAACAGTGGCAGCCTTCTATCACAGGGCTGCCAGGCAGGAAAGGAATTGCCGCTGATTTCCTCGACCAGGCCCCATCAGGCCCGGCGCCGGCCCAACATCCAGGCCAGCACGCACATGGTCACAGCCAGGCCGGTGAAGACCATGAAGGGCAACTGGTAGTTACCGCCCAGGTCGCGACCGAGGCCGGCGAGCACCGGCGTCAGGCTGCCCAGGCTGTACCCGGCGAAGAGCATCATCGCCGTCCAGCGGCTCACCGCCAGGGAGGTGTTCACCTCGTACAGCGGCAGCACCATGGACAGCGCGAAGGAGCCGGAAAGCCCCAGCCCCAGCAGCACCGCCCAGACCTCAGGGTAGAGGCCGGGGGCGAAGGTGATCATCCCCAGGCACAGCGAACTGGTGATGCCGCAACCGAGCAGCAGCTGGTAGCGGTTGTCGTAGCGCTGGGCCAGCCAGGGCAGGATGAAGGCGCTGGGCAGCCCCACCAGCATGAACAGGCTGAACAGGCTGTTGCTGCGCAGCACACTGAAGCCGGCCTCGTGGTAACGCGCCACCAGCCAGGTGGTGAGGGCGTAGAACAGCCCGGCCTGGATGGCGAAGAAGGCGGTGATCAGCCAGGCACGCGGCTCACGCCAGGGCAGCCCGCCGGAGCCCCCGGCCTCGCTGCTCGTCTCCGCGCGGTTGGGCAGGAACAGCCAGAGGATCATCGCGGCCAGTGCCGGCAACGCCCAGAACGCCAGGCCCATCGACCACTCGTTGGCCAGCGCCTGGGTCACCGGCTCGGTGAGCACCGCGCCGGAGGCGCCACCGATTGTCATGCTCAGGGAATACCAGGCGACCACGCGGCCGACCTGGTCATGGAAATGGCGCTTGATGAACCCGGACACCAGCGGTCCGGCGATGGCGATGCCGGCCCCCAACAGCACCGCGCTGCCGATCAGCACCGCACTGGCGTGCCCGGCCACGCGCACGCCGCAGGCGATGACGATGAGCAGCAGGCACAGGGCGATCACCCGTTCCAGGCCGAAGCGCATGGCCAGGCGCGGTGCCAGGGGCGCCAGCAGGCCCATGCACAGCACCGGCAACGCGGTGGTGAGGCTGATCAGCCCACGGCTCAGGTCGAGCTCGCTGGCGATGCGTTCGATCAGGGGGGCAAGGGAAGTGATGCCAGGGCGCAGGTTGATCGCCGCCAGCACCAGAGCCAGCATGAACAGGGCTCGGGAAGCAGGTTTCACAGGGAGTCCAGAAGGTCGTCGGCATGCACGCCGGGGGTGCAACCCTACTCCGCGAAAGCGCAGCCGGGCAAGACGTGGGCGGGCATAAATTGACCGAGCGGACAGAAAAACCAGCCACTAAACGCCGCTGGCAGGCCTGGCCCCACCTGCGTGGAGCCGGGCCGGAAGGGCTCACGCCTGCTGGCGGCCCTTGGCGCGCATCTTGTCCGACATGTTGGCCATCTCGTCGTAGAGCATCTGCGGGTTCTTCTGCTTCACCGCCCAGGCCATGCGGCCCTGCTCGTGGGGCAGGATCATGAAGGTGCCGGCGGCCACTTCATTGAAGATGTAGTCGGCGATATCGGCGGCGCTGATCGGCGAGCTTTCCAGCAGCTTGCCCACCTGCTGCTTCATGGCCGGGGTCGGGCCACGGAAGGAGTCCAGCAGGTTGGTCTGGAAGAACGACGGGCAGACCACGTGCACGCCGACACCTTCCTGCTTGAGTTCGATCAGCAGGCTTTCCGAGAGCGCCACCACGCCGGCCTTGGCCACGTTGTAGTTGCTCATCGCCGGGCCCTGCATCAGCGCCGCCATGGAGGCAATGTTGACGATGCGGCCCTTGCTGCGCTGCAGCAGCGGCAGGAAGGCCTTGCAGCCCTTGACCACGCCCATAAGGTTGATCGCGATCTGCCAGTCCCAGTCTTCCAGGGACAGCTCCTCGAAGAAGCCGCCGGAGGCCACGCCCGCGTTGTTGACGATGATGTCGATGCCGCCGAGCTTCTGCTCGCAGGCCTGGGCGAAGGCGGTGAGCTGGCTGTAGTCGCGAACGTCGCAGCGTTGGGTGAAGCCGTCGCCACCCGCTTCGCGGACCAGTGCGAGGGTTTCCGCCAGCCCGGGCTCGTTGACGTCGGAAAGGGCCAGCTTGCTGCCTTCACGGGCCCAGCGCAGGGCGATCTCACGGCCCAGACCGGAGCCAGCGCCGGTGATCATGATGCGGTTCTGCATGGTGAGGTTGCCTTCTTGGTATGTGCGTTGGTGCCCCGCAGTTTAGCGAGGCGCCACCCGCCAAAGCGCGAAATCAGGGCGCTGAATGACGGGGGCAAATCAACGCATCGGCGCCTTGCGCGCACCCTCGACAGGCGCTAGCGGGCGCGACGCAACAGGCGCACCAGGAGAACACCGTAGACCAGCAGGTTGAGGCCGACGACGACGCCGCCGAGCCAGAGCTGGATGCCCGGCGTGAGGCCCGCCGGGTAGATCACCGGCAACACGTGGTGCTCGATGAAACCGCCTTCGTAGCCCTGCTCGCCGGCCGCGCGGCGCAAGGTGTTTTCCAATGGCGTGAGCGGGCAGATCAGGTGCAGCCATTCGACGGTCACGCCCCAGCAGGCGGCGGGCAGGTGCAGCAGCGCCAGCTTCGGCCAGCGCAGCACCAGCACGCCGCCCAGCAGCACGAAGAGGATGAAACCCAGGTGGAAAAGCACCACCGCGTCCGCTGCAATCCGATAAAGCATCCTGCTGTCCCCGTTCGTTTCCGTGGCTCGCCCCTAACTTCTGATAGTCGGCAAGCCCTTGTTTTCACTCGACAAAAACGCCCGCGCAAGAATCTTTCATGAACCTTTGCAAAACAGGCGAAGTCGGAATTTACAGGAGCGGTCACTCACCTTGCATGCAGCGATGCATGAAGTGTGCGGCGGCTCCGGGAAGTCCAAGAACAAGGTTCATAGAAGGAGTTCCACCATGGGTATCAGTACCATTCTGCTCGTCATCCTGATTCTGCTGCTCATTGGCGGCCTGCCTGTATTCCCCCACTCCCGTGGCTGGGGTTACGGTCCCTCTGGCATCATCGGCACCCTGCTGATCATCCTGCTGGTTCTGATGATATTGGGCCGTATCTGACCACGCTCCCTCCCGGGCCACATTGGCGGATGTGGTTCGCGAGGCGAGCACCCCCTCCTCTCTCCTCATCCCACCTGCAGCAGCCCCTATGACGCACAGGGTGGGCGTAGGGTGGGCTTAAGCCCACCGCTTCTTCGAAGCTGATCCCACCCTCGTAATCCACCCTTACTGATCTTTCTGTTCTTCCCCCTGACGCACCCGCCCTCTCGGAACTGCACGTTGCCCCTCCTCTCCCCTGTTCAACCCCGCCCCAAACAAAAAGGGCAGCCCGAAGGCTGCCCAATGTCACGGAGTGGTGCGTGGATCAGTGGGCGACGGCGCCGCTGGCGCCCAGGCCGGTCTGCGAGCGGACGAACTGCGGGAAGAAGCGTGCGCGTTCCTCGTCTGCAGCGGCGGACTTGTCGGTGATGGAGAAGAACCAGATACCCACGAAGGCCACCAGGATCGAGAACAGCGCCGGGTACTCGTAGGGGTAGATGGCTTCGGCATGACCGAGGATCTGCACCCAGATGGTTGGGCCGAGGATCATCAGGCCGACCGCGGTGATCAGGCCCAGCCAGCCGCCGATCATGGCGCCACGGGTGGTCAGCTTCTTCCAGTACATGGAAAGGATCAGCACCGGGAAGTTGCAGCTGGCCGCGATGGAGAAGGCCAGGCCCACCATGAAGGCGATGTTCTGCTTCTCGAACAGGATGCCCAGGCCGATGGCCAGGACGCCGAGTGCGACGGTGGTGATCTTCGATACGCGCAGCTCATCCTTCTCGTTGGCCTTGCCCTTCTTGATGACCGAGGCGTACAGGTCGTGGGACACCGCCGAGGCACCGGCCAGGGTCAGGCCGGCGACCACCGCGAGGATGGTGGCGAAGGCCACGGCCGAGATGAAGCCGAGGAACAGGCTGCCGCCCACGGCGTTGGCCAGGTGCACCGCCGCCATGTTGTTGCCGCCCAGCAGCGCGCCGGTGGCGTCCTTGAACATCGGGTTGGTGCTGACCAGGAGGATGGCGCCGAAACCGATGATGAAGGTGAGGATGTAGAAGTAGCCGATGAAGCCGGTGGCGAAGAACACCGATTTACGGGCTTCCTTGGCATCGCTGACGGTGAAGAAGCGCATCAGGATGTGCGGCAGGCCGGCGGTGCCGAACATCAGCGCCAGGCCGAGGGAGATCGCCGAGATCGGGTCTTTCACCAGGCCGCCGGGGCTCATGATGGCCTCGCCTTTCGGGTGGACCTTGATGGCCTCGCTGAACAGCATGCCGATGTCGAAGTTGACGTGCTTGAGCACCATGATCGCCATGAAGGAGGCGCCGGACAGCAGCATCACCGCCTTGATGATCTGCACCCAGGTGGTGGCCAGCATGCCGCCGAACAGCACGTAGAGCACCATCAGCACGCCCACCAGGACCACGGCCACGTGGTAGTTCAGGCCGAACAGCAGTTCGATCAGCTTGCCGGCACCGACCATCTGCGCGATCAGGTAGAAGGCCACCACCACCAGAGAACCGCAGGCGGACAGGGTGCGGATTTCCTTCTGCTTGAGGCGGTAGGAGGCGACGTCGGCGAAGGTGTACTTGCCCAGGTTGCGCAGGCGCTCGGCGATCAGGAAGAGGATCACCGGCCAGCCGACGAGGAAGCCGATCGAGTAGATCAGGCCGTCGTAGCCGGAGGTGTAGACCAGGGCGGAAATACCCAGGAAGGACGCCGCGGACATGTAGTCACCGGCGATCGCCAGGCCGTTCTGGAAACCGGTGATGCTGCCGCCGGCGGTATAGAAGTCGGCGGTCGACTTGCTGCGCTTGGACGCCCAGTAGGTGATGTAGAGGGTGAAGCCGACAAAGACCACGAACATCACGATGGCGGAGACGTTCAGCGGCTGGCGCTGCACGTCGCCTTCGAGGGCGCCGGCGGCCCACAGGGCCGGGGCCACGGCCATCAGGCCGACAATGCCGCAGATGGAGAGAATGCGCGCGATCATTGCTGCGCCTCCTTGAGGACTTCGCGGTTCAGACGGTCGAACTCGCCATTGGCGCGGCGCACGTAGATGCCGGTGAGCACGAAGGCGGAGACGATCAGGCCGACGCCGATCGGGATGCCCCAGGTGATGGACGAGCCCGGGCTGAGCTTGGTGCCGAGCACCTGGGGCTCGAAAGCGATGAGCAGGATGAAGGCCAGGTACAGGCCGAGCATGATGGCGGAGAGAATCCAGGCGAAGCGTTCGCGCTTGGCGACCAACTCCTGGAATCGCGGATTCTCGTGAATCCGCTGGTAGATGCTGTCGTTCATTGTTGTTGTCCTCTACACAGCACGTTAGTGGTGAAAACAACTCTAGAACGCTCGTACACAGGCAACAGACGACCTTAGTCGTAGCGTCGGGGCTTTCTCGACCAAGGTCGTAGGCCATTCATATAGGCGCTCTATCAGCACCATTTCCCATGCATATTTCCTTGCATGAAACAGGGCCTCTACTCTGCACCTAACTCGGAATCATTCCCATCTGCAGGGAGACCCATCATGCTCAAGACCGTCACCTTCACCGTCATGCACTTCGGCATCGCCTTCACCGTCGCCTACCTGCTCACCGGTAGCGTCGCCATTGGTGGCCTGGTGGCGATCGTCGAGCCGCTGGTCAACTCCGTGGGCTTCTACGTCCACGAGAAGGTCTGGAAGCGCTTCGAGAAGGCCAAGGCCGAAGGCCCGGCGGCGCCTCGGGGCAACTGGTTGCACCAGCACGCCTGAACGGGCCGGAAAACACCTCGGTAATGCGCTGAAACCAGTTAGCAGGTGGCCAGCGCATTCCTACCGAACAGCTGAATCCGCTAAGATGCGCGGCTTTGCCGCCACCACGCGCCCTTAGCCCATGAGCCAGACCCGTCACTTCCCCGTTCTGCCCTACCTGCTCGCCTCGATCGCCGCCCTGCTGCTGCTCGCCGCCCTCTGGTACGGCCAGGGCAAGCCGGTGATCCTGCCCGATGCGGCCACCCCGACGCACAAGCTGCAATGCGCCTCCTACAGCCCGTTCGACAAGGACCAGTCGCCGTTCGACCAGCCCTTCGTGCTGCGCCCCGAGCGCATGGACGCCGACCTCGAACTGCTCGCCACCCGCTTCCATTGCGTGCGCACCTACTCCATGACCGGCCTCGAAGCCATCCCGGAGCTGGCCCGCAAGCATGGCCTGAAGCTGATGCTCGGCGCCTGGGTCAACGGCAACCCGGTGGACACCGGCAAGGAGATCGACGCGCTGATCAAGGCCGCCAACGCCAACCCGGACGTGGTCGAGGCGGTGATCGTCGGTAACGAAACCCTGCTGCGCAAGGAAGTCACCGGCGCCCAGCTGGCCAAGCTGATCGGCCAGGTGAAAGCCCAGGTCAAGCAGCCGGTCACCTATGCGGATGTGTGGGAGTTCTGGCTCAAGCACCCTGAAGTCGCCCCGGCGGTGGATTTCCTCACCATTCACCTGCTGCCCTACTGGGAAGACGACCCCGCCGGCATCCACGAGGCCCTGGCCCACGTGAAGGACATCCGCGAGGAATTCGGCACGCGCTTCGCGCCCAAGGACATCGTGATCGGCGAAACCGGCTGGCCCAGCGAAGGCCGCCAGCGCGAAACCGCCCTGCCCAGCCGCGTCAACGAAGCCCTGTTCATCCGTGGCTTCGTGCACATGGCCGAAGAGAACGGCTGGCGCTACAACCTGATCGAAGCCTTCGACCAGCCCTGGAAGCGCGAAAGCGAAGGCGCTGTCGGCGGCTACTGGGGCCTGTTCAGTGCTGACCGTACCGAGAAGGGCGTGCTCGCCGGCCCGGTTTCCAACCTGCCGAACTGGCCGCTGTGGCTTTCCGTCAGCGGGCTGATCTTCGCCCTCACCCTGATCGTCGCCGGGCGCCCCGCCTCCAGCCGCGCTGCCCTGCTGCTGCCCCTGCTGGCCGCACTCGGTGCCGGTTGCATCGGCATGTGGGCCGAACTGGCGCGCATCACCGCTCGCTTCGCCGGTGAATGGGCCTGGGCGGCCTTCATCGTCGGCCTCAACCTGGTGGTGCTGATGCACGGCGCCCTGGCGCTGTCGACCCGCGAAGGCACCCGTGGCCGCCTGTTCGCCTGGCTCGACACCCGTGCCGGCTGGTGGCTGTCCGCCTCTGGCTTCGCCGGTGCCGTGCTGATGCTGGCCCTGGTCTTCGACGCCCGCTACCGCAGCTTCCCCAGCGCCGCACTGCTGCTGCCGGCGGTGGTCTACCTGTGCCGCCCGGTGAAAGCACCGCGCCGCGAGATCGCCCTGCTGGCTCTGTTCATCGGCCTGGGCATCATCCCGCAGCTCTATGAGGAGACCCTGGGCAATATCCAGGCGATCGGCTGGGCCGCCACCGCCCTGCTGCTGACCCTCGCCCTGGTACGCAGCCTGCGCCTCGGCCGCTGAGCCAGATGCAACGAAAAAGGGATGCCTCGGCATCCCTTTTTTATGGCCCGCGATAACCGGCCTGCTGGCGTGGGAACGGTTTCAACCGCGATGCAGCGGGCAGGGCCTTTCGCGAGTGAATTCGCCCACGGCAACGCCCCAGGGCATCCCGCACACAAATAACGGGTTGCACCCGACCTACAGGCTCACCCACGCCATGTAGGGGCGACTTCAGTCGCCAAGCAGGCCGCAGGGCTGCCACTGCAGGGTGTTCCCCGGCAGCACCGCCTGGTGGATGAGAAGAGCGCCATCCACCCTACACAGCCCGACGCAACGCAGCCGAACCCGGCCATGCCGCCCCAACCCGCAGGCGAAAAAAAGGACGCCGAAGCGTCCTTTTTCATTCCGCACCGAATCTTCAGGCGATGCTCAGCCCGCCACGCGGTGCGCGCACCAGGCGCAGGGCGGCGATGACGATGGCGAACACGCCGAGGCTGGCGCTGTAGAGCACCAGGGCCGGCAGGGCGAAGAGCATGGCCGCCACGCCCAGGCCCCAGCCGACGCGGCCGGGTACGAAGAAGGCGACCAGGGACAGCACCAGGGCGCTCCAGGCGATGACGCGGAAGTGGATGAGCAGGCCGAGGTTGGCGCGCACCTGGCATTCCCAGCGCTGGGCATCATCGACGCACAGGCCGACCCACTGGCCGTCCTCCATCAGGCCGTAGCGCAGGCCATAGCTGGCCGCCAGCCAGAGCGACAGGACCACCAGCAGGATGATCAGGGGCAGACGGCGTGACATGGTTCTCTCCGAAGAATTGAAAGCGGCGCCAAGGATAAACGCACGCTCGCCGTATGCAAGACAAAGTCTGTAAACAGCGCTAACAAGGAGGCCTGGACCCGCCGTTGCGCCGGGTGCATGCTGTCCGGCGCCCCGTGAAGGCATTTCGCCTTCCCTCACGGCACTTTGGCGAGCCCGCACTTGTCATAGCATCGGTATCCCCTCAGCCCGACTTCCTGCAAAGGGACTTGAACCTCATGCTCCGTCTCCGCCTCGCTGCCCTGCTCGGCAGCCTGCTTCTGAGTGCCCCGCTGTGGGCGGCCGATATAGATGCTGCCGGCTATGGCTTCCCGCTGACCAACCCGTTCGAGGCGACCATCGCCACCACGCCACCGGAGCTGCGCCCCGACCTGCCGGCGGACGAGGACATCGACCAGGCCGACTACGACCTCAAGCTGCGCCCCGAGCGCGAGTTCAAGCTGCCGGACAACTTCTGGCCGGTGAAGACCCTGCGTTACCGCCTGGCCCAGCAGGACCACGCCGCGCCGCTGATCTTCATCATCGCTGGCACCGGGGCCCACTATTCCAGCAGCCAGGCCGAGTACCTGAAGCGGCTGTTCTACGGCGCCGGCTTCCACGTGGTGCAGCTGTCCTCGCCCACCAGCTACGACTTCATGGCCGCCGCCTCGCGCTTCGCCACGCCGGGGCTTTCCAACGAAGACGCCGACGACCTCTACCGGGTGATGCAGGCCGTGCGCGCCCAGCACCCGAAACTGCCGGTCACCGAGTACCACCTCACCGGCTACAGCCTCGGCGCGCTCGAGGCGGCCTTCGTCAGCAAGCTCGACGAGACCCGCCGCAGCTTCAACTTCAAGCGCGTGCTGCTGCTCAACCCGCCGGTGAACCTCTACACCTCCATCACCAACCTCGACCGCCTGGTGCAGACCCGGGTCAAGGGCATCGACGACAACACCACCTTCTACCAGGTGGTGCTGGGCAAGCTGACCCGGTACTTCCAGCAGCGCGGCTACGTCGACCTCAACGACGCCCTGCTCTACGATTTCCAGCAATCCAAGCAGAAGCTCTCGGACGAGCAGATGGCGATGCTCATCGGCACTTCCTTCCGCTTCTCCTCCTCGGACATCGCCTTCACCTCGGACCTGATCAACCGTCGCGGCCTGATCACCCCGGTGAAACTGCCGATCACCGAAGGCACCAGCCTCACGCCCTTCTTCAAGCGCGCGCTGCAGTGCGACTTCGACTGCTACATCACCGAGCAGCTGATTCCCTTCTGGCGCGCCCGCTTCGACGGTGGCAGCCTTACCCAACTGATCAACCAGGTGAGCCTCTACGGCCTGGAGGATTACCTGAAACAGAGCGGGAAGATCGCCGTGATGCACAACGCCGACGACGTCATCCTCGGCCCGGGCGACCTGGGCTTCCTGCGCCGCACCTTCGGCGACCGCCTGACCGTCTACCCCCATGGCGGCCACTGCGGCAACCTCAACTACCGCGTCAACAGCGACGCCATGCTGGAGTTCTTCCGTGGCTAAGCACGTTCTCCTCCTCGCCCTGCTGCTGGCCAGCGCCCCCCTTCTCGCCGACGAGCGCCAGGAGCCGGATGGCTTCACCGAGCCGCTCCAGCGCTTGCAGTTCAACCCCGGGCTCGACCAGCGCGAATTCGAGCGCTCCACCTTCGACGCCCTGGAGGTCTACGACCCGCTGGAGTCCTGGAACCGACGCGTCTACCACTTCAACTACCGCTTCGACCAATGGGTGTTCCTGCCCGTGGTGCGCGGCTACACCTACGTCACCCCGCGCTTCGTGCGCAGTGGCGTGAGCAACTTCTTCAGCAACCTGGGTGATGTGCCCAACCTGCTCAACAGCCTGCTGCAGTTCAAGGGCCAGCGTTCGATGGAAGTCACCGGGCGCCTGCTGCTCAACACCACCCTAGGCGTGGCCGGGCTCTGGGACCCGGCCACGATGATGGGCCTGCCCAAGCAGAGCGAGGACTTCGGCCAGACCCTGGGCTTCTACGGCCTCGGTGCCGGGCCCTACCTGATGCTGCCGATCCTCGGCCCCTCCAACCTGCGCGACACCGGCGGCCTGGTGGTGGACTTCGTGGCAGACAACCAGATCAACTTCCTCAACGTGCCCGAGGTCAGCCGCGACCACCCGGAGATCAGCCTGCTGCGGGCGGTGGACAAGCGCTACACCACCAGCTTCCGCTACGGCCAGCTCAACTCGCCCTTCGAGTACGAGAAGATCCGCTACGTGTACACCGAGTCGCGCAAGCTGCAGATCGCCGAGTGATGCAGCCCCCGGCTGGCGCCGACCATGGCGCCAGCCGGGGGCTTAGAATCCATCCAACGGCTCGATAGGAACCACGCAAAATCACGCACCATCGATTCGATTCCCTGGATTAGCATCGCCCCATTCTTTCCAGGGAGGCTCCTATGAACCGCTACCGCCAGATCATCGAACAACGCCCCGGCCAGCCCGCATCCGACGGCGCCGGGGTCAACCTGACCCGCGTCTTCGCCGAGCAGGGCATTCCGCGCTTCGACCCCTTCCTGATGCTCGACGAGTTCGGCTCGGCCAACCCGGACGACTACGTCGCCGGCTTCCCGCCCCACCCCCATCGCGGCTTCGAGACCATCACCTACATGATCGAGGGGCGCATGCGCCACGAGGACCACCTGGGCAACGTCGGCCTGCTGGAGAACGGCGGCGTGCAGTGGATGACCGCCGCGCGCGGCATCATTCACAGCGAGATGCCGGAGCAGCAGGAGGGCGTGATGCGCGGCTTCCAGATCTGGCTCAACCTGCCGGGCAAGGACAAGCTGGGCGACCCGGGCTACCGCGACTTCGCACCACATGAAATCCCGCGCCTGCGCACCTCGGGCGGCGTCGACGCGCTGGTGATCGCCGGGCACTTCGATGACGGCGAGGTGCAACAGGACGGCGCCGTGCAGCGCCCGCACACCGAACCGCAGCTGTTCGACCTGCACCTGCAGGCCGGCAGCCACGCAGCCCCGCGCCTGGCGGATGGCTTGCGGGTGCTGCTCTACGTCTACGAGGGCGAGGTGCACGTCAACGGCAACCCGGTGGCCAAGGGTCGCCTGGTGCGCCTCTCGGAGCAGGGTGCGCTGGAACTGGCCAGCACCGAGGGTGCCCGTGTGTTGCTGCTCGCCGGTCGCCCTTTGGGGGAGCCCATCGTGCAGTACGGCCCCTTCGTGATGAACACCCGTGAGGAAATCGAACAGGCCCTGCGCGACTACCGCGACGGCCGCCTGGCGGGCTAGTAGGCCACCGGCGTCGGCAGCACCGACGCCGTCTCCAGGCCGAGGAAGCTTTGCAGGTCGGCCTTCTGCGCCATGGCGTCCTGGTAGCCCAGCTCGATCAGTTCATTGCAGTAGCCGGGTTCGAACAGCAGGTAACTGATCACCCCGGCACCACTGGCCTTGGTCGCTCCCGGCCCACGCAGGAAGGTGCGGATCGCCCGCGGCATCTCGCGGCGGTGACGCGCGGCGATGGTGTCCAGCGGCTGGCTCGGCGAAATCACCAGCACCTCCACAGGCTTCAGGCCCAGGTTTCGCGGGCGCTGCCCGGCGGGGATCGCCTGGCTCAGCTGGTTGATGCGCTCCAGCAGCTCGATGTCGCTTTCCAGGTTGTCGATGAAGGTGCTGTTGAGCATGTGCCCGCCGATCTGCGCCAGGCTCGGCGGGTTGCCCGTACTGGCGCGCACCACACCATCGTTGACGTTGCCCACCCGCGGGTTGCCACTCACCCCCACCACCAGAATGCGATTGGCCCCCAGGTGCAGCGCCGGGCTGATGGGCGCCGACTGGCGCACCGCGCCGTCGCCGAAGTATTCGCGGTTGATTCGCACCGGCGGGAAGATCAGCGGAATGGCCGCACTGGCCAGCAGGTGGTCCAGCGCCAGGCGCGTGGGCACGCCGACGCGGCGGTGGCGGAACCAGGGGTCGATGGTGGCGCGGCCCTGGTAGAAGGTCACCGCCTGGCCGGACTCGTAGCCGAAGGCGGTCACCGCCACGGCCCGCAACTGGCGCAGGCGTACGGCGGCGGCGATGCCGGTGAAGTCCAGCTCGCGCTCCAGCAGGCCGCGCAGGGGGGCGTTGTCCAGCAGCGCCACCGGCGCGTGGCGGTTCATCCCCAGCAGGCTGTGACCGAGGAAGCGCGCGCTCTGGCGCAATACACCGGGCCAGTCGCTGCGGTACACCTGGGAGGTGTGGAAGCCTTGCCAGACGGCGGTGAGGCGGCGGATCGCCTCACTGAAATGCAGGGCACCGCAGGCCAGGCCCACAGCGTTGATGGCGCCGGCCGAGGTGCCGACTATCACCGGGAAGGGGTTGTGCATCGAGTCGGGCAGCAGGTCGGCGATCGCCGCCAGCACGCCCACCTGGTAGGCCGCTCGCGCGCCGCCGCCCGAGAGGATGAGTCCGGTCACGGGCTTGGTTGCGGCGGGTTCACTCATGAAAGGCTTCCGTTTTTTTCCGCGAGTATAGGGCCCGCGTGGGCCCGGCGCTGCTCAGTAGAGCTTCGGCTCGCCTTCCGGCCGGGTCTTGAAGCGGCGATGGGCCCAGAGGTACTGCTCGGGGAGGCGGCTTACGGCCTGTTCGATCCACTGGTTGATGCGCAGGCAATCCGCCTCCTCGCTCTCGCCCGGGAAGTCGGCCAGCGGCGGGTGGATCACCAGGCGGTAGCCGGAGCCGTCGGCCAGGCGTTCCTGGGTGAAGGGCAGCACCCGCGCGCGGCCCAGGCGGGCGAACTTGGTGGTGGCGGTGACGGTGGCGGCGGTGACGCCGAACAGCGGCACGAACAAGCTCTGCTTGCGCCCGTAGTCCTGGTCCGGCGCGTACCAGATGGCACGCCCGGCACGTAGCACCTTAAGCATGGCGCGTACGTCTTCACGCTCGATGGCCGTGGCGTCGAGATTGTGCCGCTCGCGCCCCTGGCGCTGGACGAAGTCGAACAGCGGGTTCTTGTGCTCGCGGTACATGCCGTCGATGGTGTGCACCTGGCCGAGCAGCGCGGCGCCGATCTCCAGGGTGGTGAAGTGCAGCGCCATGAGAATCACGCCCTGGCCGTCCGCCTGGGCCTGGCGCAGATGCTCCAGGCCTTCTATATGGGCGAGTTTGCGCAGGCGCGAGGCCGGCCACCACCAGCTCATGGCCATCTCGAAGAAGGCGATGCCGGTGGAGGCGAAGTTCTCCCTGAGCAAGCGCTTGCGCTCGGCAACGGACAACGCGGGGAAACACAGCTCCAGGTTGCGCCGGACGATGTGTCGACGCGAACCGGCGACCCGCAGCATCAGCCAGCCCAGGGCGCGCCCCAGGCGCAGCAGCACCGGGTAGGGCAACAGGGTAATCAGCCACAGCACCGCCAGGCCGAGCCACAGGGGCCAGAAGCGCGGGTGGAGGAAGGCGGCGCGGAAGCGGGGACGTTCCATCGGTGGATCCGTAGGGCTGCGTGGGCAAAGGCCGGCATTCTACAGAAATAGCTGCCAGCCGGCGCCCATCCTGCCCCGCGCGTCTTGCGACGGCCCGGCGTTCTCGCTATAAGTCCTGCCCATCAGACCCAGCAGAAAGACCATGAGCCAAGCTGACCTTCTCGACCAAGATCCCGTGTTCCAGCTCAAGGGCAGCATGCTCGCCATCACCGTGATGGAGCTGGCGCACAACGACCTCGAACGCCTCGACCGGCAACTGGCCGACAAGGTCGCCCAGGCCCCCAACTTCTTCCAGAACACCCCGCTGGTGATGGCCCTCGACAAACTGCCGGCCAGCGAAGGCGAAGTGGACCTCGCCGCGCTGCTCGACGTCTGCCGCCGCCATGGCCTGCGCACCCTGGCCATCCGCGCCAGCAACGAACAGCACATCGCCGCCGCCAATACCCTCGACATCCCCGTGCTGCCGCCCTCGGGCGCTCGCGAGCGGGTCATCGACCCGGTGGAGCCCGGCGCCAAGAAGGCGGCGAAAGCCCCGGAGAAACCCGCCGAACCCGTGGCCCGCCCGACCAAGGTGGTGACCACCCCGGTACGCGGCGGCCAGCAGATCTACGCCCCCGGCGGCGACCTGGTGGTGGTCGCCCCCGTGAGCCCGGGTGCGGAACTTCTCGCCGATGGCAACATCCATGTGTACGGTCCCATGCGTGGCAGGGCACTGGCAGGCATAAAGGGCGATACCAAGGCCCGGATCTTCTGTCAGCAACTGGCCGCCGAACTGGTGTCGGTAGCCGGTCAATACAAGGTCGCCGAAGACCTCCGGCGCGAGCCGCTCTGGGGGCATTCGGTGCAGGTCAGCCTGTCGGGAGATGTGTTGAACATCACCCGCCTTTAACGGATACTGCCGCGAATTTTCAGGGACCTGAACGGGAGCCAGGACGGCCGACCAAGGCCTGCAAGTTCCCGCTTTTCTTATTATTTGGGGTGAATCACCTTGGCCAAGATCCTCGTTGTCACGTCCGGCAAGGGTGGCGTGGGCAAAACCACCACCAGCGCCGCCATCGGCACCGGCCTCGCTCTGCGCGGGCACAAAACCGTCATCGTCGACTTCGACGTCGGCCTGCGTAACCTCGACCTCATCATGGGCTGCGAACGCCGCGTGGTGTACGACTTCGTCAACGTCATCAACGGCGAAGCGACCCTGACCCAGGCCCTGATCAAGGACAAGCGTCTCGAGAACCTCTACGTCCTGGCCGCCAGCCAGACCCGCGACAAGGACGCGCTGACCCTCGAAGGCGTCGGCACGGTCATCGAAGAGCTGGCGAAGAATTTCGAATACGTGGTCTGCGACTCTCCCGCCGGCATCGAGAAAGGTGCCCACCTGGCCATGTACTACGCCGATGAGGCGATCGTCGTGACCAACCCGGAAGTCTCCTCGGTACGCGACTCCGACCGCATGCTCGGCCTGCTGGCCAGCAAATCGCGCCGCGCCGAGAAGGGCGAGGAGCCGATCAAGGAGCGCCTGCTGCTCACCCGCTACAACCCGGAGCGCGTCACCAAGGGCGAAATGCTCGGTGTCGAGGACGTCGAGGAAATCCTCGCCATCCACCTGCTCGGTGTCATCCCGGAATCCCAGGCGGTGCTCAAGGCATCCAACCAGGGTGTTCCGGTCATCCTCGACGAGCAAAGCGACGCCGGCCAGGCGTACAGTGATGCCGTCGATCGCCTGCTCGGCAAGGAACTGCCCCACCGGTTCCTCGACGTGCAGAAGAAAGGACTCTTGCAACGCCTTTTTGGAGGCCGTGAATGAATATTCTTGACTTCTTTCGCGAGCGGAAGAAGCAGAACAGCGCTTCGATCGCTAAAGAACGACTCCAGATCATCGTCGCCCACGAGCGCGGCCAGCGCAGCCAGCCGGACTACCTCCCGGCGCTGCAGAAGGAACTGGTTGAGGTGATCCGTAAGTACGTCAACATCGACCAGGATCAGGTCCAGGTCCTGCTCGAGGACCAGGGCAACTGCTCCATCCTCGAGTTGAACATCACCCTGCCCGATCGCTGATCAGGGCTGGTGTGCTGGACGGCGGCTGCGGCCGCCGTCTTCATTTCCGGATATAGAACCATGCCTCTCTCGCAGATCGAAATACTCCACCAGGATCCGGCCTTCCTGGTCATCAACAAGCCGACCCTGCTGCTTTCCGTGCCGGGCCGCGCCGATGACAACAAGGACTGCCTGATCACCCGACTGCAGGAGAACGGCTACCCGGAAGCGCTGATCGTCCACCGCCTGGACTGGGAGACCTCGGGCATCATCCTCCTGGCCCGTGACCCCGACAGCCACCGCGAGCTGTCCCGCCAGTTCCACGACCGCGAGACCGAGAAGGCCTACACCGCCCTCTGCTGGGGCCAGCCGGAACAGGACAGCGGGCGCATCGAACTGCCCCTGCGCTACGACCCGCCGACCAAGCCGCGCCACGTGGTCGACCACGAGCAGGGCCGCCACGCCCTGACCTTCTGGCGGGTACTGGAGCGCTGCGGCAACCACTGCCGCGTCGAGCTGACCCCCATCACCGGTCGCTCCCACCAGTTGCGCGTGCACATGCTCTCCATCGGCCACCCACTGCTGGGCGACCGCCTCTACGCCCACGACGAAGCCCTGGCCGCCCACGAGCGCCTGTGCCTGCACGCCAGCATGCTCGCCTTCAGCCACCCGGTGACCGGCGAGCGCTTGCGCTTCGAGTGCCCGGCGCCGTTCTGAGGCGATGACCGACAGCCTCTACTACGACCGCACCCAGGGCGCCCCGCCCTGGCCGGTCCTGTTGATGGCCATCGAAGCCCTCGGCCGCCCCGGTACCCGTGGCATCGACCTCGGCTGCGGCGCCGGCCGCGACACCCTGGAAATGCTCCGCCGTGGCTGGGAGGTGCTGGCCATCGACCGCGAGCCCGAAGCCATCGAACGCCTGCTGGGCCAGGTGCCGCCCGATCAGTTGCCACGCCTGCAAGCGCGCTGCGCCCGTTTCGAGGACTGCGAGCTGCCGGCCGCCGACGTCGTCAACAGCGCCTTCGCCCTGCCCTTCTGCGCCCCGGCGGACTTCCCGGCCCTGTGGCAGCGCATCGACGAGGCCCTGGCAGGCGGCGGTATCTTCTGCGGCAACCTGTTCGGCGAACGTGACGACTGGGCCGGCCCCGAGCTGAGCATCTTCAGCGAGGACCAGGTCCGGCAGCTGTTCGCTGACTGGGAGCTGCTGCACTTCGAGGTGATCGACCGCGAAGGCAGCACCGCCCGTGGCCGTACCAAGCGCTGGCACCTGTTTTCAGTGGTCGCGCGGCACCGCTGAATCCATGACGGCCGGCACAAGAACCGGGCTATCGCCGCCATGGTGAAAATTCACCGGCCTGCGCCTCCTAATCAGCAAGCCCGATGCGATAAACTCCGGCCCATCGCTGTCTGGAGTCCGTTATGCGCGAAGAGTTGAACCAGGGCCTTATCGATTTCCTCAAGGCCTCCCCCACCCCCTTCCATGCCACCCGCAGCCTGGCCCAGCGCCTGGAGGCAGCGGGCTACGTGCACCTCGACGAGCGTGATGCCTGGCGCGCCGAGGCCGGTGGGCGCTACTACGTGACCCGCAACGACTCCTCGCTGATCGCCATCAAACTGGGCAAGCGCCCCATGCTCGACGGCGGCCTGCGCCTGGTCGGCGCCCACACCGACAGCCCCTGCCTGCGAGTCAAGCCCAACCCGGAACTGCACCGCCAGGGCTTCTGGCAACTGGGCGTCGAAGTCTACGGCGGCGCCCTGCTGGCGCCCTGGTTCGACCGCGACCTGTCCCTGGCCGGCCGCGTCACCTACCGCGCCGCCGGCAAGGTGGAAAGCCAGTTGGTGGACTTCCAGGCGCCCATCGCCGTGATCCCCAACCTGGCCATCCACCTCAACCGTGAAGCCAACCAGGGCTGGGCCATCAACGCCCAGACCGAACTGCCACCGATCCTGGCCCAGTTGGCCACCGGCGAGACCCGCGAGTTCCGTGACCTGCTGGCCGAGCAACTGACCCTGGAGCACGGCGTCAGCGCGGACGCGGTGCTGGACTACGAACTGAGCTTCTACGACACCCAGAGCGCCGCCGTGATCGGCCTCGGCGGCGACTTCATCGCCGGTGCGCGCCTGGACAACCTGCTCTCCTGCTATGCCGGCCTGCAGGCCCTGCTCGCCGCCGAAGGCGACGAAAGCTGCGTGCTGGTATGCACCGACCACGAGGAAGTGGGCTCCTGCTCCGCCTGTGGCGCCGACGGCCCCTTCCTGGAGCAGGTGCTGCGCCGCCTGATGCCCGAGGGCGATGCGTTCGCCCGCACCATCCAGCGCTCGCTGCTGGTCTCGGCCGACAACGCCCACGGCGTGCACCCCAACTACGCCGACAAGCACGACGGCAACCACGGGCCCAAGCTCAACGCCGGCCCGGTGATCAAGATCAACAGCAACCAGCGCTACGCCACCAACAGCGAAACCGCCGGTTTCTTCCGCCACCTGTGCCTGGAAAACGAAGTGCCGGTGCAGAGCTTCGTCACCCGCAGCGATATGGGGTGCGGCTCCACCATCGGCCCCATCACCGCCAGCCAACTGGGCGTGCGCACCGTGGACATCGGCCTGCCGACCTTCGCCATGCACTCCATCCGCGAACTGGCCGGCAGCCATGACCTCGCCCACCTGGTGAAGGTGCTGGCCGCCTTCTACTCCAGCCACGACCTGCCCTGAACGGAGACAGCCGCATGCTCAGCCACATCCGCAACAGCCTCGAGGAAGCCCGGACGGCGCTGGACAACTTCATCGCCAACGAGCAGGCCCTGCGCAGCATCGAGCGCGCGGCGGAACTGCTGGTGGAAAGCTTCGAGAACAAGGGCAAGGCCTTCTCCTGCGGCAATGGCGGCTCCATGTGCGACGCCATGCACTTCGCCGAGGAACTGACCGGGCGCTACCGCAAGAACCGCCCGGGCATCGCCGCCATCTCCATCAGCGACGCCAGCCACATCAGCTGCGTGGCCAACGACTTCGGCTACGACCACATCTTCTCGCGCTACATCGAATCCCACGGTCGTGAAGGTGACGTGCTGCTGGCCTTCAGCACCAGCGGCAAGAGCCCCAACGTGATCAAGGCCGCCGAAGCCGCCAAGGCACTGGGGGTGAAGGTCGTCGCCCTCACCGGCAAGCCCGGCTCGCTGCTCGAAGGCCTCGCCGACGTCTGCATCTGCGCCCCCGGCGGCGACTTCGCCGACCGCGTGCAGGAGCTGCACATCAAGGTGGTGCACATCCTCATCGAGCTGGTGGAACGCAAGCTCGCGCCTGAAAACTACGCTTAAAGAAGCTGGAAGCTGGAAGCCAGTCAGCGTGCCAGGCCCAGCTTCCTGGTCAACTCAGCCCGCCTCAGAACGCATTGGTAGGTTGGCGCCGAGCGCAGCGAGGCCCAACGACGCACACTTCACCCTCGCCATGTTGGGCTTCGTACCTCAGCCCAACCTACACCCGCTCTGCCCTTCACTTCCAGCTTCTAACTTCTGGCTTCCAGCTGCCCTTATTCCGGCACCTCCACGCTGACGTGGATCGCGTCGTGCCGCCAGAACTCCAGGTCGCAGTCGATCAACCGTCCGTGCTGGTCGCGGTTGACCCGGGTGATGCGCAGCGCCGGGCTGCCGGGGGCGACCTTGAGGGTCGAGGCGGCTTCGGGGTGCAGCGCCGTGGGCACCATGTCGAAGCGCACGCGGCCGTAGCGGATGCCGTATTCGCTGCCGTAGAGATCGGTCAGCGAGCGGGTCAGGTCGAAATCGAGGATGCCGGCGAAGTACTGCGGGTTGAGGTAGTGCTCGACGTAGAGCACCAGGCGCCCATCGATACGCCGTGCCCGGCGGATCTGGTAGACGCTGGACAACGCCGGCAGCTCCAGCAGCTCGCAGACTTCTACGGTCGCCGGCATCAGCCGTGCACTGAGCACTTCGGTGGCCGGAACCCGGCCCTGCTCGCCAACCATGGCGTGGAAGTGGCTGCGCACCAGGGGGTTGTAGGCCACCCGTGGCGGCGAGACGAACCAGCCGCGGCGCTCCTCGCGGTAGATCAGCCCTTGCGCCTCCAACTGGCCCAGTGCCTCACGCAGGGTGATGCGGGTGGTGTCGAACAGCTCGCTGAGCTTGCGCTCGGCCGGCAGCTTGCCGCCCAGAGGCAACAGGCCATGCTCGATCTGCTCCTGCAGGGCGCGGCAGATGGCGGTAACGGTACGGGGCGCCTCTTCGCGCATCGAAAAACTCCAATCTGGAATAGACCAGCACCATAAAAGTGCGATGCCGATGGTGGTGTGACCATCCTATGCAGCCTAGATGACTGTCCCGTGACAGCACCTGCGACCTGCAGGGTACGTGCCAGCGACAGGGGCCCGCGCCAAGCGCCATGGGACGTGCAGCCATGGTCTACGCTTGCTGACGCCGGAAGAACGGGGCCCGCAGAGCCACGCGGTGCAATGAAACCGTCATCTATGGCCTTTAGATTGGCCTGGGTCTTGCTGATCTAGACCAATACTCAACCCTGCTAAGGAGCTTCATATGAAACGCCTGCTGCTGGCTTCACTGATTGGAACCACCCTGGCCCTGAGCACCCAGGCCATGGCGGATGACGCTGCACTGAAGGCCCTGGAAGACGCTGCCCGCAAGGAAGGCGCGGTAAACAGCGTGGGCATGCCCGACAGCTGGGCGAACTGGAAGGACACCTGGGTCGACCTGGAGAAGAAGTTCGGCCTCAAGCACATGGACACCGACATGAGCTCGGCGCAGGAAATCGCCAAGTTCGCCGCCGAGAAGGACAACGCCACCGCCGACATCGGCGACGTCGGCGCAGCCTTCGGCCCCATCGCCACCCAGCAGGGCGTCACCCAGGCCTACAAGCCCAGCACCTGGGACCAGGTCCCCGCGTGGGCCAAGGACCAGGACGGCCACTGGGCCCTCGCCTACACCGGCTCCATCGCCTTCATCATCAACAAGCAACTGGTGAAAGAGCCGCCGAAATCCTGGGCCGACCTGGAGAAGGGCAAGTACAAGGTCGCCATCGGTGACGTCAGCGCCGCCGCCCAGGCCGTAAACGGCGTGCTGGCCGCCGCCATCGCCAAGGGCGGTGACGAGAAGAACATCCAGCCGGGCCTGGACCTCTTCGCCAAGATCGCCGAACAGGGCCGCCTGTCCCTGTCCAACCCGACCATCCAGACCCTGGAGAAAGGCGAAGTCGAAGTCGGCATCGTCTGGGACTTCAACGGCCTGTCCTACCGCGACCAGATCGACCCCAGCCGCTTCGAGGTGCTGATCCCCTCCGACGGTTCGGTGATCTCCGGCTACACCACCATCATCAACAAGTACGCCAAGAACCCGAACGCCGCCAAGCTGGCTCGCGAGTACATCTTCAGCGACGCCGGCCAGATCAACCTGGCCAAGGGCAACGCCCGCCCGATCCGCGCCGAGCACCTGACCCTGCCGGCCGAAGTGCAGGCCAAGCTGCTGCCCAACGAGCAGTACGCCAAGGTGCAGCCGATCAAGGACGCCAAGGCCTGGGAAGAAACCTCCAAGGCACTGCCGAGCCTGTGGCAGGAAAACGTCATCATCAACATGGAATAAGTGACACACGGGCGCCGGCCTTGGCCGGCGCCTCGTCACATCTGGGTGCCAGCTCATGAAGCACAAAGCAATCCTGGTCCTGCTGGACGGCCTCAACTACGGCGTCGCACAACACGCCATGGGCCACCTCCAGGCTTATTGCGCCGCCGGCCGTGCTGCGCTGTACAAACTGGAGTGCGAGCTACCGGCGCTGTCCCGCCCCCTCTACGAATGCATTCTCAGCGGGGTGCCGCCGATCGACAGCGGCATCGTGCACAACGACGTCTCGCGCCTGTCCAACCAGCGCAGCGTGTTCCACTACGCCCGCGATGCCGGGCTGACCACCGCCGCTGCGGCCTACCACTGGTTCAGCGAGCTGTATAACCGCTCGCCCTTCGACGCCGCCCGCGACCGCCACACCGAGGCGCCCGAACTGCCCATCCAGCATGGCCACTTCTACTGGGCCGACCACTACCCGGACGCGCACCTGTTCGCCGATGCCGAGAGCCTGCGCCTGCGCCACGCGCCGGACTTCCTCCTGGTGCACCCGATGAACATCGACGACGCCGGCCACAAGCACGGCCTCGACACGCCGCAATACCGCAACAGCGCGCGGGTCGCCGACATCATCCTCGCCGAGTACCTGCAGCGCTGGCTCGATGCCGGCTACCAGGTGCTGGTGACCGCCGACCACGGCATGAACAACGACCGTTCGCACAACGGCCTGCTCACCGAAGAGCGCGAAGTGCCGCTGTTCGTCCTCGGCGACGCCTTCAGTCTCGACGGCTATGCGCAGCCGAAGCAGACCGACCTTTGCGGCACCCTGTGCGAACTGCTGGGCGTGCCCCACGACAAACCTGTATGCCGGGAGCTGTTGAAGTGAATTCAGCCAACCGCGGCAAATGGCTGGCGCTGCTGTGCCTGCTGCCATTCGCCATTTTCTTCATCGCCTTCCAGATCGCGCCGCTGGCCTGGGTGGCGATCAATAGCCTGAACAGCCCCGAAGGCTGGGGCCTGGGCAACTACGCCAAGGTGTTCGCCTCCAAGTTCTACCTGCAGGCGATCAAGCACAGCCTGCAGATCGCCTTCTGGTCGAGCCTGATCGGCATCTTCATCGCCATCCTCGGCAGTTACTCGCTGCGCCAGGTGGACAGCCGCCTGCGCGACTTCGTCATGGCCTTTTCCAACATGACCAGCAACTTCGCCGGCGTGCCCCTGGCCTTCGCCTTCGTCATCCTCCTGGGCTTCAACGGTGCACTGACCCTGCTGCTCAAACAGAGCGGGCTGATCGAGGACTTCAACCTCTACTCCAAGACCGGCCTGATCGTGCTCTACACCTACTTCCAGATCCCCCTCGGCGTGCTGCTGCTCTACCCCGCCTTCGACGCCCTGCGCGCGGACTGGCGCGAATCCGCCTCGCTGCTCGGCGCCAGCACCTGGGACTTCTGGCGGCACATCGGCCTGCCGGTGCTGACCCCCGCGCTGCTGGGCACCTTCATCATCCTGCTGGCCAACGCCCTGGGCGCCTACGCCACCGTCTACGCCCTGACCACCGGCAACTTCAACGTGCTGCCGATCCGCATCGCCGCCATGGTCGCCGGCGACATCGCCCTCAATCCCAACCTCGCCAGCGCCCTGGCCATGGTGCTGGTGGGCCTGATGGCGCTGATCACCGTGGTCCACCAGTGGCTGCTGAAGAGGAGCTACCATGTCGCGCGCTGAAGCCCCGGTCGCCAGCCTCTACCACCGCATCGTGGTCTGGCTGCTGTTCCTGATCCTGCTGCTGCCCCTGGCCGGCACCCTGCTCTATTCGCTGTCCACCAGTTGGTCGGCGTCCATCCTCCCCGATGGCCTGACCTTCAAGTGGTACCTGGCGCTGTGGAGCGATGCCCGCTTCCTCAACGCCTTCGGCCAATCGCTGCTGGTGTGCTTCGGCGCCCTGGCGCTGTCGGTGGTGCTGATCCTGCCGCTGCTGTTCGTGGTGCACTACCACTTCCCCAAGCTGGACGCGCTGATGAACATCCTCATCCTGCTGCCCTTCGCGGTGCCGCCGGTGGTGTCTTCGGTGGGCCTGCTGCAGCTCTATGGCTCCGGCCCGCTGGCCATGGTCGGTACACCGTGGATCCTGATCGGCTGCTACTTCACCGTGGCGCTGCCGTTCATGTACCGGGCCATCACCAACAACCTGCAGGCGATCAACCTGCGTGACCTGATGGACGCTGCCCACCTGCTCGGCGCCAGCACCTGGAAGGCCGCGCTGCTGGTGGTGCTGCCCAACCTGCGCAAGGGCCTGATGGTTTCGCTATTCCTGTCGTTCTCCTTCCTCTTCGGCGAGTTCGTCTTCGCCAACCTGCTGGTGGGCACGCGCTACGAAACCCTGCAGGTCTACCTGAACAACATGAAGAACAGCAGCGGCCACTTCAACAGCGCCCTGGTGATCTCCTACTTCTTCTTCGTGCTGCTGTTCACCTGGGCAGCCAACCGCCTGAACAAGGACAAATCATGAGTTTTCTGAGCATTCAGGGGCTGCACAAAAGCTATGCCGCCACCTCGATCTTCAGCGACATCAACTGCGAGATCGGCCAGGGTGAATTCGTCACCCTCCTCGGCCCTTCCGGCTGCGGCAAATCCACCCTGCTGCGCTGCATCGCCGGGCTCACCGAGGTCAATGGCGGCAAGATCGTCCTCGACGGCCAGGACCTGGTGCCGCTGGCACCGCAGAAGCGCGGCATCGGCATGGTGTTCCAGAGCTATGCGCTGTTCCCCAACATGACCGCCGCGCAGAACGTCGCCTTCGGCCTGCGCATGCAGAAGGCCAGCAAGGAAGAAAGCGCCCGCCGCGTGCAGGAAGCCCTGGCCATGGTCGAGCTGGACACGTACGCCGACCGCTACCCGCACCAGCTCTCCGGTGGCCAGTGCCAGCGCGTAGCCCTGGCCCGCTCCCTGGTCACCCGCCCACGCCTGCTGCTGCTCGACGAGCCGCTCTCGGCCCTCGACGCGCGCATCCGCAAGCACCTGCGCGAACAGATCCGCAGCATCCAGCAGGAACTGGGGCTAACCACCATCTTCGTCACCCACGACCAGGAGGAGGCGCTGACCATGTCCGACCGCATCTTCCTGATGAACGCCGGGCGCATCGTCCAGAGCGGCGACGCCGAGACCCTCTACACCGCCCCGGTGGACGCCTTCGCCGCCGGCTTCATCGGCAACTACAACCTGCTCGAAGCCGAAGACGCTGCACGCCTGCTGGCGCGCCCGGTGGCCAGCCGCATCGCCATCCGCCCGGAAGCCATCTCGCTGAGCCGTGACGGCGCCATCGAAGCGGAAGTACGCAGCCACAGCCTGCTGGGCAACGTCATCCGCTACCGTGTGGAAGCTCGGGGTGTGGAACTGGTGGTGGACGTGCTCAACCGCAGCGCCGACGACCTGCATGGCAAGGGCCAGCGCATCGGCCTGTCCATCGACGACAACGCGATCCGGGAGGTGGCGTGATGACCCTGGCGATCTTCGATCTCGACGACACCCTCATCGACGGCGACTGCGCCAGCCTGTGGAGCGAACACATGGCCGCCATCGGCTGGGTGGACGGTGAATCCTTCATCAAGAAGGACCACGAACTCATGGCGCTCTATGCCGAAGGCAAGCTGGCGATGGAGGACTACATGGCCTTCAGCCTCTCACCCCTGGTGGGCCGCACGCCGGAGGAAGTGGCCTTCGTCGTCGAGCCCTTCGTCGAGGACGTGATCGAACCCATCTTCCACAGCGACGCCACCCGCTGCCTGGCCAGCCACCGCGAAGCCGGCGACCGCATCCTGGTGATCTCCGCCTCCGCGCACTTCCTGGTCAGCGCCATCGCGGAGCGCCTGAAGATCGACGAGGTGCTGGCCATCGACCTGGAAGAGCAGCACGGCCACTACAGCGGCAACACCCGCGGTGTGCTCACCTACCGCGAGGGCAAGGTCACCCGCCTGCACGCCTGGCTCGAGGCCGAAGGCGAAAGCCTCGACGGCGCCTACTTCTACTCCGACTCGCGCAACGACCTGCCGCTGCTCAAGCTGGTCAGCAACCCCCGCGTGGTCAACCCCGACCCGGCGTTGCGCGAACACGCCGAACAGGCCGGCTGGCCGATCCTCGACTGGCGTTGAGTCACCCCGCCCACCGTAGGGCGGGTGAAACCCGCAAATCTTCTCCACCAATCCCGCCAAACAGACCGACCGGACCTACATCCGGCTCGGCCTCGTTCGGCTTGCTGGCATTCACCCCGCTCACGACCATGGCTGGCTCGCCATCCATAGAGGGGCCTGCCATGTCGCGCTACCGAAGAGCGCTCGTTGCCGGAGGAACCTACTTCTTCACCTTGGTCACCGAACGCAGACAGCCACTACTCATTCGCCCAGATGTCCGACAGGCATTGCGCGAAGCGATCATCGAAGTCCGTCGTACCCGCCCCTTCCATATCCTCGGCTGGGTCCTGCTGCCTGATCACTTGCATGCAATCTGGAAGCTGCCCGAAGGAGATGCTGACTATTCCACGCGCTGGAAACTGATCAAACGGCACGTCACCCGAACCTGCAGTGCCCACTACCCACGACCGGACCTATGGAGCCAGCATCGAAGTAACAAAGGGCACGGAACGCTCTGGCAGCATCGCTTCTGGGAACACCTGATACGAGATGAAAATGACCTGCATCGACACCTCGACTACCTGCATGGCAACCCTCTGAAGCATGGGTACGTGGCGCAGGTTGCAGATTGGCCATGGTCATCTTTCCATCGCTGGGTTGAACGTGGCACTTACCCGGTCGACTGGGGCGGAGGGCCAGATCTGGATATGCCGGAGGGTACGGAGTGACGGGATCCACGTCGTCGGGTTTCACCCGACCTACATCGAACGTCAGGCCGGCTGAAAATCCGTAGGGCGGGTGAAACCCGCGTGCCTGGTTTGCCGAGGACTCAGCTATCGCCGTGGGCGAAGGCCTTGAGCTCGTCACCGGCCATGCGGTAGCGCACCCATTCGTCCTGGGGGCTGGCGCCGATGGATTGGTAGAACTGGATGGCGGGCTCGTTCCAGTCCAGCACGCTCCATTCCAGGCGGCCACAGCCGCTGTCGCAGGCCAGGCGCGCAAGGTGGCGCAACAGCGCCTTGCCGGCGCCGACGCCGCGTTGCTGGGGGGAAACGTAGAGGTCTTCCAGGTACATCCCCTTGCGGCCCAGCCAGGTGGAGTAGCTGTAGAAATACACGGCGAAGCCGATGGGCGTGCCGTCCAGCTCGCAGATCAGCGCACGGGCCGGGGTGTCGCCTTCGAACAGGCTCTGCTCGATATCGGCGACGGTGGCGATGACTTCGTGTTCGGCCTTCTCGTAGATGGCCAGTTCGGTGATGAAGGCGAGAATCTGGGGGGCATCGCTGCGCACGGCATCGCGGATATGCAGGCTCACGGGAATTCCTTTCAGGGGGTGTCGGCGCCGAGGCGCGAAGGCGGACATGCTAGGCGCCGGCTGGCCAGCAAGAAAGAGGGCCGAGCATAATCGGTGTTCGTGGCCGCCCAGGAGAGTCGCTCATGCTGTCCCATGTCTGCATCGGTACCAACGATTTCCCCCGTGCCCTGGCCTTCTACACGCCGCTGATGGAGGCGCTTGGGCTGCCGCAGAAATTCTGCGACCCGTCCCGCCCTTGGGCGGGCTGGATGCCGGCGGATGCACCGCGCCCGTTGCTGGTGCTGGGCGCGCCGTTCGATGGCGAGGCGGCGACCGTGGGCAATGGCCAGATGGTCGCCCTGCTGGCGCCGGACCGCGCCAGCGTCGACCGCTGCCACGCCCTGGCACTGGCCAATGGCGGCCAGTGCGAAGGAGCACCAGGCCTGCGGCCGCACTATCACCCCGACTACTACGGGGCCTATTTCCGCGACCCGGATGGCAACAAGCTGTGCGTCTGCTGCCACCGGGCCGAGTGACGCTCAAGGCACCGTATTGTCGCCCTCGCCGGGCAGCTCCGGCTGGTGATGGCGTGGTCGCAGATCGGGCTCGGGGTCGCGCGGTTTCTGCAGGCGCTCCACCTCGGCCTGGTTCTCCGCGTCCTCGTCGGGGGTTATCTCGGGCAGCTCGCCGTCCTCGGTAACGCTCGGGTCGCTGTCGATCATGGCGCGTCCTCCCTCAGGTGCCGTACTTCAGAGAGGCCGTGCCCTGGCTCAGGTCATGTTTGACGGGCATGTTCCACCTCCTGCTTTCGTGGTCGTCAGGAGTTGTGAGGGAGGTGGCCGATGAAGGTTCGAGGTATTTGGTCGGTCGTGCCGTCGTGGCAGAATCTGCCCCTCAATCACGCAGGATGCAGGAGCTCACCATGAGCAATGGACCGGATGTCGAGATAAGCCGCTTCCTCAGTTTTGTACTGAGGCACAAGCCCGAGGCCATCGGCCTGCAGCTGGACAGCGAAGGCTGGGCCGATATCGAGGCGTTGATCACCGGTGCCGCACGCACGGGCAAGGCGCTTGATGAGCGGGCGATCCGCCGCGTGGTGGCGAACAACGACAAGAAGCGCTTCGCCATTTCCGAGGACGGCCGGCGCATCCGCGCGGTACAGGGCCATTCGACCGCCTCGGTACAGCGCCAGTACGACGCCGTGGTGCCGCCGCAGCGGTTGTTCCACGGCACCGCCAGCCGCTTTGTCGACAGCATCCTGCAGAAGGGCCTGATCGCCGGCTCACGCCACCACGTGCACCTCTCCGAAGACCGCGAAACCGCTACCCAGGTGGGCGAGCGCTATGGCGAGCCGGTGATCCTCGAGATCGCGGCCAGCGCCATGCACGAGGACGGTTTCGAATTCCACCAGGCGGAGAACGGCGTGTGGCTGACGGCGCGGGTGCCGGTGGATTACCTCAAGCGGGAGGGGTGAGCGGCAGGGCACTCTCCCCGGGCTTAAGCCCGGGCTACAAGGTCAGAACGGCCATGAAAAAAGGCAGCCCGAGGGCTGCCTTTGTTGTTGGGGCAGGGTGAATCAGGTGGTGCGGATCAGGTGGTCGAAGGCGCTCAGGGAGGCCTTGGCACCCTCGCCGACCGCAATCACGATCTGCTTGTAGGGCACGGTGGTCACGTCGCCGGCAGCGAACACGCCGGGCAGCGAGGTCTCGCCACGGGCGTCGACGATGATCTCGCCACGCTGGCTCAGCTCGACGGTGCCTTTGAGCCAGTCGCTGTTGGGCAGCAGGCCGATCTGCACGAAGATGCCTTCCAGTTCCAGGGCCTTGAACTCGTCGGAGTTGCGGTCCTTGTAGGTGAGGCCGGTGACCTTCTGGCCATCGCCCTTCACTTCGCTGGTCAGCGCGCTGGTGATGATGTCGACGTTGCCGAGGCTGCGCAGTTTCTTCTGCAGCACGGCGTCGGCACGCAGCTGGCTGTCGAACTCGATCAGGGTGACATGGGCGACGATGCCGGCCAGGTCAATGGCTGCTTCCACACCGGAGTTGCCGCCACCGATCACCGCCACGCGCTTGCCCTTGAACAGCGGGCCGTCGCAGTGCGGGCAGTAGGCGACGCCACGGCCGCGGTATTCCTGCTCGCCGGGTACGTTCATTTCGCGCCAGCGGGCACCGGTGGAGAGGATCACGGTCTTGGCCTTGAGGCTGGCGCCGCTCTCGAACTTCACTTCATGCAGCTCGCCTTCGGCCTTGGCCGGGATCAGCTGGCTGGCACGCTGCAGGTTCATGATGTCGACGTCGTATTGCTTGACGTGCTCTTCCAGGGCGCGGGCCAGTTTCGGGCCCTCGGTCTCCTGCACGGAGATGAAGTTCTCGATGGCCATGGTGTCCAGCACCTGGCCGCCGAAGCGCTCGGCCGCGACGCCGGTACGGATGCCCTTGCGGGCGGCGTAGATGGCGGCCGATGCACCGGCCGGGCCACCACCGATCACCAGGACGTCGAAGGCGTCCTTGGCATTGAGTTTCTCGGCATCACGGGCGGAAGCGCCGGTGTCGATCTTGGCGAGGATTTCTTCCACGCCCATGCGGCCCTGGCTGAACAGCTCGCCGTTCAGGTAGATGCTCGGCACCGACATGATCTGGCGCTGCTCGACTTCATCCTGGAACAGCGCGCCATCGATGGCGACGTGGCGGATGTTGGGGTTGAGCACAGCCATCAGGTTCAGCGCCTGGACCACGTCCGGGCAGTTCTGGCAGGACAGCGAGAAATAGGTTTCGAAGTTGAACTCGCCCTGGATGCCCTTCACCTGCTCGATCACATCGGCTTCGAGCTTGGAGGGGTGGCCGCCGACCTGCAGCAGTGCCAGCACCAGGGAGGTGAATTCGTGGCCCATGGGGATGCCGGCGAAACGCAGGCTGATATCCGCACCGGGGCGTTCCAGCGAGAAGGAAGGCGTGCGGGCATCGCCACCGTCTTCGCGCAGGGTGATCTTGTCGGTCAGGCCGACGATGTCGTGCAGCAGGTCGCGCAGCTCCTTGGATTTGTCGCTGTCATCGAGGGACGCGACGATCTCGAACGGCTGGGTGACCTTTTCCAGATAGGCCTTCAACTGGGTTTTAAGATTGGCGTCCAACATGATTCGGCTCCTGCTTGTTTCGGGCAAAGGGGACCCCGCGGCGGACGCGTGCGCGTCCGCCCTGCTCGCTCGGATTCGGGCTTTTTGCAGGGTGGTCGGCATGAGGCCGACCACCGGGGGGAGGTACTGCGTTTTGTAGCTTAGATCTTGCCAACCAGGTCCAGGGACGGAGCGAGGGTCTTCTCGCCTTCCTTCCACTTGGCCGGGCAGACTTCGCCCGGGTGGGCAGCGGTGTACTGGGCAGCTTTCAGCTTGCGCAGGGTCTCGCCGACGTCACGAGCGATTTCGTTGGAGTGGATCTCAACGGTCTTGATGATGCCTTCCGGGTTGATCACGAAGGTGCCACGCAGGGCCAGGCCTTCCTCCGGGATGTGCACGCCGAAGGCGTTGGTCAGCTGGTGGGTCGGGTCACCGATCAGCGGGAACTGAGCCTTGCCCACTGCCGGGGAAGTCTCGTGCCAAACCTTGTGGGAGAAGTGGGTATCGGTGGTCACGATGTAGACCTCGGTACCGGCCTTCTGGAACTCGCCGTAGTTGTTGGCGGCGTCTTCGATCTCGGTGGGGCAGTTGAAGGTGAAGGCTGCCGGCATGAAGATCAGGACCGACCACTTGCCCTTGAGGGATTCTTCGGTGACTTCGATGAACTTGCCGTTGTGGAAAGCGTTGACCTTGAAAGGTTGAACTGCGGTGTTGATCAGAGACATCGAGTGGACCTCTTATGAGTTGGAAGTGTGGGTTGAGAAATTTACCAGACGAATACTAGGTGGTTGCGCTGTAAAGAGCTTATTGATTGAAGGAATCGACCTCATTGATTTCCTATATCGCTCTGAAGCCCAGTAGCCACGGGCCTTCCAGCCTGTCACGCAAGGTATCGAAAGGAAACTAGACGATGGATTCGTCCAGTACGACAACCACTTTACCCGACACCTGGTTACTGTTCAGAGCGGCGAAGGCGGCTTCCACGTCCTTGGCCGCGAAGCTTTGTTCCAGTTGCGGCTTCAGGCGGCCTTCGGCGAACAGCGGCCAGGCATGCTGGCCAAGATCACGCAGCAGGTCGGCCTTGAAGGCGTCGTCGCGGTTGCGCAGGGTCGAGCCGATCAGCTGGATGCGCTTGCCCAGCACCAGGGCCATATCCAGCTCGGCCTTGCGGCCGCCCATGAGGCCGATATTCACCCAGCGGCCATCACGGGCCAGCAAGTCGAGGTTGAGCGCGGCGTAGTTACCACCGACCGGGTCGAGGATCACGTCGAACGGGCCGAAGTCACGTAGGCTCTCCAGCGTTTCGCCGCGCAGTGCGCCGCCCTGGGCGCCGAGGCCCTCGCAATAGGCCAGGCGTTCAGCGGAACCGACGCTGACCCAGACCGGGCTGCCAAAGGCCTTGCACAGCTGGATGGCGGCGGAGCCGACGCCGCTGGCCCCTGCGTGCAACAGCACCTTCTCACCGGGCTTCAGGCCGGCCAGCTGGAACAGGTTGAGCCAGGCGGTGGCGTACACCTCCGGCAGCGCAGCCCCCTCCGCCAGGCTGAGGCCTTCGGGCACCGGCAGCACGTGACCGGCATCCACCACCACCTCTTCGGCCATGCCGCCACCAGCCAGCAGCGCGCAGACACGATCGCCCACCTGCCACGCCGCACCCGCCCCCACTTCGGTAATCACGCCCGAACATTCAAGGCCGATGATGTCGCTCGCACCGGGAGGCGGAGGGTAATGCCCCGCCGCCTGCAACAGATCGGCGCGGTTCAATCCCGCGGCCGCCACACGAATGCGGACCTGCCCCACATCACAGTCAGGAATGGGGTATTCAGCCCATTCCACGCGCCCTTCCACGCCTTGCAATGCTTTCACGCTGCCTCCATAGTGACCCAGGACTCGCCCGGCGGCTGACCGCCGGGCTTTTGCTTTGCGCCGATGGAACCCGGCGCCCTCAAATACGGCCTAATATGCGTTATCACCTCCCCCGACGTCGAATAAGCATGAAGCGTTCACTGATCTGCTCCGCCCTTGCGTTTGTATTCAGCATCAGCGTTCTGCCGCTGCATGCGTCCACCACCTCGGCAAGCGACAGCTGGGACTCCATCCAGCCCGACCGTGAGCAGGTGATAGCCAGCCTCAATGTGGTGGAGCTGCTCAAGCGCCATCACTACAACAAGCCGCCACTCAACGATGAGCGCTCGGTGAAGATCTACGAGGGCTACCTCAAGCTTCTCGACCCGGCGAAGATGTATTTCACCGCCGGCGACATCGCCGAATTCAACCAGTGGAAAACCCAGTTCGACGACTTCCTCAAAAGCGGCGACCTGGACCCGGGCTTCACCATCTACAAGCGTCATCTCGACCGTCTCAAGGAACGCCTGGACTTCGCCCTGGCGATGCTCGACAAGGGCGTGGACAAGATCGACTTCAGCGCCGACGAAAGCCTCGAGACCGACCGCGAGAAGGCCACCTGGGCCAAGGACAGCGCCGCCCTCGACGACCTTTGGCGCAAGCGCGTGAAGGACGAGGTGCTGCGCCTGAAGATCGCCAATAAAGAGCCGAAGGCGATCCAGGAACTGCTGGTCAAACGCTACAAAAACCAGCTTTCGCGCCTCGAGCAGACCCGTGGCGAGGACGTGTTCCAGGCCTACATCAACGCCTTCGCCCAGACCTACGACCCGCACACCCAGTACCTCTCCCCGGATAACGCGGAGAACTTCGACATCAACATGAGCCTGTCGCTGGAAGGCATCGGTGCGGTGCTGCAGAGCGACAACGAGCACGTCAAGGTGGTGCGCCTAGTGCCTGCCGGCCCTGCCGAGAAGAGCAAGCAGATCGCCCCGGCCGACAAGATCGTCGGCGTCGCCCAGGGCACGGGCGAGATGGTCGATGTGATCGGCTGGCGCTTGGACGAAGTGGTCAAGCTGATCCGTGGCCCGAAAGGCTCGGTGGTGCGCCTGGAAGTGGTCCCCGCGAACAACGCGCCCAACGACCAGAGCAGCAAGATCGTCTCCATCACCCGCGAGGCGGTGAAGCTCGAAGAGCAGGCCGCGAAGAAGTCCGTGCTCAACCTCGAACATGAAGGCCACACCTTCAAGCTCGGCGTGATCGAAGTGCCGGCCTTCTACCTCGACTTCAAGGCCTTCCGCGCCGGTGATCCCGAGTACAAGAGCACCACCCGCGACGTGAAGAAGCTGCTCGGCGAGCTGCAGAAGGAGAAGGTCGACGGCGTGGTCATCGACCTGCGCAACAACGGCGGCGGCTCCCTGCAGGAAGCCACCGAGCTGACCGGCCTGTTCATCGACCAGGGCCCGACCGTGCTGGTACGCAACAGCGACGGCCGTGTCGACGTGCTGGCCGACGAGAACACCGGCATCTTCTACAAGGGCCCGATGGCCGTGCTGGTCAATCGCCTGTCCGCCTCGGCCTCGGAGATCTTCGCCGGCGCCATGCAGGACTATCACCGTGCGCTGATCATCGGTGGCCAGACCTTCGGCAAGGGCACCGTGCAGACCATCCAGCCGCTCAACCACGGTGAGCTGAAGCTGACCCTGGCCAAGTTCTACCGCGTCTCCGGCCAGAGCACCCAGCACCAGGGCGTGATCCCGGACATCGAGTACCCCTCGGTGGTCGATACCAAGGAAATCGGCGAAAGCGCGCTGCCCGAGGCCATGCCCTGGGACAGCATCCGCCCGGCCATCAAGCCCGAGGTCGACCCCTTCAAGCCCTTTCTCTCCGAGCTCAAGGCCCGTCACGATTCGCGCACCGCGCACAATCCCGACTTCGTCTACAGCCGCGAGCGCCTGGCCCTGGCCCAGAAGCTGATGAAGGAAACCACCATCACCCTCAACGAGGCCAAGCGTCGCGCCCAGCAGGCCGATATCGAAGCCAAGCAGCTGGCGATGGAGAACACCCGTCGCAAGGGCAAGGGTGAGGAGCCGCTGAAGGAACTGAAGAAGGAAGACGAGGACGCGCTGCCGCTGGACGATGACAAGACCAAGCCGGAAGACGACGCCTACCTGACCGAGACCGGGCAGATCCTGCTCGACTACCTGGGTCTGAATTCGACGGTCGCCAAGCACTGATCGAACGTCATCAGAACGTCACGAAACTGTCGTGAAATGCAGGGGCCGCTGATGCGGCCCCTTTGCTTTTGAGCCGCATTCACGAGAGCCAACATGACAGTCACCGAGCAGTTGAGCGCCTTGGGCCAGATCCTCGCTCACGGCGACCTGAACAGCCTTTTCCAGCCGATCATCTCGCTTTCCGAACGCCGCATCCTGGGGTACGAGGCCCTCACCCGAGGCCCCTCCAACAGCCCCCTGCACTCCCCCGTCACCCTGTTCGCCGTCGCCCGCCATGCGGGGCGCCTCAGCGAACTGGAAATGGCCTGCCGCAAACGCGCGTGCACGCGCTTCCATGAGCTGAAGCTCGACGGCAAGCTGTTCCTCAACGTGTCCCCCGAATCCCTGCTCGACCCGGCTCACCAGCCTGGTCGTACCCTGCAACTGCTGCAGTCCTTCGGTATCCCGCCCAGCCAAGTGGTAATCGAGCTGACCGAGCACGCCCCCACCGAGGACTTCGGCCTGCTGGACACTGCCCTGCACCACTATCGCGCCATGGGCTTCTCCATCGCCCTGGATGACCTGGGCGCCGGCTACTCCAGCCTGCGCCTGTGGTCGGAGCTGCGCCCCGACTACGTGAAGATCGACCGCCACTTCATCGACGGCATCCACCAGGACGCGGTGAAGCGCGAATTCGTCGGCTCCATCCTCAAGATGGCCAAGGCCTCGCGAGCGCAGGTGATCGCCGAAGGCATCGAACTGCCTGAAGAACTCGCGGTACTCGCCGAAATGGGCCTGGACCTGGTCCAGGGCTACCTGCTCTGCCGCCCCCAGGAGCAGCCACCTCGGGATGCCCGACCGCTGCTGCCGCAACTGGAAAGCACCAGCCCCCTCGCCGACGATGGCTCCGATCTGCAAGCCCTGCTCAACGAACAGGCAGCGGTGGACCAGAACACCCCCATCGCCGTGGTCCTGGAAGCCTTCCGCGCCCAGGCCAACCTCAACTCCCTGGCGGTGATCGACGCCCTGCAGCAACCGGTGGGAATCGTCCATCGCCACCTGCTTTCCGATGCCCTGCTCAAGCCCTTTGCCACTGACCTGTTCGCCCGCAAGCCCATCAGCCGGCTGATGAGCGACGACTTCCTTGCAGTGGAGCTGAGCCAGTCCTTGCAGCGGGTCAGCCGCCTGCTCACCAGTCGCGCGCGCCAGCGTATCGAGGAAGACTTCATCATCGTTTCCGAAGGCCGCTACCTGGGCCTGGGGCGGGTGATCGATGTGCTCAAGCTGATCACCGAAATGAAGATCCAGCAGGCCCGCCACGCCAACCCGCTGACCCTGCTGCCTGGCAACGTGCCCATCCAGCAGTGCCTGGCGCGCCTGCTGCAGCAAGGCCGCCCGGCGATGGTCTGCTATGTGGACATCGACAGCTTCAAGCCCTTCAACGACCTCTACGGCTATGCCAAGGGCGATGAAGTACTGCTGTGCCTGGCGCAATGCCTGAACGAACGGGTCGACCCCGCGCGGGACTTCGTCGGCCATATCGGCGGCGACGACTTCATGCTGGTGCTGGGTTCGGAAGACTGGCGCGCCAAGCTCAACTACCTGCTGGAGGATTTCCAGGGCCAGTGCCGGCGCTTCTACCGCAACGACCACCTGCAAGCGGGCTGCTTCATCGCCCACAACCGCCGGGGCGAGCGCGAGGAATTCCCGCTTCTGTCCCTGTCCATCGGCGTGGTCAATCTAAGGGCCGAAGCCTGCGCCCACCTGGACGCCAGCCAGCTCGCCGCCCTCGCCTCGGAAGCCAAGCGCCACGCCAAGGAAGTGCCCGGCTATAGCCTGCACATCATCGACGCGGTCTGATCCGAGAGAAGGCGATCGGCGGTGGGTCAGAAGCCCCGTTGCACGGCGCTGGCAGCCATACGCTCGGCAGCGGCGGGGTCGGGTGCCAGGCCCGGCCCGCCATCACGGTACAGGTCGGCCAGGCGCTTGGCCGCCAACGGGTGCCCGGCGGCCTCGGCAATCACCCACCAGGACGCGGCTTCACCGGCGTCCGGCGGGTTACGGGTATCACCCGCCAAGGCCACCACACCGAGCTGGTAGGCGGATTTACCGTCACCGGCGCGGGCCGCCAGGCGCAGCATGCGGATGCCCTCCTCCCGAGCACCGAAGCCCTGGCCACGGTGCAGCAGGAGATGACCGTAGAAGCTCTGCGCGGCCACATCGCCGAGGTTCGCCATGCGCGCGTACTGGCCCTGCATCCAGTTCCAGGCACGCGGCTGGCGGACCAGCGAAGGCCAGCGCAGCAACCAGCGGGCGACCCGGTAACCGACATGGGCCCGCAGCTTCCACAGCAACATCAGACTTCCTCGGGGTAAGTGAACTCGAATACCCGGACCACTTCTGCGGCATGCCAGGACGCCGCGGCGATGCCATCCGGCGGGCCGGGAAACGCCCCAGGCGTATCACGCATTCGAAGAAGCCGGTGCGCGGCAGGCGGCTGGCGCCCTGGCTGATCACCAGCGAGCTGCGCAGCGGGCGTTCGGCCCGGGCATCCAGTGCAGCCAGGTGCTCCAGCGCAGCGGTAAGGGTCTGCATCGCGGGGGTGGGGAGTTGCAGCCGCTCCACCAACGCGCGATAGGTCAGCAGGTGGCGCTGGCGGCGCGCATCTTCGAGTTCACCGAGCAAGGCCTGCCAGTGCTGGCGGCTGATGCGCACGCTCAAGATTCGGACTCCCAACCGGCGACACCCAGAATATGGGCCAGCGAGCGCTTGATGGCCGTATCCGGCTCGCGCTCGCCGCTCTCGATCAGGGCCAGGTAAACCGGGCTGATGCCAACGGCGCGGGCCAATTGTTCCTGGCTCTGCCCCTGCGCCTCGCGCAATGCCTGGAGCTGCGAGAAAGCAGGGGTGGCGGCGGCGCTGCTGGGCGCCTGGGTGGCTTGTCCGGCAGCCTGTAGCAGTGCCTGGTAATCAGCCCAGGGCAACACTGCGTACTCTGCTTCACCGTCACGCATGATCACTTGCACGTTCATTGAAACTCCCGTGGACAGCAGTGCCGACAGCTTCAGCACTTTCCTTGCAGATCGCCATATTAACAGGGCGAATCAGCCTCCGGGGGCCATCAGTGAACAAGCTGTGAACCCGTGTGCGCCTGCACTTCGCCGGTCTCAGAGCACCTCGTCGATCACCTCTTCACGAGCCGGTATGCGCTCCAGGGAAGCGCTCACTTCCGGCGTCTGCGCCTCGCGCCAATGGCGGAAGGCGTCGATCTCGGCGCTCCAGGTCTTGAGCACCCAGGCGAGCACGCCGAGGTCATCGATCAGGCCGACACCGAGCACCCAATCTGGGATGGCATCCACCGGGGTGAGGAAGTACACCAGCCCGGCAACGATGGAGAGCAACGCCTTGGGGCTGATGTCACGGTACTGGCCACGCAGGCGCGCCACGCAAAGGGCCAGTAACACCTGCAGGTCGTCCTTCACCGCACCCAGGCGGCCGCTCTGTTTCGCGCTCTTGCGGGTCACCGCCAGCAACAGCGCAGGCAATCTTCCGCGCGCCAGGAAACGCCGTGCAATGGGCAGGTAACGCTCGAGATTCGGGGGTAGTTTCATGGTCGCTCCTCGGCAAACCGCATGGGAACGGGCCTATGGGCGGTTACCCACAGAAGCTGTGGATAACCTTGTTAGCAGTTTATCCCGACAACCTGCAAAAGCCCGCGCCACGCGGCTTCGCTACAGATCGGCGATTTTTTGGCCAAGCTAAAAACACCAACAAAATCAACTGGTTGAAAATCGACCAGCGCCTGCGACAGCAAACCGCAGTGACAAGTCCCGTGGTTACTCGGTCATGTGCATAACCGTAACACCAGGATGCCGGAACACCTTCGTTCAGACCCGGCAGTCAGCACCAGGTTCGCTCCGTGACCGCATCGGCAAAACCGGTTACCGAAACGCAGCGCGGCTATCCGAAAGAGTGGCCCCGGCCGCAGAAACGAAAACGCCCCGCAATGCGGGGCGCCTCGAAAGACAACGGCTTACTGCTGGGGAGCGGCAGCCGGGTCCTTGATGCCGATCAGCTCCAGGTCGAACACCAGTACGGAGTTCGCCGGGATCGCCGGGCTCGGGCTCTGCTCGCCGTAGGCCAGCTCGCTCGGGATGTACAGTTTGACCTTCTCGCCAACGTGCATCAGTTGCAGGCCTTCGACCCAACCCGGGATCACGCCGTTGACCGGCAGGTCGATCGGGCTGCCACGCTGGATGGAGCTGTCGAAGACGGTGCCATCGGTCAGCTTGCCTTCGTAGTGAACGGTCACCACGTCGGTGGCCTTGGGCTGAGCGCCTTTGGCAGCCTGGACGATTTCATACTGCAGGCCGGAGGCGGTGGTGGTCACGCCTTCACGCTTGCCGTTCTCTTCGAGGAACTTCTTGCCCGCCTTGGCGGATTCCTCGTTGAGCTTGGTCATGCGCTCTTCGGCACGCTTCTGCAGGAAGGCAAAGGCCTCAACCAGCTCGTCGTCCTTCAGGCGCTGTTCCTTCTTGCCGATGGCATCTTCGATGCCCTGGGCGACAGCTTTGGAATCCAGATCGTCCATGCCTTCCTGGGCCAGGCTCTTGCCCATGTTCAGGCCGATGCCATAGGAGGCCTTCTGTGCCGGAGTCTTGAGCTCGACGCTGGTCTGCGAATCGCAGCCCGCGAGCACCAGGCCCACCAGAGCCACAGCCGCTGCCAACCGATGTTGTTTCATGCTGATTCCTTGTCTGTCCGCCGTGATGGCATGTTCTATGAAGTCGCGAGCTTAGCAGGCCCCTGCGACCAGTGGCTATGGGCATATAGGATCGGAGAACAGGCAAATAGTTCAGCGCTGGGCGGCGAGAAACGCATGAATTGCCAGCATTTTTTCGCAGAGGCGGGGCAGGACGTCAGGGGGCTTTTTCGCAGGCAAAGAAAAAGCCCCCAGGTATCGCTACCTGAGGGCTTTCTATATATGGCGCAGCGGACGGGACTCGAACCCGCGACCCCCGGCGTGACAGGCCGGTATTCTAACCGACTGAACTACCGCTGCGCGTTACTGCAAGATTGGTGGGTGATGACGGGATCGAACCGCCGACCCTCTGCTTGTAAGGCAGATGCTCTCCCGGCTGAGCTAATCACCCTTCACTCTCGAAGTGGGGCGCATTCTAGAGTGGTATCCCGACCCTGGCAAGCCCCTTTTTAAAAAAATTTTGCTAGCCGTTCCAAAGGCTTAGCTCAGGGTTGGCCTGAGTGCTCCGGGGGAGAATAATGCGCGCTTTGTGTCCGGAGAGAATTCCCCCATGTGGTTCCGTAACCTGCTCGTCTACCGCCTCACCCAGGATGTGCCCTTCGACGTCGAGGCCCTGGAAGCCGCCCTGGCCACCAAGCCGGCCCGCTCCTGCGCCAGCCAGGAACTGACCACCTACGGCTTCATCGCCCCCTTCGGCAAAGGCCCCGACGCGCCCCTGGTCCACTCCAGCGAAGGCTTCCTGCTGGTGGCCGCGCGCAAGGAAGAACGCATCCTCCCCGGCAGCGTGGTGCGTGACGCCCTGAAGGAGAAGGTCGACGAGATCGAAGCCGAACAGATGCGCAAGGTCTACAAGAAGGAGCGCGACCAGCTCAAGGACGAGATCGTCCAGACCTTCCTGCCCCGCGCCTTCATCCGCAAGTCCGCCACCTTCGCCGCCATCGCTCCGGCCCAGGGCCTGATCCTGGTCGATGCTTCCAGCCCGAAGCGCGCCGAAGACCTGCTCTCCACCCTGCGCGAGGCCATCGGCTCCCTGCCCGTGCGCCCGGTCTCGGTGAAGATCGCCCCCACCGCCACCCTCACCGAGTGGGTCAAGACCCAGGAAGCCGCCAAGGACTTCTACGTGCTCGATGAGTGCGAACTGCGCGACACCGACGAAGACGGCGGCGTGGTGCGCTGCAAGCGCCAGGACCTGACCAGCGACGAAATCCAGCTGCACCTGTCCTCCGGCAAGCTGGTCACCCAGCTGTCCCTGGCGTGGCAGGACAAGCTGTCCTTCATCCTCGACGACAAGCTGGTGGTCAAGCGCCTGCGCTTCGAAGACCTGCTGCAGGACAAGGCCGAGCAGGACGGCGGCGAAGACGCCCTGAGCCAGCTCGACGCCAGCTTCACCCTGATGATGCTGACCCTGGTGGAGTTCCTGCCCCAGTTGATCGACGCCCTCGGCGGCGAAGAGATCCCGCAAGGTATCTGACGCACCCGCGCCCGGCAGATGCCGGGCGCCCCTCCCTAAGGAACGAGCATGCGCGCACTGGCCGCCCTGAGCCGCTTCGTCGGCAACACCTTCGCCCTCTGGATCCTGTTGTTCGCCGTGCTGGCGTTCTACCAACCCGCCTGGTTCCTGCCGCTGGTGAAATGGATAGTGCCGCTGCTCGGCGTGATCATGTTCGGCATGGGCCTGACCCTGAAGACCGAAGACTTCCGCGAAGTCGCACGCCGCCCCTTGCGCGTGCTGATCGGCGTGCTCGCCCAGTTCCTGATCATGCCCGGGCTCGCCTGGCTGCTGTGCCAGGTACTGCGCCTTCCGCCGGAAGTGGCCGTCGGTGTGATCCTGGTGGGCTGCTGCCCCGGGGGTACCGCGTCCAACGTGATGACCTGGTTCGCCCGTGGCGACCTGGCGCTCTCCGTGGCCATCACCGCCGTCACCACCGTGCTCGCTCCCCTGGTGACTCCGGCGCTGATCTGGTTATTGGCCTCCGCCTGGCTGCCGGTGCAGTTCGGCGCACTGTTCATGTCGATCCTTCAGGTCGTGCTGCTGCCCATCGCCCTCGGTTTGATCGCCCAGCGCCTGCTCGGCTTGCGAGTGCGTCACCTGGTCGAGGTCCTGCCCCTGGTTTCGGTGGTGAGCATCGTCGTCATCGTCGCGGCGGTGGTTGCCGCGAGCCAGGCGAAGATCGCCGAATCCGGCCTGCTGATCATGGCCGTGGTGGTGCTGCACAACGGCCTCGGCCTGGCCCTGGGTTACCTCGCCGGCAAGGTCTTCGGCCTGCCACTGGCCCAGCGCAAGACACTCGCCATCGAAGTCGGCATGCAGAACTCCGGCCTCGGCGCCGCCCTGGCCAGTGCCCACTTCTCACCCCTGGCGGCCGTGCCAAGCGCCCTGTTCAGTGTCTGGCACAACCTCTCGGGCTCCCTGCTCGCTGCGCTGTTCCGGCGCATGAAGGATGAGTCCGACAAGCCTGCCGTCTGACATCTGTCAGGCCGCCCGTCCCATGCAACTTGTCCGGGCGGCCAGGATGTGCAAAATACTGCGCAGTGCAGGGACGGCCCTGCCACTCGCCGAGTGACCATTCCGGGGACGGCCCCGATCCAATCAGTCGTACCTTTGGAGGTCACCATGTCCTGGATCATCCTGTTCTTCGCCGGCCTGTTCGAAGTCGGTTGGGCCGTCGGCCTGAAATACACCGAGGGCTTCACCCGCCCCATCCCCACCGCGCTCACCGTATTGGCCATGGCCATCAGCCTCGGCCTGCTGGGCCTGGCCATGAAGCACCTGCCGCTGGGTACCGCCTATGCGATCTGGACCGGCATCGGCGCCATCGGCACGGTGATCGCCGGCGTCATCCTCTTCGGCGAATCCGTGGCGCTGATGCGCCTGGCCAGCGTGGCGCTGATCCTCTGCGGGCTGATCGGGCTGAAGCTGAGCACCTGAGTGCCCTGACGAAGCCGCCGCCCACAAAAAAGCCCGCCGATATGGCGGGCTTTTTCATGCCTGCAGCACCTAGCGCTGGTCACCGCGCAAGGCCGCCACCGAAGCCTGAAGGCTCAGGCGGTCGACACCTTCCGGCGCCAGCGGCTGGCCAGCCACCAGGTTGATCCGCGACCAGAAGCGCTTGAACAGGCCCTTGCCCGGGTCACGGCTGAAGAAGCTGCCCCACAGCCCCTGCAGCGCCATCGGAATCACCTGGACCGGGTTCTCCTCGAGGATGCGCTCGACACCGTTCTTGAACTCGTTCATCTCGCCATCGGTGGTCAGCTTGCCTTCCGGGAAGATGCACACCACCTCCCCTGCGCGCAGGTACTCGGAGATCTTCTTGAAGGCGCGGTCGTAGACCAGCAGGTCCTCGTTGCGCCCGGCGATGGGCACCGTGCCCGCCGTGCGGAAGATGAAGTTGAGCACCGGCAGGTTGTAGATCTTGTAGTACATGACGAAACGCACCGGCCGCCGTACCGCACCGCCGATCAGCAGGGCATCGACGAAGGACACGTGGTTGCACACCAGCAGCGCGGCGCCCTCGTCCGGGATCGCCTCCAGGCCCTTGTGCTCGACGCGGTACATCGAGTGGCCCAGCAGCCAGATGAGGAAGCGCATGCTGAATTCGGGGACGATCTTGAAGATGTAGCTGTTCACCGCGATGTTCATCAGCGACACCACTAGGAACAGCTGCGGAATCGACAGCCCGGCGACGCTGAGGAACAGGATCGAGGCGATGGCCGAAACCACCATGAACAGCGCGTTGAGGATGTTGTTGGCAGCGATCACCCGAGCCCGCTCGTTCTCCGCGGTGCGCGACTGGATCAGCGCATAAAGGGGCACGATGTAGAAGCCGCCGAACAGGCCGATGCCGAAGATGTCGGCGAGGATCAGCCAGGCCTGGGGCACGCTGATCACTGCCAGCCAGTCATGGGGCGCAGTGCCTTGGGGGAAGCCGCCCGAGTGCCACCAGAGCAGGATGCCGAAGACGGTCAGGCCGATGGAGCCGAAGGGCACCAGGCCCACTTCCACCTTGCCGCCGGAGAGGCGCTCGCAGAGCATCGAACCCATAGCGATGCCCACCGAGAACACGGTGAGGATCAGGGTCACCACGCTCTCGTCACCGAACAGCAGGTCCTTCGAGTAGGCGGGAATCTGCGTCAGGTACACCGCACCGAGGAACCAGAACCAGGAGTTGCCCACCAGCGAGCGCGACACCGATGGACGCTGGCCGAGGCCCAGCTGCAGGATGCGCCAGGACTGGCTGAAGATGTTCCAGTCGAGCTTCAGCTCCGGCATCGCCGCCGCAGCGCGGGGGATGCCGCGGCTGGCCAGGTAGCCGAGGGAAGCGGTGATCAGGATGGCGGCGGCGACTATGGGCTCGTAGCGCTCGGCGGACATCATGATCCCGGCGCCGATGGTGCCGGCGAGGATGGCCAGGAAGGTGCCCATCTCCACCAGGGCGTTGCCGCCCACCAGCTCGTTCTCACGCAATGCCTGGGGCAGGATCGAGTACTTCACCGGGCCGAACAGTGCCGAATGGGTGCCCATGGCGAACAGCGCGGCCAGCAGCAGCCAGAGGTTGTCGAGGTAGAAGCCCAGGGCGCCCACCGCCATGATCCCCACCTCGGCCGCCTTGATCGCGCGGATCAGCGAGTCCTTGGCAAACTTCTCGCCGAACTGCCCGCCCAAGGCGGAGAAGAGGAAGAACGGCAGGATGAACAGCAGGGCGCACAGGTTGACGTAGACCGTCTTGTCACCAGAGATCGCCAGCTTGTAGAGGATGGCGAGGATCAGCGACTGCTTGAAGATGTTGTCGTTGAAGGCGCCGAGCAGCTGGGTCACGAAGAACGGCAGGAAACGTCGCTTGCCCAGCAGGGCGAATTGCGAATGTTGGCTCATCTTCCTTGGTACCTGGGTAATGGCTGGGGTAAAGCCGGTGCACGAAGCACGTCGCTGATTTGACAGCAACTGGCCAGCTCCAGGCCACACCTTGAGACGAAAAATGCCGAATCCCCACATAAAAAGGGCGCCTTTCACGGCGCCCTCTTCCCTCAGATGGGCAACTGCCCCAGCCCCCAGCGCAGGGCGAAGAACAGCAGCAGGCCGCCGAGGATGGTCGCCAGCAGGTGGCGGGTGACCGCGGCGATGAGGATGCAGCCCAGCCCTCCCAGCAGGTAGGCATTATCCAGTGCCAGCGCGGCGTGGACGCCATCGGGCATCACCATGCCCGGCACCACGATGGCGGTGAGCACCGCCGTGGGCACGTAGTGCAGGCCCTGGCGCACCACGGGCGGGAAGCGCAGGTCGGGCCAGGCGAACAGGCTGTAGCGGATGGAGAAGGTGATCGCGGTCATGCCGAGGATCAGCAGCCAGGTTTCCATCAGAGCACCTCCTCCAGTTGGCCGAGCCGATAGCGGCGCTCCAGCACGATGCCGACGACGATGCCGCTCAGGGCCGCCGCCATCAGCCCCAGCTTGTAGGGCAACCCGTGGCACAGCAGCGCCACCGCACCGGCCACCAGCGCCGCCGCCACCTGCGGACGGTTGCGCAGCATGGGCACGACGATGCCGATAAAGGTCGCCAGCATGGCGAAGTCCAGCCCCCAGGCGGCGAGATTGGGCACGGCCTGGCCGAACACCACGCCGACCAGGGTGCACAGCTGCCAGTTGAGGTACATGGCCAGCGCCGCGCCGAGGAAATACCAGTGCTTGTGCGGCGAGGCGTCCGTCTCCGCGTAACGGTGCTGCACCACGGCGAAGGCCTCGTCGGTGAGCCAGAAGGCCAGGGGCATGCGCCAGCGCTTGGGCAGGTGGCTGACGAAGGGCTGCAGGCTGGCGCTGTACAGGGCGTGGCGCAGGTTCACCACCAGGGTGGTGAGCAGCACCACCGCGATGCCCGCGCCACCACCGAGCAGGGTGATGGCGATGAACTGGGCGGAGCCGGCGAACACCAGCAACGACATGCCGAGGGTCTGCCAGGCACTGAGTCCGGCGCCGGCGGCGAGGGTGCCGAAGATGATGCCGAAAGGCACGGCGCCGATGAGCATCGGCACCATATCGCGCCAGGCGCGGAGGAATTCGGTTGAGCGGGACATGGGTTCTCCTTGTCCGCGCAGCTTAGAAGAGGCGTTTCAGTGAGTCTTGAACGATCTTGCGCAGGCGCTGCGGTATTCACCCGGCGCCACGCCATAGGCCTGCTTGAACTGCCGGCTCAAATGGCTCTGGTCGGCGAAGCCCAGTTGCATGGCCACCGACAGCGGCGCGCAGCCCTCGCGCAGCAATGCCCGCGCCTGCTCCAGGCGACGCTGCTTGAGCCAGGAATGTGGCGGCAACCCGGTGGCCCGGCGGAACACCCGGGCGAAGTGGAAGGGCGAGAGCCCCACCGCTGCGGCCAGTTCCTCCAGGGACGGCGGTTCGGCCAGGCGCGAAGCCAACAGCTCGCGGGCAAGGGTCACCGCCTGGGGCTCATGCCCGACGGCACGGGGCGTGCCGATGCGTGCGTAGCGTTGAAACAGCAGCAGCACCGCTTCGCGCCAGGCCATCTGCTGCTCCAGCGCCGTGGCGCCCTGCTCCAGCAAACGGTGCAGGGCGAGGAAGCGATTGGTCACCTCGGAGTCATGCAGCACGCTGTCAGCGAAGGCGGGCAGGCCGCCCGTGGAGATATCCAGCTCCTCCAGCACCTCGGTCACCCGTTGCAGGTCGGGGTAGAAACCGCGATAGCGCCAGCCTTCCTCGTGGGCCTTGGAGCCGGTGTGGAGCTCGTCGGGGTTGATCAGCACCATGCTGCCCTGCTCCGCCAGGTGGTCGCTGCCACGATGACGGAAACGCTGGGCGCCGGACTCGATCACGGTGAAGACATAGCCCTCGTGCACATGGGGCGCGAAGCGCTGCTCGATGTAGCGCGCATGCAGCAACTCGACACCGCCGAGCTCGCTGGCCTGCCAGAAATGCGTCTGTTCGCCGCCGATGCCACTCATGTTCAGTTGCCGAAGGAAGCTTCCAGGGCCTGCTTCACCGCCGGCCATTCACGGTCGGTGATGCTGTAGAGCACGCTGTCGTCGAGGCGCCCATCGGCCAGGCGGCGGTTGTTGCGCAGCACCCCTTCGCGCTGTGCACCGAGCTTCTCGATGGCCTTCTGCGAGCGCAGGTTGCTGCCCGCGGTCTTCAGTTGCACACGCACCACCTGCCACTCCTCGAAGGCGTGGCGCAGCATCAGGTATTTGATCGAAGCATTGAGGCCACTGGCATGCTCGCTGCGGGCCAGCCAGGTCCAGCCGATCTCCACCGCCGGCAGGGCAGGCATGAAATCCGCGAAACGGCTGGTGCCCACCAGGCGGTCGCCCAGGCGGATGGCGAACACCACGGCCAGGCCTTCGCGCTGCTGGGCCAGGCCCTGGCGGTACCAGTCCGGGCGCAGCGGGCCGCTCATGTAGACCAGTTCGTCGCGGTTGGCTTCAGCGAGGGCCGAGAGCTCGGTGATGTCGGCCTCAGTCAGCGGTTCCAGGCGCAAGGCGCCACGCTGCAGGATGACCGGTTGCGGATTGAACATCTGCGCCTCCTCAGGCGAAAGACCCCTGCTGATCAGAGCGTCCGGGCACCCGGAAGTGCCCTGCAGGGCGCCGGCCTGGACGATTGGAAGTCCGCCGACAAGGTTGCCACGCTAGCAGCCCCGCCAGCAGCGCTCAACCCCGCCTGCGACCTTGGTCGCAGCTGCCTGACGGACAACCGGCTTTGGTGCGAAACTGCCGCATCGAGACACAGGTGGGCGCATCCGTCCGCCGCTTTCACTTCGGAGTCTGCATGTCGTTGTCCAGCGGGCTGATCGCCGCGGTCGCCCTTCTCTATATGGCCGTGCTGTTCGCCATCGCCTTCTATGGCGACCGCCGTCGCGCGCCCATGCCGCCGAAGGGCCGTGCCCTGGTCTACAGCCTGTCGCTGGCGGTGTACTGCACCAGCTGGACCTTCTTCCGGCGCCGTGGGCCAGGCCGCCGGTCAGCTCTGGGCCTTTTTGCCGATCTACCTCGGCCCCATCCTGCTGATGGTCTTCGCCCCCTGGGTGCTGCAGAAGATGGTGCTGATCAGCAAGCAGGAGAACATCACCTCCATCGCCGACTTCATCGCCGCCCGCTATGGCAAATCCCAGGCCCTGGCGGTGGTGGTGGCGCTGATCTGCCTGGTCAGCGTGCTGCCCTACATCGCCCTGCAGCTCAAGGGCATCGTCCTGGGCGTCAACCTGCTGATCGGCTCCGGCGCCGAATCCACCGGCACCCGCGCCCAGGACACCGCGCTGATCGTGTCCCTGGTGCTGGCGCTGTTCACCATCCTTTTCGGCACCCGCAATCTCGACGCCACCGAGCATCACCGCGGCATGGTGCTGGCCATTTCGTTCGAGTCGCTGATCAAGCTGCTGGCCTTCCTCGCCGTCGGCATCTTCGTCAGCTTCAGCCTGTTCGATGGCTTCGACGACCTGACCCTGCGCGCCATGCAGGCCACCCACCTGGAGAGCTTCTGGCTGCAGCCGGTGGATCTGGCCGACCCTGATCGTGCAGACCGGCGTGGCGATGGTGGCGTTCGTCTGCCTGCCCCGGCAGTTCCATGTCGCGGTGGTGGAAAACATCGAGCCCCGTCGACCTGCGCACCGCGCGCTGGGTGTTCCCGCTCTCACCCTGGGGCTGGCGGCGCTGTTCGTGGTGCCCATCGCCCTGGCCGGCAAGATGCTGCTGCCCGCCGGCGTGATGCCCGACTCCTTCGTCATCAGCCTGCCCCTGGCCGAGGCCCATCCGTCCCTCGCCCTGCTGGCCTTCATCGGCGGCGCCTCGGCCGCCACCGGCATGGTCATCGTCGAAGCCGTGGCGCTCTCGACCATGGTCTCCAACGACATGCTGCTGCCCTGGCTGCTGCGCCGGCAGAGCGCCGAGCGCCCCTTCGAGGTGTTCCGTCACTGGATGCTCTCGGTGCGCCGGGTCAGCATCGTGGTGATCATCCTCCTCGGCTACGTCAGCTACCGCCTGCTGGGCTCCACCGCGAGCCTGGCCACCATCGGCCAGATCGCCTTCGCCGCCATCGCCCAGCTCGGCCCGGCCATGGCCGGCGCCCTCTACTGGAAGCAGGCCAACCGTCGCGGCGTGTTCGCCGGGCTGGCCACCGGCGCCCTGCTCTGGGCCTACACCCTGGTGCTGCCACAGGTGGCCCGGGGCTCGGCTGGCCGCTGGAGGCCTTCCCCGGTCTCGCCGGGCTGATGGCCAACCCGCTGAACCTGCCCATCGACCCGCAAACCCAGGGCGTGGTGCTGTCCCTGGCCGGCAACTGGCTGCTGTTCGCCTGGGTCTCGGTGTTCTCCCGCACCCGGGTGTCCGAGCACTGGCAGGCCAGCCGCTTCATCGGCCAGATCGTTTCGGCGCGGCCGAGCAACCGCTCGCTGCTGGCGGTACAGGTGGAAGACCTGCTGATGCTGGCGGCGCGCTTCGTCGGCGAGGAACGTGCGCGGCAGAGCTTCGTGCGCTTCGCCTACCGCCAGGGCACCAGCTTCAACCCGGTGCAGAACGCCAACCAGGACTGGATCACCCACACCGAGCGCCTGCTCGCCGGCGTGCTCGGCGCCTCGTCCGCCCGCGCGGTGGTGAAGGCCGCCATCGAGGGCCGCGAGATGCAGGTGGAGGACGTCGTGCGCATCGTCGACGAAGCCTCCGAGGTGCTGCAGTTCAACCGCGCCCTGCTGCAAGGGGCCATCGAGAACATCACCCAGGGCATCAGCGTGGTCGACCAGTCCCTGCGCCTGGTGGCCTGGAACCGCCGCTACCTGGAACTCTTCGACTACCCCGACGGGCTGATCAGCGTCGGCCGGCCCATCGCCGACATCATCCGCTACAACGCCGAGCGCGGCCTGTGCGGGCCGGGCGACGCCGAGGCCCACGTCTCGCGCCGGCTGTTCTGGATGCGCCAGGGCAACGCCCATACCTCCGAGCGCCTGTTCCCCAATGGCCGGGTCATCGAGCTGATCGGCAACCCGATGCCGGGCGGTGGCTTCGTCATGAGCTTCACCGACATCACCGCGTTCCGCGAAGGGGAAAAGGCCCTCAAGGACGCCAACGAGGGGCTGGAGCAACGGGTCACCGAACGCACCCTCGAACTGTCCCAGCTCAACCAGGCGCTGATCGAGGCCAAGGGCACTGCCGAAGCGGCCAACCAATCGAAGACCCGTTTCCTCGCCGCCGTCAGCCACGACCTGATGCAGCCGCTTAACGCCGCGCGGCTGTTCTCCGCCGCCCTCGCCCACCAGCAGGACGCGCTGCCGCCGGAGTCCCGCGAGCTGGTGGGCCACCTCGACAGTTCGCTGCGCTCGGCGGAAGACCTGATCACCGACCTGCTGGACATCTCGCGCCTGGAAAGCGGGCGTATCACCCCCGACCGCGCTGCCTTCCCCCTGGCCGCGCTGTACGACGCCCTCGGCGCCGAGTTCAAGGCCCTGGCCCAGGAGCAGGGCGTGGACTTCCGCGTCAGCGGCAGCAAGCTGCGCATCGAGAGCGACATGAAGCTGCTGCGCCGGGTGTTGCAGAACTTCCTCACCAACGCCTTCCGCTATGCCAAGGGCCATGTGCTGCTGGGCGTGCGCCGCGAAGGTGGCCTGCTGCGCCTGGAGGTCTGGGACCGCGGCCCGGGCATCCCCGAAGATAAGCGCAAGGTGATATTCGAAGAGTTCAAGCGCCTGGACAGCCACCAGACCCGCGCCGAGAAAGGCCTGGGCTTGGGCCTGGCCATCGCCGACGGGCTCTGCCGCGTGCTCGGCCACCACCTGGAAGTCCGCTCGTGGCCGGGCAAGGGCAGCGTCTTCAGCGTCAGCGTGCCCCTGGCGCGCACCCCGGCACCGGCCCCCGTCGTGCCGCAGAAGGAAGCCAACGGCCACGCCCTGGATGGCACCCAGGTGCTGTGCATTGACAACGAAGACAGCATCCTCACCGGCATGCACCGCCTGCTCTCGCGCTGGGGCTGCCAGGTGTGGACGGCGCGCAACCGCCTGGAGTGCGAACACCTGCTGGCCGAGGACGTGCGCCCGCAACTGGCACTGGTGGACTACCACCTGGATGAAGGCGAGACCGGCACCGAGCTGATGGCCTGGCTGCGCACCCGCCTCGGCGCACCGGTACCGGGCGTGGTGATCAGTGCCGACGCCCGCGCCGAACTGATCGCCGAAGTCCACGCCGCCGGCCTCGACTACCTGGCCAAGCCGGTCAAGCCCGCCGCCCTGCGTGCCCTGCTCAGCCGACACCTGGTGTTGCGCTGAGCGGCTCGCGCTGCGCACCCGGTAATTCTTCGTCGCAGCTCGGGAGCAACCCGGCAGGTCTCACGGGCCGGATTCCCCGGCCTGGCTCCCCGCCCCTGTCGATGGCGTATCCGTCACCGTCCAGCGTCTAGACTTCTGCCATCCGCGCAGCCGTCGAGAGGCCGCTGTTCACCTCGACGGCGCGGCCCGGTATAAGGAGTGCCTGGCGCACCTGCCGCCACGCCGTAGAGACAGGAGTCTTCGCAATGAATCTTTCCAGTGGGTCGGGCCCGGTGCCGACCACCTTCCCGAGCGCCCGGCCGAGGACTACCTCGCCGAACGGGTCGCCACGCTCTTCTCCACCAGCCCTTCGACGGCAGTCGGCAACGTCTTCTCCGGCTCCATGGTGTTCGGGGTCTACCACGCCAGCGCGCCACTGCGCGGGCTGTGCATCTGGCTGGCCATCCTGGTGGTGCTGATGGTGGTGCGCCTGTCCCTGGTGCGCGCCTGGCGTCGTGATCCGCAACGCTTCCCGCCGCTGACCTGGGCGCGCATGACCATGTGCCAGTGCGGCGCCGTGGGCGTGGCCTGGGGTGTCGGCGCCATCTGGCTGATGGGCTATGGCACGCCCTACGAGGACGTGATCTTCGGCTGCATCGCCCTGGCCTCGGTGATGGTCGCCATGAGCAACGTCTCCTACTGGCCGGCACACCTGGCCTTCCACGTGCCCATGTTCTTCTTCCTCGGCATCGCCTACGGCCGTGACCCGGAGCCCCAGGCGATGTTCCTCGCCGTCTCCGCCTGGGTGGTCTGCCCCTTCATCGCCGAGATGGGCCGGCGCCTGCAGATCCGCTTCAACGAAGCCCTGAAGCTGGCCTGGGAACACCAGGTGCTGGCGCACAAGTACGCCCTGGCCAACCAGGAACTGGCCATCCTCAGCCGCACCGACGACCTCACCCGCATCGCCAACAAGCGCCACCTCGACGAAACCCTGAAGCGTGAATGGCACCGCTGCGCGCGCAATCACGAGCACCTGGGCGTGCTGATGCTGGATATCGATCACTTCAAGCTCTACAACGACAGCTACGGCCACCTCGCCGGCGACATCTGCATCCGCCAGGTGGCCGAGGCGATGCGCGCGAGCATCCGCGAGCACTGCGATTTCGTCGCGCGCTTCGGCGGCGAGGAGTTCACCGTGGTCATGCCCGGGGCCGACCTGGAAACCGCCCGCGCCATCGCCGAACGCATCCGCGCGGCCGTGGAGGACCTGGACCAGCCCCATGCCGGTGCCGAGCGCGGCCACCTCACCGTGAGCATTGGCGCGGCCTCCACCGAGCAGGGCACGGCGATCAGCGAGGAGGCCCTGGTGGGTAACGCCGACGTGGCCCTCTACGCGGCCAAGCACGCAGGGCGCAACCGGGTGGAAGCCTTTCGCGGGCAGTCCACCCTCCTCGCCCCCGTGCACTGAAGGCGCGGGCTTCAGCCCTTGAGAAAGCCCCTGAGCAGCTCGCCGACACGGCCACCCAGCTCCTGGTTGGCCGAGAGCTGCAGCCCGCGCGCCAGCTCGCTGTCCACCACCTGCTCCACCAGCGGGCGCAGCGCCAGCAACTGACGGTTGAGGCCTTCCAGTTCGGCGACATGGGGCAGGCTGGTGCTGAGCAGCGGGTTGACCAGGTGATCGACGATCATCCGCACGATGCCCTCCGCCACCGGCTCCACCTGCTGGCGGATCGTGGCGAACTGCTCCAGCAGCACCAGCAGCGGAATCCCTGAACGGTGCAACTGCACCCCGGCATTGAAGATGCGCGGGTTGAGCACGAGCAGGTGGTCCCCGGCGAACTCGATCAGCCCCAGTTCCTGGGCGATGTCCATGGCCTCGTCGGTGAGTTCGTCGCCGAACAGTGCCTGCACCTCATCGAAGCCCAGGGGGGTGGGCTCCAGCTGGGTCCAGTCGCCGACTATGGCCTGCTCCAGGCCGAGCACATGGGCCAGGTCGCGGCCCTGGTCCCAGGCCTCGAACAGCTCGCGGATGCTGGCAATGCTGTAGCCACGCTCCAGCAACTGGCCGATCAGGCGCAGGCGCGCCAGGTGCTCGCCGCTGTAGATACCCACACGACCCCGGCGTTCGGGCGGTGGCAAGAGCCCGCGATCCTGGTAGGCACGCAGGTTGCGCACGGTGGTACCGGCCTCGCGGGCCAGCTCGTCGACCGTGTATTCCTCACCGGGAACGGGCTCGGGGATGTGCGGCGCCTGGGCGAGCAAGCGCTGCAGGAAACTGGGGGAATTCTTCATGGGCGGATCATATCTCCGTGCCACAACGGCCAACAACAGCGCCGCCAGAGGCCCAACCTATGGCTGGACCTGCCGGCACAGAGGGCCCGCCAAAACCCGGATAACGCCACGCAAGCCCCCTGCCACGGTACTTTGCGGGCAGCGGTAACGCGGTAACAGGCGCACCGGCGAAAGTGCCCCAGCATCTGGCCAGCACCGCATCCCTGGCCGACAATCGATGACATCGAATGATGTAACGATTCAGGCCCGCAGGAGATCCGTCATGCCCGCCACGCACCCCGCCCCCCTTTGCCCGCACCGGGAGGCGAGCCGATGAACGCGCCCCTCACCCTCGAACCCCAGCGCGTGACGGTGCAAGGCGACGGCGTGCGCCTGGCCACCTACCAGTGGGGCAATGCCAAGGGGCCGACCCTGCTGCTGGTGCACGGCTACCCGGACAGCCACGAGGTGTGGCTGCCGCTGGTGCGCGAGCTGGCGGCGGACTACCGCATCATCGCCTACGACGTGCGTGGCGCCGGCGCATCGGAGGTGCCGCCGCGCATCCGCGACTACCGCCTGCCGCGCCTGGCCAATGACCTGGAAGCGGTGCTGCGTGCCCTCAGCCCGGATCGCCGCGTGCACCTGGTGGCCCACGACTGGGGCTCGATCCAGAGCTGGGAAGCGGTGACCGAGCCGCGCATCCAACCCCTGCTGGCCTCCTACACCAGCATCTCCGGCCCCTGCCTCGACCACGTCGGCCACTGGATGCGCAGCCGCCTGCGGGAAAAGCGCGTCGGCGCCTACCTGCAGATGCTCGGGCAACTGCTCAGCTCCTGGTACATCGCCTTCTTCCACACCCCGCTGCTGCCGGAGCTCACCTGGAAACTGGGACTTGCCCGCGCCTGGCCAGGCCTGCTGCGCCGCGTCGAAGGCATCGCCAAGCCACACGTCAGCAGCACCCAGCTCACCGACGGCCAGCGTGGGGTGAGGCTCTACCGCGCCAATTTCATCAGCAGCCTGTTCCGCCCCCGTGAACGTCACACCGACCTGCCCGTGCACCTGGTCATCCCCACCCGCGACTGCTTCGTGCGTCCGCAGCTGTTCGATGAGCTGACCCGCTGGGCGCCGACCCTGTGGCGCCGCGAAGTGCGCGCCGGCCACTGGCAACTGCTGGCCGAGCCGCAGCGGCTGGCCGGTTGGCTGCGTGAATTCGTCGACCGCGAGGAACCGGCCAGGAGAGCCTCATGAGCACCGAGCACCACCGCCTCGAACAGCGCAAGGTGCGCTTCGACTTCGCCGACACGCCGCTGCACTGGGTACCGGGCGAACCCGAGGCTTCGCACATCATGAACAGCCTGCACCTGATCCTGCCGGCCGGGGAGTTCTGGTTCTGCCGGGTCTACAACAAGGCCCTGCCCCAGGTGACCGACCCGTTGCTGGCCGAGGACGTGCGCGGCTTCGTGCGTCAGGAGGCGCAACACGCCCGCGCCCACGACAGCGCCTTGAAACCCTACCTGGAACGCCACGGGCTGGACCCAGCGCCGGTCACCGCCGGCATCTACCGCCTGTTCGACAAGGTGCTCTGCGACCACCCGCTGGGCGAACACCGCCTGAGCCGCTGGCTGCAACCCTGGTGGCTGCGCCAGCGCGTCGGCCTGATCGCCGCCGTGGAACATTTCACCTGCGTACTGGGCAACTGGATCATCACCACCCGCAGCCTCGACCAGGCCGACCCGGCGATGCTCGACCTGCTGCGCTGGCACGGTGCCGAGGAAGTGGAGCACCGCTGCGTCGCCCATGACCTGCATGTGCACTTGGGCGGCAGCCTGCTGGCGCGGGGGTTCTACATGGTGGTGGCGTGCATCGCACTGATCACCCTGTTCAGCGTCGGCTCCGCCAGCCTGATGCGCCAGGACCCGGCTACGCGCAAGCGTGCCGGCTTCCTCCGCCACTGGCGTCGCCTGGGCGCCCGCGACACGCTGCCCACGCCCGCCAGCATAGGCCGCGCGGTGCTGCGCTATTACGAGCCGGGTTTCCACCCGCGTACCGAAGGCGATCTGTCAGTGGCGCTGAGTTACCTGGAGCGCTCGCCGGCAGCGCAGCGTGCCGCGGCGGAAGCGGGCGCCTGACCCGCCGGCCGGCACCGAGGAATGAGGCCCACCAGCTGGGCCCAGAACGAAGGCATCACTCCTCCAGCTCATCCAGCAGCGGCAGCCCTGCCGCGCGCTCGAGCAGGTCGGTGGGTAGGCTCTTGCTGGCGCGGGCCCCTAGCAGCTTGATGTTCTCGACCCGGCTGACGAGGTTGCCGCGCCCGTCCACCAGCTTGTTGCGGGCAGCGGCGTAGGCCTTGTCCAGCTGCTGCAGGCGGCTGCCCATCTCGTCCAGGTCCTGCACGAAGGCGACGAACTTGTCGTAAAGGGCCCCGGCGCGCTCGGCGATCTCCCGGGCGTTCTGGCTCTGCCGCTCCTGGCGCCACAGGCTGTCGATGACCCGCAGGGTGGCCAGCAGGGTGGTCGGGCTGACGATGACGATGTGCTGGTCGTAAGCCTCCTGGAACAACCCCGGATCGGCCTGCAAGGCGGCAGCGAACGCGGCCTCGATGGGCACGAAGAGCAGCACGAAGTCCAGGCTGTGCAGGCCCTCCAGGCGCTGGTAATCCTTCACCGACAGACCCTTGAGGTGATTACGCAAGGACAGCACGTGCTGCTTCAACGCCTGGGCACGGACGGCCTCGTCTTCAGCGGCAATCAGCGCCTGGTAGGCGGTAAGGCTGACCTTGGCGTCCACCACCACCTGCTTGTCGCCCGGCAACTGGATCAGCACGTCGGGCTGGAAGCGCTGGCCATCGGCGCTGCTCAGGCTGACCTGGGTCTGGTACTCGCGGCCCTTCTCCAGGCCGGCATGCTCCAGCACCCGTTCCAGCACCAGCTCGCCCCAATTGCCCTGGGTCTTCTGGCCCTTGAGCGCGCGGGTGAGGTTGGTGGCCTCATCCCCCAGGCGCTGGTTGAGCTGCTGCAGGCGCTCCAGCTCCTTGCCCAGGGAGAAGCGTTCGCGCGCCTCCTGTTGATAACTCTCCTCGACACGCTTCTCGAAGGCCTGGATGCGCTCCTTCAACGGGTCGAGCAGCTGCCCCAGGCGCTGCTGGCTGGTCTCGGCGAAACGCTGCTCGCGCTCATCGAAGATCTTCCCGGCCAGCTCGGCGAACTGGGCGCGCAAATCATCGCGAGCGGCCTGCAGATCGGCCAGGCGCTGGGCGTGGGAATCCTGCTGTTCGCGCAGCTCCGCGACCAGGGCGGCACGCTCGCTATCCAGGCGACGCAGCTCGCCCTCCTTGCGCTCGCGCTCCTCGCTCCAGGCCGCCTGGGCTTCGCGAGCGGCCTTGCGTTCGACGCCGAGCAGCTCGGCCTCGCGGCGCAACGCAGCCAGTTCGGCCTGTTGGGCGGCGTTGTTCTGGGTGAGTTCGCGGATTTCCACGCGGCTGTCGTCGAGCTGGGCACCGAGCCCGTCCTGGGCCATCTGCGCGGTGGCGAGGCGCTCGTCGAGCAACAGCCGTTCGAGTTCGCCGGCGGCAATGCGGCGTTGCTGATGCCAGGCCAGGCCCAACAGGGGAACAGCGGCGAGCACGAGGCCGATCAGCAGATTGGGCAGGTCGAAGGGCATGGGGGGCTCCGCGGAAGGATGCCGGGCAGTATACCCAGCGCCCAGGCGGCGGTCAGGCGCTGGGCAGACGGCTCAGCAGGCGCTTGGCCTCGTGGGAACCCTGGGCGGCTGCCTGCTCCAGCCAGTGGCGGGCCTGCTGCAATTCCTGGGTGCGGGGCTGTGCATAAAGGCGGCCCAATTCGAGCTGGGCGCGGCGATCACCGGCACGCGCGGCCTGGCGCAGCATGTCGAAGCCGATACGGCGATCACGGGTGTTGCCACAGTCGCGGCAGAGCATCTGGCCGAGGCGGCTCTGAGCAGCCACCACGCCCTGACGGGCCGGTTGCTTGAGCAGTTTGCCGGCAAGCCGCTTGACGCTGGCGGCCTGGCCGAGGCGAGGGTTGTCGAGCAACCAGAGGGCCATGCGCAGGGGCAAGCGTTGATTCTGCTGGGCGGTTTCGACGAGTGCTCTGGACTTCATGTAAAGGGGTGTGGCGGCCGGGAAGGTCGCGCACTCTACTCCTTTTTCGCCGCAGGTAAAGTCTTGCCAAGCCTGGGAGCGGCGTTCTAGAGCAAGCGCTCGGGACAATCCACAGAAGCTGTGGATAACTCTGTGGGAAAACAGCGAGAAATCCCCTTCAAACCCGATGAAACGGGCGCTCCCGTCAAATTGACGTTTTTTTCACCAACCTGAAAACCCTTTATTTTTCATTGCTTTAATAGAGCGCCACGAAGAATCAAGCGGTTACGCGCGAATGTGACTGCGAAATGACAAGCTGCCTCGCCATTGTGCACAACTCATTCCTGTCAACCCCTGCAGCGCCCCGTTTCAGGGCGCTTCGGCCCCTTTTCCCCGGCGAAAAGCCGTCGGCGGCAAGCCCGTCCAGCGACGAAAGGCTCGGGAGAATGAGCTTTGTTCGGCGAAGCCCAGCAGGTAGGCGATTTCCAGCAGGGCGAAGTCGGTGTGCTGCAGGTAAAGCTGCGCCAGATCCTTGCGCACTTCATCGAGCAGACCGGGCAAGGCCAGGCCGGCTTCCCCCAGGCGGCGACGCAGGATGCGTGCAGTGAGCCCCAGATGCCCGGCCACATCGTCGAGGCCGATCTGCCCCTGCGCCAGACCGGTGCAAAGCGCCGCACGCACCTCGTTGGCCAGGTTGGCGTCGAGGCGATAGGCCGCCAGGCAGGATTCGCCCTGGGCGTCCATCAGGCTGCGCAGGTGGGCGTCGGCCTCTCGCAACGGCGTCTGCAGCAGCGCCCTGTGGAAAATCACCGCATTGCGCGTGCAACCACCCTGGACCGGGCAGCCAAGCACCTCGGCATAGACGTCGGCAGCCGTGTCGAGGCGATGGCGGAACTCCACCTGCAAGGGCTGCGCGCGCCCGCCACTCAGCCAGCGACCGAAGGCCAGCCAGCCGGCCAGGGCCATTTCCACCGCCTGGCGGGGCACCCAGGGCAACAAGCGTGGCCGCCAGGTTAGAGCAACCTGTTCACCCTCCTCCTCCAGCCGGGTTTCGCCGATGTCCCAGACCAGTTGCTCGAAACGCTGCAGACGCTGGATGGCCTCACCCAGCGTGGCGCAGCTCATGGCCGAATAACCGAGCACCTGGAACGAACGCGGACGCACGGCCAGGCCCAGGCGCAGGCCGATCAGCGGATCGCCCCCCAGGCGCTCGGCCTGCAACAGCAAGGCGAAGGCCTTGAACAGCGGCAAGCGATAGCCCGGCAACGCCAGCTGCTCCGCCGGGATATCCACAACCCGCAGCAGCTCGCGGACATCCAGGCCGCGCTCTGCCGCCGCAGGCAGCAGCGACTCCACGTAGCTCGCGGCGATGCCGGCGGGGGAACCGACCAGGGACAGCAGCCGTTGTGGCCAGGATTCGCTCATCGGGCGGGGGCTCATGCCGGCTGCGGCAGGCGACCGTCGACGAGGAACTGGGTCATGCGGAACAGACGCGGTGTGTCCGGTGCCTGGGCATGTTTGAAGGCGACGTATTCGGCCGTGGTTTCGCAGAGCCAGGGCGTGAGATTGCGCGGCCGCCGCTCGGTGAAGGCTTCAGGGGTGAACAGGGCGATATTAGTGCCCTGCAACGGACAACGCGCGGAGCGGTACTCGAAGGCCTCGACCCCCGCAGCGCGCATGGCGGCACCCAGCGCCTGGCTGGTGCTGTAGTCCACCGGGTCGGCGAGTGCTTCGTCGTGGGCATCGAAAGGCGGCAATTGCAGCTGTACACCGCGCTCGACCTGGAAGCGCGCCTCGAAGGACGAATGCTCGGACAGGATGCGCCCGCTGGGCGGCGGCACCGCCATGCCGCTCCACAGCACGAAGCGGTAGAAGGCGCCTTCGGCCATGGCGGTTTCCAGGCGTGATGCGGCATAGAACAGGCTGGGCTCGTGAACGGTGCCGAAGCGCGATCCCCAGCGCAGCGGCGGGTAGCGGAACGGGGTCTTCAGCAGGTAGTGCAGCGGTTCGGCGCTGCGGGGCAGTGGCGGCTTGCTGGTCTCGATGAGTTCCTCCAGCAACGCCTGCTCGGCGAGGTTGTCCACCAGTTGCAGGGTGGCCACCTGCTCCTGGCTCTCCACCAGGCGCACCAGGCGGCCACGCAAGGGCCTGATCCGTTCCGGGCCTTGGCAGGTCGTCCAGATATCCATGTCCAGCCTTCCTTCGTTGTTGTTATCGGGGGGACGTTCAGATCTTGCCGCGGATGGCGTCCAGGTACTCCACCACCCTTACCAGACCCTGCACCTGGGCCATCAGTTCGAGGGGCACGGCACCCAGGTGGCGGTTCTCGGTGCGCAGGAAATGGCGCATGTCGTCGAGGTTGCCGCCGAACAAGGCGAACAGGGCGCGGTAGGCGCGGATCAGCAGCAGCGCCAGCTCGCCGGTCTTGCTCTGTGGGCGGATGCCGCCGCTGTCCGCCCAGCGGGTGATGGCGGTACGGTGCACCCCGACGATGTCGGCCAGTTGCTGCTGGGTCAGCCCCAGTTGCTCACGGGTATTGAGCAGGGCCTTGGCCAATACGGCATCGGGATCGAGGGTGGGGCGGCTGAGGGCGCTCATGGGATTCCTCCGTGCGTTTGAATCAATATAAAGCAAATATGCTGCAAACACACAAAATACAATCCCCTCCTCTTCACCGATTGGCAGCCGTAGAATGCACCCTTCGCCGCAGGAATCTCCGCCATGGACAAAGCCCGTATCCAGCACTTGATCATCGACACGCTCACGCACGATCTGGAGCTGCTGCAACGTGCCGCACAGACGGCTTATGAAGCAGCGACCCATGAAGAGAACGTCGCCGAGAACAAGTACGACACCCTGGGCCTGGAAGCCTCCTACCTGGCTACCGGGCAAGCCCGCCGCGCGGCCGAGATCAAGCAGGCGATCGGGCTGTTCCAGAACCTGGTGCTGCGTGAACACGACCCGGCCCTCGGCATCCAGCTCAGCGCACTGGTGCACCTGGAGGCCGAGAACGGAAGCGGCCAGCTACTCTTCCTCGGCCCGGAAGCTGCCGGGCTGAAAGTGCAGGGCGAAGACGGAGAAGTCACCGTGATCACCCCGCGCTCCCCGCTGGGGCAGGCCTTGCTGGGCAAGGGCGCCGGCGCGGAGATCACCCTGGTGATCGGCAGCACTCGGCAATGCTATGAGGTGATAGCAGCCCATTGAGATCGAACCTGGCACGCCCGGATCGGTCCATTGGCCACACAGGAGGTCCCCATGCCCACTCGCAGCCGCACGCTTCACGTCAGCCTCAACCCGGTGAAACTGGTGCTCTGCATCGCCCTGGGCATCTGGCTCGGTTTCCTCGCCGTTGCCGGCACCGCCTGGTTCGGTTATCGCCACCTGGTGAGAGCCGCCTGGGAGCAAGTGGGCCAGAGCGCTACCGCCCCCTTGGGTTCGCCGGTGGGGCCTGCCCCCACACCTGCACCCGCCCCACAAAGCAACGCGCAGATGTTCGAGCGCTACCAGCAGAACCAGGGTGCCGCCCAGCAGCGGGACAACGCCCGTATCGAAGAGACGGAACGCCTGGCCAGCCCCAAGTGCCAGTTCTGGACCGCCCAGCAGCGCAACGCCCCCAATGAGAAAGCCCGGCAGAACATGGAGCGCTTCTGCAACCGAGGCACCCCGCCGCACGTCGTTCGACCCGCACTTTATTGCGCCTCTGCTGCCGAAGTTTTCAAGCACCGGCGTATTTCGCCCAAAGTAGCCGGCCAGCCGACCGAAGGCGGGGCCTGTCAGGGAAGCGTCACGGATGCCGGACTAAACTCCAGATGTGTGCCCATCTGCGGGCACCGAGGCGGTTAGCGATGAGTCCTGAAGCCTTTATCGTGTTGTTGATCCTGGGTTGGCTGCTGGTAGCCGTTGCGATGCTCTGGGCCATGCTCAGAATCACCCATCACCACCATCACCCCACCACCCGAGCGCCACGTGAGCAGGTCGAACACCCGACCAGCGGGCGCAAACCCCGGCAAGCGACCGTACCCCATCACTGAGGTACGGCCTCACCCCCCTCACGCCAATGGCTGCCAGCGCTCCGGTCGACGGAAGCTGTGGGTGACCACGCCGCGGATCATCCAATCCTGCTCGGGCGAGAGGTTCAGCGCGGGGTAACGGGCGTTCTCCGCCATCAGCACGCGGCGCCCGTCCTCGTGGCGCAATCGGCGTATGTAGAAATCCCCCTCGATGACCGCCACCACCAGGCTGCCGTCGACGGCTACGCGGGAGCGATCCGCCAGCAGCAGGTCACCGGCGACCAGGCCCATGCCATCCATGCTGTCGTCTTCCAGACGCACGGTGAAGGTTTGCGGAATGTCGATGCCCAGGAGCTCGTCCAGGCTGACGCAGCCTTCCAGGCGCAAGCGCACCGGCCCTTTGGCGTTTTCATCGATGGCGAGGGTGTAAAGCGGGAGTTTGGCGAATGACGGCCCCAAGCGGCCGATGATGCGGACGTTACCCATGGCGGAGCCTCCATATACTGTTCATGCATACAGTATTTGCGCGCCCGGGCTTCGTCAATGGGGAGCTTGCGCCGGGATACCCGGCGCAAGTTAGATCAGGCGTTACTTGATGTAGGCATCACCCCAACGCTCGATATCGCGTACCGCGGCCTTGCGCAGGGTCGCGCCCTGGGCCTTCTTCGCCGCTGCGATTTCGTCGTCGATGATCTTGGTGGAAATCGACAGCCAGCTGGTGGCGAACGCCATGGCGTCACCATTGATCTCCAGTGCATCGAGATCGATGTTCGCCGTGCTGTCACACGCACTGTGGTAGCAGGGGTCGAACGGCTGACCGGCTGCGCCGCCATATTTCTGCGCCTGCTCTTCGGTCTTGATGTCCTCGGCGCCGGTGAACAGGCCACCGAAGGCGATGCCATCCTCGAAGAACTGCGCATAGTCGGAGCGGAAGTCGATCTCGGTGCCTTCGAACTGCGCACGGCGCAGCTTGAAGTAGGCCTCGAACAGATGCTCGATCGCCGCCGAACCGGCCGGCCCCTTCAGGCCAAAGGAAGAACCGTCGCCGTCATAGATGAAGTTCGCGTAGTTCGGCGAGCCGATCATGTCGAAGTTCAGGTATGCCTTGATCTTCTTCTTCTCCTCGGGGGTGAGGTTGTTGACGTAGTAGGTCGAGCCCACCAGACCGGATTCCTCGGCGCCCCACCAGGCGAAACGCACCTTGTTCAGCGGGTAGGCCTTGCGCAGCAGCACGGCCATCTCCAGCAGCGCGGCGCTACCGGAACCGTTGTCGTTGATGCCTGCGCCCTCGAACACGGAGTCCAGGTGCGAACCGACCATCACCACGTTGTTCGGGTTGCCGTAGCGAGTCTCGGCCACCAGGTTGTAGGTCTGGGTCTTGGAGCGCACCACATCGACCACCATGCGCAGTTGCAGGCCTTCAGTACCAGCCCAGGCGGCGCCGTTGTCGTAGGTGGCGAAGATCACCGGGATGCCGCCTTCGTAGCCATCACCCAGGGTGACGTTCTCCAGGCCCTTGCGGTCGTCGGTGTTGCCCTGGTTGAAGATGATCACCCCGGCGGCACCGGCGGCGGCGGCGTTCTCGGCCTTCATCTCGAAGTTGCAGGTGCCCCGCTGGATCAGCGCGATGGAACCGCTGGGGAAGTTGGCGAAGTCTTCCGCCTCGCAGCCGCTGGAGGAGTTGTTGCCCGCTCCCAGGGCCACGTCCACGGGCACCACCTTGGCGCTCACGTCACCGGCTTCGGTTTGCGAGAGGTAAGTGAAGTCCGTATCCCAGACGTAGTTGCCAGGGGTTGGTGTGACTGCGTTCAGGGTGCCCGGCCCTTTCGGGTAGTAGGCGGTGAAGGGGAACGGCTGCACCGTCACCTTGTAGCCGGCCTTCTGCAGGGTCTTCTTCACATAGTCAATGGACGCCTGGTAGCCAGGCTGCCCAGCGGCGCGGTTGCCGCCATTGAGGCTGGCGATGTCCTGTAGCGCCTGGAGCCGGGTGAAGATGTTGCTCGCCTGCAGGCAGCGCGGCAGGCCGAGCGGCGTGCCGACCAGCAAGGGCGAGTTGCAGATGGAAGGGTTGGGTTTGCCGGGACTCCAGAATTCCTTGAATTCGGCGTCTGCGGCGGGGCTGGCGAAGGAAGCGGTGGAAACGGCGAAAGCGAGGGAACCGACAACACGTCTGAAATTATTTTTCATGCTGACTCCAATCCTTTTGAAGTGGTTGTAGGCAGGCCTGAAATGGCATTGCGCCACTGTCCGGTACTTCATCCTTCGGACGGCCTAAAACCTAGACTGGAGGGTGTAGCCGGGGTTCTTCGCGCGTGACGGGGAAAACGTGCACTTTGTCGCTTTTTCGATACAAAAAGGCGCAAGCTGCGACGAACGTTTCGGAAAATGAACTCATTTTGATATCAATAAAATGTCTTTTGGCCATCATTTCGGGAGCGGTGCAGGGTGACCGACGCGGCAACGGCTCCGAAGGATCACGGAGCACCGAAGAAGGATTCAGGGGCCTTGCTTGACCAGGTACCAATCTGTGGCCCTTGAGCTCCTGCTCGGCACGACGGTGTCGTCCCCGTAGGCGTAAGCCGGATCAGAGGCCTTGTACAGCGGCAGTACCTCGATCTCGCTGGCTTCCTGCTCGGTTTTCAGCCGGGCGCGCTACCATCCCGGCCCCACACCCTGGATCAACTGCAGGAAGCCCATGAGCAGCACCCCGGACATCACCCTTCACACCGCACCGGTAGCCGATTCGGACCTCGACTTTGTGTTCACCTTCGAGCGGCGGCAGGTAGTGGACCGGGTCATTCGCTTGCAGGCGGGCCACGCGGTGGAGAGCGCCGATCCCTTCATCGACGACTGGTCCCCGGCCGACCGCCAGGAAGTGAAGGACACGCTGCGGGCCGCTCTGGCCAACGGCGGCTTGGTCTGCCTGGCGACCCGCCTGGGGCGGGTCGTCGGCTTCGCCTGTGTGGACGGCGCGCCTATAGAACCCACCGGGCGCTACCGGCCATTGAAGGAGTTCCATGTCGAGGCCACCAAGCGTGGCAGGGGCGTCGGGCGCCTGCTGTTTGCCCGCTGTCTCGAAGAGGCCCGCCACAAGGGCATCCAGCGCCTGTATGTCTCGTCCCACTCGGCGAGGGAGACGGTGCGGTTCTACCAGCGTCAGGGTTGTGTGGATGCGCAGTGGTTGTGGCCGGAACAGGCTGAGCGGGAGCCTTGCGACTATCCGATGGAGTACGAGGTTGGGCGATGAGCAGCTCTGCTTGTCTGGCATTCCCTTGCCCATGAACCTGGCGAAGCATGGCATCCACTATTCAGGAATGCGCTGGCGTTCGTCCGGTCTCAGCTGCCGGGAGCACGACTGGAGAAGCCAGGCGCTTAGGCAGAAGCGATACAGCGCTGGGCGGAAAGCTGCGGGTCACAGCCCGTGGTCACTCAGCGCTGGATGGCGATAAATCTGGATGGGTGTCGTCATAGGCCGGGCTTGTCTGCCCGATCTCGGGTGCAATCTGGCCGCAAGCCAGCCAGAACGCGTACTGGGGATAGGCCTTCACAAGCACGTCGATCTCTTCCGTGCTGACTCTCACCGCACCTTTGCTGACGCTTCGCCAACGGTCGTGGTTGCCTCCACCCAGTTCACTGGCCTTTTTCGGTCCCAGCCGCTTGATCAACGCTCGTGCTCTATCGCCCGCTGTCTGCATAAAACATCTTCGACCTTAATTCTGGGCAATAACTTCCCAGAACATGATTTCGTGGGATATAGTTCACCCGTGGGAAATAGTTACCCAAGGGAAGAAGGCGTGCAGGCCTTCGAAATAGCCACGGATAGTGACGGAATGGGCATGGAACGGGAAGACCTCTTGCCGGCGGCACTGGCTGCTTTGCCGTCAGCGACTGGCACTGGAGTGGAAAGCATGAGCGAGCAACCTGTGGACACCAGAACGGCCCTGGTAAACCTGGGACAGACGGTAGTAATGGAGCTGCACTGGGAAGAGGTGCCGCACCCTCTGTTCTGCTGCTACCACATCGTGGGCGTGGTGGTGCCGGTGGAGGGTATTTGCGAGGAGGGCTACTTCCTGGTGAAGAACGCGCTGGCGCCGGGGCCGTTCCCGGATGAGCTGTTCTGGTCAGACATCCGCCGGATGAAGGTGCTGGTACAGCGCACCCTGCTAGCGCAAGGCGCGCACGGGCATGCCTGAAAGCACAAAGCCCCTGGCTCTCGCGAACCAGGGGCTTTGCTGTATATGGCGGGAAGATAGGGATTTGAACCCTAGGTGCCATTGCTGACACAACGGATTTCGAATCCGTCCCGTTCGGCCACTCCGGCATCTTCCCGAACGGCGCGCATGATACCAGCTGAAAGGCGTTTGGCGAAGCCCGCCGAGGCAATTTTTTCGCGTGCATTCAGATGCTTGCGTACTGCCCGGGCTGGCGGACCTGCCGCAGGGATCAGGCGGTGAGCTTGGTCAGGGCTTCGCGGTACTTGTCGGCGGTCTTCTGCGCGACGTCGGCGGGCACGGCGGGAGCCGGCGGCTCCTTGTTCCAGCCGGTGGATTCGAGCCAGTCACGGACGAACTGCTTGTCGAAGCTGGGCGGGTTGCTGCCTTCGACGTAGCTCTCCACCGGCCAGAAGCGGCTGGAGTCGGGGGTCAGCACTTCGTCCATCAGGGTCAGGGTGCCGTCTTCGTCGATACCGAACTCGAACTTGGTGTCGGCGATGATGATGCCGCGGGTGGCCGCGTATTCGACGGCAGTGCTGTAGAGAGCGATAGCGGTGTCGCGCACCTTGGCGGCCAGCTCCTTGCCGATGATGGCTTCGCACCGCTCGAAGGAGATGTTCTCGTCATGGTCGCCCACGGCGGCCTTGGTCGAGGGGGTGAAGATCGGCTGGGGCAGCTTGGAGGCTTCCTTGAGGCCGGCGGGCAACTGGATGCCGCAGACGGTGCCGCTCTTCTGGTACTCCTTCCAGCCGGAACCGACGATGTAGCCACGCACGATGGCTTCGACGGCAACGGGCTTGAGGCGCTTGGCGACCACGGCGCGGCCTTCCACCAGCGGCAGCTCGGCGGCGGGGACCACGTCCTCGACCTTGTCGCCGGTGAAGTGGTTGGGCACCACGTCGGCGAGCTTGTCGAACCAGAAGTTGGAGATGGCGGTGAGGATCTTGCCCTTGTCCGGGATCGGCTGTTCGAGGATGACATCGAAGGCCGAGAGCCGGTCGGTGGCGACCATGAGCATGCGCTTGGCATCGATCTCATAGAGGTCGCGGACTTTACCGGAGTAGATCTTCTTCAGGCTCAGGGTGCTGGGAGTGGTCATGGGGATTTTCCGCCTCTGTTAAACGAAACAGGCGAAACCTGCGGGGTTTCGCCTATTGTCTTGCCGCCGCGCCCTGGGGCGCGTCGACTGGAGCCCGGGTGAAGGTTGCCCGCCACCCGGTCGGTCCGGCCTCAGCCGAGGTTTTCCTGGATCAGGCCCAGCACACGGCGCGCCACATCGGCGGGTGCCACGGTGTTGATGTCCTTCTCCACGGTGACCTGCACGCTGTCGCCGACGCGGGTCAGGCGGACCTGGTAACGGTCGGCGCGGGCTTCGATCTCTTCCTTGCTGGGCGCGCTGCCCCACAGGCGGCTGAAGAAACCGGGTTCCTGGTCCTTCTCCGCGCCTTCGGCGAGGTTGATGTAGTACACGCCCAGGCTGCGGTTGATGTCGTCGACGCGGACGTCGGCCACTTCCAGGGCACGGCCCACGCTCGACCAGGAACGGTCGAAAGTCGGCGCCCAGGTCGAGGATCGGGTTACCGCTGCCGTCTTCGGACAGGGTCACGCGGCTCGGCGCATCGAAGTCGCGGGCGGCCAGCAGGGACACGGAACCACCCTGCTCGGCGCTGCGCGCCATGGTGGCGAGCATTTCGTCCATCAGCGCGGCCTCGAGGCTCGGGCTGTCGGAACGGCTCGGCCAGCCGGTGTCGGCGGTGCTGCCTGCCGGACGGGTGGTGGTGAGGACGAAGATCTCGCTGGTGTTGCGCTGCACACCCGGCTCGATGCGTACGCGGGCACGCACTTCGCTGTCGGGCTCGACACCGCTCACGCGGCTGCCGAGGCGGCGTGCCAGGGGAGCGGAGAGCTGATCCAGGCGCTGCCAGCCGGTGCTGAACTCACCGGTCTGCGGGGGCGCTCGTCGACGACCTTGAGCCGCCGTCTTCGAAGAACTGGCGCGCGACCGGCCAGACTTCTGCCGGGACGGGGCGCTGGGCAACCACCCAGCGGGAGTCGGCCGCCTTCTTGTAGGCTGTAGTTGCTGACCTCTCCCTTGACCTGCAGGGGCTGCGGGGCCGCGGGACTTCGTAGTCGGCATCGTTGCGGCTGTCGGCGATGTTTCACCGGCACCGGCAGCAACGGGTCAAGACGTTTGGATTGGGCATCCCGGGGCAGCTGCATGGGCGCGGTCTGACGCGCTTCCAGGTAGTCGTTGCCGCGGTCGCGGAAATAGCCATCTTCGCCCCAAAGCCAGCCGCAGCCGCTGGTGCTGGAGATCATCAGGGCGAGAGCCGGAAAGTCCGGCCAGTCGCTTCATGCGTAGTAATTCCTCGGATTAAACCAATACACCGGACTGGCGGAGCGCCTGACGCAGCGGTTCGTGGCAACGCGGGCTGAGCCAGGTCAGCGGCAGACGGATGCCGTCGGGCATCAGGCCCATCTCGTGCAGGGCCCATTTCACCGGAATCGGGTTCGATTCGATGAACAGCGCCTTGTGCAGCGGCATCAGCTTGTCGTTGATGGCACGGGCAGTTTCAGCATCGCCACGCATGGCGGCGGCGCAGAGTTCGGCCATCTCGCGGGGGGCGACGTTGGCGGTCACGGAGATGTTGCCCTTGCCGCCCATGAGCATCAGCTCGACGGCGGTGGCGTCGTCACCGGAATAGACGAGGAAGTCCTTGCTCACGCGATCCAGTACTTCCTGGCCACGCTTGAGGTCGCCGGTGGCTTCCTTGATACCGATGATGTTGGAGATCTTCGCCAGGCGCTCGACGGTCTCGGGCAGCATGTCGCAGACGGTGCGGCCGGGTACGTTGTAGAGGATCTGCGGGATCGCGACGGATTCGGCGATGTGGCGGAAATGCTGGTACAGGCCTTCCTGGGTCGGCTTGTTGTAGTACGGGGTCACCAGCAGGACAGCATCCGGCGCCAACGCCCTTGGCGGCGGCGGTGAGGTCGATCCGACTCACGGGTGGAGTTGCCACCGGTGCCGGCGATGACCGGGATGCGGCCATTGACCTGATCCACCACGCGGCGGATGACTTCGATGTGTTCGTTGACGTCCAGTGTTGCGGATTCACCCGTGGTGCCGACTGCGACTATGGCGTTGGTGCCTTCCTGCAGGTGGAAATCCACCAGCTTGGTCAGACTCGCCCAGTCCAGTTGACCTTGTGCATCCATGGGCGTGACCAGTGCCACCATACTGCCCGCAATCATGCAACCGCTCCTGCCGGAAAAAGAGAGCCGTAATGGTACTGGTGCCCATTGCCCAGCACAAGCTGACGAGGGTGCCTGAAGCATTCCCCTCGGCGGCGCTTTTCGCTAACCTTCCCGCTTTGATCGGCGCGGCTTTGCCCGCCCTCCTCTCGCTTTAGGAATGCTGCATGTCCACCACCCCGCCCCGCGAAGAATTCCTTGTGATCAGTGCCCTTGGCGTCAACCCGATGGAGCTGACCAACGTGCTGTGCCGAGCCAGCCAGGAAAACCGCTGCGCAATGGTCAGCAGCCGCCTGACCCGCCACGGCGAGTACTGCGCCCTGGTACTGCAGGTATCCGGCAGTTGGGATGCCCTGGCCCGCCTCGAAGCCGGCCTGCCGGCCCTGGCCAAGCGCCACGAGTTCACCACCCAGGTGACCCGCAGCGCCGCGCTGGAGCCCCGCCCGCAGTCGCTGCCCTACGTCGCCTACGTCAGCGCCGCGTACCGCCCGGATATCCTCAACGAGCTGTGCCAGTTCTTCATCGATCACCGTGTCGAACTGGAGAGCCTCACCTGCGACACCTACCAGGCGCCGCAGACCATGAGCACCATGCTCAACGCCACCATCACCGTGACGCTGCCCGCCGGCACCCAGATCAGTTGGCTGCGCGATCAGTTCCTCGACTTCGCCGACGCGCTGAACCTCGACGCGCTGATCGAGCCCTGGCGCCCGCAGCACCCGTAAGGAGCAAGACATGGCCGTAACCATCGACCAGCCGGTCGCCGACTTCACCGCCCCCGCCACCAGCGGCCAGCAGGTGACCCTCTCCGCCCTCAAGGGCAAGCAGGTAGTGATCTATTTCTACCCGAAGGACAGCACCCCGGGCTGCACCACCGAAGGCCAGGGTTTCCGTGACCAGCATGGCGCCTTCGCAGCAGCCAACACGGTGATCTTCGGCGTCTCCCGCGATGGCCTGAAGTCCCACGAGAACTTCAAGTGCAAGCAGGAGTTCCCCTTCGAGCTGATCTCCGACAAGGACGAGGCCGTCTGCCAGCTGTTCGACGTGATCAAGCTGAAGAAGCTCTACGGCAAGGAATACATGGGCGTCGACCGCAGCACCTTCCTCATCGACAAGGACGGCGTGCTGCGCCAGGAGTGGCGTGGCGTGAAGGTCCCCGGCCATGTGGATGCCGTGCTCGCCGCCGCGCAGGCGCTGAACAAGGGCTGAGCCCAAGCGCCATGCAGACGCAATGAAAGAAGGCCGCGATCGCGGCCTTTTTCATGTGCACTCACATCAGCGGTGATGGCCCTTCCCGCAGGGGCCCGCTGCGTGGCCAGGCATCCAGCACCGCCTTGAACAGGGTCGCCAGGGGAATGGCGAAGAAGATCCCCCAGAAGCCCCAGAGCCCGCCGAACAGCAGCACTGCGCAGATGATCGCCACCGGGTGCATGTTCACCGCCTCGGAGAACAGCAGCGGCACCAAGATGTTGCCATCCAGCGCCTGGATCACCCCGTAGACCACCATCAGGTAGATGAACTGGTCGCCCCAGCCCCACTGGAACAGCGCGATCAGGGCCACCGGCACGGTCACCACCACCGCGCCTATGTAGGGCACCACCACCGAGAGGCCGACCAACAGGGCCAGCAACGCCGCATAGTTGAGCCCGAGAGAGACGAAGGCGACGTAGGTCACGCCGCCACAGATGACGATCTCGATCACCTTGCCGCGGATGTAGTTGGCGATCTGCTGGTGCATTTCCCGCGGTACCTGGGTCATCAGCGCCCGCTCGCGCGGCAGGTAGCCGCTCATCCAGCGCTGGATCAGCTCGCGGTCCTTGAGGAAGAAGAACACCAGGATCGGCACCAGCACCAGGTAGATCATCAGGTTGACCACCAGCGGCAGGCTGGAGAGCGAGAAGGTCAACGCCCACTGGCCGAACTTGCCGATCTCGCTGCGGGTCACCTCGATGGCATTGAGCACCTGCTCGTCGGTGACCAGGTGCGGGTAGCGCTCGGGCAGCAGCAGGAGCAGCGACTGCCACTCGCCGAGCATGCGCGGCAGCTCGTTGAACAGGGTGCTGAGCTGCTGCCAGAGCAGCGGCATGAGCACCACCAGGAACAGCGCCAGGGCACCGATGAACAGCGCGAACACTAGCCACACGGCCAGCGTCTCGGGCATGCGCAGGCGCTCGAGGGAAATTCACCACCCCCTGCATCAGGAAGGCCAGCACCAGACCCGCCAGGACCGGCGCCAACATGTTGCCGAGGGTGAGGACGAGGGTGAAGCCCAGGACCCAGGAAGACCGCCAGCACCACCGCTTCTTCATCGGAGAAGTAGCGCTGCACCCAATCGCGAAGCACCTTGAACATCGGAGTTCCTTGGTAAGCGGAGAAATTCAGGCCTTGCGCAGCCAGTAGCGATAGATGCCGCCCTGCTCTTCCTCGTGCAGCAGCACGTGGCCGGCGAGACGGGCGAAGGCACGGAAGTCGCGTTGCGAACCGGCATCGGTGGCGGTGACCTTGAGCACCGCGCCACTCGCCAAACGGTTGAGTTCCAGCTTGGCCTTGAGCAGCGGCAAGGGGCAGTTGAGCCCGCTGGCGTCGAGTTCGGCGTCGAAGGTATCGGGAGCGCCGGTGGCGTCTGTCATGGGTGTTCTCCAGGAGGGCGCCTAGGATACAGAAGCCCGCGCAACCCTGGCCAGCCGACCGGGCGGGAGGCTACAGTTAGCGCTTTGCCGACAAGAGCCCTGTGCATGAATCCGCTGCGCCCCACTCTGCTGACGCTTGCCTGCCTCCTCGCATCGCCCGTGATGGCCGATGACCTGCCGTCCCTCGGCGACTCCAGTTCGGCCATCGTCTCTCCGGAACAGGAACACCAGCTGGGCCGCGCCTGGCTCAGCCTGCTGCGCGGCCAGGTGGGAACAGCTCCCGGACCCGCAGCTCAAGGACTATGTCGAAACCAGCGTCTACCGTCTGGCCGAAACCAGCCAGTTGCAGGACCGTCGCTTGGAATTCGTGCTGTCAAGAGCCCGCAGCTCAACGCCTTCGCCGCACCGGGCGGCATCGTCGGCGTCAACGGTGGCTTGTTCCTCTATGCACCGAACGAAGCCGAGTACGCCTCGGTCCTCGCCCACGAACTGGCTCACCTGTCGCAACGCCACTTCGCGCGCGGTATCGAAGCCCAGCAACGTATGCAGATCCCGGTGATGGCGGCCATGCTGGCCGGTATCGTCGCGGCCGCCGCAGGCGCCGGTGACGCGGGCATGGCGGCGATCATGTCGACCCAGGCCGCCGCGATCCAGGAGCAGCGCCGCTTCTCCCGGCAGAACGAACAGGAAGCCGACCGCATCGGTCTGCTCAACCTGGAAAAGGCCGGTTATGACCCCCGCGCCATGCCCAACATGTTCGAGCGCCTGATGCGCCAGTACCGCTACGACTCCAAGCCGCCGGAATTCCTCCTCACCCACCCGGTGACCGAATCGCGTATCGCCGACACCCGCAACCGTGCCGAACAGGCGCCACCGGGCGGCGTGGAGAACAGCCTGCGCTACCAGTTGATGCGCGCCCGCGTGCAGCTGATGTTCGAAGAAACCCCGGGGATCTCCGCCAAGCGCTTCCGCGCCATGCTCGACGCCGATCCCAAGCTGGATGCCGCGCGCTACGGCCTGGCCATTGCGCAGATCAAGAACGGCCAGCTCAACGAGGCGCGTGAAGGCCTGGCGCAATTGCTGGCCAAGTCGCCCAACGAGATCGTCTACAACCTCGCCCAAGTGGACCTGGACATCACCGCCAACCGCCTGCCGGACGCGCAGAAACGTGTCGACCGACTGCTGGGCCTGTACCCCAACAACTACCCGCTGAAGCAGGCGCGCAGCGACCTGATGCTCAAGCTCAACAAACCCCAGGAAGCGGAGAAAATCCTCGACGGCCTGGTGAAGTCCCGACCCAACGACCCGGACGTCTGGTACCAGGTGGCCGAAGTACGCGGGCTGGCCGGCAACACCATCGGCCTGCACCAGGCGCGCGCAGAGTTCTTCGCCCTGGTCGGCGACTACGACCAGGCCATCGAACAGCTGGATTTCGCCAAGCGCCGCGCCACCAACAACTTCCCGCTCGCCTCGCGCATCGATGCACGCCAGCAGGAGATGATCGAGCAGCAGAAGACCATCAAGCAGATGATGCGCTGACAGCAAGCGCACACGAAAAAGCCCGGACAGGTCCGGGCTTTTTTGTGCGTGCCGATCAGGCGTTGCCGGCGAGCTTCAACCGTGCGGCCTGGGTGAAGTCGAGCATGCGCTTGAGCGGCTTGATCGCCCGGGGCACCAGCGCGGCATCGACGAAGATTTCGTTGCTGCCTTCGCGCAGGCATTGCAGGGTGCGCTCCAGGGTGTTCATGGCCATCCAGGGGCAGTGCGCGCAACTGCGGCAGGCAGCACCATTGCCGGCGGTGGGCGCTTCGATGAACTGCTTGTCCGGGCACAGCTGCTGCATCTTGTAGAAGATGCCGCGGTCGGTGGCGACGATGAACATTTTGTTCGGCAGGGTTTGCGCAGCCTTGATCAGTTGGCTGGTGGAACCCACCGCATCGGCCAGTTCAATGACCGCCTCGGGCGATTCCGGGTGGACCAGGATGGCCGCCTCCGGGTACAGCGCCTTCATGTCTTCGAGCTGCTTGGCCTTGAACTCCTCGTGGACGATGCAGGCACCGTCCCAGAGCAGCATATCGGCACCGGTCTCGCGCTGGATGTAACGGCCCAGGTGCTGGTCCGGCGCCCAGATGATCTTCTCGCCGTTGTCCATCAGGCTCTCGACGATCTCCAGCGCACAGCTGGAGGTCACCACCCAGTCGGCCCGGGCCTTCACCGCCGCGGAGGTATTGGCGTAGACGACCACGGTGCGCTCCGGATGCTGGTCGCAGAACGCCGAGAACTCGTCCACCGGGCAACCCAGGTCCAGGGAGCAGGTCGCTTCCAGGGTCGGCATCAGCACGCGCTTTTCCGGGTTGAGGATCTTCGCCGTCTCGCCCATGAAGCGCACGCCTGCCACCAGCACCGTCTTCGCCGAATGCTGGTTGCCGAAGCGGGCCATCTCCAGCGAGTCGGACACGCAACCACCGGTTTCCTCGGCCAGGGCCTGGATCACCGGGTCGCAGTAGTAGTGGGCAACGAGCACTGCATCCTGCGCCTTCAGCTCGGCGGCGATGTCTGCACGCAGCTGCGCCTCTTCATCAGCCGAAAGCTGCCGGGGCTGCTTGGCGGCGAGGTGGGCCTGGACGAGAAAACGTTCGGAGAGATGAGACATGTCTGCGGGACCTGCGAGCGCACTGCGCGAAAGCCTGTTGGGTCACCGCCCCGCCAAGCCAGGGGCCATGCGGTTCGGGGCGCGGATGATAACGCAGATTAACGCCAATGGGCATGGCTGCGGGAGAGGCCATCCGTCCCCCGATGAGGGGGGACCATACTTTTCGGCGGACAAACGAAAAGCGGGAAGACCTTTCGATCTTCCCGCTTCCGTTGCTCCTCGCGGAGCCTTGTATGGTGGGTCGTGTAGGATTCGAACCTACGACCAATTGGTTAAAAGCCAACTGCTCTACCGACTGAGCTAACGACCCGACGCGGAGCGCATAATACTGATTTTATTCAGGAATTCAACACCCCACCGAAAATATTTCAGAAATATCTCGTAGGATCCTGCACCCCAGCCGCTTCGAAGCCGGCTGCACGCAGGCGGCAGCTGTCGCATTTGCGGCAGGCGCGGCCTTCGTCATCGGCCTGGTAGCAGGACACCGTCAAAGCGTAGTCGACGCCAAGCTTCATGCCCGCCTGGACGATATCCGCCTTGCTGAGGTTCTGCAGCGGCGCCTGGATGCGGAAACCATCCCCTTCCACCCCGGCCTTGGTCGCCAGGTTGGCCATGCGCTGGAAGGCCTCGACGAACTCGGGGCGACAATCCGGGTAACCGGAATAGTCCACGGCATTGACGCCGATGAAGATATCCCGCGCGCCGAGTACTTCGGCCCACCCCAGGGCGAGGGACAGGAACACGGTGTTGCGTGCCGGCACATAGGTGACCGGGATGCCTTCAGTAGGGGCTTCCGGCACATCGATGCTGCTGTCGGTCAGGGCCGAGCCACCGATGCCATCGAGATTGAGGCCGATCACCTTGTGTTCGACCACACCCAACTGGCGGGCCACACGCTCGGCCGCCTGCAGCTCGGCACGGTGACGCTGGCCGTAGTCGAAGCTCATGGTGTAGCAGGCGTAGCCTTCAGCGCGGGCCATGGCTACCACGGTGGCGGAGTCCAGGCCGCCGGAGAGGAGGATTACCGCTTTCTTGTCGCTCATATCAATGTCCCGGCTCGTCGTTCCAGAGGATCTTGTGCAATTGCAGCTGCAGGCGCACCGGCAGGTTGTCGGCCACTATCCAGTCCGCCAGGTTCCGCGCGCTCACCTGCTGGTGGCTGGGCGAGAACAGCACCTCACCGGCACGCTGCTCCAGGCGGTACTCGATCAGCTTGGACACGGCCCAGTCGTAGTCCTCGCGGGAACAGATGACGAACTTCACTTGGTCGTTGCGGGTCAGCTGGGCCATGTTCTCGTAGCGGTTGCGCCCGACTTCGGCGGAGCCCGGCGTCTTCAGGTCGACGACACGGCTGACGCGGGTGTCCACGGGGGCGATATCCAGGGCTCCGCTGGTCTCCAGGGAAACCTCGTAGCCGGCATCGCAGAGCCGTTGCAGGAGCGGAATGCAGTTGGGTTGCGCCAGCGGCTCACCGCCCGTCACACAGACGTAGCGGGGCTTGTAGGCGGCCACCTGGGCGAGGATGTCGTCCAGGGTGTGGATCTGGCCGCCATTGAAGGCGTAGGCGGTGTCGCAGTACTGGCAGCGCAGGGGACAGCCGGTCAGGCGCACGAATACCGTCGGCAAGCCGGCGGTACGCGTCTCCCCCTGCAGCGAGTAGAAGATCTCGGTCAGTCGCAGGGTCTGTTGCATAAGGGCCACGGGCGTGACGGCTAAACAGGCCATCCGCCTCCGTTGCTGGAAGAAAATATGAGGGCGGCGATTCTAAACGAAAAAACCCGCGACAGGCGCGGGTTAATCGATGCTCGGGGCGTGGATCAGGGCAGGCGCTGAAGGTCCCGCTGCGCCAGCTGGGCGGCGGAGCTGCCCGGGTACTGGGCGACGACCTGCTTGAGGATGCCCTTGGCCTTGTCGGTGTTGCCCAGGCGCTGCTCGACGTCGGCGAGCTTGTAGAGGGAATCCGGCACCTTGGCGTGCTGCGGATAAACCTGGCTGACCTTGGCGAAGGCCTGGCCGGCGCCCTGCAGGTCGCCCTTGGCGAGGTTCACCTCACCCAGCCAGTACTGCGCGTTGCCGGCGTACTGGCTGTTGGGGTACTTGCGCAGGAAAGCGCCGAAGGCCTGGCTGGCCTTGTCGAAATCCTTGGCTTTGATCAGGTCGAAGGCGGCGTCGTAGTACAGCTTTTCCTTCGCCGGATCGCCCGGTTCGGTACTGGCAGCCGGCTGCTGCGCCGGAGCCGAGGGAGTGCCGGCGGCGTTGATCGCGCCATCGGCAGGGGAATTCTGTTGTGCGGCTGGTGCGCCCGCTGCGCCCGCATTCAAGCGGCTATCCAGATCCTGGTATCGCTCCAGCGATTCACGCTTGAGCTGCTGGATCTCGTTCTGCTGTTCTTCGACCATCCCGCGCAGGCGGGCAGTCTCTTCCTGCATCTGTTGCAGCTGCATGAACAGCTCGCCTTGCGCGGACACCGGGGCCGAAGCCCCGGATCCGGCATAGGCGCCAGTCGTGCCATAACCAGCGGGCGGGTAACTGTTGCCGTAACCGGCATCGTTTCCGTCCACCACGGGAACCTCAGCAAAGGCGGCCAGGGGCAGGCTGCTGAGGGCCAATACAGTCAAAGCACGACGGCACTTACGCATATCGAATTACTTACGCAGTTCGACGCGACGGTTCTGAGCCCAGGACTGCTCGTCGTTGCCAGTGGCAACCGGACGCTCTTCGCCGTAGGAAACCAGTTCCAGCTGAGCCGGGGAAACGCCCTGCAGAACCAGGTAGCGCTGAACGGCCTTGGCACGACGCTCGCCCAGAGCCATGTTGTACTCGCGGGTGCCGCGCTCGTCGGTGTGGCCTTCCAGAACGACGCGAGCGCCGTTGCCTTTCAGGTCCTTGGCGTGTACGTCCAGAGCGCGCATGGCTTCCGGCTTCAGGTCGGAGCTGTCGTACTCGAAGTAGAAGGTGGTGATGGCGCGCAGAGCAGCTTCTTCGCTCAGGCTGCCGTCAACACCGCTGTTGCCGCTGTTGTAGCCAGCGTTCGGGTCTACAGCGCCCTGGCCGGAATCGTCGCCGCCCTTGGAGGAGCAACCAACTGCAACAGCCATGGCCAGAGCCAGAGCAGCGAACTTACCGAATTTAATCATTTCCATCATGTAACTCCTAATGAGCCCCAGTGTGTTTAGCAAAACAATAGTGGATACCGCGTCAGTTCAGGTACGGCGACCAGGACGGTTCGCGGATATCGCCTTGAACGGTTGGAATCGGGAGTCGTACGCGCCCGTTTGTGGACACGAGCATCAGGACTCCCCGGCCCTGCTGGCGGGTGGCGTAGATTAGCATGGTGCCGTTTGGCGCAACAGTGGGCGAGTCATCCAGAGTGGTGCCGGAAAGGATGCGCGGAGCACCGCCACGCACCAGGTCCATGGCCGCCACCTTGAAGTTGGTGAAGCCGTCCTGGCGGTGGATCATCACCAGGGTCTTTTCATCAGCCGAGAGCTTCGGGTTGGCGTTGTAGTTGCCAACGAAGGTCACGCGCTGCGGCTCGCCGCCGTTGATATTGGTCTTGTAGATCTGCGGCTTGCCGGCGCGATCCGAGGTGAAATAGATGGTCTGGCCATCGGCGCCCCAGAAGGGTTCGGTGTCGATCGCCATGTGATTGGTGACGCGACGCAGCTGACGGCTGCCCAGGTCCATCACGTAGATCTCCGGGTTGCCGTCCTTGGACAGCACGAACGCCAGGCGATTGCCTTCGGGCGACCAGGCCGGCGCGCCGTTCAGGCCTTCGAAGTTGGTGATCTGCTCGCGACGCCCGGTGTCGACGTGCTGGATGAAGATGCGCGGACGCTTCTGCTCGAAGGAGACATAGGCGATGCGGCGGCCATCCGGCGCGTAGCGCGGCGAGAGGATCGGCTCACGCGACTGCAGCAGGGTCACGGCGCGCTGGCCGTCATAGTCCGAGCGTTGCAGGGTGTAGCGGGTATTGTTCACCGAGAAACGCTCTGCGGTCACGTAGAGCATGCGGGTGGAGAACGCACCCTTCACGCCGGTGAGCTTCTCGAAGGACTGGTCGGCCACGTAGTGCGCCATGTCGCGCAGCTGGTCGGTGGAGCCGCTGACGCTGCCGGCGAACACCTGCTGCTCGGTGGCGACGTTGAACAGGGCGAACTGCACTTGCAGGCGGCCGCCAGCCGGAGCGATGTTGCCCACTAGCACGTATTGGGCGCCAAGGGCTTTCCAGTCGCGGTAGATCACTTCGCTGGCCTGGGTCGGCAGGCTGATCATGTTCTGCCGCGGGATGGGCTCGAAGTAGCCCGAGTTGCGCAGGTCGTTGCCGATGATCTCGGACATGTCTTCGGGCAGGACGTTGCCGCCCTGCCAGCCGAAGGGCACTACGGCGACGGGAACCGCGCGATCAGCGCCAGTGCGCACCAGAATGTTCTTTTCTTCGGCCTGAGCGACGCCAGCCAAGAAGAAAAGAGTTAACAGAACACCTTTAAGAATCTTCATCACAACGCTAGGTCCTCAGGCGTGAATGTCATCTTGAATGAACGATAGGGATTGAAGTCTGCGGAACTCATACCCTGCATCTCGGTTATACGACCCACATTCTTCACTGCGCTGATGGCCGATTGGTCAAATGCCGAATCACCACTGGAGCGCGATATCGAAGCGTTGGTGATGGTGCCGTCCGGCAGCATATTGATTTGAACAACGACCGACATGCCATTGCGCGCCGACGGTGGCCTTGTCCACAGCTCCGATACTCTAGAACGAATCAGGTCGTCATAATTACCCGCCGTCTTGTCACCCACCTCATCGGCCAGCGCTTGCTCGCGCTCTACCTTATCGGAGAGCAATTCGGCGAGCGCGGCAGCCTTCTTCTCATCATTCGATTTGCGCTTGGCCTCCTCCGCTGCCTTTTTCTTCGCGGCTTCGGCGGCGGCCTTCTTCTTCGCATCCTCGGCAGCCTTCTTCTTCGCCGCCTCGGCTGCAGCTTTCTTCTTCGCCTCTTCAGCGGCTTTCTTCTTGGCCTCGTCGGCAGCCTTTTTCTTGGCTTCCTCTTCCGCCTTCTTCTTGGCGATGTCGGCCTGTTGCTTCTTGGCTTCCTCGGCCTTCTTGGCGTCATCCGCCTTCTTCGCCTCGGCTGCCTCTTCCGCTTTTCGAGCTTCGTCGGCTTTCTTTTGTTCCGCAGCCTTGGCGGCAGCGACCTTCTGCTGCTCCAGCTTCTGCTGCTCGGCCTTCTTCTGCTCCATCTGCTCGGTTTCGTACTGCGGAGCAGCGGCTTTCTTGGCTTCGCCGGCGATCTTCTGGTTGGTCTGGGTGGTCGCCTGGCTCTGCGATTTCAGCTGATACAGCGTAGCCTGCACGATGGGGCGCGCCGGCGGCAGTTCAGGAGTGAAGGCGAAACTGACGAACAGCGTGCCGAAGATCAGCACGTGCAAGCCTATGGCCCAGACCGCGGGCCAGAAGTAGCTTTCCGATGGGGAGCGTTCGCTCTGCTGCTGCATCAGGGCGCCTCGGTGATCAGCCCGACATTACCCACGCCGGCCTGCTGCAGGCCGCCCATGACGGCCATCACGGAGCCGTAGTCGACGGCCTTGTCGCCACGCACGAAGACCTGGACCTTCTTACCCTGGCTGGTGTTCTGACTCATGATCGCCGTGACCGCCTGGACCAGCTGCGGCAACGTGCTGGACGTCTCGCTGGCCTTGCCCTGGTCCGGGTCCACTTCCTCGCCCATGTTCCAGTAGTAGCTTTTGTCGGCCTTGATGGAGATGGTCAGCACCCGGGAGTCGTTGTCCTGGGGCAGCGCCTCGCTGGAGACCTTCGGCAAGTCGACCTTGACGCCCTGGTTGAGCATGGGCGCGGTCACCATGAAGATGACCAGCAGCACCAACATCACGTCGATGTAGGGCACCACGTTCATCTCGGCGACCGGCTTGCGTTTGTGGCGAATTCTGGCCATGGCGTGAAACCTGTCCTCTATTGAACCTGCGTCTTATTCGTCGCTGGTGTGCACTTTGCGGTGCAGGATGGCCTGGAACTCGTCGGCGAAGGTGTAGTAGCGACTGATCAGGGTCTCACCACGCGCGGCGAAGCGGTTGTACGCGATGACCGCCGGGATCGCCGCGAACAGGCCGATGGCTGTAGCGATCAGCGCCTCGGCAATGCCGGGGGCCACGGTGGCCAGGGTCGCCTGCTGCACCTGAGCCAGGCCGCGGAAGGAATTCATGATCCCCCAGACGGTGCCGAACAGGCCGATGTAGGGGCTGGTGGAGCCGACGGTGGCGAGGAACGGCAGGCTCTGCTCGAGCTTCTCTTCCTCACGGGAGATGGCCACACGCATGGCACGGGCCACGCCTTCCATCACCGCATCCGGGTCTACGCCAGGCTGCTGGCGCAGGCGGGAGAACTCCTTGAAGCCGGCACGGAAGATCTGCTCGACGCCGGAATCCGGGTCCGGGTTGCTGCCGGCCTGGCGATACAGCTTGGACAGGTCGATGCCCGACCAGAAACGCTCCTCGAAGGACACGAGGGATTTCTTGGCCGCGCGCAGCAGGTTGCTGCGCTGGAAAATCATGATCCACGAGGTGACCGAGGCGGCCACCAGAGTGAGCATGACCAGTTGCACCACGATGCTGGCGTTGCTGATCAGGCTCCACATGGAGGTATGGTCGACGACGTTGGCTTCCACGCTTAGTCTCCTGCAGGGGATTGGCCCGGTACGGCGGCGAAGGCTGAACGCAGCGCTTCGGGGATCGCCCGGGGTTTCAAACTGTCGGCGCGCACACAGGCCACCAGGAACTGCCCTTCACAGAGCAGCGCATCATCCGTAGCCCGCCTCACCTGTTGACGAAAGCGCAGGCTGGCACGGTTCAATTCGATCACTTCGGCGCTGATGGTCAGCTCGTCGTCGAGCCTGGCGGGGGCGTGATAACGCGCCTCGGCCGAATGCACGACGAACAACAGGTTCTCCCCGACCAGCTCGGACTGGGCAAAGCCCAGGCTCCGCAGGCATTCGGTTCGAGCCCGTTCCATGAACTTGAGGTAGTTGACGTAATAGACGATGCCACCGGCATCGGTGTCTTCGTAATAGACGCGGCTCCGATGCACGAAAGGCTGGGCCCCATTTTGCGCGCGCATACTCTAGTGCTTACTCCAAAGGTTGCCAATCAGGCCGGGTAACTGTTTTTTTCATCCCCGGCCCCCGCCGCTCGGTTCGACAGCGATTTCCCTTATTCGTCCCCCGCCCCGGAGAAATCATCAGCGGGCGGCTCGACCATGCGCCTGGGCAGGTTCAACCCGAAATGCAGGTAGGCATGGCGGGTGACCACACGCCCACGCGGCGTGCGCATGATGTAGCCCTGCTGGATCAGATAGGGCTCGAGAACATCCTCGATGGTGTGACGTTCCTCACTGATCGCCGCCGCCAGGTTGTCGACGCCTACCGGGCCACCGTCGAACTTGTCGATCATCGCCAACAGCAGACGCCGGTCCTGGTGGTCGAAGCCACGTTCGTCGACATCCAGCAGGTTGAGCGCCTGGTCGGCAATGACCCGGGTGATCTGCCCCTGGCCACGGACTTCAGCGAAGTCACGCACGCGGCGAAGCAGGCGGTTGGCGATGCGCGGTGTACCACGGGCGCGGCGGGCGATCTCGAAGGCGCCCTCCGGCTCGATGTGCAAGCCGAGGATGCCGGCAGAGCGGGTGACGATGCTGGTCAGGTCCGCAGTGCTGTAGAACTCCAGGCGCTGGACGATGCCGAAGCGGTCGCGCAGCGGGTTGGTCAGCATGCCGGCGCGCGTGGTGGCGCCGACCAGGGTGAAAGGCGGCAGGTCGAGCTTGATCGAGCGAGCCGCCGGGCCCTCGCCGATCATGATGTCGAGCTGGAAGTCCTCCATCGCCGGGTACAGTACTTCTTCGACGATGGGCGACAGGCGGTGGATTTCGTCGACGAAGAGCACATCGCCGGACTCGAGGTTGGTCAGCAACGCCGCCAGATCGCCCGGGCGCTCCAGCACGGGGCCGGACGTGCTCTTGATCGAGACGCCCATTTCCTGGGCGATGATGTTGGCCAGGGTGGTCTTGCCCAGGCCCGGCGGGCCGAAGATCAGCGTGTGATCGAGCGCCTCGCTGCGCCCGCGGGCCGCCTGGATGAACAGTTCCATCTGCTCACGCACGGTCGGCTGGCCGACATAGTCGGCGAGGCTCAGCGGGCGGATGGCCCGGTCCAGCTGCTCGTCGCGGTCGTGGCTGCTGGCGGTTATCAGGCGGTCGGCTTCGATCATGCGGTGTTACACCATTCCTTTCAGGGCACGGCGGATCAGTTCTTCGCTGGAAAGCCCTTCTTCCTTGATGGCAGCAACGGCGCGACTGGCTTCCTGGGGTTTGAAGCCCAGGGAGATCAGCGCGCTGAGCGCATCGTTCTCGGCACTGGAGGCGGCAGCCTTGAGCGGCTCCACCACCAGGGTGGAAATGCTCGGCATGGTTTCCCAGGCCTTGAAACGGTCCTTCAGCTCCACCAGCAGGCGCTCGGCGGTCTTCTTGCCGACCCCGGGGATCTTCACCAGGGTCGAGGTGTCCTGGGCCTGCACGCAGCGCACCAGCTCGTCCACTTCCAGCCCGGACATCAGCGCCAGGGCCAGCTTCGGGCCAACGCCGTTGAGACGGATCAGCTCGCGGAACAGCTCGCGCTCGCGCTTCTCGAAGAAGCCGTAGAGCAGGTGCGCATCCTCACGCACCACCAGATGGGTGTGCAGGGTCACAGGCTCGCCGGTCGAGGGCAGGCGGTAGAGGGTGGTCATGGGCACTTCCAGCTCGTAGCCGACGCCGTTGACATCGAGAATCAGGTGCGGCGGCTGTTTTTCCGCCAGGGTGCCACGCAAACGTCCAATCACGAAGTGCGTCCTTATATGGGGTTACAAACGGAGCCGCCCGCCACGGCGCTTGGCGGTAGCCAGGCCATGGGGAATCAGGCTCTGCCGGTGGTGCGCATGGCACAGGGCGATGGCCAGGGCGTCGGAGGCGTCGATCTGCGGCTTCTGCACCAGCTTGAGCAGGTGCATGACCATCATCTGCACCTGCTGCTTGTCGGCGCCGCCGGTACCGGCGATGGCCTGCTTGACCTGGCTGGCGCTGTACTCGGCCACCTCCAACCCTTCCTCGCTGGCCGCGACTATGGCGGCACCGCGAGCCTGGCCCAGCTTGAGGGCGGAGTCGGCGTTGCGCGCCATGAACACCTTTTCGATGCCCATGGTCACCGGCCCGTAGGTCTGGATGACCTCACGCACGCCACGGAAGACGATCAGCAGGCGCTCCTGCAGTTCGCCGCTGCCGGTGCGGATGCAGCCGGAAGCGATGTATTCACAGCCGCGCCCGGTATCGCGAACCACGCCGTAACCGGTGATGCGCGAACCAGGGTCGATACCGAGGATCAGGGTCATTGGCGCTCTATATCAGGTGCCCAAGTAAAAAAGCCGAAGCGTCGGCTCCGGCTTTTTCGTGTCAGCCCAACTGGGCCATCACATCGTCGGGGATGTCCACGTTGCTGTAGACGTTCTGCACGTCGTCGAGGTCTTCGAGCATGTCGATGAGCTTCAACACCTTCTGTGCGGTTTCCACATCGGTGATCGGTGCGCTGATCGAGGGGATCATCGCCACTTCTGCCTCGTCGCCCTTGAAACCGGCGGCGGTGAGCGCTTCGTTGACGCTGAGGAAGTCGGCGAAGGAGGTGTACACCTCGACCGAGCCGTCTTCAGCGGCAACCACGTCATCGGCACCCGCTTCCAGCGCGGCTTCCATCAGGGCGTCTTCATTCACGCCAGGGGCGTAGCTGATCTGGCCCTTGCGGTCGAACATGTAGGCCACCGAACCATCGGTGCCGAGGTTGCCGCCACACTTGCTGAAGGCGTGACGCACTTCAGCGGCGGTGCGGTTGCGGTTGTCGGTCATGGCTTCGACGATGATCGCCACGCCGCTCGGCGCATAACCCTCGTAGCTCAGCTCGACCATGTTGTCGGCTTCGTTGGAGCCGGCGCCACGGGCGATCGCGCGATCGATGGTGTCGCGGGTCATGTTGGCGGTGAGCGCCTTGTCCACGGCCAGGCGCAGACGCGGGTTGTCCGCCGGGTTGCCACCGCCATGCTTGGCGGCAACGGTCAGCTCACGGATGAGCTTGGTGAAGATCTTGCCGCGCTTGGCGTCCTGGCGCTCCTTGCGGTGCTTGATGTTGGCCCATTTGGAATGACCAGCCATATCTGACTCCGTGCTTGCTAGGTGGCGGCGGCGCACCGGGCGCCACCGTCGGGATGGAACGGTTTACTCGGCCTTGGGCTGTTCGCGCAGGCGAATGTGCAGTTCGCGCAGTGCCTTGCCATCCACGCTGCCCGGAGCCTGGGTCATGACGTCGCCGGCGCTCTGGGTTTTCGGGAAGGCGATCACTTCGCGGATCGACGCAGCACCGGTCATCAGCATGACCAGGCGATCCAGGCCGAAGGCCAGGCCACCGTGCGGCGGAGCACCGTACTTCAGCGCATCGAGGAGGAAGCCGAACTTCTCTTCCTGCTCGGCATCGTCGATGCCCAGCACGCGGAACACGGCCTGCTGCATGGCCTTGTCGTGGATACGGATGGAGCCGCCGCCCAGTTCGGTGCCGTTGAGCACCATGTCATAGGCACGGGACAGCTTGCCGGCCGGGTTGGCCTCCAGCTCTTCCGGGCTGCACTTGGGCGCAGTGAACGGGTGGTGCAGGGAGGTGAGGCTGCCGTCGTCGTTCTCTTCGAACATCGGGAAGTCGACGACCCACATCGGCGCCCATTCCTTGGTGAGCAGGTTGAGGTCATGGCCGACCTTGATGCGCAGGGCACCCAGGGCGTCGCAGACGACCTTGGCCTTGTCGGCACCGAAGAACACGATGTCGCCATCGACCGCACCGACGCGATCGAGGATCACGTTGAGGTTCGGCTCGGCGATGTTCTTGACGATCGGCGACTGCAGGCCGTCGATACCGTTGGCGCGCTCGTTGACCTTGATGTAGGCCAGGCCCTTGGCACCGTAGATGCCGACGAACTTGGTGTAGTCGTCGATCTGCTTGCGCGGCATGCTCGCCCCGCCCGGAACGCGCAGTGCGGCAACGCGGCCTTTCGGATCGTTGGCCGGGCCGGAGAAGACCTTGAATTCAACGTCCTTCAGTTGGTCGGCAACGTCCACCAGTTCCAGCGGGATGCGCAGGTCGGGCTTGTCCGAGCCGTAGCGGCGCATGGCTTCTTCGAAGGGCATGTGCGGGAACTCGTCGAACTCGACGTCGAGGACTTCCTTGAACAGCTGGCGAACCATCTTCTCGGTGATGGCGATGATGTCGCTCTCGTCGAGGAAGCTGGTTTCGATGTCGATCTGGGTGAATTCCGGCTGACGGTCGGCACGCAGGTCTTCGTCGCGGAAGCATTTGGCGATCTGGTAGTAGCGATCGAAGCCGGCAACCATCAGCAGCTGCTTGAACAGCTGGGGCGATTGCGGCAGGGCGAAGAAGTTGCCCGGGTAGGTGCGGCTCGGCACCAGGTAGTCACGCGCGCCTTCCGGAGTCGGGCGACCGAGGATCGGCGTCTCGACGTCGAGGAAGCCGTTCTCGTCCAGGTAGCGGCGAATGCTGCTGGTGATGCGCGCGCGCAGCTTCAGCTTGGCGGCCATTTCCGGGCGACGCAGGTCGATGAAGCGGTAGCGCAGACGGGTCTCTTCGCCCACGTCGGAGTATTCGTCCAGCGGGAAAGGCGGGGTCTCGGCCTGGTTGAGGACTTCGAGCTCATAGCCCAGCACTTCGATACCGCCGGACGCCATGTTGGCGTTGACCGCACCGGCCGGGCGCGGACGCACCTTGCCGGTCACCTTGACGACGTACTCGCTGCGCACGCGGTCAGCCTTGGCGAAGGTCTCGGCGCGATCCGGGTCGAACACCACCTGGGCCAGGCCTTCACGATCACGGATGTCGAGGAAGATGACCCCGCCATGGTCACGGCGACGGTGGACCCAGCCGCAAAGTGTGATTTCCTGGCCGTCCAGGCTCTCGTTCAGTTGGCCGCAATAGTGGCTGCGCATCATGGTCGTGTTTCGCTTCTCTTGAGTCTTGAATTCGTCGGGCCGCCAGTGTGCGTGCCGTCGATGACCGCGAACGGGCTGCGAATCGCCGCCGGGCATCGGGACCACACTGCCGCTGGCCAGGGACCGGTGGCAAAGGGGCGGATTATATATGGTTAATCGACACCGCGCAGCCGCCCGCCGGAAGCCTTTCTATACTGAAGGGCCCAAGCCGGTGGAGGACCATCCATGGCCACGCCTCGCCCCGTCGACATCACCACGGACCTGCTGGACGACTTCCGCCAGGAGACACGCGAGCAGTTCTCCCGCTGCGAGCACCTGCTGATCGAACTCGAGCGCCATCCCGACGACGACGAGCGCCTGCGCGAGCTGTTCCGCCTGGTGCACACGCTCAAGGGCAACCTCGGCTACGTCGGGCTGGACCGGCTGAACACCCTGCCCCAGGCCCTGGAGGATGTGCTCGCCCAATTGCGCGAAGGCACCCTGGTGTTCGACAGCCTGCTGGGCGACATCCTGCTCCTGCTGCAGGACCGCCTGCGCCTGCAGATCGAACAGGCGCTGAAGGGCGACACCCGCGAGCCGGAGGACATCCGCCCACTGAGCAAGGCCCTCAAGGCACTGGCCAATGCCCCCGAACAGCGCCAGGCGGAACTGCGCAGCGCGCTGCTGCATCGCCTGGACCCGAGCACGCGCCTGCTGCCCCCCGAACCCGAAGCGAAGAACACTGGCCCCCTGGCCCGCCACGGCCTGGAAGACGAACCCGACCTGCGGTTCTTCGCCGAGCTGATGCTGGCGGCGGAGAACCGCTCGCGCTTCTGGCTGGGCCGTGGCCAGCGCCAGCTGGAACTCGCCCTGGCGATGAACGAGCGCGCCGGGCGCCCCGTATCGCCCCGCCAGCTGGCCGCAGCCGTGTGCCTGCACGACCTAGGCATGGCGCTGCTACCGCTGGAGCTGCTGCACAAGCAGGAGCCACTCAACCATGACGAGCGCCGGCGCATGCAATCCCACCCGCGCATGGGGGCGGAACTGCTCAAGCGCATGCCGCAATGGGAAGACGCCGCCGAGATCATCCTGCAGCACCAGGAGCACGCCGACGGCAGCGGCTACCCCAAGGGCCTGCATGAAACGGAGATCAGCCCCGGCGCGCTGATTCTCGACATCGTCGACACCTTCGACGCCCGCACCCATGAGCGTGCCCACCAGACACTGAGCAAACGCCCACTGCTGCGCGCCATCCTGGAGATCAACGGCCTCGGCGGCAGCCAGTTCAGCGCCTACTGGGTCAATATGTTCAACCTCTGCCTGCAGGAAGACCCCGCCCTCGCCCACCTTTGATTCGGTTGTCGCCCCCTCGCCCCCTGACTAAGCTGCCCACGCAGCCCGGCCACCCGTGACGGGGCAGAACCAACAAGGAGTCCAGATGCAGGCGCTAGCAGGGAAAGTCGCAGTGGTGACGGGAGCAGGATCAGGCATCGGCCGCGCACTGGCTCACCAACTGGCCGCCGAAGGCTGCCACCTGGCGCTGGCCGACCTCGACCGGGAAAACCTCAGCCAGGTGGCCAGTGAACTGCAGCGCGACGGGCTGAAGATCACCACCCACCCGCTGGATGTCGCCGAACGCGCGGCTGTCTACGCCTTCGCCGACGAGGTGCTGGCCGCCCACGGCAGCGTGCAACTGGTGATCAACAATGCCGGTGTCGCCCTTTCGCAAACGATCGCGGAGCTGCGCTACGACGACTTCGAATGGATCATGAACATCAACTTCTGGGGCGTGGTACACGGCACCAAGGCCTTCCTGCCGCACCTGCTGAAGAACAACGAAGGGCAGATCGTCAACGTCTCCAGCATTTTCGGCATCATCAGCCTGCCCACCCAGGGCGCCTACAACGCCAGCAAGTTCGCCGTCCGCGGCTTCACCGAGGCCCTGCGCCAGGAGCTGGCGCACACGGGAGTAAAAGCCGCCTGCGTGCACCCCGGCGGCATCCGCACCAATATCGCCAAGGCCGCACGCTTCTACCAGGGGCCCGACGGCCGCCAGGACGCCGCCCGTGCAGCAGCGCAGTTCGACAAGGTGGCCCGCACCACACCCGACGAAGCCGCCCGGGTGATACTCGACGGCATTCGTCGGCAGCACCCGCGCATCCTGATCGGCGCCGACGCCCGCCTGCTCGACCGCATCCAGCGCCTGCTGCCCGCCAGCTACCCGCGAATCCTGGCGAAACTGCTCGGCCGTCGCTGACGTTATCGACGGCCAATAGCCTCAACGCATCGCAACGATTGATATAAGCCAAGGCAGACCATGGGGCGCTCTATGCTAGGCTCTGCCGCATCACGGGCCCTAGCCAGGCCCTGGCCACTGAGAGGAGTAAAGGCATGGAAATCAATATCGGAATCGCCGAACAGGATCGCGCAGCTATCGCCGAGGGCCTGTCCCGCTTGCTGGCGGACACCTACACCCTCTACCTCAAGACCCACAACTTCCACTGGAACGTCACCGGGCCGATGTTCAACACCCTGCACCTGATGTTCGAAGGGCAGTACACCGAACTGGCACTGGCCGTGGACTCCATCGCCGAGCGCATTCGCGCCCTGGGCTTCCCGGCACCAGGCACCTACGCCTCTTATGCGCGCCTGTCGTCGATCAAGGAAGAAGAAGGCGTACCCGCTTCCGAAGACATGATCCGCCAACTGGTGCAGGGCCAGGAAGCCGTTGTACGCACCGCCCGCGGCATCTTCCCGCTGCTGGACAAGGTCAGCGACGAGCCGACCGCCGACCTGCTGACCCAGCGCATGCAGGTCCATGAAAAGACCGCCTGGATGCTGCGCAGCCTGCTCGCCAGCTGATCACGGAAAATCTCCAGCAAAGGCCCGGTTCTCCGGGCCTTTCGCTATGCGCAAAAGCCTGCCTGAACTATGCTCTGGCAATCCGCTCCCGACACAGTGACGCGAATGAGTCAGCCGCCGAAAACACCCCTGCTCATCGAGCTGTTCCCTGAAGAAACCCGCGAAGCAGCCGAGTTGCTCAAGCAGGCGGTACCCCTCATGGTGCGCCACGACATTCCGCCGAATCCGGTGCATTACGCCCTCTGGTACACCTACAGCAAAGGCCTGGAGCCCGACCTCAACCGGCGCCTCGACAAGATCGTCAAGGACTTCGACAGTTTTCCCCCGGAATCCGCGATCAAGCTGTACCGCGACTACATCATCCGTGGCGAGCTGGACGCCGCCCGCGCCGGGCAACAGCAGGTCATCGAATTGGTGGATGACATCGAATCCGGCGTTACCCGCAGCGTTGTCGGCAGCACCGCCTACCAGCACAGCCTGACCCTCGGCCTCGCCGCCCTGCACGACCCGATCATCGACGACCTGCCCGGTGTCCTTGGCGAGCTGCAACAAAGCACCCAATTGATGCAAGAGCAGCAGGAACAGTTCCTCTATCGACTGCGCGCCGCCCAATCGGAGATCCAGAACCTGCGCAACCAACTGGAAAAAGCCCAGATGGCCGCCACCCTGGACAGCCTCACCCAGGTGTTCAACCGCCACGCCTTCACCCGCCTGCTGGAACAGGCACTGGCCAACAGCCACGACGGGCTGGCCCTGGTGATGCTGGATATCGACCACTTCAAGCAGTTCAACGATCACTTCGGCCACCCCCTGGGTGACCGGGTGCTGCAGCACGTCGGCCAGTTGCTCCGCGAACTGCTCCCCCCACGTGCCATGGCGGCCCGCTATGGCGGCGAAGAGTTCTGCGTAGTACTGCGGGACTGCTACGACCTGGCCACCGCTCACCAATTCGCCGAAAACCTGCGCCTGAAGTTCCAGTCGCTACGGGTCAAGGTGCGCCGCACCGACCAGGTCCTCGACACCATCACCGCCAGCTTCGGCCTGGCCCTGGCAGAGCCCGGCGACAACCTGGAAAGCCTTCTCACCCGGGCGGACGACGCCCTCTACCAGGCCAAGCGCAACGGCCGCAATCAGGTCCACCCCCAAGCCCCGGAAGCGGCGCTAACCGCTTGATTTGAGTAGCCCTCCTCTTTGCTGTTAAATACGGCCCGGTGCTCCCGGCCTCAAGTTGCCGAGGCCCGGAAACGACCCCCAGATCAGCCTTCCGTAAACCGGAACCGCTACCCGGATGGTCCTTCCGACGCGAGCGTTATCAAGGTGAGTCCATTGAATATGTTGAAGATCGTCCATCTGCTGACGGGCGCTGCTGCGCTCCTGTTGTCCTTCGTCCCTAGCCTGCGCACCGACGCCCTGCCCTACCTGCAACAACCCGATGCCCTTTATCTGGCACTGCTCGGCCTGCTCAACCTGCTGCTCGCGCCCGTCGTACCGGCCTGGGCCAAGGGCCTGCGCAACCAATTGCAAGGCGTCGTCTCCGCCCTGCTGGTCCTGGCCGTGGTCCTGCAGACCCTGAACCTGCTCGCGCCGCTGTCCACCATCGGCAACCAGCCGGCCATCCTCCTCAGCCTGCTGACCGCCATCGCCGCCGTACTGCTGCACCTGGCGATCAACCTGCGCAAGGTCACCCAGGCCGCCCCCCTGCCCCAGGACATGTCCAACCGCGAGACCGGCACGGTCAAGTGGTTCAACACCTCCAAGGGCTTCGGCTTCATCTCCCGCGACTCGGGCGATGACATCTTCGTGCACTTCCGCGCCATCCGCGGCGAAGGCCACCGCGTCCTGATCGAAGGGCAGCGCGTGGAGTTCTCCGTCATGCAACGCGACAAGGGCCTGCAAGCCGAAGACGTTATCGCCGCACTGCCTGGCCGCCGCTAAGTCAGCCACCAAAGAAAAGCCCGCCAGATGGCGGGCTTTTTCATGCACTCGATTCAATAGTGGGGGGGCGGCACGTCGTCGTCACCACCGCCACCAAACTGCCCGATCAGTTCCTCCTGGCGCTTGGCCAAGGCAGCCAGTTGCAGCTGCAAACGCTCCACGACCCGCTGCTGCAAGACCAGCACATCGTTGAGCGCCTGGATGGTGTCGTCCTGGAACGCCAGGCGGGTTTCCAGTTCGTTGATGCGCTCCTCCAGGCTCATGGCTGAACCTCAGCGAAACGGAAATCATCGGTAAGCACCAGGCGCAGCTTGGCCATCACCTCGTCGACCTGCTCCGCCGTATAGGGCTGCGCTGGATGCCGCCCCCACACCGGAGCGGGCCAGGCGGCATCTTCACGACGACGCGCGATCACATGCATATGCAGTTGGCTGACCACGTTGCCCAGGGTGGCGACGTTCATCTTGTCGGCGCCGAAGCTGTCCTTGAGCACCTCCGCCAGGCGAGTGGTTTCGCTCCACAGGCGCAGTTGGTCATCAGCATCGAGCTGGAACAGCTCGCTGACGTCCTCACGACGGGGCACGAGAATGAACCAGGGGTAGTGCACGTCATTCATCAGTAGCAGACGGCACAGCGGGAAATCTCCGACCTGCAGGCAATCCTGCTGCAGTCTCTGATCCAGGGCGAACATAACGACCTCTCCTGTTCTTCCGGGTGTAACCCAAGCTTAATCCCGCCCCGGCGACAGACAAAACAGCGCGAGACAGGAAACGGCGCGCAGGATACCCAAGGATAGATTCCGGCGGAACCGTAAGCCCTTCTATATAAGGAGGCGCACGCATGCTGGCGCCCTGCGTCCTGAAAGTGCGCAGCGGTTACCGCAACGCACCAAAATCGCACACAGAGTCAAAGACCGTTACCCCACGCCACACTCGCCCCATCACGGGGCATGGCCCTAGCGAAGCCAACGCCACACCGCAACCCCCGGAAAGCATGAGAACACCCGCCATCCCCCAGGCTGACAGGCTGCACGGCAGAGCCGCCGGGCAACACCGGCCCGCCCCGAACGAGCCATCCGCCACACTGCGGCAAAATTTCCAGGCAAAGAACCCACTTTGAGCACGCTTGTTGCTTTAGAGGGAACAAGGTCGTAGCAGGCACCTGCAAGTGCACGTACCCCGCCTTCGAAGTGCCGGCAACAGGCTGTCAAACAGCCATCAGCAGCGTGCAGTGAATGTAGGACGGAAGTGCAGGCTTAGTTGTGCTAAGTGCCCGCCCAGACCGCATAAAAATACGAAACGAAGGGATTGCAAGGCGAAAACTACGAATATGCGACATGCTCACACTGAATTTGCGACATGGCCGTGAAGAATTCGTAAGGAATAGAGTTGAACTATCGCCAACATAGACGTCGTGCTATAAGTTAGCGCCGACACAAAAAGAAAGAACCGCCTTCAACATATAAGAAAGCGGCGAGAATCTTCAAAAACCAAAGGAGCAATCACAATGCAAGTGATGAAGTGGAGCGCACTGGCCCTGGCCGTGACCGCCGGTACCACCCAACTGGCATTCGCCAGCGCCCAGGACGAATCCAAGGGCTTCGTTGAAGACAGCAAGCTGTCCGTTCTGAACAAGAACTACGCCTTCTACCGCGACTTCCGCAACAATGGCGTAAACAACGGCGGCAGTGCTAGCAATCAGAACTACCGTAACGAGTGGGCCCACGGCATCCTCGCCAACTACCAGTCGGGTTATACCCAAGGTACCGTCGGCTTCGGCGTCGATGCTCACGGCGCGCTGGGCATCAAGCTCAACAGCGGTGGTGGCACCTCCGGTACCGGCCTGATGCCGATCGGCAGCGACGGCAAGGCTCAAGACGATTACTCCTACGCTGGCGGTGCTGTAAAAGTTCGCGTATCCAACACCGAACTGAAATACGGCAACCTGATTCCGACTGCTCCAGTTTTTGCTACTGGCACGGCTCGCCTGTTCCCCGGCTCCGCTGAAGGCTTCCAGATCCTCAGCAGCGAGCTCGAAGGCCTGACCCTCGACGCCGGCCACTTCACCTCGATTCGTGACGGCAGCCTGTCTACCAACAAAGACGGCGACATCACCCTGGCTTATGGCGGCGCAATCGACGCTAAGAGCGCGGATTACGTAGGTGGCACTTACGCAATCTCTGATCAGCTGTCCGTTAGCCTTTACGGTGCAGAGCTGGAAGATATCTATCGCCAGTACTACGCCAACGCCAACTACAGCATCCCCCTGTCTGATGACCAGGCTCTGGGCTTCGACTTCAACATCTACCGCACCCTCGACGAAGGCCAGTCGAAAGCTGGCGAGATCGAGAACACTGCATTCTCCCTCGCAGCCTCTTACTCGATCGGCGCTCACAAGCTGACCCTTGCTCACCAGCGCGTTAATGGCGACGAGCCGTTCGATTACATCGGCATGGATGGCGGCAACTCTGGCGACTCCATCTTCCTGGCCAACTCCGTGCAGTACTCCGACTTCAACGCCCCGGGCGAGAAGTCCTGGCAACTGCGCTATGACCTGAACATGGCCACCCTTGGCGTTCCGGGCCTGAGCTTCATGGCTCGCTACATCACCGGTTCCGATGCAGACGGCACCAAAGCCGATCCGAATGGCGCCTACGCTGGTGCGTTCGGTGAAGACGGCAAAGAGTGGGAACGCAACCTGGAAGCCAAGTACGTAGTCCAGGACGGCCCGGCCAAGGACCTTTCTGTCCGCATCCGTCACTCCACCTGGCGCGCCAACAACGACATGGGCGGCTTCTACTCTAGCGGCAGCAGCGCTGTGGACGAAGTTCGCGTCATCACCGAGTACCCGCTGGACATCCTGTAACACAGGCCCAGCTGTTACTTCGATACAAAAGAGCCCGGCCTATGCCGGGCTCTTTCTTTATCTACGCGCTTATACATACGAAGTTGATTGTTATTACCAACTAAAAGCTGTCGCCTCAGTCAGATTGGCAATGCATAAGTCCCCGTTACATGTGCCACCAGCTCATCTTCCCCGCCTTGTGAATACAACGACACTTCGCACACCGCCTGCCTTCTGCTCAACCTGAGTATCCGCGCATCAGCGAGCAGATCCACAGCCTGCGGCCGCGCCAGGAAGTTGATGTTGAGGTTGCTGGTCACCGCCATCTCCACTCGTCCCAACCGGCCGAGCACCACCGCGTACATTGCCGCATCAGCCAGCGCCATGATGGTCGGCCCGGACAGGGTGCCGCCCGGCCGCACCAATTTGGGTTGGAAGGGGACCCGCGCCAGTGCACCCGCTTCGTCGAGGCGCTCGATGCGCAGGTCGATGTCCTCGGCCATGGGCACGCCCTGGCGGATCAGCGCCTCCACCTGTTTTGCACTCAAACCGCCCATCGCCTCTCCCCTTGCCGATTACCGGGCCGCAACCTGTACGCGCCCCAACGAGCGCCGTACAATGCCGAGCCTATAAAACCCATCGCAACCGACGAAACGGCCAAACATGCGTACCAGTCAGTACCTGCTCTCCACCCTGAAGGAAACCCCCACCGACGCGGTGGTGATCAGTCATCAGCTGCTGCTGCGCGCGGGCATGATCCGCAAGCTGGCTTCCGGTCTCTACACCTGGTTGCCGATGGGGCTGCGCGCGCTGCGCAAGGCCGAAGCCGTGGTGCGCGAGGAGATGAACGCCGCAGGTGCCCTCGAAGTGCTGATGCCGGCCATCCAGCCCGCCGAACTCTGGCAGGAATCCGGCCGCTGGGAACAGTACGGCCCCGAGCTGCTGCGCCTGAAGGACCGCCATGGTCGCGAGTTCTGCGTCGGCCCGACCCACGAGGAAGTCATCACTGACCTCGCGCGCAACGAGCTGAACAGCTACCGCCAGCTGCCCATCAACATGTACCAGGTGCAGACCAAGTTCCGTGACGAGATCCGTCCGCGCTTCGGCCTGATGCGCGGCCGCGAATTCATCATGAAGGACGCTTACTCCTTCCACGCCTCCCAGGAATCCCTGCAGGACACCTACGACGTCATGTACGGCGCCTACTGCAAGGTGTTCACCCGTCTGGGCCTGAACTTCCGCCCCGTGCAGGCCGACAACGGCTCCATCGGTGGCAGCGGTTCCCATGAGTTCCACGTGCTCGCCGACTCGGGCGAGGACGACATCGTCTTCAGCGACAGCTCCGACTACGCGGCCAACATCGAGAAGGCCGAAGCCGTACCGCGCGAAACCTCCCGTGGCGCCGCCACCGAGGAACTGCGCCTGGTGGACACCCCCGACACCAAGACCATCGCTGCCTTGGTCGAGAACTTCGGCCTGGCCATCGAGAAGACCATCAAGACCCTGGTCGTGCATGGCGCCGAAGAAGGCACCCTGGTGGCCCTGATCGTCCGTGGCGACCACGAGCTGAACGAGATCAAGGCCTCCAACCAGGCCCTGGTCGCCAGCCCCCTGGTCTTCGCCAACGAAGAGGAACTGCGTGCCGCCATCGGCGCCGGCGCCGGCTCCTTGGGCCCGCTGAACCTGCCCATGCCCTGCATCATCGACCGCTCCGTGGCCCTGATGAGCGACTTCGCCATCGGCGCCAACATCGATGACAAGCACTACTTCGGCGTCAACTGGGAACGCGACCTGGCCGTTCCGGAAATCGCCGACCTGCGCAACGTCGTCGCCGGCGACCCGAGCCCCGACGGCAAGGGCACCCTGGTGATCAAGCGCGGCATCGAAGTGGGTCATATCTTCCAGCTCGGCACCAAGTACAGCGAAGCGATGAACCTCAGCGTACTGGGCGAGAACGGCAAACCCGTCACCCTGATCATGGGCTGCTACGGCATCGGCGTATCCCGCGTGGTCGCCGCCGCCATCGAACAGAGCTACGACGAGCGCGGCATCCTCTGGCCGGACGCCCTGGCGCCCTTCCAGGTCGCCCTGGTACCGCTCAAGTACGAAACGCCTGCCGTCAAGGAAGCCACCGACAAGCTCTACGCCGAGCTCACTGCCGCCGGCATCGAAGTGCTGCTGGACGACCGTGACAAGAAGACCAGCCCTGGCGTGAAGTTCGCCGACATGGAACTGATCGGCATCCCCCACCGCATCGTGGTGAGCGAGCGCGGCCTGGCCGAAGGCAACCTGGAATACAAGAACCGCCGCGAGACCGACAGCCAGGCTGTCGCCGTCGACGAGGTTCTGTCCTATATCACAGCCCGCGTACGTCGCTGATCGAGAAGAAATGTTCAAGCGTAGTTCCATCCGCCTCACCGGCGCCGCCCTTGGCGGCGCCCTCTTCCTCAGCGGCTGCGCCAATCACCTGCCCCAGCGGGCGGAACACGAGGAGCGCGTCGAGCGCAAGCTGCTCAACCATGAGCTGCAGATCGACGTCGGCGAGCCCCGCGTGCTGGAACTGCCACAGCGCCGCGTGCGCGTGAACGAGCAGAAGACCTTCGAGGTGACCGAGTTCGAGGTCACCCGCCGCTACGACCGCTACACGCCCTACCAACCCTGGCGCGAACTCTATGAAGTGCCGCTGGGCGCAGTAGCGGTAGTGGCCGGCGTCGGCGCCAACGTACTCAACGTGGTGCTTCTCGGCAGCCTGCCCGATACCGCTACCAAGGACTGGATCAGCTACGGCTTTGCCGGGCTCAACCCCTTCATGAACGTCGAGTCCAATGGCCGCTCCGAGCAGAACCTGGCCAGCCTCGACGAGCAGCAGCGCGACAAGCGCGTCGAATACTCCAGCCTGCCCTGGTCCGAACGCCCGGTACTGGTGACCGCCGGCAAGCAGAGCAATGAGCTGCTCACCGACCGCCACGGCGTACTGCGCCTGAACCTGCTCGATGGCCCCTTCGCCGAACAGGACACCAGCCGCATCGGCAAGCTTCTGCTCAGCGTCGAAGACCCGCTGGACACCACTCGCGCCGAAGCCACGCTGATGGTCAGCCGCAGCCTGCGCAGCAAGCTGCAGGAAGCCCACGCGCTGATCTTCGAAGACCTGGAAGACGACGAGGTGCCGCAATGGGTGCACCGGGTCAAACGTCTGTCCGAGCTGGGCCTGGAAGAGGAAGCCAGCGAGCTCGAACAAAGCCTGATCGAACTGACCCGCAATGATCCCGAGCTGCAGCAGGAATTCCTCAAGGCGCTGATGAAGGACGCCGGCCGCCTGGCAGCCGATCCTGGCGAAAGCGACTGAGCCACCCCGTGCCCGCGCCCTGGCGAACCCTGCTCCTGAGCGGCCTGCTGGCGCTGGCCCTGCCCGCCTCCGGCAATCTGCGCCAGGCGCCGGAACCCGAGCTGCGGGAACTGCTGCAGCACACGGTGGCCGAGGCCGATAGCTTCGGCGACCGCTTCGACGCCGAAGTCTGGCTGCTCGACATGTCCACCCGCCTGAAACGCTATGTGCCCGACCCGGCGCAGCGCCTCGACCTGCTCAGGCTGGTGCACCACGAAGCCAGCAAGGCCGGGCTCAGGCCTGACCTGGTGCTGGCGCTGATCCACGCTGAAAGCCGCTTCGATCGCTTCGCCATCTCATCCGTAGGCGCGCAGGGGATGCCCTTCTGGAAAGCCGAGCTGGGCCGCCCCCAGGACAACCTCACCGACAACGCCACCAACCTGCGCTACGGCTGCACCATCCTCAGCTACTACCTGAAGAAGGAACGGGGCGATATCAACCGGGCCCTGGCCCGCTACAACGGCAGCCTCGGCGAGAACTGGTACCCGGCCAAGGTGGTCGGGCTCTGGCAGGGCATCTGGTACGTGCGCCCCTGACCTAGCGCCGCACGATGAACCCGGCGATACCCTGCAAGGGTTGCTCCGTCAGTTCCACCACATCGACCTTCGCCCCGCTCGGGCCTTGCTCAAGCCAGGCGGCGAGCTCGCGAACCGCGCCCTCCTCGCCCTCGAACAGCACCTCGACGCGACCATCCGCAAGGTTACGCACCCAACCGTCCAGATCGAGGCGGTCCGCCTCCTCCTGGGTCGACTGGCGGAAACACACGCCCTGGACCTTGCCGCTGACATAACCGTGCAGGCAGATGCGCGCCATGCTTACTTTCCTTCCTTCAGTCTGGTCAGGTGCCCGGAAAGCCCGGCAGCGGTCTGTTCGCCCATCAGGCGCTCACGCACCTGGCCCTGGGGGTCGATGATATAGGTCACCGGCAGCGCTTCGCTGCGTGGCAATTTGTAGCGCTCGGCCGGGTCCTGGGCGAGCACGGTGAAGTCGATGCCCATCTGCTGGGCAGCTTTTTCCAGCTCGGCCCCCTGCAGGCCGTCGAAGTTGACGCCCAGCACGCGCACGCCGCCGCCCTTGAGCTGCCCGGCCAGGGCGTTGAGCTCGGGAATCTCGGTACGACAGGGCCCGCACCACTCCGCCCAGTAATTAATCACCAACCACTGGTTTTCGAGGCCGTCAGTCGCTACCTTCTGTCCATGCTGATCGAGGCCGACGTCATCCGAACAACCTCCCAGCAACAGCCCGGCACCCATGAGAATGAGCGCCCCGAAAACAGCCTGGAGTCGTGATCCCATGCAATCGATCCTCGTGTACGCAGGGTTGATATGACGCTGGATGCCCTGTGCCTGGAAGTGCCGGACATCCTCGAAGAGGACACCCCTATCCTGGCGGGCCTGAACCAGTTCCTCGCCGAAGCGCGCCTGCAGCCCCAGGATGGCGCGCTGCAGGAGGTGCTCGGGCGATTGTTCCGACTGAACCGGAGTGCGGTGACCTTACTCGAAAGGCAACGGGCGCTGCAAAGCTTCAGCGAGGAATACCGCCACTACGCCACGACCTACGAACAGGGCGCCCTGCCGCCGATGCTGTTCCTGCGCCTGTGCAGCGAACTGGCCGCCGGCTTCAAGCGGCTGCTGCTGCAGATACTCCAGGGTCGCCAGCCTTCCCGACCGCACCTGGCATGGTGCCTGTATATGGCCCAGCATTTCATCGCGCAGACGCTGATGCGCCACTACCAGCACTACCAGGAGCCGCCCGGCTCGCTGTGGCGCGACAGCCACCTGCTGTACTGGATCGGCGAGCACCAGGAGTGCCTGGACGAGCCGGTCGCCGCGGCCTTCCGCCCGGTGCCCGCCAGCACCCTGCGCGGCCTCTACCAGCAGGTGCTGCTGCTGGCCCTGAGCAACCCCTTCCACCTCACCGAAGGCGAATGCACGCTGCTGTTCGGCGCCCTTGCGCCCCTGGCCGGCCTGGCGCACCTGCTGCCCTGGGATCAGGAAGACGATAGCGACGGTGCGACGATCGACCTCACCGAGGCGCAACCCTATGTGCCCCAGGACCGCCTCGACAGCATCATCGCCGGCCCCTACCTGCGTCGCCTGGAACTGGGCCCCCTGCTGATCGCCCTGCATGAACCCGCGCCCCTGCAAAGCAGCGCCGAGCACGAACTGCTCGAGCGTGTGCGGCAGAACTGGCTGGGCCGCCAGCAGCGACGTCATCCGCGTACCGAATACGAAGGCTCCTGCAGCATGGTGGTGGGCCTGCCCGCCATCCACGCCCAGTTGCTGGCGCAACGCCCGGCCAGCCTGGATGCGCAGATGCTCGACTCCAGTGCCGGTGGCGCCCGGCTGCTGTGCCACGCCGACCAGGGCGCGCAACTGCCGGTAGGCCAACTGACCCTGCTGCTCAACAGTGGCACGCCGACCCTGGCACTGGTGCGCTGGCGGCACACCAACCAGGAAGGCCTGCATCTCGGCCTGCGCTACCTCAAGGGCCTGCCACGGCCGGTCTGGCTACGCCGGGCCCCCAACTCGCAGACCCACCCCGGCGTGCTGCAAAGCACCCCGGCCCCCGGCAATGGCTGGCATCACGGCCTGTGGCTGCCCAAGGATCAGTTCGTGGGGGGCGAACACCTATGGCTGCAGCTCGCCAGCGTGCACAACCAGGCCATCCTGCCGCTGCCCGAGCCCAACCTCAGCACCGCCATGGTCGCGCGCTATCCGCTGAAAATGGCCTGATCGGCGAAAGTGCGAGACGGGTCACGCCGCTCATCGGCGAAGCGCACAGTTTCATCCGGGCACCCTCCCTATAATTCCCCGCACTAACCGTACGAACGTTCCGCTATCAGCCTGGAAACCCCCCTAATGTCCCAGAATCAAGACAAGCTGATCGGCCCCGTGCCGTCCCGCATCGTCGAGGCGGCACGCCCGATCGTGACCCCCTACGAGGGCCGGGTCGCCGAATTCAATATCGCCGCCTGGCTGCAGTTGCCTGGCCTAGCCACCCTGCCGGTATCGCTGCTGGTCAGCTACCGCGATGGCGAAATCCGTCGCGAAGTCGCGGTGGACCACGGCAAGGTCAACGCCCACGGCAAGATCCTGCTCTCGGGCATCGCCCGCATGCCCGTGAAGCACAAGATCGAAGACATGCAGGTGCGCCTCAAATCGGCGGTCACCGTGCAAGGCCTGCTGGTGGAAGAACTCTTCGTCCAGGCCGTCGAGCAGGCCGGAGCGGACAGCCGCCAGGCGCTCGCCTGATCGGCCACAAGGGCTGAAAACGAAAACCCCGCGCCTGTCGCGGGGTTTTTCATTTTCACTCAGGCGCGAGCAGCGCCATTGCTGGGGGTTGGCGGCTCCTGGTCCTCTTCCCGACGGGCTTCGGGTACGGGCGCGGGGGGAACCAGGGATTCGGGCCATTGCGAGAACTGCAGGCCTGTGATCCGGTTCAGGCGCTCAAGCGCCTCCTGCGGATCACGCTCATGGAGATGGACAACTTTGCCCTTGGCCTTACTCATAGAACACTTCTTTCCTTGGCTTATCCCTGCCTAATGGCAGAGTGACAGCAAACTCTCCCTGAGTTTGCCAGAAACGTGCCATTTTTCACCTCCCCACACTTTCTGGCTCTTGCGCCAGGTGGAGACGGAAATGGCAGCTGGCAATATGCCGCAAACTGCCATTTTTTGTCACTCCGATGCAGGCCGCAACCAACCCGCCAGGCTGCCGTCGAACAGCGCCTGCTGTTCCTGCTGCAAGGCCTCCAGGGCAGCCTTCAGCGGTGGGTACCAGGCCTCGTCGAGGTGCTCCGGCAGTTGCGCCGGGCGCGGCAGCGGCCAGGGACAGTGGCTGAGCAACTGATGCAGGCTGTAGCTGTTCAGGTCACGGGAAAGCACCCAGGAGCCCCCGCCCACCCGGCAGGCCAGGTGCTGGCCTTCGAGCAGTTCCATGAACTCCAGCCACTCGTCCTCCGGCAGCAGCCAACCGGCACGCTGCACATCCAGGTGCCGTGCCGGCAGGCCGCGGATCTGGCGGTCATGCATAACCCGCAGGATGCCCATCAGGGACAGCAGGCGCGGCATCTGCCGGCGCCGCCAGTGACGCGAACCGGACAGGTTGCACACCAGTTCCGCACCGAAGAGCACGATCACCCAGGACACATAGACCCACAGCAGGAACAACGGCACGGTGGCGAAGGCGCCGTAGATCAGTTGGTAGCCCGGGAAAAAGCTCACGTAGAGCCCGAACAGCGCCTTGGCGGACTCGAACAGCAGGGCCGTGAAGGCGCCACCGATCAGCGCATGACGGATCGGCACCCGGGCATTGGGCACCGCCGCGTACAGCAAGGTGAAGGCCGCCACGTTGAACAGCAGCGGCGTGAAGCCCAACAGGATGCGGGTACCGGCAATCTCGTTGAGGCTGGAAAGCAGAGACAGCGAGGTGATGTAGGTGCTCACCGCGAAGCCCGTGCCCAGCAGCAGCGGCCCCAGGCTGAGGATCGCCCAGTACAGCAGGAAGCTGGAAACACCACGGCGCGGCTGGCGCACCCGCCAGATGGTGTTGAACGCCTTCTCGATGGTCACCAGCATGGTGAAGGCGGTCACCGCCAGCAGCGCCACGCCCACCCAGGTCAGGTGCCGAGCCTGCAGGGTGAAGCCTTGCAGGTACTCCTGCACCGCCTCGCCGCTCGATGGCACGAAGTTATGGAAGATGAAACGCTGGATCTGCTCGCCCATGCCCTGGAAGGCCGGAATGGCCGAGAGCATGGTGAAGGTCACGGTCATGATCGGCACCACCGCGAACAGGCTGGTGTAGGTCAGCGCGGCTGCGCTGTTCATGCCGTGATCACTGAGAAAGCGATGCAACAGGAAGCGCCAGAACTCTTCCACGTCTTTGATGCGTTGGCGCATTCCATCTCCTTAGTTGCTGGGTGCCCTGTCCGCTGGCCGACTCGACACGCAAGGTTCAGACCTGCGCCCGGACGCGGTTAGAATAGCCGCCTCCCACAAGGCCTTGCGACCCCCGCCATGACCGAAATGACGCTGTATCACAATCCCCGCTGCTCGAAATCACGCGGCGCCCTGGAACTGCTCGAAGCACGCGGCCTCGTACCGCATGTCGTGCGCTACCTGGAAACCCCACCCAGCGTCGCCGAAATCGAAACCCTGCTCAGCCGCCTCGGCATCGGCGCGCGCCAACTGCTGCGCACCGGCGAGGACGAATACAAGAGCCTCGGCCTGGACGACGCCGGCCTCGATGACGCCGCACTGGTCGCCGCCATGAGCGCTCACCCCAAGCTGATCGAGCGCCCGATCCTGGTGGTGGGCGACAAAGCCGTGATCGGCCGCCCGCCGGAGAAGATCCTGGAGATCCTGCCTTGAGCGCGCCCTACATCCTGGTCCTCTACTACAGCCGCCATGGCGCCACCGAGCAGATGGCCCGGCAGATCGCCCGGGGCGTGGAACTGGGTGGCATGGAGGCGCGCCTGCGCACCGTGCCCGCCGTCTCCACCGAATGCGAGGCGGTCGCCAGCGACATTCCCGCCGACGGCCCGCTCTACGCCAGCCTCGACGACCTGAAGAATTGCGCCGGCCTGGCCCTCGGCAGCCCGACCCGCTTCGGCAACATGGCCGCCGCGCTCAAATACTTCCTCGACGGCACCAGCAGCCTCTGGCTCAGCGGTGAACTGGTGGGCAAGCCGGCCGGCGTCTTCACCTCCACCGCCAGCCTGCACGGCGGCCAGGAAAGCACCCTGCTGTCCATGCTGCTGCCGCTGCTGCACCACGGCATGCTGGTCACCGGCCTGCCCTACAGTGAGCCGGCCCTCCTCTCCACCAGCGGTGGCGGCACGCCCTACGGCCCCAGCCACTACGCCGGTGCCGACGGCAAGCGCGCCCTCGACGAACAGGAAACCACCCTTTGCCGCGCCCTGGGCCAACGCCTGGCGACGACTGCGATCCGCCTGGAGAAACCCCGTGGCTAAGCAACCCAAGATCCTCCCCGAACTGAGCTGGCTCGCCCCGCGCCTGGCCATCAGCCGCGCCCTGAGCCTGTTCGCCTTCTTCGGCCTGGCCCTGCTGCTGGTGGTCTGGACCCTGGTCTACGCCGAGCTCAACGGCGCCCGCCCCTGGGTGGTGCTGAGCATCGAGCTGCTGCCGCTGGCGCTGCTGGCGCCGGGCATGGTCCTCGGCAACGCCCGCGCCCATGCCTGGGCCTGCTTCGTGATCAACCTGTACTTCATCCAGGGCGTGCTGGCGGCCACTGACCCAAACCGCGCACTGTTCGGCTGGCTGATGGGCGGGCTCAGCCTGCTGCTGTTCTGCGCCGCACTGCTCTACACGCGCTGGCGCTTCCAGTACAACCGCAAGCTGGCCGGGGAAAGCTGAAGGGGGATGCGAAACGGCGCGGCCTTGGGCCGCGCCGGGCTCACCAGCCCAGGGTTTCCTTGAGGAAAGGAATGGTGAGCTTGCGCTGGGCCTGCAGGGAGGCCTGATCGAGACGTTCGAGCAATTCGAACAGGGCGCTCATGCTGCGTGACCCGCGGGTGAGGATGAAACGCCCAACCTCGTCGGTCAGGTGCAGGCCACGGCGCGAGGCGCGCAGTTGCAGGGCGCGCAGCTTGTCCTCGTCGGACAGCGACTGCAGTTGGAAGATCAGCGCCAGGGTCAGGCGTGATTTCAAATCCGGCAGCTTCACCGGCAACCCGCGCGGCGCGGTGTTGGCCGCCAGCAGCAGCTTGCGACCGGAATCGCGCAGGCGGTTGAACAGGTGGAACAGCGCCTCTTCCCAATCCGCGCGACCGACGACCGCGTCGAGGTCATCGAGGCAGACCAGCTCGCACTGCTCCAGGTTGTCGAGGATCGCCGTCCCGTATTGCGCCAGCTCCGCCAGGGGCAGATAGACCGCCTGCTCGCCACGCTGCTCGAAGCGCAGGCACGCTGCCTGCTGCAAGTGGCTGCGCCCAACACCCTCCCCGCCCCACAGGTAGATCAGGCTTTCGGTCCAGCCGGCATCGGCCTCGCAGAGGCGCTCGACATAGCCGAGCGCCGCGGCGTTGGCGCCGGGGTAGTAGTTGGCAAAGGTCGCGTCGTCACGCAGGCGAATGCCGAGGGGAAGCTGAATGGGTTTCATGCCGAATCGCTGGGTTCGTCGGAACCGCTGCCGGTCTCTCCGTAAAGTTGGGAAAGTTTATATAAATCATGAGCATGACGCAGCAAAACCATGATCACCGCTGCGACAGGCAGCGCCAGTAGCACGCCGGTGAAGCCAAACAACTGGCCACCAGCGAGTATGGCGAAGATCACCGCCACCGGATGTAGGCCGATGCGATCGCCCACCAGCAGGGGCGTCAGCAGCATGCCTTCGAGCAGTTGGCCGATGCCGAACACCACCGCGACGCCGATCAGCGGGTACAGCTCGAAGCCGCCGAACTGGAACAGCGCCGCCGCCACGGCAGAGCCGAAACCGACCACGAAGCCCATGTAGGGAACGATGCTGGCCAGCCCGGCGAGCAGGCCGATCAGCAGGCCGAGGTCCAGCCCGATGGCCATGAGCCCGACGGAGTAGATGACGCCCAGCGCCAGCATCACCAGCAGCTGGCCGCGAATGAAGGCACCCAGCACTTCATGGCATTCGCCCGTCAGTTTCAGCACCAGCCCCTCGCGGTTGCGTGGCAACAGGCCGCGCAGCTTGGCCATCATCAGGTCCCAGTCACGCAGCAGGTAGAAGCCGACCACCGGGATCAGCAGCAGGTTGCCGATCCAGCCCACCAGCGCCAGCCCGGAGGCGGTGGCGCTGGCCAGCAGCACGCCGACCACATCGGTGGTCTGGCCGAGGTGGCCGCTGATCACTTCCTTGAGCTTGTCGAAACGCCAGAAGCCCTGGGGCAGCCCCAGCTTGGCCTGGACCCAGGGCAGCGCGCTGTTCTGCAGCCAGTCGAGCATCTGCGGCGCCAGTTCATAGAGGCGCACCAACTGGCGACCCAGCATGGGCACGAGGACCAGCAGCAACGCCAGGAGGATCAGGCTGAACAGGGTGAATACCGCCACCACGCCCCAGGTGCGCGACAGGCCCAGGCGTTCCAGCCGATCCACCAGCGGATCGCCCAGGTAGGCCAGCAGCATGCCCACCAGGAACGGGGAAAGAATGGGGTGCAGCTGATACAGCAGCCAGCCAAGAAGCAGGACGCCCCCCAGCCAGAGCCAGCGACGCGAATCGGTCATGGGAAATCCTCAGCCTTGAGTTGCGGGAGTGGCCGTCCGGGCCCTCACCAGTGGAATCGCAATACCGGGTCACGCGGCTGCACCTGCGGCGCAGGGGCGGCGCCCGGGGTGGCCGGAGCCTGACCGGCATCCACCGGAGCGGCCTCGGCGGGCGACTCCTGCAAACCGTTCAGTGCCAGCTGGGCACGCAGTTGTTCGCTGCTGGCGTTGACCTGGTAGCGCAACAGATCGCCTTCGACCTGCACCAGGCGGGCGCCGAACGGCTCCAGCGCGCGGGACAGTTCGGCGTAGCGCGCAAGATCAGCGCCCTTCACTTCCAGGATCTGGCTCTGGCCGACACCCGCCGCCACCACGAAACGCGGCGCCAGGCGCTGGCTTACGGCGAGCAGCACGGCATCGGCCAGCGCGGCCTGGTCGGCAGCTTCCAGGGTGCCCTGGTCGCGGTTGTCACCCAGCCACAGGTGCCATTGCGCCTTCCACTTGCCATCGGCTTCGCTGGCCAGCACGGCGAGCAAGGCATCGGCGGAATAACGTTCGGAGGCCGGGCGCAGCGCCTCGGGGTCGGTCGCTACCAGGGCTTCCGGGGTGGCCACCAGCTGCTCGCTGAGGTCGGCCAGCGGCAGGCGCAGAGGCAGGCCACGGTGCTGGGCGGCATCACGCAGCGGCTTGGCGGCTTCCTGGGCATCACCCACCAGGCTGGCCCCTTCGCTGCTCTGGTTCAGCCACCAGCCGAGGATCACTGGGCGGTTGGCGCCCCACAGCGGTACGCCGGCCTGACGCAGGGTGCGCTCGGAGGTCACGGGGTCGAAATCCACCAGCAGGGACTGGCCTTCGTAGCCGAACTGGCTGATCAGTTGCTGCGGATTCTTGCGCACCTCGGCCAGGGCCGGGTTGTCCAGGGCCTTGGCATCGCCGGCCAGGCGGATCACCAGGGTCTCCAGCGCGCGGTTCAGGGCCTGGTCACGGTCCGCCGGCTGCTGCGAAGCCACGGGCTCGCGCACCTGGTAGAGGCCGCTGACCGTTTCGGCGAGGGCCGGCAGGCTGGACAACGGCAGGCAGACCATGAGCAGGCGGGCGATCAGGCGCATTGAAGACTCTCGACATTCTGTTGGGCGGCGGCTGGCCGCGAGTGAAGGGCTATACCTTAAACAGGCCCAACCTCACGGGCAACGGGCCGGGGGCCGGGCGAGCACTTATTTGAACGCTTTTCGCCAACGCCGACCGCTGCCGATGGCTGCTGTGGGCCAAGCCTGATAAAATCGCGCGCCTTCGCAAACCGGCAGCCAGACTTGCCGGTTGATCCTCGAATTTCCCCTATAGGCCTGGATTTATGAGCAAGCAACCCTCCCTGAGCTACAAGGACGCCGGTGTGGACATCGACGCAGGCGAAGCCCTGGTCGAACGCATCAAAGGCGTGGCCAAGCGCACCGCGCGCCCTGAAGTGATGGGCGGCCTGGGTGGCTTCGGCGCCCTCTGCGAAATCCCGGCCGGCTACAAGCAGCCCGTGCTGGTCTCCGGCACCGACGGCGTCGGCACCAAGCTGCGCCTGGCGCTGAACCTGAACAAGCACGACAGCATCGGCCAGGACCTGGTCGCCATGTGCGTGAACGATCTGGTGGTCTGCGGCGCCGAGCCGCTGTTCTTCCTCGACTACTACGCCACCGGCAAGCTCAATGTCGACGTGGCCGCCACCGTGGTCACCGGCATCGGTGCCGGTTGCGAACTGGCCGGCTGCTCCCTGGTGGGCGGCGAGACTGCCGAGATGCCCGGCATGTACGAAGGCGAAGACTACGACCTGGCCGGCTTCTGCGTCGGCGTCGTGGAAAAGTCCGAAATCATCGACGGCTCCAAGGTTGCCACCGGTGACACCCTGATCGCCCTGCCCTCCTCCGGCCCGCACTCCAACGGCTACTCGCTGATCCGCAAGATCATCGAAGTCAGCGGCGCCGACATCGAGAGCGTGCAGCTTGATGGCAAGCCCCTGGCCGACCTGCTGATGGCGCCGACCCGCATCTACGTCAAGCCGCTGCTCAAGCTGATCAAGGACACCGGCGCGGTGAAGGCCATGGCCCACATCACCGGCGGTGGCCTCACCGAGAACATCCCGCGCGTGCTGCCCGAAGGTGCCCAGGCGGTGATCGACGTCGCCAGCTGGCAGCGTCCGGCCGTGTTCGACTGGCTGCAGGAAAAAGGCAACGTCGATGAGCACGAGATGCACCGCGTACTCAACTGCGGCGTCGGCATGGTCATCTGCATCGCCCCCGAGCAGGTCGACGTGGCCCTGGAAACCCTGCGCGCCGCTGGCGAGCAACCCTGGGTCATCGGCCAGATCGCCGCTGGCGTCGAAGGCAGCGAACGCGTCGTCCTGAACAACCTGAAAAGCCACTGATGTCCGACCGCTGTGATGTGGTGGTGCTGATCTCCGGTTCCGGCAGCAACCTCCAGGCCCTGATCGACAGCAGCTCCACAGCCGACAGCCCGGCACGCATCCGCGCGGTGATTTCCAACCGCGCCGATGCCTACGGGCTGGAGCGCGCCCGCCAGGCGGGGATCGCCACCCAGGTGCTCGACCACACGCAGTACGAAGGCCGCGAGGCCTTCGATGCGGCGCTGGTTGCAGCCATCGACGCCCATGCCCCGCGCCTGGTGCTGCTGGCCGGCTTCATGCGCATCCTCACCTCTGGTTTCGTGCGTCACTACCAGGGCCGCCTGCTCAACATCCACCCGTCCCTGCTGCCCCTGCACAAGGGCCTGCACACCCACCAGCGCGCGCTGGAAGCCGGTGATGCCGAGCATGGCTGCAGCGTGCACTTCGTTACCGAGGAACTCGATGGGGGCCCTCTGGTCGTACAGGCGGTAATCCCGGTAGAGTCTGATGACACACCGGAAAGCCTGGCCAGACGGGTGCATGTGCAGGAACACCGTATCTACCCGCTGGCCATGCGCTGGTTCGCCGAAGGTCGCCTGAGCCTGGGCGAGCAAGGCGCGCTACTGGATGGCCAAGCGCTGCCCCCCTGCGGGCAGCAACTGCGTAACTAGGAGATTTTGCCGATGCGTCGTGCCCTGTTGTTGCTCCTCGCCCTGTTTACCCTGCCGGTCACCGCGGCCGAGCTGAAACCCTTCGAGGCCAGCTACACCGCCGACTGGAAGACGATGCCCATCAGCGGCACCGCCGGCCGCAGCCTGAAGAAGCTGGACGACGGCCGCTGGCAGCTGGATTTCGAGGCCTCCATGCTGGTGGCCAGCCTGACCGAAACGAGCGTATTCCGCCTGGAAAACAACGCCTTCCTGCCCCAGACCTACCGCTTCAACCGCAGCGGCCTGGGCAAGAGCAAGCAGATCGAGCTGGACTTCGACTGGAGCCAGAAGCAGGTGATCGGCAGCGATCGCGGCGACCAGGTGCGCGTGCCCCTGAACCGTGGCCTGGTGGACAAGTCCACCTACCAGTTGGTGCTGCAGCACGACGTCGCCGCCGGCAAGAAGAGCATGAGCTACCAGGTGATCGACGGCGACGAAGTCGAGACCTATGACTTCCGCGTCCTCGGCGAGGAGAAGGTCGAGACCAAGGCCGGCACGGTCGATGCCATCAAGGTCGAGCGCGTGCGCGACCCCACCCAGAGCAACCGCAAGACCACCCTCTGGTTCGCCAAGGACTGGGGCTACCTGCTGGTGCGCCTGAATCAAGTGGAGAAGGACGGCAAGGAATACCAGATCATGCTCAAGGACGGCACGGTCGACGGCCGCAAGGTCGAAGGCGCCCAGTAAGGCGCCAGCGTTGCCAGGAAGCCGGGCCATTGCCCGGCTTTTTCATGCCCTTACAAAGGTGGGCTGGCGGCGCGCCTCCACGGGTATAGGATGATCGGCATCCTGAGTCGAGACTCCCGCCCCGAGGAGACCGAGATGAGCCACTACCTGCCCCTGTCCTGCGAACTCTATGACTTCATCGAGATCGCCTGCCTGCACCGCTACCAGTTGCTGATCGAACTGGACGACGGTGCCAGCCTGGAAGCCCGCGCGGTGAACACCGAGACCACCCCGGCGAAGGAGGAGTTCTTCCTCGTCCAGGGCGAGGCCGGCCCTGAGCGCCTGCGCCTGGACCACATCACCGCCATCACCCCGCTGACCGAAGGCGCCAGCTTCGGCCGGGTGCTGCTGGGCAACCAGATCTGCTGACTCCTCCACGCCCTGGGCTGAAGCCCGGGCTACAGGCTGCACCGCCCCAACTCCTTGTAGGTCGGGTGCAACCCGACAAGCAGCAGGCACCGGGTTCCGCGGGTTTCACCCGCCCTACCGTCACCGCCAAACGCCCATGAAAAAGCCGGGCATCGCCCGGCTCCCTTCATGCCTGCACCGCACTCACCACATCAGGTCGTCCGGCACCTTGTAGGCGGCGTAGGGATCGTCCGCATCGGCTTCTTCGGTGGGGGTGTTGAGCAGCAGGATGCGGCGCGGGTCGCGCTCCTGGATACGCAGCGCAGCATCGCGGGGGATGATCTCGTAGCCACCACCGTGCTGGACGATGGCCAGGGAACCACGGCTCAGCTTGTCGCGGACCATATCGTTGACGGCGATGCGCTTGACCTTCTTGTCGTCGACGAAGTTGTAGTAGTCCTCGGTGGTCAGCTTGGGCAGGCGCGAGCTGTCGATAAGCTGCTTGATCTGCGCCGAGCGGGCCTTCTGCTCGGCCTTTTCCTGCTGCTGGCGGTTCAGCTCCTGGTCACGGGCGACCTTCTCGGCCTGTGCCTGAAGAGCGGCCTGGCGCTGGCTGTCATCCTTCTCGACCTGGTTCTTCTTCTCCAGGCGCTGTTGCTTCTGCTGTTGCTTGCCGGCCTGCTTGACCTGCTTTTCATTGACCAGCCCGGCTTTCAGCAGTTGGTCACGGAGGGAAAGGCTCATGGGTAATTCAGTCTCTCTGCTTAGCAGCCAAGGGCGGCTTTTTCCTGTTTCTTGGCTTCGCCCCACAGGGCATCCAGTTCGTCCAGGGTGCAATCTTCAATGGGACGACCCGCTTCACGCAATGCCTGTTCGATGAATCGGAAGCGCCGCTCGAATTTACCGTTGGCTCCACGCAAGGCGGTTTCCGGGTCCACCTTGAGATGGCGCGCCAGGTTCACCACCACGAACAGCAGGTCGCCGATCTCATCGGCGATGGCGGCGGGGTCGTTGTCGGCCATCGCCTCCAGCACCTCGTCCAGCTCCTCGCGCACCTTGTCCACCACCGGCAGCGCCTCGGGCCAGTCGAAGCCGACCTGGGCCGCACGCTTCTGCAGCTTGGCCGCGCGGCTCAGGGCCGGCAGCACGGCGGGCACATCGTCCAGCAGGGACAGTTGCTCCGGCGCGGCGGCCTTCTCGGCGCGCTCCTCGGCCTTGATCTCCTCCCAGCGCTGCTTGATGGCGGCCTCTTCCAGGCGCGCCATGTCCGGCGCGCCGTACAGGTCGCCATCGGGGAACACATGGGGATGGCGGCGCACCAGCTTGCGGGTGATCGCATCGACCACGGTGGCGAACTCGAAACGGCCCTCCTCCCGCGCCAGCTGGCTGTAGTAGACGACCTGGAACAGCAGGTCGCCCAGCTCGCCCGGCAACTGCTCGAAGTCGCTGCGCTCGATGGCATCGGCCACCTCGTAGGCTTCCTCGATGGTGTGCGGAACGATGGTCGCGTAGTCCTGCTTCAGGTCCCAGGGGCAGCCGTACTGCGGGTCACGCAGCCGGGCCATCAGGTGCAGCAGGTCGTCGAGTTGATACATGGCAGGTCCAGTGATTTATGCCCGGCACGACCTGAACGTCACGAGCGAATCGCGCAGTAGTTCAGGCAGCGCGATTGCGGCGGGCTTCGATGATATTGGGTAGCTGCGAGATCCTGGCCAGCAAGCGCCCCAGCGCATCCAGCCCGGGAATCTCGATGGTCAGCAGCATGGACGCGGTGTTGTCTTCCTTGTTCGAGCGGGTGTTCACCGCCAGCACGTTGATGCGCTCGTTGAGCAGCACCTGGGAGACGTCGCGCAACAGGCCGGAGCGGTCATAGGCACGGATGACGATGTCCACCGGGTAGGTCTGCACCGGCACGGGCCCCAGCTGACCTGGATCATCCGCTCCGGCTCGCGGCCGGCCAGTTGCAAGGCCGAGGCGCAATCCTGGCGGTGGATGCTGACGCCACGACCGAGGGTGATGTAGCCGACGATGGGGTCGCCCGGAAGCGGCTGGCAGCAGCCCGCCATCTGGGTCATCAGGTTGCCCACGCCCTGGATCTGGATGTCGCCACGCTTGCCCGGCTTGTACTGGCCGGTCGCGCGGCGGGGAATCAGCTCCAGCTGCTCGCTGGCGCCGCGCTCCGGCTCCACCAGCTGCTGCGCGCAGTTGACCACGTGGGCCAGGCGCAGGTCGCCGGCACCGAGCGCGGCATGCATGTCTTCGGCGGTGCGCAGGTTGCACTTCTCGGCGAGCTTCTCGAAGTCCACCGGCGGCAGGGCCAGGCGGGCCAACTCGCGTTCGAGCATGGCCTTGCCGGCGGCGACGTTCTGGTCGCGGGCCTGCAGCTTGAACCAGTGGACGATCTTCGCCCGCGCGCGGGAGGTGGTGATGTAGCCGAGGTTGGGGTTGAGCCAGTCACGGCTGGGCGAACCCTGCTTGCCGGTGATGATCTCCACCTGCTCGCCGGTCTGCAGGCTGTAGTTCAGCGGCACGATGCGGCCGTTGATCTTCGCGCCCCGGCAGTTGTGGCCGATCTCGGTGTGCACGCGGTAGGCGAAGTCCAGCGGCGTCGCGCCCTTGGGCAGGTCGATGGCGTGGCCGTCGGGGGTGAAGACGTAGACCCGGTCGGGCTCGATGTCCACCCGCAGCTGCTCGGCCAGGCCGCCGATATCGCCCAGTTCCTCGTGCCATTCCAGCACCTGGCGCAGCCAGGAAATCTTCTCTTCGTAATGGTTGGAGCTGGATTTGACGTCGGTGCCCTTGTAGCGCCAGGGGCGCAGACCCCGAGCTCGGCTTCCTCGTGCATGGCGTGGGTGCGGATCTGCACCTCCAGCACCTTGCCGTCCGGGCCGATCACCGCCGTATGCAGGGAGCGGTAGCCGTTCTCCTTGGGGTTGGCGATGTAGTCGTCGAATTCCTTGGGAATGTGGCGCCACAGGGTGTGCACGATGCCGAGCGCGGTGTAGCAATCACGCACCTCCGGCACCAGCACGCGCACGGCACGCACGTCATAGATCTGGCTGAACTGCAGGCCCTTGCGCTGCATCTTCCGCCAGATGGAATAGATGTGCTTGGCACGCCCGCTGATATCGGAGCGGATGCCGGTCGCGGCCAGCTCCTCGCGCAGCTGGTTCATCACGTCGGCGATGTACTGCTCGCGATCCAGGCGGCGCTCATGCAGCAGCTTGGCGATCTGCTTGTACTGGTCCGGCTCCAGGTAGCGGAAGGACAGGTCTTCCAGCTCCCACTTGATATGGCCGATGCCCAGCCGATGGGCCAGGGGCGCGTAGATGTCGAAGACTTCGCGGGCGACGCGGTGGCGCTTCTCGTCGTCGGCGTTCTTCACCTCGCGGATGGCGCAGGTCCGCTCGGCCAGCTTGATCAGGGCGACGCGCACGTCGTCGACCATGGCCACCAGCATTTTGCGCAGGTTCTCCACCTGGGCCTGGGTGCCCAGCACCAGGGACTGGCGCGGGCTGAGGCTGGCGCTGATGGCGGCCATGCGCAGCACGCCCTCGATCAGCTTGGCCACCACCGGGCCGAAGCGCTGGTTGACCTCGGGGAGCGGGATCTTGCCCTCGCGCACGCCACGGTAGATGACCGCAGCCACCAGGGATTCCTGGTCCAGCTTGAGATCAGCGAGGATCTCGGCGATCTCCAGGCCGGTCTGGAAACTCGAGGTGCCTTCGGCCCAGAGGTTCTGTGCGGCATTGGCCTGCTGCTCGGAGTCCCGGGCGAATTCGCAGGCCTTTTTCAGCACCTCGCGGTCCAGCACCGGATCGAGACTGAGGACATGGTCCAGCCACGCCTCGAGGTTGATACTGCCGTCGGTATTGACCGGCTGTTGCGCTCTGACCTGTACCATCTTGCCTTACCTTCCCTACGACGTACGCCCGTCACGCCGAATGTTCGCCAGCCTCTCTGGGCCAGTCGGATTACGCGAGCATCCTAGCCCGCCTCGAATAACGCCATGGCCTCGACATGGGCCGTCTGCGGAAACATGTCGAGGATGCCGGCTCTCCTGAGCCGATAACCCTGTCGGACCAGCTCGGCACTGTCACGTGCCAGCGTCGCCGGGTTGCAAGACACATACACCACGCGTTTCGCGCCGAGCTCGCCAAGGTGACGGGCGATCTCAAACGCGCCATCGCGCGGCGGGTCCAGCAGTACCGCATCGAAGCCCTGGGCAGCCCAACGGGCCTCGGCCAGCGGCTTCGACAAGTCGGCCTGGAAAAAGTGCGCATTCTCCAAACCATTGGTTACAGCATTGCCGCGGGCGCGTTGGACCATGACGTCCACACCTTCCACCGCCACCACTTCGCGCGCCTGGCGCGCCAGTGGCAGGGCGAAATTGCCGAGCCCGCAGAACAGGTCCAGCACCCGCTCGGAAGCCTGTGGTGCCAACCAGTCTAGCGCCTGGGCGACCATCGCTTCGTTGACCGCGGCGTTGACCTGGACGAAATCCCCCGGTCGGTATTCCAGCTCCAGACCCCATTGTTCCAAACGGTAACCCAGGCGCGCGGCGGCATCGTCCGGCTGCGGTTCGCCCGCACCGTGGAGCCACAGCTGGGCCTGGTGTTCGGCGCAGAAATGACGCAGACGCTGCAGGTCCGCCTCACCCAGGGGCTGGGTATGGCGCAGCAGCAGCGACGAGGCATTGCCGTGAAAGAGCTCGACATGACCGAGGGCTTGCGGCCTTTCCAGGCTGCGCAGCAGTTGCGGTAACGCACGGACGATGGACTGCAAGGGCTGTACCAGCACGGCGCAATCGTCGATGCCGACGATCGACTGGCTGGCGGCGGCGCGGAAGCCCACATCCAGGCGCGCGGCCTTGGCGTCCCAGCGCACAGCAATGCGCGCGCGGCGGCGGTAGCCCAACTCGGGCCCCACCAGCGGCGCGGCCCAGGCTTCGGGCTCGAGCCCGGCGAAGCGCGCCAGCTGTTCGGCCAACGTGCGCTGTTTCAGGGCAAGCTGCTCGGCATGGGGCAGGTGCTGCAGGGTGCAACCGCCGCACTGGCCGGCGTGGGCACAAGGCTCGACGCGGCGCAGCGGGCTGGCGACCAGCACCTTCTCCGCACGGGCTTCGACTATCTGGGCGCGGGCACCGAGCACACGGCTCTCCACCTCTTCGCCCGGCAGCGCGCCGGAAACGAACCAGGTGCGTCCGTCGACAAAGGCGATGCCGCGGCCATCGTTGGCCAGGCGCTCGATGGCCAGGCGCTGCTTCTTGCCGGTGGGCACCTGCTGCGCCGGGCGCGAGCCGCCACTGGGCTGGAACCGCAGGCCACCACTACGCTTGGCCATCTTTCACACTCTTGGGCAGGAACCAGGGGCGCTGCAGCAAAACCGACGGCGCATAACGGGAAACGGCCGGAGCGGCGCCCAGGGCGATGCCCCGGCCATTGCCGCTCACGGGGTGCAGGTGAATGCGATAGGCGCGCAGCGAGTAACGGCCTGCGCAGCCATCGGGACGGGGAATGACGAGTTTCACGGGATCGGGTCGTACACGCCGGTGGACAGGTAGCGGTCGCCGCGATCGCAGATGATCGCCACCATCACCGCGTTCTCCACTTCGCGGGAGAGGCGCAGCATGGCCGCCACCGAACCGCCGGAGGAGACGCCGCAGAAGATGCCTTCCTCGCGGGCCAGGCGGCGCATGGTCTGCTCCGCTTCGACCTGGGCCATGTCGACGACGCGGTCGACGCGATCGGCCTGGTAGATCTTCGGCAGGTATTCCTCGGGCCAGCGGCGGATGCCGGGAATGGCCGAGCCTTCCTGGGGTTGCAGGCCGACGATCTGGATCTCGGGGTTCTGCTCCTTGAGGTAGCGCGAGGTGCCCATGATGGTGCCGGTGGTGCCCATGGAACTGATGAAGTGGGTGATGCTGCCCTGGGTCTGGCGCCAGATCTCGGGGCCGGTGCCCACGTAATGGGCCTCGGGGTTGTCGCCGTTGGCGAACTGGTCCAGCACCTTGCCGCGGCCTTCGGCCTGCATGCGCTCGGCCAGGTCGCGGGCGCCTTCCATGCCCTCTTCCTTGGTGACGATGATCAGCTCGGCGCCGTAGGCGGTCATGGCGGCCTTGCGCTCGGCACTCATGTTGTCCGGCATGATCAGGACCATCTTGTAGCCCTTGATCGCCGCTGCCATGGCCAGCGCGATGCCGGTGTTGCCCGAGGTCGCCTCGATCAGGGTGTCGCCGGGCTGGATGGCGCCGCGCAGTTCGGCGCGGGTGATCATCGACAGGGCCGGGCGGTCCTTCACGGAACCCGCGGGGTTGTTGCCTTCGAGCTTGACCAGGAGGGTATTGCTGGTATCTCCGCCCAGGCGCTGCAGGCGCACCAGCGGAGTGTTGCCGATGCAGTCGGCGATGGTTGGGTACTGCAGGGTCATGGCGAGGTTCGCAATCCAGACGCAGGGGGTGCACATGATACCGGCAAACCGGCGGAGGCCATATCGCAGGAACGTATCGCGTTATGCCATGAGGCTATAAGCATGGAACCAGCGGCTATGGCCGACGCATCGCTTGCCCTCTTCTATATAGAGGCCGCTGAACGACGAAGCCCCGGCAGCGGGTGCGGCCGGGGCTTCGTTGGCTGAAGGAGCGGCCAGGGCCGCACCGGTCAGAAGTGGAAGTTGGTGCTCAGCAGTGCCGTGCGACCCGCCGCCTGGTTGGCGAAGTGGGTGGAGTAGGCCTTGTCGTAGTAGGTCTCGTCGGTGAGGTTCTGCACGTTCAGCTGCAGGTCGACGTTCTTCGTCAGCTTGTAGGCGACCATCGCGTCGTAGCGCCAGTAGGACGGGACGTAAACAGAGTTGTTGTTGTCGCCGAACACATCGTCCACGTAGAAGGCGCCACCACCGACGGTCAGCTGCGGCAGGACCTGGTAAGTGGTCCACAGGCTGAAGCTGTTCTTCGGCGTGTTGGGCATCTCGTTGCCCTTGGCGGCGTTGGTGATGCTGGTGACCACACCGGTACGGTTGCCCACCGCGCCCGGGTCGACCAGTTCGCTGTCCAGGTAGCTGTAGCCGGCGAACACCTGCCACTTGTCGGTCAGCTTGCCGCTGGCGCTCAGCTCGAAGCCGTCGACACGGGTCTTGCCGGCGTTCTCGTAGGTGTAGTTGCTCACCAGGATGCGGGTGTTCTCTTTCTCCGTACGGAAGATCGCAGCGGTCAGCGACAGGCGCTCATCCAGCAGGTCCCACTTGGTGCCCAGCTCGTAGTTGACGGTCTCTTCCGGCTCCAGGTCGCTGACGATGCTGGTCGGAGTGCCCACGGACGTCGGCAGGCCGTTGCCCTCGGTGCCCTCGCCGAGCATGGCGCCCGGCGGGGTCGCGGAGGTGGCGTAGGAGGCGTAGATGCTGCCGTTGCTGGCCGGCTTCCACACCAGGCCCACCTGGTAGTTGACGAACTCGGACTTGTCGGACGCCTTGAAGGTAGTGGCACCCGAGGCCGCCTTGGTCTTGGCATCGGTCTCGAAGCTGTCGTAGCGCAGGCCCAGGTTGAGGATCCACTGCGGGTCCAGCTCGATGCTGTCGAACGCGTAGATCGCGCGGGTGTCGCCGGTGGTCAGGGTACCCGCATAGTTGCGCGCAACGCTGCCGGCCCAGGGGTCGTCCGGGTTGGGGTTGCCCAGCGAGGTGCAGTTGTAGCCACTGCTGGAGCCGACCATGCCGGTGGTGCAGTTGGTGCTGCTGTTGCCGGGGCTGGTCGGCGTGGTGTCGGTGTTCACGGTGTAGCTGCTGCGGTCCGACTCCTCTCGGGAAAGCTCGATACCGGTTGAGAAGCTGTTCTTGAATCCGGCCAGCTGGAAGTCGCCGAACAGGTCGGTCTGGTTGGTGGTGGTGGCGGTGTTGCCCACGCGGGAGTTGACGCGACGCCACACGTTGCCCTGGCGCACGTTGCCCTGGCTGTCGTCCGGCTGGGTCAGGATGTAGTCCTGCATGCTGTTGCCATGGCGCAGGGTGTTCTTGATGGTCAGCGAGTCGTTCAGGTCGTGCTCGATGGCGATGGTGGCGATGTCCGCACGGGTCTTGCGGAAGTCACGGTTGGTCAGGCCATAGAAGTTGCTGCTGTCGCCGCCGTCGACCGGCTTGTCGGGGCTGGCCGCAGTGTGGGTGGTACCCACCGAGTAGCCATAGGGAATGCCCGAGTCCGGCAGGTCGTTGCTTTCCATGTGGTAGAAATCGAAGTTCAGCCGGGTGTCGGTGCCCAGGCCGAAGGCCAGCGAGGGCGCGACGCCCCAACGGTCGTAGTTGACCTTGTCACGGCCGGCGACGTTGCTTTCGTGGCTCATCAGGTTGAGGCGGAACGCCGCAGTGTCGAGGAACTGCTGATTGATGTCGGCGGTGTAGCGCTGGGTCTGGTCGGAGCCCCAGGTGAAGCCGCCGTCGATGGAGTCGCCCAGGTGCGCCTTCTTGGTCACCAGATTGAGGCTGCCGCCGGCCGAGCCGCGGCCGCCGAAGGAAGAGTTCGGGCCCTTGCTCACTTCCACTGACTCGATGGCGAAGATCTCGCGGGTCTGTGCGCCAGTGTCACGCACGCCGTCCAGATAGGTATCGGACTGGGCATCGAAGCCCCGGATGAAGGGGCGGTCGCCCTGGGGGTTGCCCCCCTCGCCCGCGCCCATGGTGATGCCGGGCACGGTGCGCAGGGCATCCTGCAGGGACAGCGCGCCGGTGTCCTTGATCACCTGCTGCGGAATCACGGTGACCGAGCGCGGGGTGTCCACCAGCGGCGCGGTGTATTTCTGCGAGGCGGAACGCTGGACCTGGTAGTCCTCGCTCTCGATCTGCTCGCCCACCACCGAGGTGGCATCGAGGGAAATCACGCCATCCTTCTCGCCGTCCTTCTTTTCCGGCTGTGCGGCATGGACGACCGGCGCCATGGAGGCGGCCGACAGGGCGACGCCGATGGCGGAAGCCAGCAGGCGCTGGGCAGAAACAGTGGACTCGAGCAGCTGACGCGACATCGTTTTCCCTCCCCAGGGATTTCAGAGGTCGCGGAATCTATTTCAAAATATTTACAGTAGCAATTGCCAAGAATTCTCATTTGCGTCTTTTTTACAATATTTACACTTGTCATGACGGGTCGTCGGCAGCCCTCGCGAATCCGCTTGTAAGTATCAAATGAAAATCACTACTATCCGCGCCATTTTCCCATCCGGAGGCCGATGACCATGCTCCTGCGCATACCCGGCGTATTCACCCCCGACGAGGCCGCCCGTATCCGCGAGGCGCTGGAACAGGCTGATTGGATGGACGGCCGCATCACCGCCGGGCATCAGTCGGCGAGGGCCAAGCACAACGAGCAACTGGTGGAAGGCCACCCCCTGGCCAAGGAAATCAGCGCCGCGATGCTGCAACGCCTGTGGAGCCACCCCCTCTTCGTTTCCGCCGTGCTGCCGCTGAAGGTCTACCCGCCGCTGTTCAACCGCTACTCGGGTGGCGGCACCTTCGACTACCACATCGACAATGCCATCCGCCGCATCCAGGGCAGCCCGGAGCAGGTGCGCACCGACGTCTCAGCGACGCTGTTCTTCAGCGAGCCGGACAGCTACGACGGCGGCGAACTGGTGATCCAGGACACCTACGGCACCCAACGGGTGAAGTTCGCCGCCGGCGACCTGGTCATCTACCCGTCCCACAGCCTGCACAAGGTCGAGCCGGTGACCCGTGGCGCGCGCATCGCCTCGTTCTTCTGGACCCAGAGCATGGTCCGCGACGACGGCCAGCGCACCCTCCTCTACGAGATGGACCAGGCCATCCAGAGCCTGACCCGCGACGTACCGGACCACCCCGCACTGGTGCAGCTGACCGGTAACTACCACAACCTGCTACGCCGCTGGGCGGAGCTCTGAGCATGGCCTTCGTCCTGCGCCGCCAGGAGACCCTGGACGCCCAGGCCCTACAGGAGCGCCTGGCCGGCGAACCCCGTGACGTCGCCCGCAGCCTGCTCGCCGCCGCCCGCCAGGGGGCGCCGGAAGCCCAGGCGCTGCTGGGGCAGATCCTCCTCGACGGCCAGGGCATAGAGCGCGACCCAGCATTGGCGCGCACCTGGTTCGGCATCGCTGCCGAACAAGGCCACGCCATGGCGCGCAACATGCTCGGCCGCTGCCTGGAGCACGGCTGGGGGGGTGAACAGGACCTGCCCGGCGCCGCCCATCACTACCGCCTGGCGATGCAGCAAGGCCTCGATTGGGCCGCCTACAACTACGCCGGGCTGCTGGCCACCGGGCGTGGCGTCGAGCGCGACCAGGCCGCCGCCTTCGCCCTCTACCTGCAGGCAGCCGAAGCCGGGCACGCCAAGTCGATGAACCTGGTGGGGCGCTACTTTGAAGAAGGCATCAGCGTGCCGGTGGACGCCCAGCAGGCGCGCGAGTGGTACCGCCGCTCGGCGCTGGCGGGTGATTTCCGCGGTCAGTTCAGCCATGCCGCGGTACTGACCGAAGCCGGTGAGCTGAACGAAGCCCTGCATTGGCTGCGCGAAGCCCTGGTCGGCGGCAACCTCAATTTCCTTCGGGTCGCTCGCACCAGCCTGGCCAACGCGCGACAGGCCGAGCTGCGCGAGCTGGCCCTGGCCTATCACCAGCGCGCGGCGGAGCTGGGTGACGAACATGACGGGCAGGCACTGCGGGATTTCCAGGCACCGAGCACGGCCGTTGCAGCGCCCCTCCCGGGCTGAAGCCCGGGCTACGACCCGGCAACGTCAGGTCAGCAACCCGATCAGCGCCAGCAAAGGAGCGCTGGCCAGGGGCAGCCAGACCGCCAGGCGTGGCCGGTACGGCAGCAGCAGCACCAGTCCGAACCCTGCCACGGACAGCATCCCGAACCAGCCCACCGGGCCCATCGCCCAGCCCCAGGCGGCAACGCTGGCGACCAAGCTCAAGCCCAGCGCCAGCCAACCGCCAACGCGCAGGCCGCGACGCAGCAGGGGGGCCGGCAACCGCTGCCAGACCTGCTTGAAGTGCCGTTCCATGCCCATGCACAGCGCCAGCATCCCGCCGTAGGCCAGCCAGAGGCCGGCGAAGAGAACAGTCGCCATCTCAGTTCACCTCCGCCAGCTTGTGTGCCGCCCGCGTTGCCACCGGTTGCCCGGCTTTCCTGTGCACCTTCAGCGCGGTCCAGGCCAGCAGCAGGCCGCAGCCACAAGCGGTGAGTTCCAGCAACAGCCGAGTCTGCTCGCCCCAGGGCGTCTCCAGGGTCATGGCGCTGGCCAGGGGCAGGCCCAGGCAGAGCAGCGCGGCCAACCCCAGTTGCTCACGCCAGGCCGCCAGGCTCGGACGCAGCCAGGCATGCCCCAGGCTCAGGGTCCAGATGGCGAAGAACACCCGGGTTTCCCAGTGACCGCGCTGGGCCAGCTCCACCGGCAGCAGACGGTTGGCCCAGAACAGCCCGATGCAGGCCAGGGTCAGGCCCGCCACCACGGCCACGTTCACCGGCTCAGCCACCCGGTAGAACGCAGCCGCCAGCGCGCCCTCGGCATCGGGGCGGCGACTGCGCTTGACGGTGAACAGCACCAGCCCGGTGGCGATCATCGCGCTGCTCACCAGGCCACAGACGAAGTACAGCCAGCGCATCGGGTAACCGCCGAACTGGGCGAAATGCAGCCCTGCCATCACCCGCTGGGTGAGCGGCGCCGGCCGGCTCTCGCTGGGCATGCGCAGCACCTTGCCGCTCACCCCGTCGAACAGCATGCTCTGGCCCTTGGTCAACTCGATGCGGTTGCCCAGCACCGGTCGCGCCTCGATGCGCGCATCCGCCCGCCCCGGGTTGCGGATGGACAGGCCGGCGACCGGCCCGAGCACCCGGGTCGCCTCCTCCAGCAATGGGCCGAGGTCGGCCAGCTCGGCGCGCGCGACAACCTCGTGCCCTGTCCCGTCGCCCTGCCCTTGCGGCCTGCGCCCCTGGTGCTGCTCGCCCCCCTGTGGCCCGCGCCCGAAGGCCGCCTCGCGGTTGCCGTCGAACAGCGCATCCAGCGCGGCAGGCATGTAGATCAGGTAGAAGATCACCAGGCCGGTGTAAGTGATCATCAGGTGGAAGGGCAGCACCAGCACACCCGCCGCGTTGTGCGCATCCAGCCAGGAGCGCTGCCCCTTGCCCGGACGGAAGGTGAAGAACTCCTTGAAGAATTTCTTGTGGATGACGATCCCGCTCACCAGTAGCGCCAGCATCGCCATCGCCGCCAGGCCCACCAGCCAGATGCCGATGTCGCGCGGCAGGTCGAGGGTGAAGTGGAAGCGGAAGAAGAACAGCCCGCCCGCCGTATCCCGGGCCTCGATACGCTCGCCACTGCGCGGATCGAGCTGGAGGCCGCCGCCACGGCGCTGCTCGCCGGCGGACACGCCGAGACCGGGCGAACGCTCCGTGGGCAGGGCGATGTTCCAGGCTTCGGCGTGCGGGTGATGCAAGGCGAACCAGCCCAGGGCGACACGCGCCGCGTCCACCTGGCTCACCTCGACCGCCGGTATCTCCGGGCGCAGCCAGGTATCGATCTCCTTGTCGAACACGGCCAGGGTGCCGGTGAGGAAGATGGCGAACAGCAGCCAACCGAAGACCAGGCCGCTCCAGGTGTGCAGCCAGGACATGGAGTGGGTCAGGGTGCGTTTCATCCCAGGCGCTCCAGCAGTTGCGGCCAGAAGCCGATGCCCGCCAGGGGCAGCGCCAGCGCGGCACCGCCCCAGGCCCACCAGGCATCACGGGCGGCGAAGGCCCAGAGAATGGCCAGGGTGTACAGGACGAAGCTCGGCAGGGTGGCGACCACCATGGCGTCCATCGGGTGCAGCGGCAGCAGCCGCCCCAGGGCGGCGGTCAGCGCGTAGGTGAAGGCGTAGCCCCCCACCAGCGCGGCCAGCACGCGGGAGGTGACGGGCAACCAGGTGGGCAGAGTCATGGTGCGTTCCTCATCGTTGGTTCTCCGGCGGGGGGCATCTCCGGCCACCACGCCCAGTTGCAGCCAGGCTGGCAGCGCGCGGGCTTCAAAGCGCTGCCAATGCCCGGCGGCGTCTTCCACCTGCCAGCCGTGGCGGCGCAACAGCGCCAGGGCGGTTTCCCGCAACAGGTTGCCGCGCAACTGCGGGTGCTCCAGCAGCACCCGGGCGCAGGCCATTTCCAGGGGGCTGGCCGCTACGGGGGCACCCAGGCTGGGCGCCGCCAGGTGGCCATAGCCCTCGCCAAGCAGTGCACCCTCGGCCAGCAAACGGTTGAGGCCCTGACAGCGCTCGGCGGCCACCGCGCCGGTCAACATGGGGTGGGCGTGGCCGGCCCAGGCGAGCATCTGCAAGGCACGGTTGAGGCCGGACAGCTGGCTGGCCAGGGCCGGGCGACTTGCCAGTTCGGTGAAGCGCTGCGGCCCTTCGGCTAGGGCCTGGAGCAGCGGCGAGAACAGCGTCGCCTCGCCCTCCACCGGGCCGATACGGGTATCGAAGCGCAGCGCGCCCTGATCCGGCGCATCGGGCATGCCGGCCCAGCAGCCATCCAGCAGCGCCTGGCGGTGTTCGTCCGCGCTCAGTGCGCGCGGGGTACGCACATAGAGGTCGCGGCGTAGCGACTGGTTGCAGGCCATGTCCCGTGCCGACTCCCGCTGCGCCACATCGTCGAGCTCGGCCAGCAGCGGCAGGCAATGGCCGGGCACGGCGAGTTCGTCGATGTTTTCCAGTGGCGTGGCGCTGCCGACGAAGGTGCAGCCAACGGCAGCGAGGGATTCGATCACCTCGGCCGAATGCAGGGGCGCCCAGTGCTCACACAGCAGTTCGTGGGCGAGGAAGGCCAGGTCCTGCCCGCGGCCGGACGCCAGGCGCCGCGCCACGTCGGGGTGCTCGATGAAGTACCCGGCGCCCGCCACCTGCCAGCGTTGCAGGGCGTCGAGGGCGATGCGCAGGCGCTGTACCGGGTCACCCTCGGCGCGCTGCGCGGCCTGCCAGATGAAGCGCTGGGCGCTGGCGAAAGCCGACAGCCCGGGGTGGCTCATGTAGGCGAGGTAGAGCACGCCACCCGGTTTAAGGCGGCGCTCGACGAAACGCAGGATGGCCGCGCGGCTGGCCGGCGACACCCAGGAGAACACCCCGTGCAGGGCGATGAAATCGAAGGCCTCACCACCCTCCTCGTCCGCCAGCTCGACGAAGCCAGCCTGGCGGAAGACCAGGTTGTCGAGCCCCGCGGCCAGCGCCAGGCGTTGTCCGTGGTCGATGTGACGGGCGTTGAAATCCACCGCCAGGAAGCGCCCGGCGGGGTTGGCCGCCGCCAGCAGCAGGCTGTTCAGGCCCTGGCCGCAACCCAGCTCGCAGTAGCTGAAACCCGCGCCCGGTTCGGGCGCACGCTGGCCCAGGGCGGTGAGCACTGCCGCCAGCCAGGTGGGGGACAGCTCCGGGTGCACCTGGTGCGGGTAGGGGAAGTCGGCCAGGTAGCCGTCATTCCATAACTTCATGTTCGAGCCCTGATGAAAAAACTCTGCCAGGCAAGGCCTGGCAGAGCCGAACGCCCACCACGGGGGTGGGCAAGGAGCGCGGTTCAGAACGAGGCGGTGACCGATGCGAAATAGGCGCGGCCTGGTTCGTTGTAGGTGTTGGCACCGGCGTCAGCGGCGTTGCCCTCACGGTAGATGCGCTTGTCGAAGAGGTTGTTGATACCCACCCGCACGCTGTAGTTCTCGCTGAACTCGTAGCCGGCGCTGACGCCCATCAGGCCGTAGGGGTCGACGTCCTTCTGCGCGGCGGTGGCATAGGCCTGGTTGGTGCGCTGGTTGAGCGCGGGGGCCTCCTGCTTGCCGTAGTAGGTGCCGTTGAGCTGCAGGGACAGCTGCTCGGTGGCGTACCAGTCCAGGGTGCTGTTGAGGGTGTACTCGGGGATGATGCTCAGCGGCTCGCCGGTGTCGCGATCCTCGGACTCGATCATGTAGGTGAAGTTGGTGTTCCAGTCCAGGCTCGGAGTCAGGGCGATGAAGAAGTTGCCCTCGATGCCCTCGACCACCGCCTTGCCGGCGTTCTCCCACTCCTGCACCCGGCGGCCGTTGCTCAGGCGGTAGAGGAAGTCGTTGCTGCCGATGATCTTGTTCTGGTAGTCGTTGCGGAAGTAGGTCGCGCTGGCGCGCCACTGGCCCATGTCCAGGGCGAGGCCGATTTCCTTGTTGATGCTGGTTTCCGGCTTCAGGTCCGGGTTGCCCACCAGGTAGCAGCCACCGGTGTTGGTCTGGCCGGCGTTGCAGCCGTTACCCATGCTGTAGAGCAGGTAGTTGGGGTTGGACTGGTAGAGGTTGGGCGTCTTGTAGGCCCGTGCGATACCGCCCTTGAGGGTCAGCACGTCGGTCAGCTTGTGGGAGGCGTTGAGGCTGGGGCTCCAGTTGCCGCCGAACTCCTCGTGCTCGTCGTAGCGCAGCCCCGGGGTGACGATGGTGCGGCTGCCCACTTCGATGTTGTCCTCGGCGAACAGCGCGAAGCTGCGGGCGTCGGTCTTGGTGTTGCCCCGGGCGAAGCCCGCCAGGGCCGGCAGGCCCGAGCTGCCGGGGTCGAAGCTCTGGGTGCGCAGGGAGCCCGGGTCGTTGAGGGTCTCGTAGAGGTACTCGCCGCCCAGGGTCAGCACCTGCTCGAAACCAAGGCTCAAGGGCAGGTTCACCTCGCCGCTGGCGCGGGTGTTGCGCAGCCGGGAGGTGAAGGCGCCAGCGCCATCGGAAGGGGCACCTTCGGAGCTGCCGGCCAGGCCTTCGTTGAGGCGCCAGTTGCGGGTGTAGTCGTAGGCCAGGCTGGCCTCGGAGGTGCCCCACTCGAAGTCGCCGCGGTGGGTCAGCGCGTAGGCGCTGCGCTGCATCACGTTGGTCTCGGAGCCCACCAGGCTGCTGACGAAGGCCGCGCCATTGTTGAGCATGGTGTCGCCGGCGAAGATGTTGCCCTGGCGGCTGTAGCTGGCCTCCAGGTCAAGAGTCTGTTCCGGGTTCAACTGCCAGCTGAGCAGGCCGTTGATGTCCTTGTTGCGCACGCCTTCGCGGCCGGCCACCAGGGAGGTGGGGTCGCTCTGGTGGCTGGCGTTGATGTCGGCGTCGTCGGCGTCGGTCTTGCTGGCACCGCCGTAGAGGCGGAAGGCCAGGGAATCGGTCAGCGGGCCGCTGAGGTTGAAGTTGGTGCGGCGGCCGGCCCCCTCGGCATCGTCCTCGGGGAGGATGGTGTAGACGGTCATGGAGCCGCGCAGCTCTTCGGTCGGGCGCTTGGTGATGATGTTCACCACACCACCCATGGCACCGGAGCCGTAGCGAGCCGCCGCCGGGCCCCGGAGGATCTCGATGCGTTCCACCTCTTCGGCCGGCACCCAGTTGGTTTCGCCACGGGTGTCGCGGTCGCCGTTCCAGCCGTAGCGCACGGCGTTGCGCGAGGTCGAAGGCTTGCCATCGATGAGGATCAGGGTGTTTTCCGGGCCCATGCCGCGCAGGTCGATCTGGCGGTTGTTGCCACGGTTGCCGCTGGTGCTGTTACCGGTGAGGTTGACCCCCGGCTCGCGGCGGATGATGTCGGACAGGTCGTTGGCCGGCGGGCGCTTCTTGATGTCCTCGGCGGTGATGATCGACACGCCCGGTGCCTGCTTCAGCTCTTCCTCGGCGGTACCCAGCACGTGGGTTTCGCCGAGCTCCAGGGCCTGGCCGTGTTCCACCGGCTGGTCGCTGGTCGCCACAGCCTGCTCATCGCTATCCAGTTCGACGGTGTCGGCCAGCGCCGGCATCGGGGCCGAAGCGGCCAGCACGGCCAGGGTCAGGTGGTTGAGCTTGAATCGGGGTTGCATGTCGAGCACTCCTGTTGCAAGGGCGAGCGCAGGACAGCAGGCGGGACGAACGGCTCGTGGCGGGTGGGCCATGGAGCCTGGAACCATTCGGCATGCCCCGCAGTCCGCGCGGGTCAGCGCAAATGGTATTTATTCCTATTTGAGAGTAAAGCTCATTTACAATCTATACAGTTGCCAACCGCAGGTTCAGGCGCAGCCCTTCGCCGGTATTCTCCGCCCATAGGTCGCCGCCTTGGGAGCGCATGGCGCCCCGCGCGATGGCTAGGCCGAGGCCGAATCCCTCGCCGCCCGGGCGCGCCGCGCAGAGCCGCGTGAAGGGGCGGAAGATGGTTTCCAGCTGGCCGTCGCCGACGCCGCCGCCCTGGTCCTCCAGCCACAGCTCCCAGTAACCGTCCTGCAGTTGCCCACCGAGGCGGATCACCCCGCTCGGCGGTGAATGGCGGATGGCGTTGCGCAGGATGTTCTCCAACGCCTGGGCGAAACCATTGAGATTGCCCAGCACCCGGCACTCCGGCCCCAGGTCGCACACCAGCTGCCGGGCCGGCCAGCCGCTCTCGTAGCAGGCGTTCTCGCAGATCACACCCCACAGCGAGCGCACCTCGATCTCCTCCAGGGGCAGCTGTGGGCGCTCGGTGTCCAGCCAGACCAGTTCCAGGGTGTCGTCCACCAGTTGCTGCATGCACTGCACCTCGCGCTCCAGGCGTTGGCGCAGGCCTTCCACGTCCAGCTCGCTCTCCCCCGCCACGCGCAGGCGGCTGAGGGGGGTGCGCAGTTCGTGGGACAGGTCGCGCAGCAGCTGGCGCTGGAAGGACACGGTGTTCTCCAGGCGCCCGGCCATGTGATCGAAGGCGCGGGCCAGCTCGCCCAGCTCGTCGCGACGGCGGCTGACGCTGGGCGCCACACGGGTGGACAACTGGTCGCCACGCAGCGCGTTGGCCTGTTCGCGCAGATGGCGCAACGGCGAGATCAGCAGGCGGTAGAGCAGCAGGCACAGCAGCAGCGCCAGCAAACCGGGGACCACCTTCTGCGCAAGGAAGAACAGCACCGGTCGCGGCCCCCAGGGGCTGAAGCGCTCGGGCAGCAGCATCACCAGCTGCGCACGCCCCTCGTCGAAGGGGATGCTCAGGGTGCGCGGCTCAGCCGACTGGCGCCCCATCGGCCACTCCAGACGACGCATGAAACTCAGGCGCTGGCGCTGGTCATCGGTGATGGCGCGGCTGCCAAGAGGGAACAGGTGCGCATCGAGCAGCAACGCCCAGCTGCCTTCGCGCTGCTCCAGGCTTGCCTGGAAGGCGTCGACACCCGCGGCACCGCCCTGCTTCCAGGCCAGCTCGGCCTCCTGTGCATAGCCCCGCAGCACCTGGCGGGCATCATCGGAGAGGAAGGAGGTGCGCTGGCCGATCATCTGGCCGAACGACAGCGTCAGGGCGATCATCACCAGGCAGAAGCCGACGAGGATGATCGCCAGCTTCCAGAACAGCGAATGGCGGCCAGGCATCAGCTTTTCCCGTTGGTCAGCACATAGCCCTTGCCCCAGACGGTCTCGAGCCGCCAATCGGCATAGTCGAGCCGCGCCAGCTTGCGGCGGATGTGGCTGACGTGCATATCCAGGCTGCGGTCGTGCTGCGAATAGGCGCGATGCAGCACATGCTGATAGAGGAAGGCCTTGCTCAGCGCCTCTTCCATGTGCCGCGAGAAGGTCACCAACAGGCGGAATTCGGTAGGAGTCAGATCAGCCCACTGGCCTTTGTAGACGACGTCCGAGCGCGCTTCGTCGAACTTCAGCTCGAGCTCTTCGCTGGGCTGCTCGGGTTCGCGGCGCTCATAGGCCACGCGACGCAGCACCGCATCCACCCGCACCTGCATCTCCACCATGCTGAAGGGCTTGGGCAGGTAGTCGTCGGCGCCCTGGCTGAAACCGGCGATGCGATCCTGCTCGGCGCCCAGCGCCGACATCAGGATCACCGGCACGCCACGGCGACGGCGCAGCTCGGCGAGCACTTCCAGGCCACTGCGGCCGGGCAGCAGGATGTCCATGAGGATCAGGTCGAAATCCTCGGCGCAGGCCAGGCCCAGTCCCTCGTCGCCGTTCTGCCGCAAGGTCACGTCGAAGCCGCGACGGCCCAGATGATCACAGAGGTGAGCAGCCAGTACGGGATCGTCCTCGATGGCGAGGATGCGGGCGCTCTGAGGGGTACTGCCGTTCATGGGAACCACCAGCAAATGCGAATAATTCGTTAATAGAATCGCATTTTGGCAAATTGCAAGCGGGATTCCCATCTATAAGCGAGAGGATTCCGACCGCCCGAGTCGCTACACTCCCGGCATTCACCTTCGCAAGGAATGAGCGTGTACAAGGATCTAGGCATCAAGGGCCGCGTTCTGCTGCTCACCCTCCTGCCCACCAGCCTGCTGGCCATGGTGCTGGGTGGCTACTTCATCTGGGCGCAGCTTTCCGACATGCAGGCGCAACTGCTGCAACGCGGGCAGATGATCGCCGAGCAGCTCGCACCGCTGGCCGCCCCCGCCCTGGTGCGGGGTGATGCGGTGCTGCTGGAGCGCATCGCCGACCACGCGCTGGACCAGCCTGATGTGCGTGCGGTGAGCTTCCTCAGCCTCGAGCGCGCGCGCCTCGCCCACGCTGGCCCGAGCATGCTCAACAGCAGCCCGGACAACGACGGCAGCCACCTCAGCCTGACCAGCAACACCGACGCCACGCGCTTCATGCAGCCGGTGTTCGAGCGCCACCGGGTGCTTTCCGGCGACACTGCGAAACTCGGCAACGACCAGTTGCTGGGCTGGGTGGAGCTGGAGATGTCCCACCACGGCACCCTGCTCAAGGGCTATCGCAGCCTGTTCGCCAGCCTGCTGCTGATCACCGCCGGCCTCGCCGTCACGGCCCTGCTCGCCCTGCGCATGAGCCACCAGATCAACGAACCGCTGCGGCGCATCAAGCAAGGCGTGGCGCTGCTCAAGGAAGGCCGCCTGGAAACCCGTCTGCCGCAACTGGGCAACCACGAGATGGACGAGCTGGCCGGCGGCATCAATCGCATGGCCGAGGCCCTGCAAAGCGCCCAGGAAGAACTGCAGCACAACATCGACCAGGCCACCGAAGACGTCCGCCAGAACCTGGAAACCATCGAGATCCAGAACATCGAGCTGGACCTGGCGCGCAAGGAGGCCCTGGAGGCGAGCCGGATCAAGTCCGAGTTCCTCGCCAACATGAGCCACGAGATCCGCACCCCGCTCAACGGCATCCTCGGCTTCACCAACCTGCTGCAGAAGAGCGAGCTGTCGCCGCGCCAGCAGGACTACCTGTCGACCATCGAGAAATCCGCCGACAACCTGCTGGGCATCATCAACGAGATCCTCGACTTCTCGAAGATCGAGGCCGGCAAGCTGGTGCTGGAGAACATCCCCTTCAACCTGCGCGACCTGATCCAGGACACCCTGACCATCCTCGCCCCCGCCGCCCACGAGAAGCGCCTGGAGCTGGTCAGCCTGGTCTACCGCGACACCCCGCTGCAGCTGGTGGGCGACCCGCTGCGCCTCAAACAGGTGCTGACCAACCTGGTGAGCAACGCCATCAAATTCACCCGCGAAGGCACCATCGCCGTGCGCGCCATGCTCGAGGACGACAGCGATGCCGACCTGGTGCAGCTGCGCATCAGCGTGCAGGACACCGGCATCGGCCTCTCCGACGAAGACCTGCGCGCGCTGTTCCAGGCCTTCAGCCAGGCCGACAACTCGCTGTCGCGCCAGGCGGGCGGCACCGGGCTGGGGCTGGTCATCTCCAAGCGCCTGATCGAGCAGATGGGCGGCGAGATCGGCGTGGCCAGCACCCCGGGCGAAGGCTCGGAGTTCTGGATCAGCGTCAGCCTGCCCAAGGCCCGCGATGACGCCGACGACCTGCCCAAGGCCCTGCTGGCCGGGCGTTACGCCGCCGTGTTCGAACCCCAGGAGCTGGCCCGCCAGGCCCTGCACCACCAACTGGAGGATTGCGGCCTGGAGGTGCAGGACCATCCCAGCCTTGATGCCCTGCTGGAGGCGGTGGAAACCCAGCGCAACGGCCCCCGGGCCGTGGCCTTCGCCGTCATGGGCGTTACCGCCCGCGAACTGCCGCCCGATCGCCTCAGCCAGTACATCTGGGACCTGGAGCAGCTGGGCTGCAAGAGCCTGGTGCTCTGCCCCACCACCGAACAGGCGCTCTATCACCAGGTGCTGCCCGACTCGCACAACCAGCTGCAGGCCAAGCCGGCCTGCACGCGCAAGCTGCACCGCGCCCTCACCGGCCTGGTCAGCCCGCGCCAGCAACCCCGCCTGGAAGCGCCGCAGCCACAGAGCACCCGCGCGCCGAAGATCCTCTGCGTGGACGACAACCCGGCCAACCTGCTGCTGGTGGAAACCCTGCTCGGCGACATGGGCGCACTGGTGACGGCGGTGGACAGCGGTTATGCCGCCGTCGAGGCCGCGCAACAGCACAACTTCGACCTGGTTCTCATGGACGTGCAGATGCCCGGCATGGACGGGCGCCAGGCCACCGAGGAAATCCGCCGCCTGGAAGCCGGCAGCGAGTTGAGCCCGGTGCCCATCGTCGCCCTCACCGCCCACGCCCTGGCCAACGAGAAACGCGCCCTGCTACAGGGCGGCATGGACGACTACCTCACCAAGCCCATCGGCGAGCGCCAACTGGCCCAGGTGGTGCTCAAATGGACGGGCCTGAGCCTGCACAGCCCCGCCCCCGACCGCAGCGCCGAACACCCGACCAACGACGATGAGCCCAGCGTGCTGGACCCGGAAGAAGGCCTGCGCCTGGCAGCCGGCAAGGCCGATCTCGCCGCCGACATGCTGGCGATGCTGCTGGCCTCGCTGGCCGCCGACCGCCAGGCCATCCGCCAGGCACTGGACAGCGACGACCACGCCACGCTGCTGGAGCGCGTGCACCGCCTGCATGGCGCCACCCGCTACTGCGGAGTGCCGCAACTGCGCGCGGCCTGCCAGCGCAGCGAAACCCTGCTGAAGAAGAACGACCCGGCCTACCGCCAGGCCCTGGACGACCTGGACGTAGCCATCGTCCGCCTGGCCGGGGAAACCCGGGTCAATGCCTGAACCGACCTGATGCAAGGCGCATGTTGCCTGGCCACACAGACGGCCGGGCAACACAAGGAGAGCCGATGCGTACCATTCTTTTCAGCAGCCAGAGCTACGACCGCGACAGCTTCCTCGGCGTCGCCGCCGGTATCGAACTGCACTTCCAGCCAGCCCGGCTGACCCTGGACACCACGGCCCTGGCCAACGGCTTCGATGTGGTCTGCGCCTTTATCAACGACGACCTATCCGCGCCGGTGCTGGAGCACCTGGTGGCCGGTGGCACGCGCCTGATCGCCCTGCGCTCGGCCGGCTACAACCATGTCGACCTCAAGGCCGCCGGCGAGCTCGGCCTCACCGTGGTGCGGGTGCCGGCCTACTCGCCCCACGCCGTCGCCGAGCATGCGGTGGCCTTGATCCTCGCCCTCAACCGACGCCTGCACCGCGCCTACAACCGCACCCGCGAAGGCGACTTCAGCCTGCACGGCCTCACCGGCTTCGACCTGGTGAACAAGCGCGTGGGCGTGGTCGGCACCGGGCAGATCGGCGAAACCTTCGCCCGCATCATGGCCGGCTTCGGCTGCCAGCTGCTGGCCTACGACCCCTTCCCCAACCCGGCGGTGGAAGCCCTGGGCGCGCGCTACCTGCCCCTGGATGAGCTGCTCGCGGAGAGCGACATCATCAGCCTGCATTGCCCCCTCAACGACGCCACCCGCTACCTGATCAACGCCGACAGCCTGCAGCAGATGAAACCCGGCGCGATGCTGATCAACACCGGACGTGGCGCCCTGGTGGAGACCCCGGCGTTGATCGAGGCGCTGAAAAGCGGCCAGCTCGGCTACCTGGGCCTGGATGTGTATGAAGAGGAAGCGAACCTGTTCTTCGAGGACCGTTCCGACCTGCCGCTGCAGGATGATGTGCTGGCGCGGTTGCTGACCTTTCCCAACGTCATCGTCACCGCGCACCAGGCCTTCCTCACCCGCGAGGCGCTGGCGGCCATCGCCCGCACCACCCTCGACAACATCGCCGCCTGGGCCGCCGGGCGGCCGTGCAACCAGGTCGACACCTAGGCCGTGTTAGGATGCGCGGCGCTTCTGGAGGACCTATGGCCGAACACGATTTCCGTTACAACCTGCTCAACCCCGCTCACACCCTCAGCGAATGCCGCGCGCTCGCGCCGGGCCGCTATCAGGTCACCGGCACCGGTGGCTCGATCCAGAACGGCGACACCCTGGTCGTCACCCTCAAGGGCAGCCGTGACCTGGCCATGCGCCTGGAAGTGGAGAAGGTCCGCCACCTGATCAACCCGCCCGGCCAATGGCTGGCCGTGGCCAAGGGCCCGGTCTTCAAGGAGCTGTCCATCCTCAACTGGCACGTCGACTGCGACGCCTGCGCCAAGCGCCTGGACTTCGAGTTCGCCGTCGACTCCAGCCTGGGCAAGGCCGCGCAGGCCCCCGCCGCCGAAGCGCGCATCACCGAGCTGGGCTGGGTGAACAGGGACGGCAAGCACCTCTGCCCGCAATGCCGCAAGGAGACCCCATGAACCACAATGCGCTGATCCTCGGCCTCGCCGCCGCGACCCTGGCGGGCTGCGCCAGCGAGGGCCCGAGCATCGAGACCGAACGCACCTACCAGGTGGAATGGATCGGCGAACGCCCGCTGATCGACAACAGCCACCTGACCATCACCCTCGGCCGCGACGGCCGCGCCTATGGCAACGCCGGCTGCAACCACTGGTTCGCCTCCTACGAGCTGAAGGACGACAGAATCAGCTTCGGCCCCGCCGGCAGCACCCGCAAGATGTGTGCACCGGCGCTGATGGAGCAGGAACAGCGCTTCCTCGACGCCCTGCCGGGCGTGCAGCGCTGGGACTTCTCGGCGATCGAACAGCTGCGCTTGTGGCCCGCCGAAGGCAAGCCGCTGCGCCTGTGGCCGGAACGCTGAGTTTCAGAAGAGATTGAGTTGCTCGGCGACGCCTTGCAGGTCCTGCAGGCGCACGCCGACGCCGATCAGCCGCACCGGCTTATCGCCCCGGGCGAAGGCCGCCCCCAGCAGCAACTTGTAGCTGTCCAGGTCACGCCCCGCGCCCGCCTGCTCCAGGGTGGTCTGGGAGAAGTCGTGGAACTTCAGCTTCACGAAGGGCTTGCCCGGTTTGTAGCTGGAATCCAGCCGCTGCAGGCGCCGCTGCAACTCCTCGTAGAGCACCGGCAGGCGCTCCAGGCACGCGCCCAGGTCGGGCAGGTCCTGATCGAAGGTGTTCTCCACGCTCAATGACTGGCGGCGGCTGTCCACCTGCACCGCGCGCTCGTCGATGCCCCGCGCCAGGCCATACAGGCGCTCACCGAAACTGCCGAACTCGCGGGCCAGGGCCACACGGCTCCACTCGCGCAGGTCCACACAGTTGATGACGCCGAGGCGGCCGAGCTTGTCCGCCGTGACCTTGCCCACCCCATGCAGCTTGCTCACCGGCAACTCGGCGACGAAGTCGTCCACCTGGTCGGGCGTGATCACGAACAACCCATTGGGTTTTCGCCAGTCGCTGGCGATCTTGGCCAGGAACTTGTTCGGCGCTACCCCGGCCGAGACGGTGATGCGCAGCTCCTGCCAGACCCGCTTGCGGATCTCCCGGGCGATGCGCGTGGCGCTGCCACTGAAGTGCGGGCTCTCGGAAACGTCGAGGTAAGCCTCATCGAGGGACAACGGCTCGATGATCTCGGTGAAATCACGAAGGATGGCGTGGATCTCCCGCGAGGCCTCACGGTAGGCGTCGAAGCGTGGGCGCACGATCAGCAGGTCCGGGCACAGCTTCAGAGCGTGATGCGACGACATGGCCGAACGCACGCCATAGGCGCGCGCCTCGTAGTTGCAGGTAGCGATCACCCCGCGCCGATCCGCCGAGCCGCCGACCGCCAGGGGCCGGCCAGCCAACGACGGGTCGTCACGCATCTCGATGGCTGCATAGAAGCAGTCGCAATCTATGTGGATGATCTTCCTTTGACTCATGAACGCCTGATACCGATGGAGCGAAGGAAGCACGCTCGGGCGGGCGAATGCCGCCGGGGGCCTCCGCGAACGGGAGGCGGCAAATTCTAGCTGATTTGTCCGGCGGGTTTCAGGGGGCGGACAGCCAGGACTTCAGGGCCCGGGCGTGGTGCTCACACCAAAGCTCCGGGCGGGGGGCGGGCGTGCGCCAGGTCCTCATATAGAGGTCATGGGCGGCGTCCACCTCATCGATAGCAGGCAGGCGCGCCGGGTCGGTCCACAGCAGCAAGCGAGCGAAGGCGGCGGCGAGCACGTCGTCATGCTCCAGCGCGGCGCGCACCCGCTCATCCACCGGCGGCACCTGGCGGGCATCGCACACCGCCACGGCCAGGTCGCGGGTGACCGGGCAACGCAGAACGAAATGCACCATCTCGTCGGGCGAGCCTGACTGCCAGTAACTGTGGGGCCCACCTTCGGCCAGGGGCCGCTTGTCCAAGCCGCTTTCCTGCAAGGCGATGGCGAGCAGCATCAACTGCGCCTCGGGGCTATTCATCTCATCGGGCAGCAGGGACAGGGCCGGCTCGAGGACGAGGCGGCGAAGGGAATCGAGGGTCATGGGAACTCCACAACTAAGCGCCCGGCGAAACAGGGCGGCAGGTAGAAGGCCGGCGCGCCGAAGGGTGCGCCCCGAAAGCCGGGGCAGTATCGCCAGCGCCCTGCCCGCTACAACGCCCTCGAACCGGAATCAGCCTGAGCCTACCGGTGGCTGGAAGTTTCCTACAGGCACCGCCCGGTACTCTCGACCGGCGACCAGGAAAGGGAATTCCTGTCGCCCTCGGGGCTGGTTCCCCGTTCCGGCCCCGAGGTTTCCCCCAACTGCTCTCCTTTACCTGTAATCCCCCTGTAAAAACCCTGTAAAACTACACGCCACTAAGGCTGCACGGGTACCTGACCGCACGGTCCACGCTAAGCATATGAAGAAAAAACATTTTTTTCTGAGTCAGGCGTTGACAGGGTGAATTAAATCGCTAGAATGCCGACCCACAGACGCGGGATGGAGCAGTCTGGTAGCTCGTCGGGCTCATAACCCGAAGGTCGTTGGTTCAAATCCAGCTCCCGCAACCAAATACGGAAAGGCCACTCGAAAGAGTGGCCTTTTTCGTTTGGGCGTCTTTTCTTAGGCTATAGCCGCTCCTCCCTCGGTCAGGCCATGAGCCATGGAAAATATTGCATGACGGGGCTTGGAACTTGCCCGCGCTGCCCACATCCTGTGGCGCACATTGCATGAGGTGCTCGATGCGCGCCAACTCCACCGCTGAAAACCCGCTCCCCGAAGATCCCACCCTGCAGGACGAACCTGCGCAACTGCGCTGGCTCGACCGCATAAGCGCCTACCGACAGCCCATCGGGTTGGCCTTTACCCTTCTGCTGTTCACCATCGGCCTGGTCGCCTGCTGGCACCTGCTGCGCGAGCTCGACCCCGATGCGCTGCGCACGGCGGTGCGGGATGTGCCCGGCACCAGCCTGCTGATGGCCATCGGCGCCACGGCGATCGGCTTCGTCGCGCTGATGGGCTACGAGTGGTCCGGCTGCCGCTTCGCCGGGGTCAAGCTGCCCTTCCCGCGCATGGCCCTGGGCAGCTTCTGCGCCACCGGCATCGGCAACGCCATCGGCCTGTCGGTGATCACCGGCGGCTCGGTGCGCTACCGCCTCTACAGCCGCGACAACGTCGGCACTGGGGATATCGCCCGCATCACCCTGTTCGCCAGCCTGGCCCTGGGCAGCGCCCTGCCGCCCCTGGCCGCCGTGGCCGCGTTGAGCGACCTGCCGGCCGCCGCCCAGGCCCTGCGCATTTCCACCACCCTGGTGGCGATCATCGCCAGCGCGGTGATTGCGGCCACCGTCATCGCCGTGCTCTGGCTGTCGCGCCTGCGTGAGCCGGTGGCGCCGACCCCGGGTTGCGTGAACATCCGCATCGGCCATCGCACCCTGCGCCTGCCGGGCCTGCAGCTGTCGGCGTTGCAGTTGTTGATCACCCTGATCGATGTCTGCGCTGCCGCCGCCGTGCTCTATGTACTGCTGCCGGAAGCACCGCCCCTGGGCGCCTTCCTGCTGGTCTACCTGCTGGCCCTGGCCGCCGGCGTGCTCAGCCACGTGCCGGGCGGCGTCGGTGTGTTCGAAGCCGTACTGCTGGCAGCCTTTGCCGGCCAGCTCGGTGCCGCGCCCCTGGCCGCCGCGCTGCTGCTCTACCGCCTCATCTATGTGGGCCTGCCGCTGATCCTCGCCTGCCTGCTGCTGCTGGCCAACGAGGCGCAGCGCTTCCTGCCCGCCGGGCGCCAGGCGGTACGCGCCGCCTCCGGCCTGGCCGCGCCGGTGCTGTCGTTGATGGTGTTCCTCTCCGGCGTGGTGCTGCTGTTCTCCGGCGCCACCCCGGCCATCGACACCCGCCTGGAGCACCTGAGCTTCCTGATCCCCCATCGCCTGATCGACGCCTCGCACCTGGCCGCCAGCCTGGTGGGCGTACTCTGCCTGCTGCTGGCCCACGGCCTGCGCCGGCGCCTGTCGGCGGCCTGGGCGTTGACGGTGATCCTGCTGCTGGCCGGTGCCGGCCTGTCGATGCTCAAGGGCTTCGATTGGGAAGAGGCCAGCCTGCTGGTGCTCACCGCCATCCTCCTGGCGATGTTCCGCAGCGCCTTCTATCGACCCAGCCGCCTGCTGGAGATGCCCTTCTCGCCGGTCAACCTGGGCGCCAGCGCCTGCGTGCTGGCGGCGTCGCTGTGGCTGATGTTCTTCGCCTACCAGGACGTGCCCTATAGCCATGAGTTGTTCTGGCAGTTCGCCGTGGACGCCGACGCCCCGCGCACCCTGCGCGCGACCCTGGGCAGCGGCCTGTTGCTGGCCGGCCTGGCACTGATCTGGCTGCTGCGACCGATCCCCCTGGTGATCCACGAGCCCACCGAGGAAGAACTGCTCAAGGCCAGCGAGATCGTCAAGGCATCCGGCCAGCCCGACGGCGGCCTGGTGCTGACCGGCGACAAGGCGCTGCTGTTCCACCCCGAGGAAGACGCTTTCCTGATGTTCGCCCGTCGCGGCCGCAGCCTGGTGGCGCTGTTCGACCCCATCGGCAAGGCCAACCACCGCGCCGAGCTGATCTGGCAGTTCCGCGACCTCTGCGACGTGCACCACGCGCGCCCGGTGTTCTACCAGGTGCGTGCGGAGAACCTGCCCTACTACATGGATATCGGCCTCAGCGCCCTGAAGCTCGGCGAAGAGGCGCGGGTCGACTTGCGCCGCTTCGACCTGGAAGCCAAGAACAAGGCCATGAAGGATCTGCGCTACACCCTCAGCCGGGGCCAGCGTGACGGCCTGTCGATGGAGATATTCGACGCCGGGCTAGCGCCCCTGGAGACGCTGCAAGCCATCTCCGAAGCCTGGATGCAGGGCAAGCAGGTGCGCGAGAAGGGCTTCTCCCTAGGCCGCTTCGACCCGGACTACCTCAAGCACTTCCGCATTGCGGTGGTTTCCTTCGAAGGCAAGGCCATGGCCTTTGCCAACCTGCTGGAGACCAGCAGCAGCGACCTGGCCAGCCTGGACCTGATGCGCGTGCACCCCGAAGCGCCCAAGCTGACCATGGAATTCCTCATGCTCAACCTGCTGCTGCACTTCAAGGAGCGCGGGCATGAACGCTTCAGTCTGGGCATGGTGCCCCTGGCCGGCCTGCAGCCGCGCCGTGGTGCGCCGCTGACCCAGCGCCTGGGCGCCCTGGTGTTCCGCCGTGGCGAGCAGTTCTACAACTTCCAGGGCCTGCGCCGCTTCAAGGACAAGTTCCAGCCCGAGTGGGAGCCGCGCTACATGGCAGTGCCCGCCGGCCTCGACCCGCTAGTGGCGCTGGCCGATACCGCCGCGCTTATCGCCGGCGGCTTCACCGGACTGGTCAAACGCTGAGGGAACCATGCTCAAACATAAATGGCAGCGCATCCTGGTGGTCGTCATCCTTCTCGCCATCGGCGTCGGCCTGGCGCTCTGGAGCCGCCCCGCGCCCCAGGCACGGGTCGAACAGAAGCAGCTGGCGGACGGCAGCCCCGCCACCCTGGCGACCCCGCCAGCGGATGCCAAGGCGCGGGTGCTGGTGCTGGTGGATGCCGAGCAGCAACTGAAGGAAGCCGAGCTCTTGGCCCTGGCTCACGACAGCGCCGCCCGCATCGTGCAACTGGCCCTGCCGGCCAATGATTGCGACGCCCAGCAGCACCTGCTCCAGAACGCGCAGGAGCTGCTCCAGGGCGAACCGACCCTGGTGGCGGGCATAGGCCCAGGAGCCGCCTTCGCCTGGCGTTGGCTGGCCGGCCAGGACAAGGACGAGGCACGCGCCCTGTCCATCGACTTCAGCCTGGAACACGCCGACTGCCCGACCCCGCTGCCCAAGACCGCCCCCCACGGCCACTGGAGCATCGCCTGGAACGACAACCCGGACGATCCCAGTGCCGCCTTCGCCCGAGAGCAGGCCAACGCCGACACCAGCATCAGTGACTACGACACCACCCTGCCCCAGCTGCTCAACGAGCAGTTGCGCGCCCTGCTTCAAGGCGAAGGCACACAGATGCCGGTGGTCGAGGTGCCCGCCGCCAAGCCCTCCTCCACCGTCACCCTGTTCTATTCGGGCGACGGCGGCTGGCGTGACCTGGACCGCGCCGTGGCCGAGGAAATGGCCAAGCGCGACCACTCGGTGGTCGGCATCGATGCGCTGCGCTACTTCTGGCAGCACAAAAGCCCCGAACAGGGCGCCGCCGACCTCAGCCGGCTGATGAAGCAGTACCGCGAGAAATGGGGCGCCCAGCGCTTCGTACTGGCCGGCTACTCCTTCGGCGCCGATGTATTGCCGGCCTTCTACAACCGCCTGCCCAAGGCGGACCAGCAGCAGGTGGACGCCATCCTCCTGCTGGCCCTGGCGCGCAGCGGCAGCTTCGAGATCGAGGTGCAGGGCTGGCTCGGCAAGGCCGGCCAGGAAGCGCCCACCGGCCCGGAACTGATCAAGCTGCCGGCCGAGAAGGTGCTTTGCGTCTATGGCAAGGAAGAGGCCAGCGAGAGCGGCTGTACCCAGCCCGGCGCCCCAGGTGAAGTGCTGGCGCTGCCCGGCGGCCACCACTACGACGAAAACTACCCGGCGCTGGCGGAACGCCTGGTCACCGCCATCGCCAAGCGCCAGCCTGCCCCATGACGCCACCTGCACGCCACCCGCCAGGTGGCGTGTGGCGCGACTTTTGATCTGCTTCATTTTCACTTAAGCCACGGCCGCTAAACTGAGGACAAGCCCGCCGCCACGATGCGGGACAACAAGGAGCCGTGATGACCACCCAGACCTCCCGCTACGGGAAACTTTCCATCGCCCTGCACTGGCTGATGCTGCTGCTGATCGCCGCCGTCTACGCCACCATCGAGCTGAAGGGCAACTTCCCCAAGGGCAGCGAAACCCGCGAACTGCTCAAGCAATGGCACTTCATGCTGGGCCTTTCGGTATTTGCCCTGGTGTTCGTGCGCATCGCCGCACGCTTCCTCTCCCCCACTCCGCCGATCACCCCGAACCCACCGGCCTGGCAGAACGCCCTGGCGAAGCTGGCGCACCTGGCGCTGTACGGCCTGATGCTGGGCCTGCCGTTCGCTGGCTGGCTGATCCTCAGCGCCGCCGGCAAGCCGATCCCCTTCTTCGGCCTGGAGCTGCCGCCGCTGATCGACAAGAACCCCGACCTCGCCGGCCAGATCAAGGAAGTGCACGAGACCGTGGCCGTCCTCGGTTACTGGCTGATCGGCCTGCACGCGGTGGCCGCGCTGTTCCACCACTTCATCAGCAAGGACGACACCGTGCGGCGCATGCTGCCCGGCCGCGACTGATCGACACCCCATGAAAAAGCCCGGGCCATGCCCGGGCTTTTTCGTTATGGCGAACCCCGTCGCCGACTAGATCTCCACCTGCGTACCGAGTTCGATCACGCGATTGAGCGGCAGGTTGAAGTAGCGCAGGTTGCCGTTGGCGTTCTTCAGCAGGAAGGCGAACAACGCCTCGCGCCAGATCGCCATGCCGATCAGCTTGGAGGGGATCACCGTCTCGCGGCTGAGGAAGTAGGTGGTGCGCATCGGGCTGAAGTCCAGCTCGTTGAGGTGGCACAGCTTCAGCGCCTGGGGGATGTCCGGGTCTTCGATGAAGCCGAAGTGCAGCACCACGCGGAAGAAGCCCTCGCCATAGGCGTCCACCTCGAAGCGCCGCTCCGGCGATACCCGCGGGCTGTCTTCGTTGACCACGGTGAGCAACACCACCTGCTCGTGCAGCACCTGGTTGTGCAGCAGGTTGTGCAACAACGCGTGGGGCACGGCGTCGGAACGCGCGGTTAGGAACACGGCAGTCCCCTGCACGCGGTGCGGCGGCTGCGAGCGGATGCTGGCGATGAACAACGGCAGCGGTAGCGAGCCTTCATCGAGGCGATCCACCAGCAACTGGCGGCCACGCTTCCAGGTGGTCATGAGGATGAACAGGGCGATACCGGCGATCACCGGGAAGGCACCGCCCTGGATGACCTTGGGCAGGTTGGCGGCGAAGAACAGGATGTCCACCAGCAGCATCAGCAGGAAGAAGGGGATGGCCAGCCACAGCGGCCATTTCCACAATAACCAGATCACCACGCCCATCAGCAGGGTGGTCATCAACATAGTGCCGGTCACCGCCACGCCGTAGGCCGAGGCCAGGGCGGCGGAGGATTCGAAGCCCAGCACCAGCAGCACCACGCCGACCATCAGCGCCCAGTTCACCGCCGGGATGTAGATCTGCCCCTGCTCGTGGCTGGAGGTGTGCTGGATGAACATGCGCGGCACATAACCGAGCTGGATGGCCTGGCGGGTCAGGGAGAAGGCGCCGGAGATCACCGCCTGGGAGGCGATCACGGTGGCGGCGGTGGACAGCGCCACCATCGGCAGCAACGCCCAGCCCGGGGCCGTCAGGTAGAAGGGATTACGCGCAGCCTCGGGGTTGACCAGGATGGTCGCGCCCTGGCCGAAGTAGTTCAGCACCAGCGCCGGCAGCACCAGGGCGAACCAGGCACGGGCAATGGGTTTGCGGCCGAAGTGGCCCATGTCGGCGTACAGCGCCTCGGCGCCGGTCAGCGCCAGCACGGTGGCACCGAGGATGGCGACGCCGATGCCCGGGTGGGAGATGAAGAAGTTGATCGCCCAGACCGGGCTCATCGCCTTGAGCACTTCCGGCTCTTGCGACACGCCGTAGATGCCTAGGGCCGCGAGGGCGAGGAACCAGGCAACCATCACCGGCCCGAAGAGGATGCCGATGCGTGTGGTGCCGTGCTTCTGGATCAGGAACAGGCCAACGAGCACGATCAGCGACAGGGGTACCACCCAGTGCTCCAGCCCGTCGAAGGCGATCTCCAGGCCCTCGATGGCGGAGAGCACCGAAATGGCCGGGGTGATCATGCTGTCGCCGTAGAACAGCGCGGCGCCGATCAGGCCGGCGATCACCACCATCGCCTGCAGGCGTTGACGCCCGGCAGCGGCGCGGCGGGCCAGCGCGGACAAGGCCATGACCCCGCCCTCGCCCTGGTTGTCGGCACGCAGGACGAAGATCACGTACTTGATCGACACCACCCAGATCAGCGACCAGAAGATCAGCGATAGCACGCCGAGCACGCCGTCGTGGTTGGCCTGCACGCCATAACCGCCGATGAAGACTTCCTTCAGGGTGTACAGCGGGCTGGTACCGATATCGCCGTAGCAGACACCCACGGCGCCGACCATCAGGCCGATCGCGGAGCTGGAATGGGGCTGTTCATGTTCAACGGCGCCAGCGCTTGCATCGGACATGTAACAAAATTCCTCAGAAAAAATTCCGCGCATCCTGCTCCGACCCATTCGTCGACGCAAGCGTCGGACAAGTTCGCACTGACTGACTATAGAGCCTGCCGCCTACAATTACCGGGCTTCACGCGCCTTGCCACGTCCTGTGACAGCTTGTCCCGAAGAGGCTGGTCAAGCGCGCGGGCTGCCGCTAGAATTGCGCACTTTTTGATCAGAGGCACCCAACGAGGTGCCCTTCGAGGTTAGCCGCCAATGTCCACCGCAACGCCCAAAGTCGGTTTCGTCTCCCTTGGTTGCCCCAAAGCCACGGTCGATTCCGAACGCATCCTCACCCAGCTGCGCATGGAAGGGTACGAGATCGTCCCGACCTACCAGGATGCCGACGTCGTGGTGGTCAACACCTGCGGCTTCATTGACAGCGCCAAGGCCGAATCCCTGGACGTGATCGGTGAAGCCATCGCCGAGAACGGCAAGGTCATCGTCACCGGCTGCATGGGCGTGGCCGAAGACAGCATCCGCGACGTGCACCCCAGCGTGCTGGCCGTTACCGGCCCGCAGCAGTACGAGCAGGTGGTCAACGCGGTGCACGAGGTGATCCCGCCGAAGACCGAGCACAACCCGCTGATCGACCTGGTGCCGCCGCAGGGCATCAAGCTGACCCCGCGCCACTACGCGTACCTGAAGATTTCCGAGGGCTGCAACCACACCTGCAGCTTCTGCATCATTCCCTCCATGCGCGGCAAGCTGGTCAGCCGCCCGGTGGGTGATGTGCTGAGCGAAGCCGAGCGCCTGGTAAAAGCCGGCGTGAAGGAGCTGCTGGTGATCTCCCAGGACACCAGCGCGTATGGCGTCGATATGAAGTACAAGACCGACTTCTGGAATGGCCAGCCGGTGAAGACCCGCATGCTGGAGCTGTGCCAGGCGCTGTCGAGCATGGGCGTGTGGGTGCGCCTGCACTACGTGTACCCCTACCCGAACGTCGATGACGTGATCCCGCTGATGGCCGCCGGCAAGCTGCTGCCCTACCTGGACATCCCCTTCCAGCACGCCAGCCCGAAAGTGCTCAAGGCCATGAAGCGCCCGGCCTTCGAGGACAAGACCCTGGCCCGCATCAAGAAGTGGCGCGAGATCTGCCCCGAGCTGACCATCCGCTCCACCTTCATCGTCGGCTTCCCCGGCGAGACCGAGGAAGACTTCCAGTACCTGCTGGACTGGCTGAGCGAAGCCCAGCTGGACCGCGTCGGCTGCTTCCAGTACTCCCCGGTGGACGGCGCCCCGGCCAACGACATGAACCTGGAGCCGGTGCCGGACGACGTCAAGCAGGACCGCTGGGATCGCTTCATGGCGCACCAGCAGGCGATCTCCGCCGAGCGCCTGCAGCTGAAGATCGGCAAGGAAATCGAAGTGCTGATCGACGAAGTGGACGAGCAAGGCGCGGTTGGCCGCTCCTTCGCCGACGCCCCGGAGATCGACGGCAGCGTGTTCATCGACAGCACCGATCTGAAGCCGGGCGACAAGGTGATGGTGCGCGTGGTCGATGCCGACGAGTACGACCTCTGGGCCGAGCGCGTCTAAGTACGCCCTGAGCCATGAAGAAGCCCCGCCGATGCGGGGCTTTTTTATGGGTGCCGATCAGCCCCGGAGCTGAATCCCGGGCTAGGGTGGGATGCGGTTGGCATTGGCCGGCACCCGCTGTCGGTTCGACCTTGCGCCGCGGCGAGACTCGCCTATACAGGAAGCTCTCGACCAAGGAAGACCCCTCCATGCCCGCCATGAACCACCAGGACGCCCACGAGCTGATCGCCACCCTGCGCTACGCCGTCAACGAGTCCTTCGAGAAGAACCAGAAGCTCTCGAACTTCAACCCCGAAGCGCACAACCTGTGCATCGCCCACTGCACCTTCAACAACGCCCCGCCGCTGAACCTGTTCTCCTTCTCGGCCATGAGCTCCTTCAGCAAGACGGCCCTGAACAAGCTGGTGCACGAATGGGGCGTGGAGTTCGTGCCCGACGTGGCGACCAATATCCGCACCTTCGCCTGCGGCGGCATGGGCCAGTTCCATACCGAGCCTCGGCTGATCAACTACATCCACGGCCGCCCGGGCTTCATCGGCCACCTCACTGACGTCACCCTGGTCAGCGAGATCGACTGCTGCGGTACCTGCGTGCCCCACAGCATCAACGCCTTCAAGCAGACCTTCACCGACGTGCAGGTGCATATCATCGAACTGGGCATGAAGCCGAGCCTGGGCATCGGCCCGCAGTACGGCTACGCCCACCTCTATTGATCGCTCGAGTAGGAGTAGAGATGAACCGCCACATCACCCTGTTCCACTGCCCGCACACCCGCTCCTCCGGCATCCTCACCCTGCTGGAGGAACTGGGTGCCGACTACGACCTGCACCTGATGAACATGCACAAGGGCGAGCAGCGCCAGCCCGCGTACCTGGCCATCAACCCCATGGGCAAGGTCCCGGCCATTCGCCACGGCGAAACCATCGTCACCGAGCAGGTCGCGGTGTACCTTTACCTCGCCGACCTCTATGCCGACGCCGGGCTCACGCCCTCGCTGGAAAGCCCGCAGCGCGGCACCTTCCTGCGCTGGATGGTGTTCTCCGGTACCTGCTTCGAACCGGCGGTGGTGGACCACGCGCTGCAACGCGCGCCCGTAGAACCCTCCCGCTCGCCTTACGGCGATTTCGCCACCGTGCTCGATACCTTTGCCAACCACCTGCAAGGGCGCACCTGGGTCCTGGGGGATGACTTCAGCGCCGCCGACGTACTCTGGGGCACCGCACTGAACTGGACCATGGCCTACGGCCTGATCCCCGAGCGGCCCGTGTTCCGCGCCTATGTCGATCGCTTCCTCGCCCGCCCCGCCGTGCAGAAGGCCAGGGCCAAGGACGCGGAGCTGGCCGCAGCGCAGGAAGCCGGCTGAAGCGCAGCGGCGGAATGGCGGCGCATTCCGCGCCTCGATAATGCCGCCGCGACCGGTGGCGCCGGGCTAGGGTATGGACCTCACCCGATCAGCGACGAGGTTTCCATGCACCACTACTTCAGCCTCCAGGGCCGCACCGCCCTGGTGACCGGCGGCACCCGCGGCATCGGCAGAATGATCGCCCAGGGCTTCCTCGAAGCCGGCGCCCGCGTGTTCATCTGTGCCCGCAATGCCGACGCCTGCGCCGAGACCGCCGCCGAGCTGTCCACCTACGGCGAGTGCATCGGCCTGGCGGCCGACCTCTCCAGCGAAGAAGGCGCCAAGGCCCTGGCCAACGAGCTGGCCGGGCGCATCGAGCACCTCGACATCCTGGTCAACAACGCTGGCACCACCTGGGGCGCGCCCCTGGAAAGCTACCCGGTGAAAGGCTGGGAAAAGGTCATGCAGCTCAACGTCACCTCGGTATTCAGCTGCATCCAGCAACTGCTACCGCTGCTGCGCAAGGCCGGCAATGCCGAGAGCCCGGCGCGGGTGATCAACATCGGCTCGGTGGCGGGTATCAGCTCCCTCGGCGAGCAAGCCTACGCATACGGCCCGAGCAAGGCGGCACTGCACCAGCTCTCGCGCATGCTGGCCAAGGAGCTTGTGGCCGACCACATCAATGTCAACGTGATCGCCCCCGGCCGCTTCCCCAGCAAGATGACCCAGTTCATCGCCAACGACAGCGAGGCCCTGGCCGCCGACGTGGCGCACATCCCCATGAAGCGCTGGGGCCGAGAGGAAGAAATGTCCGCCCTGGCCCTGAGCCTGGCCAGCACCGCCGGCGCCTACATGACCGGCAACATCATCCCCATCGACGGTGGCTTCCACCTCTGATGACACTGTGCGGGCCGCCGGGCAACGGCGGCTTGCGCAAGGCCAGGCCGGGGCGCTAGGGTAGCCGCGCCACCGCCCCGGATTTCCGCACCATGCGCCTGCTGTCCCTGCTCCTTTCGCTCGCCCTCGCCGCCCCGGCCTTCGCCGCGCCGGCCCCGTTCTACCTCTGGCAGAGCAAGCTGGACGGCCACTACAGCTGCGCCCAGGTACAACCCGGCGAAGGCTGGCTGCGCCACAGCGGCCCCTATCGCGACGCGGGCTGCCGCGTCCCCCTCGACGCCCCGATCCGCAGCCGCTGAGCCCACCCGTCATGCAGTATTCCGTTTCGCCCGTGGGCATCGTCCGTTCCTGCTTCAAGGAAAAATTCGCCATCCCCCGCCAGCCGCACCTGGCGCCCGCCGCCCGTGGCGTGCTGGAACTGCTGCCGCCCTTCGACAGCGGCGATGCGGTGCAGGGGCTGGAGGAGGTCAGCCACGTCTGGCTGCTGTTCCTCTTCCACCAGGCACTGGAAGACAAGCCGCGCCTCAAGGTGCGCCCGCCTCGCCTCGGCGGCAATCGCTCGCTCGGGGTGTTCGCCACGCGCTCGACCCACAGGCCCAACGGCATCGGCCAGTCGGTGGTGAAGCTGGACAAGGTCGAGCCCGGGCGGCTCTGGCTCTCCGGCATCGACCTGCTGGACGGCACCCCGGTGCTTGATATCAAGCCCTACGTGCCCTATGTCGACCGCCAGGACGGCGCCACCAACCGCATCGCCGAGGCGGCGCCGGAACCGATTCCGGTGAAGTGGGAAGAGGCAGCGCTGGTCCAGGCCCGCGAGCACGCCCTGCGCCTGGGCGAACCGCTGGTGGAACTGGTCGAGCAGTGCCTGGCCCAGGACCCGCGCCCGGCCTACCAGCAGCCGGAGCCGGAGCGCCGCTACGGTGCGCGCCTCTGGGACCTGGACGTGCGCTGGCACTACCCCCGCCCGGGGCTGATCCGTGTGCTGGAAATCAGCCCCTCGGCCTGAATGGCCACCCTCCCCTCGATCAACTAACGCGCCGCGTTGAGCGCCAGCACATCCGCCTCGATGACGTCCTGCTGGACGATCAGCGGGTTCACCAGCGGGCGGCTGGCGAGGAAATGCGGCGTTTCCATATGCGCCTCGAAGGCCGCTTCGTCGGTGTAGACCTCGTAGAGCCACACCAGGTCGGGGTCGCGGCGATCACGCAATACGTCGAACACCAGACAACCGGGCTCATTGCGTACGGAGGCGGCGGCGTTGACGCGCATGGCGTCCATGAAGGCATCGAGGCTGCCGGGCTTGAGCTGGGTCTTGAGCAGAAGGCAATACACGTTGGAGTCCTTTTGTTTTATATTCCGTGAAAATTGTATACAAAAAAGGAATCCCGCTCATGCCTGTCCGTCCGAGCCGCCTCAACGGTCTTCGCCACCTGGCGATCGTGGTGCCCAACCTGGAGGAGTGCGAACGTTTCTACGTGGACATCCTCGGCATGCAAGTGCTCAACCGCGCCAACGAAGACCTGGTCTACCTCACCTGCGGTAACGACAACCTCTCCCTGGGCCGTTCCGACGTGCCCAGCAGCGGCATGCAGGCGGTGGATCACTACGGTTTCGTGGTGGACAGCCTGGACGAGCTGCGGGCCTGGTACGACTACCTCAAGGCCAGCGGCGTGACCCTGCTCGACCGCCCCTTCGCCCATGGCGACGGCGCCCACAGCTTCCACGTGCTGGACCCGGCGGGGAACAAGATCCAGCCGATCTACCACCCGGCGATTTCGGGCCAGCGCTTCGGCTCGCCGATCTGAGCCCCTGTCGCCTGCCATCGACGAAACGCAGAAACGAAAAAGCCCGCTGATCAGCGGGCTTTCTCATGGCGCGGGGAACGCTTACTTCTCGACGAATGCACGCTCGATCAGGTAATCGCCCGGCTCGCGCATGCGCGCGGAGATCTTCAGGCCGAAGCTGTCGAGCACCTGGCTGGTCTCATCGAGCATGCTCGGGCTGCCACAGATCATCGCGCGGTCGTCCTGCGGGTTGATCGGCGGCAGGCCGATGTCCGCGAACAGCTTGCCGCTGCGCATCAGGTCGGTCAGGCGGCCCTGGTTCTCGAAGGGCTCGCGGGTGACGGTGGGGTAGTAGATCAGCTTGTCACGCAGCGCCTCGCCGAAGAACTCGTTCTGCGGCAGGTGCTCGGTGATGAACTCGCGGTAGGCGACTTCGTTCACGTAGCGCACGCCGTGGACCAGGATCACCTTCTCGAAGCGCTCGTAGGTTTCCGGGTCCTGGATCACGCTCATGAAGGGCGCGAGGCCGGTACCGGTGCTGAGCAAGTACAGGTGCTTGCCGGGGTTGAGGTCATCGAGTACCAGCGTGCCGGTGGGCTTCTTGCTGATGATGATCTCGTCGCCTTCCTTCAGGTGCTGCAGCTGGGAGGTCAGCGGACCGTCCGGCACCTTGATGCTGAAGAACTCCAGGTGCTCTTCCCAGTTCGGGCTGGCGATGGAATAGGCGCGCATCAGCGGGCGGCCGTTGGGCTGCTGCAGGCCGATCATGACGAACTGGCCGTTCTCGAAGCGCAGGCCCGGGTCACGGGTGCACTTGAAGCTGAACAGCGTGTCGTTCCAGTGGTGAACGCTGAGGACGCGCTCGGAGTTCATGTTGCTCATTTACGGGGGCTCCGAAAATTGGGATGTCGCCAGCGCCACGCGGGGCGCAATTGCGCGACATTGTATTGATAGCCACAATATCTGTTAACTGGATTATCAAGATATAGGTTATCGGTTATATCGATATGCGATTCACTCTCCGTCAATTGCAGGTATTCGTCAGCGTCGCCCAGCAAGGCAGCGTCTCCCGGGCCGCCGAATCACTGTCGCTGTCACAGTCTGCCGCCAGCACCTCGCTGACCGAGCTGGAGCGCCAATCCGGCTGCCAGCTGTTCGACCGCGTCGGCAAGCGCCTCAGCCTCAACGCCCTGGGCCACCAGTTGCTGCCCCAGGCGGTGGGGCTGCTGGACCAGGCGCGGGAGATCGAGGACCTGCTCAACGGCAAGAGCGGCTTCGGCTCCCTGTCCGTCGGCGCCACGCTCACCGTGGGCAACTACCTGGCGACCCTGCTGATCGGCAGCTTCATGCAGCGCCACCCCGAGTGCCAGGTGAGCCTGCATGTGCAGAACACGATGAATATCGTCCAGCAGATCGCCCACTACGAACTTGATCTGGGTCTAATCGAAGGCGATTGCCAGCACCCGGATATCGAGGTGTTGCCCTGGGTGGAAGACGAACTGGTGGTGTTCTGTGCGCCCGGGCATCCGCTGGCGGTTCGCGGCCAGGCCTCGCTGGACGAGCTCAGCCGCGAGGCGTGGATCCTCCGCGAGCAGGGTTCGGGCACCCGCCTGACCTTCGACCAGGCCATGCGCCACCACCCTACGCCGCTGAATATCCGCCTGGAGCTGGAGCACACCGAAGCCATCAAGCGGGCCGTGGAGTCGGGGCTGGGCATCAGCTGCATTTCACGCCTGGCGCTGCGCGACGCCTTCCGCCGCGGCAGCCTGGTGGCGCTGGAGACGCCGGGCATCGACCTGCGCCGGCAGTTCTACTTCATCTGGCACAAGCAGAAGTACCAGACGGCAGCGATGCGCGAGTTCCTCGACCAGTGCCGCGAACTGACGGCGGGCGTACGGCGCAGCGACGAGATCGTGCTGCCACCGATCGCCTGATCACCCCAGGAGGATGGTGGCCCAGACGGCGGTGATCAGGCTCAGGGCGACGAACTGGGCCGCGCTGCCCATGTCCTTGGCGTTCTTCGACAGCGGGTGGCGATCCAGGGAGATGCGGTCGATGGCCGCCTCCACCGCCGAATTGAGCAACTCGACGATCAGCGCCAGCAGGCAGGCGGCGATCATCAGCGCGCGCTCGCCACGGCTGACGTCGAGGAAGAAGGCGATGGGGATCAACACCACGTTGAGCAGCACCAGTTGGCGGAACGCGGCTTCACCGGTGAAGGCGGCACGCATGCCGTCCAGGGAGTAGCCGGCGGCATTGAGGATACGCTTGAGGCCGGTCTGGCCCTTGAATGGCGATGACATAGATAGAGGGACTGCTAGGGAAGGAAGGCCGCAGGCTAACCCGCGACGAATCAAATTTGCGTGAAAACCGCCGGCTCAGGCCGCCGGAATCGATTCCATCTGTTGCAACAGCAACGCCGCCTGGGTGCGAGTGCGCACGCCGAGCTTGCGGAAGATAGCCGTGACGTGGGCTTTGACCGTGGCCTCGGAAACGCTGAGCTCGAAGGCGATCTGCTTGTTCAGCAGCCCTTCGCAGACCATGGTCAGCACGCGGAACTGCTGCGGCGTCAGGCTGGCGAGGCCGGCGCTGGCAGCCTTGGCCTCGGCCGACACCGCGACATTCTCCTCGACCTGCGGCGGCCACCAGGCATCGCCATCGAGCACCGCGCGCACGGCGCTTTGAATCACTTCCAGGGGGCTGGATTTGGGGATGAAGCCGCTGGCACCGAACTCACGGGAGCGGACCACGACCGCCGCCTCTTCCTGAGCGGAGATCATCACCACCGGAATCTGCGGGTACTGGCCACGCAGCAGCACCAGGCCGGAAAAGCCGTAAGCGCCGGGCATGTTCAGGTCCAGCAGGACCAGGTCCCAGTCGGCCTTTTCGGCCAGGCGCGATTCGAGTTCGGCGATGCTCGCCGCTTCGACCAGGCGCACGTCCGGGCCGAGCCCGAGGGTCAGCGCCTGGTGCAGGGCGCTGCGGAACAGGGGGTGATCGTCGGCGATGAGGATTTCGTATGCGGCCATGGGCGTGTCCTTTTTCTTGTGGGCCCAGAGATGCTGCCGATCTTGTCGGAAACACCCGGCACGGGGGAGGTGCCGCCTCTGCCAAGCCCTGAACTGCTTACGGGTTGGCCGTAAAGCGGCGCTCAGCATGCCGACCCGCAACGGGGTGGTCAAGCAGGCATCTTTACGGCAAAGTCTGCGCCTTTGCCCGCCGAGAATCACCATGCGAAGCCACGCCCTGCGCGCCGATATCCTGATGCTGATCACCGCCGCCATCTGGGGTGCCGCATTCGTCGCTCAGCGCCTGGGCATGGATGCCATCGGTCCCTTCCTCTATACCGGCCTGCGCTTCACCCTCGGTGCGCTGGTGCTGCTACCGCTGCTGTTCCTGCTGCCACGCCCGGCACCGAAAGCGCCACTGAACCGGGGCATGCTGCTGGGCGGCGTACTGATGGGCCTGGCCCTGTCGCTGGGCATCAATCTGCAGCAGGTGGGCCTGCTGTTCACCAGCGTGACCAACTCGGGCTTCATCACCGGGCTGTACGTGATCATCGTGCCGCTGCTCGGCCTGCTGCTGGGTCACCGCACCGGCATGGGCACCTGGCTGGGCGCGGGCCTGGCCGTTGCGGGCATGTTCCTGCTCAGCGTCGGTGAGAACTTCCAGGTCGCCTCGGGCGATTGGCTGCAGCTGTGCGGCGCCTTCGTCTGGGGCGTGCATGTGTTGCTGGTGGGCTTCTTCGCCAGCCGCTATGACCCGATTCGCCTGGCCATCCTGCAGTTCGTCACCTGCGCGGTGATCAGCATGGTGCTGGCCGTGGTGCTGGAGGAGATCCGCCTCGACGCCATCCTCGCGGCCGGCCCGGCGATCCTCTATGGCGGCGTCATCGCCGTAGCCATCGGCTACACCCTGCAGGTGGTGGCGCAAAAACATGCCATCGCCTCGCACGCGGCGATCATCCTGTCCCTGGAAGCGGTGTTCGCCGCCATCGCCGGTGCCCTGTTGCTGGACGAATCACTGCATGCCCGTGGCTACCTGGGCTGCGGCCTGATGTTCGTCGGCATGCTGATCGCGCAGCTGTGGCCGCAACGCAAGGCTGCGGCCGCAAGCGCAGAGGCGGCCTCTCAGAGATAGGGGCTGAGTGCCTGGTGGGCCGGGCTGGCCAGGTCCAGCGGCAGGGCGCGCTTGGCACCGATGTAGTGCTCGGTGAATACATCCAGGTAGGCGTTCAGCGCCCCTGCTGCACGCTCATCCCCGGCCAGTTCCAGGCACAACGCCGCCACTTCGGCGGTGCACAGGTGCTCCTCGCGATTGGAGCGGCGCAGGCGATAGCGGGAAATCTGCTCCGGCTGCAGGCTGAGCACCGGGAAGCGATCCAGGTAGGGGCTCTTGCGGAACATCTTGCGGGCTTCGCTCCAAGTGGCGTCCAGCAGGATGAACAGCGGGCGCTTGCCCTCCTCCACCTGCACGTCGCTGACCACCCGTGATTGCGGCTCGACATACTCACCCGGGAACACCAGGTAGGGCTGCCATTGCGGGTCGTCGAGCAGGGCGATGATCGCCGGGTCGACCTCGGTGCGGGACCAGCCGAATGCGGCCGTATCGGCCACGATGTCGGCGATCAGCCAGCCGGTGTTGCTCGGCTTCATCGGCTCCGAGCAGTACATGAACAGGCACACGCCCGAACGCACATCCACCTGGGGGCGCAGCGCGCAGAAGCAGTATTCGGCGATCACCCGGCAACCCGGGCAGCGTGGCGAACGGGCGCCACGGGCGACGAAGGGGCGGGTACTGCGCGCCAGGCACTCGGCGCGCAGGCGGGAAACGGCGTGACTCATCGGGTAACGGTCCAGTGCAACTGATAGAGGTCGTGGCGCCTGTCCTGGCCGTTGCGCACGGCACCCTGCTGGCGCAGTTGCGCAAGGCGGGCGAGGTCCAGGTCGGCGATCGCGAAGGATTCGATATTGGCGTCCGCCTGGGCCAGCACGGCGTCGGGCGGGAATGGCAGGTCGGCCGGGCTGAAGATCGCCGACTGGCTGTACTGGGTGTCGACGTTGTCCACCCCGCGCAGCAGGCCGACGCCCCCGGCGATGGCGACGTAGCACTCGTTCTCCACCGCGCGGGCCTGGGCGCAGAGACGCACGCGCAGGTAGCCGTGGCGGGTGTCGGTCCAGAACGGCACCAGTAGGATCTCCAGCCCCTGCTCGCGCAGCAGCCGCGGCAGCTCGGGGAACTCCACGTCGTAGCAGACGAGGATGCCGACTCGGCCGACATCGCTGTCGAACACCTGCAGGCTGTTGCCACCTTCCAGGCCCCAGGCTTCACGCTCGTTGGGGGTGATGTGCAGCTTGGGCTGGCGGTCCTGGCTGCCGTCGCGGTGGCACAGCCAGCTCATGTTGAGCATGCGCCCGCCCTCTTCCAGCGGCAGGCTGCCCGGGCACAGATTGACCCGGTAACGCTGGGCCAGGCGTGAGAACGCGGCCAGCAGCGGCTCGGTGTACTCGGCGAGCTTGCGCATCTGCGCAGGGCCCTGGGCGAAACGTGCGCCCTTGAGCAGGTTGACGTGGAAGAACTCGGGGAACACCGCCAGGTCAACACCGTAGCCGGCGAGGGTCGCCACCGTGTGTTCCAGTGCCTCTAGCAGGGCCGGCAGCTCACTGCTCTGGCCGAGCGCCCACTGCACGGTGGCGACACGCACGGGGCGGCGTTGCTGGGCAAGCGGCAGGGCGGTTTCCGGGCCTGGCATGGCGGGCTCCTGAAGGGCGGGGGAATGCCGCGCAGTTTACCTGCGCCTCCACGGAAAAGGGCGGCCGCAGCCGCCCTTCTGTCCGCGCCCGCACTTAGAAGGTGTGGTTGAGCGCCAGGCCGATGAAGTGGATCTGGGTCTTGTACTCGCCCTTGTAGTTGCCGCCGTTGCCGGTGCAGCGCACGCCGCTGTCGACATAGGGGCCGCCGCTGCCGGGAACCCAGCCGGCCGGGGAGCAGTTGTCGGTGTAGTCCATCTTGCCGGTGTCGAACTGCACGAAGCTGTAGGCGAGGTCCACCGAGGTGTCCTTGAACAGCTGGTAGTTGGCGCCGAAGGACAGCCAGTAGCGATCCGCATCGGGGAAGCCCGGGTGGCGGGTGGTGGAGCCGCTGACCGGGCTCTTGTCGTAGGCGACGCCGGTACGCAGCAGCAGGTCGTCGCTGTATTGGTAGTTCATCCCCAGGGAGATCTTGTAGGTGTCGTTCCAGTCCTGCTTGACGTTAAGGTCGCCCTCGGTGACGCCGTTGAAGTAGGGATAGCCGGCGACCTGGTCGAGCCCCACGCCGATGGTGCCCAGCCGCGAGTGGCGGGTCCAGGTGACGTCGGCCATCAGCGCGACCTTGTCGTTGAGCTGGTGGAAGGCGTTGATGGACAGCGACTCGGGGGTATCGATCGAGGTGCTGGCATTGGAGTTGGGGTGCAGGCGGCTGGCGGCGAAGTCGCCGGGGTTGATCCAGTTGGATGGATCGAGCACCTGCTCCAGCGCATCCTGTGGCGGCAAGGTGATGATCCCGAGATCGATACCGCCGCTCAGGTCTGTCGTGGGGGAAGGAACGGCCCCCTGGACACCGGCGAAGCTCCATTTCGATTCGCCTTCCAGCGTGTGCTTGATATGAGAGCGGTAGGAGACGCCGAAGCGAGTGAACTCGGTGGGCTCCCACAGGTAGCCGATGTTCCAGCCGAAGCCCCAGTCATCGCCCTTGGCGCGGAAGTAGCCATCGCCCTGGACGTTGTCCGAGAAATTGGACGCCACACAGTCCACGAAGGAGTCACCGGTCTGCCCGTCACAGCTACTGATTTCGGTGGGCACGTTGACGCCATAGAGCAGAGGGATCGCGAACTGCCCGAGAGGCGACGCCGCCAGTTCGGTGACATCCTGGTTGGCCGCGACGAACTGCCCGGCCAATTGCCTCGACGCGCCTTTCACATCCGCCGCGCCACGCTGGATCGACTTGATGTACTGGGCCGAGACGCCGAAGCCGATGCTGTGATGCTCGTTGAAGCGGTAGGCGATGCTGGGGTTGAAGTTGACCGTCTCCAGGCTCGCCGACTGGATGCCGTAGCGGCCGCTCCAGTCTTCCTCGTAATCCAGCTTGGCGCCGTAGGGCACGAAGATGCCCATGCCGATGGTGACGTTGTCGTTGATCTCCTTGGAGAAGTAAAAGTTCGGCGCCGCCGCGGCGTCGGGCAGGTAGGAACCGGCATCGCCATCACCCGTGCCGGTGGGGTTGCCGAACAGGTCGGTGGAACCCTTGTCTTCGTATTCGCCCTTGGGGATCAGGATGCTCATTCCCGAGGTCATCTGGGTGCCCTTTAAGCGGGCCAGCCCGGCGGGGTTGTAGAAAATCACGGAGGGGTCCGCCGCTTCCGCGCCATTGGCATGGGCGGTGCCCTGGGCGGAGACGGATTGCGAACCGAAGTGGTACCCGGACGCCAGGACCGGGGGGGTAAATGTAAGCACCAGGCTGCCGCCGCAAAACGCGGTAAGCCAGCCGGCAGGACGAGTTATTGTCATTGTTCTCGACTCCCAACTTTTTAAGACGGCACTCGGGAGCACCGTTGACGCAGCTTTCCTCTTTGGCCCGCACGCACGTGTTTCTGGGGTTTGGCCGGCCAACCTCACTGGACGCCGGGGGACGTCCGTTTTTTGTGACAGTTCGTGTTTCCCGCACTATCCCCAACCTTTAGTCGTGGTGACCCGCAAGGTCGGCGACGGGGGTAACACCCAAGGACAGATGACCGACTGGTCGACGAAAAACCGCCGCTTCGCTTATCCGCAGCGGGGTGGCATGCCGCCGCCTGTCACGGCGGATAACGGCCCGGGGCCTCTCCGCATGGCGCTGTTACCGATTGCCCCGTCCGCCTGAAGCCACCTCCCGACGAAGGCCCGCCGCGGCCAGCATTTCGCCGCCATGGGGAAATTCACGAAAAACGGCAATAGAACCCGTGCGAACCGGCCAATCGCCATCCGCCTCTGAAGCGACAGACCGGTACGCTGGAATTTGATTCAAGGGAGATTTCGTGCGGGGCACGGCAGACAGGTCCGCGCGCTGCCGCACAGGAGGAAAGCCTTGATAGGCGGGAGATTGCGGGAAGGACCGATTGCCTCTTGATCTGCCTCGCCCGCTTGTTCAGGATGCGCCAACGATGAGGCCGGGCGATTTCAAGGTGACGCTGAACACCTGCGCCAACCTCGGGTCAAAGGCTGCCAACCGTTGGAGATTTTCATGCCGCGCCACCTCGTACTCGCACTCGCACTCGCTTTGCCCTTCACCGCCCAGGCCGCCTCGCTGAAGGACTTCGAGCTGACCAAAATGCTGGAAAAGGTGGCGGAAGAAAGCAGTGTCGGCACGCCGCGGGCGATCAACGAAGACATCCTCGACCAGGGTTACACCGTGTCGGGAGCGGAACTGGTGAACCACCTGAGCGTGCGCGAGGCGCATGCCGCGCAAATGCGCGCCAACCCGGACTCCATGCGAGCGCAACTGGCCAACAGCGTGTGTCGCAACAATGGCTACCGCCAATTGCTGGCCCGCGGTGCCGCGCTGCGCTACGAGTTCAGCGAATACAAGACCAATCGCCCGGTGGGCAGCGAGCGCTTCATTGCCAGCGACTGCGGCCTCAAGAGCCAGCCTGCGAACTGAAACTCCGCCGCTCAATCCTTGGCGGCACGCCGCTGCTCGTCGTCGGCGCGAAGCTCCGCCAGCAGCGCCTCCATATAACGTGACCGGCGCAGGCCGCCGTCCAGCCTGCGCTGGCACTCCTCTTCCAGACTCAGGCCGTTGGTGCGCGCGGCCTGCTGCAACATGTGATAAAGCTCGAGGTCGATCTCCAGACTCAGCTTGGGCATGCCTGCCCCTCCTCCGCCTATTCCTGCACGGTCCGCGCAAGCCGGGCTTGCCCGGGCCTCCCTTTAACTTCGTGTGTCTACTGTGGCAGGTTAGGTGAGGCCTGGAGCGGTGCCACTGCCCTGAAGGGAGGCGCCGACAGATTCCGACAAACGCGACCGATAGCCACGACGAAACAATCCCCCTCCTATCCTCCGCGTATCGGCGGGCGCCAACTGGAAAAGATCCCGGGGCTGAAGCAAGCTGTAAATGAGCGCTCAGCGGCCCGCGTGGATGCGGCCCGGACAATTGATGACGCTCTGCGCGATGCGACGGCCTCGATGTTCGACGCACTGCGATGCAGTTGATGAGCAAGGAGAACACTATGCCGTACGAACCGGACGACTACCTGTCGAGACACTTCCAGACCAGTGGAATCGACCTCAACCAGAAGGTCGATGAACTGATCAACCTCACGGTCCCGGGGGACAGCCGCAACCTCGCGCTGTACCGGGAAATGGTGATCACCGTGGTGCGCATGGCCCAGGCCGACCGCAACCGCTGGGACGCCAAGATCATGCTGCAGACGCTCCGCGAGATGGAGCATGCCTTCAGCGTTCTCGAACAGTTCAAGCGTCGCCGCAAAGTCACCGTATTCGGTTCGGCGCGGACGCCGGTCGAACACCCGATCTACGCCCTGGCCCGGGATCTGGGCGCGGAGTTGGCCAAGCTCGACCTGATGGTGATCACCGGCGCTGGTGGCGGCATCATGGCGGCGGCCCACGAGGGTGCGGGCCTGGAGAACAGCCTGGGGCTGAACATCACCCTGCCCTTCGAACAACACGCCAACGCCACGGTAGACGGCACGGACAACCTGCTGTCCTTCCATTTCTTCTTCGTGCGCAAGCTGTTCTTCGTCAAGGAAGCAGACGCACTGGTGCTCTGCCCGGGCGGCTTCGGCACCCTCGACGAAGCCCTCGAAGTGCTCACCCTGGTGCAGACCGGCAAGAGTCCGCTGGTGCCGATCGTCTTGCTCGATGAGCCCAACGGTAGCTACTGGAAGGACGCGCTGGATTTCCTCGACCGCCAGCTGGCGCAAAACCGCTACATCCTGCCCACCGACTTGAGGCTGATGCGCCTGGTCAGCAGCGCAGAAGAAGCTGCCGACGAGATCGCCCGCTTCTACGGCAACTACCATTCAAGCCGTTGGCTCAAGGGCAGCTTCCTGGTTCGCATGAACCATGGCTTGAACGAGGCAGCCCTGACGACCGTCCGTGAAACCTTCGGCGACCTCTGCCTGCAAGGCACCTTCGAACAGCGCCCGTATTGCGAATCGGAAAAGGACGAGCCCGAGTTCTGCGACCTCGTCCGCCTGGCCTTCACCTTCAATGGCCGCGACCACGGGCGTCTGCGTGAACTGATCGACTTCATCAACGAACGCCAACACTGGGCCAGCTGACCCGAACATCCGACTCCCCCCAAACGGCAAGCAGCCATGCGCGATCAGCGCATGGCTCAGGGCCGGCGAGAACTCAGTCGTCCAGTGAAGCGCCGCGCAACAGGCGGCCGATCATGTCCATGGAATAGCCACGGTAGGCGAGGTAACGCCCTTGCTTGGCGCGCTCACGCGCATCGCTTGGGCGTTCTCCCCCGAACTTGCGCTGCCAGACATCACGCAGATGGCTGCCCCAATCGATGCCCGCCTCACGCAGGGCGGATTCGATAGCATCCCTGGGCAGGCCACGCTGGGCGAGATCTTCGCGGATACGCTGCGGCCCATAGCCTGCACGGGCACGGCTGGCCACGAAGCTTTCCAGGTAACGGGACTCGTCGAGCAGGCCCTCGTCCGCAAGGCGGTCAAGGGCGCTGTCGATTAACTCAGGAGGGGCGCCGCGTTGACGCAGCTTGCGCGTCAACTCGACTCGCCCGTGCTCGCGTCGTGCCAGGAGGTCCATGGCAGCCCGCCGCACTGCGGCGGGGCTGTCGAGCACGATGGGCATGGGGATTAGAAGTCGGCTTCGGTTTCAGCGACTTCCTTGGCGGAAGCGGCATCAGGCTTGACTGCATCGCGATTGAGCAGTTGCTCGCGAATCAGCTTCTCGACGGCCTTGCCCACTTCAGGGTTGTCTTCCAGGTACTTGGCGGAATTGGCCTTGCCCTGGCCGATCTTGTTGCCCTGGTAGCTGTACCAGGCGCCGGATTTCTCCAGGATGCCCTGCTGTACGCCCAGATCGATGATCTCGCCGTTGCGGTAGATGCCCTTGCCGTAGAGGATCTGGAACTCGGCCTGACGGAAAGGCGGAGCGACCTTGTTCTTCACGACCTTGACGCGGGTTTCGCTACCCACCACTTCCTCGCCTTCCTTCACCGCGCCGATGCGGCGGATGTCGAGGCGGACGGAGGCGTAGAACTTCAGGGCGTTACCACCGGTGGTGGTTTCCGGGCTACCGAACATCACGCCGATCTTCATACGGATCTGGTTGATGAAGATGACCAGGCAGTTGGCGTTCTTGATGTTGCCGGTGATCTTGCGCAGCGCCTGGGACATGAGGCGGGCTTGCAGACCAACGTGGGAGTCACCCATCTCGCCTTCGATCTCGGCCTTGGGCACGAGGGCCGCGACGGAGTCGACGATGATCACGTCAACGGCATTGGAACGCACCAGCATGTCGGTGATTTCCAGGGCCTGTTCGCCGGTGTCCGGCTGGGAAACCAGCAGGTCGTCGACGTTCACGCCGAGCTTGCCGGCGTAGTCCGGGTCGAGTGCGTGTTCAGCGTCGACGAAGGCGCAGGTGGCGCCCATCTTCTGGGCTTCGGCGATCACGGACAGGGTGAGAGTAGTCTTGCCCGAAGACTCCGGACCGTAGATTTCCACGATACGGCCCTTGGGCAGGCCGCCGATGCCGAGAGCGATATCCAGGCCGAGGGAGCCGGTGGAAATAGCCGGAATGGCCTGGCGATCATGATCGCCCATGCGCATGACCGCGCCCTTGCCGAACTGCTTCTCGATCTGGCCCAGGGCAGCCGACAAAGCACGCTTCTTGTTCTCGTCCATTGAAGTCCTCGCTAATCAAGAGGGCCTGACAGGCCACCAACAACTGTATAAGTAGCCAGTATTATTCCATAGGGCAAGACCCACGCCTACCCCTCGGACGCTTTTTCTCCTGCAGCTAGTCGGATAAGCCCATCCAGGGCCCTGGCGACCGTCTGCCGGCGAACGGCCTGTCGATCGCCATCGAACCGGCAACGGCACGAAGACAAGGAATCGCCATCGGCCCAGGCCAGCCAGACCGTGCCCACCGGCTTCTCCGCCGAGCCGCCATCAGGCCCTGCCACCCCACTGACCGCCACGGCGAAACGCGCACCACTGGCGAGCCGGGCCCCCTGCGCCATCGCTTCGACCACTTCGCGGCTGACTGCGCCTACGCGACCGAACAGCTCTTCGGGTACATCCAGTTGCCGGGTCTTCTGACGATTGGAATAGGTGACGTAACCGGCCTCGAACCAGGCCGAGCTGCCGGGAATGCGAGTGATCGCCTCGGCGATACCTCCCCCGGTGCAGGATTCGGCAGTGGTCACCTGGGCAGCGAGCTCACGCAACGAATCGCCCAGGCGGGCAGCGAGCTCGGTCAGCCGTGAATCGATATCGGACATGTGCACTCCGGGGTTAAAGCGGGCCAGCGGGATACCGTACACTAGCGCCTTTTGCGCGCAAGGCCGGGCATGGATTCCTCCTCCCGAACGCGCCTTGCCGCCCCACATTCAAGACAGATGCGCTGACAGATGGCCAAAGATACCCAGGACCTCTCCGACCACACCCCGATGATGCAGCAGTATTGGCGGCTGAAGAACCAGCACCCGGACCAGCTGATGTTCTATCGCATGGGTGACTTCTACGAGATCTTCTACGAAGACGCCAAGAAGGCGGCCAAGCTTCTCGACATCACCCTCACCGCCCGTGGCCAGTCCGCCGGCAAGTCGATCCCCATGGCGGGCATTCCCTTCCATTCGGTGGAAGGCTACCTCGCCAAACTGGTGAAGCTGGGCGAGTCGGTGGTCATCTGCGAGCAGATCGGCGACCCGGCCACCAGCAAGGGCCCGGTCGAACGCCAGGTGGTGCGCATCATCACTCCCGGCACCATCAGCGACGAAGCGCTGCTGGATGAGCGCCGCGACAACCTGATCGGTGCGGTACTGGGCGACGAACGCCTGTTCGGCCTGGCCGTGCTGGACATCACCAGCGGCCGCTTCAGCGTGCAGGAGATCAAGGGCTGGGAAAACCTGCTGGCCGAACTCGAGCGCATGAACCCTGCCGAACTGTTGATCCCGGACGATTGGCCCCAAGGCCTGCCAGCGGAGAAACGCCGTGGCGTGCGCCGTCGCGCGCCCTGGGACTTCGACCGGGATTCCGCACGCAAGAGCCTGTGCCAACAGTTCGGCGTACAGGACCTCAAGGGCTTCGGTTGCGAAAACCTGACCCTGGCCATCGGCGCCGCCGGCTGCCTGCTGGGCTACGCCAAGGAAACCCAGCGCACCGCCCTGCCCCACCTGCGCAGCCTGCGCCATGATCGCCTGGATGACACGGTGATCCTCGATGGCGCAAGCCGCCGCAACCTGGAGCTGGACATCAACCTCGCCGGCGGGCGTGACAACACCCTGCAATCGGTGGTCGACCGTTGCCAGACCGCCATGGGCAGCCGCCTGCTGAGCCGCTGGCTGAACCGCCCGCTGCGCGACCGTGCCGTACTGGAAGCACGCCAGGACTCCATCAGTTGCCTGCTGGAGCGCTTCCGCTTCGAAGGCCTGCAACCCCAGCTGAAGGAAATCGGCGACGTCGAGCGCGTCCTCGCCCGTATCGGCCTGCGTAACGCCCGCCCTCGCGACCTGGCCCGCCTTCGCGACGCCCTGGCCGCCCTGCCGGAGCTGCAGCAGGCCATGACCGGCCTGGAAGCACCGCACCTTGGCGTCCTGGCCACCAACATCCGCACCTACCCGGAACTGGCGGAGCTGCTGGCCCGCGCCATCATCGAAACACCGCCCGCGGTGATCCGTGACGGTGGCGTGATCAAGACCGGCTACGACGCGGAACTGGACGAGCTGCAAGCCCTGAGCGAGAACGCCGGCCAATACCTGATGGATCTGGAGGCCCGCGAGAAGGCGCGCACCGGCCTGCCCAACCTCAAGGTCGGTTACAACCGCATCCACGGCTACTTCATCGAACTGCCCCGCGTGCAGGCCGAGCAGGCTCCCGCCGACTACATCCGTCGACAGACCCTCAAGGGTGCCGAACGCTTCATCACCCCCGAGCTCAAGGCATTCGAGGACAAGGCGCTATCGGCCAAGAGTCGCGCCCTGGCCCGTGAAAAGATGCTCTACGAGGAACTGCTGGAGCAGCTGATCGAACAGCTGGCGCCGCTGCAGGACACCGCTGCCGCTCTGGCCGAGCTGGACGTGCTGAGCAACCTGGCCGAGCGCGCGCTGAACCTCGACCTGAATCGCCCCCGCTTCGTCGAAGAGCCCTGCATGCGCATCGTGCAAGGCCGCCATCCGGTGGTGGAACAGGTACTGGATACCCCCTTCGTGGCCAACGACCTGTCGCTGGACGACGCCACGCGCATGCTGATCATCACCGGCCCGAACATGGGCGGTAAATCGACCTACATGCGCCAGACCGCCCTCATCGTCCTGCTGGCCCATATCGGCAGCTTCGTGCCGGCAGCCAGTTGCGAACTGTCGCCGGTGGACCGCATCTTCACCCGCATCGGCTCCAGCGACGATCTCGCCGGCGGCCGCTCCACCTTCATGGTGGAGATGAGCGAGACCGCCAACATCCTGCACAACGCCACCGACAGCAGCCTGGTGCTGATGGACGAAGTGGGCCGTGGCACCAGCACCTTCGACGGTCTGTCCCTGGCCTGGGCCGCCGCCGAGCACCTGGCGCGCCTGCGCGCCTACACGCTGTTCGCCACCCACTATTTCGAGCTGACCGTGCTGCCGGAAAGCGAGCCGGTGGTGGCCAACGTCCACCTCAATGCCACCGAGCACAACGAGCGCATCGTCTTCCTGCACCATGTGCTACCTGGCCCTGCCAGCCAGAGCTATGGCCTGGCGGTGGCTCAGCTTGCGGGCGTTCCAGCCGACGTGATCCAGCGCGCCCGCCAGCATCTGGCGCGCCTGGAGACCACCAGCCTGCCCCACGAAGCGCCGAAAGCAGCACCTGGGCAACCCGTACCGCCGATGCAGAGCGACATGTTCGCGAGCCTCCCGCACCCGGTACTGGACGAGCTGGCGAAGCTGCAACCAGACGACCTGACCCCACGCCGCGCGTTGGAGTTGTTATATACATTGAAGGCTCGAATCTAACGCCATAGCGCACAAGCTGTTAGAATCCCGCGCGCTCTGGACGAGCTCCGACCACAAGCCTGAGCCGGAGACGCCATTCCAGAGCCGGGGAGCCCAATTAGCCAGGGTTTCCGAGCCGCCGCTGAGGAGAGAATTAGAATGACCTTCGTCGTCACCGACAACTGCATCAAATGCAAATACACTGACTGTGTGGAAGTCTGTCCGGTGGACTGCTTCTACGAAGGCCCGAACTTCCTGGTCATTCACCCGGACGAGTGCATCGACTGCGCACTGTGCGAACCCGAATGCCCGGCCCAGGCCATCTTCTCCGAGGACGAAGTTCCGGAGGATATGCAGGAGTTCATCGAGCTCAACCGTGATCTCGCTGAAGTCTGGCCGAACATCACCGAGAAGAAAGACGCCCTGGCAGACGCCGAAGAGTGGGATGGCGTCAAAGGCAAGCTCCCGCAACTGGAGCGCTGATCGACAGACAGCAAAAAGGCCCGCAATCGCGGGCCTTTGTTTTTTGCAGGCAAAAAAAGGGGCGGTTGCCCGCCCACTCTTTTGTCCCTATCCCTTTAAATCCCTTTCATCATCCTGATGAGTCACATCCCGTGACGCTCCTGGCCGAAGTCCGTATCGGCCCGCAACGTTCCGTGTTGCATGGGGCTGATGATAGCGACTCCAGGTAATCGAACAAGGGCACTTGTTGGTGAAACAGCGGCGTGCGGCGTTAGGCTTAAAAATGAAAAGCCTTTATTTTCAATAACTTAAAAATAAACCTCAGTGATCTCGCCACATTATCGACTGGCTTTTGACCCATAACACTTACACCATTTGTAAGCGAATACTTACAAGTACGTTATGCGCAAACAACGAAACGGCGGCATAACCACTTGTTCCTGATCGGCTCCCCAAAAAGAAACCCGGCCAAGGCCGGGTTTCTTCGGATCACTATCGGTTATTGGAACAAGGCATCACTCGAAAGGCCGTTCTTCTCAAGAATCTCCCGCAGGCGCTTCAAGGCTTCCACTTGGATCTGCCTCACCCGTTCCCGGGTCAGTCCGATTTCCTGGCCGACTTCCTCGAGCGTGCAGCTTTCATGGCCGCGCAAGCCAAAGCGGCGCACGACGACCTCACGCTGTTTGTCCGTCAATTCGGAAAGCCATTGATCGATGCTCTGCGACAAATCGTCATCCTGCAGCAACTCGCAGGGGTCGGTAGGACGGTCGTCGGTCAGGGTATCGAGCAGCGTCTTGTCCGAATCCGGGCCCAGGGAAACGTCCACCGAGGTAACCCGCTCGTTCAGGCCGAGCATCCGCTTCACCTCTTCAACCGGCTTCTCGAGCAGGTTGGCGATTTCTTCGGCGGAGGGCTCGTGATCGAGCTTGTGGGTCAACTCCCGCGCTGCGCGCAGATAGACGTTGAGTTCCTTGACCACATGGATCGGCAGCCGGATGGTCCGGGTCTGATTCATGATCGCGCGTTCGATGGTCTGGCGTATCCACCAGGTCGCATAGGTGGAGAAGCGGAAGCCCCGCTCCGGGTCGAACTTCTCGACCGCCCTGATCAAGCCGAGGTTGCCCTCTTCGATCAGATCCAGCAGGGAGAGCCCCCGGTTGACATAGCGTCGGGCGATTTTCACCACCAGGCGCAGGTTGCTCTCGATCATGCGTTTGCGTCCGGCGGGATCACCACGCTGCGCCAGGCGCGCGAAGTGCACTTCTTCTTCCGGAGTCAGGAGGGGGGGAAAAGCCGATTTCGTTGAGGTAAAGCTGGGTCGCGTCTAGGGCGCGCGTGTAGTCGATGTACTTGTGCTGCTTGAGTGAGCTCGACTTGGATTTGGTGCTGGGGGGAGACTCGTGCTCCTCGCTCAATCCCTCGTCCATGACGACGCCTGGCTCCAGGAGGAGCAGCTCGTCGTCGACGTCAAACTCCGGCGCTTCTTTATTGAGTGCCATTGTTGTTGTCCCTTGCTGAGTTCGACAACAAGCTCTGACGACGCCATTTCCCTGGCTACGCCTGAGCCCGTCCATCCCACGTGGGTGACGGGCCGACGTCGGATCAACGACGAGGCAGATATTGCAGTGGATCTACAGGCTTACCTTGGCGGCGAATTTCAAAGTGAAGCTTCACCCGGTCAGTACCCGTTGAGCCCATCTCTGCAATGGTCTGTCCGACCTTGACCTGCTGTCCTTCCCGTACCAGCAGCCTGCGGTTGTGACCATAGGCGCTTACGTAGGTATCGCTGTGCTTGATGATCACCAATTCGCCGTAGCCCCGTAATCCACTCCCGGCGTAAACAACGGAACCATCCGATGCAGCCAAAACAGGCTGGCCTAATTCACCTGCTATATCAATCCCTTTATTCAAACTACCGTTTGAGGAAAAACGGCCGATCATCGTGCCGTTCGCAGGCCACGCCCAGCCAGTCGCTGAGCGGGTTACAGGCAAGGTCGAGGTCGTTGCCGGCGTGGTCGCGACAGGTGGCGGCACGGGCTTGGTGGGCTGATTCTGAGCCGGCTGGCTCGGCTGCGTAGTGGGCTGCTTTGGCGGTGGCGTAGTGACGACAGGCGCTGTCGCAACGGAACGTACCGGAGCGGAATTGGACTGCCCGTCGAAGCGGATCGTCTGCCCCGGACGGATCACATAGGGCGCGGGAATGTTGTTGCGGGCAGCCAGGGCTTTCCAGTCCCAGCCGAAACGGAAGGCAATGGAATAGAGGGTATCGCCCCGCTGGACACGGTACTGACCCGTGGTCACCGGCTGGCGCTGCTGGGCAGCGGCACGGCCATCGCGGTCGACCACCTGCACACCGCCAGGCGGCGAGCTGGCGCACCCTGCCAGCAACAAGCCGACGGCAACGACGGACAACAGTCCTCGTGTGCTTCCCATGCTGATCCTCTGCCTAATGGCCAGGCTCATTCCTGTCCCCTTTCCCCAACGCCCAAAGGTCGTACTTATTGTGTCGAATTTATCGTTCAGGGCCAGTTACCCTTTGCTCGTTCCAGGCTGGCCGCTACATGGCCGGGCCGCAACGACGCATCATCTGTCTGCCAATCAGAAAGGCGATCGGCGCGCGGGTTCCCCGAAGGTCGGAGGATAGTACGTCGACTCACCCACCGAGTTCAGGCGAGCGGCCCATTGAGCAGCGGCACGAAGCGCACGGCATCCAGCACATGGCGCGAGAAGCCCTGCTCCTCGCGGATGATCAGCATCAGCTGCTGAACGTCGCCCGCACCTACCGGAATGACCAGGCGCCCACCGGGAGCCAGTTGATCCAGCAGCGCCTGGGGCACCTCGGCTGCGCCGGCGGTGACGATGATGCCGTTGTAGGGCGCCAGCGCGGACCAGCCCTCCCAGCCATCGCCCCAGCGGAACACCACGTTGCGCAGGTTGAGCTCGACCAGGCGCTCCTTGGCGCGATCCTGCAGGCTCTGGATGCGCTCGACGGAGAACACCCGCTCCACCAGCTGCGCCAGGATGGCGGTCTGGTAGCCGGAGCCGGTACCGATCTCCAGCACCTTGTCCAACGGCCCTGCCGCCAGCAGCAGCTCGCTCATGCGGGCCACCATGTACGGCTGGGAGATGGTCTGGTTGTGCCCGATGGGCAGCGCCGTATCTTCATAGGCGCGATGCGCCAGCGCCTCGTCGACGAACAGATGACGTGGCGTGCGACGGATGGTTTCCAACACATGGGCGTTGGACAGCCCTTCCTCATAGAGGCGCTGGATTAGACGCTCGCGAGTGCGCTGGGAAGTCATGCCGATCCCCCGGCGCAGCAGATCGTCCTGCTCGCGAGCCATCAGAACAGCCTCCCCAGTGAGCCTTCGAGGCTGTCGAGGCCCTGGGTGAACGTACGGTCCAGCTGCAACGGCGTGATGGAGACGTAGCCCTGCATCACCGCATGGAAGTCGGTACCCGGGCCGCCATCCTCGGCGTCGCCGGCGACCGCGATCCAATAACCTTCCTTGCCCCGCGGGTTGACCACCTTGACCGGCGCCGCCGCACGGGCGCGATGGCCGAGGCGGGTCACCTGGATGCCGCGGATGCGATCCAGCGGCAGGTTGGGGACGTTCACGTTGAGCACGGTACGCGGCGGCAGATCGAGCTGGGCATGCCCCTCGACCAGCTTGCGAGCGAAATGCGCGGCAGTGGCGAGGTTCTCCGGCTGCCGCGAAAGCAGCGAGAAGGCGAACGCCGGCAGCCCGAGGAAGCGGCCCTCGAGAGCAGCCGCGACCGTGCCGGAATAAAGCACGTCGTCACCCAGGTTGGCACCGAGGTTGATACCGGAAACCACCATGTCCGGCGTCTGCTCCAGCAGGCCGTTGAGCCCGAGGTGCACGCAATCGGTGGGCGTACCGTTGATGCTGATGTAGCCGTTGTCGAGGCGCTGCGGGCACAGCGGCCGATCCAGGGTGAGCGAGCTGCTGGCACCGCTCTTGTCCTGGTCAGGGGCGATGACCACGCAATCGGCATAACTTTCTAGCGCAGCATGCAGGGCGGCGAGGCCGGGTGCATTCACCCCGTCGTCGTTGGAAATCAGAATACGCATGGGTTGTCCGTCTGCCCTGCCGGCACCAGATCGACAAGCTCGCGAACCACTGCGGTAGCGAAGCATCCAGCCGGCAGGACGAATTCCAGTTGCAGAACGTCAGGCTCGGGATAATGCCACGTAAGGCCGCCGATGGGGAGGCGGAGGATGCGCCGTTCGTGCGCCATGCCCGCATCCACCAACCAGTCGCGCAAGGCGGGCTCGGCATCGGCCAGCGCTTGCTCGCGCGCGGCACTGTCGCCGCCCGCCGGGGACGGGCCTTCGCCCCACAGGGCACCGGTCGGATGCAGGTCGAGGATCGCCAGGCGCGGGTCCCGGCACTCCTCCTCGCCGGCCATGAAGAAGCTGCGCTTGTCGGTAAAGGCCAGCAGGTCGCCGACTTCGGCACGGCTCCAGTTGCCGCTGGCGACACGCTCGGCGAGCACGCGGTTGAACAGGTAGCTACGCCCGGCCGACAGCAGACGTGAACGCAGGTTGCGCTGCTCCGGCAGCTCACGCCGCTCGGCAAAGGCACGGGCGTCGACGACATTGCCACCGCCATGGCCGAAGCGCTGCAGGCCGAAGTAGTTGGGCACGCCGCCGGCAGCCATGGCGGTCAGCCGTGCATCCAGGGCCTCATGGTCAGCGGCCAGGCGCGTGAGGCGCAGGGTAAAACCGTTGGCCGAGTGCGCGCCGCGTTGCAGCTTGCGCTTGTGGCGGGCGCTTTTGAGGATGCGCAGGCTCGAGTTCTCGGCAGCGGAAAGGTCCGGGTCGGCCTTGCCCGGCAGGTGCAGGCTGAACCACTGGCGGGTCAGTGCCTGACGATCCTTCAGGCCGGCGTAGCTGATGGTACGCACCGGCACTCCGGCGGCACGGGCGATGCGCCGTGCGGCCTCCTCGGTGTTCAGTTCGCGCTTCTCCACCCACAGCCACAGGTGCTCGCCCTCGCCGGCGAGGGGGATGTCCAGCACTTCGTCTACCTGGAAGTCCTCGGCGATGGCCTTGAGCACGGCCTGCCCCAGGGGCTCCCCATAGGCACGCGGGCCCAGCAGTTCGAGTTCGTTCATGCCTTCAGCAACAGGGCGACTGCGTGAACCGCAATCCCCTCCTCGCGCCCGGTGAAACCGAGCTTCTCGGTGGTGGTGGCCTTGACGTTGACCTGGTCCAGCTCGACGCCGAGGTCTTCGGCGATCAGCGCACGCATGGTCTCGATATGCGGGGCCATCTTCGGCGCCTGGGCGACGATAGTGGCGTCGACGTTACCGACCTTCCAGCCCTTGTTGCGCACCTGCACCAACACATGGCGCAGCAGCGCGCGGCTGTCGGCGCCCTTGAACTGTGGGTCGGTGTCCGGGAAGTGCTTGCCGATATCACCCAGCGCCGCCGCGCCCAGCAGCGCGTCAGAGAGTGCGTGCAGCAGCACGTCGCCGTCGGAATGGGCAATGAGCCCGAACTTGTGAGGGATGCGCACGCCGCCCAGGGTGATGAAATCCCCTTCGCCAAAGCGATGCACGTCGTAACCGTGGCCAATTCGCATAGTCAGAAAAACGCCCTGAAAAGTCAGGGCGCGATTCTAACTGAAAGCGGAAGCGGGAAGCGGGAAGCCAGACCGGCTTCCAGCCCTCAGATCACCCCAAGCCGACTCATCAGCCTTTCAACGCAGCGGCGTGGTGCCGCAGGTGATCGTCGATGAAGCTGGCGATGAAGTAGTAGCTATGGTCGTAGCCCGGCTGCAGGCGCAGCGTCAGCGGATGATCGGCAGCCTTGGCGGCGGCCTGCAGCGCCTCGGGCTTGAGCTGGTTGACCAGGAAATCATCGCGGTCGCCCTGGTCCACCAGGATAGGCAGGCGCTCGCCCGCCTCGGCGATCAGGGCACAGGCATCCCATTCGCGCCAGCGCGAGCGGTCATCACCGAGGTAGCGGGAAAATGCCTTCTCACCCCAGGGGCACGCCATCGGGTTGACGATCGGCGCGAAGGCCGACAGCGACTGATAGCGACCCGGGTTGCGCAGCGCGCAGACCAGCGCACCATGGCCGCCCATGGAATGCCCACTGATGCCGCGCTTGTCCGAGACCGGGAAGTTGGCCTCGATCAGCGCCGGCAGCTCCTGCACCACGTAGTCGTGCATCCGGTAGTTGCGCGCCCAGGGTTCCTGGGTGGCGTTGAGGTAGAAGCCGGCGCCCAGGCCGAAGTCCCAGGCACCGTCCGGGTCACCCGGCACATCGGCACCGCGCGGGCTGGTGTCCGGGGCGACGATGATCAGCCCCAGCTCGGCGGCCAGGCGATGGGCACCGGCCTTCTGCATGAAGTTCTCGTCGCTGCAGGTCAGCCCCGACAGCCAGTACAGCACCGGCAGCTTCGCACCCTGTTCGGCCTGGGGCGGCAGGTAGACGGCGAAGATCATGTCGCAGTTGAGCGTGGTGGAACGGTGGCGATAGCGCTTGTGCCAGCCACCGAAGCTCTTGTTGCTGGAAACGATTTCAAGGGTCATTGAACGGACTCCGTCCGAGCAGTGAGCCAGAAGCTGGAAGCCCGAAGCAAAAGGCATCGCTACCTCCAGCTTCAAGCTTCAGGCTTCTAGCTAGCTCAGTAATGAATGACGGTGCGGATGCTCTTGCCTTCATGCATCAGGTCGAAGGCTTCGTTGATGCGGTCCAGCCCCATGGTGTGGGTGATGAAGGTATCCAGCGGGATCTCGCCCTTCTCGGCCTTTTCCACATAGCTCGGCAGCTCGGTGCGGCCTTTCACGCCGCCGAAGGCCGAACCGCGCCAGACGCGACCGGTCACCAGTTGGAACGGACGGGTGCTGATCTCCTGGCCGGCACCGGCGACACCGATGATCACCGACTCGCCCCAGCCCTTGTGGGCGCACTCGAGGGCGGCGCGCATCAGTTGCACGTTGCCGACACACTCGAACGAATAGTCGACGCCGCCGTCGGTCAGCTCGACCACCACGTCCTGGATCGGCTTGTCGTGGTCCTTCGGGTTGATGAAGTCGGTCGCGCCCAGCTCACGGGCCACATCGAACTTCGCCGGGTTGATGTCGATGGCGATGATGCGCGAGGCCTTGGCCATCTTGGCGCCGATGATCGCCGCCAGGCCGATGCCACCCAGGCCGAAGATGGCCACGGTGGCGCCCTCCTCCACCTTGGCGGTGTTGAGCACCGCGCCGATGCCGGTGGTCACGCCGCAACCCAGCAGGCAGACCTTCTCCAGCGGCGCTTCCTTGGGAATCTTCGCCAGGGAAATTTCCGGCACCACGGTGTACTCGGAGAAGGTCGAGGTGCCCATGTAGTGGTAGATCGGCTGGCCGTTGTAGGAGAAACGGCTGGTGCCGTCGGGCATCAGGCCCTTGCCCTGGGTGGTGCGCACCTTCTGGCACAGGTTGGTCTTGCCGGATTTGCAGAACTTGCACTCGCGGCATTCGGCCGTATAGAGCGGGATCACGTGGTCGCCCACAGCCAGGGAGGTCACGCCCTCACCCACCGCCTCGACGATGCCGCCACCTTCGTGGCCGAGGATGCAGGGGAACACGCCTTCGGAATCCGCACCGGAGAGGGTGTAGGCGTCGGTGTGGCAGACGCCGGTGGCAACGATGCGCACCAGCACTTCGCCGGCTTTCGGCGGAGCGACGTCCACTTCGACGATCTGCAGGGGTTTGCCGGCCTCGAAGGCAACGGCGGCGCGCGACTTGATCATGGTGACTCTCCAGTGGATTTAACGATGACGGGGAGTGTAGATGAGCGCTCAATGGTAAATAATCCGCCACAAAGCAAAACATTATTGCTGAATGGGGATAATCGATGAGCCGTTGGGAAGGGTTGGACGAATTCGTCGCCGTGGCCGAGACCGGCCGCTTCACCGCCGCCGCCGAACGCCTGGGACTGTCCTCGTCCCATATCAGCCGCCAGGTGGCGCGACTGGAAGAGCGGCTGCAGACCCGGCTGTTCTATCGCAGCACGCGCAAGGTGGCACTGACCGAAGCCGGGCAGACCTTCCTGCAGCACTGCCAGCGCCTGGTGGACGCGCGTGACGAAGCCCTGCGCGCCGTCAACGACCTCACCGGCGAACCCAAGGGGCTGCTGCGCATGACCTGCGCCGTCGCCTACGGCGAGCGCTTCATCGTGCCCCTGGTGAATGAGTTCATGGCCCGGCACCCGCAACTGCGGGTGGAGATCGAGCTGAGCAACCGCCCGCTGGACCTGGTCCACGAAGGCCTGGACCTGGCCATCCGCCTCGGCCGCCTGCAGGACTCGCGGCTGGTGGCCACGCGCCTGGCACCCCGGGTCATGTACCTGTGTGCCGCGCCTTCCTACCTGGAACGCTACGGTCGCCCCCACAGCCTGTCGGAGCTCGGCCGGCACAACTGCCTGATCGGCAGCTCGGACCAGTGGAGCTTCCTCGCCGAAGGGCGGGAACAGACGGTACGGGTTCAGGGCAACTGGCGCTGCAACAGTGGCGAGGCGGTGCTGGATGCGGCGCTGCGAGGCTTCGGCCTATGCCAGCTGCCGGACTACTACGTGCTGGAACACCTGCAGAACGGCCGGCTGGTTTCACTGCTGGAGCAGCATCAGCCGCCGAACACGGCAGTCTGGGCGATTTATCCACAACAGCGTCACCTGTCGCCCAAGGTGCGCCAATTGGTGGATTTGTTGAAGGAAGGCCTGGCGAACCATCCGGCCTATCGCGATCAGTGCCGGCCGGCCCAGCGCTGACGCAGCCAGTCGAGGTCTTCCGGGCGGGTGACCTTGAGGTTGTCCGCACGTCCTTCGATCAGGCGCGGCGCCTGTCCCGACCATTCGATGGCCGAGGCCTCGTCGGTCACGGCGACGCCTGAGACCAGGGCATCGGCCAGGGAGCGATGCAGGCTGCCAAAGCGGAACATCTGCGGCGTATAGGCCTGCCAGATGACGCTGCGGTCGACGGTCTCGGCCACACGGCCATCAGGCCCGGCACGCTTCAGGGTGTCGCGTGCCGGCACCGCCAGCAGGCCGCCGATAGGGTCATGGGCCAATTCGGCCAGCAGCAGGTCGAGATCACCGCGCGACAGGTTGGGCCGGGCAGCGTCGTGCACCAGCACCCAGTCATTCGGGCGTGCGCCCAATTCGTCCAGGCGCAGCAGCGCCTTGAGCACGGTATCGGCACGTTCCTTGCCGCCATCCACCCGCTCAATGCGCGAATCGCTGGCGCAATCCAGTTCGGGCCAGTACGGGTCATCGACGGACAGGCCGACCACCACGCGCTTGAGGTTCGGATGGTCGAGGAAGCAGGCGAGGCTGTGTTCGAGAATGGTCCGCCCGGCCAGTTCCAGATACTGCTTGGGGCGGTCGGCACGCATCCGGGCGCCGACACCGGCGGCCGGGATCACGGCCCAGAAGGCGGGGAGTTCGGGGGGACTCATTCGGCCAACTGATAGAGGGTTTCGCCCTCTTTGACCATGCCCAGTTCGTGACGCGCGCGCTCTTCCACGGTCTCCATGCCCTTCTTGAGCTCGGAAACTTCGGCCTCGAGGATGCGGTTACGTTCCAGCAGGCGTTCGTTCTCGCCCTTCTGGTCGGCGATCTGCCGCTCGAGGTCCGTCACCTGCGCCAGGCTGCCGTCGCCCACCCACAGGCGATACTGCAACCCGGACAAGGCCAGGATCAGTACGACGAACAACCAGTAAGGGGATTTGGCCATCGAAAGAGAGGTTTCCATACGAAAAGGGCAGCTTTCGCTGCCCTTTTTATCATCCCCGGCTTAGCCGCGGAACTCGGCACGACCACGGTAAGGCGCCTTTCCGCCCAGTTGCTCTTCGATGCGCAGCAGCTGGTTGTACTTGGACACGCGGTCGGAACGGCACAGGGAGCCGGTCTTGATCTGGCCGGCGGCGGTGCCTACGGCCAGGTCGGCGATGGTGCTGTCCTCGGTTTCACCGGAGCGGTGGGAGATCACCGCAGTGAAGCCAGCGGCCTTGGCCATCTGGATGGCTTCCAGGGTTTCGGTCAGCGAGCCGATCTGGTTGAACTTGATCAGGATCGAGTTGCCGATGCCCTTCTCGATGCCTTCCTTGAGGATCTTGGTGTTGGTGACGAACAGGTCGTCGCCCACCAGCTGGATCTTCTCGCCGATCTTGTCGGTGAGGATCTTCCAGCCAGCCCAGTCGGACTCGTCCAGGCCGTCTTCGATGGAGATGATCGGGAAGCGCTCGGTCAGGCCTTTCAGGTAGTCGGCGAAGCCTTCGGCGTCGAACGACTTGCCTTCACCGGACAGGTTGTACTTGCCGTCTTCGAAGAATTCGCTGGCAGCGCAATCCAAGGCCAGGGTCACGTCGGTGCCCAGCTTGTAGCCGGCATTGGCGACGGCTTCGGCGATGGCGGCCAGGGCGTCTTCGTTGGAGGTCAGGTTCGGGGCGAAGCCACCTTCGTCACCCACGGCGGTGTTCAGGCCACGGGCCTTCAGCACGGCTTTGAGGTGGTGGAAGATCTCGGTGCCCATGCGCAGGCCATCGGAGAAGGTCTTGGCGCCAACCGGCTGGACCATGAACTCCTGGATGTCGACGTTGTTATCGGCGTGCTCGCCACCGTTGATGATGTTCATCATCGGCACCGGCATGGAGTACTGGCCCGGGGTGCCGTTGAGGTTGGCGATGTGCGCGTACAGCGGCAGGTCCTGGTCCTGGGCGGCGGCCTTGGCGGCGGCCAGGGACACGGCGAGGATGGCGTTGGCGCCCAGGGAGGCTTTGTTCTCGGTGCCGTCGAGGGCGATCATCGCCTGGTCGAGTGCTTTCTGGTCGACCGGGTCTTTACCCAGCAGCAGGCTGCGGATCGGGCCGTTGATGTTGGCAACGGCTTTCAGCACGCCCTTGCCCATGTAGCGGCTCTTGTCGCCATCGCGCAGCTCGAGGGCTTCACGGGAACCGGTGGAGGCACCGGACGGCGCGCAGGCGCTGCCGACGATACCGTTGTCCAGGATCACATCCGCCTCGACGGTGGGGTTACCGCGGGAATCCAGGACTTCACGGCCCTTGATGTCGACGATCTTTGCCATTGTTGTTAGCACTCCAAAGTTGACGATGACGCTGCAGCGGAATTAGAGGGGCGGCGCGGGCGGACGTTCACTTGGGCAGATCCGGCCCTTGACCTGACCGATCGGTCAGATAACGCGCGCCCGGCACTTTACCGGAGATTTGCCCGTTCAGGCAGTCTCGATCGGCGGAAAACTCTTGACCAGATCATCCAGCTGCTTGAGCTGGGCGAGGAACGGTTCCAGCTTGTCCAGGCGCAGGGCGCAGGGGCCGTCGCACTTGGCGTTGTCCGGATCCGGGTGCGCCTCCAGGAACAGGCCGGCCAGGCCCTGGCTCATGCCGGCCTTGGCCAGGTCGGTGACCTGGGCGCGGCGGCCACCGGCGGAGTCGGCGCGACCACCCGGCATCTGCAGGGCATGGGTGACGTCGAAGAACACCGGGTACTGGAACTGCTTCATGATGCCGAAGCCGAGCATGTCCACCACCAGGTTGTTGTACCCGAAGGAGGAGCCGCGCTCGCAGAGGATCAACTGGTCATTACCCGCCTCCTCGCACTTGGCCAGGATGTGTTTCATCTCCTGGGGCGCGAGGAACTGGGCTTTCTTGATGTTGATCACCGCACCGGTCTTCGCCATCGCCACGACCAGGTCGGTCTGGCGGGAAAGGAAGGCCGGCAGCTGGATGATGTCGCAGACTTCGGCGACGGGCGCGGCCTGATGCGGCTCGTGCACGTCGGTGATGATCGGCACGCCGAAGGTCTTCTTCACTTCCTCGAAGATCTTCAGGCCCTCTTCCAGGCCGGGGCCGCGGAAGGAGGTCACCGACGAGCGGTTGGCCTTGTCGAAGCTGGCCTTGAAGACGTAGGGGATACCGAGCTTGTCGGTGACCCTGACGTATTCCTCGCAGACCTTCAGTGCCAGGTCGCGGGACTCCAGCACGTTCATGCCGCCGAACAGCACGAAGGGCTTGTCGTTGGCGATCTCGATGTCACCGACGCGGATGATCTTCTGCGCCATAGGTCAGGCCTTCTTCGCTTTCTGCGCCAGGGCGGCGTTGACGAAGCCGCTGAACAGCGGGTGACCGTAACGCGGCGTGGAGGTGAACTCCGGGTGGAACTGGCAGGCGACGAACCAGGGATGATCCGGAGCCTCGACCACTTCGACCAGGGCGCCGTCGCCGGAGCGACCGGTGATCTTCAGACCCGCTTCGCGCAGTTGCGGCAGCAGGTTGTTGTTCACTTCGTAACGGTGGCGGTGGCGCTCGACGATCTCGTCCTTGCCGTAGCAGGCATGCACAAGGGAGCCGCTTTCCAGCTGGCAGGCCTGGGCGCCAAGGCGCATGGTGCCGCCCAGGTCGGACGCCTCGGTACGGATCTCGGTGGCACCGGTGGCATCTTCCCACTCGGTGATCAGGCCCACGACCGGGTGGCCGCTGGCCTTGTCGAATTCGGTGGAGTTGGCGTCGGTCCAGCCCAGCACGTTGCGGGCGAACTCGATGACCGCCACCTGCATGCCGAGGCAGATGCCCAGGTAGGGGATCTTGTTCTCGCGTGCGTATTTGACGGTGGTGATCTTGCCTTCCACGCCGCGCAGGCCGAAGCCGCCGGGAACCAGGATGGCGTCGACGCCTTCCAGCAGGCTGGTGCCCTGGTTCTCGATATCTTCGGAATCGATGTAGCGCAGGTTGACCTTGGTGCGGTTCTGGATGCCGGCATGGCTCATCGCTTCGATCAGCGACTTGTACGCGTCCAGCAGCTCCATGTACTTGCCGACCATGGCGATGGTGACGTCCTTCTCCGGGTTCAGCTTGGCATCGACGACGCGATCCCACTCGGAAAGATCGGCACCGCCGCACTGCAGGCCGAAGCGCTCGACGACGAAGTCGTCCAGGCCCTGGGCGTGGAGCACGGAAGGAATCTTGTAGATGGTGTCGACGTCCTGCAGGGCGATGACCGCGCGCTCTTCCACGTTGGTGAACAGGGCGATCTTGCGACGCGAAGACAGGTCGACTTCATGGTCGGAGCGGCAGATCAGTACGTCGGGCTGCAGACCGATGGAGCGCAGTTCCTTCACCGAGTGCTGGGTCGGCTTGGTCTTGGTCTCGCCGGCAGTGGCGATGTAGGGGACCAGGGTCAGGTGCATCAGCATGGCGCGCTTGGCGCCCACTTCCACGCGCAACTGGCGAATGGCTTCGAGGAAGGGCTGGGACTCGATGTCACCCACGGTGCCGCCGATCTCGACCATCGCGACGTCGGCATCGCCGGCGCCCTTGATGATGCGACGCTTGATCTCGTCGGTGATGTGCGGGATGACCTGGATGGTGGCGCCCAGGTAGTCACCACGGCGCTCCTTGCGCAGCACGTCCTCGTAGACGCGGCCGGTGGTGAAGTTGTTGTTCTGGGTCATGGTGGTGCGCACGAAGCGCTCGTAGTGGCCCAGGTCGAGGTCGGTCTCTGCGCCGTCCTCGGTGACGAACACTTCACCGTGCTGGAAGGGGCTCATGGTGCCGGGATCGACGTTGATGTACGGATCCAGCTTGAGCATGGTGACCTTCAGCCCCCGCGCTTCCAGAATGGCGGCCAAGGATGCCGAGGCGATGCCTTTCCCCAATGAAGAAACAACACCACCCGTGACGAAGATGTAGCGCGTCATGAAAAACCCTAGAAGTCTGCGTTTAGGCGGAAGGCCGCCGGGGAGAGCGAAGTAAGGCCGAAGCCTGCAATCTGGAACAGTGCCAAAACGGCAAACTCCCGCCGACTCCGAAGGAATCAGCAAGAGCTCTGTAAGACGGGAGCGTAGTCTACCGGAAAGACCCTTTCAGCTCAAACCTTGGTCATTCGTCGGCGGTGTCCAGCGCAGTCGCCAGCGCGCATCCGCAGGCCCGGCGAGGCCCGGGAGATTGGCCACGGCAAGCAGTTCCCCCCTGCGGTAGAGCAGTGGCAGGCGCCCACGGACGAACGCCGGCAAGCCGCTCTCGTTGAGGAGGCGCTTGAGGTCGCGACGCCCACGCCCCGCGACATCGAGCACTTCACCGCCCTGGCGGTAGCGCACCTCGAGCGCACCTTGCGGGGGCTCGCCGACAAGCTGCAACTGGCCGTTGCCGGGCAACTCCAGCACCTTGCCGGGCTCAGGCCATTGCCCGCCCGCCAACAGCCCCTGCTGCCAACTGCCGGGCAACCACCACAGCCGTCCGTCGGCGCGCCGTAGTTCTCCGCCCTGGAGTTTCCAGACCGGGCTGGCACTGGAGCCGGCATCACGCAAGTCGTCCCAGCCAGCCCAGTGCCCGCTGTCCGGCATCGCGGTGAACGCGTTGAGCCAGTGGCGCAGGGCATTGCGCTGCCGGGCCGGAGACAAGCCGATCAACGGCGCCAGCTCCAGGGACGGCAGCAGCAGCCAGGGGAAAGCGCTGTCGGTACGTGCCGCCTGCAAATCCAGTTGCGCCAGTTCGCCGAGCAGCGCTTCGCCTTCGGCCAGATGCTCGGCACTGCGGGCGATACTCGACGACGCCTGCGGCCAGCGCTCGGCAAGTGCCGGCATGATCCGTTGACGCAAGTAGTTGCGGGAGAATTCGGTGTCATCGTTGGACGGGTCCTCGACCCACTCCAGCCCCAGCTCACGCGCACAGGCTTCGAGTTCAGCGCGAGGCACCTGCAGCAGCGGCCGAAGCAGAACACCACCCCCCAGCACGCGACTGCCCGGCATACCCGCCAGGCCACGCACCCCTGCGCCACGCAGCAGGCGGAACAGCAGGGTTTCCGCCTGGTCGTCACGGTGCTGGGCACTCATCAGCACCTCCCCTGCCCCGAGCCGAGCGATGAAGGCGGCATAACGGGCATCGCGCGCAGCACGCTCCAGGCTGTTGCCCGGCGCCACCCGCACCCGCGCCACATCCAGCGGCACACCCAGCCCGTCGCATATGCGCTGGCAATGGGCAGGCCAGGCCTCTGCAGCGGGCTGCAGGCCGTGGTGAACATGGATGGCGGAGAGAGGTGGCAGGCGCTCGCGCTCGGCGAGGCGCACCAGGAGGTGCAGCAGGACGGTGGAATCCAACCCTCCGGAGAAGGCCACCCGCCAGGCCGGTGCGTCACGCCAGGGGGCGACGGCAACCAACAGGAGGGATTCGAGCTTCAGGACGAGCGAGTGGCCGCTTGCGGTCACGCGCTCGTCCCCATGGCCGTCAGGCCACGCCATAGCTCATCAGGCGCTCGTAACGGCGAGCCAGCAGGTCGTCGGTGTCGAGTTTCTTCAGGGCTTGCAGTTGCGAGGTCAGTTCCGCACGGATCGACGCGGCCGCTACGGCCGGTTCGCGATGGGCGCCACCCAGGGGTTCGCCGATCACCTTGTCGACGATGCCCAGGCCCTTGAGGCGCTCGGCGGTGATGCCCATCGCCTCGGCGGCATCTGGTGCCTTCTCGGCGGTTTTCCACAGGATGGACGCGCAGCCTTCCGGCGAGATCACCGAATAAGTGGAGTACTGCAGCATGTTCAGGCGGTCGCAGACGCCAATGGCCAGCGCACCACCGGAACCACCCTCACCGATGACGGTGGCGATGATCGGGGTCTTCAGGCGCGCCATCACGCGCAGGTTCCAGGCGATGGCTTCGCTCTGGCCACGCTCTTCGGCATCGATGCCCGGGTAGGCGCCGGGGGTGTCGATGAAGGTGAGGATCGGCATCTTGAAGCGTTCCGCCATTTCCATCAGGCGGCAGGCCTTGCGATAACCCTCGGGGCGCGGCATGCCGAAGTTGCGGCGTACCTTTTCGCGCACTTCACGGCCTTTCTGGTGGCCGATGATCATCACCGGCTGGTCATCCAGGCGGGCAACGCCACCGACCAGGGCCGCGTCGTCGGAGAAGTGGCGATCGCCATGCAGCTCGTCGAACTCGGTGAAGATGTGCTCGATGTAATCGAGGGTGTAGGGGCGGCGCGGGTGGCGTGCCAACTGGGCGATCTGCCAGCTGGTCAGGTTGCCGAAGATGCTTTCGGTGAGCGCGCTGCTCTTCTCCTGCAAGCGGGAGATTTCGTCGGTGATGTTCAGCGCGTTGTCGTTGCCGACCAGGCGCAGCTCCTCGATCTTGGCTTGCAGGTCAGCGATCGGCTGTTCGAAATCCAGAAAATTCGGGTTCATAGGCTTCCGTCGTGCGCGTGGGGCCAGGCGGCTGGTTCCATTTGGCGCCCTACCTTAAAGGAAGGGCGCGTGTGGGTCGAGAAAACGAGGGGCGACCGGGCGCCCCTTCGCTTCAGCGGTAGTGCAGGAAGACGTTGTCGCGCCCAAACTGGTCACGCAATGCCTGAATCAAAGCGTCGGCGGGGTCGATCCGCCACTGCTCACCGAACTGCAGCAACGCCTTGGCACTCGCTCCACTGTAGTCCAGCGTGATCGGGCAGGAGCCACGATGGCGATTGCACAGATCAGCCAGCCAGCGCAGGCGATCGCCCTGCAGGGCGCTGTGGTCGACCTTCATCCGCAGGCTCTCGGCGAGCCCCGTGCGGGCCTCCTCCAGGCTCATCACGCGCTTGGCACGCAGGCGCAGGCCGCCGGAGAAATCGTCGTGGCTGACCTCGCCCTCGACCACCACCAGCGCGTCGGTCTGCAGCAATGCACTGGCGGAGTTGAAGGCATCGGCGAACAGCGACGCCTCGATGCGACCGGAACGGTCGTCGAGGGTGATGAAGCCCATCTTGTCGCCCTTCTTGTTCTTCATCACCCGCAGGTTGACGATCAGGCCGGCGATGGTCTGGGTGTCACGCGCAGGCTTCAGCTCGACGATGCGCTGGCGGGCGAAGCGACGCACCTCGCCTTCGTATTCGTCGATCGGGTGCCCGGTGAGGTAGATCCCCAGGGCATCCTTCTCGCCCTTGAGCCGCTCCTTGAGGGACAGCTCCTTGGCGTTGCGATGGTTGGCGTACATGTCCGCTTCGGGTTCGGCGAACAGGCCGCCGAACAGGTCCATGTGTCCGCTGTCGTGGCTGCGCGCCGTCTGCTCGGCAGCCTGGATGGCTTCCTCCATGGACGCCAGGAGCACCCCGCGGTTGCGGTCGATGCCCGCCTGGTAGGCCTTGGGCTCTTCACTGAAGAACGGGCCGAGGCGATCCAGTGCGCCGCCTCGGATCAGGGCGTCCAGGGTGCGCTTGTTGACGCGCTTGAGGTCGATGCGGTTGCAGAAATCGAAGAGGTCCTTGAACGGGCCGCCCTCGGCGCGGCACTCGGTGATCGCCTCCACCGGGCCCTCGCCCACGCCCTTGATGGCGCCCAGGCCGTAGATGATCTGCCCGGCGTCATCGACGGTGAAGCGGTATTCGGAGTTATTCACGTCCGGCGCGACGATGCGCAGCTTCATGTTCCGGCACTCTTCGATCAGCGTCACCACCTTATCGGTGTTGTGCATGTCCGCCGTGAGTACCGCAGCCATGAAGGGCGACGGGAAGTGCGCCTTGAGCCAGGCGGTCTGGTAGGAGACCCAGCCGTAGGCTGCCGAGTGGGATTTGTTGAAGCCGTAGCCGGCGAACTTTTCCACCAGGTCGAAGATGTTGCCCGAGAGGTTCTCGTCGATACCGTTGCTGGAGCAGCCTTCGATGAAGCCGCCACGCTGCTTGGCCATCTCCTCGGGCTTCTTCTTGCCCATGGCACGGCGCAACATATCCGCGCCGCCGAGGGTGTAGCCCGCCATCACCTGGGCAATCTGCATCACCTGTTCCTGGTACAGGATGATGCCGTAGGTGGGCTTGAGCACGGGCTCGAGGCCCGCGTACTGGTAGTCCGGGTGCGGGTAGGACAGCTCGGCCCGACCGTGCTTGCGGTTGATGAAGTCGTCCACCATGCCCGATTGCAGCGGGCCCGGGCGGAACAGCGCCACCAGGGCGATCATGTCTTCCAGGCAGTCGGGCTTGAGCTTCTTGATCAGCTCCTTCATGCCGCGGGATTCGAGCTGGAAGACCGCAGTGGTCTCCGCCTTCTGCAGCATGTCGTAGGTTTTCTTGTCATCCAGCGGGATGCGGTCGATATCCACCAGGGGCTTGCCTTCCTTGACCCGCTCCCGGTTGATCATCTCCATGGCCCACTTGATGATCGTCAGCGTACGCAGGCCGAGGAAGTCGAACTTCACCAGGCCGGCGGCTTCAACGTCATCCTTGTCGAACTGGGTCACCAGGCCGCCACCCTCCTCGTCGCACGCGATGGGCGAGAAGTCGGTGAGCTTGGTCGGCGCAATCACCACGCCACCGGCGTGCTTGCCGGTACCACGGGTGATGCCTTCGAGCTTCAGGGCCATGTCCCAGATTTCCTGGGCTTCCTCGTCGACCTTGAGGAAGTCGCGCAGCGCCTCCTCCTGATTGAAGGCGGCCTCCAGGGTCATGCCCACTTCGAAGGGAATCATCTTCGACAGGCGATCGGCCAGGCCGTAGGACTTGCCCTGCACCCGCGCCACATCGCGCACCACCGCCTTGGCCGCCATGGAGCCGAAGGTGATGATCTGGCTTACCGCGTTGCGCCCGTATTTGTCGGCCACGTAGTCGATCACGCGGTCACGGCCGTCCATGCAGAAGTCGACGTCGAAGTCGGGCATGGAGACCCGCTCGGGGTTGAGGAAACGTTCGAACAGCAGGTCATAGGCCAGCGGGTCGAGGTCGGTGATCTTGAGTACGTAAGCCACCAGGGAGCCGGCACCCGAGCCCCGACCAGGGCCCACCGGCACGTCGTTGTTCTTGGCCCACTGGATGAAGTCGGCAACGATCAGGAAGTAACCGGGGAAGCCCATCTGGATGATGGTGCCCAGTTCGAACTCCAGCCGGTCGATGTAAAGCTGGCGCTTTTCCTCGTAGTCGGGCGTGGTGTCCTTGGGCCAGAGCACCTTGAGGCGTTCTTCCAGCCCTTCGTAGGAGGCGTGGCGCAGGTAGTCGTCGATGCCCATGCCGTTGGGCGTCGGGAAGTCGGGCAGGAAGTGCTTGCCCAGCTGCACCTCGATGTTGCAACGCTTGGCGATCTCGACGGTGTTCTGCAGCGCCTCGGGAATGTCGGCGAACAGCTCGGCCATCTCCTCCGGGGACTTCAGGTACTGCTGGTCGGAGAAGTTGCGTGGCCGGCGCGGATCGTCAAGGACACGGCTTTCGCCGATGCAGACGCGGGTCTCGTGAGCATCGAAGTCGCCGGGCTTGATGAAGCGCACGTCGTTGGTCGCCACCAGCAGGGCACCACAGCGGTCTGCCAGGGCGACGGCTGCGTGCACGTGCTCCTCATCGTTGACCCGGGAGGTGCGCTGCAGCTCCAGGTAGAAGCGATCGGGGAAAACGGCCTGCCACTCGGCCAGCAAGGCCTCGGCCCCCGCTTGGTCGCCGCTGAGCAGCGCCATGCCAATCTCGCCCTCCTTGGAACCGGAGAGGGCGATCAGGCCTTCGGCGGCCTCCTTCACCCAGTCGCGCTGGATGATCACCAGGTCGTTGCTCTGGCCTTCCGACCAGCCCCGGGACACGAGTTCGGTAAGGTTGCGATAACCCTTGGCGTTCATCACCAGCAGGGTCATGCGCGTCAGCGGGCCGTCCTCATAAGGGCTGGCCAGCCAGATGTCGGCGCCGCAGATCGGCTTGATGCCACCGCCCATGGCCGCCTTGTAGAACTTGACCAGGGAGCACATGTTGCTCTGGTCGGTGACCGCGACGGCGGGCATACCGGCCCCCGCAACAGCCTTGATCAGGGGCTTGACCCGTACCAGGCCGTCGACCAGGGAGTATTCGGAATGCAGACGGAGATGGACGAAGGCGACAGTCATGGCGGTCCTATTCAAAACGCAAAAACGGCAAGGCCGGGATTGTACAGCGGAAGCGGCAGCAGGCTTCAAGTCGGAAACGGCCGCTTGCCGGAACGCGCTCCGGCAGGCCGATCAAATGAGGATCAGGCGGGCTGACGAGCGTCAGTCGGCGCCTTCGATCACCGCCCGTACCGGCGCGAAGGAGCGCCGGTGAATGGGCGTAGCGCCCAGGCGGCGCAAGGCTTCCAGATGCACGGGAGTGGGGTAACCCTTGTGCCCGCCCATGCCGTAGCCGGGGTACAGCGCGTCCAGTTCCTGCATCTCGCGGTCACGGCTGACCTTGGCCAGGATCGAGGCAGCGGCGATGGCCGGCACCTTGGCGTCGCCCTGGATCACCGGTGCGCTGGGCACGGCGAGCTTCGGGCAGCGGTTGCCGTCGATGAGCGCCAGTTTCGGGGTGATGCTCAGCCCTTCGACCGCACGCTGCATAGCCAGCATGGTGGCGTGGAGGATATTCAGGCGATCGATCTCCTCCACCTCGGCGCGGGCAATGCACCAGGCCAGGGCCTTCTCGCGGATCTCGTCGAACAACGCCTCACGGCGTGCCTCGGTGAGCTTCTTCGAATCATTGAGGCCAAGAATGGGGCGCGCGGGATCGAGGATCACCGCAGCGGTGACCACGGGGCCGCAAAGCGGGCCACGGCCCACCTCGTCGACGCCGGCAACCAGTTCTTCCACCAGGGCGAAATCCAGTCCGAGTTGCATCAGCGGCTCCCTATCAGCTCGAGTACTGCACCGGCCGCTTCCTTGGAAGCGTCGAGGCGCAGGGTACGATGGATCACGTCGAAGCCCTCGGTCTGCACATCACCGCCATCGAGCAGCGGCACCAGCGTCTGCGCCAGCGCCTCCGCCGTGGCCGCGTCCTGCAGCAACTCGGGAACCAGCAGGCGCTGGGCCAGCAGGTTGGGCAGCGAAACATAGGGGCTTTTCACCAATCGCTTGAGGATGCGATAGGTCATGGGGGCAACCTTGTAGGCCACCACCATCGGGCGCTTGTACAGCAAGGCTTCCAGGGTCGCAGTGCCCGATGCGATCAACACCGCGTCGCAGGCCGCCAGGGCCTGGTGCGAGCGGCCATCGAGCAGCGTCAGCGGCAGGTTCCGGCCCGCCAGCATCTGCTCCAGCTGCTGGCGTCGAGCGGGGCTGGCGCACGGCAGTACGAAGTGCAGGCCCGAACGCATGGAACGCATGCGCTCGGCGGCATCGAGGAACAGGCTGCCGAGCTTGCCCACCTCGCCGCCCCGGCTGCCGGGCATCAGCGCAACCAGCGACACATCCTCCGGGACGTCGATGGCCGCGCGGGCGGCGGCACGGTCGGCCTGCAACGGAATGGTGTCGGCGAGCGGGTGCCCGACGAAACGCACGGGCACCTGATGGGCCTCGTAGAACTGCGCCTCGAAGGGGAACAGGGTGAGCATCAGGTCGCAGCCTTCACGAATCTTCAGCACGCGCTTCTGCCGCCAGGCCCACACGGAGGGGCTGACGTAATGCACGGTGCGAATGCCGGCGCGACGCAACTTGAGCTCGACGCCCAGGTTGAAGTCGGGGGCGTCGATACCGATGAAAACGTCTGGGCGCGCGTCGATCAGGGTGGCGATCAGCCGCTTGCGACGGCGCAGCAGCTCAGGCAGGCGGCCGAGTACCTCGACCAGCCCCATCACCGCGAGACGCTCCATGGGGAAATAGGAAACCAGCCCTTCGGCCTCCATCAACGGTCCACCGACGCCAATGAATTCGGCATCGGGGTGACGGGTTTTGAGGGCTTGCATGAGGCCGGAGCCGAGAATGTCGCCGGACGCCTCGCCGGCGACCAGCGCGATGCGCAATGGACGGGTCATGGGCTCAGCGGGTGATGCCGCGGGTCGAGGACTGGATCGAGTCGCGGAACACCGCAACCTCGGGGAACTGTTCGGAGGATTCGGCCAGCTCGGCGAGCGCCTGCTCGACGGTCAGCCCCTGGCGGTAGACCACCTTGTAGGCACGGCGCAGGGCCTGGATCGCCTCGGCGGAGAAACCACGACGGCGCATGCCCTCGAAGTTCATGCTGCGCGCCTCGGCGGGGTTGCCGAACACGGTGACATAGGCCGGAACATCTTTGCCGATGGCGGTGCCCATGCCGGAGAAGCTGTGGGCGCCGATGCGGCAGAACTGGTGGACCAGGGTGAAGCCGGAGAGGATCGCCCAGTCATCCACATGGACATGGCCCGCCAGCGCGGTGTTGTTGACCAGGATGCAATGATTGGCGATCACACTGTCGTGGCCGATGTGCACATAGGCCATCAGCAGGTTGTGGTCGCCAATGGTGGTTTCGGATCGGTCCTGCACGGTACCCCGGTGGATGGTGACGCCCTCGCGGATCACATTGTGATCGCCGATCACCAGCCGGGTGGGCTCGCCCTTGTATTTCAGGTCGGGCGTGTCCTCGCCTACCGAAGAAAACTGGTAGATGCGATTGTGCTTGCCGATGCGGGTCGGGCCCTTGATCACTACATGGGGGCCGACCACGCTACCCTCGCCGATTTCCACATCGGGTCCAATGATCGACCAGGGGCCGACCTGGACGTCATCCGCCAGCCGAGCTGACGGATCGATGATGGCGCGAGGGTCGATCAAACTCATAATTTGCGTTCCGCACAAATGATTTCGGCCGAGCAGACTTCCTTGCCATCGACACTGGCCTGGCACTCGAACTTCCAGATGCTGCGCTTGACGCTGCGGAAGCTGGCTTCGAGGATCAGCTGGTCACCCGGCAGCACCGGCTGGCGGAAGCGCAGCTTGTCGGAGCCGACGAAGTAATACAGGGTGCCGTCGGCCGGCTTCACGTCGAGCATCTTGAAACCGAGAATGCCGGCAGCCTGGGCCATCGCTTCGATGATCAGCACGCCCGGCATGATCGGGTGTTCGGGGAAGTGGCCGTTGAAGAATGGCTCGTTGATGCTGACATTCTTGTAGGCGCGAATGCGCTTGCCTTCGATATCCAGATCCACGACCCGATCCACCAGAAGGAAAGGGTAGCGGTGCGGCAGGTATTCGCGAATCTCGTTGATGTCCATCATTTTCCTGGAGCCTTAAAAGGGGATTGGGGATGCGCGGCGCTGCGCGGGTCACGCATCAGATGAAGCATCCCCGCCCGGGGTCACTGACGCCAGGCGCTTTTCCAGCTGTTGCAGACGACGCGCCATGTCATCCAACTGGCGAATCCTGGCTGCGCTCTTCTTCCAATCCGCTGCAGGTTGCATGGCGGTACCGGAGGAATAGGCACCAGGCTCGGTAATGGAACGGGTGACCATGGTCATGCCGGTGACGAACACGCCATCGCAGACCTCGATATGCCCGACCATGCCGACGCCGCCTGCAATCATGCAGTTGCGGCCGATCTTGGTACTGCCCGAAATGCCCACGCAACCGGCCATAGCGGTGTTGTCACCGATCTGGACGTTGTGGGCGATCATGATCTGGTTGTCCAGTTTCACACCGTTGCCGATCAGGGTGTCGGCCAGGGCGCCACGGTCGATGGTGGTATTGGCACCCACCTCGACATCGTCGCCCAGGGTGACGCCGCCGATCTGCGCGATCTTCTGCCAGACGCCCTTCTCGTTGGCGAAGCCGAAGCCCTCGCCACCGATCACGGCACCCGACTGGATGACCACACGCTTACCGATGCGGACATCGTGGTAAAGCGTGACTCGCGGCGCCAGCCAGCCACCCTCGCCCACCACGCTGCGGGCACCGATGACGCTATAGGCGCCAATGGTAACGCCCGCGCCGATCTGCGCACCGGACTCGATCACCGCGCCAGGCCCGATGCTCGCCGACGGATCGACGATGGCATCGGTCGCGACTACCGCGCTCGGATGGATGCCGGCAGCGGAGACGGGTTTGGGATCGAACAGGTGGGAGAGCCGGGCGTAAGCCAGGTAGGGGTTGGGCACCAGAAGCGCGTCACCGGTGAAGCCTTCGGCGTCGGCCGGGGTCAGCAGCACGGCGGCAGCGCGGGTATCGACGAGAAACTTGCGGTACTGCGGATTGGCCAGGAAGGTCAGCTGATCGGGGCCAGCGTCCTGCAGGGTGGCCAATCCGGAGACAACCCTTGCCTCGTCGCCACGCAGGGTGGCGTCGAGACGCTCGGCCAACTGGCCGAGGGTAAAGGTCGGGGCGGTCATATCAGCGCAGTTGGTTCATGCGCTCGATGACCTGGCGGGTGATGTCGTACTGAGGTTTGACATCGATCACCGCACCACGCTCCAGCACCAGGTCGTAGCTGCCCTTCTTCAGGACTTCTTCGACGGCCTGGTCCAGCTTCGGCTTGAGCTGCTTGAGCATTTCGCGATCGGCCACGGCCTTGGCTTCGTTCAGTTCCTTGGACTGGAACTGGAAGTCACGGGCTTTCTGCTTGAACTCGAGCTCCAGGCGCTCACGCTCGGCCTGCTGCATCTTCTCGCCTTCCTTGACCAGGCGGTCCTGGATGCGCTTGGCGTCGCTTTCCAGGGTCTTCAGCTTGGTCAGCTGCGGGCCGAACTTCTTCTCGGCATCAACGGCGTACTTCTTCGCCGAATCCGATTCGAGGAGCGCCATCTGATAGTTCAGTACCGCAACCTTCATCTCGGCAAAAGCCGGAGAGGCCATCAGGGCCGCGGCAACCAGAACGATTTGAGTCAACTTACGCACGATGCACTCCTGCAACAAACACTGTTGTCTTCTTGATCAGCAATTAGAAAGTCTGGCCCAGGGAGAACTGGAATACCTGGGTGTCGGCATTGTCCGGCTTCTTCACCGGCATGCCCAGGCTGAAGCTCAACGGCCCCAGCGCGGTGATCCAGGTCAGCCCCACACCCACGGAGCTGGCGAGGTCGCCTGCGTTGATGCTGCTGCAGTTGGTCGCGGTGGACGAGCAACTGGTGTCGAACACGTTACCCACGTCCCAGAACAGCACGGTACGCAGTTGGCGCTGGTCCTTGACGAAGGGCAGCGGGAACAGCAGCTCTACGCCGCCCTGTACCAGCACGTTGCCACCGAAGGGCAACGGATCCTGGTCCGGGTCGGTGATGGTACCTGGGTTTTTACCCTTACTTGGAGTACTGCGCGGGCCGAGGCTGCTGTCTTCGAAGCCACGCACCGAGTTGAAGCCGCCGGCGAAGTAATGCTCGTAGAACGGCAGTTCGGAGGTGGAGCCGTAGCTGTCGCCGTAGCCCAGTTCGGTGTGCCAGCGCAGCGCGGTGTTCTGGCTCAGCGGGGTGAACAGCTGGGCGCGGTAGTCGAGTTTGAAGAACGACAGGTCGCTGCCCGGCAGGGTGCTTTCCAGCACCAGGCTCTGGGAATGACCGCGGTTGGCCAGCACGCCACGGTTGAGTGTGGATTCGGACCAGCCGATGGAGCCCTTGAAGTTCAGGTAGCTGTCGCCTTCCTGGCGGATGAAGTCGAAGATCTCGTCGACGGTGTACAGGCCGGTGTCGATCTCGTCCTGCTGCACGGTCAAGCCGAAGGTCAGGCGCGAAGTCTCGTTGATCGGGTAGCCGACGCTGACGCCGCCACCGAGGCTGTTCACCGAGTAGCTGGATACGTCGACATCGAGGTCGTCGTAGTCGGTGGTGCGGTAGAAAGCGTTGTAGCCCAGGCTCACACCGTCGACGGTCCAGTAGGGGTCGACGAAACCGAAGTTGTAGCGGGTCTGGTACTCGGAGCGGGTCAGACCGATGCTGACCTTGTTACCGGTACCGAGGAAGTTGTTCTGGCTGATCGAGCCACCGAGGATCAGGCCTGCGCTCTGGGCGAAGCCGACGCTGGCGGTGATGGAGCCGGAGGGCTGCTCTTCCACGCTGTAGTTGACGTCCACCTGGTCGTCGGTGCCGGGGACCTGCGGGGTCTCGACGTTGACTTCCTTGAAGAAGCCCAGACGCTCGAGGCGGGTCTTCGACTGGTCGATCAGGTAGGTCGACGCCCAGCCACCTTCCATCTGACGCATTTCGCGACGCAGCACTTCGTCCTCGGACTTGGTGTTGCCACGGAAGTTGATGCGGTTGACGTAGGCACGCTTGCCCGGGTCGACGGCGAAGGTCACGGAAACGGTGTGATCCTCATCGTGTGCCTGAGGCACGCCGTTGACGTTGGCGAAGGTGTATCCCTCGTTGCCCAGACGGCGGGTGATCAGCTCGGACGTGGTGGTCATGATCTTGCGGGAGAAGACCTGACCTTCCTTGACCAGCAGCAGCGCCTTCACTTCCTCTTCTGGCACCTTCAGGTCGCCGGAGAGCTTGACGTCGCGAATGGTGTACTTCTCGCCCTCGTCGACGTTGACGGTGATGTAGACGTGCTTCTTGTCCGGAGTGATGGACACCTGTGTGGAGGAGATGTCCATGTTGATGTAGCCGCGGTCCAGGTAATAGGAACGCAGGCGCTCCAGGTCACCGGAGAGTTTCTCGCGGGCGTACTTGTCATCGTTCTTGAAGAAGGACAGCCAGTTGGTGGTTTTCAGCTCGAAGAGGCCGATCAGGTCCTCATCGGGGAATACTGTGTTACCCACCACGTTGATGTGCTGGATCGCGGCAACCGTGCCTTCGTTGATGTTGATCTTCAGCGCGACACGGTTGCGCGGCTGCGGGATCACTTCGGCGTCGATCTCGGCGGAGTAACGGCCCTGGGCCACGTACTGGCGCTGCAGTTCGTTACGCACGCCTTCGAGGGTGGCACGCTGGAAGATCTCGCCCTCGGAGAGGCCGGACTGCTTCAGGCCCTTGAGCAGGTCTTCGCTGGTGATGGCCTTGTTGCCCTCGATTTCGATGCTGGAAATCGACGGGCGCTCGACAACGGTGATCACCAGAACGCCGTTGTCACGGCCAAGCTGGATGTCCTGGAAGAAACCGGTCTTGAACAGGGCCCTAGTGGCTTCAACCAAGCGGCGGTCATCCGCCTGATCGCCGACGTTGAGCGGCAGAGCACCGAACACGCTGCCGGCGGATACCCGCTGCAGGCCGTTTACGCGGATGTCGGAGATGGTGAAGGACTCGGCGTGAACTTCGCCGATCATGAGTGCGGCGAGCACCGCAGTTAGCAGCAGGCGTTTCATGAAGTCCTTTTTTATTCCAACTGATAATAAGGAATCTGCCGCGAAGGGCGGCAGATCCGGAATTCAGTGACGCGTTACAGACGACCCAGGTCGTTCACCAGAGCCAATAGCATGACCCCGACGACTAGACTGATGCCGATCTGCACCCCCCACGCTTGCACCCGCTCTGACAGTGGTCGTCCACGCGCCCATTCAATCAGGTAGAACAGCAGGTGCCCCCCGTCCAGGACGGGAATTGGCAACAGATTGAGAACCCCCAGGCTTATGCTCAGGTAGGCCAGGAAATTCAGGAAATCTCCCACGCCGGACTGGGCTGAAGCGCCCGCCACTTTAGCAATGGTTATCGGCCCGCTCAAGTTTTTTACCGAGAGCTCGCCGAGCAACATTTTCTTTAGGGAATCCAGAGTTAGCAGGCTCATGGACCAGGTGCGACCCGCTGCCTCACCTATGGCATCCAGCGGACCGAAGCTGACCTCGCGCAGCATCTCTTTCGGCCACTCGCCCGCCTTGACACCCGCACCGAGGAAGCCGCTGCGGGCTTCACCCTCGCCACGCGCACCCAAGGTGACCGGCATCTCGGCGACCTGGCCGTCACGCTCGTAGCGCACAGTGATGCGCTGCCCGGGGCGACTGCGGACGAAATCGACCAGTTGCTGCCAGTCGTCGAGCACCTGCCCGTCGAGCGCGCGGATACGGTCCCCAGGGCGCAGGCCAGCTGCCTGCGCCGGACCTTCCGGCACCTCGTCCAGCACCGGCGGCATGGCCGGGCGCCAGGGACGGATGCCGAGAGAGCCGATGGGATCGGGCTCGTCGGCGCCCTTCAGCCATTTATCCAGATTGAGCAGCACCGGCGTCTCGGCAGACGAGCCTTCGCCTCGCACCACCAGGTTCAATTCACCGCTTTCACCGAGACGACGCACCAGTTGCAGGTTCACCCCACCCCAGCCGCTGACCGCCTTGCCGTCGATGGAGAGGATTTCCTGCCCCGCCTGCAAGCCACCCTGGGCGGCGATGCTGTCGGGGGCGACCGAACCCACCACTGGGCGCACCTGCTGGGTACCCAGCATGGCCAGGATCCAGAAGAACAGCAGTGCAAGCAGGAAGTTGGCGATGGGGCCGGCGGCGACGATAGCGATGCGCTGGCCGACAGGCTTGCGATTGAACGACTGGTCGAGCAGCGCGGCAGGTACCTCCGCCTCGCGCTCGTCGAGCATCTTCACGTAGCCGCCCAGGGGGATGGCGGCGATCACGAACTCGGTGCCCTGGCGGTCATGCCAGCGCACCAGCGGGGTGCCGAAGCCGACGGAGAACCGCAGGACCTTGACGCCGCAGCGGCGAGCGACCCAGAAGTGGCCGAACTCGTGAAAGGTAACCAACACACCGAGCGCCACCAGGGTGCCCAAAACCATGTAAAGCGCGCTCATCGTAAACCTCCGGGCTAGCGCCCGTGACGGGCCAGCCAATCCTGCGCCGCAGCGCGTGCACGGGCGTCCGCGAGCAGCACGGCGTCCAGCGTTTCGACCGCCAGCACCGATTCGCGGTTCAGCACCTCGTCGATGATACTCGCGATCTCGGTGAAGCGAATCCGCCGCCCGAGGAAGGCATCCACGGCCACCTCATTGGCGGCATTGAGCATCGCCGGGGCGCTGCCGCCCTCCTCCGCCGCCTGTCGCGCCAGGCGCAGGCAGGGGAAACGGGTTTCATCGGGCTCCTGGAAATCCAGACGGCCAATACGGAACAGATCCAGGGGCGAGACACCGGAATCGATACGCTCCGGCCAGGCCAGGGCATGGGCGATGGGCGTGCGCATGTCGGGGTTGCCCAACTGGGCCAGCACCGAACCGTCGACGTAGTCGACCAGGGAATGAATGACGCTCTGAGGGTGGATAACCACCTCGATCTGCGCCGGGCTTGCATCGAACAGCCAGCAGGCTTCGATCAGCTCGAGCCCCTTGTTCATCATGCTCGCCGAGTCCACGGAGATCTTGCGCCCCATGGACCAGTTGGGATGGGCACAGGCCTGCTCGGGGGTCACATCGCGCAGCGCGTCCAGCGATGTTTCGCGGAACGGGCCACCGGACGCGGTGAGGAGGATGCGCCGCACGCCGACCTGGGCCAGCCCACGGGCGTAGTCGCCGGGCAGGCACTGGAAGATCGCGTTGTGCTCACTGTCGATGGGCAGCAGTACAGCACCACTGTGGCGCACCGCCTGCATGAACAGCGCACCGGACATCACCAGGGCTTCCTTGTTGGCCAGCAGCACGCGCTTGCCGGCCTCGACCGCCGCCAGGGTCGGTTTTAGCCCGGCCCCACCGACGATGGCGGCCATGACCGCATCGACCTCGGGATGGGAGGCGACCTCGCACAGCCCGCTCTCGCCCACCAACACCTCGGTGGTCAGGCCGGCACCCTGCAAGCCGGCCTGCAGATGGCGGGCGGATTCATGGTCGGGCACCACGGCATAGCGCGGGCGGTGCCGCAGGCACAGCGCCTGGAGCTCGGACAGGCGACTGAAACCACTCAGGGCAAAGGCCTCGTAGCGCAGCGGGTGCCGCGCAATGACGTCCAGGGTGCTGAGGCCGATGGAGCCGGTGGCCCCCAGCACGGTAATGCGCTGGGGACGACTCACAGACTGCCCCAGCCCGCGATCCACAGCAGCGCGGCGAACATCGGGATGGCCGCGGTGAGGCTGTCGATACGGTCGAGCACGCCGCCATGGCCAGGCAGCAGGTTGCTGCTGTCCTTGATGCCGGACTGGCGCTTGAACATGCTTTCGGTGAGGTCGCCCACCACCGAGATCAACACCACCAGCGCCGCACCGAGCAGGCCGGCGAGCAGCTCACCGCCCGCCCAGCCGCGGAAGATACCCACGCCGAGGGTGATCAGCAGGCTGGTGCACAGGCCGCCGATCAGCCCTTCCCAGCTCTTGCCGGGGCTGACGGCCGGAGCCAGCTTGCGCTTGCCGAAGGCCTTGCCGGAAAAATAGGCGCCGATATCGGCAGCCCAGACCAGCACCATCACCGCAAGGATCAGCCAGTTGGCCAGCGGCCACTGCTTGAACAGCACCAGGCCTTGCCAGGCCGGCAGGAGAATCAGCAGGCCGATGACCAGCTTGCCCACAGAGCCACCCCAGTAGCGGCTGCTGGCGGGATAGCCGAGCACCAGCAAGGTCGCTGCCACCCACCAGAGGATGCCGGCAGCGAGAACCCAGGGCGCCAGGGCCGGCACCTGGTAAAGACCGAACAGCAGGGCCGCCACCAGTGCGGCATAACCAACACGGGCAGGCTGGGTGCCGAAACCGGCGAGACGCGCCCATTCCCAGGCACCCAGGCTGACCACCAGGCCGATGAACAGCGCGAAAGCACCGCCATCGAGCAGGAAGAAACCTCCCAGCGCGATGGGCAGCAGCACCAGCGCGGTGATGATTCGTTGTTTCAGCATCGTTAGCGGGCCTCGGCTTCTATCTGTTCGCTGGTCTTGCCGAACCGGCGCTGGCGCATGGCGAAATCGGCCAGGGCCTTGCGCATGGCTTCGTGCTTGAAGTCAGGCCAGAACAGATCGGAGAAATACAGCTCGGCATAGGCCAGCTGCCAGAGCAGGAAATTACTGATGCGATGCTCGCCACCAGTGCGGATGCACAGGTCAGGCAGCGGCAGGTCGCCAGTGGCCAGGCAGTTCTGCAACAGCCCGGGGGTGATTTCGTCCACCTGCAGGTGCCCGGCCTGGACTTCACGGGCCAGGCGCTGAGCGGCCTGGGTGATGTCCCACTGGCCACCGTAGTTGGCGGCGATCTGCAGGGTGAAGCGATGCTCGCCGGCGGTCAGCAGCTCGGCTTCGCGCATCGCGGCCTGCAACTCGGGATGGAAGCGCGAACGATCACCGATGATGCGCAAGCGGATCTGGTTGTCGTTCAGGCGCCGCGCCTCCCGGCGCAAGGCCGAGAGGAACAGCTCCATCAGCGCGCCGACCTCGTCGGCCGGGCGCTGCCAGTTCTCACTGGAGAATGCGAACAGGGTGAGCACCTCGACACCGGCCTCGGCGCACACCTCGATAACCGCACGAACGGCGTCGACACCGGCCTTGTGGCCGGCGACGCCTGGCAGCAGGCGCTTCTTGGCCCAGCGATTGTTGCCATCCATGATGATCGCCACATGACGCGGGATCGCTGGAGAAACGCCTTTCTTTTCCATATGCGGGTGCCGTCAGACAGCCATCAGGTCGTTTTCTTTGCCTTCCAGGCCCTTATCGACCTCAGCGACGAACTTGTCGGTCAGCTTCTGCACGTCATCAGCGGCGCGACGCTCTTCGTCCTCGCTGATCGCCTTTTCCTTCACCAGGTCTTTCAGCTGGGCCAGTGCATCACGGCGGATGTTACGCACCGCGACACGGGCGTTCTCGGCCTCGGCACGAGCCTGCTTGGTGTAGCCCTTGCGGGTTTCCTCGGTCAGGGCCGGCATCGGTACGCGGATGGTGGTACCCGCGGTAGCCGGGTTCAGGCCGAGGTCGGAGGTCATGATGGCCTTCTCGACCGCCTGGATCATGCTCTTGTCGAACACGGTCAGGGCCAGGGTGCGGGAATCCTCGGCGGTCACGTTGGCCACCTGGCGCAGCGGGGTATCGGTGCCGTAGTAAGACACCATCACGCTGTCCAGAATGCTCGGGTGCGCACGGCCGGTGCGGATCTTGGCGAAGGCATGGCCCAGCGACTCCAGGGTCTTGGTCATGCGCTCCTGCGTGTCCTTCTTGATCTCGTTGATCATTGCTCGCCCTCCTCGATCAGGGTTCCTTCGGCGCCACCCACAACGATGTTCAACAGGGCGCCGGGTTTGTTCATGTTGAAGACCCGCAGCGGCATCTTCTGGTCACGACACAGGCAAATCGCCGTCAAGTCCATCACGCCCAGCTTGCGATCCAGCACCTCGTCGTAGGTGAGGTGCTCGAACTTCTCGGCGTTCGGATCCTTGAAGGGGTCGGCAGTGTACACGCCATCCACCTTGGTGGCTTTCAATACCACGTCAGCATCGATCTCGATGGCGCGCAGGCAGGCCGCCGAGTCGGTGGTGAAGAACGGGTTGCCGGTGCCGGCGGAGAAGATCACCACTTCGCCGCTCTTGAGGTGGCGCATGGCCTTGCGGCGGTCGTAGTGATCGGTCACGCCGACCATGGAGATGGCCGACATCACCAGTGCGGGGATGTTGGAACGCTCAAGGGCGTCGCGCATGGCCAGGCCGTTCATCACGGTGGCCAGCATGCCCATGTGGTCGCCGGTGACCCGGTCCATGCCGGCGGCACTGAGGGCGGCACCGCGGAACAGGTTGCCGCCGCCGATGACCAGGCCGACCTGGACGCCAATGCCCACCAACTGACCGATTTCCAGCGCCATGCGGTCCAGGACCTTCGGATCGATCCCGAACTCCTCGGCACCCATCAGGGCTTCGCCGCTGAGTTTGAGCAGAATGCGTTTATAGCGAGGTTGACGACCACTCACCTGCTGAGCCATTACGAGTTCTCCTGCGGCGTATTGAATTCATGGAGCACGGGGCTCCCGCGTTCTGGAGCGTAGCTTCGACTACGCACGCGGCACTTGGTGCCCGCCTGGCGGGCCTGGCCACGGAGCCACCCAAAAGGGCTCCCCAGTTTGACGAAGAGGCCGCGCGCGTGAGCGGGCAGCCTCTTCCAGGGCGACAGCCTAGGCTGTCTTACTGCTTGGTTGCAGCGACTTGAGCAGCAACTTCGGCAGCGAAGTCCACTTCGACCTTCTCGATGCCTTCGCCTACTTCGTAACGTACGAAGGAAACGATCTCGGCGCCGGCTTTCTTGGCCAGGTCACCGACCTTGACTTCCGGATCCTTGACGAACGGCTGCTCGACCAGGCTGGCTTCGGCGAGGAATTTGGCGATACGGCCCTTGACCATGTTCTCGACGATGTTTTCCGGCTTGCCGGCGATCTTGTCGGCGTTCAGGGCCAGGAAGATTTCCTTTTCCTTGGCAACGGCTTCTTCGGAAACCTGGGAAGCGTTCAGGAACTGCGGGTTGCTGGCAGCCACGTGCATGGCGATGTCGCGAGCCAGTTCGACGCTGCCGCCTTTCAGGCTGACCAGAACGCCGATGCGGTGGCCGTGCAGGTAGGCACCAACGACGTCACCCTCGACGCGGGTCAGACGACGGATGTTGACGTTTTCGCCAGTCTTGGAAACCAGGGCCAGACGGGCGTCTTCGCGGGAGGCAACCAGCGGAGCGGCGTCGGTCAGCTTCTCTTCGAAAGCCTGGTCGATGGTGGCGGCGACGAAGTTCTTGAAGTCGTCCTGCAGAGCCAGGAAGTCGGTCTGGGAGTTGACTTCGATGATCACGGCGGCCTTGTTGTCGGCAGCAACCTTGACGGCGATGGCGCCTTCGGCAGCGATGTTGCCGGACTTCTTGGCAGCCTTGATGGCACCCGCGGCACGCATGTCGTCGATGGCTTTTTCGATGTCGCCTTCGGCCGCGGTCAGGGCCTTCTTGCAATCCATCATGCCCAGGCCGGTGCGCTCGCGCAGTTCTTTAACCAGGGCTGCAGTAATCTCTGCCATGTTCGCTATCCTCTTGAATAGGTTTTCAACCATTCAGCCCGGCATTCCGGGCAGACAAATATCTAAGGTGGCAAAAAGGGGGCCTAGCCCCCTTCTTGCGCACCGGGTAACGCTAAGCGCGCCGGCCTCAGCCTTCGGCAGCCTCGGAAGCAGCAGCTTCTTCGACGAACTCGTCAGCACCGCCATTGGCGTTCTGACGGCCACGCAGTACGGCGTCAGCCATGGCACCCAGGTACAGCTGAACGGCGCGGATGGCGTCGTCGTTACCAGGGATGATGTAGTCAACGCCTTCCGGGCTGCTGTTGGTATCGACTACGCCGATGACCGGGATGCCCAGCTTGTTGGCTTCGGTGATAGCGATGCGCTCGTGGTCAACGTCAACCACGAACAGAGCGTCCGGCAGGCCGCCCATGTCCTTGATACCACCCAGGCTGCGTTCCAGTTTTTCCAGATCGCGGGTGCGCATCAGCGCTTCTTTCTTGGTCAGTTTGGCGAAAGTGCCGTCCTGAGCCTGACCTTCCAGATCACGCAGACGCTTGATCGACTGACGGATGGTCTTGTAGTTGGTCAGCATGCCGCCGAGCCAGCGGTGATCGACGTACGGGGAGCCGCAACGAGCAGCTTCTTCGCGGACGATCTTGCCAGCGGAACGCTTGGTGCCGACGAACAGAACCTTGTTTTTGCCTGCAGCCAGTTTCTCAACGAAGGACAGGGCCTCGTTGAACATCGGCAGGGTTTTTTCAAGGTTGATGATGTGGATCTTGTTACGCGCGCCGAAAATGAACTTGCCCATTTTCGGGTTCCAGTAACGGGTCTGGTGGCCGAAGTGCACACCGGCCTTCAGCATATCGCGCATGTTGACTTGGGACATGATAGTTCCTTGATAAGTCGGGTTAGGCCTCCACGTACCCCAATCTCCAACCCTTGCGGGCACCCAGGAAATCGTGTCGATACGTGTGTGGGGTTTGTGCTTCTGGACAGGGTTGCCCATAAAGCGGCGCGTTTTATAGCACAGAAATCATCCCGAAGCTATAAGCTCAGAACCCGAAGCGAGACGCGTCGGGCCTTCTTGCAGCTTCAAGCTTCGGGCTTCCAGCTGTTAAGATTGCATCCTTTATATAGAAACGCTCGAGAACCGCCATGACCGTGACCATCAAGACGCCCGCAGAAATCGAAAAGATGCGCGTGGCAGGCCGCCTGGCCGCAGAAGTCCTGGAGATGATCGGCGAGCACGTCAAACCCGGCGTGACCACCGAAGAACTCGACCGCATCTGCCACGACTACATCGTCAACGTGCAGAAAGCGATTCCCGCCCCGCTCAACTACAAGGGCTTCCCCAAGTCCATCTGCACCTCGATCAACCATGTGGTGTGCCACGGCATTCCCAACGAGAAGGCGCTGAAAGACGGCGACACCCTGAACATCGACGTAACCGTCATCAAGGACGGCTACCACGGCGACACCAGCCGCATGTTCCACGTCGGCAAGGTGCCGGTCTGGGCCGAGCGCCTGTCCCAGGTCACCCAGGAGTGCATGTACAAGGCCATCGAACTGGTCAAGCCGGGCTGCCGCCTGGGCGACATCGGCGAGGTGATCCAGAAGCACGCCGAGAAGAACGGTTTCTCGGTGGTCCGCGAGTTCTGCGGCCACGGCATCGGTGCGGTGTTCCACGAAGAGCCGCAGATCCTCCACTACGGCCGTGCCGGCACCGGCATGGAGCTCAAGGCGGGGATGACCTTCACCATCGAGCCGATGATCAACCAGGGCCGTGCCGAGACCAAGGTACTGGGCGACGGCTGGACCGCCATCACCAAGGACCGCAAGCTCTCCGCGCAGTGGGAACACACCCTGGTGGTGACCGAGACCGGCTACGAGATCTTCACCCTGCGCAGCGACGACACCATTCCCCGGGTTTCTGCCTAAGTCCTGACCCCGCCCCACAGCTATAAGGAAGGCGACCGATGCCGCAGGTGGATCCCGAACTGTTCGACCGCGGCCAGTTCCAGGCCGAGCTGGCGCTGAAATCCAGCCCCATCGCCGCCTTCAAGAAGGCCATCCGCCAGGCGAAGGAGGTGCTCGACACCCGCTTCGCCAATGGCCGCGACATCCGCCGCCTGGTGGAAGACCGCGCCTGGTTCGTCGACCAACTCCTGCGCGCCGCCTGGGAGCGCTTCGACTGGAGCGAAGACGCCGACATCGCCCTGCTGGCGGTCGGCGGCTACGGCCGGGGCGAGCTGCACCCCTATTCCGACATCGACTTGCTGATCCTCCTGGACAGCGCCGACCACGAGACCTTCCGCGAATCCATCGAAGGCTTCCTCACCCTGCTCTGGGACATCGGCCTGGAAGTCGGGCAGAGCGTGCGCTCGGTGGACGAGTGCGCCGACGAGGCCCGTGCCGACCTGACGGTGGTCACCAACCTGATGGAAAGCCGCACCATCGCCGGCCCGGAAAGCCTGCGCAGGCGCATGCAGGACGTCACCAGCCCCGAGCGCATGTGGCCGAGCAAGGACTTCTTCCTCGCCAAGCGCCAGGAGCAGAAGGCCCGCCACGCCAAGTACAACGACACCGAATACAACCTCGAGCCCAACGTGAAGGGCTCGCCCGGGGGCCTGCGCGACATCCAGACCATCCTCTGGGTCGCCCGCCGCCAGTTCGGCAGCCTCAACCTGCACGCCCTGGTAAAGGAAGGCTTCCTCGTGGAAAGCGAATGCAGCATGCTCGCCTCCAGCCAGGAGTTTCTCTGGAAGGTGCGCTACGCCCTGCACATGCTCGCCGGCCGCGCCGAGGACCGCCTGCTGTTCGACCACCAGCGCAAGCTGGCCGGGCTGCTGGGCTTCCAGGGCGACGATGCCAAGCAGGCCATCGAACACTTCATGCAGAAGTACTACCGCGTGGTGATGGGCGTCGCCGAGCTCAGCGACCTGATCAACCAGCACTTCGAGGAAGTCATCCTGCGCAGCGCCGAGTCGTCGCCCGCGCAGCCGCTCAACAGCCGCTTCCAGCTGCGTGACCGCTACATCGAAGTCACCCACCCCAACGTCTTCAAGCGCACCCCCTTCGCCCTGCTGGAAATCTTCGTGCTGATGGCCCAGCACCCCGAGATCAAGGGCGTGCGTGCCGACACCATCCGCCTGCTGCGCGACAGCCGCCACCTGATCGACGACGACTTCCGCAGCGACATCCGCAACACCAGCCTGTTCATCGAGCTGTTCAAGTCGTCCCAGGGCATCCACCGCAACCTGCGGCGGATGAACCGCTACGGCATCCTCGGCCGCTACCTGCCCGAGTTCGGCCACATCATCGGGCAGATGCAGCACGACCTGTTCCACATCTACACGGTCGACGCCCACACGCTCAACCTGATCAAGCACCTGCGCAAGCTCAAGTGGCCCGAACTGGCGGAGAAGTTCCCGCTCGCCAGCAAGGTCATCGACAAGCTGCCCAAGCCCGAGCTGATCTATATCGCCGGTCTCTACCACGACATCGGCAAGGGCCGTGGCGGCGACCATTCCGAGCTCGGCGCCGTCGACGCCGAAGCCTTCTGCGCCCGGCACCAGTTGCCGGCCTGGGACTCGCGCCTGGTCACCTGGCTGGTGCAGAACCACCTGGTCATGTCCACCACCGCGCAGCGCAAGGACCTCTCCGACCCGCAGGTGATCTTCGACTTCGCCCAGTTGGTCGGCGACCAGACCCACCTCGACTACCTCTACGTACTCACCGTGGCCGACATCAACGCCACCAACCCGAGCCTGTGGAACTCCTGGCGCGCCAGCCTGCTGCGCCAGCTCTACACCGAAACCAAGCGCGCCCTGCGCCGCGGCCTGGAAAACCCGCTGGACCGCGAAGAGCAGATCCGCCAGACCCAGACCGCCGCCATCGACATCCTCGTGCGCAACGGCATCGACCAGGACGACGCCGAGCAACTCTGGTCCCAGCTCGGCGACGACTACTTCCTGCGCCACACCGCCAACGACGTGGCCTGGCACACCGAAGCCATCCTCCAGCACCCGGCCGGCAACGACCCGCTGGTGCTGATCAAGGAAACCGCCCAGCGCGAGTTCGAGGGCGCCACCCAGATATTCATCTACGCCCCGGACCAGCACGACTTCTTCGCCGTGACCGTGGCCGCGATGAGCCAGCTCAACCTCAATATCCACGACGCACGGATCATCACCTCCACCAGCCAGTTCACCCTCGACACCTACATCGTGCTCGACACCGCTGGTGGCTCCATCGGCGACAACCCGGCGCGGGTGAAGGAAATCCGCGAGGGCCTGATCGAGGCGCTGAAGAACCCCGACGAGTACCCGGCGATCATCCAGCGCCGCGTACCGCGCCAGCTCAAGCACTTCGCTTTCCCGCCCCAGGTGACCATCTCCAACGACGCCCAGCGCCCGGTGACCGTGCTCGAACTGATCGCCCCCGACCGCCCCGGCCTGCTGGCGCGCATCGGGCGCATCTTCCTCGACTTCGACCTGTCGCTGCAGAACGCCAAGATCGCCACCCTCGGCGAGCGGGTGGAAGACGTATTCTTCGTCACCGACGCCGACAACCAGCCGCTGGCCGACCCAGAGCTGTGCCGGCGCCTGCAGGCCGCCATCGTCTCGCAGCTCTCCGAAGCCAACGCCCAGGGCGTGGACCCGAATCGCATCAGTATCTGAGCGCGCCTGTGCAGCCGCTCGCAGTAGCCAGGAACAACGAATGAACGACGCGCTGAACCACCTGCAGCCCTACCCCTTCGAAAAGCTCCGCGCCCTGCTCGGCGGCGTGCAGCCCGCCGACAAGAAGGCCATCGCCCTGTCCATCGGCGAGCCCAAGCACCGCTCGCCGGACTTCGTCGCCAAGGCCCTGGCCGATAGCCTCGAGCAGATGGCCGTATACCCCACAACCCTCGGCATCCCGGCCCTGCGTGAAACCATCGCCGCCTGGTGCGAGCGCCGTTTCAAGGTGCCCACCGGCTGGCTCGACGCCGCCCGCCACGTGCTGCCGGTCAACGGCACCCGCGAGGCGCTGTTCGCCTTCACCCAGACCGTGGTCAACCGCACCGACAACGGCCTGGTGGTCAGCCCGAACCCCTTCTACCAGATCTATGAAGGCGCAGCCCTGCTCGCCGGCGCCGAGCCGCACTACCTGCCCTGCCTGGCGGAGAACGGCTTCAACCCCGACTTCGACGCCGTACCGGCCGAGGTCTGGCAGCGCTGCCAGATCCTCTTCCTCTGCTCCCCGGGCAACCCCACCGGCGCCCTGGTGCCGGTCGAACAACTGAAGAAGCTGATCGCCCTGGCCGACGAATACGATTTCGTCATCGCCGCCGACGAGTGCTACAGCGAGCTGTACTTCGACGAAGCCAACCCGCCTGCCGGCCTGCTCAGCGCCTGCGCCGAACTGGGCCGCAGCGACTTCGCCCGCTGCGTGGTGTTCCACAGCCTGTCCAAGCGCTCCAACCTGCCGGGCCTGCGCTCCGGTTTCGTCGCCGGTGATGCCAGCATCCTCAAGGCCTTCCTGCTCTATCGCACCTACCACGGCTGCGCCATGCCCGTGCAGACCCAGCTGGCCAGCATCGCCGCCTGGAACGACGAAGCCCACGTGCGCGCCAACCGCGACCTGTACCGCGAGAAGTACGACGCCGTGCTCGACATCCTCGGTGGCGTACTCGACGTGCAACGCCCGGACGGTGGCTTCTACCTCTGGGCGAAAACCCCGGTGGACGACCAGACCTTCACCCGCGAGCTCTTCGTCCGCGAGCACGTCACCGTGGTGCCCGGCTCCTACCTCTCCCGCGAGGTGGACGGCTTCAACCCCGGCGCCGGCCGCGTGCGCATAGCCCTGGTAGCACCGCTCGCCGAGTGCATCGAAGCCGCCGAGCGCATCCGCGACTTCGTCCGCAGCCTCTGATCCGACTGCCCGGTCAGCGAACGGGCAGGTGTCACAAAGCCGAACATCCAGGCTTGCCCCTTGGCGCAGGGGCCCTGAAAATCCGGCCTCTCATCCAGGGAAGGATGAGCTCGCAGACCCCGGTTGGACCGGGGCCGGCCATCCATGGAGCAGGAGTCAGGATGAAAGTCTTCGAAGTGACCATCACCATCGGCGGCGCGGTCGGCCACGTCATCGTCGGCGGCGGCGTGTTCAACGCCGAAGTGCGCGACACCAGCAACGGCCGCACCTCTCTCTACACCATCTACATGGCCGGCATCGGTGTAGGTCTTCCCGCATTCCGCGCCACATCCCGCACCTTCCGCTTCAGCGACGATGCCGCCAAGTCCTCCGACAGCTTCGAGGGCTACGGCTACATGGGCGGCGTCTCCGTGGAAGCCGGTGCTGGCGTCAAGATCGGCGGTGGCATCAAGATCCCCAATGGCCCGATGATCCCCACCAGCGTCTCGACCGACTACGGCGGCGTCGATATCAGCGTGTCCCACAACGTCACGCGCTGGGCACTCTAGGAGTTTCGAATGGACAGCACACTCCGCCTGGCAATCGGCATCCTCCTGCTCGCCGTCGCGCTCTATCTGCTACTCGCCCCGGGCAAGGTGTCCACTGCCCTGGCGCGCTTCTATGGCCGCTACCCCCTGGTGCGCCTGGCCCCCGAGCGCCAGCTCCAATCGGCGCCGACACTCGTGCGCGCCCTCGGCGCGGTCGTCGCTGTGCTCGGCCTCGCTGTGTTCTTCCTCTGACGGCACGGTGCGCCGCGCAGGCGCCCCACCGGACAATCCCGCGTGGCATAATCGCCGACCGACGTCGCGCGCCCATGGCTGCGCGCCCCCTTGGTTCACGTGATTCCGAGCTGCCCCATGACCATCACCCTCTACGGCATCAAGGCCTGCGACACCATGAAGAAGGCCCGCACCTGGCTCGACGAGCAGGGCGTGAGCTATGCCTTCCACGACTACAAGGCTTCCGCCATCGACCGCGCCAATCTGCAGAAATGGTGTGCCGAACATGGCTGGGAAACCGTCCTCAACCGTGCCGGCACCACCTTCCGCAAACTCGACGAAGCGCAGAAGGCCGATCTCGACCAGGCCAAGGCCATCGAACTGATGCTGGCCCAGCCGTCGATGATCAAGCGACCGGTACTCGACCTGGGCACCCGCACCCTGGTCGGCTTCAAGCCCGAGCTCTACGCCGCCGCCTTCAAGTGACCGCACACCGTCTCGGCACCGCCCGGCAAGCCATCGACCGGGCCGCCTGATCCAACCTATTCAGAACGAGGAATCACCATGTCCACCCAACTCTTCAGCGTCGCTTTCGGCGTCGGCACCCAGAACCGCCAGGGCAACTGGCTGGAAGTCTTCTACGCCCAGCCCCTGCTCAAGCCCAGCGCCCAGCTGGTCGAGGCCATCACCCCGATCCTTGGCTACAGCGCCGGCAACCAGGCCATCGCCTTCAGCAATGCCCAGGCCGCTGACCTGGCCTCCGCGCTCAAGGAAATCGACCCGGCCCAGTCCGCCCTGCTGACCCGCCTGGCCGAAAGCCAGAAGCCGCTGGTCGCCACCCTGCTGGCCGAAGACGCCGCCCTGACCTCCACCCCGGAGGCCTACCTCAAGCTGCACCTGCTGTCCCACCGCCTGGCCAAGCCCCACGGCCTGAACCTGACCGGCATCTTCCCGCTGCTGCCGAACGTCGCCTGGACTAGCCACGGCGCCGTCGACCTCACCGAACTGGCCGAACGCCAGCTGGAAGCGCGCCTGAAGGGCGAGCTGCTGGAAGTCTTCTCCGTGGACAAGTTCCCCAAGATGACCGACTACGTGGTCCCCGCCGGCGTGCGCATCGCCGACAGCGCCCGCGTGCGCCTGGGCGCCTATGTGGGTGAAGGCACCACCGTGATGCACGAAGGCTTCATCAACTTCAACGCCGGCACCGAAGGCCCGGGCATGATCGAAGGCCGCGTCTCCGCTGGCGTCTTCGTCGGCAAGGGCTCCGACCTGGGCGGCGGCTGCTCCACCATGGGCACCCTCTCCGGTGGCGGCAACATCGTCATCGCCGTGGGCGAAGGCTGCCTGATCGGCGCCAACGCCGGCATCGGCATCCCCCTGGGCGACCGCAACATCGTCGAAGCCGGCCTGTACATCACCGCCGGCACCAAGGTCGCCCTGCTGGACGACCAGAACGCCCTGGTGAAAGTGGTCAAGGCCCGCGACCTGGCCGGCCAGCCCGACCTGCTGTTCCGCCGCAACTCGCAGAACGGCGCCGTCGAGTGCAAGACCAACAAGACGGCTATCGAGCTGAACGAAGCCCTTCACGCGCATAATTAAAAAGACAGCTTGAAGTCGAAAGCCAGAAGCCGGAAGTGACCTCGAGTACTTCCGGCTTCCAGCTTCTGGCTTCCAGCACTTTCCGGTCTCAGGCTCATCGCTATGCTTCTGTCCCCCTGGCGCTCCGACTTCCCCGCCCTTTCGGCCCTCGACGCCGAGGGGCAGACCTACCTGGACAGCGCCGCCACCTCGCAGAAGCCCCAGGCGGTGCTCGATGCCCTGCTCGGCTACTACGCCAGCGGCGCGGCCAATGTGCACCGTGCCCAGCACCTGCCGGGCGAGCGGGCGACCCGGGCTTTCGAAGGCAGCCGGACGCGTGTCGCCCACTGGCTGAATGCCGCCCACCCGGCGCAGATCGTCTTCACCCGGGGCGCCACCGAAGCCTTCAACCTGCTGGCCTATGGGCTGGAGCGGCAGTTCGCGCCCGGTGATCGCATCGTCATCAGCGCCCTGGAACACCACGCCAACCTGCTGCCCTGGCAGCAACTGGCACGCCGCCGCCAGCTCGAACTGGTGGTGCTGCCGCTGGATGCACGGGGCGATATCGACCTCGACCAGGCCCGCCAGCTGATCGATTCGCGTACCCGCCTGCTCGCCGTCAGCCAGCTGTCCAATGTGCTCGGCCGCTGGCAGCCCCTCGCCGAGCTGCTGGCCATGGCCCGCCAGCAGGGCGCGCTGACCGTGGTGGATGGCGCCCAGGGCGTGGTCCACGGCCGTCATGACGTACAGGCCCTGGGTTGCGACTTCTATGTGTTCTCCGGGCACAAGCTCTACGGCCCGGAAGGCGTCGGCGTGCTCTATGGCAAGGCCGATGCCCTGGCCCGCCTGGACCACTGGCAGTTCGGCGGCGAGATGGTGCACCGCGCCGACTACCAGGACGCCGACTTCCACAGCGCGCCCCTGGGCTTCGAGGCCGGCACCCCGGCCATCGCCCCGGTGATCGGGCTCGGCGCCGCGCTGGATTACCTCGGCAGCCTCGATGCCGCCGCCGTCACCGCCCACGAGACCGTGCTCCACGCCAAGCTGCTGGCCGGCCTCGCCGCCCGCGACGGTGTGCGCCTGGTGGGCGAACCCCGGGTGGCACTGGCCTGCTTCGGCGTCGAAGGCGTGCACAACGCCGACCTCGCCCACCTGCTCACCGAACAGGGCATCGCCGTGCGTGCCGGGCACCACTGCGCCATGCCGCTGTACAAGGGGCTCGGCCTCAGTGGCGCGATCCGTGTCTCCCTCGGCCTCTACAACGACAGCGCCGACCTGGAGCGCTTCTTCGTTGCCCTGGACAAGGCCCTGGAGCTGCTGCGATGAACCTGCCACCCGCCGCCTCCGAGGCCCTCGCAGCCTTCACCGGCGCCGGCAGTTGGGAACAGCGTGCACGCCTGCTGATGCAATGGGGCGAGCGCCTGGAACCCCTGGCAGACGAAGAACGCAGCGACGCCAACCGTGTGCATGGCTGCGAAAGCCAGGTCTGGCTGGTCAGTGAAATGAAGGATGGCCAGCGCCACTTCCGCGCCGCCAGCGACGCCCGGCTGATCCGCGGCCTGCTGGCCGTGCTTCTGGTGCGCGTCCAGGGCCTGCCGCCAGAGGAGCTGGCCGCCCTCGACCTCGCCGACTGGTTCACCCAGCTCGGCCTCGGCCGCCAGCTCTCCCCGTCCCGCAGCAACGGCCTCAACGCCGTGCTCGAACAGATACGCAAGACCGCTAGGTAGGTCGGGTGCAACCCGACACAAGGCCGCTACAGCCGGCGGGTTTCACCCGCCCTACGGCCAAGGGCTCATGCGAGTCATCAGCATCCTTGGGTAGGCGCGAATTCATTCGCGATGAGATTCCCGAAACAACCCTCTAACCGGCAGCCCGCTCCGACGGCCGCCGCGCACCGGCCACCAGCTTGTCCACGGTCTTGGCCGCAGCGGCCATGCCGAAGCTGGCGGTCACCATCATCACCGCGCCGAAGCCGCCGGCGCAGTCCAGCTTCACGCCCTCACCGACGAAGCTCTTCTGCTGGCACACCGAGCCATCGGGCTTGGGGTAGCGCAGCTGCTCGGTGGAAAACACGCAGGGCACGCTGTAGGTGCGCCCCGCCGTGCGGGAGAAGTTGTAGTCGCGGCGCAGCATGGAGCGCACCTTGGCCGCCAGCGGGTCGTTGAAGGTCTTGTTCAGGTCGGTGACCTGGATCTGCGTCGGGTCCACCTGGCCGCCGGCGCCGCCGGTGGTGACGATCTGGATCTTGCGGCGCTTGCACCAGGCGATCAGCGCCGCCTTGGCCGCCACGCTGTCGATGCAGTCGATCACCGCATCCAGCTCGGGGGTGATGTACTCGGCCATGGTCTCGCGGGTGACGAAGTCGGCCACCGCATGCACCACGCAAGCCGGGTTGATGGCGCGAATGCGCTCGGCCATCACCTCCACCTTGGCACGCCCCACGGCACCGGTGATGGCGTGCACCTGGCGGTTGGTGTTGGTGATGCAGACATCGTCCAGGTCGAACAGGGAAATCTCACCAACGCCGGATCGCGCCAGCGCCTCGGCCGCCCAGGAGCCGACGCCGCCGATGCCCACCACCGCCACGTGCGCCGCCTGCAGGCGCGCGGCGCCCTCCAGGCCATAAAGGCGGGCGATGCCACCGAAACGTTCGTCTGTACTCATGCCTAGCTCCCAACTCGCCAGCCACCTGGCCGGGCGCGCATTATAGGAAGCGTCGACCGCCATCCCAAGCCCGACACCGCTGAATGGTGGGCCATAGATCGGCCCGCTGCCCGCCAGCGCTATAGTCGGCCGATAACAACAAGGGAGCCCAGCATGCGCAACTTCACCTTCTATAACCCCACCCGCATTCATTTCGGCGAAGGCCAGATCGACAAGCTGGCCCGTGAGATTCCCGCCGGCAGCCGGGTGCTGGTCACCCACGGCGGCGGTAGCATCTTCCAGAACGGCGTCTGGCAGCAGGTGGAACAGGCCCTGGCCGGTTATGCGCTGACCCGCTTCGCCGGCATCGAGGCCAACCCGCAATTCGACACCCTGGTAAAAGCCACGGAACTGGCGCGCCGCGAAGGCTGCGACTTCATCCTCGCCGTTGGCGGCGGCTCGGTGATCGACGGCAGCAAGTTCATCGCCGCGGCCCTGTGCCATGACGGCGACCCGCTGGACCTGCTCACCGGCACCCGGGCCAAGGCGGCCGTGCCCATGGGCTGCGTGCTGACCCTCGCCGCAACCGGCTCGGAGAGCAACCCCCACGGCGTGGTCACCCATGTGACGCGCCAGGAGAAACTGCCCTTCTCCAGCCCCTTGCTGTACCCGCGCTTCGCCATCCTCGACCCGCGCACCACCTTCAGCCTGCCGGCGCGGCAGATCGGCAATGGCGTGGTCGACGCCTTCGTCCACACCCTGGAGCAGTACCTCACCTACCCCGCCGATGCGCCGCTGCAGGACCGCCAGGCCGAAGGCCTGCTGCTCACCCTTATAGAGGAAGGCCCCAAGGCCCTGGCCAACCCCGAGGACTATGCCGTGCGCGCCAACCTCATGTGGTGCGCCACCCAGGCCCTCAACGGCCTGCTCGGCTGCGGCGTGCCGCAGGACTGGGCGACCCACATGATCGGCCACGAGCTCACCGCCCTCTATCACCTCGACCATGCCCAGACCCTGGCCGTGGTGCTGCCGGCGCTGCTGGCCGAGCGCCGCGAACCCAAGCGCGCCAAGCTGGCCCAGTACGCCGAGCGGGTCTGGGGCCTGACAGGGGACGAAGACACCCGGATCGACGGCGCCATCGCCGCCACCCGCGACTTCTTCGAAGCCATGGGCGTGCCCACCCGCCTCGCCGACCACGGCCTGGACGCGGAAGCCATCCCCCAGGTGCTGGCCCAGCTGGAGCGCCACGGCATGACGGCCCTCAGCGAGCGTCGCGACCTCGACCTGGAAGCCAGCGAGCGCATCCTTCTGCGTGCCCTGTAATCCCCTTCGTACCGGGCCTGACACAACGCCAGCAGCGGGCCCGGGAAATCGCCGCGAACTTCTCCGCAACCCCAGGGACAAAGCCTGTGTGCAATGGCCGGCAGGCACGGCTATCGTTCGTACAGAATCTATACAGTCGCCGGACGCCGGAGTAGCATGCGCGCCGACCAGCGCTCGCTGGCGCTATCTCCCCGTTCCACGCTTCGGAACCTGAAATCCCTATGCCATCGCGTAAATTTGGACTCAACCTGGTGGTCTTCGTGGCGGTCGCCGCGTTGTTCACCGGAATCTGGGCGCTCTACAACCGTCCCGTCAGTGCCCCGGACTGGCCCGAGCAGATCTCCGGCTACTCCTACTCGCCGTTCCGTGTGGACCAGAACCCCCAGCAGGACCGCTACCCCACCGACGAGCAGATCCGTGAAGACCTCGAGCTGCTGAGCAAGCAGACCGACAACATCCGCACCTACTCGGTGGACGGCACCCTCGCCGACATCCCCCGCATCGCCGAGGAATTCGGCCTGCGCGTGACCCTCGGCATCTGGATCAGCCCGGACGAAGCGCGCAACGAGCGCGAGATCACCAAGGCCATCGAGATCGCCAACAACTCGCGCAGCGTCGTGCGCGTAGTGGTCGGCAACGAAGCGTTGTTCCGCCGCGAGATCAGCCGCAAGGACCTCTCCGTCTACCTCGACCGCGTCCGCGCGGCCGTGAAGGTGCCGGTGACCACCTCCGAGCAGTGGCACATCTGGCTGAAGTACCCGGAGCTGGCCAACCACGTCGACCTGGTCGCCGCCCACGTCCTGCCCTACTGGGAATTCATCCCCATGGAGGACTCCACCCAGTTCGTGCTGGAGCGCGCCAAGGACCTGAAGAAGGCCTTCCCGAAGAAGCCGCTGCTGCTCTCCGAAGTGGGCTGGCCGAGCAACGGCCGCATGCGCGGCGGCGCCGACGCCTCCCAGGCCGACCAGGCCATCTACCTGCGCACCCTGGTCAACGCCCTCAACGCCCAGGGCTACAACTACTTCGTGATCGAAGCCTTCGACCAGCCGTGGAAGGCCAGTGACGAAGGCTCGGTGGGCGCCTACTGGGGCGTCTACAACCTGGAGCGCCAGCCCAAGTTCAACTTCGAAGGCCCGGTGATCGCCATCCCGCAATGGCGCATGCTCGCCGTCGCCTCGGTGGTCATGGCCCTGCTGGCCCTGGCCCTGATGCTCATCGACGGCAGCGCCCTGCGTCAGCGCGGCCGCACCTTCCTCACCTTCGTCGCCTTCGCCGGTGGCTCGGTGCTGGTGTGGATCGCCTACGACTACAGCCAGCAATACAGCACCTGGTTCAGCCTCACCGTCGGCGTGCTCCTGGGCGTCGGTGCCCTGGGCGTGTTCATCGTCCTGCTCACCGAGGCCCATGAACTGGCCGAGGCGGTCTGGGTACGCTCCCGTCGCCGGCCGTTCCTGCCGGTGATCGGCGACTCGCCCTACCGGCCCAAGGTGTCGATCCACGTGCCCTGCTACAACGAGCCGCCGGAGATGGTCAAACAGACCCTCGACGCCCTCGCCGCGCTGGATTATCCAGACTACGAAGTCATCATCATCGACAACAACACCAAGGACCCGGCCGTCTGGGAACCGGTGCAGGCGTACTGCGAGCAGCTCGGTCCGCGCTTCCGCTTCTTCCACGTCGCCCCGCTCGCCGGCTTCAAGGGCGGCGCGCTGAACTACATCCTGCCGCACACCGCGCCCGACGCCGAAGTCGTGGCGGTGATCGACTCCGACTACTGCGTGAACCCCAACTGGCTCAAGCACATGGTCCCGCACTTCGCCGACCCATCGATCGCCGTGGTGCAGTCGCCGCAGGACTACCGCGACGGCAAGGAAAACACCTTCAAGAAGCTCTGCTACGCCGAGTACAAGGGCTTCTTCCACATCGGCATGGTGACCCGCAACGACCGCAACGCGATCATCCAGCACGGCACCATGACCATGATCCGCCGCACCGTGATGGACGAGCTGCAATGGGCCGACTGGACCATCTGCGAAGACGCCGAGCTCGGCCTGCGCGTGTTCGAAAAAGGCTATGCCGCCGCCTACGCCCATGACAGCTTCGGCCAGGGCCTGATGCCGGACACCTTTATCGACTACAAGAAGCAGCGCTTCCGCTGGGCCTATGGCGCCATCCAGATCATGAAGGGCCACGCCCGCAGCCTGTTCCTGGGCAAGGATTCCGAGCTCAAGCGTGGCCAGCGCTACCACTTCATCGCCGGCTGGCTGCCGTGGATCGCCGACGGCCTGAACATCTTCTTCACCATCGGTGCGCTGCTCTGGTCGGCCGCGATGATCATCGTGCCGCAACGGGTCGACCCGCCGCTGCTGATCTTCGCCATCCCGCCGCTGGCACTGTTCTTCTTCAAGGTGGCGAAGATCGTGTTCCTCTACCAGCGCGCCGTCGGCGTCAACCTGAAGGACGCGTTCTGCGCTGCGGTAGCGGGCCTGGCCCTGTCGCACACCATCGCCAAGGCGGTGCTGTACGGCTTCTTCACCACCAGCATCCCGTTCTTCCGCACGCCGAAGATGCGCAGCAACCACGGCCTGATGATGGCCCTGGCGGAAGCCCGCGAAGAAGTCTTCGTGATGCTCCTGCTGTGGGGCGCCGCCATCGGCATCGGCATCGTCCAGGGCCTGCCCAGCGCCGACGTGAAGTTCTGGGTGGCCATGCTGCTGGTGCAGTCGCTGCCCTACCTCGCCGCGCTGATCATGGCGCTGCTCTCTTCGGCACCCAAGCCGCTGGAACAGCCCCATCCGGAAGCCACGGCCTGACCCGTAGCGAGTGACCTAAACGGCGGCCAATGGCCGCCGTTTATGTTTTAAGATGTCGTCCTTTTCACGCCTTGCCGCCTTACCGGAGCCCTGCATGACCGCCCTCTCCCCCACCCTCGAGCTCGCCTGCGACCTCATCCGCCGCCCCTCGGTCACGCCGGTCGACGAAGGCTGCCAGGAGCTGATGATGCGCCGCCTGGAAGCGCTCGGCTTCCGCATCGAACGCATGCGCATCGAGGACGTGGAGAACTTCTGGGCCATCCGTGGCGGTGAAGGCCCCGTGCTGTGCTTCGCCGGGCATACCGACGTGGTGCCCACCGGCCCGCTGCAGGCCTGGCAGCACCAGCCCTTCGACGCCAAGATCGACGAGCAGGGCATGCTCTGCGGCCGTGGCGCCGCCGACATGAAAGGCAGCCTGGCGTCGATGATCATCGCCGTCGAGCGCTTCGTCGCCGAACACCCGCAGCACCGGGGCGCCATCGCCTTCCTCATCACCAGCGACGAAGAAGGCCCCGCCCACCATGGCACCAAGGCCGTGGTCGAGCGCCTGGCCGCCCGTGGCGAACGCCTGGACTGGTGCATCGTCGGCGAGCCCTCCAGCACCACACTGGTAGGTGACGTGGTGAAGAACGGCCGCCGTGGCTCCCTTGGCGCCACCCTCACCGTGCGCGGCATTCAGGGCCACGTGGCCTACCCGCACCTGGCGAAGAACCCGATCCACCTCGCCGCCCCGGCCCTGGCGGAACTCGCCGCCGAGCATTGGGACGACGGCAACGCCTTCTTCCCGCCCACCAGCTTCCAGGTCTCCAACCTCAACTCCGGCACCGGCGCCACCAACGTGATCCCGGGTGAGCTGGTGGCGGTGTTCAACTTCCGCTTCTCCACCGAATCCACGGTCGAAGGCCTGCAGCAGCGGGTCAATGCCATCCTCGACAAGCACGGCCTCGACTACCACGTGGAATGGGCCCTGTCCGGCCTGCCGTTCCTCACCGAGCCGGGCGAGCTGCTCGACGCCGTGGCCGCCAGCATCAAGGCCGTCACCGGTCGCGAGACCACCCCGTCCACCAGCGGTGGCACCTCCGATGGCCGCTTCATCGCCACCATGGGCACCCAGGTGGTCGAGCTCGGCCCGGTCAACGCCACCATCCACCAGGTCAACGAGCGCGTGCTGGCCAGCGACCTCGACCTGCTGACCGAGATCTACCAGCAGACCCTCGTGCGGCTGCTGGCCTGATCATGCTCACCTGCCCCATCTGCCAGGCGCCGCTGTCCCTCGTGGACAACGGCGTCGCCTGCCCGGCCAACCACCGGTTCGACCGCGCCCGCCAGGGCTACCTGAACCTGCTGCCGGTGCAGCACAAGAACAGCCGCGACCCCGGTGACAACGCCGCCATGGTCGAGGCCCGCCGACGCTTCCTCGAAGGCGACCACTACGCGCCGCTGGCCGCCCGCCTGGCGCAGCTGGCCGCCGAGCGCAGCCCCGCGCGCTGGCTGGATATCGGCTGCGGTGAGGGCTACTACACGACGCAGATCGCCGATGCGCTGCCCGACGCCGACGGCTACGGCCTGGACATCTCCCGCGAAGCGGTGAAGCGTGCCTGCCGCCGCGCCCCCGGCCTGACCTGGCTGGTGGCGAGCATGGCCCGCGTGCCCCTGGCGGACGCCAGCTGCCAGCTCCTGGCCAGCGTCTTCAGCCCGCTGGACTGGCAGGAGGCCCGCCGCCTGCTCACCCCCGGCGGTGGCCTGCTGCGCATGGGCCCGACCCGCGGCCACCTGATGCAGCTGCGCGAGCGCCTGTATGACGAGGTGCGCGACTACGACGACGAGAAGCACCTGACACTGATCCCCGAGGGCATGAAGCTGGAACACAGCGAAACCCTCGAATTCGACCTGCAGCTGGCCAGCAGCGAAGCCCGTGCCGACCTTCTGGCCATGACGCCCCACGGCTGGCGCGCCAGCGCCGAACGCCGTGCCGCCGTGATCAAAGACGCCTTCGAAGTGACGGTCTCCATACGCTACGATTGGATCGTCAGAAACTAGGACCCCCGCCATGCGCCAACCCGATATCGAGATCTACCTGAAGGACGCCGACCAGGACGCCGTTTCCGCCTGGCTGGCGCAGGCCTTGGGCGACTGCTCGCCCTGGCAGCAGAAGGGCCAGACCTTCAAATGCAACGCCGGCGGCATCCCCGTGACCTGGCTGCCGCGCGCGGTGGGCAAATGGCACAGCCTGCTGCTGGAGAGCGATGCGACGCCCTGGGAGGACGACCTCTCCTGCGCACTGGCCGCGTTCGCCGCGCTGGGCGTGGAAATCCGTTGCGCACCGGGTGGCTGGCAGGAAGAAGAAGGCGAGGACGATGCGGACCGCTGGATCAGGGTCAACGCCCAAGGCAGCAGCGAGATCGTCTGGCGCACCGACTGAGTGCAGCCGCGAGTGGTGTTGCAGAAAACAAAAGGCCCGTCATCGACGGGCCTTTTGCTTGGAGTCGTCAGACTCTGGAGACGTCTTCCGCCTGCAGGCCTTTCTGTCCCTGGATCACCGCGAATTCCACTTTCTGGCCTTCGACCAGGGAACGATGCCCATCGCCGCGGATAGCACGGTAGTGAACGAAGACATCCGGACCGCTTTCGCGCTGAATGAATCCATAGCCTTTAGCGTCATTGAACCACTTGACGGTTCCGACCTCACGATCAGCCATTACTACTCTCTCCAAACTCGCAATTTTATTGTGTTGCCCCTTATTCAAGAGGCTTAGACGGTTGGGCAAGGACGTTCTTCTTTTTATAGCCGACCGCAGTCCAGAGAGGCGTGGGCGGGTATTCCGAATAGCGTTCTTTTAACCACCGCGACCGGAGTATACGACAGGAAATGCTACAGAAAAGCACTTTTTTAGAATGCCGTGAAACCGCCGGCCGGCAGGGCTTTCACGCCCTTTTATGGGTCTTTCGGGTCACAAAATGGGGCACTCCCGGAGCGTTTGAAAAGCAACTTGGAAATGCCTTTCGCACACCCCGGTAGTTGCCCTTCTTACTTGGCCGAGAGCACGTCTTCGAGCCTCTTCGCCAGCGCCTGGTATTGGAACGCCTCGATGCGATAAGCCCAATCGAGACGACCCGCAACTTGCTCGCCGTCGAACTTGTCCTTGCGCTTCAACTGCATCCAGTACTGCTCGCCCTGCCCCAGGATGACCCCATCGAGCTGGCCACCCGCAAAGTCCTGCAGGCTGAACTCGAGCAACGGCTTGTCCTTGAACTGCACCTGGTCCAGCGGTGCGGCGTCGGCGAACTCCAGGTCGGCGAACAGCGTCGCCATGCCATTGGCCGCCGCCTCGTAGGCCAGCGTACGGTTGGCCGGCAGCTGGCGGACCTTGAGGTTCGCTTCGCCTTCGGCATCGCGGTAGACCGCCAGCCCATTGCCCTGGCGGAACTTCACCTCGACCTGGCGCACGCTGGCGAAGGGGATGCTGGCGATACGTCGATCCAGCCAGCCGAGCTCGGTCTCCGGCAGGGCGATACGCGTGTCGATCAGCCAGCTCTGGTTCTCGCCGGCCAGGCGCACCAGTTGTCCCTTGCCGCCTTGGCCCGGCTTGCCCACCAGCAGCACCTGCTCGGGCAGGCCTTCGCCCTGCAGCTTCACGCGGATGCCCTGGCCTTCGCCCTTGTCCGCCAGGCCGAGTTGGCCGTGCAGCTCGGGCTTGGCGGTGCGCGCCTCGATTTCCCGCGCATCCCCCAGGGCCCGCAGCAGGTCGGCCACCGGCTTGGCCGCCGCCGGGTAGCCGGCCTTGTCGGGCAGCACCCAGGTGCCGCTCTGCCGTGCCAGGCGCAGCAGTGGCTGCCCCGGGCGCTCCACCTCGATGCGGTCCACCTCGGCGAGCCGGCCCTGCAGCGCCGGTAGCAAGGGCGACGGCCCCTTCACCGCGAGAGGTTCGGGGGCCCGGTGCAGGCCGACATAGGCCAGCACCAGGGCGATGGCCACCAGGGCCAGGAACAACAGTGCCTTGCGTCCCATCGGTTCTCTCCTCAGGCCCGGCGACGACGCCAGAACCACAGCAGCAGCACGCCCAGGGTCAGCACCAGCGGAACCAGGACGATGTTGATGAGCTTGAGGGTACGGCCGAGTTTCTCGATATCGGCGTTGAGCTGGTAGTTGACCTCACGCAGCTCCTTGCGGATGCGCACCTTCTCCTGCATGAACTGCTGCAGGGTGGCCTGCTGTTCGGGGGTCAGTTCCAGAGCCTTGGTCGGGTCCTGGTTCTTCTGCAGGCTGGCCAGCTTCTCCTCGGTGTCGGCGAGGCGCTGCTGCAGCACCTGCTCCTGCTCGCGGAAGCGCGTCTCCGCCTCACGCTGCAGCGACTCGACCACGGTGAAGGGCCGGGTGAAGCGCCCCCGGGAGCGCACGCTGATCAACGCTTCGGAACCGGTCAGGTTATCCAGGGCGTTGATGGCGAAGCCGGAGTTGTCGGCCCAGGGCTGCGGCACGCGCTGGCCGAAGAAGTCCTGCACCTGCACCCACATGCGATCGCTGAGCATGTCGGTGTCGGCGACCACGATGACGTTGATGTTGTCCGCCGCCTTGAGGCCGTCCTTGTGGCCCTCGATGCCATCGGGGAAGGCGCTCTGCACCGGCCCGCCGATGCGCGCGGCGATGGCGTAGCGGTCGCCGCTGGGCTTCAGCTCGCGCATCAGCACATCGGGGTTGCGCAGGGTGGCGAAGATCCCGGCATCGAAGGGCATGGCGTATTCCGAGCTCTGGATCAGCGGCGCGAAATGGGTCTTCGCACCCTCCAGCGGGCGCAGGATGCCGGCGGTGGCGACGGTGACCGTCTCCAGGCTGGAGGTGGCGATGTCGCTGGCGTCCAGGGCCTTCTTCGGCAGGCTCAGCCAACCGACGTGGCGCGCAGGGCGCTGGCCCTCGCCCATGCTCACCGACATGGCGTAGGCGCCATCGCCCACCACCTTGCCGGGCACCATCTCCAGGCCCCAGGCCTTGAACAGCGCCGGCAGGTCGGAGGCCTTGTCCTCGCCGCCCATCTCGCCGGGCATCTGCACGCCGTGGTCGGCTTCGCTGTAGGGGTCGACGAACACCAGCAGCTTGCCGCCGCGCAGTACGAACTGGTCGATGGCGTACTGGGTCTGTTGCGAGAGGTTCTTCGGGTGCACCAGCAGCAGCACCGACACCTTGTCGGGAATCTGGTCGACGCTGGGCTTGATGCTCTCGATCTGGAACAGCTGGCGGATCTCCTCCATCACCATCCAGGGCTGACCGGGCTGGCGGGTCTGCATGTCGAAGCCGCCATTGATAGGCAGCCCGGACATCACCCCGACCACCGGCCGCTGGGGCTTGGCCAGGCTCTGCACCAGGCGGCTGATCTCGTATTCGAGGAACTCCTCCTGGTCGAGGGGGAAGAACGGGATGATCTGCCGGTCATCGACGCTGTTGGTCCCGGCCAGGCCGAAGTAGACCGAATCGCCGCCCTGCTGCAGCGGAACCGCCTGCAGGCCGAACTCGGCGGCCTTGTCCTCGTCCTCGGAGAAGGGCTCGGGGTCGACGATGTGCAGCTTGATCTTGCCGTCCGACGCCTGGGCATAGGCCTTGAGCATCTCCTCCACGCGCTTGGCGTAGTTGCGCAGCACCACCAGGTCCTTGGCGGATTTGTCGGAGTAGAAGAAGTACAGGTTGATGGGCTCGTCCAGCTCCCCGAGGATCTGCCGGGTGCCGTCGGAAATGGTGTAGAGCTTCTGCTCGGTGAGGTCGATGCGGGCGTTGGTCAGCGCCAGCCCGGAGACCATGTTGAACGCCAGGAAGGCCAGGGCGATAAGCAGCAGGCCGGCGCTGGAATACATCAGTTTCTTCATGTCAGTCGGCCTTCTTCAGATCGACCACCACAGCGGTGGCGGCCAGCCAGGCGGCGATCAGGGTGACGAAATAGAGCAGGTCGCGCAGGTCGATCACGCCCTTGCTGATGGCCTCGAAGCGGGTCAGGAAACTCAGCGAGGCCACCGCGTCCAGCAGCCATTGCGGGGCCCAGGCGCTGAAGGCGTCGAGTACCAGCGGGAAGCCGCTGACCATGAACAGGAAGCACATGACCACGGCGAGGATGAAGGCGATCACCTGGTTCTTGGCCAGCGCCGACATGCACGAGCCGATGGCCAGGTACGAGCCCGCCAGCAGCCAGCTGCCGATGTAGCCGGTGACGATGGCGCCGTTGTCCGGCTCGCCCAGGTAGTTGACCGTGACGATCATCGGGAAGGTCAGCAGCAGCGCCAGGCCGGCGAAGGCCCAGGCGGCAAGGAACTTGCCGGTGACCGCCTCGAAGCGGGTGATCGGCAACGTCATCAGCAGCTCGATGGAGCCGGACTTGCGCTCCTCCGCCCACAGGCGCATGGCGATGGCCGGCACCAGGAACAGGTAGAGCCAGGGGTGGAAGTTGAAGAAGGGCGCGAGGCTGGCCTGGCCGCTCTCGAAGAAACCACCCAGGTAGAAGGTGAAGACCCCGGACAGCACCAGGAAGATCACGATGAACACATAGGCCAGCGGCGTGGCGAAGTAGCTCGCCAGCTCGCGCTTGAATATGACCGGCAACTGCTTCATGCCGCCTCTCCCCGGGTCAGGCTGCGGAACACTTCATCCAGGCGACCCCGCTCGACATCCAGCTCCTTGACCTTCCAGCCGCGCTGGTGGATGAGCTGGTTGACCTGCGGGAAGATCACCTCGCCAGGCTTGGCCAGCACCGTCAGGCCGCTGCCGTGGGGGTTCTCCTCCACGCCGGCAACGCCCGGCAGTACCGCCAGGGCCAGCGGATCCAGGGGCTCGTCGGCCACCAGGGTCACCGCCTGGTGATAGCGCGAACGGCTCTCCAGCTCGTAGGGGGTGCCGTCGGCCACCAGCTTGCCGGCGGCGATCACCACCGCGCGGGTGCACACCGCCGCCACCTCTTCGAGGATGTGGGTGGAGATGATCACGATCTTGTCCTGGGCCAGGCTCTGGATCAGCTGGCGCACCTGGTGCTTCTGGTTGGGGTCGAGGCCGTCGGTGGGCTCGTCGAGGATCAGCACACGCGGATCATGGAGGATCGCCTGGGCCAAGCCCACGCGGCGCTTGAAGCCCTTGGACAGGGTATCGATGGACTGCCCCAGCACCTTGTCCAGCTCCACCTGGCCGGCGGCGCGGGTCACCCGCTGCTTCTTCTCGGCGCCACGGAAGCCGCGTACCTCGGCGATGAATTCGAGGAAGCCGCGCACCGTCATGTCGCCATAGCAGGGCGCACCTTCGGGGAGGTAGCCGATCTGCTGCTGGGCCTGGAGGGTGCGGGTCTGGATGTCGAAGCCGAGCACGCTCGCAGTGCCGGAGGTCGGCGCGAGGAACCCGGTGAGCATCTTCATGGTGGTGGACTTGCCGGCACCGTTCGGGCCGAGGAAGCCGAGCACCTCCCCCTGCTGGACGCCGAAGGACAGGTCATCCACCACTGTGTGCTGCGCGAAACGCTTGGTCAGTTTTTTTAGTTCGATCATGGCCTCTACCCCAAAGGGAAAAGCCCCCGGCCATGCTGGCCGCTGGGGCCTTGCAAAACGCCGGCGGACTATAAGGAGTCCCCCGGCGGCATAGCAAGACAGCAGAAGATTCCGGAAGTTTCCTGGCGGCCCCATGGTTTTCAGACCGTTAGGTGCTTTTTGCGGCTGGATGGCGAATACGGCAAACTAGCCACCCCGAGCACTCGCTCGTTCGACTACAGACTCCGTATGACCCGCTCGCCCTTCCGCCGCCTGGCCTTCGGTACCCTGCGCCGCCTCCTTTATCTCTGGGTGCGCTCGGAAACCATCAACCAGTCCGCCTTCACCCTCAAGCTCGACCGCAGCAAGCCGGTGCTCTATGTGCTCCAGCAACCTTCGGCCAGCGACCTGGCGGTGGTGGACCGGGAGTGCACCAAGGCCGGCCTGCCCCGCCCGGTGCTGCCGGTGGCGGTGGGCGACACCCTCGAGCCCGCCGCCTTCTTCTACCTGACCCCCGAACCCGGCTGGTTCGGCGGCCAGGACAAGCGCGGCACCTCGCCGACTCTGGTGCGGGTGCTCGACGCCATCCAGCAGCACGCCGTGGATGACGCGCAGATCATTCCGGTCACGGTGTTCTGGGGCCAGTCCCCGGACCGCGAGACCAGCCCCTGGAAGCTGCTGTTCGCCGACAGCTGGGCCGTCACCGGGCGCCTGCGCAAGCTGGTCAGCATCCTCATCCTCGGGCGCAAGACCCGCGTGCAGTTCTCCGCCCCCATCCACCTGCGCGAGCTGATCGCCCAGGGCAAGGGCCCGGAGCGCACCCAGCGCATGGTGCAGCGCATCCTGCGGGTGCACTTCCGCAACCAGAAGACCGCCGTCATCGGCCCCGACCTCTCCCACCGCCGCAACCTGGTCAAGGGCCTGGTGCACGCGCCCCAGGTGCGCCAGGTGATAGCCGAAGAAGCCGAACGCGAGAAGATCAGCCCGGCCAAGGCAGAGGCCCAGGCGCTGAAGTACGGCAACGAGATCGCCTCCGACTTCGCCTACACCGCCATCCGCTTCCTCGAAGTGGTGCTGAGCTGGTTCTGGAACAAGCTCTATGAAGGCATCAAGGTCAACCACATCGAAGGGGTGCAGGAGATCGCCCAGGGCCACGAAGTCATCTACGTGCCCTGCCACCGCAGCCACATCGACTACCTGCTGCTCTCCTACCTGCTGTTCCGCAACGGCCTGACCCCACCGCACATCGCGGCCGGCATCAACCTCAACATGCCGGTGATCGGTGGCCTGCTGCGTCGCGGCGGCGCCTTCTTCATGCGCCGTACCTTCAAGGGCAACCCGCTCTACACCGCGGTGTTCAACGAATACCTGCACACCCTGTTCAGCCGTGGCTTCCCGGTGGAGTACTTCGTCGAGGGCGGACGTTCGCGCACCGGCCGCATGCTCCACCCGAAAACCGGCATGCTCGCCATCACCCTGCGCAGCTTCCTGCGCTCCTCGCGCCTGCCCATCGTCTTCGTGCCGGTCTACATCGGCTACGAGCGCGTGCTGGAAGGCCGCACCTACCTGGGCGAGCTGCGTGGCGCGAGCAAGAAGAAAGAATCCATCTTCGACATCTTCAAAGTCATCGGCGCCCTCAAGCTACGCTTCGGCAGCGTCGCGGTGAACTTCGGCGAGCCGATCAAGCTCGCCGAATTCCTCGACCAGGAACAGCCGACCTGGCGCGACCAGGAACTGGGCCCGCAGTACCGCCCGGAATGGCTCAGCGACACCACCAACAAGCTGGCCACCCGCGTCGCCCGCCACCTCAACGACGCGGCGGCGATCAACCCGGTCAACCTGGTGGCCCTGGCGCTGCTGTCCACCAGCCGCCTGGCCCTGGACGAACGCGCCCTGACCCGCGTGCTCGACCTCTACCTGGCCCTGCTGCGCGCCGTGCCCTACTCGCCCCACGCCACCCTGCCGGAAGGCGATGGCCAGGCGCTGATCCAGTACGTGCAGAGCATGAACCTGCTGGCCGAGCAGAAGGACGCCCTGGGCAAGATCCTCTACCTGGACGAGCAGAACGCCGTCCTGATGACCTACTACCGCAACAACGTGCTGCACATCTTCGCCCTGCCGGCGCTGCTCGCCAGCTTCTTCCAGAGCAGCGGGCGCATGAGCCGCGAGCAGATCCTGCGCTACACCCGCGCGCTCTACCCCTACCTGCAGGCCGAACTGTTCATCCGCTGGAACCTGGACGAGCTGGATGCCGTGGTCGACCAGTGGCTGGAGGCCTTCGTCGAACAGGGGCTGCTGAAGTTCGAGAACGAAACCTATGTGCGCCCGGCGCCGAGCTCGCGCCAATTCGTGCTGCTGACGCTGCTCTCGCGCTCCATCGCCCAGACCCTGCAACGCTTCTACATGGCCATCGCCCTGCTGCTCAACGCCGGGCAGAACCAGCTGGCCGCCGAGGAACTGGAAGACCTGTGCACCGTGATGGCCCAGCGCCTGTCGATCCTCCACGGCCTCAACGCCCCGGAGTTCTTCGACAAGAGCCTGTTCCGCCACTTCATCCAGACCCTCCTCGACCAGCGCGTGCTGCGCCAGGACGAAGCCGGCAAGCTCAGCTACCACCCAGCCCTGGGTGACCTCGCCGAAGGCGCGGCCAAGCGCGTGCTGCCGGCCGAGATCCGCCTGTCGATCCGCCAGGTCGCCCTGGAACGCCAGGGCGAAGTGGACGCCGAAGCCGAAGCGCCCGCCGAAGCCAGCTGACCCCCAAGCCGGCCCCGCCCGGGGCCGGCCTTGTTTCACCCTGTCGATTTAGAGAACTCGCCTACAGGCTGCATCGGAGCGTGCCGAACGGCTGCCGTGCGGCCGCTCAGTACCATGACCGACCTGCGCTACGCAGGACTCCACCCACAGGGACGGTGCCGACCATGCTGCTGAGATCAATCCCCATCCATAACGCCGACGGCCAGGTCGTCAACGCCGCCATCCTCTGCTGCTTCGGGATCGCCGCCCTGGAGCGCGACTTCCTCCTCTACACCCTCGACGAAGCCCAGCCCGGCCAGCGCTGCAAGGCCTACATCGCCGAAATCCGCATCCACCCCGAGGGCTACAGCCTCGACACCATCGACGCCGAGCACTGGCCCCAGGTGAAACGGGTGCTCAAGGAACTGACCCGGGAGCGCACGCCATGACCGCGCGTCGGAAGCCCCTGGAATTCCACCTGTTGAACCTCAAGGCGCTGCCGCTGATCGAGCCGGTGGAGCCGAGCCGCCTGGAAGAACACCGCTCCGTGCTGCTCGGCAAGGACGCCCTGACACGGCTCATGGCGGTGGCCGGCAAGGTGTCCCGCCAGCCGCAAGGCAGCACCTGGTCCATCCCCGCCCAGCCCCAGGCCGCAGCGCGCCCCTCGTCTGCCCGGGAAGCGCGCCTGCAACAGCTGGAACACCACCTCGTCGAACGCCTGGCCCGATTCAAGGCCCTCAGCGAAGCGCGCGCCCGGGAGTTCGCCAGGCGTGACGCCGAGCAGCGCACCCAGGCGAAAAACCTGCGGGCGGAGGCTGCCAGGCTCGCTGGCCGGGCCGCCGAACTGGACGAGCGCGAGGCGGATCTGCACCGCAGAAGCCTGACCCTTGCGCAGCAGCTGGAACAGCTGATCAACGCCCGGCAGCGCCTGCAGACGATCACCCAGGCCCTGGACGACCGCCCACCGCTCGAGGACTGACGGGCACTCGGGGCTGTACCCCCGCCCCCTGGCTTCTATAGTGTGTGTATCGCTGTCCATCGAACCACGAGGCCCCATGAAGTCCCCCAGCCTGCTGCTCGCCAGCGCCCTGCTCGTCGCCTGCACCACCGTCCAGCCCCCGACCCAGGCCCATCTCAATGGCGAGGTCTTCTACCTGCAACGCAGCGCCTTGCCGCCGGATGCCACGCTGCGCGTCTCGCTGCAGGACGTCTCGCTGGCCGATGCCCCCGCCCGCGAGCTCGCCTACCAGCAGGGCCGGGTCGAAGGCCAGGTGCCCCTGCCCTTCCAGCTCAGCTACGACCCGGCCAACCTGCAGCCCGGCCATGACTATGCGGTGAGCGCGCGCATCGAGCGCGACGGCAAGCTGCTGTTCATCAGCACCGAGCGCCACTCGGTTAAACTCGACGGCAGCGACCCGCAGCACCTGCGCATCAAGGTCGATGCCGTTCCCTGACAACCCGCCTTTCCGCCACAAGGATGCCGCCATGTTCCGACTCACCACCCTGGTCGCCGGCCTCGCCCTCTCCGCCAGCGCCTTCGCCCTCTCCCTCAGCGACCTCAGCCAGCAGGACGCCAGCGGCGGCCTCAAGGACGCGCTCACCCAGGGCGCCAAGGTCGCCGTGCAGCAACTCGGCAAGCCGGGCGGCTTCAGCGAAAACCCCGAAGTGCGCATCGAGCTGCCGGGCAAACTCGGCAAGGCCGCCAAGACCATGAAGATGATGGGCATGGGGGCCCAGGTCGACCAGCTGGAAGCCAGTATGAACAAGGCCGCCGAAGCCGCTGTGCCGGAAGCCCAGGCGCTGCTGGTGGACGCGGTGAAGAAGATGACCGTGCAGGACGCCAAGGGCATCCTCTCCGGTCCTGAAGACTCCGCGACCCAGTACCTGAACAAGACCAGCCGCGAACAGCTGCGCGCCAAGTTCCTGCCCATCGTCAAGAAAGCCACCGACCAGGTCGGCCTGGCCAAGCAGTACAACAGTTTCGCCGGCCAGGCCGCGAGCTTCGGTGTGGTCGACGCCAAGAGCGCCAACATCGAGAGCTACGTGACCGAAGAAGCCCTCGACGGCCTGTTCAAGATGATCGCCGACCAGGAAGCCAGCATCCGCAAGAACCCCGCCGCTGCCGCCACCGGCCTGGCGAAGAAGGTCTTCGGCGTGCTCTGAGCCTCAGCCCGAAACGAAAAAGCCCGGCCAAGCGCCGGGCTTTTCTGTTCAAGCACCGTAGGTTGGCGCCGAGCGCAGCGAGGCCCAACGTGCCCGGGTTCAACCCAACCTGCAAATGCCTTATGGGAGTTGCCCCGTGGGAGCGAATTCATTCGCGAAAAGAGCCCGCACCCGGCATCGCATCTGGGTGGCCCCATGTGCGATGGATTGGCCCAACCTACGTCCCCGGCGAAACCGCACCGCCCACCACCTCGACGCGGGACTCCCCCAGCGCCTCATCCAGCCCCTGGTGGAACCAGCGCAGCGCCTGCTCGTAGCGCCCATGCCAGAGGCGGTCGCTGGCGCCGGCGCGGATGCCGTTCTGCACCCGTGCAGCCATGGCGAAGTCTTCCTCCAGGGCGGAATAGAGGATCTCGTTGTTCTTCTCGAAATAGCGCCGGGCCTTGTCCGTCGCCGGTTCTTCCAGCAGCAGGTTGTAGCCCAGCACGCGGGTGGCCAGCGGGCCGTCAGGGAAGACACTGGAGAAGTCGATGTGGTCCGGCTCCACCAGCACCAGGGTGTTGGGCCAGATGAAGTACAGCAGGTTGCCATGGCGGCGCAGGTCCCACTCGGATTCCGGCTGCTCCAGCACCTCGCGCAGGTTGCGCTTCACGTAGTAGTTGCGGATGTGCCGGCCGAAGCGCTCAAACAGCCCCAGGTTGGGCCAGAACAGGGGGTCGATGGTGGCCTGGTGCGCCTTGGCCACGTGGTAGTTCTCCAAGAAGGTGTCGATGGTCAACTTCCAGTTCACCGGCCGGCGGATGTCGCGCGGGTCGAAGAGCACCTGCCCCTCCAGGGCGAAGCTGCTGAAGTCGGCCATCAGCTCGGGGCCGAAGAACGCCGGCATGTCCAGTGCGGGGCCGGGCGAGTGGCGCGCCCAGATGGCGCCGAAACATTCGGCCACCGGCACCTCGGTGAGGTTCAGGCAACCACGGTCGACGCCCTCGAAACCATAGCCATGGGGAATGCCGCGCAGTTGCCCATCGGGGTTGTAGGCCCAGGCGTGGTAGGGGCAGACGAACACCCGGTTGGCACCTTCCGCCTCCGCCACCAACTGGGTGCCACGGTGCTTGCAGACGTTGAGGAAGCCGCGCAACCGCCCCGCCTCGTCACGCACCAGCAGCAATGGCGCCAGCAGGTCCCGGGTGATGAAGCGCCCCGCCGTCACCTCGCTGGAGCGCGCCACCAGCAGCGGCTCGCGGCGCAGCACCTCGTCCCGCTCACGCCGGTAACGCGCCTCGTCGAGGTAGCTGTCCACCGCCAGCGATGAAGGCGCCTCCAGGCAGTCGGATTGTCCTCGCTCGGCCAGCGCCAGCGTCTTCTTCAGCAGTTCCACCTGTGTCGCGTGCTGCATGCCTGCCTCTTCTTGTTGTTGGGGTCATGTCGGCTGGAGTGGCGCCAGGGCACCCCGGATGAAATGCCAGAGCTGCCGCGACAGCTGATCGGCCGGCGGGCGCGGCGAGCGGCCGAGGGCTTCGAGCAGGGCCTGGTGCATGCCGCCGAGGATCATCGCCGAGACCAGCTCCGGGTCGAGGCTGGCGTTCAGCTGCCCGGCAACCTGGCCCCGGCGGATGTTGTCGGCGCCCTGGCGTACGTTCTCGGTGATGCGCCGAGCTTCCAGCGCGGCCACCTCCGGCTCCCGCGCCAGGCTCACCAACAGCAGCGGTGCCAGGGGCTCGGCGTAGACGAACTGCACCGCGCGGCGCACCCGCTGCTCCTCGCGGCTGCACCAGTCCTCGGCGCCGGGCAGCGGGTCGGCGACCATCACCTCGGCCTGGTAGCGGTCGTGGAAGTCCTCGGCCACCGCGGCCAGCAGCCCGGCGCGGGAGGCGAAGTAGCGGTAGATCAGCCCCACCGAGACGCCGGCCCGCTCCGCCACCCGCCCCACCTCCAGGCCGCCGCCGAGCTCCAGCAATTCGTCGCGGGCAGCGTCCAGCAGGCTGGCACGGGTTCTCTGGGCCTTGGGGGAAAGATCGGTCATGGGGCTCTCGATAAAGCGCTGGACAGGAAAAGTGAATTCAGTTTACTTATTTCTCCCGACACGCCAAGCCCCGATCCAATAAAAAACCACGGAGCGCTTCCATGACCGATTCCACCGTCCACTACGCGGTCGACGGCCGCATCGCCACCCTCACCCTCAACCGCCCCGAGCGGCTCAACGCCATCGACGACCGCCTCCCCGCCGACCTCGAAGCCGCCGTGCTGCGCGCCAATGCCGACGACGCGGTGCACGTGATCGTCCTCACCGGGGCCGGCCGTGGTTTCTGCAGCGGCTACGACCTCAAGTTCTTCGCCGAGAACCCGCGCGGCATCTACGGCAGCCAGGAAATGCCCTGGGACCCGATGGTCGACTACGCGCTGATGAAGAAGAACACCGAGCACTTCATGAGCCTGTTCCGCAGCTACAAGCCGGTGATCGCCAAGGTGCAGGGCCCGGCGGTGGCCGGCGGCAGCGACATCGCCCTGTGCTGCGACCTGATCCTGATGGCCGACGAAGCGGTGATCGGCTATCCGCCGGCGCGGGTCTGGGGCTGCCCGACCACCGCCATGTGGGTCTACCGCCTGGGCCCGGAGAAGGCCAAGCGCATGCTCCTCACCGGCGACCTCATCGACGGCCGCGAGGCCCAGCGCCTGGGCCTGGTCTACCAGAGCGTGCCCCTGGCCGAGCTGGACGCGGCGGTGGAAGCGCTCACCGCGCGCATGCAGGGCATCCCCCGTAACCAGCTGATGATGCAGAAGCTGATGATCAACCAGGCCTTCCACAACATGGGCCTGGAAACCACGCAAATGTTCGCCACACTGTTCGACGGCATCACCCGCCACAGCCCGGAAGGCGTGCGCTTCAAGGCGCGTTGCGAGGAAGTCGGGTTCGCCCAGGCGGTGAAGGAACGCGACTCGGGCCAGCCGATTCCCTGAACCGTTCCCGCCCGTCCAACCCGAGTACAGGAGGTGTTCGATGACGACGCAGCAACCGCCGGCCGATCTCCCCAGCATTCCCGCCCTGCTCGCCTGGCGCGCCCGGCAAACGCCCGACTGGCCCGCCGCCCAGGTGCGGGCAAACGACGCCTGGCGCAGCCTCGACTGGGGCACCGTGGCACAACGTAGCGAGGCCCTGGCCAGGGCCCTGGTCGCCGCCAGCGTCGAGCCCGGTGACCGCGTGGCGATCTGGTGCCGCACCCGCCTCGAATGGAGCCTGCTGGACTTCGCCGTGCTCATGGCCGGCGCCGTCAGCGTCGGCCTCTACCCGAGCCTCACCCTGGCGCAGGCGGCCCAGCAACTGCAGCGTGCGGATTGCCGCCTGCTGTTCGTCGAGCGCCTGGAACAGGCCCGTGGCGTCTCGCTGCCGGGCTTGCGCGTGGTGGCCATCGACACCGAGGCGGACGGCGCCGCGACGGGCCTGGAGGCCTTCATCGCCGAGGGCAACGGGGTGAGCGCCGAGCAGGTCCATCAGCGCTGGCAGGCTCTCCACCGCCAGGCCCTGGCCAACCTGGTGTTCACCTCCGGCACCACCGGCGAGCCCAAGGCCGCCATGCTCAGCCACGGCAACCTGCTGGCCGCCATCGCTGCCTACCAGCTGCCACCCCCGCGCTACACCGGGCTCGCCTTCCTGCCCATGGCCCATGTCGGCGAACGGGTGATCGGTCACTACCAGCGCCTCTGGTGTGGCGCCCAGGCCGCCTACGTGCCGGACATCAACGACGTGCCCCGGGCCATCGCCGAGGTGCAGCCGGATTTCTTCGGCAGCGTGCCCAGGCTCTTCGAGAAGCTCCACGCCGCCGTCATGGCCCAGCGTCAGACCCTGGCGCCCGGCAAGCGCCGCGTGCTCGATTGGGCCCTGCGCACCGGCATCCGCCAGCGCGGCGGGCTGCGCCTGCAACTGGCCCGGCGTCTGGTGCTCAACGGCCTGCGCCAGCGTCTGTTCGGCTCGCGCATCCGCGCCCTGGTCAGCGGTGGCGCGCCGCTGGACGCCGAGCTGGTGAACTTCTTCGCCGCCCTCGGCCTGCCCCTGTACGAAGGCTGGGGATGTCCGAATCCACCGCCTTTCTCACCAGCAACGAAGGCGGCCCGAACAAGGCCGGCTCGGTGGGCCGGCCCCTGCCCGGCGTGGAGGTACGCATCGCCGACGACGGCGAGGTGCTGGTGCGCGGCCCCCATGTGTTCCAGGGCTACTTCCAGCAACCGGAGAAGACCGCCGAAACCTTCACCCTCGATGGCTGGCTGCGCAGCGGCGACCTGGGGCGGATCGACGCCACCGGCTACCTCTGGCTGACCGGTCGCAAGAAGGAACTGATCATCACCGCCGGCGGCAAGAACATCGCCCCAACGCCCATCGAGACGCGCCTCAAGCAGCACCCGCTGGTGGAGCAGGCGCTGGTGCACGGGGACCGGCGCAAGCACCTCAGCGCCCTGCTCGCCCTGGAGCCGCAGAGCCTGGCCATCTGGGCGAAACGCCAGGGCCTGGCGGGCGATGCCGAGGCCTGGCTGCAGGCACCGGCGTTGCTGGCGGAGCTGCAGGGGCACATCGACACCATCAACGCCGAGCTGTCCCAGGTGGAGCGGATCAAGACCTGGGCCCTGCTGCCGCGCCTGCTCAGCCAGGAGCAGGACGAACTGACGCCGACGCAGAAGCTCAAGCGCCCGGTGGTGGAGCGCAACTTCGCGTTGCTGCTGGATGGGATGTACGAGTGAATCGATGGGGTTCGCTGCGCTCTACACCCACCTACGGACAGTCCGTAGGTTGGCGCCGAGCGCAGCGAGGCCCAACGCGCGGTGCCTGAAGTGGCATCGCAACGTTGGGCCTCGTACCTCAGCCCGGCCTACACGGCGCGGGGCACTTCCTTGACCCGGAACCAGGCCGCGTAGAGCGCCGGCAGGAACAGCAGGGTCAGCGCCGTGGCGACGATCAGGCCGCCCATGATGGCGACGGCCATGGGGCCGAAGAACACACTGCGCGACAGCGGGATCATCGCCAGCACCGCCGCCAGGGCGGTGAGCACGATGGGCCGGAAGCGGCGCACCGTGGCTTCGATGATGGCGTGCCACTTGTCCAGGCCGGCGCTGATGTCCTGCTCGATCTGGTCCACCAGGATCACCGAGTTGCGCATGATCATCCCCGCCAGGGCGATGGTGCCGAGCATCGCCACGAAGCCGAAGGGCTGGCGGAACACCAGGAGGAACAGGGTCACCCCGATCAGCCCCAGGGGTGCGGTGAGGAACACCATCGCCGTACGCGAGAAGCTCTTCAGCTGCAGCATCAGCAACGTCAGCACCACGACTATGAACAGCGGCACGCCGGCGTTCACCGACTTCTGCCCACGGGCCGAGTCCTCCACCGTGCCGCCCACGTCCAGCAGGTAGCCGTCGGGCAGTTCGGCGCGGATCGGTTCCAGGGTCGGCAGGATCTGCGTCACCAGGCTGGCCGGCAGCGACTTGTCGTAGATGTCGGCGCGCACGGTCACGGTGGGCAGGCGGTTGCGGTGCCAGATGATGCCTTCCTCGAAGCCGTATTCCAGGGTGGCGATCTGCGACAGGGGCACGCTCTTGCCGCTGTCGGTGGGCACCGCCAGGCTCGGCAGCAGGGCCAGCTCCTGGCGCTCACGCGGGGTGCCGCGCAGGAGGATGTCGATCAACTCGTTGTCCTCGCGGAACTGGCTGACCGTGGAGCCGGTGAGCGAGCTCTGCAGGAAGCGCGACAGGTCGGCGGTGCTCACGCCCAGGGCGCGGGCGCGGTCCTGGTCGATGTTCAGGCGCACCACCTTGCTCGGCTCTTCCCAGTCCAGGTGCACGTTCACCACGTGGGGGTTCTCGCGCACCTTGTCGGCCACCTTGCGGGCGTAGGCGCGGACTTCGTCGATGTGCTCGCCGGAGACGCGGAACTGCACCGGGTAACCCACGGGCGGGCCGTTCTCCAGGCGCGAGACGCGGCTGCGCAGGCTGGGGAACTCGTCGTTGAGCGTCTGGATCAGCCAGCTGCGCAGGGCCTCGCGGTCCTCGATGGTCTTGGCCAGCACCACGAACTGGGCGAAGCTCGCCGCCGGCAGTTGCTGGTCCAGCGGCAGGTAGAAGCGCGGCGAACCGGTGCCCACGTAGGCCACGTAGTTATCCACACCCGAGTGCTCCTTGATCATCTTCTCCAGGCGCGTCACTTCGGCTTCGGTGTTGCTCAGCGAGGAGCCCTCGCCCAGCTTCAGGTCGACCATCAGCTCCAGGCGCCCGGAGGCCGGGAAGAACTGCTGGGGCACGAAGCGGAACATCGCGATGGCGGCGACGAAGGCCACCAGGGTCAGCACGATCACCGTCTTGCGCCGACGCACGCACCACTCCACCACGCGCCGCACGCGCTGGTAGAAGGGCGTCGCATAGGGGTCGTGGGCGCCACTGCCGCCATGCTTCTCGGCGTGGCGCTTGGCCAGGTCCGGCAGCAGGCGGTCACCCAGGTAGGGCACGAAGACCACGGCGGCGATCCAGGACACCAGCAGGGCGATGGTCACCACCTGGAAGATCGAACGGGTGTATTCGCCGGTGCCCGATTGCGCGGTGGCGATGGGCAGGAAGCCGGCGGCGGTGATCAGGGTGCCGGTGAGCATGGGGAAGGCCGTACTGGTCCAGGCGTAGCTGGCCGCCTTGAGCCGGTCGTAGCCCTGCTCCATCTTGATGGCCATCATCTCCACCGCGATGATCGCGTCGTCCACCAGCAAGCCCAGCGCCAGCACCAGCGCGCCGAGGGAAATCTTGTGCAGGCCGATGCCCAGGTAGTACATGGCGGCGAAGGTCATCGCCAGTACCAGGGGGATCGACAGCGCCACCACCAGGCCGGTGCGCAGGCCCAGGGAGAAGAAGCTCACCAGCAGCACGATGATCAGCGCCTCGGTGAGCACGCGGACGAACTCGCCCACGCCGGTCTTCACCGCCGCCGGCTGGTCGGAGACCTTGCGCAGCTGCATACCGGCCGGGAGGGTTTCCTGCAGGCGGGCGAACTCGCCTTCCAGGGCCTGGCCGAGGATGAGGATGTCACCGCCCGCCTTCATCGAGACCGCGAGGCCGATGGCGTTTTCGCCCATAAAGCGCATGCGCGGCGCGGGTGGGTCGTTGAAGCCACGGTGCACGTCGGCGACATCGCCGATGCGGAAGGTGCGGTCACCCACGCGGATGGGGAAGTCGCGAATCTCCTTCACCGAGTCGAAGCGCCCGCTGACGCGCAACTGCACGCGGTCGCTGGCCGTCTCGAAGAAGCCGGCGGCGGCCACGGCGTTCTGCTCTTCCAGCGCCTGCTGCACGGCGGCCAGCGGCAGGCCCAGGGTGGCGGCCTTGGTGTTGGAGAGCTCGATCCAGATCTTCTCGTCCTGCAGGCCGAGCAGCTCGACCTTGCCCACGTCCTTGACCCGCTGCAGTTGCAGCTGGATGCGGTCGGCGTAGTCCTTGAGCACGGCGTAGTCGAAGCCCTCGCCGGTCAGTGCATAGATGTTGCCGAAGGTGGTGCCGAATTCGTCGTTGAAGAACGGCCCCTGGATGCCCTGGGGCAAAGTGTGGCGAATGTCGCTGACCTTCTTGCGCACCTGGTACCAGAGCTCGGGGATCTCGTTGGAATGCATCGAGTCCCGCGCGAGGAAGGTCACCTGGGATTCGCCGGGGCGGGAGAAGGAAATGATCTTGTCGTACTCGCCGGTCTCCATGAGCTTCTTTTCGATGCGCTCGGTGACCTGGCGGGACACTTCCTCGGCGCTGGCGCCGGGCCAGTTGGTGCGGATCACCATGGCCTTGAAGGTGAAGGGCGGGTCTTCGCTCTGCCCCAGCTTGGTGTAGGAGATCGCACCGACTATGCCCAGCAGCAGCATGATGTAGAGGACGATCTGACGGTTCTTCAGCGCCCAGGCGGAAAGGTTGAAGTTCACTCTGCCCTACTCCTTGGCGATCAGCTTCACCGCGCGGTTGGCGCGGTCCACGGGGCGGACTTCCTGGCCTTCACGCAGCACCTGGACACCGGCGGCGACCACCCAGTCCTCGGGCTTCAGGCCTTCGAGCACCGGTACGCGGTCTTCACCGTAGGGGCCGACGCGCACGGGGCGGCGTTCGATCTTCGAGCTGTCGGGGTTCACCACCCAGACGTAAGGCGCACCGGCTTCGGCGGTGAGCGCCGAGAGCGGTACCGACAGCGGCACCTCACCGTTGGCCTGGATGTAGACGCGGGCGCTCTGGCCCAGCTCGGCGGGCACCTCGCCGGCGGTGAAGGCGATGCGCGCGGCGAAGGTGCGCGACTGCTGGTCGGCAGCCGGCGAGAGTTCGCGGATGCGCCCGGGGAAACGCTTGTCGGGCTGCGACCAGAGTTCGACGGCCACTTCCTGGCCGATCTTGAAGCGGTCGATGGCGTGCTCCGGCAGACTGATCAGCACTTCGCGCTCGCCGTCGGCGGCCAGGGTGAACACGGTCTGCCCGGCCGCCACCACCTGGCCCACTTCCGCGCGGCGGGTGGCGATCACGCCGTTCTGCGAGGCGCGCAGCACGGCATAGCCGGCCTGGTTGCTGGCCACGTTGAATTCGGCCTGGATCTGTTTCAGCCGCGCCTCGCCGGAGCGGTACTGGTTTTCGACGTTGTCGAACTGCGAGGGGCTGATGAGCTTGCGGTCCAGCAGGGTCTTGTAGCGGTCACGCTCGGCGCGCACCAGCTTGAGGTTGGCCTCGGCCGCCGTCACCTGGGCGCGGGAGGCTTCCAGTTGCAGGCGCACATCCTGCGGGTCGAGTTCGGCCAGCGGCTGCTCGGCCTTCACCCGGTCCCCCACGTCCACCAGTCGCCGGGTGATCTTGCCGCCGATGCGGAACGCCAGTTCCGGCTCCAGCCTGGCGCGCACTTCGCCCGGGTAGGTCACCATCGCGTCGCCGGCGGGCTGTGGCTGCACCACCATGGCCGGGCGTATCGATTGCTGGACGGTCTCGCTGTTGCCACAGGCACCGACGAGCAAAGAGAGTGTCAAAGGCAGAGCGAGGGGCAGGACATGGCGGAACATGGTGTATGACCTTTCGCAAAAGTGCTGTTGGAATATTTATACTGCCGAGTATAGTAAAAATAGCAAACTCACCAGTCCAGTATTTAAACGCGAATGTCTGACAAAACTTTACAAGCCAGCGGCCCCGGCCGCCCCAAGGACCCGGCCAAGCGTGCGGCGATCCTCGAGGCGGCCAAGTCGCTGTTCCTCAGCAAGGGTTACGACGGCAGCAGCATGGACGCCATCGCCGCCGAAGCCGGGGTCTCCAAACTCACCGTGTACAGCCACTTCACCGACAAGGAGACGCTGTTCTCCGCCGCGGTGAAGGCCAAGTGCATGGAGCAGTTGCCGGAGCTGCTGTTCGAATTGCCCCTCGGTGGGACCATCGAAACTGTGCTACGCAACATCGGCATGGGTTTCCAGGCGCTGATCAACAGCAGCGAGTCCATCGAACTGCACCGTTTGATGGCCACCCTGGGCAACCAGGACCCGAAGCTCTCGAAGCTGTTCTTCGATGCCGGCCCGCAGCAGATCCTCAATGAGATGGAGCGCCTGCTGATCCAGGCGGACAAGGCCGGCAAGCTGCGCATCGACAAGCCGATCAACGCCGCCGAGCACTTCTTCTGCCTGATCAAGGGCGGGCACAACTTCCGCCTGCTGATCGGCTGCGCCACGCCCCTCCAGGGTGAAGAGGCCGAGCAGCATGTGCAGGAAGTGGTGGAGCTGTTCCTCCGCGCCTACCGCGCCGAGGACATCACCCCCGCCGCACGAACCTGACCCGCGCCCGCTTGGGCCGCAGGGAGAACCAGCCCTGGGGCTCGATCGGCCCCAGCGGCTCGACGTCCCAGTGCTCGACCCACCAGGCCAGGGACACCGCCAGGTCCATCATCGCCATGGCCGTGCCCGGGCAGGCGCGATCCCCCAGCCCGAAGGGGAAGTAGGCGCCCTTGGGCCAGGTCGAAGGCTCGATGAAGCGTTGCGGGCGGAACTCCAGCGGCGCCTCGAACCAGCGCGGGTCGCGGTGGGTGATCCAGCTCGACAGCATGACGATGTCGCCCTTCTTCAAGCCCTGGCCGAACACCTCCACGTCCGCCGTCAGTTGCCGGGGCACCAGGCCATAGGCCGGCGGGTAGATGCGCAGGCTTTCCTGGATCACCGCCCGCAGCAGCGGGCACTGGCGCAGGTCGGCCACGCCCTGTACCCGGCTCCAGTCCACACCCTTGAGTTCGTCCCGCAGTGCCTCGCGCACCTCCGGGTGCTGGGCCAGCAGCAGCTGCGCCCAGGTCAGGGTCGCACCGGTGGACTGGTGCCCCGCCATCAGCAGCGTGGCCAGTTCGTCGCGCTGCACCGCCAGCGGGCGGGGTGATTCGTCAGCGCAGCGCCCTACCACTTCCTGCAGTTGCGCCAGGGCCCAGCGCTTGCGCGGGCAGAGCTTGCTGGGGAACCAGTGCCCCAGGGGAATACCGGTGCTGGTCTCCAGCAGCGCCACCCGCGACAGCAGGCGCACCGCGCGGGCCACGCGGAACGCGTCGGGCTCCAGGTCGATCTCGAAGAGCGCGCGCCCGGTGAGGGTGACGCTGTAGGCGGCCATTTCCAGGTCGAGGTCGCGCTCGGCACCGGGCTCGATGCCCTCGCTCCAGCGCTCCGCCAGTTGCAGGATCTCAGCGGCCGAAGGCGCGGCGATATGCGGCCGCATTTCCTTGCGCCGCTCACGGGCCGGTTCACCCTCGCGCATCATGAAACTGCGCCCGTTCCACTGGCGCATCATGCACAGGCTGGGTTCCCAGCGTTTCAGGTGTTCGCGGTGGTCGACCATCAGCTCCTGCACCGCCCGGGGGTGGAACAGGCACCAGAGCCGGCTCAGCCCCATGCGCGTGACCGCCATGTCCGGCTGCTCGGCGTGCACCTTCTGCAACCAGGCCAGCGGGTCGCGCTGCATGGCCAGCCAATGGCGGGCACCGGCACGGTCATCGCCGACCCAGGGCAGGTGCGCCAGGGTGCGGCGGATGGGGCAGCGGATGGCGTCGTCCATGGAATCCCTTCCCTCGCGGTCAGCCCTTGCTCAGGGCCTTCTTCGGATAAATGTCGTAGCGGCTGGACTTGCCCTCCAGCGCATAGCTGGGCTTGGCACCCTCGATGATCGGCGCCTTGCGCGGGCGCTTCACCACCACGCGGTGGCTGGCCAGCGCCAGGGCCGCGGCGAGCAGGGCCGGTGCGTCCAGGTCATCACCCACCAGAGGGCGGAACAGGCGCATTTCCTTCTTCACCAGGGCGCTCTTGTCGCGGTGCGGGAACATCGGGTCGAGGTAGATCACCTGGGGCGCCTCGCCCTGCCAGCCCTGCATCAGCTCGATGGCATTGCCGGTGTGCAGGCACATGCGCGTGGCGATGGCAGCCACCTCGCCGTCAGCGGCGGCGCGGGCCAGGCCATCTTCCAGCAGTGCGGCGACCAGGGGCTGGCGCTCGATCAGGTCCATCTCGCAACCCAGGCTGGCGAGCACGAAGGCGTCGCGGCCCAGGCCGGCAGTGGCATCCAGCACCTGCGGGCGGATGCCCGGCTGCACGCCCACCGCCTTGGCGATCATCTGCCCGGCGCCACCGCCGAACTGGCGTCGATGGGCGGCCGCGCCCTCGACGAAGTCGACCCGCACCGGGCCCGGTGCCTGGGGCGACAGGTCCACCAGCTGCAGGCCGTCGTCACCCAGTTGCAGGGCGAAATCCGCCTCGCCGTCCAGGGGCAGCCCAAGCCTGGCCGCCCATTGGGCCGCACCTGCCTGGTGCTGCGGCGCCAGTGCGTCGACACGCACCCGGGCCTGTTCCCGCTCATCACTCATCGGTTGGATCCACTGCTTCAAGATGCTCGGCATTCTGCCAGAGCCGCGCGCCAGGCGCCCGTGCGCGGCACTCAGCGGCACATGCGGAACAGGCCCATGTCGACGTGGAAGTGGTCGTGGTGGGCGGCGTTGTACTCCGGCCCCAGGGTGGTGTTGAAGTGCTCGCAGGCGGCATCGCGCACCCGGCGCAGGAAACGCGCCTCGGTGTCATCGCCCGCCCAGTCGCGGGCCACGCTGATGCGCCGGCCATCGGCCAGGCGGAAGCCGGCAATGTCCAACGCGTTGGCCGAGGCGTGCTGGCTGCGACGCTGGGTACCGCCGATATTGCGGCAGGCGAAGCTGCCGAGGTGGTCGATGCGCGCCACCGGCTGGCCGTAGAGCTCGCGGGCGACGGGTTGCAACCCGTGGCGCTCGAACAGCGCGAAGGCCACGGCCACCTCGCAGGTGGCGATGAAGCTGCTGCTGAAGGCCAGCCCCGAGCCGCTGATGCGCACGCTGTTCTCGATGGGGCAACCCGCCGCCGGCGCGCTGTCCGGCAGCGCCACGTATTTCAGGTTGGAGGTCTGCAGCGCCAGGCGGCACAGCGTCGGGTCGGCCTGCAGGCGCATCAGTTTGAAGGGGGTCAGCAGGTTGGGTTCGTCAAGCACATCCAGCGGCGCCCAGGGGTCCCAGCGCGGCGGCAGCTGCACCCACTTCTGGTACACCGCCAGGGGTGCGCCGAGCACCAGCAGCAGGATCAGCAGCGGAATCAGCCGGCGCACGCGCACCCGTTCAGCCCTTGAACAGGTCGTTGATACGGTCGAAGGGCATCGCCCGCTGGGTGGCCGTGAGGTCGCCGCAGAGCAGGTCTTCCGCCGCGCGGAAGAAGGCGCCGTAGGCCACCCGCGCCAGGTTGGAGCCCAGGCTGACGCGCTTGACGCCGAGCTCGGCCAACTCCGCCAGGCCCACCTTCAAGGCCGGCGAGCCCACCAGCAGGTTGATCGGCTTGGGCGCCACTGCGCGCACCACTTCGATGATCTGCTCGCGTGTGGTCAGCCCCGGCGCATAAAGCACATCGGCACCGGCTTCGGCATAGGCCACCAGGCGGCGGATGGTGTCGTCGAGGTCGGGGTGGCCATGGAGGAAGTTCTCCGCACGGGCGGCGAAGGTGAAGGGGAACGGCAGACTGCGCGCGGCTTCCACCGCAGCACGGACACGCTCGACGGCCAGCTCGAAGGGGTAGATGGGCGCATCGGCACGGCCGCTGGCGTCCTCGATCGAGCCGCCCACCAGGCCGACCTCGGCGGCGAGGCGGATGGTTTCGGCGCAGGCTTCGGGGCTGTCGCCGTAGCCGTTCTCCAGGTCGGCGGCCACCGGCAGGGGCGTGGCCTCGACTATGGCGCGGGCGTTGACCAATGCCTCTTCACGGCTCACCGCGCCTTCGGCGTCACGGCGGCCCAGGGAGAAGGCCAACCCGGCACTGGTGGTGGCCAGGGCACGGCAGCCCAGGGCGGCGAGCATCTTCGCCGACCCGGCATCCCATGGGTTCGGCAGTACGAGAAGTCCGGCGTCCTGGTGCAGGGCGCGGAAGGTTTCGGCACGTTGGGCCTGGCTCGGCATGGCATCTCTCCCTGGTTGCAAAGGCCCGACCTTAACCCGCGCCTTGGGGAAAGCGACAGCCTCAGAGCAGGTCGAGTTGTGTCGATTCCTGCTGCGCGGCACTTTCGGCCAATGCCGGCAGGCCCGGCAGGCGGGTCATCAAGCCGGCATGGAAGCGCTGTGCCTGGGCGGCCGCCAAGTGGTTGTCCGGGGTGTGCAGGAATACATGGGGCACCAGGCCTTCACCGATCCAGTCGGCCACCTTGTCCAGCCAGGGGTCGAGGTAGCGCTGGTTGGCGTCCAGGTCCGGGCCACCGATGAAGCGCACCTGGGGCGCAGCACTGAAGGCGGTCGGCCTGACCGGCACGCGCGGCTTCTTGGATTGCGCGTGGAGCACCGCCGGGTCGTCGGAGTCGCAGGCGAACAGCGCTCGCGAATCCAGGCAGATGCGCTCTACGCCGCGCTCGTGGAGCAGGCGGTTGAGGGCCTTCTCCTCCTCGCCCCGGGCGAAGAACGCGGCGTTGCGCACCTCCACGGCGATAGCGCGGTGGGAGAAGGTGTCCAGCCAGTCCGCCAGCTCGCCCAGGCGCTGCGGCCCGAAGCTCGCCGGCAGTTGCAGCCACAGCGGCGCCACCCGCGCACCCAGGGGCTCGAGCAGGCGCAGGAACTCCTGGGTGGCGCCGATGCGGTCGCGCAGGTCACCCTCGTGGCTGACGTCCCGGGGCAGCTTGGCGCAGAAACGGAAATGCTCGGGCATGCGTTCGGCCCACAGCTGCAGCGTGGCGGCGGAGGGGCGGGCGTAGAAGGTGGTGTTGCCCTCCACGGCGTTGAACACGCGGGCGTAGTGCTCGAGGGTTTCAGCGGGGCGGGTATCGGCGGGGTAGAAGCTGCCGCGCCAGGCGGGCTCGTTCCAGGACGGGCAGCCGAGGAAGTACGGCAGCATCAGGCGTAGAGGTCGAGCCCGAGGACTTCCGGCGCGTCGGTCTCCGACGCGAAGCTGGCGGTGGTGGCGTAGCTGGCAATGGCCTGGTTGGCGCGATTGCTCAGGTTGCGCTGCTGCACGATGTCCTGGGGGCGGGCCGGCAGGCTGTTGCTGCTGGCATTGCTGGCCTCGACCTTGCGCGGCTGGGCGGTCTGTTCGAAGCCCTGGGTGCTGGCCGGGGTGGCCGGCACATCACGACGGGTTTCGACCTCGCGCTGCACCTCGCGGAAAGCGGTATTCGCGCTGCCCTGGCGGGGGCTGCGATCCAGCGAGATGGATGAGGTGAAGCCGTCGATGCGCATCAATGGAGGTCAGGCTGAAAAAGGGGTTGGCGAATGTGGTGGAAATCTAGCCGGATGGCCAGGGATTTTCAATCGCCGCTGACGCCCGGCAATGCCGGCCGTCAGACCGCTCAGCGCGGCGCCTTGGGCGTGGCGACGTTGTCGCGCAGGTAAACCGGCTGGGCCTCGTCCGCCACCACCGCTTCACCGCGGCCCCAGGCGAAGGTGGCCAGGGTCAGCAGGTCCTGCGCGTGGGGCAACAGGTCGGGCGCCTGGCCGCTCACCGCCACCGGAATGCGCGAGGCGAAGGTGCCCCAGCCGGTGCCGGCGCCGAACCACTCGCCCTGGCTGTCACGGGGCAGCTCCGCACGCTCGGGCGGCAGCACCGCTTCGCTGCCGGCCAGGCGCATCTCGCCGGCCTCCAGGCGGTAGCAACCCCAGTAGACCTCGTCCATGCGCGCATCGATGGCCGCGGCTACCTGGGTCACGCCCTGCTCGCGGTGGGCACGCTGGGCCAGCACGGCGAGGTTGGACACCGGCAGCACCGGGCGGTCGAGGGCGAAGGCCAGGCCCTGGACCACACCCACGGCGATGCGCACGCCGGTGAAGGCACCCGGGCCACGGCCGAAGGCGATGGCGTCGAGGGCGGGCAGGCCGACACCGGCCTCGGCCAGCAGGTCCTGGATCATCGGCAGCAGGCGCTGGGCGTGCTGGCGCGGGATCACCTCGTAGTGACTGAGCACGCGGCCGTCATGCAGCAGGGCGACGGAACAGGCTTCGGTGGCGGTATCCAGGGCCAGCAGGGTGGTCATCGGTGCATCCAGGTGGGTCGAAAAAGGCGCGCATTATAAACGCCAACGGCCCGCAAGCGGGCCGTTGGTCGAATCGATCAGCGATCGATCAGGAAAGCGCGGCGAACACCTTGCCGGTGATCTCTTCCACCGAGCCGACGCCGGCGATGGCGCTGTACTTCGGGGTGCCTTCGGCCGCGGACAGCTTCTGGTAGAAGTCCACCAGCGGCTTGGTCTGCGAGTGGTACACGGACAGGCGATGACGCACGGTGGCTTCCTTGTCGTCGTCGCGCTGGATCAGGTCTTCACCGGTTTCGTCGTCTTTGCCAGCGACCTTCGGCGGGTTGTGCTCGGTGTGGTAAACGCGACCCGAAGCCGGGTGCACACGACGACCGGCGATGCGGCCGACGATCTCTTCGTCGTCCACGGCGATCTCGACCACGTGGTCGATGGTCACGCCAGCGTCCTTCAGGGCTTCGGCCTGGGGAATGGTGCGCGGGAAGCCATCGAAGAGGAAGCCGTTGGCGCAGTCGGGCTGAGCGATGCGCTCCTTGACCAGGTTGATGATCAGGTCATCGGAAACCAGGCCGCCGGCATCCATCACGCTCTTGGCCTTCAGGCCGAGCTCGGTGCCCGCCTTGACCGCTGCGCGCAGCATGTCGCCGGTGGAGATTTGCGGAATAGCGAATTTCTTGGTGATGAAACCAGCCTGGGTACCTTTTCCGGCACCGGGCGCCCCCAGCAGAATCACGCGCATCGATGTGCTCCTCAAGATTGTTTTGAAGTCTCGGATTCGCCTCTTGGGGCCAATCTCAGTATCGGGTTTCGGCGTCGTTGAGCGGCCAAAAGGTTGATCAAGATACACAGCACCCCTATGCCGCACAAGCCACCGAAAGTCGGATAAGAAGCCCCTTCAGCCGGTGTTCCTCAGGCCCGCCGCAATGCCCGCCACGCTCACCAGCAACGCCTGTTCCAGGGGGCCTTCGGCGCTGTTCTCGGCGCGCCTGGAACGGGCCAGAAGCTCCGTCTGGAGCAGGTGCAGCGGGTCGAGGTAGGTGTTGCGCACACTGATGGCCTCGCGGGTCTCGGGACTGGACGCCAGAAGCTCGGACTGCCCGGTCACCCCTAGTACGGTCGTACAGGCCTGCGACAATAGGTCGCGTAGATGCGCACCCAGCGGCAACAGCTCCTTTTCCACCAGTCGCGAGTCATAGAGTTCGGCGATGTTGCCGTCGGCCTTGGCCAGGACCATTTCCAGCATATCGATGCGGGTGGCGAAGAACGGCCAGCGCTCACGCATCTCCCGCAGCAGCGCCAGCTCGCCCCGCTCCACCGCGCTCTGCAGTGCCCGCTCCCAACCCAGCCAGGCCGGCAGCATCAGGCGGGTCTGGGTCCAGGCGAATATCCAGGGGATCGCCCGCAGGCTTTCCACGCCACCGGCGCGGCGCTTGGCCGGGCGGCTGCCCAAGGGCAGGCGGCCCAGCTCCTGCTCCGGCGTGGCCTGGCGGAAGTACTCGACGAACTGCTCGTGCTCGCGCACCACCGCCCGGTAGCCGGCCACGCCTTCGGCGGCGAGGCGGTCCATTTCGGCGCGCCAGGCCGGCTCGGGTTGCGGCGGCGGCAACAGGGTCGCCTCCAGCACCGCCGCCAGGTAAAGGTCGAGGTTCTGCACGGCAACGTCCGGCAGGCCGAACTTGAAGCGGATCATCTCGCCCTGCTCGGTGGTGCGGAAACGCCCCGCCACCGAACCCGGCGGTTGCGACAGGATCGCCGCGTGGGCCGGGCCACCGCCACGCCCCACGGTGCCGCCGCGGCCGTGGAACAGCAGCAGTTCGACCTGATGCTGGCGGCAGGTTTCCACCAGCGCTTCCTGGGCGCGGTACTGGGCCCAAGCGGCGGCCGTGGTGCCGGCGTCCTTGGCCGAGTCGGAGTAGCCGATCATCACTTCCTGCGGGCCGTGCAGGCGCGAGCGGTAGCCGGGCAGGCCCAGCAGCCGGTCGATGGCCGGGGCGGCGTTGTCCAGGTCGGCGAGGGTCTCGAACAGCGGCACCACGCGGATCGGCCGCTGCAACCCGGCTTCCTTGAGCAACAGTTGCACGGCCAGCACATCGGAAGGCGCGCCGGCCATGGAGATGACATAGGAGCCCAGGGAGGCCGCCGGTGCCGAGGCCACCACGCGGCAGGTAGCGAGCACCTCGGCGGTTTCGGCGGACGGCTTGTGATGGGGCGGCAGCAGCGGGCGGCGGTTGTCCAGCTCGCGCTGGAGGAAGGCCAGGCGCGCGTCCTCGTCCCAGGCCGCGTAGTCGCCGAGCCCCAGGTAGTCGGTGATTTCTGCCAGGGCGGCGCGATGACGGGCGGAGTCCTGGCGCACGTCCAGGCGCACCAGGAACAGGCCGAAGCAGGCCGCGCGGCGCAGGCAGTCGAGCAACGCGCCATCGGCGATCACGCCCATGCCGCAGGCGTGCAGGGAGTGGTAGCAGAGTTCCAGGGGCTCCAGCAGTTGCTGGTTGTCCTGCAGCACCTCGGGGCCGGCCGCCACCTCGCCATCCAGCGCCGCTTGGGCCCAGGCGCGGGTGGCGCGCAGGCGTTCGCGCAATTGCTTGAGCAGCGCCCGGTAGGGCTCGGGGTGCACGCCCACGCGTACGCGCAATTCATCGCTGGCCTGGTGCATGGACAGCTCGGCGGCCAGGTGGTCGACATCACGCAGGTAGAGGTCGGCGGCCATCCAGCGCGCCAGCAGCAGCACTTCGCGGCTCACGGCGGCGGTGACATTGGGGTTGCCGTCGCGGTCACCGCCCATCCACGAGGCAAAGCGCACCGGCGCGGCGGTCAGGGGCAAGTGCAGGCCGGTGGCGGCATGCAGGGTGCGATCGGTCTGGCGGATGAATGCCGGCAACGCGTGCCAGAGGGAATGCTCGATCACCGCGAAACCCCATTTGGCCTCGTCCACCGGCGTCGGCCGGCTGCGGCGGATCTCGTCGGTGAACCAGGCCTCGGCGATCAGCCGCTCCAGGGCGGTGTGCACCTTGGCACGCTCGTCGGCGCTGAGGTCGCTGTGGTCCTGGGCCGCCAGTTGAGCGGCCATGGCGTCGTACTTCTGGATCAGCGTCCGCCGCGCCACCTCGGTGGGGTGGGCGGTCAGCACCAGCTCGATATCCAGCCGCGCCACCTGGCGTGCCAGCTGGTCCGGCGAATGCCCGGCGGCGCCCAGGCGCTGCAGCAGCTCCGGCAGCACGCGCTTCTCGAAGAGCTCCGGCTCCTGCGGCCCGCGCCGGCGGATGCGGTGGTACTGCTCGGCGATATTGGCCAGGTTGAGGAACTGGTTGAAGGCCCGGGCCACCGGCAGCAACTCATCGGCAGTGAGATCGTCGAGGGCCTCGTTGAGCTGCTGCTCGCCCTGCCGCGAGCCCTTGCGGGCCGCCTTGGCGCCCTTGCGGATGCGCTCGATCTTTTCCAGGAAGGCCTCGCCCTGATGGGCGCGGATGGTATTGCCCAGCAATTCGCCGAGCAGGTGAACGTCTTCGCGCAAGCGTGCGTCGATTTCCGCCATGACAGGCTCCCCAGAGAGATGTCGAGCCCCCAGAGTGCCGAGGGCGCCATCGACTTACAAGGGTGCGACACCATGCCGCTGCATCGTCCCCGGCGAGCTAGGCTGAAGACAGGCGGGCCCCAGAAGCGCCCGCCGGCCGACGGCACCGCGCCGCCGACCTCCAGCAGATGCCCGCCACGAGCGGGCCCGGCACGAGGTGACCATGAAGATCCGCGAACTGATCCGCCATTGGGAAGAAAACGCCAAGGGTCGCCTGACCCGCAGCCAGTACAGCATCCACCTGGATGTGGAATCCGCGGCACGACTCGCCGCCCTCAACGAGATGTACCCCAAGCGCAGCCTGGAGGAGCTGCTCGGCGAACTGCTCGGCGCCGCCCTCGAGGAGCTCGAAGCCAGCCTGCCCTACGTCAAGGGCAGCAAGGTGGTGGCCACCGACGAGCAGGGTGACCCGCTCTTTGAGGACATCGGACCCACGCCACGCTTCCTCGCCCTTTCCCGCAAGCACCTGCGCCAGTTCGACCAGCAGCACGACAGCACCGAGCACTGATCGCCCCCTGCCCGGCCCCGCCCTGGGGCCGGCGCTGCCCGCCTATCTCGCCCACCTCCCCCTCGTTGCACGCCATGACATGAAGGGCTCGGCCCATCGCCCGCAGCCCTTGTGCGGCGGGCTTTCCAGGGTATTTACGTAAATTTTATTGAACATTTCCAGAAATGCCCCTGTCACAAAAAGCACGCCAGCGCATCAACCATTAGTCGGTGATTTTTGGCGGAAAATCGTCGATCTAGCGGCCCTAAGCATGCATCTGGCAGGCAAGTTGCCATGAGATCTGAAATGGCGAGGTAATTCCAATGGAGCTGAACATCATGAAGACAAGCCCTGCTGTAACGATTCGCAGAACAGTCCTGGCCGCCCTGGTCGCCGGCGGTAGCGCCCTGCTCGTCGGCTGCGCCGGCAATCCGCCCACCGAACAGTTCGCCGTAACCAATACCGTGGTCAAGAGCGCCGTCAGCGCCGGCGGCCCACAGTACGCCCCGGTGGAAATGAAGAACGCCCAGGACAAGCTGGCCCAGGCCGAGAACCTGCTGCGTGAAGAGCGTTACGACGAAGCCCGCCGCATCGCCGAGCAGGCCGAATGGGACGCCCGCGTCGCCGAGCGCAAGGCCCTGGCCACCAAGGCCCAGAAAACCCTGGATGACGCCCAGAAAGGCGTCCAGCAGATTCGCGAGGAAGGCTCGCGCCAGCCGATCATCGTGCAGTGATCCGCGCCGCCCTCTTTCCGCCTCGATAAGGATGATCCGTCATGAATAAGCTGATCACAGTTTCCGCTCTCTCCGTACTCAGCCTGGCGCTGGTGGCCTGCGCCTCCAAGCCCAACCCTAACCTGGACCAGGCACGCAGCAACTACTCCGAGCTGCAGGCCGAGCCCCAGGCCAACACCCTGGCGGCCCTGGAAACCAAGGAAGCCGGCGACATGCTGAGCCGCGCCGAACAGGCCTACGCCGACAAGCAGGACCAGGTGCAGGTCGACCAGCTCGCCTACATCACCAACCAGCGCGTCGAGCTGGCCCGCCAGACCATCAAGCAGAAGGCCGCCGAAGAGGCCCTGGCCAACGCGCCGGCCCAGCGCACCCAGGCCCAGCTGGATGCGCGCAACCAGCAGGTGGACGTGCTGGTCAACCAGCTCAAGGCCAAGCAGACCGACCGTGGCCAGGTGGTGACCCTGGGTGACGTGCTGTTCGAAGTGGACCGCGCCGAGCTCAACCCCAACGGCATGAGCAACGTCCAGCAACTGGGCAACTTCCTGGTGCAGAACCCGGATCGCCAGGTGGTGGTGGAAGGCTTCACCGACAACACCGGCACCGTCGACCACAACCTGCGCCTGTCCCAGGCCCGTGCCGACTCGGTGCGCCGCGCCCTGGTGGCCATGGGCGTGAACCCCACGCGCATCACCACCCACGGCTTCGGCAAGGACTACCCGGTGGCCAGCAATGCCTCCGCCTCCTCGCGCACGCTGAACCGTCGTGTGGAAGTGACCATCGCCAACGGTCCCGGCCCGGTCGCCCCGCGCGCTGCGCTTTGATCCTTCGGTAATGAAAAAGCCCGCCTCCCCGGCGGGCTTTTTTGTGCGCGACTTGGCGCCGCGCCGATCGCCGTTTCCGCAAGGCCGGCCGCCCCGCTAGGATGCATGCCATCGCGCCCCGGAGACCAGGGACCATGCCGTCATCCGCCCCCTTACGCCAGCTTCTGGCACTCGCCCTCTGCACCGCCCTGCCCTTCGCGGCACTGGCTGAGCCCGTGCGTTTCGACGGCTACGAGGCCTTCTACCGGTTCCTGGGTGGCAACCTGTTCGAAGGGGCCGGCAGCGCGCTGTCCCTGGTCTGCACCGAGGCGCAGCAGTGCCTCTGGGTCAACGCCATGGCGGCTGCGGTGAAACGCTACGACTCGGAGCAATGGAGCGCCCCCGGCACATTGGAAGGCGAGCCGCCAGCGGGCATGCCCGAGATCGCCTTCGACGGCCAGCGCCTGGATATCGGCAAGCGCCACTGGAGCCTGGCAGCTGTCACCGACCTCGCCCCGACCGATTGGCAGGCCGGCGCCTCGATCGACCCGGAGGGGCTCTACAGCCTCACCGCCTGGCGCAACGGCGAATCCTTCTGCCTGGAGCTGCCGGCCAAGGGCAGCGGCCGCGCCGATCGCTACACCCAGGTGCTGCTGGTGCAAGGGCAGACGCTCTACAACCTGCCCCCGCTGTTCGCCTCCTGCGCAGCAGTGCGTGAAGCCCCCCAAGGCAGCGTCCTCTATCCGAGCAATGCCTACCTGGAAGAGACCGTCGATAACGAGTCGGTTGGCCTGCGGGTGGACTACCTGCAACCCGGCAGCAAGACACCGGCGGAACACCACCGCCTGCGGTTCCCCAATCCGCAGAACCCCTTCGTGTTCGAAGCCCAGTAGCCCGCCAGATGGCGGCGCTGCGCAGCGCACGGACATGACCGCTATGTAGGGTGGATGACGCTCTTCTCATCCACCAGGCGGAGCCGAGAACGGCACACCGTTGCAGATGAAACGCCGCACCCTCAATGCCGCTTGTGCACCCCCGGCACATGCAGGTGCCCGGCCTCGGCGCAGGAATCGGAAATGACGCTCGGCGGCGCCGGCTGCTCCAGCTCACGGAGAATCCCACAAGACTCGCTGTTGCCGGCAATCTGGCAATGGGCACGCAGGGCACGCAGCTGTTCCTGCAGCGAACGCAGTTCCGCAATGCGCACCTCCACATGGTGCATGTGCTCGTCGATCAGCCGGTTGGCGGCGGTGCAGTCCGCCTCGGGGCTGTCGCGAAGGCGCAGCAGCTCGCGGATTTCCTGCTGGGTCATGTCCAGGGAACGGCAGTGGCGGATAAAGGCCAGGCGCTCCACGTGGGCCTGGGTGTACTGGCGGTAGTTGCCCTCGCTGCGAGACGGCTCCGGCAGCAGCCCTTCGCGCTCGTAGTAGCGGATGGTCTCCACCGGGCAATCGGTCAGTCGTGCCAGCTCGCCGATCTTCATGGTTCATTCCCCTGCTTGACTCTGTAGTTGCTACAGGGTGTGCAATCAGCACCATTCCCGTCAATGGAGTCCGCGATGAGCCAGGACAACTGCTGCAACCACGATCATTCGAACCCGCGTCCCAGCCCGGCGCGGCACGATCATGGCCACGCGCACGACCATGAGCACGGCCATGACCATCACCATGACCACGACGGCCATGCCCACGAGCATGCCCAACCCGCCCTGGCGACCGAGGCCATGGACGCGCCCTTGGGCGAGCTGCGCTGGAGCAGCCTGCGCATCGACGCCATGGACTGCCCCACCGAGGAACGCCTGCTGCGGGATGCCCTGGGCAAGGTCGCGGCGGTGGAGGCGCTGGAGTTCAACCTCATGCAGCGCGTGCTCAAGGTGCAGCACCGCTTCACCGAGCTGGCACCGCTGCAGAGGCTGGTGGCCCAGCTGGGCATGCAGGCCGAGCCGCTGGACGCCGCCTCGCCCCCCGCCAAGCCCGCCGACAAACCCTGGTGGCCCCTGGCGCTGGCCGGTGTCGCCGCGCTCGCCGCCGAAGCCTGCGAATGGTTCGGCTTCGGGCCTGTCTGGCTGGAAGCCGGCCTGGCACTGCTGGCCATCGCCACCGCCGGCCTGCCCACCTACCGCAAGGGCTGGATCGCCCTGAAGAATCGCAACCTCAACATCAACGCCCTGATGAGCATCGCCGTGACCGGCGCCCTGCTCATCGGCCAGTGGCCCGAGGCGGCCATGGTCAGCGTGCTCTTCGCCCTCGCCGAGCTGATCGAGGCCAAGTCGCTGGACCGCGCGCGCAACGCCATCCGTGGCCTGCTGGACCTGGCCCCGCAACAGGCCACCGTGCAGGTGGACGGCCAGTGGCGCGAGATGCCGGCCAGCGAGGTGCGCCCCGATGCCCGGGTGCGCGTGCGCCCCGGCGAGCGCATCGCCCTGGACGGCGAGCTGCTGGTGGGCCGCTCCGGCGTCAACCAGGCGCCCATCACCGGCGAAAGCCTGCCGGTGGACAAGGAGCCGGGCGACCCGCTGTTCGCCGGCACCATCAACGGCGAGGGCGAGCTGGAATACCGCGTCACCCGCGCCGCCAACGACAGCACCCTGGCGCGCATCATCCACGCCGTGGAAGAGGCCCAGGGCACCCGCGCGCCGACCCAGCGTTTCGTCGACAGCTTCTCGCGCATCTACACGCCCACGGTGTTCGTCCTCGCCCTGCTCACCGCCGTGCTGCCGCCGCTGCTGATGCAGGGCGCCTGGCTCGACTGGGTGTACCGCGCCCTGGTGCTGCTGGTGATCGCCTGCCCCTGCGCCCTGGTGATTTCCACCCCGGTGACCCTGGTCAGCGGCCTGGCCGCCGCCGCGCGCCGTGGCGTGCTGGTCAAGGGCGGCGTGTACCTGGAGATGGGCCGTCAGCTGGCCTGGGTCGCCCTGGACAAGACCGGCACCCTCACCGAAGGCCGCCCGCAGCAGACCGACTATGTGCCCCTGCGCGAGGGCAGCGCCGATGAGGCGCGCGCCCTGGCCGCCAGCCTCGCCGCGCGCTCGGACCATCCGGTGTCCCAGGCCCTGGCCCGCGCCGCCGAGGCCGACGGCATCGCCCTGCACGGCGTCGACGACCTGGCCGCGCTGCCGGGCCGCGGGGTCAAGGGGCTGATCGGCGGGCGCCTATACCACCTGGGCAACCATCGCCTGGTGGAGGAACTGGGGCTGTGCTCCAGCACCCTGGAGATGCGCCTGGATAGTCTCGAGCGCGAAGGCAAGACGGCCATCGTCCTGCTCGACGCCGAAGGCCCGATGGCCCTGTTCGCGGTGGCCGACGGCGTGCGCGAAACCAGCCGCGAGGCGGTGACCGAGCTGCACCAGCTCGGGGTGCGCACCCTGATGCTCACTGGCGACAACCCCCACACCGCTGCCGCCATCGCCGCCCAGGTGGGCATCGACGAAGCCCTAGGCAACCTGCTGCCCGAGGACAAGCTGCGGGAAGTGGAACGTCGTCAGCAGGGCGGCCAGCGCATCGGCATGGTCGGCGACGGCATCAACGACGCCCCAGCCCTGGCCCGCGCCGATATCGGCTTCGCCATGGGCGCCGCCGGCACCGACACCGCCATCGAAACCGCCGGCGTGGCGCTGATGGACGACGACCTGCGCAAGCTGCCGCTGTTCATCCGCCTCTCGCGCCGCACCCACGCGGTGCTGGTGCAGAACATCGTCCTGGCCCTGGGCATCAAGGCGCTGTTCCTCGCCCTCACCCTGGCCGGCATGGGCACCCTGTGGATGGCCGTGTTCGCCGACATGGGCGCCAGCCTGCTGGTGGTGTTCAACGGGTTGCGGTTGTTGCGTGGGGCGCGGTGAGCGAATGGCGGCGCTGCGCACCGCTTGGCGACTCAAGTCGCCCCTACAAAAGCAGCCGGCCCCGCCGCATGGGCATGACCGCTGCGTAGAGTGGAGGTCGCTTTTTACCTCCACCAGGGGGGCGTCAGGACAGCTGCGTAGCCCGGGCTTCAGCCCGGGAGTGGAGTAGCCGGCATCCCCGGGCTAAAGCCCGGGCTACAGGGCCTCATCCATAACAGTGCGGGGAAGAGCAGTGGGCTGAAGCCCACCCTACAAAAGCAGCCGGATCAGGCCAGGGCGTCGCGGTAGAGGCGTGCCATGTCTTCGGAGAAGGCCACCAGCAGCGCACGCTGCAGGGTGCTGCCGGCCGGGCGTGGGCGGCGCAGTTCGGTAACGGCGATGCGCACGGCGGCTTCCAGCGGGTAGCCATAGACGCCGCAGCTGATGGCCGGGAAGGCGATGCTGGCGACGCCGGCGGATTCCGCCAGGGCCAGGCTGTTGCGGTAGCAGCTGGCGAGCAGCTCGGGCTCGCGTTTGCTGCCGCCGGCCCAGATCGGGCCGACCGTGTGGATGACGAAGGTCGCCGGCAGGCGGAAGCCCGGGGTGATGCGCGCCTCGCCGGTGGGGCAACCGCGCAATTCGCGGCAGCTGGCGAGCAGCTCAGGACCCGCCGCACGGTGGATCGCACCATCCACGCCACCGCCGCCGAGCAGCGAGGAATTGGCCGCGTTGACGATGGCGTCCACGTCCAGGTGGGTGATGTCGCCCTGCCAGACCTCGACCTTCATCCTGCCCTCACTTGACCTCTTGCGGGGTCTCCTGGCCCATGCAGCGCACGGCCTGTTTCTTGTTGTTCACCAGCACGCCGGTCAGGCCCTTCTGCTCGGTGTCGAACAACACCAGCACGCCGTCGATGCACTGGGCGACCTGGGTGGCGGGCGTCAGCGAGACCTTGTAGTCCTCGCCGGGAACGGTCTTGAGCATGGTGAAGTCGGACAGCAGCAGCGCATCTTCCGGTTTGGCGAAGTGCAGGTAGCCGTAGTACCAGAGGACCATCACGGTGCCGATGATGGTGCCGACGCCGGTGAGGATCAGCGGGATGGGGTTGCGTTCGCTCATTGGGGACTCTCTGTATTCGGGACTTCAGCCAGCCGTCGCAGCCCGACGAAACCGTTCGGGTCTTCGAGGTAGCGCAGCATCACCTCCCGCCAGGTGGGGTCGGCGAAGGTCTGCACATGGCCGCCACGAGTCGGCTGGAACACCCGCGGCGGCGGCGCAGCTTGATACAAGCGCACGCCGTTGGAAAGAGGCACCACCTGGTCGTCGATGCTGTGGTAGATCAGCATCGGCAAGCCCTGCAGACCGGCAATCGCACCGATCGCGCTGTCGCCATCGGGCACCAGCCAGGACAGCGGCACCTGGAGCGGCCAGGTTAACCAGGCATTGCCCAGGGTGAATTGAGCCACGTCACGGTAACTGGCCGGCGCGCCATCCAGCACCAGCGCGCGCAGCTGGGCCCGGCGCTCGGGGTGCTCGCTCAGGTAATGCACCGCCATGGCGCCGCCCAGGCTCTGACCCAGCAGCACCAGCGGCTTGCCCTGCACTTCGGGTGCACGGTCGAGCCAGGCGAAGGCGGCGTCGATGTCCTGGTAGGCCCCCGCCAGCGAAGGGCTGCCCTCGGAGCGGCCATAGCCGCGGTAGTCCAGCAGCAGCACCTGGTAGCCCTGCTCCGGCAGCCACCAGCTGCCGCCCAGGTGCGAGGCGACATTGCCGCCGTTGCCGTGCAGGTGCAGCACCGTGCCCTTGACCTCGACCCCCGCCGCAGCCGGCAACCACCAGCCATGCAGGCGCAGGCCGTCGGCAGTGACCAGCCCAACATCGCGGTAGGCCAGGCCGGCACGCTCGGGGGTGAAGGGCAGCTGGCGCTCGGGGTAGAACAGCAGCCCGCTGCAGCCCTGCAGCAGCAGGACCAGCAGCAGGAGGCAGGAGCGGGTCACTTGCCGCCGGCGCGGGTTTCCTCACGCGCCTTGTAGGTGGCCTCGTAGATACGCTCGGCCAGGCGCGAGAAGGGCAGGCTCTGGATCCATACCGTGCCGGTGCCCTTGAGGGTGGCCAGGAGGATGCCTTCGCCGCCGAAGAGCATGCTCTTCAGCCCGCCGGCCAGGCCGATGTCGTAATCGATGCCCGTGGTGAAGGCCACCAGGCAACCGGTGTCCAGGCGCAGGGTTTCGTTGTTCAGCTCCTTGCGGATCACCGTGCCACCGGCATGCACGAAGGCCAGGCCGTCGCCTTCGAGCTTCTGCAGGATGAAGCCCTCGCCGCCGAAGAAGCCGGCGCCGATACGCTTGTTGAAGGCGATACCGATCTGGGTGCCGTGGGCAGCGCAGAGGAAAGCATCCTTCTGGCACACCAGGCGCCCGCCAACCTGGGCCAGGTCGATGGGCACCACGGTGCCCGGGTAGGGCGCAGCGAAGCCGACCCGCTGCTGGCCACGGCCCTCGTTGGTGAAGTGGGTCATGAACAGCGACTCGCCGGTGAGCAGGCGCTTGCCCGCCCCCCACAGCTTGCCCAGCACGCCGCTGGAGGAACCGTCGCCCATGCGCGCTTCGAAGCGGATGCCTTCGGTCATGTAGTTCATCGCCCCGGCTTCGGCGATCACCGTTTCCTGCGGGTCGAGGATGATCTCAACGGTCTGCGCCGAAGCGCCGAGGATTTCGTAGTCGAGCTGATGGCTGGGCATTTTGATTGGGACCTCAGTGAGCCTGGAAGCTGGAAGCTGGAAGCTGGAAGCTGGAAGCTGGAAGCTGGAAGCTGGAAGCTGGAAGCTGGAAGCTGGAAGCTGGAAGCTGGAAGCTGGAAGCTGGAAGCTGGAAGCTGGAAAGCGTGCTGGGCGCCACCTCGGGTATCAAGCATTCATCTGTTACAGCGGTTTTTCATCCAGACCTGCTGCTGGAGGGCCGACCTCGTAGGCTCTCTCTTCAAGCTTCAGGCCTCAAGCTTCCAGCTAGCGTTTAAAGAATATTCGCGTAATCCGCCTCGATGCGATCCAGGCTGAGGTGATTGAGGAAGTTGGAGAAGCACATCCAGGCCGACAGCGCGTTGAGGTCGCGGAACTGCGGGGGCAGGTACTTGGGCGGTGCCACCAGGCCTTCGTCCACCAGCTGGCGCAGGGTGCGCATGTCTTCCAGGGTGGTCTTGCCGCAGAACAGCAGCGGGATCTGCTCCAGCTTGCCTTTGCGCACGGCGAGCTGGATGTAGTTGTAGATCATGATGAAGCCCTTCAGGTAGGACAGGTCCTTGGTGAAGGGCAGGCCGTCCGGCGAGGAGCCACGGAACACCCGGCTGGCGTTGCCGTAGCTCTCGGCCATGCCGTAACCCTGCTCGCGGTAGAAGTGGTAGACCTCGAGGAAGTCGGCCCCCTCCTCCGCCATGTGGATGGCGCGGGTGCGGTTGGTGAGCTTGCGCAGGCGCGTGGGGTAGGAGGCGAAGGCGATCACCTCCATGAGGATGGCCAGGCCTTCCTGGGTCACGGTGGACGACGGCGGACCCTTGGCCAGGAAGGTGCAGATCGGCTGGTTCTGGCCGTTCAGCGTGGTGCCGACGTGCACCAGCCCCTCGTGCACTTCCAGGGCACGCACGTCGCGCTCGTTGAACATGGCGTCGGCGCGCACCTTGATGTAGTCGGCACCGGCGGCGGCGTCGGCGACGATGCCGTCGGACTCGAACACGCGGATGGTGTCGTCGCCCTCGCCGAACACCGCGCTGAGGCGGCTCTGCAGCATGGCCACGGCGTCCTTGGCGGTGAGCGTCTTGGGCTCGTCCTTGAGGTCGCCACGGTCGTCGATCTTGTTCAGGTAGTCCGAGAGCATCAGCCCCAGGTCGGAGAGGGTCGGGTCACCGGCGTGGAAGGCGTCGGAGGCGGCGCCGTAGAGCTCCTGGGAGATCAGCCCGAAGTCGGCGGTGCCGCGCGCTTCGAGCATGCGGATCACCATGCGGTATTCCTTGCACATGCGCCGCATGATCTGCCCCACCGGGTTGAACTGCCCCAGCTGGCGGGTGATGTCGCGCTCGATGTTCTGGAATTCCAGCTTCTTCGCCGAGGAGTCGAAGGCCAGCGGCCGGCTCTCGTAGTAGGCGCGGTCCACCTCGGGCATGGCCTTGCCCTTGTGCTTGAGGAAGCCCTGGCGAACGCTGTCGTCCCATTTGATGGCGTCCAGCACGCGGATCGGCGTCTGCGCGTGGACGATGCGGTCGGACAGGGTGCGGACGATGTTCTGGTAGTCGTCGGGCAGTTGGCGCCGGCTCATGCTCACTCCTCGGTGGAACGCTGGTAGCGCGCCACCTCGACGAAGACATCGGAATTGGCCGGGTCGTCCAGCCAGGCCTGGATCTTCTCCCAGGACGAGGTCAGCAGCACGCCGTCACCCTCGGGCATCTCCACGCTGGCGCCCTCGAAGGTGCCGTGCTCCAGCTCCTGGTGCAGGCGTTCGACATCGAGGTTGTAGATCACCAGTTCGTTGTCGGTGGTGAGTTCGAAGCCGGCGACGGCGAAATTGGCGCCCCACTTCTTCGGCAGCCCGGCGGAGAGGTACCAGCGGCGGCCATGGTGGGCGACGGTGAAGCCGTACTCCTGGAGGCTGTCGAGGTTGTCCTTGCTGCCTTCGTAGGTACGGGCCTTGTACAGGTTGGAGCCGGCGCGGCTGATCTCCAGGTAGAGACGCTCGCCCCACTCGTCCTTGCGCGTCCAGTCGCCCAGCAGCGGGATCGGCGCCGGCTCATGGGCAGGGATCGGGTCCCGCAAGGTGACCAGGCACCCGCTCAGCAGCAGGAAGGACAGGGCGACCAATGCGCGCCAGGGTTTCATTTCGCTCTCCTTGTGACCATGAAAAACCCCGCAAGACAGGTGGCCTGAATGCGGGGTCTCGTACCGTGTTCTAGAGCCCCATCACCAGGTAGAGGTAGCGCTTGAGCACGGCTCGCATCTCGTCGATATCGAGGTTATCCACCCCATCGAGCAGGCCCTGATATTCCATCCGCAGAATGATGGCCGTCAACACCTTGGCGTCCTCGGCCGGCTCATCCGAACCCAGTACCTGGAAGAAGTGCTCGGCGCCCTGGGAGAGGATGCCACGGTGGGCATCGGCCAGCGGCCGCAGGCCGGCGTTGATCAGCGCCTCCTGGCGGAACGCCTGCTCGGCCAGCAGCTGCACGCGGTTCTCGATCAGTTGCCGGCGCACATACTGGATGGCCATCTCGACGATCTCGTCGGTCATCTGCCGGCGCGAGGCACCGTCGCGGCTCAGAGCCGCCGCCATGCCCTGCAGGTCACCCTCGACGCTGCCCCAGAACGCGGCCATGGCTTCGGCACTGCGCTCGACGAACTGGGCGAAGGTGTCGGTGATCAGGTCGTTGATGTCCTTGAAGTAATAGGTGGTGGCCGAAAGCGGCACTTCCGCCTCCGCCGCCACGGCGCGGTGGCGCACCGCGCGCACGCCGTCACGCACGATGATGCGCATGGCGGCATCGAGAATCGCCTGGCGGCGTTGCTCGCTGCCCTGCCGGCTGGCCTTGCGGCCCTGGTACTGGACACTTTCGGCGAGGGCGCTGGCCGCCTGGGCGGCACTGTCGCTACGGGACGACTTGGGCAAGATGCATGGACCTCCGGGTTCAGCTGGGATGCAAGACAGTTTCGACCATTTCTCCGGCTATTCAACTCAACGCCGGCCAAGAAAAAACCGCCCGAAGGCGGCTTTTCTCACGCGTCAGGCCTGGGGCCGCATATGCGGGAACAGGATGACGTCACGAATAGACGGCGAATTGGTCAGCAACATCACCAGGCGGTCGATACCGATGCCTTCACCGGCGGTGGGCGGCATGCCGTATTCCAGCGCGTTGACGAAGTCGGCGTCGAAGTGCATCGCCTCGTCGTCACCGGCGTCCTTCTCCTTGACCTGCAGCATGAAGCGCTCGGCCTGGTCTTCCGCGTCGTTCAGCTCGGAGTAAGCGTTGGCGATCTCGCGGCCACCGATGAACAGCTCGAAGCGGTCGGTGACGCTCGGGTCGTTGTCGTTGCGGCGTGCCAGCGGCGAGACCTCGAAGGGGTACTGGGTGATGAAGTGCGGCTGCTCCAGCTTGCTCTCCACCAGCTCCTCGAAAATCATCACCTGCAGCTTGCCCAGGCCTTCGTGGCCGAGGACCTTGGCGCCGGCGTTCTTGGCGATGACACGGGCCTTCTCGACATCGTTGAGGTCAGCCGCGGTGATTTCCGGGTTGTATTTGAGGATGGCGTCGAACACGGACAGGCGCGCGAAGGGCTCGCCGAAATGGAACACCTTGTCGCCGTAGGGCACGTCGGTGCTGCCGAGCACGGCCTGGGCCAGCTCGCGGAACAGCTCCTCGGTCAGGTCCATGTTGTCTTCGTAGTCGGCGTAGGCCTGGTAGAACTCGAGCATGGTGAACTCGGGGTTGTGCCGGGTCGAAACGCCTTCGTTACGGAAGTTGCGGTTGATCTCGAAGACCTTCTCGAAGCCACCGACCACCAGGCGCTTGAGGTACAGCTCCGGCGCGATACGCAGGAACATGGCCATGTCCAGCGCGTTGTGGTGGGTTTCGAAGGGCTTGGCCGCGGCACCGCCGGGGATGGTCTGCAGCATCGGGGTTTCCACTTCGAGGAAACCGCGATCGGAGAGGAAGCGACGGATGTGGGCGATGACCTGGGAGCGCACGCGGAAGGTGTGGCGGGTTTCCTCGTTGACGATCAGGTCGACGTAGCGCTGGCGATAGCGCTGCTCGGTGTCGGTCAGGCCGTGGTGCTTGTCCGGCAGCGGGCGCAGGGCCTTGGTCAGCAGGCGCACGTTGGTCATGTCGACATACAGGTCGCCCTTGCCGGAGCGGGCCACGGTGCCTTCGGCGCCGATGATGTCACCCAGGTCCCAGGTCTTGATCTCGGCCAGGGTCTCTTCCGGCAGGGTCTTGCGGTTCACGTAGACCTGCAGGCGGCTGGTGCTGTCCTGCAGGACGATGAAGGAACCACGGTTGAGCATGATGCGACCGGCGACCTTGACCGGGATGGCTGCAGCTTCCAGCTCTTCCTTGGTCTTGTCCGCGTACTGTTTCTGCAGGTCCGCGAAGTAGGCATCGCGGCGGAAGTCGTTGGGGAAGGCGATGGCCTTCGCTTCACGCACGGCGGCAAGCTTTTCCTTGCGCTGGGCGATCAGCTTGTTCTCTTCCTGTTGCAGTTCGTGCTGGTCGGGTTGTTGGTCGCTCATGGTCTTGGTGGTTCCTGCTTCGGCGTGTTGGCGCCTGGTGAAAAGTTATCGCTAAAAGAACAAGCGCAGCGGCTTTAGAGACCTTGTTTCAGGCTGGCTTCGAGGTACTCGTTGAGATCCCCGTCCAGCACCTTGTCGCAATCGCTGCGCTCGACGCCGGTACGCAGGTCCTTGATGCGCGACTGGTCGAGCACGTAGGAACGGATCTGGTGGCCCCAGCCGATATCGGACTTGGTCTCTTCCAGCGCCTGGGACGCGGCGTTGCGTTTCTGCATCTCCTGCTCGTACAACCGGGCCCGCAGCATTTTCATGGCGGTGTCCTTGTTGGCGTGCTGGGAGCGTTCGTTCTGGCACGCGACCACCGTGTTGGTCGGTACGTGGGTGATACGTACGGCCGAGTCGGTGGTGTTCACGTGCTGACCGCCCGCGCCGGAGGAGCGGTAGGTGTCGATGCGCAGGTCGGCCGGGTTGATCTCGATCTCGATGTTGTCATCGATCTCGGGGGAGACGAACACCGCGGTGAACGAGGTGTGGCGACGGTTGCCGGAGTCGAACGGGCTCTTGCGCACCAGGCGGTGCACGCCGATCTCGGTGCGCAGCCAACCGAAGGCGTATTCGCCCTTGATGTGCACGGTGGCGCCCTTGATGCCGGCGACTTCGCCTTCGGACAGTTCGACGATCTCGGCGCTGAAGCCGTTCTTGTCGGCCCAGCGCAGGTACATGCGCAGCAGCATGTTGGCCCAGTCCTGGGCTTCGGTGCCGCCGGAACCGGCCTGGATGTCCAGGTAGGCGTTGTTCGGATCCATCTCGCCGCTGAACATGCGGCGGAATTCCAGCTTCTCGAGGATCTCGCGCAGGCGCTCGACTTCGGCGGCAACGTCGTTGACCGCGCCTTCGTCGTTCTCTTCGACCGCCATGTCCAGCAGGTCGCGGGAGTCGGCCAGGCCACCGGTCAGCTCGTCGAGGGTTTCGACGATCTGCGCCAGGAGCGAACGCTCACGGCCAAGATTCTGGGCGTACTCCGGGTTGTTCCAGACGTTGGGGTCTTCGAGTTCGCGGTTTACTTCGACGAGACGATCATGCTTGTGATCGTAGTCAAAGATACCCCCGAATGGTCTGGGTACGTTCGGAGAGGTCCTTGATGCTATTGAGGATCGGGTTGATTTCCATGGCTGGAAGCGCTCTCAGGCAAAACTTTCGGAAAAGCCGGCGAGTATACCCGACTCGAAACCCGCCGGGCAGCCCGCCCGACCACCGTAAACCCGGCGTCGGACTACAGCGCTTCGGCCACCGTCACCGCCCGCCAGGGCCCGCTGGAGCGGCCGCTGAGCGCCGCCCAGTACCAGCTGGAATTGTCGCTGAAGCTCTGCCCGGCGGCGTCCTCGATGTACTCGCAGACCTGCAGCGCCGGCCCCTGCCCCTCGGCCACGAAGCAGCGCTGCAGCCCGCCATTGCCGGGGCGCTGGCGCAGGGCGATGGCGCGGATCACGTAACCCAGGCCCTGGTAGCAGTCCGCCGCCGGGTGCAGCTTGCGCGTGGCCGCCGTGACATGGCGCAGGGTGACCACCCGCGAGCCGGTGCTGAAGCGGGCGATGGCCCCAGGGAACTGCGCGGCGAAGCGCTGCTCCACCGGCGACAGCGCCAGGGGCCGCAGGCGCTCGCCCTCGAAACGTTGCGGCCACTCGACGAAGGCGGCAACGGGGCGGGCCTCGGCCATCGGCCGGCCCAGCAGCGACCCCACGCCCAGCAGCAGGAACGACGCCGCCACCAGCCAGCGCCCCTGGAGCCAGGGCGCCATGCCGGTCGCCGTCGTAGCGGGCAACGCCAGCACCGCCCCCTGCCCCGCCGCCACGGTGCGCAGCACCAGGGCGCAGACGCCGATGAACACCACCAGCCCGGTGGCTTCGTGCATCCACGCCGGCCAGTTCGATTGCCCGGCCTCCTGCAGCACCAGCAGGGTGTTGCGCAGGCTGTTGCCACCCAGCACCAGCAGGCCGATCCACGGCAGGCGCCGCAGCAACTGCCTATCCCCCAGGCGCAGCCAGGCGGCAGTGGCGAAGGCGGTGAAGTAGGCCACCCAGGCCATGTGCACGCCCGAGCAGGGGGCATCCACCATCACCAACTGCCCGTTCACCTGCAGCGCCGTGCCCAGGCGCTGCACCTCGTGGCCCAGGCCACGCAGCAGCCAGAGGCTGGCTTCAGCGGTGACCAGGCGTAGCGGGTAACCGGCGAAGAACTGCAGCGACGAGAGGATCGGCAAGGCCAGCAGCCCCAGGCCCAGCCAGGCCAGCACCGGCTGGCCCGGGCGGCGCAGCGCCAGGGTGGTGGCGATCACCGCCAGCACCGCCAGCACGCCGCGCCCCAGCGCCGGGATCAGCGCGCTGCCGAGAATGGCCAGCGCCGCCAGGGCCAGCGACACCAGCAGCCAGCTGCGCCGGGGCGTCGCCAGGAAGCTGCGGCGCTCGCGCCACAGCCCCAGCAGCAGGGCCACCAGCGCCACCACGCCGTAGGGGTCGTCCGAGCCGTCGCCCATGCGCCGCAGGCTCCACAGCCACACCGGCCACAGCGCCAGCACCGGCGCCAGCAGCCAGGTCCAGCCCGGCAGCGCGCGGGCCTTCACCCACGCACCTGGCGGCGGGTCACCCAGCCCATGCCCAGCAGGGCCAGCGCCAGCATCGCCCAGGTGGCCGGCTCCGGCGTGCTCGGCACGGGGATGCCGGCGGTGGCGGAGCTCGCCTCGGCGGTGCCGAGGGCCTGGGCGCTCACGCCCTGGGGCAGCGGCAGCGGTTGCTTGACTGTGGTGCTGCCGGCCGGGTCGGGGTTGCGCACCACCTGGTCTACGGCGATGAACGAGGTGTAGGGCGTCAGCAGGCTGTACTTCAAACCCAGGTCGAGAATCTGCTGGCTGTAGCCGAAGCCGCCCTCCAGGGCCTCCTGGTCCATCAACGACGCGATGCGGTGCCGCGCCCACAGATGGGTCAGGGCCTGGTCGCCGTCGTGCACCTTGCCCGCCTCGATCGGCACCTCGCTGCGCCAGGGGCCGCTGGCGGCGATGCCCTCGGCCTGCAGCACGCCACGGGGCTCGCCGCGCCACTTGCCGAACACCACCAGCGGGCGCTGGGCGAACAGGTCGGGCAGCGCCAGCGGCTCGACGTCATAGGTCTCCAGGCCACTGAAGGACAGTTTCGGGTGCACCAGCACCGGCGAGTCGATCATCCGCCGCAGGCGCTCGGCCTCGGCTTGCGCCGAGCTGTCGTCGAGCACCACGAAGGGCTCGCCCTGCCCGGCCCGGGCCAGGCCCTCGATCAGCTCGCGGTTCACCGAACTGCCGATACCGAAGGCGAACAGGTTGGCCTTGCCCAGGTTGTTGCGCACCAGTTCGAAGGCCTCGGTTTCCACCGTCACGTAGCCATCGGTGACCACCACGAAGCTGCGCGAGCGTTCCGCATCCGCCGGCATCGCCAGCGCCTGGCGCAGGGCCGGCAGCAGCTCGGTACCACCACTGCCCATCTGGGTGTCGAGCATCACCAGCGCCTGCTCGATGTTGGCCTTGGTAGCTGGCTGCGACTGCGGCGCCAGCAGGCTGCTGCTGCCGGAGAACAGCAGCACGTTGAAGCTGTCCACCGGGCGCAGGCCGCCGATCAGCCGACGCAGCAGGACCTTGGTGGTGTCCAGCGGGAAACCGTGCATGGAGCCGGAGATATCCACCACGAAGATGTACTCCCGCGGCACGATGCTGCTGGCCTTCACCGCAGCCGGCGGCGCCACCATGGCCAGGAAGAAGTTCTCCTCGGCGCCACGGGACAGCAGCACGCCGCTCTCGAACACCTCGCTGCCCAGGCGGTAGTCGAGGATGAAGTCACGGTCGTTGCCCGGCCCCTGCCCCTCTTCCAGGGTCACCCGGGTGTGCCGGGCCGCGATGGCCTGGCGGGCGATGCGGTGGGTGCGCGAGACGACTTCGCCGATGGCGGTGGGCGACTGCAGGTCCACCTGCAGGGAGAAGGTGCTGCGGCCAGGGTCGCCCTCGGCCAGGTGCGGGGTGGAGACCCAGGGCTCGGCCTTGTGGCTCGGTTGCCCCGGCGCGCCGTTGTAGCGCGGCCCGACCACGGTGGGGAAGATGAAGTGGTAGGTGCCATCGGTGGGCAGCAGCAGCTCGGTGTAGCGCAGCTCCACATCCACCACGTCGCCGGGGAGGATGTTGGCCACGCTCATCTGGAACACATTGGGGCGCTCCTGCTCCAGCAGGGCGGCGGTCTTGCCGGCGCTCTTGGCCTCCTGGTACTCGCGCTGGGCGCTCTGCTTCTCGCGGATCTGCGCATGCAACTCGCGGTCGCCCAGGCGCACGGTCATGCCATGCACCGCCGCGCGGGTGGAGCCGGGGAACACGTAGCGCGCCTCCAGGGCCCGCGAGCCCTCGTTGCGGTACTGCTGGATCACCTTCACGTCGGCGATCACCCCCAGCACCTGCACCTCCACGCGGGTGGACTTCAGCGGCAGACCATCGACGCCCGGCTCGGCGTTATCCACCGCGAAATAGGGGCTCTCGCCACGTTCCGCAGCCTCCTCGGCCAGGCACGGCGCCACGCCGAACAGCACGAGGAACAACGCCAGCAGCCAGCGGCCGGGCGAGCGGGAAGACAAGGGCGGGCGGTACATGCGGTGCACTCCATGGAAAAGGATCGTGCAGCCATGTTCGCCGGCCTGTGTGGACGCAATTTGCAGGGTCCGTGGTGTTTATGTGGAGTTATGCGGTGATCGCCAGTCGCGAATGAATTGGCTCTGTCTGCGTTAAGTGTTGCTAGAGGATTTGAGCCCAGCTGATTGCCGAGCTCTGGTGATGTTTCTGGTTTCGCCCACCCGGGCGAGTCCCTTTTCCAATCGTTGAAAAGGAACCAAAAAACTTGCCCCATCATCCGGCCCCGGCTTCGCCGGGGTTCCCTCACTCCATCGCCGCTCTGGGGGCCGGCGCGATGGGCCATCCATGGCCTGGCGCGCCTCTCGCGGCATCCATGCCGCTCGTCCCCCGGCGCAACGACTGCGTTCGGCCTCCTGGAGGGGCGTTGGCGGCTGCTCCAACTTTCTTCGCTCAAATCCACACATTGATGTGCGCACCAACCCAACGTGCACGTAGCGGCGGCTTTCGTAGGATGGCGTAGAGCGAAGCGAAACCCATGCGGTGGCGGTGGCACGAACCCTTGGGCGCCCGGAAAGGGCCGTGCTTGAGCGCTTGTATTAAAGCCACAACAGCTAACGCAGACAGAGCCAATGAATTCGCGCCTGCGAGTTCAGCCCTGCGGACCTGACCGGCTTTTTGCCTGGGGTAGACCGTTCGCGAGTCAACATCCACGCCCTTGGAACGTGGCTTGGCTGTTGGCCTATTGAAGGGGGAGCATGCAGCCGCCGCTCACTCCGGACGTGGTGCTGCGCGCATCTGGGGCTCGCCGGAGGCACCGAGCGGCGGTGCTCACGGCACACCCTACAACACGCGTTCATCCTGTGGGGTCCTCAGAGCGGCGGCGCTACGCGCCGCTTGGCGACTGAAGTCGCCCCTACAGCCCCTACAGCCCCTACATGTCTGTACGGAGCGCAGGCAAAAACGCTAGGCGCCGGGCGTATCGGCTACCAGCCCCACTTGGTTGCGGCCGTTGTTCTTGGCCATGTACAGCCCCTGGTCGGCGCGGTCCACCAGCAACAGCGACACCTGGCCGGTCTTGGGCGTCAGGGTCGAGACGCCAATGCTCACACTCAGCGAGGCTCCGTCCTGGGGCAGGTCATGGGGAATGCCCAGGGCCTCCACCGCACGCCGGACCTTTTCCGCCAGCAGGCGCGCGCCGCCGCTGGAGGTGCCCGGCAGCACCATGGCGAACTCCTCACCGCCATAGCGCGCAGCCAGGTCGGAGGAGCGCGTACAGGATTCGCGCAGGGTTTCGGCCACGCGGCGCAGGGCGTCGTCCCCGGCGATATGGCCGAAGTGGTCGTTGTAGCCCTTGAAGTAGTCCACATCGATCATCAGCAGCGACAGCGAGGTCTGTTCACGGAAGGCACGGCGCCATTCCATTTCCAGGTACTCATCGAAGTGGCGGCGGTTGGACAGCCCGGTGAGGCCGTCGGAGTTCATCAGGCGCTGCAGCACCAGGTTGGCTTCCAGCAGCTGCTGCTGGCTCTCGCGCAGGGCGCGGTAGGCCTCGTCGCGCTGCTGCAGGGCGAGGTAGGAGCGGGAGTGGTAGCGGATGCGCGCCACCAGCTCGATGGTGTCGGGCAGCTTGACCAGGTAATCGTTGGCGCCGGCGGCGAATGCGGTGCTCTTGATCGCTGCGTCGTCACGGGTGGACAGCACGATGATGGGGATGTCACGCAGCTCGACGGCGGCTCGATAGTCGGCCAGCAGGCTGATGCCGTCGACGCCGGGCATCACCAGGTCCTGGAGGATCACCGTCGGGCGTATCTGCCGGGCAACCTCGACGGCCGTCAGCGGGTCCGCGCAGAAATGGAAATCGATTCCGGCCTCATCGGCCAGGGCGCGGCGCAGGGCCTCTCCGATCATCGCCTGATCATCGACCAGCAGCACCATCACCTTGTTCTCGGTGAGCGAGTACGTTTCGGCCTGATTGCGATAGGGGTAATGCATAGCTTTCTCCAGGCCTACAGGCCTCACACGACACGCAGACAACCTCTGTGCACGGCCAATGATAATGCGCGACACGGGTACGCCGCCGCCAAAAAAACGAGCCGCCCGGCTTGCACCGTCGATGCCCCGGGCTGCACGAACGCACCAAGACCCGACCGCAGCGCCCCGGCCCGAGAAACCATCAACGCGAGAACGCCTCCACGAGCCTGGGTGCGATCCGCTGCAAGGGCAGGATCTCCACGGCCGCATCCAGCGCCGCCGCAGCCTTGGGCATGCCGTATACGGCGCTGCTGGCCTGGTCCTGGGCGATGGTGAGGAAGCCCCTTTCACGCATGGCCTTCAGCCCCTGCGCGCCATCGCGGCCCATGCCGGTGAGCAGCACGCCCACCGCCTCGCCCCGCCAATGCGCCACCAGGCTGTCGAAGAACACATCGATGGAGGGCCGGTATACATGGCTGCGGGGCTCTTCGGTATAGGCCAGTTCACCATTGCGCAGCAGGCGCATATGGTTATTGGTACCCGCCAGCAATACCTGGCCGGGCTGCGGCGGCTCGCCCTCGCGAGCCAGGCGTACAGGCAGGCTGGACTCGCTGCCCAGCCACTCGGCCATGCCGGCGGCGAAGGTTTCGTCGACGTGCTGCACCAGCATCACCGCCGGCGCGAAGCCGGCCGGCAACTGCTTGAGCAACTGCGCCAGGGACGCGGGCCCGCCGGCCGAGGCACCGATGGCCACCAACTGCCGGCACGAGGGCTCGCGAGCCCCGCGGCTGCCCACGCGCTGGCCGATCAGCCAGCCGATGTTCTGGATCTTGCGCAGCAACGCCGCTGCGTCGCGCTCGTGGTCGGTGCCCAGCGCGGGCGTGTCCACCGCATCCAGGGCGCCGTGGCCCATGGCCTCGAACACGCGATGGATGTTCTGTTCCTTGTCCACGGTGACGATGAGGATCGCGCAGGGCGACTGGGCCATGATCCGCCGGGTCGCCTCGGTGCCGTCCATCTCCGGCATCAGCAGGTCCATCAGCACCAGGTCCGGGGTGTCCTCCTGGCAGAAGCGCACCGCTTCGGCGCCGTTGCCGGCGATCCAGACGATCTGGTGGGCCGGTTCGCGGGCCAGGGCCCGGCGCAACGCCTCCACCGCCAAGGGCATGTCGTTGGCGATCCCTATCCTCATCCCTGCGCCTCCCCGATCAGCACGACCACCGCGTCCAGCAACGCCTCGTCGTGGAAACTGGCCTTGGCCAGATAATAGTCGGCACCGGCGTCCAGGCCACGGCGCCGGTCCTCTTCACGGTCCTTGTAGGACACCACCATCACCGGCAGTGATTGCAGGCGGCTGTCGCGGCGCACCAGGGTCACCAGCTCGATACCGTCCATGCGCGGCATGTCGATGTCGGTGATCAGCAGGTCGAAGGCTTCGGAGCGCAGGGCGTTCCAGCCGTCCATGCCGTCCACCGCCACCGCCACCTCGTAGCCACGGCCGAGCAGCAGCTTGCGCTCCAGCTCGCGCACGGTGAGCGAGTCGTCCACCACCAGCACGCGCTTGCGGCGGCTGCCCGCGCCCTGCCGGGCCAGGCCGCCGACGCGCTCAAGGCGGCCACTGCCGAGCAGCTTGCCCACCGACTTGAGCATGTCCTCGACATCGAGGATCAGCACCGGCGTACCGTCGTCCAGCAGCGCACCGGCGGACACGTCCTGGACCTTGCCCAGGCGCGGGTCCAGCGGCATCACCACCAGGGTGCGCTCGCCGATGAAACGGTCGACCACGATGCCGTAGAGCGCCTCGCGCTCGCGCACCAGCACCACTGCCAAGCCGTCGCCATCGCTTTCGCCCTCGGGGCGTTGCAGCACCTGGCTGGCGGCCACCAGGCCGACGTGGCGCTCCTCGTGCCAGAAGTGCTGGCGGCCTTCGAGCTGCACCAGCGCCTCGGCGGGCACGCGGGTCATGCGTTCGATATGGGCCAGGGGGAAGGCATAGGCCTCGCCGCCGATCTCCACCACCAGGCTGCGCACCACCGACAGGGTCAGCGGCACCTCCAGGTGGAAGCTGGAGCCCTCGCCCTGACGCTGCTCCATGCGCACGCCGCCCCGCAGCTGGCGCACCATGTGCTGCACCGCGTCCAGGCCGACGCCGCGCCCGGACACCTCGGTGACCTGCTCGCGCATGCTGAAGCCGGGCAGGAAGAGGAAGGCCAGCAGTTCGTCTTCGTCGAGCCGCGCGCCGGTCTCGGCAGTGGCGAAACCACGCTCGATCACTGCAGTGCGCAGGCGCTCGAGATCAACTCCGGCGCCGTCGTCGCGCAGCTCCAGCACCAGCATGCCGGCGTGATGACGGGCGCGCAGGAGGATGCGCCCCTCCTCCGGCTTGCCACGCTCGGCCCGCAGTGCCGGGCTTTCGATGCCATGGTCGACGGCATTGCGCAGCAGGTGGGTCAGCGGCGCTTCGAGCCTCTCCAGCACGTCGCGGTCGACCTGGGTGTTCTCGCCCTCGATATCCAGGCGCACCTGTTTGCCGAGGCTGCGACCGAGATCGCGCAACATCCGCGCCTGGCCGGCGAGCACGTCGGCGAAGGGGCGCATGCGCGAGGCCAGCGCCGCGTCGTACATCAGCTGGGCGCGCTGGCCGCCCTGCCAGCCGAACTCGTCGAGATCGGCCATGTGCCGGGCGAGCATCTGCTGGCATTCGCCCAGCAGTTGCCGGGCCTCGGCCAGCATGGCGCGGGAGGCCGCATCCATGGCGTCGTCCTGCACCGCCTCGCGCACGCCGTCGAGGGTACGCACGGCGCTGGCCTGCAGGCGCTTGAGGCGTTGCAGCGAATCCCCCAGGGGCTTGATGCGCTGGAACTCCACCAGCGACTTGCTGGAGATGTCCAGCAGGTGGTCGAGTCGCTCGGCGCTGACCCGCAACACCCGATCACGGTTCTCGCCGGCCGCTGGGGCGGATGCCACGGGTTCTTCCTCAGGTGCGGCCACGGCGGGCGCCGCCACGGGTTCGGCAGCGGGCTCGGGCCGGGCCACCGGCTCGCGGGGGGCCACGCGCTGCCCGCTGGCCAGCGCCTGCAGGCGCTCCACCAGGGCGTCGATATCCGCGCGGCCGTCCTTGTCGGCCCAGTCGGCACCGGCCGCCGAGCCCAGGCGCAGCAGCAGATCGGAGCCTTGCAGCAGCGCGTCGATATGCTCGGATTGCAGGTGCAGGCGGCCTTCCTGGGCGCCCACCAGGCAGTCTTCCATCACGTGGGCGATGCGCACGCCGGCATCGATGCCGACGATGCGCGCCGCGCCCTTGAGCGAGTGGGCGGCACGCATGCAGGCTTCCAGCTGGTCGGCCTGGCGCGGGTTGCGCTCCAACACCATCAGCCCGCTGCCGAGCACCTGGGTCTGCGCCTCGGCCTCCAGCTTGAACAGCTCCAGCAGCGAGGCATCACGCATCTGGTCCGGGGTCATCCAAGGCTCCTGGCGATGGCTTGCTGCAACATCGATTCGTCCAGCAGGGTGACGCTGCGCCCGCGCCACTGCACCACGCCGGAAGCGAAGGGCCGCGCAACCTGGGCGGCACCCCGGCCGGCCTCCACCACCGCGCCCAGGGGAATGGCGTGGATGCCGTCCACCTCGTCCACCGGTGCCACCACCGGGCCGTCGTCGCTGGCGACGATAAGCATGCGCGGCACCACGCGGCGCTCCTGGGGGCCGCCCTGGCCCGGCTCCAGGCCGAGCACCTCCACCAGCGACAGGCAGGCCACCAGGGCGCCACGCACATTGGTCACCCCCAGCAGCCCGAGGGAGCGCTGGTGCGGCAGGGAGTGGATCAGCGACTGCGGCGCCACTTCAACCAGCTGCCGGGTGGCCAGGCCGAGCCAGGCGTCGCCAAGGCGGAACACCAGGGTGGAGCGGGTTTCGCCGAGGCTTTCTTCCTCGGCCGCCTGCTCCTCGTCCAGCTCGCGGTGCAAGGCATAGCGGTCCAGCAGGCGGGTGGCGGCGGCAGCGTGCACCTCGCAGTTGCGGCAATGGATGTGTTCGTGCAGACGCTCGCAACTCTTGTCGCCATGTACGCCGATGCGGTTCCAGCAGTCGTCGATGGGCGCCTGGGCGTCGTCCAGGCGCAAGGTATGGCTATCGATCATGGTCGTTCACTCCACGACTGGCGCGCTCCTGCAAGCGCCGGGCGCCGGCCAGGTCGCCGCGCGCGGCGAGCAGCGCCGCCAGGTGGGCCAGGGCTTCGGCGTGCCCGGGCTGCAAGTAGAGAGTCTTGCGGTAGTAGTCCTGGGCCTCCTGCTGCTGCCCGGCCACGTCGCAGAGCAACCCGAGCCAGTAGAACACCGCTGCCGAGGGGCCGTGGGCCGCCAGGTGGCGCTCGCAGGCGGCGCGGGCTTCGGCACTGCGCCCGGCATTGGCCAGCGTGGCGATCTCCAGCAGTTCGGCGGCGCCGTCCCGGCCTGGCGCAAGCGCGGGCACCACCGGCCGGGGCGCGCTCGGGGTGTGCAGCGGGCGAGCGAAGGCCGGCGGCGCCTTGGCCTTCGCCATCGGCGCGGCGGGTCGCGCGGGCGCCACAGTCGGACGCGGTGTAGCGACAACGCGCGGAGCCTGGGCGGTGCCGGGGAGGAAGACGAAGGACTGCGGCAGATCCAGCGCGCGCATGCCGTCCTGGCTCACCAGGCTGGCTTCGGCGGGGCCGACGAACAGCGCGCCCTCGGGACTCATCAGGCGCTTCAGTACCGCCAGCACCTGGGCCTGGGTGGGCCGGTCGAAATAGATCAGCAGGTTGCGGCAGAAGACGAAATCGTAGGGCGCCTCGCCGGCCAGCAGCCCCGGCGCCAGCAGGTTGCCGTGGCGGAAGTTCACCTTGCGCCGGACCTGATCGGTGAGGACATAGCCATCCTCGACGACCAGGAAGTGGCGGTCGCGGAAGCCCAGTTCCTCGCCACGGAACGAATTGCGCCCGTAGACGGCCTGGCGCGCGCGCTCCAGCACCTTCTCGCTGACGTCCAGCGCATCCACCTGGAACAGTGCCGGGGCAAAGCCTGCATCGAGCAGCGCCATGACGATGGAGTACGGCTCCTCGCCGCTGGAGCAGGGCAGGCTCAGCACCCGCAGCGGGCGCCCGGAGGCGAGGCGCGGCAGGCGCTCGAAGGCCAGCCGGGCCAGGGCTACGAAAGACTCGGGGTAGCGGAAGAACCAGGTCTCAGGCACTACGACGGCCTCGACCAGGGCCTGCTGCTCGCCGTGGGACGACTCCAGGCTCAGCCAGTACTCGTCCTCGCCCCGGCAGCCGATGGCCTGCATGCGCAGGCGTATGGCGCGCTCCACCAGCTCACGGCCGACCGACTCGACATCGAGGCCGATGCGCTCCTTGAGCAGGCGCTCGAAGCGCGAATTCATGATGCGGCCTCCGCATCGGTGGGGAACAGCAGTGCGCGCGCCTCTTCACCGAGCAGCTCGGCGACCTCGACACGCTGCACCAGCCCTTGTGCACTGCGGAAAACCGGCCCCAGGTAACGCGCTTCGCCCCCATCGAGCCCGTAGTCCTGGAATGCCTCGGGTTGGCAGCGCAGGGTCTCGGTGGCCTGCTCCAGGATCAGGCCGAGACTGTGCCCGGCATACCGCACCATCACCAGCCGGGTGCTGGTGCGCGCGCGGGCGGGCTCGCCGAAAGCCAGGGCGCCGAGATCAAGCACCGGAACCGGCGAGCCGCGCCAGTCGAAAACGCCGGCCACCCAGGTGGGCGCTCCGGCCACGCGCTTGAGCTGGCGCAGGGGCATCACCTCCAGTACGTCGCGCACGTCCAGGGCGTAGCGGTCGCTGCCCATGCCGAACAGCAGGTACAGCCGCCCCCGTCGCGGCTGCTGGCGAGTCGTGCGGATCGTCATATCAGACCTTGAAGCGGCTGACGCCGGCCCGCAGGCCCTGGGCGACATGGTTGAGCTCATCGATCGCGGAGCTGGCCTGGCGCAACGATTCCACCGTCTGCCCAGTGGCTTCGCCCAGTTGCACCAGGGCCTGGTTGATCTGCTCGGCACCGGTGGACTGCGCCTGCATGCCTTCGTTGACCATCTGCACGCGGGGCGCCAGGGCCTGCACCTGCTGGATGATCTGCGACAGCTGCTCGCCGACCTGGCCGACTTCGGACATGCCGCGACGCACCTCTTCGGAAAACTTGTCCATGCCCATGACACCGGCGGACACCGCGGACTGGATCTCGCGCACCATCTGCTCGATGTCATAGGTGGCCACGGCCGTCTGGTCCGCCAGGCGGCGCACTTCGGTGGCGACCACGGCGAACCCGCGGCCGTACTCGCCGGCCTTCTCCGCCTCGATGGCGGCATTGAGGGACAGCAGGTTGGTCTGGTCGGCGACCTTGACGATGGTGGTGACCACCTGGTTGATGTTGCCGGCCTTCTCGTTGAGGATCGCCAGCTTGGCGTTGACCAGGTCGGCGGCGCCCATCACTTGGCGCATGGTGTCTTCCATGCGCGCCAGGCCCAACTGGCCGGAGCCGGCCAGGGTGGAAGTCTGCTCGGCGGCGCCGGAAACCTCGGTCATGGTGCGCACCAGGTCCCGCGAGGTGGCGGCGATTTCCCGCGAGGTGGCGCCGATCTCGGTGGTGGTGGCCGCGGTTTCGGTGGCGGTGGCCTGCTGCTGGCGGGTGGTGGCGGCGATCTCGGTGACCGAGGTGGTGACCTGCACCGAGGAGCGTTGGGCCTGGGACACCAGGGTCTTCAGCTCATCGGCCATGCTGTTGAAGCCAGTCTCGATGGAATCGAACTCGTCCTTGCGCCCCAGGTGCAGGCGCGCGGTGAGGTCGCCCGAGGCAAGCGCCTGCAGGTTCTGCACCACGCGCTGTACCGGCTCGGTGATGGCCCGCACCAGCAGCGCGCCACAGACGAAGGCGGCAGCGATGGCCAGGAGCACCGAGACGATCATGCTCAGCTCGGCATTACGCGCGGCGTCGACAATGTCGCCGGTCGCCCCCTCGGCGGTCTTGCGGTTGTAGCTGATGAGTTCGGTCAGGCCATCGCGTCCTTCGTTCCACAACTTGGTGAGGTCACCGGTGAGCAGCGAGCGGGCCTCGCCCAGTCGTTTCTGCTGGTGCAGCTCGATGACCGTGGAAAGGCTCGCGTCATAGCGCTTGCGGCTCTGGTTGAAGTTTTCCAGGAGCACCAGGTCGTTATCGTCGCGGATGGTCTTGCGGTAGTCGGCCAGGACCGCATTGAGCCGTTCGTCGAGCAGGCGCAGGTTGTCCAGGTCGACCTTCTCCAGCGGCTGGTCCGAGGCGCCTAAACGCTCCAGGGTCTGGATGAACACATCGGTCCAGGCACTGCGTACCTGGGTGATGAGGAACATGCCGGGCATGGCGTCCTCCGCCAGGCGCTCCGCCCCCTTCTGCACCGTGAACAAGCGCACATAGGAGGTGACGGCCATCAGCAGCATGATCGCGATGATGATGGCGAAACTCGCCTGGATGCGCAGTCGTACCGACCAGTTCTTCACGTAGACCCCCGTTTGCCAAACCCTGTCATTTACCGCGCCAAATGTCGCACGCGTCACAAAGCGGCGACTCTAGAGACTCGCCCCCCCCCCTTGCAAGACAAAGCCCGTTGGCGGGCCCGCCTGAAAGTCTGGCAGAAACGGGGCGTTATGCAGGGGTAGCTGGGAATGACCGGGCATTCGGTGGGCTGAAGCGGAACGCCGCCCGGCCCCCCTACCCGAACGGCGGTTCTGCAAGAGTGGGTCGGGCGGCGTTGCGCGAAGCCCGAAACCCATCAACGCAGTGCATCAGGCATAAGCCCGTGCCAGGGCCCGGCTCCACCTGGTGGAGGTAAACAGCGAACGCCACCCTACGCAGCGGTCATCTCCATTCGCCGGGCCGACCCTATCGAGGCGCTGTAGGGGCGACTTCAGTCGCCAAGCGGCGCACAGCGCCGCCCCGCAGACTTACAGCCAATATCGACCTCCTAGCTCGCCTGCAACTCCTGGCGCACTTGCCCTTCCAGCTCGGTCTTGAGCGCGGGGTCGAGCTTGAGCTGGCGGGCCAGCTCGTCCAGGTAGGCGCGCTCCATGAAGTGCTCCTCATCCACCATCAGCACGCTGGCGAGGTACATCTCGGCGGCCATCTCCGGGGTGCGCGCGGCGCGGGCGACGTCGGCCGGGTCCAGCGGCTTGTTCAGTTCCAGCTCCAGCCAGGACTGCAGCTCGGCGTCCTGGGTCAGCTTGCCCAGCTCGCCTTCGATCAACTGGCGTTCACGGGCGTCGACATGGCCATCGGCCTTGGCTGCCGCCACCAGCGCCTTGAGGATGGCCTGGCTGTGCTGCTCGGCCTGGGGCGCGGGCAGGCGGTCGAGGGTCTGCGGCTCGCCCTGGGGCGCCCCGGCCTGCTTGGCCTGCCAGTTGCCATAGGCCTTGTAGGCCAGCACGCCGAGCGCGGCCAGGCCGCCATAGGTCAGCGCCTTGCCGCCCAGCTTGCGGGCGCTCTTGTTGCCCAGCAGCAGGCCCAGCGCGCCAGCCGCCAGGGCACCACCACCGGCGCCGCCGAGCAGGCTGCCGAGGTTGCCGCCCAAGCCACCGGAGCCAGCGGAGCCGCCACCGGAGAAACCGCCGGACTTGCCGCCGGTTTTCTGCTGCAGCAGGTCCTGGCCGGATTTGAGCAGTTGATCGAGCAATCCACGGGTGTTCATCACAACCTCCTTATTGGGTGGGTGAGTCGAGCAATGGACTGCACTCTAGCCGCCGAGTTTCCAAGCCCGTGAGCGACGGATTGCTTCGGGATATTGCCGCTGGGCTGGGGTGGCGCTCCTCGCTGGTCCGGTGCGCGCGAGTGATGGGTTTCGCCGAGCTCTACCCATCCTACGACGCTACGGGGCTGCCAGTTGCGCGCGCCAAGCATTCGATAAAAAAGAATCACCCGCTCGATTTTCGATAAACCATACTGTCGCGCAGCATTTCCACCTGCGGAATACCGCCCCATGATGACCCTACGCCAGATCCGCCACTTCATCGCCGTCGCCGAGACGGGCTCCATCTCCGCCGCCGCCCAGGCGGTGTTCATCTCCCAGTCCACCCTGACCCTGGCCATCCAGCAGCTGGAGGAGGAGATCGGCGTCAGCCTGTTCAACCGCCACGCCAAGGGCATGTCCCTGACCCACCAGGGCCACCAATTCCTGCGCCAGGCGCACCTGATCCTGGCCACGGTGGACAACGCCAAGCGCAGCCTGCAGCAGAGCACCGACCAAGTGGCCGGCAGCCTCACCATCGGCGTGACCAGCCTGGTGGCCGGCTACTACCTGGCCGACCTGATCACCCGCTTCCAGCGCGCCTACCCCAACGTGAAGACCCGCGTGGTGGAGGACGAACGCCCCTACATCGAGCACCTGCTGGTCAGCGGCGAGATCGATGTCGGCGTGCTGATCCTCTCCAACCTGGAAGACCGCCACGCCCTGCAGACCGAGGTGCTCACCCACTCGCCCCACCGCCTCTGGCTGCCGGCCCAGCACCCGCTGCTGGAGCACGACAGCATCAGCCTGGCGGATGTCGCCGGCGAGCCGCTGATCCAGCTCAACGCCGACGAGATGGGCCTGCACACCCAGCGCATCTGGTCCCGCGCCGGGCTCACGCCCCAGGTGACCCTGCGCACCGCCTCGGTGGAAGCGGTGCGCAGCCTGGTGGCGGCCGGGCTCGGCCTGTCCATCCAGCCGGACATGACCTACCGCCCCTGGTCCCTGGAGGGCGACATCATCGAAGCGCGCCCGCTGGTGGACCTGGGCGAGCCGCTGGACGTGGGCCTGGCCTGGCGTCGCGGCACCGCGCGACCGGCGCTGGTGGACCCCTTCCTCACCCTGGCCCGCGAACAGCCGAACGCCCGCAAGCCTTCGATTTAATCGAACGCTGCTTTCAATATTTAGAATTTGTCGACCTCAAGCCCGCCCACTAGGCTCTGTGCCCTATAAACAGAGTCATGCCGGGCGCCGCCAGGAGCACTGGAATGACTGAAGAACAAAAACCCAGGAAGAAAAGAGCCCCGAAGATGGCCGGCACTGCGAGCACGCCCACCCTGCATTCCCATTTGCTGATCGACGGCCAGTTGGCCATCGGTGAAGGCCTGGCCGAGCCCATCCTCAACCCCGCCACCGGGGAAACCCTGATCACCATCGCCGAAGCCTCCATCGAGCAGGTGGAAGCCGCCGTCTTCGCCGCACACAAGGCCTTCGCCGGCTGGTCCCGCACCACGCCCGCGCAGCGCGCCGCCGCCCTGCTGGCCATCGCCGACGCGGTGGAGGCCAATGCCGAGCACCTGGCCCGCCTGGAATCGTTGAACTGCGGCAAGCCGCTGCACCTGGCGCGCCAGGACGACATTCCCGCCACCGCCGACGTGTTCCGCTTCTTCGCCGGTGCCGTACGCTGCCAGCAAGGCCAGCTCGCCGGCGAGTACGTGCCCGGCCACACCAGCATGGTGCGCCGCGACCCGGTGGGCGTGGTCGCCTCCATCGCGCCCTGGAACTACCCCCTGATGATGGCCGCCTGGAAGATCGCCCCGGCGCTGGCGGCGGGCAACACCCTGGTGTTCAAGCCCTCCGAACACACCCCGCTGTCGATCCTGGCCCTGGCCCCCGCCCTCGCGGAAATCCTCCCGGCCGGGGTGATCAACATCGTCTCCGGCGGCGGCGAAGGCGTCGGCAGCCACTTGGTCAGCCACCCCAAGGTGCGCATGGTGTCGCTCACCGGCGACATCGTCACCGGGCAGAAGATCCTCCAGACCGCCGCCCGCACCCTCAAGCGCACCCACCTGGAGCTGGGCGGCAAGGCGCCGGTGATCGTCTGCAACGACGCCGACCTCCAGGCCGTGGTCCAGGGCGTGCGCGCCTACGGCTACTACAACGCCGGGCAGGACTGCACCGCCGCCTGCCGCATCTATGCCCAGGCCGGCATCCACGACCGCCTCGTCAGCGAGCTGGGCGACGCCGTTTCCAGCCTGCGCTTCGCCCGCAAGCGCGACCAGGACAACGAGATCGGCCCGCTGATCAGCTCGCGCCAGCGCGACCGCGTGGCCAGCTTCGTCGAGCGCGCCCTCGGCCAGCCGCACATCGAGCGCGTCACCGGTGCCGCCGTGCATTCCGGCGCAGGCTTCTACTACCAGCCCACCCTGCTGGCCGGCTGCAAGCAGGGCGACGAGATCGTCCAGCGCGAAGTGTTCGGCCCGGTGGTGACCGTGACCCGCTTCGACCAGCTCGACCAGGCGCTGGACTGGGCCAACGACTCCGAGTACGGCCTGGCCTCCTCGGTGTGGACGCAGAACCTCGACAAGGCCTTCCAGCTGGCCAACCGCCTGCAGTACGGCTGCACCTGGATCAACACCCATTTCACCCTGGCCAGCGAGATGCCCCACGGCGGGCTGAAGCGCTCCGGCTATGGCAAGGACCTGTCCAGCGACTCGTTGCAGGACTACAGCGTGGTGCGCCACATCATGGCGCGCCACGGCCAGGACTTCTAAAACAACAAAGGCCGGAAGGCCCGCGAAACGACGTTCAACTGCCCCGACCAATAACTAGTCAACAAGAGGGAACATCAATGTCCGCGCGCAAAACCGCTCTGCTCAGTGCGCTCTCCACCGCCCTGCTGGCCAGCGCCAGCCTGCAGGCCGCCGAGCCCCTGAAACAAGTCGGCACTGGCGAAGGCCAGCTCGACATCATCGCCTGGCCCGGCTACATCGAACGCGGCCAGACCGACAAGAACTACGACTGGGTCAGCCAGTTCGAGCAGGACAGCGGCTGCAAGGTCAACGTCAAGACCGCCGCCACCTCCGACGAGATGGTCAGCCTCATGGCCAAGGGCGGCTACGACCTGGTCACCGCCTCCGGCGACGCCTCGCTGCGCCTGATCTACGGCAAGCGCGTGCAGCCGATCAACACCGCGCTGATCCCCAACTGGAAGAACCTCGACGAGCGCCTGAAGGACGCACCCTGGTACACGGTGGACGGCCAACACTACGGCTCGCCCTACCAGTGGGGCCCCAACGTGCTGATGTACAACACCAACACCTTCAAGGAAGCGCCCACCAGCTGGGCGACCATCTTCGAAGCCCAGGACCTGCCCGACGGCAAGGCCAACAAGGGCCGCGTGCAGGCCTACGACGGCCCGATCTACATCGCCGACGCCGCCCTCTACCTGAAGGCCACCCAGCCGGCCCTGGGCATCCAGGACCCCTACGAGCTGAACGAAGAGCAGTACAGCGCCGTGCTCGACCTGCTGCGCAAGCAGCACGCGCTGATCCACCGCTACTGGCACGACACCACGGTGCAGATGAGCGACTTCAAGAACGAAGGCGTGGTCGCCTCCAGCGCCTGGCCGTACCAGGTCAACGCCCTGCAGCTGGAGAAGCAGCCGATCGCCTCCGTGGTACCCAAAGAAGGCGCCACCGGCTGGGCCGACACCACCATGCTGCACGCCGAGGCCAAGCACCCGAACTGCGCCTACAAGTGGATGAACTGGTCCCTGGAACCTAAGGTTCAGGGTGACGTCGCCGCCTGGTTCGGCTCCCTCCCCGCCGTCCCCGCCGGCTGCAAGGCCAGCGAGCTGCTCGGCGCCGAAGGCTGCGCCACCAACGGCTTCGACCAGTTCGACAAGATCGCCTTCTGGAAGACCCCGCAGGCACAGGGCGGGAAGTTCGTGCCCTATAGCCGCTGGACCCAGGACTACATCGCCATCATGGGCGGCCGCTGAGCCGGCTGCGCGACCCGAGGGCGTCGTTGCGTCCTCGCTCGACGCTCGCCTACCAGCAGGTATGTCTCGCGTCTCGCTGCGGGGCGCCTCGCCCTCGGGCCGCTCGCTCGGCTCAGTCCAGTACCTGAGCACCCTCCCCTCTCCCTGCGGGAGACGGGAGGCCGGTTCCAAGGCAGTACCTGAAGATTTCCCCTCGCCTGCGGGCGGGGGGACCGTTTCGCCACACCTGCACCCTTTCGTTTTACCGGAGCACCGCACCATGACGCTTGCAGTCCAGTTCACCCAGGTTTCCCGTCTCTTCGGCGAGGTGAAGGCCGTCGACCGGGTATCCATCGATATCCAGGACGGCGAGTTCTTTTCCATGCTCGGCCCATCCGGTTCCGGCAAGACCACCTGCCTGCGCCTGATCGCCGGCTTCGAGCAGCCCAGCTCGGGCTCCATCCGTATCCATGGCGAGGAGGCCGCCGGCCTGCCGCCCTACCAGCGCGACGTCAACACCGTGTTCCAGGACTACGCGCTGTTCCCCCACATGAACGTGCGCGACAACGTCGCCTATGGCCTGAAGGTCAAGGGCGTGGGCAAGTCCGAGCGCCTGAACCGCGCCGAAGAGGCCCTGGGCATGGTGGCCCTGGCCGGCTACGGCGACCGCAAGCCGGCGCAGCTTTCCGGTGGCCAGCGCCAGCGCGTGGCCCTGGCCCGTGCCCTGGTCAACCGCCCCCGCGTGCTGCTGCTGGACGAGCCCCTCGGCGCGCTGGACCTGAAGCTGCGCGAGCAGATGCAGAGCGAGCTGAAGAAGCTGCAGCGCCAGCTGGGCATCACCTTCATCTTCGTCACCCACGACCAGAGCGAAGCGCTGTCGATGTCCGACCGCGTGGCGGTGTTCAACAAGGGCCGCATCGAGCAGGTGGACACCCCGCGCAACCTGTATATGCAGCCGGCCACGCCCTTCGTCGCCGAGTTCGTCGGCACCTCCAACGTGCTGCGCGGCGCCGTGGCGAAGGAGCTGACCGGCAACGAGCAGCCCTTCTCCATCCGCCCCGAGCACATCCGCTTCGCCACGGCCGAGGCGGCCCTGGCCGGCGAGGTGCAGATCAGCGGCCTGCTCCACGACATCCAGTACCAGGGCGCCGCCACCCGCTACGAGCTGCGCCTGGATAACGGCCAGAACCTGTGCATCAGCCAGGCCAACAACCAGTGGCAGGCCGCCACGCCCTCGTTCCAGCCGGGCGAACGCATCACCGTACGCTGGGCCCGCGAGGCCATGGTGCAGCTGAGCGAGGGCGTGTGACATGAGCGCGACCCTGACCGCCCAGGCACAGGCCGCCCCCAACGGGGCCATGCGGCGCCTGTCCAACCTGCTCTACCGCCGGCCGACGCTGTACCTGTCGATGCTGCTGATCCCGCCGCTGCTGTGGTTCGGCGCCATCTACCTGGGCTCGTTGCTGAGCCTGCTGTGGCAAGGCTTCTACACCTTCGACGACTTCACCATGGCGGTGTCCACGGAGCTGACCGTCGCGAACTTCTCGGCGCTGTTCCAGGCCGCCAACTTCGACATCATCCAGCGCACCCTGACCATGGCCGTGGCGGTGTCGATCGGCGCCGGCCTGCTGGCCTTCCCCATCGCCTACTACATGGCGCGCTACACCACCGGCAAGACCAAGGCGTTCTTCTACATCGCGGTGATGATGCCCATGTGGGCCAGCTACATCGTCAAGGCCTACGCCTGGACCCTGCTGCTGGCCAAGGGCGGCGTGGCCCAGTGGTTCGTCCAGCAGTTCGGCCTGGAGCCGGTGCTGCAGTTCATCCTCGGCATCCCCGGCGTCGGCGGCAGCACCCTGTCCACCTCGCACCTGGGGCGCTTCCTGGTGTTCGTCTACATCTGGCTGCCGTTCATGATCCTGCCGATCCAGGCCTCCCTGGAGCGCCTGCCGCCGAACCTGCTGCAGGCCTCCGCCGACCTCGGCGCCAAGCCCCGCCAGACCTTCACCCAGGTGGTGCTGCCGCTGTCGATCCCGGGCATCGCCGCCGGCTCGATCTTCACCTTCAGCCTGACCCTGGGCGACTTCATCGTGCCGCAGCTGGTGGGCCCGCCCGGCTACTTCATCGGCAGCATGGTCTACGCCCAGCAGGGCGCCATCGGCAACATGCCCATGGCCGCCGCCTTCACCCTGGTGCCGATCGTGCTGATCGCCGTCTACCTCTCCATCGTCAAACGTCTGGGGGCATTCGATGCACTCTGAGAAAGCATCCTGGGGCCTGAAAGCGGCCGCCTGGGGCGGGCTGGTGTTCCTGCACTTCCCGATCCTGATCATCTTCCTCTACGCCTTCAACACCGAGGACGCGGCCTTCAGCTTCCCGCCCAAGGGCTTCACCCTGCACTGGTTCAGCGTGGCCTTCGCCCGCGAGGACGTGCTGGAGTCGATCAAGCTGTCGCTGCAGGTCGCCTGCGTCGCCACGCTGATCGCCATGGTGCTTGGCACCCTGGCCTCGGCGGCGCTGTACCGGCGCAGCTTCTTCGGCAAGGAAAGCATCTCGCTGATGCTGATCCTGCCCATCGCCCTGCCCGGCATCATCACCGGCATCGCGCTGCTCTCGGCGTTCAAGAGCCTGGGCCTGGAACCGGGGCTGCTGACCATCATCATCGGCCACGCGACCTTCTGCGTGGTGATCGTCCACAACAACGTGATCGCGCGCTTCCGGCGCATCTCCCACAGCCTCATCGAAGCCTCGATGGACCTGGGCGCCGACGGCTGGCAGACCTTCCGCTACATCATCCTGCCGAACCTCGGTTCGGCCCTGCTGGCGGGCGGCATGCTGGCCTTCGCCCTGTCCTTCGACGAGATCATCGTCACCACCTTCACCGCCGGCCACGAACGCACCCTGCCGCTGTGGCTGCTCAACCAGCTCAGCCGCCCGCGCGACGTGCCGGTGACCAACGTCGTCGCCATGCTGGTGATGCTGGTGACCATGCTGCCGATCCTCGGCGCCTACTACCTGACCAAGGGTGGCGAAGGCGTGGCCGGCAGCGGCAAGTGACAAACCGCCCCCGCCCGGGTGGCGGGGGCTCCAACCCGGATCAGCGAACCCCGACTGGAGGATTCACCATGCAGACCAAACTCTTGATCAACGGCCAACTGGTCGCCGGCGAAGGCGCCGCGCAAGCCGTGCTCAACCCCGCCCGTGGCACCACCCTGGTGGACATCCCCGAAGCCAGCGAGGCCCAGGTCGACGCCGCCGTGCGCGCCGCCGACGCCGCCTTCGACGCCTGGTCGCAGACCTCGCCCAAGGACCGCTCCGCCCTGCTGCTCAAGCTCGCCGACCGCATCGACGCCGGCGCCGAGGAACTGGCGCGCCTGGAATCGGACAACTGCGGCAAGCCCTACGCCGCCGCGCTGAACGACGAGCTGCCCGCCGTCGCCGACGTGTTCCGCTTCTTCGCCGGTGCCAGCCGCTGCATGAGCGGTTCCGCCGCCGGTGAATACCTGCCCGGCCACACCTCGATGATCCGCCGCGACCCGGTGGGCGTGGTCGCTTCCATCGCCCCCTGGAACTACCCGCTGATGATGGCCGCGTGGAAGCTCGGCCCGGCCCTGGCCGCCGGCAACACCGTTGTGCTCAAGCCCTCCGAGCAGACCCCGCTGACCGCCCTGAAGCTGGCCGAGTACCTGGCCGAGATCTTCCCCGCCGGCGTGGTCAACATCGTCTTCGGCCGTGGCCCCAGCGTCGGCGAACCGCTGACCACCCACCCCAAGGTGCGCATGGTCTCGCTCACCGGCTCGGTGGCCACCGGCTCGCGCATCATCGCCGGCACCGCCGACACCGTTAAGCGCATGCACATGGAACTGGGCGGCAAGGCCCCGGTGATCATCTTCGACGACGCCGACATCGACGCCGCCGTGGAAGGCATCCGCACCTTCGGCTTCTACAACGCCGGCCAGGACTGCACCGCCGCCTGCCGCATCTACGCGCAGAAGGGCATCTACGAGACGTTCGTCGAGAAGCTCGGCGCCGCCGTCTCCACCCTCAAGTACGGCCTGCAGGACGACGCCGACACCGAGCTCGGCCCGCTGATCACCGAGCAGCACCGCGAGCGCGTGGCCGGCTTCGTCGAGCGCGCCGCCGCCCAGCCGCACATCCGCATCGTCACTGGCGGCAAGAAGGTCGAAGGCCCCGGCTTCTTCTTCGAGCCGACCGTGATCGCCGACGCCCAGCAGGACGACGAGATCGTCCGCCGCGAGGTCTTCGGCCCGGTGGTCTCGGTCACCGCCTTCGACGACGAGGCGCAGGTGCTGGCCTGGGCCAACGACTCCGACTACGGCCTGGCCTCTTCGCTCTGGACCGCCGACGTCGGCCGCGCCCACCGCCTCTCCGCGCGCCTGCAGTACGGCTGCACCTGGGTCAACACCCACTTCATGCTGGTCAGCGAAATGCCCCACGGCGGCGTGAAGCTGTCGGGCTACGGGAAGGACATGTCGATGTACGGACTGGAGGATTACACCGCCATCCGCCACGTCATGTTCAAACATTGACCCTGAGCTGTTGCGCTAGGCCAGGCGTTGTTGGAAGCCGGCTCGAAATGCTCATGTACAAACGTACATTCCGCTTTCTCGCCGTCTTCCGCCTAGCCTGGCCGTCGCTCACGACGCCCAGCCGCTCAGCGTTCCGCACGCTTTTCGTGGGAGCGAATTCATTCGCGATCCGGCCCGCAGGGCCGGCAGGTAATCGGCTGCCCGCTGCGCGGCTTTCGCGAATGAATTCGCTCCCACAGGTTCCTGCTCACCACCGGCTCTGCTTCACAACCGCTGCACCCAAACCCCAGGAGAACCGAAATGCGAACCACCCTGCGTAGTTTCAGCTTCATCCTGCTGTGCGCCGCCACCGGCCTGGCCCAGGCCGCCGGCGATGCCAAGTCCGTAGTCGAGGGCTACATGGCTGCCTGGAATGCCCACGATGCCGACAAGGCCGCCACCTTCCTCGCCGAGGATGCGGAGTACTTCGACGCCACCGTCGGCACGCCGCAGAAGGGCAAGGCCGCCGCCCGCGACAACGTCATCAAGGTGTTCATCGGCGCGGTGCCGGACCTGAAGTGGAGGATGACCAGCGAGCCCATAGTCGGGCCCGACGGCATCGCCTTCCAGTGGGAGTTCAGCGGCACCAACAGCGGCGCCTGGGGCGCGGAAACCCCGGCCACGAACAAGCCCCTGAAGTTCGAAGGGGTGAGTTTCGTGCGCATCAAGGACGGCAAGATCGCCTACCAGGGCGACTACTACGACGCCCTGGGCTTCAATAAACAACTGGGCTGGTAAGCCCGACGTGGCGCCCGGCACGACCCGGGCGCCATGCATAAAAACGACAACGCCTTGCAGGTACACCATGACCATCACCCGCCGCGACTTCCTCAACGGCGCTGCCCTCGCCATCGGCGCCGGACTCACCCCGCTGCAGCTGCTCCAGGCCGCCCCCTCCGGCCGCTACTACCCGCCCGCCCTCACCGGCCTGCGCGGTAGCCACCCCGGCGCCTTCGAGGTGGCGCACCAGATGGGCTGGGAGAAGAAGGTGTTCGACACCGACGGCCTGAAGATCGAAGAGGAGTACGACCTGGTGGTGGTCGGCGGCGGCATCAGCGGCCTCGCCGCGGCCTGGTTCTACCGCCAGAAGAACCCACAGGCGCGGGTGCTCATCGTCGAGAACCACGACGACTTCGGCGGCCACGCCAAGCGCAACGAATTCCAGGCCGGCGGGCGGATGATCCTCGGCTACGGAGGCAGCGAGGCCTTCCAGTCGCCCAAGAGTCTCTACAGCACCGAGGTCAACGGCCTGCTCAAGCAGCTGGGCGTGGATATCGACCGCTTCGAGACCGCCTTCGACCGCGACTTCTACCCGGGCCTGGGCCTGTCCCGTGGGGTGTTCTTCGACAAGGCCGGCTTCGGCCAGGACAAGCTGGTGACCGGCGACCCGACGCCCATGGTGGCCGACGACATCGCCCCGGAAAAACTCAACGCCCGCAGCTGGCGTGCGTTCATCAATGACTTCCCGCTGCCCGAGGCCGACCGCCAGGCGCTGATCGACCTGCACGAGGCGCCCCGCGACTACCTCGCCGGCAAGAGCCGCGAGGAGAAGGAAGCGCACCTGGCCAAGACCAGCTACCAGGACTTCCTGCGCAAGGACGTGGGTCTGAGCGAAGCGGCCACCCGCTACTTCCTCGCCCGCACCAACGACTTCTCGGCCCTGAGCATCGACGCCGTGGCCGCCGCCGACGCCTACTCGGTGGGCTTCCCCGGCTTCGCCGCCATGGACCTCTCCCCTGTCAGCGAAGAGGCCAAGGCGGAGATGGAAGAGCCGTACATCTACCACTTCCCCGACGGCAACGCCTCGCTGGCGCGCCTGCTGGTGCGCGGCCTGATTCCGGCCGTGGCCTCGGGCAAGGGCATGGACGACATCGTCCTCGCCGACTTCGACTACGCCAAGCTCGACGAAGCCAGGAGCCCGGTGCGCCTGCGCCTGAACAGCACCGTGGTCAGCGTGCGCAACCGCGACGGCGGCGTGGACGTCGGCTACAGCCGTGGCGGCCAACTGCACCGCGTGCGCGGCAAGCACACGGTGCTGGCCTGCTACAACATGATCATCCCCTACATCCTGCGCGACCTCTCCGCCGAGCAGACCCACGCCCTGGCACAGAACGTGAAATTCCCGCTGGTGTACACCAAGGTGGTGATCCGCAACTGGCAGAGCTTCCGCAAGCTCGGCGTGCACGAGATCTACGCGCCGAACCAGCCCTACAGCCGGGTCAAGCTCGACTACCCGGTGGACATCGGCGGCTACCGCCACCCGCGCGACCCGAACCAGCCCATCGGCCTGCACATGGTCCACGTGCCCACCAGCCCGAACATGGGTATGGACGCCCGCACCCAGGCGCGGGTCGGCCGCACCAAGCTCTACGCCATGAGCTTCGAGCAGATGGAAAAGGCCATCCGCGACCAGCTCCAGGCCATGCTCGGCCCGGTCGGTTTCGACCACCAGAAGGACATCCTCGGCATCACCGTGAACCGCTGGTCCCACGGCTACGCCTACTTCGCCAACAGCCTGTTCGACGATGAGGACGAGAGCGAGAAGCTGATGAACCTGGCCCGCACCAAGGTCGGCAACGTCACCATCGCCAACTCCGACGCCGCCTGGAGCGCCTACGCCCACGCGGCCATCGACGAAGCCTGGAGGGCGGTGGGCGAGCTGGGTTGATCGTCAACCGATGAAGAGGACGGGCTCCCTGATGGAGCCCGTTTTTTATGGGGCTTGCAGGGTTTCAGGCATAACGCGGTGCCTGGTTCGACTCCGCCCGGAGGTAAACAGCGACCTCCACACAACGGTCAGCCCCTCCGGTGGGGACGCATCTGCAGGGGCGACTTCAGTCGCCAAGCGGCGCGCAGCGTCGCCGCTCTTCCTGTGGGAGCGAATTCATTCGCGATCGGACTTCACCCCGCCTCCACCACCACCGCCGGCACCAGTTCCAAACCACCGCTATAGGACAACAACGTCCCCAACCCCGGCAGGGAGAAGCCGACGAAAAAGTGATAACGCCCGTCTTCGATGCGCTTGTAGGCGGTGGTACGCGGCAACAGGAACAGCGGCACACGGAGGCCACGCACCCAGGCCGCAATCGGCACCCAGCGCCAGCCGCCGTCGTGGCTGTCTACCTTCAGGGCCAGGCGCAAGGCACCGGTGCTTTCCTCCCAGTGCCCATCCGGCCAGTGCCCCACGGGGCGGAACAGGGAAACCAGGGTGGCGGATTCGCCGAAGCGCCGATTCCAGTGCAGGCCCGCCTCGTCGCTGTGGATATCCACCCGCAAGGGCACCCGTCGCGCCCCCAGGGGAAGCCCCAGCTTCGCCGCCAGCCGGCGACCCAGCCAACCGGCAAGACCGCTGCCGGTCGCCAGCTCCACCTCGCCCTGGAGCACCCCGCCCTGGCGGTGCAGCTGCTGCAACAAGGGGTGCAGCCCGGCGAAGCCCGCGCCGAACCAGCGCTCGACCAACTCCGCGCTCATCGCACAGCCAACTGGCGGCGCACGGCCTCGTCGTTCAGCTCATCGCCGATATGCACCCGCACCCGGCGGCTGCCGATGCCGGCGCCGAGCTCATGGAAGATGCGCTCCTCCACCTGGGACAGGCCGCCTTCGATCATCTCCATGGGGTGCACGAGGATGGTCGGCGCCATGGACATCCACTGGCCACGCAGCATCAGCTTGATGGCCTGGCGCAGCGCGACACGGGCATCGTTGAACTGCCCCACCAGCAAGCGCTCGGTGCTGAAAGTGGCATGCACGTCCTGCTCACGCTGGGCCACGAGTTCGCGGATCAGCATGCGGTTGCGATAGACCCGGACGTACAACATCGGCTTGAGAAGATCGAACACCATTACTCCTTGGAACGCTGTGAAAACCACGCCAACCCGGCGCCCGGCAACGCTATGCCGCCGCCAGGCCGCTTGTCCAGAGGCCTACAGGTGTTCGTCCGTGGGAGTGGGAGATGGTTCCCATGCCGGGAAGCGGTGAGCTGAGACCAACCCCAACGAAGCGCAGAACGGCTCCGTAGGTTGGCGCCGAGCGCAGCGAGGCCCAACACAGCGATGGGCCATGATGAAACCGCTCGGTGAAACGTTTCGCGAATGAATTGGCTCTGTCTGCGTTAAGTGTTGCTAGAAGAATTGAGCCCAGCTGATTGCCGAGCTCTGATGATGTTTCTGGTTTCGCCCCCCCCCCGGGCGAGTCCCTTTTTTCAATCGCCAAAAAAGGAACCAAAAACGCTTGCCGGTATGACTCACCCACATAGGTGACAAATCGGTTCAACCACATGGGTTACAGTTTTTAACCTAGCGGGGTTCCCTCAGGAGGGTGCCCCATGCCTTGGCGAGAGCTGAAACCTATGGACGAAAAAGTATTGTTCATCGCTGATTACCTCAGGCAGGTGAGCAGCTTCACTGGGCTTTGTGAGCATTTCGGCATTAGCCGCAAGACAGGCTACAAGTGGGTTGAGCGTTACAAGCAAGCCGGCATGCAAGGGCTTGCCGAGCAGAGCCGAAAGCGTCACGAGCAGGAGCGAACTCCTTATGTCATTCGCGAGTACATCCTCGACTTGCGACGGCGCTCGGAGGTTGAGCTAGGGCCCAAGAAAATCCAGGCGCTGGTTGAGCGACGTTACCCCGGGCAGAGTCCCTCCAGGACCACGATCTACACCATCCTCAAACTGGAGGGCCTTATCGCCCCCCGACGAGTTCGCCGCCGGGTACCGAGTTATCCAAAACCGCTGAAGACGACCCACGAGCCCAATGAGCTCTGGAGCGCAGATTACAAAGGCCAGTTTCTGACCCAGGACGGTAAGTGGTGCTACCCCCTGACGGTTATGGATCATGCCAGCCGATACCTCCTGGCCTGCGAGGGCATGGCAGGGACACGACTGGAGGAGACCAAGGCAGCCTTTGAGCGGCTGTTTCGTTGCCATGGACTGCCACTGCGCCTGCGGACCGACAACGGAACACCGTTTGCCAGTACGGGCAGAACTGGCCTGACCCAGCTATCGATCTGGTGGCTACGTCTGGGGATCATTCCGGAGCGCATAGCCCCGGGGCGGCCTGAGCAGAATGGGCGGCATGAGCGCATGCACCGGACCTTGAAACGAGCAGTCACCCAGCCTGTGGCGGCGCACATGGCAGAGCAACAGCAGCGCTTCGATGAGTTCATTCAGAACTACAACCAGCAGAGACCTCATGAGGCCCTGAAGCAGCAGACACCCAGCCAGTGCTACAAGGAGTCACCACGTACTTATCCAGAACAGTTGCCGGAGCTGACGTATCCGGGCCATGTCGAAGTCTATCGGGCAGATTGCAACGGCATCCTCAATCGAAGGGGACTACGTATCTACGTAGGGCACCTGCTCAAGCACGAACAGATTGGATTGGAGCAGATTGGTGAAGAACTCTGGGCCGTGCATTTCGGCCCGGTTGTGATTGGTCGCGTAGATGAGCAAGAGCAGAAGGAGGGTTATCTATCCTTGAAAGTGTCACCCATGTGACTGAACTCTTTTGTTACCCATGTGGTTGATCCATACATGCCCCGTCATCCGGCCCCGGCTTCGCCGGGGTTCCCTCACTCCATCGTCGTTACTCGCTACGCTCGCCCTTCGGGCCGCACTGCAGTGCGTTCGCCGCAAGCGTCGTCTGGGGGCCGGCGCGATGGGCCATCCATGGCCTGGCGCGCCTCTCGCGGCATCCATGCCGCTCGTCCCCCGGCGCAACGACTGCGTTCGGCCTCCTGGAGGGGCGTTGGCGGCTGCTCCAACTTTCTTCGCTCAAATCCACACATTGATGTGCGCACCAACCCAACGTGCACGTAACGGCGGCTTTCGTAGGATGGCGTAGAGCGAAGCGAAACCCATGCTGTGGCGGTGGCAGAAATCCTTTGGTGCCCGGAAAGCACCGTGCTTGAGCACTTGCATTAAAACCACAACAGCTAACGCCGACAGAGCCAATGAATTCGTTCCCACCGGGAGAGGCGGCGCGGGGCGAATGAATTCGCCCCTACGGTCGCCCCGGAAATCGCCTTACACGCTGAAGCGTGCCACCAGCCCTTTCAGGTCCACCGCCAGGCGCGCCACTTCGCTGCTGGCGACCGTGGTCTGGTGGGCGCCGGCGGCGCTCTGGATCGACAGGTCGCGGATGCTCATCAGGTTGCGGTCCACCTCGCGGGCGACGTGGGCCTGCTGCTCCGAGGCGGTGGCGATCTGCAGGTTGCGCTCGTCGATGGTGCCCACCGCTTCGGTGATTTCCTGCAGGGCGCGCCCGGCCTCGTCGGCGGACAGGCGCGTGGCCTGGGCCTGGCTGTTGCTCGCCTGCATGGCCTGAACCGCCGAGCCGGTGCCGTTCTGGATGGAGGCGATCATCTTCTCGATCTCCAGGGTCGAGGTCTGGGTGCGATGGGCCAGGGCGCGCACCTCGTCGGCCACCACGGCGAAGCCACGGCCCTGCTCGCCGGCCCGCGCCGCTTCGATGGCGGCGTTGAGGGCCAGCAGGTTGGTCTGCTCGGCGATGGCACGAATGACGTTGAGCACCTGGCTGATGTCCACCGCCTGCTGGGCCAGGCCCTGCACCTGGGCTTCGGTTTCCTGCACCTGCACCGAGAGGCTGCGGATCGCCTCCAGGGTTTCAGCCACGCGCTGGTTGCCCAGGTTCGCCGCTTCGCTGGACTGGCGCGCCGAGGTGGAGGCCGAGGCGGCGTTGCGGGCCACCTCCTCCACGGCGGCGGTCATCTGGTTGACCGCTGCGGCGGCCTGCTCGATCTCGGAGTTCTGCTGCTGCAGGGTGAGGCTGCCCTGCTCGGTGACGGTGGTCATTTCCTCCGCCGCCGAGGCGAGCTGGATGGAGGAATCGGAAATCTGCCGGATGGTCTGCCGCAGGTTCTCCTGCATCCGCTGCAGGGCTTCGCTGAGGCGCGTGGCCTCGTCCTGGCCGCTGACCTCGACGGTGCGGGTCAGGTCGCCCTTGGCGATGGATTCGGCGAAGCGCAGCGAGTCGCCCAGGGGCCGCACGATGCTGCGGGTGAGGGTCATGGCCAGGGCCACGGTCATCGCCAGGGCCAGCAGCACCGAGCCGATGACGATGTTGATGCTGGTGTCGTAGGCATCGCTGGCGGCAACGCCCGAGCGCTTGACGCCAGCGGCGTTGAGGTCGATCAGCTTGGTCACGTGCTGCTGGTAGGTCGTCGCCAGGTCGCGTTGGCCGCCGTTGGCCCAGAGCAATGCCTGGGCGGGGTCGCGGCCTTGCAGGTCGATCAGCTTCTGCAACCCAGCCATGTAGGCCTGCAGGGCCTGCGCCGAGCCATCGAACACGCGCTGCTCTTCGGCACTGGTGATCATGTTACGGCGATAGTGCTCGCTTTTCTCGGTCAGGGTCTGGCGCGCGCTCTGCAACTGGTCGAGCGCGTTGCGCTGTTCGTCGGGGGTGGTGCTGGCCAGCAGCCGCAGGCTCTCCAGGCGGACGTGCAGCAGGCTGGTCTGGATGTCGTTGGCGGTCTGAATGGAGGGTAGCCAGTTGGTCTCGATGTCCTGTTCAGCACCCCGCAGCACATGCATCTGCTGCCATGAGAAACCACCGAGGACGATCACCAGCAGGGTGATCAGTGCGAAACACAGGGAAGCGCGCGAAGCGATGGTGATGGATCGTATGGACATGGCAGTACCTGCGGGTTGGGGTCTCGCCAGCGTCCCTGCCAATTCGGATTGCAGCTCCAGTCTTATCAGCCGAACCGGGCCGATCCTGAAATTGCTTTTTCCAATCGATGCGTCAGGTTTGAAACAATTTGCAAAAAATCCGCCTGTGCCTCAGGGCTTGGGCCGCTCATAGGCACCCAGGTCGCACAGCGCCATGCCGTCGCCATCGCCATCCCGTGGCCGCATGGAACCGCGCTGGTCCTGCCGGGTGCAGGAGCCGACGCCGGTGTCCACCGCCGGGCTGCGCGGGCGCAGGGCGTGGGTCGGCAGGCTGGAACCATTGGCCGCCAGCGGGTAGAGCACCCGGGTGAAGGCCTCGGCATCGTTGACATGGATGTCGGCGGTGCAGTTGCCGGTATCGGTGCCCAGCAGCAGGCCACTGGCCTGGTAGCTCGTCGTATCACCGCCATTGGCGCAGTTGGCCGGGCCGATGGATTCGTTGCCGTTGCCGACAATCAGGCTGTTGCGAACCGACAGACGGCCATGGTTGAGCAGGCCGAGGGTGAGGTTGTCGGCGATGGTGACGTTGACCAGTTGCAGGCTCGGCGTACCGGCGAACATCGGGTAGTCGGAGCCGTTGGCAACCACGGCGTCGTAATCCCCCTCGCCGTTGGCGTTCTTCCCGGAGACGGTGACGTTGGTCAGCCTGAGCACGCCGTTGCCGTCATTGCGGATGACCACGCCGGGCCCATCGGCGCGGTGGTGGAGGAAGGCGCTGCGGGCCACGTCGGCAGTGCCGGTGTTGAACAGCGCGCCGCCCAGGGCGACCACGTCGTCGCCGTTGGTGACGTTCTCGCTGAACAGGCTGTCGCGCAGGGTGAGCAGGCCGCCGTTGAAGATGGCCCCGCCCAGGGCGCGGCCGGAGTCGCCGAAGTCGGCCCGGTTGCGCTCGAACACCGAGCTGTGGACTTCCAGGGTGCCGCGGTTGGAGATCGCGCCGCCGTCGCCATCGTAGAAGCCGAAGCTGGCGCGGTTGTCCTGGAAGGCCACACGGCGCACCACCAGGTAGCCGAAGTTCTCGATGGCACCGCCGTTGCTGGTGGTGTAGCCGTTGCGCAGGGTCAGGTCCTGGAGCAACACGGTGACGCCGAGGTCGATCTCCAGCAGGCGGTCCAGGCCCGAACCGTCGATGACGCTGGCACCCACGCCGGCACCGACCAGGGTCAGGTTGCCGGCCCGCACATCGAGGTCACCGTTGAGGTTCTGGTCCTCGTCGAGGATCTCGCCCTCCTCCCCCATGGTCGGCGGCAGGGTCAGGGCGTAGATGCCGGCGGGCAGGACGATGCGGTTCTTGCCACCCAGGCGGTTGGCGGCTTCCACCGCGTCGCGCAGCGTGCAGTCGGCATCGCAGAGGCCGTCGAAGCCGTCATCGGTGCGGGTGACCTGGAAATCCCGCGCCATGCCGAGGGTCGGCAGCGCGAGCAGGGAGGCGAGCATCAGCGAGGTGGCCAGGCGCGGCCGGGTGAGGGTGCGGGTGCGGGGCTGGGTCATGGCGAGTTCCTTTCGGCGGGGGCCGGTCATTGGCTACGCAGCGGCGGCCACTCGGCTGCCACGTCGACATGGTCCGCATCCGCGTCCTGCCATCCTGGCGACCACGGGGCAATTGACCGGCCGCTGCGGCTGCGGTTCACGGCCGTTCATCAGCCCGGAGCCCACCGGCCATGCCACCCGTCAGCTTGCGGTCAGCGGCCTGGAATCCTTTCGTCGCTCCGCTTGAATGACTCTGATCCTGTGCTTGACAGTTAAAATTATAGTCATAATATAAATCGTGAATTACACGCATCATATAAACATCCCCCCCTCTTCCCGGAGACACCGCAATGAGCTCGCACAACCTCAAGGGCACCGCACTGATCACTGGCGCATCCTCCGGGATCGGCGCCACCTACGCCGAACGCCTGGCCCGCCGTGGCCTCGACCTGCTGCTGGTGGCCCGCGACCAGAAACGCCTCGACGAACTGGCCAAACGCCTCGGCGGCGAATACGGCGTGAAGGTGGAAACCCTCAAGGCCGACCTGACCCAGCGCGCCGACCTGCGTGCGGTGGAACAGCGCCTGGCCAGCGATGCCGCCATCAAGGTGCTGGTGAACAACGCCGGGGTGGCGCAGAACGGCCAGTTGGCCGATGCCGACCTGGACCAGATCGACTCCATGATCGAGCTCAACGTCACCGCCCTCACCCACCTCTCGGTGGTCGCCGCCAAGCGCTTCGGCGAGGCCGGCGAAGGCGCGATCATCAACCTCGCCTCGGTGGTCGCGCTGATCCCCGAGATGTTCAACGCCACCTACAGCGCCACCAAGGCCTATGTACTGAGCCTGACCCAGACGCTGAACCACGAGATCGCGCCCAAGGGCGTGCAGGTGCAGGCCGTGCTGCCGGGCATCACCCGCACCGAGATCTGGGAGCGCTCCGGCATCGACGCCGCGCACCTGGACCCGAACATGATCATGGAAGCCGGCGAGATGGTGGACGCCGCGCTGGCCGGCTTCGACCAGGGCGAACTGGTCACCATCCCCTCGCTGCCCGACGCCGGCGACTGGGCCGCCGTGGTCAGCGCCCGCACCAAGCTCGGCCCGAACATGTCCCGCAGCAGCGCGGCGGCGCGGTACAAGTGAACACTGCTGGTAAGGCCCGGAAACGGCGGCGCTGCGCGCCGCTTGGCGACTGAAGTCGCCCCTACAGCACTGCCGGGCTGACGCGCGGAGATGACCGCTGCGTAGGGTGGAGGTCGCTTTTTACCTCCACCGGGCGGCGTCGAACGTGGCACGCGGCTGTGCCGGGACACGGGAGTTCGGCAGGACTTCGAAATGGCTGGGGGTCGGAGAAACGGTGGGCTGAAGCGCCACCCTACGCCCCCTTACCCACCCTGTACCGCCGGCGCAATCAGCGTCGAACGTGGCACGGGGAACATCGCCCACTCCATGCGCAACCAGCCGCTCGAAACCCCGCACGGTGGATGGATGAAGCGTCATCCACCCTACACAGCCGTCATCACCGTGCAGGGGGATCAGCGTGGTGCGATGTGCGCCACCATCAGTTGCACGCTTTCCTGCCCACGGTATTCGTTGACGTCCAGCTTGTAGGCCACTTCCGCCCAGCGCACGGTGGGGTTGGGCCATTGGTCGCGGTCGATGTTGAAGGCGATGCCGTCCAGCTGCACCGAGCCGCATTCGGTCTTCAGCACCAGCTTGAGGTGGCGCTCGCCCACCAGGCGCTGCTGCACCACCTGGAAGATGCCGTGGAATACCGGCTCGGGGAAATGCTGGCCCCAGGGGCCGGCCTGGCGCAGGGCGCGGGCCAGTTCCAGGTGGAACTCCTGGATGCTCAGCTGGCCGTCGGAAAGCAGGCGGCCGGTGAGGTCCTCCTCATCCAGCTGGCGGCGCACCTCGGCGTCGAAGGCCGCAGCGAAGGCGCCGAAGTTTTCCACAGGCAGGGACAGCCCGGCGGCCATCGCGTGGCCGCCGAACTTGCTGATCAGTCCCGGGTGGCGCGCGGCCACGGCGTCCAGGGCGTCACGGATATGGAACCCCTGCACCGAGCGCGCCGAGCCCTTGAGCAGGCCCTCGCCGGCGTCGGCGAAGGCGATGGTTGGGCGGTGGTAACGCTCCTTCATGCGCGAGGCGAGGATGCCGATCACGCCCTGGTGCCAGTCCGCCTCGAACAGGCAGAGGCCGAAGGGCAGGTCTTCTAGGGGCAGGTCCTTGAGCTGCGCCAGGGCTTCGCGCTGCATGCCCTGCTCGATGGCCTTGCGGTCCTGGTTGAGCTGGTCGAGCTGCACCGCCATGTCGCGGGCCAGGGCCTCGTCTTCGCACAGCAGGCATTCGATGCCCAGGCTCATGTCATCCAGGCGGCCGGCGGCGTTGAGGCGCGGGCCGAGGATGAAGCCGAGGTCGGTGGAGGTGATGCGTGCCGCCGGGCGCCCGGCGACTTCCAGCACCGCCTTGAGCCCGGCGCGGGCACGGCCGGCGCGGATGCGTGCCAGGCCCTGGTGCACCAGGATGCGGTTGTTGGCATCCAGCGGCACCACGTCGGCGACGCTGCCCAGGGCCACCAGGTCGAGCAGCTCGGCGAGGTTGGCATCCGGGCGGCCGGTGCGGGTGAACCAGTCCAGCTGGCGCAGGCGCGCGCGCAGGGCCAGCAGCACGTAGAAGATCACGCCGACGCCGGCCATGGCCTTGCTGGGGAACTCGCAGCCCGGCTGGTTGGGGTTGACGATGGCGTCCGCCGCCGGCAGTTCCGGGCCCGGCAGATGGTGGTCGGTGACCAGCACCTTGAGCCCGGCCGCCTTGGCCGCCGCCACGCCGTCGACGCTGGAGATGCCGTTGTCCACGGTCACCAGCAGGTCGGGGCGACGCTCCAGGGCCACGGCGACGATCTCCGGGGTCAGGCCGTAGCCGTATTCGAAACGGTTGGGCACCAGGTAGTCGACATGGGCCGCGCCGAGCATGCGCAGGCCGAGCACGCCTACGGTACTGGCGGTGGCGCCGTCGGCGTCGAAGTCGCCGACATAGAGGATGCGCTGGCGCTGTTCCAGGGCCTGCACCAGCAGTTCAACCGCCGCGTCGATGCCCTTGAGCTGCTGGTAGGGGATCAACCGCGCCAGGCCCTTGTCCAGCTCGGCGGCGGACTGCACGCCACGGGCGGCGTAGAGGCGGGTCAGCAGGGGCGGCAGGTCGCCGAGGTCAGGCAGGGTGGCGGGCAACGGGCGGGGATCGATACGCATGCGGCTCAGTCTTCAGGCTTGCGGGGCGGGGGCGCCGCCGTGGAACAGGGGGCCGCGCGACGGAGCCGGCGGCCGCGTGGGGCAGCGGTCAGCGTTCGCCGGCCAGCCACTCCAGGGGAATCTCGTGCTGGCCACGCTCGTCGGTGATGAACAGCTCGCCGTCACTGATCATCACGCTCCAGTTGATGGCGCGCGGCATATCCTTGGCGAGGTTCTCCAGGGCTTCCTGGTCGACCCCCACAACATTGATGTTCTTCAGGCTGCGCACACCGTCGAGCACCTTGGTCTGCCATACACGCAGGTTGCCGTAGGCCACCAGGCTGAAGCGTTCGGTGCGACGCGAGCACCAGGTGATGCGTTCGGCATCCGGCTGGCCGACTTCGATCCAGTGCAAGACGCGGTCGTCGAGGCTCTTCTCCCACAGCGCCGGCTCGTCGACGTCCGACAGGCCACGGCCGAACGCCAGCTGCTCGTGGTACCAGAGCGCGTAGGCGATCAGGCGCACGGCCAGGCGTTCCTCGGTTTCCGAGGGGTGCTTGGCGACGGTGAAACGCAGGTTCTCGTAGACGCTGCGATCGAGGTCGGTGAGATTGAGGTCGACTTTGTAGGGCGTCGCTTGCAGGGCCATGTGCGGGCTTCTTGGTTAGGCGAAAAGGCGGCAAGTCTAACCCGAAACCCGGCACCGCGCCCGGGCGCCGTCCGGCCGTTCGGCACCCGGAAATGCGCTCGGGTTCCCAGCCCGCGCGACTCGGGGTTGCCAGCCCGGGCCGGGCCCCTTTATAAGCCGCCCCGGTCCGCACTTCAGGAAAGGAAGCCAATGGAAGCGTTCATCATCGTGGCTGGCATCGTGGCACTCCTGGCCATCGCCCTGTGGCGCTCGGCCCGACGCACCCACGCCCCCCGCGTCAGCGCCGAGGGCGCCGCACAGATCAACCGGGTAGCCTTGCTCACCCTGCTCGAACCGCACCTGGGCCACCAGTTGGCGCAGCGCCTGGACGGCGAGGCACGCCAGTTGGCCATGCACCAGGTGGCCCCGGCGCTATTGCTCGCCGGCGACCGCGACCTGGCGCTGGGCGCCCTGGCCGAACTCACGGCCGGCTATCGCCAGTCCGCCCTGGAGGCGATGCTGGAGAACCAGCTGGAACAGACGGGCGCCCTCGCCGCCCTCGACCTGCTGGAAGCCAGCGCCAGCCCCCTGCCCGAAGCCCCCCTGCTGAGCATCCCGCTGATGGCCGCCGCCGGCCGCCGGGACCAGGCGCAGCAGTTGCTCGACAGCGTCACCGCCGGCCAGGAAGGCCAGGTGGGCCAGGCCCTGTCCGTCCGCCAGAACCTGCTGCTGGCCGGCCTGCAACGCCAGCTGGAGCGCCCCGAAGCCGCCGACCGCAGCCTGGAGCGCGCCCGCGCCATGCTCAGCGTGCCGGTGCAGGACGCGCCCGCCGACTTCCAGGCCCTGCTGCGGGAATGCCTGGCCCAGGAACGCCTCGACCTGTTCACCGAGCTGGCCGTCGCCCCCGACGCGCTGCTGGCCAACGACGCCATCACCCTGCTGCTGGCAAGCAACCGCGAAGCCCAGGCCCTGGAGCTGCTGGCGCGCCCGGACATGCCGCTGCATGCCCTCGACTGGCACGAGCTGCTGCGCTTGGCCCTGGACAGCGAGCGCCCGCAACTGGCCGAACGCCTGCTGGCCCTGGCCCCCGAACAGATGCACCTGGAGCTGCTGGCCGACCTCATGGCCTGGCACGCCGGCCATGCCGATACCGCCCGTGCCGACACCCTGCTGCGCGCCAGCGGCCTCGACGGCAGCGACGCCACCTGGCTGCGCCTGGAGCTGGCCGGCCGCTGCACCGAGGCCCAGCCGGCCTGGAGCGCAGCATTGCTGCACCAGGGGCTGGAGGCCATGGAGGCGGTGGATAACGAGACCGATTGGATACGCCTGCGCCTGCTGGCACTGCGCAGCCGGCTGCAGGGCGAGGAAGCCCGCGACCCGGCACGGATGACCGCCGACCTGGAGGAATTCGACGCCCTGCGCCAGCAACTGGACTGGGATGAACAGTTGGACCAGGCCTGCCACCTGGCCCGCCTGCAGCACCAGCTGGGCTTGCAGGATGCCGCCCTGGAGACCCTGGAAAAGGCCGTGGCGCTCTGGGAAGCGCAGGAAATCGACGACCCGGACGAACGCACCTGGTACCTGGAAACCCTGGCCGAAGCCGCCATCGCCCTCGACCAGATCGAGCGCGCGACCGCCCTGCGCGATCGACTGCTGGAGCTGGACGGTGACAGCCGTGGCCTCGACGCCACGCTGCTGCGCCAGCACATCGACCAGGGGCGCTACCCGCAAGCCATCGCCCTGCTCGACCTGCGCAACCTCATGGCCCCCGAGAACCCCCTCGCCCGCCTGCGCCAGGCCATCGAACGCCTGCGCCCGGAAGCGCCGCAGCGGGCCGACGAGTTGCAAAGGGAGTTGCTCGATGCCCTCGCCAACGGCGCCCTGGGCACTTGAAAAAACTAGCTGCGTTGCCATCGCAGCGTTGAAGCCAGGCCAAAAAATGCTCATTTACAGCACGTAAACTGCGCTTTTCTGGCCTGTCTTCGCCTTGCGCTGACTGCCTCGCTGACGTTTTTACCCCCTATGCCAGGCGCTGCGCGCCGCTTGGCGACTGAAGTCGCCCCTACACAAAGCGCTCGTGCCACCGCTGGAACGTGACCGCTGGGTGGAGGTCGCTCTTTACCTCCACCAGGCGGAGTCGAGCCCAGCACTGCGGCAATGCCTGGACCCCGCATTGATGGGTTTCGCGGAGCTCTACCCATCCTACGAGTCTGAAGTCGCCCAGGGACATGACCGCCGTGTAGGGTGGAGGTCGCTTTTTACCTCCACCAGGCGGAGTCGAGCCCGGCACTGCGGCAATGCCTGGACCCCGCATTGATGGGTTTCGCGGAGCTCTACCCATCCTACGAGTCTGAAGTCGCCCAGGGACGTGACCGCCGTGTAGGGTGGAGGTCGCTTTTTACCTCCACCAGGCGGAGTCGAACTTGGCACGCGGTAATGCCTGGGACTGCGCATTGATGGGTTTCGCTCCGCTCTACCCATCCTACGAATTGGCCCTGTAGGTCGGGTGCAACCCGACGCATGCGTCTTGAGCCCGTTTTTAACGCCGCGATGGCCACGCAGGTCGTTTTTCAACTGCCCCGGGCGGGGCGGGTGGGAATGGCGGCGTGATAGTGCTCCACCCGGTTGCGGCCCTGGTTCTTGGCCTCGTAGAGCGCCTTGTCCGCCAGGGACAGCAGGCGGTACAGCTCGTGCCCGGCCTGGGAGGAGGTGGCGATGCCGATGCTGACGCTGAGGCGGCCCGGTCCGAGCAGGTCGCTTTCGGCGAACTCGCGGCGGATGCGCTCGGCCACCAGGGTGGCGGTGGCCGCATCGGCATCGCTCAGCAGGCAGGCGAACTCCTCGCCGCCGATCCGGCCGAACACATCGTGCTTGCGCATGCGTGCCGAGGTCACCGCACAGAAGCCCATCAGCACCTCGTCGCCGGCCGAATGGCCGAAGGTGTCGTTGAGCTGCTTGAAGTTGTCGAGGTCGCAGAGCAGCAGCGCCACCGACTCCTTGCGCGCCGCGCAGGCCTTGAGCAGCGCCTCGCCGGAGGTCATGAAGGCGCGGCGGTTGCCGATGCCGGTGAGCGGGTCGCTGAAGGCGGCGTGCTTGTACTGCAGCTCGGTGCGCTCCTTGACCATCGCCAGGGTGACGAAGGCCATGCCGATGCCGTAGAGCAGCGTCTCGAACACCATCACCGCGAAGAAACCGGTGCTCTGCCCGTCCACCGCGGCCTGGAACGGCACGCCCCGGTCCACCACCAGGCGCACGCCGTAGGTGACGAAGTGGATCAGGTGCAGCGCCAGCGCCGGCTTGATGGACACCTGCAGCGCGTGCCGCGCGCGCCACAGCTCCAGGCCGGCGAGCAGGGTGTAGCCCAGGGTCAGCGCCGTGCTGACGAAGACCCGAGCCGGCAGCGATTCATAGAAGGCCGGCACGGCGCAGAGCACGGCCCAGAGCAACGGCCCGGCGAGGATTCCCGGCAGGTGCGCGCGGCGCCCGGCGAACACGCGCATGGCCGTCCAGTTCATGGCGCAGCTGAACTGCAGCACGATATTGCCGAGGAGGATGGGCACCAGGTCGATGTTCATCCCGCGCAGGCTGCCGAGCACCGTGGCCAGCGCGCCGAGCAGCAGCATCAGGCTCAGGTAGCCGAGGGTGGGCTCGGGGCTGCCCCGGCGCCAGGCGCGGCCCGCCAGCAGGCCGAGGAGCATGAGGATGTAGACGTCGACCAGCACCAGCGTGGGGATGTTCAGCGCCATGACGCCACTCCATGGCGGACGATCGCCGCCCCGGAGAGGGTCGGCGGGCTGGAGTGACGAGCGAGGGCGTGCATGGTGATACCGGAAAGGGCAGCGAATGAAAATGTGACTCGCGTCGCACTTTACGCGTAACCGTGTGCGCCCGCCACGGCCTGCCGTCGGCCAATGGCCAGCCGCCATTCACAGCCGCATCAGCAAAGCCTCCAGGGCCACCTGGGGTTGCAGCGTCCATACCGCGTAGCTGAGCGGGATCATTTCCAGCCCGGCGCGCGCCAGCACCTGGTAGCGCTCCAGGTCGAAGACGTCCTCGCTGGCGCCGGGGTAGCCGATCAGGTCGATGGCCAGCACCCGCTCGCCGCGCTGGCAGAACAGGTCCAGGCAATGCCCGGCCACCGGGTAGCCGGACCAGACGCGCACGCCCTGCCCTTGCAGCGCCTCCGCCACCTGCTGCTGGAAGGCATCCACCGCCTGGCCGCCGTGGTCATGGCCCTGGCCCTGTTCCAGGCGTTCCAGGTAGCGCCGCAGCAGGTGACCGGGGGCGAGCTGCCGCTCGTCGCCGCTGAACAGCAGCATCTGGTGCTCGCGGGCGCGGGTGATGGCGACGTTGAACATGTCTTCGCGGTTGAGGTAGTGGGCGGCCTGGGCGCCGGCAGCGTCGATGGCGAAGCTGAGGATCATCAGGTCGCGCTCCTCGCCCTGAAAACCGTAGGGCGTGGCCACGCGCACGCGGAACTGCGCCAGCAACTCGCCCGGCAGGCGCTCGGCGAGCAGGCGGCGCAGGTGCTCCACCTGGTCGCGGAAGGGCGAGAGCAGGCCGACGCTGGGCTTGATCTGGCTGTCGCGGTAGCGGCCGACATGCTCTTCGAGCAGCGCCAGGGCACGCTCCGCCTCCACCGGGTTGTGCCCCGCCGGCACGCGCTGGCCTTCCAGCCGGTGCAGGCTGAGGCTTTCGGCGGCGAGTTGCTCGGGGCGCTCCTTCATCACCCGGATGCGGCCGTTGTAGAAGGCCTCGTTGCTGAAGCGGATCAGCGCTGGGCGGCCACGGAAGTGTTCGTCGAGGAAGGTCAGCGCACGCTGGCTGGCCAGGCGCTCGCCCACCAGGTCGAGCAGGCTGTTGTCGCGGTAGCTCCAGGCCTGCTGGTCGCTCTCCGGCAGTTCGGCGCGCTGCAGCAGCTGGCGCTCCTGGGCGCGGGAGAGGAAGGACACATGGCGCAGCTGGCGGCTGTCGCCGGCCACCACCGCGCGCTTGCAACGCTGCAGGGCCGGCAGTGCGCTGGCGATGTCGCACTGGGTGGCTTCGTCGATCACCAGTACGTCGAACAGCCCCTCGCGCAGCGGCAGCACCTTGTGCAGGTCGTCCAGGCTCACCACCCAGATGGGGAAGGCGGCGAGCAGGCGCGCCGGGTCGAGCTCGTCGAACAGCGATTGCTGGCGCTGCGAGCTGCGCGCGCGGATCGCCTGGTTGTAGCGCACGAAGGTCTGCCGGTCGCTGTCCAGCAGGCGTTGCAGGCGCTCCACCCGCAGGCTGTCGATGTACTGGCGGCTGTGGGCCTCGCGGCGGCGCTGGCAATCGCGCAGGTCGTCGAGTATCTGCCAGTGGCGCACGCTGCCGCGCACCCGCCGCTCGACCCAGGGCACCTGCAGCCAGCGCTGCCAGAAGGCCAGGGTGCCGCGCTCGGCGCGCACCAGCAGGCCGCTCCAGCGCAGGGCCTGGCGGCTGCGCTTGTCGAATGCCCGGGACAGCGCGGCCTCCTCGTCCAGCAGGTCTTTCAGTGCCCGCTGCTGGCGGGCCACGGCGCCCTCCTCCAGCGGCGGCAGTTCGCCCTGCAGCAGTTGGTCGAGGCGCGCACGCAGGGTGCGCAGCAGGGATTGCTCCTCCACCTGCAACACGCCGTCGCGCAGGCCGAGGTCATCACGCAGCTTGTCGGCGATCACCGTGACCGCCTGCTGGCTGCGGCTGACCAGCAGCACGCTCTCGCCCTGCAGGTGGCGGTCCAGGGCCAGGGCAGCCAGGGTGTAGCTCTTGCCGGTGCCGGGTGGCCCGGCGACGAAACTCAGGGGGTAGCGGGTGGCGTTGGCCAGGGCCTGGCGCTGGGCCAGGCTGAGGGAGGCCGGCAGGGCTTCCGGACGGCTGGGGGTGCCGAGGGTCGCGCCCGCTTCACCGCCCACCTCAGCCCCTGCATCTTCACCGAGCAGTTGCCGCAGTGCCGGCGAATGGCGCTCCGCGCCCTGCAGCAACTGCAGTTCATGGAGGATGCCGCGGCTGCCGGCACCGCGCTCGGCCAGGGCCACCAGTGCCGCCGAACGCAGCGACAGGCGCTGGGCAGCCATGGCCTTCTTCAGGGGCGCGGCGTCTTCCAGGGCGGGGAAGGCGGTGGCCGGGAGCACCTCGCCGACCACGGTGAAGCGTTGCAGCCAGGCCATCAAGTCGGCCAGGTAGTGATCGTCCAGCGCGCCGCTGGGCAGCGGCAGGCTTTCCAGCCCCTGCTCGGCGTCGGCCTTGAGCAGCTGGCGCAGCAGGCGGCGGTTGAGCTGGGGCTGGGCCAGGTCGATGGCCAGGCTCGGTGGCGCGCCCTCGCCGAGGCTTTCCAGACGCGCTTCGAAATACACCAGCGGCGCGCAGTGGCGCACCGCCTTGCCCTCGGCATCGCTGCGCCGCCCGCATACCGGCAGCACGCCGTAGATCAGCTGCAGCTCGCGCTGGTAGAGGTTCTGCTGCTGCAACAGGTGCTCGCCCAGCTCGGCGGAGAGCGCGGCGAAGGGCATGGCACCGCTGGCCAGTTCCTCGCGCCCGTCCAGCCAGCCCCAGCGCTCGGCCTTGAAGGTGCTGACATCGTCCAGTTGCAGTTCGCGGCTATCGGCCTGGTAGCAGGCGCGGTAGAAGGACAGGCGTTTCGCGATCGACGGCATGGGGCGTCCCGAGGCGGTTTCCAGCGGCGCATTGTGCCGGAATCAGGGGGTTGGGCTGAATCGGTTGGTGCGTGTTTTGGCGATGGGTTGGGGATTGAGGCGTTCGGGAGCGTCGAGGCTGCGGGGTGAAAGCGGTGGGCTGAAGCGGAGCGCCGCCCGGCCCACCCTACGCGCTGCCCCCTAGGTCGCCCCGGTACAAGCAGGCGGTTTCGAGCCTGGTACATCCGTGATGCCTGGGAGTCCGTATTGATGGGTTTCGTGCCTCTACCCATCCTACGAGAGCGGTGCCGCGCTCAATCAGCGCGGGGCGTAGCGTTTCCACAGTTGTTCGAACTCGGCCTGGTAGCTGCCGACCAGGTGCGCGTTGTCGATCACCAGCAGGTTTTCCTCGTTGCTGGTGCTGGCGCTGCGGGTCCAGTTGAAGCTGCCGTTGAGCAACAGGCGGCCATCGAACAGGGCGAACTTGTGGTGCATGTGGAAGGGGCTGTCGTCGATGCGCAGGGGCACGCCGGCGGCCTGCAGCTGGCGGATGTCGCTGCCTTCGTCGAAGAGCTTCTCGTTGTCGCTGATCACCCGCACCGCAATGCCGCGCTGGTGGCAGGCGAGGATTTCGCTGCTGAGCTGGTCGTCGGAGATGGTGTAGACGCAGATGTCCACGCCCTGCCGTGCCTGGCGCAGCAGCTCGCGGATCTTGCGCCGGCATTCTTCGCCTGGGCTGAAGTGGGCGCTGGCGATGTTGCGCACCGGCGCGGCGCTGACGTCCAGGGTCTTGATCACCTGCTCCAGCCACTTCAGCGCCGGCAGGGTGTTGGCGGCGTCGGCCAGGGCCAGCTCGCGCACCAGGTCGAAGGCGCGGTTGCGCAGGTAGCGCACCTGGTCCGGGCCCAGCTCGGTGCCCAGTTGGCGCAGTTCGTCGCGCTCCTCGTTGCTCAGCTTCAGGTCCAGCAGGCTGTCACGCAGCTGCTGGTCGAGTCCGTCGAAATCCATGGAGCCTCCCTCTCTTCGGGTTGTTCGCCGGGCTGGCCAGCCCAGCGGGTCAGGACGATTCGCCACCCGGTGCCTTGCCGGCGCCCATCATCTCGCCCAGCTGGTTGAGGCGGTTGGAGATGTCGTTGATGCGGTGGTGGGTGCGCAGGTCGATGTCGATCTTCTTGTCCATCACCTTGATCAGCGGCAGGAAGCTGTTCTCCAGGCTCTCGGCCAGGCTGACCAGCACCTCGCGCACGCCCTGCTGGGCCGGGGCGACCACCTCGACCTCGAGGTTGGCCGGTTTCTGCACCAGCTTCTCCAGCCCGGCGAGCAGTTCCTGCCAAGGCACCTGGGCATCCGCCGGGGCCTCTTCCACGTCAGGCTGACGGGCGAGGCCGCGCACGCTTTCCACCAGGTCGTTGAGCTGGGCCACCACGCGGCCGCCAACGTCGGTGTCGCTGCCGCCCATGGCCTTGTTGCGCATGAAGTCGCGCTTGATCTGCGCCCAGCGCTCGGCCTGTTCCGGGCTCTGGTTGCCGCGCAGCTCGGCGAGCTTGAGCAGGTTCTCCTCGGCGCCGGTGGTGAGCAGCTGCGACTCGCCCTGGTAGTGGTCGGCCAGCAGTTGCAGCAGCTCGGCGTCGTTCATCACGGCGGAGATCTTCTCCGCCATCTTGTTCATGTTGCGGTAGGAGCCCTGCAGCTTGAACGGCGGTTCGGTGCGGTACTGGTCGGCCTGGGCGGCGCTGGCGATGTACTGCTGGTTGACCTTGAGCACCACGTCGCGCACCTGCATCAGGCGTTGCAGAGTGGTGGTGATCTCGTTGATCTCGGCGCCGCTGTAGCTGTGGCTCAGCTCGTTGCTGGAGAAGGGCTTGCCCTCGGCCTTGGCGACGAAGCGATAGACATCGGCCATGTCGCGGGTGGCCAGGGGCGCCAGCACCGGGTTGGAGGTCAGGCCGTTCTCGATGTAGCTGAGGGAGAAGGCTTCCTGCATGCCGCCCAGGGTGTCGCCGAGGTTATAGATATCGGCACGGTTGGCGAGCATGTCGGGGATCTTGAACACGTCGCCGGACTCGGTGTACGGGTTGCCCGACATCACCACGCAGAACTTCTTGCCGCGCATGTCGTAGGTCTTGGTACGGCCCTTCCACACGCCTTCGATGCGCCGGGTGCCGTCGCACAGCGAGATGAATTTCTGCAGGAATTCCGGGTGGGTGTGCTGGATGTCGTCGACATAGAGCATCACGTTGTTGCCCATCTCCAGGGCCAGGTTGAGCTTCTCCAGCTCCTGGCGCGAGGTGGCGTCCGGCGCCTGGGCCGGGTCCAGGGAGCGCACTTCGTGGCCCAGGGCCGGGCCGTTGATCTTCATGAAGATCAGCCCGAGGCGGTGCGCCACGTACTCCATCAGCGTGGTCTTGCCGTAGCCGGGGGGCGAGATGAGCATCAGCAGGCCCATCAGGTCGGTGCGCTTGTTCTCGCCCACGGTGCCCATCTGCTTGGCCAGGTTGTCGCCGATCACGCCCAGGTAGACGTCGTTGATCAGCTTGTTGCGCACGAAGGAGCTGAGCGGGCGCGGCTTGAATTCGGCCAGGCGCAGGGCATCGCGCTCGCGGCCGATGATGACCTGGCGCAGCGCCTGGTAGCGCTGCAGCCCGGGCAGGAAATCCTCGCGGTGGCCGCGCAGGCGGGCGAAGAAGTCATCCACCGCCAGTTGCAGGCTGCGCTCGGCGATGCGCGGGTGCTCGCCCATGAGGTTGCCGACGGCGAAGCGCAGGTCGACCTCGGTGATGCGCCGCGGGAAGTCCTCGGCCAGCAGCGACAGGGCCACCGCCTCGGGGATGTAGTCGGCCAGGGCGGCATGCTCGCCCTCCGAGCACAGCCCCTGCAGCCAGTTGCTCGCCAGCGCCCATTGCGCCGCCGGGCGCTCGGCCAGGCGTGACAGGGCCTGCTGGTAGTCGTCCCACATGCGCGCGCCCTGCAGGCGCAGCTTGAGCGTCTCCTGCAGCTGGCGGGCGTATTTGCTGAAAGTGAATTCGATGCGTTCGGCGGCCAGTTCCTGCACCAGGTACTCGGCGGCTTCCGCCGGGACGGCGGCGCCCAGCGCCAGGGGCTGCTCGACGAGGAAGGCCTGCATCGCGGCGAGGATTTCCGCCTGCAACTGCAGCAGGCCCTCGCGGCGGCCGAACAGCTGCTGGATGTGCCGGCTGGTACGGGCCCGCTCCGGCCATTGGGCCGCGCTTTCGTCGCTGCGGCGGATGTCCCAGAACAGGCTGGCGAAGGCCCGCGCCGGGGCGGCATGGCGCAGCAGCCCGGCGCTTTCGCGCAGCGGCAGCAGCTGGGCCAGGATGGCGGCGGCGTCGTGGTCGTGGATGCCCTTCTCGTAGCCTTCCTTGTAGCGCGGCGCGGCGAAGTCGCGGATCACCCGCGCCAGCTCGTCGGGCTGCCCCAGCAGTTGCTTGAGGCCGTCCAGGCTGAGGTTCTCCTGCCCCGCATCGGCGGCGTCGAGCACCTGCCCGGCGAGGTATTCGGCGCGGTACAGCTGCGCGGATTCGGACTCCAGCGCCACCTGCCAGAAGGCCTTGAGGGCATCCAGCTCGGGGTCGCGCAGGGGTTCGAGGAAGTCGGTGCCGGTGAGGTGCAGGTGCAGCTCGTCACCCCGGGGCATCAGGGTCAGGTCCAGCTCCTGGGTGTTGACGCTGAAGCGGTGGCGCGGGCCGAGCTTGATGACGTTGCCGCCCTCTTCGAACAGCTCGGTCTTGTCGCGCAGGGCACGCACCGCCTGGTCGCGGGCGCCCTTGAGGCGGGCCTCGACATCATCGGCCTTGACGCTGTCCTTGAGCTCGCGCAGGCGCTCGGCCAGTTCGCGCAGCTTGAGGATCAGCGGGTCGGCGGCGAAGAAGGCGTTGAGCTCTTCGGCCTGGGTGAATTTCGCCGTGCGCCGGCCGAGGCTTTCGAGGATGCGCCGGGCCGCGTCGAGCAGGCCCTGGGCCTTGCGCTGGCGCTCGTCGAGCAGGGATTGCTTGTGCGCCTCGAAGGTTTCCAGCAGCTCTTCGCGCTTGGCGAGGATGTCGCCGAGGAACTGTTCGTGGTCGCCGAAGCGGCTTTCCAGCTCCTCCAGCTGCACCAGCAGGCGCGACAGCTGTTCGTCGCAGCGCTCCGGGTCCTGGGCCTGGCCCAGGGCGTTGGTGATGCCCTGGCTGAAGAGTTTGAACTGGGCACCGAACTGGGCCACGGTCTCGGTGGAACCCAGCCCCTTGCGCCGCTGCTCGGCGCGGGCCTTGGCCTGGTTGAGGCGGGCGTAGATCTCGGAGATGGATTCGATGATGCGGGTGCGCTGGGTGGCGTCGTCGATCTGCAGCGAGGCCATCAGGCTGGAGAGCATGTCGAGGTCGGCGGCCATGGCCTGCAACGCGGCCAGGGGCTCGGCCAGCTGGGCCACGGTCTCGGCCTTCTGCGCCTCGGCGTCGAGGGCCTCCAGGCGGGCGACGAAGGGCTGCAGCGCCTGCTCGCTGGCGAGGAAGCCGGCGGTGGCGGCGGCGGTGCGTTCCTGGGCCTTGAGCAGCTCGGCTTCCATGGCGTCGATGCGCGCCACGTCTATGTAGCGGTAGTCGCGGATGGTCAGCAGCAGGCCGCGCTGGGCGGTGATGCCGTTGAGGGCATCGACGAAGCTCTGCACCTGGTCCCAACTGTCCGGCAGCAGGCCGTCGAGCAGGGCTTTCTGTTTCTCTTCGGCGCCGACCATGGCCTGGTCGGACTGGCGGCGGATGCTCTCGACCTTCTCGTATTCGTCGAGCACCAGCTCGGCGGTGGCGGCCACCTCGCGCAGCAGCGGCGCCAGGCCTTCCAGCTGGTCGCTGCCGAGCCAGTGGTAGACGTCGAACAGGCGGCGGGTGTTCTGGCACAGCTGGGAATAGCGCTGCACCGAGACCGCGGGGGTTTCGATCTCGCGGCTGAGGTCGTAGAGGTCGGAGACGCCGCGCACCAGCTCGGCGTTGCCGATGCGCCCGAGGAAGCCGCTGCGGGCCGGTTGGCGGGCGGCGAATTCCTCGGTGAAGAAGGGGGTCTGCCAGACCTGCATCGGGTGGATGCGGGTGGGCTCCTCGCCTTCGGCGGCGAAGATAACCATGCGCCCGTCTTCCAGGCGCGCGTAGCCATGGCCGAACAGCGGGTTCTGCAGCTGGCGGTTGATCATGTTGTAGGTGAGCAGCACCGCCCGCCCCTGTTCGGGGTGGTAGAAGATGTACTGCACGTCCTCGCCGTTGGGCGAGCGCACGGCACGCTTGAAGCGCATGCCGTCCATGGATTGCTCGAAGGTCTTGTACTCGCCGTTCTGCAGGTAGTAACCGCCGGGGAAGATGATGCCGTGGTCTTCCGGCAGCTGGACGCAGGCCAGGCCGATGGCGTCGATGCGCTCGACCTTGCGGGTCAGGCTGTTGAACACCAGGTAGCGCCACTGCTCTTCGCGGTAGGGCAGCACCTTGAGCAGGATCAGGCTGCCGAGGCGGGCGAATTCCACCTGGGCGTCGTCGAGGGACTGGGTCTTGTCGAGCACTTCCTCGCGGTAGATGCCGAGGCCGTCCTCGGTGTTGTTCTCGACCTTGATGGTGAGGTCGCCGCCGATGGTTTCGACGAACACGGTGTCGAGGATGTTCAGGTGCGGGAAGCGCCCCTGTACCACCATGTCGCGGGTGGCCTTCTTCCATTCGAAGTCGAAGGGCGCCGGCAGGGCGATGTCGCGCTCGCCACGGTTGTCGATGTAGCGCACATCGCGGCCGTCGGCAGAAATGGACCAGCGGAACACGCGGATGTCGGTGATGCGCTCGCCGATCTGGAAGCTCGCCAGCAGCTTGCCGTCGCGGATGGCCAGCTGCAGCAGGCGGGTGTTCTTGTAATAGGTGTAGAGCTCGTTGAAGTCGTTGACGAAGCCCTGGGCCGCGAGGAACGAACCCTCCAGCGGCACCGGCTCGGCTTCGTAGCCCTCGCCCTCCTCCACCAGGCGGTAGAGGGAGAACACGTCGGCGACGTGGGTCTCCTTCTTCAGGCCGATGAAGACGTTGTAGCCGAACAGCAGGCAGTCGCCGACCTGGACGATGTCGCGGGCAATGCAGTTGTTCTCGGTGCGGATGCGCACCCGGCCGACCACTTCCATGCGGCTGTTGCCGAACTCTTCCAGGCGCTTCTGGTTGAGGGACTCGGTGGTCTGCCGCAGGCGTTGCCCCTGGTCCAGCAGGCGCTTGTGCAGCACCTCGTAGGCGCCGCCTTCGGCGACGGCCTTGTCCAGTACATCCTGAGCGGGGGTTGCGGCTTGGGCATCCGACATCGTGGTCTTCCTGAATCTGCGCTGTCTGCAAGCGAGGCGCCCCCACGCGGCGGTGGGGACTGGGGGTGTGGGGCGTGGAGCGGTTAGGCGCCGATCTTCCGGGCGACTTCGGCGACCTTCTCGCGCATCGCCGGGTCGAGCTCCTCGGGCTTGATGTGCGCGATGATTATCTTCAGCACGCGGATTTCGTTCTCATCGATCACGCCGTCACGCTCGGCGATGGCCAGCAGCGAGCCCAGCTCGTGCACGTCCAGCCGGCCGTCGTTGGCGAAGCAGTGGATCGAGCGGAAGGACAGTTCCAGATAATCCCTGGGTTCGGACATGACATGTTCCCTGTTCATTCGTGGGGTTCAGGCACCCGGGTGCACCGGGTGCCTGGCGGTTTGAGGCAGGCCTTCGTCAGGCGCCGGCGACCGGGTCCTGGGGCTCGGCCTTGGCCGGCGCGGCGACGGCAGCGGCAGGCGCCGACTTGCCGTTGAGCAGGCGGGCGAGCACGTCCTGCACCACCGGGCTCTTGCCCACCACGCCTTCGATGGCCTTGCCCACGGAGAGCGACTTGGCGAAGGAGTTGAAGAAGTCGCCTTCGCCGCCGACGATCTCGATCTTCGCCTTGCCCAGCGCGGTGGCGAGCACCTCGGCCTGGTCCTTGGCGATGTCCTTGTTGGCGGCGATGGCGGCCATGGCCTCCTCGAAGCTCTTCTCCAGCTGCATGCGGAACTCTTCGTGCTGGCGAGCGCTGTCGCTGAGGGCATCCAGGGCACCGAACTTCTTGCCCAGGCCTTCGGCTTCGGCGTTGAGGCGTTGCAGCAGGATTTCCGCTTCCGCCGAACCCAGGTCCTTGGTGGCCTTGGCCTTGGCGGCGCCGAGCTGTTCCTCGCCACGCGCCTGGGCGCCCAGCTTCTCTTCCAGGACCTTGGCCTCGGCCAGGCCGTCCTTCTCCTTGGCAGCGGCGGCGGCTTCCAGCACGCGGGCATCGGCCAGGCCTTTTTCCTGCTCGCCACGGGCCTCGGCAATCAGTTGCTCGGCACGTACGCGGGCCTGGGCCAGGCCTTCCTTCTCCTGGGCAGCAGCGGTGACTTCCAGCACCCGCGCATCGGCCAGGCCGGGCGCAGCGCGTTCGGCCTCGATGCCTTCGGCGAGGCGCTTCTTGGCCTCGGCCTGCTTGGCCGCGGCTTCCAGCTCGGCCTGGGCCAGGTTGTTGATTTCCACGGCCTTGTGCTTGGAGCGGGTTTCGTCGGCTTCGGCCTGCTTGACCTGGCGCACCAGCTCCTGCTCGGCTTCGGCCTGCGCCTGGAGCACGATGACCTGCTTGGCGCGCTCGGCCTCGGAGATCTCACGCACTTCCTTGATGCGCTCTTCTTCCTGGGCCACGGTCTTCTCGACGGCGACGCGGTCGCGGATCACGTTGGCGATGTTCTTGCGCTGTTCTTCCAGCGCCTTTTCCTTCTCGATGCGCTGCAGCTCGACCTCGCGCTCGCGGGCGACCACTTCCAGGTCCTTGGCCCGGGTGACCTTCTCCACCTCGATGACCACGGCGCGCTGGCGGTTCTGCTGGGCCACTTCCACTTCGCGCTGGTGGTTCTCGACGCGCACGTCGATTTCCTGCTGCGCCTGGATGCGGGCCTGCTCGGCCTTGAGGCGTTCCTCTTCCTTGACCTTGGCGGTCTCGGCTTCCTCGCGGGCGCGGATGGTCTCGATCTCGCGCTTCTGCCGGGCCTCGGCGTCGGCCTGCTGGCGCTCCAGGGCCAGGGCGGCTTCGCGGGTCTCGACGTTCTTCTTCTGGATCGCCAGTTCCTGGTTGCGCTCCAGTTCGTTGGTGATGACGTTCTGCGCGGCGGTCAGCTCGGTGATCTTGCGGATGCCTTCGGCGTCGAGGATGTTGCTCGGGTCGAGGGAGTTCTTCGCGGTCTGCTCCAGGTAGTCGATGGCGACGTCTTCGAGCACATAGCCGTTCAGGTCGTTGCCGATCACTTCGATGATGCGGTCGCGGAAGTCCTGGCGGTTCTCGAACAGCTGGACGAAGTCGAACTGCTTGCCGACGGTCTTCAGCGCCTCGGAGAACTTGGCGTTGAACAGCTCGTTCACCGCGGCGCGGTCGGAAGCACGCTCGACGCCGATGGCCTTGGCCACCTTGAGCACGTCCTGCTGGGTTTCATTGACGCGCAGGTAGAAGGCCACGGTGATGTCGGCACGCATGTTGTCGCGGCAGATCAGCCCGTCCTTGGCGCGGCGGTCCACTTCCAGGGTGATCAGCGAGATGCGCATGAACTCCTTGAGGTGGATGACCGGGTACACCAGGGAACCGGTGAAGTGCACCTTGGGCGTGGAGGACATGTCGTTGACGATCAGCGCCGTGCCTTGGGGGACCTTGATATAGAAGGCCTTGAACAGGGCCAGGATGCCGACCACGATCAGGACGACGATGCCTAGGCCGATCAAGAAAGTTGTCAGCGCCTCTACGTTGCTCATTGCAATCACTCTCCTTTGATGCTGAGACGCACCGGGTCAGATGCCCCGGAATTCGTCCTCGGTGATGACCCGATAGGCGTGTTGCGCCTCCAGGTATTCCAGTAATACGACGCGGTCGCCACGCTTGAAGCCCTTGGCCTCCTCGGCGCGGACCTTGAGGATCAGCCCGGCGCCACCGTCTTCGAGCACCGCCTCGCCATGCTCCAGGGTGACGCGGCCGCTGCGGATCACCGCGGTCTGGCCGAGCACGCTCTTGCTGGTGGTGGCTTCCGCCTTGCGGAACAGCGGTCGCAACGGGCTGCACACGGCCGCAGCCACCGGCAGCGACAGGCCCAGCGCAACGACGGCCACCACCAGGCCCAGCGGGTAGCGCAGCAGGCCCAACGGCAGGTGCCTGAGGATTAGGAGTTCGGCGAAGTAGGTGAGCAGCCAGCCGAACAAGGCCAGAACACTGAGCACCAGGGTAACGGGGATGTCATTGAGCTTGAGCTTCGACAGCAGGGCGGCGACACCCTCGCCACTGAGCAGCGAGTCGGCCTCGACATTCAGCAGGTCGACCTCCACCAGCCCGAGCGCGACGATCGCCCAGTAGATGATGGCCAGGCACAGCAGGAAGCTGAATAGCACGGTGGGGAACGACAGTGCGGTCTGCAGGAAGATGTCCATCGCTTTCCTATCCCTGAAAAGGCTGGACGGAGCCGAGCGGCCCCGCCCGTTCAACGGTGAATCAGGACTTGCCCTTGTCCTTCAGGCGGGCCAGCACGCTGTCGGCGCTGGTGCCGTCGGCGACGATGCCGGCTGCACGCAGCTTGGCATCGAGGTCATCGTCCGGGCTGCTGGTGGCGGCCAGTTCGGCTGCCGCCTCCAGTTTCGCCGCGCGCTCGGCCTGCTGGCGCTTGATGCGCTCCAGCGATTCGACGGCAGTGTGCAACTTGGTCTGCGAGCCGCTGTAGCGCTGGGCCACGGCCATCTGCGCCTTCTGCACGCTCTCGGTGGCCTTGACGGTATCCACCTGTTGTTTCAGATGCTTGATGTTGCCTTCGGCCTGGGTCACCGCCTTGCGCAACTGGGCAACGTTGGCGGCGAAACCGGCGACCTGCTCGCGCTCCACAAGCAGTTCGTTCTCCAGGTTGGCGATCTTCTCCGCCACTTCCTTGGCCAGGGCTTCGTTGCCCGCTTCCAGGGCCTTCAGCGCGTAGGCTTCGTACTCGCCTACCTTGGCGGCGCATTTGCCGGCACGGTCCTCGGCCAGTTTCTGCCGCGCCATGATCTCGGCCAGGGCTTCCTTGGACTTGCGCAGCTCCAGGTCGGCATCGCGAATCTCCTGGTCGAGGATACGCAGGGCCTGGCTGTCGACAATGGCCTCACCGGCTTCGTTGACACCGCCACGCAGGGCGGCCAGCAGCTTGCTCCAAACGTTCATGTGCATCCTCCAGGTCAGGCCTGAGCCTTCAGATAGGCTTCGTAGGCTTCGGTGGCCCGAATCACGTTGCTGGCGAGGGTTTCGATCTCGTAGACCACGTTGGACAGGATCGAGGTGGCGCTCAGGGCACCGAACATGGTGTAGCAACGCTCACCGCCGGGCAGCGTCTCCAGGCCGATGCTGGAAAGCGGGAACAGCTGGCGGCTGAGCAGCACTTCTTCGTTGAAGGCCACCAGGTCGGTGACTTCGCTCTGCGGCCAGAGCAGCGCCTCGACGATGATCTGCTCACCGTGCAGGGCGACGAACAGCGGCAGGTCGCCGTATTCATGCATGGTGACGTGCAAGCTCGGCTCGGCGCCTTCGATCAGCTCGATGCCGGCATCGCCAGAGGTGAAGAGCTCGGTCGCGGCCAAGGCCTCGCAGAGCGCACGCGCATTCCAGATCTGAGGCATTTCCATGACCCCCTCCTTTTCCAGATTGACCGGCCCTGGCTGGGGCTGGCGCAGCTTGCGTTCAACCGCCAGAAGCGCCTGGGCGTTCTCCGGCAGTATCCAGACTTCCTTTTTCACCAGCCCCTGATCACGCAGGCGCTGGCGGAACAAACGTTGGTAATGGGCGGATGACTTGTTTTGCATGGGCGCAGAATAATTCATCACATGTAAGCTTTCAATACATCACATGTGATATTTGCGAGACCCTGCAAAAGGCGCGCAGCACTAGGCCCCGAAGCGGGTCCGGAGGGTTCTGGAAGGGTGTGGGGATGAGCGCCGAGCATGAGTACCTGTCCCTGGTTTCCGATGTGCGCGATGGGTATCGCCAGGGATTAGAACCCCGTGACGGGCCCTTGGAAAGCGGACAGGGACCGAAGACCGACGTGTTTCACGAAAAAGCAGCCGGCGGACGGCTGCACTGCAACGGGGCAATGGTCTAGGCTACGCGGGATTTTTCCCTGCCCCACGGATGTGCCATGGATACCCTCGCCAAGCCCCTCGCCGGATTGAAAGTCATCGAACTCGGCACCCTGATCGCCGGCCCCTTCGCCTCGCGCCTGTGCGCCGAGTTCGGTGCCGAGGTGATCAAGGTCGAATCCCCCGATGGCGGCGACCCGTTGCGCAAGTGGCGCAAGCTGTACGAGGGCACCTCGCTCTGGTGGTTCGTGCAGGCGCGCAACAAGAAGTCGCTGACGCTCAACCTCAAGCACCCCGACGGCATCGCCATCCTCAAGCAGTTGCTGAGCGAGGCGGACATCCTTATCGAGAACTTCCGCCCCGGCGTGCTGGAGAAGCTCGGCCTCGGCTGGGAGGTGATCCACGCCTTGAATCCGAAGCTGGTGATGGTGCGCCTCTCCGGCTTCGGCCAGAGCGGGCCGATGAAGGACCAGCCGGGCTTCGGTGCGGTGGGCGAATCCATGGGCGGGCTGCGCTACATCACCGGCTTCGAGGACCGCCCGCCGGTGCGCACCGGCATCTCCATCGGCGACTCCATCGCCGCGCTCTGGGGCGTGATCGGCGCGCTCATGGCGCTGCGCCACCGCGAGGTCAACGGCGGCCAGGGCCAGGTGGTGGACGTGGCGCTGTACGAGGCGGTGTTCGCCATGATGGAAAGCATGGTCCCGGAGTTCGACGTGTTCGGCTTCATCCGCGAGCGCAGCGGCAACATCATGCCCGGCATCACCCCCTCCTCCATCCACACCAGCGCCGACGGCCGCCACGTGCAGATCGGCGCCAACGGCGATGCCATCTTCAAGCGCTTCATGCTGGCCATCGACCGAGAGGATCTGGCCCTCGATCCGACGCTCGCCAGCAACGACGGCCGCGATGCGCGCCGCGACGAACTCTACGGGGTGATCGACCGTTGGGTGGGCTCGCTGCCCCTGGACCAAGTGCTGGCGACCCTGACCCGCGCCGAGGTGCCGGCCAGCCGCATCTACTCCGCCGAAGACATGTTCAACGACCCGCAATTCATCGCCCGGGAGATGTTCCTCCAGGCGCGCCTGCCGGACGGCAAGCCCTTCCGCATGCCCGGCATCGTGCCCAAGCTCTCGGCGACGCCGGGCTCGGCCGAATGGGTCGGCCCGGAGCTGGGCGAGCACACCGCCGAGTTGCTCGCCGGTCTCGGCTACGACGCGGGACGCATCGACACCCTGCGCAAGGAAGGCGCAATCTGAACCGCAGCACGCCACCCACCTTGCGGCACGCCCCATCGCTGCGCGCCCGCCTGCGCCGCGCCCTGCTCGGTTGCGCGCTGCTGGGCGCAGCCGGCGCCTGCCTGGCCGAGCCCGCCCCGTTGATCACCTGGACGGTGCGCGACATGGCGCCGTTCAACATCATGGAGGGCCCGCTCAAGGGCCAGGGCATCGCCGACCGCATGCTCGGCCTGTTGCAGCAACGGCTACCGCAGTACCGCCACCTCAACAGCCGGGTCAACCGCGCCCGGGCCAACCAGATGTTCGCCCGCGACACCCTCACCTGCGACGCAGGGGTGCTGAGGACCCAGGAGCGCGAACAGCTGATGTACTTCTCCATCCCCACCCTGGGCGTGGTCACCAACGGCGTAGTGGTGCGCCAGGAGCGGGAGGCGCAGATGCGGCCCTTCCTGCACGACGGCAAGATCGACCTGGCGGCCTTTCTCGCCGACTCGCACCAGCGCCTCGGCGTGCTGGTGGAGCGCAGCTACGGGCCGGCGATCGATGCCACGCTGCATGCCGCCCCGCCCGAACGCCTGCTGGTGCACCACGGCAACAACGCCCTGGGCAGCCTGTTGCAGATGCAGGAGCACGGCCGCATCAGCGCCCTGCTCGGCTACTGGCCCGAGGTGCGCTACCTGGCCGAGACCGAGGGCATGGAGGTCTCCAACCTGCGCTTCTACCCGGTGCAGGGCATGCCCAGCTACCTGCTGGCCCATGTCGGCTGCTCGAAGACGCCCGAAGGCAAGAAGGCCATCGCGGCGATAAACGAGGTGATCCGCGAACTGCGCGGCGAGGAACTGATCCAGCTCTACGCCCGCTGGCTGGACGGCCCCACCCGCGAGGCCTACCTGAAGGACGCCAAGGGCTTTTTCGAGAAGGATTGAGTCCCAAAACTATGCTGCCGGAGGGTTTTGAGCCCAGCTGAGTGCCGAGCCTTGCTGATGCGTTGCTATAGATTCGACGCGCTCCCCTCAAGCACGGCGCTTTCCGGGGTTCTTCAGGATTTCTGCAACTCCGCGCGATGGGTTTCGCTTCGCTCTACACCATCCTACGAAAGCCGCTGCGACGCAGCGCGCACCGCGAGTGATGCGCACATCGATCGACAAACGCGACCTGACGCACATCTACCCCTGCGACAGGTTGTCCAGTTGCAGGCTTGTTTGTCTCAGCTCAAAGAACGTTTCTACCCACGCGGTATCTCTGTAGCCACGACGAATCGTCCTTTACGGAGATGCACCATGCACGATCAGGAAGAGCTGTCCCTTTCCCGCCGTACCCTGCTGGCAGGCGCGGTGGTGCTCGGCGTCACCGGCTCGGTACTTGGCAGCGCCAAAGCGATGGCCGGCGAGCCGGCACCGAAGAACATGGGCAAGGCGCCCGACCTGTCCAAGCTGGAGCGGGTCAAGGTCGAGCTGGTGGCGCCGCCCTTCGTCCATGCCCATGAGGCGCGCGCCAGCGGCAAGCCGAAGGTGGTGGCGTTCACCCTGACCATCGAAGAGAAGACCCTGGTGCTCGATGACGAGGGCACCGAGATCCACGCCATGACCTTCAACGGTTCGGTGCCCGGACCGCTGATGGTGGTGCACCAGGACGACTACGTGGAACTCACCCTGGTCAACCCGGCCAGCAACAGCATGGCCCACAACATCGACTTCCATGCCGCCACCGGCGCCCTGGGCGGCGGTGCGCTGACCATCGTCAGCCCCGGCGAGCAGGTGAAGCTGCGCTTCAAGGCGACCCGCGCCGGGGTCTTCGTGTACCACTGCGCGCCGGGCGGGGCGATGATCCCCTGGCACGTGGTCTCGGGCATGAACGGCGCGATCATGGTGCTCCCGCGTGACGGCCTGAAGGACCGCGCCGGCAAGGCGCTGAAGTACGACAAGGTGTTCTACGTCGGCGAGCAGGACTTCTACGTCCCCCGTGACAAGGACGGCAAGTTCAAGCGCTACGCCAGCCCGATGGAAAGCTTCGTCGACATGCAGGCGGTGATGAAGGGGCTGATCCCCAGCCACATCGTGTTCAACGGCAAGGTCGGCGCACTAACCGGCAAGAACGCGCTCAAGGCCAAGGTCGGCGAGACGGTGCTGATCGTCCACTCCCAGGCCAACCGCGACACCCGCCCGCACCTGATCGGTGGCCACGGCGACCACGTCTGGGCCAGCGGCAAGTTCAACAACCCGCCGGAGGAAGACCTGGAAACCTGGTTCATCCCGGGCGGCGCGGCCGGGGCGGCGCTCTACACCTTCCGCCAGCCGGGCCTGTACGCCTACCTCAACCACAACCTGATCGAGGGTGTGCTGCTGGGTGCCACCGCGCACTTCCAGGTGGAGGGTGAGTGGAACGCCGACCTGATGAGCCAGATCGAGCCGCCGTCGCCGATCAAGTAAGCCGCCGGCCGGTCCGGGAGGGCCGGCCATCCCCCTTGGCCAACGGACGCCACCGCCATGCACAAGGCCACCCTGATCAGCCTGCCCGTCGCGTTCGCGCTCGGTGCAGCCGTGCTGCTCCTCACCCCCCGCCACGAGCCCGAACTGGCACCGGAAACGGTGGCCCTGACGGCCCGTGCCTTCACCTTCCGCCCCGCTGGCGACTACTGGCAGGATGCACGCGCCATCGACGCGCCTGCCCGACGCGAGCAGGTGCAACCCAGCTTCGAGGTGATGAAGTACCAGGTCAGCCAGGGCGAATACGCCCGCTGCGTGGCCGACGGCGACTGCCTGCCGCTGAGCGAAGGCGACACGCCCCGCGACGACCTGCCCCTCACCGGCGTGAGCCTGCTGGACGCGCAGCTCTATGCCGATTGGCTGACCCGCCGCACCGGGCAGCGCTGGCGCCTGCCCAGCGATGTCGAATGGGCTTTCTTCGCCGGTTCACGCTGGGCCGACGACGCCCTGCTCATCGACGACGATGGCAGCAACCCGGCACGGCGCTGGCTGGCGCGCTACAGCTTCGAGGCCGAGACGCGCACCGCCGAATCGGCCCAGGCGCAGGTGCGCGGCAGCCACGGGCTCAACGAATTCGGCATTGCCGACCTCGCCGGCAACGTCTGGGAGTGGACCGACAGCTGCCACCAGCGGGTCAAGCTGGACGACCAGGGCGAGCAGCTCAGCCGCATCGACGCCTGCTCGATCCGCATCGCCGAAGGCCGCCACCGCGCCGCCATCAACGACTTCGTGCGGGACGCGCGCGGCGGTGGCTGCGCCGTCGGGCAGCCACCGGACAACCTGGGTTTCCGCCTGGTCAGGGACATCCCTTGATCCCCCTCAAGTTCTGCCGCCTGCCCTAGGGGTTATGCTGCGGCGGAACCTTGGGAATCATTGCCGTGACTGCCGATCTCGCCCTCAACCGCGCCTGGCTCGCCAGCCTGCCGCCCTTCGCCAACAGCCGCCGCGAAGAGCAGGACGACATCCTCAGCCAGGCCGCCATCCTGCGTCTGCACAACGGCGACACCGTGTTCGAACAGGGAGCGCCGGCGGAAGCGTTCTACCTGCTGGTGCATGGCCGCCTCAAGGCCAGCCAGATCACCGGCGATGGCCAGCGCGTGCTGGTGCGGGTGGTCAACCCGGGCGACCTGTTCGGCTTCGTCCGCGCACTGGGCCGTGGCGACTACCCGGCCACCGCCTGCGCCACCCAGGACAGCCTCGCCCTGGCCTGGCCGACCCGCCAGTGGGAACCGCTGCTGGCCCGGCACCCCGGCTTCGCCCTGAACACCGTGCAGGCCATCGGCGTGCGCCTGCAGGAAGCCCATGTGCGCTTTTGCGAGCTGGCCACCGAGGAGGTGGAACGCCGCGTCGCCCATACCGTGCTGCGCCTGGTGCAGCAATCCGGGCGCCCGGAGGCGGACGGCATCCGCATCGACTTCCCGGTCAGCCGCCAGGACATCGCCGAGATGACCGGCACCACCCTGCACACCGTCTCGCGCATCCTCAGCGCCTGGGAGGATCGCGGCCTGGTGCGGGGCGGCCGGCAGAAGCTGCTGGTGTGCAACCCGCAGCGGCTGATGCAGATCGCCGGTGGCGACGAGCGGGAGCCCGCCCACGAGGACGCTTGACTGCAATCAAGGCGCCCGGCGCGGACCGTCCCTAGGCTGCCGCCATCACCACGACGCCTGCCCCGCCGTGCCCCACGCCATCGGAGGCCCGCCATGCACGACAACCTCACCGAACGCACCCTGAGCGAGCTGAGCTTCAGCCTGCCCGGCAGCACCGCGCTGTTCCACGACTACAAGCTCGACTTCTGCTGCGCCGGCCAGCGCAGCCTGGGCGACGCGGCCCGCGAGCGGGGCCTCGACGCCCAGCGCATCGCCGAACAGCTGCAGGCGCTGCCGCCCGGCAGCCCCCAGGTCGACTGGCGCCTGACCAGCAACGCCGAGCTGATCGACCACATCCTCGAGCGCTACCACACCGTCCACCGCGAACAATTCCCGGCACTGATCCCCCTGGCCGATCGCGTCGAGAAGACCCACGCCGACCACCCGCAATGCCCGACCGGGCTCACCGCGCACCTGAGAAAGATGCAGGAGGAGCTGGAGTGGCACATGTGCAAGGAGGAAAGCGTGCTGTTCCCCTGGTTGCGCCAGGGCATACCGCTGGCCCATGTGCAGGGGCCGATCGGGGTGATGCGCCATGAGCACGACGAGCATGCGCAGTCCCTGGCGGTGCTGGCCGAGCTGACCGACGACCTCACCCCGCCGGCCGACGCCTGCAACAGCTGGCGCCGCCTCTACAGCGGGCTGGAGACGCTGCGCCGCGACCTGATGCAGCACATCAACCTGGAAAACAACCTGCTGTTCCTCGGCGCCAACCACCCGGCCTGAAGAACGCACCGGAGGTGCGACCCGTGACAGCCTGCCTCATCACCCCCTCGGGAGGCGGCGTGCATACTGGCGGGATTTCCCCTGCCCAGGAACGCCCCGCCATGCACGCGCATCGCGTCCACCACCAGATTTTGTGTGGCCACCACCTGTTCAACGTGCTCAACGAGGAACAGCTGGAGCACCTGCTGGCCAGCAGCGCACTGCTCAACCTGGAGAAGGGCGACAAGCTGTTCCTCCAGGGCGAGCCGGCGCATGCGTTCTACTTCGTGATCTCCGGTGCGGTGAAGATCTTCCGCCTGACCCCGGAAGGCCAGGAGAAGGTGCTGGAGGTGGTCGGCAGCCGGCAGACCTTCGCCGAAGCCATGATGCTGATGGACACCCCCGACTACGTGGCCTCGGCCCAGGCGCTGGAGCCCACCCAGGTCTACCGCTTCGCCAACCGCACCTACATGGAGCTGCTGCACAGCAACCCGCAGCTGCCCTTCTCCCTGCTCGCCACCCTGTGCGTGCGCCTGCACCGGCGGATCAACGAAATCGAAACGCTGTCGCTAAAGAACTCCACCCACCGCGTGGTGCGCTACCTGCTGACCCAGCTGAACCACCTGGGCGATGAGGCCCACCGCTTCGAGCTGCCCATGGCCAAGCAATTGGTGGCCGGGCACTTGTCGATCCAGCCGGAAACCTTCTCCCGCGTGCTGCGCCGGCTGATCGACGAGCACATCATCGACCTGGACGGGCGCACCGTGCAGGTGCTCGATATCCCCCGCCTGGAACAGTTCGAGTAAGCCATGCGCCAGTGCCTGTACTGCCAGCACGAAAGCGGCGACGACCACGACGACGACTGCCCCCAGTGCGGCATGTCGCTGCCGGTCGGCCAGGCACTGGCGCGCCAGCGCCGGCTGCAGCGCTTCCGCTGGTACTGCGTGATGCTCGCGGTGTTCTGCCTGGCGATGATGCTCTGGCTGCCACGCTGACCAACACCGCGGACCCCATCAAGAACGAGCCCGTAGGATGGGTAGAGCACAGCGAAACCCATCAAGTCCGAGCGCCGAAGCAGCATGGGTTTCGTACCTCGCGGAACGCCGCCCGCCCCATCCTACGAATGCCTCTCCGACGCCCCCGACCTTGCGGTGCTCACCCCTACCAACAGGTGAGCTGGCGGTAGCCCGTAGGATGGGTAGAGCACCGCGAAACCCATCAGGTCCGAGCGCCGAAGCAGCATGGGTTTCGTACCTCGCGGAACGCCGCCCGACCCATCCTACGAATACCTCTTCGACGCCCCCAACCTTGCGGGGACTCATCCCTGCCGCTGGGTGAGCTGGCGGTAGAGCTGGGGCAAGCGCACGGGGAGTTGCGCCGGGTCGTTGATCAGCAGGTGGCCTTGGCTGCCGAACAGGTAGGGCAGGTAGTCCGCCGCTTCGCGGTCGATGGTGATGCAGAACGGCAGCAGCCCGGCGCGGCGTGCTTCAAGCACGGCCTGGCGGGTGTCTTCGACGCCGTAGCGGCCTTCGTAGCGGTCCAGGTCGTTGGGCTTGCCGTCGGTGAGGATCAGCAGCAGGCGCTGGCGTTCCTTGCGCTCCAGCAGCAATTGCGTGGCGCGGCGGATGGCGGCGCCCATGCGCGTGTAGTAGCCGGGGCGCAATGCACGGATGCGGCCGCGCACGCGGTCGTCGTGGCGCTCGTCGAAGCTTTTCAGCTGGGTCATGCGCACCTGTTGGCGGCGCAGCGAGGAGAAGCCGTAGAGCGCGAAGCGGTCGCCCACCGCCTGCAGCGCTTCGCCGAACAGCAGCAGGCTGTCGCTGATCAGGTCGATGATCCGGTGCTGGTTGTCGATGTGCGCATCGGTGGACATGGACAGGTCCGCCAACAGCAGGCAGGCGAGGTCACGTCGGGCCTGCCGACGTTCGCGGAACAGCCCCGGCTCGCTGCACGCCCCCAGGCGCCGCTCGACGCTGAAATCCAACCAGGCGTCGAGGTCGAGCTCCGTGCCCTGGGGCTGGCGATGCAGCCACTGCGGCTGCTGGCGCAAGCTTTCGAACTGCCGGCGCAGGCGCCGTGCGATGGCCGCCAGGGCATCCGGCAACGGTGCCGGCTGGGCATCACGCGGCAGCATCGGCTGCAGGCAGACATGGTCGGCGAGCAGTTGCTGGCGGCGATGGTCCCACTCCGGCAGGCGGATGCCTTCGCCCAGGGGAATGTCGTCGAACTCGGCGGCGGGCAGGTCGAGGTCGAGCTTCAGCCCGCCGCCCTTCTTCTGCCGCTGCCGCGACAGGCTGAGGTGGTCCAGATCGTCCGCGACCTTGGCCGCATCGAGGTCTTCGCTGTCGTCACCGGCGCGGTCCAGCTCGACGTGCTCGGACCAGCTGAACAGGTTCTCCAGACGGAACAGCAGCAAGCCGCCGCGACCGGGGTCCTGCCCGGTGCGTTCGGCCCGTTTGCGTGCCTGGCCCTTGGCCTCGCTGTGGGCGGAGCGGCCCTGCTCGTCGCCGTCCACCAGTTCGGCATGCTGTGGCGCGGCCAGGCGTTGCGGCGGGTAGAGCCACAGTGGCAGCGGCCAGGGGGCCTTCTCGCTGCGGGGCAGGCGCTCGAGGCTGCCCGGCTTGTGCAGGGCCTGTTGCAGCGCCCGCTCCAGGGCCGCTTCGGCGGGGGGCAAGGCGGCAGGGTCGGGACGCAGGCTCAGCAGTGCCTCCACCAGGCGCTGGTAGCGCGGGCGCAGCAGCGGGTAGCGTTCGAGCACGGCGAGGGTCCAGGCCTGGTTGTCCCGCGCCCAGTGGCGCATCGGCTGGCTGTGGGCGGCCAGCAGCGCCAGCCAGCGGTACAGCTCGCGGTTCAGTTCGACATCGGGGTAGACGGCCAGCTGCGCGGGCAGGCGCAGGGAGTCGGCATCGAACCAGGCCACCGGCAATTGCTGGCAGGTACCGGCCACCTGTTGCAGCAGGCTGCGGCGCACCAGCAGCTCACGGGGGCTGGCCGCTTCCACACCGACACCGGCCTCGCCGCCGGTGCCGCGGAACAGCAGGAGCAGGCTGCGGCGCATGGCGTCCAGGGGCACGGCCGCCTCGTCGAATTCCGGGCTGGCACGGCGGGTGATGAAGCGGTGCCAGGCGCGGCCGAAGCCTTCTTCGACTTCGAGGTGAAGGGTCATGGGCACCTGCCTCCTGGGAGAGGGTTGGGGGTAGGGAGTGATTCGAGCCACCGGCAGATGCGGCCTGCCGATGGCTGCGATAACGCGAAAGGCCCGTCACAGAAGACGGGCCCGGATCGGTAAGCCCTCAGTTCATCTGCACCTCCCCCACGGCGACGCGGCCGCGCTGACGGAAGCTAAACAGGTAGCAGATGAGCCCGATGAGGAAGCCCACGCCGGCGTACAGGCGCAGCCAGAAGAACACCTTGAGCTGGTCGACCGTGGCCATGAACGGCAGCGCGGCGCCATCGGCCGGCATGCGTTGCAGCCAGATCTGCACGATGCCGGCGGCGGTGAGCAGCAGGGTGATCAGCAGCATGGAAATGGTCATCAGCCAGAAGCCCCAGATCTCCAGGCTCTGGGCGCGGGCGTCGGGTGCTTCGCCGATGCCCCGCAGGCGCGGCATGGCGTAGCTGATCATGGTCATGACGATCATCGCGTAGGCGCCGTAGAAGGCCAGGTGGCCGTGGGCGGCGGTGAGCTGCGAACCGTGGGTGTAGTAGTTGACCGGTGCCAGGGTGTGCAGGAAGCCCCAGACGCCGGCGCCGAGGAAGGCGGTGACGGTGGTGCCCAGGGCCCAGAGCGAGGCGGCCTTGTTGGGGTGCTCGCGGCGACGGCGCCTGACCATGTTGAAGGCGAACAGCACCATGGCGAAGAACGGCAGCGGTTCCAGCGCGGAGAAGATCGAGCCGAGCCACAGCCAGACGGTCGGAGCGCCGATCCAGAAGTAGTGGTGGCCGGTGCCGATGATGCCGGTGATCAGGGCCATGGCGATGATCACGTAGAGCCACTTCTCGACGACTTCGCGGTCGACGCCGGTGATCTTGATCAGCACGAAGGCCAGCATCGAGCCCATGATCAGTTCCCACACGCCTTCCACCCACAGGTGCACGACCCACCACCAGTAGTACTTGTCGCGCGCCAGGTTCTCCGGGTTGTAGAAGGAGAACAGGAAGAACACGGCGAGACCCACCAGGCCGGTCATCATCACCACGCTGACGGCGGTCTTGCGGCCCTTGAGCAGGGTCATGCCGATGTTGAAGAGGAAGCCCAGCGCGACGACTACGATGCCCATCTTGGTAATGGTGGGCTGTTCGAGGAACTCCCGGCCCATGGTCGGCAGCAACTCGTTGCCGGTCATCTTCGCCAGGCCCGCATAGGGCACCAGCAGGTAGCCGAGGATAGTCAGCACGCCGGCGGCGGCGAACACCCAGAACAGCACGATGGCCAGTTTCGGGCTGTACAGCTCGCGGTCGGCCTCTTCGGGAATCAGGTAGTAAGCCGCCCCCATGAAGGCGAACAGCAGCCAGACGATCAGCAGGTTGGTGTGCACCATGCGGGCGACGTTGAAGGGGATGAGCGGGAACAGGAAGTCACCGACCACGTACTGCAGGCCCATGATCAGGCCGAAGAGGATCTGCCCGACGAAGAGCATCAGGGCGAACACGAAGTACGGCTTGGCGACCGCCTGCGAGGCGAATTTCAGGTAGGGATTGCCCGGGGTCATGATCAACCCTCCTTGTTCGGCGGCCAGTTGTTGGTATCGATCTTCGAGGTCCAGCGCAGGAACGCGGCGAGGTCGGACACCTCCTGGTCGCTGAGGTTGAACTGCGGCATCTGCCGGCGGCCGGGCACGCCCAGCGGCTGCATCTTCATCCAGGCCGCGAGGAAGGTGTCGAAGGCTTCGTCACCGCCACGGCGGATCACCACGTTGCCCAGTTCCGGCGCGAAGTAGGCGCCCTCGCCGAGGATGGAATGGCAGCCGACGCAGTTGTTCTGCTCCCACACCAGCTTGCCGCGCACCACCGATTCGGTGAGCGCGCCCTGGTGGGTGCGTTTGGGGAAGGTGGTCTCTGTGTGATAGGTCAGGGCGAGAAATACCAGGAAGAAGAAAACGCCTCCTCCCAGGTAGATGTTCCTCGCCATACCTTTAGTGAATGTCTCTGACATGGGCCCTCCTGGGTCACGGTTGCGTGGCCATTGTAGGAACCGCCCCCAGGCACCTCGCTTGATGGCAATCAAGAAAGACCGATTGTTCCAGTCGGGTATTTTTCCTGAGAAAAATCAGGGTATTGCGTGCAGAGCGAAGATCACCCCGGTGAGCAGCAGCGGCCAGCCGAGCAGCAGCGAACGCCACAGCCGAGGGCCGTGCCCCAGCTCCATGAAGCGCAGGGCGATGAGCCAGGCCTTGCCCAGGCCGAGCAGGAGGATCGCCGCCACCGGCAGCAGCGCGGCCGGCTCGCGGTGCCCCAGCCAGACCCCGGCGACGGACATGGGCAACATCGCCAGCCAGGCCAGCAGCAGCGCCTTCATGGCCCGGGCGCCAGTACGTAGACCAGCGGGAACAGCACCACCCAGACCAGGTCGACCATGTGCCAATACAGCGCGCCGGACTCCAGCCCGCCGAGTTCGCCGTCGCGGTACGCGCCGCGCAGGCAGCGCAGGAGCATCCAGCCGAGGATCACCAGCCCCAGCCACACATGCAGGAAGTGGAAGCCGGTGATCAGCCAGAACAGGGTGAAGAAGGTGCTGTATTCCAGGCCCAGCCCGAGCGCGGCGAGGTGGTGGTACTCGGCCGACTTCAATACCACATGGACCAGCCCCAGCAGCACCGCGACACCCAGCAGGATGGCCGCCTGGCACTGCCGCTGGCGACGCACCCGCAGCACCGCCAGGGCCGCGCAGAAACCGGCGCTGAGCAGCGTCAGGGTCAGCGCCAGGGCGGTGGACAGGTCCAGCTGCGCACGGCCGGCGCGGAAGCTTTCCACGTCCAGGCGCTGGGCCACGGCGAAGGCGATGATGAGGATGGCGAAGACGGTCAGCTCGGCGAGGATGAAGAACCACATCGCCAGGTCGCCCGGCAGGTGCCGGGCGCTGGCAGCGGCCTCAGGCGAAGTGGACATCGACCAGGTCCATCAACGCTGCCACCGTGGCTTCGTCATCCGACAGCGGTTCGGCCAGAGCGGCCCGACAGGCGTCACGGGGGGCCACGCCAGCGTTGAGCAGGCGTGCGGCGAGCACCAGCAGGCGCGTGGAGCAGACCTCTTCCAGTTCCTGGCGGCCGAGCCGGCGCAGGGCGGTACCCAGTTGCACCAGGCGCTGCGCCAGCTCCGGCGCGACACCGGCTTCGCGGACGATGATGCCGGCTTCCGCGTCGGGCGTCGGGTAGTCGAAGCGCAGGGCGACGAAGCGCTGGCGGGTGCTGGGCTTCATGCCCTTGAGCAGGTTCTGGTAGCCGGGGTTGTACGACACCACCAGCATGAAGCCGGGCGGTGCCACCAGGGATTCGCCGGTGCGCTCGATGAACAGTTCGCGGCGATCGTCCGCCAGGGGGTGCAGCACCACCACGGTGTCCTGGCGCGCTTCCACCACTTCGTCGAGGTAGCAGATGCCGCCCTCGCGCACCGCGCGGGTCAGCGGGCCGTCCTGCCACCAGGTGCCGTCGCTGCCGATCAGGTGGCGACCGACCAGGTCCGCCGCCGACAGGTCGTCGTGGCAGGCCACGGTGTACAGCGGTCGGTTCAGGCGCTGGGCCATGTGCTGGACGAAGCGGGTCTTGCCGCAACCGGTGGGGCCCTTGATCAGCACCGGCATGCCCTGGGCGGCGGCCTCGGTGAAGAGCGCCACCTCGTTGCCGGTCGGCTGGTAGAAGAGCGGCGGGGTGTTCTGGACAGGGGCGTTCATGGCGGGGCGATTCTCCGTTCGGGTTACGGCTGGGCACGCTAGCCAGCCCGGCCGAGGGGCTCAAGCGCGATGCGCGAAGTTCTTGATCGCCATCAAGCGGTGCCCCAGCGGAGCGCTTCTAGAATCGCCGCAGACGCCGGGAAAAACCGGCGCAACCGACCGGCGCACAGGCGCCCAGCCCTGAGGAGACGTTCATGAACAAAGCACTGGTTGCCCTGCTGCTCGGCGGGCTGCTGGCCCAGGCCAACGCCATGGCCAGCCCCGGTGAAGAGCTGTTCAAGGCCAAGTCGTGCGTGGCCTGCCATGCCATCGACAAGCAGGTGCTGGGCCCACCCTTCCAGAAGGTGGCGGCCAAGTACGGCGCCGACGGCGCAGCGCACATCAGCCACAGCATCCTCACCGGCAGCAAGGGCGTGTGGGGCCCCATCCCGATGCCGGCCAACGCCGTCAGCGAGGCAGAAGCCAAGGTCCTCGCCGAGTGGATCGTCACCCTCCAGTAACCCCGTTGCATGCGGTCGACGCATCCGCCGTCGGCCGCTTCCCCTCAATGGCCGGCTGAGCCTCCTGGTTCAGTGGTGGGCGCTGCTCGCCCACCATGGCCACCCTCGCCTTCTCCCGTCCTCATCGTTCGATAGCATCACCCCGGGCATTGCTGGAGTTCCGCCTGCCGCTCCCCGCCCCATGGGTTTCGCTTCGCTCTACGCCATCCTACGAAAGCCGTCACGCCCTGGGCTGTGCCGCGTGCACCTGGCCGGCAAACGCCCTGGCCGCCCTGACCGCCCTGCCCCGGCCCCTGCGCCTGAAATCACCTCACGCCATCCCCGCAGCGCTCGCCCCGCCTGTTAGAAACCCCTTCACAAACCCGGGCACGCCTTCGTCCTGCTTGCTCCGGCCGGTCTGGCAAGGACTGCCAGTGCAGCACCGTCGCCACCGGCATTTAGAAGGATCAAGGAATGGTTATGGCGAGCAACCTGGACGCGAGCCTGGAGCAGGGCACGCAGCGGAGACTGCTATGGAAATTTCTCATCGACCACGAACCCCTGATGCGCAAGCGCTGCCAGCAGCTGACGCGCAATCCCCACGATGCGGAGGACGCCCTCAGCGAGCTGCGCCTGCGCCTGTTCACCCTGCTGCTGCGCGAACCCGGGCGGCTGGAGGCTGTGGATAACGTGCCGGCCTGGTTGCGTCGGGTGGCCAGCAACCACTGCATCGACCGGCTGCGCAGCACACCCTCGACCTGCAACCTCGACTGGCTCGACCAGCAGTTGCACGACAACGCCGCCTGGCAGCCGCAGCAGCTCGGCCCCGAGCGCCAGGCCTGCCTGCAGGAGGCGGTGGAGGTGCTGGACAAGGCGCTGCACCGGCTGCCGCCCAAGCTCGGCCAAGCCCTGGAGCAGCACTGCATCTGCGGTGTGGAGTACGTGGACCTGGCCGGCCTGCTGCACGTCAGCGAGCCCAACCTGCGCAAGCGCGTGCAGCTGGCGCGCCGGCAGTTGCGGGACTGGCTGGGCACCCTGTGCGAGGCAGGTAACGAGGGCTGAGAGGTGAAGCGGAAAGCCCGCCCCATAGGGGGCGGGCCGACCGATCAGAAGTTGCCGATGGGGTAGGCGCTGTTGATGGTCCAGAGCCCCCCGATGTTGTTGAGAAAGCCGCCGATGGTGAAGGGGTTGCCGTTTTCGCCAACGCAGTAGTTCACAGCCCCCACCGAAGGTGCTGAAGGCCCGGTGAAGAAGTTGGGTCCGCCAACAGGGCCCACGCCCTGGATGGGGTGGGTGTAGGCGTAGCGGATCGATTCGACGACCTGCACCTGGGTGCAACTGTCGGGGTAGAAGGTCGAGACTCCAGCCCCCGCCTTGGGCACCCAGACTCCAGCATTGGCGACCTGGATGCCACGGCCGAGATAACGATATGGCGCGGGGTGGTTGATGCCTGGCTGCACGAAGAAATCTCGCCCCGCAGTAATGCGTGCAGCGAAAGGCGCTGCGGGACCTCCCAGGACCGGATCATGGTTGCCGGGGCGGGAGTGGAAGCCCACCGCTGCGCCCGCCCCGTTGATCTCACCGCAGAAGATGTGGCGCTGGTTGATCTGCGGGTTTATCCGGCTATTGGGCAGTCCACCGCCTATCTGCACAGGCAGCGGGTTGACCCCGGGCGCACCGGCTGTGCAGTTGATCTGGGCGAGGGCCGGCAGGCTGCAGCAGGCAGCCAGCAGCCCCAGGGGCAGGGTTCTCTTGAAGCATTCCATGGCGAATCTCCTTTACTTGGCTGGGCGGAAGGTGCCCAGCAGCAATGACGGGAGGCCGCCGCATCCGTGACGCCGCCCCGGCGCGCCGTGAAAGGACTTCACAGGTCGACGGGTCGGCCGTCATGGAAGCAGGCCCGGACAGGTGTCGGGGCCGTAACGGAACCAAGGAGAAGGGAACCATGACTACTTTCAACGTGAACTTCGCTGTCGACGACATGGAGGGCAAGACCGTGCTGGTCTTCCTCAAGCCGCAGAACCCGCAGCGCGACTACCGCATCCACGCCTGGCAAGTGCTCACCGGCTCGGCCGGGGCGACCGAGTCGTTCGACTACGAGGCGGTGATCGAGACCGACGTCTCCAGCAATGGCGAGAAGGCCGGCAACCTGATCGTCTCCGGGCGCAAGGCCACCCTGCCCGGCGGCCTGTTGCAGGCCGTCAGCCCCGGCGGCCTGTCGCCGCAGCTGGAACAGGCGGCCACCTCGCTGGCCCAGGAAAAACTCACCCCGCAGCAGTGCGGCGTGATCAACAAGACCAACCCCTACATCCAGTTCGACAGCAACTGGTACGTCAACGGCCGCCCGGTGGTGACCATGCCCAAGGTGGACTCGCGCATGACCGTGAGCTTCGAGTACGAGCCCAATTTCTACTTCATGGTGGCCACGCCGCCCATGATCGGGCAGACCTACATCGTGCAGAACTTCTCGGACATGACCCAGTACGTGGCGCCCATCACCGCCACCGAAGTGGACGTGACCCTGAGCCGCCCGAATGGCCTGTGGACCTTCGACTTCCTGTCGCGCTGAAGCCCGCTCGACCCTGCATGAAAAGCCCCCGGCGAGTGATCGCCGGGGGCTTTTCCTTCAGCGGGCTACCGGGCTGAAGCCCGGGCTACGACGCTCACAATTAATCGGCAAAGTGGCCGTTCCTGATCCATCATCAACGCCTGCCACGGCATCCGCTGGGGCGTTCAGGGAACCCAGGAGACAGGGACCATGACCACGTTCAACGTGAACGCCGAAGACGACATCGAGGGCAAGACCATGCGGGTCTTCCTCAAACCGAACCCGCAAGCCGATTACCACCCCAGCGCCTGGCAGGTGCCCAGCGGGGCAGCCGGGGCAACCGAGCCGTTTGTCTACGAGGCGGTGATCGAGACCGACATTTCCAGCATCGCCGAGAAGGTCGTCAACCCCTTGCCCCTTGGCATGACTCCCCTTCCCAGCGATGGGCTGCAGGTGGTCAGCCCCAAGGAAATGTCGCGGCTGCCGGGATCGCAAACGCTCACTCCGCAGCAATCCGGCGTGATCAACCAGAGCACTCCCTACATCCCGTTCGACAACAACTGGTACGTCAACGACCGCCCAGTGGTCGCCATGCCCTATGTGGACCCGAACATGACCGTGGGCTTCGAGTACCAGCCCAATTTCTACTTCATGGTGGCCACACCGCCCATGATCGGGCAGACCTACATCGTGCAGAACTTCTCGGACATGACCCAGTACGTGGCGCCCATCACCGCCACCGAAGTGGATGTGACCCTGAGCCACCCGAACGGCCCGTGGCGTTTCGACTTCAACGCAAGCTGAAGCCCGCTCGACCCTGCATGAAAAAGCCCCCGGCGAGTGATCGCTGGGGGCTTTTTTCGTTGAGCGGGCTCCCGGGCTGAAGCCCGGGCTACGACGCTCACAATTACTCGGCAAAGTGGCCGTTCCTGCTCCATTATCAACGCCTGCCCAGGCAGGTGCCGGGGCTACGAAGGAACCAAGGAGACAGGGACCATGACCATTTTCAACGTGCATTTCGATGTAGCGGATATGGAGGGCAAGACCGTGCTGGTCTTCCTCAAGCCACAGAACCCGCAGCGCGACTACCGCATCCACGCCTGGCAGGTACTCACCGGCTCGGCCGGGTCGACTGAGACGTTCCAATACGAGGCGGTGATCGCGACCGATGTTTCCAGCCATGGTGGGAAGGCAGGCAGCCTGATCGTTTCCGAGCGCAAGGCCATCGAGCCCGGTAACCTGCTGAAGGCCGTGTGCTCGAGCAGCATGTTGCCGTATCTGGAACCAGCATCCCGCTCGTTGGCCGAAGCAAAGCTCACCCCGCAGCAGTGCGGCGTGATCAACCAGACCAATCCCTACATCCAGTTCGACAGCAACTGGTACGTCAACGACCGCCCGGTGGTGACCATGCCCAATGTGGACACGAACATGACCGTGAGCTTCGAGTACCTGCCCAACTTTTATTTCATGGTGGCCAATCCGCCCTTGGTGGGGCAGACCTATATCGTGCAGAACTTCTCGGACATGACCCAGTACGTGGCGCCCATCACCGCCACCGAAGTGAACGTGACCCTGAGCCACCCGAACGGCCTATGGAATTTCGACTTCAACGCAAGCTGAAGCTTGCCTCCCGTATGCAAGAGCCCCGGCGAGTGATCGACGGGGCTTTTCGTTGAACGGGCTCCCGGGCTGAAGCCCGGGCTACGACGCTCACAATTAATCGGCAAAGTGACCACTCCTGATCCATCATCAACGCCTGCCCAGGCAGGTGCCGGGGCTATGACGGAACCAAGGAGACAGGGACCCATGATGGTTTTCAACGTGCATTTCGATGTGGAGGACATGGAGGGGAAAACCGTTCTGGTCTTCCTCAAGCCGCAGAATCCGCAGCGCGACTACGACATCCATGCCTGGCGGGTACTGACTGGTTCGGCGGGGGCTACGGAGCGGTTCAGCTACGAGGACCGGATCGAGACCGATCTCTCCAGCACGGGCAATGCCCCGGATGAACAGATCATCTCCGCACGCGTGGCCGTCCAGCCCGGCCAACTGCTGCAGGCGGTCAGCCCGGCAGGGCTGTCTCCGCGCCTGCAACCGGCCCCCACATCGCTGGCGCAGGAAAAGCTCACCCCGCAGCAGTGCGGCGTGATCAACCAGACCAACCCCTTCATCCAGTTCACGTGCAACTGGTATGTCGGCGGCCACCCGGTGGTGAGCATGCCCAAGGTGGACCTGAACATGACGGTGAGCTTCGAGATGATGCCGGGCCACTTCTACTTCATGGTGGCCTCCCCACCGCTGGCGGGGCAGACCTACATCGTGCAGAACTTCTCGGACATGACCCAGTACGTGGCGCCCATCACCGCCACCGAGGTGGACGTGAACCTGAGCCGCCCGGGCGGTTTGTGGACCTTCGACTTCAGCGCCAGCTGAGGCTACCTGGCGAGTGATCGCAGGGCTTCCTGGCTGCCGGTTGCATCTGTGAACGGCCATCAATCGGCAACGTGCCGAGAACTGGCCCATGATCAGTGCCCGCCCCGTTCGCGGACCCGATGGAGAAGGGACATGGAATACAAAATCAATTTCGGCATCGATGCCAGCGAGCTCCAGCTCCTTGAAAAGCAGGAATACAAAATCGTCACATTCCAGAAACCGGGCAGTACCCACAACCCGGCCTGGTGCGTACTGACACCCCCGGCGCCGCACACGTGGATCGACTTCGACGCCGGTTACAACCTCTACAAGGGCTACAAGACCGGTGAGGGCTTCGTGCCTGTCCAGTTAGATACATCGGAGCTGGGGCCTTCGCCCCACGAGGCACTGCCCCTGACGGAGCAGGACGGCCTGGGAAAAGACAAGGTGGACTGACCCGCGCAGCAGAAACGAAAAAGCCCCTGGCGATCACTCACCAGGGGCTTTTCATTGCCGTTCAGCTTAGAGCGGCTTGCCGCGGTTGCCGTGGGCGGCGACGAAGGCCTGGATGGTCTTCAGGTCGTTGGCCAGGACGGTGCAGCGTTCTTCGCGCTGGAACAGGTCGGCGAGGTGCGGCGGCAGCGCCGGGACCGCGTCGATGCCGGCCTTCTCCACCGCTTCCGGGAACTTGACCGGGTGCGCGGTGCCGAGGGTGACCATGGGGGTGGACAGGCTGCGGCGGCATTCGCGGGCGGCGCGTACGCCGATGGCGGTGTGCGGGTCCAGCAGTTCGCCGCATTCCGCGTAGACCTCGGCGATGGTTTCGCAGGTCTGCTCGTCGGTGACGGCGAGGGAGTCGAACAGCTTGCGCGCTTCGGTCCAGCGGTCGTCCTCGACGCTGAAGCCGCCGCCCTGGCGGAAGGTGTCCATCAGGCCGGCGATGGCGGCACCGTTGCGGCCGTGCAGGTCGAACAGCAGGCGCTCGAAGTTGGACGAGACCATGATGTCCATGGACGGCGACAGGGTCGGGTGCAGGGTGTCCTTGACGTACTGGTTGCCGCTCATGAAGCGGTGCAGGATGTCGTTGCGGTTGGTGGCGACGATCAGCTGGCTGATCGGCAGGCCCATGTTGCGCGCCAGGTAGCCGGCGAAGATGTCGCCGAAGTTGCCGGTGGGCACGGAGAAGGCCACGGAACGGGCCGGGCCACCGAGCTGCAGGGCGGCGTGGAAGTAGTAGACGATCTGGGCCATGATCCGCGCCCAGTTGATCGAGTTGACCGCGACCAGGCGGGTGCCCTTGAGGAAGCCCTGGTCGGCGAAGCTCGCCTTGACCATCTCCTGGCAGTCGTCGAAGTTGCCTTCCACGGCGATGTTGTGGATGTTCTCGCCGAGGATGGTGGTCATCTGCCGGCGCTGCACCTCGGACACACGGTTGTGCGGGTGCATGATGAAGATGTCGACGTGCTCGCAGGCCTTGCAGCCTTCGATGGCGGCCGAACCGGTGTCACCGGAGGTGGCGCCCATGATCACCACGCGCTCGCCGCGCTTGGACAGCACGTGGTCGAGCAGGCGGCCGAGCAGCTGCAGGGCGAAGTCCTTGAAGGCCAGGGTCGGGCCGTGGAACAGCTCCAGCACCCACTCGTTGCCATTCAACTGGCGCAGCGGCGCGACGGCATTGTGGGCGAAGACGCCGTAGGTCTCCTCGAGGATCTTCTTGAAGTCGGCGTCATTGATGCTGCCGGCAACGAACGGGCGCATCACGCGGAAGGCCAGCTCGTGGTACGGCAGGCCGGCCCAGGAGGCGATCTCCTCGACGGTGAAGCGCGGCAGGTTTTCCGGTACGTAGAGGCCGCCGTCGGTGGCGAGGCCAGCCAGCAGCACGTCTTCGAAGTTCAGGGCCGGGGCCTGGCCGCGGGTACTGATATAGCGCATTTCTTCAAACCTTCGGTTCGAGCTTGAAGCTTGAAGCTTGAAGCTTGAAGCAGTGCGGCTTCCGGCTTTCGGCTTCCAGCTTCCGGCTCCTGATTAATTGAGCTGTTCGACGCGGATGCGGACCACGCTGCCGGCCACGTCGTCGAGGGCTTCCAGTGCGGCGATGGCGTCGTTAACGCGCGCTTCGACGACCCGGTGGGTAACCAGGATCATCGGCACCAGTCCGTCCTGCTCTTCGACTTCCTTCTGCATGATGGATTCGATGTTGATGCCGCGCTCGGACAGGATGGTGGCCACCTGGGCCAGTACGCCCGGGTGGTCCTTGGCCTGGATGCGCAGGTAGTAGGCGCTCTCGCAGGCGTCGATCGGGAGGATCGGGTGGTCGGACAGCGAATCCGGCTGGAAGGCCAGGTGCGGTACGTGGTTCTCCGGGTCGGCGGTCAGCGCGCGGACCACGTCCACCACGTCGGCGACCACGGCGGAGGCGGTGGGCTCCATGCCGGCGCCGGGGCCGTAGTAGAGGGTGCTGCCGGCGGCATCGCCGTTGACCATCACGGCGTTCATCACGCCGTTGACGTTGGCGATCAGGCGGTCGGCCGGGATCAGGGTCGGGTGCACGCGCAGCTCGATGCCCTTGTCGGTACGGCGGGCCACGCCCAGGTGCTTGATGCGGTAGCCCAGGGCCTCGGCGTAGTTGACGTCGGCGCTGGTGAGTTTGGAGATGCCTTCGGTGTAGGCCTTGTCGAACTGCAGCGGGATGCCGAAGGCGATGGAGGCGAGGATGGTCAGCTTGTGGGCGGCATCGATGCCTTCGACGTCGAAGGTCGGGTCGGCTTCGGCGTAGCCCAGCGCTTGCGCTTCCTTGAGCACGTCGTCGAAGGCGCGGCCTTTCTCGCGCATCTCGGTGAGGATGAAGTTGCCGGTGCCGTTGATGATGCCGGCCAGCCAGTTGATGCGGTTGGCCGAGAGCCCTTCGCGGATCGCCTTGATCACCGGGATGCCACCGGCGACGGCGGCCTCGAAGGCGACGATGACGCCCTTCTCGCGCGCCTTGGCGAAGATCTCGTTGCCATGCACGGCGATCAGCGCCTTGTTGGCGGTGACCACGTGCTTGCCATTCTCGATGGCCTTGAGCACGAGGTCGCGGGCCAGGGTGTAGCCACCGATCAGTTCGATGACGATGTCGATTTCCGGGTTGTCGACCAGCTCGAAGATGTCTGCGGTGATGGGGGTGGTACCGGTTTCACACTTCGGATTGGGGCGACGGGCGGCAATCTGGGCAACCTCGATTCCACGCCCGGCACGGCGGGCGATCTCCTCGGCGTTGCGTTTGAGTACGTTGAAGGTGCCGCCACCGACGGTCCCCAGGCCACAGATGCCTACTTTTACCGGCTTCACGCTGAACTCCCCATCTTCACTGCGAAAAACGGCCGGGCATGGTCCCGGCCGTGGAAAAGAGCCGCACTTTACGAAGCGGCTGATTTTTGGTCAATCGATGTGATGCGCGCCGGGAGCCCGTGTTACTTGGCTTCCAGGGCGATCTTGGCCAGCTGCGGAGCCGGTTGGTAGCCCGGGATCATCTGGCCGTTGCCGAGGACGATGGCCGGCGTGCCGTTGACGCCGATCATCTGGCCCAGCTCGAACTGCTTGGCCACCGGGTTGTTGCAGGTGGCGGCAGGGAGTTCCTCGCGGGACTTGGCCTTGTTCATCGCGGCCTGGCGGTCCTTGCTGCACCAGACGCTGACCAGGCTGTTGTAGCCGTGGCTGCCGATGCCCTGGCGCGGGAAGGCGACATAGCGCACCTCGATGCCGCGGCGGTTGAGCTCGGGCACTTCGCTGTGCAGTTTCTGGCAGTAGCCGCAATCGGTGTCGGTGAACACGGTGATGTGCGCCTTGGCCGGCTCCTTGGGCGCGAAGACCACCATCTCGCTCTCGGGGATGGCGTTGATCTCCTTGGCGATGGAGCGGCTTTCGGACTGCTCGGTGAGGTTCACCGGCTTGCCGTCCTTCACGTGGTAGAGGTAGCCCTGCATCAGGTACTGGCCGTCGGCGCTGGTGTAGAGCATGCGACCGCCCTTGAGTTGCACCTGGTAGATGCCGCTCATGGGGCTTTCACCGATGGATTCGATGGGCAGGCCCAGTTCGAGGCCGTCGAGGGTCTTGCGGATGGCCTGGTCCGGATCGTCGGCAAGGCTGAAGGTGCTGACCAGGCCAAGGGCCATGGCTGCGAAAAGTCGGGTCACGCGCATGGTTACTCCTGTGGAGCGGCGACATTCGGGCGGATGCCGAAGATTATCACACAAGCCCCGCGCCACCGCGCCAGAGAGCCGAACGGAGGTACGGCGGGGATATCCGGTGCGCGCAGGGGCCAATCGAGCGGCATGCGCGGCTCAGCCTCGAGGATGGTGCCGGGCGTGCAGGTCCTTGAGCCGCGCCTGGGCGATGTGGGTGTAGATCTGCGTGGTGGACAGGTCGGTGTGCCCCAGCAGCATCTGCACCACGCGCAGGTCGGCGCCGTGATTGAGCAGGTGGGTGGCGAAGGCGTGGCGCAGGGTGTGGGGCGACAGCGACTTGGCGATGCCGGCGACCTTGGCCTGGTGCTTGATGCGGTACCAGAAGGTCTGCCGGGTCATCTGCTCGCCGCGCTGGCTGGGAAAGAGCACGTCGCTGGGCTTGCCGTCGAGCAGGAAGGGCCGCGACTCGCGGACGTAGCGCTCGATCCAGGCGATGGCTTCCTCGCCCAGCGGCACCAGGCGTTCCTTGCTGCCCTTGCCGAAGACCCTGACCACGCCCTGGCGCAGGTTGACCTGTTCCAGGGTCAGCCCCACCAGTTCGCTGACCCGCAGCCCGCACGCGTAGAGGACTTCGAGCATGGCGCGGTCGCGCAGGCCGATGGGGTCGTCCAGCTCCGGGGCCTCCAGCAGCGCTTCGACATCGGCCTCGGACAGCGACTTGGGCAGCGGCCGCCCGAGCAGCGGCAGGTCCACCTGCAGGGTCGGGTCCTCGGCGATCAGGCCCTCGGCCAGGAGAAAACGGTAGAAGCCACGCGCACCGGAGAGGAAGCGCGCAGTGGAGCGCGCCTTGTAGCCCTGTTCGAGGCGCCAGGCCAGGTGGTCGAGGATCAGGTCGCGACCGGCGTGCTGCAGGCTCGCTCCGCGCTCCACCGCCCAGGCGTTGAAGTGCGCCAGGTCGCTTCGGTAGGCGGAACGGGTGTGGGGCGAGAGGCCTTTTTCCAGCCACAGGGCATCGAGAAAACGGTCGATCAGGGGGTGGTCGAGGGCAGGCATGGCGGAACGCTGACGGGATGAACGGCGTCTAGTCTTCCACAAGCGTCCCGCCCTTCACCAGCGACAAGGAGTCCTGATGGACGAAACCGCGATTCTCCTCGCCCTCGGCGGCATGGGCCTGGCCGCCCTCGGCAGCCAGTGGCTGGCGTGGCGCCTGCGCCTGCCGGCCATCCTCTTCCTGCTGCTCTCGGGCATTCTCGCCGGGCCGGTGCTGGGGGTGCTGGACCCGCAGGCACTGTTCGGCCCGCTGCTGTTCCCCCTCACCTCCCTGGCGGTGGCGCTGATCCTCTTCGAGGGCAGCCTGACGCTGCACCACTCCGAGTGGAAGGAAATCGGCACCGTGGTACGCCGCATGGTCACCCTGGGTGCGCTGGTGACCTGGGCGGTGATCGCGCTGGCAACGCACCTGCTGCTGGGCTTCGCCTGGGACCTGGCGCTGCTGTTCGGCTCGCTGACGCTGGTCACCGGGCCGACGGTGATCGTGCCGATGCTCCGCGTGGTGCGCCCGCGCAGCTCCATCGCCAACATCCTGCGCTGGGAAGGCATCGTCATCGACCCCATCGGTGCACTGCTGGCGGTGGTGGTGTTCAGCTTCATCGTCAGCCGCGACCAGGGCGGCTGGAGCCAGAGCCTGGCGACCTTCGCCAGCGTGATCGCCTGCGGCAGCCTGCTCGGTGCATTCGGTGGCTGGGCCTTCGGTACGGTGCTGCGGCGCCACTGGCTGCCCGAGTACCTGCAGAACCTGGCGGCCCTGGCCGCGGTGCTGGGCGTGTTCATCGGCGCCAACCTGCTGGTGCACGAATCCGGCCTGCTGGCGGTGACGGTGATGGGCATGGGCCTGGCCAACATGCGCAGGGTGGATATCAAGCCGATCCTGCACTTCAAGGAGAACCTCAGCGTGCTGCTGATCTCCGGGCTGTTCATCCTCCTCGCCGCGCGCCTCGACCTGGCGGCGCTGATCGCCCTGGGGCCGGCGACGCTGGTGCTGCTGGCGGTGATCCAGTTCATCGCGCGGCCACTGAACGTGGCGCTCTGCACCCTCGGCTCGCCCCTGGGCTGGCGCGAGCGTGCGTTGCTGGCCTGGATCGCACCACGGGGCATCGTCGCCGCAGCGGTGTCGGCGATCTTCGCCCTGCGCCTGCAGCAGCACGGCAATGACCAGGCCCACCTGCTGGTGCCGCTGACCTTCCTGGTGATCATCGGCACCGTGGTGCTGCAGAGCGCCACGGCCCGCCCGCTGGCGCGCTTGCTGAAGGTCGCGGACCCGGCCCCGGCGGGCTTCCTCATCATCGGTGCCAACCCGGTGGCGCGGGCGATCGGCAAGGCGCTGCAGCAACTGGGCAGCCGCGTGCTGCTCACCGATTCCAGCTGGGAAAACATCCGCGCCGCGCGCATGGACAACCTGCCCACCTATTTCGGCAACCCCACCTCGCAGCACGCCGAGGCACACCTCGACCTGGTCGGGCTTGGCCACCTGCTGGCGCTCTCCCCTTCCAGCGAGATGAACGCCCTGGCCTGCATGCACTTCCGTCACGACTTCCCCGCCCTGCGCCGCTTCACCTTGCCCAGCGGCGCGGAGAGCCGACGCACCGACAAGCACCGGGCCAGCAAACAGGTGCGCGGGCGGGCGCTGGGCTCGCCGGCCCTGAGCTACCCGCAGTTCGCCAGCAAGCTCAGCCGGGGCGCGGAGATCCGCACGACCACCCTGACCACGAACTTCGACTGGGACGCCTACCGGGCCCTGAACGGTGACCAGGCGGTGCTGCTGTTGGCCCGTGACCCGCGCGGCTGGGTGCACCTGGCCAGCACGGAGGCGCCCCTGAAACCGGAGGCCGGCTGGAGCCTGGTGGCGCTGGTCGAGGAAGACGCCCAGGCGCCTGCGAGGCACGGCGAGGAGGCTACGTCCTAGGCACATGGACAGGCGGTCATGTAAGCCTATCCTTTGTTTGGTGACAGCCTCTTCCTACGGGAGGATGATTTCACCTTGCCACCACTCCACCGGTCACCCCCATGTCGAATCAGCAGAAATCACGCCTTGGCCAGATCCTGGTCAACAAGGGACTGATCACCAGCCAGCAGCTGGACGCTGCCATCAAACTCCAGCTGACCAGCGACAAGCGTCTTGGCGAGGTGCTGATCGAACAGGGCCTGCTGAGCCGCCGGCAACTCGACCGGGCCTTGAAGAAACAGAGCAATCTGCGCCTGGCCGCGACCCTTGTGGCGGCGCTGATGAGCCCCTTCCAGATGGCCAGCGCCGACATCCAGCAGACGCCCAGCGCCATCAGCCAGCAGCACACGCCCAAGGGCCTGCGCCCGCTGAGCGACGCCGAGATGAGCGACGTCAGCGCCCAGGGCCTGGACGAGGTGCTGCAGGGCCTGTTCGTGCAGGCCGAAGGCGGGGATGGCATCGCCACGGTGAAGGCCTTGAGCCGCCTGGTGATGCCGGTGCTCGACAGCCTGGAAGCCGAAACCTCGATGAAGGACGTGGTCTACGACACCCGCCACATGCGCTCGACCGTCAACCCCGACGGCTCGATCAATGTGCGCCTGCCCAGCTCCATCGGCGAGCTGCGCTTCGACAATGTGCGGGTCGCCGGCGCGCCGCAGGGCCAGAGCTTCGGCAGCCTGACCCTGAGCAACATCGACCTCTCCCAGGCCTCGCTGAAGATCGCCCTGCGGCACTGATGGCCGGGCCCGCGACCCGGCTCGCAAGCACGGGCCGGGCCTGCACCGGGGTCAGGCGGCGGCTGACGCCACGTCCGGCAATACCGGCACCGGGCGCTTCTGGTCGTCGATGGCGACGAAGCTGAACACGCCGGTGATGGCTTTCTCGCGGCCGTTCTCGTACATGCTCTCGACGAACACCTCGACCTCCACCTTGAGGCTGGTGTTGCCCACCTTCACCACGCGACCGACCAGCTCGACGATGGAGCCGGCGGGAATGGGGTGCTTGAAGTCGATGCGGTCGGTGGAAACGGTCACCAGCGGCAGTCGGCAGAAGCGCGTGGCGCAGATGAAGGACACCTCGTCCATCCAGGCCAGCGCAGTGCCGCCGAACAGGGTGTTGTGATGGTTGGTGGTCGGCGGGAATACCGCCTTGGTCACGCGGCTTTCGGACAAGGCGGTGCGCCGGGCGATCTCTTGCTCTCTCGGGGTCATGCCACTACTACCTGAATACAACCCAATGTGGCTGCCACTCGTGCGATGTCTGTTGTCGTTGTTGTGCGCTTGCGAACGGGCAGAACGGCTCCCGCTGGCCGCCGATCGCAGCACCTTCACGGGAGTTGCCCAGGGACCTGGCCCTGCGGCGGCGCGATTATTCCACAGCCCGGTGCACCCGGCAGCACCCTTGGCCAGCAGGCCCGACGCAACGCCATCCGGCTGCCACCCCCAGGATCGCCGCACGAGACGACTCCGGCCCGCCGGGCGTGTTCCTCGGCGCCAGGAGCACTCGGTGTAAGCCCTCGCCACCATCACACGACAGACGCTTCCTAAGCCCTCCTGAGGGTGATTTTGTGCGATTCGGAATGAGCTATTTTCCGCTACCGCCGCTGCCGTTCGCCCTCGGCGGCCCTCGTGGATCCGGCAAAAGGAAAGCCCCATGCACAGATCGCCACTCGCCCGCCCCTTGCTGGGCGCCCTGGCCGGCTTCCTCCTGACCCTGCTCGCGCCTCCCCTATCCGCTGACGAGCAGTTGCCACTGCTCAGCCGCCCATTGCCCACCGATGCCAAGGCCACCCTGGAGCTGCAGGACTGGCGCTGGCTGCGGGACAAGCGCGAGCTGCGCCTGGGCATAGGCGCGGACCTGCCCCCCTTCGACATCACCAGCAGCGGTCGCGACTTCGAAGGCCTCACCGCCGACGTCGCCGGCGTGATAGCCGACAAGCTCGGCATCGACATCAAGGTGCTGCGCTTCCGCAACCGGGAAGAGGCCCTGCTGGCGCTGGTGGATGGCCGCATCGACCTGCTCAGCGCCTCCAACACCTACGAGACGGCCAATCGCCAACTGCTGCTCAGCGACACCTACGCGCCGGACCAGCCGGTGCTGGTCAGTCGCGATGACGAGCGCCGCCCGCTGTCGCCCGGCCTCAACGGCATGCACCTGGTGATGCCGGCCGACTACCAGCCCCTGGAGAAGATCCGCGCGCACTATCCCCTGGCACGGGTCAGCACCGAACCCGACCCGCGCTCGGCCCTGCGCGCCGTGGCCCTGGGCCGCGCCGACCTCTACCTGGGTGACCTGGTGATGGCCAACTACCTGCTCAACCAGACCCAGGCCGGCCGCCTGCGCCTGGCCGGCTACAGCAAGATGCCCAGCAGCGGCTTCGGCTTCGCCATGCGTAGCGACCAGCCCGAGCTGCTGAAGGTGATCAACGCCGCACTGGCCAGCATCCCGCCGGAGCGCCAGGGGCAGCTGCTCAAGCGCTGGAGCGGCGGCAACGGCCCGCTGCTGTCCGAGTCCAACCTGGTGTTCACCCAGCAGGAGCAGCGCTGGCTGCTGTTGCATCCGGTGCTGCGCATCGCGACCTTCGGCAACCTGTCGCCGGTGAGCTTCTTCGACAGCGACGGCAACTACCACGGCATCACTGCCGACGTCCTCGATCAGGTGCGCATGCGCACGGGGCTGCGCTTCGAGATCATCCGCACCTCCAGCCAGGAGGAGATGGTGGAGAAGCTGAAGGCGGGTGAGGCCGACCTGATCGGGGCGTTCAATCCGGCGGCCAGCACCACCGATGACCTGGCCTACACCCGCCCCTATATGAACGCCGGGCTGGTGATTGTCACCCGCCGCAGCGATACCCGCTCGGTGGACCTGGAGTCCCTGAATGGCAAACGCGTCGCGCTACCCCGCACCCCGCAGTTGGTGAAATGGTTGCTGGCCAGCTATCCCCGCCTCGTGCCCCTGGAGTACGACTCGATGCACGAGGCACTGACCATCACGGCGGATGGGGGCGCCGATGCGGCGATCCTCCCCGGCACGGTCGCCGAGCACCTGGTCCAGCGCTTCTTCGACGAGCGCCTGTGGATATCCGATGTGGTGCCCCAGCAACTGGAGTCCACGGTATTCGCCCTGCGCCGTGGCGACCTGGAGCTGCTGTCGGTGCTCGACAAAACCCTGGTCAACATTCCGCCGGACGAGCTGGCGGTGCTGGTCAACCAGCGTTGGCGCTCCACGGTGGAGGTGGCCAAGCCCGCCTGGCGCGATTATGAAAGGCTTATCTACCAGGTGAGTGGCGTGGTGGGCCTGCTACTTAGCGTGTCGCTGATCTGGAACGCCTACCTGCGACGCCAGATGAAACTGCGCGCCAGCGCCGAGCGGGCATTGAACGATCAATTGCAGTTGATGGAGACGCTGATCAACGGCACGCCCCACCCCATCTATGTGCGCGACCGGGACAACCATCTGCTGCTGTGCAACGACAATTACCTGGAGGCGCTCTCCATCGAACGGGAGCAAGCCATCGGCGCACCGCCTCTGGACGGGCTCTTCGGTGACGACAGCTGTTCACCGCAGATGCTGGAGGACTACCACGCGGTGATGGAAAGCGGCCAGGGCATGCAGGCCGACCACCACCTGAGCCAAAAGGGGGAGCCCTTCAGCATCTATCACTGGATCGAGCCGTTCCGTGATTCCCGGGGGATCATCAGGGGCGTGGTCGGTGGCTGGATCGATATCACCGAACGCCTGCGCCTGGTGGCCGACCTGCAGGAAGCCAAGGAGCGCGCCGATGAGGCCAGCCGCGCCAAAAGCACCTTCCTCGCCACCATGAGCCATGAGATCCGCACGCCGATGAACGCGGTGATCGGCATGCTCGAACTGGCCCTGCAGCGCGCCGACCAGGACCACTTCGACCGCCAGGCCATCGAAATCGCCCACGACTCGGCGAACAACCTGCTGGAGCTGATCGGCAACATCCTCGACATCGCCCGCATCGAGTCCGGGCGCATCAACCTGAGCCCCGTGCGCTGCAACCTCCGCGAAGAGGTCGAGGCGGTGGTGCGGGTATTCGACGGGCTGGCGCGGCAGAAGAGCCTGGCCCTGAGGCTGGAGTTCGACCCCAAGGCAGGCGTCGACGTACTGCTGGACCCATTGCGCTTCAAGCAGGTGCTGTCCAACCTCGTCAGCAATGCCATCAAGTTCACCGAACGCGGCCGAGTGACTCTCAAGGTTGCCGCCCAGGCAATCGCGAACAAGCGCCTGGAGCTGACGCTGCTCGTGGAGGACAGCGGCCAGGGCATCGAGCCCGAGGACCTGGAGCGACTGTTCCAGCCCTTCAGCCAGGGCCAGCAGCAGCCCAACAACACCATCGGCGGCACCGGCCTGGGCCTGGTCATCAGCCGAACCCTGTGCGAAATGATGGGTGGCAGCATCGAGATGACCAGCCGACCCGGCCACGGCACCTGCGTGACCGTGGAACTGGCGCTGCAGATACTCGACCCGCTGCCACGCAAGGAAGCGAGCCCGGTTGCGCAGATCGCCGCGCCCCAGCAGAGCCTCGACGTACTGGTGGTGGACGACCACCCGGCCAACCGCGAACTGCTCAAGCAGCAGCTGATCTTCCTCGGTCATCGGGTCAACGAGGCCCATAACGGCGCCAGCGGCCTCGAGCTATGGCAACGGCAGCAATTCGACCTGGTGATCAGCGACTGCAACATGCCGATCATGAATGGCTACGACCTCGCCCGGGCCGTTCGCAATCTCGAGCGCCGCGACGCACTGACACCCTGTCGCTTCATCGGCTACACCGCCAACGCACAGAACGAGGAGCACGAACGCTGCCGCCAGGCGGGCATGGACGCCTGCCTGTTCAAGCCGATCAGCCTCGGGGAACTGGCGGCCCAGTTGGTCGGCATCGCGCCACGGGCCGTCTTGACCGCGCACATGCCCGCCGCCTGCAACCTGAAGGAATTCGAGCGGTTGGCTGGACGCGACCCGGCACTGCGCATGCGCCTGCTGGATACCCTGCTGGACAGCAACCGTAACGACATGGCGTTGATGCAGGGCTTTCTCGACGACGGCGACAGGCAGGCAATCGCCGAGGTGGCGCACAAGATCAAGGGTGCCGCGAAGATCGTCCATGCCGGCCCGCTCATCGCCTGCTGCGAATCCCTTGAAGCACTCTGCGAGGCAGAAGGCAGCGAAGACGAACTGCTCGCCGAAGTCGCCGCGCTGCGGGCGGAACTGGAGCGCCTGGAACACAGCCTGCTGGGCGAGATGAGCACGGCCTGATTTCGCCGGCGCAACCGGCTGCGCTTTCTTCGGCCCAATAAAAAGCCCGCCGCGGTTTCCCGGGGCGGGCTTTTGAGGGAAGCAGTCCTTAGACCAGCTTCTCCTTGATGCGAGCTGCCTTGCCGGACAGGTCGCGGAGGTAGTACAGCTTGGCCTTGCGCACGTCACCGCGGCGCTTGACGCTCAGGCTGTCAACCAGCGGGGAGTAGGTCTGGAAGGTACGCTCTACGCCTACGCCGTTGGAGATCTTGCGAACGGTGAAAGCGCTGTTCAGGCCGCGGTTACGCTTGGCGATGACAACACCTTCGAAGGCCTGCAGACGCTGACGGTCGCCTTCCTTTACTTTCACTTGCACGATCACGGTGTCGCCGGGGGCGAAAGCCGGGATCTCTTTGTTCATTTGTTCAGCTTCGATTTGCTGAATGATCTTGTTGGTCATCGCTGCGCTCCTAAGACAAGCCACCGGCCTGCCATCGATACGTTAACTATCGTCCCGCTGACGGATGTATTCCGCCAACAGCTTCTTCTCTTCTCCAGAAAGCGAGCGGCTATCCAGAAGATCGGCACGACGTTCCCAGGTCCGACCAAGGGACTGCTGCAAACGCCAACGCCGGATGTGTTCGTGGTTGCCACTAAGCAACACATCGGGAACACGCTTGTCCGCGTACACCTCAGGCCGGGTGTAGTGCGGGCAATCGAGGAGGCCGTCCGTGAACGAGTCTTCCTCTGCGGAGTCCGCATGGCCCAGTGCACCGGGCAACAACCGCGTCACCGCGTCGATCAGCACCATTGCCGGCAGCTCACCGCCGGACAATACGTAGTCGCCAATCGACCATTCTTCGTCGACGTGCTCTTCGATGAAGCGCTCGTCGATACCTTCGTAGCGACCGGCGATCAGAATCATGGATTCCGATTGCACCAGTTCGCGCACGGCCTCCTGCTTGAGCTGGCGGCCCTGCGGCGAAAGGTAGATCACCTTCGCCTGCTCCCCGGCCGACGCCTTGGCTGCTGCCAGGGCCCGCTCCAGGGGCTGTATCTTCATCACCATGCCTGGGCCGCCGCCGAAGGGCCGATCGTCCACCGTCTGGTGGCGGTCCTCGGTGAAGGTCCGCGGGTTCCAGCAGGTCAGCTTGAGCAGCCCCTGCTTTACCGCTCGGCTGGTAATGCCGTATTCGCTGATGGCGGCGAACATCTCCGGAAAGATGCTGATGACCTCGACCTGCATGCTTTTCATGTCATGCAACTCAGAAGTCAGCGTCCCAATCCACCCGCATCTCGCCTGTTTCCAGGTCGATCGTCAGCACGCATTGCGCCGTATAGGGCAACAGGCGCTCACGGTCATCGAGGCTGCCGGGGCAGGGCTTGACCACCATCACGTCGTTGGCGCCGGTCTCCAGCAGATGATCGACGACGCCGAGCAATTGCTCCTGCTGGTCGATGACCTTGAGACCTTCCAACTGATGCCAGTAGTACTCGTCACCTTCGAGTTCCGGCAGCTCGCTGCGGGGCACGCAAATGTCGAAGCCCGCGAAAGTACGAGCGACTTCGCGATCATCGAGACCCTTCAGCTTTGCTACCAGGACCTTGCCGTGCAAGCGTCCACTGGCCACTTCGACCTGCTTTACCTCGTTGTCGCGTTTAAGCGTCCAACGGCGGTAATCGAGCACGTTATCCAGCGGATCGGTAAAGGAATACACCTTCACCTCGCCCCGTACGCCATGCACCGAAAAGATCTTGCCAAGAACGATGAGGTCCTCGGCCTGTGCCGGCGTCGTGCTCATAAAGATGCTTAGGCAGCAGCCTTGGCAGCTTCCTTCAGCAGCTGAGCAACGCGCTCAGACGGCTGGGCGCCCTGGCTCAGCCAGTAGGTGGCGCGCTCTTGATTCACGGAGAGCTTCACTTCGGCACCCGAGGCGACCGGGTTGAAGAAACCGATACGCTCAACAAAGCGACCATCGCGCGCATTGCGGCTGTTGGTCACGGTCAGGTGGTAGAAGGGGCGCTTCTTGGAGCCGCCACGAGCAAGACGGATGGTTACCATTGAACTTCGTTCCTATAGGTCGGTGCTTTTCAAGCTGTGCACACACATGGGCCATGGGCCCGAAAGGCCGCATATTCTAAGGATTATGCGGCCGATTGCAAATCTCTTTTACCAGCCACCTGTCGGTGGTCGCTGCAAGCCGCAGATTTCAAGCTGCCGGAGGCCCGGCAACTGATCGCTTGCAGCGCTTTCACTTACATCTTCGGCATGCCGCCGCCGGGGAACATGCCGCCCATGCCGCGCATCATCTTGGCCATGCCACCCTTGGCGGTGACCTTCTTCATCATCTTCTGCATCTGCTTGTGCTGTTTGATCAGCCGGCCGACGTCCTGCACCTGGGTGCCGGAGCCGAGGGCGATACGGCGCTTGCGCGAGCCACTGATGACTTCAGGGTCGCGGCGCTCCAGCGGCGTCATCGAGTTGATGATCGCTTCCATCTGCTTGAACTGCTTCTCCGCCGCGCCCTGGGCATTGCCCATCTGCGCGAGGTTGACGCCACCGAGCATGGGCAGCTTGTCCATGAGGCCGCCGAGGCCGCCCATGTTCTTCATCTGCTGCAGCTGGTCGCGGAAGTCTTCGAGGTCGAAGCCCTTGCCCTTCTTGATCTTCTTCGCGAGCTTCTCGGCCTTCTCGCGGTCCATGCCCTGCTCGGCCTGTTCGATCAGGCTGAGCACGTCACCCATGCCGAGGATGCGCGAGGCGATACGGTCCGGGTGGAAGGGATCGAGCGCTTCGCTCTTCTCGCCCATGCCGAGGAATTTGATCGGCTTGCCGGTGATGGCGCGCACGGAGAGCGCGGCACCGCCACGGGCGTCACCGTCGACCTTGGTCAGCACCACGCCGGTGAGCGGCAGCGCTTCGCCGAAGGCCTTGGCGGTGTTGGCGGCGTCCTGGCCGGTCATGGCGTCGACCACGAACAGGGTTTCCACCGGCTTGATCGCCGCGTGCAGCGCCTGGATCTCGGCCATCATCTCGCCGTCGATGTGCAGGCGGCCGGCGGTGTCCACCAGCACCACGTCGATGAACTTCAGCTTGGCTTCGCGGATCGCGGCCTCGGCGATGTCCACCGGCTTCTGGCTGATGTCGGAGGGGAAGAAGGTCACGCCGATATCGGCGGCCAGGGTTTCCAGCTGCTTGATCGCCGCCGGGCGGTAGACGTCGGCCGACACCACCAGCACGGACTTCTTCTTGCGCTCCTTGAGGAAGCGCGCGAGCTTGCCGACGGTGGTGGTCTTGCCCGCACCCTGCAGGCCGGCCATCAGCACCACGGCGGGCGGGGCGGCAGCCAGGGACAGGTCTTCGTTGGCCACGCCCATCAGCTCGATCAGCTCGGCCTGGACGATCTTCACGAACGCCTGGCCCGGCGTCAGGCTCTTCGATACCTCGGTACCGACGGCGCGTTCCTTGACCTTGTTGACGAAGTCCTTGACCACGGGCAAGGCCACGTCGGCCTCGAGCAGGGCCATGCGCACTTCACGCAGGGTGTCCTTGATGTTGTCCTCGGTCAGCTTGGCCTTGCCGGTGACATGGCGCAGCGTCTGCGAGAGGCGGTCTGTAAGATTTTCGAACATGCACGTTCCTTTCAGGTTCGTCCGAACCGAGGGTGAGCTTGCGGCAAGCGGCGGATTATAGCGAAGTGTCGCCAGCGCCGACACCGCCTGCGGTCTTTCGTGAGCCCCCTCATCTGTGCCAAACTCAGCGCCTTTCGGGCTTGCCTTACAAGGACTTATGCACCCTCTGCTGCCCAGCCTCCTGGCTGCCTTCCTTTATGCCGGCGCCACCACCTACCAGGGCCTGCGCCTTCGCCAGCGCACCACGCCGGACAAGCGCCTGCTGGTTCTGGTCGGCTCCCTGGCACTCGTCGCCCATGCGCTCAGCCTTTATATCCAGCTGATCACCCCGGTGGGCCTGACCCTCGACTTCTTCAACGCCGCCAGCCTGATTGCCGCAGCCGTGATCTTCCTCACACTGCTGGCCATTGCCCGGATACCGGTGGAGAACCTGCTCCTGCTGCTGTTGCCACTGGGAATGCTGACCGTCCTGCTGGCCGCCTTCGCCCCCTCCGGGACGGTGCAGGCGATCGACGAGGAGCCAGGCATCCTGGCGCATATCCTGCTGTCGATCCTGGCCTACGGCATGCTCACCATCGCCGTGTTCCAGTCGCTGCTGCTGCTGCTCCAGGACCACCAGCTCAAGCACAAGCACCCCTCGGGACTGATCCGCAACTTCCCGGCACTGCAAACCATGGAGAGCCTGCTGTTCGGCTTCCTCTGGGCCGGCTGGTCCCTGCTGTCGCTGTCGTTGCTCTCCGGCTGGCTGTTCGTCGACAACCTGTTCGCCCAGCACCTGGCGCACAAGACCATCCTGTCGTGCATCGCCTGGGTGGTGTTCGCCGTACTGCTGTGGGGCCGCCACCAGCTCGGCTGGCGCGGGCACAAGGCCATCCGCTGGACCCTGGCGGGCTTCTGCCTGCTGATGCTTGCCTACTTCGGTAGCAAGCTGGTCCGCGAATTCATCCTGCATATCTGAGATGCCCATCGACGGATTGATCGCCGGGCTGCTGCTCGGCCTGCTGCTCGCATCCCTCGCCGGCTCCGTGCTGGCCTGGAGCCTCTCCCGTCGACGTCGTGCCCCGGTGCAGGTCGAGCCCGAAGCGACGCCGCGCCTGCCCTCCTCGCTCACCGAAGCCCTGCAGCGCGTGCCCATCGCCGCGATCATGATTCCGCGCAGCGAGATCCAGGGCATCGACGTCAGCCAGTCGCCAGAACGCATCCTCGAACAGCTGCGCACCGCCACCCATACGCGCCTGCCGGTGTACCGCGAAGACATCAACCAGATCGAAGGCATCCTGCACATCCGCCAGGTCGCCCGCCTGCTGCCCCAGGATGGCGTCAGCGCCGAAGACCTGCTGGCGGCCTGCCGCGAAACCTACTTCGTGCCGGAAAGCACCCCGCTGCTCACCCAGCTGGTGAACTTCCAGAAGGAACAGCGCCGGGTCGGCATCGTCGTCGACGAGTATGGCGACGTGATCGGCCTGGTCAGCCTGGAAGACATCTTCCAGGAACTGATCGGCGAATTCGGCAGCCTCGACGACCTCGCCCCCAACCCGGCGATCCAGCCCCAGGAAGACGGCCGCTTCGAGCTGGACGGCTCCCTGCACCTGCGCGAACTCAACCGCGTGCTCGGCTGGCACCTGCCCTGCGAGGGGCCGAAGACCCTCAACGGCCTGATCACCGAGGCCCTGGAGCAGATTCCTGACACCAGCGTGTGCCTGAAGATCGGCCCCTACCGCCTGGAGATCCTCCAGTCCGGCGAGAACCGCGTACAGCGCGTACTTGCCTGGCGCGCCTGACACCTCTGCGACCTTGGTCGAGGTCCCTTGCCGTGGTTTTCCGCCGCTTTCTATAATCCCCGCTGGCTTACCCAGCCCCTCGGCCGCCGCGGCTATCCGCCCACGCGCCATCGGCCAGCCCCGCTGACCGCCTGAGAACCACCTGCCACGGCCCCACAGGCCCGTCCGCAGCCAGCAAGGCCCCTGGTCCGGCGACCCGCCGCATCATCCCCTTCCCTCAGCACAACACGACAGCCATGAGACTCCGTCGGGCCGTGATGGCCGCGACGACTGACAGGGGACCCTCTGATGACCACCGCCACCTTGAGCGACGCTGCGAACACGACACCGGCCAACTCGCCGGCCCGCGTCGCCACCGCCAGCTTCATCGGCACCGCCATCGAGTTCTACGACTTCTATATCTACGCCACGGCCGCCGCCCTGGTGATAGGCCCGGTGTTCTTCCCGCAGACATCCGGCACCGCGCAGATGCTCTCGGCCTTCCTCACCTTCGGCATCGCCTTCCTCGCCCGGCCGCTGGGTTCGGCACTGTTCGGCCACTTCGGCGACCGCATCGGGCGCAAGTCGACCCTGGTCGCCTCGCTGCTGCTGATGGGCGCCTCCACCACCCTGATCGGCGTGCTGCCCGGCTACGACACCATTGGTGCCTGGGCGCCGATCCTGCTCTGCCTGCTGCGCTTCGGCCAGGGCCTGGGCCTCGGCGGCGAGTGGGGTGGCGCGGCATTGCTGGCCACCGAGAACGCCCCACCCGGCAAGCGCGCCTGGTTCGGCATGTTCCCCCAGCTCGGCCCCTCCATCGGTTTTCTCGCCGCCAACGGCCTGTTCCTCACCCTGGCCCTGTGCCTGAGCGACGAGCAGTTCCGCGCCTGGGGTTGGCGCATCCCCTTCCTGCTCAGCGCCGCGCTGGTGATGGTCGGTCTCTACGTGCGCCTGAAGCTGGAGGAGACACCGGTCTTCGCCAAGGCCATGGCCCAGCACGAGCGGGTGAAGATGCCGGTGCTCGAAGCCTTCGGCAGCCACTGGCGCCCGATCGTCCTCGGCGCCCTGGCGATGGTGGTGTGCTACGCGCTGTTCTACATCTCCACCGTGTTCTCCCTCAGCCACGGCGTGGGCAGCCTCGGCTACAGCCGCGAAAGCTTCCTCGGCATGCTGTGCTTCGCCGTGCTGTTCATGGCGGCGGCGACGCCATTGTCGGCCTGGCTCAGCGACCGCTACGGGCGCAAACCGGTGCTGATCGTGGGCTGTACGCTGGCGATCCTCTCCGGCTTCGCCATGCAGCCGCTGCTGACCCAGGGCTCGACCCTCTCGGTCACCCTGTTCCTCAGCATCGAACTGTTCCTCATGGGCGTGACCTTCGCCCCCATGGGCGCACTGCTGCCAGAGCTGTTCCCCACCCACGTGCGCTACACCGGCGCCTCGGCGGCCTATAACCTCGGCGGCATAGTCGGCGCCTCGGTGGCACCCTTCTTCGCCCAGAAGCTGGTGGCCATGGGTGGCCTGTCCTGGGTCGGTGGCTACGTATCGGTGGCGGCGGCACTCAGCCTGCTGGCGGTGCTCTGCCTCAAGGAAACCCGCGACGACGACCTGGGCGCGGTGCGCTAAGACCTCGCCCCTTGGGCGTCAGGCTCCAGCCGTCTCTTCGACGAGGCGGCTGGCAGCCGGCGCCACCCTCCCCGCCCGCACGATCCACTCCGCCAGCAAGCCGCCCCAGACCGAACACCCCAGCTGTGACGGGTGATAGCCGTCCAGCGCCAGGTAGTCGGCCTGCATGGCGATGCTCGCCGCGCAGTGCTCGGCTCCCAGCTCGTCGGCCAATGCCCGCACCTGTGTGTCGAGCAGGCGCGCACGCCAGCCCAGCAGGCGGCGCAGCAACCAGGGCAAGGCACTGAAGTGCTGCAAGGGAGGAACGGCGGCGAACACCACCTCGACGCCCCGCGCCATGAAGGGGGCAGCCAGCCGTCGCAGGGATTCGCGCCAGGTAGCGGTGGAACTGAAATGGGTGGTGTCGTTGACACCGAAGACCAGCAGCATCAGGTCCACCGGCACGTCCTGCACCTGCGGCAACAGACGCTCACAGGCTTCGCCCGCGGTAATGCCGTTCTCGCCACAGGCGCGCCAGGCCACCGGGCGCTGCAACTGCCGGGAAAGCGCCGCCGCCAGTTGCCCCGGCAAAGCCTGCTGCAGGCAGGAGACACCGACACCGGCGACGGTGGATTCGCCGATCAGGAGGATGCGCAGGGGTTCGCCCGCAAATTCCGCTCCCGCCAGCCCGTGATCAGGGCCGGCGGCAGGGGCCAGGCGCAGGGCGGTGCGCTTGGTGTACAGGGCCTGGGGCAGCACCAGGGGCATCAGCGCCAGCGCCGATGCCCACCAGAGCAGCCCGGCCCCTCGGCTCACAGCTTGACGTCGACGGCCTGGGCCGCGCGGGTCGCCTTGGCACGGGCCAGGTCGGTGGACTCGTCGCGGGCCAGGGCCACGCCGAGGCGACGCTGACCGTCCACTGCCGGCTTGCCGAACAGGCGCAGCGCGGTGTCCGGCTCGGCCAGGGCCGCAGAGAGGTTGCCGAAGCTCATCTCGGTGGATTTGCCTTCCACCAGGATCACCGCCGAGGCCGACGGGCCGGACTGGCGGATCACCGGGATCGGCAGGCCGAGGATGGCGCGGGCATGCAGGGCGAACTCGGACAGCTCCTGGGAAATCAGGGTGACCAGGCCGGTGTCATGGGGGCGCGGCGACACTTCGCTGAACCACACCTCGTCGCCCTTCACGAACAGCTCCACGCCGAACAGGCCACGGCCGCCCAGGGCCTCGGTCACCGCCTTGGCCACGCGCTCGGACTCGGCCAGGGCCTTGGGGCTCATCGCCTGGGGCTGCCAGGATTCGTGGTAGTCGCCCTTCACCTGGCGGTGGCCGATGGGCGCGCAGAAGGTGGTGCCACCAACGTGGCGCACGGTGAGCAGGGTGATTTCGTATTCGAAGTCGATGAAGCCTTCGACGATCACGCGGCCCTTGCCGGCGCGGCCGCCTTCCTGGGCGTAATCCCAGGCGTATTGCAGGTCGTCGTCGCTCTTGAGCACCGACTGGCCCTTGCCGGAGGAGCTCATGATCGGCTTCACCACGCAGGGGTAGCCGACGCTGGCGACGCCGGCGCGGTAGTCCTCGAAGGTGTCGGCGAAGTGGTAGGGCGAGGTGGGCAGGCCCAGCTCCTCGGCCGCCAGGCGACGGATGCCTTCGCGGTTCATGGTCAGCTGCGCGGCGCGGGCGGTGGGGATCACGGTGTAGCCTTCGGCCTCCAGCTCCACCAGGGTGGCGGTGGCGATGGCCTCGATCTCCGGCACGATGTAGTGCGGCTTCTCCAGTTCGATGACGCGGCGCAGGGCCTCGCCGTCGAGCATGCTGATAACGTGGCTGCGATGGGCGACCTGCATGGCCGGCGCGTTTTCGTAGCGGTCGACGGCGATCACCTCGACGCCCAGGCGCTGCAGCTCGATCACCACTTCCTTGCCCAGCTCGCCAGAGCCGCAGAGCAGTACACGGGTCGCGCTCGGCGACAGCGGGGTTCCAATACGGGGCATCGGTGTTTCCTCGAAAGATGAAAGGTATTCGCTCGGGCGGCGGGCAGGTGCCGCCGCTTCAGTGGGGCTGGATCAGGAACTGGCCACCGGCCCGCGCACGCTCCATGCAGCGCACCAGCACCTCGCGGCGCTCGGCGTTGTCCATGCGCCCCCAGCGGGTGATCTCGTCGACGCTGCGCTGGCAGCCGGTGCAGATGTCGTCATCGTCCAGCGCGCAGACATGCACGCAGGGCGAAACGACGGGGCGTTCACGTTCCATCAATCTTCCTGTTCGACCAGTTCCCGTGCATAACGCTGGGCGTTGTGCACGTAGTGCGCGGCGCTGCCTTCGAGCATCTTCTTCTGCTGCTCGGTCAGCTCGCGGACTATTTTACCGGGCGAACCCATGACCAGCGAGCCATCGGGAATTTCCTTGCCTTCGGGGATCAGGGCATTGGCGCCGATGATGCAGTACTTGCCGATCTTGGCGCCGTTGAGGATCACGGCGTTGATGCCGATGAGGCTGTAATCGCCGACCGTGCAGCCATGGAGCATGGCGTTGTGGCCGATGGTCACGCCCTTGCCGATGTTCAGCGGGAAGCCCATGTCGGTGTGCATGACGGTGCCGTCCTGCACATTGCTGTTCTCGCCGATATGGATGAGTTCGTTATCGCCGCGCAGCACGGCGCCGAACCAGACGCTGGCGCCAGCGTCGAGGCGGACCTTGCCGATCACCGCCGCGTCGGGGGCGATCCAGCTGTCGGGATGGGTTTCGACACGGGCGTTGCCCAAGCGGTATTTCATCAGGCGCTCCTCTATCAGGCGGTTGAAAAACTAACTGCGTTGCCGCTGCGGCGTTGAAAACGCCCAAAAAATGCTCATTTACACCGCGTAAACTGCGCTTTCTCGGCCGTTTTCACCTTGTACCGTCGGCCTCGTCCACGCTTTCAACGGCCTGACATACGGGGCTTAGCTGAGTTTGACGAAGGTGGCCGGCGGCTCGCGCAGCTCGATGCCGGCATCGAAGACCAGGTTGACCAGCTCCACCACCATGATCGCGGTGAGGCCCCAGATCTTGTACTGGCCGAACTGGTAGCTCGGCACGTACCAGCTCTGGCCGAGGTAGTCGATGCGGTGGGTCATCTCGCGGGGGTCGCTGCGGAAGAACTCCAGGGGCACGCTGAATACCGAATCGATCTCGCCGTCGTTGGCCTTGTATTCCACGTAGTCGGGCACGAAGCCGACATAGGGCGTGACCTGGATGCCATGGCGCGAGACCAGGGTGCTGAGCGGGCCGACCACCTCGACCAGGCCGGGCGGCAGACCGATCTCCTCCTCCGCCTCGCGCAGGGCGGTGTGGATAAGGTCGCGGTCCTCGGGGTCACGACGGCCGCCGGGGAAGGCCACCTCGCCACCGTGGGTGGACAGGCCGCTGGCGCGCAGGGTGAGCACCAGCTCGGGTTCGGCGCTGCGGGTGATGGGCACCAGTACCGCCGCCTCGGGGAACGTGCGGTCGGTCACCAGCGTCTTCGGGGAGTAGCTCCGCACACGGCGGTGCAGGTCATCCAACATGGACAGTCTCGGCTTTTATTCTGCCGGGCATCATGGCACGAACCCGCAGGCCGCCCAACCCCCGAACCGACGTTCGAGGCAAGCGCAGCCCCCGTCCCGCTTGCCGTCGAGGCACGAGCCGCGCCAAGATTGCGCCCTCGACCCCGAGGATTCCCGATGAAGTTCTGCAGCCAGTGCGGCGGCCCCGTGATCCAGCGCATCCCCGAAGGCGACAACCGCCTGCGCCATGTCTGCGAGCTATGCCACACCATTCACTACCTGAACCCACGCATCGTCGCCGGCTGCGTACCGGTCTGGGGCAAGCAGGTGCTCCTGTGCCGCCGCGCCATCGAACCGCGCAAGGGCTACTGGACCCTGCCCGCCGGCTTCATGGAGAACGGCGAGACCATGGAACAGGCCGCCGCCCGCGAGACCGCCGAGGAGGCCTGCGCGCGGGTGCGCAACCTGCAGCTCTATACCCTGTTCGACCTGCCGCACATCAGCCAGGTGTACACCTTCTTCCTCGCCGAACTGGAGGACCTGGACTTCTCGGCCGGCGAGGAAAGCCTGGAAGTGAAACTCTTCGACGAAGCCGACATCCCTTGGTCCGAGCTGGCTTTTCCGACTGTCGGGCGTACCTTAGAATGCTACTTCGCCGACCGTGTCGAGCAGGTCTATCCGGTCCGCAACGAGCCATTGGCGCCCTTACTGGCCTACTACAAGAAAGCCTGACCGTACTGCCGAATTCGAACACTCTGGGGATGCTGTAGAAATGCGCTGGTTGCTCGTTGCCTTGATCCTTTGCTTTACCTCCCTGTCCCACGCCAGCGCCGCCCCCAGCCTCGAAGGCAAGGGCATCGACAAGGTGCTGGTGGTCAAGTCCGAGCGCAAGCTGCTGCTCATGAACCGCGGCAACATCCTCAAGAGCTACCGCATCTCCCTGGGCAAGCAGCCCAAGGGGCCGAAGCTGCGCGAGGGCGACCAGCGCACGCCGGAAGGCTTCTACTGGATCGACTGGCGCAAGACCAGCGACAAGTACAACCTGGCCATGCACATCTCCTACCCCAACGCTCGCGACTCCCTGCAGGCCCGTGACAAGGGCGTGCCCGCCGGCGGCATGATCATGATCCACGGCACCCCGCTGGACGAGGAGTACCCCGAGTGGTACTTCCACACCCTGGACTGGACCGAGGGCTGCATCGCCATGAAGAACGCCGACATGCGCGAGATCTGGAGCCTGGTGAAGGACGGCACGCTGATCGAGATCCGCCCCTGATGTGAGGGGAGCGGCAGACATGAAAAGGCGCCCTGAGGCGCCTTTTTTATTGGCAATGCCCCGCACACGCCGGGCGAGCCACAGCGCTAAGACGGTGGGTTTCGCTGCGCTCTACCCACCCGACAAAGGCCGGGCGGCAACCCAGTACGGAGTCAGAACACCAGGTCGGACAGGCGCCAGACCTCATAGGCCGGCGTCTCATAGGGGTGGGCCTGCTTGAGGGCGCGCACGGCATCGTGGATCAGCTCGTCGGCCACCACCATCTCCACCTTCCACTCGGATACATGCTCCACCCGGCCGGCCTGGCCGATGAAGGGATCGGCTTCGGCCAGCGGGCGGAACTGGCCCTGCCCCAGGCTTTGCCAGCAGCAACTGTCATAGGCGCCGATGCGGCCGCCCCCCGCCGAGAAGACCGCTTTCTTGACCGGCTCCAGATGGGATTCCGGAACGTAGAAGCACAGCTTGTACATCAATTACTCCGTAGGCAATTACAGGCTGGACGCTAGTGGCCAGATGATGCCACCGGACGATGGCAATTCGCCAATACTTTGTCGCGACCAGCGTCACGATACCGGCATTCGACTGACCGCCGGTCAAAGTGTTCAGCGCAGGGATAGAGCCGTTGGCCATAAGGCCGCTCTCGTACGGAGTGCTTTTGCGGTGGGGTTGCGAGCCGTTTGGGCGATCAGTCGCCCTGCCAGAACCGGCGCCACTTGTCCTTCAGCGAAGGCGCGGCGGGTGCGTGGCTGCCATCGCAGTAGGGCAGGCGTCGGGAGAGGCCACAGCGGCAGAGGATGAGCAAGTGCTGGCGTTCGATGTGAAGCGAGAGGCCCTGCGCGCAGTCGGACGGGCAATCGGGAAGCCGGGGCGAATGCCCGCAGCGGCACAGCAGCAGAGTGGCGCCGGGCTCGACCCGGCGCACCTCCGGTAGCGACGCGCCCTCCCCCGTTGCGGAGAGAGGGCGCTCGCCGGCGTCGTCAGTCGACCCAGACGCGGGCATTGCGGAACATGCGCAGCCAGCCGCCGTCTTCCTGCCACTCGTCGGGGCGCCAGGAGTTCTGTACGGCACGGAACACGCGCTCCGGGTGCGGCATCATGATGGTCACGCGACCATCGCGGCTGGTGAGGCCAGTGATGCCACGGGGCGAGCCGTTCGGGTTGGCCGGGTAGCCTTCGGTGACCTTGCCGTGGTTGTCGACGAAGCGCATGGCCACGCAACCGGACAGATCGGCTTCCAGCAGGGCTTCCTCGCTTTCGAACTCGGCATGGCCTTCGCCGTGGGCGATGGCGATGGGCATGCGCGAACCGGCCATGCCACGCAGGAAGATCGACGCCGACTCCTGCACCTGGACCATGGCCACGCGGGCCTCGAACTGCTCGGAGCGGTTGCGCACGAAGTGCGGCCAGAACTCGCTGCCGGGGATCAGCTCGTGCAGGTTGGACATCATCTGGCAACCGTTGCACACGCCGAGGGCGAAGCTGTCCTTGCGCTCGAAGAAGGCCTGGAAGCCATCACGGGCACGGGCGTTGAACAGGACCGACTTGGCCCAGCCCTCACCGGCGCCGAGCACGTCACCGTAGGAGAAGCCACCGCAGGCCACCAGGCCCTTGAACTCTTCCAGGCTGACGCGGCCGGCGAGGATGTCGCTCATGTGCACGTCGATGGCGGCGAAGCCGGCACGGTCGAAGGCCGCGGCCATCTCCACCTGGCCGTTGACGCCCTGCTCGCGCAGTACGGCGACCTGGGGACGCGCGCCCTTCTTTATATAAGGAGCGGCGATGTCCTGGTTGACGTCGAAGCTGAGCTTCACCGACAGGCCGGGGTTGTCTTCGTCCAGCAGGACGTCGAACTCCTGATCGGCGCAGGCGGCATTGTCACGCAGGCGCTGGACCTGGTAGCTGGTCTCGGCCCACTGGCGCTGCAGCAGGCGGCGCTCGCCGGCGAACACCGGCTCGTCGTTGAAGGAAATAGCGACATCGGCACCGTTGACCGGCTGGCCGATCACGGCCACGCAGTCACCCAGGCCGGCGGCGCTGAACTGGGCCAGCACTTCCGGCGTGGCGCCCTGCTGGACCTGGATGACCGCACCCAGCTCTTCGTTGAACAGCACGGCCGGCAGCTCGTCGGCGGCGTCGGCCAGGGCGTCCAGTTGCAGGTCCAGGCCGCAGTGACCGGCGAAGGCCATCTCCAGCACGGTGGTCAGCAGGCCGCCGTCGGAACGGTCGTGGTAGGCCAGCAGCAGGCCGTCCTGGTTCAGACCCTGGATCACGGCGAAGAAGGCCTTGAGGTCTTCGGCGTCGTCGACGTCCGGCACGGCCTGGCCGAGCTTGGCGAAGGTCTGCGCGAGGATGGAGCCGCCCATGCGGTTCTGGCCGCGGCCGAGGTCGACCAGGATCAGGTCGGTCTCGCCCTTGTCCAGGCGCAGTTGCGGGTTGAGGGTGCGGCGGATGTCCTGCACCGGGGCGAAGCCGGTGATCACCAGGGACAGCGGCGAGGTGACGGACTTGTCCACACCCTCGTCCTGCCAGCGGGTTTTCATGGACATGGAGTCCTTGCCCACCGGAATGGTGATGCCCAGCGCCGGGCACAGCTCCATGCCCACGGCCTTGACCGTGTCGTACAGGCGCGCGTCCTCGCCCGGGTGGCCGGCAGCGGCCATCCAGTTGGCGGACAGGCGGATATCGGAAATCTTCTCGATGCTGGCACAGGCCAGGTTGGTGACGGTCTCGCCGACCGCCATGCGGCCCGAGGCCGGGGCGTCCAGCAGGGCCAGCGGAGTGCGCTCGCCCATGGCCATCGCCTCGCCGGTGTAGACGTCGAAGCTGGTGGCGGTGACGGCGCAGTCGGCCACCGGAACCTGCCACGGGCCGACCATCTGGTCGCGGGCGACCAGGCCGGTGATAGTGCGGTCGCCAATGGTGATCAGGAAGCTCTTGCTGGCCACGGCCGGGTGACGCAGCACACGGCTCACGGCATCGGCGATGTCGACGCTGGCGGCGTTGAAGTCATCGCCCTGCTCGGCTTCGCGGCTGACGCTGCGGTGCATGCGCGGCGGCTTGCCGAGCAGGACGTTGAGCGGCATGTCCACCGGCTTGTTGCCGAAGTGGCTGTCGGCGACGGTCAGGTGCGGCTCCTCGATGGCCTCGCCGACCACCGCGAAGGGGCAGCGCTCGCGTTCGCAGATGGCCTTGAAACGCTCGAAGTCGGCGGCGTCCACCGACATCACGTAGCGTTCCTGGGATTCGTTGCACCAGATTTCCAGCGGGCTCATGCCCGGCTCGTCGTTGGGCACGGCGCGCAGTTCGAAACGGCCGCCGCGGCCACCGTCGTTGATCAGTTCCGGCAGGGCGTTGGAGATGCCGCCGGCACCCACGTCGTGGATGAACTTGATGGGGTTCTCGGCGCCCAGCTGCCAGCAGCGGTCGATCACTTCCTGGCAGCGACGCTCCATCTCGGGGTTGTCGCGCTGTACGGAAGCGAAGTCCAGGTCGGCGGAGCTGGAGCCGGTGGCCATGGAGGAAGCAGCGCCGCCGCCCAGGCCGATGAGCATGGCCGGGCCACCGAGGACGATCAGCTTGGCGCCAACGGAAATCTCGCCCTTCTGCACGTGCTCGGCGCGGATGTTACCCATGCCGCCGGCGAGCATGATCGGCTTGTGGTAGCCGCGTACTTCTTCGCCGTGGGGGGTGTCGATGGCCTGCTCGAAGGTACGGAAGTAGCCGTTCAGCGCGGGGCGGCCGAATTCGTTGTTGAACGCGGCGCCGCCCAAAGGGCCTTCGATCATGATGTCCAGCGCGGTGACGATGCGCTCGGGCTTGCCGTAGGGCTTCTCCCAGGGCTGCTCGAAACCGGGGATCTGCAGGTTGGAAACGGTGAAGCCGGTCAGGCCGGCCTTGGGCTTGGCGCCACGACCGGTAGCGCCTTCGTCGCGGATCTCGCCACCGGAGCCGGTGGAGGCGCCGGGGAAGGGCGCGATGGCGGTCGGGTGGTTGTGGGTTTCCACCTTCATCAGGATGTGCACCGCTTCCTCGGTCGCGCCGTACTGGCGGGTACCCGGGTTGGGGAAGAAGCGGCCGGCGGTGAAGCCCTCGATGACCGACGCGTTGTCCTTGTAGGCGGACAGCACGCCTTCGCTGTTCATCTCGTAGGTGTTCTTGATCATGCCGAACAGGCTCTTCTCTTGCGCCTGGCCGTCGATATCCCAGCTGGCGTTGAAGATCTTGTGGCGGCAATGCTCGGAGTTGGCCTGGGCGAACATCATCAGCTCGACGTCGTGGGGGTTGCGCCCCATCTCGTTGAAGCTCTTCACCAGGTAGTCGATCTCGTCTTCGGCCAGGGCCAGGCCCAGCTCAACGTTGGCGCGGGCCAGTGCGTCGCGGCCACCGCCGAGGATGTCGACCACGGTCAGCGCCTTGGGCTGCGCGTGGCTGAACAGGCCGGAAGCTTCTTCCAGGGCGCCCAGCACCAGCTGGGTCATGCGGTCGTGCAGGGCGCTGGCGATCAGCTGCGCCTCGGCATCGGAGAACTGGCCGGCCACGTAGTAGGCGATGCCGCGCTCGATGCGCTCGATCTTGGCCAGGCCGCAGTTACGGGCGATGTCGGTGGCCTTGCTCGACCAGGGCGAGATGGTGCCGAAGCGCGGCAGGACCAGGAACAGGCGGCCCGCAGGCTCCTGCACCGGGACGCTGGGCCCGTACTTGAGCAGACGCGCCAGGACCTTTTCCTCGTCGGCGGTGAGCACGCCGGTGACTTCGGCAAAGTGGGTGAACTCGGCATACAGACCGGTGACGGCGGGAACCTTCTGGGTCAGTTGCTCGAGCAGTTTGCCGTGGCGAAAAGCGGAAAGGGCGGGGGCACCGCGCAGGATCAACATCTTCTGGACAGCCTCTGGGAAGGGGTGTGCTTAGAGGCCGTGCATTCTAGCGCAAAGCGCCTGATTCCGGCACCCGTGCCGTCGCGCTCGAAGCGGCCATCCGAGGAGCGGCAGGGCAAGCGCCCGCCGGCCGCAAACGCCCTCCCCCGGGGGCCTGCGGCTAGCAGAGAAGATTTCCACTGTCGAGATATGGCAAGGATCGGGGTTTGCGTATACTGCGCCGATGTTCACCCCACCCGTGTTCCGCAAGCGTCGTGCCGTCTGGCTATTGGCGACCGGAATCCTCCTGCTGCTCGGAGGCTGTAAACAGCCGTCCACCCTCGAGCGCATTCAGGAGGAGGGTGTTCTACGCGTGGTCACCCGTAACAGCCCGGCCACCTACTTCCAGGACCGCAATGGCGAAACCGGCTTCGAGTACGAGCTGGTGAAACGCTTCGCCGACGACCTGGGCGTCGAGCTGCAGATCGAGACCGCCGACAACCTCGACGACCTCTTCGCCCGTCTCGGCCAGGCCAACGGCCCGGTGCTCGCCGCCGCCGGCCTGGTGGCCAGCGACGCACGCCAGCACGAGTCGCGCTTCTCCCATCCGTACCTGGAAGTCACGCCGCAGGTCATCTACCGCAATGGCGAACGTCGCCCCACCCGCCCGGAAGACCTGGTCGGCCAGCGCATCCTGGTGCTCAAGGGCAGCAGCCACGCCGAGCAGCTGGCCGCGCTGAAGGTGCAGTACCCGGAGCTGAAGTACGAGGAATCCGACGAAGTGGAGATCGTCGACCTGCTGCGCATGGTCGATGAAGGGCAGATCGACCTGACCCTGGTGGACTCCAACGAACTGGCGATGAACCAGGTGTACTTCCCCAATGTGCGCGTCGCCTTCGACCTGGGCGATGCCAGCAACCTGGCCTGGGCGGTCGCCCCCGGCGAGGACGACAGCCTGCTCAACGAGGTCAACGGCTTCCTCGACAAGGCCAAGGAAAACGGCACCCTGCAGCGCCTCAAGGATCGCTACTACGGCCATGTCGACGTACTCGGCTACGTCGGCGCCTACACCTTCGCCAAGCACCTGCAGCAGCGCCTGCCCAAATACGAACAGCACTTCCGCCAGGCCTCCCAGGACAATCAGGTGGACTGGCGCCTGCTGGCCGCCATCGGCTACCAGGAGTCCCTCTGGCAGCCCACCGCCACCTCCAAGACCGGCGTGCGCGGCCTGATGATGCTGACCCAGGACACCGCCAAGGCCATGGGCGTGGCCAACCGCCTGGACCCCAAGCAGAGCATCGTCGGCGGCAGCAAGTACTTCGGCATGATCAAGCAGGGGCTGGCCGATGAGCTGCTGGAGCCGGATCGCACCTGGTTCGCCCTGGCCGCCTACAACATCGGCATCGCCCACCTGGGGGACGCGCGCAAGCTGGCCGAGGCCGAAGGCCTGAACCCGAACAAGTGGCTGGACGTGAAGCAGATGCTGCCGCGCCTGTCGCAGAAGCAGTGGTACCGCAAGACCCGCTACGGCTATGCCCGCGGTGGCGAGACCGTGCACTTCGTGCAGAACATCCGCCGCTACTACGACATCCTCACCTGGGTGACCCAGCCGCAGATGGAAGGCTCGCAGGTGGCCGAAAGCAACCTGCACGTCCCGGGTATCGACAAGCGCAAGCCCAGCGAAGACACCCCGCCGCTCTGAGTCTCTGAGCGCCTGAAAGCAGCTAGCGGATACCGGCGCCCTCAGCCCTTCAGCGAACGCCGCATCTTGAAGAATTCGCTGAGGATCGCTCCGCACTCCCCCGCCAATACACCCCCCTCCACCAGCACCCGGTGGTTGAGGAAGTCCTGGGTGAAGAACTGCCCACGGCTGATCGCCACCCCCGCCTTGGGCTCGGTGGCGCCGTAGACCACCCGCGCCACACGCGAATGGACGATGAGCCCGGCGCACATGCTGCAGGGCTCCAGGGTCACGTAGAGGGTGCTGCCCACCAGCCGATAGTTTTCCACCGCCAGCGCCGCATCGCGGATGGCGACCATCTCGGCGTGGGCGCTGGGGTCGTGACGGGAGATCGGGCAATTGAAGCCGCGCCCGATCACCTGACCGTCCTGCACCAGCACCGCGCCGACCGGCACCTCGCCCAGGGCGGCGCCCTCGGCGGCGAGCGCCAGGGCTTCACGCATGAAGTCCTCGTCACGGCTGCGGTCGACGATCATCGGCTGGCGCATCTCAGGCCACCTCGATCGCGGCCATCAGGCCGGTCTCCATGTGGTCGATGACGTGGCAGTGGAACATCCACACGCCGGGGTTATCGGCCACCAGGGCGATGCGCGCGGTCTCGTTCTTGCCCAGCAGGTAGGTGTCGGTGAAGTAGGGAATGATGGCCTTGCGGTCCGAGCCGATCACCTTGAAAGCCATGCCGTGCAGGTGGATCGGGTGCAGGTACTGGGCCATGTTGCGCAGCTCGAAGATGTAGTGGCCGCCCTTCTTCAATGTGGCGATGGGGCGGTCGGCGCAGGTCTTGTCCTGGATGTCCCAGGCCTTGCCGTTGATCTGCCAGTAGTTGCTCGGCCGGCCAGCGGCGCTGGTCAGGGTCGCCGCCCACTCGAACTTGAAGCTGAGGGTCTCGGCCTTTTCCAGGTCCGGCTCCGGCACCGGGTTGGCCGGCAGCGCGGGCGGCCAGTCACCGGCAGCCTCCTCGGTGGCGATGCTTTTCAGGGTCGCCAGGCGCAGCGGTCCGTTGCGCAGCGGCAGTTCCTGGCCGGCGGCCGGCACCTTGAGCGCCAGTTCGATACGCATGCCCGGGCCGAGCCAGTACTCCTTGCCCAGGTCGCGCGGCGCCACCGGGTGGCCGTCCAGCGAATAGATGCGCACCTCCGCACCCGGCATGTTCAGCCGGTAGGTGATGGTGCTGTCGAGGTTGAGCAGGCGCAGGCGCACCACCTGCCCGGCGGGCAGTTCGAGGGTCGGCGCCGGCGTGCCGTTGATGGTGGTCAGGCGACCCCGGGTGCCTTCGCGGGCCGCCTCGCGGGGCACGCTGAACTGGGTGAAGGCGCCTTCCTCGTCCACGTGCCAGGTCTTCAGGCTGAGCACGCGCTCGTGGCGGAAGCCGCTGGGCTCGCGCTCTTCGACGATCAGCGGGCCGACCAGGCCGCGCCCCAACTGCTCGGCGCTGGACAGGTGCGGGTGGTACCAGAAGCTGCCGGCGTCATCGGTGCGGAAGCGGTAGTCGAAGTATTCGCCCGGCAGCACCGGCAGCTGCGAGACATAGGGCACGCCGTCCATCTCCAGGGGCAGGCGGATGCCGTGCCAGTGGATGGTGGTGGGCTCGTCGAGCTTGTTGATGAAGCGCACGCGCAGCCAGTCGCCCTGGCGTGAACGCAGCTCCACGCCCGGCGCCTGGCCGCCATAGGCCCAGGCCGGGGTGACGTGGCCGGAGACCAGCTCCAGGTCCAGCGGGGCGGCGATCAGTTCGTAGTCGTGGGTCTTGGCATCGAGGTTGCGGCCCAGCCAGTAGCGGGTGCCGCCGGCGCCCAGGCCGACCACGCCGAGGCCGACCAGGCCACCGAGAATCTGTCTGCGGGTGAATGACACGGAATCCAGGCTCCTGTGAGTAATGCTTCGCGGGGCCATCAGGCGGTGCGTTGTCGCTCTGCGGCGACAGAAAGGGCCGGCCTGCATGGGCCGGCTCACGGGTGGCACATTCTGGCACAGCCCCTGCGCATCAGGGCAGCGCCGGGCCGTGGCCAGATGCCACAGCCGCCTAGCGGTTGCGGCCCAGGTAGGCGCGGGTGGTGAGCAGGTACACCGGCAGCCCGGACACCAGCACGATCAACGCGGCATAGGGCGCAGCAGCGGCGTACTCCAGGTTGGCGGTGTGCGACCAGACGGCGGTGGCCAGCGTATCCAGCCCGGTGGGGCCGAGGATCAGGGTGGCCGTCAGCTCCTTCATGCAGTCGAGGAACACCAGCACGAAACCGGCGCCGATGGCCGGGAAGATGATCGGCAGCGTCACCCGCAGGAAGGCCTTGAACGACGTCTGCCCGAGCGTACGCGCGGCCTCCTCCAGCTGCGGCGAGGCCTTCTCCAGCGCCACGCGGATGGGCGACTGGGCCATGGGCATGAACAGCAGCGCGTAGGCCACCAGCAACAGCAACGTGGTCTGGTACAGCGCCGGCGCATAACCCAGGGCGAAGAACACCAGGGACAGGGCGATCACCAGCCCCGGCAACGCGTGCAACAGGTAGGGCAGGCGTTCGGCCAGACGCGCCAGGCGCCCGTGGTAGCGCACCACCACCAGCCCCACCGGCAACGCCAGCAGGCAGCTGATCAGCGCACCACCGAAGGACAGGTAGAGCGACGAACCCAGGGTGCGCAGGATGTCCATCAGCGGGAAGGCCGCCGAACTGCCTTCGTGGATCCAGAAGCCGAGCATGGCCAGCGGCGTGCCCGAGCCGATCACCACCAGCGCCACCAGCAGCACCTGGATCGGCCAGTTCCACAGGCCCAGGCGCACCGGCGCGGTGCGTCGCGCCACGCCTTGCCCGGTACGGGCGAAGCCGCGCCCGCGCAGGCGCAGTTCCATGCCCATCATCAACATGCACAGGGCCAGCAGCAGCGCCGAAAGCATCGCCGCGTTGGCGTTGCTGAATTCCAGTTCGAACTGCTGGTAGATGGCGGTGGTGAAGGTCTGGTAGCGCATGATCGACGGCGCGCCGAATTCCACCAGCATGTGCAGCGCCACCAGCAGCCCGGTGCCCATCAGGGTCGGCCGCAGCAGCGGCAGGGTCACCCGCCAGAACACCTGGCGCCGGGTGTAGCCGAGCATGCGCGCGGACTCTTCCAGCGCCGGGTCGAGGTTGCGCAGCGTGGCCACCACCGGCAGGTAGATCAGCGGGTATTTGGACAGGATCATCACCAGCGCCGTGCCGCCGAGGCCCTCGAACACCGGGCTGATGGAGATCCACGAGAAACCGGCCACGAAGGCCGGAATCGCAAAGGGCAGGCACAGCAGCACGTTCCACTGGCGGCGCCAGCGCAGGTCGCTGCGCTCCACGCACCAGGCCAGGGCCAGGCCGAGCAGTACGCAACCGGCGGTCACCAGCACCATCAGCTTCATGGTGTTGGCCAGCAGGTGGAACACGAAGGGGCGCCACAGCAGCTGCCAGGCGGTGTGCCAGCCGGATTCCCAGCTGCGCACGGCGACATAGAACAACGGCAGTGCAGCGACCAGCAACAATGCCAGGACCGGCACCTGCAGCCAGATGGGCGGGGAGCGGCGACGACGGCCGAGGGGTTTCGATGCCGAGGCCGCCAGGGCCGGGTCCAGGACTTCGGCTTGCATCAGTTCAGCCCGACCTCACGCTCCAGCTCCAGGGCGTCCTCCGCCAGGCCGATGTCGGCGGCGGTGAGCTTGGGCGGGCGCAGTTGGTCATAGGGCTTGAGCAGCGGGTCGGCCGACACCTTCTGGTTCACCGGGTATTCGGCGGACTGGCTGAGGATGGCCTTCTGGCCCTCTTCGCTGAGCATGAAGGCGACGAACTGCTGGGCCTCCTTCGGGTGCTTGCTGGCTTTCACCACCGCCACGCCGGAGACGCTGGCCAGGCCGCCGGCATCGCCGTCGGCGAAGTAGTGCAGCTTGCTCTTCAGCTCGCCCTTCTCTTTCTTCAGCGCCATCCAGTAGTAGCTGTTGATCAGCGCGGCGGCGACTTCACCGTTCTCCACTGCCTTCATGGCGATGACGTTGTTGGTGTAGGTGGAGCCGAAGGCCTTGAGGCCGGTCAGCCATTCCTCGGCCTTCTCGCGGCCTTCCAGCTTGATGATGGCGGCCACCTGGCCAAGGAACTCACCGCTGCTGGGCACGAAGGCGATCTTGCCGCTCCATTCCGGGTCGGCCACATCGAGCACGCTTTGCGGCAGGGCCTGGTCGCCCAGCTCCTCGGGGTTGTAGGCGAGCACGCGCACACGCGAGGTGACGCCGATCCAGTTGCCGGCGGGGTCGGCGAACTGCGGCTCGACCTGCTTGAGGGAGCTGTCATCCACCTTGGCCAACATGCCCTGGCCGGCCAGCTTGATCAGCGGCGGCGCTTCTTCGGTGTAGATGATGTCGGCGGGCGAGCGCTCGCCTTCCTCGGCGATCTGGTTGGCCAACTGGCCACCGCCACCCTTGCGGATGCGCACCTGGATGCCGGTCGCTTTGGTGAAGGCCTCGGCGACGGCCTTGCCGGTCGCTTCGTGCTGCCCGTTGTACAGAGTCAGGGTCACCGCGTCGTCGGCCCGGGCCGCCATGGGCAGCAACAGACCGAGGGACAGAACACCCGCGCCGCAGGCGCGGGCCAACGCAGTTACGAGACGTGCCGACATAAGCCACTCCTATCAACTCAGCAATAATCGGAAACGATTATACGGATCAACTGCGCTTCGTTCTCAAGAAAAGGCTGCGACAGGTTGCTGCGGCAGATGAGAGGAAGCGATGGCGGATATGAAAAAGGCGCGGACCGCATGCGGTCCGCGCCTTCGACGCTGCCTTCAGGCGTGCGCCGTCATTCCCACTCGATGGTCGCCGGCGGTTTGCTCGACACGTCGTAGGTGACGCGGGAGATGCCTTCGATCTCGTTGATGATGCGGTTGGAGACCTTCTCCAGCAGCTCGTAGGGCAGGTGCGCCCAGCGGGCGGTCATGAAGTCGATGGTTTCCACCGCACGCAGGGCGACGACCCAGGCGTAGCGACGGCCGTCACCGACCACGCCGACGGATTTCACCGGCTGGAACACCACGAAGGCCTGGCTGGTCTTGTGGTACCAGTCGAAGGCACGCAGCTCTTCGATGAAGATGTGGTCGGCACGACGCAGCAGGTCGGCGTACTCTTTCTTCACCTCGCCGAGGATGCGCACACCCAGGCCCGGGCCCGGGAACGGGTGGCGGTAGACCATGTCGTAGGGCAGGCCCAATTCGAGGCCGAGCTTGCGCACTTCGTCCTTGAACAGTTCGCGCAGCGGCTCCACCAGGGAGAACTGCATGTCTTCCGGCAGGCCGCCGACGTTGTGGTGGGACTTGATCACGTGGGCCTTGCCGGTCTTGGCGCCGGCCGACTCGATCACGTCGGGGTAGATAGTGCCCTGGGCGAGGAACTTCACGTCCTTCAGCTTGGTGGCTTCCTCATCGAACACCTGGATGAAAGTGCGGCCGATGATCTTGCGCTTCTCTTCCGGGTCGGAGACACCGGCCAGGCGACCGAGGAACAGCTCTTCGGCGTTGGCGCGGATCACCTTGACGCCCATGTTCTCGGCGAACATGGCCATCACCTGGTCACCCTCGTGCAGGCGCAGCAGGCCGTTGTCGACGAAGACGCAGGTCAGCTGGTCGCCGATGGCCTTGTGCAGCAGCGCCGCGACCACCGAGGAGTCGACACCGCCGGACAGGCCCAGCAGCACCTTGTTGCTGCCCACCTGGGCGCGCACGGTGGCGATGGCGTCGCTGACGATGTTGGAGGGGGTCCACAGGGCTTCGCAGCCGCAGATGTCCAGCACGAAGCGGGAGAGGATGCGACCGCCCTGCTTGGTGTGGGTCACTTCCGGGTGGAACTGCACGCCGTAGTAGGCACGGCTGTCGTCGGCCATGGCGGCGATCGGGCAGCTCGGGGTGCTGGCGAGGATGTGGAAGCCCTCGGGCATGGCAGTGACCTTGTCGCCGTGGCTCATCCACACGTCGAGGCCGAACAGGCCGTCAGCGTCGACATGGTCTTCGATGCCATCGAGCAGGCGGGCCTTGCCGACCACGTCGACACGGGCGTAACCGAATTCGCGCAGGTCGGAACCCTGGACCTTGCCGCCCAATTGCTCGGCCATGGTCTGCATGCCGTAGCAGATGCCGAACAGCGGGACGTTGAGATCGAACACCGCTTGCGGAGCGCGCGGGCTGTTGGCCTCATGCACCGACTCCGGGCCGCCGGCGAGGATGATGCCCTTGGGCGCGAAGGCGCGGATGGCATCGTTTTCCATGTCGAACGGGTGGATCTCGCAGTACACGCCGATCTCGCGAACGCGGCGAGCGATCAGCTGGGTGTACTGGGAACCGAAGTCGAGGATCAGGATGCGGTGGGCGTGGATATCTTGATTGGCCATGAGCTTTCCTTCGGAAAGAGCTTGAAGCTGAAAGCCAGAAGCTGGAAGTGCAGGGCGAAAGTCATGCTTCCGTCCTCCAGCTTCCAGCTTCCAGCACCTGTTACGCGGCCCCTTAACCTACGCGGTAGTTGGGCGCCTCTTTGGTGATCTGCACGTCATGCACATGGGACTCGGCCATGCCGGCGCCGGTGATGCGCACGAACTCCGGCTTGGTGCGCATCTCTTCGATGGTGGCGCAGCCGGTGTAGCCCATGGAGGCGCGCAGGCCGCCCATCAACTGGTGAACGATCGCGGACATGGTGCCCTTGTAGGGCACGCGGCCTTCGATACCTTCCGGGACCAGCTTCTCGGCACCGGCGGAGGAGTCCTGGAAGTAGCGGTCGGAGGAACCCTGGGCCTGGGCCATGGCACCCAGCGAACCCATACCGCGGTAGGCCTTGTAGGAACGGCCCTGGAACAGCTCGACCTCGCCCGGGGCCTCTTCGGTACCGGCCAGCATGGAGCCGATCATCACGGCGGAAGCGCCGGCGACGATGGCCTTGGACAGGTCACCGGAGTAACGGATGCCGCCGTCGGCGATCAGCGGAACGCCGGTGCCGGCCAGGGCAGCGGCGACGTTGGCGACTGCGGAGATCTGCGGGACGCCGACGCCGGCGACGATACGGGTGGTGCAGATGGAGCCCGGGCCGATGCCGACCTTGACCGCATCGGCGCCCGCTTCGGCCAGGGCCTTGGCGGCTTCGCCGGTGGCGATGTTGCCGCCGATCACCTGGACTTCAGGGAAGGTCTGCTTGACCCAGCGAACGCGGTCGATCACGCCCTTGGAGTGGCCGTGGGCGGTGTCGACGATGATCACGTCGACGCCGGCATTCACCAGCGCGGTGACGCGGTCAGCGGTGTCGGCGCCGGTGCCGACGGCAGCGCCGACGCGCAGGCGACCCTGGTCGTCCTTGCTGGCCAGCGGATAGGCCTTGGCCTTCTCGATGTCCTTCACGGTCATCATGCCCTTCAGGTTGAAGGCGTCGTCGACGATCAGGACCTTCTCGATGCGGTGCTTGTGCAGCAGCTCGCGGACGGTGTTCTTGTCGGCACCTTCCTTGACGGTGACCAGGCGCTCTTTCGGCGTCATCACGTCACGGACGCGGGCGTCCAGGCGGTTTTCGAAGCGGACGTCACGGGAAGTGACGATGCCCACCAGGTCACCGTTGGACAGCACCGGTACACCGGAGATGTTGTGCTGGCGGGTCAGTTCGAACAGGTCGCGCACGGTGGCGTCGGCCTCGATGGTGATCGGGTCCTTGACCACGCCGGCCTCGAACTTCTTCACCTTGCGGACCTCGGCAGCCTGCTGCTCGACGGTCATGTTCTTGTGGATGATGCCGATGCCGCCTTCCTGCGCCATGGCGATAGCCAGACGGGCTTCGGTCACGGTGTCCATCGCGGCGGACAGCAGGGGGATATTCAACTCGATGCCGCGCGTCAGGCGGGTCTTGAGGCTGACGTCCTTCGGCAGGACCTCGGAATACCCCGGGATCAGGAGTACGTCGTCGAAGGTGAGGGCTTCTTGGCTGATGCGCAGCATGGCGGGGCTCCCAGGCGGGAAAATTGGAAGCGCGGCATTATATCTCAGCTGTGATGGCGCGCTCAATGAAACCGTTACCTTCGGCCTCACCTTCTTCACCGCCGTACCACCCTTTCCGATGGAGTGCCATCCCGCATCTGCAGGGTAGCGGCGCCGCGCCGGGCCTTCCGATACTCCCCCATGACGCTGCGCCCCAGGCGGGGCGCGTTCGCCGACGCCGATAACGACAAGAATAAAGAGTGGGAGCCATGCACCAGCCACTTGCCCTCCATCCGTCACCCGCCGACTCGACGCTGGCCGATCCCCCAGGGCAACGCAACGGCCGCGCCTGGTTCCGCCGCAAGCGCAGCACCGGCGATCCGCGACCGCCCCACCCTGCCAGGCTTCATCCCCGCACCACCCTCCCGCGGCACCAAGCGCCCCGCGCGCACCGCCCCCAGGCGCCCCCAGACCTCCCGCCCGCCCACCACCACCGCCCATCAAGCGGCGACACCCGTTCGCCCCGAGGAAAGGACATCGTCATGACCCGTTCACCCTGGCCCCTTTTCGCCACCCTGCTGCTGATCCTGAGCCCGGCCACCCAGGCCACGCAGCCGGAACTCATGCCCTACCTGCCGCAACGGACACTGGAGCTCGCGGAGTACCTGCCACCACCGCCGCCCGCCGGCACCGCCGAAGACCGGCTCGACCTCGATACCGTGCTGCTCGTCCAGCGCGAGCGCACCCCGCAGCAGGTGGAGCAGGCCAAGCGCGACGACCACCTCGACGACGCGGCCTTCCCCTTCGCCCAGGGCATCCTCGGGGCGGAGTTCACCGTCGACCGGCACCCACAGACCGCGCACTTCTTCCGCCGCGTGCTGGTGGACCTGGAACAGACGCTGATGCCCGCCAAGCACCACTTCGCCCGCCCCCGCCCCTACCAACTCAGCCAGGAGGTGAAGCCGATACTGCCGCCCCCCATGGGCGAGTCCTACCCCAGCGGCCACACGATGGATGCCTACCTCACCGCCATCCTGCTGGCCAAGATGCTGCCGGAATACCGCGCCGAGCTCTTCGCCCGGGCCGCAGCCGCCGCGCAAAGCCGCGTGGTGGCGGGTGTGCACTACCCCACCGACCTGGAAGGCGGGCGCATATCCGCGGCGGTACTCGCCAACGAGCTGCTGAAGAACCCCGGCGCCCTGCGTGACTTCGAGCACGCCCGGCGCGAGGTGAGAAGCAACCTCGCCCTGGATTGACGCCCATCCGGGCCGCGGTGGGTGACGCCGCGGCCCGCCATGGAAGGCACCACCCCACGCAGGGAGCCGTAGCCTCTATAAGAAGGAGCGACACCATGTTCGTGAATCGCCTCGCCCTCCCCCTCTGCCTGCCACTGCTGACCGCCCTCGCCTCCCACACCCAGGCGCAGGAGACCTCCTGGAGCGACGCCCTCGCCCAGGGCGACGCCCGCCTGTTCTTCGACAACCAGTACTTCGCCCGCGACTACCGCGATGGCCCGAACAACGCCGGGCGCAACCGCTACAAACCCCGCGACGAACGCAACGGCTACCGCCAGGAATGGGGGCAGTCCGTACAGCTGCATTACCGCTCGGGCTTCACGCCCGGCCTCATCGGCCTGGGCGTCGATGCCTTCGCCATGGCCGCGTTCAAACTCGACAGCGGCGGCGGGCGCGCCGGCACGGGCACCCTGGCGGTGGACGGCCAGGGCCACCCGCGAGACAACCACGGCAAGGCCGGCGGCGCGCTCAAGCTGAAAATCGCCGATGCGCAGCTCAGGTACGGCAACTTCAGCACCCAGGCGCCGGTGCTGGCGGCGGACAACAGCCGCATCATCCCCGGCATGGCCCACGGCCTGCACCTGCAGGGCGACTGGGCCGGGCTGCAACTGGAGGCGGCGCGCTTCACCGCGCTTTCCGGCCCCACCGAGAGCAAGAACCGTGGCGCCATCTCCACCGTCGTCGGCCGTCCGGACCGGCGCGGCATCGATATCCACAGCGCCAGCTATATAGGGCTCAGCCATCGCGGCGAACCCTGGAGCCTCTCCTATTACCTGGGCCAGCTGGAGGACGTCTGGACCCAGCACTACCTGCACCTGGGCCACGAACAGGCGCTCGGCGCCGGCACCCTGAGCAACAGCACCCACCTCTATCGCACCCGCGACAGTGGCGCCTCGCTGTTCGGCCCCATCGACAACCTCATCGGCTCCCACGCCATCGCCTACCGCCTGGGCGCGCACCGCCTGACCCTGGCCTACCAGCGCAGCTTCTCGGATACGCCCTTCGACTACATCGGCTTCGGTGATGGGCAGAGCAGCCAGTCGATCGTCCTGGCCAACGCCGCCGCGTATTCGGACTTCAACGGGCCCCGTGAGCGCTCCTGGCAGCTTCGCTATGACCAGCGCCTGCACTGGCTGGGCCTGCCGGAGCTGAACCTAGCCCTGCGCTACCAGCGGGGTTGGGGCGCAGACGGCAGCCATGCCCCCGGCCACAGCATCTACCACGGGCTCTACGGTCGCGACGGCAAGCACCACGAGCTGGACCTGGACCTCGGCTACACCTTCGCCAGCGGCCCCCTGAAAAACCTGCACCTGCGCGCCACGCAGATCTGGCACCGGAGCAACCGCGCCTACGCGGACGCCTCCATCGACCAGACGCGCCTGCGCATCCAATACCCGCTGGAGCTGTTCTAAATCCGCGCCGCCTGCATCAGTGGCGCAGCGGGCGGCGCGCCCCTCAAGGCTGCAGCGCCAGGTAGCGCGCCACCAGCGCCACGCCGCTGCACAGCACCAGCCAGGTGACCAGCCGCACAAAGGCCTCGCGGGACAGGCGCAGGGTCAGGCGCCGGCCTATCCACAGCCCCAGCGCCATGGCCGGCAACAGGCTCAGGGCGAGCAGCAGTATCTGCCAGTCGGCATAGAGTCCGGCCACGACGAACAGCCCCAGGCGCACCAGGGTGCTGCAGCCGATCAACGCACTCTGGGTCGCGCGGATCCGCTCCTTCTCAGGCAGACGGCCGCTGAGGTACAGCGCATAGAGGAACCCTCCACTGCCGAACAGCGCCCCGAAGGTGCCACCGAAGACACCGAAGGGCACCACCCAGAGGGGCTTCATCGGTGCCTGCCGCACCGGCTGCAGAAACAGCGACCAGATGGCATAGGCACAAACGAACAGGCCGAACAGCAGCATCAACAGCTCGGCGTCCAGGTTCACCAGCCCGTAGGCGCCGATGGCGCAGCCCAGCGCCATGCAGGGCAACAGCCGGCGCAGCTCGCTCCCGGCCACCGCCTGGCGCGCCGTGAACCAGCTGCCGGCGGAGGCGACGAAATCCAGCAGCACCAGCAGCGGGATGATCCGCGCCATGGGCAGGCTGCTCACCAGCAGCGGCCCGGCCACCAACGCCGTGCCGAAGCCGGCGATGCCGAACACCACATAGGCCAGGACGATGGCCCCTGCGATGAGTAACCAGTCGGTCGGCGAAAACGACAGCAGGGCGAACAGGCTTTCGACACTCATGGAACGGCGCTCGACAGGGAAGTGCCGCCAATCTAGCGAGCGCGGCAGGCATCGGGCCAATACAATCCACCGTCTCGACCCATCTCCAAAAGGCATGGCAGGAGCCCCCGTGATCTCATTACGACAACTGCGCTATTTCATCGAGATCGTCGAGAGCGGCAGCTTCAGCCGCGCGGCCGAACGCCTGTTCATCGCCCAGTCGGCCCTCAGCCGGCAGATGCGCGAACTGGAAACCCATCTCGCCACCCCGCTGCTGGAGCGCGGCCCGCGCCAGATCGAGCTGACCCCGGCGGGGCGTGCCTTCCACCCCCTGGCACTGCGCCTGCTGCAGGACCTGGAAGCCGCCGGCGAACTGGCCCGCCAGGTCGGCCAGGGCCAGCACGGCACCCTGCGCCTCAGCCACTCCAGCTCGGTGCCCTTGGGTACGCCCTTGCAGGCGCCCCTGCGCAACTACCTGGAGCGGCACCCGGGGGTGAACCTGGAGATCGTCCAGCAATCCTCCGAGCAGCAACTGGCCGACTTGCAGGAAGGCCGCCTGGATGTGTGCCTGCTGCGCCTGCCGGTGCTGCGCCAGTACCCCGGCCTCGCCCTGCAGCCGCTGTACCGCGAACCGCTGCTGCTGGCCGTGGCCGCCGAGCACCCGCTGGCCGATGAGGCAGAGCCCATCCCCCTCGCCCGCCTGGCGGACGAACCCTTCGTTTCGGTGCCGCACATGCAGCGCGGCGGCCTCAGCTACCGTGCCGCCGAACTCTGCCTGCGCCAGGGCTTCTTTCCCCGTGCGGCCCGTGCCGTCTCGCGCAAGACCAGCCAGTTGCAACTCATCGAAGCCGGGCTCGGCGTCGCTCTGGTGCCAGCCTCGATGCGCGCCATCGCACCTGCCGGGGTGCGTTTCATGGCACTGGCCGATGCCGACTGCGACAGCCAGGTCGCCCTGGCCTGGCGCCACGATGCCACGCCCCTGAGCCAGGGCCTGGTGGAGCACTTCCGCCAGCAACTGGCAGCAGACTGACTCCGAGGCTTTGTCTGCGTAGCTGTTGGGGTTCTAAAGCAAACGCTTAAGTACGGTGGTTTCCGGGTATTTATGGACTTCTGCCACCTCCACCGCATGGGTTTCGCTCCGCTCGCGGAACGCCGCCCGACCCATCCTACGAAAGTGCGTGCGCACCACGTGGTGATGCGTTGGACGAAGAAAGTTGGAGCAGCCGCCAAACGCCCCTTCCCAGGAGGCCGAGCGAATCGTCGCGGAAGGGGTTGAGCGACATGGATGTCGCGAGAGCCGCGATGGGCCAGGGATGGCCCTTCGTGGCGTGCCCCTGGAACGATGATGGAGCGAGGGAAGTCTGGCTTCAGCCAGACCCGTATGGAGGGGCAAGTTTTTTGGTTCCTTTTCAACGACTGGAAAAGTGACTCGCCCGGGGGGGCGAAACCAAAAGCATCAGCAGAACTCGGCAATCAACTGGACTCAAATCCTCTAGCAACACTTAACGCAGACAGAACCGACTCCGTCGCCTAGCGGTTGACGCCCGCCGACTGGCGGTTAAGCTGCGCGCCCCTGATCCCTCGGAGCCCCGTGTGGAAACCCGTCAACTGATCATCGTCCCGCAGATTTCCACCGTGCCCGGCCACCATGCCCTGGCCGGCCGCATGCTGCGCTGGCTGGTGCGCCAGGGTGTGGTCGAGGCCTTCCCGAGCGCCTTCGCCCGGGGTGGCAACCGCATGGTCCACGCCGTCGCATCCGGGGCGCGCCAGGTGGTCGAACATCCCGACCGGCTGCCGCTGGGCAAGCCCGGCGCCGGGTTGGAAATCGTCGACAAGCGCTGCATCTACACCCCCGCCCGTGGCTTCCTGCACGAGGCCGGCTGCCCGGAGTGCCGCCGCGAGGTCGGTGAGCCGCTGTTCGAAAGCCTGGAAGAGTGGTGGCCGGGCGAGACCGATAACTTCACCTGTCCCGAATGCGGTTTCGAAGACGACATCAACGGCTTCCTTTATCTGCAGGCCTGCGGCTTCTCCAACCTGGCGTTCGTCTTCAACGATTGGCTGGAAGCCGGCTTCAGCCGCGCCTTCCTCGCTGCCTTCGCCGACCGCCTGGGCTTCCCCGTGCGCCTGGTCGAGGTGCACGACTGAACGGCGCGCATTGAGCGCGGGCCATCGCCGCCCGTATCATGCCGCTCATGTTCAAAGACCCCTTCCAACGGCTCGGCCTCGACCGCGAGGTGCTGACCGTCAGCCAACTCAACCAGCGTGCCCGCCATCTGCTGGAGGACGTGTTCCCCCAGGTCTGGGTGGAAGGCGAAATCTCCAACCTGGCCAAGCCCGCGTCCGGCCACCTGTACTTCACCCTCAAGGACAGCCAGGCCCAGGTGCGCTGTGCGCTGTTCCGGCAGAACGCCGCCAAGGTACGCCAGGCGCTGCGCGACGGCCTGGCGGTGAAGGTGCGCGGCAAGGTCTCGTTGTTCGAGGGCCGTGGCGACTACCAGATGATCGCCGATGCCGTGGAGCCCGCCGGTGACGGCGCCCTGCGCCTGGCCTTCGAGGCCCTGAAGGACAAGCTCGCCGCCGAAGGCCTGTTCGACGCCGAATCCAAGCGCCCGCTGCCCGCCCACCCGCAGCGCATCGGCATCGTCAGTTCGCCCACCGGTGCGGTGATCCGCGACATCATCAGCGTGTTCCGCCGCCGCGCCCCACAGGTGGAACTGACCCTGGTGCCCACCGCCGTGCAGGGCCGCGAAGCCACCACGCAGATCGTCCGCGCCATCGAGCGGGCCGACGCCCAGGGCTTCGATGCGCTGATCCTGGCCCGGGGCGGCGGCTCGCTGGAAGACCTCTGGTGCTTCAACGAGGAAGCCGTGGCCCGCGCCGTGGCCGCCTGCCAGACGCCCATCGTCAGCGCCGTGGGCCATGAGACGGACGTGTCCATCGCCGACTTCGTCGCTGACGTCCGCGCGCCCACGCCATCCGCCGCCGCCGAACTCCTGGCCCCGGATTCCAGCAGCCTGCGCCAGCGCCTGGAGAGCCTGCAGCGGCGCCTGGTGTTGCGCATGCAGCAACAGATCGCCCATCACCACCTGCGCGTCGAGGGCCTGACCCGGCGCCTGCGCCACCCGGGCGAGCGCCTGCGCCAGCAGGCCCAGCGCCTCGACGACCTGGAGATGCGCCTGCAACGTGCCCTCGACCGCCAACTGAGCACCCGCCGGGAACGCTTCGCGCGCCTGGAAACCCGCCTGGCCGCGCAGCACCCAGGCCGTGCCCTGAGCCTGCTGCGTCAGCGCCTGGACAGCCTCGCCGCGCGCCTGCCGCGCGCCATGCAGGAAGGCCTCAAGGAGCGCCGCCTGCAGCTGCAAAGCCAGGTGCAGACGCTCAATGTGGTCAGCCCGCTGGCCACCCTCGGCCGGGGCTACAGCATCCTTCTCGACGAACGCGGCCAGGCCATCCGCAACGCCGCCCAGACCCGCCCCGGCCAGCGCCTGAAGGCTCGCCTGGGCGAGGGCGAACTCGACGTGCGGGTCGAAGACAATCACCTGACCCCGGTCACCCTCTCTCTGCTGGATTGATAGATGCGCCTGCTGCTCGCCCTGCTTCTCGTCGTCACCCTCCCCGCCCAGGCCGAAGGCTTCATCAGCCGCCTGCTGAACAAACCGGTGCCCGGCGGCGTCGCCGTGGTGCAACTGGGCCAGGGCGCCACGGCACCGACGGCGCGCTTCCAGGACAAGCCCGTGCTGGTGGTGAAGGAAGAGGGCCGCGACTGGATCGCCATCGTCGGCATTCCCCTCGGCACCCAGGCCGGCACCCAGCAATTGAAGGTGAGCGACGGTCGCAGCCTGTCCTTCAGCGTCGGCAGCAAGCACTACAAGGAACAGCGCATCACCCTGAAGAACACCCGCCAGGTAAACCCGCTGCCCGAGGACCTCAAGCGCATCGATCGCGAACTGGCCGAGCAGACCCGCGCCTACCGCAGCTTCACCCCGGGCACACCGAGCAACCTGCTGTTCGACAAGCCGGTGAACGGGCCGCTCTCCAGCCCCTTCGGCCTGCGCCGCTTCTTCAATGGCGAGGAACGCAACCCGCACTCGGGCCTGGACTTCGCCGTGGGCGCCGGTACGCCGATCAAGGCGCCGGCGGCCGGCAAGGTGGTGCTCATCGGCGACTACTTCTTCAATGGCAAGACGGTGTTCGTCGACCACGGCCAGGGGCTGATCAGCATGTTCTGCCACATGTCGAAAGTGGACGTGAAGCTCGGCCAGCAACTGCCGCGCGGCGGCGTGGTCGGGCGCGTCGGCGCTACCGGCCGGGCCACCGGGCCGCACATGCATTGGAACGTCAGCCTCAACGATGCGCGCGTCGACCCGGCCATCTTCATCGGCGCCTTCAAGCCCTGACGCTGGGCGCAGGATCGTTCGCGTCCGGCCACTTCATACAATTCCCCTTACAGACGCCGCCTGGGCCAAGCGGCGCATTTTTGCTAAGGTCCGCCAGCTCCGGGGACCGGCCGCAACGGCCGGCCCGATCCCACCGCTGACATGGAGCCGCACATGCCCCACGAGCTGGCAACCTGGATGGACTGGCTGAAGGGCCACCCCGAACTCCTCACTCTCTGCGCCTCCACCCTGCTGGTACTGGGTGCCTGGCTGGCCAACTGGATGGTCAAGCGCATTCTCGTGCGCGGGCTCTATCGCGCCCTGAGCGCCACCGCCGTAGGCCGCAACACGCACCTGGGCGAGAACGGCATGATCAAGCGGCTGGCCAATATCGTGCCGGCACTGATCCTCTCCAGCGGCGTGGTCCTGATCCCCGGCCTGCCGGAAACCCTGGTCACCGTAGTGCGCAACGTCTGCGGCGCCTTCATCGTGCTGACCATCGCGCTGGCCCTGAGCGCCCTGCTCGACCTGATCAACACCCTCTATCAGCTGCGCAAGGACGCTCACCTGCACCCGATCAAGGGCTACTTGCAGGTGATCAAGATCCTGGTGTTCGCCATCTGCGCGATCCTCATGGTCGCCACCCTGATCGACCGCTCGCCGCTGATCCTGCTCTCCGGCCTGGGTGCCATGGCAGCCGTGCTGATGTTGATATTCCAGGACACCCTGCTGTCCCTGGTGGCCAGCGTGCAGATCTCCTCCAACGATGTGATCCGCGTGGGCGACTGGATCGAGATGCCGCAGCTGAACGCCGACGGCGACGTGATCGACATCGCCCTGCACACGGTGAAGGTGCAGAACTGGGACAAGACCATCACCACCATCCCCACCAAGCGCTTCATCACCGACTCGTTCAAGAACTGGCGCGGCATGCAGGAATCCGGCGGCCGGCGCATCAAGCGCTCGATCTACCTGGACCAGAACAGCGTGCACTTCCTCGTCGCCGACGAGATCGCCCAGTTGCGCCGCTTCCGCCTGCTGGACCAGTACCTGAAGGCCAAGGAGAGCGAACTGCTGAGCTGGAACAGCCAGCTCGACGAACCGCTGCGGGTACCGGTCAACAGCCGCCAGCTGACCAACCTGGGGACCTTCCGCGCCTACGTGGAGAACTACCTGCGCCACAACGACGACATCCGCAAGGACATGACCCTGCTGGTGCGCCAGTTGAACCCCACCGCCGACGGCCTGCCGCTGGAGCTGTATTGCTTCACCAACACCACGGCCTGGGCGCGCTACGAGGCCATCCAGTCGGACATCTTCGACCACCTGCTGGCGATCCTCCCGGAGTTCGGCCTGCGCGTGTTCCAGCACCCGAGCGGCGCCGACATGCGTGAGCTGCGGCTGCCCGCCCAGCAGCCACAAGCCCCGGCTCCCGCAGCTTTCGACCACTCGTCGGCCTGAACCGAAGCGGCATCAAGAAGCCAGTACGCCCGCCGATGCAGTGTCGATACCGGAATTTCCGGTAGTGCGAGCGAGAAACGGGATGCTGACGGTCAATACCAACATCGCCTCCTCGTTCACGCGTAGACAGTTGAGCAACACGGACAACGCACTGGGTAAGGCCATGCAGCGTCTGTCGACCGGCCAGCGCATCAACAGCGCCAAGGATGATGCCGCCGGTTTGCAGATCTCCAACGCCCTTACATCCCAGGTGCGTGGGCTCAACGTCGCCACGCGGAACGCGAATGACGGCATGTCGATGCTGCAGGTGGGAGAAGGCGCGCTGGAAAGCGTGACTACCGCCCTGCAGCGCATCCGTACGCTCGGCCTCCAGGCCATGAACGGCTCCAACACCGAGACTGATCGCGCCGCACTGAACCAGGAGGCGCAGAAGCTCCTGGAAGAGATTAACCGGGTCAACGAGACCACCACCTTCGGCGGCCGCAAGATCTTCAGCCAGGCCTCCGGCTCGCAATTGGGCAAGCTGGACGAGCGCGCGGTGCTCAACTCGCTCAAGGGCTTCTGGATCAGCGAGGGCGAGCAGCGCGTCTTCGACGCCTACGGCATCAAGGCCGACGGCGCCACGCTGAAGATCACCCTGAGCAACGACCCCTCCAGCACCACCCTCGCCTCGGTCGCCGGCTCGCCCGGGGCCGGGGGCAAGTACTACAACCAGGTGCTCGACGTGAACCTGGCCTACTTCGATGGGTCCAGCCTGCCCAACGGCGGCAACAACCCCGGCCAGTACACCGACCGCGTCCTGGCCCACGAGATGACCCACGCGGTGATGGGCCGGGCGATGAACTTCAACGCCCTGCCCGGCTGGTTCAAGGAAGGCACCGCAGAAGCCGTGCAAGGTGCCGACGAACGCCTGCGCAGTGACATCGCCGCCAGCAGCATCGGCGCGGTGGTCGGCGCCTTCGGCGGCATCGGCAACAGCGCCGGCTACTCCGCCTCCTACGCCGCGGTGCGCTACATGCACGCCGAGATCAAGGCCGCCGGCGGCAACGGCATCAAGGACGTGATGCAGTACCTGGCGGGCCACGCCAACTCCACCCTCGACGACGCCCTGGCCAACGCCAGCCGTGGCGCCTTCGCCAGTGCAGCCGACTTCGGCACCCAGTTCTCCGCCAACGGCGCCGCGTTCATCGCCGGGATGGATCTGACCAACGAGGACACCGGCGCCATCGGCGGCTTCGATGCCGACGGTGGCGATGTGCTCACCGCCGAAAACGTGCTCCCCAACCGCGGCACGGGCACACCCGGCTCACTGGGCTTCACGCTGGAAGAGCCCAAGCTGTTCGACCCCAACGCCACCGGTAACGGCGTGCAGACCTCGCTGCAGGTGGGCGCCAATGCCTGGGAAACCATCGACGTCGGGCTCGCCTCTTTCAACACCGGGGCGATGGCGCTGAACAACGTCAACCTGATCAAGACCCCGGGCCTGGCGGTGATGGACATCGACGACGCCCTTGCCTACGTGGACCGCCAGCGTGCCTATATGGGTGCCATCCAGAACCGCCTGGACAACACCGTCGCCAACCTGCAGAACATCGCCGAGAACGCCAGCGCCAGCCGCTCGCGCATCACCGATGCCGACTTCGCCTCGGAGTCCGCCACCCTCGCCTCCCAGCAGATTCTCCGGCAGGCGGCGCAAAGCATGCTGGTGCAGGCCAACCAGATGCCCCAGGCCGTGCTCTCGCTCCTCGGCTGACGCGCAATTCTCGCTACCTTTGGCCTCCCTCCAAGCAAGAATCTCTCACCCCGCCGCACCTACCGCACGAAATCACCAATTTTCTGACAAGCCTTGCCATATTCAACCTGAGTGAATAGGGTTGTCGGCATGAAAACCGCTCACACCCTCATCCTTCTGCGTCAACACGCCTGCCTACGTCTGGTCAGCCCACGACTGCGTAGCTGAATCGCGACGCCCTGCTCCACCCCGCATTTCATTTGGCCGGCCGCCGTCATCAGGCCCATCAGAACAAGGATTTCCCCATGAGCATGCTCAACGACCCGTCTCGCAAATACCGCGCCTTCCCCGCCATCAACCTGCCCGACCGCACCTGGCCGTCGAAGACCATCACCGAAGTGCCGATCTGGTGCAGCTCCGACCTGCGCGACGGCAACCAGTCGCTGATCGAGCCGATGGACGCGCAGAAGAAGATGCGTTTCTTCAAGACCCTGGTGCAGGTGGGCCTGAAGGAAATCGAGGTGGCCTTCCCCTCCGCTTCGCAGACCGACTTCGACTTCGTTCGCGAGCTGATCGAGAACGGCCACATCCCGGATGACGTCACCATCCAGGTGCTGACCCAGGCCCGCGAAGACCTGATCACCCGTACCTTCGAATCCCTCAAGGGCGCGAAGAAGGCCATCGTCCACGTCTACAACGCCACCGCGCCGTCCTTCCGCCGCATTGTCTTCAACCAGGACCGCCAGGGCGTGATCGACATCGCCACCGGCGCCGCCCGCCTGATCAAGCAACTGGCCGCCAAGCAGCCGGAAACCCAGTGGACCTTCCAGTACTCGCCGGAAATCTTCAGCTCCACCGAGCAGGACTTCTCCCTGGAAGTGTGCAACGCGGTGATCGACGTCTGGGAACCGACCCCGACCAACAAGATCATCCTCAACCTGCCGGCCACCGTGGAATGCGCCACGCCGAACGTCTACGCCGACCAGATCGAGTGGTTCGGCCGTCACATCAACAAACGTGACAGCGTGATCATCAGCCTGCACACCCACAACGACCGTGGCACCGGCGTGGCCGCCACCGAGTTGGGCCTGATGGCCGGCGCCGACCGCGTCGAAGGCTGCCTGTTCGGCAACGGCGAGCGCACCGGCAACGTCGACCTGGTGACCCTGGCGCTGAACATGTACACCCAGGGCCTGCACCCGCAGCTGGACTTCTCCGACATCGACGCCGTGCGCAAGGTGGTCGAGGAGTGCAACCAGCTGCCGGTCCACCCGCGTCACCCCTATGTGGGCGACCTGGTGCACACCGCCTTCTCCGGCTCCCACCAGGACGCCATCCGCAAGGGCTTCGCCCAGCAGAAGGAAGACGGTGTCTGGGAAGTGCCCTACCTGCCAATCGACCCGGCCGACATCGGCCGCAGCTACGAGGCGGTGATCCGCGTCAACAGCCAGTCGGGCAAGGGCGGCATCACCTTCCTGCTGGAGCAGGAATACGGCATCAGCCTGCCGCGTCGCATGCAGATCGAATTCAGCCAGGTGGTACAGCGCGAGACCGACCGCCTCGGCCTGGAGATGACCGCCGAACAGATCTACAAGCTGCTCGACAGCGAGTACCTGCAGGCCACCACGCCCTACACCCTGAAAGGCCACCGCCTGCAGGAAGAGAACGGCACCAGCGCCGTGGACATCGAAGTGCAGATCAAGGGCGAGACCCAGCACCTGCGCGGCATGGGCAAGGGCCCGCTGGAAGCCCTGGTAGCCAGCCTGCCGGTGAAGGTGGAGATCATGGACTACTCCGAGCACGCCATCGGTGGCGGCGCCAACGCCAAGGCCGCGGCCTATATCGAACTGCGCCTCGACGGTGGCCGCGCGCTGCACGGCATCGGCATCGACGAGAACATCACCACCGCCAGCTTCCGTGCCCTGTTCAGCGCCCTCAACCGCGCCCTGAGCCAGACCGAAGCCGAAGCCGCCTGACACCCGACCAGCCAATGAAAACCCCGCCAATCGGCGGGGTTTTGTTTTTCCGGGGATAACCCGGCGTGCATCTCTAGCCCTGTTGCTGCCAGTGGCAGCGACCCCAGGCGCACATCGCCTCCAGCACCGGCTGCAGGCTGGCGCCATGCTCGGTGAGGCGGTACTCCACACGCGGCGGCACCTCGGCGAACACCGTGCGCGACAGTACGCCATCGTGCTCCAGCTCGCGCAGCTGCTGGGTCAGCATCTTTTCGGTGATGCCCGGCACCCGGCGCTTGAGCTCGGAGAAGCGCAGCGCCTCCTTCATCAGGTGATACACCAGCAGCGACTTCCACTTGCCGCCGATCACATCCAGCGTCACCTCCACCGGCGTGTTGTAGACCTTGTCGCCCGATACCAGACGCTTGGATTCGGTGGTGATCGGCTCGTGTTCGCTCATATTGCTTACCCACTAGTAAGTGACTCCCGGAATCGTACGTACTTGTCAGCAAGATTGCCACCTGCATAATCGACCGCCACATTCATGCCGAATGCAGCCGATGGAGATCGAACCATGACCGCACGCAACCTGTTCCAGCCCACCCGACTGGGCAGCCTCCAGCTCCCCAACGCGGTGGTGATGGCGCCCCTCACCCGCCAGCGCAGCCTGCAACCCGGCAACATCCCCAGCGAACTCAATGCCACCTACTACGCCCAGCGCGCCGGCGCCGGCCTGATCATCAGCGAAGCCACCCAGGTCTGCCCCGAAGGCCAGGGCTATGCCTGGACCCCGGGCATCCACAGCGCCGAACAGATCGAAGGCTGGAAGAAGGTCACCCGCGCCGTGCACGACAAGGGCGGCCGCATCGTCCTGCAGCTCTGGCACGTGGGCCGTATCTCCCACCCGCTGCTGCAACCGGGTGGCGTCGACCCCGTCGCCCCCTCCGCCATCCAGGCCAAGGCTGATTGCTATGTGCAGGAAGCCGACGGCAGCCACCATCGCCAGCCCACCGCCAAGCCCCGCGCCCTGGAGATCGACGAACTCCCCGGCGTGGTCGCCGCCTACGCCCAGGGCACGGCCAACGCCCTGCGCGCCGGTTTCGACGGCGTGGAAGTGCACGCCGCCAACGGCTACCTGCTGGACCAGTTCCTCTGCTCCGGCAGCAACCAGCGCACCGACGCCTACGGCGGCTCGGCTGCCAATCGCGCGCGACTGGTGCTGCAGGTGATCGACGCCGTGATCGCCACCACCGGCGACAGCGGTCGCGTGGGCGTGCGCATTTCCCCCATGGGCACCTTCGGCGACATCAGCGACGCCAACCCGCGCGAAACCTTCGGCTACCTGGTGGAGCAATTGAACAGCCGCAACCTCGCCTACCTGCACATCAACAAGCCGGACTGGCTGGGCGGCACCTTCGAAGGCTTCGACGACCTGCTGCGCGAACTGCGCGACCGCTACCAGGGCAAGATCATCCTCGCCGGTGGCCTGGACAGCAGCAGCGCCGAAGCCGCCCTGAGCACCGGCCTGGCCGACGCCGTCGCCTTCGGTCGCCCCTACATCGCCAACCCCGACCTGGTGGAACGCCTGCGCCAGGACGCGCCCCTCAACCAACCGGACGCCAACACCTTCTACGGTGGCGCCGAAGCCGGCTACACCGACTACCCGACCCTGGGTTGAACGGGGGCTGAAACGAAAACGCCGGGCAATGCCCGGCGTTTTTCATGGCAAGGGCTCAGACGAGCCCGAACAGCAGAAGGACCGGCACCATGGCGACGATGAACCCCAGCATGAACAGCAGGCCGATGCCCACGCTGCGCCACAACGAGAAGAACGCGCCATTGGCGATCTTGTGCTGGTCCACTTGCGTACCGAACAGCTGCCGGGCATAGGCATTCATCGCAACAACCTGGACCACGCCGAACACGATGGCGGGCACGTTCTCCGGCAGCAGGGCACCGGCGACGATTATCGCGATGAAGAAACCGATCGAGACGGCCCAGAGCTTCCCGGTCTCGCCCCCCCGCCCCATCGCCTTGAGATTGGCGGCGATGACATAAGCCCCCGCCAGCGGCGTGCCGAAGAAGGTGGCGATGCCGATGCCGGGGATGCTGTAGAGGCGCAGATGCTCGGTGCCGGTAGTCGGCGCCAGCAGCTCGGCGGTAGGGGTCTGGAAGGGGTTTTCGGCTTCCGTGCTCATATCGGGCTCCTTGTGGGTAACGTAGAAGAAGGACGAGGAGCGCCATGATACGGAGCCGCCCGTCATCGGGCGACCCCGGATGAAGGGGCGGCCAGCATCAGCCAGCCGCCCCGCCCATCAGTTGCAGGCGCCCTCATCGCGCCACACCTTGCCGCTGCCTGCACCACCGGTGAATGCCGGGTTGCCGGGCTCGTTACCCTTGGTCCACCAACCCGCGGTATAGAAACGGCCCTTGTGGCTCACCCTGTCCTTGGCCACGTAGGTGCTTTGGGGGTTCCACGGGCCCTGGCAACCAACCGGGGTTTCCACCTTGTCGGCGATGACCTTGACCGAGTGATCCCGCGTCACCGTCTGCTTGCCGTTGCTCAAGCTGAGGGTGACCCGGTAGGTGACGTCCTGGGCCGCTTTCGGGGCCATGAACTTCATCAGGGCGCCCGCAGCCTGGAAGTCGACGCGAGGCGTCACGCTCCATGCATAGTTCAGGGGCAGGCCGGCCGGGTCGCTGGAGGCCGTGGCATTGAGGTAGACGGTTTCGCCGGACTTGGCCTCAGTGGCTCCGCCGATGATGGCCACAGGCGGCTTGACCGATTCCACCGGCGGCTCGACCGGGTCTACTGGCGGCTCGCTCGGCTGCCCACCCGCGCCCTGGCAAGGCCCCAGGTCACGCCAGACCTTGCCGGCGCCATCCATGCCCGTGGTGGAGACCTGGCCCGGCTCGGCGCCGGAGGTCCACCAGCGGGCCTGGTACTGGCGCCCCTTCCACTGCACCACATCGTTGCCGACGTAGGTGGCGGTCTTCTTCCATTCCGGCTTGCAGTTGCCCACCGTCGCCTTGGCCTTGACCAGCACCTCATGGGTGCGGGTAGTGCTCTGCTTGCCGTTGCTCAGGGTCAGGGTGAAGCGGTAGCGGGTGTCTTCCTGCAGGTCCGGCGCGGTGAAGCTGATGCGTGCACCGTCGAAGCTGAAATCGAGCCTGGGCGTCGACTCCCAGGCGAAGCTCAGCGCCAGCCCCTGTGGGTCGCTGGAGGCGGAAGCATCCAGGACGATCCGGTCACCGGCATTGGCTTCGGTCTTGCCGCTGATCTGCGCCACGGGTGGCTTGCTGGCTTCCATGGGTTTGAGCGCTGTGGCCTTGGCCTGGTTGTCGCCACTGAACTGGCCGTCGGCGAGCAAGGTCCAGCCGCCGTTGGGGCTGTCGCCGCCGTACACCTGGTAGCCCTTGATCATGCCGCTCTGGCCCGCGTCCTGACGGGGCAGGTAGTGCAATTGGGAGAAGCGGCTGTCCGTGCCCAGGTCGATGACGATCTGGTGGGGATAACGGGCACCGGCGGCGGAGCTCCAGTAGGACGCCGGGTTGCCGTCGATGGCATGGGCCGCGGGCGCAGAACCGGCAATGGCACTGCTGGTGGAGTGGACCTTCCAGCTGTCACGGGGCAGCTGCTTGCCCTGGGCATCCACCAGCAACAGTTCGGCGACGCTGGCGTTGTCCTTGCCGTCCTGGGAAGAGGTGGCCACCAGTTTCAGGTAGCGGCCCTGGGCCGTGTCTTGGGTGACACCGAAGGCCTGGCCTTCGAGCACCAGGTCACGAGTGGCTTTGATGTCCGACTCGATCGCCAGGTACCAGCGCCCGGGCTGAGGGTCGTTCACCCCCAGGGCCACGCTGTACTGCATGATCGAACGGTAATCGAAGCTGGAATTGCTGGGGTGCGCACCACGCTTGAGCAGCAGCCGGACCTGGCCGGCTCTCTCCGAGCCCTCGCCATCCAGCACGCTGAATACCAGGCGCTGGGTGCCTTCGGGCACATCCACCGGGTAGTAACGCGTCTCACGCGGAGCCAGGCTGACCCTCTGCTCGAGGATCGACAGCGCCTGCTCACCCTCGAGCGGCACCAGCGATGGGCTATAGGCCGACATCCGCGCCGCGTTCTCACGCCAGACACGGGCCATGTTGGCGGTACGGGCATCCCCGAGCGGCACACCCTGGTTGTCCTTGATGTCCGGGTTGGAGTAGTAGCCCACGTGGTTACCGCAGAGGATGGTGCCGACCCGGCCGTTGTTGTAGCCGAACCGATAGCTGCTGCCGTCCGAGCAATGGTTGCCACCGATGTTGTGAGCCAGCTCGTGACGGAAGGTGGTCGACGAGTTGATGTAGTTGATCGAGTAGCGGCCGGGAAGGTAGCCCCAGCCCACGGCGGTATCCACGCCCGGGGTGCCCATGATGAAGCTGGCGACCACGTCCGGGCTGTACTGGCGCATGCCCTGGGCAAAGACGCTGCTCACCTTGCTCAAGGTGCCGGTGGTGATCGGGTAGTCCTCGGCCACCACCTGGGTGCCCACCAGGCGAACGCGCACGCCCTGTACCTGGGATTGCTTCAGCGCACGATTGACCCCGGCCACCTGGACCAGCGCGTAGGCTTCGTGGTCCCCCACCCAATTGGCCGCCTTCTGCGAGAACCCCGCCAGCAGGTCGATCACGGTTTCGCCCTGGGCGTTGCGGTGGGCCTGGAAGCTGCGCTGGCCGCTTTGCGACTCCTGCTGCCCAGCCATTTCGGCCTCGTCACCGGCTACGTAGTCGAGGCTGCCCGGGGTATGGAACGGAGCGGCGTCGAAGCGGATCAGCGACTGCTCACCGTTGGCGGTGCCGCGGATGATTGCGTTGGCATCAGGCAGCAGCGCGATGAAACTGCCGTCGGGGCGGGCCGCCAGGGTCATTTCGCCGGGTGCCTGCATGGAGCGGGCACGGCCTTCCAGTTGCCCGGTCATCACCTGCAGGTCCTTGAAGCTGTCATCGTGCTGCGCAGTCAGGCTGCGGATGCGCATCCCGGTTTCCTGCAGCAGCAGGTCAGTCCCCGCTTCGGCGGAGCCACGCAAGGTCCCGGCGTTCAGCGCCTGGAGATTGATGAAGTGGCCAGCGGTTACCCGCTCATGGCCCGGTGCGACGCTGGCAGCAGCCTGCTCATCCTGCGCCAGAACGGGGGAAGCCAACGGCAGCAGCACGGCCAGGCTGAGGTGGGTGCCCCAGCGGCGAGTGGCTCGGGTCAGTGCGTTCAATCGGAAGCTCGGCATAACCAGTCCTTCAATACCCAGCGCAGCCGTCAGCCTGACGAACAGCGGCCATCGGGCCGCAGCGCTGGAAGGTTCATGGAGTTGGAGGTGTGCCGGCGGCGCGATGGTAGGCAAGGCGCCTGGTCGCTGTAAAACCTAGAGGGGCTATTTCAGACCCGTCCTAGGAACGACTCATCGACGAGCACCTGAGCACCCCGAACGGTGCCCAGGTGGCAGGTATCAGGGCTGCAGGGTGAAGCCATCCGCATCCAGGTTCGCGGGGAAGCGCTCACGGTAGCTGGCCAGGGCGCTGGCGCTGAGGGTGACGCTGAAGACGCCCTCCTGTGCGGCGGCGTCGAGCAGCGTCTCGCCCTGGAAGTCCAGTGCCTGGCTGTCACCGCTGTAGGGGTGGCCCTTGCCGTCCTCGCCGACGCGGTTCACCGCCGCCACGTAGCAGAGGTTTTCGATGGCCCGGGCGGGCAGTAGGCGGTTCCAGTGGTGGCGGCGTGCGGCAGGCCAGTTGGCGGTGTAGAGCAGCAGGTCGGTGTCGTGGGGGTCGCGGCTCCAGACCGGGAAGCGCAGGTCGTAGCAGACCAGCGGGCGCACCCGCCAACCCTTGAGCTCGAACAGCGCCTGGGTATCCCCCGGTGTGTAGTGCTTGTGTTCACCGGCCATGCGGAACAGGTGGCGCTTGTCGTAGTGCAGCACTTCGCCGTCGGGGCGCGCCCAGAGCAGGCGGTTGCGATGACTGCCGTCGGCGGCGCGGATGATCAGGCTGCCGGTGACTACGGCGTCGATGCGCCTGGCCTGCTCACGCAGCCAGGCGTAGGTGACGCCCTCTTCCTCCTCGGCGAGGGTGGCCGAATCCATGGAGAAGCCGGTGGTGAACATTTCCGGCAGCACCACCAGGTCGGCGCCACGCGCCTGTTCCAGCCGCTTCTCGAAGTGGCTGCGATTGGCGGCGGCGTCGTGCCAGGCCAGGGTGCTTTGCACCAGGGCCAGCTTGAGGTCGGGCAACGTGGTCAGATCGCGCATAGTTTTTCCGCTGCCTGGCGCAGCGTCTCCTCACGTTTGGCGAAGCAGAAGCGCACCAGACGCAGGTCGCGCGGGGCGCTCTGGTAGAACACCGACACGGGAATGGCGGCAACGCCATGTTCACGGGTCAGCCATTCGGCCATGGCCACGTCGTCCAGCTCGGGGCGGATGGCGCTGTAGTCCACCAGTTGGAAGTAGGTGCCGGCGGCGCGGGTGAAGCCGAAGCGGGAACCGGCCAGCAGGTCGCAGAACAGGTCGCGCTTGGCTTGGTAGAAGCCGGGGAGCTCGGTGAGGTGCTCCGGGTGCGCGGCCATGAAGTCGGCCAGCGCCCACTGCAGCGGGGTGACGCCGCAGAAGTTGACGTACTGGTGCACCTTGCGCAGCTCGGCGGAGAGCGCCGGTGGCGCGACCACGTAGCCGGTCTTCCAGCCGGTGACGTGGTAGGTCTTGCCGAAGGAGCTGACCACGAAGGCGCGGGCGTAGAGCTCGTCGTGGGACAGCACGCTCACATGGGCCTGGCCGTCGAACACCAGGTGCTCGTAGACCTCGTCGGACACCAGGTAGATGTCACGGCCACGGATCAGCGCCGCCAACTGGTCCAGCTCGGCGCGGGAGATCAGTGCACCGCTGGGGTTGTGCGGGCTGTTGAGGATGATCATCCGGGTGCGGTCGCTGAGGGCGTCGGTCAGGCGCTGCCAGTCGATGGCGAAGCCCGGCAGGGCCAGGGGCACATGCACGCAACGGCCACCGGCCAGCTCCACCGACGGCTCGTAGCTGTCGTAGCAGGGGTCGAGGACGATGACCTCGTCACCGGCGCGCACCACCGCCTGGATGGCACAGAAAATCGCTTCGGTGGCGCCGGGGGTGACCGTGACCTCGGTGTCGACATCCACCTGGCGACCGTAGAAGGTCGCGACCTTGGCGGCCACCTGCTGGCGCAGCGCCGGCAGGCCGGTCATGGGCGCGTACTGGTTGTGGCCAGCGCCGATATGACGGGCCACCGCATCGCACAATGCGGCAGGGGCGGAGAAATCCGGGAAGCCCTGGGACAGGTTGATGGCGCCGGTTTCCGCGGCGAGCTGGGACATGCGGGTGAAGATGGTGGTGCCGACGTTGGGCAACTTGCTGGCGATCATTTCATCAGGCTGCTGGCGACTGGGGATGGCGGCTAGCTTAAGGCCTGACGGGGCTCGTGACCAAGATGAAAGCGGCGCCTGGCGGCGCTGCGTGAGGGCCCGGGACAACAGAAATGAAAAAGGCGCCCATGGGCGCCCTTTTCCGGTGCTGCGAGAATCAGCGGTTCTTGTCGCGACGCTTCTTGTCAGCCTTCTTGTGGTGGGACATGAGGCGGCGCTTCTTGTTCACCTGGCGATCGGTAAGGGTGTTCTTCTTGCCCTCGAAGGGGTTGTCGCCACCCTTGTACTCGATGCGGATGGGCGTACCCACCAGCTTGAGCACGCGGCGGTAGGTGTTCTCCAGGTAGCGCGAGTACGACTTGGGCACCGACTCGACCTGGTTGCCGTGGATCACGATCAGCGGCGGGTTGGCACCACCGAGGTGGGCATAGCGCAGCTTGATGCGACGACCGTTGACCAGCGGCGGCTGGTGCTCCTGCACCGCGCCCTCGAGGATCTGGGTCAGGCGGCTGGTGGGCCAGCGGGTGATGGCGGATTTGAAGGACGCCTGCACCGACTTGTACAGGTTGCCTACACCGGTGCCATGCAGCGCGGAAATGAAGTGGATGTCGGCGAAATCGACGAAGAACAGCCGGCGCTCCAGCTCGGTCTTCACGTAGTCGCGCTCACCGGATTCCATGCCGTCCCACTTGTTCAGGGCGATGACCAGCGCGCGGCCGGTTTCCAGCACGAAGCCGAGCAGGTTGAGGTCGTGCTCGACCACGCCTTCACGGGCGTCCATGACGAAGATCACCACGTTGGCGTCCTGGATCGCCTGCAGCGTCTTGACCACCGAGAACTTCTCGACCGCTTCGAAGATCTTGCCGCGACGGCGCACGCCGGCGGTGTCGATCAGGGTGTACTTCTCTTCGTTGCGCTCGAAGGGGATGTAGATGCTGTCGCGGGTGGTGCCGGCCTGGTCATAAACGATGACCCGCTCCTCGCCGAGCATGCGGTTGACCAGCGTCGACTTGCCGACGTTGGGGCGACCGATGATGGCGATCTTGATGCCGTCCTTCTCGCTCGGCCCGGGGATGCGGCTGAGTTCTTCGCCTTCGGCGACCTCTTCGGTCTGGAGCGCGGCGTCTTCCTCGGCCGCGTCATCGCGGGGGAATTCGCCGAGGGCTTCCTGCAGCATCTGGCTGATGCCACGCCCGTGGGCGGCAGCGATCGGCAGGGCGTCGCCCAGGCCCAGGGGGCTGAACTCGGCGCGGGCGAGGTCCGGGTCGACGGTGTCGACCTTGTTCGCGACCAGGTAGGTCTTCTTGTTGCGCTTGCGCAGGTGCTCCGCGATGGACTGATCGGCAGCGCTCATGCCGGCGCGGGAGTCGACCATGAACAGGACTGCATCGGCCTCTTCGATGGCCTGCAGGGACTGTTCGGCCATCTTCGCGTCGATGCCCTGCTCGTCACCCGAGATACCACCGGTATCGATGACGATGAAGGTGCGGCCGTTCCACTTCGCCTCGCCGTATTGGCGGTCACGGGTCAGCCCCGCGTACTCCGCGACGATGGCGTCGCGGGTCTTGGTCAGGCGGTTGAACAGGGTGGACTTGCCGACGTTCGGGCGGCCCACCAGGGCAATTACGGGAACCATGAGGCTCTCCAATTCGTTATTTCAGAAAACGCAACGGCCGCTGCCGTCAGACGGCAGCGGCCGGACACTATTTTTCAGCTTAGCGGATGGTCAGCGCGACCAGCTTCCCGCCGTTGCCGAAGGCATACAGCATGTCGCCGATCACCAGCGGACGGGCACGCAGGCCGTCGCCGTCGATCTTCTCGCGGCCCACGAAGTGACCATCCACCTGGCTCAGCAGGTGCAGGTAGCCTTCGAAGTCGCCGACCGCCACGTAGCTGGAGAACACTTCCGGAGCCGAAAGCTGGCGACGGGCCAGGGATTCGTTGCTCCACAGCGCCGAGGAGGAACGCTCGTCGATGCCTTCGATGGTACCGCTGGCCTGGCTCACGTAGACGTTGCCGAAGCCCTGGGCGACGCCCACGTAGCTGGAGGCTTCGCGCTGCCAGAGCACACGGCCGCTGTCCAGGTCCAGGCCCGCGACGCGGCCCTGGTAGGTGGCGACGTACAGGGTGCCACCGGACAGCAGCAGGCCACCGTCGATGTCGACCACGCGATCCAGCTCGGAGCGGCCTTGCGGCACGGCGACGCGCTGTTCCCAGATGGGCAGGCCGCGTTGCACGTCGAGGGCGATGACCTTGCCCGACGACAGGCCGGCAACGGCCAGGCGGTTGGTCACGATCGGCGCACCGGTGCCACGCAGGGTCAGCACCGCGGGGGTGTTTTCGTAGATCCAGCGCTGCTCACCGGTCGCTGCGTCGAAGCCGAACAGGGTGTCGTTCTGGGTCTGTACCACCACCACGTCACCGTTGGTGGCCGGCGGAGCGAGGACTTCACCGTTGACCCGGGCACGCCACTTCTCTTCGCCAGTGCTGGCGTCGAGGGCGATCACCTGGCCCTTGAGGGTACCGACCAGCACCAGGCCGTAGCCCGCGCCGACCGCGCCGGATACCGGCAGGTCCAGCTCCTGTTCCCAGAGCTTGTCGCCGCTCATGCGGTCGATGGCGACCACCAGGCCTTCGACGTCACCGGCATAGATGACATCGCCGTCCACGGAGGGGACCAGCATGTTGTAGGAATCACCCTGACCTTCGCCGATGGAGCGGCTCCAGACTTCTTTGAGCTGGACCTCTTCGGTGATGTCGGGCAGTTCGGCAGGCGGCAGTTCCTTCTTGCTATTGCTGCTGCAACCTGCGGCCAGAACGGCCATGGCCAGCAGTGCGGCAAATTTCCAGCGCATCACGTCACGCATCCCCTTTGGCCAGGTCGTCGAGCTTCATCTGCAAGCCACCGACCGCTGCATCTTCCGGCAGGGCGGCCTTGGCTTTCTCATAGGCGGCATGCGCCTCGTCGGAACGACCCAGCTGTACCAGCAGATCGCCTTTCAGTTCTTCACGGCTGGCCAGGTAGGACTTGCTGGCATCGCCTTCGAGCAGCTTCAACGCGTCGTCGACCTTGCCCTGGGCAGCCAGGACACGGGCCAGGCGCTGACGGGCCAGCTCGCCGAGGGTGGCGTCGGCAGGCTTGTCCACCACGGCCTTGAGTTCGGCGGCAGCGTCATCGAGCTTGCCGGATTCGACCGCCACCTTGGCGACGAACAGGCTGCCGTACTGGGCGTAGTGGGTACCGCCGAAATCGGTCTTGAGCTTGGTGGCCAGTTCGGCGACCTTGCCGGCGTCGGGCTTGCCGGACGGATTCAGCGCGGTTTCCAGCAATTGCTGGTAGACCTGGGACGCGCCCTGGGCCTGGTTGGTCTGGTGCTTCTGCCAGGCCTGCCAGCCGAAGACCACCACCAGCGCGAGGGCGCCGCCGGTGAGCAGGGGCTTGCCATTGCGCTGCCACCAATCCTTGATCGCCGCCAGCTCTTCATATTCGGTACGCGTGCTCACCCCAATACTCCTATGTTCTAAAGGCTCAAGCCTGATCGATGCAGGCCGCCAGGCGCTCTGCGAGAGCGTCCCAGGCGATATTCTGTTGTTCGCTGTCGTCGCGCAGGGGTTTGAAACCTACCACGCGGTTGGCCAGTTCGTCCTCACCCAGGATCAGGGCGAAGCGCGCGCCGCTCTTGTCAGCTTTCTTGAACTGGCTCTTGAAACTGCCGGCACCGGAGTTGACCAGCAGGCGCAGGCCGGGAACGGCGTCACGCAGTTGCTCGGCCAGTGTCAGCGCCGCGAGTTCGGCAGGCTCGCCGAATGCGCAGATGAAGGCATGCGCCGGGGCGTTGAGCTCGGCGGGGATCAGCTCCAGGGTTTCCAGCAGCAGCACCAGGCGCTCGACGCCCATGGCGAAGCCAACACCCGGGGTCGGCTTGCCGCCGAACTGGGTGATCAGGCCGTCATAGCGACCACCGCCGCAGACGGTGCCCTGGGAGCCGAGCTTGTCGGTGACCCATTCGAAGGCGGTGCGGCTGTAGTAGTCCAGCCCGCGCACCAGCTTCTGGTTGATTTCGTAGCGGATGCCGACCGCGTCCAGGCGCGCCTTGAGGCCTTCGAAGTGGGCCACGGACTCGGCGTCCAGGTAGTCGTGCAGGCGCGGTGCCTCGACCAGCAGGGCCTGGGTTTCCGGCACCTTGCTGTCGAGGATGCGCAGCGGGTTGGTGGTCATGCGGCGCTGGCTGTCTTCGTCGAGACGGTCGAAGCGCTCCTGCAGGTAGGCCACCAGGGCCTCGCGGTAGGCGACGCGTGCCTCGCTGGAACCCAGGCTGTTGAGCTGCAGGGTCACGGCATCACCGAGGCCGAGCTTCTTCCACAAGCGCCAGGTGAGCACGATCAGCTCGGCGTCGATGTCCGGGCCGGGCAGGTTGAAGACTTCCACGCCGATCTGGTGGAACTGGCGATAACGGCCTTTCTGCGGCTTCTCGTAGCGGAACATCGGGCCCGCGTACCAGAGCTTCTGCACCTGGCCGCCGCCGGTCATGCCGTGCTCAAGCACCGCACGCACGCAGCCCGCGGTGCCTTCGGGGCGCAGGGTCAGGGATTCTTCGTTGCGGTCGAGGAAGGTGTACATCTCCTTGTCGACCACGTCGGTGCCTTCGCCGATGCCGCGGGCGAAGAGCTCGGTGAACTCGAGGATCGGCAGGCGGACTTCACGGTAGCCGTAGCTGTCCAGCAGGTCTGCCAGGGTGCGTTCCAGGTACCGCCAGGCAGGGGTCTGCTCCGGCAGGATGTCGTTCATGCCACGGATGGCTTGCAGCGTCTTGCTCACTCGGAATCCTTAATCAGCTGCGGGCGATGACGGCCGCGTCAGCCTCGACCTTTTCGGCCGCTTTGCGACGGATCAGCTTTTCCAGCTCATCCACCAGGTTGTCATTGTTCAGCTTCTGCGCCGGCTTGCCGTCGATGTAGATCAGGTTGTTCGGCGTGCCGCCGGTCAGCCCCACATGGGCTTCCTTGGCTTCGCCGGGACCGTTGACCACGCAGCCGATGACCGCGACGTCCAGCGGAACCAGAAGGTCCTCAAGGCGCCCTTCCAGCTCGTTCATGGTCTTGACCACATCGAAGTTCTGCCGCGAGCAGCTCGGGCAGGCGATGAAGTTGATGCCACGGGAGCGCAGGCGCAGGGACTTGAGGATGTCGTAACCGACCTTGATCTCTTCGACCGGGTCGGCCGCCAGCGAGATGCGGATGGTATCGCCAATCCCGTCGGCGAGCAGCATGCCCAGGCCCACGGCGGACTTCACGGTGCCTGAGCGCAGGCCGCCGGCTTCGGTGATGCCCAGGTGCAGCGGCTGGACGATCTGCGTGGCCAGCAGGCGGTAGGCTTCCACCGCCATGAACACATCGGACGCCTTGACGCTGACCTTGAAGTCCTGGAAGTCCAGGCGATCCAGGTGCTCGACATGGCGCAGCGCGGACTCCACCAGGGCTTGCGGGGTGGGTTCGCCGTATTTCTTCTGCAGGTCCTTCTCCAGCGAGCCGGCGTTGACGCCGATGCGGATCGGGATGCCTCGGTCACGGGCGGCATCGACCACGGCGCGCACACGGTCTTCGCGACCGATGTTGCCCGGGTTGATGCGCAGGCAGTCGACACCCAGCTCCGCCACGCGCAGGGCGATGGTGTAGTCGAAGTGGATGTCGGCGACCAGGGGTACGTTGACCAGTTTCTTGATCTTGCCGAAGGCCTCGGCGGCGTCCATGTCCGGTACCGAAACGCGGACGATGTCGGCGCCGGCTTCTTCCAGGCGACGGATCTGGCCAACGGTGGCAGCCACGTCGCAGGTATCGGTGTTGGTCATGCTCTGCACGGCGATGGGGGCATCACCGCCCACCGGTACCGAGCCGACCCAGATCTTGCGGGACTGGCGGCGTTTGATCGGGGATTCACAATGCATGGCTTATTGCCCCAGCTTCAGGCGAGCGGTCTCGCCGTGGGTGTAGGGCGCTACGTCGACGGACTGGCCGTTGTAGCTGACCTGGGCGCCACGGGCATAGCCGAGGCGCAGTTCGAACGGCGGCCGGCCAGCCAGCTCGACGCTCTCGCCGGTGCGCTTAAGGGCGCTGAGCAGGACCTTGCCATCGGCATCGGTCACCTGGGTCCAGCAGTTGGCGACGAACTGGATACGCACCAGGCCCTGGCCTGCGGCGGCAACTACCGGAGCCTGAGCGGGCGCGGTAGCGGACGGAGCAGCCGGAGTGGTCGGCGTAGCCGAGACGACGGGAGCGGACGGGGCTGCGGGGGCCGACACGGCAGGAGCTGCCGGGGCGCTGGTGGCAGGTGCGCTGCCCTGGGGCAGCGGCAGGGCCTGGGCCGGTGCCGGGCTGGTGCCGGCGGTAGGCGGCGTGCCTTCCGGCTGTGCGGCCACTTCCGGGGACAGCTCGCCCGGTGCAGCGTCTTCGCCTTCCTGGGCGTCGGCAACGGCCTGGTCTTCGGGCTCGTCCAGCGGGTGGATCTGGGTGGTGCCGTCAGCGCTTTCGACTTCGACGTGCTCCATGCTGATGTCGGCGGTTTCGCCGCTGCGGCGCTCGGCCTGGTCCTGCCACCAGAGGAAACCGATGACGCCGAGGACCAGCAGGAGGGCGAAGCTGACGAAGCGCAGCACGCTCTGCGACAGGCGCACGGGCTCCTCGATGCGGCCGAGGCTGTGGACATTGCTGCCGGTGGCGTCGGTGCCAGTGTAAAGGTCGAAGTCGGTCACCAGGCGCGCCTGGTCCATGCCCAGCAGCTTGGCATAGGCTCGGATGTAGCCACGGGCGAAGGTATGACCGGGCAACTGTTCGAAAGAGCCCGCTTCGAGCTGGCGCAAGGCCTGCTCGGTCAGGTTCAGCTGTCGGGCGACCTCGGCAAGGCTCAGGTCCTTGCTTTCACGTGCCTGGCGCAGGGTCTCGCCTGGGTTGGCACGGGTCGCGGCGGCAATTTCGGGTTGCGACGCTTTCATCTTTGCTCCGACAGGTATTGCTGGTATTCCGGCGTGCCGGGATAGAGTCGTTTGAGTTGCAGACCCAGGCTCGCGGCCTGGTCGCGATCATCGAATACGGTGGCCAGCCGAGTGCCCAGCAGCAGGCTGCGGGCGCTCTGGGGGGCAATCTTGCTATAGCGGTCGTAATACTCGCGGGCCGGGACGTACTGCTTCTCGGCGTAGGACAGGTCGGCCATCTCCAGCAGCGCAACGGGCTGCTGGCGGTTCAGGCGCAGGGACTTGTCGAAATGCTGCTTGGCCAGGTCCGGGCGGTTCATCCGCAGGGCGGTCAGGCCGAGGTTCTCGAACACGCGGGAGCGTTCGGGATAGAGGCTGTCTTCGGCGGCCTGCTCGAAGCGCTTGTAGGCTTCCTCGTAGCGTTTCTGCTCATAGAGGAAACCGCCGTAGTTATTGAGGATGCGGGAGTCGGTACGCGAGGACAGGGCCTTGCGGAAATGCTCGTCGGCGAGCTTGGGTTCCATCTCGGTCTGGAACACCAGGGCCAGCGCAGCGTTGGCGTCGGCGCTGGACGAGTCGAGCTCCAGAGCCTTGCGCAGGGGCACCTTGGCCCGCTCGGCAGCCCCTTGGGAGAGATAGCCGATGCCCAGCTGGATGTAGGCGTCGCGGGCCTTGTCGCGGCCTTCCGCGGTCTTCATCGGGTCAACGGAGCCAGTGGACACGCAGCCCACCAGGCTGGCGAAAACGAGAAGCAGCGCGGGGCGCAGGGTCATGGGTGTCCTCTCTTCAGTTTCGGTTGGCAGCGTTCTGTGGCGCGTCGGTATCGCCATTGAGCTGGCGGACGGCTATGTAGCGCTCGCTGCGGCGGGTACGGTCCATGACCTGGCCAACGAGTTGACCGCAGGCAGCGTCGATGTCATCCCCGCGCGTGGTGCGCACGGTGACATTGTGGCCGGCCTTGTGGAGCATGTCCTGGAAACGGCGAATGGCGTTATTGCTCGGCCGCTCGTACCCCGAGAAAGGGAAGGGATTAAACGGAATCAGGTTGATCTTGCAAGGAAAATCCTTGAGGAGTGCGATCATCTGCTCAGCGTGGAGAGGCTGATCGTTCACATCCTTGAGCAGGGTGTACTCAATGGTCAGGAAACGTTTCTCGCCCAGTCGGGCGATGTAGCGTTGGCAGGCATCGAGCACCACCGCCAGGGGGTACTTCTTATTGATCGGCACCAGCTGGTTGCGCAATTCGTCGTTCGGCGCGTGCAGCGACAGCGCCAGGGAAACGTCGATCTGCTCGCCCAGCTTGTCGATCATCGGCGCAACGCCCGAGGTGGACAGGGTCACCTTGCGCTTGGAAATGCCGTAACCGAGGTCGTCCATCATGATGTTCATGGCGGAGACCACGTTGTCGAAATTCAGCAGCGGCTCGCCCATGCCCATCATCACCACGTTGGTGACGGCGCGGTCGATCTTGGCCGGAACGGTGCCGAAGGACTTGTTGGCGATCCACACCTGGCCGATGACTTCGGCGGCGGTGAGGTCGCTGTTGAAACCCTGTTTGCCGGTGGAGCAGAAGCTGCAATCCAGCGCGCAGCCCGCCTGGGAGGAAACGCAGAGGGTGCCGCGCCCGCCTTGCGGGATGTACACGGTCTCGACGCAGCTGCCGGACGCCACACGCACGACCCACTTGCGGGTGCCGTCGCTGGAAATGTCCTGGCTGACGATTTCGGGGCCGCGAATCTCGGCAGAGGCCTTGAGCTTGTCGCGCAGGGCCTTGCCGATATTGCTCATGGCGTCGAAATCATCGACGCCAAAGTGGTGAATCCATTTCATCACCTGTCCGGCACGGAAACGCTTCTCCCCGATGGACTCGAAGAAGTTCTCCAGTTGCGGCTGGGTCAGACCCAGCAGGTTAACTTTACCGGTTGATTCAGTCATGGCTTCACCCTCGTGCCTTCGCTATCAGCGAATACGAGCGCACACCTCGGTGGCGGCGAAGAAGTAGGAGATCTCGCGAGCAGCGGAAGCCTCGGAGTCGGAGCCGTGTACGGCGTTTTCGTCGATGGAAACGGCGAAGTCAGCGCGAATGGTACCGGCGTCGGCTTTCTTCGGGTCGGTAGCGCCCATCAGTTCGCGGTTCTTGGCGATGGCGCCTTCACCTTCCAGTACCTGCACGACAACCGGACCGGAGGTCATGAAGGAAACCAGATCCTTGAAGAAGGGACGCTCTTTGTGCTCGGCGTAGAAACCGCCAGCTTCGCGCTCGGAGAGCTGAACCATCTTGGCAGCGACGACGCTCAGGCCGGCTTTTTCGAAACGGGTGACGATCTCGCCCACTACGTTCTTGGCAACGGCGTCGGGCTTGATGATGGAAAGGGTACGTTCAACGGCCATGTGAAACTCCAGAAATCAGGATTAAAGCGAAAAATTAAACCCGCGAATTATACGCGGGTTCCTGTTAAATGCGTAGGGTCAGCAGACCGGGCTTCAGTCGGCTTCTTCGATCCATGCCGCCTGGATGGCTTCAAGGACCTTCTCGCCGCCGCGCTGACTGTTGTCATCGAACTCCGGCAGGCTCACGACCCAATTGTGCAGATCGACGAAGTTGACGTAGCGCGGGTCAACCTCAGGCTTGCTCTCGGCCAGCTGGATGGCGATCTCCAGAACATCGACCCATTTGAGACTCATGACCTTTCCTCAGTGCTTTTCAGAAACCTGGTTGAGAGTGTACTTCGGAATCTCCACGACGAGATCCACCTCCCCCACGACGGCCTGACAGGACAGTCGCGACTCGGCTTCCAGGCCCCAGGCCTTGTCCAGCATGTCGTCTTCCAGCTCGTCGGACGCTTCGAGGGTGTTGAAGCCCTCGCGGATCACGACGTGGCAGGTGGTGCAGGCACAGGACATCTCGCAGGCGTGCTCGATCTCCAGGCCGTTGCGCATGGCCGCCGCAATGATGGTTTCGCCCGGCTGGGCCTCGACCACCATCCCCTCAGGGCAATGCTCGGCATTGGGCAGAAATACGATCTGCGGCATCAGTCATTCCTCGATTTCATTCAGTCGGCGCCCCGCCAGGGCAGCCTTGACGCTGGCATCCATGCGACGCGCCGCGAAGGCGTCGGTCACTTGGGTCAGCCGCTTGGTTTGCTGTTCGATGGCGGCACCGTCGGTGCCCTCCAGCAGAGCCTGCAGTTGCTCCAGCTGGAAGTCGATGGCGATCCGCTCTTCAGCGGTGAGCAGCGCGTCGCCATCCGCCTGCAACGCGGCCTGGACCGCCTCGATCAGGCGCTGGGCATCGACTTGCTGCTCACGCAGCACGCGGGCGACCTTGTCGTCGTTGGCGTGCTGGAAGGAGTCCTGCAGCATGCGGGTGATTTCACCGTCGGTCAGGCCGTAGGAAGGCTTGACCTGGATGCTCGCTTCCACGCCGGAGGCGGTTTCGCTGGCCGTCACGCCCAGCAGGCCGTCGGCATCCACCTGGAAGGTCACACGGATCTTCGCCGCGCCGGCAACCATGGGCGGTATGCCACGCAGTTCGAAACGGGCCAGGGATCGGCAGTCCTTGATCAGTTCGCGCTCACCCTGGAGCACGTGGATCATCATGGCGGTCTGGCCGTCCTTGTAGGTGGTGAACTCCTGGGCACGGGCGACGGGAATGGTGGTATTGCGCGGAATCACCTTCTCCATCAGCCCGCCCATGGTTTCGAGCCCCAGGGACAGCGGGATGACGTCCAGCAGCAGCAATTCTTCGCCACGCTTGTTGCCCGCCAGGGTGTCCGCCTGCACAGCGGCGCCGATGGCCACGACCTGATCAGGGTCGATATCGGTCAGAGGCGGACGGGAGAAAAGCTCGCCGACCGCTTCGCGCACTCGCGGAACACGGGTGGAGCCGCCGACCATGACCACGGCCTCGACCTCGTCAACCTCGATGCCGGCGTCACGAACAGCGCGACGGCAAGCCTTGAGACTGCGAGCGACCATGGGCTCGATCAGCTCATCGAAGCGTGCACGGGTCAGTTGGCCCGACCACTGCGCATAACGAACATCGACCATATCGGCAGTGGTCAGCGCTTCCTTGGCGGCACAAGCGGCTTCCAACAGGCTGCGCTGGGCACCTGGATCGAGATCGGCGGAAAGCCCGGCCTGCTCGACGATCCAGCCCGCCAGGGCATGGTCGAAATCGTCGCCACCGAGGGCGCTGTCGCCACCGGTTGCCATGACTTCGAAGACGCCACGGGTCAGGCGCAGGATGGAAATATCGAACGTGCCGCCGCCCAGGTCATAGATGGCCACGACGCCTTCGGCCTGCTTATCCAGCCCGTAGGCAACGGCTGCAGCGGTGGGCTCGTTGAGCAGGCGCAGGACATTCAGCCCGGCAATGCGGGCAGCGTCCTTGGTGGCCTGGCGCTGGGCATCGTCGAAGTAGGCGGGAACGGTGATCACTGCACCCACCAACTCACCACCCAAGGTGGCTTCGGCGCGCTGGCGCAAGGCACGGAGGATTTCGGCCGAGACTTCCACAGGACTCTTGGGGCCCTGCACGGTCTCGATGAAGGGCATGTGCGACTCGCCGGTGGCGAAGCGGTAGGGGAGCTGCTCACCCAGTTGCTTCACGTCTTCCAGGCCGCGCCCCATGAAGCGCTTGACCGAGAGGACGGTGTTCAGCGGATCGGCGGAAGCCGCCTCCTTCGCCGAACGGCCGACTTCGACGCGATCCGCGTGGTAGCGCACGGCGGACGGCATGATGACCTGCCCATCGGCATCGGCCAGCGGTGCGGAAACACCACTGCGCACAGCGGCCACCAGGGAATTCGTGGTGCCCAGGTCAATGCCCACCGCCAGGCGGCGCTGGTGCGGTTTGGGGCTCTGTCCGGGTTCAGCGATCTGCAGTAGGGCCATGCTTGTCTGATTTTCAGGCGCACCATCGTCCATGCGGCGATGCGCGGGTTAGTCGTCGAGGCGCTCTTCCAGTTGGCGCACTTCGTGAGTCAGCTTGTCGAGGAACTGCATGCGGCGCACCAGGCGCTCGGCATCCTCGCGGCGGGCATCGTCGTTCCAACAGGCGGAGAAGGCGCCATCCAGATCGGACTGGGCCGCCTTGAGACGCCGCTTGAAAGCAGCCACGCCGGGCAGGTCCGCACTGTCGTGGAGCTCTTCCAGCTCTTCCCGCCACTGCATCTGCTGTAACAGGAACTCGGGGTCCTTGACGGTCGCCTCAAGGGGCAGCTCATGGCCACGAATCGCCAGCAGGTAACGCGCCCGACGAGGCGCGCTCTTCAGCGTCTGGTAGGCCTCGTTCAGCTGCGCCGCGTGCTCCACGGCCAGGCGCTGTTCGCGCTCGGAGGTATCGACGAAGCGATCCGGATGGGCGCTGCGCGCCAGCTCGCGATAGCGGCTCGCCAACTGATCCAGATCGAGGTCGAAGCCAGGCTTCAGTTCAAACAATGCGAAATGACAGGGGGTGCCCACGAGACGCCTCAGACGTTGAAGCTCTCGCCGCAACCACACTCGCCGCGAACGTTCGGATTGTTGAACTTGAACCCCTCGTTGAGGCCTTCGCGGACGAAGTCCAGCTCGGTGCCGTCGAGGTAGGACAGGCTCTTCGGATCGATGATCACCTTCATGCCGAAGCTTTCGAAGACCATGTCCTCGCTCGCCACTTCATCGACGAACTCCAGGACATAAGCCAAGCCGGAGCAGCCGGTAGTGCGAACACCCAGGCGGATACCCTCACCCTTGCCGCGCCCTTCGAGGGAGCGACGCACGTGATCGGCGGCGGAAGCGGTCATGCTGATGGCCATAGCGGCTCCTTAACTCAGTCGAGCGGTTAGAGCAGACCCTTTTTCTGCTTGTAATCCTGGACGGCCGCCTTGATGGCGTCCTCGGCCAGAACCGAGCAGTGGATCTTCACCGGCGGCAGCGCCAGTTCTTCGGCGATGGTGGTGTTTTTGATCGCAGCGGCTTCGTCCAGGGTCTTGCCCTTCATCCACTCAGTGGCGAGGGAACTGGAGGCGATGGCCGAACCGCAACCGTAGGTCTTGAACTTGGCGTCTTCGATAACGCCCTGCTCGTTGACCTTGATCTGCAGGCGCATCACGTCGCCGCACGCCGGCGCGCCGACCATGCCGGTGCCGACATCGGGATCTTCAGCGTCGAGCTTGCCGACGTTGCGCGGGTTTTCGTAGTGGTCGATGACCTTTTCGCTGTATGCCATGGTGCTTATTCCTCACTCATCAGGGGTGGCGTCAGTGCGCCTGCCATTCGACCGTCGAGAGGTCGACGCCCTCTTTGTACATGTCCCACAGGGGAGACAATTCACGGAGCTTGTCTACGGCTTCACGGACCTTGCTGGCTGCGTAATCCACTTCTTCTTCGGTGGTGAAGCGGCCAAAGGTGAAACGAATGGAGCTGTGTGCCAACTCGTCGTTGCGGCCCAGTGCGCGCAGCACGTAGGACGGCTCGAGAGATGCCGAGGTGCAGGCGGAACCCGAAGAGACCGCGAGGTCCTTCAGCGCCATGATCAGCGACTCGCCTTCGACGTAGTTGAAGCTGATGTTCAGGTTGTGCGGGACGCGGGAAGTGGCGCTGCCATTGAGGTAGAGCTCTTCCATGCCATCCACTGCAGCCCAGAAGCGGTCCGCCAGTGCCTTGATGCGCTGGTTCTCGGAGGCCATTTCCTGCTTGGCGATGTGGAAGGCTTCGCCCATGCCGACGATCTGGTGGGTGGCCAGGGTGCCGGAACGCATGCCGCGCTCGTGACCACCGCCGTGCATCATGGCTTCCAGGCGCACACGCGGCTTGCGACGAACGTAGAGCGCGCCGATGCCTTTGGGGCCGTAGGTCTTGTGGGCAGAGAAGGACATCAGGTCGACCTTCAGCTTGTCCAGGTCGATCTCGACCTTGCCGGTGGACTGGGCCGCATCGACGTGGAACAGGATGCCGCGGGCACGGGTCAGTTCACCGATGGCCGCGATGTCGTTGATGGTGCCGATCTCGTTGTTCACGTGCATCACCGACACCAGGATGGTGTCCTCGCGCAGGGCCGCTTCGACCATCGCGGGGGTGATCAGGCCATCTTCGCCCGGCTCGATGTAGGTGACTTCGAAGCCTTCACGCTCGAGCTGGCGAGTGGTGTCCAGGACCGCCTTGTGCTCGATCTTGGAGGTGATGATGTGCTTGCCCTTGGTGTTGTAGAAGTGCGCGACACCCTTGATGGCAAGGTTGTCGGACTCAGTGGCACCGGAGGTCCAGACGATTTCGCGAGGGTCGGCATTGACCAGCTCAGCAACCTGGCGACGGGCATTCTCCACCGCTTCCTCGGCCTTCCAGCCGAACACGTGGGAACGCGAGGCCGGGTTGCCGAAGTTGCCATCGACCAGCAGGCATTCGCTCATCTTCTGCGCAACACGAGGGTCCACCGGCGTGGTAGCGGAGTAGTCCAGGTAAATCGGCAATTTCATCGGTTATCTCCTATCAGGCGGGCGCCCTGCTCATTCGATGGCGGACACTTCAATCTTTTCTGAACGCGGCATCCTGCCACCGAGGCGGCGCTGGTCATGGCGCTCGTTCTGGCGCTGGGCCACCTCTTGGACTTCGTTACGGGCGACGATGTCACTCAGGCTGATACCGCTGAGGAACTCGTGGATCTGCATGCTCAGGTCATCCCACAGATGGTGGGTCAGGCAGGCGCCCCCGGAGGAGTCGCAATTGCCCTGCCCCTGGCAGCGCGTGACGTCGACCGATTCGTTGACGGCGTCAATGACCTCGGCCACGTAGATGCTGGCCACATCGCGGGAAAGCTGATAACCGCCACCCGGACCACGGACGCTGCTGACCAGACTGCCACGGCGCAACTTGGCGAAGAGCTGCTCGAGGTAGGAAAGGGAGATGCCCTGACGCTCGGAAATATCTGCCAGAGAAACCGGACCTTGCTGCGAATGCAAAGCCAGGTCGAGCATGGCTGTGACGGCGTAGCGGCCTTTAGTGGTCAAGCGCATGGGAGTTCCACGGTTCGCTGATTTGCCAGCGAGTATGCGATTCCCGACTATTTAAGTCAACTATAAGACCTATCAAATTAGTCGGGATTAGCAGATACAGGGGCGCGCATGATATCAGAATTGCACCCCCTATCGCACCCCTCGCCCATCAGGCCGCCGGCGGCCGCACCTCGTCCTTTACACCCTCGAAATCTTCTTCGCGAAGCGCCGGCAGTGCCTTGCCGCAGTAGTCGCTACCCAGGGCCGTCAGCGCCTTGCACATGCCCTCCAGGCGCTCATCCACCGCCTGGACGTGGTCCAGCAACTGTCCGATCGCGCGTGCCACCGGGTCAGGCATGTCCTGGCTCACGCCATAAGCATCGAAACCGAACTTCTCGGCGATGGCCTGGCGCTTGGCCACTTGTTCCGGGTCTTCCTTGACGATGACCCGCCCCGGAATCCCCACGGCAGTGGCGCCGGCCGGCACCGCCTTGGTCACCACGGCGTTGGAGCCGATCTTGGCGCCAGCCCCCACCGTGAACGGGCCGAGCACCTTGGCGCCCGCACCGACCACCACGCCATCTTCCAGCGTCGGGTGGCGCTTGCCGGCATTCCAGCTGGTGCCACCCAGGGTCACCCCTTGATAGAGGGTGACGTCATTGCCGATCTCGGCGGTTTCGCCAATGACGATACCCATGCCGTGATCGATGAAGAAGCGCCGACCGATGCGAGCACCCGGGTGGATCTCGATACCGGTCATCCAGCGACTGAAGTTCGACACCAGGCGCGCCAGCCACTTCCAGCCCGCCAGCCACAAGGCATTGGCCAGACGATGCAGCCAGATGGCGTGCAGGCCGGGGTAACAGGTGAGCACCTCGAAGGCATTGCGCGCAGCCGGGTCACGGTGGAATACGCTTTGAATGTCTTCTCGCATGCGTTCGAACATCACTTCTCTCTCCGCTTCTGGATTTCTCCACGCGCAGCCTTCTGGGTCTCAGTCAGGATGCCGCGCAGGATATTCATCTCGAGCTTGCTGATGGCACTACGCCCGTACAGGCGACGCAGCCGTGGCATCAAATGGCGCGGGCGCTCCGGGTCGAGAAAACCGATATCGACCAACGTACGTTCGAGGTGGCCGAAGAACAGTTCCAGCTCATCCACCGTCACCGGCTGGATGTTTTCCTCGGCGGTCAGCTCCACCTTTTCCATCTTGGTCGGCTTGCCCTGCACGCCCAGCCAGGCCATGCGGGCCTCGTAGGTCAGCACCTGGACAGCCGCAGCCAGGTTCAGCGAGCCGAATTCGGGATCGGAAGGGATATGCACATGGAACTGGCAGCGCTGCAGCTCTTCATTGGTGAGGCCGGCGTACTCACGCCCGAACACCAGCGCCACTTCGGCGCCACCCTCCACCTGCTCGACGCAACTGGCACCGCACTCGCGAGGGTCGAGCAACGGCCAGGGGATATGACGGTCACGCGCACTGGTGCCATACACCAGGCTGCAGCCGACCAACGCCTCCTCCAGCGTTCCGACGACCTGCGCAGACTCGAGAATGTCATCGGCACCGGAGGCACGCGCCCAGGCTTCCTGATGAGGGAACTGCTCGGGCTCCACCAGCACCAGGCGCGACAACCCCATGTTTTTCATGGCGCGAGCCGCCCCGCCGATATTGCCGGGGTGACTGGTACCGACCAGGACCACGCGAATGTTTTGCAGCAAGGCGCTGGCTCCAACCTAAACTTCAGGGGATGAAATCTTACAGAAGCACTCGGCCGAACGCCATGAAAGCGCCGGCCTGCACTTCATGCGCAACGCTTTTCTGTTAGAATGTCCGGCTTTCTTTAACGACCCAGGTGACTCCCCCATGCAGCCTATGCTGAATATCGCCCTGCGCGCCGCTCGCAGCGCCGGTGAATTGATCTTCCGCTCCATCGAGCGCCTGGACGTGATTTCGGTGAACGAAAAGGACGCCAAGGACTACGTCACCGAAGTCGACCGCGCCGCCGAAGAAACCATTATTCAAGCGCTGCGCAAAGCCTATCCGACCCACAGCATCCTCGGCGAGGAAGGCGGCTCCATCGCAGGCAGTGGCGAAGGCGCTGACTATCAGTGGATCATCGACCCGCTGGATGGCACCACCAACTTCATCCGCGGCGTGCCGCACTTCGCCGTCAGCGTCGCCTGCAAATACAAGGGTCGCCTGGAGCACGCCGTCGTAATCGATCCGGTTCGCCAGGAAGAGTTCACCGCCAGCCGCGGCCGCGGCGCCGCCCTCAACGGCCGCCGCCTGCGCGTCAGCCCGCGCAAGAGCCTGGAAGGCGCCCTGCTGGGCACCGGCTTCCCCTTCCGCGACAGCCAACTGGACAACCTCGACAACTACCTGAACATGTTCCGCAGCCTGGTCGGCCAGACTGCCGGCATCCGTCGCGCCGGCTCCGCCAGCCTGGACCTGGCCTACGTTGCCGCCGGTCGCTTCGACGCCTTCTGGGAGTTCGGCTTGTCCGAGTGGGACATGGCAGCAGGCGCCCTGCTGGTTCAGGAAGCCGGCGGCCTGGTGAGCGACTTCACCGGCGGCCATGACTTCCTCGAGAAAGGCCACATCGTTGCCGGCAACACCAAGTGCTTCAAGGCGGTCCTGACGGCCATCCAGCCGCACCTGCCGCCTTCGCTGAAGCGCTGATACGCACCGCGACAGGAAGAACCCGGCCAGGCGCCGGGTTTTTCATGCCCACGAAAAAGGCGCCCTCGGGCGCCTTTTTCCTTTCACCGACGGATCACTGCTGGATGCCGGCCTGACGCTGCGTCAGCACCAGACGACCTTCCTTGGTGACAGGGATCTGCGCGCCCGGATCGTGATCCATGCGCACCTGGTTCACCTTGCCATCCAGCTGGTACTGCACGTCATAGGCAACCACTTTCTCGTTGCTCTCCTGAACGGTGTTGCAGCGGGTTTCAGTGGTGGTATAGGTGTCGCTGTTCTGCATGTGCTCCTGCACCTTGTTACCGGCATAACCACCACCCACGGCGCCTGCCACGGTGGCGATCTTCTTGCCGTTGCCGCCACCGACCTGGTTGCCCAAAAGGCCACCCGCCACAGCACCCAGTACGGTACCGGCGATCTGGTGCTGGTCCTGGACCGGCCTCTGACGGGTCACAGCGACATCCTTGCAGACCTCACGCGGGGTCTTGAAAGTCTCCTTGACCGGCTGGACCGCGAGCACCTCGGCATATTCCGGGCCGTTACCCACAAGGCTGTAGGTAGCGACGGCGCCACCGGCGGTTACACCGACGGCACCCAATACGGCGCCGACGAGCATCGACTTGTTCACATGGACCTCCTGGTTCAAAACCGGCGCATCTGCGCCCTACTCCCTGCCTTGGAGTACAGCTCTTTGCCCGAGTTCCCGTAGGACCAATCCCACGCAAGCGACTGGGACAGCCATCACATCGCGCCACTTCCCCAGGAGGAACACCGCATCCCCAAACAAAAAGGGCCTGCAAATGCAGGCCCTTTCGGCAACACACTCAAACTCAGGGACGCTCGTCCACCTCGGTGGCCACGGCAGGAGGAATCAGGTCCTCCGAACGCAGGCCCAGCCAGATGAGGACGGGGGCACTGATATAGATCGACGAGTAGGTACCCACGACCACACCCACCAGCAGCGCGACCGCGAAGCCGTGCAGGCTGTCGCCCCCGAACACCAGCAGCGCGACCAGAGCCAGCGCGGTGGAGGTCGAGGTGGCGATGGTACGCAGCAGGGTCTGGGTGCAGGAGACGTCGATGTTCTCGATCAGGTCAGCCTTGCGCAGCACGCGGAAGTTTTCGCGGATACGGTCGAAGATAATGATGGTGTCGTTCAGCGAGTAACCGATCATTGCCAGCACCGCCGCCAGCACCGTCAGGTCGAACGGCAGCTGGAAGAACGCCAGGATGCCCAGGGTGACGATCACGTCATGCACCAGGGAAGCAATCGCGCCGACGCCGAACTTCCACTGGAAGCGGAAGGCCAGGTACAGCAGGACACCGCCCAGTGCGAGCAGCATGGCGAGGCCACCCTGGTCACGCAGTTCTTCGCCCACCTGCGGGCCGACGAACTCGACGCGCTTGACCACGAACTTGCTATCGGCGTCGATCTTGCGCAGCGCCGCGGCGACCTGGTTGCCCAGTTGCGGGTCCTCGCCAGCCATACGCACCAGCACATCGGTGCTGGCGCCGAAGCTCTGTACCACGGCATCGCGATAGCCAGCCTGCCCCAACTCTTCCTTGATCAGCTCGAGGTTGGCGGGCTTCTCGTAGGACAGTTCGATCAGGGTGCCACCGGTGAAGTCCAGGCCGAAGTTCAGCCCCTTCATGAACAGGGCACCAATACCGACCAGGCTGATGACGACAGTGACGGCGAACGCGAGATTGCGGATCGCCATGAAGCGGATTGTTGACTTGATCATGGCTGCCTCAGATCCACAGTTTCTTGAAGTTACGGCCACCGAAGATCAGGTTGACCAGACCACGGGTGAACATGATCGCGGTGAACATCGAGGTGACGATACCCAGGGACATGGTGACGGCGAAGCCCTTGATCGGGCCGGTACCCAGCGCGAAGAGAATGCCGCCCACCAGCAGGGTGGTCAGGTTGGAGTCGACGATCGCCGCATAGGCACGGTCGAAGCCTTCATGAATGGCACGCTGTACGGACATGCCATTGGCCAGCTCCTCGCGTATCCGCGAGAAGATCAGTACGTTGGCGTCCACCGCCATGCCCAGGGTCAGCACGATACCCGCGATGCCCGGCAGGGTCAGGGTCGCACCGATGGCCGACATCAGGCCTACCAGCAGGGCCAGGTTGAAGGCCAGGGCAACGGTCGCCAGCACACCGAAGAAACGGTAGATGGCGATGATGAACAGCGACACGAAGACCATCGCCCACTCGGTGGACTCGATGCCCTTGACGATGTTCTCGGCACCCAGGCTCGGGCCGATGGTGCGCTCTTCAGCGAAGTACATCGGCGCAGCCAGGCCACCGGCGCGCAGCAGCAGGGCCAGCTCGGACGACTCGCCCTGGCCGTTCAGACCGGTGATGCGGAACTGGTTGCCCAGCGGCGACTGGATGGTCGCCAGGCTGATGATCTTCTTCTCTTCCTTGAAGCCGGGAACCACGACTTCCTGCTCGACACCGTCCACTACCTGCTTGACCTTGCGGTTCATCGGGCGCTGCTCGATGAAGATCACCGCCATGCTGCGGCCGACGTTGTTTCGGGTGGCGCGGTTCATCAGCTCGCCGCCATGGCCATCCAGACGGATGTTCACCTGCGGGCGACCGTTCTCGTCGTAGCTGGCCTGGGCATCGGTAACCTGGTCACCGGTGATGATCAGGCTGCGCTCCAGCGGTACCGGCGGGCGACCCGGCTCGCGGAATTCGAAGGATTCGGTGCTGGCCTTGCTCGCATCGGGGGCGGCAGCCAGGCGGAACTCGAGGTTGGCGGTCTTGCCGAGAATACGCTTGGCTTCGGCCGTGTCCTGCACGCCCGGCAGCTCGACCACGATGCGGTTGGCGCCCTGACGCTGTACCAGCGGCTCGGAAACGCCCAGCTCGTTCACGCGGTTGCGTACGGTGGTCAGGTTCTGCTTGATCGAGTATTCGCGGATTTCGGTCAGCTTGGCCTGGGTCAGGGTCAGGCTCATCACCTGCTGATCACCACGCTCGGCGGTCTTCAGGTCGAAATCGGTAAAGGATTTGCGGATCAGCGACTGCGCCTTGTCCAGCGACTCCTGGTCACTGAAGCCGAGCTGGAAGCCGTTGTCGATACCCGGCAGGCTGCGGTAGCGCACGCGCTCCTTGCGCAGCAGGGTGCGGACTTCGCCTTCGTAGATCTTCACCCGGGCGGAAACGGCCTTCTCCATGTCCACTTCCAGCAGGAAGTGCACACCACCGGAAAGGTCGAGGCCCAGCTTCATCGGCGTCGCACTCACGCTGCGCAGCCAGTCCGGCGTGGTCGGTGCGAGGTTCAGCGCAACCACGTAGTCCTCGCCCAGCACCTGGGTGACGACCTCCTTGGCCGGCAGTTGATCACCCAGCTTGGTCAGGCGCAGCAAGCCACCACGCTCACTGAGGCTCGCGCTTTTGACTTCAAATCCGGCAGCCTTGAGAGCCGCCACGGAGCGATCGAGATCGCCCTGCTGGATCTTCAGCGCGGTGCTGTTGCCAGAGATCTGGATGGCCGGATCATTGGGGTAGAGGTTAGGTGCGGAATAGACCAGGCCGAGGGCGAGAACCGCCAGGATCAGCAGATATTTCCACAGAGGGTACTTGTTGAGCATGACACCGCCCGTTATGACGCGGGGCGCCTTAAGCGCCCCGTGAATGGTGAAGAACGAATCGTTAGATGGCTTTCAGCGTGCCTTTCGGCAGCGTGGCCGCGATGGCGACCTTCTGGATCTTCAGTTCGACGGTGTCGGACACCTCGATGACCACGAAGTCATCGGAGACCTTGACCACCTTGCCGGCGATACCGCCAGAGGTAACCACTTCGTCACCCTTCTGCAGGTTGCCCAGCAGATTCTTGTGCTCTTTGGCGCGCTTGGACTGGGGACGCCAGATCATCAGGTAGAAGATGACCAGGAAACCGACCAGGAAAACCCACTCGAAGCCAGTGCCGGCGGGACCAGCTGCTGCGGCCGGGGCGGCAGCGTCGGCATAGGCGGCGGGAATCAGAAAGCTCATGTAGCACTCCTGTTGCGAAAATTTGAAGAATGTTCAGCTCTATATATGCGGCTTTATCAGTCCAGGGGCGGTGTCGGTAGTCCGCGCCGGGCATAGAAGGCATCGACAAAGGCGGCCAATTTACCCTGTTGGATTGCCTCGCGCAAACCAGCCATCAGGCGCTGGTAATGCCGCAAGTTGTGGATTGTATTCAACATGCTGCCGAGCATTTCACCGCATTTGTCCAGATGGTGCAGATAGGCCCTGGAGAAATGTTTGCAGGTGTAACAGTCGCAGGTCGGGTCCAGCGGCGAGTCGTCGTGCTTGTGCACCGAGTTACGGATTTTCAGCACCCCGGTCTCGACGAACAGGTGGCCGTTGCGGGCGTTGCGGGTCGGCATCACGCAGTCGAACATGTCCACGCCGCGGCGCACGCCTTCCACCAGGTCTTCCGGCTTGCCCACGCCCATCAGGTAGCGCGGCTTGTCCGCCGGCATCTGTGCGGGCAGGTAATCGAGTACACGGATCATTTCCTCCTTGGGCTCACCCACGGAGAGGCCACCGATGGCCAGGCCGTCGAAACCGATCTCGTTCAACCCGTCCAGCGAACGCAAGCGCAGCTCTTCATGCATGCCGCCCTGGACGATGCCGAACAACGCGGCCGTGCTTTCGCCATGAGCGGTCTTCGAGCGCTTGGCCCAACGCAGCGACAGCTCCATGGAGCGCTTGGCCACATCGAGGTCGGCCGGGTACGGCGTGCACTCGTCGAAGATCATCACGATGTCGGAGCCGAGATCGCGCTGTACCTGCATGGACTCCTCAGGGCCCATGAACACCTTGGCGCCATCCACCGGGGAGGCGAAGGTCACGCCCTCCTCCTTGATCTTGCGCATGGCGCCCAGGCTGAAGACCTGGAAGCCGCCCGAGTCGGTGAGGATCGGCCCCTGCCACTGCATGAAGTCATGGAGGTCGCCGTGGCGCTTGATCACCTCGGTGCCAGGGCGCAGCCAGAGGTGGAAGGTATTGCCGAGGATGATCTGCGCACCGATGTCCTCGATGTCACGCGGGAGCATGCCCTTGACCGTCCCATAGGTGCCAACCGGCATGAAGGCCGGCGTTTCGACCACGCCACGGGGGAAGGTCAGACGGCCACGACGGGCCTTGCCTTCGGTGGCCAGCAGTTCGAAGGTCATGCGGCAGGTACGGGTCATGCTTGGTCCTCGGGCCCGCGGGGAGCGGGGTTGCGGGTGATGAACATGGCATCACCGTAACTGAAGAAGCGGTAGCCCTGCTCAACCGCTGCACTGTAGGCAGCCATTGTTTCCGGATAGCCGGCAAATGCCGACACCAGCATCAGCAGGGTGGATTCGGGGAGATGGAAGTTGGTCACCAGGGCATCCACCACATGGAAGGGCCGGCCCGGGTAGATGAAGATATCGGTGTCGCCACTGAAGGGTTTGAGCACACCGTCACGCGCGGCACTTTCCAGCGAGCGCACGCTGGTGGTGCCGACGGCGATCACCCGGCCGCCACGGGCGCGACAGGCCGCCACGGCATCAACCACTTCCTGGCCAACCTCCAGCCACTCGAGGTGCATGTGGTGCTCCTCGATGCGCTCGACGCGGACCGGCTGGAAGGTGCCGGCCCCCACGTGCAGGGTGACGAACGCGGTTTCGACACCCTTCGCAGCGATGGACTCCAGCAACGCCTCGTCGAAATGCAGCCCGGCCGTGGGTGCCGCAACCGCGCCGGCATGGCGGGCATAAACGGTCTGGTAGCGCTCACGGTCCGCGTCTTCGTCCGGCCTGTCTATATAAGGAGGCAACGGCATATGCCCGAGGCGGTCCAGCAACGGCAGCACGTCTTCGGCAAAGCCCAGCTCGAACAACGCATCGTGGCGCGCCAGCATGGTCGCCTCGGCACCGCCGTCGATGAGAATGGTCGAGCCCGCCTTGGGCGACTTGCTCGAACGCACATGGGCCAGCACGCGATGGCTGTCCAGCACGCGCTCCACCAGTATCTCCAGCTTGCCGCCCGATGCCTTCTGGCCAAACAGGCGCGCCGGGATCACCCGGGTGTTGTTGAACACCATCAGATCGCCGGGGCGCAGATAGCCCAGCAGGTCGGCAAAGCCCTTGTGGGCCAATTCACCCGTGGGGCCATCGAGCACCAGCAGGCGGCTGGCACGCCGCTCGCTCAGCGGATGACGGGCGATGAGGTGCTCGGGGAGCTCGAAATGGAAGTCGGCAACGCGCATGGTGGGGTCTTCTTGCAGGGGCGCGAATATTAACGGAAATGCGTAAATCTGACCACGCGGGCGGATTGACCCGCCTCGGCCGCCTCCCTATACTCCGCCGCCATCGTGCCCCGGTGGCGGAATGGTAGACGCGGCGGATTCAAAATCCGTTTCTGGCGACAGAGTGAGAGTTCGAGTCTCTCCCGGGGCACCACGACTTCAGCAAGCCCGCATTTCTCGCGAGCTGCAGCCCATCGCTACACCTCAAAACAGCCCTGCCGAAACACCTTTTTCAGAAGCCGTACATCGGTACTGGAAATCTTCTCAAACCCCGCCTAGGATTGACCTTTCGGGGGGTTGGCAATTCCAAGAAAGTTAGCGTAGAGTGTGCGCACTGTGTTTGCATGGGTCGCTGTTGAATCGTGACCTGGTGCAGTAGATCCTACAGATCCGCTACATCCCGCTCGACTTCTCTTACTCTCTGCAACCAGTTCCAGCCCTCTATGCTTTAAGAAAAGCAAGAGGCTGTCATCAACTCTAGTTTCAAGGAAATAAGACATGTCGAATCGTCAAAACGGCACCGTTAAGTGGTTCAACGACGAGAAGGGTTTTGGTTTCATCACCCCCGAAAGCGGTCCGGATCTGTTCGTGCACTTCCGCGCTATCGAAGGTAACGGCTTCAAGAGCCTGAAAGAAGGCCAGAAAGTCAGCTTCGTAGCTGTGCAAGGTCAAAAAGGCATGCAGGCTGACCAGGTTCAAATCCTGGGCTAAGCCTTCTGCTTTGAAAGAACCCCTGATGGAAACATCAGGGGTTTTTTTATGCCCGTGATTCTATGGAGCCCAGCCCTTAGAATGTCGCGACCCCACGTTTGCAAGGGCTTTCCATGCCGAACCAGAAACTGCGTCCCGAAGGCGATTTCCCCGTCGCGGGTCCTATCCGCCGCTTCGCTGCAATCTTCTACGACTTCCTTCTCTGCGTTGCCCTGATGATGGTCGTCACCCTCTTCTATCAGCAGGCGATCCTGCGCGCGATCTTCGGCGGCGAACGCCTGCGGCAGATGGCCGAACAGGGCGCACTGATCGGCGACCCGGTGCTTTCCAGCCTGCTGTTCCTCAGCCTCTTCGCCTTCTTCAGCAAGTTCTGGATGCGCGGCGGCCAAACCCTCGGCATGCAGGTCTGGGGCGTGCGCATCCAGAATCGCGACGGCTCGGCCATCAGCCTGTGGCAGGCCCTGCTGCGCTTCGTGGTCGCCATCGGTTCCTGGCTGTGCTTCGGCCTCGGCTTCCTGTGGATGATCGTCGACAAGCAGAAACGCAGCTGGCACGACATGTACTCCGACAGCCAGGTCGTCCAGCTGCCGAAGAACATCCACAAGAAGTAGCGCCACCCGAATCGCGCCCAAGAAAAAGCCGGCTCGCAGCCGGCTTTTTCATGCCCGGGGAAACTACCCCGCACGCCTCAACAGCCAGGCACCGGCCAGAGCGCAGATACCCGCAGGGATCAGCACCGCCAGCAGCGGCGAGAAGCCGAACACCAGACTGGACGGGCCAAGCAGGTCCTGGCTGATGCGCACCACGAAGCCGATCACCACGCCAGTGAACACGCGCTGCCCCAGGGTCACCGAGCGCAGCGGGCCGAAGATGAAGGAGATCGCCATCAGCACCAGCGCACCGGTGACCAGCGGCTGCAGCACCTTGGTCCAGAACGCCAGCCAGTAGCGGCCGTTGTTCAGCCCCTGGTCCGCCAGGTAATGGGTGTAGCGCCACAGGCCGGTGATCGACAGGGCCTCGGGCTCCATCACCACAGTGCCCAGCAGCTGCGGGTTCAGCTCGATGTCCCAGCGCTCGTTCGCCGCTTCCACCACTTCGGTGTGGTCACCACGGAAGTAGGTGGTGGAAACATCTTCCAGTTGCCAGTGATCGGCCTGGTACAGGGCGCGCCGGGCGAAGCTCGCCGACTGCATATGGCGTTCGCCGTCGAAGTCGTAGCGGGTCACACCATAGAGCACGCCATTGGGCTGCACGGCGTTGATATGCACGTACTGGTTACCCTGACGGTGCCACAGACCACGCTTGGCGCTCTGCGCCTCACCGCCGCCTTGCGCCAGGGCGCGGTTGCCCTGTGCCAGGTTCTCGCTCCAGGGCGCGACGTACTCGCCGATCAGCACGCCCACTAGCATCAGCACCAGCAGCGGCTTCATCACCGCCCAGACGATGCGTCCGATGGACACGCCCGCCGCGCGCATGATGGTCAGCTCGCTGCTGCTGGCCAGGCCGCCAAGACCGATCAGGCTGCCGATCAGCGCCGCCATCGGCAGCATCTCGTAAACCCGGCGCGGCGTGGTCATCAGCACATAGGTGGCCGCTTCCAGCACACCGTAGGAGCCATCCACATCGCCCAGTTCATCGATGAAGGCGAACAGCAGCGCCAGCCCGACTATCACCCCCAGCACCGCGAGGATGCCGAAGAACACGCTGGTGCCGATATAACGATCCAACCTAACCATGGGCCACCTCACGGGCATCACGACGAGCTGCCCACTTCAGCCGCAACGGCTCCCAGTAAAGCAATGACAGGCCCACCAGCAGGAACATCCCGTGCACCCACCAGAGGCCGAGCGCCATGGGGATCTTGCCTTTGTCCAGCTGGCCGCGCGCAGCGATCAGCAGGGACAGGTAAGCCATATAAAGAAGGATCGCCGGCAGCAGCTTGAGGAAGCGGCCCTGGCGCGGATTGACCCGCGACAGCGGCACCGCCAGCAGGGTCACCACGAACACCAGCAGCGGAATGGACAGGCGCCATTGCAGCTCGGCCTGGTAGCGCGGGTTGTCACTGCCGATCAGCTCGGAGGTCGGGATCGCCTCGCGCTCGCCGATCTCGCCGCTGATTTCCGGCTTGGGCAGGAGGATGCCGTAGGTCTCGTACTTGATGGCGCGGTAGTCGGCCTTGCCCGGGTTACCGTCGTAGCGGTAGCCGTTCTCCAGGATCAGGTAGCGGCTGCCATCCTTGTGGATAACCTGGCTGCCCTTCTCCGCCACCAGCACGCCGATGCCGCGCTCCTTGTTGTTCTGCGACAGGCGCTTCTCGGAGATGAACACCCCACCCAGCTCGCCACGGTCGGCCGAGAGGCTCTCGGTATAGGTCACCCGCGTGCCGTTCTTCATGGTCTGGAAGCGGCCCGGCACCAGGGTGTCGAACTCGGTCAGCGCGTCCTGCTCATTGAGGATGCGCGCCACCTGGGCCACGCCCTGGGGCGCCAGGCCCAGGCTCAGCCAGGCCACCAGCAGCGCCACCAGGGTCGCCGGCGCCAGGCTGTAGGCCATCAGCCGTTGCTGGCTCATGCCGGTGGCGGCGAGCACGGTCATCTCGCTGTCCAGGTAGAGCCGGCCATAGGCCAGGAGGAAGCCGAGGAACAAACCCAGCGGCAGGATCAGTTCAAGGAAGCCCGGCAGGCGGAAGCCCATGATCAGGAACAGCACGCCCGGGTCCAGGACGCCTTGCGCGGCCTGGGCCAGGTACTTGATGAAGCGACCACTCATGATGATCACCAGCAGCACCGCACTTACGGCGCTCAGGGTGACCAGGACTTCGCGGGATAGATAACGGAAGACAATCAAACCAGACACTCCAGGGTTGTCAGGCTCAGGCGGCTACGCTCAAACTAGCCGCTTTGTGGCCAGCCCGCCGAACCGGCGGACCACTGAAAAATGGCCGGCATTATATCCTGCAATCCCGACTCTTTGTCTTGGGGACATACGTCATGGAATTCCTCGTCAAAAGCGCTCGTCCCGAAACCCTGAAAACCGCCACCCTGGTCGTCGCCGTCAGCGAAGGCCGCAAACTGGGCACCGCCGCCAGCGCACTGGATGGCGCCACCGGTGGCGCGATCAGCGCCCTGCTCAAGCGTGGCGATATCGCCGGCAAGGTCGGCCAGACCCTGCTGCTGCACAGCCTGCCCAACCTCAAGGCCGACCGCGTGCTGCTGGTGGGCGTGGGCAAGGAACGTGAACTCGGCGACCGCCAGTTCCGCAAGGTCGCCGCCGCCGTCAACGGCGTGCTCAAGGGCCTTGGCGGCAGCGACGCCGTACTGGCCCTGGGCGAACTCGCGGTCAAGGGCCGCGACGCCTACGGCAAGGCCCGCCTGCTGGTGGAAACCCTGGCCGACGGCACCTACCGCTTCGACCGCTTCAAAAGCACCAAGGCCGATGCCCCGGCGCTGAAGAAAATCACCCTGCTGGCCGAGAAGGCCGAAGTCGCCGACGTCGAGCGCGGCAGCGCCCATGCCCAGGCCATCGCCACCGGCATGGCCTTCACCAAGGACCTCGGCAACCTGCCGCCGAACCTCTGCCACCCCAGCTTCCTCGCCGAGGAAGCCAAGGCACTGGCCAAGGCCCACAAGAACCTCAAGGTCGAAGTACTGGACGAGAAGAAGCTCAAGGAGCTCGGCGCCGGTGCCTTCCTCGCCGTCGCGCAGGGCAGCGACCAGCCGCCGCGGATGATCGTGCTCAACTACCAGGGCGGCAAGAAGGACGACAAACCCTACGCCCTCGTAGGCAAGGGCATCACCTTCGACACCGGCGGCATCAGCATCAAGCCCGCCGCCGGCATGGACGAGATGAAGTACGACATGTGCGGCGCCGCCAGCGTGCTCGGCACCTTCCGTGCCCTGCTCGAGCTGCAGCTGCCGATTAACGTCGTCGGCCTGCTGGCCTGCGCCGAAAACATGCCCAGCGGCGGCGCCACCCGCCCCGGTGACATCGTCACCACCATGAGCGGCCAGACCGTCGAGATCCTCAACACCGACGCCGAAGGCCGCCTGGTGCTGTGCGACACCCTCACCTACGCCGAGCGCTTCAAGCCCCAGGCGGTGATCGACATCGCCACCCTCACCGGTGCCTGCATCGTCGCCCTGGGCAGCAACGTCTCCGGCCTCATGGGCAACAACGACGGCCTGGTGAAGCAGATCCTCAAGGCAGGCGAATACGCCGACGACCGCGCCTGGCAGCTGCCGCTGTTCGACGAATACCAGGAGCAGCTCGACAGCCCCTTCGCCGACATCGCCAACATCGGCGGCCCCAAGGCCGGCACCATCACCGCCGGCTGCTTCCTGTCGCGCTTCGCCAAGAAGTTCCACTGGGCCCACCTCGACATCGCCGGCACCGCCTGGGTCAGCGGTGGCAAGGACAAGGGCGCCACCGGTCGTCCGGTGCCCCTGCTCACCCAGTACCTGCTGGACCGCGTGTAAACTGCAGCATCGCCCGGCGGCACAGGCCGCCGGGCCCCCGCCTCACCTCAGGAACACCCAGCCATGACCCGCGTCGAGTTCTACGTCCTTTCTTCCAGCAGCCCGGCGGACCGCCTGCGCGCCGCCTGCCAGCTGGCGAGCAAGGCCTGGCGCCATGGCCTGCCGGTGTTCGTGCGCTGCGCCGACAAGGCCCAGGGCAACGAGCTGGACGAGCTGATGTGGCGCTTCAAGGCCGAAACCTTCATCCCCCACAGCCAGCATGAAGACGACCCGCAGGCACCGGTGGTGATCGGCGCCAACGAACAGCCCGAAGCCGCCCAGGGCCTGCTGATCAACCTCGACGCCAGCCTCTCGCCGCATCTCGAACGCTTCAGCCGCATCATCGAGATCGTCAACCAGGAGCCGGCGCTGCTGGCCGCCTGCCGTGAGAATTTCCGGACCTATCGCCAGCGCGGCTATGATCCAAAGCGAGTCGAACTCTAAGTACGCCCCATGGACAACTCCAGACCGCCGCAAAAGCCCGCTCACCTGCTCGACGACCTCGAGTCGATCCGCGCCCTGCTCGATGAACACACCAGCAGCGAGCCGCCTCTGCTCACCGAGTCCGTCGACCCGGACAGCATCCCCCTGCTCTCCGAAATCGTCGAACCGCCGCCCTTCGAGCTCACCCCGCTGGGCAGCGAACCCGCCGCCCCGCGCCCGGCTCCGGCCGTGCAGCCCGCCCCCGCACTTGCAGCGCGGGTCGAGCAGCCGAGCGCCACGCCCATCCAGTCCGCCCTGCAGCGCAGCGCCGAAGCCGCCAGCGCCCAGGAATTCAGCCGCCTGGACACCGAGCTGCGCGCCGCCGCGCAACTCATCCTGCAAGACGTCATCGACGATTTCGTGCCCCAGATAGAAGCCGAGCTCAAGCGCCGCCTCAGCGCACGCCTGACCCGCCTCCTGCCCCAGCCGCCCCGCCGCGGCTGACCGGCGCGCGCCTCGCGCCGCCCCATCGCGCCCCGCGCTTGGGGCTTGTACCCGCAGCCGCTATACTCGGCGGCTTTCCGATCAGTTGCCGACACGGTCCCGCCGCACCATGGACAAGACCTACCAGCCCCACGCCATCGAAACCTCCTGGTACCAGACCTGGGAGAAGAACAACTACTTCGCCCCGCAAGGCTCCGGCGAGTCCTACACCATCATGATCCCGCCGCCGAACGTCACCGGCAGCCTGCACATGGGTCATGGCTTCAACAACGCCATCATGGATGCGCTAATCCGCTTCCGCCGCATGCAGGGTCGCAACACCCTGTGGCAGCCGGGCACCGACCACGCCGGCATCGCCACCCAGATGGTGGTGGAGCGCCAGCTGGCCGCCCAGGGCGTCGATCGCCATGACCTCGGCCGCGAGAAGTTCCTCGACAAGGTCTGGGAATGGAAGGAACAGTCCGGCGGCACCATCACCCGCCAGATCCGCCGCCTCGGCTCCTCCGTCGACTGGTCGCGCGAGCGCTTCACCATGGACGACGGCCTCTCCGAAGCGGTCAAGGAAGCCTTCGTGCGCCTGCACGCGGATGGCCTGATCTACCGTGGCAAGCGCCTGGTCAACTGGGACACCAAATTCCACACCGCCATCTCCGACCTCGAAGTGGAAAGCCACGACGAGAAGGGCCACCTGTGGAACCTGCGCTACCCGCTGGCCGACGGCCTGAAGACCGCCGACGGCAAGGACCACCTGGTGGTCGCCACCACCCGTCCGGAAACCCTGCTCGGCGACAGCGCCGTGGCCGTGCACCCGGAAGACGAGCGCTACAAGGCCCTGATCGGCAAGTTCGTCGAGCTGCCCCTGGTCGGCCGTCGCATCCCCATCATCGCCGATGACTACTGCGACCCCGAGTTCGGCACCGGCTGCGTGAAGATCACCCCGGCCCACGACTTCAACGACTACGAAGTCGGCAAGCGCCATGACCTGCCGCTGATCAACATCTTCGACAAGAACGCCGCCGTGCTCGCCACCGCCCAGGTGTTCCACATCGACGGCAGCGTCAACGGCGAATTCGACGGCAGCCTGCCCGCCGCCTATGCCGGCCTCGACCGCTTCGACGCGCGCAAGCGCATCGTCGCCGACATCGAAGCCCTCGGCCTGCTGGAAAAGATCGACGACCACGCCCTCAAGGTGCCCAAGGGCGACCGTTCCGGCACCGTCATCGAACCCTGGCTGACCGACCAGTGGTACGTCTCCACCAAGCCCCTGGCCGAACCCGCCATCGCCGCCGTGGAAGACGGTCGCATCCAGTTCGTGCCCAAGCAGTACGAAAACATGTACTTCTCCTGGATGCGTGACATCCAGGACTGGTGCATCAGCCGCCAGCTCTGGTGGGGCCACCGCATCCCGGCCTGGTACGACGAAGCCGGCAACGTCTACGTCGGCCGCGACGAAGCCGAAGTCCGCGCCAAGCACAACCTGGGTGACATCGCCCTGCGCCAGGACGACGACGTCCTCGACACCTGGTTCAGCTCGGGCCTGTGGACCTTCTCCACCCTCGGCTGGCCGGAACAGACCGACTTCCTCAAGACCTTCCACCCCACCGACGTGCTGGTCACCGGCTTCGACATCATCTTCTTCTGGGTCGCCCGGATGATCATGCTCACCATGCACCTGGTGAAGAACGACGACGGCAGCGCCCAGGTCCCCTTCAAGACCGTGTACGTCCACGGCCTGGTCCGCGACGGCCAGGGCCAGAAGATGTCCAAGTCCAAGGGCAACGTCCTCGACCCGCTGGACATCGTCGACGGCATCACCCTCGACGCCCTGTTGGAGAAACGCACCAGCGGCATGATGCAGCCCAAGCTGGCCGAGAAGATCGCCAAGCAGACCAAGGTCGAGTTCCCCGAAGGCATCAACAGCTACGGCACCGACGCCCTGCGCTTCACCTTCTGCTCGCTGGCCTCCACCGGCCGCGACATCAAGTTCGACATGGGCCGCGTCGAGGGCTACCGCAACTTCTGCAACAAGCTGTGGAACGCCGCCAACTTCGTCACCGAGAACACCGACGGCCAGGACACCGGCATCAACGGCGAAGCCGTCGAGCTGTCCTCGGTCGACCGCTGGATCATCTCCCAGCTGCAGCGCACCGAAGCCGAAGTCACCCGCCAGCTCGACGCCTTCCGCTTCGACCTCGCCGCCCAGGCCCTCTACGAATTCGTCTGGGACGAGTACTGCTCTTGGTACCTTGAGCTGGTCAAGCCGGTGCTGTGGGACGAAAACGCCCCCATCGAGCGTCAGCGTGGCACCCGCCGCACCCTGGTGCGCGTGCTGGAGGTCATCCTGCGCCTGGCCCACCCGTTCATGCCCTTCATCACCGAAGAGATCTGGCAGCGCATCAAGGCCCAGGCCGGCGTCAGCGGTGACACCCTGATGCTGCAACCCTGGCCGGTGGCCAACGAAGCCCGTATCGACGCGGCCGCCGAAGACGACATCGAATGGGTCAAGACCCTGATGCTCGGCGTGCGCCAGATCCGGGGCGAGATGAAGATCTCCATGGCCAAGCGCATCGACGTGGTCCTGGCCAACGCCAGCGATGAAGACCTGCGCCGCCTCGCCGACAACGGCCCGCTGCTGAACAAGCTGGCCAAGTTCGAATCGGTCCGCGTCCTCGCTGCCGGCGAAGAAGCCCCCATGTCCGCCACCGCCCTGGTGGGTGACCTGCAGGTGCTGGTGCCCATGGCCGGCCTGATCGACAAGGAAGCCGAGCTAGCCCGCCTGGACAAGGAAATCCAGCGCCTGGACGGCGAAGTGAAGCGCGTCGGCGGTAAGCTCGCCAACGAAGGCTTCGTCGCCAAGGCCCCGGCCGAAGTGCTCGACAAGGAGCGCGCCAAGCTGGCCGAAGCCGAACAGGCCCTGGCCAAGCTGGCCGAGCAGCGCGAGAAGATCGCCAACCTGTAAGCCCACAAGGCCCGCCAATCGGCGGGCCTTGCTCTTTCATAGGGACGTGGAAGACATGCCCATCCAACTGCGCTTCGAATCCACCCTCGCCGTCAGCCCCGGCCAGGCCTGGAGCTGGATCACCGACGTCGACCGCCTGCGCGAGGAAATGCGCCCCTGGCTGCGCATGACCGTGCCCGCCGGCGTCCGCAACCTCGAAGACCTCGCCTTCCAGCCCGGCGAGCCGCTGTTCACCAGCCACCTCTGGCTGTTCGGCTTTCTGCCGCTGGGCACCTCGCGACTGACCCTGCGCGAACTCAACCCCGGCGTCGGCTTCGTCGAAGAATCCCCCATGACCGGCATGCGCCTGTGGCGCCACGAACGCCGCCTGGAAGCGGACGGCAATGGCACCAAGGTGATCGACCGCCTCACCGTCGAGCCACTGTTCGGCGCCCCGCTGGTGCGGCTATTCCTGCGCCTGTTCTTCGCCAACCGCCACCGCGTGCTGCGCCATCGCGCGCCCTGAACCCGGAGCCCCCATGGAAACCAGCAAGACCAAGACCAGCTTCTACCGCCGCCTCTACGTCGCCTGGCTGATCGACAGCGGCACCGCCGCCAGCGTCCCCGCCCTGATGGACGCCACCGGCATGCCCCGCCGCACCGCCCAGGACACCCTCGCCGCCCTCGCCGACCTGGACATCGATTGCCAGTTCCAGCAGGACGAAGGCGCCCGCAACAACGCCGGCCACTACGTGATCCGCGACTGGGGCGCCATCGACAAGCATTGGATCGCCGCCAACCTGCAACAGATCAAGGCCACTCTCGGCTACCCCTGACAGAATCACGCCCGTAAACAGACGTAGCCCGGGCTTCAGCCCGGGAACCCCCTCCGGTTGAAACCCGGGCTACGGTGCAACGGCCACACCCCATCCAGGAGCCCCCGCCATGACCCCGCAACTCCTCTGGGTACTCGGCCTGCTGCTGGTGGTCGTCACCCTCTTCGTGCGCAACCGCCCGCGTATGGACGCCGTCGCCCTGCTGGCCCTGGTCGCCCTGGCGCTGAGCGGCGTGCTCACCACCGAGCAGGCCCTGGCCGGCTTCAGCGACCCCAGCGTGGTGCTGATCGCCGCGCTCTTCATCATCGGCGACGGCCTGGTGCGCACCGGCATCGCCTACCGCCTGGGCGACTGGCTGGTGGCCCGCGCCGGCAGCAGCGAGACGCGCCTGCTGGTGCTGCTGATGCTCAGCGTCGCCGGGCTCGGCTCGGTGATGAGTTCCACCGGCATCGTCGCCATCTTCATCCCCGTAGTGCTTGGCGTCGCCGCCCGCCTGAAGATCGCCCCGGCGCGGCTGATGATGCCCCTGGCCTTCGCCGGCCTGATCAGCGGCATGCTCACCCTGGTGGCCACGCCGCCGAACATGGTGGTGCACAGCGAACTGCGCCGCGCCGGCTTCGACGGCTTCGGCTTCTTCGGCCCCACGCCCATCGGCCTCGCCGTGCTGGTCCTCGGTGTGCTCTACATGCTCGTCGCCAGCCGCTGGCTCGGCCGCGACACCCGTGACCAGAGCACCGCCGCCCCGCGCCTGACCCTCGCCGACCTGGCCGGCGCCTACCACCTCAGCGAGCGCGAACGGCGCCTGCGGGTGCGCGCCGATTCGCCCCTGGCGCGCCAGGCCCTCAACGAGCTGGAGCTGCGCCGCGAATACGGCATCAACGTCATCGCCGTCGAGCGCCAGCGCAAGTTCCGCACCCTGCTGCTGATGGCCACCGGCAACACCCAGCTGGAGCCCGGCGACGTGCTGCTGGTGGACCTCGCCAGCCCCGCCATCGGCCTGCTCGGTGCCTACCACGCGCTGGGCCTGGAGCCCATGCCCCTCAACGCCTCCTACTACAGCCAGCACGCCCACCAGCTGGGCCTGGCCGAAGTGGCCCTGCCGCCGGAATCGGAGCTGCCGGGCAAGACCATCCAGGAACTGGGCTTCCGCAGCCGCCACCGCCTCAACGTCGTCGGCCTGCGCCGCCACGGCCGCCCCCTCGAAGGCGTGCTGGTGGATGAAAAGCTCAAGGGCTCCGACACCCTGCTGGTGGCCGGCGAATGGAAGGACATCCACCGCCTGCAGGCCCAGGGCCGCGACTTCCTGGTGCTCAGCCTGCCCGCCGAGGTGGACGAAGTCGCCCCCACCGCCCACAAGGCGCCCCACGCCCTGCTCAGCCTGGCGGTGATGGTGGTGCTGATGGTCAGCGGCCTGGTGCCCAACGTCATGGCCGCGCTGGTGGGCTGCCTGCTGATGGGTGCCTTCCGCTGCATCGACCTGGACAGCGCCTACCGCGCCATCCACTGGCCCACCCTGATCCTCATCGTCGGCATGCTGCCCTTCGCCCACGCCCTGCAGCAGACCGGCGGCATCGGCCTCGCCGTGCAGGGCCTGGTGGCGTTGCTGGGCGATGCCACGCCGCGCCTGGTCATCGCCGCGCTGTTCGTGCTCACCGCGGTGATCGGCCTGTTCATCTCCAACACCGCCACCGCCGTGCTCATGGCCCCGGTGGCCATCGCCACCGCCCAGCAGCTCGGCGTCTCGCCGCAACCCTTCGCCATGACCGTGGCCCTGGCCGCCTCGGCCGCCTTCATGACGCCCATCTCCTCACCGGTGAACACCCTGGTGCTCGGCCCCGGCCAGTACCGCTTCGGCGACTTCGTCAAGGTCGGCGTGCCCTTCACCCTGCTGGTGATGGCCGTCACCGTGCTCCTGGTGCCCTGGCTCCTGCCCTTCTGACCAGCCGCCCGACGGCGGCTGGCCAAACCCGGCGGGTTGTGAATAATGCGCGCCTGCCCTTCGTTCCCGGACCTCGCCATGCCCAGCAAACCGCCCAGCAAGACCGCACCGGCCAAGCCGTCCGAGGGGAGCAAGACGCCGCTGCACCCGCGCAACCGCCACCAGGGCCGCTACGACTTCCCCGCGCTGATCGCAGGCAGCCCGGAGCTGGCCGCCTTCGTCATCCTCAACCCCTACGGCAAGCAAAGCATCGACTTCGCCAACCCCGAGGCGGTCAAGGTCTTCAACCGCGCGCTGCTGCAGCAGTTCTACGGCATCCGCCAGTGGGACATCCCCGCCGGCTACCTGTGCCCGCCCATCCCCGGTCGCGCCGACTACCTGCACCATCTGGCCGACCTGCTGGGCGCCGCCCATGACGGCGTGATCCCCAAGGGCCCCGGCCTGCGCGGGCTGGACATCGGCGTCGGGGCCAACTGCATCTACCCGCTGATCGGCCACCATGACTACGGCTGGCGCTTCGTCGGCGCCGACATCGACGGGCAGTCCCTGGACTCCGCCGCCGCGATCCTCGCCGCCAACCCGCAATATGGCGACGCCATCGAGCTGCGCCGCCAGGAACACCCGCAGCACATTTTCCAGGGCCTGCTGCAAGCCGACGAACGCTTCGACTTCACCCTGTGCAACCCGCCCTTCCACGCCTCCCTGGACGAAGCCCGCAGCGGCAGCCGACGCAAGTGGAAGAACCTCGGCAAGCAGGACCCGAGCCGCGCATTGCCGGTGCTCAACTTCGGCGGCCAGTCCAACGAGCTGCATTGCGAAGGCGGCGAAGCGGCCTTCATCGCGCGCATGGCCGACGAAAGCGCCGCCTTCGGCCAGCAGGTGTTCTGGTTCAGCACCCTGGTGTCCAAGGCGGGCAACGTCGCGCCCCTGCAAGAGCGCCTCAAGGCCCTCGGCGCCACCGACATCCGCGTGGTGCACATGGCCCAGGGCCAGAAGCAAAGCCGCTTCGTCGCCTGGACCTACCTCCAGAAGAACCAGCGCCGCGCCTGGCGCAAGGAACGCTGGCCCGCCTGATCCGCTCCTTCCCTGTGAGCGAATTCATTCGCGATGCTCTTGTAGGCGTTACCGGCCACACCGACGGTGGACCGATGAAGCGTGCTCCACCCGCACGGCTACGCCTCACAGGGAACCTCTCCCGCTGCCTCCGGCTCATGGGTGCGCACCCTGCCCAGCAGTGCGAACACCAGCACCGCCGTCAGCCCGGTCACCGCCGCCAGCACCTGCAGCAGGGTGCGGAACGCCGCGTCATAGCCCGGCAGCAACGCCGCCCGGTCCATACCCAGCATCGCCGCGGCCTGGGCCAGGTCGCCCAGGGCCGCATGGCTGGCGGCGGCGACCCGTTGCGACGGCGCCACCGCTGAAGCCGGCAGGGCCACCAGCATCAGTGCGGCCAGCAACGCGCCGACCAGGGCGATGGCCACGCCGTCGCCGGACACCCGCACGGTGTTGAAGATGCCGGTGGCCATGCCCGCCCGCTCCTTCTCCACCACGCTCACCGCCAGCCCGTCCATCAAGCCCCAGGGCAAGCCGATGCCCACGCCCACCAGCAGCATCGGCAGCACCAGTGCCTGCGGCCCGGCCACCAGCGCCTCGCTCATCCACAACAGCCCCAGCGCGTTCAGCACCAGGCCCAGGGCCGACAGCACACCGGCGGTGAACCAGCGCGACAGCCAGGCCGCCAACATCGGCACCACCAGCAACGGCGCCGACAAGGCGATCATCAGTTGCCCGGTCTGCACGGCGCTGAGGCCATCCACACCGATGAAACGCCCCGGCAGCAGCACGATCAGCACCACGAAGGCGAAGGCGGGCGACGCCCCCAGCAACTGAACACCGGCGAACTGCGCACGACGGAACAGGCCCAGCTCCAGCATCGGCCGTGGGCTGCGCCGTTCGATCAGCACGAAGGCCACCAGCAACGCCAGGCTGCCCCACAGCGAGCCCTGCACCAGCGGGTGCGACCAGCCGTGCTCCGGCGCCAGCAGCGTGCCGCAGGTGAACAGGGTGAGCATCGCGGTAAAGCTGATCGCCCCCGGCCAATCCAGCCCCTGGGCATTGGGGTCACGGCTCTCGCGGGCACAAACGGCCACCAGCAGCGCGCCGGCGGTGCCGAACAGGGCCGGCAGCAGGAACACCATGCGCCAGCCCAGGCCATCGCTCAGCAGGCCGGCCAGCAACGGGCCGAACGCCAGCCCCAGGCCGAAGGTGGTGCCCAGCAGGCTGAACACCCGGGTGCGGATCGGGCCGTGGAATTCCTGGGCCAGCGCCGCCATGGCCCCGGCGAAGGCGGCGGAACCACCCAGGCCCTGGAGCACGCGCAACAGGTCGAACCACAGCACCGTGGGCGCGAAGGGAATCACCAGGGTCACCGCCGCGAACAGCGCCAGGCCCACCAGCCACACGCGCTTGCGCCCGTGGATGTCGGCCAGGCTGCCGGCCGCCATCATCGCGCTGCCATAGGCGAGGATGTAGCCATTGGTGATCCAGCCGAGCTCCACCGCCGAACCGCCCAGGGCCTGGCTGATGGCCGGCAGCACCACCGCCGGGCCGGTGAAGCACAGCGGGATCAGCACCGCCGTCAGGCAGGCAGCCAGCAGCAGCCAGCGGCGAGCACCGTCGGAAAGGGATGAATCGGTCATTTCGGAAGCTCCGCAAGGAAAGTCGGAGCAGGTTATGGCGGCGGTAATTGCGGAAAAACAGGCTAGTATTCCGCACTTAACGGAAGCCTGAGTCCGCAATCGGAAGCGCCATGGAAAGCCTCAACCGCCTCGCCCTCTTCGTCCAGGTCACCGAAAGCCAGAGCTTCGTCGCCGCCGGTCGCGTGCTGGGCATCTCCGCCTCGGCGGTGGGCAAGGGCATCGCCCGCCTGGAACAGCACCTGGGAGTGCGCCTGTTCCACCGCAACACCCGCAGCATCAACCTCACGGTGGAAGGCACGCTGTTCCTCGAACGCTGCCGGCGCATCCTCGGTGAGCTGGAGGCGGCCGAGCACGAGCTGTCGCAGAACACCCAGGAGCCCAGCGGCCGCCTGCGGGTCAGCCTGCCCCTGGTGCTGGGCCTCTTCCCCGTGGTGCTGCCGGCCTTCATGCGCCGCTACCCCGGCATCGAGCTGGACCTGGATTTCAGCGACCGCCTGGTGGACGTGATCGAGGAAGGCTTCGACGTGGTGGTGCGCAGCGGCATCCCCGAGGACTCGCGCCTGCGTGCCCGCCAGCTCGGTGCCTTCCACCTGCAGCTGGTGGGCTCGCCCGAGTACTTCGCCACCCGTGGCACGCCGCGGGTGCCGGCCGACCTGGAGCAACACGCCTGCCTGCACTACAAGTTCCCCAGCACCGGCAAGCTCCAGAAATGGCCCCTGCTGCTCTCACCCGGCGAAAGCGAACCGCAGTTGCCCACCACCCTGGTGTGCAACCACGCCGACACCCTGATCCGCGTTGCCAGCGAAGGCATGGGCATCACCTGCCTGCCCGACTTCGCCATACGCGACGCCCTGGCCAGCGGCCAGTTGCAGACGGTGCTCGAAGACCGCAACCAGCACGCCGGCCACTTCCGCGCCCTCTGGCCCTGCTACAAGCAGATGCCCGCCAAGCTGCGGGTGTTCGTCGACTTCCTCGCCGAGCACCTGTTCCTCGACCAGAGCCAGGTGTGAACGCAGGCCTCTGCTACCTGTAGGGGCGACTTCAGTCGCCAAGGAGCGCGCAGCGGTCCCATCACAGCATGGGTTTCGCTGCGCTCTACCCATCCTACGAACTACAAACACCTCAGCGCCGAAGTCCGAGTTATGGGACGGCGAAGCGCGCCTCCAGGCGGCTGTAGCCCATGCCCACGCCCTTGTGCACCTTGAGCTGCACCGGGATGCGCTCCTTGAGCGCTTCGACGTGGCTGATCACGCCGATCATCTTGCCGCTGGCATTGAGCGCATCCAGGGCGTCGAGGGCCACTTCCAGGGTTTCGCCGTCGAGGGTGCCGAAGCCCTCGTCGAGGAACAGCGAATCGATGCTGGTCTTGTGGCTGACCAGGTCGGAAAGCGCCAGGGCCAGCGCCAGGCTGACCAGGAAGCTCTCGCCGCCGGACAGGGTGCGGCAGTCCCGGGCGACATCGGCCTGCCAGGTGTCCACCACTTCCAGCTCCAGCTCGCCCAGGGCGCGACGGCGCAGCTGGTAGCGGCCGTGCAGGCGCTCCAGCTGCTGGTTGGCCAGGTGGATCAGGTGATCCAGGGTCAGCCCCTGGGCGAAGCGGCGGTACTTGGCGCCGTCGGCCGAGCCGATCAGGCCGTTGAGGCGCTGCCAGAGGTCGCAGGCGCCTTCCTGGGCGGCGATTTCGGCGAACAGCGCCTGCTGGTTCTGCCGGCGCTGCTCGTCGCCGCTCAGTTGCCCGCGCAGCTCGCCCTGGCGCTGGGCCAGTTCGCGCAACTGCAGTTGCAGCGCCTGCAGCTGCTCGTCCAGCTCCACCAGGGCCAGCTCGGTCTGTGGCGTCGCCTGCAATTCCGCCAGGCTCTGCCGGGCTGAGGCTTCCAGGGCCTGGGCTTCGGTCCAGGCCTTCTCCAGGTGGGCCTTGAGGGCCAGCAACTGGTTGCGCGCGTCCTCGTCCAGCAGCGCGGCCAGGTACTGCACCTCGTCGGCGAAGGGGCTCTGCGCCAACGCCTGCTCCCAGGCACCACGCTGGGCGTCGAGCGAGGCCTGTGCGGCCTCCAGTTGCTCGACCAGGGTGTGCTCGCGCCCACCCAGCGCCTGGCTACGCTCCTGGGCCTGCGCCAGCCGCTGCTCGGCCTGCTCCAGGGTAGTGGCGGGGTTATCCACAGCGGCCAGGGCTTCGCCATCGGGCTGCGCCAGCTCGCCCCAGCGCTGCTGCCAGCGCGTGGCGGCGCCTTCGGCGGTTTGCAGCTCGGCCAGCAGCAGGTGCTCGTCGCGCTCCAGGCGCTGCTGCAGGGCCTGGGCGTCACGCCAGGTGCGCCACTCGGCGTCGCGCTCATACAGCCAGCGCTCGTTGTCCTCCGGCAAGGCGTAGCCGAGCTCGCCCAGGGCCGCGCCCAGCTCCGACTCCTGGCGCACCTGCTGCGCCTGGAGCTGGCCCAGTTGCTCCGCGTTCTCCGCTTCGCGGCGGCGCAAGGTGTCCTGTTCCTGCAAGGCCAGGGCATGCCCCTGGGCGGCTTCCAGTTGCAGGCGCTGCGCCTGCTCGCGCTGGACACGGGCGCCTTCGAGGGCCTGCTTGAGGCCATCCAGCTCACCCAGGCTGCGTTGCAGGGCGGCGAGCTCCGCCTGTTGCTGCGCCTGGGCCTCTGCCACCGCCGGGCCATCGACCAGTGGCTGGCCCAGGGCGGTGCAGTGCTGCTGCCACTGCGCCTGCAACTGTTGCAATTCATCCTGCAGGCGCTGCTCGTCCTGCTGGCGCTGGCGCAGGTGCGCTTCCAGCGCGGCCAGCTCGGTATTTAGGGCCGCCCCCCGTTCGCGCACCTGGTCCTGCTCGGCGCGCTTGGCCTGCAACGCGGCCTGGGTCTCCGAGACATCCAGCGCGCCATAGGCCGCGATGGCCGGGTGTTCGTGGGAACCGCACAGCGGGCAGGCCTCGCCGGGCTGCAAGGCGGCGCGATGGGCCTCCAGCTTGAGGATGCGCTGCTCCTGCTCCAGCAGCTTTTCCTTGTCCTGGATCTGTTGCTTGAGGTCGGTGAACTGCAGGCGCAGGGCGTCTCGCACGGCGACCTTTTCCGCCTGCGCACGGCTGTCGGTGTCGATGCCTCCCCGGGTATCGGCCAGTTGCCGTTCCAGGCGCGTGCGGTTTTCCGCCAGCTGCTGCAGGCGGGCGAGTTGGTGGCCCTGGTCGCTGAGGCGCTGCCAGCGCTCGCGCAGGGCGGTTTCGGAATCACCGGCCAGCAGTGTGGCCAAGGCAGCCTGGCGCAGGGCTTCGGCGGCGCGGGCCTGCTCCAGGTGCTGATCGCTTTCCGCCAATGCCGCCTGGAAGCCGACGATGCGCTGCGCCAGCTGCTCGGCGTCCTGCCGTTCCTGCTGCTGGCGGGCCAGCGACTGGGCGATGGCCTGCGCCAGGTGTCGGCGCGCACCGAGCTGTTCACGCCAGGCGCCCAGGCGCTCGCCCAGCAGGCCGTGTTGCGGGTTGGCCGCCAGCAGCGCCTCAATCTGGCCCCGTTGCTCGGCCAGCCCATCGCGGCGGGCGGCGAGTGCCGCCAGCCGCTGCTGGCTGTAGCCCCGCGCCTGCCACAGGCCATCGGCCACCTCGCGGGCGGCCTGAGCCTTCTGTTCACGCACCTGGGCCAGGGCCTCGGCCGCTTCGGTAGCGGCCTGCCCGGCGCGCTGCCAGTCACGGTGCGGCGGGCGCAGGCGCTCGGCCGGCTCGCTCTCGGCCAGGCGCTGCAGTTGCGGCCCGGCCTGCTCCAGCGCCTGCCGGGCGTCCTGCCCCTGCTGCACCGCGGCGAGCTGGCGCGCCTCGGCGCCAGCCAGGGCCTCACGCCACTGGCGCTGGCGCTGCAGGCTCTCCTGCTGGCCGTGCAGGCTGCTTTCACGGCCATTGAGTTCGGCGAGTTCGTTTTGCAGTTGCTGGCGCTGCTCCGCGTTGAGCAGCTCCACGCCCTCAGCCCGTGCACGCAGTTGGCCCAGGCTGGCCTCGGCCTCCTTGGTGCGCTGGTAGACGCGCTCGGAGATCAGCCCGTACACCTCGGTGCCGGTCAGCTCCTCCAGCAGCTCGGCACGCTGATTGGCGCTGGCTTCGAGGAAGGCGGCGAACCCGCCCTGGGCCAGCAGCATGGATTTGGTGAAGCGCTCGAAATCCAGCCCGGTGAGGCTTTCGGTCTGCTTGAGCTTGTCGTTGATCTTGTCGGTGAGAATCTCGCCGTCGGTGATGCGCGCCAGCTCCACCTTGGGTGGCCGTAAGTCCCCTTCGACCTTGTCGCGGGCGCGGCGCTGGCTCCAGAAGGCACGGTAGCCCACGCCCTTCACCTCGAATTCCACCTCGGCCAGGCAGTCGGCGGTGTGGCGGGTCATCAGCTCGTTGACCGTGGCCGAGACGCTGCTCATGCGCGGGGTGCGGTGGTAGAGGGCCAGGCAGATGGCGTCCAGCAGCGTGGTCTTGCCGGCACCGGTGGGGCCGGTGATGGCGAACAGGCCGTTGCCGGCGAAGGGTTCGCCGGTGAAGTCGATCTTCCACTCGCCCTTGAGGGAGTTGAGGTTCTTCAGGCGCAGGCTGAGGATTTTCATGCAGAAGCCGCCGGGGGATGGGAGCGGCATTCTGGCATTCTCCGCCCGCCCGTGCAGGTCCGGCGGCGATAGCGGCGATCTGCCCCGGCCTCAGTTGCGCTCGCTGCGGACCTCTTCCAGCACGCCACGGTGCAGGTCCCGCAGGCGCCGGGCCTGGTCCTCGTCCAGTTGCTCCAGCTCCAGGCGGCGCGCGAACACGTCCTCGGCACTCAGTTCGTCCAGGGTCTCCCGGGCCTCCCCTACCAGGCCGGGCGCGAGGCCGGCGCGTTCGCGGCGCAGGCGCAGCACCTCCACGGGCAAGCCTTCGCACAGGGCGGCGACGCGGCCCTGCAGATCGCTCAGGTAGTCGTCGGTGCCCACCTGCACTTCCAGCCATACGGGGCGCTCGAGCGTGCCCCGGCGGGCCTGCTCGGCAATGGCGCCGCCCAGTTCGCCCAGGGAGCCACGCACGCTGGCCAGGGGCTGGAAACAGGGCACAGGCAAGGGCGTGACGCTGCGCAGGCCCTCCCCGTCCAGCTCCACCAGCAGCACTTCCTTGGCCTGGCCGGCTTCGTCGAAGGACAGCGGGATGGGCGAGCCGCTGTAGCGGATGTGCTCCAGGCCACCGACCTTCTGCGGCCTGTGGATATGTCCGAGGGCGATGTAGGCGGCAGGCGGGAAGGCGCTGGTGGGGAAGGCCTCCAGCGCGCCGACATAGATTTCCCGCACCGACTCGCTGGCACTGGCGCCGACCGTGGTCAGGTGACCGGTGGCGATTATCGGCAGCCCGCCGCCCAGTTCGTCCCGGCGCCGCTCGGCCAGTTCGAACAGCTGCGCGTAATGGGCCTGGATGGCCTGCTGCAGGGACAGCTGCTTGTCCGCCGCGCTCTGCCCGGCCTGGCTCTGCAGCACGTCACGGGCGCGCACGAAGGGGATGGCGCAAAGCACCGCGCCCGGCGCGCCATCAGGGCCGCGCAGCACCAGCACCTGCTCTTGCGGGTCGGCGGCGACACCCGGCACCACGCGGGTGCCCAGGGCCGCCAGCAGGCCCTGGCTCTCGCCGAGCATGGCGGGCGAATCATGGTTGCCACCCACCACCACCAGTTGCGCACCGGCGTCGCGCAGCTCGATGACGAAGCGGTTGTACTGCTCGCGGGCGTAGCTCGGCGGCGCACCGGTGTCGAACACATCGCCCGCCACCAGCACCGCGTCCACCCGGTGTTCCTGCACCTGCTCCAGCAGCCAGGCGCAGAAGGCCTGGTGTTCGGCCTGGCGGGTCTTGCCCATGAAGTGCTGGCCGAGATGCCAGTCGGAGCTGTGCAGGATGCGCATGGGGGTCTGTCACTTGTCGCGGGGAACGGGAAGGCGGCCACCTTGTCATTTACCGGCACCGGGAGGCAACCGCCGCTGCGTCAGTGGCTATCCTTCCCCTCAACTCCAAGCCCCAAGGATTCCCATGCCAAGGTTCCTGAAAGACCTGAAGATCATGCTGCTGGCCAACCTCTGGACTGTGCCCGTGGTCGCCGCGCTGGTGGGCGCGGTGTTCTATTTCGTCGCCCCGCCGCCGCCCATGCACGCCACCCTGGCCACCGGCGGCGCCAATGGCGGCTACGCCCTGTTCGGCGAGAAGCTCAAGGAGGAACTGGCGCGCCAGGGCTTCACCCTGGAGCTGGTGCCCAGCGCCGGCTCCCTGGACAACCTCGGCAAGCTGCAACGCGGCGAGGTGCAGATGGCCCTGGTGCAGAGCGGCCAGGAGCTGACCCTGGAGCCGCGCGAACGCAAGCGCCTGCATGGGCTCGGGGTGATGTACCAGGAGCCGCTGTGGCTGTTCAAACGCAAGGACGTGGACATCGACAGCATGGGCAACCTGCTGCAGCTGCGGGTGGCCATCGGCACACCCAACAGCGGCACCCGCGCCATCGCCTCGGCCCTGCTGCAGGCCAACCAGATCGGCCCGGAGCAGTACCCGCAGAACTGGCAGGAATTCAGCGGCACCCGAGGTGCCGATGCGCTGATCGCCGGCGAGCTGGATGCCGCCTTCTTCGTCGGCCCGGCGGAGAACGCCGTGGTGCAGCGCCTGGCCACGCGCAGCGAGCTGGACCTGGTCAGCCTGCGCCGCAGCGCCGCCTACCGTGCGCGCCTGCCCTACCTGACCAAGCTCGACGTGGGTGAAGGCCTGCTCAACCTCGCCAGCAACAGCCCCTCGCGGGACATCCTCACCCTGGGCCCGGTGGCGACCCTGGTGGCCAACGACGAATTCCACCCCTCGCTGACCCCGCTGATCCTCGAAGCCGCCCGCGAAGTGATGAAGAACGGCAGCCTGCTCGACCCCGCCGGGCGCTACCCCGCCGCCCAGCCGATGACCCTGTCGACGCTGGACGAGGCCGCCTACTACTACAAGAACGGCCTGCCGATCCTGCAGCGCTACCTGCCCTTCCGCATCGCCTCCCTGGCCGACCGCTACATCATCCTGCTGATCCCGCTGCTGGTGGTGATGTTCCCGCTGTTCAAGGCCGTGGGCCCGGTGTACCGCTGGCGCATCCGTGCGCGCATCTACCGCTGGTACAAGTACTTGCGCGAGATCGACCGCAAGCTGGACGCCGGCACCCTGCGCGAGGAGCTGGACGGCGAGATCGGCAAGCTGGAGGAGCTGGAGGACCAACTGGCCAAGGTGGACGTGCCGCTCTCCTACTCCAACGAGCTGTACGAGCTGCACGTGCACCTGCGCTACGTGATCGAGCGGCTCCAGGCGCTGAAGGCCAGGAGCCGCGAAAGCGAGGCCTGAACGGGCCTCAGAAGCGCAGTTGCAGGTAGCGCACCGGCGCCAGCCAGCGCGGCGTCGCCGGGCCGAAGGCCAGGGCCTTGGCCAGGTGCCGACGCAGGCGCCAGTAGGAACCGTGCTCGCTGCCCTTGGCCACGGCGCGGGCAGTGCGGAAGTGCGCCACCGCGACCTGGCTGTCGCCGGCGTGAACCGCAGCGGCGACGCCTTCCAGCAGGTGCTGCATGCAACGGAAGAAGGGCCGCGGCTCCGCCCCCTGCAAGCGCTCCAGCCAGGCATCCAGGGCGCCCATGTCGCCGGCCATGGCGGCATCGAAGCCCAGCCAGACCATCGCATCGTGGTTCTGCGGGTCGCGCTCCAGGGACAGCCGCGACACCGCCGCCGCACGTGCGTCCAGCTTGCGCGCACGCATGCCCAGCGCCAGGTTGTCCAGGCCCCAGGCCGGCGCCTCCGGGTGCTGTTCCCAGTCGGCGAGCCAGTCGAACATCATTTCGTAGCGTTCCTGGTTGACCATCGCGTAGCTGGCCATGCCCCAGATCACGCCATCGCTGCGGATCGTCTCGCGACAGGCTTCGAGGGCATCCACCAGCAGCCGGTTGGCGTTCTTGCGGTTGGCCAGCAGCTCCAGCATGGCGTGCTTGCCGGCGTGCTGCGGGTCGTTCTCCAGCAGGCGCAGGAAGCCCTTCCACAGCGAGCCGGGCATCCAGCGGGCATCCTCGCGGCGCAGCCATTGCAGCGCCGCGCCATGGTGCAGGGAGCCGTCGGCGACACCGGCGTCGAGGGTTTCCTGCAGGTCCTTGTCCTGCTCGGGCCGCTCGAGGATCTTCAGCACCTCGCCCCAGGCGTCGATGCAGCCACTATCGCGGCACAGGGGCTCCAGCACCCGGCGTTTGAGCGCCTGATCGCCCCGGGGCACGGCGAAACGCAGGGCGCGGATCAGCACCGCGGGCTGGCTCGATGCCTCCAGCAGCCGCTCCAGCACCGCGCGCGTGGCCTCCCCCGTACCGTGCTTGAGCAGCAGGTCGAACTCGTGGAGGCCGGCGAAGGTGTAGCAGGCGTCCAGCTGGTAGGCGCGGCTGAAGGACGGCAGCGCCTCTTCGCCCTTGCCGTCGAGCCACAGCGCGTGGCCGAGGAAACCGTGGGCGATGGCCTGGCGGGGTTCCAGGCGCACCATCTCCCGGGCCGACTCCACATAGGCGGCGTATTCGCCGGCGTCGTCCTGCCAGTCGGCCAGGGTGCGCCACCCTTCGAAGAAGGCCGGTTGGCGCTCCAGCAGCTGGCGCATCTCGGCCATGGCGCTGGGCAGGTCCTGCTCCTGGCGGGTGGCACGGGGGCCGAACAGCGCCAGCTCGGGGGGCGTTCCGCCGCCCCAGCAAGGGGCCGCCAGCAGTTGGCGCAATTCGTCGTAGCGCTGGGCTTCCAGCAGCCCTTCGGCCAGCTGGGTGTTGGCGCTGCGGTGACGCGGGTTCAGCTCCAGGGCGCGGCGCAGGGCCGGCTCCCTGGCCTCGAAGCCTTCCTCCTGTTCGGCCAGGGCCAGCCAGGCATCCGGGTCGCCGGCGCGCAGGCGCGTCAGCTCGCGGGCCAGTTCCAGGGGGCGCCCGGGCGTTTCCAGGGCAGCGCTGTAGCGGCGTAGCTGATTCCAGACCCAGCCGTTGCCGGGCTCCTCGCGCAGCACCTTCTCCGCCTCGAGGGCGCCTTCGGCGGGGTTGTCGCGCTCGCCCAGCACATAGCCCAGGTAGGCACGCAGTTCGGTGTTGTCGGGGGTGCGGGCGAGCACGCTGCGCAGCAGGCTTTCGGCCTCCTCCAGGTCTGTGCCCTCGTCCAGCAGGCTTTCGACGTAGAGGCGCACGCTGCGCGTCCACAGCGGGTTGATGCGGAAGCTCCCGCGCAGGGTCTCGCGGCACTCGGCGTACTGCTTCTGGCTGCTCTGCAGCTGGGCCCGCTCCAGGGCCAGGCGCGGCATCAGCGGGAAGCGTTCGATGGCCGACTGCAGCAGGGTCTCGGCCTGCTCCACCTGCCCCATCTCGGCCTGCTGGGCGGCGACCACCACCCACAGCTGCCAGAGGTCGGGGCGCTGTTGCAGGGCTTCGCTCAACTGCTCCAGCAACACCTGCTGTTCCAGCAGCCTGCGCGCCTGGTCCGGGTAGGCGAGCCAGCCGTCGCCAAAGGTCACCTGGGCCACCAGTTGGCGATGGATGAAGTCGAGGCTGTCCAGGGCTTCGGCCTGGTCGGTGCAGGTTTCCAGCAGCATGTTGCCGGCGTAATCGTTATCGGCAGAGCGCTCCAGCGCCTCACGGAAGGCCTCACGGGCGGCCTCGCGCTGGCCAGCCTGGAGCTGCACGAAGCCCCGGGTGGAATAGCTGCTGGAGCTGCGCGGGTCGGTGCGCCGGGCCAGCTCGCAGAACTCCAGGGCCTCGTCATGGCGGCCCAGGCGCGCCAGGGTCACCGCCAGTTCGCGGATCGCCCAGGCGTATTCCGGGTGGCTAGCCAGCAAGCGCCGCAGGGCCGCTTCGGCATCCTCCAGGGAGTGGCGCTGGGCGCGCTCCACCGCCAGCTCGGCGATGCCGCAGTGATGGGGGAAGCGCTCGGCCAGTGCGGTGACGTACGCGTCCACCGCCTCTTCACCGGCGCTCTGGCGCAGCAGTTGTACCTGCATGCGGTGCAGGCTCATGTTCAGCGGGTCCAGCTCCACCGCTTCGCGGCACCAGGCCAGGGCGCGCTGCAGGTCGCCATCGCTGCGCTGGCTGTGCAGCACGGCGGCGCGCAGCCAGGTGCCGCGGCGGCTCACCGGCTCGGCGCGGCGCAGCATCGCCTCGTTCAGTTCCAACTCGCCATGGCGGCCGTAGAAGTCGGCGAGATTGAGCAGCAGGGCCGGGTCCTGGGGGCGGCGTTCCACGGCCTGCTCGAGAATCTGCCGGCACTGCAACGGGTCGGAGAGCTCCTCGATGAACTCGCACAGGGTCAGGGTCGGGCCAGCGGCCAGGGCACCGAGACGCACCTGGCGCTGGCGCAGGAACTCCAGCCCCGCCTCGGTGCGGCCCAGGCAGCGCAGGGCGCGGAAGTACTGGCTGCTGTAGCCCTCGTTGGTGTCGTGCAGGCAGGCGGCGATGCGGTATAGCTCGCAGGCCTGCTCGCGGCTGCCTTCGTTCCAGCGCAGGCTGGCCAGCTCGTTCCAGGCCTGGGCATGCCCCGGGGCCTGGCGCAGGGCACGGCCCAGCAACTGCCGCGCGGTTTCCAGCTGGCTGCCGTCCTCCACCAGCAGGCCGGTGTAGCGCACCAGGATGCCGGCATCGCTCCAGCGCGCCTGGCAATGGCCGGCGAGCCAGTCCAGCTGCTGCTCGCGGGCATGCAACTGGGCCAGGGAGGTGGACTTGGAAAGGATCAGGTTGGCGTCATCGGGGAAGCGTTCGAGCAGCGCTTCGGTGGCCTCCAGCACCTGGGCCTCGCGGCCGTCGTACCAGCCCAGGGCACGCTGGCCCTGGAGGGTCAGGCGGTGTTCGGGCGCGTGCTCGCGAAGGGCCTCGAAGGCGGCCAGGGCGGCTTCGCGGTCGTGCACTTCCAGGGCGCTGACCAGGCGGTAGTAGAGGTCCCAGGTCGCATGCTCCGGCAGCTCCAGGCCGTCCAGGCGGTGGGCTTCCTCGGGCGGCAGCAGGAGCAGGCCACGGGGCCCGGAGGCGCGCTGGGTCTCGTACAGGCCCTCGGCGATGCTCTCGCCGAACTGCGCCTGGCCGGGGTCGCGGATTAGCACGGTGCCACGGGGCTCGTCATAGCCGACCACCGCCTGCAGGTGGCCGCTGCCGGTGTACTGCAGCGACAGGGTGAAGGGCAGGCCCCGGTCGATCAGCGCGCGGCTGGTGGCCCAGTCCACGGTGAACTCGCGCACCAGCCAGCCATTGCGCTCGGCCCAGGCACGCTCGGCCTGGTAGGACGTGCCGTCGTAGCAGATCTCCTCGGCCACCTCCAGGTGCGCCACCGGGCGACCCCAGTAGGTGGACAGCGCGGTCAGGGTGGCGGGGACGCAGGTCATGTGGTGCTGGCGGATGAAGGTCACCGGCAGCAGCACGCGGCCGCCCTTGGGCTCGGCCAGGCGCTCGGCGACCAGGGTGTAGAAGGGGCTCTGGGATTCCTGGGCCAGCGTCCGGCCCTGCTCGTGGTCACCGCGCAGGCAGGCGATGTCGCAGCGACGGCCGGCGTACCAGCCGCGCATGCCTTTCTCCAACAGCAGCGCCAGCGCCAGGGAGTGCTCGATCAGGCGCTCGGCCTCATCCAGTTCGCCCCGTTCGATCAGCAGGTCGATCAATTGCGCGCAGAGCCCGGCGCTCTCCATCCGCTGGGTACCGTCCAGCAGGCGCGCACGGGCGGCGTCTTCGCGCCCCAGCTGCAGTTCGAGCTGGGCGGCCTGCAGGGTCGCGGAGCGGAAGCCGGGCAGCATCGCCAGGGCGCGCTCGCAGAGGTCCAGCGCTTCGGCGTAGCGGTCTTCCTGCTCCAGGCTGTAGGAGCGTTCCACCAGCAACCAGGGGTCGGTGGTGCCCAGTTGCATGGCCGCATCGTGCAGTTCGGCGCTGCGGCCGAAGTCCCGCAGCAACGCCCGCAGGTACCCCTGGAACGACAGCCACTCGGCGCGCAGCCCGGGCTCTTCGGGCAGCCAGTCGGCGAAGCGCTGGAGGAATTCCCAGGCGCGGTACTGGCCACGGCGGGCGAGCAGGAAGCGGGCATAGCGCAGGCGCGACTCGGCGGCCTCCGGGTAGCGGCGGTAGCCGAGCCAGGCCAGGGCATCCCCCAGGCGCGGGGCCCCCAGTTGCCCGGCGAGGCGCGAGGCCAGCGCCATGGCGGCCGCTCCGCGCCAGTGGCGGTAGTCGCCGAACTCGGCAGCCCGGGCATGGGCCTGGAGGAACAGGCCGCGGTCGGCCAGGGCTTCGAGGGAAAGGATCAACTCGGCATCGAGCGCATGGGAGGGCGTATCGAGGATCAGGCCGGACATCGGAACCATCCTTGGTCATTGCAGCGGAAATGGCGTCACTTTAGGGAGACACTGACTCGGCAACAAGCGATCGGGTCACAAGGCCCCTCATCCCGGCCGAGGCTGAGGTAAACTCTGCGGCCTATCGGGCGAGCCACCGGCGCGCCCTTATCCACAGCTTCACAGGTACGCCCATGCCGATCCGCCACTGCATCGTCCACCTCATCGACAAGAAGCCCGATGGCAGCGCCGCCGTGCTCCACGCACGCGACAGCGAGCTGGGCGAATCCAAGGCCATCGAAAACCTGCTGGCCGACCTCAACGAAAGCTACAACGCCAAGCAAGGCAAGGCCTGGGGCCTGTTCCACGAGGAATCCGGCGCCTACCCGTTCAGCGGCTGGCTGAAGGAATACATGGAAGGCGGCCGCGACTTCACCGCCTTCAGCCGCGAGGCCGTGGCGCACCTGCAGAAGCTGATGGAAGAGTCCAACCTCTCCACCGGCGGCCACGTGCTCTTCGCCCATTACCAGCAAGGCATGACCGACTACCTGGCCATCGCCCTGCTGCACCACAGCGAAGGCGTCACCGTCACCGACGCGCTGGACCTGGCGCCGGCCCGCCACCTGGACCTGGGCCAGCTGCACCTGGCGGCGCGCATCAACATCTCCGAGTGGCGCAACAACGCCCAGTCGAAGCAGTACATCTCCTTCATCAAGGGCAAGAACGGCAAGAAGGTCTCGGATTACTTCCGTGACTTCATCGGCTGCCAGGAAGGCGTAGACGCGCCGAGCGAGACCCGCACCCTGCTCAAGGCCTTCAGCGACTTCGTCGAGCACGAGGACTTCGCCGAGGAACAGGCCCGCGAGAAGACCAAGACCCTGGTGGACTACGCCAGCACCCAGGCCAAGCTGGGCGAGCCGATCACCCTGCAGGAGCTGTCCGGGCTGATCGACGAAGACCGCCCCCGTGCCTTCTACGAACACATCCGCAACAAGGATTACGGCCTGTCGCCGGAAATCCCGCCGGACAAGCGCACCCTCAGCCAGTTCCAGCGCTTCACCGGCCGCGCCGAGGGCCTGTCCATCAGCTTCGAGGCCCACCTGCTGGGCTCGAAGATCGAATACGACGAAGGCCGCGACATGCTGATCATCCGCCAGGTCCCGACCCAGCTGAAGGACCAGCTCAAGCGCCGCAAGGACTGAGCGAAGGTGCAAACGAAAAAGCCCGGCTAAATGCCGGGCTTTTTTGTGCGCCTGCGGATCAGCGCGCTTCGATGCGGAAGCCCACACGGGGGAAGTGCACATGCACCACGCCGGCGCGCTCGTCCTCGCGACGCAGGATCAACTCCTCGCGGCCGGCGAACACCAGTTCGCCTTCCACCGGGTCGACGCCATAGTCGGTGGCGGCGATGGCCACCTTCTGCCCGGCGGTGAAGCCGTTGATGTCGAAGAAGGGCTCATCCGGCAGCGGCGCGGGTTCGGCGGCGCGGGCGATCTCGATGGCGTCGGCGGCGCTCAGCTCGCTGGAGGCGCCATGGCCGAAGCCGAGCACGCGGCCCAGCCAGGCGGCGACCGCCGGGTAGTCGTCCACCAGCGGCGCGGTGACCGGGGTGGCCTTGAGGAACCACAGGCAATGGGCCAGGGAGAAGTCGGCCATGCTCGGCTCGCCGAAGAGGAAGTCACCCTCCTCGCGGCCCAGCTGCTGCTCCAGGCGTGCCATGAAGGTCGGCCAGTTGTGTTTGGCCACCTCGGCCGGCAGGCGCGCGGCGGTGCCGCCGCTGAACAGCCCAGCGCGGTCGGCGATGAAGGCCTTGATCGCCTCCGGCGGCAGCTTGCCGAAGCGCACGGCGATGGATTCGGGCTGGAACACCAGGCTCACCGCGTGCTGGAAGATCACCGAATCCACCCAGTGGCAGAAGCTCGCCACGTTGAATTCCTGGCCCGCCGGGATCAACGCCGGCACAGCCTTCTCCGCCTCCAGGCGGCGGGCGATCAACGCGGTGTCGCAGTAGATGTCGGCGCCGATCTGCAGCACCGGGGTCTTGCGGTAGCCGCCGGTGAGGGGCATCAGGTCCGGCTTGGGCATCAGCGGCGGGATGTGCACCGAACGCCAGGACAGCTGCTTGAAGCCCAGCAGCAGGCGCGCCTTCTCGGCGAAGGGGGATGTGGGGTAGTGGTGCAGGATCAACTCGTGCATGGCGGGCTCCGTATCGTTCTTGTTCAGGCTGGGCAGCTTAGCCGCCCTGGGGTTCAGGGCCTATCCGCTGGCGCTGATGGCGTGCCATCAGCCGCAGCTATTTAGTAGCGCCGGGCCAGCGTCTGGGCCGGGCTGGAATGGAAGCAGCGCGCCCAGGCTCGGCCACCGTCAACCGGTATCCGAAAGCTCGCGCAACGCGGCAGTGGCGAGAAAGCCGGACCGTGAGGCGTAGCGGGCGTCCTTACTCACACGCTCATCGATCCGCTGCAGAAGATTCTCCGGCAGGGTGGCATTGAAGCGAACGGCCTTGCCTAGGTAGGGCGTCACGTCGAACTCGACCACCGCCCACACGCCTCCGGCAAAGTCGGGGTTACCAATGTGGACGTCAATCTGCTGCGCTTGAGGCAGTGCCTCGCCATCCGCCACCAGGCCTTCGAAGTGAAGGGCAAGCGCCTCCTTCACGTTCTCCAGGGCTTCCGCCACGGTAGCGCCCGCAGAGAAACAACCCGGCACGTCCGGCACGGTTACGCCGTAGTCAGAGTCAGGGTCCTTATGCAGAACGAGGGGAAATTTCATGGTGTTTACACTCCGTGTGTTGCGAAGCGATGGCCTCAGAGAAGGCCGGCTTGTTTCAGGATGCTGCGTACCGTCCCTATGGGTAGATCGCTCTTGGGGTGTGGGACCATGACCCGTCCCGGTTTATTCGGGTGCTTGAACTGATGGTGACTGCCTTTCACCTCCACCTCGTACCACCCATCCTCCTTGATCTTCTCTATCACCTCACGACTGCGCATCGTGGCCTCCCTATGCGCATAGTGTGTACCGTACACACCAAATATAGGGCGCGCAATGAAAACACACAGGATACGCACGAATCCGTGGCTGTGATTTCGTCCCCCGTAGCCGAAACCGCCACGGGCCAGCGGCGGCGCTGGCCTGCCCCGGGCTCAGGGCCTATCCGCTGGCGCTGATGGTGCAGCGATGTACGCCTTGGCCAGCGCTTCCTTGGCGGCCTTGCGCAGGTTCTTGATGGCGCGCTCGCGGCGCAGGGCGTCGCCCTTGCCCGGGCACTCTTCGATATAGACCAGCGCCTGGGCCGGGCTGGAGTGGAAGAAGCGCGCGCCCTTGCCGCTCTGGTGCTGGGCGAAGCGGCGTTGCGGGTCGTCGCTGATGCCGCAGTAGAGCGCGCCGTTGGCGGCCCGCACCAGGTAGACGAACCAGGGCCGTGGTGGTGGAACCTCGCTCATGCCCAGGCCACCTCGCGCATGCGCTGGCAATAATCCACCAGGTGCGGGTACTCGCGGGCGAGGCGGTTGAGCGGGGTTTCCAGGGTGCACTGCACCAGATTGGCCAGCAGCCCGTAGGCGGAGGCATCGGCGCTGCAGGGGCGCTCGCCGCCGAAGAAGGCATTCGTGCCGAGCAAGTCGGTGAGGCCTTGCAGGTCCTCGCGGGCGAACACCAGCAGGTCTTCGCGATCGTGACGGCCAAGGCCCTGGGCCAGCAGGTCACGGCGGACCTTGCGTCGCACCAGCGCCGGGATCAGGCGCTGGGCCACGGGCCCGAGGTTGCCGAAGAAGGCCTGGCGGGTCTGCTGCCAGCCCTCCTCCTCCAGCCAGCGGAAGTACACCAGCAGCCAATAGAGGTGCTCGTCGCAAACGCGGGTGACGGCCAGGGCGCGTCCACGGCCGGCGTCGTCGAGGTGGTCGTCCAGGGAGAGTTGCAGGCGCTCGGTGAGCACCCGCTGGATGATCGCGGTATCGGCGATCAGCTCGCCGTCGAAGTCGATGTAGGGCAGCTTGCCCTTGGGGCCGCGCCGGGGGTCCATCAGGGTCTGCGCCTGGTACTGCACGCGCGCCAGGCGCAGGAAGGTCTCCAGCTTGAGGCAGAAGGGGCTGGCGTTGGGCACATCGAACCCGGCGGGAAACTGGAACAGCCTGATCATGATGGATACCGGCAAGAGAGTCGCCGGCGAGCTTAGGCAAAATTGCGCGGCGCAGCCACCCGCCGATGATCGGGCCGCGCCCCGCCCGCTTCAGCGCTGGGCGCGGAACGCCGCCAGGCCCCGGGCCGCCTGCTGGCGGATGGCGTTCTGCACCGGCGGCAGCCAGCCCAACAGCAGGCCCTTGGCGCCCAGCGCCTGGCGGGCCCAGCGCCACAGGTCGAAGCTGTCGCGATGCTCGACGATCAGGCCGTTGTCGAAGCGGAAGCGCGCCTCGATGCGGTTGACCACGGTGCGCCCGGTCTGGCTGAACAGGTAGGTGGCGACCCAGCGCGCACGGCCTTCGTGCTCATCGGCCTCGACGCCGTCGAAGGTCAGGGAAAAGGCCTGGGCGCGGCTCGCCAGCATGCGCCACATGTCCGCCGCCTCGGTACCGCGCAGGTCGGTGAACACCGGGTCGGCGAAGCGCACGTCGGCGGCGTAGCAGCCGGCCATGGTCTCGGCGTCCAGGACCTGGAAGGCGCGATAGAAGCGTTCGATGAGGGCAGCGTTGGGATGGCTCATGGCGATGCTCGTGGCGATTGGGATGAGGAGAGTATCGACGGCTTTCCGCCCGGCGGCGATTGGCTGCATCGCCATCTTTGTGGCAATAATCGCCACCTTCCTGTTCGAGACACCGCCGATGATCCGTATCGCCCTGCTGGTCTGCCCGCAAACGGTCTGCTCCAGCCTGGCCATGGCCGACGACGCCTTCCGCCTGGCCAACACCCTGGCGGGCGAGGCGCTGTTCGAGGTGCTGCGGGTCAGCCGCGACGGCCAGCCAGTGGACCTGGGCATGGCCAGCATCCGCGTCGACGGCGACCTGGCCCTGGCCGCCGAGGCACAACTGGTGATGCTGCCGGCCACCGGCAGCGCGGTGGAGCGCAGCATCAAGGGCAATCCCGACCTCTTGCACTGGCTGGCACGGCGCCCGGCCACCCAGCAGGTGGCCAGCCTGTGCAGCAGTGCCTTCCTCCTCGGCGCCGCCGGCCTGCTCGACGGCCGCCGCGCCACCACCCACTGGGCGCTGGCCGGTGCCTTCCGCCAGCGCTTCCCCCAGGTGCGCCTGCAACCCGATGAGCTGCTCACCGAGGACGGCAACCTGTTCTGCTCCGGCGGCGCCCAGGCCGGGCTCGACATGTGCCTGCACCTGATCGCCTGGCACGGCGGCGACTGGCTGGCGCAACGGGTGGCCGGGGCCCTGGTGTTCGACCGCGAGCGCGGCCGCCAGTCACGTTTCACCCCGCTGCTGCCGGACGTGCCGGGAGACGCCCAGCTCGGCCCGCTGCTGGCCTGGATGCAGCGCCACCACGCCGAGCCCATCGATCTCAAGGGCCTGGCCGAACGCGCCCACTGTTCGACCCGCACCCTGCTGCGGCGCTTCCGCACCGCCACCGGCCTGACCCCGAACGACTACGTGCAACGCCTGCGCATCGCCGCCGCCCAGTCCGCCCTGCGCAACCCCTCCCGCTCCCTGGAGCAGGTGGCGCAGCAGGTGGGCTACAGCGACCGCGCCACCTTCGCCAAGCTGTTCAAGCAGCTCTGCGGCGAAGCGCCGGGAGCCTTCCGCCGGCGCCTGCGGGAGCAGGCGTGATCCGCGTTATGCCCTTGTAGCCCGTGCTTCAGCGCGGGAGCGGAGTGGCCGGCATTCCCGGACTGAAGTCCGGGCTACGGGCTGCCGCCTCCACCGCGTGGGTTTCGCCAAGCTCTACCCACCCTACGAAAGCCGCCACCACCTGCGTGCTGGGTTAGTGGTGCTACCGGAAATCCATCAATACCCAGGCCTGGGCTTTGCCCCAGAAATCCCCCCACCAGAAATGAAAAAGGGGCCCGAAGGCCCCTTTTCATATCGCGCTAACAATCAGTGCAGGATCTGCCCGAGGAACAGCTTGGTGCGCTCGTTCTGCGGGTTGTCGAAGAAGGCGTTGGGTTCGTTCTGTTCGACGATCTCGCCCTTGTCCATGAAGATCACCCGGTCCGCCACGGTGCGGGCGAAGCCCATCTCGTGGGTCACGCAGAGCATGGTCATGCCGTCCTGGGCCAGGCCGACCATGGTGTCGAGCACTTCCTTCACCATCTCGGGGTCGAGGGCGGAGGTGGGTTCGTCGAACAGCATGATCTTCGGTTTCATGCACAGGGCACGGGCGATGGCCACGCGCTGCTGCTGGCCACCGGAGAGCTGGCCGGGGAACTTGTTGGCCTGCTCGGGGATGCGCACGCGCTCCAGGTAGTGCATGGCGATTTCCTCGGCCTTGCGCTTGGGCAGCTTGCGCACCCACATGGGTGCCAGGGTGCAGTTCTGCAGCACGGTGAGGTGCGGGAACAGGTTGAAGTGCTGGAACACCATGCCCACCTCGCGGCGGATCGCCTCGATCTGCTTGAGGTCGTTGGTCAGCTCGGTGCCGTCGACGATGATCCGCCCCTGCTGGTGTTCCTCCAGGCGGTTGATGCAGCGGATGGTGGTCGACTTGCCGGAACCGGACGGGCCGCAAAGCACGATGCGCTCGCCCTGCCGGACGTTCAGGTTGATGTCCTTGAGCACGTGGAACTGCCCGTACCACTTGTTCACGCCCTGCAGCTGGATGATCGGCGCAGCGGCGTCTTTCTGGATGGCTTCACTCATTCGAATCTCTCTCCTAACGCTTGTGCCCGGTGTTCAGCTTCTGTTCGAGGCGCATGGAATAGCGCGACATGCTGAAGCAGAAGATCCAGTAGACCAGGGCGGCGAATACGTAGCCTTCGGTGGACATGCCCAGCCATTTCGGGTCGGTGGTCGCCTGCTTGATGCTGTTGAGCAGGTCGAACAGGCCGATGATGATCACCAGGCTGGTGTCCTTGAACAGGGCGATGAAGGTGTTGACGATGCCGGGGATGACCATCTTCAGGGCCTGGGGCAGGATCACCAGCGCGGTGCTGCGCCAGTAGCCCAGGCCGAGGCCGGCGGCAGCTTCGTACTGGCCCTTGGGGATGGCCTGCAGGCCGCCACGGACCACTTCGGCGATATAGGCCGCCTCGAAGAAGATCACCATCACCAGCGCCCGCAGCAGCTTGTCGAGGTTCATGCCTTCGGGCAGGAACAGCGGCAGCATCACCGAAGACATGAACAGCACGGTGATCAGCGGTACGCCACGCCAGAACTCGATGAAGGTCACGCAGATGACCTTGATCGCCGGCAGTTTCGAGCGCCGTCCCAGCGCCAGCAGGATGCCCAGGGGCAGCGCGCCGACGATGCCGACATAGGCGATCACCAGGGTCAGCATCAGGCCGCCCCAGCGGCTGGTCGACACCTCCTGCAGACCCAGGCCGCCGTGCAGCAGCCAGAAGGCCACCAGCGGGTAGATCACCAGGAAGCCGATGCCGTAGAAGGCCTTGTGCGGGGTGCGTTTGATGAACAGCGGCGCCACGCCGATGATCGCCAGCCACACGGTGACATCCACCCGCCAGCGCAGCTCGCTGGGGTAGAAGCCATACATGAACTGACCGAAGCGTTGCTGGATGAACACCCAGCAGGCGCCTTCACCGGTGCAGTCGGCGCGGGTGCTGCCGCTCCAGGTGGCGTGGATGAAGGCCCAGTTGAGGATGGGCGGGATGATCAGCCACAGCAGGTACAGCGACAGTGCGGTGAGCACCACGTGCAACGGGCTGGCGAACAGGTTATGACGCAGCCAGGCGACCGGGCCCACCACTGTGCTGGGTGGCGGCTGGTCGGGCTTGAAGGTATGCGATGTCATGTCAGTGCCCTCACCGCTCGATCAGCGCGATGCGCTTGTTGTACCAGTTCATCAGCAGGGAAATGCTGATGCTGATGGCCAGGTAGACGCTCATGGTGATGGCCATGACCTCGATGGCCTGGCCGGTCTGGTTGAGCGTGGTACCGGCGAACAGCGAGACCATGTCCGGGTAGCCGATGCCGGCCGCCAGGGACGAGTTCTTCGCCAGGTTCAGGTACTGGCTGGTGAGCGGCGGAATGATCACCCGCAGGGCCTGGGGCACGATGACCAGGCGCAGCGTCTGCCCGGGGCGAATGCCCAGGGAGTGCGCCGCTTCGGTCTGGCCGTGGCTGACCGACTGGATGCCGGCCCGCACCGTCTCGCCGATGAAGGCGGCGGTGTAGATCGACAGCGCCAGCATCAACGCGATCAGTTCCGGGATCACCACCCAGCCACCGCGGAAGTTGAAGCCGGTCAGTTGCGGCACTTCCCAGTGGAAGGGGCTGCCCATCACCAGGGCGGCGAGGCTGGGCAGCACCACCAGCAGGGCGAGGGTGCTCAGCAGTACCGGGAAGCGCTGGCCGGTGGCATGGCGCCGCGCCCGGGCCCAACGCCACACCAGCACACTGGCGACCAGCGCCACCACGACGGCGATCAGGAAGGGCCAGAAGCCGTCGGCCATGGTGGGCGACGGCATGTACAGGCCACGGTTGTTGATGAAGAAGGTGTCACCGAAGCTCATGCTCTGCCGCGGGCCCGGCATGGGCAGCATCACGGCGAAGTACCAGAAGAAGATCTGCAGCAGCGGCGGGATGTTGCGGAAGGTCTCGATGTAGACGGTCGCCAGCTTGCGAATCAGCCAGTTGGGCGAAAGCCGCGCGACACCGAGAATGAAGCCGAGAACGGTCGCCAGGATGATGCCGACCACGGTCACCAGCAGGGTGTTGAGCAGGCCGATGAAGAAGACGCGCCCGTAGGTGTCGCTCTCCTTGTAGTCGATCAGGTGCTGGGAGATGCCGAAGCCGGCGCTCTGGTCGAGGAAGCCGAAGCCGGAGATGATCCCGCGCTTTTCCAGGTTGACCTGGGTGTTGTGGAAGAGGAACCAGCCGAACGCCACGACGGCGACTACGGCGATGATCTGGAATAGCCACGCGCGCGTCTGCGGGTCGGTCAGGACCGATCCACGGACACGCGGGGCTTGGGAAGTTTTCTGCATGACAGCCCTCGTCGGTTGGAACTGGACGCTACCGCCCGCATCCGCGGGCGGTAGCGTGGTGGGTCAGCGCACCGGCGGTGCGTACTGCAGACCACCCTTGTTCCACAGGGCGTTGAGACCGCGCTCGATCTTCAGCTCGCTGCCGGCACCGACGTTGCGATCGAAGATTTCGGCGTAGTTGCCGACTTGCTTGATGATCTGCACCGCCCAGTCTTTCGGCAGCTTCAGATCCTTGCCGAAGTCGCCTTCAGCGCCCAGCAGGCGGGCCACGTCCGGGTTCTTGGTGGACTTGGCGGTTTCCACGACATTCTTCGAGTCGATGCCGAGTTCTTCAGCGTTCAGCTGGGCGAACAGGCTCCAGCGCACGATGTCGAACCACTCCTCGTCACCCTGGCGAACGGCTGGGCCGAGGGGTTCCTTGGAGATGACTTCCGGCAGCACCACGTACTCGTCCGGCGCGGCCAGCTTGATGCGCTGGGCGTACAGCTGCGACTGGTCGGAGGTCAGCACGTCGCAACGGCCGGATTCCAGCGACTTGGCGCTCTCGTCGGAGGTGTCATAGGTGATGGGGGTGTACTTCAGGCCGTTGGCGCGGAAGTAGTCGGCCAGGTTCAGCTCGGTGGTGGTACCGGCCTGGATGCAGACGGTGGCGCCATCGAGTTCCTTGGCGCTGGAAACGCCGAGTTTCTTGTTCACCAGGAAGCCCTGGCCGTCGTAGTAGGTCACGCCGGTGAAGTTCAGGCCCATCGCCGCGTCGCGGGAGCTGGTCCAGGTGGTGTTGCGGGAGAGGATGTCCACTTCGCCGGACTGCAGCGCGGTGAAGCGCTCCTTGGCGGTGAGCGGGCTGAACTTGACCTTGCTCGCATCACCGAACACAGCCGCTGCTACAGCGCGGCAGATGTCGACGTCGATACCTTTGTATTCGCCCTTGGAGTCGGCGTAGGAAAAGCCCGGGAGGCCGTCACTGATGCCGCACTGCACGTAGCCTTTCTTCTTGACCGCATCCAGGGTGGCGCCCGCCTGAGCGAAGCCGCTGACACCGAGAACAGCTGCCGCAGTCAGCACGGCCAGGGTGGATTTCACCATCTTCATCAAAACCTCCAGTTGCTTTTTTTTGTGTTGGAGTCTCGGTCCTGCCGCCGTACCCTCGTGAGGCAGGTTCAACCGCGCGAGGCGTCGGTCAACCGGGGAATCGGACCTAAGGAAGAAGTCTAGTTGGCGCCGCTCCGCGCGCCAGCTGCCCTCTTCCTCGCCCATTGGTCGAATGGGCTGGAGACGGATTTTCGACCACCTTCACGAAGAAAACGTGCCAGCGATCGTTTGCAAGGTATCGATCTGCATCGACGCCCAACCCGTTGAGCGACTTGCGAAGTGTTACCGCCGCGCAAGCCGTCTGTAAGTCTGCTGCTGGTTAGCAAAGGCCGTACCAGCACAGTGCCTGTACGCCGCTTCCGACAGGTCAATAGGGAAAGTTTTATTGGTGCGACATATTTTTCACTGATAGACCCCATCATCGCCCCGCGCAAGCACCACTTTGGTGCGAGCGCCCCGAACTGGAGCCACACATGAGTAATCCGTTGATTCTGGAGCCCACACAGACGGCCGATGCGTGCGTCATCTGGTTGCACGGATTGGGGGCGGACCGCTACGACTTCCTGCCGGTGGCCGAAGCGCTACAGGAGGTGCTCGACAGCGCCCGCTTCATCCTGCCCCAGGCCCCCACGCGCGCCGTCACCATCAATGGCGGCTACGCCATGCCTTCCTGGTACGACATCCTCGCCATGAGCCCGGCCCGGGCCATCGACCAGGCCCAGCTGGAACAGTCGGCGCAAAGCGTGATCGCCCTGATCGAAGCCCAGCGCGATGCCGGCATCGACCCGGCGCGCATCGTCCTCGCCGGCTTCTCCCAGGGCGGCGCGGTGGTGCTGCACACCGGCCTGCTGCGCTGGGAAGGTCCGCTGGGCGGGGTGCTGGCGCTGTCCACCTATGCGCCGACCTTCGGCGACACCCTGGCGCTGCCGGATACAAAACTACAACTGCCGGTTTTCTGCCTGCATGGCACCTTCGACGACGTGGTGCCGCTGGCCATGGGCCGCGCCGCACACGACAAACTCGCCGCCGCCGGCGTTCCGGTGCAGTGGCAGGACTACCCGATGGGCCACGAGGTGCTGCCGGAGGAAATCCGTGACATAGGCGCCTGGCTGAGCGCTCGGCTGACCCGTTGATCCGCCCACCCACAACAAGAATTGGCCATGACCCAGACTCCCGTACCGCCCATTACCTCCCTGCGCGATATCGAGCTGATCGAACAGGTCTCGCTGCAGCAACGCGGCATGCCGGACAGCACCTACGCGCTGATCCGCCAGAGCGCCCAGCGCACGCCGGACGCCATCGCCATGACCTTCCTCATGCAGGGCAGCGCCGACGAGGCCCCCTGGCAGCTGAGCTACGCCGAGCTGCTGGCCCAGGTCACCCGCACCGCCAACGCCTTCCACCGCCTGGGCCTGCGCCCGGGCAAAGCGGTGTCCTTCCTGCTGCCCAACCTGCCGCACACCCACTTCACCCTGTGGGGCGGCGAAGCGGCGGGCATCGTCAACGCCATCAACCCGCTGCTCGATCCCGAGCACATCGCCGAACTGGTGCGCGCGTCGGATTCCGAAGTGCTGGTGACCCTGGCGCCCTTCCCCGGCACCGACCTGTGGGACAAGGTCGCGTCCCTGCGCGATGAGCTGCCGGGCCTCAAGGCCATCGTCACGGTCGACCTCGCCAACTACCTGCCCGAGCCCCAGCGCAGTGGCCTCAAGGCCCAGCGCGGCGCCCTGCCGGAAGGCGTGCTGGACTTCGACGAACTGATCGCCGGCTGCCCCGCCGACCATCTGGAGAGCGGCCGGGTGATCGCCCCCGACGACATCGCCTCCTACTTCCACACCGGCGGCACCACCGGTACGCCCAAACTCGCGCCGCACACGCACCGCAACGAAGTGGCGATGGCGATGATCCTCGCCTACACCATCAACCTCGGCCCCCGTGACGTGACCCTCTGCGGCCTGCCGCTGTTCCACGTCAACGGCGTGATGGTCACCGGCCTCGCCCCGTTCTTCGCCGGCGCCCAGGTGCTGCTGGCCACGCCCCAGGGCTACCGCAACACCGCGCTGATCCAGAACTTCTGGACGATCATCGAGCGCTACAAGGTGAGCTTCTTCAGCGGCGTGCCCACTATCTATGCCGGCCTGCTGCAGGTGCCCAGCGAGGGCTACGACCTCTCCAGCCTGCGCTACGCCCTGTGCGGTGCGGCGCCGATGCCGGTGGAGCTGATCCGCCAGTTCGAGGCCAAGACCGGCCTCACCCTGATCGAGGGCTACGGCCTCACCGAAGGCACCTGCGGCAGCTGCGGCAACCCCAGCGCGGGCGAGCGCCGGCCGGGCTCCATCGGCCTGCGCATGCCCTACTGCGACGTGGCGATCAAGGTGCTGGACGAGCAAGGCGGCTTCCTCCGCGATGCCCGGGCCAACGAGATCGGCAACGTCTGCCTGCGCGGCATCACCGTGTTCAAGGGCTACCTGCAGGCCAGCAAGAACGCCGGCATCTGGGTAGACGGCGACTGGTTCAACACCGGCGACCTGGGCCGCATCGACGCCGACGGCTACATCTGGCTCACCGGGCGCAGCAAGGACCTGATCATCCGTGGCGGCCACAACATCGACCCGCAGATGATCGAGGAAGCCCTGCACGGCCACCCCGCCGTAGCCATGGCCGCTGCGGTCGGCAAGCCCGACGAGAAGGCCGGCGAACTGCCGGTGGCCTACGTCCAGCTCAAGCCCGGCATGCAGGCCAGCGAGGCCGAACTGCTGGCCCACGCCGGCGCCCATGTGCCGGAGCGCGCGGCAGTGCCCAAGGACGTGTGGATCATCGACGCGCTGCCGGTCACCGCGGTGGGCAAGACCTTCAAGCCGACCCTGCGCCACGACGCCATCCGTCGGGTCTTCGAAGACGTGCTGGCGCCGCTGGCACCGGGGCTGAGCGTCGAAGTGCGTGCCGACGACCGCCACGGTCAACTGGCCCATATCCGGGTGCCCGACCTGCACGAGAACCGCCGTGCCGACCTGGAGCAGCGCCTGGCCGGTTTCGCCGTGCGCTACGAGCTGCACCCGCACCTCTGAGGCGCGCAGCTCCCGGCCTCGCGCCGGGAGCTGACCCGCCCCGCAAGGCCCGTTCCAGGGCCTTCGCCGTCGCCTCGAACGAGACCACCTCCGCAGAAATGCACATTGTCCGACAACATTGGCCGGGAATGTGACGCGCTATGGTTTTCCAAACCACTGGTCGGCCTACCTTGCGGCAAGCATTGAAAGCCGTTGGGGGCGGGCATAAGGTCGATAACGGTTTTCAACGCAAAGACATGGAGTGTTTTGCGATGCCACCTCCCCAAGTTGCCCTAGTTGCTATCCAGGTCAGATGTAGCCCATGAAGAATGCGCACTGGCAGGCCGATCTGCAGCTGCTCAAACGCCAGCGACTGTTCCAGAACGTCGCCGCCAACAGCCTGCAGCAGGTCCTGCAGGAGTTCGCCGCCTGCGACCTGGAAAAAGGCGAGATCCTGCTCTCGCCCTTCAACCGCAACCAGTACCTCTACCTGCTGCTCGACGGCCAGTTGCAGGTGTACCTGGGCTCCCTCGACAACCAGCCGATGTCCACCCTGGAAGCCGGCGACTGCGCGGGTGAAATCAGCTTCATCGACAACGACCACCCCTCCGCCTACGTGGTCGCCACCCAGCCGAGCACCGTACTGCGCCTGCACCGCGAGGCGCTGTCGAAGCTGTTCCAGCAATCGCCACAGATGATGCAGAACCTGCTGGAGCTGCTCTGCGACCGAGTGCGCACGGGCAACCGGATCATTCTCGACACCGAGCAGAACGCCAACGTCGACACCCTCACCGGGCTCTACAACCGGCGCTGGCTGGAACATATCTACGAGCGCGAAAACACCCGCTGCGCCTTCAACGGCCAGCCCATGTGCCTGCTGATGCTCGATGTCGATCACTTCAAGGCCTACAACGACCGCCACGGCCACCTGGCCGGCGACTACGCCCTCTGCCTGGTGGCCCACACCCTGCGCAACCAGTTGCGGCCGAAGGACAGCATGGCCCGCTTCGGGGGCGAGGAATTCGTCATCCTGCTGCCGGAAATCGCGGTGGAGGAAGCGCGCAGCATCGGCGAGCGCCTGCGCCAAAGCCTGGAGCAGGTGCCCTCCTTCTATTCACCGGTGGGGATACTGCCGGGGGTCACGGTGTCCATCGGCCTGACCCAGATGCAACCCAAGGACGACCTGCAGGACCTCATCGCCCGCGCCGACGCTGCCCTCTATAAGGCCAAGATGCAGGGACGTAACTGCCTTAACGGCTGAGCCGTGCTGCAGCGAGCCGGCGGCCTTGCTAGAGTTCCCGGCCACTACAACAACGAAGCCCGGATGCTCCCTCAATGCGCAAACTCCTGATCCTGCTGGTACTGGTCGTGATCGGCCTGGCGGTGTTCTTCAGCCTGCCCAGCGTCCTCGACCGGAAGATGAACAGCGTCGAATCCCCAGCGCCCTATATCGCCAGCGAAGCGGCCAACAAGCTGCACGAGAAACTCTTCATCGCCGACCTCCACGACGATGCCCTGCTCTGGCAACGCGACCTGCTGGAGCGCCATGACTTCGGCCACAGCGACCTGCCGCGCCTGCTGGAAGGCAAGGTCGCCCTGCAGGTGTTCTCCACCGTCACCAAGACCCCGCGCGGCATCAACTACGACAGGAACGACGACGACAGCGACAACATCACCGTGCTCGCCATGGCCCAACGCTGGCCGCCGCGTACCTGGACCAGCCTGCTGGAGCGCGCGCTGTACCAGGGCGAAAAACTCGCCGCAGCCGCCAAGGGCAGCGACGGCAAGCTGGTGCAAGTGCGCACCCGCGCCGACTTCGAAACCTTCATCGCCGCCTGGAAGAAAGACCCCAATCGCGTCGCCGCCATCCTCGCCACCGAAGGCCTGCACCCGCTGGAAGGCAAGATCGAGAACGTCGACCGCCTGTATGACGCCGGCTTCCGCATCACCGGCCTGACCCACTTCTTCGATAACGAAGTCGGCGGTTCCGCCCACGGCATGGAAAAGGGCGGCCTCACCCGCTTCGGCCGCCGCGTGGTGGCCCACCTGGAAGAGAAGAAGATGATCATCGACCTGGCCCACGCCTCCCGCGCGCTGATCGATGACGTGCTGGAAATGGCCGAGCGCCCGGTGCTGGTCTCCCATGGCGGCGTCGAAGGCACCTGCCCCGGCCCGCGCAACCTCAGCGACGACCACGTCAAGCGCATCGCCGCCACCGGCGGGGTGATCGGCATCGGCTACTGGGAAACCGCCGTGTGCGACACCTCGGTCAAGGCCATCGTCAAAGCCATCCGCTACACCAGCGACCTGGTGGGCGTCGAGCACGTGGCCCTGGGCTCGGACTTCGACGGCACCATCCACGCCCCCTTCGACACCACCGGCCTGGCCCAGCTGACCCAGGGCCTGCAGGAAGCCGGCTACAGCGAAGGCGACATCGCCAAGATCATGGGCGGCAACGTCCAGCGCCTGCTCCTGGCCAGCCTGCCCAGCGAATAACCCCCGCCCCACGCCGCCCCGACACCGGGGCGGCGCCCTCCTACCCCGCGCAACGCCCGGAACAGAGCGGCTGCCCACGGCAAAACGCCAGGGCACTTCGCCGCGATCACATCTTGCTTTACACTGGCGCCCGTTCATTCCTTAACCAATCGACGAGATGACCGTGCTCAAAGCACTCAAGAAAATCTTTGGCAAGGGCGAAGAGCCCATTTCCGGCGTCGCCCCGACTGCCCCGGCCACCCAGGCCCCGACTCGCACCGCTAGCGAGAGAACCCCCGCCCAGCCCAAGAAGGCGCCGCGCGCCCCGGCTGAGAAACCCGCCGCTGCTGCTGCCGCCACTGCTACCGAGCAGGCCCCCCGCGCCGAGAAGAAACCCCGCAGCGACAAACCCAGGTCCGACAAGCCTCGCCGTGAGCGCGCGCCCAAGCCGGTAGACACCTGGAAGCTGGAAGACTTCGTCGTCGAACCCATGGAAGGCAAGACCCGCTTCCACGACTTCAAGCTGTCGCCGACCCTGATGCACGCCATCCATGACCTGGGCTTCCCCTACTGCACGCCGATCCAGGCGGGCGTACTGGGCTTCACCCTCAAGGGCCAGGACGCCATCGGCCGCGCCCAGACCGGCACCGGCAAGACCGCCGCCTTCCTCATCTCGATCATCACCCAGCTGCAGCAGACCCCGCCGCCGAAAGAGCGCTACATGGGCGAGCCCCGTGCGCTGATCATCGCGCCGACCCGCGAGCTGGTGGTGCAGATCGCCAAGGACGCCCAGGCCCTGACCAAGTACACCGGCCTGAACGTCATGAGCTTCGTCGGCGGCATGGACTTCGACAAGCAGCTCAAGCAGCTGGAATCGCGCTTCTGCGACATCCTCGTGGCCACCCCCGGCCGCCTGCTGGACTTCAACCAGCGCGGTGACGTGCACCTGGACATGGTCGAAGTGATGGTGCTGGACGAAGCCGACCGCATGCTCGACATGGGCTTCATCCCCCAGGTCCGCCAGATCATCCGCCAGACCCCGCACAAGGGCGAACGCCAGACCCTGCTGTTCTCCGCCACCTTCACCGACGACGTGATGAACCTGGCCAAGCAGTGGACCGTCGACCCGGCCATCGTCGAGATCGAGCCGGAGAACGTCGCCAGCGAGACCGTCGAGCAGCATGTCTACGCCGTTGCCGGCAGCGACAAGTACAAGCTGCTCTACAACCTGGTCGCCCAGAACAACTGGGAACGGGTGATGGTCTTCGCCAACCGCAAGGACGAGGTGCGCCGCATCGAAGAGCGCCTGACCAAGGACGGCATCAGCGCCGCCCAGATGTCCGGCGATGTGCCCCAGCACAAGCGCATCAAGACCCTGGAAGGCTTCCGCGAAGGCAAGATCCGCGTACTGGTCGCCACCGACGTCGCCGGCCGCGGCATCCACGTCGACGCCATCAGCCACGTGATCAACTTCACCCTGCCGGAAGACCCGGACGACTACGTGCACCGCATCGGCCGTACCGGCCGTGCCGGCACCAGCGGCACCTCCATCAGCTTTGCCGGCGAGGACGATGCCTTCGCCCTGCCGCCGATCGAAGAACTGCTGGGCCGCAAGATCAACTGCGAAACCCCGCCCGCCGAGCTGCTCAAGTCGGTGCCGCGCAAGCACTGATCGCAGCTGCCGCGCACAGAAAAGGCGAAGCCCCCGGGCTTCGCCTTTTTCATTTCCGCTCCCTTGGAGCAGTAGTAGGGTGGGCTTCAGCCCACCGCTTCTCCTTTCCCCCAAGCCACCCTCCTCCCACCCAAAGAATGTTCACCCAGGCGTCATTTCCTTGCGCCCCGTCGCCCGCCTATTGCCGATCAAGACAATAAATTCCAATATGGACAAATTGTTTATATCGGAGCCCCGCCATGTCCAGCGTCCCCCCTCTGGTCGTCACGTCCGCTGAAGCCGAACGCCTGCTGCCCCGCATCGATGTGCAGGCGGCGCTGCGGCGCATGTTCCTCGACCTCGCCACGGGCGAGGCGGTGCAGCCCGCGCAGCAACTGGTGGAATTCCCCGGCGGCGGCGACTTCATCAACTACCTCGGCGTACTCGCCCGCGAGCAGGTCTACGGGGTCAAGACCTCGCCCTACCTGCCACGCCCGGACGGCGCCGTGGTCACCGCCTGGACCCTGCTGATGTCCATGCAGAGCGGCCAGCCGCTGATGCTCTGCGATGCCGCCACCCTGACCACCGAGCGCACCGCCGCCACCACCGCCGTGGCGGTCGATGCCCTGGCCCCGGAAGCGGTCACGCAGCTGGCGGTGATCGGCAGCGGTGCCGTGGCTCGCGCCCATATCCGCCACTGCCTGGCGCTGCGCCCCTGGCAACAGGTGCGCGTGTATTCGCCACGCCTGCAGCCCGACAGCGAGCGGGCCGACGCCCTGCGCGCCCTCGACCCGCGTGTGGAGGTCTGCGCCAGCCAGGACGCCGCCCTGGCCGACGCCGAGGTGATCCTGCTCTGCACCTCCGCCGCCACCCCGGTGCTGGACCCACGCCAACTCGGCCACGCCACCCTGGTCACTTCCATCAGCACCAACGCCCCGCGCGCCCATGAAGTGCCTCCGGCAGCCCTGGCGGAGATGGATGTCTACTGCGACTACCGCGCCACCACCCCCGGCAGCGCCGGCGAGATGCGCATCGCCGCCGAACAGCATGGCTGGAGCGCGGAGGCCCTGCGTGGTGACCTGCCCGAGCTGCTCGCCGACCGCGCGCAGCGCCCCGACTATCGCCGCCCGGTATTCTTCCGCTCCATCGGCCTCGGCCTCGAAGACGTCGCCCTGGCCAACGCGCTCTATCACCTCAAATGCGAGGCGTCGGCATGAACCAGCTGGACTTCATCATCATCGGCGCGGGCATCGCTGGCGCCTCCACCGGCTACTGGCTGTCGCGCCAGGGCAAGGTCGCGGTGCTGGAGCGCGAAGAGCACGCCGGCTACCACTCCACCGGTCGCTCCGCCGCGCTCTACACCGTCGCCTACGGCACGCCCCAGGTGCGCGCGCTGACCGGCGCCAGCCGGGCCTTCTTCGACAACCCGCCCCAGGGCTTCAGCGAGCACCCGATCCTCACGCCCCGTGGCGAGATGGTGGTGGACTTCAGCGATGACCCGGACGAGCTGCGCCGCCAGTTCGACAGCGCCCGCGAGAGCGTCGCCGAGGTGCAACTGCTGGACGCCGACCAGGCCTGCGCCCTGGTGCCGGTGCTGCGCCGCGAGAAGGTCTTCGGCGCCATGCTCGACCCCAGCGCCGCCGACATCGACACCGATGCCCTGCACCAGGGCTACCTGCGCGGCATCCGCCGCAACGGCGGCGCCGTGCACACCGGCCATGACGTACAGGCCATCGCTCGCGAGGGCGACCTGTGGCGCGTCACCACCGGTCAGGGCGAGTTCAGCGCGCCGGTGCTGGTGAACGCCGCCGGTGCCTGGTGCGACGGCCTCGCCGCCCTCGCCGGCGTGCGCCCCCTGGGCCTGCAGCCGAAACGCCGCGCGGCCTTCATCTTCGCCGCGCCGGAAGGCGTCGACAGCCATGCCTGGCCGGCGCTGGTGAGCCTGGACGAATCCTTCTACTTCAAGCCCGACGCCGGCATGCTGCTGGGCTCGCCGGCCAATGCCGACCCGGTGGACGCCCACGACGTGCAACCCGAAGAGCTGGACATCGCCATGGGCATCCACCAGATCGAGGAGCACACCCACATGAGCATCCGTCGCCCCGCCCGCACCTGGGCCGGGCTGCGCTCGTTCTTCGCCGACGGTGATCTTGTCGCCGGCTACGACGACCAGGCGCCGGGCTTCTTCTGGGTCGCCGGCCAGGGTGGCTACGGCATCCAGACCTCCGCCGCCATGGGCGAGGCCAGCGCCAGCCTGATCCTGCGTCAGCCGTTGCCGGAGCACCTGGGCCGCTTTGGCCTGACTGCAGCGCTGCTCTCCCCGGCCCGCCTCAGGTGACGCCCGGCGCGCTTTGCGCCACACTCGCCGGGCCGCGCCAAAGGGGCGCGGCCAAGCCTTTGCGGAGCCTTCCATGACGCCTCGTCCCGATCCGGCATTCGACAACTTCCGGGCCATAGCCGACGGCATCGCCACCCTGTTCTTCCCCCACGCCGAAGTGGTGGTGCACGACCTGCGCACGCAGAAGGTCGCCTACATCGCCAACAACATCTCCAAGCGCTGCATCGGCGACGACGCGGCGCTGGAGGACATGCTCGAGGATGGCGGCGAGGCGCGGAATATCGGCCCCTACGAGAAGCTCAACTGGGACGGGCAGAAGATCCGCTCCGTCAGCACCGTGCTGCAGGACGCCAAGGGCAAGCCGCTGGCGGTGCTGTGCATCAACCTGAATATCTCGCTGTTCGAAAGCGCCAAGGCGGCCCTGGACCTGTTCCTCGCCCCGGGCAAGCTGATCCCCCAGCCCGACGCGCTGTTCCGCGACGACTGGCAGGAGCGCATCAACACCTTCCTGCACAACTGGATGCGCCAGCGCCAGCTCGGCCTCAACCTGCTCAGCCGCGAGCACAAGCGCGAACTGGTCCTGGCCCTGCACGCCGAAGGCGCCTTCAAGGGCAAGAGCGCCGCCAACTACGTCGCCAACGTCCTCAACATGGGCCGCGCCACCGTGTACAAGCACCTGCGCGAACTCAAGGAAGAACCCGACAACGAGGTGTAAGGGCCAATTCATTCACCCACACCCACACACCGGTGCCCCGTAAGATGGCGTAGAGCGCAGCGAAACCCATGCTGCCAATCGCCAACCCCACCTCCGCATGGTGGAGGTAAAAAGCGACCTCCACCCTACGCACCGACCCACCCCGTAGCCCCCCGTAGGAGCACATTCATTCGCGATCGGGCCCACCGGCAAACGTTGGGCCTCGCTGCGCTCGGCGCCAACCTACGGACGCTCCTCACGCCGGAACCCGGGCGGCGCATCGCACCGCCCGCTCCCCTTCAATCCCCGTAGATATCGAAGTCGAAGTACTTCGCCTGGATCTTCTGGTAGGTGCCATTGGTGCGCAGGGCAGTGATGGCCGCGTCCAGCTTGTCACGCAGCTCGGCATCGCCCTTGCGCACGGCGATCCCGGCGCCCTCGCCGAAGTACTGCGGGTCCTTCAGCACCGGGCCGACGAACTCGTAGCCCTTGCCGTTCTCGGTCTTGAGGAAGCCTTCGTTGAGCGGGAAGGCATCCGCCAGCACCGCGTCCAGGCGCCCGGAGAGCAGGTCCAGGTAGATCTCGTTCTGGGTGCTGTAGCGCACCACCTTCACGCCCTTGGGCTCCAGCACCTCGGTGGCGAAGCGGTCGGTGGTGGTGGATCGCTGGGTGCCGACGGTCTTGCCCACCAGCTGGGAGAAGTCCTCGCTCACCGCACTGCCCTTCTTCATCGCCAGGCGCGCGGGGCTGTAATAGTACTTGTGGGTGAAATCCACCGACTTGCGGCGCTCGTCGGTGATGGTCATGGACGACAGGATCGCATCCACCTTCTTCACCTTCAGCGAGGGGATCAGGCCGTCGAACTCCTGCTCGATCCACTGGCACTTGACCTTCATCTCCTCGCACAGCGCATTGCCGATGTCGTAGTCGAAGCCTTCGATCTGCCCCGCCGGTGTCTTGTAGGCGAAGGGCGGATAGGCCGCCTCGATGCCCAGGCGCAAGGGCTTGTCGGCGGCGAACAGGCTGGATGCCACGAGGCTCAGGGCGATACCGCCGAGCAGTGCGATTTTCTTCATGGTGCGACTCCCGCGATGCATGTCAGGGCCCGCCAGGGCGGCAGGCCGGTTCTTGTGAGCGTTGATGGAGGGCAGAGAAACGCAGCCGGGCGATTCCGGCGGGCGCATGGAGCGTGTTCGGCGAAGGTTGGCGTGCATGGACGCGGCCCTGTTTTGTACTTATTTGTCCACTCTGGACTTATTCGTACAAATCGTCAATTGCCGTCCGCCTCATTTCCAGGGCCGCAAAAGCCGGCCTGCCAGGCAGCATGACCCAGGTCAGCCCTGTGCGCCCAGGTGCCGGCTAGTCTGCAAGCAGAGACCCGGATGGAATGGAGAACGGCATGGACAACGTGCACATCATGATCGCCCTGCTGGTCGCGGGCTTCCTCCTGCTCGGCATCGGCTTCAGCAACCGCGAACGGGAATGGGGCATCTGGCTCACGGGCCTGGGCACGGCCTCGATGTTCGCGCCCATCCTGCTGAAGATGTACATCGAGCTCTGAGCCGCCGGCTCAGCTGCACTTGTCGTCTTCCCAGCGCTGCGCCGCCGCCTGGTCGCTGCAGCGCCCTTCTACCCAGCGCGGGCCTTCGGCGGTATCTTCCTTTTTCCAGAAGGGCGCGCGGGTCTTGAGGTAGTCCATGATGAAGTTGCAGGCGTCGAACGCCGCCTGGCGGTGGGCGCTGGCGGTGCCGACGAAGACGATCGGCTCGCCCGGTTCCAGGCGGCCGATGCGGTGGAGGATGTCGACCTTGAGCAGCGGCCAGCGCTGCCGGGCTTCCTCGGCGATCTTCTCCAGGGCCTTCTCGGTCATCCCCGGGTAGTGTTCGAGGAACATCCCGGATACATCCTGGCCCTCGTTGAAATCGCGCACATAGCCGACGAAGCCGACCACCGCGCCAACGCCGACGTTGGCCGCATGCAGAGCGTTCAGTTCGGTGCCGGGGTCGAAGGCCTTGGCCTGTACGCGAATGCCCATGTCAGCCTCCGGTCACGGTGGGGAAGAAGGCCACTTCGTCGCCGTCGGCCAGCACCTCGTCGAGGCTGCACAGTTCCTGGTTGCGGGCGCACATCAGGTTCTGTTCGTCGAGCACTTCCCATACGCCGCCACGGTCCAGCAGGCGGCGACGCAGGTCATCCAGCTTCGCGAACGCCGGGTCCCAGGCAAGCTGCTCGCCTTCGAGGCCGAGCGCTTCACGGTAACGGGCGAAATACTGCACGCGAATCATCTTCACTCCCCGGCCTGGTAATGGCCGCTCTTGCCGCCGAGCTTTTCCAGCAGGCGTACGCTTTCGATGGTCATGCCGCGGTCCACCGCCTTGCACATGTCGTAGAGGGTCAGGGCGGCGACGCTGGCGGCGGTCAGCGCCTCCATTTCCACCCCGGTCTGCCCGGCCAGCTTGCAGCGGGCGACGATGTGCACCGTGTCGTCGCCTTCGGCGGCGAGCTCGACCTTGACGCTGGTGAGCATCAGCGGGTGGCACAGGGGAATCAGGTCGGAAGTCTTCTTCGCCGCCTGGATGCCGGCGATGCGCGCCACGGCGAACACGTCGCCCTTGGGGTGGCCGCCGGCCTGGATCATGGCCAGGGTTTCCGGGCGCATGCGCACCCGCGCTTCGGCCGTTGCCTCACGGGAAGTCACCGTTTTTTCGGTGACGTCGACCATGTTGGCGCGGCCTTGGGAATCGAGATGGGTCAACACTGCTTAGCTCCTCTGGCGGTCACCATGAAGTGGTCCGCAGGGAGCAGATTGTATACAAATACGCGGATTATCGAAGGGCTTTCGCCGGGCGGATCGCTCCGCCCGGCGGCCGTTCGTCACATGTGGGCTTCGGCGTACTCCGCCAGCACCGAACGCGGTACGCCCTGCAGGGTGATGTGCACACCATGGGGGAAGTCCTTGAAGCGTTCGGTGAGGTAGGTAAGGCCGGAGCTGGGCGCGGACAGGTAAGGGGTGTCGATCTGCGCCAGGTTGCCCAGGCAGATCACCTTCGAACCGGTGCCGGCACGGGTGATGATGGTCTTCATCTGGTGCGGCGTCAGGTTCTGGCACTCGTCGATCAGGATCAGGCTCTGCTGGAAGCTGCGCCCGCGTATGTAGTTGAGGGATTTGAACTGCAGCGGCACCTTGCTGAGGATGTAGTCGACGCTGCCGTGGGTACTCTCGTCATCCATGTGCAGGGCTTCGAGGTTGTCGGTGATGGCGCCCAGCCAGGGCTCCATCTTCTCGGCCTCGGTGCCGGGCAGGAAGCCGATCTCCTGGTCCAGCCCCTGCACGCTGCGGGTGGCGATGATGCGCCGGTAGCGCTTGCTGACCATGGTCTGCTCGATGGCCGCCGCCAGCGCCAGGATGGTCTTGCCGGAGCCCGCCGCACCCGAGAGGTTGACCAGGTGGATGTCCGGGTCGAGCAGGGCGAACAGCGCCAGGGCCTGGTAGATGTCGCGCGGGCGCAGGCCCCAGGCTTCCTGGTGCAGCAAGGGTTCCTGGTGCAGGTCGAGGATCAGCAGCTCATCGGCCTTGATGCCCTTGATCCAGCCGACGAAGCCCTGTTCGTCGACGATGAACTCGTTGACGTGGACGGCCGGCAGGTTGTCGGTGAGTTGCACGCGGTGCCAGGCGCGGCCGTGGTCCTGGCGGGTTTCCACCTTGCTGACGCGGTCCCAGAAGGAGCCGGCCATGGTGTGGTAGCCACGGGACAGCAGCGAAACGTCGTCGACCAACTGGTCGGTGTGGTAGTCCTCCGAATCGATGCCACAGGCGCGCGCCTTCAGGCGCATGTTGATGTCCTTGGTCACCAGCACCACGGACATGCCCGGGCGCCGGGTCTTCAGCTCCACCAACTGGTTGATGATCTTGTTGTCGTTGAGGTCTTCCGGCAGCCAGGTGATGGGGGCTGCGCTCTTGCTCATGAGTATCGAGAGAAAGCCGCAGGGGCCGCTCTTTTCCCGCTGGATAGGTACGCCGTGCTCAACCTGCTCGGGCGTGGCACCGCCCAGGATCTTGTCGATCAGCCGAATCGCCTGGCGGCATTCGGCGGCTACGCCTTGCTTGCCCGTCTTCAGCTTGTCGAGTTCCTCCAGCACGGTCATGGGGATGGCCACGTGGTGTTCTTCGAAGTTGAGAATGGCGTTGGGATCGTGGATCAGAACGTTCGTATCGAGGGCGTAGAGGGTTGGAGCGGTGGGGCGGGCGCGTCCGTGATCATCCATACTCGGTCACCTTCTTGTCGGTCCGGGCGACGGAATGCCATGACGGCTCTCCGCCGAGGAAGGACTACCGTCCCCTTCTGGCCGGGTCATGCCGGTCGCCAGGGGAGCCCGAGAAGCGCAGGTGAGGGCCTTGTGGCCGCCACCTGTCTTCAGGATTCGGCGGTCTGATTCGTTAATAACCCAATACGGATGACAGAAAAAAGAACTTTTTTCCCCCCGGACAATTTTTTTTCCATGCGACGAATAACCCTTGGCGTCATCCCTTGCCATCGCTAAAGTCGAAAGTCCTCCTGCTTCACTTCCTGCATTCCGACCGCCCGGTCAGCCCTTCCTAGCGATAGCTCCGACAGTCTTCCCAGGTCAGCCCTGCCGCGCTCGTCTGTGCGTGCAACCAGGGCACCGCCGTCTGCGCCTTGGAGTGGATGTCGTGGAACAGAATCACCCCGCGCCGCCACAGCAGCATCAGGCTGAGCACGCGCTGGCCGGCCGCATCGCCGCTGACCCGAGCGTTCCAGTCCTGGGAGTCGATGTTCCACAGCGCCACCTGCAACCCCTGCCCGGCGAAGAAGGCGGCGCTGTCGGCCTTGCGCTGGCCATAGGGCGGGCGGAACAGCGGCATGGCGTTGTCCGGCAGCGTCTTGCCCAACAGCGCCTGCACGCGGGTGACCGAGTCCTGCCACTGCTCCCAAGTGGCGTGGGATTTGTGCTCCCAGCCATGGGAGGCCACGCACTGGCCGGCATACAGCTCGCCCAGGGCCTTGGCGGAGGTCTTCTGCAAGCGCGCCTGCAGGCTCTGGCCGAGGACAAAGAAGGTGCCGTTGACGCCATTGGCCCGCAGCCAGGGGGTCAGCCGATCACTGTGGCCACCCACCGGCGTGGGGCCGTCGTCGAAGGTCAGGAGGAAGTGACGGTCCGCCAGTTCCTCACCGTTGCGCTCCTGGGCGGAGAACATTCCGATCTCGCTGCTGACCCGGGGGAACAGCGCCGCCAGGCGCATTTCTTCGTCCAGGTAGATCTGGTGGAAGCGCCGGCTCGCCTCGACCCAGGCGAAGAAGGGCGAATCCGGTGCCACATCGAAGCGCTTCGCCTGCTCGCGCAGTGCCGCCTCATCGTTCGCTGGCGGGCAGAAGGGGCTGCTGGCGGTGCAGCCCTGGCTGGCCAGGCGGTAGTTATCCACAAGGCGCGCCCAGAAGTGCTTGCGCGTGGTCTCGATGCCATCGAGGTTGGCTGCCTTCAGGTCCAGGCGCTGCTGCCAGGCGCCGGCATCCAGCGTCTCGCTCTGCAGCAGGGTCTGGGCGAACACCAGGATCTCCGCCCGCGAGGCGTCATCGAAACGTGCCGGGCTGTCCAGCGCGGCGGGCCAGGTGCTGCGGTCGAGCAAGGCGACCGCACGGGGGCCGGCGGCCTGTGCCTTGCCGGCTCCAAGGGCCAGGACGAGCCCCAGGGAAATGGCTCTGAACATGAATGCGTACTCCAATGAAAAACGCGCCCCGAAGGGCGCGCTGGTTACCGATAGTGGATCAGTGGCGGTCCTGAACCCGTTGGATCGCCTTGTCGTACACCGGGTTGGCCTTCTGCTCCTTGGCCAGGTGGTAGTGGCGCAGGGCGTCGTCGAACTGCTCGGCCTCTTCATAGATGCGCGCGATGTTGTAGTAGGAGCTCGCGCGCACGGTGGCGGCATTGGCGCCGCTGGCCAGGGCGATGGCCTTGCGGTTGGCCCAGATCGCCTCGGCGGTGCGGCCGGCCTTCTGGTAGGCCAGGCCGAGGTTGCTGTACGCCTGGCCGAAGTTGGCATTGAGCTCGATGGCCTGGCGGTAGAGGTCGATGGCCTGGTCCAGCTTGCCGTCGTGGTACGCCGCCTCGCCCTGCTTGTTCAGTGCCTTGGCATCGCCCTGGGCGGCCTGGGTCACGGCCTGGGCAGCCACGTCCTGGCCATTGCCCAGCAGCGGCTCGATGTCGCCGAGCACGTAGTTGGCGTCCTGGGCCTTGCTGCCTTCGAGGGTGTTGATGTCCTGGAAGTCGCCGTTGCCGGAAAGGCGGAACACCTTCCACAGGTTGCCGCGCTGGTCCTTCGGCACGTAGTAGGTACGCACCAGGGACTGGCCGACATAGACGAAGACCTTGGCCTGGCTGAGGGACAGCGCCTTGGAGGACGGGTTGTTGATATTGGTGAAGTCATGCACCGCGTACACGTAGGTCTCGCCGAAGCGCTTCTTGTGCAGGGTGATGGTTTCCGGGCCGAAGCTGTCGGTGTCGTCCACGTCCAGGTCGGCGTCGGTGCCTTCCTTGGCGTCGAAATAGATGTGGTTGCCGGGGAAGGCGATGTGCGAGTCCAGGTCCGCCGGGGTCTCGCCCCAGCTCAGCACCACGCGCATGCCGTCCAGGTCCTGCATCACCGGGCTTACCGCGTAGGTCATGCCCTTGCACGGGCACTTGGCGACCAGGTTGGAGTAGCCGTCCTTCTTGATGATCAGCAGCGCGTCGGCATCATCGGCGAAGGCGCTGTCCAGGGTCACCTGGCCCTGGGCGTTGGTCTTGCCGGCGGCGGTCTGCGCGCCGTTCTTCTGCACCAGCACCTCGGCACCCGCGATCTTCTGGTCCTTGACCACAGCGCTGAGCACTTCGATGGGCAGCTGTTCGGCTTGGGCCAGGGCGGCGCTGGAAGCCAACAGCAGGGATAGGGCGATACGCGAGAGGGTCTTCACTACGACCTCCTTGTCAAAGTGGATGAGAGGGGGCCGGCGGATGCGCCGGGCGTCGCACTATAGCGCAACGCCCCAGGCGCCGAATGTGATGTGTGGCAACCGGGCGAGGGAATCGCTCCAGCAGCGGTGGGCTGAAGCCCTATATAGAAGGCGTTCACGGGGCAGGCCCCCTGCCCGCCCAGGCAACACCTGACAGCGTCAATCGTCCCCATAGGTGGAGCCCAACGGTGCAAATCCCTAGAATCGCCGCATTCCTGAAGGAGACGACTCATGCTGCTGGTGATTTCCCCCGCCAAGACCCTGGACTATGAAACCCCGCCGGTGACTCCGCGCCACACCCAGCCCCAGCACCTGGACCACGCCCAGGAGCTGATCCAGCAACTGCGCACCCTGGCGCCGAACGAGATCGCCGAGCTGATGCACCTGTCCGACAAGCTCGCCGGCCTCAACGCCGCGCGCTACGGCAGCTGGCACCCGGAGTTCACCCCGGCGAACGCCAAGCAGGCCCTGCTCGCCTTCAAGGGCGACGTCTACACCGGCCTCGATGCCGAGAGCTTCGCCGAGGCCGACTTCGACTTCGCCCAGCGCCACCTGCGCATGCTCTCCGGCCTCTACGGCCTGCTACGCCCGCTGGACCTGATGCAGCCCTACCGCCTGGAGATGGGCACCAAGCTGGCCAACGCCCGCGGCAAGGACCTCTACGCCTTCTGGGGCGAGCGCATCAGCGGCTGGCTCAACGCAGCGCTGGCCGAACAGGGCGACGACATCCTGCTCAACCTCGCCTCCAACGAATACTTCAGCTCGGTGAAGCGCAAGGCCCTCAATGCCCGCATCATCGACACCGAATTCAAGGACCTGAAGAACGGCCAGTACAAGATCATCAGCTTCTACGCCAAGAAGGCCCGTGGCCTGATGGCCCGCTACGTGATCAAGGAGCGCCTGACCGACCCGCAAGGCCTCAAGGACTTCGACTACCAAGGCTACCGCTACAACGCCGAAGCCTCCTCGGCAGACAAGCTGGTATTCCTCCGCGACACCCCGCAGGACTGATTCTCCCGCCCCGTTTCCCGCCACAACCTGCCATTGGTTGGGCGACGCCTCCAGGCGTCGTCCAACCGGCCAATCTTTCTTCTCCCCCGCCACTTCAGCGCACCGGCTCGGTGCCATCACTTTAAATCCCCCTGGAACTAACGTACCGCCTGCCTAACAACTGGCCAGGGAACTTCCGCGCTGTTGCGTAAACAACGCGCAGGCTCTAGCACGGGCCATAGCGAACTACCGCTGCGCTTGCCAAAGTTAAAAACAGGGAACTTTTCCAGCGCGCTTAAATACGCAAAGTTTGCCATCAAAGTGCAATTACAAATGGCCGTAGCCGATGAATTGCAACAAATCAAATTGATGACGAACGGTAGGAACTATCCGAAAACCCGAACACTCATAACCCCGTCACTTAATTCTTCACGCAATATTTCAGCGTGATTCCAAACTGCCCCCATGTATCGGAATGCTCCGAGGGGGAAGTTGTGCGCCAGAAACCAGACAGGCGAACTAAGAGGAGAAGTTAGACACAGGATCGACTGACAAGAACCAGGGACAAGAGCCAGTAAGGTAATCAGTCCAGGAACCCTTGGAGCCAGCTTGTTCACAGGCTCCGCTTCAGGTACCCGCAGTTTCGGTGCCAGGTGTTTGTCATGCCTGCACGCAGCTGAAAGTTACGAATTGAATGTAACGGCTGCAAAACGGAAGTGGCGATTATGCCACCAATTAACAGCGTGCTAAATGGATGAGGTGAATGCGATGCGTATCAGCATCTTTGGTTTGGGCTACGTCGGTGCAGTATGTGCCGGTTGCCTGTCGGCTCGTGGTCATGAAGTTGTCGGTGTAGACGTCTCCACCACCAAGATCGACCTGATCAACAACGGGAAGTCCCCCATCGTCGAACCCGGGCTCGAAGAGCTCCTGCAGCAAGGCCGCAAGACCGGCCGCCTGCGCGGCACCACCGATGTCGCCGCCGCCGTGCGTGACACCGAAGTCTCCTTCATCTGCGTCGGCACCCCGAGCAAGAAGAACGGCGACCTGGAACTGGACTACATCGAAGGCGTGTGCCGCGAGATCGGCTTCGCCCTGCGTGACAAGTCCGAGCGCCACACCGTGGTCGTACGCAGCACCGTGCTGCCGGGCACCGTGATGAACGTGGTGATCCCGATCATCGAGGACTGCTCCGGCAAGAAGGCCGGTGACGACTTCGGCGTGGCGGTGAACCCCGAGTTCCTCCGCGAAAGCACCGCCATCAAGGACTACGATTTCCCGCCCATGACCGTCATCGGCGAACTGGACAAGGCCTCCGGCGACCTGCTGGAAACCCTGTACCGCGAACTCGACACCCCGATCATCCGCAAGGAAGTCCAGGTCGCCGAGATGATCAAGTACACCTGCAACGTCTGGCACGCCGCCAAGGTCACCTTCGCCAACGAGATCGGCAACATCGCCAAGGCGGTGGGTGTCGACGGCCGCGAAGTGATGGACGTGATCTGCCAGGACCACAAGCTCAACCTCTCCAAGTACTACATGCGCCCCGGCTTCGCCTTCGGCGGCTCCTGCCTGCCCAAGGACGTGCGCGCCCTCAACTACCGCGCCAGCTCGCTGGACGTCGAGGCCCCGCTGATCGGCTCGCTGATGCGCAGCAACGCCTACCAGGTGCAGAAGGCGTTCGACATCATCGCCGCCCAGGAGAAGCGCAAGGTCGCCCTGCTCGGCCTGTCGTTCAAGGCGGGTACCGACGACCTGCGTGAAAGCCCCCTGGTGGAACTGGCCGAGATGCTCATCGGCAAGGGCTTCGACCTGCGCATCTACGACCGCAACGTCGAGTACGCACGCGTGCACGGCGCCAACAAGGACTACATCGAATCGAAGATTCCCCATGTGTCCTCCCTGCTCGACAGCGACTTCGACGGCGTGGTCGGCGATGCCGACATCATCGTCCTCGGCAACCGCGACGAGCTCTTCGCCCCGCTGGCGCAACGGGCGCCCGAAGGCAAGCGCGTGATCGACCTCGTGGGCTTCATGCCCAAGGCGACCAACGCACAGGCCGAAGGCATCTGCTGGTAATCCCGGACACCAGCTTCTAAGCGCAACGCAAGTGATCAACCTCGGGTCGGCGAACAACAAGAAGCCGCGCCCACGCCCGAGGTTTGTCCGGCGCCAACGACGGAATGGATAAACGTATGGACAAGCTCAAGCTAAGCCTCAACGAGGCGGCGGGTTGGCTTTTCTACCTGACGGGCCTGGGGCTGCTCGCACTGGCCCTGCCCAAGTCGGTCTTCGACCCCGACTCCAAGCATTTCCTGCTGCTGATCGGCCTGGTCGGCATCTGGCGCTACTCCATGGGCGGCCTGCACTTCATTCGCGGCATGCTGTTCCTGTATGTGGTCTACCCGCACTACCGGCGCAAGGTTCGCAAGCTAGGAAAGGCGGCCGACCCGTCCCATGTATTCCTGCTGGTGACCAGCTTCCGCATCGACGCGCTGACCACCGCCATGGTCTACCGCTCGGTGATCCAGGAAGCGATCAGCTGCGGCTATCCCACCACAGTGGTCTGCTCGATCGTCGAGCTGTCCGATGAGCTGCTGGTCAAGGGCCTGTGGGAAAAGATGAACCCGCCCGAGCACGTCGCCCTCGACTTCGTGCGCATCCCCGGCACCGGCAAGCGCGACGGCCTGGCCTATGGCTTCCGCGCCATCTCCCGCCAGTTGCCGGACGAAAACGCCGTGGTCGCGGTCGTGGACGGCGACACCGTGCTCGCCGAAGGCGTGGTGAACAAGACCGTGCCCTGGTTCAAGCTCTTCCCCAATGTCGGCGGCCTCACCACCAACGAGTTCTGCGAGGTGCGGGGCAGCTACATCATGTCCGAGTGGCACAAGCTGCGCTTCGCCCAGCGCCACATCAACATGTGCTCCATGGCGCTCTCCAAGCGGGTGCTGACCATGACCGGGCGCATGTCGGTGTTCCGCGCCAAGGTAGTGACCGACCCGGACTTCATCGCCGACGTGGAAAGCGACCACCTGGACCACTGGCGCCTGGGTCGCTTCCAGTTCCTCACCGGTGACGACAAGTCCAGCTGGTACAGCCTGATGCGCCTGGGCTACGACACCTTCTACGTGCCGGACGCGGCGATCAACACCGTCGAGCACCCGCCGGAGAAGAGCTTCATCAAGGCCAGCCGCAAGCTGATGTTCCGCTGGTACGGCAACAACCTGCGGCAGAACTCCCGGGCCCTGCGCCTGGGGCCACGCCGCCTGGGCTGGTTCACCACCCTGGTGCTCAGCGACCAGCGCGTATCGATGTGGACCTGCCTGCTGGGCCTCGCCGTCGCCATCATCGCCAGCATCAAGTACAGCATCGCCTACCTGCTCGTGTACCTGCTGTGGATCGGTCTCACCCGTTTCATCCTCACCCTGCTGCTGAGCGTTTCAGGGCACCACATAGGGCCGGCCTACCCGCTGATCCTCTATTACAACCAGATCGTCGGCGCCCTGGTGAAGATCTACGTCTTCTTCCGCCTCGACCAGCAGTCCTGGACGCGCCAGAACACCAAGCTCAACCGTGATCTCGCCAGCTTTACGCGCTGGTTCAACACCTGGTCCTCACGCGCCATGACCTTCACCGCAACCAGCGTATTCGTCGCCACGCTGATGGCGTTCGTGTGACAGAACTTGAATAGGAAATCCAAGCCATGAATACAGCCGTCAACGTCAATGTGGTGCACGAATCCGAAGCCCAGCGCCAGCACGCCCGGGTCAAGATACCGGCCAAGATCCGCTACCTGGCCAACAACGAACGGGTCGAGCACCGCCTGGTCGACCTCTCCGCCGGGGGCTTCTCCTTCCAGACCAGCCCCAAGCACCGCGCCCAGGTCGGCGACTACCACCAGGGCCGCATGCTGTTCCAGCTGGACAGCCTGACCCTGGGCCTGGACGTCGAATTCCAGGTGCGTGCCGTGGACCCGGACAGCGGCCGTGCCGGCTGCCAGTTCCACAGCCTCAAGCCGCGCGACATCGCCACCCTGCGCTACCTGATCAGCGCCCACCTGTCCGGTGAAGTGATCAGCGCCGGCGACATGCTCAACACCCTGCAGCGCGAGAACTTCACCAAGCCGCGCAAGAACGGTGGCAACGGCGGCGGCATGGGCGTGTTCGGCCGCCTCAAGGCCGTCACCTTCAGCGCCGGCCTGTTCGTCGTCGGCCTCGCCGCCTTCGGCTTCATCTTCAAGTCCCTGTACGGCCTGTACTTCGTCACCCACGCCGAATCCGGCATGGTCGCGGTGCCCAGCATGCAGGTCACCATGCCCCGTGAAGGCACCGTGCAGAGCCTGATCGGCGGCGAAGGCACCAACGTCGACAAGGGCGCCCCCATCGCCTCCTTCTCCGCCACCATGCTGGAGATGCTCAAGGGCCATCTGACCGACGACCAGCTCACCCCGGCCAACGTCGAAGAGCTGTTCGGCAAGCAGATGAAAGGCACCCTGACCAGCCCCTGCAACTGCAAGGTGGCGCGCCAGCTGGTCGCCGACGGCCAGTTCGCCGGCAAGGGCGACGTGATCTTCGAGCTGGTGCCCCAGGACTTCGAAGCCACCGTCAGCGCCCGCTTCCCCTACCGCAACTTCGCCCAGGCCAAGCCCGGCGCCAGCGTCACCTTCCAGGTGGCCGGCGAAGACAGCCCGCGCCACGGCAAGATCATCAGCACCAGCCTGATCGACAGCGGCCTGTCCTCCGACATCCGCGTGGTCATCCAGCCCGACCAGACCCTGGACAGCAAGCTCGCCGGCCAGCCGGTCGAGGTCAGCATCGACCGCGGCCCCTCGTTCGACTGGATGGTCGACCGCGCCCTGGCCGCCGGCTTCTAAGGAGGGAGACCACGTGGCGACATTCCCCTCCCGTTACCTGATGCTCGGCGCCGCGGTCGCGCTGGCCGGCTGTGCCGGCCTGCCCGACCAACGCCTGGCCAACGAAGCGCTCAAGCGTGGCGACACCGCTACCGCCGAGCGCAACTACCGCCAGCTGGCGGACCTGGGCTACGTCAGTGCCCAGGTCGGCCTGGCCGACCTGCAGGTCAACAGCGGTGACCCGGAGCAGATGCGCCAGGCCGAGCAGATCTACCGCCAGGCCATGGACGAATCGCCCCGCGCCAAGGCCCGCCTCGGCAAGCTCCTGGCGCGCAAGCCCGACGCCACGCCCGCCGAACGCCAGGAAGCGGCCAAGCTGCTGGACGAGGCATTCAAGGCCGGCGAGCCGAGCAGCCTGCTGCCCCTGGTCATGCTCTACCTCACCTTCCCGCAGGACTTCCCCGGCGTGAACGTGCAGCAGCGCATCGCCCAGTGGCGCGCCGACGGCCAGCCCCAGGCCGAGCTGGCGCAGATCCTCTTCTATCGGAGCCAGGGCACCTACGACCAGCACCTGGGCGAGATCGAGGACATCTGCAAGCGCACCCTGGCCCAGGCCGACGTCTGCTACGTCGAGCTGGCCACCGTGTACCAGAAGCAGAACAAGGCCGAGGAGCAGAAAGCCCTGGTCGCCCAACTGATGAACGGCTACCACGCCGGCGTCATCCCCGCCCAGCGCGTCGACTCGGTGGCCCAGGTGCTGGCCGACGCCGAGCTCGGCGGCAAGCCCGACGAAGGCAAGGCCCAGGAGATGCTCGAAGAGATCGCCCCGGCCTACCCCGCCGCCTGGGTCAGCCTGGCCAAGCTGCTCTACGAATACCCGGGCCTGGGCGACATCGACAAGATGATGGAGTACCTCGACCACGGCCGCGAAGCCGCGCAACCGCGCGCCGAGCTGCTGCTGGGCCGCCTCTACTACGAAGGCAAGCTGCTGCCGCAGGACCCGCACAAGGCCGAGGAGCACCTGATGAAGGCCTCCGCCACCGAACCCAGCGCCAACTACCTGCTGGGGCAGATCTACATCCGTGGCTACCTCGGCGACATCTACCCGGACAAGGCGCTGGACTACCTGCTGAGCGCTGCCCGCAGCGGCCAGATCAACGCCGACTTCGCCCTCGGCCAGATGTTCGCCCAGGGCAAGGGCATCCAGCCCAACCTGGTCAACGCCTACGTCTTCAGCCAGCTGGCGCTGCCCAAGAACACCCCCCAGGCCACCGAACTGGCCCAGGCGGTGGAACAACAACTGCAGCCTGCGGAACGTGCCCGGGCCGAGCAGCTGCTGCGCGACGAGCGCCAGCTGAGAGGCACCGCGTTGCAAGACGCCGCGCAGATGCAAGCCATGCAGACCCCTTGAAGGAACCGCTATGAAATTCAATCTCTGGACGAATGCCAGCCTGGGCCTGGGCATCACGCTGATCACCGCGAGCAGCGCCTTCGCCGTGCAGATGAGTGACAAGAACTTCGGCCTCGACATCAAGATCACCGCGCAGTCCGAAGACGACCGCGACCTCGGCACCCAGAAAGGCGGCGACGTCAACGGCATCGGCCTCGACCTGCGTCCCTGGGTCTACGGCCAGCGCGGCGAGTGGAGCGCCTTCGCCATGGGCCAGGCGGTGACCGCGACCGACATCGTCGAGACCGACACCCTCGAATCCAGCGACATCGACAGCGAATCCAGCCAGAACAGCGACGGCCGCGAACCGGACAAGAGCTACCTCGCCCTGCGCGAGTTCTGGGTCGACTACGCCGGCCTCACCGCCTACCCGGGCGAGCACCTGCGCTTCGGTCGCCAGCGCGTGCGCAGCGACGAAGGCACCTGGTGGGACACCAACATCGAAGCCCTGCGCTGGACCTTCGACACCACCCTGCTCACCGCCAACGTCGGCATCGCCGAGCGCTTCAGCGAATACCGCACCGACATCGACGAACTGGCCCCCGAAGACAAGGACCGCCAGCACATCTTCGGTGACGTCGCCACCCAGTGGATGCCCAACCACTGGGTCGGCCTCAAGCTCCACCACAGCCGCGACAACGGCAGCCTGCCCGACAACGGCGAAGTGGTGGACCCGCTGGACAAGCGCTACACCGGCGACCTGACCTGGCTCGGCATCAACGCCGACAACGGCTTCTTCGACCGCCGCTCCCCCGAGACCCTCAACTACTGGGCCCAGGCCACCTGGCTCACCGGCGACATCGACGAGCTGAACCAGACCGTGGTCGGCAACGACAGCGTCGCCAACGGCTCGCGCAACGTCGACGTCGACGCCTGGGCGCTGGACCTCGGCCTGCGCTGGAACATCGACGACCAGTGGAAGGTCGGTGGCGCCTACGCCCGTGGCAGCGGCGGCGGTGACGACGACAGCTCCGAGCAGTTCCGCCAGACCGGCATGGAAAGCAACCGCTCCAACTTCACCGGCACCAACTCGCGCATGCACCGCTTCGGCGAAGCCTTCCGCGGCGAGCTGAGCAACCTCCAGGTGGGCACCGCCTTCGCCTCCTGGCAGCTGCGCGAAGACTACGACGCCAGCGTCGTCTACCACCGCTTCTGGCGTATCGACGACAACCAGGACGTCGGCCAGGCCGGAATCATCGCCCCGCTGGAGGACGGCGAGAAAGACGTCGGCCAGGAGCTCGACTTCGTCGTCACCAAGTACTTCAAGCAGGGCCTGCTGCCGGCCTCGATGGCCGAGCACATGGACGACGCCTCCGCGCTGGTGCGTTTCCGTGGTGGCGTGTTCAAGCCGGGCGATGCCTATGGCAGCGGCACCGACTCGCTGATGCACCGCGCCTTCGTCGACTTCATCTGGCGCTTCTGAGGCCGCCATGCGCGAAGGGAGAACAGCCATGAGAAACCCCATCGGAACCCCCCTGCCGCTCAGCGGTGTGGTGCTTGGCGCGCTGCTCATCGCAGCGCCCTGGGTCCAGGCCGCCGAGCCGACCAAGGAACTCAAGGAAACCAAGAACTACACCGTCACCAGCGCGCCGGTGGATCAGTTGCACCTGGAAGCGCCCACGCTGCCCGACCTCTCCGGCTACACCGCGCAAGCGGTGGACGCCAAGATCGACCGCTCGAAACAGGGCAAGGTCGTGGTGCGGCGCATGCTGCAGCAGGACGCCCTGAAGGACTTCATCGGCGGCAACGAACGCATGCGTGAATGGGTCACCCGCCAGCGCGGCATGCCCCAGGCGATCTTCATCGAGGGCGGCCACGTCACCCCCGCCGACATCGCCAAGGCCCTGCCCGACACCCAGTTCAGCGAGACCGAGCCGGGCGTCTACCTGGCCCGCCTGCCCGTAGTGGTGGCCCAGGACGCCAACCTCGAGATCGGCAAGGACACCAAGGACTTCCGCCTTTCCCAGGAGCGCGGCTCGTTCCTGGTCAACGACGGCAAGCTGTTCATCACCGGCACCAAGCTCACCGCCTGGCGCGAGCAGGACAAGGGCCCGGCCACCTTCCGCACGCCCGACGAATTCCGCCCCTTCCTGGTCTCCTGGGGCGGCAGCGAGCTGTACATCGTCGGCAGCACCGTCACCAGCCTCGGCTACAACAACTCCAAGTCCTACGGCGTCTCCATCACCCAGTACACCCCGGGCATGCACGAGCGCCTCAAGCGCCCCGAGCCCACCGGCTGGCTGGTGGATTCGGAGTTCGTCGACCACTGGTACGGCTTCTACTGCTACGAGGCCCGCGACGTGGTGATCAAGGGCAACACCTACCGCGACAACATCGTCTACGGCATCGACCCCCACGACCGTTCCCACGGCCTGATCATCGCCGAGAACACCGTCTACGGGACCAAGAAGAAGCACGGGATCATCATCTCCCGCGAGGTGGACGACAGCTGGATCATCAACAACAAGACCTACGACAACAAACTCTCGGGCATCGTCATCGACCGCAACTCGGTGAACAACCTGGTGGCCTACAACGAGGTCTACCAGAACCATGCCGACGGCATCACCCTGTACGAGAGCTCCAACAACCTGTTGTGGGGCAACAAGATCGTCAACAACCAGCGCCACGGCATCCGCCTGCGCAACAGCGTGAACATCCGCCTGTACGAGAACCTCGCCATCGCCAACGGGCTGACCGGCGTGTACGGGCACATCAAGGACCTTTCCGATACCGACCGCGACATCGAGCTCGACCCCTTCGACACCAAGGTCTCGATGATCGTGGTCGGCGGCAAGCTCGCCGGTAACGGCTCCAGCCCGCTGTCCATCGACTCGCCGCTCTCCGTGGAGCTGTACCGCGTGGAAATGCTCGCCCCGAGCAAATCCACCGGCATCAGCTTCGCCGGCGTGCTCGGTGAAAAACAGGACGAAATCCTCGACCTCATGGTGCGCCGCAAGAAAGCGGTGCTCATCGACCCCGTCGAAAGCCAGGCCGAACTCCAGGATTGAGGCAACAGATCATGCACAACAACACCACCCGTTGGTTCGCCCCTACCGCCCTGGCCGCCGCCCTGCTGGCCAGCGCCCACACCGCCCAGGCGGCCGAACCGCAGTACAGCGTGCAGCGCACCGGTCCGCTGTGCGCCACGGCGCAGAACCCGAACACCTACAACACCAAGTACCTGAGCTTCTTCACCGCCCTGGTGCAGGCCAAGGACGACTGGTTGTTCCGCTCGCGCAACGACCTGCGCACCGACTTCGGCACCACCCCCTACGGCTACAGCGAGTTCAAGCGCCTGCGCGACGCGCTCAAGGCCAAGGGCATCGAGCTGATGGTGGTCTACCAGCCCACCCGCGGGCTGATCAACCGCGAGAAGCTGACCGATGAAGAGAAGGCCCGCTTCGACTTCGAGCTGGCGAAGAAGAACTACCTCAAGACGGTGGCGGACTTCCGCAAGACCGGTATCTGGGTCACCGACCTCTCGCCGTTGTTCGACGAGCAGGGCGTGGACACCGACTACTACTTCAAGGCCGACCACCACTGGACCCCGGCCGGCGCCGACCGCACCGCCAAGCTGGTGGCCGAGACGCTGAAGGAGATGCCCGGCTTCGCCGACATCCCCAAGAAGGAATTCTCCAGCAAGGTCGTCGGCCTGCTGCCCAAGGCCGGCACCCTGCACAAGACCGCCGGCCAGCTGTGCGGCACCACCTACGCCACCCAGTACGTCGAGCGATACGAGACCGAAGCCTCGGGCGAGGCCGGCGGCGACAGCCTGTTCGGCGACGAGTCGAACCCGCAGATCGTCCTCGTGGGCACCAGTAACAGCGGCCCGGCCTACAACTTCGGCGGCTTCCTGCAGCAGCACAGCGGCGCCGAGGTGCTCAACATGGCGGTCAGCGGCGGCGGCTTCGACAGCGCCCTGCTGCAGTACATGAGCAGCAAGGAATTCCACGAGAACCCGCCGAAAATCATCGTCTGGGAATTCGCCACCCACTACGACATGGCGCAGAAGAGCTTCTACCGCCAGGCCCTGCCGCTGGTGAACAACGGCTGCGAAGGCCAGAAGGCGGTGATGCACAACAAGGTGAAGATGAAGCCCGGCGCCAACGAGGTCTTCGTCAACGGCCAGAACGGCGCGGTTAAGGACATCCGCGGTGGCGACTACCAGGTCGACCTGACCTTCAGCGACCCGTCCGTGCACGAATCCAAGGCCACCATCTGGTACCTCAACGGCCGCCGCGAAAACTTCAAGATCGAACAGAGCGACCGCGTCGACACCGGCGGTCGCTATGCCTTCGAACTGCGCAACGACCCCGACTGGCGGGACCTCAACGTCCTCGCCCTGGAAATCCACAGCCCCGAACAGATGCCGGAAAACCTCAGCGTCGACGTGACCCTGTGCAAGCGTCCCGGCAACGGTGGCGACACCCTCACGGCCAAGGCCGAGTGAGGAAGGAGGCCCCATGAAACATCCACTCAGCCTGCTCGCGCCCTGCCTGCTCGGCGGCTTCCTGCTCGCCGGCCAGGCGAGCGCGGCCGACCTGGTGCCACCGCGCGGCTACTACGCCCCGGTGGATATCGACGACAAGAAGCCCGAGGCCTGCAAGGCACCGCCGCAGCCCTACACCGCCAAGCTCGACTTCCGCAGCAAGTACGAGGGCTCCGACAAGGCCCGTGCGACCCTCAACCCGGTGGCCGAGAAGGCCTTCCGCGAGAAGACCGCCGACATCACCGAGATGGAGCGCGGCGTCAACAAGATGGTCATGGCGTACATGCGTGAAGGGCAGCGTCCGCAGCTCGAGTGCGCCCTGCAATGGATGACCAGCTGGGCCCAGGCCAACGCCCTGCTCAGCACCGAGTACAACCACACCGGCAAGTCCATCCGCAAATGGGCGCTGGGCAGCCTGTCCTCTGCCTACCTGCGGCTGAAGTTCTCCGACAGCCACCCGCTGAACGCCTACCAGACCCAGACCCAGGTCATCGAATCCTGGTTCTCGCGCCTGGCCGACCAGACGGTGCACGACTGGAGCGGCCTGCCGCTGAAGAAGATCAACAACCACTCCTACTGGGCCGCCTGGTCGGTGATGGCCACCGCCGTCGCCACCAACCGCCGCGACCTGTTCGACTGGTCGGTGGACCAGTTCCGCGTGGCCGCCAGCCAGGTCGACAACGACGGCTTCCTGCCCAACGAACTCAAGCGCCAGCAACGCGCCCTCGCCTACCACAACTACAGCCTGCCGCCGCTGGCGATGATCGCCGCCTTCGCACAGGCCAATGGCGTGGACCTGCGCGAAGAGAACAACGGCGCCCTGCGCCGCCTCGGCGAGAAGGTCATCGCCGGTGTCGACGACCAGGAGCCCTTCGACGACAAGACCGGCAAGGACCAGGACATGGACGAACTGGAGAAACACGCCAAGTTCGCCTGGCTCGAACCCTGGTGTGCCCTCTATGGCTGCAAGCCCGACACGGTCGAGTGGAAAGACTCCATGGGCCCCTACAAGACCTTCCGCCTCGGCGGCGACGTGACCCAGGTCTTCCACCCAAAGAAGGAGGGCAGCAGCGGTAGCTGATGCAGCGCCCTCCCCTACCCGGGGAGGCGCCTGACGGAATGAACCGACCGCGCAGCAGACGCGGCGGCGCAAGGATTTGAACGCCACACCCTGGGGAGGGAATGGCGGGTCGCACACCGGGCTGGAATGCCCGGCGGCGGCCCAGAAAGTTACGTACAAGTGGAGAGACTCGGATGGTCTTTTCTTCAAACGTGTTCCTGTTCCTGTTCCTGCCGATCTTCCTCGGCTTGTACTACCTGGTCGGAACGCGCTATCGCAACCTCCTGCTGCTCATCGCCAGCTACGTGTTCTATGCCTGGTGGCGGATCGACTTCCTCGCGCTGTTCGCGGGGGTCACGGTGTTCAACTACTGGATCGGCCTGCGTGTAGGCGCAGCCGGCGTGCGCACGAAAGCGGCGCAGAAATGGCTGCTCCTCGGCGTGGTGGTGGACCTCTGCGTCCTCGGCTACTTCAAGTACGCCAACTTCGGTGTCGACAGCCTCAACGCCATCATCACCTCGTTCGGCATGGAGCCCTTCGTCCTCACCCACATCCTGTTGCCGATCGGTATCTCGTTCTACATCTTCGAGTCCATCAGCTACATCATCGATGTGTACCGTGGCGACACCCCGGCAACCCACAACCTGATCGACTTCGCGGCCTTCGTGGCGATCTTCCCGCACCTGATCGCCGGCCCCGTGTTGCGCTTCCGCGACCTGGTCGACCAGTTCAACCACCGCACCCACACCGTCGACAAGTTCGCCGAGGGTTGCACCCGGTTCATGCAGGGCTTCATCAAGAAGGTCTTCATCGCCGACAGCATCGCGCCCATCGCCGACCATTGCTTCGCCCTCTCCGACCCGACCACGGGGGATGCCTGGCTCGGTGCGCTGGCCTACACCGCGCAGCTGTACTTCGACTTCTCCGGCTACAGCGACATGGCCATCGGCCTCGGCCTGATGATGGGCTTCCGCTTCATGGAGAACTTCAACCAGCCCTACATCAGCCAGTCCATCACCGAGTTCTGGCGGCGCTGGCACATCAGCCTCTCCACCTGGCTGCGCGACTACCTCTACATCAGCCTGGGCGGTAACCGCGGCACCACCTTCCAGACCTACCGCAACCTGTTCCTCACCATGTTGCTGGGTGGCCTGTGGCACGGCGCCAACTTCACCTACATCATCTGGGGCGCCTGGCACGGCATGTGGCTCGCGATCGAACGTGCCCTCGGCGTCGACGCCGCGCCGCGTGTGCTCAACCCGCTGCGCTGGGCCTTCACCTTCCTTCTGGTGGTGGTCGGCTGGGTGATCTTCCGCGCCGAAAACCTCGACGTCGCCTGGCGCATGTACGCCGCCATGTTCAGCTTCGGTGACCTGGGGCTCTCCGAGCTCAACGCCGCCCAGCTGACCAGCCTGCAGATCGCCACCCTGGTGCTGGCCTACGTGGTGCTGGCCATCTTCGGCATCCGCCAGTTCTACACCAAGCCCCTGGCCGGTGCGCCCAAGGCCCGCGCCGAGGAACAGGTCGACGCCAACGGCCCGGCCACCGCCCAGCCGCGCACCCAGCAGGGCGGCGCCAACGACCCGGCGGCCATCGCCTACTCGCCGAGCGGCGGCCTGGTCTGGCAACAGGCCTGGATGACCCAGCTGCCGGTACTGGCGACCCGCATCGCGCTGCTGGTGCTGTTCGCCGCCTCGATCCTGAAGCTCTCGGCGCAGAGCTTCTCCCCCTTCCTCTACTTCCAGTTCTGAGGAGCGCAACCATGAGCAGAACTGCCAACACCCTCTACATCGTGGTCTTCGCCGGCATGCTGCTGGCCCTGAGCCTCTGGTCCATGCGCGGCATCGTCGGCTTCAGCGTCGCCAAGGAAACCACCGTGCTCAACGGCAAGCTGGCCCACGCCTTCGAGAAGCACTACGACGATGAATTCCCGATCAAGCAGATCGGCACCAACCTCTGGGCGCTGGTGGACTTCGGCCTGTTCGGCGAAGGCCGCCAGGGCGTGGTGATCGGCAAGGACGGCTGGCTGTTCTCCGACGAGGAGTTCGACCCGGTCGCCGATGGCAGCCGCCACCTGCAGGAAAACCTGGCGCTGATCCAGGGCGTGCGTGACGAGCTGGCCGGGCGCGGCGTGACCCTGGTCCTGGCCATCGTGCCGTCCAAGTCGCGCCTGTACCCCGAGTACACCGGCGAAGCCCGCCCCACTGCCCTGCGCCAGGACCTCTACGCGCAATTTCGCGGCGCCGCCCGCAAGGCCGGGATCATCGCCCCGGACCTGCTCGGCACCCTGGAGCAGGCCAAGCACAACGGCCAGGTCTTCCTGCGCACCGACACCCACTGGACGCCCCTGGGCGCCGAGGCGGTGGCCAACACCGTGGGCGAGGCCGTGCGCAGCGCGGCGCCGCTCTCGGGCGATGCCCAGGAGTACGTCACCGAGGCGGTGAAGAACGAGGACTACAAGGGCGACCTGACCCGCTTCCTGCCCCTGGACCCGATGTTCGAAAACCTCATGCCGGCACCGGACAAATTGCAGAAACGCGAGACCCGCGCCGCGGTCGAAGGTGAAGCCAGCGGTGACTCGCTGTTCGCCGACAGCCAGGTGCCGGTGGCGCTGGTGGGCACCAGCTACAGCGCCAACCAGAACTGGAACTTCGCCGGCGCCCTGCGCCAGTCGCTGCAACGCGACCTGGTCAACCACGCCGAGGACGGCCACGGGCCGATCCTGCCGATGCTCAAGTACCTCAAGAGCGACGAGCTGAAGGACGCCGCGCCGCAGCTGGTGATCTGGGAATTCCCCGAACGCTACCTGCCGATGGCCAACGACCTCAGCGAATTCGACCCGCAGTGGATCGCCGAACTGCGCAAGGGCGGCGGCACCCCGGGCGAGCGCCTCGCAGCCACCGCCGCCAACTGAAACCCAGCAGTGAGGGCCCGCCCCGCGAGCCCTCGACGACTGTGGCCCTACCGGGCCATTTCAAGAAAGAAAGATGGAGGAACACCATGAACCGACAGAAGAAACGCAACTGGACGTCGTATGCCTGCGCCATCGCCCTGGGCCTCGCCGCTGTGCATGCACAGGCTGACGAAGGCGGGCTCTACGGACCCCAGGCACCCAAGGGATCGGCCTTCGTCCGCGCCTACAACGCCGGCAGCAGCGAACTCAGCGTCAACGTCGGCAACACCGCGTTGAACGACGTCGCCCCGCTCGGCTCCAGCGACTTCAAGTTCCTGCCCGCCGGCAACTACAGCGCCCAGATCGGCGCCACCAACCTGCCGGTGAAACTGGAAGCCGACCGGTACTACACCCTGGTCAACCAGCCGGGCGCCGAGCCCAAGCTGGTGGAAGAGCCGGCCTTCAAAAACAAGCAGAAGGCCCTGCTGCGAGTGCAGAACCTCTCCGACGCCAAGCTCACCGTGAAAACCGCCGACGGCAAGACCGCCGTGGTCGAGGACGTTGCGGCCCAGGGCCGTGGCGAGCGCGAGATCAACCCGGTGAAGGTCAACCTCGCCCTGTTCGACGGCACCCGCAAGGTCAGTGACCTCAAGCCGGTCTCGCTGCAGCGCGGCGAAGTCGTCTGCCTCTACATCACCGGCAGCGGCGGCAAGCTCTCCCCGGTCTGGGTCAAGCGCCCGGCCGAATCCTGATGTACCCGGCCCGGGGCCGAGAGCCCCGGGCAACGCTTCGTACCCGCCGCAAGAGACAGTGGGACTACAAGACAGAAATCAGTGATCGATGTGATGAGCAATCTATCCACAAACGACAAGCGATTTTAGGAGATACACCCATGATTCCTGTGATCCTCTCTGGCGGTAGCGGCTCCCGACTCTGGCCCCTTTCGCGCAAGCAGTACCCCAAGCAGTTCCTGGCCCTGACCGGTGACCACACCCTGTTCCAGCAGACCCTGGAACGCCTGAACTTCGAAGGCATGCAAGCCCCGGTGCTGGTGGCCAACAAGGATCACCGCTTCATCGTCCAGGAGCAGCTGGACGCCATCAAGGTCACCCCGCAGGCCATGCTGCTCGAACCCTTCGGCCGCAACACCGCGCCCGCCGTCGCCATCGCCGCCATGCAGCTGCTGGCCGAAGGCCGCGACGAGCTGATGCTGGTGATGCCGGCCGACCACGTGCTGGAAGACCAGCGCGCCTTCCAGCAGGCCCTGGCCCTGGCCACCATCGCCGCCGAGAAGGGCGAGATGGTGCTGTTCGGCGTGCCGGCCCTGCGCCCCGAGACGGGCTACGGCTACATCCGTGGCAAGGATTCCGCCGGCAGCCTGCCGGACGGCATCAGCCGCGTCGCCCAGTTCGTCGAGAAACCCGACGCCGAGCGCGCCCAGCAGTACGTGGACTCCGGCGACTACTTCTGGAACAGCGGCATGTTCCTGTTCCGCGCCAGCCGCTTCCTCGATGAACTCAAACACCACGACGTGGACATCTACGACACCTGCCTGCTGGCCCTGGAACGCAGCCAGCGCGAAGGCACAACGGTGACCATCGACGCCGCCACCTTCGCCTGCTGCCCGGACAACTCCATCGACTACGCGGTGATGGAGAAGACCCAGCGCGCCTGCGTGGTGCCGCTGTCCGCCGGCTGGAACGACGTCGGCAGCTGGAGCTCGATCTGGGAAGTCCACGACAAGGACAAGGACGGCAACGTCACCAAGGGCGACGTGGTGGTGCAGGACAGCCACAACTGCCTGGTGCACGGCAACGGCAAGCTGGTGTCGGTGATCGGCCTGGAAGACATAGTCGTGGTCGAGACCAAGGACGCCATGATGATCGCCCACCGCGACCGCGTGCAGGAGGTCAAGCAGCTGGTCAACGAGCTCGACGCCCAGGGCCGCAGCGAAACCCAGAACCATTGCGCCGTGTACCGCCCCTGGGGCTCGTACGACTCGGTGGACATGGGCGGCCGCTTCCAGGTCAAGCACATCACCGTCAAGCCCGGCGCGCAGCTCTCGCTGCAGATGCACCACCACCGTGCCGAGCACTGGATCGTGGTCTCCGGCACCGCCGAGGTGACCTGTGACGACAAGACCTTCCTGCTCACCGAGAACCAGTCGACCTACATTCCCATGACCGCGGTGCACCGCCTGACCAACCCCGGCAAGATCCCCCTGGAGATCATCGAGGTGCAGTCCGGCAGCTACCTGGGCGAGGACGACATCGAGCGCCTGGAAGACGTCTACGGCCGCAGCGACGCGGTATCGGTGAGTCATGTGACAGCACGCTGAGCCTCCTTCCCCCATCGGGAGGCCCATTCCCCCTGTGCCAGCAGGGGGAATGGCGTGCGCCAACCCAGGGGGCCCAGCCGGGCCCCCGCGCCTGGCACATCCCACCCCGCATCGCCGCAACGTAATGCGCTAGCATTGAGCCCCTCGAAACCCCACGGGCGTTCCCATGCTGATCGGTGCGATCCTCATCCTGACCTGGCTGATCCTGGTCATCCGCCACCCCGCCAAGGCCCTGCCCATCTCCCTGGTCGCCGTGCTCGGCATCGGTCTGGTCGCCGCCTGGGTGCTCTGGGAGGAGCGCGTGGTGAACCGCCAGCTGGCCCTGCTCGACGTGCGCGTCGGCTACGCCCCCGACCAGTGCCCCGCCGACCGCCCCCTGCAGATCCGCGTGCACAACGGCAGCAGCACCACCCTGCTGGACCTCGCCTGGGTGATCCAGGCCTACCGCCCGGGCGATACCATCAACCTCACCCAATCGACCTACGAGGCCGAACGTTCCCTCGGCCCGCCGCGCCTGCAGGCTAGCGCCGACTGGAGCGACTGCCTGCCCCTGCCGCCCCTGCGCAGTGGCTACCGCCCGCAGACCCTGGAGTTCCGCGCCGAGCGATTACATGGCAGATTCACCGACTGAACACCCCCCCGCTGTCGCCTCCACCACAACAAGACCAACAAGGAACCCAGCAATGAGCCAACCCGTTGCCCTCATCACCGGCTGCTCCAGTGGCATCGGCCGCGCCCTGGCCGATGCCTTCAAGCACGCCGGTTACAGCGTCTGGGCCTGCGCCCGCAAGGCCAATGACGTCGACGCCCTCAATGTCGCCGGCTTCATCGGCGTGCAACTGGACGTCAACGACGAGGACGCGGTGGCGCAGCTGGGCGAGCGCCTGCAACGGGAAACCGGGCGCCTCGACGTGCTGGTCAACAACGCCGGCTACGGCGCCATGGGCCCGCTGCTGGACGGCGGCACCGACGCCCTGCGCCGGCAGTTCGAAACCAACGTCTTCTCGCTGATCGGCCTCACCCGCGCCTGCTTCCCCGTGCTGCGCGCCAGCCGCGGCCTGGTGGTCAACATCGGCAGCGTCTCCAGCGTGCTGGTCACCCCCTTCGCCGGCGCCTACTGCGCCTCCAAGGCCGCCGTGCACGCGATCTCCGACGCCCTGCGCCTGGAACTCGCGCCCTTCGCCATCGAAGTGATGGAAGTGCAACCCGGCGCCATCGCCTCCAGCTTCGGCGCCAACGCCAGCCGCGAAGCCGAAGCCGTGATCGCCGAAGGCTCGCCCTGGTGGCCGATCCGCGACGGCATCCGCGCCCGTGCCCGCGCCTCCCAGGACAACCCCACCCCCGCCACCGAATTCGCCCGCGACCTGTTCGCCGCCATCCAGCGCCACCCGCGCCCGCGCCTGCTGCGCCTGGGCAACGGCAGCCGCGCCCTGCCGCTGCTCGCCACCCTGCTGCCCAAGGGCCTGCTGGAATCGGTGCTGAGAAAGCGCTTCGGCCTCAACGTCGCCCTGGAACGCCCGTGAACGACCCGCGCCCGGCCTTCACCCTGCGCTACGCCATCGGTGGCGTAGCCCTGGCGATGGTGCTCAACCTCGCCCTGCGCAGCCTGGTCAAGGTCGGCGGCCTGCTCGCCACCCTGGTCATCGCCGGTGCCGTCGCCCTGCTCCTCGCCGCCGCCTTCCGCCTCATCCAGCGCCGCGCCCCCAGCCGCGGCGAAGCCTGGCGCATCGTCCTCGGCTACGGCGCCCTGCTCGGCGTCCTCTACCTCGGCCTGCTCGGCATGATGACCCTGCAGGACCAACCCAGCCCCATGGCCGTCTTCCTCTTCTTCCTGCACTACCTCTGCTACCCCGCCTTCGCCTGGCTCACCCTCCTCGCCCGCCGCTGACGCCCCGCCCGTTGGGCCTCGCTGCGCCCGCGCCAACCTACGTCCATCCCCCGCACGGGCTTCACCGCTGCGTAGGGTGGATGCCGCTCTTTGCATCCACCATGCGGCCTCTTCCCGAGCATCACGGCCTCAGGCTATAAACGCGACCTGTCGGCACGCCCGTCGGCGGACAAGGAGCGGCAAAATGCAGGGAAGACTGACGGCGCTGGCGCTGGTAGCTGCGACACTCGCGGGGTGCGATGCCATTGTCACGGTGGAAGGCACCATCGAACCCCGGCTGTTCGCGCGCTCCAAATGCGAGTCTTTCATTCGAAACTCGACGGGGAAGTCATCCTCGTCAGAAATCCTTGAGGCCACCTTTTACGACGGCATGATGGTGTCGCCATTCGGCGACGATCTATACACCGTCCGCGTCGACTGCAAGGCCCACGACGGCACACTGCTGGCCAGCCGCCAGGAAATCGTGACCCTCGGTGACGAGGCCTCGACCCTCTACATGGGCCTGATCAGCACGGAGCCACGCAAGGGACGGAGCCATGAGCCCGACTGGGTCATCGCCGAGAAGGCACCGCCCCCACCGCCCGAACCCACCTGCCCTCGCCGTGAATCACCGAGCGCCTACACCCAGGCATTCGACGCCATCGGGCAACGCCTCGCCGAGGATGGCCAGCAGAAGGTCGCGATGAAGCGCCTGAACAGGCTGGCCCACCGCAATGGCTGGCTGCTGGTAGAGGCCGAATACGAACGCCTTGGCCCCATGAGCTTCCTCCTGGAATCCGACCAGCAAGGCTATGCCGTGAAAAGCTACTTCGTCGGCACCACCCCGAGCGGCAAGCGCAGCACGATCATCCGCACCCTGTTCGAGCAGGAAGCGCCCAGCGTGCCGCCCGACCTGCTCGCCTGCCTGCTGGACTGACACCTCACCCCCCACACCAACGCAGCGGACCCGAACCCCGCCCCGTTGGGCCTCGCTGCGCTCGGCGCCAACCTACGCCCAGCTCCCCCCGCTCGAACCTCACCGGTGTGTAGGGTGGATGCCGCTCTTTGCATCCACCATGCGGCGCCCACCCGAATACCAACCTCCCCCCGAGGCACGCCCCCTCACAGTTGCAGGTCGATCCCACTAGAATCCCAGGCTCCCCCATCGGAACGATCCCCATGCACCTGCGCCCCATCGAGTTCCCCCGCGACGCCGAAGCCCTGAGCGCCTTCGATGCCGGCTACGACACCCACCTGCTCTACCGCGTGGAGCGGCAGGGCCTGGCCTTTGCGCTGGTCGAGGAACGCCGCGCGGAGCCCTTCCGCAAGCGCTATGACGCCGAGGGGTTCGCCGAGGATGTCGAGGACGCCGACTTCGCCCTCGCCGCCGTGGCCGAGGACGGCAGCCTGGCCGGGTTCGCCTGCGTACGGCTGGAGGAATGGAACCGCAGCGCCGAGCTGAGCGCGCTGTTCGTCGCGCCGGCCCACAAAGGCCAGGGGCTGGGCCGGCGGCTGCTGGACGAGGCGACCACCTTCGCCCGCGCCAGCGACGCGCGCTGCCTGTGGCTGGAGACCCAGAGCAGCAACCACCCGGCCATCGGTTTCTACCTGAAATCCGGCTTCGCCTTCAGTGGCCTCAACACCGCCCTCTACGACCCGCGCGAGACCGCACCCGAGGAAGTCGCGCTGTTCTTCAGCCAGCCCCTGGGCGCCTGAAAAACGTTGGAACCGTCGCCCTCCCCGCCTCACTAAAAAGAGAACAAGGGGGAACCGATGGATTATCTCGACCTGCTGCAATGGCCGGCGATGCTGGTGACGGTGGCCGCCGCCTGGCTGATCGGCTCGAAGAAGCCAGCCCGGCGCCACATCGGCTTCTGGGTGTTCCTGGCCAGCAACCTGCTGTGGATAACCTGGGGCCTGTACGCCCACGCCTGGGCGCTGATCGTGCTGCAGCTGTGCCTGGCGGCGATGAACATGCGCGGCGCGAAGAAGGCAGAGGCATCCACCTAACCGCCCGCGCGGCCCAACCGCCAGCGTGCACCGGACAAGCGGGCCGGCAGCGCCAGGATCAGGATCGCCAGGACCACCGCGCCCGCCCCCAGCCATTGCGCCAGCCCCACCTCATCGCCCAGCAGGGCCGCCGCCAGCGCCACCGCCGTCAGGGGCGCGACGGCCGTCAGCGTCGCCGCCTCGCTGCCACTGACCCGTGCCGCGCCGGCATACCAGAGCAGGAAACCACCCACGGTCGGCACCAGCGCGTACCAGGCCAGCGCCGCCAGGGCCACAGTCGAAGGCATCGCCACCGGCAGCTCGAACAGGGCCACCGGCAGCGGCACCAGCAACCCCAGCGCCACCATCGCCGTCGCCTGCTGCAAGGCACCCAACGGCTGCGCCATGCGCTTGTTGAGCAGGATGAAGGCGCTCTCGCAGAACACCGCCCCGAGCACATAGAGCACCCCCACCCAGGACGACTGCCCGGGCGCCTGCCAGGCCACCGCCATCACCCCGACCGTGGCCAGCAGGGCACTGGCCAGCAGCCGCAGGCCGGGCCGCTCCTTGAGCACCATGACCGAGAACAGCGCAGAAACAGCGGGCAAGGTCCCCACTATCACCCCGGCATCCGCCGCCGGCAGGTGCTCCAGCCCGGAAACCAGCAGCACCGTGTAGCCCACGCTGCCAGCCGCCGCCTGCAGCACCAGCAGCCCGCGGTCGCGCCAGCCCAGGCGCGGCCAGGGCACCGGGCTGCGCGCCAGCAGCAACAGCAATACCGGCAGCGCCAAGGCGAAGCGCGCCGCGGTGGCGAGGAACGGCGGCACGGCGCCGGCCAGGAGTTTGGAGGCGATGACCGTGGTCCCGACCGTCATCATCGCCAGCGAAAGCAGCAGATATCCCTGTAGGCGTCTCGACACCGGGTGTCCTCCCGAAAGCCTGCTGGATGCAGGGCAGAGGGGCCTATTGAGAAGCAAGCGCCAGGGCCGGTCTTGAACGAAATTGATCCCCCCGCGAAGGCGGAAACCGCGCCTATACTGCGGCACCTGAACGGGCAACGGGCCCCACAGGAGGGAGCAGATGACGCAGGCGATACCCCCCGATGCCTTCGACATCCAGCCCTGCCGGCTGCCCGGCATTCTCGCGGTGGAAGCCACCTCCAGTCGCGCTTTCGGCCGTCACACCCACGACCGCTTCGGCATCGGCATAATCCTCCAGGGCGCCCAGGATTCGGCCAGCGGCCGGGGCGAGGTACGCGCGGAACCGGGCTGCCTGATCGCGGTGAACCCCAACGAAGTGCACGACGGCCGCCCGGTGGCGCACGGCTCGCGCAGCTGGCGCATGCTCTATTTCGACACTGCCTTGATCGGGCACGTGGCCCAGGCACTGGGGCAAAGCCCCGGCTGCGAATTCGCCTACCCGGTGCTGCCACGGAGCGCCACCAACCAGGCCTTCCACAGGCTCCACGCGGCCCTCACCGGCCCGGCCAGCGAACCCTGGTGGGAAGTGGCGGAGCAGGAACTGCTGTCGATTCTCGGGCCGCTGGTGGAAAGCGCCCCCACGCCGCCGCTGTCACTGCCCCGGCAGGCCATCGCCCGGGCACGGGCACGGCTGGACGAAGCGCCGGAGCAGGCCGTCAGCCTCGCCGAACTGGCCTTCGAGGCCGGCGTCAGCCCGCATCATTTCCTCCGCGCCTTCAAGGCCGTCACCGCGCTGCCGCCCCACGCGTATCGCCTGCAGCGCCAGCTGCACAAGGCCCATCGCCTGATCCTCGCCGGCGAGCCGTTGATCCAGGCCGCCCTGGCCACCGGCTTCGCCGACCAGAGCCACCTCAACCGCCATTTCACCCGGGCCTACGGCTACACGCCCGGTGTGCTGGCGCGGGCCCTGCGCCGCTAGACGCTGCCTTCGCGCTCCACCACCAGAATGCGCGCCGCCCCACGCGGGTGGGCCACGTGCTCGCAACCGGGGCCGGCATGGAAGAGGTCGCCGACGCCCAGCAGCACCGCGTGCTCCTCGCCGCCCTCGCGGTAGCGCATCTCCACCTCGCCATCGAGCACCACGAAGACTTCGCTGCCGTCGTTGACGTGCCAGATGTAGGGCTGGTCGGTCCAGTGCAGGCGCACCGTGGTGCCGTCAAGGTTGGCGATATCCAGCGCCCCCCAGGCGCGCTCGGCGGTGAAGTCGCGGCTGCGTACCACGCGCTGGCTCATGCGCGACTCCCCAGGGGCGCGGCGGCCACCGGCGCCTTGGGCTTGCGGAACACCAGCAGGTTGCCGGCCATCACCAGCACCAGGCCGAGCAGCGCCGGGGCGGTCCAGCTGTAGCCTTCGGCGAAGGCCGAGATGTTCAGCGCCACCACCGGGAACAGCACGGTGCAGTAAGCCGCGCGCTCCGGCCCCATGCGCCCGACCAGGGTCAGGTAGGCGGTGAAGCCGATCACCGAGCCGGGGATCGCCAGGTACAGCAGCGAGCCGAGGTAGCGGGTGTTCCACTCCATGCCGAAGGGCGTGCCACTGGCCAGGCACCACAGCACCAGCAGCGAGGCGCCGTAGAACATGCCCCAGGCGTTGGTGGTCAGCGGCCGGTAGCCGGCCTTCTGCTGCAGGCTGGAGAGCATGTTGCCGGCGGAGAAGCACAGCGTGCCCAGCAGCGCCAGGCCAAGGCCCAGCAGGGTTTCACGGCTGGCCTGGTGGCCGGCCAGTTCCGGCCAGAACAGCAGCGCCAGCCCGGCCAGGCCAAGGGCACCACCCGCCAGCACGTTGGCGGCGATGCGCTGGCCGAAGAACACCCGCGCATTCAGCGCGTTCCACAGGGTGGCGGTGGAGAACACCACGGCGATCAGCCCGCTGTGGATCCACTGGCTGGCGGTGTAGAAGCACATGAAGTTGACGCAGAACAGGCACAGCCCCTGGGCCAGGCAGATCATCTGCGCGCGGCCGTCGAGCTTCTGCAGGCGGCGGCTGAGCAGGAGGATGGCGAACAGCACCACGGCGGCCAGGGCGAAGCGGTAGGCGATGGACACGGGAATGGCCACCTCGCCCATCTGCAGCTTGATGGCGATCCAGGTGGTGCCCCAGATCAGGACGGTGAGCAGGTACAGCGAGAGGTTCATGGCGGTCATCCGGGTGGTGCGTCGAGGGGCCAGTCTCCCGCGCAGCCCGTCGGCGCGCTTGCAAAAACTTGCGCTTATCTGCGCCACCCCGCTGCGTCGCGCGGGCGCCCGCGCTAGCATGGTCACCCAAGCCACCCGGTTGCCCCGCGCATGTCGTCACTCCTGCAGAACCAGGTCTTCCAGTCCCTCGCCAGCTCGCCCCATGCCCGCCTGGAGCATGCCGCCGAGCTGGGCGATGGCATGGGCGCGGCGCTGTGGAGCAACCACCACGACGCCCGCGACTACCAGGGCACCCGCCTGCACACGCTGTCGTGCTACCTGGCCGGCGGCACCGGCACCTTCCGCCGCGAGCGCCCGGACACCAAGGGCGCGCCGGACAAGCTGTGCATTCTCCCCGCCGGGCACGAGTCCTCCTGGGTGATCAACGGCGAGATCCGCCTGGCGCACCTGTACATCGCCCCGGCGCAGTTCGCCCACGCCGCCGTCACCCTGCTCGACCGCGAACCCCGCGAGCTGCAGATGCGCGAAGCGACCTTCCTCGACGACGCCGAGCAGGCCGCGCGCTTCCACCGCCTCATCCAGCTCGACTGGAACGAACCCGGCGAACGCATGCTCACCAGCAGCCTGGCCCACGAGATGCTCGGCCACACCCTGCTGACCCAGGTCGGCCTGCGCCAGGGCCCGCAGTTCAGGGGCGGCCTGGCCCCGGCGGTGCGCAAGCGGTTGATGGAGTACATCGACGCCCACCTGGCCGAGCCGCTAAGCCTGGGCGAGCTGGCGGCCTTCTCGGCGCTTTCGGAATACCACTTCGCGCGGATGTTCCGCGAAAGCTTCGGCTTGCCGCCGCACCAGTACGTGCTCGCCCGCCGCCTGGCCCACGCCCGCCACCTGCTGGCCCGCACCGCCCTGCCCCTGGGCGAGGTCGCCCTGGCCTGTGGCTTCGCCAGCGCCAGCCACTTCAGCAACCGCTTCCGCAGCGCGGTCGGCGGCACGCCGGGGGACTATCGGGCGGCGATGGGGTAAGCGACGGGCCTCCTGGTGGCACCGACGTGATGGGTTTCGCGGAGCTCTACCCATCCTACGAAAGTCCGTGCGCACCACGTGGAGATGCGCTGGACGAAGAAAGTTGGAGCAGCCGCCAACGCCCCTCCAGGAGGCTGAACGCAGTCGTTGCGCCGGGGGACGAGCGGCATGGATGCCGCGAGAGGCGCGCCAGGCCATGGATGGCCCATCGCGCCGGCCCCCAGAGCGGCGATGGAGTGAAGGAACCCCGGCGAAGCCGGGGCCGGATGATGGGGCAAGCGTTTTTGGTTCCTTTTTTGTGGTTCGGCATCCCGACGATTGAAAAAAGGGACTCGCCCGGGGGGGCGAAACGGAAAGCATCCACAGAACTCGATAACCAACCAGGCTCCGAATAAATCCAAAGCGGTGGGCTGAAGCCCACCCTACGAATTGGGCGAATGAATTCGCCCCTACAGGGAAATCATTGCCCCCCGCACGCCGGCAGGGCTTCACACCGGCCGCCGGCCTTGGCTGCGTCACCGAGGGGTGCGGCCATGCGCGTATCGTCCGGGGCCAACTGGCGGGCGCAGGCGCGGGCCTGCCCGGCCTGGTTCGGGCAGCCGCGTTCGGCCAGCAGCTCGGAGAGGTTGAACCAGCCCAGGGCGTAGTCCGGCTTGCGGGCAATGCTTTCGCGCAGGGCCTTCTCCGCGCCGTCGCGGTCGCCTTCGGTGTAGCGCGCGTTGGCCAGGGCGAACAGCGGCAGCGGCTCGCGGTACCAGTGGCCGGAAGCGGTCAGGTAGGCGCGTTCGGCGCGCTCGTGCTGTCCGGTCTGCTCCAGGTCGCTGGCGCCTTGCATCCAGGCTTCCAGGCGCGGCTCGGCCGGCAGTTGTTCGGGGGGCAGGGTCACCACCGCCCAGCGCTCGGCGCGGGCCCAGGTGCGATCGAAGCTGCGCAGGTCGGTGACCCAGCGCCGCGTGGTGGCCGAGCGCAGCACCAGCTCGTCCTTGGCGCGGTCGTAGCCGACCACCACCGCGAAGTGCCATTGCGGGTACCAGTCGAGGCCGAGGTTCTGCATCACCAGCACCGGGTTGCCCGCCGCCACCTGGGCCAGCAGGGCATCCAGGCTCGGCTGCAGCGGGTAGACCAGCATGCCGCTCTGTCGCGCCGCCGCCACCAGTTCCAGCTTGAGGCTGCCGCGCCGCTCGGGCAGGTAGACCTTGGGCACCAGCGCCTCGGGCGAGGTGGTCACGCCGCGGTGCACCAGCACCGTGGCCAGCGCCGCCGGGCCGCACTGGTAGTCCTCCTGCGGGTAGAAGGGCACGTCCACCAGCTCGATGCGCTCGGGCAGCCGCTCGCTCTGCGGCGGCAGCAGCGGGCCGCTGGCGCAACCGGTGAGAAGCACGGCCAGGGCGAGGAGCCCCGGCCGCAGCAGGCGCATCAACGGATGCATTTGATGAAGCTGAAGATGTCCGTGGCGCAGAGCATGTCGGTGATGATGAAGATCACCAGGAACAGCACGATGATGCCGACGATGCCGGCACCGGCGGGCTCCTGCTGCAGCTGCTGGTTGAACTGCGCCAGCTCGGCGGGGGTGAGGCTGTTGATGCGCGCCTCCACCTGCTCACGGGGCACGCCGTACTCCTGCAGCTTCTTCTGCACGTCCTGGTTATCCAGCATGCCGCGCAGCTGGGCGCGGTCGACCTGTTGCTGCTGTTCCTGCAGCGCCTGGGGCGTGCCGATCATGGCGGCCTGGGCCAGCGGTACCTGGGCGAAGAAGGTGAGTTGGCTGGCGACCAGCACGGCGGCGAGTCGGCGGTTGGTGGCGGGACTGAGCATGGTGGTTCTCCTGGATCATGTTGTTGTGATCGATTGACCCGCGCCTCGCTTCCCGGGTTCCACCCACCGATCAAGTGGGGTGCACGGCCGCATTGCGCAACGGCCACGGCACAAATAGAATGCGAAGCATTCCTATTTGATCCATCCCCGAATCCCTCCCGGAGCCTTCCTTGACCAGCAGCCAGGCCGCCCCCGAGCAGGCGTTGCACAAGCTCTACAGCGACCACAACGGCTGGCTCCGGAACTGGCTGCAGCGCAAGCTCGGCTGCCCGCAGAGCGCCGCCGACCTGGCCCAGGACACCTTCCTCAAGGTGCTGCTGGGGCGCGAGGCGCACCGCATCCTCGAACCGCGCGCCTTCCTCACCACCATCGCCAAGCGCGTGCTGGCCAACCACTACCGCCGCCAGGACATCGAGCGCGCCTACCTGCAGGCCCTCGCCGCGCTGCCGGAAGAGGAAGTGCCCAGCGAGGAAACCCGCGCCATCATCCTGGAAACCCTGATGGAGCTGGACCGCCTGCTCGACGGCCTGGCCCCTCTGGCGAAAAAGGTCTTCCTGCTGGCCCAGGTGGACGGCTGCACCTACAACGAGATCGCCGAGCAGCTCGGCCTCTCCCTTTCCAGCGTCAAGCGCTACATGGCCAAGGCCGCTGAGCGCTGCTACTTCGCGGAGTGCCTCTGATGGCCCTGCGCAAGCCCGGCGAACAACGCATCGCCCCCGCCATCGCCGCCCAGGCGGTGCAGTGGCTGGTGGAGCTGCAAGGCGGCACACCTTCGCGCCAGCGCCAGGACGCCTGGCAACGCTGGCGCGCCGCCGACCCGGAGCACGAGCGCGCCTGGCAGCGCATCGAATCGGTCAACCAGGGCCTGCGCGGGCTGAACACCCCCAGCGCCCTCGCCGCCCTGGACGCGCCCTCCTCGCGCAGCCGGCGTGATGCGCTGAAGCTGCTCACCCTGCTGGTGATCGCCGGTGGCGGTGCCCTGGCGGTACGCGAAAGCGACCCGCTGCTGGCCCTGCGCGCCGACCAGAGCACCGCCGTGGGCGAGCGCCGCAAGCTGACCCTGGCCGATGGCTCGACCCTGTCACTGAACACCGACAGCGCGCTGGATATCCGCTTCGACGCCCGCCAGCGCCTGCTCCACCTGCGCCAGGGCGAAATGCTGGTGGAGGCCGTGGACGAGGCGCGGCCACTGCGGGTGGAAACGCCCCAGGGGCTGATCCTGCTCCACGGCGGCCGCCTCGCCGTGCGCCTGCAGGAGCGCCGCAGCCAGGTCAGCCTGTTCACCGGCGACGCCCAGGTGTTCAGCCATGGCCAGCGCCTGGCGCTGCAACCCGGCCAGCGCCTCAACCTCGACGCCCGTGGCAGCGGAGCGGCCCAGGTGGCGGACGAGAACAGCGTGGCCTGGATCAACGGCATACTGGTGGCCAGCGCCATGCGCCTGGGGGACTTCCTCGCCGAACTGAGCCGCTACCGCCACGGGCGCATCGGCTGCGACCCGGCCATCGCCGACCTGCGCCTCTCCGGCACCTACCCGCTGGACCACACCGACAGCATTCTCGCGATGCTGCCGCGCACCCTGCCCGTGGAGGTGCGCAGCGTCACCCGCTACTGGATCAGCGTGCACCCCAGGGCCGCGTCCTGAGCCGCGCACCGGCACCGCGAAAACTTTTTTTCACCGACCTGAACCTTTTTCCCGGCCTCGCGTGACAGGGAAGGCAAAACCCCTTTCCCTCTCCCGAACGAGTGCCGCCATGACCGCCGACCCCACCCTTCGCCGCTTCGCCCGCACGCCCCTGGCCCGCGCCATGCAACCGCTGCTGCTGGGCCTGAGCCTGGCCGCCGCTGGGCTGCCCGCCATTGCCAGCGCCCAGGACCTGGTGATCGGCGCCGAGCGCCGCCAGGCCTTCGACATCCCGGCCGGCGGCCTGGAGCCCGCGCTCAACCGCTTCGGCCGCGAAGCCGGCGTGCTGCTCTCCTTCAGCCCGGAGCTGACCCAGGGCCGCAGCACCCAGGGCCTCAAGGGCGAGTTCGCCGTGGCCGAAGGGCTCGACCGCCTGCTCGCTGGCAGCGGCCTGCGCGCCGAGGCCGGTGAAGGCGGCTTCAGCCTGCACATGGCCACCGAAGGCGCGGCCCTGGAGATCGACCGCCAGGTGGTGATCGGCTCCCGTGCACCGGTGAGCATCAGCGAGCTGCCAGGCACCGTGTGGGTGATCGACAGCCACCAGTTGCAGGAACAGACCAAGGCCGGCGTGCCCTTCAAGGAAGCCCTCGGCCAACTCATCCCGGGCATGGACATCGGCCCCCAGGGGCGCACCAACTACGGCCAGAACATGCGCGGCCGCAGCGCCCTGGTGATGATCGACGGCGTGTCGCTGAACAGCTCCCGGGGCATCAGCCGCCAGTTCGACTCCATCGACCCGTTCAACATCGAACGCATCGAAGTGCTCTCCGGTGCCAGTGCCGTGTACGGCGGCGGCGCCACCGGCGGCATCATCAACATCGTCACCAAGCGCGCCGAAGCGGGTGATGTGCGCTTCAACAGCGAGGTCGGCGTGCGCACCGGCTTCGAAACCCACCAGGACCACGACTGGCGCGTGGCCCAGTCGGTGAGCGGCGGCAGCGAGCAGGTCAAGGGCCGCCTCTCGGTGGCCTACCAGAAGAACGGCGCCGCCTACGACGGCAACGGCGACCAGGTGATGCTCGACATCACCCAGACCGACCTGCAGTACAACCAGGCGGTGGACGTGATGGGCAGCCTGGACTTCGCCTTCGCCAACGGCCAGAGCCTCAACCTCGGTATGCAGTGGTACGACTCCGGCTACGACGGCGACAAGGGCGTGAACCTGGGGCGCAACTTCCAGGGCCTGCGCGGCCAAGTGCCTTTCGAGGTGGAAGGCGGCGCCAGCTTCGACCGCGAACCGCACACCGAGCGCCAGCAGTTCAATGCCACCTGGCACGTGCCCGAAGTGCTCGGCCACGACTTCTACCTGCAGGCCTACTACCGCAGCGAGGAAATGGCCTTCCAGCCGTACCCAAGCGTCGCCTTCGGCAGTGGCGGCGCCATCGATACCGCGCGCTCCTACTACTCCGCCTCGCAGCAGGACACCGATTACTTCGGCCTCAAGTCCGTGCTGGTGAAGGAATGGGATCGCGTCAGCCTGACCTACGGCGCCGACTTCGAGTGGGAGAGCTTCGACTCCGACCAGGCCCTGTTCAACCTGACCACCGCCGCCGCCACCGGCGGGCTGGTGGCCGATGAGTACGCGCGCATCGGCCGCTACCCAGGCATCGACACCGACAGCAAATCACTGTTCGCCCAGACTAGCTGGAAGGCCACCGACGACCTGACCCTGTCCGCCGGCATCCGCCACCAGCGCATCGGCAACGACGTGGGCTCTTTCGTCGCCGCCGCCCAGCAGGTGCAGATCAGCAAAGGCAACGGCACCAGCGCCGACGCCGTGCCGGGCGGATCCAAGGACTACCAGGTGGACCTGTACAACGCCGGCGCCGTCTACAAGCTGAGCAAGGCGCAGCAGGTGTGGGCCAACTACTCCGAGGGCTTCGAACTGCCCGACCCGGCCAAGTACTACGGCCAGGGCAGCTACACCCTGGTGGGTAACCACTGGACCCTGGGCCGCCACGTCAACGTCAAGGACTCCGCCCTGGACGGCATCAAGACCAAGCAGATCGAGCTCGGCTGGCGCCACTACGCCGACGGCCTGGATGCCCAGCTGGCGGCCTTCTATGCCTGGTCGGACAAGAGCATCACCTACAACCGCACCACCCTGCTGGTGGAACAGTTGGACAACAAGAAGCGCAACTACGGCCTCGAAGGCCAGGCCAACTACTGGCTGAACGACAACTGGCAGATCGGCGCCAGCGCGCTGGGTATCCGTTCCCAGCAGAAGATCGCCAAGCGCTGGCAGAAGCAGGACGTCACCGCCGCCAGCCCATCCAAGCTCACCGCCTTCGCCGGCTGGCAAAACGGCGAAACCAGCCTGCGCCTGCAGGCCGTGCGCAGCTTCAACCTCAGCGACGACGGCAACGTCCTGGCCAACGGCAACTTCGACGGCAACGACCACAAGATCGATGGCTACACCACCTTCGATCTGCTGGGCAGCCAGGTCCTGCCGGTGGGCACCCTCAACGTCGGCATCCAGAACCTGCTGGACAAGGACTACACCACCGTCTGGGGCCAGCGCGCCCAGGTGTTCTACGGCACCGCCGCCACCGCCGACCTGTTCGACTACCACGGCCGTGGCCGCACCTACAGCCTGAGCTACAGCGTCGAGTTCTGATGCCCCTTGCAGGCCCCGGGCTGAAGCCCGGGCTACGCGTGTAGGTTGGCCACACTTCGTGGGAGCGAATTCATTCGCGAAAAAGCCGGCACTTAGCCGGCTTTCAAAACAGCATGGGTTTCGCTGCGCTCTACCCATCCTACGGGCTGTATGTAGGTTGGCGCCGAGCGCAGCGAGGCCCAACGGCGCCAACCACCTCCCCGCCGCGCCGCCCCTGTAGGGGCGACTTCAGTCGCCAAGCGGGCCGCAGGCCCGCCAGCGTCAGACCATCAGAGCAGCGCCATCACCCCACCGCCCAGCGGCAGTAGCGCCACCAGGGGCAGCACCCAGCGGCTTTGCCAGGCCAGCAGGGCCACCAGCAGCAGAGCGGCGAGCATCACCTGGCAGAGCCAGAGGATGGTGCCGATCTCGCCACCCTGGTCACTCACCGCCAGGGCCAGGCCGATGGCGAAGGCGAACACTGCGACGACACGCAGCAGGCGCACCCGCGCCTCGGGCAGCGGGCCCTGGAACAGCACCTTGTGGTGGCGGGACATGGCCAGGCTCAGCGCCGTCATGGCCAGGTAGCAGAACGCGAATCCGAGCAGCAACATCAGGCGCCCTCCTCTGCCAGTTGGCGGCGCACGCGCGGGGCGGGCACGGCACGGGGTTGCGAGCGGCGCCAGGCCAGCGCCACGCAGAGCAGGCCGCAGCCGAGCAGGCTCAGGTCGATGCCGGCCAGCGCCCAGTCGCCACGGGCGGCGCTGGCCAGCAGGCTGGCCTGGCCACCGGTGAAGGCATTGAGCAGCGGCACGCCGAGGGCCAGCAGGGCGAAGACGGCGAGCAGGTCGCGCGCCACCTGGCCGCTGTTGCGCCGCAGCACCGCCCAGAGCGCCACCAGCAACCAGGCGCCGACGAAGACATAGGCCTCCGCGCTGGCACGAGCGGCCAGGTCGGCAGGGAGCAGGCGGTTGCCGCAGAGCAGCGCCAGGCTGGCGATGGGCAGGCCGCCCACCACCGCGCCGTTCAGTGCACACACCAGGCCGATGCCCCGGCTGCCGCGCGCCTCGCGCTTGGTCAGCCAAACCTGCAGGCCGCCCACCACCATGGCGCAGCCCATCAGGCCCAGCAGCAGGTACAGGGCGCGGACGATCTGCCCGCCGAACTGGGCCATGTGCAGGTTGCTCAGCCAGACGAAGCTCTGGTAGCCGGCCAGGTAGGGTTTCTGCTCGTGCAGCAGCTCGCCGCTGCCGGCGTCGTAGGAGAGGGTCCAGAGGAAGTCCACCACGCGGCTGCGCTCATAGCGGCGGATGTCCACCACCGCCGCCTCGTCGCCTGGGTGGTGGATGCTGATCCAGCCCGGCTCGCCACCGCCCCAACGCTGCTTGGCGTCCAGCACCAGGCCGTCGAGGGACACCGGCGGCGGTGCCGGGCGCTTCACGTCCTCGCGGCTGTACTGGCCGATCACCTCGTTGAAGAAGGTGGTGGTGTCGCCTTTGTAGGCCACCTGCATGCCGGCGGGCATGTAGTAGATGACGAAGATCGCCAGCCCGGTATAGGCGATCAGCAGGTGGAACGGCAGCCCCAGCACGCCGAACAGGTTGTGGGCGTCGAGCCAGGCACGCTGGCCGTTGGCCTTGGGCCGCAGGGTGAAGAAGTCCTTGAAGAAGCGCCGGTGGATGATGATGCCGCTGATCAGCGCCACCAGCATGAACATGCCGGCGAGGCCGACGATGTAGAGGCCGACCATCCCGGCGTGAAGGTTGTAGTGGAGGACGAACCAGAAGCTGCCGCCGAGGGTTTCCGGCAGCACCTCGCCCGTGGCCGGGTCGAGGGCGAAGCGCTGGAAATCGCTCTCGTCCGCCGGCTCGTAGCCGGCCCACCAGAAGGGCTCGCGCTCGCTCGGCGGGCGCATCCACAGGGCGTGGGCATCGGGCGCCTTGGCCAGCAGCCAGTCGCGCACCTGGTCGATGGACAGCGTGTGCTCGCCCCCCTCGTGCAGGGTCGGGCGCATCCAGCGTTCCAGCTCCTTGTCGAAGCAGGCGATGCTGCCGGCGAAGAGGATGACGAAGAGCAGCCAGGACGGCAGCAGCCCGCCCCAGGTGTGCAGGCCGGCCATGGATTGACGCAGGCTCATGGGCGCACCCCGTAGCCTTCCGGGACGAAGGCGGCGAGCGCCAGCACCAGGGTCAGGCCGCCGAGCACCAGCCAGGCACGCAGGGCCGAGCGGGCGCCGAAGGCGTAGAGGATGGCCACCGCGTACACGGCGAAACAGCCCAGGCTGGCGAAGGTGACCCGGTCGGCACGGATCAGCGGCAGATAGACGGCGAGGAAGGCGGTGGCCGCGTAGGCCACCGCATATCCGCCGAGGATCGCCGCCAGCACGCGCGAGGCGACGGCCCAGGGCGCGGAGGGGTTGGCTTTGCTCACGTCGTTCCTTTCATCAGTGGTTTACCAGTTGTAGGTGGCGCTGGCGGTCAAGGTGCGACCGTAGCCGTAGTAGCAGGCCTGGGTGTCGCAGGAGCTGGCATAGGACTTGTCCCCCAGGTTGCTGGCGTTGAGCGCAAGGCGCACGCCGTCCAGTTCGTAATGGAGGCTGGCGTCGAACAGGGTGTAGCCGCCGGTCTCCACCTCCATTACGCGAGGCCCGTAAAGGCCAAAGAAGGGGTTCTGCCCGGTGAAGGAGGTGGCGCCGATGTAGCGCGCGCCGCCGCCGACGCCGAAGCCCGCCAGGGGACCGCCCTGCAGGGTGTAGTCCAGCCACAGGCCAGCCTGCTCGCGGGGTACGAACTGCAGGCGTGCGCCCTCTTCCCAGGCGTTGACGCTCTTCTGGATACGCGCATTGGTACGGCTGTAGCTGGCGGTCAGGTCGAGGCCGTCGGCGAGGTTGGCCAGTGCCTCGATCTCCAGGCCCTTGCTGCGCACCTCGCCCACCTGGCGACGCTCGCTGGGGTTGTTGGGGTTGCTGCTGACGACGTTCTGCTTGGTGATGTCGAACAGCGCCAGGCTGACGAAGCTGCGCGCGCCCTCGGGCTGGAACTTGATGCCCACCTCGTACTGCTTGCCGGTTTCCGGGTCGAAGGGCTGGCCGCTGACCGGGTCGCTGGAGGTGCTGGGGTTGAAGGATTCGCTGTAGCTGACGTAGGGCGCCAGGCCGTTGTCGGCGACGTAGACCAGGCCGACGCGGCCGGTGAAGGCCTCATCGTCACGGTTGGTGCGCGAGCCGTTGAGGTTGCTTTCGGTGTCGCTGCGGGCCAGGTCGTAGCGGCCACCCAGCAACAGGTGCCAGTGGTCGTCGAACCTGATCTGGTCCTGGGCGTAGAAGCCGGTCTGGCGCCGGGTGATGTCGTTGTCGGCGTCCTTGGCCGGCCAGGGCACCGCCTGCCCGTAGACGGGGTTGAGCAGGTTCAGCGTCGGCGCGCTGCCGAAGCGGCTGATCTCGTTGGAGGAGACGCGGCGCCAGTCCACGCCCAGCAGCAGGGTGTGGGCCAGGGCGCCGGTGCCGAAGTCGACCTGGGCCTGGTTGTCCAGCGTCCAGCCGTCGAACTGCTCGTCCTTGTCGTTGGCGGTGCGCGCCAGGGTGGTGGTGCCGAAGGACACGCCGCTGTTGTTGAGGTAGCGGTAGTCGAAGTTCATCCGCTCGTAGCGCATGTTCTGGCGCAGGGTCCAGCTGTCGTTCAACTGGTGGGAGAGCTCGTAGCCGAAGGAGGTGTAGGCGCGGTAGAAGCGGTTGAAGCTCGGCTCGCCCTCGTAGAAATCCTCGTCGCGGTTGTAGGGCAGGCGGAAGGCCTTCACCAGCACCGGGGAGAAGCGGCGGCTGAAGGCGAAGTCGCCCTCGTCCTTCTGGTACATGCCGAACAGGGTCAGCTCGGTGTCGTCGCTGGGGCGCCAGGTCAGGGTCGGCGCCAGGGCCTGGCGCTGGTTGCCGACCTTGTCCACCTGGCCGTTGGCGTCGTTGCCCAGCAGGGTGACGCGGTAGAGCAGCTGGCCCTGGTCGTCGAGGGGGCCGCCGAAGTCGCCGGCCAGCTCGCCCAGGTCGTCGCTGCCGGCGCGCAGGCGCACTTCATGCAACGGGGTGTCCGGAGCGCGCTTGCTCACCAGGTTGACGATGCCGCCGGGCTCGCTCTGGCCATAGAGCACCGAAGCCGGGCCACGCAGCACTTCCACGCGCTCCAGCAGGTAGGCATCCGGGCGCGCCAGGCCGTAGGTGCTGCGGTTGAGCATCAGCCCGTCGCGGTAGGTGGAGCCCTTGGCGTCGAAGCCGCGCAGGCTCATCCAGTCGTAGCGCGGGTCGTAGCCGTAGGGGGTGCTGACGCTGGGGCTGTAGCGCAGGGCCTCTTCCACCGTGGCGACGCCGCGGGCCTGCATCTGCTCGCGGCTGATCACGGTGATGGACTGCGGGGTCTCGAGGATCGAAGCGTCGGTCTTGGTGCCGGTGCGGGTGCGCTTGGCCACATAGCCGCCCACGGTGCCGACTGCGGAGTCGCCCACCTGGTTGCCCGTGATGTTCACGCTGTCCAGTTCCACCTGTCCGTCCTCGACCTTGGCCGCCTCCAGCCGATAACCGCCATCCGCCGCCTGCACCACACGCAGACCGGAGCCCGCGAGCAGGCGGGCGAAACCCTGCTCCACCGGGTAACGCCCCTGCAGCCCGGCACTGCGCCGCCCGGAGGTGAGCGCCGGGTCGAAGCTCAGCAGCACCCCGGCCTGGCGGGCGAAGGCGTTGAGCGCGGCATCCAGCGAACCGGCGGGTATCTGGTAACCCTGGGTGGCCGGCGCGGCGAGCACCATGGCCGGCAGGGCCACCAGGGGCAGGCTGAGGCTGAGCAGCGCCGCGCGCACGGCGCGGGCGAGGGAATCCGGGGAGCGTTGAACGGCCATGTTGAGTCCTTCGAAAGCCATGAAAGTTGGTTTGCGAGGGGGAGGCCGAACGAAACCCGGAAACCTGCAGAACTTTCTGAGAATTATTTTCACCTGCTAAGGAAATGCAATTCCTTTCTGCCGGAACGACGCAGAAATCCGTCAATCATGCGGGCGTCGCGCATCAGGCCGTGGCGGGTGCCAGGGTGACCCACCAACGGGTGCGATAGATGACCTGCACCGGCAGGGTGCGCGCCAGGGCGGCCAGAGCGCGCTCGCTGTCGTCCAGGGGGAAGACCCCGGAGATGCGCAGCGCGGCGACAGCCGGGTCGCAGCGCAGCACGCCATGGCGCTGGCGATCGAACTCGGCGACGAACTCGTCCAGGCGCATGTCGCGGGCCACCAGCACGCCGTCCACCCAGCTGGCGCGGTCGCTTTCGGCACGTTGCGGCTCGGCCATGCCATGGGCGTCGAACTGGCTCTGCCAGCCCTCCCCCAGCAGGCGGGTGGCGCCTTCGCGGGGTTGAACCTCCACCGCACCGGCATAGACGGCGAGCTGGACGCGGTCCGGCCGCTGGCGCACCAGGAAGCGGGTGCCCAGGGCACGCAGCTCGCCGGGCCCGGTATCCACGAGGAACAGGCGGCGCGCCGGGTCGGCGGCGGTCTCGACGAGGATCTCGCCCTGGTACAGGCGCAGCAGGCGGCGGTCGGCGTCGTAATCGATGTCCACCGCACTGCCGGCGTTCAGGTGCAGGCGGCCGCCATCGGGCAGGGTCACCGAGCGGCGTTCACCGGTGCCGGTGCGCAGGCTGGCCAGCCAGGGCTGGAAGGCCGCCGGGCCCTGTACGCCGAGCACCCCGGCACCGCCGGCGGCGACCAGCAAGGCCAGGGCCTTGAGGGCGCGGCGGCGTTGCGGGTCGTGCTGGGCGCCATCGAGCGCGGCATGGCCGAGGGCGGCGGGAATGGTGGAGAAGCGGCCGCCCAGGGCTTCCAGGCGCTGCCAGGCGAGTTCGTGTTCGGGGTCGATGCCGCGCCAGTGCTGGCAGGCGGCGAATTCCTCGGCCGGGCAGGTGCCGGAAGCCAGGCGCACGCGCCAGGCGATCGCCTGCTCCACCACCTGCGGGTTCAGCGTGCTCATGAATAGAGCGCCTTGTAGCAGTGGGTCAGGGCCAGGGTCATGTACTGCTGGATGGAGCTGATGGACAGGCCCATGCGCTCGGCGATCTGTGGGTAGGTGAGGCCATCCAGCTGCGACAGCAGGAAGGCTTCGCGCACGCGGGGCTTGAGGCCGTCGAGCAGGCGGTCGATCTCCAGCAGGGTTTCGAGGATCAGCTCGCGGGACTCGGGCGAAGGCGCCTCGTGCTCCGGCAGCCCGGCCAGGGCTTCGAGGTAGGCGCGCTCCAGGCTGGCGCGGCGGTAATGGTCCACCAGCAGGCCTCGGGCGATGGTGGCGAGGAAGGCACGGGGCTCGCGCACCTCGCGGCTTTCCCGCTGCAGCAGCACACGCACGAAGGTGTCCTGGGCCAGGTCGGCGGCGTTGTGTGGGCAGCCGAGGCGTTGGCGCAGCCAGCCCAGCAGCCAGCCGTGGTGGCCCCGGTAGAGATCGGCGATGGGAGATGCGGGTTGCAGCGGCACGGCTGACCTCGGACGGGAGCTGATCGCAAATGCGAAATAATTGCAGTTGCGAATGCTGTCACGCCGTCAGCCGGGCACGCAAGTACCAGTACGAGTACGACCCTGGGTTGGCCATTGGCGACGCCCGTCAGACGCTCGGCTTTCCGTTCGTCAACACGGATCGAACTTTGCAGAGCCACACCCAGTCAATCGCTCCATGCGTCAACAACTCAGGTAGCTCGCCATGTACAACCCCTTTCAGATTCTGACCGATGCCTTCCAGGCCGATTACCGGGTCAACCTCAGCCTGGAGCGCCTGGACGGCAACATCATGCTCACCCTCACGGACGAAAGCGGCGTGGTGGCGCGGCGCATGATCAGCCCCGCGCAGCGCAACGACCAGAAGCGCCTGGAGCGGGTGATCGAGAGCATCCGTTTCGGGATCGCGATCGAAAAAGGGCATAACGTCGGCGAAATGCTCAGCGCGATGACCAGCGGCAAAAGCATTCCGCCCATCGCCAACCGCCAGCCCGGGCGGGTCACCGGCCCCCTCGCCGTCGGCATCTGAGCGCCCTGGCGGGCGCTCGGGCTCAGGCCTCTTCTTCGCCGCGCGTGACCTGCAGGCGGCGCCTCGGGTTGACGCTGTCGCTGGCTTCCGAGGGGAAGCGTGACGAGGCGAAGCGCACCACCAGGATCGACAGCGCCAGCAGCAGGATCGCACCGCAGACATACACGATGCTCTCGTCGGGGCGGTTATGGTGCGAAACGTCGGAGATCAGCAGGCGCGTCAGCGCGGTGATCGCCACGTAGATCAGGAAGCGCACCGGCATGTGGTTGGTCTTGAAGTAGATTCCCACCATCGCCCCCAGCTCCAGGTAGATGAACAGCAGCAGGATGTCATCTACCGTGATGTGCCCCTTCTCCACCATCCCCAGGAATGCCACCACCGCCGCCCAGGCGGTAATCCCCCCGATGGCGAACAGCGCCAGGTAGTGGAAGCTCTCCACCAGCAGGTTGCCCAGCGACTCGGCCAGCCCATGCACGTTGCCGCGCAACTCTTCAGCCCATTTGATTTTCACGATCCAGCTCCTCGGTACGTCTTGGTGGCGATGGTGAATCACCGGGATGACGATCAGACCTTGCAGGATGGAGGCCAGCGGTCCCGGCCCCATGAGATGCGCGGGTGCGGCCTAACGCCACGGGACAGGTTGTCGCAGGGGGCGACGAGGAGCAGGACAGCGGCGCTGGCATGGCCTATGAATGAGAGCTGTTGACGGAGAAATCCGACCCATATACTGTACGCACATCCAGTATCTTACAGACCGATTTCAAAGGTGAGAGGTGATGAATGGCCGTCGAAGTGGTGTACCGCAGCAGCCGCGACCCGGAGCGCTTGTTCATGGATAAAGCCGAAGCCGACCGTTACGACAAGATGCTCGAACTGGCCGAATCCCTGGCCACCGTTCTGAACAAGGCCGTGCCCTCGCTGAGCGAGCAGCAGGTCGAAGAGCTGGGCATCTTCATGGCCCGCAACCGCGACATCTTCGCCCGCGCCTTCAAGAACCAACCCGATGCCCTCGCCGAACTGGATGCCCCTCCCGCCGACGAGTGACCCGAACACCCCTCATTGCAGGCATGCCCGTCCTGCACCGAGCCCGCTGCCCCAGCGGGCTTTTTTTATGCCGGGCAAAAGCCCGCGCCGTCACCTTGCGCCGTTTGTTCAAGCCCTTGGCCACCGCCCGATCGCATGCTGCAAGCCCCTTGTGAAGGAGCTTCGCCATGCGCCGTCTGTTCGCCTGCCTCTATGCCCCGGTCTTTCTCCTCAGCTTCCTCGCCCTGGCCCTGTGGATGACCGAGCACCTGCCCTTGCCCTGGTTGCTGTTGTTGCTGATCCCGGCCATCACCGCCTGCTTTCTCGCCGAAGCCTGGCTGCCCTATGAACGAGCCTGGAACCGCAACCACGGCGACCGCCTGCGCGACTCGCTGCACGCGCTGGTCAACGAAGGGCTCAACTGCCTGGGCATCCTGGTCATCCCGTTGAGTGCGGCGCTGCTGCCCGACATCGGGGTCTGGCCCCACCACTGGCCCCTGGCGCTGCAACTGCTGGTCGCCATCCTCGCCGCCGACCTGGGCATCACCCTGATGCACTACGCCAGCCACCGCATCGGCTTCCTCTGGCGCCTGCACGCGGTGCACCACAGCGTGAAGCGCATGTACGGTTTCAACGGGCTGATGAAACACCCGCTGCACCTGGGCTGCGAGGCTCTGGCCGGCACCTTGCCGCTGTTGCTGCTGGGCATGCCGGAACAGGTCGCCGCCCTCCTCGCCCTGGCCATCACCCTGCAACTGCTGCTCCAGCACAGCAACGTCGACATGCGCATCGGCGCCCTGCGCCACCTGTTCGCCTGGGCACCGGTGCACCGCTTCCACCACATGAAATACGGCCGCGCGGGCGACGTGAACTTCGCCTTGTTCTTCAGCTTCTGGGACCGCCTGCTGGGCACAGCCTTCCACAGCGACTACCGCATGCACGGCGACGACCTCGGCATCGGCAGCCGCCCCGACTACCCCGACGCCTACCTCGCGCAACTGGCCGAGCCCTTCCGTGAAAGCACGGGCGAACACCCCGCCCCGGAGATTCCGCAGGGATTGATGCGTTCGTAGGGCGGCCGCGAGAGCAGCGATGCAACCTGCGATAGGATGCGCATCCGCACGCAGGGATGAACGATGAACGCACGGACCTATACGCCCCTCTCAATTGCCAGGGCTCTCCTGCGCTGGCTCCTCCGGTTGCTGCTCGTACTGCTACTCATCCCGGTGGTCGCCTACCTGTACTTCGTGGCCACCCGCTTCCTGCCCGCCAAGCCCGGGCTGGATGCGGCAATGGCTCCTTATCAGGGGCCAGCGCCGCACCTGCGAATGTTGAGGGATATCGTCTGGGCAGATGCCCAGGGCTTTATGCGGCTTCCCAGCCTGCCGAGCTGGATGAATGAGCCGGATGTACGGCTGACGGGCTACCTCGCACGCTTGATATCCATGGAGGGAGAGCGCCCTCGCTCCACGCTGCAACGGCACCTCGGCGATTTGGCGTGGCAGCTGTCGCTGAATATCAGCTACGACCGTGAATCCATCACATCCCTGTGGAGTGCCAAAGCGTTCTCTCCTGCAGGCGCCGGAATGGAGGCAGCCGCGCTGCACTACTTCAACCGCCCACTCCACGAACTGGAGTGCCACGACCTGGCGGCGCTGGTGGTGATGGTCCGAGCCCCCAGGCGCTTCGCCCCCGGTTCGGCGGCCTCGGAAGAACGTATCCGCGCAACCGGCCTGGAGGCCGCCTGTAGACAACCCATGACAGACAACGCGGAAACGCCGTAGGGCGGGTGAAACCCGCGAAACCATGCGCCACAGACGTCGGGTTGCACCCGACCTACGTGTCTGTCCCGACGTCCCGAAAAGCGGGCGGATGAATTCGCCCCTACAGATGCGACCTGCCGAGGCGAACTCCGTCGGGTGGACCACCCTACGGGCACCGCGTTTCCCGTTGAGGCCGTGAAACGAAACCTCGCAAGCACGGCCCGTAGGATGGCGTAGAGCGCAGCGAAACCCATCACTGGCAGCCCCAGGTGCTTCCGCTCAGCCGATCAGGCGCAGTTGCAGGTTGCCGAGGTTGCGGTCGGCGCGGATGCCGAAGGTGGTGCGCATGGTGCGGGAGAAGTGCGCGGCGTCGGCGAAGCCGGCGCCGTGGGCGGCCTGGGTGAGGGGTTGGCCTTCGAGGGCCAGGCGCAGGGCGAGGCGCAGCCGGCGCCAGAGCACCAGGCGGCGGACGGAGAGGCCGACCTGTTCGCCGAACAGGCGCTCCAGCTGGCTGAGGGAGAGGCAGGCGCGGCTGGCCAGGGCCTGGGCGCTGACCTTGTCGGCCAGCAGTTCATCCACCTCGTCCAGTGCCCGTTGCAGGCGGGCGTCCAGTCCCGGGCGCGGGGCGGCCAGCAGGCGTTCGGCCAGGGCGTGCAGGTCCGTACCGGCGTCGGCCAACAACGCCAGCAAGGCCTGCGGAGCGAAGGCCAGAGGTTCGGCGTATACGGCCAGCAATGCCTGCCCAGGCAGGGCCAGCGCGTGCTCGCGCATGGATTCCACCAGCACCGCCTGGCCGCTCACCGGCTCGCCTTCCACCAGCAGTTGCAGGGGCGCCTGGCGCGCCAGCAGCACCTGGTGGGCGTAGTGGGCGTGGGGCCGGGCATCACCGCTGGCGCCGTCGATCAGGCAGAAATCGCGGGCCAGCCAGAGTGCGCCTTGCCAGGGGGATTCGGTCATCACGGCGTCCTGCCAGTTGCGGGGCGGACAGCATTGGGGGCGGAGGCCGATAGGGCAAGAGGAAGCTGCCGAGCCCAAGCCCATTGCAGTTCGAAGGTCGTCTGCCTAGGGTGCTGTCCTTGTCGATTTGCCTGGCGTTATGGCGGGTCGCGTGAGGAGACCTTCGGGTCTGCCGGTTCCCGTCTTGCCGGTTCGCTAACCTCACGCGCTCCGCCTCCTTTCATCGCCATCTTCTGACATGCAAACGGGACGATCTCCCCAGCAGTCCGATTGTTCGAGTGGCCCCCCCTTCCTATCCTCCGGCGGTCGCGGTCAATCCCGCGACCGGGCGTTGACGGCCCGAAGAGATGGCGCATCGTGCCCACTGGCACATGTGGAAGGCGGCGTATGCCTGTTGTGCCTGCAAACCTCCACATCGCTCAATGGCGGACTGCGCGGGGAGACCCTCAGGTCTGCCGGTCTACATCTCACCGGTTCGTCAACCCCGCGTGGTCCGCCACCCTTACCTTGACGAAACAGAGTGGCGGCTCCTGTACCCGGAGATGGAGCTTCACCATGCACGATGCATTTATCCCCCTCACCTTCTACCGCCACAACCGCCCTCTGCGCGCCTTGATGCTGGATAACCAGCCCTGGTTCGTCGCGGAGGATTTCGCCCGCCTCCTGGGCATGCAACACCCGCAGCAGTTGCATCACCGACTTGGCAGCGGCCATGCCCGGCAGGTGCTGATCGAGTGCGCCAGCGGCCATGCGGAGCCGGTGGATGTGATCAGCGAGGCCGGCCTGTACAAGGCGCTGGTGCGCTTCGGCCACCCGGAGAATCCGCAGCTGGAGCGCTGGCTCAATCGCGAGGTGATCCCCACCCTGCGCGATGCCCATGAGCACGACGGCCAAGTGCCGCGCCGGGTGTTGCTGGCCTGGCAGGGTACGCGGGTGGTGATGCTTAACTGGCAGGGCGAACTCTGGGTGCCGCTGGGGGATATGCCGAGTCTGGTGCGGCTGGGCTAGAGGCAGGTCGCTTTTGGTGGAAGCGGTTTCAAGCGCAAAGTCCCGTGCCCCAGGCCTGATCGCGAATGAATTCGCTCCCACGGGGAAGGCTCGTACCGCTCGGTCTTTCCCCGGCTGAAGCCCGGACCACGGGCACGCCGCCTGCTGTGGGAGCAGTCCGGAGCCGCCTGGTCTAGTCGTCGTGGAAGCGCCGGGCGATGTCCTGGAACCGGGGGTGGATGCGGGCGAAGGCGTCGGTGATGTCCGGATCGAAGTGGTTGCCACGTCCCGCGAGGATGATCGGCACCACGTCCTCGTGAGGCATGGCGGCCTTGTAGCAGCGCTTGCTGATGAGCGCGTCGTACACGTCGGCCAGGGCCATCAGCCGCGCGGAGAGTGGGATCTCGTCACCGGCCAGCCCGGTCGGGTAGCCGCTGCCGTCCCATTTCTCATGGTGGTAGCAGGCGATCTCCTTGGCCAGGCGCAGGAACTCCACTTCCACCCCCAGGGCCTCCTCGGCGTGGACGATGGCTTCCTTGCCCAGGATGGGGTGGTTCTTCATCTGGGCGAATTCCTCGGGCTCCAGCTTGCCGGGCTTGAGCAGGATCCGGTCCGGCACGCCGACCTTGCCGATGTCGTGCAGGGGGGCGGACTTGAACAGCAGGTCGATGGTCTTGGGCGTGAGTTCATCCTGGAAGCGCGGGTGGTCGCACAATTCCTCCGCCAGCAGCTTCACGTAGTGCTGGGTACGCAGGATGTGGTTGCCGGTCTCGTTGTCGCGGGTTTCGGCGAGGGACGCGAGGGAGTGGATGGTGATGTTCTGGATCAGCTCGTTCTCCCGGGTGCGCCGCTCCACCTCCTGTTCGAGGTAGGCGTTCTGGTTGTAGAGCAAGTCCCGCGCGGTCTTCAGTTCCAGGTGGTTGCGCACCCGGGCGAGGACGATGGCGGGGGTGATGGGCTTGTGGATGTAGTCCACGGCGCCGAGGGCCAACCCGTGGGCCTCGGCGCTCTCCTCCACCTGGGCGGTGAGGAAGATCACCGGCACGCCGCGCGCCTGGGGGATTTCCTGCAGCGCCTGCATCACCTGGTAGCCGTCCATGTGGGGCATCACCACGTCGAGGAGGATGAGATCCACCCGGGTGCCCGAGGCGAGGATGTCCAGGGCGCGCTGGCCATTGATGGCGACCTTGACCCGGTAGTGGGGCCCCAGCAGGGCGCTGAGCAGCGAGAGGTTCTCCGGCGTGTCGTCGACCACCAGCAGGGTGGGTTTGCTGTCGGGATCCATCAGGTTGAGCATCGAAGGTGACCTCACTCCATGTTGAACAGGTCGGGCCTGGCGGTCCGGAGTTCGTGCAGATGTGCCAGGGCATCGGTGAAGCGGAACTGCGTCATGGCCTCCGCCATGGCCGGCGCAGCGCCGCCCAGGGCATCGTCGAGCGATGGCCGGTGCTGCTGGAAGAGGGCCAGGGCATCGGCGTCGTCATCGGCCAGCAGGGCCATCAGGCGTGCCACCAGGCCGGGCATGTCGGGTGCCTCCTGCCCGGGCGGGGCGGCGTTCTCCGCCGGCAGCAGCGCTTGCAGGCCCTCGGCCAGGCGCTGCTGCAGCTGCACGCCTTCCTCGGCCAGGGCCAGGAGGCCGCCGAGGTCTTCCTGCCCGGACAGGGCGCCTTCGAGCCGGGCGGAGAGTTCCCGCAGCGACTCGGCGCCCAGGGTGGCGGCGATGCCCTTCAAGGTGTGGGCGTGACGGTGCGCTTCCTCCCGCTGGCCGGCCCGCAGGGCGGCGACCAGGTTCTGCATGGGCTGGCTGCCCTGACGGGCGAAGCTGCGCAGCAGGTCCTCGTACCACTGCCAGTTGTGCATCAGGCGCTGCAACGCCGTCTCGGCGTTCAGGCCCAGTGCCTGCAGCGGCTCCAGCCCATGCTCCGGCGAGGCCGGATGCGGGGCTGGCGGCTCGCTCGGCGCCTCGGCCTGGTGGGCGAAGGCGGGCAGCCAGCGCAGCAGGGCGGCATAGAGTTTCTCGGGGTCGATGGGCTTGGCGATGTGGTCGTCCATGCCGGCCTCCAGGCAGCGCTCGCGGTCGCCGGCCATGGCATTGGCCGTCATCGCCAGGATCGGGATGCGCGCCCCGCCCTGCTCGCGCTCGCGCAGGCAACGGGTCGCAGCCAGGCCGTCCATCACCGGCATCTGCATGTCCATGAGGATCAGGTCGACGGGCACCTGGGCGGCCATTTCCACCGCAATGGCGCCGTTCTCGGCCACCACCACCTCGGCGCCGACCAGCCGCAACAGCCCTTTGGCGACCTGCTGGTTCAGCTCGTTGTCCTCGGCCAGGAGAATCCTCGCGCCGTCGAAGCGCTGGGGCACGGGCGGGGCGGCGGTGCGCGGGGGCAGGGAGGTCGCCTGCTGGCCGAACAGGCCGATGAGGGTGTCGAACAGCACGGAGGCGCACACCGGCTTGACCAATACCCGGTCGAACCCGGCGCCTTCGGCCTCGCGGAACACCTGTTCGCGGCCGTAGCCGGTGACCATGATGCGGTGGGGCCGGCTGGTCATGCCGCGCGCGATGAGCCGGCGCCCGGTCTCGATGCCGTCGAGCCCCGGCATGTGCCAGTCCAGTAGCACCACGTCGTAGGGGCGCCCGTCCTGTTCGGCGTCAGCGATCATCTGCAACGCCTGCTGGCCCGATTCGGCCGTATCCACGGCAAAGGTCATGCTGGCGAGCAGGGTGGCGAGGATGTTGCGCGCGCTGGGGCTGTCGTCAACCACCAGCATGCGCCGGCCGCGCAGGTCCAGGCTGGGCAGGTAGCGGGCGCGTCGCCGCCCCCGGCCGAGCCTCGCGGTGAACCAGAAGGTGCTGCCCTGGCCCGGCTCGCTGTGCACGCCCACCTCGCCCCCCATCAGTTCCGCCAGGCGCCGCGAGATGGCCAGGCCCAGCCCGGTGCCGCCGTACTTGCGGGTGGTGGAGGTGTCGGCCTGCTGGAAGGACTGGAACAGCCGCTGCTGCTGCTCCGGGCTCATGCCGATGCCGGTGTCCTGCACGGAGAAATGCAGCAGCACCTCCTCCGGCCAGGTCTCCAGGCAGTTGACCTTGACCAGAATCTCGCCCTGCTCGGTGAACTTGACCGCGTTGTTGGCGTAGTTGATCAGGATCTGGCCCAGGCGCAGCGGATCGCCGAGCAGCAGCGTGTCCAGCCGGTGGTCGATTTCGAACAGCAGTTCGATGCCCTTGGCTTCGGCCTTCTCCCCCACCAGGGTGGCGAGGTTCTCCAGCACGTGGTCGAGGTCGAACTCGATCCGCTCCAGGTCCAGCTTGCCGGCCTCGATCTTCGAGAAGTCGAGGATGTCGTTGATGATCCCCAGCAGGTGCTGGGCCGAACGCTGGATCTTGCTGAGGTAGTCGAACTGCTGCGGGTCGAGGGGGCCCTGCAGGGCGAGGTGGGCCATGCCGAGGATGGCGTTCATCGGCGTGCGGATCTCGTGGCTCATGTTGGCGAGGAAATCGCTCTTGGCCCGGGTGGCGCTTTCCGCCAGGACATAGGCCTGTTCCAGCTCCTGATTCTTGGCCTGCATCAGGGCGAAGAGTTCGTCACGGGAAGGCTCGGCGAACTGCTGGCGCATGCGCTGCTGCAACTCGGTATCGGGCCAGCGCGGCAACAGGCAGGACAGGACGAGGCTCCCCTCCGCCAGGACGAGCAGGCGAACGCCGCCCTGCAAGGCCCTGGACAGCCTGTGCTGCAGCGGCTGGTCCGCCGACAGGCAAAGCCCCACCTCCTGGGTCCTGTCGTCCAGCCAAAGCTGCAGGTGCAGGGCGGGCACGGTGGCCGCCAACTGGCGCACCAGTTCGGAGGTGGTGCTCGCCAGCGGCGCCATGAAGGCGGGGGACGGGTCGATGCAAGCGAGCACCTGCGCGACCTTGCGCCGGGCCGCCAACGCGGCGCTCGGGCCGTTGAGGGTGATGTCGCCGACCACGTGCCGCATCTAGCCGCCCTCGCCTGCCAGCACGCGCAGCACGATGCAACTCGCATCGTCGGTGCTGCGCCCGCTGTGGGTGATCACCTGGCGAGCCAGGACTGCGGGATCGGCGGCCAGGTCGAGCAGCCCGTCGCGCAGGTTCAGCGTCTCGCTGATCCCGTCGGAATACAGCATCACGACATCCCCGGAATCGATCGGCTGGCGTTGCAGCAAGGGCGTGGGATAGCGCTCGCCGAGCACGCCGTCGCGGGAGACACCACGCCAGGCCTCGCGACCGCGCAGGCAGATGCGGGTGTTGCCGATGCCGGCGTAGCTCAGCTCGCCGCGCTCGCCGTTGACCAGCGCCACGCCGGCCGCCGCCCCCCGGGTGCCGATGCAGTGATGGTGCAATACCTGCAGCAGGCGGGTGGGTTCCTGCTCCGGGGTCTGCTGCAGGACCGCCTCGAGGGCTCGGGCCAGTTGGTGGGCCGAGGCGCCATGGCCGCTGACGTCGATCAGCACCAGCGACACCCCGTCCGGCCCTGCCCGCGTAAAGGCCAGGTCACCGGAAACGCGCTCCGGGTGGCAGGGGCGGTTCTCGCTGGCCCATTCCAGGTGCAGGCGCGCCCGCCCCGCCCCCGGCAGCGGCAGGGAGAGGCGTGCGGTATTCGGGGCCGGCCCCAGCCACTTGCGCGCCAGTACCTGCGTACCGCCCTCCGGCGGCAGGGTGATGGACAGCTCGGACATCATCCGACGCACGCCGGGCAGCCCCAGCCCCAGGGTGCCCGAGGTGCTGTAGTGGTCCTGCACGGCCTGCTCCACATCGGCGATGCCCGGGCCCTGGTCACGGGCGACGATGTCAATGCAGGGACGCCCCTCGGCCTGGTTGAAGGCTAGCGTCACCTCGCCCTTCACCGCGTACTTGAGGATGTTGCTGCCCAGCTCAGACACCACGGTGGAGAGCATCGCGCGGTCCACCTCGGACAGGCCGGCCAGGAAGGGCAGCCGGCGCACCGACATCACTGCCAGGTGCAGGTCCACGTCGTGGCGCAACGGGTAGCGGGCCTCCCTGGCGTCCCGTTCCCCGGCCATGGCCTAGGCCGCTCCCTTGCAGCTGCGCGCGTGGGCCAGGGCGTCGTCCATGTCGATGAAGCAGCGCAACGGGCCGGGGTCGGCATCGGCCAGTGCGAGGAAGGCAGCGATCCCGGGATTCAGGCCGACCAGCAGGCAGTTCGCGCCGAGCAGGCGGCACACGTCCGCCACCTTGCGCACTTGCTTGAACTCGTGATGGTCGAGCAGCGTGACCGCAGAGAAATCCAGCAGCACGGCATGCGGGCGCCCCGAGAGCAGGCGTTGCGACAGCACCTGCATGAAGCGCTGCATGCCCTCGTCGCCCAGGTCCGGGCGCATGCTGACGACGATGCAATCGGCGACGTCGGCGATGCCCAGGTCGTTGCTTTCCAGCTCCATGACCGCCTCCTAGAGCGCGGACCCGACTCGCTTGAGGGCGATCTCGAAGGCGTCGCGCAGGGTGGCGGTGGTGCGGATGTCGCCCACCGAGACGCCCAGCTCCACCATGGTCCGGGCGATGGCCGGGGACACCCCGGAGATGATCGCCTCGCAGCCCATGAACTGGGTGGCCTTGGTGATCTTGATCAGCTGGTTGGCGACGCCGGTGTCCACCGTGGCGACGCCGGCGATGTCCAGCACGAAGACCCGGGCGCGGGTCTCGGCGATCTTGGTCAGCGACTTGTTCATCACGTCGGCGGTGCGCATGGAGTCGATGATGCCCACCAGCGGCAGCAAGAGGATGCCGTCCCAGATGGGGGTGACCGGAGTGGACATCTCCTGCAGCGACTGGTGCAGCTCCTCGCGTACCCGGGCGGCTTCCTCGGCCTCCTCCATCGCCTGCTTGAGGCGGCGGTTCTGCTCGACCTGGGCGGTGATGTCGGTAGCGAATTTGACGATCTTGCAGGGCTTGCGGTCCAGGTCCAGCACCGGGTTGTAGGAGCCCTGGATCCAGACCTCGTGCCCATCCTTGGCCACCCGGCAGAACTCGCCGGCCAGGTATTCGCCGCGCCGCAGGGTGTCCCAGAAGGCGCGATAGTCCGCCGACTGGGCGTAGTCCGGGTCCACCAGGAGGCGGTGGTGCTGGCCCTTCAGCTCCTCCAGCTGGTAGCCGACGGTCTCCAGGAAGCGCGGGTTGGCGTCGAGGATGGTACCGTCCAGGGCGAACTCGACCTTGCCCATCACACGGCTCAGGGCATCGATCTGGCCTTCGAAGTTGGCGGTGGCCTGCTTCTTCTCGGTCAGGTCGATGGCGTACTCGAGGATGCGCTGGGTGCGACCCTCGGCGTCGCGCAACGGGCAACAGCCACCACGCAGCCAGACGTCGCGCCCCTGGCTGTCGCGGTAGTGAAGCTCCCCTTCCCAGGCCTGGCCGTTGCGCAGGTTTTCCCAGAGCGCCTCGTAGGCCGGGGAGTGGCTCTCGTCAGGAGGAAGCAGGATGCGATGGGACTGACCGCGGAGGTCGGCCAGGTCGTACCCCGTGATACGGAGGAAGTGTGGATTGGCGTCCAGTATCCGACCGTCCGGGGAGACCTCCAACCGGGTCATCACCTGATCGACGGCGCCCAACTGGGCCTGAGCAAAGGCAAAAGCAGAAGCAGAGTCGAACTGATCAGAGGAAGCTTGAACGTCCATGGTCTCTCCGACAGGAAGAGGTGTTGACTCAGGGCTACAGGAGTTATAGCCCAGCGGCGCGGATTGCGAGGGGCAGTGCCCAACGATCGACAAGCGCTTCGCCGGGGGCGACGGAACGGGCCCCGAACCGGGGGCATGCGGTGCTCGGGCGCCCCATCCCTGGGGCGCGATGGGTCAGGGTTGCTCCAGCGCCACCACCAGGGCCTTGAGGAAGCGCGCGGCCTCGCCGCCGGTGACGGCGCGGTGGTCGAAGGTGAGCGACAGCGGCAGGATCGGGTGCACCGCGGGCTTGCCCTCCCAGGCCACCACTTCGTCGCGGATGCCGCCGGCGCCGATGATCGCCACCTGGGGCGGTACCACCACCGGGTTGGCGTAGCGGCCGAACAGGGTGCCGAAGTTGGACAGGGTGAGGGTCGCGCCCATCATTTCCTGCGGCGGAATGGAGCGCGCCTGCACGTCGGCGCGCAGCCGCGCCATGCCTTGCTTGAGGTCTTCAGCGCTGCGCCCGCCCACATCCCGCAGCACCGGGACGAAGAGCCCGTCCGGCGTGTCGACGGCGATGCCGAGATCGAGCGTGTCGTGCCGGCGGATGGAGAGCACGCGGCCATCGAACCAGCTGTTGAGGATGGGCTCCACCTCGCAGGCGGCGGCGATGGCCTTGCCGAGGCGGATCAGCGGGTCACGCGCCCGCTCCCAGCGGTGCAGGTCGGCGTCGCCGTAGATCGTTACCGGCACCACTTCGGCGTGGGAGCGGGCCATGTTGATCGCCATGCTGCGGCGCACCCCGCGCAGGCGTTCGCCGCCGAAGCGGTCGCGGGCACTCTGCGCCGCCGCCTCGACATCGGCGCGGGTCACCAGGCCTTCGGCACCGCTGCCCTGCAGCCCGGCCAGCTCGACACCGAGCCGCTGGGCCAGTTGGCGCACCGCCGGGGTGGCGCGAGGGGCGAGGTGCTCGCGGGTAGAGGGGGCGGCGCCGACGAAAAAGGCATCGGCACGGGCATCACCGCCGCCTTCCAGGCGCCCGACCACGGTGCCGGCGTCGCTGTCTTCGCCGTCGTAGGCCAGCAGCGGTTCGCCGACATGGAGGATGTCGCCTTCACGGCCGAACAGCTTGGCCACCAGGCCGTCGTAGGGGGCGGGGATGTCCACCAGGGCCTTGGCGGTTTCCACCGAGACCACGATCTGGTCGGCGTGCACGGTGTCGCCGGCCTTGATGTGCCACTCGACGATTTCGGCCTCCTGCAGGCCTTCGCCAAGGTCGGGCAGTTTGAAGTGTTTCATGGTCGTCTCCTCGGCTCGTCAGGCGTAGTCCAGCACCAGTTCGCAGGCCGCGAGGATGTCCTCGGGGCTGGGGATGTAGAGCTGCTCCAGGCGGTACAGGGGCGGCGGGATGTCCGGCGCGGTGACGCGCTGGATGGGCGCCTGCAGGTCGAGCAGCGCGCGCTCGTAGAGGCTGGCGGCGATCTCAGCCCCCACCCCGCAGGAGCGCGGCGCCTCGTGGACGATGACGCAGCGCCCGGTCTTGCGCACCGAGGCTTCGAGGGTGTCGAGGTCCAGGGGCTTGATGCAGGCGACGTCGATCACCTCGGCGCTGATGCCCTGCTCTTCCAGGCGCTGGGCGGCCTGCAGGGTTTCGTGGACGCTGGCGCCCCAGCTGACCAGGGTGATGTCGGCGCCCTCGCGCAGGGTGAAGCAGCTGTCCAGGGGCAGGCGCTGGCCGTCGTCCACCAGCGGCTGCGGGTTCATCCGGTAGAGCCGCGTGGGCTCGAGGAAGACCACCGGGTCCGGGTCGTCGATGGCCGCCAGCAGCAGGCCGTAGGCGCGGGCCGGTGACGAGGGGATGACCACGCGCACGCCGGGGATCTGGGCGAAGATCGCCTCGGTGCTCTCGCTGTGGTGTTCCGGCGCACGGATGCCGGCGCCCATGGGGCTGCGCAGCACCATGGAGCAGCCGAGGCGGCCCCGGGTGCGGTTGCGCATGCGGCTGGCGTGGGACACCAGGTGCTCCATGGCGGCGTAGATGAAGCCGAGGAACTGGATTTCCATCACCGGCTTGAGGCCCTGGGCAGCCATGCCGACGCAGAGCCCGGCGATCATGGTTTCCGCCAGCGGCGTGTCGATCACCCGCTTGAAGCCGAAGGCCTCGCGCAGGCCGAGGGTGGCGCGGAACACGCCGCCGTTGACGCCGACGTCCTCGCCCAGCACGACGACGTTCTCGTCCTCTTGCATGGCGCGGTGCAGGGCCAGGTTGACGGCTTCCAGCAGGGCGCGCCTTTCCAGGGTCACAGGCTTATTCATGGCGGGTCACCTCGCGACGGGCAGCCCGCTCCAGGAGCATTTCGCGCTGCTCGGACAGGGCCGCCGGCCAACGGGCGTAGACCTGGTCGATGATGGATTCCACCGGCTGGTTGCCGGCCGCCTCGAAGCGCTCCACCGCCGCCTGGACCTCTTTCTGGCACTCGGCGATGAGCGCCTGCTCGCGGCCCTCGTCCCACACCGCGCTGGCGGCGAGGTAGGCCTGCAGGCGCTTGATGGGTTCCTCCTGCCAGGCCTTCTTCACCTCGTCGGCGCTGCGGTAGCGGGTGGCGTCGTCGGCGGTGGTGTGATCGCCCAGGCGGTAGCTGATGCACTCCAGCAGCACCGGGCCCTTGCCGTGGCGGGCCCGGTCCAGCGCCGCGCGCATGCGGTCGTAGACGGCGAGCATGTCGTTGCCGTCCACCTGCTCGCCGGGGAAGCCGGCGCCGATGGCCTTCTGCGCCAGGGTGGCGGCGCCGCACTGGATGCTGCGCGGCACCGAGATGGCCCATTGGTTGTTGTTGACCACGAAGACCATGGGCAGCTGCCAGGCGCCGGCGACGTTGAGCGCTTCGAGGAAGTCGCCCTTGCTGGTGGCGCCGTCGCCGCAGGTGGTGACGGCGACGCGGTGCTCGCCACGGATCTTGAACGCGGTGGCCACCCCGCAGGCATGCAGGGCCTGGGTGGCGATGGGCACGCAGAGAGGAAAGTCCTGCGCCACGGCCGGATCGGCGTAGGCGCTGCCGCGCTCGTCGCCGCCCCAGTAAAGGAGGATTTCCTCCATGCGCACGCCACGCATGAGCTGCACGGCGGTGTCGCGGTAATAGGGCACCAGCACGTCTTCGGCGCCCATGAGGCTGCCGATGGCGACGCCGATCGCCTCCTGCCCGAGGGTGGGCGCATAGGTGCCGATGCGGCCGGTGCGCTGCAGGGCCACGGCCTTCTGGTCGAACAGGCGGGTCAGGACCATCTGCCGGTAGAGCCGGGTCAGCAGGTTGAAGTCGTCGGCCCAGGCGGGCAGCTCGCCGAGCAGGCGCCCTTCGGGGTCCAGGTGGCGCGTGTAGGGGATGTCGATCCTGGGGTTGTGCATGTCACTCCTCCTCACCTCGTGGGTGCTTCAAGGGTGGCGGCGTTCGTGGCGCCGCATGGTGGGACGGTGGGCCGGATCACGGCCCTGGTCCCGGCTCCCGCGACGGGCGCGGGAGGCCCTGCTCAACGGTAGAGCAGGCGCTCCGCCAGGGCATCGGCAACGCGCGCGGGTGAGCGCTTGTCGGCCTGGGCGTGGGCGTAGATTTCGGTCAGGCGCTGACCGATGCGCGACAGGTGCGCGGTGATGGCGGGCAGCTCGTCGCCCTTGTGCTTGAGGGCGACATAGATGAGCCCGCCGGAGTTGATCACGTAGTCGGGGGCATAGAGGATGCCGCGGGCCTCCAACCCGTCGGCGCTGTCGGCGCTGGCCAGCTGGTTGTTCGCCGCTCCCGCCACCGCCGCGCAACGCAGCTGGGGGATGGTCTGCGGGTTGAGCACGCCGCCGAGGCCGCAGGGCGCGAGGATGTCGCAAGGCGTGGTGAGCAGTGCTTCGCTGGCCACCGGCTGGGCGCCGAGCTGCTCCACGGCGAGCTGCACGCGGCCGGGGTCGAGGTCGCTGACCAGCAGTTCGGCTCCGGCCGCCACCAGTTGCTCAGCCAGGGCGTAGCCGACGTTGCCGAGGCCCTGGATGGCCACGCGCAGGCCTTCGAGGTCATCGCTGCCGAGACGCGCCTGGGCGCTGGCGCGGATGCCGGCGAACACGCCCATGGCGGTGTGCGGCGAGGGGTCGCCGGCGGAGCTGGTGCTGGTGACGTGGCGGGTGTGCTGGGCGATGCAGTCCATGTCAGCGCTGGAGGTGCCGCTGTCCACCGCGGTGACGTAGCGCCCGCCGAGGGACTCGATCATGCGGCCGAAGGCTTCGAACAGCGCGGCGCGGTTATCCACATGGGCGGGGCGCATGATCACCGCCTTGCCGCCCCCCTGTTCGAGGCCGGCGAGCGCGGCCTTGTAGCTCATGCCCTGGGCCAGGCGCACGGCATCGCGGATGGCGCTTTCTTCATTGGGGTAGGCGAGGTAGCGGCAGCCGCCGAGGGCCGGGCCGAACCGGGTGTCGTGGATCGCGATCACGGCCTTGAGCCCGGTGACCGGGTCCTGGGCGAGATGCAGCGCTTCGAGCCGCGCGGTCTCCATCATGTTGAACATGGCGAGCCCCTTGGTGAGGTTAGGAGCCAGTATAGGCGGCGGGCGCGGCACCGGGTCGCCGCCCGCCCACTGGACGAAAATCCGGCCGCCAGCTACAACCGTGGGGCGAACCGGAGATGCGCCATGAACCCTCGCCAACGTTGCCTCGCCTGCCTCGAAACCGACCCGCCCGCCCCCCTGGAGGCGGCGCTATGGGTTGCCGCCGAGCATGACCCGACGGTGAACCCGGCAACGGTGCTGCGGGATGTGGCGAGCCTCACCCAGCAGGTGGCGGCGGGCTTGCCGCAGTTGCCCGCCATCGAGCTGGCGCAACCGCTGTTGCGCCGCCTGAGCGAGCTGGACTTCAACGAGGACGACGACCAACCGCTGCGCCCCCGTGCCGCGCTGCTGGACCAGGTGCTGCTGCGCCGCCGCGGGCAGCCGTTGTCCCTCGCGTTGCTGGCCTTGGAGCTGGCCGCACGCCTGGATATTCCACTGGTGGGGGTGAACTTCCCCGGGCACTTCCTGCTGCGCGTACCCGGTGCCGATCACCTGCTGGACCCTTGCGGCGGTCGCCGCCTCTATACCCGCGACTGCCGCGACCTGCTGCTGCGCACCCTCGGCCCCAAGGCCGAGCTGCAGGCTTCGCACCTGCGCCAGTGCGACGCCCGCGAGCAGTTGCAGCGGCTGTCACGCAACCTGCGCCAGCTGCACCTGCAGGCGGAAAAGCCGCTGGAAGCCTTGAAGGACGCCGAGCGGGTGCTGGAACTGGGCGTTGCCAACCTGGTGGACCACCTGGCCCGCGCCGATATCTACAAGCAGCTGGAATGCCCCCAGGCCGAACGCTTCGACCTGCAGCGCGCCCTGCTGCTCTGTGAAGACACGGCCCAGCGCCTGCTGCTGACCCAGCGCCTGGAACAGCTCGGCCACGAGGCGACGCCGGCGTTGCATTGAGTGGGCCTGTCGCTCCGTGGTGATGGGTTTCGCTTCGCTCTACACCATCCTACGAACTGCAGGAACGACCCCGAACCGCCGAGTGAACGCGACCACCGTAGGATGGGTAGAGCCCCACGAAACCCATCGTTACACGGCAAGGCATTTCACTCCCCCACCCAACGACCACGCGTTCCCGGCCTACATCAGGCCCAGCGCCTTGGCGTGGGCGACGGCCTGGGTGCGACGCTTGACGCCGAGCTTGCCGTTGATGCGCCGGGCGTGGGTCTTGACCGTGTGCAGGGAGATGAACAGGCGCTCGGCGATTTCCTGGTTGGAGCTGCCCTGGGCGATGAGGCCGAGCACTTCCAGTTCGCGCTGGCTCAGCGGGCCACCGACGAGGCCGTCGTCGGGCTCCTCGCCCGGGTCCATGTCCAGCGCCTTGAGCATAGCCGGCTGGCGCAGCTGCAGTTCGCGCAGGGGCTGGTGCAGGTTGAACTGCTCGGCCAGGGTGAGGCCGTCGCGCAGGGTGGTGGCGGCCTGGTCCAGGTCGCCGCCGAGGTACTCCGCCTCGGCCAGGGCCAGGTGGATTTCCACTTCCAGGGCGTGCATGCCGTTTTCCCGGGCCTTGTGCAGCTGGCCCAGCAGGCGCTGGCGGGCATTGAAGGTTTCGCCCTCGTAGAGCTCGGCCAGGGCCAGTTGCCATTCGATGCGCGGGATCAGGTCGAGGGTCGCCGGGGGCGCCTGCACCGCGTGCTCGCCCCGGAAGTGCCGCAGCACCCGCAGCAGCGCGTGGCGGGCCTGGCCGGCCCGGCCCTGCATCAGCAGCAGGCTGCTGCTGACCTGCAGGAGCACGGCACGGTAGACCCGCTCGGGGATGTGGCGCATCTGCATCAGCCGCTCGGCTTCGCGCAGGCGGTCGAAGGCGCGGTCGAACTCGCGGCGGTTGGCGTCCAGCGTGGCCAGGCCGAGGTAGCCGAACAGGGCGCGGTAATCGCCGCAGTTGCGCGCTTCCTGCAGCCCGTACTGGTAGTGCTTGCGGGCCTCCTCGTCACGCCCCTGGCGCAGGGCCAGGCGCCCGCGACGCAAGGCCAGGCGGCCGAGCAGCGGGCTGGCGTTGCGGCCCTGCCCCATGAGGAATTCCTGGGCGCGCTCGAGTACCGCGTCGGCGCGCAGCAGGGCGCCGCGATGTTCCAGCAGCTGCGAGTGGTCCAGTTCGAGGAAGGCCTCCAGCAGCAGGCTGCCGTGGCTGCGCGCCAGTTGCAGGGCCTCGCGGCTCAGCTCCTGGGCGACATCCAGATCACCGGCCAGCAACGCCTGCTGGGTGAGGCCGGAATAGCAGATCAGCTTCTGTTCCCAGGCGTCGTCGCCCAGGGTCGCCAGCGCCTCGGTCAGGTGCAGGCGCGCGCCGGGGCCGTCGCCCTGGAGGTGGGCGAGCAGGCCGTACTGGGCCTGCCAGTAGGCCACCAGCTCGCGCTGCCGCTCGGCATCGGGCTGGGGCAGGAAGCGGCCCTGCTCGGCGATGCAGCGCGCGGCCTCATCGAGCTTGCCGGAGAACAGCAGCGCCCCGGCCAGCAGGCGCAGGGAATGCGGGGAGACCAGCAGCAGGCTTTCTTCCACTTCCTGGTGCAGGCGCAGCAACAGGGCGACGTTGCGTCCCTGGAACAGGTGCTGCACACCGAAGTGCTGCAGCAGGCTGACGGCGGCCTCGGGCTGCTCGGCTTCCAGGGCGTGTTCGGCAGCGGCCTGCCAGTCGCCTTCAGCGGCGAACCATTGGCAGGCGCGCAGGTGCCAGCCACGCCCGGAGTGGGCATCGCGGTGGCGCATCTGCACCGCCAGCGGCGCGAAGACGCGGAACCAGCCGGGGGCATCCCCCAGGGGCTCGATGAAGCTGCCCAGGGCATCCAGCTCGCGCAGCAGCCGGGCGCCTTCGCCGGGGCCGAACAGGTATTCGCAAAGCGCCGCGTTGAAGCGCGGCAGGTGCGCCAGGGCGAGCCAGGCTTCGGCCTGCTCGGGGCCGAGGCCGGCGAAGAGTTCGTGATCGAGGTACGCCGCCAGGGTGGCGGAGTGGCCGCCGCGCTGCAGCGGGTCGGCGAAGCCCCAGTCCACCGGTTCCAGCAGCGCCATACGCACGCCGGCGCACCAGCCACCGGTGCTTTCCAGCAGGCGCGAGGGGGCATCGTGGGGCCAGCCGTGGCGCGACAGCTCGAGCAGGCGGGCGAGCTCGTCGGTTTCAAGGGTGAGCTGGGCGGCATCCATCTCCAGCAGTTCGCCGTCTATCAGCAGCCGGGGCAGGTTGCAGGCCGGGCGCCGTCGGCCGCTGATCCACCACTGCAGCGCGGGGCTGCTGGTGGACAGCAGGCGGTCGAGGCAGGCATCCAGCTCGGGGTTGGGCTGCCGGCAGTAGTCGTCGAGGATGATCCAGCCGGGCATCGCCCATTGCGCCAGGGCGCGCTGCACGCTGGCCTCGTCGGCCTCCTCCAGCCCCATCACCGCGGCCAGGCCCGCACAGAAGCCGGCGGGCGAGAGGGTGACGCCACCCAGGGGCAGCCAGTGCACCGAGTAGTCGGCGGGGCAACGCTGCACGCACTCCATCAGCAGCACGCTCTTGCCGCTGCCAGCGGGCGCGCAGAGCAAGCGCAGGCGCGCCGTGGAGCTGACCAGGGGGCCGCTCAGGCGGGGGCGCTCCACATGCAGCGCGGGCAGGCGCGGCAGGTAGGCGTGGGAATCGAAACGGGTCATGGCGGACATGCGGCACGCCTCATTGTTCTTGTTCGGCTGCTCAGGGCGCCAGCCTAGGTCTCTGGCCCGGGCCTCTTGAAGGATCATTCAGGGCAATGATCCAAGCCCATAAAAAAGGCGGCCAATGGCCGCCTCGAATGTGGGAGCGTCGCAATCACAAGATGGGGGCGCGCACGTCCCTGTGCGCGTGGGACATCAACGGACGCCGGCGTTACGCAGCGCGGCGGGGGTGTAGTCCGCAGCCTTGCCGACGAAGCCGAACTCGAAGCTGTGCTTCTCTTCGTTCTTCATGCCCAGGGCCAGGTAGCGGCCGGCGATGATGTCGTACAGGGCTTCCAGGGTGTAGGCCGGAACCTGCTGGTTGTAATAGAACTGGGCGTGGCCCTCGGCGACGCGCCACAGTTGGCCGCGACCGTCGTAATGGTCCACCAGGGCTACCTGCCAGCTGTCCTCGTCTATGTACATGTGGCGCTTGGCGTAGATGTGGCGCTCGCCGCTCTTCACGGTGGCGACCACTTCCCAGACGCGGTGCAGCTCGTAACGGGTCAGGTCCTGGTTGATGTGGCCGGCCTTGATCACGTCGTCGTACTTGAGCGAGGGCGAGTCCAGCTTGTAGCTGTTGTAGGGGATGTACATCTCCTTCTTGCCCACCAGCTTCCAGTCGTATCGATCCGGGGCGCCGGAGAACATGTCGAAGTTGTCGGAGGTACGCAGGCCGTCGGAGGCGGTACCCGGGCCGTCGTAGGCGACCTGGGGCGCACGGCGCACACGGCGCTGGCCGGCGTTGTAGATCCACGCCAGGCGCGGCTCCTTCACCTGGTCCAGGGTTTCGTGCACCAGCAGGACGTTACCCGCCAGGCGCGAGGGCGCGGTCACCTGCTGCTTGAAGAACAGCAGTACGTTCTCGCCCTTGCCTGCCGGCAGGTCCGGCATCTCCTGGGGCACGGCCACTTCTTCCTCGAAGCGGATCGGCGTGTAGGAGCCGTTCACCTGGGGAGTGGCCTGGGTGATGATCCGACGCAGGTTGCCGCCACGGTAGCGGGTGACGTGGTTCCAGATCACTTCCACGCCGTTCTTCGGAATCGGGAAGGCGTAGTAGCGGCTGTCGGCGAAGTTGGCCAGGCCGTTGCCGTCGTTGATCGGCTGTACGGTGACGGCGCTTTTCTTCGCTGCCTCGTTGACCGCGGCAGGCACGGCGACGGTGCGGTGGGTCGGGTACACCGGGATCTTGTAGGTCTCGGGGTAGCGCTTGAACATCGCCACCTGGCCGTCGGACAGCTTGTCCTTGTACTGGTCGACGTTGGCCGCGGTGATGGTGAACAGCGGTTTCTCGCTGGCGAAGGGGTCGGCGAGGAAGCCCTTGGCGTCCACCGCGCCGGCGTCCTTGCCGATGCCGCCGGTCCACTCGGGAATGCTGCCATCGGCGTTGCCGGCCTTCTCCGCACCCAGCGGGGTGAGGGTGGTGCCGAGCTTGGCGGCTTCGTCAGCGGACACGGCAGCCATCACGTTGGCGGCGAGCAGGCTGAGAACCAGGGCGGTGCTGTGCAGGATCGTCTTACGCATAGTCATGTTCTCTGTTCACTCAGAAGTTCATGCCGAAGCTGACGGCAAGGAAATCGCGGTCGACCAGGGTGTTGTACTTGCCACCGAAGAAGTCCGTGTAGCTGAGGCTGGCGGTGTAGGTGTTCTGGTAGTCGGCATCGACACCGATGCTGAGCGCCTTGGCACCCTCGTTGAACAGACCGTTGGGGCCGTAGCCGTCGACGTCATGGGACCAGGCCACGTTCGGCTTCAGGTTGATGCCGGCGATGACGTTGCTGTAGTCGAGGATGGCGCGGGTGCGGTAGCCCCAGGAGGTGCTGGTGACGAAGCCATGGGTGTCGCCGCCGAAGCCGTAGGCGCCATACACCGAGTCACGGCCGTAGCGCAGCTCGCGGGCGTTCTCCAGGCCACCGACGTGCACCACGCCGACTTCGCCCACCAGGGTCAGGCGCTCGGCGCCCAGTACCTGGTCGATGAAGTGGGTCAGGGTGGTCTGTACCTGGGTGATTTCCTTGCGCTTGTAGCCGGTGTTGTCGGCGCCCGGCGCAGTGGCGATCGGCGAGGCGGTGCCGCCGGCGATCGGGTTGACCAGGGCCAGGGTCACGTCATTGGTGTTGAGCTGGACCGGGGCGTTCGGGCGGTAGCTGATCTCGCCGCTCCAGGCCGTGCCGGTGGGCAGGGTGGTGGAGAAGCTCAGGCCGTAGAGCTGGATGTCCTCGGGGTATTCCAGGTAGTACTGGCCATTGCCGAGCATGGTGCTCTGCGCCAGGCCTGCACCGGAGCCAGGGACGATGCCGTTGGCGGTGGAAATGATGCTGGGCAGTGCGGCGAGGGTCGCGGCGCTGGCCGTCTTGGTGCCCACGAACGGGGTGCGGCTGTGGTAGTTCATGAAGTAGGCGGCGTATTCGGTTTCGTCGCCCAGCCAGCGCAGGGCTGTGCCGAATTGGCCGCTGTCACGGGCGTCACGGTCGCCGCCACGGGGCAGGATCACACCCTCGGAGGTGACCTCGAAGCCCTGGCCGAAGGCAGCCGCCACAGGCTGCAGCGGCGCTATGGCCGGGGAGCCCACGGTGTAGCCGGTTTCGCAGCCATCGGAGGCCACGTCACCACCGAAGAAGGTGCCGCAGTTGTCCAGGACCGTCTGGTCCCATTCCAGCTGGTAGAAGGCCTCGACGCTGAGCTGGTCGGTCAGGGTCTGGGAGACGTAGAACATGTTGACCGGGATGAGGCCTTCCTTGATCTCCGCGCCGGGGCGGCGGAAGGCGGAGACGTCGACCGGGTTGATCGAGTTGATGCTGTTGCCGATGAAGGTGCTTTCGCCCCAGCTCACCACCTGCTTGCCCACGCGCACGTTACCCGGCAGGTCGGCGATGCTGTAGTTGTGGTAGACGAAGGCGTCCAGCAACTGCGCGCCGGAGGACTTGGAGCCTTCCTTGCGGTTGTGGTCGCTAATGTCCTTGAATTGGCGGCTCTCGTCCTTCAGTTCGAAGTCGTACCAGTACTTGCCACGGACGAACACGCCGGTGTCGCCGTACTTGAGTTCGAGGTCGTGGATGCCCTTGAAGATCTTCGAGAAGGTTTCGCCCTTCTTGAAGTTGAGGCGGCCATCGTCACCGGTGGACGACTGGCCCTTACCGCCATTAACGGTGCTGACCAGATCCGGGTCGGCGCCGCGCATGGACCAGCTGGCACCCACCGACAGCGAGGAGTCGAACTGCCCTTCGATCTCGCCGATGTTGAAGTTGACGGCGTGGGCCTGGGTGGCAAATCCCAAGGCTACGGCGGCGGCCAGCGCGTGCGGCCGGAAAACTGCGCGCATTGTTGTTTTTGTCATGCGGCTTTCCTGGTTGGTGAAGGAGGAGCACACCCTAACCAGTCACCCGCACAGGCGATAAGCGCACCAAGGAGGGATTCATCCTATAGCTCGAAAGAGTGAATCCATGCTCTGGAACACTCCTTGCCGGGCCATTATCCGGCAGCGCTATGGCGCACCATCGAGAGCATGGATGGAACCTTCGCCTCCCCCTACCCTCAGGGCCATGGCTTTGGCATCCTGAGCCACTTGCCGACTATCGAACGACCATGACCGAGCCCGACCACAACACCGCCGCCACCCGCGAAGTGGTGATGCGTTACCACCTGAGCTGGAAGGCCCGCGATATCGACGCGGTGCTGGCGCTCTACCACCCGGACGTGGAATACAACGACTACTTCCAGAACCGCTGCCTGCACCGTGCGGAGCTCGGCGACTACGTGCGCGCCACCATGCCCAGCGGGCCGGACGAGTACCTGGAGCACAGCGACCGCATCCGCGTGGACGGCGATACCGCGTTCATCCAGTACAGCCTGCGCCTGGGCCACAGCGGTACCTTTCGTACCAGCGAGGCCATTACCGTCCGTGACGGCCTGATCTGGCGCATCAACGAATACGCCCTGCTGATCCAGGGCAAGCGCGAGGCCGGCGACCGCCTGCAACGCCCCGCCGCCAGCCGCCTGGGGCTTTCGGCCCGGCAACTGAGCCTGCTGGCGCGGGACCTGGAGGACTACTTCCAGCACAGCCAGCCCTACCTCGATCCGGCGCTGGACCTGCACCAGGTCGCCGCCGCCACCGGTTACACCCGTAACCAGATTTCCTACCTGCTCAACCAGATGCTCGGCCAGAGCTTCTACCAGTACGTCAACCAGGCCCGCCTGGACCACCTGCTGGCGCAGCTGGAGCAAGGGCCCGCCTCGCCGCGCATCGACGAACTCGCCTTCGCCGCCGGCTTCAATTCCCTCTCGGCCTTCTATCGCTGCTTCCGCCAGCACACGGGGTTGTCGCCGAAGGCTTACTTGAAGCAGCTAAAAGCCTCTCTCTGAGCGGCACGCCGAGTCCCGGCGTGCACGCACACACGACAGCGCCCGCGCCAGCTTCTAGTCTTGCCGCCATCCGAACCTTTCCAACTGGGAGCCCCGCTATGCCGGCCTGGCAATCGATCAGCCTGTGGATGGACCAGCTCGACGAGCCGCTCACCCCGCGCCCCGCCCTGGGCGGCAGCCTGGAGGTGGATGTCGCCATCATCGGCGCCGGCTACACCGGCCTGTGGACCGCCTACTACCTCAAGCGCCAGGCACCACAACTGCGCATCGCCATCCTCGAAGCCGAGATCGCCGGCTTCGGCGCCAGCGGGCGCAACGGCGGCTGGCTGATGGGCAACCTGCTGGGCGAAGACCGCGCCCTGGCGAAGCTTTCCCGCGACGAACGCCGCGCCTCCCTGGACCTGCTCCACGGCATTCCCGACGAAGTGGCCGAGGTGCTGCAGCGCGAAGGCATCGACTGCGACTACCGCAAGGGCGGCGTGCTCTATTGCGCGGCCCGCTACCCCGAGCAGGAAGTGCGCCTGCGCCAGCAACTGCGCGACCTGCACGCCGAGGGCCTGGGCGAGGACGACTACCGCTGGCTGACCCCGCCGGAGCTGGGCCGGCAGATCCGCGTGGCCGGCGCCCTGGGCGGAATCTTCACGCCGCACTGCGCCACCATCCAGCCGGCGCGCCTGGTGCGCGGCCTGGCCCGCGCTGTCGAGCGCATGGGCGTGCAGCTGTTCGAACAGAGCCGCGTCACCGATTGGCAGCCCGGCCGCATCACCACCCTGCAGGGCGAGGTGAAGGCCCACTGGGTGGTGCCCGCCATCGAAGGCTACGCCGCCGCCCTGCCCCCGCTCGGCCGCTACCAGCTGCCGGTGCAGAGCCTGCTGGTGGCCAGCGAGCCGCTGCCGGAGTCCACCTGGGCCGAGATCGGCCTGGAACGGGGCCAGGCCTTCAGCGAGAACAGCCGCCAGGTCACCTATGGCCAGCGCACCGCCGACAACCGCCTGGTGTTCGGTGCCCGCGGCGGCTACCGCTTCGGCGGCAAGCTGCGGGAGAACTTCCAGCTTGACGACGACGAGATCGCCCTGCGCCGCTACCTGTTCGGCGAGCTGTTCCCGATGCTGCGCAACGTGCGCCTGACCCACAGCTGGGGCGGCAACCTGGGCATGGCGCGGCGCTTCCAGCCGCACATGCTGGTGGACCGTGCCAGCGGCATCGCCCTCTCCGGCGGCTACGGCGGTGAAGGCGTGGGCGCCACCAACCTCGGCGGCCGCACCCTGGCCGACCTGATCCTCGGCCGCGAGACCCTGCTCACCCGCCAGCCCTGGGTGCTGGGCGACGGGCCGCTGAACCGGCTCTCCGCCTGGGAGCCGGAGCCCTGCCGCTGGCTCGGCTACAACGCCATCATCCGCAGCTTCGTCCACGAGGACCGGGTGCTGGCCAACCCTCAGAGCGCCCCCTGGCGCCGCGCCCTGGCCAGCCGCCTGGCCGGGTTCATGGAAAGCCTGATGCGCTGAGCCGGGCGACGCCCGCTCACGCGACCCCAAACCACAACTCGACTGGAAGCCCTTGCATGAAAGCCACCCTGCTGAAGAACACCCACGACCTGCCACTCTCCGAACCGGCCCCGGTGCCCGTCCCGGTGGGCGAGCCCGTGCCGCACACCCGCGTGCACTCGGTGGAACGCACCGACGGTGTGGAAACCGGCGTCTGGGAATGCAGCCCCGGCAAGTTCCGCCGGCAGATCGTCGAGCAGGAATTCTGCCACTTCACCCACGGCAGCTGCACCTTCACCCCGGACGGCGGCGAGCCCATCGAGATCAAGGCCGGCGACGCCCTGCTGCTCCCCGCCAACAGCCTGGGCATCTGGGATGTGAAGGAAACCCTGCGCAAGACCTACGTGATTATCAGCCGCTGACTCTGGCGGTACAGCCTGGGAGCGCGGCGCGCTCCTGGGCGAATGAGCCATACGCCGTAGGTCGGGTGCAACCCGACGCACCGAGCCTGCCCATTCGCGAATGAGTTGGCTCTGTCTGCATTAAGTGTTGCTAGAGGATTTGAGTCCAGCTGATTGCCGAGATCTGATGATGTTTCTGGTTTCGCCCACCCGGGCGAGTCCCTTTTGACAATCGCCTCAAAAGGAACCAAAAGGGCTTGCCCCATCATCCGGCCCGACTGCGTCGGGTTCCCTCACTCCATCGCCGCTCTGGGGGCCGGCGCGATGGGCCATCCATGGCCTGGCGCGCCTCTCGCGGCATCCATGCCGCTCGTCCCCCGGCGCAACGACTGCGTTCGGCCTCCTGGAGGGGCGTTGGCGGCTGCTCCAACTTTCTTCATCCAGCGCATTGCCACGTGGTGCGCACAGGCTTTCGTAGGATGGTGTAGAGCGAAGCGAAACCCATGCGGTGGAGGTGGTACGAACCCTTGGCCGCCCGGAAAGGGCCGAGCTTGAGCGCTTGCATTAAAACCACAACAGCTAACGCAGACAGAGCCAATGAATTTCCACTGACGGGGTTCGGCGGATGGGTTCGCGCCCCTGGCCCGTCGTCAGGAAAACTGCCCGTGGCGCCCCTTGCCGCCGCTGAAGGCCTGGGCACCGGTGCGGGTTTCGCCGCTGTGGATAACCTCGAGCCCGCCTTCGAATTCGTTGGCGATGGCCGCGTCGAACGGCAGCTGCCATTGGGCGTAGGCGCTGGCACGGTCGGCGAGCATGCAGCGTTGCGGGAAGGCGGCGATCTGCAGGGCCAGCCGCTCCGCCGCCTCGCGTGCCGTACCGGATGGCACCACGCGGTTGGCCAGGCCCATGGCCAGTGCTTCCTCGGCCTGCACCGGGCGGCCGGTGAGGATCAGGTCCAGCGCCCGACCCTGGCCGACGATGCGCGGCAGGCGCACGGTGCCGCCGTCGATCAGCGGCACGCCGAAGCGCCGGCAGAACACCCCGCACACGGCGTCCTCGGCCATCACCCGCATATCCGCCAGCAGCGCCAGTTCCAGGCCGCCGGCCACGGCATAGCCTTCGATGGCGGCGATCAGCGGCTTGGCCAGCTGCATGCGGCTCGGCCCCATGGGCCCGTCGCCGTCCACCTCCAGGCGGTTGCGCCGCTCGCCATCCTCGGCCACCGCCGCCAGGTCCGCCCCGGCACAGAAGGTACCGCCCGCGCCGGTAAGCACCGCCACACGCGCCGCGTCATCGGCCTCGAAGACGCGCAGGGCGTCGGCCAGCGCCTCAGCGGTGGGCCGGTCGACGGCATTGCGCACCTGCGGACGGTCGATGATCAGGGTGGTGACGGGGCCGTTCTTCTCGACTCGGATGCTCATCGGGACTCCTCGGGTTGAAACGCGGGCATGAAAAAGGCCGGCAAGATTGCCGGCCTTCAACATAGTGCGTCCCCGGGGAGATGTTCAGCCCACTGGCGGAACTCCCAAGGAGTCTGGCGGGATCAGCCCACGTATTTCTGCAGGTTGGCCATCATTTCCTTCAGCGCTTCGACGTTGTCCGCCGGGTGGGCGGCGCCTTCGAAGTCGCAGATCTGCTTCCAGCTGGCGGCCACGTCCTCGACGCTGAAGCCTTCGCGCGGGTCGAAGCCGGCGCCCAGGCTGCGCTCCCAGCGCACTTTGCCGATCCAGCCGCCGCCCACTTCGAACAGGCCGGAGGTTTCCTGGCACTGCTCGCTGCCGAGGTAGACCACCAGCGGGCTGACCAGCTCGGGCTTGAGCTGCTCGAACACTTGCGGCGGAATCAGGCCTTCGGTCATGCGGGTGCCGCCGGTGGGGGCGATGGCGTTGACGAAGATGTTGTTCTTGCGGCCTTCGATGGCCAGGGTGCGGGTCAGGCCGTAGAGGCCGAGCTTGGCCATGCCGTAGTTGGACTGGCCGAAGTTGCCGTAGATGCCGGAAGTGGACGAGGTGAAGATCACCCGGCCGAAGCCTTGCTCGCGCAGGTGCGGCCAGGCGGCGCGGGTCACCTTGTAGGCGCCTTCGACGTGGACCTTGTAGACCAGCTCCCAGTCGGCGTCTTCCATCTTGTGGAAGGTCTTGTCGCGCAGGATGCCGGCGTTGTTCACCACCACATCGATACGGCCGAAGGTGTCGAGGGCGGTCTGCACGATCTTGTCGCCGTCGGTGACCGAATCATGGTTGGCCACGGCGGTGCCGCCGGCTTCGCGGATCTCGGCCACCACGCGGTCGGCAGCCGAGGCGTTGGCGCCTTCACCGTGGGTGCTGCCGCCCAGGTCGTTCACCACCACCTTGGCGCCGTGCTTGGCGAACAACAGCGCATGGGCACGACCCAGGCCGCCACCGGCGCCGGTGACTATGACCACTTTGTCTTCGAAACGGATCGACTCGCTCATGCAATGGACTCCAGGGCAGTTTTTGGTATCGGCCGAGTTTCCTGCAGCCCGGCCCCGCCCCACAAGGAAAGGCGGCGGGCATGAATGGTGGCCGATAACGCCAGGGGATAGCGGGCCGCTGAAAACCGCCCCGTCAGCGACCCGCGCCGCTACTCGAAGGGCATGAAGATGCTGCCCCGTGGCCGCAGCTTGAACAGCCACCAGTTATGAAAGGTGCAAAGCAGCGTCAGCGCCAGGCAGGCGAAGAAGGAACCGGCCGCCGACCACCAGATGCGCGGGCTGCTTTCGGCATAGCAGCCATAGAACACCAGGCCGATGCTGGCGAGCAGCAGGAGCAGCGCCAAGGGCCGCCCCACGCCATGGATGAAGGGGTGGAGGAACACCAGCAACTTGTACAGCATCGCGATCTCCAGGCGCCGGGGCGAGCCCGGCGCTGCGTCATTGAGTGGAGTCGCGATGCTAAGGCCCCGCCCCGTCAGCGGCTGCCAGGGCGGTTCGACAGGCGCTGACGGATGGCTCGGATACTGGGCGTGGCCTTAGGCCAGGTGGATCAGGCTCAGGTGGTCGTACAAGTGCATGACATGGGCCCGGGCGTAGTCCTCATGGCTTAGCGCGCCGTAGGCGAAATGCGCCTTGAGCTCGCCCTGGTAGGCGGCGAAGTCGGCGAAGGCCAGTTGCAGGCGGCCCAGCGCTTCGGCCTGGGACGCGGGCGCATCCAGGGGCCGGGCACCGGGGATGGCTTCATCCAGCGGGTGGCGCATGGCCCCGCGCGCCGTGAACAGGCCAAAGGCCACAGGCCCGACGCTGCCTCGGAACCAGGCCGGCTTGAGCTCGGGGTAACCGCTCATGGAGTACTCGATGCTCTGGGCACAGTGGTTGAACACTTCGGCCGGGCTCCAGCCACGGGTGCTCACCAGCACCTTGTCGACCAGGCCCGCCAATACCCGCTGGGCGTCGGCGAGGTCCGTGGTGCCGGGCCTCGGGCCACGGGGCAGCGCCCAGAAGCCCGCCCCGGCGCCGGCCACACCGGCGAGGGCAGTGAATTTCAGTAGCTGCCGACGGTTCACGAACGTGCCTCCAGGGCCTGGCGGAAGGCCAGGTAATGCTCCAGCACCGCCTCGGGCGCCTCGGTTTGCGGGTAGTGGCCGATGCCGTCCAGCAGCACCGTGTCCGGCTGCGGGATCAGCTCGCGGTAGCGCGCCACCATGTGCGCCCCGGAGATCGGGTCCACCGCGCCGTCGATCACCCGCAACGGCAGCCCACCCTTCTGCATGGCGGCCACCCAGCGGTCGCGCTGCTCGCGGCGCTCGGGGATGTAACGAATCAACCGGTGCATCACGCGCGGCCCTTGCTGCTGGGCGATCAGGCTCCAGAAGTCGTCCAGCTCCGCCTCGCTGGGCTGGGTCGCGGGGCCGAACACCTTGCCGAAGTTCGCCCCCAGCTTGGCGCGGGAAAAGCCCCGGCCGATCAGCGGCCCCAGCGGGCTGAGCAACAGCTTCTGCACCAGCACCGGGCGGTGCGTCTCGGGGAACAAACCACCATTGAGGAACACGCAGCTGCCCAGGGCACAGCGCCCTTCGTGGTGCCGCGCCACCAGCTCCTGGGCGACGCTGTCGCCGTAGTCGTGGGCCAGCAGGTGCACCGGCCCCGCAATGCCCAGGTGACGCAGCAGCGCCAGTTGCAGGTCGGCCTGTTCCAGCAGCCGGTAGTCGTGGCCACGGGGCTTGTCGGAATCGCCGAAACCGAGCATGTCGCAGGCGATCACCCGGTAGCGCTCGGCCAGCGGGCCCCAGATGTAGTGCCAGTCCCAGGAGGCCGTGGGGAAGCCGTGGATCAGCAGCAGCGGCTCGCCCTGCCCGGCTTCCCAGTAACGGATGCGGTGGCGATGGAACAGCAGGTCGCGGCCCTGGGCGCGCCAGTCGCCCAGGGGAATGCCCGCCAGGGCCATCAGTCGGCGTATCCCGGGTTCTGCAGGTCGAGCTTGCGCAGCAGCGCCGGCCAGGGCAGCGAGCCGCCCATGCCCTGGGAGGTCTTCATCACGCCGGCGATCATCGCCCGGGCGCCGTCGAGGATCTGCTGCGGGATGTGGATAAGTTCGGCGCCGCCGCTCTGGGCCATCACCTGGATCTCGCAGGCGCGCTGCAGGGTGAACATGCCGAGGAAGGCGTCGGCGATGCTGCCGAAGGCGGTGAGCAGGCCGTGGTTGGGCAGGATCAGGAAGTTGGCATTGCCCAGGTCGGCCTGCAGGCGGGCCTTCTCCTCGTGGTTCAGCGCCACGCCTTCGTACTGGTGGTAGGCCAGGCTGGCGAGCACGAACAGCGACTGCTGGGACAGCGGCAGCAGGCCCTGCTTCTGTGCCGACACGGCGATGCCGGCGGCGGTGTGGATGTGCAGCACGCAGTTGGCGTCGTGGCGCACCTCGTGCACGGCGCTGTGGATGGTGTAGCCGGCCGGGTTGATGTCGTAGGGGCTGTCCATCAGCTTCTTGCCGGAGTGGTCCACCTTCACCAGGCTGGAGGCGGTGATCTCGTGGAACATCAGCCCGTAGGGGTTGATGAGGAAGTCTTCGGTGCCGGGCACCTTGGCGGAGATGTGGGTGAAGATCAGGTCGTCCCAGCCGTACAGGGCGATGAGCCGGTAGCAGGCGGCGAGGTCGACGCGGGTCTGCCACTCGGCGGCGGAAACCTGGTTCTTGACGGCGTTCGGGTGCAGGGATTGGGCAGCGGTCACGGTGATCACCTCGGTTCTTGTTGTGTGCGATGACCCAGGAGTCTAGCGAGGGCGTGGCGATCCGATAGTCGCCTTGGCAGCCATCCGAATGACCGCAGGAGTCACAACAGGACGGCCACCAGGGGCGCGGCGAAGAGGTTGAGCAGACCCATCAGCACCATCACCAGGCCGGCCACGGTGCCTTCCTCGCGGCCCACTTCCTGGGCCCGGCTGACCCCCGCGCCATGGGCGCCAACGCCCAACAGCGCGCCCCGCGCCAGGGTGCTGCGCAGGGGCAGCCAGCGGATCAGCAGGCTGCCGGCCAGGGCGCCGAAGACGCCGGTGATCATCACGAACACCGCCGTGAGCTCCGGCACGCCACCCAGCCCCTGGGCCAGCGGCATGGCGAAGGGCGTGGTGATCGAGCGCGGCACCAGCGACAAGCTCACCGAGGTTTCCAAGGACAGCGCATGGGCCAGCCACCAGGAACTGGCGATGGCCACCGTGCTGCCCATGAGCATGCCCAGCGACAGCGCCGGCCAATGCCGCGCCAGCAAGGCGCGCTGCTGCCAGATGGGCACGGCGAAGGCCACGGTGGCCGGGCCGAGCAAGAGCATCAGCCAGTGGGTGGCGCCGGAGTATTCGGCGTAGCCGGTGTGCAGCGGCACCGCCACGGCCAGAAGCAGCGCCGGCACCAGGATCAGCGGCGACAGCAGGTAGCGCCCGCTGCGCCGGTACAGCCAGCGGCTGAGCAGGTAGCCGCCCAGGGTCAGCGCCAGCCAGAACCAGGACATGGGTTCAATGTTCACGGCCATCGCTCCAGCGGCAGACGAATTCGACGGTCAGCGCGGTGGCGAGCATCACCAGCAGCGTGCTGGCGCCGATCACCAGGAGGATGCGCCAGCCCTCGCTGCGCAACAGGGCGCCGTAGTCCAGCAGGCTCATCAGCGCAGGAATGAAGAACAGCAGCATCTCCGCCATCAGCAGGCCGGCCCCCAGTTGCAGGGCGCCCGGCTGCACCCGACCGCTGGCGAAGGCGGCGAGCAGCAGGCCGAGGCCAATCACCCCGCCCGGAATCGGCCAGGCCAGCCAGGCGGCGATCTGGCAGCCGAGCAGGTACAGGCCGATGAGCACGGCGAGTTGCAGGCAGAGGCGGGAAAGGTGCATGAGACGGGGCATGGCGGGTGACTCCGGAACTGGCCACCAGCTTAGAACCACGCCTATCATCCCAAAAGCGAATTGTTCGACTTGCAGCCATTCGATATTGGAATACAGCGATGGAATTCAACCAGCTCCGCAGCTTCGTCGAAGTCGTCCGCCAGGGCGGCTTCACCCAGGCCGGGCGCGCCCTGCATGCCACCCAGTCGACCATCAGCAAGCAGGTGGCCCAGCTCGAACAGCGCCTGGCCGTGCAACTGCTGGAGCGCAACGGCCCGCACCTGCGCCTCACCGAAGCCGGCGCCCTGGTGCTGCGCCGCGCCGAGGAGATGCTGCGCCTGCGCCAGGACCTGCAGAGCGAGCTGCACGACCTCAGCCAGCTGCAGCGCGGCGAGCTGCGCCTAGGGCTGCCGTTGCTGGGGGGCGAAGTGCTCTTCGCCGAGCTGTTCAGCGAATACCGCCGGCGCTACCCGAACATCAACGTGCACCTGGCCGAGGGCGGCAGCAAATTGCTGGAGCAGGCGATCCTCCAGGGCGAGCTGGAGCTCAGCGGCGGTCTGACTCCCAGCGACCCGGCCTTCGACCACCAACCGTTCTGCAACGAACCGCTGGATGTGCTGCTGCCGGCCGACCACCCGCTGCACGACCAGCCGAGCCTGGCCCTGGCCCAGCTCGCCGACTCGGCCTTCCTGCTCTACCAGCAGAGCTTCACCCTCAACGACCGCCTGCTGCAGGCGTGCAAGCAGGCCGGCTTCAGCCCACGGGAAGCCGGGCGCAGCGGCCAGGCGGATTTCCTCGCGGCGCTGGTGGCGGCCGGCCAGGGCGTGGTGCTGCTGCCGCGCATCGTCGCCCGGCACCTGGAGCGCCCGGGCATCGTCCGGCTGCCGTTGCGCGAACCGGACCTGCGCTGGGACATCGCCTTCGTCTGGCGCCGCGGGGGTTATCTGTCGAATGCGGCGCAGGCCTGGCTGGCGCTGCTGCGGGAGAAGGGACCGCTGGCCCGGGACTGACCGGGCCGCGTGTCGGGGAAGGTCAGGCGCTGCGCAGGGCCTGGATGAGCTCGGCGATCCAGGGCTCGGCGTCGACCTCGGGGGTCACGGTTTCGCTGGAATCCACCCGCAACATGTCCACCACTTCGCGGATGCCCAGCTCGGCATAGAGCTCGCGCACCTGCTCGCCGCCGCCGCAGAACACGTCATAGCTGGAGTCACCCAGGGCCAGCACGGCACCGGGGCGACCGCGCCAGTCGGGGAGCTGGTCGCGGATGCTGTGGTACAGCGGCAGCAGGTTGTCCGGCAGCTCGCCCATACCGGTGGTCGAGGTCACGGTGAGGAAGGCGTCCGGGGCGAAGGCCTTGAGCTCGTCGAGCCCCATGTGGGCCTTGTGCCAGGCCTCGAAACCGGCGGCCTTGAGCAGGCGCTCGGCATGGCGGGCTACTTCTTCGGCGGTGCCATAGACCGACCCGGAGAGAATGGCGACTTTCATGACAACTCCTGAAACGTTGGCAAACGGCGCGCATTATGCCGCAAGTGGAAAGCCTGGGCCGATGTCTTAGAATCTCGGAGCCACCGAACCGAGAGCCCCTACATGATCAACGCCAAGCTGCTGCAACTGGTGATCGACGCGTCCAACGACGGCATTGTCGTCGCCGAGCAGGAGGGCGAGGACAACATCCTCATCTACGCCAACCGCGCCTTCGAGCAACTCACCGGCTACGCCCGCGACGACATCCTCTACCAGGACTGCCGTTTCCTGCAGGGCGAGGACCGCGACCAGGTCGCCCTCGCCGCCATCCGCCAGGCGATTCGCAAGGGCGAACCGTGCCGGCAGATCGTGCGCAACTACCGCAAGGACGGCAGCCCCTTCTGGAACGAGCTGTCCATCACCCCGGTGTTCAACGAGGGTGACCAGCTGACCTATTTCATCGGCATCCAGAAGAACGTCACGCCCGAGATCGAGGCACGGCAGCGTGTCCGCGAACTGGAGGCGGAAGTGGCGGCCTTGAAGGCGGAGCTGGCGGCCAAGGGCTGAGCTGCCGAGCCGGAACGAGACGCCCCGCGCGAGGCGGGGCGTCTTGTGGGAATAAAAGACCGGCGGCCGAAGAGGAACAAGGAGGGGGACGCGTTGGCGGCCGGTTGCGCAGTTGGAAGGCTCACAGCCAATTCTTGTACATAAAATTGTTTTGTACAGGAATCGCATCGACAATTTTTAAACACGCATCCAAATCAGGTGTCCAGGTGCCCCGCAAGGAACTGCGCCAGACGCCGCTGCATCGAGCGACCGTCGCTGCCCAGGCAGGCGACGGGCGAGCCATCGAGGCTGTCTCCCAGGAGGTCCGCCGCCTCACCGGCCAGGGCCAGGGGGCAATCGAGGGTCAGGGCGAGACGTGACAGGCGGCTGGCCGCATCGTCCTGCGGCGGGTGGTTGGAGAACAGCACCAGCGCCTGGGGCCGCATCTTCTCGCAGACCAGCGCCAGCTCCTGGAGGGGTTGCTCGAGCCCCAGGACGCTGACTGCCACCTCATCGCTGCCCATCAGCAGGCCGGCCACCAGCAGCTCCAGCTCACGGCATTCGCCGGGAATGGGGGCCAGCAGCACACGGTCACCCGCGAGATTGCGCGCCAATTGCAGGCGCTGCAGCACCCGCGCGCGCAGGAAGGCGTCGAGGAAGGCCCATTCGCTGGCCGCCCCGTATTCGTCCTGGCGCAGCAGCAGGTCGCGCCACACCGGCATCAGGACATCCTGGAACGCCACCGGGACCGGGTAGGTGGAGAACACCTGGCCGTAGAGGCGCTCCACGCCCGCTTCATCGAAGCTCGCCAGGACCCGGCGCAGCTGCGCCTGGAGTTCGACCCACTCGGCGCTCGCCACGCCCTGGTAGGCCGGCACCGCCGGTGCCTTGGCCTGGGCGCTGCGGGCCAGGATGGTGCCCACCTTGCTCACCGCCACGCCGCGATCCATCCAGGCGAGGATGTTGCGCACCGCCTCGATGTCGGCGAAGGAATAGAGACGATGGCCGCTGTCGGTGCGGGTCGGCTTGATCAGGCCATAGCGCCGCTCCCACGCACGCAGGGTGACCGGGTTGACGCCAGTGAGGCGGGAAACCTCGCGGATGGGGAACAGTTCTTCCTGCTGCATGGCGATATCGGCCTGAGGGGCGGCGGCGGGTTCGATCATGATCGGCTGCGGTGGATGGACGATGCGCCTGAGTTTAACCCAGCACGGGCCTCGCGCTCGAATGCATCTCTGACGGGCGGGCTGCACCAGCCCGGTGCAGCGCATGCCGCCCCGCGCGACGCCAGCGACCGGCTGTCTGCCTGCACCCCGCAAGGAGACGTACCCCTGGCGATTTTTCGCGAATCCGGAATAATCCTTGCCTCTTCGAATACGCAGCCCATCACCCCGGGCTGCGTTTCGCGCCCCGCCTACCCGGCCGGGTGCCCGTTCAGTGGAGATACACGATGTCTGCCGATCCCGTCACCCTCATGGTGGCGCGCCGCGTTTCCCGCGAGCGCTACTCCGCTTTCATGGCCTGGCTGCGCGAAGGCGAGCAACTGGCTGCCGACTTCCCCGGCTACCTCGGCTCCGGCGTGCTCGCGCCGCCTCCTGAAGACGACGAATTCCAGATGATCTTCCGCTTTGCCGACGAGTCGACCCTGTCGGCCTGGGAGCACTCCGCTTCGCGCCGCGCCTGGCTGGAGCGCGGCACCGGCCTCTTCGAGCAGCCCCATGAACACCGCGCCCTGGGCCTGGACGCGTGGTTCGGCAGTGCCGATCGCCGCCCGCCACGCTGGAAGCAGAGCGTGGCCATCTGGCTGGCGTTCTTCCCGGTGTCGCTGGGTTTCAACCTGTGCTTTCGGTCCCTGGCTGACCGACCTGCCGCTGGTGGTGCGCGTCCTGATCAGCACCCTGGCGCTGACGCCGCTGATGACCTACTGGTTCATCCCGTTGTCCACCCGCCTGCTGGCCTTCTGGCTCAACGCACCAGCCTCCCGCACCCGCCGCCCAGGCGCCACCGCTCCCTCGCGATAACGTCACAAAGGTTGTACAGGCGCCACACCTGTACAACCAAGAAAAGCGCTCAGCTCTTCTATAACCCCACATAAATCAAGGCCTTGGCTGAAATCACAGTCGGAATCCGTATTTTTGCGGCGCCAACAATTGTACAAATACGGGCTTCTGGTATAAGTTTTCAGCATTCCGCCCCTCCCCGGGCATCGTCCTGCCTCGAGGCCCCTCATGAGCCCTTCGGCCGCTCCCATCCTGATCACCGGCGCCAGCCAGCGCGTGGGCCTGCATTGCGCCGAGCGCCTGCTGGACGACGGCCAGCCGGTGATCATCAGCTACCGCACCGAGCGCGATAGCGTGCACCGCCTGCGTGACGCGGGGCCTGCGTGATCGCGGCGGACTTCTCGGATGAAGCCGGGATCCTCGCCTTCATCGAACGTCTCAAGGCCGCCACCCCGCACCTGCGGGCCATCGTGCACAACGCCTCCGACTGGCTCACCGAAGCCCCCGGCCACGAAGCCGAGGCCTTCCAGCGGATGTTCAGCGTGCACATGCTGGCGCCCTACCTGATCAACCTGCATGCCGAAGCGCTGCTGCGCCACGGCGGCCCGGCCGACATCGTCCACATCAGCGACGACGTGGCGCGCAAGGGCAGCGAGAAGCGCATCGCCTACTGCGCCAGCAAGGCCGGGCTGGACAACCTCACCCTCTCCTTCGCCGCGCGCTACGCCCCGGCCATCAAGGTCAACGGCATCGCGCCGGCGCTGGTGATGTTCAACGACAACGACGACGCGGCGTACCGCGAGAAGACCCTGGCCAAATCCGCGCTGGGCATCGAGCCGGGCGCCGAGGTGGTCTACCAGGGCCTGCGCTACCTGCTGGACACCCCCTACGTCACCGGCACCACCCTGACACTGAACGGTGGCCGTCACCTCAAGTGAGGCGGCCGCGAGGAAACCATCGATGAGCGAACAACTGCCCCACCATTACCGGGAAATCCTTCTCGGCCTGGGCGAAGACCCGCAGCGCGAAGGCCTGCTGGACACCCCCAAGCGCGCCGCCAAGGCCATGCGCTACCTGTGCCACGGCTACGAGCAATCTCTGGACGAGATCGTCAACGGTGCGCTGTTCGCGTCCGACAACGACGAGATGGTCATCGTGCGGGACATCGAGCTCTATTCCCTCTGCGAGCACCACCTGCTGCCCTTCATCGGCAAGGCCCATGTGGCGTACATTCCCACCGGCAAGGTGCTGGGGCTGTCCAAGGTGGCGCGCATCGTCGACATGTTCGCGCGGCGCCTGCAGATCCAGGAGAACCTCACCCGGCAGATCGCCGAGGCGATCCAGAGCGTGACCGGCGCCGCCGGCGTCGCCGTGGTCATCGAGGCCCAGCACATGTGCATGATGATGCGTGGCGTGGAGAAGCAGAACTCGCAGATGCTCACCTCGGTGATGCTCGGCGCCTTCCGCGAGAGCTCGACCACCCGCCACGAATTCCTGCAACTGATTGGACGGAGCAAGTAACAATGCCGCGACTGGAGCCCGGAATGGCGCGAATCCGCGTCAAGGACCTGCGCCTGCGCACCTTCATCGGGATCAAGGAAGAAGAGATCCTCAACAAGCAGGACGTGCTGATCAACCTGACCATCCTCTACCCCGCCGTGGAGGCCGTGGAAGGCAACGACATCGAGCACGCGCTGAACTACCGCACCATCACCAAGGCGATCATCCGCCACGTCGAAGAGAACCGCTTCGCCCTGCTGGAGCGCCTGACCCAGGAGATTCTCGACCTGGTCATGGCCAACCCCAGCGTGCGCTACGCCGAAGTGGAAGTGGACAAGCCCCACGCCCTGCGTTTCGCCGAATCGGTGTCCATCACCCTCGCCGGCCACCGCTGACAGAACCCGTGATGCCCGGCCACTCGCCGGGCATTGCCGCCGCCGGGAGCCGCTCATATCATCCCGACGCCCCGCCATCCCGAGCCCAGGAGAACCTGCGATGAACGAGCAAGAACGCCTCGAACTCGAAGCCGCCGCCTTCCGCCAGCTGGTCCAGCATTTGCGCAGCCGCCCGGACGTGCAGAACATCGACCTGATGAACCTAGCCGGCTTCTGCCGCAACTGCCTGTCCAAGTGGTACAAGGCCGCCGCCGACGACCTCGGTGTCGAGGTCACCCCGGACCGGGCCCGCGAAGAGATCTACGGCATGCCCTATGCCGAGTGGAAAACCAAGTACCAGAAAGAAGCCAGTGCCGAGCAGCAAGCGGCCTTCAACAAAGCGAACAAAGAATGACCCTGATCGATTTCCGCGCCCGCCTGCGTAGTGGCCAGCACGCCTTCGCCGACACCCTGGCGTTCATCGCCGAGGGCTACGACTACCAGCCCACCGCCTTCGTCAACGGCAAGGTGGAGAACGCCGCCGGCCAGAACGAGGGCTCCTGCAAGACCCTCGGCCTGGTCCTGCTCGAAGGCCTGGGCCTGGACGAAGCGCTGCTGGCCTTCGGCGAGCACTACCGCGCGGTGCTCGCCACCCCGGAAGGCAGTGACCACGGCAACATCCGCGCCCTGATGGAAACCGGCCTGGCCGGTGTGCGCCTCGACGGCGAGCCGCTCAAGCGCAAGGCCTGAGGCGGGTCGGAACGGCGCTCGCAGCGCCGTTCATCTGTCAGAAAAGGCTGACATACGTCACAAAGGGAACAACGTATCCTGCGCGACGTAACGGGAACACCAGGGACGGTGTCCTACGCATATACGCCCGTTGTGCGTGCCCCTTCCCGTGCAGTTTCGGAGTCGCATGGATGCAACAGACCCTCGTGTGGAAACCCTGGACCAACCCCGGCATCGAGAACCTGCGTCTGCATATCGATGCCGCGGGCATTCATGCCAGCAGCCATTTGATGCTGAGCGCCGGCGGGCAGAGTTTCGCCGCCACCTACGTGCTCGACTACGACCCCTGCTGGCGCTTCCGCAGCCTGTGGATAAAGGTCGACAACCACGGCCAGAGCAGCCTGCGCCTGCAGCGCGACATCCGTGGCCAGTGGCGCCTGGACGGCCAGCCGCGCGGCGACCTCGACGCCTGCCAGCAGGTGCTGCTCTCCGCCAGCCCCTTCGCCCACACACCGATCCTGCAGCGCAGCGCCCTCGAATGCGGCCAGAGCGAAGAGCTCCAGGTCGCCTTCATCGACCTGCCCAGCCTCGCCGTGCAGGCCCGTGGCCAACGCTATCAATGCCTGCGCCAGCAAGGGGAGCAGACCCTCTACCGCTGCGAACCCCAGGGCCGCCACAGCAGCGAGCTGGCCCTCGACCGCAACGGCCTGGTGCTCAAGGCCACCGACCAGTTCCTGCGCCTCGCCGCCCGCACCCTGACCCTGGACGAGCTGCCCATCAGCACACTGGTGTGAATCACCCGCCATGAAAAAGCCCCGCCGAAGCGGGGCTTTTTGTTCACGTGGATGACGAGCAACCGTAGGCTGGCGCCGAGCGCGGCGAGGCTCAACACCCGGACAGTCTGATTCATCAGGCCTCGTCGAGGTAGCGCTCCACATCCAGCGCCGCCATGCAGCCGGCACCGGCCGAGGTGATGGCCTGGCGGTACACGTGGTCGGCCACGTCGCCCGCCGCGAACACACCGGGGATGTTGGTGGCGGTGGCGTTGCCGTCACGGCCGCCGTTGACCACCAGGTAGCCGTCGCGCAGGGTCAGCTGGCCCTCGAACAGCGAAGTGTTGGGCGTATGGCCGATGGCGACGAACAGGCCGTCCACCTTCAGCTCATCGGCGCTGCCGTCGTGGTTGCGCAGGCGCACGCCGGTCACGCCCATGTCGTCGCCCAGCACCTCATCCACCTGGGCGTTGAGCTTGAGCACGATGCGGCCCTCGGCGATGCGCGCCTTGAGCTTGTCCTGGAGGATCTTCTCGGCGCGGAAGGTCTCGCGGCGGTGCACCAGGGTCACCTTGCTGGCGATATTGGCCAGGTACAGCGCCTCTTCCACGGCGGTGTTGCCGCCGCCCACCACCGCCACTTCGCGGTTGCGGTAGAAGAAGCCGTCGCAGGTGGCGCAGGCGGACACGCCCTTGCCCATGAAGCGCTCCTCCGAGGGCAGCCCCAGGTAACGGGCGCTGGCGCCGGTGGCGATGATCAGCGCGTCGCAGGTGTAGGTGCCGCTGTCACCGCGCAGGGTGAAGGGCCTGCCGGCCAGGTCCACGGCATTGATGTGGTCGAAGACGATCTCGGTCTCGAAGCGCTCGGCGTGCTCCTGCATACGCTGCATCAGCGCCGGGCCGGTGAGGCCATGGGGGTCGCCGGGCCAGTTGTCGACTTCGGTGGTGGTGGTCAGCTGGCCGCCGGCCTGCATGCCGGTGATCAGCAGCGGCTTGAGGTTGGCGCGCGCGGCATAGACGGCGGCGCTGTAACCGGCGGGGCCGGAGCCGAGGATGATGACCCGTGAATGGCGCGTGGCGGACATGGATGACACCTCGTGAAATAAAAGGAGATCGCTGCGGGCACTTGGGGAAGGCTTTCAGGAATGCAGCGATCTCGCGAACCGGTGGGGCCGGCCTGGCGACTGCCGGAGCCCCGAAATTGCTGGCAAGGCTACCGAGCGCCCCGGGGGCCGGGAAATGTGTATTCCTTATCCCGACCATAGGGCCGTCCTATCGCTCGGTGGGAAGCGCGACTCAGGCGCTTTTACCGGTCACGCAAAGCCGGTAAGGTCGCGCCATGTCCACTCTCTGGAGCCCTCGATGCCCGCCCCCGCCCTGTCCGGCCCGCAATACCTCGGCGAAGGCCTGAAACTCATCCTCAGCCCAGGCCTGCGCCTGTTCGTGCTGCTGCCGCTGACCCTCAACCTGGTGCTGTTCATCGCCCTGATCGGCTTCGCCATGCAGCAGTTCAGCGGCTGGGTCGAAGCCTTCATGCCCAGCCTGCCGAGCTGGGCGAGCTTTCTCGAATACCTGATCTGGCCGCTGTTCGTGATCCTGGTGCTGCTGATGGTGTTCTTCAGCTTCACCATGATCGCCAACATCATCGCCGCGCCCTTCAACGGCTTCCTCGCCGAGAAGGTGGAAGTGGTGGTGCGTGGCCAGGATGATTTCCCCCCCTTCAGCTGGGCCGAACTCACCGCCATGGTGCCGCGCACCGTGGGCCGCGAACTGCGCAAGCTGGGCTACTTCCTGCCACGGGCCATCGGCCTGCTGATCCTCAGCTTCATCCCCGGGGTGAACCTGGTGGCGACACCGCTGTGGTTCCTTTTCGGCGTGTGGATGATGGCGGTGCAGTACATCGACTACCCAGCGGACAACCACAAGCTGGGCTGGAACGAAATGCTCGCCTGGCTGCGCGAAAAACGCTGGCAGAGCCTGGGTTTCGGCGGCTCGGTGTACCTGGCGCTGCTGATCCCCTTCGTCAACATCGTGATGATGCCCGCCGCCGTCGCCGGCGCCACCCTGTTCTGGGTGCGCGAAGGCGGCGAAAAGGCCCTGCCGCAGGCCTGAATCCCTCCGCCCCGGCCACTGGCGCCGGGGCTGTCACCCAGTCGTCATACAAATTTCACACTGGCTACATGGCGCTGTTCGACACTGCATCCATGAGCCTGCTGCCCCTGAACATCTCGCTGATCAGCGAAACCTTCCTGCCGGAGATCAACGGCGTTGCCAACACCCTGGCGCGCCTGTGCGACGGCTTGCGCGCCCGTGGCCACCGCCTGCAGCTGGTGCGCCCGCGCCAGGCCTGCGACCAGGGCGTGAAGAGCAGCGACGAACTGCTGCTGGTGCGCGGCTGGCCGCTGCCCGGTTACCCCGGCCTGCAATGGGGCCAGTCGAGCCTGCACAAGCTGATCGCGCGCTGGAAGCGCAAGCGCCCGGACGTGCTCTACATCGCCACCGAAGGCCCGCTCGGCCTCTCCGCCCTGCGTGCCGCGCGGCGCCTGGGCATCCCGGCGATCAGCGGTTTCCACACCAATTTCCAGCAATACACCGGGCACTACGGCGTCGGCCTGCTGACCCGCCTGATGACCAACTACCTGCGCTGGTTCCACAACGCCTCGCAACTGACCCTGGTGCCCAGCGCCAGCCAGCGCGAGGAGCTGCAGCGCCGTGGCTTCGAGCGCCTGGCCCTGCTTTCCCGCGGGGTCGACGGCCGGCTGTTCAACCCCGCCAGGCGCTGCGCGGCGCTGCGGGAATCCTGGGGCCTGGGGCCGGACGATATCGCCGTGCTGCATGTCGGCCGCCTGGCCCCGGAGAAGAACCTCAGGCTGCTCGGCCCGACCTTCCACGCCCTGCAGCAGGCGTATCCACAGAAGACCATGCGGCTGATCCTGGTGGGCGACGGGCCGCAGCGCGCACAGCTCCAGGCAGAGCTGCCCGAGGCCCTGTTCCTCGGCCTGCAGCGGGGCGAGGAGCTAGCCAGGCACTACGCCTCCAGCGACCTGTTCCTGTTCCCCAGCCTCTCCGAAACCTTCGGCAACGTGGTGCTCGAAGCCCTCGCCTCCGGGCTCGGCGTGGTGGCCTTCGACCAGGCCGCGGCGGCGCAGCACATCCGCCACGGCCACAACGGCGCCCTGGCGATGCCGGACGTGCCGGTGACCTTCAGCGATGCCGCCTGCTGGCTGCTGGAAGACAGCGAAACCCTGCGCCGGGTGCGCCTGAACGCGCGCCAGCATGCGGGCCGCCAGGGCTGGGAGGCGATCATCCAGCAGTTCGAACAGCACCTGCACGATGTCCACCAGGCGCTGCCCGAACCCCGCGTGACAGCGGGGCTGGACCGCCTCCAGCGCTGATCAGCCGAAAGGCCGGGCCGGTGCGGCAAAGGCCAGGCTCAGCGCGCCCCTGCCGAGGTTGATGGCACCGGTGGGGCTGAGCATCGCCACCTGCAGGTTCACCTCGCGCTGGGCACACACCGATTCCAGCTGGGCGAAGCCCGGCAGGTCGCGCACCACCGAGAGGTCCCCGGCGTAGCTCAGGCACAGCTGCGGCGCCAGCAACTCGCCCGCCAGCACCTGGGCGGTGGCATGGGCCAGCAGCTTCTCCGCCGCGCGCTCGAAGCTCGGCGCCAGGGACACCGGCTTGTCCTCGCCCTGCTGCACGCTGATCACCGGTTTCACATCCAGCAGCGAGCCCAGCCCCAGGGCTGCGCCGCGCATACGGTCGAGCAGGCCGCCACGCTCGCCCTTCTGGAAACCACGGCGGCGCAGGTGGCCGAGGTCGTCGGCGATGAGGAAGGTGCAGACGCTCTCCGAAAGTTGTTCCAGCCGCGCCCGCACCGCGCTCGGGTGGCCGCCGGCGGCGACCAGCCGGGCCGCCTCGGCAGCCAGTACGGCGCTGCCGGCGAACATGCTGCGGCCATCCACCACGCGCATGGCGAAGGGGCTGTTGAGGCCAGCCTCGGCGCGGCGTTCGCGGTAGTGCTGGAGCAGGCTGAAGGAGGCCTGGGTGGCGTGCTCGAAGATCGGGCTGCGCAGGCTGGAGATGGTCAGGCAGATGACATGGTCGTAGGCGGTGACCAGCTCTTCGAGGAACCACTGCTGCATCTCCGCCACCGACAGCGCGTCGCTGTGGTCCTCCGGGCCGACCTTGGCCAGCTGCTCGGCGTAGAACTGCCGGGTGGCCTCGGGTACACGGCGGTCCACCAGGGCCTCGCGCCCCAGGTGGATACGGATGGGCAGCACACGGATGCCGTGGGCAGCGAGGAATTCCTGAGGCAGGTCACAAGTGGCATCCACTACCAGTCCAGTGCGCATGACGACTACTCCTTCGGCCGGTGAACCGGCGCTTGTTGTGATGTTCGCGACCTTGCGCCTTGCCCGCCCGCAAGTCAGCCCAACCGATTGAGGGTTTCACCGGCTCGCAGGCATAAAAAAGCCCCGCACGAGACGGGGCTGGAAATGGGTGCGCCGGCAGGGCCGACGCACCGGGGGACGAATGCTCAGACCAGGCTGGTCAGGGCGTCGCGGCTGAACGGCAGGATGTCCTGCATGCGGCCTTCGCGGACCTTGGTCGCCCAGTCCGGGTCCACCAGCAGGGCGCGGCCCACGGCCACCAGGTCGAATTCCTCATTGTTCAGGCGTTCCAGCAGGCCTTCGATATTGGCCGGCTGGGCGACCTTGTCGGTCTTGACCATGAACTGCAGGAACTCGCCATCCAGGCCGACGCTGCCGACGGTGATGGTGGGCTTGCCGGTGAGCTTGCGGGTCCAGCCGGCCAGGTTGAGGTCGGAGCCTTCGAACTCCGGCTCCCAGAAGCGGCGGGTGGAGCAGTGGAAGATATCCACGCCGGCATCGGACAGCGGCTTGAGGAAGGCGCCCAGTTCTTCGGCGGTCTGCACCAGGCGGGCGGTGTAGTCCTGCTGCTTCCACTGGGAGAAGCGAAAGATGATCGGGTAGTCGGGGCCGACGGCCTCGCGCACGGCCTTGACCACTTCGATGGCGAAGCGCGAGCGCTGGGCCAGGTCGCCACCGTAACCGTCGGTGCGCTGGTTGGTACCTTCCCAGAAGAACTGGTCGATCAGGTAGCCGTGGGCGCCGTGCAGTTCGACGCCGTCCATGCCGATGGCCTTGGCGTCACGGGCGGCCTGGGCGTAGGCGGCGACGACGTCGTCGATGTCCTGCTGGGTCATGCCGTGGACCACCACCTGGCCGTCCTTGAGCTTCTCGCTCGGGCCGTAGCCGGGAACGCTGGCGTCCGGCTCGGTGCCCAGGCGGCGGACGTTACCCACGTGCCACAGCTGCGGGACGATCTTGCCGCCTTCGGCGTGCACGGCGTCGACCACGGTCTTCCAGCCGGCCAGGGCGTCTTCGCCATAGAAGCGCGGGACGTGGGGGTAACCGTTGGCGGCCTGATGGCCGATGGTGGTGCCTTCGGTGACGATCAGGCCGACGCCGGCGGCAGCGCGACGGCGGTAGTACTCGACCACCTGCTCGGTGGGCACGCCGCCCGGGGAGAAGGAGCGGGTCATGGGCGCCATCACCACACGGGTCGGCAGCTCGAGGGCGCCGAGGCGGAAGGGGGCGAACAGGGCGTCTGCGGATGCGGTCATCGGGGTCTCCTGATTCCGGCCAAGTGACCGGTCGTCTCGTTTATGGGCTTTTTAGGGGTCACACCCGCAGCAGGCGCTGCAGGCGGGTCATGAAATCGAACAGCGGCCGGGCGCCGGCACCGACCTTGAGGCGGGTGAGCACGCCCTGCCAGGCGTTGGCGATGAAACCGGCGAGGTTGGCGCAGTCCTCGTCCGCCGGCAGCTCACCGGCACGCTGGGCCTCTTCCAGGCAGGCCTGGAGGATGTCCGCCGAGCGCTGCAGGATGGCGTCCACCTGGGCACCGATGGCGGGCGACAGCTCGGCCATCTCGAAGCTCAGGCTGCCGATGAAGCAGTGGTACTCCAGCTTCTCGTGGCGGGTGAAATGGCTGACCAGCTCACCGTAGTAGTCGAGGATGCGCTGGGCCGGGCTCTTCGCCGGATCGGACAGGGCCTGGGCGTAGCGCTCCAGGCGCGGCGAGTAGAGGTAGTCCAGCGCCTGCAGGGCGAAATCTTCCTTGCTGGCGAAGTAGTGGTAGAAGGACCCCTTGGGAATCCCCGCTGCCTGGACGATCTCCTGCACGCCGGTACCGTGGTAGCCCGCGCGGGTCATCACGCCGGTGCCCTTGGCCAGGATCAGGTCACGTTTGTCGAGTCGGATGCTGTTCATGGCGCCGAGCATATGACCGGTCGTCTCGCTCGGCACAGCACTATTGATCAGGGTGATTTTGGGTCAGAAAGCAGGCGCGCCTTACCCGGCGGTAATGACCTGTCGTGAAGGTAAGGGCGGTTGGGGCGTTGTAGGTTGGCGCCGAGGGCAGCGAGGCCCAACGCAGCGATGTTCGGCCCCGCTGCGAGCCCCCTGTGGGAGCGGCTTCAGCCGCGAAAGACCCCTCGCCGGCACCTGGCTGCGAGCGACTGGGGGCTCCATCGCGAATGAATTCGCTCCCACGGAATGTGCCGCCCAATCACGACTCATGTAGGGGCGACTTCAGGCCGTAGGGCGGGTGAAACCCGCGAAGGGTGGGTGCGGCGTTGTCGGGTTGCACCCGACCTACAAGCCCCACCACGGCCCATGTAGGGGCGACTTCAGTCGCCAAGCAGGCCGCAGGACTGCCAATCTCCGGCGCTTTCCTGCAGCACCGCCTGGTGGATGAAAAAGCGCCATCCACCCTACGCAGGTCCCGCCATCAGGGGAAGGAGCGCCTCAGCCCAGCGCCTTCTCGATGGCCAGCACCAGGGCCGGGTCGTCCGGGGCGGTGCGCGGGGAGAAGCGGGCGAGCACGCGGCCGTCCTGGCCGACGAGGAACTTCTCGAAATTCCAGGTGATGTCACCGGGGAATTCGGCGCCCTCGCCCGCCAGCAGGCGATACAGCGGATGACGGCCGGGGCCGTTGACCTCCAGCTTGCTGCCCAGGGGGAAGCTCACGCCATAGTTGAGGCTGCAGAACTCGCGGATTTCGTCTTCGCTGCCAGGCTCCTGGCCGGCGAACTGGTTGCACGGCAAGCCGAGCACGGTGAAACCCTTGTCGCGGTACTGCTGGTGGAGCTTTTCCAGCCCGGCATATTGCGGTGTCAGCCCGCACTTGGAGGCGACGTTGACCACCAGAACCACCTGCCCCTTGTAGGGCGCCAGAGGCAGCTCCTGACCGTCGAGGGCACGCAGGTTGAGGTCGTGGAATGCACTCATGACAAACTCCTGGATCGTCGCAAGGGAACATCGCAGCGGGACAAAAAAGGCGCCCGTGGGCGCCTTTTCGGTTGATCAGAGCTTAGCAGCCCCGAGGCGACCGAGCGTTGCCGCAAGTCGCCTGGCTGCCCGCCGATCAGTGGTGGTGACCGCCTTCGCCATGGATATGGCCGTGGGCGATCTCTTCGGCGCTGGCTTCACGCACGTTGACCACTTTCACGTCGAAGCTCAGGCGCTGGCCGGCCAGCGGGTGGTTGCCGTCGACGGTCACATCGTCGCCATCGATGTCGCGGATGGTGACGATCTGCATGCCGCCGTCCGGGCCGGACGCATGGAACTGCATGCCGACTTCCAGCTGATCGACGCCTTCAAACATAGCGCGGCTGAGGGTGGCAACCAGTTCGGCGCTGTATTCGCCGTAGGCATCTTCCGGTTCGATGGCGACCTTGATCGCATCACCGGCCTGCTTGCCTTCGAGGGCCTTTTCCAGGCCGACGATGATGTTGCCGGAACCGTGCAGGTACACCAGCGGCGCGCCGCCAGCGGAGCTGTCGATGACCTCACCGGCGTCGTTGGTGAGCGTATAGTCGATGGAGACAGCCTTGTTGGCGGCAATCAGCATGGTGCAAGACCTTTTGGAGAAGATTGAAGAACGTGCAAGTCTAACTGCCAAGACGGCCGATTGCGACCCGAAGGCTGACGGACGGATCGTACGCTTACTTGACTTCCGCCAGGATGACGAAGGCCATTGGGTGGCAGTCTTGTCCTGCGGCCATACCCAGCACCTGCGCCACCAGCCGCCCTGGCAGTCGCGCGCCTGGGTGCTGGACCCGGCACAACGCGAAGCACGGCGTGGACAGCCCTTTTCCTGCGGCTGGTGCGCCCGTGGCGCGGACCCCGAACCAACCAAGGAGCAATGATGCCCTCACGCAACATTCTGGTGATCAACTGTGGCAGTTCGTCGATCAAGTTCGCCCTGGTCAGCGAGGCCCATTCGCAGTTCCCCCTGTTCGGCATCGCCGAGCGCCTGGGCAGCCGCGACGCCGAACTGCGCTGGCAGCGTGGCGGCGACAAGGACAGCCTGATGATTCCCAACGGTGATTACCGCGTCGCCCTGTCGCAGTTGCTGCCCCTGGTGCAGGCGGCCACCGGCGGCAAGTTGCACGGCATCGGCCACCGCGTGGTGCACGGCGGCGAGCGCTTCACCTCGGCGCGCCGCCTGGATAACGAGGTGATCGCGGCGATCCGCGCCATCGCCCCCCTTGCCCCGCTGCACAACCCGGCGGCGCTGCAGGGCATAGAGGCCGCCATGAGCGTCTACCCGCAGTTGCCCCAGGTGGCGGTGTTCGACACCTCCTTCCACCAGAGCCTGCCCGAGCACGCCTACCGTTACGCCGTTCCGGAACACCTTTACCGCGACCACGGCGTGCGCCGCTACGGCTTCCACGGCACCAGCCACCGCTACGTCAGCCACCGCGCGGCGGAGATCGCCGGGCTGTCCATCGGCGACAGCAGCTGGCTCTCGGCGCACCTGGGCAACGGCTGCTCCACCTGCGCCATCGTCGACGGCCAGAGCCGCGACACCAGCATGGGCCTGACGCCCCTCGAAGGCCTGGCGATGGGCACCCGCAGCGGCGACATCGACCCCAACCTGCACAGCCACCTGGCCAGCACCCTGGGCTGGAGCCTCGAAGAGATCACCCGCGTGCTCAACAGCGAGAGCGGCCTCAAGGGGCTGTCCGGGCTCTCCAACGACATGCGTGCCCTGGAACAGGCCCGCGAGCAGGGCCACCCCGGCGCCACCCTGGCCATCGAGGTGTTCTGCTACCGCCTGGCCAAGAGCCTCGCGGCCATGAGCTGCGCCCTGCCCCAGCTGGACGGTCTGATCTTCACCGGCGGCATCGGCGAGAACTCGCCGCTGATCCGCAGCAAGACGGTGACGCACCTGAAGCTCTTCGACCTGGCCATCGACAAGGAAGCCAACGCCCGCTGCATCCGTGGCATCGCCGGCCCGATCCACAAATACGGTCATACGCGCATCCTCGTGGTCCCGACCAACGAGGAGCGGCAGATCGCCCTCGACACCCTCGCCCTGCTCAACTAAGGCGGCTCCATGCATACATTCTTCATCGCCCCCACCGGTTTCGGCGTCGGCCTCACCTCCATCAGCCTGGGCCTGGTCCGTGCCCTGGAGCTGGCCGGCCTCAAGGTCGGCTTCTACAAGCCCATCGCCCAGCACCACCCGGGCGACCGCGGCCCCGAGCGCTCCAGCGAACTGATCGCGCGCACCCACGGCCTCACCGCGCCCAAGGCGCTGGAGCTGTCCCAGGTCGAGCGCATGCTCGGCGACGGCCAGCTCGACGAGCTACTGGAAGAGATCGTCAGCCGCTACCAGCAGGCCGCCGAAGGCAAGGACGTGGTGATAGTCGAAGGCATGGTGCCCACCCGCCACGCCAGCTACGCGGCACGGGTCAACTTCCACCTGGCCAAGAGCCTGGACGCCGAGGTGATCCTGGTCTCGGCCCCGGAAAACGAAACCATCACCGAGCTCTCCGACCGCATCGAGATCCAGGCCCAGTTGTTCGGCGGGCCGCGCGACCCCAAGGTGCTCGGGGTGATCCTCAACAAGGTGCGCGAGGCGGACTTCGCCGAGCAGATCCGCGAGAACTCCTCGCTCCTGCGCAGCGACGACTTCCGCCTGCTCGGCTGCATCCCCTGGGAAGACGAGCTGAACGCCGCACGCACACGCGACGTGGCCGACCTGCTGGGCGCGCGGGTGATCAACGCCGGTGACTACGAACAGCGCCGGGTGCAGACCATCGTCCTCTGCGCCCGCGCCGTGCCCAACACCGTGCCGCTGCTCAAGCCCGGTGTGCTGGTGGTGACCCCGGGGGACCGCGACGACATCATCCTCGCCGCCAGCCTGGCCGCCATGAACGGCGTGCCCCTGGCCGGCCTGCTGCTGTGCAGCGACTTCCCGCCGGACCCGCGCATCATGGAACTGTGCCGCGGCGCCCTGCAGGGCGGCCTGCCGGTGCTGGCCGTGGCCACCGGCTCCTACGACACGGCCACCAACCTCAACCGCATGAACAAGGAAATCCCGGTGGACGACCGCGAGCGCGCGGAGAAGGTCACCGAGTTCGTCGCCCGCTTCCTCGACCAGGATTGGCTGCGCGACCGCTGCGGCACCCCGCGCGAGCTGCGTCTGTCGCCCCCGGCCTTCCGCCACCAGTTGGTCAAGCGCGCGCAGCTGGCCGACAAGCGCATCGTCCTGCCCGAAGGCGCCGAGCCGCGCACCGTGCAGGCTGCCGCCATCTGCCAAGCGCGGGGCATCGCCCGCTGCGTGCTGCTGGCCAAGCCCGAGGAGGTGCAGGCGGTGGCCGTCGCCCAGGGCATCGTGCTGCCCGAGGGGCTGGAGATCCTCGACCCGGACCTGGTGCGCCCGCGCTACGTCGAGCCCATGGTCGAGCTGCGCCAGGGCAAGGGCCTCAACGCCCCCATGGCCGCTGCGCAGCTGGAGGACAGCGTGGTGCTGGGCACCATGATGCTGGCCCTGGGCGAGGTGGACGGCCTGGTCTCCGGCGCCGTGCACACCACCGCCAACACCATTCGCCCGGCCCTGCAGCTGATCAAGACCGCGCCCGGCTACAAGCTGGTGTCCTCGGTGTTCTTCATGCTCCTGCCGGAGCAGGTGGTGGTCTATGGCGACTGCGCGGTGAACCCCGACCCGAGCGCCGCCGAGCTGGCGGAGATCGCCCTGCAGAGCGCCGACTCGGCCGCCGCCTTCGGCATCGAGCCCAAGGTGGCGATGATCAGCTATTCCACCGGCGACTCCGGCAGTGGCGAGGAAGTGGAGAAGGTGCGCGAAGCCACCCGCCTGGCCCGCGCCGCACGCCCCGACCTGCTGATCGACGGGCCGCTGCAGTACGACGCCGCCGCCATCGACAGCGTCGGCCGGCAGAAGGCCCCCAACAGCCCGGTGGCCGGCCATGCCACGGTGTTCGTGTTCCCCGACCTGAACACCGGCAACACCACCTACAAGGCGGTGCAGCGCAGCGCTCAGGTGGTCAGCGTCGGCCCCATGCTGCAGGGCCTGCGCAAACCGGTGAACGACCTCTCCCGCGGCGCCCTGGTGGACGACATCGTCTACACCATCGCCCTCACCGCCATCCAGGCGGCGACCCGCGACTGAGCACCCTGCCCGGCGGGTGGCCGCGCTGCCCGACCGGGCGGTCACCCTTGCCGCTTGCAGTTCAGTGAACAGGCGTTAACCTGTGCCACCACTGGCCCTGCTGCGTTCGCAGCGTCCCCTCAACAGGGCGGCAGAGACCGTCCAGGAACGAGGTCCCGACCTTTCATGCTGAGTTTCCTTCCCGCTTCCGTGCGCGGCGTCATCGCCTCCCTGCTGCTGGCGCTCAATACCTTGTTCTGGTGCTGGCCGCTGTTCGCCGTCAGCCTGCTGAAGATGGCCCTGCCCTTCCGCCCCGTGCGCCTGGCCTTGAACTGGGTGGTGAACTTCATCCACGAGGGCTGGGTGAGCTGCAACAAGGTGTGGATGAACCAGGTACGCGACACCCGCTGGCGGGTGGAAGGCCTCGAAGGCCTCGACTACCAGCACTCTTATCTCGTCACCAGCAACCACCAGAGCTGGGTGGACATCCTGGTGCTGCAGTACGTGCTCAACCGCCGCATCCGCCCGCTGAAGTTCTTCCTCAAGCAGGAGCTGATCTGGGTCCCGGTGATCGGCCTGTGCTGGTGGGCGCTGGAATTCCCCTTCATGAAGCGCTACTCCAAGGCCTACCTGGCCAAGCACCCGGAGAAGAAGGGCAAGGACCTGGAAACCACCCGCCGCACCTGCGACAAGTTCCGCGACAACCCGGTGGGCATCTTCAACTTCCTCGAAGGCACGCGCTTCACCGAGCAGAAGCACCTCGAGCAGAACTCGCCCTTCAAGTACCTGCTCAAGCCCAAGGCCGGCGGCATCGCCTTCGTGCTCGACGCCATGGGCGAGCAGATGCAGGCGCTGCTCAACGTCACCATCCACTACCCTGCGGGCAACCCGAGCTTCTGGACCCTGATGGCCGGGAACATCCCCGAGGTGATCGTGCGTATCCAGGCGATGCCGATTCCCCAGGAATTCATCGGCCGCAGCTACGACCAGGACGAGGCCTACCGCAAGACCTTCCAGCTCTGGGTCAACCAGCTGTGGGAAACCAAGGACGCCGAGCTGGAGCAGCTGCACCAGCAGTTCCCGCCGAGCCGCTGAGGCAGCGCCCCGGAACGCGAAAGCCCGCCGATCGGCGGGCTTTTTCATGGGTGAGTATTCGATCGGCGGGCTCCATGAGCCAGCCCCGTAGGGCGGGTGAAACCCGCGAAGTGGCGAACGGAGAGGCGTCGGGTTGCACCCGACCTACCCGTCACACACCCAATGCAACGATGCCGGGCCCTACTGCGTTGGGCCTCGCTGCGCTCGGCGCCAACCTACGGATGTCTGCCTTAACCCGAGATCACCTCGTCTACCTGCAGCAGCGGGGCGATGTTGGTGTAGCGGGGAATGTCTTCGTTGATCGCCTGGCCGTGCTTGCGCAGCGAGGCCTGGAGGCTGTCGATGGATTTGATCCAGATATTCGCCACACAGAGGAAGGGCGCGGCGGAGCCGTCACCGGAGGCGAGGCCCTTGCGGACTTCGGCCTTGACGAAGTTGTCCCCCAGCATCTCGCTGACCATGGGGATGTGTTTTTCCAGGTAGTAGGTGAAATCGAAGGTGCCGCCCTCGTTGTTCGGATAGGCCACAAACAGGCAATGCATGGGAAAACTCCTTGGGTTGGCCGGCTGCACGGGCGCGCCGTGGGGCAAGTGTAGGTCGCCCCATGACCGGCGCTTGCCATCATGGGGTCGTAGTCGCGGATGGGTATGTGCGCGGCGCCCGGGGCGGGCGTCGCGCAGTGGCCTCAGCCCTGTGGCTTGAAGCTCGCCCAGTCCACCTGCAGGGGGAAGCTCTCGGCCTTGGCCACCGGCAGCCCCGGGGAAACCAGGAAGCCCTGCATGATCGAGCAGCCGTGGTCGATCAGCCAGTCTCGCTGGGCCAGGGTTTCCACGCCCTCGGCGATCACCTCCAGCCCCAGGTGGCTGCCCAGGTCGATGATGGTGCTGACCACGGCGGCATCGCGGGGCGACTCCAGCATGTTGGAGATGAACAGGCGGTCGATCTTCAGCGTGTCCAGCTCGAAGTGGCGCAGGTAGGCCAGGGACGAGTAGCCGGTGCCGAAGTCATCGATGGCGATGCGCACCCCCAGCTCGCGCAGCTGGCGCAGCTGCTCCCGGGTGTTGTCGAGGTCCTGCATCAGCGCGCTTTCGGTGACCTCCACTTCGATCTGCGAAGGTTTCAGCCCGTGCGTCGCCAGCACCTCGCGCAGGTCGTCCACCAGGGTCGGCATGCCGAACTGCACCGGGCTGAAGTTGATGCTGATCACCAGGTCCTCGCCAAAGCGCTCCCGCCATTGGGTGCATTGGCTGACCCCCTGTTCGAGGATCCAGTCGCCCAGGCGGTTGATCAGCCGGGTCTCCTCCAGCAGCGGGATGAACACGTTGGGGGCGACGGTGCCGGCGACCCGGTGCTCCCAGCGCAGCAGCGCCTCGAAGCCGCGCAGGCGGCCGCTGTCGAGGTAGATCTGCGGCTGGTAGACGAGCACGAAATCATCCTGCTCGATGGCGTTGCGCAGGCTCTCTTCCAGCATCAGCCGCGAGCGGGCGCGGCCGTTCATTTCCGGGGAGAAGAAGCGGTACTGCTGGCGGCCGGCACGCTTGGCCTCGTACATGGCGATGTCCGCCGCGCGCAACAGGCCGTCCACGGTCTGCCCGCATTCGGGGAAGCAGGCGATGCCGACACTGGCGCCAAGGGTGATGTCGATGCCGTCGATGCGGTAGCGCACCGACACCAGCTCGATGAGCTTCTCGGCCACCCTGGCCGCGTCTTCCGGGTGCTCCAGGGAGTCGATCAGCGCGGTGAATTCGTCACCGCCCATGCGCGCGAGGATGTCGTAGGGGCGCAGGCAGGTCTTGAGCTGTTCGGAAACGCGCCGCAGCACCTGGTCGCCGGCGTCGTGGCCGAGGGAATCATTGATGCGCTTGAAGCCGTCGAGGTCGAGGTAGAGCACCGCCATGCGCTTGCCGCTGCGCTCGATACGCGCCAGCGCCGCATCCAGCGATTGGTGGAAACCACGGCGGTTGAGCAACCCGGTGAGCGCATCGGTGATGGCCTGGGATTCGAGCTGCGCGTGCAGCTGGCGCACTGCGGACATGTCCAGGCTGATCACCACCATCGAGCGCTGGGCCCGGGGCAGCGGCGCGCAGGACAGGGCCACCGGCAGCGTGCCGCCATTGAGGGTGTTGAGCACCGCGTCGTGCAGGCGGTAGGGCTCGCCGCGCTTCCAGTGGCGGTAGAACTCCGACAGGCGCCAATCGCCGACGATCTCGGGGCTGGAGAGCAGCGAGAGGAAGGGGCTGCCTTCGAGGTCGCTGACCGAGCCCTGGAGCATCAGCGCCATGGCCGGGTTGGCGAAGTTGACCATGCCGTCCTCGCCCACCACCAGGATGCCTTCGGCGGCGTTCTCCAGCACCGAGGCGTTGAAGGCGCGGGCGCTGTCCAGCTGCTGGGTCAGCTGCAGCAGGTCACGGCGGTTGCGCTCGTGCTCCAGCAGCGACTGCACCTTGTGCCGCAGCACCTGCGGGTCGAAGGGCTTGAGGATGAAGTCCACCGCGCCACTGGCGTAGCCACGCAGCACGGCTTCCTGGGTGTGGGCGATGGCGGAGATGAAGATAATCGGCGTGTAGCGGGTGTGCGGGCTGCCGCGCATCAGCCGGGCGACTTCGAAGCCGTCCATCTTCGGCATCTGCACATCGAGCAGCACCAGCCCCACTTCCTCCTCCAGCAGGCATTGCAGGGCCGCCTCCCCCGAGTCGACGGTGCGTACGTCCCAGGTGGAGTCGTCCAGCACCGCCTCCATGGCGGCGAGGTTCTCGTGGCGGTCATCGACCACCAGGAGGATGTTTTCGGGTCCCTTGAGCTTAGGCAGTGGCTGCATCATCGCTGCCTCCGGAAACGTCCAGCCAGCGATGGAGCAGGTCGATCAGTTCCTGGCGGCTCACGGGCTTGGCCAGGTAGTCGTCGGCGCCTGCGGTAATGCACTTCTCCCGGTCGCCCTTCATCGCATGGGCGGTGAGCGCGATGATCGGGATGTTGCAGCCGTGCTCGTCCTTGAGCAGGCGGGTTGCGGTGTATCCGTCCATGTTGGGCATCGCCATATCCATCAGAATCAGGTCGAAGGGTTCACGCTGGTAACTCTCGATGGCCTCCAGGCCATCCCGCGCGGCGCTGACGTCGAGGCCGACCTCGTCCAGCAGCGCACTGAGCGCATAGATATTGCGTACATCGTCATCCACCAACAGCACGCGCATCCCTTGCAGCGAGCGGCTTCCCGCCTCTCCCGGCGCCTGCCCGGCGAGGGCACGCACGCTGCCGAGGAAGCCCTGCACCGCCGAGCTCAGCCCATCCAGGTCATCCCCCGCCTTGCGCACCACCACCGCCGAATAGCGGCGCAGTCGCTGCAGGGTCTGCAGGGTGACGTCCACCCCAGTGTTGATCACCACACGCGAGTCAGCCAGCGGACGCTGTCGATCGAGGCTATCTAGCAGGTCGAAACCGTCCTGGTCGGGCAGGTCGAGGTCGATCACCAGCGCAGCGAAACGCCCGTCCGCGTATGCCTGGCGGGCGCTTTCGGCACTGCTTGCGGCCGTTACGGAGAAGCCCAGCTCCTCCAGGTGGTCGCGGTAGTGATCACGTTCGATGGCGACGTCCTCCACCAGCAGCAGGCGATGCGGGTCCGGGGGCACATTGGCTTCGAGGTCGTTGAAGACCCGTTCCAGATCTTCCCGGGCGATGGGTTTGACCAGGTAACGGGTGGAATCGTCCAACCAATCTGTCGGCTGCGGCACGCAGGAGATGATGTGCACCGGCGTGCCGCGGTGCAGGGCCTGGCTGCGCAGGCGCCGGTAGATCTGCCAGCCGCTGACGTCCGGCAGGAGGATGTCGAGGATCACCGCCGCGAAGCGCTCCTGCTGCAGCAGGCCGACCGCCTGTCGGCCACTGCCGCAGAGCACGGTGGCATAGCCATGGCTCTGCGCGGCTTCGGCGATGACGCTGGCGAAATCACCGTCGTCTTCGACGATGAGCACCGCCGGCCCGGTGCCGTTGCGTACAGGCAGGGCCTCGCCGTCAGCCTCTTTCTCCGCCTCGAAGCCCACCGCCACCGGCAGTTCGACGATGAAGCTGGAGCCCTGCCCCGGCGTGCTGGTGATACGGATCTGGCCATCCAGGGCCAGCACCAGCTGGCGGGTGATGGCCAGGCCCAGGCCGGTGCCACCGAAGCGCCGGCTGGTGGAGCCGTCGATCTGCTGGAAGGCCTGGAAGATACGCTCGTGCTGCTCGGCAGGGATGCCGATGCCGGTATCACGCACGGTGAAGCGGATGATCTCGCGGCCATCGCCATCGGTGCGGTCGATGACCCCGACACTCAGCTCCACCTCGCCCTGCTCGGTGAACTTCAGGGCATTGGAGAGCAGGTTGCGCAGGATCTGGTGCAGGCGCACGCGGTCGCTGTGGATGACCCGGGGCACGCCGGGCTCCACCCCGGTGATCAGGCGCAGGGCCTTGATCTCGGCCATGGGGCGCAGGCTGGCGTCCAGTTCCACCAGCACATCCTGCACATTGAGCGGCTCCAGCTTGAGCTGCATGCGCCCGGCCTCGACCTTGGCCAGGTCGAGCACGTCGTTGATCAACTGCAGCAGGTCACTGCCGGCGCGGTGGACGATGTCGGCATGGCGCGACTGCTTCTCGGTGAGGTTGCCGGCGCTGTTCTGGCGCAACTGGTCGCTGAGAATGAGGATGCTGTTGAGCGGCGTGCGCAGCTCGTGGGACATGTTGGCGAGGAATTCCGACTTGTAGCGGTTGGCCAGGATCAGTTGCTCGGCCTGGTCACGCAGGCGCTGCTCGGCGGCCTTGCGCTCGCTGATGTCGATGACCACCGCCTGGACCCAGGTCTCGCGGCCGCTGCGGATCGGCGACAGGCCCACTTCCAGGGGAATCATGCGGCCGTCGCGGTGCTGGCCGAACAGCTCGCGGTTGTTGCCCATGCGCCGGGGCTCGGGGTTCTTCTGGAAGCCTTCGCGCAGCCCCACATGGGCCTCGCGCAGGGCTTCCGGCAGCAGGCGCTCGACGGTGGCGCCGAGCAGCTCCTGGCGGCTGTAGCCGAACATCTGCTCGGCCTGGCGGTTGACCATGACGATGCTGCCGCGCAGGTCCACCAGGATGATGGCGTTGGGCGAGGCCTCCACCACCAGGCGGAAACGCTCCTCGGCGGCACGCCGCGCCTGCAGGTCCACCAGGTTGATCAGGTAGCGCGTGCCGTCGCGCTGGTTCAGGGAGGTCAGGCTCAGGGAGGCGAGGCCATCGCCGCCATCGTCGCGCTGGATCTGGAACTCTTCCTCGCCACTGCGCAGCCGCTCTTCGTCGAGGTCCAGCAGGCGTGGCAGGTAGCGACGCACACGCTGGCCGGAAAGCAGGTCGGATTCGCAGCCGAGCAGCTCGGCGGCGCTGCGATTGGCCATCTCGATGCGGCCCTGGGCATCGCATAGCAGGGTCGCCACGGGCAGGCGCTCGACCAGGATGCGCAAGCGCTCCTCGCGCTCGCGCAGCAACGAGGATGCCTGGTCGCTGGCGGCGAGTTGGCGCTCGCGCAGGTGCAGGTAACCGCCCACCAGCAGCGACAACAGCAGCGCGGCGGCCAGGCCGGTCCACAGGCTGTAGCTGAGGCGATCATCCACCAGCAACGCTTCATATTCGGCAGTGCTGCTCACCTTCAGTGCCCAGGTGCGGCCGAACAGCTTGATCTGGCGCTGCTCTTCGAAGCGCGGTGGAAGGCCGTTGTCGATGGCATCGTCGAGCAGCACGGCTCCGGCCTCCAGGTCGCTGACGTCGACTCGGTACAGGCGCACCCGGTTGCCGAGGATGCCGCTCATCAGGTCATGCAGGCGGAAGGCCCCGGCCACCGCACCGATGAAGGCCTCGCGCCGCTCGTCGGCGGTGGTCGCCGGGGCGTTCGAACGGTACACGGGCATGTAGAGCAGCACACCGCTCTGCAGGTCCTGGTCGGTCTCCTGCTTCAACCTCAGGGGACCGGTGAGGCGTGCCTCGCCGCTTTCCCGGGCCTGCTCGATGGCCTGCGCCCGCACCGGCTCGCTGAGCATGTCGAAGCCCAGGGTGCGGCGGTTGCGCCAGTCCAGCGGGCTGGTGTAGTCCACCACCACATACTCGTCGCGCGGGCCGGGCGGGAAGACGCGGAAGTCGCGGCGTCCATCGGCCTGGGTGGTGCCGACGAAGTCGTTGAGCTGGTCACGCTTGAGATAGCGGCCCCAGGCCAGCGCCTGGATGCCCGGGTAGCGGTCCTGCAGGTGCAGTTGGTCGGCCGCCTTGGCCCATTCATCCGGAAGCACGTCGGAGCTGCCCACCAGCAGGCCGGACATGCCTCGCAGCACCATTTCGTAGGCGCGCATGCGGGTCGCGAGACGCTCGGCGATCTCTTCGCTTTCCAGGCCGAAACGCCGCTGGTACTCCGCCTGGTTGCGGTTTTCCAGCGCCAGCCACTGCCACAGCACCAGGCCGCCAAGCCCCACCAGCAAGGCCAGCGCCACCACCAGGGGCAACCAGGGTTTCCTCGCGGAGGTGCCGGTACGCTCGTCCATGAATGCTCCTGTCCGTTCCTTGTCCGGGAGCCCGCCTTGGAGGGGCATCCGACCGGCAAATCATGGTTCGCGGGAACCATGTCGGCAGTCTAGTCAGGAATCGGCACCATGGCCTTGCGCCAGCAGGGAGACGACGGACGGCATGAAACGACAAGGCCCCCGAATGGGGGCCCTGTGCTGGAGCGGGGGAATCAGTAGCCCTGTTGCTGGGGCACCTGGGCGTTGGGCAGCGGGGTGAGCTTGATCTCCACGCGACGGTTCTGGGAGCGGCCCGCATCGGTGGCGTTGCTCGCCACCGGCTGGTCCGGGCCCATGCCACGGGAGCTCAGGCGCGCACCGTTGACGCCCTGGGCCATCAGGTAGTTGGCCACGCTCTGCGCGCGCAACTGCGAGAGGTTGACGTTGTACTGGTGGCTGCCGGTGCTGTCGGTGTGGCCGACGATCTCGATGTTGTTCTGGTCGTACTGCTTGAACGAGTTGGCCAGGTTGTTCAGCGGCGTATAGAAGTTGCTGGCGATGTCTGCCGAGTTGGTGGCGAAGGTGATGTTGCCGGGCATCACCAGGTTGATGTTGTCGCCCTGGCGCTGCACCTGCACGCCGGTGCCTTCCATGCTGCGACGCAGCTCCGCCTCCTGCCGGTCCACGTAGTAGCCGTAGCCCGCGCCAGCGGCGCCGGCCACAGCGGCGCCGATCAGCGCCCCCTTGCCACGCTTGTCGTGGTTGATGGCAGCACCGGCGACGGCGCCGGCCAACGCGCCCAGGCCGCCGTAGGTGGCGGTCTTGCTCATGCCCTGGCGGGGCGCCTGGCCCTGGTTCTCGTAGGGGTTCTGCGAAGCACAGCCCGACAGCAGGGCGACGGCGGTAGCGGCGATGATCAGGCGACGCGTGGTGAACATGGACTTTCTACTCCTGAATGATCGACAGCCCCGATGGACTGACGACGATTAGAGCATGGCCCATGCTGGAAATTCCGTGGCCTCAGGCACGGATGAACGGGTTTTCGCGCATCTCGTCGCCCAGCCGGGTATCCGGGCCATGGCCGGTGACCACGGTGGCCTCCTCGTCCAGGCTGTAGAGGCGCTGGCGGATGGAGCGCTCGATGGTGGCGTAGTCGCCGCCCCACAGGTCGGTGCGGCCGATGCCACGGCGGAACAGCGTGTCACCGGCGATCAGTAGGCGCGCCTCGGGGAACCAGAAGCTCATGGAACCCGGCGTGTGCCCGGGGGTGTGCAGGGCCACGCCGCAGCCACAGGCCAGTTCTTCATCGTCGGCCAGCCACTGGTCGGGTGCCGGCAGCGGCTTGTAGGGCACGCCGAACATGCGGCACTGCATCTCCAGGTTGTCCCAGAGGAACTGGTCTTCCTTGTGCAGGTGCAGGGTGGCGCCGGTGGCTTTCTTCAGCTCGCCGGAGGCGAGGAAGTGATCCAGGTGCGCGTGGGTGTGGATGATGCTCACCAGCTTCAGGCCATGGGCCTCCAGCCGCGCGATGATCTGCTCGTGGTTGCCGCCCGGGTCGACGACGATGGCCTTCTTGCTGATGGGGTCGCCGATCAGCGTGCAGTTGCACTGCAACGGCCCGACGGGGAAGGTCTCGCGGATCAGGGTGGGGTGCGCTGCGGTCATTGCCGGTCCTCCAGGCCAGGTCGCCGGCCTCTGTGCGGGCCGGTCGGATCAGGGGTCAGCACGATAATCGCTGGGCAGCTTGCCCGTCCATTTCTTGAACGCGCGACGGAAGTTGGAGGGATCGCTGAACCCCAGCAGGTTGGCGATTTCGAACAACGGCAGGTGGGTGGTGGTGAGGTACTGCAGGGCCAGGCCCTTGCGCACCTCGTCCTGCACCTGCTGGTAGCTGGTGCCCATGGACGCCAGGTGGCGGCGCAGGCTGCGGCCGCTGGTGTGCAGCGAGCGCGCGGCGCTGTCGAGATCGGGGAAGTCGCCGGGGCGCGCCAGCAGCAGGCGGCGCACGCGGGTGAGCAGGGCGTCCTGCACGTCGAGGGTGGCCAGCAGGGCTTCGCACTGCTGCTCGCACATCTGCACCGTGGCCGGGTTGGCCAGGGCCATGGGGCGGTCGAGGTAGTGCTTGGGCAGGCTCATCCAGTGGTAGGGCTGCTCGAACTCCACGCCGCCGCCGAACACTTCGGCATACCGCGCCGCATGGGCCGGCGCCGGGTGCGCGAAGCCCACCGCGAGGCCGCGCAGCTCCTCGCCCAGGAGGAAGCGGGCGATGGTGTAGAAGCTGGTCATCAGCCCCTCGCCGGCAAAGCGCCCCAGGGGGCCCATGGGAAAGGATTCGGCGGCGCGCAGCTGCAGGCAGTCGCCCTGCTCCACCAGCTCCAGCTCATAGGCGAGACCGAGCACCCGGTAGTACTTCATGGCGAATTGCAGGGCACGGCCCAGGTTGGCGCTGGAGAGCACCGCGTAGCCGAGGATGCCGTGGGTGGACACATTCAGCCGCTGGCCCAGCACCAGGCCCAGCGCCGGCTCGTTGCACAGCACCAGGGCCGCGCTGGCCAGCAGGTTGAAGTCGATGAAGGACAGGCGGCCGTTGGGGCTCTGGAGGATTTCCGGGCGCACCCGGGCCTGGGCGAACAGCGTTTCACGGGGCACACCCAGCTCTTCGGCCAGGCTCAGCAGGGCCTCGGCATAGGCGACGGGCACCAGTTCGGCGGAGAAGGTCAGTGGCTGTTTCATCGTTCTTCTTATTGGTCAGCTGGATCAGCGGTGGCCGGATATGACCCGGTTATTGGCAGAAGATAACCTTGTCCGACAAAACCCGGCAAGCCAAAGTTGGAGCGTGGTTTCTGCATAGACTCAGGGAGTCCCCATGACCAGCACGACCCCAGAAGGATTGGTAATCCGCCCGCGTCACATGGATTTCGACCTGCCCAATCCGCTGCCGCGCCACTGGCACAGTGGCAACGCCTTCAAGACCCATCTGTTCGACGCCATGTCGGTGCTCTTCCCCGACGGCGAGCGCTTCTTCATCGACTCGGTGCGCAACTTCCGCGAGGAGATCACCGATCCGGTGCTGAAGGAGCAGATCCGCGGCTTCATCGGCCAGGAAGGCCATCACAGCCGTGAGCACCTGGAATACAGCAACCGGCTGCGCGACCTCGGCTACGACATCGGCCGCATCGAGCGCCGCGCCCAGGCGCGCATCCGCTACACCCAGAAGAAGTTCTCCAAGCGCCGCCAACTGGCCGCCACCGCCGCCCTGGAGCACATCACCGCGATCATGGCCGACGGCCTGCTGAAGAACCCCGAGCACATCGCCGGCGCCCACCCGACCCTGGCCCGCCTGTGGCGCTGGCACGCGCTGGAGGAAACCGAGCACAAGGCGGTGGCCTTCGACGTCTACAACCAGGTCTGCGGCAGCCGCACCCTGCTGCGCCGAGCGATGATCATGGGCACCTTCTTCTTCATGCTCGACACCCACCGTGGCCTCATCCACATGCTCAAGCGCGACGGCCTGCTGTGGAACTGGCGCGTCTGGCGCGACGGCCTGAGCTGGATGTGGGGCAAGAACGGCATGTTCCGCCAGCTGATCCCGGCGTACATGGACTTCTTCAAGAAGGGATTCCATCCCTGGCAGCACGACAACCTCGAACTGCTGCACAAGACCCGCGAGGAGTTCGACGGCGTGCCTGCGACGGCGTGATTCTCCGGTAGAGATACGCAACGGCCCTTCGGGGCCGTTGTCGTTTCTAGGGTGGAAGGGAATCGAAGGGTGGGCGTAGGGTGGGCTTCAGCCCACCGTTCACTCTCTCTGCTCCAACGTCTTCGCCTGGTTCTGGATGGGTGTGCGCTCCAATTTCCCGGTGCGCGCAGCACACCCTACGACGGGGCTTCGAGCTCCGCGCAGGAGTGTCCCTCCCGTAGGAGCGAGCTCTGCTCGCGAAAACCCTCCGAACGAACTGCCAAAAGAACGGTGGGCCTACGCCCACCAACGCCCTCCCCGCCCACCCCATGCCACCCCACACCATCCTGCGATTCTGCGCCCACGCAAAAACGCTGCTCACCGGGAAGTTATCCACAGCCGGGAGCAGCGCTCGGTCGAGCCTTAGCTAGCGGGCGTCAGCCCTGCAGGAAGCGCAGCGCATCCGCTGCCGTCTGCTCGGGAATCTCTTCCATGGGGATGTGCCCCACGCCGGGGTAGGTGCGCACCTGGATGCCCGGCAGGTCGCGCTTCCACAGCGGCACGTGCTTGGGCGAGATCCAGCGGTCGCGCTCGCCCCACATCAGCAGGGTCGGGGCCTTGATGGCGGCGACGCGCTGGCCGGTGCCTTCCAGCTCGTCCTTGTTGACCTTGAGCAGCACGCGGAAGATTTCCATCATCGCGCGGCGGTTGCCCGGGCGGCGGCTCAGGTCGTAGTAGCGGTCCACCACGCCGGACTTGATGCGCCCGGGCTCGCCGTAGACTTCTTTGATGCCCTGGGCGATGAGTGCGCGCGGCATCCACATGGGCATGGCCACGGTGGAGCCGGGCAGCGCGGCAGAGGCGATCATCCAGGGCACCTTGCGCATCTGGTAGCCGGCCGGGTCGATCAGCACCAGCTTCTCGACGCGCGCGGGCTGGGCCAGGGCGAAGTTCCAGGCGATGTAGCCACCCAGGGAGTTGCCGGCGATGGAGACCTTGTCGATGCGCAGGTGGTCCAGCAGCAGGCCGAAGATGCGGATCATCCGCTCGCCGGAATAGTCACCGCTGCGCTTGGGGCCAGTAAGGCCGAAGCCGGGCACGTCGAAGCGGATGATGCGGTAGTGCGGGGCGAAGGCCGGTACCCAGTCGTCCCAGGTGTGCAGGGAGGCAACCACGCCGTGAATCATCACCAGCACCGGCTTGTCGCGGCTGCCTTCGTCACGATAGTGGACGTTGAAGCCGTCCAGCTCGATGAAGCGCGAGCCGCTGTCGGCGCTGGCGTAGCGCGCCTTGAGGCGATCCAGTGGCAGGGAGCCGAAGCCCAGGCGGGAAAAGCCGGCCGCGAGCGGCGGCGACATCGGCAGGCTGGTAGCGGACATGCAGGCACCTCGTGATTGTTATTGTCGAGGCCCTTATCAGATCACGGGGTTGCTGGCCATGCGCCCCAACCTAGGTAGAGCGTGGACGCAGGGCGGCGATCAGCAGGTCGCCCAGTACCGCGCGGGCGTGCTCGATGCGCTGGCGGCTGGCGGCACCGCCGAGCAGGTCCATGGACGCCGCCTCCAGGGCCCAGATCAGCGCGCGGAAGGTCAGCGGGTCCACCACCTGGCCGGTGGCCTGGAGGCGTTCAGCGAGCAGCGCGGCCATCTCCAGGTGGGCGCGCTGGCGGTGGGCGGCCAGGGGCGAGTCGGTGCGCATGGCCTCTTCCTGCATCAGGCGGATGATGGGCCCCACGGCCAGGTGATAGTCGAAGAAGCAGCGCACCATGTCGCGCAGCCAGGCTTCGTCGCTGCCAGCGGCGGCGCGCATGCCGCGGAAGCGATTGAGCAGCAGCACCACGGCGGTCTGGTAGATGCTTTCCAGCACATCCATCTTGTTGGAGAAGTGCTTGTAGAAGGTGCGCCGCGAGACCTGGGCCGCTTCCAGCAGGTCATTCACCGTGGTCTCGCCGATGCCCTTGCGGGCGAACACCGGGATGGCCGCCAACTGGATGTTGGTACGCAGCAGGTGCCCCACCAGCGGGCCTTCCGCCTCGGCCTGCTGGCGCGCCACGGCACCGTAGCCACCGAGGTCTTCGAATACCGCGAAGATCGCCACGCGCTCGCTCTCGTCCATCACCCTCACCCCAACCAAGGCGCGGGTGACGGGGCGCCACCGCCCCGTTACTCTTGGCGCGCCCCTTCCCGCTGGAATCTTCCGTGTCGATGAAGCTATCACGCCGCCTGCCCTGGCCGCTGGCCATCCTTTTGCTGGTCCTGGCGCTGCCTGCCCCGGCCGCCGAACTGTTCTACCTGGGGCAGAAGATTCCCGACATCCAGCGCCCGTGGAACAGCCACGACTACCAGCAATTGATCGATGCCCTGGACAAGGTCGACCGCACCCAGGTCAACGCCCTGCCCCGGCGCAGCGGCGAGTTCACCGGGCCCATCTACACGCGGATGATCAGCGAGGAGAACTTCAAGCCGCAGCTGAACATCTACGCGCCCCTGGAGCTGCGCCAGAACGAGGCACGCGAAGTGCTGTTCCGCCTCAAGGAACTGATGCGCCTGTACTTCGACTTCAAGGCCGCGCAGCAGCCCTACGGCGCCGAAGCCCTGGGGCTGATGAGCTATTCGATGCGCCAGCAGGCGATCCTCTTCACCCTCACGGTGGAGTTCTGGATGACCCTGTCGGAGAGCGAGCAGGGCAAGCCGGTGCGCTTGCAGGGCCTGCAGGAAACCAAGGACGCCGCGGCGATGCTGACCTCCAGCGCGCTGGACTACCTGGGGCTGACCAAGCAGTTCAACCGTGAGGACCTGGTGCTCTACGCCGCCGAACTGGGCAAGCAGATGCCGGAGCTGTTCATCCACCTGCGCAGCGACGTGCGCGCGCAACTGATGGCTCGGGTGGGCGAGTTGGCGGAAAAGCACCCCTACGCGGAGGTGCGCAGCAGCATGGCCGACCTGCTGCCGATGCTGGCGGCCATCCAGCAGGATGTGGAGCGACAGCTGGCCCAACCGCTGCCGGCCGGCAAGCCCAAGCCGGCGCTCGATCTCTCGGCACCGGCTGCGCCGCAGTAGCCCTCAGCGCAACAGGCCGAGGGCCTTGGCCCGCGCCACCGCCTGGGTGCGCCGCTCCACGCCGAGCTTGCCGTTGATGTGGCGGGCGTGGGTCTTGACCGTGTGCAGGGAGATGAACAGCCGCTCGCTGATTTCCTGGTTGGAGCAGCCCTGGGCGATCAGTTGCAGCACCGCCAGCTCACGCGTACTCAACGCATCGCTCCCGGCCAGTGGCGCCTCGCTGGCAGCCGGCGCTTGCGCTTCCGGCAACAATGCCAGCAATGCCGCGGCCTCAGGGGCCGAGCGCACCAGCAGTTGCTCACGCAGCCAGGGGCCTTGGTGCGACAACAGCTCATGGAAGGGCAGCAACGCGCCACCGGGCAGGGATTCCAGGGCACTGCCCAGCAATGCGAGCGCGTCCTTGTCGCGCCCTCCGACACGCAGCAATTGCGCCAGGTGCAGCTGTGCCACCTGCGCCATGAGCGCGCCGCCACTTTCCTTGGCCCGCTGCACCAGCGCACGTAAACGCCGTTCGGCTTCGCCGCTGCGCCCTTCGATCCGGGCCAGGGCGGCCTGCTGCAATTCGATGTGCAGCGGCAACTGCGGATGGAATTCGGGGGCAGCGGCGGCCTGCTCGCCGCTGTAGGTTTCCGCCAGGCGCGAAAGCCAGGCCGAGGCCAGCTCGACCTGCCCCTGCACCAGCCAGAGTTCGCACTTCACCAGGGTGACCATGGCCAGGTAGTACACCGGCGGCACATCCCAGATGTGCATCAGCCGCTCCGCCTCGGCGAGCAGGGCGAAGGCCGCCGACAGGCGCCCTTCACGGCCCTCCAGGCTGGCCAGCACGCTGTAGCCGATCAGCAGGCTGATGTCGCGGCAGGCACGCGCCTCGGCGATCCCGGCCAGCAGGCGGCTGCGCGCGGCCTGGGGTTGCAGGCGTACGCAGAGCAGGTAGCCCTCGTAGATCATCAGCCGCGCACGGGCGGCGTAGAAGCGCTGGGACGGCAGGCCACGCAGGCGCTCCTGCCCCTGGCGTACTTCCTCCAGCGCGCGAAGGATTTCGCCACGGGCCTGCAGCACCCGCGCGCGGTCGTAGTGGGCCAGGGCCTCGAACAGCGGGTTGCCGATGCGCTGCGCCAGCTCCAGCGCCTCGCGATTGAGACCACGGGCGCGCCACAGGTCGCCCCGGGCGACGGCGATGTTGGCCAGGGTGGACAGGCACAGCAGGCGCTGGCCATAGCGCTCCTGGGACAGGACGGTGAGCGCCTCGGCGCAATGCCGTTCGGCGAGGACGATGTCGCCACGGCCCCGGGCGATGACGCCGCTCAGGGCCAGCCACTGGGCGATCAGCCCCTGTTGGGCCTGGGCGTTGGGCGCCGGCAGGAAGCGCGCGAGCTGGGCCCCCAGCTCCTCGGCGGCGTCCAGTTGGCAGGCCAGGGCCAGGGCCATGCTGTAGAGCATGATCAGGCGTGGCGTGCTCACCAGCAGGCTGTCGGGCAGGTCCATCTTCCAGCGCAGCAACATGGCGATGTTCTGCTCGGCCAGCAGTTGTTCCTCGGAGAGGTTCTGCACCAGGCTGGCGGCCACGTCCGGCTGGCCGGCGCGCAGGGCCTGCTCGATGGCTTCGTCCAGCAGGCCCTGGGCGCTGAACCAGCGACAGGCACGCAGGTGCAGGCTGGCCAGGGGAATGGTCGCGGCGTGGGCCGGGCGGGCCCGCAGCAGGTCGGAAAACAGGTGGTGATAGCGGAACCAGTGGCCGTGCTCGTCCAGCGGTACCAGGAACACCTGGTGGGCCTGCAGGTGCTGGAGGATGCCGGCGCTGCCGTGGCCATCGCGCACCGCATCGCACAGCTCGGCGCAGAAGCGGTCGAGGCAGGCCGTTTCATAAAGGAAGGCCTGCACCTCGGCACTCTGCCGGTCGATCACCTCCTCCAGCAGGTATTCGCGGATCAGCCCCTCGTCGCCATGGGGGCCACGCGCCAGGGCATGGGCGTCGCCCTCGTCCTGGCTCGCCAGCAGCCACAGGCGCAGGCCGGCGGCCCAGCCCTCGCTGCGTTGCAGCAGGTTCTCCAGGTGGGCGCCATCCAGGCGCGCGCCCTGGGCCTGGAGCAACGCGGTGCTTTCGGCGTCGGTCAGGCGCAGGTCATGTTCGTTGAGTTCCACCAGTTGCCGCGACAGGCGCAGGCGCGCCAGGTGCCAGTCGGGGCGCTGACGGCTGGTGACCAGCAGCACCAGGCCTTCCGGCAGGTGGTTGAGGAAGAACTGCAGGCAGCGGTCGAGCACCGCGCCCTGGGCCAGGTGGTAGTCGTCGAGCACCAGCAACAGTGGCTGCTGGCGGTCCAGGCGCTGGCCAAGCTCGTCGAGCAGGCCGTCGATCCACTCCTCGAAGGCGAAGGGCTGGTGGCGCTGGCGCATCTTCAGCAGGCCCATGGCCTCCTCGCCCATCCCTGGGAAGAACTGGCGCAGCCCTTCCAGCAGGCGTTCGAGGAAGCGCCCGGGGTCGTTGTCACGACGCCCGAGCCCGAGCCAGAGCGCCTGCCAGCCCTCCGGCAGGCCTTCGCAGAATTCGATGGCGAGCGAGCTCTTGCCGAAACCGGCGGGGGCGCTGACCAGCAGCAGGCGGCCGCCCAGGCCGGCGGCCAGGCGGTCGCACAGGCGCGGGCGCGAAAGGTGCCCGGCCGGCAGCGGGGGGCGGAAAAAGCGTTCGCCGGCTACCGGTACGGCAGCGGGCGCGAAGGAACGCGAACTGGATAGATCGGTCATCAACCCGGCTTCTAGGAATGGTTATGCCGCGGGGGCGTGAGCGCTGAGGCAGCCTAGCCTTTCGGTCCGCCCATTTGTAGTCCCTTGGGAAAGTACAGACAAGAAAAAGCCGGCCCGAAGGCCGGCTTGTTTACGCGGTATTACAGGATCAACGCACGCCAGCCTGACGCAGAGCGGCCGGGGTGTAGTCGCTTTCCGAAGCGCTGTAGTTGAAGTCGTAGGATTGTTTCTCCTCGTTCTTCATGCCCAGGGCCAGGTAGCGACCGGACAGCAGGTCGTACAGGGTTTCCACGGCGTACCAGGGTACTTGCTTGTCGTAGTAGTACTCCGAGTGGGCCTCGGCTACGCGCCACAGGGTGCCACGGCCGTCGTAGTGGTCGATGGCGGCGGCTTGCCAGGTGTCTTCGTCGATGTAGAAGTCACGCTTGGCGTAGATGTGGCGCTCGCCGGACTTGAGGGTCGCGACGACATGCCACACGCGGTGCAGCTCGTAGCGGGTCAGGTCCTGGTTGATGTGGCCGGCCTTGATGATGTCGGCGTACTTCAACTTGGGCGAGTCCAGGCGGTAGCTGTTGTAGGGGATGTAGATCTCCTTCTTGCCTTCCAGCTTCCAGTCGTAGCGGTCCGGCGCACCGTTGTACATGTCGAAGTTGTCGGAGGTACGCAGGCCGTCGGCGGCGGTACCCGGGCCGTCGTAGGACACCTGCGGGGCGCGGCGTACGCGGCGCTGACCGGCGTTGTACAGCCACGCCAGGCGCGGTTCCTTCACCTGGTTGAGGGTCTCGTGCACCAGCAGCACGTTACCGGCCAGGCGCGAAGGAGCGGTCACACGCTGCTTGAAGTAGAACAGCACGTTGCTCGGCTTGCTCGGGTCGTAGTCCTTCAGCTTGTCGCGGAAGGTGAACTCGTCCTGGAAGTACACCAGGCTGTAGGAGCCGTTGGGCTGCGGGGTCGCCTGGGTCACCAGACGGCGCACGCTGCCACCGCGGTAGCGGGTGATGTGGTTCCAGATCGCTTCCAGGCCGTTCTGCGGGATCGGGAAGGGGTTGGCGGTCTTGAAGTTCTCCAGACCGTTACCGCCCTCCACCAGCTTGGTGTTGGCCGCGTTTTCCTTGGCTGCCGCGATCACGTTCGCCGGTACGGTGGCCGTACGGTGGGTGGTGAACACCGGCATCTTGTAGGTTTCCGGGTAGCGCTTGAACATCGCGTACTGGCCGGGGGTCAGCTTGTCCTTGTACTGCTCGACGTTCTGCGCGGTGATGGTGAACAGCGGTTGCTCACTGGCGAAGGGATCGGAAACGAAGCCCTTGTCGTCCACCGGGCCGGCGTTCTGCGGCAGGCCGCCGGTCCACTCGGGGATGCTGCCATCGGCGTTACCGGCCTTCTCGGCGCCCAGCGGGGTCAGGGTGGTGCCGATCTTGGCCACCTGGTCGGCCGGCGCCGCCGCCATGACGGCGGTGGCCAGCAGGGACAGCGCCAGCGCACCGGTTTGCAGCAGGTTCTTTGTTGTTTTCATAGGTGATTCCTTAGTTCCGGGCCGCTTAGAAGTTCACGCCAAAGCTGAGCGCGAGGAAGTCGCGATCGATCAGGGTGTTGTAGTCGCCACCGAAGAAATCGGTGTAGGACAGGCTGGCGGTGTAGGTGTTCTGGTACTCGGCATCCAGGCCCAGGCTGATGGCCTTGGCGCCTTCGGTGAACAAGCCGTTGGGACCGTAACCATTGACGTCATGGGACCAAGCGATGCTCGGCTTCAGGTTCACACCCGCAATTGCATCGTTGTAGTCCCAGATAGCGCGAGCGCGATAGCCCCAGGCAGTGCTGGTGGTGAAGCCGTCGTTTTCGCAGTATCGGCTGACGTTCTCTGCGGTAGCGCTTCCCAACGTACTGGTATTAAGAGCAACGCAGGTATTCACAGGACCAGTAGCCGGCAATGGGCCGGGACCATAGATCGGATCACGGCCATAGCGGGCCTCACTTGTGCTTTCCAGTCCGCCGGTATGAACCACGCCAACTTCACCCACCAGCGTCAGACGACTTGCGCCCATGACCTGGTCGAAGAAGTGAGTGAAGGTGGTTTGGAACTGGGTGATTTCCTTGCGGCGATAGCCGTGGAGATCCTGACCAGGCACACCATCCAGAACCGAAGCGTTGCCGTAGGCAGCGAAAGCCGGGTTGAGCGCGGCCAGCGGGCCCACACCTGCGAACAGGATATCGGTGGAGTTCAGTTGAACCGGCGCGTTGGGACGGTAGCTCACCTCACCACTCCAAGCGGTGCCGGTGGGCAGCGTGGTAGAGAAGCTCAGCCCGTAGAGGCGGATATCCTCAGGATATTCCATGAAGTAGTTCGACCGCCCAGCAACGGCGAGGGGGGCCAGAGCGCCCAGGCCAGCAGAGTCGATAAACACGGCTTGCGACGGTGCCGAGCCACTGAAGATCGGCGTACGGCTGTGGTAATTGATGAAATAAGCACCGAACTCGGTGTCCAGCGGTTCGAAGAAGTAACGCAGCGCGGTCCCCCATTGGCCGCCGTCTCGAGCATCACGATCCCCACCACGGCGCACCAGCACGCCCTCTTGGTTCACATCGATTCCACGACCAGTTAGAGCAGCCAGTGCCGGCCCGAGGGAAGCGGCACTTCTCAGTACACGGAGGTTTCCATCACAGCCATCGGCAACGATGTCTGGCTGTGCGAAGAAGGTGCCGCAGTTGTCAGTGACAGTCTGGTCCCACTCCAACTGATAGAAGGCTTCGGCTGAAAGATTGTCCGTCAGGCTCTGCGACACGTAGAACATGTTGACCGGGATCAGGCCCTCCTTCACCTCCGCGCCGGGGCGACGGAAGGCGGAGACGTCGATCGGGTTGATCGCGTTGATGCCGTTCTGAATGAAGGTGCTCTCACCCCAGCTAACGACCTGTTTGCCGAGACGCACCGAGCCGGGCATGTCTGCAATGGCGTAGTTGTGGTAGACGAAGGCGTCGAGAATTTGCGCACCGGAGGACTGAGCGCCTTCCTTGCGGTTGTGATCGTCGATGTCCTTGAACAGGCGGCTTTCGTCTTTCAGCTCGAAGTCGTACCAGTACTTGCCACGGACGAAGACGCCGGTATCACCGTACTTCAGCTCGAGGTCATGGATGCCCTTGAAGATCTTCGAGAAGGTTTCGCCCTTCTTGAAGTTCAGGTGGGAGTCATCAGAGGTCTGCGACAGGCCATCACCGCCGTTGTTCACACCGATCAGGTCCTTGTCTGCACCGCGCATGGACCAGCTTGCACCGACCGACAACGAGGAATCGAACTGCCCCTCGATCTCGCCGATATTGAACGTTACGCCGAATGCCGGGGCGGCGAGAGTGGATGCGAGGCTGACGGCCAGTGGCAGTCGTGCCAGGCGCCAGAACGGTTTTCTTGTTGTCATCGACGCTACTCCATGTGTGTTTTTTTGTTATGGATTGGTGCGGACTATAGCCAGGAGGTAGTAGTGCTTGATCCCTCTAAAGTGTGATTTGCAGTCCGGCGAGCACTCTGGCTCGCAGGTTTGCAGACTAGCCCGATCTGGCGATTGGTAAAGCCGGGGTGAGCTGGCGCGGAGCCAGCAAATAACAAGCCAAGCGTTTGCTTGGTAGACAGGCCGGGCCTTGCGGGACCCGGCCTAAAGCGGCTCAGAGAGCGGAGAGGAAGGTGCTGCCCGTGGCCTGCCACTGGGCGATATCGACGCGGATGCGTTTCTTGTCCAGCTTGCCGACGCTGGTCTTGGGAATTTCAGTAACAACGGCGATCTGGCTGGGAATAGCCCACTTATTGATGTGACCTTGCTCTACGAAAGGCTTGAGGTGCTCCTTCAGCGTCTTGGCATCCAGGGCCTGCCCGTCACGCAGCACCAGCAGGGCGAAAGGCCGCTCCCCCCACTGCGGATCGGGCACCCCGACCACCGCCACTTCGCGCACCGCCGGGTGGCGGCTGACCAGGTCCTCCAGCTCCAGGGAGGAGATCCACTCGCCGCCGGTCTTGATCACGTCCTTGATGCGGTCGCGGATATCGATGAAGCCCATGCCGTCGATGGTGGCGACGTCGCCGGTGTGCAGCCAGCCACCCTCCCACAGCTCCTGGCTCTTCTCCGGTTCGCGGAAGTAACCCTGGGTCAGCCAGGGCGAACGCAGCACCAGCTCGCCCTGGGACTCGCCATCCGCCGGCAGGAACTTGCCCTCGGCGTCGATGATCGCCGCATCCACCAGGGGCACCGGCACGCCGGCCTTGATGCGGTAGGTGGTGCGCTCGTCTTCGCTGCCGGCCAGCAGCTCGTCGTTCATGTGCGCGCAGGAAATCATCGGGCAGGTCTCTGACATGCCGTAGGCCGCCGTCAGATGGATGCCACGTGCCTTGGCGGCGTCGTACAGCGAGCGGTTCAGCGAACTGCCGCCGATGATCAGCTTCCAGCCGTTGAAATCCACGCCCTGGGCGGCCTTGGCGTTCATCACCATCTGCAGGATGGTCGGCACGCAGTGGGAGAAGGTGACCTTCTCGCGACGCCACAGCTCCACCAGCAGTTCCGGATCGTAACGCCCGGGGTAGACCTGCTTGACCCCCAGCATGGTGGCCACGTAAGGCACGCCCCAGGCATGCACGTGGAACATCGGGGTGATGGGCATGTACACGTCGTCGTTGGCCATCAGGCTGGGGCTGTGCACCGAGCCCATCATGCTGGCCATGGCCATGGTGTGCAGCACCAGCTGGCGGTGGGTGAAGTACACGCCCTTGGGGTTGCCGGTGGTGCCGGTCGTATAGAAGGTGGTGGCGAGGGAGTTCTCGTCGAAGTCGGGGAAGTCGTAGCGGGTGGAGGCGGCGGCCATCAGGGTTTCGTATTCGCCGACGAGGTTCGGCAGGTCGGCGCTCTTGTCGGCGGCGTCGGTCAGCAGAAGGGTCTTCTCGACCGTGGTCAGCTGGCCCTCGATGGCCTTGTAGATCGGCACGAACTCGCTGTTGACCAGCACGAAGCGGTCCTCGGCGTGGTTCATGGTGTAGAGGATCTGGTCCGGCGAGAGGCGGATGTTGATGGTGTGCAGCACCGCGCCGATCATCGGGATGGCGAACATGCATTCCAGGTAACGGTGGCTGTCCCAATCCATCACCGCCACGGTGTCACCCGCCTTTACGCCGGCATCGGTCAGCAGGTTGGCCAGGCGCGCGACGCGCTCGTTGAAGGTGGCGTAGTTGTAGCGCACCAGATCGCGGTAGACGATTTCCCGGGTCTTCTCGTAGCGGCTGCCGGAGAGCAGCAGGCCTTTGATCAGCAAGGGGTACTGGTAGGCGTTGTCGGCCGGTTTGATGACTCGGGTCTGCACCATGGAAATGCACCTGCGCGCGAGGGATGTAGTTATTGATTTCTCCGCACTCTAGGGCCCTGCGTCCAGGCATAAATCAGTCAAAAGAATGATTTGCACGTGACCCTTTGGCCACTTTCGGTCACGAGATAGAATCCGCCCCATCGGCCAGTCTCGGCCCATCACCCGAAGAGGTAGGAACAAGATGTCTGAGATCGTAATCGTCAGCGGCGCCCGCACCCCGATGGGCGGTTTCCAGGGTAGCCTTTCCGGCGTTTCCGCCGTGGACCTGGGCGCGGCGGCGATCCGCGAAGCGGTGGCCCGTGCCGGCATCGACGCCACGGACGTGCAGGAAGTGATCATGGGCTGCGTACTGCCCGCCGGTCTCAAGCAGGGCCCGGCCCGCCAAGCCTCGCTGAACGCCGGCCTGCCCGCCGCCACCGGCTGCACCACCATCAACAAGCTGTGCGGCTCCGGGATGAAGGCCGTGATGCTGGCCCACGACCTGCTCAAGGCCGGCAGTAACAGCGTGATGGTCGCCGGCGGCATGGAGAGTATGTCCAACGCGCCCTACGTGCTGGAGAAGGCCCGCACCGGCCTGCGCATGGGCCACGGCGAGATCAAGGACCACATGTTCCTCGACGGCCTCGAAGACGCTCGCACTGGCCGCCTGATGGGCTCCTTCGCCCAGGAGACCGCCGACACCTACCAGGTCACCCGCGAGGAGATGGACGCCTACGCCATCGAATCCCTCAAGCGTGCCCAGGCCGCCATCGCCGACGGCTCCCTGGCCGCCGAGATCGTGCCGATCACCGTCACCACCCGCAAGGGTGAGATCCTGGTGAAGGACGATGAGCAGCCGCTGACCGCCAACCTCGACAAGATCCCCGGCCTGCGCCCGGCCTTCCGCAAGGACGGCACCATCACCGCCGCCAACGCCAGCTCCATCTCCGACGGCGCCAGTGCCCTGGTGCTGATGACCGCCGAGGAAGCCCAGCGCCGCGGCCTCAAGCCCCTGGCCAAGATCGTCGCCCACGCCACCCAGAGCCAGGACCCGAGCGAATTCACCCTCGCCCCCATCGGCGCCATGACCAACCTGTTCAAGAAGACTGGCTGGAACAAGGACGATGTGGACCTGTTCGAAATCAACGAAGCCTTCGCCATGGTCACCATGCTCGCCATGCGTGAACACGGCCTGGACCACGCCAAGGTCAACGTCTACGGCGGCGCCTGCGCCCAGGGCCACCCGGTCGGCTCCACCGGCTCGCGCATCATCCTCACCCTGATCAACGCCCTGCGTAACAAGGGCGGCAAGCGCGGCGTCGCCTCGCTGTGCATCGGCGGCGGCGAAGCCACGGCCGTGGCGGTCGAGCTGCTGTAAAGCGCCTTCTCGGGAAACGCAAAGGGGCTCCCGGACGCTGGTCCGGGAGCCCCTTTTTCATTCAGCCTTCATGTCGGCACGCTCAGACGGGTACCGCCTTCGGCGCATGGGCCGGCGTCTTCGGGAACACCAGCGCCGCGACGAAGGTTGCCACGCCGAAGCCCGCCAGCACGAGGTACAGCCCCACCAACCCCTGGCGCGGTTCGATGAAGGCGATCATCGGGATGGCCGCTGCACTGGCGCCGAAGGACAGGAAGTAGCGCAGGGCGAAGACCCGCGCCTGCCATTGCGGCGCCACGAAGTTGGCCACCATCGCGTCATTCACCGTCACCTGGCCGAACACCGCGAACATGAAGGCGGCGCCCAGGGCGATCACCATCCAGCCGTCGGCGTAGGCCATCGCCACCAGCAACGGCCCCTGGCACAGGGTCATCACCACGAAGGGCAGTTTCAGGCTGCAACGGTCCAGCACCCGTCCCATCAACAGCTGCGCCACGGCGCCGAAGGCATAGGCGATGCTGACCACGATGCCCAGGCTCTCGGGCGACGAGAACAGCTCCACCAGACGCTCCTGGAACAGCTTCGGGTAGGTCATGGTCGAAGCGTTGAAGATCACCCCGCCGGTGGCGGTCACCAGCGCCAGCACGCCGAACACCAGGCGCATCGACACCTGCCCCGTACCGGCACCGCGCTTCGCCCCGGCGGCCGCGACGGGGGCTGCCTCATCCCGCACGCAGAAGGCGAACCAGACGCCGATGGCCACGGACAGCGCCCCGGGCAGGATGAAGGCCGCGCGCCAGCCGAAATGGGCGGTGAGAAAGCCCGTCAGCAGCGCGGAGAAGGCCACGCCCAGGTTGCCCCACATGCCATTGATGCCGATCTCGCGGCCGCGGTTCTCCGCATGGGCCACCAGCATCGCCGTACCCACCGGGTGATAGATGGCGGCGAACACACCCACCAGCGTCAGCCCCAGCACCAGCATCGGCGTGCTGTTGCTCAGCCCGGTGAAGATGGCGGCGGCACCGATGCCGATGAAGAACGCCAGCATCATCTGCCGGCGGCTCCATTTGTCCCCCAGCCAGCCGGCCGGTAGCGAGCAGGCCCCGAAGGCGATGAAGCCGCCCAGGGACAGGCCGATCAGCTCGGCATAGGACAGCCCGAAGGTGGCGGTCATGCCCAGCACGGCGGCGGGGAAGATGAGCATGAACATGTGGTCGATGATGTGGGCGGCGTTGATGAAGCGGATGACGGTGCGCGGTCGGTTCATGGCAGTTTCGCTGCTGTTTGGTTGTTGTGGACCGCCATGCTAGGTTGGCCGACCGGCAGCTTTCTGCCAAAAAGATCATCGGATCAGCCATGTTCATCGACCACCTACCGCTGGGCCGGATCGGCGCCGTTGCCCTGGACTATCCCGACAACGCCCATGTCGACCTGCACCTGCACAACCAGGCGCAGTTCCTCTATGCCGCCCAGGGGCTGATGCGCCTGGTCACCGAAGCCGGCGCCTGGGTCATTCCGCCGACCCGCGCGGTGTGGATCCCACCGGGTATCGAGCACCAGATATTCATGTCCGGAAAGGTGCAGATGCGCACCCTGTTCATCGCCGCCGAGGCCGCGCCGCCAGCGCTGGATACCTGCTGCGTGCTGGCGGTGCCGCCGCTGTTGCGCGAGCTGATCCTGCGCCTGGTGGAGCTGGAGGCACGCGACGCCGACGACGAGCACCGCACCCTGGTGCAACGCCTGATCCTCCACGAGATCGCCGCCCTGGAGCGCATGCCGCTGCACCTGCCGATGCCCCGCGACCGCCGCCTGCAGGCCATCTGCCTGGCCCTGCTGGAGACGCCGGACAGCAGCCGTACCCTCGACGACTGGAGCCTGCAGGTGGGCGCCAGCACCCGCACCCTGTCCCGCCTGTTCGCCCAGGAGCTGGGCATGAACTTCAACGACTGGCGCCAGCAGCTGCGCCTCACCGAGGCCCTGCCGCGCCTGCTGGCCGGGCACAGCGTGCAGAAGGTCGCCAGCGACCTGGGCTACGGCAGCGGCCGCGCCTTCAGCGCCATGTTCCGCCGCCTGCTGGGGGAAAACCCGAGGGAATACGTCGCCAGCCTGGGGTTGCTGGCGACGCTGGAGAAGGAGTGAGGCCTGGACTTCGGAGGGTTCAGTGCGGATCGCGGTGATGGGTTTCGCGGAGCTCTACCCATCCTACGAATACGTGCGCCGTGCATTGCGGTGATCGGAGCGCGCTCCCTTACTTCATCGAAGTGAACGCCAGCTTGACCCCCAGCCCCACCAGCACCGCGCCCATCAGCCGGTCGAACCAGTGGCCCATGCGGGCAAAGCCGCTGCGCACCCGTTGCTGGCTGAACAGCAAAGCCACCAGGCAGAACCAGATCGCCGTGGCACAAGCCAGGTAGAGGCCGTAGCCGGCCTGGATGGTCAGCGGTGTGTGCGGGTTGATGACCACGGTGAACAGCGAGAGGAAGAACAGCGTCGCCTTGGGGTTCAGGCCATTGGTGATGAAGCCGGTGACGAAGGCCCCGCGCGGGCTGCGCTCGGCGGTGGTGAGGTCGGCCTCGGTGGCGACCGGGTCCGCCGGCTTGGCACGCAGTGCCTTGATGCCGATGTACAGCAGGTAGGCCGCCGCCAGCCACTTCAGGGCATTGAAGGCGACGATGGACTGGGAAACGATCAAGCCGATGCCCAGCAGCGAATAGGCCACGTGGACGAAAATGCCGGTGCCCACGCCTATGGCCGTCCAGGTGCCGGCGCGGCGCCCGTGGGCAACGCTTTCGCGCACGACGATGGCGAAATCCGGACCGGGGCTGGCCACGGCCAGCAGGTGGATCAAGGCAACGGTGAGGAATTCCGCCCAGTACATGGGACCTCCGAATAATGGGAAAGGCTCTGATAGGCTGGCAACCTTACGCCTACCTCTGCTTCGGAAAAAGGTACAGCTGATGACCAACAGCCTCCGCGCGGTCTTCCTCGACCACGCTTCCCTCGACCTCGGCGATCTCGACCTCGCGCCACTGCGCCAGCACTTCGCCGACCTGCAGCTGCACGACCAGACCAGCCACAAGGATGTCGTCGAGCGCCTGCACGGCGCCCAGGTCGCCATCAGCAACAAGGTGACCATCGATGCCGCCGCCATCGCCGAGCTGCCGGAGCTGAAGCTGATCCTGGTCAGCGCCACCGGCACCAACAACATCGACCTCGCCGCCGCCCGCGCCCGTGGCATCACCGTGTGCAACTGCCAGGGCTACGGCACCCCGTCCGTGGCCCAGCACACCCTGATGCTGCTGCTCAACCTGGCCACCCGCTTCGTCGACTACCGCGAAGCCGTGCGCCACGACCACTGGCAGAAGGCGACCCAGTTCTGCCTGCTGGACTTCCCCATCGTCGAACTGGAGGGCAAGACCCTCGGCCTGCTCGGCCATGGCGAACTGGGCAGCGCCGTGGCACGCCTGGCCGAAGCCTTCGGCATGCGCGTGCTGCTCGGTGCCCTGCCCGGCCGGCCGCCTCGCGAAGACCGCCTGCCCCTGGCTGCACTGCTGCCCCAGGTGGACGCCCTGACCCTGCACTGCCCGCTCAACGAGCACACCCGCAACCTGATCGACGCCGAGCAACTGGCGCTGATGAAGCCCGGCGCCTTCCTGGTCAACACCGCGCGTGGCGGCCTGGTCAACGAACACGCCCTGGCCGACGCGCTGCGCAGCGGCCACCTGGGTGGTGCCGCCACCGATGTGCTGACCCAGGAGCCGCCGAAGGACGGCAACCCGCTGCTGGCCGTGGACATCCCGCGGCTGATCGTCACCCCGCACAACGCCTGGGGCAGCTGTGAGGCGCGGCAGCGCATCGTCGTGCAGATGGCGGAGAACCTGGATGCCTGGCTGAAGGGAACGCCTCGCCGCACGGTCAGCTAAGGCCTAAAAGATTCTGATAAAATTCGCGGTTTTTATCAGGATCTACCCAATGGACCCGCGCAGCGAAGTACTGCTCCGACAGGCCGACCTGTTCCTTGGCCCGCTGCTTCTGGCGGGCCTTCCCGCCGACGACCTGCTGGGCGAACTGCCCCAGGCACGCGGCTGGACCTGGCACATCGGCGAGCAGAACGCCCTGGAAGCGCGCTTCCCCGGGCGCTGCGAATTCAGCGTCAACGCGCCCGAAGCCCCCTTCGAAGCCGCCGTGCTGTTCCTGCCCAAATCCCGCGAGCTGACCGACTACCTGCTCACCGCCCTGGCCGCGCGCCTGCCCGGCAAGCCGCTGTACCTGGTAGGCGAGAAGCGCGCGGGCATCGAACGTGCCGCCCGCCAGCTGGAGCCCTTCGGCAAACCTCGCAAGCTCGACAGCGCCCGCCACTGCCAGCTCTGGCAGGTGCAGGTGGACCAGGCGCCGGCGGTGCCGGACCTCGAAGCCCTGGCCCAGCGCTACAGCCTCGACCTGGCCGACGGCCCGCTGCAGGTGGTGAGCCTGCCCGGCGTGTTCAGCCACGGCCGCCTGGATCGCGGCAGCGCCCTGCTGCTGGACAACCTGGCCAAGCTGCCCACCGGCAAGGTGCTGGATTTCGGCTGCGGCGCTGGGGTGCTCGGTGCGGCGCTCAAGCGACGTTATCCACAGAGCCAGCTGGTGATGCTGGATGTCGACGCCTTCGCCATCGCCGCCAGCCGGCTGACCCTGGCCGCCAACGGGCTAGAGGCCGACGTGATCGCCGGTGACGGCATCCACGCCGCGCCCAAGCTGCTCTCGGCCATCGTCAGCAACCCACCCTTCCACCAGGGCGTGCACACCGACTACCAGGCCAGCGAAACGCTGCTGCGCGAGGCCGTGCGCCACCTGCTGGTGGGCGGCGAACTGCGCCTGGTGGCCAACAGCTTCCTCAAATACCAACCCCTGATCGAACAGGCGCTCGGCGGTTGCCGCACCCTGGCCGAAGGGGAGGGTTTCCGCATCTACAGCGCCCGCCGCTGACAGGCGGGCACCCGCGCACCATCCATACTCGAGCGGCACCTGATAGCCGCAACACGCCCGGCGAAGCACCGGGCACCTGGAGTTTTTCTTGACTGACCTCGACACTGCCGCCCCCACCGCCAGCAGCGGCCTGCACCGTTCGCTGAAGCCCCGCCACCTGAACATGATCGCCATCGGCGGCTCCATCGGTACCGGCCTGTTCGTCGCTTCCGGCGCCACCGTGGCCACAGCCGGCCCGGGCGGTGCCCTGCTGGCCTACGCGCTGATCGGCGTGATGGTCTACTTCCTCATGACCAGCCTCGGCGAGATGGCCGCACACATGCCGGTTTCCGGCTCGTTCAGCACCTATGGCAGCCGTTTCGTCGACGATGGCTTCGGCTTCGCCCTGGGCTGGAACTATTGGTACAACTGGGCGGTGACCATCGCCGCCGAGCTGGTGGCAGCGCAGCTGATCATGAGCTTCTGGTTCCCCGACACGCCGGGCATCTACTGGAGCGCACTGTTCCTGGCGCTGATGTTCCTGCTCAACGTCATCTCGGTGAAAGGCTTCGGCGAGAGCGAGTTCTGGTTCGCACTGATCAAGGTGGTGACGGTGGTGATCTTCATCATCATCGGCCTGGCCACCATCTTGGGCGTGATGAGCGGCATGGAATCCCCCGGTTTCAGCCACTTCACCCAGGGTGACGCGCCCTTCGTCGGTGGCCTGCAGGCCATGGTCGGGGTGGCGATGATCGCCGGCTTCTCCTTCCAGGGCACCGAGCTGATCGGCATCGCCGCCGGCGAGTCGGAGAACCCGCGCAAGAACATCCCCATCGCCATCCGCCAGGTGTTCTGGCGCATCCTGATGTTCTACGTCCTGGCGATCTTCGTGATCGGCATGCTGATCCCCTACACCGACCCGAGCCTGCTGCAGAACGACGCCAGCGACATCAGCGTCTCGCCCTTCACCCTGCTGTTCGAGCGCGCCGGCTTCGCCGCCGCCGCCGGGGTGATGAACGCGGTGATCCTCACGGCCATCCTCTCGGCCGGCAACTCGGGGATGTACGCCTCCACGCGCATGCTCTACACCCTCGCCACCCAGGGCAAGGCGCCACGCCTGTTCGCCCGCGTTTCCGCCAGCGGCGTGCCGCGCAACGCCCTCTACGCCACCACCCTGGTGGGCGCGCTGTGCTTCTTCACCGCGGCCTTCGGCGAGTCGACCCTCTACACCTGGCTGCTCAACACCTCGGGCATGTGCGGCTTCATCGCCTGGCTGGGCATCGCCATCTCCCACTACCGCTTCCGCAAGGGCTACCTGCTCCAGGGCGGGCGCCTGGAAGACCTGCCCTACCGCGCCAAGCTGTTCCCCTTCGGCCCGCTGTTCGCCTTCGCCCTGTGCCTGGTGATCACCCTCGGGCAGAACTACGAGGCCCTGGTGGGCGAGCACATCGACTGGGCCGGGCTGGCTGCCACCTACATCAGCCTGCCGCTGTTCCTCGCCATCTGGTTCGGCTACCGCCTGAAGAACGGCAGCCGCACCGTGCGCTACGCCGAGATGGACGTGCGCGCCACCGACAGCTGACGAACAGCGCAACGGCGGGCTTGCCCGGCACGCCCGCCTTGTGCAAAATGCGCCCCGTCCTAGGGGAGTAGTCTCCCGCGAGCGCCCTGCTCGCCAGGCACGCGTCAACATACTTGGTCCACAGACCATGGCGCGTGCGACCCAAGCCTGCCTAGACAGGCCAGCGGTTTGACAAGACCTATGACACGAACAACCTGGCCCGGGGCGGGCAGGCTGTACGTGTCATGGTGATTAGTCGAACCCGCCCCCGTAGGAACCCTGATGCTGGAATCCCTGTTCGTCCCCACACTGATCGTTGCCCTGGCGGAAATCGGCGATAAGACTCAATTGCTCGCCCTGCTCCTGGCCGCGCGCTTCCGCAAACCCTGGCCGATCATCTGGGGCATCGTCGCCGCCACCCTGGCCAACCACTTCGCCGCCGGCGCCGTGGGCAACTGGGTCGCCAGCTTCTTCTCCGCCGCCACCCTGAGCTGGATCCTCGCCGCCTCCTTCGTGGCCGTGGCGCTGTGGACCCTGGTGCCCGACAAGCTGGACGACGACGAGGAGTCCGGGCTGAAGAAATACGGCCCCTTCCTCACCACCCTGATCGCCTTCTTCCTCGCCGAGATGGGTGACAAGACCCAGGTCGCGACCGTGATGCTGGCCGCTCAGTACCCGCATTTCATCCTCGTGGTCGCGGGCACCACCCTGGGCATGCTGCTGGCCAACGTGCCGGTGGTGCTGGCCGGCAACTTCGCCGCCGACAAGCTGCCGCTGACCCTGATCCGCCGCCTCGCCGCCCTGGCCTTCGCTGCCCTGGCCATCTACGCCGTGTACAAGGCGCTCACCCTCGGCGCGGCCTGAACCGCGTCACCGGCCTGACGCCAGTTCGCTGGCGTTTCGGCCAATGGCAGCGCCGCGCCAACTGGTAGATTCCTCGCCCTACTGCCGGCCCGACCAGGGAGGAGGAAAGCAGATGACGTCGACCGACGACCGCAAGCGCGTGGCGCGCCAGCATATCGACCTGTCCTGGAACAAGGGGCGCGTGGCGCTCGCCGAGCAGTTGCAGAGCAAGGACTTCCTCTACAAGAGCTCGTTCATGCCGGGCCCGCTGGACGGCGAGGGCTACCGCGAGATGGTGCTGAAGATCCGCGACGCCATGCCCGACCTGGAAGTGGTGGTGGAGGAATGCATCGCCGAGGAAGCCCATGTCTTCACCTGGTGCACCCTGATCGGCAGCATCCACAAGCCGGCCCTCGGCTACCCGCCCAGCGACCGCATCCTCAGCATCTCCGCCATGGCCTTCTGGACCTTCAACAGCCGGGGCGAAGTGCAGGAGATCTGCACCATGTTCGACATGGAAAGCTTCCGCGCCCAGCTCGGCCTGAGCAACCGCGCCTATGCGGAAAAAGCCCTGCCCTGATCAGCCCTCCACGGGTAGCCCGGGCTTCAGCCCGAGACGCACCTGACGAGCCCTTCCTCAGAGATACCCGTTCTCACCGAACCAGCGGATGGCCCGGCGCAGGGTGTCGTCCAGCGCCACCTCCGCCCGGAAGCCCAGCTCGGCTGCAGCCTTGGCGCCATCGAGAAACTGCCCGCCCGCCATGGCGGCGATGCTGGTCGGGTCGATTTTCGGCGCCTCGCCGCTCATGCGCTGGCGCAGGCGCTGCAGGGCCGCCATGCCCCGGGCCACCGCCAGTGGCATTGGCGTGGGCGCAGCCACCTCCAGCAGCCGGGCGATGTGCGCGGTCAGCTCGGCCATTTCGATGTTGGCCCCGGTGATCAGGTAGCGCTCACCGACACGGCCCTTCTCCAGGGCCAGCAACAGCCCACGCCCGGCCTCGCCGGCATCGATGACATTGCGCTGCCCCTCCACGTAGCGGCTCATGGCGCCACTGGCGATGGCCGTGATCAGGCGCCCGCTGGAAGGGCCGGCATCGAACTCGCCCAGGGCCATGCCGGGAATGCCGATCACCACCGGCAAGCCCGCACGGGCCTGCTCGCGGGCCTGTCGGTCCAGCGCCCATTTGCACAGCAGGTAGGGGTTCTTCCAGCGCGGCATCTCGTCGTAGAACAACCCCTCGTGCCCCGGCTCACCGTCGGGATGGCGCGGCAACGCGACCGATGCACCGACATGGAGGATGCGCGGCACATGGGCCGAGAGACAGTCGGCGTAGAAATGGTTGGTTTCGTCGAGGGCGCTGGCCACGGCATCCTGCCAGCGCCGGTGCCGGGCGGGTGCGTCGTCGGGGCAGAACACCACGCCGTCCAGGTCGGCCAGGGCGCGGCTCAGTTGCGGGTGGTCGAACAGCGCGGCGGAACGCAGCTCCGGGTCGAGGTAGCCCAGGCGCTCGATGCGCGAGTCGGGGTGATGGATCAGCACCAGCTCGTGGCCCGCCGCACGGATGGCGCGAGCGGTGTGATGGCCCAGCAGGCCGGTGGCGCCAAGGACTGCGATCTTCACGGGAGACCTCCAGTACACGCCGCCTGCGTCATGCAGGCGGCGAGCCGCCTAGGACGGCCTTTACAAGGCCGCCGGCCTCACTTGCCCTTGGCTTGCTGATAGAACGGCATGACCTTGGGAATGGCCGCCTGGAGGGACGAGATACGCGAGCTGGAAGACGGGTGGGTGCTCATGAATTCCGGCGGCGCGCCTTCGCTGGCCTTGCTCATCTTCTGCCACAGGGTGATGGCGGCGTTGGGGTTGTAGCCGGCCCGGGCGGACAGCTCGAGGCCGATCAGGTCCGCCTCGTTCTCGTTGCCGCGGCTGTTGGGCAGGGTCATCAGGTATTCGACACCCTGGTTGGCCATCTGCAGGCTCTGGTCGCCGGCCCCCAGCAGGGAACCGAGCTGGGTGGCCATCTGCACGCCATAGGCCTTGGACATGGCTTCACGGCCGTGCTCGCGCAGGGCGTGGGCGATCTCGTGGCCCATCACCGCCGCCAGTTCGTCGTCGGTGAGCTTGAGCTGATCGATCAGGCCGCTGTAGACGATGATCTTGCCGCCCGGGCCGCAGTTGGCGTTGAGCTCTTCGCTGTCGATCACGTTGGCTTCCCAGGCCCAACTGCCGGCATCGGGGCGGAACACCGTGGTCTGGGCGATCAGCCGCTTGGCGATGGCCGAGACGCGCTTGGCGTCGGCACTGTTCTTGTCCAGCACACCCTGCTGCGACGCCTCGGACAGGGTCTGCTGGTAGGACTGGGCGTACATCTGGTTCACCTGCTGTTCGGACAGCATGCTGAACATGTACTGCTTGCGCTCGACGCCGACTGCGCCGCCGCTGGTGGTATTCACTGCCTGGCATCCGGCCAGCAGCAGGGACAGCGCGAGGCTGCCGAGGATGTGAGACTTCGTCACTGTGACTCTCCTGTGAAAACTGCGCCGTACTCTATGCCTGCGCCACACCCCGGAGCAACCGCAGGCCTTGCCATCCAGCGACTTGCGTTCTTTTCTTGTGAAGCAGGCTCATGCTTCGCCGACTGTCGGCCGATATGTCATGGACCAAGGCTGTACCTGAGACCCCGGGAGTTCCCATGAAATTCAGATCGATCCAGTTTTCGGTCGCGACGCTGGCCGGTGCCAGCGTGCTCGCCGTGGTGGTGGCCCTCGTCCTCTACGCGCTGTTCGCCGGCGCCCGGACCCAGGAGCTGGTACAGACACGAACCCAGGCGCTGCTCGAGCAGATCATCAGCGAGCGCCTGCTCAGCCTCGCCGCCTCCCAGGTCTCGGACATCCAGCGCGAACTGGCCTACCCGATGACCGTGGCCAGCAGCCTGGCGCAGACCAACGCCCTGGCCGGCGAGACCGACGAGAACGGCGCCGTGGCGATGGAAAGCAGCCGCAAGGAGATGATCAACCTGTTGCACCACATCCTCGCCAACAACCCCAAGCTGCTGGATGCCTATATCGGCTGGGAACCCAACGCCTTCGGCGAAGACGCCGCTTCCATCGGCCAGCCCGGGCAGAACGAGGGCGGCCGTTTCATGCCCTGGTGGTACCGCGACGCCGCCGGCAAGCTGGTGATGGAGCCCATGGGGGACACCCTGGAAAGCACCAAGGTGTTGCCCACCGGCGTACGCGAGGGCGAATACTACCTGTGCCCGCGCGACACCAAGCGCCCCTGCGTGGTCGACCCGGCGCCCTACGAGATGGGCGGGAAGATGGTGATGCTGGCGTCCTTCAACGCGCCGATCATGGTCAAGGGCCAATTCCGCGGCATCGCCGGCGCCGACCTCTCCCTCGACTTCATCCAGCAACTGCTCACCAGCGCCAACCAGAAGCTCTACGGCGGCGTGGGCGAGATGGCCCTGCTCTCCAGCAACAAGCGCCTGGTGGCCTACACCGCCGATGCCAGCAAGAACAGCGAACCGGCCGACCGCGTGCTGGGCAGCGCCGTGGCCGAGAGCCTCAAGTCCCTGCAGGGCGACCAGCCCGTCTACCGCGTCGATCGCGACAGCGGCCGCATCCTGCTGCTGGTCCCCTTCAAGGTCGCGGGCACCGACGCCACCTGGACCCTAAGCCTGAACATGCCGCTGGACACCGTGATGGCGGACCTGCACAAGCTGGAAGCCGACCTTTCCACCCAGCGTGACGAGGACATCTTCGGCATGTCGGTGGTCGGCCTGCTGATCGCCGCCCTCGGCCTGGTGGTGATCTGGTTCGTCGGCTTCGGCATCGCCAGCCCGCTGCGGCAGATGGTGGCCATGCTCGACGACATCGCCCAGGGCGAAGGCGACCTCACCCGTCGCCTGCACTCCGAGCGCGCCGACGAACTGGGCTCCATCGCCAGCGGCTTCAACACCTTCCTCGCCAAGCTGCAGACCATGATCAGCCAGGTGGTGAGCTCGGTGCAGAAGGTCAGCGACTCCTCGGAGCACACCGCCGACATCGCCATTCGCACCAACCAGGGCGTGCAGAAGCAGCTGGCGGAGATCGAACTGGTGGCCACCGCCGTCCACGAGATGACCGCCACAGCCCAGGACGTGGCGCGCAACGCCACCCTGGCCGCCGAGGCCGCCAGCCATGCCGACCAGGCCGCCAACCACGGCAAGCGCATCGTGCAGAGCACCACCGAGGCCATCACCGCCCTGGCCGGCGAGATCAGCCGCGCCGTGGGCGTGGTGCAGAACCTGGCCAAGGACAGCGAGAACATCAACGCCATCCTGGTGGCCATCCGCGGCATCGCCGAGCAGACCAACCTGCTGGCGCTCAACGCCGCCATCGAGGCTGCCCGTGCCGGCGAACAGGGGCGCGGATTCGCCGTGGTCGCGGACGAGGTGCGCAACCTGGCGCAGAAGACCCAGCAGGCCACCGAAGAGATCCAGACCATGATCCAGCAACTGCAGCAGGGCACGCGGGACGTGGTCAAGGTGATGCAGGACAGCCAGGACAAGACCGACACCAGCGTGCAGTCCGCCAGCGAGGCGGCCCATGCGCTGGAATCCATCACCCAGGCTGTATCGGTGATCAACGACATGAACACCCAGATCGCCAGCGCCGCCGAGGAGCAGAGCGCGGTGGCCGAAGACATCAACCGCAACGTCACCAACATCGGCCAGGTGGCCAATGAAGTGGCCGGCGGCGCCGACGAAGCCTCCCAGGCCAGCGCCGAGCTGACCAAGCTGGCCGAGCAGCAGCGCCGGTTGATCAATCAGTTCAGGGTGTAGATCGACTCAGTCGGGGCCCCGCGCTCGCGGGAATGACGCAGGGAGAATGGATTGTAGGGGCGACTTCAGTCGCCCAGGGCAACGCAGTTGCCCCCTTCCATTCGCCTGTCCCGCATGACTCCGCTGAGCAGCCCTTCGGCCTGCCTGGCGAATGAATTGGCTATGTCTGCGTTAAGTGTTGCTAGAGGATTTGAGCCCAGCTGATTGCCCAGCCCTGGTGATGTTTTTGGTTTCGCCCCCCCGGGCGAGTCTCTTTTGGCAGTCGCCCTGTATAGACCGGAGACATGGTGGACACATGTGCGGGGACATGGTTGACACATTATGGTCCGTAGTCAGGGTTGTTCAGGTCGATAGTTCGTAGAAATTGATGGCAGAAGTACACGTCGTACAACGCATCGCTTTCAGGCCTGGGACGTATAGCGATCAGGTGCCCAGCAAGCCCCTTGGCGATGCGGAAGTAGTGTTTTCTAAAGCGGAATCGGCTGTGATAAACCTTTGTCACTTCGTCATCCGGGGCATATTCGAAGTCCTCCAGTTTTTCTGGAAATGGCCAGGGGCTTGTGCGGTATCGCTCCATGGGAACCTGATAGCCCAGCGCTTCGTGGGGCCGTTGAAGGTTGTAGATCTCCCTCCATTGATCGAAAGCAGCCTGGGCTTCGATCAAGTCGTGAAAGTGCTTTCCCTTGAGTACTTCAGCTTTGAGCGCGCGATGAAAGCGCTCGTTTTTGCCATTGGTTTGTGGATGGTAAGGCCGGCTGAAACTCAGGCGAATGCCCAGCCGGACCAGCCAAACACCCAGCTCGGATAGTTCACCCGGATTACGTGGCGAGCCCCAAGGGGAGCCGTTATCGGTGTTGATTCGGGCAGGCAAACCATAGCGGCGGAAGACTTCGCTCAGCTTTTCCTGAACCGTTTCCTTGCGCTCATTGGCGCAGGCCTGGATCGCCAGGTTGAAGCGGGAATGGTCATCCACAACCGTCAACGGATGACACTGGCCTTGCTGGGTCGGAAAGTAGCCCTTGAAATCCATCTGCCAGAGGTCATTGGGGGCCTCGTGCTCGAAGCGCTGCCAGGGCTTCTTGGCTTCCTTTTCAGGCGGCAGGATCAGCAGATGGCGGTGCAGGACGTTAGTCACAGTGCTGGGGGCAATACCGCAGTTAAGGACATAGCTGATCTTGCGTCCGCCCCACGCAGGATGCGCCTGACGCAACGCAACCACCTCCGTTTCCAGCGCGGGAGGGGTCCGCTTGGGGCTATTGAGCGGCCGGCGGGATTTCTCGTGCAGGCCATCTCTCCCGCTCTGTTCGTATCGCTTAAGCCACTTGTAAGCCGTTTGCGGGCTGATACCGAAGCGTCGGCACAGTTCTCGCCTGTTGCTGTCAGGCTGTAAGGCCAACGCAATGAATTCCTCTTTCAAGCTCATGGCGTCTCTCGTGTTCCAAGGCATGGTATGGATCCCCGGCAAGGCAGCTCGCCGGAAAGTGTCAACCATGTCTCCGTACACCTGTCAGCTATGTCCTCGGTCTATACAGCAGTCGCCCCAAAAGAAACCAAAAGGGCTTGCCCCATCATCCGGCCCGACTGCGTCGGGTTCCCTCACTCCATCGTTGCTCTGGGGGCCGGCGCGATGGGCCATCCATGGCCTGGCGCACCTCTCGCGGCATCCATGCCGCTCGTCCCCCGGCGCAACGACTGCGTTCGGCCTCCTGGAGGGGCGTTGGCGGCTGCTCCAACTTTCTTCGCCCAGCGCATCACCACGTGGTGCGCACGGGCCTTCGTAGGATGGTGTAGAGCGAAGCGAAACCCATGCGGTGGAGGTGGCAGAAATCCTTTGGTGCCCGGAAAGCACCGTGCTTGAGCGCCTGCATTAAAACCACAACAGCTAACGCAGACAGAGCCAATGAATTCGCCCCAACAAGAGTCCTGTAGCCCGGGCTTCAGCCCGGGAAGATCCGATCACGCCGGCGTCAGGCACTCCGGCCCATCCAGCTTGGGGTCGTTGACCAGGGTGGCCAGCGCCCGCTCGCGCAACGGTGGCGAGGCGGCGGTGAGCAGCGCGCGCAGCTCTTCCGGATCACTGTCCGCCGCCAGCCACAGCTGCTGGCCGGCTTCGTCCAGCACCAGCGGCCGACGCAGGTCTGCGGCGGGACGGGTGATCATCGCCAGGCTGAGGTATTCGGCATCGCCCACCGGAAAGGGCTCCCAGAGTGCGGCGAAGTGCAGCAGCGACGTTTCGCCGCTAACCCAGTAAGGCCGCTTGCGCACCCCGCGCCACTCGTAGAAGCCGTTGGCCGGAATCAGGCAACGGCGCTGGCGGAAGGCGTCGCGGAACATCGGCTGCTCCACCAGGGTTTCGGCGCGGGCGTGGGCCGGGGTCTTCGACAGGTCGGTGAGCCAGGCCGGGGTAAGGCCCCAGCGGGCCAGGTCCAGGCGCTGCTCGCCGGCTTGCCCGCGCAGCATCAAAACCCGTGCGCCAGGCGCCAGGTTCCAGTGCGGCTGCTGCTCGGCGGGGAAACCGGGCAACGCGGCGAATGCGGGCGACCAGCGAAACAGGGCGAAGCGTCCAGACATCAGGCAAAGGGCTCGGGCAGGTTCAGCACAGCAGGGTGCCGGGGTAGCTGTCGGGCTCATCGCCCGGCATGGGTTGCGCGGCATTGTACGTGGCGATCAACAGCCGCGCCCGCTCGGCGTCCTCATCCTCCACCAGCAGGCCCAGCAGCCCCATCAACGGCAGCTCGCCGATGCCGCCCAGCAGGTGCCCGCCGGCCAGGTGGGCCTCGATGCCCTCGCTGGCCAGCATACCCAGGAGCAGCTCCGCCTCGATCAGGTCGCCGGGCTCATAGATGCGCTGCATCAGTCGTCCTCCCGCCGCACGTCGAGGCTCCAGTCCTCACCGTCGGTGGCGAGCGCGAAGACGATGGGCCGGCAGCACACCGGGCAATCCTCGATGTACTGCTGGTCGCCGGCAGAAAGGTCGAGCACCGCTTCCACCGGTTCGCCGCAGTGGGGGCATTCATAGGCCTGGGTTTCCAGCATGCGAAACTCCCGTGTGACTTGGCTGTATAATCGCCGGTCTATTTCAGGCCCCGTGATTCGGGGCGCCACCCTTATCTCCAGCCGCAGCACAACAAGAGAACCCGATGGGCGAATTCGAAGCCATCCGACCCTACGACGATGCCGAGGTGGCCGAGGTGCTCGCGCGCCTGTCCGCCGACCCGGCTTTCCTCGGCGCCCTCACCCGCTATCGTTTCCCCCGCCTGGCAGGCCCGCTCGGCTGGCTGCTCAAGCCTGTTATAGCTCATCGCCTGCGTCGCGAGTTCCGCGGCATCGCTTCGGTGACCGCGCTGCAGGACAAGATCGAGCCCTATGTCGACCACACCATCGAGCGCGCCACCGACGGCGTGACTTACTCCGGCGTGGACAAGCTCAAGCCCGGCAACCCCTACCTGTTCGTCGCCAACCACCGCGACATCGTCATGGACCCGGCCTTCGTCAACTACGCCGTGTACCACGCCGGGGTGCCCACGCCGCGCATCGCCATCGGCGACAACCTGCTGCAGAAGCCCTTCGTCAGCGACCTCATGCGCCTGAACAAGAGCTTCATCGTGCACCGCAACCTGGCGGGCCGGCGCGAGAAGCTGGCGGCCTTCCAGTTGCTGTCGGCCTACATCAACCACTCCATCCGCGTGGACGCCCAGTCGATCTGGATCGCCCAGGCCGAGGGCCGCGCGAAGGACGGCGACGACCGCACCGATTCGGCGATCCTCAAGATGTTCCACATGAGCCGCAAGGACGAGCCCTTCGCCGCGGTGATCCACGACCTGCACCTGGTGCCGGTGTCGATCAGCTACGAATACGATCCCTGCGACCTGGCCAAGGCCCGCGAGCTGTATATCCGCGCCACCACCGGCGGCTACGAGAAGGCGCCGGGCGAGGACGACACCAGCATCGCCCTGGGCATCACCGGCTACAAAGGCCGGGTGCACATCGCCTTCAACGACGAGATCCGCGAGGACATCGCTGACGCCAAGCTGCTGGCCGCCGAGATGGACCGTCGCATCCTCGGCGGCTACCGGCTGTTCCCGGTGCACTATCTGGCCTACGCCATGTGGAGCGAGCGCGACCCCGAGCTGGCGGTGCCGACGCTGGAAAGCCTGTTCGGCACGGACGAGATCGCCCGCGCCCGCGCCGAGTGGCAGAAGCGCCTCAACGCCTGCCCGGAAGAACAGCGTCCCTGGCTGGTGCTGCAGTACGCCACCCCGGTGCGCAACCAGTACCGCATCAGGGCCGGCCTGCAGCTCTGACGGTAGCGCGCAATGCAAAACGGCGACCCTCGGGTCGCCGTTTTCATGTCCAGCCGGTCACCGGCAGCGCCGGGATCGCTCAGAGCTGGGTGCTGGCCCAGGACACGCCAAGGGCCACGGCCAGGCTGAAATAGCCGAAGGCGTAGAAGAAGCGGTTCAGCCGCTGGGTGGTCTCGTCCTGCATCAGCGCCGGTTGCGCCATCCCCTCCATTTCGCTGTCGGCGGCCAGGCGCCCGGCGACGCGCTGCTCGCGCAGGCGGGTGGCGACCAGCAGCCAGGAACCGACCAGGGCGAAGAACAGCGCCAGGGCGTTGACCACCTGGTGGGGATGGGCGAGGTAGACAGACCAGAGGTCCTGCAGGGACATCTTCAACTCCGAGCAGGCGCGGCCTGCGAGGTGGAAATGCGGCCGCGCGGGGAGCGGGCCATCCGGATTCGGCGGCGAGTCTACCCGAGCGCCCCGCTCCCCTGCGGCGTTTCCGACGAATCGCGCAGGCAAGAAAAAGCCCGGCACGGGGGCCGGGCTCGTTCGCAGCGGTGCAGCCTTACTGCGCCAGCATCTGCCCGATGGTCGGGTCCTTGAAGGCGCGGGTCAGGGCGTCGCTGAGCACACCGGATACCAGCTTGGTATTGGTTTCCTGGTTCGGCGCGGTGCCGAACTGCTGGGCCAGGGAGGCGCTGTAGCGACCGCTGTAGCGACGGCTGGCGTTCTGCACGTCGACGCGGAAGGTGGCGCTGATGTCAGCCTTGGTCACGTAGACGCCTTCCTTGGGCGACTGGTACTTCAGGTCGGCCAGGGTCAGGGTCAGCTGCGGGGCGTTGAAGGCGTTGGGCGACGGCGTGAAGCCCAGCAGGCGCACGGCGGCTTCGGCTTCGGTCTGCAGGCGCGGCAGGATGTCCTGGCCCTGAACGGTGATGTTGCTGGTGTCCGCATAGAGGCCGCCACGGGTGCCGAGCACCGGCGAGGAGCGCCCATCGGCGACACGAACCACTACCGGCTGGCCCTGGCCGACGGGCGTGAGCGGGCCGGTGAGCTTGGGTTGCGGGCTGAGTTGTTGCGGGCTGAGGGCACAGCCGACCAGGGTCAGGCTGAGGCCGGCCAGCAGGCCGAGCAACGCGCGATTCAGCATGCTTGTTTCTCCAGGTTGGACGCGGAAGGCCGGGAGTATAACCAGCCGGCACGCCTACTGACAGAGCGCCATCAGTGGCCTGGAATGAGACCGTTGGGAGGCCCGGCGGGTTCCTGTAATGCCCCTGTCACGCAGGGATGGGATAAAGCGGCATACCCAAGGAGAAAGCCGTGATGATGTTCATCTGGTCCCTGTTCGCCCCTCGCCCCAAGATCCGCTGCTTCGCCCTGCTCGACGACAAGGGCCTGTGCCGTGGCTTCCACCAGGCTGCCGAGGCGCCCGCGCGGGGCCGATGGGTGCAGGTCCGCGAACAGCGCCTGTCGTGGATCGGCCAGCAACTGCCCGCCTCCGCGCTCATCCAGCAGGTCGTCCAGCAGTCACGCGGCGCGCGAGCGTTGGCGGCCTGACCGATGGATGAATAAAAGTCACGTACAAACGCTCAATTCCTCCTATTTCTTCGCTACAATCGCCCCCCGATTATAAGGTCGTCTCCTGATCGGGCCTCGCAACACCGGCCGAGCCTTCGCTTGGCACCCGCACAGCCCCACAGAGAGCCGTCCACTTTCGCTGCCATCACTGGCCTGCCGCACCTTCCGCCCGACGTGCAAATCCCTTTGCATGGACGCAGCGCCACCCGCGCTGATGGAAGCGGCCTGCCCCCGGTAGGCGATCTTTTGAGGTTCACGTCTCCAAAAGAGCGTGAGATGACGGTTTTTCACTACTTCACGAGAGAGTGGCGAGCAAATGGCGCAAGACGATTACCAAGCAGTGGACGTGTTGCTGGTCGGGGCCGGCATCATGAGCGCCACACTGGCGGTCCTGCTGAAGGAACTCGATCCAGGCATCAAGCTGGAAATCGCGGAACTCCGCGAATCCGGTGCCATCGAGAGCTCCAACCCCTGGAACAATGCGGGTACCGGCCATGCCGGCCTGTGCGAGCTGAACTACACACCCCAGGCCGCCGATGGTTCCATCGACATCAAGAAAGCGGTACTGATCAACACCCAGTTCGAAGTCTCCAAGCAGTTCTGGTCCTACCTGAGCGACAAGGAAGGCTTCGGTTCGCCCCGTGACTTCATCAACTCCGTGCCGCACCTGTCCTTCGTGCGCGGCAAGGACATCCCCTTCCTCAAGACGCGCTTCGAAGCCATCACCAAGCACCACGCGTTCGCCCACATGGAGTACTCGGAAGACCGAGCCACCCTGGCCGAATGGATGCCACTGATGATGCCCGGCCGCCCTGCGGACGAAGCGGTCGCCGCCACCCGTGCGGCCAACGGCACCGACGTCAACTTCGGCGCCCTGACCAACCAGTTGCTGCAGTACCTCGCCACCCAGGCGGATACCCGCGTCAGCTACTTCCAGAAGGTCACCGACCTCAAGCGTACCGATGACGGCTGGAAGGTCAGCATCAAGAACACCCAGAGCGGTGCCAACCGCGAAGTCGCCGCGCGCTTCGTGTTCCTCGGCGCCGGCGGCGGCGCACTGCCGCTGCTGCAACTGTCGGGCATCCCGGAAGGCAAGGGCTTCGGCGGCTTCCCGGTCAGCGGCCAGTGGCTGCGCTGCGACAACCCCGACGTGGTCAAGCACCACCAGGCCAAGGTCTACAGCCAGGCCGAAGTGGGCGCCCCGCCGATGTCCGTGCCGCACCTGGACACCCGCGTGGTCGACGGCAAGAAGTCCCTGCTGTTCGGGCCTTATGCCGGCTTCACAACCAAGTTCCTCAAGCACGGCTCGTTCCTCGACCTGCCGCTGTCGGTACGCCCGAGCAACCTCGGCCCGATGCTGGCCGTGGCGCGCGACAACATGGACCTGACCCGCTACCTGATCAAGGAAGTGATGCAGTCCCAGGAACAGCGCCTGGATGCCCTGCGCAAGTTCTACCCGGAACTCGACCCGGCCGACTGGCGCCTGGAAGTGGCCGGCCAGCGCGTGCAGATCATCAAGAAGGACGCCAAGAAAGGCGGCATCCTGCAGTTCGGCACCGAACTGGTGGCCGCGGAGGACGGCAGTATCGCCGCCCTGCTCGGCGCATCCCCGGGTGCTTCGGTGACCGTTTCGATCATGCTCAACCTGATCGAACGCTGCTTCGCCGAGCAGGCCCGCTCGGCCGAGTGGTCCGCCAAGCTGAAGGAGATCTTCCCCGCTCGCGAGAAAGAGCTGGAGACCGACGCCGAGCTGTACCACCGCGTCAGCCAGCACTGCGATGCGCGCCTGGGCATCGCCACCGCCAAGCCGGCCGAAGCCAGCGCCGCCACTGCGGGCTGAGCTTCAGCGCCATGAAAGAACCGCCCCTCGGGGCGGTTTTTTCGTTCTGGGGCAGAGCCAGCCCGTAGGATGGGTAGAGCGGAGCGAAACCCATCATGCAGAGCAATGGTCTTCGCGCCGATCACCACGCCAGCGGCGTTTCCTCGCCCTTCCAGAACAGCCAGCGGCGACGCTCGCGGTGCTCACCGGTGCCGATCTGCCACTCCGGGCGGCCAGCCTCCAGGTCGATGATGGCGATGATGCCGGCGTAGCTGGAGGCCACCAGGGTTCGGCCATCGGCGGAGAGGTCGATGGCGCACATGGTCGAACCGAGGAAGTGCTGCCAGCCAGGCTCGCCCGTCGCATCGACGCAACGCAGGTAGCCGTAGGCGTCGCCGAGGATGAAGCGATCGCCCAGGGAGGCACCGGCGTAGACGCGCGCGCCCTCCTCCACCAGGGTCACGCCCGCCACATCCTCGTAGTGGTCCGAATCCAGGCCCGCTGCCTGGGCGAGGTCCACGGCTAGGGTGCCGCCGTTGTAGAAGTGGCAGGCGTTGAAGGCCACGCTGCGGCCATCACCACTGAACAGGGCGTAATGCGGGTACTCGCCATGGGGCCCGATGGCCGCCACCGGTTGCAGGTCGGCGTCGAACAGGTGATGGCGACCGTCCTGGCCGCCCACGGCGATCCAGCGACCGTCCGCCGACACCGCCCCGTGCTCCATGCTCAGGCCGGTGGAGTACGGCGGCTCGTAGCCGGTGGCCTCGGCGTATTCCTTGAGCGATGCGTTGTCCGGGTACAGGCGACGCGCGCCTTCCGGGGCCAGCACGAAGATGCCCGAGCTGCTCACCAGCAGCACCCGGCGCCCATCCGGGAAGGGCTGCAGGCGCGTGGGGCGCGGCGTCTCGGCGAAGGTTTCCAGCTCCACGCCCTCGGGCGCATCCTCGGTGCCCAGCGGCCAGGGGCAGTGCAGCACCACCGGGCCGTCCCAGCCGTCCCGCACCTCCACGCCCGTCTCCCGCGCCAGGGCGTAGAAACGTCGATTGGGGCAGGCGCCGAAGAACGCCAGGCCCGGTACATCCTCGACCCGATCACCGACGATGCGCACCACGTGCCCCGGCTCCCAGGTGGCGCCGATGCGCGCGACGATGGAGCCATCATCCAGCAGCGCGAGCATGGGAATGGCCTGGCCCTGCTCATCGAGCACCTCGTGCAGCGGCGCATGGGCCGGTGGCCAGGCTTCCTGCAGCCCTTCCAGGTGGCCACTGCGGTTGGCCTCGCGCAGGGCTTCCAGCAGCGCGGGAACCAGCTTCTCGCGCCCGGCGGAACTGGGCTCCTTGCCGGCGTTGTCCCAGCCCTCGCGCAGGCCTTTTTCGACATAGGCGTTGATCGCGCGGGCATAGGCGACGGTCTTCTGCTGCCAGCGTTGCGATGCGTCTTCCTTGCTCATGTGCACCTCCTCGTTCGTGCGTTGGGTCACTGTTTTTGCCAGGCCCAGAAAAGCAGAAACCCGCTCGAAGGCGGGTTCCTGTGAATAACTCGGGTCAGCCCCGGGCGGCCTGAACGGCCTCGATATAGGGTTCGGCCAGGCGCTGATCCTTGATCAGGGCGACGAAGTCATTGCCTTGCTCGTCCTTGGCGCCGAGGTCGTAGCCGGCCTCGAGGAAGAACTGCAGGAAGCGTTCGAAGTCATCGATGCGCAGGCCGCGATAGGCCTTGACCAGCTTGTGCAGGGACGGCGGCGTCGCATCGGCCGGCTCCACCGTGAGGAACAGCTTGATCGAGTCCTCGGTGATTTCTTCGCCGATCACCTGCTTCTTGTCTTTGCGCATCGCTCACTACTCTCTGGCCGGAACACACGGGGCCCGAAGTTTACCCCCGCAGGCCGATGCGGCTCAACGCAGGCGTACGGGCCCCAGGTGCAGGTCGGCCCAGACATGGCCGTTGGGGTAGGCGGCGAACTGGCAGAACACCGTGCCGCTGCGCAGCAGATCGAGCACCGCGCGGTATTGGGACTGTGGATAGTGCAGCGTCAGTTTGCGGGTGGCTTCGTCGTAGGTCGCCTTCTTCAGGCTCTTGCCGTCGGCCTCGAAGTCGATCTGCACATCGACCGCTTCCGAGCCCTTGCCGGTCGTCTTGACCACGGGTGCGGCGCGCAGCTGGATCAGCATCGGCGTGGTGATGGGGATCGGCTGCTGGTTGGATTGGCGCTGGTTGCCCAGGGTGACGCGGTAGCTGACCACCTTCACCACCAGCTGCTGCTCGGGCTGCTCCTGGCGCAGGCCCTGTTCGTCGGGGGGCAGGAAGTCGGTCCGCAGGAGCGTGGTCGCCCCTTTGGGGGCCCCGCTCGGGGCGGCGGCCAGGGGCAGGCTGGCGGCGAGCAGGAGGATGGCAGCGAAGCGGGTACGGCGAGACATCGGCAACTCCCGGCAGAAACGAGCGCAGCACTCTAGCATGGGCCCTTGGCCTGTAGTCATTGGACTCAGGTCAAGGTGGCAAGCGCCACGCAGCCCCTATAATCGGTGCCTTCCGCCGAGGAGTCGCCATGTCATTACCCATGCCGCCACTGTTCGCTGCCCTGCGCCAGAGCCTGCGCAGCGGCTATTCCTGGAAATCCCTGCGCAGCGACCTGGGCGCCGGCCTGACGGTGGGCATCGTCGCCATCCCGCTGGCCATGGCGCTGGCCATCGCCGTCGGGGTCGCGCCGCAGCATGGCCTCTATACGGTGCTGGTGGCCGCCCCGCTGATCGCCCTCAGCGGCGGCTCGCGCTTCAACGTCTCCGGCCCCACCGCCGCCTTCGTGGTCATCCTCCTGCCCATCACCCAGCAATTCGGCCTCGGTGGCCTGCTGCTGTGCACCATGATGGCCGGGATGATCCTCCTCGCCATGGGCCTGGCGCGCTTCGGCCGGCTGATCCAGTTCATCCCCTACCCGGTGACCCTGGGCTTCACCGCCGGCATCGGCATCGTCATCGCCACCCTGCAGATCAAGGACGTGTTCGGCCTGGAGCTGGCCCACCCGCCACAGAACTACGTCGAGCAGCTCGGCCTGCTGGCCCAGGCACTGCCAAGTGCACACCTGGGCGACGCGCTGGTGGCGCTGGCCTGCCTCGCGGTCCTGCTGTTGTGGCCGCGCCTGGTGCCCAAGGTGCCGGGACACCTGGTGGCCCTGGCGGTCGGCGCCCTGCTGGGCCTGGCCCTGGATTACCTGGGCCTGCCGGTGGCGACCCTCGGCGAGCGCTTCACCTATGAACTCGATGGCATGGTGCACCCCGGCATCCCGCCCTTCCTGCCGAGCTTCGCGTGGCCCTGGGAGTTGCCGGGCGCCAGTGGCGCGCCGCTGGTGATGTCCTTCGAGCTGGTGCGCCAGCTGCTCGCCCCGGCCTTCGCCATCGCCATGCTGGGCGCCATCGAGTCGCTGCTCTGCGCCGTGGTTTCCGACGGCATGACCGGCACCCGCCACGACCCCAACGCCGAACTGCTCGGCCAGGGCCTGGGCAACCTGGTGGCGCCGCTGTTCGGTGGTATCACCGCCACCGCCGCCATCGCCCGCAGTGCCGCCAACGTCCGCGCCGGCGCCGTGTCGCCTATCGCGGCGGTGATCCACGCCGGGGTGGTGCTGCTGGCCATGCTGCTGCTGGCGCCGCTGTTCAGCTACCTGCCGATGGCCGCCCTGGCTGCGCTGCTGCTGATGGTGGCGTGGAACATGAGCGAGGCCCGCCACGTCGCCCACACCCTGCGCATCGCCCCGCGCAACGACGTGCTGGTGCTGCTCACCTGCCTGGTGCTGACGGTGCTGTTCGACATGGTGCTGGCGGTGGGCGTCGGCCTGCTGCTGGCGGCGGCCCTGTTCATCAAGCGCATGAGCGACCTCACCGACGCCCAGCCCCTGCCCGCGCACCTCGGCCAGGCGCTGGAGGGCCTGCCGGAGCAGGTGATGCCCTACGTGATCCGTGGCCCGTTGTTCTTCGGCGCCGCGGAAAAGGCCCTGAGCGTGCTGCGCCGGCTGAACCCGCAGGTGAAGGTGGTGATCGTGGAAATCAGCGCGGTACCGCTGCTGGACATGACCGCACTGGCGGCCATCGAGAACCTGCTGAACGACTACCACAAGCAGGGGATCGGCCTGGTGCTGGTGGGCACCACGACGCGGGTGCGGCTGAAGCTGCGCCGTGCCGGCATCCGTCGCGAGGACGGCCGCCTGGCCTATGTGCGCGACCTGGAACAGGCGCGGGCCAAGGCCCTGCGCTGGCTGGAGCCTCAGCCGAACTGAGCGCGCATCCAGGCCAGGTAGTCGAGGGCGGCGGCCTCGCCTTCGCGGGGCGCCCAAGGGGCGAACTCCCCATCCACCAACGGGCGATAGGGGCCGGCCTTGCATTCGAAGAGCAGGCTGTCGGCCTCCAGCACCACCAGGGCATGGAACTGGCCGGGCGTGAGATCGACCCCGACGCACTCGCCTCCGGCACGCAGCTCGCGAGTCTCCTGCACGGCACCGTCCTCGCTGAACAGCAGCAGGCCCAGGGCGCCCTTGAGCACCAGCAGGGTCTCGGCCTTGTCGGCGGACAGGTGGCGATGGGGGGCGATGTAGGTGCCGGGTTGCAGCCCCACCGCCATGCGGTGGCAGGGCTCTTCCATGCCGTGGAAGTTGTGGTGCAGCCGCTGGCGCGGGCTGGCCGCGGCCCCTGCGGCCAGGTCGGCGAACAGGGCCTGGTCGAGGAAGCGCACAGCCACGGGCTTAGAGCCCTTTGACGGCGAAGATGCCGGCGGCGTTGCGCCAGTAGCCCTTGTAGTCCATGCCGTAGCCGAAGATGTAGCGGTCCACGCAGGGCAGGCCCACGTAGTCGGCCTTGAGGTCCAGGCGCGCCTTGCGGTCGTGGGTCTTGTCGATCAGCACGGCGGTGTGCACGTGGGCGGCGCCGGCGTGTTTGCAGAAGTCGATGATCGCCGCGAGGGTGTGCCCTTCGTCGAGGATGTCGTCGATGATCAGCACGTCGCGGTCGATGAAGGAGATTTCCGGCTTGGCCTTCCAGAACAGCTCGCCGCCGCTGGTTTCATTGCGGTAGCGGGTGGCGTGCAGGTAGGACAGCTCCAGGGGGAAGTCGAGCTTCGGCAGCAGCTTGCCGGCGAAGATCAGGCCGCCGTTCATCACGCAGAAGACCACGGGGTTGCGCTCGGCCAGCTCGCCGTTGATGGCGCCGGCGATCTGGTCGATGGCGGCTTCGACCTGGGCATCGGTGTACAGGCAGTCGGCTTCGGCCATTACCTGGCGGATGTGGGCGAGATCGGCGGGCATGGCTTTTCCTCTGTTTTTGAGCGGCGTTGGCCCTGGCTTCCGTGGGAAGTTGATCGGGGCGTCAAGATAAAAGTCGGCAAAGGTACTCATCCGTCTGTCCGGGAGCAAGCCCTGCCGGACGAGTGTCGAGGATAGTTTGTCGCAGCCCCGCAGGCCTCGTCATGCAACGCCCCAAAGGTCGCGCGACCGGCCAGTCAGTCACGACATGGCACAGGCAATGCTTTAATCTAACGCAATTTTTTTGCCAGCCCGCCGGAGTAACACCCCATGCCTATCCGAGAGATCCGCCACCCGCTGATCCGCCACAAAATCGGCCTGATGCGCCGCGCCGACATCAGCACGAAGAACTTCCGCGAACTGGCCCAGGAAGTGGGCGCCCTGCTCACCTATGAAGCGACCAACGACCTGCCCCTGGAAAACTACGAGATCCAGGGCTGGGCGGGCCCGGTGCAGGTGGAGAAGATCGCCGGCAAGAAGATCACCGTGGTGCCCATCCTGCGTGCCGGCATCGGCATGCTCGACGGCGTGCTCAGCCTGATCCCGGGCGCCAAGGTCAGCGCCGTGGGCGTAGCCCGCAACGAGGAAACCCTCGAAGCGCACACCTACCTGGAAAAACTGGCCCCCGAGATCGACGAGCGCCTGGCACTGATCATCGACCCGATGCTGGCCACCGGCGGTTCCCTGGTCGCCACCATCGAGCTGCTCAAGCGTGCCGGCTGCAAGGAGATCCGCGCCATGGTGCTGGTGGCCGCGCCGGAAGGCATCAAGGTGGTCAACGATGCCCACCCGGACGTGATGATCTTCACCGCCTCCATCGATGAAAAGCTCAACGAGCATGGCTACATCATTCCGGGCCTGGGCGATGCCGGCGACAAGATCTTCGGCACCAAGCAGAAGGACACCTGATCCATGAGCGATGAATTCAACGAACCGCTGTGGCGCCAGGTGCTATCCGGCGCGCAGATGCTCTTCGTGGCCTTCGGCGCCCTGGTGCTGATGCCGCTGATCACCGGCCTGGACCCGAACGTGGCGCTGTTCACCGCCGGCATGGGCACCCTGCTGTTCCAGATCGTGACCGGTCGCCAGGTGCCGGTGTTCCTCGCATCGAGCTTCGCCTTCATCACCCCCATCATCCTCGCCAAGGGCCAGTTCGGCCTGGCCGCGACCATGGGCGGCGTGGTGGCGGCGGGCTTCGTCTACACCTTCCTCGGCCTGGCGGTGAAGATCAAAGGCACCGGCTTCATCGACCGTTTGCTGCCCCCGGTGGTGATCGGCCCGGTGATCATCTCCATCGGCCTGGCCATGGCCCCCATCGCCGCCAACATGGCCATGGGCAAGGCCGGTGACGGCACGGAGCTGATCCCCTACGCCACCGCCATGTGGATCTCCATGCCGGCGCTGCTGACCACCCTGGTGGTGGCGGTGTTCGGCAAGGGCATCTTCCGCCTGGTGCCGATCATCTCCGGCGTGCTGGTGGGCTTCGCCCTGTCGTTCTGGTTCGGCGTGGTCGACACCGCCAAGATCCTCGCGGCACCCTGGCTGGAACTGCCGGCCTTCACCGCCCCCGAGTTCAACTGGCAGGCCATCCTGTTCATCGTCCCCGTGGCCCTGGCCCCGGCCATCGAGCACATCGGCGGCGTGATCGCGGTGGGCAGCGTCACCGGCAAGAACTACCTGAAGACCCCCGGCCTGCACCGCACCCTGCTGGGCGACGGCCTGGCCACCTCGGCCGCCGGCCTGTTCGGCGGCCCGCCGAACACCACCTACGCCGAAGTCACCGGCGCGGTGATGCTGACCAAGAACTACAACCCGAAGATCATGACCTGGGCGGCGGTATTCGCCATCGGCCTGGCCTTCATCGGCAAGTTCGGCGCCATCCTGCAGAGCATCCCGGTGCCGGTGATGGGCGGCATCCTCTGCCTGCTGTTCGGCTCCATCGCCGCGGTGGGCATGAACACCATGATCCGCCACAAGGTGGACCTGGCCGAGGCGCGCAACCTGGTGATCGTTTCGGTGACCCTGGTGTTCGGCATCGGCGGCGTGCTGATCGGCACCGGCACAGGCCCGGACGACTTCGGCCTCAAGGGCATCGCCCTCTGCGCCATCGTCGCCATCGCCCTCAACCTGGTCCTTCCCGGCCACGACGCCTGGAAGCACAAGGCGGCGGACGACGCGCCGGACATCTGAGCCCCGCGCCACAAAAAAAGCCCCGCAATCGCGGGGCTTTTTATTGGCAGCGTGGCGTCATCGATGACGAGGCTCTCCGGGCTCATACCCCGTTCGGTAGCCTCCGTAGGATGGGTAGAGCGGAGCGAAACCCATCGATCAGGCATCCACCAGCTTGGCGCCCGGCAGCGGGCTCGGCGCCACCCACTGCTTCAGGCGCTCGATGCTTTCGCGGTAGGGCTTGAGCCCCATCCACAGCAGCACCACCGAGCTGAACACCGCCAGCGAGGTGACGATCAGCAGCGAGTAGCGCAACGCCTTGTCGTCGGCGAACACGTAGTCGGTCACCAGGGCCACGGCGGTGGGGCCGAGGCCCAGGCCGATCAGGGTGATGACGAACAGGTAGATGGCCGAAGCCTGGCCACGCATGGAGTTGGGCATGATCTCCTGGATCGCCGCCGGCGCCACGCCGAAGGGCATGCTGAGGAAGAACACGGTCGGCGCCATCAGCACGGTCACCCAGTTGGCGTTGTCCAGCAGCGGGAACACCAGCACCAGCGGCAGCGCCCCGATGGCGGCGATGAGGCCGACGCGCATGTTGGCGTCGCTGCGCCCGCGCTTGGCCATGCGGTCCGCCAGGCGGCCGCCGAAGACGATGCCGAAGCAACCGAACACCGCGACGATGCTGCCGTAGACCACGCCCACGTGGCCGGCGTCCCAGCCGTAGGTGCGGATGAAGAAGGTGGGGATCCACGCCGCGCTGCCGTAGCCGGCGAAGGCCAGCCCGGCGAAGCCGAAGTTGTGGCAGAGCACGGTGCGGCGGTTGGCGCGGATGTAGCGCCCCACTTCAGAAAAAGGCACCGCGACACCGGCGCCCACGCCGCGCCGGGCCGGCTCGCGCACCGCCAGCATCAGCAAGGTGAAGAGCACGCCGGCACCGCCGAGGATGAGGAAGATCAATTGCCAGGGGCGTACGTCACCCAGCAGCGGCAGGTGCACGTCGCCCTGAGCGGAGGCGAACTTGATCACCAGCCCGCCGAGCAGGAAGGCCAGCCCCGAGCCGAGGTACACGCCCATGGAATACACGCTGATGGCGGTGGCGCGGCGCTCCTGGGGGAAGCTGTCGGCGATCAGCGAATAGGCCGCCGGCGACAATGCCGCCTCGCCCACGCCCACGCCGATGCGGCAGACGAGGAACTGCCAGTACAGCTTGGCCATGCCGCAGGCGGCGGTAGCGGCGCTCCAGAACAGTACGCCGATGGCGATCAGCCCGCGGCGGCTGCGGGTATCGGCCAGGCGCCCTAGGGGGATGCCGCAGACGGTGTAGAACAGCGCGAAGGACAGGCCCATCAGCAGGCTCATCTGCGTATCGCTGATGACCAGATCACGGCGGATGGGCTCAACCAGCAGGTTGAGAATCTGCCGATCGATGAAGGAAAGCACGTAGGCCACCATCAGGATGGCGACGGTGGTCCAGGCTCGCAGGCCCGAGGGATAGCCATTGTTGTTGTTCTGCATGGGCTCTCCTCGGCGCCGCCGGTGCGGCGCACGACGGTGGAAGAAGCGCCCAGCTTAGGTGCAGGCGGGATGAAGCAGCGGCTTTATAGGCCAGGCGAATGCCCGGGCTGTCCCCGGGCTGATGCTCAGAGCAGGCGCTGGGCCTTGCCGGAAAGGCTGGCCAGTGCCTGGGCCCATTGCGGGTGATCGTTCATGCAGGGCACCAGTACCAGGTCCTCGCCGCCAGCGGCGATGAACTGCTCGCGCCCGCGGTCGCCGATCTCCTCCAGGGTTTCGATGCAGTCGGCGACGAAGGCAGGGCACATCACCAGCAGTTTCTTCACCCCCTGGGCCGCCAGCTCGTCGAGGCGGGTTTCGGTGTAGGGCTCGATCCACTTGGCACGCCCCAGGCGCGACTGGAAGGACACCGACCACTGCCCCGGCTGCAGCCCCATGCGCGCGGCGAAGCCTTCGCTGGTGCGGTAGCACTGGGCACGGTAGCAGCGGGCGAGTACCTGGCCCTCGGCACGCTGGCAGCAGTCCGCGCCCTTCAGGCAGTGGCTGCCACTGGTGTCGGCCTTGTGCAGGTGACGCTCGGGCAGCCCGTGGTAGCTCATCAGCAGGTGATCGAAGCCCTGTTCCAGGTGCGGGCGGGCGCTGGCCACCAGGGCATCGAGGTACTCGGGCTGGTCGTAGAAGGGGTCGAGCACCTGCACCTGGAGCTTGAAGCCATGGGCGGCGATGACCCGGCGCGTCTCCTGCTCGACGGTGGTGGTGGTGCTGTCGGCGAACTGCGGGTAGAGCGGTGCCAGCGTCACGCGCTTGACGCCCTGGCGCACCAGCTCCTGCAGGGTGTTCTCGATGGAAGGCTCGCCGTAGCGCATCGCCAGGGCCACCGGCCCATGGGGCCAGAACGGCTGGGTGGCGGCCTGCAGGCGGCGGCTGAGAGCGACCAGCGGCGAGCCTTCGGGCCACCAGATGGAGGCGTAAGCATGGGCCGACTGCGCGGGACGCTTGATCAGGATCAGCGAGACCAGCAGGCGACGCAGCGGCCAGGGCAGGTCGATGACGTAGGGGTCCATGAGGAACTGGTTGAGGTAGCGACGCACGTCCCCCACCGAGGTGGAAGCGGGTGAGCCCAGGTTGGCCAGCAGCAGCGCGTGATCAGTCATGCAACGTCCTTAGGCCTCAGCACATCGGCGAGCGCCGTATCCAGATCGGTGAAACGAAAGGTGAATCCCGCCTCCAGCAAACGCGTCGGCAAGGCGCGCTGGCCACCCAGCAGGAGGATCGACATCTCCCCCAGCAGCAGGCGCAACGCGAAGGTCGGCGCCGGCAGAACGGTCGGCCGCCCCAGCGCGCGGCCCAGGCTCCGGGTGAAATCACAATTGCGCGCGGGGTGCGGAGCGCACGCATTATAGGGACCACTGGCCCCCTCCTGATGCAAAAGAAAATCCATCGCGGCGATTTGATCCTGCAGGTGAATCCACGGCATCCACTGGCGGCCGCTGCCCAGGCGCCCGCCCAGGCCGAGGCGGAAGGGCCGGAGCATGTCGCGGAGGAAACCATCATGGGCCGCGAGCACCAGGCCAGTGCGCAACAGCACCACGCGGATGCCCAGTGCCTCGGCGCGTTGCGCGGTCTCTTCCCAGGCGATGCACAGGGCGCTGGCAAAATCGCCGTTGCCGGGTGGCGCGTCCTCGCGCAGCTCGCGCTCGCCGGCGTCGCCATACCAGCCCACCGCCGAGCCGGACAGCAGCAGCGCCGGGCGTTGCTCGCGGGTCTCCAGCCAGGCCAGCAGGCGCTCGGTGAAGGCCACCCGGCTGTCGAGAATCTTCGCCTTGCGGTTGCGCGTCCACAGCCCGCCGGCCACCGGTTCGCCCGCCATGTTGACCAGTGCATCCAGGGGCCCGTCACCGTATTCGTCGAGGCTGTCGATGGCCCGCACCACGGGCCCGCAAAGCCCCGCCACGCGCTGCGGCGTGCGGCTGAGCACGGTGACCTGGTGGCCCTGCCCGCTCCACAGCCGGCAGAGCTCACGGCCGATCAGGCCAGTACCGCCGGTCAGCAATATGTGCATGGCATCCTCCTCGCATGGTGCTAAGTGGAGATATCGCCCTAGTCTGAATCAAGACAGGGCACGGGTTGAGTCCGCCATGGTCACACCTTTATGAGCGGCACTCGAATTGGAACCGATAGCCCTGTACAACGCAACAAAAGTGTATAGGTTTATCGAACACCTGATCAGCAGTCGCTACAGCACAAGGTAAAGAGGTAACCATGAGCACTCCCATCGCCATCATCGGAACCGGCCTCGCGGGCCTTTCCGCCGCCCAGGCGCTGCATGCCGCCGGGCACGCCGTGCAGCTCTTCGACAAGAGCCGCGGCAGTGGCGGTCGTATGGCCAGCAAGCGCAGCGACGCCGGTTCGCTCGACCTCGGCGCGCAGTATTTCACCGCCCGTGACCGCCGCTTCACCGAAGTCGTCCAGCAATGGCGCGACCGCGGCTGGGTCGCCGAGTGGACGCCCACCCTCTACAACTTCCGCAACGGCACCCTCTCGCCCTCCCCGGACGAACAGGTGCGCTGGGTCGGTACCCCACGCATGAGCGCCATCACCCGGGCCCTGATGGGCGCGCTGCCGGTGAACTTCAGCTGCCGCATCACCGAGGTGTTCCGCGGCGAGCAGCACTGGAGCCTGCAGGACGCCGAGGGCCAGAGCCACGGCCCCTTCAGCCACGTCATCATCGCCACCCCCGCGCCCCAGGCCACCACCCTGCTGGCCGCCGCCCCCAAGCTCGCCGGGGTCGCCGCCAGCGTCGCCATGGAGCCCACCTGGGCCGTGGCCCTGGCCTTCGAGAAGCCGCTGGAGACACCCGTCGAAGGCTGCTTCGTGCAAGGCAGCGGGCTCGACTGGGTGGCGCGCAACCGCACCAAGCCCGGTCGCGACAACAGCCAGGACACCTGGGTGCTGCACGCCACCAGCGCCTGGAGCCGCCAGCACCTGGACCTGCCCAAGGAAGCGGTGATCGAGCAGCTCTACGGCGCCTTCGCCGAGCTGATCGGCTGTGCCGTATCGCCGCCAGCCTTCACCCTGGCCCACCGCTGGCTCTACGCGCGCCCGGCCCAGGCCCACGAATGGGGCGCCCTGGCCGACGCCGACCTGGGGCTCTACGCCTGCGGCGACTGGTGCAGCTCCGGCCGCGTGGAAGGCGCCTGGCTGAGCGGGCAGGACGCCGCCCGCCGCCTGCTCGAACACCTCTAACGGTCGCACACCGTCCCATCGGCGACCCCGGACAGGTCGCCGAAAAAGTTGTACAAGACTATTGATTTGTACAATGACACGCCTATCATGAACACAGGTTGTACAAATAACATAACCTGTACAAGTTCATCCGAGGCACCGCATGTCCAGCGCCCCCACTGCCCAGCCCCCCAAGATCGGCATCAGCGCCTGCCTGATGGGCGAGGAAGTCCGCTTCAATGGCGGGCACAAGGAATCCCGACTGTGCAGCCAATTCCTCGCCCGCCACCTGGAATTAGTCCGCGTCTGCCCGGAGGTCGGCATCGGCCTCGGCACGCCGCGCCCGACCCTGCGCCTGGTGGGCGACCCCGCTGCCCCGCGCGCCGTGGGCAGCCGCGACGAGCGTGACGTCAGCGATGCCCTGCGCGACTACGGCCGGCAGACCGCCGAGCGCCTGGACGACCTGGACGGCTTCATCTTCATGCAGAAGTCACCTTCCTGCGGCCTATACCGCGTCAAGGTCTACCAGGACAACGGCTACCCCGCCGAAGGCGGCGGGCGCGGCCTGTTCGCCGAGACCTTCTGCGCCGCCCGCCCCGACCTGCCGGTGGAGGAAGAAGGCCGCCTGTGCGACCCGGTGCTGCGGGAGAATTTCCTCACCCGCGTCTACGCCCACGCCGATTGGCGCGCCCTGCTGGCCGAGGGGCTGACCCGGCGCGGCATCCTCGAATTCCACGCCCGCTACAAGTACCAGCTGATGGCCAGCGACCCCGCGCGCTACCGCGCCCTCGGGCGGATGCTCGGCAGCATTGGCGAGCACCACCCCGAGGAACTGGCACCGCGTTACTTCAGCGAGTTGATGAAGGGCCTCAGCCGCTGCGCCACCCGGGGTACCCACAGCAACGTGCTGCAGCACATCAGCGGTTACCTGAAGGGCGCCCTGGGGCGTGACGAGAAGGCCGAGATGCAGCGCCTGATCGAGCAGTACCGCACCGGCATCGTGCCGCTGGTGGTGCCGCTCACCCTGCTCAAGCACCACTTCGCCCGCCACCCGCATCCCTACATCGCGCAGCAGGCCTACCTGCAGCCGCATCCCGAAGACCTCAGCCTGCGCAACGCCATCTAGCCATGGACGATTACGACGACACGCCGCTCGACGGCGACTTCCAGGCCGCACTCGCCCGGGGCCTGCTGCCCATCCGCGAGGTGGCGCGGCTCACCGGCGTCAACCCGGTGACCCTGCGCGCCTGGGAACGCCGCTACGGCCTGGTGCTGCCCCAGCGCACCGCCAAGGGCCACCGCCTGTATGCGCCGGAGCATGTGGCGCGCATCCACGCCGTGCTCACCTGGCTCGACCGTGGCGTACCGGTGGGCCAGGTGAAGGGGTTGCTGCGGGGCGGTCAGCACGCCGGACTCTCGTCTTCCTCGCTGTGGGACGAGCAGCGTCATCAGTTGCTGGAGGCCATCGGCGCCCTGGCAGAGCGCCGCCTCGACGAGCGCTTCAACGCCGCGTTGTCGATCTACCCCCCGCTGACGCTGTGCCAGCAACTGCTGCTGCCCCTGCTCGAAGCACTGGAAACCCGCTGGGGCGATGCCTATGGCGCGCGCCTGGAGCGGGTGTTCTTCAACGCCTGGCTGCGCAGCAAGCTGGGCGCGCGCATCTACCACAACAACCGCCAGCATGGCGGCGCCCCGCTGTTGCTGCTCAACCCCTGTGAACACCCCATGGCGCCGGGCCTGTGGATAAGCGCCTGGCTGGCCAGCAATGCCGGCTGCGCGGTGGAGGTGCTGGAGTGGCCGATACCCGCCGCCGAGCTGCCCCTGGCCATCGCCCGTATCGAGCCCCGCGCCCTGCTGCTGTATGCCGAACAAGCCCTGGCCGGCCCCAGCCTGGCGCGCCTGCTGGCCGACCACGGCTGCCCGCTGGTGCTGGCCGGGCCCGCCGTGCGCATCCACCAGCGCGAGCTGCAAGAGCTGGCCGCACAAGGCATCCGTCCCCCTCTCGCCGACGACCCGGTCGCGGCCCTGCAAACCCTGTCCAGCCTTGGTGTGCTGGCCAGGCCCGAGGATCTTCCATGCGCCAACTGATGTGGTTCCGCTGCGACCTGCGCATCCAGGACAACACGGCCCTGTCCGCCGCGATGGCCGCCGGGCCGACCCTGGCCCTCTACCTGCTCAGCCCCGGCCAGTGGCTGGAACACGACGACGCCCCGGCCAAGGTGGATTTCTGGCTGCGCAACCTGGCCTCGCTGCAGGCCGAGCTGGCGCGCCTCAACGTGCCGCTGCTGATCCGCCGCGCCGACCTCTGGGACGAAGCCCCGGAAGCCGTCGCCCGCCTGTGCCACGAGCACCAGGTCAGCACCGTGCACGTCAACGAGGAGTACGGCATCAACGAGAGCCAGCGCGATGCCGCCGTGAAGGCACGCCTGCAGGCCGACGGCCTGCGCCTGCGCAGCCATCTCGACCAACTGCTGTTCAAGCCGGGCAGCGTGCTGACCAAGAGCGACAGCTACTTCCAGGTCTTCAGCCAGTTCCGCAAGGCCTGCTACGCGCGGCTGCACAGCGCCCTGCCCCACAGTGCGCCGCTGCCGAAAAAGCAGGAGCCGCTGGATATCGAAAGCAGCGCCGTACCCGCCACGGTGAAGGGCTTCCACAGCCCGCCTGCCAGCCTGCAAGCGCTCTGGCCCGCCGGCGAAGAGGAAGCGGGCCGCCGCCTGGAGGCGTTCGCCGACCAGCAGATCGAGCACTACCAGGACGAACGCGACTTCCCCGCACACCCCGGCACCAGCCAGCTGTCGCCCTACCTCGCCGCCGGCGTGCTGTCGCCAAGGCAATGCCTGCATGCCGCGCTGCGCAGCAACCAGGGCGAGTTCGAGTCGGGCAACGCCGGCGCCGTCACCTGGATCAACGAACTGCTCTGGCGCGAGTTCTACAAGCACATCCTCGTGGGCTACCCACGCGTCAGCCGCCACCGCGCCTTCCGCGCCGACACCGAAGCGCTGCGCTGGCGCGATGCCCCAGAAGACCTGGAAGCCTGGCAGCAGGGGCGTACCGGCATCCCCATCGTCGACGCGGCGATGCGCCAATTGCTGGCCACCGGCTGGATGCACAACCGCCTGCGCATGGTGGTGGCCATGTTCCTCACCAAGAACCTGCTGATCGACTGGCGCGAGGGCGAGCGCTGGTTCATGCGCCACCTGATCGACGGTGACCTGGCGGCCAACAACGGCGGCTGGCAGTGGAGCGCCTCCACCGGCACCGATGCCGCGCCCTACTTCCGCATCTTCAATCCGGTCAGCCAGTCCCAGCGCTTCGACCCGCAAGGGGTGTTCATCCGCCAGTGGCTGCCGGAGCTGGCAAGCCTGGACAAGAAGGACATCCACGACCCGGCCGCCCGTGGCGGGCTGTTCCTGCCGGAAGGTTATCCACAGCCGATGGTGGACCTCTCCTCCAGCCGCGACCGGGCCATCGCCGCGTTCCGCAGCCTGCCCAAGGCGGTCACGGCATGAGCGCCTTCCTGCAACGTTTCGCCGAGGACTTCGCGCGCCTGGGCCGCGACAACCTCGACTTGCTCGCCACGCTGTACAGCGAGGACGCCCAGTTCACCGACCCGCTGCACCATGTCGAAGGGTTGCCCGCCATCCGCCGCTACTTCGCCGGGCTCTACGAGAACGTCAACGACCTTAACTTCGAGTTCCACGGCTATGACCAGGCGGGTGAAGGCCAAGGCTACCTGCGCTGGACCATGACCTATCGCCACCCACGCCTGGCAGGCGGCCGCCCGATTGCGGTGGAAGGCTGCTCGCACCTGCGCTGGAACGAACGGGTGTACTACCACCGCGACTACTTCGATGCCGGCGCGCTGCTCTATGAACACGTGCCGCTGCTGGGCGGGGTGGTCCGCTTGCTAAAGGGGCGACTGGCATGAACGACTCCCGACGCATCTGGCTCACCGGCGCCAGCAGCGGCATCGGCGCCGAACTGGCCGAACTGCTGCTCCGGGACGGGCACCGTCTCGCCCTCAGCGCCCGCCGCAGCGGCCCGCTGGAAACCCTGCAGCAGCGCTTCCCCGAGCAGGTACTGCTGGTGCCGGGCGACCTGACCGACGCCGCCCAGGTCACCGCCATGGGCGAACGCATCGCCCGGCACTGGGGCGCGCTGGACTGCGCGATCCTTAACGCCGGCACCTGCGAATACCTGGAGGCCGGGCGGTTCGACGCCGACCTGGTCGAGCGCGTGGTAGCCGCCAACCTGCTCGCCCCGGCGCGCTGCATCGAAGCCGCCCTGCCCCTGCTGCGCAAGGGCGAACGGCCGCACCTGGTCGGCGTGGTCAGCGCCGTCACCCACTTCGCCCTGCCTCGCGCCGAAGCCTATGGCGCCTCCAAGGCCGGCTTGCGCTACCTGCTGGAATCCCTGCGCGTGGACCTGGCCCACGAAGGCCTCGACGTCACGCTGGTGAGCCCCGGCTTCGTCGACACGCCGCTGACCCAGCGCAACGACTTCCCCATGCCCATGCGCTGGTCGACGCAACGTGCCGCGCACCACATCGTCCGGCGGCTGCAGCGGCGGCCGCTGGAAATCGCCTTCCCGGGCCCCTTCATCCTCGCCCTGCGCCTGCTCGCCCGGCTGCCGGCGCGGGTGCGCCTGGCCCTGGGCCGACGCCTGGCCCGTAACGGAGCTCCCCAATGAAAGTCGCCATCATCGGCAGCGGCATTTCCGGTCTCACCTGCGCCTGGTTGCTGGCCCGCCAGCACGATATCCAGCTGTTCGAAGCCAGCGACTGGATCGGCGGCCACACCCACACGGTGGACGTGCACCTGCAAGGGCGTGACTACGCCGTGGACACCGGCTTCATCGTCTTCAACGACTGGACCTACCCCAACTTCATCCGCCTGATGGAGCGCCTGGGCGTGGCCAGCCAACCCACCGAGATGAGTTTCTCGGTGCACGACCCGGCCAGCGGCCTGGAGTACAACGGCAACAACCTCAACAGCCTCTTCGCCCAGCGGCGCAACCTGCTCTCGCCGGGTTTCTGGGGCATGCTGCGAGAAATCCTGCGCTTCAACCACGACGCCCAGGCGGACCTCGACGCGGGCCGCATCAACCCCGCCATCACCCTCGGCGACTACCTGCGCATGGGCGGTTATGGCGAGCGCTTCCGCGATCACTACCTGGTACCGATGGGGGCGGCGATCTGGTCCATGCCGCTGGACGACATGCTGGCCTTCCCGCTGCAGTTCTTCGTGCGCTTCTTCAAGAACCACGGCCTGCTATCGGTCAACGACCGCCCGCAATGGCGGGTGATCAGCGGGGGCTCGCGCAGCTACGTGGCGCCACTGACGGCCAGCTTCGCCGACCACATCCGCCTGTCCTGCCCGGTGACCTGGGTCGAGCGCGATGCCGAGGGCGTGACCCTGCACAGCGCCGCCGGCAGCGAGCGCTTCGACAAGGTGGTATTCGCCTGCCACAGCGACCAGGCACTGGCCCTGCTGGCCCAGCCGAGCGCGACCGAGGCCGAGGTACTGGGCGCCCTGCCCTATGCCGACAACGAGGTGGTGCTGCACACCGACACGCGCCTGCTGCCGCGCCGGCCACTGGCCTGGGCCAGCTGGAACTACCGCCTGGGCGGCCCTCGCCAGCGTCCGGCGGCCGTGACCTACAACATGAACATCCTCCAGGGTATCCAGGCGCCGGAGACCTTCTGCGTCAGCCTCAACCAGGGCGAAGCCATCGACCCCGCGCGCGTCCTCGCCCGCTTCAGCTACGCCCATCCGCAGTTCAGCCTCGAGGGCGTCCGCGCCCAGGCGCGCTGGGAGGAGATCAACGCCAAGCAGCACAGCTACTTCTGCGGTGCCTACTGGGGCAACGGCTTCCACGAGGATGGCGTGGTCAGCGCCCTGCGCGTGGCCCGCGAGTTCGGGGAATCCCTGTGAACAGCGCCCTCTACAGCGGCTGGGTCAGGCACCGGCGGCACCAGCCCCGGGCCCACGCCTTCCGCTACCGCATCGGCCTGCTTTACCTGGACCTGGACGAGCAGGAACAGGTGCTCGGCCTCTCACCCCTGGCCGGGCACGGCCGCTTCGCGCCCTTCGCCTTTCGCGAGCGCGACTTCCTGCCGCAGTTCACCGGCGCCGGCATGACCTTGGCCGAGGCGGTGCGCCAACGCGTGACCGAGGCGCTGGGCGTTCGCCCCGAAGGCGCCATCTGCCTACTGGCCCAGGCGCGCAGCTGGGGGCTGGCCTTCAACCCGGCGAGCTTCTTCTACTGCCATGACGCCGACGGAACGCTGATGGCGATCCTCTGCGAGGTGACCAACACGCCCTGGCGCGAGCGCTACCACTACGTGGTGCCGGCGCAGGGCGAGGGCCACCAGCGAGTGCGGGTGGACAAGGCCTTCCACGTGTCGCCCTTCCTGCCCCGCGAACTGGAGTACCGCATGGCCTTCAGCCCGGTGGGCCCACGCCTGGCGGTGCACATGGAGGACTGGCAGGGCGACACCCGGCTGTTCGACGCGACCCTCGACCTGGAGCGCCACGAACTCGATCGCGCCAGCCTGCACCGCTACCTCGCACGCTTTCCCTGGATGACGGCCAAGACCGTCCTGGGCATCTACTGGCAGGCCCTGCGCCTGCTGCTCAAACGCCTGCCTCTGTTCTCCCACCAGGCGGCGGACGGCGCCTACCGCGTCGCCACCACGCATTCGAAGGAGCATCACCATGAAGAGCACTAGTCTCGGCATCAAGCCGGGCCTGTTCGGCACCACCGGCCTGGCCGGCGGCCTGTTGCGCCGGCTGGTGCTGGCCCAGCTGGAAGGGCTGCGCCACGGCCAGTTGACCGTGCTGGAGGACGGCGAGGAACGGGTCTTCGGCGACGCTCAGGCTGAACTCAGGGCACGTATCGAGGTGCAGGATGCGGCGGTCTGGCCGCTGGTGGCGGCCAACGGCTCCATCGGCTCGGGGGAGGCCTATATCCACGGTTACTGGACCACGCCGGACCTCACGGCGGTGATCCGCGTGTTCGTCGCCAACCTCGATGTGCTCGACGGCATGGAACGCGGCCTGGCTTTGCTGGGGAGGCCCCTGGTGCAGGGCCTGCACTGGCTCAACCGCAACACACGGGCCGGCTCGCGGCGCAACATCGCCGCCCATTACGACCTGGGCAACGACCTGTTCGAGCAGATGCTCGACCCGACCATGATGTACTCCGCCGCGCAGTTCGCCAGCCCCGAGCAGAGCCTGGAGCAGGCCCAGTTGAACAAGCTGGAACGCATCTGCCGCAAGCTCGACCTCAAGCCCGACGACCACCTGCTGGAGATCGGCACCGGCTGGGGCAGCATGGCGCTCTACGCCGCCACCCACCACGGCTGCCGGGTGACGACCACTACCCTGTCCCGCGAGCAGTACGAGTACACCCGCCAGCGCATCGAGGAGCAGGGCCTGCAATCACGCGTCACCCTGCTGCTGCAGGACTACCGCGACCTCGACGGGCGCTTCGACAAGCTGGTCTCCATCGAGATGGTCGAGGCGGTGGGCCACCGCTTCCTGCCCGCCTATTTCAAGCAGTGCGCACGCCTGCTCAAGGACGACGGGCTGATGCTGCTGCAGGCCATCACCATGCGCGACCAGCGTTACGAGCAGGCCAAACGCAGCGTCGACTTCATCCAGCGCTACATCTTCCCCGGGGGCGCCCTGCCCTCGGTGCAGAAGATGCTGGAGGTGATCACCCGCGACAGCGACATGAACCTGCTGCACATGGAGGACTTCGGCCCCCACTACGCACGCACCCTGCGCCACTGGCACGACAACCTGCGCGCAGCGCGCGGGCGCCTGGAGCAACTGGGCTACGACGAAACCTTCTACCGGCTCTGGGAGTTCTACCTGTGCTACTGCGAGGGTGGCTTCCTGGAGCGCGCCATCGGCACCGCGCAACTGGTGCTGGCCAAGCCCGGCGCGCGCCCGCCGTCATTGCTCGGCCGCCTGGATGCCTAGGCAGCTGGCCAATGCGGCGCTGTTCCAACTGGGCTGGTTCGCCTGCCTGTTCGCCGCCAACCAGCCGCTCCTGCTGCTGGTGGCGCCGGCGATCCTGGCGCTGCACTTCCTCTGCATCGGCTCCTGGTCGGAGGATGGCCGCCTGGTGATCGCGGTGACGCTGCTGGGCAGCCTGCTGGACTGCCTGTTGCTCAACCTCGGCCTGTTCGACTTCGGCTACGGCGGGCACCTGATCCCGCCCTGGCTGGTATTGCTCTGGGCACTGCTGGGCACCACGCTCAACCATTGCCTGGCCTGGACTGCCCGGCCCTGGTGGCTGGCCAGCCTGCTGGGCGCCATCGCCGCACCGCTGTCGTACCTGGCCGGCGCGCGCGTGGCCGGGGTCGGCCTGCCCTTCGGCACGCTGCCGAGCCTGCTGGTACTGGCGCTCATCTGGGCGGCGCTGCTACCTCTGCTGCATCGCCTGGCGAGGCAGTTGAAGCGGCCAAGGCCGAGCACCTGATCGCCCCGGCAACCGGAGCGCATGCCTTTGCCGTAAACTCCGCGCCCATGAGCCCTTCGCTGATTCCCGTCCAACAACTGCCTGCCGCCCCCGAGATCACCTGCGCCACCTGCGCCGCCTGCTGCTGCCAGCTGGAAGTGATGCTGATCACCGACACCGGCGTGCCCGAACGCTTCATCGAAACCGATGACTGGGGCGGCGACGTCATGGCGCGCCTGGACGACGGCTGGTGCGCCGCGCTGGACCGCGACACCATGCTCTGCACCATCTACGAAAACCGCCCGCTGATCTGCCGCGAGTTCGAGATGGGCGAAGCCGATTGCCTGGATGAGCGCCGGGGGATCGACAGCGCCTACGGACGCGTGGTCTGACCGGTACCTGGCCCCCGGAATGGCCCCGGGCTGAAGCCCGGGCTACGCGGGGCAGCACCCGTCGCGAATGAATTGGCTCTGTCTGCGTTAGCTGTTGTGGTTTTAATGCAAGCGCTCAAGCACGGTGCTATCCGGGCATTTATGGATTTCTTCCACCTCCACAGCATGGGTTTCGCTTCGCTCTACGCCATCCTACGAAAGCCGCCGCTACGTGCACGTTGGGTTGGTGCGCACATCAATGCGTGGATTTGAGCAGATAAAGTTGGAGCAGCCGCCAACGCCCCTCCAGGAGGCCGAACGCAGTCGTTGCGCCGGGGGACGAGCGGCATGGATGCCGCGAGGCGCGCCAGGCCATGGATGGCCCATCGCGCCGGCCCCCAGAGCGGCGATGGAGTGAGGGAACCCGACGCAGTCGGGCCGGATGATGGGGCAAGCCCTTTTGGTTCCTTTTAAGGCGATTGTTAAAAGGGACTCGCCCGGGTGGGCGAAACCAGAAGCATCACCAGAACTCGGCAATCAGCTGAGCTCAAATCCTCTAGCAACACTTAACGCAGACAGAGCCAATGAATTCGCTCCTAAGGCCGCACCGCCAGGTGCTCAGGGTTATCCACAGGCCATAAAAAAACCGGGCGCTGGGCCCGGTTCTTCGTGTCACTCGCGCTTAGAAGGAAACGCGGTAGTGCAGGCTGTACGCCTCGACGCCATCGTTCGGCTGCTTGATGCCGGCGTTGGAGTAGTGGATGGCGCGAACGCCGACTTCCTGGTTGCTGAAGCGCAGGCCGGCGCCGATGCGGTCTTCGAACTGGAAAGAGGAGCCCAGCTCGTTGTCTTCCAGTTCGGTATTGGCGAACAGGGCGACACCGATGCCGGCTTCGACATAGGGCTTCACGGTTTCACCGGCGAATTCGTAGACGAACACCGGTGCGAAGGAAATGCTGTGATTGCTGGAGGTCTTGTCGCCGTCCCAGTAGGTGTAGCCGGCATCCCAGTAGCCGGTCAGGCGACCGACGTCGGTCTGGAACCAGCTGGTGGAGAAATCGAACTGGGTAGCGAGGCGATAGACCATGGTCGATTCGCCGGTCTGACCAACATCGAGAGAAACATCAGCTGCCTGTGCCGCAACAGCTTGCCCTACGCAAATGGCTGCAACGGCAGCCAAAGAGAACAGTTTCTTCATGGAAACTTCCTTATTCAGACTTAATCGACAGGTTAAAACGTACGAATTGGAGCGATTATAGATACGTTTGGACTAAGAGAAAGACGGCTACCAGCAAGTTCAAGGTTTTTTTAAAAGCCGAGATCCGCCACGCAAACGCTCTCGTTTCCCCATAGTGCAGGCAGCACATTCTGCATCGCTGCAGGCTCACCGCTGCTCCAGAAACGACAGGCTTGAGCCGGCCCGCGCGCCAGCAGGTCACGGGCTTCGAGCAGGCGTTGCAGCTGCCGCGCCACCGCGGCGCCGGTGTCCACCAGGCGTACCGACTCGGGGACCATGCCGGCCAGCAACGGACGCAGGAAGGGGTAATGGGTGCAGCCGAGGATCAGCGTGTCGCAGCCCTCGGCCAACAGCGGCTGCACGTAGCTCCAGAGCAGCGCACGGGTCGCCTCGCTGTCGAGGTCGCCTATCTCGATGCGCTCCACCAGGCCCGGGCAGGGCTGGGTGACCACACGCACGTCATTGGCGAACCGGTCGAGCAGCGCGGCGAACTTGGCGCTTTTCAGGGTACCGGTGGTGGCGAGCACGCCGACCACGCCGGAGCGCGTGGCGGCCGCTGCGGGCTTGACCGCCGGCTCCATGCCGACGATGGGCAGCTGTGGATAACGCGCCCGCAGGTCGGCGACCGCCGCCACCGTGGCGGTGTTGCAGGCCAGCACCAGCGCCTTGGCACCACGCTCCAGCAGGAAGCGGGTGATCGCCTGGCTGCGCTCGCGGATGAAGTCCTGGCTCTTCTCGCCATAGGGGATATAGCCGCTGTCGGCCACATAGAGCAGGGATTCATTGGGAAGCAGGCCGCGGATCTCACGCAGCACGGAGAGGCCGCCAACGCCGGAGTCGAAGACGCCGACGGGGGCCTGATCAGGCATGCCCATTCCCACAGACGGTACAGCCCGGATCGCGCTTGACCCGCAGCTCGCGGAAGCGGCTGCCGAGGGCGTCCACCAGCAGCAGGCGGCCCACCAGGGGCTCGCCGAAACCGGCCAGCAGCTTGAGTGCTTCCAGGGCCTGCAGGCTGCCGACCATGCCCACCAGCGGCCCGACCACACCGGCTTCGCTGCAGGTCAACTCGGCTTCGCTGCCGTGGCCATAAAGGCAGTGGTAGCAGGGGCTATCGTCGCGTCGCGGGTCGAACACCGAAAGCTGGCCTTCGAGGCGGATCGCAGCGCCGGAAACCAGCGGCTTGCGCGCGGCCACGCAGGCGGCGTTGACCGCCTCGCGGGTGCCGAAGTTGTCGGAGCAGTCGAGCACCAGGTCCACGGCCGAAACAGCGGCAGCCAGGGAGTCGACATCCAGCGCGGCACGGTGAGGCACCAGGCGCACTTCGGGGTTGAGCGCGGTGAGACGAGCCATGGCCGAGTCGACCTTGGGCTGCCCGACGCTCTGGCTGTCGTGGATGATCTGGCGCTGCAGGTTGGTCAGGTCGACGCTGTCGAAGTCCGCCAGGTGCAGCTCGCCGACACCGGCAGCGGCCAGGTAGAGAGCGACCGGCGAGCCGAGGCCACCGACACCGACGATGAGTACACGGGCCTGCTTCAGGCGCAGCTGGCCATCGACGTCGATCTGCGGCAGGAGGATCTGCCGGCTGTAACGCAGGAGCTCTTCGTCGCTCAGCATGGCAGGCGGCCCAGGCTGATGCGTTCGTGGCCGCCCAGGTCTCGACGGCTTTCCACCGCCTCGAAGCCCTGGCGGGACAGCAGCTCGCGCACGGCGGCGGCCTGGTCGTAGCCATGCTCCAGCAGCAACCAGCCACCGGCATTCAGGTGTGCAGGGGCTTCGCTGATGATCAGGCGGATGTCGTCCAGCCCGTCGGCACCGGAAACCAGTGCACTGGCCGGCTCGAAACGCACGTCACCTTCGCTCAGGTGCGGGTCGCGGGCGGCGATGTAGGGCGGGTTGCTGACGATGAGGTCGAAGCGCTCGCCAGTCAGGGCGGAGAACCAGTGGCTCTCGCGGAATTCGACGTTGTCCAGCTTCAGGCGCACGCGGTTGCGTTCGGCCAGGGCCACGGCATCACTGATGCGGTCAACGCCGATCAGGCGCCAGCCCGGGCGCTCGCTGGCCAGGGCCAGGACGATGGCGCCGCTGCCGGTGCCCAGGTCGAGCACGCGGGCGGGGGTGGCCGGCACCAGGGCCAGGGCACTTTCCACCAGCAGCTCGGTGTCGGGGCGCGGGATCAGGGTGTGCGGGGCGACCTCCAGGTCCAGGCTCCAGAAGCCCTGCTGACCGAGGATGTAGGCCACCGGCTCGCCGTTGCGCCGGCGCTCCAGGTAGCTGGCGTAAAGCTCGGCGGCCTCGCCACTGACCACGCGCTCGGGCCAGGTATGCAGGAAGCTGCGCGGCTTGCCCAGGGCGGCGGCGAGCAGCAGCTCGGCGTCCAGGCGGGCGCTCGGCGAGCCCGGCAGGCGGGCCTCGCTGAGCAGGCTGGCGATGATGGTCACGTCAGTCTCCCAGGGCGGCCAGCTGGTCGGCCTGGTATTCGGCGAGCAGCGGTTCGATGACCGCTTCAACACCACCGGCGAGCACGTCGTCCAGCGCGTAGAGGGTCAGGTTGATGCGGTGATCGGTGACCCGCCCCTGGGGGTAGTTGTAGGTGCGGATGCGCTCGGAACGGTCGCCGGAGCCCACCAGCAGCTTGCGGGTGTCGGAGATTTCCTTGTGCGCGGCGGCTTCCTGCTGGTCGTTCAGCCTGGCCGCCAGCCAGGCCATGGCCTTGGCGCGGTTCTTGTGCTGCGAGCGCTCTTCCTGGCACTCGACCACGATCCCGGAGGGGATGTGGGTGATGCGCACGGCGGAGTCGGTCTTGTTCACGTGCTGGCCGCCGGCGCCGGAGGAGCGGTAGGTGTCCACGCGCAGGTCGGCCGGGTTGATCTCGATGGCGGCCTGTTCGTCCGGCTCGGGGAGCACGGCGACGGTGCAGGCGGACGTGTGGATGCGGCCCTGGGATTCGGTTTCCGGCACCCGCTGCACGCGGTGCGCGCCGGACTCGAACTTGAGCTTGGCGTAGACGTTGTCGCCCTCGACGTGGGCGATCACCTCTTTGTAGCCACCGTGCTCGCCTTCGTTCTCGGAGAGGATCTCCACCCGCCAGCCCTGGCGCTCGGCATAGCGCGAGTACATGCGGAACAGGTCGCCGGAGAAGATCGCCGCCTCGTCGCCACCGGTGCCGGCGCGGATTTCGAGGAACACGTTGCGACCGTCGTTGGGGTCCTTGGGCAGCAGCATGCGCTGCAGGCGCGCCTCCAGCTCGACCAGTTGCTCGCGGGCCTGGGCGACTTCTTCCTCGGCCATCTCGCGCAGGTCCGGGTCGCTGTCCTTGAGCAGCGCCTGGGCGCCCTCGAGATCGGACTGCACCTTGCGGAATTCACGGAAGGCCAGGTAGACGGGCTCGACCTCGGCGTATTCCTTGGAATACGCGCGGAACTTGCTCTGGTCGCTGATGACTTCGGCATCGCCGAGCAGGGCCGTGAGTTCCTCGAAACGATCCTGGAGGATGTCGAGCTTGTTGAGCAGTGACGCTTTCATTGGGCGTGCTTGTCCGTGCCCTCGTCGAGGGCGAAGAGTTCCTGGGCCACGGCCAGCGCATCGAAGCGGCCGTCGGCGGAGAGTTTTTTCAGCTGCACGCTGGGGGCATGCAGCAGCTTGTTGGTGAGCCCGCGGGCGAGCTGGGCCATGACGTCTTCGGCGGAGCTGCCGTTGGCCAGCATGCGCTGCGCCTTGGCCAGTTCCTCGTCACGGGTGCGTTCGGCCTGCTGGCGGTAGGCGCGCAGCACGTCCACGGCAGCCAGTTCGCGCAGGCGCTGCATGAACTCGACCACACCGCCACCGACCAGCTCCTCGGCGGCCTGGGCGGCGCCCTGGCGACTCTTGAGGTTTTCGGCGACCACTTCGTGGAGGTCGTCGACGGTATAGAGGTAGACGTCGTCCAACTCGCCGACTTCGGGCTCGATGTCACGCGGCACGGCGATGTCGACCATGAAGATCGGCTTGTGCTTGCGCTGCTTCAGCGCGCGCTCGACCGCGCCCTTGCCGAGGATCGGCAACTGGCTGGCGGTGGAGCTGATGACGATGTCGCTGTTGACCAGTTCGTCGGGGATATCGGCCAGCAGCACGGCGTGGGCACCGAACTGCTCGGCGAGCATGCTGGCGCGTTCGAGGGTGCGGTTGGCGACGACGATGCGCTTCACGCCCTGCTCGTGCAGGTGGCGGGCGACCAGGGTGATGGTTTCGCCGGCGCCGATGAGCAGCGCCTGGCTGCGGTGCATGTCGGTGAAGATCTGCTTGGCCAGGCTGACTGCGGCGAAGGCTACGGAGACCGGGTTCTCACCGATCGCGGTGTCGGTGCGCACGGTCTTGGCGGTGCTGAAGGTGGCCTGGAACAGCCGGCCCAGCAGCGGGCCGACGGTGCCGGCCTCGCGCGCCACGGCGTAGGCGGACTTCATCTGGCCGAGGATCTGCGGCTCGCCGAGGACCATGGAGTCGAGCCCCGACGCGACACGCATCATGTGGCGTACGGCGGCATCGTCCTGGTGCACGTAGGCACAGGCACGCAGCTCTTCGAGGCTGAGGTTGTGGTAGCCGGCCAGCCAGGCCAGGACTTCGTCGGCGCTGATCTGCTCCTGCTCCAGGTACAGCTCGCTGCGGTTGCAGGTGGAGAGGATCGCCGCCTCGCGGCTGGCCGTGAGGTTGCACAGCTGCCGCAGCGCCTCGACCAATTGCTCGGGAGTAAAAGCCACGCGCTCACGTACATCCACGGACGCGGTTTTGTGGTTGATACCGAGGGCAAGAAAGGCCATGCAGGGTCGCTAACGGAAACGGGAGGCGCGCAATTGTCCTCCTTCAACAGATTGAGAACAACCACCGCTCGCTATTGTCACAATCACCATGAACCGGCCCAACAATGTATCGGCCCTTGCCCCATGGGCTTGCCCAGCCGCTTGTGTCATGATGCTCCGACCGCAGGTTAGTCGCCTTTTCCCCTATGAATAAATCCTTCGCGTTGCTGACCGCCCTCCTGCTCGTTGGCGGTTGCCAGACCCTGGCCCCCACCTCGCCGGACGGCACGCCGCCGGTGGAAGACACCAGCCAGGCGCCCGATTCCAAGCCGGAAGTCTATGGCTCCTTCAGCCGCGACACGCTGTTCGCCCTGCTCTCCGCCGAAGTGGCCGGGCAGCGCAACCGCTTCGATATCGCCCTCGGCAACTATGTCCAGCAAGCCAATGCGACCCAGGACGCCGGCGTCGCCGAACGCGCCTTCCGCATCGCCGAGTACCTGGGGGCCGATCAGGCCGCGCTGGACACCGCGCTGATCTGGGCGAAGAACGCGCCGGACAACCTCGACGCCCAGCGCGCCGCCGCCGTACAGCTCGCCCGTGGCGGCCGCTACGACGAATCCATGACCTATATGGAGAAGGTGCTACAGGGCCAAGGCGATACCCACTTCGATTTCCTCGCTCTCTCTGCCGCCGAGACCGACCCGGATACCCGCACCGGCCTGCTGCAAAGCTTCGACCGCCTGCTCGCCAAGTACCCGGACAACAGCCAGCTGGTGTTCGGCAAATCGGTGCTGCTGCAACAGGACGGCCGCACCGAAGACGCGCTGGCGCTGCTGGAAGACATCCCCTCGGATGACCAGCAGATCCCGCCGATTCTTTTGCGCGCACGCCTGCTGCAAAGCCTGGATCGCACCGACGAAGCCCTGCCGCTGCTGCAGAAAGGCATCAAGCAGCACCCGGACGACAAACGCCTGCGCCTGACCTACGCGCGCCTGCTGGTGGAAGAGAACCGCCTGGTCGAAGCCAAGTCCGAGTTCGCCGGCCTGGTGCAACAATTCCCCGACGATGACGACCTGCGCTTCTCCCTGGCGCTGGTGTGCATGGAAGGCGAGGCCTGGGACGAAGCCCAGGTCTACCTCGAAGAGCTGGTCGACCGTGGCAGCCACGTGGACTCCGCCCACTTCAACCTGGGCCAGGTCTACGAAAAGCGCGGCGACAAGGAAAGCGCGCTGATCGAGTACGCACTGGTCGGTGCCGGCAACGACTACCTGCCCGCGCAACTGCGCCAGACCGAGATCCTGCTGGACGCCAACCGCCCAGACGAAGCCGCCGCCCGCCTGGACAAGGCCCGCGACGCCCAGCCCGACTATGCCATCCAGCTGTACCTGATCGAGGCCGAGAGCTTCGCCGAGCGTCAGCAGCAGGACCGTTCCTGGAACGTCATCCAGCAAGGCCTGCAGCAATTCCCGGATGACCTCAACCTTCTCTATACCCGCGCGATGCTCGCGGAGAAGCGCGGCGACCTGGCGCAACTGGAGCGCGACCTGCGTTTCATCCTCGAGCGTGAACCGGAAAATGCCATGGCGCTCAACGCCCTCGGCTACACCCTGGCCGATCGCACCACGCGCTACGAGGAAGCCCGCCAACTGGTCGAAAAGGCATACCAACTCAAGCCGGACGACCCCGCCATTCTCGACAGCCTCGGCTGGATCAACTTCCGCCTGGGCAACATGGATGAAGCAGAACGCCTGCTGCGCCAGGCCCTGAAGGAATTCCCCGATCACGAAGTGGCCGCCCACCTGGGCGAAGTGCTCTGGGCCCGTGGCAAGCAGAGCGAAGCTCGCGAAGTCTGGTCCGAAGCCCTCAAGACCCAACCCGACAGCCCGATCCTGCGCGGCACCCTGCAGCGCCTGACCGGCTCCGAGACTCTTTGATCCATGCGTCTACGTTCACTGCTAGCCGCCGGCGCCCTGCTCCTGCTCACGGGCTGCGCCGGCCTCACCTCCCACGAAACCGTTGACGGCCAGGGCGACCCGGCGCAATGGAAAGTTCACAAGGAACAGGTCGCCGCGCTCGACGGCTGGCAGATCGCCGGCAAGGTCGGCATCCGCGCACCGAAGGACTCCGGCAGCGGCACGCTGTTCTGGCTGCAACGCCGCGACTATTACGACATCCGCCTTTCCGGCCCCCTGGGTCGCGGCGCGGCACGCCTCACCGGGCACCCGGGCGCCATTACCCTCGAAGTGGCCAACCAGGGTCGCTACGAAGCCGAATCCCCCGAAGCCCTGCTGGAAGAACAGCTCGGCTGGCGCCTGCCGGTGTCCCACCTGCAATGGTGGGTGCGCGGCCTGCCCGCCCCGGATAGCCGCAGCCGCCTGACCCTGGACGGCAAGAGCCACCTGGCGAGCCTCGAGCAGGACGGCTGGCAGGTGCAGTACCTCAGCTATGTGGAGCAGAACGGCTTCACCCTGCCCGAGCGCATCAAGCTCAAGGGCGCCGACCTCGACGTCACCCTGGTGATCAAGGACTGGCAGCCGCGCCAGCTCGGCCAGTAGGCGCACCATGCAGGACGCACAGCTGATCCTCCCGGCTCCGGCCAAGCTCAACCTCATGCTGCATATCCTCGGCCGCCGTGCCGACGGCTATCACGAGCTGCAGACCCTGTTCCAGTTCCTCGAACACGGCGACGAACTGGGCTTCACCCTGCGCCAGGATGGTGAAATCCACCTGCGCACCGAGGTGCCGGGCGTGCCCCATGAGAGCAACCTGATCGTCCGCGCCGCCAGGCGCCTGCAGCAGGAATCCGGCACCGCTCTCGGTGCCGACATCTGGCTGGACAAGCGCCTGCCCATGGGCGGCGGCATCGGCGGCGGCAGCTCGGATGCCGCCACCACCCTGCTCGGCCTCGACCACCTCTGGCAGACCCACCTGGGCGAGGACCGCCTCGCCGAACTGGGCCTGGCCCTGGGCGCCGATGTGCCGGTATTCGTACGCGGCCGTGCGGCCTTCGCCGAAGGTGTCGGCGAGCGCCTGCAGCCGGTCACCCTGCCCGAGCCCTGGTTCCTCGTCGCCGTACCGCAAGTCTTTGTCAGCACAGCGGAAGTTTTCACCGATCCCGAGTTGACACGGAATACTCCGCCCATTAATCTTCGCAGCCTTCTTGAGGGGGGCGGTCGTAATGACTGTCAACCGGTAGTCGAGAAACGTTACCCGGATGTTCGTAACGCGCTGATCCTGTTGAATAATTTCACAGCAGCTAGACTGACCGGCACTGGAGCTTGTGTGTTTGGGAGCTTCCCAAACAAGGACGATGCTGATAAAGTCGCCCGCCAACTTCCAGCCACTCTGCCGAATTTCGTCGCGCGAGGAAGCAACATCTCGATGTTGCACCGCAAGCTCGGAATCCTGGCTTGAAAGAAGTGTTGCAAGTCCTCCGGTTATACCGATACAGGGGCGTCGCCAAGCGGTAAGGCAGCAGGTTTTGATCCTGCCATGCGTTGGTTCGAATCCAGCCGCCCCTGCCATAACCCTCCAAGGGTTCGGTACGACAAGGTCTTGCAAAGAGAGTTGAAACAGATAGGGGCGTCGCCAAGCGGTAAGGCAGCAGGTTTTGATCCTGCCATGCGTTGGTTCGAATCCAGCCGCCCCTGCCATACACGAGAAAGCTGTTCAAAAAGCACCTGTGCATTTTGAACAGCTTTTTATTCATCAGGTCCACCCTCAGCCGGCAGGTACTGCGCGTGTCCAAGATGATGGTCTTCACGGGGAACGCCAACCCCGATCTGGCGCGTCGCGTCGTACGTCAATTGCACATCCCCCTCGGTGATGCCTCCGTAGGCAAATTCTCCGACGGCGAGATCAGCGCTGAAATCAATGAAAACGTTCGCGGTAAGGACGTCTTCCTGATTCAGCCCACGTGCGCGCCCACCAACGACAACCTGATGGAACTGGTGGTGATGGCTGACGCCTTCCGCCGCTCCTCGGCCTCCCGTATCACTGCAGTGATCCCCTACTTCGGCTATGCCCGCCAGGACCGCCGCCCGCGTTCCGCTCGCGTGGCGATCAGCGCGAAGGTAGTGGCCGACATGCTCACCGTGGTCGGCGTCGACCGCGTGCTGACCGTCGACCTGCACGCCGACCAGATCCAGGGTTTCTTCGATATTCCGGTAGATAACATCTACGGCTCCCCCGTTCTGGTGGATGACATCGAAGACCAACGCTTTGACAACCTCATGATCGTCTCCCCGGACATCGGTGGCGTGGTGCGTGCTCGCGCCGTTGCCAAGTCCCTGGGTGTCGATCTGGCGATCATCGACAAGCGTCGTCCCAAGGCCAACCAGTCCGAAGTCATGCACATCATCGGTGATGTGGATGGCCGTACCTGCGTCCTGGTCGACGACATGGTCGATACCGCCGGCACCCTCGGCCACGCTGCCAAGGCCCTGAAGGACCACGGCGCCGCCAAGGTCTACGCCTACTGCACCCACCCGGTGCTGTCGGGCCGTGCCATCGAGAACATTGAAAACTCCGTGCTGGACGAGCTGGTGGTGACCAACACCATCCCCCTGTCCGCCGCGGCACAGGCCTGCTCGCGTATCCGCCAACTGGATATCGCGCCGGTCGTGGCTGAAGCGGTCCGCCGCATCAGCAATGAGGAATCGATCAGCGCGATGTTCCGCTAAGCGGACATCCCTGACGAAAACGCCCCGCTTCGGCGGGGCTTTTTTGCCCAACCGCTCAAGATGCTGGTCGCAAGCACTCGGGGCGGTTTGGTTATTTTGGAGAAACGTAATGACTGATTTTGCCCTGAATGCCGAAGCGCGTTCCGACCTGGGGAAAGGTGCGAGCCGCCGCCTGCGTCGTAATGCCAACCTGGTTCCCGCCGTGATCTACGGTGGCGAGAAAGCCCCGGAATCCGTAAGCCTGCTGGCCAAAGACCTGGCCAAGCTGCTGGAAAACGAAGCTGCCTTCAGCCACGTCCTGTCCCTGAACGTTTCCGGCAAGACCGAAACCGTTCTGATCAAGGCCCTGCAGCGTCACCCGGCCAAAGGCTTCGTACTGCACGCTGACTTCCAGCGCGTCGTTGCCGGCCAGAAACTGACCGCTCACGTGCCCCTGCACTTCCTGAACGAAGCGACCGCCGTTGGCGTGAAGACTGGTGGTGGCGAGATCTCCCACACCATCTCCGAAGTCGAAGTCTCCTGCCTGCCGAAAGACCTGCCGGAGTTCATCGAAGTCGACCTGGCCAAGGTTGAACTGGGCCAAATCGTTCACCTGTCCGACCTCAAGCTGCCGAAAGGCGTCGAGCTGGTCGCACTGGCGCACGGCAACGACCTGGCTGTGGCTAACATCCACGCCTCCCGCGTTGTGAAAGACGAAGCAGAAGGCGCAGCCGAGTAATCACTACTCGCCAGCCTGAGGAAGGGCCCCTGTCGTGACTGCCGTACAACTGATCGTCGGCCTGGGTAATCCAGGCCCTGAATACGACCAGACCCGGCATAACGCAGGGGCCCTTTTCGTTGAGCGCGTGGCAGACAGCCAGCGCGTCAACCTCTCCCTCGACAAGAAGTATTTCGGCCTGGTCGGCAAGTTCAGCCATCAGGGCCGCGACGTTCGCCTGCTCATCCCCACCACCTACATGAACCGCAGCGGCCAGTCCGTAGCGGCGCTCGCCGGTTTCTTCCGCATCCCGGTCGAGGCGATCCTGGTGGCCCACGACGAACTCGACATGCCTCCCGGCGTCGCCAAGCTCAAACTGGGCGGCGGGCACGGCGGGCACAACGGGCTGCGCGACATCATCGCCCAGCTCGGCAATCAGAACGGCTTCCACCGCCTCCGGCTCGGCATCGGCCACCCGGGGCACAGCAGCCTGGTCTCCGGCTTCGTCCTCGGCCGCGCCCCGCGCAGCGAACAGGAAAAGCTCGACTCCAGCATCGACTTCGCCCTCGGCGTGCTGCCGGAAATGCTCGCAGGTGACTGGACCAAAGCGATGCAGAAGCTGCACAGCCAGAAGGCCTGATCACACCTCTTTATCGCCAATCAGCGCGAGGGACATAGCATGGGATTCAATTGCGGCATCGTCGGCCTGCCCAACGTCGGCAAGTCCACCCTGTTCAACGCCCTGACCAAATCCGGCATCGCGGCGGAGAACTTCCCCTTCTGCACCATCGAGCCGAACAGCGGCATTGTGCCGATGCCCGACTCGCGCCTGCAGGCACTGGCCGAGATCGTCAAGCCCGAGCGCGTGCTGCCGACCACCATGGAATTCGTCGACATCGCCGGCCTGGTAGCCGGCGCCTCCAAGGGTGAAGGCCTGGGCAACAAGTTCCTCGCCAACATCCGCGAGACCGACGCCATCGCCCACGTCGTGCGCTGCTTCGAAGACGAGAACGTCATCCACGTCTCCAACAGCGTCGACCCCAAGCGCGACATCGAGATCATCGACCTCGAACTGATCTTCGCCGACCTCGACAGTTGCGAGAAGCAACTGCAGAAGGTCACCCGCAACGCCAAGGGCGGCGACAAGGACGCCCTGGCGCAGAAAGCCCTGCTGGAAAAACTCATCCCCCACTTCAGCGAAGGCAAGCCCGCGCGCTCCCTGCTGAAGAACCTGGGCGACGAAGAGAAGCGCATCGTCCGCGGCTTCCACCTGCTCACCAGCAAGCCGGTGATGTACATCGCCAACGTCGCCGAAGACGGCTTCGAGAACAACCCGCACCTCGACGTGGTGAAAGCCATCGCCGAAGAGGAAGGCGCCATCGTGGTACCGGTCTGCAACAAGATCGAAGCCGAGATCGCCGAACTCGACGACGGCGAAGAGAAGGACATGTTCCTCGAAGCCCTCGGCCTCGAAGAGCCGGGTCTCAACCGCGTGATCCGCGCCGGTTACGACCTGCTCAACCTGCAGACCTACTTCACCGCCGGCGTGAAGGAAGTGCGCGCCTGGACCGTGCGCATCGGCGCTACCGCCCCGCAGGCCGCCGCCGTGATCCACACCGACTTCGAAAAAGGCTTCATCCGCGCCGAAGTGGTCGCCTATGACGACTTCATCCAGTTCAAGGGTGAAGCCGGCGCCAAGGAAGCCGGCAAATGGCGCCTGGAAGGCAAGGAATACATCGTCAAGGACGGCGACGTGATGCACTTCCGCTTCAACGTCTAAGCCCTCCCCGCTTCACCCGAAGCCCCCTGCGGACCTGCGCCGCCGGGGGCTTCGTGCTTCAGGCCGCCTCGCCCCGCTGCTCGAACACCTCCCGCGCCACCGCCAGGCCATTCAGCGCGGCCGGAAAGCCCGCGTAGACGGCCATCTGCATGATCGTCTCGATGATCTCCGTGCGGCTGGCGCCGACGTTCAGCGCGCCGTGCACGTGGACCTTCAGTTGCGGGGCGGCGTTGCCCAGGGCAGTCAGTGCCGCCACCACGGCGATCTCCCGGCTCTTCAGGTCCAGCCCCGGGCGGGAATAGATGTCGCCGAAGGGGAACTCCACCAGGTAGCGCGCAAAGTCCGGGGCGATGCCCGCCAGGCTCTCCACCACCCGCTCACCGGCCTCGCCGTCGATCTCTTTCAGTTTCGCCAGCCCACGCTGGTAGCGGCTCTCGTCATTCATCTGCGTTGCCCTTCTCGGTTGATGGCTCCAGCGCCAGGGCCTGCTCGCACGCGCGGTAATGCTCGATCTTCGCGTGCAGCGCATCGGCGGCCTGGCGCATCGCCTCGATCTCGGCCATGACCTCCGCAAGGTGGCCCTCCAACATCTGGCGACGCGCCGGCACCGTCGGCTCCCCGGCGCTCCTCAGCGCGGCGAACGCCTGCATCTTGCCGATGGGCATGCGGGTCGTGCGCAAGCGCAGCAGGAACTCGATCCAGGCCATGTCCGAAGCCGCGTAACGCCGCTGCCCACCCGGCGCCCGGCCCACCGGGGCGATGAGCCCGATGCGCTCGTAATAACGCAGGGTGTGAGCCGTGAGCCCGGTGCGCCGGGCGACTTCGTCGATGCTGAGATGAGGTTCCATGGGGCGATCCTAGAAGTTCGAGCGCGCTCTAAGTCAACCCTTTGCCGGCACTGCGTCAAGCACCGCCCCTCAGCGCCTTCGAAAACGCAGGGGCAGGCCCTGGCAATCTTCGCCGAAATGGCCCTGGTGCCAGCCCAGCTGGCCCGACACCAGCGTGGTGCGCACCGCGTGGCGGAAGGTGCGGCCCTGGAACGGCGTCCAGCCACATTGCGCGTGGATCGGGTCCGCCTCCACCGGCCGTGGCTCGGCCAGGCGCTCCATCAGCACCAGGTCCGCCCAGTAGCCCTCGCGCAGGTAACCGCGCTGCTCGATGGAGAAGCGCTCCGCGACCGCGTGGCTGGTCTTGTGCACCAGCAGCGTCAGCGGCAGCAGCCCGTCAGCCACCAGCTCCAGCAGCGCCGGCAGGCTGTGCTGCACCAGCGGCAACCCGGCGGGCGCCTGGGCGTAGGGCCGCGCCTTCTCCTCCCGGGTATGGGGCGCGTGGTCACTGCCGATCACATCCAGCCGCCCGTCCAGCAAGGCCCGGCGCAGGGCATCACGGTCGGATAGCGCCTTGATCGCCGGGTTGCACTTGATCAGGTGGCCCAGGCGCGGGTAGTCGCGGTCATCGAACAGCAGGTGGTGCACGCACACCTCGGCGGTGATGCGCTTGCCCGGCAGCGGCCCGGGGGTGAACAACTTCAGCTCCCGCGCGGTGGTGATGTGCAGCACATGCAGATTGGTGTCGAAACGACGGGCCAGCGCCACCGCCCGGCTGGAGGAGCGGTAGCAGGCCTCCGCATCGCGGATCAGCGGGTGCGCCTCGGGCGGGATGGCCTCGCCGTAGCCGGCCGCCCATTGCGCCTCGCGCTCGCGGATGCGCGGCGTGTCTTCGCAATGGGCCAGCAGCAGCGTCGGGCAATCGCGGAACAACCGCTCCAGGGAGGCCTCGTCGTCCACCAGCAGGTTGCCGGTGGAGGCGCCCATGAACACCTTCACCCCCGCCACCCGCTCCGGATCGAGCCGGGCCACGGTGTCGAGATTGTCCCGGCTCACACCGAAGTGAAAGCCGTAGTTCACCGAGGAACAGGCCGCCGCGCGGCGCTCCTTCGCCACCAGCGCCTCCAGGTCCAGGGTCGGCGGCTGGGTGTTGGGCATGTCCATCACACTGGTCACGCCCCCCGCCAACGCCGCGCGGGACTCGCTGAGGAAGGTGCCCTTGTGGGGCGCGCCCGGGTCACGGAAGTGCACCTGGTCATCGATCATCCCCGGCAGCAAGTACTGGCCGCGGGCGTCGATCACCCGCACATCCGGGCGGGCGCTGATGCTGCGGTCGATGCGTTCGATACGGCCGTTGTGCACCAGCAGGTCGGCCTCCCATTCGCAGCCTTCATTGACCAGGCGGGCATTGCGGATCAGCAGGTTATGCATGGCTAGAACTCGTTCTGCAGGGCCTTGTAGCCGCGCACCAGATCGATGTTGGTGCGCGCCACGTCTTCGGAGAATTCGGCGGCGGAGACGCTCACCCGGGGCAGGCTGTCCAGGTCGGTCTTCGGCCCGATGCGCTGGGTCGAGGTCACGTGGAAACCCGGAGGCAGGTCGCAGCCGTCCACCACCGCGTTGTGCCGCACCACGCAGCCATCGCCCACGGTGCAGTTGAACAGCACGCTGTTGAAGCCGATGAACACCCGATCCCCCACCTGGCAGGGGCCGTGGATGATCGAGCGGTGGGCGATGGAGGTGTGGCTGCCGATGGTGACCGCCGCCCCCGACTTGGAGTGGATCACCACCCCATCCTGGATATTGGAGTTGGCACCGATGACGATCGGCTGCATGTCACCGCTCGCATCCACCTCATCCGCGCGGATCACCGCATAGGGCCCGATGAACACGTTGTCCTGCACGATCACCTTGCCGCAGAGGATGGCGGTCTTGTCCACATAGGCGGACTCGGCAATCACCGGCAGGTGGCCGGAAGGGTTCTTGCGGATCATGGACGGCCTCCCGCAGAAGGCACCGGCACCGAGCTCACCACCCGCAGCCCCGTGCCGGAGAGTTGGTTGTAGAAGCACGAACGGCGCCCGGTGTGACAGGCCGGGCCGGCCTGGTCCACCTGCAGCAGCAGCGCATCGCCGTCGCAATCCAGGTGGGCACTCACCAGGTTCTGCACATGCCCGGAAGTCTCCCCCTTGCGCCACAGGCAAAGACGCTAGCGCGACCAGTAGCACACCCGCCCCTCCTCCAGCGTGAGCCGCAGGGATTCGGGGTTCATCCACGCCAGCATCAACACCTCGCCGCTGTCGTACTGCTGCGCCACGGCGGCGATCAGCCCGTCGGCATTCCAGGGGATGGCCGCCATCACCGCCTCCAGATCCCGCGCGGTGCCGGCCGGGCTCCGTTCCAGTTGCAGCCAGAACTTCATGGCGCCAGGGCCTGCAGCAGCCGCTCCACGTTCTGCCGGTACATGCCCAGGTAGGTGCTGGCCGAGCCCTCGGCCGCCAGCGCATCGGAATACAACGTACCGCCCACCCGCGCACCGGCCTCCTCGGCGATCTGCTTCACCAGCCGCGCATCGCGGATGTTCTCCACGAAAATGGTCCGCACCCCCTCCGCCCGCAGTTGGCGGATCAGCGCCGCCACCTCGGCGGCGGAGGGCTCGGCCGCATCGCTCACACCCTGGGCCGCGAGGAACTGCAGGCGCCACTCCTGGGCGAAGTAACCGAAGGCATCATGGCTGGTCAGCACCCGGCGCCGCTCCGGCGGCAACGCCATCAGGCGCGGGGCGATGCTCTGGCGCAGCGCCCCCAGCCGGCCCAGCCAGGAGTCCCGCCGCGCCTCGAAGGCCGCCGCGCGGGCCGGCACCAACTGCGCCAGCGCCTGGGTGATGTTGCGCGCGTAGATCTCCGCATTGCCCAGGCTCTGCCAGGCGTGGGGGTCCACCAGGCGCTGGTCGTGCTCCAGCACCGTGATCGGCACCACGCCCTTGCTCGCGTCGATGCGCGTGCCGCGCGCCTCGCCGTTGGCCAGCAGGCGCTCCAGCCAGGGCTCGAAGCCCAGCCCGTTGGCGATCACCAGGTCCGCCTCCAGCACCGCTCGCACCTGGGCCGGAGCAGGCTCGAAGACGTGGGCATCGGCATCCGCCCCCACCAGGTTGGTGAGCTGGATGTCGTCCCCGCCGATCTCGCGGGTGATGTCCGCCAGGATGCTGAAGGTGGTCACCACCCTCGCTTTCTCCGCAGCGGACAGTGAAACGGGCAGGCACAGCAACAGCACAACGCACAGGCGCATGAACATGCGGGGGCTCCTCAACAGGGCACGGGAAGGGGCGCGCGTCGCAGCAAGCCGTGGACCGGCCCGACGAACACCGAGATCAGGTAGGCCAGCCCCGCCAGCAACACGATGCAGGGGCCGCTGGGCAGGTTGGCGTGGAACGACAGCAAAAGCCCCAGCCACACGCAGCTCGCGCCGATGCCCGCCGCCGTCAGCAGCAGCACCGGCAGGCGCCGGCTCCAGAAGCGCGCCGCAGCGGCCGGCAGCATCATCAGCCCCACCACCATCAGCGCACCGATGGCGTGGAAGCCGGTCACCAGGTTGAGCACCACCAGCGCCAGGAACAGCGCATAGGCCGGCGCCCCGAAGCGGCTCACCCCACGCAGAAACACCGGGTCGAAGCTGTCCCACAGCAGCGGGCGGTAGATCAGCGCCAACAACGCCAGGCTCGCGCCGGCCACCGTCAGCATGCTGCGCAGCGTCTCGCCGTCCACCGCCAGGGCCGAGCCGAACAACAGGTGCAGCAGGTCGATCCGGCGCCCGGCCAGCCCCAGCAACAGCACGCCGCCCGCCAGGGAAATGGGGTAGATGGCCGCCAGGCTCGCATCCTCCCGCAGGCCGGTGCGGCGGGTGATCCACGCGGCCAGCCCGGCCATCCCCAGCCCCGCCACCAGGCCGCCGAAGGTCAGCGCCGGCAGGCTCAGGCCGAAGAACCAGAACGCCAGCGCCGCACCGGGCAACACCCCATGGGAAATGGCATCACCGATCAGGCTCATGCGCCTCAGCATCAGGAACACCCCGAGCGGCCCCGCACTGCACGCCAGCGCCACCCCGCCCAGCAGCGCCCGCTGCAAGAAGGCGAACTCCGCAAAGGGTTGCCAGAGCGCTGCGAGCATCAGGCCACCTGCTGGCGGGTCGATGCCGGCAGCAGCACGCGGCTGGCGCCATGACGGCAGCCGTCGGCGCGAATCAGCAGGCAGCGCGGCAAGCGCTCGCGCACCGCCTCCAGGTCATGGCAGACCACCAGTTGCGTGCGCCCCTCCCGCTGCCAGCGGGCGATGCGCTGCCAGAGAATCGCCTGGCCCTCCGCGTCCAGCGCGGCGTCGGGCTCGTCGAGCAACAGCAGCGGCGCGTCCATCAGCTCCAGCCGCGCCAGCAAGGCCCGCTGCAACTCCCCGCCGGAAAGCGCCAGCAGCGGCTGGTCGGCCAGCGCCTCCAACTGCCAATCCGCCAGGGCCGCCTCGCAGCGCCGGCGCCGCTCCACCCGGCTCAAGCGGCTGCGCCACAGCCCCGCCATCGCCAGCTCCCCCAGGCTGAGGGGGAACTGCCGGTCCAGCGCCTGTTGCTTCTGCAGAAAGCCCACCGCCCCCAGGCCCGCTGCTCCGACGCTCACCCGCCCCGCCAAGGGGCGCTGCAAACCGGCGATCACCCGCAGCAGGCTGCTCTTGCCGCACCCGTTGCGCCCCACCACCGCCGTGAGGCTACCGGCCGGCAACGCCAGGGAAAGCGGCGGCGCCAACGGCCGCGCAGGCGGCCCCCATTGCAAGGCATCGAACTGAAGCATCGTCAGGTCCAGGGCGTGGGAGAAAGGGCTGTAGGAAAACGTAAATGTTATAAAGTAACAAATCGCGCTTCACAACCCATTTCCCCGCGCACGCCCCCTCCCCTTTTCCAACCCGAACGCCAACCGGCACCCACCGCTAAGCGGTTGATCGCCCTTCGAAAAATTCTGAAAAGTGGGGTTGACAGAGGCAGAAGGCGAGAGAATAATGCGCGCCACGTTGGCTACGTAGCTCAGCTGGTTAGAGCATAGCATTCATAATGCTGGGGTCCGGGGTTCAAGTCCCTGCGTAGCCACCATACAAAACAAAGGGTTAGCTTCGGCTAACCCTTTGTGCTTTCTGGGGTGTTCATTTCTTGACGCTCCCCTGCCCGCCTCCCTGCATCACGCCCTCCCCCTGATTGCTCTCACCGCAGCGGCCCTCATGCTGCGCCGCCCTTCCCTGGCTCCCCGCTCTGGCACGCGCCTCCGTCAATAGCACCGCTTGTTGGCTCCCGTGGCCACAAGGCCCGAATCGTGCGGATGGTGGAAAGGAAGACCTCGCTGGGAAAGCGCTCACGGTAATGACCATCGATGGTCATGAAGAACGCTTCCTCATACACGCCCGCCATGGGCAGGACCACGCCGACGATGTGCTTGCAGCACCAGATCGGCGCCTCGCTGTCGTCCCACACCAGCTCGACGAGCACCGTCTTGCCGATGTAGCCGATAGCCGTGTCCGCATCGAATTCCAAAGCGCCACGCTTGCCAGTGGTAGCCGCTCCGAAGGGTGAATCCAGGTGCCGTCTCATTGCCTATCCCTGCCTCTGAAATGCCCATAAACTGTGACTCAATCACGCTCAAGAGTGACGTAATATTCGTCATTCGAGCCCCACTATACATGACGAAATATTCGACACAACGAAATATTCGTCGATTCTATAGATGGTTTTTGAATATGGAAGATCGGCTCAGGGAGGTTGTAAGGCATATAGGCCCTTCAACCTTGGCGAAAAATACGACCATCAGTGATCGACGCCGCTGGCAAACCGTGGCGACTGACTTCAGAACGAAAACCCGGGTCGAAGACCTGGCAGCGCTGCTGGCCATCTACCCCGAGTACGAGCTCTACATCATCCACGGTGAGACCGACCTGGCCCGGGGGCAAATCAGCCCGGGCGTTGCCGAAGCAGATGTGGAGTTGGCGGGGGACGGAGCGGGGAGTAGGTAAGGGTGAGAGTGGTGTGGCAGGAGTTTAGGTGGGCGAGATGATTTCAGGGAGGAGGTAGCAAGTGGGCGTCAAGGAAGAGCGAGTCAGATCATTTGTTCGACACCTCACCCCATCGTGGTGACAAAAACACCGGTATCGAAAAGACGCGATGTGGAACCGTTGCGCACAACCAGAAGGTAAAGGTCCGTCTAGAAGACCTTGATGCCTTGATCGAAGCATTTCCCGAATACGAACTTTGGCTTTGGAAAGGAGAGGTTGATCCTGGGCAAGGGCAGATCAGCCCTGCCTGTGCAGAAGTAGATCCAAAGTTGACGAAATAGGGGACATGCAAGAAGCCTTATAACCGAGAAATTTTATAAAATATTTATATATTTTACATTATAAAAACTTGGTATTTCCCAAAACTCAAATCAAGTGAGAACATAGCCTCACTACTTTATCTTAAGTAGAAAACCACAAAAACAAATAGAGGTATTTATGAATAAAAATGCAATCCAAGAGCTTTACTCAAAAAGCAATGTAGCAAGAGCTTTTATCGACAATATGGGAGCGAGAAAGAGAAATCAAAGCGAGACCAAAATAGATAGAACCCTTGAACTTCTATCGAGCGTTATAAAGGATATAAATCGCAAAGACGTCATTGATTTATTCAGGGATTTAGAGCAGGTCGGTTGCGGCCAGTTCGTTTCAGGTCGTAGAGGATACAGCACACGTTTTGTTTGGAGCGTAAGCTCTCTCGGGCTCGCAAAATTAGCAACAGGAGAGTCTCAAAGCGAAGAAACCGGGGCCGACACCCATGATGAACTAGAGACGCTCCAACACGTATTTCATTTGCGAGACTCGTTTACTGTTTCCATTGACCTACCTACTGACCTAACAAAATCAGAATCTCAAAGACTGGCGTTATTCTTGAAGAGCCTGCCACTGGATGATTAGACCAGAGTCTGAAAATCCTAGCGGACGATATATACAGAACGCACGACAACTAAATTGCGGCGACATACGCTTACTTACTTCAAGTCTTTTTCTATAACGGAGCTCAGTAGCTCCAAAAACTTGAGACAAGACTTTAAGCAACCGTACAATTAAAAAAGCAAAGGGTTAGCTTTAGTTAACCCTTTTTGCTTTCTGTGGCGCTATCCCCTCACCCCGCTCTCCTAGACTCCGGGAGTCTCTTCACTCTTAGGCTATCGAATCCGCAACTACTCTCACCCAACCATGTTAATGTGCGTGCAACATCGCCCGACGCCAAATCGCACTGCAGTGTCCATTGACACCTGCCTCGCCAAGCATCTGGGATATCTGCTTGTAGTAATCCACATGGCTGTGATGACATCCCATGACTACTGCCAGATTGAGGCTTTCTTTATAGGGGTAGCAGCCTCAATTCAACGCCAGGTTGCTGGAAGGGGGCTTCAGCCAATAAGCGACCCAATACAGCGATCAAAGATATGGGCAAGAGCGCCATAGTCGCAGACGACAGCATCGATGTTGGCCTGAATCCACTCACGCTCATCAACCGCCCACCAACTCAGTTCAAAACCAGCGTTGATGATGATGAACTCAAACAGGATGCGCTGAGCTCGACCATTTCCGTCGCGGAAGGGATGGATCATATTCAAATCGCCAAAGGCTTCAGCCACAGCGGGAACCAGGTGGTTGCGATCAAAGCCTTCGAACCAGTTTGCCTGCGCCAAACCGTGAAAGATTTTTTCAGCCTCGGGTTCAATACGACTGACATTGCAGAAGTGCGTGTTTCCCTTGGAGATATCCACGGTACGCAACTCACCGGCCCAGTCGTATACGTCCCGGAAGAGCTGCTGGTGAATGCGCTTCAGGGCAACCACGTCATAGGGCGGTGCAATGAACTCGATGTTGCTGGCAGCGATTGAAGAAAGGGTGCGCTCAGCTTCGCTAAGTGCGTCGCCATCGGTAAGGCCCAGGCGGTTTCGAAGAACCGACGTGCCGGGGTAGCAATAAGGGTCCTGACCAACTCCGTATTTGTCGACCATCAGCCTTTCTTGTTGCGGTAGGCGCTCATGGCGGCTTCGCGGGTAGGCAGCTCGCGCTTCGCATCGGCCGGGGTTACATCAAACCCCTCCAGGCGAAGGCTGGCGACATAGTTGGATTGGCGAACTTTGGCGAAATAGGCCTTTTTGGCCGCTAGGGACGGGGCAGGCATGGTGTGCGTCTCTCGCTGGGAACCGCGCCATTATAGCGGATCGTCAGCTTCCCCTTGAGGGAATGCCGTCCCGATCCCTACCCATCAGAGCCCTTCCCTGGAGCTCAGTGAATCGACTGGCAGCGGACTATTTTGGGCCGGGAGAGCACCGGAGCGGCCGGCCAACCCACCTCCTTATCCACACCTCCCGCATATACAGCTCCTCCGGCAGCACATAGCCCCAGCGCCCCGGATATCGGTGCGGGGCGCGCGGGGGCGGCGGGTAGCGGCTGGGACGGGGCGCCATTGGCCGTAGGGCGTGGGGGTGAGGATGCAGAGCAGGCGCAATGCGGGGCGTGCCTGCTGGGGGTGAACGGCCTTGTTCATATGAGCTCCCGGTTATGACGGTTGGTGCGCTGGTTGTAGGCGTTGAAGGCGAGGCGGTCGAGGCGCTTGATTTCGGTGGTGTCGAAGGTGTTTGTGTCCTGCAGGGCGTCGAGGTAGCCGCCCATGCGGATGTAGTAGGCGAGCGAGCGCTCCGAGTCGGAATAGCGGATGGCCTTGAGGAGCAGGCGCAGTTGAACGTTGATGGCTTTCATTGGGCGTAGTCCCCCGCGCTGAACACTGTTTTGCCGCTCTCCAGGTCGAGGCGGATGCGGTGCAGGTTGATGACGCGGCGCCGGCCGATCTTCACGGTGGGGATGGTGTTGCTCTCGACCCAGCCACGCACCACGTCTTCGGTGATCTCCGCGATGCCGCACATTTCCGCCAACACCAGTTGCGTGCAAAACGGCGCACAGCGGAAATCGCTCATTCGCTCAGGCTTTGCGCCCGTGCTGAACCTCACTACTCCAGACTGTTCCATACAGACACCCTATAATCGGCCACTCTAAGCCATTCCGAGTAATAGATACTCAAAGCAATCTAGGGCACTGCTGCTTTCGAGTAAAGGTTACTCAAGCCGAGAAAAATCAATGGATGACGTAAGAAACAGAGCACTTCAACTGATTCGGGCTGTAGGACCGAAGCACTTGAGCGAGCTCGGGGGCAAGAACTACGAACGCTGGCGGAACATCAGCGGCGGCAAGATCAGGATCAGCACCGAGGAAGTGGGCATCCTGGCCGAGGCTTATCCACAGTTCGCGCTCTGGCTGATATCCGGGCGCACGGAGCCGGAGAACGGCCACATCAGCCCGGATGACGCGCCTTCTGCGTGAAAGCAGAGGGGTGAAGCCGGACCAGGGGCAAACCAGCCCCGAACACGACGGTCTGATCGCCCCGCCCTCCTAGGCCTAGCGCCGTCTTTCACCTTCCCCCGCTCGGTGCCCACGTCATGGGGCGCCGGGCGTTCCTCTCCTGATCACTCGCCTTCACTCCCGCCCTCCCCCGCGACGCGCCACCAACTGCTCATGCAGTGACCACGCGACGGCGTAGGACTGGCAGATTCGACCGGGAGCAAGAAGGCTGGATCAGTTTTCTGACTTGGTAGCGCACGTCCTGCAGTGAGGAGGCGGTAATTCCAAATCTGCGCCGCATGAAGATAAGCGTCGGTTCATCTCACTCCCCAACTGTTGGCCCCCTTCCCTGCCCGACCACCCGTGCGGCTTCCGGGCGAAGGTCTCGCGCAGGTAGAGGCCGGCAGGTAACGCCAAGCCCCAGCGCCCTTGAACATCGACCCAGGGTGCGCGTGCCCTCAGCGTCGTGACAGGCACCGCATGCGGTGATCCCGTGGACGACGGCACCAGCAGGCAGAGCAGGCGCAACTCCCTGCGCCTGCGAAAATTCAGGACATTTCCTTTCATCACTCCCCCACAAGATTCCGGCCACGGCGCTGCGCAAACGCGTTAAGCCCGAGCTGATCGAGGCGCCGCAACGTCTCGGCTTCATAGGCGCCCGTGTCCTGCAACGCATCCACATAACCGGTAAAGCGCATGAACTGTGCGAACGCCCGATCCGGATCCGAGTAGCGAATCCTCCGCAGAAGCAACAGCAGCTGATGGGCAGTCGTCCTATTCATTCGCGTAGTCCCCTGCGCTGAAGACCGTCTTGCCCTGATCCAGGTCGCTGCGAATGCGATGGAGATTGATCACCCGACGACGCCCGATCTTCACGGTGGGGATCGTTCGGGTTTCGACCCAGCCGCGCACCACGTCCTCGGTGATTTCCTCAAGGCCGCACATCTCCGCCAGGACGAGCTGAGTGCAGAACGGCGCACAGCGCGCGTCGTTTATTCGTTCAGGCTTTCCATCAGCGCTAAGCCCCACTACGCCAGACTGTTCCATATAAAGCTCCTATAATCGGCTCTATATTTGGACAAGCCGTGTACTTAATACACGTCTCAAATACACGCAAATAATACATTAACCCGAAAAAGCATAAATGTAGGAAAAGTCTGGGAATAGTGTATGAGCGAAGGAATTACGCAGCGCGCCATGCAACTGTTGGAAATGGCCAGCATCACCGAATTATCAGAAGCAGGTAGTACGGGATATGTTCGCTGGCAGAACATAAAGCGTGGGCGTGCCCGCCTTGGTGCTGATGAGATAGGAATACTAAGCAGAGTTTTTCCGCAGTATCAGTGCTGGTTGATCAGCGGAGAGTTGCGTCTCCAAGACGGACAAACCAGCCCCGAACACGACGGTCTGATCGCCCCGCCCTCCTAGGCCTAGCGCCGCCTTTCACCTTCCCCCGCTCGGTGCCCACGTCATGAGGCGCCGGGCGTTCCTCTCCTGATCCCCCGCCTTCACTCCCGCCCTCCCCCGCGACGCGCCACCAACTGCTCATGCAGGGACCACGCGACGGCGTAGGGCTGCTCGCGCGGGTTGAGGGCGTCCCCTGCCTTTCGCCAGCGAGCTTCATCCAGCCCGCTGCGGGCGATTTCGTGGGCGAGTGCATCGATCTGCCGTTCTAGCGTGCTGCCCAGGCCGGCGGTGACGGTCAGGGGCAGGCCGAACAGCGGCCGCCCGATAAAGGCGGGGTGGCGCTCCTCCGGCACATCGAGGCCGGTGGCCTGAATGCCCAGCAGGACGACACGGCTCTCGGCATCCACCACCTCCAACCCGTACGAGCCGCCATCGCTCAGGGCCCAGCCGTCGAGGCGCTGGAGGGGGTAGGCCAGGCGGGGCACCTGGGTGAGGTAGAGGTAGCCGGCGCCTGCAGTACTGGCGGCGAGTGCCAGGGTGAGTGAGGTAATCCCTAACGCGCGTTTCATCGAGGCCTCCTTGCGGGTGGGCGAAGCCTACAGGGCGCGGGGCCTGGCGGACCATAGCGGCTTGCCGGGGCGCTGAAAGCGGAACTGGCCGGTCATCCTCCCGGCGGGAAAAAGTTGTACAAACCCCTTGTACAAACTTATACGCAGCAGTAGAAAAACTATACAAATTCACTCAATGTACAGCTTTAGAGGACTCCACCATGCCGGCCTACCGCGCGCCGCTCCGCGACATGCGCTTTGTGTTCGATGAAGTACTCGATGCCTATACGCACCTGCAGGCTTTGCCATCCCAAGGGGAATTCGGCGCTGACCTGGGCAGCGCGATCCTCGAAGAGGCGGCGCGCCTGGCTGAGGGGGTGCTGGCCCCGCTGAACAGCTCGGGCGACAAGGAAGGCTGTCATTACGACCCGGCGACCCGCGCGGTGAAGACGCCCGCCGGGTTCCGCGAGGGCTACCGCCAGTTCGCCGAAGGCGGCTGGACGGCGCTGGCCTGCCCCACCGAGTTCGGCGGCCAGGGCCTGCCCCATGTGCTGAACATGATGGTGGAGGAGATGGTGTGCTCGGCGAACCTGTCGCTGGGCATGTACCCGGGCCTGACCCACGGCGCCATCAATGCCCTCACCGCCCACGGCACCCGCGAGCAGCAGGAGGCCTACCTGCCGAAGCTGATCAGCGGTGAGTGGACCGGCACCATGTGCCTGACCGAGCCGCAGTGCGGCACGGACCTGGGACTGATCCGCACCCGCGCCGAACCCCAGGCGGATGGCAGCTACGCGCTGAGCGGCACGAAGATCTGGATCACTGGCGGCGAGCACGACCTGGTGGAGAACATCGTCCACCTGGTGCTGGCCCGTCTGCCTGATGCGCCGGCAGGGGTGAAGGGGATTTCGCTGTTCCTGGTGCCCAAGTTCCTCGCCGATGGCAGCCGCAATCCGGCCTTCTGCGGCGGGCTGGAGCACAAGATGGGCATCAAGGGCTCGGCCACCTGCGTGATGAATTTCGAGGGCGCCAAGGGCTGGCTGATCGGCGAGCCCCACAAGGGCCTGCGCTGCATGTTCACGATGATGAACTCGGCACGTCTGATGGTCGGCATGCAGGGCCTGGGCATTGCCGAGAACGCCTACCAGATCAGCCTGGGCTTCGCCCGCGAGCGCCTGCAGAGCCGCTCGCTGAGCGGGCCGAAGGCGCAGGACAAGCCGGCCGACCCGATCCTGGTGCACCCGGACGTGCGGCGCATGCTGCTGCGCCAGAAGGTGATGATCGAGGGCAGCCGCGCGCTGGCCTACTTCACCGGTCTGCATCAGGACATCGCCCACGACCACCCGGACGCCGAGGTGCGCCAGCAGGCGGACGATCTGGTGCAGCTGCTGACGCCGGTGGTGAAGGCCTTCCTCACCGACGAGGGCTTCGCCTGCGCCAACGAGGGCCTGCAGGTGATGGGCGGCTCGGGCTTCACCGAGGACTGGGGCATCGAGCAACTGGTGCGGGATTGCCGCATCACCCGTATCTACGAAGGCACCAACGGCATCCAGGCGCTGGACCTGGTGGGCCGCAAGCTGGCCCTGGGCGGCGGCCGTGCGGTGCGTGGTTTCTTCCAGTTGGTGGATAAGTGGCTCAAGGCCAACCCCGAGGCGGCCCACGTGGCCAAGGTGGACAAGGCGTTGCGCCAGTTGCAGCAGGCGACCATGTGGCTGGCCACCGAAGGCATGAAGGACCCGGAACAGGCCGGCGCGGCGGCCACGCCCTACCTGCGGCTGTTCGCGCTGACCACGCTGGCCTGGCTGTGGGCCCGCATGGCTCAGGTGGCCCAGGCCAAGCTGGACGCCGGCAGCGAGGAGAAGACCTTCTACGGCGCCAAGCTGAAGTCCGCCGACTTCTACATGACCCGAACCCTGACCGAGACCGACGGCCTGCTGGCCGAGGTGATGGCAGGCAAAGCATCCCTGATGGCGTTCAACGAGGACGAGTTCGCGGCATAGCCAACCCTCTCCTCCGTATGCGCACGCCGGCAATCCCTCCCCTTTTGATTGCCGGTTTTTTTTTGCCCGGAATTGGGTCGGCCCGCAGGGTAGCGCCACGCGGGTTGGGGCCGTCGTAGGGTGGATCGCGCTTCATCGATCCACCGTCTGAGCCATGCCAGATGCCCATGGTGGACAGGAAAAGCATCGCGAATGAATTCGCTCCCACGGGGTGGCGCCACCCTACAAGGCCGTGCCGAACACCCCTTGGTGGATGGGAAGAGCGCCATCCACCCTACGCCACGGGCGGTGATGTGCCGGGGCGTGGGGGCATGTTCATTCGCGATTGGCGAGATGGCCGAGGTGGCCGAGGTGGCCGAGGTGGCCGAGGTGGCGCATCAGCGTGTCGATCAGGAACCAACCCGAAAGCGGCAGGCCGATGAACATCATCGGTACGCTCAGGAATAGCACTCGCCCAACCCAGGCGGTCATGTCCTGCCCGTTCGACAGGCAGTCGTGCAGCCCCTTGGTGTTGCCTTGGCAGTCGAAGTGCTCAAAGGCCCAGATGCCCCATTGCCATCCCAGCCAGGTAACGCCCACCGGGAGCAAGGCCAGCGCGTAGCGGCTCAACCAGCCCAGCCGCTCGGCGCGCTGCCAGAGCAACCAGGGCGGCGCGAACAACAGGGTGACGAGCAGTGGCCAGAACAGCAGGTCGATCATGGGGTACGTCCTGTACGGAAAGCGTCCAAGCAAGGGGCACGATCTTAGCGTCGTCGGGGCCGTGTCGGGTGCCTGAAAGAGATCCACTGGCATGAGCACAAAGCAGCCTGTCATGCTTGCCCGAAGCGACAACCACCTGAAAGGAAGCATCTTGAAGAAAACTACGCTGGCACTCGCGCTCCTGGTAACCACCGCTCACGCGGACGACTTTGATATGAAGTCATACGTGGACAGCGCCTATAAGAAAGGCAACTCCGTCCTCTTCAAATGTGTCGAGGCCGATGGCTCATACGACTACATAGATCTCTATGGCGAAGACGAGATGCTGTGGACGAGGTACGTGGGGGGTGATCCGGTCACAAGGCAGTTCGTAAAGCCCAAAGTCTCGAAAGACAAGGTCGTGATTCCATTCGAAAACGCTTATGAAGGTGCCTCGGAACGAGTGTTCACCTTCGTGGCCAAGGACGGGAACAAGGTGACCTGGAACTACGGGAAGCCATGCACCACTGAACTCTAGTGGCCTCATGTTCCCGGAAGGCTAAAGCGAGCCCTCCGGGAACCATTAGCAATTCACTTTCCCAGTCTCGATAGCGCTAGAGCCGTCCCAAACCCCGCCCCCGCCACCATCACCGGCAACACCGCATACACCAGCACCTCGATCGCCATCTCCAGGCTCGTGTAGGTGCTCCAGCTCGCTACCCGGTTATCGAAGACGCTGATGTCCACCAGGTACCACGCAAGCATCGCCAGCAAGGTGGCCAAGGCCACTCTGAGCAGGCGGTAAGTAATGCGCTTGCCTAGCCAGCGGGCGAGCAGCAGGAACGGGATGAGCAGCAGCGCATGCACCAGCAGCTCCTCGGCCAGCGAGTAGCGCCCCATGTCCGAGGGTGGGTTGCTGGCGAAGGGCGCGAGGGCCCAGAGGCCCTGGAGCAGAGTGCCGATGATGAAGAGCAGGCTGGCCGCCAGTGCGCGGCTGGCGGTGCGGAGTCCATTGCCCACGAAGTGATCCGTCCTGTGGATAAGGTGCGCATTGTATGCCGTGAGCGGGGGGAGAACCGCTAAAGCGTTCGCGAGCAGGAGCTTTGCCGGATGATAGCGGTGGATGGAAATTTTGCATCTCGACGACGCCCGCTTCCCGAGCCCTACACTCTGGTTTCGGATCGGGCAGCGGAACCAAAGCCACGACCACTCCCACCTGAAAAGGCGAACACCTGAATGAACTCCTACTCCGTCAGATGCATCTTTCGTTGGGCGCCTCGTCCAAACCAGAAAGCCAAACACCTCTATGAAGAGCGCATAACGCTGTGGCAGGCCAACGACATGGATCACGCCATCCAACTGGCTGAGCAGGAAGCGGAAATCTATGCGACTGAAGACATGAAGTTCCTCGGGCTCTCGCAGGCGTTCGAGCTGTTCGAGCAGATCCAAGCCAACGGAGTCGAGGTTTTCTCATTGCTGCGGAGCAGTGATCTCGAACCAGAGAGTTATATCGATGCCTTCTTTGACACAGACAACGAACACACAAGCCACTACTCCGAAGACAGTATTCGCTGAGGCTTTCCACCATCCGGTGAGTACGAGATGAAATGTGGGTCATTCGGTCGCTGAACCCACAGGCGGCCACACGCCTCACACTCGTACATCGTTGTGAAGAGTTCGCAGGTCAAGCTCGACAGCTTTTCGATAAAGAACCCGTCTTCCGTTACTCGCAGCCCACTGCCATACGCCTCGTGTAACAGCTCGGATAGCCGCCCCTCAGTCATGGCAATTTTCATGCTGGCGAACAGCGCTTCTACCCGGTCGTAGAACATCTCTTCACGGTCAGCGCGCAGCAATTCGGCCTTGTAGGGTAGCGAGTCGGTCTGATCCACAATCACATGCCCGCAGCTGCATCCCAATTTGCTCATTCGGTCTCCCTCCCCTGGTTTGCCCCCGGCTTCGTGGCGCCGCTTGATTGACCGCGTGGGTGTTCTACACCCAACCACCCCAAACAAAAACACCCCGCCAGGGCGGGGTGTCTGTCGGGTTGCCGTCAGGAGGCGACGTTGCCGGTCAGGTAGGCGGCGGGCTGGTCGCCGAGCTTGAACACCTTGTACAGCACGGTCAGCAGCACCAGGAACGCCGGCCCGATGTACAGGGCGATGCGGGTTTCCTCGAAGAAGGCCATCAACACCACCACCAGCACCAGGAAGGCCAAGGCGAGGTAGGAGCTGAGGGGGAACAGCCACATCTTGAACTGCAGCTTGCCCTGTTCGGCCGGGCTCAGGCTGCGGCGGAACTTCATCTGCGCGAGCAGGATCATGGCCCAGGTCCAGATGGCGCCGAAGGTGGCGATGGAGGTGACCCAGACGAACACCTTCTCCGGCACCAGGTAGTTCAGCAGCACGCCGAGCAGCAGGGCGCCGATGGACAGCAGCAGCGCGTTGCGCGGTACGCCGTTACGCGAGGTGCGGGCGAAGGGCTTGGGCGCCTGGCCGTGCTGGGCGAGGCTGTAGAGCATGCGCCCGGTGCTGAAGATGCCGCCGTTGCAGGAGCTCAGCGCCGCAGTGATGACCACGAAGTTGATGATGCCGGCGGCGGTCTTGATGCCCAGGCGCTCGAAGGTCATGACGAAGGGGCTGCCCTGGGTGCCGATCTCGTTCCAGGGATAGATGGACATGATCACGAACAGCGCGCCGACATAGAACAGCAGGATGCGCCAGAACACCGAGTTGATGGCGTTGGGGATGGTCTTCTGCGGGTTGCGGGCTTCGCCGGCGGTGAGGCCGATCATCTCCACGCCGAGGTAGGCGAACATGACCATCTGCAGCGACATGAGCACGCCCTGGATGCCGTTGGGCATGAAGCCGCCATGGTTCCACAGGTTGCTGATGCCGGTGGCGATGCCGCCATTGCCGATGCCGAAGACGATCATCCCGGCGCCGGCGACGACCATGGCGATGATGGTGACGATCTTGATCAGGGCGAACCAGAACTCGAACTCGCCGAAGGCGCGCACGGTGATCAGGTTGATGGTGCCCATGCTCGCCAGGGCCAGCAGGGCCCAGATCCAGCGGTCCACGTCGGGGAACCAGATCTGCATGTAGATGGCGACGGCGGTGATCTCGGCGACGCAGGTCACCAGCCAGAGGAACCAGTAGTTCCAGCCGGTGAGGAAGCCGGCCAGCGGGCCGAGGTAATCCTGGGCGTAGCGGCTGAAGGAGCCGGCCACGGGGTTGTGCACGGCCATCTCGCCGAGGGCGCGCATGATCACGAGGATGGCGAGGCCACCGATGATGTAGGAGAGCATGATGGCGGGGCCGGCCATCTGAATGGCCTTGGCGGAGCCGAGGAACAGGCCGACGCCGATGCAGGCGCCGAGGGCCATGAGGCGGATGTGCCGCTCACCCAGGCCGCGTTGCAGTTCATGTTCGCTGCTGGACATGTGAACCTCTTATTTTTGTAAAAGGGCTGGCACCCGCCGAGGGGTAACCCGGCAGGGCTGACTGTTGTTTCCGCTACCCGGGTCGCGGGAGCGAAAAGCAGAAATCGCCCGTTCGGCAGCAAAGACAAGGCAGGCTTTGTCGGCCGGATACGGACGGTTGGCTGTTGTATAGAGGGGGCACCGAGGGGGCAATGCGACAATCGGCTTCCCGATTAAAACAGCTGAATCTGCCGCGCGAACTATACAGGGCGAGAGAAATAACTTCGATGCGACCTTCTGACAGGCGGAGTCGTTCTGGTACGGCGGTTCTTGGAGCGAAAGAAGTCGACGCTACAGGTTCCTGGCCGTTTCGCCAGGAAACATAAGCCCATGGCTGTCTGGTGCTGGGCTCGATGGGTTTCGCAGAGCTCTACCCATCCTACGGGTCCGTGACACAGGGTCCGGCGAAGGCGCTTCCCTGCCCCGCCGGATCCCGTTGCCCTACTTCAGCGGCATGCAGATGCAGGTCTGCAGCTGCGCGGGCGGGGTGGTGCGGGGGTCGTTCATGTACATCTCGAACATGGGGAAGTTCGCCGGCTCGTGGCCGCTGGCGGGCAGCCATTGCGAGAACATCCAGTTGTAGGGCTTTTCCATCTCGTTGTACGGGCCGGTGTAGGTCAGTACGGCGCAGCGGCCAGCGGGGATTTCGAAGCGCAGCAGCTCGTCGCCCAGCACGGCATCGGGCGCCACCGGGACGCAAGCCATCGAGCGCAACTCATGCTCGGGCACCTGGGCGGGGTCGTCGAAGTAGATGCCGTAGCCGACCGACTCGGGCTGGGCGATGCCGCGGGTGGCGGCGAGCATGAAGACGCGGGCGAACTGCGGGCCGATTTCCTGGTAGCTGCCAAGATGGGCCAGGCCTGCCAGGGTGACGTCGGGTAGGGTTTCGATCTTGATGGGGTACATGCCGAGCTCCTTGGGGTCGAAGGGTCGGGAGCGGGCTGCGCGATAGCGCCCCGGCGGGATGCCGAAGGCGGTGCCGAATGCCCGGTTGAACGCCGCGTCCGACTCATAGCCGGCGCGCTGCGCCACATCACGCAAGGAAGCCTCGGGGTTGCCCAGCGCCACCGCCGCGCGGTGCATGCGGATGCGTTGCACCGTGGCGTTCACCGTCTCCCCCATCAAGGCGCGGTAGACGCGATGGAAGTGGTACGGCGAAAGGCAGGCCAGGTCCGCCAGCCGGTACAGGTCCGGGTCGGCGTCGGGGTGGCGAGCCAGCCAGTGCAGGACGGGTTCCAGGCGCTGGCCATAGTGGTTCAGGGTCTCGGGCTTCATGCGGCCTCCTTGGAACGCACTGTAGCGACGGCGGTTTTGCAGATTTTGCGCTTTTTACAAGGCGAGGCCGAAGGCGCCAGGGCAACGCTGTGCGCTGCTTGGCGAATGAGTTGGCTCTGTCTGCGTTAGCTGTTGTGGCTTTAATGCAAGCGCTCAAGCACGGCCCTTTCCGGGCGCCCAAGGGGTCGTGCCACCGCCACCGCATGGGTTTCGCTTCGCTCTACGCCATCCTACGAAAGCCTGTGCGCACCACGTGGCAATGCGCTGGACGAAGAAAGGTGGGGCAGCCGCCAACGCCCCTCCAGGAGGCCGAACGCAGTCGTTGCGCCGGGGGACGAGCGGCATGGATGCCGCGAGAGGCGCGCCAGGCCATGGATGGCCCATCGCGCCGGCCCCCAGACGACGCTTGCGGCGAACGCACTGCAGTGCGGCCCGAAGGGCGAGCGTAGCGAGTAACGACGATGGAGTGAGGGAACCCCGGCGAAGCCGGGGCCGGATGACGGGGCATGTATGGATCAACCACATGGGTAACAAAAGAGTTCAGTCACATGGGTGACACTTTCAAGGATAGATAACCCTCCTTCTGCTCTTGCTCATCTACGCGACCAATCACAACCGGGCCGAAATGCACGGCCCAGAGTTCTTCACCAATCTGCTCCAATCCAATCTGTTCGTGCTTGAGCAGGTGCCCTACGTAGATACGTAGTCCCCTTCGATTGAGGATGCCGTTGCAATCTGCCCGATAGACTTCGACATGGCCCGGATACGTCAGCTCCGGCAACTGTTCTGGATAAGTACGTGGTGACTCCTTGTAGCACTGGCTGGGTGTCTGCTGCTTCAGGGCCTCATGAGGTCTCTGCTGGTTGTAGTTCTGAATGAACTCATCGAAGCGCTGCTGTTGCTCTGCCATGTGCGCCGCCACAGGCTGGGTGACTGCTCGTTTCAAGGTCCGGTGCATGCGCTCATGCCGCCCATTCTGCTCAGGCCGCCCCGGGGCTATGCGCTCCGGAATGATCCCCAGACGTAGCCACCAGATCGATAGCTGGGTCAGGCCAGTTCTGCCCGTACTGGCAAACGGTGTTCCGTTGTCGGTCCGCAGGCGCAGTGGCAGTCCATGGCAACGAAACAGCCGCTCAAAGGCTGCCTTGGTCTCCTCCAGTCGTGTCCCTGCCATGCCCTCGCAGGCCAGGAGGTATCGGCTGGCATGATCCATAACCGTCAGGGGGTAGCACCACTTACCGTCCTGGGTCAGAAACTGGCCTTTGTAATCTGCGCTCCAGAGCTCATTGGGCTCGTGGGTCGTCTTCAGCGGTTTTGGATAACTCGGTACCCGGCGGCGAACTCGTCGGGGGGCGATAAGGCCCTCCAGTTTGAGGATGGTGTAGATCGTGGTCCTGGAGGGACTCTGCCCGGGGTAACGTCGCTCAACCAGCGCCTGGATTTTCTTGGGCCCTAGCTCAACCTCCGAGCGCCGTCGCAAGTCGAGGATGTACTCGCGAATGACATAAGGAGTTCGCTCCTGCTCGTGACGCTTTCGGCTCTGCTCGGCAAGCCCTTGCATGCCGGCTTGCTTGTAACGCTCAACCCACTTGTAGCCTGTCTTGCGGCTAATGCCGAAATGCTCACAAAGCCCAGTGAAGCTGCTCACCTGCCTGAGGTAATCAGCGATGAACAATACTTTTTCGTCCATAGGTTTCAGCTCTCGCCAAGGCATGGGGCACCCTCCTGAGGGAACCCCGCTAGGTTAAAAACTGTAACCCATGTGGTTGAACCGATTTGTCACCTATGTGGGTGAGTCATACCGGCAAGCGTTTTTGGTTCCTTTTTTGGCGATTGAAAAAAGGGACTCGCCCGGGGGGGGGGGGCGAAACCAGAAACATCATCAGAGCTCGGCAATCAGCTGGGTTCAAATCTTCTAGCAACACTTAACGCAGACAGAGCCAATGAGTTCGCCCTGCGGCGCCTACGAGCCTACTTCGCCCGCTGGCGGGTACCGAGCAGCAGACCGACGAAGATCATGCCGCCGCCCATCCAGTGATAGCCCTGCAACGCTTCACCGAGGATGAGGAAGCCGAGGATCGCGGTGAACACCGGCATCAGGTAGTTGGTCAACGAGGCCTTGGCCACGCCGAGCACGGCGATGCCGTGGTTCCACAGCAAGTAGGCGATCAGCGAGGCGAAGGTGCCGGTGTAGCCGATGGCGGCGAGGTTGCGCAGGCTGGGCTCGAAGTGGGCGCCACTGGCCAGCTCCAGCAGGTAGAACGGCAGCAGCAGCGGCACGCCGCAGAGCGCCAGCGCACCGAGGAAGGCCAGCGGCGGGATGCCCTGGAACCAGGCAGCCCAGCGCCGTTGCAGCAGGGTGTAGAGCGCCCAGTCGAGCACCGCCAGCAGCATGATCAGGTCGCCGGGGTTGAAGCTCAGGCTGGCCAGCGAGGCCAGGCTGCCGCGGCCGATCAGCACCAGCAGCCCGAGGATGGCCACCGCCATGCCCAGCCAGGCGCGCCGAGTGGGCCATTCGCCCAGCAACAGGCCGGCACCGATGAAGGTGGCCAGCGGCAGGCAGGTGTTGAGCAGGGTGAGGTTGATCGCCACCGTGGTGCGCGCGGCGCAGTACAGCAGCACGCTGTAGGTGCTGATGCCCATCGCTGCCACCAGTACCAGGCGCCAGCCGGCGCGACGCACGGCGGCGCGGTGCTGCCAGAGGGGGCGGGCGACGAAGGGCAGGAGAATGGCCAGGGCCAGGCTCCAGCGCCAGAAGGTCAGGGCGATGGGCGGGATGTCGTCATGGAAGGCCCGCGCCACCAGGGCGTTGCCGGCCCAGCAGGCGCTGGCCAGCAACAGGCCGGCCCAGGCCAGGGCCGGGGCGCGTGTTTCACTCATCGGTCAGCTCTGGCCCAAGGGGCGCAGGCGGTATTGCGGCGGCAGCTGCTCGATGCCGCTAACGGTGACGTTGAGGTTCTTCCAACGGCCGTCCTTGATGCCGTAGATGCAGCCGTGCACGGACAGCTCCTGCCCACGGTGCCAGGCGTTCTGGACGATGGTGGTGTGGCTGACGTTGGCTACCTGCTGCATGACGTTGAGCTCGCACATGCGGTCGACGCGCTCTTCCTCGCTGGTGAACTGCGCCAGGTGCTCGCGCTGGTCGTAGTAGAGGTCACGGATGGTGCGCAGCCAGCCGTCGATCAGGCCGAACTGCACGTCCTGCATGGCCGCGCGCACGCCGCCACAGCCATAGTGGCCGGTGACGAGAATGTGCTTCACCTTGAGCACGTCCACTGCGTACTGGACCACCGACAGGCAGTTGAGGTCGGTGTGCAGCACCACGTTGGCGACGTTGCGATGGACGAAGAGGTCGCCCGGCAGCATGCCGACGATCTCGTTGGCCGGCACGCGGGCATCGGAGCAGCCGATCCACAGGTATTCGGGCACCTGCTGCTTGGCCAGCTTCTCGAAGAACTGAGGGTCACGTTCCTTGATGTTCTCGGCCCAGCGGGCGTTGTTGTCGAACAGCTGCTGCAGGTCGCTCATCGGTCTTCTCCTCATTCTTATGGCCGGCGCACCTTACGGAGGGTGCCAGGCTTTGACAAGCGCCCGCCGCGCGCCGTCACAGCGGCTCAGCCCGCCGCCAGCACTTCCGCTACCGCACGCTCGGCCGCCTCCACGGCGCCGTCGAAATAGCCCATCCAGCGCGTGGCGGTTTCGGTACCGGCGAAGTGCAAGCGCCCATGGGGCTCACGCAGGCGTGCCGCACCCGTGGTCCATAGCCCCGGCGGGAAACAGGCGGCGTAGCAGCCCCGGGCAAAAGGCTCATCGGCCCAGCACTTGTCCACATACTCCAGGGGCGCCAATGCCTCCTGGCCGAAGTAGCGAGCGAAGCACTCGAGCACCACGGCGCGACGCTCGTCCTCGCTGCGCATGGACCAGTGCCGCGCCTCGTCGCCCTCGATGAAGCCCAGCAACACACCACCTGCTGAGCCGGGCAGGCTGTTATCGAAGGTCAGCCGTACCGGCCCGACCTCGCTGGTGGCCTGGCCGGAGAGCCCACGCTCGCGCCAAAAGGGGCGCTGGTAATGCGCCATGCATTTGATCGAGGCGCCCTGGGGCTGGCGTTGCAGCATCTGGTCTCGCCAGCCGGGCAGCAACGGCGCCTGGGTGATTCTCAACAGCTGGGTCGGCGGCACGGCGAGGATCACCCGCCCAGCCTGGTAGCGCCCGCTATCGGTGAACAGCTCGACGCCCTCCCCATCCTGGCGCAGCGCCCGCACCGGCTGGCCGAGGCGCACCGCATCGCCCAGGCGCGCCGCCAGCTCCAGGCAGATGCGTTGCGAGCCGCCCTGGATACGGTCCTGCTGGGCGCCGTTCTCGACGCCAAGGATGCAGTCGAAACCACTGCCGGCCTGCACGTAGAACAGCACATGAAGGAAGGACAGGTCGTGGGGGCTGGCGGCGAACACGGCGCCGCTCATCAGCTCGAACACCTTGCGCCCCTGGGCAGTCTTCAGGGTGCGGCGGATCCACTCGGCGAAGGTCATCGAGTCCCATTCTTCCGCACGCGGGTGGCGGGCCGGGTCATCCAGGGGGATCTGCCGTGACAGGCGCTCGAAACGCATCTGCGCCTGCAGTACATCCAGCAGCACCAGCGGCGAGAAGCGCGGAATGGTGCCGCGATAGGGCTTCAGCCGGCCGCCGAAGAAGGTCAGGTTGTCGCCCTGGTTCCATAGCGGGAAGGTGGAGAGATTCAGCTCGCCCAGCAGCCCGAGGATGCGGTCCTGGGTCGGGCCCACCCACTGGCCACCCAGCTCCACCACATCGCCTGTGGATAACCCATGGTTGAGGGTGCGCCCCCCCACCCGCTCGTTGGCCTCCAGCACCTGCACGCGCTTGCCGGCACAGGCGAGGCGCCAGGCGGCGGTCAGCCCCGAGATACCCGCCCCGACCACGATCACGTCCGTTTGCTGCATGGCGCCCTCCTCGCCTGATGGTGGCAAAAGGGTACGCCGGTACCAGAAGCCGGAAAATGGCCGTAAATGCCAGACTGGCCGACGGATCGGGGCAAATGGGGGGAATCTTTCCGCGTGGCGGCCGTCCACCCTCCATAGCCACAGCGTGGAGGCCACGCCATGAGCCAGCCAGACCCGACCCGCAACAACCCCGCGACGGACGAGGAGCACGATCCCAAGGCCCCGGAGAAGTCGCTGACCGAAGCGCCTGCCGGCAGCGGCCCGGTGGAGGAGTTCCCGCCGCGTCAGTTGCGTGAGGCCGGCCTGACCCGGGGCGGCACACCGCACCCGCCGAAGGATTTCGACCTGTCGCCGGAAGAGCTGCTGGAGGATGAAACCGACACGCCGCTCAGCAACCCCAGCGGCACGCTGTCTCGGGATTTCGACCTCAGCGTTACCGGTGACGAGGAAGAGGAGCTGCACGAGGAAGAGCAGCCCCGCTACGCCCGGCGTGCCCGCTAGCTTCTAGGGACGTCGTCGAGCGCAGGCATTTTTCAGTCCAGCAGGGTGCAGGCCATCACCAGGGCATCCTCGCGGCCACCCACCGCCGGGTAGTAGCCCCGGCGCCGGCCGATCTCGTTGAAGCCATAGCGCTCGTAGAGCCGGTAGGCCGACTCGTTGCTGGCACGCACTTCGAGGAAGCATTCGCCGGCCTTGAGCTCCAGCGCGCGCGTCATCAGGTGCTCCAGCAGACGCAAGCCCAGCCCGCGCCCCTGGCTTTCCGGCTTTACGGTGATATTGAGCAGGTGCGCCTCATCGATGATCACGTTGATCACCCCGTGGCCGACCTGCTGGGTGCCTTCGAACATGATCCAGCAGTCGTAGGACTTCAGGCCGTCGGCAAAGATGCCGCGCGTCCAGGGATGGCTGAAGGCGGCATATTCGATCTTGAGCACGGCATCGAGATCCGCCTCGGTCATCCGGCGGAAGGAAACTGCATCGGTCATTCAGCGGATTTCCAGCGTCTCGTCACCCGGCGCATGGCCTGCCACAGCTCGGCCTTGCGTTGCGGTTCGTCCATCAATAGCTCCAACCCTGGCACAGCCCAGGCGGCGCCCAGGCCTTCGACCTGGAGCTCGCGGCAGTAGGCATCGGCGTCGGCTTCCCCGGCAAAGCGGATCGCCGGCAAACCCACCAGCCACAGGCAACTGCAACCGGCGCCCTCTTCCATGCGTGCAGCGACGAAGCCCTGGAGGAAATCACGGGCAGCGTCTGGCCCCTGGTCCATGTTGCCGCGCACCAGCAGCGGCCAGCGCACCGGCTCACCGATCATCTGTGGCGCATCCGGCAGGCCGGCGGCGCGCAGCAGATCCTTGAGCAGCAGGTAGGCCGGGTCGCGGCTCTGGAAGCCTTCGCCGGTGGGCAGTTCCACCAGTAACAGGCAACTGCCGGCACGCAGCAATTGCAGGGAGAAACGCGGTGGCGCCACCGGAGCGGTTTTCACCGGCTCCGGGGTCGCTTCATTGGCGGGCTCCGCCGTCGGCTCGGGGTTCACCGCTACGCGCGGCGTGGTGCCGGGGCGCGGTACCTCGATCTTCGGTCTCGTGGGTGCCTGCACCGGCGCCTCGGCTGCGGCCGGGGTGGCCTGGGTCGCGGCAGCGGCGGGAGTGGGCACCCGCGTCGGTTCGGGTTTCGGCGCGGCCTCGGGCTGCACCAGCAGCTCGGGGCGCGAAGGCGCAGCGAAGGGCAATACCGTGCGCGGCAGCCAGGTGGCGACCTGCATGGCATCGAGATAAGCGCGGCGACGGAGCTCTTGGATCAAACGTCAGCTACCTGTGGATGGGCTTTGCGTACGCCGGCCTGCATGAGGTTCAGCGCGTTGAGATAGGCCTTGGCGGAAGCGACAACTATATCGGTATCCGCACCGTTGCCGTTGACGATTCGTCCGGCTTTTTCCAGGCGTACCGTCACTTCACCCTGGGAATCGGTGCCCTGGGTGATGGCGTTGACCGAATACAGCTGCAGGTTGGCGGCCGAAGCAGCGAGGCTTTCGATGGCCTTGAAGGTCGCATCCACCGGGCCGGAGCCTTCAGCACTGGCCTCACGCTCGACACCGCCGATGCTCAGTACCAGCCGCGCGTGGGGCACCTCGCCGGTGCGCGAGACGACTTCCAGGTGGGCCAGGCGGAAGTGCTCCGGCGCTTCCTCGCCGAGGCTGTCGGAGACGATGGCCTGGAGGTCTTCGTCGAAGATTTCGTGCTTCTTGTCGGCCAGCACCTTGAAGCGGGCGAAGGCGGCGTTGAGTTCGGCCTCGCCGGGCAGCTGGATGCCCAGCTCCTCCAGGCGGGTACGGAACGCGTTGCGCCCGGAGAGCTTGCCGAGGGACAGCTTGTTGGTGTGCCAGCCCACGGACTGCGCGGACATGATCTCGTAGGTTTCGCGGTGCTTGAGCACGCCGTCCTGGTGGATGCCCGACTCGTGGGCGAAGGCGTTGGCGCCGACGATGGCCTTGTTCGGCTGCACCGGGAAGCCGGTGATGCCGGAAACCATGCGCGAGGTGGCGAGGATGTGCGGCGTGTCGATGCGGGTGTGCACGCCGAGGATGTCGGCCCGGGTCTTGATCGCCATGACGATCTCTTCCAGCGCGGCGTTGCCGGCGCGCTCGCCCAGGCCGTTGATGGTGCATTCCACCTGGCGCGCGCCCACCGCCACCGCCGCCAGGGAGTTGGCCACGGCCAGCCCCAGGTCGTTGTGGCAGTGCACGGAGAACACCGCCTTGTCGGCATTGGGGATGCGCTGCAGCAGTTGGCGGATGGTCTCGGCGTACTGGTGCGGGATGGCGTAGCCGACGGTGTCGGGGATGTTGATGGTGCGGGCGCCGGCGTCGATGGCGGCCTCGATGATGCGGCAGAGGAAATCGATTTCCGAACGCCCGGCGTCCTCGCAGGAGAACTCGACGTCCGCGCACAGGTTGCGTGCGTGGCGCACGGCGTGCACGGCCTGCTCCACCACCTGGTCCGGCTGCATGCGCAGCTTGTACTGCATGTGGATGGGGCTGGTGGCGATGAAGGTGTGGATACGCCCGGAGTTGGCGCCCTTGAGGGCTTCGGCGGCGCGCTCGATATCACCTTCCACGGCGCGGGCCAGGCTGCACACGGTGCTGTCCTTGATGCTGTCGGCGATGGCCTTGACCGCCTCGAAGTCCCCCGGGCTGGCGATGGCGAACCCTGCCTCGATCACGTCGACACGCAACCGCTCCAGGGCCTTGGCGATGCGCAGTTTCTCTTCCCGGGTCATGGAGGCGCCGGGGCTCTGCTCGCCGTCGCGCAGGGTGGTGTCGAAAATGATGACGCGATCGTTGTTATTCATTGTGGTCACTCCTCATGTCCCCACCGGGGGTGCGGCCGGGGCGCTGGCTAAAGACGCCGCGGCTTGTGGCCGCGACGACGGATGACGAATTGTGGCGCGAAACGCGCGAGGCGGGAAGGCACGGGCGGCGCACGGAAGGCGCCGCCGGGCGGGCGGTTCAGTTGATCGGCGTGGCGGTGAGGTTGGCGCGGATATCGGCGTTCTGCAGCTTCACCCCGTACATGGAGGTGACGGCGCCGCCGGTGGGGTGCACGTGCTGGATGCGGTCGATGTTCACTTCCTTGAAGTGGATGCGGCCGTTGACCGCGAAGCCCAGCGGGTCGGGGGTGACGGCGGTGCAGGTGCTGCCGGTCTTGGTGCAGACCTTGGTCGGCGCGACGTCGAGGTTGAGGTCGGCGTTGAAGCCGTAGGTGTTGGCGTTGGGGTCCTTGGGGTTGCCGTCGGAGGTGTAGAAGTTATCCACAACCAGCTGGCTGCCGCTGCCGTTCACGCCATTGACGCGGTCGGTCTCGATGATCACCTGGTTGCGCTTCTCGTCGGTGGCCACGCCGTTGACCGTGCTGTCGATGGTGGTGTCGCGCACGAAGACGTTCTTCAGCTTGACCGAAACGCCCTCGTTGCCGCGGTCTTCCCAGCGGCCGCCGCTGGCGGAACAGGCACTGGCAGTGGAGCCGCTGCCGCCCACGCAAAGAGCGCCGGCACCGCCGGAGCTGAGCGCCAGGGTGGAGCCCTGTTCGTAGCGCTTGAGCACCAGGCGACCGAGGCTGGTACCGGTGGCGCGGTCGCCCCAGCGCAGGTCGGCGACATCGAGGTTGGACCAGTAGGTGCCCTTGCGCAGCTCGACGCCGTTGTTGCTGACGTCCACCGAGCCATCGCGGAAGTGCATGTCGTAGCGGGTGCCGGAGAGCCACAGGCCCTTGCCGGTCTCGTCCACGGTGATGGCGGCGCGGGCGTCGGTGATGAAGAAATCGGCGTTGTAGCTGATGCCCGAGCCGCTGCTGCCACCCGGTTGCAGGGTGAGCTGGCCATTGAGGGTGAAGTCGTAGGCGGGGAAGATTTCCATCAGCACCAGCAGTTCGGTGCCGCCCTGCAGCGGCGCGGTGGCGCTGCCCACACGCAGGCCATCGAAGCTGTAGCTGCCCTTGACGTTGTTCAGGCCCAGGCGCAGGCCGTCGAAGTGGCCGTTGTAGCTGCCCTTGCTCATGTCGCTCTGGGTGCCGGCGTAGCACGAGGTGGAGGCGCCAGCCGCGCAGCTCTTGGTGATGTCCAGGGTGACCTGCCCGGTGCCGTTGGTGCGCAGCCCGCTGAACCACATGCTGTTGCCGTTATCGGTGAGCGAGACCGAGCTGTTGGCCATGTTCCAGCTGACGTCGGCGGTGATGCCCTTGAGGCCCGAGTTGGGATCGCCGCCAGGGCGCAGCTTGAAGATGTTCTTCTTCGCGCCGTCGTCGACGAAGTTGAGGTCGATGCCCAGGCTGCCGAGTTTCTGGTTGGTGGGGTTGCCGATGATCAGCCCGCCCAGGGTGGCGTTGAGCTTGAGGTCGGCGAAGGCGACCTGGACGAAGCTGCCATTGCCATCCTGCACCAGGTCGAGGGTCAGGCCGGCGAGGCTGCGCAGGGTGCCGGAGAAGTTCTCGGCACGCAGGATGCCTTCGTCCTGGTACTGGAACAGGCTGTTGACGATGTTCACGTCGGGCCGGATGCGCAGGCCCGAGCCGCTGGCGCCGCCACTGGAGATGCTGACGCTGCCGCCCAGGCGCAGGTCCATGTTGAGCTTGCCGAAGCTCTTGCTGGCATTGGGGTCGCGCAGGTCCGGCGCGTCGGGTGTCACCGGCAATGCAGTGGGGTCGCCATGAGCCAGGTCCAGGCCGATGCCATTGATGGCGGCGACGAAGCGCGAGCTGCCCAGGTCGAGCCGCACCGCCTGGCCATCCCCACCGCTGACGATGTCGATGTAGGCGTTGTTCAGGTAGGCGTCGAGGCTCATGCCTTTGACGATCAGGTCGAAGCCGTTGTCGCGGTAATAGAAGGTGACATCGGAGAGCGAGAGGCGGCTGTCGTCCACCGAGATGCCGGTCACGCCGCTGGCGCCGCCGCCCTTGATCTTCAGCGTCGCACCCAGGGTGTAGAAGGCGCGTAGGGAACCGAAGCTCTTGGTGCTGCCGCCCATTTCGATATTGGTGACGCTGAGCGCCTGGGCGCTGCTGGCGTGCTCGATCTGCAGGCGCTGGTTGACCACGTCCACCTTGGTAGTGGAAGTGATGCTGGAGCCACTGCGCGGCTGGTTGCTGACGCCACGCAGGTTGAGGCTCTGGCCGTCCTCGCTGTAGCTGATGTTGCTGGCCGACCAGCCGGCGCTGGTGGTTTCCAGGCTGATGCCGTCCTGCCCGGTGACGTCGGACAGCGCCGTGTCATCCAGCGCCTGCATGGCCTGGGCCAGGGGGCTGAGGAGTACCGCGAACAACGCAACTGCACGCATCGCCCTGCTCCTTGTTATTTGGGGAAGACCAGCACGCTGCCCTGCATGCGGATGTCGCCGTCGATCTTCGCCGAGAAGATGTTGGTCTGCTGGAAGGTGGAGTCGCCGCCATTGGCGGTGGTGCCCACCTTGTTGCGCCAGCCGCCCTGGTTGGCGACGGCGAAGGCGAAGCTGCCGTCCTTGAAGCGCACGTTGTTGGGCAGGCCCAGCTCGATCACGTCCTGGTTGAAGCCGGCGGCGCTGTCGTTGATCAGGCGGGTGCGCAGGGTCAGGCCTTCGAAGCTGAACACGCCCTTGAGGTTGTCGAGCACGTACCAGCCGCCCGCTGCCTCGGTGCGGATGGCGATGCGCATGCCGCAACTTTCCGGGGTGCTGGAGCCGGCCGTGGCGCAACTGCGCTCGCCGATGGTCCATTGCGCGGCGTTGTTGGTGGCCGGGGTGCTCCAGAGCACGCCGCCGCCCTTGTTGATACTGAACTCGCCGGAAAGGTAGACCCCACCCTGCCCGCTCGTGGCGCTGAGGTCGGCATCCGCCATGGGCTTGAGCTCGGCCTGCGCGCAACCGGCGGCAAGCAGCAGGACCAATGGGAGGAGTCTAGAGGTCATGGCTGGTCACCTTCAGGTAGTTGATGCTGAGGCCGCCGACTTCGTTGTAGCCAAAGTTGTATCCACCGGTGCTAGCGTTGCCGCTACCGACCGTTAGGTTGTTGATGACGATGTTGGTACGCGGTGCATTGGCATAGAAATCATCTGCCAGAGCTTGCCTCTGAGCAGCCGTAGTGCCGGATGCCGTCGGACTCTGCAGCTCCAACACGAACTGACCATTACTGGTCGCGTCGAACAACAGAGGCTGGCTCTTGCCGTAACCCAGAGCGACCGTGGCGTAGGCGCCACTCATGAAAATAGTGCGATCACGTTGCTGCTCGGCAGTGGTGCAGTTGGCACTACCGGCCGCGCAGGACATCAGCTGGATGCCCTTGGCGAACAGGTTGATGCGCATCTCGCCGACCATCTGGCTCTTGGCCTTGTCGCCCCAGAGACGCAGGTAGGACCCGTCCATGGCCAGTTCGGAGATATCCAGGTTGAGTACGTCGGTGCGCCCGGCGGCGACCTGGAAGTCGAAGCGGATGCCCAGGTCGACCTTCTCCGTGGCGCGGCTGGAGCAGGTGTTGCCGCCGGTGGAGTAACCGCTGATGCAGGCCGAGCCCCCCGTGGTGAGGCGCTCGGGGAACATGAACTCCAGCACCGAGACGCCGTTGGGGGTGGTTTGCACCCACTGGCCGGCATCGTTGAGGGTGCGCATGGTCTCGCCACGGGCCAGGTTTAGGGCGAAGGGGTGGTCCAGCCGGCCAATGGTTACAGGATTGAGATTGGCGCCCTTGTTGCTTCCGATGGCACCTAGATAGAACTCTTTCACCGCAATGGGTACGTTCTGCCCGCTGCCATTGTTGATGTCGTTAATGGTGATGGTGGCGTTATTCGCATCCAGCAGCACCTTATCCAGCACGAAACCGATACCGGCGCCGTCGACGCGGGACAACTCGGCATCATCCAGAGCCTTGAGTTCAGCTTGAGCGACCGAAGCCACTACCAAGAAAAATGCGGCAATCGAGGATTTGAGCATGATCAGCACCCCGAAGTAGCGGATCCCAAGCAGGTGTCCTTACGTGGAATACCGTTCAGGGCCTGCTCGAAGTCGAACTTGATACCCGCAACCATGTCACCGTTGGCGTTCTTGTATTTGGGGATGTTGAGAAACGCACCCGCTACGGCGGTGACCAGTGCGTTGGTATCAAGGTCACGCCATTGGGTGTCCTTGAGTTGTACGGATATGAAGACTCCTCGCGCTGCTTGATCCATTCCAGCTGCCGCCGTGTTTCCAATGTCCAAGGACTTGAACTGGCTGAGGTTGAAACACGTGGTAATCCCAATGATCTGGCAGCCGCTTGAAGGGAAAGCCGTCAGTAACCCTCCGAGCAAATTGCAATTGGAAATGCACTGCACAACCGCCCCATCCTTCAGTCCTGCCTGTGCGGCACGGACCGAATCAGGCGTGCCATTGCTGACCAATTCCGCTTCGGACTTGATGATCGAGTTGTCATTGACCGTGGCGCCAAGCAGCAACTTCTGGAAAAAATTGGCGCTGTCCAATAGCGGCTTTGCCTTGCCTTCAAGGTCAACAGCCACCTTTCCGGTCAGATGGGAAATATCACCGGAAAGTACACCTTTCGCCTCGGCGAAGCCGATACGTACACCGACGACCTTGTTCCCCTCGTATGCCAACTCGAAATACGGATCGACGATCTGAAAAGGATTGATGGTGTCGTTGGGTCCTACGGTTCCCAACGCGAAATTGTTGATCAGGATATCCGAGCTCTTGGACTCCCCAGGGCGACTGTAACCGCCCAATTCGAGCTTCTTGATATTGAGCTGGGTATCGACCTTCACTCCGAAATTGACACGGGTGTAGTTCACCGCCCCTGCAGCATCGGTTGTCAGGTTGATGAACGCTTGCCCAGTGACGTTGGAAAGCTCTGCGTCATCAAGAGGCTCCATGCGGGCCTGGGCCGAGGTGGCCAGCAGGCTGGCAGCAAGCACGAGGAAAAGGCGTTTGGCGGGACTGCGGGTCAGGCGCATGGCGAGTTCCCTCTACTTCTTATAGTTATGGCCGAGCACTGGCGGCTCGATTACGTGATGCCACTATAGGGAAGCGCCCGCCATAAGGGCCCGACCCATAGGCGGGAAAAAGGTGGGATTTTTGAAGTTCGCCCTCAGCTCGCCGCTGCGGTTGTTACCCAAATCCACACCTCGTACGCCACCCCTAGCTTCAGGTTGGTCGACACGCCGAGCAGGCGCGGCCTCCTGCCCGCCAGCCTTTGGATAGCTGGGCGTGAAGCGGGGCAACTGGTCCACTGCCGGCTCCATAAAACAAGGAGTCGTTGCAATGCTGAAATCCCTGGTTCGCCCTATCGCCCTCATCTCCCTCGGTCTTCCGCTAATGGCTGCGGCGGCCGATACCCAGAGCGAGCTGGAACGACATATCAGCTACATAAAAGGCGAGGCCGCTCCGATTGCGCCGGTCAAACCCCAGGCAAAGCTGTTCGGGCGCCAAACCCTGGCCACAACGTCATCTCTCAGCGGCACATTGACCGCGGGGAAGCTCATCACATATGACGTGATCAATTACACGGCTTACAACGAAGAACCAACTGATACGACCACCTTCAACATGGTTATGGCTGGTTACTCTCCATCGGGCCCCACCCTCGGCTCAGTGAGTCCCACCTTATCCAGCGTCCGCAGCGTGGCATTTGCCCGAGTGGTCAAACTGTTCAACCCAGCACCATTTCCAGAAGCAGACCTGATGTGCAATTTGCTCCTGACGTCCAGCGATCTTGTGCAAGGCTTGAATATCGACGGCACCTACTTCCCTCTCACTCAAGTAGGATCGTCAGTAAAAAGCGGAACGACGTACTACGACTATGCGACAGTCGCCTTGGATAAGGTCGCGCCCAACTACACCCAATACTTCCTTGACGAACACGCCTTCTGCACCACCTTCGACTCCTTCAATAGCACCTACCCCAACGGCTCCACCGTGTCGCTGACCCTGGTTCCCTAACTCGCCCAGGGCCATGAGCGGCGCAGCCTGGCAGCAGGACGATCACGACAACGCGATGGGTACACAGGGCATGCGCAGGCTTGCTCTCGCGTACCGGGCCTGAAATTTCCTGAATCCGTCCGACAAGTGACCATCCTCGTCAGATTGCGACCGCTCTAGAATGTCGAATGTGAGCTGGAGCACGCTCCAGCCCCATTCCAAGCCCTTGAATTGCCTGGCATGTTTTCTGCCTTGTTACAGATCAGATGCCGTATTGACCGAGTCCATGAACGCCAACTCCAAAGCCGATTCCGATTCACACTGGGACGAATTGCAGAACCAGAGCGACCTCGCCTGGGACCTGGATGCCATTACCGACCGCCAGCAGGCGATCGATTTCCTACTGCGCTTCGAAAACCGCCTGTGCGTCTATTCCGGCTATGTCGAGAAGCTCTATAGCAACTACAGCTTCGTGGTGCCGGAGGAGGAGCACGGCAGCATCACCATCCTCCCCGACGAGCAGGCCTGGCACGACACCTTCAATGAAATCCCGCCCGAGGCGGTGGAGCCCACCGGCATCCACATCCTGCCCGGCGAGACCATGGGTTATTCCGGCCTGTACCTGAAGATCCCCGGTGAGCACCGCCTGGCGGCGTCCCGCGAGCTGCCGTTCCAGGAAGGCCTGAAGCTGCTGATCCAGCGCTACCAGGCGAAGAACGACCACTTCCTGCCGGTGCTGGTGAAGGGCGACCTGCGCGAATACGAGGCACGCATGCCTTCGCTGCACCTGCACCGCATCAATACCGAGCGCCTGGGCCATACCTCGCAGCTCAACGTCAACGCCATCAAGGCTGCCATTGCCGATCACCTGATCGGGTTGTTCCGCCAGAGCTGAGCCTGCCTCTGCGGCGCAGGCCCTGGCGTTGCCTGGCCACTTTCCACGCGCGCCATCCCTCCCGTCCGCCGACGTGCGAACCAGCCGTCCTTTGATCAGCTCGGGCTGAGTCGAGCCGGCGGTCATGCAGTACAATCGCGTCTTTTTCCTTAGGCAGGGACCGTCTCCCCCGATGATCGAACCCAAACGCGTTTTGCGCGCCCTCGCCGAACACTGGGCGCTGCTGGAGCCGCTGTGCGAGCGCTTCGATGCCGGCACCTTGAGCCTGGCCGAGCTGCGCTTGCAGCTCGGGGCCCAGTTGCCCCAGGGCACGCCCACGGACGTTACCGCGCTGCTCGACCAGTGGATCCGCCTGGACATCCTGGTGCCGGTGGCCAAGAGCCCCAACCGCTTCGAGCTGAACGCCCAGATCCACGACTTCCTCGCCTACCTGCGCCGTGAGCACCGCCTCGGCCTGTGCCTGGAGATCGAAGCCTATCTGCGCCACCTGGAGCGCCTGGCCGGCTACATCCAGGAAGCCTTCGAGATCCGCGACGGCAACGACCTGGCGCGCCAGCTGCGCCTGCTCGACATGCGCGTACGCGATGTATTGAAGAAGCTCGACAACGATGAACAGGCCCTGGTGGCCGTGGCCGAACGGGCCAAGACCAGCGACCGGCAGATCCCTCTGCGCCAGCGCTATGCCGAGGTCCTGGCGACCTGGGACGAGTACGTCGAGCCGATGATCCAGCTGGTGGCCGCCGATGGCGCCTTCGAGCAGGGCGTGCGCCGCGTCGAGCAGGTGCTGCTCAAGCTGCTCGGCGAACAGCAACGCCTCGGCCAACTGGTGGACGACGACCTGCTGCTGCGCACCCATGCGCGCATCCTGGAAATGCAGACCACCGCCCAGTTGACCCTGCGCAAGGCCCGCGAGCTGCTGCTGCCGCTGCGCGAGGAAGCGCGCCGGCACAACGCCGTGACCCGTGGTGCCGCCCTGGCGCTGTCGGTGATCCGCAAGAAGGGCCTGGATGCCGTGCCCCAGGCGGCACTGCCGCTGTTCACCCGGCCGCAGAGCACCTTCCTCGGCAGCGCCTCGCAGGTGGAGGCCTACGTCTACGCCCTGGCGCGCTTCGAGCCGAAGCCGGCGCACTTCCCCAAGGCCTCCGGCGGCCGTCGTGGCGAAGCGCCGCGTGCACCGCGTACCGCCCGGGAAATGATCGACCGTTGCGAGCAGGCCCTGCCGCTGCCGGACCTCATGGCCTGGCTGCTGGAGCAGGAACCGGAAGGCGCCACCGACGAGCTGCTCTACTGGTTCTCCCGCCTCTCCCGCGAAAGCCGCTTCCAGCGTGACCGCCTGGAACGCCGCGACTACCTCACCGCGGAGCATCAGGTCAGCCTGAGCTCCTTCGCCCTCATCAAGAGCGAAAAACATGCATCTTAATCTCACCGAAATGACCCAGCTCTCGGCCATCTTCCGCGAGCTGTTCAAGGGCTATCACCTCTCGCGCAGCGAGCCGGAATGCTACGCCCAGCTGTCCACCATGCAGGACCAGTACCGCGCCCTGTTCAAGGCACTCGGCTTCGAGCTGGTGTGCGACCCGCGTGGCTTCTATTACTTCGTGCCCGAGCAGATGGGCGCCCAGGTGAACAAGACCGCCCAGCGCCTGGCGCTGTTCACCTTCATCCTGGTGGAACACCTGGCCGACCAGGGCCGTGACCCGCTTTCCGTGCTCGACGGCGGCAGCATCGGCCGCGATGAACTGCCCGCGCTGCTGGAGAAGTACCGCGACCTGTTCCTGCAGGCCGAGGTGACCACCCATGAAGAGCTGGAGGAGAAGGTCATCCGCCGCCTCACCCAGCTCGGCTTCGCCGAGGACAGCAACGGTATCTACCGCTTCCTGCCGCCCATGCACCGCTTCCTCGATGTGTGCCTGTCGGTGCAGCACGACCGCGACCTGGCCGCCAACCTGCACAGCAGCGACCTGGCCCTGCAAGCGCCGGTGCTGATGGACGATGAGGGCGAGGAGCCCATCATTTCGCTGGAGGTCGATGAGCCGGCCGCCGTTGAATCCGATGAAGATGCCCTGGCCCGTGCCATGGCCGAAGAGCGCGCCGCGCAGGAGATGGACGCATGAGCCAGGAACGCTATGGCATCCGCCGCTTCGCCCTGCTGAACACCGCCGGCTACAGCCTCGGCCTGTTCCCGCTGGAAACCCCGCTGTCGGTCTACGGCGCCAACAACCTGGGTAAATCCGCGTCAATCAACGCGCTGCAATTCCCCATCCTGGCGCGCATGTCGGACATGAGCTTCGGCAAGTACAGCCTGGAGCAGTCGCGCAAGTTCTACTTCGCCACCGACACCAGCTACATCCTGGTCGAAGTTTCGCTGCCCCACGGCCCCCACGTGATCGGTGTTGCCGGTCGCGGCCCGGGCGGCGGTTTCGGTCACCAGTTCTTCGCCTACCAGGGCAGCCTGGACCTGGATCACTACCAGAAGAACGGCACCTGCCTGCGTCAGCGCGAGCTGTTCAATAACCTCGAGCGCGAGGGCATCAAGGCCTACGAGCTGAAGCCGGACGAACTGCGCCGCCTGCTGGTGGGCGGTCACACGTCCATTCCGCTGGACCTGACGCTGATCCCGCTGCGCTCCACCAGCGAGCAGAGCCTGAAGACCTTCCGTTCGCTGTTCATCAACCTGCTGCACATGCGCGAGATCACCGCAGCCAAGCTCAAGCAGCTGTTCCTCGATGCCTTCGAGCACAGCCTGCGTTCGGGCAGCGTCGACTACATCGCCGCCACCGAGGAAGCCTTCCGCGACGTGCGCCGCATGGAGCAGGACTACCAGGCCCTGGTGGCCGCCGGCCCGCTGGTGGAGGCACTGGCCAACGGCGTGACCCAGCGCGAGACCCTGCGCGGCAAGCTGCACCGCCTTTCGCCCCTGCTGGATAACCTGCTGGGCACCTGGCACGACTACTCCGGCGCTCGCCGCGAGGAGCTGGTGATCCAGGCCGAGCATTACCGCAACGAGCAGGATGGCCTGCAGCACGAACAACGCGGCGGCACCCAGGAGCTGATGCGCCTGGAGCGCGAGATCAGCGAGATCCAGCGCTGGCTAGGCGAGCTGGCGGTGCTGAAGAACCGCTTCGCCCTGGTCAACGACATCAAGGTGCTGGAGCAGCAGTTGCTGGCCGCCAAGGACGCCCACGACGAACTGGCCGGCGCCCTGGCGCAATCCCGCCAGTTCTCCTCGGAGGACCTGGACGAGCGCCTGCGCGACCTGGAGAAACGCCTGAAGTCGGTGAAGCAGCAGCTCGATCACGCCGACAACAACAGCTACTCGCGCCTGCGCGAGGAGTTCTCCCAGGCCGACGTCGACCGCCTGATGCGCCTGTTCAACGGCCAGCTGTTCAGCCTGCCCCTGGGTGAGAAAGGCATTCAGCTGGATGAAGAAGACGCCTGGGTGAAGTCCCTGGAAGCCATTCTCGACCGCTTCAAGGGCGAGCACTTCCAGGTGCCCGGCCTGGATATCGACCTGTCCAGCATCGAACCGCCAGCCCTGCAGGCCCTGGCCGACCGCGCGGCCCTGCGCGACCAGAAGGACCGCCTGGAGCGCGAGCTGAAGCAACTCAAGACCCAGCAGTCGGTCGCCTCCGACCGCGCCGCGAGCAAGGCCCAGGCCGAGCAGCTGTACCAGGCCGTACTGGATGCCCAGAAGGCCCTGGAAGACTTCCGCAAGGCCCAGACGCTGTCTGCCGAGGAAGCCGGCAAGATGGAACTGCTGGCCCAGCGCGAAGCCGCACAGGATGACCTCAAGCGCTCCAGCGATGCCTTTACCGAACGCGTCCAGCAACTCTCCGCCAAGCTGCAGCTGGTGGGCCGTCAGCTGGCCGACCTGGAAGCCAAGGAGCGCACCCTGGAAGACGCGCTGCGCCGTCGCCAGCTGCTGCCGGCCGACCTGCCCTTCGGCACGCCCTTCACCGACCCGGTGGACGACAGCATCGACAACCTGCTGCCGCTGCTCAACGACTACCAGGACACCTGGCAGGCGCTGCAGCGCATCGATGGCCAGATCGAGGCGCTCTACGCCCAAGTACGCCTGAAGGGCGTGGCCAAGTTCGACAGCGAAGACGACACCGAGCGTCGCCTGCAACTGCTGATCAACGCCTACGCCCACCGCCAGGACGAGGCCCTGACCCTGGCTAAGGCGCGCCGTGCGGCGGTCACCGACATCGCCCGGACCCTGCGCAACATCCGCAGCGACTACGACAACCTGGAACACCAGCTGGCGCTGTTCAACCGCGAAATCAACAAGCGCCAGGTCTCGAACCTGCAGAGCTTCCGCATCGTGCTGGCGCCGAACAAGGATGCGCTGCGCCACATCGACCAGATCATCCACAGTGCCGGCCAGTACGAGGAAGGCGAGACCCTGTCGGTGTTCGACCTGTCGCAATCCTCCGAACAGGATGCGAAGAACGAGGAAGCCAAGGAGTACCTGGCGCGCCTGGTGGCTGCCAACGGCAACCAGCTGGGCCTGAAGGACCTGTTCGAGCTGGCGTTCGAGATCACCAAGGTGCATGGCCAGCCGATCATTCACACGGACATCGATGGCGCCGCCTCCAACGGCACCACCATGACCATCAAGGCGCTGACCAACATGTACCTGCTGCTGCACCTGATGGACCGCGAGCAGGCCGGCCGCATCCGCCTCCCCTACTACCTGGACGAGGCGGCGGACATCGACGAGCGCAACCAGCAGGCGCTGATCGAGACCAGTGCCCAGCTGGGCTTCACGCCCATCCTGGCGTCGGTGAAGCCGCAGGTTTCGGCCGACGTGGCGATCGATCTGGAAGGGGGCAGCGGCCCCAACGGCATCTACATCGACGAGGCGGACTGGAAGTTCATCAAGCGTCGCGAGCAGGCCAGCCAGCAAACCCCGGCTGCCAGCGAGGAAGCCGAGCCAGCGTGAGTTGAAGCCGCAGTAACGAAAAAGGGCCGCAGATGCGGCCCTTTTTCATGCTGGGTGGATCACTTTTCGATGGCGATCTTCGGTGCCCACTTCAGCCATTCTTCGTTGAGTTCGTCATGCAGGGCGAAGGTCTGCCCGGGGATCGCCGGTGCGCCCATCTGGGCGTTGTCCGGCGTGGCGAAGGCAATGCCACCCTCGATCAGCGCTTCCAGGGATTCGGTGCGCACCTTCACGCCCTTGAACAGACCGGCATCGATACCCACGCCGCTGGCATTCCAGAAGCGCGTGCCGCTGCGTACCAGGGAGGCATAACGCGGCTCGATGAGCACGTGGATGAGCACGCGATCAGCGGTCTTGCCCAGCTCGAAACGCACAACCTTGCCCACCGGGACCTCGCGGTAGCTGACCACCACGCCGGGCTTGATGGAGCCACGACGTGCGGTGCTGAGGACGATGCGCAGGCCTTCTTCGCGGGCAATGGCCGACGGCGGTTCGGCGAGTACGGTGAACTTGGTCTGCATCGGGCCCTTGGCCGAGGCGGGCTGCACTTCCAGGTACTGGCCGCTGACCAGGGTGTCGAGATTGGCGGTACGTACCAGGCCGAGTTCGGGCTTGACCACCCAGAACTGGGTGCCGGTGCGGGCGATGCGATCGGCCGCCTCGGTGATGCGTGCGGTGACCACGACGCCGCCCAGGTCATCGGCCAGGGTGATGCGCTCGACGCTGCCGACATCCAGGCCCTTGAAGCGCACGGGTGTGCCTTCGCGCAGGCCATCGGCCTGGGTCATGCGGACTTCGACCACCGTGCCTTTGCCGAGGGCGAGGTTCTCGTTGTCATAGAGGGTGAAGCGACGCGGCTTGGTGACCGGCGTAGCCTTGGAATCCGGCGTGCTGAAGGAGATGCCGCCAGCCAGGAGGGTCTGCAGCGACTCGCTCTTCACCTCGACACCGGACAGGCCGCCCTTGATGCTGACGCCGCTGACGTTCCAGAAGCGGGTGGATTCGTTCACCAGCTTGGCGAATTCCGGCTCGATGTGGACGCCAACCACGACGCGTTGCTGGTCACGGGAGAGCTGGTAGCTCTGCACGCTGCCGACGCGCATCTGCTTGTAGAGGATCGGGCTGCCGACATCGAGGGAGCCGAGCTTGTCGCTGGTGAGCACCAGGTGCAGGCCGGGGGCATCGGTGTTCAGCGGCGGGGCCTTGGGCCGGGCGGTGAACTCGCGGGTAGGCGTACCGCTCTTGGCGAAGCGCACGGCGATGTAGTTGCCCTTGACCAGGGCCTCGATACCGCTGATGCCGGCGAGGGAGATGGAGGGCTTGACCGTCCAGAACTCGGTGCCTTCGACCAGGAACTCCTCGGTGCGCGGCTCCATGGTCAGCTCGGCGGTGGCGCCGGCGAAGTTCTTGTCCATGTCGAGCTTCTTCAGGGTGCCGACCTGGACGCCGTTGTACATGACCGGGGTGTTGCCGGGGTTGAGACCGCTGACGTCTTCCATGCGCAGCATGACCTTGAGGCCGGCTTCGGCGGCTTCGAAACCGTCGTAGAGGCGGAAGGGGATGGTGGAATCCGTGGGCGGGCTGTCCTGGCGGTTCTCGGGCGTGGCGAAGGCGATGCCGCCGGCGGCCATGCTGAGCAGCGACTCAGTGCGGATCTTCACCCCGGACAGGCCGGCGGTGACATTGAGGCCGCTGGCGTTCCAGAAGCGCGTGTGCTTACGCACGAGCTGGGCGTAGGGTTGCTCGATGTGCACCTTGATCTCGACCGTGCGCTGGTCTTCGGCCAGCTCGTAGCTCTTCACCTGACCGACCTGGATCTGCCGGTAGTAGACGGGGCTGCCCTGCTCCAGGGAGCCGAGGCGCTCGGCCTTGAGGGTGAGGTGCAGGCCGGGCAGGTTGTCGGAGAGCGGCGGCGGCTCGGACAGCGCGTGATACTTGCGCTCGGGCTCGCCCTTCACCGGGTCGATGGCGATGTAGATACCGGAGACCAGGGTTTCCAGGCCGGTGACACCGGCGAGGGACACGCGTGGGCGAACCAGCCAGAAGCGGGTTTCCTTGCTCAGGTAAGGCTCGGCTTCCTTGAGCACTTCGACCGTGGCGACGACGCCATTGATATCTTCGCTGACGTGCAGGTCGGTGACCTTGCCGACCTGGATGCCCTTGTACATGAGCTGGGTCTTGCCGACCTGGATGCCTTCGCCGTTCTCAAAGTAGATCTTGATGTCGATACCGGCATCGTTCATCGACTTCCAGCCCAGCCAGAGGCCGATGCCGAGGGCGATCAGGGGCAGGACCCAGATGGCCGACCAGTTGGTGGTTTTCTTCGTCTTGGGCTTTGGCAGGTCAGCCATTCTCGTCGTCCATATCGGTGTTGTCCCAGATCAGTCGGGGATCGAAGGTTACTGCTGCGGTCATGGTCAGGACCACGACGCTGGCAAAGGCGGCCGCACCGGGATTGGCTTCGATGCTGGCCAGGTTGCCGAAGTTCACCAGCGCCACGAGGATGGCGATGACGAATATATCCAGCATGGACCAGCGACCGATCCATTCGATGAAGCGGTACATCAGGATGCGTTGCCTGGCCGACATGGGCTGATGCCTCTGCACGGAGTAAAGCAGCAGGGCGATGCCGACGAGCTTGAAGGTGGGCACCAGAATGCTGGCGGTAAAGACCACCAGGGCGATGGGCAGCATGTCGGCGTGGATCAGCTCGATCACGCCTTCCATGATGGTGGAGGGCGAACCATTGCCGAAGAAGTTCACCGTCATGATCGGCAGCACGTTGGCCGGGATGTAGAGGATGGTGGCGGTGAGCAGCAGCGCCCAGGTGCGGATCAGGCTGTTGGGCCTACGCTCATGGAGGCGCGAGCCGCAGCGGGTGCAGGTGGGAGTGTCGTCGTCCTCGTCGGGGCGGTTCAACTGATGGCAGTCACCGCATACGAGGATGCCGGCATCAAGCGCTCTCACTGGCGTGACCTCCAGCGTCGAGGGAATCCCAGACCTGATGGGGGGACATGGTCACCTCCAGCCAGACTTGCGACAGAAGCAGGCCGATGAAGCAGGCGAGGCCAACGCCCAGATGCAGGTCAGCCATGTCGATGAGTTTGACGATGCTGACGAGGATGCCCATCAGGTAGACCTCGAGCATCCCCCACTCGCGCATGTGGTGGTACAGACGATAGAGGTGCAGGCCAAGTCCCTGCATGACCTGCCAACGGATGCATAGCAGCACCACGAGCTGGCAGATCAGCTTGAGCAGCGGGATGACCATGCTGCAGAGGAAGACCAGGACGGCTACGCCATCCATACCGCTGTGGTAGAGGCCGAGCACGCCGCTCCAGATGGTGTCCTGAGTTGTCTGGCCGAGCAGGTTGAGCTTCATAATCGGCAAGAAGTTCGCCGGGACGTAGAGCATCAATGCGGTCAGCACCAAGGCCAGGGCGCGGCGCTCCATATGGGCACGGTGAACGATGAGCTCATAGCCACAGCGCGGGCAGCAGGCCTTGTGTTCTTCTTCGACGTGCTGACGATGCATCAGCAAGTCGCACTCCGGGCAGGCGACCAACTCCTCAAGAGGGCGTTCGGACAACGGGCGGGAATCGGCCGAGTCAGGCATACAGGGGGCTCATATGAATTCGCGCCTATTCTAGACGAGCGCAGCGGCAATGGGTCTGCCTGACTGTGACCCGATTTGCCATTCACAGGTTCGAAACGGGTGGGGAATGGCAGCGGACCGGCATATCGGTAGCCCGGATGTAGCCTGGACGTAGCCCGGACTTCAGTCCGGGGCTTTTCCAAGGTTAGCCAGGAAGGGAGGAGTCACATGAGGGTCGTGGGATTAGCAGCCCTTCGGCCTGCTTGGCGACTGAAGTCGCCCCTACAAGTCGCCCCTACTGCCACGGCCACAAGCCGCTCGCCAACTTTTCCGTGGCACAAAGTCAAACCCCCGACCTTCTGTCGAAGATCGGGGGTTTGGTATAGGTGCTTGACGATGACCTACTCTCACATGGAGAAACTCCACACTACCATCGGCGATGCATCGTTTCACTACTGAGTTCGGGATGGGATCAGGTGGTTCCAACGCTCTATGGTCGTCAAGCAATTCGGTTGGGGTATCGTCTAGGACGCGACCCCGAATGGGTATGTGATAAGGCTTTGCAAGTTCTGGCCAATTTTCGGCTAAGTCGACTTCACCTTATAACAACAATCGTCAGATTGTTTGGGTGTTATATGGTCAAGCCTCACGGGCAATTAGTATTGGTTAGCTCAACGCCTCACAGCGCTTACACACCCAACCTATCAACGTCGTAGTCTTCGACGGCCCTTTAGGGAGCTCAAGGCTCCAGTGAGATCTCATCTTGAGGCGAGTTTCCCGCTTAGATGCTTTCAGCGGTTATCTCTTCCGAACGTAGCTACCCGGCAATGCCACTGGCGTGACAACCGGAACACCAGAGGTTCGTCCACTCCGGTCCTCTCGTACTAGGAGCAGCCCCTCTCAAATCTCAAACGTCCACGGCAGATAGGGACCGAACTGTCTCACGACGTTCTAAACCCAGCTCGCGTACCACTTTAAATGGCGAACAGCCATACCCTTGGGACCGGCTTCAGCCCCAGGATGTGATGAGCCGACATCGAGGTGCCAAACACCGCCGTCGATATGAACTCTTGGGCGGTATCAGCCTGTTATCCCCGGAGTACCTTTTATCCGTTGAGCGATGGCCCTTCCATACAGAACCACCGGATCACTAAGACCTACTTTCGTACCTGCTCGACGTGTCTGTCTCGCAGTCAAGCGCGCTTTTGCCTTTATACTCTACGACCGATTTCCGACCGGTCTGAGCGCACCTTCGTACTCCTCCGTTACTCTTTAGGAGGAGACCGCCCCAGTCAAACTGCCCACCATACACTGTCCTCGATCCGGATAACGGACCAGAGTTAGAACCTCAAGCATGCCAGGGTGGTATTTCAAGGATGGCTCCACGCAGACTGGCGTCCACGCTTCAAAGCCTCCCACCTATCCTACACAAGCAGGCTCAAAGTCCAGTGCAAAGCTACAGTAAAGGTTCACGGGGTCTTTCCGTCTAGCCGCGGATACACTGCATCTTCACAGCGATTTCAATTTCACTGAGTCTCGGGTGGAGACAGCGCCGCCATCGTTACGCCATTCGTGCAGGTCGGAACTTACCCGACAAGGAATTTCGCTACCTTAGGACCGTTATAGTTACGGCCGCCGTTTACCGGGGCTTCGATCAAGAGCTTCGCTTGCGCTAACCCCATCAATTAACCTTCCGGCACCGGGCAGGCGTCACACCCTATACGTCCACTTTCGTGTTTGCAGAGTGCTGTGTTTTTAATAAACAGTCGCAGCGGCCTGGTATCTTCGACCGGCATGGGCTTACGGAGCAAGTCCTTCACCCTCACCGGCGCACCTTCTCCCGAAGTTACGGTGCCATTTTGCCTAGTTCCTTCACCCGAGTTCTCTCAAGCGCCTTGGTATTCTCTACCCAACCACCTGTGTCGGTTTGGGGTACGGTTCCTAGTTACCTGAAGCTTAGAAGCTTTTCCTGGAAGCATGGCATCAACCACTTCATCGTCTAAAAGACGACTCGTCATCAGTTCTCGGCATTAAGCGCCCGGATTTACCTAAGCACTCTGCCTACCACCTTAAACTTGGACAACCAACGCCAAGCTGGCCTAGCCTTCTCCGTCCCTCCATCGCAGTAACTAGAAGTACAGGAATATTAACCTGTTTCCCATCGACTACGCTCTTCAGCCTCGCCTTAGGGACCGACTAACCCTGCGTCGATTAACGTTGCGCAGGAACCCTTGGTCTTTCGGCGTGCGAGTTTTTCACTCGCATTGTCGTTACTCATGTCAGCATTCGCACTTCTGATACCTCCAGCAAGCTTCTCAACTCACCTTCACAGGCTTACAGAACGCTCCTCTACCGCATCACTTACGTGATACCCGTAGCTTCGGTGTATGGTTTGAGCCCCGTTACATCTTCCGCGCAGGCCGACTCGACTAGTGAGCTATTACGCTTTCTTTAAAGGGTGGCTGCTTCTAAGCCAACCTCCTAGCTGTCTAAGCCTTCCCACATCGTTTCCCACTTAACCATAACTTTGGGACCTTAGCTGACGGTCTGGGTTGTTTCCCTTTTCACGACGGACGTTAGCACCCGCCGTGTGTCTCCCATGCTCGGCACTTGTAGGTATTCGGAGTTTGCATCGGTTTGGTAAGTCGGGATGACCCCCTAGCCGAAACAGTGCTCTACCCCCTACAGTGATACATGAGGCGCTACCTAAATAGCTTTCGAGGAGAACCAGCTATCTCCGAGCTTGATTAGCCTTTCACTCCGATCCACAGGTCATCCGCTAACTTTTCAACGGTAGTCGGTTCGGTCCTCCAGTCAGTGTTACCTAACCTTCAACCTGCCCATGGATAGATCGCCCGGTTTCGGGTCTATTCCCAGCGACTAGACGCCCTATTAAGACTCGCTTTCGCTACGCCTCCCCTATTCGGTTAAGCTCGCCACTGAAAATAAGTCGCTGACCCATTATACAAAAGGTACGCAGTCACCCAACAAAGTGGGCTCCCACTGCTTGTACGCATACGGTTTCAGGTTCTATTTCACTCCCCTCTCCGGGGTTCTTTTCGCCTTTCCCTCACGGTACTGGTTCACTATCGGTCAGTCAGTAGTATTTAGCCTTGGAGGATGGTCCCCCCATATTCAGACAAGGTTTCTCGTGCCCCGTCCTACTCGATTTCATGACTAAGAGATTTTCGCGTACAGGGCTATCACCCACTATGGCCGCACTTTCCAGAGCGTTCCGCTAATCTCAAAGCCACTTAAGGGCTAGTCCCCGTTCGCTCGCCACTACTAAGGGAATCTCGGTTGATTTCTTTTCCTCAGGGTACTTAGATGTTTCAGTTCCCCTGGTTCGCCTCTTGCACCTATGTATTCAGTACAAGATAACCATCTTATGATGGCTGGGTTCCCCCATTCAGAGATCTCCGGATCAAAGTCTGTTTGCCGACTCCCCGAAGCTTATCGCAGGCTACCACGTCTTTCATCGCCTCTGACTGCCAAGGCATCCACCGTATGCGCTTCTTCACTTGACCATATAACCCCAAGCAATCTGGTTATTGTCTCTAACGTGAAGACGACATTCGCCGAAAATTCGCGCTTGAACTCGCAAATTTTACCTTGACTTGAATAATCACCAGTGAAAGAGATTATTCAGTCTACTTCTATCACATACCCAAATTTTTAAAGAACAGTTCTGGCGCAAAGACCAGAAATCAATGCCATTCTCAAGGCACTCATTTCTGAGCTTTCAGCGATTATCAGAGTGGATGGTGGAGCCAAGGAGGATCGAACTCCTGACCTCCTGCGTGCAAAGCAGGCGCTCTCCCAGCTGAGCTATGGCCCCTCGAAGACCTGCCACGCCCATGACAATTGGTGGGTCTGGGCAGATTCGAACTGCCGACCTCACCCTTATCAGGGGTGCGCTCTAACCAACTGAGCTACAGACCCAATCGTCTTACTCTCGGGTCTAACAACCCAATCGCTTTTCGCAAGTGAATCAAGCAATTCGTGTGGGAGCTTATGAAGAAGCTGATGTCTTCGATTAAGGAGGTGATCCAGCCGCAGGTTCCCCTACGGCTACCTTGTTACGACTTCACCCCAGTCATGAATCACTCCGTGGTAACCGTCCCCCTTGCGGTTAGACTAGCTACTTCTGGAGCAACCCACTCCCATGGTGTGACGGGCGGTGTGTACAAGGCCCGGGAACGTATTCACCGTGACATTCTGATTCACGATTACTAGCGATTCCGACTTCACGCAGTCGAGTTGCAGACTGCGATCCGGACTACGATCGGTTTTATGGGATTAGCTCCACCTCGCGGTTTGGCAACCCTTTGTACCGACCATTGTAGCACGTGTGTAGCCCTGGCCGTAAGGGCCATGATGACTTGACGTCATCCCCACCTTCCTCCGGTTTGTCACCGGCAGTCTCCTTAGAGTGCCCACCATAACGTGCTGGTAACTAAGGACAAGGGTTGCGCTCGTTACGGGACTTAACCCAACATCTCACGACACGAGCTGACGACAGCCATGCAGCACCTGTGTCTGAGTTCCCGAAGGCACCAATCCATCTCTGGAAAGTTCTCAGCATGTCAAGGCCAGGTAAGGTTCTTCGCGTTGCTTCGAATTAAACCACATGCTCCACCGCTTGTGCGGGCCCCCGTCAATTCATTTGAGTTTTAACCTTGCGGCCGTACTCCCCAGGCGGTCGACTTATCGCGTTAGCTTCGCCACTAAGATCTCAAGGATCCCAACGGCTAGTCGACATCGTTTACGGCGTGGACTACCAGGGTATCTAATCCTGTTTGCTCCCCACGCTTTCGCACCTCAGTGTCAGTATCAGTCCAGGTGGTCGCCTTCGCCACTGGTGTTCCTTCCTATATCTACGCATTTCACCGCTACACAGGAAATTCCACCACCCTCTACCGTACTCTAGCTCAGTAGTTTTGGATGCAGTTCCCAGGTTGAGCCCGGGGCTTTCACATCCAACTTGCTGAACCACCTACGCGCGCTTTACGCCCAGTAATTCCGATTAACGCTTGCACCCTTCGTATTACCGCGGCTGCTGGCACGAAGTTAGCCGGTGCTTATTCTGTCGGTAACGTCAAAACAGCAAGGTATTAACTTACTGCCCTTCCTCCCAACTTAAAGTGCTTTACAATCCGAAGACCTTCTTCACACACGCGGCATGGCTGGATCAGGCTTTCGCCCATTGTCCAATATTCCCCACTGCTGCCTCCCGTAGGAGTCTGGACCGTGTCTCAGTTCCAGTGTGACTGATCATCCTCTCAGACCAGTTACGGATCGTCGCCTTGGTGAGCCTTTACCTCACCAACTAGCTAATCCGACCTAGGCTCATCTGATAGCGCAAGGCCCGAAGGTCCCCTGCTTTCTCCCGTAGGACGTATGCGGTATTAGCGCTCCTTTCGAAACGTTGTCCCCCACTACCAGGCAGATTCCTAGGCATTACTCACCCGTCCGCCGCTGAATCATGGAGCAAGCTCCACTCATCCGCTCGACTTGCATGTGTTAGGCCTGCCGCCAGCGTTCAATCTGAGCCATGATCAAACTCTTCAGTTCAATACTGCTTGGGTTTTGAGAAAACCCTAAACCTGGCTCAGCAATCGCAAATAAACTCTCGAATTCACGAGTGTTACTTGTGTTGCTGATAATCAGTCGACTACCAGTCTTACATCACAAGCACCCACACGAATTGCTTGATTCAAATTGTTAAAGAGCAATTTCGATTAAGTCTTTCGTCTCAACCGAGGCCGCGCATTCTACAGCAGCCTTTCTATCTGTCAAGCTGTTTCTCGAAGAATTTTTTCTTTCTACTCAACGACTTGCGCTTTCCGTGAATCTTTCGCTTCACATCAGCGGGAGGCGAATTCTACAGCGTTTCAACTCGCTGTCAACACCTGTTTTTCAGCTTCTTTCGAACTCATCCGGAAGAGGCTGGCGACGCCAAAACCCAACCTGGCATCACCCTTCCACCGCATCGATTCGACCTAAATCAAATCACTCTACCTTTACTTAACCTTTTGATTTACAAGAGGTTTTTCTTGGCTTCTGCTGTGGAAGTGGTGCGCATTATAGGGATCAAAAACGGCACGTCAACACTTTATTGAAATCTTTTCGTCATCTTCTCTGCAGGCCCCGGAACTGGCCGCTTGAGCCTCCGAGAGATTACCGGCAGACGCAGCGCAAGAAGCGCGCTCCCGGCAATGGCATAGCCCGCCCACTCAGCCATATCCGCACGCACCACCCAAAGCATATGCAACAAGGCCAGCCCGAGAATCAGGTAGACGAGCCTATGCAGCTGCTTCCAGCCCCTACCGAGCTTCCGAATGCTGTACCGGTTGGACGTCACCGCCAGGACAAAGAGCATGAAGAAGGCCAGTGCACCCACGATAATGTAAGGGCGCTTACTCAGGTCTTTCACCAATTGGCCCAGATCCAGGCCAAGCAGGAACACCGCATAGGCACTTATATGGAAGACCACATAAGCGAAGCACCAAAGCCCCAGCTGCCGGCGAACGGCGATCCAACCACCCCAGCCCGTCAGCTTCTGCAGGGGCGTCGTCCCAAGAGTGATGAGCAGGAGCCAAAGCGCGCCGAGTCCAAGCCGGTCGACAAGCGCCTTCCCCGGGTCAGGGCCTAGGTCAAAGATCCAGGCCTGATAAACCCACAGAGAAGGAGGAACCAACGCCGCCAGGAAAACCGCCACGCGCCACAGTCGATAGCGCATCAGTAGTACTTCCGCAGATCGAGGCCGCCATAGAGAGTGGCTACCTCGTCATAGCCATTGAACATCCGCGTCGGAATCACGTTAGGGCTAAACAAGCCACTGGGAAGACGCCGCTCATGAGCCTGGCTCCAACGTGGATGATCCACTTCAGGATTCACATTGGAATAGAAGCCGTACTCGTTGGGCGCAATGGCCTCCCAGGTCGTCTTCGGCTGCTCGGCCACCAGGCTGATACGCACAATGGATTTGATGCTCTTGAAGCCATACTTCCACGGCACCACCAAACGCAACGGTGCCCCATTCTGGTTAGGCAGCACACGCCCATACATGCCAACAGCCAGCAGCGTGAGCGGATGCATCGCCTCATCCAATCGCAGCCCTTCTATATAAGGCCAGTCGATCAACGAGAACCCCGAACGCACACCGGCCATCTCATCAGGAGCCAGTCGCGTCTCGAAGCGCACGAACTTCGCATTCCCGTTGGGCTCCACCAATTGCAAAAGATCCGCCAGCGGGAAGCCCAGCCAGGGGATAACCATCGACCACCCCTCGACGCAACGTAGTCGGTAGATACGCTCTTCCAGTCGATGAGGTTTCAGCAGGTCTTCGAGCGAGTAAGTACCTGGCTTCGCCACCTCCCCATCGATCTTCACCTGCCAAGGCTCGACACTGAGCTTGTCCGCATACCGTGCGGGGTCGCCCTTGTTGGTGCCGAACTCGTAGAAGTTGTTGTAGTGGGTGGCATCCTTGAAAGGTGTCACCGCCTCACTCCCAGCGGTGATCGCCTGCCAACGGGCATCCTGCAACTTGCCCGAGAACCAGGCAGGCGCGTCAGCCGGTTCAACATCGGCATAGGCCGCAGACTCTGCGGCCTGACCGGGAAGGGAAGAAAGTGCAGCGGCAGCCCCCACTCCCGCCATGAAGGCGCGACGCGAAAGGTAGATGGATTCAGGGGTGACTTCATCTTCCCGGGAGGAAGACGCGGCGGGAGTTCTGATCAGCATGACGGCTCCACAGTTACGGCATGGGTTGCCCAGTAGACTGCGGAGCCGGGAGGAAATTACATCACTCGACGCGCTTGCGGCGACGCAGTTGCAGCAAGTATTGCACCGGACCGGAGGCTGCGTAAGCAAGGAAGATCAGCAGCAGGATACGCGGCGGGTCGCTGAACACTACGGCGAACGCCAGCACCACCACAAGGATGGCCACGAACGGGACGCGCCCCTTCAGGTCAAGGTCCTTGAAGCTGTAGTACTTGACGTTACTGACCATCAACATGCCGGCAGCCGCTACCAGCAGGGCGACGATGAAGGACATGTTCGAGCCCTTGATACCGAAGTCGCTGAACGCCCACACCGTACCAGCAACAACACCGGCAGCGGCCGGGCTGGCCAAACCAATGAAGTAGCGCTTGTCGGCCTTGCCGATCTGGGTGTTGAAGCGCGCGAGGCGCAGAGCCGCACCTGCCACATAGATGAAGGCAACCGTCAGGCCAACGCTGTTGAGCCCACTCAGTGCCCATTCGAATGCCAATAGCGCGGGTGCGACGCCGAAGGCGACCATGTCCGAGAGCGAGTCGTACTCGGCGCCGAATGCACTCTGGGTATTGGTCAGGCGCGCAACCCGCCCATCGAGACTGTCGAGCACCATGGCAACGAAGATGGTGGCAGCCGCGACGGAGAAGTTTCCGTTCATGGCGTTGATGATCGCGTAGAAGCCGGCGAACAGGTTGGCAGTCGTGAACAGGTTGGGCAGCAGATAGATGCCGCGATGACGGACCTTGCGACCCTCATCATCGTGCCCCTCTTCGACATGCTCGTCGATCGGCAGCAGGCTTTCGGCGTCGGGAGCCTCGTTCGGCTCTTCGGGACGGTCACTCATGAACAACATCCTTGCGAGGTATGCGAATGAATTTGACCGGGATGCAACAGGCTGGTTCGCGTCACGTGCCCGGTAATCAGGCTTTATACCAGAAGCGGGAGCACCATGAAAAAACGCGGCCGTAGCCGCGTTTCTTCTTCAACCGCGCGAGACCTTAGTTCTTGGTCTTGTCGACGATCTTGTTGGCGGAGATCCACGGCATCATCGCACGCAGACGCTCACCAACCTGCTCGATCGGGTGAGCAGCGTTGTTGCGGCGGTAGGCGGTCATCGACGCGTAGTTCGAAGCACCTTCCTGGATGAACATCTTGGCGTATTCGCCGTCCTGGATGCGCTTCAGAGCGTTGCGCATGGCCTGACGGGATTCGGCGTTGATGACTTCCGGACCGGTCACGTACTCGCCGTATTCAGCGTTGTTGGAGATCGAGTAGTTCATGTTGGCGATGCCGCCTTCGTACATGAGGTCAACGATCAGCTTCAGCTCGTGCAGGCATTCGAAGTAGGCCATTTCCGGCGCGTAGCCAGCTTCGACCAGGGTTTCGAAACCGGCTTTCACCAGCTCGACGCAACCGCCGCAGAGAACCGCTTGCTCACCGAACAGGTCGGTTTCGGTCTCGTCCTTGAAGGTGGTTTCGATGATGCCGGTACGGCCGCCGCCAACGCCGCAGGCGTAGGACAGGGCAACGTTCTTGGCATTGCCGGAAGCGTCCTGGTAGATGGCGACCAGGTCAGGGATGCCGCCGCCCTTGACGAACTCGGAGCGTACGGTGTGGCCCGGAGCCTTCGGCGCGATCATAATCACGTCGAGGTCGGCACGCGGAACGACCTGGTTGTAGTGGATGGCGAAACCGTGGGCGAAAGCCAGGGTGGCGCCTTTCTTCAGGTTCGGCTCGACTTCGTCCTTGTACAGCTTGGACTGGAATTCGTCGGGAGTCAGGATCATGACCAGGTCAGCGGCGGCAACGGCTTCCGGCACGCTCTTCACGGTCAGGCCATGGGCTTGAGCCTTGGCGACGGTGGCGGAGCCCGGGCGCAGGCCGACGGTTACGTCGACACCGGAGTCTTTCAGGTTGCAGGCATGAGCATGACCCTGGGAGCCGTAACCGATGATGGCTACTTTCTTGCCCTGGATGATCGAGAGGTCACAGTCTTTGTCGTAATAAACTTTCATGTTCATGACTCTTCTAAAACGAAAGGGATGGGGTGCGCGCACCGCGACAGAGGCACATTAAGCGATCGGGCCCGTTGCGTAAAATGATATATTCGCAACGTCATGTGCCTGTTAATGGAACACTCATGGACAACCACTCGCTCAGGCTCTTCCTTTCCCTGGCAGATAACCTGCACTTCGGCAAAACCAGCCGCGAACAGCATGTCAGCCCCTCTGCACTCAGCCGAAGCATCAAGCAGCTCGAAGACGAAGTCGGCGCGCCCCTGTTCGTACGCGACAACCGTTCGGTCCAGCTGACCCGAGAGGGGCAGCAGTTCCGCGAGTATGCCAGCGAGGTCATGAGCGGCTGGCACGCCATCCGCCAGCGGTTCATGCAGGACCAGGTGGACCTGCACGGCGAGCTCTCCCTGTATTGCTCGGTGACGGCAAGCTACAGCTTCCTCTACGACATCCTCAGCAGCTTCCGCCAGGACTACCCTCGCATCGAAATGAAGCTGCACACCGGCGACCCCGCCAAGGCGGTCGAGCGGGTACAACAGGGGCTGGAGGACCTCTCCATCGGCGCCCGGCCCGACAACCTGCCAGCCGGCATCGACTTCCAGTCAATCACCCGTTCGGAGCTGCGCTTCATCGGACCACAGTCACCTCAGTTACTGAGCGAGGAACAGCTGAGGCAGCCCACAGCGCAAAGCTGGAAGGACGTGCCGATGATTCTCTCGGAAGAAGGCCTGGCCCGAACGCGCACCGAGCGCTGGCTGAAAAGCCACAGCATCAAGCCGCGTATCTACGCCCAGGTGGCGGGGAACGAAGCCATCGTCAGCATGGTGAGCCTGGGGTTCGGCATCGGCGTGGTTCCGCAGATCGTGCTCGACAACAGCCCGCTGACCGAGCGCATCCGCATCTACGACATCCAGCCTCCATTGACCGCCTACGACATCGGCCTGTTCGCCCTGGAAAAACGCCTCAAGGATCCGCTAATCGCCGCCTTCTGGAATCGTCGCCAGTAAATCCGGGTAATAAAAAACCCCGCACAAGGCGGGGCTCTTCAACACAGCATGGCGATCAGATGCTCAGCACCTTGTCCCCACGGGCAATGCCGGTAACGCCACTGCGCACGGTCTCGAGGATCGACGCGGTGCCGATCGCCTGGATGAAGCTGTCCAGCTTGTCGGACGTACCGGCCAGCTGGATGGTGTAGACGCTACTGGTCACATCGACGATCTGCCCGCGGAAGATGTCGGTGGTGCGCTTGACCTCGGCGCGCTGGGCGCCAGTAGCCTTCACTTTTACCAGCATCAGCTCGCGCTCGATGTGAGCGCTCTCCGACAGGTCCACCAGCTTGACCACTTCGATCAGCTTGTTGAGGTTCTTGGTGATCTGCTCGATCACATCGTCCTGGCCAACGGTGGTCAGCGTCAGACGCGACAGGGTCGGATCCTCGGTGGGCGCTACGGTCAGGCTTTCGATGTTGTAGTTGCGTTGGGAGAACAGGCCGACGACACGGGACAGCGCACCGGGTTCGTTCTCCAGCAGCAGGGAAATGATGTGTCGCATGTTCAGGTCCGCTCCGTCTTGCTCAGCCACATATCGCGCATGGCGCCATCCCGGATCTGCATCGGGTAGACGTGTTCGCTCGGATCGACCTGGATATCGAGGAACACCAGGCGATTCTTCAGCGCGAACGCTTCTTCCATCTTCGGCTTCAGATCCTTCAGGTCGGTGATGCGCATGCCAACGTGGCCATAGGCTTCAACCAGCTTGACGAAGTCCGGCAGCGACTCCATGTAGGAGTGCGAGTAACGGCTGTTGTACTGCATGTCCTGCCACTGGCGGACCATGCCCAAGGCACCGTTGTTGAGGTTAATGATCTTCACCGGCAGGTCGTACTGCAGGCAGGTGGACAGTTCCTGGATGTTCATCTGGATGCTGCCTTCACCGGTCACGCACGCCACATCGGCATCCGGGAAGTTGAGCTTCACGCCCATCGCCGCCGGGAAGCCGAAGCCCATGGTGCCGAGGCCACCGGAGTTGATCCAGCGATTGGGCTTGTTGAAGCGGTAGTACTGCGCCGCGAACATCTGGTGCTGCCCCACATCGGACGCCACATAGGCATCACCCTTGGTGACATCGCACAGGGTCTCGATGACGGTCTGCGGCTTGATGATGCTGCCGTCGCCCATTTCATAGGGGAACAGGCCGCGGTCACCGCGCCACTCTTCGATCTGCTTCCACCAGCTGGCGACGGTCTCCTTGTTCGGGGTCTCGCCGATTTCCTTGAGGATGGCGACCATCTCGGTGAGGACGCTGTCCACCGGCCCCACGATCGGGATATCGGCCTTGATGGTCTTGGAGATCGAAGCCGGGTCGATGTCGATGTGGATGATCTTGGCGTTCGGGCAGAACTTGCTCGCGCCGTTGATCACACGGTCATCGAAACGCGCGCCGACAGCCAGGATCACGTCAGCGTGGTGCATCGCCAGGTTGGCGGTGTAGCTGCCGTGCATGCCGAGCATGCCAACGAACTGGCGATCCATGCCCGGGTAGGCGCCGAGGCCCATCAGGGTGTTGGTCACCGGCAGGTTGAGCATCTTCGCCAGTTCGGTCAGAGGCTCGGAAGCGCCGCCCATGATCACGCCGCCACCGGCGTACAGGATCGGACGTTTGGCAGCCAGCAGCATCTCGGCCGCCTTGCGGATCTGGCCGGAATGGCCACGAACGGCAGGGCTGTACGAGCGTAGCTTGACCTTCTTCGGGTAGCTGTATTCGAACTTCTGGGTCGGATCGCCCATGTCCTTCGGAATATCGACCACGACCGGGCCAGGACGGCCGGACTGGGCGAGATAGAAGGCCTTCTTGATCACTTCGGGGATTTCCGAAGGATGCTTGATGATGAAGCTGTGCTTCACGATCGGACGGGAGATACCGACCATGTCGGTTTCCTGGAAGGCATCGGTGCCTACCATGCCGCTCGGCACCTGACCGGACAGCACGACCATCGGGATGGAGTCCATATAGGCGGTGGCGATGCCGGTGATGGCGTTCGTCGCACCGGGGCCGGACGTCACCAGCACCACGCCGGGCTTGCCGGTAGCGCGGGCATAGCCGTCGGCCATATGGGTAGCAGCCTGCTCATGGCGCACCAGGATATGGGTGACGTCACTTTCCTTGAACAGGGCATCGTAGATATGCAGGAGGGCACCACCCGGGTACCCGTAGATGTACTTAACGCCTTCGTCACGCAACGAGCGGACGACCATTTCAGCGCCAGATAAAAGCTCCACGTTGTTCACCTCTAAAACGCCAGTAAACCGCCCGCACCGGACGGCCTGAAATAGGTTTGCTTGCAAGCAGTGACGTGCACGACGGGTAGTCGAACTCCATCAGCTACTGACTGAGCAAGCATCGGGTCGGCCCCTGAGAGTTGTTGCGGGACTTTCCCACCCAGCGCGAGGTAACGCGTTGCGGGTGTAACAGGTCGGCGCGGGTATGCACCTCATCGACTGCGGCAGCTACCGACTTGCGGCCGGCCCACTGAAACAGCGAACCACGGATTCTTCGGATAAGCGTGCGACAAGTCAAGTAATCCATCAGTGTTTCTTGCATCACAAGCCTGTGACACATAGCAGCATGACGATAGGCGGGTTTTGGTTATAGTAATTGCCAGGTCTCGAGTCGATCACAAGGAAACAACATGCGGCGCATCATTCTCACAGGCAGCCTGCTGCTCGCCCTGAGCGGTTCTGTCATGGCCAGCCAGGTCTACAAATGGGTGGACGCGCAAGGTGTAACCCACTTCGGCGCGCAGCCGCCCCAGGGGCAGGATGCCACGTCGGTCAGCACCGGCGCCGCGCAGCCCAAGGAAGTCAAACCCACGTTCGAGAACCCCTACCCCGTCCAGCCCAAGGCCGAGGAAAAGGCCGCTACGCCAGCGCCCGCCAAACCCGGTAAGGCCAGCAGCGATGAGCAGCAGAAGGCGCTGGACGAGAAGGTGAAAAGCGACGTCGCCAAGCAGGAAGCCGAGCGCAAGAAGTACTGCGACACCATGCGCACCAACCTCGCGCAGCTGCAGAACAACCCGCGCGTGCGCGTGGAAGAGAACGGTCAGCTGCGTTTCCTGGGCGAAGAAGAACGCCAGGCCAAGATGGCAGAAACCAAGAAGTCGATAGACGAGAACTGCAACTGATCCATGGAACTGCGGCGCCTCTCGGCGCCGCACTCATGTCTCAACCGATCAACCGATCGAACTCCCCGAGCGACTCCAGCAAGGCTCGCACCTCCACCGGACGCTCACGGAAGGCCATCTCGGCCATCGGGCGAATCCCCGACGCCTGGGGCAGATCGGCCCCGGATTCCAAGATGATTTTCATCTTCGGCAGGAAGATCCACTGCAACCACTCTTCGAACGCCAGCGTGTCGACGCAAAACGGCTCCGGGCTGGAAAGCGCTTCTGCGCTGGGCGCGGCGTCCGCCCACCAACCGAGCACGCGCAGTTCGCGCTCGATCAGCAGCAACTGCTCAGCCACCTCGGAGAGGCGCGGATCCATCAGGAGCTGACCTTGGCGCGCTGACGGGCCTGGGCGGCACCGGACGGGTCGCCCTGGCGCTCGCGGGATTTGGCGACCAACTCCCACAAACTCGCCTGCAACGCCGGGCGGCCATTGGAAAGGCTCAGGCCACGACGAGCAAGCTGCTCGGCCTGGGCGGCATCGCCCTGGGCCAGGCGCACTTCAGCGAGGCGATAAAGCACCTGCGGTTCGCGCGGGGCGATGCGCTGGGCACGCTCCAGACTGGAGGACGCACCATTGAGGTCGCCACCGCCCTGTTGCTGCTGGGCGGTGGTCAGCAGCGCCAGCACGGGGCCATCCAGCTGTTCGTCAGCGGCGAGGCTGCCGCCGCTGGGAATGCCACTCGGTGCAGAAGGCATGCTGTAGCTGCCGGTGGAGATCGGTGCGGAGCTCGAAGGACCCGGGGTGATCGGGCCGGGCGTGATGGGGCCGGAACTGATCGAGCCACTGATGGGCGCGCTCGGCGCCGGCATCGCCTGGGCAGAACTGCCACTGCCACCCGGCACCATCACCACCACACCGGAATCCTGGGAATCGTATTGAGGCTGCTGGGCCGCGACCGGGGCGCGGTAGCCGCCGGAGCCTTCTTCCTGTTCGGACATCGGGCCACCGGAGTCGACCACCGGGATGGCATTTCGCTGAGGAGTCGCACAACCGGTCAGCATGACCGCAACGGTCAAGGCTGGAATCCACCCTTTATTCACATCAGATCCTCTTCGGTTCATTGCATCCAGCCACGGACCCAGTCCATCACCGAGTCCACTGGCGCACCCATGCCACAGGACTGGCCCGGCGCCGGCTCGCTGCCGCGAATATACGGCATCTGTACCGCGCCCGGGCAGCTGGAGTCAGAGCCCTGGCCGCTGTGTGGGTCGATCCACGCCTGCACCACGTTATCCGGCATCGGCATGTCCAGCGGCAGCGGATCAGCCTTGCGCATGAAGCCTGTCCAGACCTGCAGCGCACCCGTCGCGCCGGTGAGTGGCGTCTTGCCGTTATCGTCGCGGCCCAGCCACACCACTGCCAACAAATCCTGGCTGAAGCCGGCGAACCAGCTGTCACGGGAGTCGTTGGTGGTACCGGTCTTGCCGGCCAGGGTCAGCGAGCTGGGCAGCTGGGTATAGACCGAGCGCCCGGTGCCCTCACGCATCACCCGTTGCATGGCGTTCTGCACCAGGTAGATGGCACCCGGATCGAAGCGCTGCTGGATCTGGAACGGGTAGCGCTTGAGCGGCTCGCCTTCGGCGGTCAGCACGCTGCGGATACCCCGCAAGGGCGTATTGAAGCCGCCATTGGCCAGGGTCTGGTACATGGTCGCCACCTCCATCGGGCTCAGTGCACCTGCACCCAGCAGCATCGACGGGAAGGCCGGCCACTCGCGGGAGACGCCGAGTCGTTCGAGGGTTTTGAGCACGTTCGGCACGCCCAGTTCCAGACCCAGCTTGGCGGTCGACAGGTTGTACGAGTTCGCCAGCCCCTGGTACAGGTAGATGCTGCCGTGGGCCTGGCGGTCATAGTTCTGTGGCGTCCACACCTGGCCGTCCTGGCCCTTCACCGAGAAGGGCTCATCCTGCACCCAACTGGTCAGCGTGTACTGGCTGGGGCGCTCCAGGGCGGTGAGGTAGACGGCGGGCTTGATCAGCGAGCCGATCGGGCGCACGGCATCGATGGCGCGGTTGAAACCGGCGAAGCGCGGCTGGCGGCTACCGACCAGCGCCTGCACTTCACCCGTCTCGGGGTTGCTGACGACCATGGCGGACTCGACCTCGTCGACACCCTTGCGGCCGGACAGGCGCTTGAGGGTTTCATCGAGGGCGGACTCGGCCTTGAGCTGCAGGATCGGGTCGAAGCTGGTGAAGATGCGCAGCCCTTCCTCGGTAAGGTCTTCGTCACGGTAGTCCTGGCGCAGCTGGCGCTTGACCAGGTCGAGGAAGGCCGGGAACGAACTGTCCGCCAGGCTGCCGCGCTGGGTCACGCCCAGCGGCTTGGCCTTGGCCTCGGCGGCCTCTTCCGGCGTGACGATGCCCTGCTCGGCGAGCAGGTCCAGCACCAGGTTGCGGCGCTCCAGCGCACGCTCCGGGTTGCGTCGCGGGTTGTACTGCGACGGGCCCTTGACCATGCCCACCAGCAGCGCGACCTGATGCAGCTTCAGCTCGGAAAGCGGCTGGCTGAAGAAGTACTGGCTGGCAAGACCGAAGCCGTGCACGGCGCGCTGGCCGTCCTGGCCGAGGAACACCTCGTTGAGGTAGGCCTCGAGGATCTCGCGCTTGTCGTAATGCACCTCGAGCAACACCGCCATCATGGCCTCGGTGGCCTTGCGGCTGATGCTGCGCTCGTTGGTCAGGTAGAAGTTCTTCACCAACTGCTGGGTCAGGGTACTGCCGCCCTGGCGCAACTGGCCGGCGGTGGCGTTGACCCAGATCGCACGCGCGATGGACTTGAGCGAAACACCCCAATGGTTGAAGAACTCACGGTCCTCCACCGCCACCAGCGTCTCCACCAGATAGGCCGGAACCTGGTCCAGCTTGATTAGCACCCGGTCCTCATGATGGGCGGGATAGAGGCCACCGATCAGCAGCGGCTCGAGGCGCGCGACCGCAAGGTTGCTGCCGTTGGCCTGGGTCAGGCCCGCCACGTAATCGCCGGAGAAACGCACCTTGATCCGCTGCGCAGGCTCGGGGCCTTCATAGAACTGGAAGCCGCGGGTATTGAGCTCCACCGCCGCACCGGCCACAGACGCGGAGCCCGGGCCGTTGGACGCGCTTTCGCGGCGGTAACCCAACGCATCGAGTTCCTTGAGGAAATCATCCTTGGCCAGCTTCAGGCCAACGAACAATTCCAGCGGTCGCGCATAGACCTTGGCCGGAACCGTCCAGCGCTTGCCGGAGAATTTTTCCTGGACGATAGCGTCGAGGTAGATGGCGAATCCCGCCAGCACCACCAAGCCCACCAGGCCGAGCTTCAAGCCCCAGCCAAATAGGGTACGGAGGCCGCTGGAGCGGGGCTTTTTACGGGAGCGGGGGGATCGGGGACGAGTCATGGCGGCGCATTATACGCACTTTATCCACAGCCAGAAGGCGCCTCCTGACGGTTTGCAGAGTGGTGCACAGCGGCCATAATCCCCCGCTCTGCCAGCACCTCCAGCAAGGAAAGACCGTGAGCCAAGCACTGATTACCGCCCTGCAAGACCCCGCCCTCTATCCGCATCCCGTGGAAGGCTTCAAGGTCATTGAGACGCACATCTCCTGGGTGCTCCTCACCGGTCCCTACGCCTATAAGATCAAGAAGCCCGTCAACTTCGGCTTCCTCGACTTCACCGACCTGGCCGCCCGCGAGCGCTTCTGCGGTGAAGAGGTGCGTCTCAACCAACGCCTCACCCACGACCTGTATCTCGACGTGCTGCCGATCACCGGCAGCGAAGCCGCCCCGAAGCTGGGCGGCGAAGGCCCGCCCATCGAATTCGCCATCCGCATGGCGCAGTTCCCCCAGGCCAACCTGCTGAGCGAAGTGCAGTCGCGTGGCGAACTCACGCCCGCCCACATCGACGCCCTGGCCGTACAGATCGCCCAGTTCCACATGGAGTCGCCCCAGGTCGCCATCGAGCACCCGCTGGGCACCCCGGAAATGGTCATGGCCCCGGTGCAGCAGAACTTCGACCAGATCCGCCCGATGCTGAGCAACAAGGCTGACCTGCAGCAACTCGACGCCCTCGAAGCCTGGGCCCAAAGCAGCTACGAGCGCCTGCTGCCACTACTGGCCGAACGCAAGAAAAATGGTTCGATCCGCGAATGCCATGGCGACATCCACCTGGGTAACGCCACCCTCATCCAAGGCGAGGTGGTGCTGTTCGACTGCATCGAATTCAACGAACCCTTCCGCTTCACCGACGTCTATGCCGACATCGGCTTCCTGGCCATGGACCTGGAGGACCGCGGCCTCAAGTCGCTGTCCCGCCGCCTGGTCAGCCGCTACCTGGAAGAGACCGGCGACTACAAGGGCCTGGAGGTGCTGAACTTCTACAAGGCCTACCGCGCCCTGGTCCGCGCCAAGATCGCCCTGTTCAGCCTCGCCCACCAGAGCGACGCCGTGCAGCAGGCCGCCACTCTGCGCCAGTACCGCAACTACGCCAACCTGGCGGAAAGCTACAGCGCCATTCCCTCGCGCTTCATGGCCATCACCCACGGCGTATCGGCCGTCGGCAAGAGCCATGTGGCGCTGCGCCTGGTGGAAGCCCTCGGCGCCATCCGCCTGCGCTCCGACGTCGAGCGCAAGCGCCTGTTCGGCCAGCAGCAGGGCGAGCAGAACGACCTCTACAGTGGCATCTACAGCGCCGAGGCCACCGCCCGCACCTACCAGCACCTGCATGAGTTGGCGGAAACCGTGCTGCACGCCGGTTTCCCGGTGGTGATCGACGCGGCCTACCTCAAGCAGGCCCAGCGCCAGGCCGCCCAGGATGTCGCCGAGCAAGTGGGCACACCCGTCGTCATCCTCGACTGCCACGCCCCGGAAGCCGTCATCGCCGGCTGGCTGGAACAGCGCAAGCAGCAAGGCGGCGACCCCTCCGACGCCACGCTAGAAGTGGTGCATGCCCAGCAGGCGAGCCGCGAAGCCCTGACGGCGGAAGAACAGACCCACAGCAAGCGCATCGACACCCACGACGCCAGCAGCCTCGACAGCCTGGTCGAGCGCATCCGTCAGCACCTGCCCGGCCTCTGATCGGACGATGCCCTAAGGCCTATGGCGGGCACTGCTCGCCATGGGTTCTATACTCCCGGTGAACTCTCACCGGATGAGTACCCATGACCACACCACACCAACTCGATAGCCCCCTCTACCGCCTGCTGCACAACGACGATGTCGTCGGCTTCAATGACCAGAAGCCCAAGGAAGGCTCGATCAACCTGGCCTCCGGCGATTTCCGCGGGCTCGACCTGCGCACCCTCGATGCCGCGCGCATCGACTTCACCGACGCCTATTTCCGCGGCGCCGACCTGCGCGGCGTAGACCTGCGCGAAGCCAGCCTGGAAGGCGCCAGCATCGCCCACGCGCAGATATCCGGCGCCTACTTCCCCACCGAACTGGCGGCCGACGAGATCCTCATGTCGGTCAATTTCGGCACCCGCCTGCGCTACAACACCCACAAGTAGCCACGCCCAACCTGTGATCGGCCCCGCTCGGTTAGCGCCCACGCGGATGCCGTCTACGCTGATATCCGGGCGCGAACTCCGCAGAAGCGGATTGGAGGGGCCAACGCCCGCCGGGCGCGGGACAGGGATGATGCCACCGGGCCACGCAATAGCAGATGGCCGCTACACTTCCCGGATGAACCGGGTAATGAGTCCTTCGCGCCCCACCAACGCAAGGAGGCTGGATGAACGACGAACTGCAACACCTGAAGAATCTTGGCAAGACCTCGGCGCAGTGGCTGCATGCGGTGGGCATCCACAGCGCCTCGGACCTGCGCCGCCTGGGTGCGGTCGGGGCCTATCGTGCAGTGCGGGCACGGGGCTTTCGCGCATCCAAGGTCCTGCTCTACGCGATCGAAGGTGCGCTGCTGGATGTGCACTGGAACGACCTGCCGCCCAGCCACAAGGCTGAACTCAACGGCCAACTGGATGCACTGCAGCCCCACAACAAGAGCTAGCTCACAACCTGGGCGTTGGAGGATTTACTGCGATAGCAATGCGCCCTATTGTTTCAGGGACGTTCGTGCGTCCAAGCCGCCCAGCCAGTTCAAGGAATTACTGTCATGTACCTACTCGGGGAGCAACCTGCTTACGCCGACCAGCTGATCAACCGACTGCAAAGTATTCCCGGCCAGCTGCTCGATGGGCTAGAACCCTCGGGCCCGCCCCTGCGCCTCGATGCAGTGGAGGACCTGGCCAAGGTGCTGCCCGGCAATCAGCTGTTCCTCATCGAGAACGGCCTGCTCCACGCCCTGGTCGACGAACGCCCGTTGTTCTACCTCCAGGAAGGTGACCTCGTAGGCCTGCGCCAAGGCATCGAACTGCCCAGCTGCCGCTACCGCAGCGACGAGCCGCTGAGCCTGATCCCCTATGCGCGCGGCGACGTGTTCAAGCACATCTATGGCAGCGAGAAAGGCCAGGAGCTGTTCATCCAGTACCTGATCGGCCACACCGCGCTGCTGTCCGACGCCCTCGCCCGCCTCAAGCAGCCCGAAATCCGCCCCGCCACCGGCTTCCAGCACTTCGCCGCCGGCGAGGAGCTGATCCACCAGGGCGACGAGGCCGATCATGTGTTCATCATCATCGAAGGGCACGCCGAAGCCTTCGTCGACGGGCAGAAGGTCGGTGACGTGCAGAAGGACGAAATCTTCGGCGCCATGGCCGTGTTCACCCGCGAGAAACGCAGCGCCACGGTGGTTGCCAGCGAGCCCTGCACGGTGATGGTGATCCCCAAGGACCAGTTCCTCAGCCTGATGCAAAGCAACCCGCGCATCGCTCACAGCCTGATCGAGAGCATGGCTCGACGCATCGACCTGCTGAACAAGGAAGTCACTCAGCAGCGCCTGGCCAAACCGGCGGAGTGACCTTCGGCGCCCCCACAAAAACCCCGGCCACGTGCCGGGGTTTGTGCTTTACAGCCCACCTCGACGAGCGAGATGAAAATAATTCGCAGAAAGCGTTGACAGTGGAATGAGAATTGTTATTATTACCACAACTGGTCGCGAGATCAGCCGGTAAGCTGGGAGACCAAGCAGTCGGACTCTTCAGATTATCTCCTCATCAGGCTAATCACGGTTATTGACCCGGCACTTTTGCCGGGTCTTTTTTTGCCTGTGAGAAAGTGCCGCCGCTTCGTTCCCGCGGCACCGCCCCTTACTTCTTCGGCGCGCCCTCCGGCAGGTTGGCGTTGAGCAGCAGCGCCAGGCGGATGCCCGCTTCCTGCACGCGGCGCTCCGCCAGGGGCAGGAATTTCTTCAGGTAACGGCGATCCAGGCTGTCCTGGTTGCCCCCTGCCCCGCCATCCTCGTCACCGCCCTGGGTGCCACGACGGGCCCACTCCTCGCTTTTCGACTGCTTGAATGCATCAGGCTTGAAGGCCTTCTTGCCGCCGGTCTTCGGGTACAGGTCGTCGTCACGGACGATGGCGCAGGACTCCCCTGACCAGCTTGCGGGGGTGCCGACGTCCGGTTTCGGCAGGTCCTCGGACAGCTTCGCCGTGTAGGCCGCCTGATCCAGGCGGCGGCTCGCCAGCAGGTAGCTGTCCCAGACGCTGTGCAGGTTGTAGTCACGCCCACCGACCACCACCGGGAAGTCGTTGCCGCCCTTGTCCAGGCGATAGCTGTTATGCAGCGGCTGGTGGATGTCCCCCACGAAATGCACCACGAACATCAGCGCCATGACCTTCTGGTTGTCGTTCGCCTTGGGGTCGGCCAGCAGCGCCGCGTTGCGCTCGATGGCCGCCACCACGCACTGGCCGTCCGGGCAATCGCGCGGGGCCTGGTAGGTGCAGTCGTCGGTCTTGTAATTGATGTAGTGCTGCGCGCGGGTCTGTTCCCAGAGCGCCTGGAAGTCCGGCATGTTGCGCAGGTTGTCCGCCCAGCTGGCGACAGCGGAAAGGTGCTGCTGCCGCACCAGCGCCAGCAGGCGATCGGCCTCGGCCTTGGCCGCTGGCGTCAATTGCGCCTCGGCGATATCCGCCACCACCGCATGGCCCAATTGGCCCCAGGCACCGGCCTGGGCACCCCAGAGCAGGCTGCCGATGAAGAGGCCGGCGCCCAGCGCCCGACGAAATCCGTTGTGCTGCATGTTTCCCCCTAATGGCTGTGCCCAGGCATGAAGCGCCCCCGGGCGCGCCTGGACGTCGCACCCACGCGCAAGGAAATGACTCAGTGATCGAAGGTCATGGCGTCCAGCGTCAACCGCACCATGTCGTGGAAATCCTCCTGGCGCTGCTCGGCGGTCAGCTTCTCGCCGCTGATCAGGTGGTCGCTCACCGTCAGCACCGCCAGGGCCTGGCGCCCCAGCTCCGCCGCCACGCCATAGAGCCCGGCAGCCTCCATTTCCACCGCCAGTACGCCCATGCCCGTCATGCGTGCAGCCCAGGCCGGGTCCGGCTCGTAGAACAGGTCGGCGGAGAACACATTGCCCACGTGCACCGCCTGCCCGCTTTCGTCAGCACGGCGCACGGTGCGTTCCAGCAGCCGGTAGTCGGCCAGGGCGGCAAAGTCGAAGCCGCCGAAACGCTTGCGGTTGACCACCGAATCAGTGGACGCGCCCTGGGCGATCACCAAGTCGCCCACCTTCACGCCGTCCTGCAGCGAGCCGCAGCTGCCGACGCGGACGATGCGCTGCACGCCGTACTGGCTGAACAGCTCGTGGGCGTAGATCGACAACGAGGGGATGCCCATCCCCGAGCCCATCACGGAGATGCGCTGGCCCTGGTAGAAGCCGGTGAAGGCCAGCATGTTGCGCACCGCATTCACCTGGCGGACGTCCGTCAGGTAGGTGTCGGCGATCATCTTCGCCCGCAGCGGGTCGCCCGGCATCAGTACGGTTTCGGCGAAGTCACCCGCAAGGGCGGTGATATGGGGAGTGGCCATCTACAGGTTTCCGGATGCAGGATGAATGAAGGATTCGCCGTGCTCGCAGGCCGGCAATTCGAAGAAGGTGGCCAGGCTCTGGCCGATATCGGCGAAGCTGCCGCGCTCGCCCAGGCTGCCGGGCGTGATGCCGGCACCGAAGGCCAGCACCGGGATGTGCTCGCGGGTGTGGTCGCTGCCTGGCCAGCTCGGGTCGCAACCGTGGTCGGCGGCCAGCATCAGCACATCGCCCTCCCCCATCACCGCCAGCAGCTCCGGCAGGCGACGGTCGAAGGTTTCCAGCGCCAGCGCATAGCCGGCGATATCGCGGCGGTGGCCGAAGAGCATGTCGAAGTCGACGAAGTTGGCGAACACCAGGGTGCGTTCCGGCGCTTCCGCCACGGCCTGCAAGGTCGCCTCGAACAGCGCCTCGTTGCCGTCGCCCTTGTACAGCCGGCTGATGCCCCGGTGGGCGAAGATATCGCCGATCTTGCCCACCGCGAACACCTGGCCGCCGGCGAACACCAGCCGGTCCAGCAGGGTCGGTGCGGGAGGCGGCACGGCGTAGTCGCGGCGGTTGCCGGTGCGGCGGAAATCGGCGGCGGAAGTGCCAACGAAAGGCCGTGCGATCACCCGGCCGATGTTCCAGTCATCGCACAGCTCGCGGGCGATCTCGCACAGCTGATAGAGCCGCTCCAGGCCGAATGCCTCCTCGTGGGCGGCGATCTGGAACACGCTGTCCGCCGAGGTGTAGCAAATGGGTTTGCCGCTGCGCAGGTGCGCCTCGCCCAGTTCTTCGAGGATGGTGGTGCCCGAGGCGTGGCAGTTGCCGAGGATGCCCGGCAAGCCGGCGCGTTCGATCAGCGCATCCAGCAGCTCGGGCGGAAAGCTCTGCTGTTTCTCGGCGAAGTAGCCCCAGTCGAACAGCACCGGCACCCCGGCCATCTCCCAGTGGCCGGACGGCGTGTCCTTGCCGCTGGACAGCTCGCGGGCATGGCCGTGGGCACCGATGACAGGTGCTTCGGGATCGAAGCCCGGCGCATAGATGCCAGCACTGGCTGCCGCCGCGTGGCCCAGCCCCAGGCGCTCCAGGTTCGGCAGATGCAGCGGCCCCTTGCGCAGAGGGCCATCCGCTTCGCCACGGGCACAGGCTTCGGCGATGTGCAGCAGCGTGTTGGCGCCCTGGTCGCCGAAGCGCGTGGCATCCGCCGTGGCACCGATGCCGAAGGAGTCGAGGACCAGCAACAAGGCTCTGCCCATGGTCCGCTCCTAGTAACGCTGGCCGATCAGCTCGGCGACCTGCGCCTCGCCATCGCCCAGTTGGTAGGCCGCGCGCAAGGCCGCTGCTGCACGCTCGGCGCTGGCGGCATCCCGAGCATGCACCAGCCCCAGCGGCTGCTCGTCTCCGACCCTTTCCCCGGGCAGCGCCAGCGCGCTGAAGCCCACCGCCGGGTCGACCTCGTCTTCCGGGCGCTTGCGACCGCCGCCCAGGGCGACCACCGCGAGGCCGATGGCGCGGGTATCCACCGCCTGGACGATACCGCCGCGCTCGGCATGCACCGGGTGCACCACCGGCGCCCAGGGCAGGTGGCGCCAGGGCTCGCGATGCAGGCCCCGGGGGCCGCCCAGGGCATCGACCATCAGGTTGAAGCGTTGCAGTGCCGCGCCGTCGCGCCAGGCCTGCAGCAGGCGCTCGCGGGCCTGGGCGCAGTCCTCCGCCAACCCGGCGGCCACCAGGGTTTCCTCGGCCAGCACCAGGGTCACTTCCCACAGGCGCGGGCTGCGCACCTCGCCCTTGAGCAGGGCCAGCGCCTCTTCCACTTCCAACGCGTTGCCGGCGCTACGGGCCAGCGGCTGGTTCATGTCTGAGATCACCGCGCGGGTGCGCACGCCAGCGCCATTGGCCACTGCCACCAGGCTGCGTGCCAGCAGGTCGGCCTGTTGCGGGTCGCTCATGAAGGCGCCATTGCCGCTCTTCACGTCCATGATCAGCACATCGAGCCCGGCGGCGAGCTTCTTCGCCAGGATGGACGCAGTGATCAGGTCCACCGACTCCACCGTGCCGGTGACATCGCGGATGCCGTACAGGCGCTTGTCCGCCGGCGCCAGGTCGGCGGTCTGGCCGATGATGGCGCAGCCCACCTCCGCTACCACCGTGCGCAGGCGCTCGGGGTCGGGGCGGGTGCAGTAGCCGGGGATGCTTTCCAGCTTGTCCAGGGTGCCGCCGGTGTGCCCCAGGCCACGCCCGGAGATCATCGGCACGTAGCAGCCACAGGCCGCCAGCAACGGCGCCAGCACCAGGCTCACCAGGTCGCCGACGCCGCCGGTGGAGTGCTTGTCCACCACCGGGCCGGGCAGGTCCCACGCCAGCACCTGGCCGGAGTCGCGCATGGCGGTGGTGAGGGCGATGCGCTCGTCCAGGCTCATGCCCTTGAGCAGCACCGCCATGGCGAACGCCGCCACCTGGCCTTCACTAAGGCTGGAATCGCTGATGCCCTCGACGAAGCGGCGGATGTCATCCCCCGCCAGCTCCTGGCCATCGCGCTTGCGACGGATCACTTCCTGCGCCAGCCACATATCAGTAGCCCTCCGACACAACGGCATCGGCCTGGCCGAGCACCCGCAGCAGGTCGCCGAGCAGGCTGGAGGCACCCAGACGCAAATGACGGGCATCGATCCAGTCCAGGCCCAGCTCAGCGGCCGCCAGTTCGATATAGCGGCGCGCATCGGCCAGGGTACGAATCCCCCCTGCCGGCTTGAAGCCCACCCGGCCGCCCATCTCGCGGATCACCCCAAGCATCAGCGCCGCGGCCTCGGGCGTGGCATTGACCGCCACCTTGCCGGTGCTGGTCTTGATGAAGTCGGCACCGGCAGCGATGGCATCGCGGCTGGCCTGGCGGATCAGCTCCGGGTCGGCCAGTTCGCCGGTTTCGAGTATCACCTTGAGCAACACCCGCTCCCCGCACGCGGCCTTGCAGGCAGCGACCATCTCGCGGCCACACTCGGCACCGCCAGCCAGCAACGCGCGATAGGGGTAGACCAGGTCCACTTCATCCACGCCATCGACCACCGCCGCAGCGGTCTCGCGCACCGCGGCGGCGATGTCGTCGGCGCCCTGGGGGAAGTTGGTCACGGTGGCGATGCGCAGGTCGCCGGCACCCAGTTCCTCCAGGGTCCGTCGGGCGAAGCCGATGAAGCGCGGATAGATGCACAGCGCCGCCACCCGCCCCTCGGCGGTCAGTGCACGCTGGCAGAGGGCGGCGATGGCGGTCTCGTCGTCATCGTCGTTGAGCGAAGTCAGGTCCAGCAGGCCGATGGCCAACCGGGCCAGTTCGGTATCCGTCAATAGAGTCATTCAGAACATTCCCCAGGGATGCGCCATGAGCCGGCATCCCGTTGCAGTGATTCAGAGCGAAACGAACAGTCCGGCCAAAGCCGCACTCATCAGGTTAGCCAGGGTGCCGGCGATCATCGCGCGCACCCCGAGCCGGGCGAGGTCCTTGCGGCGGTTGGGCGCCATCACCCCCATGCCGCCCAGCAGGATGCCGATGGAGGACAGGTTGGCGAAGCCGCACAGGGCGAAGGTGACGATCACCTGGGTGTGGGCGCTGAGCACCTCGACACCGGCGGCCGACGCCTGGATCGGATTGATGTAGCGGGCGAAGTCGACATAGGCGACGAACTCGTTGAGCACGATCTTCTGCCCGATGAAGCCGCCGGCCTGGATGGCTTCTGCCCAGGGCACGCCAAGCAGCCAGGCCACCGGAGCGAAGGCGTAGCCCAGCAGCAATTGCAGGGTCACGCCGGGGTAGCCGACGAAGCCGCCGAGCCAGCCCATCAGGCTGTTGAGCACCGCCACCAGAGCGATGAACACCAGCAGCATGGCACCTACGTTCAGCGCCAGTTGCAGGCCGCTGGACGCACCGGCGGCGGCCGCGTCGAGCACGTTGGCCGGACGGTCGTCGGCGTAGCCCTCGATCAGGTCCGGACGGTCCTGTGGCGTCTCGCTTTCAGGCTCCATCAGCTTGGCCATGAGCATGCCGCCGGGCGCCGACATCAGGCTCGCGGCAATCAGGTACTTGAGGTCAACACCGAGGCTGGCGTAGCCGATCATCACCGAGCCGGCGGTGGAGGCCAGGCCACAGACCATCACCGAGAACAGCTCGGAGCGGGTCATGTGCGGGATGTAGGGGCGCACCACCAGCGGCGCCTCGGTCTGGCCGAGGAAGATGTTGGCGGTGGCCGACAGGGATTCGGTGCGGCTGGTGCCCATGGCGCGCTGCAGGGCGCCACCGATCACCGAGATGATCACGTCCATGACGCGCAGGTAGTAGAGCACCGCAATGAAGGCGCTGAAGAACACGATCACCGGCAGCACCTTGATGGCGAAGACGAAGCCGCCGCCACCGAACAGGTCGAACATCTTGGCGCTGTTGAGGCCGCCGAAGAGAAAGTCGATGCCCTTGGTGGCGCTGTCTTCCAGGCTGCTGACGACGTTGGACATGGCCGCCAGGGAGTTCTGCCCCCAGGGCACGTAGAGCACGAAGGCGGCGAACCCCGCCTGCAGCACGAAGGCGGTGCCGACCGTGCGCAGGTTGATGGCGCTGCGCTTGGACGACAACAGGTACGCGATTACCAGCAACATCAGGATGCCGAGCATGCCGATCATGAAATGGATTCCCCAGAAGAAAGGTGCGTCGTTGTTCTTGTCGTTGTTCTAGAGGGCGAAGGCGCCGGGCAGCAGCTCGTCGACGCGCCACAGGCGGGTCGATTCCGGGTCGCTGCCGCAGCAGATCACCGGGCAGTCGGCCGCCATCAGCTCGCTGATCACCTGACGGCAGGCGCCGCAGGGGCTGATCACCGGAACCTCCGGGGCGAACACCAGCAACGCCTTGAAGCTGCGCGGCGCATGGCCCTGGCTGATGGCGGCGAACAGCGCGCTGCGCTCGGCGCAGTTGGTCAGGCCGTAGGAGCCGTTTTCCACGTTGCAGCCGAGGATCACCTGGCCGTCATGGGTGAGCAGCGCCGCCCCGACGGGGAATCGGGAATAGGGACTGTAGGTGCGTGCCGCAGCCTCGATGGCCTGGGGCAACAACCGCTCGCACAGAGCGGATCGAGCAACATCGTTCATGGGTACCGTCCGGGACTCTGGGTCGCCTTCTTTATGGTTATCGGGCGCCCGTCATGCAGGCGCCTCCTTGTTGCAAGCCGCTATTCCCGTTGGCTGACCGCCATATCCACACGGCGGATGCGCCCCGCGCCTTCGGCCGCACCCGCCGGCTTGCCGGCCTGGTCCTGGGCCACCAGGTAGTCGATCAGCGCGTCCAGGTCGGAGATACCACTGTCGCGATGCTCCGCCCCTTCGCGGAACAGGCTGAAGCCATCGCCCCCCTCTGCGAGGAAGGCATTGGAGACCACCCGGTAGCGTCCATCCGCCAGCACCGGCTGGCCATCGACACGCAGGCTGTCGACCAGCACGCGTTGCCCCACCGGGCGCCCCGCATCCCACTGGTAACTGAAGGACGAAGACACTTGCAGCGGCTTGAAAGCACCCTCGGCGTTCCACTGCTGCTCCAGCAGCGCCACCAGTTGCGCGCCACTGAGGGTCAGCAGGTGCAGGGTGTTGTTGAAAGGTTGCGAGCCGGCCACCTGGGAATAGCTGACCGTCTCCAGCCCCTGTTCCAGTGCCAGGTCGCCACGAATGCCGCCCGGGTTCATCAATGCCAGCTGCGCACCCTGCGAGCGGGTCGCGGCCAGCTGTGCATCAGCGATCAGATCACCCATGGCCGATTCGCCCGCCTCGTTCACCTCGCGACGCACCTCAGCAGCCGCCAGCCGGGCGATGGGCCGCGCCAGCACCGCATTGCTGCGCGCTTCGATCTCGCTTTGCAGCGCCGCAAGCTTCTCGTCCGCGGCATAACGCGCCGGGTCGGCCAGCAGGTTGCGGGCCTCGATGCGGGTCACCTTGTGGGTCCCTGGTGTCACCTCCAGCGTGAGCTGGGTGAGCAGGTGGCCGTAGGAGGAGCCCTGGGTCACCGGCAGCTTACCCACCTGGCACAGATAGCCCTGGTGGCTGTGGGCACTGAGCAGCAGGTCCACTGCCGGGTCCAGGCGCTTGGCCACATCGACGATCTCGCCGCCCAGTTGCTGGCAGGCGGGCTTGTCGAAGGGCTCAGGCGTGCTGCCACCCTGGTGCACCACGGCGACGATGGCGTTGGCACCGGCGGCCTTGATCTCGGGGATCAGCGCGTTGATCGAATCAGCCTCGTCGCGCACCTCCAGCCCGGCCAGGCCGCTGGGGCGGACCACGCTGGCGACGTCACGCAGGATGGCGGCGACGAAGGCCACCTTGACCCCCTTCACCTCCTCGATGCGGTAGGCCGGCAGCAACGGCTTGCCGGTGGCGCTGTCCACCAGGTTGGCGGCCAGGTAGTCGAAACCGGCGCCCTTGTAGTCACCGCGGAAGCTGCAGGCCTTCTCCGGGCGTGGTGATTCACAACCGCCGTGGATCTGCCGCAGCAGCTCGGCCTTGCCCAGGTCCAGCTCGTGGTTGCCCACGGCGGTGAAGCGCAGGCCCATGGCCTTGAGCGCCTCCAGGCTAGGCTCGTCGGCCCACATGGCGGAGATCGGCGGGCTGCCGCCCACCAGGTCGCCGGCGCCGATGAACAGCAGCTGCGGGTCCTGCTTGCGCAGCTCCGCCAGCATGCCACCAAGGGTGGCGATGCCGCCGGCGTTCACCGACAGCGTCTTGCCGGGGTTGGCCGGGTCCGGGTAGCGGAAACTGCTGCCCTGGATGTAACCGTGGAAATCGTTGATCGCCACCAGGTTCACCGCCACCGGCTGCGCGGCTTCCTGCCCGCAACCGGCCAGGCCGGCGAGCAGGAGTGCGCCCAGCAAGCGGCTGCGGGCAAGGGAACGGAACATGCGTGACTCCCCTGCGCGCATCAGGCCGGCTGCAACTGGCCGTTGACGACCGGCGCCGCCGTGCGGACCACGGTGCCCATGCCGGCGCGCAGCAGAAGAATCTTCAGGTGGTCGGTGATGCGCTCGACACGGTCCTGGAAGTGGTTGTGGAAGATCATCGCGACCAGGGCGATGGCGATACCCAGCGCGGTGGCGAACAGCGCGGTGCCGATGCCCTTGGACACTTCGCCCGGGTCGGAAACGCCCGCCTCGGCCAGGGCGCGGAAGGTGTCGATGATGCCGAGGATGGTGCCCAGCAGGCCCAGCAGCGGCGCTGCGGTGACCACGGTCTCGAGGATCCACAGGCCGAGCATCAGCTTGCCGCGGGTGGCGATGTAGATGGATTCGCTGAGGTCTTCCAGGTCCTTGTGGGAGCTGACCGCGCCCTTCTGCTCGAACAGCTGGTCGATCATCTCCAGCGGCAGGCTCTTGCGGCTGTTCAGCGCGGCCGGCAGCTCGTCGATGCCGTGCATGCTCGGCACCAGCGCCGCTTCCAGCTTCACCGCCTGGCGCAGGCTGTAGGCGAAGAAGATGCCGCGCTCCACGGCGATGAAGGCCGCCAGCGCGGCGGCGCCGTACATCACGTAGAAGGTGATGTCGTGCAGCAGATCCATATTCATGTGGTACCTCCAGCGAACTCAGGGTGTGCCGGAGGGCCCGAAGGCCCTGCGGACTTCGGGGTGGATTAGAAGGAGCCTTCGAAGCTGACCGAAACGGTGCGTTCCTCGCCGATGGTGTAGTACGGCGAGCTGCCGAACGCCGAGGCGCTGCCCTGGGAGTAGGTCACGGCGTTGAACTGGGTGGTGCGCACGCCCGACAGGTATTCCTTGTCGAACAGGTTGTTCACCGACAGGCGTACCGCCGCGCTCTTCAGCGCCGTGCCCTGCACCGGCAGGTGCACGCCCAGGTTGAGGTCGGCGATGGCGTAGTCCGGAATGCTCTCGTCGTTGGTCAGGTCGCCGTACTGGCGGCTGACGTACTTGCCGACGATATTCCCGTAGTACAGGCCGTCGTCGTAGCCCAGGCTCAGGTTGAGCATGTTCTTCGGCACACCGGCCACGGTCTTGCCCTCGGTGGGCAGGTCCACGCCGCGGTAGCGCACGCTGTCCTTCTGCTCGGCCTCGGTATAGGTGTAGGAGGCGTAGTAGTTGAAGTTGTGCGGCAGCAGGCCGCTCCACTCCAGCTCAAGGCCCTGGTTGACCACGTCGCCGACGTTGAGCATCACGTAGTCGCCGGCCTCGTCGCGGCTGGAAACCTGGCGGTTCTCGAAGGTCAGGTAGAACAGGGTGGCGCTGAGGGCCATGTCCTCGACGGCATAGCGCCAGCCGAATTCATGGTTCCAGCTCAGCTCGGGCTCGAGGCTGATGGAGTCGCCCTTGTTGTAGAGCACGTAGTTCGGCGGCGTGCGCATGTTGCGGGTGAGGTTGTAGAAGACCTGGTTCTCGTCATCCAGCAGGTACTGGGCGCTGAAGCTCGGCAGCAGCTCGTGGTAGGTCTTGTTGCGCTTCTCTTTCTTCTCGGTGAGGCTGCCGCGGTTGTCGCCCTTGCGCTCGGAGTAGTCGTAGGCGATGCCGGCGGTCAGGGTCAGGTCCGGGGTCACCGACCAGACGTCCTGGGCGAACAGCTTGTGCGCCGGGGTCACGGTGAAGTAGTTGCGGCCCTGGATCACGTTGCCGTTGGCGTCCCGTGCCTGCTCGGAGTCGTGGTAGCCGGCCCAGATATCCACAGGCTTGCCATCGGGGGTGAGCGGCACGAAGGGCTGGGTCTGGCGCTGACGGGCGCGCTCGTACCAGTAGCCGGTGCTGAAGCTGTGCTCGTCGTTGATGTCCCACTTGATGCTGGTGTTGATGCCGGGGCGCCAGGTCTCGGTGATCGAGGGACGGTAGTAGAGGCCGCTGTTGGGCGTGCCATCGGCGTTGAGCTGGCCGGAGGTCGGCAGGTTGCCCAGGTCGTAGTTGCCACCGGTGTTGCTGGTGCCACGGTTCAGCGAGTAGGGGCCGGTGAAGCTGCCGAAGCTGCCGCCGTTGGCCCAGTAGTAGTAGGGCGCCACGGTGAGCAGCACGTCGTCGCGCAGCTGGAAGCGGCCGGTCAGCGAGGCGGTGACGTTCTCGAAGGGGTTGCGCATCAGCACCGAGTAGCCGGTGCCACGGGTCACGCCGTTCAGCGAGCTGCCGCTGCCGGTCATGATCTTGCCGTTGCTGTTGTAGCGCGGGTCGTCCAGGTAGTCGAAGTCGCGACCGTAGGTCTTGAACTGGGCCTTGCTGGGGTTCGAGTAGTTGTAGTTTTCCTGCTTGTGGTAGTTGATCACCGCATTCAGGGAGTTGCCTTCGCCATCTTCGAACAGGCTGTTGAGGGTGACCTTGTCGGCACGCAGCACGCCTTCGCCGCGCCACTTGTCACCCTCGGTGTGGGACGCCGAGATGTAGTTGCTGAAGCCGTTGTACTTGCCGGTATTCAGCCGCACGAAGGTCTTGCGCAGGTTGTTGCTGCCGATGGTCTGCTTGCCGAAGACGCCGAAGTCCTTCTCGGGGCGCAGGGTCACCAGGCCGACGTTGCCGCCGGAGGAGCCGATATGCGGTGCGTCGATCTCGGAAGAGCCCTGGGTGGCGAACACTTCGCCGAGGTTCTCCGGGTCGCCCAGCAGGTTCGGGTAGAGGTTGTAGTTACCCGAGTCGTTCACCGGGATGCCATCGAGGGATACGCCGACCTGGTCGGAGTTCATCCCGCGCATGGTGAAGTTGAAGCCGCTGAGGCCGCTGGAGTCGTCACTGGAGACGTTGACCCCCGGCGTGTACTTCAGCTTGTCGATGGCGTTGCCGGTGGCGCTCATCTTGTCCAGCGCCTCCTTGGTCACGGTCGAGCGTGACTTGGGCGCGGACTCAACCACCATCTGGCCATTGCCCAGGTTCTGCCCGGTGACCTTCACCTTGCCCACATCAACGGAATCTGCGGACTCTTCAGCGGCCAGCGCCGCCATCGTCCATCCCCCCAGGCCAGCGGCCAGGAACATTGCAAATAACTTATTAAACTTCACGGACCAAACTCCTCGATAAAAAGGAACGCCTTCGTTTATTTGATTAGTTATGGGTACTTGATCACTCGACGTTGTAACTAAAGGTCGCCGTAAATCGTTGTTTGTCTTTTCCCTGGAAGGCTTCGCTCGGGAACGGCGAAACTTTTTCCAATCGACGCAAACTTGTTTGTGCAGCCTTGTTCAGCAACATGTTCGTTGCCTTGCTTTCAATGCCTGCATCCAGGACATTCCCCACTCGGTCCACCAACAGCCAGACCACCACGTTGCCTTCGGGGCGCTGCAACGAAGCCTCGCGACCACGCGGGTATTGCTTGTATTTCTCCAGCTCCTTGCGCAGGGCGGCGGTGTAGACGCCCTCCATCGCCGCGCTGTTGTCGCGGGGCGCGGGCGGCGCCACCGGCACGCTCACCGGGGCCGGTGCGGGCGTCGGAGCCGGGGCTGGCGCTGCCTTGGCCACCACGGGCGGCGCGGGCTTGGGCGCCTGCTTGACCACCTGCGGCTTGGGCTTCTCCACCTGCTTCACCACAGGCTTGGGCACCGGTTTGGGGACGGGCTTGGGCTTCGGCGGCTCGATCACCACCGGCTCCTCGACTTCGGGCTCGGGCAGCGGCTCGGGTTCCGGCTGCGGCGCTTCGACCACGGGTTCCGGCTCGGGCGGTGGCGGCATGAAATCGGCCGGATCCACCAACGCGATTTCCACGGCGCTGTCGTCGTACTTGGGTTTCATCTGCAAGCTCTGCGAACTGGCGGAATAAACGAATACGAGAAGCAGGCAAGCCGCCGGCACACACGCAATGAACTTGCGAGTTCGATAGATAGGAAACATGGCGTCAGGATTTACGCGTGGCGATGGAAACGGAAGAGAAGCCATTGCCTTTGAGCAAGTCCATCACCGCCACCAGGCGCTTAACTTCCACGCCCTGGTCGCTATTGATGATGATGACCAACTTCTCGGCCGTGCCTTCCAGCACTTTCAACTGTTCGACCAGCAGGCTCTCGCTGACATCCTGGCCATCGAGCTGCAACTTCTCGTCGAGGCCCAGGGTGATCACCGCCTTGTTCTGCGGCTTCAACTGCTGGGCATGGGCGGCCGTGGGCAACTGCGTCTTGATGCCTACGGCGGGAATCACGTTGAGACTCACCAGCACGAAAAACACCAGCAGGAACATCATCACATCGATCATCGGGATGATCTCGATGTGGGCCTTCTTCTTCTTCGCAACGTCCCAGCTACGCATGAGGACACAACCTCCCACAGTCATCAGCGATGGGCGGCCGCAACCTGCCCTCATTTGATCCTGACCATCAACGCAGGATTGGCGCGAATGATGGCGAGTTCATGTAACGCTTTGATGACAGCACGGAGCGTGCCAGGAACTGACTTCACAATCAGAATTGAAATAAGCGTTTGATTGGCGGGCCCCGCAGCAGAGCCGCAGGCCTCTGAGCGGCGAACACACTCACATCGGCCAATGCCCCAATCTGGCGACTTCATCGAGAAGGCCGCACCAAGTTGTCTCAACAGACAGGATCAAGAGCTGATCGTCCGACAATTTATCAACTTGTCATCTGCGTCAGGTTTCATGGGGGCAGCCGCCGCCCGTGCCGGACGCCCTGCCGGGCCCGTGGCGGCATGCCGGTTGCTAGCCAACCGACGAGCAAACCCATCGATGGAGTACGCAATGCGCAAGACGATCCACGCCCTGGCCCTCGCTGTCGCGACAGCTTTCCCTACCGCCCTGCTTGCGGAGGAGGTTCTGCCTTCGGAGGTGCACTGGGTTTCGGTCGATGAGATCGGCGGTAGCCTGTCGGGGCAGGCGCCCATCAGCGTCGGTTTCGATATCGACGACACGCTGCTGTTTTCCAGCCCCTGCTTCTATCACGGCAAGCAGAAGTACTCGCCAGGCAGTGACGCCTACCTGCACGACATGCGCTTCTGGCAGGAAACCAATGGCGGTTGCGACCGCTACTCGCTGCCCAAGGAGGTAGGGCGCAGGCTGATCGACCTGCACCAAGCCCGGGGCGACCGCATCTTCTTCATCACCGGCCGGCCGAGCACGCCCGGGGAGAAGCTCAGCGAGATCCTCCAGCAGACCTTCGCCATCAAGGCGATGAACCCGGTGATCTTTTCGTCCGGCCCGGAGAAGGCTGCGTTCATCCGCCAGCAGGGCATCGCGCTCTACTACGGCGATTCGGACAGCGACATCCGCTCGGCGCGGGACGCCGGCATCCGCGGCGTGCGGGTGATGCGTGCCGCCTCCTCGACCAACCAGCCGCTACCGGAGAACGGCGCGCTGGGCGAGGAGGTGATCATCGATTCGGATCACTGAGCCGGCTTCATCCGCTCGCGCAGCTCGGCGCAGTGATCCTTGGCCGGCAGCGCGGCGGTGTACCAGACGTAGTCGGCGCTGCCGGGCTCCACGGTCTTGCCGGCCTCGGCGAGGATCAGCACCGCACTGCCCTCACCCGCACCGAGATCGGCCAGGTGCAGCGGCACGCCAAGGTCGCGGCGCACATGGAAGGCACCGGCGAACAGCAGCGCCGGTTGCGGGGCCGCCAGCAGGCGCTCGGCCATGCGTCGGTCACGCTGCTGCTGCACGGCGAGCATGGCCGGGAACTGGCTCTCCGGCAGCAGCCCGCAATGGGATTCGCGGATCTGCTCGCGCACGGCGCCCTGCACCCTGGCCGTGGTCGAGGCGGTGCCGCTGAGCGCTGGCTGCTCACCATAGATGCGCATGATCTCGCTGCGATCCAGGTTCGCCGCCAGCAGCGGGTAAGGCTGGGCCAGCGCATGGCGCACGATCGGGCCGTACAGCGCCCAGTCCCAGTTCTTCTGCCAAGCCAGCGCGCTTTCCAGCTCACCTTCGCCGGCGCCGGAACGGATGCGTGCGTGCACGGCATCCACCTTGGCCTGCTGGTCGGGGTTGAGCATTTCCAGCAGCAGGCTGCCCTGGCTGCGGCGGCCTTCCAGCGCCTGCAGCAGCCACAGCTGCAGAGCGTGGTGGTCAGGGTTGTCGTGCTGCTCGCCCACCAGCACGCGCGGCGCCTCGGCGAGGCGGTCGAGCAATTGCTGCGGGCTCAGGATTTCGCCACTGCGCAGGTCGCGGATCACACCGAGATCGGCATGCTGGCGGGCCTCCGGGCTCTGCCACTGCGGCAAGGGCGGGGTGGCCTGGCACGCCGCCAGGGACGCGATGACGAGCAGGAGAAGCAGACGCATGGATGGATTCCTCGGGTTCGTTCAGCGCGCGACGATCAGGGGATGGCCGCGTTCCGGATGGCGCTGCACCAGCACGTCGAGGCCGAACACGGCCTTCAGCGGCTCGGGTTGCAGCACCTCGTCCGGCGTGCCCAGTACATGGGGGCGCCCGTCGCAGAGCAGCAGCAGGCGGTCGCAGTAACGCGCCGCCAGGTTCAGGTCATGAAGGATCACCAGCACCGCGGCGCCACGCTTGGCGAAATCGCGCACCGCTTGCAGGGTGGTGTGCTGGTGCAGGGGGTCGAGCATGGAGGTGGGCTCGTCCAGCAGCAGGTGCTGCCCTTCCGCGCCCGGCCACAGCTGCGCCAGCACCCGCGCCAGGTGTACGCGCTGGCGCTCGCCGCCGGAGAGCGCCAGGTAGCTGCGCCCGGCCAGGTGCGCTGCATCGGCCGCCTCCAGGGCTTCGCCGATGATTTCCGCATCGCGCACGCGGCCCGTCGCGTGGGGCAGGCGGCCCATGCCGACCACTTCCTCGACGCGGAAGCCGAAGTTGAGGGTGGAGCTCTGCGGCAACACCGCCAGGCGCTGGGCACGTTGCGGGCCTGCCCATTCGGCAAGCGGGCACTGCTCCAGGCTGACCTGGCCAGCGGCCAGGCCCAGCTCGCCGCTCAGCGCACCGAGCAGGGTGCTCTTGCCCGCGCCGTTGGGGCCGAGCACGCCCAGCACTTCGCCGGGGCGCAGCTCCAGGTCCACGCCCGCCAGCACCACGGTGCTGCCACGGTGCACTTCAAGCTGTTCGACACGCAGCATCAGTGACGCCCCCGCAGCAGCAGATAGAGGAAGAAGGGCGCGCCGATCAGCGCGGTGACGATGCCGATGGGCATCTCCGCCGGCGCCAGCACCAGGCGCGCGGCCAGGTCGGCGAACAGCAGCAGGCTGGCACCGGCCAGCGCCGAGGCCGGCAGCAGGATGCGGTGATCCGGCCCGGCGACCAGGCGCACCAGGTGCGGCACCACCAGGCCGATGAAGCCGATCAGCCCCGCAGCGGCCACCGCAGCACCGACGCCCAGCGCCGTGCACAGCACCAGTTCGCGCTTGAGCTTCTCCACTTCGAAGCCCAGGTGACGCGCCTCGGACTCGCCCAGCAGCAAGGCGTTCAGCGCCTTGGCCCGGCGCGGCAGCCACAGCGCCACCGCGCCGGTAATCAGCAGCAGCGGCCACAGCCGTGCATAGCTGGCACCGTTGAGGCTGCCCAGGTTCCAGAAGGTCAGGGTGCGCAGGGTGGCGTCGTCCGCCAGGTAGGTGAACAGCCCGATGCAGGCGAAGGCCAGGGCGTTGAGGGCGATGCCGGCGAGGAGCATGGTCACCACGCTGGTCTGCCCGTCGCGACGGCCGAGGCGGTAGACCAAAGCGGTAACCCCCAGGCCACCGGCGAAGGCGCAGGCGGACAGCAGGTAGGGCGCGATGTTCTCGGACAGCCCGCCGAGGGCCGCACCGCCGACGATGGCCACTGCCGCGCCGAGGGCCGCACCGCTGGAAACGCCGACCAGGCCGGGGTCCGCCAGCGGGTTGCGGAACAGGCCCTGCATGGCCACGCCGGACAGCGCCAGCACCGCGCCAACGGCAAGGCCCAGCAAGGTACGCGGCAGGCGGATCTGCCCGAGGATCAGTTCGGCCTGCTCCAGGCCTTCGGGCGCCAGGGGCATCCCGGCCAGGCGCAGGGCAGCGCGCAGGGTGTCGCCCAACGGCAGGCTCACCGGGCCGAGGGCCAGGGACAGCCAGAGGGCGAGCGCGAGCAAGGCGCCCAGTGCGATGAACAGTGGGCGCGAATGTACAGCTGAGGTCATGGCTGGTTCTGGCTGTTAGCGGTCAGGGCTGGAGCCTGAGGATAAAAGCCTGCGGACAGCGCAGCCACTCCATCCGGCAGGCGCGGGCCGAGGCCGCCCACCAGCAGGGTCGGGTCCAGCGGCAGCAGGCGGCCCTGCTTGCCGGCGCGGGTCATGGCCAGGGCGGGGTTCTGCTTGAGCAGCGCGGCCTTGGCCTCCTCACCTTCGAGACGGCGATCGGCGAACACCACCACGTCCGGGTCCAGTGCCGCCAGCGCCTCGTTGGAGATGGCCTTGTAGCCGAGGTGATCGGTGATGTTCTGGCCACCGGCCCGTTCGATGATCCAGGCGGCGGCGGTGTCCTTGCCGGCGGCCATGGGGTTGCTGCCGGCATGGCCGAGCAGCAGCAGGACGCGCGGCGCCTTCTGCGTGCGCTGGGTCTCGGCGACCCACTTGGCCTGTTGCTCGAAGCGCTGGCTGTAGTCGGCGAAGACCTTCTGTGCGCGGGCCTCGTCACCCAGCAGCCCGCCGATCAGCTTGAGGTTCTTCTCCAGCACCGGCAGCTCGGCCTTGGACGGCAGCAGCTCGATGCGCACCCCCGCGGCCTTGACCTGCTCGATCACCGGCGGCGGGCCCATTTCCTCGGTGCCCAGCAGCATGTCCGGGCGCAGCGAGAGAATGCCCTCGGCGGCCAGCTGGCGCTGGTAGCCGATGCTCGGCAGCGACTTCAGCGAGGCGGGGTTGAGGCTGGTGGTGTCGACGCCCACCAGCTTGCTTTCGCCACCCAGCGCCACCACCCACTCACTGAGGGAGCCACCGGCACTGACCCAGCGTTGCGGCAGCGGATCGGCGGCCAGCGCCGCTTGGCTCAGGAACAGGCCAGCGCACAGGCCGGCAAGGGAAACAGCAACACGCATCCTATGACTCCTTCAGATTCAGGCGGAACGACGCCCCGGCATGGGCGGGGCGTCGGGGTGGATCGGGCCGGGGCTCGGCCAGGCGTCAGAGCGCCGGGGCGGTCTCGGCCAGGGCACGCCAGTCTTCACGCTCCGGGATGCCCGGTTTGCGCGCGCCGAACAGTTGTACCACCAGTTCGCCCTCGGCATCGAAGGCTTCCCAGCTGGTGATCACGCCGTCGCTGCTGGGCTTGCGCACGCGCCACAGCTCGGTCACGCCCGGGGTCTTCAGGTGCAGGTTGAACTCGGGGTCGAGCACGTTGAACCAGGTGTCCATCCACTTCAGGTTCTGCACCGGGCCGCTGTGGATCTGGATGCAGTGGCGGTTGCCGACGAACACCATGATGGGGATTTCCTTCTCGCCGGCCGCTTCCAGCAGGCGCGGCAGTTCGGCGGTGTCCAGCTTCTCGGCCCATTCGCTGCCGGCCAGGCGCAGGGCCTGGGTGCGTGCCGCGCCGTGCTTCTTCAGCAGGGCGAAGAAGTGGTGGGTGTCCTTCAGGGTGGACCAGCCTTCACGCAGGCTGGCGACGTCGATCTCGGTATCGGGCTTGACCGGCTCGGCGGCGGGCAGCGGCTGCAGGTCCAGCTCGGTGCTCTGCTCCTCGGCCTGGAAGCGCTCGACCAGCGGCGCCCAGGCAGCGACTTCGCTGCGCTCGGTGAGGAACACCTTGTGCACGGCCACGCCCTGCTTGTCGAAGATCTGGATGCTGCACTGGGTGCCGCGCGGGGTCTCTTCGGCGACGGCGAACACGCTGGACCAGCCGCCGAGGAACAGGCGAAGGTCGATGTCGGCGGACACCACCAGGCCCATCTGCCCGTTGGCCATCACCGACACGTCGCGGTAGACACCCTTGCGCTCGTGCACGCAATGCTCGTTGCGGGTCAGCGCCATGATGTGGCCCAGCTCGCCCAGCGCGGGCAGCAGGCTCGTCCACTCGGGGCGCAGGCGCACGGCATCCACGCCCAGGCGGCTGGCGGTGAGCTCGCCCTCGCTGACCGAGAGTCGCTCGGCGGCATCACGGGCACGCAGGCGCGGCTCTTCGCCACGCAGCGTCTGCCAGGCCTGGTACAGGGCGGGGCCCGCCGTGGCGGTTTGGGTGAGGGCAGTCATGGTGTCACTCCTTCAGGATCAACGGCTCGCCGTAAGGGCGAATTCAATGGGTATTCTCACGCGGCTCGGTACCGGCTCGCCGTCCTGGACCTCGGGACGGAAGCGCCAGCTGGCGACCGCGTTCATGGCCGCTTCGTCGAGGCTTTCGATGCCTGACGAGCGCAGCAATTTCATCTCCCGCAGCCCGCCGCGCTCGTCCAGGCGCACCTCGACCAGGACCACGCCCTGCTGGTTGCGTCGGCGCGCCTGGGCCGGGTAGATCGGGGGCTTGGGCGGTGTAAGGAAGGAAGGCTGGTCGATGACCACCTCGGCCTTCGGCAACTTGGCGGCGATGGCGACCTGCTGGGCAGGTGCCGGCTGCGGGGCCGCGCTGGGCGCCGACGCTGCGGCTTGCGCCACGCTCGGCTCGCTGCTGGGGCGGGATTGCGGACGCGGCTGCGGCTTGGGCTCGGCGCGGGCAACCTGGAGCGCGGGGGCTTCGGGGCTGACCAGGCGCGGCTTGACGGCAATGGGCTTGGCCTCCGCGACTGGGCGGCTCTGCGGCTCCACCTTACGGGGAGCCGGTGCCGGACTTGCCACGGGCTCAGCCACGGCAGGCGCCGGTTCGGCCAGGCTGACCAGGTGCACCACTTCCTCCCGGGCCTCTCCCCGGGCGATAGCCGGCTCCGCCCGCAGGTCGTGCAGGAGCCATGCAAGCCCCGCGTGCGCGACAAGCGAAAGCGCGAGACAGAGTGGGATACGCGGCATGTTCAAGCCCGAACACATAAATACGAATCAATTTGATAATTGTTTGCATTTGACTGTCAACCTCATTATGTTCGCCACCGATGCCAATCTGCGATCACCAGAGAGGCCGGCGAAAGCGATGGTCAGGACGGCCATCGGGAAAGGCACCCGCGGCATGACGCCCGTGGCCCCGAGCCACACCAGAAGTGCCCGGCCGGTCCCTGGTTGCGCCTTGAACCCGGGAGTCCATCCATGTCGCTTCGCCCCCCCTTCGCCCGCCGCCCCTGGCTGGCCTTGCTTCTTCTTTCCCCTTCCCTCGCCCTGGCCGCGGAAAAAACCGCGACCCAGTTCGACACCGTCACCGTTACCGCCACCCGCAGCGAGCAGACGCTCGACCAGGTGCCAAACACAGTGTCGGTAATGACTGAACGAGAGATCGACCAGAAGAACGTAAAAAATATTCAGGATCTGGTGCGTTACGAGCCGGGGGTATCAGTAGGAGGAACGGGCAGCCGCTTCGGCCTGTCCGGTTTCACCATCCGCGGCATCGGTGGCAACCGCGTACTGACCCAGGTGGACGGCGTGAGCATGCCGGACGCCTTTTCCTTCGGCGGCTTCCTGAGCGCTCAGCGCGATTACGTGGACCCGGACACCCTCAAGCAGGTGGAGATCATCCGCGGCCCGGCCAGCTCGCTGTACGGCAGCGACGCCATCGGCGGCGCGGTGAGCTTCCTCACCAAGGATGCGGCCGACTACCTGGACGAAGGTGATGACGCCTACGCCCGCCTGAAGACCGGCTACGACGGCTCCGACGACAGCTGGCTGCGCAGCACCACCCTCGCCGCCCGCCAAGGCAACGTCGATGGCCTGGTGCACATCGGCCGCCGCACCGGCCAGGCACTGGACACCCAGGGCGACATCAGTGGCATAGGCGCGACCCGCGAGGAAGCCAACCCGGTCGACTACACCACCGACAACCTGCTCACCAAGCTCGGCTGGAACTACGCCGAAGGCCAGCGCCTGCAGCTGACCTACGAGCGCTACCAGGACGACACCGACACCAAGGTCCTGAGCAACTACAGCAACACCGCCACCATCCGTACCCAGGATGCGCGCGACAGCGTCGACCGCGAGCGCTATTCCCTGCTGCACACCCTGCAGCTGGACAGCCCCATAGCGGACAACGTGCAGAACCAGCTCAGCTACCAGGACAGCCAGACCCGCCAGCGTACCTACGAGAACCGCGTCGTCACGGGTTCGGCGCGCTTCCGTACCCGCGATTCCCACTACGAGGAGAAGCTCTGGGTGCTCAACAGCAAGCTGGACAAATCCTTCAGCATCGCCGGCAGCCAGCACACCCTGGTCTATGGCACCGACCTCAAGCGCCTGAAGAACACCGACCTGCGCGAAGGCGGCGAAACCGTCATCGCCACCGGGGTCAACACGCCGGTCCTGCCGACCAGCGACTTCCCGGACCCGACCACCAACGAGTACGCGGCTTTCGTCCAGGACAGCATCGAGATCGGCCGCTGGACCCTGCTGCCGGGCCTGCGCTACGACTATTACGAGATGAAGCCGCACGCCACCGCGCGCTACCTCAACAGCCAGGCGACCGACGCCAACCCGAGCAATTTCACCGACTCGGCCGTATCGCCCAAGTTCGGCGTGACCTACCAGGTCGACGACCAGCACAGCGTCTACGGCCAGTACGCCGCCAGCTTCCGCGCCCCGCAGGCGATCGAGATCTTCGGTGAGTTCGTCAACCCGGGCATGTACCGCACCCTGGCCAACACCAACCTCAAGGCCGAGACCAGCGACAGCTTCGAGCTGGGCCTGCGCGGCAAGTACGAGATCGGCAGCTTCGGCGCCGCGCTGTTCTACAACCGCTACGACGACTTCATCGAGCAGGTGTCCCGCCCCTCCAGCGTGCCGGGCTTCCCCTTCGGCGAGTTCCAGTACGTCAACCGCGACCGGGTGACCATCCGTGGCTTCGAAGCCAAGGGCGAGCTCTTCCTCGACAAGCTCGGCATGCCGGCCGGCTGGCGCGCCATGAGCTCAGTCGCCTACGCACGCGGCAAGGACGAAGGCACTGGCCAGCCGATCAACAGCGTCGACCCGCTCAAGGGGGTCTTCGGCCTGGGTTATGCACAGCCCAGCGGCAAGTTCGGCGGTGACCTGAGCTGGACCCTGGTGGCGGCCAAGGAACGTATCGACCGCACCCAGACTGCCGGCCAGTACCAGCCCTCGGGCTACGGCCTGCTGGACCTGAACGGCTGGTGGCAGGTCACCGAGGAGTTCTCGGTCAACGCCGGCCTGTTCAACATCACCGACAAGGACTACTGGCAGTGGGGCGATGTACGCGGGCTGACCGAGAACAGCCCCAGCCTGCAGCGCTACACCCAGCCCGGCCGCCACGCCGCGGTCAACCTGGTCTGGGAGATCTGACCCCTTTCAGCGCAAGGACGCGCACCCTCTTGGCAATCCACGGCAGCGCGGGATAATGCCCGCCTGCCGTGGAGACGCCGATGATCCTGCTATGCCGCCCCGACGAACTGGCCGAAGGCCAGAGCCGGGGCTTTCTGATCGATGACCTGAAGCTGCTGCTGGTTCGCCGGGAGGGCCGGGTCCATGCCTACGAAAACCGCTGCCCGCACCGGGGCATTCCCCTGGAATGGCAACCGGACCGCTTTCTCGACGACAGCGGCAGCCTGATCCAGTGCGCCACCCACGGCGCACTGTTCCTTATCGAATCCGGTGAATGCGTGGCCGGGCCTTGCGCCGGCGAGTCACTGCGCGCCCTCGACTGCAGCGAGGACGAGCACGGCATCTGGCTGGCGCGTTAGGCTGCTGAAAAACTAACTGCGTTGCCGCTGCGGCGTTGAAAACGCCCTCAAATGCTCATTTACCCTACGTAAACTGCGCTTTTTCGGCCGTTTTCGCCTTGCGTCGGCTGCCTCGTATACGTTTTTCAAAGGCCTGCTAGCCGAGCACCTGCAGCCTGCGCTGCAGCACCAGCCCTTCAGGGCTGACCTCGGTGCCATAGGCCAGCACCTCCACCCCGGCAGCCTTGGCGTCGGCCAGTGCTGCGGCGTAGGCCGGGTCGATCTCCTCGGCTGCGCGCACGGCCTCGATGCCGGAGAGGTTGACGCAGTAGAACTGCACCGCGCGCATGCCCTGGCGCGCCAGCGCCGCCAGCTCGCGCAGGTGCTTGCTGCCCCGCAGGGTGACCGCATCGGGGAAGGCCGCCACAGCGGTGCCGTCGAAGCCCAGGGTCACGCTTTTCACTTCCACGAACACCTCGCCCGTCGGGTAGTCCAGGCGGAAGTCGGCGCGACTGTTTTCTACGCCGTAGGCGACCTCGCGCTTGAGCGCGGTGAAGCCGGCCAGTTCGGGAATCAGGTCGGCGCGCAGGGCTTCCTCGACCAGGGCGTTGGCCCGTGCGGTGTTCACACAGGCCAGGCGCCCCTGGGGCGTTTCGGTGATTTCCCAGGTGCCGGGGAGCTTGCGCTTGGGGTCGTTGGAGCGGCTGAACCAGACCCGGCAGCCTTCGCTCATGCAGTTGAGCATCGAGCCGGTGTTCGGGCAGTGGATGGTCAGCAGCTCGCCGTCGAGGGTCTCGATATCGGCGAGGAAGCGCTTGTAGCGGCGCAGCAGGCGGCCCTGCTCCAGGGGCGGCTCGAACTTCATGCCGTCAGCGCCGCCCAGGTCTTCAGGCCACGGGCGATGCGCTGCACCGCTTCTTCCAGGCGCGACAGGCTCTGGGTGTAGGCGAAACGCACATGCTGGTTGGCCAGGTGGCGACCGAAATCCAGGCCCGGGGTGAAGGCCACGTGCTCGGTTTCGATGAAGTGCCGGCAGAACGCGTAGGCGTCCTGGGTGAAGGCGGAAACATCTGCATATAGATAGAAAGCGCCTTCCGGCTCGACGGCAATGCGGAAGCCCAGCTCGCGCAGGGCGGGCAGCAGGTAGTCGCGACGGCGGGCGAACTCGATGCGCCGCTCTTCGAGTATCGCCAGGGTATCCGGCTCGAAGCAGGCGAGGGCAGCGTGCTGGGCCATGGAGGGGGCGCTGATGTAGAGGTTCTGCGCCAGCTTCTCCAGCTCAGGCACCGCGTCCGTCGGCGCCACCAGCCAGCCGAGCCGCCAGCCGGTCATGCCGAAGTACTTGGAGAAGCTGTTGAGCACGAAGGCGTCGTCATCCACTTCCAGCACGCTGGCGGCATCCACGCCGTAGGTGAGGCCGTGGTAGATCTCGTCGACCACCAGGTGCCCGCCCTTGGCCTTCAGCGCGGCGGAAAGGCCGCCCAGCTCGTCGCGGGTGAGCAGCGTGCCGGTGGGGTTGGCGGGCGAGGCGACCAGGGCGCCGACGCTGTCGCCATCCCAGTAGCGCTCCACCAGGTTCGGGGTGAGCTGGTAGCGGCTTTCGGGGCCGACCGGCACCAGTTGCGCCGCGCCTTCCACCAGGCGCAGGAAGTGACGGTTGCAGGGGTAGCCCGGGTCGGCGAGCAGCCAGTGGCGGCCTGGGTCGACCAGCAGGCTCGCGGCCAGCAACAAAGCCCCCGAACCGCCGGGAGTAATCAGGATGCGTTCGGGGTCGATATCCAGGTCGTAGCGATCGCCATAGAACCCGGCGATGGCGCTGCGCAGTTGCGGCAGGCCCCGTGCGGCGGTGTAGCGCGTGTGGCCGGCGGCCAGGGCAGCCTGCCCCGCCTGGACGATGGGCGCGGCGGTGGTGAAGTCCGGCTCGCCGATCTCCAGGTGGATGACGTCATGCCCCTGGGCCTGCAATTCGTTGGCGCGAGCCAGCAGGGCCATCACGTGGAAGGGTTCTATGGCACGGCTGCGTGCACTGTATGACTGGGCCATCGGCCTTCCTTTATTAACGCAAAGAGCGGATTCTACCGAATGGTCCGGGAAGGCTGCAGCAACCAAGATAACTGGGAGTAGCGTGCCCGGAGTCGATCTGGTAAGTTCGCCCGCTTGCAGTCGCAGGGCCGGGTTACCGGCGATGGACCAGAACCTGCGCAATGGATTAGAGAAAGTGAGAGGCGGCCATTCATGCCCACCAAAGCAAAGCAACAGAGCAGCCAACTGATCCGTGGTTTCGAGCCCTACCAGGAAACCAAGGGTGAGGAATACATGAGTGATCGCATGCGCGCTCACTTCACCAGCATCCTCAACAAGTGGAAGGTTGAGCTGATGGAGGAAGTGGATCGTACCGTGCACCACATGCAGGACGAAGCCGCTAACTTCCCCGATCCGGCCGACCGCGCCAGCCAGGAAGAAGAATTCAGCCTGGAACTGCGTGCCCGTGACCGCGAGCGCAAGCTGATCAAGAAGATCGACGAGACCCTGCAGCTGATCGAAGACAACGATTACGGCTGGTGCGACTCCTGCGGCGTCGAGATCGGCATCCGCCGCCTCGAGGCACGCCCCACCGCTACGCTCTGCATCGATTGCAAGACGCTGGCGGAGATCAAGGAAAAGCAACTCGGTTCCTGATCCCAGAACGGGGCGCTTCGGCGCCCCGTTTCGTTTCAGCAGGCCCGCATCCCAATGAGCTCCTCCGCCTACATCGGCCGCTTCGCTCCCACGCCCAGCGGTTATCTGCACTTCGGCTCCCTTGTCGCCGCCCTCGCCTCCTACCTCGACGCCCGCGCCGTGGGTGGCCGCTGGCTGCTGCGCATGGAGGACCTCGACCCACCCCGTGAAGTGGCCGGCGCCCAGGACGCGATACTGCGCACCCTGGAAAGCTACGGCTTCGAGTGGGACGGTGAACGGGTGCGCCAGAGCGATCGCCACGACGTCTATGCCCAGGTGATCGATCGCCTGTTCGACCAGGGCCTGGCCTATGCCTGCACCTGCTCGCGCAAGCAGCTCGAAGGCCACCAGGGCATCTACCCCGGTTTCTGCCGCAATGCACTGCACCCCCAGCACGACGCCGCGATCCGCCTGCGCGTGCCGGAACTCATCTATGGCTTCACCGACCGCGTGCAGGGCGAGTTCCGTCAGCACCTGGGGCGTGAAGTCGGCGATTTCGTCATCCGCCGTCGCGATGGCCTCTACGCCTACCAACTGGCAGTCGTGCTCGACGACGCCTGGCAGGGCATGACCGATGTGGTGCGCGGTGCCGACCTGCTCGACTCCACGCCGCGCCAGCTGTACCTGCAGGAGCTGCTGGGCCTGCCGCAGCCGCGCTACCTGCACGTGCCGCTGATCATCCAGCCGGACGGCCACAAGCTGGGCAAGTCTTACCGCTCCCCACCGCTGCCGACCGACCAGGCCGCCCCGCTGCTCAACCGCGCACTCCGCGCACTGGGCCAGCGCCCCCCGCAAGAGCTCGCCGACGCCAGCGCCCGCGAGGTGCTGGACTGGGGCATCGCCAACTGGGACGCCACGCGCATCCCCGGCAGCCGCACCCTGGCCGAAGCGCAATTGCGCTAGGCGCCATCCCCCCTCGCACCGGCATCGGGCATTCGCTACCATCGCCGCACTCCCGACGTGAGATGCGGCATGTATATCTACCGACTGGTCCTGCTCCTGGTGGTGGGGATCTACCTGTTCTCCCCCGCCATCATGGATTGGTGGATCGACCCCAATGGGGCCTGGTACCGCCCCTACCTGCTCTGGCTGATCCTGATCGTGGTGACCTTCATCCTCCAGAGCCAACGCGATGCTGACGAGCTTTAGCCTGAGCCAGCTGATCCTGATCAGCGCGGCTTACCTGTTCACCCTGTTCGGCGTCGCCTGGCTCAGCGACCGTGGTTTCGTACCGCGGCGCATCGTCCGCCATCCGTTGACCTACACCCTGTCGCTGGGCGTCTACGCCAGCGCCTGGGCCTTCTATGGCACGGTCGGCCTGGCCTACCAGTACGGCTACGGCTTCCTCGCCAGCTACCTGGGCATCTCCGGCGCCTTCCTCCTCGCGCCCGTGCTGCTCTACCCGATCCTGCGCATCACCCGCACCTACCAGCTGTCTTCGCTGGCGGACCTGTTCGCCTTCCGCTTCCGCAGCACCTGGGCCGGGGCGCTGACCACGCTGTTCATGCTGGTGGGTGTGCTGCCGCTGCTGGCACTGCAGATCCAGGCGGTGGCGGATTCCATCGGCATCCTCACCCGCGAGCCGGTGCACGACCGCGTGGCCCTGAGCTTCTGCGCCCTGATCACGCTGTTCACCATCCTCTTCGGTGCTCGCCACATCGCCACCCGGGAGAAACACGAGGGCCTGGTGTTCGCCATCGCCTTCGAATCCCTGGTCAAGCTCACTGCCCTGGGCGGCATCGGCCTCTACGCGCTGTACGGCGTGTTCGGTGGCCCCCATGAACTGGAGCTGTGGCTGCTGCAGAACCAGGCGGCGCTTTCCACCCTGCACACGCCACTGCAGGAAGGCCCCTGGCGCACGCTGCTGCTGGTGTTCTTCGCCTCGGCCATCGTGATGCCGCACATGTATCACATGACCTTCACCGAGAACCTCAACCCCCGCGCCATGGTCAGCGCCAGCTGGGGCCTGCCGCTGTTCCTGCTGCTGATGAGCCTGGCGGTGCCGCTGATCCTCTGGGCCGGCCTCAAGCTCGGTGCCACCACCAACCCGGAATACTTCACCCTGGGCCTGGGCATCGCCGTGAACAGCGACGCCCTGGCACTGCTCGCCTATGTCGGCGGGCTATCGGCGGCCAGCGGCCTGATCATCGTGCTGACCCTGGCGCTGTCGGGGATGGCGCTGAACCACCTGGTGCTGCCGCTCTACCAGCCGCCGTCGGAAGGCAACATCTACCGCTGGCTGAAATGGACACGCCGGGCGCTGATCGTCGCCATCATCATGGCCGGCTACGGCTTCTATCTATTGCTGGGTGCCGAGCAGGACCTTTCCAACCTGGGCATAGTCGCCTTCGTCGCCACCCTGCAGTTCCTTCCCGGCGCCCTGTCGGTGCTTTACTGGCCCACCGCCAACAGCCGCGGCTTCATCGCCGGCTTGCTGGCCGGTATCGGCGTCTGGCTGTTCAGCATGCTGCTGCCTCTGGTGGGCAACCTGCAGGGCATCTACCTGCCGCTGTTCAACGCCATCTATGTGCTCGACGACACCAGCTGGCACATCGCGGCCATCGCCTCGCTGGCCGCCAACGTGCTGGTCTTCACCCTGGTCTCGCTGTTCACCGATGCCAGCGCCGAAGAGCGTGGTGCCGCCGAGGCCTGCGCCGTGGACAACGTGCGCCGCCCGCAACGCCGCGAACTGGTGGCCGGCTCGCCCCAGGAGTTCTCCGCGCAACTGGCCAAGCCGCTGGGTGCCAAGACCGCGCAGAAGGAGGTGGAGCAAGCCCTGCGCGACCTGCACCTGCCCTTCGACGAGCGCCGCCCCTATGCGCTGCGTCGCCTGCGCGACCGCATCGAGGCCAACCTTTCCGGGCTGATGGGGCCCAGCGTGGCCCAGGACATGGTCGAGACCTTCCTGCCGTACAAGTCCGGCAGCGAAAGCTACGTCACCGAGGACATCCACTTCATCGAGAGCCGCCTGGAGGACTACCACTCGCGCCTCACCGGCCTGGCCGCCGAGCTGGACGCCCTGCGCCGCTACCATCGCCAGACCCTGCAGGAACTGCCGATGGGCGTGTGCTCGCTGGCCAAGGACCAGGAAATCCTCATGTGGAACCGCGCCATGGAGGAACTCACCGAGATTCCCGCCCAGCGCGTGGTCGGCTCGCGCCTCTCGGCCATCGCCGAACCCTGGAAGGGGCTGCTGGAAAGCTTCATCAACCTGCCCGACGAGCACCTGCATAAGCAGCGCCTGCAGCTGGAGGGCCAGACCCGCTCGCTGAACCTGCACAAGGCGGCCATCGACGAGCCCCTTGCCCCCGGTAACAGTGGCCTGGTACTGCTGGTGGAAGACGTTACCGATACCCAGTTGCTGGAAGACAAACTGGTGCACTCCGAGCGCCTGGCGTCCATCGGTCGCCTCGCCGCCGGCGTCGCCCACGAGATCGGCAACCCCATCACCGGCATTGCTTGCCTGGCGCAGAACCTACGCGAGGAGCGTGAAGGTGATGGCGAGCTCACCGAGATCAGCAGCCAGATACTGGAACAGACCAAGCGCGTGTCACGCATCGTTCAGTCGCTGATGAGCTTCGCCCATGCCGGCGGCCGCCAGCAGGCCACCGAGCCGGTGTGCCTGGCCGACGTGACCCAGGACGCCATCGGCCTGCTGTCGCTGAACAAGCGCAGCGTCGATGTGGAGTTCTTCAACCTGTGCGATCCGGAACACGTCGCCGAGGGCGACCCGCAGCGCCTCGCCCAGGTGCTGATCAATCTGCTCTCCAACGCCCGCGACGCCTCCCCGCCCGGTAGCGCGATACGCGTGCGCAGCGAGATATCCGACCACGCGGTCGACCTTATAGTGGAGGACGAAGGGAGCGGGATTCCCAAGGCGATCATGGACCGCCTGTTCGAGCCGTTCTTCACCACCAAGGACCCGGGCAAGGGGACCGGCCTGGGCCTCGCGCTGGTCTATTCGATCGTGGAAGAGCATTATGGCCACATCACCATCGAAAGCCCGGCCGACCCCGAACAACAGCGCGGCACCCGAATCAGGGTGACGTTGCCACGATTTGTCGAAGCGACGTCCGCTGTGATCTGAGACCGTCGAGAGAGCTGAATTTAATGCCACATATTCTCATCGTCGAAGACGAAACCATTATCCGTTCTGCCTTGCGCCGCCTGCTTGAACGCAACCAATACCAAGTCAGCGAAGCAGGTTCCGTCCAGGAAGCCCAGGAGCGTTACAGCATCCCCGGCTTCGACCTGATCGTCAGCGACCTGCGCCTGCCTGGCGCACCGGGCACCGAGCTGATCAAGCTCGCCCAGGGCACCCCGGTGCTGATCATGACCAGCTACGCCAGCCTGCGCTCGGCCGTGGACTCGATGAAGATGGGCGCGGTCGACTACATCGCCAAGCCCTTCGACCACGACGAAATGCTGCAAGCCGTCGCGCGCATCCTCAAGGAGCGCCAGGAAGGCAAAGGCGCCCCGGCCGAACGCAGCGGTAACGCGCGCGGCACGGAAAAAGCCGCAGCGAGCAGCAGCGCCGCAGACGGCGAAATTGGCATCATCGGTTCCTGCGGCGCGATGCAGGAGCTGTACAGCAAGATCCGCAAGGTCTCGCCCACCGACTCCACCGTCCTGATCCAGGGCGAATCCGGTACCGGCAAGGAACTGGTGGCCCGCGCCCTGCACAACCTCTCCCGCCGCGCCAAGGCGCCGCTGATCTCGGTGAACTGCGCCGCGATCCCGGAGACCCTGATCGAGTCCGAACTCTTCGGCCATGAAAAGGGCGCGTTCACCGGCGCCAGCGCCGGGCGTGCCGGCCTGGTCGAGGCGGCCGATGGCGGCACCCTGTTCCTCGATGAAATCGGCGAGCTGCCGCTGGAAGCCCAGGCGCGCCTGTTGCGCGTGCTGCAGGAAGGCGAGATCCGCCGGGTCGGCTCGGTGCAATCGCAGAAGGTCGATGTGCGCCTGATCGCCGCGACCCACCGCGACCTGAAGACGCTGGCCAAGACCGGCCAGTTCCGCGAAGACCTTTATTACCGCCTCCATGTGATCTCGCTGAAGCTGCCCGCCCTGCGCGAGCGCGGTAACGACGTGATCGAGATCGCCCGCGCCTTCCTCGCCCGCCAATGCACACGTATGGGGCGCGAAGACCTGCGCTTCGCCCACGATGCGGAGCAGGCCATCCGTCACTACCCCTGGCCGGGCAACGTTCGCGAACTGGAGAACGCCATCGAGCGCGCGGTGATCCTGTGCGAGAGCCCGGACATCTCCGCCGAGCTGCTGGGCATCGACATCGAGCTGGACGACCTGGATGACGACGTCTTCCTCGATTCGCCCATGCAAAGCGCCAGCAGCAGCCACGAGCCGACCGAAGACCTGTCCCTGGAAGACTACTTCCAGCACTTCGTCCTCGAGCACCAGGATCATATGACCGAGACCGAGCTTGCCCGAAAACTGGGCATCAGCCGCAAATGCCTATGGGAACGTCGCCAGCGCCTCGGTATCCCCCGCCGCAAATCGGGTGCAGCCACCTCCTGAGGCGGCGAACCTCAGGAGTAGAGCGGTGCGGGCGGATTGCATCACTTTGTTACCGCGTTAATCTCTCGTAACAAAAGCCGGGTCTTAAGGTAACGAAAGCCCGGCTTTTTTGTACCTGCCGCTCCACCCCGAATCCCCGCAAGCCCTTGATTTACAAGGAATCACAAAAGTTGGCACGGCAACTGCTTTATCTCCAGTACAACAACAATAACAAACGTGTAACCCCACAATAAAAACAAGACGTATCGACTCCAGCACAACAAAAACAAAACCGCGGAGGCGCAGCTAACTGATTCTTTTGGAGAGGAGTTGCCTTTGGGGCTCGCCCCACAGCCAGGCTGAGAACAACAAAACTGCCCTAAGGCAGCGCCGGAACTGGTTGGATCACGGAATGATCATGGCACCGTCAGCGTCCAAAGCAATCCGTTTGCTATTGACCCTCGATTCGAGGGCATTTTCAGAGGCCAAGAGCCTGCTGGAACGGGTCAAACAACAAAAACACCAAGCCCGACACAACAATAAAAACAAAGCACGCACCAATTTGGGGGGGAGCTTCGGCTCCCCCAGTAGCTTTGACACACCCCCGCCGCTTCCTTCACCATCTCCCGACCCAGTGCTAGAATCCGCGTCCATCGTGCGGTCTTGTTCAATTCTGGCCGTCCATTCCGCAAAACAGTGCATCCCATGCTGAAGAAGCTGATCCAGTCTTTTCGCTCTCCCCTGCGCCGCGCGCAGCATCCCCGCAGCACACCCGAAGTATTGAGCAATCGCCAACACTCGCTTGAGCGTGCGGATATCAGCCGCAACGCGGTGAACGTGGTCGAGCGCCTGCAAAAGGCCGGGTACCAGGCGTACCTGGTCGGTGGTTGTGTACGCGACCTGCTGCTGAACCTGGAGCCCAAGGACTTCGACGTGGCCACCAGCGCTACGCCCGAGCAGGTCCGCGCGGAGTTCCGCAACGCCCGCGTCATTGGCCGCCGCTTCAAGCTGGTCCACGTGCACTTCGGCCGCGAGATCATCGAGACCGCGACCTTCCGCGCCAACCACCCCCAGGGTGCCGACGAGGAAGACAGCAACCAGTCCTCGCGCAACGAGAGCGGCCGCATCCTGCGGGACAACGTCTACGGCAACCAGGAAGAAGACGCGCAACGCCGCGACTTCACCATGAACGCCCTCTACTACGATCCGGTCACCGAGCGCATCCTCGACTACGCCCACGGCGTACATGACATCCGCAACCGCCTGATCCGCCTGATCGGCGATCCCGAGCAGCGCTACCTCGAAGACCCGGTGCGCATGCTTCGCGCCGTGCGCTTCGCCGCCAAGCTCGGCTTCGAGATCGAGAAGCACAGCGCCGCGCCCATCCGCCGCCTGGCGCCGATGCTGCGGGATATTCCCTCCGCCCGCCTGTTCGACGAGATCCTCAAGCTGTTCCTAGGCGGCAAGGCCGAGCGCACCTTCGAACTGCTGCTGGAATACGACCTCTTCGCCCCGCTGTTCCCGGCCGCTGCAGCGTCCCTGGAGCGCGACCCGGAATACGCTGGCGCGCTGATCTGCCAGGCACTGGCGAATACCGACGAACGCATCCGCCAAGGCAAGCCGGTAACCCCCGCCTTCCTCTTCGCCGCCATGCTCTGGCCGGCCCTGCCTGCCCGTGCAGCGCTGCTGCAGGAACGTGGCATGCCGCCGATCCCGGCCATCCAGGAAGCGGCCCACGGCCTGATCCTCGAACAGTGCCAGCGCACCGCCATTCCCAAGCGCTTCACCATCCCGATCCGCGAGATCTGGGACATGCAGGAGCGCCTGCCGCGCCGCAGTGGCAAACGTGCCGACCTGCTGCTGGAGAACCCGCGCTTCCGCGCCGGCTACGACTTCCTCCTGCTGCGTGAAAGTGCAGGCGAGCAAACCGACGGCCTGGGCGACTGGTGGACCGACTACCAGGAAGCCAGCGACAGCGAGCGTCGCGCCATGATCCGCGACCTCAGCAGCAAGGACGACGGCAGCGGCGCACCGCGCAAGCGGCGCCGTGGCGGCAGCCGTCGCAAACGCGGCCCGCGTGAAGGCTCGGCTCCCGCCAGCGAGTGATGATGGAACGCATCTATATAGGGCTCGGCAGCAATCTCGCCGAGCCCGCGGCACAACTGGCCAGCGCCCTGCAGGCCATGGCCGCCTTGCCACGCACCCGCCTGGCGGCCGTCTCCTCGCTCTACAGCAGCGACCCGCTCGGCCCGCCCGACCAACCCCGCTACGCCAATGCCGTGGCCGCCCTCGACTCCGAACTCGCCCCCCTGGAATTGCTCGACGCCCTGCAGGCGATCGAACTCGCCCAGGGCCGCGTGCGCAAGGACGAGCGCTGGGGCCCGCGCACCCTCGATCTGGACGTCCTGCTGTTCGGCGAGCGCACGCTCGACGAGCCACGCCTGCAGGTTCCGCACTACCACATGCACGCTCGCGCCTTCGTTCTCTATCCCCTCGCGGAGATAGCCGGCGGTGGCCTGAAGCTCCCCAGCGGCCAGCCCCTGCAAGCACTTCTGGACGCCTGTCCCTTCGAAGGGCTCGAGGTCGTGGGGCGCCTTCCGGGCATGGCGGTAACGCCGTAACAGATCGGTAACACCTGCAATTGACACCATGCCCCACCATCGGGACTATAAGCGTCCCGTTGCCCCGTGCCGGTGCAGAATCGGTACCGATGAGGACGTTTTCATGCCTGATGTGACCCTGACCACCCTTCAAGAGCTGAAGCAGAAAGGCGAGAAGATCGCCATGCTAACGGCCTATGACGCCACCTTCGCCCAGGCCGCGAGCCAGGCCGGTGCCGATGTGCTGCTGGTGGGCGATTCCCTTGGCATGGTCCTGCAAGGCCATGACAGCACCCTGCCGGTGAGCGTCGCCGACATGGCGTACCACACCGCCGCCGTGAAGCGCGGCAACCAGGGCGCGCTGATCATCGCCGACCTGCCCTTCATGGCCTATGCCACCCTGGAACAGACCTTCGCCAACAGCGCCGCCCTGATGCAGGCCGGCGCCCACATGGTCAAGCTGGAAGGCGCCGCCTGGCTGGCCGAGCCCATCCGCCTGCTGGCCGAGCGCGGCATTCCCGTCTGCGCCCATCTTGGCCTCACCCCGCAAGCGGTGAACATCCTCGGTGGCTACAAGGTGCAAGGCCGCCAGGAAGCCCAGGCCCGCCAGCTGCGCGCCGACGCCATGGCCCTGGAACAGGCCGGCGCCGCCATGCTGCTGCTGGAATGCGTGCCCAGCGAGCTGGCCGCCGAAATCACTCAGTCGGTGAAGATCCCGGTCATCGGCATCGGTGCCGGTAGCGCCACCGATGGCCAGGTCCTGGTGATGCACGACATGCTCGGCCTCTCCCTCACCGGCCGCGCGCCCAAGTTCGTGAAGAACTTCATGGAAGGCCAGCCCAGCATCCAGGCCGCCATGGCCGCCTACGTGAAGGCCGTCAAGGACGTCACCTTCCCGGCCGCCGAACACGGATTCTCCGCATGATCACCGTCAAGACCGTCCGCGAGCTGCGGGCCGCCGTGGCCCGTGCTCGTGGCGAAGGCAAGCGCATCGGCCTGGTGCCGACCATGGGCAACCTCCACGCCGGCCACGCCGCGCTGGTGGAGAAAGCCGCCCAGCGCGCCGATTTCGTCGTCGCCAGCATCTTCGTCAACCCGCTGCAGTTCGGCCCCAGCGAAGACCTGGCCAAGTACCCCCGCACCCTGCAGGCCGACCAGGAAAAACTGGTCGCCGCCGGCTGCCACCTGCTGTTCCACCCGGACGTCGAGGAGATGTACCCCGACGGCATGAGCGACCAGACCCGCGTCAGCGTGCCCCTGGTCTCCGAAGGGCTCTGCGGCGCCAGCCGTCCCGGCCACTTCGAAGGTGTCGCCACCGTGGTCAGCAAGCTGTTCAACATGGTCCAGCCGGACCTCGCCCTGTTCGGCGAGAAGGATTTCCAGCAGCTCGCGGTGATCCGCAAGCTGGTCCGCGACCTCAACATGCCGATCCAGGTCATGGGCGAGGCCACGGTGCGCGCCGAAGACGGCCTGGCACTGTCTTCGCGCAACGGCTACCTGGACGAGCAGCAGCGTGCCGCCGCACCGGCCCTGTACCGCATCCTCAAGCAGCTGGCAGCCTCCGTAGCCAGTGGCAACAGCGACTTCGCCGCACTGGAAGCCCAGGGCCGCGACGCGCTGAGCGAGGCCGGTTTCCGCCCCGATTACCTGGAAGTCCGCGAGGCCTCCAGCCTGCGTCCGGCGCAGCCCGGCGAGCGCGACCTGGTGATACTGGCCGCCGCCTACATGGGCACCACACGCCTGATCGACAACCTCGCCTTCAGCCTCGAAAAGCAGGCCTGAAACCCGCGCCCGGCACGGCTTGCCCGCCCCTCGTGGTTCGGGCAAACTCTGCCGCCGCCAGCGTCCAGACAAGGAAAACGCCATGCACGCCATCATGCTCAAGGCCAAGCTGCACCGCGCCGAAGTCACCCACGCCGTACTCGACTACGAAGGCTCCTGCGCCATCGATGGTGAGTGGCTGGACCTCGCCGGCATCCACGAATACGAGCAGATCCAGATCTACAACGTCGACAACGGCGAGCGCTTCACCACCTACGCCATCCGCGGTGAAAACGGCTCGCGCATGATCTCGGTCAACGGCGCTGCCGCGCACAAGGCCAAAGTAGGCGACCGGGTCATCATCTGCGCCTACGCCCACTACAGCGAAGCCGAACTGGCCAGCTTCAAGCCGCGCATGCTTTACATGGCGCCGGGCAACGAGCTGAGCCACACCAGTAACGCCATTCCGGTACAGGTCGCCTAAGCCCTGACCCGCTAGACTGGAAGCCCGGAACACTCCGGGCTTTTTCATGTTCATAACCAAGTTGATTGCTTGAAGGCACGCCATGAACCACCACCTGACTCCGCTCGACGTAACCCAACTGCCCAGCTGGGGCGCGCTCTCCGCGCACCGTGAGGAGCTGGCCGGTTTCAAGATGCGCCAGGCCTTCCAGGATGACGCCGAGCGCTTCAAGCGCTTCACCCTCAGCGCTTGCGGGCTGCTGCTGGACTTCTCCAAGAACCTGATCCGCGACGACACCCTGGCCCTGCTGGTGAAGCTGGCGGAAGAGGCGCAGCTCAGCGAAGCGATCAAGGCGATGTTCCGGGGCGAGGTGATCAATGCCTCCGAACAGCGCCCGGTGCTGCACACCGCACTGCGCCGCCCCATCGGTGACAAGGTGCGGGTGGACGGCACCGACGTGATGCCCGAGGTGCACCGTGTGCTGCACCAGATGACCGAGCTGGTGGGCTACGTGCACAACGGCCTGTGGCGCGGTTACACCGAGAAGCCCATCACCGACGTGGTGAACATCGGCATCGGCGGCTCCTTCCTCGGCCCGCAACTGGTTTCCGAAGCCCTGCTGCCCTTCGCCCAGAAAGGCGTGCGCTGCCACTACCTGGCCAACATCGACGGCAGCGAGTTCCGCGAGCTGGCCTGCAAGCTCAACGCCGAAACCACCCTGTTCATCGTCTCCAGCAAGTCCTTCGGCACCCTGGAAACCCTGAAGAACGCCCAGGCCGCCCGCGCCTGGTACCTGGCCCAGGGCGGCAGCGAGGAAGAGCTCTACCGCCACTTCATCGCCGTTTCCAGCAACAAGGAAGCGGCCATGGCCTTCGGCATCCGTGAAGAGAACATCTTCCCCATGTGGGACTGGGTGGGCGGCCGCTACTCGCTGTGGTCGGCTATCGGCCTGCCCATCGCCATGTCCATCGGCATCTCCAACTTCAAGGAGCTGCTGTCCGGCGCCTACAGCATGGACCAGCACTTCCAGACCGCCCCCTTCGAGCGCAACATCCCTGTGATCCTCGGCCTGCTGGGCGTCTGGTACAGCGACTTCTGGGGCGCCCGCAGCCACGCGATCCTGCCCTACGACTACTACCTGCGTAACTTCACCGACCACCTGCAGCAGCTGGACATGGAATCCAACGGCAAGAGCGTGCGCCAGGACGGCAGCCCGGTCACCGCCGGCACCGGCCCGGTGATCTGGGGCGGCGTCGGCTGCAACGGCCAGCACGCCTACCACCAGTTGCTGCACCAGGGCACCCACCTGATTCCGGCCGACTTCATCGTCCCGGTGTCCAGCTACAACCCGGTGGCCGACCACCACCAGTGGCTGTTCGCCAACTGCCTGTCCCAGAGCCAGGCGATGATGCTCGGTAAATCCCGCGAGGAAGCCGAGAGCGAGCTGCGCGCCAAGGGCCTGCCCGAGGCCGAGGTGCAGCGCCTGGCACCGCACAAGGCGATCCCCGGCAACCGCCCCAGCAACACCTTGGTGATGGAGCGCATCAGCCCTCGCCGCCTGGGCGCGCTGATCGCCATGTACGAGCACAAGGTCTATGTGCAGAGCGTGCTCTGGGGCATCAACGCCTTCGATCAGTGGGGCGTCGAACTGGGCAAGGAGCTGGGCAAGGGCGTCTACTCGCGCATCGTCGGCAGCGAGGAAACCCCCGCCGAGGACGGCTCCACCCAGGGCCTGATCGACTTCTTCCGCGGCCGTCATCGCGGCTGATGCAGCTGCCGCACCCGCCCCGGGTGCGGCACTCCCCCGCCAGGTACCCGCCGCTGCTAGCGGCAGAAACGCTGGCGGTACTCGCTCGGCGTCACCCCCAACTCCAGCACGAACGCCCTTCTCAGGTTGTACTCGCTGATAAAGCCGGTGCGTTGTGCCGTGCGCTTGAGCGAGGCCGCCCCCGCCTCCAGCAACCGACAGGCCGCTTCCAGGCGCATCTGGAACAGCAGCCGCGCAGGCCCCATGTCCAGCTCCTCCTTGCAGCGTCGATGCAGGGTGCGGGGCGACACTGCCAGCGCCGCCGCCATCGCCTCGATGTCCAGGTCCTCCTGCAGGTGCTCCCGCAGCCAGGCCGATGGTTGCTCCACCAGCCCGCCCACCGGCGCCTGCTGGGCCAGCAGCTCGGCGCTGAACTGGCGCTGCCCGCCAGGGCGCCGCAGGTACATCACCAGCCCCTTGGCCACCTGCAGCGAAACACCACGCCCCAGGTCCTCCTCCACCAAGCTCAGGCACAGGTCGATGCCCGCGGTAACACCCGCGGAGCTGTAGAAGGCCCCGTCACGCACGAAGAGCGCGTCCTCCAGCACCCGCACCGTCGGAAACAGCCGTTGCAAAAGCGCCGCGTAGCGCCAGTGGGTCACCACCTGGCGCCCATCCAGCAGCCCCGCGCGCGCCAGCAGAAAGGCGCCGGTGCAGACCGAACAGCAACGCCGCGCAACCTGCGCCACCTCGGCCAGCCAGCGCACCAGCCCCTCCGCCCCCATGGCCCGCTGCACGCCATGGCCGCCGGCCACCAGCAAGGTGCAGCCCACGAGCTCGGAGGGTGGCGGCAGCGCCTCGGCCTGCAACTGCAACCCGGTGGACGACGCCACCAGCCCCGCCTCAGGCGCCACCGTGCGCAAGCGATAAGGCGCCGCACGGCCACCCGGCAGGTGCTCGCCGACGGCAGCGAACACATCCGCCGGGCCACTGGCGTCGAGCAGCTGGAAATCGGTGAAGACCAGCAAGACGACGAGATGGGGCGGCGATTCGGGGGCTACGGACATGGGCCACCTGGCAGGCACTGACGAGGATTGGCGGAGTTTCATCCATCACTGTCATTCGCGCCAGGCTGGCCCGATTAACACTCCAAGAAACCCGCCCGCCAAGGAGTGCTCCATGTCCCGCCTAGCCACCCTGCTGCTCGCCTGCCTGTTTTTCTGCCATCCCCTGCCCCTGAGGGCCGACGAAGCGCCCGAGCGCCTGCCCACCTACCAAAAGCGCTTCGAGCGCGAACGGCCGCTGGTGGCGGTGATCGGAGAAAACCGCATGACGGAACTGGTCGATTACGTTCTCCCCTATGGGCTGTTGAAGCGCTCGGGCGTCGCCGAGGTCGTCGCGCTTTCCACCCGGCCAGGGCCGATGCAGATGATGCCGGCGCTGCGCCTGCTGGCCGAGGCCGATATCGACGGCTTCGACCACCGTCACCCCGAAGGCGCCGATTACATCGTCGTGCCTGCCGTCCACCACAGCGACGACCCGCAGCTGCTGCGCTGGGTCCGCCAGCAGGCCGCCAAGGGCGCGACCGTCGTCGGTATCTGCGACGGCGCCCTGGTGCTCGGCGAAGCCGGCCTTCTGGAGGGGCGTCGCGCCACCGGCCACTGGTACTCCCGGGGCCAGCGGGAGGACGACTTTCCCGGCACCCGCTGGGTGAGCGATCGCCGCTACCTGGCCGACGGCAAGGTGATCACCACGGCCGGCGTCAGCGCCGCGATGCCCGTCTCCATTGCCCTGGTGGAAGCCATCGCCGGCACCGACCGAGCACAGGCGCTGGCCACGGGCATCGGCCTGGCGGACTGGTCGCCCCGCCACGACGGCGATGCCTTCGCCCTCGGCGCCGGCGGCTACCTGGCCGCCGCCGGCAATCTGCTGTCGTTCTGGCGTCACGAGGCGCTGGGGCTGGAGGTGCGACAAGGCGAAGACGAACTGGCCCTGGCCCTGCGTGCAGACGCCTGGTCGCGCACCTTCCGCTCCGAGGTCCTGGCACTGGCGGCGGATGCATCGCCCATCCGTACGGCCAGCGGCCTGGTCCTGCTGCCGGAGCCCATGGCCGCGCACCCGGGTATCACGCACCTGCAGCCCACCGACGCACCGCTGGCCCGCCTCTTCGACCAGACCCTGGGCGCCATCGCCGAGCGTTACGACCAAGCCACCGCCGCACTGGTAGCAGCCCAGCTCGAGTACGCCCCTGCGCTGAACGAATAACCTTGGGGCGGGCTCAAACGCCTGTGCGAAGCCGGCGGGCACTTGAACCGAGCAACTGCTTGGGTGCACCCTAGCCGGCATTGCGGCAACACAAAAACAAGGACCCGCCTCATGTACGAAATCAGCCTTCACGCCGTGCCCGAGGACGTGCGCAAGCGCGCCTTCCTGGATAACGATGCCTACCTGCGCCTGTACCAGCAGTCGGTGGATAACCCCGAAGAGTTCTGGAGCGAGCAGGCCACCACCTTCCTCGACTGGTTCCAGCCCTGGGACCGGCTGCACAGCAGCGACCTGCGCCAGGGCCAGGCCGAATGGTTCAAGGGCGGCAAGCTCAACGTCAGCTACAACTGCATCGACCGTCACCTGGAAAAGCGCGCCGAGCAGGTCGCCATCATCTGGGAAGGCGACAACCCGGCCGAATCCGCGCAGATCACCTACCGCAAGCTGCACCAGCACGTCTGCCGTCTGGCCAACGTGCTCAAGGATCGCGGCGTAAAGAAGGGCGACCGGGTGTGCATCTACATGCCGATGATCCCCGAGGCGGCCTACGCCATGCTCGCCTGTTCGCGCATCGGTGCCGTGCACTCGGTGGTATTTGGCGGCTTCTCCCCCGACGCCCTGCGTGACCGCATCCTCGACGCCGACTGCCGCGCCGTGATCACCGCCGACGAAGGCGTGCGCGGCGGCAAGTACGTGCCCCTCAAGCAGAACGTCGACAAGGCGCTGAAGGATTGCCCCGATGTCTCCACCGTCGTCGTGGTCGAGCGCACCCAGGGCGAAGTCGCCTGGGTCGAAGGCCGTGACATCTGGTACCACGAGGCCCTGCGCGGCGCCTCGGAGGAATGCGTACCGGAGTGGATGGACGCCGAGGACCCGCTGTTCATCCTCTACACCTCCGGCTCCACCGGCAAACCCAAGGGCGTGCTGCACACCACCGGCGGCTACCTGCTGGGCGCGGCGATGACCCACAAGTACGTCTTCGACTACCACGAGGGCGATATCTACTGGTGCACCGCCGATGTGGGCTGGGTCACCGGCCACAGCTACATCGTCTACGGCCCGCTGGCCAACGCCGCCACCACCCTGATGTTCGAGGGTGTGCCGAGCTACCCCGATGCCTCGCGTTTCTGGCAGGTGATCGACAAGCACCAGGTCAACATCTTCTACACCGCGCCCACCGCCCTGCGCGCGCTGATGCGTGAAGGCGAAGCCGCCGTGCACAGCACCTCGCGCGCCAGCCTGCGCCTGCTCGGCAGCGTCGGCGAGCCGATCAACCCGGAAGCCTGGGAGTGGTACTTCAACGTCGTCGGCGAAAAGCGCTGCCCCATCGTCGACACCTGGTGGCAGACCGAGACCGGCAGCATCCTCATCACCCCGCTGCCCGGCGCCACGGCGCTGAAGCCCGGCTCGGCCACCCGCCCCTTCTTCGGCGTGCAACCGGTGCTGCTGGACGAACAGGGCAAGGAGATCGAAGGCGCCGGCTCCGGCGTGCTCGCCATCAAATCGAGCTGGCCGAGCCAGATCCGCAGCGTCTACGGCGACCACAAGCGGATGATCGAGACCTACTTCTCCGCGTACCCCGGCTACTACTTCACCGGCGACGGCGCGCGCCGCGACGAGGACGGCTACTACTGGATCACCGGCCGCGTGGACGACGTGATCAACGTCTCCGGGCACCGTATCGGCACCGCCGAGGTGGAAAGCGCCCTGGTGCTGCACGACGACGTGGCCGAGGCTGCGGTGGTCGGCTACCCCCACGATGTAAAGGGCCAGGGCATCTATGCCTTCGTCACCACCATGAAGGGCGTGGAACCCAGCGACGAGCTGAAGAAGGAACTGCTGGCCCTGGTCGGCAAGGAAATCGGCAGCTTCGCCAAGCCCGAGCTGATGCAGTGGGCACCCGGCCTGCCGAAGACCCGCTCAGGCAAGATCATGCGGCGCATCCTGCGCAAGATCGCCTGCAACGAGCTGGACAGCCTGGGCGACACCTCCACCCTGGCCGACCCCTCGGTGGTCGAGAGCCTTATCGACAAGCGCTTGAACCAGTAGATAAAGCTTGAAGCTGGGAGCTGGAAGCCGGAAGAATCACCGGGCGCCAGCTCCCGGCCTGCCTCGAACGCCTGACGATGAACCTTATCCGCAACCGCATCGAAAGCCAGATCCTCAGCCTCACCGGAGTCTCCCTCGGGCAGATCGACCTGGACAGCCCCAAGGGCGACCCTGGGCTGTTCGGCCCGGACTCCATGCCCTGGAAGGTCCACGGCGACTTCACCTCGATGATGATCGGCGGCATCAGCGCCCTGCTGTTGCAGATGCTGCACCCCCTCGCCCTCGCTGGCGTGTGGGACCACTCCAATTTCCGCCAGGACATGCTCGGCCGCCTGCGCCGCACCAGCCTGTTCATTTCCGGCACCACCTATGGCAACCGCCACGACGCGGAATGGCTGATCGACAAGGTACGCACCATTCACCTGCAAGTGGTCGGCAACGCGCCGGATGGGCGCCCCTATGCGGCCAGTGACCCGGACCTGCTCACCTGGGTGCATGTCGCCGAGGTCAGCAGCTTCCTCGGCGCCTACCTGCGCCACCTCGACCCGCAGATGCCCGGCACCGACCAGGACCGCTACTACGCGGAAATCGCCCTGGTGGCCGAACGCCTTGGCGCCCGCAACGTGCCCAAATCGCGCCGGGCCGTCGCCGACTATCTGGAAGCGATGCGCCCGCAGATGCTGTGCGACGAGCGCACCCTCGAAGTGGTGCGCCTGCTGCGCGATGCCCCCGCGCCCAGCGCCCTGGCGAAGCCCTTCGGCAACCTGATGATGCAGGCCGGCATCGAGTTGCTGCCCACCTGGGCCCTGGCCATGCTCGGCCTGCGCCTGCCTGACTGGCAGCGCCCGTTGATCCGCGCCGGCGTGCAGCGCACCGCACCGATGCTGCGCTGGGCCCTGCGCAACGGCGCCTCCGTCCGCGCCCGCCGGCGCATGGGCCTGCCCACCCGCTGAGTGGCTGGCCGGTCACACGGGCCTGTGCGACCATCGGCCACTTTCCGGTCACAGCCTGAACCGATTACCCGCTTCGAGGACAGAAACCATGCAAGACGTCGTCATAGTCGCCGCTACCCGCACCGCCGTCGGCAGCTTCCAGGGCTCGCTGGCCCACATCCCCGCCCCCGAGCTGGGCGCTGCGGTGATCCGCCAGCTGCTGGCCCAGACCGGCCTCGATGGCGCCCAGGTGGATGAAGTCATCCTCGGCCAGGTGCTCACCGCCGGCTCCGGCCAGAACCCTGCGCGCCAGGCCGCCATCCTCGCCGGCCTGCCCAACGCCGTGCCGGCCATGACCCTGAACAAGGTCTGCGGCTCCGGCCTCAAGGCCCTGCACCTGGCCGCCCAGGCCATCCGCTGCGGCGACGCCGAGGTGATCATCGCCGGCGGCCAGGAAAACATGAGCCTCGCCCCCTACGTCATGCCCGGCGCCCGCACCGGCCTGCGCATGGGCCACGCCAAGCTCATCGACACCATGATCCAGGATGGCCTGTGGGACGCCTTCAAGGACTACCACATGGGCATCACCGCCGAGAACCTGGTGGAGAAGTACGGCATCAGCCGTGAAGCCCAGGACGCCTTCGCCGCCGCTTCCCAGCAGAAGGCTTCCGCCGCCATCGAAGCCGGCCGCTTCGTGGATGAGATCACCCCGATCCTGATTCCGCAGAAGAAGGGCGACCCCATCGCCTTTGCCACCGACGAGCAGCCCCGCGCCGGCACCACCGCCGAATCCCTGGCCAAGCTCAAACCAGCCTTCAAGAAGGACGGCAGCGTCACCGCCGGCAACGCCTCCAGCCTCAACGACGGCGCCGCCGCCGTGCTGCTGATGAGCGCCGAGAAGGCAAAAGCCCTGGGCCTGCCGGTGCTGGCGCGCATCGCCGCCTACGCCAATGCCGGCGTCGACCCGGCGATCATGGGCATCGGCCCGGTTTCCGCCACCAAGCGCTGCCTGGAGAAGGCCGGCTGGAACCTCGGCGAACTGGACCTGATCGAAGCCAACGAAGCCTTCGCCGCCCAGGCCCTGTCGGTGGGCAAGGAGCTGGGTTGGGACGCCGAGAAGGTCAACGTCAACGGCGGTGCCATCGCCATCGGCCACCCCATCGGTGCCTCCGGTTGCCGCGTACTGGTGACCCTGCTGCACGAAATGATCAAGCGCGATGCGAAGAAGGGCCTGGCGGCCCTGTGCATCGGCGGCGGGCAGGGCGTGGCCCTGGCCATCGAGCGTTAAGCTGCCCGCGACGCCATCGAGCCCCTGCGCGAGGCCCACACCGGCCTCGCCGCACTCGGCGCCAAGCCGTTCCCGCTTTGTTAAACTGCGCGCCCTTTCCTCCGAGACGCCGCGCATGCCTTCCGATCTCCCCCAGGCGCTGCGCGCCGCACTCGACGCCCGCCAGCCCCTGCTCGCCGACCTGCATGCGCAAGGCACCGACTGCTACCGCCTGTTCCATGGCAGCCAGGAAGGCGCCTCCGGCCTGACCATCGACCGCTACGGCCCGCAACTGCTGGTGCAGAGCTTCCACCAGACGCTGCAGCGCGACGAGCTGCTGCAGGCCACCGCCCAGGTGCAGGAACGCCTCGGCGAGCCACTGCTGCTGGTCTACAACGACCGCTCCCAGGGCAATTCGCGCATCGATCGCAGCGACCCTGTGTACCAGGCCGAGCCAGACGCACTGGTCGACCTCGTCGGCCAGGAATGGGGCCTGAACTACCGGGTACGCGGCCGTCATCCCGGCCAGGACCCGCTGCTGTTCCTCGACCTGCGCAACGCCCGCGGCTGGGTCAAGCGCCACGCTGCCGGCAAGTCGGTACTCAACCTCTTCGCCTACACCTGTGGCGTCGGCCTGGCTGCCGCAGCGGGAGGAGCCAGCGAGGTGTGGAACCTGGATTTCGCCGAGGGCAACCTGGCCGTCGGCCGCGAAAACGCCGTGCTCAACCCCGGGCTTGCGCCCATGCGCTTCGTGCAGTCGGACTATTTCCCAGCCATCCGCCAGTTGGCCGGCCAGACCATCGCCCGGCGCCACGGGCAGAAACTGCCCAGCTACCCACGCCTGGAACAGCGCCCGTTCGACCTGGTATTCCTCGACCCGCCCGCCTGGGCCAAGAGCGCCTTCGGCACCGTCGACCTGCTGCGTGACTACCAGAGCCTGCTCAAGCCGGCGATCCAGGCCACCGCCGAGAACGGCACGCTGATCTGCTGCAACAACCTGGCGAAGGTGGCTATCGAGGACTGGCGCGAACAGGTGCTGCGCTGCGCCAGCAAGCTCGGCCGTCCGGTGCGGGAATGGGAGCAGCTGCTGCCGGCAAGCGACTTCCCCTCCCTCGACGGGCGCCCGCCGCTGAAGACCCTGGCGCTGCATTTCTGAAGCGAGAACCGCCCTACGAAACCATCAGCAACCGTCTGTCGGAACCTTGTGGCCGTGCCATACTCCAAGCCACCTCCGCCGGGATAGTCGACGCCTCACCATGCACAAAGGATTGAAACGCGCCGTCAGCGCCTTGCTGATCGTCATCGCTCTGTACAGCCTGCTCGGCTTCCTGATCATCCCCGGGGTCGCCCTGCGCGTGGTCAACCAGCAACTGGCCCAGTATGCGAAGGTTCCCGCCCGGCTCGAGCGCATCCAGCTCAACCCCTTCAGTCTCGAACTGACCCTCTGGGGCCTGCACATCGGCGAGGCGGACAAGGAACAGATCGGCTTCCAGCGCCTGCACGCCAACCTGCAGCTGGACAGCCTGTGGACCGGCGCCCTGCACCTGGCCGAGGTGGAGCTGGAGAAGTCCACCACCGAGGTGCTGTTCGCCAAGGACGGCACGCTCAACCTGGCCCAGCTGTTCCAGCTGCCGCCCAGCGAACCCAAGGCCGAAGAACCGGCCGGCGATCCCTTCCCCGTGCGCATCGATAGCGTCCGCCTGGTGGAAGGCGGCCTGCACTTCCAGGACCTGCGTCCGAGCGATGCCATCGAGTTCGTCTACGACTCGTTGAACCTCGAACTGAAGAACCTCAGCACCATCCGCGACGACAACACCGACATGGTGCTGGTCGCCACCGGCCCCCACGGCGGCCGCATCGACTGGCAGGGCAGCCTGAGCCTGGTGCCCTTCGTCTCCAAGGGCGAGCTCAAGGTCACCGAAGGCAACATGAAGGCCTTCTGGCCCTATGTGCGTGACGCCGTGCCCCTGGTATTGGAGAAAGGCACCATCAGCCTCGCCACCCAGTACCACCTGAGCCTGGCCAAAGGCACCGAACTGAAACTGGAACAGACCTCGATCAAGGTAGCGCCCTTCGCCATCAAGGCCCCGGACGGGCGCCCGCTGGTCAACCTGGAGAACCTGGAGGTCAGCGAAAGCTCGCTGGACCTGGCCAAGCAGCAGGTGGTGGTCGGCAAGATCCGCAGCCAGAACCTGGAAACCTGGGCAGCCCGCGAAGCCGATGGCCAGCTGGACTGGCAGAAGCTGTTCGCCAGCGAAGCCAAGGCCCCGGCCAAGGACGCCAAGGCCGAGCCGGCGAAGCAAGAAGCGAAAGCTCCCGAACAGGCCTCGGCGGTCCAACAGGCAGACGCCAAGGCGAAGCAGGACGAACCCGGCAAACCCTGGCAGGTGCTGCTGCGCGATACCCAGCTGCGCGGCTACAAGGTGCACCTGGCCGATCGCGTGCCGAAGAGCCCCGCGCAGATCGACGTCGGCCCGCTCAACCTCGACCTCAAGGACTTCGACAGCCTCGGCGAATCGCCCTTCCAGCTCGCCGTCGACACCGGTCTCGGCAAGCAGGGCAAGCTCAAGGCCGAAGGCCAGGTGCAGCTGAAGCCGACCACCGCCAAGCTGCAGGTGGAAACCCGCGACATCGACCTGCGCGTGGCCCAGGCCTACATGGAGCCCTTCGTGCGCCTGGAGCTGCGCAGCGGCATGCTCGACAGCAACCTCGACGTCACCCTCACCGGCACCGAACCGCTGGCCCTGACCATCACCGGCAGTGCCCTGGTCAACCAGTTGCACACCCTGGATACGCTCAAGGAGCGCGACTTCGTCAAATGGCAGCAGTTGCTGGTGGAAGGCCTGGCCTACCGCCACGGCGATAGCCTGTCCATCGACAAGGTCGGCATCACCCAGCCCTATGCGCGCTTCATCATCAACGAAGACCTGACCACCAACGCCAGCGACCTGGTGATCAAGCAGCCCGTCGATCCGAACGCCAAGCCCGAGCCCGCCGGCAAGCCGCTGGACATCCATGTCGGCGCGGTAAGCATCAGCAACGGCTCGGCCAACTTCGCCGACTTCAGCCTCACCCCCAACTTCGCCACCGCCATCCAGCAGCTCAATGGCGAGATCGGCACCCTCGACACGCGCACCCGCACACCGGCCACGGTCAATATCAACGGCAAGGTCGACCGCTACGCACCGGTCACCATCAAGGGCAGCCTGACCCCCTTCGACCCGCTGGAGTCCCTGGACATCGCCACCAGCTTCAAGCGCGTCGAGCTGACCACCCTCACGCCCTACTCCGGCAAGTTCGCCGGTTACCGCATCCGCAAGGGTCGCCTCAACCTCGACCTTCACTACCAGATCGAGAAGGGCCAGTTGAAGGCTCAGAACCGCCTGGTGCTGGAGCAGCTGCAACTGGGCGAGCAGGTCGAGAGCCCCGATGCAGTGGACCTGCCCATCAAGCTGGCGGTCGCACTGCTCAAGGACACCGAAGGCAAGATCGACATCGAGCTGCCGGTGGCCGGCAACCTCAAGGACCCGCAGTTCAGTGTCGCCCCCATCGTCTGGCAGACCCTGCGCAACCTGGTGCTGCGTGCGGCCCAGGCGCCCTTCAAGTTCGTCGCCGGGCTGGTGTCCGGCGGTGGCGACCAGGACCTCAGCAACGTGCCCTTCGCCGCCGGCAGCAGCGAGCTGTCCGCCGATGCGCAACGCGCCTTGGATACTCTCTCGGCCGCGCTCAAGGAGCGCCCGACACTGCGCCTGGAAGTGGAAGGCATGAGCGCCAAGTCCAGCGACGGCCCGCTGCTGGCTGCCCAGCGCCTGGAGCGCGAGTACCAGAGCACCTACTACAAGATCGCCCAGCGCCGCGGCGACAAGGTCCCCGCCGAGCCGGCCCAACTAGAAGTGCCGGACGACGAGAAGCCGCCGATGCTCGAAGGCATCTACCGCACCCGCCTCAAGCAGCAGCCGCCTGCCGAATGGAAGGACCTCAGCGACGAGGAACGCACGGCGAAGATGCGCGACGCGGTGATCGGCTCCTGGGCGCAGAGCGAGCTGCTGTTGCGCCAGCTGGCCCAGGCGCGCGCCGCCAACATCAAGGATTACCTGGTGGACCGCGGCGGCCTGCAGGACGAGCGCGTCTACATGCTCGATGTCAGCCTTGGCGAAGCGGACGCGGACGGCAAGGTCGACACGCCCCTGCAACTGGGCAGCGAATAGCTGCCCAGTCCCCTGGAATTCCCCCTCTTTCCACCTGTCCAAACGGCTGTGTTGCACGAGTTTTCGTGCGGCACCCGGCCCTGCTGACAGCCGCGCCTCAGCGGCGTAGGCTGAAATCCCAAACTGAATGACGGAAGCATTCGTGAAGATCCTCCCCCTGCTCGCCCTGCCCCTGTTCCTGGCCGCCGCATCTGCCCAGGCCTCCTCCACGCTGCGCTGCGAAGGCGGTGGCCTGATCAGCCAGGACGACAGCACCTCACAGGTACAGCGCAAGTGCGGTGAGCCCGCCAGCCGTGCCAGCCTGGGCTACCGCGAGAAGGTCGATCGCTACGGCAACACCAGCGAAGTGCTGGTGGAAGAGTGGGTCTACGGGCCGCGCAACGGCATGTACCAGTACCTGCGCTTCGAAGGGAACAAGCTGATCAAGATCGAGAGCAAGCGTGGCGACTGACAGCCATTAATCGGCAGTGCTAGGCTCTGCCACCCATTTTTCCCGGACAGGACGCCCACCCATGAAAAGACTGCTGCTTTCCCTGCTCGCGCTGCCGGCCCTGCTGCTGGCCCATGAAGCCTCCGCTGCCACCTTCCGCTGCGGCAGTGCGCTGGTCAGCGAGGGCGACCGCGCCGTCGAAGTGCAGCGCAAATGCGGCGACCCGGTCAGCCGCAACCTAATCGGCTACTCCGAAACCCGCAGTGGCCGCCAGGAGATGCAGGTGGAGGAATGGGTCTACGGGCCGGTCAACGGCATGTACTACTACTTGGACTTCACCGGTGGCCGCCTGACGTCGGTTGAAAGCAAACGCAACTGACCCACCCTGAATCCGATCCGCGACAAGGACGTCCCGCTTGATCATCCTCCCCGCCGAACACCCGCTGGACTGGAAACGTCCGCCCGTCGTCACCCTGTTGCTGGTGATCCTCAACACGCTGATCTACCTCGCCTACCAGGGCGGTGACGAAGCGCGCACGGACGCCGCCGTGCATCTCTACCTCGATGGCGGCCTGCTCAATCGTGAGCGGGCGCTGTTCATCGACAGCCTGGCCCAGCGCCACGAACTGGACGCCGACGAGCGCCGCGGCATCGACGCCGCGCGCCGCCAGGACCTGGCTGGCTACGTGCTGCGTGACCTCGAATTCGAAGACCAGCTGCACCGCTCCCCTGCCTATCAGGCCGACCCCGATTGGCAAAAGGCGCGCGCCCCGGCCGAGGCGGCCCGCGACCAGATCAGCAGCTACCGCTTCGGCTTCGTGCCCAAGCGCTTTACCGTCGAAGGCCTGTTCGGGGCGATGTTCCTCCACGGCAGCTTCGATCACCTGCTAGGCAACATGATCTTCCTGTTCATCTGCGGCTTCGCCCTGGAGCGCGCGCTCGGGCGCGGCGCCTACCTGGCGCTGTACATCGCCAGCGGCCTGGCCTCCCACCTGCTCTGGTGGGCGCTGGACCCGGGCTGGGTACCCGGCATCGGCGCATCGGGCGCAGTGGCGGGCCTGATGGGCATGTACATCGGCGTCTACGGGCTGCGGCGGATCAACTTCTTCTACTGGCTCGGCCCGCTGATCGGCTACTTCAAGGCGCCGGCGCTGTGGATCCTGCCGATCTGGATGGGCAAGGAGCTCTACGGCCTGTTTCTGGCCAATGACCACGTCAACTACTACGCGCACCTCGGCGGCCTGGGCTTCGGCTTCATCGGCACCTGGCTGCCTCGTCGTCTGGGCGGGTTGAAGGTGGATGAGCAATACCTGGCCAAGGAAGACCCGGACGCGCCCTTCAAGCGCGAACTGGCAGCACTGGACCAGCTCATCGGCCGCTTCGCCCTGGACCAGGTCCCTGCCCGTGGGCAGGACCTGCTCACCCGCTACCCGGGGCGGCTGGAACTGCTCGAACGCCTGTACCCGGTTGCCAGGACCCGCAACGACGCGCCGCTGATGAGCGCGGTGCTCAAGCAGCTTTTCGCCCTGCCCGACCCAAAGCTCGCCCGCACCCTGCTGTGCCGCCTGGCCGATGACGCCGGCGATGCCCAGTACCGCCTCCTGCAGCACCCGGCCATCCAACTGCACCTGCTGCAGGGCCTGCTGAAGATCGGCGAAGGCCCGAGGGCTCTGGCACCATGGCGCGTGCTCGGCCGTGCGGCCACGCCGCCGGCTCAGTTGCCCGGCCTCACCCTGATGCTCGCCAAGCAACTGGGCCAACGTCAGGACCTGCGCGGTGTCGCCGAACTGGGCGCCTACCTGCGCAAGGCGTTTCCCGACGCCGAGCAAACCCACCAGTTGGGGCTGTACCAGCAGCACCTGGCGCGCTGATCCGCCCGGGTTTCTGCCGGTGAACCTGTACGGCAGCGCCCCTGCAGAACACCCACAACGAAAAACCCCGGGTGGCGGCCCGGGGTTTTTCGTGAATCCTGTGGATCAGAGCTTGCTGCTGAAATCGCGCAGCTCGTCCTGGGCCTTTTCCTTGGTCCAGCCATAGCGCTCCTGCAACTTGCCGACCAGGTATTCGCTGTGACCCTCGGCCACGTCGATATCGTCGTCGGTCAGATTGCCCCAGCGCTCCTTGAGTCGGCCGCTGAGCTGTTTCCATTTGCCTTTGATGATGTCGGAATTCATGGCGTTCTCCTTAGGTGGTACGCCGGGCCGCCCGGGTACGGGCGGCCGGCTGCGAGGGTTACTCGGCGGATTTCAGGCCGTCGGCCGATACCGCGGTAACACCCTTGATGGATTTGGCGGTGGTCACTGCCAGGTCACGCTCGGCATCACTGGCGACGACACCGGAGAGCGAGACGACGCCCTTGTTGGTTTCGACCTTGATGTCCAGGGCGCTGAGATTCTTGTCGGCCAGGAAGCTGGATTTCACTTTGCTGGTGATCCAGGTATCGGAAACGGCCTCTTCAGCCTTGTTCACGGTTTCGCTGGCAGCCAGCATGGTCGGTTGCGCCGCGAAGGCGGTGCCGGCCAGGGGCAGGCTCAGGGCGGTGGCAGCTACAGCGGCAAGGGTCCACTTGTTGAAAGACTGTTTCATGAGTTGTTCTCCTGTGCTCTTAGATAATCTGCAGCGTTGTCCTATCTGCAGTCACTGTAGATATCGCAAGGCCTGTGCCAAGCTTTGAAGGAAAATTAAACTCAATAAAATCAGTTACTTACAATTAAATCGTACCGCTTGCCTGCTTGCAGATTGCAATTTCCAGCCAAGCGGCACGTGCACTTTGCACGATTGAGGCCGTCAGGGCGTCGCCAGCCGTTCGAGGGTCGCTTCCAAAGCCCTCACATCCTCGAGCAGGGGGGAAGCCGGGTAGCGCGCGCGGATATAGCCCAGCAACTTGCGCGCAGGCTCGACCTGCCCCAGGCCCTCGGCGAAGCCGCGCGCGGCCAGCAGGTAGGCGCGCGGGATGAAGGGATAGTCGGGGAAGCGCTGGTGCAGGTTGCGTAGCAGGCTGAGGCCCTCGCGCACCTTGTGCCGGTCGATCAGCGCGGCCGCGATGCGTTCGCAGACCTGGGCATCGCTCGGCAGGTAGTCCGCCTGCAACTGCCGGGCGTTGAGCAGCGCCGTGGCCCCCAGCGGCGCATTCAGGCGCGCGGCCAGGGGCAGGTAGTGTTCGAGATGGCGCAGGCAGCGCGAGCGCTCATTGAGGCCGAACAGCAACTGGTGGAAACGCTCATTGAGCTTGAGGTCATCAGGGTCGCGCTGCAGGGCCTGGGTCAGGGTTTCCAGGGCCGTGCCGCTCTGGCCTTCCTTGATACGCACCTCGGCCTCGGCCAGGGCACGACGACGGCGCCACTCGGCAGCGGGAAGGCCTTCCTGGGCGCCCTCCTCGGCGATGGCGAAGCCCAGGGCACCCTGATACTGGAAGACGGCGTAGCCCATCATGGCGCACATCACCACGCCGAAATAACCGAACAGGAAGGCGGCGATGGGCAGCAGCACCACGCGCGGCAGGCCGTGGGAGAGCAGGTAGGTGACGTAGTCCGGCGACTGCCAGAGGGCGAAAAGGAAGATGCAGAGGATGAGGTAGCGCCAGCCCATGGCCTTGATCACCTCCCCCAGTTGCTCGGGGCTCAGCGCCGCCCCCAGCTCCTTGTTCAGGGCCAGGCGGATGATGCTCGCCGGCATCAGCAGCATCAGGCCGATGTTCACCGCCCAGAACAGTGCCTCGCTTTGGAAGTCGGCGACGAGCCAGAGCACGCCGAAGGCGACGAGGAACACCACCAGTTGCTTGATGAACAGCGAGAAGCCCTCGCCAACGAAGGCCGTGGCCAGGCCGGGAGCCTCGCGCCCGCCTTCGCTGGCCGCCTCGATGACGCTGTGGAAGTACTTGGTGGCGACGCTGAACAGGACGATCCAGAGGATCAGCGAACGCGGCATGAACAGGCTGGCCAGGGCCAAGAGCCCGGCGAAGGCCAGGGGGCCGGTCTGCAGGCCAAAGAGGAAGAACTGGGGGATGCGCTCCCAGAAGGGCTGCGCCGTATTGGCCGCGCCGAGAAAGTGCAGCGGCGCCCGGCACAACGGGCAGGTGGGCGACTCGTTGGGCTCGTCGGCGTTGAGCGGAATGCAGCAGTCGCCGAAATGGCGCTCGCAAGGCGGGCAATGCCAGGTGGCGGGTTGGCTCTGGTGGTACTTGCAGTAGGTCTTGTCCATGACCCGGTTTCCTTGGGCTGATTCTGGCGGCGCGCCATTTTCCGGGAAAAAAAAGAGGGCCCGCAAGGGGCCCTCTCTCATTTGCCTTAGCCGGGGATCAAACGCCCGAAGCCTCAGCTGCGTCCACGTCTTTCATGGACAGCTTGATGCGGCCGCGGTTGTCCACGTCCAGCACCAGTACCTTCACTTCCTGGCCTTCCTGCAGGACGTCGGTGACCTTGTCGATGCGCTTGTCGCTGATCTGCGAGATGTGCACCAGGCCGTCTTTGCCCGGGAGGATGTTGACGAAGGCGCCGAAGTCGACGATGCGCTCGACCTTGCCAACGTAGACCTTGCCGATTTCGGCTTCCGCGGTGATACCCAGTACGCGCTGACGCGCAGCCTCGGCAGCTTCCTTGGTTTCGCCGAAGATCTTCACGCTGCCATCGTCTTCGATGTCGATGGAAGCCTTGGTCTCTTCGCAGATGGAGCGGATGGTGGCGCCGCCCTTGCCGATGACGTCACGGATCTTGTCGGTGTCGATCTTCATCGCGATCATGGTCGGAGCGTTGGCCGACAGCTCGGTACGGGACTGACCGATGATCTGGTTCATCTGACCGAGGATGTTCAGGCGTGCTTCAAGTGCCTGCTCCAGGGCGATCTCCATGATCTCTTCGGTGATGCCGTTGATCTTGATGTCCATCTGCAGCGCGGTTACGCCTTTGGCGGTACCGGCTACCTTGAAGTCCATGTCGCCCAGGTGGTCTTCGTCACCGAGGATGTCGGTCAGAACGGCGAACTTGTCACCTTCCTTGACCAGGCCCATGGCGATACCAGCGACCGGTGCCTTCATCGGCACGCCAGCGTCCATCAGGGCCAGGGAGGCGCCGCAGACGGAAGCCATGGAGCTGGAGCCGTTGGACTCGGTGATTTCCGAGACTACACGGATGGTGTAGGGGAACTCATCGCTCTTCGGCAGCATGGCGGAAACGCCACGACGGGCCAGGCGACCGTGACCGATCTCGCGACGGCCGGCGCTGCCCATACGGCCGCACTCGCCCACCGAGAAGGGCGGGAAGTTGTAGTGCAGCATGAAGCCGTCTTTGCGCTCGCCTTCCAGGGTGTCCAGCAGCTGGGCATCACGGGCGGTACCGAGGGTGGCAACGACCAGAGCCTGGGTTTCGCCACGGGTGAACAGGGCGGAACCGTGGGTCTTGTCGAGCACGCCGACTTCGATCTTCAGCGGACGTACGGTGCGGGTGTCGCGGCCGTCGATACGCGGTTTGCCGTTGACGATGTTCTCGCGCACGGTGCGGTATTCCAGGAGGCCGAAGGCGTCCTTGACTTCACCGGCCGGGAATTGACCGGCTTCTTCGCCAGCGAAGCGGGCGACGACCTGGTCACGCAGCTCGCCGAGGCGGTTGTAGCGGTCTTGCTTGATGGTGATGGTGTAGGCCTGGGAGATGGCCTCGCCGAACTCGGCCTTGATCGCGCCGAGCAGAGCGGTGTTCTCGACCGGAGCGGTCCAGTTCCAGGTCGGCTTGCCGGCTTCGGCAGCGAATTCCTTGACGGCGTTGATCACGGCCTGGAATTCCTGGTGGGCGAACAGCACGCCACCGAGCATCTGGTCTTCGGTCAGTTCCTGGGCTTCGGACTCAACCATCAGCACGGCGTCCTGGGTACCGGCAACGACCATGTCCAGGCTGGAAGCCTTGAGCTGCTCGTAGTTCGGGTTCAGCAGGTAGCCGGTGCTCTCGTGGTAGGCCACGCGAGCGGCACCGATCGGGCCGGCGAAGGGAATGCCGGAGATGGCCAGGGCAGCGGAAGTACCGATCATCGCGGCGACGTCCGGATCGGTCTTCTTGTTGGTGGAGACCACGGTGCAGATGACCTGCACTTCGTTGAGGAAACCTTCCGGGAACAGCGGGCGGATCGGACGGTCGATCAGGCGCGAGGTCAGGGTCTCTTTCTCGGAAGGACGGCCTTCACGCTTGAAGAAACCACCGGGGATGCGGCCGGCTGCGTAGGTTTTTTCCTGGTAGTGGACGGACAGCGGGAAGAAGCCCTTGCCCGGGTCGGCTTGCTTGGCGCCGACCACGGTCACCAGTACGGTGACGTCTTGGTCCATGGTGACCAGAACGGCACCGGAAGCTTGACGGGCGATACGGCCAGTCTCGAGGGTTACGGTCGACTGACCGAACTGGAATTTCTTGATTACCGGGTTCACGGTGTCTTTACCTTCTGTAGTTGCCTTTGGGGGAAATCTGCGGAAGGCACGGGAATCGGCCCGTCGTCTTCCTCAAAAAGCCTGAAGCTGGAAGCCCGAGGCTGGAGCAAGAACGATGCCTTGCTGCCAACCCCCGACTTCCAGCTTCCAGCTTGAGTGCGTCTTAGCGACGCAGACCCAGACGACCGATCAGGGTGCTGTAACGAGTGGTGTCCTTACCCTTCAGGTAGTCCAGCAGCTTGCGGCGCTGGTTGACCATGCGGATCAGACCACGACGGGAGTGGTGGTCTTTGCCGTTGGCCTTGAAGTGATCCTGCAGCTTGTTGATGTTGGCGGTCAGCAGTGCAACTTGCACTTCCGGAGAACCGGTGTCGCCTTCAGCTTGCTTGTACTCGTTAACGATCTGGGCTTTCTCAGTAACGCTCAGTGCCATGATGGGCTTCCTCTGAGGTAATAGGCCGGGAACCTGTCCCGTGTTTTAAAAGGAGGAGTGACCGTGCCTATTAACAGCCACCCTCGAATCGGTCATTCCGACCGAATCAGTCGACGCGGCGCTACGCGCCCGTCATCGCTCACTTCACCGATACCGATGAAGCGACCGTTGTGATCCTGCACCCGCAGCATGCCGAACTTCGGCGCTTCGGGAGCCCTTACCGGTTGGCCATGCAACCAGTAGTAGGCACTGTGTTCGCTCAACTGGATCAGGGGCCAATGTTCCAGGCCGCTGTCTTCCGGCAACAGAAACTGGTCCAGCGCCTCGTTGCCACCTTCGGCATGGGCCTTTTCCAGCGCTTCCAGGGTGATCGCCTGGGCCAGGACGAAGGGGCCTGCCTGAGTGCGGCGCAGTTCCGCCACGTGAGCCCCGCAACCCAGCACCTGCCCGAGGTCTTCGACCAGCGTGCGAATGTAGGTGCCTTTGCTGCAGGCCACGGCGAGCCTCGCCTGGGCGGACTCGAAGGCCAGCAATTCCAGGCGCGCAATAGTAACAGAACGCGCTTCGCGCTCCACTACCTCGCCCGCACGCGCCAGCTTGTACAGCGGCTGCCCGTCTTTCTTCAGGGCCGAGTACATGGGCGGTATCTGCTTGATTTCGCCACGGAAGTCGTCGAGACGCGCTTCGATATCGGCACGACCGACGGTCACTTCACGGCGCTCGAGAATCTCGCCCTCCGCATCGCCCGTGGTGGTGGTGACGCCCAGCTGCGCCAGGGTCTCATAGCCCTTGTCGGCATCCAGCAGGTACTGGGAGAACTTGGTCGCCTCGCCGAAGCACAGCGGCAGCACGCCGGTGGCCAGGGGATCGAGGCTGCCGGTGTGGCCGGCCTTCTCGGCGTTGAGCAACCAGCGCACCTTCTGCAGGGCCTGGTTGGAGCTCATGCCGCGAGGCTTGTCGAGGATCAGAATGCCGCTGACGTTGCGGCGGATGCGTTTCACCTGGGCCACGGTTATTCCTCGCCGTCGTCCTGGTGCTTGCGATCCTCGGCCACGGCGCGCTCGATCAGCGCCGACAGCTCGACACCACGACGGATGCTGGCGTCGTAGTTGAAGTGCAACTGCGGCACGGTGCGCAGCTTCATCGCGCGGCCCAGCTGCATGCGCAGGAACCCGGCGGCATCGTTGAGGATGGCGGTGTTCTGCTTGATGACTTCGGGGTTGTCGTCCTGACCCATCACGGTGATGAACACCTTGGCGTGGGACAGGTCACGGGCCACGTCGCAGCCGGTGATGGTGACCAGGCCAAGACGCGGGTCTTTGATTTCACGTTGGATCAGCGAGGCCAGCTCACGCTGCATCTGATCCCCGATACGTTGGGTACGGCTGTATTCTTTTGCCATTTCCTGCTACCTGCACTCTCCCCCGGGGCCAGAAACCACAGGGTTCAAAAGCGGCAAACGCCCGGCCGAGCGGAAGCTGGACCGGGCGTTGCGTATTGCAGCTCGCGCTTAGAGGCTGCGAGCCACTTGGACCTTCTCGAACACTTCGATCTTGTCGCCGACCTTGACGTCGTTGTAGCTCTTCACGCCGATACCGCACTCCATGCCGGCACGCACCTCGGACACGTCGTCCTTGAAGCGGCGCAGGGATTCCAGTTCGCCTTCGAAGATCACCACGTCGTCACGCAGTACGCGGATCGGACGGTTACGGTGGACCATGCCCTCGGTAACCATGCAGCCTGCGACCGCGCCGAACTTCGGCGAGCGGAACACGTCGCGCACTTCGGCGATACCCAGGATGTTCTCCCGGACGTCGCTGCCGAGCATGCCGGACAGTGCTTTCTTAACGTCTTCGATGATGTCGTAGATGATGTTGTAGTAGCGCAGGTCCAGACCTTCCTGCTCGACGATCTTCCGGGCGCCCGCATCGGCACGCACGTTGAAGCCGAACAGTACGGCGTTGGAGGCCAGCGCCAGGTTGGCGTCGCTCTCGGTGATACCACCGACGCCGCCACCGACCACACGCACCTGGACTTCGTCGTTGCCAAGATCCGCCAGCGCGCCCTGCAGGGCCTCCAGCGAACCACGAACGTCGGACTTGAGGACGATGTTGAGCGTCTTCTTCTCGTCCTGGCCCATGTTCTCGAAGATGTTTTCCAGCTTGCCGGCATGCGCGCGGGCCAGCTTGACCTCGCGGAACTTGCCTTGACGGAACAGGGCCACTTCACGGGCCTTCTTCTCGTCGCCGATCACGGTCAGCTCGTCACCCGCATCCGGGGTGCCGTCCAGGCCGAGGATCTCGACCGGGATCGAGGGGCCGGCTTCCTTGATGGGCTTGCCGTTCTCGTCGAGCATGGCACGGACGCGACCGAAGTTGACGCCGCAGAGAACCATGTCGCCCTGGCGCAGGGTACCGTCCTGAACCAGAACGGTAGCCACCGGGCCACGGCCCTTGTCCAGGCGGGACTCGACCACGACACCACGGCCAGGGGCCGACGGAGTGGCTTTGAGTTCCAGGACTTCAGCCTGCAGCAGTACGGCTTCCAGCAGTTCGTCGACACCGGTACCGACTTTCGCCGAGACGGGTACGAACTGGGTGTCGCCGCCCCACTCTTCCGGGATCACGTCGCGACCGGCGAGGTCGTTCTTGATGCGGTCGAGGTCAGCTTCGGGCTTGTCGATCTTGTTCACCGCGACCACGATTGGCACGCCAGCCGCTTTCGCGTGCTGTACGGCTTCTTCGGTCTGCGGCATCACGCCGTCGTCCGCTGCCACCACGAGGATGACGATGTCGGTCGCCTTGGCACCACGGGCACGCATTGCGGTGAACGCAGCGTGGCCGGGGGTGTCGAGGAAGGTGACCATGCCGCGGTCGGTTTCGACGTGGTAGGCGCCGATGTGCTGGGTGATGCCGCCGGCTTCGCCAGCAGCCACCTTGGCACGACGGATGTAGTCGAGCAGCGAGGTTTTACCGTGGTCGACGTGGCCCATGACGGTCACGACCGGCGCGCGGTGAATGGCTTCACCTTCGAACTTCAGGGATTCGGCCAGTTGTTCTTCCAGCGCGTTCTCGCTGACGAGCTTGACCTTGTGGCCGAACTCTTCCGCGATCAGCTGGCCAGTTTCCTGGTCCAGTACCTGGTTGATGGTCACCGGGGTGCCCATCTTGAACATGAACTTGACGATCTCTGCGCCCTTGACGGCCATCTGAGCAGCCAGTTCGGCCACGGTGATGGTCTCGCCGATATTCACATCACGCACAATCGGTCCTGTCGGGCTCTGGAACCCGTGCTGGTTGCGCTTCTTGAGCTTGGATTTGCCACGACCACCACGACGGTAGCCATCGCTTTCCTCGTCGGTGCTGCGAGGTGCCACGCGCGGGGCGGGAACCTTTTCCTTCTCTTTGACCGAAGGACGGTGCTGCGTGTGCTTGCGATCGCGGCGCTCGTCTTCGTCGCGGGCCTTTTCAGGGCGACGCGGCTCTTCCTTCTTGCGATCGTCGGCGCCAGCAGGAGCGGCGGCGGCGTTCGCAGCGGCAGCCGGTGCGGCAGCTTCGCCGACAGCAGCGGCAACAGGCGCACCGGTTTCACCACCGCGAGCGGCTTCGAGAGCACGGGCGTCGGCTTGGCGACGGGCCTCTTCCTCGGAGCGGCGCTTGGCCTCTTCCTCGGTCTTCAGGCGTGCAGCTTCTTCGGCAGCGCGCTGCTCTTCGAGCTCGCGCTTCTTCTCGGCCTCGATCTCGTCGGGGCTGCGCTTCACGTAAGTCTTCTTCTTACGTACTTCAACACTGATGGTCTTGCTACCGGCAACTCTCAGCGTAGTGGTGGTCTTGCGCTGCAAGGTGATCTTGCGGGGCTCTTCCAGCCGCTCGCCGTGACTGCCCTTGAGATGCGCCAGCAGCGCTTGTTTCTCATTGTCAGTCACAACTTGTTCGGCGCTGGTGTGCGGCAACCCTGCCTCACGCATCTGCAACAGCAGGCGTTCCACCGGTGTGTCGACCACTTGGGCCAGTTCTTTCACCGTGACTTGCGTCATGCACTTCTCTCCTCAGGCCGCGACTGCTTACTCGAACCAATGGGCTCGGGCGGCCATGATCAGCTTGCCGGCACGCTCTTCGTCCATGCCGTCGATGTCGAGCAGGTCGTCGATAGACTGCTCGGCCAGGTCTTCGCGGTTGACTACGCCACGTACTGCCAGCTCAACAGCCAGCTCTTTGTCCATGCCTTCGAGAGCAAGCAGGTCGTCCGCCGGCTGAGCGTCAGCCAGTTTTTCTTCAGTGGCGATAGCCTTGGTCAACAGGCGATCCTTGGCGCGGGCACGCAGCTCGTTGACGATGTCTTCGTCGAAGCCGTCGATGCTCAGCATCTCTTCCATCGGTACGTAGGCGATCTCTTCGAGGCTGGTGAAGCCTTCCTCGACCAGTACCTGGGCCAGCTCTTCATCGACTTCCAGCTCGTCGACGAAGGCCTGCATGATGTCGCCGGTCTCAGCCTGCTGCTTGGCCTGGATGTCGGCCTCGGTCATCACGTTCAGGGTCCAGCCGGTCAGCTGGCTCGCCAGGCGCACGTTCTGACCGCCACGGCCGATGGCCTGGGCAAGGTTGTCTTCGCCTACGGCGATGTCCATGGCATGGGCATCTTCGTCGACGATGATCGCGGCCACTTCGGCCGGAGCCATGGCGTTGATTACGAACTGAGCGGGGTTGTCATCCCACAGGACGATGTCGACACGCTCGCCACCCAGCTCGCCGGAGACGGCCTGGACGCGCGAACCGCGCATGCCGATGCAGGCGCCTTGCGGGTCGATACGTTTGTCCTTGGAGCGAACGGCGATCTTGGCGCGGGAACCTGGGTCACGGGAGGCGGCCATCACTTCGATCAGCTCTTCGGCGATTTCCGGCACTTCGATGCGGAACAGCTCGATCAGCATCTGCGGCGCAGTGCGCGACAGGATCAGCTGAGGGCCACGGTTCTCGGTGCGGATCTCTTTCAGCAGCGCGCGAACACGAGCGCCTACGCGGAAGGTCTCACGGGAGATGATGTCTTCACGGGCCAGCAACGCCTCGGCGTTGTTACCCAGGTCGACGATCACGTTGTCGCGGGTGACCTTCTTCACGGTGCCGGAAATGATGTCGCCCAGCTTCTCGCGATAGGCTTCGACCACTTGGGCACGCTCGGCTTCGCGAACCTTCTGCACGATCACCTGCTTGGCGGTCTGTGCAGCGATACGGCCGAACTCGATGGATTCGATCTTTTCTTCGACGAAATCACCGACCTTGGCACCCGGTTGTTTTTCCTGGGCTTCTTCAACGGTCAGTTCGGCCGCTGGGTTTACCTGATCGTCTTCTTCGACGACCGCCCAGCGACGGTAGGTGTCATAGCTACCGGTGTGGCGATTGATCTCCACACGCAGCTCGACTTCTTCTTCGAAGCGTTTCTTGGTAGCAGTGGCCAGTGCCAGCTCCAGTGCTTCGAAGATCACGCCAGCCGGTACGCCTTTTTCGTTGGATACCGACTCAACAACCAGCAGTACTTCTTTGCTCATCGTACGCCTCGCCTTTCGCAATCCATTGGATCCGCGGGATCCGCGTCTCAGTCAAAACGGGGAATGATGTTGGCCTTGTCGATCAGATCGATCGGCAGCAGGTACTCGTGATCCTCAACAAGAACCACCACATCCTGTTCCTCCACCCCGCGGAGGAGCCCCTGGAAATTGCGTCGCCCATCGTAGGGAGAGCGCAACTTGATCTTCACCAATTCGCCAGCGTGCGCCGCGAACTGCTCAAGAGTGAACAGCGGTCGATCCATGCCGGGCGAAGACACCTCGAGGGTGTACTCACTGGCGATGGGATCTTCCACGTCGAGAACACCACTGACCTGACGACTGACTTTCTCGCAGTCGTCGACCTGGATGCCGTTCTCATGATCGATGTATACCCGCAGCAGCGAATGCCGCCCTTGGGACAGGAACTCGACACCCCAGCATTGATAGCCAAGGGCCTCGACTACCGGGGCCAGCAAGGCCTGCAACTGTTCTAGCTTGCTCGACACCTGATTGCCCTCGCATGCTGTGCAAATAAAAAATGGGCGAAACGCCCATCCATTCGAACCAGTCGGCCAAAAGCCGTTGGTTAACTGTCCAGCTAGCAAAAAGCCCCTAAAAAGGGGCTCCGCTACTACTGGTTGCGGGGGTTGGATTTGAACCAACGACCTTCGGGTTATGAGCCCGACGAGCTACCAAGCTGCTCCACCCCGCGTCAAAGCTGGGGCGGAAGTATACGGCCTACGCGCCTTAACGGTCAACCGAACACTCCGCCAGCAAAAAAGCCCGCATGCAGCGGGCTTTCTTGCATTGTATGGTACCGAGGAGGGGACTCGAACCCCTACAGCCTATGGCCACTACCACCTCAAGGTAGCGTGTCTACCAATTCCACCACCTCGGCAAAACTTGCCTTTTTACTTCTGCTCTGGAGCCTGAGGTACATCACCTGCGCTTTCAGCAGGCTTTTGCTCTTCGAGCACCGGCACATCGTCAGCTGCCGGCTTTTGCTGCTGAACCTCGAGAACGGCCGGATCCGGCAGACCTACGTGACTCAGAGCTTCAGCCTTTTCTTTAGCGAAGAACGCTAAGCCCAGGCTGGTTATGAAAAAAACCGCGGCGAGTATACCAGTAACTCGACTCAGAAAGGTAGCAGAACCTTGACTACCGAAAACGGTACCCGAAGCCCCAGCACCGAACGAGGCGCCAGCATCCGCACCCTTACCTTGCTGCAGCAGCACCAGAGCAACGACACCAAGGGCGCCGAGCAGGTGAACCACGATAACGACAGTTTCCAGCATCTCGTCAGCTTCCTGCGGCGCGACAGATCGCACCGAACTCATCCGCATTCAGGGAGGCGCCACCAACAAGCCCCCCGTCGATATCCGGCATGCCGAACAACTCGGCCGCACTGGCGGCCTTGACGCTGCCGCCATAAAGAATCCTTACACCGCGCGCCACCTCGGCATTTTCCGCCGCCAGTTGCGCCCGTATTGCAGCATGCACTTCTTGCGCTTGCTGCGGAGTTGCCGTGAGCCCTGTACCGATAGCCCAGACCGGCTCGTATGCGATCACCGCTTTCGCGAATGCTCCCACGCCGAGCTCTTCGATCACGCTACCGAGCTGACGCCCGACAACCTCAAGAGTCTTGCCCGCTTCACGCTGCTCCTGGGTCTCACCGACGCAGAGCACCGGAACAAGACCGCAAGACTGAGCCGCAGCGAACTTGCGACTAACCACTTCGTCACACTCACCAAGAATAAGGCGGCGCTCGGAATGACCAACGAGAACCAGGGTGCAACCGGCATCAGCCAGCTGACTCGCAGCAACCTCACCCGTGAGCGCACCCTGAACGGGTTCGACTGCACAGTTCTGCGCACCGACGGCAATCGACTTGCCATCCAGGCCTTGCATCACCTGATTGATGTACAGACAGGGCGGGAATACCGCGACTTCGACGCCAGCATTCAATGCCAACTGACGAAGCCCTTTGATCAGCTCTGCGACGCTGGCGCGGGTACCGTGCATTTTCCAGTTACCAGCTACCAGGGGGCGACGCATGCTTTACCTCGTCGATCAAAGTGGGCGCAGATGTTACCCAAGGTTTTTTGAAGTAGCAAGAGAAATCAAGCACATACCTCGGTTACGACTTTAACCAGCTCTTCCGCGTAGCCACGGACCTGGTTTTCATCATCACCCTCGACCATCACGCGGACCAGCGGCTCGGTACCGGACTTGCGCAGCAGCACACGCCCACGCCCCGCCATCTTCTCGGTGACACGAGCGCAGGCATCTTTCACCGCCGGGTGCTCGACCGGATCGATATCACCACCAGCGAAGCGCACGTTCAGCAGCACCTGCGGGCATTTGCGCATCCCCTGACGAGCCTCCGCCAGCGACTGACCACGACGCTGAAGCGCCAGCAGCACCTGAAGCGCGGCAATCAGGGCGTCCCCTGTCGTGGTGAAATGACTGCAGAGGATATGCCCCGAATTCTCGCCGCCCAGACTCCAGCCGCGCTCCTGCATGTCCGCGATGACATAGCGATCGCCGACCTTGGCCCGCGTGAAGGGCACACCCAGCTCACCCAGGGCCAGCTCGAGCCCGAGGTTGCTCATCAGGGTTCCAACCACACCGCCACCCTGGAGCTTGCCTCGCTCATGCAGGTCACGAGCGATGATGAACAACAGTTCGTCGCCATCCACAACGGCACCGGTATGGTCGACCATCAACACGCGGTCGCCGTCGCCATCGAAGGCAATGCCGATATCGGCATGCTGGGCCACCACTTCGGCCTGCAGCGACTCCATGTGCGTCGAGCCACATTTATCGTTGATATTCAGACCGTTCGGCTGGGCAGCCAGTACCGAGACGTTGCCGCCGAGCTCGCGGAAGACGCTGGGAGCAACCTTGTAGGTAGCGCCATGCGCGCAGTCCACAACGATCTTGAGGCCGGCCAGGTCGGTGCTCATGGGCACCGTACTCTTGCAGAACTCGATGTAGCGGCCGGCAGCATCGTTGATACGCGAAACCTTGCCGAGATTGGCCGACTCGACCACCACCATGGGCTGGTCAAGCAGCTCTTCGATCATCAGCTCAACTTCGTCAGAGAGCTTCACACCCTGCCCGGAGAAGAACTTGATGCCGTTGTCGTTATGCGGGTTGTGCGAGGCGCTGATAACGATCCCCGCCTCGGCCAGGAAGGTACGGGTCAGGTAGGCGATAGCCGGAGTCGGCATCGGCCCCAGCAGCATGACGTCCGCACCGGCAGCGGAAAGACCGGCCTCCAGGGCCGATTCGAACATGTACCCGGAAATACGGGTGTCCTTGCCCACCAGGATGCGGCACTTACCTTGCTTGCGGAACGCCATGCCCGCCGCCCAGCCAAGCTTGAGCATGAAATCAGGGGTGATGGGGAACTGACCAACGTGGCCACGAATACCATCGGTGCCGAAATACTTTCTGCTCATGAATGCTCCGTGTTTCTTATTCCGCCGAATTTACCGCGGCGATCATACGTACGACATCGACAGTCTCGGCCACATCATGCACCCGCAGGATGCATGCACCCCTGGCCACCGCCAGGGCGGCCAGGGCCAGACTGCCGTAAAGCCGCTGGTCGACATCTCGACCCAGCGCCTGCCCAACCATGCTCTTGCGCGAAACGCCGACGAGCAGGGGGCGCCCAAGCCCCAGCAACTCTTCGAGGTGTTTGAACAGGCTCAGGTTGTGTTCAAAGGTTTTGGCGAAGCCGAAACCCGGGTCCAGCACGATGCGCTCAGCAGGGATGCCCACCGCCGCACAGGCCGCCATGCGCGCAGCAAGGAACTCACCAACCTCGCCGGTCACGTCACGATACTGAGGGTTCTGCTGCATGGTGCCCGGCTCGCCCAACATGTGCATGAGGCAGACCGGCAGGCCGGTATCGGCCGCCGCATCCAGCGCTCCGTCACGCTGCAGCGAACGCACATCATTGATCAGGCCAGCGCCAAGCCGCGCGCCCTCGCGCATGACTGCCGGCGTGGAGGTATCCAGGGAAACCACCACATCCAACTCGCGGGATATCGCCTCCACCACGGGGGCGACACGCTCCAGCTCCTCGGACGGTGATACCGCCCGCGCGCCCGGCCGAGTCGACTCGCCACCCACATCGATGAGCGTAGCACCGGCCGCCACCATCTCGGCAGCGTGGCGCAGCGCCGCATCGCGCTGGCTGAAGCGCCCGCCGTCGGAGAAGGAATCAGGGGTGACATTGAGAATGCCCATCACGTGCGGGCGGCTCAAATCAAGAACCCGGTTGCCGCAAGGCAACCGGGTCAGGTACTGCGTGGAGCTCATCTAGGAACCTTAGTGTTCGCCAGCAGGGCCGCCGATCGGGTTCTCCGGACGCGGCGCTTCCTCACGGGGAGCAGGCTTGCCGGAGGAGGCACCCGGGCCACCCTCCCAATCCTTGGGCTCGCGAGCAGGACGACCTGCCATGATGTCGTCGATCTGCTCGGCATCGATGGTTTCGAACTTCATCAACGCCTCGGCCATCATGTCCAGCTTGTCGCGGTTCTCCACGAGAATCTGCTTCGCCGTGGCGTAGCAGTGGTCGATGATGCTGCGCACTTCCTGGTCGATCAGTTGCGCGGTCTGCGCCGACACACTGGAGTGCTGGCCACCCGCGCTACGGCCGAGGAAGACTTCACCCTCTTCTTCCGCATACATCAGCGGGCCGAGTTTCTCGGACAGGCCCCACTTGGTCACCATGTTCTTGGCGATCTGGGTGGCGCGCATGATGTCGTTGGAGGCCCCAGTGGTCACACCATCGAAGCCCAGAGTCATCTCCTCGGCGATACGACCACCGAACAGCGAGCAGACCTGGCTGATCAGCGCACGCTTGGAGAGGCTGTAGCGATCCTCCTCCGGGAGGAACATGGTCACACCCAGGGCACGACCGCGCGGGATGATGGAAACCTTGTAAACCGGGTCATGCTCGGGAACCACACGCCCGACGATGGCATGGCCAGCCTCGTGGTAAGCAGTGTTGAGTTTCTCTTTCTCGGACATGACCATGGATTTGCGCTCGGCGCCCATCATGATCTTGTCCTTGGCCAGCTCGAATTCCTTCATCTCAACGATGCGCTTGTTGACGCGCGCAGCGAAAAGCGAGGCCTCGTTGACCAGGTTGGCCAGGTCAGCGCCGGAGAAACCGGGAGTACCACGAGCGATTACACCAGCGTCGACGTCATCGCCCATCGGCACCTTGCGCATGTGCACTTTGAGAATCTGCTCGCGGCCACGGATGTCCGGCAAGCCGACCACCACCTGACGGTCGAAACGGCCCGGGCGCAGCAGCGCCGGGTCCAGTACGTCCGGGCGGTTGGTCGCGGCGATCACGATGATGCCGTCGTTCATCTCAAAGCCGTCCATCTCTACCAGCAACTGGTTGAGGGTCTGCTCGCGTTCGTCATGACCGCCACCCAGGCCAGCACCACGATGACGACCGACTGCGTCGATCTCGTCGATGAAGATGATGCAGGGAGCATGCTTCTTGGCCTGATCGAACATGTCGCGGACACGGGATGCACCCACGCCGACGAACATCTCGACGAAGTCGGAACCGGAGATGGTGAAGAACGGCACCTTGGCTTCACCCGCAATGGCCTTGGCCAGCAGGGTCTTACCGGTACCGGGCGGGCCGACCATCAGCACGCCGCGGGGGATACGGCCACCCAGGCGCTGGAACTTGCCCGGGTCACGCAGGAACTCGACCAGCTCGCCCACTTCTTCCTTGGCTTCGTCGCAGCCTGCGACGTCGGCCAGGGTGGTTTTCACCTGGTCTTCCGAGAGCAGGCGCGCCTTGCTCTTGCCGAAGCTCATGGGGCCGCCGCGGCCGCCTGAGCCGCCCTGCATCTGCCGCATGAAGAACATGAATACCGCAATGATCACCAGGATCGGGAAGCTGGCAACGAGCAACTGGGTCCAGATGCTCTGCTGCTCGGGCTGCTTGCCTTCGATGATCACGTTGTTGTCGATCAAGTCACCGATCAGCCCGCCATCCTGGATAGCCGGACGAATGGTCTTGAAGGAGTCGCCGTCATTCCGCTTACCGGTAATGACGAAGCCGTCGACCGTGACACGCTCGACCTTGCCTTCCTTCACCTGACCGATGAAGTCGGAATAGTTCAGCGTCTGCGGTTCGCTCGGGCTGGAGAAGTTGTTCATCACCGTGACCAGCACGGCGGCGATGATCAGCCACAGGATGAGATTCTTTGCCATATCGTTCAATTAGCTACCCTCTGGAGCAGATCCCGTCCTGGGACGCGCCCCGCATGACGGCTGGTTATCAACCGGCCTAACTTACTATACAACCCCCACCCCTGGCAGGCGCCGTCTGTAACCCTTTATGAAGCCATGGCGCTCGTCACACACCCGAGCCCGTGCATTAAGACCGAAAAACAGGCCGACCGTTGCAGTCTATTCCCCGCAAAAGCCGCGCGCGAGCACCTATTGCTCACTGGGGCACCGGCGCGGCAAAAGCTGCCAACGCGACCACTCACTGCCAAACACCTCAACCCCCATAGGCAGACGTCGAGACAGATGCACCTCAAGCGCAGCGCCACGACCCTGCACCCGATATTGGGGCCATAACGAAAATCACAAGGCCCGCCGGAGACTTTCCCACCAACCCGGGGCTTCCGGGAAAGCCACACCTTCAGTGGAAATGCCCCAAACCAGCAACATACTCTTTCAGCCAACGCTGACTAGTCTTGGAGCGGGCCACAGGAGACTTGCATTCGGCTGTGCGCCCCGAAGTCACTCGGGTAAACTGGCAGCCTTTTTTCGCAGGGGTCTGATTATGGCGCTCTCTCAGGAGCACAAGAAGCAATACAAATCTATCGGCCACCACCTGAAACCGGTATTGATCGTGGCTGAAAATGGTTTGACCGAAGGCGTGCTCGCCGAGCTGGATCGCGCACTCAACGATCACGAGCTGATCAAGGTGCAGTTCCGCATCACCGAGCGTGACGATCGCCGCGCGCTGATCGAAGAACTCTGCAGCACTGGGAAATGCGAACTGGTCCAGATCATCGGCAAGATGGCGCTGGTCTATCGCCGCAACCCCAAGCCGAACCGCAACCTCTCCAATATCAGCCGCTACAGCGGGCTCTGATAGCCCAGGCCGACGCCCGTGGCGCGCTCAGCGCGCCCGAGCTTTATCACCCGGCACCGGCTGGATGACCAGCAAGGCGCCGCAAAATGCCAGCACCAGGTAGTTGAACGCCAACCAGCGCATGGCGCCGGGCTGCACTTGGTTCACCAGCATGAACACCACCGACATCGCCAGAACGGCTATCAGCAGCTGCCCACGGGAGTCACGCTGCAGACTGCGCACACCTTCGATCTGGACCAGAACCACACCCTGAACCAGCACGCAGAAAGCGGTGAAGGCCACCAGCAATGGCGTGAGGCTGCGCGAGACCTCCTCCACCAGCAGTGGCGCAAGACCAACGCGCTCCAGGGTGGGTATCACGACGAAGTGCAAAAGCCAGAGGCCACCGACCCAGAACGTCTGGGCCAGCTGCCAACTGGCTGAAGCCGCGCGAAACCGCCGACGATCAGATATGACGGACCTCGACGATCTCGTACTCGATCAGGCCGCTCGGGGTTTTCACCACGACGATGTCGCCCTCTTCCTTACCTACCAGCGCACGGGCGATGGGCGAGCCCACCGACAGCTTGCCTTGCTTGATGTCGGCCTCATCTTCACCAACGATCTGGTAGGTCACGGTCTCGTCGGTTTCCACGTTGGCGATATCCACCGTGGTGCCGAAGATCACCTTGCCGGTGTGGGCGATGGTGGTGACGTCGATGATCACCGAGTTCTGCAGGCGCCCCTCGATGTCACGGATACGCGCCTCGACCATGCCTTGCTGCTCGCGCGCGGCGTGGTACTCGGCGTTCTCCTTGAGGTCGCCCAGCTCGCGCGCCTCACCGATGGCCTGGCTCAGTTGCGGGCGCATGACCTTGGTCAGATGCGCCAGTTCCTCTTCCAGGGCGCGAGCGCCCTGGACAGTCATGGGGTACTTATTCATGCCTTGATCCCTGCATGCAGATCCTGCAGCCGGCGAACGGTCTTCTCGGGACCGAACTTGAGCGCTTCACAGACCGCCTGCCCCGCCGCGATGGTGGTGGTGCAGTAGATCTTGTGCTGCAGGGCGTTACGACGAATCGAGTAGGAGTCAGCAATCGACTGGCGCCCCTCGGTGGTGTTGATGATCAGGGTAACCTCATCGTTCTTGATCATGTCAACGACATGGGGACGACCCTCGGTCACCTTGTTGACGCGGCGCACCGGCAGGCCGGCAGCCTCGATCACCTTGGCGGTACCGGCGGTAGCGACCACTTCGAAGCCCAGCGCGACCAGGTCACGTGCCACCTGAACGGCTTCCGGCTTGTCGTCTTCGCGGACGCTGATGAACGCGCAACCGGAGTTCGGCAGAATCTCGCTGGCACCCAGCTGCGCCTTGGCGAAGGCTTCGCCGAAGCTGTCGCCTACGCCCATCACTTCACCGGTGGACTTCATTTCCGGGCCGAGGATCGGGTCGACGCCCGGGAACTTGGCGAACGGGAAGACTGCTTCCTTGACGCTGAAGAACGGCGGAATGATTTCTTCTTGGTAGCCGGCCTCGGCCAGGCTCTTGCCCGCCATGACGCGTGCCGCCACCTTGGCCAGGGACTCGCCCACGCACTTGGAGACGAACGGCACGGTACGGGAAGCACGCGGGTTCACTTCGATCACGAAGATGTCTTCGCCCTGCACGGCCATCTGCACGTTCATCAGGCCGACGACACCGAGCTCCAAGGCCATTTTCTTGACCTGGTCACGGATCTCGTCCTGGATGTGCTTGGGCAGCGAGTACGGCGGCAGCGAGCAGGCGGAGTCACCGGAGTGCACGCCAGCCTGTTCGATGTGCTGCATGATCGCGCCGATCACGACGCTCTCGCCGTCGCTCACCGCATCCACGTCCACTTCGATGGCGCAGTTGAGGAAGCGATCCAGCAGCACCGGGCTGTCGTTGGAGACCTTCACCGCTTCACGCATGTAGCGCTTGAGCTCTTCTTCCTGGTAGACGATTTCCATCGCCCGGCCGCCCAGTACGTAGGACGGGCGCACCACCATCGGATAACCGATGTTCTTCGACAGAGCCAGGGCCTCGTCTTCGCTGCGGGCAGTGGCGTTGGCCGGCTGGCGCAGACCGAGACGCTGAACCATCTGCTGGAAGCGCTCGCGGTCCTCGGCACGGTCGATGGCCTCGGGGCTGGTACCGATGATCGGCACGCCGGCCTCTTCCAGGGCGCGGCAGATCTTCAGCGGAGTCTGGCCGCCGTACTGGACGATCACGCCCTTCGGCTGCTCGACACGGACGATTTCCAGCACGTCTTCCAAGGTGACCGGCTCGAAGTACAGGCGGTCGGAGGTGTCGTAGTCGGTGGAGACGGTTTCCGGGTTGCAGTTGACCATGATGGTCTCGTAACCGTCTTCACGCATGGCCAGTGCCGCGTGTACGCAGCAGTAGTCGAACTCGATGCCCTGGCCGATACGGTTGGGGCCACCGCCGAGGATCATGATCTTCTCGCGGCTCGACGGGTTGGCTTCGCACTCTTCCTCGTAGGTCGAGTACATGTAGGCGGTATCGGTGGCGAACTCGGCGGCGCAGGTGTCCACGCGCTTGTACACCGGCAGCACCTTGAGCTTGTGGCGATGGGCACGCAGGCTCTTCTCGGAAACACCGAGCAGCTTGGCCAGGCGCGCATCGGAGAAGCCCTTGCGCTTGAGCTTGAACATCAGGTCGCGGTCGATGGCGGACAGGCCGAGGGTCTGTACAGTCGCCTCATCCTTGATCAGGTCCTCGATCTGCACCAGGAACCACTCGTCGATACGGGTCAGCTCGAACACTTCGGCGATGGTCTTGCCAGCGCGGAAGGCGTCGGCCACGTACCAGATACGGTCAGCGCTGGGCACGGTCAGTTCGCGACGCAGGGTGCTTTCGGCTTCCGGGTCGTTCAGGTCCAGCTTCGGATCGAAACCGGCAACGCCGACTTCCAGGCCGCGCAGGGCTTTCTGCATGGACTCCTGGAAGGTACGGCCGATGGCCATGACTTCACCGACGGACTTCATCTGGGTGGTCAGGCGGGCGTCGGCCTTGGGGAATTTCTCGAAGGCGAAGCGCGGCACCTTGGTGACCACGTAGTCGATGGCCGGCTCGAAGGACGCCGGGGTACGGCCGCCGGTGATGTCGTTGGACAGTTCGTCCAGGGTGTAGCCGACGGCCAGCTTGGCGGCGATCTTGGCGATCGGGAAGCCGGTGGCCTTGGAGGCCAGTGCCGACGAACGCGATACGCGCGGGTTCATCTCGATCACGACCATGCGGCCGGTGTTCGGGCAGATGCCGAACTGGACGTTGGAACCGCCGGTCTCGACGCCGATCTCGCGCAGTACGGCCAGGGAGGCGTTGCGCAGGATCTGGTATTCCTTGTCGGTCAGGGTCTGGGCCGGGGCCACGGTGATGGAGTCACCGGTGTGCACGCCCATCGGGTCGAAGTTCTCGATGGAGCAAACGATGATGCAGTTGTCCTTCTTGTCGCGGACCACCTCCATCTCGTACTCCTTCCAGCCGATCAGCGATTCGTCGATCAGCAATTCGCTGGTCGGCGACAGATCCAGGCCGCGGGCGCAGATTTCCTCGAATTCTTCACGGTTGTAGGCGATGCCGCCGCCGGTGCCGCCCATGGTGAAGGACGGACGGATGATGCAGGGGAAGCCCACCTTCTCCAGCACGCCGTAGGCTTCTTCCATGTTGTGGGCAATGCCGGAAACCGGACAGGCCAGGCCGATGTCCTTCATCGCCTTGTCGAAGCGCGAGCGGTCTTCGGCCTTGTCGATGGTGTCGGCGTTGGCACCGATCATCTCGACGCCGAACTTCTCCAGCACGCCGTGCTTTTCCAGGTCCAGCGCGCAGTTCAGCGCGGTCTGGCCGCCCATGGTCGGCAGCAGTGCGTCGGGGCGCTCCTTCTCGATGATCTTGGCCACGGTGGCCCACTTGATCGGCTCGATGTAGGTGGCGTCGGCCATGGCCGGGTCGGTCATGATGGTGGCCGGGTTGGAGTTCACCAGGATGACGCGGTAACCCTCTTCCTTCAGGGCCTTGCAGGCCTGAGCGCCGGAGTAGTCGAACTCGCAGGCCTGGCCGATGACGATCGGGCCGGCGCCGAGGATCAGGATGCTTTTGATATCTGTACGTTTAGGCATTTTTACTCACTCGAATCCTTGGGTCAGTCGGCAGGCTTAGCGGCGCTTGGCCATGGCTTCGATGAAGCGGTCGAACAGCGGGGCCACATCGTGGGGGCCGGGGCTCGCCTCCGGATGTCCCTGGAAGCTGAAGGCTTCCTTGTCGGTACGCTCGATGCCCTGCAGGGTGCCGTCGAACAGCGACTTGTGGATGGGGCGGACATTGGCCGGCAGGCTGGTCTCGTCCACGGCGAAACCGTGGTTCTGGCTGGTGATCATGACCACGCCACTGTCCAGGTCCTGGACGGGGTGGTTGGCACCATGGTGGCCGTGGCCCATCTTCAGGGTCTTGGCGCCGGACGCCAGGGCCAGCAACTGGTGGCCGAGGCAGATGCCGAAGACCGGAATCTCGGTCTCGAGGATTTCCTTGATCGCCGCAATGGCGTAGTCGCAGGGCTCGGGGTCACCAGGGCCGTTGGACAGGAACACGCCATCGGGATTCAGTGCCAGCACTTCGCTGGCCGGGGTCTGCGCGGGGACCACGGTCAGGCGGCAGCCACGGTCGACCAGCATGCGCAGGATGTTCAGCTTCACGCCGTAGTCGAACGCCACCACGTGGTAGGGCAGTTCGCTGGCGGGGATTTCCGGGTGGCTGTCGGTTTTCAGGTCCCAGATGCCGGAGCGCCACTCATAGCGTTCGGTGCAGCTGACCACCTTGGCCAGGTCCATGCCCTTCAGGCCAGGGAAGCTGCGCGCAAGCTCCAGCGCCTTCTCCGCAGTGGCGCCTTCACCGGTGAGGATGCAGCCGTTCTGCGAACCTTTCTCGCGCAGGATGCGGGTCAGGCGGCGGGTATCGATACCGGCGATGGCGACGGTGCCATTGGCTTCCAGATAGTCGGGCAGCGATTGCTTGTTACGCCAGTTGCTGGCCAGCAGCGGCAGATCACGGATGATCAGGCCGGCAGCCCAGACGCGATCGGACTCGGCATCTTCCGGCGTGGTGCCGGTGTTGCCGATATGGGGATAGGTCAGGGTAACGATTTGCTGGGCATAGGAAGGATCGGTGAGGATTTCCTGGTAGCCGGTCATGGCGGTGTTGAACACCACCTCTCCGATGGTCTGGCCGTCGGCCCCGATGGATTCACCGAGGAAAATGCTGCCGTCGGCAAGCGCGAGTATGGCTGGCTTAGTCAAGAAGACCTCCCGTAGATCAAGGCTGAAGCAAACGCAGGTTGTAAAAAAGCGGGATGACGTTTTGAACCGTCACCCCGCTTTTTTATCTGAGCCATTCTGCGTAACTTTTAGTGGACACACTAAAGCTGCAGCTTACAGGAAAGGCCTTTTACGGTCCACCGTGGAGTAGGACCTTTCGGCAGTCTCAGCGCAGGCCGAGCACATCCTGCATATCGTAGAGGCCCGCTTCCCGCCCTTCCAGCCAAGCGGCCGCACGAACCGCGCCACGGGCGAAGGTCATGCGGCTCGAGGCCTTGTGGGTGATCTCCACGCGCTCGCCATCGGCGGCGAACAGCACGGTGTGATCACCGACCACATCGCCGGCGCGCACGGTGGCGAAACCGATGGTTTCGCGCGGGCGGGCACCGGTCTGGCCTTCGCGACCGTAAACGGCCACTTTTTCCAGATCACGCCCCAATGCACTGGCGACGACCTCACCCATGCGCAGCGCGGTGCCGGACGGCGCATCCACCTTGTGGCGGTGGTGGGCTTCGATGATCTCGATATCCATATCGTCACCCAGAACCCGGGCAGCCGTATCGAGCAGCTTCAGACAGAGGTTCACGCCCACGCTGTAGTTGGCGGCGAAGACGATGGGGATCTCCTTCGCCGCGACACTCAGCAGCTCCTTTTCCTGAGCACTGAAACCGGTGGTGCCGATGACCATGGCCTTGCCCGCCTTGCGGCAGACTTCCAGGTTCTTCAGGGTCACGGTCGGGTGGGTGAAGTCGATCAGCACGTCGAACTCGTCGATCACCTTGGCCAGGTCGCCCGACAGCGGCACACCGATACGGCCCAGGCCGGCCAGCTCGCCGGCATCGGCGCCCACCAGGGTGCTGTCCGGGCGATCGATCGCCGCGGTCAGGCCAGCGCTACCGCCGGTCTGCTGCACCGCCTCGATCAGGATCTTGCCCATGCGCCCGGCGGCGCCCATCACTGCAATACGTCGCATAACCAAAGCTCCAAGCTGCAAGCCCCGAGCCGCAGGCGCTGCTCCTGGAGCCTGCGCCTGCAGTTGGGGCCGGGGTATCAAAGATCGCCGAAGAAGCGCTTCATGCCTTCGAACCAGCTACTGGCCTTGGGCGAGTGGGAGCCGTCGTTCTGCAGGCTCTTGCGGAACTCTTCGAGGAGCTCGCGCTGGCGCTTATCGAGGTTCACCGGCGTTTCGACCACCACGCGGCACATCAGGTCGCCCGCACCACCACCGCGCACCGGGGCCACGCCCTTACCGCGCAGGCGGAACAGCTTACCGGTCTGGGTCGCCTCGGGGATCTTCAGCTTCACACGACCGTCGAGGGTCGGCACTTCCAGCTCACCCCCCAGGGCGGCGTCGGCGAAGCTGATCGGCACTTCGCAATAGAGGTGCTTGCCGTCGCGCTGGAAGATCGGGTGCTCGCGCACATTGACCACGACATAGAGATCACCAGCCGGGCCGCCCATTGCGCCCGCTTCGCCTTCGCCCGAAAGACGGATGCGATCGCCAGTATCGACACCAGCCGGCACTTTCACCGACAGGGTCTTGTGCTCTTCCACACGCCCCTGGCCGTGGCAGCTGCCACAGGGGTCGGAAATCATCTTGCCGGTGCCATGGCAACGCGGGCAGGTCTGCTGCACCGAGAAGAAGCCCTGCTGCATCCGCACCTGGCCGATGCCGCCACAGGTGGTGCAGGTCACCGGGCTGGTGCCCTTCTTGGCGCCGGACCCTTCACAGGTCTTGCAATTGACCAGGGTCGGCACGCGAATGGTGACGGTGGTACCGCGAACCGCTTCTTCCAGGTCCAGCTCCAGGGTGTAGCGCAAGTCGCTGCCACGCTGGGCACCGCCACGCTGACCACCGCGCTGGCCGCCGAAGAAGTCGCTGAACACATCGCCAAAGATGTCGGAGAAGCTGGCGCCGCCGAAGCCTGCGCCACCACCTGCCCCCATCTGCGGATCGACGCCGGCGTGGCCGTACTGGTCGTACGCGGCACGCTTGCTGGCGTCGGAGAGCACTTCGTAGGCCTCGTTGGCCTCCTTGAATTTCTCTTCAGCCGCCTTGTCGTCCGGATTGCGGTCCGGGTGGTATTTCATGGCCAGACGACGATAAGCCTTCTTCAGCTCAGCCTCGCTGGCGCCCCGCTCGACACCGAGGATTTCGTAAAAGTCACGTTTAGCCATTGGTTCTCACACTCTTCAAATTTTGCGCCCTCCAGACACGCCGACGCGGGAGCAAGCTCCCGCGCGGCGCATCAACCTGCGGGGTCAGGCCCCGCAGGCAGGAGAGCAAGCAAGCCTGATGCTTACTTGTTGTCCTTGACCTCTTCGAACTCGGCGTCGACGGCATCGTCGGATGCCTTGTCGTCGCCGGCCGGAGCACCTTCGCCAGCCTGGGGCTGTTCGGCGTACATCTTCTGCGCCAGCGGAGTGGAAGCCTGGGACAGGGCATTCATCTTGGCTTCGATCTCGGCCTTGTCGTCGCCCTTGACGGCAACTTCCAGCTCACCCAGCGCCTTCTCGATGGCAGCCTTCTCGTCGGCAGTGGCCTTGTCGCCAGCCTCGGTGACCATCTTGCGGGTCGCATGGACCAACGCATCACCCTGGTTACGGGCGGCGGCCAGCTCCTCGAACTTGCGATCCTCCTCGGCATTGGCCTCGGCGTCACGCACCATCTGCTGGATTTCGTCCTCGGACAGGCCGGAGTTGGCCTTGATCACGATGGACTGCTGCTTGCCGGTGGCCTTGTCCTTGGCGGACACGTGCAGGATGCCGTTGGCGTCGATGTCGAAGGTCACCTCGACCTGCGGCACACCACGGGGAGCCGGCGGAATCTCGGCCAGGTCGAACTTGCCCAGGGACTTGTTCTGCGCGGCCTGCTTGCGCTCGCCCTGCAGCACGTGAATGGTCACGGCGGACTGGTTGTCGTCGGCGGTCGAGAACACCTGCGACTTCTTGGTCGGGATGGTGGTGTTCTTCTCGATCAGCGCGGTCATCACGCCACCCAGGGTTTCGATACCCAGGGTCAGCGGGGAAACGTCGAGCAGCAGCACGTCCTTCACGTCACCGGACAGTACGGCGCCCTGGATGGCGGCACCGATGGCCACGGCTTCGTCCGGGTTGACGTCCTTGCGTGCTTCCTTGCCGAAGAAGTCGGCAACCTGCTTCTGCACCAGCGGCATGCGGGTCTGGCCGCCGACCAGGATCACTTCGTGGATATCACCCACATCCAGGCCAGCATCCTTCAGCGCGATACGGCACGGCTCGATGGTACGAGCGACCAGGTCTTCGACCAGGGCTTCCAGCTTGGCGCGGGAAATTTTCACGTTCAGGTGCTTCGGACCGGTCTGGTCTGCAGTGATGTACGGCAGGTTGACGTCGGTCTGCTGGCTGGAGGACAGCTCGATCTTGGCCTTCTCGGCAGCCTCTTTCAGGCGCTGCATGGCCAGGGGATCGCCCTTCAGGTCCATACCGGACTCTTTCTTGAACTCGTCGACGAGGTAGTCGATCAGGCGGATGTCGAAGTCCTCACCACCCAGGAAGGTGTCGCCGTTGGTGGCCAGAACCTCGAACTGGTGCTCGCCGTCGACTTCGGCGATCTCGATCACCGACACGTCGAAGGTACCGCCGCCCAGGTCATAGACGATCACGGTGTGGTCGCCCTTGGCCTTGTCCATGCCATAGGCCAGCGCAGCCGCAGTCGGTTCGTTGATGATGCGTTTGACGTCCAGACCGGCGATACGACCGGCGTCCTTGGTAGCCTGGCGCTGGCTGTCGTTGAAGTAGGCCGGAACGGTGATCACCGCTTCGGTCACGGTCTCGCCGAGGTAGTCTTCGGCGGTCTTCTTCATCTTCTTCAGCACTTCCGCGGAAATTTGCGGCGGCGCCATCTTCTGGCCCTTCACTTCGACCCAGGCGTCACCGTTGTCGGCCTTGGCGATCTTGTAGGGAACCATCTTGATGTCTTTCTGCACGACGTCTTCTTCGAAGCGACGACCGATCAGGCGCTTCACGGCGTACAGGGTGTTGTGCGGGTTGGTTACCGCCTGGCGCTTGGCGGACTGGCCGACAAGGATCTCGCCATCGTTGGTGTAAGCGATGATCGACGGAGTGGTACGAGTGCCTTCGGCGTTCTCGATCACCTTGACGTTACCGTTCTCCAGGATAGCCACGCAGGAGTTGGTGGTCCCCAGGTCGATACCGATGATTTTGCCCATATTCTCTCTCCCGAAACTTTGGATTTGCCGAGACCCCGTTTCACTGGCCGCGGCAGCATAAAAACGCTTGAACTAACAAATGGGGGCCGGAGGCCGGATTTCAAGCCTGCTCGTCGATGGACGGCGGCGCTTCACTCGGAGCCTTGCTGACCACCACCATGGCGGGGCGCAGCAGGCGACCGTTCAGCAGGTAGCCCTTCTGGAACACCTTCAGCACGCTACCGGGCTCCACGTGGGTGCTTTCCTGCATTGCCATGGCCTGGTGGTGCTCCGGGTTGAACGGCGCACCGTGCGGGTCGACCGCTTCCAGCTGGTAGCGCTTGAGGGTGTCGTGGAACAGCTTGAGCGTCAGTTCCATGCCCTCACGCACCGGCTTGATCGACTCGTCATCGGCCGCGGTCAGCTCCAGACCACGCTCGAGGCTGTCCACCACCGGCAGCAGGTCATTGGCGAATTTTTCCAGCGCGAACTTGTGCGCCTTTTCCACATCCTGCTCGGCACGGCGGCGGATGTTCTGCAATTCGGCGGCAACGCGCAGGGACTGATCCTGGGCGGCAGCCAGTTGCTCTTCCAGCGTCTGCACACGAACCGCCAGATCGTCGCCAGCGGCGCCTTCGGCAGCAGCGTTCGCTTCAGGGTTCTGATTATCCAGGGTCTGTTCGTCAGCCATGCGTTCCTCCTTTCAAAAACGGGCCGGGGCATAACCCGGCGATCTGTCCGCCTATATGGGGTCGCAATTTGTCGGTTCAAGGGGGAGGGGTGATTGTCAGGCGGAAAACAAACACTGTATAAATACCCAGCCATCGCCCTGGGAGTGCCGCCATGCTGGTCCACCTTTCCGTTCACAACTACGCCATCGTCGAACACCTCGATCTCGAACTCGCCGGCGGCATGTCGGTGATCACCGGCGAGACCGGTGCAGGCAAGTCGATCATGCTCGACGCACTCGGCCTGACCCTGGGCGACCGCGCCGACAGCGGCGTGGTGCGCCCCGGCGCGGACAAGGCCGACATCCTCGCCAGCTTCGACCTCCACGACATCCCCGAGGCCCGCACCTGGCTCGCCGAGCGCGACCTGGACAACGACGGCCCCTGCATCCTGCGCCGGGTCATCACCGCCGAAGGCCGTTCGCGCGCCTATATAAATGGCACCCCCTGCCCCCAGGGCGACCTCAAGACCCTGGGCGAGCTGCTGATCGACATCCACAGCCAGCACGAGCACCAGTCGCTGCTCAAGCTCGACACCCACCGCCGTCTGCTCGACGAGTTCGCCAGTGCCAGCGAGCTGGCCCGCCAGGTCCAGCTCGCCGCGCAGCGCTGGAAACAGACCCGCCAGGAGCTGGAGCGTCTGTCGCGCAGCGGCGAAGAACAGCGCGCCCGCCACCAGTTGCTCAGCTACCAGCTGGAGGAACTGGAAAACCTCGCCCTCGGCGAATCCGAACTCGACCAGCTGGAGCAGGAGCACAAGAACCTCTCCAACGCCGAGAGCCTGCTCGCCGGCTGCCGCCAGGTGCTGGACATGTGCAGCGAAAGCGATGCGGGAAACGTACTCAGCGCGCTCACCTCCAGCCTCAACCGCCTCACCGCCTTCAACACCCAGCAGGGCGCCATCGCCGAAGCGGTCAACCTGCTGGCCAGCGCCCAGATCCAGGTGGAGGAAGCGGTTGGCGAGATCAACCGCTTCATCGACCACTTCGACGCCGACCCACAGCGCCAGCAGCAGCTGGAAGAGCGCCTGGACACCATCTATACGCTGGCGCGCAAGCACCGCGTACACCCGGGCGAACTGGCCAACCTGCAGCAATCCCTGCTGGAAGAGATCGAGGCGCTGAATGCCGATGACGAAGCCGTCGAGCGCCTGACCGAGGAGCTCGAGTCCTACACCCGCCACTACCAGACCAAGGCGGCGGAGCTGAGCAAGCTGCGCGGCAAATCCGCCGGCAAGCTGGCCAAGGCGGTGGAAGTCGAGATGCAACGCCTGGGCATGCCCGGCGGGCGCTTCACCATCGAACTGCACCCGCTGCAGGCACAGGATCCGCAGGCTAACGGCATGGAGCAGGTCGAGTTCCTGGTCAGCGCCAACCCCGGCCAACCCCTCAAGGCACTGGCGAAGGTCGCCTCGGGTGGCGAACTCTCACGCATCAGCCTGGCCATCCAGGTGATCACCGCCCAGACCTCACGGGTACCGACCCTGGTCTTCGACGAAGTGGACGTGGGCATCGGCGGTCCCACCGCCGAAGTGGTCGGGCAACTGCTGCGCCGCCTCGGCGAGCGCGGCCAGGTGCTCACCGTCACCCACTTGCCGCAGGTAGCAGCACAGGGTCACAACCACCTGTTCGTGCACAAGCTGCGCGGCAGCAAGGAAACCCGCACCGCCGTCTCCAACCTCACCGAAGCCGCGCGTATCGAGGAGATCGCGCGCATGCTTGGCGGACTCGACCTCACCGACGAATCCATCGCCCACGCCAGGAAAATGGTCACCAGCGCCCAGGGCTGACTTCCCAATGCGCGAAAACGGAGAAGGCGACCCGAGGGTCGCCTTCTTCTTTTACCAACTGGCAGTGCGCTTACTTCTTCTTGCGCACGTACAGCACCAGATTGTGATCGACCAGCTCGAAGCCATGCTCCTTGACGATCTCTTTCTGGCGTTTCTCGATCTCGGTATCGAAGAACTCGATCACCTCACCGCTATCGACACAGACCATATGGTCGTGGTGGCCGCCGTCGGCCAGTTCGAAGACGGCGTGGCCGCCATCGAAGTTGTGGCGCACCACGAGACCGGCAGCCTCGAATTGGGTCAGCACGCGGTAGACAGTCGCCAACCCCACGTCCTCACCCGCCTCCATCAGTGCCTTGTAGACATCTTCGGCACTCATGTGGCGCTGCTCGGTGGAGTCAAGCATCTGCAGGATCTTGACTCGAGGCAGGGTCACCTTGAGGCCGGCTTTGCGAAGTTCGTTATTTTCAACCATGGTCAGCTTTCTCGTGGACGCTGCTTCGCAGCTTCCCTTAATGCGGGTATGATCGGATTTTCGTTGCCCAGCCAAGATAGTGGAAGTCACCCACCGATGCAAAACACCAAGCTCTTGCTGACCAGCCTCACCTTCGCAGGTCTGGTCGCACTCGCCGGCTGTTCATTCCCCGGGGTTTACAAAATCGACATCCAGCAGGGCAATGTCGTGACGCAGGACATGATAGACCAGTTGAAGCCCGGAATGACCCGGCGACAAGTGAGGTTTATCATGGGCAACCCGCTGATCACCGACACCTTCCACGCCAACCGTTGGGATTACCTCTACAGCATCCAGCCCGGCGGCGGTGAGCGCCAGCAGGAGCGCGTCAGCCTGGTGTTCGACGGCAGCGACCAACTGGTTGGCCTGGCCGGTGACTTCATGCCTGGCGTGAGCCGCGACGAAGCCATTCTCGGCAGCGACGGCAGCACCGAAGTGAAGAGCGAGAAGCCTGCCCAGCAACAGCAGGAAGAGAAGCCGAAGCCCGGCTCGCTGCTCGAGCAGATCCAGAAGGAAGTGGACCAGGTGGAAACCGTACCGGTGCCCACGCCCGAGCCGCTGGAAACCTCGCCGCAGTAATCACTGCGCAGAAAAAAGCCCGGACTGGTTCCGGGCTTTTTCATGGGCGCCTGTTATGCAACCCGCCGCGTTATTCCTCTACCGACCGCGCCTGGGCGGCACGGGCCGCGCGAAGCTTGCGCACTTCCTTCGGGTCGGCGAGCAGCGGGCGGTAGATCTCGATGCGATCCCCCTCCTCCAGCACCCGCGCCTCGGGATTGGCCAACGCCTTGCCAAAGATGCCCAGCGGGCAGATGGCCAGATCCAGCTCGGGAAACTCCGCCGCCAGCCCTGACGCCATCACTGCCGCACGCGCCGTAGCGCCCACGGCCACATCCAGGCTCAGCAAGCGCTGACGATCGGCCAGCGCGCAGACGACTTCGATACCGATCGACTCAGCCATGAAGCTGCTTGGCCCGCTGACAGAAAGCATCGACCAGGGTATTCGCGGCCTGATTGAACAGCGGCCCGAGGGTCGCCTTGACGATGGGCCCCGCGTAATCGAACGACAGATCCAGGCTGATCTTGCAGGCCTTCTCGCCCAACGCCTTGAAGTTCCACACGCCATGCAGCTCGCTGAATGGGCCTTCTTCCAGGTTCATTTCGATCACCTGTCCCGGCACCAGCCGGTTGCGGGTGACGAAGCGCTGACTGAGCCCGCCCTTGGCCACGCCGAGGCTGGCCACCATCTCGGTTTCGCTCGCTTCCAGCACTTCGCTGGAGGAGCACCAGGGCAGGAACTCGGGGTATCTCGCCACGTCGTTGACCAGATCGTAGAGCGCCTGCGCAGGGTACGGCAGCAGAGCGGAGCGCTGGATATGGGTGGTCATCTGGGCCTCTGAACGTCGGTCAGTCGGCTGCGCCGGAGCGAGCAACACGGCTGGTCAAAAAAAGAGCGCGCATTGTCAGGGATTCACCCCTCGCGCTCAAGCCTACGCCGCCGTAGCGGCCTCGCCTGGGACTCCCTATAATGCCGCGCCTATGGCTAAGCAAAAGAAACATCCCCAAGGCACCATCGCGCAGAACAAGAAGGCTCTGCATGACTACTTCGTCGAACAGCGCTTCGAGGCCGGCATGGCGCTCGCAGGCTGGGAGGTCAAGAGTCTGCGCGCCGGCAAAGCCCAACTGGTGGACAGCTACGTGTTGCTCAAGGACGGCGAAGCCTGGTTGCTCGGCAGCCACTTCACGCCCCTGAAAACCGCCAGCACCCACGTGATCGCCGACCCGGTCCGCACCCGCAAGCTGCTGCTGCACAAGCGTGAGCTGGGCAAGCTGATCGGTGCGGTCCAGCAGAAGGGTTATGCCTGCGTGGCACTGTCGCTCTACTGGAAGGCCCACCTGGTCAAGTGCGAGATCGCGCTGGTCAAGGGCAAGAAGGAATTCGACAAGCGCGCCACCGAGAAGGAACGCGACTCCGATCGCGAGATCGCACGCGTCATGCGCACCAAAGGCAAGGAAGACTGAGCGCCGACCCACGCCGGTCGCTGCTCCAGCCGCAAGGCTGATGCTTCAGATTCCCTGCCTGCGTTGCGCGCGTTCCATCCGTAGCGCTTCCAGCTGCCCTTCCGCCAAGACCTCCTGCACGTAATCGATGTGCTGGTGCGAGATTTCCCGCGCCTCCTCGGCACGTCGCTCGACGATCGCCTCAAACAAGGCCCGGTGCTGCCTCATCAGCATGTCGCGGGTCTCGCCGCGCTGCAGGTACATGCCTCCAATATTGGTGACCACGTTGTGCTTGAGCAGTTCGAACAAGCCGCGGATGGTGTGCAGCAGCACGGCGTTGTGGCTGGCCTCGGCGATCGCCAGGTGGAAGCGCGCATCGGCGGCGCCCTCTTCTTCCCGGGTCGCCTTGCTGCCGGGCATGTAGCAGGCCTGCAGCGCCTCGAAAGCCTCGCGCAGGCGCTCGTGATCGACCGAGGTCGCGCGCTGCGCCGCATAGAAGGCGCATGAACCCTCCAGCGTGTGGCGGAACTCCAGCAGGTCGCGCTGGGCATCCGGGTTGCCTTCCAGCAGCGACAGCAACGGGTCGCTGAAGGTGGAGCCCAGCTCGGCGGACACATAGTTGCCCCCGCCCTGGCGGCTGATCAGCAACCCCTTGGCCACCAGCTTCTGGATCGCCTCGCGCAGCGACGGCCGGGACACCCCGAACTGCTCCGCCAGCAGGCGTTCCGCCGGCAGCCGCTCACCGGCCTTCAGGGTGCCTTCGAGGATCATCGACTCCAGGTGACTGACGATGTCATCCGACAGACGGCGCTGACGCACCTGACCAAATCCCATACCCCTCCCGCCTCTTTTCCACAGCCCATCCGGGCAGTCTGGCGCGGTAGCCCGCGCATATCCGGCGGCAGCCTAACCAGCCCCCGCTCGGCGCACAAGAAAAGCTCGACCGCCGCCCTCTCGACCAAAGTTGTAGGACAGGAAATTGACATGCGCACGGTAAGACTTTTACCCTGAGCCGTCGATTTTGTAAATTGGTATTACCAATTTCGACGAAGTACGCCAGATCCGGCCAATGCCTGCTGCGACGCCAAAAGCATCGCGCCCACCCGGACGGCCCACAGGCACTCCAAAAACAATTACGGAGCCAACCACCATGCAAGCATGGCAACAGATCTACACCCCTCTCGGCAGCCTCGGCCTGTCCGCTGCCGTCGCCGTGATCCCGATCGTGTTCTTCTTCCTCGCCCTCGCAGTATTCCGCCTCAAGGGCCATATCGCCGGCACCATCACCCTTGCCCTGGCGATCGCCGTTGCCATCTTCGCCTTCAACATGCCCGCCGACATGGCCTTCGCCGCGGCCGGCTACGGTTTCGCCTACGGCCTCTGGCCGATCGCCTGGATCATCGTCGCGGCGGTGTTCCTCTACAAACTCACGGTCAAGAGCGGCCAGTTCGAAGTGATCCGCAGCTCGGTGCTGTCGATCACCGGTGACCAACGCCTGCAGGTGCTGCTGATCGGCTTCTCCTTCGGCGCCTTCCTCGAAGGTGCGGCCGGCTTCGGCGCCCCCGTGGCCATCACCGCCGCGCTGCTGGTGGGCCTGGGCTTCAACCCGCTCTACGCCGCCGGCCTGTGCCTGATCGCCAACACCGCACCGGTGGCCTTCGGCGCTCTGGGCATCCCGATCATCGTCGCGGGCCAGGTCACCGGCATCGACGCGTTCAAGATCGGCGCCATGACCGGCCGCCAACTGCCCTTCCTGTCGATCCTCGTGCCCTTCTGGCTGGTGGCGATGATGGACGGCTGGCGCGGCGTGAAGGAAACCTGGCCCGCCGCCCTGGTGGCCGGCGGCAGCTTTGCCATCACCCAGTACTTCACTTCCAACTTCATCGGCCCGGAACTGCCGGACATCACCTCCGCCCTGGTCAGCCTGGTATCCCTGACCCTGTTCCTCAAGGTCTGGCAGCCCGCCAGCGCGCGGAACACCGAAGTGGCCGGCGTATCCGGCGGCGCAGCGGTTCTCGGCGGCTTCGGCGGCCCGCGCAGCACCGAGCCTTCGCCCTACAGCTTCGGCGAGATCCTCAAGGCCTGGTCGCCCTTCCTGATCCTCACCGTGCTGGTGACCATCTGGACCCTCAAGCCCTTCAAGGCGATGTTCGCCCCGGGCGGCGCCATGGAGCAGTTCGTCTTCATGTTCGCCATCCCGCACCTGGACCAGCTGGTCCTCAAGGGCGCGCCCATCGTCGCCGCCACCACGGCCATGCCGGCGGTGTTCAAGCTGGACCCGATCTCCGCCACCGGCACCGCGATCTTCTTCTCCGCGCTGCTGTCGATGCTGGTACTCAAGGTCAATGTTAAAAATGGTCTGACCACTTTTGGCGAAACCCTGGTCGAGCTGAAGTGGCCGATCCTCTCCATCGGCATGGTGCTGGCCTTCGCCTTCGTCACCAACTACTCGGGCATGTCCACCACCCTGGCGCTGGTCCTCGCCGGCACCGGTGCGGCCTTCCCGTTCTTCTCGCCCTTCCTTGGCTGGCTGGGGGTCTTCCTGACCGGCTCGGACACCTCGTCCAACGCCCTGTTCAGCTCCCTGCAATCCACCACTGCGCACCAGATCGGCGTCAACGACACCCTGCTGGTGGCCGCCAACACCAGCGGCGGCGTGACCGGCAAGATGATCTCGCCGCAGTCCATCGCCGTGGCCTGCGCCGCCACCGGGATGGTCGGCAAGGAATCGGACCTGTTCCGCTTCACCCTGAAGCACAGCCTGATCTTCGCCGCCTTCGTCGGCCTGATCACCCTGGCCCAGGCCTATGTCTTCACCGGCATGCTGGTCCACTAAGCCGGATCGGCTGCGCGTCGGCGATACGGCGTTGGAAATGGCCTCGGAGATGCTCACCTACAGTCGTAGGCTCCGCTCCCTCGGCCATTTCCGCCTTGTCTCGCTCTAGCTCGCTCGACCCTCGCAACGTGCCACGCTTCTTTCATTCAACGGTAGGGACCCCATGATCATCTCCGCCTCCACCGACTACCGCGCCGCCGCCCAGCGCAAGCTGCCGCCCTTCCTGTTCCACTACATCGATGGCGGCGCCTACGCCGAATACACGATGCGGCGCAACGTCGAGGACCTCTCCGGCATCGCCCTGCGCCAGCGCGTGCTGAAGAACATGTCCGAGCTGAGCCTCGAGACCCAGCTGTTCGGCGAGACCCTCACCATGCCGGTGGCCCTGGCCCCGGTGGGCCTCACCGGCATGTACGCCCGTCGCGGCGAAGTGCAGGCGGCCAAGGCGGCAGCGGACAAGGGCATCCCCTTCACCCTCTCCACCGTCTCGGTGTGCCCCATCGAGGAAGTGGCCCCGGCCATCCAGCGCCCCATGTGGTTCCAGCTCTACGTGCTGAAGGACCGCGGCTTCATGAGGAACGCCCTGGAGCGCGCCAAGGCCGCCGGCGTCACCACCCTGGTGTTCACCGTCGACATGCCCGTGCCCGGCGCCCGCTACCGCGACGCCCACTCCGGCATGAGCGGCCCCAACGCCGCCATGCGCCGCGTGCTGCAAGCCATGACCCACCCAGCCTGGGCCTGGGACGTCGGCCTGCTGGGCAAGCCCCATGACCTCGGCAACATCTCCACCTACCGGGGCAACCCCACGGGCCTGGCCGACTACATCGGCTGGCTCGGCGCCAACTTCGACCCGTCGATCTCCTGGAAAGACCTGGAGTGGATCCGCGAATTCTGGGACGGCCCCATGGTCATCAAGGGCATTCTCGACCCCGAGGACGCCCGTGACGCGGTCACCTTCGGCGCCGACGGCATAGTCGTTTCCAACCACGGCGGCCGCCAGCTCGACGGCGTACTCTCCAGCGCCCGCGCCCTGCCGGCCATCGCCGACGCGGTGAAGGGCGAGCTGAAGATCCTCGCCGACTCCGGCATCCGCACCGGCCTCGACGTGGTGCGCATGCTCGCCCTCGGCGCCGACACCGTGATGCTCGGCCGTGCCTTCGTCTACGCCCTGGCTGCGGCCGGCGGCGCGGGTGTGAGCAATCTGCTGGAATTGATCGACAAGGAAATGCGCGTGGCCATGGTGCTCACCGGCGCCAAGAGCATCAGCGAAATCAGCGCCGACTCGCTGGTACGCGAACTCGGCCGCTGATCCGCCCCACCCATAACGAACCGACGAGGCCGCCCGGGCGGCCCGCGCCAACCGTTGATGACAGGACCCGACCGATGAGCCTGCCCGCCGCCTTCCTCCAGACCGCCGAGCGCCTGATCCCCCGCGAGCGGCGCTTCGACGACCCGCTCTCCACCCTGGCCTTCGGCACCGACGCCAGCTTCTACCGGCTGATCCCCAAGCTGATCGTGCGGGTCGAGAGCGAGGCCGAAGTCATCACCCTGCTCAAGGCCGCCTACGCCGACCAGGTCCCCGTCACCTTCCGCGCCGCCGGCACCAGCCTCTCCGGCCAGGCCATCAGCGACTCGGTGCTCATCGTCCTCGGTGACAACTGGAACGGCCGCGACATCCGCCAGGGCGGCGCGCAGATCCGCCTGCAGCCCGGTGTCATCGGCGCCCAGGCCAACGCCTGGCTCGCCCCCTACGGCCGCAAGATCGGCCCCGACCCGGCCTCCATCAACGCCTGCAAGATCGGCGGCATCGTCGCCAACAACGCCAGCGGCATGTGCTGCGGCACCGCGCAGAACAGCTACCACACCCTCGCCGGCCTGCGCCTGGTGCTGGCCGACGGCACCCTGCTCGACAGCGAGGACCCGGTCAGCGTCGCCGCCTTCCATGCCACCCACGGCGAGTTGCTGGAACAGCTCGGCGAACTGGGCCGGCAGACCCGCGCCAACACCGAACTGGCCGCGAAGATCCGCCACAAGTACCGCCTCAAGAACACCACCGGCCTGTCCCTCAACGCCCTGGTGGACTACGACCAGCCGCTGGACATCCTCACCCACCTGCTGGTGGGCTCCGAAGGCACCCTCGGCTTCATCAGCGCGGTGACCTACGACACCGTGCCCGAGCACCCGCACAAGGCCTCCGCGCTCATCGTCTTCCCCGACGTGGAAACCTGCTGCCGCGCCGTGCCCGTGCTCAAGCAGCAACCGGTCTCTGCCGTCGAACTGCTCGACCGCCGCAGCCTGCGCTCGGTGCAGGAGAAGCCCGGCATGCCCACCTGGGTCAAGGGCCTCTCCGCCAGCGCCTGCGCCCTGCTCATCGAATCCCGCGCCGCCAGCGCCAGCCTGCTGCACGAACAGCTCGCCCGGATCACCACCTCCATCGCCGACTTCCCGGTGGAGCAGAAGGTCGACTTCAGCGAAGACCCGGTCGTCTACAACCAGCTGTGGAAGATCCGCAAGGACACCTTCCCCGCCGTCGGCGCCGTGCGCCAGACCGGCACCACGGTGATCATCGAAGACGTCACCTTCCCCGTCGAACAGCTGGCCGCCGGGGTCAACCGCCTGATCGAGCTGTTCGACAAGCACCGCTACGACGAGGCGATCCTCTTCGGCCACGCCCTGGAAGGAAACCTGCACTTCGTCTTCACCCAGGGCTTCGACAGCCCCGAACAGGTCGCCCGCTACGACGCCTTCATGCAGGACGTCGCCCAACTGGTGGCGGTGGAATTCGGTGGCGCGCTCAAGGCCGAGCACGGCACCGGCCGCAACATGGCGCCCTTCGTCGAACTGGAATGGGGCCACGACGCCTACCAGCTGATGTGGCAGCTCAAGCGCCTGCTCGACCCGCGCGGCATCCTCAACCCCGACGTGGTGCTCAGCGAGGACCGCGAACTGCACCTGAAGAACCTCAAGCCGCTGCCCGCCGCCGACGAGATCGTCGACAAGTGCATCGAATGCGGCTTCTGCGAACCGGTCTGCCCCTCCAAGGGCCTGACCCTCAGCCCGCGCCAGCGCATCGTCATCTGGCGCGACATCCAGGCACGCAAGCGCGCCGGCATCGACACCCGCGAGCTGGAAGAGGCCTTTGCCTACCAGGGCGTCGACACCTGCGCCGCCACCGGCCTCTGCGCCCAGCGCTGCCCCGTCGGCATCAACACCGGCGACTTGGTGCGCAAGCTGCGTGGCAACGCGGCCCACCACGCCGGCAGTGCCGACTGGCTCGCCGGCCACTTCGCCACCGCACTCAAGGGCGCACGCCTCACCCTGCGCCTAGCCGACGGCGCCCGCCGCCTGCTCGGCGCGCCGCTGCTGGAAAAAACCTCCGGCACCCTGCGCCGCCTCTCTGCCGGGCGCCTGCCGCAATGGACGCCCGCCCTGCCCCAGGCCGCCAAGCCCATCCAGTTCACCCCGCCGGCCAACGACGCCCGCCCCCGCGTGGTCTACCTGGCCGCCTGCGTATCCCGCGCCATGGGCCCCGCCGCCAGCGATGGCGAACAGGTGCCGCTGGTGGACAAGACCCGCATGCTGCTGGAAAAGGCCGGCTACCAGGTGGTCTTCCCCAGCCAGCTGGAAAGCCTCTGCTGCGGCCAGCCCTTCGCCTCCAAGGGCTACGCCGAGCAGGCCGAAAGCAAACGCCGCGAGATGATCGACGCCCTGCTGGAAGCCAGTCGCGGCGGCCTCGACCCCATCTACTGCGACACCAGCCCCTGCACCCTGCGCCTGGTGCAGGACGGCCTCGATTCGCGCCTGGACCTGTTCGACCCGGTGCGCTTCATCCGCACCCACCTGCTCGACCGCCTGGAGTTCACCCCCCAGGACAAGCCCATCGCCGTGCACGTCACCTGCAGCACCCAGCACCTGGGCGAAGCCCAGGGCCTGATCGACCTGGTGCGTCGCTGCACCCGCGAAGTGGTGGTGCCCGAAGGCATCCACTGTTGCGGCTTCGCCGGCGACAAGGGCTTCACCACCCCGGAACTCAACGGCCACGCCCTGCGCAGCCTGAAGGACGCCGTGCAGATCTGCGAAGAAGGCATCTCCACCAGCCGCACCTGCGAAATCGGCCTCACCCAGCACGGCGGCATCGACTACCACGGCCTGGTCTACCTGGTGGACCGCGTCACCCGCCCACGGGCCATCTGAACCTCAAGCTGCCGTGCATCGCACGGATTGCGCCCCGCCCAGTGCGGGGCTTTTTTTGCCCGGCAAAAACGCCTCTACCCGACTCCCGGCCAAGCGCAACGGCAAGCGAAACGGCACCCCGGGCGCAATCCGCAATGGGTTTCATCCCGCCTCCCCTTCCCGACGAAATGTCAGCCCTGAAGCCCGCGAAACCCGGCACGCGAAAACCCCTGAAAACACCGCGCAGCCCATCTAGCACGGCGCCTCCAGCCTGGCCATCATGACTTCGAAAAATGATGGCCAATTGTCAGCATTGCTCAGTTTCGGCCCAGGGACCCGCTCATATACTCGCGCCCAAACCCTTTCCCTGGCCCGCACTACGCAGGCACTGCCCGACGACCACGGGGCAGGCCCTGGTGGCCCTCATCAAGGATCGCGCCATGAACCACGTCTATCGCACCATCTGGAACCACGCCAAAGGTGTCTGGCAAGTCGTTGGGGAGAACACCAAGCGGCAGGGCAAGACCAAATCGAGCAAGGCCGCCAGCGGCGCCGGCCTGCTGGCCATCGGTGCCCTGCTGAGCCCCGGCCTCTATGCCCAGGGCATCGTCACGGACGGGCGCACGGCCACCAGCGTGGTGCAGAACGGCGCGGTCACCGACATTCGCACCGAGACCATCCGCAACGGCAACGGCTTCAACTCCTTCTCGCAGTTCAACGTGGGCAGCGGCGAAACCGCCAACCTCTATGTACCGGATTCGGCCAACGCCCTGATCAACATCGTTCGCGACCAGCGCAGCGAGATCAACGGCATCCTCAACGGCTACAAGAACGGCCAGATCGGCGGCGACATCTATTTCGCCAACCCCCACGGCATGGTCGTGGGCGAGTCCGGCGTGATCAACGTCGGCTCCCTCACCGTCACCACCCCCGACAGCGCCTCCCTTGAGCGCCTGATCGGCGCCGACGGCAAGATCGACGACCTCGCCGTGGCCCAGCTGAAGTCCGGCAACCTGCCCCTTTCCGAATCCGGCCTGGTGTCCATCCGTGGCCAGGTCAACGCCAAGGGCGCCGTCACCCTCAGCGCCCGCGACGTCGGCATCGGCGCCAGCGGTCGCGTCACCGCCGGCCAGCAGGCCATGCCGCGCATCGAGCAACTGGTGAACATCGACGGCCTCGACAGCGCCGCCGCCATCACCGAGGTCAACGGCGAGATCCGCATCATCGCCGAGAACGACGTGCTGATCGCCGGCCAGGTGAACACCGACGGTGTCGCCGGCAAGTCTGCCGGCGAGATCGAGATCCGCGCCGGCCACGACATCACCATCGCCGACGGCGGCAAGGTCTCCGCCTCGGGCCAGGGCGCCCACTCCGACGGCGGCAAGGTCGTGATCAAGGCCAAGCAGCAGAGCACCCTGGCCAAGGGCGGCACCGTGGCGGCCAACGCCGGCACCAGCGGCAACGGCGGCCAGGTCGAGCTCTCCGCCGACGAAAGCGTGACCTGGGCCGGCACCCTGGAGGCCAAGGCCGGCCAGGGCGGCGCCGTCGGCCACGTGCTGATCGACCCGCGCGAAATCAATCTCACCCAGGACCAGCGCCTGGGCGGCACCAACTACAGCCTGCAGGCCTCGGAGAAGATCAACGTCGCCGACGGCGTGATGATCTCCACCCGCAACATCGCCAACTACCAGACCGCCAGCCAGCAGGAGCACCGCGACGCGGTCTCCGTCGGCAACTCCGGCGACATCACCCTGGAAGCGCCGACCATCGTCCTCGGCCAGAACGCCAAGCTCTACGCCCACACCAACAACGCTGCCTTCGAGGCCGGCGACGTCACCCTCAAGGCCATCGCCGCCGAGGGCGCCCTGCTCACCCCCGGCATCCTCGTCGGCGTGGGCAGCAACAAGACCGAAATCACCCTGGGCGCCGGCACCGAGATCCGTGGCGGCCAGGTCACCATCAGCGCCGAATCCTCCACCGCGCTGACCGACAGCCTGTCCAGCGACGGCCTGTACAACGGTGTCGACGCCAACGGCCACCCCATCGCCCAGGTCCTCGACGACGACGAGCTGGAAGAACAGCGCCAGGCCCTGGCCGACGCCGGCGTGCAGACCGATGACGACGGCGGCAGCGACTTCTTCGGCGGCCTGCTCGACACCCTCGCCAGCAGCGGCCTGCTGGCTTCGGTGCAGGTGCTCGACGCCCAGTCCAAGGTCAACATCGGCAACGGCGTGAGCATCATCGGCAGCAACGACGTGAACATCTCGTCCCACGCCAGCACCAACGCCCAGGCCGAGGTCGCCGACCTGCCGGTGGGCGCCGTGGTCTCGGTGACCAACACCGACGCCCAGCTCAACGTCGGCCAGAACGTCCGCATCGAATCCCTGGGCGGCAACGTCAACCTCAAGAGCCAGTCCGACACCACCGTGGAAACCGCGGTGGAAGCCGGCGCCCTCGAAGGCCTGCCGATCACCCTCACTGCCAACGTCACCTCGGCCAAGGGCCGCGCCACTACCACCGTCGGCAGCGGCAGCCTGATCAAGGCCGCCTTCGACGCCAGCGTCAGCGCCGAGCAGGTCAAGGTGTTCGACGTCAGCGCCCAGGCCGGCGACGCCGAGGGCGCCATCGGCGTCTCGGTGCTGGTCGCCCTCTCCGACCTGCAAGCCCGCAACGATTTCAACGGCACCCTGGAGGCCGGCGGCAACGCCACCCTGGAAGCCAAGGTGGACACCCAGTCCAACAGCCACGAAGCCTCGGTGATGCTCGGCGACGAGAACAAGATCGTCGCCACCCTGGAAGAGAAGATCGGCGAAGCCGGCGAAGACCCCACCGAGCTGCTCCAGGCCAAGACCAAGGACGGCATCAAGGAGCTGCTGAAGAAGCTCGTCGAGAAGGGTGAGGAAGAAGAAGGCGAGAAAGGCGGCAGCGAGCAGAGCAAGGGCTTCCTCGATGAACTGGGCGCCGCCGGTGCCCTGGCCTACATCAACCACGACAACCAGGCGCTGCTGAACCTGGGCGGCCAGGCCAAGGTCAAGGCCGGCCAGGATGCCAGCCTCAACGCCGAGGTCACCGACCTGCTGGATTCCACCGTGTCCTCGGTGATCTCCGAGAAGAAGAACGCCGACAAGCCGTTCGACTTCAGCACCGAAAGCACCGGCAAGAAGAACGGCGTGGGCGTCGCCATCCTCATCAGCAACCAGGACAACGACGCGGTGCTGACCGTGCGCCCGGGTGCCGAGCTGGACGCCATGCAGGCCCTCAGCCTCAACGCCAAGACCAGCCTGCCGTGGCTGGACCAGAGCCGCCTGTCGAACCTGATCAAGGCCTTCAGCGCCGACAACCTCAGCGACTTCCTGCAGACCATCAACGAAGGCCAGATGTTCAGCACCTGGGTCAACGCCGCCACCGCCGTCTCCGGCGAAGGCGCCCAGGACAGCGGCACCACCCTCAGCGGCATGGTCGACATCAACCACGTCGGCCTCAACGCCAAGGTGGATGTCGCCGATGGCGTCAACATCAACCAGGACCTGGCCTACCGCGGCCAGGAACAGACCGTCGACATCGAAGCGCGCACCGAATCGCAGATGGTCAACGTCGCGGCCGACCCGGGCCTGTTCAACAACGAAGGCGGCAAGAACGGCTTCGGTGCCGGCCTCATCGCCGGCATCTACAGCAACAGCGCCCAGGCCACCGTCGGCGCGGTGAACCTCTACGCCAGCGAGCTCAACGTCAACGCCGTCACCGACGTCGACATCCTCAACTACGCGGTGGCCGGCTCCAAGGGCGGCACCAACGCCCTCAGCGGCTCGATCTCCGTCTCCGTGCTGGACAACCTCACCCGCGCCGGCATCGACGACGGCGCCCACCTGGTGGTGAGCGACGAGAACGGCGGCAGCGGCGACATCAACATCGGCGCCAGCGATGAGACCGACAGCCTGACCATCACCGGCGGCGTGGTGAAATCCACCAGCAAGGCCGCCGGCGTCGCCGTCGGCGTGCACGACTTCGACCGCACCACCGAAGCCTGGCTGGGCAGCCGCGACACCCAGCTCGCCGCCGGCTCCGTGGCCGCGTCCGGTGGCCTCAAGGTCGGTGCCAGCGCCGATGGCCGCATCGGCAACTACGCCCTGTCCGTAGCCCTGACCGCACCGCCGGCACCCAGCACCCAGCCCGCCGCGCAGTCCCGCGAGGGCACCGGTTCCTTCGGCATCAACGTCTCCGGTTCGGCGGCGGTGAACACCCTGGACAACCTGGTCCGCGCGCGCATCACCGACAACCTCGACATCAACGCCGGCGCGGTCAACGTGCAGGCCAGCGACGACACCGCGCTGCACGCCATCGCTGGCGGCGCCGCCGTCTCCAGCAACACCGGCAACGGCGTCGGCCTGGCCGGTGCCTACACCCAGAACACCGTGGACTCCCTGGTGGAGGCCGAGCTGGCCGCCACCGGCGACGTCACCGCGCGCCGCCTCGACATCGCCGCCGACAACGAAGCCAGCGCCCTGTCGATCTCCGCCGGCGTCTCTGCCAGCGCCTCGGCCAGCAGCTACCAGGTGGCCGGCTCGGTGAGCGTCAACTCGATCGACAGCACCACCCGCGCGCGCCTCGCCGACGGCGCCATCGATGCCATCGACGGCATCACCGTCAGCGCCCGCGACGACTCCAGCATCCACGCCGTGGCCGGTGCCGCCAGCTTCGGTGGCAAGGCCGGCGTCGGTGCGGGCCTGTCGATCAACAGCATCGACGGCGCCACCGAAGCCGTGGCCGACGGCCTGCGCCGCCTCGACAGCGCCGCCGGCCTCAGCCTCGATGCCAGCAGCGACGCCGACCTGGTCTCGGTGGCCGCCGCCATGGGCTACTCCAACCAGTACGCCTTCGACGGCGCCGTGGCCATCAACCAGCTGGACCACGACACCCTCGCCGCCCTGCGCGGCAGCCACGACCTCAACCTCGGTGGCGCCCTGGCGGTGAACGCCGGCAACACCAGCAGCATCTGGACCGCCTCCGGTTCGGCCGCCATCGGCAACGACGGCGCCGTGGGTGCCAGCTTCGGCTACAACACCATCAGCGACCGCGTCAGCGCCGAGATCCTCGACAGCGACGCCGAAGCCGCCAGCATCGCCGTGCAGGCGAACCAGCAGAGCGACATCAACGCCCTGGTCGCCGGTGGCGCCGTGGCCGCACGCTCCTCCGCCGTGGCCGGCTCCATCGCCATCAACACCATCGACAACCGCACCAGCGCCCGTACCGATGACTCCAGCCTGACCAGCCACGGCTCGCTGCTGGTGAACGCCCAGGACGCCTCGCGCATCCGCAGCCTCACCGGTGCCCTGGCCTACGGTGGCCAGGGTGCGGGCATCGGCATCGCCGGTTCCTACAACCAGATCTCCGGCGCGGTCTATGCCGGCATCAACGGCGGCAACCTCCAGGCCGGCGACCTGCTGCGCGTCAGTGCCCTGCGCAACCAGCAGCTGCAATCCCTGGCCGCAGGCGCCGCAGTGGGCAACAACGTCGGCGTCGCCGGCTCGGTGGCCGTCAACATGGTCGGCGGCTCCACCCTCGCCGAGATCGGTGACGGCGCCCAGGCCCACAGCGACGGCAGCCTGCTGCTGACCGCACGCTCCGACAGCGACATCGAAACCGTGGCCGGCGCCCTGGGCGTGGGCCTGTCCGGCGTCGGCCTGTCCGGCGCGGTGGCGGTCAACCAGCTCGAAGGCACCACCACCGCCCGGGTCACCGGTGCGTCCACCCACCTGAGCGCCGACGGCCAGGGTGCCGCCCGCGCCATCGACAACGGCCAGCTCAACGGCAACATGGGCAGCGACCTGCGCGATCGCACCCTGCAGGACAGCATCAAGGGCATCGGCGTCGTCGCCAGCAGCACCGACGAGATCGACACCGTTTCCGTCAGCGTCGGCGGCGGTTCCAGCGTCGGCGTGGCCGGCGCGGTCACCGTCAATAGGGTCGGCGGCTCCACCCTGGCCCAGGTCAGCGGCGCCACCCTCGACAGCAACGCCGCCACCCAGGTCGGCGCCTACCACCACACCCGCGTCACCACCGGCAACGGTGCCGGCGCGGGCGGTGGCACCGCCGGGGTCGGCGTATCCACCACCACCAACATCCTCGACCACGACACCCAGGCCCTGGTCGCCAACGCCACCCTCGGCAGCGACGCCGGCATCGGCGTCAACGCCCGCGCCACCCACGACCTCAACGCCGTGGTCGTCGGCGCCGCCATCGGCGGCACCGCCGGGGTCAACGGCTCGGTGGCCGTCACCACCCTGGCCGGCACCGTGCGCAGCAACGTGCAGGGCTCCAACCTGCGCAGCGACGCCGGGGGCATCGAGATCGCCGCCGACGCCGACAACGACCTCGACATCGTCGCCGGTGGCGTAGCGGGCGGCGGTGTGGCCGGCGTCGGTGCCACCATCATCGTCACCGACCTCAACCAGCGCACCGAAGCCTCCACCTCCGGCGCCACCCGCCTGGACGCCAGCGGCCTCACCGCCATCGACGCCAGCGCCGCCCAGGACGTGACCATCGTCGGCTTCACCGGCGCCGGTGGCGGTACCGCCGGCGTGGCCGGCACCGTCAACGTGCTGGTCGCCAAGGGTCAGACCCTAGCCGGTGTCGGCGCGGGCAGCCAGATCAACACCCAGTTGGACGGCGTCCAGCAGGACGTGCGCGTGCACGCCCAGGACAGCCTCGAAACCACCGACGTGCTCGGCACTGCCGGTGTCGGCGGCGTGGCCGGCGTCGGTGCCGGTGCCGACGTGCAGGTGGTGCGCAGCGGCGCCATCGCCAGCGTCGGCGACGGCGCCACGGTCAAGGCCGGCCGCGACATCACCGTAGAAGCCGAGAACAGCCGCGACATCGACTCCGTCTCCATCGCCGCCGCCGGCGGTGGCTACGTCGGCGCGGGCGCCGGCGTCTCGGTGGTCAGCGTCGCGTCCGGCGCCTCCTCCCAGGCCACCGGCAGCCTCGACAACAGCATCCGCAACGCCCAGGGCGTCGCTCGCAACTCCGGCCTCAACGGCCAGATGGGCAATGGCTTCGCCGGCTCCAGCCAGCTGCAGGCCGACATCAACGCCAACCAGCAATCCATCAGCCCCAACGACACCTTCCTCAGCACCCCGGACGGCACCGCCTACTCCGCCGCTGCACGGGTGGGCAACGCCACCCTGGACGCCGGCCGCAACGTCACCGTCAGCGCCCACAACAGCACCGATGCCCTCAGCGAGGCAGCCGGTGTGGCTGGCGGCCTGGTGGGCGCCGGTGCCGGCGTCTCGGTGATCAACGTCGGTGACCGCAGCCTCGCCGAACTGGGCGGCACCCTGCGTGCCGGCGGCAACGTGCGCATCAGCGCCGAAGACGGCCAGGACGGCACCACCCAGGCCCTCGCCCAGGCGGGCGGTGGCGGTCTGGTGGGCCTCGGCGCCGCCGTGGCGGTGAGCGAGAAATCCAGCCAGACCACTGCGCGCATCCTCGACGGCGCCAACATCACCGCTGGCGGCGCCCTCAGCGTCGACGCCGACCTCGACCACGCGCTCAAGGCGCAGACCGTCGGCATCAGTGCCGGCGGCGTGGCCGTGGGCGCCAGCATCGCCACCTCCAGCAGCACCGGCCAGGCCCAGGCACTGGTGGGCAAGAACGTGCAGGTCAGCGCCGGCAGCCTCGCCGTCGATGCCAGCGCGCGCTCCAGCAACAACGTCGACGCCGTCGGCGTCAGCGGCGGCATCGTCGCCGGTAACGCGGTGGTCGCCACCGCCAGCGACCACACCAGCGCCCGCGCCTGGGTCGACGAGGGCAGCCGCGTCACCACCCAGGGCGCCATCGGCATCCGCGCCAGCACCGACCCGATGACCCGCGCCTTCGCCATCGGCGCCTCCGTGGGCGCCGGCGCCATCGGTGCCAGCGTCGCCACCGCCTCGGTGGACAACAGCGTGCAGGCCGGCACCGGCGCGGTGAACCTCACCGGCGGCTCGCTGGACGTGGACGCCGCCGCCCAGCGCACCCGCAGCCAGAGCGCCGAAGCCCAGGCCGTAGGCGCCAGCGGGGGTGCCCTGATGGGCCTCAACGCCACCGTCGCCAGCGCCAACCTGGACACCAATGTGCTCGCCGATATCGGCCAGGGCACCCAGCTCGCCATCACCGGCAACGCCGCGGTGAAGGCCAGCGACGCCACCCGGGTCAAGACCGACGCCACCGGCATCGCCGTCGGCGGCCTGCTGGCCGTGGGCGCCAACGTCGGCCTGGCCGACATCGACGCCACCCAGCGCGTGCGCTTCGGCGCCACCGGCCTGGTGGGCGGCACCCTGGCCCTCTCCGCCACCGGCAGCAACGGCATCAGCGGTGATGCGGTGGCCGGCAGCGGCGGCGTGGTCGCCGGCAGCGCCTCCACCCTCAACCTCGACGCCACCAGCGCCACCACCGTGGACGTGCTGGGCAGCACCAACATCCTCACCGGCCGCACCGACGTACTGGCCGAGCACCGCCTCGACTACGCCGCCGACAGCGACTCGATCCAGGCCGCCATGGTCGGTGCCTCGGGCACCTTCATCGACCTCGACCTGGGTGCCACCACCCAGGTGCTGGTGCGCGACGGCGCCCGCGTGGCCGCGCTCGACGGCCTCGACATCGAAGCCCACACCATCACCCAAGGTGGCGCCGAGGCCTTCTCCGGCTCGGGCGGCGTGATCAGCGGCAGCGCCGTGCTGATCGACAACAGCATCCGCGACACCACCCGCATCCAGGTCGGCAACAACGTCGGCCTGGCCACCGTGGGCAGCCCGCTGGACATCGACAAGGGCCACCTGCGCCTGAGCGCCCACAACACCATGCGCGCCGCCGACACCGGCAAGCTCTCCGCCGGTGGCGCCATCGCCGCGCCCTACGCCGGCACCGAGATGGACGTGGACGTCGCCAACCAGGTGACCTTCGGCGACAACCTGAGCATGAAGAGCAGCGGCCTGTTGCAGGTCGGCGCGTACAGCGACACCCGCGCCAGCACCAATGCCCGCGTGGACGTCTACGGCCTGGTGGGCGCCGGCGGCGGCGATACCAAGATCGACCTGACCGCTGCCCAGCTGATCCGCTTCGGCGCCAACGCCGACCTGCTCGGCTACGGCAACCTCGGCCTGCGTGCCGGCCAGAGCGCCGATGGCAACCTGGCCAACGACATCCGCGCCAGCGCCAGCACGGTGGTGGTCAACAACACCCTGATCCCGGTGACTGCAGTTCTCGATGCCGATGCCACTGCGACCACCACCAACGACCTGGTGTTCGGCACCGGCGCCCTGCTGCGCTCGGTGCGCAACGTCGACCTGATCGCCACCAACGGCGCGGTCAGCGCCAGCGGCGGCGGCGTGGGCAAGAACCCCTACCTGGCACTGTTCTCCAGCGAGCAGACCACCCGCTCCGACCGGGTCAACCAACTGGCCAGCCTGAACCTCGCCAACAGCCGTGTGGTGGCGGGCGCGGGCAACCGCCAGGAGGTCTACTGGGACGGCAACCAGCTGCGCACCGTGTCCTCGCTGAACGACCTGACCGTGCAATACAAGGCCGCCGGCAGCGCCAACGCGTTCCGCCCGCTGGCCGAGATCGACGCCACCCTGGCCAGCCTCAACCAGCAGCTCGCCGGCCTCACCCCGGGCTCGGCCGCGTACACCAGCCTGAGCGACCAGATCGCCCTCTACACCCAGATGCGCGCCAGCACCGCGCAGTCCCTGGGCGCCGGCGCCAACGGCAACACCACCGTAGACACCCTGGTGATCGGCGACATCATCGCCGGCGCCGGTGACATCCGCGTCGGTGCCGACCGCATCCAGCAGTCCGGTGCCAACCTGACCGCCTACGGCGCGCCGACGGTGATCATCCACAACAGCTCCGACGACTACCTGGTGACCAACGGCATCCTGGTTTCCGCCGCGGGCACCGGCAGCATCACCTCCACCGGCGCGGCCAAGCTGGCCAACAGCGGCGCCACCCTGACCGAGGTGAAGCGCTCGCAGTCCGACTACTACGACGCCACCCAGCGCCCGAGCGTGCCCTCGATCGTCATCGAGAACACCTACGACACCAACCTGGCGGGCAACACCAGCCCGGCCCCGGGCATCCTGGTGCTCGGCGACATCGAGAACCTCAAGGGCAACACCTCGCTGAGCAACACCTCGGGCAACGTCTCGCAGTTCGCCACCATCGAGAGCTACCAGCTGAGCATGAACGTGCCCAACGGCGACCTGTTCGTCAGCCTGCCGGGCCGCAGCTGGAACCTGGCTTCGGTGCAGTCGGAGTGGGCCAACGTCATCAACGGCCTGAACCCGAGCAGCCTCAGCGGCCGCAACGTGCCCGACTCCATCGCCGAGTTCGCCGCCAACGTGGTCTACAACGGCTCCTACGCCTTCACCAGCAAGGAAGCCTTCACCGACTACCTGATCCGCAACTACGGCAGCGGCAACGGCACCGACCAGCAGATCATCCTCGACGGCATGGTCCGCGGTTACTGGGAAACTGACGACGACAACACCGCCAACCGCGTCTGGTTCAAGGACACCACCTACGAATACAGCGGCAACATGTCCGCCAGCGATCACGACTTCTGGACCGGCAACACCGGTGTGTGGGATTGGCGCTACACCATGATCAAGGCCTACAAGACGCAGAACAGTGCGGCCCTGGGCCAGTCCGACACCAGCGGCTCCACCGCCAGCGCCCTGCGCGTGGGCGGCGCCCTGGCGATCAACGCCAAGAACATCAACATCAACGCCGGCATCGAAGTGGGCGCGCGCACCGACTGGTCGCTGAACCTGGGCGCCGCCGCGGCCGCCGAGATCGCCAGCATCGCCAACGGCAACGGCCTGGTGCGCCTGAACAACGTCAGCGGCATCGCCGACGGCAACGGTGCCGACGAGGTGCCGGTGGTGTACTGGGATTCGGACAAGCAGCGTATCCAGGTGCAGCGCATCAATGCCGCCGGCGGCGGCTCGGTGTCGCTGACCGGCAACATCATCAACACCAACACGGTGGGCAACATCGTCGTCAACTCCGGCTATGGCGATGTCGAGATCAACAACACCACCGGCCGCGACCTGATGCTCACCGACATCGACCTGGGCAACGGTGGCCAGAGCGTGGTGCGCATCACCGACACCCTCAAGCACTGGGGCGACGGCCGCGCGCAGACCTGGTGGTACGTCAACCAGGCCGGCCAGGACAGCGTCTCGGTCTACAACAACGCCAACGGCGCCACCGCCCTCACCGGCGCCAGCCTGGCGAGCGTGATCGGCCGCGACTTCACCTACAACCCGCAGGCCGGCGCCCGCTACGAGTGGACCCAGGACTACCACATCACCCGCACCTACACCGGCCCCACCGGCATCTCGGGCAAGAGCGACGAGATCCCCGGCAACCTGGGCCGCTGGGTGAGCGAGATCGCCACCGCCGACGGCAAGGCCTACCTGACCAGCGCCGGCGACGTGGTGGTCCGTGCCGTCACCGGTGACGACAAGGCCTTCATGCAGTGGGCCGACGCCAACATCGGCTACACCACCGTGCGCACCACCTCCGGCGGCGACGAATGGGGCGGCTACCACGCCGGTGCCACCTTCGACCTGGCCACCGACATCCAGATGACCGTCACCAACAGCGTGAAGGCCGACCACGCCATCCCGATCCGCTTCGTCGGCAACAGCGAGTCGCGCCTGCAGGTGGATTCCGGCTCCAACGTGCTGATCGGCGGCACCATCCGCAACGACGTCGGCACCAGCACCTTCGACGTCACCGGCTCGCTGCTGCAGGCCGGCGGTTCGCTGCAGGGCAAGGACCTGGTACTCAACGCCAGCGCCGGCATCGGCAGCGCCAGCGACGCGCTGAAGCTGATCGACTCCCGCGTCGCCGGCGCCTCGGTCAGCGCCAGCAGCCAGGGCGACATCTTCCTGGCCAGCAGCGGTGACTTCTACGCCAAATCGATCCAGACCACGGGCGACGTCACCGTCAACGCCGTCGGCGGCATCTACCAGCACGCCGACGCCGTGGGCGTGTCCATCGGTGGCGACGTGCTCAACCTGCACTCGGGCTCGGGCAGCTCCATCGGCGGGGTCAACAGCCCGCTGGTTACCCAGAGCAACGAGATCAACGCCTCCGCCCCGGGCAGCGTCACCCTCACCCAGGGCAGCGGCAACATGAACGTCGGCTACATCGAGTCGCTGTTCGGCAACGTCGAGCTCAACACCCCGAGCGGCCAGATCCTCGGTGCCGCACCCAAGGGCGAGGACCAGGACGCCAAGCTGCAGGAGAAGATCGCCGAGTGGGAGGCCATGGGCCTCACCGACGCCAACCACGCCCAGAGCACCATCAACGGCTACGAGAACCTGGTGGAGCGCTACTACAGCGACTACTGGACCATCCGCGAGCGCGCCAGCAACCCGGACGGCAGCTTCAGCCTGACCAGCGCGGGCCTGAACCTCTACCGCGAACAGGTCAGCGCCAACCTCGGCCACAGCGCCAGCGACGCCGAGATCAATAGCGCCATGAAGGCCCGCTACCTGGAGGCGAAGAGCTTCCTGGCCAGCGCGCCGGGCGTCGACCAGGGCCTGCTGCAGACCCGTTCGGCCAACTTCCAGTACAGCCTGGACACCGGCTCCGAGCTGTACGCGCAGATGACCCACGGCGCGGTCTGGGACAAGAGCATGCTGGGCACGGTGATCAACGCCGGCGCGGTGGCGGGCGATCGCCCCTCCACCGGCGCGCTGCCAAACGTCTCCGCCACCCAGGGCTCGATCCGCCTGAACAACGACCCGACCCAGGCCCTGCCCGAGTCGGAGACCCTGGTCTTCACCCTCAAGCGCACCGACGGCTACCTGCCCATCGTCACCCAGCTCTCCTCCTCGGAAGGCAACAGCTACAGCTCCAGCCAGCTGATGGCCTTCCTCGCCGAGGCCAAGCCGGGCACGCTGCAGTCCGAGCAGGTGGACGGCGACACCGTGCGCATCACCCTGCGCCCGCGCTACGACCTGGCGGTCGAAGCCAAGGACCCGGTGGTGATCGACGCCAAGGGCGACTACCACGTGGGCACCTCCCAGGACGTGATCCTCAAGGACATCACCGTGGGCGGCACCCTCTACGTCTACGCCGGCCGTGACGTGATCAACCAGACCGCCACCGGCGTCGCCGGCGCCGTCACCGGCGGCCTGTACATCGACGCCGGGCGCAACATCGGCTCGCCGGACAACCCCATCCAGGTCACCAACAACGGCAACGACCCGGTCACCGTGTACCGCCTGGTGGCGCCGGGCACCGCCAACGTGGTGGTGCTCAACGGCAACGTGGTGGTCGGCAAGATCGACGTGAAGGGCGAAACCAACCTGGTGGCCAACAACGGCAACTTCTACTCCCTGGGCGACCACGCCACCTTCGACGGCGGCCTGGTCAACCTGCGTGCCGTGGACGGCAACGGCCTGACCTCCGGCTACATCGGCACCGCGCTGAACCCGTTCAACGTCGTGCAGAAGCAGGGCGCCCTGGGCCTGTTCGGCCTCGGTGCCAATGTGGTCGCCACGCAGAACGACCTGGTGATGTCCAACAGCGTGCTGGACGGCCTGGTGTCCCTCACCTCCAGCCTCGGCTCGATCCTCATGGACGACGAGGATTCGGTGATCCGCACCACCGACGAAGGCACCGGCCAGGTCGACCTGGTGGCCGCCACCGGCATTGGCGAGAACGGCGCTGCCATCCGCCTGCACACCGGCCACTTCAACGCCGAGACCCCGGTGGGCGACGTCAACCTGCACCTGCAACGCGAGGCCCGTGCCGAGCGCGTGCACGCCCTCACCGGCTCCGCCCACCTGGTGGGCGATGGCGACGGCGTGCTCGGCACCACCGACCTGGATCTGGCCGACGTGCGCGTCGCCCGTGACCTGGAACTGCGCGCCGAAAGCATCCGCGGCCAGGTCACCCAGACCGTGCAGGCCACCCCGCTGCGCCTGTGGGCCACCCACCTGCAGGGCGGCGTGGCCGACCGCATCGACCTGGGCATCACCGGCGCGCCCTACGTGCTCAACGAGCAGCTGGCCGCCCGTGTCGCCGACATCCGCTCCAACGCCGTGCGCTTCAACATCGTCAACGGCCACATCGGCGAAGAGATGAAGCTCACCACCGGCTACGTCAGCGCGCTGATGGACAACACCACCCCGGCGCTGCGCTACGCCAGCGACTTCCAGTACTACATCCCCTGGAAGGGCTTCTCGCTGGACCTGGAGACCCGCGGCGCCACCGGCTCCCGCGCGCCCATGTGGTTCAACTCGGCCCGTGGCGTATTCACCCGCAACATGGTCACCAGCGGCCACGCCACCTTCGACCTGGCCCGCCCGCACTTCAGCACCGACCTGCGCCAGACCGGCGGGGAGGCGATGCCCGCCTACTCCGCGGCCTACCCCGTGCGCCCGGCGCTGCAACGTGCCAATGCAATCTCCGCCGCCCCGCTGGCGGTCAACCTCGGTACCCAGAGCAGTGACGATGACTCCATCTAAGACCCTCACCAACGGCGGCCTGCGGGCCGTCGCCAGCCGCGCGCCCTTCCTGCTCGGTGCGGCCGGGCTGCTGTTCGCCGCCGTCGCCAGCGCCGAGGCCCTGCCCTCCGGCGCGCTGCCCGGCGCCATCAGCTCGGAGCTGCTGCGCCAGCCCCAGCGCGCCCAGGAGCGCCCGGAAGCCCGCCCGCAGGACGACACCCCGGCGCTCGACGTGCCGGTGGTGGGCGACCAGAAGCTGCCCGACAACCCCAACGTCGCCTTCCAGCTGGACGCCGTGGTGTTCAGCGAAACCGCCATCCTCGACGCCCAGCAGCTGGAGGCGATGGCCAAGCCCTACCTCGGCCGCAAGGTGGGCTTCGCCGACCTGCAGCAACTGATCTCGGCGGTGAACCGCCTGTATGACGAGAAGGGCTACGTCACCGCCCGCGCCATCCTGCCGCCCCAGCGCATCGAGCAGGGCCGCGTGCGCATCCAGCTGGTGGAAGGCCGCGTCGGCGAGCTGGTGCTGGAAGGCAACAGCTACATGAACGAGGACTTCATCCGCGAGCGCCTGGACATCGGCAACGGCGAGCTGGTGGACCCCAAGCGCCTGGAGGCCGAGCTGTCGCGCTTCAACCGCGTGAGCAACGGCACCCTCTCCGCCTCGCTGCAACCGGGCAAGGGCTACGGCCTCACCGACGTCTACGTGAACGTCAACGAGCCGCCGCAGAACAGCCTCGACCTGTTCGCCAACAACCACGGCTACGAATCCACCGGTGAAGAAACCGGCGGCTTGATGTACCGCCACTACGGCGCCCTCGGCCGTGACGACGTGTTCTCCGCCTTCCTCTCCGGCTCTCGGGGTTCGGGCGTGGGCATGCTGTCCTACGACGCGCCCTTCAACACCCTGGGCGGGCGCATCGGCGGGCGTCTCGGCAAGAGCAAGGCGAAGGTCATCTACGGGCCCTTCCGCAGCCTGGATTCGGAGAGCGACTCGAAGAACGGCTCGCTGTTCATCAGCCACCCGCTGTGGAGCAACCAGGACTGGCTGCTCACCGGCCAGCTGACCTACGGCGAGCAGCGCACCAAGAACTACATCGCCGACGTCTTCCTCAACGAGAACCGCGTGCGCACCACCCAGGCCGACCTCACCGCGCTGTACCTGGCGCCGGGCCGCTCCCTGCGCGTGGGCCTGGGTTACCAGGATGCCCGCAGCGAGCTGGAAGGCACCGCCATCCGCGAGAACTACGGCCTCTGGGTCGGCTACTGGCAGTTCTACCAGGCCCTCAGCGCGGACTGGTACCTGAACGCCAGCGGGGCCTGGCAGTACGCCAACCGCGAGGGCGTGCCCTCCAGCCAACTGTTCCAGATCGGCGGCGCCTCCACCGTGCGTGGCTACCGCCAGGGCGAGCTGGCCGGCGACGGCGGCATGTACTCCAACCTGCAGGCCAACTACCGAGTCACCCAGGCCCTCACCGGCTTCGGCTTCTACGACTACGGGCGCATCGACTCCTCGTTCCGCCAGCCGGAGAAACTCGACAGCGTGGGCGGCGGCTTCAACTGGCAGGCCACCTCGCGCCTCAGCGGCGAAGTGACCCTTGGCGTGCCCCTGACCAAGGTGCGCTCCGACCAGGACAACGCCTACGTCAACCTGCAAGTGGTGTTCAAGGTCCTCTAAGCGCCACGCCCCGAATCCGCTCCCGTGCTGAAGCCCGGCCCATGTGACCCCATCTCGTGGGCAGGGCTTTAGCGCCGGGGCGGCCCCTTCGATCCTCTCTGCCGTAACCCGGGCTTCAGCCCGGGGCCTGAGGCGGCCTGCTCCAGAAAAACACTGAACCGCGCGTTTCACCGGGCAGTCCATCCTTACAAGCCCGTCGGCAAGCCCGGGCTTATCCGTCTCGGACGTCATTGTTCCACTCGGCCTCCACAAAGGGCCTATCCGAGTGCCAAAGCACGAGAGAGGAGAACCCCTCATGAAACGTACTGCCCTGTTGATTACAGCCGCCCTGATGGCCTCCCCGGTATTCGCCGATGACCTCTGCACCATCAACCTGCAGAAGATCAGTGACGCCATGGCCACCAACACCACCCTGGGCGACCCGCTGAAGAAAGACGTCGAAGACCTGCGCATGAAGGCCGAACAGGCCAAGACCGCCGGTGACACCGAAGCCTGCATCAACTCGTCCAACATGGCGCTGCAGCGCCTGCAAGGGCCGAACAAGGAAGGCGGTAGCGACGGCGCCAGCCAGTGACCCGCCCCGCGTGAACAAGCCAGCCTCGTGCTGGCTTTTTCATGCCCCGCGCAACGCCTCGCCCCTGCCTATACTCCTGGACACCCCCGCCAGGAGCCTCGCCATGCGCCGCCTCGCCGCCTTTATCGCCGCCGCCCTGATCAGCACCCCGCTCTGGGCCATGCACTGCCCCCAGGACATGGCCAGGATCGACGAAATGCTCAAGACCGACCCGCCCTCCGATGCCGCCCTGCTAGCGGAAGTCCAGCGCCTGCGCGCGGAAGGCGAAGAGCTGCACAAGGCCGGCAACCACGAGGAATCAGCCAAGGTGCTCAAGGAAGCCATCGACATGCTGCAAGCCAGCGAATGAGCCTGGCCCGCCACCCGTATACATCCACGCGCTTGGAACGTGGCTTTGCTTTTGACCACTGGGAAAGGGGCGCAACCAGACCTCGGAGCATGCAGCCGCCGCTCAGTCCGGACGTTGGGTGTGCTGCGCGCACCTGGGGCTCACCGGAGGCACCGTGCTGCGGCATGCCCCGGGGAGCAGCTCACCCGCCTCAGAAGGCCGGTGGCTCCCGCTCCAGCAACGACAGCGCCAGGCGGCGCACCTGCTGCAAGTCCACGGGCTTGGTCAGGCAGGCATCGGCACCGCGACGGCGCGCTTCCGAAAGGCTCGCCTCATCCACTGCGGCGCTCACCACCATCACCGGCATGCTGCGCAGGCGCGGCGTGCGTCGCACGTAATCGAGCACTTCCAGGCCATCGCCATCCGGCAGGTCCAGGTCCAGCAGCAGGAGTGCAGGCGTCTGTGCTTCCAGAGTCGACAAGGCACGACCGACCGACCCCGCACCGCGGACCTCGGCCATGTCGCGCAGGCCTTCCTTGAGCACCTTGAGGCAGGCCGGGTGGTCCTCGACGCAGAGCACCTGGGCCAGCACCGGCGCCGGTGGGCTTTCCTGGATGCCGGCATCCGCTTGGTTCGGCGGCGCAGCGCTGGGCAGGTCGATCCAGAAGCGGCTGCCGATGTCGCGGGTGCTGCTGAAGCCGATCTCCCCGCCCATCAGCTCCGCCAGCTCGCGGCACAGCACCAGGCCGATGCCGGTACCGGGGATGGTGGAGTTCTCCCGGCCCAGGCGCTGGAAGGGCTGGAACAGCATGGCCTGCTGCTCCTCGCTGAGCCCCGAGCCGCTGTCCGCCACCCACAGGCGCACGCCGGCCGAGCGCAGCTCGTAACCGAGGCTGACCATGCCTTGCGGGCTGTTGTACTTCACCGCGTTGGATAGCAGGTTGAGCAGCACCTGGCGCAAGCGTCGGGCATCGGCCAGCACGAAGAGCGGCGGCTCCGGCGGCGCCATCATCTGCAGGTGCAGCTGGCGGGTCTGCAGCTCGGGCTGGATCAGCTCGGCGCAGCCGGCCAGCAAGGGGCCGATCTCCACCGGTTTGAGCTGCAGCTGCTGGCGGCGGTTCTCGATGCTCGACAGGTCGAGGATGTCGTCGACCAGGGAGGTCAGGTGGCGGCTGGCGTTGACGATCTCCTGGGCGTACTCGGCCTCCTCGCGACGTTCTTCCTTGCCCTCGGTCTCCAGCCCGATGAGCTGGGCGAAGCCATGGATGGCATTGAGCGGTGTGCGCAGCTCGTGGCTCATGCTGGACAGGAAACGGCTCTTCGCCTGGCTCGCAGCCATGGCCTCGCGGCTGGCACGGCGCAGCTCATCCTCCACCTGCTTGAGGCGGGTGATGTCCACATGGGTGCCCGCCACCAACTGGGCGCGGCCTTCGCTGTCACGCTCCAGTACCTTGCCGCGGCTCAGCAGCCAGGCGTACTGGCCATCGGCATCGGCGAAGCGGTATTCGGCATCGAAGTTGTCCTGGTCGCTGTCGGCGAAGAACAGCCGCAGCCGGCGCACGCGCTCCACATCGTCGGGGTGCACGCGGTCGTTGAAGTCGTTGAAGCTGAGCTCGTCGGAAGGCAGGCCGAAGCGTTTCACGAAGCGTCCGCTCATCTTGATCGACAGCGTGCGGGCGTCCACTTCCCAGAGGCTTTCGGTGGTGCTCTCCAGCACCAGCTCCAGGTTGCGCTGGGCCTCGACGCGCTCTTCCTCGCTGGCGCGCAACTGGTCGCCGGTCTGCTGTACCGCCAGGGCCATGGACTCCAATTCCATGATCCGGCTGCTCGGCGCCTCGGGACCGAAGTCGCCCTGGCCGATGCGCTGCATCATCCCGGAGATGCCGGCCAGCGGCACCGAGAGCTCATCGCTCAGGCGCCGCGAACGGGCCCACATCCAGGCGAAGAACAGGGCATAGAAGAAGGCCAGGCCGGCGATCAGCAGGTAGCCGATCTGCAGGTAGCGCTCGGCGAGGCGGTTGGTCTCGCGGAAGATGTTGGCCTCGTCCACCACCATCATCAGGCGCCAGCCGGTCTGCGGGATCTCGGTCCAGGCCACCAGCTGCTTGCGCCCGCCCAGCAGCACTTCCTTCATGTTGCCCTCGCCGGACTTCATCGCCTGCAGGATGGGCTGCATCTCGGCGTGCTTGGCCAGGTTGAAGTCCTCGGGCTTGAGCACCTCGCGGCGCACCGCCTCCTCGTAGGAATAGCGGGTCAGCTCGCGCAGGCCGAAATCACGCTCCCCCGCCGCCGGCAGCGCCATGATGCTGTTGTCGCGGCTCACCAGCATCGCGTAGCCCTGCCACGGCACCTTGAGGTTGCTGATGGCGCCGAGCATCTGCCCCACGGTGATGTCCAGGCCGACCACGCCTTCGAGGAAGTCGTCGCGGTACACCGGCGAGATCGCCGACATCATCCAGCCCTGACCGGCCGGGTCGAGGTAGACGTCGGTCCAGACCACCTTGCGCCCCGGGTTATGCCCGGCGTCGGCGAGGTAATAGAAGTTGTAATCGGGTATCACCATGTCATGGGGATACTGCTCGGGCGTCATGAAGAAGGGGTAGATGCGGTTGTAGCTGTCCCAGCTGTTGAAATACACCGCCGCCATCAAGGGGTCGCTCTCGCGGATCGAGCGCATCAAGGGGTCCAACTGCGACAGGCGCAGGGCCTTCTCGTGATCCTGGCGCTCCACCGGCGTGCTGTTGGCATAGAAGGAGGCCGAGCGGCCATCGTCGCTCTGGGTGTAGAACACCCCATCCTCGCTCAGGCGATGGCGCGAATGCTCCAGGGCATCCGGCTGGTAGCTGCGATCGAGCAGCGCGCGGCTGGCGCTGTCACGGAACAACCGCACCAGCACCTCGATGCTCTGCAGCCGCCCATCGATGATCTTGCCCTCGCGGCGCACGGCGCTGCCCAGGTCCTCCAGCGCGCTCTGCTGCAGGTAATCGACCTGCGCATCACGGATCGCACTGTTGGTCAGCAGATAGACGGCGATCAGCACCGACTCCACCAGAATCAGTGGGATCAGCGCGCTTTGCACGAACGCACGCCAAATCCACTGGCGCAACGGATAACGGGGGGAGCGCGGCATTCGGAGGACTCGTTTGAGGGACATCCTGACAATAGCTGGCAATCATAAGCGAAGCCGGCGGACAGCCCAATTGTGCACTGAAGGTCGACGCGGCAACGCCTTTGGCGTACCATCGCCCGTCTAGCTTTACCACTAGAAGCTTTTGGGGCCGATTAGGATTCGACGCCGGTAACAAAACTCTAGGGGCATGCCGAGCTGGTAGCAGACCTCGTAAATCAGCTGCTGCAAACTTATAGTTGCCAACGACGACAACTACGGGGCGGCCCTCGCGGCCTAACCCTTCTGGTGGCTTCGGCCGCCAGCAGTCATAAGGGGATGCCTGTAAACCCGAAATGACTGTCAGATAGAACAGGATCGCCGCCAAGTTCGCTGTAGACGTAACGGCTAAAACTTATACAGCTCGCTCTGAGCACCCTGCCAGTCGGGCCGCAAAGAGCTAACTCAGTAGACTTGGCTAAGCATGTAGTCCCGAAAGCGGCGCACTGGCGGACGGGGGTTCAAATCCCCCCGGCTCCACCAAACGCAAAGCCCCTGAAGATCGCGAGATCTCCAGGGGCTTTTTCTTTGGGCGCAGATCAACCCAATCCCTCCGAAGCCTAGACGCCGGCCCGGGAAGCCTTCGGCACTATTCCGACCTGCATGCCGAATGGGTTGAACACACTGTTGAGCGTCTGCAACGTGGGATTACTTTCGTCGTGCTCCAGTTGCCGCAGGGCTCGCAACGACAACTTGCACATCTGCGCAAACCGAGCCTGCTGTAGCCCGGTCACCTCCTTTCGCAGGCGCCGGACAGCTTCCCCAATGGTGATCTCACCGGAAGCCAGTTGCTGCTGCAGCTCATTCAGGATGCGGGAACGCTCCAGGATATCCACTAGACAAACCTCATAGAAAGGCAATTTAGTGCCTAAAAATAGGCTTTGACGGTAGAAATCGGCATTTTACTACCCCTTTCAAACGGAAATAGAAACTTCGCGCGAGTCTCTGGTTCGAGTCTTCTCGCTCATCATGCTGCTGGGGGAAAACTGTACCCTCGCCTCCATCTCGTACTCGACACCATCAACAGCAATTCGCTGATACCTCTTCGGAGCTCTAGATCGAAAGAGCCCTGTGCTGCAGAGCCAATCTGAATCACGAACGTCCTTCCCTGGGAGATATCACTGAGTTACTGATCAGATTCAAATAACCATTGCCCATCAAACGCAAAGCCCCTGAAGATCGCGAGATCTCCAGGGGCTTTTTCTTTGGGCGCCGACAAGCTTGCTCACAGCCACAGCCACAGCAAGAAGACGCGACTACGGGGAAAACCCCAGCTCCTCCACAATCAGCATCCCGCTTGGCGCTCTCACCGCCAGCTTCACCGAATCGCCCCGCACCTCCAGCACCTCGACCTCGATCCCCTGGGTCAGCAACAGTCGCATCACCTGTGTCCCCAGCTTCCCATCGAGGAGGTTGATCGACACCACATCGCCCAGCCGGCAGACGCCTTCATGTAATTGCACGTGACGTACCTCCGATTTCTCCTGAGGTAGAGGACAGCACAGGGAAAGGACCAGGGCGAGGGCAAGTGGATGGCTTCGGAGAATTCCCTGTCACCAAGGACGGCATTTCTATGCCCGGGTGCATAGACGCATACACCTGGCGAAGCTCGTGCAATGGTATTTCAACGAGTATTTCTCGAACCCGACCTCCCTTCACTCCTCCTGCGCCCTCTGCATCTCCAGCAACCGAGAAAAATCTTCGAGATTGCTACGCGACAGCTGCACCACCGCATCCATCAATGCCCCTTCCCGGTACTCGCCGAACCAGGGCCCGGGGAAGCCTTCCCGAAACGCAGCGTTATCCAGAATGATCTCGGCGATCACCTGAACCGTATGCAGCCTCGACTCCAACCGCTCGCGCAGTTCGCGAAGGCGACGTTGTTGATGGGTCAGTGAAAGCGGATCGGGATCGTTCATGACGAAACCTCCTTGGCTCGACCATTAAGACCAGAGTTGCAAAACTGCAGAAGTCATGGGGCGACACATGGAGTCAGCCAGGCTCTCGGTAGAGCCGCAGCGGAAGTCCAACCCGCTAACGATCCCCTCCCTGAGCAAGACGGACACTTCAGAGTGCCCCCTAAGTAGCAAGCTGCCGAGACGCCCTCCCCTCTCCCTCAGGACTCCCGCTCCTTTTCCACGAGCTCACGGGTCAGCAACGCGACGTTGACCATCACATGCTTGCCCAGCTTGTGTGAGGGGATGTAGCCGTTGCGAATCCATCCCCAGACGATGTTGTGTTCATCCCCCATGCGTATCCAGTCGGCGAATTCGCGCCACGGCATGATCGGAGGTGCGCAGAGCAGGTGTTTGAGCGTTAGGTCGGTTCCTTCCACATCCTTGGCCTTTGCTGCACTATGTTGGCTTTCAAGCGGCTTGAGCGACACTCAAGTCAATAATTACCCAGGTCAATTATTGACTCGACCGATTAAAAGTCAATAGTTACCTCGAAAAATGCGGTTTGTCTGACTACATGGAAAGCTCTGCAGATAGGGCAAGGCTGCTAATCAAGAAGATCGGCCCAAAAAAACTTAGCCAATTGAGCGATACCGAACACAGTCGCTGGCTCAATGTGAGCAAAGGGGCTGTGCGTGTTAGTACAGAGGAGATCGATGTGCTTGTGAGCGCTTTCCCTCAGTACGCGCTTTGGATTGCGAGTGGGAAAATTCTTCCGGAAGGAGGGCAAACCAGTCCGGACTTCGATGAGAAGAGCTCAAATTGAACTTAATCCCACTTCAAACCTGGATAAAGTCCATTTGACTCAGGCCTGGTTAGAGTTAAACGACGTGAGTCATTTAGCCCCAGTCAATGAACAAAAAGGATGATCAAAGAGCGCGTTCTCACCATCCTGTCGTGGTCGGAAATCAGGCTCCCGAAGCTTGAGGAATTGACCGGCATCAGCCGCTACACCTGGAGCAACCTCAAGAATCCCTCCAAGAACAGAGAGATCAAGGAGGAGGAGATCCTGGCAATCGCCAAGGTCTACCCCCAGTTCCGCTGGTGGCTCCTGACAGGCGAGGTGATGCCTGAGGTAGGGCAGATCAGCCCAGACGACCCTGTCTCGAGCGAGCAAAGCAACGAGACTGAATAGCAAACAGCGAGTGCCCGCAGGCACCCGACATTGACAGGGAGTGGTCAATGAAAGCCGATAGAAACGACGCCCCGCGCTATCTCCATCGCAAACGAACAGCAGAAGCCGGCAAATGGCTTGCTGCAGGAGTCATCGGAACCAGCGTCGCGTTGAGCCTGCTCTACCTGGCGGGCGTCAATCTCCCCCTCCTGCAAGACCCGAAGCCCGCCGCACAGGCTCAGCAACAGCACTATGAACAGTCCTCGCTGCCGCCCTTCGTAGACACCGATCCAACGCAACCAAAGGCCGAAGACATGTTCTGGGCCAACGTCAAAAAACAGGAGCAGCAAACCCACGCTCGGCAGACCGACTTCAACGACCACAACTACACGCCACGCCAGCCCGACAATGTGGTGAGCATGGAAGGGGTCAGGCAATCAATCGCCTACGAACAGAACGCGCAACCCTCAACGACACGCCGCCGAAGTGTGGAAAGCGATAGCCACTGGGTCGACAAATGGAGCGGCGGCGGCCAGTACCTCGCCCACTGGAACGTCGTGAATAACTACATCGATGGCAGCAGCGTCTGCGGTAACCACAAGCGTGGTTCGATTGACTATCGGGAATGCCGAAAAGGTGCCAAGCAGTATTTCAAGCAGGCGTGCAGAAAGTGGGAGAGCCGCTATCAGAGCGACCGAGAGGCCAGGAGTGATTGGCTGAAACAGCGGTACTGTTCGGCGGCAAGCAGCTTTAGTCCAATGGGATGAGGGCCATGAAAAGCAAACCTGACTCTCTGCCTCTGGCGTGCCCCTGATGTGCCCATGTCTCTGCTGCATCACCTCCAGCCCATCATGAGTAACCCATTCCGGGATAAGCCTGAAATGGGTTTATTCAAACCACCGGCCCTCGTTCCGGTGACCCCATGAAAACCATCAACTCTCCGCCCTACCAACGCCTGCTCGAATTGCTCATCGCAGCGCGTAATGAGTCGGGTATGACCCAACAGCAACTGTCAGAGAAGCTGCTGCGTCCTCAGTCCTACGTATCCAAATACGAGCGCGGTGAAAGACGGCTCGATGTGGTCGAGTTCCTGCTGGTCGTGCAGAGCCTCGATGCGGAGCCCTTTGCGCTTTTACGGGAAATTCAGCCTCTGCTCAAGCAGCTCGGCAGGAGCCCGGAAATAAATATCGGAGGTGATCAATGACGAGAAGCGTTGAGCAGATATTCGATGAAGTGAAAACCGTACCTGACTGGTTCGAGCGCTCCATTTCCTCCGTCCACGACAGAAATGGCTACCGCGATACACCTCTGCACATCGTCGCCAACTGGGGCGACTGCGAGGCGATAAAGACGCTCATCGAAGCCGGCGCCGATATCAACGCCAAGGGAGAAGCCGGTTTGACGCCGCTGCATTGCGCCGTCGAGCAAGAGAGGCCCGAGGCTATCGTGTTGCTTCTGGCTCTTGGTGCCGAAATCATCCCCGACTCAGATGGCTATACGCCCGTGCAGCTGGCTGAACTGCTGGGGCACAACGAGTTAATCAAGCTCTTCAAAAACCCGACGAACCAGACCAGCCTGCACGAGGCTCCCAAGTCATCCGGCACTCGATAGCATCAACAGCAGTTCGCTGATACTTCTTCGGAGTTCCAGATCAGAAGAGTTCTGTGCTGCATCGTCTGCCTGAATCGCGAACGTCATGGCCTGGGAGGTATCGCCCAGCTCCAGATGGGCCTCGGCCATCGCCAGGCAGATTGACGATACGTACTCATCAAGCCTAGCAATACGTGCCTTGCGCAACGCACGTTCATAGAACCGGATGGCTATCGCTCGATCAGCGGTGAAGTCCCCCAAGGTTTCCCACTGGAAGGGATGTTCATCTCCCTCTTGCTCACTGAGCTCACAGAGGCTTTCGAGCCTTCGATGGGCATCCCACTCAGTTCGTCTGTCGCCAGCATGCGATGCATTGACGATATCCAGTACAATCTCGTGAACCGCTTCATGGAGCTTAGGTTTCATAGAAAATCAACTCGAGCACTCACAAGTGGAAAGGTAGCCACGCTTCCGTAAGTAGATATCGAACTCAATCCTATAGAGTAAAATGCCAGCATATCGCTGCTGACCTTCTTCCAATTATTATCCACGTAGCTTAGGTCCCGCACCTGGGCCATCACCACCGAACATGGAAAACACCTAAGGATGCAACATTGAAAGGAATTCTACTTACCCTTCTAGCCCTGTTGGGTTCGTCTCTCATCTGTAGCGCCACGCAAGCTGAAGTCATTGCATTTGACATTGAGCAAGGACAGCAGAGCTGGGCCTTCCTGCTGCGAGGCCATGGCCAGGTTTCAGTGGAGAATGGTTCGGCAAAAGCCACACTCACTGAGCTGAATATCACAAACAATAAAAAGCACAAAAGCCGCAAATGGATTGACTATATAAAGGTAGGCTTGGCCAGCCGAAAACCCGACGGCAGTTGGGAGATTGCTCAAAATGGCACTCCGATAATGGTCAATAAAATACTGGAGCCTGGTGAGCGTTTCATATTCAAGGGAGACGCAACGGTATCCTACTCAGGCTCACTTGATAGCCTCAAGCGGTACTGGGTCGTGATCACCCTTGGTACTAATGACGGCGCAACTATTTATGCGCATGCACCAAAGAATGTATTCGGCGAGGAAGTCGAGGCTACGCAGGTTATACCGAATGAATTGCAGATGAGAGAAATTCTCGGGATGCAGGCAGTTCATGAGTTCAACAACGAGCAGTTCGAGCGCATGAGTGAATACACTCGTACTCTTCTCACTACAGGGCAGCGGACTACAAGCGGTATCTGGCACCTGACCGCTTACGACGCAGGGCTGATAGAAAGCGTTATCAACTACCGCCAAACAGATGAGAGCTGGTCGAGATATGAAGATATTGGTAAACGCTGGATTGATACCAACCCAGACTCTGCAGCTGCTTACGTCACTTACGCCAAAATTCTGATCTACAGAGCTTGGGCATATAGAAACACTAAAAGCGGCCCTGAGTTTCTGAAGAAAATACTTTTCGAGTACTATTTGAACAAAGCAGAGTCGCTGCTGAGCGATAATAAGGCAATCGCGTCTGCTGACCCGCGCTGGTACGAAGCGATGTTTCTCATTGCCACAGCTGAGAGGTGGGATCAGAAAAAATTCAGCCAACTGGAAGATGAGGGTTATCGCAAATTCCCTTACTACTATCAGATGTACTTTGTCGCGTTCGACTACTACTCTCCAACGTGGGGTGGGAGCCATGAACAAATAGAGAAATTTGCCCAAAAAGCTGTCACCTATACTGCACAGAACGACGGCCGAGGCATGTATGCACGCGTGTACTGGTATGCCTCCCAGCGTTATTACGGCAGCAAGCTGTTTACGAAATCAAAGGTCGTATGGAGTCGGATGAGCAGCGCCATTGACGATGTGCTCAGCCAGTACCCAGATCAGTGGAACATCAACAACTTCGCTTATTTCTCCTGCCTCTCCGGCGACGTCGACAAGACGCGCTATTTGATATCACAAATAAAACCTGAACCCATGAGAGAGGTCTGGGGTAAAGAAGGATTGTTTGATCGCTGCAGCGCTTGGGCAAATGACAAGCGGGTCAACTGATGCTTTCTAAGGTGACAATACAGGCACCTTGAAAATAGCAATCGCAGAATACAATAACCGAGGAAACAAAGGCGGGAGCCGTCGGGCTCCCGCTCTTCATTTCAATCCCTCTTTCACCCCATCACTTATTGCCAGTCAACGCCGCATAGCTGGTCATCAGGTTGCGGTAGTCCGGGATGTGGTTGGAGCACAGGGCGGCCAGGCCTTCCACGTCGTTGCGCCAGTCGCGGTGCAGTTCGCAGGCCACGCCGAACCAGTTCATAAGCTGCGCGCCGGCCTGGCTCATGCGATTCCACGCCGCGTTGCGGGTCATCTCGTTGAAGGTGCCGGAGGCGTCGGTCACCACGAACACCTCGAAGCCTTCCTCCAGGGCGGAGAGGGCCGGGAAGGCCACGCAGACCTCGGTCACCACGCCGGCGATGATCAGCTGCTTCTTGCCGGTGGCCTTGATCGCCTTGACGAAGTCTTCGTTATCCCAGGCGTTGATCTGGCCGGGGCGGGCGATGTAGGGCGCATCCGGGAACAGCTCTTTCAGCTCGGGGACCAGCGGGCCGTTGGGGCCGGTTTCGAAGCTGGTGGTGAGGATGGTCGGCAGCTTGAAGAACTTGGCGAGGTCAGCCAGGGCCAGGACGTTGTTCTTGAACTTGTCCGGCTCGATGTCGCGAACCAGGGAGAGCAGGCCGGCCTGGTGGTCCACCAGCAGGACGGCGGCGTTGTCTTTGTCGAGACGGTTGTAAGTGAAATTGGTCATGGTGCGTTCCTCGCTTTTCGATGTTTGGGTGCCGGTTCGGCGCTGGTTTCTTTCGCTTCGCTGCAGTGGCTGACTGCATGCGGGAAAGATTAAATTCGGCACCCTTTCACCGCCAGACTGCAAAAATTAGCTCTAGCGTTCTATTCAAGGAACGATAAAGACACACGCATGGGGGAGAACGGGCCGGCAGTGGTTGCTGGCCCGGGAGGGCTCTAGGCCCGGATCAGAGGGTGAACACCAACCGCGACGCCGTGGCCCGGTTCCAGGCAGACTCCACCTCGGCCAGCGGCTCCGCCTCGGCGTCGATGGTCAGGCCCGCAGCAGGTACTGCGGCGAGCAATTGACCGACCACCCGCACCAGCCCGGCGTTGGAGAGGCTGCCCAGGCCGCTGCCCATCAGTTCCAGGCCCGAGCTGCGCAATACGGCGCCGGGGAAGTCGATGCTGTTGCCGGAGATCGAGCCGATCTGCACGAAGCGCACGCGCGGCTCGGCCTCGCGGCTGCCGTGGCCGGATGCAGCGGCGAGGAAGGTGGCGGCCGAGGCGCCCCAGAGGTAGTCGAGCACCACGTTGGCGCCATTGCCCTGGATTACCTCGCGGAAGCGCGCCTTCAGCTCGTCCGCCGGCAGGTCCAGCGGGATGGCCGCATCGGCGCCGAGGCCGTCCAGGGTGCGCAGGCTGTCGGCGTTGCGCCCGGTGACGGTGATGCGACCAGCGCCGAGGTGACGGGCCACCTGGATCGCCAGGCGCCCGGAGGCACCGGTGGCGCCGTTGATCAGCACGCTCTCGCCGGGCTGGAAATGCGCCCGGTCGATCAGCGCCGCCCAGGACGACATGCCGGGGTTGGCGATGGCCGCTGCGGTGACGTCCTCCACCCCATCGGGCACTTCAACCAGGTTCGCTGCAGGCACCACGCTGTACTCGCCCATCGCGCCGTAAAGCGGGCGCGGGAAGGCGAAGTACACCCGCCGCCCATCCTCCAGCTCCCCGACCCCGTCCACGCCCGGCACCAGCGGCAGCACCTTGCCGCTGCTGTAGTGCCGGCCGGAGGCCTGCGCCTTCACCAGTTGGCTCAACGCTGCTGCACGGACCCGCACCCGAACTTCCCCCTCGCCCGCCTCGGGGGTGGCGAAATCGGCGTAGCGCGGTGCTTGGTTGAAGTCATGGACGACGGCGGCCTTCATGGCGGGCTCCGGAGCGGGTTGGAAAACCGGAATGCTACCCCTCACCCGCCATCGATGGCACGCAGGTCGTACGCCGAATATAAGCAGCGGTGCCCCTGAGAAAGGCCTCGTGTGCAACCTACCGGGCCAAGAACTTTCAACAGGTTTGGCGCAAATTCCTCCTACGCCAAAACAGCAGTCCAGGCAGATCCGCCCCGCTTGGCTACCCCTATCCTCTCCCTGCTTTTCTCCCCGGGGTCAGCCTGCACGTATAGAGCGCGAGCCCGCCCCGCCACCAGGCGACAGGAGCCCCCCTATGCCGTACATGACCATCAGAACCGGTCGAACGAATCGCTACGCCCGGTTCTACCCCTCGCGATTCCAGTTGGACCTGTACGGGAATGGCGCGGAGGAGCGCATCGACCTCGGGGTTTCCGGCAGCCGCGTGCTCGAACTGCTGCTCAACGCGCCCGGCAAGGTGGTGCCGCGCGAAGCGCTGCTCAACCATGCCTGGTCGGATCGCATCGCCAGCCAGGGCAGCCTCACCCAGCAGATCGACACACTGCGCCAGGTGCTCGCGGACGAGACGCAGCACGAAATCATCCAGACGCTGCCACGGCGCGGTTACAGGTTCAATCCACTATTCCTGATCAGCACCGCGAGCAGCATTGCGACCAGTGACACGCAGGAAGAACGACTCCTGCCGATAGCTGCCACGCCACCCTGTGCCACCGGGGGCAAGCCGACGCCAGACTGGACCCGACCCTGGCTGATAGCCCTGTGCTCCCCCATCGCCATAGGGCTCTGTATCACCGGGCTGTTGTGCTTCCAGCTCTCCGAGCAGCGGCTTCATACCCAGGACATGCAACTGGGAACGCTGACCATCACCTACCTCGATGAGCGCGAAGAGGCGCTCCGCGAACTGGTCCGCGACACGGCCGTGCTCAACCCGCGCCTGCAATCGTTGGTCAGCGCTTCCACTCACTTGCTGGTGTTTCGCAGCGCCGACTTCTACGAGATCGTCTGTCTGCACGACGGGCGCAGCGCCAGTTGGTTGATGGTGCAACGCAACATCGTGGACTCGGTCCCCGAGGCCCAATTGGCGAGGTGCCTGCAATGACGCTTCAGCGTCTTCGCCAGCGGCCCCGCCGCCATTTGCTGGTGCTGCTCTCGGTGCTGGCCTCGGGCCTGGCGCCAGCTTCGCTGTGGTATGGCACGCACTCGACCCAGATGATCGACGGCCAGTACGCCGCCAACGGCCAGGTGGTGCTCGAAAATGGCCAGGTGCTGGACATCGTCCACTGGACCCTCTTCCGCGACGGCCGCTTCTATACGATGACCCGCTACGGACGCAGCCTGCTGGAAACATCCGGGCGGGTGGAGCGCGACCTCATCGGCCGCCTCAGCCTGCTGGTCGAGAGTGGCGGCCCCACCGATGCCCTGCAGACCAGCGGCAACGATGACGAGGTGATGCTCAACCTGCTCTACAGCAACCAACGCGGTTCACGAATCCGCATGGAGCCCCTGGGTGATTGCTTCTGGGCCGTGGAAACACGGCACATCTTCTGCCCGCAGAAGAGCCGGGGGCCCTTCAGGCGCGCCAACGAAGCCCTGTAGAAACGAAGGCCCAACTACCGGCTAATCGGGATACGAATACCTAGTTCTCTCAGCCTCGGCCAACTGGGCTGTCTCCTCAAAAAGCACGATCTGCAGGCAAGCACCGCAGGGGCCAAGCAGCAGTTCGCGATCATGCCTGCGGGTGTCATGCGCAGGCTCTATCGGCCTACAATTCCCCGCAGAAAAAAGCGCTATCCGCCCTTCGGCCTTGCTTGCCGATCACGAATGAGGCCGCCATGAAAGCCACCTCCGATGAGCTCCAGCATTTCGTCAGCGTCGTCGAGTGCGGCTCCATCAGCGCCGCCGCCGAGCACCTGGGGCTGACGCCGTCAGCGGTGAGCCGCACCCTGTCGCGCCTGGAAGAGAAGCTGGCCACCACCCTGCTGAACCGCACCACGCGGCGCATGGAGCTGACCGAGGAAGGGCGCTTCTGTTTCAACAGCGCCAAGGAGATCCTCCAGCAGATGGAGGCCCTGGAAGAGCGCCTGGCCCTGCGCCAGCAGAAGCCCGCCGGGCGCCTGCGCATCAACGCCGCCTCGCCGTTCATGTTGCATGCGGTGGTGCCGCATATCGGCGACTTCCGCGAGCTGTACCCGGATATCCAGCTGGAGCTGAACACCAACGACCAGATCATCGACCTGCTGGAGCACCGCACCGACCTGGCCATCCGCATCGGCCCGCTGAGCGACTCCACACTGCACGCGCGGCCCCTGGGCGCCAGCCGCCTGCACTTGGTAGCGAGCCCGGATTACCTGGAGCGCCACGGCATGCCCGACAGTGTGGAGGCCCTCAAGGCCCATCGCCTGCTGGGCTTCACCCAACCGGAAAGCCTCAACCAGTGGCCGGTGCGCCATGTCTGCGGCAACCAGCTTTCGGTGCAGCCGAACCTGCGTGCCTCCAGCGGTGAGACCCTGCGCCAGCTGGCCCTGGCCGGCCAGGGCATCACCTGCCTGGCGAGCTTCATGACCGACCAGGACCTGGCCGAGGGCCGCCTGGTGGCGGTGCTGGCCGAGCACATGAGCGACTACCGCCAGCCGATCCATGCGGTGTACTACCGCAACTCGCAGCTGGCCCTGCGCATCCAGTGTTTTCTCGACTTCATCCAGGCGCGCCTGACCGGCGCCCGGGCCTAGCACAGATCCACCCGCCTTTGGGACGCGGCTCCCGGGGCGCGAAAGCCATGAACCCCGGGTCTGTCAGACCCTTCTCAGCCGCGCAGCGCGACGCTGCCGCGCAGCATGTCCAGCAGTGCGTCCACCAGTTGCTCGGCCTGTTCGGCCAGGGGGAAGCGCCCGGGCGCCAACAGCCAGTGGGCCTGGAGGCCGTCGATATAGGCATGCAGCGTGACTGCGGCGCGGGTGCAGTCGAGCCCCTCGGGGAGCTGCCCCCTGGCCACCGCGTTGGCGAGGGCGCGGGCAATGCGTTGGTCACATTCCAGGCTGAAACTCTGCATCTTCTGCCGCAGGTCGCCCAGTTCGTCGGTGAACTCGCATTTGTGCTGGAGTATCTCGCTGATGCGCCGGCTGCGCGGGTCCAGCTCCACCCGCTTGAGCAGGCGCACCAGCAGTTGGCGCATGCGGCCCAAGGGGTCGGGCTCGTCCTCGCTCTCGCTGGCGCGGGCCAGCTCCTCGAGCGGGGTGCGCAGGCGTTCGTGCATGGCCTGGAAGACGTCGACCTTGTTCTGGAAGTGCCAGTAGATGGCCCCGCGGGAGACACCCGCCCGGGCGGCGATATCCGCCAGGGAGGTACGTGAGACGCCCTTGTCGTAGAACACCTGTTCGGCGGCATCCAGGATCTGGACACGGGTCGCTTCGGCTTCTTCTTTGGTTCGTCTGGCCATGCAGGTGACTCTGAGAGTGGGGACAGCAGCGAAAGAACGCCTCACCCTCGACACATTATCTGACAGAGAGATGAGAAGATTCGTTTACAAACGTTCACGTACGTAAGTATATTCGTTAGCTGACTAAACAATCCACCCACGCTCCCTGCGTGGGTATCGCCCGCCCGGGCAAACGTATCGAACGAGGTCTTTTCAGATGCAGAAGAAGCCAGCCTTCGCAGCTATGGTTTCCGCCGTCGCTCTGGCTACGCTCACACTCGCCGGCTGCAAGGAGGCCTCCGCGCCGCCGCCCGCGCAGACACCTCAAGTGGGCATCGTCACCCTGAAATCCGAGCCCTTCACGCTCACCGCCGAGCTGCCGGGCCGCACCACCGCGTTCCGCATTGCCGAAGTTCGCCCGCAAGTGGACGGCATCATCCAGAAGCGCCTGTTCAAGGAAGGCTCGGAAGTGAAGGCCGGCCAGCAGCTCTACCAGATCGACCAATCCGTGTACCAGGCGACCTTCAAGAGCGCCGAGGCGACCCTCGCCTCCAGCCGCTCCCTGGCCGACCGCTACAAGGATCTGGTGACCGACCAGGCCGTCAGCCGCCAGGCCTATGACGAAGCCCAGGCCGCGCGCCTGCAAGCCGAAGCCGCCCTGGAGAAAGCCCGCATCGACCTGCGCTACACCAAGGTGCTGGCACCGATCTCCGGCCGCATCGGTCGCTCCAGCGTCACCGAGGGCGCCCTGGTGAACAACGGCCAGGCCTCCGCCATGGCGACCATCCAGCAGCTCGACCCGATCTACGTCGACGTCACCCAGCCGACCAAGGACCTGCTGCGCCTGCGCCGCGACCTGGAGAGCGGCCAGCTGCAGAAGGCCGGCGACAACGCCGCCAAGGTCAAGCTGATGCTGGAAGATGGCAGCGAGTACGGCCACGAAGGCACCCTGGAGTTCTCCGAGGTGTCGGTGGACGAAGGCACCGGCTCGGTAACCCTGCGCGCCGTGTTCCCCAACCCCGACCACGACCTGCTGCCCGGCATGTTCGTGCACGCGCAGCTGAGCTCGGGCGTGAACCAGCAGGCCATCCTCGCGCCGCAGCAAGGCGTGACCCGTGACCTCAAGGGCCAGGCCACCGCGCTGGTGGTCAACGCCGAGAACAAGGTGGAGCTGCGCCAGCTGGAAGCGGACCGTACCGTCGGCGATCGCTGGCTGGTGACCAAGGGCCTCAACCCGGGTGACAAGCTGATCACCGAAGGGCTGCAGTTCGTCCGCCCCGGCGCCGAAGTGAAGACCGCCCCCGCGACCAACGTCGCCGAATCGAAGTCGGTGGATCCCGACCTGGCGAAAAGCCAATAAGGAGCGTCTTCCATGTCGAAGTTCTTCATCGACCGGCCGATCTTCGCCTGGGTGATCGCGCTGGTGATCATGCTCGCGGGCGGCCTGGCCATCCTCAAGCTCCCGATCAACCAGTACCCGAGCATCGCCGCGCCCGCCGTCGGCATCCAGGTGTCCTACCCCGGCGCCTCGGCGCAAACGGTGCAGGACACCGTGGTGCAGGTGATCGAGCAGCAGCTCAACGGCATCGACGGCCTGCGCTACATCTCCTCGGAGAGCAACTCCGACGGCAGCATGACCATCACCGCCACCTTCGAGCAGGGCACCAACCCTGACATCGCCCAGGTGCAGGTGCAGAACAAGCTGCAGCTGGCGACCCCGCTGCTGCCGCAGGAAGTGCAGCAGCAAGGCATCCGCGTGACCAAGGCAGTGAAGAACTTCCTGCTGGTGATCGGCGTGGTGTCGGTGGACGGTTCCATGGACAAGAACGACCTGTCCAACTACATCGTCTCCAACATGCAGGACCCGATCTCGCGCACCAAGGGCGTGGGCGACTTCCAGGTGTTCGGCTCGCAGTACGCCATGCGCATCTGGCTCGATCCCTCGCGGCTGAACAACTACCAGCTGACCCCGGTGGACGTGAAGAGCGCCATCCAGGCGCAGAACGTGCAGGTGTCCTCCGGCCAGCTCGGCGGCCTGCCCGCCTCCCCCGGCACCCAGCTCAACGCCACCATCATCGGCAAGACCCGCCTGCAGACGCCCGAGCAGTTCGGCGCCATCCTGCTCAAGGTCAACCGTGACGGCTCCCAGGTGCGCCTGCGCGACGTCGCCCGCGTCGAGTTGGGCGGCGAGAACTACGCCATCAGCGCGCAGTTCAACGGCAAGGCGGCCTCGGGCATGGCGATCAAGCTGGCTACCGGCGCCAACGCGCTGGATACCGCCAAGGCGATCCGCGCCACCATCGACCAGCTGAAGCCCTTCTTCCCCGCCGGCATGGAAGTGGTGTTCCCCTACGACACCACCCCGGTGGTCTCGGCCTCCATCGAAGGCGTGGTGCACACCCTGGGCGAAGCCATCGTGCTGGTGTTCCTGGTGATGTTCCTGTTCCTGCAGAACTTCCGCGCCACCATCATCCCCACCCTCGCGGTGCCGGTGGTGCTGCTCGGCACCTTCGGCGTGCTGGCGATGTTCGGCTTCACCATCAACACCCTGACCATGTTCGCCATGGTGCTGGCCATCGGCTTGCTGGTGGACGACGCCATCGTCGTGGTGGAGAACGTCGAGCGGGTGATGGCCGAGGAAGGCCTGTCGCCGCTGGAAGCCACGCGCAAGTCCATGGGCCAGATCCAGGGCGCACTGGTGGGCATCGCCCTGGTGCTCTCGGCGGTGTTCCTGCCGATGGCCTTCTTCGGCGGCTCCACGGGCGTGATCTACCGCCAGTTCTCCATCACCATCGTCTCCGCCATGGCGCTGTCGGTGCTGGTGGCCCTGGTCTTCACCCCGGCCCTCTGCGCCACCATGCTCAAGCCCATCGCCAAGGGTCACCACGCCCCCAAGCGCGGCTTCTTCGGCTGGTTCAACCGCACCTTCGACCGCAGCGTGAACGGCTACGAGCGGGGCGTGCGCGCCATCCTCAAGCGCAAGACGCCGTACATCCTGATGTACCTGGTGATCGTCGCGATCATGGCCTGGCTGTTCACCCGCATCCCCACCGCCTTCCTCCCCGAGGAAGACCAGGGCGTGCTCTTCGCCCAGGTGCAGACCCCGGCCGGCGCCAGCGCCGAGCGCACCCAGGTGGTGGTCGACCAGATGCGCGAGTACCTGCTGGACAAGGAGAAGGACACCGTCAAATCCGTGTTCACCGTCACCGGCTTCAACTTCGCCGGTCGCGGCCAGAGCTCGGGCATGGCCTTCATCATGCTCAAGCCCTGGGAAGAGCGCCCCGGCGCCGAGCACAGCGTGTTCTCCCTGGCCCAGCGCGCCCAGCAGCACTTCTTCAGCTTCCGTGACGCGATGGTCTTCGCCTTCGCCCCGCCGGCGGTGCTGGAACTGGGTAACGCCACCGGCTTCAACTTCTTCCTCCAGGACCGCGCCGGCGTCGGCCACGAGCAGCTCAACGCCGCCCGTGACAAGTTCCTCGAACTGGCCAACAACAATCCGGTGCTGACCCGCGTGCGCGCCAACGGCCTGTACGACGAGCCGCAGTACCAGTTGCAGATCGACGACGAGAAGGCCCGCGCCCACGGCGTCTCCCTGGCGGACATCAACAACACCGTGTCCATCGCCTGGGGCGCCAGCTACGTCAACGACTTCATCGACCGTGGCCGGGTGAAGAAGGTCTACCTGCAAGGCGTACCGGAGGCGCGGATGAACCCCGACGACCTCGGCAAGTGGTACGTGCGCAACGACCAGAACGAGATGGTGCCGTTCAGTGCCTTCGCCTCCGGCGAATGGGTCTACGGCGCGCCGAAACTGGCCCGCTACAACGGCGTGCCGGCCATCGAGATCCTCGGTGAAGCGGCGCCTGGCCACAGCTCGGGCGAAGCCATGGCAGCGGTCGAGGAAATCATCAAGCAACTGCCAGCCGGCGTCGGTTACTCCTGGACCGGCCTGTCCTACGAGGAGCGCCTCTCCGGTGCCCAGGCACCTGCGCTCTACGCGCTGTCGCTGCTGGTGGTGTTCCTCTGCCTGGCGGCCCTGTACGAGAGCTGGTCGATCCCCTTCTCGGTGATGCTGGTGGTGCCCCTGGGCATCCTCGGTGCGCTGCTGTTCACCAGCATGCGCGGGCTCTCCAACGACGTGTTCTTCCAGGTAGGGCTGCTCACGACCATCGGCCTCTCGGCGAAGAACGCGATCCTCATCGTCGAGTTCGCCAAGGAGCTGCATGAGCAGGGCATGAGCCTGTTCGACGCCGCCATCGAGGCGTGCCGCATGCGCCTGCGCCCGATCATCATGACCTCGCTGGCGTTCATCCTCGGCGTGGTGCCCATGGCCATCTCCAGCGGCGCCGGTTCGGGCAGCCAGCACGCCATCGGTACCGGCGTGATCGGCGGCATGCTTACGGCAACGGTGCTGGCGATCTTCTGGGTCCCGCTGTTCTACGTACTGGTCTGCTCGCTGTTCAAGGACAAGCGCAGCAAAGACGAACTGACCAAGGAGGCCGCCGAATGAGGCAGTCCCTGCTGTCCCTCGCGGTCGCCAGCGTCCTGCTCGGCGGCTGCTCGCTGATCCCCGACTACCAGCGCCCCGAGGCGCCGGTGGACGGCGCCTGGCCCCTGGGCGAGGCCTACACCGCCAACGCCAGCGGCGCGCAGACCACCACCGCTGCGGTGGACCTGGGCTGGCGCGAGTTCTTCAAGGACCCGGCGCTGCAACGCCTGGTGGAAACCGCCCTGGCCAACAACCGCGACCTGCGCGTCGCCGCGTTGAACATCGACGCCTACCGCGCGCAGTACCGTATCCAGCGCTCCGAGCTGTTCCCCAGCATCTCGGCCGACGGCAGCGGCACCCGCCAGCGCCTGCCGGCGGACCTGTCCAGCAGCGGCCGCGCCACCACCAGCGGCCAGTACTCGGCCACGGTGGGCGTCAGCGCCTGGGAAATCGACTTCTTCGGCCGCCTGCGCAGCCTCAACGAGCAGACCCTGGAGCAGTACTTCGCCAGCGAGGAAGCCCGTCGCAGCACGCAGATCAGCCTGGTGGCCAGCGTCGCCAACGCCTACCTGACCCTGCAGGCCGACCAGTCGCTGCTCAAGCTGACCCGCGACACCCTGAAGACCTACCAGGAAAGCTTCGCCCTCACCCAGCGCAGCTTCGACGTCGGCGTCGCCGATGCCCTGGCCCTGAGCCAGGCGCGCACCGCCGTGGAAAGCGCCCAGGTCACCCTGGCGCAGTACAGCCGCCTGGTGGCCCAGGACCGCAACGCCCTGGCGCTGCTGCTGGGCAGGGGCGTACCCGGTGACCTGCCTCAAGGCGAGGTGCTGGGCGACGACCAACTGGCCGAAGTGCCCGCCGGCCTGCCCTCCGAGCTGCTGCAACGCCGCCCGGACGTGCTCCAGGCCGAGCACCAGCTCAAGGCCGCCAACGCCAGCATCGGTGCCGCGCGCGCTGCGTTCTTCCCCAGCATCAGCCTCACCGCCAATGCCGGGACCAAGAGCGCCGAGCTCTCCGGCCTGTTCGACGGTGGCTCCGGCAGCTGGCTGTTCCAGCCGCAGATCAACCTGCCGATCTTCACCGCCGGCCGCCTCAAGGCGAACCTCGACTACGCCGAGGTGCAGAAGGACATCCAGGTGGCGCAGTACGAGAAAGCCATCCAGACCGCCTTCCAGGAAGTCGCCGACGGCCTCGCCGCCCGTACCACCTTCGAGGAGCAGCTCACTGCCCAGCGCAACCTGGTGCGCACCTCCGAGGATTACTACCGCCTGGCCGAGCGCCGCTACCGCACCGGCGTGGACAGTTACCTGACCCTGCTCGACGCCCAGCGCCAGCTGTTCAGCGCGCGCCAGCAACTGATCAGTGACCGTCTCAACCAGCTCACCAGCGAGGTCAACCTGTACAAGGCCCTCGGCGGTGGCTGGAACGAGCGCACCGGCACCGCCCAGGCGGCACCGGCCAACCCGCAATCCTGATTCGCGTGTCCAGGCCCATGGATTGGGCCACCCTTGCTGCGCGAGGCCCCCATCAAGCTTGATGGGGGCTTTTTTATGGGCCGGGGAAAAACCGCAGCAGGCGCCGAACGCTCCGTCCCCCCGTCGCCCGCAGCCGCCCCAAGTTGATGCAGGACTGTTCGATCGGTCAGGTATGCGCGCCCATAACCGTGCACGGGCAAGCCTCCCGCAAGTCGGAAAAACCCGTTGGTCACGAAACAACCGCTTGAAACATCGGGGTTTATCCAGATAATCCCGCGCCCGGGGAAGGTGTCGGAGAAAACTGGCTCCTTTCTTGCTCTGGCAGCCAAGCCTGACCAATCAGACAACTTCTACGCAGATAGAAAGATAACCAAGCACCAGGAGCCCAACCCGAATGAACCGTACCCTCTCCGCTCTCGCGCTCGCCGGTGGCCTGCTGGCCTGCGGCCAAGCCCTGGCCGACGGCCCCCTGCTGTGGCAGAACAACAGCGTCACCTACCTCTATGGCAAGGATTTCAAGGTCAACCCGGAAATCCAACAGACCTTCACCTTCGAGCACGCCAGTGGCTGGACCTGGGGCGACCTGTTCATCTTCGCCGACCAGATCAACTACAACGGCAAGGCCGACGCCAACGCGGGCAACAACACCTACTACGGTGAAATCTCCCCGCGCCTGTCCTTCGGCAAGCTGTTCGACCAGAAGATCGCCTTCGGCCCGGTGACCGACGTGCTGCTGGCCGCCACCTACGAGCGCGGCGAGAACCGCAACCAGAACTACCTGGTCGGCCCGGGCTTCGACCTGGCCATCCCCGGCTTCGACTACTTCCAGCTGAACTTCTACTACCGCAAGCCCGACGGCATCACCAACAACCCGTCCGGCCAGTGGCAGGTCACCCCGGTGTGGTCGTACACCCTGCCGGTGGGCGACTCCGACATCCTCATCGACGGCTTCATGGACTGGGTCTGGAACAACAAGGACGCCACCAGCAGCCGCCCGAACGACCTGCACGCCAACCTGCACTTCAACCCGCAGATCAAGTACGACCTGGGCAAGGCCATGAACCTGGGCGCCAAGCAGCTCTACGTGGGCGTCGAGTACGACTACTGGAGCAACAAGTACGGCATCGACGATGACAGCTTCCTCGGCGACGACATCCTCGGCGGCACCGACCAGAACACCGCCAGCCTGCTGGTCAAAGTGCACTTCTGATCCAGCCCCGCCCCGCCGCCTCCACGGCGGCGGGGCACCTCGCGCGTCGGGCTCGTGCCCGCGCCGGGTTCGGTGATATGTTTGCCCGGCTTCAGTCCGTGCAGCCCGAGGGATCGATGAGCAGTAACCGCAAGATCGGCATCCGCATCAAGAACACCGAGAAGATCCTCCTGGCCGCCGAAAAGGTCTTCGCCGAGCGAGGCTTCGCCGCCACCTCCATGCAGGACATCGCCCAGGAAGTCGGCCTGCCCAAGTCCAACCTGCATTACTACTTCGCGACCAAGGAAGACCTCTACCGCGCCGTGCTGCAAAGCCTGCTGGAAGAGTGGGAGCAAGACGGCACCTGCTTCGAGATGTTCGACGACCCCAGCGTCGCGCTGACCAGCTACATCCGCGCCAAGATGAACCGCTCGCGCACCCGCCCCCACGGCTCCAAGGTCTGGGCCGCCGAAGTCATCCACGGCGCCCCGCAGCTCAAGGAAGCCCTCGACGGCCCCCTCTACGACTGGGCCAAGCTCAAGGAAGAAAAGATCCGCCAGTGGGTCGAGAGCAAGCGCATCCTTCCGGTCGAACCCTCCAGCCTGCTGTACATGATCTGGGCCTCGACCCAGCACTACGCCGACTTCGACCACCAGGTGATGGTGCTCAACAATCACCAGCCGCTGAACGACCAGCAGTTCGAACGCGCCGTGCAGACCGTCACCGCCGTCATACTCCGTGGCATCGGTCTGGCGACTTAGAAGCAGCGGCAAGCTTCACGTTGCAAGCGGCAAGAAAGGGTCCTGAGTGGCTGGGAGTGGGTGCCCAGCCTATGCATGTGAGGGGCCTGGATAGCTGGAAGCTGGAAGCTGGAAGCTGGAAGCTGGAAGAAAAGCCTAGGCGTGGCATTCGTAGGGTGGGCCGGGCGGCGCTCCGCTTTAACCCACCAACGATGTTACCGATGGGCTAAAGCCCAGCCCCCTGCCCCACCCAATCGATAATCAGCTCAAATCACAGCCACTCGGCGTCGCCCAGGTGCTGGTGGGTTTCTGCGCCTTGACGCTGGCCGGCACGCTGATGCCCACGGCGCTGGTACCGATCAGGCTTTCCAGCTCGGAGATGCTCTTGATGTAGCTGTTCAGGCTGCCCAGGCCGGCCTGGTTGGGGATGTACCAGCTGATGGCCTTGGTCTGCCCGGTGGCGGTATCGGTGGTGACGATGGTCTTCCAGAAGTAATCCGGTGTGCGGATGCCGTGGGACGACAGGAAGTAGTCGTTGGAGGTGTCGTTGTAGACCACCCCGCCATACACATAGACGGTGGCCAGGTCGCGGTAGCACTCGGCGACATTCTCGGCCGCCACCCAGATGCCCTGATTGAAGCTGGCCACCTGCGGCACGATGTTGCTCATGTAGTTGGCGCGCTTGATGTAGGTGGCGTTGTAGTCCATGTGGTTGGAGGTCACCAGGTGGCCACGGTCCCAGCCCGATACCACGCTGGCGTAGGACGAGGTGCTGGTCTGGCCGGCGCAACCGCTGGGCAGGTCCGGGTCCAGGTAGAAGGAGGAAGGCCGTGCCGCCGAACCGGTGTCGGTGGTCAGCACGTACTCGTAGCGCAGGGCGGTGTGGTTGTCGCAATCGTAGGTGAGGTTGTAGCCGCCCTTGCTCAGGGTGACGGTGGCGGCGAAGGCCGAGGTGAAAGGGACGCAGCAAAGCGACAGCAGGAGGGCGAGACGTTTCATTGCTTTTTCTTCCTTGCAGGTGCGGGCCTCCCACGGCGGGAAGCGCTCGGGTGGAAAAAACGAAACCAGGCGATGTCTGTTGCGATTGATCTACGGCGAGGCGCCCAGGGCGGGCGCACCGTGCGGTGGGCTGCACGGTGGTGCACTGGCGGCCCGGCAGCACAGGGGAGCACTACCGAGCCGGTCAGTCACCGGGGGAGACGATAACCTGTCTCTAATGACAGGTTCGTGAAACCTAGAGCAAGGAGTGCGACGCTGGCAAGCGGCTCTGAATTAATCACAGCCCACTGATTTTAATCGAAATAATATTTTTCTCACCATTATGGTGAGCGCACATCCAAATTGACGCACAGGTCAACTAAAGGAAGGAATCCCCCTCCAGGCCTCGCCCCTCGGGCAGCTGCCAGCGCCCGGGGCCGGTCATGCGGGAGGACAGCCAGGAAGGGATGCACCAGTTCGGAACCTGTTCGAGCAGTCAGAAACCACGACTGCATCACAGCTTCCGTACGGGGTGTGCCGGGACCGGCACGGGGAAGAAGAGCGAGCCCTCCAGAACAGGAGGGCCCGGGAGGGGTCAGTTGCCGGCGGGCGCCATCATGGCGTCGACGCTTTCACCGCGCGGGCGGCTCAGCTGCGGCAGCAGGGAGCCCAGCAGCATGCCCAGCACGCTGAACAGCAGGCCCGCCAGTTGCGGCGGCCAGAAGTCGGTTTCCTGATAATTCATCTCCAGGAACACCCAGGAGGCCAGGCCGAAGCCGATGGCGGTCAGCGCGCCCTGGGTGGTGGCGCGCTTCCAGAACAGCCCGGCGAACAGCGGCACCACGGCGGCGACCAGGGTCACCTTGTAGGCATTGCCGACCATCTCGTAGATGCTCGCGTCCGAATACAGGGCGAACAGCGAGGTGGCCACCGTCATGCCCAGCACGCTCAGGCGCATGGCGAGCAGGAACTGGCGGTCGTTCATGTCCGGCAGGAAGCGCTTGAGCACGTTCTCGGTGAAGGTCACCGAAGGCGCCAGCAGGGTGCCCGAGGCGGTGGACATGATGGCCGAGAGCAGCGCGCCGAAGAACATCACCTGGGCGAACAGCGGGGTGCGTTCCATGATCAGGTGCGGGAGGATCATCTGCGCATCCTCTGCCAGCCACTTCTGCACCATCGCCGGGTCGATCATCGAGGCCGCATAGGTGAGGAAGATCGGCAGCATGCAGAAGCCCAGGTAGAAGCAGGCGCCGGCCATGGAGGCACGCGCGGCGATGTTTTCGGTCTTGGCCGACATCACCCGGGCGTACACGTCCTGCTGCGGGATGGAGCCGAACATCATGGTCACCGCCGCGCCGAGGAAGGCGACGATGTCACGGGGTTCAAAGCCGTGCATGAAGGCGAACTTGCCCTCGCTGGCAGCGTGGCTGATCACCACCTCGGCGCCACCGGCCATGTCGCCGATCAGCCAGGTCAGGTACAGCAGACCGGCGACGATGATGATCATCTGCATGAAGTCGGTCAGCGCCACCGACCACATGCCGCCGAACAGGGTGTACAGCAGCACGATGCCGGTGCCGATGAGCATGCCCTGGGTGGTGGTGATGGAGCCGTCGGAGAGCACGTTGAACACCACGCCCAGCGCGGTGAGCTGCGCCGCCACCCAGCCCAGGTAGGAGCCGATGATCACCAGGCTGGTGATCAGCTCGACATTGGGCCCGAAGCGCTTCTTGAAGAAGTCGCCGATGGTCAGCAGGTTCATGCGGTACAGCGGGCGGGCGAACACCAGGCCCACCAGCATCAGGCAGCCGAAGGAGCCGAACGGGTCTTCGATGATCCCGGCGAAGCCTTCCTCGATGAAGGTGGCGGGGATGCCCAGCACCGCTTCGGAGCCGAACCAGGTGGCGAACACCATGGCCGCCACCAGCGGGAAGGACATGCTGCGGCCGCCTGCCGCGAAATCCTTGGAGTTCTTGACGCGAGTGGAGGCGTAGAAGCCAACACCGACGGTGATCAGCAGGTAGACCGCAACAAACCAGATCAGCATGTGTGAGTTCCAGTGGCTCGCCCGTCGTCTGGCCTGTCGGACCTGTGTCCACCCAGGGTCGCCGCGACTGACAGAATTTTTGTTTTAGGCGCGTCACAACCGGGCGGGATCATCCGTCATGGCTTCAGGAGCCCTGCACGGCAACCGCGACCTCCTGCCGCAACGGGCGAGCAGTCTGCCAAAGCCGTCAAATATGTCAAACAGTTACAAGCCAAATGACTACAAAAAACGACAGGCGCGCCTTCGGATTGTCAGACAACCCGTTGATGCACCGATCATTTCTTCGCCAGCGCCAGCCCATCAGTTCCTTATTTTTTACAGAAGACGTTGCAAAAGCAGAACAGCAGCCAGCCCGCCAAAGCTCTGCTAGCCTCCTCCCGTCATCCATGGAGCCGCTTCATGCACGCCCTGAGCCCTGAGCAGACCCGCGCCTACCTGGCCCACATCGACCAGCCGGCCCCCACCCTCACCGACCGCGCCACCCTCGACCGCCTGATCAAGGCCCACCTGGACCGGGTCGCTTTCGAAAACGTCGACGTCCTGCTCGACCGCCCCATCTCCATCGACGCCGAGGCGGTGTTCGCCAAGGTGGTGGAGCGCAGCCGTGGCGGTTACTGCTTCGAGATCAACGGCCTGTTCGGGCGCCTGTTGCTGGCCCTGGGCTTTCGCGTCACCCCGCTGGCAGCGCGGGTGCGCTGGGGCTTGCCGGACGATGCGCCGCTGACCATCACCTCGCACCTGCTGCTGCGGGTGGACCTGGACGACGGCCCGGTCATCGCCGATGTCGGCTTCGGCTCCGCCAACCCCACCCGCTCCCTGCCCCTGCAGGGCCACGAGGACCTCGGCGAGCTGCCCTTCCGCCTCCTGGCGCCGGACGCCGGGCACGATGACCATCAGTTGGAAACCTTCCTGGGCGATGCCTGGGTGCCGGTCTACCGCTTCGACCTGCAGCCCCAGCACTGGGTCGATTACGTGCCCCGCAACTGGTACACCTCGACCCACCCGGACAGCATCTTCCGCCAGATGCTGGTGGCCGCCCGCACCCAGGGCACGGAGCGCTTCACCCTGCGCAACGGCACCTTCAACCGCCGCAGTGCCGACGGCCAGGTGAACCAGCACCTGCTGAAAAGCGCGGACGAAGCCATCGCCGTGCTGCGCCACTACTTCCTGCTGGGCATCAGCGAAGAGGAAGAGCCCCGGCTGCGCGAGCGCCTGGAAGGCCTGCTGCGCGGCTGAACCGGCGCACCGCTACTCGGGCAACTGCACAACGGCACCCTCGTCGGCCTTTTTCTCGCCGGGCTTCTTGCCCTCGCGTGAGTGGTGCTCGATCACCGCGTTGAGCTCGGCGCCAAACAGCAGCACCGCCGCCGAGATGTACAGGTAGAGAAGCAGGATGATGATCGCGCCGATGCTGCCGTACATGGCGTTGTAGGTGGCGAAGTTCTTCGCGTAGTAGCTGAAGCCCATGGACGCCACCAGCCACACCAGCACCGCCAGCACCGAGCCGGGCGTGATGAAGCGGAACTCCTGCTTCACATCCGGCAGCAGGTAGTAGACCGACGCCACCACCATCATCAGCAGCAGCACCGCCACCGGGATGCGCAGCCAGTTCCACAGCAGCACCACCACGTCCTCGATGCCCAGTTGCCCGGCCAGCCAATTCATCACCTGCGGCCCGGTGACCATCAGCCCTGCCGCCGCCAGCAGGAAGGCCGCCACGCCCACGGTGTAGAGCACCGACAGCGGGATGCGCTTCCAGGTCGGGCGTCCCTCCTCCACGTCGTAGGCGCGGTTCATCGCATCCATGCTCGAACGGATGGCCGATGACGACGACCACAGCGCCACCACCGCACCGATGGAGAACAGCCCCGGCTTCTGCGTCTGCAACTGCTCGATGGCCGGCAGCACCAGGTCCATCGCCGCGCCCGGCAGCACCAGCGTCGCCTGGGCCTGCAGCCAGTCGAAGAACTCGGGCAACTCGAGGAAGCCGATCACCGCGATCAGCAGCAACAGGAAGGGGAACAGCGAGAAGAACATCTGGAAGGCCAGCGCCGAGGCATAGGTCGGCAGCTCGTCATCGATGAACTCGGTCACGGTGCGGACCACGATGGTGCGCCACCCGACATTCCTCAACCCCAGAGAACGGATCATCTGCCTGCTCGCTATTTTCATCCCCATACAAGGGCAATGGACGGCCATAGCGGCCTTTGAGTTCAGGCAACGCGCCTGGCGCGTGCCTTCCGACGGACGGCAGCAGCCCCTGGGATAGACGCTGCCGCTCCGCTTAAGGGCCGGAATTACCTGGCCGAACGCCCCTTCGCGACGCCGTCCCGTGGGCTACTTTCGTCGGAGAACGCGGAATGAACGGCGTCTTCGCCGGTCTCTAGCGGTGCACCACCTGCACAAATCGGACGTACGCCATGACCCCAATCATCCGCTCCACCTTGCGCCTCGCCAGTTGCCTGCTGCTGATGCTGGGCCTCTCCGCCTGCAGCACCCTGGCCCCGCGGGACCCGGTGCGCATCGACCTGGTGGGCATGGAGCCGGTGCCCGGCCAAGGCTTGGAAATGCGCTTCATGGTCAAGCTGCGGGTGCAGAACCCCAACGACACCGCCATCCGCTACAACGGCATCGCCCTCGATCTCGATATCAACAACCAGCCCCTGGCCAGCGGCGTCAGCGACCAGGCCGGCGAAATCCCGCGCTTCAGCGAAGCCCTGGTCAGCGTCCCCGTGACCATCTCTGCCTTCTCCGCCATGCGCCAGGCCTGGGGCCTGGCCAACAGCCACGACACCGGCCGCCAGCCCGGCGTGCCCTACACCGTGCGCGGCAAGCTCGGCGGCGGCTTCTGGAACACCGTGCGCTTCAACGAAGCCGGCCTGCTCAGCCTGCCGGAACCGGCAACGGTGTATTGATCAGCGCCGATCGCGGATGAATTCGCGCCTACCAGGCGGGCACCCCGTTGCCCTCTACCCCCCTATCCCCGCTCCAAAATGAAAAAGCCCGGCGCTGGGCCGGGCTTTTTCATGGTGCGATGGATCAGGACGACAGGTAGGACGAGCGGGTCAGGCCGAGACGCAGGGCGTCGACGTACTGGGTGCGCTCGCGGGCGCTGAGCTTGGCGCCGGAGACCTTGTCGCGGTAAAGCGCCATCAGTTCCTCGGGGGACAGGTGCACGTAGCGCAGCATGTCCTCGATGGTGTCGTGGGTCTCGATGCCGCCGTGGTACACGCTGCCATCCTCGCGCTGGTAGACGTTCACCGAGTCGGTGTCGCCGAACAGGTTGTGCATGTCACCGAGGATTTCCTGGTAGGCGCCGACCAGGAATACGCCCAGCAGGTAGTCCTCGCCCTCGCGCACTTCGTGCACCGGCAGGCTGGTCTCGATGCTCTGCTCGTCGACGTATTGCTTGATCTTGCCGTCGGAGTCGCAGGTCAGGTCCTGCAGCACCGCGCGGCGCACCGGCTCTTCATCGAGGCGGTGCAGCGGCAGGATCGGCAGCACCTGGCCGATGGCCCAGGTGTCCGGCAGGCTCTGGAACACGGAGAAGTTGCAGATGTACTTCTCGGCCAGCTTGTCGTTGAGCTCGTCCAGCACCTGGCGGTGGGAACGCTGGCGGGCCTTGAGCTGGTTGTGCAGGCGGCGGCAGATGGCGAAGTAGGTCTGCTCGGCCAGGGCTTTCTGCGCCAGGGTCAGCTTGCCTTCGGCGTACTGGGTGGCGGCGTCGCTGATGTAGTGTGTGGCGCGCCAGTAGGTCTCGGTGACCATCTCGGCGTCGGTCGGGCCCAGCAGGTCGGCGAGCCAGCGGACGATCTCCGGCTGCTCCTCGAGGTTGGCGATCTTCGGCACTTCGTCGTTGTGGCGCTCGACGTCGGTCACCTGCATCACCAGCACGGCGTGGTGCGCGGTCATGGCGCGGCCGCTTTCGGAGAAGATGTGCGGGTGCGGCAGGCCCTGCGCGTCGCAGAACTCCTTGAGCATGCCCACCACCACGCCGGCGTAGTCGTCCATGTCGTAGTTGATGGAGCTGGCGTTGCGCGAGTGGGTGCCGTCGTAGTCGACACCCAGGCCGCCGCCGACGTCGATGTGGTCGACCGGCAGGCCGAGGCTGCGCAGCTCGGCGTAGAAGCGGATGGCTTCCTTGAAGCCGTGCTGGTAGTCGGCCAGGTTGGCGATCTGCGAGCCCATGTGGAAGTGCAGCAGGCGCACGCCCTGCTCGATGCCGGCCTTGCGGAAGCGCTCGACGACGGACAGCAGTTGCGCGGCGGAGAGGCCGAACTTGGATTTCTCGCCACCGGTGTCAGCCCACTTGGACGAGGCCAGGGACGACAGGCGCACGCGCAGGCCGACCTGGGGCGCGACCTTGAGTTCGGCAGCCTCCTCGATCACGAACTGAACCTCGGATTCCTTCTCGATGACGATGAAGACGTTGTGGCCGAGCTTCTGCCCCATCAGCGCCAGCTTGATGAACTCGCGGTCCTTGTAGCCGTTGCAGACGATGGTGCCGCCCTTGGGCGCCAGGGCCAGCACGGCGAGCAGCTCGGGCTTGGAGCCGGCTTCCAGGCCGATGGAGACGTCCTGGGTGGCGATGATGTTTTCCACCACCGCTTCCTGCTGGTTGACCTTGATCGGGTACAGCGCGGTGTAGCGGTTCTGGTATTCCAGGCGCGCGATATTGGCGTCGAAGGCCCCGGTCAGCTGGCGTACGCGGTCCTGCAGGATGCCGGGGAAACGCACCAGCAGCGGCAGGGACAGGCCGGCCTCACGCAGGGCATCGACCTGTTCGAACAGATCGATCGGCTCGCTGGCGGCGCCACTCGGGCGGACTTCGACGCGGCCGGCGTCATTGATCGCGAAATAACCGGCGCCCCAATGGCGGATGCCATAGACACTGCGGCTGTCGGCCACGGTCCAGCTGCTGCCATCGTCCTTGCGCGTGCGTCGTGCAGACATCGGATTCCCCCTGTGGGATAGAAAAGAGCCAGGCCCGCCGGTCATTTGGGGCGGGCTTGGGCAGATTAATTCGGTCGTGTGACGTTGGGGTGTTGACCGCATCAGCTGCAGTCAGTTTAGAAAGCCGGTGATCAACCGCCGGATTTCTTGGCCTTGAAGCCGCGCTTGGCGAGCTCTTCGAGCAGCAGGTCCACGTGATCGCCCTGGATCTCGATCACACCATCCTTCAGGGCGCCACCGGTGCCGCAGCGACGCTTGAGCGCGCTGGCCAGCTCCTTGAGGGCGTCCTCGTCGAGCGGCACGCCGCTGATACTGGTCACCGTCTTGCCACCGCGGCCCTTGGTTTCCCGGCGAACACGGGCAATGCCGTCGCCAGCGGGCACGGAGGCTCGCTTGCAAACGCAGGCGTCAATGGGCTGGGCGCAGTCCGGGCAATGCCGGCCGCTGTCGGTGGAGTACACCAGGCCGCTCAATGCGGCGAAGGACGAAGCTTTCTTGACCACCGGCTTTCCTCGTAGGGGTCAGGATAGCGACTGGTCGGCGGGAGCCGACCGCGAAGCCCCACTCTGGCAGGGGCAGCGCAGACCCGGCGGGGAAGCCGGGCTTGAAAGGCGGCGAAATTTAGCAGCATTCGGCGCGAATGCTAAGTACGAAATTGCGCCATTGATCGACAGAATAGCGACCTACCCGCCTCGCTGTGCAGCATCCCGCACGAAAGGGTCCGGAATATCGCACAAACCCGCGCCTGGCGCGGGTTCGGCAGGGGAAAATGGGGTGCCCACAGGTTGGCATCGAGCGAGAGCGGTGGGCTGAAGCCCAGCCTACGGCCAGCGATGGCACTTCGTAACCCGGGGCGCCGATCGGTGGATGAGAAAAGCGTCATCCACCCTACTCAGGGCATACCGTCGCGCCTGGGTCAGGTGTCGAGGTAGAGCTGCAGGGCGCGCTGGGAGTCGGGGCAGCAGGGCTGCAGGGCAGCGGCTTCTGCCAGGTCGACGAAACGGGCTTCGAGCACCTCTTCCGGCTGCAGCCGCAGCGGTGCATCGGAAACGGCGGAAAACACCGCGCACCACAGGCGATTGCCCGGCTCGTCGAAGAAGAAGCGCCCGTGATCCACCAGCGGCACGCCGGCGATGCCCAGCTCCTCTTCCAGCTCGCGCTCGGCGGATTCGGCGTAGCCCTCCCCGGCGGCGACCATGCCGCCGGCGGCCAGGTCCCAGTAGCCGGGATACACGGCCTTGCTCAGGGCGCGCCGGTGCACGCAGAGGCGCCCGGCGGAATCGAAGAGGAGGATGAAGGTGCCACGGCCGATCAGGCCGCGCTCGCGCAATTCGGCCCGGGGCAGTTCGCCGAGCAGGCCATCGGCCTCGTCGACCCAGGCGATGCGCTCGGCATCGGAGGCGGCACGGTGCGCCGCCTCGCGTTCGCTGATGGCCATCAACCCTGCTCGAGCAGCTGACGCAGGTCGATGATGGCGGCGTTGGCGCGGGAGATGTAGTTGGCCATCACCAGCGAGTGGTTGGCCAGCACGCCGAAGCCGCTGCCGTTGAGCACCATGGGGCTCCACAGCGGTTCCTGGGCGGCTTCCAGCTCGCGGATGATCTGCCGCACGCTGATGGTGGCGTTCTTCTTCGCCAGCACGTCGGCGAAGTCCACTTCGATGGCCCGCAGGATGTGCGACAGCGCCCAGGCCTGGCCACGGGCTTCGTAGAAGACATTGTCGATCTGTAGCCAGGGCGTCTCGACGATCTCCTCGCTGACCTTGGGCACCACGCCTTCCTGGGCTTCCAGGGCCTTCACGTCGGTGTTCAGGCGCACCCGGCCGACGCTGGCGGAGAGGCGCTGAGACAGCGAGCCGAGGCGCGTGGCGACGTCGCCCAGCCAGTTGTTGAGGTTGTCGGCGCGGGTATAGAACTGCGCGGAGGACTGGTTCGGGTCGGAGAGACGGACCAGGTAGCGGTCCAGGGCGCGGATGCCTTCCTGGTACTCGGTTTCCGATGCCGGCAGGGCCCAGCTCTTGTTGTCGAAGTTGAAGCGCGGCTCGGCACGGGCGAGGTCGACGTCTTCGGTGGACTGCGACTGCGAACGGGCGAAGTCCTTGCGCAGGGCGCGGGACAGGTCGCGGACCTGAACCAGCACGCCGTATTCCCAGCTGGGCATGTTGTCCAGCCAGAGGCCGGGCGGAGCCAGGTCGTTGGAGAGGTAGCCACCGGGCTTGTCGAGCAGGGTCTGGCCGACCTGCTTGAGGGTCTCGACCGTGGTGTAGCCGGTCACCAGCTTGCGCTGGGCACGCTCGGCGGCAGCCTGGGCATTCTGCTGCACCGGGAACAGCCCGGGTTCCTGGCTCCAGTACCAACCCACGATGATCGCACCCACCAGGTAGAGGCCCAGCAGCGCACCGAGGGCGCGGCTCAGCCAGATTCCGCCCAGGTAGCTGCGCACGTCATCCACCGAATCATCGACGCGATCTCGTGCCTGACCCGCACGCTTCTTCCAGTCCAGCATGGCTATGTCCTTAAACTCGTTCAGCTCGGCAGTTTCGACAGCAACCTGCGAGGAGGGTGCCATCCGGCTCTGCACTATAAGTGAAGCGCCGGGCCTTGCCAGCGACAAATGGCCAAACCAAGAGTGGGCCGCAACCTGAGACGGGCCGCACAGCACAACTGTGACCTAATGGTTCTCCGTGAAAAAATACTGGCGTCATTAGATCGGCGGTACTAGCGTACGCATTATCAAGTGCTAGCATAGAGCCACCATTCTGACCGCCCACTCAAAATCCTGCGGTCGAGCATTAGAAGCAACGCCATGACCGAGCATGAAGATCCGAGCCGCGATCGCCTCAAGAATCACTTTGCACAACGAGTGATCCACCAGGCGCGCCATCTTCTGGAGGTCTGGCAACGCCTGCAGCGCGCCGAGTGGACCAGCGCCGACCTGGCCGAGCTGACCGAAGCCAACGGCTACCTGCTGCGCTATGCGGAACGCTTCGAACAACCCGAACACACCCAGCTGGCCCAGGGCATCAAGCACAGCCTGGAAGCCGTCAAGGCCAACCGCGGCCGTCTTTCCAGCGACCTGATCACCGAGCTCAGCCAACTGATGCAGCGCCTGTCGCGCACCGGCCTGCGCCATGGCGACCAACTGGAACAGACCTTCCTGCCGCCCCTGCGCAAGCCGGTATACCTGGCCCTGCAGGATCAGGAGCGGGCCCAGCGCCTGGCCCAGCAGATGGACTTCTTCGGCCTCTACGTACAGACCTGCGACAGCGCCAATGCCTTCCGCGCCGCCATGGCCGAGCGCCATCCGGCCGCCATCGTCATGGAAGTGGATTTCGCCGGTCGCGGCACGGGACTGGAGCTGGCCCTGGAGGCGCAGAAAGGCCTGGAGCACAAGCTGCCGGTGCTGTTCTTCAGCCATGAGGAAACCGATACGCCGACCCGCCTGGCCGCCGTGCGCGCCGGGGGCCAGGAGTACTTCACCGGTGCCCTGGATGCCTCCAGCCTGCTGGAGAAGATCGAGACCCTGACCCGCACCGCCCACTACGAGCCGTACCGGGTGCTGATCGTCGACGACTCCAAGGCCCAGGCGATGCACACCGAAATGGTGCTCAACAGCGCCGGCATCGTCACCCAGGCCATCACCGAGCCGGCCCTGGCCATGGGTGCGCTGGCCGAGTTCCAGCCGGACCTGATCATCCTCGACATGTACATGCCCGAGTGCCTGGGCACCGAACTGGCCAAGGTGATCCGCCAGCACGAGCGCTACGTCAGCGTGCCGATCATCTACCTCTCCGCCGAGGACGACCTGGACAAGCAGCTGGATGCGATGAGCGAGGGCGGCGACGACTTCCTCACCAAGCCGATCAAGCCGCGCCACCTGATCGCCACGGTACGCAACCGCGCCAAGCGCGCCCGCAGCCTCAAGGCGCGGATGGTGCGTGACAGCCTCACCGGGCTGTTCAACCACACCCACACCCTGCAACTGCTGGAAGATGCCCGCTCCCGAGCGCGTCGCGACGGTCGCCCGCTGACCTTCGCCATGATCGACATCGACCACTTCAAGAAGGTCAACGACACCTACGGCCACCCCATGGGCGACCGGGTGATCAAGAGCCTGGCGCTGTTCCTCAAGCAACGCCTGCGCAAGACCGACCATATCGGGCGCTACGGCGGCGAGGAGTTCGCCATCGTCCTGCCCGATACCGACCTGGAGGCGGCGCACCGCGTACTGGACGAAATCCGCCGGCGCTTCGCCGAGATCCACTACCCGGCGCAGCCCCATGACCTGTCCTGCACCTTCAGCGCCGGCATCGCCGAGCTGCGCGACGACCTCGACAGCAACGCCCTCTCCAAGCAGGCCGACGAAGCGCTCTATCGCGCCAAGCACGGCGGTCGCAACCGCGTCGAACTGTTCACCTGAGGCCGACCGGCGGGCGTGACGCAGTTCACGCTGTCATCAGGTTGAAACCGAACCGCAATATCTTTCAGGGCCTGTCCGTTCTGTAGTCGGTCGAGGCCCCGATGCGCCTGAAACAGCTCACCAATCTCAACACCCTGCTTCTTGTAACCGTCTGCCTGGCCCTGGGCGTCACCCTCTGGTGGTCGCAGCGCGCCCTGGAACGCCCCTACCAGGTGATGGAGCAGTACATGGACCTGGCCCAGCGCTTCCAGCGCGACGTCAGCGCCAACATCGAAGCCTACCTCGGCAGCGGCGACGCCCTGCGCCACAGCGCCGCCACCCAGAGCCTGGACGAACTCGACCAGCGCATGACGCAGCTGCCGCCGCAACTGGCCACCACCCTGCGCGCCAGCATCGATGACCTGCGCGCCTTCAGCCGCGACCAACTGCTGGCCGCCGGCAAACTGGCCGGCGACCCGCAGGGCCTGCTGCTACAGGCCGAACGCGAGATCGACGGCGCCCTGGAACAGCTGGCCCGCTACGCCGACGAAGGCGACCCCAGCCAGGCCGCCGAATACCGCAAGCCCCTGCTGGCTGCCGCCCAGCACCTGACCCGCCTGGCCCACGCCCGGGTCAAGCTGGTGGAGAGCGGCCGCGACGAACTGGCCGCCGACGTCGAGCGCGAGCTGGCCGCCCTGAGCATGGAATCCGCGCGCCTCGACGCCCTGCCGCTGCTGGGCCTGGCCGACGCCTCCAGCTCCGCCTCCGATGATTTCGCCGCGATGATGGGCCTGGCCGCCACCGAAGCCGCGACCGAGACGAAACAGGCCGAGGATCGCGGCATAGCCCTCAAGCGCGACCTGGCCAGCCTGCTCAAGCGCTACCCGGCCGAACTGCAGCGCACCCGCCAACTGATCACCAGCCGCGCCGAACTGGCCGGCACCACCCGCGCCCGCCTCGACGCCCTGCGCCAGGCCCTGGCCGCGCTGGAGCCGCTGGTGCGCTCCGAGCATGGCCGCATCCAGGGCGAGGTACGGGTGATCCAAGGGCTGATGATAGGCCTGATCCTGCTCATCGCCCTGGCCGTGGACCGCATCCAGCGCAACCTCACCCGCGTGCTCGGGCGCCTGGTGCAGTCCCTCTCCGCCTGGGCCTCCGGCGACTTCAGCAAGCCCATCGCCCTGGATTCGAAGATCGACGACCTGCGCGGCATCGAACAGTCCCTGGGCCGCCTGCGCGCCTACCTCGGCGAGCTGGTGGGCACCATCCGCCACCATGCCGAGCAGGTGGCCGGCAGCAGCCACACCCTGGCCGACCTCAACGGTGGCCTGCACGCCGGGGCCGAACGCCAGGCCGGCGGCACCGCGCAGATCCGCGACGCCCTGGGCGAACTGGAGGCGACCATCCAGCAGGTGGCGGGCGATGCCAGCCAGGCCGCCTCTGCCAGCCACGACGCCGGGCGCGCCGTTGAGCAAGGCCAGCGCATCATTGGCCAGAGCCTGGAGGGCATGCACAGCCTGGTCGGCGAGGTGCAGGGCAACGCCATCGCCATCGAGCGCCTGGCCCAGGAGTCCGCCACCATCGAAAGCGTGCTGGTGGTGATCCGCGGCATCGCCGAACAGACCAATCTGCTGGCGCTCAACGCCGCCATCGAGGCCGCCCGTGCCGGCGAGCAGGGCCGGGGCTTCGCCGTGGTCGCCGACGAAGTGCGCACCCTGGCGCAACGCACCGCCGGCGCCACCGGCGAAATCCAGGAGCTGATCGGCCGCCTGCAGACCGCCGCCCATCAGTCGGTACAGGGCATGCGCGCCCAGGTGGAGCACGCCGAGGCGACCGCCGCCCGCGCCGCCGCCGCCGATGGCGCACTGGACGAGATAGTCGCGGCCATCCGCACCATCGCCGACACCGCCGGGCAGATCGCCGAAGCCACCGCCAATCAGAGCGGTGCGGTGACCGAGATCCGTGGCTACAGCGAGGAGATCCACCAGCTCGGCGACGACAACCTGCAGCGCATCGGCCGCAGCCGCGACCAGGCCGAACAGCTGCTGCAGCTGGGCGGCGACCTGACCCGCGCGGTGCAAGCCTTCCGCGTCTGACCCCTGCGGCGACGTGTCGCGCCCCGCAACAGCGAAGCGCGTCGCCGCAGGGCGGGCACGGTCGCTGCGCCACGACCACCCGGGCAGCCGAGAAAACCGCTTACAGGATCAGCGCTGCATGGCGGCGGCCGGCTCCGCTATCATGCCCGGCACCTTCGCCTGCCGAGACTTCCATGCGCCGTCTGCTGACCCTGATCCTGCTGCTGGTCGCCCTGCCCGCCAGCGCCGGGCTGCTGGATAACCGCCCCAGCTCCACCCTCGGAGCCGCGCTGAACAACAGCAAGGACTTCCTCCCCGTGCGCGAGGCCTTCCGCCTCAGCCTGGTGGACAGCTCGCCGACCTCGATCAAGCTGCGTTTCGCCAACGCCGAGGGCTACTACCTCTACAAGCACCGTTTCCAGTTCCGCACCGAGCCGGCGGACATAGCCCTGGGCGACGCGCAGCTGCCGGCCGGCAAGCACAAGACCGACGAATATTTCGGCGACGTGGAGGTGTACTACGAAGTCCTCGACGTCGACCTGCCGCTGAACAACCCGTCCAATCGTCCCTTCAAGCTGCTGGTGACCTACCAGGGCTGCGCCGACAAGGGCCTGTGCTACCCGCCGGAGACCGAAACCCTGCAGATCGGCGACGCCCCGGCGGCGCTGGACGGTGCGATCCCGTCCGAGGGCAAGGGCTGGAGCTGGCACGAGCTGGCGCTGTTCTTCCTCGCCGGGCTCGGCCTGACCTTCACCCCCTGTGTGCTGCCCATGCTGCCGATCCTGTCCGGCGTGGTGCTGCGCGGCCAGGTGGGCGGCAGCCGCGGCCTGGTGCTGTCGCTGGCCTATGTGCTGCCCATGGCCGCCTGCTTCGCGGTGCTCGGCGCGCTGATGGGCGTGTTCGGCGCCGAACTCAACCTGCAGGCACGCCTGCAATCGGCCTGGGTGCTGGTGCCCTTCGCCGCCTTCTTCGCGGTCTTCGCCCTGGCCATGTTCGGCCTCTACGAACTGCGCCTGCCGCAGTTCATCAGCGGCCCGCTGGATCGCCTGGCCGGCAACACCCGGGGCGGCTCGATCTGGGGCGCGGCGGCGCTGGGGGTGTTCTCCAGCCTGCTGGTCTCACCCTGCGTGTCGGCGCCCCTGGCCGGCGCCCTCCTCTATATAAGCGCCAGCGGCGACGCCCTGGGCGGCGGGCTCAAGCTGTTCGTCCTCGGCCTCGGCATGGGCGCACCCCTGGTGCTGTTCGCCGTGGGCGGCGGCACGCTGCTGCCGAAGTCCGGCAACTGGATGGTCGCGGTGCGCAATGCCTTCGGCGTGCTACTGCTGGCCGTCTCGGTGTGGCTGCTGGAGCGCGTGCTGCCCGGCCCGCTGTCCCTGGCCCTGTGGGGCCTGCTGGCCGGCGGCGTGGCGCTGTTCCTCGGCGCCCTGGAGTTCACCCCGAAAACCGCCCGCCAGCGCCTGGCGCAACTGGCCGGGCTGGTGCTGCTGGTCTACGCGGTGGCCGCCTGGACCGGCGGCCTCAAGGGCGAGTCGGACCCGCTGCGCCCCCTGGGCCGCCCGGGTGCTGCAGCCGTCACCGCCAGCACGGCCGGTGCCTGGCAGACCATCACCACCCCGACCGAGCTGGCCGCTGCCCAGGCCGAAGCCAAGGCCGCCGGCAAGCCGCTGCTGCTGGACTGGTACGCCGACTGGTGCATCAGCTGCAAGGTGATCGAGCGCGAAGTGCTGACCGCCCCCGAGGTGGCCAGCCAACTGAACGCCTACCACCTGGTGCGCTTCGACATGACCGCGAGCACGCCCGAACAGCGCGCGCTGCTGGACCGCTACAAGCTGTTCGGCCCGCCCGCCATCCTGTTCTTCGCCCCCAATGGTGACGAATGGTCGGAATCGCGTGTCGTAGGTGAGATCACCGCGACGGACTTCGCCGCCAAGCTGCAAGGCGCTGCCCAGCGGCTTTGAGCCGATTTTCACAAATCTGCCGCAAACTACGGGCATCGTGTCGACTACTACCGGCATATGGACAGCCTCTCGGGCTTTCCTGCATAGTCCCGCCTGGCCCCCAATAAGGAAGACATCGCATGGCCACCCTGCTCGTCCTGCACGGCCCCAACCTCAACCTGCTGGGCACCCGCGAACCCGACAAGTACGGCGCCACCACCCTGGCCGAAATCAACCAGGACCTGGAGCGCAGAGCCCGCGAGGCGGGGCATCACCTGCTTTATCTGCAGAGCAATGCCGAGTACGAACTGATCGATCGCATCCATGCCGCACGCAACGAAGGCGTGGACTTCATCCTGATCAATCCCGCCGCTTTCACGCATACAAGTGTCGCCCTACGTGACGCGTTGCTCGCAGTGAGCATCCCATTCATCGAAGTGCACCTCTCCAACGTGCACAAGCGAGAACCTTTCCGCCATCACTCCTACTTCTCCGACGTTGCGGTGGGAGTGATTTGCGGTCTGGGTGCCACCGGCTACCGCCTGGCCCTGGACGCGGCGCTAGAACACCTTGAACGCCCCTGACCTCACCCTTGGGAGTTGATAATTAATGGATATCCGTAAAGTCAAAAAACTGATCGAGCTGCTGGAAGAATCCGGTATCGACGAGCTGGAGATCCGCGAGGGCGAAGAGTCCGTGCGCATCAGCCGCCACAGCAAGCAGGCCGCCATGGCCCAGCCGATCTACGCCGCACCGATGGCCGCCCCGGCACCGGCTCCGGTCGCAGCAGCCCCGGTCGCCCCGGCAGCAGACGCCGCCCCGGCCGCCAAGAAACTCAACGGCACCGTGGTGCGCTCGCCGATGGTCGGCACCTTCTACCGCGCCGCCTCGCCCACCTCGGCAAACTTCGCCGAAGTCGGCCAGACCGTTAAGAAGGGCGACATCCTGTGCATCGTCGAAGCGATGAAGATGATGAACCACATCGAGGCCGAAGCCAGCGGCGTGATCGAATCCATCCTCGTGGAGAACGGCCAGCCGGTTGAGTACGACCAACCGCTGTTCACCATCGTCTGAACCGCGGAGAGCCTGTGATGCTGGAAAAAGTCCTGATCGCCAACCGTGGCGAGATCGCCCTGCGCATCCTGCGCGCCTGCAAGGAGCTGGGCATCAAGACGGTGGCGGTGCACTCGACGGCTGACCGCGAGCTGATGCACCTGTCCCTGGCCGACGAGACCGTATGCATCGGTCCGGCCCCGGCTGCCCTGTCCTACCTGAACATCCCGGCGATCATCAGTGCCGCCGAAGTCACCGGCGCCACGGCGATCCACCCGGGTTACGGCTTCCTCGCCGAGAACGCCGACTTCGCCGAACAGGTGGAGAACTCCGGTTTCGCCTTCATCGGCCCCAAGGCCGACACCATCCGCCTGATGGGTGACAAGGTGTCCGCCAAGGACGCCATGAAGAAATCCGGCGTACCGACCGTTCCGGGCTCCGACGGCCCGCTGCCGGAAGACGAAGCCACCGCCCTGGCCATCGCCGAGGAAGTGGGTTACCCAGTGATCATCAAGGCCGCCGGTGGCGGTGGTGGTCGCGGCATGCGCGTGGTGCACAGCGCCGACGAGCTGATCAAGTCGGCCAAGCTGACCCGTACCGAAGCCGGTGCTGCGTTCGGCAACTCCATGGTCTACCTGGAGAAGTTCCTCACCAACCCGCGTCACGTGGAAGTGCAGGTGCTCTCCGACGGCCAGGGCAATGCCATCCACCTCGGCGACCGCGACTGCTCCCTGCAGCGCCGCCACCAGAAGGTGCTGGAAGAAGCCCCAGCCCCCGGCATCGACGAGAAGGCCCGCGCCGAAGTGCTGGCCCGCTGCGTCCAGGCCTGCGTCGAGATCGGCTACCGCGGTGCCGGTACCTTCGAGTTCCTCTACGAGAACGGCCACTTCTACTTCATCGAGATGAACACCCGCGTCCAGGTCGAGCACCCGGTCACCGAGATGGTCACCGGCATCGACATCGTCAAGGAGATGCTCAGCATCGCCGCGGGTAACAAGCTGTCGATCAAGCAGGAGGACGTGGTCATCCGTGGTCACGCCCTGGAATGCCGGATCAACGCCGAAGACCCGGACAACTTCATGCCCAGCCCCGGCAAGGTGCAGTACTACCATGCGCCCGGCGGCAACGGCGTGCGGGTCGATTCGCACCTGTACAGCGGCTATTCGGTTCCGCCGAACTACGACTCGCTGATCGGCAAGCTGATCACCTACGGCAAGGACCGCGACGAGGCCATGGCGCGCATGCGCAACGCCCTCGATGAGCTGGTGGTGGACGGCATCAAGACCAACATCCCGCTGCACCGTGACCTGACCCGCGACAAGGGTTTCCGCAAGGGGGGCGTGAACATTCACTACCTCGAGCACAAACTGGGCAAGAAGTAAGCCCGGCAACCCTGGAAGGGCCGCATAATGCGGCCCTTCTGCATTTCACGCGAAGGATCGCCATGTCCCTGAAGTCCCGCATCCTTGCCATCGGCCCGGCCTTTGGCGAAGCCTTCATCTGCCTCGGCCTGGCCCTGCGCTCCAGCCTGCGCCCCGGCATCCTGCTGCGCTCCTCCGGGCTCTGCCTGCTGACGCTGGTGTTCTGGAGCTGGGTCTTCTACGCCCATGCCGAAATCATCCTCAAGGCCGCCGGACTGCTGTCGTTCTTCGTCGTCTCCGGCGCCGCCATGTTCGGTCTGATTCCCAGCCTCACTGGCGGCCCGGCCACCGTCAGCGGCATGGCCGGCATCGCCCCGGCAGTGGGGCTGATGCTGGTGTATTCCGCCCTCCTGGCACTGGCCATGGTCGGCGTGCTGTTCGTCGCGGCCATCGTCATCAGCATCCGCCTGGCCCTGCGCTGGGTGTTGATGGGCAGCCTGCGCGAGCGCGCCCTCAAGCCCTATCCGGGCCTGGCCTCGCGCAGCCCGGCGGCCAGCGACCTGCTGCGCGCCGGGCGCTACCACCTGGGGCCCTGGCTGGGCATCGGCCTGGGCCCACTGTTGTGCCTGGCGATACCGTTGATAAACGGCGTGCTGCTGATCATCCTGCTGGGCTACCTCAACGTGCGCTTCCTGGTGCCCGCCGCCCTGTCTGGTCTGGCCAGCGGCGCCGAGCAGATGCAAGCGGTGCGCCGCCAGCGCGGCGCCATGATCGCCTTCGGCCTGCTGATCCTGCTGCTGGCGCTGGTGCCGGTGCTCAACCTGCTGCTGCCCGCCCTGCTCGGCGGCGGCGCCTGCCACCTCGCCTATCGCGGCCTGGACCGCCCGGAACGCCCGGCTGGCGTGGCATCAGAGCCTCAAGTAAGCTTGCCCGCCCCATGAAGGCATCCCAAAAACTACCTGCGTTGCCATCGCACAGGTTTTCAAGGTGCCCATAAGGGCCACATTTTCACGTCGCATCGAGGTTCCGCCATGCCCTGGTTACAAGTCCGTCTCGCCATCACCCCGGATCAGGCGGAAACCTATGAAGATGCACTGCTGGAAGTCGGTGCCGTCTCCGTGACCTTCATGGACGCCGAAGACCAGCCGATCTTCGAGCCCGACCTCGGCACCACCCCGCTCTGGTCCCACACCCATCTGCTGGCGCTGTTCGAAGCCGACACCGACGAAACCAACCTGGTCGCCCACCTGGAACTGCTCACCGGCGGCGCGCTGCCCGAGCACCAGATCGAGCGCATCGAGGACCAGGACTGGGAACGCAGCTGGATGGACAACTTCCAGCCCATGCGCTTCGGCCGCCGCCTGTGGATCGTGCCCAGCTGGCACCAAGCCCCGGAGCCGGACGCGGTGAACCTGCTGCTGGACCCGGGCCTGGCCTTCGGCACCGGCACCCACCCGACCACCGCGCTGTGCCTGGAATGGCTGGACGGCCAGGAACTGGACGGCTGCGAGCTGATCGACTTCGGCTGCGGCTCGGGCATCCTCGCCATCGCCGGCCTGCTGCTCGGCGCGCGCCAGGCGGTGGGCACCGACATCGACCCGCAAGCCCTGGAAGCCTCCCGCGACAACGCCTCGCGCAATGGCATCGACCCGGCCCTGTTCCCCGTCTACCTGCCCGCCGACATGCCGCAACAGCAGGCGGACGTGGTGGTGGCCAACATCCTCGCCGGACCGCTGGTGTCCCTGGCACCGCAGATCACTGCACTGGTCAAGGCCGGCGGCCGCCTGGCGCTGTCCGGCATCCTCGCCGAGCAGGCCGAGGAAGTCCGCGCCGCCTATGCCGACGCCTTCGTGCTCGACCCCACCGCCGACAAGGACGGCTGGGTGCGCATCAGCGGTGTACGTCGCTGAGCCACGCCCCATGAGCAGACCCGCGCCAGCGTGCTACCGAGTTGGTAGACTGGCGCCTTGTTTCACACGGACCGCCGCATGACCGAAAGCTTCGTCACCCAGTGCCCCCATTGCCAGACCAGCTTCCGCGTAAGCCGCGCGCAGTTGGGCGCTGCCCAAGGCGCCGTGCGCTGTGGGGCCTGCCTGCACGTGTTCAACGCAGCCAAGCAGTTGCTGGGAGCCATGTCGGCCGGCGAGCCGAAGCCGTCCACGCCCGCGCCCCAGGCGCCGCGCCCTGCTGCGCCGGCAGCGCCGAAACCCGCTGCCCCGGTCGCGCCAGCGGCCCCGGCACAGCCGGCCAGCCCGGCCCCCAGCGTCGCCACCCTGCTCAAGTCGCCCCTGGCCTCGGCCCCCGTGCCGCCACCCGCGCCGGTGCCGCCCGCCGTGCCGCCAGGCAAGACGGCCGACAAGAACACCCTGTGGATCCACGACGACCTGGACCTCGACAGCCTCGACCTGGACGAGGAACTGGCCAAGCTGGAACAGGAAGAACTCAAGCTCTCCCAGGAATTCCTCGCCCTGCAGGCCGCGCCCAAACCGGGCGAGCAGTCATACGGCCAGCACGTGGAATCCACCGACAAGCATGACGAGCGCTGGGCCGAGGCCCTGTTGCGCGAGGACGCGCCGCGCGTCACGCCGAGCGCACCACGCCCGACACCGCCCGCCGTGGCCGAGCGCCCCACCGCCATTGAGCCCCATGCGCCACAACGCAAGGAGCCGGCGCTGTCCCTCGACGACGACCTGGACGATGACCCGGCCCCGGCCTTCGGCCCCGCCGCCGATCGCGATGACGAGCCGACGGACGAGCCCGCGCGCGCTCGAATCGGCGCGTCGGACGAAGAAGAAGACGACGAGATCGACGAGCCCCCGGTCGCCCCGGCACGTACGCCACCGCGCAACGAACCGGGCCTGCGTGGCGGCAACCTGCTGGATATCGACGACGAGCCGTTGCAACTCGACTGGCAACAGCCGAAAAAACCCTGGGGCCGCTGGATCGGCTGGGGGGCGCTGAACCTGCTGGGCGCCATCGCCCTGGCCGGGCAATACGTCTGGTACCACTTCGACGAGCTGGCACGCACCGACCAGTACCGCCCCTGGTTCGAACAGCTGTGCCCGGAACTCGGCTGCCAGCTGCCGTCCAAGGTCGAGATCGCCCTGATCAAGAGCAGCAACCTGGTGGTGCGCAGCCACCCGGACTTCACCGGCGCACTGGTGGTGGACGCCATCCTCTACAACCGCGCATCCTTCTCCCAGCCCTTCCCGCTGCTGGAGCTGCGCTTCGCCGACATCAACGGCCAGCTTCTGGCCAGTCGTCGGTTCAAGCCGGGCGAATACCTCGCCGGCGAGCTTGCCGGGCAGTCGGAAATGCCGCCGCAGACGCCCATCCACATCTCCCTGGATATCCTCGACCCAGGCACCAAGGCTGTGAACTACAGTCTCAGCTTCCACTCCCCCGAGTAGCGCCAGCGGCGGCTTTTCGCCGCTGGAGGGCCTCGCCAGAACCTTCGGCGATAAGCTCATCGCTGTTCAGAATTTGTTCAAAACAACCTTTATCCGGTCATCGAGAGCGGGTATCATGCCCACCCTTTTTCGAAGACCAAGATCCGGCCCCACAGGCAGGGAAGACCCATGTCGGCGGTACGCATCGGCCCATACGCACTACCCAATCAAGTGATACTCGCCCCCATGGCGGGAGTGACCGATCGTCCGTTTCGTCTGCTTTGCCGTCGCCTCGGCGCCGGCTTGGTAGTCTCCGAAATGGTCACCAGCGACGTGCGCCTGTGGAACAGCCGCAAGTCGAAACTGCGCCTGCTCCACGAGGGCGACCCGGAGCCGCGCTCGGTGCAGATCGCCGGGGGCGATCCGCAGATGCTGGCCGAGGCCGCCGTCGCCAATGTGGCGCTCGGCGCGCAGATCATCGACATCAACATGGGTTGCCCGGCGAAGAAGGTCTGCAACAAGGCCGCCGGCTCCGCGCTGATGAAGGACGAGGCCCTGGTGGCTGCGATCCTCGAAGCGGTGGTCGGCGCCGTGGACGTGCCGGTGACCCTGAAGATCCGCACCGGCTGGGACCGGGACAACAAGAACGGCATCGCCGTGGCAAGGATCGCCGAACAGTCGGGAATACAGGCGCTGGCCGTGCATGGCCGCACCCGTGCCGACCTGTACACCGGTGAAGCCGAGTACGACACCATCGCTGCGATCAAGCAGTCGGTGTCGATCCCGGTCTTCGCCAATGGCGACATCACCTCGCCACAGAAGGCCAGAGAGGTCCTCGACGCCACCGGCGCCGATGCCCTGCTGATCGGTCGAGCGGCCCAGGGGAGACCCTGGATATTCCGCGAGATCGCGCACTACCTGGAAACCGGCGAACTCCTGCCGGCCCCGGGTTTGAAGGAAATTGAACAGATCCTGCTGGAGCACCTGGCCGCATTGCACGCCTTCTACGGCGACCTGATGGGCGTACGCATCGCCCGCAAGCATGTCGGCTGGTATCTCGCAACCCTGCCGGGCGCCAGGGAGTTTCGCGCCCAGTTCAATCGTTTGGAGTCCACGGACGCGCAGTGCGCCAACGTTCGAGAGTTTTTCATCGAACGTCACAACGACGGAGAACAGGCCGCATGACGACGATGACCGAGAATTTTTTTGATGGGGCAACACCCGTGAGCGACAACGCCAACCTTAAACAGCACCTGACCACACCGACCGCGGAAGGCCAGACCTTGCGCGGCAGTGTCGAGAAGGCCTTGCACAATTACTTCGCCCATCTCGAGGGCGCCGCGGTCACGGACGTCTACAACCTGGTGCTCTCCGAAGTCGAGGCACCGCTGCTGGAGTCCGTGATGAACTACGTCAAGGGCAACCAGACCAAGGCTTCCGAGATGCTCGGCCTGAACCGCGGCACCTTGCGCAAGAAGCTCAAGCAGTACGACCTCCTGTAAAGCACGTATTCGATAAAGAAAGGGCGGCCCCCGAGAACATCAAAGGCCGCCCTTTTTTACTGATTTCCCTGCTCCGATGGACATCGAAATGACCGACCAGACCACCCGCCTCCCCGTTCGCCGTGCACTGATCAGCGTCTCCGACAAGACCGGCATCCTCGAATTCGCCCGCGAACTCGTCGCCCTCAACGTCGAGATCCTCTCCACCGGCGGCACCTACAAGCTGCTGCGGGACAACGGCATCGCCGCGGTGGAAGTCGCCGACTACACCGGCTTCCCGGAAATGATGGACGGCCGGGTGAAGACCCTGCATCCGAAGATCCACGGCGGCATCCTCGGCCGTCGCGCGCTCGACGGCGCGGTCATGGAGCAGCACGGGATCCAGCCGATCGATCTGGTCGCGGTCAACCTGTACCCCTTCGAAGCCACCGTCGCCAAGCCTGATTGCGACCTGGCCGACGCCATCGAGAACATCGACATCGGCGGCCCGACCATGGTCCGCAGCGCCGCCAAGAACCACAAGGACGTCGCCATCGTGGTCAACGCCGGCGACTACGCCAGCGTCCTCGAAGGCCTCAAGGCCGGCGGCCTGACCTACGCCCAGCGCTTTGACCTGGCCCTCAAGGCCTTCGAGCACACCAGTGCCTACGACGGCATGATCGCCAACTACCTGGGCACCATCGACCAGGCCCGCGACAGCCTGTCCACCGAAGCGCGCAGCGCCTTCCCGCGTACCTTCAACAGCCAGTTCGTCAAGGCGCAGGAAATGCGCTACGGCGAGAACCCGCACCAGAGCGCGGCCTTCTACGTCGAAGCGAAGAAGGGCGAGGCGAGCATCTCCACCGCCGTGCAGCTGCAGGGCAAGGAACTGTCGTTCAACAACGTGGCCGACACCGACGCCGCGCTGGAATGCGTGAAGAGCTTCGTCAAGCCGGCCTGCGTCATCGTCAAGCACGCCAACCCCTGCGGCGTAGCCGTGGTACCGGACGCCGAAGGCGGCATCCGCAAGGCCTACGACCTGGCCTACGCCACCGACACCGAATCCGCCTTCGGCGGCATCATCGCCTTCAACCGCGAGCTGGATGCCGAAACCGCCAAGGCCATCGTCGAGCGCCAGTTCGTCGAAGTGATCATCGCGCCCAAGGTCTCCGCCGAAGCCCGCGCCGTGGTCGCCGCCAAAGCCAACGTGCGCCTGCTGGAATGCGGCGAGTGGCCGAAGGACCGCGCCCCGGGCTGGGACTTCAAGCGCGTCAACGGCGGTCTGCTGGTGCAGAGCCGTGACATCGGCATGATCTCCGCCGACGACCTGAAGATCGTCACCCAGCGCGCACCCACCGAGCAGGAAGTGCACGACCTGATCTTCGCCTGGAAAGTGGCCAAGTTCGTCAAGTCCAACGCCATCGTCTACGCCAAGAACCGCCAGACCGTCGGCGTCGGCGCCGGCCAGATGAGCCGCGTCAACTCCGCCCGCATCGCCGCCATCAAGGCCGAGCACGCGGGCCTGGAAGTCAAAGGCGCGGTCATGGCCTCGGACGCCTTCTTCCCCTTCCGCGACGGCATCGACAACGCCGCCAAGGCCGGCATCACCGCGGTGATCCAGCCGGGTGGTTCCATGCGTGACAACGAAGTCATCGCCGCCGCCGACGAGGCGGGTATTGCGATGGTCTTCACCGGCATGCGTCATTTCAGGCACTAATAGCTCGAAGCCCGAAGCTGGAAGCCTGAAGCCCGCGCGCTTCCAGCTTCCAGCTTCCAGCTTCCAGCTCTTCAGATGAGAGCATCGAATATGAACGTATTGATCATCGGCAGCGGCGGTCGTGAACACGCCCTGGCCTGGAAAGTGGCCCAGGATTCCCGCGTCGCCAAGGTCTTCGTGGCCCCGGGCAACGCCGGCACCGCCACCGAAGCCAAGTGCGAGAACGTCGCCATCGACGTACTGGCCATCGAACAACTGGCCGACTTCGCCGCCCAGAATGTGCAGCTGACCATCGTCGGCCCCGAGGCCCCCTTGGTGAAGGGCGTGGTGGACCTGTTCCGCTCCCGCGGCCTGGACATCTTCGGCCCCACCGCCGGCGCCGCGCAGCTGGAAGGCTCCAAGGCCTTCACCAAGGACTTCCTGGCGCGCCACAAGATCCCCACCGCCGACTACCAGAACTTCACCGAAGTCGAGCCGGCCCTGGCCTACCTGCGCGAGAAAGGCGCACCGATCGTGGTCAAGGCCGACGGCCTGGCCGCCGGCAAGGGCGTGATCGTCGCCATGACCCTGGCCGAAGCCGAGGACGCCGTGCGCGACATGCTCTCCGGCAACGCCTTCGGCGACGCCGGTGCCCGCGTGGTGATCGAGGAGTTCCTCGACGGAGAGGAAGCCAGCTTCATCGTCATGGTCGACGGCAAGAACGTACTGCCCATGGCCACCAGCCAGGACCACAAGCGCGTTGGTGATGCCGACAGCGGCCCCAACACCGGCGGCATGGGCGCCTACTCCCCGGCGCCGGTGGTCACCGCCGACGTGCACCAGCGCGTGATGGACGAGGTGATCTACCCCACCGTCCGCGGCATGGCCGAGGAAGGCAACGTCTACACCGGCTTCCTCTATGCCGGCCTGATGATCGACAAGGCCGGCAAGCCCAAGGTCATCGAGTTCAACTGCCGCTTCGGCGACCCGGAAACCCAGCCCATCATGGTGCGCCTGGAGTCGTCCCTGGTCCTGCTGGTGGAGGCCGCCCTGGCCAAGGCCCTGGACAAGGTCGAAGCCACCTGGGACCCGCGTCCCACCGTGGGCGTGGTACTGGCCGCAGGCGGCTACCCGGGCGACTACGCCAAGGGGGACGTGATCTCCGGCCTGGCCGACGCCGCCGAACTGGACGGCAAGGTGTTCCACGCCGGCACCGCGCTGAAGGATGGCCAGGTGGTCACCGCCGGCGGCCGCGTGCTCTGCGCCACGGCCATCGGCCCGAGCGTCCACGAAGCCCAGCAGCAGGCCTACCGCCTGGCGAAGAAGATCAGCTGGAACGGCTGCTTCTACCGCACCGATATCGGTTACCGCGCCATCGCCCGCGAACGCGGCGAAGGTTGAAGGTAAAAAACCGGTAAACCTGCAGAAGAGGCGGCCATATGGCCGCCTTTGTCATATTCCACCGGCCGGTGCTTGGCTATAATCCGGCCACTCACTCACGAAGGGACTTCGCCCGTGCGCCGGCTCAGGATTGCCATCGGTCTTAGCGTCAGCCTGCTGCTGACCCTGCTCTGCCTGCCATCGGCGCAAGCCAGGGATAGCGCGCACTGGAGCATGCTGCTCGATCCCACCGCCAGCCTGCAGCTCGAAGACATCCGCGCCCAGCAGTCCGCCTCGCAATTCACCCCCGTCGACCTCCAACGCCTCTACACCCCCGGTGGCAACAGCGCCCTCTGGCTGCACTACGAGCTGCCCCCCGGCGATCACGAACAGCTGCTGCGGGTCTTCGCGCCCTACCTGTCGTTCCTCGACCTCTATGTGATCCGTGGCGATGAGCTCATCGACCACACCCGCACCGGCAGCCGCCTGCCCTTCAGCGACCGCCCGCTGCCCAGCCGGGACTTCCTCCTGCCGCTGCCGATGCGCAGCGAGCCGCTGGACCTCTACCTGCGGCTCTCCTCCGAACACGCCCTGCGCCCCACCGTATCCCTGCAATCGGCCGTGAGCATGGCCGCCGACGACAGCCGCCCGCTGCTCTTCGGCGTGCTCATCGGCAGCCTGCTGATGCTGGTGGTGCACAACCTCCTGCGTTTCGGCTACGCCCGCGCCACCAGCGGCCTGTGGCTGGCCGCCACCCAGCTGTGCCTGGTGGGCACCGCCCTCAGCCTGCTGGGCATCAGCGCGCCCTGGCTGCACAGCTGGCAGAGCGCGCAACCGCAGATCGCCAACCTGTCGATGCTGCTGGCCATGCTCTGCGCGCTGTTCTTCACCGCCAGCTTCTTCCGCAAGGTCTGCCCCAGCACCCCGCTCAATGGCGTGCTCGTCGGCGAGATCGTGCTCATCGGCGTCATCGGCATGCTGCTGATGATCGCCACCGACCTGATGTTCAACCAGCTGGTCTACGCCATGGCGGCGCTCACCGGCGTGAGCATCCTCTTCGTCTCGCTGCACCACTGGCGGCGCGGCTACCGCCCGGCGCGCATGTTCACCCTGGCACTGCTGGTCTACAGCGTCGCCTTCATCAGCGCCCTGCCGGCGCTGTTCGGCTACTGGTCGGTGCAGTCCGACTGGCTGGCCTTCGGCCTGCTGGCGGTGACCGCCATCAGCGGCGTGCTGATGAGCATCGCCATGAGCGAACGCCAGCGGCGCATCCTCCTCGACGACTTCAGCGTCAGCCGTGAAGCGGCGGCCAGCTCCGCCGAGCTCAAGGCCAAGGGCGAGTTCCTGGCCAAGATCAGCCACGAGATCCGCACCCCAATGAACGGCGTGCTGGGCATGACCGAGTTGCTGCTCGGCACCCCGCTGTCGGCCAAGCAGCGCGACTACGTGCAGACCATCCACAGCTCCGGCAACGAGCTGCTCACCCTGATCAACGAAATCCTCGACATCTCCAAGCTGGAATCCGGGCAGATCGAGCTGGATGACGTGCAGTTCGACCTCAACGCCCTGATCGACGACTGCCTGGACATCTTCCGCGCCAAGGCCGAGCAGCAGAAGGTCGAGCTCATCAGCTTCATGCAGCCCCAGGTGCCGCGCGTCATCAGCGGCGACCCGACGCGCCTGCGCCAGGCCCTGCTGAGCCTGCTGGACAACGCCTTCAAGCAGACCGACGAAGGCGAGATCCTGCTGGTGGTGGCCCTGGACACCAGCGGCAACGAACCGCGCCTGCGCATCGCCGTGCAAGACAGCGGCCGCCCCCTGGAAGCCGCCGAGCGGGACGCCCTGCTCAACGCCGAGCTGCACAGCAAGGACTTCCTCTCCGCCACCAAGCTCGGTGGCCGCCTGGGCCTGATCATCGCCCGCCAGCTGGTGCGCCTGATGGACGGCGAGTTCGGCGTGCAGACCGGCGGCAACCAGGGCAGCACCCTGTGGCTGACCCTGCCCCTGGAAAGCGAACGCCTGGAGCAACCCGCCTCCGACTTCGACGGCCCCCTGCAGGGCGCGCGCCTGCTGGTGGTGGACGACAACGACACCTGCCGCAAGGTGCTGATGCAGCAGTGCAGCGCCTGGGGCCTGCAGGTCAGCGCCGTGCCCTCCGGCAAGGAGGCCCTGGCCCTGCTGCGCACCAAGGCGCACCTGCGCGAATACTTCGACGTGGTGCTGCTGGACCAGGACATGCCCGGCATGACCGGCATGCAGCTGGCCGCCAAGATCAAGGAAGACCCGAGCCTCAACCACGACATCCTGATCATCATGCTCACCGGCATCAGCAACGCGCCGAGCAAGATCATCGCCCGCAACGCCGGCATCAAGCGCATCCTCGCCAAGCCGGTGGCCGGCTACACCCTCAAGACCACCCTCGCCGACGAGCTCAACCAGCGCGCCGCCGGCGGCGCGGCGGCCCTGCCCGGCTCCCAGGTCAGCACCCCGCTCAACGTGCCCAACGACTTCCGCATCCTGGTGGCCGAGGACAACAGCATCTCCACCAAGGTCATCCGCGGCATGCTCAGCAAGCTCAACCTGCAGCCGGACACCGCCAGCAACGGCGAGGAAGCCCTCAGTGCGATGAAGAACCAGCAGTACGACCTGGTGCTGATGGACTGCGAAATGCCGGTGCTCGACGGCTTCTCCGCCACCGAGATGCTGCGCAACTGGGAAAGCGAAGAGCAGCGCCCGCGCACCCCGGTGGTGGCCCTCACCGCGCACATCCTCACCGAGCACAAGGAACGCGCCCGCCAGGCCGGCATGGACGGCCACATGGCCAAGCCCGTCGAGCTCTCCCAGCTGCGCGAGCTGATCGAGCACTGGGTCGCCGAAAAGGAAATGCGCCGCCAGCACGAACCCGACGACGCCCTGCATTCCTGATCCCACGTAGCCCGGGCTTCAGCCCGGGATTCCCATCGCGAATGAATTCGCTCCTACTAGAGCGGCGGCGCTGCGCACCGCTTGGCGACTGAAGTCGCCCCTACGAAGGCCTCACGCCCGCGCGCGGACATGACCGCAATGTAGGGTGGATGACGCTCTTTTCATCCACCAAGCGGGGTCGGGCCTGGCATGCCAATGTACCTGGCTCCGGGAGAGCGGTGGGCTGAAGCCCACGCCCACCCTGCGTCTGCCACGCCATGGACTGTGCCCTGTGCCCGCTCCGCACTGATACGACGCGCCCCCACATCCGGCGGCGTGCCGGCGTATGATTGCCCCTCGCCAGGGCGACCCGGATCAACGGGCGCAACCCTCGGCTGCTCCTACACTCACAACACTCCATCACGAGCCCGTCCGATGCTCTCCACGATGTTCAGCCTGTACCTGAAGATGCTGGTGCTCTACAGCCCCTTCTTCGTCCTTTCCTGCTTCATCGGCCTGACCCGCGGCTACACGGTCAAGGAGCGCAAGCGCCTGGCCTGGAAGGTCGCCCTCGGCACCCTGGTGGCCAGCGTGCTGCTGTACCTGTTCGGCCAGAGCATCTTCAACGTCTTCGGCATCACCATCGACGCCTTCCGCATCGGCGCCGGCAGCGTGCTGTTCATCTCCGCCCTCGGCATGGCCCAGGGCAAGCCGGCGGTGCAGTCGGACAACGTGCAGCAGGACGTCACCATCGTGCCGCTGACCATCCCCCTCACCGTCGGCCCCGGCACCATCGGCGCCATGCTGGTGATGGGCGCCGGGCACCACCACTGGAACGACAAGCTCACCGCCCTGGCCGCCATCGCCCTCGCCAGTGTCACCGTCGGCGTGGTGCTCTACCTCTCCAACCGCATCGAACGCATCCTCGGCGAGCAGGGACTGCAGATCGTCAGCCGCCTGATGGGCCTGTTCGTCTGCGCCCTCGCGGCCCAGATCATCTTCACCGGGGTGAAGAACTACCTGGCGCCCTGAAAGCGTGCAACCCGTGACCTGACCGACCGTTCAGCTTGTCGCCGCGCACCGCAATGGAGCGCGGCGATTTTCCCGAAATCCTGCTAAAAATCCCGCAAAGCCCTCTGAATCAAGCCTTTAGCGCCGTTGGCACGGATGCTGCCAATGCACTGACAGCAGTACAGATGACCGTACTGATGACCCCATTTCGGTCCCATCCCACTGTCATTGCATGGACAGCCAAGGAGGCTTTACATGAAACGCCGTCCCTTCCTGAAATCGACCCTCGCCGCCAGCGCCCTGGTACTGACCGGCCTGTTCCCCTTCACCCTGCAGGCCGCCGAGACCATCAAGGTCGGCATCCTGCATTCGCTGTCCGGCACCATGGCCATCTCCGAGACCTCGCTCAAGGACATGGCGCTCATGACCATCGACGAGATCAACGCCAAGGGCGGCATCAACGGCAAGAAGCTGGAACCCGTGGTGGTCGACCCCGCCTCCAACTGGCCGCTGTTCGCCGAGAAGGCCCGCCAACTGCTGACCAAGGACAAGGTGGACGTGGTCTTCGGCTGCTGGACCTCGGTGTCGCGCAAGTCCGTGCTGCCGGTATTCGAGGAGCTCAACGGCCTGCTGTTCTACCCCGTGCAGTACGAGGGTGAAGAGCTCTCGCCCAACGTCTTCTACACCGGCGCGGCGCCGAACCAGCAGGCCATCCCGGCGGTGGAATACCTGATGAGCGAAGACGGCGGCGCCGCCAAGCGCTACTTCCTGCTGGGCACCGACTACGTCTACCCACGCACCACCAACAAGATCCTGCGCAGCTTCCTGCACAGCAAGGGCGTGGCGGACAAGGACATCGAAGAGGTCTACACCCCCTTCGGCCACAGCGATTACCAGACCATCGTCGCCAACATCAAGAAGTTCTCCGCCGGCGGCAAGACCGCGGTGATCTCCACCGTCAACGGCGACTCCAACGTGCCCTTCTACAAGGAGCTGGCCAACCAGGGCATCGAGGCGACCGACATCCCGGTGGTGGCCTTCTCCGTGGGCGAGGAAGAACTGCGCGGCATCGACACCAAGCCGCTGGTGGGCCAGCTGGCCGCCTGGAACTACTTCGAGTCCGTGGATAACCCGGTGAACAGCAAGTTCGTCACCGACTGGAAGGCCTACGCCAAGGCCAAGAACCTGCCCAACTACCAGACCGCCGTCACCAACGACCCCATGGAAGCCACCTACGTCGGCATCCACATGTGGGCCCAGGCGGTCGAGAAGGCCGGCACCACCGACGTCGACAAGGTCCGTGAAGCCATGGGCGGCCAGACCTTCGCCGCGCCCTCCGGCTACACCCTGACCATGGACAAGACCAACCACCACCTGCACAAGCCGGTGATGATCGGCGAGGTCCAGGAGGACGGTCAGTTCTCCGTGGTCTGGCAGACCGAAGGCCCGCTGCGCGCCCAGCCGTGGAGCCCCTTCATCCCCGGCAACGACAAGAAGCCGGACTATGCGGTGAAGAACTAAGCCGGAAGTCTTAGCCGAGAGCCGGAAGCCGGAAGCCGGAAGTACCTCACTTCCAGCTTCTAGCTTCCAGCTTCCGGTCCCCGCCGATAACGGAGCCTCCCCTCCATGCCCACCTGCCTTTTCCGAATTTTCCTGTCCCTGGCCCTGTTGCTGCCCCTGGCGGCCCAGGCCGGTGACGCCAATGACTTCGCTGCCGCCAACCCGGGCCAGCAGGCCAAACTGCTGGAAAGCTGGGCCGCCCAGCCCGAGGCCACGCGCCAGCCCCTGCTCGATGCCCTGCAACAGAACCGCTTTGCCGTCGACGCCAAGCTGGCCTACTTCGAACAGGACGGCAACTGGCAAGCCGCCGAGGGCGACGCCGCCCCCGCCGCCACGCCGAAGAAGCTGCGCCTGAACAACCGCCTGCGCGGCCTGCTGATCACCGCCCAGGCCAGCCACGAGTTGCTCGCCGCCGAACCCGCCGCGCGCCTGGACGCCGCCCGCCAGTTGCAGAAGAGTGCCAAGCCCGCACAACTGCCGCTGCTCAACCAGCGCATGGTCGCCGAGGAAGACGCCGCCGTGCGTGACGCCATCGGCCTGGCCCTGGCCAACCTGCAGCTGGTCGACCCCGACCCGGCCATCCGCCTCAACGCCGTGCGCCTGCTGGGCGAAACCGGCGACCCGCTGGCCCGCACCCGCCTCGAAGCGCTGCTCGACCCGGCAGTGGAAACCGACGCCGCGGTGCGCACCGCCGCCGAAACCAGCCTGGCCCAGGTCAAGCGCCGGCTGGCGCTGGGCGAAGTGCTCGGCCAGGCCTTCAGCGGCCTGTCCCTGGGCTCCATCCTGCTGCTCGCCGCCCTCGGCCTGGCCATCACCTTCGGCCTGCTCGGGGTGATCAACATGGCCCACGGCGAGATGCTGATGCTCGGCGCCTACTCCACCTACATCGTGCAGTTGATGTTCCAGCGCCTGGCGCCGGACCTGCTCGCCCTCTACCCGCTGGTGGCGCTGCCGGTGGCCTTCTTCGTCACCGCCGCCATCGGCATGGCCCTGGAGCGCACGGTGATCCGCCACCTCTATGGCCGCCCCCTGGAAACCCTGCTCGCCACCTGGGGCATCAGCCTGATGCTGATCCAGCTGGTACGCGTGGTGTTCGGCGCGCAGAACGTCGAGGTGGCCAACCCGGCCTGGCTCTCCGGCGGCATCCAGGTGCTGCCCAACCTGGTGCTGCCGTACAACCGCATTGTCATCATCGGTTTCGCCCTGTTCGTGGTGGCGCTGACCTGGCTGCTGCTGAACCGCACGCGCCTGGGCCTCAACGTCCGCGCCGTCACCCAGAATCGCAACATGGCCGCCTGCTGCGGCGTGCCCACCGGCCGCGTGGACATGCTCGCCTTCGGCCTCGGCTCCGGCATCGCCGGGCTCGGCGGCGTGGCCCTGTCGCAGATCGGCAACGTCGGCCCCGACCTCGGCCAGGGCTACATCATCGACTCATTCCTGGTGGTGGTGCTCGGTGGCGTCGGCCAGCTGGCCGGCAGCGTGATGGCGGCCTTCGGCCTGGGCGTGGCGAACAAGATCCTCGAACCACAGATCGGCGCCGTGCTGGGCAAAATCCTGATCCTCGCGCTGATCATTCTCTTCATCCAGAAACGCCCCCAGGGCCTCTTCGCATTGAAAGGACGGGTGATCGACTGATGAACCAGCCCCTGACCCTCACCGCCGCGCAGAAGGCCGGCCCGAAAGTAACCCTGGGCGTTGGCGCCCTGGTGCTGGCGGTGCTCATCGCCCTGCCGCTGCTGCACCTGCTGCCGGCCGACAACCCGCTGCAGGTCTCCGCCTACACCCTCACCCTGGTGGGCAAGATCCTCTGCTACGCCATCGTCGCCCTGGCCCTGGACCTGGTCTGGGGCTACGCCGGGCTGCTGTCCCTGGGCCACGGGCTGTTCTTCGCCCTCGGCGGCTACGCCATGGGCATGTACCTGATGCGCCAGAGCGCCGGCGACGGTCTGCCGGCCTTCATGAGCTTCCTCGCCTGGAGCGAACTGCCCTGGTACTGGACCGGCACCTCCAGCTTCCTCTGGTCGCTGTGCCTGGTGGTGCTCGCCCCCGGCCTGTTGGCCCTGGTGTTCGGCTTCTTCGCCTTCCGCTCGCGGATCAAGGGCGTGTACTTCTCGATCATGACCCAGGCCCTGACCTTCGCCGGCATGCTGCTGTTTTTCCGCAACGAGACCGGCTTCGGCGGCAACAACGGCTTCACCGACTTCAAGCGCATCCTCGGCTTCGACATCACCGCGCCGGGCACCCGCGCCGTGCTGTTCCTGGCCACGGTGGCGCTGCTGATGGGCGCCCTGCTGCTCGGCTGGCGCCTGTCGAAGAGCAAGTTCGGCCGGGTGCTCACCGCCCTGCGCGACGCCGAGAACCGCCTGATGTTCTGCGGCTACGACCCGCGCGGCTACAAGCTGTTCATCTGGGTGTTGTCGGCTGTGCTCTGCGGCCTGGCCGGCGCGCTGTACGTGCCCCAGGTGGGCATCATCAACCCCAGCGAGATGTCGCCGACCAACTCCATCGAAGCCGCCGTCTGGGTGGCCCTGGGCGGGCGCGGCTCGCTCATCGGCCCGCTGCTGGGCGCCGGCCTGGTCAACGGCATGAAGAGCTGGTTCACCGTGGCCTTCCCGGAATACTGGCTGTTCTTCCTCGGCGCCCTGTTCATCGTCGTCACCCTGTTCCTGCCCAAGGGCCTGTTCGGCCTGCTGCGCAAGGAGAAGGACCAATGAGAGCGACCCCGGTACCCGAACTCATGCTCGAACCCGCCTACGACCCCAACAGCGACGCCGGCACCGGCCGCGACGCCCTCGGCCTCGGCCAGAGCGCCGGCAAGGGCCTGAACACCCGCCACGGCACCATTCTCACGCTGGAAGACATCAGCGTCAGCTTCGATGGCTTCAAGGCGCTCAACGACCTCAACCTGTACATCGGCGTCGGCGAGCTGCGCTGCATCATCGGCCCCAACGGCGCGGGCAAGACCACGCTGATGGACGTGATCACCGGCAAGACCCGCCCCACCACTGGCAGTGCCTGGTTCGGCGAGACCCTGGACCTGACCCGCATGAGCGAGGTGCAGATCGCCCAGGCCGGCATCGGCCGCAAGTTCCAGAAGCCCACGGTGTTCGAGGCGCTGACGGTGTTCGAAAACCTGGAGCTGGCGCAGAAGACCGACAAATCGGTGTGGGCCAGCCTGCGCGCCACGCTCTCCGGCGAGCAGAAGGACCGCATCGACGAGGTGCTCGCCACCATCCGCCTGCAGGACTCGCGGCGCCGCCCGGCCGGCCTCCTGTCCCACGGCCAGAAGCAGTTCCTGGAGATCGGCATGCTGCTGATGCAGGACCCGCAGCTGCTGCTGCTCGACGAACCGGTGGCGGGCATGACCGACGCCGAAACCGAATTCACCGCCGAGCTGTTCAAGGGCCTGGCCGGCAAGCACTCGCTGATGGTGGTGGAGCACGACATGGGCTTCGTCGGCAGCATCGCCGACCACGTCACCGTGCTGCATCAGGGGCATGTGTTGGCCGAGGGCTCGTTGGAGCAGGTGCAGAGCGATGAGCGCGTAATCGAGGTTTATCTGGGACGTTGAGCTGGAAGCTTGAAGCCAGAAGCTGGAAGAAAAAGCGGCACAACGCAGCTCTTACTTCAAGCTTCAAGCTTCTGACTTCCAGCTCCTCCACCGAGGACTAGACATGCTTCAAGTGAAACAGCTGCATCAATACTACGGCGGCAGCCACATCCTCCGCGGCCTGTCGTTCGAGGTGAAGGTTGGCGAGGTCACCTGCCTGCTCGGGCGCAACGGCGTGGGCAAGACCACGTTGCTGAAGTGCCTGATGGGCCTGACCCCCGCGAAGGAAGGCGCGGTGAACTGGGAGGGCAAGCCGATCACCGCTTCCAAGCCGCACCAGCGCGTGCACGCCGGCATCGCCTACGTACCCCAGGGCCGCGAGATCTTCCCGCGCCTGACGGTGGAGGAGAACCTGCTCATGGGCCTCTCCCGCTTCAGCGCCAAGGAAGCCAAGGCAGTGCCCGAGTTCATCTACGAGCTGTTCCCGGTGTTGCGGGAGATGAAGCACCGCCGCGGCGGCGACCTCTCCGGCGGCCAGCAGCAACAACTGGCCATCGGCCGCGCCCTGGCCAGCCGGCCGCGCCTGCTGATCCTCGACGAGCCCACCGAAGGCATCCAGCCCTCGGTGATCAAGGAGATCGGCGCGGTGATCCGCAAACTGGCCGAGCGCGGCGACATGGCCATCCTGCTGGTGGAGCAGTTCTACGACTTCGCCGCCGAGCTGGCCGACCAGTACCTGGTGATGAGCCGGGGCGAAATCATCCAGCAGGGGCGCGGAGAAAACATGGAAGCCGAAGGCGTGCGCGGCCTGGTGACGATCTGAGCGCAGGCCGGCCCCGTGCACCGAATGGGTTCAGGGCACGCCTCTTGCTTTGCCCGGTCGGTCAACTATTTTGCGGATGCCTCCACTGCCATGAACCTGCCCGCAGCCTTGTTCACGCCGAGCTGGCACGCCGAACTGGAGCTGGGCTACGCCCGCCGGGACGAACGCACCATTCCGGTGCTTCGCCGCCACCTCGGCCCCCTGAGGGTGCAAAAGCACCTCCATGCCGAAGGCCCCGAGGTGTGCCAGCACATCATCGTGCACCCGCCTGGCGGCATCGCCGGCGGTGATCGCCTGGACCTATCGGCTCGCGTCGGCGACGGCGCCTGGGCCCAGCTCACCAGCCCCGGCGCGACCAAGTGGTACCGCGCCCATGGCCCGGCCTTCCAAACGCTGGCGCTGCGGGTCGAGGCCGGCGCCACCCTGGAGTGGCTGCCCCAGGAAACCATCGTCTTCTCCGGCGCCCAGGCCGAGCTGAGCACCCGCATCGACCTGGCCGCCGACGCCCGGCTGTTCTACTGGGACGTGGTCGCCCTCGGCCGCCCCGCCGCCGGCGAGCACTTCGCCAGCGGCCACTTCCAGGCACAGCTGGACATCTGCCAAGACGGCCGCGCGCTGTGGCACGAGCGCCAGCGCATCAGCGGCGACGACGGCCTGCTCGACTCGCCCATCGGCCTCGCCGGGCAACCGGTGTTCGCCACCCTGATCGCCACCGGCCAGCTCGACCCGGAGCTGCTGGAACGCTGCCGCGAACTGCCCTCGGCGGTGCGCGGCGACCTGACCCAACTGCCCGGCCTGCTGGTGGCCCGCTGCCTGGCCAGCGAAGCCCTGCACGCGCGCGCCTGGCTGATCGACCTCTGGCGCCTGTTGCGCCCTGCCCTGCTCGGCCGCGACGCCGTGCCGCCACGAATCTGGAGTACCTGATGGACCTCACCCCAAGAGAGAAAGACAAGCTGCTGATCTTCACCGCCGGCCTGGTCGCCGAGCGGCGCCTGGCCCGTGGTGTGAAGCTCAACTACCCGGAAGCCATGGCCTACATCTCCGCCGCCCTGCTCGAAGGCGCCCGCGACGGCCGCACCGTGGCCGAGCTGATGCATTTCGGCACCACGCTGCTGGCCCGCGACCAGGTGATGGAAGGCGTGCCGGAGATGATCCCGGAGATCCAGATCGAAGCCACCTTTCCCGACGGCACCAAGCTGGTGACCGTGCACCAGCCGATTGTGTGATGACCGTGATGAACAACGAGATCCGTGACGCCAGCGAAGCCGACCTGCCCGGCATCCTGGCCATCTACAACGCCGCCGTGGAGCACACCACGGCGATCTGGAACGAAAACCTGGTGGACCTGGCCAACCGCCGTGCCTGGCTGGCCGAACGCAGCGGCGCCGGCTTCCCGGTGCTGGTAGCGCGTGACGCTGCCGGCGAGGTGGTCGGCTATGCCAGCTATGGCGCCTGGCGGCCCCATGACGGCTACAAGCACACCGTCGAGCACTCGGTCTACGTGCGTGCCGATCAGCGCGGCAAGGGCCTCGGCCCGCAGCTGATGCAGGCACTGATCGAACGCGCCCGATCAGCCGGGCTGCATGTGATGGTGGGGGCCATCGAATCCGAGAACACCGCCTCCATCCGCCTGCACCAGCGCCTCGGCTTCGCCATCACCGGCCAGATGCCCCAGGTCGGTCGCAAGTTCGGCCGCTGGCTGGACCTCACCTTCATGCAACTCATCCTGGAGTGACTTCCATGATTCCCGGCGAATACCAGATCCAGGACGGCGAGATCGAACTCAACGCCGGCCGCCGCACCCTGACCCTGAGCGTGGCCAACACCGGCGACCGGCCGATCCAGGTCGGCTCGCACTACCACTTCTTCGAAACCAACGACGCCCTCGCCTTCGACCGCGCCGCCGCCCGCGGCATGCGCCTGAACATCCCGGCCGGCACCGCCGTGCGCTTCGAGCCGGGCCAGAGCCGCGAGGTGGAACTGGTGGACCTCGCCGGCCTGCGCCGGGTGTTCGGCTTTGCCGGAAGGGTGATGGGCGATCTTTGATCGCAGCCGCACAGCATTCGTAGGATGGGTAGAGCGAAGCGAAACCCATCACTGCCAACAATCGATGGGTTACGTCACTGCGTGACTAACCCATCCTACGGACAGGACTCAGCATGAAAATCTCCCGCCAAGCCTATGCCGACATGTTCGGCCCCACCGTCGGCGACAAGGTGCGCCTGGCCGACACCGAGCTGTGGATCGAGGTCGAGAAGGACTTCACCACCTATGGCGAGGAAGTGAAGTTCGGCGGCGGCAAGGTGATCCGCGACGGCATGGGCCAGGGCCAGCTGCTGGCGGCCGAGGTGGTCGACACGCTGATCACCAATGCGCTGATCATCGACCACTGGGGCATCGTCAAGGCTGACGTCGGCCTGAAGGACGGGCGCATCGCGGCGATCGGCAAGGCCGGCAACCCGGACATCCAGCCCGACGTCACCATCGCCATCGGCGCCAGCACCGAGGTGATCGCCGGCGAGGGCATGATCCTCACCGCCGGCGGCATCGACACCCATATCCACTTCATCTGCCCGCAACAGATCGAAGAGGCGCTCATGAGCGGCGTCACCACCATGATCGGCGGTGGCACCGGGCCGGCCACCGGCACCAACGCCACCACCTGCACCTCGGGCCCCTGGCACATGGCGCGCATGCTCCAGGCTGCCGACGCCTTCCCGATGAACATCGGCTTCACCGGCAAGGGCAATGCCTCGCTGCCGCAGCCGCTGATCGAGCAGGTCAGGGCCGGCGCCATCGGCCTCAAGCTGCACGAGGACTGGGGCACCACCCCGGCCGCCATCGACAACTGCCTGAGCGTGGCCGACCAGTACGACGTGCAGGTGGCGATCCACACCGACACCCTCAACGAATCCGGCTTCGTCGAAACCACCCTGGGCGCCTTCAAGGGCCGCACCATCCACACCTACCACACCGAAGGCGCGGGCGGCGGCCACGCGCCGGACATCATCAAGGCCTGCGGTTTCGCCAATGTGCTGCCCAGCTCCACCAACCCGACGCGGCCCTTCACCCGCAACACCATCGACGAGCACCTGGACATGCTCATGGTCTGCCACCACCTGGACCCGAGCATCGCCGAGGACGTGGCCTTCGCCGAAAGCCGCATCCGCCGCGAAACCATCGCCGCCGAAGACATCCTCCACGACCTCGGCGCGTTCTCGATGATCAGCTCCGACAGCCAGGCCATGGGCCGTGTGGGCGAGGTGATCACCCGCACCTGGCAGACCGCCGACAAGATGCACAAGCAGCGCGGCCCACTGAAGAGCGACGGTGCCGGCAACAGCAACTTCCGGGTCAAGCGCTACATCGCCAAGTACACCATCAATCCGGCCATCACCCACGGCATCAGCCATGAAGTGGGCTCCATCGAAGTGGGCAAGTGGGCCGACCTGGTGCTCTGGCGCCCGGCCTTCTTCGGCGTGAAGCCGACGCTGATCCTCAAGGGCGGGGCCATCGCCGCCAGCCTGATGGGCGACGCCAACGCCTCGATCCCCACCCCGCAACCGGTGCACTACCGCCCGATGTTCGCCAGCTACGCCGGCAGCCGCCACGCCACCAGCCTGACCTTCATCAGCCAAGCCGCGCTGGAGGCCGGCGTGCCCGAGCAGCTCGGCCTGAAGAAACGCATCGCCGTGGTCAAGGGCTGCCGCACCGTGCAGAAGAAGGACCTGATCCACAACGACTACACCCCGGACATCGACGTGGACCCGCAAACCTACCAGGTGAAAGCCGACGGCCAGCTGCTCTGGTGCGAACCCGCCGAGGTGCTGCCGATGGCGCAGCGGTATTTCCTGTTCTGAGGCTTGCGCCCATCCCCCCTTGCCGCCACGGCGGGGGGATGAGCGCCCTGTGCTAGGATTTCGCCATTTCCCCGCACCGGGAGCCCGCCATGCCCCAGCCTCGCCCCGCCCTCCCCAACGCCTTGCTCAAGCTCTCGCCCGCTGAACGCATCCAGTTGGCCGAAGACCTCTGGGACAGCGTCGCCGCCCACCCGGAAAACCTTCCGCCGTTGACCGACGAGGAACGTCGCGAAATCGACCGGCGCCTGGCCGCCCACGACGACGCCCCCGAAACCGCCATCGACTGGGAAGACGTGCGCAAACGGCTCTGGTCCGACCAGGCGTGAAGGTCAGGTTCCGCCCAGAGGCCGAACGCGAGCTGACACAGGCCCGCGATTGGTATGCCGCCTGCGCCCCCGGCCTGGGCCGCGAATTCCTCAGGGCGCTCGATACCTGCCTGGAAGGAATCCTGCTTTATCCACAGGCCCACCCTCTCGTACACGGCGAAGTCCGCCGCGCCCTGTTTCGGCAATTTCCCTACAGCCTGACCTTTCGTGTCGAAACGGACGGCATCCTGGTGATTTCTTGCCGGCATTACCGACAAAAGCCCATTTCCCGGGGCTGAGCGCCCTTCCAGAATTGACTCGATGGCAATTTGCCGTGTCGTGAACTCCCCCACGCAATGCCTTGTTACGAAACGCTATAGTCAGCCAGCTACACCGTCGGTGTAGGACAAAGCCTTGCCACGAAGACGAGAGTGCCGCTCAGCGCGGCCAAATAAAGGGAGTTTGTTATGGAATGGTATTTGAAGTGCATCAAGCAGCATTACTTCGACTTTAACGGCCGCGCTCGTCGCAAGGAGTACTGGATGTTCACCCTGGTGAACGTCGTGATCTCCGTCGTGCTGTCCGTGGTCCTGGGCATGATCAACGAGAACCTGGCCCTGCTGGCCAACCTGTACAGCCTCGCCGTGCTGCTGCCGGCCCTGGGCGTCACCGCGCGTCGCCTGCACGACATCGGCAAGAGCGGCTGGTGGATGCTGATCGCCCTGGTTCCGATCCTCGGCGGCCTGTACCTGCTGTTCCTGCTGGTTCAGGACAGCGTGCCGGAGACCAACGCCTACGGCCCCAACCCCAAGGCCTGATGGGTCAGGTTCCCGTCGCCCTGACGGGAACCTCAGGGACAGATGCCTGTCCCAGCGCAGTGGCCGGGAGTTCCCCCGGCCATGCCCACGGATGATCAGGAACGCCACAGGATGTCCGATACCCCGCTTCCCCGCCTCAAGGGCGGTCTCTTCGCCCTGATCGGCATCGCGCTGCTCGCGGCGATGGCCATACAGACCTCTTCCCGCGTGGGATTCCTGCAGTCGGCCCTGGAGGCAGACGGCAGCGTCGTCGCGCTGAATGCCGGCGGCTCCCACCCGGAGATCGAATTCACCGACGGCACCGGTACGCGCATCTCCTACCCCCAGGGGGGCTGGATCTACGGCTACCAGGTCGGCATGCCGGTGAAGGTGCACTACCAGGCCGACGCTCCGGCCACCTCGGCCGTGGTCGATGACTTCGGCGCTCTCTGGGGCACCTCGGCCTTCCTCGGCCTGCTGGGCTCCATCTTCACGGTCACCGGATTGATGACCCTCTTCAGGCGCCCCCGCTACGACATCGCCTGAACCGCACAAGGAAGCCGCAATGCCCAAGATGCCCATCCCCCTGCCCGTCAACCCGAGCCGCTGGGGCTATGTCACCGCCAGTGGCGGTGGCCTGACGGTCGCCTTCGTCGCCGGCGGTGGCGGCTCCATCACCTTGCGTTCGCCCTCGGGGGAGAACGTCGCCCTGCGCTATGGCGGCCTCGGTGCCGGCGTGGGCTTCGGCGCCAAGCTGCCGCGCTTCGGCAAGGTGGATATCAAGATCAAGGGCAAGAGCATCGGCGGTGCCGGTGCGGCGGAAGCCTTCCCCAGTGACGGCGCGGTTTTCGTGGCGGACGACCTGGTGGACCGCGACCTCACCCGTGACGACATCACCGGGCCCTGCATGTACGTGGAGATCGGCGCAGGCGTCGCCGTCGGCGTATCCGGCACGGCCATGCTGTTCGGCCTCGACGCCAAGCTGCTGGCCGCGGTGATGCTGATGAACGCCAGCCCGGTGACCAGCCTCACCGTCTCGCCGATGCTGACCCGCCAACTGATGCAGTCGGCGCGCGGCGCCCTGCTGATGGGTGGCGCCAACCTGGGCATCCAGGCCGGTGCCGGCGGTGCGGTCTATATCGGCGCGCTGTTCTGATCCGCGTCTAACGCCTCAGCGCAACTGGCTGTCCTTGCTGCCCCGGCGGTTATAGCCCGCGTGGCTGGACTGCTCGCGGTCGTGCTCGCTCTGGCAGGCGATGCACAGGCGCACGCCCGGTACGGCATCGCGCCGTGCCTGGGGGATGATGGCGTCGCATTCTTCGCAGTGCGTCAGGCTCTCGCCCTTGGGCAACTGGCTGCGCGCCCGCTGGATGGCGTCTTCGATGGTGCTGTCGATCTGTTCCTGTACGGCACCGTCTCCCGCCCAACCACTGGCCATGTCGACCTCCCGATCTCATTCCGCTCATTGGAAGGTTATGGGGGCGGCGGGCGGCCTTTTGCAAGGCCGCGGGCCGGTGGGCGACAAGTGGAGGTCGTTCCGGGCTATTCCTTCACATCCATGTATTCCCGCGCCCAGATGATGTAGTCCTCGGGCAGGGTGTACTTGTGGGTCAGCTCGGTGGCGCTCAGCTCGGAGGCGGCGGTGTCGATCTGGCGCTGCTCGCGCAGGCAGTCGTAGGTGGCCTTGATGGCGGCGAAGTAGGCCGCGTGGCCGTTGACCACGATGCGCACGCCGAGGTCGGCCAGGCGCTGGTTGTCGCGCAGCTGCGGGTTGCCATAGGTGACCAGCATCAGCGGCACGCTGAGGTGCGAAGCGATGGTTTCCAGGTGCTCGAAGTCGGTGACGCCGACCATGCAGATGCCATCGGCGCCGGCGGCCTGGTAGGCCTTGGTGCGGGTAATCACCTCCTCGGTGGTCAGCACGCCGGCGTGGGTCCGGGCGATGATCGCCAGGTCCGGGTCGACGCGGGCTTCCAGGGCCGCGCGAATCTTGCCGACGCCTTCCTCGACGCTGATCAGGTCGGTGGACTTGCGCCCGAACTGGGCCGGCAGCAGCGTGTCCTCGATGGTCAGCGCGGCGATGCCGGCACGCTCCAGCTCGACCACGGTGCGCATCACGTTCAGTGCGTTGCCGTAGCCGTGGTCGGCGTCGGCGATCACCGGCAGGCGGCTGACGCGACCGATACGCACGGCCTGCTCGACGAACTCGCTGAGGGTGATCAGCGCGAAGTCGGGGGCGGCCAGTACCTGCAGCGAGGCGACCGAGCCGCCGAGGATGCCGACTTCGAAGCCGAGGTCGGCGGCGATGCGGGCGGACATGGGGTCGAAGACGGACGCGGTGTGATAGCAGGTCTTCGAGTTCAACAGCGCACGAAAGGCCGTGCGCAACTCGTGGTGAGAGGCTCTTCGCATTAGAGGTTCCAAAACGGCAGGTGCGGATGGTTGAGACACAGGGATGCAAGTATCACACCCTCGGTCACATTGTCCGACAGCAATGGCAGCAAGGTTACAGATTCTAGCCCTCCAGGCTTTCAGTTGCCTTTAGCCGAACGGGCCTCCGATCGGCTGTAGGCGCAATCTGTATTCAGTGACGCGTTGCCACACCGGGTTCACCTTTGCATCCAGCGCATCTACATTGCGCGCCCCGGCGAACGAATCGCGGGATGATTCACCAAGGAGAATGACGTGAAACACAGCTTCAAGATGATCGCAGGCCTGCTGTCCGTACTGGCCATCGCCGGCTGCACCGGCACCCCGATGAAGACCCAGAACCTCGACAGCAGCCAATACACCGTGATCGGCCACAGCGAGGCCAGCGCTACCGGCCTGCTGGTCGTCGGCCTGATTCCGGTCCAGCAGAACAACCGCTTCATCCGGGCCCAGAACGCCGCGATCAAGGCCAAGGGCGGTGACGCGATGATCAACACCCAGATCCAGGAAGACTGGTTCTGGGCCTGGGTCCTGACCGGCTACACCACCACCGTTTCCGGTGACGTGGTCAAGCTGAACAGCAGCCACTAAGCCGTTCGCGAGGGCCGCCCGGCCCTCGCTCCCACCGCTCCGGAACCCGCCGCATGCCGGACCTGATTACCTACGCCAGCCTGTTCCTCATCGCCTTCGGCGCCGCCACCCTGCTGCCACTGCAATCGGAAGCGGTGCTGGCCGGACTGCTGCTCGCGGGTGGCCAGCCGCTGTGGGCGTTGCTACTGGTGGCGACGCTGGGCAACGTGCTCGGCTCCCTGGTGAACTGGGTGCTCGGCCGGTTCCTGGCGGACTTCCGCCACAAGAAGTGGTTTCCCGTGTCCGAATCCGCCATCGCGCGGGCGCAGGCCACCTATCGCCGCTACGGGCGCTGGACCCTGTTGCTGTCGTGGCTGCCGGTGATCGGTGACCCGCTGACCCTGGTGGCCGGGCTGATGCGCGAGTCGCCCTGGGTGTTCCTGCTGCTGGTGACCCTGGCCAAGGCCGGCCGCTACCTGGCGGTGGCGGCGCTGACCCTGGGCCTGGCCTGAGACTATTTCTTCTTCAGGCAGTCGCTGAGGAAGGCCTTGCGCTCATCGCCCTTGAGGGCCTTCTCGCTGGCGGTCTTGTTGCAGCTGATCATCTTCTCCTGCTGGGTGGCCTTGAGGCAGTTGCTCATGAAGGTCTTGCGCGCATCACCCTTGAGTTCCTGGGCGGTGGCCTCGGCGTTGCAGCTCTTCATCTTCTCCTGCTGGGTCGCGGCGAAACCCTGGCTGGCGGCCAGCAGCGCGAGTACGAGCAGGGGCAGGCGGATCGACTTCATGGGCGGTCTCCCGGGTGGTCCATGGGGGGATGACGAAGCGTCAGCTGGAGTCTAGCCACTGCGACGAACTGCGCCTCGCCGCCTGAGCAAAGCGCCTTCGGCTCGCGTACACTGCGCGGCCGTTTTTTCCACCGGACTTCTCGCGCCATGAGCAACTTCACCGCAGCCCGTGCCCTGGGCATCGACTTCGGCACCTCCAACTCCACCGTCGGCTGGTGGCGCCCGGACGTGGAGCCGCTGATCGCACTGGAAGACGGCAAGATCACCCTGCCCTCGGTGATCTTCTTCAACATCGAAGAGCGCCGCCCGGTCTATGGCCGCCTGGCCCTGCACGAGTACCTGGAAGGCTACGAAGGCCGCCTGATGCGCTCGCTGAAGAGCCTGCTGGGCTCCACGCTGCTGAAGAGCGAGACCACCGTGCTGGGCAGCGCCATGCCCTTCAAGGACCTGCTGGGCCTGTTCATCGGCGAGCTGAAGAAGCGCGCCGAGGCGCTCGCCGGCCATGAGTTCGACCAGGTGGTACTGGGCCGCCCGGTGTTCTTCGTCGACGACGACCCGGCCGCCGACCAGGAAGCCCAGGCGACCCTGGTGGCCGTGGCCAACAAGCTCGGCTTCAAGGACGTCTCCTTCCAGTTCGAGCCCATCGCCGCCGCCTTCGACTACGAGCGCAGCATCGAGCGCGAAGAGCTGGTGCTGATCGTCGACATCGGCGGGGGTACGTCCGACTTCTCCCTGGTGCGCCTGTCCCCCGAGCGTCGCGACGTGGCCGACCGCCAGGGCGACATCCTCGCCACCGGCGGCGTGCACGTGGGCGGTACCGACTTCGACAAGCAGCTCAGCCTGCAAGGCGTGATGCCGCAATTCGGCTACGGCAGCCGCATGAAGAGCGATGCCCTCATGCCCACCAGCTACCACCTCAACCTCGCCACCTGGCACACCATCAACGCCGTCTATGCGCAGAAGTCGCAGCTGTCGCTGAAGAACATGCGCTACGACATCGTCGACACCCGTGGCATCGACCGCCTGTTCCGCCTGATCGAGCAACGCGCCGGGCACTGGCTGGCGATGCAGGTGGAAGACAGCAAGATCGAGCTGACCGAAGCGCGTCACCGCGTGATCGACCTCGAACGCATCGAGCCGGGCCTGCGCGTGGAACTGACCCGCCACCTGTTCGAAGACGCCATCGAGCCGCTGCTGCAGCGCATCCGCGACAGCGTCACGCGCCTGCTGGCCGATGCCGGCGTCGGCGTGGAACAGGTGGACACGGTGTTCTTCACCGGCGGTTCCAGCGGCATCCCTGCCCTGCGTGACAGCGTCGCCGCCCTGCTGCCCAATGCCCGCCATGTCGAAGGCAACACCTTCGGCAGCATCGGCAGCGGCCTGGCCATCGAGGCGCGCAAACGCTACGGCTGAGCCGGACGTCGGGCGCCCCACGACGTTCGTGCGGCGCCCCTGGCGGCGACCCCGCCGCTGGATTACCTTCGCCGGCATCGCCCACCTGCGGAGCCCCGCCATGAAACGCCTGCTGACCTGCCTCCCCTTACTCCTGCTCGCCGGCTGCGGCCTCGGCGAAACCGCCGCCACCGGTGCGGCCCAGGCCAAGCTGCAAGCCGAGCAGGCGCAGCAGGCCCAGCAGCAGATGGACCAGCTCAAGCAGCAGATCGACCAGGCCAACGCCGTCAACCAGCAGCGCCTGCAGGATGCCGAGAAGGCCGCCCAGTAGCCCGGGGCGACAAATTCTTCGAACTCGTCTGGCCATTCGCCACTCAGAAGTCGTGACGGCTTCAACGGCCACTACGAGGAAAACCACCATGTACAAGGAAACGCTCGCGGCAGTGTTCGTGCTGGCATCGGTAGCCGGTTGCAGCACCAAGTTCGAGAACCCCACCGACTACGTCACCTACCGCCATGAACCCCTGGTGGAAAAGGTCGAGGACGGCATGACCAAGGACCAGGTGCTGACCATCGGCGGCCCGCCTTCCACTGAAATCCAGCGCACCGTGCACCCCGGCACCTGCAACAACTACGTGCTGAACAAGGAGGGCCACCAGCAGCCCTACTACGTCAGCTTCAGCGATGCCGGCCGGGTCGACAGCAAGGGTTTCATGACCTGCGAGCAATGGCAGAAGCACGAAGCCGAGGCGGCGAAGATCTGATCCGTTGCGGCGCCCGGATCACCGGGCGCCGCAGTGGCCAAATGCCAGAATTGCCAACCCACGCACAGCCCCGGCGCAAATAAATAGCGAACCGGCGAGCCTCGTTGATGTCCAAGCGCTGTTATTTACAGCGGATCATCGAGGACCATCAGCATGTTCAAGCGCGCGCTCCTGCTCGCGGCCGCTCTGGGCTCGGTGTCCGGTTGCGCCAGCAAGATCGAGAACCCCACCGACTACATCACCTACCGCAATGAACCCCTGGTGCGGCAGGTGGAAGAAGGCATGACCAAGGAGCAGGTACAGGCCATCGGCGGGCGCCCCTCCTCCATCGTCCAGCGCAGCGTGCACCCCGGCTCCTGCAACAACTACATCCTCAATCACGAGGGCCACCAGCAGGCCTACCACGTCAGCTTCGGCGCCAGCGGCCGGGTCCAGCACATGGGGTTCATGACCTGCAGGCAGCGCGAGAACGTGGAACGCGATCGCCTGGACTGACGCCCCAGGTGCGCAGATTTCCTAAACTTTTCCCGCTGCGTATCACTCACATCCCAGGTAGGGCCCACGACGCCACCGGCCGCCAGAGCCAGGCACCCGGGCCTGATTAGCCAAGGAGAACCCTGATGAGTGATGTGCAACTGACCGATGTGAACACCCTGCGTCAGCGCGCCCGGCAGAACGTGCTGGACGGCGCCGTGACCGAGGGCTACCACGCTGACCGCGCCACCGTGCTGCGCCTGCTCAACGAGTCGCTGGCCACCGAGCTGGTCTGCTACCTGCGCTACAAGCGCCACTACTACATGGCCACCGGGCTCAAGGCGAGCATCGCTGCCAGCGAATTCCTCGAACACGCCCAGCAGGAACAGCAGCATGCCGACCGCCTGGCCGAACGCATCGTGCAACTGGGTGGCGAACCGGACTTCAACCCCGCCGGCCTGGAAGCCCGCTCCCATGCCCAATACGTCGCCGGAGAAAACCTGCGCGAGATGGTCACCGAAGACCTGATCGCCGAGCGCATCGCCGTCGACAGCTACCGCGAGATCATCCAGTACCTCGGCGATAAGGACCCGACCACCCGCCGCCTGTTCGAAGAAATCCTCGAGCAGGAGGAAGAACACGCCGACGACATGGCCGATATCCTCGCCGACCTGAAGTAACCCCTCCCCCACCCCGTCGCCCGGGCTTCAGCCCGGGTCACGGGCAACCCGCCAGCCCGCGCACGAACTTCGCAACCGGGTAGCCCGGGCTTCAGCCCGGGAGTCACGAGCATCCGCTATTCCGCACGCGCGCATCCCGTAGGTTGGGTAGAGGCACGAAACCCAACGCAGCGATGCCAAGCGCCACGTCGTTGGGCCTCGCTACGCTCGGCGCCAACCTACGGAAAGCCCCCGCCTCAATTGGCCTTGCGCATCTTCTCCAGCAGCGGCGTGCAGGTGTTGGTGACATCGCCTCCACCGCTCGGCGCGACCAGGGCCAGCAGCCCGGCGGCCGGGGCCACCACGGCGCCCAGCACCACCATGCCGGCGCCACGGGCGATCAGCGGCACCGCCTTGACCCCCGCGTCCGGCTTCTTGAAGGTGCCGCGCACATAGAGCGGCGAGCGCAGGGAGAAGATGCGCACGCCCTTTGATTCCGGGGTGACGGTCATGTCCAGGCGCTCGCTGGCGAGGTTGGCCGAACCGTCGATCTGGATCAGCGCGTTCTCGGTATCGAAGATGAACACCCGCGGCGTCACCAGGCCCTTGGTCAGCTTGAGGTCGGCAGCGGCGCAGTTGATCTTCACCTCGTCGTCGCCGAACAGCTTGCCCACCAGGTAGTTGCCCACGTTGAGCCCGGCGATCTCCATCAGCCCACGGCTCACCGCACCGTCGTTGATCAGCAGCTTGAGGTTGCCGTTGGCGCTGCCCAGCAGGGCGGCCACCGAGTTACCGGTGCCCGCCAGGTCGGCGTCACCGTTGAGTTCACCGAAGCTGGTGCGCATGGGCTCGAAGCTGGGGAACAGCTGCTTGAGCTTGAAGTGCCGCGCGCTGAGCCGGGCACTGCCCTGCAGGGGCACGCTGCTGCCGTCCAGGCGGATGGTGGAATCCAGGCTGCCGCCGGCCATGCCGAAGCGCAGGGGCTCCAGGCTCAGCTTGCCGTCGTTGAGCACCACATGGGTGTCGAGGTCATTGAAGGGCAGCTTGTCGCTGTGGACGATGCGCTTGCCGGTGAAACGCACGTCGGCATCCATCTGCCGCCAGCGCTCGGTGCGGAATTCCTCCACCGGCAGCACCTTGTCCGCCGGCTGCTTGCTGGCCACGCCGCGCTCCTTCTTCTCGGCATTGGAGTCGGCACCGATCAGCGGCGCCAGGTCGGCGAAGCGCAGCTGGTTGGAGGTCAGCGCACCGGACAGCTTGGGCCGGGGCTGGCGGGCGACGAAGTGCAGGTCGCCATGGATGTCGCTGTCGCCAATGGCACCGTTGAAGCCCTGGTAATGGAACTGCGGGCCCGCCGGATCCTGCAGCTGCGCCACCAGGCGGCCATCGGTGGAATAGGCCGGCGTATCGGGCAGGGTCACGCCGGTCAGCGGGTAGAGGTTGCCCAGGCTGTTGCCGGCCAGCTTCAGGCGCAGGTCCAGGGCGCCCAGGTGCGTCGGGTCGGTGAGGGTACCGACCAGGGCGATGCGGGTGGCGCCGATGCGCAGGTCGGCCTGCAGGGGGAAGGGCTTGCGCGCGTCCTTGAGCGCCAGCAGCCCGCCGATCTTGCCGCTGCCATCCAGCGCCTGGCCCTTGTAGCTGCCCTTGACCTTCCAGCCGAAGGCGTAGTCCTGGGGCGCGTCGCCCTGCCCCGCCGCCTTGCCAGCGGCCTTCTCGCCAACGATGTCGCTGAAGGGGATCGGCTTGCCCAGCGGGTCCACCAGCACTTCCAGGCGCGTCTGCGTGGGCTGGTCGTCCACCTTCACCTGGCCCTTGTCGAAACCGATGGCGCCGATGTCCAGGGTCCAGGCGGAGGGTTTCTCGTCGGCCTGCTCGGGGGTGCTGGCGAGCTTATCGAATGTCCAGTTGTTGCTGCCGTCGGCGCGGCGCTTGAGGTCGGCGCGCGGCTCGGTCAGGTCGATACGCGGGATGGTCACGGTCTTCCACAGCAACGGCAGCGGCGACACGCTCGCCTCCACGCGCGCGAGGGTGACGAACTGCTGCTCCTTGGCCCACTCGGGGTTGCCCAGGGTCAGGTCCTCGGCCTTCACGTGGGGCCAGGGCACCCAGGCGCGCAGGCCCTCTTCCTCCGGCTCGCGCTGCCACCTCACGCTAAGGTCGCCATTGATGGCGAAGGGGCGGCCCAGGGTTTCGGAAACCCGGGCATTGAGCGTCGGCTTGATGCGGTTCCAATCGAAGGTGGCGACGAACACCACCAGGGCGGCCAACAGCAGCACCAGGCTGGCGGTGGTCCAGGCGAGGATCCTACGTCCACGCGACATGCACGTCTCCTTCTTATGGCGGCATCGGGCCCCGGAGGCGGGTTCGATACACGAGGCTTGTTGATCTATCGACTGGCAAACGCGGCGGATGACTCCGGTAAATACAGGCGGAAATTCACCGGGGCGCGCAGCTTAAACCGCCCAAGGCCCCCTCAGGAAGCGCCATGGAAACAAGCAAACGATTGATTCGAAAGCGCTTTTCCAATCATCACCGGCGTCGATGCCGACTATCGCGAGTGATCACTTTTTAATCGCCTGGCCGTCCGTAACATGGGCCCCGTAGCCACTTGCTACCCCCCACAACCCAGGAGATACCGACATGAAAACCCAAGTCCTCGCCACCCTGTTCCTCACCGGCCTGTTCGCCATCCCGGTCGTCCAATCCGCTGTTTCCTATCCGCTGGTCGCTGAAGGCGAAGGCGCCTACATGGTCATCGACCGCGTCGCCGAGGGCGGTGCAGAGCGCACCCTGAACCGTGTTGCCGAAGGTGGCGCCGAACGTACTCCTGGCTTCCGTGTCGCTGAAGGCGGCGCTGAACGTACCCCTGGCTTCCGTGTCGCTGAAGGCGGCGCTGAACGCACCCCTGGCTTCCGTGTCGCCGAAGGTGGCGCCGAACGTACCCCTGGCTTCCGCGTTGCTGAAGGCGGTGCCGAACGTACCCCTGGCTTCCGTGTCGCCGAAGGCGGTGCCGAACGTACCCCTGGCTTCCGTGTCGCCGAAGGCGGCGCTGAACGCACCCCTGGCTTCCGCGTTGCTGAAGGCGGTGCCGAACGTACCCTGAACCGCGTTGCCGAAGGTGGCGCCGAACGCACCCCGGCTTTCCGTGTCGCTGAAGGCGGTGCCGAACGCACCCTGAACCGTGTTGCCGAAGGTGGCTCCGACCGTCTGCTGCAAGCCCACGGCGTGGTCTGACAGCACCCCTGCTTCACCCTGCAGTCAAAGCCCGGCACCGGCCGGGCTTTTTATTGCCCGCCATTCCCCCGCCGCCAACCTGGCACACCCTGCCCTGATACACACGCGGGTTTCACCCGCCCTACGCCCCCATCATCGGTAGCCGGAACCTGTAGGTCGGGTGCAACCCGACACGCGCGCCTCCATCGCTCACCGACTGCCACGGCCCGCATCACCGCCATCGATAAGAAGCCCGCAAAGCCTGTTCCAGGCCTGCGAAGAAGCGCCAAAAACACCTTCAACCCATTGATCTTGAATGGAAAATTCAACCATTAAAGAGATCGATGCTCACTATCGCCCGCCTTCACTTCTGGCCTTTCCGGGTGCTCCGTAACATTGGCTCCGTAGTCACTTACCAGCCCCCCACGAGGAGCCACAGATCATGAAAGCCCATGCCATTGCCGCCCTGTTCCTGACCAGCCTTTCCGCCACCGCCTTTGCCCTGCCCTCCGAGCCGCAACCGGTTCTGGGCGAATCCCGCGACAACAGCGGCTTCATCCAGGTCGTCGAGCCGGTTGCCGAAAACGGCTCCGATCGCACCCCCGGCCTGCGCGTTGCCGAAGGCGGTGCCGAACGCACCCTGAACCGTGTCGCCGAAGGTGGCGCCGAACGTACTCCCGGCTTCCGCGTTGCCGAAGACGGCGCTGACCGCACTCCTGGCTTCCGCGTTGCCGAAGACGGTGCCGACCGCACCCCTGGCTTCCGCGTTGCCGAAGACGGCGCTGACCGCACCCCTGGCTTCCGCATTGCCGAAGACGGTGCCGACCGCACTCCGGGCTTCCGCGTCGCCGAAGATGGTGCCGACCGTACTCCTGGCTTCCGCGCCGTCTGAAGTGGGTTCGCTCACTGAGGCGAGAACAGATGCGCCGCCCACACGGCGTCCCTCCACAGACTGAAAGCCCGGCACACGCCGGGCTTTCGCATTTCTGGGGTCAGGCCGGGACGGCCGCCGGTGGCGAACGGTAGATCCAGATGCGCTTGAGCACGGTGGCGAACTGCGCCGAGAGCCGGCCGCTGTTGTAGACCTGGCCGTAGCGCCGGGCGATCTCCCTCACCTCCCGCGACAGGGCGGCATAGCGACGCGCCGGCAGGTCGGGGAACAGGTGGTGCTCGATCTGGTGGCTGAGATTGCCGGTGAGGATATGCAGCAGCGGCCCGCCGGCGAGGTTGCTGGAGCCGCGCAGCTGGCGCAGGTACCACTGGCCCCGGGTCTCGCCTTCCAGCACCTCGGGGGGGAACACTACGGCCTGCTCGGTGAAGTGGCCGCAGAAGATCACGGTGAAGGTCCACAGGTTGCGGATCAGGTTGGCCAGGGCATTGCCCGCCACCACCGCCCAGGCGTTGGCACCCAGCGCCAGCGCGACCAGGGGGAAGAACAGGTAGTCCTTGACCAGCTGGCGCAGCACCTTGGCATTGAACTGGCGCAGGCGCGGGCGCAGCTCATCGCGGCTCATGCGGCCCTTGAAGTACTGGTCCAGGCGCAGGTGCTGCACCGCCACGGAGAACTGGAACAGCAGCGCCTGCAAGGTCACCCACAGCGGCTGCCAGCGGTAGAAGGGCTTCCAGCGCTGCTCGGGGAACAGCCGCACCAGGCCATAGCCGACATCGTCGTCGCGGCCCAGCACATTGGTGTAGGTGTGATGGATGTGGTTGTGGGTGTGCCGCCAGAAATCCCCCGGCCCGACGATGTCCCACTCGTAGCGCTGCCCGGAGAATTCCGGGTCGTTCATCCAGTCGTACTGGCCGTGCATCACGTTGTGGCCCAGTTCCATGTTCTCGAGGATCTTGCCCAGCCCCAGCAGGGCGCTGCCCAGCAGCCAGGTGGGCGGGAACCAGCCGAGCAGCAACAGCAGCCGGCCGGCCCAGCAACAGGCGCGGGTCACGGCACGGATGCGGCGGATGTAGCGGGCGTCCGCCTCGCCCAGGTCGTCCAGGGTGCGCTGGCGCAAGGCGTCCAGCTCGGCAGCGAAGGCCTGCAGCTCTGCGGGGCCCAATTCTCGGTCGATACGCATGTCGTTCTCGCTCGTTGAGGCGTTGTCGGCGTAGCGCCGGTTCAGAGGTCGATCACCAGGTCGCTGTGGGGCGCGCTGACGCACAGGCGAATGGGCTGGCCCGGTTCGGCGAACAGCGCGCCGGTGCGCAAGTCGCGCACCGTGCCGCTGACCAGTTGGCAGGTGCAGGCGGTGCACACGCCCTGGCGGCAACCGTGGGCCGGGCGCAGGCCATGGGCCTCGGCCTGCTCCAGCAGGTTGTAGCGGCTGTCGCCCTGCATCTCGCTGCGCGAGCGGGCGAAGCCCAGGCGCACCTGGCGCGCGGGCTCGGCCGTGTTCACCGGCGCGGCACTGAAGGCCTCCAGCTGCAGGCTGCCCTGGCGCGGTTCGGCCTGCCACCACTGGCGCACCAGGGAGACGAAGCCATGGGGCCCGCAGGCCAACAAGTCACTGGCGACGCTGTGCCGCAGATGATCGGCTTGGAAGCGCCCGGTCAGCTCATCGGCAACCGGCGCTTCACCACTGATGGACCAGCGCACAGTGAAGTTCGGGTAGCGCCGCGCCAACGCCTGCAGCTCATCGGCGAAGGCCCGTTGGCCGCGCTGGCGCACGTAGTGCAGCAAGGTCACCGGCGCGGTGAAGCCCTGGGCCAGTGCCTCGCGCAGCATGCCCAGCACCGGCGTGATGCCGCTGCCGGCGGCCAGCAGCAACACGCCGGCAGCCCCCTGCGGCCAGTGCAGTTCGCCATCGGCCTGGCCCATCTCCACCAGCGTGCCGATCTCGAGGAAATCCACCAGGCGGTTGGACAGGCGCCCGCCCGGCTGGCGCTTGATCGCCAGCTCCACGCGGCCATCGCCGTGCACGGCGGTCAGGCTGTAGCTGCGCCCCAGGCGTACGCCATCGAGGGTCTGGTGCAGTTGCACATGCTGACCGGGGCGCCAACCCCGGGCGTTGCCGTTGACGCGAAAGGTCAACGCCAGCATGTCGTCCGCGACCCATTGGCGCGCCTCCAGCCGGGCGAAGACACGGTTCAGGCGCAACAGCGGGTGCAGCGCGGCGAGAAAGAAATCGACCTCGGCTTCACGCAGCCAGGCACGCTCGGCGAGCGCCCGCAGGGGCTTCAGGCCGGGCGCCAGGTGGCGGGCGAGGGACAGGGGAATGAGGGGCATCGGCAACACCAGTGAACACTTGTTCACTAGCCTGCATGAGCGCCCCGCTTTCAGTCAACAACTGTTCACTGAAAGCGGTTCGCACCGACAGGGGGCATTTGCTAGAGTGCGCCGCACCCTCACCCCGCGAACCGGCTCCATGACCCCACGCTCGGAACAGAAACAGCAGACCCGTCAGGCCCTGATGGATGCCGCGCGCATGCTGATGGACAGCGGCCGCGGTTTCGGCAGCCTGAGCCTGCGCGAAGTGGCGCGCACCGCCGGCATCGTGCCCACGGGCTTCTATCGCCACTTCGTCGACATGGACCAGCTCGGCCTGGAACTGGTCAGCGAAGTGGGCGAGACCTTCCGCGACACCATCCGCATGGTTCGCCACAACGAATTCGAGATGGGCGGCATCATCGACGCCTCGGTGCGCATCTTCCTCGACGCGGTGCAAGCCAATCGCGGCCAGTTCCTGTTCCTCGCCCGCGAGCAGTACGGTGGCTCGCAGCCGGTGCGCCAGGCCATCGCCACCCTGCGCCAGCGCATCACCGACGACCTCGCCGCCGACCTGCGCCTGATCAACCGCATGCCGCACCTGGACGAGCCCGCCCTGGACGTGATCTCCGACCTGGTGGTGAAAACGGTGTTCGCCACCCTGCCGGAACTCATCGACCCGCCCGCCCAGGGCCTGCCCGCGCACCTCACCCCCGAGGTGAAAATGATCCAGCAGCTGCGCTTCATCATGGTCGGCGGCAAGCACTGGCAAGGCCTCGGCAAGGCGAAAAGCTGACCGAGCCGACAGCGCGCACCAAAACGGAACAGCGCGCACCAGGACAACGCAGAACCACGCCCCGATAACAGGCAGCCTCTGCCCCAGAGCCCGCGCTACGGGGCTCTGCCGTGTCTTGGCAAGCACCTTGCTCTAGCACCGGCATTGCACACTGCCGGAACCACCCCATGCTGGTCATCCAGGAAAGAACCGAAGCCCGCACGCGCTGGGACGAAGAACTGCTGCTCACCTATGAGGCGCGCAGCAAGAGCCGCCTGCGCTGCTTCAGCGTCAAGGGTGAAGACGTCGGCCTGTTCCTCGAGCGCGGCCAACCGCCCCTGCGCGATGGCGACTGCCTGCTGGCCCAGGACGGCCGCGTGGTGCGGGTGTGCGCCCGCCCCGAGGCGCTGCTCCACGTCACCTGCGCCAATGCCTTCGAACTGACCCGCGCCGCCTACCACCTGGGCAACCGCCACGTCGCCCTGCAGATCGGCGACGGCTGGCTGCGCCTGCTGGACGACTACGTGCTGCTGGCCATGCTCGAACAGCTCGGCGCCCAGGTCGAACGCATCGAAGCCGGCTTCCAGCCGGAGCACGGTGCCTACGGCGGCGGCCACCACCACTCCCACCACGGCGACGCCGACTTCAACTACGCCCCGCGCCTGCACCAGTTCGGAGTGCGGACGTGAACAACGCCTGGCAACTGTTGCGCCTGGCCAGCCCGCAACTGCCCATCGGTGGCTACAGCTACTCCCAAGGGCTGGAGCTGGCGGTGGACCAGGGCCAGGTGCATGACGCACCGAGCGCCGAACGCTGGATCACCGACCAGTTGCGCCTCAACCTCGCCCGCTTCGAAGCCCCGCTGCTGTTGGCGCTTTGCGAAGCTGCCGCCGAAGAGGACTGGGCCGGCCTCGCGCAACTGGGCGGCTGCCAGCGCGCCAGCCGCGAAACCCGCGAGCTGCAGCTGGAAAACCGGCAGATGGGCTACTCGTTGCAGCAGTTGCTCGAAGGCCTGCCCGAGCTGGACGAAGCCGGTCGCAACGCCCTCGCCGCCCTCGACGAACCGGTGCTAGGCGTGGCCTGGGCCCTGGCCGCCCGCGCCTGGGGCATCCCCCCGCAGGACGCCCTCGCCGCCTGGCTCTGGGGCTGGCTGGAAAACCAGCTGGCGGTGCTGATGAAAACCCTGCCGCTGGGCCAGCAAGCCGCCCAGCGCCTGACGTCCACCTTGTTGCCGGCCCTGCAGAAGGCGCAGGAGACGGCCAGCGAGATTCCCGAAAACCAGTGGGGCAGCGCCGCCTTCGGCCTGGCCCTGGCGAGCATGGCGCACGAGCGCCAGTACAGCCGTCTGTTCCGTTCCTAGGAGAGCAACATGCACAGCCACCCCCTGCGCGTCGGCATCGGCGGCCCCGTCGGTTCCGGCAAGACCGCCCTCACCCTGGCCCTCTGCCGCGCCCTGCGCGACCGCTACAACCTGGCCGTGGTGACCAACGACATCTACACCCAGGAAGACGCCCAGTTCCTGGTGCGCAACGAGGCCCTGGACCCCGAGCGCATCATCGGCGTGGAAACCGGCGGCTGCCCGCACACGGCTATCCGCGAAGACGCCTCGATCAACCTCGAAGCCGTCGACCAGCTCAACCGCCGCTTCCCCGGCCTGGAGCTGATCATCGTCGAGTCCGGTGGTGACAACCTCTCCGCCACCTTCAGCCCGGAGCTGTCGGACCTGACCCTCTACGTGATCGACGTCTCCGCCGGCGACAAGCTGCCGCGCAAGGGTGGCCCGGGCATCTGCAAGTCCGACCTGCTGGTGATCAACAAGGTCGACCTGGCGCCCATGGTCGGCGCCTCCCTCGAGGTGATGGACCGCGACGCCCGCAAGATGCGCGGCGACAAGCCCTTCGTCTTCAGCAACCAGAAGGTCGGCCAGGGTCTCGACGAGATCATCGCCTTCATCGAGAAGCAGGGCCTGCTCGGCGCTGCCTGACCCGAACAACAAGGAGCCACACATGACCCTTCGCAAAACCCTCTACGCCCTCGCCCTGTTCCTCACCCCGGCGCTGGCCTTCGCCCACCCCGGGCATGATTCCTCGGGCCTGATGGCGGGCGTCGCCCACCCCATCACCGGTCTCGACCACCTGCTGGCCATGCTCGCCGTGGGCCTCTGGGCCGCGCAGCAGCAGGGTGCCGCGCGCTGGGCGCTGCCGGTGACCTTCGTCGGCACCATGCTGCTCGGCGGCCTGCTGGGCTTCGAAGGCCTGGAGCTGCCCTTCATGGAAACCGGCATCGCCGCCTCGGTGCTCGCACTCGGCCTGCTGGTGGCCGTGGCCGTGCGCCCGCCGATGTTCGTCGCCGTCAGCCTGACCGCCCTGTTCGCCCTGGCCCACGGCGTCGCCCACGGCCTGGAGCTGCCTGAGCTGGCCAGCCCCTGGGGCTATGCCGCCGGCTTCGTCGCCGCCACCGCCGCCCTGCACGCCGCCGGCTACGGCCTGGTGCGCGTGCTGCCGCAAGCCGCCGCCCCCCTGGTTCGCGTTGCCGGTGGCGCCTCCGCCGTGGCCGGTGCCTGGCTGCTGGCGGGCTGATTTCCCCCGCGTTGCAGCGGCTGGCCAGGGGCTCCCCCATCCTCCCCTGGCCGGCCGCTCTCCTCTTCTCCCGCCGTGTTTCCCCCGTGTGCACAAGCGCAGCGGCAGGGCCTCGCCTTCCCGTCACACCTTTGTCATAGTCCTCGCGTCTGATTCGGCACGCCCGTCCCTCTTCCTCGGAATATCGCCATGCGTTTCGCCCGTTTCCTGCTCATTCCCCTGCTGCTGATCGCCGTCGCCATCGTGGTACTCGCCTTGACCAGCCAACCGGCCTCGCCGCCGCCGGTGATCCAGGCCCTGGGCGACCAGCCGCTGGTGATCGCCCATCGCGGTGGCCGCGGCCTGTGGCCGGAGAACACGCTGTTCGCCTTCGAGCGCGCCGATGCGCTGGGCGTGGACATGCTGGAGATGGACATCCGCCTGACCGCCGACGGCCAGATGGTGGTGCTGCATGACGAAGACGTGGACCGCACCACCGATGGCAGCGGCCCCATCGCCGGGCTGACCCTGGAGCGCGCGCAACAGCTGGACGCCGGCTACCACTGGACTGCCGACGGTGACGAGAACCACCCCTATCGTGGCCAGGGCATCCGCATCCCCACCTTGCAGGCGGTGCTGCAGCGCTTCCCGGACAGGGCCAAGGTCATCGAAATCAAGGTGCCCGACGTGGGCCTGGAGGATCGCCTCTGCGCGGCGCTGACCGAGGCGAAGCAGCACGACAAAGTGATAGTCGGCAGCTTCTACGAGCGCAGCCTGAAACGCTTCCGCGAGCAGTGCCCGGACGTGGCCACCTCGGCCAGCCCGGGCTCGGTGAAGCTGCTGCTGGCGTTGAACTGGGTAGGCCTCGGCCGCCTGCTGTCACCCTCCTACCAGGCGCTGCAGATTCCCGAGCGCAGCAGTGGCCTGGAAGTGGCCACGCCGAGCCTGCTGGCCACCGCCCTCGACCGCGGCCTCAACGTGCAGCTGTGGACCATCAACGAGCAACCGGCCATGCGCCACCTGCTGGACATGGGCGCGAACGGCCTGATCACCGACTACCCGGATCGCGCCCTGCAACTGCTCGGGCGCTCGACCCGCATCACTTCACTGAGCGATCAATAGAGAAGCCGGCCCAGGTCTGGCTCACCGGCATCAGCTCCAGGGTGTTGATGTTGATGTGTGCCGGCTGGTTCAGCACCCAGAAGATGGTCTCGGCGATGTCCTGCGGCTGGATTGGCTCGGCGCCCGCGTAGGTGGCGTCGTACTTGGCCTGATCGCCGCCGAAGCGCACCAGGGAGAACTCGCTCTCGCACAACCCCGGCTCGATGTCGGTGACGCGCACGCCGGTGCCCACCAGGTCGTTGCGCAGGTTCAGCGAGAACTGCCGCACGAAGGCCTTGGTGCCGCCATACACGTGGCTGCCCGGATAGGGGTAGCTGCCGGCGATGGAGCCGAGGTTGACGATGCCGGCGCCGCGCCCGTGGGCGATCAGCTTCGGCAGCAGCAGACGGGTGGTGTAGAGCAAGCCCTTGATGTTGGTGTCGACCATGGTGTCCCAGTCATCCAGGCTGCACTTGGGCGCCGGGTCGGTACCCAGGGCCAGGCCGGCGTTGTTGATCAGGCCACGCAGCTTGCCGAAACGTTCCGGCAGGCCACCGATGGCCGCCTCCATTGCCGCACGGTCACGCACGTCGACCACCAGCGGCAACACCTCGACCTTCTCGCCAAGCTCCTCGGCCAGTGCCTGCAGGCGCTCCTCGCGGCGGCCGGTGATCACCAGCGACCAGCCCGCCTCGGCGAAACGACGGGCGCAAGCCTCGCCAAAGCCGGAAGTGGCACCGGTGATGAACAGGGTGGACGTCATGGAAATCTCCTCGGATCGTTGGCCATTGGACGCATCAGGCAGCGCTCGGCCGGATGGGCATGCAAGGTATCCACAGTGCCAGAAACCGGCGCCCTTCTCATAGCCCGGGCAACGCCGGCCGGACGATGGCTGCACAGCTCGCCAGAGCCCTTGCCAGGCCTGCATCAGGGCCATCCATACCCAGCTTATCCACAGCTCGATAACAGCTTGATCCACAGCGATTGGGGACAAGTCATTGCGTAGCGCAGACGCGCCCGCAGAGTTTCCAGGATCTTCTCAAACCCAACAGCAGCGCCGCTTGCAGGCCAGCACCCGGGACAAGAGTGGCTGATTTTCGACCAGCCCGCGCCAGCCCCTGGCGATACTGGCGCCTGGCCAGGGCTCCAGAGCTTGCCCACAGAGTTATCCACAGCTCGCGGGGATAACTGCAGGAGCACTTCAAGGGTCTCTGCCAAGTAACTGTTCCGCTTGAAAAAAGCATGACTGTACGAATCTCGACCAGACCGCCCGGACGACCGCCGGTCCGGCCTGGCAGCCACCTGCCCACACCTTTTCCACAGTTCGCTCCACAGATTTTGTGGGCGGCCCGGCTCGGTTCACGGCGCGATGGCCGGTCTCACGTAGGGCGGGTGAAACCCGCGAAGGTCGAGGCACAGAGCCGTCGGGTTTCACCCGACCTACCCTGCGCCGCCGACCCTGTAGGTTGGTGCCGAGCACAGCGAGGCCCAACAGCACCATGCCCGCCCCGCATCCAGCGCATCACCCAGCACCTGTAGGGGCGAATTCATTCGCCCAAGCAGCGCGAAGCGCTGCCCAAGGGCTTCGCGAGCAGAGCTCGCTCCTACAGGGCGTGTCCCGATGTGAGGTGAATGGTGGGATCGAACTCCGTTTGGTGGATGAAAAGAGCGTCATCCACCCTACAAAGCCGCTCGCTCAGGTGCTGGCCAGCAGGAAACGTGCCGCCACCAGGTCTTCCAGGGCGTAGCCGACGGACTTGAACAGGGTGATTTCCTCGGCGTTACGCCGGTGGCCACGGCCGTGCAGGAGCTCGCGCAGCTCGGTGCCGATCGCGTCTTCGTCGAGCAGGCCGTCGGCGATGGCGAAGAGCAGGTCGCCAGCTTCCTCCAGGGCTCCCTCGCGGGTGTCGACGACGATGCGCGCGCGGGCCACGGCGGCGGAGTCGGTCTCGCGCATGCTGGGCAGGAAGGCACCCACCAGGTCCAGATGGGTGCCGGGGCGCAGCCAGTCGCCCAGCACCAGCGGCGAGCGCGAAGTGGTGACGCAACTGATGCAGTCGGCCTGCTGCACCAGGCTTTGCAAGTCGCCGCCCACCTGCACCGGGTAGCCCTCTTCACGCAGGGCCGCCACCAGCCGGGCGGACTTGTCGGCGTCACGCCCCCAGATATCCACACGCCGGTAATCACGCACCTGGCAATGGGCACGGACCATGTGCGTGGCCAGGGTGCCATTGCCCACTACCAGCAGGCGCTCGGCGTCTTCGCGCACCAGGTGAGCGGCCGCCAGCGCCGAGGTGCAGGCGGTGCGGCGAGCGGTGAGCTCCGAGGCTTCGAGCACGGCCAGGGGCTGGCCGGTCTCGTCATCGAACAGGGTGAACAACGCCGCCACCGACGGCAGCCCCCGCGCGCCATTGCCGGGGAACACGGTGACCAGCTTGACGCCGACACCCTGCCCCGCCTGCCACACCGGCATGGTCAGCAGGGACGCGCCCTCCGGCAGCTCATGACAGCCCCGCATCGGCGCCGCGCAAGGCTCGGCGAGGCCAACCCGCAGCGCTTCGATCAGGGCGGGATAGCCGAGGGCACCGGCGACCTCGGCGTTGGTGAAAAAACGTAGGTGGGACATTCATATTCTCCGAATGAGCCGGAAGCCAGAAGCTGGAAGCCTGAAGCGAGCGGCTCCTACCTCCAGCTTCTGGCTTCCAGCTGCTTTAGTGCCCCCCCAGATACGCGTTGCGCACGTCCTGGTTGCCGAGCAGTTCCTCACCCGTGCCGCTCATGCGGATTTCCCCGGTGACCATCACGTAGGCGCGGTCGGAGAGGCGCAGGGCGTGGTTGGCGTTCTGCTCCACCAGGAAGATGGTCATGCCGCTCTTCGCCAGCTCGCGCAGGGTCTGGAAGATCTGCTTGACCACGATGGGCGCGAGGCCCAGGGAGGGTTCGTCGAGCAGCAGCAACCGGGGCCGGCTCATCAGCGCGCGGGCGATGGCGAGCATCTGCTGTTCGCCACCGGACATGGTCATGGCGCGCTGGTTGCGCCGTTCCTTGAGCCGCGGGAAGAGGTCGAACATGCGCTGCATGTCCTCGTCCGCGTGCTCGGCGCCGATGGGGATGGTGCCCATCAGCAGGTTCTCCTCCACGCTCATGTCGGGGAATACCCGGCGCCCTTCCGGCGACTGCGCGATGCCGTTGGAGGCCACGTAGTGCGAGGACTTGCGCGAGATATCCACACCGCCGTAGAGGATCTCCCCGGCGGCGGCGCGGGGCTGGCCGAAGATCGACATCAGCAGCGTCGACTTGCCCGCGCCGTTGGAGCCGATGAGGCTCACCGTCTCGCCTTCGTTGATGTGCAGGCTGACCTTCTTCAGCGCCTGGATGGGGCCGTAGAAGACGTCGACGTCCTTGAATGCCAGGAGGGGTGCGGTCATGCCACTTCCTCCTCGTCGGCGCCCAGGTAGGCGGCTATCACCTTCGGATCGTTGCGGATCGCCTCGGGGCCGCCCTGGGCGATCACCACGCCGTGGTCCAGCACCACGATGTGGTCGGAAATGCTCATTACCATGCCCATGTCGTGCTCGATCAGCAGTACGGTCAGTTCGTGTTCGTCGCGCAGCTTGCGGATGATCCGGCTGAGCGCCTCGGTTTCCGCCGGGTTGAGGCCGGCGGCGGGTTCGTCCAGGCAGATCAGTTGCGGCCGCGTGCACATGGCGCGGGCGATCTCCAGGCGGCGTTGCTGCCCGTAGGAGAGTTCGCCGGCCAGGCGGTTGGCGCAGTCCACCAGGTCCACCACCTCCAGCCAGTAGAAGGCGTGGTTCAGCGCGTCTTCCTCGGCGCGGCGGAAGCCCGGGGTGTTGAGGATGCCGGCCAGCAGGTTGCGGTTGACCCACATGTGCTGGGCCACCAGCAGGTTTTCCACCACCGACATCTCCCGGAACAGGCGGATGTTCTGGAAGGTGCGCGCGAGGCCGGCGCGGTTCACCAGGTGGGTGCCGCCGAACATCTTGAACCAGAGGCGGCTGCCGAACTGCGCCGGGTTGATGAAGTCGGTGGCCTGGAAGGGTTCGCCCAGCACCTTGATCACGTCGGTGCTGGTGCCCCGGGCGTTGAGCTTGATGCTGCCGCCGGTGGCCTTGTAGAAGCCGGTGAGGCAGTTGAACACCGTGGTCTTGCCGGCGCCGTTGGGGCCGATCAGGGCGGAAATGGAATGGCGCTTGATGTCGAGGCTGACGTCGTTGAGCGCCTTGATGCCGCCGAAGTGCATCATCAGGCGTTCGACGCTGAGGATGTTGTCGTCGCTCATGGCGCTACTCCTTTACGCGGGGTGAAGCCACTGCGGCTGATGCGGATCAGCCCGCGCGGTCGCCAGATCATCATCACCACCATGAGGATGCCGAACAGCAGCACGCGGTAGTCGGCGAAGCTGCGCAGCAACTCCGGAGCGACGGTGAGGACGAAGGCGGCGATCACCACGCCCACGGTCGAGCCCATGCCGCCCAGCACCACGATGGCGAGGATCAGCGCCGACTCGAAGAAGGTGAAGGACGACGGGTTGACGAAGCCCTGGTAGCTGGCGAAGAACACCCCGGCCAGGCCGGCGGTGGAGGCACCCAGGGTGAAGGCGGAGAGTTTCACCAGCACGTGGTTGAGGCCCAGGGAACGGCAGGCGATCTCATCCTCGCGCAGCGCTTCCCAGGCGCGGCCGACGGGCATGCGGGTCAGGCGGTGCTTGATGTAGAGCACCAGCATCACCACCAGGAACAGCACCACGTAGATGAACAGGAACTTCAGGTTGGGGTTGTAGGCGATGCCGAAGAACTCATGGAAAGGCACGCCCCCGTCCTTGGCGCGACGGCCGAATTCCAGGCCGAGGAAGGTCGGCGACGGCACCGGCATGCCGTTGGGGCCACCGGTGAAGTTCAGCCAGTTGTTGAGCACCAGGCGAATGATCTCGCCGAAGCCCAGGGTGACGATGGCCAGGTAGTCGCCGTGCATGCGCAGCACCGGGAAGCCCAGCAGGCAACCCGCCAGCGCGGCGGCCAGGGCCGACAGCGGCAGCACCGTCCAGAAGCCCAGCCCCAGGTACTGGTAGCCGAGCGCCAGGCCATAGGCGCCTATGGCGTAGAAGGCAACGTAGCCCAGGTCGAGCAGGCCGGCGAGGCCGACCACGATGTTCAACCCCAGGCCCAGTAGCACGTAGATCAGCCCGAGGATGACCACCGCCAGCAGGTACTTGCTGGCGAAGAACGGGAAGATCACCGCCGCCACCAGGATCAGCGGCAGCACCCAGCGCAGGTTGCTCTTGAAGTCCGGCGAGCGCACATGGACGCCGGAGCCGGCGCTTTCGAAACGCTCCAGCAACGCGGCGCCACCGGCGCTCTGCAGGTAGAGGCTGAGCAGGAAGCGGCCGAGCATGACGATGCCGATCATCCAGCCGACACGGCCGAACTCCAGGTTGAAGCTGTAGCCGTCGAGCACCACGCCGACGATGGGGCCGAAGACGATGAGCGCCAGCAGCCCGGCGAGCACCGCATCGACGATGCACTTCTTGATATCGATGGGTTTTCTAGCGATGGCAGAGGACATGCTTACACCTTGGCGACATGCGGGCGGCCAAGCAGGCCTTGGGGACGGAAGATCAGGATCAGCACCAGCAGGGAGAAGCTGAACACGTCCTTGTAGTCGGTGTTGACCATGCCGGAGAACTGCGCCTCGGCGATGCCGAGGATGATCCCGCCGAGCATCGCGCCGGGCAGCGAGCCGATACCGCCGAGCACCGCAGCGGTGAAGGCCTTGATGCCGATGATGAAGCCGGCATAGAAGTCGAAGGTGCCGTAGTTCATGGTGATCAGCACGCCGGCCAGCGCGGCCATGGCGGCGCCGATGACGAACACGTAGGAGATCACCCGGTCGGTGTTGATGCCGAGGATCGAGGCCATCTTGCGATCCTGCTGGGTGGCGCGGCACATGCGGCCGAGCTTGGTGCGCTGGATCACATAGGTCAGCACGCCCATGCCGAGGAAGGCGGCCACCAGGATGAACACCTTGGTGTAGGTGAGCTGGACGAAGCCGTCACCGACATGGAACTTCAGCGCGCCGTCGAGCAGCGTGGGCACGCCCTGCTGGCGAGCGCCCTGGCTGATCTGCACGTAGTTCTGCAGGATCAGCGACATGCCGATGGCGGAGATCAGGGGCGCCAGGCGCGTGGAGTTGCGCAGGGGCTTGTAGGCGATGCGTTCGATCACGAAACCGTATACGCCGGTCACCGTGATGGTGAACAGCAAGGTGCCGAGGATCAGCAGCGGGAAGGATTCGAGCCCGAAGAACGCCAGCAGCGCCAGGGTGATGGCAGAGAGGTAGGCGGAGATCATGTACACCTCGCCGTGGGCGAAGTTGATCATGCCGATGATGCCGTAAACCATGGTGTAGCCGATGGCGATCAGGCCGTAGACGGACCCGAGGGTCAGGCCGTTGATCAGCTGTTGCAGGAAGATACCGTCCATCATTCAGTCTCGTCTTCTGGGGGACCGGCCTGGGGTTCGGCCAGCCTCCGCGAGTGGAATCAGACGGGTACCACTGAACTGGATCACTGGATTACGTCGGCAGTCATCTGCGCGGCACAAGCAGGGAGAGGTTTCAGCAGCCACCCGGAATACACCGGCTGGCCGAGCGCGTGTGGCGCCTGGTCAGCCGGCCGAGCCAGTACAGCAAACGAAGAGCCGGGGCTGAGCGAGCCGGAGCCGAGCGGCCCCAGCCGACGCGCAGCCAGCGCGCGCTTACTGCTGGTGGTACTTGCCTTGTTCATCCCATTCGTAGATCACGTAGTCGGAGACCTTCAGGTCGCCCTTGCCGTCCCACTCCTTCTTGCCCATCACGGTTTGCACCGGGTTCGCCTTCAGCCACTCGCTGGCCTTGGCGCCTTCGTTGGCACCGGCGCCGTTGAACGCGGCGGCGAGGGCCTGCAGGGAGGCATAGGCGTACAGGGTGTAGCCCTCCGGCTCGAAGCCGCCGGCACGGAATTTCTCGATCACGGCCTTGCCGTCGGCGATCTTGCGGGGGTCGGCGCCGAAGGTCATCAGCACGCCCTTGGTGTACTGCGGGCCGCCGGCGGTGGTGACCAGTTCGTCGGTGACGATGCCGTCGCCGGAGAGGAACTTGGCGGTCAGGCCCTGCTCGCGCATCTGCCGGACCAGCGGGCCGGCTTCGGGGTGCAGGCCACCGAAATAGACGACCTCGGCACCGGTGGCGCGGATCTTGGTGACCAGGGCGTTGAAGTCCTTCTCGCCACGGGTCAGGCCTTCGTACAGCACTTCCTTCACGCCGCGCTTGGCCAGTTGCGCCTTGGTGGCGTCGGCCAGGCCCTGCCCGTAGGTGTCCTTGTCGTGGATGATCGCGACCTTCTTGGCCTTGAGCACATCGACGATGTAGTCACCGGCGACGATGCCCTGCTGGTCGTCACGGCCGCACATGCGGAACATGCCGGTCAGGCCGCGCTCGGTGACCTGCGGGTTGGTGGAACCGGGGGTGATGGCAATGATGCCGGCCTCGTCGTAGATCTCCGACGCCGGGATAGTGGAGGAGGAGCAGAAGTGACCGACCACGCCGATGGCCTTGTCCTGGTCCACCAGGCGGTTGGCCACGGCCACGGCCTGCTTGGGTTCGCAGGCGTCGTCCGCCTTGACCAGCTTGATCTTCTCGCCGTTGACCCCACCGGCGGCGTTGATGTCCTCGGCGGCCTGGCTCGCACCGCGCCAGTACTGCTCACCGAAGGAAGCGTTGGCGCCGGTGTGAGGACCGGCGACGCCGATGACCACGTCAGCGAAAGCAAGGTTGGACAAGCTCAGAACACTGGTAACCGCAACAGCCAAAATACCTTTCTTGAAAGTCTTGTGAGGCATGGGAGTTTTGCTCCTGAGGGGTTATGTGATGGCGCGATACTCGAACTAACGGGAAGTTCCTCAACTAACAGGAAGTTCTTTGAGCAAGCGTCGTGCCACTCATTTTTTGTTGTAGGAAAAAACCCTGGGCAGCCCGCCCACCCCCTCTGAAATGCGGAGCGGCGCGCACGTGCAACCCGGCAAAAACACTTGGTGCAACCTAGCGCAACCCAGCGCAAAGCCAGGCTCGCAAAGGAATAGCAACCCACTGCGCGAAAAGCGCAACCTGCCGTAACCGTCACTGTCACCGAAGTGCACACCGCTGGTGCGCGGCAAGCGCGCTGACGCACCAATACAGGCTAGTGCATGGCGGCCAGGACGGCCGCTCTATGTCGATGCAGTGTGAAGAAAACCCGTTTCAGATCACCACGCGCAGGCACTGGCCCGCGTGGTAAAGCGAGAAGCCGAGCTCGTATAGCCCACTGCGCAGCGCCGGTGCGCCGACATCGCGCATCGGCTGGAAGGGCATGGGCAGCGAGGCGGCGGAGCCGCTGCTGAGGAAGTCGGCGAAGGCCTGGCCGACCACGGTGCCGGTGGTCACGCCACGGCCGTTGTAGCCGGTCACCGCCACCAGGCCCGGCGCCGGCTCGAACAGGCGCATCAGGTGGTCGGGGGTGAAGGCGATGCAGCCGGTCCAGCTGAAGTCCCACTGCACCTTGCCCAGGTAGGGGAAGTAGTGGCCCTGGATGCGGTCGGCCCAGGCCTGGAGGAACCACAAGGGCTTGCGCGCGCCGTTGCCCAGGCTGCCCAGCAGCAGGCGGCCGTCGGCGTCGCGGCGGATGCTGCTGAGCACCTGGCGCGTGTCCCAGGAACCCTGCCCGCCCGGCAGGATGCGCGCCGCCGCCTCGCCGTGCAGGGGCTCGGAGGCGACCTGGTAGTAGTAGCCGGGGAAGAAGTTGCGGCGCAGCTCGGTCCACTCGCCTTCGGTGTAGGCGTTGGAGGCGATCACCACCTGCGGGGCGATCACGCTGCCGTGTTCGGTGACCACACACCAGGCATCGCCCTGGCGCTCCAGGCGGGACACGGCGCTGTGCTGGAACAGCGAGCCGCCCAGGTAGCGCACCGCCTGGGCCAGGCCCCGGGTGTAGGCCATGGGGTTGAGGGTGCCGGCGCGACGGTCGAGCAGCGCGGCAGCGATACGCTCGGTGCCGGTGGCATCCCGGCAGGCCTGGCCGGTGAGCAGTTCCACCGGCGCGCCACGGCGCTGCCATTGCTCGCAGCGGCTGGCGAGGTCGGCCTGGCCCCGGGCGTTGTGGGCCATGTGCAGGGTGCCTTCGCGACGCAACTGGCACTCGATGCCGTACTTCTCGATCACCGCGAAGACCTTCGCCGGCGCGCCGCCCAGGGTGCGGTTGAGCTGGGCACCGACCTGCTCGCCCAGGCCCGCTTCGATCTCGTCCGGCGGAATCCACAGCCCGGCATTGACCAGCCCGACGTTGCGCCCCGAACCGCCGTAGCCCACGTCGTGGGCCTCCAGCACGCAGACCCGCTTGCCCTGTTCCAGCAAGCGGATGGCGGCGTTGAGCCCGGTGATGCCGCCGCCGATGACGCAGACATCGGCGCGAACCTCGCCGTTCAGCGTCTCGGTCTTCGGCAGCGCCGGCGTCAGATACTCCCAGAGGCACTCCTGGCGCAGGGGCATGGACGGCATTCCTTAGGGCGGCGGCCCGGTCAGTCGAAGGTGATGCCCTGGGCCAGCGGCAGTTCGTGGGAGTAGTTCACCGTGGCGGTCTGCCGGCGCATGTAGGCCTTCCAGGAATCCGAGCCGGACTCGCGCCCGCCACCGGTCTCCTTCTCGCCACCGAAGGCGCCGCCGATCTCCGCGCCGCTGGGGCCGATGTTGACGTTGGCGATGCCGCAGTCGCTGCCCACCGCCGAGGTGAACAGCTCGGCCTCGCGCACATCGGTGGTGAACAGGCAGGACGACAGGCCCTGGGGCACTTCGTTGTTGAGGCGTAGCGCGTCGTCGAAATCGCGGTAGCCGACCACATAGAGGATCGGCGCGAAGGTCTCGTGGCGCACCACTGCGCTCTGCCCGGGCATCTGCACGATGGCCGGCGAGACGTAATAGGCGTCGGGGAATTCGCCGGCCAGCTGGCGCTCGCCACCGAACACCTCGCCCCCCTCGGCACGGGCCTGTTCCAGGGCGCGCTGCATGGCGTCGAAACCGGCCTTGTCGATCAGCGGGCCGATCAGGTTGCCCTGCAGCGGGTGGCCGATGCGCACCTTGGCGTAGGCGGCCTGCAGGCGGCGGACGATTTCGTCGCGCACCGACTCGTGGGCGATCAGCCGGCGCAGGGTGGTGCAGCGCTGGCCGGCGGTGCCGACGGCGCTGAAGAGGATGGCGCGCACCGCCAGGTCGAGGTCGGCGCTGGGGGCCAGGATCATCGCGTTGTTACCGCCCAACTCGAGGATGCTGCGGGCGAAGCGGGAGGCCACGCGCGGTGCCACTTCGCGGCCCATGCGGGTGCTGCCGGTGGCGCTGACCAGGGCCACGCGGGGGTCGTCCACCAGCGCCTCGCCGGCTTCGCGGTCACCGATCAGCACCTGGCTGAGGTGTGCAGGGGCACCGTCGAAGTTCTTCGCCACGCGCTCGAACAGCGCCTGGCAGGCCAGGGCGGTGAGCGGGGTCTTCTCCGAGGGCTTCCACAGCACCGGGTTGCCGCAGACCAGCGCCAGCGCGGCGTTCCACGACCAGACCGCGACGGGGAAGTTGAAGGCGCTGATGATGCCGACCACGCCCAGGGGCTGCCAGGTCTCGCGCATGTGGTGGCCGGGGCGCTCGGAGGCGATGGTCAGGCCGTAGAGCTGGCGCGACAGGCCGACGGCGAAGTCGCAGATATCGATCATTTCCTGCACTTCGCCCAGGCCTTCCTGGGTGATCTTGCCGGCTTCCCAGGACACCAGCTCGCCGAGGGCGGCCTTGTGCTCACGGAGCACCTCGCCAAACTGGCGGATCAGCTCGCCACGGCGCGGCGCCGGCACCTTGCGCCAGGCCTGGAAGGCTTCGGCGGCGAGGGCGATCTTGCCCTCGACCTCGGCGCGGCCCTCCAGCTGCACACGGGCGATGCGGCTGCCGTCGATGGGGGTGTGCACGGCGTGGTCGCCCTGTTGGTAGAGCTTCGGGTCGACGCCTAGGCGGTCTAGCAATGCAGCAACCATTGGAACTCCTGGAAAGCGCTTCGGAAAAAGGTCGGCGCCAGTATTAGCCGCACCGGGGGCTTGCCAACAAACGACCTTTGCTCCACATATCATTCCTTTTGCTCATGAACCCGCGGACCCGAACATGCTCAAGCGCCACATGCCCTCCCTCACCGCCCTGCAGTGCTTCGAAGCCGTGGCGCGCCACCTCAGCTTCACACGCGCCTCCGAGGAACTGGCCCTGACCCAGAGCGCGGTCAGCAAGCAGGTGGCGCAGCTGGAGGAGATGCTCCAGCACCTGCTGTTCCGCCGTGTGCGCCGGCGCCTGCAACTGACCCCGGCGGGCTCGCTGTACCTCTCCGAGGTGCGCAAGATCCTCACCCAGGTGGAGATGTCCACCCACTACATGCTGTCCTACGGCGGCGAAACCGAGGTGCTGCGCGTGGCCACCCCGCCCACCTTCGGCGCGCGCTGGCTGATCCCCCGGCTCAAGGGCTGGCGCCTGCGCCACCCCAATATCCACCTGGACGTGCGCAACGAGCTGGAGCCGGATGCCCTGCTCCAGGGCCGCGCCGACGTGGCGCTGTTCTTCGGCCAGGGCGCGCTGCCGGGGGCGGAGTGCATCCGCCTGTTCAGCGAGGAAGTGGTACCGGTCTGCGCGCCGTCGGCCCTGCCCGCCGAGCCCTTCACCGACCCCGCCCAGCTCACCACCCTGGTGCTGCTGCAGAACGCCACCCGCCCGGAGGCCTGGCACGAGTGGTTCCAGAACCAGGGCCGGCACACCGAGCACAGCTACCACGGGCCGCGCTTCGACACCTCCTACATGTGCATCCGCGCGGCCCAGGCCGGCTGCGGCGTGGCGCTGCTGCCACGCTTCCTGGTGGAAGAGGAGCTGGACGAGGGCAAGCTGGTGATCCCCTGGGACCACGCCATGCCCAGCCGCAACGCCTATTACCTGGCCTACCCCGAGCACGCCGCCGAGGTGCCCAAGGTGCGCGACTTCGTGCGCTGGATGCTGGAGCAGCTGGATAACGAGGCCTAGGCAGCGCCAGCCGCTCATTCAGGAAAAAACGGAATGAACCCGCCGGATTTTTTCGTTTGCCCCGCGCCCGCCCGGCTGCTTGGATAGCAGGCCCGTACAGCCACCCCCGAGCCCGTGCCGATGAACACCCGTGAACGCCTCCTGCCCCTGGTCGCCCATGTGGTCGGCGAGCCCGCCGCCCGCTGGGTCGACGCCCACGTCGAAGTGCCCGCCGCCCTGGACGGCTTCACCTTCGAGGAGGCACGCATCCACCGCGCCTGGCTGGCCGAAGCGCTGAACCTGTGTCTGTTCCACAAGCTGGTAGAGGCGGTGCCCATCGGCCGCACCTACGTCGAGGAACAACGGGCCGCCGGCCGCCAGGTGCTGTTCGACCACGGCGCCATCCGCACCGTGGACTGGCCCGACAACGGCGCCCTGCCCCGGGGCCGCCAGGCCTTCGTGCGCATCCTCGAGCCCCTGGGCTTCACCGATGTGCGCACCTACCCGCTGACCCGCCTGAACATGACCGGCTACGCCTACCGGCAACTGGACCTGCCCGAGGACATCGCCCAGTTCTTCGTCTCGGAGCTGCACCCGGGGCGCTTCGGCGAAGCCTTCCAGCGGGCGGTGAGCCGCGTGGTGGGCAGCAGCCGCGACCCGCTGCAGCCCCGCCACCTGGCGACCCTGGACCAGCTCTGGCGCACCCGCCACTGCAGCCGCGAGCAGGCCCTCGACCTGTTGCCGGCGCTGTTCGACGCCTTCGGCTGCCAGCACGACGCGCCGCTGGAAAGCGACTACGAGCTGCTGCGCGAGGAAAGCGCCGAGATGGCCTGGATCGCCACCGAGGGCAACATGTTCAACCACCTCACCGACCGCGTCGCCGACCTGGAACAGGTGGTCGCCGGGCAGAACGCCAAGGGCCGGCCGATGAAGGCCAGCATCGAGGTCTCCAGCTCCGGCCGGGTGATGCAGACCGCCTACCGCGCGGTGCAGGTGGAGCGCGAATTCATCGACGCGGCCGGCGCCACGGTGCAGCGCCAGGTGCCCGGCTCCTTCGTCGAATTCATCCAGCGCAAGGTCGACGAGGACAACGGCCGCATCGACCTCGCCTTCGACAGCAGCAACGCCCAGGGCATCTTCAAGATGACGGCGGGGACCTAGCAGGGCCTCCCAGCCCACGCAGGGTGGAGTCGTTTTACCTCCACCAAGCGGACTCGCCCCGGACACAGCCTGTGGGGCGCATTCATTGGCTCTGTCTGCGTTAGCTGTTGTGGTTTTAATGCAGGCGCTCAAGCACGGCCATTTCCGGGCGCCCAAGGGTTTGTGCCACCTCCACCGCATGGGTTTCGCTCCGCTCGCGGAACGCCGCCCGACCCATCCTACGAAAGCCGCCGTCACGTGCGCGCTGGGTTGGTGCGCACCTCAAGGTAAAGATTCGAACGAAGAAAGTTGGAGCAGCCGCCAACGCCCCTCCAGGAGGCCGAACGCAGTCGTTGCGCCGGGGGACGAGCGGCATGGATGCCGCGAGAGGCGCGCCAGGCCATGGATGGCCCATCGCGCCGGCCCCCAGAGCGGCGATGGAGTGAGGGAACCCTGGCGAAGCCGGGGCCGGATGATGGGGCAAGCGTTTTTGGTTCCTTTTTTGGCGACTGATGTATAGACCGAGGACATAGCTGACAGGTGTACGGAGACATGGTTGACACTTTCCGGCGAGCTGCCTTGCCGGGGATCCATACCATGCCTTGGAACACGAGAGACGCCATGAGCTTGAAAGAGGAATTCATTGCGTTGGCCTTACAGCCTGACAGCAACAGGCGAGAACTGTGCCGACGCTTCGGTATCAGCCCGCAAACGGCTTACAAGTGGCTTAAGCGATACGAACAGAGCGGGAGAGATGGCCTGCACGAGAAATCCCGCCGGCCGCTCAATAGCCCCAAGCGGACCCCTCCCGCGCTGGAAACGGAGGTGGTTGCGTTGCGTCAGGCGCATCCTGCGTGGGGCGGACGCAAGATCAGCTATGTCCTTAACTGCGGTATTGCCCCCAGCACTGTGACTAACGTCCTGCACCGCCATCTGCTGATCCTGCCGCCTGAAAAGGAAGCCAAGAAGCCCTGGCAGCGCTTCGAGCACGAGGCCCCCAATGACCTCTGGCAGATGGATTTCAAGGGCTACTTTCCGACCCAGCAAGGCCAGTGTCATCCGTTGACGGTTGTGGATGACCATTCCCGCTTCAACCTGGCGATCCAGGCCTGCGCCAATGAGCGCAAGGAAACGGTTCAGGAAAAGCTGAGCGAAGTCTTCCGCCGCTATGGTTTGCCTGCCCGAATCAACACCGATAACGGCTCCCCTTGGGGCTCGCCACGTAATCCGGGTGAACTATCCGAGCTGGGTGTTTGGCTGGTCCGGCTGGGCATTCGCCTGAGTTTCAGCCGGCCTTACCATCCACAAACCAATGGCAAAAACGAGCGCTTTCATCGCGCGCTCAAAGCTGAAGTACTCAAGGGAAAGCGCTTTCACGACTTGATCGAAGCCCAGGCTGCTTTCGATCAATGGAGGGAGATCTACAACCTTCAACGGCCCCACGAAGCGCTGGGCTATCAGGTTCCCATGGAGCGATACCGCACAAGCCCCTGGCCATTTCCAGAAAAACTGGAGGACTTCGAATATGCCCCGGATGACGAAGTGACAAAGGTTTATCACAGCCGATTCCGCTTTAGAAAACACTACTTCCGCATCGCCAAGGGGCTTGCTGGGCACCTGATCGCTATACGTCCCAGGCCTGAAAGCGATGCGTTGTACGACGTGTACTTCTGCCATCAATTTCTACGAACTATCGACCTGAACAACCCTGACTACGGACCATAATGTGTCAACCATGTCCCCGCACATGTGTCCACCATGTCTCCGGTCTATACATGGCGACTGAAAAAAGGGACTCGCCCGGGTGGGCGAAACCAGAAGCACCAGCAAAACTCGGCAATCGGCTGGGCTCAAATCTTCTAGCAACACTTAAAGAGCGGTGGGCTGAAGCCCACCCTACGCCCACCCCACCCTACAAGGTGCTCGCCGGCGAGGAGTACATGAGACGAAGCTCCGCCCGGTGGATGAAAAAAGCGTTATCCACCCTCCCCAGCTACCACCATTGTGCTGGCGTGAGCGGTTTTCGCCGGGCATGAAAAAGGCCGCTTCACGGAGCGGCCTCTTGTCTTCGCCTGTCGGGTCAGTCGACCAGGGCCAGGGTGCCCTTCATCATCGAGACGTGGCCGGGGAACGAGCAGAAGAACTCGTAGCTCTCGCCAGCAGCCAGCTTGGATACGTCGATGGTGGTGCTCGCGGTCTCGCCGCCACCGATCAGCTTGGTGTGAGCGATGATGCGGGCGTCGTCGGCCTTGAGGTAGTCCTTGTCGACACCGGCGGTCATGCCTTCGGTAGCGATAGGCTGGGCATCAGCGGTCTTGCTCAGGACCCAGTTGTGGCCCATCACGTTCTTCGGCAGCTTGCCGACGTGCTTGAGGTTCACGGTGAAGGTCTTGCAGCTTTTGCTGACCTTGATTTCCTTCGTGTTGAAGGTCATCTGATCAGTGCCTTCCACGTCCACCGAACATTCAGCAGCCAGCAGAGGTGCACTGGCCAGGGCCAGCACGGATGCAACGACGAGCTTGCGAATCATTGGAGTCTCCTTGGCAGGTAGGGCCGGATCAGCCCAGAGGGGAGACTGCCTGAGTCGGCGCCGAGTTCCCATAACCTGCGTCAACAAACCGCAGGAATTCCATGCCCGGCGCAAGGTCTATCACGGCCATCGAGACAATCTAAGAGCGCCCGTTCCAGGCGGCGCGGAAAATGGCCGCACCCCAACCGAGGAGCGCCACCATGAACGTCCTGCAAAGCCTGCTCGCTGCCTACGCCGCCGGTGCCAGCGGCAACTGCGACGACTGATCGCCCCACCGCGCCCACTACCGTTCGGAAGCTGCGTCCACGCGCCGCTTCCGGGACGCCGCCCGAGCCGCTAATCTTGCCGACTTTTTTCGGGAGTCGACCATGACCTTGCGCTCCGTGTGCGTATTCTGCGGTGCCAGCCCCGGCGCCAACCCCATCTACCAACGTGCTGCCAGCGACCTCGGTCGTACCCTGGCCGAGCGCGGCCTGACCCTGGTCTATGGCGGCGGTGCCGTCGGCCTGATGGGCACCGTGGCCGATGCCGCCCTGGCGGCCGGTGGCGAGGTGATCGGCATCATCCCGCAGAGCCTCAAGGAAGCCGAGATCGGCCACACGGGCCTGACCCGCCTGGAAGTGGTGGACGGCATGCACGCGCGCAAGGCCCGCATGGCCGAGCTGGCCGACGCCTTCATCGCCCTGCCCGGCGGCCTCGGCACCCTGGAAGAGCTGTTCGAAATCTGGACCTGGGGCCAGCTTGGCTACCACAGCAAGCCCCTGGGCCTGCTGGAAGTGAACAGCTTCTACGGCAAGCTCACCGAGTTCCTCGACCACCTGGTGGAAGAGCGCTTCGTGCGTGACCAGCACCGCGGCATGCTGCAGGTCGGCGGCACCCCGGAAAGCCTGCTGGAACGCCTGGAAGCCTGGCGCCCCACCGTGGCGCCGAAGTGGGTCGACCGCAAAACCCACTGACCCCTCTGGACAGCCCGGACGGCCTTGCCCCAGCATGCCGCCTGGGCTGACCCGGCCCGCCGAACGGACGTGGCCCGCCCCATGAAGAAGCTCTTCATCGCCCTGCTTGTGGGCCTTGCGCTCTATGGCGTGCAACAGCGCCATCCCGGCCTGCTCCAGGGCCTCACCGGCGCCCCCGCCACCACCGCATCCAGCACCAGCGCCCAGTTGCGCCAGGCCTATGAGGATCGCCGCAGCAACCTGCAGGTCGAAGGCCGCGCCGTGGTCACCCGCGTGCTGCGCGACGACCTCAAGGACAGCCGCCACCAACGCTTCCTGATGCGCACCGACGACGGCCTGAGCCTGCTGGTGGCGCACAACATCGACCTGGCGCCGCGCGTCGAGGGCCTGCGCGAAGGCGACGAGATCGAGTTCGCCGGCGAATACGAATGGAACGACAAGGGCGGGGTGATCCACTGGACCCACCACGACCCGCGCGGCCGCCACCCGGGTGGCTGGCTGAAGCACAACGGCAGGACCTACCAATAGGGAGCGGGTGATGAGCGAGGAAGAGGCACGCATCAAGGTCTATTACAACAGCGCCTGCCCGGTGTGCCGGGCGGGCATCGACGGGCAGAAGGACAAGACCACCGCCTGCCAGGTGGAGTGGGCCGACGTGCACGCCGACAACCAGGCGGTGGAGGAAATAGGCGAGGAGCTGGAGTACGTCCGCGAGCGCCTGCACCTGGTGGACGAGCAGGGCGTGAAACGTATGGGCGTGGACGCCTTCATCGTGCTCTGGCGCCACTCCCCCAGGGAGCGCTGGAAGGCCCGCCTGCTGTCCCTGCCGCTGATCCACGGGCTGGCACAGCTGGGCTACAAGGCCTTCGCCCGCCTGCTCTATCTCTGGAACCGCTCGAAGCGGCATTGGTGAACATGAAGCACCTCGAACAGATCGAACAGATCGAACAGATCGAACAGATCGACGACAGCGACCGCCAGCGCCTGGTGGAGGTATGGGAGGCTGCCGTGCGCGCCACCCACCACTTTCTCGTCGAGGACGACATCCAGTTCTTCAAACCCCTGGTGCGCGACGCCTACCTGGACTCGGTGAAACTGGCCTGCAGCCGCGACGCCGACGGGCGTATCCAGGGCTTCATCGGCACCGCCGGTGGCACGGTGGAGATGCTCTTCGTCGACCCGGCGCAGCACGGCAAGGGCATCGGCCGCGCCCTGCTGCTCCACGCCATCGACCACAAAGGTGCGACGACGGTGGACGTGAACGAGCAGAACCCGCAGGCGGTGGGCTTCTACCTGCGCATGGGCTTCGAAGTGGCCAGCCGCTCGGAGCTGGATGGCTCGGGCAAGCCGTTTCCCATCCTGCATCTGCGCTTGAAGGGGTCGTAGCGTCGGGAGCAGCAGCGTTTCGTAGGTTGGCGCCGAGCACAGCGAGGCACCAACAGTGCAGAGTTCAGGCCCGCCAGACGCTCCTGGGCTGAAGCCCGGGCTACGCGGCTGCGTTCGTCGCGAACGGAGCCCGGCGGGAGCACCGCTGGTGGATGAAAAGAGCGTCATCCCCCCTACAAAAGCGAGACTCCGCGCCGATCACTTCACTCGCCCGGCCTAGCCCTGCTGCACGATCACCGTCTGCGCCGGCATGGGTGCGGGGAAGTCGCTGCCGAGGGCGTCCTTGATGGTGCGGTTGGTGTCGAAGTACACCTGCCAGTAGTGGTCGTTGTGGCAGTAGGGGCGCACCGCCAGCACCGGGCCCACCAGGTTGAATTCGAGGATTTCCACCTCCACCGGCGGCTCGGCCAGCACGTTGGCGATGGCCGCCACCCGCGCCTTGAGCAAGGCCACGGCCGCTGCATGGTCCGCCGCGCCGGAGAGCTGCGCCTTGAGGTCGACGCGGCGGTAGGCGTTGTGGGTGAAGTTCTGGATGTTGTCGGTGAAGATCTTGTTGTTGCCCACCAGGGTCATCACGTTGTCCGGCGTGTTGATGGCGGTGGCGAACAGGCCGATCTCCTTCACCGTGCCGGTGACACCGCCGGCGCTGATGAAGTCGCCGACCTTGAACGGCCGCAGCACGATGATGAAACCGCCCGCCGCGAGGTTGGCCAGCAGCCCCGACCAGGCCATGCCGATGGCCAGGCCGACCGCCGCGATCAGTGCCGCCAGGCTGGTGGTCTGCACGCCGAAGTAGCCGAGGATGCCCACCACCAGCAGCACGTTCAGGGTCACGGTGATGAAGGAGCCGACGTAGCGCAGCACCGTGGGGTCGACCCGCTGGCGCTCCAGGGACTTCTGCACCAGGCCCACCGCGAAGCCGATCAGCCAGCGCCCCAGCACCCAGAAGAGGATGGCGACGATGATCTTCACGCCGAAGCTGGTGGCGTATTGCATGACGGTGCTCATGAAGGCGCTGACCTTCTCGGTCCCGACCGTCACTATCGTTGTTTCGTCCATGGCGAGCGCTCCGTGGCAGGTGGCTCGTTTGACGCTAGCAACGCCCGGCCCAAGCGCAACGGCAGACACGCAAAATACCCCGCCCCCGGTGCCGCCAGCGGGCCGGGTGTTTCATCTTTGAGACAAGCGCGGGTGCCGGAGCGCCCCTAGGGTTTGTAAAAAAGTCGTCGAGCGACGGTCAGGCGAGGCGAAAACGGGTGAGGAAGCGCAGTTTACGAGCTGTAAATGAGCATTCCGAACCCGTTTTTAACGAAGCATCACCGAGCGCAGGCACTTTCCTTACAGAGCCTAGATGGCCACTTCCCAGAGCGGCATCACCGTCACCCGGACTTCGGGATCATGACTGCCGCCGCCGAGGATCACCCCACGCAAGGGGGATACATCGGAGAAGTCGCGGCCCCAGCCCAGGGTGATGTGCTCGAGGTCGGGAAGGATGTTGTTGGTGGGGTCGAAATCCACCCAGCCGTTGCGCGGGCAGTACACCGACACCCAGGCGTGGGAGGCGTCGGCGCCGATCAGGCGGGGTTGGCCGGGGGGCGGCTGGGTCAGCAGGTAGCCGCTGACGTAGCGGGCGGCCAGGCCCTTGGAGCGCAGGCAGGCGAGCATCAGGTGGGCGAAGTCCTGGCACACGCCGCGACGGCGCTCCAGCACTTCGGTCAACGGGGTCGCCACCTGGGTGGCCTCGGCGTCGAAGTCGAAGCCGGTGAAGATCTTCTCCATCAGCGCGGCGGCGCAGAGCAGCAGCGGCCGGCCGAGGGGGAAGCAGTCCTCGGCGAAGTCGGCGAACTGGCGCTTGATGCGCACATAGGGCGACTCGACCCGGTAGCGGCAGGCCTCCAGCACCTCGGCACCCAGGGGGCGCCCGGTGAAGGCCTGGCCGGCCAGGGCCAGCTCCCAGGGGGGCGAGCTGTCCAGGGCGTGGGGGCCGCGGGGCAGCACTTCCACCAGCAGCCGCGCGTTGACCTGCAGTTCGTCATGGGGCCGTTCGAAGGCCAGGCGGCACAGGGGGTTGCCGAACACGTCCAGCCCATCGCTGCGGGAAGACGGCGTCGGGTTGATCTCCAGGTCTTGCCCGCTGCACAGCTGCCAGGGGCACTCGCGGGGCCACAGGTGCACCAGTTGCTGGGCCAGCGACACCGGCGCGGCATAGCGGTAGTGGGTGTCGTGGAACACCTGGTAGCGCGCGCCCTGGGGGGCGAGGGAGGCGGCTCGGGATTGCATCACGCGGACACCGTTTGCTGGCTGACGTCGTCGACATGGGCAAAATAGCGCAAAGCAAGACGATCCGAGACCTGGCCGACCATCTGGCCGATGTCGCCCAGCAGTTGCGCCAGCCCTTCCAGCACCTCGTCGAGGCTGTCGCTGCCGAACAAGGGGTTTTCCAGGGTGCCCAGGTCGAAGGCCAGCAGGCGCCCGATCAGGCCGCTGAGCATCAGTTCCTGGGGTGCACCGAACTCTTCGTGCAGGCGGCCCAGGGAACGCTCCAGGGCCTGCAGCTGGAAGCGCAGGGCGTGGGGGTTCTGCTCGTGCAGCAGGAGCAGGTCGAGCACCGGGATCAGCTGCGGCGAGGCCAGGTAGCGCGAACGGTAGGTGATGGTGCTGTTGCCCAGCTCCAGCAGCCATTCCAGGGCGCCCGGGTCCCAGGCGGCGCCGCCGCGCAGGAAGCCGGCGATGCTGTCGGCGAAGAAGCGCACGCGCTCGATGCGCCGGCCGATCATCAGGAAGCGCCAGCCGTCGTCACGGGTCATGTCGTCGAGGGCGAAGCCGGAGAGCGCGGCCAGGGACATCAGCAGGCGGCTGAGGAAGTCCAGGGCGTCGCCCAGGTCCATGCGCGCCGGGTCGAGGCCCTGCACTTCCTGCTGCAGCTCCAGCACCGCGTGCCAGTTCTCCCGCGACAGGCGCCCGCGCACCTGGGCTGCGGCCCAGTGCAGGCGGCGCAGGTTGCTGCGCAGGCTGAAGGGCCAGTCGTCATCGAGCAGGGCGTTGAGCAGGCGCCGATCCAGGGGCTGGTCACCGGCCGGCAGCTGGCCCAGGACCTCGGCCAGCTCCAGGGCGGCCTGCCGGGCCTGTTCGTCGCCATCGGCATCGACATAGCGTGAGAGCACCACGCGCAGCAGCCGCGCGGCATCGTCGCAACGCTCGGTGTAGCGGCCGAACCAGAACAGGTTTTCCACCACCCGCGAGGGCAGGTAGGGGTCCTGGCGGATCAGGTCGCGCACGCCAAGGGTGCGCGGCCGCAGGGGTTCGCCGGTCACCGGGCGATCGGCCAGCACCCAGGTGTCCTTGCTGGCACCGCCGCGCTGCATGGAGACCACTTCGGCATTCGCCTCGGAGGCGACCCGGGTCAGCCCGCCGGGCATCACCCAGTAGCCGCCATCGGCGGTGGCCACGGCGAACACGCGCATGCCGATGGCCCGCGAATGCAGGGCACCGTGCTCGCCCTCGGCCTGCCACACCGGCGCCTGGGAGAGCTGCGCCTGGCGCTGGGCGACGTAGGCGTGGGGGCGCGCCTGCAGGCGTTTGCGCAGGGCGTCCCGGGCGTGGGGCGGCAGGTTGTGGCCGAACACCGGTTCGAAGCTTTGCGAGGGGAAGGCCGGTTTGATCACCAGGTGGTCCAGGCCGTCGAGGGTTTCCTGCAGCACGCCGGGGGTGCCACACCAGCGGGTACCGACGGTGGGCAGCAGCAGCTCTTCGCCGAACAGGCGGCGGTTGACGGCGGGCAGGAAGCCCAGCAGGCCGGGGGACTCCAGCACGCCGCTGCCCAGGGCGTTGGCCACCAGCACGCGGCCACGGCGCACGGCATCCAGCAGGCCGGGCACGCCGAGGGTGGAGTCGGTGCGCAGTTCCAGGGGGTCGCAGAAGTCGTCGTCCAGGCGCCGTAGCACGGCGTGCACGCGCTTCAGGCCGCCCAGGGTCTTGAGGTAGAGGGTGGCGTCGCGCACCGTCAGGTCGTGGCCCTCCACCAGCGGGAAGCCCAGCTGGCGCGCCAGGTAGAGGTGCTCGAAGTAGGTTTCGTTGAAGCGCCCAGGGGTGAGCAGCACCACCAGGGGCGTTTCGCCGTCACTGGGGGCCTGGCGGATCAGCGTCTCCTGCAGGGCACGGAAATAGCCGGCCAGGTATTGCACGCGCAGGTCGCGGTAGAGCTCCGGGAAGGCACGGGAAACGATCTGCCGGTTCTCCAGCACATAGCCGGCACCGGAGGGTGCCTGGGTGCGATCGGCCAGCACGTGCCAATGGCCGTCGGCGTCACGGGCCAGGTCCACCGCGTAGCTGTGCAGGTAGGTGCCGCCGATGGCCTGCAGGCCCTGGCAGGGCCAGAGGAAGCTGGTGTGGCCGAACACCAGCTCACTGGGCAGCAGGCCCTCGGCGATGAGTTTCTGCTCGCCATAGACATCCGCCAGCACGGCGTTGAGCAGGCGCGCGCGCTGGGCCACGCCATGGGCGATGGGCTGCCACTCCTCGGCGGAGAGCAGATTGGGCAGCAGGTCCAGCTCCCAGGGGCGGTCGGTGCCCTTGGGGTCGGCGTAGACGTTGTAGGTGACGCCGTTTTCCTGGATCTGCCGCGCCAGCAGCTCCTGGCGCTGGCGCAGCTGGGCGGCGCTGCTGCGCTGCAGTTGGCGGTACAGGCGCTGCCAGTGCGGGCGCACGTCGCCATTGGCGTCGAGCAGCTCGTGGTAGGCCGTGGCGGTCAGGGGGTAGTGGGCAAGCAGGTCGGACATCTGGTACTCGCGAATGGATGCGCCCGTTCTCAACTGTCATCCAAGGTACCGCCGACAGCTGGCCGAATGCCAGCTGCGGCGGCGACCCGATCAGTGGCGACGCAGGTCCAGGGTCATGGGCAGCTCGTCGTTGCGTTGCAGCGGCTCCACCTGGAGCGTGCCGGGGCTGTGGCCGAGGCGGAAGAAGCGCGCCAGGCGGCGGCTTTCCGCTTCATAGGCGTTGACCGGGAAGCTGTCGTAGTTGCGCCCGCCGGGGTGGGCGACGTGGTACTGGCAACCGCCGAGGGAGCGTTGCATCCAGGTGTCCACCAGGTCGAACACCAGGGGCGCGTGCACGCCGATGGTGGGCTGCAGGCAGGAGGCCGGCTGCCAGGCGCGGTAGCGCACGCCGCCGATGAACTCGCCGACCCGGCCGGTGGGCTGCAGGGGCACCGCCTCGCCGTTGCAGGTGAGCACGTAGCGGTCCGGCGCCAGGCCGGAGAGCTTGAGCTGCACCCGCTCCAGGGACGAATCCACGTAGCGCACGGTGCCGCCGGCGGCGCCCTCCTCGCCCAGCACGTGCCAGGGCTCCAGGGCCTGGCGCAGCTCCAGGTCGATGCCCTTGACCATGAAGTCGCCGTACTTGGGGAAGCGGAATTCGAAGTGCGGCGCGAACCACTCGCCACGCACCGGGTAGCCGGCCTGGTTGAGCTCGTGCACCACGTCGTCGAAATCCTGCTGGACGAAGTGCGGGAGGAGGAAGCGGTCGTGCAGTTCGGTGCCCCAGCGCGCCAGTTTCGGCGGTGCGTAGGGCTCCTCCCAGAAGCGCGCCACCAGGCCCCGCAGCAGCAGTTGCTGGGCCAGGCTCATGCGCGCGTGGGGCGGCATTTCGAAGGCACGCAGCTCCAGCAGGCCGAGGCGGCCGGAGGCGCTGTCGGGCGAGTAGAGCTTGTCGATGCAGAACTCGGCGCGGTGGGTGTTGCCGCTGACGTCCACCAGCAGGTTGCGCAGCAGGCGGTCCACCAGCCAGGGCGGGCATTCGGCGCCCGGCTCGGGCATCTGCGCGAAGGCCACTTCCAGTTCGTAGAGGGCGTCGTTGCGCGCCTCGTCCACCCGCGGCGCCTGGGAGGTGGGGCCGATGAACAGGCCGGAGAACAGGTAGGACAGCGAGGGGTGGTTGTGCCAGTAGCTGATCAGGCTGCGCAGCAGGTCGGGCCGGCGCAGGAAGGGCGAGTCGCCCGGGGTGGCGCCACCGAGGACGAAGTGGTTGCCGCCGCCGGTGCCGACGTGGCGACCATCCACCATAAATTTCTCGCTGGCCAGGCGCGTCTGCCGCGCGGCCTCGTAGAGGAATTCGGTGCGCTCCACCAGTTCGTCCCAGTTGCCGGACGGGTGGATGTTCACCTCGATCACGCCCGGGTCGGGGGTGACGCGGAAGGTGTTCAGGCGCGGGTCGCCGGGGGGCTCGTAGCCTTCCAGCAGCACCGGGCATTCCAGCTCGCGAGCGGTAGCCTCGATGGCGGCCACCAGCTCCAGCCAGCTGTCGAGCTCCGCCAGGGGCGGCATGAACAGGTACAGGCGCCCGTCGCGGGGTTCGGCGCAGATCGCGGTGCGGGTGACATCAGCCGCCGACTGATACAGCTCCGGTGCGCGCGCGGGCTCGCCCTTGCCCGGGGCAGCACGGCGCGGCTGGGGGCGGATCTCGGCGGCACGGCGCAGCGGCGGGAAGGCCTGGCCGGGGTCGGCGGCGTGGATATAGGGGTAGTCGGCCTCGCTGACCCAGGGTTGCGAGTCCAGCGGCAGGCGGTAGCCCATGGCCGAGTCGCCGGGGAGCAGGCGGCAGTGTTCGTCGCGCAGGAACCAGGACCCGGTCTGCCAGCCGTCGCCTTCGCTGTTGCGGCCCAGGGGCAGCACCTGGCCGACGATTTCGCCGAGCCCCTGCTCGAAGACCTTGCGCAGGCGCTCGCGCTCCAGCGGGTCGGCCAGGCGCGGGTCTTCCGGGGTGACGTTGGTCGGCAGCCGGCGCTCGCGCCAGAGGTAGTAGTACCAGTCCTCGTAGGCCGGGAATATGCCGTCGTCGGCCAGCCCCAAGCGCTCGGCCAGTTGGGCGAGGAAGCGCCCGGCCAGCTCGGCGCTGGCGTCGTAGCTGCGGGTTTCGTCGGCGAACAGCGCCGGGTCGTTCCAGATCGGCTCGCCGTCACGGCGCCAGAAGCAGTTCAGCGACCAGCGCGGCAGTTGCTCGCCCGGGTACCACTTGCCCTGGCCGAAATGCACCAGGCCGTTGGGGGCGTACTGCCCGCGCAGGCGGTGAAACAGCTCGGCGGCCAGGCGCCGCTTGTTGGGGCCGAGGGCGGCGGTGTTCCATTCCGGATCATCGGGATGGTCGATGGAGACGAAGGTGGGTTCGCCGCCCATGGTCAGGCGCACGTCGCGGGCCTGCAGGTCGCGGTCGATGCGCCGGCCGAGGTCGAGGATCGCCGCCCACTGTTCGTCGCTGTAGGGCCGGGTGACCCGGGGCGCTTCCCAGACGCGCTCGATGCGCATCTCGTGGGAGAACTCGCACTCGCATTCGTCCACCGCACCGCTGATGGGCGCCGCCGATGAGGGCTCGGGGCTGCAGGCCAGCGGCACGTGGCCTTCGCCGGCGAACAGGCCGGACGTGGGGTCGAGGCCGATCCAGCCGGCACCGGGCAGGTAGACCTCGCACCAGGCGTGCAGGTCGGTGAAGTCCACCTCGGTGCCGCTGGGGCCGTCGAGGGCCTTCTGGTCGGCGGTGAGCTGGATCAGGTAGCCGGAGACGAAGCGCGCCGCCAGGCCGATATGGCGCAGCAGCTGCACCAGCAGCCAGGCGGAGTCGCGGCAGGAGCCGGAGCCCAGCTCCAGGCTCTGCTCGGGCGTCTGCACGCCAGGCTCCATGCGGATCAGGTAGCGGATGTCGCGGGAGACGCGCTGGTTGAGTTCCACCAGGAAGTCGACGCTGGCGCGCGGTGTGAGGTCGACAGCGGCGAGGTATTTAGCGAACAGCGGCGTGGCCGGCTGGCGGCTGAGGTAGGGCGCCAGCTCGCGCTGCTCGTCGGCGGTGTAGGCGAAGGGCGCCTGCTCGGCATAGGGCTCGAGGAAGAAGTCGAAGGGATTGAACACCGCCATTTCGACCACCAGGTCCACCTCGACCTTGAGTTCGCGGGTCTTTTCGGGGAACACCAGGCGCGCCAGGTAGTTGCCTTGCGGGTCCTGCTGCCAGTTGATGAAGTGCTTGCCCGGCTCGACCTTCAGCGAGTAGCCGAGGACGCGCGTGCGGCTGTGGGGCGCCGGGCGCAGGCGGACGATCTGCGGACCGAGGGCGACCTCGCGGTCGTAGCGGTAATGGGTGACGTGGTGCAGTGCGACGTGGATCGACACGGCGTGCCTCCTGCGAGCCTGAGCGATGGCCTTGCTGCGCAAGTCTCATGCCAGCGCGCAAGGTGCTGTTTTGTCGATGGGTGCGCCCCGCGCCGGCACTGGAACGGGGCTCGGGCCGCACTGCTTCGAACGGCGTGCACGAAAATGGTTCGTGTCGCGTGCCGACGACCATGAAGTGCGGGTGAGCATAGACAGTGAAGATGACGGGGATGGTGCCCTGTGGGAGCGAATTCATTCGCGATCAGCGCCGTGCACGCCCATCGCGGTTGAAACCGCTCCCACAGAAGCCCCGGTGACTGCCGCTAGCTGCGGCAGGCACCGGGCAGGCCGGCGATCCAGCGCTCCAGCAGGTCGAGGCCTTCGCGGTGGACGGCGGAGCGACCGAGCTCGGGCATCATCACGCTGGGGTCGGTGCTTTCGACGCGGTAGGTGAGGACCGACTCCTCAGGCTTGCCCGGGTGGATGTCCACCAGGCGGTCGCCGGAACCCTTGCCGGCGGCCACGGGCTGCTTGCACAGGCCGTAGTTGATGCCCATCTGCGCGGCGGCGTCGAGGAACAGGCCGGAGGTGCGTGCCGGGCCCTTGGGGTTGTGGCAGTGGCCACAGTTGGCGTCGAGGTAGCTGCGTGCCTGCAGCTCCAGGCTTTCGCCGTCACGGGGCTGGCCGAACAGGGCGTTGCGCGGGATGCCGGCCACCTCGGGCAGGCCCGTGAGGAAGCCGCGCTTCTGCCAATGGGCGAGCTGGTTGTCGAGGCCATCGGCGTAGGCCAGGTCCTTGTTCAGGTGCCGCGCCTTGGGGCCGAGGGGACGCACGCCTTCGCCATGGCGCTCTTCATGGCAGCCGGCGCACTGATTGGCGTCGGGCACCTGGTAGTCGACCGCGAGGCGCTGGCCCTTCTCGTCCAGCAGTTCCAGGTCGAAGCTGGCACCGGCCCATTCCAGGGTGGCTTCCTTCTGCGCTTCGTCCCAGACGTAGGGCAGCGCCATCCAGCCGTCCTTCTGCCGCAGCAGGATGCGCGTTTCCACCAGGCGCACGCGGTCCAGGGCCAGGCCTTCGCGGGGGTCGCGGTCGTCCTGGCCGTTCTTCAGCAGGCGGCCCTGGTCGTCGCGAGGGTAGTAGAAGGTCTTGGTCAGCACGGTGCCGACGGGGTAGTCGAAGTGGTCTTCGCCGTATTGCGCCGCCTGCCCTTCGGGCATCCACAGGGTGCGCATCTTGTGGGCGTAGTCGGTGAACAGCGGGGTGTTGAGGTCATAGGGCAGCACGGCGGCCACCGGCTGCAGGTGGCCGTCGGCCAGGCGCAGCATGCCCCATTCGCTGAGTTTCTCGGGGTAGGCATCGCCTTCGGGCATGAACCGCGGCTCCGGCTGCCGGCCGCAAGCGGCCAGCAGCAGGAGGGCGATCAACAGCAGGCCTCGCTTCATGCGCCGGGCGCCTCCTTGGCCGCGCCGAGGACGATTTCCGGCAGCGCCGGCAGCTTGCAGCGGTGGTCGGTCATGTCGGTGGTGATGTTCTTGTAGCCGTTGGGACCGTCGACGTTGATCAGCGTGGCTTCGCCGTTGTCGACGCAGATGCCCTGGTCCGCCGGGAGCTTGCCGTCCACCAGCTTGGCCGGGTTGACGTAGCCGTCCCAGAGGATGTCGGGCAGGCGCCCGCTGAGGCCGAACTTGGCCACCTTGAGGGCCTTGAGCTCGAGGTTGTCCGGGCTGTCGCCGCCGGGGCCGAAGCGGTTGCCGTGGATGGCGATGCGCTCGGGGTAGGGGTCGAAGTTCTCCGAAGTGGAGAGGTTGGTGTAGCCGGTGCTGAAGTAGCTGCTGACGATGATGTTGGCGGTGCGGTGGCCGCTGATGTCGTTGTCGAAGATTTCCACATCGTCGTTGGAGTTGATCACCACGCCGGAGCCCGCCGGCACGCTGGCCACCGGGGTGCCCTTGTGGCCGAAGTTGTCGTGGCCGTTGTCCTTGACCTGGTTGCGGTAGACGCGGGTGCCGTGCCCCGGTTGCTGCAGGTTGGGCATGTTGAACACGAGGATGCCGCCGGTGTTGCCGGTGGCGAGGTTGTCGTAGACATCGGCGCCGATGGTGTTTTCGATCTCGATGCCGGCGACGTTGCGTTCGGCGCGGCTGTTGCGCACCACGACGTTGCGCGACTGCCCGACGTAGATGCCGGCGTCGGAGGCACCGATGGCCACGGCGCCTTCGATCAGGGTGTTTTCGGTCTGCACCGGGTAGATGCCGTAGGCGCCGTTCTCGGTGGCCGGGCCGTTGGTCCATTCGGTGCGCACGTTGCGGATGACGATGTTCTTGCCGCCCACCACCTTGAGCGCGTCACCCTTGGTGTCTTCCAGGGCGAGGTCTTCGATGGTGAAGTCGGAGGCGTCCACCAGCAGCCCTTCGGCACCGGCCTTCTGGCCCTTGAAGTTGAGGATGGTCTTGTCCATCCCGGCGCCCTTGATGGTGACGCCGCTGGCCTTGAGGCTGAGGCTGCGGTCGAGCTGGTAGGTGCCGGCGGGTATTTCGATGACGGTGCCCGGCTTGGCCTTGATCAGCTTGGCCTGCAGTTCTTTCTGGAAATCCACGTGGGTGGTGGGCGTCTTGTCCTGCTCGCCGCAGCCGGCCAGCAGCACCGAGAGCGCGAGAAGGGAAAGGGAGGCGATACGCATGGCGGGCTCCGTCGTTGTTTTTATGAGATTGGAACTATAGTGCCAAAAACATTTTGTAACTAGTCCCTTCAGCGAAGCCTATTTCGCATAGAACAGCGGGCGGCTGAAGTCGTTCCCACAGGCCTTGGACCGTGGCCGGAAATGAAAACGCCAGCTCGGGGCTGGCGTTTTCGCGGGGCAGGTCGATCAGCGCGGTACGGCGGGGCGCTTGCCGGGCTTCTTGCCGCCCTTGCCGGCGCCACCCTTCTCCGCCTGGCGACGGGCCTGGGCCGCGGCCTTGGCTTCCTCGCGCTTGTCCCAGGGCTTGCTGCCATCGCTGGCGCGGGGCGGCAGGCCGGTGTGCTGGGTGAGCATGGCCTTGCCGACCTTCTTGCTGCCGGCCGGGGTGGAGTTCTTGCGGCGGGCGCTCTGGTAGCTGTCGGTTTCCGGCTGGTAGGACGGGATCAGCTGGTGCTTGCCGTTACCGATCAGGTCGGCGCGGCCCATGCGCTCCAGCGCGGCACGCAGCATCGGCCAGCCCTTGGGATCGTGGTAGCGCAGGAAGGCCTTGTGCAGGCGGCGCTGCTCCTCGCTCTTGACGATGGTCACGCCGTCGCTCTTGTAGGTGACCTTGCGCAGGGGGTTCTTGCCCGAGTGGTACATGGCGGTGGCGCTGGCCATGGGCGAGGGGTAGAAGGCCTGCACCTGGTCGGCGCGGAAGCCATTGCCCTTGAGCCACAAGGCGAGGTTCATCATGTCTTCGTCGGTGGTGCCCGGGTGCGCGGCGATGAAGTAGGGGATCAGGTACTGCTCTTTCCCGGCCTCCTTGGAGTACTTCTCGAACATGCGCTTGAAGCGGTCATAGCTGCCGATGCCCGGTTTCATCATCTGGTTGAGCGGGCCTTCCTCGGTGTGTTCCGGGGCGATCTTCAGGTAGCCACCAACGTGGTGGGTGACCAGCTCCTTGACGTATTCCGGCGACTCGACGGCGAGGTCGTAGCGCAGGCCCGACGCGATGAGGATCTTCTTCACCCCCGGCAGCGCACGGGCGCTGCGGTACAGCTGGATCAGGGAGGAGTGATCGGTGTTCAGGTTCGGGCAGATGCCCGGGAACACGCAGGACGGCTTGCGGCACGCGGATTCGATTTCCGGGCTCTTGCAGGCGATGCGGTACATGTTGGCGGTGGGGCCGCCGAGGTCGGAAATGACGCCGGTGAAGCCGGGCACCTTGTCACGGATCTCTTCGATCTCGCGGATGATCGACTCTTCCGAGCGGTTCTGGATGATGCGGCCTTCGTGCTCGGTGATGGAGCAGAAGGTGCAGCCGCCAAAGCAGCCACGCATGATGTTCACCGAGAAACGGATCATCTCGTAGGCGGGGATCTTTTCCTTGCCATAGGCCGGGTGCGGCACCCGGGCGTAGGGCATGCCGAACACGTAGTCCATTTCCTCGGTGGTCATGGGGATGGGCGGCGGGTTGAACCACACGTCCGTCTCGCCATGACGCTGCACCAGCGCGCGGGCGTTGCCCGGGTTGGTTTCCAGGTGCAGCACGCGGTTGGCGTGGGCGTAGAGCACCGGGTCGTTGCGCACCTTCTCGAAGGACGGCAGGCGGATCACGGTCTTTTCGCGGGTCATGCGCGGGCTGGCCAGCAGTTGCACGACCTTGGGTTCGTTCGGGTCTTCGACCGGGGCCTTTTCCTGCTCGATGGCGCAGGCGGCGGTGTCCTGGGTGTTGACGTAGGGGTTGATGATCTTGTCGACCTTGCCTGGGCGGTCGATGCGCGTGGAGTCGACCTCGTACCAGCCCTCGGGCGTATCGCGGCGGATGAACGCGGTGCCGCGGATGTCGGTGATCGAGTCGATCTTCTCGCCGTAGGCCATGCGCTGGGCGATCTCCACCACGGCGCGCTCGGCGTTGCCGTAGAGCAGGATGTCGGCGCAGGCGTCGATCAGGATCGAGTGGCGGACCTTGTCCTGCCAGTAGTCGTAGTGCGCGATGCGGCGCAGCGAGGCCTCGATGCCACCGAGCACGATGGGCACGTGGGTGTAGGCCTCCTTGCAGCGCTGGCTGTACACCAGGCTGGCGCGGTCCGGGCGCTTGCCCGCCAGGCCGCCGGGGGTGTAGGCGTCGTCGGAGCGGATCTTCTTGTCGGCGGTGTAGCGGTTGATCATCGAGTCCATGTTGCCGGCGGCGACGCCGAAGAACAGGTTGGGCTCGCCGAGCTTCATGAAGTCGTCTTTCGAGCGCCAGTCGGGCTGGGCGATGATGCCGACGCGGAAGCCCTGGGCCTCCAGCAGGCGGCCGATGATCGCCATGCCGAACGAAGGATGATCGACGTAGGCATCACCGGTGACGATGATGATGTCGCAGGAGTCCCAGCCAAGTTGGTCCATCTCCGCCCGGCTCATTGGCAGGAAAGGTGCAGGACCGAAACATTCGGCCCAGTACTTCTGATAGTCGAACAGCGGCTTGGCGGCTTGCATGGCAGGGACCGTCGGATCTCAGGTGAAAAAGCGGGCGCGAAATATAGCACAAAAAATGAACAAGTCCGACTTCCCCACTGGGTTTTACACAACCCTTTGCGCCAGGCGACATATAGCTGTCATCAGGCTGATACCTAATGGCTATACTCCTGCCGATAACAATACCGCCCGCCCCTCCAGAGGTTACGGGCACAAGGAGCGTGCGGTGCTTCGCTTAATCCATCTCTCAGTGTTTCTGCTGGGCATATTCGGCCTCTGCGGCCAGACCAGTGCGGCCCCTTTCCTGTTGCAGGCCGATAGCAGCGGCACGCCCCTGAATACCCATATAGAGCTGCTGGAAGACCCCAGCGGCAGCCTCGGCATCGCCGACATGGCCGATCCGGCGGTGCAGTCGCGCTTCGTTCCCGCAGACGGCCGCGCCTCCGTGGGGCAGAGCCGCAGCGCCTGGTGGGTGAAGGTGCAACTGGCCCGCGCCGCCGATGCGCCCGCCCAATGGTGGCTGGAGAACTCCGGCATCACCGTGTTCCGTGTGCGCCTGTACCTGCCCGACGGCCAGGGCGGCTGGACCGAGCGCGAGACCAGCGAGAGCGTGCCCTTCGCCGAGGGCCGTGATTTCGACTACCGGCGCATGGTGTTCCGCCTGCCGGACCTCGGCACAGAGCCCCTGACCTTCTACTTCCGCAGCTACGACCCGGCCGGCAACTCCTTTCCGCTCAAGGCCTGGCAGCTGGATGACCTGCAGGACCTGCGCGCCACCGAGGACATGGGCTTCGGCCTGATCTACGGGGTGATCCTGGCGCTGTTCCTCTACAACCTGTTCATCCTCGTGGCCCTGCGCGACAAGGCCTACCTCTGGTACGTGCTGGCCACCGGCTGCGCGCTGGTGTTCATCCTCAGCATGACCGGCCATGGCTTCCAGTATTTCTGGGGCGGATCGCCGGTGCCCTTCTGGCTCGACCGCATCAGCTTGCCCTCGCTCTGGGGCATCTTCGTCATGCGCTTCACCCAGGAGCTGCTGTACACACGGCGCGGCCTGGTCTGGGCCGACCGCGCCTTCAACGTCAGCTGCGTGCTCTACGCCATCGCCATCCTCATCAACGCCTTCGGCTACCGCGCCGAGGGCGCCCTGTTGATCGCCATCACGCCCATCGTCACCGTGCCCACCGCGCTGGTGAGCGCCGGTGTGCGCTGGTACCAGGGCTTCATTCCGGCGCGCTTCTACCTGGTCGGCTACGGCACCGTGCTGGTCAGCACGGCGGTGCTGGTGATGCGCGCGGCGGGGATCATCCAGCCCACCAACTTCACCGCCTACATGTTCCCCATCGCCGTGGCGGCGGAGTCGATCCTATTCTCCTTCGCCCTCGCCTACCGCATCCAGATGCTCAAGCAGGAGAAGGCCGCCGCGCTGGAACAGGTGGACCGCGAGAAGACCGCGCGCCTGGCGCAGATGCAGGCCAGCGCCGACGAGCTGCAGGCCGCCGTGGCCAACCGCACCGCCGAGCTGGCGGCCGCCAACCTGCGCCTGTGCGAGCGCGAGCAGGAGCTGGAGCACGCGGCCTTCCATGACGCCCTGACCGACCTGCCCAACCGCCGCTACCTGATCGAACGCGCCGAGACCGCCCTGGCCAACGCCGGCCGTCGTGGCGAGACGGTGGCGCTGATGCTGATCGACCTGGACCACTTCAAGCCGATCAACGACAAGTACGGGCACGACGCCGGCGACGCGATGCTGCGTACCATCGGCCAGCGCCTGCGCGAGCATGTACGCGGCGGCGACAGCGTGGCGCGCCTGGGCGGCGACGAATTCGCGGTGCTGATCTGCGGGCCGGATTCCGAGCCCCATGCCCGGGAGATCGCCGAGCGGCTGCTGGCTGAACTGGCGGAGCCAGTGCTCTACGGCACCCAGCGCCTGACGGTGACCATCAGCATAGGCGTGGCGCTCTACCCGCAACATGCGCGGCAGTTCGCCGGCCTCTACAAGACCGCCGACCAGGCGATGTACAAGGTCAAGGAGAAGGGCCGCTCGGGCTTCGCGATCTTCGGCGCCGACGGCGAGCTGTCCAGCGAGGCACGCCTGGAGCTGGACGTGCTCAAGGTGCCGAGCGGGCTGGTCTGAGCCTTAGCTCAGGTAGCGCCGCGGCACCCGCGCGGTGACCTTGGTGAGCAGCTCGTAGCCGATGGTGCCGCAGGCTGCCGCCAGCTCGTCCACCGGCAGTTGCTTGCCCCACAGCTCCACGGCATCGCCTTCGACGGCTTCCGGCAGGTCGCTGAGGTCCACCGCGAGCATGTCCATCGACACCTTCCCCGCCAGGGGCACGCGCTGGCCGCGAATCACCACCGGCGTGCCGCTGGGGGCATTGCGCGGGTAGCCGTCGGCATAACCGCAGCTGACGATGCCGATGCGCGAAGGGCGCTCGGCGACCCAGGTGGCGCCATAGCCGACACTTTCCCCCACCGCGACATCACGCACGGCGATCAGCTCGGCGGTCAGGTTCATGGCCGGCTTGAGCCCCAGCTCGCGCGCGGTGAGGTCGGCGAACGGCGTGGCGCCGTAGAGCATGATGCCGGGGCGCACCCAGTCCATGTGCGCGGCGGGAATGGTGAGGATGGCGGCGGAGTTGGCCAGGCTGCGCTGGTCGAAATCCAGGTCCAGCAGGCCGAGGAAACACTCCACCTGCTGCTCGGTGAGTGCGTGGCCGCGCTCGTCGGCGCAGGCGAAGTGGCTGATCAGGTTGAGTTCGGCGACCTTGCTGGCGCCACGCAGGAGCCCGTGCCACTCGCGCAGGGCCTCGGCATCGAAACCGAGGCGGTGCATGCCGGAATCCAGCTTCAGCCAGACATTCAGCGGGCGGCTGGTCTCGGCAGCCAGCAGGGCCTCGGCCTGGCGTTCGCCCTGCACCACCACATCCAGTCCCAGCTGGGCGGCGATCAGGTACTCGCGGGGCTCGAAGCAGCCCTCCAACAGCAGGATGCGCGCGCGGTCGTCCATGGCACGGACCTCCGCCGCCTCCTCCAGGCAGGCCACTGCGTAGCCATCGGCGACGTCGTGCAGCACGCTGACCACCTCACGCACCCCGTGCCCATAGGCATTGGCCTTGACCACCGCAAACACCTGGCGCTCCGGCGCACAGCGCTTGGCGACGGCATGGTTGTGGCGGATGGCGGAAAGGTCGACAGCGGCGATCAGCGGGCGCATGGGCATGGCTCAGGAACGAAAACGGGTGTCCATGATAACTGCACGGCGCCTATCTTCATTGATCCATGGCGGGATTGGAGCTGGAAGCTGGAAGCTGGAAGCTGGAAGCTGGAAGCTGGAAGCTGGAAGCTGGAAGCTGGAAGCTGGAAGCTGGAAGCTGGAAGCTGGAAGCTGGAAGCTGGAAGCTGGAAGCTGGAAGCTGGAAGCTGGAAGCTGGAAGCTGGAAGAGCCTGGGGGATCGGCGGATACAGTCAACGCCTGGGCTTATTTATTTCCGCATTCCGCATTCCGCGCGTAGCCCGGGCCTCAGCCCGGGACAGCGCCGCATCAAAGCTTGGGGAACAAGTAAGTTAAGCCTGACCACGATGTAACCTGGGCTGAAGCCCACGCGCGCGCATCCTGCTTCAGGCTTCAGGCTTCAGGCTTCAGGCTTCAGGCTCAAGCCTTACTCATCTTCGAAGTTGTAGCTGCCCGGCGCGAGGTTTTCGAAGCGCGAGTACTTGCCGAGGAAGGCCAGGCGCGCGGTGCCGAGGGGGCCGTTACGCTGCTTGCCGATGATGATCTCGGCCACGCCCTTGTACTCGGTCTCGGGGTGGTAGACCTCGTCGCGGTAGACGAAGAGGATGATGTCGGCGTCCTGCTCGATGGCCCCGGATTCGCGAAGGTCGGAGTTGATCGGGCGTTTGTTCGGGCGCTGTTCCAGGCCCCGGTTGAGCTGGGACAGGGCGATGACCGGGCAGTTGAATTCCTTGGCCAGGCCCTTGAGCGAGCGGGAGATCTCGGAGATCTCGTTCACCCGGCTGTCGCCGCTGGAGCCGGGAATCTGCATCAGCTGCAGGTAGTCGACCATGATCAGGCCGATCTCGCCGTGTTCGCGGGCCAGGCGACGGGTGCGCGCGCGCATCTCCGACGGCGAGATGCCGGCGGTGTCGTCGATGAACAGCTTGCGGTCGTTGAGCAGGTTGACCGCCGAGGTGAGGCGCGGCCAGTCGTCGTCGTCCAGGCGGCCGGCGCGGACCTTGGTCTGGTCGATGCGCCCGAGGGACGCGAGCATACGGATGACGATGGATTCGGAGGGCATTTCCAGCGAGTAGACGAGGATCGACTTGTCGCTGCGCATCAGCGCGTTCTCCACCAGGTTCATGGCGAAGGTGGTCTTACCCATGGAGGGACGGCCGGCGACGATGATCATGTCGGCCGGCTGCAGGCCGCTGGTGAGGCTGTCCAGTTCGTCGAAGCCGGTGGACAGGCCGGTGATGGCATCGCCGTTGTTGAACAGCTCGTCGATGCGGTCGATGGCCTTGACCAGGATGTCGTTGATGCCCACCGGGCCGCCGGTCTTCGGCCGCGCCTCGGCGATCTGGAAGATCAGCCGCTCGGCTTCGTCAAGAATCTCTTCGCCCGTGCGCCCCTGCGGTGCATAGGCGCTGTCGGCGATCTCGGTGCTGATGCCGATCAGCTGGCGCAGGGTGGCGCGCTCGCGAATGATCTGCGCATAGGCCTTGATGTTGGCCACCGAGGGGGTGTTCTTCGCCAGTTCGCCCAGGTAGGCGAGGCCACCGACCTGGGGCAGCTGCCCTTCCTTGTCCAACTGCTCGGACAGGGTCACCACGTCGAAGGGCGCGTTGCGCTCGGCGAGCTTGAAGATGGCGCGGAAGATCAGGCGGTGGTCATGGCGATAGAAGTCGCTATCGGAGACCTGGTCGAGTACCCGCTCCCATGCGTTGTTGTCGAGCATCAGGCCCCCCAGCACTGCCTGCTCGGCCTCGATGGAGTGCGGCGGCACCTTGAGGGCGGAGGTTTCCAGGTCGAACTGTTCGGGAAGGCTGATTTCGTTCATGGGCTCGGGAATGCATGCGGTAGAAAGACAACGGGCACGTCACCGCTCTCGCAATGACGTGCCCGATTGTTAGCGTGCTCGCACCTGAGTGCAAGCACGCTCCGCCTGGACGGCGCGAACGCCGACCAGGCGCGCTGACTTAGGCAGCGATGACGATCAGCTTGACGGTAGCTTCAACGTCGGTGTGCAGGTGCACAGCTACGTCGTACTCGCCAACCTGACGGATGGTGCCGTTCGGCAGACGAACTTCGGCTTTGGCAACCTCAACGCCGGAGGCGGTCAGGGCGTCAGCGATGTCGTGGGTACCGATGGAACCGAACAGCTTGCCTTCGTCACCGGCGGTGGCAGTGATGGTCACTTCCAGCTCAGCCAGTTGGGCAGCGCGAGTTTCAGCCGAAGCTTTCTTCTCGGCAGCCAGTTTTTCCAGCTCAGCGCGGCGAGCTTCGAACGCAGCAACGTTCTCGGCGGTAGCGCGGGTGGCCTTGCCTTGCGGCAGCAGGTAGTTACGACCGTAACCAGCCTTGACGTTCACCTTGTCGCCCAGGTTGCCCAGGTTGGCGATTTTTTCGAGCAGAATGATTTCCATTTGGGAATCCTCTTAACTATTAACCTTCACCGTTCGCGGGACCGGCGCCGTTCTTACGTGCCAGGCGTCCGCGAAAATCAAACAGGCTGTCGATCACAGCCAAAAGACAGATCAAGTTCCCGATCAGCAGCACGGCCAGGTACAGCACTATCAGCCAGCCACCCGACAGGCGCTTCAGGGCGATGAGCCCGTGCCCGAGGGCAGCACCTGCGAACAACAGCGGCACGCTGCACAGCGGCCCAAGCAACGCGGCTCGTGCATCCAGCGCCGGGATCAGAATGCATCCCAGCAGCAGGGCCACGGCAACCGCGGGCCTCAGGCGCAGACTCCGGAATTCGCGACCGAAGCCGCCCGGGTTGTACAACGCCGCTTGCCAATAGCGCGCCAGCACCAGGCAGAGGAGGCAGGTGGCCTGCAGCGAAGACGCCATGACCCCGGTAAGGGTCGGCACCATCGCGGCCTGCAACCTGTCGAGTTCCTCACCCGACAGCTGGGCATCGCCGCGGACCTGAGCCAGCACCTTGGTGACCTCGGTCGCCAGCACCCCGATCATCTCGGAGTAGGCGTTGCCGAGCACCAGTGCGAACACCAGGCCCAATGCCACGCTGCCAATCAGCACATGGCTCCAGGACTCGCTGACACGCAGAATCTGCGCCAGCGTCAGGGTCCCGAGCAGGGCCAGAAGGATGCTCGGATCACCCAGGTACCACCAGCACGCAGCCGGCAGTACCGCCAAGGCCAGGATGCCGAAGGCATCACTGAAGCCCCGCCGCAGCAGCACCAGGCTACCTGCGGAGGCACTCAGCCAGAACAACAACGGAACCAGTGCAGCGCCAGCCACGGCCAGCGTTGCCTGCATACGGCCTCGCATGGTGAATTCAGCCAGTGCGCGCATGCGATCTATCCTTTGAAGCGTCGACTACCCGGTCTCAACGGCCGTGGCTGTCGGTGTAGGGCAGCAGGGCCAGGTAGCGGGCGCGCTTGATAGCGGTAGCCAGCTGACGCTGATACTTGGCTTTGGTACCGGTGATACGGCTAGGAACGATCTTGCCGGTTTCGGAGATGTACGCCTTCAGGGTGTTGAGATCCTTGAAGTCGATCTCTTTCACGCCTTCAGCGGTGAAACGGCAGAACTTACGACGACGGAAGAAACGTGCCATGAACTTGGCTCCTCAATAGATCCGTGGATTACTCGTCAGCGTTGTCGCTGTCGTTGTCGCTGTCATCGCCATCGGTGGCGGAGTCAGTTTCAACGCGCTCACGGCGCTCGCGGCGCTCGTTGCGGTTTTCCTCGGCCTTGAGCATCTCGGACTGACCGGTAACGGCTTCGTCGCGACGGATGACCAGGTTACGCAGGACGGCATCGTTGTAGCGGAAGTTGTCTTCCAGCTCGGCCAGGGCCTTGCCGCTGCACTCGACGTTCAGCATCACGTAGTGAGCCTTGTGAACGTTGTTGATTGCATAGGCCAGTTGACGACGGCCCCAATCTTCCAGGCGATGAATCTTGCCACCGTCTTCTTCGATCAGCTTGGTATAGCGCTCGACCATGCCGCCAACCTGCTCGCTCTGGTCCGGGTGAACCAGGAAGATGATTTCGTAATGACGCATAAATGCTCCTTACGGGTTGTAGCCTGCCAACTATGTGGTCAGGCAAGGAGTGAATGTTTCGTTTTGGCTTGCCGGCGAGGAAGGCGCGCAAACGCCCGCCGGTGCGGCAAGGGGCGCCATTCTAGAGAAGCGCCCGGGGGCGCGCAAGAAAAACTGGTGAATATTTGAACAGCGCCGGGGGCGCTGGAAGCTGGAAGCTGGAAGCTGGAAGCTGGAAGCTGGAAGCTGGAAGCTGGAAGCTGGAAGCTGGAAGCTGGAAGCTGGAAGCTGGAAGCTGGAAGCTGGAAGCTGGAAGCTGGAAGCTGGAAGCTGGAAGCTGGAAGCTGGAAGCTGGAAGCTGGAAGAGCCTGGGGGATCGACGGAGACCGTCAACCCCTGGACTCATCTGTTTTCGGAGCCTGGACGTAGGGTGGACCACGCTTCACCGGTCCACCGCAACGGAGCCTCGATCGGCACCGCTGGTGGATGCAAAGAGCGGCATCCACCCTACGCGCAAAACCCGCTTCAGGCTTCAGCACGTAGCCCGGGCTTCAGCCCGGGAAAGCCTCACACCAGCGCCAGGGTCACACACAACGGAGACATGGCGGCATCCGCCCACTCACTTCCAGCTTCAGGCTTCAGGCTTCAGGCTTCGCTTTCATCTTGCGCTGGCGTAGCGCCTCGAACAGACAGACGCCAGTGGCGACCGAGACGTTGAGGCTGCTGACGCTGCCGGACATCGGCAGCTTCACCAGGTAGTCGCAGTGCTCGCGGGTGAGGCGGCGCATGCCCTTGCCTTCCGCGCCCATGATGAGCACGGTCGGGCCGGTCAGGTCCTGCTGGTAAAGTTCCTGTTCGGCTTCGCCGGCGGTGCCGACGGTCCACAGGCCTTTCTTCTGCAGCTTCTCCAGGGTGCGCGCGAGGTTGGTCACGGCGACCAGGGGAATCACTTCGGCGGCACCGCAGGCCACCTTGCGCACGGTGGCGTTAAGGGTGGCGGACTTGTCCTTGGGCACGATCACCGCCAGCGCGCCGGCGGCATCGGCGGTGCGCAGGCAGGCGCCGAGGTTGTGCGGGTCGGTCACACCGTCGAGCACCAGCAGCAGGGGCGGCCCTTCAGCCCCCTCCAGCAGTTCGTCGAGCATGTTCTCGCCCCACACCTGGCTGGGGCTGACCTCGGCGACCACACCCTGGTGGACGCCTTCGGCCCATTCATCCAGCTCGCGCCGATCCTTCTGCCCAACGGGCACACGGAATTGACCAGCAAGCTCGACCAGCGCCTGGACGCGTGGATCATGCCGGCTTTCCGCCAGCCACAGCTGCTTGACCCGCTTGGGGTGGTGGCGCAACAGCGCTTCCACGGCATGCACGCCGTAGACCTTTTCCAAATCACTCATGGTTTGACCTTGTCACTGCCGCCAGCGGCTTTCGTCTTGGGCGGTCCTTTGCGGTGCTTGGTCGGCTTGCCGGGCTTGCTCGCCGGCTTGGCCTTCTTCGGCTTGCCGCCGCTTGGTTTGCTGCCTGGCTTGCTGCCTGGTTTGGCGTCGCGATCCTTGGCGGTCGGATCCTGGCCACCCGCACCGAAAAGCGCCCCCTTGGCGGGACGGGACTGGGCCTTGCCGCCTTGAGGCTTGCCACCACGGGGCTTCTCACCCCCATGACGCGCCTCGCTGAGCAACGCCTGTTTCAACGCGCGGCTGCGGTTGACGTCGGTGTTGCCAAGCATTTCGTCGGCCTGGGCGAGGATTTCCGGCGATACGGCCGGCAGTGCCTGGACCTTGCCCGCCTTGCTGCGGCGCGGCGCCACGGCGACGCCGGGGGCCAGTTGCTCGGGCTGCGGGTCGCGTGCGGCGGCCTTCTTCGCCAGGGCCGCAGGCTTGCTGCCGCGGCTCCGGGTCTTGGAACCTTTGGCCGGCTTGACCTCGGGAGCGGGCGCGGACTTCTCGGCACCGCGCTTCTTGCGGCCGCCCGGTGCATTAAGGGGATTCTCGGCCAGCTCGAAGTCGATCTTGCGCTCGTCCAGGTCGACGCGCGCGATCAGCACTTCGATCGTGTCGCCCAGGCGGAAGCTGCGACCGCTGCGCTCACCTGCCAGGCGGTGGTGGATCGGGTCGAAGTGGTAGTAGTCACCCGGCAATGCGGTGACGTGCACCAGGCCTTCTACATAGATGTCGGTCAGTTCGACGAACAGGCCGAAGCCGGTCACCGCCGAGATCACCCCGGGGAAGGTCTCGCCCACGCGCTCGCGCATGTACTCGCACTTCAGCCAGTTGGTGACGTCACGGGTGGCTTCGTCGGCGCGGCGCTCGGTCATCGAGCACTGCTCGCCGAGCTTCTCCAGGGCGGCCTCGTCGTACGGGTAGATACGCGCCTTGACCATGGCCGTGGCGCCGGCACGCTTGACGTGCACCGTCTCGCGCTTGGAGCGGACCACGCTACGGATGGCACGGTGCACCAGCAGGTCCGGATAACGACGGATCGGCGAGGTGAAGTGGGTGTAGGCGTCGTAGTTGAGGCCGAAGTGGCCCTGGTTGTCGGCGCTGTACACCGCCTGGCTCAGGGAGCGCAGCATCACGGTCTGGATCAGGTGATAGTCCGGGCGTCCGCGAATAGTTTCCAGCAGAGCCTGGTAATCACTCGGTGTGGGTTCGCCCTTGCCGCGATTGAGGGTCAGGCCCAGCTCACCAAGGAACAGGCGCAGCTTGTCCAGGCGCTCAGCCGGCGGGCCGTCGTGCACACGGTAGAGGGAGGGGATGTCGTGGTCCTGCATGAAACGGGCGGTGGCCACGTTCGCGCAGAGCATGCATTCCTCGATCAGCTTGTGGGCGTCGTTGCGCTGGGTCGGGCGGATCTCGGCGATCTTGCGATCGGCGCCGAAGACGATGCGCGTCTCCTGGGTTTCGAAGTCGATGGCGCCGCGTACCTGGCGTGCAGCCAGCAGCACCTTGTACAGCTTGTAGAGCTGCTGCAGGTGCGGAACGACCTGCGGCATCTGCTCGGCGAGCTGTTTGCCTTCGATGGAGTCGGGAGTTTCCAGCAACTGGCTGACCTTGTTGTAGGTCAGCCGCGCGTGGGAGTGGATCACCGCTTCGTAGAACTCGTAGCCGGTCATCTTGCCCGCGCGGGACAGGGTCATCTCGCAGACCATGGCCAGGCGATCGACCAGCGGGTTCAGCGAGCAGAGGCCGTTGGACAGCGCCTCCGGCAGCATCGGGATGACCTTCTCGGGGAAGTACACCGAGTTGCCGCGCTTGGCGGCCTCTTCGTCCAGCGCCGAGCCCACCTTTACATAGTGGGAAACGTCGGCGATGGCCACGAACAGGCGCCAGCCACCTCCCTTGCGGGCCTCGGCATAGACGGCGTCGTCGAAGTCACGGGCGTCTTCGCCGTCGATGGTGACCAAAGGCAGGTGGCGCAGGTCGATGCGCTTTTCCTTGTCCTTCTCGGCCACTTCCGGCTTCAGCTTGGCGGCTTCCTTGACCACGGCCTCGGGCCATTCGTGGGGGATGTCGTAGCTGCGCAGGGCGACTTCGATTTCCATGCCCGGCGCCATGTAGTCGCCCAGCACCTCGACCACTTCGCCCTGGGCGACACGGAAGTTGCTCGGCCACTGCTCGATCTTCACCTGCACGAACTGGCCGTGCTTGGCGCTGCCCTGCTTGCCCTGGGGCACCAGCACTTCCTGCTGGATCTTCGGGTTGTCGGCCACCACGCGGGCGATGCCGCTTTCTTCGAAGAAGCGGCCGACCAGGGTTTCATGGGCGCGCTCGATCACTTCCACCAGCGCGCCTTCGCGGCGGCCACGGCGGTCGAGACCGGATACGCGCGCCAGGGCGCGGTCGCCGTCGAACACCAGGCGCATCTGCGCGGGGCTGAGGAAGAGGTCGTCACTGCCGTCATCGGGAATAAGGAAGCCGAAACCGTCGCGGTGGCCGCTGATGCGGCCGCAGATCAGGTCGAGCTTGTCGACCGGTGCATAGGTGCCACGGCGCGTATAGATAAGCTGGCCGTCCCGCTCCATGGCGCGCAAGCGCCGACGCAGAGCCTCCAGCTGGTCTTCGGTGGTCAGACCGAACTCTTCGACCAACTGCTCGCGGTTGGCCGGGGCGCCACGTTCATCGAGACGCTGCAGGATGAGCTCGCGGCTGGGGATGGGGTTTTCATACTTTTCCGCCTCGCGGGCGGCCTCGGGATCGAGGTTTTGCCAATCGGCCATCAGAGGGGATTCACCTTTTCATTCATAGTTATGTTTGCCATCTGTCTATTGAAGCGCGAAATCCGTTCAGCGGTCAGCTTTCATCCAAGAATAATTTTTTTTGCAGTCAGGGGTTTACAAGCAAAAAGTCGAACCGTATAGTTCGCGCCCACAGCGTTGCTGAGACGTTGTGAGTGCCCAGGTGGCGGAATTGGTAGACGCACTAGGTTCAGGTCCTAGCGGTGGCAACACCGTGGAAGTTCGAGTCTTCTCCTGGGCACCATTATTCAAGCGACTGAGCCTTTGGCTTGGTTTGCAGTACAAAGGGTAGCAGCACACCCTGTCGACCTGGTCGATCAAGTGCAGCAAAAAAGTCGATGAGCGATCATCGCAATGTGCCCAGGTGGCGGAATTGGTAGACGCACTAGGTTCAGGTCCTAGCGGTGGCAACACCGTGGAAGTTCGAGTCTTCTCCTGGGCACCACTCTTCAACACAAAGCCGAGCTCTGCTCGGCTTTGTGCTTTCTGGCATCCAGCCATCAGGCCTTGAACTGGCCGAGGCTGGATTTCAGTTGCGCCGCCAGCCCGTCGAGCACACGCCCGCTGCTGACGGTTGCCGCCACGGCGTCCGCCGCCAGGCGCGCCTCGGAATGAATGACATCGACCCGCCCCCGCACGGCATGCGCCCCTTCGGCCTGGTGCTCGGCCGCTCGCGCCGCCGCCCTCACCGCCTCGTGCACTTCCTCCACCGCCTGCTGCACGCTCTGCTGCAGGCGCTCGCTGTCCCGCAGCGCATCGATCCCCTCGGTTGCGCGGGCGCGCGCCTGGGCAATGGCCGCGACCGCCTCCTTGGCGCCCTTCTGCAGTGCACCGATATGCGCCTGGATATCACCGGTGGATTGCTGGGTCTTGCTGGCCAGCGCACGCACCTCGTCGGCCACCACCGCGAAGCCGCGACCACTCTCCCCCGCCCGCGCCGCTTCGATCGCCGCGTTCAACGCCAGGAGGTTGGTCTGCTCGGCGATGCCGTGGATGACCGAGAGCACCACTTCGATCTGCTCGCTTTGCCGCGCCAGGCGCTCGATCACTTCGGCACCGTTCTGCACACGCTCTTCCAGGGTCTCGATCAGGCCACCCACCTTGCGGGCGATGGCGGCATTGTCCTGGGTCGCCTGGCGAATCTCGCCAACCTGCTGCAAGGCCGTTTGCATGGCCTGGCTTTCACCCTGGGCCTCGGCCGTCATCTGCGCCAGCGCATCGAGACTGCCGGCGACTTCATTGCGCTGGCGCTCGGCAGCCGCCGCGGCCGCCAGGCTGCGCTCGGACAGGGAGCGGATTTCACTGCCCGTGCGCACCGCCACATCCCCGGCCTCGCGGACGATGGGCTGCAGCTTGTCGATGAAGCGGTTCACCGCCGTAGCCATCTCGCCCAGCTCATCGGTGCTGTCCAAGCGCACGCGGCGGGTCAGGTCGCCCTCACCGGCGGCCAGGTCATTCAATGCGGCGATCAGCAGGCGCAGGCGATTGACCACGCGATGGCCGAGCACCACCGCCAGCACCAGCAGCACACCAAGCCCCACCAGCACCAGGGCCAGGCCGATGCGCCAGCGCAGCTCATTGGCGGCACCTTCCACCGTCTTCTGGGTACCAGTGCTCATGCCATTGGCGGCCTCCTGGGCGGACTTGAGCCGCGCCGTCAGCACCGCCGTGCTGTCGGTTGCCGCACCGGAAAGACTCTGCCCCACCAGCTCACCACCGCTGGCGATCAGCGCACTGAAGCGTGAGTCCAGCGCCTTCAACTGGTCTTCGATGGTGGCCGTGGAGACCCCTAGGCGCACCTTGCCGATCTCCACGCCATTGGGGCTGATGGAGGCTTCGACCATGTAGACGGACGGGTCGCTGGCGGCGGCGTTGAGCACCTTATCCAGCGCACGCTCGCCCTGCCCCTTGGCCAGCAGGGCCTTGATCGCGGCGTTTTCGCGGTTGAGGTAACGCGTCAGGTGCTGACCCTGGGCATCGTCATACACCACGAAGAGCACGTTGGGATTGCGCTGGGCGCGGCGGGCGAATTCGGAGAGCGTGGGTATGTCGTTGTCCCACATGGCGCGTGGCGCGACCGCGGCGAGCAACTGGGCGAGATCAGTGGCGGACGCCTTGAGGTTCTCTTCCAGCGTGGAGCGCAATTGCCCCTGCTCCGCCTTGAGGCGCTCGGACAGGGAGGCACTGAGGCGCTCACGGGTCTTGCTGGAAAGACTGGAAAGGCTGCCGGAAACCTCCTGACCAGCCTGCTCCAGTTCACCCGACAGGCGGCGGGTGTCGTCACCCAGGCGCTGACCGAGATCCTCGACCAACGAGTCGACCGTGCCCCGAGTCAGGGCAACGGCCACCACCACCTGCACCAGCAGGGAGACGCCGAGAGCGATGAAAACAGGCCGCAGCAAGCGGCTTCTGAGCAGGGAAAGGATGGCGGACACGACGATGCTCCTCTACGACCGTTCTTCTTTAACGGCGACTTCAGGGATTTATAGAGCGCCAGCAAGGGCCGTGCCGCAATATTTTCTTTCGCCCATGAAAAAGGGCCGCACGAGGCGGCCCTTTTTCGAGTCGGTCGACTCAGGCGTACGGGTGGCGCAGGACGATGGTTTCGTTGCGATCCGGGCCGGTGGAGATGATGTCGATGGGGGCACCGACCAGCTCCTCGATGCGCTTGATGTAGGCGCGGGCAGCAGCCGGCAGCTCATCGAGCGACTTCACGCCAACGGTGGATTCGCTCCAGCCCGGCATGTCTTCGTAAACCGGCTGCAGGCCGATGTAGCTGTCGGCGTCGGTCGGCGCATCGACCAGCACATCACCGTTCTGGTCCTTGTAGCCGACGCAGATACGGATGGTTTCAAGACCGTCCAGTACGTCCAGCTTGGTCAGGCACAGGCCGGAGATGCTGTTGATCTCGATGGCGCGACGCAGGATGACGGCGTCGAACCAGCCGCAACGACGGGCGCGACCGGTGGTGGAGCCGAACTCATGGCCACGCTTGGCCAGGAAGGCGCCGGTCTCGTCGAACAGCTCGGTGGGGAACGGACCCGAACCCACGCGAGTGGTGTAGGCCTTGGTGATACCGAGGATGTAGTCCAGGTACAGCGGGCCGAAACCGGAACCGGTGGCGGTGCCGCCAGCGGTGGTGTTGGAGCTGGTGACGAAGGGGTAGGTGCCGTGGTCGATGTCCAGCAGCGAGCCTTGCGCGCCTTCGAACATGATGTAGGCGCCCTGCTTGCGCAGTTCGTGCAGGCGGGCGGCGACGTCGGTGATCATCGGCTCCAGCACTTCGGCGTAGCCCAGGGCTTCATCGAGGGTCTTCTGGAAGTCGACGGCCGGCTCTTTGTAATAGTTCTGCAGGACGAAGTTGTGGTAGTCCAGCAGCTCGCCGAGCTTGGCGGCGAAGCGCTCGCGGTGGAACAGGTCACCGATGCGCAGGCCACGACGGGCGACCTTGTCTTCATAGGCCGGGCCGATACCACGGCCGGTGGTGCCGATCTTGGCATCGCCACGGGCCTTCTCACGCGCCTGGTCGAGGGCGACGTGGTACGGCAGGATCAGGGTGCAGGAAGGGCTGATGAGCAGGCGCTCGCGAACCGGCACGCCCTTCTCTTCCAGCTTGGTGATCTCGCGCATCAGCGCATCCGGCGCGACAACCACGCCGTTGCCGATCATGCACTGCACGTTCTCGCGCAGGATGCCGGACGGGATCAGGTGGAGCACGGTCTTCTCGCCGTCGATCACCAGCGTGTGACCGGCATTGTGGCCGCCCTGGTAGCGCACGACAGCGGCTGCCTGGTCGGTCAACAGGTCGACGATCTTGCCTTTGCCCTCATCACCCCACTGGGTGCCCAGGACCACGACATTCTTACCCATAACACTTGTCCTCTTCGGAAGCTCGATGCCGGCAACGGCCGGCGGGAAAACCTTAGGAAACCAGGGGCGCAACCTGCCAGCGCCCGTCACGCAGGGACAGCTGGCGATCGCAGCCGACCTCCTGCGCGCTATCTACATCCTGCCCCGGCAACGCCTGGACCACGCGCTGACCTTCGCTGCGCAGCCGTTTCACAGCCTGCCAAAGGTAGACGTCATGGACGTCGGGCGCCCAGATACCAGTCGGGATTTCGTCAAGATCCATCCGCCCCAGGGTGACCAGGGTCTTCAGGTCGGTGGAGAAGCCGGTAGCCGGACGGGCACGACCGAAGTCGGCGCCGATATCGTCATAGCGACCGCCCTGAGCAATGGACTGCCCCTCGCCCGGCACGAAGGCAGCGAATACCACACCCGTGTGGTAGTGGTAGCCGCGCAACTCGCCCAGGTCGAAATACAGAGGCAGTTCGGGGTAACGGAGTTCCAGCTCGTCGGCGATGGCGATCAGCTCGTCGAGGGCGACATGCACCTCATCCGGCGCATCCATCAGCACGCCCTGGGCCAGCTCCAGCACCTGGCGGTCGCCACACAGCTCGGCGAGCGCGCGCAGCATGGAAGCCAGTTCACTGGGTAGATCGGCGGTCAGATCGGCCACTTCGTCCACGGCCTTGCGCTGCAGGGCGTCGAACAGTTGCTGCTCCACTTCGCCCGACAGCTCGGCGGCACGGGCCAGGCCGCGGTAGATACCGACGTGGCCGAGGTCCATGTGCACATCCGGCACGGCCGCCAGCTCGAGCATCTCCAGCATCAGGCTGATGACCTCGACGTCACTGGCCGGGCTGGCGTCGCCATAGAGCTCGGCACCCAGCTGGATGGGGCTGCGGGAAGTGGAAAGTGCACGCGGCTTGGCGTGCAGCACGCTGCCGGCATAGCACAGGCGATTGGGACCTTCACGACGCAGGGTGTGGGCGTCGATACGCGCCACCTGCGGGGTGATGTCGGCGCGGAAGCCCATGAGGCGACCGGATTGCGGGTCGGTCACCTTGAAGGTGCGCAGGTCCAGATCCTGGCCGGCACCGGTCAACAGTGACTCGAGATATTCGATGTGCGGGGTGACCACGAAGTCGTAGCCCCAGCGCTGGAACAGGTCCAGTACCTGGCGGCGGGCTGCTTCGATGCGCGCCGCTTCGGGCGGCAGTACTTCTTCGATTCCATCTGGCAGCAGCCAGCGATCTACCGTTGCCATTACGCCATTCCCCTCTCAGCCGGGCGGCAAGCCTTCAGTGAAGCAGATACAGGAGGCCGGTCCCCAGCAACATGCTGACGAGGCCCATGAGGCGGAGCTGGCGGTCTTTCAACCCTACCAACCCGTGCACCGCGGCGCGCCAACGGCGCGGATAGAGGAAGGGCAGGATGCCTTCCAGCACCAGCACGAAACAAAACGCTATGCCGATTTCCTGCCACATGATTCTCGCGGACGCAAAAAAGCCGGGATTTCCCGGCTGACGCATGATACCACGTTTTCCCGGCGGGTCACCCCGGCGGACAGGACCGTCCGCCGGGGAAGACCATCACTTGGCCTTGTTGAGGAACTGGAAGAACTCGCTGTTCGGGTCCAGGACCATCACGTCGCCCTTGCTCGAGAAGCTCTCGCGGTAGGCCTTGAGGCTGCGATAGAAGCTATAGAACTCCTGGTCCTGGCTGTACGCCTTGGAGTAGATGGCAGCCGCCTGGGCGTCACCATCACCACGAGCCTCTTCCGATTCGCGATAAGCCTCGGCCAGCAGCACGCGGCGCTGACGATCGGCATCCGCGCGGATACCCTCGGCCAGCTCGCTGCCCTTGGCGCGGTGCTCACGGGCTTCACGCTCACGCTCGGTGCTCATGCGCTCGAACACGCTGCGGTTCACTTCCTTGGGCAGGTCGATGGCCTTGACGCGAACGTCCACCACTTCGATGCCCAGCTCCTTGCTGGCCATGGTGTTCAGCGAGCGTGTGATGTCAGCCATCAGGCCGTCACGCTCACCGGATACCACTTCGTGCAGGGTGCGCTTGCCGAACTGGTCACGCAGGCCTGCTTCCAGGCGGCGCGACAAACGCTCGTCGGCGATCTGCTTGAGGCCGGAAGTCGCGGTGTAGAAACGCTCGGCATCCGCCACGCGCCATTTGGCGTAGGCATCCACCATGACCGCTTTCTTTTCCTGGGTCAGGAAGCGCTGGGTCGGGGAATCCAGAGTCAGCAGGCGAGCGTCGAACTTGCGCACCTGGTTGACGTACGGAATCTTCACGTGGAGACCCGGCTTGACGTCGGCTTCGACGATACGACCGAACTGCAGGAGCACCGCGCGCTCGGTCTGCGCCACTATGTAGAAGCTGCTCCAGGCCACCAGGGCGAGGACAACGGCTCCGATCAGGGCGATCAGCGATTTGTTACCCATCAGCGACTCTCCCTAGAACGCAGATCGCGCTGCTGCAGATCGGTGGTGACGCGCGCCCCGAGATCGGCGGCGCCACTGGCAGCTGCGCCGGGAACGGCACTGCCGCTGCCACCACGGTTGTCGATCATCTTGTCCAGCGGCAGATAGAGCAGGTTGTTCTGCCCCTTGTCGCCGGTCAGCAGCACCTTGCTGGTGTTGCTGAAGACTTCCTGCATGGTGTCGAGGTACAGACGCTGACGCGTGACCTCCGGCGCCTTGCGGTACTCGGCCACCAGCTTGGTGAAGCGATCCGCCTCACCCTTGGCACGGGAGATGACTTCATCGCGGTAGCCGTTGGCGTCTTCGATGATGCGCTGCGCCTGGCCACGGGCCTCGGGGATCACGCCGTTGGCGTAGGCTTCGGCCTGGTTCTTGGCACGCTGCTCGTCTTCACGGGCGCGGATCACGTCGTCGAACGCTTCCTGCACCTCACGCGGGGCGGCTGCGCTCTGCACGTTCACCTGGGTGACGGTGATGCCGGTGCCGTAAGTGTCGAGGAACCGCTGCAGGCGCTCCTTGATCTCGCTGGCCATCAGCTCGCGCCCCTCGGTCAGGACCTGGTCCATCTCGGTAGAGCCGACCACGTGGCGCAGCGCGCTTTCGGTGGCGTGCTGCAGGCTGACTTCAGGCTGGTCGACGTTCAGTACGAACTTCTGCAGGTCAGTGATCTTGTACTGGACGGTGAGCGGCACCTCGACGATGTTTTCGTCTTCGGTGAGCATCTGACCCTGCTTGCTATAGGCACGCTCGCGGGTGACGTTTTCCTGGTACTTGCGATCGATGGGCGGGAAATAGATGTTCAGGCCCGGGCCGACGGTGTCGTAGTACTTGCCGAAGCGCAGCACCACGGCCTGCTCCTGCTCATCGACCACGTACACGGCGCTGTAGAGCCAGACCATGGCGAGAAGGAACAGGGCAATGCCGACCAGGCCGAAGCCGCCGCCCTTGCCACTGCTTTCGCCACCACCACGTTTCTTGCCGCCGAACAGCCCATTGAGACTGTCCTGCAGTTTGCGGAAGGCTTCGTCCAGATCCGGCGGCCCCTTGCGATCGCCACCACGGCGTCCACCCCAGGGATCCTGATTGTTCGAGTTGCCACCCGGCTCATTCCAAGCCATAGCGCTCTCCATACTGATAAAGCAAAGACGCACCCACGGCACGCCCGCCAATGCTACCGAAAGCCCGCCACCCGCGGCAAAAAGCGCACCCGCGGGCTTTATTGCAAAGTGTGTTGCTCCAGGAACTCCTGCGGCTTCCAGCCTTCACGGCTGACCAGACGATTGAGCTCCACACGCGGCACACGCAGCGCCAGGAGGAAGTCGCCCGCCTCATCGTGCTGCTCGCTCTGCACCGCGCCAAGGGAAAAGAACTGAGCCCTGAGCCTGCCCAGCTTCTGCGGCAGCCTCAGGGTACCTACGAACAGATCATCCCCCAGCAACTCGGCAATCGCCTGCTTGAGCAGATCGAGCCCGAGCCCCTCACGCGCCGACAGCCAGACCCGTTCAGGCTTGCCATCTGCGTCCCGCTGGATCTGCGGCTCCATGCCATCGAGCAGGTCGATCTTGTTGTACACCTCGAGCATCGGCAAGCCATCGGCACCGATTTCATGCAGCACCGCCATGACCTGCTCGATCTGCGCCATGCGCTCAGGCTCATGGGCGTCGATCACGTGCAGCAGCAGGTCGGAGTTGCTGGACTCCTCAAGGGTAGCCCGGAAGGCCTCGACTAGCTTGTGCGGCAGGTGACGGATGAAGCCCACGGTATCGGCCAGCACGATGGGCCCGAAATCGTTCAGCTCCAGGCGACGCAACGTCGGGTCGAGCGTGGCGAACAACTGGTCCGCAGCATAGACCTCGGACGAGGTCACGGCATTGAACAGCGTGGACTTGCCGGCGTTGGTGTAGCCAACCAGGGAAACGGAAGGGATATCGGCACGCTTGCGCCCGCGGCGAGCCTGTTCGCGCTGGCTGCGCACCTTGTCGAGACGCTGCTTGATCTGGCGTATGCGCACACGCAGCAGACGGCGGTCGGTTTCGAGCTGGGTTTCACCCGGCCCACGCAGGCCGATACCACCTTTCTGCCGCTCGAGGTGGGTCCAGCCACGGATCAGCCGCGTGCTCATGTGTTCGAGCTGGGCGAGCTCCACCTGCAGCTTGCCCTCATGGGTGCGGGCGCGCTGGGCGAAGATATCGAGGATCAGGCCGGTGCGATCGAGAACGCGGCATTCGAGCGCTCGCTCGAGGTTGCGTTCCTGACTGGGCGAAAGGGTGTGGTTGAAGATGACCAGTTCGACCTGCTCGGCCTTGACCAGGTCATGCAGCTCTTCGACCTTGCCAGTGCCGATCAGATACTTTGCCGTCGGCTGGTGGCGCGACACGGAAATGAATGCTGCCGTGTCGGCGCCAGCCGACCGAGCCAGCTCCTGGAATTCCTGCGGGTCTTCTCGCGCCTCGGGATTTTGGCCGTCCAGATGAACCAGGATGGCCCGTTCACCACCACCAGGGCGTTCGAAAAACAATGCAGACTCCTATCAGGCGTTACCAGGCTCGGGGTTTTCTTGCTCGGTGGCACTCGGCAGACGCACGGGGCGGCTCGGTACCACGGTGGAGATTGCGTGTTTGTAGACCATCTGGCTGACAGTGTTCTTCAGCAAAATCACGAACTGGTCGAAGGATTCGATCTGGCCTTGCAGCTTGATGCCGTTAACCAGATAGATGGAAACCGGTACGCGTTCCTTACGCAAGGTATTCAGGTAAGGGTCTTGTAGCGAATGCCCTTTTGACATATGCCGCACTCCTGTAGGGATATAAATCGATTTAGTTGTCAAATGACGAGAAAGTTAGGCCGCCCTACCCCCAAGGATAGACGGTAACTGGTGAGGTCTCAGCCCAATATGGAGACCGACGCCAGGTATTTCAAGGTGCGCGGCAGATTGTCGCAAGCCAGGCTGTCCAGCCAATGTATATCAGCCCAACTACGTAACCAGGTGAACTGCCGCTTGGCCAATTGGCGCGTTGCAATGATGCCTCGCTCTTCCATTTCGGCCCGGGTCAGGTCGCCGTCCAGGTATTCCCATACCTGGCGATAACCGACAGCTCTTATAGACGGCAGTCCGGCGTGCAAGTCACGTCTTTCGCGCAGAGCTTCGACCTCTTCGACAAAGCCCTGTTCCAGCATCAGACGAAATCGTTGCGCGATTCGCGCGTGCAACACCTGGCGCTGCGTCGGAGCGATCGCCAAGTGGGCCACAGTATAAGGCAATTGCCCCCGGCCAGAGGGGCCCGAGTCGGGATTTTGCAACGCCTGTCGCTGACGATGTGCGGTCATCGTCATCCCACTCACCTGGTACACCTCCAGGGCGCGGGTAAGCCGCTGGGGGTCGTTCGGGTGGATGCGCGCGGCGGACTCCGGGTCCACCTCCGCCAACTCGCGATGCAACGCTTCCCAACCCTCACGCTCGGCGCGCGCCTCCAGCTCCGCGCGCACGGCCGGGTCGGCACTGGGCATGTCCGCCAGGCCTTCCAGCAGCGCCTTGTAATAGAGCATGGTGCCGCCGACCAGCAGGGGGATACGCCCCTTGGCGGTGATCTCGGCCATGGCGGCCAGCGCATCGCTGCGGAACTCGGCGGCAGAGTAGCTCTGCGCCGGGTCGCGGATATCGATCAAACGATGGGGAAATGCCTCAAGAATGGCCTTCTCGGGCTTGGCCGTACCGATGTCCATGCCGCGATAGACCAGCGCCGAGTCGACGCTGATGAGCTCGCAAGGCAGGTGGCGCGCCAGGCCCAGGGCAAGGTCGGTCTTGCCGGCGGCAGTGGGCCCCATCAGGAAGATGGCCGGTGGCAGGGGCTGCCCCATCTCAGCGGCCACGCAGGAAGAGCTTGTCCAGGTCATCCATGCCCAGCTGCGTCCAGGTGGGGCGGCCATGGTTGCACTGGCCGCTGCGCTCGGTGTGTTCCATGTCGCGCAGCAGGCCGTTCATTTCGGGCTGGGTAAGGCGGCGATTGGCCCGCACGGCGCCGTGACAAGCCATGGTGCCCAGCAGCTCGTTCAGGTGAGCCTGGATGCGGTCACTGGTGCCGTACTCCAGCAGATCGGAGAGCACGTCGCGCACCAGCTGGGTCGCTTCGGCCTGCTTGAGCAATGCGGGCGTCTGGCGGATGGCCAGGGTTTCAGGCCCAAGACGCTGCAGCTCGAAGCCCAGGCGCTGGAACCAGTTGCCATGCTCCTCGGCACAGTCGGCCTCACGCTGGCTCACGGCCAGCGATTCGGGCACCAGCAACGGCTGCCCCTTGAGCCCTTCGCTGGCCATGGCGACCTTCAGGCGCTCGTAGGTGATGCGCTCATGGGCCGCGTGCATGTCCACCAGCACCAGCCCCTGGGCGTTCTCGGCGAGGATGTAGATGCCCTTGAGCTGCGCCAGGGCATAGCCCAGCGGTGGGATGTCGCCCTGGCTGTCCGGCAATGCGGCAGCGGGCTGGCCCGTCATGGGCGCGAAATATTCACGGTAGGCGCCCTGGGCCTCGGCGGTGCCCAGCACCGGTGAGGGTCGTGGCGCCTGGTAGCCGGCCCCTGCGCCACCGAACGATGGCGTCCAGGCAGGCTGGCTGACCGGCTGTTCCAGAACGGTCGCGGCCAGGCTCATTTCACCCTGGGGGCCGAATTCACCCGCCTCGGCCCCGGTGGCACGGACCATCCCGCCCACAGCCGCGGGTGCAGACAGGTGATCTTCAGGCCGCACCTCGCCCAGCGCACGGTGCAACGTGCCGTAGAGGAAGTCATGGACCATGCGGCTTTCACGGAAGCGCACTTCATGCTTGGTCGGGTGCACGTTGACGTCCACCACGGCCGGGTCCACTTCCAGGAACAGCACGAAGGTCGGGTGACGACCGTTGTAGAGCACATCGCGGTAAGCCTGGCGCACCGCGTGCACCACCAGCTTGTCGCGCACCATGCGGCCATTCACGTAGAAGTACTGCAGGTCCGCCTGGCTGCGGGAGAAGGTCGGCAGGCCGACCCAGCCCCACAGGTGCAAACCGTTGCGCTCCACCTCGATCGGCAACGCCTGTTCGAGGAAGGCCGGGCCGCATACGCTGGCCACGCGCCGCGCGCGGGTGATCTCGTCCTTCGCTTCGTGCAGGGCGAAGACCGTCTTGTTGTTGTGCCGCAGGTGGAAGGCGACATCGAAGCGAGCCAGAGCCAGCCGCCGGATCACTTCCTGCAGATGGTCGAACTCGGTCTTCTCGGCACGCAGGAACTTGCGCCGCGCCGGGGTATTGAAGAACAGGTCGCGCACTTCCACCGAGGTGCCCACCGGGTGCGCCGCAGGCTGCACACGGGCTTCCATGTCACGCCCTTCGGTCTCCACCTGCCAGGCCTGTTCGGCATCGGCGGTGCGCGAGGTCATGGTCAACCGCGCCACGGAGCTGATGGACGCCAGCGCTTCACCACGGAAGCCCAAGCTCATCACCCGCTCGAGGTCTTCGAGGTCGCGGATCTTGCTGGTGGCGTGGCGTGCCAGGGCCAGCGGCAGATCATCGGCCGGAATGCCGCCGCCGTCGTCGCGTACCCGCAGCAGCTTGATGCCGCCCTGCTCGACCTCCACGTCGATGCGCCGGGCGCCCGCGTCGAGGCTGTTCTCCAGCAGTTCCTTGATCACCGAGGCCGGGCGCTCGACCACCTCGCCGGCGGCGATCTGGTTCGCCAGGCGTGGGCTCAATAGCTGGATGCGGCGCAGCTCACTCATGGCTGGGCAGCCAGGGCAGTGGCGGGAATGTCCAGGGTCTGGCCGACCTTGATGTTGTCGCTTTTCAGGCCGTTGGCGCTGCGCAGGGCCGCGAGGCTGACCTGGTAGCGCTGGGCGATCAACGCGAGGCTTTCGCCGGAGGTGACCAGATGCTCACGCGGGCCGGCGGCGATCTTGCCCTGGTCACGCTGAGAGGCGATGTAGGTGCCAGGCGGCGGGTTCTGCTGGAAGAACTGCTTGATCCCGCCCTGGATGGAGCGCGCCAGGGCCTGCTGGTGACCGGCACTGGCCAGCTTCTGCGATTCGTTGTGGTTGGAGATGAAGCCGGTTTCCACCAGGATCGACGGGATGTCCGGGGACTTCAGCACCATGAAGCCGGCCTGTTCGACGCGGCGCTTGTGCAGCGGCGTGACGCGGCTGATGTTGGTCAGCACCTTCTGCCCGACGTTGAGGCTGGAGGACAGCGACGCGGTCATCGACAGGTCCAGCAGCACCCCTGCGAGCATGCGGTCCTTGTCGTCCAGGCTGACGCTGCCGACGCCGCCGATCAGGTCGGAACGGTTTTCGTTGTCGGCCAGCCAGCGGGCGGTCTCCGAAGTGGCGCCACGGTCCGACAGGGCGAACACCGAGGCACCGAAGGCGCTGCGGCTGGGGGCGGCGTCGGCATGAATGGAAACGAACAGGTCCGCGCCCTTCTTGCGGGCGATCTCGGTGCGCTTGCGCAGCGGGATGAAGTAGTCGCCGGTCCGCACCAGCTCGGCCCGGAAGCCCTTCTCCTGGTTGATCTGGCGCTGCAACTCCTTGGCGATGGCCAGGGTCACGTCCTTCTCATGCTGCCCCTTGGGCCCGAGGGCACCCGGGTCCTCGCCGCCGTGGCCGGCGTCGATGGCGATGATGATGTCGCGGTTGCCACCGGGTACCGGCGGCAGCTTGTTGGTGGCGGGCTGGGTCGGTGACACCGGCGGCTGCGGCGTACTTGGCGCTACGGCGACCTGGGGTGTGGACGCTTCATTGGCAGCGGCTTCCTGGTCGAACAGGTCCACTACCAGGCGGTTGCCGTACTGCTGGTTCGGCGCCAGGGAGAAGCTCTTGGGTACGACGGCGGCGGATACGTCTATCACCACACGCAGCTCGGTGGGGCTGCGCTGGGCGGAGCGCACGCTGGTGATGGGTGTATTGCTCAGCGACAGTTGCTCCAACTTGGTGGCCAGCTGGGCGCCGCTGATGTCGATGACGATGCGATTAGGTGCTGCCAGCGTGAACACGCTGTGCTGCACGGGGCCAGACAGGTCGAACACCAGCCGGGTATTGTCAGGGGCGCGCCAAAGCCTAACGCCACGAACCTCCGCAGCGGCCAGGACATCAGCGGCAAACACCGCAAGCAGAACCCCAATCCCGGCAAACAGCGCGCGCGAGCGCATACCCCACCCCATTCTCTTGTTCATACTCCCGTGGCCAAGGCGGCGCACCAGGACTCGCCGCGCTCAGTATGCGGCGACAGATGCAGCGTACGGCCGCCTGCATGGGGGCTAATGGTAATGTCCATGTCGGCCTTTGGCAAAATGCCGGTGCCCCTCTGGGGCCACTCGATCAGGCACAGCGCATCGCCCTCGAAATAGTCGCGGATACCCAGGAATTCAAGCTCTTCCGGGTCGGCCAGGCGATACAGGTCGAAGTGGAACGCGCGCAACTCGCCGATCTCGTAGGGCTCCACCAGGGTGAAGGTGGGGCTCTTCACCGAACCGCCATGGCCCAGGCCACGCAGGATGCCGCGCGACAACGTAGTCTTGCCGGCCCCAAGGTCACCGTGCAGGTAGATGATGCCGCGGCCTCCGGTCGCCTGCGCCAGACGCGCGCCCAGCGCCAGCATGGCGTCTTCGCCGTCGGCAAAAAGATTCAACTCAGGCACGGCGAGCACTCCTCGAGCAGCTGACGAATGGTAGGAATCAGGTCACTGGCTGCCAGCCCACGCCCCTGGGCACCCAGCAGTTGGCCAGCGCTGGCATGCAGCCAGACGCCCAGACAGGCAGCCTCGAACGGCGCCATGCCCTGGGCCAGCAGGGCACCGATGACACCCGCGAGCACATCTCCCAGCCCGGCGCCGGCCATGGCGGGATGGCCGCGATCACAGAGCGCCAGGCGGCCATCGGCACCCGCGATCAGGCTGCCGGCGCCCTTCAACACCACGGTGGTGCGATAGCGACGGGCAAGCGCGAGGGCGGCGGCGGGACGATCCTTCTGGACTTCAGCAATGCTGGTACCCAGAAGCCGCGCGGCCTCCCCCGGGTGCGGCGTGATCACGCACCCCTCGGGCAAAACGACCCCACCCGCGGCCAGCAGATTGAGGGCATCGGCATCCCAGACCTGGGGTATCTCCTGTGCAGTCACGGCGCTCAGCAGGCTGCGCCCCCAGGCGCCCTGGCCGAGCCCGGGGCCGACCACCAATACGCTGGACGCAGCCGCCAGGCCACGCAGTTGGTTGGCGGACGCAACCCCCACGCTCATCACCTCGGGCATGCGCGACAGTGCCGCGCCAACGTGCTCGCCCCGGGTGGCCAGCGACACCATGCCGGCCCCGCTGCGCAGCGCGCTTTCGGCGCTGAGCAAGGCCGCACCACCGGTGCCCAGGTCACCGCCCACCACCAGCAGGCGGCCGTAGCGCCCCTTATGAGCAGTCGCCGGGCGCGAGGCCAGGAGGTCGAGCCCATCGACGGCCAGGCGCCGGGCGACGAACAGCTGGCTGGCGACGATCGCTTCGTCCGCCTGCAGGCCGTCGAAAACCAGTTCGCCGACCCGATCGGGTGCAGCGCCGGTAAACAGGCCCAGCTTGAGGCCAATGAAGGTCACGGTGAGGTCGGCGCGCACTGCAACGCCAAGCACGCGGCCAGTATCGGCGCAGAGGCCGGAAGGGACATCCACCGCGAGCACCGGCAGGTGGCTGGCATTGATGCAATGGATGGCCTCGGCATAAGGCTCGCGAACCTCACCGACGAGTCCGGTTCCCAGCAACGCATCGACCACGACGCCCTGCAGGTCTGCCGTCTCGTTCCACGACAGGATGGGCACACCGGCGCTCAGCGCCTCATCCCGCGCCAGCGCAGCGTCCCCTTCGAGAGCAGTGGCATCACCCACGGCCAGCACCTGGGCGCGCCACCCCGCGCGCAGGGCCAGCGCAGCGATCAGGTAGCCATCCCCGGCGTTGTTGCCACGGCCAGCTAGAACCGTCAGCTCAGCCACATTCGGCCAGCGACGACGCAGGGCGCGCCAGGTGGCGTGGGCGGCACGCTGCATCAACTCGAACCCCGGCGTACCGGCGGCGATCAGGCGTGCATCCAGCTCGCGTACCTGGGCAGATGAATAGAGGACGAGCGGCAGGTCATCGATTGGGTCGGGCATGCGATTCGGCGTTCAGGGCTAGGTCTGGCAGAATTATACGCACCTCGATTGCGGTTTCCCTCCAGCATGCCCCTATCTCCCGAACAACTCACCGACCTCGCGCAGTCCATCAAGGACTGGGGACGCGAGCTCGGTTTCCAGCAAGTGGGCATCACCGGGGTGGAGCTGGGCGAGCACGGGGCGCACCTGCAGCGCTGGCTGGACGCGGGCTACCAGGGCGAGATGGATTACATGGCCGCCCACGGCAGCAAGCGCTCCCACCCGGACGAGCTGGTCCCCGGCACGCTGCGGGTGGTCTCTCTGCGCATGGACTATTTGCCCGGCGACACGCGCATGGCGCAGGTACTGGGGCAGCCGGAGAAGGCCTACGTCTCGCGCTACGCACTGGGCCGCGACTACCACAAGCTGATCCGCAAGCGCCTGCAGCAACTGGCCGAGCGGGTCCAGCAGGCCATCGGCCCCTTCGGCTATCGCGCCTTCGTCGACAGCGCGCCGGTACTGGAGAAGGCCATCGCCGAACAGGCGGGCCTCGGCTGGATCGGCAAGAACACCCTGGTGCTCAACCGCAAGGCCGGCAGCTACTTCTTTCTTGGCGAACTGTTCGTCGACATGCCGCTGCCGGTGGATGCACCCCACGGCAGCGAACATTGCGGCCGCTGCTCGGCGTGCATGGACATCTGCCCCACCGCCGCCTTCGTCGCGCCCTATCAACTGGACGCGCGGCGCTGCATCTCCTACCTGACCATCGAGCTCAAGGGCTCGATCCCGGAAGAGCTGCGCCCGCTGATCGGTAATCGCGTATTCGGCTGCGACGATTGCCAGATGGTTTGCCCCTGGAACCGCTTCGCCCGCCCCACCGACCAGGGCGACTTCCAGCCCCGCCACGGCCTGGACAATGCGGCCCTGGCGGAGCTGTTCACCTGGAACGAGGAGGAGTTCCTCACCCGTACCGAAGGCTCGCCGCTACGCCGCGCCGGCTACGAACGCTGGCTGCGCAACCTGGCGGTCGGCCTGGGCAACGCCCCCTCGACCATCCCGGTGCTGGAGGCCCTGCGCGCCCGGCGCGAGCACCCCTCGGAACTGGTGCGCGAACACGTGGAGTGGGCCCTCGCCCGACACCAGGCCGCCTGAAACGGCTCAGACCTTGATGAAGTGCTCGCGGTAGTGGCGCAGCTCGGCGATGGAGTCGCGGATGTCGTCCAGGGCCAGGTGGGTGCTGCTTTTCTTGAAGCCGTCACGCACATGGGGCGCCCAGCGCGCGGCCAGCTCCTTGAGGGTGGAGACGTCCAGGTTGCGGTAGTGGAAGTAGCCTTCCAGCTTGGGCATATGGCGATAGAGGAAGCGGCGGTCCTGGCAGATGCTGTTGCCGCAAATCGGCGACTTGCCCTTGGGCACCCACTGCTCCAGGAAGGCCAGGGTCTGCGCCTCGGCCTCGGCGGCGCTGATGCGGCTCTCGCGCACGCGCTGGGTCAGGCCGCTCTGGCCATGCTGGCGGGTGTTCCACTCGTCCATGCCGGCAAGAATCTCGTCGCTCTGGTGCACGGCGATGGTCGGGCCTTCGGCGAGCACGTTGAGATCACTGTCGGTGACGATGGTGGCCATTTCGATGATGACGTCGTTATCGGGATCGAGACCGGTCATTTCCAGGTCGATCCAGATCAGGTTCTGTGCGTTCTGCATGTTCGCTCTCCAAGGCAAGGCGCGCATTCTAGCTTAGAGCCCGGTGCGCCGGGCTGCCCGTGCTAAACTCGCCGCCGTTTTCAATCAGTGGAAGTTCCATGGCCAAACGCCACCTCAGCCGCCGGCAAAGCTGGCGCATCGAGAAGATCCAGGAAGAGCGCGCCGCCCGTGCGGCCAAGCGCGAATCACGCGCGCTCGACGAGCTGGAAGGCGGCGATCTCGGCCCCGAACAGACCGGCCTGGTGATCGCCCACTTCGGCGTGCAGGTCGAGGTCGAGGCGCTGGAAGGCGAGATCGCCGGCCAGGTATTCCGCTGCCACCTGCGCGCCAACCTGCCAGCGCTGGTTACCGGCGATCGCGTGGTCTGGCGCTCGGGCAACCAGAGCAGCGGCGTGATCGTCGCGCAATTGCCGCGCACCAGCGAGCTGTGCCGGCCGGACATGCGCGGCCTGCTCAAGCCGGTGGCGGCCAACGTCGATCTGATCGTCATCGTCTTCGCTCCCCTGCCCCACCCGCACGCCAACCTCATCGACCGCTACCTGGTAGCCGCCGAGCATGCCGGCATCCAGCCGCTGCTGCTGCTGAACAAGGCCGACCTGGTGGACGATGACAACAGCGCGATGCTCGACTCGCTGCTGGGCGTCTATCGGCAGCTCGACTATCCGCTGCTGGAAGTCTCGGCACACGGCGGCGGTGGCATGGAAGATCTGCAGACACGCCTCGACGGCCACGTCAGCGTGTTCGTCGGCCAGTCCGGCGTCGGTAAATCCTCCCTGGTCAACAGCCTGTTGCCCGGTGTCGACACCCGCGTCGGCCCGCTCTCGGAGCTGACCGGCAAGGGCACCCACACCACCACCACCGCGCGACTGTTCCATTTCCCCGGTGGCGGCGAGCTGATCGACTCCCCCGGCATCCGCGAATTCGGCCTGGGCCACGTCAGCCGCCACGATGTGGAAGCCGGCTTTATCGAGTTCCGCGACCTGCTCGGCACCTGCCGCTTCCGCGACTGCAAGCACGACCGCGAGCCCGGCTGCGCCCTGCTCAAGGCGCTGGAGGACGGCCGCGTGCAGCCCCAGCGCATGTCGAGCTACCGGCACATCCTCGAAAGCCTGCCGGAACCCGAGTACTGACAGGCGCCGAAAACGAAAAGGCCACGCAATCGCGTGGCCTTTTTCATTCAGGGTGGCTGCCGGTCAGGGCTGATTGTTCTCGTCCATCTTCAGCACGCCGTCCTCGAAGATGTTCAGCTTCTGCTGCAGTTCCTGGGGTTGCAGCGGCGCGGCGACGCCCGGCGGCGTGGCCTGGGTTCCCGAAGTCGCACCCGGGATGGCGGGCTGAGTGCCGCTGGCAGGCGTAGCCGGCGGCGTACCCTCTTCAGCGGGTGCGTTCTGGTCGCCATGGGAGCCTTCGATATCGCGCTGGGCCTTCTTGGTCAGCACGATGATGTCGATACGCCGGTTGACCGGGTTGAAGGGGTCCTCGCGGTCGAACAGCGCCGAGGAGGCGTAGCCCACCACCCGTGCGACCTGATCATCGGGGTACCCGCCCGCCACCAGTGTCCGACGGGCAGCGTTGGCGCGGCCGGCGGAAAGCTCCCAGTTGCCGAACTCGCCGACCCCGGCGAAGGGCTTGGCATCGGTGTGGCCGCTGATGCTGATCTTGTTCGGCACGGCCTTGATGGTCTCGGCCATGATCAGCAGGATGTCTTCGAAATAGGGCTGCAGGCGCGCGCTGCCGAGGTCGAACATGGGCCTGTTGGCGGCGTCCATGATCTGGATGCGCAAACCATCCTGGGTGATCTCGAAGAGGATCTGATCCTTGAATTTGCGCAGCTCGGGGTTCTCGTCGACCTTGTTCTGCAGCTCCTGCAGCAGCATCTCGAGGCGTTCCTTCTCGATCTGGTCGGCCAGGGTTTCCACCTGCTTGGCGTCCACCTGCTTGTTGGTCGAGTCGATCGCCGCCTCCTGGGCGTCAGGGGCGTCCTTCAGCTCGGGGTTGAGCGTACGGTCCGGCGCCGGCGTCGGCGTACCGCCGAGGTCGATCACATAAGGGCTGGCGCTTTCGGTGAAACCGATGGGGTCCTGGAAGTAACCAGAAATCGCCTTCTTCTGCTCGGGCGTGGCCGAGGACATCAGCCAGAGCACCAGAAAGAACGCCATCATCGCGGTGGCGAAGTCGGCGAAGGCGATCTTCCAGGCACCGCCATGGTGCCCAGCGGCGATCTTCTTGACCCGCTTGACGATGATCGGCTGGTTGTTATCCATGGTTCAGCCCCGGTCAGCTACCGCGAACGGCCTGCTCGAGCTCGCTGAAGCTCGGGCGATGTGCGGGGTATAGAACCTTGCGCCCGAACTCCACCGCCAGCGACGGAGGCATCCCGGACGCCGAGGCAACCAGGCAAGCCTTGATGGCTTCGTAGACGTTGAGCTCTTCCTTCGCGTCGTGCTCCAGGCAGACGGCCAAGGGGCCGAAGAAACCGTAGGCCGCGAGAATACCGAGGAAGGTACCCACCAGGGCCGCACCCACGTGCTGGCCCAGCGCAGACTGCTCGACCTGGCCGAGCAGCGCCATGGTCACCACGATACCCAGTACCGCCGCAACGATACCGAAGCCCGGCAGGCCATCGGCGATGCGGGTAACGGCGTGGGAGGGGTGTTCGAGGTCTTCCTTCAGGCTGTTCAGTTCCATGTCGAACAAACCTTCGAGTTCGTGGGGCGCCATGTTGCCGGAAGACATGATGCGCAAATAGTCGCTGATGTACGCGACCATCCCGGCATCCTTGAGGATGCCCGGGTACTTACTGAAGATCGGGCTGGCGGCCGGGTCTTCGATATCGGCCTCGATGGCCATCATCCCTTCGCGGCGGCTCTTGTTGAGAATCTCGTAGAGCAGGCGCAGCACTTCCAGATAGAAGGCATGGGTGAAGCGCGAGCCGAACATCTTCAGCGACTTTTTCAGCACATGCATGAAGGTGCTGCCCGGGTTGGCCTGGAGGAAGGCCCCGAGCGCCGCGCCACCGATGATCAACACCTCGAAAGGCTGTATCAGGGCACCGATCTTACCGTGGGAAAGGACATATCCGCCGAGAACGGTGGCGAATACGACGATGATGCCGATTATTTTTGCCATAAAGTGAGACTTGAAGGGTCAGTAATAGGGTTATGAAAACAACCCTTCTAATTATCGGAACTTATGCGCCAGACTATAGCCAGTTAAGGCGAAAAGCCAGTTTGGCTCAAACCTCATGAAGACGCAGATGCCCCCACCCAGCAGCCTCGACGCCTGGATCAAACAACTCGACGGCGTCCGCCTCCCGATTCCGGCGGAAAGCCATGAACGGGTGCGCCGCGCCCTGGGCGACAGCCGCCGTTCGATGCGCGAGATCGCTGACCTGATTCAGGATAGTCCCGGCCTGGCACTGAGCATCATGCGTGAGGCCAACCGCACCGGTTCCTCCCTCGACAGCCCGGCGGAAAGCCTGGAAGTGGCCCTCACGCGCCTCGGTCTGAAGCGATCAGAAGAGCTGCTCAACCGCCTGCCAGCCGTCAACGAAACCGATATCCCCCTGGCACTGCGCCAACTGCAACTGATCAGCCAGCACGCGTCGCAACAGGCCAGCGGCCTGTTCGCCGCCCGCCTGGCGCGCCTGTGGCAGGAAATCCACTGGAACAGCCTGCTGTTCCTGTCCCCGCTCTGGCCGTTGCTGGCCCTGCACCCGCAGCTGTTCGCCGCCTGGGAAACCCGCGTCATCGTCCGTGGCGAGCCGGCGCGCAAGGTGGAACTCGAACTGCTCGGCGTACCACTGCTGCGCCTGTGCCAGGCCCTGGCCGAACACTGGAAGCTGCCGGACTGGATCACCTACGGCTACCGCCTGCTCAACGCCGACCGGCGCATGCTGGTGAAGGCCCTGCACATCGCCCGTGACAACGAGCACCCCCTGCATCAGCAGCAGATGCTCGATGCCGACCCGGCCCTGCGCCGCTGGCTCACCCAGCCGGGCAACACGGTATTGCTGGCCAACGGGCTGGCGTTGTCCGCCCACGACTCCTGGGCCTGCGACCACAGCCTGCGCTGGCAGCGCCTCACCGGCCTCTACATGCAACTGCCGCTGACCGAGCTGCAGCAGCTCATCCACCAGCACGCTGCCGACAGCGCCCGCAAGCACGCGCGCAGTGACCTCTGGCACCCGGCCCAGGCGTTGATCTGGCCCTGGGATTGCAGCCGCTGGCCGACCGAGAAAGTGAAGCCGACCCCGCCCCCCGCCGCCGCACTCAGCGAATGGCGCCAGCATTGTGGTCAGTTGCTGAAGGAGCCCAGCCCCTTCGCCAACATCGTCCAGCTTACCGGCTGTGCCCGCGACGCCCTCACGGCCTGCGGCATGCGCCGCTGCCTGATCCTGCTCACCGATCGCACCCAGAGCCGGCTGGCGGTGCAGCAAAGCGCCGGGCTGCCCAGGGAAGCCGCCGGCCTGCAACTGGACCCGACCCAGAGCCAGGTGCTGCGCCGCCTGCTCGCGCAACCCGGCCAGCTGCGCCTGACGCCGGAGAACGCCGCCCAGTACTCCGCACTGATACCTGGCAACCTCAAGGCACTGTTCCCGGCCGACCACGTGCTGCTGCGCTCCATCCCTGCCAACGGTCGTGTCGCCCTGCTGCTGATCGCCGACCAGGGCGGCCAGTCCTTCGCCGATGTCAGCCTCCAGGCCTTCGGAAAGACCGTGCAATGCATCGAGCGCGCCCTGGCCAGCTTTGCCACGCGCGGGCGCTGACCTTTCCGCTACAATCCGCCTCTTTCATTCTCTTCCGGAGTGTTCAATGTCCGCCTTTTCCGGCCTGCCACTGGTGATCGAACCGGCCGACCTGGCAGCTCGACTCGATGCGCCCGACCTGATCCTGGTGGACCTGACCAGCGCCGCGCGCTACGCCGAAGGCCACATTCCCGGCGCCCGCTTCGTCGACCCCAAACGCACCCAGCTCGGCCAGGCCCCGGCCCCCGGCCTGCTGCCCGCCAAGGCGGACCTCGAAACCCTGTTCGGCGAACTAGGCCAGCGCAGCGACGCCACCTATGTGGTCTATGACGACGAGGGCGGTGGCTGGGCCGGGCGCTTCATCTGGCTGCTGGATGTGATCGGCCACGGCCGCTACCACTACCTGAACGGCGGCCTGCACGCCTGGCTGGCCGATGGCCGCGCCACCTCGACCGAAACTCCGGCCCCGGCCGGCGGCCCGCTGCCGCTGGTGATCCACGACGAGCCCACCGCCACCCGCGAGTACCTGCAGAGTCGCCTCGGTGCCGCCGACCTGGCCATCTGGGACGCACGCGGCCCCGGCGAATACGCCGGCACCAAGGTGCTGGCGGCCAAGGGTGGACACATCCCCGGCGCGGTGAACTTCGAATGGACCGCCGGCATGGACCCTCAGCGCGCATTGCGCATCCGTGAAGACATCGCCGAGATCCTGCAATCGCTCGGTATCACCCCGGACAAGGAAATCGTCACCCACTGCCAGACCCACCACCGCTCCGGCTTCACCTACCTGGTGGCCAAGGCGCTGGGCTACCCCCGCGTCAAGGGCTACGCCGGCTCCTGGTCGGAGTGGGGCAACCACCCGGATACCCCTGTCGAGGCCTGAGCCTCCGGTAAACAAGGAACACCCATGAAAGAACGCCTGTTCATCATCAGCCAATACCTGCTGCCCCATCACCTGCTCTCGCGCCTGGCCGGCTGCGTGGCGGAGTGCCGCGTGCGCTGGTTCAAGAACGCCTTCACCGCCTGGTTCGCCCGCCGCTACCAGGTGAACATGAGCGAAGCCCTGGTCGAAGACCTCACCGCCTACGAGCACTTCAACGCCTTCTTCACCCGCGCCCTGAAAGAGGGCGCGCGCCCGCTCGACCCGACGCCCGGCGCCATCCTCTGCCCGGCCGACGGTGCGGTCAGCCAGCTCGGCCCCATCGAGCACGGCCGTATCTTCCAGGCCAAGGGCCACAGCTTCAGCGTGCTGGAGTTGTTGGGCGGTGACGCCGAGCGCGCCGCGCCCTTCATGGGCGGTGACTTCGCCACCATCTACCTGTCGCCCCGCGACTACCACCGTGTGCACGCCCCCCTGGGCGGCACCCTGCGTGAAATGGTCTACGTGCCCGGCCGCCTGTTCTCGGTGAACCAGAGCACCGCCGAGAACGTGCCCGAACTCTTCGCCCGCAACGAACGCGTGGTCTGCCTGTTCGACACCGAACGTGGCCCGATGGCCGTGGTGCTGGTGGGTGCGATGATCGTCGCCTCCATCGAGACCGTCTGGGCTGGCCTGGTAACGCCCCCCAAGCGCGAGCTGAAGACCTTCCGCTACGACGAAGCCGCACGTGCGCCGATCAGCCTGGAGAAGGGCGCCGAGCTGGGCCGCTTCAAGCTGGGCTCCACCGCCATCGTGCTCTTCGGCCCGCAGCAGATCCGCTGGGCCGAAGGCCTCGCCGCCGGCAGCGCGGTGAGCATGGGCGAACTGCTGGCACAGCCCGCGCAGGCCTGATAAACCGGGCGGGCCGGGTTGAACGCAAGGCTGCGACCGAATGTCCAACCTTGCAGTGCAGCCGCCCGGCTCGCCGTCCATTCCGTAGCAGCACTTTGCCATACCAACCCCGCGATGGGCTGCGGGCCGCAAGGGATGCTGCTAGAGTGCGAGTGAAATTTCCGCACGTCTTGCCCGCTGCAGTTGGAGTATTCGAGCTACATGGACAAACAGAGTCCCCACCTGTTATTGCGTGTTCCTACTCCGAACAAGCAGAGCCTGTCCTTCTGCGATGCCTCCCCGCGTGATCTGAAACGCTGGATTTCCGGACTGCCCAAGGCCAACCTCGGCGAGACCGCGCGCCAGCTCTACCAGGCCCTCGTGGAGCTCAACCAGCTCGTCACCGCCAGTGAAAACCGCCTGCAGTTGCTCGAACTGCTGCGCCCCGAGGTCTACTACGTCTGCCAGCACCTGGAGCGTCACTTCCTCAACCAGGCCATCGTCCTCGACGAGCGACCGCGCAAGGTCGCCAACCTCTGCCAGGCCCTGCAGAACCACCTTGCCATCGGCTACAAGCAGATCGTTGCCCAGGAATCGTCGCGCCAGTCCAAGGAAGGCGCGCAACTGCTGACCATCGCCCTGCAGCGGGCCATGCACAGCCTCAACGGTGCACTGATCCGCGCCAGCCAGCTCTACTGCCCCGTGCCCGAAGGCCTGTGGCTGGAGCTGCATCAGCTCTACCAGATTGCCGTCTCCCGCCAAGTCCAGCGCGCCATCATCCGCGACAACCTAGCCCGTCACACCGAAGGCCTGAGCGTCGAGCAGACCTACCTCGTGGCCCTGCTGCTGGGCTGCTCGCGCTGCAACCAGATGCGCCAGAACAACATCGCCCGCCTTGCCGAGGTGCTCGAACCCTGGAGCGGGCTGGTGCGTCTGCAACGCGGCAACGAGCCGACCACGCTGTTCGCCGTCGCCACCCAGGTGGACGGCCCGCCGCGCTACAAGTCGCTGTTCCAGGACAGCGAGCTGCCCAACCTGCTGGGCATCGACCCGCTGCCGCTGGTGGACGCGATCAAGGAATACCTGCTGCTGCCCAACGAAAGCCGTGACAAGGCGCGCCTGCAGGTTCCCGAAGGCATCACCCTGGATCTGCTGCAGCACCTGAGCTCCGCGTGGGGCGACATTTCCGAGCGCACCTTCCAGCGCAACCCGGGCCGCGGCACCCTGACCCTGTGCATCGGCATGAGCGCCCTGCACTTCTTCATCTCCGGCAGCAAGCCGTTCAGCGAAATCCTCAAGCTCCCGGTCGAAGTCGGCCAGGCCGTGTTCAAGCCGATCAACAAGGACGAGGGCGATATCTGGGGCAACGCCTTCGACGCCCAACCCAACCAGAACTGGGAAGCCGGCCTGCCCTACGAAGAGATCCAGTACAGCAAGCCCGTGGTCAGCGGCGACACCTCGCCGCAGCACGCCGCCGCAGCCCCCAGCGCAGAGAGCTACCCGACCTTCGCCCTGACCATCGTCAACCACAGCCCGGGCGGTTACTGCCTGAGCTGGCCCAAGGAAGTCCCCAGCCAGCTGCAGGCCGGCGAGCTCCTGGGTGTGCAGGACGCCCCCGGCCAGGGCTGGAGCGTTGCCGTGGTGCGCTGGATCCGCCAGGTCCGCGGTGGCGGCACGCAGATGGGTATCGAACTGATCGCCCCCCACGCCCAGGCCTGCGGCCTGCAGCTGTTGCGCAAGGCCGACCAGCACAGCCATTACCTGCGCGCCCTGCTGCTGCCGGAAATCAGCGCCATCTCGCGCCCGGCCACCCTGATCACCCCGCGCCTGCCCTTCCAGGAGGGCAACAAGGTACAGATCAACATTCAGGGCAAGGAGCGTCGCGCGGTACTCACCAGCCGTCAGACCACCACCGGCAGTTTCAACCAGTTCGAATACCGCGCCTTCGAGCAGGAAAGCGAGAATCCCGGGAAGCCCGTCACAGCTTCCAGCGAGCAAAGCGCTGCGGGGGAGGAAGATTTTGACTCCCTCTGGAAGTCGCTGTAGATTCCCGTGCCATCACCATTTGTCGCCTATTAGCGCCCGTTCGGCGCGGTCTAAGCACACGCCATGGCAATCGAAAAGAAAACCATCCGTCTGCTGATCCTGGAAGACTCGCAGAACGAAGCCGAGCGCCTGGTCAGCCTGTTTCGCAACTCGGGTCGCGCGACCCGTGTGCATCGCCTGGTCTCCAGCGATGACCTCGCCGAGGTCCTCCAGCAGAGCTGGGACCTGCTCATCGCCGCCCCCGAGAGTGACAACCTCTCCCCTGGCGAAGCCCTCAACGCCATCCGCCGTCAGGCCAAGGACATTCCCTTCATCCAGTTGGTGACGGAGAACGACTCGGACCTGATCACCGAGGCCCTGGCCCTTGGCGCCCAGGATGCCCTGCCCCAGGGCGAGGACGAGCGCCTGGTGCTGGTCGCCAACCGTGAACTGGCCAACCTCGAAGAACGTCGCTCCCGTCGCGCAGCCGAAGTGAGCCTGCGTGAAGCGGAGAAACGCTGCCAGCTGCTGCTGGACAGCTCGGTCGACGCCATCACCTACGTCCACGACGGCATGCACATCTACGCCAACCGCGCCTATGTCGAGATGTTCGGCTACGAGGATGCGGAAGAGCTGGAAGGCATGCCGATGATCGACCTGATCGCCAATTGCGACCAGGTGGTGTTCAAGGACTTCCTCAAGAACTACCGCAGTGGCGACGGCAGCGCCGAGTTGACCTGCTCGGGTGCCAAGGTCGACGGCCAGAGCTTCCAGGCGCGCATGAGTTTCTCCCCCGCCACCTATGACGGCGAGCCGTGCATCCAGGTGGTGATCCGCGCGGAAACGGCCAGCGCCGAGCTGGAAGAGAAACTGCGCGAGATCAGCAGCCAGGACCTGGTCACCGGCCTGTACAACCGCAACCACTTCAGCGAGCTGATGGACGCCGCCGCCGACCGCGCGGTGAATGCCGGCCAGCCCGCCTCCCTCGCCTACATCCGCGTCGACCGCTACTCCGGCCTGCTGGCGGACGTCGGTATCGCCGGCAGCGACCTGCTGCTCACCGACCTGGCCAACCTGCTGCGCGCCCACTTCCCGGCCGACGCGCAACTGGCGCGCTTCGGTGACGACGTGTTCAGCGTGCTGCAACCGGGTATCACCCCGGAGCAGGCCCGCGAAGGCCTGGGTACGCTGCTGAAGAAGGTCGAAGGCCACCTGTTCGACGTCAGCGGCCGCACCGTGCAGTTCAGCCTGTCCATCGGTGTCGCCGGCCTCAACGAGACCACGCCCAAGGCCCAGGAAGTGATCGATCGCGCCCATCGCTGCGCGGACGAGATCACCGACGGCAATGAAGTGCGCCTGTACAACCCGGCCAGCGAACTGGCCGCCGCCGCCAACCGCGGCAGCCTGGTGGCCATGGTCCAGCAGGCCCTGGAGAACAACAGCTTCCGCCTGCTGTTCCAGCCGATCATCAGCCTGCGCGGCGACAACTTCGAACACTACGAAGTCCTCCTGCGTCTGCTCAGCCCCCAGGGCGACGAAGTACCGCCAGCCGACTTCCTCGGCGCGGCACGGGAAGCCGGGCTGGCCGAGAAGATCGACCGCTGGGTGATCCTCAACTCCATCAAGCTGCTGTCCGAGCACCGCTCCAAGGGCCACAGCACGCGCCTGTTCGTCCACCTGTCCGGCGTCAGCCTGCAGGACCAGACCCTGCTGCCGTGGCTCAGCGTCGCCCTCAAGGCCGCACGCCTGCCGTCCGATGCGCTGATCTTCCAGTTCAGCGAGCCGGACGCCATCGCCTACCTGAAGCAGGCCAAGGCCCTGACCCAGGGCCTCGCCGAGCTGCACTGCCAGGTCGCCCTGAGCCAGTTCGGCTGCGCGCTCAACCCGTTCAACACGCTCAAGCACCTGAACATCGACTTCGTGAAAGTGGATGGCTCCTTCACCCAGGACCTGAGCAAGGCGGAAAGCCAGGAAGCGCTGAAGACCCTGCTTGCCAGCCTGCACTCCCAGGCCAAGCTGACCATCGTGCCCTATGTCGAGAGCGCCAGTGTCCTGGCCACCCTTTGGCAGGCCGGGGTCAACTACATCCAGGGCTACTACCTGCAGGGCCCGAGCCAGTCGATGGACTACGACTTCTCGTCCGGCGACGAATAAGCCGCCTTCCCAACCGCCCAAAGAAAAAGCCGCCCTCGGGCGGCTTTCTCGTTTAAGCGTCACTCACTCCAGGCCGTCGCGGTCGCGGAAGCCCAGCAGGTAGAGGATGCCGTCCAGCCCCAGGGTGGAGATGGCCTGCTTCGCCGACTGCTTGACCAGCGGCTTGGCGCGGAAGGCCACGCCCAAGCCGGCCAGCGCCAGCATCGGCAGGTCGTTGGCACCGTCGCCCACGGCGATGGTCTGCTCCAGGCGCAGCCCTTCCTTCTCCGCCAGCTCGCGCAGCAGGTCGGCCTTGCGCTGGGCGTCGACGATCGGCTCGACGGCCACGCCGGTGAGCTTGCCGTCCTCGATCTGCAGCTCGTTGGCGAATACGTAGTCGATGCCCAGCTTGGCCTGCAACTGCTTGGCGAAGTAGCTGAAGCCACCGGAGAGAATCGCGGTCTTGTAGCCGAGGCGCTTGAGCTCGGCGAACAGAGTCTCGGCGCCTTCGGTCAGGCGCAGCGAGGCACCGATCTCTTCCAGCACGTCCTCGGAGAGGCCCTTGAGCAGCGCCAGGCGCTCCTTGAAGCTGGCGCGGAAATCCAGTTCGCCACGCATGGCGCGTTCGGTGATCTCGGCCACCTGCTCACCGACCCCGGCGGCCTTGGCCAGCTCGTCGATCACTTCGGCTTCGATCAGCGTGGAATCCATGTCGAACACTGCCAGGCGGCGGTTGCGGCGGAACACCGAGTCGCGCTGGAAGGCGATATCGACGTTCAGCTCCTGGGCCACGCTGAGGAATTCGGCGCGCAGCGCCACCGGGTCGGCCGGCTCGCCGCGCACGGAAAACTCGATGCAGCCCTTGCCCTGGCTCGCCGGCATGTCCAGCGGCATGCGCCCGGACAGGCGATCGATATGGTCGATGTTCAGGCCGTACTTGGCAGTAATGGCGCTGACGCGCTGCAGCTGCTCGGCGGTGACCTTGCGGGTCAGCAGGGTCACCATGTGCCGGGGCTTGCCCTGGCCACCGACCCACACCTGGTAATCCTCCTCGGAAACCGGGGTGAAACGCACCTGCTGGTCCAGCTTGTAGGCCGTGAAAAGCACGTCCTTGAGCACGGAGGAAGCCTGCTCGGTATCGGGGATCTCCACCAGGATGCCGAACGACAGGGTGTCGTGGATGACCGCCTGGCCGATGTCGAGAATGTTCACCCCGCCCTGTGCGAGTACACCGGTAATCGCGGCGGTGAGGCCGGGACGGTCTTCCCCGGTGATGTTGATCAGGACTATTTCGCGCAAGGCGCACCTCCCGCAGTGGAAAAGGCGCACATTCTACCCACTTTCACGGTCTGACGAGCATGCCGGGCGCTTTGCCCTGCTAGGGGGCGCCGTTATACTGCGCCACAATTCCGTCCGAGAAGAGCCGAGCTCTGTGAACCGGCCTACGCCCGTCAAACCCGACAACTTCTTCCTGCTGATCTTCCACGCCCTGCGCCAGCGCCGTGTGCCGATCGCCTTGCGCATCGCCAGCCACAGCCTCCTGCTGGTAGCCCTGGCCCTGGTGATCTACGCCTGGGTGATGGGCATGCAGTTCAAGCAGGCGATGCAGCAGCAAGCCGACGCCCTGGGCCAGAGCCTCACCGCGCAGACCGCCGCTTCCGCCACCGAGCTGTTGGTGTCCAACGACATCCTCAGCCTCAACGTGCTGCTCAACAACCTGGTGAAGAACCCCCTGGTGGCCCATGCGGCCATCTACAGCGTGGACAACCGCATCCTCGCCGAAGCCGGCTCGCGCCCGAAGCAGGGCCTGCTGGGTGAGGTCGAAGGGCTGTATTCCACGCCCATCACCTTCCAGGAAGTGATAGCCGGGCACCTGCGCCTGAGCCTGGACATGCAGCAGTTCCAGCAGCCCATGACCATCAGCCTGCAGAGCATGGGCCTGCTCAGCCTCATCCTCCTGGCCCTGGCGCTGTCCCTCAGCCTGCGCCTCGGCCGGCACATCTCCACGCCGCTGCTGCAACTGCGGGTGTGGCTGCGCGACCCGGACGACCCCGCACCCGGCGCCGGCCGCCAGGACGAAATCGGCGACCTCGCCCGCCAGTTGCAGGCACGCCTGGTGCCGGAAAAGCCCGAGCCCGAGCCGGAACCCGAGATCGAAGAGCAGTACCTGGACGAGGAAGAAGACTTCTCCGAAGAGCAGGGCGACGACGAGCCGGCCTTCGAGATCCGCGACCTGCGCGATGACAGCTACGACAGCGACGCCGTCGAGGAAGAGCGCCCCAGCCGCCTGTTCACCCCGGACGAGGACGATCCCTTCGCCGACCTGCGTCCGCGCGAGGAAGCGCCACCCGCCGTGGTGGCTCCAGAGCCGGAAGCCGAGCCCGAAGCGCGCGACGAGTTGCACCGCAGTGCCGTGCTGGCCGTCCAGTTGGGCGCCCAGGACCAGCTGCGCCGTCTGCCCCGCACCCGCCTGCTGGACCTGCTGCAACGCTACCGTGACTGCCTCGACCAGGCCGCCCAGCTCTATCAGAGCGAACTGCACACCCTCAACGATGGCAGCAGCCTGATGCTGTTCCACAGCGCCGACAGCGGTGAGGACCACCTGACCCACGCGCTCTGCTGCGGCGAGCTGCTGCGTGCCCTCGGCCACGCCCTGCAGATCGAAGTGGCCGACAGTGGCATCACCCTGCAGCTGCAGCTCGGCCTGACCCTCGGCGACAGCCTCGCCGGCCTCGGCCAGGGCGACCTGCTGCTGGATGACACCACCCAGAACGCCCTGGCGCTGAGCCAGCACAGCCGCAACCTGCTGCTGGTGGAGCGCGCCATCGCCGACGACGGCCTGGTGCGCCAGCGTGCCCGTGTACGCCCCATCGCCAGCCCGGAAGGCGCCTGCTGCGTCGAACGCCTGCTGGACCCCTACCCCTCGCTGCTGGAACGCCAGCTGGCCCGCATGCACGACGCCGGGCGCCGCTGAGCCCCGGCGCCAAGGAAGGCGCCATGACCACCCTGATCACCCATCCCCTGCCCGTCCTCGCGGTGGGCATCGCCCTCGGCAGCCGCGTGATCCCGCCGCGCCTGCTCCTGGCCGGGCTGTTCTTCGCCTGCCTGCCGGACGCCGACGTTGCTGCCTTCAAGCTGGGCATCGCCTACGCCGACGCCTTCGGCCACCGGGGCTTCAGCCATTCACTGCTATTCACCGGCTGCTGCGCCCTGTTCGGCGCCCTGATCGCTCCGCTGCTGCGCTGCGGCCCGCTGAAGGCCGGCCTGTTCGTCGGACTCTCGACCCTCAGCCACAGCCTGCTGGACGCCCTGACCGACGGCGGCCTGGGCGTGGCCTGGTTCTGGCCCTGGGACCTGCAGCGCTACTTCCTGCCCTGGCGTCCCATCGAGGTGTCACCCTTCATCGGCGGCTTCTTCACCCAGCGTGGGCTGGATGTGCTGCTCTCCGAAGCGCGCTGGGTGGGCCTGCCCTGCCTGGTCCTGGCTCTCGGCGGCTTTGGCCTGCGGCGCCTGTTCGGCAAGCGCCGCGCCGAGTGAATGCCCGGCCAATCAGCACAATTCGCAGCCCATGAAAAAGCCCGCATCATGCGGGCTTTTTCGTTCATCGGCGGCGATCAGAAGCGGAACACTTCCACATCGGTGCGCACCGGGGCGGCCATGGGGATCTTCGGCGGTACGGGCTCACGGGCACGCGCCGGGGCGGCAGTGGCCTTGCGCGGCTCCTCGGCGGCAGCGGCAGGCTGGCCAGAGAGGGGTTTGACCGCACCGGCCAGTTGCTCGGCCAGTTGTTGCAGCAGTTGGCTCTGGGCCCGCACCTGGTCGGCGGCGGTGCCGCTGTGGGGCTGCTCCAGGCGCACCAGGCGGCTGTCACGCAGCTGGCCGGCCTTGTCCAGCACGCGCCATTGGGCCTCCAGCACCGCAGGGCGCTGAGGGCCCGAATCGAGACGGCTGATGCTCAACAGCACCTGGATCTCGGGCGTGAAGCCGGGGTTGGCGGGGGCCAGGACCAGACGCTGGCTGTCCAGGCGCCACGACAGCTGGCGCAGCAGCAATTGGTCGATGTCACCGGCCAGGCTACCGGCCCAGCGGCCATCGGTGGAGGCGGTCAGGCTGCCATCGGGCTGGCGTTGCAGGAGGGTTTCGCGCTGCAGGTAATCGGCAACCGAAACCGGCCCGAGCAGCACGGCCATGCCGGCGGACTGGTCCGGCAGTTCGGCGGTGCCGCTGTCGAGCTGGTACATGGGTACCGGCGCGTTGTGAACGCAACCGCCCAGGCCCAGAAGGCCGGTCAGCAGCGCTAACAAGGGAAGACGCTTCATCTTTCTCACCCAGGGCCGCCGCACGGCGACCCGCAGTCGGATTCATTGATGTTCGGGGCGCCCGCCACAACCGCGTTCGGCCCGAGGGGACATATCATCCGCCAATGTGACGGATGACTCCAGCCTCGTGCGTCGAATGGCAGCCGACGAGCGGCAGGTGCAGGCTTAGGCCGGCACCTCAACCAGCAGCGCATCGACGCGCTGGAAGCCGCGTGGCAGCTTGTTGCCACGCCGGCCACGCTCACCCTTGTAGTGCTCCAGGTCGTCGGCCTTGAGCGAAAGGGTGCGCTTGCCGGCCTGGAGCACCAGCGTAGCGCCGGCCGGCAAAACTGCCAGGTCGGTCAGGTACTCCTCGCGGCTGGCCACGCGATCACCGGGGATGCCGATGATCTTGTTGCCCTTGCCCTTGGCCAGCTGCGGCAGGTCGGCGACCTTGAACAGCAGCAGGCGGCCTTCGGTGGTCACCGCTGCCAACCAGTCTTCCTCGAGGCTGGTGAGCGGGCGTGGCGCGACCACTCGAGCACCGGCGGGCAGGCTGACCAGGGCCTTGCCGGCCTTGTTCTTGGCTTGCAGGTCCTCGCCCTTTACCACGAAGCCATAGCCGGCGTCCGAGGCGATCACGTAGAGCGCATCGTCCTCGGGCAGCAGCACGCATTCGAAGGTCGCCCCCGGCGGCGGGGTCAGGCGGCCGGTAAGCGGCTCGCCCTGGCCACGGGCAGACGGCAGGGTATGGGCAGCCAGCGAGTAGCTGCGGCCGGTGGAGTCGATGAACACGGCGTACTGGTTGGAGCGCCCCGGCGCGGCAACCTTGAAGCCATCACCGGCCTTATAGGACAGGCTGGTGGCGTCGATCTCGTGGCCCTTGGCGGAGCGGACCCAGCCCTTCTCCGACAGCACTACGGTGACCTTCTCGTTCGGCAGCAGGTCGTGCTCGGTCAGCGCCTTGGCTTCTGCACGGGCGACGATGGGCGAGCGACGGTCGTCGCCGTACTTCTCGGCGTCCTCGAGGATTTCCTTGCGCACCAGCTTCTTCAGCTTGGCTTCGCTGCCCAGCAGGGCCAGGAGCTTGTCACGTTCCTTGGCCAGCTCTTCCTGCTCGCCACGGATCTGCATCTCCTCCAGGCGGGCCAGTTGGCGCAAGCGGGTCTCGAGGATGTATTCGGCCTGGATCTCGGTGAGGCCGAAGCGCTCCATCAGCACCGGCTTGGGCTGGTCCTCGGTGCGGATGATGCGGATGACTTCGTCGAGGTTGAGGAAGGCGATCAGGCGGCCTTCCAGCAAATGCAGGCGATGCTCAACCTTGTCCAGGCGGAACTGCAGGCGCCGGCGCACGGTGCCGACGCGGAAGGTCAGCCACTCGGTAAGCAGGGTGCGCAGGTCCTTGACCTGGGGCCTGCCGTCCAGGCCGATGATGTTGATGTTCACCCGGTAGGTGGACTCGAGGTCGGTGCTGGCGAACAGGTGCTGCATCAGCGCTTCGTGATCGACACGGCTGCTGGTGGGGATGATCACGATGCGGCAGGGGTTCTCGTGATCGGACTCGTCACGCAGGTCGGCGATCTGCGGCGCCTTGGAAGGCTTGGCCTGCATCATCGCGGCGATCTGCTCCAGCACCTTGGCACCGGAGACCTGGTGCGGCAGCGCGGTGACGACGATGTCGCCATCCTCGATCTGGTACACGGCACGCATGCGCACCGAGCCACGGCCGGTCTCGTAGATTTTCAGCAGGTCGGCGCGCGGCGTGATGATTTCCGCCTCGGTCGGGTAGTCCGGCCCGGCAATGTGCTCGCACAGCTGCTCGATGGTGGCCTTGGGCTCATCCAGCAGCTGCACGCAGGCGGCAGCAACCTCGCGCAGGTTGTGCGGCGGCACGTCGGTGGCCATGCCCACGGCGATGCCGGTGGTGCCGTTGAGCAGGATGTTCGGCAGACGCGCCGGCAGCACCAGCGGCTCGTTCAGGGTGCCGTCGAAGTTCGGGCCCCAATCCACGGTGCCCTGGCCCAGTTCGCTGAGCAGCACTTCGGAATAGCGCGACAGCCGCGCCTCGGTGTAACGCATGGCGGCGAAGGATTTGGGGTCGTCCGGCGCACCCCAGTTGCCCTGGCCATCCACCAGCGTGTAGCGGTAGCTGAAGGGCTGGGCCATCAGCACCATGGCTTCGTAGCAGGCGGAGTCGCCATGGGGGTGGAACTTGCCGAGCACGTCGCCGACGGTACGCGCCGACTTCTTGTGCTTGGAGTCGGCATCCAGGCCCAGTTCGCTCATGGCATAGACGATGCGCCGCTGCACGGGCTTGAGGCCGTCGCCGATGTGCGGCAGGGCGCGGTCCATGATCACGTACATGGAATAGTTGAGATAAGCCTGTTCGGTGAATTCGGCGAGGGAGCGACGCTCCACGCCATCCAGGCTCAGATCGAGGGGTTCGCTCATGCGTGCCTCACGGTGACAGGTGTTGGCGCAGCACCAGGGTGCCGTCGCGCTGGGTGAATTCGAGTTGTTTGAGGGCGCTCATGCCGAGCAGCACCTCGTCGCCGTCCATGCCCGGGGCGATGATCGCGGGCACATCGGCGAGGACGATCTCCCCCAGCTGCAGCTCGCGCAGCCGGGTGCGATGACCGCTGCTGCGGCCATTCGCGGTGCTCAGGGTGATGGGTTCGCCGGGCTCCAGGCCCAGTTCGCCGGCCAGAGCTTCGGGCACCGCCACGGCGGTGGCGCCGGTATCCAGCAGGAAGGTCACCTGCTGGCCGTCGATGCGCCCGTTCATCAGGTAGTGCCCCTGGCGGCTGCTGGCCAGACGCACTTCCACGAAGCCGTCGCCGCGTACCGACTCGGGCACCTGATTGGGGTTGCGCTGACCATCTTCCCAGCGGCCGAAGAAGTGCGTGGCCAGGAGCATGGCGATGCCCCAGGCGAGGATCAGCATGACCCTCCCCGCGCGCTTGCCCGGCGCTTGTTCGCTCATGGCGCGTCCCAGCCTCCAGTGGGCTTGGCGAAGCGCCAGACGATGGGCCGCTGCTCGCCATCGGCGCGGGTCATGCCGCCGTTGTCGAGAACGATCCAGGCGCCGTCGGCGTCCACCCATAGCCCTTCCGCCAGGCCCCAGTCGGCCTCGTAGCGACGGGGTGGCGTGAGCGCCTCGGCAGCGAAGGACCAGCAGCGCTCGACACTGCCCTTGGCCGGGTCGCGGCGGCAGATACGGTGGGCATGGCGCTCCAGGGTGAACAGCTTGCCCTTGTGCACGGCCAGGTCGGAGAAGTCCTTGGGCATGGGTACGGCGCGGCCCAGGTCGGGTGGCGGGATATCCTCGCCGGCCTCGCTGAACAGCACGCAACCGCCCGCGCATGCCCAGGTGGATGGTTTCTTGTGCAGCACCATCAGGCCACGGCGCTCACGCTCGGCCGCCAGCCACAGGCGCTCGCCGGCAGGGTCGATGGCGATGCCTTCCAGCAACGCATTGAAGTGCAGCAACATGCCACTGGCACGCGCCTGGCGAACCAGGCTTGCGGAAATGCGCAGCCACTCGGCGCTGCCCATGGCGTTCACCTGCAGCACGGCGGCGTGGGCCTCGCTGACCAGGTAGCGATTGCCGGCGGCATCACAGGTGATGCCCTCGAAATCCAGTTCGTTGCCGCGCATCATGCTCATCGCCCAGGTGCGCGCACGCACGCCCCAGGGCAAGCCGCTCTCGGGCGGCGGCGGCGCGGCGAAAAGCTCGGCCTCGGCGCGCATCACACCGTCGACTGCCGTCAGGTGGAACAGGCGATCATCGAGCCGGTCGGACACCACCAACAGCTCCTTGCCGCAGAGCGCGATGCCGGAGAGGTTGCCTTCGGCGACCCCCTCCACCGGGTACTCGGCACTGAGCTTGAGCTCCTCGATCGGCGCTGCGGCCCAGAGGGGCGAGACGACCAGCAGCAGGGCGAGAAGGAAACTCACCTTCACGCCAGGACCTCGGCCAGGTTGCCCTTGGACTCCAGCCAGGACTTGCGGTCACCGGCGCGTTTCTTCGCCAGCAGCATGTCCATGATTTCCGCGGTGGCCTCGACGTCTTCCAGGGTCAACTGCACCAGACGCCGGGTGTTCGGGTCCATGGTGGTCTCGCGCAGTTGCGGCGGGTTCATTTCACCCAGCCCCTTGAATCGGGTGACCTGCGGCTTGCCGCGTTTCTTCTCCGCCACCAGGCGGTCGAGAATGCCGTCGCGCTCGGCTTCATCCAGGGCATAGTAGATCTCCTTGCCCAGGTCGATGCGGTACAGCGGCGGCATGGCGACGTAGACGTGGCCGGCATCCACCAGCGGGCGGAAGTGCTGGACGAACAGGGCACAGAGCAAGGTGGCGATGTGCAAGCCGTCGGAGTCGGCGTCGGCGAGGATGCAGATCTTGCCGTAGCGCAACTGGCTCATGTCCTCGGCCCCCGGGTCGACCCCGATGGCCACGGCGATGTTGTGCACTTCCTGGCTGGCCAGGACTTCACTGCCGTCCACTTCCCAGGTGTTGAGGATCTTGCCGCGCAACGGCAGGATCGCCTGGAATTCCTTGTCCCGCGCCTGCTTGGCCGAGCCGCCGGCGGAGTCACCCTCCACCAGGAACAGCTCCGAGCGCATCGGGTCCTGGCCGGCACAATCGGCCAGCTTGCCCGGCAATGCGGGGCCCTGGGTGATCTTCTTGCGCTCGACCTTCTTGCCCGCCTTAAGGCGGCGACCGGCGTTGCTGATGGCCAGCTCGGCCAGCTGCAGCCCCAGCTCCGGGTGGGCGTTGAGCCACAGGCTGAAGGCATCCTTGACCACGCCACCGACGAAGGCCGCAGCCTCGCGGGAGGACAGGCGCTCCTTGGTCTGGCCGGAGAACTGGGCGTCCTGCATCTTCATCGAGAGGACGAAGGCAATGCGCTCCCAGACGTCTTCCGGGGCCAGTTTCAGGCCACGAGGCAACAGGTTGCGGAACTCGCAGAACTCGCGCATGGCATCCAGCAGGCCCTGGCGCAAGCCGTTGACGTGGGTGCCGCCCTGGGCCGTGGGAATCAGGTTGACGTAGCTTTCCTGGACGCTGTCGCCGCCTTCGGGCAGCCACAGCAGGGCCCAGTCCACCGCTTCCTTGTTACCCGCCAGGCTGCCGCAGAACGGCTCGGCCGGCAGGCGTTCGAATTCGCTGACGGCGTCGACCAGGTAGGAGCGCAGGCCGTCTTCGTAGTGCCACTCGATGCGTTCGCCGCTGGCCTTGTCCTCGAAGCTCACCAGCAGGCCCGGGCAGAGCACCGCCTTGGCCTTGAGCACGTGCTTGAGGCGGCTGACGGAGAACTTGTGCGAGTCGAAGTACTTGGCGTCGGGCCAGAAGTGCACGCTGGTGCCGGTGTTGCGCTTGCCGACGCTGCCGATCACTTCCAGGTCGCTGGACTTGAAGCCGTCGGCGAAGGTCATGCGGTATTCGCTGCCATCGCGCTTGACCCGCACCTCGACCAGGGTCGACAGGGCGTTCACCACCGAGATGCCCACGCCGTGCAGGCCGCCGGAGAACTGGTAGTTCTTGTTGGAGAACTTGCCGCCCGCGTGGAGCTTGGTGAGGATCAGCTCGACACCGGGCACGCCTTCTTCGGGGTGGATGTCCACCGGCATGCCACGGCCGTCGTCGATCACTTCCAGCGAGTTGTCCTCATGGAGGATCACCTGCACGCTCTTGGCGTGCCCGGCCAGCGCTTCGTCGACGCTGTTGTCGATGACTTCCTGGGCCAGGTGGTTGGGCCGGCTGGTATCGGTGTACATGCCCGGGCGCTTGCGCACCGGGTCGAGGCCGGAAAGGACTTCGATGGCGTCTGCGTTGTAAGCGTTCTGCTGGGCCATGGGGTCTCTTCGTCAAAGGGTGGAAAAGTCGATATCACGCCATAACTGGGCGGGAAAACCGGCGTACGCCAGCAAGGCCGGCAGGTGGGCAGGGAACTGCCGGAAACCATGGTCGCCACCGGCCTCGATGCGCAGGGCGCAGGCGCGGTAGTAGCGCTCGGCATGGCGGTAGTCCAGGGTTTCGTCGGCCGTCTGCAACCACACCTGGTAGCGGGCCGGGTCCTGCGGGGGCGGCACCTCGAGCTCGGCCAGGGCATCCACATGCGCCTGAGTCAGCTCCCAGGTCTCGCCGCTGTAATAGTTCTTCTGCGGTCCCAGTTGGCCATCGAACAACCGGTGCGGGGCCACCGCCGGGTTGATCAGGATGGCCCTGAGCCCGTGCCGCTCGGCCAGGTGGGTCGCATAGTAGCCGCCCAGGGAGCTGCCTACCAGCGTCGGCCGACCCAGCGCGGCCAGGGCCTCCTCGAGCTGCGCGATGGCCTCGCGTGGCTGGTGGTGCAGGGCCGGTACGCGCAGCTGCTCAGCCAGGCCCAGGCGCTGCATGAGCGCGCTGAGCTGGCGCGCCTTCTGCGACTCGGGCGAGCTGTTGAAGCCGTGGATATAGAGAAGGGAGGGCTGTTCGGTCGACACGCGGCATCCTGGCAAGTCTGGCGGGCAAGCTGTACTTCTTGCCGTGCCGCAGCGCTAAGGTCAATAACCTTTGACGCTGTAATCCACTTCGAAGTCGATACCGGTCACCCGCGATACGCCGGTTTCCAGCACGCCGTCGTCCCGCAGACGCAGCCAGCGATAGCCCGGCGCCTCGGTGTCGACCTGGAACTCCTCGCTGCCCGGCGCGAACTGCACGCAGGTGGAAGGCGACGCCAGTAGGCGCACGCCCTTGCGCATCTGGTCGAACTCCTGGTGCACATGGCCCCAGAGCACGGCGCGCACCTGGGGGAAGCGGTCCAGCACGGTGAACAGGGCATCCGGGTTGCGTACGCCGATCGGGTCCATCCAGCGGCAGCCGATGGGCACCGGGTGATGATGGAAGCTGATCAGCACGTGCTTGTCCGGCGCCTCGCTCACGGCGCGCTCCAGCAGCTCCAGCTGTTCCGGCGGCATGTGCCCGGGAACCGCACCGCTGATGGTGGAATCCAGCAGCACCACGCGCCACGCCGGGAAGTCGATGATCGGCTCGAGCAGGTCGGTGCCGGCACAAACCTGTTCCATCACCTGCACTTCATCATGGTTGCCGGGGAACCAGCGGCTGTTGGCGGGGATCACCGAGCACAGGTCGCGGAAACGCTCGTAGGACTCGATGCTGCCGTCCTGGGACAGGTCGCCGGTGGCCAGCACCAGGTCGATGCGTGGCTGTTCTTCCAGTACCCGCTCGATCACCCGCTGCAGGCTGTCGGAGGTATTCATGCCCAGGAGTCGTCCGTCCTCTTCGGCAAATAGATGACTATCGGAAAGCTGCACCAGCAGCACCGATGAATCAATGGCGAGAGTGGACGCGCTCGACAAGGCGGTCTCCTTGGGCGAAATCATGTGAATTATGGTGGTTCAGGCGTGAAACGGTAAACCCGAGAACCGGGACTGGATCACATTAGCGAGCGCCAGGAAATCGGCAGGGGGCGGATTTTCTAAAGCACGGGTTCCAGTTCGTGGCCACAGGCCAGGCAATGGCTGAGCCACTCACCGAGGAAGAGGTTGAGCTGGCTCTTCTCGTCGGGCTGGTGCATATCGGCGTTCGGGTAGGGGTAGAAGCTGCGCAGGCGCCGGGCATTCTCGGCGCTGACCACCTCGGCCATGCGCGCATCGTGGTAGACGCGCACCTCCAGCTGCGGAGAGGGCAACCAGGGCAGGCTGAGCTCCTGGCGCACCTTGAGCGTGGTGGTGTAGGGGCAGGCTTCGACCACATCCAGTGCCAGCACCCCCACCAGGCGTTCGCCCTGGCTGAGGGCCACGCGGCGCGAAGACTGGGCTTCGCGCATGTGCGGCAGCAATCGCATCAGCCGGGCATAGTTCGCCTCGCAGGCCGCTTGCAGCCCGACGAGGTCCACCCGGTAGCGATCGCGCAGCAGATTCACGTCCACATCCCCCGAACTTCATCCCGGTTCAGTGCCAGCCATTGCAGGGCGATGATGGCGGCGGCATTGATGATCCGGCCGTCGCGCAGCGCGGCCAGGGCATCGGCGAAGGACAGCACGTGGACGCGGATGTCCTCGCCCTCTTCCGCCAGACCGTGCACGCCACCGGCAGCGCCGCTGTCGCAGCGCCCGACGTAGAGATGCACGAATTCGTCCGATCCCCCTGGAGAAGGATAATAGGCGGTGATCGGCCACAACGACGTCAGCGTCAGGTCGGCTTCCTCGACGGCCTCGCGGCGGGCCACCTCGTCCGGCTCCTCGTCCTTGTCGATCAGCCCGGCCACCAGCTCCAGCATCCAGGGGTTGGCGCTCTTCTGCATGGCGCCGACGCGGAACTGCTCGATCAGCACCACCTGGTCGCGCTGCGGGTCGTAGGGCAGCACACACACGGCATCGTGGCGCACGAAGAGCTCGCGGCTGAGGGTCGGCCCCATCTCCCCGGAGAACTGGCGATGACGCAGGTGCAGGCGATCCAGGCGATAGAAGCCACGGAAGCATTCTTCGCGCTTGATGATCTCGACCGCGTCCGGTCCGGGTTTGAAGGTATCTATCATCTGAGTCTCACTCGATCTGATGGTCCCGCTTTTCGCGCATCCTACTCTGGCGACTCGCCTTGCGCAGCCTCTTTGCAGATGGATTCGCGGCTGGGATCATGGCCCACCGCGAGCGAACTCGAACCGCCCCAGGCAGTCGAAGCTCGCAATCCATAACGACTCTCCACCCGATGACGAATTCAATCCCGATGCACAAGAAACTGCTCCTTCTCGGCTTCGCCCTCCTCCTCGGCGCCTGCCAGACCCTGACGCCCGGCGACAGCGGCCTGGCCGTCAAGCGTGATGCCTGGGAGCACCTCAAGCCCGGTTGCCAGGGCGACAGCTGCCCGCTGGTGAACATCGACGTCATCAGCTTTCCCGATCACCCGCAGCTCAGCGAACGGGTGACCCAGCGCCTGCTGCGCATGACGGCCGACGCACCGGATGCACCGCTGCCGGCCTCCCTGCAGTCCTACGAGAAGGACTTCCTGCAACGCGCCGAGCCGGGCTGGGCCAGCTACCTGCAAGCCAAGGTGCGTGAACAACGTGACCAATTGACCATCATCGAACTGTCCAGCTACCTGGCCACCGGCGGTGCCCACGGCATGCCCGGGCGCGGCCTGATCAACTACGACCGCACGCTGGACAAGGTGCTGACCCTGCGCGACATGCTCGTCCCCGGCCAGGAAGCCGAGTTCTGGAAGCTCGCCGAGCAGGCCCACCAGCGCTGGCTGGTCGCCAACAAGCTGGACCAGGACCCGGAATACGCGAGCACCTGGCCCTTCCAGCGCACCGAGCACATCGCCCTCGGCCGTGGCGCGCTGCTGCTCAAGTACGACGTCTACAGCATCGCGCCCTATGCGGGCGGGCACCCGGAGCTGACCATCCCCTACCCGCAACTCAACGGGATATTGAAGCCGCAATACTTCCCCGGCCGCGGCTGAGGGAGCCCAGCACCAACTGCAGCCCGCCGGCCAGCAGCAAGGCCGGCAGGGTGGCGCCCACCTCGGGCATGAAACCCGCCAGCAGGTGGTAGACGGTCACCCCGCAGGCCCAGGCGGTCAGCGTGTCCCAACGCAGGGCCCGGCGCGGTGCCAGCCCCTCGCGACGGCGGCGCAGCACGAAGTGATCCACCAGCACCACGCCAAACAGCGGCGCGAACACCGAGCCGATCAGCAGCAGGAAGTTCTGGTACTCGGCCAGCGGCGCGAACCAGGCGATCAAGGTGCACAGCGCGCCGATGGCCAGGGCCAGGTGCTCCACCTTCACCGGCACCAGGATGCCGCTGGAAACCGCCGCCGAATGGATGTCGGCGAAGGCGTTCTCCGACTCGTCCAGCAGGATCAGCAGCAGCGGGATGCCCAGGCCGGCACCGGCCAGTGCCAGCAACAGTGCGTTGACCTCGCCGCTCGGGGCGAAGGCCAGGGTGTAGGCGACGCCCAGGCTCATCAGCCAGAAGTTGCCGAGGAAGAAGCCCAGGGCAGTACCGCCGAACACATTGCGTGCGCGCTTGCCGAAGCGCGAGTAGTCGGCGATCAGCGGCAGCCAGGACAGCGGCATGGCGATGGCAATGTCGAAGCCCAGGGCGAAGGGCAACGAGCCGTCACCGCCACGCGCCCAGATGGCGCCCAGGTCGGCCTTGTCGAACAGGTTCCAGGTCAGCCAGATGCAGGCGCCCAGCAGCAGCCAGATGCCCCACTTGCGCAGCACGCGGCGCACGAAGATGAGCGGGCCGGTCACCGCCAGCAACGTCGCCAACGCCCCGAAGAACAGGGTCCAGAGCGCCGGCGAGGCCAAGGCGCTGCCCTCGCCCCAGGCACGGGTGGCCAGCAGGCTGGCGGCATCGCGCATGACGATGATCTCGAATGCGCCCCAACCCACCAGTTGCAGGAGGTTGAGCAGCGCCGGCAGCACCGCGCCGCGTTTGCCCAGGGCAAGGCCGAGGGTGCCCATGGCGGAGAGGCCGGTGTCGCTGCCGATCACCGCCGCAGCGCCCAGCAGCAACACGCCAACGGCGGTGCCGCAGGCGATGGCCGCCAGTGAGCCGGCCAGGCCGAGCCCCGGTGCCAGCAGCGCGCCAAGCTGCAACACCATCAGGCCGACGCCGAGGGAGAACCAGAGGGAGAACAGATCACGCGCGCCGAAGACGCGCTGGCCGGCGGGAACCGGCAGGGACGGCGAGTAGCTGGGGGTGGTCACGTTGAAGGCCCTGGAGAGTGGACGAAGAAGGCCCGGCGCAGTGCGCCGGGCCCGTGGGTGCAGCCACGAGGCCGGTCAGACCTGCTTGTAGATCACCGAGCCTTCGTCCTTGAAGCGCGCCGCCTGCTCCTGGAAGCCCGCCTCGATGGCCTGGCTCTCCTCGGAGAGGCCATTTTCCTTGGCGTAGTCGCGCACTTCCTGGGTGATCTTCATGGAGCAGAACTTCGGCCCGCACATGGAGCAGAAGTGCGCCACCTTGGCCGAGTCCTTCGGCAGGGTCTCGTCATGGAAGGCGCGAGCGGTGTCGGGGTCAAGGCCGAGGTTGAACTGGTCCTCCCAACGGAATTCGAAGCGCGCCTTGGACAGGGCGTTGTCGCGGATCTGCGCGCCCGGGTGGCCTTTGGCAAGGTCGGCGGCGTGGGCGGCGATCTTGTAGGTGATGATCCCGGTCTTCACGTCATCCTTGTTCGGCAGGCCCAGGTGCTCCTTGGGCGTGACGTAGCAGAGCATGGCGCAGCCGAACCAGCCGATCATGGCGGCACCGATGCCGCTGGTGATGTGGTCGTAGCCGGGGGCGATGTCGGTGGTCAGCGGACCCAAGGTGTAGAACGGCGCCTCGTCGCAGCACTCCAGCTGCTTGTCCATGTTCTCCTTGATCAACTGCATGGGCACGTGGCCCGGGCCTTCGATCATGCACTGCACGTCGTGCTTCCAGGCGATCTTGGTCAGCTCGCCGAGGGTCTCCAGCTCACCGAACTGCGCGGCATCGTTGGCGTCGGCGATGGAGCCCGGACGCAGGCCGTCGCCCAGGGAGAAGCTGACGTCGTAGGCCTTCATGATTTCGCAGATTTCCTCGAAGTGGGTATAGAGGAAGTTCTCCTGGTGATGCGCCAGGCACCACTTGGCCATGATCGAGCCGCCACGGGACACGATGCCGGTGACGCGCTTGGCGGTCAGCGGCACGTAGCGCAGCAGCACGCCGGCGTGGATGGTGAAGTAGTCGACGCCCTGCTCGGCCTGTTCGATCAGCGTGTCGCGGAATAGCTCCCAGGTCAGGTTCTCGGCGATACCGCCGACCTTCTCCAGGGCCTGGTAGATCGGCACGGTGCCGATGGGCACCGGCGAGTTGCGGATGATCCACTCGCGGGTTTCGTGGATGTGCTTGCCGGTGGACAGGTCCATCACCGTGTCCGAGCCCCAGCGGATGCCCCAGGTCAGCTTGGCCACTTCTTCCTCGATGGAGGAGCCCAGGGCCGAGTTGCCGATGTTGCCGTTGATCTTCACCAGGAAGTTGCGGCCGATGATCATCGGCTCCAGCTCGGTGTGGTTGATGTTGGCCGGGATGATCGCGCGGCCGCGGGCGATCTCCTCACGCACGAACTCGGGGGTGATCACCGCCGGGATGCTGGCGCCGAAACTGTGCCCGGCGTGCTGCTCCTTGAGCAGGCCGGCGGCGCGCGCCTCGGCCAGCTTCATGTTCTCGCGGATGGCGACGAACTCCATCTCCGGGGTGATGATCCCCTGGCGGGCATAGTGCATCTGGCTGACGTTGCGCCCGGCCTTGGCCCGGCGCGGGTTGCGCACGTGGGCGAAGCGCATGGCGGTCAGCTCGGCGCTGGCCAGGCGCTCCTGGCCGAAGCTGGAGGACAGGCCGGCGAGCAGCTCGGTGTCGCCACGGTCGTCGATCCATTTCGAGCGGACGTCGGCCAGGCCCTTGCGCACGTCGATGGTCACGCTCGGGTCGGTGTAGGGGCCGGAGGTGTCGTAGACCATCACCGGGGCGTTGATCTCGCCGCCGAAGGCAGTGGGGGTCACGTCCAGGCTGATCTCGCGCATCGGCACGCGGATGTCCGGGCGCGAGCCCTGCACGTAGACCTTCTGGGAACGGGGGAAAGGCTGGATGGATTGCTGGTCGACCTGGGCGCTCTCGCTCAGGTTCGCTTGTTGTTTTGCAGTCATCGGCTAGCTCCTGGGTGATGTCGGAGCGAACCTGAAAGGCAGAGTGCACCGGGACCGGTGCCGAGAGGAACCTCCCAAGAATGCTGCAAGGCGGGGGAGGCGCATCTTGTTCCCTACGCAGGCCTTAACCTGATCAGGTTCAACGGGATCCGGAACTTTCCGATCTCAGCCTCCGATTCGAGGCACCCCGACAAGAACGCGGCCAGTCTAAACAAGCCCCTCGAACAAAACCAACCCCAAGGTCAGAAATAAATGACCAGCCCGTCCGAAACCGACGCCCGGACCGCGTCGCGCATTCATTGTTCCCGGCAAGCAACATAACGTGTTGCAAACTACACTGACCCCGCCATGGAGCCGTCTTGACCGCGTACCATGGCAGCCGTAGCCTTGCCCGACTTCACTGAATCTAGGATTGATCATGCTGCGCAGACTCTCACTGGCTGTTGCCGTGGCCTCCGCTTTCGCGGGTAGCGCCTGGGCAGCAGAGGCCCCGCTGTCAGCCAAGACGGACCTCGTGACCGTCTACAAGGACGCCGTAGACAACAACGCCGATCTCGCTGCCGCGCGCGCCAACTTCGAAGCCGTGCGCGAAGCCGTGCCCCAGGCCCGTTCCGGCCTGCTGCCGCAGATCAATGGTGGCGCCACCGCCAACGACACCCGCACCAAGCTCGATGAGCCGTCGGCCACCAGCTCCCGCAGCGGCATCGCCTACCAGGCCAGCCTGAGCCAGCCGATCTTCCGCGCCGACCGCTGGTTCCAGCTGCAGGCCGCCGAGGCCAGCACCGAGCAGGCCTCCCTGGAATTCTCCGCGACCCAGCAGAACCTGATCCTGCAGACCGCCGAAGGCTACTTCGCCGTGCTCCGCGCCCAGGACAACCTGGCGTCCACCAAGGCTGAAGAAGCGGCGTTCAAACGCCAACTCGACCAGGCCAACGAGCGCTTCGATGTCGGCCTCTCCGACAAGACCGACGTGCTGGAAGCCCAGGCCGGCTTCGACACCGCCCGCGCCAACCGCATCATCGCCGAGCGCAACGTGGATGACGCCTTCCAGGCCCTGGTCACCCTGACCAACCGCGAATACGCCTCCATCGAGGGCATCCAGCACACCCTGCCGGTGGTGGTGCCCGCGCCGAACGACGCCAAGGCCTGGGTCGACACCGCCGCCCAGCAGAACCTCAATCTGCAGGCCAGCAACTACGCCGTCGACGCCGCCGAAGAAACCCTGCGCCAGCGCAAGGCCGGCCACGCACCGACCCTGGACGCCGTCGCCCAGTACCAGAAAGGCGACAACGACAGCCTCGGCTTCAGCAACACCGGTTCCAGCCCGGTGCGCTACGGCAGCGACGTCGAGCAGCGCACCATCGGCCTGCAGCTGAACATCCCGATCTACAGCGGCGGCCTGACCAGCTCCCAGGTGCGCGAGTCCTACCAGCGCCTGAGCCAGACCGAGCAGCAGCGCGAAAGCCTGCGTCGCCAGGTGGTGCAGAACACCCGCAACTACCACCGCGCGGTGAACACCGACGTTGAGCAGGTCAAGGCCCGTAAGCAGTCGATCATCTCCAACCAAAGCGCCCTGGAAGCCACCGAGATCGGCTACCAGGTCGGTACCCGCAACATCGTCGACGTGCTCGATGCCCAGCGCCAGCTGTACGGCTCGGTGCGCGACTACAACAACGCGCGCTACGACTACATCCTCGACAACCTGCGCCTGAAGCAGGCCGCCGGCACCCTGGCCCCCTCGGACCTGGAAGCCCTCGCCAGCTTCCTCAAATCCGACTACGACCCGGACAAGGACTTCCTGCCCCCGGACCTGGCCAAGGCCGCAGAAGCCAGCCTGAAGAACAAGGCCGACTACTGAGTCGTCACCGCCCCATGAAAAAGCCCGGCACATGCCGGGCTTTTTCGTTCCTGGGCCGCTCAGCTCTCTGCGGGCAACGGGTACAGCCGCGCGTCGAACTGGTCGAGACGGGGGAAGACCAGCGCTTCGTCCAGCTCGATCCCGGCGAGCCGCGCCTGGTACGCCTGCAGGTAGCCGGCCCGCACCTCGTCGCTCACATAGGGCACGTGCCAGGCGACGAACGGCGGCAGCACCGTCATGCCGGTGTAGGCCAGCGTGCCGCGCAGGACCGGTCGCAGCATGTCCTCCAGCGGGCCGTGGATCGCCCCCGGGCCGAACATGTGGTCGCGCCCGCCCAGGGTCAGGGTCAGCAGGGCGCGCTTGCCCGCCAGCCCGCCCTGGTCGTAGAAGCGCTTGCCGCCGTAGCAGATGCCGGAGACCAGCACCCGGTCGAACCAGCCCTTGAGGATGGCCGGCACGGAGAACCAGTAGACCGGAAAGTTGAAGATCACCAGGTCCGCCCACAGCAGCTTGTCCAGCTCCTCGCGGATGTCGGCGGCCAGGGTCCGGGCCGTCACCGCCTCGCGCTGCTCCAGGGCGTACACCAGGTAGTCCGGGTTGCGCCGTTCGAGGAAGTCCGCCTCGCCGGCTACCGGGTTCCAGTTCATCCCATACAGGTCCGACACCTTCACCGCGTGGCCCTGCTCCCGCAGCGTCTGCTCGGCGAGCCGGCACAGCGCGGCGCAGAAGGAGCGCGGTTCGTTGTGGGCGTGGACGATCAATACATTCATGCGAACTCCCGTCGCGCAGGGTCATTGGAAGAGGGCGCGCCCTGTTCAAGCACCTCGGCGGCGCAGCGTACGATGCGCCGGCAGGCCTCGCGCAGGGGCTCGGCACCCAGCACCAGGCCCAGGCGGATGTGCCCGGCCGCACTGGGGCCGAAGGCCTCGCCGGCCAGCACCGAGACCCCGTGGCGGTCCAGCAGCCGGTCGGCGAAAGCCTGGGCGGAGAGCCCGGTGGCGCGGATGTCCACCATCACGAACATGCCCCCGTCCGGTCGCAGGGCGCGCACGCCGGGGCAATCGGCCAGGCAGTCGAGCACCAGGTCGCGGCGCTGGCGGTAGGCCTCGCGCATGGCCTCCAGCTCCGGCAAGCGGGCCTCCAGCGCGGTGCAGGCGGCGTCCTGGATGAAGTCCGGCGAGCCGTAGAGCATGCACAGGGCCAGGTTCTCCAGGTGCCCGCAGAGCGCCCGCGGGCCCACCACCCAGCCCACACGCCAGCCGGTCATGGCGTGGGACTTCGACAGGCTGTTGAGGGTCGCAGTGCGCTCGGCCATGCCCGGCAGGCTGGCGGGGCTGATGTGCTCGCCCTCGAACAGCAACTCGCTGTAGACCTCGTCGGAAATCATCCACAGGTCATGCTGCACACACAGCTTGGCGAGTGCTTCCCAGGTGGCGCGCGGCAGGCTGGCACCGGAGGGGTTGTGCGGGCTGTTGATCGCCAGGGCGCGGGTACGCGGGGTGATCCGCGCGGCGACGTCCTCGGCCTGCACGCGGAAGCCGTGCTCGGAGCGCACCGGAACCGGCACGACGGTGGCGCCACAGGCCCCGAACACCGCCTCGTAGGTGACGTACATCGGCTCGGCGACGATCACTTCATCGCCGGGGTTGAGCACGCATTGCGCCACGGCGTAGAGCGCGCACTGAGCACCGGCCAGCACCACCACGTCATCGCCGATGACGGCCTGGCCGCTGCGCTGGCTGTGACGGCGGGCGATGGCCTCACGCAGCGAACGCTTGCCGCGCACGTCGGCGTAATGGGTGTTGCCGGCCAGCAGGCTGTCGATGGCCGACTGCACGATGGGCACCGGCGTGTCGAAGTCCGGATCGCCCACCGACAGCAGCAGGATGTCGTCGCCCTGCTCCATACGCGCCAGGGCGCGGTAGTGGATGTCCCAGGCGGCAGCACCGTCGCCGGCGATGCGTTGGGTGAAGTTCGAGTAGCGCATGGGCAGCTCCTTGGGTCAGCGGGCCTGTTGGGCGCAGGCGTGTTTCAGCTCGATCAGGGTCACCCCTGGATGGCGGAAGCCCTCGCGCAGGTCCTGCTCCAGCGCGTCCAGGCTCTGCGGCTGGCGTACCTCGCAGCCGTAGGCGCGGCCGAGCAGGGCGAAATCCGGGTTGCGTGGCAGCACGCCGATGGGCTCGATGTCCAGGTCGAGCATGTCGTCGCGGATCTGCCCCAGCGCATCGTTGTTCCACAGCAGCACCACCAGCGGGCTGTCCAGCTCCTCGGTGGCGGTGGCCAGCTCCTGGGCGGTGTAGAGGAAGCCGCCGTCGCCCACCAGCACCAGGCCGGGGCGCTCCGGCGCACCGAACTTGGCGCCGATGCCGGCCGGTACGCCGTAGCCGAGGGTGCCGTAGCCGGTGGGGTGCAGCCAGCTGCGCGGCGCCCGGCTGGGGAACAGGTAGTTGCCGCTGTAGGCCAGCTGGGTCATGTCGCTGGCGATGAAGGCGGTGTCCGGCAGCGCCAGGGCGATGCGTTCGAGGATCGCCAGGTGGATGCGCTGCAGCGGGGCGTGACTGGCCTCCAGTTGCTCACGCAGCCGGCCGATGCGTTCACGGGCGCTGGCCGCATCCCGCGCGGCAGCCGGCAGCGCGACGAGCAACGCCTCGGCGGTGGCCTTCGCATCCCCCAGCAGCGCCACCGCACACGGGTAGAAGTCGTTGAACTTGCGCGAATCGACGTCGACGCGGATCACCTCGCCGGTCAGCGGCAGGCGCTCGCGCCAGTAATCGGTGTCGGCCATCTCGGTACCGATGGCCAGCACCACATCGGCCTCGGCGATCATGTCCCAGCCGGCCTGGGTGCACAGGGTGGCGCCGGCGGCGAGCGGCGCTTCCGGCGCCAGCAGGCCCTTGCCGGCGACGCTGGTGAACAGCGGCGCAGCCAGGCGCTCGCTCAGCGCGGCCAGGGCATCGGCGGCCTGCAGCGCACCGCCGCCGGCGATGATCATCGGGCGCCGGGCGGCCTGGAGTTTATCCACCGCCTGCCGGAGCGCGGCGGCGCTGGGCTGGCCACGGCCGGCGCGGCGCACCACCTCGTGGGTCCAGTCGCGGGCGACCGGGTTGGCGAGCACGTCCAGCGGCACGGAGATGTGCACCGGCCGCGGGCGCTCGCTGTCGAACACGGCAAAGGCGCGGGCGATCAGTTCGGGCAAATCCTCGGCACTCAGGGCGACGGCGGAAAACGCGGTGATCGGCGCGGTCATCGCGCGCTGGTCCTGGGTCTCGTGCAGGCAGCCCCAACCTTTGCCGAGGCTGGCGGTGTGGTTGACGCTGGAGATAACCAGCAGCGGGATCGAGTCGGCGTAGGCCTGGCCGATGGCGGTGGCGGCGTTGGTCACCCCCGGCCCGGTGATGATGAAGGCCACGCCCGGCTTGCCGCTGACCCGCGCATAGCCGTCGGCCATGAAGCCGGCGCCCTGCTCGTGGCGGGTCAGCACGTGGCGGATGCCGCTGCCGGGCAGGCCCCGGTACAGCTCCAGGGTGTGCACACCGGGAATGCCGAACACGGTGTCGACCCCGTAGTTGGCCAGCAGGCGGACCAGGGCCTGGCCGCCGGTGAGAGGTGTGGTCTGTTGCATGGGTCGTCTCCCCAAGGGCTGAAGCGTGACGGTCATTCGGCAAGGCGGATCAGTGCATCCACCGCCACGGCGCCTTCGGCGTCCGCCAGCAGCGGGTTCACGTCCAGCTCAAGCAGGCTGTCCACGTGTTCGCAGGCGTAGTCGGCGACGGCGCGGATGGCCTCCACCAGCGCCTCCAGGTCCACCGCCGGGCGGCCACGGAAGCCGGTGAGCAGCGGCGCACTGCGCAGGCTGAGCAAGGCATCGTGGATCGCCGCATCGGTGGTGGGCAGCAGCAGGCTGCGGCTGTCCTTGAGCAACTCGACGAGGATGCCGCCGGCCCCCAGCACCAGCGCCAGGCCGAAGCCGTTCTCGCGCTTGATGCCGACGATCAGCTCCGCCAGCGGCGGGTTGGCCATGCGCTCCAGCAGCACCTGCTCGAAGGGCACGCCGGGCGCGTGGCGGGTGATGTTCTCGCGCATGTCGAACAGCGCGGCTTCCAGCGCCGCCTCGTTGCGCAAGTTGAGTGCCACGCCGCCAGCCTCGGTCTTGTGCGGCAGCTGCGCGCTGACCACTTTCAGCGCCAACGGGAAGCCGACATCGGTGGCCGCTTCACGGGCTTGCGCCGGTGTGCTCAACGCCGCGCGCGGCAGCGGCAGGCCAAAGGCTTTCAGCGCCTGCTTGGATTGCCACTCGTCCAGCAAGCGGCCTTCGCCTTCCAGCGCCTGCGGGCAGAGCGGCACCAGCGCCGCTTCGCCACGGGCCAGCAGCGCGTCGCGGCGCTGGCGGTAATGGGCGATGCGCCCCCAGGCGGCGAGGCCGTCTTCCACACCTTGCAGCGCGGCAACTCCGTGGGCATGCAGCCGTTCACGGGCCGGCCTGGGCAGCAGCTCCGGCAGCGCGGAGGCGATGAAGCCCACCTTGCCGTGGCGCTCCAGCGCCGCGCAGTACAACTCCAGCAGCAGGTCGCATTGCGGGCGCTCCCCGGTCTCCTCGCCGGGGTAGTCCAGCACCAGCAGGGCGGCATCGGCGTCGGTCTGCAGGGCACTGTCGAGCATCTTCTCCAGTGCCGGGCCGTCGCCCCAGATGGCGGTGGTGAAGTCCAGCGGGTTGGCGATGTTGGCGTAGTCCGGCAGCACCTGGGCCAGCTCGGCGCGCTGGGCGTCAACCAGCGCGGGCAGGCCCAGGCCGTTGCGCTCGGCGTAGTCGGCGATCAGCCCGGCGTCGCCACCGGAGCAGGCCAGCGCCGCCAGGCGCGGACCGGCCGGCAGGTTGCCGCAGGCGGCGGCCTTGAGGGTTTCGATGAAGCTCACCGGGCCGCTGACGCGGATCACCCCGAGGCGCTCGAACAGCGCGTCGTACAGCGCATCGGAGCCCGCCAGGGAGCTGGTGTGGCTGAGCGCCAGTTCGGCGCCGATCTGCGACACGCCGGTCTTCAGCGCGATCACCGGGATGCCTTTCTGCAACGCCTTGTAGGCGGCGCGGGCGAAGCCGGGGACGTTCCTCAGCCCTTCCAGGTGCAGGCCGATGGCGGTGACGCGCGGCTCGTCGAGCAGCACGTCCATCAGCTCGGCCACGCCCAGCTGCGCCTGGTTGCCCACCGAGGCCATGTAGGCGATGGGCAGCGAGCGGTCGCTCATGGACAGGTTGTAGGCGAAGTTGCCGCTCTGGGTGAGCACCGCCACGCCCTTCTCCACCCGCTGCCCGCCGTGGGCCACCGGCCACAGCGCGGCGCCGTGCAGGTAGTCGAGCAGGCCGTAGCAGTTGGGGCCGAGCACAGCCATGTCGCCGGCGCTGGCGAGCAGGCGGCGTTGCAGGGCCTCTCCTTCGGCGCCGGTCTCGGCGAAGCCGGAGGCGTAGCAGATGGCGCCGCCGGCCTCCTTGGCGGCCAGCTCGGCGACGGCCTGCAGGGTCAGCTCGCGGTTGGTGGCGACGAACACCGCGTCGGGGCCTTCGGGCAGGTCGGCGATAGTGCGCACGCAGGGCACGCCTTCGAGCGCGTCGTGTTGCGGGTTGACCAGCCACATCGGCCCGGCGAAGCCGCCTTCAGCGCAGCGCTTGAGCGCGCGCGCCATGCTGCGGCCGCCGACGAAGGCGAGGTGACGGGGCGCCAGCAGGCGCTGGAGGTTTTCGCGTTTCATGGCACGGGCCTCAGCGCAGCAGCGGACGCAGCAGTTCGCGGGAAATGATGTGGCGCTGGATCTCCGAGGTGCCTTCCCAGATGCGCTCGATGCGCGCGTTGCGCCAGATGCGCTCCACCGGCCCTTCGTCCATCAGGCCCATGCCGCCGAAGATCTGCACCGTCTCGTCGGCCACCTTGCCCAGCACTTCGCTGGCGAACAGCTTGGCCATGCCGGCCTCGCCGTCGCTCATGGTGCCGCGGTCCATCTTCCAGGCGGTGTGCAGGGTCATCAGCTCGGCGGCGCGGATCTGCGTGGCCATGTCGGCGAGCTTGAACGAGATGCCCTGGTAGCTGCCGATGGGCTGGCCGAACTGCTTGCGGTCGGCGGACCACTGCAGCGCCAGGTCCAGCGCGCGCTGGGCCTGGCCGACGCAGTTGGCGGCGACCATCACGCGGCCGGCGGTGAGCCAGGCGTTGGCCACTTCCCAGCCCTTGTCCACTTCACCGAGGACCTTGGAGGCCGGCACGCGGCAGTCGTCGAAGAAGATCTCGTAGGTGTGGTAGCCCTTGTTGCTCACGCACTTCGGCCCCCGGCGCACGGTCATGCCGGCGGTGCCCTTGTCCACCAGGAAGGCGGTCACGGCGTTGCGCTTCTTGCCGTTGCGTTCAAAGGTGTCGGTCACCGCGAAGACGATGGCGAAGTCGGCATGCCCGGCGTGGCTGATGAAGTGCTTGGCGCCGTTGATGATGAAGTCGTCGCCGTCACGCACGGCACGGGTCTTGATGGCATTGGCGTCGGAACCGGCGCCCGGCTCGGTGAGGGCGAAGCAGTCGATCTTCTCGCCCTGCACGCACGGCAGCAGGTAGTCGCCGATCTGCGCGCCGGTGCAGGCCATGAGGATCTTCGACGGCCGCGCAACGAACACGTGCAGCGCCCAGGACACCTTCGACAGCTCGCGCTCGACCAGCGCCTGGGACAGGTAGTCCAGGCCACCGCCGCCGACGTCCTCGGGCATGTTGAAGGCGTAGAAGCCGGCCGCAAGGGCCTTGCCGCGAATCTGCGCGGCCAGCTCCGGGGATACGGCGTCGGCGCGGTCCACTGCTTCCTCGTGGGGCAGCAGCTCTTTCTCGACGAAGGCCTTGACCGCCTCGACGAGCATGTCCTGTTCCTGGGTCAGTTGAAAATCCATGGCATCACCTGCAGCCGTCAGCGGCCGTTGAATTGGGGGGAACGTTTCTCGGCCACGGCGCGCAGCGCCTCGGCGGCATCTTCACTGCGGCCGCAGAGCAGCCCGGCGGCCTGCTCGGCCTCCAGTTGCTGGGCCAGGGTGCGGCTGGCGCCGTCGCGCATCAGGCGCTTGGTCTGGGCGAAGGCGAAGGTCGGCCCGGCGGCCAGGCGCGCGGCGAATTCGCCGACCTGTTCCAGCAGGTGTTCATCGGCAACCACTTCGCCGACCAGGCCGGCACCCAGCGCGCGCTCGGCGTTCCACAGCTCGTCGAGGAACAGCAGGCGCTTGGCCGCTTCGCTGCCGATCAGGCGCGGCAGGTGCCAACTGGCGCCGGCATCCGGGCAGTAGGCCATGCCGGTGTAGCCGGCCTTGAAGCGCGCGGAGGCGGCAGCGATGCGGAAATCGCAGCACAGCGCCAGGTCCATCCCCGCGCCCACGGCGGTGCCGTTGACGGCGGCGATGGTCGGCTTGTCCAGGCCATGCAGGCGGCGCATCAGGGCGTGGGCGGTTTCGGTCCAGCCGTAGGTCTCCAGTTCGCCCCGGGCTTCGGCCTCGGCCCATTCAGCGAGGTCGGCGCCGACGCAGAAGCTGCGGCCCTCGCCGGTCAGCACGATGACGCGCACCGCCGGGTCGGCCTCATGGGCGTCCAGCAGGGCCAGCAGGTGCTTGAGCGTGGGGATGTCCAGCGCGTTGCGCTGTGCAGGGCGGTTCAGGGTGATCCAGGCGATACCGCCCTGGACCCGGCTGAGCGGGGATGGCTGTGTCATGCGGCCCTCGTTCTTGTCGTTGATTGTGCGGAGGCGAATGCGTGCACGGCCATACTAAACACCCGTTCAACAAGACCACAATCCGCCCCTGCCGAGGCCTGTAACACCCTCTGCACAGCAGCCGGAGAGCGCCAGCCCTGGCGTTGGCGGGGCCTGAAGGGAATCGGCCGGCGACGGGCGTTACAACTTCGAACAAAGATCCCCGCCACGAAAAAGGCCCCGCAATGCGGGGCCTTGGTCGTAACACAGAGGGTCAGCCGATGCTGGGAACGATCTCCTCCCCCACATCACCACCACGCCTGCGGCGGATCAGGAAGTAGGCGCCGTAGCACACGGCGATGAAGCCGAAGCCCCAATACAGCGACGGCCGCTGGGTGGGGTCCAGGGCGAGGAAGACGAACAGCGAGCAGCAGATGGCGATGCAGGCCAGCGGCACCAGCGGGAACAACGGCGCCGAGTACTTGAGGTCGGCCCGGGTGCCACCCTTGGCCATGTGCTCGCGGCGGAAGCGGTACTGGGCGTAGGCGATGACGATCCAGGTCACGGTGCCGGCCATGCCGCTCACCGCCATCAGCACCATGAACAGGGTGTCGGCGGCGACGATGCTGGTCAGCAGCGACAGCAGGGCGAAGCACAGGGTGATCAGCAGCGCATACAGCGGCACGCCCCGGGCGCTCAGCTTCGACAGCTGGCGCGGCGCCATGCCGGTCTTGGACATGGCCCAGAGGATGCGGGTGGAGGCGTAGAGCCCGGAGTTGCCCACGGAAAGGATCGCCGTGAGGATCACGAAGTTCATCAGGTCGGCGGCATAGGGAATGCCCACCCTGTCGAACACCTGGACGAACGGGCTCTCCATCAGCCCGGCCTCCCGCCAGGGGACGATGGCGGCCAGTACGCCGATGGCCAGCACGTAGAAGATCAGCACGCGGAAGACCACGTTGCGCACTGCCTGGGGGATGCTCTTCTCCGGCTGGTCGGTCTCGCCGGCTGCGACACCCATGATCTCGCAGCCCTGGAAGGCATAGACCACCGTCATCATCACCGCGAACACGGCGGCCAGCCCGTTGGGGAAAAGGCCATCGGCCACCAGGTTGCCCAGGCCCGGAGCAACGTCCCGTCCCTCGATGGGAATGGCGCCGAATACCACAAGCAAACCGACCAGGATGAACACCAGGATGGCCGCCACCTTGATGCCGGAGAACCAGTACTCGGCCTCACCAAAGGCCCGGGTCGCCAGGGCGTTTAGGGAGAACAGCACCACGACGAACAGCCCCGACCATAGCCAGATCGGCACATCAGGGAACCAGCGCGTCATCAGCATCCCGGCGGCGGTGAACTCCAGGCCCACCGTGGACGCCCAGCTCATCCAGTAGACCCAGCCGATCATGAAGCCCGTGGCCGGGCCGATGAAGCGCGTGGCATGGGCCTGGAACGAGCCGGAGACCGGCATCTGCACCGACAGCTCGCCGAGGCAGACCATCACCAGGTACATCAGCAGGCCGGCGACCAGGTAGGCGAGGATGGCGCCCATCGGGCCACCGGAGCCGATGGTGACGCCCGAGCCCATGAACAGGCCGGTGCCGATCACCCCGCCGAGCGAGAGCATGAAGATGTGCCGGCTCTTGAGCGCCCGGGTGAGCTGGATTTTCTCGCCGCTGCCGGCGTGATGGGTCTCAGACATGGCGCACCTCCGGGGAACGGCGGGTGCGGGTGAGCGGAACTCTACGTTGGGTCATTGTTGTTATCTCCAATCGATCAGAGGCCGTGGCTCGAGCACGGATACCGCCGGATTATTCGAAGGAGATGTAAGGCGCCGTTGATCGCCGGGATCGAAGTTGTAAAAAGCTGTAATGAAGCTGTCTCGCGTCAGGCGAACTGTTGCATCTGGGCCTCGGCCGTCGCCCGCTCACGTTGCACACGCTCGCTCCAGCCCTGCAGCGCCTCGCCTGCCAGGGCGGCGCTCTCCAGTTCCGCCAGGCAGTTCCCCAGGCCACGCCAGCCCAGTGACCGGCAGCTGCCGGCAAGGCGATGGGCCAGGCCGGCGACGTCGTCCCGGTCGTCGGCGCGGATGGCCTCGTGCAGCAGCGGCATCTGCTCGGCCAGCAGTTGGCGCAGGGCGCCGACCAGCGCGGCGAGGCGGTTGTCCCCCAGCAGTTCGCGGTGAGTGGCCAGCAGCCGGATGTCGAGCGCGGTTCCGTCGTCCGCCTCGTCCGGCGGCGGGCTGCCCGGCATGGCCAGTGCGCGACGCAGGGCGTCCAGGCGCAGGGGCTTGGCCAGTACGCCCTGCATGCCGGCCTCGAAGTAGCGGCGAACGCTGGCCGGTTGGACGCTGGCGGTGAAGGCAAGGATGGTCGTCGCCCAGTTGAGCCCGTCCACCTGCCGGCGGATCGCCCGGCACAGCTCGATGCCGTCCATGCCCGGCAGGTGCATGTCCAGCAGGATGAGGTCGAACGCCTGCTGGCGGCAGGCGGCCAGCGCTGGCTGGGCGTCCTCCACGGCCTGCACCCGGTGGCCGTCCCGCTCCAGCAGCCCCTGGGCCACGTCGCGGTTCAGGGCCACGTCCTCCACCAGCAGCACCTGCAGGGCACGACCCACGGGCGCATTGCCCTGCGGTCGGGCGACCGGCGACGTCGCGGGCTGCAGTTCGATGTCGAACCAGAAGCGGCTGCCCTCGCCCTCCCGGCTTTGCAGGCCGATCTGCCCGCCCATGGCGTCCACCAGCCGCTTGCTGATGGCCAGCCCCAGGCCGCTGCCACCGTAGCGGCGGGTGACGTCATCACTGGCCTGGACGAAGCGCTCGAAGATCCGCGCCTGGGCCGCCTCGGGGATGCCGATGCCGTTGTCGCTGACCACGAAGCGCACCCGCTGGGCTGCACCCGGCGCGGGGCTGGCGGTCACCTCCACCCGTACATCGCCGTCGGCGGTGAACTTCACGGCATTGGCCATCAGGTTGCTCAGCACCTGGCGGAGGAACTGCTCGGCCCCTAGGCAGCGGCGGTTCACAGACGGGTCCAGGCGCAGCGAGAGCACGGTGCCGTTGGCCTCGGCGCGGGGCTCCAGCAGCGTCAGCACCTCGTCCAGCAGCTCGCCCAGGTCGAACTCGACGGCCTCCGGCAGGCTCACCCCGTCTTCCAGGCGGGCGAACAGCAGGACTTCGTCCAGCACCGCCAGCAGGCCTTCCCCGGCCTTGTGCAATGCATGCAGGCGCTTGCGCTCCAGCGTGCCCAGGTCGGCGTCGCGCAGCAGTTCGGCCATGCCGAGGATGCCGTTGAGCGGGGTGCGGATCTCGTGGCTCATGGTGGCCAGGAAGCGCATCTTCGCCTCGTTCGCGGCCTCGGCCTCCTCCTTGGCGCGCTGCAGGCTGGCGGTGCGCCGCTCGACCTGCCGCTGCAGCTCGCTGCGCTCGTGCCCCAGGGCCTGACGCATCGTGTCGAGGGCCTGGGCCACGGTGTCGATCTCGTCGTGCCTAGTCCGAGCACGCTTGTCCAGCAGGAGCGGCTGCTGAAGGTCACCCTCGGCCATGCGCTGGGCAAAACCGGCCATGCGCTCCAGATGGCGCGTCACCAGGCTGTGGAAAAGCAGGCTCAGGGCTACAGCCAGACCGCAAAGGAACACGCCCATCCAGAGCAGCCCGTCCAGGCCGCTTTGCCAGAGGCGCCGATGAATGGCCCCGAGATCGGTGGCCAGGGTCAGCTCGCCAAGGTGACGCTGCTCCCCGTCGGGCGGCTGATAGTCCAGCGAGAAATGCTCCACCCGCACTGGGCCAGCCACCTGGATATCGCCCTGGACCAGGGTGAAATCCTCGCTGGCCAAGCTCGCCCAGGCGACATCAGGAAAGTCCACCAGCCCTCGCAGCTGCACCTTGAGCTGGGCCTGGTCGAGGTCCCAGAGGCTGCGCTCGAAGCTGGCTAGGTAGCCGCTGCGGATCAGTTCCAGGCGCTGCTCGATGGCCTGCATCTCGCGCCGGTACTCGAATCCAAGCTGCACCGCCCCGGCCAGCAGGGTGAAGCACAGGCTGAAACCGAGAACCCGCTGCAGCAGGCGCCGGGCCAGCGGCCCGGGCGCATGCCAGGCGTTCATGGCGCCTCCAGGGGGCGTCCCTGGGTACGGTAGTCGCGCTCGCTCTCCTCCAGCCAGCGCTGCAGGCTGCCGTCGGCCTGCAGCGCCAGCAGGATGCGGTCGATGTCGTCGAGCCTCGCCAGGAGCGGCGAACGCCGCGACACGGCCAGCCGCAGGGAGTCCACCGCCAAGGGCTCGGGCGCGTCGACGACGGCCTCGCCTCCCGGCATGCCCGCCACGAACAGCCGCCCGGTGCGCCGCTCGTAGGGGATGAAGTCGATGCGCTGGCGGATCAGCTTGCCGAAGTTCTGCCGGCTGTCCGAGACGTATTCGATGCGCCCCTGGCGGGTGACGAAGCGGTCGAACTCGGTGCCGTAGCTTTCCCCGAACAGCAGCCCGCCACGGTAACCGGCGAGGTCGGCCAGGCTCCTCACCGCCAGGGGCTTATGGCGGTTGTAGAACAGCGCGACCTCCTCCCGCAGCACCGGCGCCTCGGCGAACGCCAGGTGCTGCTGGCGCTCCTCGGTGCGGTAGGCCAGCACCAGGTCGACGCGACCGCTGGCGGCGTCCATGAGGCATCGCTTCCAGTTGCCGAGGACCACCACCTGCATCTCGTAGCCCAGCTCCTCGAGCACCCGCTTCACCACCTGGGGCGCCAGGCCGCGCACGGCCTGGCCATCGCTCCAGGACACGGGCGGGTAAACCGGGTAGTCGCAGTAGCGCATGGCCTCGGCCGACAACCCGAGACTGCAGCAGCCCCAGGCCAGGAGTGCCAGCCAACGCATGCTCAAGCCTCGCTGGGGGTGGCCGTGAACAGGTAGCCGGCGCCGTGGATGGTGATGATCAGTTGCGGGTCGGCGGGATCATCGCGCAACTTGCGGCGCAGGCGCCCGACCAGCACGTCGATGGAGCGGTCGTTGGGCAACCATTCACGGTTGCGGATCTGGTCCATCAACTGGTCGCGGTTGAGGGTGTGGCCACTGTTGCGCAAGAAGGTACTGAGCAGTTGGAACTCGCCTTGCGTCAGCAGCGTTTCATGGCCGGAAGAGTCGATGATGCGCCGCCTGTCGGCATCCAGCAGCCAATCGCCGAACTGCTTGAGGACCTGGCGGACGGGATTGTGCTCCGCCTGGGCATGGCGAACCCTGCGAACCAGGTTCTTCGTCCGGGACACCAGCTCACGAGGGTTGAGGGGCTTGATCACATAGTCGTCCGCCCCGCACTCCAGGCCGACGATGCGGTCGATCTCATCGTTGCGCCCGGTGATCAGGATGATGCCGATCTCGGACCTGACCCGAAGCTCGCGGGTCAGGGTCAGCCCGTCCTTGCCTGGCAGACGGATGTCCAGCAACACCAGCTCGACAGGCTGGCCAAGATGGGAGGTCTCGGCCAACAGGACTTCAGCCTGCTCGGCATCGGCCGCGCAGAAGACCTCGTAGCCTTCATCGCCCAGGTAGGTCCGGAGCAGCTCACGAATCACCGGATCGTCGTCGACGACCAATACACGGGGAACCATCGCCATCACCCTTCACCTCCGGCGTACCGGAGATGTTTCTTATTCTGGTTTTCGGACGGTGACACCGAGGCCATGGCCTGGTGGCAGCAGCAGACTAGTCACTACTGAACAAACGATCAACAAGCGGATGTTCCGCCCTGAAAGCGCCGGTACGCGCCAGCCTGAAGGCCATCGACCCAGGCCTCGCAAATCAATACGCCCTGGTGGGGTGTGAAGGTCGTGGGGTTGAGCCCGGACTCCAGCCACAATCCATCCAGCAGCGCGCTCAGGCTGATAGCGGCCAGACCGGCGTCGAACGCGTGCCAACCCTCTTCGTCTGCCAAAAGGGCCAGGGCCCCGGCCAGCAGGTTGCGATAATCGCCATAGGATTGATCGTGAATGCTCCTGATCGACTCGAGGCGAGTCACCGCACCCCAGAACACCAGCCAGGCGTCGAGCAGTTGGGGATCGAGCATCTCCGGCGAGAACGAGGCCTGGAAGAAGGCGGAGAGGCGCCTGCGGGCCGGGGCAGGGGCAGACTCGACGGCACAGTGCAGCAGGCCCATGACCCGCCCACTGACCGCCAGGTAGGCCTCGGCCACCAACGCATCCTTGCCCTCGTAGTGATGGTTGATCAGGCCAACGGAAACGCCGGCCTCGGCGCAGATCTTGCGCACGGAGGCGCCCTGGAAACCGTAGCGCTTCAGGCAGACCAGGGTAGCGTCCACCAGCAGGGCCTTGCGCTGCTCCGGCTCCAGCCGGGAAAACCGCACTTCCGTATTCATGTCAGGTCCTGTTGGTGCAACCACAAAAACGCCGGAGCCCGGCCCCGCAGAATGATACGTGGAGACTCCGGGAAAAACCGACCCCGATCGAACGATTCATCGCCGGGGCCGTTTCAGTCCCGGTAGTCGGGCGCCACCCGCTCCAGCAGCCTCAGCAACGCCTGCCAGGCCAGGTCCATCGCATCCGGGTCGGTCAACTCGCCCTCCCCGGCCGGTTGCGCGGGCTCGTTGAACTGGCGCTGGGTGTGCTCGCAGACTTCATGGGGCGGCAGCAGCAATTCGCCGCCGGCCTGGGCCGCCACCTGGATGTCGCAGGCCTTCTCCAGGTAGTACATGCGCAGGAAGGCCTGTGCGGGCGTCTCGCCAACGGTGAGCAGGCCGTGGTTGCGCAGGATCATCACCGGCTTGTCGCCCAGGTCCGCCACCAGGCGCTTCTGCTCATCGAGGTTGAGCGCCACGCCTTCGTAGTCGTGGTAGGCGACGCGGCCGTAGAACTCCATGGAAATCTGGTTCACCGGCAACAGCCCCGCCGGCTGCGCGGCCACGGCACAGCCCGCGCGGGTGTGGGTGTGCAACACGCATTGGGCATCTTCGCGGGCGGCATGGATGGCGCTGTGGATGACGAAGCCAGCCGGATTGACCTTGTAGCGGGTGGGCTCCACCGCCTTGCCCTGCAGGTCGATCTTCACCAGGTCGCTGGCGCGGATCTCATCGAACATCAGCCCGTAGGGGTTGATAAGAAAGTGATGCTCCGGCCCGGGTACCCGCACCGAGATGTGGGTGAAGATCAGGTCGGTCATGCGGAAGTGGGCGATCAGCCGGTAGCAGGCGGCCAGTTGCTGGCGCAGGGCGCGCTCCTCGGGGGAGCAGGACGATGGGGGCAGCGGGGCGTGCAGCGGCGTCATGGAAGGCTCCAGGGTCGATCGAAAAGGAAGCGGCCCACCGCCGAGGTGGGCCGGGCAAGGGGCACCCTATCAGCGTACCGCCCAGGCGTTGAAGCGCTCCTCCAACTCCTCGCCATGATCGACCCAGAACTCCACATCCATCGGCAGGCTCGCCGCCAGCGCATCGGGCGTCACCGGGATCCAGCGGGCCTGTTCAGCGTCCAGCGCGGCGGCAGCATCGCGGTTGGTCGGCCCGTAGGGGATACGGCGGATGTACTCCAGCTGCGGCGCCTTGCGGTTGGCGAAGGCGATCAGTCGCTCGGCCTGCTGCGCATGCCGGGAGCCCTTGATGATCGCCCAGTAATCCATGCCGTATAGGCTGCCCGGCAGCACCAGGTCGAGGTTGCGTCCGGCCTGGTGCGCCGCCGCCACGCGCCCGGTATAGGACGAGGTCATCACCACGTCACCGGCGGCGAGCCACTGGGTCGGCTGGGCGCCCGCCTCCCACCACTGGATCTGCGGCTTGATCTGGTCGAGCTTGGCGAAAGCGCGGTCCACGCCGCCCGGGCTGGCGAGCACCTTGTACACGTCGGTCACCGGCACGCCATCGGCCAGCAGGGCGAACTCGAGGTTGTACACCGCACGCTTGCGCAACCCGCGCTTGCCGGGGAATTTCTCCAAGTCCCAGAAATCGGCCCAGGACGTGGGCGCTGCCTTCAGCCGGTCGGCGTCATAGGCGAGCGCAACACCCCACACCAGCGCGGCCGAGCCGCACTCCTGGGCGGCATCCTCGATCAGCCGTTCACTGCCGCCCATGCGTTGCCAGTCCAGCCGCTCGAACATCCCGCTTTCACAGCCCCGCACCAGGTCCGGCCCTTCGATCTGCACCAGGTCCCAATCGACGTGGCCGGTATCGGCCATCACCCGGATGCGCGCCATTTCACCGTTGTATTCGCTCTGGATCAGCGGCTTGCCGTCCTCGGCCACAAAGGGTTTGAAGAAGGCCTCGTCCTGGGCCTTCTGGCCGTCACCGCCGTAGCCGACCACCACCATGTCGGGTGCACCCTGGGCCGCCACGGCGGGCATCAGCGCGGCCAGCAGAGTGATGAGAGGCAGGTTCGAGAAGCCGCGCGAAGGGCGCGAAGAGTCGTGTCGCATGAGGTTCTCCCATTGTTCTTGTTGTGCAGGGATGGCCCATCAGGGGGCACGCATCACGCTAGTTGTCACTCAGTTAAAAAACAAGTTGATTTTTTACTATAGGTAAATCAGTAATGGATTAATAAGAATTCCAGCAACCCCGACGAGGATTGCCATGCACGCCTTCCCGCACCTGTTCGAACCCCTGCACATCCGTGGCAAACGCCTGAAGAACCGCATCATGTCCAGCGGCCACGACACCAGCCTGCCCACCGACAACCGGGTCAACGACGCGCTGATCGCCTACCAGCGCACCCGCGCCGAAGGCGGCGTCGGGCTGATCGTGCTGCAGGTGGCCGGTGTGCACGACAGCGCCCGCTACACCTCGCACGTGCTGATGGCCACCGACGACACCTGCATCGAGGGCTACCGCGAACTGGCCGAAGCCTGCCAGGCCCACGGCACCCTGGTGCTGTCGCAACTGTTCCACCCCGGGCGGGAAATCATGGAGACCGCCAGTGGCCTGCTGGCGGTGGCCTATGCGCCCTCGGTCAGCCCCAACGAGCGCTTCCGGGTGATGCCCCGAGCACTCGACCAGCGGATGATCGACGAGATAGTCGCCGGCTACGGCGCCGCCACCCGCCGCCTGCGCCAGGCCGGCCTCGATGGAGTGGAAGTGGTGGCCAGCCACGGCTACCTGCCCGCCCAGTTCCTCAACCCCCGGGTCAACCACCGCGAGGATGGCTACAACGGCGACCTCGACGCGCGCCTGCGCTTTCTCCGCGAGGTGCTGGCGGCGGTTCGCCAGGCCGGCGGCGATGACTTCATCGTCGGCCTGCGTATCTCCGCCGACGAGCGCGATCCGCAGGGGCTCAGCGAGGATGAATCGCTGCAGGCCGTGCTCGCCCTGGAAAGCGAACTGGACTACGTGCACCTGGTAGCCGGCACCTCCGCCTCCCTCGGCGGCGCCGTGCACATCGCGCCGCCCATGGCCATCGCGGCGGCCTACCTCGCGCCGACTGCGGCCGGGTTCAAGGCACGACTGCACATCCCCCTGTTCGTCACCGGGCGCATCAACCAGCCCCAGGAAGCGGAGCAGATCATCGCCAACGGCCAGGCCGATGTCTGCGGCATGACCCGCGCCCTGATCTGCGACCCGTTGATGCCGGAGAAAACCGTCGGCGGCCGCGTCGAGGACGTGCGCGCCTGCATCGCCTGCAACCAGGCCTGCATCGGCCACTTCCACAAGGGCTACCCGATCTCCTGCATCCAGCACCCGGAAACCGGCCGCGAGCTGCGCTATGGCCAGCCGGCCAGGGCCACGCGGGCGCAGCGCATCATGGTGGTCGGCGGCGGCCCGGCCGGTATGAAGGCCGCCGCCGTGGCCGCGCAGCGTGGCCATGAGGTGACGCTGTTCGAAGCGGCTGCGCAGCTCGGCGGCCAGGTGCTGCTGGCGCAACTGCTGCCCCGGCGCAGTGAGTTCGGCGGTGCCGCCACCAACCTGCAGCGGGAAATGGAACTGGCCGGCGTGAAGGTCGTGCGCAACACCCGCGTCGACCGTGCCCTGGTGGAGCGCGAGCGCCCGGACCGGGTGATCATCGCCACGGGCGCCACGCCTTACTGGCCGGATTTCGAGCGCGGTGGGGCACTGCAGGTGGTGGATGCCTGGCAGGTGCTCAGGGGCGAGGTGCAGCTCGGCCCTTCGGTGGTGGTCGCCGACTGGCGCTGCGACTGGATCGGCCCCGGCATCGCCGAGCACCTGGCGCGCAACGGCCACCAGGTGCGCCTGGCGGTGAATGGCACCCACTGCGGCGAAAGCCTACCCCTCTATGTGCGCGACCAGATGGTGGGCGAGCTGCACCGCCTCGGCATCCCCATCACGCCTTACGCACGGCTCTATGGCTGCGATGACGACACCGTCTACATGATGCACACCGCCAGCGGCGAGCCCATGCTGTTCGAGGCCGTGGATACCCTGGTGCTGTGCCAGGGCCACCAGCCGCTGGATGAGCTGGGGGCGACCCTGGAAGGCCTGGTGCCCTTCCAGCGCATCGGCGATTGCCTGGCCGCACGCACGGCGGAGGAAGCCATATTCGAGGGGTTGCAGGCGGCCTGGGAAATCTAGGGCGCGACGGGCCCGCGCCTGCTTTACAATGCCGCGTTCGCGCGGGGCCAGCCCTCCGCCCAGCCCCAAGGACCGGAGGGATCATGAGCCCCAGCCTGCCGCCGCCCGGCACCGCCAATGCGCCCGAGAGCCAGTTCCTCGGTACGCGCATCCGCGCCCTGCGCAAGCGCCGCGACATGACCCTCGCCGAGCTGGCCGAACAGAGCTCGCTGACCGCCGGCTACATCAGCCAGCTGGAACGCAACCTGGCCTATCCCTCGATCCCCGCTCTGTTCAATATCGCCCGCAGCCTGGGCGTGACCATCCAGTGGTTTTTTGCCAGCGAAGCCCCCACCGCCGAGGCGGACAAAGGCTATGTGGTGCGCAAGAACAGCCGCATGAGCCTGCACTACGACGACGGCATCACCGACGAGCTGCTCAGCCCGCAACCAAGCCGCTCGCTGGAAATCCTCCACTCGCGATTCCCCCCGGGCACCTACAGCGAAGAGAGCTACAGCCACGAAGGCGAAGAAGCCGGCTACGTACTCAGCGGTGAATTCGAGCTCTGGGTCGGCGAACGCCACTTCCTGCTGGGTGAAGGCGACAGCTTTGCCTTCTCCAGCCAGGAACCCCACCGCTATGGCAACCCCGGCGACAAGGACACGCTGATCCTCTGGATCATCACTCCGCCGACCTTCTGAGGCAGGCCTGGCCCGGGCTCACCCCAGCAGGCGGGCGAGCCCCGCGAGCAACCGCTCCAGCGCCCCCTGGTTGGCCCTGAGCACCGCCAGCCCGGCATCGTGCATGCGGGTCGCGGCAGCGCTGTCGCGCCAGAGGCTGGCGACGGCGCTTTGCAGCGCTTCGGCGTCGGCCACTTCGATCAGGGCGCCGTTGTCGCGCAACTGCGCGGCGATATCGAGGAAGTTGAACAGGTGCGGGCCGCTGAGCACGGGCTTGCCCAGCGCCGCGGGTTCCAGCAGGTTGTGCCCGCCATTGGGCACCAGGCTGCCACCGACGAAGGCAATGTCGGCCAGGGCGAAGAGGAACAGCAGCTCGCCCATGGTGTCGCCCACCAGCACCGACGTCGCGGCGGTCAGCGGCTCGCCGGTGGAGCGACGCACGGCGGCGAAACCTTCGCGGCGGCACAGTTCGAATACCGGGTTGAAGCGCTCCGGGTGACGGGGTACCAGCAGCAGCAGCGCATCGGCGCGCTCGGCCAGCAGTTGGCGATGGGCGGCGAGGATGATCTCGTCCTCCCCCGCATGGGTGCTGGCGGCGATCCAGACCGGGCGTTGCTCGGCGCTCCACTGCCGGCGCAGGTCGGCGGCGCGGACGGGCAGCTCGGGGTCGATGCGCAGGTCGAACTTGATCGAGCCGGTCACCGTCACCGCTTCGGGACGGGCTCCGAGGGTGCGGAAGCGCTCGGCCTCGGCTTCGGTCTGCACCGCGAGCCAGCTCAGCTCGGCGAGCATGGGCGCCGTCAGCTTGTGGAAGCGTGCGTAGCCACGGGCGGAACGCTCGGACAACCGCGCATTGGCCAGCACCACCGGCACGCCGCGCGTGTGGCACTGGTGGATATGGTTGGGCCACAGCTCGGTTTCCATGATCACCGCCAGCTTCGGCTTGAGCAGGCGCTGGAAGCGCGCCGCCGCCCAGGGCAGGTCATAGGGCAGGTAGCAGTGCTGCACCTGGTCGCCGAACATCGCGCGGATGCGCTCCGAGCCGGTGGGGGTCATGCAGGTGACGGTGATCGGCAGTTGCGGGTGGCGTTCGCGCAGGGCGCGGATCATCGGCGCCGCGGCGATGCTTTCGCCCACGGATACCGCATGGACCCAGATGCCGCCCGGTTGCAGGGGCGGCAGGCCGAAGGCGAAGCGCTCGGCGATGCGCCGGGCATAGGCCGGCGCGCGCCAGGCCCGCCAGGCCAGGCGCAGGGCGATGATGGGCAGGCCGAGGTGGAACAGCAGGGTATAGAGGGTGCGATTCATGGGCGCGGAGCTTATCAGAGCACGGGCCCGGGATCAGCCGACGGCCTTGAGGTGCTCGGCGAAGCAGTCGGCCAGCCACAGCGCCGCCGGGCCCAGCGCCTCGTCGCGGCGGCACACCAGCTCCACCACCAGCGGCGGCGGCGTCCAGTCGCTGCTCAGCTCCACCAGCTGGTTCTGGTAGGTCGGGTACTGCACCACGTGGCGTGGCAGCCAGGCCCAACCGAGGTTGCGCATCAGCAGCTCGGCCATGGTGTAGAAGCTGTCAGTACGCCAGATCGACGGGCTGAGCTGCTCGCCGCCGGGGTAGCGGCTGTCCTGGGGCGCCATCAGCAACTGGCGATGCCGGGCCAGCTCGCGGCGGTCGACATGGCCGACGCCCGCCAGGGGATGGCCGACGCCACAGACGGTGACCATCTCGATGGTGCCCAGGCGCTGGCGCTCCAGTGCCTCGGGCATCTGCTCGTGGTGGAACAGCAGGCCCAGGTCGGCGCGGCGCTCCAGCAGCTTGCGCGCCACATCGCCCTGGGCACCGCTGGCCAGTTGCACCTCCAGCAGAGGGAAGGCCTGGGCCAGGGCCTCCAGGCTGTCGAGCACCGGCTGGTAGGGCATGGCTTCGTCCTGGGCCAGGCGCAGGCGCACCTCCTCACCGCGCACCAGCCCCAGCGCGCGCCCCTCCAGGCGCTCGCACTGGCGCAACACTTCCCGCGCCTCCTCCAGCAAGGTGCTGCCCGCGGCCGTCAGGCGTGGCTGGCGCCCGCTGCTGCGCTCGAACAGGGTGACGCCGAGATCGGCCTCCAGCAGGGCGATGGCGCTGCTCACCGCCGACTGCACGCGGTTGAGCCGGCGCGCCGCCGATGAGAACGAGTGGCCCTCGGCGACGCTGACGAACAGGCGGATCTGCTCCAGGTTCCACTGCATGACCTATCTCCTATTCAGATAGGTAATCACTTTATCCCATCATCCAGATGACTAGAATCGGCAGCCTGATTTCAAAGGAGGCCATCATGACCGGCTATCTGTACCTCGCCATCGCCATCACCGCCGAAGTGATCGCCACCACCTCGATGAAGGCCCTCGACGGCTTCAGCAAACCCGTTCCGCTGCTGCTGGTGGTGATCGGCTACAGCATCTCCTTCTGGATGCTCAGCCTGGTGGTGAAAAGCATTCCCGTGGGCATCGCCTATGCGATCTGGGCGGGCCTGGGCATCGTTCTGGTGAGCATCGCCGCGGTCTTCCTCTACCAGCAGAAGCTGGACCTCCCGGCCATGCTCGGCATGGGCCTGATCGTTTCCGGCGTGGTGGTGATCCAGCTGTTCTCCAACAGCACCGGCCACTGATCCACGTCGGCCCCGCCTCACGGCGCGCGTTATACTGCGCGCCGGTTTTCTTCGAGGCAGCTTCCATGTCCCAGGTTCTCAGCACCGACGTCCTCATCGTCGGCGGCGGCGTCGCCGGTCTCTGGCTCGCCGCACGCCTGCGCGGCCAGGGCTACTCCACCCTGCTGGTGGAGAACGCCAGCCTCGGCGGCGGCCAGAGCGTAAAGTCCCAGGGCATCATCCACGGCGGCGCCAAGTACGCCCTGCACGGCGCGCTGACCGGCGCCTCGGAAGCCATCGCCGACATGCCCCGCCGCTGGCGCGAGGCCCTGGCCGGTGACGGCGAGCTGGACCTGCGACCGGTGCGCCTGCTGTCCGATGCCCATTACCTGTGGTCGCCCGGCTCGCTGGCCGGCAACATCACCAGCTTCTTCGCCAGCAAGGCGGTGCGCGGCCGCGTCGACCAGGTCAAGGGCGAGGCCCTGCCGCCGGCGCTGCAACACCCGAAATTCAAGGGCAAGGTCTATCGCCTCGCCGAACTGGTGCTCGACGTGCCGAGCCTGATCCAGCGCCTGGCGGACCTGGCCGGCGACGGCCTGCTGGCCGGGCACGCCATCGAGCCGCTGCGCGAGGGTGACGAGTTGGTCGGCCTGGTGGTCGATGGCCGCGCCATCCGCGCCCAGCGCATCGTCCTCAGTGCCGGCGCCGGTAACGAGGCGCTGCTGCAGGCCCTGGGCATCCAGCAGCCCGGCATGCAACGCCGCCCGCTGCACATGGTGATGGTCAAGGCGCCCAGCCTGAAGCCGCTCTACGCCCACTGCCTCGGTGGCGGCCCCAAACCGCGCGTCACCGTCACCACCCACCCTGCCGCCGATGGCCAGTGGGTCTGGTACCTGGGCGGCGACATCGCCGAAGCCGATGGCGTGGCGCGCAACGAAGCCGAGCAGATCGCCGCCGCCGAGAAGGAACTGCGCGACCTGCTGCCCTGGATCGACCTCTCCGCCGCCCAGTGGGCGACCCTGCGGGTGGACCGCGCCGAACCGAGCCAATCCGGCCTGGTGCGCCCGGACAACGCCTTCCTCGCCGACCAGGGCCGCCTGCTGGTGGGCTGGCCGACCAAGCTGGCGCTGGCCCCGGACTTCGCCGACCGGGTGATCGCCGCCCTGGAGCGCGACGGGGTGCAACCGACCCAGCAGCCGCCCCTGCCCGAACTGCCGCGCCCGAACCTGGCGCAACCGGTATGGGAGGAACTGCTGTGAGCCAGAGCAGCCTGCATCACCTGCACCGCCCCCTGGGCGACACCGGCCTGGTGGTCTCGCCGCTGGGCCTGGGCACCGTCAAGCTGGGCCGCGACCAGGGCGTCAAATACCCGTCCGGCTTCACCATCCCCGATGACGACGAAGCCGGCCGCCTGATCGGCCTGGCCCGCGAGCTGGGCATCAACCTGATCGACACCGCGCCGGCCTATGGCCGCAGCGAAGAGCGCCTCGGCCCGCTGCTGCGCGGCCAGCGCCAGGACTGGGTGATCGTCAGCAAAAGCGGCGAGGAGTTCGAGGCGGGCCGCTCCAGCCACGACTTCAGCCCGGCGCACACACGCCGCTCGGTGGAGCGCAGCCTCAAGCGCCTGGAGACCGACTACATCGACCTGCTGCTGCTGCATTCCGACGGTGACGACCTGCGCATCCTGCAGGACAGCGGCGCCTACGAGACCCTCGCCGAGCTCAAGCGCGAGGGCAAGATCCGCGCCTTCGGCCTCTCCGGCAAGACCGTGGAAGGCGGCCTGCTGGCGCTGGAGCGCGGCGACTGCGCGATGGTCACCTACAACCTCGCCGAACAGGGCGAGAAGCCGGTGCTGGACTATGCTGCCAGTCACGCCAAGGGCATCCTGATCAAGAAGGGCCTGGCCAGCGGCCATGCCTGCGTGGGAGCCGGCGTCGACCCGGTGAAGGCGAGCTTCGAGCTGATCTTCGGCCACCCGGGCGTCGGCAGCGCCATCATCGGAACCATCAATCCGCTGCACCTGTCCCACAATGTCACGACGGCCGCCGAGGTGCTGAAAGGCCGTCCCTAGAGCGCCGCAACTGCGGCCGACCCCGACGCAAGAAGGAGCCGACATGCCGCGAATACTCGCCCGTAAAGACCCGGGGGCGTTCAAGACCCTGCCCCTCCATGTCGAGGCCACGGCCGATGGCCTGGCCTACCAGGCCCTGGGGCTGCCGCTGAACTTCACCCAGATGCTCGAACGCCGCCGGCGCCCGGTGGAGATCGCCGACAGCCAGCGTTTCGCTGTCGAGCTGGCCAACCTGGGCGTCTCCGTGCGCCTGACCCTGGAGCTGCAGGGCCGAGAATACTGGGTGCTGGTGCGCCAGCGCCGGCTGGACCGCGGCGACACCGTGCTCAAGCTGATCTCCGGCTACGTGCCGGCCCATGAGCTCAACCTGCCGCTGCTCACTGCCATCCAAGAAGTGGCCGAGGAATGCCTGATCGAGACGCCCGAAGGCTGGCTCGGCGGGCGCTTCGCCGATACCTGGCTGCCCACGCCCTACCAGCGCCAACTGCATTACCGCGAGGCCAGCCACTTCCGCCTGAGCCCGCTGTCCGGCGCCGCACGCCCGGTGCAGAGCGGCAGCCTGACCCTGCTGGAGCGCCCCCGCGCCTACGTGCACCTGCCCACCGCCTCGCTGCAGCTGGTCTACGACATGAGCCTGGAGCTGCCCCGCGACGCCCGCCAGCTGAGCTTCTTCCACGTCGATGAAAGCCTGCGCGACGGCGAGCTGGTGGCCGCGCTGGAGCGGCGCCGCCCGGGCATCTACCTGCTGGCCCGTGACCACGGCAAACCCACCGGCGAACTGCTGACCCTGCGCAATGGCGAACTCAAGCCCGCCAGCACCCGGGGCATCTGGCTCTCGGAAAGCTTCGCCGAGCAGGACGGCTGGCTGGTGCGCGACGAACGCATCCGCTGGAAGGACTGGCTGGCCCGCGTCGGCACCGCCGAGCAGGCCAAGCGCCTGGCCTGCTGAGCCCCTGATAAACCCGTCGCCACAAAAAAAGAACCCCGCCGAGGCGGGGTCAATCGGGCACTACAACAGAATCACTTGAGTTCGCTTGAGCTCTTGCCCAGCAGGCGACGGGCGATGATCAGCAGCTGGATCTGCTGGGTCCCCTCGAAGATGTCGAGGATCTTCGAATCCCGCGCCCACTTCTCCAGCAGCTCGTCCTCGCCGTAGCCGAGGGCGCCGACCAACTCCACGCACTTGAGCGTCACCTCGTTGGCCACGCGCCCGGCCTTGGCCTTAGCGATGGAGGCCTCCTTGGAGTTGGGCAGCTTGTTGTCCGCCATCCACGCAGCCTTGAGGGTCAGCAGGCGCGCGGCCTCCCATTCGGCTTCCAGGCGGTAGAGGGTCGCCTCCACATGGCTGACGCTGAGCAGCGGCTTGCGGTAGTCGAACTTGCAGCCGGCCTTTTTCAGCAGCTCACGGGTGCGGTCCAGGGAGGCCTTGGCCACGCCAATGGCCATGCCGGCCACCAGCGGGCGGGTGTTGTCGAAGGTCTCCATGACCCCGGCGAAGCCCTTCTGCACATCGATCTCGGCATTGCCCAACAGGTTGGCCGCCGGCACCCGGCAATCGCTGAAGCTGATGGACGCGGTGTCCGAGGCCTTGATGCCGAGCTTCTTCTCCAAGCGGGTGACGCTCATGCCGGGCGTGCCCTTCTCCACCACGAAGGATTTGATCGCCGCGCGGCCCAGGTTCTTGTCCAGGGTCGCCCAGACCACCACCGCATCGGCGCGCTCGCCGGAGGTGACGAAGATCTTCTCGCCATTGAGCACGTAGTGGTCGCCATCCTTCACCGCCGTAGTGCGGATGGCCGCGGAGTCGGAGCCGCAACCCGGCTCGGTGATGGCCATGGCCGCCCAGGTGCTGCCGAAGCGCTTGAGCTGCTCCTCGTTGGCCACCGCGGCGATGGCGGCATTGCCCAGCCCCTGGCGCGGCATGCCCAGCAACAGGCCGACGTCGCCCCAGCAGAGTTCGATCACGCCCAGCAGCGCCGAGAGGTTGCCGCCGTTGCGCACGCCCTCCTCCACCTGGCCGCTGCCGCGCTTGCTGGCGGAGGTGGCACCGACGGCGTCGGGGGAGCCGGCGTTCATGCCGTCCAGCAGCGCAGCCAGCAGGTCCAGTTCCTTGGGATAGGCGTGCTCAGCCTTGTCGTACTTGCGCGAGATGGGGCGGAAATAGTTGGCCGCCACCTGGTGCGCCTGGTTGGCCAGGCCACGGAATTTCTTCGGGGTTTCAAGGTTCATCGCAAAGTCCTCAGGGCCGGCTATCGATCATGCGAGTCAGCACGCGATCGCAACCGGCTCTCACAGATGGAGGCCGCCGGCCATGATCGCCACAGCACGCAGGTCTCGGTACCAGCGCTCGGCCGGGTGCTCCTTGGTGAAACCATGGCCACCGAGCAGTTGCACCGCGTCGGTGCCGATCTTCATCGCCTTCTCGGCGCACAGCAGCCGCGCCAGGTAGGCCTCGCGCTGGAACGGCTCGCCGCGCTCGGCCCGGGCACAGGCACGCCAGACCATCATGCGCATGGCGTCGAGCTCGATGGCGATATCCGAGACCATGAAGGCGACGCCCTGGCGGTGGCTGATGGGCTCGCCGAAGGCGACGCGCTCGTTGCAGTAGGTGACCACGTAATCCAGCGCCGCCTGCCCGGTGCCCAGGGCCAGTGCACACCAGCCCAGGGTGGTGAGATCGAGGAAGCGCTGGTAGTCGAAATCGGCCGCAGCCAGGCGGTTCTCCAGCGGCACCTTGACGCCCTTGAGCTGCACCCGCGCAGTGGAGCAGGCCTTCAGGCCCATGCCGGGCTCAGCCTGGCGTTCCAGCCCCTTGGCACCGCCCTCCACGAGGAACAGCGCCGGGCCGTCTTCGGCCTCGGCCGCGACGATCAGCTGGCTGGCATTGAGCCCTTCGAGCACCAGACTCTTCTCACCGGACAGCTGGTAGTGCTTGCCCTTGCGCCGCGCCTTGGTGGCCAGGCGATGGGGATCGGCCAGCAACCCCGGCTCGCTGACGGCGATGGCCATCAGCGGCGGGCGCTCTTCGCCCACGAAGGCCGGCAGCCAGCGGGCCTGCTGTTCGGGCGAGGCGGAACGACGGATGCAGTTGGCGGCGGAAAGCGGCACCAGCAGGGAAGCGGCCAGGGACAGGTCGCCCTGCCCCAGGGCCTCGGCGATCAGCGCGTTGCTGATGACGGTACGTTCGCCAGCCATGCCGCCGTGCCCCTCACCCACGCCGTAGTGGGCAAGACCCAGCTCCAGCGCCTGGTTGAGCAGCTCGGCGGGGATGGCGCCACGGGCGTCGGCGTCATGGGCCGCCGGGCGCAGCACCTCCAGGGCGAAACCCTGGAGCATCTCGCGGATCATCTGCTGCTCGTCGGACAGGGACAGGTCGAACAGCGCATCCGGGTCGGCCGCACGCGGCTTCTTGGCGGCCTTGCCGGAACGCTCGGCGACCATCTGGAAGCCGGCACGGCTGCCGGTGTAGAGGAGTTTTTCGAAGGGTTTGCGCAGCTTGAACCGGTCCGGCCAGTCGGCCTGGGCAACGCGGTTCAGCACGGACAGGGCGCGTCCCTGTGCATCGGTACTCATGGGCATCTCGCTCCACGCGGGGTGAGGATGCCTCGATGATGCGCGCCGCGAATGGGCGCGCCTATGACCGTCGGGACGCGGGCGAGTGGCACGACGGCCACCCACCCGGGGGAGGATCAGCGGCTGCGGATCTTCTCGACGATGGCGGTGGTGGAGCTGTTCTCCACCAGGCCGAGCACGCGCACTTCGCCGCCGTAGGCCTTGACGATGTCGGCACCCACCACCTGCTCGATGCCGTAGTCGCCGCCCTTGACCAGGATGTCCGGCTTGACCTGGCCCAGCAGGCGCTCGGGGGTGTCTTCGCTGAAGCTCACCACCCAGTCGACGGCACCGAGGCCGGCGAGCACGGCCATGCGCCGGTCCACGGAGTTGATCGGCCGGCCGGGGCCCTTGAGGCGGCTGACCGAGGCGTCGTCGTTGACCGCCAGCACCAGGCGATCACCCTGGGCACGGGCCTGCTCGAGGTAGGTCACGTGGCCGGCATGGAGGATGTCGAAGCAGCCGTTGGTGAAGACGATCTTCTCGCCGTGGGCGCGGGCGTCCTCGATGGCCAGCAACAATTGGTCCAGGCTGAGCACACCGCGCTCGGAGCCCTGCTCGCGCTGCACGGCACGGCGCAGCTCGGGTGCGCTGATGGCGGCGGTACCCAGCTTGCCGACCACGATGCCGGCGGCCAGGTTGGCGAGGGCGACGGCCTGGGGCAGGTCCTCGCCGGCAGCCAGGCTGGCGGCCAGGGTGGAGATCACGGTGTCGCCAGCGCCGGTGACGTCGAACACCTCGCGAGCGCGGGCCGGCAGGTGCAGGGCGGGCTGGTCCGGGCGCAGCAGGGTCATGCCGTGTTCGCCACGGGTCACCAGCAGCGCGCCTAGGTCCAGCTCACGCATCAGCTGCGCGCCCTTGGCGACGAGGTCGGCCTCGTCGGTGCAACGCCCGACTATGGTTTCGAACTCGTTGAGATTGGGGGTGATCAGGCTGGCACCGCGGTAGATACCGAAGTCCTTGCCCTTGGGGTCGGCCAGCACCGGGATGCCCTTGCGACGGGCGGCCTGGATCAACGCCTGGTGGTTCTTCAGCGCGCCCTTGCCGTAGTCGGAGAGCACCAGCACCTTGACCCCGGAGAGCAGGCGCTCGACCTCGGCGGCCAGCGCTTCGGCATCGGTCTCGAAGGGCTCTTCGAAGTCCATGCGCAGCAGTTGCTGGTGGCGACTCATGACCCGCAGCTTGACGATGGTCGGTTGCGTGGCGATGCGCTGGAAACGCGCGTCGACGCCAGCCGCGCCGAGGCTGGCGAGCAGGCTGGCGGCGGCCTCGTCCTCACCGGTCACGCCCACCAGGGCAGCCGGCGCGCCGAGGGCGGCGATGTTCAGCGCCACGTTGGCGGCACCACCCGGGCGATCCTCGATCTGGTCGACACGTACCACAGGCACCGGCGCTTCAGGGGAAATACGCGAGGTGCCGCCATGCCAATAACGGTCGAGCATGACATCGCCCACCACCAGAACGGGGGCCAGATCGAAACGGGGCATGGTGAGCTTCATGAAGACTCCAGGAGCATGGAAAAACGGCGCGGATCATAACATAGCAGCTGACCCGCCCCGTCGCCGGAGGCCGTCAATCGGAAAGGCGTCTCACCCAGAAAAGCTCGTGGCGACGCACCGCCTTGCGGAAGAAGTCGTCCTCGCCACTCTCCGGCCAGCGCCGTGCGGCGAGCAGCCACTGGATGGTCCGACGCAAGCGCTTCTTGAACGACAGCGGCATCTGCAGGTCATGCTGCATGGCCAGCGCCTGGGCCTTGTCCAGGCGTGCCTGTTCACACAGCACGGGGCTCCACAGGGCATCCGCCGGCAGCGGATCGATGCAGGGCGGCAGGGCGATGCCGCCACCCGCCGGGCCCATGGGCCAGCGGTCGTTGTCCACCAGATGGTTGGCGTAGAGCAGTTGCACGGAGGGGGTCCAGCCACTCTGCTCGATGGCCTGGTCCAGGGCGCGACTGGCCTGGATATGGTCGGGGTGCGGATCGAGCTGCGGATGCGGCACCACCACCACGTCGGGCTGCAGGCGCGCCAGCAGGGCCGCCAGGTCGCCCACCAGGTTGCGCCAGCTCGATGCGCCGTCGAGGTCGCCGGGTAGGGCCAGGGCATTGAAGCGGCGCACGCTGCGGATATCCGTCTCGCCGGACTCCAGCGAGGCGAAGGCACGCTCCGGTTCAGCCTCCATGGCCTCCAGGCGCAGGCAGTAGTAGCCGAGTTGCAGGCAGCGGGTGGCCGGCACACCGCCCCAGAGCGGCACCGCCAGGCTGCTCCAGCTGCGCAGGCGGCCTTTCAGGCGCGCGGCAGCGGCGCTATCCAAACCCAGGCGGCGATACACCTGGGCCTCGATCTCGCCCTGGGTCAGGGTGACGATATGCACATCGCTGCAGCGGCTATAGAGGCCAAAGGCCGCCAGTTCGGCATCGTCCGCATGGGGCGCGATGACCAGCACCTTCTGCTTGGCGTAGTCGGGGTTGCTGAAGGCATAGAGCGAAGCACCGGGAGCCAGGCGGCAGAAGCGCCCGCGCAGACGCAAAGTCCCAGCGGCGAGCGCGGCCTGCGCCCCGGAAAGATTGAGGTAGCGGCGCCCATTCACCCCGCGCTCGAAATCCTGACGGTCGGTGCACTCACCGCAGTCGATCAGTACGTGGGGGTCCAGCCAGCGGCCAAGCCAGCCGCAGCGGATATTGACCTCCAGCATCAGGGTATCGACGCCCACCGGCAGTTCTCCGGCTGCCGCCTCGACGCGCCCGTCCACCAGGCGCACCGGCAGCGGTTCGACTCCTGTCGGAAAGCGATACTGGTAGTCGTCGCGCGGGGAGTAGAACAGGTGGTCGGCGAACCAGGCCTCGTGGGCTATCCAGCCGAGCACCAGAAGCACCGGTGTGGTGCTCCAGGAGCCGAACCAGTCCAGCGCCACCAACACCAGCAAGGCACCGAACATGAACAAACGCTTATGGCGCCGATGACGGCGCAGGAGCAGCTGCTTGCGTGTTTCCATTCACTCACACCCGAAAGACGGGAACCTTGTTGCACCAACGATCCTTGTATTCCACGTCCGCGCGCCCGAACGAATAACGCAGGGCCTTGCCTCTGGCCCGGGCATCTTCCCAGGCGGCCTGCGTATTGACGAAGCTGAGAACGCTGCCGGGGCTGAAGTCCCGGCTTTGTGGATCGACGCCGCCGTTGATGTATTCGGCGCTGATCCATTCTGGAGATTCCACCCTGTACACCACCTGAACGGCGATGGGCGCACCCTCCAGCATTAACAGGCTGCCGCTGAGGAACTCCCGAAGCAGCCCAAACACCTCTTCCAGACTCCCCTTGCCAGGCACATCGAACCCCCAGCGGCGCTCGAACAGGTCGGTATAGATGGCGGCCAGCTCGGCAGCGCTGAGTTCAGCGACCGGGCGCAAGGTGCCGCCCGCCTCTTCCAGCAACCGCAACTCACGGCGCTGGTTGTAGCGGAATTTCTTGGAAAACTCCTCGGGAGCACGGCACAGCGCCAGCGACTCTTTCTGCAGGCGCAAGCCTAGCAAGCTGTTGTGGTTGGGCTCACCCAGGTAGCTGCTGCGATGACGTAGGACGGCGCCGCTATCAGCACGTGCCGGCAGGATGACCTCGGCGTTACCGAGGTCAAACAGGTGGCGTTTGCCAGCACGCTTGAGCACGTCCCGCGACAGCGCGAGATAACGGCCCCAGGTGGGGATGGCCGCCACCGGCTCATCACCCTCGAACCAGCCGAGGTAGCGCACCGGGATACCAGCCATCGAGGAAAGCCGCTCCACCACATCCGGGTGGGTCATCAGGCTGCCGCCGAAACGCGCCCAGACGACGGCGTAGTCGGCGGCACTCAGGGAATGCCAGCCGCGCTCACGGCAGGCGCGTATCAGGTTCAGCACAGCCCGGTCCCTGGGAATGGAAACTTCATCTCAGACACATCGACGGCTCAACCGCGCTCCGCCGCCTGGACCTTGTCCTCGGCGAACTGGTTGGCATGCAGGCGCGCGTAGTAGCCATCCAGGGCGATCAGCTCGGCATGGTTGCCACGCTCGACGATACGGCCCTGGTCCATGACCAGGATCAGGTCGGCCTTCTCGATGGTGGAGAGGCGGTGGGCGATGACCAGGGTGGTGCGGCCATCCATAACGCGATCCAGCGCCTTCTGGATGTGGCGCTCGGATTCGTTGTCCAGTGCAGAGGTGGCTTCGTCCAGCACCAGTAGCGGCGCATTCTTAAGCAATGCACGGGCGATTGCCAGGCGCTGGCGCTGGCCACCGGACAGCAGCACGCCGTTCTCGCCGACGTCGGTGTCCAGGCCGTGAGGCAGCTTTTCGATGAACTCGCTGGCATAGGCCGCCTCGGCCGCCTGCTCGATATCCGCGCGCGGCGCACCGGCGAGGTCGCCATAGGCGATGTTGTTGGCCACCGAGTCGTTGAACAGGTTGACCTGCTGGGTGACCAAGGCGATATGCCGGCGCAGGTTGCGCAGACGGTAGTCCTGGACCTCGACACCGTCGAGGAGGATCTGCCCCTCGCTGTGCTGGTAGAAACGCGGGATCAGGTTGGCCAGCGTGGACTTGCCGCTGCCCGAGCGCCCCACCAGGGCGATCATTTGCCCCGGCTCGGCGGTGAAGCTGATGCTATCCAGAACGGCCTTCTCGGTACCGGGGTAGCGGAAGCTCAGGTCACGCACCTCCAGCCGGCCAACGACCCGCTCGCGCTCGACGGAACCGGTATCGGTCTCCGGCACCTCATCCAGCTGTTCGAAAATGCTTTCGGCACCCGCCACGCCCTTCTGCACCGTGGAGCTGACTTCCGACAGCTGACGGATGGGTTTGGGCAGCATGCCCGCCACGGTGATGTAGGCCACCAGCTCACCGGCCGACGCATCACCACGCAGGAACAACACGAGGAACATCAGCACGGCCATGGCGGAGAAGATCACCAGCTGCAGCATCGGCGTGTAGATGGCGCCGGTCTTGGTCATGCGCAACTGCTTGTCGGTGTTGCTCTGGCTGGCATCGAGGAAGCGCGCCTCCTCATAAGGTTCGCCACCGAAGCTGCGCACCACGCGATAACCCTGGATGGTCTCGGAGGCCACGTGGGTGACATCGCCCATGGCCACCTGGATCTTCTTGCTCTGCTTGCGGAACTTGCGACTGGCCGTGGTCACCATCAAGGCGATCAGTGGCAGGATCGCCACCATCACCAGGGTCAGCTTCCAGTTCATCCACAGCAGGTAGGCGAACAGGCAGACCACCGTCATGCCCTCTCGGATCACCACCTTGATAGCGTCGGTCGCCGCCCCCGTCACCATGGTGACGTTGAAGGTGATGCGCGAGATCAGGTGCCCGGAGTTGTGGTTGTCGAAATAGCGGTTGGGCAATACCAGCAGGTTGTTGAACAACGCAACGCGCAGGTCGTGCACCAGGCCGAGGGAAACCTTGGCCAGGTAGTAGTTGCCGAGGAACGAGCCAACACCCTGCCAGGCGGCGATCAGCACGATCAGCAGCGGCACCATCTGCAGCAACTGCAGGTCGCGCAACACCGGCACATTGGGGAACAGCACCACGCTCGGGTCGTTGAGACCATCGACAAAATACTGGAGGATCGCCCCCAGCATCGGCTGGGTGGTGGCGAAGATCACGAAGCCGACGATGCTCAGCACGAACTGCCAGATGTAAGGGCGGACGTAGCTCAGCAGCCGCAGGTAGATCTTCATGCTGGACGGCTGGGATTCCGTCAGTTGTTGCTCGGTCATTCGCTCAGCCTGGGGGTGGCAGAAAAGGCGCAGAGCTTACCACAGCGCGGGCTGCCTCTTCGGTGGGGATGCTTTAAGATGCGCCGCCTGCGGCCTGAATCGGCGCATTCCCACAGGTTTCAATTCAGAGCAGGACAATGAGATCGCTTGACGAGCACCAACTCGACTCACTTCTGAGTGATGCCACCACGATCGAGGCTGATGGGCACGGCGTGAAGGTGGCCAGCCTGGTAGACGGCGACTATCTGAAGCTGTTCCGCCGCAAGCGCCTGCTTTCGTCAGCGCTTTGGTCTCCCCAGGCTGGTCGCTTCCACAGCAATGCGGCGAAACTCGCGCGCATGGACATTCCCGTCCCACAGATCATCGATACCTTCAAGGTGCCATCTCGTTCGTTGAACGGAGTCATCTATCGGCCCTTGCCTGGGCAGACACTACGCAGCCATTGGCGAACCCTGGAGAAGGTCGAGCGTGAAGCGGAAGTCCGCAAATTCGGCGAGTTCCTCGGCCTGCTGCATGAGCAGGGCGTGTATTTCCGCTCACTTCATCTGGGCAACGTGCTGCTGCTTCCGGACATGAGTTTCGGCTTGATCGACTTCTCTGACATGCGCATCGCAACACGCGCCCTAAGCAGGGGTTTGCGCCGACGTAACCTGCAACACCTGCTGCGCTACGAAGAAGACCGGAAATGGCTTGCCCTGGAGCACCGTGCCGCACTTCTACAAGGCTACGCGACACGCTGCGGTAGCGAGGCCGCTGATCGCCTGGATCAGGGCATCCAGGCGCTGGTATAGCCTCGGCGCAGTTGAGCAGGGCTCGATCAACGAGCGGGCCCTAGTACCAGTACGGTCGCCTTCTTCTTGGCATTGGAGAACTGCGCCAGGAGCACCTTGCCGTTGGCCGCCAACCATTGCACGACCTCCGCGTCATCCGACTTGGCCTCAATGAGCAGGTAGGTGAATTTTCCACGACCGGCATCACCTAGCGCCTCTTCCTGCTCCAGAGCCCGAAGCTCGTAGCCTCGCCCGGCGTAGTAGCCGATGCGCGGATCCGAGTAGTAGACGGATGCATCTGGCTCGACATGCTCGGCCACCCAATGACCAGCTTCGATGTAGTGAGTCTTCTTGGGCGACAGGGAGATTACGTTGGCCAGCAACACAAGCACGGCCAGCACAGCCAGTCCCTTGCCGACCCTGGGGAAACGCTGCACGAACGCAAACACGCCAGCGATCACCAGCGGTACCGCCAGCCAATCGAGGAAACTTGCATAGCGCGAATTGATGAACAGTTGCTGGACGAAGAAGAACATCAGCACCAGCAGGTAGCAAAGCCAGGTCCAGGCAAAGAGATCGAATGTCTTCAGGCTAGACCTCACCCCACGCCACCCCGTACGGGTCAGGAAGGGAATGGTGAAAGGCCCGAGCAGCTTGGCGAAAGCCAGCAAAGTGACACCAAGCATGCCGAATACCAGTATCTTGCCGGCATCGTCTGCCGAGTACTTCATCAGCACGGTACTGGCAAGGCGGTCGCTGACTGCATTGAACTTGGAGAACACCTGCTGCGGATCGACCATAGCCAGGAAGTTCTCGATGCGGTCCAGATGCAGCATTCCTCGGAGTAGCAAGATCATCACGATGACCGCGCAAAGCGGCAAAGCCACCAACTTCACCATGCGCAACCAGCCATCACGGGTCCGCAATCCAGGCACCAGCCACAGAACCAGAGCGGGCATCAGCAGGACAGCCTCGAAGCGGAACAGTGCCGCCAGCACCACGGACACCTGGATACCCAGCGCCCCCAACCAGCCGCCTCGATCCTGCCAGCGCATAGCGCACCAAAGCGTCAGTACGCTGAAGAACCAGAAGCCGAACTCTCGGAGTATCTCGCCGCGGAAGGCATTGAACGCCGGCATTGCCAGCACCACCAGGCAGGCCCAGAAGCCGGAGCCAGGCAGGCGACGGACCACCATATCCACCATCAGGGCACAGGCCCCGGCCATGAACAGCGCACACCAGAGATACGCGACAGTCTCCAGACCAATACCGGTAAGAGCATGGCTGATAGCGATGAGCACAGGGAACCAGGGCCAGTCGAAGCGGCTGAATGCGCTAGCCAGATCCTGATCGAGGAAATGCTGGGATATATCGAGGTAGAAGGCCGCATCCTTGCCGATAACCGGCTGGAAGTACATGGCCAGTCCGGACAGCAACAGACTTATAACGAAGGTCCATTGCGCGGCGGATAAACGGTTCAACTGAAGCATGAAGCCTTGCATGTCCTCTCCCAAAGGATAAAAAGTAGCGGTGTTTGGGTAGGTAGAGTTCGCTTGGGCTATTAGCCTCTGAACATCAGGCGAAGTGCTTTACGGGTATAGGAAAGATTGAATAAAACTTTCCAGTTCGTCCGCACGGCCTCGCGGTAGTAACGCTTAGCGGCCCCCACGTCGCCAACTGCCATGAAGGTTCGGAACAGGGAGAGGCAGCGCTGCGCAGTATATTCGCGGCGAAGATCATGCAACTCACCCGGCAAACGCGGTGAATCGAACATTTCCTCTACCAGCTTCAACCCTACGGCATGGGCATGCTGAACATTGTGCCGCAGGCTGTCGTCGTGCTTATGGATCAGGGCGACTGGGCGCTCGAGAACAGTGCAAGGATAGCGAGCCAGAACTTGAGCAAAAACGGGAATATCTTCCGAGTTACGGAACTGCTCAGGGTAGTTTCCTAGCCTGAAGACTTCCCGGTGCATGGCACACGCGCCGTTGGAAATGGAGATCGTCTTGTCCAGCAGGTAGCCGCGAACCCGCGCCCTTGCCCCTTCAGGCAGCACCCTGGGCGTATGCAGGCTCTTTCTGCCATCCGGGAAGACCGACCAATGTGCGCCAATGACGAGGCGGCTCTCGGGATGCGCCTCGATATGCGATACGAGGGCCTCTATACCATCCGACGCCATCTCATCATCCGCATCCAGAAACACCAGATAGGTGCCGAGTGCCTCGACAATCCCCAGATTCCTGACCGACGCAAGACCACCGTTCGGCTTACGAATCGATCTGAAACACCCTGGATACTTGGCCTGCAATTCGTCCACGATCTGCGGCGTCGAGTCAGTCGAGCCATCGTCGATCACCAACAACTCTGCAGAGGCGCCCTCAAGCTGCGGCAGAACCGACAACACGGCCCGCGACAGCGTCTTCGCATAGTTATAAGCGGGAATAACGACGCTTATCAGCGGACTATCCGACATTGTCATACCAATCCACGCCATCCTTGACGACCAACACATCTTCCATGATCAGGTACTGCAGATCGGAGCCGTAGAACATGTTCAGCGCGTCGGTGGGTGAGCAGATCATCGGCTCGCCGCGACGGTTGAGGGAGGTGTTCAGGGAGACGCCGTTGCCGGTGAGGTTCTCCAGCTCCTTCATCAGGTCGTACCAGCGCGGGTTGTGGCGGCGTTCCAGCACCTGGGCGCGGGAAGTGCCGTCCTCGTGCACCACTTCGGAGACGCGCTCCTTCCACTCGTCATTGACCTCGAAGGTGAAGGTCATGAACGGGCTCGGGTGGTCGACCTTGAGCATTTGCGATGCCACGGTGTCGAGCATCGACGGGCAGAAGGGCCTCCAGCGCTCGCGGAACTTGATCTGTTCGTTGATGCGGTCGGCGACGCCGGGGATGCTCGGGCAGCCGATGATGGAGCGACCGCCCAGGGCGCGGGGGCCGAACTCCATGCGGCCCTGGAACCAGGCCACCGGGTTGCCGGCGACCATGATGCTGGCGATGCGCTGCGGGGTGTTTTCGATGCGCTTGAACACCGGCTTGTTCGGGTGTTTGGCGCAGGCGGCGATGACGTCCTCGTTGGAGAAGGCCGGGCCGAGGTAGACGTGCTCCATCTTCTCCACCGGCACGCCGCGCTTGTGCGAGATGTAGGCGGCGGCACCAACGGCGGTGCCGGCGTCACCGGAGGCGGGCTGCACGAACAGCTCCTTCACGTCCGGGCGGGCGATGATCTTCTGGTTCAGCTTGACGTTCAGCGCGCAGCCGCCGGCGAAGGCGATCTTGCCGGTCTCGCGGAGGATGTCGCCGAGGTAGTACTCCATCATCTCCAGCGCCAGCTTCTCGAACAGGGCCTGCATGCTGGCGGCGTAGTGGATGTAGGGGTCGTCGGCGATGTCGCCCTGGCGTTTCGGGCCGAGCCACTCGATCAGCTTTGGCGAGAAGTAGTAGCCCTTGCCGTTTTCCTTGTAGCGACGGAAGCCGATGACGTTGGCGTATTCGGTGTTGATCACCAGCTCGCCGTTCTCGAACTTGGCCAGGCGCGAGAAATCGTACTTGGCGGCGTCACCATAGGGCGCCATGCCCATGACCTTGAACTCGCCGTCGAGCATCTCGAAACCGAGGTACTCGGTGATCGCGCCATAGAGGCCGCCCAGGGAATCCGGGTCGAAGAATTCCTTGATCTTGTGGATCTTGCCATTCTCGCCCCAGCCGAAGAAGGTGGTGGCGTACTCGCCCTTGCCGTCAATCCCGAGGATCGCGGTCTTCTCCTTGAAGCCGGAGCAGTGGTAGGCGCTGGAGGCGTGGGCCAGGTGGTGCTCCACCGGTTCGATCTTGACTTTCTTGGCGTCGAAGCCCAGTTGCTCCAGGCACCAGACGATCTTGTTGCGGTAGCGCTTGTAGCGGCGGTTGCCCATGAGGATCGCGTCGAGGGCGCGGTCCGGGGCGTACCAGTAGCGCTTGGCGTACTGCCAGCGGGCCTTGCCAAACAGGCTGATGGGGGCGAAGGGAATGGCCACCACATCGACGTCGGAAGGCTTGATGCCGGCCTGCTCCAGGCAGAACTTGGCCGATTCGTAAGGCATGCGGTTCTTCGCGTGCTTGTCGCGCACGAAGCGCTCTTCTTCGGCGGCCGCGATCAGCTTGCCGTCGATGTAGAGCGCGGCGGAGGGATCATGGCTGAGGGCGCCAGAAAGGCCAAGAATCGTCAGTGCCACAGTGTTAAGCCTCTTGAAAGCAGCTGGCAGCCTGAAACGGGAAGCACGAGGCGCCAGCGGTCATATGGTTCACGGCCCAGGGGGCTGTTTCTTCCAGCTTCAAGCACCCGGCTTGAAGCTGTCTTTCGGTAAACGTCGGTCCAGCAACTGGTGCAACGCCGAATCGGCGGGCCAGTTGCGCAGGAAGCGGGCACGGTCGCGGGCGTAGGCCCGGGCGAAACTGCGCTCGCTTCGGTGTTGCTGCACGGCATCCAGATCGATGAGGCACCAGGCGCCGTTCTGCCAGAACAGGTTGTGTCCCTTGAGGTCGCCATGGCTGATGCGCTCACGGATCAGCGCGGCGAACAAGCGGTCCAGCGCCTGCAGATCGGCTTCGGCCGGCAAGCCATTGCCTTGCGGATCGGCCTGGGCTTCCTGAAAACGGGCGATTATATCGTGCCCGGGCAGATATTCGGTAATCAGGTAGGCGCGGCTGCGCAGCCAGCACCAGCGGCGCTCGATCATGGCCAGGGGCTGCGGGGTGGCGATGCCGAGGAAGGCCAGGCGATTGCCCTCCTTCCAGCTGTGCCAGGCACGGCTGGGGCGCCAAAAGCGCTTCAGCCAGTGCAGCGGGCCCTTGATGTTGTAGCGCTTGAGCAGCAATTGCCGCCCGCCGGCTTCCACCTGCGCCACCGTGGCGGTGCCACCGCCCTTGAGCAGACGACCGGCGGCGAGCGCCGCGTCGGGGTCGTCCAGCAACGGCGACAGGGCATCCAGCGCATCACGCCGGGCGGCGCGGAAACCGAAGGCCGAGCCGACCACGCTGAACAGGCTGCAATCACGGCCGACCTTGGCGAGGAAGTCGCGCAGGCGCCAGCGGCGTACCCGGGCGATCTCCTTCTGCAACATCTCCAGCGGCAACGCGTGCTCGCCGTTGGCCAGCAGGTAGTGCACCAGCAACTCTTCGAGGAAAGGATCGAGGTCCGCCGGCAGCTGGGCGAAGAACACGCCGAGATTGGCCAGCACCTTGTCCCGCGCCAGGCTCTGCCCGGGGGATTCGCCGCGTACGCCACCACCGTCGATCAGCTGCAGTGCGCCTTGGTGGCGAAGGATGTTGTCCAGATGCAGGTCTTCCTGGACCAGCCCCTTGCCATGCAATTGCCCGATCAGGGCCAGCGCCTCACCCAGCACGGCCTGCTGGCCATCGGAGAGCGGCGCCTCGGCTTCCACCGCGCGCCACTCGTCCCACAGGCTGCTGGCGCCTTCCAGGTAGTCGAACAGCAGCCAGCCGCCCTGCCCCGCAGCAAAGCCTTCGGCCAGCAGCGCCGGCGTCGGCAACCCCTGCTGGGCGAGCAGTTTTGCGCCGGCCAACTCCCGCTGGTAATGACGCTCGGCCTTGGCGCCGACCATCAGCTTGGCCAGCACCTCGCGGCCCTGCCAGCGGGCGAGGCCGACATAACGCTGCCCGGGCAGCACGCGGAACAGGCGGACCAGCTCCAGGCCATCCGCAGCGTCCACGGCCAACGGCAGGTTCGGTGCGCGCCCGGCGCCGGCAAGTTCGGCCAGCTTCAAGCGCGACGCTCCTTGTTGCGGCGACGCGCGCCGAGGCGTCGGACCCAGGTATCGATATCGCTGCTGGAGTGCTCGGCGCCCAGGTAGGCCACCAGCAATTCGCGGAGCTCGCTTTCGCCCCAGGCGTTGGCACGGCGCACCAGCGGCTCCAGGTCCTTGACCCGGTCACGACGCCCCAGCAGCAGCGGGCGGGTCTTCTCCAGGTCGATCAGGCAGCTTTCGTAGTGGCCGCCTCTTTCGCGCAGGAAGATGTGCTTGGGGTAGAAGCAGCCATGCACCTGGCCGGCCGCGTGCAACCGTTGGGCGAGCGCGCCGACGGCGAGGATGATCGCCGCGCGCGGCTCCTCGCCCAGGCTGGACCAGCGCTCCAGCAGCTCGGCCAGTTCGGTCCAGCCGTCCAGGGCACGGGTAAGCAGGATGGCGCGGCGCTCACCGTGCACCTCTCGCTCGGCGAAGAAGGCCGCGCGCAAGGCCGGGACCTCCAGCACCTGGTAACGCTGGATATTGCGGAATTCGCGGGCGAAGGTGGGCTCGCCGAACGGGCGCGCCAAGCTGCGACTGAGGTAGTTGCTTTGCCGCTTGAGGTAATAGGCAGCGTCCCCCAGGTCGAGGCGGAACACGCTGCTCCAGCCGCCACGGCCGGTATTGGGGGCGTCCACCGCCTCGAGCTGCAGGTTCCACAGCGCCTCGAAGTTGTCGAGGCCATGACGGGCCAGGATGTCGCGGTCACTGGCGGCGATGAAGTCGCTCATTCGCGTCCCTCGAAGAAGCCGATGATCTGCCTGATACGCCGCTTGTCGCTGACGTTCAGGCGCTGGCGCCCGCGGTACTGCAGGTAGAAACGCAGGCGCTGGGTGCGGCTCAGCTGGTACTTGGCCACCTTGTCCAGGCAGGCCAGGTCCTTGGTGATGCGGCGCCGCAGGAAGGGGCCGAACCAGAAGGCGCCGGTGGGGCAATCGATGAGGAACAGCTCGCCCTCGTCGTTGACCAGCAGGTTGCGCCACTTCAGGTCGTTATGGGCGAAGTGGTGGTCGTGCATGGCGCGAGTGGCGCGGGCCAGCTGGCGGCTGACGCCATCCACCCAGGCCGCATCGTCCAGGCGCGGGTCGTCACGCAGGGCCAGCGCCGCCATATCGGCGGTGCGCTCCAGCTCACGGGTGATCAGCGCGCCACGGTGGAAAAGCCCGCAGCGCCGCTCCAGGCCCCAGCCCACCAGCGGTGCCGTGGGGATGCCCCACTTGCTGAAGCTCTTGAGGTTCTGCCATTCGGCCTTGACCCGCGGTCGGCCGATCCAGCGGCGCAGGCCCTTGCCCGCCCCCCAGTAGCGTTTGACGTAGTAGCGGATGCCCGCATGCTCGATCCGCAGCACTTCGGAAAGCGGGTCACCGGTGATCCAGTCGCCCTTGAGGGCGAACACCGCATCGAGGTCGGCGAACAGGCCGGCGACGCCTTCGTCGAGTCCGGGCGCCAGTTTCCAATCGCTCAATCCGCTGCTCCTTCCACGTACTTGCGCTGGTAGCGCACCAGCAGGCGCGCAGCCTTCTGTTCCATCCAGGCCAGCAGAGCGATCTCTTCGCGCAGCACCTGGCGCAGCGGTTGCTGGAAATAGACCTGGAGGAAGCGCAGCTTGTCGTGGCGGGTCAGGCCGATGTTCAACGCCGAGAAGTACAGGGCCGCCAGGTCCTTGTCGCGCCAGCGGCGCGGCGTGCTCGCGCGCACCTGGGCGCGGTGCAGGTCGATCACCGAGAGGCGGAAGTCCCCGGGCGTGACCGGCTTGTCGGTGTGCAGGAGGAAGTGGCAGATGTAGCAATCACGATGATTGACGCCCGCGCGGTGCATCTCGCGCACCATGCGCGCCACCTCGTCGATCAGCGCGCGTTTGAGCTTCAGCGGCGGCGGGTTCTGCTGCCAGTCGAGGCTGAAGTCTTCCAGGCTGACGGTCGGCGCCAGCTCTTCGGTGACGATGAAGGAGTGCTGCTGCGCGGGGTTGCCCCCCCGCTCGCCGAAGGCCACCGCGGTCATGGTCGGCACCCCCACCTGCTGCAGGCGCTGGATGGCGGCCCACTCCAGGCCGGCGCCAAGCACCGGCGCCTTGGCGGTGATCAGGTTCTTGAAGATCTCGCCCCAGCCGATGCCACGGTGGATCTTGACGAAGTAGCCGCGCCCGTCGACCTCGGTGCGCAGGGTGCGCCGGGCCTCCAGTTCACGGAAGACCTCGCCCTGCAGCTTCTCGACCTCGGCGAAGGCGTCGCGCCCCGCCCACAGGTCCTTGAAGGGCTGTTCCAGCATCAGCTTCATGGGCGCGCCTGCAAGATCACGTCGGCCGCGCGCTGCGGCATGCTGTAGAGGTCCGCCGCAGCGGCGAAGGCCAGGCCATTGCGGGCCCATTCGTTGCGGGCGTTATCGTTGTCGAGCATGTCGGCCAGCATGCGGTTCAGCTGCTCCTGTTCGAAGGGGCTCGGCACCACGCGGCCTGCCCTGGCCTCGTCGATGTAGTGGGCGTAGCCGCAGACGTCGGTCACCAGCACCGGCAGCCCGGCGACCAGCGCCTCCAGCAGCACGGTCCCGGTGTTTTCGTTGTAGGCGGGGTGGATCAGCAGGTCGGCGCCCAGCAGGAAGCGCGGGATGTCGCTGCGCCCCTTGAGGATTTCGACCTGGTCGGAAATGCCCAGCGTCTTCATCTGCAGGATGAAGGGCTTGGGGTCGTCCTGGCCGATGACGATCAGCCGCGTGCGTTTCTTCAGCGCCTTGGGCAGCGCGGCCAGTGCGCGCAGGCTGCGGTCCAGGCCCTTGGTCTTGAAGCCGGAGCCGATCTGCACCAGCAGCAGCTCGTCGTCCGCCAGCCTGAACTCGCGGCGGAACTCGGCGCGGATCTCGGCGGCGTTGGCCGGGGCGCGGCGGTCGGCGGCGATGCCCGGCGGCAGCAGGTGGAAGCGCTCGGCCGGCGTGGCGTAGTGCTTCACGAACAGCGGCTGCTGGACCTCGGAGATCATCAGCACCTCGGTTTTCGACTCAGGTGCGAACACGGCCCGCTCGTAGTCGGCGAAGTGCTTGTAGCGGCCCCACTTGCGGTACAGGCCGTTGCGCAGGGTCTGCGCCTTGTCCTCGAAGCAAGGGTCGGCGGCGTAGTACACGTCCAGGCCGGGCATCTTGTTGAAGCCGATCACCCGGTCCACCGGGCGCTTGGCCAGATCGGCCTCGACCCAGGCGGTGAATTTCTCGTTGCGCTTGTGGTTGAACAGCGCCTTGACCGGCGCGATCAGCACCTCGAAACCGTCCGGGATGTCGCCTTCCCAGATCATGGTGTAGACGCGGATGGCGTGCCCACGGAGCTGGCAATCCTGGGCGATGCGCATGAAGTCGCGCTGCAGGCCGCCGAACGGGAAGTACTTGTAGAGCACGAATGCCAGTTGCATCAGTGAGTGTCCTCGGTCAGCAGCAGGGCCTCCAGCTGGGTGGCCACGCGCTGCGGATTCAGCCGGGTGAAGCACAGGGGCTGCTCGCGTTTCAGGTCGAAGCGGCGCTTGTCTTCCTCGGTCGGCTGGTAGGTGCAGGTCTTCTTCAGGCAGGGCGCACAGGGGAAGTCGCTGCCCAGGTGCACCTGCGAACGGCCGTAGGCACCGGTGAAGCCGGGGTTGGTCGGCCCGTAGAGCGACAGGGTCGGGACGTCCAGCGCCGCTGCCAGATGGCCCAGGCCGGTGTCGACCGCCACGCAGGCACGGGCGCCCGCCAACACCTTGGCCATGCCGGCCAGGGATAATTTGGGGAGCACTGCGGCGTTTTCCAAGCCCTCGGCGATGCGCTCGGCCCGCGCCTTCTCGTTCGGGTTGCCCCAGGGCAGGCGCAGGTTCCAGCCGTGCTCGCAGACCCGCTCGGCCAGGTCACGCCAGTAGGCTTCCGGCCAGTGCTTGGTGTCCCAGGTGGTGCCATGCAGGAACAGCAGGTAAGGCGCGCTGCCCGGTGCATCGGCCAGCTGCGAACGGCTGAGCCCGTAGTCGCCGGTGGTGGTCGGCAGCGGGTAGTCCAGCGCCTTGGCGAACAACTGGCGTACACGCTCGACGGCGTGCTGCCCCCAGGCCACGGAGTGGGCCTGGTCGTAGAAGCGCGCGGCGATGGGTTCGCGGGCGGACTCGCGGTCCAGCCCGGCCACGGGCGCCTTGGCGTAACGGGTCAGCCAGGCACTCTTGAACAACCCCTGGGCATCGATGATCAGGTCGTAACGGGTCTCGCGCAGGCGCGCCTTGAAGCGCTTCCACTCGCCACTGCGGATGGTCTGCATCAGGTTCTTGCGCCAGCGGCGGATGGCCACCGGGATGACCTGCGCCACCGCCGGGTGCCAGGCGGGAATCTCGGCGAACCCCTCCTCCACCACCCAGTCGAACTGGATGCCGGGGATGGCCCGGGCGGCATCGGTGAGCGCCGGCAGCGTGTGGATCACATCACCCAGGGACGAGGTCTTGACCAGCAAAACCCTCATTCAGCGACCTCGGCCGGATCGGCCACCAGGCGCCCCAGGGCATCCATCACCGGGCGCGGCTTGAGCTGGCGCAGGCAGTTGTAGTGGCCGAAGCGGCAGGTGCGGTCGAAGCAGGGGCTGCATTCCAGGCCCAGGCGCACCACTTCCACCTGTTCCGCCAGGGGCGGGGTGAACAGCGGCGAGGTGGAGCCGTATACGGCCACCAGCGGGCGGTTCAGCGCAGCGGCCACGTGCATCAGGCCGGAGTCGTTGGAGACCACGGCGCCGGAGCAGGACATCAGGTCGATGGCCTCGGCCAGGCTGGTCTGCCCGGCGAGGTTGATCACCTCTTCGCGCAGGCCCGGGATCAGGCGCATGCGGATGTCTTCGCCACCGGGATGGTCGTTCTTCGAGCCGAACAGCCAGACCTGCCAACCGTCGCGGACCTTCAGCTCGGCGACCTTGGCGTAGTGCTCGGCCGGCCAGCGCTTGGCCTCGCCGAACTCGGCGCCGGGGCACAGGGCGAGGATGGGGCGGTCGAGGCTGAGACCGAACTTGGCCAGGGCCGCGTCGCGGCTCGCCGGTTCGATGTTCAGGGTCGGCCGCGGATAGGGCTGCGGCAGCTCGGCGCCGGGCTCGTAGGCCAGGGCCATGAAGCGCTCGATCATCAGCGGGTAGCGGGACTTGTCCAGCTTGCGGATGTCGTTGAGCAGGCCGTAGCGCATCTCGCCCTTCCAGCCCGTGCGCTTGGGGATGCCCGCGAAGAAGGGCACCAGCGCGGACTTCAGCGAGTTGGGCAGGAGGATCGCCTGGTCATAACGACCGGCGAGGGACTTGCCGATGCGGCGGCGCGTGGCCAATTCCAGCACGCCGTGGCCGAGCGGAAAGCTCAGGGCCTGGCGCACTTCGGGCATGCGCTCGAGGATGGGCCGGCTCCACTCGGGTGCCAGGACGTCGATCTGGCAGTCGCCATGGCGGGCCTTCAGGCACTGGAAGAGTGTCTGCGCCATCACCATGTCGCCCACCCAGGAGGGGCCAACGATCAGAATATTCATAAAGGCAGCTTCGGGGCCTCAAGCGACAAGCCGCAAGCTTCAAGCAGTACCCACTGCTTGCGGCTTGCGGCTTGCACTTTGCAGCCTTGTCTATTTATTTGACCAGGGTGCGCCACTCGGCGTGCGCGGCGGTCTTGCCGGTCACCAGGTCGAAGTAGGCCTTCTGCAGCTTCTCGGTCACCGGACCACGGCTGCCGATGCCGATCTTGCGGCCGTCGACTTCGCGAATCGGGGTGACTTCAGCGGCGGTGCCGGTGAAGAAGGCTTCGTCGGCGATGTACACCTCGTCACGGGTGATGCGCTTCTCGACCAGCTTCAGGCCCTGCTCTTCGGCCAGGCGCAGCACGGTGTTGCGGGTGATGCCGTTGAGGCAGGCGGTCACTTCGGGGGTGTAGAGCACACCGTCCTTGATGATGAAGATGTTCTCGCCGGAACCCTCGGCCACGTAGCCTTCCGGGTCCAGCATCATGGCCTCGTCGGCGCCGCCGGAAATGGCTTCCTGCAGGGCCAGCATCGAGTTGATGTAGGCACCGTTGGACTTGGCGCGGGTCATGGAGATGTTCACGTGGTGGCGGGTGAAGGAACTGGTGCGCACCTTGATGCCCTTCTGCAGCGCCTCCTCGCCCATGTACGCGCCCCAGTTCCAGGCGGCGACGATGACGTGGACCTTCAGGCCGGTGGCACGCAGGCCCATGCCTTCACTTCCGTAGAACACCATCGGGCGGATGTAGGCGCTTTCGAGGTTGTTCTCACGCACGGCGGCGCGGGTGGCCTCGTTGATCTGGTCCTTGGTCCACGGGATCTGCATGTTCATGATGTGAGCGGAGTCGAACAGGCGGTCGGTGTGTGCCTGCAGGCGGAAGATCGCCGTGCCGTCCGGGGTGTTGTAGGCGCGCACGCCTTCGAACACGCCCATCCCGTAGTGCAGGGTATGGGTCAGTACGTGAGTGGTCGCTTCGCGCCACGGCACCAGTTCGCCGTCATACCAGATCACGCCATCACGATCGGCCATCGACATATTTGCCAGCTCCTCAAGGATTCGATTGATTCAGCTCGGCGAGTTAGCAGGCTGCTGAAAAACTAACTGCGTTGCCGCTACGGCGTTGAATACGCCCTCAAAATGCTCATTTACCACACGTAAACTGCGCTTTTTCGGCCGTTTTCGCCTTGTATCGGCTGCCTCGTCTACGTTCTTCAACGGCCTGTTAGCTCAAGCCCAACTCACGCCAGATCCGCATCACGCCTTGGCGCTCCGCGTGGAACTGGTCACCACTCACTACGCCCGGCTGCTTCTGCAACGCCTGCCGGTGGGCGGCGGAGCGATAGGCCTTGTAGGCCTCCTGCAGCAGGCTGACCGCTTCACCGGACAGCAACCCGACCTGCTCGAGGCCGTCGAGAATGCGGATGTTATCGGTGTAGCGCACCAGCTCCGGGTGCTGTCGCGACCAGGCAAGGGCCGCATATTGCACCATAAATTCGATATCGACGATACCGCCGGCGTCCTGCTTCAGATCGAAGGGAGCGGTGGTTTCGAAGGCGTTCGCAGCGGTTCCCGCCGCGGTCTCGCGCGTTCCCAGGGTGGTGCGCATCTTCGCCCGCATCTCGCTGACCTCCTGGCGCAGGGTGTCCAGCTCGCGCTCGCGGCCGAGCACCGCCAGGCGCACCGCCTCGAAGGCCGTCGCCACGCGCTTGCAGCCCACCAGCACGCGGGCACGCACCAGCGCCTGGTGTTCCCAGGTCCAGGCCTCGTTCTCCTGGTAGCGCTGGAAGGCGCCCAGGGAGCTCACCAGCAGGCCCGCCGCGCCCGAGGGGCGCAGGCGCATGTCCACCTCGTAGAGCGAGCCGGAGGTGGTCTGGGTGGTGAGCAGGTGGATGATGCGCTGACCCAGGCGGGTGAAGAACTGGGCGCCGTCTATGGGCTTGGCACCGTCGGTCTCAGCCTGCGGGTCGCCGTCATGGATGAACACCAGATCGAGGTCGGAACCGTGGCCGAACTCCAGGCCACCCACCTTGCCGTAGCCGACGATGATGAAATCCGGGTCGCAGCCGCTGCCGTCGGCCCGCCGCGGCACACCGTGGCGGGCCACGGTATGCCGCCAGGCCAGGGCCAGCACCTGGTCGAGAATGGCCTCGGCCAGCCAGGTCAGGTAGTCGCTGACCTTCATCAGCGGCAGGGTGCCGGCGATTTCGGAAGCCGCCACCCGCAGGCTGTGGGCCAGCTTGAAGTGGCGCAGGGCCTCCATCTGCTGCTCGAGGTCGTCCTCGGGGATACGGGTCAGCCGCTCGCGCAGCTCGGCCGCCAGCTCGGGCGCCAGCGGCGGGTGGTAGAGGCGGCCCTCGTTGAGCAACTCGTCCAGCAACAGCGGATAGCGAGCGATCTGCTCGGCGATCCAGGGGCTGGCGGCGCAGAGGGTGATCAGGCGCTCCAGGGCACCAGGGTTCTCGCTGAGCAGCACCAGGTAGGCCGAGCGCCGGGCCACTTTCTCCACCAGCGGCAGCACGCGCTCCAGCACCAGATCAGGGTTGGCGTGTTCGCTGGCCATGGTCAGCAGGCGCGGAATGAAGGCGTCCATACGCTCGCGACCGAGGCGCTGCATGGCACGCAGCTGCGGGCCGTTACGCAGGTCGATCAGGCGCTTCATGGCCGCCAGCGGGTCGAGGAAGCCGGATTCGCTCAGTTGCCGGCAGGCGCTCTCTTCATCCAGGGCATCTTCCCACAGCGGCAGCCACTCGCCGCCGATGCAGGCGTCCTGCGGGCCGGCGTCCTCGTCTTCGTCCGGGTCGGCGATGACCTGGTGGAAGTGCCACTCGACACGGCCGCGCCAGTACATCAATCGCTCATGGAAGGCCGCCCAGTCATCGAAGCCCATGATGAAGGCGACGCGAGCACGATCCAGGTCGTTGTCCGGCAGCATCTGCGTCTGCCGGTCGGCAATGGCCTGCAGGGCGTGCTCGGTATAGCGCAGGAAGGCATAGCCATCGCGCAGCTCGGCCACCACGGCCGGCGGCAGGTAGCCCTGCCCTTCCAGAGTGGCCAGCACCTTGAGCAGCGGGCGTTGCTGCAGGCTCAGGTCGCGCCCGCCGTGAATGAGCTGGAAGGCCTGGGCGATGAACTCCACCTCGCGGATGCCGCCGGAGCCGAGCTTGACGTTCTCGGTCATGCCCTTGCGGCGCACTTCCTGCTGGATCAGCTGCTTCATCGAGCGCAGCGCCTCGATGGCCGAGAAGTCCAGGTAGCGGCGATAGACGAAGGGCCGCAGCATCTCCAGCAACTGCGCGCCGGCCTGCTGGTCACCACCGACCACCCGCGCCTTGATCATCGCGTAGCGTTCCCAGTCGCGCCCCTGGTCCTGGTAGTACTGCTCCAGCGCATTGAAGCTGAGCACCAGCCCGCCGGACGAGCCGTAGGGGCGCAGGCGCATGTCGACGCGGAAGACGAAGCCGTCGACGGTGATGGCGTCCAGCGCCTTGATCAGCTTCTGGCCGAGACGGATGAAGAACTCCTGGTTGTCCAGGGCGCGCTTGGCACCCTCGGTCTCGCCGCCTTCCGGGTAGCCGAAGATCAGGTCGATGTCCGAGGACAGGTTCAGTTCGTGGGCGCCCAGCTTGCCCATGCCGAGGATGACCATGTGCTGCGGCAGCCCGGAACGGCGCCCGGTGGGGGTGCCGAACTGCGCGCAATGGCGCTCGTAGAGCCAGTGGTAGGCGCGGTCGATGCAAGCGTCGGCGAGATCGGAAAGGTCGCGGCAGGTTTCCGCGAGGTCCGCCTGGCGGGTCAGGTCGCGCCAGATGATGCGCACCTGCTGGCGGTTGCGAAAGCGCCTCAGGCGGCGCGCCAGCTCATCTTCACTCTCGCACTCAGCAAGAACTGAATCCAATTGTGTACACAATTCATTGGATTTAAGTGTACATTCCAGCTCGCCCGATTCCGCCAGCTGCATGAGCATCGCCGGATCGCGCTGCGCCTGCTCGGCCACGAAGTCACTGGCTGCGCACACCCGCTGGAATGCCTGCTGCCGTTCGTCGGGCCAGCCCTCGAACACCCGCCGCGGAGATTCCGGCAGGCCCTCCCCAGCGGAGGTGAAAGCCTGGCGCGCACGGTCGGCGAGCGATTGCAATTGCGGGGGAAGGGCGACAAGCGGGGGCAGGCTCATGGTCTATCCTGTGATCGGCGTACGCCGGGCCTGTGGTTGCTGGCCTTGCACCGCCCATCTGTAGTTTTACTACGAAAGATTGTGTCCAGAGTGCTGAAACGGCCGTCGAAATGTAGTAAAACTACACAAGGCCGGTTCGACCCCCGGTAAATCCAAGAATTAGCTTCTGCCCGCCCAAAAGGCTGGCAGTGAACATAGGCGTCCGATTCTGGAAGCCTTTCCGCCCTGGAGCAAGCCATGCAAGACCTCGATCCCGTCGAAACCCAGGAATGGCTGGACGCCCTGGAATCGGTTCTCGACAAAGAAGGCGAAGACCGCGCGCATTACCTGATGACCCGTATGGGTGAACTCGCTACCCGTAGCGGTTCGCAGCTTCCCTATGCCATCACCACGCCCTATCGCAACACGATCCCCGTCACCCACGAAGCACGCATGCCTGGCGACCTGTTCATGGAACGCCGCATTCGCTCGCTGGTACGCTGGAACGCGCTGGCCATGGTCATGCGCACCAACCTGAAGGACTCCGACCTGGGCGGTCACATCTCCAGCTTCGCGTCCTCGGCGACCCTCTACGACATCGGCTTCAACTACTTCTTCCAGGCCCCGACCGACGAACACGGCGGCGACCTGATCTACTTCCAGGGCCACGCCTCCCCCGGTGTCTACGCCCGCGCCTTCATGGAAGGCCGCATCACCGAAGACCAGATGAACAACTTCCGCCAGGAAGTCGATGGCAACGGCCTGTCGTCCTACCCGCACCCCTGGCTGATGCCGGACTTCTGGCAGTTCCCCACCGTATCCATGGGCCTCGGCCCGATCCAGGCGATCTACCAGGCACGCTTCATGAAGTACCTGGAAAGCCGCGGCTTCATCCCCGCCGGCAAGCAGAAGGTCTGGTGCTTCATGGGCGACGGCGAGTGCGACGAGCCGGAATCCCTCGGCGCCATCTCCCTGGCCGGCCGCGAGAAGCTCGACAACCTGATCTTCGTCATCAACTGCAACCTGCAGCGCCTCGACGGCCCGGTTCGCGGCAACGGCAAGATCATCCAGGAACTCGAAGGCGTGTTTCGTGGCGCCCAGTGGAACGTCAACAAGGTCATCTGGGGTCGCTTCTGGGACCCGCTGCTGGCCAAGGACGTCGACGGCATCCTGCAGCGCCGCATGGACGAAGTCATCGACGGCGAGTACCAGAACTACAAGGCCAAGGACGGCGCGTTCGTCCGTGAGCACTTCTTCAACACCCCCGAGCTCAAGGCGATGGTCGCCGACCTCTCCGACGACGAGATCTGGAAGCTCAACCGTGGTGGCCACGACCCGTACAAGGTCTATGCGGCCTACCACCAGGCGGTCAACCACAAGGACCAGCCCACCGTTATCCTGGCCAAGACCATCAAGGGCTATGGCACCGGTGCCGGCGAAGCGAAGAACACCGCGCACAACACCAAGAAGGTCGATGTCGACAGCCTGAAGTCGTTCCGCGACCGCTTCGACATCCCGGTGAAGGATGACGAGCTGGAAAACCTGCCCTTCTTCAAACCCGAGGAAGGCAGCGCCGAAGCCCGTTACCTGAGCGAGCGCCGTGCCGCACTGGGTGGCTTCGTGCCCCAGCGTCGCGCCAAGAGCTTCAGCATCCCGACCCCGCCGCTGGATACCCTCAAGGCCATCCTCGACGGCTCCGGCGACCGTGAAATCTCCACCACCATGGCCTTCGTGCGGATCCTCTCGCAGCTGGTCAAGGACAAGGAAATCGGCCAGCGCATCGTCCCCATCATCCCGGACGAAGCCCGTACCTTCGGTATGGAAGGCATGTTCCGCCAACTGGGCATCTACTCCTCCGTCGGCCAGCTCTACGAGCCCGTCGACAAGGATCAGGTGATGTTCTACCGCGAGGACAAGAAGGGCCAGATCCTCGAGGAAGGCATCAACGAAGCGGGCGCCATGAGCTCCTTCATCGCCGCCGGTACCTCGTACTCCAGCCACAACCAGCCGATGCTGCCGTTCTACATCTTCTATTCGATGTTCGGCTTCCAGCGTATCGGCGACCTGGCCTGGGCCGCTGGCGACAGCCGTACCCGTGGCTTCCTGATCGGCGGCACCGCCGGCCGCACCACGCTCAACGGCGAAGGCCTGCAGCACGAGGACGGCCACAGCCACATGCTGGCCGGCACCATCCCCAACTGCCGCACCTTCGACCCCACCTATGGCTATGAGCTCGCGGTGATCATCCGCGAAGGCATGCGCCAGATGACCGAAGAGCAGCAGGATGTCTTCTACTACATCACCGTGATGAACGAGGCCTACACCCAGCCCGCCATGCCGGCCGGTGTCGAGGAAGGCATCATCAAGGGAATGTACCTGCTCGAAGAGGACAAGAAGGAAGCCGCGCACCACGTGCAGCTGCTGGGCTCGGGCACCATCCTGCGCGAAGTCCGCGAAGCGGCGAAGATCCTCCGCGACGAGTTCAACGTCGGCGCCGATGTCTGGAGCGTCACCAGCTTCAACGAACTGCGCCGCGATGGCCTGGCCATCGAGCGCCACAACCGCCTGCACCCGGGCCAGAAGCCCAAGTCGACCTACGTCGAGCAGTGCCTGAATGGCCGCAAGGGTCCGGTCGTGGCCTCCACCGACTACATGAAGCTGTTCGCCGAACAGATTCGTCAGTGGGTGCCGAGCAAGGAATTCAAGGTCCTGGGTACCGACGGCTTCGGCCGCAGCGACAGCCGCAAGAAGCTGCGCCACTTCTTCGAAGTGGACCGCTACTGGGTTGTCCTGGCGGCACTGGAAGCCCTCGCGGATCGCGGCGACATCGAACCGAAAGTGGTGGCCGAGGCCATCGCCAAGTTCGGCATCGACCCCGATAAGCGCAACCCCCTGGACTGCTGAGGAGACGCATTGTGAGTGAGTTGATCCGCGTACCCGATATCGGCGGCGAAGGCGAAGTGATCGAGATCCTGGTCAAGGTTGGCGACCGCGTCGAAGCCGACCAGAGCCTCGTCACCCTGGAATCCGACAAGGCCAGCATGGAAGTCCCCTCGCCCAAGGCCGGCGTGGTGAAGAGCCTGAAGGTGAAGATCGGCGACCGCCTCAAGGAAGGCGACGACCTGATCGAACTGGACGTCGAGGGCGCCGCCGCTGCGGCACCCGCGGCCCAGGCACCGGCTGCCGCCCCCAAGGCGGAAGAGAAGCCCGCTGCCGCACCGGCATCGGCGACCCCCGCCAGTGAAAGCGTCCAGGACGTTCACGTCCCGGACATCGGCTCCGACAGCAAGGCCAAGGTCATCGAAGTGCTGGTCAAGGCCGGCGATCGCGTCGAAGCCGATCAGAGCCTGATCACCCTGGAGTCCGACAAGGCCAGCATGGAGATCCCCTCGCCCGCCGCTGGCGTGGTCGAGAGCGTCGTGGTCCAGCTGGATGCCGAAGTCGGCACCGGCGACCTGATCATCAAGCTGCGCGTTGCAGGCGCTGCACCCGCTGCCGCCAAGGCCGCTGAAGCACCTCCCGCCGCACCGGCACCGGCCCAGGCTCCCGCAGCGGCTCCGGCCGCTCCGGCTGCCGAATCGGTGCAGGACGTCCACGTCCCGGATATCGGCTCCGACAGCAAGGCCAAGGTCATCGAGATCCTGGTCAAGGCCGGCGACAGCGTCGAAGCCGACCAGAGCCTGATCACCCTGGAATCCGACAAAGCCAGCATGGAGATCCCCTCGCCCGCCGCTGGCGTGGTCGAGAGCATCGTGGTCAAGCTGGACGCCGAAGTCGGTACCGGCGACCTGATCCTCAAGCTGCGCACCCAGGGCTCCGCCCCGGCCGCCGCTCCGGCCCCTGCCGCGCAGGACAGCCAACCGGTCCATCGCGTACCGGCAGGCGCCAGCCCGGCCGTTGCCGCCGAGGTCAACGCCATCGCCTCGCTGTCGGCCGCTGCCGCCGGCAGCGCCGGCGCCCCGGCCCGCTCCAACGGTGCCAAGGTCCATGCTGGCCCGGCGGTGCGCCAACTGGCCCGTGAATTCGGCGTCGAGCTGGGCGCGGTCACCGCGACCGGCCCGCACGGCCGCGTGCTCAAGGAAGACGTGCAAGCCTACGTCAAGGCCGTGATGCAGAAGTCCAAGGAGGCCCCGGCCGCTGCCGCAGGCGCCACCGGCGGTGCCGGCATTCCGCCGATCCCCACCGTGGACTTCAGCAAGTTCGGTGAAATCGAAGAAGTGGCGATGACCCGCCTGATGCAGGTCGGCGCCGCCAACCTGCACCGCAGCTGGCTCAACGTCCCGCACGTGACCCAGTTCGACTCTTCCGACATCACCGAGCTGGAAGCCTTCCGCGTCGCCCAGAAAGCCGTGGCCGAGAAGGCCGGCGTCAAGCTGACCGTGCTGCCGCTGCTGCTGAAAGCCTGCGCCTACCTGCTCAAGGAATTGCCGGACTTCAACAGCTCCCTGGCCCCCAGTGGCAAGGCGCTGATCCGCAAGAAGTACGTGCACATCGGCTTCGCCGTGGACACCCCGGATGGCCTGCTGGTCCCGGTGATCCGCAACGTCGACCAGAAGAGCCTGCTGCAACTGGCGGCCGAAGCTGCTGCCCTGGCCGAGAAGGCCCGGACCAAGAAGCTCTCGGCGGACGACATGCAAGGCGCCTGCTTCACCATCTCCAGCCTCGGCCACATTGGCGGCACCGGCTTCACGCCGATCGTCAACGCGCCGGAAGTGGCAATCCTCGGCGTGTCCAAGGCCACCATCCAGCCGGTCTGGGACGGCAAGGCCTTCCAGCCGCGCCTGATGCTGCCGCTGTCGCTGTCCTATGACCACCGCGTGATCAATGGCGCCGCCGCCGCGCGCTTCACCAAGCGCCTGGGCGATGTGCTGGCGGATATCCGCACCATGCTGCTGTAAACCTTTGCTTCATCGCGAGCACGCCACGCTCGCACCTCGACCCCGCCCCTTTAGGCGGGGTTTTTTTTGCCTGGAAATACCACTGAAGGAAACCCACGCCCATCGCCCAGGCGTCGTCCTACGGCAGCCCGTATCGTGCGTTCAGAAGAGAGGAAAGACATGCAGCCCATCAGCCGGTGCCGATGGGCTTCGTCGCTGCAGCCAGGTCAGCCCTTCTGCAGATTGCGAATCAGGAAGCTGAAGGCCTTGGCCAGTTGTCCGGCGCCATCGAGATCCCGGACGATGGTCAGCATCGGTTCCGTGGAGCCGGGCACGTTGAGCACACAGGCCTGGCCTTCGCGAGGGCACGCGTAGCTGATGCTCGGATCGACGCCGAACACCGGCAGCAAACGGTTGCGTACCGAAACCCCGGTGCCCGAGGTGGCACGCACCTCTTCGCGCAGCATCAACTCGCCCGGCTTGGCCAGGCTCACCTGGTACTCCAGGTCGCGGCGGTCGCTGGAACCCACCTGGTAGCCGGCGCTCAGGGCGTAGGTCCTGAGCAGCGCATTGGTATGCGCAAACAGCGCCTTGCGCTCGTCGTCGGTCAGGTAGAGACGCTTGATTTCCGTCAGGTAACGGGTCTGTTCGGCGCTGCTGAGAACAGGCTCAGCAGCGGCCACCGAGACCGGTGATAAAAAAAACAGCCCACATAGCACCAAAGCCCCACCAAGTTGTCTTGTCAGCCCCATCCGCATGATGCACCCTTGCCCGACGCCATAATATGAAGTGGGCCGAGGCCCGACTCGGTCAGCATACTGGAACCCACCCGCCCGATGAAAAGCCATCCCGATGCCGCCAGCCGTACGGTGGCCGAGGTTGTGACGCAGTTGCCAGTCCCTTCGCGGCTTGGCCTCATGCGTTTCGAGCGGCTCAACGAGGCCAGCTGGGCGCTGCTGTTCCTCGACCCCAATTGCGAACGCCAGATCGGCCTGCCGGCCACCGAGCTATGTGCCCTGGTCGGCTCGCCCTACGCCAGCCTGATGTCCCCCGAAGCGCGCTACCGCCTGCATGACGAAATCCAGCGTCAGCTGACCGGCAGCGCCAGCTACCAAGTGCAGTACGGCCTGCACACCCCCGACGGCGTGCGCACCATCCTCGAACTCGGCGAAGCCTTCCAGCAGCACGGCCGCAACCTGCTGCGCGGTTACCTGCTGCCGGTGGACGTCGACGACCGTGAAGACGATGACCATCGCCTCAGCGAACTGGAAGCCCAGAACCAGCGCCTGAAAAGCTCCCTGGATCTCTACCAGCGCTCCCAGGAAGACCACCTGCAGCACCTGATCCGCTCCCGCGCGCAGCAGAGCCTGATCGTGCGCCTGGCCCGCCACCGCTACAGCCCCGGCGACCCGGCCCTGGAAGCGGCCAAGCTGATCACCCAGGCCGCCTGCGAGGCCTACGAGGTCTCCCGCGCCTCCCTGTGGATGTTCGATGGCGACCTGCTGCGCGCCATCACCCTCTACCGGCGCGACCAGGACCACCACGAACACCCGGGCGCCATCGACGTCAGCCGCTACCCGCAGTACCTCGAAGCCCTGCACAGCGGCCGCGCCATCGACGCCCACAACGCCCAGCGCGACCCGCGTACCATCGAGCTGGTGGACGACTACCTCAAGCCCCAGGGTGTGGTCGCCCTGCTCGATGCCAGCGTGCGCATCGGTGGCGAGGTGGTCGGCGTGCTGTGCCTGGAACACACCGGCGGCCAGCGCGTCTGGCAGACCGATGAAATCGCCTTCGCCGGCGAGCTGGCCGACCAGTTCGCCCAGGTTCTGGTCAACCAGCAACGCCTCGACGCCACCAACGCCCTGCACCTGTTCCAGCGCGCCGTCGAACAGAGCGCCAGCGCCTTCCTGCTGGTGGACCGCGACGGCCTGGTGGAATACGTCAACCCCAGCTTCACCGCCATCACCCAGTACAGCTCCGACGAAGTCCACGGCCGCCGCCTCTCCGAGCTGCCGGCCCTGGAAAACCTCAGCGACCTGCTGTTCGACGCCCGCTCCAGCCTCACCACCAGCAACAGCTGGCAGGGCGAGTTCCGCAGCCGGCGCAAGAACCTCGAGCCGTACTGGGGCCAGCTGTCCATCTCCAAGGTGTTCGGCGAGAACGGCGAACTGACGCACTACATCGGCATCTACGAGGACGTCACCCACAACAAGCTGGCCCAGCAGCGCATCGAGAAGCTGGCCTACACCGACAACCTCACCGGGCTGGGTAACCGTCCCTACTTCATCCGCAGCCTCGAAGAGCGCTTCCAGAGCGACCACGAGTCGCCCCTCTGCCTGCTGCTGGTGGACATCGACAACTTCAAGCGCATCAACGACAGCCTCGGCCACCAGACCGGCGACAAACTGCTGGTCAGCCTCGCCCGCCGGCTGCGCAACACCCTCGGCCAGGGCGACATCCTCGCGCGCTTCGCCAGCAACGAATTCGCAGTGCTGCTCGATGGCGCCGACCTGGAGAGCGGGCAGAAGACCGCCGGGCAGATCCTCCACACCCTCGACAAGCCGCTGTTCGTCGACAACCAGCTGATCAGCGTCACCGGCTCCCTGGGCCTGGCCTGCGCGCCCCAGCATGGGCGTGATCCGCAGACCCTGATGAAGCACGCCGGCCTCGCCCTGCACAAGGCCAAGGCCAACGGCAAGCACCAGCTGCAACTGTTCACCGAAACCCTCAACGCCGAGGCCAGCTACAAGCTGTTCGTCGAGAACAACCTGCGCCGCGCCCTGGCACAGAACGAGCTGGAAGTCTTCTACCAGCCCAAGCTGTGCCTCAAGTCCGGGCAACTGCTGGGCATGGAGGCGCTGCTGCGCTGGCAGCACCCGGAGCGCGGCATGATCCGCCCCGACCAGTTCATCAGCGTCGCCGAGGAAACCGGGATGATCATCCCCATCGGCAAATGGGTGATCCGCGAAGCCTGTCGCATGAGCCGGCGCCTCAGCGCCTCGGGCATGGGCGATGTGCAGGTGGCGATCAACCTCTCGCCCAAGCAGTTCAGCGACCCGGACCTGGTGGGCTCCATCGCCGCCATCCTCCACGAGGAGCAACTGCCCCCGGGCCTGCTGGAACTGGAACTGACCGAAGGCCTGCTGCTGGAAGCCACCGACGACACCAAGCACCAGCTCAACCGTCTCAAGACCCTAGGCCTGACCCTGGCCATGGACGACTTCGGCACCGGCTACTCGTCCCTCAGCTACCTGAAGAAGTTCCCGATCGACGTCATCAAGATCGACCGCAGCTTCATCAAGGACATTCCCGACAACCAGGACGACATGGAAATCACCTCCGCGGTGATCGCCATGGCCCACAACCTCAAGCTCAAGGTCGTCGCCGAAGGTATCGAGAGCGCCTCCCAGCTGGCCTTCCTCCGCCGCCAGCGCTGCGACGTCGGCCAGGGCTACCTATTCGACCAGCCCATTCCCGGGCACCTGCTGCTGGAAAGCCTGCGCCGCTACCCCTGCCGCCCGCAGCCCTGAGCCCTGAGCCCTGAGCCCTGAGCCTGCTGTAACATCGGCCATTCCCGCAGGTCTATCGACCAGCCACCCAATCAGGAGAACGCCATGGTCCTGCGCTCGCAGATCCTCGCTCACAAAATCGAGCTGCCCACGGCGGCACAGGCGCTGCCCGGCCGTGAATCGCCGATGCCGGTGCCCGACGCCCACTTCGTCAACGGCCGCCCGCTGCAAGCCCCCTTCCCCGCCCACCTGCAACAGGCGGTGTTCGGCCTCGGCTGTTTCTGGGGCGCCGAGCGCCGTTTCTGGCAACAGGAAGGCGTCTGGTCCACCGCGGTCGGCTACGCCGGCGGCCACACCCCGAACCCGACCTACGACGAAGTCTGCTCCGGCCTCACCGGGCACACCGAAGTGGTGCTGGTGGTGTTCGACCCGCAGGTGATCAGCTACGAGAAGCTGCTCTCGGTATTCTGGGAAGCCCACAACCCGACCCAGGGCATGCGCCAGGGCAACGACATCGGCACCCAGTACCGCTCGGCCATCTACTGCAGCGACGCCGCCCAGCTGGAAGCCGCCAAGGCCAGCGAAGCCCGCTTCCAGGCCGAACTGAGCAACTCAGGCTTCGGCACCATCACCACCGAAATCGACGAAGCCCCGACCTTCTATTACGCCGAGGCGTATCACCAGCAGTACCTGGCGAAGAATCCGGGGGGGTATTGCGGGTTGGGGGGGACGGGCGTTTGTATGCCGGTTTAGAGCTTGAAGCGGGAAGCTTGAAGCTGGAAGAAGGAGCACCGGCCTGAGGCTTCTGGCTTCTGGCTTCTGGCTTCTGGCTTCTGGCTTCTGGCTTCTGGCTTCAAGCTTCAAGCTTCAAGCTTCAAGCTTCAAGCTTCAAGCTATCAACTGTCCGCAATAATCCAATCCAACCGCCAGCCACCCTGACTCTGCGCAAGCTTTTCGCTCAGCCAGGGCAGCAGTTGGCGCAGTTCCTCTTCCAGTCCCCATGGCGGGTTGGCGATGGCCAGGCCAGAGCCGTTGAGGCCGAGGGCGTTGTCCGCCGGGTGCACCATCAGTTCCACGCGCAGCAGCTTGGGCGCGCCGGAGGCTTCCAGGCCCTGGTAGAAGCGCTTGAGCTGGCGCTGGTCCTTGATCGGGTACCAGATCGCCACGACCGTCTGGCGCATGCGGCCGATGGCTTCCTTCAGCGCGGTGACGCAGCGCTCCAGCTCGTCGGCTTTTTCGAAGGGCGGGTCGATCAGCATCAGCGCGCGCTTCTCCGCCGTGGGCAGCAGGGCGCGGGGCAGGTGCCAGCCTTCGCCCAGGTGCACGGCGACGCGGCGGTCGCCGGCCATGTTCTCCTTCAGCGCCTGGCCGTCTTCCGGGTGCTTTTCGTTCAGGTGCAGGCGATCCTGCGGGCGGGTCAGCTGGCGTGCCAGCTCCGGCGAACCGGGGTAGTGGCGCAGCGCGCCATCGGGGTTCAGGGCGTGGAGCACGCCGAGGTAGTCCACCATCAGTTCCGGCAGGTCGGGCTGGCCCCAGAGCCGGCCGATGCCCTCCTCCCATTCCCCGGTGCGGTTGGCCTGGTCGCCGGCCAGGTCGTAGAGGCCGACACCGGCGTGGCTGTCGAGGTAGGCGAAGGGCGCCTCCTTGCGTGACAGCAGGGCGATCAGGCGGGCCAGGGTCAGGTGTTTGAGCACATCGGCGTGGTTGCCGGCATGGAAGGCGTGACGGTAGTTCATGGTGTGGGAATCCTCGCGAGGCGCGCAGTTTACCAGCCGCGACGCTGGCCGGGTTTTGCCGCTTTATCACCCTTATGGATGTTGCTAGGCGACCTTCATTCACCGATCTAGACTCCGGCCATCCAACCGGAGATCCGACATGTCCGAGACCCTGCTCAGTTCCCGCAACCTGGCCTTCGAACTCTACGAAGTGCTGGACGCCGAAGCCCTGACCCAGCGCGAGCGCTTCGCCGACCACAACCGCGAAACCTTCGACGCCGCCATCGGCACCGCCCGCAGCATCGCCGAGAAATACTTCGCCCCGCACAACCGCAAGGGCGACGAGAACGAGCCGGAGTACCACAACGGCGCCGCCACGCTGATCCCGGAAGTGAAGCCCGCCGTCGACGCCTTCCTCGAAGCCGGCTTCCTCAACGCCACCCGCAGCTTCGAGCAGGGCGGCATGCAACTGCCCACGCTGCTGTCCCAGGCCTGCTTCGCCCACTTCCAGTCGGCCAACGTCGGCAGCTCCGCCTACCCCTTCCTGACCATGGGCGCGGCCAACCTGATCGAGAGCTTCGGCAGCGACGAACAGAAGCAGCGCTTCCTGCAGCCGATGATCGACGGCAAGTTCTTCGGCACCATGGCGCTCACCGAGCCCCACGCCGGCTCCTCGCTGTCGGACATCCGCACCCGCGCCGAACCGGCCGGTGACGGCACCTACCGCATCAAGGGCAACAAGATCTTCATCTCCGGCGGCGACCACCCGCTGTCGGACAACATCGTGCACATGGTGCTGGCCAAGCTGCCGGACGCCCCCGCCGGGGTCAAAGGCATCTCGCTGTTCATCGTGCCCAAGTTCCTGGTCAACGACGACGGCTCCCTCGGCAAGCGCAACGACGTGATCCTCGCCGGCCTGTTCCACAAGATGGGCTACCGCGGTACCACCTCCACCGCCTTGAACTTCGGCGACAACGGCGACTGCGTCGGCTACCTGGTGGGCAAGCCCCACGCCGGCCTGTCCTACATGTTCCAGATGATGAACGAGGCACGCATCGGCGTCGGCATGGGCGCGGTGATGCTCGGCTACGCCGGCTACCTCTACTCCCTGGAATACGCCCGCGAGCGCCCCCAGGGCCGCCTGCCCGACGGCAAGGACCCGACCAGCGCCCAGGTGGCGATCATCGAGCACGCCGACGTGCGCCGCATGCTGCTGACCCAGAAGGCCTATGTGGAAGGCGCCTTCGACCTCGGCCTGTACTCGGCCCGCCTGTTCGACGACACCCAGACCCTCGCCACCGAGGAGGAGCGCAAGCAGGCCCACGAGCTGCTCGACCTGCTCACCCCCATCGTCAAATCCTGGCCCTCGGAGTTCTGCCTCAAGGCCAACGAACTGGCGGTGCAGATCCTCGGCGGCCACGGCTACACCCGCGAATACCCGGTGGAGCAGTACTACCGCGACAACCGCCTCAACCCCATCCATGAAGGCACCCACGGCATCCAGTCCCTGGACCTGCTGGGCCGCAAGGTGGCGCAGAACAACGGTGCCGGCCTCAAGCAGCTGACCCGCCTGATCAACGACACCTGCCAGCGCGCCAGCGCCCACGGTTCCCTCGACGCCCTGCGCCAGCCGCTGGAGCAACTGGTGTCGCGCCTCTCCGCCGTGACCCTGGCCCTGCTCGGCGACCTGATGCAGGGCAAGGTCAACCAGGCCCTGGCCAACTCCGCGCTGTACCTCAACGCCTTCGGCCACGCGGTCATCGGCTGGCGCTGGCTGGAACAGGCGATCCGCGCCGAAGAAGGCCTGGCCCGTGGCAACGCCGCCGACGCCGACTTCTACAAGGGCAAGCTGCAGGCCGCGCGCTACTTCCTCACCTGGGAAGTGCCGGGTGTGCACCACGCCCTGGCCATTCTCGAAGCCCGCGACGACACCTGCCTGGAAATGCGCGACGCCTGGTTCTGATTTCAACTTTTCAGGGTTTCCCTGCCCCGCGCACATGCGGGGCTTTTTTTGCCTGCGAATCGGCCAGCCCACCGATGACCGGCTCGGCACCGGCATTCCCCGGATCGTCAAATCGACCTCGGACAATATCCTGACCACCTGGTCGAATCCGTGAACACAGGCTTCGGCCCTGTTCAAAAAACCTGTGGATTTATGCCGATCAGCGCTTGCGGCGCGTTGCGGGTAGCAGGTTAGAATCCAGCTGGCATGCACGCTGCATGCATCCCTCCAGCGTCACCCCCGACATCATTGCCAGGAGCTTCAATACGTGGATGCAGCCACCATCAATAGCCTGTTCCTGATCGGCGCGTTGCTGGTCGGCGCAAGCATTCTGGTGAGCTCGGTTTCCTCGCGCCTGGGCATCCCCATCCTGGTCATCATCCTGGCCGTGGGCATGGTCGCCGGCATCGATGGCCCGGGCGGCATCGGCTTCAGCAACTACCCGCTGGCCTACCTGGTGGGCAACCTGGCGCTGGCCATCATTCTCCTCGACGGCGGCCTGCGCACACGGGTCTCCAGCTTCCGCGTGGCCTTGTGGCCGGCGCTGTCGCTGGCCACGGTCGGCGTCTTGATCACCACCGGGCTGACCGGCATGGCCGCGGCCTGGCTGTTCAACCTCGACATCATGCAAGGCCTGCTGATCGGCGCCATCGTCGGCTCCACCGACGCCGCGGCGGTGTTCTCCCTGCTCGGCGGCAAGGGCCTCAACGAACGGGTCACCGCCACCCTGGAGATCGAGTCCGGCAGCAACGACCCGATGGCGGTGTTCCTCACCGTCACCCTGATCGACATGCTGGCCAAGGGGCAGAGCGAAATCAGCCTGTCCTTCCTCGGCCACCTGGTCAGCGAGTTCGGCATCGGCGCCCTGCTCGGCCTCGGCGGCGGCTGGCTGCTGCTGCAACTGATCAACCGCATCAACCTGCCCAACGGCCTCTACCCGCTGCTGGTGGTGAGTGGCGGCCTGCTGGTGTTCGCCCTCACCAACTTCCTGCACGGCAGCGGCATCCTCGCCGCCTACCTCTGCGGGCTGGTGCTGGGCAACCGCCCGATCCGCTCGCGCCACAGCATCCTGCATATGCTCGACGGCATGGCCTGGCTGGCGCAGATCGGCATGTTCCTGGTGCTGGGCCTGCTGGTCACGCCCCACGACCTGCTGCCCATCGCCCTGCCCGCCCTGGGCCTGGCGCTGTGGATGATCCTCTTCGCCCGCCCGCTGTCGGTGATGATCGGGCTGATCCCCTTCCGCGCCTTCCATGACCGCGAAAAGGCCTTCATCGCCTGGGTCGGCCTGCGCGGCGCGGTGCCCATCATCCTCGCGGTATTCCCGATGATGGCCGGCCTGCCCCACTCGCAGCTGTACTTCAACCTGGCGTTCTTCATCGTCCTCGTCTCCCTGCTGCTGCAGGGCGCCAGCCTGCCGCTGGCGGCCAGGCTGCTGCGGGTGACGGTACCGCCGGAGCCGGCGCCCATCTCCCGCGCCGGGCTGGAGATCCACCCCACCAGCGAGTGGGAGCTGTTCGTCTACCGCCTGGGCGCGGAGAAGTGGTGCATCGGCGCCGCCCTGCGCGAACTGAAGATGCCCGAAGGCACCCGCATCGCCGCGCTGTTCCGGGGCACCGAACTGCTCCACCCTTCGGGCAGTACCGTGCTGGAGGCGGGCGACATCCTCTGCGTGGTCGGCCACGAGCACGACCTCTCCGCCCTCGGCAAACTGTTCAGCCAGGCGCCCCAGCGCGGCCTCGACCTGCGCTTCTTCGGCGACTTCGTCCTCGAAGGCGATGCCCAGCTCTCCGCCGTCGCCTCGCTCTACGGCCTCAAGCTGGAGAACATCGACGGCACCCAGCCCCTGGGACGCTTCATCGCCCACGAGATCGGCGGCGAGCCCATCGTCGGCGACCAGGTGGAATGGAACGGCCTGACCTGGACCGTGGCCCTGATGGAAGGGAACAAGGTGCGCAAGGTGGGCGTCAAATTCCCCGAAGGTCATGGCCGTCCAGGCCCCGGACTGTTCCTCTGAAGGCGCGGCACGTCCCACCACGGGCGCCGCGCCTGGCATATCATTAACCGCACTTTTCCCAGAGCCGCCCCCAGCGACCATGTCTTTCCTGCGCCCCCTCATTGCCGCCGCCCTCATCGGCTTCAGCCTCGGTGTGACCAACCTGCACGCCGCCGAACCACCGACCAGCGCCAAGGTCCAGCAAAGTCTGGACACCCTGGCCGAGCGCAAGCTGTCCGAAGCCGAGCAGAAGGCCGTGCAGCAGGTGCTGGAACAGACCCTGACCCTGCTGGGCAACGAAGCCGAGAGCGAAAAGCGCCTGGCCGACCTCAAGCGCCAGCTCACCGACGCCCCGCGCCAGACCAGCGACGCCCAGCGCGAATTCACCCGTCTCAAGGCCAGCAAGCCGGTGGACGTCACCGAGCGCTACAGCAAGTCGTCCCTGGCCCAGCTCGACCAGTTGCTCAACCAGCGCAGCACCCAGCTGGCCGACTGGCAGAAGGACCTGGCCGAGGCCAACAGCCTGATCATCACTGCCCAGACCCGCCCCGAGCGCGCCCAGGCCGAGATCGCCAGCAACCAGGCCCGCGCCCAGCAGATCAACGCCACCCTCAAGATCGGCAAGGAAGGCAGCAAGGCGCTCTCCGACGAGCAGCGCGACCAGTACAACGCCGAACTCGCCGCCCTCGACGCCCAGACCCAACTGCGCCGCCAGGAGCTGGCCGGCAACAGCCTGTTGCAGGACCTCGGCAACAGCCGCCGCGACCTGCTGGTGGAGCGCATCCATCGCCTGGAGCAGGAAACCCAGGCCCTGCAGTCGCTGATCAACGACAAGCGCCGGGAAAGCTCCGAGCAGACCGTCGCCGAACTCTCCCGCGAGGCGCAGAAGGCCACGCCCGACAGCCTGCTGGCCGCCGAGAGCGCCACCAACCTCAAGCTCTCCGACTACCTGCTGCGGGCCACCGACCGCCTCAACGAGCTGACCCAACAGAACCTGCAGACCCGCCAGCAGCTGGACACCCTCAGCCAGGCCGACCAGGCCCTGGAGGAGCAGATCAGCGTGCTCAAGGGCAGCCTGCTGCTGTCGAAGATCCTCTACCAGCAGAAGCAGGCCCTGCCGCACCTCAAGCTCGACGGCGACCTGGCCGACGAGATCGCCGACATCCGCCTTTACCAGTTCGAACTCAGCCAGCAGCGCGACAAGCTCAACAGCCCCCAGGCCTACGTCGACGACCTGCTGTCCCGCCAGCCCGCCGACCAGGTCACCCCGGAACTGCGCGCCACCCTGCTCGACCTGGCCACCACCCGCACCGAGCTGTTCGACCGCCTGAGCCGCGAACTCAACGCCCTGCTCAACGAATCCATCACCCTGCAGCTCAACCAGAAGCAGCTGCAAAGTACCTCCCAGGCGTTGCGCGCGACCCTGGAAGAGCAGATGTTCTGGATTCCCAGCAACAAGCCGCTGGACCTTTCCTGGATCAAGAACGCCCCGCACTACCTGCAACGCCAGCTCGCCGACGTGCCCTGGGGTTCAGGGCTGGCCGAGCTGGGCGAAGGCCTGGTAGACCGCCCCTGGCTGTTCGTCCCCCTGCTGCTGATGATCGGTGCGCTGCTGTGGCGGCGCAGCTGGATCTACGCCAAGCTCACCGACCTGCACCAGGACATCGGCCACTACAAGCGCGACAGCCAGATGCACACGCCCCTGGCGTTGCTGCTGAACGTCCTCCTGGCCCTGCCGGTGACCCTGTTCCTCGCCCTCTGCGGCCTGGCCCTGCAGATCGACGCCCGTGGCCAGAACGCCACCCTCGGCGCCGCGCTGATGGAAATGGCCCAGGCCTGGCTGGTGTTCTACACCCTGTACCGCATCCTCTCCCCGGGCGGCGTCGCCGAGCTGCACTTCCGCTGGCCGCGCCCGCAGGTGTCCCTGCTGAGCAAGCAGATCCGCCGCCTCGGCATGGTGGTGATGGCCCTGGTGGCCGTGGTCACCGTCGCCGAGCACCAGCCCCAGGCCCTGGCCGAGGATGTGATCGGCATCATCGTCGTCATCTCCTGCTACGCCCTGATGGCCCTGGTGCTGAGCAATCTGCTGCTGGCCGAGCCGATGCGCGAGCACACCTCGCCCTTCCGCTTCCTCATCGGCCTGGGCTTCACCCTGCTGCCACTGGCGTTCATCGTCGCCGTGGGCTTCGGCTACTACTACACCTCGCTCAAGCTCACCGACCGCCTGATCAACACGCTCTACCTGCTGATCCTCACGCTGGTGATCGAGGCCGCCTTCGTCCGTGGCCTGGCCGTGGCCGCCCGGCGCCTGGCCTACGCCCGTGCCCTGGCCAAGCGCCAGGCGCAGACCAAGGAGAACGCCGAAGGCGAGGAAGTGGCGGTGGAAGAGCCGACCCTCGACATCGAGCAGGTCAACCAGCAGTCCCTGCGCCTGATCCGCCTGGCCCTGCTCGGCACCTTCATCGCCGCGATGTACCTGGTCTGGGCCGACCTGATCAGCGTCTTCGCCTACCTCGACGAAGTGACCCTCTACCAGTACGCCGCCGGCACCGGCGACGCCGCCACCCAGGTGCCCATCAGCCTGCTCGACGTGCTCGGCGCGCTGATCATCGCCGGCATCACCACGGTGCTCGCACGCAACCTGCCCGGCCTGCTGGAAGTGCTGGTGCTGTCGCGCCTGAGGCTCGCCCAGGGCAGCGCCTATGCCACCACCACCCTGCTCTCCTACGCCATCGCCGGCATCGGCTTCGTCAGCGCCCTGTCCACCCTCGGGGTCAGCTGGGACAAGCTGCAGTGGCTGGTGGCCGCGCTCTCGGTGGGTATCGGCTTCGGCATGCAGGCGATCTTCGCCAACTTCATCTCCGGCCTGATCCTGCTGTTCGAGCGCCCGGTGCGCATCGGCGACCTGGTGACCATCGGCACCGTCACCGGCACGGTGAACCGCATCCGCATCCGCGCCACGCACATCACCGACAGCGATCGCAAGGAGGTGATAGTCCCCAACCAGACCTTCCTCACCAGCCAGCTGATCAACTGGACCCTGACCGACACCGTCACCCGCATCGTGCTGGTCTACAACGTCAATCGCGGTGCCGACCTGGAACTGGTGCGCAAGCTGCTGCTGCAGGCCACCCAGGAGAACACCCGCGTGCTGCGCGACCCGGCCCCCAACGTGCAGCTGAAGACCTACGGCGCCACCACCCTGGAGCACGAGCTGAAGATCTACGTGCGCGAGCTGGGCGACCGTGGCCTAGCCACCGACGAGCTGAACCGGCGCATCGACCAGCTGTTCCAGGAGCACAACATCAACATCTCCTCGGTGCCGAAGATGGACGTCATCCTCAGCCGCAAGGTCGAGGCCCACGCCCCGGTCGAGGAAGCTGCCGCCGACGCCGCCGAAGAGCAGGCCAAGTAGGCCGCTGCCACGCGGGGACCACCGGTCCCCGCGACTTCCCCCGGCTCCGGCCGCGTGACAAGCTGAGCCCATGAAACGACTCGACGACCTGCAGTTCGACAACCGCTTCGCCCGCCTGGGCGATGCCTTCTCCACCGAAGTCCTGCCCGACCCGCTGGCCGACCCGCACCTGGTGGTGGCGAGCCCGGCGGCCATGGCGCTGCTCGACCTGGACCCGGCCGAGGCCGACACGCCGGTGTTCGCCGAGCTCTTCGCCGGGCACAAGCTGTGGTCCGACGCGGCACCGCGCGCCATGGTCTATTCCGGGCACCAGTTCGGCAGCTACAACCCGCGCCTCGGCGATGGCCGCGGCCTGCTGCTGGGCGAGGTGGTCAACGACGCTGGCGAGCACTGGGACCTGCACCTCAAGGGCGCGGGCCAGACGCCCTACTCGCGCATGGGCGACGGCCGCGCGGTGCTGCGCAGCTCGATCCGCGAGTTCCTCGCCAGCGAACACCTGCACGCCCTGGGCATCCCCAGCAGCCGCGCGCTGTGCGTCACCGGCTCCAGCACCCCGGTGTACCGCGAGAAGAAGGAAAGCGGCGCCATGGTCATGCGCCTGGCCCCCAGCCACGTGCGCTTCGGCCACTTCGAGTACTTCTACTACACCCGTCAGCACGAGCAGTTGAAGACCCTCGGCGAGCACGTGCTGGCCTGCCATTTCCCCGAGTGCCTCGACGCCGACGAACCCTGGCTGGCGATGTTCCGCACGGTGATCGAGCGCAACGCCGAGATGATCGCCGGCTGGCAGGCCTATGGCTTCTGCCACGGGGTGATGAACACCGACAACATGTCGATCCTCGGCATCACCTTCGACTACGGCCCCTACGCCTTCCTCGACGACTTCGACGCCAACCACATCTGCAACCACTCCGACGACAGCGGGCGCTACAGCTTCAGCAACCAGGTACCCATCGCCCACTGGAACCTCGCCGCCCTGGCCCAGGCGCTGACGCCGCACATCGCCGTGGAGGCCCTGCGCGAGGCGCTGGAGCTGTTCCTGCCGCTGTACCAGGCGGCCTGGCTGGACCACATGCGCCGGCGCCTGGGCTTCATCCAGGCAGAGGATGGCGACGAAGCGCTGGTGCAGCGCCTGCTGCAACTGATGCAGACCAGCGCAGTGGACTACACCCTGTTCTTCCGCCGCCTGGGCGACAGCGCGCCCGAGCAGGCGGTGGCCGTGCTTCGGGACGATTTCGTCGACCTCGCCGGCTTCGACGCCTGGGCCGCGCAGTACGTCGAGCGCGCCGCGCGCGAAGGCGACGACCAGGACGCCCGCCGCCAGCGCATGCACGCGGTGAACCCGAAGTACATCCTGCGCAACTACCTGGCCCAGCGCGCCATCGAGGCCGCCGAGCGTGGCGACTACAGCGAGGTGCGCCAGCTGCACGCCGTGCTCGCCCGTCCGTTCGACGAGCAGCCGGGCATGGAAAGCTACGCCGAGCGCCCGCCCGAATGGGGCAAGCACCTGGAAATCAGCTGCTCCTCCTGAGCCTCCGAGCCCTCGGCGGGCCTCAGCGGGCCAGCCCCTGGGTCTGCTCCACGCGCCGCAGCAGGTAAGGGAAGAAGGGGTTGGACGTGGCACGCTGCAGCGCGCCCATGTCCATCACCAGCGCACCCCGCTCGCCCCGCAACGACAGGTCACCCAGGTGGATGCCGAAGTCATCGGCCGGGTCGGGGCGCCGACCGTACAGCCCATCGCTCTCGGGGAAGGGCACGGCCACGTGGGACAGCGAGAACAGCTCACGGGGGAAGGTCAGCTCCAGCGGCGTCACCCACTCTTCCCGGGCACCGGCTTCGGTCACCCGCTCGACCACCTCGCGGCTGCTCGCCGTGACATTGGTGACCACCGCCGTGCGGTAGTTGCGCGGCGGCGGCGGCAGCAGGCGCGCCAGCGCCAGGCTCGCCTCCGGCCGCAGCAGCGGGCCGAAATCCACCGAGCGGTTGATGTCGAACAGCACCAGCTCGCTGCCGTTGTCCGGCAGCAGGCGGTAGAGCCCGTCCACCACCGCTGGCGTGCTCACCGTGGCATCCACCACCGACTGGAAGGTCAGCAGCGGCGGCATCGCACTCAGGCCGTCACGGTGCGAGGCCCGCTGCAGCTGTTCCTGCAGGGCCGCCGTGAGCAGGTAGGACTGGCGCGCGCCGTTGACCGGGAAGGAGTTGTACTTGAACGGGTTGTACTCGGGCAGCAGATCCAGCCAGGCGGCCTTGGCGAAGGCCGGGAACACCGCCGGCCAGCCCGCCACCCCGGCGAAACGCGCATAACCGGCCACGCCCACCATGGGCGAGAGCAGCACCAGCCGCTCGGCCCGGGGCAGCGCCGGGTCCTCCAGGGCATCCAGGGAATACTTCAGCGCCAGCGCGCCGCCATTGGAGTAACCCACCAACCGCAACGGCCGCGGCTCGCCCACCAGGCGCCGGGCCTCGCGCACGGCCAGGCGGGTGGCGGCCAGCCATTGCTGCCAGCTCACGTCGGTCAGCGCCGCCGGCACCGTGCCGTGGCCCGGCAGGCGCAAGCCCACCACCACGAAGCCCGCCTGGCGGTAGCGCAGCGCCAGGTGGCGCAGGCTGTAGGGCGAATCGGTGAGGCCATGCAGCATCACCACCGCGCCCACCGGCTCGCCTTCCGGGCGCAGCACATAGGAGCGGTTCCAGTCCTGGTGGAAGTGCCCGGGGTAGAGCGGGCTACCGGGGAAGTAGCGGTTCGCCGGCACCCGTTCCTCGGGCTCCAGGCGCTCGCTGACCTGCTGGCGCACCTGGTCGAAGACTGAGCCTCGGCGCCCATCCACGCGGCCCAGTCGGCCTGGTCCAGGGCGCGCTCATCGAGTTCGTCCGGCACGAAGCGGTGCCAGGGCAGCAGCGCCGGCTCGCCCTGGATATCCAGCACCCGCACGGCGAAGACCAACAGCACCGCCAATGCCATCAGCAAGGCGCCACGCCCCAGCCACCGGATGATCCCTGTGCGCATCGTCCCCGCTCCCGTCTTCAGCCCCCGGCCAGCAACCAGTCCAGCCCCATGCGTACATGCTCCTCGGTGCTGTCCACCAGGGGCAAGGGCGAATCACAACCGTCCAGCAGCAGGCCGATTTCGGTGCAGCCGAGGATCGCCGCCTGGGCACCCTCGTCCTTGAGTTGCTGCAGCTGCGCCAGGTAGAAGGCCCGCGCCTCGGGCAGGAAGCGGCCCAGGCACAGCTCCTGGAAGATCACCCGGTCGATCTCCACCATCGCCGGCGCATCCGGCACCTGCACGCGAATGCCGAAGCGCTCGCCCAGGCGTTGCCGGTAGAAATCCTCCTGCATGGTGAAGCGCGTACCCAGCAGCGCCGCCCGCTCGCAGCCTTGCGCCTTGAGGGCCGCCCCCACACCGTCACCGATGTGCAGCAGGGGGATGTCCACCGCCGCCTCGATCGCCGCCGCCACCTTGTGCATGGTGTTGGTGGCCAGCAGCAGGGCCCCGGCGCCGGCACGCTCCAGGCCTTGCGCAGCGGCAGCCAGCTGGCGCCCTGCCTCGTCCCAGCCACCGGACTTCTGCAGGGCGGCGATGCCGGCGAAATCCACCGAATGCAGCAGCAGCGGCGCCGAATGCAGGCCGCCCCGCGCATCGCGCACGCCTTCGTTGAGCAGGCGGTAATAGCTCAGGGTCGACTCCCAGCTCATGCCACCCAGTACACCCAGCAACCTCATGACGCGTTCTCCCGAGCAAAATCCCAGCCTAGCCCAGGCAGGCGTGCTGCCTGGACATACAGTTATCCGGCGATGGGCAGGTACAGCCGCAACGGGCCACCCGAACCTTTGAAAATGGAATATGAACCTGCGGAAATCTTCTTAGACTCTCTAAGCAAAGCCGCTTATCTTCGCCGCCTGCTTATTCCAGCCTGTTCTACCACCCACTGTCAGGCACCGTACCCCGCATGAAGATCCGCAATCTCGACCTCAGCCAGAGCCCGATCAACACCGAGCACGAGGCACTGGGCATCCCCCCCGTCGAGGACTTCGTCAGCCACCCCGACAACCACCCGGTGCTGCGCGCCGCGATGTGGTTCGCCGTGCTGGTGCTGGTCAGCCTGCTGGGCTTCCTCGCCTGGCGCCTGTTCTTCGGCGACCACGGCGGGGCCGCCGGCCTGGACATCATCGAACGCACCCTCAGCAGCCCGACCTTCTGGAGCGCGGTGGCCGTGGGCTTCCTCGCCCAGGTGGTGGATGGCGCGCTGGGCATGGCCTACGGCATCACCGCGACCACCTTCCTGCTCACCGCCGGCGCCTCCCCCGCTGCTGCCAGCGCCAGCGTGCACATCGCCGAAGTCTTCACCACCGGGCTCTCGGGCATTTCCCATGTGAAGCTGGGCAACGTCAACAAATCCCTGTTCCTGCGCCTGCTGCTGCCCGGCATCATCGGTGCGGTGCTCGGCGCCGTGCTGATCACCACCTTCGACGGCGCCGCGCTCAAGCCCTTCATTTCCGCCTACCTGCTGCTGATGGGCCTGTACATCCTCAGCAAGGCCTACCGCCATGTGGCCCAGCGCCGGGCGCCGAAGCACGTGGCCAAGCTGGCCCTGTTCGGCGGTTTCGTCGACGCCGCCGGCGGCGGTGGCTGGGGCCCGGTGGTCACCAGCAGCCTGCTGGGCTCGGGCAGCGACCCGCGCACCACCATCGGCTCGGTGAACTTCGCCGAGTTCTTCCTGACCATTTCCAGCGCCACCTCCTTCATCCTCCTGGCCGGTGAGCTGAACACCTGGATGCTGGTGGCCGGGCTGGTCTTCGGCGGCCTGTTCGCGGCGCCCTTCGCCGCCATGCTGTGCAAGAAGCTGCCGGCGCGCACCCTGCTGACCCTGGTCGGCACCCTGATCACCCTAATCAGCGCCTTCAACATCTACATGGCCCTGCGCTGATCGGGCGGTTCTAGCCACCGAACTTTTCGGTCTAGCCGCGCCAGCCGCTGATTGCTCCAGGTCATTGACCGCACCCCTTCCGCTTTCACATGCTGCGCTCCTTCATCAGCCCCGAAGGAACGCAGCCACAATGAAACCGGAAACCCTCGCTATCCACGCCGGCTACAGCCCCGACCCGACCACGCGTGCGGTGGCGGTGCCGATCTACCAGACCACCTCCTACGCCTTCGACGACACTCAGCACGGCGCCGACCTGTTCGACCTCAAGGTGCCCGGCAACATCTACACCCGCATCATGAACCCCACCAACGACGTGCTGGAGAAGCGCATCGCCGCGCTCGAAGGCGGCGTCGGCGCCCTGGCCGTGGCCTCGGGCATGGCCGCCATCACCTACGCCATCCAGACCGTCGCCGAAGCCGGCGACAACATCGTCTCAGTGGCCAAGCTCTACGGCGGCACCTACAACCTCTTCGCCCACACCCTGCCGCGCTCCGGCATCCAGGTACGCTTCGCCGCCCACGACGACATCGCCGCCCTGGAAGCACTGATCGACGAACGCACCAAGGCGGTGTTCTGCGAATCCATCGGCAACCCGGCGGGCAACATCATCGACCTCGCCGCCCTGGCCGCCGCCGCGCACCGCCATGGCGTGCCGCTGATCGTCGACAACACCGTGGCCACGCCCATCCTCTGCCGCCCCTTCGAACACGGCGCGGACATCGTCGTGCACTCGCTGACCAAGTACATCGGCGGCCATGGCAACAGCATCGGCGGCATCGTCGTCGACTCCGGGAAGTTCCCCTGGGCCGAAAACAAGGCGCGTTTCCCGCTGCTCAACACCCCGGACGCCTCCTACCACGGCGTGACCTACACCGAAGCCTTCGGCCCCGCGGCCTTCATCGGCCGCTGCCGCGTGGTGCCGCTGCGCAACATGGGCGCGGCGCTGTCGCCGTTCAACGCCTTCCTCATCCTCCAGGGGCTGGAAACCCTGCCCCTGCGCATGGAGCGCCACACCGAGAACGCGCTGAAGGTTGCCCACTTCCTCCAGGCCCACCCGCAGGTGGCCTGGGTGAAATACGCCGGCCTGCCGGACCACCCCGAGCACGAACTGGCCCAGCGCTACACGGCGGGCAAGCCGGCGGCGATCCTGTCCTTCGGCATCGTCGGCGGTGCCGAGGCGGGCGCGCGCTTCATCGACGCGCTGAAACTGGTGGTGCGCCTGGTGAACATCGGCGACGCCAAGTCCCTGGCCTGCCACCCGGCCTCCACCACCCACCGCCAGCTCAACGACGAGGAGCTGGAAAAGGCCGGCGTGCCGCGCGACATGGTGCGCCTGTCCATCGGCATCGAGCACATCGACGACATCCTCGCCGACCTCACCCAGTCCCTCGAGGCCGCACGGGGCTGATGCCCAGGGGTTGATATTCGGCGGGTCGGCTCCAGATCAGGGGAATCTGTTCCGGAGCCGACCATGACCGACCCCCTGATGATCCCCTGCGCCCACTGCGCCGGGCTCAACCGCATTCCCGCCGAGCGTCTGGGCGACTCGCCCCGCTGCGGTCACTGCAAGTCCGCCGTGGTCCCTGCCACGCCCTTCGACCTGAACGAAGCCGGCTTCGCCAAGCAACTGCGCGGCGACCTGCCCTTGCTGGTGGACGTCTGGGCCGACTGGTGCGGTCCCTGCAAGGCCTTCGCCCCCACCTACCAGCAGGCCGCCGCCCAGCTCCACGGCCGCTGCCGCCTGGGCAAGCTGGACAGCGAGGCCAACCGCCAGCTGGCCGGGCAGCTCAACATCCGCTCCATTCCCACGCTGATCCTGTTCAAGGGCGGTGTCGAAGTCGCCCGCCAGAGCGGTGCCCTGCCCCTGCCGCAACTGCTCGGCTGGCTGAAGAGCCAGGGCATCTAGAACGCCGGGGCGGGCGCAGCTCCGACTAGCCTTGCCCGGTGTACATCTCGTTCAGCGCCCGCTGCATCTCCTCGGCGGAGACCTGGCGCTTGTGGGTGGAGATGGTCCAGGTGTTGCCGAACGGGTCGATGACCCGACCTTCCCGCGAGCCGAAGAACATATCGGCCACCGGGCTCAGCTCCCGGGCGCCTTCGCGTATCGCCCGGGCAAAGGTCGCGTCCGAATCGGGCACATAGATCTGCGCCAGCAGCGGCTGTTCCGGCCAGCCTTCCATCGATTCGCCGAGGTTGATCCGCGAGTCGCCGAACCTCAGCTCGCAATGCACCACCTTGCCGTCCGGCGTCGTCAGGCGGAGCAGCTCTTCCGCGTCGAACACCGCCTGGTAGAACCTGACGGCACTGGCCAGGTCGCTGACGATGCTGTTCGGGGTAACGGTATTGAATCCCTGCGGTTTGAAGGTGGTGTTCATGGGCGTTCCCTGCTGGTTCGAGCGAGCGCGACATGCGCAGGCCCATTACTACCCTAGGCAATGAAGCGCGTCCGTTACAGGCTCAACCTCCCGGTGAAAGTCCCACCTAACGGCCGGGTCCTGATCGTTTCGGTCACCCGCGCTGGCCGTCCCGGTCATTGCCGCCGACGCGCATCCGGCTAGGCTCCTGGCATTCGTCCTGCCGGAGTTCGTCATGCAATTCAACGAAGAGATGGCCCGCCACTTCACCGAAGACAAGATCGCCTTCGTACGCCGCATGGGCCTCAAGGCCGTGGCCCTGGAACCGGGCTACGTGAAGCTGCTGGCGCCCCTGGCCGGCAACGAGAACCACATCGGCACCATGTATGCCGGCGCCCTGTTCACCCTGGCGGAGATTCCCGGCGGCGCGCTGTTCATCACCAGCTTCGACACCCGCCGCTTCTACCCCATCATCAAGGACATGAGCCTGCGCTTCCGCCGCCCGGCCAAGGGTGATATCAGCGTCGAGGCGCGCATCGGCGCCGAGGAGATCGAGCGCATCCAGGCCGAGGCCAGCGCCAACGGCAAGGCCGACTACCTGCTGGAACTGGAACTGGTGGACGCCACCGGCGAGGTGGTGGCGCAGAGCCGCGGGCTGTACCAGCTGCGCGCCCACTGAGCCTCGGACGGATTGCCCTGGATCAACTTGCCGTGCGGCCAATTGCCCCACAGTGGCACCTCACCCGGAGGTGCCACCCATGTTCAGCCATATCCTCATCGCCCATGACCTGAGCCGCGAAGCCGACCTCGCCCTGCAACGTGCCGTGGACCTGGCGCGCCAGTACGACGCCCGCCTGACCCTGCTGCACGTGCTCGAAGACCACCTGCCCAACGCCCTGCAGGACAACCTGCGCGAAGGCGCCCAGCGCCTGTTCCAGCAGCGCCTGGAGCAGCTCGGCGCACCGCCCGCCCAAGTACTGCTGCGCAAGGGCCGCCCGGCCCTGCAGATTCTCGAAGAAGTGGAAGAGAGCCAGGCCGACCTGCTGGTGATCGGCAACCACCACCACAACGCACCGGAGCTGTTCATCGGCACCACCCTGGAGCGCGTGGCCCGGCATATCGACATCCCCTTGCTGCTGGCCGTGAGTGAAAAGCCGGCCCCCTACCGCAAGGGCTTCACCGCGCTGGACTTCTCCCTCTGCGCCTGCGATGCGCTGCGCAGCGCCTGTAGCCTGCTGACCACCGAAGGCCACCTGCAGGCGGTAAACGTGATGGAGATTACCGGCCGCCTGCTGGCCAAAGCGGGCAGCTCCAGCGAATACCTGAAGACCCAGCGCGAGCTGCTGGAGCAATTGCTGAAGGACGAACTGGGCAACGTCACGGCCGCGCCGACGGTCAGCCTGGACGTCACCCACGGCTCACTGCCCCGCGCCCTGGACGACGCCATCGCCGCCGCCCAGCCGCAGTTCATCACCCTCGGCAGCCACGGCCGCAGCATGATCTCCCAGGCCCTGCTGGGCAGCCTGGCGCTGCACTATCTGCAGCGCCCGCCCTGTGATGTGTTGGTGGTGAAGTAGGCGGCAAAGCCGCAAGCGGCAAGCCGGAAGCCGGAAGCCGGAAGCCGGAAGCTTCAAGCTTCAAGCTTCAAGCTTCTAGAAGATTGTGCAGCTCGACGAATTGCTGGGTCAGCTTGTGGCTGCGATCCAGATAGATCAGCGGGGTGCAGGCCTGGTGGGATTCGCGCATCTTCACCGAGCTCATCAGGTTCACCGGCAGCACCGGCAGGCCCTCGGCGATGAGTTCGTCCAGCAGTTGCTGGGGCAGGCTGGCGCGGGGCTGGAACTGGTTGACCACGATGCCTTCCACCTCCAGGCCGTCGTTGTGGTCTTCCTTCAGCTCTTCGATCTCGGCCAGCAGGCCGTAGAGGGCATTGCGCGAGAAGCTGTCGCAATCGAAGGGGATCAATACGCGATCCGCCGCGATCAGCGCCGAAACTGTGTAGAAATTCAAGGCCGGCGGTGTATCCAGGTAGATACGGTCGTAATCCTCGGCCAACTCGTCCAGCAACTTCGCCAGCTTGTTGATCTTGTGCTTGGCCTCCAGCTTCGGCTGCAGGTCGGCCAGCTCCGCCGTGGCGGTGATTACGTGCAGGTTGTCGAAGGGGGTTTCGTAGATATCCACCCTGCCCTTCTTGCCGAACGGCCCGGACGACAGGGTCTGCTTGAAGAAGTCGGCGATTCCCATGGGGATGTCATCGCCGGTCAGGCCCGTCAGGTAGTGGGTGGAGTTGGCCTGGGTGTCGAGGTCGATCAGCAGCGTGCGATAACCCTCCGATGCACTCACCGCCGCCAGGTTGCAGGCGATGCTCGACTTGCCCACGCCGCCCTTCTGATTGAACACCACTCGCCGCATCGCACACCTCCCGGGTCCCTTGGATAGTCCCGGATTCTATGCAAAGCCCGTGACAAGGGCGAGCACTGACGGGCCTTTCTTACCAGCGGGAATTTATGTGCCTTACATCTGAAGATTGTGTCTGAAGTTTGCGAAGTAACCCGACGGTCGGGGATAATGCGGCACTTTGCTATGGCGTCATCGACAAGGCCTTTGTCGTTCAGGGATTGCCAGTCGACAAGGACGCCCACAGGGGCCGGGAAGAGCTCTTAGCGTGACTCACTTCAGTATCGAACAATGGCGTGCCTGGGCCCCGGGTCTGGAAAGCGAGGACGACTGGCGCGCCTGGTGCAGGCAACCGTTCGCGCCTGCCGACCTCACTGTGCAACCCGATGTCTCCTTCCTTCCCGCCATGCAGCGGCGGCGCCTGTCGCGCCTCGCACGCATGGCGATGAGCGTCGCCTGGCCCCTGGCCGCCGAGGGTGAGCAACTGCCCATGGTGTTCGCCTCGCGCCACGGCGAAACGCCCCGCACCCTGGCCCTGCTGCAGGACCTGGCGCGCGGCGAGCCGCTGTCGCCCACCCAGTTCAGCCTTTCCGTGCACAACGCGATCATCGGCCAGTGGTCGATCCTGCGGGGTGATACCAGCGAGATGACCGCCCTGGCCGCCGAAGGCGACGGCCTGGAGCACGCGGCCCTGGAAGCCGCCGGCATGCTCGCCGAAGGCGCCCCGGCCGTGCTGCTGGTGGTGACCGAGGAGTGCCCACCGGACATCTACCGCCCCTGGGTGGAGGATGTGCCCTTCCCCTACGCCGTCGCCTTGCGGCTCGCGCCCGGGGACCAGTGGCAGCTGAAGCTGTCCCCCGAAGCGCCGGAACAGGCGCCGGAACCCTGGCCCCATGCACTGGGCCTGCTGCAAGCACTGCTTAACGATCTGCCCCACCGTCAGCATCAATGGAAGAGCCGTAAATGGACCTGGCAACGCAACCGGCCCTGAACGCCCGCCCCAACGCCCCCTACTGGTGGCGCCTGATCGCCACCGCGCTGTCCTTCACCCTGTTCGGGGTCGGTGGCGTGCTGTTGCGTATCGTCGTGTTCCCGCTGCTGTCGCTGCTGCCCGGCAGCGCCCTCGACCGCCGCCGCCGCGCCCGCGCCACCACCAGCCGGCTGTTCTGGCTGTTCGTGCAGTTCATGTACCGCAGCGGCGTGCTCACCTATGAAGTGGAAGGCGCCGAGCGCCTCGGCCGCCCCGGGCAGATGATCATCGCCAACCACCCCTCGCTGATCGACGTGGTGGTGCTGATCGCCCTGATCCGCGATGCCAACTGCGTGGTCAAGCAGAGCCTGTGGGACAACCCCTGCATGCGTGGCCCGATCCGCGCCGCCCAGTACATCAGCAACAGCGGCAGCATGGACATGCTCGACGAGGCCGCCGCCGCCCTGCAGGAAGGCCAGACCCTGATCGTCTTCCCCGAAGGCACCCGCACCACGCCGGGCCAGGCCCCGCAGTTCCATCGCGGCGCCGCCGCCATCGCCCTGCGCGGCGCCCGCATCGTCACCCCGGTGACCATCACCGTGACCCCGACCACCCTGACCAAGGCCGAGCCCTGGTACAGCATCCCGGCACGGCGCTTCCACTTCCACCTGCGCGTCGGTCACGACATCGACCCGCAGAGCTTCGCCGCACAGGGGCCGGCGCCGATCGCCTCGCGCCGCCTCAACGACCATCTGCATCAACACTTCATGAAGGAGCTCGGCCTGGATGAGCGCTCTGCAGCTTGAAATCAAGAACCTGATCATCGAGGCCCTGGGCCTCGAAGACATCGGCCCCGACGACATCGACGCCGAACAGACCCTGTTCGGCGAAGGCCTGGGCCTGGATTCGGTGGACGCCCTGGAACTGGGCCTGGCCATCCAGAAGCGCTTCGGCATCAAGATCGACGCCGATGCCAAGGACACCCGCAAACACTTTGCCAACGTGGCCAGCCTCGCGGCCTTCGTCTCGGCACAGAAAGCCGCTTGAGGAAAGACCGCGATGCAAACCCGTGACGAGATCTTCACCACCCTGCGCGACGCCCTGGTCGAACTCTTCGAGCTGGACCCGGCGCAGATCAGCCTGGAATCCAACCTCTACGAGGACCTGGAGATCGACAGCATCGACGCCGTCGACCTGATCGACCACATCAAGCGCCACACCGGCCGCAAGATCGCCGCCGAGGACTTCAAGGCCGTGCGCACCGTCAGCGACGTGGTCGAGGCCGTGCACCGCCTGGTGAACGAGCCCGCATGAGCCGCCTGATCGGGCTGCTGCTGGTGCTGGCCGGGCTGGGCTACCCCTTCGCCGTGTACTACGGCATGGAGCACCTGTCGCCGCGCCTGTTCGCCCTGCTGCTGGGCGGCCTCTGGCTGGCCCGCAGCCTCAGCGCCGCGCAACGCCCCGGCAACCGCTGGACGGCCATCGCCGCCCTGGGCTTCTGCCTGCTGCTGGGGCTGGTCAACCAGGCCGACCTGCTGCGCTGGTACCCGGTGCTGATGAGCGCCGTGCTGCTGGGCCTGTTCGGCGCCAGCCTGGTCCATGGCATGCCGCTGGTGGAACGCCTGGCGCGCCTGCGCGAGCCCGAGCTGCCCGAGGTGGCGGTGCGCTACACCCGCCGCGTCACCGCCGTCTGGGCGCTGTTCTTCCTGGCCAACGGCCTGATGGCTGCGGCCCTCACCCTCTGGGCGCCACTCAGCTGGTGGACCCTCTACACCGGCTTCATCGCCTACCTGCTGATGGGCCTGCTGTTCGCCGGCGAGTGGCTGGTGCGCCAGCGTGTGCGGAGGTTCGCGTGAACTGGATCGCCCCCCAGGACCTGCTACTCCACACCGCCGCGCACCGCCCGGTCACCCTCGCCCCGGCGCTGGACCAGGCCACCCTCGTCCAGCGCGCCTTGCGCCTGGCCGGTGCCTTCCAGGCCCGAGGCATCCAGCGCGTCGCCCTGTACCTGGAAGACGGCGCCGAGCTGGCCACCGCCCTGCTGGGCGCCTGGCGCGCCGGCATCGAGGTGCTGCTGCCGGCCGACGCCCAGGCACAGACCCGCAAGCGCCTCGGCGAACGCTGCGACCTCTGGCTCGACGCCCTCGATGGCCTCGATGCCGAGCCCCTGGCCCCCGCCGCGCTGGACCTGGACGCCTGCCGCCTGGTGCTGTGCACCTCCGGCTCCAGCGGCGAAGCCAAGCTGATCGACAAGACCCTGCGCCAACTGGCCAATGAAGTCGAAGCCCTGGAAGCGCTCTGGGGCGGCGACCTGGTCGGCGCCACCCTGGTGGCCAGCGTCTCCGCCCAGCACATCTACGGCCTGCTATTCCGCGTGCTCTGGCCCCTGTGCGCCGGCCGCCCCTTCGTGCGCCGGGCCCAGCCCTTCGCCGAAGACATGCAGCAGGCCAGCCTGGAGGCCGGCGACTTCGCCTGGGTCGCCAGCCCCGCCCTGCTCAAGCGCATGGGCGACAACCTCGACTGGCCCGCCCTTGGTGGCGTGCGCCGGGTGTTTTCCTCCGGCGGCGCCCTGCCCGCCGACGCCGCTGCCGAGTTGCAGCAGCGCCTCGGCCAGTGGCCCACGGAAATCTACGGCAGCTCCGAGACCGGCGGCATCGCCTGGCGCCAGGGCGGCGCCCTGTGGCAGCCGTTCGCCGGCGTCGAGCTGGGCCAGGACGAGGAAGGCGCGCTGCACCTCACCTCGCCCTACCTGCCCGCCGGCCACCGCGAACAGACCGCCGATGCCGTGCGCATCGACGCCGACGGCCGCTTCGAACTGCTCGGCCGGCTCGACCGCATCGTCAAGCTGGAAGAGAAACGCATCTCCCTGCCCATGCTGGAACAGGCCCTGGGCGAACACCCCTGGGTGGCCGAAGCCCGCCTGGGCGTGGTGCAGGAAGGCCGCGCCTTCCTCGGCGCCCTCGTGGCCCTGAGTGCCGAGGGCATCCACGCCCTGCGCAACCAGGGCCGTCGCGCCGTCACCGAAACCCTGCGCCGCCACCTGGCCGGCCATTGCGAAGCCATCGCCCTGCCGCGCCGCTGGCGCCTGCTGCGCCAGTTGCCCTGGAGCAGCCAGGGCAAGCTGCCCCAGGCGCTGGTGGAAACCCTGGTCAAGGCGCCGCGCCCGAAAACGGTGGAGCCGCTGGCCAGCCGCGAGATCGACGGCGAATGGCAGCTGGAGCTGGAGGTGCCGCTGGACCTGGCGCACTTCTCCGGCCACTTCCCGCGCACCCCGGTGTTGCCTGGCGTGGTGCAGATCGACTGGGCCCAGCAGCTGGCCCGCCAGCTCATGGACCTGCCGCCACGCTTCGCCGGCATGGAAGTGCTGAAGTTCCAGCAACTGGTACGCCCCGGTGATCGCCTGCAGCTGTCCCTGCGCTTCGATGCCGACAAGGGCAAGCTCTACTTCGCCTTCCGCAATGGCGAGGCCGCCTGCTCCTCCGGGCGCATCCTGCTGGTGGCCGCGCATGTTTAAGCCCTGCGCGGTGATCCCCGTCTACAACCACGAACACGCCCTGCCCCTGGTGGTGGACGCCCTGCGCCAGCGCGGCCTGCCCTGCGTGCTGGTGGACGACGCCTCCAGCGCCGACTGCGCACGGGTGATGGACACGCTGGCCGCCCAGCCCGATGTCCACCTGGTGCGCCTGGCAGTGAACCAGGGCAAGGGCGGTGCGGTGATGGCCGGGCTGCGCGAGGCCGGGCGCCTGGGCTTCTCCCACGCGCTGCAGGTGGACGCCGACGGCCAGCACGACCTCGACGACGTGCAGCGCTTCCTCGCCGCCGCCGAGTCCCGCCCCGCGGAGCTGGTGTGCGGCTACCCGCAATACGACAAGAGCGTGCCCAAGAGCCGTCTCTATGCCCGCTACCTGACCCACGTCTGGGTGTGGATCAACAGCCTGTCGCTGTCGATCCGCGACGGCATGTGCGGCTTCCGCGTCTACCCGCTGGCGCCGACCCTGGCGCTGATCGATTCCGCGAGCCTGGGCAAGCGCATGGACTTCGACCCGGAGATCCTCGTGCGCCTGGCCTGGCGCAACCAGCCCATGCACTGGCTGCCGACCAAGGTGCACTACCCACTGGACGGGCTCTCGCACTTCCGCCTGTTCCACGACAACGCGCTGATCTCCAAGATGCACGCCAAGCTGTTCTTCGGCATGCTCCTGCGCGCCCCGCTGATCCTCTGGCGCAGGTGCCGGCCATGAGCGAGGGGCACTGGGCACGCCAGGACGAACGCGGCAGCTTCCTGCTGATGAAGTTCACCGCCCTGGCGGTGCGTCACCTGGGCCGTCGCGTGCTCAGCCCGCTGCTCTACGTCATCGTGTTCTACTTCTTCCTCTTCGGCACCAAGGCCCGGCGCAGCGCCCGCCGCTACCAGGCCAACCTCGCCGCCTGGAGCGGTCGCCCGGAGCTGGCGCCGACCCTCCGTTCGGTGTTCGCCCAGTTCATGGCCTTCGCCGACGCCCTGCTGGACAAGCTCGACATCTGGCGCGGCAAGCTGCCCCTGGAACGCATCGAGCTGGTGGACCCGACCGGCCTGCGCCAGCAACTGCGCGGCGGGCGCGGCCAACTGCTGGTCGGCGCCCACCTGGGCAACCTGGAGGTGTGCCGCGCCCTGGCCGAGCTGGGCGAGAAGGTGCAGATGAACGTGCTGGTGCACACCCGCCACGCCGAGCGCTTCAACCGCCTGCTGGGTGAGGCCGGCGCGAGCCACCTGCGGCTGATCCAGGTCAGCGAGCTGGACCCGGCGATCATGCTGCAATTGAGCGAACGCCTGGAGCGCGGTGAATGGCTGGCCATCGCCGGCGACCGCGTGCCGCTGCACGGCGGGCGCACCACCCAGGTCGATTTCCTCGGCCACCCCGCCGCCTTCCCCCAGGGCCCCTGGCTGCTGGCCGGGCTGCTCAAGTGTCCGCTCAACCTGATGACCTGCCTGAAGATCGACGGCCGCTACAAGGTGTTCCTCGAACCCTTCGCCGACGCCGTGCAGTGGCGCCGTGGCGAACGTGACGCGGTGATCGAAGGCTGGGTCCAACGCTATGCCCAGCGCCTCGGCGAGCTGTGCCTGAAGGCGCCCGAGCAATGGTTCAACTTCTACCCGTTCTGGAACGAACATGACGACACATCAGCCTGAACCCGTGGTCTTCGGCGAACTGCCGCTGACCATCGAGCAGGTCGTGGCCCTGTCCCAGCGCCGCGCCCCCTCCCTGTTGCAGGGCGACGCCGCCTGGCGCGAGCGCATCGCCAAGGGCGCGCGCTTCCTCGACACCCTGCTGGACAAGGAAGGCGTGATCTACGGCGTCACCACCGGCTATGGCGACTCCTGCGTGGTGGCCGTGCCGCTGGAGCAGGTCGAAGCCCTGCCGCGCCACCTGTTCACCTTCCACGGCTGCGGCCTGGGCAAGGTGCTGGACGAGGCCGCCACCCGCGCGGTGCTGGCGGCGCGCCTGCAGTCGCTGTGCCATGGCGTTTCCGGCGTACGCGTCGAACTGCTGGAGCGCCTCCAGGCCTTCATCGACCAGGACGTGCTGCCGGTGATCCCGGAAGAGGGCTCGGTGGGCGCCAGCGGCGACCTCACCCCTCTTTCCTATGTCGCCGCGACCCTTTCCGGCCAGCGTGACGTGTTCCACAAGGGCCAGCGCCGCAGCGCCGCCGAGGTGCACGCCGAACTGGGCTGGCAGCCGCTGGTGCTGCGCCCCAAGGAAGCCCTGGCGCTGATGAACGGCACCGCCGTGATGACCGCCCTGGCCTGCCTCGCCTACGCCCGCGCCGACTACCTGCTGCAACTGGCCACGCGCATCACCGCGCTCAACGTGGTGGCGCTGGAAGGCAACCCGGAGCACTTCGACGAGCGCCTGTTCGCCGCCAAGCCGCACCCGGGACAGATGCAGGTGGCCGCCTGGCTGCGCCAGGACCTGGCCATCGACGCGCCGACGCCGCCGCTGCACCGCCTGCAGGACCGCTACTCGCTGCGCTGCGCGCCCCATGTGCTGGGCGTGCTGGCCGACAGCCTGGGCCTGCTGCGGCAGTTCATCGAGACCGAGCTGAACAGCGCCAACGACAACCCGCTGATCGATGCCGAAGCCGAGCGCGTGCTCCACGGCGGCCACTTCTACGGCGGCCACATCGCCTTCGCCATGGACAGCCTGAAGAACCTGGTGGGCAACGTCGCCGACCTGCTCGACCGCCAGCTCGCCCTGCTGGTGGACGTGCGCTACAACCACGGCCTGCCGAGCAACCTCTCCGGCGCGCCCCAGGCCACGGCCATGATCAACCACGGCTTCAAGGCGGTGCAGATCGGCGCCAGCGCCTGGACCGCCGAGGCGCTGAAGAACACCATGCCGGCCAGCGTCTTCTCGCGCTCCACCGAATGCCACAACCAGGACAAGGTCAGCATGGGCACCATCGCCGCCCGCGATGCCCTGCGCAGCCTGGAGCTCACCGAACAGGTGGCCGCCGCCACCCTGCTGGCCGCCAACCAGGGCGTCTGGCTGCGCCAGCGCGAGAATCCGCGCGCCCTGCCCGAGCCGCTGACCGCCATGCACCAGCAACTGGCCGGGGACTTCCCGCCGGTGATCGAGGACCGCGCCCTGGAAGGCGAGCTGCGCCTGTGCCTGGAGCGCATCCGCGCCCGCCACTGGAGGCTCTATGCGTAGCGCCGGGGTGATCCAGGCCGAGGTGGAAGTCCTCGTGCCCTTCTTCGACGTCGACATGATGGAAGTGGTCTGGCACGGCCACTACGTCAAGTACCTCGAAGTCGCCCGCTGCGCCCTGCTCGACAAGCTCGGCCACAACTATTCGCAGATGCGTGACGCCGGCTATGCCTGGCCGATCATCGACCTGCAGCTGCGCTACATCCGTGGCGCCCGCTTCGGCCAGACCATCGTCGTGCGCGCCGATCTGGTGGAGTGGGAGAACCGCCTGAAGATCAACTACCTGATCACCGACGCCGCCACCGGCGAGCGCCTGACCCGGGCAGCAGCGTGCAGGTGGCGGTGGAGATCGCCACCCGCGAGATGCTGCTGGCCTCGCCCAAGGTGTTCGTCGAAGCCGTGGAGCGGGCGCTGCCATGACCGCCCGCCTGCTGCGCGCCTTGCTGCTGGTGCCGGCCCTGCTGGCGGGCTCGCTCGCCCAGGCCTTCGACCTCGACCAGCTCGCCGCGCAACTGGGCAAGCCCGCCGTGGTGCGCGGCCCCTTCGTGCAGGAAAAACACCTGCGCGCCCTGCCCAGACCGCTGACCAGCGAAGGGCATTTCGTGCTCTCCCGCGAGCAGGGGCTGCTCTGGCTGCTGGAGAAGCCGCTGCAGCAGGACTACCGCATCGGCGCCGCCGGCATCGCCCGCCGCGTCGACGGCCACTGGCAGGCGCAGCCCGGCCAGGACGTCGCCGCCCAGCAGAGCCGCCTGTTCCTCGCCGTGCTCAAGGGCGACCACCAGGGCCTGGCCCGCGACTTCCAGCTGCAACTCAGCGGCGACGCCGACCACTGGCAGCTACAACTGACCCCGAATTCGCTGCTGCTCAAGCAGATCTTCAGCGCCATCCAGATCCAGGGCGGCGCCCTGGTGGAACGCATCGAGCTGCTGGAAACCCAAGGCGACAGCACCGTGCTGCGCCTGCCGGCAAGCCAGCCAGGCGACGCCCTCGATGCCACGGAGGCACGCGACCTTGCGCCCTGAACGCCTGCTGCCGCGCCTGTTCCTGCTGGGCCTGGTGGCCCTGCTGGCGCTGGCCGCCTGGCAATGGCGCAACGGCCCGCCGGTGGCCGCCGACATGCTTGCCCTGCTGCCCCAGGGCGCCGGTGACGCCTGGGTGCAGCGCGCCGAGCAGCGCATGCAGGAGCCGCTGAACCGCGAGGTATTGCTGCTGGTGGGCCACACCGACGCCGGGCGCGCCCAGGCCCTGGCCCGGCAGATCGCCGAACGCTGGCAAGGCGAACCGCGCTTCGAGCGCGTGCAGTGGAGCCTGCAGGCCGACCTGCCCGCCCTGCGCAAGCAACTGCAGGACAGCCGCCTGGCGCTGCTGCCCCGTGCCGACCGCCGGCTGCTGGAGCAGGCGCCCGAACGCTTCATCGCCCAGCGCGCCGAACGCCTCTTCGACCCCTTCTCCGCCGTCGCCCTGGTGCCTGCCGAGGACGACTGGCTGGGCATCGCCGGCCTCGCGCAGAAGGCCCTGGTGCCCGCCAGCCGGGTGCAGACGGAGCTGGCCAGTGGCGCACTGCAGGTGCAGGACGGCGACACCACCTGGGTGCTGCTGCGTGCCCGCACCCAGAACGGCGCCTTCGATATGCAGGCACCGCCCTGGCTAGCCGGCGAAGTGGCCGGCGCCCGCCAGCAGATCGAAGCCGCAGGCGGCCACCTGCTGGCGGCCAGCGGCCTGCTCCACGCGGCCGCCGGCCAGGCCAAGGCGGCCCGTGAAATCAGCCTGATCGGCGGGGGCGCCAGCCTCGGCACCCTGCTGCTGATGCTGGTGGTATTCCGCCGCCCGCGCACCCTGCTCAGCCTGCTGCCGGTGGGCCTGGCCCTGGGCGCGGGCTGCACCGCCTGCGTGCTGGTGTTCGGCGAGATCAACGCGCTGACCCTGGTGCTCGGCGCCAGCCTCACCGGCGTCGCCGCCGACTACCCGCTGCACTACCTGAGCAAGAGCTGGACCGGCCAACCCTGGCGCGCCTGGCAGGCAGTACGCGACACCCTGCCGGGGCTCAGCCTGAGCCTGGGCACCAACCTGATCGGCTACCTGGCCCTGGCCTTCACCCCCTTCCCGGCGCTGACCCAGATCGCGGTGTTCTCCGCCGCCGGCCTGGTCACCGCCTACCTCTGCTCGGTGTGCCTGCTGCCGGCGCTGCTGGGCAACCTGCGCCTGGCGCCGCCGACCGCGCCCCTGCGCCTGGCCGAGCGCCTGCTGGCCTGCCGCGAGCGCCTGCTGGCGCGCACCGGCAGCCTGCCCTGGCTGCTGGCCCTGTTGGCCTTCTGCGCCGCCGGCCTGTGGCAGGTGCAGCCGCAGAACGACCTGCGCCAGTGGCTCGGCGCCGAGCCGCGCCTGCTCGATGAGGCCCGCGAGATCGCCCGCCTCACCGGCCTGCAACCCACCAGCCAGTTCTTCCTGGTGCGGGGCGACAGCCAGGAGCAGATGCTCCAGCGCCAGGCCGCGCTGGCCGAGCGCCTCGACGCGGCGGTGGCCGACGGCAACCTGCAGGGCTACCGCGCCCTCAGCCAGTTGGTCGCGCCCGAAGCGGAACAGCAGGCACTGCGCGACGCGCTTGCGCGGCTGCCGCAGCACTGGCAAGCGCTGCTCGACCTGGGCATCCCCGCCGGGGTGCTGGAGAACGAGGTCAACCGGCTGCGCAGCCAAGCCCCGCAAACGCTGGATGCAGCCCTGGCCGGCCCCCTGGGCGAGGCCTGGCGCCCGCTCTGGCTCGGCAGTGACGACCAGGGCCGCGCCGCCGGCATCGTCAGCCTGCAAGGGCTGGCCTCCCCGGCGCTGATGGCCGATGCCGCGCGAGGTCTGGACGGTGTGCAACTGATCGACCGCATCGGCGAGCTCAACCAGCTGTTCGCCGCCACCCAGTTCAGCGCCGCCGAGCTCAAGCTGGCTTCCTGCGCGGCCATTCTCGTGCTGCTGTGCATCCCCTTCGGCCTCGGCGGCTCGCTGCGCATCGTCGCCCTGCCGCTGCTGGCGGCGCTGGCGTCCCTGGCCTGCCTCGGCTGGCTGGGCCAGCCGCTGACCCTGTTCAGCCTGTTCGGCCTGCTGCTGATCACCGCCATCGGCGTCGACTACGCCATCCTCATGCGCGAAGCGGTGGGCGGTGCGGCGGTGAGCCTGCTGGGCACCCTGCTGTCGGGCATGACCAGCTGGCTGTCGTTCGGCCTCCTGCTGCTCAGCCAGACCCCGGCCATCGCCAACTTCGGCCTGGCCATCAGCCTCGGCCTGTTCTTCTGCTTCCTGCTCGCCCCCTGGGCACAGGCCGCACAAGCCCATGGCAAGGAGGTGCCGGCGTGAGCGTCATGCTGTTCTGGATCGGCCTGCTGGCGCTGTTCGCCCTGGCCACCTGGGTGGGCCGCAAGCTGGGCCTGATCCCCATCGTCAGCCAGCTGCTGCTGGCCAGTTTCGGCCTGCCGCTGGTGATGCTCTGGCTGGGCGCGCCCGTGGGCCTGGACAACGCCCAGGTGCTCGCCGCGCCCTGGCTGCAGTCGCTTTACGGAGTGGCCTTCACCCTGCTGCTGGGGCACATCCTCAGCGATGTGATCGACCTGCGCCTGCAGGCCTCCAGCGTGAAAATCGCCCTGCCGAGCTTCTTCCTGCCGTTCTTCTGCGGCCTGGGCTGTGCCCTCTGGCTGCTGCCGGCCGACGGCCTGCTCTCGGCCATCGCCGTGGGGCTGCTGTTCGCCCTGACGGCGATCCCCGTGCTGTTCCTCTACCTGCGCCACCTGGGCTACGACGAGGCGAGCATCCGTCGCCTGCTGCAGGCGGCGATCCTGATGGACCTGATGTGCTGGAGCATCTTCGGCCTGGCCCAGGGCAGCGCCGCGCCCACCTCCCTGCTCTGGCCGCTACTGGCAGCGCTGCTGCCGCTGGCGCTGTACCTGGCGCGGGTGCGGGCGCCGCTGGTCTACAGCCTGGCGTTCTTCGCCCTGCTGCTGCCCCTGCAGCAGCTCAAACTCAACGCCCTGGTGTTCGGCATCGCCTACCTGCTGGTGATGGCGGCGCTGCGCCTGCCCTTCCGCCTGCCGCTGCCGGCCGGCGTGTTCCACGCCGTGCAGGTGTGGCTGGCGGTGCCGCTGATCCTCGCCTTCGGCCTGCTGCAGATCGACTGGCACACGGCCTGGCAGAACTATTCCTGGCTGCAGTTCGGCGCCCTGCTGGTGCTGCCCATCGTCAGCAAGCTGGCGGGCAACTGGCTGGGCCTGTCCTGGGCCGAGGGCCGCCTGGCGGCCAGCCCGGTGAAGTGGCGCGAAACCGTGCTGCTGAACACCCGCGGCCTCACCGAAATCGTTTTTCTCAACCTTCTGTTCCAGCAGCACATCATCAGCGCGCAGCTGTACTTCGCGCTGATGCTGATGGGATTGATCGCCACCCTGTTGCCGGCCCTGACGCGCAGAGCGCACGCGCCCGCAGCCCCCGCCCCGGAAAGGAGTCCCCATGAAGCCCATTGAAATCCAGCAGCGTCAGGTCGTGGTCATCGGTGCAGGCCCTTCCGGCGCCATCGCCGCCGCCCTGCTCAAGCGCAAGGGCCACGATGTGCTGATCCTCGAGCGCCAGCGCTTCCCGCGCTTCTCCATCGGCGAGAGCCTGCTGTCCCATTGCCTGGACTTCATCGAGGAGGCGGGGATGCTCGAAGCGGTCATGGCCGCCGGCTTCCAGATCAAGCATGGCGCGGCCTTCGCCTGGGGCGAGCGCTACACCGATTTCGACTTCCGCGACAAATTCACCCCGGGCAAGGGCACCGTCTTCCAGGTGCAGCGGGCCGACTTCGACAAGCTGCTGGCCGACCAGGCCGCACTGCAGGGCGTGGAAATCCGCTACGAGGAAGAGATAGTCGCCGCCGAGTTCGGGGGTGATTGCCCGCTGCTCACCGTGCGCCGCCTCGACGGCAGCGAGTACCAGGTGGAGACCGCCTTCGTCCTCGACGCCAGCGGCTACGGCCGGGTGCTGCCGCGCCTGCTGGACCTGGAAGCGCCCTCCAGCTTCCCGGTGCGCCAGGCGGTGTTCACCCACATCGAGGACCGCATCGACGATGCCGGCTTCGACCGCGAGAAGATCCTCATCAGCATCCACCCCGAGCACCGCGACATCTGGTTCTGGCTGATCCCCTTCAGCAACGGCCGCTGCTCCCTGGGCGTGGTGGGCGAGCCCAGCCACTATGCGGGCCGCCCCGAGGACCTGGACGCCTGCCTCAAGGGCTTCATCGCCGAGACGCCGAACCTGCGCCGCCTGCTGGCCAATGCCGTGTGGGACACCCCGGCCCGCGTCCTGGGCGGTTACTCGGCCAACGTCAAATCGCTGCACGGCCCGGGCTTCGCCCTGCTGGGTAACGCCGCCGAGTTCCTCGACCCGGTGTTCTCCTCCGGCGTGACCATCGCCATGCGTTCGGCGAGCATGGCCGCGGCCGTGCTCGACCGGCAGCTCAACGGCGAGACGCCGGACTGGGAAAGCGAGTTCTCCATCCCGCTGAAGAAGGGCGTGGACACCTTCCGCGCCTATGTCGAAGGCTGGTACGAAGGCAGCTTCCAGGATGTGATCTTCCATGCCGGCGGCTCGCCGGAAATCCGCGGGATGATCTGCTCGATCCTCGCGGGCTACGCCTGGGACGAGCGCAACCCCTTCGTCGCCGAGCCCAAGCGCCGGCTGCGGATGATCAGCGAATTCTGCGCCAGCGAATGAGGGAGCCGACCATGGAACGCGCCGCCGCCACCTACGTCGAGGAGACCCGCTTCGGCTTCTGGTTCCTGCAGAGCCACACCTGGCAGCACCACGTGCTGCGCGTGGCGATCAACGACCTCAAGGGCCTGTTCGCCGAGCCCCTGCCGGAAGCGCCGGTGCTGCTGGACGCCGGCTGTGGCCAGGGCAAGTCCTTCGGCCTGCTGAATGCGGCGTTCGCCCCCGCGCGGATGATCGGCCTCGACGCCGACCCGCACAGCCTCGACTGCTCCCGCGCCGAGGCCGAGCGCCTGGGCCTGGAAGTGCAACTGGTGAGCAGCGACTGCGCCGAGATCGCCCTGCCGGACGCCAGCGTCGACCTTCTCTTCTGCCACCAGACCTTCCATCACCTGGTGGAGCAGGAGCGCGCCCTGGCCGAGTTCTGGCGGGTGCTGAAGCCGGGCGGCTACCTGCTGTTCGCCGAGTCCACCCGCTATTACATCGACACCTGGGTGATCCGCTGGCTGTTCCGCCACCCGATGCACGTGCAGCGCACCGCCGAAGAATACCTGGAGATGCTGCGCGGCCAGGGCTTCGCCTTCGAGCCGCGCAACGTGTCCTACCCCTACCTGTGGTGGAGCCGCTCCGCCGACTTCGGCTTGCTGGAGCGCTGGGGCCTGCGCAACCCGCCGCCGCCCGGCCAGCGCAACGAGACCCTGGTCAACGCCGTGGCACGCAAGCCCCTGGAGAATGACGGCCGATGAGACGCCTGCTGCTCGCCGGCCTGTGCCTGCTGCTCGCCGCCTGCGCGGCGCGTACGCCGGTGCCCGAGCGGCCGCCGAGGCTGGAGCTGCCGCAGTCATTGCAGGTGCAGCGCCAGGCCGACGGCGAGGTGCGTGACTGGCTGCTGGTGGTGCAGGCCGAAGGGCCGGCACTGCGCTGGTCGCTGTTCGACCCCCTGGGCGTGCCCCTGTCGCGCCAGCTGCTGCAGGACGGCAACTGGCGCAACGACGGCCTGCTGCCGCCCAACGACGAGGCCCGCGAACTCTTCGCCGCGCTGCTCTACGCCCTGGCCCCGGCCGAGGCGCTGCAAGCGGCCTACGCGGGCATCGAGCAACGCATCGCCGAAGATGGCCGCCGCGAGCTGGCCGGCCGCTGGAGCATCGCCTACCGCGCGCCGCAGGACTTCGACCTGCAGCGCCGCGATGGCCCGCATTACCGAATCACTGCCCTCGACGAGGACCCCCGATGACCGCCAATCTCAATGCCCTGGGCCTGGTCTGCGCCCTGGGCCAGGGCAAGCAGGCAGTGGCCGACGCGCTGTTCGCCGGCGACGCCTCGGGCATGCGCCGCCAGGGTGGCTGGGTCGCCGAGCGCGAACTGAGCATCGGCGCCGTGCCCGGCGAATTGCCGGCCATGCCGGCTGGGCTGGAGGATTGCCAGAGCCGCAACAACCAGTTGCTGCTGGCCGCCGCCCTGGAGATCGAGCCGCAACTGCGCGCCGCCATCGAGCGCCATGGGCTGGACCGGGTCGGCATCGTCCTCGGCACCAGCACCTCGGGCATCCAGGAAGCCAGCGAAGGCATCGGCGAGCACCTGCGCAGCGGCACCCTGCCGGACGACTACCGCTACCCGCAGCAGGAACTGGCCGCACCAGCGGCCTTCCTCGCCGCCTGGCTGGGCACCCGCGGCCCGGCCTATTGCATCTCCACCGCCTGCACCTCCAGCGCCCGCGCCCTGATGAGCGCACGCCGGCTGCTGGCCCTGGGCGTGTGCGACGCGGTGATCTGCGGCGGCGTGGATTCCCTCTGCGGCCTGACCCTGAATGGTTTCAGCGCGCTGGAGGCGGTTTCCGCCGAGCCCTGCAACCCGCTGTCGCGCAACCGCAACGGCATCAATATCGGCGAGGGCGCGGCGCTGTTCCTGCTCGACCGCGAGCCGGGTCCCATCGCCCTGCTGGGTGCCGGCGCCTGCTCCGACGCGCACCACATCTCGGCCCCCGAACCCAGCGGCATCGGCGCCCAGCGCGCCATGCGCCAGGCCCTGGCCGACGCCGGCACCTGTGCCGAAGGCATCGACTACCTGAACCTGCACGGCACCGCCACTGCGCACAACGACGCCATGGAGAGCCAGGCCACCGCCGCGCTGTTCCCGGCGGGGGTGCCGGTGTCGTCCACCAAGCCACTGACCGGCCACACCCTGGGCGCCGCCGGCGCGCTGGAGGCGGCCTTCTGCTGGCTGGCCCTGAGCGAACACAACCGCGACCGCCTGCTGCCGCCGCACCTGTGGGACGGCGACGCCGACCCGGAGCTGCCCGCGCTGCACCTGGTGCGCCACGGCGGCACGCTGGAGAAAGCCGGCGGCCGCCGGCTGATGAGCAACTCCTTCGCCTTCGGCGGCAGCAACATCAGCCTGATCATCGGAGATGCGCCATGAACGATTGGCCGATTGCCGAGCTGGTCCCCCACGCCGGGGACATGATCCTCATCGACCGCGTGCTGCGCTTCGGCGACGAGGACGTGGAAACCACCGCCACCGTGCGCCCCGGGCTGTTCAGCCAGGACGACGGCAGCCTGCCGGCCTGGGTCGGCGTCGAGCTGATGGCCCAGAGCATCGCCGCCTACGCCGGCTGCCAGGCACGCCAGGCGGGGCAACCCGTGGAGCTGGGCTTCCTGCTCGGCACCCGCAACTTTCAATGCGACGTCGACCGCTTCCCGGCCGGCGTCGAGCTGCATATCCGCGCCACCCGGACGCTGCAGGACGACAACGGCATGGGCGTCTTCGAATGCCAGCTGGACGGGCCCGGCATCGCTGCCTTCGCCCGCCTCAATGTCTTCCGCCCGCCGCAGGTGGCCCGTTACCTGGAGGAACCCCAACCATGAGCGAGACCATCCTGGTCACCGGCTCCAGCCGCGGCATCGGCCGCGCCATCGCCCTGCGCCTGGCGCGCGCCGGCTTCGACCTGGTGCTGCACTGCCGCTCGCGCCGCGATGAGGCCGAGGCGGTGAAAGCCGAGATCGAGGCCCTGGGCCGCCATGCCCGGGTGCTGCAGTTCGACGTGTCCGACCGCGCCGCCTGCCGCGAGCAGCTGGAGGGCGATGTCGAAGTCCACGGTGCCTACTACGGTGTGGTGTGCAACGCCGGCCTGACCCGCGACGGCGCCTTCCCGGCGCTGACCGAGGAGGACTGGGACAGCGTGCTGCGCACCAACCTGGACGGTTTCTACAATGTGCTGCACCCGCTGTGCATGCCGATGATCCGCCGCCGCAAGCCGGGCCGCATCGTGTGCATCACCTCGGTCTCGGGGCTGATCGGCAACCGTGGCCAGGTCAACTACAGCGCCTCCAAGGCCGGCGTGATCGGCGCCGCCAAGGCCCTGGCCATCGAGCTGGGCAAGCGCCGCATCACCGTCAACTGCGTGGCCCCGGGGCTGATCGACACCGAGATCCTCGACGAGCAGGTGCCGGTGGAGGAGATCCTCAAGATGATCCCGGCCCAGCGCATGGGCACGCCGGAGGAAGTGGCCGGCGCCGTGAATTTCCTGATGTCCGAGGAGGCGGGGTACATCACCCGCCAGGTCCTCGCTGTTAATGGTGGGTTGTGCTGATGAAACGCGTCGTCATTACCGGCATGGCCGGCGTCACCTCCCTGGGCAACGACTGGGCCGGCATCTCGGCCAACTTCCTGGGCAACCGCAGCGGCATCCGCCGCATGGACGAGTGGGACCGCTTCACCGAGCTGAACACCCGCCTGGCCGGGCCCATCGACGACTTCGCCACCCCCTCGCACTGGACCCGCAAGCAGATGCGCAGCATGGGCCGCGTTTCCAAGCTGGCGGTCTACGCGGCGGAGCGAGCGCTGGCCGATGCCGGGCTGAGTGGCGATGCGATGATCCAGGATGGGCGCATGGGCGTGGCCTGCGGCTCGTCCACCGGCAGCACCGACGAGATCAAGGCCTTCGGCAACATGTTGCTGAACTCGGTGGCGGACGGCCTCAACGCCAACTCCTACGTGCGCATGATGCCGCACACGGCGGCGGCCAATATCAGCATCTTCTTCGGCCTCAAGGGCCGCCTGATCCCCACCTCCAGCGCCTGCACCAGCGGCAGCCAGGGCATCGGCTATGCCTATGAGGCGATCAAGTTCGGCCGCCTGCCGATGATGCTCGCCGGTGGCGCCGAGGAGCTCTGCCCCACCGAGGCGATGGTGTTTGACGCGCTTTACGCCACCAGCCTGAAGAACGACGCCCCGCACACCTCGCCGCGCCCCTACGACAGCGGCCGCGACGGCCTGGTGATCGGCGAAGGTGCCGGCATTTTGGTGCTTGAAGAACTGGAGCACGCCCTGGCCCGTGGCGCGAAGATCCACGCCGAGATCGTCGGCTTCGGCTGCAACTCCGACGGCCAGCACACCACCAAGCCGGAGCAGGCGACCATGCGCGGCGCCATGGAGCTGGCCCTACAGGACGCGGGCCTCGCGCCCGAGGCCATCGGCTACGTCAACGGCCACGGCACTGCCACCGAGCAGGGCGACGTGGCGGAATCCCTGGCCACCAGCAGCCTGTTCGGCGCGCGCATGCCCATCAGCTCGCAGAAGAGCTTCCTCGGCCACACGCTGGGTGCCTGTGGCGCACTGGAGTCCTGGTTCAGCATCGAGATGATGAACAGCGACCAGTACATCCACACCCTCAACCTGGATGCCGTGGACCCGGCCTGCGGCGAGCTCGACTACCTGCGCGGCGAGCCCCGGCAGATGAGCAACGAGTACGTGATGAACAACAACTTCGCCTTCGGTGGGGTCAACACCTCGTTGATCTTCCGTCGCTGGCGCTGAACAGAAAACAACCGATATCCCAACAAGACCGTCAAGGAGACACCATGAGCCTCAAGACCTGGACCGCTGTTGCTGTACTGTCCGCCGCTGTTCTGCCCGGTATCAGCCAGGCCCGCGATACCGTGCACTACCTCGACTTCAACACCGTGGTCACCGAGGCCGTGCAAGCGGGTCGCCTGGATGGCAGCGTGAAGTTCTACCTGGCCGGCAACACCCCGGCCGGCAAGGTGACGGTGATCAACCCCAACATCACCACCAACCAGAAGACCAACGCCTTCAACAAGAGCGACGAGGAAGCCTGCCGCTGGGTGCTGCAGTCCGCCCTGATCCGCCTGCAGGACGCGGCCAAGGCGGCCGGCGCCAACGCGGTGGTGGACATCGCCAGCAACTACAAGAGAAAGGAATACAAGGACGCCGCCAAGTACGAGTGCCACGCGGGCGCCTTCGTGGCCGGCGTAGCCCTCAAGGGCGCCATCGCCAACGTCAAGTAAGGCGTTGCTGCTGTTGGGGAAGGCCGCGCAAGCGGCCTTTTTCATGGGCGCGGGAAATGCCCTGAACGAATTAGCTGACCTAAAAGTCAACTCAATCGAGACCGACCCAGCCCTCGAGGAGACCCGGCATGCCCCAACAGACATTCACCCTTCACTACCGCTTCCACAACGAACCGCGACACCACGCGCTGGAGCTGGACCGGCGGCCCGCCCCCGGGGAAGCCGCCATGCACCTGCTGGTGCTGCACTTCGCCGACGCCGAGAACAGCCTGGTGATGCCGCCGGCGGACGCTACCGAGGAAGAGGTGATCCAGCAGGCCGAGCTGCTGGGGATAAGCGATATCCGCCTTTCCTGAGCACTACGGAGATAGGCGCTCCTTGTCGATGAACGGCGCAGATGACATCAAATTGCCACCTTCGTATAGTGCCGCTGCCCACGCGCAACGCGAAAAGCCATCAGGGCCCGGGCATACGCCAAGACGACAAGGAGCTGATCTTGCGCAACTTCCAAAGGAACCTGTTTCTCTCGTTCGCCCTCTCCACCACGCTGCTTTCCGGGTGCGCCAGCATCGTCAGTGACAGCGCCTATCCGGTATCGGTGAGCAGCACGCCGGTGGGGGCGAATTTCGAGATCAAGGACAGCACGGGGAACGTCATCCACAGCGGCACCACGCCGGGGACGGTGACGCTGAAGTCCGGCCGCGGCTACTTCAAGAAGGCCAACTACACCATCGCCTTCAAGAAGGAAGGCTTCGCCGACCAGGAGATCAAGCTGAATTCGAGCCTCAACGGCTGGTACTGGGGCAACCTGCTGTTCGGCGGCCTGATCGGCATGCTGATCGTCGACCCACTGACCGGCGCGATGTACAAGCTGCCGGAAAACACCGCGGCGGACCTGGGCAACCAGCTGGTCGGCCAGGCCGGCGGCAAGGACCTGACGCTGCTCACCATCGACCAGATCCCCGAGGACCGCAGGGCGGAACTGATCAAGGTGAACTGAGAAAGGAAAAAGGCCGCATCAGCGGCCTTTTTCATGGGCGAGTGCCACTCAGCGGTGGTACTGCGCCGACAGCTCGTGGACGGCCTCGAAGAAGGCGCCGGCGTTGGCCGGGTCGACTTCCGGGGTGACACCGTGGCCGAGGTTGAACACCTGGCCGCTGCCCTGGCCGTAGGCGGCGAGGATACGACCCACCTCGGCGCGGATGGCGGCGGGGTTGGCGTAGAGCACCGCCGGGTCCATGTTGCCCTGCAGGGCGACCTTGGAACCGACGCGGGCGCGGGCGCTGCCGATGTCGCAGGTCCAGTCCAGGCCCAGGGCCTCGGCGCCGCTGTCGGCCATGGATTCCAGCCACAGGCCGCCGCCCTTGGTGAACAGGATCACCGGGACGCGACGCCCGTCATGCTCGCGGATCAACCCATCGATGATCTGCTTCATGTAGGCCAGGGAGAACTCCTGGTAGGCCGCCGCCGAGAGGCTGCCGCCCCAGGAATCGAAGATCTGCACCGCCTGGGCGCCGGCGAGGATCTGCCCGTTGAGGTAGGCGATGATCGATTTCGCCAGCTTGTCGAGCAGGGCGTGCATGGCCTGGGGATCGTTGTAGAGCATCGCCTTGGACTTGCGGAAGTCCTTGCTGGAGCCGCCTTCGACCATGTAGGTGGCCAGGGTCCAGGGGCTGCCGGTGAAGCCGATCAGCGGCACGCGGCCGTTGAGCTCGCGGCGGATGTTGCGCACGGCGTCCATCACGTAGCCCAGGTCCTGCTCGGGATCGGGGATCGGCAGGGCCTCGACGTCGGCCAGGCTGCTGACCACCTTCTTGAAGCGCGGGCCTTCGCCGGTCTCGAAGTACAGGCCCTGGCCCATGGCGTCGGGGATGGTGAGGATGTCGGAGAAGAGGATCGCCGCGTCCAGCTGCGGGTAGCGGTCCAGCGGCTGGATGGTCACCTCGCAGGCCAGCTCGGGGTTCTTCATCAGGCTGACGAAGTCACCGGCCTTGGCGCGGGTGGCCCGGTATTCCGGCAGGTAACGACCGGCCTGGCGCATCATCCAGACGGGGGTGACATCAACGGGCTGCTTGAGCAGGGCGCGGAGGAAACGGTCGTTCTTCAAGACGGTCATGGCAGTGTCCAACGAAAAAGTGCGGGCATTTTCGCAAAGCCCAACGCAAAAGGCACGGCGGGTGCCGTGCCTTTTGTCTATCGCGACCATTTGACGCGCTCGAAGCCTACGCCAGCTGGAAGCTGGAAGCTGGAAGCTGGAAGCTGGAAGCTGGAAGCTGGAAGCTGGAAAAGCCTGGGGGATCGACGGAGACCGTCAACCCCCGGAGTTATTTATTTCCGCATTCCACACGTAGCCCGGGCTTCAGCCCGGGAACACATCGCACCGACGCTCGGATCGTAGGGTGGACCACGCTTCACCGGCCCAGCATTCGGGTCATGCCGAACAGCGACCGCGTGGGTTTCGCTGCGCTCTACCCACCCTACGCGCCCTTCAAGCCTCCAGCTTCAGGCTTCCAGCTTGACTGGCTCAGACCCCCAGATAATCGAGGATGCCTTCGGCAGCGTTGCGGCCTTCGAAGATCGCCGTCACCACCAGGTCGGAACCGCGGACCATGTCGCCGCCGGCGAAGATCTTCGGGTTGCTGGTCTGGTGCTTGAACGGGTTCTGCTCGGGTGCGACCACACGGCCCTGGCTGTCGATGCTGATGTCGAACTGCTCGAACCAGGAAGCCGGGCTCGGGCGGAAGCCGAAGGCGATCAGCACGGCTTCCGCCGGGATGATTTCCTCGGAGCCCGGGATCGGCTCGGGGCTGCGACGGCCACGGGCGTCCGGCTCGCCGAGACGGGTCTCGACCACCTTGACGCCTTCCACCTTGTCTTCGCCGACGATGGCGATGGGCTGGCGGTTGAAGAGGAATTTCACACCCTCTTCCTTGGCGTTTTTCACCTCTTTGCGCGAGCCGGGCATGTTTTCTTCGTCGCGGCGGTAGGCGCAGGTCACCGACTTCGCGCCCTGGCGGATGGAGGTGCGGTTGCAGTCCATCGCGGTGTCGCCGCCGCCGAGGACGACGACGCGCTTGCCCTTCATATCGATGAAGTCTTCCGGCGCCTTTTCGAAACCGAGGTTGCGATTGACGTTGGCGATGAGGAAGTCGAGCGCGTCGTGCACGCCCGGCAGGTCTTCGCCCGGGAAGCCGCCCTTCATGTAGGTGTAGGTGCCCATGCCCATGAACACGGCGTCGTACTCATCCAGCAGTTGCTGCATGGTGACGTCCTTGCCGATCTCGGTGTTCAGGCGGAACTCGACGCCCATGCCGGTGAAGACTTCACGGCGGCGGCTGAGGACGGTCTTCTCCAGCTTGAATTCGGGGATGCCGAAGGTCAGCAGGCCACCGATCTCGGGGTTCTTGTCGAACACCACCGGGGTCACGCCGTTGCGCACCAGGATGTCGGCACAGCCGAGGCCGGCCGGGCCCGCACCGATGACGGCGACGCGCTTGCCGGTGGGCTTGACCTTGGACATGTCCGGGCGCCAGCCCATGGCGAAGGCGGTGTCGGTGATGTACTTCTCCACCGAGCCGATGGTGACCGCGCCGAAACCGTCGTTGAGGGTGCAGGCACCTTCGCAGAGGCGGTCCTGCGGGCACACGCGGCCGCAGACTTCCGGCAGGGTGTTGGTCTGGTGGGACAGTTCGGCGGCGGCCAGGATATTGCCTTCCGAAACCAGCTTCAGCCAGTTCGGAATGAAGTTGTGCACCGGGCACTTCCACTCGCAATAGGGGTTGCCGCAACCGAGGCAACGGTGCGCCTGGTCAGCCGCTTGCTGCGGCTTGAACAGGTCATGGATCTCGACGAATTCGCGCTTGCGCTGACGCAGCAGCTTCTTCTTCGGATCCTTGCGCCCGACCTCGATGAACTGGAAGTCGTTGTTCAGACGTTCAGTCATTTGAAAAACCTCTTAACAGCAGCGGCAAGCTACAAGTTGCAAGCTGCAAGACTCATCACGGTTAGCCGGCGGGCCCGGCGTGCATCACGCTCGGGCTCGCGGCTTGGGCTGCTTGTTATTGCGGGTTGGCTCGGGTGCTGGAGAGCAGCGACGCCAGGTTCGCGGCCTTGGGCTTGACCAGCCAGAACTTGCGCAGGTAGTCGTCCAGGTTCTCCAGCAGGTGGGCACCCCACTCGCTTTCGGTTTCCTTGACGTACTCGGCCAGCACGCTTTGCAGGTGGCTGCGGTAAGCCTCCATCGCCTCGTTGCTGATGCGCTGGATTTCCACCAGTTCGTGGTTGACCCGGTCGACAAAGCTGTTGTCCAGGTCGAGCACGTAGGCGAAGCCGCCGGTCATGCCCGAGCCGAAGTTGTAGCCGGTCTTGCCGAGGACGCAGACGAAGCCGCCGGTCATGTATTCGCAGCAGTGGTCGCCGGTGCCTTCCACGACGGTGTGGGCACCGGAGTTGCGCACGGCGAAACGCTCACCTGCGGTGCCCGCGGCGAACAGCTTGCCGCCGGTGGCGCCGTACAGGCAGGTGTTGCCGATGATGGCCGACTCCTGGGTCTTGAACGGGCTGCCCTTGGGCGGGGTGATGACCAGCTTGCCGCCGGTCATGCCCTTGCCGACGTAGTCGTTGGCGTCGCCTTCGAGGTACAGGTTCAGGCCACCGGCGTTCCACACGCCGAAGCTCTGGCCCGCAGTGCCCTTGAAGCGGAAGGTGATCGGCGCCTTGGCCATGCCCTGGTTGCCGTGCACACGGGCGATTTCGCCGGAGACACGGGCACCGATGGAACGGTCGCAGTTGCAGATATCCAGGGCGAACTCGGCGCCGCTCTTGGCGTCGATGGCAGCCTTGGCCATCTCGACCATCTTCTCGGCCAGCAGGCCCTGGTCGAACGGCGGGTTCTTCTCGACTTCACAGAACTGCGGCTTGTCGGCCGGGACCTTGTCGCTGCCCAGCAGCGGGGACAGGTCCAGGTGGCCTTGCTTCTCGGTCTCGCCGGGGAGCATTTCCAGCAGGTCGGTACGGCCGATCAGCGCGCCCAGGCTCGGTACACCGAGCTTGGCCAGCCACTCGCGGGTGTCTTCGGCGACGTAGGTGAAGTAGTTGGTGACCATCTCGACGGTGCCGATGAAGTGGTCCTTGCGCAGCTTGTCGTTCTGGGTGGCCACGCCTGTGGCGCAGTTGTTCAGGTGGCAGATGCGCAGGTACTTGCAGCCCAGGGCGACCATCGGGCCGGTGCCGAAGCCGAAGCTCTCGGCGCCGAGGATGGCGGCCTTGATCACGTCGAGGCCGGTCTTCAGGCCTCCGTCGGTCTGCACCCGGACCTTGCCGCGCAGGTCGTTGCCGCGCAGGGTCTGGTGGGTTTCGGCGAGGCCGAGCTCCCAGGGGCTGCCGGCGTACTTGATGGAGCTCAGCGGCGATGCGCCGGTGCCGCCGTCGTAGCCGGAGATGGTGATCAGGTCGGCATAGGCCTTGGCCACGCCGGCGGCGATGGTGCCGACACCGGCTTCCGCCACCAGCTTCACCGAGACCAGCGCCTTGGGGTTGACCTGCTTGAGGTCGAAGATCAGCTGCGACAGGTCTTCGATGGAGTAGATGTCGTGGTGCGGCGGCGGCGAGATCAGGGTCACGCCGGGGACCGCATAGCGCAGCTTGGCGATCAAGCCGTTGACCTTGCCGCCAGGCAGCTGGCCACCTTCGCCGGGCTTGGCACCCTGGGCGACCTTGATCTGCAGCACTTCGGCGTTGACCAGGTACTCGGGGGTGACGCCGAAGCGGCCGGTGGCGACCTGCTTGATCTTGGAGCTGCGCACGGTGCCGTAGCGCGCCGGGTCTTCACCGCCCTCACCGGAGTTGGAGCGGCCACCGAGGCGGTTCATTGCCTCGGCCAGAGCCTCGTGGGCTTCCGGAGACAGGGCACCGAGGGAGATGCCGGCCGCGTCGAAGCGCTTGAAGATGGCGTCCAGCGGCTCGACCTGGTCCAGGGGCAGCGGCTGCTCGGCGAGTTTCACCTTGAGCAGGTCGCGCAGCATCGACACCGGGCGGTTGTCCACCAGGGCAGCGTATTCCTTGTACTTCTCGTAGTTGCCCTGCTGCACGGCGGCCTGCAGGGTGTTCACCACGTCGGGGTTGTAGGCGTGGTATTCGCCGCCGTAGACGAACTTCAACAGGCCGCCCTGCTGGATCGGCTTGCGGTTGTTCCAGGCCTCATTGGCGAGCAGCTTCTGCTCGGCCTCGATGTCGACGAAGCGCGCACCCTTGATGCGGCTGGCGACGCCACGGTAGCTGAGCTCGACCACTTCCTCGGACAGGCCGACGGCTTCGAACAGCTGCGCACCGCGGTAGGAGGCGATGGTGGAGATGCCCATCTTCGAGAGGATCTTCAGCAGGCCCTTGGAGATGCCCTTGCGGTAGTGCTTGAAGACTTCGTAGAGATCGCCCAGGACTTCGCCGGTGCGGATCAGGTCGGCCAGCACTTCGTAGGCCAGGTAGGGGTAGACGGCGGAAGCGCCGAAGCCCACCAGGACGGCGAAGTGGTGCGGGTCACGCGCGGTGGCGGTCTCGACCAGGATGTTGCAGTCGCAACGCAGGCCTTTCTCGGTCAGGCGGTGGTGCACCGCGCCAACGGCCAGGGAGGCGTGGGCCGGGAGCTTGCCGGGGGCGATGTGGCGGTCGGTGAGGACCAGCAGCACCTTGCCGGAGCGCACGGCTTCTTCAGCCTGGTCGGCGATGTTGCGCACGGCAGCTTCGAGGCCGACGGACTCGTCGTAGTTGAGGTCGATGACCTGGCGCTCGAAGCCTTCGCGGTCGAGGCTCATCAGCGCACGCCACTTGGCGGGGGAGATCACCGGGCTGCTGAGGATCACGCGGGTGGCGTGCTCGCGGGACTCGGAGAAGATGTTGCGCTCGGCGCCCAGGCAGATTTCCAGGGACATCACGATGGCTTCGCGCAGCGGGTCGATCGGCGGGTTGGTGACCTGCGCGAACTGCTGGCGGAAGTAGTCGTAGGTGGAGCGCACACGACGCGAGAGCACGGCCATCGGGGTGTCGTCGCCCATGGAGCCGACGGCTTCCTGACCCTGCTCACCGAGCGGGCGCAGGACCTGATCACGCTCCTCGAAGGTGACCTGGTACATCTTCATGTACTGCTTCAGCTGGTCACTGTCGTAGCTGGCCACGCCATGGTCGTCGTCGAGCTTGGCCTGGATGCGCACGGCGCTCTGGCGCAGCCACTGCTTGTAGGGGTGGCGCGACTTGAGGCGGTTGTCGATGTCGTCGGTGGTCAGGACCTGGCCGGTCTCGGTGTCCACAGCGAGGATCTGGCCCGGGCCGACGCGGCCCTTGGCGATTACGTCCTCGGGCTTGTAGTCCCAGACGCCGATCTCGGACGCCAGGGTGATGTAGCCGTTGCTGGTGGTGACCCAGCGGGCCGGGCGCAGGCCGTTGCGGTCGAGCAGGCAGACGGCGTGGCGGCCGTCGGTCAGCACGACGCCGGCGGGGCCGTCCCAGGGCTCCATGTGCATGGAGTTGTATTCGTAGAAGGCACGCAGGTCGGCGTCCATGGTCTCGACGTTCTGCCAGGCCGGCGGAATGATCATGCGCAGGCCGCGGAACAGGTCGATGCCGCCGGTGACCATCAGCTCGAGCATGTTGTCCATGCTGGAGGAGTCGGAACCTACGCGGTTGACCAGCGGGCCGAGCTCGTCGATGTCGGGCAACTGGTCGTTGGCGAACTTGGTGCGACGGGCCAGGGCCCAGTTGCGGTTGCCGGTGATGGTGTTGATCTCGCCGTTGTGGGCGAGGAAGCGGAAGGGCTGCGCCAGCGGCCACTTCGGCAGGGTGTTGGTGGAGAAGCGCTGGTGGAAGACGCAGATGGCGGTCTGCAGGCGTTCGTCACCCAGGTCCGGGTAGAACTGCTGCAGGTCGGCCGGCATCATCAGGCCTTTGTAGATGATGGTCTTGTGCGAAAAGCTGCAGATGTAGTGCTCGCTGTCGTCGGCGTTGGCCACCGAGGAACGACGGCGGGCGCTGAACAGCTTGATGGCCATTTCCTGGTCGGAGAGGCCTTCACCGCCGATGAACACCTGCTCGATCTGCGGCAGGCGCTCCAGCGCCAGGCGACCGAGGACGCTGGTGTCGGTAGGCACCTTGCGCCAGCCGATCAGCGTGAGGCCGGCGGCTTCGATCTCGCGGTTCATATTGGCACGGGCGGCTTCGGCGCGGGCCTGGTCCTGGTTCAGGAAGACCATGCCAACGGCGTATTGAGCCGGCAGTTCGACCGCGAACTCGGCCTTGGCCGTGGCACGCAGGAACAGATCGGGTTTCTGGATCAGCAGGCCGCAACCGTCACCGGTCTTGCCGTCGGCGTTGATACCGCCGCGGTGGGTCATGCAGGTCAGTGCTTCGATAGCGGTTTGCAAAAGATGGTGGCTTGCCTCGCCTTGCATATGGGCGATCAAGCCGAAACCGCAGTTATCCTTGAACTCATCAGGATGGTACAGACCTGCTTTCATAGGGAACTCTCACCAGGAACTGCCTTGTTAAAAAGGCAAAATTGCTTTGTAGTTCAACCACTTACCACACGCGCAGGACTAGGCGCCAGCTTTGCGCAGGCAAAAGGGAGGTCATTGTACATATCCACCTGGCTCGTCACAAATCTTCACGACGATCCAATGAAAGTTTATGTCGCCAAACCGAAGGATTAGACCGGAAGGTCGTGCTATCGACCCTCCGGTCACGGAGGCGGGAGGGAGGGGGCGCCCGCTGTCAGCGGGCGATTTCCTGCTGGATGCTGGCGAAGCTCTTGGGCCAGGGCTTGCCGGCCTGGACCTTGGCGGGAAGGCCCTTGATCGCAGCCTGGGCGGCGTTGCGACTGGCGAAGTTGCCGTAGGTGACGACGTACAGCGGCTTGCCCTGGTGGACCTTCTTGAAGTAGCGGTACTCGCCGCCGTTCTGCTGGACGAACGCCTTGGCGCTGCCTTCGGAGCTGGTGCCGAGAATCTGCACGGCATAGTGGCCGCCAGCCTGGGAGCGGTACCAACCATCACCTGCACCGGCGGATGCGGTGCCGGCGCTGGCCACGGTCGGCGCGGCAGCGGGCTTGGCTGCAGCAGGCTTCTCGACCGGCTTGGCTGGCGGGGTGGCCGCAACGGTGGGCTTGGCGGGCGCTGCCGGAACCGCAGCAGGCGCGGAGGAAGCCGAGGTCGGCGCGGTGGCGATCGGCTGGATCGGTTTGACCGCCGCTGGCTGCTGGGTGATCACCGGAGCCGGCGGCACGGCCGGAGTGGCACCCGCAACGGCGCCAACGGGCGGCGCTACCGTGGTGACGGTCGGCGGGATGGTCGCCTGGGAACCGGGCTGGGCACCGCCATCATCGAGATCATCCTGGCCAGCGGCCTGGGCCAGCGGTTCACGGATCACCGGCTGGGCCTCGCCCACCAGGGGCAACGGCAGCGGTTGCGAGGAGCCGGCGAACTCGACGGCAGGTGCACCGCCCGGTGCCGGGGCCTGGCCAGCGGGCGCTTCAGCAGTGGGTGCCGGCTGCTGCCCCATGGGCAGTTGCGCAGTGGTGGGCTGGGTGGACGCCGGGCTATCCGAGCGATTCTGCATCGCCAAGGCCGCAACCACGCCAATCGCGACGACCCCCAGTGCCAGCAGGTGCTTCTTCGGTAGATTCAAGCTGAACCCTCCTTTGCGCGAGGCCCCCCGCTCGGCGAGCATGGCCTCGACCAACAGTTCACGAGCGGACTGATTGATGCCGCCGGGCCAACCACCGGATTGCAGATGAACGTCCTCGATCTGCTCTTCGGTCAACAGCTCAATCCCCTGTCCGGCGCCCTCGAGCCGCTGCGCCAGATATTCGCGGGTTTCGTCCTCGCTGTAGGGCAGAAGTTCAATGGCGTGGAAACGTTCTTCACCATCGGCCAGCAGTTCCAGGCGCGGCAGCAGGCTGGAATCAGCGAAGAGAAACACGTGCGGACGCGCTTCACTGTTACCCGCAGCCAGTGCCAGCAGATTGTCGAGGCCCGCATCGTCGAGCTCCTCGGCATCATCCACCAGCAGGTAGACCTCCTGACCGGTCAGCGCCAGCTGCCCGACCTGGGCCAGGATGGAACGCGAGTCGGTCTGCGCCACACCCAACCCCTGGGCGACCAAACGCATCAGGCCACCGGCCTCGGCTGCGCCACGGGCGGATATCACCACGCTTTGCACCGCCTGCTTGTTGGTGCTGGCGACCAGCGCCTGGCGCAGCAGGGTCTTGCCGCTGCCCTGGGGACCGGTCACCACCAGCAGCAGCTGGCTGTAGCGGGCCAGGTGATGCAGCTGCCCCAGCACCGGCTTGCGCTGGGCGGGATAGAACTTGAAGCCGGGTACCCGCGCGGCGAAGGGGTCGTGGGTGAACTGGTAGTGGGCCAGGAAGGCCTCATCGGCGTGCAGGCTGGTCATGGGACTCTTTTTACTCTCCAAGCTGGTCAGCCAGGGCGCGGTAGTCCGCGCTCAGGGTGTCGTCCAGAATATTTCGCGGGTAATCCGCCGTCACATCGGCCTCGCCGATCGCGCGCAACAGCACCAGGCGCAGCTGACCGTCGAGGACCTTCTTATCAACTGCCATGTGTTCGAGGAACTGCGCAGGCGTCATCTCCTCCGGCGGCACGATGGGCAAGCCGGCATCGCGCAGCAGGCGGATCGAGCGATCACGCTCCTCTTCGCTGATCCAGCCCAGGCGCCGGGACATCTCCAGGGCCATCACCGTACCGGCCGAAACCGCCTCGCCATGCAACCAGACGCCATAGCCCATGTGGGTCTCGATGGCGTGGCCGAAGGTATGGCCGAGGTTGAGGGTGGCACGCACGCCGGACTCGCGCTCATCGGCACCCACTACACGCGCCTTGGCGGCACAGGACCGCTCGATGGCTTCGGTCAAGGGTTCCTGCTCCAGGCTGCGCAAGGCTGGCATGTGCTCTTCCAGCCAAAGCAGGAAAGGCTCATCGCAGATCAGGCCGTATTTGACCACTTCGGCGAGGCCGGCGGAGAGCTCGCGCGGCGCAAGCGTGCGCAGCGTCGCAGTATCGATGATCACAGCCTGGGGCTGGTAGAAGGCACCGACCATGTTCTTGCCCAGCGGGTGGTTGATACCGGTCTTGCCACCCACGGAGGAATCCACCTGGGACAACAGCGTCGTGGGCACCTGGATGAAGTCGACGCCGCGCTGGTAGCAGGCCGCCGCAAAGCCAGCCATGTCGCCGATCACCCCACCGCCCAGGGCGATGACGGTGGTACGACGATCATGACGCGCCGTGAGCAGGCCATCGAAGATCAGCTGCAGGGTTTCCCAGTTCTTGAAGGCTTCGCCGTCGGGCAGCACGATCGGCTGCACCTTGTAGGCGGAAAGCGTGCGGGTCAGCTGTTCGAGGTAGAGCGGGGCGACGGTCTCGTTGGTGACGATTGCCACCTGCTTGCCGGCGATGTGGGGCGCGAAGAGCTCGACCTGCGACAGCAGGCCAGCACCGATATGGATGGGATAACTACGCTCGCCAAGATCGACCTGAAGTGTCCGCATGGGGCCCCCGCTATGAAAAGGGCACTAGGATAGCGCAGTTCCGCCCTTGCTTTAACGGGGTGGCAGCGCCTGCAATCGTTCGAGTATCTCCTGCACCACCATGCGCGGCGGCCGCTCGTCGGTCTCGATGATGATGTCAGCGATTTCGCGGTAGAGGGGATCACGGATAGCCATGAGGTCACGCAGCACCCGACCTGGATCGGCAGTGCGCAGCAAAGGCCGGTTGCGGTCGCGGGAAGTGCGGTCGATCTGCTGCTCCACCGAGGTGTGCAGATAGACTACGCGACCGCCACCCCTGAGCGCTTCCCGGTTGGCTGGGCGCAAGACAGCACCGCCACCGGTCGCGACTACCACGCCATCAGCGAGGCAGAGCTCTTCCAGCATCGACTGCTCGCGATCGCGAAAGCCCTGCTCGCCCTCGACATCGAATATCCAGGGGATATCCGCGCCCGTCCGCTGCTCGATTTCCTTATCGGAATCCTTGAAGGGCAGGCGCAGTTCTTTGGCAAGCAAACGCCCGATGGTGCTCTTTCCAGCTCCCATCGGGCCAACGAGGATCAAATTACGCACTGATGTCAGCGACTCACCGCAATAGCCTGGTTGTTCATGATACGCGGGGTGAGGAAGACCAGCAGCTCGGATTTCTTGTCCTGAACGATATCACGCTTGAACATGCGGCCGAGGAACGGCAGGTCACCGAGGAACGGAACCTTGTCGGTCGCCTTGGTCTGGGTATTGGAGAACACACCACCGATCACAATGGTTTCGCCATCGCTGACCAGAACCTTGGCATTGACCTCGTTCTTGTTGATCGGCGGTACGCCATTCAACGCGTTGGAGAAGTCCGGGGCATCCTTGGTCACCTTGACTTCCATGATGATGCGATTGTCAGGCGTGATCTGAGGAGTCACTTCCAGGGACAGGGCAGCCTCCTTGAAGGACGTGGTGCTGGCACCGCTGGAGCTGGCCTCCTGGTATGGGATTTCAGCGCCCTTCAGGATCTTCGCAGTCTCCTTGTCGGAGGTTACAACCTTCGGCTGGGATACGATCTCGCCGTTACCGGTCTTCTCCATGGCAGAGAGTTCGAGGTCAAGGATGGTGTTGTCGGTTACGAAGCCAATGCCGAGGGAAGAGGTGGCCCCATCAGCCCCCATATCGACGAATGTCCCCAGTGCGCCGGTAGGCGTAGTAGCAGTCGGGCGGCCTGCGCCTGCGCCACCAATGACGAAGTTATTGTCACCAACACGAGCGCCTCGCCAGTTCACACCAAGCGACTTGTCGTAGTCCACGTTGGCTTCGACGATACGGGCCTCGATCATGACCTGACGAACCGGGATGTCGAGTTGCGCAACGATACGGCGCAGTTCGTCCAGCTTGTCCTGGGTCTGGTAGGCGATGATGCTGTTGGTGCGGTCATCCACAGTGATCGAGCCGCGCTCATCCGAGGATTCGTTGCCACTGGTCACGGACTGGAACAGCTTGGCGATGTCCGCCGCCTTGGCGTAGTTCACCTGGATAAGCTCGCGACGCAGCGGTGCCAGTTCGGCAATCTGCTTCTGAGACTCGAGCTCCTGGCGTTCACGCGCAGCGATCTCGTCTGCCGGAGCAACCAGCAGCACGTTACCCACCTTGCGTTTGTCGAGACCCTTGGTCTTCAGGACGAGGTCCAGCGCTTGATCCCAGGGCACATTCTGCAGGCGCAGCGTGATATTGCCTTGCACGGTATCCGAGGCCACCAGGTTGAGGTCGGTGAAGTCGGCGATCAACTGCAACACCGAACGTACATCGATATCCTGGAAGTTCAGCGAAAGCTTTTCGCCGGAGTAGGCAAAGCGCTCGTTCTTGCGCTTCTCGACATCGTCCTGCGTCAACGGCTTGATGCTGACGGTGAGCTTGTTGTCGGTCTGATACGCCAGGTAGTCGTAATAGCCAGTGGGTTCGATGGTGATACTGGCGTTCCCCGAGGAGCCAGAAGCACTGACGAATTGAACAGGGGTCGCGAAGTCTTTCACATCAAGACGGACACGCAGAGACTCGGGAAGCTGGGTCTTGGAGAAGTCGAGGCGGATCTTGCCACCCTGCTCCTGAATATCCGGGCTCACAGTCGGGTCGGACAGAGTGATGACAACATTGCCCTCGCCCTGATCGCCGCGCTGGAAGTCGATATTGTTGATTGCCTTGCCGACCGCCGCAAAAGCCTTGACGGGCGCAGCTGCGGCAGGCGCCGCCACAGGAGCGGAACTGGCAACTTGCTGACCGACAACAGCTGCTTCACCAACTATGACGAAGAGATTGTTACCCTCAACACGCGTGCTGTAAGGCACGAGTGTCGCTAGATTGACGATCAACCGGGTACGGTCTTTAGCTTCGACGATAGTGACGCTGCGCGCGTTACCGACGCCGAGCTCACGGTTCTTGCTGCCCAGCTTGTTGGCCACCCCGGGAAGATCCAGAGCGATGCGCGCCGGTTGCTCGATGGTATAGCCACGCGGCGCCACAATAGGCTCATCAAAAGCGAGTTTCAGTTCGACCTTGCCACCAGGCAACGCCGCTACATCGAGGCCCTGCAGGTCAGCGGCCAGCAGTACTGGCGACAACATGACGGCCAATAGAGAAATACCGAGGCGCGAAAGCGAGCTGTTCATTATCTGGTTCCGTTGTGCAGACCGGTGTTTGTTGTTCATAAGTCACCCCGCCCTTAAGAGCGCTCTTTGAGCGTGAGACTGCGCGGGCGCTCCAGCCAGCCGCCCTCTCCGTCCGGGACTATCTCGACGACGTCAATCTTGGATTCATTGATAGCGATGACTTTGCCGTCATTGCGGCCCAGGAAATCGCCAACCCTTATTCGGTGCACCCCTCCAGCACCCCGAACAAGCGCAAACATGCCCCCTTCATTGGAAAGCGTGCCTACCATCTCGAATGCTTCGATATTGAAGCCCTCAAGGAATTGCTTGACCCGGGTTTCATCCGGATGCACATCCTTGCTGCCCTTTATCCTGTTCGCCAAGTCGATCTTGACCGGCGGCTGGAAAGGACTGCGCAAGGCCGCCGCGCTGTAAGTAAATGCCTCATAGGGCTGAAACTTCGGGAGCGGTTCGATCGAGCCCTTCGGACGAGCACGAACCTCATCCATGTACGCTTGAAGATCAGCGAAGTCACCGCTATTTCCGCAACCGGAAAGACTCGCCAACAGCAGACCAGAAAGAATAAGACGGGCGCTGATATTCATTTCTGCAGCCCCTTGTCGTTATAGCGATAGGTCTTGGCCAAGATACTCATACGCAGCTTGGAAGTGCTGTCAGCACCCGCTGGCGCAATGGTGAAGTCATGCAACGTAACGATACGCGGCAAGCTGGCAACACCGCTGACGAAAGTTGCCAGGTCGTGGTAACTACCCACTACGGAGATCTGAATTGGCAGTTCGATGTAGAACTGCTGGGCTGCCTCAGGAAGTAATTTGATCTCTTCGAACTCAAGACCACTTCCCAGCCCGGTTCGAGTAATGTCCTCCAACAGGCCAGGCACTTCGGTATCGCTTGGCAGCTGGCGAAGAAGAGCCCCGAAGGAAGTTTCCATTTCCTTCATCTGGTCTTTATAGGCCTCCAGATTCGCTGCCTGGAATGCTTTGGTGGAGAATTGTTCCTTAAGCGCCAATTCTTCAGCTCTTTGTTGGTCGAGTTGCACCTCAAGATCCTTGAGGTGGAAGTTGTAACCTAGAGCGAGAATGGCAGCCATCAACAGCACACAGGCTATTGCCTTGACAGCAGCCGGCCAAGAGCCAACGTTATTGAAATCAAGATCGTTCAGGTCAACCTTGCGCAAGCTTTCTAGGGAGTCAGCCAAGCTCATTTCTTGACTCCTTCTGCATCGACAGCAGGCTGGGTCTGCTGCACAGTCAACTGGAAGATATTCGCCTGATCGACAGCGCCGGCAGTTATTGCCTTCACCTCAGTCAGGTTCGGCGCAGTCAGCCACTCGGATGCATCAAGATTACGCATCAGGTTCGAAACCCTGTTGTTGGATTCGGCCGCACCGACAATCGCAATACTCTGCCCTTTCATCGTCACGCCGCTGAAATAAACACCATCCGGCAGTGTGCGAACCAACTGATCGAACACTCGACCGATAATGGGGCGGTTGCCCTGCAGGTCCTGAATGATCTTCATCCGTTCAAGCAGTTGCTGACGACGGGTCTTGAGTTCGCTGATCTCCTTGATCCGCGTATCCAGCACGGCGATTTCCTTGCGCACAAACTCGTTACGCGCCTGCTGGTTCTCGATCTCGGCGTTCAGGTACTGATCGCCAAGGAACACCAGGCCAGCCGAAACCACCAGCACACCCGCCAGGGCCACGAGGAAGCGCTGCTTGCGCTCCTCGCGTAGCTGCTCCCGCCAGGGAAGTAGGTTGATGCGTGCCATCAGTCGAAACTCCTCATCGCCAGTCCGCAGGCAATCATCAGCGCCGGGGCATCACTGGCCAATGCACCCGCATTGACCTTGCCGCTCAGCGCCATCTCCGCGAAGGGGTTGGCAACCTGGGTAGGAGTGCCGATCTTCTGCTGGATCAGCCGATCCAGATCAGGAATGGACGCAGTACCGCCCGCCAGGAGGATGTAGTCGACATCGTTGAACTGACCCGCAGCGAAGAAGAACTGCAGCGAGCGAGACACTTGCTGGACCACTGCATCCTTGAACGGCTGCAACACTTCGCTGTCGTAGTCATCCGGAAGACCGCCCTGCTTCTTGGCAAGACCAGCCTCTTCCACGGACAGGCCATAGCGTCGCTGAATCTCCTCGGTGAGCTGGCGCCCGCCAAAAAGCTGCTCGCGGCTGTAAATAGTCCGCCCATTGTGCAGAACGCTCAGCGTCGTCATGGTCGCGCCGATATCCACTACCGCGACAGTCAGCTCGTCATGGCCACTGCCCAGCTGCGCAGCGAGCAGCCCATAGGCACGTTCCAGCGCATAGGCTTCGACATCGACGACCTTGGCGGTCAGACCTGCCAGTGCCAGCGCCGCCTCACGGACCTCGACGTTCTCCTTGCGGCATGCCGCAAGCAGCACATCAACCCGCTCGGAGTTGCGCGAAGACACACCCTGCACCTCGAAGTCGATGGCGACTTCTTCGAGCGGGTAAGGGATGTACTGGTCCGCCTCGATCTTCAGCTGGTTTTCCAACTCGTCGTCGGAAAGACCGGCATCCATCTCGATGGTCTTGGTGATTACAGCGGAGCCCGCCACGGCAACAGCCACGGACTTGGAGCTGGCTTTCGCCTTGCTCAGAACACGGGACAACGCCTGGCCGACCCCCTCCAGTTCGGCGATGTTCTTTTCGACCACAGCATTCGGTGGGAGCGGCTCGACGGCGTAGGCCTCTACCTTGTAGCGGCTTCCCGAGCGACTCAATTCAAGGAGCTTGACTGAGGTCGAGCTTATGTCGATCCCCAGCAGCGTATTCGCTTTCTTGTTGAAGAGCCCTAGCACGACCGATTTCCTATCAGCATCCGAGACTTACGGACGATTTATGTTTTTCCACATTAAATAACAGTCTTGACAGAAGCGCAAATGGCGACCCAGGAAAAAAAACGCTTATAATGTGAACAGTTTTTCCCTTTTAAGATCTGCTTCCGCTTAACTCATTCTTTTATCTGGAAATCCAAGAGCCTTGATACGCCTGCTGAAGTTTTTCTGGTGGTCCTGCGTCGCCGTTTTTTGTGGGCTGTTGCTCAGTTTCAGCGGCGCTTACCTCTACCTTAGCCCGACTCTTCCTTCTGTCGATTCCCTACGCAGCATCCAGCTGCAGATCCCGCTGCGCGTGTACAGCAGCGACGGCAAGCTGATCGCCGAATTCGGCGAGATGCGCCGTGCGCCCATCCGTTTCGCGGACATACCACCGGAATTCATCCAGGCATTGTTGGCTGCCGAGGATGACAACTTCGCCAACCATTATGGCGTCGACCTCACCAGCCTGGTGCGCGCTGCCACGCAATTATTGAAAAGTGGTCATATCCAGAGCGGCGGCAGCACCATCACCATGCAGGTGGCGAAGAACTATTTCCTCACCAGCGAGAGAAGTTTCTCCAGAAAGATCAATGAAATACTCCTCGCCCTGCAGATAGAACGGGAGCTCAGCAAGGATGAAATCCTCGAGCTCTACGTAAACAAGATCTACCTCGGCAACCGCGCCTACGGTATCGAAGCTGCCGCCCAGGTGTACTACGGCAAATCGATCCGTGATGTCAGCCTGGCGCAGATGGCGATGATCGCCGGCCTGCCCAAGGCCCCCTCGCGCTTCAACCCGCTCGTCAACCCTGCACGCAGCAAGGAGCGCCGCGACTGGATCCTTGGCCGCATGCTCAAGCTCGGCCGCATCGACCAGGCACGCTACGACCAGGCGATAGCAGAGCCGATCGACGCCAGTTACCACGTACCGACGCCGGAAGTGAACGCGCCCTATGTTGCCGAAATGGCCCGCGCCGAGATGGTCGGCCGCTTCGGCAGCGAGGCTTATACCGAAGGCTTCCGCGTCACCACCACAGTGCCGAGCGACCTGCAGGAAGCGGCCAACAACGCACTGCGCGGCGGGCTGATGGAGTACGACCAGCGCCACGGCTATCGTGGCCCGGAATCGCGCTTCCCCGGCATGACCCGCGAAAGCTGGACGCAGGAGCTGGCCAAGCAGCGAACCATTGGCGGCCTGGAACCGGCGATCGTCACCCAGGTGGAGAAAAGCGGCCTCCTCGTGCTCACCCGTGGCGGCAAGGAAGAAACCGTCGGCTGGGACAGCATGAAATGGGCTCGCCCCTTCCTCAACACCAACAGCCTCGGCCCACGCCCCCAGCAACCGGCCGATGTCGCCCAGGTCGGTGACCTGATCCGCGTCCAGCGCCAGGCCGATGGCAACCTGCTCTTCGTCCAGCAGCCGGCCGCTCAAAGCGCACTGGTATCCCTGGATCCGGAGAACGGCGCGATCCGCTCCCTGGTCGGCGGCTTTTCGTTCGAGCAAAGCAACTACAACCGCGCCGTCCAGGCCAAGCGCCAGCCCGGCTCGAGCTTCAAGCCGTTCCTCTACAGCGCCGCACTGGACAACGGCTTCACCGCCGCCAGCCTGGTCAACGATGCCCCCATCGTCTTCGTCGACGAGTACCTGGACAAGGTCTGGCGCCCGAAGAACGACAACAACACCTTCCTCGGCCCGATCCGCCTGCGCGAGGCGCTCTACAAGTCACGCAACCTGGTATCGATCCGCCTGTTGCAGGCTGTGGGCATCGAATACGCGCTGAACTACATCAGCCGCTTCGGCTTCAACAAACAGGAACTGCCCCGCAACCTGTCCCTGGCCCTGGGCACCGCCACGCTGACGCCCATGGAGATCGCCAGCGGCTGGAGCACCTTCGCCAACGGCGGTTACAAGATCCAGCCCTACCTGATCGATCGCATCGAAAGCCGGGACGGCAAGGTGATCTTCACCGCCAACCCGCCTTCCGTGCCGAAAGACGACGCGCCAGGCACCGAGGTCGCCCAGACGGTCGCCGCACCAGACAGCCGCCTACCCAGCGTCGAGCATCAGGAGCCGGCGGTGGCCGAGCGCATCGTCGACGCGCGCACCACCTACATCCTCAACAGCATGCTGCAGGACGTGATCAAGCGCGGCACCGGCAGACGCGCACTGTCCATGGGTCGTGGCGACATCGCCGGCAAGACCGGCACCACCAACGAATCCAAGGACAGCTGGTTCTCCGGCTACAACGCCGATTACGTCACCACCGTCTGGGTCGGCTTCGACCAACCGGAAAGCCTCGGTCGCCACGAGTACGGCGGCACCGTTGCCCTGCCCATCTGGATGACCTACATGAGCGCGGCCCTGAAGGACAAACCGGAGCACGTGCTGCCCGAGCCCGAAGGCATACTCACCCTGCGCATCGACCCCCTGAGCGGCCGAGCCGCCGCGCCAGGTGCACCCAACGCCTTCTTCGAACTGTTCAAGAGCGAGGACTCACCGCCGCCGATGAGCGAGTTCGACCCAGGCATGAGCGCCCCGGGCAGCCCACTGCCCGCAGACGAAGCAGCACCCATCGATCTGTTCTGATCACGGGTGTCAACCAAAAGCCCGTCTCCATGACGGGCTTTTTGCTTCACCCCAGAACGAAATAGCAGCCAATAAAAAACCCGCCGTGAGGCGGGTTTTTTCATCGACTGACGGATCAACCGTTGAACACGTCATCCACCGACTTCAGCGGATAGTGTTTCGGGTAGGGCAGGGTCGCCACGCCGGACTCGATGGCAGCCTTGGCCACGGCATCGGAAACGATGGTGATCAGGCGCTTGTCCATGGGCTTCGGAATGATGTACTCACGGCCGAACTCCAAGGAGTCCACGCCGTAGGCATCACACACATCCTTGGGTACCGGCAGCTTGGCCAGGTCACGCAGGGCCAGTGCGGCGGCGATCTTCATCTCTTCGTTGATGCGGGTAGCGCGAACGTCCAGGGCACCACGGAAGATGAAGGGGAAGCCCAACACGTTGTTGACCTGGTTCGGGTAGTCGGAACGACCGGTCGCCATGATCACATCGTTACGGGTCGCGTGGGCCAGCTCCGGCTGGATCTCCGGATCCGGGTTGGAGCAGGCGAAGACGATCGGGTTCGGCGCCATGCGCTTGAGGTCTTCGGCGCTCAGCAGGTTGGCACCCGACAGGCCGACGAACACATCCGCACCTTCCAGCGCGTCCGAGAGGGTGCGCTTGGGTGTTTCATGGGCGAAGACCGCCTTGTACTGGTTCAGATCGTCGCGGCTGGCATGGATCACGCCCTTGCGGTCGATCATGAAGATGTTTTCGACCTTGGCACCCATGCTCACCAGCAGCTTCATGCAGGAGATGGCTGCAGCGCCCGCGCCGAGGCAGACGATCTTGGCTTCCGGCAGGCTCTTGCCGGCGATTTCCAGAGCGTTGAGCATGCCGGCAGCGGTCACGATCGCGGTGCCGTGCTGGTCATCGTGGAAGACCGGGATGTCGCACTGCTCGATCAGGGTGCGCTCGATCTCGAAGCACTCGGGGGCCTTGATGTCTTCGAGGTTGATGCCGCCGAAGGTGATGGAGATGCGCTTGACGGTGTCGATGAAGGCCTGGGGGCTCTCGGCGTCGACTTCGATGTCGAACACATCGACACCGGCGAAGCGCTTGAACAGCACGCCTTTACCTTCCATGACCGGCTTGGAGGCCAGCGGGCCGAGGTTACCCAGACCGAGGATCGCGGTGCCGTCGGAGATCACTGCCACCAGGTTGCCCTTGCCGGTGTACTTAAAGGCCAGCTCCGGATCGCGGGCGATCTCGCGGACGGGCTCGGCCACACCCGGGCTGTAGGCCAGCGACAGGTCGCGGGCGGTGGCGGTCGGCTTGGTCAGCTCGACGCTGAGTTTCCCGGGACGGGGCTGGGCGTGGTACTCGAGAGCGGCAGTTTTCAGATCAGACATTTTGGCATTCCGCTTTTACTGTTGTGACAGACGGACGGGCGAGGATACGCAAGATACCGGGGGGCGACAAGACTGTTCAGTCACGCTGCGTCAAGCCCTCTAACGTACGACTTTAAGCCAATCCCCGGCTTTCGGCTCGCCGATTGGATACAAATTATTCATCAATCGGATACGATTTTCCAGCTCGACGGGATCCCCCGGCAAACCAGCGCCGCGAGCCATGCTCCTGATGGTTTCACCGGCCTTCACCTGCACCAGATGCAGCCGCAGGGGCTGGGCCAGGTTCTTCTCTTCGGGCTTGAGCGAGCGGAAGCTGTGGATGACGGAAAGGAAGTTCGCATCCTCCGTTTCCAGGGAGGCCCTTCCTCTCATCCCAGCGATAAAGAGATACGCCTGATCCCCTTTGAAGACGACAGCCACACGTCGGGCGGAATCGCCGGGAATCACCGCCGTCACGCCTATCACGCCATCCTTGCTGAACGTCTCCTCCATCACCAGGCGCTGGCGGCCCCCGCGTTTGTGCAGCAACTCCGCAGGCGTCAGCCCCGGGGTGCGCTCCGCCAACTGCATGGCGATGAAGGCCTGCTGGTCAGCGGTGTGACCGATCAGCGCATCAGACCTGTTGATCAGCCCCCAGCCATCCGGGTAGCGCAGCGCGAAATCCAGGCCGACGTGATAGAACTGCTGCCCGCGCTGGATGCCCGACTCGGCGGAGTCACCGAAGGGCAAGCCCTCGATGGCCTTCAGGTAGGCATCACGATTCACCTCCTGCTGCCCACCGGCCAAGGCGCGAGCCGGCCCGACCACCTGCTGCAGGCGCGTGTCGTTATCCGGGTGGGTATCGAAAACGCCGTGGTAGCTGCCCGACTCGGGTACTTCCTGCCCCTTGCGCTTGGCCTCGTCGCGGGCGAACGCCTCCTGATTCTTCAGCACCTTGACCACCTCGATCATCGCCTGGGGGTCGTAGCCGCTGCGGGCCAGGTACTGTGCGCCGAGGCCATCGGCCTGCAACTCCATGTCACGGCCGTACCCCCGGACCATCGCGCCGCCCAGCACATTGGTCAGGTCGCCCGCAGCACTGACGCCGGTGCCGATGGCCACCGCCTGGCCAAGGATGTTCCAGGCCTGGGACTGGCTCTGCTGCTGCACGCTATGGCGCGCCGTGACGTGACCCACCTCGTGGGCCAGCACCGCCGCCAGCTCCGCCTCGGAGTTCAGGTAGGCCATCAGGCCGCGATGTATATAGATGTAGCCGCCCGGCAGGGCGAAGGCGTTGATGTCCGGCGAGTCGACAACGGTGAAGATGTAATTGAGGTTGGCGCGATGGCTGTGCTTCGCCACGCGCTCGCCCACCCGCTGCACATAAGCCTGCAGCCGATCATCGGCGTAGCGCGGGTATTCCTTCTGGATCTGCTGGTTGTAGCGGCTGCCGAGGTCGAGTTCCTGGCTTTCGCTCATCATCACGAAGTTGCGCTCACCGGTGGCCGGGTTGACGGCGCAGCCGGTGAGGAGGGAGAGCAGCAGGCAGAGCAGCAGAATAGGCAAAGCGGGCATGGATCACCTCGGCGACCGCTCGCGCAACCACTGCGTCCTGCGGGGCTATGCGGTTTTTACGCTGCAGCCGGGGGCCGGTCAATCACCGCCCTTGCGCAGGGGCGGGCGAACACCGGAAACGAAAAAGGCGCCCATCGGGCGCCTTTCTCTGTACAGCTGGAAGGTTTCATCGAAGCCTTCCCGGCTATTCGGTCGCTTATTTGGCGCCGAATACACCGAAACGCTGCTTGAAGCGATCGATACGGCCGCCGGTGTCCAGGACTTTCTGCTTACCGGTGTAGAACGGGTGGCACTCGGAGCAAACGTCGAGGCTGATGTTCTTGCCCAGGGTAGAGCGGGTCTTGATGACGTTACCGCAGCTGCAGGTAGCTTCGATCGCTACGTATTCGGGATGGATTTCCGGTTTCATGGCTTGATCCTCAGGTCTGGCGTGCCGCCACCCGACCCTATGTCGAGCACCGCACGGAAACAGGCGCGAGATAATACCAGAGCTTCGCCATCACGCAAGTCGGCCGCCACGCCTGGCGACGTGCGGCCGTGCTAGGATCGCCGCGCCCATTCGGAGACCCCCGTGCCCAACGCCATCCTGCGCCTTGCCCTGCCCTCGCCCCTGCGCCGCCTGTTCGACTACCGCGCGCCCGCTGGCGTATCGGCCCGGCAGTTGCAGCCCGGCGTGCGCCTGCGCGTGCCCTTCGGCCGTCGCGAGGTAATCGGCGTCCTGGTGGAAGTGGCCGAGCACAGCGATGTCCCCGAAGACAAACTGCGCCCGGCCCTGGAACTGCTCGACCAGAAACCGCCGCTGCCCGCCGAGCTGTTCAAGCTCTGCCTGTGGACCGCCCAGTACTACCAGCACAGCCTCGGCGACACCCTCAGCTGGGCCCTGCCCGTGCTGCTGCGCCAGGGCGAGCCGGCCGAAGCGCGCCAGGAGCGCTTCTGGCATGTCAGCGAAGGCGCCCGCGCCGACGACCCGCGCCTGGCCCGCGCACCGCGCCAGCGACAGGCATTGACCACCCTCGCCCAGCACCCCCACGGCGTCGCCCACCAGTTGCTCGGCCAATTGCAACTGAACAAGGACAGCCTCGACCTGCTGCAGGAAAAGGGCCTGGTCTACATCGAGACACGCCGCAGCACCGCCGCGCCGCGCCACGAGCACTGGCTGGCCCAGGCCGAGCTGCCGCTCAACGCCGAACAACGCGCCGCCTACGACGCCGTGTATTCCACGTTCGGCCAGTTCAACGCCTTTCTCCTCGCCGGCGTCACCGGCAGCGGCAAGACCGAGGTCTACCTGCAATTGATCCGGGAAACCCTCGCTGCCGGCAAGCAGGCACTGGTGCTGATCCCCGAGATCAACCTCGGCCCGCAAACGCTGGAGCGTTTCTCCCGCCGCTTCAACGCACGCATCGCCCTGCTGCATTCGGCGGTCAACGACCGCGAGCGCCTCGATGCCTGGCTGGCGGCCCGCGACGGCGAGGCCGACATCATCATCGGCACCCGCTCGGCACTGTTCACGCCGATGAAGAACCCCGGCCTGATCATCATCGACGAGGAGCACGACGCCTCCTACAAGCAACAGGAAGGCCTGCGCTACCACGCCCGCGACCTGGCCCTGGTACGCGCACGCCAGGACAACATCCCCATCCTCCTCGGCTCCGCCACGCCTTCCCTGGAAAGCCTGCAGAACGCCCACGCCGGCCGCTACGGCCTGCTGCGCCTGACCCAGCGCGCCGGCGGCGCCCGCCAGCCGCGCTTCCTGCGCCTGGACATCAAGAGCCGACCACTGGACTCGGGCCTCTCCGGGCCGCTGCAGCAAGCCATCGAGCAGACCCTCAAGGCCGGCCAGCAGGTGCTGGTGTTCCTCAACCGCCGCGGCTTCGCCCCGACCCTGCTGTGCCATGACTGCGGCTGGATCAGCCAATGCCCGCGCTGCGACGCTCGGATGACCCTGCACCAGCGTTCCGGCGAGCTGCGCTGCCACCACTGTGGCCACACCCAGCGCCAGCCCCGCGCCTGCCCGGACTGCGCCAAGGTCGACCTGCGCCCCGTCGGCGCCGGCACCGAGCGGGCGGAAGAGCGCCTGAACATCCTCTTCCCGAACGTCCCCGTGCTGCGCATCGACCGCGACAGCACCGCGCGCAAGGACGCCATGAACAAACTCTTCGCCACCATCAACAAGGGCGAACCCTGCATCCTCGTGGGCACCCAGATGCTCGCCAAGGGGCACCACTTCCCCCGTGTCACCCTGGTGGCGATCCTCGATGCCGACGGCGGGCTGTTCTCCGCCGACTTCCGCGCCAGCGAGCGCATGGCCCAGCTCATCGTCCAGGTGGCCGGCCGTGCCGGGCGTGCGGAAGAGCCGGGCCGGGTGATCATCCAGACCCACCTCGCCGACCACCCGCTGCTGGTGCAACTCACCGAGGAGGGCTACTTCGCCTTCGCCGAGCAGGCCCTGTCCGAGCGTCGTGCCGCCGGCCTGCCGCCCTTCGCCCACCTGGCGCTGCTGCGTGCCGAAGCGCACAAGCCCGGGCAGGCCGAGGAATTTCTCGATGCCGCCTGCGCCGAAGCGGAACATTTGCTCGCCGAACAGGGTCTGTCCGGCATCGAGTTGCTCGGCCCGGTGCCCGCCCCCATGGAGCGCCGTGCTGGCAAGCACCGTGCGCAGTTGCTGGTCCAGGCCAACGCCCGCGCCACCCTGCACCGCCTGCTGACGCCCTGGAGCCTGGCCCTGGAGCAGTTGCCCGGCGGGCGCAGCGTGCGCTGGTCACTGGATATCGACCCGATCGATCTTTTCTAGCGGCAGGTCGCGTTCCAGGGCCGCCGCCAAGGGCTTCCCACATGCGGCTTGGCGCTTGCCGCTTGAAGCTGCGGGCTCCGCGCACCGATAATGCCCAGTTTTCAACCAGCGCCCAGGCGCCGCCGTACCCCGGCCGAGAGCAGAACATGAAAGACACCATTCGCCAGCTGATCCAGCAAGCCCTGACCCGTCTCGCCAGCGAAGGCGTGCTGCCCGAGGGCCTCAGCCCGGCCATCCAGGTGGAAAACACCAAGGACAGGACCCACGGCGACTTCGCCAGCAACATCGCCATGATGCTGGCCAAGCCGGCCGGCCTGAAGCCGCGCGACCTGGCCGAAAAACTCATCGCCGCCCTGCCCCAGGACGACCAGGTGAGCAAGGTGGAGATCGCCGGCCCCGGCTTCCTCAACTTCTTCCAGAACACCCAGGCCCTGGCCCAGCGCCTGGACGCCGCCCTGGCCGATGCCCACCTGAATGTGCGCAAGGCCGGCCCGGCCCAGCGCGTGGTCGTCGACCTCTCCGCGCCGAACCTGGCCAAGGAGATGCACGTCGGCCACCTGCGTTCCACCATCATCGGTGACGGCGTGGCGCGCGTACTGGAGTTCCTCGGCGACGAGGTGATCCGCCAGAACCACGTGGGCGACTGGGGCACCCAGTTCGGCATGCTGCTGGCCTTCATGCAGGAACAGCCGGTGGGCAGCGACGCCGAACTGGCCGACCTGGAAGGCTTCTACCGCGCCGCCAAGAAGCGTTTCGATGAATCCAGCGAATTCGCCGATCGCGCCCGCGAGCTGGTGGTCAAGCTGCAGGCCGGCGACGACGAGTGCCTGCGCCTGTGGAACCGCTTCAACGACATTTCCCTGAGCCACTGCCAGGCCGTCTACGACCGCCTGGGCGTGAAGCTCACCATGGCCGACGTCAAGGGCGAGAGCGCCTACAACGACGACCTGGCCAATGTGGTCGCCGACCTGCGCGCCAAAGGCCTGCTCACCGAGAGCGACGGCGCCCTCTGCGTGTTCATGGACGAGTTCAAGAACGCCGAAGGCGACCCGCTGCCGCTGATCGTGCAGAAGGCCGGCGGCGGTTACCTCTACGCCACCACCGACCTGGCCGCCACCCGCTATCGCAGCGGCGTGCTCAAGGCCGACCGCGCCCTGTACTTCGTCGACCAGCGCCAGGCCCTGCACTTCCAGATGGTCTTCGCCGCCGCGCGCCTGGCCGGCTTCGTGCGCCCCGACTTCGAAATGGAACACATGGGCTTCGGCACCATGAACGGCGCCGACGGCAAGCCCTTCAAGACCCGCGACGGCGGCACCGTGAAGCTGATCGACCTGCTCAACGAAGCCGAAGAGCGCGCCTACGCCCTGGTCAAGGAAAAGAACCCGGAGCTGAACGAGGCCGAGCTGCGCCAGATTGGCCAGGCCGTCGGCATCGGCGCCGTGAAGTACGCCGACCTCTCCAAACACCGCACCAGCGACTACAGCTTCAACTTCGAGCAGATGCTGAGCTTCGAGGGCAACACCGCGCCCTACCTGCTCTACGCCTACACCCGTACCGCCAGCGTGTTCCGCAAGCTGGGCAAGGGCATCGACGAGATCGGCGGGCAGATCATCCTCGCCGCCGAACAGGAGCAGGCCCTGGCCGGCAAGCTGGCGCAATTCGCCGACACCCTCAACAACGTCGCCGCCAAGGGTGTGCCGCACATCCTCTGCACCTACCTCTACGACCTGGCCGGCCTGTTCTCCAGCTTCTACGAGAACTGCCCGATCCTCGCCGCCGAGGAAGCAGCCACCCAGCAAAGCCGCCTGCGCCTCGCCGCGCTGACCGGCCGCACCCTCAAACAGGGTCTGGAGCTGCTCGGCCTGCAACCCCTGGAACGCATGTAACGGACTATGGCGAAGAAGAAAGCAGCACCCAAGCGCGGGGCCAGCCGCTACCAGGCACCGCCGAAGAAGCCGGTGCCGGGCTGGGTCTGGCTGGCGATGGGCCTGGTCATCGGCGGCTTCGTGGTCATGCTGATGAAGCTCGAGCCCGGTCGCGACGACATCCGTCGCACCAAGCCCGAGCAGCAGCAGGCAGCGAACGGCAAGCCGACGCCGCGCCCGCAAGCGGGTGGCCAGCAACAGCCCCAGACGACGCCGGAACCGACCAAGCCGAAATACGACTTCTACACGCTGCTGCCGGAATCCGAAGTCATAGTGCCGCCGGACGCCATGCCCAAGGACACGCCACCGACCACGCCCACCCAGCCGGTGACGCCCGAGGAAGCCGCGAAGATCGACGCCGCCCGCGCCGAAGCCGCCCTGGCCGGGCAGGTGCCGCCGCCCCCGCCCACCGTGGCCAAGGCGCCGGTCACCCAGTTCTTCCTCCAGGCCGGCTCCTTCCGCAAGAAGGACGACGCCGACCGCGTACGTGCACAGATCATCCTCCTGGGGCAGAACGTCCAGGTTGAATCCGGCACCGTGCGCGAGGAGACCTGGTACCGCGTGCTGGTCGGCCCCTTCGCCACCCGTGAGCAGTTGGCTGGCGCACAGAAACAGCTGGCCGGCAGCGGCTTCGGTAATCTCCTGTTGCAACAACGACAGGCACGCTGATCGGCTATTCGTAGGCGCGCGGTTGAAAAGCCGCGCCGCCTCCCCCATCTGGGTTTCCATTCGGGCAATTCGCCCCGCTGCGTGGAGACTCTCCCCTTGACCACAATCGTTTCAGTCCGCCGCAACGGCAAAGTCGTCATGGGCGGCGACGGCCAGGTTTCCCTCGGCAACACCGTGATGAAGGGCAACGCCAAGAAGGTCCGCCGTCTCTACCACGGCCAGGTGCTGGCCGGCTTCGCCGGTGCCACCGCCGACGCCTTCACCCTGTTCGAACGCTTCGAAGGCCAGTTGGAGAAACACCAGGGCCACCTGGTCCGCGCCGCCGTCGAGCTGGCCAAGGACTGGCGCACCGACCGCTCCCTCAGCCGCCTGGAAGCCATGCTCGCCGTGGCCAACAAGGACGCCTCGCTGATCATCACTGGCAACGGCGACGTGGTCGAACCCGAGCACGGCCTGATCGCCATGGGCTCCGGCGGCGGCTTCGCCCAGGCCGCGGCCACCGCGCTGCTGCAGCGCACCGAGCTGTCCGCCCGCGAGATCACCGAGACCGCCCTGAACATCGCCGGCTCCATCTGCGTGTTCACCAACCAGAACCTCACCATCGAGGAGCTGGACGCCGCCGAGTGAGGCCGTCCAGACCGGAGCTTCCGTACATGTCCATGACACCCCGCGAGATCGTCCACGAACTCAACCGTCACATCATCGGCCAGGACGACGCCAAGCGCGCCGTGGCCATCGCCCTGCGCAACCGCTGGCGGCGCATGCAACTCCCGGCCGAGCTGCGCGCCGAGGTGACGCCGAAGAACATCCTGATGATCGGCCCGACCGGCGTCGGCAAGACCGAGATCGCCCGTCGCCTGGCCAAGCTGGCCAACGCGCCCTTCCTCAAGGTCGAAGCCACCAAGTTCACCGAGGTGGGCTACGTGGGCCGTGACGTCGAATCGATCATCCGCGACCTGGCCGACGCCGCCGTGAAGATGATGCGCGAGCAGGAAATGCACAAGGTGCGCTTCCGCGCCGAGGACGCCGCCGAGGATCGCATCCTCGACGCCCTGCTGCCGCCGGCCCGCAGCGGCTTCGGTGACGAGCCCGCCCGCGAGGATTCCAACACCCGCCAGCTGTTCCGCAAGCGCCTGCGTGAAGGCCAGCTGGACGACAAGGAGATCGACATCGAAGTGGCCGAAAGCCCCGCCGGCGTCGAGATCATGGCCCCGCCCGGCATGGAGGAGATGACCAGCCAGCTGCAGAATCTCTTCTCCAACATGGGCAAGGGCAAGCGCAAGAGCCGCAAGCTCAAGGTCAAGGAAGCGCTGAAACTGGTGCGTGACGAGGAAGCCGCGCGCCTGGTCAACGAAGAGGAACTCAAGGCCCGCGCCCTGGAAGCGGTGGAGCAGAACGGCATCGTCTTCATCGACGAGATCGACAAGGTCGCCAAGCGCGGCAACGTCGGCGGCGCCGATGTCTCCCGCGAGGGCGTGCAGCGCGACCTGCTGCCGCTGATCGAGGGCTGCACCGTCAACACCAAGCTGGGCATGGTCAAGACCGACCACATCCTGTTCATCGCCTCGGGCGCCTTCCACCTGTCCAAGCCCAGCGACCTGGTGCCGGAGCTGCAGGGCCGTCTGCCGATCCGCGTGGAGCTCAAGGCCCTGTCGCCCGAAGACTTCGAGCGCATCCTCACCGAACCGCACGCCTCGCTCACCGAGCAATACAGCGCCCTGCTGAAGACCGAAGGCCTGAACATCGAGTTCGCACCGGAAGGCATCAAGCGCCTGGCCGAGATCGCCTGGCAGGTCAACGAGAAGACCGAGAACATCGGTGCCCGTCGCCTGCACACGCTGCTGGAGCGCCTGCTGGAGGAAGTCTCCTTCAGCGCCGGCGACCTGGCCGCCCAGCACGACGAGAAGCCGATCCTGATCGACGCCGCCTACGTCAACAGCCACCTCGGCGAGCTGGCCAAGGACGAAGATCTGTCGCGGTATATTCTCTAAAGTTCAAAGCCTGAAGCGGGAAGCCTGAAGAAGGAGCCCTTCCCGCTTCAAGCTTCAAGCTTCAAGCTTCAAGCACTGCTGACACTCGGACTAACACCCATGCGCATCCCCACTTCGATCGAATTGCATAAAGCCTCCCGCACCCTGGTGCTGGGCTATGGCGATGTGAGCTACAGCCTGCCGGCGGAGTTCCTGCGGGTGCATTCGCCCTCGGCCGAGGTGCAGGGCCACGGCAAGCCGATCCTGCAGTACGGCAAGGCGCGGGTCGCGCTCGTCGGCGTCGAACCGGCGGGCAACTATGCCCTGAAACTGACCTTCGACGACGGCCACGACAGCGGCTTGTTCACCTGGGACTACCTCCATGAGCTCGCCGTCCGCCAGGAAGCGCTCTGGGAGGATTACCTGCAGCAGCTTTCCGCCGCCGGCCGCTCCCGCGATCCCGACGAAAGCGTCGTCCGCCTGATGCTCTGACCCGGTGCGCCGGCCAGCCCCTTTCTGGCCATGCCGCACTAGGTTAGAGCGCATTTTCTAGAAGCTCGCGACATACTCCCCGGCGCGCGCCCGACCCAGGGCCAGCTTGCGCAAATCCACAAACTCGGGTAACCAAGAACTGGCAGGTTCCATGCATTTGGCAACCACAGGTTCATAGAAATCGGCGAAGTTCTCTTCGCACCCCCGGTAACCCGAGCAGTACCAGGCACGCTTAACTGTCCCGTACAGCAGTCACCCGGTATCCGCCTCTGGACAATGGAGCGTCGTAGATGAGCAACAAGAACAATGAAGACCTGCAGCGCCAAGCCTCTGAGAATACCCTCGGGCTGAACCCGGTGATCGGCATCCGCGGCAAGGATCTGCTGACCTCCGCGCGCATGGTCATGCTGCAGGCCATCAAGCAGCCCTTCCACAGTGCCAAGCACGTCGCCCATTTCGGGGTCGAGCTTAAAAACGTCCTGCTCGGCTCTTCGGCCCTGCAGCCGGAAGCCGACGACCGTCGCTTCGCGGACCCGGCCTGGAGCCAGAACCCCCTCTACAAGCGCTACCTGCAGACCTACCTCGCCTGGCGCAAGGAACTGCACCAGTGGATCGAGCACAGCGACCTGTCGTCGTCCGATACCAGCCGCGGCCACTTCGTGATCAACCTGATGACCGAAGCCATGGCCCCCACCAACACCATGGCCAACCCGGCGGCGGTGAAGCGCTTCTTCGAAACCGGCGGCAAGAGCCTGCTCGACGGCCTCTCGCACCTGGCCAAGGACCTGGTCAACAACGGCGGCATGCCCAGCCAGGTCAACATGGACGCCTTCGAGGTCGGCAAGAACCTCGCCACCACCGAAGGCGCCGTGGTCTTCCGCAATGACGTGCTGGAGCTGATCCAGTACAAGCCCATCACCGAGCAGGTGCACGAGCGCCCGCTGCTGGTGGTGCCGCCGCAGATCAACAAGTTCTACGTCTTCGACCTGTCCCAGGAGAAGAGCCTGGCGCGCTTCAACCTGCGCAACGGCATCCAGACCTTCATCGTCAGCTGGCGCAACCCGACCAAGGCCCAGCGCGAATGGGGCCTGTCGACCTACATCGAGGCGCTCAAGGAAACCATCGAGGTGGTGCTGAAGATCACCGGCGCCAAGGACCTCAACATGCTCGGTGCCTGCTCCGGCGGCATCACCACGGTCGCCCTGCTGGGCCACTACCAGGCGATCGGCGAGCACAAGGTGAACGCCTTCACCCAGTTGGTCAGCGTGCTCGACTTCAACCTGGACACCCAGGTCGCGCTGTTCGCCGACGAAACCACCCTGGAGGCCGCCAAGCGCCGCTCCTACCAGTCCGGCGTGCTGGAAGGCAAGGACATGGCCAAGGTCTTCGCCTGGATGCGCCCCAACGACCTGATCTGGAACTACTGGGTGAACAACTACCTGCTCGGCAACGAGCCGCCGGTGTTCGACATCCTCTACTGGAACAACGACACCACGCGCCTGCCCGCCGCCTTCCACGGCGAGTTGGTGGAGATGTTCAAGACCAACCCGCTGACCCGCCCCGACGGGCTGGAGGTCTGCGGCACCCCAATCGACCTGAAGAAGGTCACCTGCGACTTCTTCTGCGTGGCCGGCACCACCGACCACATCACCCCTTGGGAAGCCTGCTACCGCTCCGCCCGCCTGCTGGGCGGCAAATGCGAGTTCGTGCTGTCCAACAGCGGGCACATCCAGAGCATCCTCAACCCCCCGGGCAACCCCAAGGCGCGCTTCTCCACCAACAGCGAGATGCCGGCGGACCCGAAGGAGTGGCAGGAAAACGCCACCAAGCACGCCGACTCCTGGTGGCTGTACTGGCAAACCTGGCTGGCGGAGCGCTCGGGCAAGACCAAGAAAGCCAGCTTCACCCTCGGCAACAAGGCCTACCCGGCCGGCGAGGCTTCGCCAGGGACCTATGTCCACGAACGTTGATCGCGCGCATTGCGCATTGCTGCCCCGGCACCCGGACGTGCCAGCCAGGCCCACCGCCAATACCGGCGGCGGCCTGAACCAGGCTCGGCCTGGCGCTACAGGGAGGCCCCTCGCGGGTGCCTCCCGTCGTTTCAATCCATAGGGGCCCGCGCATGCCGCAACCTTTCGTCTTCCGCACCATCGACCTCGATGGCCAGACCATCCGCACCGCCGTCAGGCCCGGCAAGGAACACCTGACGCCGCTGCTCATCTTCAACGGCATCGGTGCCAACCTCGAGCTGGTGTTCCCCTTCGTCCAGGCGCTCGACCCGGACCAGGAGGTGATCGCCTTCGACGTGCCCGGTGTCGGCGGGTCCTCCACGCCGAGCAAGCCCTACCGCTTCCCCGGCCTGGCCAAGCTCGCCGCCCGCATGCTCGACTATCTGAACTACGGCCAGGTCAACGCCATAGGCGTGTCCTGGGGTGGCGCCCTGGCGCAGCAGTTCGCCCACGACTACCCCGAGCGCTGCAAGAAGCTGATCCTCGCCGCCACCTCGGCCGGCGCGATCATGGTGCCCGGCAAGCCCAAGGTGCTCTGGCGCATGGCCAGCCCGCGGCGCTACATCCAGCCGTCCTACGGCGTGCACATCGCCCCGGACATCTACGGTGGCGCCTTCCGCCGCGACCCGACCCTGGCCATGGCCCACGCCAGCAAGGTGCGCTCCTCCGGCAAGCTCGGCTACTACTGGCAGCTGTTCGCCGGCCTCGGCTGGACCAGCATCCACTGGCTGCACCGCATCCGCCAACCCACCCTGGTACTGGCCGGCGACGACGACCCGATCATTCCGCTGGTGAACATGCGCATGCTCGCCTGGCGCATCCCCAACTCGGAACTCCATGTCATCGACGACGGTCACCTGTTCCTCGTGACCCGGGCGGAAACGGTGGCGCCGATCATCATGAAGTTCCTCGCCCAGGAGCGTCAGCGCGCGGTAATCCACCCGCAGCCGATGCAACTGCGCAATCCCTGAAGCCCGCGCTCGGCGGTGCCTCCGCTCCATGATGGGGCGGCAGCACCGCATTCGCGCGGCAAAACGCCCGCTGTAACGAACTTGAATTTCCCGCGCAGTAGTCTGGAATGCACCTATTGCGCTCAGTGGTACGAGCCTTGCCTAAACCTCCTTGACGACGGATTGATTACGGAGCGTTGCCCCCATGCGAGAGAAACAGGTGTCGGGAGCCTTGCCGGTCCCCGCTAACTACATGAACGCGCAGAGCGCCATTGTCGGCTTGCGAGGCAAGGATCTGGCTTCCACCGTCCGCACCCTCGCCCTGCAGGGCTTGAAGCACCCCGTGCACAGCGCCCGCCACGTCCTCGCCTTCGGCGGCCAGCTGGGCCGCGTATTGATGGGCGACACCCCGCACAAGCCCAACCCGCAGGACGCGCGCTTCGCCGATCCCTCCTGGAGCCACAACCCGTTCTACCGTCGCGGCTTGCAGGCCTACCTGGCCTGGCAGAAACAACTCTATGCCTGGGTCGAGGACAGCGACCTCACCGACGATGACCGCGCCCGCGCGCGCTTCGTCCTGGCCCTGGTCAGCGACGCCATGGCGCCCTCCAACAGCCTGCTCAACCCTCTCGCGGTGAAGGAGCTGTTCAACACCGGCGGCCTCAGCCTGCTCAATGGCGCGCGCCACCTGCTGGACGATGTGCTGAACAACAACGCCATGCCGCGCCAGGTCAGCAAGCACTCCTTCGAGATCGGCCGCAACCTGGCCACCACGCCCGGGTCGGTGGTCTATCGCAACGAGCTGCTGGAACTGATCCAGTACAAGCCGATGAGCGAGAAGCAGTACCTCAAGCCTCTGGTGATCGTCCCGCCGCAAATCAACAAGTTCTACATCTTCGATCTCTCGCCGGAGAAGAGCTTCGTCCAGTACGCGCTGAAGAACGGGCTGCAGGTACTCATCGTCAGCTGGCGCAACCCCGACGCCCGTCACCGCGAATGGGGCCTGTCCACCTATGTGCAGGCGCTGGAGCAGGCGGTCGACGTGGCCCGCGCCATCACCGGCAGCAAGGACGTCAACCTGATGGGCGCCTGCGCCGGCGGCCTGACCATCGCCGCCCTGCAGGGCCACCTCCAAGCCAAGCGCCAGCTGCGCAAGGTCAGCAGCGCCAGCTACCTGGTCAGCCTGCTGGACAGCCAGGTCGAAAGCCCCGCCGCGCTGTTCGCCGACGAACAGACCCTGGAGGCGGCCAAGCGCCGCTCCTACCAGCACGGCGTACTGGACGGCCGCGACATGGCGAAGATCTTCGCCTGGATGCGCCCCAACGACCTGGTGTGGAACTACTTCGTCAACAACTACCTGCTGGGCCGCCAGCCGCCGGCCTTCGACATCCTCTACTGGAACAACGACAACACCCGCCTGCCCGCCGCCTTCCACGGCGACCTGCTGGACTTCTTCAAGCACAACCCGCTGACCCGGGGCGGCGCGCTGGAAATCTGCGGCACCCCCATCGACCTGCAGAAGGTCACGGTGGACAGCTTCAGCGTGGCCGGCATCAACGACCACATCACCCCCTGGGACGCGGTCTATCGCTCGGCCCGGCTGCTGGGTGGCGATAGCCGCTTCGTGCTGTCCAACAGCGGGCACATCCAGAGCATCCTCAACCCACCGGGCAACCCCAAGGCCAACTACCTGGAAAACGGCAAGCTCAGCTCGGACCACCGCGCCTGGTACTACGACGCGAAGAACGTGCAGGGCAGCTGGTGGCCGGAGTGGCTGAGCTGGATCCAGGCGCGCTCGGGGGAGCAGCGCGAAACCCTGGTCACCCTCGGCAACCAGGCCCACCCACCCATGGAGGCGGCACCCGGCACCTACGTGCACGTGCGCTGAAGACGTTCGGCCGGCCGGGGAACACCCGGCCGACCGCATGCAACGACGACAAGAAGACTGGATGAAGACCCGAGACCGGATACTCGAATGCGCCCTGATGCTGTTCAACAGCGAAGGCGAACCCAACGTCACCACCCTTGAGATCGCCACCGAACTGGGCATCAGCCCGGGCAACCTCTATTACCACTTCCATGGCAAGGAACCGCTGGTGATGGCGCTGCTGGAGCGCTTCCAGGACGAGCTCGCGCCGCTGCTCGACCCGCCCGAGGACGTGGAGCTGGGTGTCGAGGACTACTGGCTGTTCCTGCACCTGATCGTCGAGCGCCTGGCGCAGTACCGCTTCCTCTTCCAGGACCTCTCCAACCTCGCCGGTCGCCTGCCCAAGCTGGCCCGAGGCATGCGCGCCTGGCTCAACGCACTGAAGCGCACCCTGGCCTCGTTGCTGGCGCGGCTCAAGGCGCGGGAGCAGTTGGTCAGCGACACCGAATCCCTCGGCCAGTTGGTGGAGCAGATCACCCTCACCCTGCTGTTCTCCCTCGACTACCAGCGCATTCTCGGCAACGACGGCGAAGTACGCCTGGTGGTCTACCAGATCATGATGCTGGTGGCCCCCCACCTGCAGGACGACTCGCGCCAGGCCGCCGAGCGCATGGCCCGGCGTTATCTGGAAGCCTGAAACGCAAACGCCCGGCACAAGGCCGGGCGTCTGTGGTCCCTGACGATCAGGACTGGCTTGGCGTGCTGGCCGGAGCGGACGGCGCCGGAGTGGCGGCGGGAGCGCTCGGTGCAGCGGCCGGAGCCGGGGTTGCGGCCGGGGTCGCCGGCTTGGCAGCTGCCGGTTTCGGCGCAGCGGCTTTCTTCACCGCAGGCTTCTTCGCAGCAGGTTTTGCAGCGGGCTTCGCCGCCGGCTTGGCAGCCGGTTTTGCCGCAGCTGCAGGCTTGGCAGCGGCTGCGGGTTTGGCCGCTGCCGGCTTCGCCGCAGGCTTGGCTGCTGCCTTGGCGGCAGGTTTCGCCGCGGGCTTGGTGGCCGGTTTGGCAGCCGGTTTCGCCGCAGCGGTCTTCGCAGCGGGTTTGGCTGCAGCCTTGGCGGCCGGCTTCGCAGCCGGTTTAGCGGCGGGCTTGGCAGCGGGTTTCGCCGCAGCGGTCTTGGCAGCAGGTTTGGCGGCGACCTTGGCGGCCGGTTTAGCGGCAGCTTTCGGAGCGGGCTTGGCAGCCGGCTTGACCGACTTGGCGGAGACGCCGGTGAGCTTCTCGATCTGCCGGGTCAGGCTGTCGACCTTGCTGTTCAGGTCCTTCACCTCGTTGCGGCTAGGAACGCCGAGACGGGAGATGGCACTGTTCAGGCGCTTGTCGAAAGCCTCTTCCAGCTCGCCCCATTTGCCGATCGCCTTGTCCTTGACCTCATCGACCTTGGACTTGGCGGAGCCGACGCGGGAACCAACCCGGGACTTGACCGCATCGACCTGCTTGTCGACTTCGGTCTTGGCCTGTTTTTCAGCCTTCTCACCATCCTTGACCAGCGTATCGAACAGCTTGGTGCCGTCGTTGCTGACCTTCGAGTAGGCCCCCAAGCCAGCCAGCCAGATCTGGCGCGAGTATTTCTCGATCTCGCCGATCCAGGAGTTGGTTTCTTTCGTGGTTTTTTTCTTACCAGCCATCCTGCTCTCCTTATTTGGTTCGCGCGACGTGCTCGAGCAACGCGCTCAGCTCGTCAAGCTTAGCAGAGAGTGCCTCAACGTCCTGTCGCGAGGGAATACCCAGGCGATTGAGTGCGACAGCGACGCGGTTGTCGAAGGCTTTTTCGATCTTGTCGAGTTGCACTTCGACCTTTTCCTTCACGCCGGTGACCGAGCCCTTGACGCTGCCCTTCACCGAATCGATCTGGCTGTTGGCGGCTTCGACGCGCGCATCGACGACCTTGCGGCCCTGCTTCTCGACGCTCTCGCCGGCCTTCACCAGGTCGCGCAGGTAGTCGGCGCCTTCCTGTCCGGCCTTGGCGTAGGCACCCAGGCCAGCCAGCCAGATCTTGCGGGCATAGAGACGGACATCGGAAAGGACGGTGGTCTTGGTTTCTTCGACTTTCTTCTTGACGACGGCAGCTTTGGCCATGGTGCACCTCACTCGGGTAATGGAGGACTCGCCCTTTCTCAGGGCTTGAGGTGCACGTTAACGAGGAAAATTAGAAACCGCATACTAGCCGCGGGTTGGGTGAAACGCGCCGTGCCCGCCCTCTCCACGTGCCGTGAAAAGGGCCCTCACGGCATCAGGCCAGGTACTCGTCCAGCGCCTTCTCGATCTCGCGCTTGATGCTGCCGCTCATGGCCGACAGCAGCAGGCCCAGCTTCACCTCGACATTCACCTTGTCGTCACTGACCTCGATCTGCCCGTCGGCGCCGCTGCGCTTGAACTCCAGGGTGTCGCCACGCCACTGATAGCGCACGTCGTATTCACGGGCGAGGCGCTCGGCGAGCTGCTCGGCCTTGGCCCGGACGGCGCTGCGGCCCAGGTTGTGGGAACGTTCGACATTGATGCGGGCCATGGGCCAACTCCTGACTGCGACTTAAGGTCGCGCGACTATAGCAGGCCGCCCGTGGGCCCTGGCGAACCGGCACCGTTCGGGGCCAAGACAAAGCAGGCCAACCGCGCCTAAAATGGCCGCCAATTTCTTCCGGGGCAGCGACATGAACGATCCGCGCAAAGGCAGCGATGCCGAACCCACCACCCACTTCGGCTACCAGAGCGTTCCCGAGAGCCAGAAGGCCGACAAGGTCGCCGAGGTGTTCCACTCCGTGGCCGCCAAGTACGACCTGATGAACGACCTGATGTCCGCGGGCGTCCATCGGCTGTGGAAGCGCTTCACCATCGAGCTCTCCGGCGTACGCCCGGGCAACCGCGTGCTCGACATCGCCGGCGGCACCGGCGACCTCACCCGCCAGTTCTCGCGCCTGGTGGGCAGCACTGGCGAAGTGGTGCTGGCCGACATCAACGCCTCGATGCTCAAGGTCGGTCGCGACAAGCTGCTGGACAGCGGCGTCGCCGGCAACGTCAGCTTCGTCCAGGCCGATGCCGAGCAGCTGCCCTTCCCCGACAACCATTTCGATGTGGTCACCATCGCCTTCGGCCTGCGCAACGTCACCCACAAGGACGCCGCCCTGCGCTCCATGCTGCGCGTGCTCAAGCCCGGCGGCCGCCTGCTGGTGCTGGAGTTCTCCAAGCCCACCAGCAACCTGCTGTCCAAGGCCTATGACGCCTACTCCTTCAGCCTCCTGCCGCTGATGGGCAAGCTGATCACCAACGACTCCGAGAGCTACCGTTACCTGGCCGAGTCGATCCGCATGCACCCCGACCAGGAAACCCTCAAGGCCATGATGGTGGAGGCCGGCTTCGAGCGCACCACCTTCCACAACATGACCGGCGGCATCGTCGCCCTGCACCGCGGCATCAAGCCCTGATGCTTACCCAGGCCCTGCTCGCCGGCGTCGAACACGGCATCAACCGCGTCCTCAGGCTCGACGGCACCGCGCTGCCGCGCCTGTCGCGCCTCGAAGGCAAGGTGATCGAGATCGATTGCCAGGCCCCCGCCCTGCAGCTGTTCATCCTCCCCGGAGGCGACGGCCTGCAACTGGCGGCGAACTGGGCCGCACCGGCCGACTGCCGCCTGCGCGCGCCGGCCGCCAGCTTGCTGCGCCTGGCCCTGAGCCGCGAAAAGACCGCCGTCCTGCACCGCCCGGAAGTCGAGCTGGACGGCGATAGCGCCGCGCTCATGGAGCTCGCCGGCATCCTCCAGGACCTGGAGCTGGACTGGGAATACGAGCTGTCCCGCTGGCTCGGCCCGGTGGCCAGCCAACTGCTCGGCGCCCACCTGCGCAGCCGTGTCGACTGGACCACCCAGAGCCTCGACAGCCTGCGCCTGAACCTCGCCGACTACCTGGCCGAAGAATCGCGCACACTGGTCGGCCAGCGTGAAGCGGATGCCCGCTTCGCCGAACTGGACCGCCTCAAGGTCGACCTCGACCGCCTCGACGCCCGCATCGGGCGCCTGACCCAGAAAAGCAAACCCAACGCATGAAGCTGCTCGCCGTCCGCCGTCTGCTGCGCATCCAGAGTGTGGTCATCCGCTACCGCCTCGATGACCTGGTCTTCGACCTGCCGCTGCCCTGGTGGCTGCGCGCCCTCAGCTACCTGCTGCCCTGGCGCTGGTTGCCCCGCAAGCGCCTGGAACTCTCCCGGGGCGCACGCCTGCGCCTGGCACTGGAAGGCCTGGGGCCGATCTTCATCAAGTTCGGCCAGCTGCTGTCCACCCGCCGTGACCTGCTGCCGCCGGACATCGCCGACGAGCTCGCGCGCCTGCAGGACCAGGTCCCGCCCTTCGACCCCGAGCAGGCCGTGGCCCGCATCGAGGAGCAGCTCGGCGCCCGCGTCAGCGAAGTCTTCGCCCGCTTCGACGTCACCCCGCTGGCCTCCGCTTCGGTGGCACAGGTCCACGCCGCGCAGCTGAAAAGCGGCGAGGAAGTGGTGGTCAAGGTGATCCGCCCCAACCTGCGCCCGATCATCCGCCAGGACCTCGCCTGGCTGTTCATCCTCGCGCGCATCGCCGAGCGCCTCTCCAGCGACGCCCGCCGCCTGCGCCCGGTGGAAGTGGTCAGCGATTACGAAAAGACCATCTACGACGAACTCGACCTGCTCCGCGAGGCGGCCAACGCCAGCCAGCTGCGGCGCAACTTCGAAGGCTCGCCGCTGCTCTACGTGCCCCAGGTCTACTGGGACCTGTGCCGCCCCAAGGTGCTGGTGATGGAGCGCATCTACGGCGTCCCGGTCACCGACCTGGCCACCCTCGCCGACCAGCGCACCGACCTCAAGCTGCTGGCTGAACGCGGCGTGGAGATATTCTTCACCCAGGTCTTCCGCGACAGCTTCTTCCACGCCGACATGCACCCCGGCAACATCTTCGTCAGCAACCGCCAGCCCTGGAACCCGCAGTACATCGCCATCGACTGCGGCATCATCGGCAGCCTCACCCCCGAGGACCAGGACTACCTGGCGCGCAACCTGATCGCCTTCTTCAAGCGCGACTACCGTCGCGTCGCCCAGCTGCACATCGACTCCGGCTGGGTGCCCGCCGAAACCCGGGTCAACGACTTCGAAGCCGCCATCCGCACCGTCTGCGAGCCGATCTTCGAGCGGCCGCTCAAGGACATCTCCTTCGGCCAGCTGCTGCTGCGCCTGTTCCAGACCGCGCGCCGCTTCAACATGGAAGTGCAACCGCAACTGGTGCTGCTGCAGAAGACCCTGCTCAACATCGAGGGCCTGGGACGCCAGCTGTACCCGGACCTCGACCTCTGGAGCACCGCACAGCCCTACCTGGAACGCTGGATGCGCGAGCGCATGAGCCCCAGGACCCTGCTGCACAACCTGCAGTCCCAGGTCGAACAGGTGCCGCATGTCGCCAACATGACCCGCGACCTGCTGGAGCGCATGAGCCAGCCCCATGCCGCCGACCCGCCGCCGCCCTGGCACAAGCCCCGTGACGGCCTGGCCCTGCGCCTGATCGGCGCCGCCCTGCTGGTCGGTGCCGCCACCCTCGGCCTGGAGCAACACGCCGCAGCCTGGCCCGCCTGGCTGATGCTGGCCGGTGGTCTGTATCTGGTATTGCGCCGATAGCCAAGCCAGCGCCGGCGCTGGCACACTAGCCGCCCCGGTCAGGCCGTGCATCGCACCTGACCCGCTCGTGGAAACCGAAATGAACGACTGGCTGGAAGAAATTCACTGGAATGCCGATGGTCTGGTCCCGGCAATCGCCCAGGACCACAAGACCGGCCGCATCCTGATGATGGCCTGGATGAACCGCGAATCCCTGACGCTCACCGTCGCCGAGAACCGTGCCATCTATTGGTCACGCTCCCGTGGCAGGCTATGGCGCAAGGGCGAGGAATCCGGCCACGTGCAGCGTCTGCACGAGCTGCGCCTGGACTGCGACGCCGACGTCGTGGTGCTGATGGTCGAACAGCTTGGCGGCATCGCCTGCCACACCGGCCGTGAAAGTTGCTTCTACCGCGTCTTCGAGAATGGCGACTGGAAAACCGTCGACGCGGTCATCAAGGACCCCGATGCGATCTACCACGCAGGACACACCCATGAGTGACACCCTTACCCGCCTCGCCGAGGTCCTGGAAGCGCGCAAGGGCGCCGCAGCGGACTCCTCCTACGTGGCCAGCCTGTACCACAAGGGGCTGAACAAGATTCTCGAAAAGGTCGGCGAGGAATCGGTGGAAACCATCCTCGCCGCCAAAGACGCCGCCGTCAGCGGCGACTGCAGCGACCTGATCTACGAAACCGCCGACCTCTGGTTCCACAGCCTGGTCATGCTCGCCGCCCTCGGCCAGCATCCCCAGGCGGTGCTCGATGAACTGGATCGTCGCTTCGGCCTGTCCGGGCACGCTGAAAAAGCCGCCCGCCAGCCTTCCGCATAACGCATTAGCCTCAGGAGCAAACCATGGGTATTTTCGACTGGAAACACTGGCTGGTCATTCTGATCGTCGTCGTCCTGGTGTTCGGCACCAAGCGCCTGAAGAACCTCGGTTCGGATGTCGGCGAGGCCATCAAGGGCTTCCGCAAGGCGATGAACACCGAAGAAGACCAGAAGGCCGAACAGCAGGCTGCCGCCCAGCCGCAAGCGCAACAGCCCGGCGCCCCGCTGAACCAGCCGCACACCATCGACGGCCAGGCACAGAAGGTCGAAGAGCCGGTAGTGCGCAAGGACTGACCCAGCATGTTCGGTATCAGCTTTGGTGAACTGCTGCTGATCGGCCTGGTGGCGCTGCTGGTGCTCGGCCCCGAGCGCCTGCCCGGTGCCGCCCGCACCGCCGGCCTGTGGATCGGCCGCCTCAAGCGCAGCTTCAACGCCATCAAGCAGGAAGTGGAACGCGAGATCGGCGCCGACGAAATCCGTCGCCAGCTGCATAACGAACAGATCATGGCGCTGGAGAAGCAGATCAAGGAGAGCATCGTGCCTCCCGCTGCGGAGCCCGTGCCCACGCCGGCCGCCCCGCAGCCGGCCCCCGAGGCCGTGCCCGCACCCGCGACAGCAGCGGCGGCCGAGGCGAGCCCCGTCGCGCCCGCCGCTGAAGCCGTCCCGGCCAGCGCACCGGCCGCCCCCGTCGTGCCCACCGAACAGCCACAGCCGCCACGCCCCCTATGAGCGATCACAAGCCGGAACTGGACCAGGAAATGCCCCTGGTCTCGCACCTCACCGAACTGCGTACCCGCCTGCTGCGCTGCGTGGCCGCGATCTTCCTGATCTTCGCCGGGCTGTTCTACTTCGCCCAGAAGATCTACACCCTGGTCTCCGCGCCGCTGCGCCAGTACCTGCCCGAAGGCGCGACCATGATCGCCACCGACGTGGCATCGCCCTTCCTCACGCCGTTCAAGCTAACCATGGTGGTGGCACTGTTCCTCGCCATGCCGGTGATCCTGCATCAGGTCTGGGGCTTCATCGCGCCCGGCCTGTACAAGCACGAGAAACGCATCGCCATGCCCCTGCTGGTCTCCAGCATCGTGCTGTTCTACGCCGGCATGGCCTTCGCCTACTTCCTGGTGTTCCCGCTGATCTTCCACTTCTTCGCCAGCGTCACTCCCGAAGGCGTGTCGATGATGACGGACATCAGCAGCTACCTCGATTTCGTCATGACCCTGTTCTTCGCCTTCGGTGTCGCCTTCGAGATCCCGGTGGCCGTGGTGCTGCTGATCTGGATCGGCGTCGTCGACGTCGCCTACCTGAAGAAGATCCGCCCCTATGTGATCATCGGCTGCTTCGTGGTCGGCATGATCCTCACCCCGCCGGACATCTTCTCCCAGACCCTGCTGGCGATCCCCATGTGGCTGCTGTTCGAGGTCGGCGTGTTCTTCGGCGGCCTGATCCGCAAACGTGGCGATCACCCCGAGGACAGCACCGACGAGCCCGGCGACCAGCCGCCCGCCACCCAGCCGTGAACCTGCTGCTGCTCGAAGAGGGCGACCTGATCGCCCCCGATCGCGCCCTGCTGCAGGGTCGTCGCCTCAAGCACCTGCATGAAGTGCACCGCGCCGAAGCCGGCGACAGCCTGCGCGTCGGCCTGCTCGGCGGCGCCATGGGCGAAGGTCGCCTGCTGAGCCTGGAGGCCGACCGCGCCGAACTGCAGTTCAGCCTGGAACAGGCGCCACCGGCCAAGCTGCCGCTCACCCTGCTGCTGGCCCTGCCACGGCCGAAGATGCTGCGCCGCGTGTTGCAGACGGTCGCCGCCATGGGCGTCCCGCGCCTGGTGCTGCTCAACAGCTACCGGGTGGAAAAGAGCTTCTGGCAAACCCCCTTCCTCGAACCCGACGCCATCCGCGAACAGCTCATCCTCGGCCTGGAGCAGGCCCGCGACACGGTGCTGCCCGAGGTGGTGATCGAGAAGCGCTTCAAGCCCTTCGTCGAGGATCGCCTGCCCGCCATCACCGCCAACACCCTCGGCCTGGTCGGCCACCCCGGCCCCTGGCCCGCCTGCCCGCGCGCGGTGGAAGGCCCCATCACCCTGGCCATAGGCCCGGAAGGTGGCTGGATTCCCTACGAGGTGGAAAAGCTTCAGGAAGCCGGCCTCGACCCGGTGCAACTGGGTGAGCGCATCCTGCGCGTGGAAACCGCCGTCACTGCCCTGCTCGCCCGCCTGTTCTGAAGCCTCTGGCTTCAAGCCGCGCCTGCGCCTGCCGATAACCCCAGCACTGCCTCGTTCGCTGGAGAAGTCCTCATGTTCCGCTGGTTCGGCAATATCAGTGTCAACCTCAAGCTGACCCTTGGCTTCGGCCTGGTACTGCTGCTCACCGTGCTCATCACCCTCACCGGCTGGCTGGCCCTCGACGCCACCCTGCAGCGCGGCGACAAGCTCGGCGCCAGCGCCAAGCTCAGCGAACTGACCAAGGACCTGCGCGTCGCCCGCCTGCAGTACCAGATCAAGCAGGAGCCGGCCACGGCCGACCAGGTCAACGCCGCCCTCAAGGCCATCGACGACTACGCCCTGGAGCTCAACAAGAAGCTCAGCGATCCCAAGGACCGCGACCTGATCAGCCAGGAAGAAGCGGCGGTAAACACCTACCAGCAAGCCTTCGGCCAGCTCGCCCAGGCCTACCAGGCCCGCGAAGCGGCACGCACCCAACTGGGCGCCAGCGCCGACGCGGCCGTCCAGGCCATTGGTGAAATCGAGCAGCGCATCCTCGCCGATATCGCCCTGGACGAAGCCTCGCGCCTCGAACAGTACCGCCAGCTCAGCGAGCTGCGCCTCTCGGTGCAGCAGGCGCGCTTCCAGGTGCGTGGCTACACCTACAGCAACGACCCGAGCCTGGAGCAGGCCGCCCTCAGCGCCGTGGACACTGCCCTGGCCGGCCAGGCCAAGCTCGGTGAAACCCTGGGTGAGGACGAGGACCTGGCCAAGGTCGCCGCCGGCCTCAAGGCCTACCGCAGCGCCATCAGCGCCTTCCGCGCCGCCACCGACAACACCCAGGTGCACTTCCAGAGCATGGCCGCCCAGGGCGACAAGCTGCTGCAGGTCAGCAACCAGCTGTTCGAGGGCCAGTCGGCCAAGCGCATCAAGGAAACCACCCGTACCCGCAGCATGCTGCTGACCGCCATCGCCGTCGCCCTGGCCATCGGCGTCGCCGCCGCGGTGATCATCACCCGACAGATCGTCCTGCCCCTGCAGCGCACCCTGGGCGTGGCCGAGCGCATCGCCTCGGGCGACCTCAGCGAAGACCTCAAGGTCGATCGCGCCGACGAACTCGGCCAGCTGCAGAAGAGCATGCAGCGCATGACCCTGAGCCTGCGCGAGCTGATCAGCCACATCCGCGACGGCGTCACCCAGATCGCCAGCGCCGCCGAGCAGCTCTCCGCCGTTACCGGGCAGACCAGCGCCGGGGTCAACAACCAGAAGGTCGAGACCGACCAGGTCGCCACCGCCATGAACGAAATGGCCGCCACCGTGCAGGAGGTCGCGCGCAATGCCGAACAGGCCTCCGAAGCCGCCAGCTCCGCCGACCGCCTGTCCCGCGAGGGCGAGGTGGCGGTCAACGACGCAGTGGAGCAGATGGATCGCCTGGCCACCGAAGTGGGCCGCTCCAACGACGCCGTCGGCCGCCTCAAGCAGGAAAGCGACAAGATCGGCAGCGTGCTCGACGTGATCAAGTCCGTGGCCGAGCAGACCAACCTGCTGGCCCTCAACGCCGCCATCGAGGCCGCCCGCGCGGGCGATGCCGGCCGTGGCTTCGCCGTGGTCGCCGACGAAGTGCGAGGCCTGGCCCAGCGCACCCAGAAGTCCACCGAGGAGATCGAGGAGCTGATCGCCGGCCTGCAAAGCGGCACCCAGCAGGCCGCCAGCCTGATGGACACCAGCCGCAGCCTGACCGAAAGCACCGTCGAGCTGACCCGCCGCGCCGGTCGCCGCCTGGGCACCATCGCCCAGGCCGTCTCCACCATCCAGCAGATGAACCAGCAGATCGCTGCAGCCGCCGAGCAGCAGGGCGCGGTGGCCGAGGAGATCAACCGCAGCGTGATCAACGTGCGCGACATCTCCGAGCAGACCGCCTCCGCCAGCGAGGAGACCGCCGCCTCCAGCGTCGAACTGGCGCGCCTGGGCAACGAACTGCAATCGATGGTCTCGCGCTTCCGCGTATAACCCGCCAGCCCTGGCACGCGTTTCGCGGCCAGGGCGCAATGCCCGTGCAGGCTTGCGACGCCGCTACGCCGCCAGCTACTCTCCCGCACCTTGCGTCCCTGGTCGCAGCTCCGGTGGCCCCTTCAGCCAGCCACCCGCGCCCAGCTCCAACAACTCGAAAGACGCCCCTACCCCACTCGAACACGGCAGCGCCACAAGCACTGCCGTGCGCAGCTCATTTCCGGGAGAAATCCATGTACCACTGGTGTACGCAACTGCTGGCCAACCTCACCGTCAGCAAAAAACTCGTGGCCGGCTTCGGCCTGGTCCTGCTGCTCACCCTCACGGTGATGCTCACCGGCATCCACGGCATCGACCGCATGATCGCCAGCAGCGACGAGATGGTCGCCGTCGGCGCCGTGGACAACCTGATCAAGGACGCCCGCGCCGAGCGCCTGCAGTTCCTCGCCAACGGCGACATGCAGCACGCGAAGAACATCGAGGAACTGGTCGACCGCATGCTCCAGCAGAACGAGCACATGCGCCCGCAGTTCGCCGAGGGGGAAGGCGCACGCCGCCTGGCTGGCCTCAATGCCGCCGTGCTCGCCTACCGCCAGTCCCTGGGCGACCTGATCCGCGCCCAGGAAACCCGCAACGCCGCCCGCGCCGTGCTGGTCAAATCCGCCGAGTCCAGCCTGCAGGTGTTCGAGAAGCTGCAGAACCAGCTGTTCGACGAACTGGCGCTCAACAGCAGCGACAGCCAATTGCTGGGCCAGGCCCGCGAGGTGTTCGAGCTGAACCGCCAGCTGCTGTCGATCCGCTACCTGGTGCGCGGCTTCGTCTTCCAGCAGACCCCCGAATCCGAGCAGCCGGCCCTCGCGGCGCTGGCCACCATGCAGGCCGACCTGCAGAAGGCCATCGCCGGCACCAGCGGCGAGCGCCTGGAAGCCCTGCAGAGTGCGCAGCAGTCCTTCGCCGCCTATCAGGACGCCATCCGCCTGTTCGGCAACGGCGCCGCTGCCAGCCGCCAGGCCAGCGCCACCATGGCCGACCACGCCCAGGTCATGCGCGACCTCAGCCAGGCGCTGTACAGCCAGCAAGTGGACGAGCGCAGCGGTGACGCCAGCGCCGCCAGCGGCCAGTTGCTGGTCACCACCCTGTTCGCCGTGCTCCTGGCCATCGGCGCCGCCTGGGTCATCACCCGGCAGATCATCCAGCCGCTGCGCCAGAGCCTGGCCTTCGCCGAACGCATCGCCCAGGGTGATCTCGGTGGCCAACTGCAGGCCGACCGTCGCGACGAGCTCGGCCAGCTGCAGCGCTCCCTGCAGGCCATGGCCGGCAACCTGCGCCAGTTGATCAGCCACATCGGCGACGGCGTCACCCAGATCGCCAGCGCCGCCGAACAGCTCTCCGCCGTCACCGAGCAGACCAGCGCCGGGGTCAACAGCCAGAAGGTCGAGACCGACCAGGTCGCCACCGCCATGAACGAGATGGCCGCCACCGTGCAGGAAGTCGCGCGCAACGCCGAGGAAGCCTCCGAAGCCGCCCTCGCCGCCGACCGCGAAGCCAATGCCGGCAACCGCATGGTGCTGGAGGCGGTGCAGCAGATGGACCGCCTGGCCACCGAAGTGGCGCGCTCCACCGAATCGGTGCAGCAGCTCAAGCGCGAGAGCGAGAAGATCGGCAGCGTGCTCGACGTGATCAAGGCGGTGGCCGACCAGACCAACCTGCTGGCCCTCAACGCCGCCATCGAGGCCGCCCGCGCAGGCGAAGCCGGCCGTGGCTTCGCCGTGGTCGCCGACGAGGTACGCGGGCTGGCCCAGCGCACGCAGAAATCCACCGAAGAAATCCAGGAGCTGATCGGCGGCCTGCAGAACGGCACCCAGCAGGCCGCGAGCATGATGGAAAGCAGCCGCGCCCTCACCGACAGCACCGTGGAACTGGCGCGCCGCGCCGGTGATTCCCTGGCCAGCATCACCCGCACCGTGTCCACCATCCAGGCAATGAACCAGCAGATCGCCGCGGCCGCCGAGCAGCAGAGCGCAGTGGCCGAGGAGATCAACCGCAGCGTGATCAGCGTGCGCGACGTCTCCGAGCAGACCGCCGCTGCCAGCGAAGAGACCGCCGCCTCCAGCGTCGAGCTGGCGCGCCTGGGCAACGAGCTGCACACCATGGTCGGGCGCTTCCGCGTCTGACAAAACGGCGCCCCGGGGGTAGGATCACGCGGTCATCCTTCCCCCAAGGCCCCCGTCATGCGCCCACTGACCATCGACCTCGACGAACTGGCCTTCGCCCTCAACACCAACGGAGAAGATCTGGATCACTACCTGGATCTTCTGAGCGGCAAGGTCCTCTTGATGTACTCGGAAGTTCCAGACCCCGAAGTTGCGAATCTGCTTGAATCCGAACCCGAGCGAATGCTGCTGATCGAGCCGATCACTTCGGCAATCAGCTTCACCATCATGGAAGACTTCATACAGACGGTGACGCAGCAGGAAATCTATCTTGCCCTCGAACACGCCCTGTCTGGCCGGAAGCCGTTCAGAACATTCAAGAACGTGCTTATGGGTTATCCGGACGTACTGCAGGCCTGGTACACCTTCGAAGCCAATGCCATCCGGCAACTGGCGCTGGACTGGCTTGAGGAAAATGACCTGTATCCCGCCAACGAACCTCGCGATGCATAGCCTGCAAAATCTCGCTGATTCGCCACACCATGAAAAAGGGCCGCATCGCGGCCCTTTTTTTCGTTACAGCACCTGGCGCAGGAAGGATTGCGCGCGCGGGTCCTGTGGCTGGTCGAAGAACTGCGCCGGCGGCGCATCCTCCAGCAACTTGCCGTGGTCGAAGAACAGCACGCGGTCGGCCACTTCGCGGGCGAAGCCCATCTCGTGGGTGACGCAGACCATGGTCATGCCCTCGACGGCCAGCTGCTTCATCACGTCCAGCACCTCGCCGACCATTTCCGGGTCCAGCGCCGAGGTGGGCTCGTCGAACAGCATCACCTTGGGCTCCATGCACAGGGCACGGGCGATGGCCACGCGCTGCTGCTGGCCACCGGAGAGGCGCGAGGGGTACTCGTCCACCTTCTGCGAGATGCCGACCTTGGCCAGCAGCGCCCGGGCCTTCTCCTCGCGCTCGGCCTTGCCGCGCTTGCGCACGACCTTCTGCGCCAGGCAGAGGTTCTCCAGCACCGTCATGTGGGGGAACAGGTTGAAGTGCTGGAACACCATGCCCACCTCGCGGCGGTAGGCGTTCACGTCGGTCTTCGGGTTGGCGAGGTCGACGCCGTCGATGCTCACCGAGCCGGAGTCCAGCTCTTCCAGGCCATTGAGGCAACGCAGGAAGGTGGACTTGCCGGAACCGGACGGGCCGATCACCACCACCACTTCGCCACGAGCCACCTGGGTGGTGACGTTATCCACCGCGCGCACCTCATGGCCACGGGCATCGAAGACTTTTATCAGCTCACGGACTTCAATCACTTTGCGCAAGCCTCCGTTCCAGGCGGTTGGCGATCTGCGACAGGGGCAGGTTGATCACCAGGTACAGGGCGGCGACGCAGAACCAGATCTCGAAGGTCGAGAAGGAGGTGGTGATCGCCTCGCGGCCGCTCTTGGTCAATTCGGTGATAGCGATGACCGACACCAGCGAGGTGTCCTTGACCAGGCTGATGAACTGCCCGGCCAGGGGCGGCAGCACGCGTTTGAAGGCCTGGGGCAGGATCACGTGGCGCATCGACTGCCCGGAAGACAGGCCGAGGGAACGCGCCGCCTCGTTCTGCCCACGGGCGATGGACTGCACGCCGGCCCGGACGATCTCGCCGACGTAGGCGCCGGTGAACAGCGCCAGCGCCGCCACCCCGGCGAACTCGCGGGACAGGTCGAGCACGGTGCCGATGAAGAAATAGAAGATGAAGATCTGTACCAGCAGCGGCGTGCCGCGCACCAGCTCGACATAGACGGTGGAGAGGTCGCGCAGGGTGGGGTTCGGCGAAAGCCGGCAGAGGCCGGTGAACAGGCCGATGGCCAGGCCGAAGGCACCGGAAAGGACGGATATCCACAGGGTGGTCCAGAGGCCCCAGAGCAGCGGCCCGGCGGCCCAGTGGCGGGTCACGCCAACCACATCGCCCTCGGCGACGTCATCGCCCTGGGAAACCTGCAGGCTGTCCTTTGCGATGACCAGCTGCTGTTCCTCGCCGGCATCGTTGACCAGCGTCACCCGGGCGTTGGCGCCCTCCTCGGCGATGGCATCGACCCGCGCGTACTCGGCGGCGCGCTGGGCTTCTTCGGCGTGGTAGGCGAAGTACTGCGGCACGCGGTTCCAGCGCCACTCGTACGAAATCAGGGAGGTTGAATACCAGAGGCCATAGGCGACCACGACCAGGATCAGGCCGGTCAGTACGTGCCAGGGCCAGGTGCGACGTTGTTTTCTAGTCACGGGCTATCTCTTTCATGGCGGGAGGCCATAGAAGGCAAAAAGGCAGGCCCGGCCTCGTGAGCCGGAACCTGCCGTCTGCAGCGTGAAGCGTCAGGGCTTCGCGGCTGCGATTACTCCATATCCTTCAGCCAGGCGGTGTTCTTGAACCACTTGGCATGGATGCGATCGTAGGTGCCGTCCTTCTGGATCTGGTGCAGCCAGTTGTTGATCCAGTTGATGCTGTCGTAGTCACCCTTCTTCAGGCCGAAGGCCAGGGGCTCGTAGGTGAAGGGCTCTTCCAGGTACACCAGCTTGCCGGCGCCGGCCTTGTTCACCGCGACCACGTTGTAGGGGGCGTCGTAGATGAAGGCATCGGCCTTGCCGTTGACCACGTCCATCACCGCTTCCTGCTCGTTGTCGAAGCCGTTGTACTTGGCCTTGGCGATCAGCTTCTTGGCGACCATCTCGCCGGTGGTGCCGATCTTCGAGGTGATGCGGTACTGGGCGTCGTTCAGGTCCTTGTAGGACTTGATCTTGCCTTCCAGCTCCTTGCGGATCAGCAGGGTCTGGCCGACCACGATGAAGGGCTCGGAGAAGTTGAGGCGCAGGTTGCGCTCCTGGGTCAGGGTCATGCCGGAGCCGATCATGTCGAACTTGTCGGTCAGCAGGGCCGGGATGATGCCGTCGTAGCTGGTGGAAACCAGTTCCAGCTTGACGCCCATCGCCTTGGACATGGCCTTGAGCAGGTCGACTTCGAAGCCAATGATCTCGCCACGCTTGTTGGTCATTTCGAAGGGCATGTAGGTCGGGTCCATGCCGACGCGGAGGGTGCCGCGCTTGACCGCATCATCGACGACGCCAGCGTGTGCCAGGCCGGTGACGGCGCAGGCGGAGAGCAACAGGGATGCGAGAAGCTTCTTCATTCTTACTCCTGATTGGGCAGATCGTTTTATTGTTGGCAGCCCACGGACGACGGGCAGGCGGCAGATGCTAACCGCCCGCGCCGTGGATGGCGAGTCAGAGGCAAGAAGTACGCCAGATTCGGACGGGTGGAGCGCGAGGCCTAGCTTTCCAGCAGGAAGGTGACCGGGCCGTCATTCACCAGGTGCACCTGCATGTCGGCGCCGAAGCGGCCGGTCGCCACCTGCGGGTGCTTGAGGCGCGCCTGCGCCACCAGGTAGTCGAACAATTCCTCGCCCAGGGCGGGCGGCGCGGCGCTGGAAAAGCTCGGGCGCAGGCCGCTGCGAGTGTCGGCGGCCAGGGTGAACTGGGACACCAGCAGCAGGCCGCCCCCCACCGCGCCGAGGGAGAGGTTCATCTTGCCCTCGGCATCGGCGAACACACGGTAGTTGAGCAGCTTGTGCAGCAGCTTGTCGGCGCTGGCCTGGCTGTCCTGGGGCTCGACACCCACCAGCACCAGCAGGCCCTGGTCGATGGCACCGACGGTTTCGCCAGCGACGTCCACGCGGGCCGCGGAGACCCGTTGCAGCAAGCCCTTCATCAGGCCTCTTCTTCCGGCGGCAGGTCCAGCAGGCGGCGGGCGATCTGGTCGGTGGCGCGCACCAGCGCATCGGTGATGCCCGGCTCGGACGCGGCGTGGCCGGCATCACGGACGATCTGCAACTCGCTGTTGGGCCAGGCCTGGTGCAGTGCCCAGGCATTGTCCAGCGGGCAGATCACGTCGTAGCGGCCGTGCACGATGATGCCCGGCAGGTGGGCGATCTTGTGCATGTCGCGCAGCAACTGGTTGGGCTCGAGGAAGGCATCGTTGACGAAGTAGTGGCACTCGATGCGGGAGATGGACAGCGCGCGCATCGGCTCGCTGAAGCGCTCCACCACCGGGCCGCTGGGGCGCAGGGTGGCGGTGCGACCTTCCCAGGTGGACCAGGCCTTGGCGGCGTGCATCTGGGCGATCTGGTCGCTGCCGGTCAGGCGCTTGTGGAAGGCCTGCAGCAGGTCGCCCTGCTCGTCGGCCGGGATCGGCGCGACATAGTCTTCCCAGTAGTCGGGGAACAGGCGGCTGGCGCCACCCGCCTGGTAGAACCAGGTGATCTCCTGGGGACGGCAGAGGAAGATGCCACGCAGGATCAGCGCCTGCACACGTTCCGGGTGTGCCTGGGCATAGGCCAGGGACAGGGTCGAGCCCCAGGAGCCACCGAACAGTACCCACTTGTCGATGCCCAGGTGCTCGCGGATGCATTCCAGGTCGGCCACCAGGTCCCAGGTGGTGTTCTTCTCCAGGCTGGCATGGGGCGTCGAACGGCCACAGCCGCGCTGGTCGAAGGTGACGATGCGGTACAGGTTGGGGTCGAAGAAGCGGCGGCTCAGGGCGTCGCAACCGGAGCCCGGGCCGCCGTGGATGAACACCACCGGCAGGCCGTCGGGCGAACCGCTCTCGTCGACGTAGAGCACATGCGGTTCGTCCACCGCCAGCTCGTGACGGGCGTAGGGCTTAATCTCCGGAAACAAAGTCTGCATTCTGGGCTCCGATACTCTGCGTAAGCTCGACCCCTTGCGGGTCTCCGCCACCTGTCCTGCCGGGCATCATAACGAGGAAAAGGGAGTTAGGCATGTCACCTGGGAAGATGATTTTCGCGATCGCATTGATTCTAGTCGCGCTCACCGGGTGCGGCCGCGACGATCCCGCCGCTGCGCTGGATGCCGCGGTACAGCAGCTGCAGGACAACCTCGAAGCGAAGAAGACCAGCGCGGTGATCGACCAGTTGCACCCGCAGTTCAGCGCCCAGCAGGAGTTCGACCGTGAATGGGCCAAACGCACCATGACGCTGTTGTTCCTGCGGCACAAGAATGTGCGCATCCTGGCCCTGGGCAAGGCCAACCGCATCGACCCGACCTACAGTACCAAGGGCTACACCGAGGCCCAGGTGGGGCTGGCCGGCGCCGAGGGGTTGCTCCCCGACGCCGCGCGGCACTACGCCGTGAAGCTCGAATGGTGGCTGGAGGACGGCGAATGGAAACTGGCACGGCTCACCTGGGAATAGCCCCCAAGCTGCAACACCGCATCCGCGCCGCCGGCCTGCTGGTGGAGGCCGGGCGCATCCTGCTGGTCAAGCACGTGGTCGGCGACGACACCTACTGGATACCACCGGGCGGCGGCTTCGAATCGGATACCGACGCCTGCACCCGCGACACGGTGAAGCGCGAGTTCTTCGAAGAGACCGGGCTGGTGGTGGAAGTCGGCCCGCTGGTCTACGTCCGCGAGTTCGCCGAACCGGCCATGGGCCGCTTCCATATAGAGCTGTTCTACCGCATCGACGCCCGCCACGGCGAACCCACCCTGGCCAACCTCAAGGGCCTGGGCGGCGACGAATTCGACATCCGCGAGCTGGCCTGGATCAGCCGCGAAGAACTGGCCGCCCTGCCCTTCTACCCCGCCGAGCTGCTGGACGACACCTGGGACCGCATCGCGCCCACCCTGCCCACCATCCGCCATCTCGGGTTGCAGACCTAGCCCGGAACGGCTCCTGTGGGAGCGAATTCATACGCGAAAAAAACGAACGGTGGGCTGAAGCGGAGCGCCGCCCGGCCCACCCTACGAGAGTGCCACCCCGGCCATCGATGGGATTCGCTGCGCTCTTCCCATCCTACGAAAGCCCTTCAACGCACGCCCGAATTCATTCGCCCAAGGGACGCGAAGCGGCCCCGGCTATTTCCCGTACCGCTCCCGCCCCCAGGCGAGCATCGCCAGCAGCAGTTGGCGGATGACCTTGCGGGTGGGCACGGCGAGGTCTTCGCGGAAGGCGAAGGGTTCCACTTCGTTCATGTAGGTGCGCTGGGCCAGTTCCAGTTGCACGGCGTGGATGTGTTCCTGGGGCTGGCCGTAGTGGCGGGTGATGTGGCCGCCCTTGAAGCGGCCGTTGAGCACGTGGCTGTAGCCCTCGGCGCGGGCGCAGACGCTTACCAGGGCATCCGCCAGGCCCGGGTCGCAGCTGGCGCCGGCGTTGGTGCCCAGGTTGAAGTCCGGCAGGTGGCCATCGAACAGGCGCGGGATGAAGGCGCGGATCGAATGGGCGTCGAACAGCAGGGCATAGCCGAACTCGCGCTTGAGCCGCGCCAGCTCCTCGGCGATGTGGCCGTGATAGGGCCCCCAGATGCCTTCCAGGTAGCCGGCACGCTCCTCGGCCGAAGGCTCCGCGCCGTCGCGGAACAGCGGCTGGCCGTCGAACATCACGTCGGGGAACAGACCAGTGGTGGCGGTGGCGTAGAGCGGCTTGTCGTCCGCCGGGCGGTTGAGGTCGATGACGTAGCGCGAGTAGTTGGCGGCCAGCAACCCGGCGCCCAGCTCGGCGGCGAAATCGTAGAGCAGTGGGATGTGCCAGTCGGTGTCGATCAGCGAGCATGCGCCGTCGACCAGGCCGGCTTCCACCGCCGGGGTCAGGCGGGTGCCGGGGTGCGGCATGCTGATCAGCAGCGGCACGCGGCCGGGGGTGAAGTCGAGGACGTTATCCAAGGTCGATCTCCTGTCCGTGGCGCACCACCCGCTTGGGCAGGTCGCCACCGAGCCAATAGGCCAGTTGCGCCGGGCGCTCGATGTCCCAGGCGACGAAGTCGGCGAGCTTGCCCGCCTCCAGGCTGCCGCAACGCTCGGCCAGGCCCAGGGCGCGGGCGGCGTTGAGGGTGACGCCGGCCAGGGCCTCTTCCGGGGTCAGGCGGAACGAGGTGCAGGCCATGTTGAGCATCAGGCGCAGCGACAGCGCCGGCGAGGTGCCGGGGTTGAGGTCGCTGGCCACCGCCATGGCCACACCGTGGCGGCGCAGGGCGTCGATGGGCGGCAGCTGGGTCTCGCGCAGCAGGTAGAAGGCGCCGGGCAGCAGCACGGCGACGGTGCCGGCGGCGGCCATGGCGATGGCGTCTTCCTCGGTCATGTACTCCAGGTGGTCGGCCGACAGCGCGCCATAGCGCGCCGCCAGGCTGGAGCCGTGCAGCGACGACAGCTGCTCGGCGTGCAGCTTGACCGGCAGGCCCAGCCCGCGCGCGGCCTGGAACACCCGCTCGACCTGGGCCGGGGAGAAGGCCAGGTGCTCGCAGAAGGCATCCACCGCATCCACCAGGCCTTCACCGGCCAGTTGCGGCAGGATCTCGGTGCATACCCGCTCGATGTAGTCATCGGCGCGCCCGGCGTATTCCGGTGGCAGCGCATGGGCGGCCAGGCAGGTGGTGGTCACCGTCAGCGGCAGCGCTTCGGCGAGGCGCCGGGCGACCCGCAGCATCTTGCGCTCGCTGGCCAGGTCCAGGCCGTAGCCGGATTTCACCTCCAGGGTGGTGACGCCGTCGCGCAGCAGCTGCCGGGCGCGTGTCACCGCGCTGGCCAGCAACTCATCCTCGCTGGCCTCGCGGGTGGCGCGCACGGTGCTGGCGATGCCACCGCCCTTGGCGGCGATCTCGGCGTAGCTGACACCCTCCAGGCGCTGTTCGAACTCGGCGCTGCGGTCGCCGCCGAACACCAGGTGGGTGTGGCAGTCGATCAGCCCCGGGGTGACCCAGGCGCCGCCCAGGTCGATGCGCTCGGCGCCCGTGGTGTCGGGCGCCTCGGCCAGCGGACCGACCCAGCGGATCAGCTCGCCGTCGGCGAGCAGGGCCCCGTCCTCGATCATCGAGTAGCGCCCGCCCTGCAGGGTGGCGAGACGGCAGCCGTGCCAGAACCTCTTCATTGCAATCCTCCTGTCCGTGTGGAAACCGTTTCCAAAGCCGGCCCGTCGCGCAGCAGCGCCACGGCCGAACCGATGTCGGGGGCCAGCCAGCGGTCCTCCTCGTAGGCGGGCACCCGCTCACGCAACAGCGCCCGGGCGGCCGCAGTGCCGGCACCGGTGGCCAGCTCGCCGAGAAACTCCTGGGCCTGGGCGGCCAGTAGGTACTCGATGGCCAGTATCTGCCGGCAGTTGCCCAGGGCGCGGCCGAGCTTCAGCGCGGCGCTGGTGCCCAGGCTGAGGTGGTCTTCCTGCAGGCCGGAGGTGACGAAGTTGTCCACCACCGCCGGCTGCGCCAGGTGGCGGTTCTCGCCGGCCAGGGCGGCGGCCACGTACTGCAGGATCATCATCCCCGAGTTGACCCCGGGCCGGCTGACGAGGAAGGCCGGCAGGCCGCTGACCAGCGGGTTGACCAGGCGATCCAGGCGCCGCTCGGCGATGCCGCCCAACTCGGCCACGGCTATGGCCAGCAGGTCGGCGGCCATGGCCACGGACTCGCCGTGGGGGTTGGCCTGGGAGATCACCCGGTAGTGGTCCGGCGTGCCCAGCACCAGCGGGTTGTCGTTGGCGGAATTGAGCTCGGTCTCCACCTGGCGCGCGGCGTGGTCGAACTGGTCGCGGCAGGCGCCGTGCACCTGGGGGATCGAGCGGATGCTCAGGGCGTCCTGGGTGCGCAGGCCCTGGCTGGCGGCGATCACCTCGCTGCCGGCGAGCAGCGCGCGCAGGTTGGCGCCGACCTTCTGCATGCCTGGGTGCGGCTTGAGTTCGAGTATCGCCGGGTCGAAAGCGGCGAGCTGGCCGCGCAGGGCCTCGAAGCTCATGGCGCCGATCACGTCGGCCCAGCGCAGCAGGTGCTCCAGGTCGGCCAGGGCCAGGCAGGCCAGGCCGGTCATGCAGGGCAGGCCGTTGACCAGGCAGAGCCCGTCCTTGGCGCCCAGCTGCAGCGGTTGCAGCCCTTCGGCGGCCAGCGCCTGGGCGGCCGGCACCACGACACCGCGATGGCTCACCTCGCCGACGCCCAGCAGGGCGATGCCGACATGGGCCATGTGGGTCAGGTAGCCCACCGAGCCCTGGGACGGCACGCACGGGGTGATGCCGCGGTTGAGCAGGTTGAGCAGCCCTTCCACCACCTGCGGCTGCAGCCCGGACTTGCCCTGGCTGTAGTTGGCGATGGCGCAGCAGATGATGGCGCGGGTCTGCTCGTCCTCCAGCACCGGGCCGACGCCGCAGGCGTGGCTGAGCAGGGTGTTGCGCGACAGCGCGGCGAGCTGGTCGCCCTCCAACAGGATGTCGCTCAGGGCCCCCAGGCCGGTGCTGATGCCATAGGCGCGCTCGCCACGCTCGACGATGCGGCGGACGATGGCGTGGGCGTTGTCGATGCGCGCCCAGGCTGCCGGGGCCAGCTCCAGGCGCCGGCCGTCACGGGCCACATCGACCACGTCGCGCCAGCGCAGCGGGCCGTTGCCGAAGACGGTGGTTTCAAGGGTGGTGCTGCTGGTCTTCACGGTATCCATGCCGCCCTCACAGGTTGGCCACACGGCGCTGGACGAAACGGTCGACGTAGTCGTCAGCGGGCTGGTGGAGGATTTCACGGGGCGCGCCGACCTGGATCAGCTGGCCGTCCTTGAGGATGGCGATGCGGTTGCCGATGCGCACCGCCTCGTCGAGGTCGTGGGTGATGAAGACGATGGTCTTGTTCAGGCCCTTCTGCAGCTCCAGCAACTGGTCCTGCATGTCGGCACGGATCAGCGGGTCGAGCGCGCTGAAGGCCTCGTCCATGAGGATGATGTCGGTGTCCGCCGCCAGGGCCCGGGCCAGCCCCACGCGCTGGCGCATGCCGCCGGACAGCTGGTGCGGATAGGACTTCTCGTAGCCCGCCAGGCCCACGGTGGTGATCCAGTGCTGCGCACGCTCCTGGCACTGCGACTTGCTCTCGCCGCGCACCTTGAGGCCATAGGCGACGTTGTCCAGCACGCTCTTGTGCGGCAGCAGGCCGAAGCTCTGGAACACCATGCTGATCTTGCGCCGACGGAAGTCGCGCAGGGCCTGCATGTCGTAGCGCAGGATGTCCTCGTCATCCACCAGGATCTCGCCGCTGGTGGGGTCGATCAGGCGGTTGAAGTGGCGCACCAGGGTGGACTTGCCCGAGCCGGACAGCCCCATGATGACGAAGATTTCCCCCGCCTCGATGGACAGCGACAGGTCGTTGACCCCCACCACGCAGCCGGTGGCGGCCAGAACCTCGGCCTTGCTGCGCCCCTGGCGGATCAGCGCCATGGCCTCCTCCGCACGCGGGCCGAAGATCTTGTAGACGTTCTTCACCTGGATCTTGCTCATTGGCTGGCCTCATGGCGGGAGCGGCCATAGGCCTGGGTTATGCGGTCGAAGACCACGGCGAGGATGACGATGGCCAGGCCGGCCTCCAGGCCCTTGCCGACGTTGAGCGTCTGGATGCCGATGAGCACGTCCTCGCCCAGGCCACGGGCCCCGATCATGGAGGCGATCACCACCATCGACAGCGCCATCATGGTGGTCTGGTTGACCCCGGCCATGATGCTCGGCAGCGCCAGCGGCAACTGCACGCCGAACAGCTGCTGCCAGCGGTTGGCGCCGAAGGCGTTGACCGCCTCCATCACCTCGCCGTCCACCTGGCGTATCCCCAGGTCGGTGAGGCGGATCAGTGGAGGCGCGGCGTAGATCACCGTGGCGAAGATGGCCGGCACCTTGCCCAGGCCGAAGAGCATCAGCACCGGGATCAGGTACACGAAGCTGGGCATGGTCTGCATGATGTCCAGCAGCGGCATCAGCAGCGCCCGCAGGCGGTTGCTGCGCGCCGAGAGAATGCCCAGCGGGATGCCGATCAGCACCGAGATGAAGGTGGCCACCAGCATCAGCGCCAGGGTCTGCATGAGCTTGTCCCACAGCCCCACCGCGCCTACCAGGAACAGCAGGCCGGTGATCACCAGGGTCGGCAGGACGCGGCGGGTGGCGTGCCAGGCGATGGCCGCCACCAGCGCCAGCATCAGCCACCAGGGCGTGGCGCGCAGCAGCCACTCCAGGTTGACGATGGCCCACAGCAGGGTGTCGGAGATGTGCCGGAACACATCCCCGTAGTTGGTCACCAGCGCATCGACCCAGCCATTGACCCAGTCGGCGATGGAAAATGTGAAGCGTTCGGGAAACATCGGGAGCTCTCCGGGTGAGTGGATGCGCGGGTGCCGTCAGGCGTCAGAGCGATGCGTCGACCTTCTTCGCCGCATCCTCGCTGACCCAGGCGTGCCAGATTTCCGGGTGCTCCTTGAGGAAGGCCTTGGCCAGCTTGTCCGAGGCGATCTTCTCCTTGGCCATGCGCGCCAGGTTCTGGTTCAGCAGGTCGATGGGCAGGTTGACCTTCTTGAGCATCTCCACCAGCTCAGGCGCCTCGTCGTGGAAGGTCTTCGACAGGCCCACCTGGATGGTCACGCGCTTGTCGACGCCGGGCTTCTCGTCCAGCTTCACCAGGTCGGCCTGGCCCATCAGCGGTGTCGGCGACCAGTAGTAGAAGAGGATAGGCTCGCCACGGCGGTAACTGGACAGCACCGCGGCATCCAGCGCCGGGCCGGTGCCGGGGCGGAAGTTGGTGAATCTGTCCTCGAGGCCGTACTCCTTGAGCATCTCGCTGTTCTCCAGCTCGCAGGTCCAGCCGGCCGGGCAGTTGTAGAAGCGGCCCTTGGACGGCTCTTCCGGGTCGCGGAACAGCTCGGCGTACTGGCCCAGGTCGGCGATGGCCTTGAGCGTCGGCGCCTTGGCTTCCAGGCCGCGCTTGGCGTCACCCTCCACCAGGTAACGCGGCACGTACCAGCCTTCCACGGCACCGACGATCGGTGCGCCCACGCCCACCACCTTGCCGGCCTTCTCGGCCTTGTTCCAGGCGTCGCTGCGGCCGATCCACTCCTCGGCGAAGATCTGGATGTCGTTGTTGCCCAGGGCCTGCTCCATGGTGATGGAGTTGCCCGGCAGGCTGTCGGTCTCGCAGCCGTAGCCTTGCTTGAGGATGACCTGCAGCAGGTCGGTGAGCAGCATGCCGCTCTCCCAGTTGAGACCGGCGAACTTCACCGGCTTGCCGGCTCCGCACCAGCTTTCGGCCTGGGCGGTCCCATGGCCCGCCAGCAGTCCCACGGCACACACCAGGCCCAGCACTTTCTTGTTGAATCGCATGTTCCGACGCTCCTCGAACTTGGTAAGGGTTAAGGCAGAGCAAATGCCCGGAGGGCAGGCCATCGGCTTCCGGGCAGGAAACCGGCCAGAGCCGGTTCCCGTACGTCGGCGACGACGAATTCTCGTGGATGGCGGGTTCGCCCAGGCGCCCCGCTCATCCCGCGTACGACCACTCAGTCATCCAGACTCAACACGGGCGGCATCTCCTGCCGCCCCTCACCAGCGCCCGGCCGCACCCAGATGAACCAGGCAATGACCAGCAGGGCGATCCACACCGCGCCTACCTGCAGCGCGGCCTCACAGCGGTCACCGCTCCAGGCGGTGGCCTGACGGATTGAAGTCCCCCTCTACAGCACCATCGCCGCCACCCAGCCGAAGGCCAGCAAAGGCAGGTTGAAGTGCAGGAAAGTCGGTATGACGGTGCCCCATATATGATCGTGCTGGCCGTCGGCGGCCAGCCCCGCCGTCGGCCCCAACGTGGAGTCGGACGCCGGCGACCCCGCATCGCCCAGGGCCGCAGCGGTGCCCACCAGGGACAGGGTCGCCAGAGGCGAGAAGCCGAAGCCTACGGCCAGCGGCACGTAGATGGCGGCGATGATCGGCACGGTGGAAAAGGACGAGCCGATGCCCATGGTGATCAGCAGCCCCACCACCAGCATCATGAACGCCGCCAGGGCGCGGTTGCCGCCCACCAGTTCGGCGGAATGGGCCACCAGGGACTGGATTTCGCCGGTGGCCTTCATCACCCCGGCGAACCCCGAGGCGGCGATCATGATGAAGCCCACCAGGGCCATCAGCCGCATGCCCTGGAGGAAGACCCCGTCCTGTTCGTTCCAGCGGATCACCCCGCTCATGGACACCAGCGAGAACCCCACCAGGCCACCGAACACCATCGAGCCGGTCCAGAGCTGCACCACCAGGGCCAGTACCAGCGCCAGCAGCACCATCGCCGATTGCCGGCGGGACAGGCGCGCCGGGGCCTCCCCTTCCTCGCCCGCGACCGGACGGTCGGCATAGGCGCGGGGCTGGCGGTAACTCCAGAGCAACGCCAGAGCCAGGCCGAAGACCATGCCCAGCGCCGGAATCAGCATGGCCACCGGCGCCATCTCGCGGGACACCAGTTGACCACTGCCGGCGCCGTTGATGTTGGCCACCAGGATGTCGTTGAGGAAGATCGCGCCGAAGCCCAGGGGCAAGGTCATGTAGGTGGTGGTAATGGCGAAGGTGATGGCACAGGCCACCGCCCGGCGATCCAGTTGCAGGCGGTTCATCACGTGCAGCAGGGGCGGCACCAGCAGTGGGATGAAGGCGATGTGCACCGGCACCAGGGTCTGCGAGGCGATGCCCGCCAGCACCATGGACAGCAGGATGGCCCATTTGATGAAGCGCCCGCCGCCCTCGCCCAGCCGGTCGGTGAGGTTGGCGGACAAGCGCTGGGACAGGCCGGTACGGGACAACGCGATGGCGAAGGCCCCCAGCGTCGCGTAGGCCAGGGCCACGGGGGCGCCGCCGCCCAGGCCTTCGTTGAAGGACTTCACCACGGTTTCCATCGGCAGGCCGGCAAACAGCCCGCCCACCAGCGCCGAGGCGATCAGGGCGAAGACCACCGAGACCCTCAGCATGCACAGTGCAACCATGACCAGTACGGCCAGGATGATCGCGTTCATAACCACTCCTTGTTCTTGTTGTGTCAGGCGGGCCGAGCGCACGGCCCGCTGGGGTGAGTTCAGAGGCTCGGCAGCAGGCCCTCCGGCATCAGCGCATTGAGGCAACCGCTGGCCAGCAGCGCGCTGGCGGCCTCGATGTCCGGGGCGAAGAAACGGTCCTCCTGGTAGTAGGGCACCTGGCCCCGCAGCAGGGCGCGGGCCTCCTCCAGCTTCGGCGAGCTCTTCAGCCCTTCGCGGAAATCCAGGCCCTGGCAGGCGCCCAGCCACTCCACGGCGAGGATGCCGCGCACGTTCTCGGCCATGGCCCAGAGGCGCTTGCCGGCGTTCGGCGCCATGGAGACGTGGTCTTCCTGGTTGGCCGAGGTGGGCAGGCTGTCGACGCTGTGCGGATGGGCCAGCGCCTTGTTGTCGCTGGCCAGGGCGGCAGCGGTGACCTGGGCGATCATGAAGCCGGAGTTGACCCCGCCGTTGGCCACCAGGAAGGGCGGCAGCTGCGACATGTGCTTGTCCATCATCAGCGAGATGCGCCGCTCGGAGAGCGAGCCGATCTCGGCGATGGCCAGGGCCAGGTTGTCGGCGACCAGGGCCACGGGCTCGGCGTGGAAGTTGCCACCGGAAACCACGTCACCCTGTTCGGCGAACACCAGCGGGTTGTCGGAAACGGCGTTGGCCTCGACCTCCAGCACCTCGGCGGCCTGGCGCATCTGGGTCAGGCAGGCGCCCATCACCTGCGGCTGGCAGCGCAGGGAATAGGGGTCCTGCACCTTGTCGCACTGGGCATGGGAGCGCGCCACCTCGCTGCTCTCGGTGAGCAGCGAGCGGTAGGCGGCGGCGACGTCGATCTGCCCGCGCTGGCCCCGGGCGGCATGGATGCGCGCATCGAAGGGCGCCCGCGAACCGAGCATGGCCTCGACGCTGAGCCCGCCACAGACGGTGGCGGCGGCGAACAGGTCCTCGGCCTCGAACAACCCGCGCAGCGCATAGGCGGTGGAGGCCTGGGTGCCGTTGAGCAGGGCCAGGCCCTCCTTGGCGGCGAGGGTCAGCGGCTCCAGCCCGGCGATGGCCAGGGCCTCGGTGGCCGGCAGCCACTGGCCCTCGTGGCGGGCGCGGCTCTCGCCGAGCAGCAGCAGGGACATGTGCGCCAGGGGGGCGAGGTCGCCGGAGGCGCCCACCGAGCCCTTGAGCGGGATGTGAGGGTAGACCTCGGCGTTGATCAGGGCGATCAGCGCGTCGATCACCTTGCGGCGGATGCCGGAGAAACCACGGGCCAGGCTGTTGACCTTGAGCAGCATGATCATCCGCACCAGGGCGTCGTCCAGTGGCTCGCCGACACCGGCGGCATGGGACAGCACCAGGGAGCGCTGCAGCTTCTCCAGGTCCTCGCGGGCGATGCGGGTGGAGGCCAGCAGGCCGAAGCCGGTGTTGATGCCGTAGGCGGTACGGTCCTCGGCGATGATCCGCTCGACGCAGGCGACGCTGGCCTCGATAGGCGCGTCGGCGCTGGCGTCCAGGCTCACGCGCACCGGCCCGAGATGGACCTGGCGCAGCTGGGCCAGGGTCAGTCGGCCGGGCAGAAGATGGAGGTCGAACATGCTCATTCCCCCTTGCCGATCATCGGCAGGTTGAGGCCCTGCTCGCGGGCGCAGTCGATGGCGATCGGGTAGCCGGCGTCGGCATGGCGCATCACGCCGGTGCCCGGGTCGTTGGTCAGCACGCGGGCGATGCGCGCGGCGGCCTCGTCGGTGCCGTCGCAGACGACGACCATCCCCGAGTGCTGGGAGAAGCCCATGCCCACGCCGCCGCCATGGTGCAGCGACACCCAGGTGGCGCCGCTGGCGGTGTTCAGCAGGGCGTTGAGCAGCGGCCAGTCGGACACGGCGTCGGAGCCGTCGGCCATGGCCTCGGTTTCGCGGTTGGGGCTTGCGACCGAGCCGGAGTCGAGGTGGTCGCGGCCGATGACGATGGGCGCCGACAGCTCGCCGCTGCGCACCATTTCGTTGAACGCCAGGCCGAGCTTGGCGCGCTGGCCCAGGCCGACCCAGCAGATGCGCGCCGGCAGGCCCTGGAAGGCGATGCGCTCGCGGGCCATGTCCAGCCAGCGGTGCAGGTGGGCGTCGTCGGGGATCAGCGCCTTCACCTTGGCGTCGGTCTTGTAGATGTCCTGCGGGTCACCGGACAGCGCCGCCCAGCGGAACGGGCCGACGCCGCGGCAGAACAGCGGGCGGATATAGGCCGGGACGAAGCCGGGGAAGTCGAAGGCGTTGGCCACGCCCTCCTCCTTGGCCATCTGACGGATGTTGTTGCCGTAGTCGAAGGTGGGGATGCCCTGCTTCTGGAAGTCGAGCATGGCCTGCACGTGCACGGCCATGGACTGCTTGGCGGCCTTGACCACGGCAGCCGGGTCGCTCTGTGCACGGTCGCGGTACTCCTCCCAGGTCCAGCCGGCCGGCAGGTAGCCGTTGAGCGGGTCGTGGGCGCTGGTCTGGTCGGTGACCATGTCCGGACGCACGCCACGGCGCACCAGCTCGGGGAGGATCTCGGCGGCGTTGCCGTGCAGGGCGATGGAGATGGCGCGGCCTTCGGCGGTGTAGGTGGCGATGCGCGCCAGGGCGTCATCCAGGTCCTTGGCTTGCTCGTCGACGTAGCGGGTCTTCAGGCGGAAGTCGATGCGGCTCTGCTGGCACTCGATGTTCAGCGAGCAGGCGCCGGCCAGGGTCGCGGCCAGGGGCTGGGCGCCGCCCATGCCGCCGAGGCCGGCGGTGAGCACCCAGCGACCGGCGAGCTTGCCGTCGTAATGCTGGCGGCCCGCCTCGACGAAGGTTTCATAGGTGCCCTGGACGATGCCCTGGCTGCCGATGTAGATCCAGCTGCCGGCGGTCATCTGGCCGTACATGGCCAGGCCCTTGGCATCCAGTTCGTTGAAGTGTTCCCAGGTCGCCCAGTGCGGCACCAGGTTGGAGTTGGCGATCAGTACGCGCGGGGCGTTGGCGTGGGTCTTGAACACGCCGACCGGCTTGCCGGACTGCACCAGCAGGGTCTCGTCCTCGTTCAGCTCCTTGAGGGTGCGGACGATGGCGTCGTAGCACTCCCAGTTGCGCGCGGCACGGCCGATGCCGCCGTACACCACCAGCTCCTTGGGGTTCTCGGCCACTTCCGGGTCCAGGTTGTTCATCAGCATGCGCAGCGGCGCTTCGGTCAGCCAGCTCTTGGCGTTGAGCTGGGTACCGCGCGGGGCGCGGATCTCGACATCACGGAATTTGGTCATGGCAGGCTCCTGGGAGGCGTGGGGTGCAGAGGGACGGGAATCGTGCCCGGATATCTACACACATATGAACTTGTACATACAAGCATATGCAAGTGGAAGGCCAGTTCGGCGAAACAGGCTTCAGCTGCTCGCGCAGAACCCCTGGAAGCAGCGAACGACATGGGCCTCGGCAGTGGACGGAGAATCGATGACGAGCAGAAGGGAAAGTAGCCGACCTGTTACCGGGGCGCGCTTGTGGGGCGAAGCGCAGCGTTTCATGCACGCTAATGGGGCGTTCGGTAACGCAGCGGCGAAACAGGGGGAGGGAAACGCAGGCTGGGCCGGGAGGCGTTTCGCCGAGGCAGGCAGCTGGCCGCAGCAGAGCCGAGCCAAATCAGGCGATGCACCGTTGGCGCCTCGCTGCTCGGCGCCAACCTGGGTTGTCATGTACGACCCAACGGGATCAGCGCGGCTGCAGCTCGATCAGGCAGCAATCCACCACGGTCAGGGCGTCGAGCACCAGTTCGCGCAAGGCCCCGTCACCTTCCAGGTGCAGGCAGTCATGGCGGCCGAGGTGCAGCGCCTCGCCGCCCACCTGCACATCCAGCCCCTCACCGGCACTGAACAGCACCAGGGTGCGGGCGGAGCTGAACAGGCGCAGCGGCCCGTTGACGCGCTGCCATTGCAGGCGAGCGCCGAAGCGTTGCGGGGCGTAGATCAGGTTGAAGTCGCGGATGGCGCCACCCAGCAGCTCGCACTCCACGCGGCTGCCGCCATCGAAGGCGAAGGCGTCGCCGGGCTTCAGCTCGCGAGAGGGCATGCCATCCACCACGAGGCGCATGCCGTCACCCTCCAGTACGGTGATGACGCGCTGGTAGCCGGTGAAGGCGGAAAAGGGACCGGGCTGGCCGACATCGGCGATGGACAGGCGCCAGCCGAAACCCTCGAGGTCGGCGCCGCCGTCGCGGAGGATTTCCTGGGTGGAGCCGGCGCCGTTCTTCCACGGCATGCGCGGGTAGTCGACCGCGCGCAGGACCTGGGGCGCACTCATGAGCCGAACCGCCCTTCGAGGCGGTAGCGCGAGCCGGGGTAGAGCAGGCGCGCGCTGGTCACGGTATTGCGGCCCGACCAGGTACGGCGGCGGATCAGCAGGCAGGGTTCGCCGCGCTCGATCTGCAGCAGCCGGCATTCGTCGGCCTCGGCGAGGATGGCTTCGACCACGTGCTCGCCCTCGGTGAGCGGCGCGACCTGGGACAGGTAGGCGTGGGGCGTCTGCTGGGTGAAGTCCTGCCTGAGGTAGTCCGGCGCCACCGAGGCGTTGACGTAGCGGTCCTCGATCTGCACCGGTACGTCGTTCTCGAAATGCACGATGACCGAGTGGAACACCCGCTGGCCTTCGCGCACATCCAGCGCCAGGGCGCGCTCGGAACCGGCCAGCTCCTCGCCCAGGGCGATCACTTCACAGCGGTGCGCATGGCCCCGCGCGGTGATTTCCTCGGCGATGTTGTGCACCTCGAACAGTGCCGCCTGGCCCTTGGGCTCGGCGACGAAGGTGCCGACACCCTGCATGCGCACCAGGTAGCCCTCGGCGGTCAGCTCGCGCAGCGCGCGGTTGACGGTCATGCGGCTGACGCGCAGTTCGTTGACCAGCTCGCTCTCGGAAGGCACGCGGTGGTGCGGCGGCCAGGTGCCGTCGTCGATCTGCCGGCAGATCATCTGCTTGACGCGGGCGTACAGCGGCGCGGGCGCCTCGCCGGGCTGGACGGCGAAGGACGGGATGTCGACGGACGGGTTGGGCACGGGGATCACTCCTTGGCGGCGTGCCCGGCGGGGGCGGCCGGGGGTCTGGACGAGTTTACGGTCTCGATATACGTCTGTATATGTATATACAAATAACAACCTTCGCAGGTCGCCAATCATGCCAGCCTTCTTCACCGAACGAGCCCTGCTTCCCCGGGGCTGGGCCAGGGACGTCCGTTTCGAGGTGGCCGCGGACGGCCGCCTGAGCCGCGTCGAGCCGGGCGCCACGGCCGATGGCGCCGAACACCTGAAAGGCCCGGTCGTGCCGGGGATGCCCAACCTGCACTCCCACGCCTTCCAGCGCGCCATGGCGGGGCTGGCCGAAGTGGCGGGCGACCCCAATGACAGCTTCTGGACCTGGCGCGACCTGATGTACCGCCTGGTCGGCCGCATGCAGCCGGAGCAGGTGGAAGTGATCGCCCGGCAGCTCTATATCGAGATGCTCAAGGCGGGCTTCACCGGCGTCGCCGAATTCCATTACCTGCACCACGACCGCGACGGCCGCCCCTATGCCGACCCGGCGGAGCTGGCCTTGCGCATCAGCCAGGCCGCCCGTCGCACCGGCATCGGCCTGACCCTGCTGCCGGTGCTCTACAGCCATTCCGGCTTCGGCGGCCAGGCGCCCAATGACGGCCAGCGCCGCTTCATCAACGGCACCGACGGCTACCTCGCCCTGCAGCAGCGCCTGCGCGAGGCACTGCCGGCCGACCAGATACTGGGTACCTGCTTCCACTCCCTGCGCGCGGTCACCCCGCAGCAGATCGACGCCGTGCTGGCGGCGGATGCGGGCGATGCCCCCATCCACATCCACATCGCCGAGCAGCGCAAGGAAGTGGACGACTGCCTGGCCTGGAGCGGCCGCCGCCCGTTGCAGTGGTTGTACGAGAACGTCGACGTGGATCCGCGCTGGTGCCTGGTCCACGCCACCCACGCGGAAGCCGACGAGGTCGAGGCGATGGCCCGCAGCGGCGCGGTGGCCGGCCTGTGCCTGACCACCGAGGCCAACCTGGGCGACGGCATCTTCCCGGCGGTGGACTACCTGGCCCGGGCGGGCGCTTCGGCATCGGCTCCGACAGCCATGTGTCGGTGAGCCCAGTGGAAGAACTGCGCTGGCTGGAATACGGCCAGCGCCTGCGCGATCAACGCCGCAACCGCCTGCACCAGCCCGGCCAGCCGCGCGTGGGCGACGCCCTCTACCAGGCCGCCCTGGCCGGCGGCGCCCAGGCACTGGGGCAGCCCGGTGGTGCCCTGGAAGTGGGCAGGCGCGCGGACTGGCTGGTGCTGGATGGCAACGACCCCTACCTCGCCACCGCTGCGGACGATGCGCTGCTCAACCGCTGGCTGTTCGCCGGCGGCGATCGTCAGGTACGCGATGTGATGGTGGCGGGGCGCTGGGTGGTGCAGGACGGCCGTCACCCCGAGGAAGAGGCGACGGCCCGAGAGTTCGCCGACACGCTGCGCGCGCTGCTGGGGTGACCCTCAGCGCGGCATCTCGTCGTCCGGCGTACGCCAGATCAGGGCATCGGTGTCGTAACCCTGGTCGCGGGCCAGCTTCAGCAGGTGCGCGCGAGTGTGCTCCGGCACCTCGGGAGCGCGTGACAGCAACCAGAGGTAGGTGCGGTCCGGGTGGCCCACCAGCGCGGTCTGGTAACCGTCGTCCAGGTAAAGCACCCAGTACTGGCCCTTGGTGAGGTCCGGCGCCAGGCGGCTGAACCAGTTATCGAAGCGCACCCAGAGCTTGTCGGTCTGCCCGGCGACCTGGGGCACGGCCTGGCCCTGGGCTTCCTGCCATTCGCCTTCGGCGGTACGGCAACGGTTGAGCACGCCGACCGCGCCATCCGGCTGCAGGCTGTAGTGGGCTTCGGATTGTGCGCAATGGCGCTGGAAGAACATCGGCAACCGCGCCAGTTCGTACCAGGTGCCCTGGTAGCGTTGCAGATCCACCGAACCCACCGTGCGCGGTGGCGCAGCGGGCTCGCTGGAGCCGGCGCAACCGGCCAGCAGCAGCGCGCCAAGCAGCAGCGCAAGACGGATCATTTCAGGCCCTGCCCTTGGTACATCATCACCTTGTCGCCGGCGAACTGGATGCTGATGAAGGCCTTCTGGTCGCCCCAGGTGCAGCTGGTCAGGCCCACGGCGCCGGAGCACTCGGTGGGTTCGCCGATGATCTGCTCGACCTCGGCCTTGGCCATGCCGGCCTTGATCTTCGAATAGTTCTCCTGGTTGATCTTGTTGCAGGCGACGAGCGCGACGCAGACGGACAGCAGGGCGAGGATGCGCAGTTGCATGAATGACTCCGTGGTGTGGGGAATACCGCGGCAAGCTTGGCACAGCGCCACGGGGAATGCCCATTGGAGTCAGAAGCGCGAGCCGGGTTCCTTGAGGAAAGCGGCTTCCTCGACGCTGGAGGCACGGCCGAGGATGGCGTTGCGATGGGGGAAGCGGCCGAAACGGGCGATCACCGCGTGGTGGCGCACGGCGTAGTCGAGGAAGTCGTCGAACAGCTCGCGCTCGGCAGGGGAAACGGCATCGCGCAGGGCGGTGTAGCGCTGCACGGCCAGTTCCTGGGTGGCCAAGTCCTCGGCGTGCTCGAAGACGATCTCGACGAACACCCGGCGGATTGGTGTGAGCTGCGCATCCAGGCCCCGGGCGATGCCGTCGCGCACCAGTGCCAGGGCACGGCTGTCGCCGGCATAGGCGCGGGGCTGGTCACGGAAGAGCATGCGCGGCAGCTGGTCCAGCAGCAGGATCAGCGCCAGCCAGCCCTCGGGCTGTTCCGCCCAGTCGGCCAGGCCGCCGTCCAGCGCCTGCTCCACCTGGCTGCCGAAGCACTGGCGGGCGTGTTGGTCCTGGCTGTCGCGCTTGCCGAACCACAGGCCCTGGCGCGCGGCAGCCGTCTCGGCAGCGTCGGCGAAATCGCCGAACCACCAGTCGAGCAACGGCTGCCAGGGCTGCATGGCTTATTCCTGGTGGTAGCCGGTAACGCGCTCGACTTCTTCCTTGGAGCCCAGGAACACCGGCACACGCTGGTGCAGGGAGGTGGGCTGGATATCGAGGATGCGCTGACGGCCATCGGTGGAGGCGCCGCCGGCCTGCTCGATGATGAAGGACATCGGGTTGGCTTCGTACATCAGGCGCAGCTTGCCGGGCTTCTCCGGCTCACGGGCGTCCCAGGGGTACATGAACAGGCCGCCACGGGTGAGGATGCGGTGCACGTCGGCCACCATGGAGGCGATCCAGCGCATGTTGTAGTTCTTGCCCAGCGGGCCTTCCTTGCCGGCCAGCAGCTCGTCCACGTAGCGCTTAACCGGGGCTTCCCAGTGGCGCTGGTTGGACATGTTGATGGCGAATTCAGCGGTGGCGGTCGGCACGCGGATGTCGTCGTGGGTCAGTACGAAGCTGCCCAGCTCGCGGTCCAGGGTGAAGCCCTTGACGCCGTCGCCCAGGGTCAGCAGCAGCATGGTCTGCGGGCCGTAGATGGCGTAGCCGGCGGCCACCTGCTTGGTGCCCGGCTGCAGGAAGGCCTGCTCGTTGAGGCTATCGTTCTGGGAGAGGTACTCGTCCGGGCAGCGCAGCACCGAGAAGATGGTGCCGACCGAGACGTTGACGTCGATGTTGGAAGAGCCGTCCAGCGGGTCGAATACCAGCAGGTACGCGCCCTTGGGGTACTTGCCGGGGATCTGGTAGGCGTTGTCCATCTCTTCGGAGGCCATGCCGGCCAGGTGGCCGCCCCACTCGTTGGCTTCCAGGAGGATTTCGTTGGAGAGCACGTCGAGCTTCTTCTGTACCTCGCCCTGTACGTTCTCGGTGCCCATGCTGCCGAGCACGCCGCCGAGGGCGCCCTTGGAAACGGCATGGCTGATTTCCTTGCACGCACGCGCCACGATCTCGATGAGGAAGCGCAGATCGGCAGGGGTGTTGTGGCTACGGGTCTGCTCGATCAGATAGCGACTCAGGGTTACGCGGGACATGGAAGAGGCTCCAGAGGGGAAGTAAAAACGCGCGCAGTTTAGCGCGACTCGCGCCGCAATGCTGCAAGCCGCTCGGCAGCCTTCTGCAATGCCCGGAGCAGAGGCGCCGGAGGCCTTCTGGGCGGCACGCAGAATCATCTGACGCAGCAAACGCCAACTGGTTCAGCGACGGCTCAGAGGCTCACCCGGGCCAGCGCGCAGACCTGGTTGCGGCCGTTGCGCTTGGCGTCGTACAGCGCGGCATCGGCCACCTGCAGCAGCTCGTCGAGGCTCTGCCCCTGGCTGGGCCAGATGGCCAGGCCGGCGGACAGGGTCACGTGCAGCTTGCCGCCACGGGTGGCCAGGCCGGTATCGGCCAGTTCGCGACGGATGGCTTCCAGGCGCAGGCGCGCCTCTTCGCTGTCGGCCCCGGGCAGGATCAGCAGGAACTCCTCGCCGCCGATGCGGAACACCGCGTCGGTGCTGCGCAGGCTGCATTCCAGGAAGCCGGCGACGCCCTTGAGCACGTCGTCGCCCACCAGGTGGCCGTGGCGGTCGTTGAGCTGTTTGAAGTGATCCAGGTCGATCAGGGCCAGGGCGATGGGGGTTTCCTCACGGAGGCTGCGGGCCTGCTCGCGGGCGAAGAATTCGTTGAGGTAGCGGCGGTTGTAGAGCCCGGTGAGCGGGTCGCAGAGGGCCTGCTCCTGCAGCTGCTCGTGCAGGCTGGAGATGGTGAGCAGGCGTTGCTCGCTCAGGGCCAGGGCCTCAGCCAGTTGCAGCTCGCTGCGGTGGCGCTCGGTCACCTCGCGCAAGTAGGCCATCCGCCCCAGCACATGGCTGCCGGTGCGGGTGACCCGCTCGATGGCCCGGGCGCGCACCTCGAAGTAACGCGGCGGCTCGCCCAGGGTCAGCATCGGCTCGCCACCGGCCTGCGCCTGCAGCAGGCCATGCAGTTCGACGCCGATCACCGGCCAGCCCAGCAGCGCCCTGCCCTGCCAGCCGTTACGCAAGCCCGCCAGGCGCAGCGCGGCGGGGTTGGCCTCGATCACGCGGCCCTTGGCATCGATCACCAGCACCGGATCGGGCAGCTCCTCCAACAACAGGTGGCGCGCCACCGGCAACAGGTCGAACAGGCGCACACCGAGGATCAGCCAGGAAAACGCCAGCAGGGTGAAGGCGAAGCTGAAGGGCGTCGGGTCGAAGCCGAACAGGGTCCAGCCGAACACCACGTAGCTGATGTTGGCCGCCCAGGGCACGCAGGTGACCACGGCGAAGGCGAGGTAGTGGCGACGATGCAGGCCGTGGCTGGTGATCACCGCTCGGCTCACCACCGCCAGGCAGAACAGCATCAGCACATAGACGTACACCGCGGTGCCGTGGAACAGCACGCCGTGCTCGTACACCACCGGCGCACCCGGCAGGCTGGAAGCCGGCGCAGTGGCCGGGCCATAGAAGGCCTGCCAGGGGTTGAGCAGCGCCAGGCCCCATACCGCCAGCGGCGCGATCGCCAGGGGCAGGTAGCGCTGCGGCGCCAGAGGCTCGCGGATGCTGTTGACGTATTGCCAGAGGAACACCGCCCAGAGCGTGGGCACGGCGACGATCCCCGGCCAGGCCATGCTGGCCCAGAACACCTTGCACGAGGCGCCCTGGGCGGCCAGTTCGAGGCCGGCGGTGGTCAGCCACCAGAGAATGCAGACATGCAGGACGACGAAGCTGGCGCGGCCCGGGAAGTAGCGCTGGCGGCCGATCCAGCGGGCCAGGAACATGATGCCGACGCTCAGCATCCCGGTGAACAGGACGGGAGTGGTCAGCGCCCAGCCGGAGCCGCTGCACATGCTCATGCCGGGCGCCCCACGGCGAGCCGACGAATGACCGGCCGCCCGAAGAAGGACTGGCCCAAGAGGCGGGCAGCTTGCAGCTGCGAAATGAAGTCGAGCACCGGTCGTACCTGACGCAAAGGAACGTTGCGCGACCCCTGTCGCGCAACGGCGCCAAGATACAGCAAAAAGCCAGTATCTACGTGACAACTTCGCTCAGCGAGCGGCCTCAGCCCCCCTTGCTTTGGCCCTTCAGCAGGCTCAGCGCCATCAGCACCAGAAGCCCCACGCCCAGCAACAGGACGGCCCACAGGCCGATGCGCTTCCAGGCCAATGCCGAGCCCTTCTCCTCGGCCACCACCACCGCCTTGGCCTCGGCCAGGCGCAGGTCGCCATCGGGCTGGGCGCTGCCCATCTTCGCCAGGCTGCCGGGGCCGTAGCCGGGCACCAGGGTGGTCAACGGCAGTTCGGCGCTGGCCGCGCCGGGCTTGCCGACGGCCAGGGTATAGGGCGGCGTGCCCCGGGCCAGGAACACCAGTTGCAGCGCACGCATGCCTACCTGCAGGGTCGGGGCCTTGGCGCCGAAGCCGCCGGCGCGCTGGTCCACGCTCATCTTCAGGTGCTGCACCGGCATCCAGCCGTCCAGTTCGAGCCGGTCGTGCAGCACCTCCTCGCCGTCCTTGGGCAGGCGGTAGAGCAGCCCGGAGGTCAGCGCCTGCCATTGCGCGGTGTCGTTGCTCCGCGCCTGGAGCCGCACCGGCGCCAGGGTATTGGCTTGTTCGAGGGAGAATTTCAGGCTCTCCACCGGCAGCGGCAAGGGCAGGTCCCAGCTGTACTCGCCGGCCGCCGGGCTGCCTGCGGGCAGCGGATCGGACCAGACCATCGGCGCCGGGCTGCTTTCCTGGCGGGCACCGGTGACCCGCGCTTCGGTTAGCAACGGCGCTTCGCGGTCCAGCCAGAGCAGGCGCAGGTAGCGCGCCTTGTGCCCGGGCAGGGTCACTTCACGCTGGTAGATATGGTCGTTGCCGAAGCTCAGCCGGGCGATCTGCCCGGTGCCCCAGGACTGCCAGCTCTGCAGGTCGTCGCTGGCCTCGATGGTGAACTGCTGGAAGCCTTCACCCTCCTCGCTCCAATCGATCACCAGTTTCTCCAGGGGCGCTTTCATGCCACTGGCGTCCAGCAACCAGCCACGCAGGCGCTCGCCGCTGGCGGCCGGGTCTTCCGGCAGCACCTCGACCACGGTGCCGGTTGTGCTGCGTTCCACCCGCACCCGAGGCGCACCCAGGCTGGTATCGGCCGGGCCGCGCAGGGGGAACCACTTGAGTTCCAGCTCCTGCTCGCTGCGGGTGACCTGGGACTCACCCCGGGCCAGCGCATAGGCCAGGGGCTCGCCCTCGGCGTTGAAGATGCGCAGGTCACGCAGGTCAGCATGACGGGCGAGGAAATGCAGCGACATCGGCAGGTCGACGCGGTACCAGGGGCCATTGCCCTCGACCTTGAGCGGTACCCGGGCGGCGAAGTCGTCCAGGCTGTCCTGGGCCTGCACCGGCTGTGTCACGCACAGCAGGCCCAGGCAGATGTTCAGCAAGAGGGGGAAACGGCTCATGCGTTGACCTGCTCCGATTCGGGCGCCGCCCGCTTGGGCGGAAGCGGCGCGAAGTAACCGACGACCAGCAGCAACACGCCGACGCCGATGAAGGAAATGATCCGCTCCAGGCCGCCCCGGTTACCCAGTTCGACGAAGAACAGCTTGGCCACCACCACCGCGATCAGCGCGGCGCCCACCAGCCACAGCTCGCGATGCACGCGCCTGTGGCCGCCGATCATCAGGCCCAGGGCGATGCTGGTCCAGACGATGGACAGGCCGGCCTGCACCAGCATCGAATCCAGCTGCGCATCCAGCACGAAGGGCACGCCGCCCCAGTGGTGGGCGCTGCGGAAGACGATGGCCGTGGCCAGGGCGAACAGCGAGGCGCCCACCACCAGCTGCGGCGCCAGGCGCTGGATGCTGGTGTCGAAGCCGAACTCGCCGAGGTTCTCGCGCAGCCACAGCCAGACGCCCAGCAGGGCGAAGAGCAGGCCCAGCTCCAGCGGGTTGACCAGCGGCAGGTAGGGCAGCGGGTCGGCACTGCCGTCGCTCCAGGCGTTGGCGATCCAGAACCAGGCCAGCATCATCGCCGCCAGGGGCATGGCGGCCCACAGGCGGTATTCGCGCGGGAAGGCGACCACCGGCCAGGGCAGGCGCGACACCCGGGTGACCAGCAGCAGGTAGAGGCTCGGCAACAGGGCCCAGCCCAGCCAGCGCCAGGCGTTGTAATGCTCGGACAGCAGCATCAGCAGGTAACGCAGCTCCAGCGCCAGCACCCCGAGGATCAACCAGCAACCCAGCACGTGGGCGGCGCTGCGGGGACCTTCCGGCAGCAGCCCGTGGAGCTTGCGCAGGGCCAGCAGGTGCACCGCGAACAGCGCGCCCCAGCCCAGCCAGCCGAAGTCCGCCGCCGGGTGGTAATGCGGGTTCCAGGCAAGCATCAGCACCACCAGCGCACCCGGCACCAGCAGCAGGCAGAGCAGCGCCAGGGTGCGCCACTGGGTGCGCAGCGCCAGCAGCATCCACAGCGCCACGGTCACCGCCGCCGCCAGCAGCACCAGGGGCACCTGCAGTTCCGGCGCGGCGAAGCGGGCGATCTCGGCGACCCAGGTCAGGGTCCACCAGCCCGCGCTCCACACCAGCAGCAGTTGCGACAGGTGCCCCAGGCTCAGGCCTTGCAGGCGCGGGTCTTCGCGACGGGTCTCGTGGTGCAGGCGCCAGGCGCCGGCCAGGGCGGCCAGGGACAGCACCAGCGGCGTCCAGAAGCCGGCGTGGGCCAGCGGGCGCAAGCCCTCGGTGCTTAACTGGCCGAGCAGCAACGGGCTCACCGCGAGGAAGCTCAGGCCCGCGATCACCTGCAGCGCCAGGCCGAAGACGAAGCTGGCGCGCAGCTGCAGGTGCAGGCTGAGCCAGACGATCAGCAGGCCGCTGCCGCCCCATACCGCGCTGGCCGTACGCCAGGGCAGGACGAAGAGCACCGCCAGGTTGATGAACACCAGGCCCACCAGCAGCACCAGGGACATGCTGTGCAGCAGGCGCTTGTCGTTGCGCACCATGTCGTCGCGAGCCGCCACCAGCATGCCGCCGATCAGCGCCAGGCCGATCAGCGAGGCGGTGACCAGGCCACTCCAGCCCAGCGCACTGCCACTGCCCAGCCCGCTGCGGTCCATGCCCAGGAGGAACACGGCGCCACCGAGCAGCTGCACGGCGAAGGCGCTGAAGAGGAAGGTGCGCGAGGCCAGGCGCAGGCCGACGTAGAGGGTCGCCAGGCCGGCCAGGGCCCAGACGATGGCGGTGCCTTCGGCGCGCAGGCACAGCGGCGCGATCAGGTAGAGGAAGGCCAGCCCGCTGCAGGCCAGCACCGGCAAGCCGCTGCGTTCCCAGGCGGACGCCTCTTCCTCCTGCGCACCGCGCAGCTGCCAGAAGCTGAACAGCAGCGCCACGCCGAGCATCAGCGCGCCCAGCGCCGCACCGTCCAGCAGGCTGTCGACGCCCACGCGCAGGCTGCCGAGGAAGGCCAGGGCCGCCCCCACCTGCAACAGCAGGGCGAAGGCGCGGGCCAGCGGCCGGCGCTGACGCAGGCCCAACCAGAAGATGCCGGCGCCTTCCACGGCCCAGGCAGCGGAAGTCCAGCGCGCATCCAGGCCCAGCGGGATGGCCAGGGTGCCGAACACCACGCCGAGGGCCATGCAGGTTTCCACCAGCAACAAGGCGCGGCCCGGCGCGCGGCCCGACAGCACCCGGGCGATCAGCATGTACAGCAGGCCCAGGGCCAGGGCGCTGAAGGCGGCGCCGAACTCGATGTGGTGGATCACCGCGTACTGCAGGCCGAAACCGACCAGGGGCGGGCCGAACAGCACGGTGCCGTCGATGTAGTCGCCCTGGCGCGCCGACCAGCGCAGCAGCGCATCACGCTCGCCATCCGGCGCGGCCGCCGCCTCGCGCAGCTTGCGCCGGGCGAACAGCAGGCCGATGGCCAGGTACATGAGGAAGAACAGCACCAGGAAGGGCTCGGTGCTGGCGAACAGCTCCGGCTTATAGGAGCGCATGCCCCAGGCGAAGCCGATGCCGAAGGTGCCGACGAAGCCGATCAGGTTGAGCAGGCGCCAGGCCTTGAACCAGGCGATGGCGAAGATGCCCGCGTTGAGCAGGGCGAAATAGGAGAACAGCGCGACATGGTTGCCGCTGCCGGTGGAGGTGAGGATCGGCGCGGCGAAACCGCCCAGCGCCGCAGCGGCGGCCAGGCCCAGGGCATCCTGCAGCACGGCGAGGATGGCCGAGCAGATCGTCACCACGATCAGCAGGATCAGCGCCATCTTCGGGTCCAGCAGCGGGTGCAGGCGCATCGCCGCGAACACCGTCAGGTAGAGCACCGCGATGCCCGCACCCTGCAGCATCAGGCCGTAGTTGGGGTTGCGCCGGCGCAGCCACCAGCCCAGCCCCAGGAGGGCGATGGCGGCAGCCGCGACGCCCGCATAGCGCACCTCGATGGGCACCACCATGCCTTCGGTGGCATAGCGCAGGAGGAAGGCCAGGCCGAGGAAGAGCAGCAGCACGCCGACCCGCAGCACGGTATTGCCACCGAACAGCCAGTTGCGCGCGGCCTCGAAGCCCCGCTCGAACAGCGAGGGCTCGCGGGGCGGCGGTGGTGGGGGCGGGGTGACCGGGGCACGGGCGACCATGGGTTCCGGCTGGCGCGTTGGCAGCGGCTCGGCCAGGGGCTCGGGGAGAGGTTCCAGGGTCCAGTCGCTGACATCCGGCTGGCGCGGTGGGGGGGTGACCACCAGGGGCTCCGGCTCGAGCTCCGCAGGCAGTTCCCAGACCAGCTCGCTGTCGTCCACCGGTTGCTCCGGCTTCTCCGGCGCGGCGGCCTGGGCATGGGCGACGGGCGCTTCCGGCACTGGCACGGGCGCCTCGGTGGGCGGCGCGGCGGGAGCGGCGGGTTGCACCCCGCTGCGCTCGACCTTGAGCAGCCGCTCATGGATGGCCTGCGTACCGACATCGAAACGGGCCGCGAACTCGCGCAGCTGCTTCTGCAGGGCGGCGTTTTCCGTACTCAGCCCGTGCAGGCGGATCGCCTGCCCGAGGCCCAATCCGAGGAGGCCGCCCAGCAGGGCTCCGGTGATCGATTCACCGGCTGCCGCTCCCATGGCCAGACCCACCAGCATGAAGATCCATTGCATGCACTGAATTCCCAAGTGATTGAGAAGAAACGCCAGATCCCTGCACGTTCAACGGCGCCGCCCGGCGTAAATGGCGACGCGCCAGTATATCGAGCGAAACGGAACACTCCCTACAGACGAATGCTGGCCATCTCACAGACACAGAAAATTCATCCGATTGCGCACAGAGAGTAGAAATCGTCTCGCCGGCCGGCGGCAAACTGTTCACAAATTCGCCAATCCCGCTATGATGCGCGCCCTCCCAGCCCCAAGCCCGCGCCCAAGCCATGAAAACCATGCTCATCGTCGGTGCCGACATCGATCGCACCGAAACCTGGATCCGTTACGAAAAGAGCATGTGCCACGCCTGCGTCTCCAGTTGCTGCACCATGCCGGTGGAGGCCCGCATCAGCGATCTGATCCGCATGGAGCTGGTGGCCGATTTCGAGCGCGGCGAGCCGCCGAAGAACATCGCCAAGCGCCTGATGAAGGACGGCCTGGTGGAACGCTTCAACCAGAAGTCGGGCATCTTCACCCTGGCCCGCATGGCCAACAACGACTGCTACTTCCTCGACCGCAAGTCGCGCCTGTGCACCATCTACGACAAGCGCCCGGAAACCTGCCGCAACCACCCCAGGATCGGTCCGCGCCCCGGCTACTGCGCCTTCAAGCCCAACGCCTGATCCCGCGACCTCGACCAAGGCGGGTTTCACCCGCCCTACCCACCTCGGCAAGTAGCGCCCACCCAGGATGCTGCCTTGTGGGAGGGGATTCATCCGCGATGCCCCGGCCCCCCGGGCTGAAGCCCGGGCTACGACCCGAAGCCCCTGAAAACGAAAACGCCCCGCGGGCGATGCCAGCGGGGCGTTTTTCATGGGCGGCTATCAGCCCTTGGCGAACAGCTTCTTGGCCAGGCTCACCACCACCAGCACCAGCGCACCGGCGACGATGCCGACCACGCCGTTGATCAGGGTCGGCACCACCACGCCAGCGGCGCCCGCGGCTTCGGCCAGGTGATGGATCGGCTCGTGGGCCGCAGGAATGCCGTGGGTGAGGATGCCGCCGCCCACCAGGAACATCGCGGCGGTGCCGATCACCGACAGCCCTTTCATCATGTAGGGCGCGGCACGCAGGATGGCGCGACCAATGCTCTGCGCGGCCTGGCTGGCCTTGCGGCTGAGGTAGAGGCCCAGATCGTCCAGCTTGACGATGCCAGCCACCAGGCCATACACGCCGGCGGTCATGATCGCGGCGATGCCCACCAGCACGGCCACCTGCACACCGAAGGACGACTCGGCGACCGTGCCTAGGGTGATGGCGATGATTTCAGCGGAGAGGATGAAGTCGGTGCGGATCGCGCCCTTGACCTTGGCCTTCTCGAAGGCCACCACGTCCACGTCGGTCTTGGCCAGCGCCTCGACATGGGCCGCATGGCTCTGCTCGTCTTCCTCGGCGCTGTGCAGCCACTTGTGGGCGAGCTTCTCGAAGCCCTCGAAGCACAGGTAGGCACCGCCCACCATCAGCAGCGGGGTCACCGCCCAGGGCGCGAAGGCACTGATCAGCAGCGCAGCCGGCACCAGGATCGCCTTGTTCACCGCCGAGCCCTTGGCCACCGCCCAGACCACCGGCAGCTCGCGCTCGGCCTGCACACCGGAAACCTGCTGGGCGTTGAGGGCCAGGTCGTCCCCCAGTACGCCGGCGGTTTTCTTGGCGGCGACCTTGGTCATCAGGGAAACGTCGTCGAGGACGCTGGCGATATCGTCGAGCAGGGTGAGCAGGCTGGCTCCGGCCATGTGGAAATCCTTGAGTGGGGGAAGGCGTTGCAGGGGCGGAATGATGCAACAGCCTACGGCGCCATTCCATCGGCCCGTCGGATTTCCAAGCAAAAAGCTGACAGACAGACGCCCCGGCACAGTCAAGGCCGGGGCCGGACGCTATCTCACCTCAACCACGGGTGCTGGGCGGGCCGCTCTGCAGGGGCTGGTCGCCCTCCTTTGCCACTTCCACCGGTTTGGCGGCGGCCTTGGGTTTGGGCTTGATCAGGCTGAAGTCGATCATGGTCTTCGGCGTGTAGGGGTTGCCGATCATCAACGGGCGCGCCTTGAAGTCGGCACTGACCAGGCTACGGGTGGGGTCGAGCGTGTCGAAACGCAGGCCGGCGAGGTCTGCCCAGGTGTGCACCAGCCCGGCACTGCTGAAGGGGCGGTCGAAGGTACCGGCGAAATTACGCGGGTGGCTCTGCTGCCAGGCGGGGCTGGTCCAGACCATGAAGGGGATGGTGTACATCGGCGCGGTGGGCGCCGCCTCGTTGCGCCCCAGCACCTGCGGGTGCTCGGGGTCGAACACCGCCTCGCCGTGGTCGGACAGGTAGAGCAGGAAGCCGTTCGGGTCGGTGGCCTTGAAGCGCTCGATCAGGGTGGAGACCACGTGGTCGTTGAACAGCACGGCGTTGTCGTAGCTGTTGTAGGTGGGCAACTGGTCGTCGGTGACGTTGGGCGGCACGCCCTGGCGATCGGTGAAGCGCTCGTACTCCGGCGGGTAGCGGTACTGGTAGCTCATGTGGGTGCCCAGCAGGTGCACCACGATGAATTTGCGCGGCGCCTGGTCGGCGAGGACCTTGGCGAAGGGCTCGAACACATCGTCGTCGTACTGGCGAGCATTCTGGTTGCGGTTGTTGTTCAGGTAGAACTGCTCGTCGGCCTGCTTGGAGAAGGTGGTGAGCATGGTGTTGCGCTTGGTCAGGGTCTGCTGGTTGGTGATCCAGAAGGTCTTGTAGCCCGCCTGTTTCATCATGTTCAGCAGCGAGGGCTTGCTCAGGTAGGCGTCCGGGTTGCTCTCGTCGGCGAAGCTCAGCACCTGCTGCAGCGCCTCGATGGTGTAGGGGCGCGGGGTGACCACGTTGTCGAACACCTGCAGCTCGCCGCGCAGCTTGTCGAGGTTCGGCGTGGTCGAGCGTGGGTAGCCATACAGGCTCATGCGCTGGCGGTTGGTGGATTCGCCGATGACCAGCACCAGGGTCGACGGCTGGTTGCCGTTGATGTCGTGCAGGTTGGCCAGGGGCGCGATGCGGGCGTTGCCTTCCAGCAGGTCCTGCATGTTGGACAGCTGCTGGCGGTATTGCCGGTAGCCTACCGCCAGTTGCCAGGGCACCGCCGGCTCCAGGCGCTTGTCGATGCCGTCCATGGCCTGCTCGAAGCTGTCGTTGACCATCATCTGCTTGGTCACCGGGTAGCCGAGCAGCGCCACCAGCAAGGCCGCGCTGATCGCCAGCGCCTTGCCACGGGGCAGGTACACCGGGCGCAGGCGCCGCCAGATCAGCCAGGCGACGCCGGCGTAGGCCAGCAGCACCAGGGGGATCCACCAGGTCATGTACTGGGTCAGGTACTCGCCGGCTTCGGCGGTATTGGACTCGAACATGATGAAGATGACGCTCTGGGAAAACTCCTGGCCGTACACCAGGAAGTAGAAAAGCGCCGGCAACGAGGCGAGCCAGAGCATCACGCCGATCACCGCAGCGAGGGTGCGGGTGCGCGCCGGGAACAGCAGCACCGGGATCAGCCACAGGCCGCTGAGCAGGAAGGCCTGGCGAAAGCCGGTGAAGCCACTGGTATCGGTGGCGAGGATCAGCACCTGGGTGAGGCCGGAGAAGCACCAGAAGAACAGAAACAACCAGCCCAGACCGGCCCAGTCGAATGTCCGGGCCCCTTGATCACGCGCATGCGACGGCATAAGAACTCCATCAGTCGGATACAGGCTGCCGAGCGAACCGGCAGGAACCGCACGGACTCTGCACAAGCACGTGTGAAAACTTCGTCAAGAAAGGCGATACGGCCCGGGAGTAAGCGCTCCCGCGCAACGCATCCCAATGGCGTGGGGGCAAAGTCGCTACACTCCGCCACCACCCATGCTCCAGCAGGACACGGAATGTCGATGACCACCCCGCACGCACGCCTCCGCCAGCTCCTCGTTTATTGGCTGTATGCCGCCGCCTTCGGCCATCTCTGTGCCGGCCTCGCGCTCACCTGGTTCAACCACCTGCCGCTGTTCGAGGCCTATCAGCAGGGCGTCGAGCACGCCTTCTGGACCGGCGCAGTGCCGGCGGGCGCGCGCGATCAGCAGCTGTGGTGGCAGGCCCTGTTCGGCGCCACGATGCAAAGCTACGCGGTGTTCATGTTCGCCCTGGTGCGCATCGGCGACCGTGGGCGCAACGCTTCGGCCTGGGGCTGGATGATGGTCGGCATCCTGCTGTGGGCCCCGCAGGACATGCTGCTCTCCGCGCAGCGGGGCATCTGGGCGCACCTGTGGGTCGACGGTTTTGCCCTGCTCGCCCTGCTGCCACCGCTCGCCTGGCTCTATCGACACGATCGCCGCACATCTTCCGACTGACCAGTCGTCGGCAGCTCCCGCAGGCCTTGGGTGATCCGACCGAAGGCCGAGGGCTTCGCTTCTCCGTCGCCCCACCTCCTTTCCCTCGCTTCGCTGTCGCCGGCTCCCGCTCGCGGTTGCCGGGGCAACCTCCCGTATTCCGGGCCCTGCAGCCCCGAATCCCGGACCGGGCTCCCCCTTGCGAGCCCATCCGTCATCGCCACGGCACCCGGGCAAGCGCAACGGCTAGCAATTGACACCCTGTCAATTCACGACAAATAGCCGCCTTATTGCCGAAATTTGCAGCAAATATCGCGATTATTTATGCATTCGAGCGTTGATATCCCCTTCCTGGCGTCTATACCTTCCTCCTTATCGCCACCCCAACCGGCCATCCGCCGGGCACCGGCGATACCTCGCTCCTAGAGCGCCCACAAGGCCACTGGAGCACCACGGAGATACCCTCCGACCATCACCAAGGAGCTACAGAATGCAAAGGAAGTTCATAGGAAAAACGCTGATCCTGGCCACTCTCGCCTCTCCCGCGATAGGACTCGCGGCCGAGCTGGTGGACGTAGCCAAGTTGCCGTCACGGGCAGGAATAGCCGGTGGCAGCGACATCCACTCCGACCTGGGCCTGGCACCCGAGGAGCTCGACAAGGGCACCAGCGCCAAGCTGCCGAACGGCACCCAGGTCACCCGCTACCAGCAGTACTACAAGGGCGTGCGGGTCTGGGGCGAAGCCATCACCGAAAGCCGCAACGGCGCCACCAAGCGCACGGGCCGCATGCTGGTAGGCATCGAGCAGGACCTGGTGCGTGACGCCACCCCCACCCTGACCAAGGAGCAGGCCCTGCAACAGGCCAAGGCCCTGGTCGCCAGCAGCCAGCCGGTGAGCAACGAGCAGAGCGAGCTGGTGGTACGGCTGAACGAGCAGAAGCAGGCGCAACTCGCCTACGTGGTGTCGTTCTTCGTCGGCGGGGATGAGCCGTCCCGTCCGCACTTCATGATCGAAGCCAACACCGGCCAGGTCCTGCAGCGCTGGGAAGGCCTCAACCACGCCGAAGCCACTGGTCCGGGCGGCAACGCCAAGACCGGCAAGTACCTCTACGGCACCCAGTACGGCCCGCTGATCGTCAACAACCGCTGCGAGATGAACAGCGGTGACGTGATCACCGTCAACCTCAACAACAGCACCAACAACACCAGCGTCAAAGCCTTCCGCTTCGCCTGCCCGTACAACGAGTACAAGCTCACCAACGGCGCCTACTCGCCCCTCAACGATGCCCACTACTTCGGCAACGTGGTGTTCCAGATGTACGGCAACTGGTTCGGCGGGCTGCGTCCGCTCAACGAGAAGAAGCTGTACATGAAGGTGCATTACGGCAACGGCTACGAGAACGCCTTCTGGGACGGCCAGGCCATGACCTTCGGCGACGGCAAGAGCCGCTTCTACCCGCTGGTTTCCCTCGACGTGTCGGCCCACGAGGTCAGCCACGGCTTTACCGAGCTGAACTCCGGCCTGGTCTACGAGGGGCAATCCGGCGGCATGAACGAAGCCTTCTCGGACATGGCCGGCGAAGCCGCCGAGTACTTCATGAAGGGGCAGAACGACTGGAAGGTGGGTGCCGATATCTTCAAGGGCAACGGTTCGCTGCGCTACATGGACCAGCCCAGCCGTGACGGCAGCTCCATCGACCGGGCCAGCGACTACTACGAAGGCATCGACGTGCACCACTCCAGCGGGGTGTACAACCGCGCCTTCTACCTGCTCGCCAAGTCGACCGGCTGGAACACCCGCAAGGCCTTTGAAGTGTTCGTCGACGCCAACCGCTTCTACTGGACCGAGACCAGCACCTTCGACCAGGGCGCCTGCGGCGTGATCAAGTCGGCACAGAACCGCAGCCTGCCGACGGCGGACGTGATCAACGCGTTCAAGGCCGTGGGCGTGAGCTGCAAGACGGCGCTGTAACCAGGGCACTGCCCGTATCAGGCCCCCTGTCGGCGCGAGCTTGCAGGGGGTCATGAAGACGGGCATCGAACAGCGGAACGGGGCATGACGCCTGCACGACGGCCCCAGCGCGGCTCCTCTTTCAAAAAACGCCAGGGTTCAACTGGCCACTTGCCACTTAAGTTCTGTCAGAGTATTCCGAAACAAAAGTAAGCCACTGCAAGAGCGGCTGGACTCTCCACTCGGATGGAACTGAACCGATGTCATCGCTGCGCTCCGTCAGCCTGCAGACCAAGATTCTGCTGGCCTTCACCCTGGTCAACCTGATCAGCATCGCCACCTTCATCAGCTACGCGCAGTACGTGAAGTCCCTGGACATCCGCGAGCAGATGGACAACCGCCTGCGTGCGGCAGCTCATGCGGTGCCGCGCCTGCTGGGTAACGACTACCTGGAGCGGGCGCGGACGGCCGATGGCCTGCGCGAGGGCGAGTATCTGGAACAGGTGCGCAACCTCGGCGAGTACGCCGGCGAGGTGGACTTGAAGTTCGCTTACACCCTGATGGTCGACAGCGGCGGCCGGGTGTTCTACCTCTCCGACGGCGCCAGCGGCAGCGAGATCGCCAGCGACAGCTACGCCAAGCACCTGGAGGAGTACACCGACGCCAGCCCGGCGGTGATCCAGGCCGCGCGCAGCAACCAGGCGCAGTTCGACGAGTACACCGACAGCTACGGGACCTTCCGCTCGATCTTCCTGCCCATGCGCACCAGCGGCGGCCAGCCCTACGTGGTGGGCGTGGACGTCACCCTGAGCAGCCTCGACCAGGCCATCGCCGACAGCCTGCGCAGCCTGCTGCTCATCGGCGCGGTGACGCTGAGCATCGGCCTGCTGCTGTCCTGGCTGGCCACGCGCATGCTGGTCCACGCCATCCGCCAGCTCACCGGGCAGCTCAACCGCATCGCCCAGGAGCGCGACCTCTCGCACTCCCTGGCAGTCACCAGCAACGACGAACTCGGGCAGATGGGTACGCGCCTGTCCGGCCTGCTGCAGGACCTGCGGCAAACCCTTTCCGGCGCCCTCGGCATGGCCGACAGCAACCAGCAGCTGGCGGAAACCTTCCTGCACCGCGCCGACGACATCACCCAGCAGATCCAGCAGGCAGCGCACCAACTGGCCGACGTCGACCAACACGGACAATCGATCCAGCAGGCCGCCGGGCAATCCCACAGCCTGGCCGGCGCGGTGCGCAGCAACCTCGAACGCACCAGCGCCGAACTCAGCCGCGCCCACCAGGAGCTGCAACAGCTGATCGCCGATGTGCACGGCAGCACCTCCTCCAACATCGAGCTGGCCACCGACCTCGACGGCCTCAGCCGTGAGGCCGAGCAGATCGGCCAGGTGCTGCAGATGATTGCGGGTATCTCCGAGCAGACCAACCTGCTGGCCCTCAACGCCGCCATCGAAGCCGCGCGCGCCGGCGAGGCGGGCCGTGGCTTCGCCGTGGTCGCCGACGAGGTGCGCAAGCTGGCGGGGCAGACCAAGAGCGTGCTGGCCGATGCGCACAAGGTGATCGACCAGGTCACCGGTGCCATCCGCCAGATTGCCCAGCGCATGGGCAGCACCGCCGAGCGCTCGCGCGCCCTGGCGGGCAACGCCGACGAAGCGCTGGAAGCCCTCGACACCCTGGTGCGGCAGATGGGCGAGGTGAACGCCAATGTCGAGCAGGCGCTGACCAGCAGCGAGCACATCCAGCATGCGGTGGCCGATATGTCCGGCCGCCTGGGCGATATGCGCGGCGCCTTCGAGCACACCCGCCAGGATGTGGACGCCATCAACCACTCCGCCGCTGAACTGGGCGAGACGGCACGTGCCTTGAAAAGCGGGCTGGGGGCCTTCCGCACCTGACAGGTGCAGGCGCGGAAGCTGACCACTCGCACAAGTTCGTCAGCGCCCCTATAATCCGCGCCCCCGCAGGAGAGCGAGGCGCCATGCGCCTCCGCCGAAGGCGCAAACTCCCATAATCGCTCAGGCAGAAGTCACTGCGGGTTCCATGATCGCCAACTGGAGAGCGGCCGCCCGCGAGCGGCCCACCGAAGGGGCAAGCGGCCCACGCCGCGCAAACTCTCAGGTACACAGGACAGGGGGAGGGGCAGCACAACGCAGGAGTTCTGTGTGCTCACCTACGTCTACCTGATTGCAATCGTCGCCGAAGCCATGTCCGGTGCCCTCGCCGCCGGCCGGCGCAATATGGACCTGTTCGGCGTCAGCCTCATCGCCTTCCTCACCGCCCTCGGCGGCGGCACCGTCCGCGACATCCTCCTCGGCCACTACCCGGTGAGCTGGACCCAGCACCCCGAATACATCTTCCTCACCATCGGCGCCGGCCTCTCGGCCATGCTCCTGGCCAGGTTCATGCACCACCTGCGACAGCTGTTCCTGGTGCTCGACGCCATGGGCCTGATCGCCTTCACCGTGATCGGCTGCAATGTCGCCCTGGGCCTGGACTACGCCCTGCCGGTGGTGGTCATGGCCGGGATCATCACCGGCATCTTCGGCGGCATCCTCCGCGACATCCTCTGCAACCGCACCCCGCAGGTGCTGCGCCAGGAGCTCTACGCCAGCGTCTCCCTGCTGGTCGCCCTGTTCTACCTCGGCCTGCGCCAGCAAGGCGTCGACGACGACCTCAACCTGCTCGCCTCTTTCAGCGTCGGCCTGCTGCTGCGACTTTCGGCGATCCGTTTCGGCTGGTCGCTGCCGATGTTTTCCTATGCGCCGGGGCGCTGGGAGCATTGAAAGTCTCCGCACCCACCCACCGAGCCCGGCTCGGTTCGGTGCGCCCCATCTCCAGCCTGCCAGCGCAGCCCCGGGCCAGCGGTGTCGCCCGATCCTGGAGCGCACATATGATGTGCACCTCGCCGTTTCGGCCTTGGTTTCACCTTGCCCGAAGAGTAAAATCCACACGTTTTCCCGGGTTTTTCTACGGGCCTGTGACGGCCCTGGCCAAAGCCCGCTCGCTCACCACGACGATGCGTCGCCCGTAGGACCCGCTGCAAGGATCGCAGTCGCCTTGAGCGCTAGACCCATCGGGACATGACCCATGCCGTTCGGGCCGCCCCCCAAGCTCAACCTGCGCAATCTCATCCTGCTGTTCGTCCTTGCCGCGACCCTGGCGACGCTGGCCAACAACCTGCTGGTGACCTATGGCATCCAGCGCCAGGCACTGGTGCAGAACGCCCTGGAGGCCAACCGCGCCTATGCGGCCAAGCTCGCCGCCAGCATCAACGAGAACCTGGCCGGTGACCTGGAGCGCCTGCGCTTCAGCGCCAACCTGCTGGGCAACGTGCCGGGCGATACGAAACAGATGGCGCTGGAAGCGGAGCGCCTGCTGACGCAGGACCACAGCTTCAACACCGTGCTGGTGGCCGATGCCGAGGGCACCGTGGTGGCCTCCAAGCCGGACAGCCTGGGCATCAACGGCCAGGCCCTGCGCTCGCGGGAGGCCCTGCAGCAGCGCCGGGCGATGGTCAGCCCGGCGTTCCGCTCCCTGGCGGGCAATCTCATCGTCTTCGTTTCCCACCCCATCTGGGGCCCCGATGGCCAGTACCGGGGGCTGATCGGCGGCACCATCTACCTGGGCAAGCCCAATGCCCTGGATTCGCTGGTCAGCCAGCACTTCCACCATGACGCGTCCAACGTCTACCTGGTGGACCCGGACCGCAAGGTGCTGTTCCACCCCGACGCCAGCCGCGTTGGCGAGCGCCTGGGCGCCAACCCCATCGTCGACGCGGTGCTCAAGGGCGAGAGCGGCGCCATGCAGGCGGTCAACACACGGGGCGTGGAGATGCTGGCCGGCTACGCCAGCGTGCCGCTGAGTGGCTGGGGCGTGGTGGCGCAGCAGCCCCTGGCTGCAGCCCAGGCGGCGCTGGAGGAGTTGATGAAGCGCCTGCTCGCCGGCCTGCTGCCCATGAGCCTGCTGGGCATCGGGCTGATCCTGTGGATTTCCGCGCGCATCAGCCGCCCGCTGCGGCAACTGGCCGAGAGCGCCGCGCAGCCCGAGCGGGCGGAGAAGGCCCTGCGGGTGAAAGCCTGGTATGCCGAGGCCTGGATGATCAAGCAGGCGCTGCTGGCCGGGCTGGAGGTTACCCGGGCCAAGCTCGGCCAACTGGACCAGCAGGCCAAGAGCGATCCGCTCACCGGGCTGGCCAACCGCCGCGCCATGGAGGAGCGCTTGCAGGCCTGGCAACGGCTGGGCACGCCGTTCTCCGTGATCAGCCTGGACATCGACCACTTCAAGCGGGTCAACGACACCTTCGGCCACGACACGGGTGACGATGTGCTACGCCAGTTCGCCGACCTGCTGCGCCAGAGCTGTCGGGAGCGGGACCTGCCGTGCCGTGTCGGCGGCGAGGAGTTCATCCTGCTGCTGCCCGAGGCGCCCCTGCGCACGGCAGCAGAGGTGGCCGAGCGCTTCCGCGCCCGGCAGGAGGCCACCCCGATCGACCCGGTGGGGCAGATCACCGTTTCCCTCGGTGTGGTGCACTGGTCACCCCGAGGCGGGCGCAGCGTGCAGGACGTGCTCAAGCGCGCGGACGAGCTGCTCTACCAGGCCAAGCAGGCCGGGCGCAACCGGGTGATGGCGGACGAGATACGGGTATTCGAGTCAATCAGCTGACGCCAAAAATTCATGATGTAAAAAATTCCTGACAGCCAATTCCTAGGTAAAAGTCGCCGTGATATACAGCGGCGGCTTTCTCGAGCCCTTCTTGCCGTCAAAGGACTGCTGTCATGAATCGAGCCTTCTCGCTGGTCTGGAATCCCCGTCTGCGCGCCTGGTGTGTCGCCGATGAGCATGCCCGGAGACGCAAGGCGGGCTCCGGCGCGGTCCTGGCGTGTGCGCTGCTGGCCCCGGTGGCGGGCCTGGCGGCCGACCTGCCGACCGGCGGCCAGGTGGTTTCCGGCAGTGGCGCCATCAGCCAGCCCAACGCCCAGCAGATGGTCATCGACCAGTCCAGCAACAAGCTGGCGATCAACTGGCAGAGCTTCGACATCGGCGCCGGCAAGCGGGTGACCTTCAACCAGCCCGGCAGTGATTCCATCGCCCTCAACCGCGTGGTGGGCAGCGACGGCTCGAAGATCATGGGCCAGCTGGATGCCAACGGCCGGGTCTTCCTGGTCAACCCCAATGGCGTGCTGTTCGGCAGCGGTGCCCAGGTCCAGGTCGGCGGCCTGGTGGCCTCGACCCTCGACATCGACCCGCAAGATTTCGAACGCGGCAACTACCGCTTCAAGGGCGACGGCACGCCGGCGACCGTGGTCAACCAGGGCACCCTCACCGCAGCCGATGGCGGCGCCGTGGCGCTGCTGGGGGGCACCGTCAGCAACCAGGGGGTGATCGTCGCCCAGCAGGGCAGCGTGGCCCTGGCGGCCGGCAATGCCGTGACCCTGGACTTTGCCGGCGACGGCCTGCTCAACGTCCAGGTGGACGGCGCCGCCGCGGATGCGCTGGTGGAGAACCACAAGCTGATCCGCGCCGACGGCGGCAAGGTGCTGCTCACGGCCGATGCCGGCGATGCGCTGCTCAAGACCGTGGTCAACAACACCGGCGTGATCGAGGCCCGCACCCTGGGCGAGAAGAACGGCAAGATCATGCTCATGGGCGACTTCGACGGCGGCGTGGTCAAGGTGGCTGGCACCCTCGATGCCAGTGCCGCGAACGGCGGCAATGGTGGCTTCATCGAGACCAGCGGTGCCCACGTGCAGGTTGCCGATGACGTGAAGGTCACCACCCTGGCCAAGCCCGGCAAGGGCAAGACCGGCGAATGGCTGATCGACCCCTACAACGTGACCATTTCCACTGCCGGCAGCACCGGCATGGGTGGCTTCAACGGCAACGCCAACGACAGCGTGCTCAACGTCAACACCCTGACCAACGCCCTGGCCAGCACCGGGGTGACGGTGACCACCGGAGTCGGTGGCAGCCAGGCCGGCAACATCACCGTCGATGCGCCCATCAGCTGGAGCGCCGACACCACCCTGACGCTGAACGCCGCCGGCAGCGTCATCATCAACAAGGACATCACCGCCACCGGCACCAACGCGGGGCTCTCGCTGGTCTACGGCAACGGCTACCGGCTGGGCAGCGGCGCCCGCGTCACCCTGTCGGGCAGCAACGCCAGCCTCAGCCTGGGGGGCACCAGCTACACCCTGATCCATGACCTCGCCGGTTTGCAGGGTGTCGGTGCCAGTGGCTACTACGCCCTCGCCACCGACCTGGACGCCAGCGCCACGCGCACCTGGAACGGCGGCCAGGGCTTCGCGCCGCTGCAAGGCTTCAGCGGCACCTTCACCGGCCTCGGTCACGCCGTGGATGGCCTCACCATCGCCCGTGGTTCCGAGAACAACGTGGGCCTGTTCCAGGCCGTCAGCGGGCAGGTGCGCGACCTGACCCTGTCCAATGCCGCCATCACCGGCAATATCACCGTCGGCGCCATCAGCGGGTCCCTCAGCGGCACGCTGTCGGGCATCCACGTCACCGGCTCGGTGCTGGGCAACGGCTCCAACGTCGGCGGCCTGGTCGGCCAGGTCACCAATGGCACGCTGCAGGGGGCGTCCTCGACCGCCAGCGTGACGGGCCTGAACAACGTGGGCGGTCTGGCCGGCACTGTGCAGAACGGCACCCTGGCCGATGCCTATTCCACGGGGTCGGTGACCGGCACCATCAGCAACAGCAGCGCCTTCGCCGGCGGGCTGGTGGGCAATGTCTTCGACTCGGCGACCCTGACCAACACCTACGCCAGCGGCCGGGTCCAGGGCTACACCGCCACGGGCGGCCTGATCGGCGGCACCTTCCTGTCCACCATCACCTTCGCCAACAGCTACTGGGACGTGAACAGCACCGGGCAGGCCAGCAGCGCCAGCGGTGGCACCGCCATCACTTCGGCCAATGCCCGCACCCAGTCCACCTACAACGGCTTCGACTTCGCCAACACCTGGGTGATGTTCGAGGGTGATACCCGGCCGATGCTGCGCAGCGAGTACTCCACCGCGGTGTACACCCCCCATGCCTTGCAACTGATCGGCACGAACCTGGCCGGCAACTACCGGCTCGGCACCTCCCTCGACCTGGGCGCCGCGCTTGCTGCCGGCGGCAACGGTTACTACGGCGATGTCTGGGGTGCATCGGGCTTCAAGCCCCTGGGCAGCGACACCGGCAGCTTCACCGGCAGCTTCAATGGACAGGGCTTCGGCCTCAGCGGCCTGGCCATCAACCGGGCGAGCACCAACTACGTGGGCCTGTTCGGCTACACCTCCGGCGCAACCCTGGCCAACGTCAAGCTGGTGGGCGGCAGTGTCACCGGCAACGACGGTGTCGGTGCGCTGGTCGGCTACATGACGGGCGGGACCCTTGGCAGCGCATCAGCCAGCACCACCGTCAGCGGCACCAGCACTGGCGAGGCCAATACCGGTGGGCTGGTGGGCACCAACGACGGCGGCGCCATCGCCGATGCCTCCGCCAGTGGCAACGTCACCGGCGCCGGCTACCAGATCGGCGGCCTGGTCGGCTTCAATTTCAACGGCGGCAGCATCACGCGCGCCTATGCCACCGGCAATGTGACCGGCACCAACCCGAACAACGGCCTCGGCTATGTCGGTGGGCTGGTCGGAGCCAACGGCTACAGCGGCGATGGCGGTTCCATCAGCCAGTCCTACGCCACTGGCACGGTGAGGGCGGCGGCGGGCCCCATCGGCGGTTTCGTCGGCCATAACGAAGGCAGCATCACCGACTCCTACGCCACCGGCGCGGTAATCGGCCAAGGCTCCGCCAGCAACATCGGCGGCTTCGTCGGGGTCAACTTCGTCAACGGCACCATCGGCAACAGCTACTCCACCGGCTACGTCGCCGGCGGCAGCCAGATGGGCGGCTTCGCCGGCTACAACAACGGTGGCAGCAGTGCCATCACCAACGCCTACTGGGACATCCAGACCAGCGGCCAGACGCTGGGCAGCGCCGGTGGTGTGGCGGCTGGAATCACCGGACGCACCACCGCCCAGTTGCAGGGCAGCCTGCCGGCCGGTTTCGCCTCCTCGATCTGGGGCATCGGCACCAACCTCTATCCGTATCTGCAATGGCGCTACAGCACCACACCCAACGCCGTGAGCGGCCGGGTGTTCAGCGACGCCGGCAGCACGGCACTCGCTGGCGCCACCGTCAGTGCCGTGTCGGGTGGACAACTGATCGGCAGCGCCTCCACCGGGGCGAACGGCTACTACTACGTCCTTGGCGAAGCCAGCCGCTTCGACAGCAATGGCACGCTCACCTACCTGGAGGGTGGTTCCAGCCAGGGTGCCGCGTTCAGTGATCGTGTCGGCTACCTCGGTATCCAGGGCCTGGACATCTATGCCTCGGCCATGCGCCTGGTGACCGGGCAGGGCAGCCTCACGGCAACCCGCAGCCGCTACCTGGCCGCTCGGGGCAGCTACGCCGACAGCGACCTGGGCTTCCTCGCGCTCTCCGACTTCGGCGGTCTCACCGATACCGGCTATGGCCTCTACCTGAGCGCCACTCCCGCCAGCTACAGCCTGGACACCGACCTCGGCTCCGGCGGGCTGCTCAGCCTCGACAGCGGCGGTGCCTTCGGCATCAGCGGTACCCGCCAGCTGTCGGCGGCTGGCAACCTCGGCGTGGCCGACCGTCTGACCTGGGGCGACAACGCCGGGCTGACCCTCAGCACCAGCAACAGCGGCAACATCCTCCTGGGTGATGGCATCGACGCCGCCAACGGCAGCCTGACCCTGTCTGCTGCCGGCACCGCGACCAGCAACGGAGGCGTCAACCTCGGCGTGCTGAATCTCACCGGCGGCACCTGGAACCAGGTGGCGGCCAGCCTGCCGAGTTTCAACGTAACCGACTTCCGCCTCAGCCCCAGCGCCACCTTCATACGGGCCCTGGCCGGGGACGGCAGCGCCGCCACCCCGTACCGCATCGCCGATGTCTATGGGCTCCAGGGGCTGGCCTCCAACAGCCTGGCGGGCAGCCGCTTCGTTCTGGCGAACGATATCGACGCCTCCAGCAGTGCGCTGTGGAACAGCGGCACCGGCTTCCTCTCCATCGGCAGCCTGGCCAACCCCTTCACCGGCCGGTTCGACGGGCAGGGGCACCGCATCGGCGGCCTGGCCATCAATCGCCCCGGCAGCACCTACAGCGGCCTGTTCGGCTACAACGCCGGTTATGTCGGCAACCTCAACCTGGTGGGCGGCAGCGTGGTCGGCGGTACTTACACCGGCGCCCTGGTGGGCTACAACGCATCGGCCGGTGTGATCGAGCGGGTCGGCAGCGACACCGGCGTCACCGGTACGGGCAACGTCGGCGCGCTGGTCGGCACCAACGCCGGCACCCTCAGCGAGTCCCTGGCCACAGGCAGTGCCAGCGGCGGTCTCAATGGCGGCGGCCTGGCGGGCAGCAACACCAGCACCGGCATCCTCCGCGACAGCTACGCCACCGGCAGCGCCCAGGGCAGCGCCACGGCGGGCGGCCTGGTCGGGTTCAACGACGGCAGCCTGCTGCGTGTTTATTCCACGGGCACGGCCAGCTCCAGCGTCGGCGCGGTCGGCGGCCTGGTGGGCAGCAATGCCGGCACCGCCACCGGCAGTTTCTGGAACACCACCACCAGCGGCCTGGCACAGGGCGTCGGGGCCGGCAATGCCTCGGGCGTATCGGGGTTGACCAGCACCCAGCTCACCACCCTGGCGCCCTTTGTGGCGGCCGGCTGGAGCATCGACGACGCCGGCGGCACGGGTGCCACCTGGCGCATGTACGAGGGCCACAGCGCACCCCTGCTGCGCAGCTTCATGACCGCCCTCAGCGTCAACGTCGGCAATGCCAGCAAGACCTACGACGGCACCGCCACCAGCAGCATGGGAGCCCTGGTGTTCCCCATCGGCTACGACCCGGCCCTGGTCGGCGGCAGCGCCCTCTACACCGCCAGCAGCGCCAACGCCGGCACCTACACTGGCGCCAACCTGCGCGCGAGCGGGCTCTATTCCAGCCAGTTCGGCTATGACATCGAGATGCTCGCCGGCACCCTGACCATCGACAAGGCAGCGCTGACCATCACCGCCAGCAATGCCAGCAAGACCTACGGCCAGACGGCATCGCTGAGCGGTTTCAGCACCTCGGGCCTGATTGCGGGTGATCAGGTCAGCGGTGTGGATCTCGCCAGCCTGGGGTCGGTCTTCAATGCTGGCGTCGGCAACTACGCCATCGTTGCCAGCAACGCCCAGGGCAGTGGGCTGGGCAACTACGACATCACCTACGGCAACGGTACCCTCACCATCGACAGGGCCGCGCTGGCCATCACCGCCGGCAATGCCAGCAAGACCGCCGGCCAGGTGGCGAGCCTCAGTGGCTTCTCCAGTGCGGGTCTGGTGGCCGGCGACCAGATCAGCGGCGTCAGCCTGAACAGCGGTGGGGCCGGGGCCGGGGCCACGGCCGGCAACTACGCCATCGTCGCCAGCAACGCCCAGGGCACCGGCCTGGGCAACTACGACATCACCTACGTTGACGGCATGCTCACCGTCACCGGGACGCTGCCCGTCAGCACCGTCACTGACCCGCGCGTGCCTGCCGCGCAGATGACCGGCAAGCAACCCGGCAGCGAAACCGAGCGACCGCTGGTGGTGGTCACCCCGGCTCTATTCGCACCGGCCGAGTTCGGCGCGCAGCTCAACCTCGTCAACAACGGCATTCGTCTTCCCGAAGGAATCTGAAGATGCGTTCGACTCCCGTGCTGGCCGGCCTTGCCGCCTCGCTGCTCAGCCTGTCCGTCTCCGCCGCCACCGCTCCGGATGCCGGCCAGGTGCAGCAAGGCCTCGACCAGCAGCCCCTGCAACTGAGTCCCCGGCAGTCCCTGCCGATCAACCTCCCGGACACGCCCGCCGACCCGTCGGCCGAGGCCGGTCCGCGCCTGCAGGTCAACGGTTTCACCCTGGAAGGCAATAGCGCACTGGGCAGCGAAGAGCTGCTGGGCCTGCTGGCCGACCTGCCCGGCAAGGAACTCAGCGTCGGCCAGCTGCAGGCGGCCGCCAACCGCATCACCCGGCGTTACCGCGAACAGGGCTACCCCCTGGCGCGTGCCTACCTACCGGCCCAGGAGATCGATGGCGGGGTGGTGAAGATCGCCGTGCTGGAAGGGCGCTACGGTGAGGTCCGTGTCGACAACCCGGTGGGCCTGGGTGGCAGCGCGCTGGCGCCGCTGGCCGCGCTGAAAACCGGCGATGCCGTGCAGGGCCAGCCCCTGGAGCGCAGCCTGCTGCTGCTGCAGGACACCCCCGGCGTGGAGGTGAAGTCCACCCTGCGACCCGGTGCCAGCACCGGCACCACCGACCTGCTGGTGGGCCTGCAGAAGGCGCCCCTGGTCACCGGCTCGGTGGACATGGACAACTACGGCAACCGCTTCGTCGGCCAGTACCGCCTCGGCGGCACCCTGAACCTGAACAACCCGCTCAACCTCGGCGACCGCCTCAGCCTGCGGGCCATGGGCAGTGACGAGGACCAGCACTACGGCCGCGTGGCCTACCAGTTGCCGCTCGGCCCCTGGGCCACCCAGTTCGGCGTCGCCTACTCGGACATGGACTACGAGCTGGGCAAGGACTTCGAGGACCTGCGCGCCCACGGCAACGCGCGCATCGCCAGCGTCTACGCCATCCAGCCACTGGTGCGCTCGCGGGACTTCAGCCTGTTCACCCAGCTGCAGTTCGACGACAAGCGCCTGAAGGACGACATCGACCTGTTCGACGAGAAGAGCGACAAGCACGCCCGCGTCGTCACTCTGACCCTCAACGGCAACAGCCGTGACGACCTGCTCGGCGGCGGCATCAACAGCTTCGCCCTCGGCTGGAGCCAGGGCAGCCTGACCCTCGACGGCGCCCAGGCCCAGCGCGCCGACGACGCCACCGCCGGCACCCGTGGCCGCTTCCACAAGCTCAACCCCAGCCTGGTGCGCCTGCAGCGCCTCAGCGACCGCTTCAGCCTCTATACCCAGCTCCAGGGCCAGTGGGCCGACGGCAACCTGGACAGCTCCGAGAAACTCTACCTGGGCGGCGCCTACGGCGTTCGCGCCTACCCCCAGGGCGAGGCCTCGGGCGATCAGGGCTGGCTGGCCAACGTCGAGCTGCGCTACGCCCTCACCGAGGCCTGGCAGCTGTCCACCTTCGTCGACCACGGCGAAGTGCGCCTGAACAAGGACGCCTGGACGGCGGACGACAACCACCGCAGCCTCTCCGGCGCCGGCTTCGGCGCCCTGTGGGCGTCCCATGGCTGGCAGGTCAATGCCGTGGCGGCCTGGAAGCTGGGCAACGCCGAAGCCGAGAGCGACGTGGAACGCACGCCGCGCGTCTGGGCCCAGGTGGTGCGCGCCTTCTGAGTCCGTGCCCCTGCCTGATGGGCAGGGGTATAGCGGGGTTTGCCGGTGCCACGGGCGGCAGGACGCAATCAATGATCCGACTGCTGGCCCGACCGTCGCAGTGACTGCAGCGCCTTCCGAGTGGATCGAGAAAGCCGCCCCTGTTGGGCGCCAGCCTCATCGCACGGTGGTGAGCCGAACCCCGCCTCCGGGTGCATCTCCATCCCCGTCGGTGTCGGCCTCGGTGATGCCCCTGACCAGGTTCATGCGCTCCTTGCGGATCAGCACTCGATACCGACCATCCACTGGGTCTTGTCAGCGTTGCTGCGGTCCAGATCGGCACGACGGACGAGCGGTTCCGTGCATCCCCGAGGCTTGATGTACTCCTCCGCTGCGCGCGCCGCCTCATCGATCGACATGGGGCGGCGGTCATCCCGCTGCACGGTGATATAGAAGGGCTTCTGGAACATCACGATGTAGGCATCCAGCGTGTAGCGCTGGCCCGCGATCTCGAGGTTGGCGTGGTACTCGTCGAAGCGTGTGAGATGGCGGGTGTCGAGGGCGCGCGGTGATGCGCAGCCGAGGATCAGCAAGGCCAGCCCTGCCAGGCCAGCCAGGGAAGTCACTTTCATGGTTCTCTCCTGATGAACAGCGGACAGCCAGGGGCGGCAGGCCTCTCAATGAAAAGCCCCCGCCGGATCGCTCCGGCGGGGGCTTTTCAGTTACTGATCGGAGATCAGACCTTGGCGCGCTCGTAGCGCTTGCGGTCGTTCTCGTTCAGCATTTTCTTGCGCAGGCGGATGGACTTCGGAGTCACTTCCACCAGCTCGTCGTCGGCGATGAATTCCAGCGCCTGCTCCAGGGTGAAGCGGATCGGCGGAACCAGGGCGATGACTTCGTCTTTGCCCGATGCGCGCATGTTGTCGAGCTTCTTGCCCTTGGTGGGGTTGATCACCAAGTCGTTGTCACGGCTGTTGATGCCGGCCAGCTGGCCTTCGTAGATCTCGTCGCCTGGGCCGAGGAACAGCTTGCCGCGGCTTTGCAGGGTTTCCAGCGAGTAGGTCAGGGCGGTGCCGGTGGCCATGGAGACCAGTACGCCGTTCTGACGGTTGCTGACTTCGCCGGCCTTGATCGGGCCGTAGTGGCTGAAGGTCGAGGTCAGGATGCCGGTACCCGAGGTCAGGGTCAGGAAGTTGTTACGGAAGCCGATCAGGCCACGCGCCGGGATGGTGTATTCCAGGCGTACACGGCCCTTGCCGTCGGGGATCATGTTGGTCAGATCGCCCTTGCGCAGGCCCATCTGCTCCATCACCGAGCCCTGGTGCTGCTCTTCGATGTCGATGGTGACGTTCTCGTAGGGCTCCTGCTTGTCGCCGTCCTTCTCGATGATGACCACTTCCGGACGGCCTACGGCCATCTCGAAGCCTTCGCGGCGCATGGTTTCGATCAGTACGGAGAGGTGCAGTTCACCGCGGCCGGAGACCTTGAACTTCTCGGCGGACTCGCCCGCTTCGACGCGCAGGGCAACGTTGTGCAGCAGTTCCTTCTCCAGACGGTCCTTGATGTTGCGGCTGGTGACGAACTTGCCTTCCTTACCGGCGAAGGGCGAGTCGTTGACCTGGAAGGTCATGCTCACGGTCGGCTGGTCGACGGTCAGGGGCGGACGGGCTTCGACGTTCTGCGGGTCGCACAGGGTGTCGGAGATGAACAGCTCTTCCATGCCGCTGACGCAGACGATGTCGCCGGCTTCGGCTTCAGCGACTTCGACGCGCTGCAGGCCGGAGTGGCCCATGATCTTCAGGACGCGGCCGTTGCGCTTGGTGCCGTCGTCGCTGATGGCGACCACCGGGGTGTTGGACTTGATCTTGCCGCGGGCGATGCGGCCGATGCCGATCACGCCGAGGAAGCTGTTGTAGTCCAGCTGGGAGATCTGCATCTGGAACGGGCCGTCGACGTCGACGTCCGGAACCGGGACGTGGTCGATGATCGCCTGGAACAGCGCGTCCATGTTGTCGTCCATCTTCTCGTGGTCGAGGCCGGCGATGCCGTTCAGGGCGCTGGCGTAGACGATCGGGAAGTCGAGCTGCTCGTCGGTGGCACCGAGGTTGTCGAACAGGTCGAAGATCTGGTCGATGACCCAGTCAGGGCGCGCGCCCGGACGGTCGATCTTGTTGACCACGACGATCGGACGCAGGCCGGCCTTGAACGCCTTCTGGGTCACGAAGCGGGTCTGCGGCATGGGGCCGTCCTGGGCGTCGACCACCAGCAGCACGGAGTCGACCATCGACATCACGCGCTCGACCTCACCGCCGAAGTCGGCGTGGCCGGGGGTGTCGACGATGTTGATGTTGTAGCCGTTCCACTTGATGGCGGTGTTCTTCGCCAGAATGGTAATGCCGCGCTCTTTTTCCTGGTCGTTGGAGTCCATCACGCGCTCGCTTTCCGCTTCTTTGCGGTCGAGGGTGCCGGACAGCTTCAGGAGCTTGTCGACGAGGGTGGTTTTGCCATGGTCGACGTGGGCGATGATGGCGATGTTGCGTAGTTTTTCGATCACTTGTGCATCTCGATCAGAGGATTCGGTTCGCCGCTGAGTCTAGGCGGCCTGTATGAAAAACGTTCGATTCAGCCCGCCCGCTGGTCGGGGGGGCGGTGGCGGATGCTGCCGCCGTACAGCCCGGGCTGTTTAGGCCGGGCGATAAACGCGCACATTGGCATGCCCCTCGCTGAGCAGATGGTGAGCATGCAGGCGGCTCATGACGCCTTTATCGCAATAGAGGAGGTACTGGCGATTTTCGTCCAGTTCCTTGAAGCGGCTGTTGATCGCGTAGAACGGCATGGCCTGGACTTCGATGCCCGCCAGCTCCAGCGGTTCATCTTCCTGGGCGTCGGGGTGGCGGATGTCGATGACGATCTGCCCCGGCAGAGCCTCGCTCACCTCCTCCACCTTCAGGTCCTGGCCCAGCTCGTCGATCACCCGGTCGATGGGGATCAGGCGCGCGCGCTCGATGGCGCGTTCCAGCACGGCCATGTCGAACTGCGTCTCTTCGTACTCGATGCGGCTCTGCTTGGCGCGGGTGGTGGGGTTCACCGAGATCACGCCGCAGTATTCGGGCATGTGCTTGGCGAACTCGGCAGTGCCGATCCGGGTGGCGGTGTCGATGATGTCCTGCTTGTGGCTGGCGATCAGCGGGCGCAGCACCAGCATGTCGGTGGCCGAGTCGATCACCGAGAGGTTCGGCAGGGTCTGGCTGGACACCTGGGAAATGGCTTCGCCTGTGACCAGCGCCTCGATGCGCAGTTGCTCGGCCATGCGCGTGGAAACCCGCAGCATCATGCGCTTGAGGATCACGCCCATCTGGCTGTTGTCGACCTTGCCGAGGATCTCGGCCACCACTTCCTCGAAGGGCACGCTGATGAACAGCACGCGCTGGGAGCGGCCGAACTTTTCCCACAGGTAGTGGGCCACTTCCATCACGCCCAGCTCGTGGGCACGACCGCCAAGGTTGAAGAAGCAGAAGTGCGCCATCAGGCCGCGGCGCATCATCTGGTAGGCGGCGACGGTGGAGTCGAAACCACCGGACATCAGCACCAGGGTCTGCTCCAGCGAGCCCAGCGGGTAACCGCCCAGGCCGTCGTGCTGGTGGTGGATGACGAACAGGCGCTGGTCGCGCACCTCGATGCGCACTTCCACTTCCGGGTTCTTCAGCGAGATGCCGGCGGCGTTGCACTCACGGCGCAGGCGGCTGCCGACATGGCTCTCCAGCTCCATCGAGGTGAACGAGTGCTTGCCGGCACGCTTGCAGCGCACGGAGAAGATCTTCCCGGGAATCTGGTCGGCGTAATGCAGCTTGCACTTTTCCAGCACATCGTCGAAGTCGCCGAGCGGGTACTCGTTGACCTCCAGGAAGTGGGTGATGCCGGGCGTGCAGGTGAGGCGCTCGATCATCTCCGCAAGGAGCTTGGGGTCGGTCTGCGTCGTGACCAGTTCCAGGTTGTCCCAGATGCCGCTCACCTCGACTTCCGGGTCGAGATCACGCAAGACCACGCGAATGTTCTTCGCGAGCTGGCGGATGAAATGCTTGCGCACCGGCCGGCTCTTGATGGTGATTTCGGGGAAGACCTTGATGATGAGTTTCATGAAAACAGCACTGGCTGGGACGCTGAAAAAAGAGGGGCGCGGATTATAGCGGAAATTGTTCAAGCTTTGACCAAAATCAATCACACCTCTTCGCGACGCACCAAACGGGTGCAATCTCGACGCACGGAGCACGGAATTGGTGCGCAAAACTGTACACAATCAATCGGCAGGCCCCGGCCCGCGTGAGTTCTAGGGCCTTTGCCCATTCCAGGGCACTGGCACGCAATTTGCTCCCTTGTGAGGCAGGTTGCCCTGGCGGACTATGCCGCCCCGGCTTCACCTTTTTATTGGGGGGCTCGCACGACAGCCACCCCCGACCACCTGGAGGACACCATGTCGAAGTCGCTTCAACTGATTAAAGACCATGACGTGAAGTGGGTTGATCTGCGCTTCACCGATACCAAAGGCAAGCAGCACCACGTGACCATGCCGGCACGCGACGCGCTGGACGACGAGTTCTTCGAAGTCGGCAAGATGTTCGACGGCTCGTCCATCCATGGCTGGAAAGGCATCGAAGCCTCCGACATGATCCTGCTGCCGGTCGACAGCACCGCCGTACTGGACCCCTTCACCGAAGAGCCGACCCTGATCCTGGTCTGCGACATCATCGAGCCGAGCACCATGCAAGGCTACGATCGCGACCCGCGCTCCATCGCCAAGCGCGCCGAGGAATACCTGAAGACCACCGGTATCGGTGACACCGTCTTCGTCGGCCCGGAACCCGAGTTCTTCATCTTCGACGAAGTGAAGTTCAAGTCCGACATCTCCGGCTCCATGTTCAAGATCATCTCCGAGCAAGGCTCGTGGATGACCGACCAGGACGTCGAAGGCGGCAACAAGGGCCACCGCCCGGCCGTCAAAGGCGGTTACTTCCCGGTTCCGCCGTGCGACCACGACCACGAAATCCGTACTGCCATGTGTAATGCCATGGAAGAAATGGGCCTGGTCATCGAAGTTCACCACCACGAAGTGGCGACTGCCGGTCAGAACGAAATCGGCGTGAAGTTCAACACCCTGGTCGCCAAGGCTGACGAAGTTCAGACCCTGAAGTACTGCGTGCACAACGTCGCCGATGCCTATGGCAAGACCGCGACCTTCATGCCGAAGCCCCTGTACGGCGACAACGGCTCGGGCATGCACGTGCACCTGTCGATCGGCAAGGACGGCAAGAACACCTTCGCAGGTGAAGGCTATGCCGGCCTGTCCGATACCGCCCTGTACTTCATCGGCGGCATCATCAAGCACGGTAAGGCCCTGAACGGCTTCACCAACCCGTCGACCAACTCGTACAAGCGTCTGGTTCCCGGTTTCGAAGCCCCGGTCATGCTGGCCTACTCCGCCCGCAACCGTTCCGCCTCGATCCGTATCCCGTACGTGTCCAGCCCGAAAGCACGCCGCATCGAAGCGCGCTTCCCGGACCCGGCTGCCAACCCCTACCTGGCCTTCGCCGCTCTGCTGATGGCCGGCCTGGACGGCATCCAGAACAAGATCCACCCCGGCGATGCGGCCGACAAGAACCTGTACGACCTGCCGCCGGAAGAGGCGAAAGAGATCCCGCAGGTTTGCGGCAGCCTGAAAGAGGCGCTGGAAGAGCTGGACAAGGGCCGTGCGTTCCTGACCAAGGGCGGCGTGTTCAGCGACGACTTCATCGATGCCTACATCGAGCTGAAGAGCGAAGAAGAAATCAAGGTGCGCACCTTCGTGCACCCGCTGGAATACGACCTGTACTACAGCGTCTGATCCCGCTGCCTGCATAGGCAACGTGCCGCGCAAGCGGCACGGACTGAGAGGCCTCCTTCGGGAGGCCTCTTTTTTTGTGGCATGGATTGCGTGCAACAACGCCCTCGAACCGAGCGATTTTCCGGCTGCGCCGCACAGCCGCATCAGGCCGAACTTGCCAGCTTGGCGCGCGGGTGCAAGGCTTAGCGGCATCATCCAGAGGAGACCGGCCCATGCGCCTCCTGCTCGCCTGCCTGCTGCTGTCGCTGACGCTCCCCGCCACGGCGCAGATCTACAAGTACACCGACGCCAACGGCAATACCGTCTTCACCAACCAGCCGCCGGATGGCACCAAGACCGAAGAGGTCAGCCTGCCCACCACCAACACCGTGGAAGCGCAGAAGCCCGTGACGCAGGTCGCCACCCCGAAAGACCAGGCGGCGGAAGCGGCGTACAAGGAACTCCGCCTGACCGACGCCCCCAGCGAAGAAGCCCTGCGCGCCAACAACGGCACCTTCTCCGTCGGCGTGCAGCTGGTTCCGCGCCTGCGCCCGGGCCATCAGCTGCAGCTGCTGCTGGACGGCAAGCCCGCGGGCCAGAAGGTCAACGTGCCGCGCCTGCAGGTGGTCAACGCCGACCGTGGCGAGCACAGCCTCGCGGTCCAGGTACTGGCCGGTGACCAGGTCGTGCAACAGAGCGAAACCGTCACCTTCACCGTGCAGCGGGTCAACACCAGCAGCCCGGCGCTGCGCCCGCCGCCCCCTCCGAAACCCACTCCGAAGCCAGCCAACTAACCCATGCGCACGATCCTGCTCTGCCTGTTGTTCGCCAGCCTGCCGGCGATGGCCCAGGTCTACACCTATGTCGACGAGGAAGGTAACCGCGTCTTCACCGACCGGCCCAAGCCCGGCAATGCCGAGCGCATCGAACTGGCGCCCTCCAACGGCATGACCGCCCAGCCAACGGCCCCCGCCGTGCTGCCGCCGGCCGCCATTCCCCGCGAGCTGGGCTACCAGGTGCTGCGCATCCTGGTGCCCGAGCCGGACGCCACGCTGCGGGACATGGAAGGCAACCTCATCGTCACCGCCATGAGCGAGCCCGGCCTGCGCGATGGCCACAGCTATCGCCTGGTGCTGGACGGCAAGCCCCAGGGCGAGCCCGGCCGCAGCCCGGTATTCCCCATCACCAACCTGGATCGCGGCACCCACCAGCTGGCGGTGGAGATCATCGACGACAAGAGTCGCGTGATCGAGCGCACGCCAAACCAGCCGGTGCACATGATGCGCATCTCGCTGGCGCAGAAACGCCAGGCCCGCCCCTGCCAGAAGGACGACTACGGCGTGCGTCCCGAATGCCCGCTCAAGGACAAGCCCAAGGAGCCGGACAAAGGCATCATCGGCATCCTCCCGTTCTTCTGATCCAGTGATGCACCGCAATGGTGCATCACGCTGCACCGATTTCTATACTCTCCCCATTTTGGTTCGCCCGCGCACCGCCGCGCTGCGCTGAAAAGCAGCCGCAAGCGGCTGGTTGCCTATTTCAGCGCGTCTTTTCAGGGCTTGGTTTGCTTCTTGCATTTTCCTGCCCATCGCCGAGATGCCCGACCTATGACCATCAACGACGCCCTGCACCGACTGCTGCTCGACAACCTGACCACCGCGGTGATCCTGCTCAATGCCGACCTGCGGCTGGAGTACATGAACCCGGCGGCGGAAATGCTTCTGGCCGTCAGCGGCCAGCGCAGCCATGGCCAGTTCATCAGCGAGCTGTTCACCGAATCCCCCGAGGCGCTGACCTCGCTGCGCCAGGCGGTGGAAGAGGCGCACCCCTTCACCAAGCGCGAAGCCATGCTCACCTCCCTCGCCGGGCAGACCCTGACGGTGGACTACGCGGTGACGCCCATCCTCAACAAGGGCGCCACCCTGCTGCTGCTGGAAGTACACCCGCGCGACCGGCTGCTGCGCATCACCAAGGAAGAGGCGCAACTGTCCAAGCAGGAGACCACCAAGCTGCTGGTGCGCGGCCTCGCCCACGAGATCAAGAACCCCCTGGGCGGCATTCGCGGTGCCGCCCAACTGCTGTCCAGGGAACTGCCGGAAGAGCACCTGAAGGACTACACCAACGTCATCATCGAAGAGGCGGACCGCCTGCGGAACCTGGTGGACCGCATGCTCGGCTCCAACAAGCTGCCGTCCCTGGCGATGACCAACGTCCACGAAGTGCTGGAGCGCGTCTGCAGCCTGGTGGAAGCCGAGAGCCAGGGCGGCATCACTCTGGTGCGCGACTACGACCCGAGCATCCCGGATGTGCTCATCGACCGCGAGCAGATGATCCAGGCCGTGCTCAATATCGTGCGCAACGCCATGCAGGCCATCTCCGCCAACAACGACCTGCGCCTCGGGCGCATTACCCTGCGTTCGCGCACCCTGCGCCAGTTCACCATCGGCCACACCCGGCATCGCCTGGTGACAAAGGTGGAGATCATCGACAACGGCCCGGGCATCCCGCCCGAACTGCAGGAAACCATCTTCTATCCCATGGTCAGCGGGCGCCCCGACGGTACCGGGCTCGGGCTGGCCATCGCCCAGAACATCATCAGCCAGCACCAGGGCCTGATCGAGTGTGAGAGCCACCCCGGCCACACCGTCTTCTCGATCTTCCTGCCGCTGGAACAAGGAGCCACATCCTCATGACTCGTAGTGAAACCGTCTGGATCGTCGATGACGACCGCTCCATCCGCTGGGTCCTGGAAAAAGCTCTGCAACAGGAAGGCATGACCACCCAGAGCTTCGAAAGCGCCGACAGCGTGCTCACCCGCCTGGGTCGCCAGCAGCCCGACGTGATCATTTCCGACATCCGTATGCCCGGCTCCAGCGGCCTGGACCTGCTGGCACGCATCCGCGAGCTGCACCCGCGCCTGCCGGTGATCATCATGACCGCCCATTCCGACCTGGACAGCGCCGTGGCGTCCTACCAGGGCGGCGCGTTCGAATACCTGCCCAAGCCCTTCGACGTCGACGAGGCGGTATCACTGGTCAAGCGCGCCAACCAGCACGCCCAGGAACAGCAGAGCCTCGAAGCCCCGGTCAGCCAGCCGCCCACCCCCGAGATCATCGGTGAGGCGCCGGCGATGCAGGAGGTGTTCCGCGCCATCGGCCGCCTCAGCCATTCCAATATCACCGTGCTGATCAACGGCGAATCCGGCACCGGCAAGGAGCTGGTGGCCCATGCGCTGCATCGCCACAGCCCCCGCGCCAGCTCGCCCTTCATCGCCCTGAACATGGCGGCGATCCCCAAGGACCTGATGGAATCCGAGCTGTTCGGCCACGAGAAAGGCGCCTTCACCGGCGCAGCCAACCAGCGACGCGGCCGCTTCGAGCAGGCCGATGGCGGCACCCTGTTCCTCGACGAGATCGGCGACATGCCCGCCGACACCCAGACCCGCCTGCTGCGGGTGCTCGCCGACGGCGAGTTCTACCGCGTGGGCGGCCACACCCCGGTCAAGGTGGACGTGCGCATCATCGCCGCCACCCACCAGAACCTGGAAAACCTGGTGCAGGCCGGCAAGTTCCGCGAGGACCTGTTCCACCGCCTCAACGTCATCCGCATTCATATCCCGCGCATGTCGGACCGCCGGGAAGACATCCCGGCGCTGGCCCGCCACTTCCTCGCCCGTGCGGCCCAGGAGCTGGCCGTAGAGCCCAAGCTGCTCAAGCCGGAGACCGAGGAATACCTGAAGAACCTGCCCTGGCCGGGCAACGTGCGCCAGTTGGAGAACACCTGCCGCTGGATCACCGTCATGGCCTCGGGCCGTGAAGTGCATGTGGACGACCTGCCGCCGGAGCTGCTGACCCAGCCCCAGGACGCCGCCCCGGTCACCAACTGGGAACAGGCCCTGCGTCAGTGGGCCGACCAGGCCCTGGCCCGTGGCCAATCCAGCCTGCTGGACAGCGCCGTGCCATCGTTCGAGCGGATCATGATCGAGACCGCCCTCAAGCACACCGCCGGCCGCCGTCGCGACGCCGCCGTGCTGCTGGGCTGGGGTCGCAACACCCTGACCCGCAAGATCAAGGAACTGGGCATGAAGGTGGACGGCGGCGACGAGGACGACGGCGACGACGCCTGATTCTCTCCGCCCCCTCCCCCCTTCCATACGCGGGCCTGCTGGCCCGCGTGACGCATCCGGCGGCACCCCGCCCTCCGCGTTGTAGGAGCGAGTCCGTTCGCGACGGATCGCTGGCCGATCCCCAAGCCCCTCGGAAAGGCCCACCGCGAATGGATTCGCTCCTGCTCCCTCCCTTGCCCTCCCACGCCCCGAACTCCCCGTAGAGCAGCCATCCAGACGCCTGCGCGACCTGCACCCGGCCGGGCTGCAGTCGCTAAAAAACGATCCCCGCTGGTGCCACGCACCGCTTCGGCGCATCAAAAACGTGCTCAGAAAATGGCCAGGAATCCGCGAGAAACGGCCTGAAGGCGGTCATGTCGAGTAACAACGGAAAAGCGCGCGAAACGCTACAGGCCAGGAATTACGGGACTTTCAGAGCTGAAGAGCGATGCGAAGCGAGCCTGAACAGGCATCACGAATAAAAACTGGCACACCCCCTGCATTGGTAGAGACAACCAGTTTCGGGGACCTTGGTACAGGCAGGCCGGGGATCCCTCTTTTATGCAAGACCCTTCGCTGCCAGCGTCACCGCGTCGAGCCAGGCTCCGCGCGCACGGCGAAGGGGAACGGTTTTGGGGGCCTTGGTACAGGCAGGCCGGGGAACCCCCTTTCTTACACCGCCACGCCGTAACGGCAGCCACAGGCCCGGACAGCGCAGCGACACCCCTTTTGGGGACCCAGGTACAGGCAGGCCGGGGATTCCCCTTTCTTCTCCCGCCACGGGCGCTTTGAAAGCGGCGCCGGGCACGATGCGACGACCCGTTTCGGGGACCTTGGTACAGGCAGGCCGGGGAATCCCCTTTCTTATCCCTCCCGCAGGCTGATCTGCAGCCGCCACTTGCCGTCCACCTCGGCACCACTCCACTCCCCATGCAGGGGGCGGGTGGCCACGAAGTGCAGCAACAGCCCGTTCCGACTCATCTGCAATCGCCAGTTCAGCGGCTTGTCGCCCAGCTGCAGGTGGCCTTGCTGCGGCTCGGCGCTGGCATCGAAGAGAAAGGCCAGCGCGCCGTCCATGTGCTCCGCATGCTGGCGGGGTTCGTCGTTGAACCACAGCGCCAGGCCGCCCGGCACTTCCTCCACCCGTTCCAGGTGGACGGGCCCCGGCGCGGTCAGGCGGCCGATCATCATGCCCACCAGCAGTCCGAAAATCGCCAACGAGCCTAAAAAGCGCGGCCACATGCGCCGCCTCGGGTCCTCATCGGGAGTAGAATGCCGCCGGTTTTGGCGCTGGGGGCCACGCATGTTTCACGTCATCCTTTTTCAACCGGAAATTCCGCCGAACACCGGCAACATTATCAGGCTGTGCGCCAACTCGGGCTGCCACCTGCACCTGATCGAACCCCTGGGTTTCGAGCTCGACGACAAGCGCCTGCGCCGCGCCGGGCTGGACTACCATGAGTACGCCACCCTGCAGCGCCACGCCGACCTGGAAAGCTGCCTGGCGAGCCTGGGGCACCCCCGCGTGTTCGCCTTCACCACCAAGGGCACGCAGCTGTTCCACGAGGTTGCCTTCGAGAAGGGCGACGCCTTTCTTTTCGGCCCAGAAAGCCGCGGCCTGCCGGAGGAGGTGCGCAACGCCCTGCCGCCCGAGCAGCGCCTGCTCCTGCCCATGCGCCCCGGCTGCCGCAGCCTGAACCTGTCCAACACGGTGGCGGTGGCGGTCTACGAGGCCTGGCGCCAGCACGGTTTCAGCCTGGACTGAGGGCCATCGCCCGCCCACAAAAAAGCGCCCCGAGGGGCGCTTTTTTTCATCCAGCGCGGATCAGGCGTTGGCCGGGGCTTCGCCGGCGGCCTGCAGGCGCGCCATTTCCTGCGCGTACAGGGCGTCGAAGTTCACCGGAGCCAGCATCAGCGCCGGGAAGGAGCCACGTACGACGAGGCTGTCCAGGGTTTCGCGGGCGTAGGGGAACAGGATGTTCGGGCAGAAGGCACCCAGGGTGTGGCTCATGGAAGCCGCATCCAGGCCCTTGATCAGGAAGATGCCGGCCTGCTGCACTTCGGCGATGAAGGCGGTCTCTTCGCCGTTCTTCACGGTCACGGAGAGGGTCAGCACCACTTCGTGGAAATCACCGTCCAGCGACTTCTGGCGGGTGTTCAGGTCCAGCGCCACGCTCGGGGTCCACTCCTGACGGAAGATCTCGGGGCTCTTGGGGGCCTCGAAGGACAGGTCACGCACATAGATACGCTGCAGCGAGAATTGCGGGTTCTGGGCTTCCTGGGAAGCGCCGTTGCTTGCTTGTTCAGTCATGGCAGAGCCTTCTTGTTCGTACGTTTCTAGTGGGGTCACGCCTTGAGCAGAGCATCCAGCTTGCCCGCCCGCTCAAGGGCATAAAGGTCGTCACAGCCGCCCACATGGGTCGAACCGATCCATATCTGCGGCACCGAGGTACGCCCCGCCTTGCGGGTCATCTCGGCGCGGACGTCGGGCTTGCCATCGACACGGATCTCTTCGTACTGGACGCCCTTGTTGCCGAGCAATTGCTTGGCCCGGATACAGTAAGGGCACCAATCGCTGGAATAGATGACGACGGCAGCCATATTCACTTCACCAACGGCAGGTTTTCGCCGCGCCAGCTGCCGATGCCGCCAGACAGCTTGAGGGCGGTGAAGCCGGCTTTTTGCAGGTCACGGCAGACAGTGCCAGCGTGCTGGCCCATGGTGTCGACCACTATGATGGTCTTGTCCTTATGCTTATCCAGCTCCGCAAGGCGAGCAGCCAGCTTTTCGTAGGGGATGTTCAGCGAGTCGACGATGCGACCGGCGGCGAAATCCTTGTTGCTGCGCACGTCGAGGACGATGCCCTGGCCACCGTTGACCAGCGCGGTGAGCTCGCGGGTGCTGATGCTGCGGCCACCACGACGCAGTTCGTGGGCGATCAGCAGCACCAGCAGGACGACGAAGGATGCGCTCAGCACATAGTGGTTAGTGGCAAATTCAATCAGGTGGGCGAACATCGACGGGTCCCGGGACGGTAAAATGCCGGCCAGTATACACAGCACCACAGGTCCACCAAACCCCGCACGGCGGTGACGTACAAGGAACTTGTACGTAAAATGCCGCTCCCTTTTTGATCTTCTTGTGCCATGCGAGTCGGACTTATGACAGCCACGCCCAAACCCCTGGTTCTGATCATCCTGGACGGCTTCGGTCACAGCGACAGTCCCGAATACAACGCCATCTACGCGGCCACCAAACCGGTGTACGACCGCCTGCTGGCCACCCAGCCCCACGGCCTGATCTCCGGCAGCGGCATGGACGTGGGCCTGCCCGACGGGCAGATGGGCAACTCCGAGGTCGGCCACATGAACCTCGGCGCCGGCCGCGTGGTGTACCAGGACTTCACCCGCGTCACCAAGGCCATCCGCGATGGCGAGTTCTTCACCAACCCGGTGATCGTCGAAGCCGTGGACAAGGCCGTCGCCGCCGGCAAGGCCGTGCACTTCATGGGCCTGCTCTCCGACGGCGGCGTGCACAGCCACCAGGACCACCTGGTCGCCATGGCCGAACTGGCCGCCCAGCGCGGTGCCGAGAAGATCTACCTGCACGCCTTCCTCGACGGCCGCGACACCCCGCCGAAGAGCGCCGAGCCGTCCATCAAGCTGCTCGACGACGCCTTCGCCCGCCTCGGCAAGGGCCGCATCGCCAGCCTGATCGGCCGCTACTTCGCCATGGACCGCGACAACCGCTGGGACCGCGTCGAAGCCGCCTACAACCTCATCACCGAAGGCCGGTCCGAGTTCACCGCCGCCAGCGCCGCCGAAGGCCTGGCCGCCGCCTACGAGCGCGGCGAGAGCGACGAATTCGTCAAGGCCACCCGTATCGGCGACGCCGCCCCGGTGGAAGATGGCGACGCGGTGATCTTCATGAACTTCCGCGCCGACCGCGCCCGCGAGCTGTCCCGCGCCTTCGTCGAGCCCGGCTTCAAGGAGTTCCCGCGCCAGCGCGAGATCGCCCTGGCCGGCTACGTGATGCTCACCCAGTACGCCGCCAGCATCCCCGCGCCCAGCGCCTACAAGCCCGAATCGCTGAACAACGTGCTGGGCGAATACCTGGCCGCCAACGGCAAGACCCAGCTGCGCATCGCCGAGACCGAGAAGTACGCCCACGTGACCTTCTTCTTCTCCGGCGGCCGCGAAGAGCCCTTCGAAGGCGAGGAACGCATCCTCATCCCGTCGCCCAAGGTCGCCACCTACGACCTGCAGCCGGAAATGAGCGCCCCCGAGGTGACCGACCGCATCGTCGACGCCATCGAGAACCTGCGCTACGACGTGATCATCGTGAACTACGCCAACGGCGACATGGTCGGCCACACCGGCGTGTTCGAGGCCGCGGTCAAGGCCGTCGAGTGCCTGGACACCTGCCTCGGCCGCATCACCACGGCCCTCGACAAGGTCGGCGGTGAAGCGCTGATCACCGCCGACCACGGCAACGTCGAGCAGATGGAAGACGAAATGACCGGCCAGGCGCACACCGCGCACACCTGTGAGCCGGTGCCCTTCATCTATTACGGCAAGCGCCAGGTGAGCCTGCGCGAAGGCGGCGTGCTCGCCGACGTGGCGCCGACCCTGCTGACCCTGATGGGCCTGCCGGTGCCGGCCGAGATGACCGGCAAGACCATCGTCGAGCTGAAATGAGCAGCGCGCCGACCACCGGCGCAGCGGTTTCGTGTCGAACGCCCCAAAGCTCAGGCTTCGGGGCGTTTTTTTTGCCGAGCGCGACGGGCATACTAGGCCGGTCCTCCTCCCTGGTGCCGCACCTCCCCATGTTTCGCGTCCTCGCCCTCTTCCTCCTTGCCTGCCTGCTCACCCCGGCCATCGCCGATGAGCGCGCGCAGACCCAGCAGCAGCTGGATCAGGCCGCCAAGGACGTCGCCGAGCTGAAGAAGCTCCTGCAGCAGCTGCAGCAGGAAAAGAGCGGCGTGCAGCAGGACCTGAAGAAGACCGAGTCCGACATGGGCCAGCTGGAGAAACAGGTCAAGGACCTGCAGCAGGAGCTCGACAAGGGCGAAGACGAGGTCAAGCGCCTGGACCAGGAGAAAAAAAAACTCCAGGGCGCGCGTCTTGAACAGCAACGGCTGATCGGCATCCAGGCCCGCGCGGCCTACCAGAGCGGCCAGCAGGAATACCTCAAGCTGCTGCTCAACCAGCAGCACCCCGAGAAATTCGCCCGCACCCTCACCTACTACGACTACCTCAGCAAGGCCCGCCTGGAACAGCTCGACGCCTTCAACGAGACCCTGCGCCAGTTGGCCAACGTCGAGCGCGACATGGCCACCCAGCAGGCCGCGCTCATCGAGCAGAAAAGCGCCCTGGACGGCCGTCGCGAGCAGCTCGCCGGCCTGCGCAAGGAGCGCCAGCTGGCCCTGGCCAAGCTCAACAAGGACGTGACCGACCGCGACCAGAAGCTCAAGGCGCGCCAGCAGGAGCAGGCCGACCTCGGCAAGGTGCTCAAGACCATCGAGGAAACCCTTGCCCGCCAGGCCCGCGAAGCCGAGGAAGCGCACAAGCGCGAGCTGGCCGAACGGCAGCGCCAGGAAGACGAGCTCAAGCGCTCCCCGGCCACAGCCAAATCCATCTCCGGGCCCCTGGTTTCAAGCACCGGGGGCAATTACGGCGGCCCTTTCGCCAGCGCCCGGGGCAAGCTGCCCTGGCCGGTCGACGGCCGTCTCGTTGCAAGATTTGGAACTCCTCGCGGCGAAGACGCACGAACTAAGTGGGATGGCGTGCTCATCGGCGCCAGCGCAGGCAGCCAGGTGCGTGCCGTACATGGGGGGCGCGTGGTATTCGCCGACTGGTTGCGTGGAGCCGGGTTGCTGGTCATCCTCGACCACGGCAACGGTTTCCTCAGCCTGTACGGGCACAACCAGAGCCTGTTGAAAAATGCCGGCGACATCGTCAAGGCGGGGGAATCCATCGCCACCGTCGGCACCAGTGGCGGGCAGGACACGCCCGCGTTGTATTTCGCCATTCGCCAGCAGGGCCGCCCCAGCGACCCCGCGCAATGGTGCCGAGCGCAAGGATAAGCGCCACTTCATCCAGTAGGAGTTGATTCGCATGCCGCATCTGTCCCGCCTTACCTCCCTGGCCATGGCCCTGGCACTGATCGGTGGCGCCTCGTTCGCCAACGCCGCCCAGGAGCCGCCGGCAACGGCACCCGCCCAGGCGCCGATGGCGAACGGCAAGGCACCGCTGCCCCTGGACGAGCTGCGCACCTTCGCCGAGGTGCTGGACCGGATCAAATCCGCCTACGTCGAGCCGGTGGACGACAAGACCCTGCTGGAGAACGCCATCAAGGGCATGCTCAGCAACCTCGACCCGCACTCCGCCTACCTGGAGCCCGAGGCCTTCCAGGAACTGCAGGAAAGCACCAGCGGCGAGTTCGGCGGCCTGGGCATCGAGGTGGGCACCGAGGACGGCTTCATCAAGGTGGTCTCGCCCATCGACGACACCCCCGCATCCAAGGCCGGCATCCAGCCGGGCGACCTGATCGTCAAGATCGACGGCCAGCCCACCAAGGGCCTGTCGATGATGGAAGCCGTGGATAAGATGCGCGGCAAGGCCGGCAGCCCCATCGTCCTGACCCTGGTACGCGAGGGCGGCCAGCCCTTCGACGTCGAGCTCAAGCGCGCCGTGATCAAGGTCAAGAGCGTGAAGAGCCAGCTGCTGGACAAGAACTACGGCTACATCCGCATCACCCAGTTCCAGGTCAACACCGGCGAGGAAGTGGGCAAGGCGCTGGCCAAGCTGCGCAAGGAAAACAGCGACAAGAAGCTCGCCGGCTTGGTCCTCGACCTGCGCAACAACCCCGGCGGCGTGCTGCAGTCCGCGGTGGAAGTGGCTGACCACTTCCTCACCAAGGGCCTGATCGTCTACACCAAGGGCCGTATCGCCAACTCCGAGCTGCGCTTCTCCGCCGACCCGGCCGACGCCAGCGAAGGCGTACCGCTGGTGGTGCTGATCAACGGCGGCAGCGCCTCGGCGGCCGAGATCGTCGCCGGCGCCCTGCAGGACCACAAGCGTGGCGTGCTGATGGGCACCGACAGCTTCGGCAAGGGCTCGGTACAGACCGTGCTGCCGCTGAACAACGACCGCGCCCTGAAGCTCACCACCGCGCTGTATTTCACCCCCAACGGCCGCTCCATCCAGGCCCAGGGCATCGTCCCGGACGTGGAAGTGGCCCGCGCCAAAGTCACCCGCGAGCAGGACAGCGAGAACTTCAAGGAAGCCGACCTCGCCGGCCACCTCGGCAACGGCAACGGTGGCGCGGACAAACCCAGCTCCGGCAAGGCCAAGTCCGCACAGGCCCGCCCGCAGGACGACGACTACCAGCTGAGCCAGGCGCTGAACCTGCTCAAGGGCCTGAACGTCACCCGCGGGGATTGAGGTGAGCCGGGGAGCCTGGCTGCTGGCGCTGCTGCTTGGCGCGTCGGCGACCCAGGCCCGCGAACCCCTCCCGCCCCTGCCCCGGCTGCCCCTCTCGGCGCCGGAGCAGGTGGTGCCCACCCAGCCGCAACCCATCCAGCCCGGCCCTATCCGACTTGGCCCCGAGCAACCGGCCAGCGCCGCGCCTAGCGTCACCCCTGCCCCGGTGGCAGTCCCGGTACCCCCGCCCGCCAAGGCCGACAAGCCCGCAAAGACCGTTCCCCCTGCCCCGGCAACCCCGCTCGATAGCCGCCAGCACCCTCGCCTGAGCCTGGTGATCGACGACCTCGGCCAGACGCCCGAGCGCGACCGCCGCGTGCTCGCCCTGCCCGGCCCGGTGGCCCTGTCGATCATCCCCGACGCGCCCCACGCCACCCAGCTGGCCAATACCGCCCACGCCGCCGGCAAAACGGTGATGCTGCACCTGCCCATGGACCCGGCCGGCGGCCCCTTCGCCTGGCACCCGGGCATGCCGGTGGACGAGTTGCAGCGCCGCCTCGACGCCGCCTTGCGCGTGGTGCCCCACGCCCAGGGCCTGAACAACCACATGGGCAGCCGCATGACCGCCCAGCCCCAGGCCATGGCCTGGCTGATGCACCGCCTGCAGGGCGACCACCGCTTCTTCGTCGACAGTCGCACCAGCGCCTCCACCGTGGCCGCCGCTGAAGCGCAGAAGATCGGCCTGGCCAGCCTCTCGCGAGACATCTTCCTCGACGACGACATGCACCCCGATGCCGTCGCCGCCCAGTTCGCGGCAGCCCTGAAGCTCGCTCGCAAGCAGGGCTCGGCGGTGATGATCGGCCACCCGCACCCTGTCACCCTGGCGCTGCTCGAACGCGAGCTGCCGCGCCTGAAGGCACAGGGGTTCGAACTGATCAGGGTGCAACAGATGATCGCCCTGCGCAGCAACCGCGCCATGGCCGCCCACGGCAAGGCCGGGGTCTATCGCTGAGCCGGCGTGCGCCAGCGCATGTTCCCCGGCATCGCGGCTGGGCAAACGTGCGGCGAGTCTTTAGGCTTCAGCGCCTCTCCTGCAAGGATGCCGCTCCATGTCCCGTCGCGTCTCCCTGATCAAGGCCTTCCTCCTCCTGGCGTTCGTCATCGCCGCGGCGGTGCCCACGGGCTATATCTGGATCATCGTCAGCGCCAAGCTGGAACTCGGCGGTGCCAGCCCGGGCGAAGAGGTCGTGGGCACCACCAGCCGCGTCGAGCAGCGGGCCCGCCAGCAATACTGCACCGGCGTGCTGGCGACACCGAAGAACACCTGGCTGGTCGGCCGAATGGACCGCGCCGAAAAGGCCGAGGACCAGCCCGGCATCGACCTCGACGCACTGATCCGCGGCGGCGCTGCCGAACCGGACGACGAGGAGCCCTCAGGCTTCGGTGGCCTCTTCGGCGGCGGCCTCTCCAGCGATCCGCAGACCACCTACCTGTCGCGGCTCGACGCCAACGGTGAGTTCGTCCAGGTCGCCCGCCTCGGCGACACCGCCTGCCTGGTGGCCACGCCCGATGGCGGCACCCTGTTCCTGCTCACCGGCGTCAACCGCCCCCAGGGCGCGCAGCAGGCGGACATCCAGCAGACGGTGGTCCTGCGCAGCGACGACCAGGGCGCCAGCTGGGCTCCCCTGGAACAGGGCCTGCTGGCGGAGGCCAACGACCTGGCCTGGGCGCTCGACCCCTATTTCTTCGACAACCGGCAGGTCTGGGCCTGGGCCAGCCTGCCGCAGAGCAGCAGCACCTATGGCGAGCCCGAAGACCTGCGTGGCGGCCTCTACTACTCGCCCGACCTCGGCACCACCCGCGAGGCGATCACCGCCAGCGACGACCTGCTGCTCCGCCTCGCGGACATCCGCAGCCGGGCGCCGGACGGCGTCAACTGGGGCGACTACAACGGCGAGTACGGCCGCATCACCAGCCACATCCGACAGTTCGACGACCAGCACGCGGCGATCTGGGTCTCGCAGTCCTTTCTCTACGGCGAGCCGGGCGGCAAGTACCTGACCACCCCGGTGTTCGTCACCAGCAAGGCCCGCCTGGTACGGGAAGGCGGCCAGTGGCGGATGGGCCCGCTGGAACGGGAGTTCGGCCTGCACCTGGACGAGGTCGTGAGCAACGACGAGAAGCGCGTGATCGCGGTGATCGAGCGCGAAGGGGACGCGGCCACCCGGGTCGCCGAACTGGACCGGCAGACCCTCGCCTGGCAAGCCCGGGGCAGCCTGCCCAGCCCGTTCTGGCCGCTGCCCTCCAGCACCGGCCTGCGCGGGTTCAGCATCGGCAAGGGGGTGCTGCTGGCCAATACCGACAGCAGCTACAGCGTCCCCCTGTGGCTCTACCCCAAGGCCAACGGCGAGCCGGCGACCATTTCCTCCGATGCGGTGTTCTATTCACGTGACTGGGGGCGGAGCTGGAGCCGCCTCGCCATCGAGGGCTACCTCGGCGTGCAGGGGCTGGACCCGCACACCGACCGGGTGTTTTGGGCCGAAGGCGACTGGTACGACGTCAACCCGGACCCGCGCATCCACAGCTACCGCCTGGACTGACGCGCACGGCGAAGTCCGCCGATCGGCCTGTGTCGGAACGTTCATTTCGGGGAAGGCGGCCCGCACAGAGGGCGAGGCCCGGAGCGTAGCGCTAGGCGCACCAGAACGGTGCAAGCGCTACCCACCCTGCGAGGTGGGTAGCGGCAGGCGGGATTACAGGTAGTTCTTGGTCACTTCTTCGACGAAGCCTTCGGCGCGCATCTGGTCGAGGGCCTTTTGCAGGCGCTCGATCACTTCGTCCGGGGTGTCCTTGTTGAAGGCCAGGTACAACTCGGCATCGTTGAAGCGCAGCACGGTCTGCAGGCCGGTGACGCCTTCCTGCTTGGCCAGGTAGCGGCCGACCGGGTCGGTAGCGGCCCAGAGGTCGATCTGGCCCTTGATCAGCTTCTTCACGTTTTCCTGGTCACGCAGGGCGTTCTGCGGGGACAGGCCCTGGCTTTCCAGGTACTGGCTGACGGCGTCGTTCTTGTAGGCACCGATGCGGTATTGGCCGGCGCTCTTCAGGTCCTTGAGGCTGATGTTGTTGCCCGGCGCGGCGAGCAGCACCCAACCGGTCTTGGCCACGGGGCCGACCCACTTGAACAGCGGCTGGCGCTCGGGGGTGAAGGTGGTGGAGAACAGGCCGTAGTTGGGCTTGTCCAGGGTCAGGCGGTAGAGCCGGTCCCAGGGGAAGCGCAGGGTCAGGGTGTACTGGATGCCCGCGCGCTTGAACATCTCGCGGACGATATCGGTGCTGATGCCGTCGATGCCGTCATCACGGGCGAAGTTCTTATCGTCCACCGCCATGTTGAAGGGCGGGAAGTTCTCGGTCAGCAGCACGACCTTGTAGTCGGCCGGGAGCTCGGCGCGGGCCCCGAAGGCCAGGAACATCAGGCCCAGGGTCAGGGCGCTTCTCATCAGTTTATGCATTGTCATCCGCTCGCTTGAATTTGTGGTTATGGCTAGCGACTTCCCTGCATGGGCAAGCAAGCCCACGGACGTACGGCACCACTCGTCCTGCCTTCCAATGGCAAGCGACCGGCTCTTGGCCGGTCGCTGGGTGTCACAGGTAGCTGTTGAGGATCTGGTCGACCACGCCCTCGGCGCGCATCTTGTCCAGTGCGTCCTGCAGACGCTTGACCACCTCGTCAGGGGTCTCCTTGTTCAGCGCCAGGAACAGCTCGGCCTTGTTGAAGCGCAGCACGGTCTTCAGGCCGGAAACGCCTTCCTGCTTGGCCAGGTAGCGGCCGGCGGGGTCACCGGTGGCCCAGAGGTCGATCTGGCCTTTCTCCAGCTTCTTGGCGTTTTCCTGGTCGCGCAGGGAGGTAGACGCCTCGATGCCCTTCTCGGCCAGGGCCTGGGAGATGGCGTCGCCCTTGTAGGCGCCGACCTTGTACTGCTTGGCCTGCTCCAGGCTGGAGAGGCTGATGGTGCTGTCGCCACGGGCGAGCAGGACCCAGTCATCCGGACCGATGGGGCCGACCCACTTGAAGGACTGTTCACGCTCGGGCAGGCGGGCGGTGACGAAGATGCCGTAGTCGGGCTTCTCCATCGCCAGCTTGTAGATGCGATCCCAGGGGAAGCGCAGGGTCAGGTTGTACTTGATGCCCGCGCGCTTGAACATTTCCTTGACCACGTCCACGGCGATGCCGTCGACGTTGTCTTCCTGAGCGAAGTTCTTTCCGTTGATCGCCATGTTGTAGGGCGGGAAATTCTCCGTCAGCAGCACCACCGAGTAATTCTCATCCACGTCGGCGCGGGCGAATCCGGCCAGCACCATGAGAGTGCCCGCCAAAGCGAGCAGGAGGCGTTTCGACATATACAACTACCTTGTAAGGAGGGATGGGAAAAACCGCTGAGTCGGTCCCCGTGGGTACAGGGTAACGACGTCAGCCGCCCAGGCTGCGAACCGGATCACGGTTGCAGCCGAAGCTCAATTAAAGGCAAGAATCGTGCTCAGCGCACGACAATGCCGCGACTGGCGAGATAGGCCTTGGCTTCCGGGACGGTGAACTCGCCGAAATGGAAGATGCTCGCCGCCAGCACCGCGTCGGCCTTGCCTTCGAGGATGCCGGCCGCCAGGTGCTCCAGATTGCCCACACCACCGGAGGCGATCACCGGAATGCCCACGGTTTCGCTGATGGCACGGGTGACGCCGAGGTCATAGCCGCTCTTCACGCCGTCCTGGTCCATGCTGGTGAGCAGAATCTCGCCAGCGCCCAGGTCTTCCATTTTCTTCGACCAGGCCACGGCATCCAGGCCTGTGGGCTTGCGTCCGCCGTGGGTGAAAATTTCCCAGCGCGGCGTTTCCCCAGGCGCGGAAACCTTCTTCGCGTCGATGGCGACCACGATGCACTGGGAGCCGAAACGCGCGGCGGCTTCGCCGACGAACTCCGGATTGAACACCGCGGCGGTGTTGATCGAAACCTTGTCCGCACCGGCATTGAGCAGGTTGCGAATGTCCTGCACGGTGCGCACGCCACCGCCCACGGTCAGCGGGATGAACACCTGGCTGGCCATGCGCTCCACCGTGTGCAGGGTGGTGTCACGGCCATCGACGCTGGCGGTGATGTCGAGGAAGGTGATCTCGTCCGCGCCCTGCTCGTCGTAGCGGCGGGCGATCTCCACCGGGTCACCGGCGTCGCGGATGTTCTCGAACTTCACGCCCTTGACCACGCGGCCGTTGTCCACGTCGAGGCAGGGGATGATGCGTTTAGCCAGGGCCATGCTTTTTCTCCGAAAAACAGCTGCAGGCTGCAAGCGGCAAGCTTCAGGAGCAAGCCAGGACCAGCAGCGCCGTTACGTGTCGCTTATGGCTTGCCGCTTGCCACTGCATCGCAGAAGGCCTGGGCCTCGGCGACGTCCAGGGTGCCTTCATAGATGGCACGGCCGGTGATGGCGCCGATGATGCCGGGGGCCTTGGCCGCCAGCAGCTTCTCGATGTCACCCAGGTTGTGGATGCCGCCGGAGGCGATCACCGGAATGCGGCTGGCGGCGGCCAGGGCCGCGGTGGCCTCGACGTTGCAGCCCTGCATCATCCCGTCCTTGGCGATGTCGGTGTAGACGATGGCGGAGACGCCGTCGGCTTCGAAGCGACGGGCCAGGTCCACGGCCTGCACGGTGCTGACTTCAGCCCAGCCGTCGGTGGCGACGAAACCGTCCTTGGCGTCCAGGCCGACGATGACCTTGCCCGGGAAGGCCTTGCACGCCTCGGTGACGAACTCCGGCTGCTTCACCGCCTTGGTGCCGATGATCACGTAGCTGACGCCGGCCTTGACGTAGTGCTCGATGGTTTCCAGGGAGCGGATGCCGCCACCGATCTGGATCGGCAGGCCCGGGTAGCGCTTGGCGATGGCGGTGACCACCTCGCCGTTCACCGGCTGGCCTTCGAAGGCGCCATTGAGGTCCACCAGGTGCAGGCGGCGGCAACCGCCGTCCACCCACTTGGCGGCCATGCTCACCGGGTCGTCGGAGAACACCGTGGAGTCTTCCATGCGGCCCTGACGCAGGCGCACGCAGGCGCCGTCCTTCAGATCGATAGCGGGGATAATCAACATGTCTTTTTTCCTAACGTCAAAAAGAGCGACAAGTTGCGAGCCTCAAGCTGCAAGCAGGCGCATTCGTGTCTCTTGCAGCTTGGCTGCCTGTCGCTTTCAGCTACCTTTTTCGAGCGCCCACAAATCGCTCTCGATGCTTTCGAACCTGTCTTTCAGGTGCGCCTGCACATCGAAGATCGCCTTGTTGTAGAAACTCGGGGCGAATTCCCGGGCAAAGAAATCCAGCACTTCCTCGGCCTCGAAGGAACCCAGCTCCAGCTCGAAGCGCTCCGCCATGAACTGCTTGATCGCCAGCACGGCGTCCTGCGTCTGGGCGGCATCGAGTTGCAGTACGGGGGCCTTCTTGGCGCGGCTCATGGCTTACCAGCGCCCGTCCCAGGCGGCGAAGTTCTGCAGCAGCTGCAGGCCATTGGTGTGGCTCTTCTCCGGGTGGAACTGCACGGCGAAGCGCGAGCCCTCGGCCAGCGCGGCGGCGAAATCCTTGCCGTAGTGGCCGCGACCGGCGACCTGGCGCGGGTTGCCCGCCTCGATGTAGTAGCTGTGCACGAAGTAGAAGCGGCCCTGGTCGGGGATGTTGTGCCAGAGCGGGTGGTCGAGGGTGCGAGCCACCTCGTTCCAGCCCATGTGCGGCACCTTCAGCAGCTCACCGTCTTCCACCATGCCCTTGCCGAAGAAACGCACCTTGCCGGGGAACAGGCCAATGCAGTCGACACCGCCGTTCTCCTCGCTGTGCTCCAGCAGCGCCTGCATGCCGACGCAGATGCCGAGGAACGGGCGGTCCTTGCTCACTTCGCGCACCAGCTCGTCGAAGCCCAGGCGGCGGATCTCGGCCATGCAGTCACGGATGGCGCCGACACCGGGGAAGACCACGCGGTCGGCCTCACGGATGACGTCGGCGTCGCTGGTGACCATTACCCGGCCGGCGCCGACGTGTTCCAGCGCCTTGGCGACCGAGTGCAGGTTGCCCATGCCGTAATCGATGACAGCGACCGTCTGCATCAGAGCACGCCCTTGGTGGAGGGCATCTGGCCGGCCATACGCGGGTCGAGCTCCACGGCCATGCGCAGCGCGCGGCCGAAGGCCTTGAACACGGTCTCGATCTGGTGGTGGGTGTTGTGGCCACGCAGGTTGTCGATGTGCATGGACACCAGGGCGTGGTTGACGAAGCCCTGGAAGAACTCCTGGAACAGGTCGACATCGAAGCCACCGACCGTGGCACGGGTGAAGGGCACGTGCATCTGCAGGCCGGGGCGGCCGGAGAAGTCGATCACCACGCGCGACAGCGCTTCGTCCAGCGGCACATAGGAGTGGCCGTAGCGGACGATGCCTTTCTTGTCGCCGATGGCCTGGGTGAAGGCCTGGCCGAGGGTGATACCGACGTCTTCGACGGTGTGGTGGTCGTCGATATGCAGATCACCCTTGCACTCGATGTCCAGGTCGATCAGCCCATGGCGGGCGATCTGGTCGAGCATGTGCTCGAGGAAGGGCACGCCGATATCGAAGCGCGCCTTGCCAGTGCCATCCAGGTTGATCGAGACCTTGATCTGGGTCTCCAGGGTGTTGCGTTCGACGGATGCCTTACGTTCGGCCATCACCAGCTCCGCAAAATCATTGGGCAAAAGGGGCGACATTATAGGCCGAGAATGCGACGGGCTTGAAGCCGATCGGCGGGAGGACTACAGGGGGCCGAAACGCACGGGGCCGACATGAAGTCGGCCCCGGCGATTCACAGGTGTGGCACTCAGCTGAACAGCGCGGCTGTCTTCTGCAGGGTGATCCACACGCCCCAGGCCAGCGGCAGGCCCACGGCCAGCCAGGCCGCGATCACCAGCGGCTTGCTGGACGGGTCGGCCGACCACTCCAGGTCCGCGGCTTCCTTGGCGGCGTCATGGCCGATGGCACGCTCGGCGGCCAGTTCGGCGTCGGTCATGAAGTACTTCGGATCCACCGGGCGCACCAGCATGTTGCAGATGAAGCCCAGCACCAGCAGGCCGGCGAGGATGTACAGGGTGATGTCGTACGCCGCAGCGCGTTCGACGCCGATGCTCAGCTGGTACTCGCGGATGTAGTTCACCAACACCGGGCCGAGGATGCCGGCGAAGGCCCAGGCGGTCAGCAGGCGACCGTGGATGGCACCGACCATCTGGGTGCCGAACAGGTCCGCCAGGTAGGCCGGCACGGTGGCGAAGCCGCCGCCGTACATGGACAGGATCAGGCAGAAGCAGAACACGAAGAACGCGACGCTGCCCAGGTGGCCGGTCCAGGGCACCAGTGCGTAGAGCACGAAGCCGAGGGCGAAGAACACGAAGTAGGTCGCCTTGCGGCCGATCAGGTCGGAGAAGGACGCCCAGAAGAAGCGGCCACCGATGTTGAACAGGCTCAGCAGGCCGGTGAAGCCCGCCGCGATGGCGGCGATCTGCGCCAGTTGGGCGGCATCGAGCTGGTTGAAGCTCAGGTGGTTGCCGATCAGCTTGCCGGCGAAGACTTCCTGCAGCAGCGGGGACGCCATGCCGATGATGCCGATGCCGGCGGACACGTTGAGGCAGAGCACGGCCCAGACCAGCCAGAACTGCGGAGTCTTCCACGCGGTGTTCACATGGACGTGGCCCTTGGTGATCATCGCGTTGTTGGCTTTCTTCACCGGCGCGGTCCAGCCCTTGGGCTTCCAGCCGGTCGGCGGCACGCGGTAGGCCAGGGCGCCACCGACCATGAAGACGAAGTAGATCGCCGCCATGACCACGAAGCTCTGCCAGACGCCAACGCTATCGGCGGAGGCGAAGTGGCTCATCAGTTCGGCAGCCAGGGGCGCACCGACCATGGCACCACCGCCGAAGCCCATGATCGCCATGCCGGTAGCCATGCCGCGCTTGTCTGGGAACCACTTGATCAGGGTCGAGACCGGCGAGATGTAGCCGAGGCCGAGCCCGATACCGCCGATCACGCCCAGGCCCACCCACATCAGCCAGATCTGGTGGATGTAGACGCCGAAGGCGGAAATCAGCAGGCCACCGCACCAGCAGAAGGCCGAAACCAGGCCCGCCTTGCGCGGCCCCGCGTGCTCCAGCCAGCCACCCCAGATGGCGGCCGAGCAGCCGAGGAAGATGAAGAACAGGGTGTAGATCCAGCCGAGCATCGAGATCTGCCAGTCGCAATCGCTGGCGAAGACCTGGGCGAAGAAGCCCAGCTCAGGGGCGCAGGCGACCGGCGCGGTGACGCCGATGGCCTTGGACAGGGGCAGCCAGAACACGGAGAAACCGTAGGCCATGCCGATGCACAGGTGGATGGCGAGGGCCGCCGGCGGAACCAGCCAGCGGTTGAAGCCCTGCCGGGCCACCGTCCGTTCCTTCGACAGGAACGCCGGCCGGGCGGCCTTGCCGTCCAGACTCAAGGTACTGCTCATTGATTATTTATCCTTTATAGGTGCACGCAGGTGGGCGGCCCGTACAAAACTGGTTGCTCCCCAAGCACGGGCCACACGCAAAACCGCAAGTCCCACGAGACTGCGGCATTGCGTCGCGTATTATCCCGCCGTCACCGCCCGCGCCTCAATAAGGACACGCATGCCCGTCATCGTCGAAACACCCGACCGAATCAGCGACCAGGACAGGAATGACCTCGCCCGCATCTACGCCGACGCCCCGGAATGGCTGTTCGCACCTTTTGCCGGGACTGAGGACCTGGTCACATCCGCGCTCGCCGAAGGCAGCCTGATGACCGGCCGCTTCAACGATCGCCTGCTCGGCGCAGCCCTGCTGCAGCGGGGCGAAGGCCACTGGCAGCTGTCCCACCTTTGCGTGCGCGCCATCACCCGCCAGCGCGGCGTGGCCCGCCGCCTGCTCGACGAAGCCCAGCACATGGCCCGCGAAGCCGGCTGCGAACTGCGCCTGGCCGCACCCGCCGGGCACCTGGAAAGCCAGGCCCTGGCCGCCCGCACCCACCTACCGCTCGTCAGTTTCTGAGCCTCAGGCCGTCGCGGCGCCCTGCGCCGTGCGGCCCAGCAGCATCAGCCAGGCCAGGCTGCCCAGGCACAATCCCGCTAGCACCAGCCCCAGCCACCAGAGCCCCGGCGCCAGCCAGGCGCCCCAGCCCAGCGCCAGGCCGGCCATGGCCACCAGGCGCAGCGCCTCGACCCGCCAGAGATTGCCGCGCCCCTCGAACAGCAGCCCCAGGCTCAGGCAGCCGGAAAGGATCGCCACCACCAGCAGCCACGGCTCCCACACCGCCGCGCGACGTACGCAGGCGAGAAAACCCAGCGCCAGCAGGTTGATCAACAGGAACTGCACGAAGGCATAGGCCACCAGTTGCCGGGGGTAGGCGCTCTCGAAACGCTCGTCGGTCATCTTCGGCCAGGGCCGCTCGCGCACATCCGCCGGGCGCCAGCCGGTGGGCATCCACCACAGGCGCAGCTTGTCCCACCAGGAACGGGTCGCCCGGGCGTCGTCCCAGAGCAGCCGCCACCAGCTGAACTGCAGGCGGATCGGGTCGAAGGTGCGCACCGGCGTGGTCACCCCGTAGATCACCGGCTCGCGCTCCTCGGTGAAGGTGCCGAAGAGCTTGTCCCAGATGATGAACACGCCACCGTGGTTGCGATCGATGTAGCAATCGTTCTGGCCGTGATGCACGCGGTGCAGCGAAGGCGTCACCAACACCTTCTCCAGCCAGCCGAGCTGGCCCACATGCTGGCTGTGGATCCAGAACTGGTAGGTCAGTTGCACGCCCAGCAGCACCAGGAACAGCGGCAGGGGCAAGCCGAGCAGCGCCAGGGGCAGGTAGAAGGGCCAGTCGAAGGCGGTCTGGAAGGCGCCCTTGCGCAGCGCGGTGGACAGGTTGAAGTCCTCGCTGGAGTGATGCGGCTGGTGCGCCCCCCACAGCAGGTTGTAGCGATGCAGGGTGCGATGGGCCCAGTAGAAGCAGAAATCCACCGCGATGAAGCCGCCCAGCCAGACCCAGGGCGAGGCCGCGTCCAGCTCCAGCAGCCGCCCGTGCTCGTAGAGCCAGGCGTAGGGCAGCACCAGCAGCAGGCGCAGCGGCCCTTCCAGCAGCACTCGCAATACGGCGGTGTTGATGCTGGTGGCGGCGTCCGCCAGGCGATAGGTGGAGCGGCCGGAATGCCGCTCGTAGGCGAGCTCCAGCAGCATCAGCAGGATGTAGAGCGGGAAGGCCAGCACCGCCACGTTCATGGGCACCTCGTCATTGTCATTGTCGTACCTGTGCCGGCCAGACTAGATCAGCGCCCCACCGCCCTTCCCGACCGCTCGCGCCAAATGCCGGTGCAGCGCGCGCCAGGTTCGCTGGGGCAGGCGGTGAACCGCCGGGCGATTTCATCATCCAAACAGCTGACCTCGCTGGCGCTATACTCGGCGCCCTCACTCCACATGCACCCACCACAAGGACTCGTCCATGAAATCCATCGGCAAAATCCTGGGCCTCTTCCTCCTCGGACTGTTGCTGATCATCGTGGCGCTGGGCTTCGCCCTGACCCACCTGTTCGATCCTAACGACTACAAGGACGAGATCCGCCAGATCGCCCGCGACAAGGCCAACCTGGAACTCGACCTCAAGGGCGACATCGGCTGGAGCCTGTTCCCCTGGCTGGGCCTGGAGCTGCACGACACCACCCTGGCCAGCGCCGCCACCCCGGACAAGCCCTTCGCCGACCTGCAGATGCTCGGCCTCTCCGTGCGCGTGCTGCCGCTGCTGCGTAAGGAAGTGCAGATGAGCGACATCCGCGTCGAAGGCCTCAACCTCACCCTGGTACGGGACGAAAAGGGCCACGGCAACTGGGAAGACATCGGCCGCCCGGCACAGACCGCCCAAGCCGCGCCTGCCGACGCCGCCAAGCCCGGCGCACCGGCAGAAACCCCGGCGCAGCAGCCCGACAACGCCCCGGCGCGCCCGATCAAGCTGGATATCGACAGCCTCACGGTGAACAACGCCCGCGTCGACTACACCGACGCCAGGACCGGCAAGCAATACAGCGCCGAAAGCATCGAGCTGACCACCGGCGCCATCCGTGAAGCCGCCAGCATCCCCTTCAAGCTCACCGCCTTCTTCGGCAGCAACCAGCCGCTGATGCGCGCCAAGACCGAACTGGCCGCCAGCCTGCGCTTCGACCGTGCCCTCAAGCGCTACCAGCTCGAAGACGCCAAGCTCAGCGGCGAAGCCTCGGGCGAGCCGCTCAAGGGCAAGACCCTCACCTTCAACGCCCAGGGCCAGCTGCTGGCCGACCTCGCCGCCAACGTCGCCGAGTGGAACGGCCTGAAGCTCTCCGCCAACCAGCTGCGCGCCCTGGGTGAACTCAAGGTGCATGACCTGGACAAGACCCCGCGCCTGGAAGGCGGCCTGTCCATCGCCCAGCTCGACCTGCGCGAGTTCCTCACCGGGCTCGGCGTGGAACTGCCTGCCATGCAGGACGCCGGCACCCTGAAGAAATTCGAAATGGCCGCCAAGCTGGCCGGCACGCCCACCAGCCTCGCCCTGGAGCAGCTCAACCTGAAGCTGGACGACAGCACCTTCAGCGGTCGCCTGGCCATCGCCGACCTCGACAAGCAGGCCCTGCGCGTGCAGCTCAAGGGCGACAAGCTCGACCTCGACCGCTACCTGCCGCCGAAGAAGAAGGACAAGGACACCAGTGCCCGCCAGGCCGAAGTGCAAGGTGCCGTCGCCGCTGCCGGCCAGGCCGGCACCACGCCGCTGCCCGACAAGCCCAGCCAGCACGCCTGGAGCGAAGAGCCGGTACTGCCCCTGGAGCCCCTGCGCAAACTCGACCTGGAAGCCGACCTCGTCTTCGGCCAACTGACCTTCGACAAGCTGCCCCTGGGCGATGCCCGCCTCAAAGCTCGCGGCAAAGGCGGCCTGATCGAGCTGGAGCAGATGCGCGGCGCCCTCTACGGCGGTGATTTCGAAGCCAAGGCCAGCCTCGACGTGCGTCCCCCGGTACCGCTGCTGGCCGCGCAGAAGCGCATCAACCACATCCCGGTGGAGAAGATCCTTACCGCCCTGGAGCAGAAGCCACCGGTACGAGGCGCCCTGGACCTGAGCGCCGACATCACCACCAGCGGCAACAGCCAGAAAGCCTGGGTCGACGGCCTCAACGGCACCGCCAGCTTCGTCCTCAACGACGGCGCGCTGCTCGACGCCAACCTCGAACAGCAGCTGTGCCAGGGCATCGCCACCCTCAACCGCAAGGCCCTCACCACCACCTACAGCGGCAAGGAAACCCCCTTCGAGCAGCTGCAGGGCAGCCTGGTGTTCAACCGTGGCGTCGCCAGCAACCCCGACCTCAAGGCACGCATTCCCGGTCTCAGCCTGAACGGCAACGGTGATGTGGACCTGCGCGTGCTCGGCCTCGACTACCGCGTCGGCATCACCATCGAAGGCGACAAGGGCGAAATGCCCGACCCGGCCTGCCAGGTGAACAAGCGCTACGTCGGCATCGAATGGCCGCTGCACTGCCGTGGCCCGCTGGAGATCGGCGCCAAGGCCTGCCGCCTGGACAAGGACGGCATGGGCAAGATCGCCGCCAAGCTGGCCGGCGACAAGATCAGCGAGAAGCTCGAGGAGAAGCTGGGCGACAAGGTCAGCCCGGAACTCAAAGACGCGCTCAAGGGGCTGTTCAAGCGATGAGCCCCGAGCAATTTTCCAGCGCCGTCCTCGACTGGTACGACCGCCACGGCCGCCACGACCTGCCCTGGCAGCTGGGCATCACCCCTTACCGCGTCTGGGTCTCCGAAATCATGCTGCAGCAGACCCAGGTCAGCACCGTGCTCGGCTACTTCGACCGCTTCATGGCCGCCCTGCCCACCGTGCGCGACCTGGCCGAAGCCCCCGAGGACGAAGTGCTGCACCTGTGGACCGGCCTGGGCTACTACACCCGCGCACGCAACCTGCAGAAGACCGCGAAGATCGTCATGGAGCAGCACGGCGGCGAGTTCCCCCGCGATGTCGAACAGCTCGCCGAGCTGCCCGGCATCGGCCGCTCCACCGCCGGGGCCATCGCCAGCCTGTCCATGGGCCTGCGCGCGCCTATCCTCGACGGCAACGTCAAGCGCGTGCTGGCCCGCTACGTCGCCCAGGAGGGCTACCCGGGCGAGCCCAAGGTGGCCAAGCAGCTGTGGGCGGTGGCCGAGCGCTTCCTGCCCCGGGAGCGGGTGAACAACTACACCCAGGCGATGATGGACCTGGGCGCCACCCTCTGCACCCGCAGCAAGCCCAGCTGCCTGCTGTGCCCGCTGCAGAGCGGCTGCCAGGCGCACATGCTGGGGCTGGAGATCCGCTACCCGATCCCCAAGCCGCGCAAGGAGCTGCCGCAGAAGCGCACCCTGATGCCCATCCTGGCCAACCGCGAAGGCGCCATCCTCCTCTACCGCCGCCCCTCCACCGGGCTCTGGGGCGGGCTCTGGAGCCTGCCGGAGCTGGACGACCTGGCCGCCCTTGACCCCATCGCCAGCCAGCACGCCCTGCGCCTGGGCGAGCGCGAGGCGCTGCCGGAGCTGACCCACACCTTCAGCCACTTCCAGCTGGCCATCGAGCCCTGGCTGGTGCACGTGGAAGGCGATCAAGGCGTCGTGGCCGATGCCGACTGGCTCTGGTATAACCTCGCCACCCCGCCGCGCCTGGGCCTCGCCGCCCCGGTGAAGAAGCTGCTCAAGCGCGCGGCCGATGTATTGAATGCAGGAGAAAAGCCATGACCCGCACCGTCAAGTGCCGCAAGTACAACGAAGAACTGCCCGGCCTCGACCGCCCGCCCTACCCCGGCGCCAAGGGCGAAGACATCTTCAACAACGTCTCGAAGAAAGCCTGGGACGAATGGCAGAAGCACCAGACCCTGCTGATCAACGAACGTCGCCTGAACATGATGAACGCCGAAGACCGCAAGTTCCTCCAGGCCGAGATGGATAAGTTCTTCTCCGGCGAGGAATACGCCCAGGCGGACGGTTATGTACCCCCGAGCGCGTAAGCGCCCGTAAAGGCTGAAAAATTTTTTCGAAACACGCTTGACGACCCCCTCTGAAATCCGTTTAATAGCGCCCCGTTGCCCAGGTAGCTCAGTTGGTAGAGCAGGGGATTGAAAATCCCCGTGTCGGCGGTTCGATTCCGTCCCTGGGCACCACCTTCAAGCTTTCAGGTGGTGCTGGCATCAGCTGGAAGCAAACAGAAAACCCGCCTAGTGCGGGTTTTTTGTTGCCTGCGATTTAGCATCGGCAGACGCCAATCCGAGTTTCTGTTTGAACGCCCTCACGCCGGTCAGGCTCGAAACAGCATGACCCGAGGAGGTGCGACATGACTGGAAAAGACGACCTGCCGGTGGACAAGGACCCGCAGAGCCCCGGCCGCGATCCCGAACCCGTGGACCCAGATCGCGATGACGGCGAGCAGCCCCGCGACCCGGACGAGTCGCAGGTGGAGTGAAAGGGGTCAGCCCAGGGGCAGCACCAGGCTGAAGGTGGCGCCTTCGCCCTTCTCGCTGGTGACGTCGATGCGCCCACCGTGGGCGGTGACGATCTGTTCGGAGATGTACAGGCCGAGCCCGAGGCCGGCGATCTTCTCCGAGCCGCTGACCCGCTCGAACTGCTGGAAGATGCGGCGCTGATCGGCAGGCGAGATGCCGACGCCATTGTCGCTGACCTCCACCCGCGCCTCACCACCCTCCCCCTGCACGCGGACCCGTATCGGCTTGCCCGGCCCATAGCGCAGGGCATTGCTCAGCAGGTTGCTGACCACCTGCTCGATCCGGAAGGCATCCCACACGCCGTGCAGTTCGCCGTCGATCTCCAGGCTCAGCTCGCAGCCAACGCCCTGCATCTGCTGTTCGAAGTTTTCGGTGACGTTGCGCACCAGGCGCCCGAGCTCGGTGCGCTCGGGGCGGATCGACAACTTGCCGGTGCGGATGCGGGACACATCGAGCATGTCCTCGATCAGGCGGATGAGGCTTCTGATCTGCCGCTCGTCGCGGTCGAACATGGCCTTGAGCTTGTCCTCGCTGAACACCGCGGCATTGCCCTTGGCCATGTACATCTGGCGCAGCTGGGTATCGAGGATCAGCCCGTTGAGCGGCGTGCGCAGCTCGTGGGAGACGATGGACATGAAGTCGTCACGCATCTGCACCGCGCGCTGCAGCTCGGCCTGGGTGGCGCGCAGCTCGGCCAGCAGCGCGTCCTGCTCGCGGCGGCCCTGCTCCAGGGCATCCAGCTGGCAGGCCATCAGCTTGCGCTGGCGGTGCAGCTCGACGAACACCGCCACCTTGCTGCGCACGGCGTGGTGGTCCAGGGGCTTGTAGAGGAAATCCACCGCGCCGCTCTCATAGCCCTTGAAGGCGTAGTTGAGCTCGCGCCCGGCGGCACTGACGAAGACGATGGGGATGTGCTTGGTCTTTTCCGTGCCGCGCATCAGCTCGGCCAGCTCGAAACCGTTCATGCCGGGCATCTGCACATCGAGAATGGCCAGGGCGAACTCGTGCTCCAGCAGCAGCGCCAGCGCCTCGTCGGCCGAGCTGGCCTGGTACACCTGGCGTCCCTCGCCCTTGATCAACGCCTCCAGCGCCAGGAGGTTCTCCGGCAGGTCGTCGACGATCAGCAGCTTGCTCGTTTGGCTAGTCGGCATGGGCGGGGTCCAGTTGGGCCAGGAGTGCGCGAATGCCGCGCAACGGAAGAATATGGTCGGGCACGTGGCTCGCCAGGGCGGCCTCGGGCATGGTCGGCACTTGCGCTTCGAGCGGGTCCTGGACGACGGTCAGGCCACCGCCCTGCTTGATCGCCGCCAGGCCCGCCGCGCCGTCCTGGTTGGCGCCGGTGAGCAATACGCCCACCAGGCGTTCCTGGAAGCAGTCGGCGGCCGACTCGAAAAGTACATCGATGGACGGCCGCGAGTAGTGCAGCGGCTCTTCGCGGCTGAAGGACAGGCTGTGGTCGCGCTCAATGGAGAGGTGGTAGCCGGGCGCGGCGAAATACAGGGTGCCGGGGCGCAGGCTTTCCTTGTCCTCGGCTTCCTTCACCCGCAGCGCCAGGCGCCGGGAGAAAAGATCGGCCAGCAGGCTGTCACGGGACTCCGGCAGGTGCAGCACGCAGACCAGCGGCAGCGCGTAGTCGGCGGGCAGGCCGCTGAACACCGTCAGCAGCGCTTCCACGCCACCGGCGGATGCCCCGACCACCACTGCGTCCCACTGCTGCGTGCTCATAGTTTGCGAAACACCCTTTCCTGGCGGTTGAGCGCCTCGAAGCGGTTGGCGTAGGCGGAGAAGTCCAGGCTCTCCTTGCTGCCCAGGCCGAGGAAGCCGCGGTGGCACAGGGACTCGTGGAAGAGCCCGAGGGCGCGGTCCTGCAACTGCTTGTTGAAATAGATCAGGACGTTGCGACAGGAGATCAGCTGGGTCTCGGAGAACACCGCGTCGGTCGCCAGGCTGTGGTCGGCGAAGGTGACGTTCTCCCGCAGCGCCTTGTCGAACAACGCGCCGTCGTATGCCGCAGTGTAGTAGTCCGACAGCGACCCCCGCCCCCCGGCCTTGCGATAGTTCTCGCTGTACTGGCGCATGTCGTCGAGGGAGTAGATGCCGCGCCGGGCCTTTTCCAGGGACTGCGGGTTGATGTCGGTGGCGTAGATCAGCGTGCGCTCCAGCAGCCCTTCCTCATGCAGGAGGATCGCCATCGAGTGCACTTCCTCACCGGTGCTGCAGCCGGCGATCCATACCTTGATCGAGGGGTAGGTGCGCAGGATGGGCACCACTTCCTGGCGCAGGGCGAGGAAGTAGCTGGGGTCGCGGAACATCTCGCTGACCGGGATGGTGAGGTACTGCAGCAGCTCGTGGAACGCCTGGGGGTCGTGGATGATGCGCTCCTGCAGGGCCGAGATGGTGGCGCACTCGAACTGGTTCAGGGCGTAGAGCACTCGGCGCTTGAGGGAGGAGCCCGAGTAGTCACGGAAGTCGTAGCTGTACTTCAGGTAGATCGCCTCGATCAGCAGGCGCAGCTCGATTTCCTGGGTGCGTTCGGGCATCTCAGATGCGCTCCAGCTTCGGCAGCCAGACGCGGATCAGCGAGAACAGCCGATCCAGGTCGATGGGTTTGGCCAGGTAATCGTTGGCGCCCGCGCGCATGCACAGGTCCTGGTCGTCCTTCATCGCCTTGGCGGTGACAGCGATGATCGGCAGCTTGGCCCAGCGCGCTTCCTCGCGGATCAGGCGGGTGGCTTCGTAGCCGTCCATCTCCGGCATCATCACGTCCATCAGCACCAGGTCGATCTCCGGTACCGCATTGAGCTTGTCGATGGCCTCGCGGCCGTTGCGGGCGATCTCCACCCGCGCGCCCTTCTGCTCCAGGGCGCTGGTGAGGGCGAAGATGTTGCGCACGTCGTCGTCCACCAGGAGGATGCGCCGCTCCTCGAACACCTTGTCGCGGCTGCGGGCGGTCTTGAGCATCTTCTGCCGCTCGCTGGAGAGCTCCGATTCGACCTTGTGCAGGAACAGCGTGACCTCGTCCAGCAAGCGCTCGGGGGAGCGCGCGCCCTTGATGATGATGGAGCGCGAGTATTTCATCAGCTCGGCTTCCTCGTCGCGGGTCAGGTTGCGCCCGGTGTAGACGATGACCGGCGGGAAGGAGCAGATGTCCTCGCTGCCCATGCGCTTGAGCAGGTCGTTGCCCTGCATGTCGGGCAGCTTGAGGTCGATGATCATGCAGTCGAACAGAGTGGAGCGCAGCAGCTCCAGCGCCTGCTCGCCGAACTCGACGGCGGTGATTTCAATGTCGTCGTCGCCGATCAGGCGGGCGATGCTGTCGCGCTGCAGGGCATCGTCCTCCACCAGCAGCACGCGCTTGACCTTCTGGGTGAGCTTGGCCTCGAGCTTGCCGAACACATCCTTGAGCTGGTCGCGGGTGGTGGGCTTGACCGCATAGCCGATGGCGCCCAGGTGCATGGCGGCCTCGCTGAGGTCCTCCACCGAGATGACGTGCACGGGGATGTGGCGGGTGTGCGGGTTGCCCTTGAGGCGTTGCAGCACCGAGAGCCCGGATTCGTCCGGCAGGCGCATGTCCAGGAGGATGGCGTCGGGCGAATGGCCGTCGGCCAGCTGGTACCCCTCGTCGGCACCATGGGCCACCAGGCAGCGGTAGCCGAGCTCGTGGGCCAGGTCATAGAGGATCTGCGCGAACTTGGGCTCGTCCTCGATCACCAGCACGCAGCGCCCGCCCAGATCGGCCTGACCACGGTCATCCGGGAAGCTGGGGATGGGCTCGGCACGCGGCGCATCCGGTGCCGGCGGCGGTGCCACGCGCTGCAACGGCCGGCTCTCGACCACCGCCAGGGGCACGGCCTCGGCCTCGCCACGGCTCTGGTAGGTTTCCGGCAGCAACAGGGTGAACAGGCTGCCCTTGCCCGGCTCGCTGGACACCAGGATGGAGCCGCCGAGCAGCTCCGCCAGGTCACGGGAGATGGACAGGCCCAACCCGGTGCCGCCAAAGCGGCGGTTGGTGGTGCCATCGGCCTGGTGGAAGGCATCGAAGATGGGCCCGAGCTGGTCGCCGCGGATGCCGATGCCGGTGTCGCTGACGGCGAAGGCGATACCGCCCCGGGCACGGCTGACGCGCAGGCCGACTTCGCCCTTGTCGGTGAACTTGAGGGCGTTGGACAGCAGGTTCTTGAGAATCTGCTCCACACGCTGGCGGTCGGTGTAGAGCACGTCCGGCGCATCGGCATCGATGTCGAGGTGGAAGGCCAGGCGCTTTTCGTCGGCCAGGGGCTGGAACACACCCCGCAGCCCTTCCGCCAGGCGCTGGACATTGGTGTTCTCGGCGCGTACGTCGAGCTTGCCGGCCTCGACCTTGGAGATGTCGAGAATGTCGTTGATCAGGTTCAGCAGGTCGTTGCCGGCGGAGTAGATGGACTCGGCGAACTTGATCTGCTCGTCGTTGAGGTTGCCGGCCTGGTTGTCCGCCAGCAGCTTGGCCAGGATCAGCGAGCTGTTCAGCGGCGTGCGCAGCTCGTGGGACATGTTGGCGAGGAACTCGGACTTGTAGCGGCTGGCCCGCTGCAACTCCTCGGCGCGCGCTTCCAGCTCCACCTGGGCCTTGTTCAGCGCGCTGTTCTTGTTGTCCAGGTCGTCGCGCTGGGCCGCCATTTCCTGGGCCTGCTCGCCGAGGCGCTCGTTGGTCTGCTCCAGCTCCGCCTGCTGGGTCTCCAGGTGGGCCTGGGACTCGCGCAGCACGCGGGATTGTTCCTCCAGCTCCTCGTTGGCGGTCTTCAGCTCTTCCTGCTGCACCTGCAGCTCTTCGTTCAGTTGCTGGGTTTCCTCCAACACCACCTGCAGGCGCTGGCGGTAGCGAGCCGCTTCCAGGGCAGTACCCAGGTTGCCGGCAATCATCTCCAGCAGCGCCGAATCACGCGGTTCGAGGCGACGCAGGAAGCCCAGCTCGATCACGCCATTGACCTCGCCATCGCTGAAGGTCGGCACCAGCAGCACCGCTTGGGGCTCCACATCGCCCAGGCCGGAGCTGACCTTGATATAGCCGGCCGGCAGGGCGTCGAGCGCACGGATGCGCTTTTCCACCGCCACCTGGCCCACCAGGGTCTCGGTGCTGGCGAAGTTCTGCTCGCGGCTCTCCAGCTCGCGGGAGAAACCGTAGGAAGCGACGCGCTGCAGGCTGCCGTGCTCGTCACGGCCATAGAGCGCACCCACCGCCATGTCCAGGTAGCCGGCCAGGAACTCCAGCATGTTGCGCCCCAGCACCGGCGGGGTCTGCTGGCCGATGATGCGTTCGGAGAGCAGCGCCTGGCCGTCGCGCAGCCAGGCCTGGCGTTGCAGGTGCTCACTGTGGGCCCGCTGCTGGGCGAGGGACTCGCTGTAGGTGGTGGAGAGGGACAACAGCTCGCGGCGCCCGAAGAACGCCAGCAGGCCGCTGAAACTCAGGCTGAAGAGCAGGTAGAGGGCGATGGTGAGGATGGCCGTATCACTGGCCTTCTCGTTGCGCTCGTGGCGCAGCTGGCGCTCCAGGTTGATGAAGATGCGGTACTGCTCGCGAACGGCATCCACCAGTTGCTTGCCCCGGCCCTCGCTGACGGCATCGACGACGTTCAGGCCATCGCGCTTGCGGTCGATCATCTCCTTGGCGAAACGGTCCCACTCCTCCTGCAGCGCCTCGATGGTGCGCACGCGCTCCACCTGGGGCGGGTTGTCCTTGACCATCTCGCGCAGGCCGGACATGGCCGCCTTGATGCGCGGCCGCGCCTGCTCATAAGGCTGCAGGAACGTGGCGTTGCCGGAAATCAGGTAGCCGCGCAGGCCGGACTCCTGGTCCACGGACAGGCGCAGGCCGTCGTTGGCATTGCTGATCACGATATCGGTGTGCTCGACCCAGCTGAGCACATAAAGCAGGTAGGAGATCAGCGCGACGAAAAGCATGGCGCCAAGCACGCCGACGCCCAGCGGCAGGGCGACGTTGCGCGCGAGGATGCGCCGAAAGCTCTTCTCGTCGGTGGAGTTCATGGTGGTCATCTGTGTTCCCTGGCCTGGTGCCTAAAATCACCGATCTGTTGGGGATATCGGAGGGTTCCGCATGTTAATGCGCTGACCTTCTTTAACCAATCACCCTCTTCACATGGCACATCGACACCAAGGGCAGAGGTTCCGCTTGGAACACCGGGAGGGGGAAAAAGGTTCATTAAAAAATACGGAATCTTTCCAAGCCGGGAACTTCTAAGACGATCAGCCCCGAAAAGCGCACGAGCGCCGCAGAAGAACAGATGGACGCGAGTTCAAACGATCACGCCTTCCCCGCCCCGCCACCCACCGCTGCCGCAGCAGGGGACTTCCTCAACAGCGTAGGGGAAATGGCACCGCTGATCCGCGCCCACGACTGGGGCATCACCCCGCTGGGTGCCCTGCAGGACTGGGCCGCCCCGCTGAAGTCCATCCTCGGCGTGGGGCTCAATTCGCGCTTCCCGGTGTGCATCTACTGGGGCCGGGACTATCACCTCCTCTATAACGACGCCTACAGCGCCATCCCGGGCGACAAGCACCCCTGGGCCCTGGGCCGGCCGGCGCGGGAAGCCTGGGCGGATATCTGGGACACGCTCGAGCCCATGTTCGACGGCATCATGCAAACCGGCGTCGCGGTGCACGTCGAGGACGGGCTGCTGCCGATGCAGCGCTTCGGCTACGTCGAGGAGTGCTACTTCAACTACAACGTCAGCCCGATTCTCGGCTTCGACGGCCGCCCGACCGGCCTGTTCAACACCGTCATCGAAACCACCGTGCAGGTCATCGAAGCGCGGCGCAGCCGGCTGCTGGGCGAACTGCGCGCCAGTACCCGCACCGCTGCCAGCCCCGCAGAGGCCTGCCACCTGGCGGAGGAGGTGCTCCGCGGCGCCGCCGCCGACCTGCCCTTCTGCCTGCTTTACCGCCTCAACGCCGAAGGGCGGGCCGAGCTGGCCCTCTGCAGCGGCCTGGAACCGGGCGATGCGCTGGCTCCCCTGGAGCTGGCCCCGGGCACGGCGCCCTGGGCAGCGACCGCCGCTGGCGACACCCTGGATATCGAGCTGGAGCGACCGCAGTCGCTGCCGCCCTGGCCAGAGCCGGTCACCCGCGCGCGGGTGCTGCCCCTTATTGCCGATGGCGCCGATGATCGCCCCCTGGGCGTGCTGGTGTGTGCCATCAGCCCGCGGCGCCCGCTGGATGCACGCTACCGGCGCTTCCTCGACGAGCTGGCGGAAAGCCTCAGCGGCGACCTGGCACGGGCGGCCCGCCAGGCCGAAGAGACGGACCGCCTGCACCAACGCACCCTGGAGCGCGACCGCATCTGGAACCTCTCCCTGGACCTGCTCTGCGTCGCCGACCAGCAGGGCCGCCTGCTCAGCATCAACCCGGCCTGGACCACGACCCTGGGCTGGAGCGAGGAAGAACTGCTGGGTCGCACGACGCACTGGCTGGAGCACCCGGACGATATCCCCAGTACCGACCAGACCCGCCAGGAACTGGCCGGGGGCCTGAGGATCCGGCGCTTCGAGAACCGCCTGCGCCACCGCGACGGCAGCTACCGCTGGCTGTCCTGGAGCGCCACGCCGGAAAACGACATCCAGTACGGCAACGGCCGCGACATCACCGAGGAAAAACGCACCGCCGAGGTGCTGCGACGCACCGAAGAGGCGCTGCGCAATGCCCAGCGCATGGAAGCGGTCGGGCAGCTCACCGGCGGCATCGCCCACGACTTCAACAACCTCCTGGCGGGCATCCGCGTCGGCCTCGACCTGATCCGTCGACGCCTGCCGGACGAATCCCGCCAGGACCTCGAGCGCTTCATCGACGCCGCCACCGACTCCGCCGAGCGCGGTGCCACGCTGACCCACAACCTGCTGTCATTCGCCCGCCGCCAGGCCCTGGATATACAGCCGATCCGCCTTGATGCCTGGCTCGCCGAACATCGCCCGCACCTGGCGGAACGCGCCGGGCCGGCGGTGAAGCTGGTGCTGCAGGTCGACCCGCTGCCCGCCACAGTCCTGTGCGACGCCGAACAGCTGTGCAAGGCACTGGAGCACCTGGTGGACAATGCCCGCGAGGCGATGCCCGACGGTGGCCAATTGCTGATCCGCGCCAGCATCCCGGAAGAAAGCGCCGAAGGCGCGGAGCCGAACCCGGGCGATTACCTGCTGCTGGAAGTGCATGACACCGGCCGAGCCATGGACGAGAGGGTGCTGAGCCACGCCTTCGAACCCTTCTTCACGACAAAACCACTGGGTCAGGGAAGCGGGCTGGGGCTGTCCATGGTATATGGCTTCATCAAACAGACCGGTGGCCAGGTCCGCTTGCAAAGCGGCGCCGGCCAAGGCACCCGTGTCAGCCTTTATCTACCGCGAGGTCCCGTTTTGTCGGAACAACAACAAAGCCCAGTCGAGCAGCCCACAGGGGCGGCCAATCGTGAATCCATTCTGGTGGTGGAAGACGCCGACGTGGTGCGCATGCTCACGGTCGAGGTGCTGGAAGAGTTCGGCTACCAGGTGATGGAGGCCTGCGACGGCCAGCAGGCGCTGGCCATCCTGCGCAGCGACGCGACCATCGACCTGCTGCTCACCGACATCGGCCTGCCCGGCATGAACGGCCAGGAGCTGGCGGCCGTGGCCCGCGACCTGCGCCCGGGCCTGCGCGTGCTGTTCGCCACCGGCTATGCCGAGATCGTCAGCATCGACGGCAGCGAGCTGGCCACCCAGATGGACATGATCGCCAAACCCTTCTCCATCGACGAACTGCGCGAGAAGGTCTCCAGCCTGCTGGAAGGGCGCGGCAAGGCCCGCTGAAACACCCCCTCTGGCCAGCGCCTGGCACTGGAATTGCGAGCGTTTTGCGCGTAGGGTGCGCCGCCTTTGCGTCGAACCCAGGCAAAAACCGTCTTTTCTTGCGTTTGCGCGACAATCGGCTGCATCCATGCGACAAGCCCCACAAGCGAGCCGGCGCGGTGCCAGTACCGCCCTTGGCGCCCCTTGGGGCCTATGCTAGGTTGGCCTCCTTCGCCAGGAAGGCCGATCGCAGCCGGAGCGCATCCGAACAATAAGAGGAACCCCCATGGCCGAGGCCACGCCCGCGCTAGAAATCCGCAACCTGCACAAACGCTACGGCGATCTTGAAGTGCTCAAGGGCATCTCCCTTACCGCCCGTGATGGTGACGTCATCTCCATCCTCGGTTCTTCCGGCTCCGGAAAATCCACCTTCCTGCGTTGCATCAACCTGCTGGAAAACCCCCACCAGGGCCAGATCATCGTCGCTGGCGAAGAGCTCAAGCTGAAACCCGCCCGCTCCGGCGAACTGGTCGCCGCCGACGGCAAGCAGATCAACCGGCTGCGCAGCGAAATCGGCTTCGTGTTCCAGAACTTCAACCTGTGGCCGCACATGACGGTCCTCGACAACATCATCGAGGCGCCGCGCCGCGTGCTCGGCCAGAGCAGGGCAGAAGCCACCGAAGTTGCCGAGGCCCTGCTGGCCAAGGTCGGCATCGCCGATAAGCGCCACGTTTACCCCGCCCAGCTCTCCGGCGGCCAGCAGCAGCGCGCGGCTATTGCGCGCACTCTGGCGATGCAGCCTAAAGTGATTCTGTTCGACGAACCCACCTCGGCGCTCGACCCCGAGATGGTACAAGAAGTGCTTAACGTGATCCGCGCGCTCGCCGACGAGGGCCGGACCATGCTGCTGGTAACCCACGAAATGAACTTCGCCCGCCAGGTTTCCAGCGAGGTGGTGTTCCTCCACCAGGGCCTGGTGGAAGAGCAGGGGCCGCCACAGCAGGTGTTCGACAACCCGACCTCGGCGCGCTGTAAACAATTCATGTCCAGCAATCGCTAAACACGGAGCAACATCGCATGAAGAACTACAAGAAGATCCTGCTGGCCGCTGCCGCCACCCTGGCCTTCGGGACCAGTGCCGTCGCCGCCGATAAACTGAAGATCGGTACCGAAGGCGCCTACCCACCCTTCAACCTGATCGACGCCAGCGGCCAGGTCGGCGGCTTCGACGTCGAGATCGCCCAGGCCCTCTGCGCCAAGATGAAGGCCGAATGCGAAGTGGTCACCTCCGATTGGGACGGCATCATCCCGGCCCTGAACGCCAAGAAATTCGACTTCCTCGCCGCGTCCATGTCGATCACCGAAGAGCGCAAGCTGGCCGTCGACTTCACCGACGCCTACTACACCAACAAGCTGCAGTTCATCGCTCCCAAGGACGCTGACTTCAAGACCGACAAGGCCAGCCTGAAAGGCAAGGTCATCGGTGCCCAGCGCGCCACCATCGCCGGCACCTGGCTCGAAGACAACATGGCCGACGTGGTCGACATCAAGCTCTACGACACCCAGGAAAACGCCTACCTGGACCTGTCCTCCGGCCGCCTCGACGGCGTCCTGGCCGACAAGTTCGTCAACTGGGAATGGCTGAAGAGCGACGCCGGCAAGGGCTTCGAATTCAAGGGCGAGCCGGTGTTCGACAACGACAAGATCGCCATCGCCGTGCGCAAGGGCGACCCGCTGCGCGAGAAGCTGAATGCCGCACTGAAGGAAATCGTCGCTGACGGCACCTATAAGAAGATCAACGACAAGTACTTCCCTTTCAGCATCTATTGATGCCCGCCTGACCGGCGCCGCCCACGCGGCGCCGGTCCCCAGCAGTAGCCTTGCAGATGAACCTCGACCTCTACGGATTCGGCCCCGCCCTGGCGGCCGGCACCCTGATGACCATCAAGCTGGCGCTTTCAGCGCTGTCGCTCGGTCTGGTGCTGGGCCTGCTCGGTGCGCTGGCCAAGACTTCCCCCATGAAGCCTCTGCAGTGGCTTGGCGGGGCCTACTCCACCATCGTGCGCGGTGTGCCCGAATTGCTCTGGGTCCTGCTGATGTATTTCGGCACCGTGAACCTCATGCTGGCCATTGGCGAAGAACTCAACTTGCCTGGCCTGGAGCTGTCGGCCTTCGCCGCCGGCACCATTGCCCTCGGCCTGTGCTTCGGCGCCTACGCCACCGAGGTGTTCCGCGGCGCCATCCTGGCCATCCCCAAAGGGCACCGTGAGGCCGGCCTGGCGCTGGGCCTTTCCGGCTCGCGCATCCTCTGGCGCCTGATCCTGCCGCAGATGTGGCGCATCGCCCTGCCGGGCCTTGGCAACCTGTTCATGATCCTGATGAAGGACACCGCACTGGTCTCGGTGATCGGCCTTGAGGAAATCATGCGTCGCTCGCAGATCGCCGTGACCGCCAGCAAGGAGCCCTTCACCTTCTACCTGGTGGCGGCCTTCATCTACCTGGGCCTGACCATCCTCGCGATGATTGGTCTGCACTGGCTGGAAAAACGTGCCGGACGCGGCTTCAAAAGGAGCGCGGCATGAACTGGGACGTCATCATCAAGTACCTGCCGCGCCTGTTCGACGGGGCACTGCTGACCCTGGAACTGGTGGCTATCGCCGTGGTCGCCGGGCTGATTCTCGCCCTGCCCATGGGCATCGCCCGGGCCTCCCGCCACTGGTACGTGCGCGCACTGCCCTACGGCTATATCTTCTTCTTCCGCGGCACGCCGCTGCTGGTACAGCTGTTCCTGGTCTACTACGGCCTCGCCCAGTTCGACCTGGTGCGCAAGGGCCCGCTCTGGCCCTACCTGCGCGACCCGTTCTGGTGTGCCGTCATCACCATGATCCTGCATACGGCGGCCTATATCGCCGAGATCATCCGCGGGGCCATCCAGGCCATCCCGCCGGGCGAGATCGAAGCGGCGCGGGCATTGGGCATGTCGCAATTCAAGACCCTGGTGCACATCATCCTGCCGCGTGCGGCGCGCATCGGCCTGCCGGCCTACAGCAACGAAGTGATCCTGATGCTCAAGGCCAGCGCCCTGGCCAGCACCGTGACCCTGCTGGAACTCACCGGCATGGCTCGTACCATCATTGCCCGCACCTATATGGCACCAGAGTTCTTCTTCGTCGCCGGGGTCTTCTACCTGGTGATCGCCTTCGTGCTCATCCGTGCCTTCCGCCTGCTGGAACGCTGGCTACGGGTCGACGCCTGCCAAGGCCGCTGACCGCCCGCTGCCCCTCGCCACAAGGGGCAGCGCTATACTGCGGGCCCGATCGTCTTTCTCCTTCCACACTCCATGCCAAGCCCCGCGCCCCTTCAGGGCCCCCTGCTGCTCGAACGCTTCGCAGCGCTGGATGAGTTCCTCAGCCAGGGCTACCCGCTGTGGCACCCGGAACCCTTCACCGAGTTGCGCCTGGGCTGGGAAGACGAGCTGCCCGAACTGGCCCGCTGGCTACGCGGCCGCAGCCTGGAGCAGGCGGAAGCGAGCCACGGCCTGCTGCACCTGCCTGATGCCCCCGCGCCCTTCCCTGAACTGGCGGCCCGCTCCCACGAGCTGGCCGACACCGGCGCATTCGATAACGCCCTCGAGCGCCAGTGGCCAGCAGCCCTCTGTCTCGACGTGCCCGGTCGCAAATGGCAGCAGATCCAGGCCTTCGCCGGCAGCCTGCGGTTCACTCACAAACCCAGCCACTGGCTCGACTGGTGCGCCGGCAAAGGCCACCTTGGGCGCACCTTGGCGCACCCCGACGCCGCACTCACCTGCCTGGAGTTCGATCCGCTGCTGGTGGAAGACGGCCAACGCCTCAGCGACCGGCTCGGTCTCGCGGCCTCGCACCGCCTACAAGATGTGCTGGCTGTCGACGCGGCAACGCAGCTGCATCCCGAACACACCACCATCGCCCTGCACGCCTGCGGCGACCTGCACGTGCGCCTGCTGCAACTGGCCACTGACCAGGGCTGTGGACAACTCGCCATCGCCCCCTGCTGCTACAACCGCATCACAGAACAGCACTACCAGCCCCTCTCCACCGCCGCGCAACGCTCCACCCTGCGCCCGGATCGGCGGGACCTGCGCCTGGTACAGAGCGAAACCGTCACCGCCGGTGCGCGCGTCCGCCGCCAACGCGACCAGTCCATGGCCAGGCGCCTGGCCTTCGACCTGCTGCAGCGGGAACAACGCGGCCTCGACCAGTACCTGCCCACACCCTCGTTACCGGTGAGCTGGCTGGAAAAAACCCTCGAGCGCTACTGCCACGACCTCGCCCAGCTCAAGGGCCTGGCTGCGCCTGCTCCGCGCGACTGGGCCAGGCTGGAGGCCCGGGGCTGGCAACGCCTGGCCCAGGTACGCAACCTGGAGCTGCTGCGCGCCCTCTACCGCCGCCCCCTGGAAATCTGGCTGCTGCTCGACCGCGCCCTGCTCCTTCAGGAACGCGGCTACCGGGTGCAGGCCGGCCGCTTCTGCGAACACCGCCTCACCCCCCGCAACCTCCTGCTACTCGCGGAGCGCAGCGATTTGCCCACAGAACCTGTGGATAACTTTGTTGATGAATGATGAGCAACTGCCCGAACGCCCATCCGGGCAAGGCCTGCTGAGAATTGATCGCTTTTTGAGCAAAAAATAAATCATCAGAAAAACAGCCAGTTACGCCATTCCGCGACCCAGATCACAGTTCACGAGTACTTTCGTGCCAAAAACCACTCACTTGTGCATAAGCATGCGCATTCTGATTCTGAGCGGCAGCAACAGGTGGTTTACTCGGCTCAACCAATCGCTATAATGGCCGCCCCTTGCCGGTATAGCTCAGCTGGTAGAGCAACTGACTTGTAATCAGTAGGTCCCGGGTTCGACTCCTGGTGCCGGCACCAAACATGAAAAAGCCCCGCAGTGATGCGGGGCTTTTTTGTGCATGATGTCCCGTCCTGAATAAGGTTTACACCTTCGCCCTTATTTCAGGAGAGCCCCGATGGCAGAAGGTATCCGTCGCAGTCAGCGTGATTACACGCAGGCTTTTAAACTGGCAGTGGTCGATCAGGTCGAAAAAGGCGAAATGAGCTACAAGGAGGCTCAGGCTCGCTACGGCATCCAGGGCCGCTCGACGGTGCTGGTGTGGTTACGCAAGCATGGTCGGCAGGACTGGAGTCAGGGAGCCTCCATTCGATCCGCCAGGAGCAAGCCGATGTCCGAACCCAACCTGCCACTGACGCCGGAGCAGCGCATCAAGGAGCTGGAGCAGCAGCTGGAAGTCATGAGCCAGAAGGCCCAGTTCTTCGAAGCGGTCGTGAACGTACTGAAGAACGACTACGGCGTATCCGTTGTAAAAAAGCGTCCCGGCAAGTCCTCACGCAAGGGCAAATCCTAGCGCTGAGCGTTAGCAGGGCTTGCCAGTTCATGGGCTTGAGTCGCCAAGCCTATTACCAGCGTAACCACTCGGCGGACCAGCGTTCCGAGCAAGATTCGCTGATTGCCCAGGTCGTGCGTGAGGTACGGATGCGGCAGCCCCGTCTGGGGGCGCGCAAGTTGCATTTTTTGCTGCAGGATCAGGCCAGGATCGCGTTCCATGTGGGCCGGGATCGCCTGTTTAGGGTGCTGGCGGAGCATCGCCTGCTGGTCAAACCCAAGCGGGCGTACCACAAGACCACCCATAGCTTTCACCGGTTCTATCGTCATCCGAATCTGCTCAAGCCAGGGCTGCAGCAGGTGTTGCCCTGCGCCCCGGAGCAGGTATGGGTGGCGGACATTACCTATCTGCCGAGCCAGAGCGGTCCGCTGTACCTGAGCCTGGTCACCGATGCCTATTCGCGCAAGATCGTCGGCCATCACGTCCACGACAGCCTGCATGCCGAGTCGGTGGCCCGGGCCTACAGCCAGGCGCTGCGGTACCGCACGACGCGGACCCCCCTGGTGCATCACTCCGACCGAGGCATCCAGTACTGCTCGGAGCTGTACCAACGCCTGCACGTGCAGCACGGGGCAACCTGCTCGATGACCGATGGTTACGACTGTTACCAGAATGCGCTGGCTGAGCGCGTCAACGGCATCCTGAAGAACGAGTTGCTGGAGCACCCTCCCACCGGCCTCGGACAGGCGCGTCGCATGGTGCGCGAAGCCGTCGATATCTATAACCGGGAGCGGCCTCACCTGGCTCTAAAATACAAAACGCCCGATGCGGTGCATCGGGCGCTTTGAGGTATGGAGCTTGGCCTGAAAGGTGTAAACCTATTTCAGGACTAGACATGAATTTCCTGCCCTACTGCTTCCAGAGCTAGCTGAGCGCGCATCGGTCTCTGAGTCGCCTCCTCAACCGAATTTAGTAGACATAGCTGCCTTCACCACTGAAGGATTAGCTTGAGCTGAGCAACGGTAAGGGATGCACGGCTCCACATCGAGCAACGTGCCAATCAGTATGCCCGCTCAATTGGGCAGAAATGTACCCCGTACTTGACTACTGACTTGTCGCATATCAATTCAACCAGAAATACTACTCAAAGATGGTATCGCTAGAGACTGACGCTGACCCTAGTAACTTATATAGCATTATATTTGCGTCTCGACCTTGAGAGCGGCACTAAAAATTAGTGGGTACTGATTTCATCCTGCATACAGATTATTTCTGCTGCAGATGCCTGATGCTGAAACAGATAAATTATAGAGACCACTCATATCGTGCTAGGGCTTTAGCCTGAAAATCCGAACACAGTAACATCTAAAAACTGAAGAGTCTCGAGTCGAATAGTCGCACACCTCCCCACCGCAATAAGTAAAAATATTTCGGGCGGACTACTTGACGGGATTAACAAAACCCAGAGGCCAAAAGCTCTTTTTGAAGTAATCTCGAGCTATCTAGGTGGTCGAAGATCCAGAAACATGCAACTCGGCTAGACCTACTACTGACTACTTCATTCAGCCCCCCCCCCCAAAAGAAGCAGACTCCCCAATCACACTCCGGCATTTGTTTCGCACGCGCCTCTCGACGCCCAAGAAATTTTCTGCCGCGCACATTCCACTGGGGCGTATTAGTTACGTCGGTACATTGTCATTAATCCCAGGCCGCCCCATATATTCCCCATTTCGCACTTCCTGCGAGACTACCCCAACTCGAGGAGCGCACTGTTCTCAACGTTTGTTTTATCACCAAGCTTCTGGCCGGACCTCAGCGCCTGACCTACCGAAGAACAGAAAAATCATAGAATGAAGTAACCGATGTTTATAAGTTAAATAGGACCGTGCTAACTTAGGGCTAAGTCCAGAGAAAAAGATGACACCGCACATCGGCTTTCTCCTATCGAAAAAGGACACACTCGGTATCGGCTATGATTATTCTGGCCGTGACCTGAGCGATACACATCGTACTGGCTTAATTTAGACCGACAGGACGACGGCCTCGATGCGACGGTCAAGTTCGCTAGGCGGCCCAGTGTCCCGTGCTGAAAGCTGACCTCTTCCCCTCAGCCATTCGCTGACCTAGGCTTAGGGAGCTCCAAGCGCAAATGGCTGACAGTATAAACACGCTGCGCTAAGCGGCTGGGGGACCTTTCACCCCTCTCAACCACAACGCAAAGGGATCACAGGTAGTAAAATTGTAGCCAAGCAGCAGGGACGGTATCATTGACAGGTACCACTGAAGAGGCGGCCGATTGGCATGACAGCCAAGCAGTAGGGCAAAGATGTGAGAAAGACAGCACTAGCCTACTGCACTCTAGCATTGACAAATGCTGGAGCGAGCGCCAAGTAGAAGAGGGTCTTGGCTTAGATGCATCGGCCAATAATGGGAAGGTTTGCACTGCTAGCAGGAGGGGATTCCCCCGAGCGAGCGCGTAACAAATCTCTTGCAACACACTATAGGGACATAGACTTTTGAAAGGTCCTATCAACCACGAAGACGTTTTCGTGGGCGTAGTAGCTATACCAACACTAGATCGTTCGGTAGAACTCAAGCTGGTACAACTCAAAGCAACCGCCCTGCTTTGCGCATACTTCTGCAAGCCGTATTCGATGGAGCAGCAGGGCTCTCGCGCCTACAAGGAGGTCAAAGCTCCTAGGGCCGGCTACTTGAATGCCTCTCATCTCACTGTTGAAAAGTGCCCGCATAAATGGCCAGCAAGTCGTTTCTCGACTCATCCCTGTCTCACTGAGCGCTTCACAGCCATTTCTGCCAATGATCTTCATGGCGGAGTTTTTACAGAAGCCGAGTTTTTATCTTATGCGTAATTTCCCCGCTACCCCCATTGAAATGGCGGCTAGCCTTTGGCGAAACAGAAGCCTAATTCACGCCTCGGTCAAGCGCGAAGTCCTGGGCCGTTACCGAGGCTCAGCCCTTGGGGTTTTCTGGTCTTTTTTTAATCCACTCTGCATGCTAGCGGTATATACTTTTGTTTTTAGTGAAGTGTTTAAGGCGCGCTGGAGCGGAGGGGGCGACTCAAAAACCGAGTTTGCTCTCCTGCTTTTTGCCGGTCTGATTGTCTTCAATCTGTTTGCCGAGTGCATCAACCGCGGCCCGAGTCTTATCCTCTCCAATCCCAACTATGTCAAAAAGGTAGTCTTCCCCTTGGAGATACTGCCTTTTGTAAGTCTGCTATCTGCGCTCTACCACGTATGTATAAGTTTAAGTGTTTGGCTTACAGTATACGCAATTCTATTTGGCGCTCCCCATATCACCGCCCTACTATTCCCACTGATTATCATTCCGTTTTCACTTCTCATAATGGGCCTCAGCTGGGCCTTGGCCTCTATAGGTGTATTCTTGAGAGACGTAACTCAGTTCATTGGCATTATAGTTACCATGCTAATGTTCTTGAGCCCCATTTTCTACCCCGCTAGCGCCCTACCAGAAAATTACCAACGCCTTCTTTATCTAAACCCGCTAACCCCTGTTATCGAAATGAGCCGAGATGTTTTGTACTGGGGTAAACTTCCAAACTTCTGGATGCTACTGATCTATTGGATCACCACTATTGCCATATCCTGGCTCGGCTTTGCATGGTTTCAGAAGACCCGCAAAGGATTCTCCGATGTTTTGTAGTTCCATACGTTATTCGAGCGCATCGATAGTAGGGCAACACCAACATGAGCAATGATATCGCTATTCAAGTTAAACACTTGAGTAAGTGCTACCAGATCTACGAGACTCCGCGCGATCGCCTCAAGCAGTTTGTATTACCACGCGCAGAGCGATTACTTGGAATCACACCTCGAAAACACTACCGCGAGTTCTGGGCGCTGAAAGACATCTCGTTCGAGATAAAAAAAGGCGCTACAGTTGGTATCGTCGGCCGTAATGGCAGTGGTAAATCCACGCTACTACAGATTATCTGCGGCACGCTCAATCCAACTATAGGGAGTATTACCACCAATGGGCGTGTCGCTGCTTTGCTGGAGCTCGGATCCGGGTTTAACCCAGAGTTCACGGGCCGTGAAAACATATACATGAATGCCTCAGTGCTCGGATTGGCCGAAGATGAGATCAACACCCGGTTCGACGAAATTGTTTCATTCGCTGACATCGGTGACTTCATTGACCAACCAGTCAAAGCATACTCCAGCGGAATGGTGGTACGACTTGCCTTTGCCGTCGCCATCAATGTAGCACCTGAAATTCTAATTATCGATGAGGCGCTTGCAGTTGGCGATGCTGCATTTCAACGTAAGTGCATGCGGAAGATTAGCGATTTAAGTGATGCTGGCGTAACACTACTATTCGTCAGCCATGATATGGAGACTGTGAAGAAAATCTGCAGCGAAGCCCTGTATCTGGCACGGGGGGTCGCTATCGAATTTGGAGCTGCCAAGCAGGTCTGCATTTCATATGAACGTGACCTGTTCGGCGCATCCAGAAACGCAGAAACGACGCAGACGGCAAAACTGCCTGCCTCATCAGAACAAAGTCAGGCGGTGCTAGACCAAGACCTGCTTAAGACCAATGAAAAGACATATGGAGATGGTAGAGCGCAAATTAGCGATATTTCCATCACGAGCCAGCATCAGCAACAAACGAACATATTAACCCCAAACACCTCTTATGTGTTCTCTTATACGGTTACATTTTTTGCAGCGGTCACCACGCCCGTATTCGGAATGATGATCACTAACCGAGAAGGTGTTTGTATTTTCGGTACCAACACGCAGCCCCATCCTGTATCTAAACGATCATTTCTAGAGGGCGATAAACTACGGATAGAGTTCCATCTAACTAATCACCTTGGCCCGGGGATTTTTTACCTAACATGCGGAGTTCACACAGCGGCCAATAGTGACGGCCTTGTCTATCTACAGCGTCGCATGGATGCACTTATATTCAAGGCCACCCAAAATGACGACTTCAATATGGGCGGCATGGTAAACCTGAATCCAAGAATTGAAGTAACTGAGGAAGCCCCGTGATTTCTAGTGTGGAGAGGGAGTCGAAGGTACAGGCTGTGACCTTCGTACATTCGCTTTTTCGCTCCGGTAGCACCTACTTTTATAACGCACTGAAGCGAACCGGAAAAGTTCATATCTATCATGAGCCCATGCATGAGGTCATTGCTTCTCTTGCAAATTCATGGGATCAAATGGCGAGCCGGAAGGAAGAGCTAAAAACGATCTTGCGTCATAATTTTTTGGAGGGCGGATATTTTGACGAATACGCCAGCCTCCTGCAGGACATTAAGCGATCCTTCGACCCAAAATTCAGCTTTGACTACTACTTCTTGAGCTCGGGTGACGAAGCCCCCGATATGAAGACATACATAGATATACTGAAGGAGGGCGCATCCCAACTCCCAGTTCTTCAATGCACCAGAACCTCCGGTAGAATTGATTGGCTGAAAGAAAATTACAAGTCAAGCAATGTCTTTCTGCTGCGCAACCCTTGGGATCAGTGGTACTCATATAAAGTTGATCCATACATCGCCAGCACACCACGCATTATTTATGCGCAAAACAATACTCCCGACCACCTGAAAGCAGTACTCATGAAAAGTGGCGCACCGCCATTGTATGAGGGCAACACACAAGAGAAAATCGCATACAGCCTTTTGCACCCTCTTACTCCGGAGCAAGACTATTTTCTTTTCTTCGGCTCATGGTTGCATTCCTTTGTCTGTGGCGAACAATACTGCGATGTATTCATCGATATGGATGAGCTAAGTACATCCGCTGAGTACCGGACGCAGTGCCTCGTAAAGCTGGAAGAAATCGGGATAAAATCAGTCGATTTTTCCGACGCAAAACTACACCGCGCCATCTTTGACAGCAGAGAAAAAGCCGGCTTCAGGAAAATAGAAGATCAGGTTTTAGAGATATTTCATCAATATGGTGTGCTAGTAGACTCGGCACGTAAATATTTGGAGACGTCCCGCCATAAGGCTTTTCCCGCGACGAAAGAACTAGTACAGCCCGCCTCGGACATTCTGGAGGACGCTTACCGTATGCGGGAGTTGCTGATCACGCGAGAACAGCAAATTGCAAGCCTGAGCCAAGCCATGGCAGAGCGCAATGTGCAGATCGACGGGCTGAATCAAGCCGTCACAGAGCGCAACGCGCAGATCGACGAGCTGAATCAAGCCGTCACAGAGTGCAACGCGCAGATCGACGAGCTGAATCAAGCCGTCACAGAGCGCCACGCGCAGATCGACGAGCTGAGTCAAACCGTCACAAAGCGCAACGCGCAGATCGACGAGCTGAGTCAAACCGTCACAAAGCGCAACGCGCAGATCGACGAGCTGAATCAAGCCATGGTAGAGCGCGACGAGCAAAGCGATGTTTTGAGTCAAACCATGGCAGAGCGTATTATACAGATCGGCAGTTTAAGTAAAGCAGTGGTAGAGCGCGACACAATTATTCGAGCCATACGCCAAAGTAAATCCTGGAAATTAACTGCGCCACTACGGAAAGTAAGTGTTATGTTCAGAAAAAATGACATTGGTTACATAGAACAAGGAAGCGAAAATCAAGCAACTGAAGCAGGGCCTAACGCTTTCTTCACTATCTGCTCAAAAAATTTCTTGGCGCATGCACGAGCACTGCACAAATCAATTCGACCACACTATCCTAGCTCTAGGTTTTTTCTAGTTCTGTGCGACAAAGTTGACGGCCTGTTTGACCCGGCAAAAGAACCATTCGAGTTCATGTACCTTGAGGATCTTGAGCTGCCTAACCTCTCCGAAATGGTGAGTCGCTACAACATCACAGAGTTCAATACAGCGGTAAAGCCTTTTGCTTTCCTGCGTTTGATGGAAAAATTCCAATTCACGTCTGTTGTCTACCTCGATCCCGACCTTTTCTTTGTCGACAGAATGCATGAAGTCGACCAGCTTCTTGCTAATGGCGCAGAGGCAGTGATGACTCCGCATATTCTGCAGCCGGCCGAGCATGATCAGATACATGATAGAAGTATGCTGCAGTTCGGAATCTACAACCTCGGTTTTCTGGCACTCAGCAATACACCACAGGTCCGGTCATTCCTTCAGTGGTGGAGCCGGCGCCTAGAAAAGGACTGCGTCATCCGCCTGGAGGACGGCTTGTTTGTTGATCAAAAGTGGGCAGATCTACTCCCAGCTTTTGTTCCTGGCACACGGATTCTGCATCACCCAGGGTATAACGTCGCATATTGGAACCTTCCACAGCGGAAAATTACTCGAAAAGCCGATCAGTGGCTTGCCAATGATAAACCTCTATGTTTTGTGCATTTCAGCGGCAACAAGCTGGATGACGTGACGACCTTCTCAAGGCACAGCCAGCAAGTTACCATCGACAACATCGGAGTATTACGCGAGCTGCTCGACGCCTACCGGCAGGAGGTATACAAGCAAGGACATGCTTTTTACCGCTCCCTCCCCTATGCATATAGCTGGGACGGTGCGGCTGGGGTGAATCTCCATACACCCAAGGAGTTAGATCTAGCAACTCAGCAAACTCTATTAGTGTCCTCCGCTGGGGGTGCAGCCGAGGTTGACTATACTCATCCCGGCGTCATTACGGTACTTCGACGCCGCTATTCTATGTTGTGTCTGGCATTCCCGATTGCAAGGCGTCTATCGGGTGGATGGGCACCGCTTATAGTGCGTGCATGGTCTGCTTATCAACGACACGGCTGGAACTACGTAAAAACAAAAGCAGTGGAACTCAGCGGCTTTAGAGCTCCGCCCATCATGCCGCCGATGCCGCGATTAGATCAAACGGACACGCACGACGATAAGTCGAGGCGACTCCTGTACTTGGATTGGGCAATCCCCAAACCCGATCAGGATGCTGCCTCGGTTACAGCAGCGCTACTTCTGCAGATCTTTGACTCAATTGGCTACAAGGTCACTTTTGTACCATGTGGGCTCAAGTACGAAGAAGGTTATTACGAAGATCTGACTGCGGCCAACATTGATGTGATTGTGTACCCTGCAATTCAGTCTGTGAAAGAGTGGCTACAAGAAAACGCAGCCAAATACGATGTTTGCGTCATGGCACGCGGCCCTGTCGTATGGCCTTATCTTGAGACGATCAAAGCATATGCCCCGGATCTTCGGCTGATATTTAATACCGTCGACCTTCACTATCTGCGTGAGTTGCGACAAGCTGAATTGACTAATGATGAGCTCGCTCGTCAAGCTGCACTGGTCCTGCGCGATCAAGAGCTCGAGCTAATCGACAAATGCGACCTAACTATTTTGCTTAGTAATGACGAACTGTACACGGTTCGCGAGCATAGGCCAGAGGCTCCACTGGCCGTCTTGCCAGTGGTATTCAAGGACATTCCAGGGACTACCAAGAGCTACGATCAGCGCCGTGACATCCTGTTCATTGGTAGCTTCCCACACAAACCCAATATCGACGCAGTCCTTTACTTCGCAGAATCGATCTTCCCAATCATAAAGCGCCAAATTCCCGATATCCGCTTCAAAGTAGTCGGCGCGCACCCGCCTGAGGAGATCCAGAAACTCGCCGCAACTCCCGGAATCGAGATCCTTGGTTTCGTTAAAGACCTAGAGCCGATGTTCGCTGACATTCGACTCACAATTGCTCCGCTGCGGTACGGCGCTGGCATCAAAGGCAAGATCGGTACCAGTCTTTGCTATGGAGTTCCCTGCGTGGCAACACCTATGGCAGTCGAAGGCATGAGGCTCACTGCAGGCCTGAACGTGCTGGTAGGCGGCTCTCCAGAAGAGTTTGCCAACGCAGTATGTGATGCCTATCAGAATGCCGAGCGCTGGGAGATATTGAGCACTGAAGGCTACAGATTCGCGCAAGCCAATTACTCGGTAGGTGTCATTGAGAAGCGCGTTCGTAATCTTCTATTCGCTGTCACCAATGGCTGGCGTGCGATCCATAACGTCGTGGAACTTGACTGCTGGGAGGCCTTTGAAAAGCACGCAGCCAAGATGGGGAATGACTACCAGCAGAGAGTTCTTCGCGAACAGACCTTGCTGCCCACCGATGGTTCGGACGGCTTCAGGACATCCGGCTTCTGCTGCGCCTGCGGCACCCATACCCGCTTCCTTACGAGCTTCATGTACTCGACTGGTAATACCCCAGACGGCAGGCCGATGCCGAATTGGCGGGAACACATGCAGTGCGAGCATTGCGGATTGGTTAACCGCATGCGAGCAGCGCTCAACGTTCTGCATACTTATGCTCCACCCGAGACAGACAGCCAGATTTACATCACTGAGAGGCTTACAAAAACCTACCAATGGCTTGCTGAGCGTTACCCGGGGATACAAGGAAGTGAATACTTCGGACCATCTCATCAGCCCGGCAGCCTAGTCGACGGCATCCGTCATGAAGACGTAATGAACTTGAGTTTCGCCGAAGGTTCTTTCGACCGAGTACTGTCTTTCGATGTACTTGAGCATGTACCCGACCCGGATCGCGCGTTCGGTGCACTATTTAGTGTTCTGAGATCAGGCGGCATGCTTATTTTCTCGGTGCCGTTCTCGGCGGACAGTTCGACGGATATCATAAGAGCGACGCTTGAAGAGGACGGCACAATTACACATCACATGCCTCCCGAGTATCACGGAAATCCCGTCGACCCAGAAGGCGGCGCATTGTGCTTCCGGTACTTTGGATGGCAAATGCTGGATAAGCTTCGCAGCGTCGGCTTCAGCAATGTCCGCTGCCTTGCCTACTGGTCAGAAGAGCAGGGTTATCTTGGACGCGAGCAGTATATTTTCGTCGCAACCAAACAATAGCAGGGAGGCTGTCTGCCAGTGAAAAGCAATCCAACTCTATTCATAGTGGGGGCCACGGGCTATATCGGTGCCTCCTTGCTTGCGAATGCAAACAAGGTTGGCTCTACCATTGGCACTTCATCCTCGGGCGGGGAAGACCTTCTGCCGCTTCGTTTGGATGCGCCCGCTGGGTTTGACTACGGCAAGATCCGCTCCGGCGATGTTGTTCTGCTAACTGCTGCTATTTCAGCACCTGACATTTGTGCTCATGACTACAATCGAGCGAGGAATGTGAATGTCACGGGTACATCGGACTTCATCCAGAGCGCCATCGATCGTGGCGCCCGCGTCATATTCTTCTCCAGCGACACCGTCTACGGTGAGCACGAAGATGAATTCGACGAAACAACAGCATGCTCTCCGGCCGGCGAATATGCAGAAATGAAGCGCGAACTAGAGCAGCGCTTCTTGGGTATGGAGTTATTTAAAACGATCCGACTTTCGTACGTATTTTCTCAAGAGGATAAGTTTAGCCGTTACCTGATTGGGTGCACTGAGCGAAATGAAGAAGCCGAACTATTCCATCCTTTTTTTCGGGCTATTGTTCACCGCGAAGATGTCATTCAGGGCGCATTGGCGTTGGCAACACGCTGGAATGAAGTACCCGAGCAGATAATTAACTTTGGCGGACCACAGGTGCTTTCCCGGGTCGATTTCGCCGAGTGCCTTCGCGAGGCCCACCTCTATGAACTGCGCTTCAAGGTTACAGAGCCCAGCAAAGACTTCTTTAAAAACCGGCCCCAAATCATTGCGATGACCTCACCGGTCTTTGCCAGACTGCTTGGACGGCAACCGCGTACGCTTAATGAAGCAGCCCGATTTGAATTTACATCGCTTTCAGATAATTCGAGATTTTCATGACCAAAAAAATACTGATAACTGGGATCACTGGGCAAGTGGGCTCGCAGTTTGCTGATTTTGTACTTGAGAATACGCCATACGAAGTCGTCGGTATGATGCGATGGCAGGAGTCGATGGATAATCTCTATCACTTGACCGATCGAATTAATCGCAAGGACCGTATAAGCCTGCACTACGCTGACCTGAATGATTACCCGGCTATTGCACGCATGCTCAAGGTTGTTAAACCGGATTACATCTCGCATCTGGCGGCGCAGTCGTACCCGAAGACTTCATTCGACATTCCGATCGAAACACTGCAGACCAATATCATCGGTACAGCGAATTTGCTGGAAGCCGTTCGCCAGCAAAAAGAAGCCGACAGTTACGATCCAGTCGTGCATATCTGCTCTTCGAGTGAAGTCTACGGACGCGCAAAACCCGGAATGCCGCTTGCGGAAGATACGCCATTTCACGGAGCAAGCCCCTACAGCATCAGCAAGATCGGCACGGACTATCTAGGTCGTTTCTATGGCGAGGCGTACGGACTACGTACCTTCGTAACCCGCATGGGTACACACTCCGGACCTCGGCGCAGCGACGTGTTCTTTGAGAGCACGGTAGCAAAACAGATCGCGTTGATTGAGGCCAGATATCAAATACCAGAGATTCGCGTAGGCAATCTCTCCAGCACTCGCACGTTCCAGGATGCACGCGACGCCGTTCGAGCCTACTTCCTTCTGCTCGAAGCGAGCGCACAAGGCAAGATCGCCTGCGGCGACTACTTCAACATCGCGGGAGAAGAGGCTTTCCAACTACCGGAAGTCATTGAAATTCTACTTGGGCTCAGCGTTCGCACCGACATCAAAGTTGTAACCGATCAAGATCGCCTACGGCCGATCGACGCCGACTATCAGATGTTCGATAACACTAAGATCCGCGCAGCGATCGCATGGACACCAGAGATCCCCGTTAGAAAAATGTTTGAAGACCTGCTGAACCACTGGCGCAGCGAAATCGCCAAGGGCCGTATTCCCTTGAATCGTTGACCAGAGAGATAAGATGCCTATTTTCCGCGCTCGTGCACCTCTACGCCTCGGCTTGGCTGGCGGAGGAACCGATGTGTCGCCGTTTTGCGACCTATACGGTGGTTTTGTATTAAATGCAACTATCGACCGCTACGCTTATGCCGTAGTCAAAACATTAAATGAGCCTGTGATTCGTTTCATCGCTACCGATCAGTGTGTCGAAACAGTTATACCAGTGAAAGCACCTCTACCGCTTGATGGCAAACTCGACTTACACAAGGCTGTCTACAACCACGTCATAAGAAATTTCAATGGAGGTAAAGCGATCCCGTTGGAATTGAGTACTTTCTGTGACGCCCCTGCCGGGTCTGGGTTGGGCTCTTCCTCCACGCTCGTTGTCGCGATGATCCGTGTATTCGTGGAGCTGCTGAACTTGCCGATGGACGACTACACCATCGCTCGTATGGCCTACCAGATTGAGCGAGTGGACTGTGGGCTACAAGGAGGTCGGCAAGATCAGTACTCGGCGACGTTTGGGGGATTCAACTTCATGGAGTTCCATGCCGATGAACTCACCCTTATAAATCCGCTGCGGATCAAAAACTGGATTATCTGCGAACTAGAGTCGTCTCTGGTGCTCTACTTTACCGGCGTATCACGGGAATCAGCACATATCATCGCCGACCAGAGCAGTAATGTGAAACTCGGTGCTGCAGACGCTGTAGAAGCGATGCATGGTATTAAGCGCGAAGCGCTAGCAATGAAGGAGTGCTTATTACGTGGGGACTTTCCAGGCTTGGTCGAATCCATGCGTCTGGGGTGGGAGAACAAGAAGCGCTCGGCCAAAACCGTGTCCAACTCTCACATTGATGCAATCTACGACAAGGCCATTCAGGTAGGCGCTTTAGCAGGAAAAGTGTCTGGGGCAGGTGGTGGTGGATTCATGTGGTTCTTTGTACCCACAGAGAAGCGGATGGATGTAATCCGCACCCTGAATAGCTTTGGTGGGCAGGTGAGCAATTGCCACTTCACAAAACATGGAACACAGGCATGGCGAATTGCATGAAAAAATACATTTTGGACCAAATTCGAGAAACCCAGCAGGTGCTGTCTAACATGCTGGCGGATAAGGCGTTACTGGCGCGTTTGGAGGCGGCGGCCGAAGCATGCATTCACGCCATGAAGAGCAAAAACAAATTATTGCTGGCCGGGAATGGTGGCAGTGCAGCTGATGCCCAACACATTGCAGGGGAGTTTGTCAGCCGTTTTGCTTTTGACAGGCCGGGGTTGCCCGCGATAGCACTGACGACGGACACATCAATTCTCACTGCGATCGGCAACGACTATGGCTATGAAAAACTTTTTGCACGCCAAGTTCAGGCGCATGCGCAAAAGGGTGACATTTTCATTGCCTATTCAACCTCGGGTAAATCACCTAATGTGATTGCCGCGCTGCAAGAGGCGAAGAACCACGGTGTTGTCTGCATTGGCATGAGCGGCAATCGTGGTGGCCCGATGAAGGAACTATGCGACTATTATCTGGACGTACCGTCGGCTGACACACCGAAAATCCAAGAAGGCCATGCCGTATTGGGCCATATCTTGTGTGGCCTAGTAGAACGTGCACTGTTCAAGGAACCCTCCTAATGGAAGCGATTGTTCTAGCGGGCGGGTTCGGTACACGGTTGCGACAAATTGTAGCCGACGTGCCAAAACCTATGGCTCCTGTAGCTGGGCGCCCATTTTTGGAAACTTTGCTTAGTTCGCTCGCGCAAAAAGGTTTTTCGCGGGTGGTTCTCTCTCTGGGTTTCATGGCTGAAAAGATATCAGGCCATTTTGGTCCGCAGTTCGCAGGACTAGACTTAGCGTATGTGGTGGAAGACACGCCGCTTGGCACCGGTGGGGCAACGAAGCTAGCCATGACCAGTTGCACACAGGATCATGTGTTTGTCTTCAACGGCGATACCTTTCTCGATCTTGAGGTCGAATTGCTTGAGCGCCAGTGGCAAGCGAAGCAATGCCCGATCGTAGTCGGCCGGCAGGTGCCGGATACCACACGCTATGGCCGACTGCTCGTAGTAGAAGGAAGGCGGGTCGCCAATTTCGCCGAGAAAGGAGTTGCGGGGCTAGGATTGATCAACGCAGGTTGCTATGTACTGGCAACGGATGCATTAGCGGGCTTCTCCCCAAACCGCCCCTTTTCCATCGAGACTGATTACTTGATGCCAGAGATTGAGCATTCAACAGTCGAGGTATTCATAACCGAAGGAACCTTCATCGACATTGGCATTCCAGAGGACTACCTCCGAGCGCAAACACTTCTGGCGAATCGATGAAGGCATCGAAGCCGTTTCTGGCCTGAGATGACCTGATTGATGTGAGTCATCACAATGTTCACATGCTAGAATAATTAATGGCAGCGCCGGCATTGAAACTCTCACAATCGCGTTTTTTCAAATTAGCCTAGGAAAACTCTAAGCCCCAAGCCAACACACGTATTATTTGAGTACGACACTGTACAGACTTACGAGTCTTGGAAGACCCTGCGTAACCCACCACCATATCCGTGGCTTACGCCAACAACGTTAACCACCGGATCTAGAACATGCGCATCATCATTACAGGCGGTGCCGGCTTCATCGGCTCAGCACTCATTCGCCACCTGCTAATCAATACAAATCATCACGTCCTTAATATCGATAAGTTGACCTATGCTGGTAATCTTGACTCATTAGCGTCAATCTCCAACAATCCCAGATACACATTCCTACACGCCGACATCGCCGACAGCGACGCCGTCAACGCCGCCCTGCAGCGCTTCCAGCCCGACGCCATCATGCACCTGGCCGCCGAGTCCCATGTCGATCGCTCCATCGATGGCCCGGCCGAGTTCATCCAGACCAATATTGTCGGCACCTACGCCCTGCTGGAAAGCGCCCGCGCTTACTGGATGGGGCTGGATACCGAACGCAAGGCGGCCTTCCGTTTCCACCACATCTCAACCGACGAGGTGTATGGCGACCTACATGGCGTGGACGACCTGTTCACCGAGACCACGCCCTATGCGCCCAGCTCGCCTTATTCGGCGAGCAAGGCTGCGTCCGATCACCTGGTCCGCGCCTGGAACCGCACCTACGGCCTGCCGGTGCTGCTGACCAATTGCTCCAACAACTACGGCCCCTACCACTTCCCCGAGAAGCTGATCCCGCTGATGATCCTCAATGCCCTGGAAGGCAAGCCGCTGCCGGTCTATGGCGACGGCCTGCAGGTACGCGACTGGTTGTTCGTCGAGGACCACGCCCGGGCCCTGGTTGAAGTAGTCACCCGTGGCCAGGTCGGCGAGACCTACAACATCGGCGGCCATAACGAGCAGAAGAACATCGACGTGGTGCGCGGCATCTGCGCCCTGCTGGAAGAGCTTGCCCCGGCCAAACCCGACGGCATCACCCGCTTCGACGAGTTGATCACCCACGTGAAGGACCGCCCGGGCCACGACCTGCGCTACGCCATCGACGCGAGCAAGATCAAGCATGAACTGGGCTGGACGCCGCAGGAAACCTTCGAGACTGGCCTGCGCAAGACCGTGCAGTGGTACCTCGACAACCTGGAATGGTGCCGTCGCGTACAGGACGGCAGCTATCAACGTGAACGCCTGGGAGCTCAAGCATGAAAGGCATCATCCTCGCCGGTGGCTCCGGCACCCGCCTGCACCCCATCACCCTTGGCGTGTCCAAGCAGCTGCTGCCGATCTACGACAAGCCGATGATCTACTACCCCATCTCGGTGCTGATGCTCGCCGGTATCCGCGAGATCCTGATCATATCCACCCCCCAGGACCTGCCCCAGTACCGCAACCTGCTGGGTGACGGCAGCCAGTTCGGCGTGCGCTTCAGCTACGCCGAGCAACCTTCGCCGGACGGCCTGGCACAGGCCTTCCTGATCGGCGAGGCGTTCATCGGGGACGACACCGTCTGCCTGATCCTTGGCGACAACATCTTCCATGGCCAGCATTTCACCGAGCAGTTGCAAAAAGCTGCCAGCAATCCGAAAGGCGCGACCGTCTTCGGTTACTGGGTCAAAGACCCGGAGCGCTTTGGCGTCGTCGAATATGACGAGCAAGGTCGCGCCACATCCATTGAAGAAAAACCCGCCAAGCCCAAGTCCAGCTATGCCGTCACCGGCCTGTACTTCTACGACAACGAGGTGATCGAGATTGCCAAGGCGGTGAAGCCTTCCCACCGTGGCGAGCTGGAGATCACCGACGTCAACAACGCCTATCTGAAGCGCGGTGACCTGTGTGTCGAGAAGCTCGGCCGCGGCTTCGCCTGGCTCGACACCGGCACCCACGACAGCCTGCTGGAGGCCTCCCAGTACGTGCAGACCATCGAGCACCGCCAGGGCCTCAAGGTCGCCTGCCTGGAAGAGATCGCCTTCCAGAACGGCTGGATCGACAAGGCATTGCTGCTGGAGCGGGCCAAGGCTTTCGGCAAGACCGGCTACGGCCAATACCTCTACAAGCTGGCAGGAGAGCAGGCATGAAGGCCATCGCCACCGAACTGCCGGAAGTGCTGATTCTCGAACCCCGCGTGTTCGGCGATGAGCGCGGTTTCTTCTTCGAGAGTTTCAACGCCCGTGCCTTCGAAGAGGCCACCGGCCTCAAGCGTGAGTTCGTCCAGGACAACCATTCGCGCTCGCAAAAGGGCGTGCTGCGCGGCCTGCACTACCAGTTGCAACAGGCCCAGGGGAAGCTGGTGCGGGTCACCGCCGGCGAGGTGCTCGACGTCGCCGTCGACGTGCGTCGCAGCTCGCCGAACTTCGGCCGCTGGGTCGCCGTGAACCTGTCTGCCGAGAACAAGCGCCAGCTCTGGGTTCCGGAAGGCTTCGCCCATGGCTTCGTGGTGCTCAGCGAGTTCGCCGAGTTCCTCTACAAGACCACCGACTACTACGCCCCGGCCCACGAGCGTTGCATCCGCTGGGATGACCCGACCCTGGCCATCGACTGGCAGCTCAGCGAAGCGCCCCAGCTTTCCGCCAAGGACCAGGCCGGCCTGAGCTTCGAAGAGGCCGACGTATTCCCATGAAGATCCTCATCACCGGCCACAGCGGCCAGGTCGCCCGTGAACTGCGCCTGGCCCTGGCCGATCAGGCCGAACTGCTCGTCCTCGGTCGCGACCGCCTGGACCTGGCCGACAGCGACGCCATCCGCCGCCTGGTACGCGCCGAGCGCCCCGCACTGATCATCAACGCTGCCGCCCACACCGCCGTGGACCAGGCCGAAAGCGAGCCCGAGGCCGCCTTCGCCCTCAACGCCACCGCCCCCGGCGTGCTGGCCGAGGAAGCCGCCGCCCTGGGCGCACCGCTGATCCACTACTCCACCGACTACGTCTTCGACGGCAGCAAGAACGCACCCTACACCGAGGACGACCCGCCCAACCCGCTGGGCGTCTACGGCCGCAGCAAGCTGGCCGGGGAAGCGGCGATCCGCGCGGTCGGCGCTGCGCACCTGATCCTGCGCACCAGTTGGGTCTACTCCCTGCACGGCCGCAACTTCCTGCTCACCATGCAGCGCCTGCTGCAGGAGCGCGATCACCTGCGCGTGGTGGCCGACCAGATCGGCGCGCCCACCTGGGCCGGCAGCATCGCCACGGCCACCGCCGCATTGATCCAGCGCTGGCAGGACGGCCGCCAAGCCTGGGGCACCTACCATTTCAGCGCCGGCGGCGAGACCTCCTGGTTCGGCTTCGCCAGTGCCATAGCCGATACGCTCAAGGCCGAAGGCAAGCCCTGCGCCAGCCTGGAGCCCATTCCCAGCAGCGCCTATCCCACGCCTGCCCAACGCCCGCTCAACTCGCGGATGGACGGCGGCAAACTGCTGCGCGACTGGGACGTCGCCCTGCCCGACTGGCGCCTGGGCCTGGACCAGTGCCTGCGTCACCCTCGCTGAGCCCGCCGGTGTCATAATGCGCCGCATCCCCGGCGCATTCCGACACCCATGACCGCCAACGCCCTACCCTATCGTCCCCGCTGGCGCAGCCTCGTCCTGCTGGCCCTGGTCCTGGCGCCCTTGCTGTGGCCGGCCCACCACCTGGCTGAGCGTTACTACAACCAGGCCCTGGCCGAGCAGAACCGGCAGACCCTCGACCTCTACGTCGCCAACCTGCTGGGCACCCTGCGCCGCTTCGAGGTGCTGCCGCCGATCCTCGCCGACCTGCCGGCCCTGCGCAGCCAGCTGGCGGACCCAAAGGACCCGGCCCGCCTGGACGCCGCCAACCGCCTGCTGGCCGAAGTACGCGACGAGACCGGCGCCGACGTCATCTACCTGATGAACCCCCAGGGCACCACTCTCAGTTCCTCCAACTGGGACAAGACGGACAGCTTCGTCGGCCGCGACTTCGCCTTCCGCCCCTACTACCGCGAGGCGCTCATGGGCCGCCAGGGCCGCTTCTTCGGGCTCGGCACCACCTCCGGCAAGCGCGGCTATTTCTATGCCAGCCCGGTGCGCGACGGCCAGGCGATTATCGGCATTCTGGTGGTCAAGGTCGACCTGGATGACGCCGAATCCCTCTGGGGCAACACCCCCGAGCAGTTGCTGGTGACCGACTCCAACGGCGTGGCGATCATCACCTCGCGCCCGCAATGGCGCTTCCATGCCACCCGCGAGCTGGACAACGCCGAGCGCGCCGCCATCTCCGCCAACCAGCCCTATCCGACCCAATCCCCCGAGCCCATCCGCCTGCGTCCGGGCGAATGGATCACCCAGAGCCGTGAGCTGCGCGAAACCGGCTGGACGGTCAGCATCCTCGCCCCGCAGGTGCTGGTGGACCGCCAGGTGCGCACTACCGATGCCATCGCCGCCGCCACCCTGCTCGCCCTTCTCCTCTTGCTCGGCCTGATGATGCAGCGCCGTCGCCACTACCTCGACCGCATCGCCCTCGACGCCCGTGCCCGGCGCGAGCTGGAGCTGCGCGTGCAGGAGCGCACCCAGGACCTGGAAGCCCTCAACAGCCGCCTCAAGGTGGAAGTGCTGGAGCGCGAGCAGGCCCAACAGGAACTGGTCCGCGCCCAGGACGAAGTGGTCCAGGCCGGCAAGCTCTCCGCCCTCGGCACCATGTCCGCGAGCATCAGCCACGAACTCAACCAGCCCCTGGCGGCCATCCGCAGCTACGCCGACAACGCCGGCGTGCTGCTGGACCACGAACGCTACGACGACGCCCGCGGCAACCTGCGGCAGATCAGCGAACTCACCGGGCGCATGGCCTCGATCATCGCCCACCTGCGCGCCTTCGCCCGGCGCGACCGCCACGCCCCGGAAAGCGTCGCCCTGCAACCGGCGCTGGACGATGCCCTGTCGCTGCTGGCCAAGCGCCGCCGGGCGATGGACGTGGAGCTGATCCGCGACATGCCCGAAGCCCAGCTCTGGGTCCAGGCCGGCGAAACCCGCCTGCGCCAGGTGCTCGGCAACCTGCTGGCCAATGCCCTCGACGCCCTGGGCGAGAAGCCCCATCCCCGACGCATCTGGCTCAGCGCCGAGACCGATGCCGAAGGCGTGACCCTGAGCCTGCGCGACAACGGCCCCGGTTTCAGCCAGGAAGCCTTGCAACGGGCCCGCGAGCCCTTCTTCACCACCAAGACCAGTGCCCAGGGCCTCGGCCTCGGCCTGGCCATCTGCGACAGCCTGATCCGCGCCCTCGGCGGCGAACTGCTGCTGGCCAACCACCCCGAAGGCGGTGCCCTGCTGACCCTGCACCTGCGCTCCGCCATCCCCGGCGCCAACCCCCTCTCACCCGAGGACCACTCCGCATGACCCAGCCCATCGAAGCCGGCATCCAGGTCCTGCTGGTCGACGACGACCCGCACCTGCGCCAGGCCCTGAGCCAGACACTCGACCTCGCCGGCCTCAAGGTCCTCACCCTGGGCGATGCCAATGGCCTGGCCGCCCGCCTGCCCGCCGACTGGCCGGGCGTAGTGGTCAGCGATATCCGTATGCCCGGCGTCGACGGCCTCGAGCTGCTAGGCCAGCTCCACGAGCGCGACGCCCAATTGCCCGTGCTGCTGATCACCGGCCACGGCGACGTCCCCCTGGCGGTGCAGGCCATGCGCGCCGGGGCCTACGACTTCCTCGAAAAACCCTTTGCCAGCGAAGACCTGATCGACAGCGTGCGCCGCGCCCTCGACCTGCGTCGCCTGGTGCTGGAAAACCGCAGCCTGCGCCTGGCCCTTTCCGATCGCCAGCAGCTCAGTGGCCGCCTGGTAGGCCAATCGCCAGCAGCTCAGCGCCTGCGCGAGCAGATCGGTGCCCTCGCCGGCACCAGCGCCGACGTGCTGATCCTCGGTGAGACCGGCGCCGGCAAGGAAGTGGTCGCCCGCGCCCTGCACGATCTCTCCGCACGCCGCGATGGCCCCTTCGTCGCCATCAATGCCGGCGCCCTGGCCGAGTCGGTGGTGGAAAGCGAGCTGTTCGGCCATGAGCAGGGCGCCTTCACCGGCGCGCAGAAGCGCCGCATCGGCAAGTTCGAATACGCCAATGGCGGCACCGTGTTCCTCGACGAGATCGAGAGCATGAGCCCGGACGTGCAGGTCAAGCTGCTGCGCCTGCTGCAGGAGCGGGTGGTCGAGCGCCTCGGCGCCAACCAGTTGATCCCCCTCGATATCCGCGTCATCGCCGCCACCAAGGAAGACCTGCGCCAGGCCGCCGACCAGGGTCGCTTCCGCGCCGACCTTTATTACCGCCTCAACGTTGCCAGCCTGCGCATCCCGCCGCTGCGCGAGCGCGGCGAAGACATCCTCCTGTTGTTCCAGCACTTCGCCGAAGCGGCGGCCACTCGTCACGGCAGCCCGCAACGTACGTTGGACAGCTCCCAGCGCGCCCTGCTGCTGACCCACGACTGGCCAGGCAACGTCCGTGAACTGCAGAACGCCGGGGAGCGCTTCGCCCTGGGCCTCGACCTGGCGCTGGACAACGGCACGCCAGACCTGCCCGCCAGCAACGGCGGCGGCCTGAGCGAGCAGGTGGAAGCCTTCGAGCGGGCGCTGATCCTGGCCGAGCTGGGCAACCCGCACAATTCGATGCGCAGCCTGGCCGAAGCCCTGGGCCTGCCGCGCAAGACGCTCTCGGACAAGCTGCGCAAGCACAACATCAGCTTTGGCGGCGGAAATCCCGCAGAAGAACAGGACTGATCGGCGACTTTCCGCTCAAAGAAAGCAGCTGCCCACCGCCCGCGCCAGCAATGGCGGGCCTCTCGGGCGCTGGCACAGGCCTTGCTCCATGCACCGCATCTCAACGCTTAGGCGTTGACCAGGGCCCCCCTCCCCGGGATGCCCGCCCGCAACGGCCACAAGCCGCCACCGGGTTTCTTTCCCCAGCGCAGCCTCGGTCCTCCCCGGCCCTGGCGGCAGGCGACGGTCCATCAGCCCATCGCCTTCCACGTCGAACCCGGCCTCGCGCCGGGTTCGTCGTTTCTGTCTCGCGGAAATCCGCCTTCCCTAGGTTTGTACGAAAAGTCGTCGAGCGACGGTCAGGCGAGGCGAAAACGGGTGAGGAAGCGGAGTTTACGAGCTGTAAATGAGCATTCCGAACCCGTTTTCAACGAAGCATCACCGAGCGCAGGCACTTTTCGTACAGAACCTAGGGCCGCTCCAGCAGAAAGCGCTCCAGATCAACCGGCGTGCCCGGCTCGGCGTGCAATTTCTCCCGGAGGTCGGCGAACACCCGTTCGTGGTCCCGGTGCCCAGCCAGGGGCACCATCAGGTGCGGCTCAAGGCCGTGGTGGCGCAGACGCCGGCAGGCGCTCTGCAGGAAGTTGTAGGCAACGTCGCGGTGCAACTCGAAGCACTCCTGGAATGAACGACCGCTGATATCGCCCCTGAGATCGAAGCGCACGTAAGTCCCCCAGTCGCGCTGCTCGACCTCATAGTCCAGATCGATGTGATAACCAGGCCAAGGGCCTACAGGGTCCCTGACTATTTCAAGGTGTCCCGGGCGAAACATATTCAACCTCCTATGGAAAGTTGAAGTAAGAAACTGTCTACCTCGCTGACTTATATCCGTTCGGAATCAACTCAATCCCTGACAATTCCCATATAAGCAAATGGCATTTCGCCATGTTTCTTACAACAAATACTTACAACTTGAACTGTCACGAAAACCAACTAGTTTGAACGGGGCGCCGCCTGGGATGGCCTGCCGCCCCCTCTACTTTGCTCGCTCCGAGCATGCCTCCGAAGCCGCCACGCTCCCTCCGAACTCTGTAAGGAAATTGTCCCGCGCGGATTGATAGCTAGCTATTGACCTACGTCATAACTCTTCCCCGAAAGGAAGAGCCAACTAAGCACAGTTCCTACTCCTACTGGAGGTGCAAGATGTCAGACTCCACCCAAAAACTCCGACTAGGCGCTTTGGTGGCGCTGGTAGTTGGTTCCATGGTCGGCGGCGGTATCTTCTCGCTGCCGCAGAACATGGCAGCCAGCGCCGATGTCGGCGCCATCCTCATCGGCTGGGGCATCACTGCCGTCGGCATGCTCACCCTGGCCTTCGTGTTCCAGACCCTGGCCAACCGCAAACCCAACCTCGATGGCGGCGTGTACGCCTACGCCAAGGCCGGCTTCGGCGACTACATGGGCTTCTCCTCGGCCTGGGGCTACTGGATCAGCGCCTGGCTGGGCAACGTCGGCTACTTCGTCCTGCTGTTCAGCACCCTCGGCTACTTCTTCCCCATCTTCGGCGAAGGCAATACCCCGGCGGCCATCATCGGCGCCTCGGTGGTGCTCTGGGCCGTGCACTTCCTGGTGCTGCGCGGGATCAAGGAGGCGGCCTTCATCAACCTGGTGACCACGGTCGCCAAGATCGTGCCGCTGTTCCTGTTCATCCTGATCTGCCTGTTCGCCTTCAAGCTGGACATCTTCACCGCCGACATCTGGGGCTCGATGAACCCCGACCTCGGCAGCGTGATGAACCAGGTGCGCAACATGATGCTGGTCACCGTCTGGGTGTTCATCGGCATCGAGGGCGCGAGCATCTTCTCCGCCCGTGCCGAGAAGCGCAGCGATGTCGGCAAGGCCACCATCATCGGCTTCGTCACCGTGCTGCTGTTGCTGGTGCTGGTGAACGTGCTGTCCCTCGGCATCATGACTCAGCCGGAACTGGCCAAGCTGCAGAACCCGTCCATGGCGGCGGTGCTGGAGCACGTGGTCGGCCACTGGGGCGCGGTGCTGATCAGCGTCGGCCTGATCATCTCCCTGGTCGGTGCCCTGCTGTCCTGGGTGCTGCTGTGCGCGGAGATCCTCTTCGCCGCCGCCAAGGACCACACGATGCCGGAGTTCCTCCGTCGCGAGAACGCCAACCATGTGCCGGCCAACGCCCTGTGGCTGACCAACGCCATGGTCCAGCTGTTCCTCATCGTCACGCTGTTCAGCGCCAGCACCTACCTCTCGCTGATCTACCTGGCGACCTCGATGATCCTGGTGCCCTACTTCTGGTCTGCCGCCTACGCCCTGCTCCTGCCCATCCGTGGCGAGACCTACGAGCAGGACGGCCGTGACCGCAACAAGGACCTCGCCATCGCCGGCGTCGCCCTGGTCTACGCCGTGTGGCTGCTCTACGCCGGCGGCGTGAAGTACCTGCTGCTCTCGGCCCTGCTCTACGCCCCCGGCGCGATCCTCTTCGCCAAGGCCAAGCACGAGCTCGGCCAACCCATCTTCACCAACGTTGAGAAGCTGATTTTCGCCGCCGTGGTCATCGGCGCGCTCGCGGCGGCCTACGGCCTCTACGACGGCTTCCTGACTCTGTAACTCGTAAGGAGACCTGCCATGTCCAAAGTCAAACTCGGCGTTCATTCGGAAGCCGGCAAACTGCATAAGGTGATGGTCTGCTCGCCGGGTCTGGCCCATATGCGCCTGACCCCCAACAACTGCGACGAGCTGCTGTTCGATGACGTCATCTGGGTCAACCAGGCCAAGCGCGACCACTTCGACTTCGTCACCAAGATGCGCGAACGCGGCATCGAAGTGATGGAGATGCACAACCTGCTCACCGACATCGTGCAGAACCCCGAAGCCCTGAAGTGGATCCTCGACCGCAAGATCACCGCCAACCAGGTCGGTGTCGGCCTGACCAACGAAGTGCGCTCCTGGCTCGAAGGCCTGGAGCCGCGCAAACTCGCCGAGTTCCTCATCGGCGGTGTCGCAGGCTCCGACCTGCCGGACAGCGAGGGCGTCAGCGCGGTCAAGATGTACCGCGACTACCTGGGCCACTCCAGCTTCATCCTGCCGCCGCTGCCCAACACCCAGTTCACCCGCGACACCACCTGCTGGATCTACGGCGGGGTGACGCTCAACCCGATGTACTGGCCGGCGCGACGCCAGGAAACCCTGCTCACCACCGCCATCTACAAGTTCCACCCCGAGTTCACCAACGCCGAGTTCGAAGTCTGGTACGGCGACCCCGACCAGGACCACGGCAGCGCCACCCTCGAAGGCGGCGACGTGATGCCCATCGGCAACGGCGTGGTGCTCATCGGCATGGGCGAGCGCACCTCGCGCCAGGCCATCGGCCAGCTGGCCCAGTCGCTGTTCGCCAAGGGCGCGGTAGAGAAGGTGGTGGTCGCCGGCCTGCCGAAGTCCCGCGCGGCCATGCACCTGGACACCGTCTTCACCTTCTGCGACCGCGACCTGGTCACGGTCTTCCCGGAAGTGGTCAAGGAGATCGTCCCCTTCATCCTGCGCCCGGACGAAAGCCGCCCCTACGGCATCGACATCCGTCGCGAGGAGAAGAGCTTCATCGACGTGGTCGCCGAGTCCCTCGGGCTCAAGCAGCTGCGCGTGGTGCAGACCGGCGGCGACAGCTTCGAGGCCGAGCGTGAGCAGTGGGACGACGGCAACAACGTCGTCTGCCTGGAGCCCGGCGTGGTGGTCGGCTATGACCGCAACACCTACACCAACACCCAGCTGCGCAAGGCCGGTGTCGAGGTGGTGACCATCAGCGCCAGCGAACTCGGTCGCGGCCGTGGCGGTGGCCACTGCATGACCTGCCCGATCCTGCGCGACCCGATCGACTATTGATCCAAAAAGCCGAACCCCGGCGGCCGCTACCCGCGGCCGCCCTTCCCGCCAGCCACGAGCTGTTCTGACGGGAACCGGATTCCGACCTGCCCAAAAGGAGAAAGACCATGGCTTTCAACATGCACAACCGCAACCTGCTCAGCCTCATGCATCACAGCACCCGTGAGCTGCGGTACCTGCTGGACCTCTCCCGCGACCTGAAACGCGCCAAGTACACCGGCACCGAGCAGCAGCACCTGAAACGCAAGAACATCGCACTGATCTTCGAGAAGACCTCCACCCGCACCCGCTGCGCCTTCGAGGTCGCCGCCTATGACCAGGGCGCCAATGTCACCTACATCGACCCCAACTCCTCGCAGATCGGCCACAAGGAAACCATGAAGGACACCGCCCGCGTGCTCGGGCGCATGTACGACGCCATCGAGTACCGCGGCTTCAAGCAGGAAATCGTCGAAGAACTGGCCAAGTTCGCCGGCGTCCCGGTGTTCAACGGCCTGACCGACGAATACCACCCCACCCAGATGCTCGCCGACGTGCTGACCATGCGTGAGCACAGCGACAAGCCGCTGCACGACATCAGCTACGCCTACCTGGGCGACGCCCGTAACAACATGGGCAACTCGCTGCTGCTGATCGGCGCCAAGCTGGGCATGGACGTGCGCATCGCCGCGCCCAAGGCGCTGTGGCCGGAAGAAGAGTTCATCGCCCAGTGCAAGAAATTCGCCGAGGAAAGCGGCGCGCGCATCACTGTCACCGAAGACGCCAAGGCGGCGGTCAAGGGCGTCGACTTCATCCACACCGACGTCTGGGTCTCCATGGGCGAACCGGTGGAAGCCTGGGGCGAGCGCATCAAGCAACTGCTGCCCTACCAGGTCAACGCCGAGATGATGAAAGCCTCCGGCACCGCACGGACCAAGTTCATGCACTGCCTGCCGGCCTTCCACAACAGCGAGACCAAGGTCGGCAAGCAGATCGCCGAGCAGTACCCGCACCTGGCCAACGGCATCGAAGTGACCGACGACGTGTTCGAGTCCCCGGCCTGCATCGCCTTCGAGCAAGCGGAAAACCGCATGCACACCATCAAGGCGATTCTGGTCTCGACCCTCGCCGACGTCTGATTCCAGATATCCACAGGGGCGCTGGCTTTGTCGGCTGCGCTGCGCGGCTCCTCACCGTACCGGGGTACGGGTCGTCGCTGCTCGCTTGCCTTCGCGCCATCATCCCCTGTGGCTTCCTGGAATATCCCTGATATCGGAAAAGAAGCAGCCTATCGCTCCTTCTCCAACGCAACAGGAGAACAATCATGCGAATAGTCGTCGCATTGGGCGGTAACGCCCTGCTGCGCCGTGGCGAACCCATGACGGCGGAGAACCAGCGCGAGAACGTACGCATCGCCGCCGAGCAGATCGCCAAGATCCAGCCCGGCAACGAGCTGGTGGTCGCCCACGGCAACGGGCCCCAGGTCGGCCTGCTGGCCCTCCAGGGCGCCGCCTACACGGCGGTCAGCACCTACCCGCTGGACGTCCTCGGTGCCGAGACCGAGGGCATGATCGGCTACATGATCGAACAGGAACTGGGCAACCTGCTGCCCTTCGAAGTGCCCTTCGCCACCCTGCTCACCCAGGTGGAAGTGGACGCCAAGGACCCCGCCTTCCAGAAACCCACCAAACCCATCGGCCCGGTGTACGCCAGGGAAGAGGCCGAGCGCCTCGCCGAGGAAAAGGGCTGGACCATCGCCCCCGACGGCGACAAGTTCCGCCGCGTGGTGGCCAGCCCCCGGCCCAAGCAGATCTTCGAGATCCGCCCGGTGAAATGGCTACTGGAAAAAGGCTCGGTGGTGATCTGCGCCGGTGGCGGCGGCATCCCCACGCTCTATGACGACAACGGCAAGCTCAAGGGCGTCGAGGCGGTGATCGACAAGGACCTCTGCTCCGCGCTGCTCGCCGAGCAACTGGAGAGCGATATCCTGGTGATCGCCACCGACGTCGACGCGGCCTACATCGACTGGGGCAAACCGACCCAGAAGGCCATCGCCGAAGCCCACCCCGACGAACTCGAGCGCCTCGGCTTCGCTGCCGGCTCCATGGGGCCCAAGGTCCAGGCTGCCAGCGAGTTCGCCCGCAACACCGGCCGTGCCGCGGTGATCGGCTCCCTCGCCGATATCGAAGCCATCGTCCAGGGCAAGGCCGGCACCCGCGTCAGCACCGCCAACCCCGGCATCAGCTACCGCTGAGGCCCTCACCCACGGGGCCGCGCCAGCGGCTCCGGCTCCTCCTCCCCGCCCTCGCGACTGCGCCTGCAATTCATGCACACGGGCAGTACCGATCAATCCTCAAGTGACTCGACAGTCAGCTGCCGCGTCAGGTTAGGCATTCGAATCTTTCGAGCTGCCACCGGGTTCGTCCCCGGTGGCCGGATATCCCCGACGCGTTCCCTGGCCAGCCGCACCCGCGGCCTTCACGGCCCCTCTTCACCGCGCTCGGCCCGGCCTCGGCAGGCAATGGTCCATTTGAGGAGTTTCCGAGTCATGTCACGACTTCCGGTCATCGTTGGTTTCGGCGGTTACAACGCAGCGGGCCGCAGCTCGTTCCACCACGGCTTCCGCCGCACCGTGATCGAGTCCGTCGACGCCGCCACGCGTCAGGAAACCCTGGCCGGGCTGGCGGTGATGACCAAACTGGTGACCGTGGTCGACGGCCAGTACCTGGACGCCGACGGCAACCCGCTGACCCTCGCCGACATCGAGTCGCGCTTCGGCGAGCGCATCCTCGCCTCCACCCTGGTGCGCCGTATCGAGAAGCAGCACCTGGATGTCGACGCCGCCCCCTGGCAGAAGAACATCGGTGTCGCCGCCGAGCCCGGCACCCGCATCAGCTTCATCACCTCGCGCAAGCAGCTGCCCGAGCCGCTGCCGGCCAGCTGGTCGGTGGAGCCGCTGGAATCCGGCGAGGTGCGCGTCACCCTGAATGACGCCACCGAGTTCAAGGTCGAGAGCTTCCGCGCCCTACCGGTGAAATCCGCCGGCCAGCTGCCCACCGGCTTCGAACCGGGCGAGCTGTACAACTCGCGCTTCCACCCGCGCGGCCTGCAGATGTCCGTGGTGGCCGCCACCGACGCCATCCGCTCCATCGGCCTGCCCTGGCAGCGCATCGTCGACCACGTGCAGCCCGACGAAGTCGCGGTGTTCTCCGGCAGCATCATGAGCCAGCTCGACGAGAACGGTTTCGGCGGCCTCATGCAGTCGCGCCTCAAGGGCGGCCGCGTCACCGCCAAGCAGTTGCCCCTGGGCCTCAACACCATGCCCGCCGACTTCATCAACGCCTACGTGCTGGGCAGCGTCGGCACCACCGGTAGCGTCACCGGCGCCTGCGCCACCTTCCTCTACAACCTGCAGAAAGCCATCGAGCTGATCGGCTCCGGCCGCGCGCGGGTCGCCCTGGTGGGCAACGCCGAAGCGCCGATCAACCAGGAATGCATCGACGGCTATGGCGCCATGGGCGCCCTGGCCACCGAAGACGGCCTGCGCCAGGTCGGCGGCCGCGAGGACGTGGACTTCCGCCGCGCCAGCCGTCCCTTCGGCGAGAACTGCGGCTTCACCCTGGCCGAATCCAGCCAGTACGTGGTGCTGATGGACGACGCCCTGGCCCTGGAGCTGGGCGCCGATATCCATGGCGCGGTCACCGATGTCTTCATCAACGCCGACGGCTTCAAGAAATCCATCTCCGCGCCCGGCCCGGGCAACTACCTGACCCTGGCCAAGGCCGTGGCCAGCGCCACTCAGATGTTCGGCAGCGAGACGGTGCGCCAGCACAGCTTCGTCCACGCCCACGGCTCCAGCACCCCGGCCAACCGCGTCACCGAATCCGAACTGCTGGACCGCGTCGCCAGCGCCTTCGGCATCGAGTCCTGGCCCATCACCGCGGTCAAGGCCTTCGTCGGCCACAGCCTGGCCACCGCCAGCGGCGACCAGGTGGTCTCGGCCCTCGGCACCTTCCGCTACGGCATCCTGCCGGGCATCAAGACCATCGACCGGGTCGCCGACGACGTGCACCAGCAGCACCTGTCCATCGCCACCCGCGACCAGCGCCTGGATCAGCGCAGCCTGGACATCTGCTTCATCAACTCCAAGGGCTTTGGCGGCAACAACGCCAGCGGTGTGGTGATCTCCCCGCGCCTGACCGAGAACATGCTGCGCAAGCGCCACGGCGAGAAGGCCTTCGCCGCCTACAGCGAAAAGCGCGAAGCCACCCGCGCCGCCGCCCGCCAGTACGACGAGCGCGCGCTCAAGGGTGAGTTGGACATCATCTACAACTTCGGCAACGACCTGATCGACGACAAGGCCCTGGAAGTCACCGCCCAGGGCATCAAGGTCCCGGGCTTCGCCCAGCCGCTGCTCTACGGCACCGACGAGCGCTTCAAGGACATGCTCGACTGATCGTCACGAGGTAAGCGGGGTGGGTGGAACCCCGCGCCACCCTGCGTGATGGCCCGACAGGCGCGTTCCGGATCAATCCAGGGCGCGCGCCAGCTCCAGCAGCTCGCCACGCCATGCGGCTGCCGCCGGCAGGGCCAGGAAGGACGGGTTGAGGAAGGATTCGCGGGCGCCGTAGCCCAGCGGTTCGCCGGCCAGGTCGAGCACCTCGCCACCGGCGCCTTCCAGCACGCCCTGCGCGGCAGCGGTGTCCCACTGCGAAGTGGGCGCCAGGCGCGGGTAGCAATCCGCCGCCCCTTCGGCCAGCAGGCAGAACTTCAGCGAGCTGCCGATATTGGCCAGCTGCAATTCCCCGAAGCGCTCCCCCAGCCCGGCCAGCAGGCGTTCCTGCGCGGGGCTCGAATGGCGCTTGCTGGCCACCAGGGTGAAGGCTTGTGCAGGGGCCATACGCACCCTGATCGGTTCGCGCTCGCCCGCATCGATGCGCCAAGCACCCAGGCCCGCACCACCGAGGTAGCAGCGGCCGGTGACCGGCACGCCGACGACGCCGAAGACCACGCGCCCGCGCTCGATCAGCGCGACGTTGACGGTGAACTCCTCGGAGCCGGAGATAAATTCCTTGGTGCCATCCAGCGGGTCCACCAGCCACCAGCGCTCCCACCCTTTGCGCTCGGCAAGGGAGATGTCCGCCGCTTCCTCGGACAACACCGGGATGCTGGCATCCAGTGTCTCCAGCCCGGCGGCGAGGATGCGGTGGGCGGCCAGGTCGGCAGCGGTAACGGGGGACGCATCGGCCTTCTCGACCACGGCGACGTCCGCGCGCCAGAACGGCAGGATGGCCTGGCCGGCGAGGCCGACCAGCTCGATGACGGCGGGCAGCAGCGGATGGCTCATAGGAGGAACTCCCCGCGCTGGCCCAGCAGGTCGCGGGCCAGGTAGAGCGCCGCCAGGGCGCGCCCCTCGCTGAACTGCGGGTGCTGCAACAGGCTGGAAATCTCGCGCAGGCTGACCTTCTCCACGCCCAGCGGCTCGGGCTCGTCGCCCGGCAGGCGCTCTTCGTAAAGGTCACGGGCCAGCACCACCTGGATCTTCTGGCTCATGTAGCCCGGCGACAGCGACAGCTCGGTCAGCAGCTCCAGCTTGCGCGCGCCGTACCCCGCCTCTTCCTTGAGTTCGCGGTCGGCCGCCACCAGCACGTCCTCGCCCGGCTCGATCAGCCCCTTGGGCAGCGACAGCTGGTAGTCGTCGGTGCCGGCGCAGTACTCCTCCACCAGCAGCACGTGCTCGGCGTCCACCATCGCCACCACCATCACCGCGCCATAGCCGGAGCCCTTGCCCACCAGACGCTCGTAGGTGCGCTCGACACCGTTGGAGAAGCGCAGCTGCAGCTCCTCGACACGGAACAGGCGGCTGCTGGCGACGATCTCGCGAGCGAGCACGGTGGGCTTCTGACGCATAACGGAACTCCTTGGCATGACCGGCGGGTTATCATACCCCGGCTTTTCCGATTATCTGCGTAGGAGATTGCACGCCGACGACCGTCCAGGGTGCAATCGCGACAGCCCTCCCACCTACAGCCCCGGACACGCATGCCACAGCTCAACTGGTCCGCCATCGACACCGTCCTGCTGGACATGGATGGCACCCTCCTCGACCTGCACTTCGACAACCATTTCTGGCTGGACTACCTGCCCCAGCGCTACGCCGAACACCACGGCATCAGCCGCGAGGCGGCCGACGCCGAACTGGTGCCGCTGTTCAGGCACCACGCCGGCCGGCTCAACTGGTACTGCACGGACTTCTGGAGCCGCGAGCTGAAGCTGTCGATCCGCGACCTCAAGCGCGAAGTCGCCGACTTGATCGCCCTGCGCCCCGACGCCGACCTGTTCCTCGCCGCCCTGCGCCGCGCCGGCAAGCGCGTGGTGCTGATCACCAACGCCCACCGTGACTCGCTGTCGCTGAAGATGGAACGGGTCGAACTGGCGCCCTGGTTCGATCGCCTGATCAGTTCCCACGACTACGGTTTCCCCAAGGAAGATCAGCAGTTCTGGCACGCCCTGCAGGCGGATTCGCCCTTCGACCCGGCGCGTACGCTGTTCATCGACGACAGCCTGCCGATCCTGCGCAGCGCACTGGCCTACGGCGTCGCCCACCTGCTGGCGGTGCTGCAGCCCGACAGCCGGGGCGCGCTCAAGGACACCGAGGAGTTCGCCGCGGTCGACGGCTACCGCGAACTGGTGGACGGGCTCTAGCCCGGCGGGAGCGACCATGGACATCAAGCAGCTCAAGTTCCTCGTCGCCCTCGACGAGACCCGCCACTTCGGCCAGGCCGCCGCGCGCTGCCACGTCACCCAGCCCACCCTGTCCATGCGCTTGCGCAGCCTGGAAGAGGAGCTGGGCCTGGAGCTGGTGCAGCGCGGCCAGCGCTTCGAAGGCTTCACCGATGCCGGCCAGCGCGTGCTCGCCTGGGCCCGCACCCTGCTTGCCGCCCATGACGGCCTGCACGCCGAGGCCGCCGCCTGTCGCGGCCACCTGGTGGGCACCCTGCGCCTGGGCGTGGTGCCCCTGGCGGGCTACGACCCCATGCGCCTGGTGCAAGCCTTCGCCAAGCAGCATCCCGACCTGCGCTTCCAGCTGTTCGCCCTCAGCTCCGAGCAGATCCTCGAACGCCTGGCGCGCAACCAGCTCGACCTCGGCCTCTCCTACCTCGACCGCCTGGATCGCGAACACTTCGACAGCCTGGAGATCGCCGACACGCGCATGGGCCTGCTGTACGACCGGCGCCACTTCGCCTTCGACGCCCCGCAGCTGGCCTGGGAGGCCCTCGCCGGCCTGCCCCTGGGCCTGCTCTCCAGCGGCATGCACTTCCGCCAGTCCATCGACCACGGCTTCCGCAGCCGGGGCCTGGCGCCGCAGCCGCGCCTGGAAACCGACGCCGTTCACCAGTTGCTGCAGGCGGTCAACGTCGGCCTGTGCTGCGCCATCATGCCGTTGGCCAGCGGCCTCGACGAACTCACCGAACACCTGGCCCTGTTGCCCATCGAGCAGGCCCACACCCTGGCCCCGCTGGGGCTCATCCAGCGCCGTGGGCAGACCCGCTCGGCCCTGGCGGATGCCTGCTTCGAAGAGGCCCGCCGGCTGTTCGAGCCCGCTTTGATAGATGGCGTCGATCAGAGTATCGGCAATAGCGATTAGACGGACCCCGGCACCAGCGCCTAGGCTGCCTGTGTCAATCCGTCGCAGGGGCGCCACCCGTGCCACGCCAGCTTTCCACTCCCGCTTTCAACGACACCGAGCCCGTGACCCAGGCGCGGGGCTATGCCTATGCCGAACTGGGCGGTGCCGCTGCGTCCGGCGAGGGCCTGCTGGCCGAGGAATGCGCCCTGGCCATCGCCTACAACGGCATCAGCCACGCGGTGATGATGGTCTCGCCCGCCGATCTGGAAGACTTCCTCGTCGGCTTCAGCCTCAGCGCCGGCATCGTCGACTCGATCGATGACATCTATGACAGCCGCCTCGGTGGCTGCGACGACGCCCGCCAGGCCGAGGTGGAAATCGCCAACCGCGCCTTCTGGGCCCTGAAGGACCAGCGCCGCCAACTGGCCGGCACCACCGGCTGCGGCCTCTGCGGCGTCGAAGCCCTGGAACAGGCGCTGCCCGCGCTCAAGGTCCTGCAACCGCAACCGCTGCCCCCGGCGGAGCACCTGGCCGACCTGCGCCAGCGCATCGCCGCCAAGCAGGACCTGGCCCGCCGCAGCGGCGCCCTGCATGCCGCGCTCTTCGTCGACGCCGCAGGCGAACTGGTGCTGTGCCGCGAAGACATCGGTCGCCATAACGCCCTCGACAAACTCATCGGTGCCGTCCTGCGGCAGAAGCTCGACCCGCGCGCCGGTTTCGCCGTGGTCACCAGCCGCTGCAGCCTCGAACTTATCCACAAGGCGGTGCGTGCCGGCCTCGGCACCCTGGTCAGCCTCTCGGCCCCCACTGCGCTCACCGTGCAATGGGCGCGCCGGCACAACCTGAACCTGATCCACCTGCCCCATCACAGCGCGCCCCGGGTCTACAGCCCGGCGCCCCGGACAGAAGAAGTACAGCCATGAGCCTGCAACCCGTGCATCCCCGCTACAAGCCCTACAACGGCGCCGCCGCCGGCTGGGGCGCGCTGAAGAGCGTCGCGCACTTCTGGCTGGACAGTAAGCAGCCGTTCAAGAACCTGCGTGCCCTGCTCAAGACCAACCAGAACGGCGGCTTCGACTGCCCCGGCTGCGCCTGGGGCGACTCCCCCGAAGACGGCCGCATCAAGTTCTGCGAGAACGGCGCCAAGGCGGTGAACTGGGAAGCCACCAAGCGCCGGGTCGACGCCGCCTTCTTCGCCCGCTACAGCGTCAGCCAGCTGCGCGAGCAGAGCGACTACTGGCTCGAATACCAGGGCCGCCTGACCCAGCCGATGCGCTACGACGCCGCCAGCGACCGCTACCTGCCCACCAGCTGGGACGACGCCTTCGCCCTGATCGCCAGCCACCTCAAGCGCCTGCCCGACCCGAACCAGGCCGAGTTCTACACCTCCGGCCGCGCCAGCAACGAAGCCGCCTACCTCTATCAGCTGTTCGTCCGCGCCTACGGCACCAACAACTTCCCCGACTGCTCGAACATGTGCCACGAGGCCAGCGGCGTGGCCCTGGGCCAAAGCGTGGGCATCGGCAAGGGCAGCGTGACCTTCGCCGACTTCGAGCATGCCGACGCCATCTTCGTCCTCGGCCAGAACCCCGGCACCAACCACCCGCGCATGCTCGAACCGCTGCGCGAGGCGGTGAAGCGTGGCGCCCAGGTGGTCGCCTTCAACCCTCTCAAGGAGCGCGGCCTGGAACGCTTCCAGCATCCCCAGCACGCCCTGGAAATGCTCACCAACGGCTCCGCCCCGCTCAACACCGCGTTCTTCCGCCCGGCCCTGGGCGGCGACATGGCCGCCCTCCGCGGCATCGCCAAGTTCCTCCTGCAGTGGGAGCGCGAAGCCCAGGCCGCCGGCCAGCCGGCGGTGTTCGACCACGCCTTCATCGCCGAACACACCGACGGCGTCGACGCCTACCTGGCCGAGCTGGACGCCACCACCTGGGAACACCTCGAGCGCCAATCCGGCCTGACCCTCGCCGAGATCGAGCAGGCCGCGCGCATGTACCGCCGCGCCGAGCGCGTGATCATCTGCTGGGCCATGGGCATCACCCAGCACCACCACTCGGTGCCGACCATCCAGGAAATCGTCAACCTGCAACTGCTGCGCGGCAACCTCGGCCGCCCCGGCGCCGGCCTGTGCCCGGTGCGTGGCCACAGCAACGTGCAGGGCGACCGCACCATGGGCATCAACGACCGCCCGCCGGTGGCCCTGCTCGACGCGCTGGAGAAGCGCTTCCAGTTCAAGGTGCCCCGCGAGAACGGCCACAACACCGTGGAAGCCATCAACGCCATGCTCGACGGCGAGGCCCGCGTCTTCATCGGCCTCGGCGGCAACTTCGCCCAGGCCACGCCGGACAGCCCGCGCACCCACCAGGCGCTGATGAACTGCGACCTCACCGTGCAGATCAGCACCAAGCTCAACCGCAGCCACCTCACCGTCGGCCGCGACGCGCTGATCCTGCCCTGCCTCGGCCGCACCGACATCGACCACCAGGCCCACGGCCCGCAGGCGGTGACGGTGGAAGACTCCTTCAGCATGATCCACGCCTCCAACGGCCAGCTGGAGCCGCTGTCCCGCGAGATGCGCTCGGAGCCGGCCATCGTCGCCGGCATCGCCAAGGCCACCCTGGGCAACCACCCGGTGGACTGGGACGCGATGATCGCCAACTACGACCGCATCCGCGACCTGATCGCCGACACCATCCCCGGCTTCGCCGACTTCAACCAGCGCGTGCAACACCCGGGCGGCTTCTACCTGGGCAACAGCGCCGGCGCCCGCACCTGGAAGACCGCCAGCGGCCGCGCCAACTTCAAGGCCAACCCGCTGCCGGAAACCCTGATCCACGAACGCATCCGCGCCAGCGGCCTCAAGCCCGACCTGATCCTGCAGACCCTGCGCTCCCACGACCAGTACAACACCACCATCTACGGCCTCGACGACCGCTACCGTGGCGTACGCGGCCAGCGCGAGGTGGTGTTCGCCAACGAAGCCGACATCCAACGCCTGGGCTACCAGAGCGGGCAGAAAGTGGACTTGGTCTCGCTCTGGGACGACGGCATCGAACGCAAGGTGGAAGGCTTCACCCTGCTGGCCTTCGACATCCCGGCCGGCCAGGCCGCCGCTTACTACCCGGAAACCAACCCCCTGGTGCCCCTGGACAGCTTCGGCGTCGGCAGCCACACGCCCACCTCCAAGTTCATCGCCATACGCATCCAGGCAGCGCAGGAAAGCGGGCGCATCCTCTGACGGATCGCTGCCCATCACACCCTAAGGGAGCACGGAGCCTCCCGTAGGGTGTGCTGCGCGCACTTACTCCCTCCCCGCTCGCACACAGGTGCAGGTACGCGCAGATCGCACCGATCACACGCATCGAAGGGCCAGGAAAAAAGCGGAATCACCCCCACTGAAGGGGTGCAGGAACAAGGCGCAATGCCATCAGGAAAGGGCCCGAAAAAGGCCCGAAACGCGGTTCTGGAATAGGGCTCTGACATCGCCAAAACAGTCAAAGTTCTCCAGCAAAAACAATTATTTAGAGAATGTGAAAAACCCTGTGCAATTCGTCGGGAGGCGCTTGTACGGGGCCGTTCCGCTGGCAACTATCGCCTCGTCCAAACAACAGAGGCTCTCCTCTCCATGAAGCAATCCTCGATCCTCCTTCTGTCTTTCTGCCTCGTCAGTGGCGGCGCCTTCGCCGGCGGCACCACCGAAGCCGGGGTGGGTGGCGCGCTGGGCGGGGTACTGGGCGCGGCCGTCGGTCAGTCCATCGGTGGCAACACCGGCGCGGCCATCGGTGCCGGCGTCGGCGGTGCAGCGGGTAGCGCAGTCGGCGCCGACCGACGCAACCGCACCGAAGCGGCCCTCGGCGGCGCACTGGGCGCGGCGGGCGGCAACGTCATCGGCCGCCAGGTCGGTGGCAACACCGGCAGCCTGATCGGCGCAGCGGCCGGCGGTGGCGCCGGTGGCGCACTGGGCAACTACATGGGCAACGAGAGCCGTCGCGACGACGACCGCGATGATCGTCGCTACTACGACCGCCGTGGCGATCGCCACGAGCATGGCCGTGGCCACGGCTGGGGCCACCGCAAGCACAAGCACCGCCACCACCACGACTGGGATGACTGATCGCGACCGTTAGTCGCCAATCCCGGTCGATCGGCCCCCCTCACAGAACTCCCGTCACATTCACAGCCTCTTAATCTTCGAGGGCCATCTGCAGTGCAGGTGGCCCTCGTGACCTTGCCTGGAGAAACACCCGATGCGCCTCACTCTTCCCGCCCTGGCCCTGAGCCTGCTCGCGACCCAAGCCGTGGTCGCCGGCGAAACCACCAAGAACGCCCTCGGCGGCGGTCTCGGCGGTGCGCTGGGCAACGTCGTCGGCCAATCCATCGGTGGCAGCACCGGTGCGGCCATCGGTGCCGGCCTCGGCGGCGCAGCCGGTGGCGCCATCACCGCGCGTGACGGCAACAAGACCGGCGCCGCGCTGGGCGGTGGCCTGGGTGCCGCCGGGGGTTCGGTGGTGGGCAACAAGCTCGGCGGCAACACCGGAGCCGCCATCGGCGCGGGCCTTGGTGGTGCGGCAGGCGGCGCCATCGCCAGCGAGCTGAACAAGGACAGCGGCAGCAAGAAGCACCGCAAGCACAGGCACCGCGATTGAGCATCATGGAGCCACACACCCAGCCTCCGCACTGCACGCTGCGGGGGCCGGTGCTGCCGGTGGCTTACCAGAATCCCCTGCCCCACCTGCAGCGCTGGCTGCGTGGCGACGCCCAGCGCCTGTTGGCGCTGCGCTGCGTCGCCAGCCTGGGCCTGCGCGACGCCTGGCTGGCCGCCGGCTTCGTCCGCAACCTCGCCTGGGACCGCCTGCACGGCTACCGCGACGCCACGCCGCTGGCCGATCTCGACCTGATCCACTTCAACCCCGATGACCTCGACCCCGAAGCCGACCTGCGCATCGAGCAGGCCCTGCGGCGCATGGCCGGGCACCTGCCCTGGTCGGTGAAGAACCAGGCGCGCATGCACCTGCGTAACGGCGACGACCCCTACCGCGACAGCCGCGACGCCATGAGCCACTGGCCGGAGGTACAGACCGCCATCGGCGTGCGCCTGCGCCCGGGTGGCGGCATCGAGATCGCCACCCCTTTCGTGCAGTCCGGGCTGCTCGACCTGCGCATCACCCCCAACCCGCTGCACCCGCGTCAGGCGGTCTTCGCCGAACGACTGCAGGCCAAGGATTGGCTGCAACGCTGGCCGCGCCTGCAAGTCGATACCGCGCCCCTGGGTTGCCTGCTGCTCACCAGCCACTTCGACGAGGCCTGAAGGCGCGCGTCCCTGCGCGCCCTTTCCGTCAGGCCGAGCGCCTGCCCAACTGTTCACGCAGCGCCATCGCCAGCGGCTCCGGACGCAACTCCACGCGGCGGTACTCGCGCCCGTCCGGCGTACGCATCAGCCAGCCGGCATCCACCATTTCCCGGCGCAACAGCACGTGGTCGCCCAGGCTCGCGACCTCACGGATATGCCCGTCCACCTCGCGCTCGCTCATCGCGGTACGGGGCGGCAGGGCCATCCAGGTCATCCACAGGCAGGGGCGTCGGTGGCTGTGCTTGCCGGGCCAGGTGCGCAGGCGGCCCTGCTGGTCGAAGTACCGCAGCAGGCGGCGCACCAGCACGTAGTCCACCGCAACGTCGGCCGGCGGCTGGCTCAGTTGTCGTTCGGCCATCTGGCTCGCACGCAGCGCCTGGAAGCTGCGAAACCCCCGGGCGCGGGCCAGCAGGTTGAGCATCTCCACATGGCCGGGCGGCCGTTCGCGCTCCTCCAGCTGGCGGACCAGCGAGCGGGCGAGCGCAGACATGTCATCGGTAGCGAAAGGGATAAGCGTCTTGGACACAGTTCGTTCCTCGTGTGTGCCAAGTCCTCGGAAGAGGATGTCGGGGGTCGCCGGGTTCCGACGCGGCACGGGGACGAGTGTCGGTCGAGGGTGAGCCTGGGGCTCGTGGCAGGTTTAGCTGCCCGAATGGGCACCGGTGACGCCTGGGTGAACTGCCGACCGCGAGCCAGAATAGCGCCGGGTGTCGTGATGCTCAACAGTCAGCGGGCGAAGCGTCTGAGAAGACTGTAATCTTCCGTCATTACTCTGCTGGCGCATGCACGCCGGTCGCCGTGGACACGCCATGGGTTTCATCCGCTACGCCATAGCTTTGCTCTGCCTCCCCACCCTGCTCCCGGTTGCCTTCGCCGGGCAGCAATTGCGCGTCTGCCAGCAAAGCCCCGTCACCTACGCCTACCGCATCGAACTGGCCAACCTCATCCTCGCCCGCACCGCCGAGCGCTACGGCGAAGCCAGCATCGTCACCAGCCAGGCGCCAGACCCGTCCCAGGAGCGTTGCCTGGCCATGCTCAAGGCCGGCCAGGTGGACCTCGCCTACGTCCCGCCGAACCGCGAGCGCCTCGCCGACTTCCGCATGCTGCCGGTCGACATGCACCAGGGCCTGCTCGGCTACCGCGTGCTGATCATCCGCAAGGATCGCCAGGCCGATTTCGCCGGCGTCAAAGACCTCGACGGCCTGCGCCGCCTCACCGGCGGCTTCGGCAGCCAGTGGAGCGACTTCCCGCTCTTCGCCCGCAACCAGCTGCCGGTGCTGGGCATGGCCAACCCCGGCAACCTGCTGCCGATGCTCGAGCAACGTCGCTTCGACTACTTCCACCGCGGCCTCAGCGAAGCCTGGGCCGAAGTGGAGGCCAACCGCGCCGCGCTGCCGGACCTGACGGTGGAACAGCACCTGGCGCTGAAATACCCCATGCCGGTGTACTTCACCTTCGCCAAAGGCAATCAGCTGCTGGTGAAGCGCTTCACCGAGGGTTTCGAGCAGATACGCGCGGACGGCTCGTTCCAGGCGCTGTTCCTGCGCCATCACGGCTACCTGATCGACAAGGCGAAGATGCCCGGGCGGCTGGTCATCGAACTGGAGTCCGACTTGCCGGGGCAGTTCCCAAACAGCGGCGACGGGTTCGCTGAACCCGCCACCGCCGGAAAGGACGGCGTCGCACCCTGAGGTACGCGCCGGAGGAGATCAGCCGAGGCGCGTTTCGGCCGGCTGGTCGACATCACCGCTGGCCATGCAGGCCGCTGCAGTGAAGAGCACGTCGGTGGAGGAGTTCAGCGCGGTTTCGGCGGCGTCCTGGAGGATGCCGATGATGAAGCCCACCGCCACCACCTGCATCGCCACCTCGCTGGGGATGCCGAACAGGCTGCACGCCAGCGGGATCAGCAGCAGCGAACCACCGGCCACACCCGAGGCGCCACAGGCGCAGATGGACGCCACCAGGCTGAGCAGGATGGCCGTGGGGATGTCCACCGCGATGCCCAGGGTCTTCACCGCCGCCAGGGCCAGCACGGTGATGGTGATCGCCGCACCGGCCATGTTGATGGTCGCGCCCAGGGGGATCGACACCGAGTAGGTGTCCTCGTGCAGGCCGAGCTTTTCGCACAACTGCAGGTTCACCGGGATGTTGGCCGCCGAACTGCGGGTGAAGAAGGCCGTGATGCCGCTCTCGCGCAGGCAGGTCAGCACCAGCGGGTAGGGGTTGCGGCGGATCTTCCAGAACACGATCAGCGGGTTCACCACGAAGGCCACGAACAGCATGCAGCCCAGCAGTACCGCCAGCAGGTGGGCGTAGTCGGCCAGCACCTTGAGGCCGTTCTCCGCCAGGGTCGAGGCCACCAGGCCGAAGATGCCCAGCGGGGCGAAGGCGATCACCACGCGCACGATCAGCGACACGCCGTGGGACAGGTCGCTGAACACCGCACGGGTGGTCTCGCTGCCCTGGCGGATGGCGATGCCCAGGCCCACGGCCCAGACCAGGATGCCGATGAAGTTGGCCTGCATCAGCGCCGTCACCGGGTTGGCCACCGCGCTGCCCAGCAGGCTCAGCAGCACCTCGGAAATATTGCCGGGCGGCGCCAGGTCATTGGCCGCCGCGCTCAGGTGCAGGGTCGAGGGGAACAGGCTGGAAGCCAGCACCGCCACCACCGCCGCCGAGAAGGTGCCGATCAGGTAAAGGAACAGGATCGGGCGGATATGGGTGCGCTCGCCCGGCTTGTGGTTGCCGATGGCGGCGATCACCAGGACGAACACCAGTACCGGCGCCACAGCCTTCAGCGCAGCGACGAAGAGCTTGCCGAGCAGGCCCACGGCCTGGGCCGCCGCCGGCAGGAACACCGCCAGCAGGACACCGGCCACCAGGCCGATAAGGATGCGCGTGACCAGGCTGGTGCCTTTCACGCGCTGGAACATGGAGCGTTTTTCAGACGTCATGGCAGATTCACTGAACAGGGGCCGCAAGCACGGCCGATACCCAAGATGCCCCGTCGCGCCACCCTGGCCCGGCAGGATGGAAGAAGCACCAGGCCGCAAGGTCTCTGCCCTGCAGTCAGTGGAAGCGCAACGGATTTGCCGCGCATTCTGCGGGCAGAAGCCCATTTAGGGTAGAGCGACCGGTCAGCGCACCCCGCCAATGTCGCCATTCCGGTCGTTCGGAGTCGATCTGGTGAAAAACCCGGCAGGCAGGATGCTGCGGGATACCCCGCTGCCCGAAGCCATCCGAGAGGGGCTCACCGTAGGATGGGTAGAGCGAAGCGAAACCCATGCGGTAGCCGGCGAATCCGGATCGATGGGTTTCGTACCTCGCGGAACGCCGCCCGACCCATCCTACGAAATGACGAGCCGTAGCCCGGGCTTCAGCCCGGGAATGGTTGTGCCGGCACTGCGATCAGCCCGGGACCACCAGTTCCGCCAGGGCGGCGCGCAGGCGTTCGGGGATGGGCACGGGGCGGTTGCTGGTGCGGTCGACGAAGACGTGGACGAAGCGGCCGGCGGCGCAGGCTTCGTCTTCGCCGACCTTGAAGATGGCCAGTTCGTATTGCACCGAGCTGTTGCCCAGCTTGCCGACGCGCAGGCCCACCTCGATGCGCTCGGGGAAGGCGATGGAGGCGAAGTAGTCGCAGGAGGAGCTGACCACGAAGCCGACGATCTCGCCGTCGTGGATGTCCAGGCCGCCCACTTCGATCAGGTAGGTATTCACCGCGCTGTCGAAGAAGCCGTAGTAGACGACGTTGTTCACGTGGCCGTAGACATCGTTGTCGTGCCAGCGGGTGGTGATCGGCTGGAAGTGGCGGTAGTCGCTGCGCAGGTGCTGAGGCTGGCTCATGAAGGTCCTTTCAATAGGCGGCTTGGTAGATCGCGAGGGCATCGCGCTCGCTGACTTCGCGCGGATTATTCACCAGCAGGCGCTGTTGCAACATGGCGTCGCTGGCCAGCTGCGGCAGCATCGCCTCGGCGACGCCGGCATCGCGCAGGCGCGTGGGCAGGCCGCTGCGCTCGCTGAAGTCGGCCAGCTCGAAGATCAGTTGCTCGGTGAGGTGCAGGGCGTTGCCGGGCTGCAGCTTGCGGCCCAGTACCAGGGGCGCCAGTTCGGCATAGAGCGGCGCGGCGACCTCGGCGTTGAAGCCGAGCACATGGGGCAGCACCAGCGCATTCGAGAGGCCGTGGGGGATGTGGTAGTGCCCACCCAGGGGATAAGCCAGGGCGTGCACCGCCGCCACCGGGGCGTTGGCGAAGGCCTGGCCGGCCAGGCAGGCGCCCAGCAGCATGGCCTGGCGCGCCTCGCGGTTGCGGCCGTTGTGCACCGCCTCGTCGAGGTTGGCGCAGAGCAGGCGCAGGGCCTCGCGGCCGAGCAGGTCGGACATGGGGTTCTTCTTGTGCCGGCTGGTGTAGGACTCGATGGCGTGGACCATCGCGTCGATGCCGGTGGCGGCGGTCACCGCAGCGGGCAGGCCGAGGGTGAGGTCGGCGTCGAGCACCGCCAGGTCCGGCAGCAGCAGCGGCGAAACCACGCCCATCTTGGTGGTCTCGCCGGTCGTGATGATGGCGATCTGGGTGACTTCCGAGCCGGTGCCGGCGGTGGTCGGCACCTGGATCAGCGGCAGGCGCCGGCCCCGGGCGTTGCCGACGCCGTAGATGTCCTTAAGTGCCTGCTTGCAGTCGGGGTGGGCCAGCAGCGCCACCAGCTTGGCCACGTCCATGGAGCTGCCGCCGCCGAAGCCGATCACCAGTTCAGCCTTAAGCGCCTTTGCCTGCTCCACGGCCTGCAGCACCACCGCCTCGGGCGGGTCGGCCTGCACCTGGTCGAAGATCTCCACTGCCACGCCGGCGGCGGCGAAGCCCGGGAGGATGGGGTCGAGCATGTTCAGCCGGGTGATGCCCGGGTCGGTGACGATCAGCACGCGATGGGCATCGCGCTCGCGGCACAGCTCGGCCAGACGGAGGGCGGAGCCGGATTCGCAGAGGATCTGCGCTGTGGTGGCGAAGCTGAAGGGCTGCATGGGGTGGCCTCTTGTTGTTGTGCTGTCGGGTTTGGCTGAGCGGGTGCTGCACAGGCGGGGGTGACGGCCTTGACCGCCCTCCCCGCCGGTTGGACTCCATCAGAACGCGAAATGCGCCTCCGGCAGGGCCATCAGGCAGTCCGCGCCGCCCAGCAGCGACTCGCGGTGGCCACTGGCGCGGGGCAGCAGGCGGCGCACGTAGAAGCGCGCGCTGTGCAGCTTGGCCTGGTAGAAGTCCGCCTCGCCGGTGCCGCCGTCCAGAGCGTCCTGGGCGCGGGCGGCGGCCTGCAACCAGAGCCCGGCCAACAACACATAGGCCGAGTACTGGAGGAAGTCCACCGAGCAGGCGCCGATTTCCTGTGGATCATGGCGCGCGCGGTCGAGCACGGTGGCGGTGAGGTCGCGCCATTCCTTGAGGCGCGCCAGCACGGCGCCGGCCAGTTCCGCCAGCTCGGCGCGGCCGGCCTGGGCCTCGGCCATGGCGGCCAGTTCGTCCTGCAGGGCGTACAGCTCGGCGCCGCCGTCGCCCATCAGCTTGCGGCGAATCAGGTCGAGGGCCTGGATGCCGTTGGTGCCTTCGTAGATCTGGGTAATGCGGCTGTCGCGCATCAGCTGCTCCATGCCCCATTCGCGGATGTAGCCGTGGCCGCCATACACCTGCACGCCGAGGCTGGCCACTTCCTGGCCCATGTCGGTGAAGAAGGATTTGACGATGGGGATCAGCAGCGCCGCGCGCTTGCCGGCGGCCTTGCGCGCCGCCGCGTCGGGGTGGCCATGTTCCAGGTCCAGCTGACGCCCGCAGTAGGCGGCGAGCAGGCGGCTGCCTTCCACCAGGGTCTTCTGGGTCAGCAGCATGCGCCGCACATCGGGGTGGTGGATGATCGGGTCGGCGGCCTTGTCGGGCTCGGCGGCGCCGGTCAGGGCACGGGATTGCAGGCGCTCACGGGCGTAGGCCAGCGCACCCTGGAAGGCACGCTCGGCGATGCCCAGGCCCTGCAGGCCGACCTGGAAGCGCGCGTCGTTCATCATGGTGAACATGCAGGCCAGGCCCTGGTTGGCTTCGCCGATCAGCCAGCCGGTGGCGCCGTCGAAGTTCATCACGCAGGTGGCGGCGCCCTTGATGCCCATCTTGTGCTCGATGGCGCCGCAGGACAGGGCGTTGCGCGCGCCGGGCGTGCCGTCGGCGTTGGCGACGAACTTGGGCACCAGGAACAGCGAGATGCCCTTCACCCCGGCCGGTGCATCAGGCAGGCGCGCCAGCACCAGGTGGACGATGTTGTCCGAGAAGTCCTGTTCGCCGCCGCTGATGAAGATCTTGCTGCCGCTGACCCTGTAGCTGCCGTCCGCCTGGGGTTCGGCGCGGCTGCGCAGCAGCGCCAGGTCGGTGCCGGCCTGGGGCTCGGTGAGGCACATGGTGCCGGTCCAGGTGCCGCCGACCATCTTGTCCAGGTAGCCCTGCTTGAGTGCCTCGCTGCCGTGCTTGTAGAGCGCCAGCACGGCGCCTTCGGTGAGGCCGGAATAGACGCGGAAGGACAGGCTGGCGGCCATCAGCATCTCGTGGAAGCTGGCGGCGACCATCTGCGGAAAGCCCTGGCCGCCATGCTCCACCGGGCCGGTCATGCTGGCCCAGCCGTTGTCGCAGTACTGCTTGTAAGCCTCGCGGAAGCCCTTGGGCGTGGTCACGGCGCCGCCTTCGAGGGTCACACCCTCTTCGTCGCTGGCGCGGTTCAGCGGGGCTATCACTTCACCGGCATAGCGCGCGCCTTCTTCCAGCACACCGTCGATGAGTTCGCGGTCCAGGCCGTTGCCCAGCAGCTCGCAATGGCCGGCGACGTCGAAGACCTCATGGAGCACGAAGCGCATGTCGCGCAGGGGGGCGGTGTAGCTCATCTCAGGCGTCCTCTTGGCAATCGGCGAAGCGGCGGCCTTCGGCGGCCAGGCGCTGGATCAGGGCGGCGGGTTGCCAGTGCAGGCCGAAGCGGCCGGCGAGGTATTCCAGGCGCTCACGGATGGCTTCCAGGCCCTGGCCGTCGGCCCAGCTCATGGGGCCGCCCTTGTCGGCAGGGAAGCCGTAGCCGTTGAGGTAGACGGTATCGATATCGGCACTGGACGCGGCGATGCCCTCTTCGAGGATCTTCGCGCCTTCGTTGACCAGGGCCAGCAGGCAGCGCTCGAGGATTTCTTCCTGGCCGATGCTGCGGCGCTCGAAGCCGAGCTGCTCGGACACCTGCAGCACCAGCGCGTCCACTTCCGGGTCGTGCTCGGCCTGGCGGCTGCCTTCGGCGTAGCGGTAATAGCCCATGCGCGACTTCTGGCCGAAGCGGCCGAGGGCGCAGAGGCGGTTGTCCACCTGCACCGCCGGGTCGTCCTGGCCCTGGCCGGAGAGCTCGCGGGCGCGCCATTCCAGGTCGATGCCGACCACGTCGTACATGCGGAACGGGCCCATGGCGAAGCCGAAGCCCTGCAGGGCGGCGTCCACCTGATGGGGATAAGCGCCTTCGAGCAGCATCATCCGCGCCTCGCGCACATAGGTGCTGAGCATGCGGTTACCGATGAAGCCGTCGCAGTTGCCGGCGATGACGCTGACCTTACCCATGCGCTGGCCCAGCACCAGGGCGGCGTCGAGCACCGGCTTGGCGGTCTTGGCGCCGCGCACGATCTCCAGCAGCTTCATGATGTGCGCAGGGCTGAAGAAGTGCAGGCCGAGCACCTGCTCCGGGCGCGCGGTGACGGCGGCGATGGCGTCGATATCCAGCGCCGAGGTGTTGCTGGCGAGGATCGCCAACGGCTTCAGCCGGGCGTCCAGCTCGCGGAAGATCTGCTGCTTGAGTTCGAGGTTCTCATACACCGCCTCGATCACCAGGTCGACATCGGCCAGGGCGTCGTAGTCGGCCACCTGGGTGATGCAGGCGCGACGGGCGGCGGCCTGGGTTTCGTCGATGCGGCCCTGGCGCACATTGTGGGCGTAGGTGTCGGCGACCACGCCCAGCGCCTGCACCAGCATCTGCGGGTTGTTGTCCAGCCACAGCACCTGCACGCCGGCGTTGGCCAGGCTCATGACGATGCCCCGGCCCATGGTGCCGGCACCGATCACGGCGGCTTGTCGAATGTCGTTGGGGCTCTGGGTCATCGCATCGTCCTCTTGTTGTTCTGACAGGGCGCAGGCCTGCGCGCGGGGAAACGAAAATCGCCAGACACCTTAAGGAAGCCGGTACTATTTTTGAAATTTAGTCTTGTGATAGGTCGTATTTCCACGGTGAATATCTCCACGTTCGATCTCAACCTGTTGCGCGTGCTCGACGCCCTGCTGCGTGAACGCAATGTCTCCCGCGCCGCCGAGCGCCTGTCCCTCAGCCAGCCAGCGGTGAGCAACGCCCTCAACCGCCTGCGCGAAATGCTCGGCGACCCGCTACTGGTACGCGTGGGCCGCAGCATGCAGCCCACGCCACGGGCGCTGGCCCTGGAGGCGCCGATCCGCACCGCCCTGGCGCAGATCGAGCAGAGCCTTTCCGCCGGCGAGGCCTTCGACCCCGCGAGCAGCCGCCAGCGCTTCAGCATTGCCGTGACCGACTACGTGGAGCTGATCTGCATGACCCGCCTGCTGGAACGCCTCGCGGTGCTGGCGCCGGGGGTGCAGATCGCCATCAGCCACCTCAGCCCCAGCCTCCCCGCCGAGGCGCTGGACAAGGGCGAACTGGACCTGGTGCTCGGCCGCTTCCAGAGCATTCCGCCACGCTTCGCCAGCCGCCGCTGGATGAGCGAAACCCTGCGCCTCACCGCCCGCCGCGATCACCCGCTGCTGCGCGGTGAGCCGGACCTGGAAAACTTCCTCAGGCTACGCCACCTCTGGGTCCATGGCGGCCAGACCAAAGGCATGGTCGACCTATGGCTCGCCGAGCGCAGCCTGACGCGGCAGATCCTCTACACCACTCCGAACTACCTGCAGGCGGCGCACATCGTCGCCGGCAGCGACCTGGTGGCGGTGCTGCCCACGCAACTGGCCCAGTACTTCGCCCGCCTGCTGCCGCTGGAGCTGCACGAACTGCCCTTCGCCGTGGGGCCCTTCCACCTGGATGTGGTCAGCGTGCAGGCACGGGAGCGGGACGCGGCGCTGCAGTGGCTGATCGGGCAGATCCTCGAATTGGGCGAACCCGGCTGAGGGCCTACCGACGAACGGTTGCCAGGGCCTTTTCCGCACGTCCGTACAACCTTGCCGATTCACTTCCGCCACGCTGATCGCCGGCAGCCCCCATGAGCCGGGCGATGCAGGCGCGACGGGACGCTCCAGAGCGAAGCGGCGGGACAGGCGCAGGGGAGAAAAGTGCTAGACGATCGAGTCACCAGCCTTATGCGGGATCGGCCTAAAAGAAGGGTTTGCCTCGCCGTAGACTGAAGCTCCCAGGCCGAAAAACCAGGGAGAACCCAATGGCTATCGCAATCACACCGACAGGACCGACCCTGTTCACCAACACCCCGCTGCCGCGGACCAATGACCCGCTGGCGATCACCGCCCAGCCCGGCGTCACCACCCAGAACGCCATCGACACCCGGAACGAGCGGGCGCGTATCGCCCGGGAAGAAGCCCAGCAGCAGTTCGAGGAGAACCAGCAGCTGGCCCGGGAACGGGCACAGGCGCTGCGGGAGGAACAGGCCCAGCAGATCCGCGAGAACGCCGCCGAGACCGCCCGGCTGCAGCAGCAACAGCTCCAGCAGCAGCGGATCGCCGACTACGTCGAAGCCCAGCAGACCGATGACCTGAACCCCGACAACCCGCTGTCCGGGGACTTCATCGCCCGTCAGCGTCTGCAGCTGGACGGCAACCCGCAGGCCTTCACCCAGCCCGACCTGGGCCTGGTGACGCCGCGACTGGCCAACCAGGCCATCTCCACCTACCAGGCCGTGCAGCAGCCCAGCTTCACCGACCGGGCCCTGGTGGCCTGACGAGGCGGTAGGCAGGCCATGGCCCGTGCCGGGTACGGGCCGTGGTGGATCCCTGGGCTGAAGCCCAGGCTACAGATCGAGCTGACGGCTGACCCAGTCGCGCACCTGCGCGTAGGGATAGTCCTCCAGCGCCGCGAAGCCCGGCAGGTTGCGGGCCTTCAAGCGGGTGAAGATCGGCGTGGCGATACCGCAGAGGAAGCGGGTGAGGCTCTCCGCCCCCGCATCGCAGCCGTCGTATTCGTGCTGGCGCTGGCGGAAACCGCTGCAAAGCGCGGCAAAATCCTTCCCCTCCAGCGCGGGAAGCGCCGCCGGCTCGGGCAAGCGCGCCACCTGGCCCCGGCACACCGAACAGTGGCCGCACCGGGCGGGTGCCTGGTGGTCACCGAAGTAGGCGGCCAGGCGCTGGCTGAGGCAGCTGTCGCTGGCGAACAGCGCCAGCATGGCGTTGATGCGGCCGATCTCGCTGGCTTCCTGGCGCTTGAAGTAACCGTGCAGTTCGTCCGCCAGCGAGTCGGTGTCCCAGTCGCTGCGCAGCGAGGCGTAGACCTCGGTCATCTGCTTGCTTTCCAGCTCGATCCAGCCGCGCTCCTGGAAGAAGTCCAGGGCCTTGACCACCCGCGCGCGTTCGGCCTGGTGCTCGTTGTAGAGCCGGTCGAAATCCACCGTGCTCCAGGTGCGCGCCCGTTGCGAGGTGGCGACCAGCGCCTCGACGAACTGGCGCCGCTCGCCCTCGAACTTGGCCACCAGCGCCTCGGGCTCCACCAGGTACTTGAAGCGGTATTCGGCGAAGTAGGCGAACAGCGGGGCGATGATGCCGCGCAGTTCCAATTGCACCAGCAGGGTCTTGAGCGGCAGCTGGCGGATGTTGCTCTGGTCCGACAGTGCGTTGAGGGTCAGCTCCCAGCGCCCCCCCTCCCCGGCCGCGCCCTTGAGTTCCTGCAGCACGCGGAGGATGCCATCGCGCTCCGGCGTGTCGCCGAAGACGAAGTTCTCCAGCACGTTGAGCCCATCACGGTTGGCCAGCACCAGGCACTCGGAGCGCTGGCCGTCGCGCCCGGCGCGGCCGATCTCCTGGCTGTAGTTTTCCACCGACTTGGGCAGGTCGTAGTGCACCAGGTTGCGCACGTCGCTCTTGTCGATGCCCATGCCGAAGGCGATGGTGGCGACGATCATGTCCACCTGCCCGGCCATGAAGCGCCGCTGCAGCGCCTCGCGCGCCTCATGGCCCATGCCGGCGTGGTAGGCGGCGGCGGACAGGCCGCTGCGCACCAGCGCCTCGGCCACCTGCTCGGCGGTCTTCTGCAAGGTGACGTAGACGATGCCCGGCTGGCCCTTGCGCGGCGCCAGCCAGTCCACCAGGCGCGCCATGCGGGCCGGCCCGGGCACCGCCTCGACGGCGAGGTCGAGGTTGCTGCGGTAGAAGCCGGTGGTGACCACGTCCACGTCGGCGATGGCGAATTTCTTCTGCATGTCGGCGATCACCGCAGGGGTCGCCGTGGCGGTCAGCAACAGCACCTGGGGAATGCCGAACTGGCGCTGGTAGTCCGGCAGCTTCAGGTAGTCGGGGCGGAAGTTGTGGCCCCACTCGGAAATACAGTGGGCCTCGTCCACCACCAGCAGGGAAATCGGCACCTGCTGGATGAAGCCGCGGAAGCGCTCGTTCTTCAGGCGCTCCACCGAAATCATCAGGATCTTCAGCTCGCCCGAACGCGCCCGCGCCATGACGGCGGCGGCGTCCTCGCGGCTCTGCGCGGAGTCGATGCTGGCGGCGGCGATGCCGTGGCGATGGAGGAAGGCCAGCTGGTCCTGCATCAGTGCCAGCAGCGGCGAGACCACCAGGGTCAGGTGCGGCAGGTGCAGGGCCGATAGCTGGTAACACAGCGACTTGCCGGAACCGGTGGGGAAGATCGCCGCCGTCGAGCGGCCGGCCAGCACCGAGCGGATGGCCGCTTCCTGGCCGGGGCGGAAGGCGTCGTAGCCGAAGGTGGCGGCGAGGGTGTTGCGAGGCATGGCTTCACTCCATCGAAAGGGGCCGTCGATCATGGCCAGAAGCGCAACGCAGCAGCGCCGCGACAGTGCAGGGCGTTGGCCTGTATGCCCGTAGGATGGCGTAGAGCGCAGCGAAACCATCATCGCCCGCTCCTGGCATCGCCGCCCGGTTCAGGCGCCGCCGGTGGATGGGAAAAGCGCCATCCACCCTACCCCACTCTCGACTCCGAGCACCCGGTAATTCCCGTGGCGACCAATGAAAAAGCCGCCCGGAGGCGGCTTCTTCTACAACGGGCTCGCTTACAGCTGCGGGCCGGCGTTGCGGATGGCGTCGGAGACGTCGAATTTCTTGAAGTTCTCGATGAACTTCTCGGCCAGGCCCTTGGCGGCTTCGTCGTAGGCAGCCTTGTCAGCCCAGGTGTTGCGCGGGTTGAGCAGGTTGGTCTCGACGCCCGGAACGGCCTTCGGCACGTCCAGGTTGATCAGCGGCAGGTGCTCGGTTTCGGCACCGATCAGAGCGCCGCTCTGGATGGCCGCGATCACGCCACGGGTGGTCGGGATGTTGAAGCGCTTGCCCACACCGTAGCCACCACCGGTCCAGCCGGTATTGACCAGGTACACCTTGGAGCCGAAGCCCTTGATGCGCTTGATCAGCAGCTCGGCGTACTCGCCAGCCGGGCGCGGGAAGAACGGTGCGCCGAAGCAGGTGGAGAAGGTCGACTTGATGCCGCCGCCGGACCCCATCTCGGTGGAACCCACCAGGGCGGTGTAGCCGGAGAGGAAGTGGTAGGCCGCCTGCTCGTTGTTGAGGATCGACACGGGCGGCAGTACGCCGGTCAGGTCGCAGGTCAGGAAGATCACCGCGTTCGGCTCGCCGGCACGATTGGCCTCGACGCGCTTCTCAACCAGCTCCAGCGGGTAGGCCGCGCGGGAGTTCTGGGTCAGGCTGTCGTCGCTGTAGTCGGGCAGGCGGGTTTCCGGGTTGAGCACGACGTTTTCCAGAACAGCACCGAACTGGATGGCTTTCCAGATTACCGGCTCGTTCTTCGCGGACAGGTCGATGCACTTGGCGTAGCAGCCGCCTTCGATGTTGAACACGGTGCCCACGCCCCAGCCGTGCTCGTCGTCACCGATCAGGTAACGGCTTTCGTCGGCGGACAGGGTGGTCTTGCCGGTGCCGGACAGGCCGAAGAACAGGGTGGTGTCGCCGTCTTCGCCGACGTTGGCGGCGCAGTGCATCGGCAGCACGTCTTTTTCCGGCAGCAGGAAGTTCTGCACGGAGAACATGGCTTTCTTCATTTCACCGGCGTAGCGCATGCCGGCGATCAGCACTTTCTTGGCGGCGAAGTTGAGGATCACGCAGCCATCGGAATTGGTGCCATCACGCTCCGGCTCGCAGACGAAGTTCGGGGCATTGATGATCTGCCATTCCTGGCGGGCCTGCGGGTTGTACTGTTCCGGGTTGATGAACAGGCAACGGCCGAACAGGTTGTGCCAGGCAGTCTCGGTGGTCATCTTGACCGCCAGGTAATGCTCGGGATCGGAACCGACGTGAACGTGGGAAACGAAACGCTCGCGCTCGGTCACATAGGCTTCGACGCGGGTCCACAGGGCATCGAACTTGTCGGCCGGGAACGGACGGTTGATGGCGCCCCAGGCGATCTTGGAGTCGGTGCTCGGCTCCTGGACGATGAAGCGGTCAGCCGGAGAACGGCCGGTGCGGTGACCGGTCCTAACTACCAGCGAACCGTTGGCGGCCAGCTCACCCTCGCCACGGCGAATGGCCTCTTCGACCAGTTGCGCGGCGCTGATATCGGTGTACACGGCGGTATTGGCTTGCGTCATGTGGTTCCCCGTCGGCGAGAGGCCGAGTCCTCCAATCAAATATGTAGTGGGCTATGCGACCCGCTACAGCGAAAAAAGTGCGCCGGATTATGCCAGAGGAACTATGGCTTAGGCGAGATGACTGGACGTAAGGCAGACGATACGGGCGTTTCAGTCAGACCGGGCACCCGGCAGCGCGACTCAGGCACGCGCTCGACCGACGAACGGATAGCTGGAAATGACCATTTCCAACTCACTGGTCACGAGCGGAACGGCAAGCGTCAAGACGAGGCCAGACGGGCGCTGGCGGAGATATCCACAGGCCCGGGGGGCGCTACGACACACTACAAATTGGTAGGGGACTTATGAAAAGCAGCTGGAAGCCTGAAGCTGGAAGCTTGAAGAAAGAGCAGCGCAGCCTCCAACTTCTAGCTTCCGGCTTCCGGCTTCCGGCTTCCGATCAGTGTTTTGTGCTTGATGGAGCCGCGCTGCCGCCGCCGGCGAACAGCTGGGCCACGTCGGCGGCGTCGAAGCTGTAGCGCTGGTTGCAGAACTGGCAGTCGATCACCACCGTGCCGCCGTTCTCTTCCAGCAGGGCGTCGGCGTCGGCGTGACCGAGGCTGACCAGGGCGTTGGCCGAGCGCTGGCGCGAGCAGCTGCAGCGGAAGCTGATGGCGAGGGGGTCGAACAGGCGCACCTGCTCCTCGTGGTAGAGGCGGTGCAGCACGGTTTCGTTGTCCAGGCTCAGCAGTTCCTCAGCGGTGAGGGTGTCGGCCAGGGCGGTGAGGTGCTGCCAGCTGGCGGCACGGGCTTCCGGGTCCTTGAGGCGGTCGGCCGGCAGGGCCTGGAGCAGCATGCCCCGGGCGTTGCGGCCATCGGCGTTGAGCCAGAAGCGGGTCGGCAGCTGCTCGGAGTTGGCGAAGTAGGCCGAGAGGCTTTCCGCCAGGTTGGCGCCTTCCAGGCTGACGATGCCCTGGTAGCGCTGGCCCTGCTTGGGGTCCACGGTGAGGGTCAGCACGCCTTCGGGCATCAGCTCGTGCAGGCCGGCACCAGCCACCACCTGTTCGGCGTGGTAGCGGGCGATGCCGCGCAGTTCGCGGTCGCTGGAACATTCCACCATCAGCAGCGGCACGGCGCCGGAAGAGCGCGCCTGGAGCACCAGCAGGCCGTCGAATTTCAGCGTGCCCACCAGCAGCGAGGCGGCGGCGAGCATTTCGCCGAGCAGCTGCGCCACCGGCTCCGGGTAGGGGTGCTTGGCCAGCACGTGGGCGTAGCTCTCGCCGAGGGAGGCCATTTCGCCGCGCACGTCGGTATCGTCGAAAAGGAAGCGCTGGGTGTTATCGGACATGACGGACTCGCTGCGTCTGGGGGCCTGCTCGGCCGAAAGGCTGGCGATTTTAGGTGCAAACCCCCGAGGCGACCAAGCGCCGGTTGTCTACCGGCCCCACGGCGGCTCAATCGTCGACGAAGTCACCGGAGCCGCCGCGCAGGTAGTGGATCTGCCGGCGCTGCTTCTTGGTCGGCCGGCCTTCGGTCTGCACGCCCAGGGCGCCGGCCTTGCGCATGGCGGCCGCCTCTTCGCGGCGGCGCACGCTGTCGGCGGTCTCCTCATAGAGGGTCTGCGCCTCGGGCGCGCCACGGCGCACCACGGACAGCGCGCGGACCACCACCGTGCGCTCGTCGAAGCCGGTGCGGATCACGTACTCGTCACCGATGCGCGGCTCCTTGCACGGCTTGCAGCGGTCGCCCCGGTGGTGGACCTTGCCACCGTCGATGGCTTCCTTGGCCAGGGCGCGGGTCTTGTAGAAGCGTGCCGCCCACAGCCATTTGTCGAGGCGTACCTTGTCGTCGTCTTTGTCGCTCATGCCACGGTTTCCATGCTGGCAGGCTGCACTGGCTCGCAACCTGAAAATTTGCGTCCCGGGCGCACGCCGGGCCGGATGCAGTTGTCACAAGGGGCAACTAGAATGCCGACAACTTTAGCGGAAAGCCTGCATTGAAGACTTTCGACCAACTCTCCGTGATCGGCCTGCGTGAATGGATAGCCCTGCCGGAACTCGGCATGGTCGGCCTGCGCGCCAAGATCGACACCGGAGCCAGCACCTCCACCCTGCATGCCAGCGACATCGTGCCCTTCGAGCGCGACGGCGAGCGCTGGGTGCGCTTCACCGCGCACCTCGGCACGCTGGTGCAGCGGCGTCACCGCTGCGAGGCGCAGGTGGTGTCGGTGAAGACCATCAAAAGCTCCAACGGCCAGGCCCAGAGCCGCTACGTGATCAGCACCACGGTCGCCCTGGGCGATCGCGCCTGGCCGATCGAGTTCACCCTGGCCTGCCGCAAGACCATGCGCTATCGCGTGCTGATCGGTTCCAAAGCCCTGGTGGACGGCCAACTGGTGGTCAACCCGGCCCTTAGCTACGTACAGGACAAGCCGACCCTACCGGCCTTCGACTCCCTTCCAGGTGCCCAATGAGAATTGCCGTTCTGTCGCGCAACCCGCGTCTGTATTCGACCCGTCGCCTGGTGGAAGCCGGCCAGCAGCGCGGGCATGAGATCCAGGTGATCGACACCCTGCGTGCGTACATGAACATCGCCAGCCACAAGCCGCAGATCCACTACCGCGGCCAGCCCCTGGAAGGCTTCGATGCGGTGATCCCGCGCATCGGCGCCTCGGTGACCTTCTACGGCTGCGCCGTGCTGCGCCAGTTCGAGATGATGGGCGTGTTCCCGCTCAACGAATCGGTGGCCATCAGCCGCTCGCGGGACAAGCTGCGCTCCCTGCAACTGCTCTCGCGCAAGGGCATCGGCCTGCCGGTGACCGGCTTCGCCCACTCCCCCGACGACATCCCCGACCTGATCCGCATGGTCAACGGCGCCCCGCTGGTGATCAAGGTGCTGGAAGGCACCCAGGGCATAGGCGTGGTGCTGTGCGAGACGGAAAAGGCGGCGGAATCGGTGATCGAGGCCTTCATGGGCCTGAAGCAGAACATCATGGTGCAGGAATACATCCGCGAGGCCGGCGGCGCCGACATCCGCTGCTTCGTGGTGGGCGACAAGGTCATCGCCTCGATGAAGCGCCAGGCCAAGCCGGGCGAATTCCGCTCCAACCTGCACCGTGGCGGCAGCGCCAGCCTGATCAAGATCACCCCGGAAGAGCGCATGACCGCCATCCGCGCCGCCAAGGTCATGGGCCTGTCGGTGGCCGGCGTCGACATCCTGCGCTCCAACCACGGCCCGCTGGTGATGGAGGTGAACTCCTCCCCCGGCCTGGAAGGCATCGAAGTGACCACCGGCAAGGACGTTGCCGGGATCATCATCGAGCACCTGGAAAAACACGCCGGCCCCAATATGACCCGTACCAAGGGCAAGGGCTGAGCCCGTCCCGCCGGGTTGCACCCGACCTACCCGGTGCGCTCCCGTAGGGCGGGTGAAACCCGCGAATCCCCAATCACATGGCAACTGTGGACGTCGCTCTTCACGTCCACCAACGGGGTCGCACCCAGCACATCCCGCCATACGCCGAGTCCATCCAGCGCCCACACAAAAGCCGCCGGGTTTCACCCGACCTACGGATGCATCAAGGAAGTCGTTGTGCTGAAACAGGCTCCGCCCCCGGCCGGGAGCGGAGCCGCACCCATCAATGGGTGGTGGTTTCGCCGGCCGCTTTCTTCGCCAGGTAGTGGGCGAACAGCTGGTTGGCGTTGCCCAGGGAGATCAGGTGGGCGTAGATCCAGCCGAGGAAGCCGGATTTGTGCAGGTCCAGCACCTTGTCGTCGGAGAGGGCCAGGAAGCGCTCCTCGTCCACCGCCAGGAAGTCGCTCAGCACGAAGCTCTCGCCATTGCTGTGGCTGAGCTTGAGGCTGCGGGTGGAGAGCAGTTCCAGCTCGTTGAGCTTGTCGACGAAGCGGCGGGTGCGCTCCATCTCGGTGGTGAAGTTCTGCAGGAACTGGATCATCTCTTCGAGGAAGGGGCTGTTCTGGCCTTCTTCGTCGAACAGCTCGCGGCCTTCTTCCTCGTTCCAGCCCGAGTAGGCGGCGTCGAAGCAGACGGTGAAGTTCTCCGCACTGTCCTGGGCCAGGACGAAGGGATAACGGCGCACGAAGGCCGGGATGTAGCAGTTCTCCTGCCACAGGTTGTTGGCGTCGACGTAGCCGTTGTGGCCGGCCTTCAGGCCCAGCAGCGCGATGGGGACGGCCTGGGCACCCTCGCCGATGAACACGATCGGGTAGTGGCGCGACGCCTGGAAGAACTCCAGGCCCGCCAGAGGCACCAGGTGGGTGCTGGAAGCGAATTCGCTGTTCTGGAGGCTGGCGAGTTTCAGCGAGCGGTGCTCCTCGCGGTTCAGCGCCTTGATTTCCTTGTACAGCAGCAGCGTGGTCATTACGTGGGTCTCCTGAGAAAAACGATTAACGGATGACGATCTGCGCCAGGACCTGTCCGCTGTCCTGATCGGGCACCACATCCTTGAGGGTATTGGCCGCCACCAGGCTGATGCTCAGGTGGCGACCCCAGTTGAAGTTAAGACCAGCGCCGACGCTTTGCAGCGCCGGCCCCGCATGTCCGGGCATCCCTGCATGCGGGAACAGGCTCAAGGGGCGCGCTGCCGCAGCCAGTCGAGGAAGGCCGCCTCATCGAGCGGCGGGCTGAAGTGGTAGCCCTGGCCGAGGGCGCAGCCCAGGGCGCGCAGGCTGTGGTACTGGCCCCGGGCTTCGATGCCTTCGGCCACGCATTCCAGGCCGAGGTTGTGGCCGATGGCGAGGATGGTGTCCACCAGCGCGGCGTCGCTGCCCGCCAGTTCCAGGCCTTCGACGAAGCTGCGGTCGATCTTCAGGCGGTCCAGGGGCAGGCGCTTGAGGTAGGTGAGCGAGGAATAGCCGGTGCCGAAGTCGTCGATGGCGAAGCGCACGCCCAGGCGCTTGAGCGCCTGCATGGCGGCGATGCACTGCTCGACGTCTTCCAGCAGGCTGCCTTCGGTGATTTCCAGCTCCAGGCGCTGGGCCGGCACGCCGTGGCGCTGCAGGCAGTCGCTGACCCGGGCGACGAAATCACCCTGGCGCAGGTCGCGAGGGCTGACGTTGATCGCCATCACCAGCTCGGGCCACTGCGGCAGCCACTGGGCCAGGCTGGCGCAGGCGCGGTCGAGCACCCAGTCGCTGAGTTCGAGGATCAGCCCGGTCTCTTCGGCCAGGGCGATGAACTGGCTCGGCGGCACCACGCCCCGGGTGGGGTTGCGCCAGCGCAGCAGGGCCTCGGCGCCCACCACGCGCTCGTCGGCGAGGGACAGCTGCGGCTGGAATTCGAGGAACAGCTGGCCCCGGGCGACGGCCTGGCGCAGCTCGCTTTGCAGCTGCAGGCGCTGGTCGATGGCGGCCTGCATGGCCGGGGCGAAGAAGTGCAGCGCGTTGCGGCCGCCCTGCTTGGCCCGGTACATGGCGGTGTCGGCCTGCTTGAGGACGTCGGCCGCACCCTGGCGCTCGAAGGGGTGCAGGGCGATGCCGATGCTGGCGCTGACCGACAGCTCGTGCTCGCCGATGCGGTAGCTGCCGTGCAGGCTGTGGAGCAGCTTGGTGCCCACTTCGGCGGCGTATTCGGCGGTCTGTTCGGGGCTGTCGGCCAGGGCTTCGAGCAGCACCACGAATTCGTCGCCGCCCAGGCGCGCCAGGGTGTCTTCGGCCCGCAGGCAGCTGGCCAGGCGCGCGGTGACTTCACGCAGCAGGGCATCGCCCACCGGATGGCCAAGGCTGTCGTTGACGGTCTTGAAGTGGTCCAGGTCGATGAACAGCAGCGAGCCGTAGCGGCCTTCGCGCACTTCTCGGGCCATGGCGTGCTGCAGGCGGTCGAGGAGCAGGCGGCGGTTGGGCAACCCGGTGAGTTCGTCGCTGTAGGCCAGGCGTTCGATCTCGCGCTGGTAGCGCTGGCGCTCGGAAATGTCGGTGATGCTCAGGCGGATCAACGGCGCGCCGCCACCCGGCAAGCGCACCAGGCGCACTTCGCAGGGGCGCACGCGGCCGGCGACATCGCGCATCAGCCACTCGAACACCGGCGCCTCGCCGGCCAGCGCGGCCTGGGCGTAGGCGTGCCCGACATCCCGCGAGGGGCGGCCATCGGCCTGCAGCAGCGGGCTGAAGCTGGTGGGCATGCGCCCCATCAGCTCCTCGCGGGGCAGGCCGTAGAGGCGGGCGGCGTTTTCGTTGGCTTCGGTGATGCCGCGCTCGACGTCGAACACCAGGATCGCCTCGGGGGCGTGCTCCACCAGGATGCGGTAGCGCGCCTCGGCCTCGCGGCGGGCGCTGACGTCTTCCACCAGGGCCAGCAGCGCATGGAGACGGCCGTCGGCGTCCCGCACGGCGCGGACGTTGATGCGGGTGTAGATGACGCTCTCGTCGGGCCGCAGGAAGCGCTTGTCCAGCTCGTAGCCGTCGCGCTGGCCGCTGCGCACCTGGTGCAGCAGGGCCAGCTCGGCGCCACGGTCGTCGGGGTGGGTGATGCTCAGCCAATCGGCGCCCTGGAGCATTTCGCGGGAGCGGCCGAGGATGCTGCACAGCTTGAAGTTGACCTCTTCCCAGCAGTGCTCGGGCGAGCACAGGGCCATGCCGATCAGCGGCGCCTCGAAGAACAGGTGCAGGCGCTCGTCGCGCTCACGCTGGCGGCGCTCGGCGCGCTTCAGCTCGGTGAGGTCCTGGACCGCGCCGTAGATGCGGATCACCTGCTCGCCGTCGTGCTCGGCCAGGCCCTTGAGGCGCACCCAGCGGTAGATGCTCTTGGCGGTGACGATGCGCAGTTCGATGTCGAAGGGGTCGGCGGTGCGCAGCACATGGTCGAGGGTGGCCTGGGCGCGGGCGCGGCTGTCCTCGTCGAAGTAGTTCATCGCCTGTTCCAGGTTGGGCGCGCCGCCCACGGGGTCCAGGTCGTAGATGCGGAAGGTGCCTTCGCTCCAGAACATCTGCTCGCCGGGCAGCTCCAGCACCCAGCCGCCGATGTCGGCGATGGCTTCGGTCTGGCTCAGCAGGTGGGTCTGGCGCAGCAGTTCCTCGCGGCGCACGCCCAACTCCTCGGCGAGCATCTCGCGGCGGCTGACGTCGTGCTGCAGGGCGACGAAGTGGCTGATGCCATGGTCGTCGTGCATCGGCGCCAGGGTCACTTCGTTCCAGAACAGGCTGCCGTCCTTGCGGTAGTTGCGCAGCACCACCTGACAGGGCTCGCCGCGCCGGATGGCGGCCAGCAGGCGCGGCAGGTCGGGCTGGTTGCGGTCATGGCCGACCAGGAAGCGGCAGTTGCGCCCCATCACTTCCTTGCGGCTGTAGCCGGTGATGCGCTGGAAGGCGGGGTTGCAGTAGGTCAGGGGGAAGTCGGGCTGGCGCGCGTCGACGATGATCACCCCCAGCGGGCTGGCTTCCAGGGCCAGGCTGTTCAGCGCCAGGGCTTGCTGCATCTCGTTGCGGCGGCGCAGCTCCAGGCGCAGGTCGCTGAGGGAGCGGCCCACCAGCAGGGTGGAGACCATCAGCAGCAGCACGCTGAGGTGCAGTTCGATGCGCTGCGGCTCCAGCCACTGCGGCGCCTCGCCCAGCTCGCGGAGGATCGGCAGGGCGAGCACGGTGGCGGTGGTCAGGCCGGCGCCGCACAGGGCGCCGGGGAAGCCCCAGACCAGCGCCAGGCTGAGCATCACCAGGCCGATCAGCGGCAGGGTCAGCAGCAGCGGCATCACCGCGATGGCCAGCGGCAGTGCGATACACAACACCAGCAGCACCGGCCAGGGCGGCAGCCTGAGCATCGATTCGGGCAGCCCCGAGTAAGTGCCCAGGGCGCAGCGCCGACGGCGCAACCAGGGCGTCAGGTAGGTGAGCAGCGGCAGGGCGATGACCAGGGTGGTGAGGCTGTCGCCCAGCCACATCAGCAGGCTGGCGGTGCCCCAGGCTTCGGGCTTGATCACCCCGGTGAGCAGAAGACTGCCCTGCACCCCGGTGGACACCAGGGTCACCGGCACCAGCACGCCGAGCAGCATGAAGCGCAGCAGGCTGGAGAAATCCGCCAGGGCGACATCGAAGCGCGACGACCGCAGGAGCAGCCAGCCGACGGCGATGCTGAGGGTTTCGGGCAGGGCGTAGAAGGGCGCGAGGCGCCAGTCCAGCCCCCACAGCGGCGCGCTCAGCGCGGCATTGAGAAAGACTGCGAGCAATACCCGGGGGCCCCACCACAGGCAACCCACCAGGCCCAGGGAAAATGGCAGGTACCAGAGCGCCACGCCGCCGGAAACCTGAGTGCCCAGGGAGAGCCAGGTGGCGATGTGCAGCAACGGGAGTGACGACCACCAGGTCCAGTTGGGCAAGCGGGCTTGAGCGGCGGGCATTGTGACCTCATGTCTACGCGCGCTAGAGGATAGTCCAGGGCGCCTAGAGTACGTGGGTCAAGGCAAAGTGACACTATACAAACGCAAGCGCCGACCGCCGCCTGACGGAAGGCGCGGCCGGCGGCGCGGAGGCCCCGGCACAGGCGGCCGGGGCGCGGTGATCAGGCGGCGTCGCGGGGCAGCAGCAGGCCGATGGGCAGGCACACGCGGGCTTCAAGGCCGCCGCCGGAGCGGTTGCGCAACTCGACGCTGCCGCCGTGCAGCGAGGCGATGCGCTTGACGATGGCCAGGCCCAGGCCGGTGCCCTTGCCGCCACGGGCGCGATCGCCGCGGATGAAGGGGTTGAAGATGTCGCCCAGCTCCGCCGGGTCGATGCCCTGGCCGCGGTCGAGGACACTGAGGACGATATAGGGCGCGGTGTGATCGCCCGCCACGAACGCCGCCACTTCGACGCCGTTGCCGCCATATCGCAGCGCGTTCTCGATCAGGTTCACCAACAGGCGCTTGATCGACACGCGCCGCAGCGGGAACGGCGGCAGCGGTTCCAGGCACAGGCGCACGCGCTCCTCGTGCTGGTTGTAGGGCGCCACCACCTCGCGCACCAGCTCGCCCAGGTCGAGTTCTTCCTGGCGCTCGTCGCGGCCGTCGCGAATGAAGGCGAGGAACTGGTCGAGGATGGCGTCCATGTCCTCGATGTCGCGGACCATGTCCTCGGTCAGCTCGCTGTCGCTGCTCATCAGCTCCAGGGACAGGCGCAGGCGCGTCAGCGGCGTGCGCAGGTCGTGGGAGACGCCGGCCAGCATCAGCTCGCGCTCGCGGGCGGCCTGCTCGACGTCCTCGGCCATCTGGTTGAAGGCGCGGTAGACCTCGGTCATCTCGCTGGGGGTGTCGCTCACCGGCAGGCGCACGCTGCGACCCTGGCCGAGCTGGCGGGCGGCGAACACCAGGCGCTTGAGCGGGGCGTTGAGCTGGCGCACGAAGATCCAGGCGGCGGCGGTGGACAGCAGGCCGATGCCGAGGAACCAGCCGAGCACGCTCCAGATGCGCTGCCCGCGCAAGGGGTGTGGATACAGCGGGATGCGCACCCAGTCCGGGCCCAGCGCCGGGGCCTGGACCCAGAGCGCCGGCGGGCTCTTGGCGCGCAGGCGCACCTCGGTTTCGGGGCCGAGCTCGGTCTGCATCTGCCGCTCGAAGATTTCGCTGTAGGGCCAGTGCTGCTCGCTGGGCGGCACGGCGTCGCGGGTCACCCGCTTGAGGCCGGCGGCCTTGGCCAGGTCGTCCCGCTCGGACTCGCTGGCCGCCCAGTAGGCGCGCAGGGTCAGGGCCGCGCCGTGGCTGTACTGGCGGTCCACGAGGACGTCCTCGTTCATCATCAGGTAGACCAGGGTCAGGGCCTTGGAAAACAGCACGACGATGAGCACCAGCCAGAGGGTGCGGGAGAAGAAACTCTGCGGGAACCAGTACGGCGCTTTCATCGGGTTTTCCGGGCAGGAGGCTCAGGCGCCTTGCACAGCAGTGCCGCGCCCGGGAATACGGGCGCGGCGGGGTGGGTCACTTGTTGCCGTCGGGCACGAACACGTAGCCGACGCCCCAGACGGTCTGGATATAGCGGGGCTTGGACGGGTCGGGCTCGATCAACCGGCGCAGGCGGGAGATCTGCACGTCGATGGAGCGCTCCAGGGCGTCCCATTCGCGGCCACGGGCCAGGTTCATCAGCTTGTCGCGGGTCAGCGGCTCGCGGGCGTGCTGGACCAGGGCCTTGAGCACGGCGAACTCGCCGGTGGTGAGCATGTGCACGTCCTCGCCCCTCTTCAGCTCGCGGGTGGCCAGGGACAGCTCGTACTCGCCGAAGCTCACGCTCTCGTCGGCAGCGGCGGGAGCGCCGGGCACCTGGGGTGCCTGGCGGCGCAGCACGGCCTTGATCCGCGCCAGCAACTCGCGCGGGTTGAACGGCTTGGCCAGGTAGTCGTCGGCGCCCAGTTCCAGGCCCTGGATACGGCTGGACTCGTCGCCCTTGGCGGTGAGCATGATGATCGGCACCTGGTTGTTCGATGCGCGCAGGCGGCGGCAGGCGGACAGGCCGTCCTCGCCGGGCAGCATCAGGTCCAGGACCACGAGGTTGAACAGCTCGCGGGCCAGCAGGCGGTCCATCTGTTCGACGTTTTCCACCGCGCGCACGCGGTAGCCCTGCTCCTCGAAAAAGCGCTCGAGCAAACGACGCAGACGCGCGTCGTCGTCGACGATCAGGATCTTTTCGCCCTCGGCATTGGGGATGCTGCTCATGTTCTCTCCTGGTTTCTCAAGCGCGGCATTATTACTCAGCGCCGGTGTCGCGCGGCTCGACCATTGTTAGCAGATTTTTCCCCGAACGGTGCCCTGGCCAACGCAACGGGGTGTTTATAATGCGCCGCTTGTTTCCCGGCCGAGGCCAGGCCCGGCCGGTCTTTCGTTGGTCATCAGGTGTGTCTTTTTCATATGGAAAGCATCAACAACCGAATCGCTGAAGAGCTGGGCGTGCGCCCGCAACAAGTCGCCGCTGCCGTTGCCCTGCTCGATGAAGGCTCCACCGTTCCCTTCATCGCCCGCTACCGCAAGGAAGTCACCGGCAGCCTGGACGACACCCAGCTGCGCAACCTGGAAGAGCGCCTGCGCTACCTGCGCGAGCTGGAGGACCGCCGTGGCGCGATCCTCTCCAGCATCGAGGAACAGGGCAAGCTGACCCCGGAACTGGCCCGCGAAATCAAGCTGGCCGACACCAAGACCCGCCTCGAAGACCTTTACCTGCCGTACAAGCAGAAGCGCCGCACCAAGGGCCAGATCGCCCTGGAAGCTGGCCTCGGCGAGCTGGCCGACGCGCTCTTCGCCGACCCGACCCTGGCGCCGGAAACCGAAGCCGCCCGCTTCATCGATGCCGAAAAGGGCTTCGCCGACACCAAGGCGGTGCTCGAAGGCGCCAAGTACATCCTCATGGAGCGCTTCGCCGAAGACGCCACCCTGCTGGCCAGCCTGCGCAGCTTCCTCAAGGACAACGCCACCCTCACCGCCCGCCTGGTGGCCGGCAAGGAACAGGAAGGCGCCAAGTTCAGCGACTACTTCGAGCACGACGAGGCCCTCAAGGGCGCGCCGTCGCACCGCGCCCTGGCGATCTTCCGTGGCCGCAACGAGGGCGTGCTCAGCGTCGCCCTGAAGGTCGGCGACGAGCTGCCGGGCACCATGCACCCCTGCGAAGTGATGATCGGCGAGCGCTTCGGCGTGAAGGACCAGGCCCGCGCCGCTGACAAATGGCTGGGCGAGGTGGTGCGCTGGACCTGGAAGGTCAAGCTCTACACCCACCTGGAAACCGACCTGCTGGGCGAACTGCGCGAAGGCGCGGAGACCGAGGCGATCAACGTCTTTGCCCGCAACCTGCACGACCTGCTGCTGGCCGCCCCGGCCGGCCCGCGCGCCACCCTGGGCCTGGACCCGGGCCTGCGCACCGGCTGCAAGGTCGCGGTGGTCGACGCCACCGGCAAGCTGCTGGAAACCGCCACCGTCTACCCCCACGTGCCGCACAACAAGTGGGATGACACCCTGGCCACCCTGGCCAAGCTCTGCGCCAAGCACGGCGTGGACCTGATCGCCATCGGCAACGGCACCGCCAGCCGCGAGACCGACAAGCTGGCCGGCGAACTGATCAGCAAGATGCCGGGCCTGAAGATGACCAAGATCATGGTCAGCGAGGCCGGCGCCTCGGTGTACTCGGCCTCGGAACTGGCCGCCAAGGAATTCCCCGACCTGGACGTGTCCCTGCGGGGCGCCGTGTCCATCGCTCGCCGCCTGCAGGACCCCCTGGCCGAGCTGGTGAAGATCGAGCCCAAGTCCATCGGCGTCGGCCAGTACCAGCACGACGTGTCCCAGCTGCAGCTGGCGCGCAGCCTGGACGCGGTGGTGGAAGACTGCGTGAACGCCGTGGGCGTGGACGTGAACACCGCCTCCGCCGCCCTGCTGGCGCGCATCTCCGGCCTCAACGCGACCCTGGCGCAGAACATCGTCGCCCACCGCGACGCCAACGGCGCCTTCAAGACCCGCGAGGAGCTGAAGAACGTCAGCCGCCTGGGCGAGAAGACCTACGTGCTGGCCGCCGGCTTCCTCCGCGTGATGAACGGCGACAACCCGCTGGACGCCTCCGCGGTGCACCCGGAAACCTACCCGCTGGTGCAGCGTATCGCCGCCGACACCGGCCGCGACATCCGCTCGCTGATCGGCGACTCGGGCTTCCTCAAGCGCCTCGACCCGGCCACGTTCACCGACGAGACCTTCGGCCTGCCGACCGTCACCGACATCCTCAAGGAACTGGACAAGCCCGGCCGCGACCCGCGTCCCGAGTTCAAGACCGCCGAGTTCCAGGAAGGCGTCGAGAGCCTCAAGGACCTCAAGCCCGGCATGGTGCTGGAAGGCGTGGTGACCAACGTCACCAACTTCGGCGCCTTCGTCGACATCGGCGTCCACCAGGACGGCCTGGTGCACATCTCCGCGCTGTCGGAGAAGTTCGTCAAGGACCCGTACGAAGTGGTCAAGGCCGGCGACATCGTCAAGGTCAAGGTCATGGAAGTGGACATCCCGCGTAACCGCGTCGGCCTGTCCATGCGCATGAGCGACACCCCCGGCGAGAAGGTCGATGGCCCGCGCGGCGGCGGTCGTCCCCAGGGCGGCCAGCGTGCGGATCGCGGCGCACCGCGCCAGCAGCAACAGGCGGCGCCGACGAACAACGCCATGGCCTCGCTGTTCGCCAACGCCAAGCAGATCAAGAAGAAGTGAGCTGAGATGGAAATCTCCGACCTGCACACCGCCAGCGCCTACAGCAAGCTGCTGGGCATCGAACCAGTCAGCCTGGGCGACGGCGTCGCCGAGGCGCGCCTGACGATGGGCGAGCACCTGCGCAATCGCGGCCAGGTGATGCACGGCGGAGCCATCTTCTCGCTGCTCGATATCGCCATGGGCCTGGCCTGCACCAGCGTCCATGGTTTCGAGCGGCGCAGCGCCACCATCGAATGCAAGATCAACTACATCCGCCCCGTGGCCGAGGGTGACATCCTCTGCCGCGCGCGGGTAGTGCACGCCGGCTCGCGGACCCTGGTGGTCGAAGCCGATGTGCTGCAGGGCGACAAGCTGGTCGCTAAAGGGCAAGGCACCTTCGCCCAGCTGTAAGCGCCAGGACGGCGAGGCTCTATTCTGGACAAAGCGACAACGCAGTCATGTCCGCCCCTTGTAGACCGACCAGTCCACCCTCATATTGGGGCGACTGTCCCTGGGACCCACAGGATTCCAAATTGAGCGACCTTCTCTCCCGCCGCCTGGCATTGCTGGGCGAGCGTGCCCACCTGTCCCTGCTGACCCAGTGCCTGCACGGTATCGAACGCGAATGCCTGCGCGTCGAAGACAACGGCCAGTTGGCCCTGACGCCGCACCCGGTGGCCGTCGGTTCGGCCCTGACCAACCCGCAGATCACCACCGACTATTCCGAGTCGCTGCTGGAGTTCATCACCCCCACCGAGCACGACCCGGCCGACACCCTGGCGGACCTGGAGAAGATCCATCGCTTCACCTACCAGAAGCTCGACGGCGAGCTGCTGTGGAGCGCCTCGATGCCCGGCCGCCTGCCCAGCGAGGAGATCATCCCGATCGCCCGCTACGGCACCTCGCCCATCGGCCGCCTGAAGTACGTCTACCGCCGCGGCCTGGCCGTGCGCTACGGCAAGACCATGCAGTGCATCGCCGGCATCCACTACAACTTCTCCCTGCCCGAAGCCCTGTGGCCCCTGCTCAAGGAAGCCGAAGGCGACGAGCATAGCGACCGCGACTTCCAGTCGGCGCGCTACATCGCGATGATCCGCAACTTCCGCCGCTACAGCTGGTTGCTGATGTACCTGTTCGGCGCGGCGCCGGCGCTGGACCAGAACTTCCTCCGTGGCCGCCCCCACGACCTCGACCGCCTCGACGCCGACACCCTGTTCCTGCCCTGGGCCACCAGCCTGCGCATGAGCGACCTGGGCTACCAGAACAACGCCCAGTCCGGCCTCACGCCCTGCTACAACAACCTCGACAGCTACCTGTCGAGCCTGCGCCAGGCGGTGTCCACGCCCTACCCGCCCTATGCCGAGATCGGCACCAAGCGCGACGGCGAATGGGTGCAGCTGAACACCAACGTGATCCAGATCGAGAACGAGTACTACTCGTCGATCCGCCCGAAGCGCGTCACCTACACCGGCGAGCGCCCGATCCAGGCGCTGATGGCCCGTGGCGTGCAATACGTCGAAGTGCGCTGCCTAGACATCAACCCCTTCCTGCCCCTGGGCATCGACCTGGAAGAGTCGCGCTTCCTCGACGCCTTCCTGCTGTTCTGCGCCCTGCAGGACAGCCCGCCCCTGGCCGGCGGCGAATGCCGCGACTGCACCGACAACTTCCAGCGCGTGGTCAAGGAAGGCCGCCGCCCCGGTCTGCACCTGCAGCACAACGGCCAGGAAATCGGCCTCCAGGAATGGGCTGGTGAACTGCTCGACCAGATCGCCCGCACCGCCGACCTGCTGGACCGCGCCCAGGGCGGCCAGGCCCACGCCGAAGCCCTCCAGGCCCAACGCCTCAAGGTCGCGGACACCAGCCTCACGCCCTCGGCCCGGGTCCTGGCCGAACTGCGCGAGCGCGGCGAGAGCTTCAGCGAGTTCGCCCTGCGCTACAGCCGGCAGCACGCCGAATACTTCCGCGCCGAGGCCCTGGCCCCGGACGACCAGGAACGCCTGGAAACCATGGCGCGCCAGTCCCTGGAGGAACAGGCACGCCTGGAAGCCGAGCCCGATGTCGACTTCGATACCTTCGTCGCCGCCTACCAGGCCAGCATCCTCGGTTTGCTGAGCAACTGAGCTTCTTGCCGCCCCCGGGCTGAAGCCCGGGCTACGCATCAACCGTAGGTTGGCGCCGAGCGCAGCGAGGCCCAACGGTGCGTGGTTTGACCCCGCTGCGTTGGGCTTCGTACCTCAGCCCAACCTACGGATTGCACCTGCGCCCAGCGAGGCCAGAACCACCCGCGAACCCACGCGCCCCAAAAAGGCGCGGCCTGTCACAAAACCGACAAGCTGGGGCTCCAACGGGGACAGGCGGCCACCCGCGCCGGAAAACCGGCAGCTAGCATGAGCACAAATCCAGAGCCTGCGAGCTTTGCCCATGGCGCCCCCAGACGCCCATCCCGACGATGCCACCCAATGGAGCCTCGAAAGCCTGAACAAGGCTTATCAGCAAGGCTACATGGCGGGCCTCACCGGCCAGTCCATCAACCAGCAGCCCTACCCCGCCGAAGTTCTCGCCGCGGCCTGGGAAGCCGGTTGGGACGATGGCCACGACCAGTACGAGCTGCAGCGTCCCTCGCGGATCGCCTGAATCAGTCCTCGCGAAAAGCCGCGTCCAGCGGAACCCGGTAACCCGTCGCCAGCCGGTTGGTCTCATTGGCCATGCCGATCACCGCCTGCAGCTCGCCGAACATCGCCTCGGTCATCCCCGCCTTGCGCGCCGCCGCCGTGTGCGAGCCGATGCAATAGGCGCAGTTGTTGGTGACGCTGACGGCCACGTAGAGCAGCTCCTTGGTCAGCGGGTCCAGCGCGCCGGGGGCCATCACCTGCTTCAGGCTCTCCCAGGTGCGGCGCAGGTTGTCCGGGTGCTGGGCCAGGGCCTTCCAGAAGTTGTTCACCTGGTCGACCTTGCGCGTGGCCATGATGTCGTCATAGACGGCGCGTACTTCCGGACTGGCATGTTCATATTCGATCAAGTGCTTAGACGACATCGCGTTTCCCCTTCTAAGTTATGAGTCAGCCAGTATAGGCAGAGCGCCCATACCGGCCCGATCCCAACCAAGGAGAAGGTCACGCATGTCGATACGCACCCTGGGCCGCCTGGCCCTCACCGCCTCGCTGTCCCTGCCGCTGCTGGCCCAGGCCGCGCAACCCGGCCTCTGGGACACCTACGCCACGCTCAAAACCAAGACCTGGGTCGACCTGACCCACGCCTACGACGAGCAGGTGCCGCACTGGAAGGGCTTCGAGAACGCCCAGCGCAAGACGCTCTACACCGTCGACAAGGACGGCTTCCAGGTGGACCTCTACACCCACGTCGGCCAGTGGGGCACCCATGTCGACCCGCCGGTGCACTTCCACAAGGGCCTGCGCGGCATCGACCAGATCGACGTGAAGGAACAGCTGCTGCCGCTGGTGGTGCTGGACATCCACCAGCAGGCGGCGAAGAACCCCGACTACGTGCTGACCCTGGCCGACGTGAAGGCCTGGGAGGCCAAGCACGGGCCGGTGCCGGAAGGCGCCTTCGTGGCCCTGCGCAGCGATTGGTCCAAGCGCTGGCCGAGCCAGGAAAAGATCCAGAACGCCGACGCCCAGGGCGTGGCCCACTACCCGGGCTGGAGCAAGGAGGCGCTGGTGTACCTCTACGAGACGCGCAAGATCACCGCCTCCGGCCACGAGACCACAGACACCGACCCCGGCATCGCCACCAGCAAGGACGACTATTCGCTGGAGTCCTACATCCTCGGCAAGGATCACTACCAGATCGAGCTGCTGGCCAACCTGGACCAGGTGCCGGAAGCCGGCGCGCTGGTGGTGGTGAGCTTCCCGAAGATCGCCCGGGGCACCGGCTTCCCGGCGCGGGTGTTCGCGATATTGCCCTGATGGTGTGAGCGGGACTCCCCCCTGTGGGAGCGGCTTCAGCCGCGATGGGCCCGGTGCCGGGCCCTTTCACGAGTCCACTGGAAGAGGGGCCTCGGAGCGGGCAGCCGTCGCTCACTCCAGACGTAGGGTGTGCTGCACACCCTACGGCACGCGCCCTCAGTTCTGTAGGAGCAGCCTCAGAGCGCCTTTTCGAAGATCTTCGAGTTGCGCTGGTAGTTGTACAGCGAGGCGCGCGCCGCCGGCAGGCTTTCCACGCCGCTGGGCTGGAAGCCGCGCTCGCGGAACCAGTGGGCGGTGCGGGTGGTGAGCACGAAGAGGGTCTTCAGGCCCAGGGCGCGAGCGCGGTCCTCGATGCGTTCCAGCAGCTCGTCACCACGGCCGCCGTGGCGGTATTCCGGGTTCACCGCCAGGCACGCCAGCTCGCCGGCTTCGGAGTCGGCGATGGGATAGAGCGCCGCGCAGGCGATGATGTGGCCGTCGCGCTCGACGATGCTGAACTGGCCGATCTCGCGCTCCAGTACCTCGCGGGAACGGCGCACCAGGATGCCCTGGTCTTCCAGCGGGGTGATCAGGTCGATCAGCCCGCCGACATCCTCGATGGTGGCTTCGCGCAGGGACTCGAACTGCTCCTGGTCCACCAGGGTGCCGCCACCGTCGCGGGTGAACAGCTCGGTGAGCAGGGAGCCGTCTTCGGCGTAGCTGACCATGTGGCTGCGCTTGACCCCGCTGCGGCAGGCCTGGGCGGCGGCGTCCAGCAGCTCGGCCTGGTAGCTGTTGCCCAGGCGCACGAGGTGGCTGGGCACCTGCTGCGGGCGCAGTTCGCGCACCAGCTTGCCGGCTTCGTCGATCAGCCCGCGTTCGCTGCCGAACAGCACCAGCTTGTCCGCGCCCAGGTCGATGGCGGCGCGGGTGGCGACGTCTTCACAGGCGAGGTTGAAGATCTCCCCGGTGGGCGAGTAGCCCAGGGGCGAGAGCAGCACGATGGAGCGCTCGTCCAGCTGGCGGCCAACGCCCTTGCGGTCGATGCGGCGCACTTCACCGGTGTGGTGGTAGTCGACGCCATCGACCACGCCAATGGGCCGCGCGGTGACGAAGTTGCCGCCGGTCACACGCAGGCGCGAGCCCTGCATGGGCGAGGCGGCGATGTCCATGGACAGGCGCGCCTCGATGGCGATGCGCAGCTGGCCCACGGCGTCGATCACGCACTCCAGGGTGGGGCCGTCGGTGATGCGCAGGTCGCGGTGGAAGTGCGGAGTGAGCCCGCGCGCGGCCAGGCGCGCCTCGATCTGCGGGCGCGAGCCGTGCACCAGCACCAGGCGCACCCCCAGGCTGTGCAGCAGCACCAGGTCGTGGACGATGTTGCCGAAATTCGGATGGGCGACGCCTTCGCCGGGCAGCATCACCACGAAGGTGCAGTCCCGGTGGGCGTTGATATAGGGCGATGCGTGGCGCAGCCAGTTGACGTAGTCGTGCATGGATTCCGTGAGCCTGTGAACGTTGGCGAAATGAGCGGTGCTACTCCGGAGACGGAGTCGGGGGCGTCGCGTTTATCGTCGTCGCAGGAACATCAACGGATTCCCTCCACATCAGGCCTTGTCGGCGGGGTTCAGGCAGTAGTGCTGGATGAGCTGGCGCAACAGCGCCACGGTAGGTTCGATGCGTGACAGTTCGAGGTGTTCATCGGGTTGGTGGGCGCAGGCGATGTCGCCGGGGCCGAGCACCAGGGTCTCGCAACCAAGCTGCTGAAGATACGGGGCTTCGGTGCCGAAGGCCACCGCTTCTGCGGCATGCCCGGTAAGACGTTCGGCCAGGCGCACCAGATCACTTCCGGCGGGCTCCTCGAAGGGCGGCACGGCGGGGAACAGCGGCTGGTAGTCGATGGCCACGCCATGGCGCTCGGCGAGCGGCGCCAAGCGCTGGCGGATGGCCGCGCGGAGCATTTCCGGCTCCATGCCCGGCAGCGGGCGCAGGTCGAACTCCAGGCTGCACTGGCCGCAGATGCGGTTGGGGTTGTCGCCACCGTGGATGCAGCCGAGGTTGAGGGTGGGCTGGGGCACGTTGAACAGCGGGTTGTTGAACGTGCGCTGCCACTCGCCGCGCAGGGCCACCAGTGCGGCGATGCTTTCGTGCATCGCCTCCAGGGCGCTGCGGCCCAGGCTCGGGTCGGAGGAATGGCCGCTCTGCCCGAGGATGTCGATGCGCTCCATCATCACGCCCTTGTGCAGACGGATCGGCTTGAGACCGGTGGGCTCGCCGATCACCGCGGCGCGGCCCAGGGGCTGCCCGGCGGCGGCCAGGGCGCGGGCACCGGACATCGAGCTCTCTTCGTCGCAGGTGGCCAGGACGATCAGCGGGCGGCGGAACGACTGGTCGCGCAGGGTGCGCACCGCCTCGATCACCAGGGGGAAGAAGCCCTTCATGTCGCAGCTGCCCAAGCCGTACCAGCGGTCATCGGCCTCGGCGAGCTGCAGCGGGTCGGTCTTCCACAGCGCGGCATCGAAGGGCACGGTGTCGCTGTGCCCCGCCAGCACCAGGCCGCCGGGGCCGCTGCCCAGGGTGGCCAGCAGGTTGGCCTTGCCGGGCGCCACCTGCTGCACCTCGCAGCGGAAGCCCAGCTCGCCCAGCCAGGCCGCCAGCAGGTCGATCACCGCCTGGTTGGACTGGTCCCAGCCAGGCTGGGTGCAGCTCACCGAAGGGGCGGCGATCAGTGCGGCGAACTGGCTCTTCAGGTCTGGAATGGGCATCGGTTACCTCCAAGGAAGAGGGCTCATCATAGGGACAACCTCCCAGCGGCGAAACCGCCCGGCAGGGCGCCTCGGCGTCCTGTAGACTTCATCGCCTCGGCAGCCATCCCGTGCTGCGACTGATAAAACTCCGGCCATGCAAAAAGAAACCGAAATCAAGCTCCGCGCCAGCCGCGAGACCCTCGAAGCCCTCCGCGACCACCCGCTGCTGAAGAAGCGCAACAAGAGCGGCTGGGAGAAGCGCGAGCTCTTCAACCAGTACTACGACACCCCCGAGCGGGATTTGTCGCGCGCCAAGGTCGCCCTGCGCCTGCGCCGCGACGGTGATCAATTCATCCAGACCCTGAAGAGCCGTGGCCAGAGCGTGGCCGGCCTCTCCGAGCGCAACGAGTGGGACTGGTACCTGCCCAAGGCCAAGCTCGACCCGAAGAAACTCGGTGACGACTGCTGGCCCGCCAGCCTCGCCGAGCTGGACAAGAAGACCCTGGCGCCGATCTTCACCACCGACTTCGTCCGCGAGCGCGCCGAGATCGCCTGGGGCCGTGGCAAGGCCAAGGTGGTGGTGGAAGCCGCCCTGGACCTGGGCAAGGTCATCGCCGGCAAGGCCGAGGAAGAAATCTGCGAGCTGGAGCTGGAACTTCGCCAGGGCGAGCCCGAAGCCCTGCTGGAGCTGGCCCGTGAACTGGCCGCCGACCTGGCCCTGATGCCCTGCGACATCAGCAAGGCCGAGCGTGGCTACCGCCTGTTCGACGCCAACAGCTACAGCGTCGCCCTGCCGGCCCCGGTGCTGGACGCCGAGATGCCCCTGGACGACGCCATCGCCGCCATCGCCTGGCACCTGCTCGGCAGCAGCCAGCGCCTGGCCGAGCAATACCGTTTCAACGGCCACTGGAAGCTGCTCGGCGAATGGCTGCAGCAACTGATCGACCTGCGCGCCCTGCTCGGCAGCCTCGGCCAGGCCGCACCGCGCGCCACCAGCCATGGCCTGCGTGAAGCCCTGGACGCCCTGATCGGTGACTGGCGCCCGCGCCTGACCGCCGGCCAGGACGACGAAGCCGCGCGCAAGGCCGCGCCGCAGCAGTTCGCCGACGAACTGGCCGGCACCCGCTGGGGCCTGTTCTCCCTCGACGCCTCCAGCTGGCTGCTGGCCCGCGGCTGGACCGCCAACCGCAACGACCGTGGCAACCGCCAGGGCAAGGCGGCGCTGGGCAAATGGCTGCCGCGCCTGCTGGGCGACGAAGCCCGCGACCTGCAGCTGGACCGCTACAAGCGCCAGCCCGAAGACCTCGCCGAGCAGCTGCCGCGCATCGAGCGCCTGCTGGTCTGGCTGCGCCTGGCCCGCAGCGTGCTGCTGGAAATCCCCGAGACCGACCGTTGCTACGGCGAGCTGAACAAGCTGGCCGAACTGGCGAGCCAGCCGATCGACGAGGAAGCCCTCGAAGCCCGTGTCACCCAGGCCCACCACGTGCTGACGCTGAAGAGCTGGAAACAGCTGCTCAAGTGATGCGACCCGGCACCGCGCGCCCGCGCGGTGCCGACGAGGAACCCACCCGATGTTCAAGCAAAGCTTCCGATCCCTGCTCGGCACCTGGCTGACCGGCCTGCTGGCCCTGTTGCCGCTGGTGCTGACCCTGGCGCTGCTGGCCTGGATCGTCAGCCTGCTCAATCGCCTGGTGGGCCCCTCGACCCTGATCGGCCAGCTGCTCGCCGCCCTCGGCCAGCCGTTCGCCAGCAGCCCGGTGCTGGCCTGGTTCGTCGGCACCCTGGTGCTGCTGGGCAGCCTCTATCCCCTGGGCCTGGCCGTGCAGCTGGGCCTGCGCCGGCCGCTGGCCTGGCTGTTCGACCAGACCCTGCGGCGCACCCCGCTGATCGGCAACGTCTACAACATCGCCGACCGCTTCGTCGGCATGCTCGACAAGGAAAAGAACGCCGACATCACCACCATGCAGCCGGTCTGGTGCTTCTTCGGTGGCGACGGCGCGGCGGTGCTCGCCCTGCAGCCCAGCTCCGCGCCCATCGAACTGGAAGGCCGGCCCTACTGCGCCATCCTGGTGCCCACCGCGCCCATCCCGGTGGGGGGCGGCCTGCTCTACGTACCGGTGGACTGGTTGCGCCCGGCCGACATGGGGGTCGATGCGCTGACCAGCATCTATGTCTCCATGGGCCTGACACCGCCCCCCACCGCCACGCCGCCCGACGCCTCGCGGAACTGATCCGCCGACGCGCTTGGCCAAGGCGCCGCCGCGCTGGTTACAATGCGCGCCCCGCTCTTCATTCGTCTGTCCGAGAGAGTCCGCCATGGTTTTCAAAGTGTTCGTAGATGGTCAGGAAGGCACCACCGGCCTCCGTTTGCTCGACTACCTGTCCGGCCGTGCCGATGTCGAGCTGCTGCGCATCGCCGATGACAAGCGCAAGGACCCGCAAGAGCGCGCACGCTTCCTCAATGCCGCCGACGTCGCCTTCCTCTGCCTGCCCGACGTCGCCTCGCGCGAGGCGGTGTCCCTGGTGACCAACCCGAACACCTGCATCATCGACGCCAGCACCGCCTTCCGCACCGACGACAACTGGGCCTACGGCCTGCCGGAACTGGCCGCCGGCCAGCGCGAGAAGATCCGCACCAGCAAGCGCATCGCCGTACCCGGCTGCCACGCCAGCGCCTTCATCCTCGCCGTGCGCCCGCTGATCGACGCCGGCCTGCTGCCCGCCGACTACCCGCTCTCGGCCTTCTCCCTCACCGGCTACAGCGGCGGCGGCAAGGGCATGATCGCCCAGTACGAGGCCGGCAACGACGCCAGGCTCATGAGCCCGCGCCCCTACGCCCTGGGCCTGGAGCACAAGCACCTGCCGGAAATGCGCGTCCAGGCCCGCCTGGCCCAGGCGCCGGTGTTCAACCCCATCGTCGGCCCCTTCCTCAAGGGCCTGGCCGTGACCGTGCCGCTCTACACCGAGCGCTTGGCACGCAAGGCCGGCGCCGCCGAGATCGCCGAGATCTACCGCCAGCACTACGCCGGCGAGCAGTTCGTGCGGGTGATGCCGGCCGGTGACGAGGGCAACCTCGACGGCGGCTTCTTCGACGTCCAGGGCTGCAACGACACCAACCGCGTCGACCTCTTCGTCTTCGGCTCCGCCGACCGCCTCAACCTGGTCGCGCGCCTGGACAACCTCGGCAAGGGCGCTGCCGGTGCCGCAGTGCAGTGCATGAACGTGCACATCGGCGCCGACGAGGCCACCGGCCTCAACGCCTGATCCGCACCACCCAGAAAAAGCCCCGCCGATGCGGGGCTTTTTCATGGGTTAGTCCCGTGAATCGAGCGCATAGAACTCCTGGAGTTTGCGCTGCAGCAGCTCCTGATCCGGCAACTGAGTTCGATACTCGGCCACCAGCGCCGGAGACAGGGAACGGTTGAGGGCGTACTCCACCACCTCATCATCCTTGCTGGCACACAGCAGCACACCGATGGCGGGCTGCTCGTGAGGCTTGCGTTCATCCCGGTCCAGAGCCTCCAGATAGAAATCCAGCTTCCCCAGGTATTCCGGCTCGAAACGCCCCACCTTGAGTTCGATGGCCACCAGGCAGTTGAGGCCTCGATGGAAGAACAAGAGATCAAGAAAGAAGTCACGGCCACCGACCTGCAACGGGTATTCGGACCCAATGAAGCAGAAGTCCCGCCCCAGCTCGATCAGAAAGTCCCGCAGGCGGAACAACAAGCCACGATGCAACTCCGCCTCGCCGTGCCCAGGGGACAAATCCAGGAACTCGAAGACATAGGCATCCTTGAAGGCATCTACGGCATCCGGTTGCCGTTGCCGCAGGGCTTTCGATGCGCTGGCAGGCCTGTTCAGCGAGCGTTCGAACAATCCAGCCCGACACTGTCGTTCCAGCTCCCGGCTTGACCAGCGTTCCCGTATAGCCAGTCGCAGATAGAAACCGCGCTCCTCGGGGGTATGGCATTGGCCAAGCACGAGCAGATTGTGGGTCCAGGGTATTTGTGTCAGCAGCGCTGACACTATTGCCTCATCCGGCCAGGCATCGTGGAACTGGCGCATGCGAAACAGGTTGCGCCGGGTGAACCCGCGTAGCCCCGGCTGGGTGCGCGCCAGGTACTTCGCTAGTTGCTCGACGACCCCTTCGCCCCATTCCGATGACTCCAGCTTCTCGCTGATATGGCGCCCGATTCGCCAGTAGAGCGTGATCAGTTCGGCATTGACCGATTGATAGGCACGCTGGCGGGCACTGGCAATCATCAGTGCGATATCGCCAAAGGCGGTATCCAGCGTTGATCCTGGCGTGTTCATGACATGGCTCCTGGCTGATAAGCCAGTCACCATCGCGTACCTGTCATGGCATGAAAATCCGGCGCTCGCCGCGCCATGCCAAGGGAACCGTCCCATACCTATCGCTGGATCGCGCAGCGGTCCCGTCGTACCAACGCAGATGCAGGCCAGGGCCATGACCGGTAGGGGCGAATTCATTGGCTCTGTCTGCGTTAAGTGTTGCTAGAGGATTTGAGTCCAGCTGATTGCCGAGCTCTGGTGATATTTCTGGTTTCGCCCACCCGGGCGAGTCCCTTTTAACAATCGCCTTAAAAGGAACCAAAAGGGCTTGCCCCATCATCCGGCCCGACTGCGTCGGGTTCCCTCACTCCATCGCCGCTCTGGGGGCCGGCGCGATGGGCCATCCATGGCCTGGCGCGCCTCTCGCGGCATCCATGCCGCTCGTCCCCCGGCGCAACGACTGCGTTCGGCCTCCTGAAGGGGCGTTGGCGGCTGCTCCAACTTTCTTCGCCCAGGACATTGCCACGTGGTGCGCACAAGCTTTTGTAGGATGGTGTAGAGCGAAGCGAAACCCATGCGGTGGAGGTGGCACGAACCCTTGGGCGCCCGGAAAGGGCCGTGCTTGAGGGCTTGAATTAAAACCACAACAGCTAACACCGACAGAGCCAATTCATTCGCCCAAGGGCCGAGCAGCGGCCCCATCGTGACCTCGAGGGGCGGACCTACGGCCCGCTTGGCGACTGAAGTCGCCCCTACAAGGGTGCCCATGAAGGCCCCAGCACTACCCGCCTACCGGCAAGCTGGTGGTCGACTTGATCTCCGACAGGGCGACGATGGAGTTGACCTCCTGGATGCCCGGCACCAGCGACAGCTTCTCGAAGAAGAAGCGCTCGTAGGCCTCGATGTCCTTGGTGACGATGCGCAGCATGAAGTCCACCGCGCCCATCAGCACGTGGCATTCCAGCACCTCGGGGAAGCCCTGCATCGCCTCGGCGAATTCGGTGAGGTTGGAGCGGCCGTGGGCGTTGAGCTTCACCTGGGCGAAGATCTGCGCGTTGAGGCCGATCTTGCGGCGGTCCAGCAGGGTCACCTGGCGGCGGATCACGCCTTCCTCCTTGAGCCGCTGGATGCGCCGCCAGCAGGGCGACTGGGACAGGCCGATGCGCTCGGCGATCTCGGCGGTGGCGATGCCGGCGTCCTCCTGCAGCAGTTCGAGGATGCGGCGGTCGTAGGGATCGAGTTCGACAGGCATGAAAAACCCCAATATTCGGATATCGGGGAAATTCTATTCCTCAATAAGCCGAAACGACCAATAAACAGGCAGAAATTCTCCCCTCGGCGCCCGGAAAATAGGCCGTCGCCTCCGGAGCCGCCCCCATGCTCGATCTCGAAGAATCGCCCTGTGTCACCCTGCCGCCGCCCTTCCCCACCGCCCTGGCGCCCCGGGAGGACGTATGGAACCCGGCGCACCTGCCCGGCCAGGCGCGCACCCTGAGTTTCACCATCCTCGCCGAGGCCGAAGCGGACATCCTCAGCCGCCTGCTCAGCTACTTCGCCCAGCTGCAACTGGTGCCGCAGTGGCTGGAGTCCAGCCGCCAGGGCGACGAGCTGCTGCTGCGGGTGCGCCAGGACGGCCTGACTCTCCACCGCGCCGAGGTCATCGCGCAGAAAATGCGCTCCCTGGTCAGCGTGTTTTCGGTGGATGTGCAGCCTGCGGCATCCTGACCACGCCGTTCGGTGCACCCGATCACGCAATGCCCTTCGCCCCGAGGCGCCGATTCGGGCATCCTGTGCACCCTCCACGGAAGAGTGCGTTGGCTACTCTTCCCTGACCGGGATCGCGTGACCAAGGAGCCTGCATGTCCGCTTTTGCCTCAGCCGCCCAGGATCGCTGGCTGGACCTCAACGACCTCCTGCGGGAGCTGGTGAACCAGGGCCGGATCGCCCAGGACACCGCCGAGCAGTGCATGGCGATTCGCCGCAGCGCGGTGAACAACCAGCAGCACCCGCTGGAATTCCTCGCCAGCCAGCAGGTCGACGACCTCAAGCGCCCCGGCAAGAAGCTCGACCTCGAAGCCCTGACCGTCTGGCTTTCCGAGTACGCCGGCCAGCCCTACCTGCGCATCGACCCGCTGAAGATCGACGTCGCCGCGGTCACCCCGCTGATGTCCTACGCCTTCGCCCAGCGCCACAAGATCCTCGCCGTGGCCGCCGACAGCGAGAGCGTCACCATCGCCAGCGCCCAGCCCTTCGTGCACAGCTGGGAGGGCAACCTCACCCACGTGCTCAAGCGCCCGATCAAGCGCATCGTCGCCAACCCGGCGGACATCCAGCGCTTCACCGTGGAGTTCTACCGCCTGGCCAAGTCGGTCAGCGGTGCCAATGCCGTGGACCAGAAGATCAGCGGCGTCGGCAACTTCGAACAATTGCTGAAACTGGGGGCGAACGACCAGGAACCCGACGCCAACGACGCGCATATCGTCAACATCGTCGACTGGCTGTTCCAGTACGCCTACCAGCAGCGCGCCAGTGACATCCACATCGAGCCGCGCCGCGAACAGGGCACCGTGCGTTTCCGCATCGACGGCGTGCTGCACACCGTCTACCAATTCCCGCCCCAGGTGACGATGGCCATCGTCAGCCGCCTGAAGAGCCTCGGCCGCATGAACGTGGCGGAGAAGCGCAAGCCCCAGGACGGCCGGGTCAAGACCAAGACCCCGGAAGGCGGCGAGGTGGAACTGCGCCTGTCGACACTGCCCACCGCCTTCGGCGAGAAGATGGTGATGCGGATCTTCGACCCCGAGGTGCTGCTCAAGAGCTTCGACCAGCTGGGCTTCTCCCAGGACGACCTGAAGCGCTGGCAGAGCATGACCAACCAGCCCAACGGCATCATCCTGGTCACCGGCCCCACCGGCTCGGGCAAGACCACCACGCTCTACACCACGCTCAAGCAGCTGGCCACCAGCGAGGTGAACGTCTGCACCATCGAAGACCCCATCGAGATGATCGAGGGCGCCTTCAACCAGATGCAGGTGCAGCACAACATCGACCTGACCTTCGCCAGCGGCGTGCGCGCGCTGATGCGCCAGGACCCGGACATCATCATGGTCGGCGAGATCCGCGACCTGGAGACCGCCGAGATGGCCATCCAGGCGGCGCTCACCGGCCACCTGGTGCTCTCCACCCTGCACACCAACGACGCCCCCAGCGCCATCACCCGCCTGCTGGAACTGGGCGTGCCCTACTACCTGCTGCGCGCCACCCTGCTCGGGGTCATGGCCCAGCGCCTGGTGCGCACCCTGTGCCCGCACTGCAAGGCGCCCATCGAGCTGGAAGAAGAGGACTGGCAGAACCTCACCCGCCCCTGGAGCGCACCGCTGCCCACCGGGGCGCACCGCGCCGTGGGCTGCCTGGAATGCCGCGACACCGGCTACCGGGGCCGCGCCGGGGTCTACGAGATCATGCTGCTGTCGGACTCGGTGAAGAGCTACATCACCGCCGACACCGACCTGGTCGGCCTGCGCCGCAACGCCTTCAAGGAAGGCATGCGCAGCCTGCGCCTGTCCGGCGCGCAGAAGGTCGCCGCCGGCCTCACCACGGTCGAGGAAGTGCTGCGGGTCACCCCGCAAAGCGAACAGAAGTAACCACCGCCGCCCGGCGCAGAATCCGGGCGGGCCACCGAGAAAGGCCGCTGCCGGCACTCACCTACAGGGAACAGTCATGGGCATCACCACAGTCGTACTCCTCTTCGTCGCGCTCGCCGTGGCCATCGTCTTCATGGGCTTCAAGGTCGTGCCGCAGGGCTACGAGTGGACGGTGGAGCGCTTCGGCCGCTACACCAACACCCTCAAGCCGGGCCTGAACATCATCGTCCCGGTGATGGACCGCATCGGCCGCAAGCTCAACGTCATGGAAGCCGTGCTGGACATCCCCCCGCAGGAAGCCATCAGCGCCGACAACGCCATCGTCGAGATCGACGCCGTGTGCTTCTTCCAGGTGATCAACGCGGCCCAGGCGGCCTATGAGGTGAACAACCTCGAGCACGCCATCCGCAACCTGGTGATGACCAACATCCGCACCGTGCTCGGCTCCATGGAGCTGGACGCCATGCTCAGCCAGCGCGATGCCATCAACGAGCGCCTGCTGCGCACCGTCGACGAAGCCACCGCGCCCTGGGGCATCAAGGTCACCCGTATCGAGATCAAGGACATCAGCCCGCCCGCCGACCTGGTGGAAGCCATGGCCAGCCAGATGAAGGCCGAGCGCCTCAAGCGCGCGCAGATCCTCGAGGCCGAAGGCTCCCGCTCCGCCGCCATCCTCACCGCCGAAGGCCACAAGCAGGCGGAAATCCTCCGTGCCGAGGGCGAGCGCGCCGCCGCCTTCCTCGAAGCCGAGGCCCGCGAGCGTGCCGCCCAGGCCGAAGCCGAGGCGACCCGCGTGGTCTCCCAGGCCATCGCCAACGGCAACGTCCAGGCGGTGAACTACTTCGTCGCGCAGAAATACGTCGAGGCCCTGGGCAGCCTGGCCAGCGCCAACAACAGCAAGGTGATCCTCATGCCGCTGGAGGCCAGCCAGGTGATCGGCTCGGTGGGCGGCATCGGCGAGATCGTCAAAGCCACCTTCGGCGACAAGAAGGTCTGACCATGCTCGGCTACCTGCAGACCCTGTCCTTCTGGGACTGGCTGGCCCTGGGCACCCTGCTGCTGATCCTCGAAGTCTTCGGCGCCGGCGGCTACCTGCTGTGGATCGGCCTCGCCGCCGCCGCGGTGGGCGTGCTCACCTTCCTCGTGCCGGGCATCCCGTGGGAGGTGCAGTTCCTCCTCTTCGGCGTGCTCTCGGTGTGCACCGCCGTCTACTGGTGGCGTCGCCAGCGCAGCGCCGCCAAGCCCTCCGACCAGCCGGGGCTGAACCGCCGGGGCCAGGAATTCGTCGGCCGCCAGTTCGCCCTGCACCAGGCCATCGAAGGCGGGCGCGGCAAGATCAAGGCCGGCGATTCGGTGTGGCTGGTGGTCGGGCCCGACCTGCCCGTCGGCGCCCAGGTCCGCGTGGTCGGCCAGGACGGTGTGCTACTCAAGGTGGAACCCGCCGGCGACAACTGACGCAAGCCTTGCACGGGCTCCCGCCCTGACGTCCAATAGCGCGTCGCCCAGGAGCCCGTCATGCCACGTCCCGCCACCACCCGCAAACCCCGCGCCAGCAGCCAGCTGCGCATCGCCGGGATTCTCGACGCCGCACGGGCGCTGCTGGCCGAGGAAGGCGTGGCCAACCTGTCGATCTACAGCGTGGCCGAGCGCGCGGACATGCCGCCCTCCTCCGTCTACCACTTCTTCGCCAGCGTGCCGGCCATCCTCGAAGGCCTCACCGCCGAGGTGCACGCCGCCTTCCGCGCCTGCCTGCAGGAGCCGGTGGAACACGGCCGCCTGGGCAGCTGGCGCGACCTCTCGCGCCTGGTGGAAGAACGCATGCTGGCGATCTACGCCGACGACACCGCCGCGCGTCAGCTGATCCTCGCCCAGCACGGCCTCACCGAAGTGACCCAGGCCGACCGCCAGCACGACATCGAGCTGGGCCGCCTGATGCACCGCCTGTTCGAGCGCCACTTCGAGCTGCCGGCGCTGCCGGATGACATCGACGTCTTCGCCCTGGCCATGGAGCTGGGTGATCGCGTCTATGCCCGCTCGGTGCAGCTGCACGGCGAGATCACCCCGCGCTTCGCCGAGGAAGGCATGCGCGTGTTCGATGCCTACCTCGGCCTCTACCTGCCGCCCTTCCTGCCCAAGCGGGCCATCGGGCTTGCCGATACCCCCTGAAATCGCTCGATTTTTATCCACCCTTAATCCGATAAAAATCCGTTTTATTGGCGATAATTTTCTTTTTACCGATTTAAATCGCTTTTAAAGCAGATTTTTATCGATTATAAAGTCGCCATCCCCGGGCGACCTGCGCCCGTTCATCGACAGCAATCGTCCTGACGAGGTGTTTCCATGTCCCGCATCGTTACCGTCGCCGCCACCCAGATGGCCTGCTCCTGGGATCGCGCCGCGAACATCGCCAACGCCGAGAAACTGGTGCGCCAGGCGGCCGCCAGGGGGGCGCAGATCATCCTCATCCAGGAGCTGTTCGAAACCCCCTACTTCTGCCAGAAGCCCAACGCCGACTACCTGCTGCTGGCCACCGCCACCGAGGTCAACGCCGCCATCGCCCACTTCCAGAAAGTGGCCGCCGAGCTGCAGGTGGTGCTGCCCATCAGCTACTTCGAGCTGGCCGGGCGCGCGCGCTTCAACAGCATCGCCATCATCGACGCCGACGGCAGCAACCTCGGCGTGTACCGCAAGAGCCACATCCCGGACGGCCCCGGCTACCACGAGAAGTACTACTTCAACCCCGGCGACACCGGCTTCAAGGTGTGGAACACCCGCTACGCGCGCATCGGCGTCGGCATCTGCTGGGACCAGTGGTTCCCCGAGTGCGCCCGCAGCATGGCGCTGCTGGGTGCCGAGGTGCTGTTCTACCCCACCGCCATCGGCAGCGAGCCCCATGACGCCAGCATCACCTCCCGCGACCATTGGCAGCGCGTGCAGCAGGGCCACGCAGGCGCTAACCTGATGCCTCTGGTGGCGTCGAACCGCATCGGCCGCGAAGAGCAGGACGGCTACGACATCACCTTCTACGGCTCCTCCTTCATCGCCGATCAGTTCGGTGCCAAGGTCGAGGAGCTGAACGAAACCGAGGAAGGCGTGCTGGTGCACAGCTTCGACCTCGACGCACTGGAACGTACCCGCAGCGCCTGGGGCACCTTCCGTGACCGTCGCCCGAACCTGTACGGCCCGCTGAAGACCCTGGACGGCTCCCTGGAGTCCTGACACCCCTTTCCAGTGGCCCCCGCCAGCGCGGGGCCCACTCAACAGCCACCGCAGCGCCTCTCGCCGGGCGACCACAGGTAACCCCCATGAAACCTCTGAACAGCACCCCCCGCGCCGATGGCTTCCGCATGCCGGCGGAATGGGAAACCCACAGCCGCACCTGGATGGTCTGGCCCGAGCGCCCGGACAACTGGCGCCTCGGCGGCAAACCCGCCCAGGCCGCCTTCAGCGCCGTGGCCCGCGCCATCGCCCGTTTCGAGCCGGTGACCGTCTGCGTCAGCGCCGGCCAGTACGAGAACGCCTGCCAGCGCCTGGACGAGCCGAACATCCGCGTGGTGGAAATCACCACCGACGACGCCTGGGTACGGGATACCGGCCCCACCTTCGTCACCGACGACACCGGCGAAGTGCGCGGCGTGGACTGGGCCTTCAACGCCTGGGGCGGCTTCGACGGCGGCCTCTACTCGCCGTGGAACCGCGACGACCAGGTGGCCTCGAAGGTGCTGCGCATCGAAGGCTTCCAGGGCTACCGCACCGAAGGCTTCGTGCTGGAAGGCGGCTCCATCCACGTGGATGGCGAAGGCACCCTGATCACCACCGAGGAATGCCTGCTCAACCGCAACCGCAACCCGCACCTGGGCCGCGAGGAGATCGAGGCGGTGCTGCGCGACCACCTGGCGGTGGACAGCATCATCTGGCTGCCGGACGGCCTCTACAACGACGAGACCGACGGCCACGTCGACAACTTCTGCTGCTACGTGCGCCCGGGCGAAGTGCTGCTGGCCTGGACCGACGACCCGGCCAACCCCAACTACCCGCGCTGCCAGGCGGCGATGAAGGTGCTGGAGCAAGCCCGCGACGCCAAGGGGCGCCAGTTGGTGGTGCACAAGATGCCGATCCCCGGCCCGCTCTACGCCACGGACGAGGAATGCGCCGGCGTCGACCTGGTGGCCGGCACCCAGGAGCGCGACCCGTCGATCCGCCTGGCCGGCTCCTATGTCAACTTCCTCATCGTCAACGGCGGCATCGTCGCGCCCAAGTTCGACGACCCCAAGGACGCCGAAGCCGAAGCCATCCTCAAGCGCCTGTTCCCGCAGCACGAAGTGGTGATGGTCCCCGGCCGCGAAATCCTCCTCGGCGGCGGCAACATCCACTGCATCACCCAGCAGCAACCGGCGCCGCAGAAGCGCTGAGCCGAACCCGGATGAACGAAGCCCCGCAAATGCGGGGCTTTTTCATTCCGACACAAGGCACCAGCTACCCGTAGGATGGGTAGAGGTACGAAACCCATCATCGGGCGTGCCCAAGACCGCATGGGTTTCGCTCCGCTCTACCCATCCTACAAACCACGCCTCTGTGAGCGAATTCATTCGCGAAGGATCGCGTAGCGATCCCGATACTGCCGGGCGGCCCTGCGGTCCGCATCGCGAATGAATTCGCACACACGTGTCCCCCAAACGAACGAGCCCCCGCATGCGCGGGGGCTCTTCATGTCGGCACAAGGCAGCTGACGCAACCTCATCCAGCGGATCACAGCTTGGCGATGGACACCTCGGTGGATTTCACGAAGGCGATCACTTCGGAGCCGATGCCCAGCTCCAGCTCGCGCACGGAACGGGTGGTGATCACCGAGGTGACGATGCCCGCGGCGGTCTGCACGTCGATTTCCGACAGCACCGGGCCTTCGATGATTTCCTTGATGGTGCCTTTGAACTGGTTGCGGACGTTGATGGCTTTGATGGTCATGGTGTTTTCTCCTGGGGTCGAAAATGAGCTGTAAGCCAGAAGCTGAAAGCTTGAAGAGGACTGCCTGCTTCAGGCTTCCGGCTTCGAGCTTCCGGCTGCTCTTAGAGCGCCCAACGCAACTGCGTGGGCAAGGGTGAAAAGGGTTCCGGCTCCGGTGGCGAGGCGGGTTGCGACAGCACCCGCTCCAGCACCTCGGCCTCCAGTGCCGCCAACCGCGCCGAACCACGGGCGCGGGGGCGGTGCAGGTCCACGGCGAGGTCGAGGCCGACCTCGCCGTCTTCGATCAGGATCACCCGGTCGGCGATGGCCACGGCCTCGCTGACGTCGTGGGTGACCAGCAACACGGTGAAGCCGTGCTTCTGCCAGAGGCGTTCGATCAGTTGCTGCATCTCAATGCGGGTCAGCGCATCCAGCGCGCCCAGCGGTTCGTCCAGCAGCAGCAGGCGCGGTTCGTGGATCAGGGCACGGGCCAGGGCCACGCGCTGCTTCTGGCCACCGGACAGCGCCGCCGGCCATTCCTGGGCGCGGTCGGCCAGGCCCACGGCCTCCAGCGCTTCCAGGGCCTTGGGCCGCCAGTTGCCGGAGAGGCCGAGGCCGACGTTGTCGATCACCCGTTTCCACGGCAGCAGGCGGGCGTCCTGGAACATCAGGCGGGTGTCTTCGCGGGCGTCTTCCAGCGGCGCGGAGCCGGCCAGCAGTTGCCCACGGCTGGGCTTGTCGAGCCCGGCCAGCAGGCGCAGCAGGGTGCTCTTGCCGCAGCCACTGCGGCCGACCACGGCGACGAACTGGCCGGCGGGGATCAGCAGGTCGATGTCCTTGAGCACTTCGCGCTCGCCGAAGGATTTGCCGATGCTGCGTATCGCCAGCGGGATGCCGCGCTTCAGGCGTTGCGGCGTGGACAGGGCATTCATGCCGCACCTCCCTTGGCCTGGTACGCCGGGTGCCAACGCAGCCACAGGCGTTCGAGGCCACGGGCGGCGACGTCGGCGAGCTTGCCGAGTACCGCGTAGAGCAGGATCGCCAGCACCACCACATCGGTCTGCAGGAACTCGCGGGCGTTCATCGCCAGGTAGCCGATGCCGGAGCTGGCGGAGATGGTCTCGGCGACGATCAGGGTCAGCCACATGAAGCCGAGGGCGAAGCGCACGCCCACCAGGATCGAGGGCAGCGCGCCGGGCAGGATCACCTGGCGGAACAGGCCGAAACCGGAGAGGCCATAGCTGCGCGCCATTTCCACCAGCGCCGGGTCGACGTTGCGGATGCCGTGGTAGGTGTTGAGGTAGATGGGGAACAGGGTGCCGAGGGCGACGAGGAAGATCTTCGCCGACTCATCGATGCCGAACCACAGGATCACCAGCGGGATCAGCGCCAGGTGCGGCACGTTGCGGATCATCTGCACCGAGCTGTCGAGCAGGCGCTCGCCCCATCTCGACAGGCCGGTGATGAAGCCCAGCAGCAGGCCGATGCCGCCCCCGATGGCGAAGCCGATACCGGCGCGCCAGCCGCTGATGGCCAGGTGGGTCCAGATTTCACCGCTGGAGAGCAGGTGCCAGCCCGCCGTCACCACGGCGCTGGGCGCCGGCAGGATGCGGGTGGAGAGCAGGCCGGTTTCCACGGCGATCTGCCAGGCGGCCAGCAGCGTGAAGGGCAAGGCCCAGGGCGCCAGGCGCTGGAGGATGGATTGGAGGTTCATCTGTGCATCCTCAGCTCTGGGAGACCTTGAGGCGACGCTCGGGCAGCGCCTCGTTGGCGACCATCTCGCCGAAGGGGCTGACGAAGGCCAGGCCGTCACCCGTCTGCGGGCGCGCCACGTCCAGGTGGGGGAACAGCAGTTCGGCCACGCGGTAGGACTCTTCCAGGTGCGGGTAGCCGGAGAAGATGAAGGTGTCGATGCCCAGGTCGGCGTATTCCTTGACCCGCGCCGCCACCGTGGGGCCATCGCCCACCAGCGCGGTGCCGGCACCGCCACGCACCAGGCCAACGCCGGCCCAGAGGTTGGGGCTGACTTCCAGCTGGTCGCGGCGGCCGTTGTGCAGGGCAGCCATGCGCTGCTGGCCGACGGAATCGAAACGGGCAAAGGCGGCCTGGGCCTTGGCGATGGTCTCGTCGTCGAGGTTGGCGATCAGGCGGTCGGCGGCGGCCCAGGCCTCTTCGTTGGTCTCGCGCACGATCACGTGCAGGCGGATGCCGAAGCGCACGCTGCGGCCGAGCTTGGCGGCCTTCTCGCGCACCTGCTCGATCTTCTCCTTCACCGCGGCCGGCGGCTCGCCCCAGGTCAGGTACAGCTCGACCTGCTCGGCGGCCAGGTCCTGGGCAGCTTCGGAGGAACCGCCGAAATACAGCGGCGGGCGCGGCTGCTGCAGCGGCGGGTAGAACAGCTTGGCGCCCTTCACCTGGATGTGCTTGCCGTCGTAGTCGACGGTCTCGCCCTCCAGTACGCGGCGCCAGATGCGGGTGAATTCGACGGAAGCCTCGTAACGCTCTTCATGGTTCAGGTGCAGGCCATCGGCGGCCAGCTCGTCCGGGTCGCCCCCGGTCACCAGGTTGAACAGGGCCCGACCACCGGAGAGGCGGTCGAGGGTGGCGGCCTGGCGTGCGGCGACGGTGGGCGAAATGATCCCCGGGCGCAGGGCCACGAGGAACTTCAGGCGCTGGGTCACCGGGATCAGCGAGGCGGCGACCAGCCAGGAATCCTCGCAGGAACGGCCGGTGGGGATCAGCACACCGCCGAAACCGAGGCGGTCGGCGGCCTGGGCGATCTGCTGCAGGTAACCGTGATCGACAGCGCGGGCGCCCTCGGATGTGCCGAGGTAGTGGCCGTCGCCGTGGGTAGGCAGGAACCAGAAGATGTTGAGGCTCATCGCAATAACTCCAGAGTGAGCGCGCCGGCGTGGCGTAGCCGCGCGATGATGGTTCGTTTACGGGTATCAGGACCTTCCCCGCGCCGTCCTGGCGCGGGGCAAGGCGCACATCACGGCTGCTGGGCGACCTTGGCGGGCGGCGTCCAGATCACGTCCTTGATGCTGAGTTTTTTCGGGATCAGCTTCAGGTCGGTGAAGGTGTCGGCGATCTTCTGCTGCGCCGTGACCACCTCCGGGGTGAGGAACTGAGCGCCGTAGCCCTGGCGCTTCACCGCGATGGCGGTGATGTCCCTGGGCAGGCCGAGCAGCGGTGCGACCTGTTCGGTCACCTTGTCCGGGTCGGCCTTGGAGTCCTCGCCCACGGCGCGCACTTCCTCCACCAGGGTGCTGATCACCTGCGGGTGCTGGGTCGCATACGCCCGAGTGGCCAGGTAGAACTGGTGGTTATCCACAAGCTGGGTGCCGTTGCGCAGGGTGCGTGCCTGCAGCTGTTGCTCGGCGGCGGCCTGGAAGGGGTCCCAGATCACCCAGGCGTCGACGCTGCCACGCTCGAAGGCGGCGCGGGCATCGGCCGGGGGCAGGTACACGGGCTGGATGTCGCTGTACTTCAGGCCGGCATCTTCCAAGGCACGGACCAGCAGGTAGTGCACGTTGGAGCCCTTGTTCAGGGCGACCTTCTTGCCGGCCAGTTCCTTGACCGACTGGATGGCCGAATCCTTCGGCACCAGGATCGCCTCGCTGGTGGGCGCCGGCGGCTCATAGGCAACGTAGAGCAGGTCGGCACCGGCGGCCTGGGCGAACACCGGCGGGGTCTCGCCGGTGACGCCGAAGTCGATGGAGCCGACGTTGAGGCCTTCCAGCAGCTGCGGGCCACCGGGGAACTCGGTCCATTTCACCTCGATGCCCTGGTCGGCCAGGCGCTTCTCCAGCGAGCCCTTGGCCTTGAGCAGCACCAGGGTGCCGTATTTCTGGTAGCCGATCCGCAAGGTCTCGGCCTGTGCCTGGGTGATGGCGCCGAAGGTGATGGCCGCTGCAAACAGGGCGACCAGGCTCCGACGCAAAGTGATGGTGCGCATGGCGCTCTCCTCGAACTCTGCTTTGGGTAGTGGTTGCGCCTGCTTGCCCGTTGGCGGGCGAGTAAGGCTTTGTTCTTGTCACCCCCGAGGGAGTGTCGTGTCGTCTTGCTCAGATGCTCCAGCGCGCATTGCGCAGGGCATCCGGGGCCAGTGGCCGCGGCCTTCTGGCCAGGGCCCGCTGGAACTGCTCCAGCGATTCATCCAGGCGCTGCTCCAGCGACGGAGCCAGCTGCACGCCACCGTTCTGGCGCTCCACCTGGCTGTCGTCGGCGAAGATGCCGTGCAGCACTTCCTCGGCCTTGAGGGCCGTCAGGACGGGCCGCAGTGCGTAATCCACCGCCAGCATGTGGGCCTTGCTGCCACCGGTGGCGATGGGCAGCACGACCTTGTGTTCCAGGGCCCGCTCGGGCAACAGGTCGAGCAGGGTCTTCAAGGCACCGGCGAAGGACGCCTTGTACACCGGCGTCGCCACCAGCAACCCGTCGGCGCGGCCGACCTGTTCGATCAGGTGCTGCACCTGCGGGCTGTCGAAGCGTGCGTGCAACAGGTCCTCGGCCGGGAAGTCCCGTACCGCGAAACCCGCCAGTTCCACCCCATGCCGCTCCAGCCACTGGCGGGCGCGGGTCAGCAGGGCTGCCGAACGCGACTCCAGGCTGGGACTGCCGGAAAGGGTTACCACCAACATCGGGACTGTTCCTCTTCGATAAAAAACGGACCGGCGCACCGGTCCGAACCCTGCTCGTACATCCATTCGCCCGGGCCTGCTCGTGCAGGCACGGGCGCCCGCATCAGCGGTTGGGCTGCGGGGTCAGGCGCAGGTAGGGCTTGACCGCCTTGTAGCCACGGGGGAAGCGTTGCTTGATTTCGTCCTCGTCCTTCAGCGAAGGCACGATCACCACGTCGTCGCCGTCCTGCCAGTTGGCGGGGGTGGCGACCTTGTGGCTGTCGGTGAGCTGCAGGGAGTCGATCACCCGCAGGATCTCGTTGAAGTTGCGCCCGGTGCTGGCCGGGTAGGTGATGATCAGGCGCACCTTCTTGTTCGGGTCGATGATGAACAGCGAACGCACGGTGAGGGTGTCGTTGGCGTTCGGGTGGATCAGGTCGTAGAGGCCGGAAACGGCGCGGTCGGCGTCGGCGATGATCGGGAAGTTGACCACGGTGTGCTGGGTCTCGTTGATGTCGTCGATCCACTTCAGGTGCGAGTCCACCGGGTCCACCGACAGGGCGATGGCCTTGACGCCACGGGCGGCGAATTCGTCCTTGAGCTTGGCGGTCAGGCCCAGCTCGGTGGTGCACACCGGGGTGAAGTCGGCGGGGTGCGAGAAGAGCACGCCCCAGCTGTTGCCCAGCCACTCGTGGAAACGGATGCGGCCTTCGCTGGATTCCTGTTCGAAGTCGGGGGCGATGTCGCCGAGTCTGATGCTCATCTGTGCAGCTCCTTGAGACTGGATTCGTCGTTCTGTGCGCCCACTATGCCCAGCCTCGAAGGAAATCAAAAAGAATAAATAACAATTTATTTATAACTTTAAGAGCTATATATCCCCACCCACCCAAACACCCGCCAGCACGTGTAGCAGGGGTCGGGCGGCCACCCGTAGGATGGGTAGAGCGAAGCGAAACCCATGCGGTCGCAAGGCACTCCGCATCGATGGGTCGTACCTCGCGGAACGCCGCCCGCCCCATCCGACGAAAGCCGGAGCGATGCCCTTCTCCGAGTCGCGCCCACAAAAAAGCCCCGCCTCCGCCAGGGGCGGAAGCGGGGCTCGATAACGCTGCTTACAGCAGGGTCAGGGTGTAGCTCACGATCAGGCGGTTTTCGTCCTGGTCGCGGGTGGTGCCACCCACGTCGCTGCGGAAGGCAGCGTTACGCCAGGACAGGCCCAGGCCTTTCAGCGGGCCGTCTTGCAGGGTGTAGTCCAGGCGGAAGTCACGCTCCCACTCGCCCAGGTCGCCACCGGTGGCGTTGTCGATGCCGCTGCCCTTCAGGTAGGTAGCGATGGCCTTCAGGCCCGGCACGCCGGCCTTGGTGAAGTCGTAGCCGTATTCGGCCACCCAGGTGCGCTCGCCGGCGCTGAGGAACTTGCCGATCTGACGGTCGGTGATCAGGTACGCGGTACCACCGTCACCCTGGTTCAGGAAGGGGAAGGCGCTGTCGCCGGACACCTGCTGGTAGCCCAGGCTGGCGGCATGGCTGCCCAGGGTGTAGGTGAAGAAGCCGCTCCAGGTGCGGTTGTCCACTTCGCCACGCAGCGGATCGTTGCTGGCCCATTTGCCGGCACTGCGGTAACCCTGGCTACGGCCGGCAGCGCTGGAGTTCAGGCCGTCGGAGGTGCTGTAGAAGTAGCGCAGGTCGGACTTCAGGGAGCCCGGACCAACCGGCAGCACGTGGGTCAGGCCCAGGAAGTGCTGCTTGTAGAACTCGTCGAGGTTGCCGTAGTAGTACTGGGCAGTCAGGTCTTTGGTGACCTTGTAGTCAGCACCGGCGTAGTAGAACTTGTTCTCGAACTTGCCGGTCTGGGCGTTGTTGGCGCCACCGATGGACAGGCCACGGGCGTCGCTGGAGTTACGGCCCTTGGCGTGCTCGAGCTGGCCGCCGATCAGGGTCAGGCCGTCGATTTCGTTGGAGGTGACCTGGCCACCTTCGAAGGTCTGCGGCAGCAGGCGACCGTCGTTGAAGGTCACGACCGGCAGCTTGGGCTGCAGGGTGCCAAGGCGGCCTTCGGTCTTGGAGACGCGGACCTTGCCGGTCACGCCGATGCTGCCGAAATCGTCCACGGCACGGCCATCGCCTTCCGACGGGAACACGATGCCGCCGTAGTTATCGCTGCCGTTGTTGTAGTGGGTGCCCTTGCCGGAATCCAGGCGTACGCCCAGCAGGCCCAGCGCGTCGACGCCGAAGCCTACGGTGCCTTCGGTGTAGCCGGAGGTGTAGTTGAAGATGAAGCCTTGGCCCCACTCTTCCTGCTTGGACGGGTTGGCAGTGCCTTCGCGGTTGTCCTGGTTGATGTAGAAGTTACGCAGGCCGAGGGTGGCCTTGCTGTCTTCGACGAAACCGCCTGCGACGGCCTGTTGGGCCAGCAGGCCGCCAGCGATGGCCAGGGCCAGGGTAGATTTGTTCATGCAATGCTCCAGTGGTGCGTGTTTCTAGGTTGTTCTGATGGGTGAGGCGGACAACGCTATATACACAAGTAAATAGCGATGCGGTATGACCCGCTGGTCATAAATTTTCCGTAGCGCCTTGCCAGCAGGCCTGCCTCAGGTGGCGGCCAATCTAGGGCAAGGGATTTAATTCTTAAAAAGAATTTATCGTCACGTTCTTGTAACTAAATCGCATAAATAAGCCGATAACCTCCCTCTGGCGGGGAGCTGCCCCTGGGAGAGGCGACTTCGGTTACTCGAAAGGGCGCGCAAATTACCGACTTTGGCCGTCTTGCGCCATCCCCAATGACGCAGCAGCGGACGGAATTCGCAGTCCCACACCTCTCCTGGCCTGTAAAGGCGCCGACACCCTGACGACCGCTCATAAACTAATAACCAAATAGTATTTATTGAGAGGTTTTTAGATCATTTAGATTTCGCTTCACCGGACCACCGGACCCCCTGAGAAAACCCCGATTCCCGTCCCGTGGCCCGGCCTCCAAACCGGCCCGTCGCCTGTTTAGGAGCACCACCATGATCAGCTCTCTGTTCCCCCGTCGCCTGCTGGCGGCACTGACCCTCGGCGGCCTGGCCATTACCGCGCAGGCCGCGGACTTCACCGTCGCCTACCAGACCACCGTCGACCCGGCGAAGGTCGCCCAGGCCGATGGCGCCTATGAAAAGGCCAGCCACTCGAAGATCGACTGGCGCAAGTTCGATGGTGGCGCCGAAGTCATCACCGCCGTCGCCTCCGGTGACGTGCAGATCGGCTACGTCGGCTCCAGTCCCCTGGCTGCCGCCGCCACCCGCCAGCTGCCGATCCAGACCTTCCTCATCGCCACCCAGATCGGCGACGCCGAAGCCCTGGTCGCCCGCAACGGTGCCGGCATCGCCAAGCCCGAAGACCTGATCGGCAAGAAGATCGCCGTGCCCTTCGTCTCCACCGGCCACTACAGCCTGCTGGCCGCGCTCAAGCACTGGAAGATCGACCCCAGCAAGGTGACCATCCTCAACCTCGCGCCGCCGGCCATCATCGCCGCCTGGCAGCGTGGCGACATCGACGCCACCTATGTATGGGACCCGGCCCTCGGCGTGGCCAAGTCCTCCGGCAAGGTGCTGATCAGCTCCGGCGAGCTGGGCAAGCTGGGCGCGCCCACCTTCGACGCCTGGATCGTGCGCAAGGACTTCGCCGAGAAGCACCCCGAAGTGGTCCGCGCCTTCGCCAAGGTCACCCTCGACGCCTACGCCGCCTACCGCAAGGACCCGCAAGCCTGGCTGGCCGACAAGGCCAACATCGACAAGGTGGTGAAGCTCTCCGGCGCCAAGGCCGAGGATATCCCGCTGCTGCTGCAGGGCAACGTCTTCCCGCTGGCCGCCGACCAGGCCACCGCCCTCGGCGCGCCGACCACCCAGGCCATCAACCAGACCGCCACCTTCCTCAAGGAGCAGGGCAAGGTCGATGCGGTGCTGCCGGACTACGCCCCCTACGTGAGCGCCAAGTACGTCACCAACTGATCGGCTGCGCGCCGGCGGGGCGTGGTTGAAACGACCTGGGCCTGCTCACAGGCAGCAGCCCCGGTCGTTTGCGACTGGCCCCACTCCAGCTCGCTCGATCCGACACATTCAGAAGAGCGCAAAAGAAAATGGCCTTACTCCAGCTGGAGCGCATCAGCGCACAGTACCCCGGCACGGCCGAGCCGGTACTGACCGACATCTCCCTCAGCCTCGGGCCACAGCAACTGCTGGTCGCCCTGGGGCCTTCCGGCAGCGGCAAGACCACGCTGCTCAACCTCATCGCCGGCTTCGTGCCACCCAGCGACGGTCGCATCAGCCTCGACGGCAAGCCCGTGCAGGGCCCCTCCGCCGAGCGCGGCGTGGTGTTCCAGGACGACGCCCTGCTGCCCTGGCAGAACGTGCTCGGCAACGTCGCCTTCGGCCTCGAACTGGCCGGCGTCCCCCGCGCCCGGCGTGAAGCCAAGGCCCGCGAGATGCTCGCCCTGGTGGACCTCGCCGGCTTCGACACGCGGCAGATCTGGGAGCTCTCCGGGGGCCAGCGCCAGCGCGTCGGCATCGCCCGCGCCCTGGCCGCCGACCCGCGTGTGCTGCTGATGGACGAACCCTTCGGCGCACTGGATGCCTTCACCCGCGAACAGATGCAGGAGCTGCTGCTGCAGGTCTGGCAGCGTGCCGCCAAGCCGGTGTTCCTGATCACCCACGACATCGAGGAAGCGGTATTCCTCGCCACCGACCTGATCCTGCTGTCGCCCAATCCGGGGCGCATCAGCGAGCGCCTGAGCCTCGACTTCGGCCGCCGCTACGCCGCCGGTGAAAGCGCGCGGGCGATCAAGTCCGACCGGCGCTTCATCGAAACCCGCGAACACGTCCTCGCCCAGGTCTTCGCCGAACGGCAAAGGAGAAGCGCATGAGCAGCCTCGACCTGCCCCTGCTGGAAAAAGCAGCGGCGCCCACACCGCGCCCCTGGCGCCTCTCCACCTTCGCCATCAGCAGCCTGACCCTCGCCGGCCTGCTGCTGGCCTGGTGGGCCGTCACCACCGCCGGCCTGGTGGAGCCGCTGTTCCTGCCCAGCCCCCAGGCGGTGCTGCGCAAGGGCTGGCTGCTGGCCACCCAGGGCTATATGGATTCCAGCCTCTGGGCGCACCTGCTGGCGAGCCTCGCGCGCATCGGCACCGCCCTGCTGGCTGCCGTGCTCACGGCCATCCCCCTGGGCATCGCCATCGGCCGCAACCGCGTCGCCCACGGCATCTTCGACCCGCTGATCGAGTTCTACCGGCCGATCCCGCCGCTGGCCTACCTGCCGCTGATCGTCATCTGGTGCGGCATCGGCGAGCTGTCCAAGGTGCTGCTGATCTTCCTCGCCATCTTCGCGCCCATCGCCATCGCCACCGCCACCGGCGTGCGCAACGTCAACCCGGCGCGCCTGCGTGCCGCGCAGTCCCTCGGTGCCACCCAGGCGCAGCTGATCCGCCACGTGGTCCTGCCCAGCGCCCTGCCGGACATCCTCACCGGCGTGCGCATCGGCCTCGGCGTCGGCTGGTCGACCCTGGTCGCCGCCGAACTGGTGGCCGCCACCCAGGGCCTCGGCTTCATGGTCCAGTCGGCCGCGCAGTTCCTGGTCACCGACGTCGTGGTGCTCGGCATCCTGGTCATCGCCCTGGTCGCCTTCGCCCTGGAACTCGGCCTGCGCACCCTGCAACGCAAGCTCGTGCCCTGGCACGGGCAGAACCACTGATCGAGGCCCGTCATGCCCCTGCACATCACCCCCCTCAGCCCCGCCCTCGGTGCCCTCGTCGGCGGCGTCGACCTGCGCGAGCCGCTGAGCGCCGAACACCGCGATGGCATCGAGGCCGCCCTGCTCAAGCACCAAGTGCTGTTCTTCCGCGCCCAGCCCCTGGAGCCCACCCAGCAGGCACGCTTCGCCGCCCAGTTCGGCGACCTGCACATCCACCCCATCTACCCCAACATCCCCGAGCAGCCGGAAGTGCTGGTGCTCGACACCGCCGTCACCGACGTGCGCGACAACGCCCTCTGGCACACCGACGTGACCTTCATGGAAACCCCGGCCCTGGGCGCCGTGCTCAGCGCCAAGCTGCTGCCGCCGGTGGGGGGCGACACCCTCTGGGCCAGCAGCAGCGCCGCCTTCGAGGCGCTGTCGGCGCCGCTGCAGCGGATGCTCGAAGGCCTCACCGCCACCCACGACCTGGCCCGCTCCTTCCCCGAGGAGCGCTTCAGCCTGACGGCGGAGGAACGCGAGAAGCTGGAAGCGGCCAAGCGCAAGCACCCGCCGGTCAGCCACCCGGTGGTGCGCACCCACCCGGTCACCGGGCGCAAGGGGCTGTTCGTCAGCGAAGGCTTCACCACCCGCATCAACGAGCTGTCGGCGGCGGAAAGCGACGCCCTGCTGCGCTTCCTCTTCGCCCACGCCACCCGCCCGGAGTTCACCCTGCGCTGGCGCTGGCAGGAGAACGACGTGGCCTTCTGGGACAACCGCATCACCCAGCACTTCGCCGTCGACGACTACCGCCCCACCCGCCGCGTGATGCACCGCGCCACCATCCTTGGCGACAAGCCGTTCTAAGGGGCTCCACCGCGCTTTTGTAGGGGCGACTTCAGTCGCCAAGCAGGCCGAAGGCCTGCCCTGCGTGGATTGATCGGGACCGCTACGCGGTCCTCGGGCGAATGAATTGGCTCTGTCTGCGTTAAGTGTTGCTAGAAGAATTGAGCCCAGCTGATTGCCGAGTTTTGTTGGTGCTTCTGATTTCGCCCCCCCGGGCGAGTCTCTTTTGGCAGTCGCCCCAAAAGAAACCAAAAGGGCTTGCCCCATCATCCGGCCCGACTGCGTCGGGTTCCCTCACTCCATCGCCGCTCTGGGGGCCGGCGCGATGGGCCATCCATGGCCTGGCGCGCCTCTCGCGGCATCCATGCCGCTCGTCCCCCGGCGCAACGACTGCGTTCGGCCTCCTGGAGGGGCGTTGGCGGCTGCCCCACCTTTCTTCGTCCAGCGCATCGCCACGTGGTGCGCACAGGCTTTCGTAGGATGGTGTAGAGCGAAGCGAAACCCATGGGGTGGCGGTGGCACGAACCCTTGGGCGCCCGGAAAAGGCCAAGCTTGAGCGCTTGCATTAAAACCACAACAGCTAACGCAGACAGAGCCAATGAATTCGCCCCTACAGGGTGTCAGCGCGAACACCATGACCGATCCCTGCACGTTCACGTCCGTTCCCTGCAACCAATGGCCGCACCCGCTGGTCTAGGCTTTCCCCTGCCGGCAGAATGCGCGCCGGAATACCTCTGGAGAGCCCCATGACGGACCGCGTCCCCGACCATCTCGACCTGCCCGAACTGACTCTGCGCGGGCTGGTCCTAGGCGCGCTGATCACCCTGGTGTTCACCGCCTCCAACGTCTACCTCGGCCTCAAGGTCGGGCTGACCTTCGCCTCGTCGATCCCCGCTGCGGTGATCTCCATGGCGGTGCTGCGTTACTTCAAGGGTTCGAACATCCTCGAAAACAACATGGTGCAGACCCAGGCCTCGGCGGCCGGCACCCTGAGCTCGATCATCTTCATCCTCCCCGGCCTGCTGATGATCGGCTACTGGGCGGGCTTCCCCTTCTGGCAGACGGCGGCCATCTGCGCCATCGGCGGCATCCTCGGCGTGCTCTACACCATCCCCCTGCGCCGGGTGATGGTGGTGCAGAGCGAACTGCCCTACCCCGAAGGCGTGGCGGCGGCGGAAATCCTCCGCGTCGGCAGCGACGACGAAGCCGCAACCGATGGCAAGCCGGCCACGCGAGACAAGAACGAGCCCGGCCTGCGCGACATCCTCGGTGGCGGCCTGGTGGCTGCGACCTTCAGCCTGTGCAGCAGCGGCTTCAAGGTGCTGGGCGAGGGCATCAGCGTCTGGGCCACCGCCGGGCAGACGGCCTTCCGCTTCACCACCGGTTTCTCCTTCGCCCTGGTGGGCGCCGGCTACCTGATGGGCATCACCGCCGGCATCGCCATCCTCGTCGGCGTGCTCATCTGCTGGGGCGTCGCGGTGCCGCTGCTCACGGTCAACGCCACCCCGGCCGCTGGCCAGGCCATCAGCGAGCTGGCCACCCAGCTGTGGAGCTCCCAGGTGCGCTTCCTCGGTGCCGGCACCATCGGCATCGCCGCGCTCTGGACCCTGGCCACCCTGTTCAAGCCCATGGCCCAGGGCGTGTGGACCTCGCTGCAGGCCGTGCGCGGCAAGGGCGAGATCAGCACCGAACGCACCGAGCGCGACATGTCGGCGCGGGCCATCCTGCTGCTGGCGGGCGTGCTGCTGCTGGCCCTGTTCGGCGTGTTCGGCTTCTTCCTCCACGAGGCGGCGCCGGAACTCACCGGCCTCGGCTTCTGGGGCCTGGTGTCCGGCTGCGTGCTGTTCGCCTTCGTCTTCGGCTTCCTGATCGCCGCCGCCTGCGGCTACATGGCCGGCCTGGTGGGCTCCTCCAGCAGCCCGATCTCCGGCATCGGCATCATCGCGGTGATCCTCGTCTCGCTGCTGATCCTCGGCATGGGCAGCCTGGAATCCGGCCTGCTGCAACTGGCCGGCGGCAAGGTCGCCATCGCCCTGGCCCTGTTCACCACCGCCGTGGTGCTGGCCATCGCCGCCATCTCCAACGACAACCTGCAGGACCTGAAGACCGGCTACCTGGTGGGCGCCACGCCCTGGCGCCAGCAGGTGGCGCTGATCGTCGGCTGCCTGGCGGGCGCCCTGGTCATCCCGCCGGTGCTCGACCTGCTCTACAACGCCTACGGCTTCGCCGGCGCCCTGCCCCGTGAGGGCATGGACCCGCAGCAAGCCCTGGCCGCGCCCCAGGCGACCCTGCTCACGGCCATCGCCAGCGGCATTTTCAAGAACGCGCTGAACTGGAACATGATCCTCATCGGCGTGGTGCTGGGCGTCGCCCTGATCCTCGTCGACCTGGCCCTGCGCCGCACCAGCAAGGCCAGCCTGCCGGTGCTGGCGGTGGGCCTGGGCATCTACCTGCCGCCCACCATCGGCATGACCCTGGTGATCGGCGCCGCGCTGGGCTGGCTGATCGACAGCCGCCTGCAGAAGCGCGCCATCGCCGCCGGGCAGGACCCGGAGGCCTATGCCGAAGTCCCGCGTCGGCGCGGCGTGCTGCTGGCCTCGGGGCTGATCGTCGGCGAGAGCCTGATGGGCATCCTGCTCGCCGGGCTGATCGGCGGCAGCGGCAAGGACGCGCCCCTGGCCCTGGTAGGCGCGGGCTTCGCAAGCACCGCCGAGTGGCTGGGCCTAGTGGTATTCGTCATCGTCTGCGTAGGCTTCTGTCGTCATGTGCTGAGGTCGCAACGCAGTTCCTGAAACGCGTGTGAACCCTTTGGCAAACCTGTTCGTTCCCCCCTTTTTCGGGGGGAACTGTCGCTATGCTGGCTGCCTAATCGGAGTGAGAGCCAACATAGACAGGGCCCGTCAGCCATGAGTGCAGCCATCTACATAGTTCCTGAAAAGCCCCTCGCGGGCATCGATGACTTCGTCAACGGCAAAGCCGTGGCCAGCGTGGACGAGGTCGAGCTCGACGAGCTGTGCAAACGGCTCAAGGTGAAATCCCTCTGGGCGTTCGTCAGCCAGGACCCGGGCGACTTCGCCGACCTGCTGGAAGAAGGCGAGGCGCTGGACCTCAGCGACAGCCTGCCCGACGAGCAATGGTTCGCCGCCGAGGACGGCCTCAAGACCGTGCGTGCCCTGCAGGGCCACCTGGTCACCGAGCCACGCGCGCTGTCCAATTCCACCGACTTCCTCGAAGACCTGCAGGAATACGAGTGGGTGCTCAACGCCCTCGCCGAGCAGGAAATCCGCTGGCACTTCGAAGTGGATTTCTAAGCGCCGACTCACCCGGAAGCGCGTGAACCGCTCCCGTAGGATGGGTAGAGAGGTACGAAACCCATCATTGCGGAGTGCCCGGCAACAGCATGGGTTTCGCTTCGCTCGCGGAACGCAGCCCGACCCATCCTACGAAGGTGTCGCCCCACCGTGGCCCGGGCTTCAGCCCGGGACCGTCGGCGCCTCGGCCAACCCCCGCAGGTATTCCCAGGGATAGATCCCGCGCTCGTGCCCGTCGCTGAACACCAGCTGCACGCCGTAGCCCTGTGGGTGGATGGCGGTGAGGCGCACGGCCTCGTCCACCAGGGCGATGGCGCAACGCAGGCGCGCCGCCTTGCACTGCGAGCAGGGGCAGGCGCCGCGCAGGCGGGCGTGGCTGATGGCCTGCTGCTCGCCATCGCGCCATTCCAGGGTCAGGCGCCCTTCGCTGCGGGCATTGCGCAGGCCGGCGGGGGCGTCCATCAGGCCGCTCCTTGCAGTTGCACCAGGGCGATGCGCACCGCCTTGCGCACTTCCGGGTCGCCGTCGGCTTCCGCCGCGCGCAGGGCCGGCACGGCCCAGGTATCCCCCAGCTCACCCAGGGCTAGCGCGGCTTCCTTGCGCAGGTTGGCGATGCCGTGCACCAGCAGCCCGGCGAGCCCCGGCCCGGCCGGGCGGTGGCGCAACCGGCCGAGGGCGCGGGCGGCGCGCAGGCGCACCTGCCAATAGGCGTCATCCAGGGCGGTGAGCAGGGCCGGGCCGGCCTCGTCCAGGCCCACCTTGCCGAGGGTGGTGGCGGCTTCTTCGCGCACCTGCCAGGCCTCGTCGGCCAGGGCCGCGCGCAGGGCCGGCAGCACGCTGGCGTCGCTGGCCAGGCCCAGGGCGCCGGTGGCGGCGCGGCGTACGTCGGTGTCCGGGTCATCGCTGGCCAGGCGCGCCAGGGCCGGCAGCGCATCGCTGCGCTTGAGCCAGCCGAGGATGCCCACCGCCTCGCGGCGCACGCCGGCATCACCGTCCTCCAGGGCCTGCAGGGCCGGCGTGGCGGCGGCGTCCAGGCGCAGCTCGCGCAGGGCGCGCAAGGCACTGGTGCGGACGAAGGCGTCGGCATGGCGCACCCAGGGCAGGATCAGCTCGCCCGCATCCAGGCTCTTCAGCTCGCTCAGGCTCTGCGCGGCGGCCAGGCGCACGGCTTCGTCGCCATCGGCCAGGGCGGCGCAGAGGGCCTGCACCACATCGGGCTCTTCCCAGGCCTCCAGCAGGCGCGCGGCCTCGGCGCGCACCTCGGCGGCCGCGTCGGCCACCAGGGCGTCGGTGAGCCAGGGCAGGCCTTCGGGGTCCTCCAGGTCGGCCAGTTGGATCAGGGCGATGCGGCGCACGCCGGCATCGTCGTCGGCGAGGCGCGGCAGCAGGTCGAGAATGTCGGGGTTGGCGGTTTCACGGTGGGTCATAGGGCGACTCGCAAGGGCGGGTGGTCGGTGGGCAGGCCGAGCGGGGTGAGGCGCGGCAGTTCGCGGCCTTCCTCGTGGCGCAGCAGTTCCAGGCAGTGGCGCTTGAGGTGGGTGAAACCGGGGCTGGTCAGCAGGCTGGTGCGGCGCGGCCGTGGGAAGTCGAGGCGCAGGTCCTCGATGAAGCGGCCGGGGCGCGGGCTCATCACCAGGATGCGGTCGGCGAGGAACAGCGCCTCGTCGATGTCGTGGGTGACGAACACCACCGTGGTGCGGATGCGCGTCCAGATATCCAGCAGCAGCTCCTGCATGCGCGAGCGGGTCTGCGCGTCGAGGGCGCCGAAGGGCTCGTCCATCAGCAGCAGGCGCGGCCGGTTGATCAGCACGCGGGCGATCTCGGCGCGCTGCTGCATGCCGCCGGAGAGCTGCGCGGGCCAGCGCCCGGCGAAGTCGGCAAGGCCCACCAGGCCCAGGAACTCGGCGGCCTGGCGACGCCGCTCGTGCTTGCCGATGCCCTGCATCTTCAGGCCGAAGGCGACGTTGTCGAGCACGCTGCGCCAGGGCAGCAGGGTGTGGTGCTGGAACACCATGCCGCGCTCCGGCGAGGGCCCGGCCACGGCGCGCCCGTCCACTTCCAGGGTGCCGGTACGCGGCCGCAGGTGCCCGGCCAGGGCGCCGAGCAGGGTGGACTTGCCGCAACCCGAGGGACCGAGGATGCAGACGAACTCGCCGGGGGCGATGGAGAAATCCACCGCCTGCACGGCGTCGAAGGCCTGGGCGCCCTCGCCGAGGCGGATGGACAGCTGCCGGCCCTCGATGCGGCCGGATTCGACGACCTGTTCGAAGGCGCTCATCAGGCGTTCCTCCGCGTGCGGTACCAGGGCGTGGCGAGGCCGCCGAGGCGCTTCACCAGGCCGCTGCTGCCCATGCCCAGCAGGCCGATCAGCAGCATGCCGACGACGATGTCCGGGTAGTTCTGGATGGTGTAGGACTCCCAGGTGTAATAGCCGATGCCGAACTGCCCGGAAATCATCTCGGCGGTGACCAGGCAGAACCACGAGGTGCCCATGCCGATGGCCAGGCCGGTGACGATGCTCGGCGCGGCGCCGGGCAGGATCACCTCACGCAGGATGGCCAGGCGCCCGGCACCCAGGCTGCGCGCCGAGGCCACCAGGCGCGGGTCGACGCCTTCGACGCCGTGCACGGTGTTGAGCAGGATGGGGAACAGCGCGCCGGTGAAGGTGATGAACACCATCGACAGCTCCGAGGACGGGAACATCAGGATGGCCAGGGGAATCCAGGCCACCGCCGGGATCGGCCGCAGCACTTCCAGGGGCGGCAGCAGGCTGTACTCGGCCCAGCGCGAACGGCCGATGGCCAGGCCCAACAGCACGCCGACGATGGCGGCGGCCAGGTAGCCGGCGAACACCCGCGCCAGGCTGCTGGAAAGGTGCGGCAGCAGCTTGCTGGAATGCACCAGCTGCCAGGCGGCCTCCAGCACCGCGCCGGGGGTGGGCACGTAGCTGAAGGTGATCAGCCCCAGGTCCAGCCGCGCCGTGGCCGCCAGCTGCCAGAACAGCAGGCAGGCGGCCAGAGACGCGAGGCGCAGGGGCCAGCGAAAGAGGGATGTCATGGGCTTCTCCTGCAGGTTGGCGCCAAGCGGAGCGCGACCCAGCAGGGCCCCGCTCAGCACCGACCTACGTATTCAGCGGCTGGCCAGGGCCTGCTTCTGGTTGGCACGGGTGAAGTCCAGCGCGGTGCCGCCATTGGCCTGGGCGTAACGCTCGGCCTGGTCCTTGAGCAGGAAGGCGGACAGCTCGCCCTTGTCGTTGCGCACGAACCAGGCCTGGTTGGCCAGCAGCTTGATGCCGCTGTCGGTGGCCTGGGCGTAGATGGCGCGGATGTCCTTGCCCTCCTGCTCCAGCTGCGCCAGGGCGGCCAGGGCCGCTTCCGGGGAGGCGTAGTGGCGCACCTTGTCTTCGCCGCGCACCCAGATCTGCGCCAGGCGCTTGAAGTCGGTGATCGGCTTACCGGTGGCGGCGTCCTTGGCCACCAGCGGCAGCGGGGCGTAGTTCTTCAGCGCCTTGTCGTAGTCCTGCCCAGCGTCCTTGAAGGCCGCGCGGATGAAGCGGTCATCGATGAAGGTGCCGGTGTCCAGGCCGCGGTCGGTCTTCTTCAGCAGCTTGAGGGTGTCGATGGAGGTGGCCACCGCCTGGCGGTATTCCGGCTTCCAGGTGAGGTCGCGGGTCTGCAGGCCGAGGGGGCCGTGGAACAGGTAGTTCACCTCGGCCTCGATGCCGGTGACCTTCTCGATCAGCTCGCTGTACTTCTCCGGCTCGGCGGCGAACAGGCGGTCGGCCTCCAGGCTGGCGCGCAGGTAGGCGGTGACCACTTCCGGGTACTTCTCGGCATAGGCGGCGTCCACCAGCGCGCCGTGGAAGGTCGGCGCCTCGGCCTGGGAGCCGTCGTAGATCTTCCGCGCGAAGCCACGGTTGGGGAACAGCTCGGCGAAGGGTACGAAGTCGGCGTGGGCCTCGATGCGGTTGCTGCGCAGGGCGGAGCCGGCGATCTCCGGCGGCTGGGCGATGATGCGCACGTCCTTCTCCGGGTCCCAGCCCTGGGCGGCGATGGCGCGCAGCAGCATGCCGTGGGCGGTGGAGGCGAAGGGCACGGAGATGGTCTTGCCCTTGAGCTCGGCGATGGACTGCACGCTGGATGAGGCCGGCACCACGATGCCATTGCCGCTGCCCCGGGTGCTGCCCGAAAGCACGCTGATGAACAGGCTGCGCTTGCCGGCGTCGAGGTGGGCGACGCCGTTGAAGGAGCCGGGGAAGTCGGCCATGGCGCCGAAATCCAGCTTGCCGGCGACCATCTCGTTGGTCAGCGGCGCGCCGCTGGTGAAGTTCTTCCACTCCACCTCGTAGTGGGCGTCCTTGTACCTGCCGTCATGGGGCAGGTACTTCTCCAGCAGGCCCAGCTCGCGGATCAGCAAGCCGCCGGTGGCGCAGTTGATGGTGGTGTCCTGGGTGCCGATGGCGATGCGGATGGTCTCGGCGGAGGCGGACGCGGTGGTAACGGCCAGCGCGAGGCCGGCGATGGTTGCACGTAGGCTCATGGTTCCCCTCGAATCATTGGTCTGGTTGTCGTCTCCGCCACATCGTCGGTGGTGGGAAACGAGGGGTCTTGCAGGCAAGGCGTCCGGCGGCGGGCCGGATGGCGGGTGTCGTTCTTGTGGGTAAAGCGGATCAGCGCAGCAGGTAGGGGATCTCCACCTTCACCGCGCCGGTCGGGCAATCCCTCTCGCAGGGCATGCAGTACCAGCACTCGTCGAAGGCCATAAAGGCCTTCTGGGTTGCCGGGTTGATGGCCAGCAGGTCCATCGGGCAGACCTCGACGCACACGGTGCAGCCCTTGTGAGCGATGCACTTGTCTTCGTCGACCGTCACCGGCGCGCTGCTGCGGAAGAAGATTTCCTGGGGTTGAAAGGCCATGTCACGGGTCCTTGGAGCCTTGGGGCTCTCTGTGTTCTTGGGATGTAGGTTGAATGAAAAGCGCGGATTACGCGGCTTCGGTCTTCACCCGCAGGCGGTCGTAGGCACTCTGTTCTTCCGCATCCAGGGCGATCAGGTAGGGCTCCACCGGCTTCTTGAAGCTGGTCATGGCGCCGTCATCGCCCTTCTTCAGGTGGCAGTGGCAGAACCACTCGGCGTCGTTGCGCTCGGGGTGGTCGACGCGGTGGTGGTAGAGGCCCCAGCGGCTTTCTTCGCGGAACAGCGAGGCGCGGGCGGCCATCTCGGCGCAATCGCGGATCACGCTGACTTCCATGGCACGCATCAGCTCGTGGGGGTTGTTGGCCTTCATCTGCCCGAGGTCGCGTTCGATCTCGGCGAAGCGGGTCAGGCCGATCTCCATCTTCCTGGTCACCTTGGGCGGCTGCAGGTAGTCGTTGACCATGCGCCGCAGCTTGTACTCCACCTGGGCCGGCGGCAGGCCGTGCTCGCGGTTAAGCGGTGCGTAGACCCGCTCGCGCTCGCGCTCCACCTGGGCCGGGTCGACGGCGGCGAAATCACGCCCGGCCACGTAGTCGGCGGCGTTGATGCCGGCGAACCAGCCGTAGGTGAAGGCGCCGAGCATGTAGTTGTGCGGCACGGCGGCCATGTCGCCGGCGGCGTAGAGGCCCTTCACCGAGGTCTCGGCCTTCTCGTTGACCCACACGCCCGAGGCGGAGTGGCCGGAGCAGAAGCCGATCTCGGAGATGTGCATCTCCACCATCTGCTGGCGGTAGTCGGTGCCCCGGCCGGCGTGGAACTGGCCACGACTGGGGCGCTCGTTGCTGTGGAGGATCTCCTCGATGGTCTGGATGGTTTCCTCGGCCAGGTGGTCCAGCTTGAGGAACACCGGGCCGTTGCCGCCTTCGAGCTCCTGGTGGAACTCCCACATCATCTGGCCGCTCCAGTAGTCGCACTCGATGAAGCGTTCACCCTTGTTGTTGGCCGTGTAGCCGCCCAGGGGGCCGGTGACGTAGGCACAGGCGGGGCCGTTGTAGTCCTTGATCAGTGGGTTGATCTGGAAGCACTCGAGGTTCGCCAGTTCCGCCCCGGCGTGGTAGGCCATGGCGTAGCCGTCGCCGGCGTTGGTGGGGTTCTCGTAGGTGCCCATCAGGTAGCCCGAGGACGGCAGGCCCAGGCGCCCGGCGGCGCCGCAGGCGAGGATCACCGCCTTGGCGCGGATCACCTGGAAGTCGCCGCTGCGGCAGTCGAAGCCGAGCACGCCGCAGGCGGCACCCGCCTCGTCCAGCAGCACGCGGGTGGTGACCAGGCGGTTGGTGATGTTCACCCGCGCACGCTTGAGCTGGCGGTAGAGCACCTTCTTGATGTCGTGGCCCTCGGGCATCGGCAGCACGTAGGCGCCCATGTGGTGGACCTTCTTCACCGCGTAGTCGCCGGTCTCGTCCTTCTCGAACTTCACCCCCCAGCGGTCCAGCTGCTCGATGGTCGCGAAGCTGTGGGTAGCGTAGGCGTAGACGGCGGCCTGGTTGACGATGCCGTCGTTGGCCACGGTGATTTCCTTGGTGTACTGCTCGGGCGTCGCGTGGCCGGGGATGATGGCGTTGTTCAGGCCGTCCATGCCCATGCTGATGGCGCCGCTGCGCTTGACGTTGGCCTTGTCCACCAGCAGCACGCGCAGCTCGCGGTTCTTCTCCTTGGCCTTGATCGCGGCCATGGGGCCGGCGGTGCCGCCGCCGATGACGACGATGTCGTATTCCTGCTCCAGGGTGTTCATGCCTGTGCTCCCTTCTGGCGGTCGATGCGCAGGCGGTACTGGAAGGCATCGCCGCGGTAGTAGAGGTGTTCGAAGTCCAGCGGCGCGCCGTCGGCGGTGTGGGTCAGGCGCTCGATGCGCATGATCGGCGAGCCCTCCTCCACGTCCAGGGCCTGGGTCAGGTCGCTGTCGGCGAGCACGGCGTCGATGGCCAGGTCGGCGTGGCCCAGGGGGATGCCGCAGTCGTTCTCGAGGATGAGGAAGATGTCGCGGGTGACCAGGTCGGCCTTCTCCAGCTTCTCGCCCACCGCCAGGGGCAGCCAGGTGAGTTCCAGGGACACCGGCTCGCGGTTGATCAGGCGCACGCGCTTGATCTCGATCACCGGGCTGCCCTCCTCCACCTGCAGCCGCTCGGCCACCAGCGCGCTGGCCGGCACCTGCTTGAAGCTGCGCAGGCGGTTGAGCACCTCGTAGCCCATCTGGGTCATGGACTCGGCCAGGCCCTGCAGGGTGGAGACGTTCTGGAAGGCCTTGGGCTTGGCGACGAAGGTGCCCTTGCCGTGGATCTTGAAGATCAGCCCTTCCTTCTGCAGGTCGCCCAGCGCCTGGCGCACGGTGATGCGGCTGACGTCGAAGACCTTGCCCAGCTCGCTTTCCGAGGGCATGCGGCTGTGGGGTGGATAGGTGCCATCGAGGATGCGCCCGCGCAGCAGCTCCTTGAGCTGGCTGTAGAGGGGCACCGGGGAAAGGGGAAGCAGTTCGGCCATGTCGTTCGCTCGCGATCCTGACTTGTTATAACAAGTTATGGCGCGAGGATAGCGAGCATAAGAGCCGCAGCGTAAATACCGTTATCGAATAAGAATAGAAGCCGGCACGAACGGGTTTTGTAGGGGCGACTTCAGTCGCCAAGCAGGCCGAAGGCCTGCCCTGCCTGGCTCCCAAGGGGCGGCTGTGCCGCCCGGGGCGAATGAATTCGCCCCTACAGGTTCAGCGTTCCGCGCCTCGTCAGAGGCTGTCCAGCGCCTGTACGAAGTCGGCGACTATGTCCGCCGCATCCTCGATGCCCACCGACACCCGGATGGTGCCGTCGTGGATGTCCAGCTCGGCCAGGGCGTCCTGGGAGAGGGCGCGGTGGCTGGTCTTGCCGGGGTGGGTGATGCTGCTGGCGACGCCGGCCAGGGATGGCGCGAAAGCGGTGTTGCGCAGGGCGCGGATCAGGCCGTCCACCTCCGCCAGGCCGCCCTTGAGGGTGAAGGCGAGCATGCCCGAGGCACCTTTGGGGAACAGCCGGCGGGCCAGTTCGAAGTCCGGGTGCGAGGGCAGGCCCGGGTAGAACACCCGCGCCACCTTGGGGTGGGCCTCCAGCGCTTCGGCCAGGGCCTGGGCGTTGGCCGAGTGGGCCTGCATGCGCAGGGCCAGGGTCTTGGCGCCACGGAAGGTCAGCCAGGCCTCGAAGGGGCTGGCGCTGCCGCCGGCGTTGATCTGGAAGCGCCGCGCCTGGGCGACCCATTCGGCGTCGCCGACGAGGATGCCGCCCGTGGCGTCGCTGTGGCCGTTGAGGTACTTGGTGGTGCTGTGCAGCACCAGGTCGGCGCCGGCGGCCAGGGGGTTGTAGAGCGCCGGCGAGAGGAAGGTATTGTCCACCAGCAGCTTCAGCCCGCGCGCCTTGGCCAGCCTGGCCAGGGCGGGGATGTCGCTGACCCGCACCAGCGGGTTGGACGCGGTCTCGGTGTAGATGATCCGCGTCGCCGGGGTGATGGCCGCTTCCACCGCCGCCAGGTCGTTGATCTCCACCAGGGTGGCGCTGATGCCGAAGCGCGCCAGCTCCTTCTCGATCAGGCTCTGGGTGGTGCCGTACAGCTCGCGGCTGGCGATCAGGTGGTCACCGGCACTCAACCGGCCCAGCAGCGCGGCGCTCACCGCGGCCATGCCGGAGGCGGAGAACAGCGCCGCCTCGCCGCCTTCCAGGTCCCGCACCAGGTGCTCCAGGGCCGCCTGGTTGGGGTTGGCGATGCGCGTGTACATGTAGTTGTCGGGATTGCCGGCGAGGAAGTCGTCCACCTGCTCCAGGTTGTCGTAGACGAACACCGAGGATTCGTAGATCGGCAGGCTCTTGGGCCGGGTGACTATCTTGCGGTCGACGTCGTTGCCGCTGTGCACCGCGCGGGTGGAAAGGCCGGGTTTGGATTCGGGCATGGGTGCCTCCGAGGAGTCGTGCGGATGTAGGGGCGAATTCATTCGCCAAGGACCGCGCAGCGGTCCCAGGCCTTGCAGGGCGCGCCTGCGGCACGCATTCGCGGATGAATCCGCTCCCACAGGCCTGTCGCCCACCACAAAAAAGAACGCCGACGATAGTCGAGACTCGTCGGCGTGAGGAGAGGCGTGGGCACAGGCGGTGCCCACACCATCGTGGCTCTGGGGTCGATCAGAAGGCCGGGACTACCGCGCCGGAGTACTTCTTCTCGATGAAGGCTTTGACTTCCGGGCTGGTCAGCGCGGCGGAGAGTTTCTGGATGGCGTCGCTGTCCTTGTTGTCCGGGCGGGCGACCAGGTAGTTCACGTAGGGCGAGGTGCGGTCTTCCAGCACCAGCGCGTCCTTGGACGGGTTGAGCTTGGCTTCCAGCGCGTAGTTGGTGTTGATCAGGGCCAGGTCGACCTGGTCCAGCACGCGCGGCAGCAGGGCCGCTTCCAGTTCCTTGAACTTGAAGTTGTGCGGGTTCTCGGCGATGTCCTTCGGGGTCGCCAGGGCGTTGCTCGGGTCCTTGAGTTTCAGCAGGCCGGATTTCTGCAGCAGGAGCAGGGCACGGCCGCTGTTGCTGCCTTCGTTGGGGATGGCGATGGTGGCGCCGTCCGGCAGTTCCTTCAGGGATTTGTACTTGCTGGAGTAACCGCCGAAGGGCTCGACGTGCACGCCCTTGACGATAACCAGGTGGGTGCCCTTGCCGCTGTTGAAGTTGTCCAGGTAGGGCTTGGTCTGGAAGTAATTGGCGTCCAGGTGCTTCTGGTCCACCTGCAGGTTGGGCTGCACGTAATCGGTGAAGACCTTCACTTCCAGATCCACGCCTTCCTTCGCCAGCTGCGGCTTGATCAGTTCGAGGATCTCGGCATGGGGCACCGGGGTGGCGGCGACGGTGAGTTTCTCGGCGGCGCTGGCCAGGGAGGCGGAAAGGGCGGCGGCCAGGGCGGTGAGGAGCAGGGTCTTCTTCATGGTGGTCCTTGGTGTTGGCAGGCTCCGGCTGGATCATCAGCCGCGAGCGATGTGTCGGTTTCCCGGTCTGGGTGTAGCCGGGTTGGAAGCGACACTACGGTGAATTCTTATAACCAACAAATACCGTTTTATTATTTTCATATTCCATAAAAACAGGCTTCATCAGAGCCAGCCGGTCGCCTGCGCACGCACTGGATGTCGCCTCTGAGAATTGCTCTCAAAGCCGTCGCTCACTAGAGTGTTGCCCCATCCCCCGTAACACGAAGTCCCGCCATGATCGCCGCCGCCCTCGCCCGCTTCCCCCGCCTCGAACTGGTCACCGCGCCCACCCCGCTGGAGAAGCTCGAACACCTCTCGCGCCGGGTCGGCCGCGACATCTGGGTCAAGCGCGACGACATCACCCCCTTCGCCCTCGGCGGCAACAAGGTGCGCAAGCTCGAATACCTGGCCCAGGATGCGTTGGCCCAGGGCGCGGACGTGCTGGTCACCGCCGGCGCCATCCAGTCCAACCACGTGCGCCAGACCGCCGCCCTCGCCGCGCGCCTGGGCCTGGGCTGCGTGGCCCTGCTGGAAAACCCCATCGGCACCGCCGACCGCAACTACCTGGAGAACGGCAACCGCCTGCTGCTGGACCTGTTCGGCACCGAGGTGCAACTGGTGCCCAACCTCGACACCGCCGACCAGCTGCTGGCCGAGGCCGCCGAGCGCCTGCGCGCCGCTGGCCGTACCCCCTACGTGGTGCCCATCGGTGGCTCCAACGCCCTGGGTGCCCTGGGCTACGTGCGCGCCGGCCTGGAGCTGGCCGAACAGATCAAGGCGGCCGGCCTGCAGGGCGCCGCCGTGGTGCTGGCCTCCGGCAGCGCCGGCACCCACGCCGGCCTCGCCCTGGCCCTGGAACACGCCCTGCCCGGCACCCGGGTGGTGGGCGTCACGGTGTCGCGCCCCGATGCCACCCAGCGGCCCAAGGTGGAAGGCCTGCTGCAACGCACCGCCGACCTGCTGGGCGCTCCGCTGCCCGCGGCCCTGCGCGTGGAGCTGTGGGACCAGTACTTCGCCCCGCGCTACGGCGAGCCCAATGCCGGCACCCTCGCCGCCATCCGCCAGGTCGCCTCCAGCGAAGGGCTGCTGCTCGATCCCGTCTACACTGGCAAGGCCTTCGCCGGTCTGCTCGATGGCCTGGAAAACGGCGCCTTCGAGGGGAATGGCCCGGTGAACTTCCTGCACACCGGCGGCTCGCCCGCGCTGTTCGCCTACCACCCTGCGCAAGGGATGGGAGCCTGAGTGCTGCTTATTCCCACAATGCCGACAATCCAAACTTATTATTATTTTATTGAATAAAGCGACATCCCCAGAATTGCCACACTTTCGCCACCTGTCTCGTGAGGCTCACCCATGAAATTCGCAACCCTGCGTCGTCAATTCCTCATCGGCACCCTGGGCCTGGCCCTCGGCGCCAGCTTCATCGGCAACAGCGCCGTGGCCGGTGAACTGCTGCAGCAGATCAAGGACAAGGGCTCGGTCAAGGTCGGCCTGGAAGGCACCTACCCGCCCTTCAACTTCCAGGACGAGAGCGGCAAGCTCACCGGCTTCGAAGTCGAGTTCGCCGAAGCCCTGGCCAAGGAGCTGGGCGTGAAGGTCGACTTCCAGCCGAGCAAGTGGGACGGCATCCTCGCCGCCCTGGAATCCAAGCGCCTGGACCTGGTGATCAACCAGGTGACCATCTCCGACGAGCGCAAGAAGAAGTACGACTTCTCCACCCCCTACACCGTCTCCGGCATCCAGGCGCTGGTGCGCAAGGGCAACGAAGACAGCATCAAGAGCGCCGCCGACCTCGCCGGCAAGAAGGTCGGTGTCGGCCTGGGCACCAACTACGAGCAGTGGCTGAAGGAAAACGCGCCGAAGGCCGATATCCGCACCTACGACGACGACCCCACCAAGTTCCAGGACCTCAACGTCGGCCGCATCGACGCCATCCTGGTGGACCGCCTGGCCGCCTTCGAAATGGTCGAGAAGACCGGTGGCCGCCTGGCCGTGGCCGGCGCACCCTTCTCCCGCCAGGAGTCCGGCATCGCCCTGCGCAAGGGTGACCCGGAACTGCTCGCCGCCATCGACAAGGCCATCGCCAAGCTGAAGGCCGACGGCACCCTCAAGGCGATCTCCGAGAAATGGTTCAAGGCTGACGTGACCCAATGATAGAAACCAGCCTGCAACTGGCGCTGGACTCCGCCCCCTTCCTTCTCAAGGGTGCGGTCTACACGGTGGTACTGAGCCTCGGCGGCATGTTCTTCGGACTGCTGCTGGGCTTCCTCCTCGCGCTCGCCCGCCTCTACGGCTTCGCCCCCCTGCGCTGGGCCTCGCGCATCTACGTATCGTTCTTCCGCGGCACCCCGCTGCTGGTCCAGCTGTTCATGATCTATTACGGCCTGCCGCAGCTGGGCATCCAGCTCGACCCGCTGCCCGCCGCACTGATCGGCTTCTCGCTGAACATGGCCGCCTACACCTCGGAGATCCTCCGCGCCGCCATCGCCTCCATCGATCGCGGGCAGTGGGAAGCCGCCGCCAGCATCGGCATGAGCCGCAGCCAGGCGCTGGTCCGCGCCATCCTCCCGCAGGCCGCGCGCACCGCCCTGCCGCCGCTGGGCAACAGCTTCATCTCCCTGGTCAAGGACACCGCGCTGGCCGCCACCATCCAGGTGCCGGAGCTGTTCCGCCAGGCGCAGCTGATCACCGCGCGCACCTTCGAGATCTTCACCATGTACCTGGCCGCCGCGCTGATCTACTGGGTACTCGCCAGCGTGCTGTCGCACTTCCAGAGCCGCCTCGAAGCGCGGGTCAACCGCCATGAACAGGACACCTGATGATCACCGTCCGTAACCTGACCAAGTCCTTCAAGGAGCAGGTGGTGCTCAAGGGCATCGACCTGACCATCGAGCCGGGCGAGGTGGTGGCCATCATCGGCCCCAGCGGCTCGGGCAAGACCACCCTGCTGCGCTGCCTCAACCTGCTGGAAGAACCCAGCGGCGGCAGCATCCGCGTAGGTGACATCGAGATCGACGCCAGCAAGCCGCTGAAGCCCCAGCAGGCGCTGATCCGCCGGCTGCGCCAGCACGTGGGCTTCGTGTTCCAGAACTTCAACCTGTTCCCCCACCGCACCGCGCTGGAGAACATCACCGAAGGCCCGGTGGTGGTGAAGAAGGAACCCCGCGAGCGCGCCACCGAACGGGCCCGCGCCCTGCTGGCCAAGGTCGGCCTGGCGGGCAAGGAAGACGCCTACCCCAAGCGCCTCTCCGGCGGCCAGCAGCAACGGGTGGCCATCGCCCGCGCCCTGGCCATGGAGCCCGACGTGATCCTCTTCGACGAACCCACCTCCGCCCTCGACCCCGAGCTGGTGGGCGAGGTGCTGGCGACCATTCGCGGCCTGGCCGAGGAGAAGCGCACCATGGTCATCGTCACCCACGAGATGAGCTTCGCCCGCGACGTGGCCAACCGCGCGATCTTCATCGACAAGGGCGTGATCGTCGAACAGGGCGACGCCAAGACCCTGTTCAGCGCCCCGAAGGAAGAACGCACCCGGCAATTCCTCGCCAAGTTCCTGGTGGGGTGATTCTCACCTTCGCAGGCGAAACCCTGTGGGAGCGAATTCATTCGCGATGGAGCGCAACGCGCTCCCGCCTTTTCACGGCACCGTGCTGGCAGGAAAAAGCGGCCCTTCGGGCCTTTCGCGAATGAATTCGCTCCCACCAGAAAGCCCGTTCCCTGCGGCATCGCTTGGTGGATGAAAAGAGCGTCATCCACCCTACACACCGATCAGCCACCGGCAATCCGTAACCACCCGTAGGATGGTGTAGAGCGCAGCGAAACCCATCACAGACCTCGCCCCCCTACGGCCGCCACACCGCGCGGCCGATATCCACCCGCCTGGGTAACAACCGGTTCTCCAGAAACAGGTCGGCGGTGCGCTGCTGGGCGGCGGCGATTTCGTCGGTGACTGGGCCGATGGGCGAGGCCGGGCGGTGCTGGAAGCTGCGTTCGATCACCGCCGGGGCCAGGCCCATGAACTTCGCCAGCAGGGCGATGCTCGCCTCGCGGTCGTCGCGGGTCAGGGCTTCGGCGCTGGTGAGTTCGTCCAGCAGCGCGTGGATGAAGGCCGGGTCGCCCTCGGCGTAATCGCGCGCGGCCAGGTAGAAGGGCCCGGTCAGCCCCAGCCCCTCGCCGTTGGCCAGCAGGCGCGCGTGGCCTTCCAGCTCCATCGCCGAGTAGAAGGGGTCCCAGATCGCCCAGGCATCCACGCTGCCCTGCTCGAAGGCGGCACGGGCGTCGGCCGGGGTGAGGAACAGCGGCTGGATATCGGCCATGGACAGGCCCGCCGCCTTGAGCGCCCGCAGCAGCAGGTTGTGGGCGCTGGAGCCTTTCTGGAACGCCACCTTGCGCCCCTTGAGCTCGGCCACCGAGTGGATCGGGCTGCCCTCGGGCACCAGGATCACCTCGGCCTGGGGCTTGGGCGGCTCGGCGCCGACGTAGAGCAGGTCGGCGCCAGCGGCCTGGGCGAAGATCGGCGGGATGTCGCCGGTGGAGCCCACATCCAGGCTGCCGACATTGAGCGCCTCGAGCATCTGCGGGCCGGCGGGGAACTCGATCCATTGCACGCGGGTGCCGGGAAAACGCTGCTCCAGCAGGCCGTGCTCCTTGGCCAGCACCAGGCTGGCGGAGCCTTTCTGGTAACCGATGCGCAGGGTCGCGGGGTCGGCCAGGGCGCCTTGTGCCAGGGCCAGCAGCGCCAGCAACGCGGCGCCCAGTCGAAGTCGTTGCATGGTCAGTCCTGCCAGTCGGTGGAGGGTTTTTCCCAGAGGTTGATGCCGCCTTCCACGGCGTGGCGATCGATCTCCGCCAACTCCTCGGCGCTGAAGGCGAGGTTGTCGAGGGCGGCGACGTTCTCGACGATCTGCTCCGGGCGGCTGGCGCCGATCAGTGCCGAGGTCACCCGCGCGTCGCGCAGGGTCCAGGCCAGGGCCAACTGGGCCAGGCTCTGGCCACGGCGCTGGGCGATCTCGTTGAGCGCACGCACCCGGGCGATGTTGGCCTCGGACAGGTGCTCCGGGCGCAGCGAGGCGCCGCCGGGGCGGTTGACCCGCGCATCCTCCGGCACGCCGCCGAGGTACTTGCCGGTGAGCAGCCCTTGGGCCAGCGGGGTGAAGACGATGACGCCGGTGCCGAGTTCCTCGGTGGTGGCCAGCAGGTCCTTCTCCACCCAGCGGTTGAGCAGGTTGTAGGCCGGCTGGTGGATCAGCAGCGGCACCTTCCATTCGCGCAGCAGCGCGGCGAGCTCGCGGGTCTTGCCCGCCGAGTAGGAGGAAATGCCCACGTACAGCGCCTTGCCCTGCTGCACCGCGCTGGCCAGGGCGCCGGCGGTTTCCTCCAGGGGCGTGTCCGGGTCGAAGCGGTGGGAGTAGAAGATATCCACATAGTCCAGGCCCAGGCGCGCCAGGCTCTGGTCGAGGCTGGAGAGCAGGTATTTGCGCGAGCTGCCACCCTGGCCGTAGGGGCCGGGCCACATGTCCCAGCCGGCCTTGGTGGAGATCACCAGCTCGTCGCGGTGGGCGCGGAAATCTTCCTGCAGCAGGCGACCGAAATTGATCTCGGCGCTGCCATAGGGCGGCCCGTAGTTGTTGGCCAGGTCGAAGTGGGTGATGCCCAGGTCGAAGGCGGTGCGCAACAGCGCGCGCTGGGTGTCGATGGGCGTGGCGTCGCCGAAGTTGTGCCACAGGCCCAGGGACAGGGCCGGCAGCACCAGCCCGCTGCGGCCGACGCGGCGATAGGGGATGCGTTCGTAGCGGTCGGGGGCGGCGATATAGGTCATAGGGGTCTCACTTGAGGTTGGCGGGGCCACGCGTGTGCGGGCCCCGGTGACTGTTCACGCAGGGCGTGCGAAGCGATTCGCCGGCCGCGCCAGGCCGAGGTGCTCACGCAGGGTGCTGCCCTCGTACTCGGTGCGGAACAGGCCGCGGCGCTGCAGCTCGGGCACCACCTGGGTGGCGAAGTCCTCGAGCCCGGCGGGCAGGTGCGGCACCAGCACGTTGAAGCCATCGGCGCCGCGCCCTTCGAACCAGGCCTGCAGCTCGTCGGCGATCTGCGCCGGGGTGCCGATCAGGCTGTGGTGGCCACGCCCCCCGGCGATGCGCCGGCCCAGTTGGGCCAGGGTGAGGTTCTCCTGCCCGGCGAGTTCGGTGAGCAGCTTCTGCCGGCTCTGCTGGCCGTCCTGGGTCAGCGGCAGCTCGGGCAACGGGCCGTCCAGCGCGTATTCGGAGAGGTCGAAGTTGCCGAGCATGCGACCCAGCAGGGCGACGCCGACGCGGGGGTCCACGAGCTCTTGGAACTGCTCGAGCCTCTCCTTCGCCTCGGCCTCGCTGGCACCGACCACAACGAAGGCGCCGGGCATGATCTTCAGGTCGTCCTCGTGGCGACCGAACTTCGCCAGGCGCCCCTTGAGGTCGGCGTAGAAGGCCTGGGCCTTGGCCAGGGAGGTTTGCGCGGTGAACACCACGTCGGCGGTCTCGGCGGCCAGTTCGCGACCGGTCTCCGAGGAGCCGGCCTGCACCACCACCGGCCGGCCCTGGGGCGAGCGGGCGACGTTGAGCGGGCCCTGTACGCGGAAATGCTCGCCCTGATGGTCGAGCACGTGCAGCTTGGCCGGGTCGTAGTACTGGCCGCTGGCCTTGTCGCGGAGGAAGGCATCGTCTTCCCAGCTGTCCCACAGGCCGGTGACCACCTGGTGGAATTCCCGGGCGCGGGCGTAGCGCTCGGCGTGGCCCAGGTGGGCGTCGCGGTTGAAGTTGAGCGCCTCGGCGGCGGCGTCGGAGGTCACCAGGTTCCAGCCCGAACGGCCCCCGGAGATATGGTCCAGCGAGGCGAACTTGCGCGCCACGTGGTACGGCTCGTTGTAGCTGGTGGTGACGGTGCTCACCAGGCCGATGCGTTCGGTGACGGCGGCCAGGGCGCTGAGCAGGGTCAGCGGTTCGAAGTAGGTGGAACGGGCCATCTGGGTGGCGATTTCGCCGGTGGGCGCGGCGACGCTGTCGGCGACGAACAGGGCGTCGAACTTCGCCGCCTCGGCGATGCGCGCCAGGTGCTTGTACTGGGCGAAATCGAGGGTGTCGGCGGGCACGTCCGGGTGGCGCCAGGCGGCGACGTGGTGCCCGGTGGCCATGAGGAATGCGCCCAGTCTGAGTGTGCGTTGCGATGCGGTCATGTCGGTTTTCCCTGGTGATGTCGTGGAGGTCCTGCCGGGCCCGTCTGGGCGAGCCTCGGCAGTCCGTTCACACAAGGCGGTTTGGGGTCAGAAGTCCTTGCGCAGCTGCACGCCGAAGTAGCGCTCGTCATCGCGCGGCACCACGCGGTAGACGTAGCCGGTACCGGTGGCGAGCAGCGGCGAATAGGACTTGTCGGCGAGGTTCTTGCCGAGCAGCGCGACGCGCCAGCCCTGGTTGTAGTCGGCAAGGGCGATGCTGGCGTTCCAGATGCCGTAGGCGCCCTGGATGGTGTCGGGGTTCTGGTCGAGGCTGTACTGCACCTTGTCCTGCCAGCTGTAGTCGGTGGCCAGTTCGATATCCAGGCCGTTGTCCAGCGGGATCACGTAGTCGGCGCGCACGTAGCTCTTCCAGTCCGGGCTGAAGGGCAGCGGCGAGCCGTCGACGTTGCAGCTGGAGGCGGCGCCCGGCGGGCACTGGAAGCTGTCGATGCGCGCCTTGGTGTAGGCAACCGCGCCGGAGAGCTTGAGCTGGCGGGTGGCCTGGAAGGCGTAGTCCAGCTCGACGCCCTGGGTCTTCACCGCGCCGGCGTTGATCAGGCGGGTGACCACGGTACCGGCGACCAGGTCGGGGAAGTTGGCCTGGTAGTCGTCGTAGTCGGTGTGGAACACCGCCAGGTTGGCGGTGGCGCGGCCGTCCAGGGCGCTGGCCTTGAGGCCCAGTTCGTAGGAGTCGGAGGTCTCCGGCTTGAGCGCGCCGGTGTCACGGGGCTGCATGTTGAAGAACACGTTGTAGGCCGGCCCCTTGTAGCCACGGGAGTAGGTGGCGTAGGCGGTGACGGCGTCGCTGAGGTCGTACTGCAGGCCGATGCGGCCGGACCAGCCGTCCTCGTCCACCGAGCCGCTGCTGGCGGTGGAAGGCTGCACGCCGGCCACGGCGGTGGGCGAGGTGGAAACCCGGCGGTGGTCGTATTCCAGCGCGTCGTGGGTCCAGCGCAGGCCGAAGATGCCGCGCAGGTCCTGGGTGAAGTTCAGGGTGCTCTCGCCGAACAGCGAGTAGCTGTCGCCGGTCACGCTGTAGTCGGCGCGACCGGTGTTGGGCACCGAACCGGTGATGGACAGGCGGCGATAGGTTTCCTCCGCCTTGCTGTGCATGACGTAGGCACCGGCGACGTATTCGAGGAACTCGCCCTTGGGCGAGGCCAGGCGCAGCTCCTGGGAGTACTGGTTGTAATCCACCTCGCCCTTGTCGTGGGAGGCCGCCACCGGCAGGGTCGCCAGGCGGTCGCCGTCCTGGAACTGGGTGTTCTCCCAGCCGCGCCAGGCGCTGATGGAGGTCAGGGTGTAGTCGCCCAGCTGCCAGTCGAACTGGCCGGACAGGCCCTGGTTGACGTCGTCGACATAGGTGCGCTGGTCGTTGTTCAGCTTGCGCGAATCGCTGTCGGCGGTGACCGGTAGCAGGGCGCTGGCGAAACCGGCGTTGGTGACCTTGGTGATGGGGCCGGCGGCGATGTCGTCGCGGCTCTTCATGTAGTCGGCGATCAGGGTGAAGCGGAAGTCCTCGTTGGGCTCGAACTCCAGCTTGCCGCGCGCGCCCTTGTGGTCGTAGCCGTTGACGTCATGGCCGTTGTGCACGTTCTCGACATTGCCGTCGTAGCCACCCAGCAAGGTGGTCAGCGAGCCCTTGAGGCTGTCACTGAGGCGCCCGCCGATGCCGAAGCGCAGGCGGTTCTCGTTGCCGCCGCCGAAGTGCGAGTAGTCGACGTAGCCGTGGGTCTCTTCCGGCGCCTCCTTGCTGACGATGTTGAGCACGCCGGCCGAGGCGTTCTTGCCGAACAGGGTGCCCTGGGGGCCGCGCAGCACTTCGATGCGCTCCAGGTCGAGCAGGTCCAGGGTGGCCTGGCCGGGACGGCCGTAGACCACGCCGTCGACCACGGTGGCGACGGTGGGCTCGACGCCCGGCGAGGTGGAGATGGTGCCCACGCCGCGGATGAACAGCGAGGTGTCCTTGTTCGAGGCGCCGGCGCGGAAGTTCAGGGTCGGCACCTGGCTGACGATGCTGGAGACGCCGTTGCGGTTGTCGCGCTCCAGCTGCTCGCCCTCCACCACCGAGACGGCCACCGGCACCTTCTGCAGCGTCTCTTCGCGGCGGGTGGCGGTGACGGTCACGGTGTTCAGGGTCGGCGCGGCCTTCTGGCCGTCCTCGGTGGCGCCGGTGGTTTTCTCGGCGGCCCCGGCGGCGCTCCCCAGCGCCGCCAGGAGGATGCCGATGGCCAGCGGGCTGCGGCGCCCGCCGTGGGTGTTGCGAAGACCGCGCGGTGCGGCCGGATGGTTATGGATGCTCATGCTCGTTTCACTGCCCTGCGGAGACCAGACGCGCCTGCTGCTTGCAGGCTCCTTGTGGGCTGTCGCGGTCTGGTCTCGCTCGTGCGAGTGGCAGCAAAAAGGCAGACAGCCGGTATTTGTTAGCGCTAACATCGCCAGTATCAGAGCGACGCTAATAGATCGTCAAATAATTAAAAATTACTTTTATATGCCTTTCAGGATGAACAATTCATGAGCAGCCCCCGCAAGCGCCGAGGCGCAGGACGCGTCACCCTCAGCGCCGTGGCCGAGCGCGTCGGCGTTTCCGCCATTACCGTGTCGCGCTACTTCAACCAGCCGGAGCAGGTCTCCGAGGAGCTGCGCGGGCGCATCGAAGCGGCGGTGGCCGAGCTGGGCTACGTGCCCAACCTAGTGGCCGGCGGGCTCGCCTCGGCGCGCGGGCGCATCGTCGGCATGGTCATCCCCAACATCTCGGGGCCGATCTTCGCCAACACCATCCAGGGCTTCAGCGACACCCTGGCGCGCCACGGCTACCAGCTGCTGCTGGCCTCCAGCTACTTCTCCGAGGAACAGGAAGAGAGCGCCGTGCGCGCCTTCCTCGGCTGGTCGCCGGCGGCCCTGGTGGTGACCAGCCACTTCCATAGCCCCGGCACCGAGAAGATGCTCGCCGAGGCGGACATCCCGGTGGTCGAGGTCTGGGACTACCAGCCCGAGCGCGCGCCCATGCAGGTGGGTTTCCTCCATCGCGACGTGGGCGTCGCCGCCACCCGCTACCTGCTGGACAAGGGCCACCGGCGCATCGCCTTCGTGCAGAACAGCGCCGCCGGCGACTTCAGCGCCCTGGACCGCCGCGACGGTTATGCCGACACCCTGCGCGAGGCCGACCTCGAGCCCTGGGTTTTCGTGCCCAGCAGCGGCCTGGCGCCCTTCGAGGCCGGCAAGCAGGCCATGGAGGCGCTGATGAAGCGCTCGCCGCAGCCGGACGCGATCATCTTCGCCAACGACAACCTCGCCGCCGGTGGCCTGCTCGCCGCGCAACGGGCGGGCCTGGACCTGCCGGGGGATTGCGCGGTGATGGGCTTCGGCGACTACCCCTTCGCCGAGATGCTGCTGCCCAGCCTGACCACCATCCGCCCGCCGGCCCTGGAGATCGGCGAGCGCGCCGCCACCCGCGTGCTACAGGCCCTCGGGGTGCTGCCGCTGGAGGGCGAGTTGGAACGCCTGAACCTGCTCGACTGTCAGGTCATTGCAAGGGAAAGCGCGTAGAATCCGCGCCCCTCGCAAAACGCCCCACCACCGGAAACACCATGAATCCAGGCACCCTCCTCTCCCTGCCGCTGCTGGCACTGGCCCTTGGCGGCTTCGTCGTCGGCAGCAGCGAATTCATCATCATGGGCCTGCTGCCCGAAGTGGCCCAGGACCTCTCCGTGAGCCTCTCCGACGCCGGCCTGCTGGTCAGCGCCTATGCCATGGGCGTGGTCATCGGCGCGCCCCTGCTCGGCCCGCTGCTGGGCCGCCTGCCGCGCCGCCAGGCCCTGCTCTGGCTGATGGGCGCCTACGCCCTGGGCAACCTCGGCTGCGCCCTGGCACCGAACTACGAATGGCTGATGGCCGCGCGCATGTTCACCGCCTTCAGCCACGCCGGCTTCTTCGGCTGCGCCACCCTGCTGGCCGCCGAACTGGCACCGCCCCATCGCCGTGCCTCGGCCATGGCGCTGGTGCTCAGCGGGCTGACCATCGCCAACGTCCTCGGGGTGCCGGCCGGCGCCTGGCTGGGCCAGGCCACCAGCTGGCGGGTGACCTTCATGGTGGTGGCGGGCCTGGGCTTCCTCACCCTGCTGGCGCAGTTCCTCTGGCTGCCGGCCACCGCCAAGCCACAACCCAGCGCCGCCGGTGCCTGGGACGGCATCTTCCGCCGGCCGGTGCTGCATGCGCTGGGGGTGTGCAGCCTGTCGTCGGTGGCGCTGTTCGGCGTGTTCACCTACATCAGCCCGCTGCTGCGTGATGTTTCCGGCTTCAGCCCCGAGCACGCCAACTTCGCCCTGCTGTTGTTCGGCATCGGCCTGACCCTCGGCAACCTGCTGGGCGGCCGCCTGGCGGACAAGGGCTTCCGCTTCGCCCTGCCTGGCGCCTTCGCGGTGAGCACCCTGTGCCTGCTGGGCCTGTTCGTCTTCGCCCAGGTGCCGGTGCTGGCCCTGGCCTGCCTGTTCCTCTGGGGCGTGGCGAGCTTCGCCATCTCCTCGCCGCTGCAACTGCTGCTGGTGGAACAGGCCGGCGAATCCGCCAGCCTCGCCGCCACCCTCAGCCACGCGGCCTTCAACCTCGGCAACGCCAGCGGCGCCTTCGTCGGCGGCCTGTGGCTGAGCACCGGGATGGGCCTGGCCAACCTGCCGCTGATGGGCGTGGGCGTGCTGGTCGCCACCCTGCTGGTATGCCTGCCCCTGCCGCGCCTGCGCGCCACCCGCGAGCGCCTCCAGGCGGCCGGGCAGATCCATTGACCCAGGCCCCGTGAGATGAAGCGCCCGTAGGGTGGGTCGCGCGTCTCCGATCCACCGGCCAGCCCCGAGCCGCGCCGCGCATCGGGGCGATGGGCGTTATGGCGGTTGGGAGGGTTCGCGGTACGGAACATCGGGAGCTGCGGTATCGGTCCGGGCGGGCTAGGCTCTGGCCTTTCCCACGCGACAGGAGCACGGACATGGAAGCGGAACGCCAGGCCATCGAGGCGGTGGTACGGGATTACGTGGAAGGCATGGTGCGGGCGGACGCGACGCTGTTGCGCAGCGCCTTCCACCCCGACAGCCGCATCGTCGGGCACTTCGGCCCGGACCTGCAGTGGCTCTCGCCGGAAGCCTTCATCGCCGGCCTGCAGGCCAGGGGCCCGGTGGTGGCCGAGGGCGAAGCGCCGGTGTGGCGTCTGGGGTCCCTGGACCTCACCGGCGACACCGCCCTGGCCAAGGTCACCGACGTCTACGCCGGCCTGGACTTCACCGATTACCTCTCGCTGCTGAAGATCGACGACCGCTGGCGCATCGTGCACAAGCTGTTCCACCTGCACGGCTAGGGCCTGCCTCCGGGGTGTCGATCCACCGCTTTACCCCGCCAGCACCTCGGCGAACAGCTGCCGCAGGTTATCCACATCGTTGGCGGCCAGCTGGCGCAGCTGCAGCGCGAGCTGTGCATAACTCGGCGCGGGCGGCAGGTTGAGGTGCTGCGGCAGCACCTCGTCGCCGTCGCTCACCAGCAGCGCGAAGTGCACGCTGTTCTCCAGCTCGCGGGTGTTGCCCGGCCAGGGGTAGCTCTCCAGCGCGGCCTGGGCGGCGGTGCTGATCAAGGGCAGCGGCAGGTCCAGGCGCTGGGCGTAGATGCCGAGGAAGTATTCGGCCAGGGGCAGGATGTCGTCCGGGCGCTCGCGCAGCGGCGGCAGCTCGACGCGGCCTTCATCCAGGTACTGGTACAGGCGCTCGTTGAACTTGCCGGCGGCCACCGCCTTGGCCAGGTCGATGCTGGTGGCGGCCACCAGGCGGGCGTCCACCGGGGTCGGCTGGGCAGCGCCGACGCGGGCCACCTCGCGGCTTTCCAGGGCCGCCAGCAGCTTGGCCTGCAGGGGCAGCGGCAGGTCGCCGATCTCGTCGAGGTAGAGGGTGCCGCCGTTGGCCGAGCCGAACCAGCCGGCGCGGCTGCTGGCCGAGCCCGCATGGGCACCCGGGGCGTGGCCGAAGAGTTCGGCCTCGGCGTAGACCTTGCTGATGGCGCTGCAGCTCACCGCCACGAACAGCCCCGGGCGTTCGCTGCCCTTGTGGATCTGCCGCGCCAGCAACTCCTTGCCGGTGCCGGTCTCGCCCTGGATCAGCACCGGCACAGCGGCCGGTGCCAGTTGCTCAACCTCCTCGCGCAGGCGCCGCGAGCGGGCGTCGACGAACACCAGCGCGCGGGCGCGGATGCTCAGGGGGCTGCGGTCGGCATCGGCGAAGCTCAGCAGGGGCTGGCCGGTATGTTCCTGGGTCATGAACGAAATCTCCCGCCGGGCCCTGGCTGCGAAGCAGCGGGCCCTGGCGTCACATTGAAAAATGAACCTGTTCGGGATCGAGCGAGCTGGAGAAGAACAAGGCGAAAACAGCTGAGGGCGCGAAGTTCACGAGCTGCAAATGGGCAAGTTTTCAACGCCGTTGTTCCGGCGCGCAGCCGATCCTGGGCAGGTGCTCAGGCGCGCTTGCGGGTCAGTTGCTCGATGCGACCCTGCAGCCGGTAGAGGTAGGCGAACCCCTGCTCCCAGAGATGGTGGCCGGACTTCACGTTGATATGCCCGGCACCGGCGAGGATGGCCGGCTCGGCGCCCCACTGGCGCGCCAACTCCAGCGCACGCGGGGTGCTGGCGGCGTGGTCGTTGTCCGAGCCCACCAGCAGCGTGGGGAACGGCAGCGAGGCCCGGGGAATCGGGGCGAAGCCCTGCAGCGGTTCGGGGCAGCCGGGGCGCTCGACGTCGGCCGGCGCCACCAGCAGTGCACCGCGTACCCGGCGCAGCACGTCCGGGTCGGCCTGCCGGGCCCAGTGGGCGACGGTGACGCAACCGAGGCTGTGGGCGATGAGGATCACCGGCGTGCGCTCGGCATCGATGGCGCGCTCCAGCGCCGCGACCCAGGCGTCCCGCTCGGGCAGGTCCCAATCGGCCTGCTCGACGCGGCTGGCGTTGGGCAGGGTGCGTTGCCAATGGCTCTGCCAATGCTCGTCTGGCGAGCCCTGCCATCCCGGCAGGATCAGGTAACGAATGGCCTGGCTGCGCATGGCGAGCCCTCCTTGCAATGTTTCGACGAGGAGGAGTCTAGGGGCTGCCCATATATCTGTTAAGGAATAAGAATTTATTTACTTATGCATTATTAGCTTATTCACTAAAGGTCCCATCGGGTTCGCGGGCGCGAACTTGTAGGATGAGGGCTTCGCTCAATCACCCGGACCGGGACGCGGTGCCATGCAGATCGACGACGAACTCACCCTGAAGAAGCTGCAGACCTTTCTCGCCTTCATGCGTAGCGGCAACCTCTCCCGCGCAGCGGCCGAGCTGAACACCAGCAACGTCAGCGTGCACCGCGCCATCCACTCCCTGGAGAGCGCCCTGCGCTGCCCGCTGTTCAAGCACGAGGGGCGCAACCTGACACCGCTGGAGAGCGCCTTCGTGCTGGAGGAGCGTGCGCAGAAGCTGGTGCAGGACGTGCTCGAGACGGTGCGCCTGACCCGTGAAGCGGCAGGCTTCTCGGCCGAGCGCTTCAAGCTCGGCTCGCTCTATTCGCTGACGGTGAAGACGGTGCCGCAGTTGATCATGGGCCTGAAGCTGCGGCGCAGCGAGCTGAACATCGACCTGATCCTCGGCTCCAACGTCGATCTTTTCTACAAGCTGAAGAACATGGAGCTGGACGCCATTCTGGTGTCCCTCGACGAGGGCGTGAGCGATGGCGATTGCGAGCAGCTGCCGCTGTTCTCCGACGACATCTTCCTCGCCGTGCCCACCGACTCGCCCTTCGCCGGCCAGCCCGAGGTGGACCTGGCGGACCTGGCCGACTCCACCTTCATCACCCTGACCCAGGGCTTCGCCACCCACCGCGACGGCGGCCGGGTGTTCCAGCAGGCGGGCTTCGAGCCGAAGGTGGCGATGCAGGTGAACGACATCTTCACCCTGCTCAGCATGGTCAGCTCCGGGGTGGGCTACGCCCTGCTGCCGGGGCGCATCGCCGCGGTGTACGAGAACCGCGTGAAGCTCATCCCGCTGCAGGCGCGCTACCGCCTGCAGCAGCACATAGGCGTGGTCTTCCTCAAGGCCAAGGAGCGCGACCCGAACCTGCTGGCGCTGCTCGCCGAATGCCGGATGTACAGCCTGGCGCGCGGGGGTTGAAGGCGGCGCCAGAGACGTAGCCCGGGCTTCAGCCCAGGAACGCCGAGCGCCCCCTTAGAGCATCACCCACTGCAGCACCGCCAGCAGCGGCAGCAGCACGGCGCAGGACCAGAGCAGGTAGCCGAAGAAGCTCGGCATCTTCACGCCGCGCTGCTCGGCGATGGCCTTGACCATGAAGTTCGGCGCGTTGCCGACGTAGGTCATGGCGCCCATGAACACCGAGCTCATGGAGATCGCCAGCAGGGTCTGTGGCAACTGCTCCATCATCACCTGAGCGTCGCCGGAGGCGAGGTTGAAGAACACCAGGTAGGTGGGTGCGTTGTCGAGGAAGCTGGACAGCACCCCGGTCATCCAGAAATACATGGTGTCCAGCGGTTGGCCATCGGCACCGGTAACGGCGGCGACCACCGCTGCCAGGTGCCCGTCGCGGCCGGCGCGAAGGATGGCGATCAGCGGGGTGAGGGTGATGAAGATGCCGGCGAACAGCTTGGCCACCTCGACTATCGGCCCCCAGTTGAATTCGTTGCCCTTGCGTGCCCAGCGCGGGGTCAGCCACAGCGACAGCCCCGCCAGGGCCAGCAGCAGGCCGTCGCGTACCAGGTTCTGCAGTTCCACACGGGTGCCCAGCAGGTCGAAACCGATGCCCGGCTTCCACACCCCCGAGAGCAGCACCGCACCGACCACGCCGGCCAGCAGCAGGAAGTTGAACTGCCCATGCACATAAAGCGGCGCATCGGGGGTGGGGTCGGCGGGAGCCAGTTCGTCTTCGCGGCTGAAGAGGTAGCGATCGATCACGTAGAAGATCGCCAGCAACGGCAGCGCCATGGCCAGCACCGGTACGGCCATGTGCTTCAGGGTCCAGAAGAAGTCCACGCCCTTGAGGAAGCCGAGGAACAGCGGCGGGTCGCCCAGGGGTGTTAGACCGCCCCCGACGTTGGCCACCAGGAAGATGAAGAACACCACCACATGGGCGTTGTGCCGGCGGTTGTCGTTGGCGCGCAGCAGCGGGCGGATCAGCAGCATGGCCGCGCCTGTGGTGCCCATCACCGAGGCCAGCAGCGTGCCCAGGGCCAGCAGCCGGGTGTTGAGCCCGGCCGAGCCGTGCAGGTTGCCCTGCACCAGGATGCCGCCGGAGATGGTGAACAGCGCCAGCAGCAGCACGATGAAGGGCAGGTACTCGCCGAACAGCACGTGCACGCCCATGGCCAGCGTCGCGTGGGCGCCGAAGCTGGCGACGAAGGGCACCAGGAACAGCAGCGTCCAGCCGGCAGTGATCTTGCCGAAATGGTGGTGCCAGAAGTCACTGGCGATGATCGGCAGCAGCGCGATGCTCAGCAGGATGCCGGCGAACGGCAGCGCCCAGAGCAGGCTCAGGCTGGCGCCGTCGACCTCGGCGGCCTGGGCGATGGCGGGTAGAAGCAGCAGGGGAATGAGCAGGCAGGCACGCAATGAAGGCATCGGAGGCAACCAGGCTGGGCGAGAGGAAAACGGCGCGGTGCTCCAGCGGGCCGCCGCACCCCGAAAGACGCGGGATGCTAAACCAAAGCGGCGCCCGACCCCAGCGCCGCTTGTAGGACAAGGCTTCAGCCCATCAGCCCACGCATGGCGAAGAACAGCACCGACGGGCCCATCAAACAGCCCAGCGCGGTGTAGAAGGCGGCGGTCAGGCAGCCATAGGGCACCAGCTTCGGGTCGGTGGCCGCCAGGCCGCCGGCCACGCCGCTGGAAGTGCCCATCAGGCCGCCGAAGATCACTGCGGTGCGCGGGTTGTTGAGGCCGATCAGCGGCGCCACGAAGGGCGTCGCCACCATCACCAGGATGGCCTTCACCAGGCCGGCGGCGATGGACAGCGCCATCACCTCGGAGCTGGCACCGATGGCCGCACCGGTGACCGGCCCGACTATGTAGGTGACCGCCCCGGCGCCGATGGTGGTGAGGCTGACCACGTCCGTGTAGCCGAAGGCCAGGGCCACGCCGACACCGGCGACGAAGGAAGTGCCGATGCCGACGAACAGCGAGATCACCCCGGAAACACCAGCGCGCTTGAGCTCCTCGATGTTCACCCCGAAGGCCGTGGCGACGATGGCGAAGTCGCGCAGCATGGCGCCCCCCAGCAGGCCGATGCCCGACAGCAGGGAGATGTCCACCAGGCCCTTCTGCCCACCGGTGACCACGCCACCCACATAGGACAGCACCAAGCCGAGGAAGATGGCGATGGCCGAGCCGTGCAGGCGCCCACGGGTGAGCTTGTCGGAGAGCCAGTAGGACAGCCACATGGTCACGCCGATCACCGCGAAGCCGCTGATCAGCCCGTAGCCGTTGATCACTTTCAACATGGATTCGTACATGGCGGTCACCGTTGCGCTTGGGTCAGGGGCTCAGCGGGGGCCGCCGAGGGCTTCTTTTGTCCGAGCCTGTCCAGCACCGGAACCATGGCGAAACCCAGCACCACCGCAGCGACGCCGGCGAGGATCGCCATCGGCCCGCCGGAGAGCGCGCCGAGCACGTTCTGCTGGGCGGCCATGGCGACCACGATGGGGATGTAGACCGCGCTCCAGAACTCCACGCCCTGTTCGGACTTGGCGCTCATCAGGCCGCGTTTGTTGAGGTAGCTGCCGATGAAGATCAGCAGCAGCATGGCGATGCCCACGCCGCCGACGTTGGCGGGGACACCGAGCAGTTTGCCCAGCAGCTCTCCGATGAGGAGGCCTGCCAGGGTGCACAGGGCGAGAAAGGCGACACCGTAGATGATCATTGTTGTTGTCCTCGGTTCTGTCGAAGTTGTTGTTCTTGTGCTTCGAAACGCGCGGGGGGGTCAGGGCGTTCGACCTACCTCCCGACGCAGCAGGGCGTCCAGCGTATCGCGGCGGGTGCCCTGGAAAGCGATCACCGTACCTTGGTCGAATACGCGCCGCGCCAGGCCGCTGAGCACGGCACCGGGGGGCAGTTCGATGTGCAGGCGCACGACGCGTTCGTAGGCGTTGCGCAGGGTGCCGTGCCAGTCGACGACGCGGCACATGTTGAAGGCGAGGTCGTCGCGCAGGCGCTCGGGGTCGTGGATCGGCCGCGCCGTGGTGCCGCTGAGGTAGCCGAGCTGCGGGCGATGCACCTGTACTTCGGCAAAGGCCGCAGCCAGCTCGCGGGCCGGTGCTTCCAGCAGCGCGCAATGGGACGGCACGCTGACCGCGAGGCGCTTCGCCAGGCCGGCGCCCAGGCCGCGGGCGCGCGCGGCGACGGCGGCCATGGCGGCGTCGCTGCCGGCGATCACCTGCTGGTTGTCGGCGTTGATATTGGCCAGGAACACCGGGCCTTCGGCCTCCGCGATCAGGCGTTCGAGGGTGCCCAGGTCGAGCCCGCCGATGGCGGTCATGCCGAAGCCCTGTGGATAAGCCTGCTGCATCAGCTCGCCGCGCAGGGCCACCAGGCGCAGGGCATCGGCGAATTCCAGGGCACCGGCGACCACCGCCGCCCCGTAGGCGCCGATGGACAGGCCGGCCACGTAATCCGGCGCCGGGCTTTCCTTCAGCAGCAGGCGGGCGCAGGCAACGCCGGTGATCAGCAGGCACAGCTGCACGGCGCGGGTGCCTTGCAGCGCCTCGGCCGAGTCCAGCGCCAGCACGTCTTCGCCCAGCGCTGCGCTGGCCTCGTCCAGGCAGGCACGTGCTTCGAGTGGCAGCTGGTGGAGCATGCCCACCTGCTGCGCGCCCTGGCCGGGGAAGGCGAAGAGGCTGCTCACGCCACGTGCTCCAGGGCCTGCCAGGGGTTATCCACAAGGCGCGCGCCCTCTGCGCACTTGAGCAGTACGCGGCGGGAATCGCCGGCCCATTCGCGCAGGGCGATGGCGCCGAACGGGGTTGCCAGTTGCAGGTCGATGCGGCAGCGGGCGCGTTCGAGCAGCGCCAGCAGCTCACGGGCACGCTGGCGTTCGAAGGGTTCGGGAGTGCGCAGCAGCAGGTCGAGGTCGCTTTCGCCATGCAGCACCGGCACGCCGGTGGCCAGCTCGAACCCGACGCCGCCGGTGGGGCCCCAGGCGAGGCCGGTGGCCTCCAGCACGGGGGCAACCTCCACCAGCGCGCGCAGCGCCGGCCAATGCCCGGCTGTACGCGGGCGCAGCTGTTCCGGGCTGATGCAGCGCTGGACGGCGGCAAGGGGCATCAGCGTGGCGAAGCGCTGTTCGCGGCTGGCGCCACGCACACCCACGGCGACCCGACCCGGCTCGCACAGGGCGCGGCGCACCACCACCGGCTGGCCGGCGGCGAGCACCTGCCGCGCCCAGGCCGGGGCCTCGGCGGGCAGCTGCTCCGGGGCGAGGCCCCAGAGAAGATCGTGAGGATGATTGGCCTTCATGGTCCGCTCCTGTGCGAGGGCCTTACCACTGCGCCCGCAGCATCGCCCGCACCTTCGCCGAGGCCGCGCGGTTCTCGGCGCCGAGTCGCCCGCGCAGGTCGGTGGTGGTGCCGATATCCGCCACCGCCCGCACCAGGCAATCGCGCACCCGGGCGACATCGGCGGCAGCGGGCTGCTCGACGTTATCCACAGCCAGGCGCTCCCAGAGCAGGCCGAGGGAGGCGTAGTTGTCGAGGTCGTAAGCCATGGGCGGGATGGTCGCGGCGAGGGCTTCGAGATCGTCGACGCTGCGCAGGGTGATGCGCGCGGCGGCGGCCTTGCCCATGGCGTGGACCATCACCCCGGCGTCGTCCAGGGCGATCAGGCGCTGGGCCTGGTAGCCATGAGCGAGGAAGGCGCCGGACATGGCCTTGCCCACCAACAGGCCGATCACCGGGTGCCCGGCGAGACGGGCGCGGGCATAGGCGTCCACCGCGCCGGCCAGGGCCTGGTGGATGCCCAGGGCCTCCTCGCGGCGACCGTAGGCCTGGCTGGGTACGTCCACCACCGCCACCAGCACGCGCTTGGTGCCGCGCCCAGCGTCGGCTTCGATGGCGTCATCCACGGCCTTGGCCAGGCCCCAGCCTTCCAGCAGCCCCACCTCGCCGTTGCGGGCGCGGGGGAAGGGGTTGGCGGCATCCGCCACCACGGCGATGAAGCGCGCCGCGAGGCTGCCCACCTCGCCATCGATGACCTTCACCGAAGCCGGATAGCCAGCTTGTTCGCTGTCGCCTGCCAGGGCGTGCAGCCACTGCATTCCACGGCTCATTGCGGTTCTCCCGTGTAGAGGGCGCGCACGGCGGCGGCGTCCAGTTGTGCGCAGTCATCGCCCAGGCGCGCCAGGCGTTCGAGGAACCAGGCATGCCGGCGGCTGCGGGGCAGCGGCGGCTCGTCGCTGGCCAGCAGGCCGCCGAGGGCTTCACGGATGGCGTCGATATCGTCGGCGACATAGCCATCCACCAGCTCGCTGGCCATGCGCTGCTCGCCACCGGTAAGACTCCAGATGAAGGGCCGGTCGCGGGAGTCGTATTCCTCGATGCCGGCTTCCTGCTCGATCACCTGCGGGCCGTTGAGGCCCAGGCGCGCTTCGCGGGTCACCAGCAGGTGGCTGCACAGCCCGGCGGCGATGGACATGCCACCGAAGCAGCCCACCGGCCCGGCCACCAGGCCGACCACCGGCTGGTACTGGCGCAGCTCGACGATGGCGGCCTGGATCTCGGCGATGGCCGCCAGGCCCAGGTTGGCCTCCTGCAGGCGCACGCCGCCGGTTTCCAGCAGCAGCACGGCGCAGGTGGGAATGCCCTTGCGGTTGTCCTCGGCGGCCAGCTCCAGCAGGCCGGCGATCTTGGCACCGCCCACCTCGCCCATGCTGCCGCCCTGGAAGGCGCCCTCGATGGCGGCGATCACCGCCGGCAGGCCATTGATGCTGCCCTTGGCCACCACCACGCCGTCGTCGGCCTGGGGCACGATGCCCTGGCGCGGCAACCAGGGGGAGACCAGCCGCTCGAAGGGCCCCACCAGCTCGCGGAACGAGCCCGGGTCGAGCAATTCGCGGGCGCGCTGGCGGGCGCCCAGTTCGACGAAGCTGCGGGTGGCCAGCAGGCGTGCGTTGTCAGTCATGGGTCACCTCCTCCAGGGCCTGCTCCAGGCGCAGGCGCACCACGCCGGGGGTAGCGCCGAAATCGTGGATGTCGATGCACAGGGCCGGCAGCGACTGGCCGGCGAACATGCGCTCGAACAGGTGCCGCCAGCGGGCTTCGCTGCCGTTCACCGAGGTCACCACCTGGATCGACAATTTGCCGGCGAGGCCGGGCTCCAGCAGCACTTCCAGGTCGCCGGAGCCGACGCAGCCCACCAGCGCGCGGCCAAAGGCGGGTTGCCCGGCGGGGAATTCGAAAGACAGGGTTTCCATGGTCAGCTCCCGACTCGGTCGATGAACAAACAGGCGGCGAGCAGATCGGCCGCGCCGCCCGGCGAGGCATTGAGCCCCAGCAAACGGGTTTCCAGTTCGCGCAGCCGGCGACGCCCGTCGAGGCTGGCGCAGCCCCCGGCGTCGAGCACCGCGCGGGCGCCCCGCTGCATGGCGGCGAGCCCTTCGGGGCCGGCGCGCCAGAGCACGCAGGTGTCGGCCAGCTCGGCCATGATCGCCAGCAGCGCATCGAGCCGGGCGTTCTGCTCGCCGCTGCCGTGGGCGCGGCTGCGCTGCAGCTGCGGCAGGCCGTGCAAGCGCACGGCGGGGAAGCCCAGCTGGGCCTCCTCCCGCGCGCCCCGGGCGCCGTAGCGCTGGGCGACACGACTGCCGTGGCTGTCCTGCTGCGGCGCGGCGCGGTCATCGATCAGGGCGATGCGCGCGGCACGGGTGGTGATGCCTGCGGCTTCGGCCTTGGCCGGCTCCAACGCGACGGCGGCCACCAGCAGGCCGAGGGCCCAGATGGCACCGCGATGGGTGTTGACCCCGCCGGTGACGGCGAGCATGGCGGCCTCGCCTTCGCGGCCGATGCGGCCCAGTGCCTCGCGCAGCGGCTGGCCAACGTCGCCGAACGCCACCGCCGCCTCGGCCATGGCCTTGAAGGCCGGCCACAGCGACAGCGCCGAGGCGTGCATCAGGCCCAGGTGCAGGTCGCTGTGGGCGCCGCTGCCACGCCGGTCCACCAGCGCAGGCTTGGGCGAGAGGTCGGCTTCGTCGATCAGCGCATCGACGGCCTGGTCCGCCAGCCACTCGGCCAGGGGCAGCCCGGTACTTTTCGCGATCAGTGCGCTCATCACCAGCTCCTGAACTTGGCCGGGGGGGTGTAGAGGCCGCCGGACCAGTCCACCAGCTCGGCGATGCTCTTGGCGGCGAGCAGTTCGCGGGTCGCATCGGTGCGGCGGATACCAAGGTCCTCGGGCAGGGCGATCAGCCCTTCGCGGCGCATGCGCTCGGTGTCCTTGGGGTCGTGGCGCAGGCCGATGGCGGTGACCCCGGCGACGGCGGCGATCATGGCGCGACGCTCTTCCACCGTGCGCGCCTTGTACAGGTAGGCGATGCCTTCCTCGGTGAGCAGGTGGGTGACGTCGTCGCCGTAGATCATGATCGGCGCCAGGGGCATGCCGCTCTTCTTCGCCACATCGACCGCGTCCAGGGTCTCGACGAAGGTGGGTTTGCCGCCCTCCTGGAAGGTCTCGACCATCTGCACCACCAGCTTCTTGCCCCGCGCCAGCAGGGCCTCGGGCTCAGGGCGCATGTCCAGCCAGGCCGGGGTGGAATGGCGGCGGCCACGCGGGTCGTGGCCCATGTTCGGCGCGCCGCCGAAGCCCGCCAGGCGGCCCCGGGTGACGGTGGAGGAATGGCCGTCGCCATCCACCTGCAGGGTGGCGCCGATGAACAGGTCCACCGCGTACTGCCCGGCCAGCTGGCACATCATGCGGTTGGAGCGCATGGAGCCGTCGCGGCCGGTGAAGAACACGTCCGGACGCTGGGCGATGTAGCCCTCCATGCCCAGCTCGGTGCCGAAGCAGTGCACGCTTTCCACCCAGCCGGTCTCGATGGCGGGGATCAGCGTCGGGTGCGGGTTGAGCGTCCAGTTGCGGCAGATCTTGCCCTTCAGCCCCAGGGATTCGCCGTAGGTGGGCAGGATCAGTTCGATGGCGGCGGTGTTGAAGCCGATGCCGTGGTTGAGCGACTGGACCTTGTGCTTCTCGTAGATGCCGCGGATCGCCATCATCGCCATCAGCACGTGCACCGGCTTGATGTGGCGCGGGTCGCGGGTGAACAGCGGCTCGATGTAGAAGGGCTTGTCGGCCACCACCACGAAGTCGACCCAGGAGGCGGGGATGTCCACACGCGGCAGGTCGCCGACGTCGTCCACCAGCTCGTTGACCTGGACGATGACGATGCCGTCGGAGAAGGCCGTGGGCTCCACCAGGGCGGGGGTGTCTTCGGTGCTGGGGCCGGTGTAGATGTTGCCGTGGCGGTCGGCCATGAAGCCGGCCACCAGCGCGACGTTGGGGATCAGGTCCACCAGCAGGCGCGAGTACAGCTCGATGTAGGTGTGGATGGCACCGACTTCCAGCAGGCCGTCTTCCAGCAGCTGGCTGATGCGCAGGCTCTGCGGGCCGGCGAAGGAGAAGTCGAGCTTGCGGGCGATGCCGCGTTCGAACAGGTCCAGGTGCTCGGCGCGGCTGACGCTGGGCATGATCATGTGCAGGTCGTGCAGGCGCCCGGGGTCGGCCTTGGCCAGGGAGCGGGAGAGGAAGTCCGCCTGCTTCTGGTTGTTGCCTTCGAGCACCACCCGGTCACCGGGGGCGATCAGCGCCTCCAGGGCGGCGACGATGCGCTCGCTGGGCAGCACCACGCCGTCGGCGAGGGATCGCACCTGGTCGAGGCGACGCTGCTTTTCCGCACGCCGACGCGACCATTGCGGCGGTGGGGAGATTGTCGTTGTCATTGGATGCTCCACGGGTTCCGCTGTCGTGGAGCGAACCTTAGGAGCGCGACCGGTGGGTCATCAATCAAGCCCGGGGACGGATCGTTACGGCGAGGTTAACGATCCTTTGCGGTGCGATGCCGGATGCAGGGTGGACCCCGCTTCATCGGTCCACCATGCGGGGTCGACCGGGGCTCTTGTTGTGGGAGCGGATTCATCCGCGATGGAGTGCAACGCGCTCCCGCCTTTTCACAGCACCTTGCATGCGGCGAGGTCGATCGGTACTCCGCTGGTGGACGTGAAGAGCGACGTCCACCCGCAGGCCTTCAACTGCTTGTGCAGAGGGTTCGGGATCGTTGTGTTGGGCCTCGCTGCGCTCGGCGCCAACCTACGGTCATGCACCGTGCTCGGTGTGATGCCGGTGGACCCCGCTTCACCGGTCCACCGTGCGGGGCGGATCGGGACTTAGAACTCCAGGGTGCTGGAGAGCTGCACCAGGCGCGGGTCACCGATGGAGACGTTCCACTGGTTCACCGAGGAGCTGTAGTAGGTCTTGTCGAAGATGTTCTTCAGGTTCAGCTGCAGCTTGAGACGCTTGTCGTTACCCAAGGGCGTCTCGTAGGCGGCGAAGGCGTCGGCTACTGCGTAGTGAGGCAGGTTGAAGCTGTTGGCGACATCGCCCTCACGGGAGCCGATGTAGCGACCACCAAAGCCAGCACGCAAACGATCACCCTCGAACACCTGGCCGAAGTCATAGACCGCCGACAGCGAGCCACTGCGCTTGGCAACGTTCTGCAGTTCGTTGCCCTTGTAGAGCGGGTCCTTGGTCAGCTCCGCGTCCAGCAGGGCGAAGGTGCCGATCAGGCTGAGGTTGTCGGTGACCTGGCCGGTGACATCCAGCTCAATGCCACGTGAGCGGACTTCACCCACTGCTCGGTTGGAGCCATCGAGTTCGGTCACGGCGACGTTCTCCTTGACGATATCGAACAGCGCCAGGGTGCCGGTGATGCGGCCCGGCATATCCAGCTTGGCGCCGATCTCCCAGCTCTTGCCCTCCTCCGGAGCCATCGCGTTCACCGATCCGGTCCCGCTCAGCGGCGCAATGGTGGAGTTCGGTTTAAAGGACTCGGTGTAGCCGCCGTAGAGGGACAGCTCGTCGGTCATCTTGTAGACCAGGCCGACCCGGGGCACCCAGAGCTGACCGTCGATATCGGTGTTCTTGGTGAACGGACGGCCGCGACCGGCGAGCTGGTCGTAGAGCTGGTAGCGAGCACCGGCGATGAAGATCCACTGCTCGTTGAGGTGCACCGAGTCCTGGAAGAAGGCGGATTGGCTCACCACGCGATCGGTCTGGTCGCTGTCGCCGGCGGCCACCGTGGTGGGCACTGGCACCTGGCCATAGACCGGGTTCCAGGGGTTGAAGCTGAGACTGGTGGTCTGGCGGATCAGGTCCTCACGGTAGAACTTGCGGTACTCGTGGTCCACGCCCATCAGCAGGTCGTGCTGCATGCCGGCCAGTTGCACCTTGCCGTCCAGGTCGAAGGTGGCGAAATGCTCGGTGCTCACCGCGCCCCGGGTGCCATCCAGGCGACGCCTCAGCGTGCCGTTGGCATTCTGGCTTTGCACCCGCGCCTGGTAGTCGTCGTAGGTGTCGCGGTTGTAGCTGTAGGCGAAGTGGGCTTTCCAGTCCTCGTTCAACTGGTGTTCGAGGTCGAGGATCATCAAGTCCGAGTGGCCCTCGGTGACGTTATAGGGCTCGTCCAGGCGGCGGGTGGCCGGCACTGCCAGGGGCTTGCCGTTGATGAAGACCGTGCCGCGGTCGAAGGGCACCGAGTACTCGCGGTGCTCGAAGCTGAGGTTCACCGTGGTGTCTTCGCCGTACCAGGCGAAGGAGGGGGCGAAGGTCTTGTCGCGGTTGTGGCCGAAGTTGCGCCAATAGTCGGCGTCGTCGTAGTCGGCGATCACCCGGTAGGCCAGGCCGGAATCCCCCAGGGGGCCGGTGACGTCGAGGGTGCCGCCGCTGCCGTTCTTGCCATCGCCATAGGTGGAGGCGCGTCCGGTGATGGCGCGGTAGTCCTCCAGCAGCGGCTTCTTGCTGACCACATTGATCACGCCGCCCGGGTCGAGGATGCCGTAGAGCATCGAGGACGGGCCCTTGAGCACTTCCACCCGCTCGGCGGTGGCGGTGAGGTTGCGGCCCTGGATGGTGCGCATGCCGTCGCGCAGGATCGAGCCGTCGCGGTTGTCGCCGAAGCCGCGCTTCATCACCGCATCCAGGGTGCTGCCGAGGGTGTTGGCCTGGGTGATGCCGCTGACGTTGGCCAGGGCGTCGTCGAGGTTCTGTGGCTGCTGGTCGAGCAGCGCCTGCTGGGGCACCACGGCCACCGCCTGGGGGATTTCCAGCAGCGGCGTTTCCGAGCGCATCAGGCGCGTGGTGGGCGGCGGCTGGTAACTGGTGGCGGCCAGCTGGCGGGAGTTGATGTTCACCGCATCGAGGTTCAGCGCACCGTCGTTGGCGCGGGGCACCAGGGTGAGGGTGCCGGGGTTGACCTGTGCATAACCCAGCCCGCTGCCGGCCAGCAGCTGCGCCAGGGCCTGCTCGGCACTCATGCGGCCGTTCACCGCCGGCGCCTGGACCTGGTAGGCGGCATCCTCGGTGTAGACCAGCGCCAGCCCGGTGACGCGGGTGAAGGCGGCCAGGGCCTGGGGCAGCGGCTGCGCGGCGATGGCGAACTCATGCACGCTGGCCAGCGCGGCGGCGGGCGCCTCGGCATCGGCGGCATGGGCCAGCGGCAGCACGCCCACGTGGCCGAGGGCGAGCAATGCCGAAACCAGACCGAGGCGCTTGAATGCGCCGCCCTGCAACCGCGATGTCCTGTACTTCATGGGTATGACCTGCCCCCTGGCTGATGGGTTTCTTTGCGAATAAATCGCATTCCACCTCCTACACGGAGCCCGCGAGCGGATACCTCACCTGAAATTGAAAATAATTTTGAAAAAAATAAAACCACCTGCCGGGCAGCAGCTTGTGTAGGGGCGAATTCATTCGCCAAGGGCAGCACAGCTGCCCCGCAGGGCTCCGTGTGGCAGGCCTTCGGCCTGCTGGGCGAATGAATTGGCTCTGTCTGCGTTAAGTGTTGCTAGAGGATTTGAGCCCAGCTGATTGCCGAGTTCTGGTGATGTTTCTGGTTTCGCCCACCCGGGCGAGTCTCTTTTGGCAGTCGTCGGGGTGCCGAACCACCCAAAAGAAACCAAAAGGGCTTGCCCCATCATCCGGCCCCGGCTTCGCCGGGGTTCCCTCACTCCATCGCCGTTACTCGCTACGCTCGCCCTTCGGGCCGCACTGAAGTGCGTTCCCCGCAAGCGTCGTCTGGGGGCCGGCGCAACGACTGCGTTCGGCCTCCTGGAGGGGCGTTGGCGGCTGCTCCAACTTTCTTCGCTCAAATCCACACATTGATGTGCGCACCAACCCAACGTGCACGTAACGGCGGCTTTCGTAGGATGGCGTAGAGCGAAGCGAAACCCATGCGGTAGGGGGGGGCACGAACCCTTGGGTGCCCGGAAATAGCCGTGCTTGAGCGCTTGCATTAAAACCACAACAGCTAACGCAGACAGAGCCAATGAATTCGCCCCTACAGACATGTGCCGAACAGCTAGCGCAACACGATCAACCGGCCCAGCACCTCGTGCTGGCGGAAACCGACCACGGCGCGCAGGGAGTCGAGGATGGCGTGGGGGTCGTTGCTGGGGAAGCTGCCGCTGATGCGCCGCGCAGCCAGTTCGTCATCCAGCAGGACGATGCGCCCCGGGTAGTAGCGCGCCAGCTCAGCCAGCACATCGGCCAGGGGCGTCTTGTAGAAAGTCAGCCGCCCTTCCCGCCAGGACAGCTGCGCCTGGGCGTCCACCGTCCAGGTTTCACCGGCCTTGCCTTCGCCATAGACCAGCTGCTGGTTGGCGGCGAGCACGTCCTGGGGCTGGCCGGGCGCGGCGGTGACGCCCACCCTGCCCTGCTCCACCGTGACCCGCGCGCCGCCGTGGCGCAGCCGCACGCCGAAGCGGGTGCCGAGCACCCGGGCTTCGCCACCGGCGGCGTAGACCACGAACGGCACCTCGCCATGGCTGACCTGGAAGAAGGCCGCGCCGCGACGCAGTTCGACATGGCGCTCGTCAGCGCGCAGCTCGACGCTCACCGCGCTGTCGGCATCCAGGGTGATCACCGAGCCGTCGGCCAGTTCCAGCGTGCGCACCTCACCGGGCGCGGACACATAGTCGGCGCCCAGGTCCTGCAGCCAGTCGACGGGTTTCCAGCCGCCGCCCCAGACCACCAGCGCCAGGCTCGCGGCCATCGCCAGCAGGGCGCCCCAGCGCCGCCCACGAGCAGGCGGCACGGCCATGCGCTCCAGGTACTGGCGCAGGCGCGCGTCTTCCTCGGCGGCGATGGCATTGGCCGCGGGCCAGGTACGGCGCCACAGCTCCTGGGCCTGGGCGTAGGCCTCGATATGGGTGACATCGGCATAGAGCCAGCGCTCGAAGGCCTCGCGCTGGGCCGGCGAAGGCCGCCCCTGCATGCGTCCGATCCACAGCCAGGCCGCCTGCTCGACGGCATGCTGGCTGCTGGTGGCGGCGACGGGCCGCTGCTGATCGAGACTCATGGTTTCGCGCTCCCCGGCGAGATGGTGGCCGGCCTGTCCTGCAGGCTGGCCTTGCAGGCTTCCAAGGCACGCATCATATGTTTTTCCACGGCGGACTGGGAAAGCCCCATGGCGCGCGCGATGTCGCCATAGGTGCTGCCGTGGATGCGGTTGAGCAGGAAGATCTGGCGTGTGCGCTCCGGCAGCGAGCGCAAGGCCGCTTCAACGTGACGCAGGTCGTTGCCGGCCTCCAGCGCCGCTTCCGGGGGCGGCGCCTCGTCCTGTTCGAGCAGCAGGCCGGCCTCGTTGCGGGTGCGCGCGCCTTCGCTGCGCATGTGGTCGATGGCCAGGTTGTGGGCACTGCGCAACAGGTAGGTGGCGAGGTCCTCCACCGGTGCCGCCGGGCGGCGCCAGAAGCGCAGGAACAGGTCCTGGACCAGGTCCGCCGCCGTGGCGCGACAGCCGACGCGCCGGCTGACCAGCGCCTCTATCCGCTCCCGCTGGGCGAGGAACACGCGCAACAGATCCTCGCGCCGCGACGGATCGCCGGGTGCGGGCGCATCCGGCGGCAGGTCGGCCGGTGAGGAGGTATCGGGCATGGAGCGGCGCAGGCTTCGAGGAAGAGAGCGCGGATGATAATGCTTATCAAATAACAATTAACAGCGAAGCGACGACCGTACGCCTCCGGCCCCCGTAATGACCCGGCCGGAGAGCGCTGGCAACGACCTCAACGAGGAGCCTGGCAGGCGCCCGGTTCCGGTACCAGGCTGATATCGACACGGCGGTTGGCCGCGCGTCCGGCCTCGGTGGCGTTGTCGGCGATGGGTTGCCCCGAGCCCTGGCCGCGCACGGCGAAGCAGTCGTCGGCCACGTCCCCCATGTTCTTCATCCAGTCACGGACCGCTGCGGCCCGGGCCTGCGCCAGGGCGAGGTTGCGCAGCTCGTCGCCGGTGGCGTCGGTATGCCCGGTGATGACGATCAACCAGCCCGGTTGTGCCCTGACGTTGGCCAGGGCGTTGATCAGCACCTTGGTCGAGTCCGGCTTCAACCGGGCACTGCCGGAGTCGAACAGCTGCAGGCTGTCCAGGCGAATGGGCTCGGTGGCGATGCGCGCCTGCTCCTGCATGCGCTGCCAGTGCTGCCAGCCCAGCACCCCCAGCGGCACCAGCGCGACCAGGCCCAGCAGCAGCACCAGCGCGACCCGGAGCGCACGCTTGCCGGGGCGACGCTCCAGGTACACGACCGGCGCGACCCCGCCATGCTCCGGCATCGAGATGAACAGCCTCATGGGCTGCTTCGGGGCTGCGCTCCCGCGTTCGCGGGGATGGCCCGGGAGCGGCGAAGCATCGTCCTGCAACCGCGCAGCCAGTGCCGATACCTGCTGGTTCAGGGCCCGCAGCGCCGTCATCGCGGGCAGCCGCTGCCGGCCAAGCACCTCCTGCAGGCAGGCGAGGTCCGCTTCCAGGGTGCGGATGAGGGAGGCATCCCTCTTGCCGATATCGAGCCCGCGCAGCAGCGGCTGCCACTGCGTGAACAGCCAGGCGAGGATGTCCATGCGCTCCGTCGCGTTGCGCGGCCACAGGCGATCCCACGCCCCCGCCAGCAGCTGGTTCAGCAAGGTCATGCCCTCGGCCACGCCGGGCAGCCCGTAGCGCTGGGCCAGCGCGAGGGCCAGGAAGGCGGCGATCTGCAGGTCACTGCCATTGTCGCGGAGCAGCTCCCGGCACCACTGCTCGACCTTGCGCCAGTCGACATCCGGGCAAGCGGGGTGGTGCAGCTTGGCCAGTTCCTCGTAGAGCGCCGCAAGGTCGCCGTGTTGATGCAGTTCGTTCTGCGCCCTGCCAACGAGTCCATTCATGGTGTTCTCTCCCGGATCGAATCCTGTCTACAGATAGTTCTGCTGCCGAAGGTGGCGGACCAGCACCCTGCCCTCCGGCGCCAGCGTGGTGCCGAACGTCGCCTGCTCCCCGCTCTTGAGCCGCACCTCGAGGCTGTACTCCAGTTGCCCGGGCCGTGACTGGGGCAGCAAGCGGACGCTCAGCTCCGCCAGCCGCGGCTCGTACTCGAGCAGGGTGTGGGTCAGGGCGCCGATCAGGCCGTGGGCGGCAGCCGGCAGCCCCTGCAGTACCTGACCCATGTCCGGCAGCCCGTAGTCCGGCAGGTGGCTGAGCGAACCGGCGCGGCTGTCGAGGATGCGCTGGAGGTTGTCCAGCACCGAGAGGATGAGCCGGTCCTCCTCGCGTACCCGATGCAGATCCAGTTCACCGGTGAAGTTCTGCAGCAGCGTTTCGTAGAGCGATGGCGTGTGCTCGGTCACGGGTCAGGCCTCGGGCAGTGGACGCAGGGCCAGGCGGTTGTCGCCGAGCTCGATCACCCGTGGCTGGTCCGGGTCCAGGTCGTCGCGGGTGAGTTCCAGGCGCCAGGAGCCGCTGCGGGTGTCCGGCTGGCGGAACAGCGCGACCACGGCGATGACCTGGGTGGCTTCATCCAGCGGCACGCTGAGCTGCGCGCCTTCTCCGGGGTTGATCACCAGGGTGCGTTCGTCGAGCAGGTCGGCACCGAGCCGCTCTTGGCTGTCGTCCAGCAGGTGGTCGTAGGTCGCCCGCCTGAACGCCTGGGCGTCACGCAGCGCGTAGATGCGCACCAGGGTCGGCACGGACAGCCCGGACATGTCGCGCGGGTCGGTGTTGATCGCGGGGCGCGCGCTGAAGTCCAGGTGCAGGGTCTTCACCTGCTTGTAGAAGATCGACCTGGCGAGCTCCGCCGAACTGTCGCCGACGCTCTGGTACAGGCCACACCCCCCCATCAGCGCGGCCAGCAGGGCCGGCAGCAAAGGCCTAAAAACGGTACGCGACATGCTGTGTCTCTCTTTCCTGCGGATTGTTGCGAAGGCCCCGATAGCGCCCAAGCGGGATGGTCACGGTCCCGGGGAGAAGGTCGCTCCGTTCGCCGCCCTGGCCCAGCAGCCCGGTCATGCCGAGCAGCAGGGTCGTCTCGCCCAGCACCGGCCGTGGCAGGCAGCGTGTCGGCAGGGAGAGTTCGAGCCGTGCCGTGCAGCGCCAGCCGAGGTAGACCTGCAGCAGCACCAGGAGGTCGCTGTGCAGGTGGGCGCCCGGTAGCCAGCCCTGCACTTCCCGCGGGTCTTCGGTGAACAGCGACAGGTGCAGCTGGCTGTTGGCGTCATGGCCGACACGCCCCAGCGGGGTGCCCTGCGACAGGCCCACCGGCTCGGCCGCCGACAGCCCCGCCGGCCGTGCCAGCACCACCCGTAGCGGACAGTGCAGCGTGACGCGGGCGCGGGTTTCGGGGGCCAGCAGCTTCACCAGCGCGGCGATGCCTTCGGCGTTGCGGGTGGGCAGGCGCATGACGCTGAGCAGCGCGAGAAAGCGCGAGATCGGCGTCGCGACATGCTCGGCGGTGCCGGGGATTCCCAGGCCGATGAGACCCAGCAGGCACTGGGACGTCGGGTCGGCCCCACCGGGCTCGAAGGTCGCCGGGTACGAGTACTTGCGCCAGATGCGATAGAGCTGGGTGAAGATCCGGTGATTGAAGATATCGAGGAAGGCTTCCAGCGCCTCGTGCCCTTCGCGGCGCTGGGCGATGTCGTCCAGGTAGGTGGTCGGCAACGGCGAGTCCACGCCATAGAGCCCCAGCAGCCGCGTGCGCACGGTGGCCGGCATCCGGTCCGGCTCGTCAGCGAACTCGATGGCCTTCAGTTCGCCTGCCGGGAAGCCCATGCCGGGGTCGGGACGAAAGCGCACCGGGTCATCCGAGGGGCGCTCGGTGCTGCCCAGGGGCGGCTGCCCCGGCAGCGCCCGCTCCAGCAGTTGGCAGAACCGGTAGAGGTCCGCTTCGGCAACCCGTCCTTCCAGGGCCCGCAACAGGCCGCTGGCGTTCAGCCGGGCATGCGCTGGCTGTGGTTCTCGTTCCATCTCAGGCACTTCCCGGTGGGTTGCAGGATCAGCGTCAGCTGGTTGAACAGGTGGATGTCGGCGTACAGGGCGAAGAAGCGGCTGAGCATCTCGCCGAACAGGCTGATGTCCCCTTCACCGCAGAAGCCGTTGGCGTCCAGCGTGACTTCGATGTCCACGCCACGCAGCAAAAAGCCCCGCTCGAAGCGCTGGATCAGGTGGTGGCGCACATCGACGATGGCCTCCAGGCGACGCCGGTTCAGCTCGTTGCCGGTCCAGTCGTAGAGCGCCAGGGTGCCGCGCAGCACTTCGGCGCTGCCCAGCATGGGCAGGAAGTTCGAGCCCAGGTGGCTGAGCACCCGCCAGTGGAAGCGGTCGCGGCTGGGCGGGTAGCAGGGCAGCGTCGGCGCACACAGGTTGCGCACCCGCAGGCCGGTCTGGGTGGACTGCACCAGCGTGTCGAGCAAGGTGCTCTGCAAGGCCTTGCGCGGCAGTTGGCCGTTGGTGCCGGTGAGGCGCAGCGACAGGCTTTCGCCGGCCACCAGGCGATCGACGTCGAACCCCTCGCCGCCGAGAATCAGCCAGGTGTCGTGCAGGCCGTTCGCCGCGCGCTTGAGGCGGGTATGGAAATAGCGCTCCGGGGCGTCGTCACGCAGCATTCCGCCCTTGTGCCGGAAGCTGGTGAACGGGACGTAGTCCTCGCGTTCGGCGTTCTTCGAGGCGGTGACCTGGTCCACTGAATAGATTTCCGTATGCCCGTCCTGCAGGCGCATGGGCCGCAGCAGGTAATCGCTCTGCAGCGGGTCCAGGCGCAGGGGGTCGGCCTCCAGGGTGAACAGGTTGATCACCGGCACGGCGTGCAGGCGGACGTGCTCGGCGCGCGGTTCGAAATCGTGGGGCCAGCCCTCGGCGAGCACCACCTCCAGCTCCAGCCAGGGCACCCCCTCGGGCAGGCTCAGCCGTTCCAGGCCATGCAGGGTGACGAACATGAATTTCTCGCGAAAGCCGAAATACTCCAGCAGCAGCTGGTAGCCACTGAACGCGCTGTCGCCCTTGGGCCAGAGCCGATCCTCCTCGGCGAACCCCCGGGCGGCGAAATGCCCCTGCAGGGGCATGCGCTCGGCAATCCGGGGCAGGCGCACGTAGAGGGCATGCACCTGCCGGGTCAGCGCCAGGTGCAGGGCGCTGGCCAGGGGAGCCTCGGCGTTCAGGTACAGCGGCAGAGCGCTCAGGTCCACCTGCGACCACTCGGCCAGGGGGCCGCAGGCAAGACGCAGGCGCAACAGCGAACGGCCATCCGGCTGGTAGGCCAGCCGCAACGACTCAACCGCCAGGGGCTGCAGGGCGATGTCCTGGGTGGTGGTGTAGCGGCAGCGGGTCCGCTGGGCTCCCACTGGTTGGGACAGCACCTCCAACCCCCGTTCGACGCACTCGCTGCGCTTCATCTGCTGCAGGTTGGGCGTCAGTTCGAGGATCGACAACGAGGGAATCGTCCGCAGGTAGTGCGGCCAGAGCAGGCTGACCAGCCCTTCGGTCAGCTCCGGGAGGTCGTCGTCGAGCTTCTCGCGCAGGCGGCCCATGAGGAAGGCGAAGCCTTCGAAGAGGCGTTCGACGTAGGGGTCGCGCGCGCCCGGGCGGTCGAGGCTCAGGTGCGCCGCCCGGTCGGGGAAGGCTTCGGCGAACTCCTGGCCGGCCTCGCGCAGGTAACGCATTTCCGCGTCGAAATAGCGCAGCGTCCGGTTTTCCATATCCACAAGCATGCTTCCTGTCTTGATCAATGCTCAGCGACACAACACCGCGGCGCGCACCGGATCGATGCTGACCAGATCGGCCAGCAGCGCCTCCTTGCGACGCCCCAGCGCGGGCTTGTCCACATCGGTGCGTTGGGATTTCAGGCGCAGCAGCTTGAGCAGGCGCGCCTGCACCTCGAAGCTCAGGCCGGGCTCCCATTGCTCCAGGGCCTGGCGCCTGGCCGTGACCTTCAGCTCCGCCAGCAGGTGGATGGCCAGGTCGGTCTTGCCGCACTGTTCGGCGACCCGGGCCATCAGCAGGCGCAGCAGCCAGCGCTGTCGCCCGCTCTGCGCGCCGGGCTGCGTTCCGAGCCAGGCGATGGCCGCCTCCACCCCTTCGCTGTCGGCCTGGACCAGCGCCTTGGCCTCCAGGGCGAGGATGTCGACATCCACCGGATCGGGCGTCGCCGGCGCCGGCAGCCATTGCGGCGACTGGTTGCCGCTCACGTGCTGGGCGATCCAGTTGCGCGTGACCTCGTCGGCGAATGGCGAGCCATCGTTCCAGCGCAGGGACTCCAGGCCCGGCAGGCGGTCGAGGAGCATGCCCAGGTCGCGCTTGACGATATCGGCCCAGCCATCCTCGGGCGGCGCCTGCCGGCTCAGCGCCTGGCAGAGGTACCACTGCAGGTCGAGCCAGAAGTGGTTCACCCCTTCGGCGTAGATGCGCTCGACCTGATCGAGCAGCTCGCTCCAGCTCTGCTGCAGGTGCAGCCGTTTCAGCTGGGCCCGGTACTCGCTGCGCGGCGGCGCCAGCCGGGTCGTGCCGCTGCCCTCTGCGGGCGGCAACTGGTGCACCGTGTCCCAGCGCAGGCTCTTCATCAGCCGGTGCGCCGCCAACCAGCCCAGCGGCTGCTCGCGCAGGTAGCCGGCCAGGACGCGCCCGCCATCGAGCAGGTCGCGGCCGGAGCGGATGGCGGTGAGCGATGGCGTGGCGCCCTGCCGGCCTGCTTCGTGGGCCGCGCTGTTCTGCGGCACCAGGGCGTCCACCCCGCCGGATTGCGCCAGGCGGTTGGTCAGCGCGGTATAGAGCGCTCCCAGCGACGGCCGCTGTTCCACCGGCCAGGTTTCCAGGGTCCGGTTCAGCCAGGCCAGCGCGGCGACCGTCCGCTCCGCCTCGACCTTCACCACCTCGGGGTAGAGCGACAGCCCATCCAGCACCTTGCCGCTGGCCAGCCACTCCAGCGCCATGCGCCGGCTGTTCGGCCGGCTCGGCAGGATGTCGTCGCCGAAGCGTTCGAGCAGCACGGCCAGCAGGCTCAGCCCATCGGCGAGCCCCGCCTCGCCATCCATCTGCATGCGCGCCCAGAGGTAGTAGGTCGCCACCCTCAGGTCCTTGCAGCGCCGCTTGATCAGCGCTTCCGCCAACTGCGCGACCCGCTCGGTATCCGCGCCGGATAGCTTGTTGACCTCCTCGCGCATGTGCTGGAAGTCGTCGTCGTAGCCCGGGTCGTCCCCCACCGCAGACGACGGGCCGACCGGCTGCAGCCAGGCTTCCCAACCGGGGGCCTCGCGACGGGCCAGCTCCAGCGCGTCACGCGCGCCCAGGCAACTGGCGATAAGGGCGGACAGGCTCATGGCTGCTCTCCGTAATGCGCCAGCTGGCGCGAGGCGCCGCCGGGTTCGAGGAAGATCCGCGCCGGCAGGCTGAAGCCGCGCAGTTGCAGCAGCGCCAGGGGGCCCGCGCCCAGGTCGGTGCGCAGGTGCCAGGTCAGCCCCAGGCCATCGGGGGCCTCCAGCACCAGGCGATAGCGGGTTTCGCTGTCATCCAGCGGAGTGACCCGGGCCCGCTCCAGCAACCGGATCAGGCCCCAGGTGCCGGCGTAGTCGCCAAGCAGCCGCTCTCCGCTCCTGGCGTGGGTCCAGCTCAGGCGCGCGCCGGGGTGATCGCTCGCGCTGGGCCAGTCGAACCGTTGCCAGCGTTCCCGCTGGTTGAAGTACGTCAGGCGATGCCCATCGAGGGTCAGGGTGGTCTGCACGAGGTCGCGTACCGGCTTGGCCCGCAGCTCGAAGGCGATGCCCATGCCGCCGTCGGTGTAGAGCACGTCGGCCAGTTCGGCGAGCCGATTGACCGCCGCGAGGAACGCGGGATCGAGGCGCAGCCCCTGGCCCAGGGTGCTTTCGGGCACCCAGCGATTGCCGTCCTTGCGCAGCACGCCACCCAGCTGGCGGGTGAGGAAGCGGTCGATGTGCCCGCTGTCGGCGCGGATCATCTGCCCGAGCATGGGCAGCGATGCGTCGCTGGCGCTCGCGGCGAAGGGGTAGCGGCCGGCGAAGGCGCTGTTCCAGGGCCCGACGATGGCGCGCTGCCAGTGGTCATTGAGCCCGGCAGCGGAAGGTTGCAGGATGCGCTGCCAGGCCTGGTCCAGCGGCTGGACGAACAGTGCCCGGCCAAAGCCGGCCCATTCGCTGCCGAGGCTGGCGGCGATCAGGCTGCCATAGGACTGGGTGTCGGTGAGGTCGACGCTGCGCCCCTGGAACACGGTTTGCGCCAGGGCCTGGATCATCGCCTGGGGGTCCTGGGCGGCGCTCACCTGCTGCAGCGTCAGGCGCACCCGGGTCACGCGGGTGAGGAAGGCGTGCAGGCTGAGGTTGTCGTCGTTGCGCGAGGGCTCGGCGCCCTTGCCGAGCAACGCCAGCAGCGGGCCGAAGCGTTCTTCCAGCGGCCCTTTCGGCAGCGCCGCCAACGGCTCGATGGCCGGGGCCTTGTCCGGCCCCATGAGGTTCTGCGCGGACTGCAGCAGCGACTCGCCCAGGGCCTGGCCACGGGTGCCGGCACGCCCCTGGTAGGACAGGGTATTGACCAGCGCGATGAACGGCGACTGGCGCACATCGGTCATCAGGGTGAGCTGGTCGACCACATCGGCGAGGCTGCCGGCCTCCTGCCAGCGCAAGCTGTTGAGCATGTCCAGCCAGGCCCGGCCGTAGTCCTGGAAGTAGCGTGCGGTCAGGCTTTCGCGCAGGGCCTCGGGGGTCAGCGCGGCGTCGATCTGGCTGCGGTCATCGCTGAGTACCCAGTCGATCTCCTCGCGGCGCGCGGCGGCGATCTCGTCGATGGCCTTGCGTACCCCGCCTTCCCAGGCCTGGCGGGTGAATACACCCGGCACCTCGGCGGCGGTGGAGAACAGCGGCTGGGCGTCGGTATCGCCGACCATCTGCTGCAGCCCCATGGCCGGGTACTGGTTGGCGACGGCGTCGAGCACCTGCCGGTAGAGGGCCGCCTCGCCGTTGCGCTGGCCGAGCTGGCTGATCAGCAGCTGGCGGGCCCGGGCGACCAGGGCCGGGTCGGTGGTGATGCGCCAGCCGGGGTGCGCCTCCAGCTGCGCGGCGTAGAAGCGCCAGAGGTTCGGCGCGATGCCCTGCCATGTGCCCTCGCCGATGCCCATGCGGGCAGGCTCGGCGGCCGCCAGCGCCTTGCCGAGGAATGACGCATCGACATTCTCCGGCCGGGCCATCATCAGGTAGGCCTTGAGCGGCTCGTAGGCCTCCCGGGCCCGGGTGACGCGCTCAGCGCTGCCCGGCGCCAGGCCGAGCAGCCCGCGCAGCTGGCGCTCGAGGCCGGCCGCTGCCGGGTCGCGGACCAGCCGGTTGTTGGCCGCCTCGTAGCGGGGCCAGAGCGCGGCGAGCAGGCCGTCGTTCTGGCTCAGGCCGAAGCGCTGGTACCAGGGCACGCCGTGCCTGGCGCGTTGGTCGAGGCGGTCGAGCTCATGGACCAGCGCGTTGAGGGCAAGCAGTTGCTCGTCGCCTTCCCGGGGCTGGTCCAGGGTGGCCAGGACGGCCTGCATCTCGGCGATCTGGACGCGGTTGCCGGCGAAGGAGAGCAGCGTGCCCAGCCCCCAGAAGGCGACGAGGCCGAGCGCAACGGCGGTCGCGGTGCGCCACCAGGGCCACCCGTAGGGCCGGCCGCCGTGCCGGTCCGCCAGCACGCCTCGCCAGGCCGGGGGCGGCAGCCAATGATGCACCGCAGTGCCTCCGGCGCCCGGCATCGCGAGGCTGAACCAGAGCCCGCGCGGCATCACCCCGTGGCTGCGCTGCAAGTGCTCCCAGCTCCGTCGCCAGCGGGTGATGCCTTCGTCCCGCAGGCCCTGGGCGAGACGCAGGAGAAAGTCATGGCGGTTGTCGGCCTGCATCCGGGCGAGCCCTTGCTCACGCAGCGGCTCGAGCAACTGCCCCAGACGGCCTTCCAGCTGCGCCGGCCCGGCGCGAGGCGCCAGCGTGCAGCCCACAGCGGCCTCGGTGGCCGGTTGCTCCCACTCGCTGCGGCCGACCTCCCAGAGGTGCACCGGCGCCTGCCAGCGCAGCCGCCTGGCGATATCCCGCAACTGGCGCTGGTAGCGGGCCAGGTAGTCCGCATCGGCCCCCTGCTGCGCGCTGAGCGCCCAGACGATGCCATCCACGGGCCGACGCGGACGGAGCCGGCGCCACCGTTCGAGACGCGCATCGCCAGCGGCCTCCTCGGCCGCACCGCCCCAGAGCAGGACGACACCCTCGCCTTCCAGCCATTGCGCACCGGCCAGGCCGGGAGCGATGGCCGTGACTTCGTCCGGCTCGCCGATCACCAGGAGCAGGCGGGCGCGGCGGTGCCAGAAAAGGCCGAGGTTCTGGCGCAGGTGTTGACGAGCTTCCTCCTCGTTCACACCAAGAACATCAGATGCTTGAGGTCCCGATTGGGCCTCGCTGGCATGATCCAAGCGATACAACGAATGTCCAAGATGCCAGCCTGCCACGCGATAACTCAGCTCGGCGAGAAGCACCAGCAAGGTGACAGCGGCTGTAATCCAAAGCCAGATGCTTTGCGCGGCACTACCAGCGCTGATCCCCAGGAGGTGCGGCTTCCACCAGAGCAACAAAAGCAATCCAATGCCTGCGAACACGACACCCCAAAGCAACACTTTCATCCACAGCAGTTTCATGAACATCTATCCCTGAAGATCCACAGCAATCGGTCGAATCGCAGTACACCAAAGCTCTGGTGAACCTGTGCCATCCCCACAAAGGGTCAGCTGCGGACGGCCTTGCAGCTGAACCGCCTGGGCAGCTGCCGCAATCGCTAGCCAAGGTGCCGTCCTGCCACTGCTCCCGAGGATGGTGTCGAGATTGTGTTGGCCCTTTTGGGGGGTAGCTGGAATACCCAATCGCGCCAGTGACGTCCAAACATCAGCCTGGCGTTGATGATCAATGCCCGACAGCCAGACTCCATCGAGAGAGTCAGCCCCAATCTGAGCCCAGCTCAGAGCCTGACGGATGGAGCTAACCAATCCATCGGTCGAGGGTTCACGCTCCTGTTCAGGACGATGCAAGTAGATATGAGGATGAGCGGCTCGCGACGGGGCACTACCGAGCAGCATGCCCACCACGGCCTCGGTCGACTCTTCAACCGCCTCTGGCGCTATTTGAAAAGCGATGATCATCAATAACGCCTGATCGTTGGCGCGATGATCCAACCACTGGTCAATCACTGCTAATCCGTTACCCTCTGTCGGCTGCAGTGCTCGCCGAATACCAGCCCCAGCCCACGCCTGCCTCCAGGCCTCCACGACTGTCTTGTCCGATAGGCTGGTATTGATGTCGAGATGCAAAGCCAAGGGAAGATCGGGCGGAAATGACGTCAAAACCTGAGACATATCAGCGAAGACCTGTGACAACAGCCGCTGCAGCGCATCTACAGATCGTTCCAACTCCCCCATCGGCAAACGACTATGGCGCACCGAGCTCTGGCCTTGCCACGACGCCTGTGCACGTAAAGCACTGACCTTGCCTTGCAAGGCCATCAACTGCAGCGCACGCATGTCCTCCGCTTGCTCATCGCGAAGAGCAGTATGTAGGCTGACACCCAGCACCTGCTGCGAACGTCGCCCCTGACCAACCTTGCTCAGTCGATCTTCCTCGCGAGCGGCATTCCATCCATCGGCAGCCCCTTTCTGCAAGGTGAACACCAGAATCCGAAGTGCCCCCAGCCCACACCAAACTAGAAGAGGTAAACCGAGGGAAGCCCACCAAAAGCGTCCAGGCTCTTCTGCCATTGAGCTTTCAGCCAGCCAAAGAACCAGCCCCCCCCCAGCGCAACACAAATAAGCAGCAGCCCGAGCCACACCCGGAGGCGCGGTAGCGCAGGTTGCGGAACTGGAGCGGGCATCTCATCCAATCTGACTACCATGATCAGATAGCCTTTACATCTGGTAGAGACGACAAGAGCGAGCAACCGCAAGCGCACCGATGCCCATGGAAGGCAACCGGAAAACCCGAATCGCAGAAATTCGGATTGCCCTCCACAATCACATTTGGGCCATGTCCTGGAATCGGGCAGCTCACCGGATCGCCGACTCTGGCGACGCCGGTACCATTGCAGATCAGCTCAGCAGAGCCCGCCAGAACGGCTCCACCGCCGGTGTTTTTATCGCCTAAGCGAATGACCCCACTCATTTTTACCTACTTAGTTTAATTCGCGGCCGGTGAGTAACTTCACGATATAGCGCTAACAAGACAACCGCCAAACGCCCCTTAAGACCTTCTAAGCAACAGGGAAGTGCAACCCAACAAAAATACTCACACAACCAATTGACGCATTGCCCAATCCACAAACTCTCCGTTCAAAAACTCCCCACCACCTATTTTTCAACATAGCTTCCCATCTAACCTCATAAGGGAACCAACTTGCTATTCCTTGGCGCCACTTAAAAGCCTTCTCATCCATCCAGACCCAAGTACAACTCCAATTTCATACTTATCTTCAACCAACCTCCACTCTTGGCGTAGAGTGCAATTAGCCTCATTCCGACTGAAGGACAAGGAGTAGTCACCCATTGCATCGTTTGCCCTACCTCCACATCGTGAATAGCCTGAGAAATAAAAACCTCTCCAAGACTCACTACCCAGCCTTTCTGGATACGCTCCTCAATATTTCCACCTACCAAAACGACAAACTAAACACCCTTCACCACTTCCCTCGCGTAGAGAAAAAATCTATCTGTATCAGCGACCTTAAATGAAAATTGCAGGGCTTCATCACCCAAACACATTGAGGATGCGTTTATCTTCTCACCCCCCAAACCATAAAAATAAAGCCACAATCAGTGCATGTGACACCCTATCCATATAAAACCCCAGCGTCATTGGCAGCATCAATCAAACACCTCTGCCTCAATCCCCTCATAAGCTTGATCGCTTATATAAGCGTGCCCAGGCTCATCACAGCGTTCATTAAACACCTCATCCACGCCTTTTCTAACAACCAACCTGTACCCAGCAATACCGCCCCCCTCAAATGAGTAAATGTATTTACCCACCTTAAACTGCAGCAACTCCACCGCAGAATAAGAATTTCTCCCAACCATATTCGCAACCGAATAAATCTTGAATATACCCCTCGGGGGAACTCTCTCTGATGGGTATGTGATTTCTATATCCCGCATAGACTTGCCGTATCGATATTGCACATACCCCGCATCTGGACCACCATTCCCTTTTGCACATATAGAGGCAACATCACCCACAAAACCCATATCACCTCGCGCCTTTATGGAGCAACTTATATAAACCATTTCGTCATCACCGCACAAAGAAAGACTTGCGTGATTCTCCGCCCCACCATACCCTGCAAGACAGCAGAGCAGCAGACAAACTGCCAACTCTCTCTTAAAAATTTTCATTTCAGAATCTCTTCAACCCACAACTGATTGAAATTCTGCTTCCTACGCGACCTACTGTCTGTATCTCTATTGACAACATCCGTAATCAAGTCAACTACAAATGGCGCCGCACCTTTATCTGCTCTTTCATATAACTTCTTGTCCAGCCAAAAATATGCTGCTGAACGAGCAGCATATTTCGCGCTCATCAAAAAATCTGGAGACTCAATGAAGTCCAGGTCGTCGCTTGGCCATAGCGCACTATTCTTTTGGTGCCACTCGGTGAATCGCTGATAATTGTATCGACCCGTTAAATGTTTAAGGCCACGCCCTCTGTATTTCCAGCCATCCCCACTTGAAAAACCTCTATTACCTAGGTCCTCCCGCCCTCCATAAGCGCCATTCGCAATTGCTTTGAAATCATCTATTCCCATAGCCACACCGTTGGCTTTAATTTTTCCCTGCAAAACAACAAAACCATGCACATTAGCCTCATCAGGATTAGACCTGAAGTAGCTAAACTTGCTTATTAAAGCGCTCACTCTATAAGTTAGGTCTTCTTCCATGATTAAGGATAACCCTGTCTCTTGCAGAATCTGCGCAAAAAAATGAGCACGCCTAAGATGAGTGTCTAATTTATAGAAAACAAGTTGAGAATTGAGCTCTTCGGCAATATTCTGCAGGTCTTCATATCGCTCTACGCCAAGTGTAGGATAGAGCTTGCGCATAACTTCCAAAGTGAATGAAAAATCTAAACCACCAAAGCTTCCAATCATTCCTATTGGGTGCAGATACCAAACCTGTCCATCAGCCGGCAGAGCCAGACTCGGTGCGACCTCTTGCCACCAACTCAATTTCTCAATTCGCTCTTTCTCAGCCAACCATTTTTTATGCGGAGCCGAACTTCGGTGACCATATAAATCATCTAGAACATCCCACTTCCCCGATGTCCAGCGCCAGTCGCTTTCGCTATATATCGCCAGACGGGAAACAGATTGTGCTTTTAGCGGCAGGCGCAGGGCCCGCTGCAATTTCTCGGCACTCATAACGTCACTATGGTCAGCACCTCGGGCGATCAAATCGAACAAGCGGCTTCGAATAGGACCCCGGTCTGATAGATCGGCCAATCGTGCGGCTCGCGCACGATCTTTCTCACTGGGCAAAATACCTTGCACTTTCAATGAATAGGCTTGGCAGCTTTCCAGACTGTCGCCATTGAGAATGGCCGCATAGCCACTCCAATCCCATGGGCTGTGCCATTGGGCATCATTGTCAGCAACCCGAACCCACCCGTTGAGCAACACACCGTCGACGTCATGAAGAAGGTCATCAAGGCGATACCAAGTGCAACCGCCCTCACCATTTCTTGCGGGAATACGAATAGTCTTTTCGGCGCCCAAGACATCGAGTCTATGTTTCGGCAAGTGCAGATCAGCGCCGCTGATCGGAGTATCTACTCCAGCGATCGGAGGGCTAGCAACGCTGAAGTGCTCCTGATGCGGCACCACTGATGTGCCTTGGGGTAGCGTCAGCCAAGTCCTTGAGTTGGCTGGCAGCTGCTTCGCCCAAGCACGGCTGACGTCGATAAAGGTTTCAACATCTTCATGACTGAAAACCTCCAAGTGCAGTTGCTTCTGAGGCTCTTTATCTTCTAGATCCTGATAATCACCGAGATGGCCAATGAGCTCGCCCGCCCGAATAGAAATCGGCTTGTCCAGAACCAGTATCTGGTCTAGAGCCTCAGGCTCAAGTTCGCGTATCAGTGATGCGTAGTGAAGATACTGGTTTACCCGCTCAAGCTTGCGGAACTGCCCCTCTCCACTGATGGTTACTTCGGTACCTTGCGGCAACTTGAAGAGCACTTCTGAGTTGGCGTTCGGTTCAGACCTGACGTTGAGCGTGCTGTTGTCCTGACTCAGATGCACTTGGTAGCTGCCAGCTGCATTCAGCCGTAGGTTGCTGAAGGCAACATAGCCGCGCAGGCCCCCATCGGGGTTCTGCAACGCCGCAGGACCTGGGCTATCGATCCACTCACGGAACTCACCCTGACCACTGATGGTCACGGCAATACCCTGTGGCAGCAGGCCGATCACCCGGCCTTGGGTCGCTTGGTTCCTGATTCGTAACCCCATCTCACCGGGGCTACCCACATGGGTATCGCCGACATTGGGCTTGACCTGGTAACGAGCAGCCAAGGACCAGAAGCCAGGTCGTGGTGACTCCGGCGATTCAGCATAGGCTTTCCAGTCCTGCAAGTGCATGTAAAGACTGAAAAAAGTCAGGCTGGGTGGGGTGTCATCGGCACCGAAGATTTCCGGTGCCTGCAGCCGATGCCGTACCAAGACAAAGTTTCGCGAGAAGACTCGCTCCACCGGTTCTCCATCAAGTTGGTACGAGGTGGAGGGGGATCGGGTATCTATGCGATAGGCCACTACCTCGCCATCAGCCAGGCAACGCACATATGTCTGGTCCAGCGTCCCGGCTGTGCCGCAATCGAAATGCACACCCAGGTGCCAGTATCCATTCCGCCCCAATGGGTAATAGCCGCGTTCAGCATTGGCTTGCTGTACCAGTTGCTGTAGCTCGTCGGCGCGAGAACCAAAGGGGTGGCTCCATTTCTGAATGGGAGCCAGATGAGCACTGCCTGGGTCAGTTACCCAATAGTTGGTCAGTGGTCGGCATGGTGCCGGCGACTCCGACTCGCGAGCACTTGGCCGGAGCTGCTCTCCCAGCCAAGTGTTGGTCTTATCCATGATTTGCTGAACCAAGCTCCTGGTATCCATAGATGCTCCTTGCTCCTGAGAGGGCGTTAACCGGAAAACGCAGTGTCATCCTGCCGCGCGGCTTCGGACTCCAGCAGTGGCGGTACGGCCGGCATAGATGGAAGCTGCGAGGCGCTCCCTTGTCGGTTCACTCGTGCCTTGATAATGAATTCGCCGCTACCCAACTCGACTTCGCTCGGTGCCAGAGTGATGTAGCTGCCCCCACCGTTGAGGACGATCCTCTTCTTGGCGGTGATGTGGATTTCATCCTCGGTGCTGGTGATCTCCAGCCCCTGGCGGGCCAGCAGTTCCAGGCGGTCGTTCTGCGCCTGGATCTGCACCGCGCCCTGGTTGGCGATGAGCTTCAGGCCGAGCTTGCGCACGAACAGGCTGACGCCCTCCCCCACGCCGATGAACAGCCGCCGCACCACGCTCAAGGCGGCGTCCCTGCCCGCATTGGCGATGAGGTTGCCTTCGGCGGCCAGTTGCAGGTGGTGGCCACTGCTGAGCGCGATGCCCTTGGGTGCACTGAGCAGCAGGACGGCGGACTTGAGCTGCTCCAGGTCCTGCCTGAGCAGGTCGAGCTGCGCCTGCACATCGGCCGGCTCGGCGTTGGCGACCTGGGCATCCTTGGAAAGCGTCTGCATCTCCTCACCGGCGCGTTGCAGGCGGGCGAGCGTGTCCTGCATGGCCAGCACCTGCCCCTGGGCACGCGGCTGCTCATCGGCACTGATGTACAGCCCCTTCCCCGCCCGCATGACGCCCCAGCCGTCGGTGCGCAGCTCGAAGCCTTCGCCGCGTTTCTGCCGCTGCCCATCCACCAGGTGGCCGAGGTTGAGCTGGCTCTTGCCGCTGTGCTCGGTGCTGAGCTTGATGTGTTCCTGGCCACGGGTGTCGTCCAGGCGCAGCTTGTTGTTGGACGGGGTGCGCAGGACGTTGCGCTTGTAGTTCTTCAGGGTGACGAGGTCGGGGTGCCGGCTGTCGTGCAGGGCGAAGGCGATGAAGCCCCGGTCCGGGTCGCCGCGCTCGAAGGCGATGCCCACCTCGGTGCCCTGGATCAGCGGCAGGTGCAGGCCGTGGGTATCCCCGGCATAGGCGCGTGCCAGGCGCAGCCACATGCTTTCCTGGCCGGCGGGCCAGGTGTCCTGGTCGAAGAGGAAGCTGACCTTGTAGCGGCCCTCCAGATCGATGTGGCTGTAGAGGTCGTCGGCCTGCGCGCTGGTGACGCGGGCCGGGATGGTGCCGGCGATCACGGGGCGCGGCAGCAGCGGCGGGCGAAAGCACACGCTTTCGCTGTAGGGGATGGCCTCGAAGCGGGCTTCGAAGCTGCGATCACGGGCGGCGACGGTGACCAGGCGGGTGATGACGGCGCCAGGGGTGAAGGCCTCGGGCGCGCCGCCCTCGATCTTCAGCACCTGCCCAGGTGCCAGGGTGGCGCTGCTGGTGCGGCCGTCGAGGCGGGTCTGGTCGTTGAGGTAGCGTTCGTGGGCGAGGCGGGCATAGAAGTAGCCGCTTTCGCTTTTCAGGCCTTCGTCGCGGGAGCCGGGGTCGTCCAGCTCGATGTAGGGCTCGCCGTAGTGATAGGCCTCGCCGTAGGTGGTCGGGTCGCCCCGGGTCTGGTCGAGGTCGCCGTCGAGGTAGGCCGTTGCGTCACGCGGGGTGTAGGCGCGGATGCGCAGGTTCCTTTCCACCACACCGTGGCTCGTCTGCAGGTCCCAGACGGCGTCCTGGCCGCTGCTGACGGTGCCGGACGGCGGGCGGTAGGGCAGCTGGACGCCGAACCGGTAGTTGCGCTGGTCATCGTGGAACTCGACGACATCGATGCCCAGGCGCTCGTCGGCGGTGAAGCGGTACCAGATGCCGACCTCGGCCAGCAGGCGCTGGATGAAGGCCAGGTCGCTCTCGTCGTATTGCATGACCTGCTCGCGCTTGGGGTAGTCGCGCCTGAGGTCGAAGAAGAAGTCCTGCCCGGCCCAGCGGTGGCGGTCGCTGCGCAGGATCTGCTCGACGATCTCGGGCACCGAGAGGTGCTGGTAGATGCGGTATTGCCGGCCCCGCCCGAGCAGGGTCAGGCGCGGCTGCAGGGTGATTTCGTAGCGGGCCTCGTCGTTGGAGCCGGAGATCCGCCGGAAGCCCGTGACCACGCCGTGCAGGGTGCGCAGCGGCTGGGCCGGCGGCGCGCCCAGGCCGGCGAAGGGCACCGGTGCGGGGGGCGCGAAGAGGCTGAAGCTGGCGGGCTGCCCGACGATGCGCCTGGAGGGGAGGTCGCGCTGGGACGAGGTGAACTCGACCTGGTAGGTGAAGGGCTGGCTGAGCGTCTCGTCCCCGACGAAGGCGAGGACGTCGAGCCCGACGTCGAGTTCGCCCACCTGCAGGCGGTGGCGGCTGTGGTCGAAGAAATGGCGGAGTTCGGCAAGCATGCTCAAGCCTCCTCGATGACCGGATGCATGTGGTCCTGCCGGTCGATGAACTGCAGGGTGACGCCTTCATCCTCGTCATGGCCGAGGATGACGCTGCGGGCGTGTTGCCGGGTGGCCTGGCGCCGGAGGAGCTGCTGGCTGAGCACCGGCAGGATCTGCTGGTTGAGCAGGCTGTCGATGTTGCGGGCACCGGTATCCGGCAGCAGGCAGGCGGCGACGAGGGCCTCGCTCAGGGCGTCGTCGACCTGGCAGCCCAGGCCGTAGTGGCGTTGCAGGCGGCGTGAGACCTGTTCGAGCTTGAGATCGACGATGCGTCTGAGTGCATCTGCCGGCAGCGGGCGATAGATCAGCGTCTGGAAGCGGGCCAGCAGCGCGGGCTGGAAGTGATCGCGCAGCACCGGGCGCAGCAGTTCCTGGAGCACGCCGTCGGTGGCATCCGGCTGCACCTGCAGGCACGCCTGCAACAGGTCGCTCCCCAGGTTGGACGTCATCAGGATGACGGTGTTGCGGAAGTCGATTTCGCGCCCCTCACCGTCCCGCATGAAGCCACGGTCGAAGACCTGGTAGAACAGGTTGAGCACGTCCGGGTGGGCTTTCTCCACTTCATCGAGCAGCACCACGCTGTAGGGCCGTTGGCGCACCGCTTCGGTCAGCACGCCACCCTGGCCGTAGCCGACATAGCCCGGCGGAGAGCCCTTGAGCTGGCTGACGGTGTGGGCCTCCTGGTACTCGGAGAGGTTGAGCGTGATCAGCGATTTCTCGCCGCCATACAGGCTGTCGGCCAGTGCCAGTGCAGTCTCGGTCTTGCCGACGCCGCTGGTGCCCACCAGCAGGAACACGCCCTGGGGCGCCTGGTCACCGGTCAGGCCTGTCCGTGCGGCTCGCAACCGCTGGGCCAGCGCGCCGAGGGCATGATCCTGGCCGATGACCCGGCGACCGAGTTGATGCTCCAGTTCCAGCAGGCTGGCCTGCTCATCCTTGAGCAGGCTGCCCAGTGGGACGCCGGTCCAGTCGGCGACCACCTCGGCGACGTTGCGCGCGGTGACATCCAGGGACAGCAGCGGCTGGTCACCCTGCGCCTGCTCGAGACGCCGCTGCAGCTCGGTGCAGCGTTCCGCCTGCCGTGGCTCCTCCTGGCGAGCCGCCAGGAGCTGCTGGCTCAGGTCGAGTTCGTGACGGTATTGCCGCTCCAGCTCCGCATGGCGTCGTGCCAATCCGGCGTGCTGTTCGGCGAGCTCGTCCAGCCGCCGGGCGGGTGCCTTTGCGCCCAGCAGGCCATCCGCCTCCAGGGCTTGCCGCTCCAGCTCCAGGGCGACCTGCCGGGCCTTGATGCCGAGCAGTGCCTGGGGCTCGCAATCGAGGCTCATGCGCACGCGGGCACTGGCGGTATCCAGCAGGTCGACGGCCTTGTCGGGCAGCTGGCGCCCGGTCATGTAGCGCCGTGACAGGCTGACGGCTGCGCGTACCGCGGCATCCTCGATATGCACACCGTGATGGCTGGCGTAGCGGGCCTTGAGGCCCCGCAACATGAGGCAGGCGCCGGTGTCGTCCGGCTCGTCGACCTTGACCATCTGGAAGCGCCGCTCCAGCGCCGCGTCTCGCTCGAAGTACTGCTTGTATTCGCTCCAGGTGGTGGCGGCGATGGTACGCAGCTCGCCCCGGGCCAGGGCGGGCTTGAGCAGGTTGGCGGCATCCGCGCCGCCGGCCTGGTTGCCGGCACCGATCAGGGTATGGGCCTCGTCGATGAACAGCAGGATGGGCGGCTCCGCTTGCTGGACCGCGTCGATGATCTGCTTCAGGCGCTGCTCGAACTCCCCCCTGACTCCGGCACCGGCCTGCAACAGCCCCAGGTCGAGGGTCCGCACGCTCACGGGTTTCAGGCTGTCGGGTACTTCGCCCTCGGCGATACGCAGGGCCAGGCCCTCGACCAGGGCGGTCTTGCCGACCCCCGGATCGCCCACGAGGATGGGGTTGTTCTTGCGTCGCCGACTGAGGATGTCGACGACCTGGCGGATCTCGTCATCACGGCCGAACACGGGATCGATACGCCCCTCACGGGCCTGCGCCGTCAGGTCCTGGGTGAACCGGTCGAGCAAGGCCAGGGACGGGTCGGCTGCGGAGCCCGCAGGTGGGCTGGAAGGCAGGGCGACCTGACCGGGCTCGGCTTCGTCGAGGCGGGCTTCACGCTGCACATCCGGGCGCTCTTCCGAATGTCGGTCCAGCAAGGGCAACAGGCGTTGCAACTGGGCTTCGCTGAGGCTCAGCAGCGGCCAGGCGGTCTCGCAACGCAACAGGCTGGGCGTTTCCAGCAGGGCGCCGAGCAGGTGCAGGGAACGCAGCCGGTCGTTGTCGTCGTCCAGGGAGGCCCGCAGCCAGGCGTTCTTGATCAACTGCTGCAGCTCGGCACTGAGCTGGGGTCGCTCGCGCACGCTGCGGGGCAGGCTGTCCAGATAGGCGAGCAGTCCCTGCCAGAGCGCATCGAGTTCCCAGCCATAGCGCCGCGCGAGCAGGGTGAGGTCGCCCTCCCCCTGCTCCAGCAGCTTGAGCAGCCAGTGCTCGGGGGTGACCTGGGCGTGGGCGCGGCTCTGGCAGAGCGAGGCGGCGGCACTCAAGGCCCGGGCGCAATAGGGGTTGAGGCGACGAAGCAGGCTGGCGGAGTTCTGGGCCATGGCGATGCGTCCTTGTACGAAGTGCGTGGCGCTTGTGCGTCGGAATGGTTCGCGAAGGGTCGGCGGAGCTTTGTGCCCCGCCGACCATCCCGAGGTCAGGCGCTCTGACGTTCGTTCCAGGAGTCGGCATGGATGATGTTGCCGTCCTTGTAGGTCCAGGTGATCTTCTCGTAGCGCAACTCGACCTGCTCCAGGTGGTTGTGCTTCTCCTTGGACGGGTCCTTCACGTCGTGCATCTTCGGCGCGACCTTCACGACCTTGACGTTCTCCAGCTTGGTGATGAAGTACTCGACTTCCTGGCCGGCATCGTCGATGCGGTACCACTTGAATTCGGCGCTCTTGAGGGTCTGGCCGGTGGTCACCGCCTTGTACAGGTAGGGGCTGGAGGCATCGATCTCCTTGGTGAACAGGAACGGGGTGTGGACCCGGGTGCCGGTCAGCTTGCCGGTGTTGTTGTCGGTGGGGATGTAGAGGCTGTGATCCTGCGCGATGACCTCGATGCTGCCTTCGCGCTTCTGCACGTCCACCGACCCCTTGATGTCGGCTCCGCCATCGTCCTGCAGCCAGAGATAAACGGGAATTGCCATGTGAAGCTCCTTCTCAGAGGTTGACAGCCGCGGAGTGCGGCTGGTCCTTGCCACCCCGTGCGGCGGTGGGCGACACGCAGGCCCCCACCTCCGGCACCAGGCGGATATCGACGCGCCGGTTGGCGGCGCGCCCGATTTCGGTGTCATTGCTGGCGATCGGCTGACCGGCACCGAAGCCCTGTACGGCAAAACAGCTGTCGGGGATGTCCCCCATCCGCTGCATCCAGTCACGCACCGCCCCGGCACGATCACGGGACAGCTGGAGGTTCCGGTCGGCATCACCACTGGCATCGGTATGCCCGGCAATGACGATCAGCCAGCCGGGCCTGGCCTTGACGTCGACCAGCGCGTTGATCAGGAGCCTGGTCGACTCGGGCTTGAGCGTGGCGCTGCCCACGGCGAACAGCGACAGGCTGTCCAGCCGCACCGGCTCGGGCATCCGCGGCACCTCCGTGGGTGCATCGTGGGGCCTCCGGTAACCGGTGATGACGGCCAGCAATTCGTCCCTCAGGCGCTCCCCCTGGTACAGGCCCAACCCCAGCCAGAGCGGCTCACCCTGGCGGTAGTAGCCATCCAGGCGCGCTGCATCGGAGCGCAAGACCGCCATGGCTGCTTCACGCAGTTCGAACTCGGGCTGGTCACGGTGCTGGGCGTGGGGGATGGCCAGGTAACGATGCAGGTCCTCGCTGACCTGGCGCACCAGTTCGCGGTTGTGCCAGGCGGAACCGGCCAGGGCCGAGACCACAGCCAGAGCGGATAGCCAGAGCGATGCCAGCCAGGCACGGCGCAGCGGCGTGGGACTCACACGCGTCGGCAGGAGCGGGAGCAGCGCGTCCGGAAGGGGCAGGAGTGACGAGGTCTCGTGCGCAGGCTCGGTCGCCTCTTCCAGCGTCGTCCGGTCACGCACCCATTGCTGCCAGAGATTCCCGGCGACGCGGCCAGGCAGGGTCGGCACCAGCATGACGCCGCAGGCCACGGCCGTGGCTGCCGAGTCATTGCCGCCCCGGCCGACGAGGGAGGCCTGTACATGCTGGCGCAACCAACCGGCTACCGCGCCCAGCAGGACGCCGGTGCGCAGGCGCGATGCCGAAAGCACCGGGTCACCCCCGAGCCTCTGCCATTCAGCGAAGGCGATGCAGGCGCCCGCCTCCAGCACATCGGGTTGCGACCCATTGGCCGCCCAGCAGAACCAGGGCGTCTGGCCCCGGTCGCCTTGCAGGTAGCTGACCTGGAGCAGCGGCAGCACCGCTTGCCGGCGGGCCTGGACGAGTTGATGGCGGAACGCCCGGAGCTTGCCCTCCAGCTCGGCTGCATCGCGATGCTCGCCTGGATCGATGACCAGGAGCACGCCGAGCTGCCCGCCCCAGTGGGGCCGCTGAGCCAGGATGGTGCGGACCATCAGTGGCAGGTGTTCCAGGTTATCCACAGGCAGGTAGCAGCCCTGTGTCGTCATCCTCCAGCGGGGCCCCGCGGCATCGGGCTCATCGAACAGCCCCCTCTGCCCATCGCCACAAACCAGCACCACCGGCTGCTGGAAGCCCGCAGCGGGCAACTGCAGTCCGGCGTCGAGCGTCAGCCCCTGCTGGCCTGCCCAGCGCCAGGCCAGCAGGAGAGCCCCCAGGACGAGCGTCGCGCCCATGAGTCGCACGCCGCCCGCGATCGGAAAGACGAACAGCAGCGCCAGGGCCAGCAGAGCCGCCCACGCACAGAGCCCGCGCATCAGCATCCTGCTCATCGCGCGCCCTTCACACCGCACCGGGCAGCAACGAGGCGACGAGACGACCGAGGTACTGGTCGAGCCCCCACCAGGTCCCGGCGACCAGCACGGCCATCGCGAGCACCTGCATCGCCGGGCCGCGCAGCCAGCGCTTCACCGCATCGCCGCGCTCGACGCCCGTGCCGAGGCTCAGGTCGCCGCCTATGGCCAAGGGCGGGACCCGCTCCTCCAGCGCGTTCACCAGGCCATCGCGCTCCGGATCATGCAGCTCGTAGCGCCCTTTGAATCCCAGCAGCAGGACGCGGTGGTACGCCGTCAGGACCTGGGGGTCGGGCGAGGGCTCGCGCAGGACCTCGTGCATGTCCTCGTAGAGGAAATGACCCGCCTGGTGACGGTTGAAGAACTTCACCTGCAACGGCTCACCGGCCCAGTCGGCGTGATCATCGTCCCGGGCGAACGCGAGCACGGTTTCATCCAGCAACGCGCATTGGGCGTAGCTGATGCAGTCGATGCTCCGCTGGCTCATCCCCCGCGCCTCGAGTTCGTGGCGTAGCGCTTCGACCTGCTGGATGCAGCGCCTCCACAAGTCACGCCCATGGTGGGCCGAGCGCCCCTCGCGCAGGGTCACTACCAGCAGGTAGCTGTCCTGCAGCAGTGCGTCGATGGAGGCCGGGGCGTTAACGCGTACCTCGCTGTGCAGGCTCATGAGCGCAGTACCGCGAACAGTTCGAGCCGGGCGTCGATCAGCGTGGCGGGAACATAGAAGGCGCACACACCGGCGGCGAGCATGGCCCGCCCCTTGGGATGCCCGAGATCCAGCGCGAAATACTGGTTCTCCAGGCGCAACGGGATCGCGGCGGGGACATGGTTGAGCGGTTGCAGCGGGATGCCGTCCAGCGCCGCGTTGACCAGGTGGTCGACGTCATCCGGGGTCCCCACCTTGCACAGGTGGGGAAACTGGCTCTGCAGCTGCGCGGCGGAGAGTCGCGAGCGGACGGAAAGGTAGAAGTCGGCGCCGTCCGGCTCGCGCAGCCTGGGGTCGTGGAGCGAAACCTTCCAGCGGTTCGCCCCGCTCTCCTCCAGCTCCAGGGCGATGACGCGCGACGGCAGACTGGCTTCGAGCAGCGTCGAGATCATGCTCATCAGCGGCGGCAGGACCCGCCCCAGCTGCTCGTGCCGGTAGGCCGGCACCTGGTCGATGTCGTGCTCCAGCGAAAAGGTCGACAGGCTGCCGGCGAGCTTCGCCAGCTCCAGGTAGACCTGCTCGGGATGACGCGCAGGATGAGCCCTGAGGTCGGCGAGGATCGGCTGGTAGGTGTTGAGCGCATTGAGCAGCCAGAACAGCGAGACGTCCGCCACCGCGAAATCGGCCATGCGCTGGTTGCTTTCACGGCGCATGGCCATCAGGCGCTGGCGCTTGGCGGACAGCTGGATGAACAGGTTGTCCAGCTGCACCAGCAGGCCCGCATGGGCGTCGAGGCTCAGCAATGGCGGTACGTAGCCGGCATCCACGGCCCAGGTTCCCTGGGTATCGCGCAGCAGGCGCACCACCGGGCAGGTCAGGTAGTCGCCGTTGTCGTCGCTGGCCAGGCGCAGGCTGAGCTGGTGCTCCATGACGCTGATGGACTGGCGCTCATCGCCATAGAGGTCCTGCACCGCCTGCCAGTTCTGGCGGTAGCGGGTGGGCCGGTCTTCACGCTGGCCATCGAGCACACAGTTGTTGCCATTGCCCTGTTCCAGCGGCAATGCCAGCAGCAGGGTGGCGCTGCGGATGTCGTCGGCCAGGACGCGGGACAGCTCAAGCGCCGGCGGCAGGTGATCGGCGCGGTCGGTATCGATCAGCGTGCCGTCCGGCATGCGCACGTGAAGCCGCGATGCCTTGAGCCGGCCCATCCTCAGGGCATCGGCATCGAAGTCGGCTGCCAGTACGCCCCAGGGATGAACGAGGGCGAGCCGGGCGATGCGCTCGTTGGTCCAGGCTTCCCAGCGGGCCTGTTGCTGGAACTGCTGCGGGGACAGAAGCGTCCCCGCAGCCCAGAGGGGGCGGTCGATGTTCATGGCGTCGTTTCCCTGGCCAATGCGTCAGGCCTTGGCCTTGGGCATCTGCGAGACCAGCGACAGGTTGATGTCCATGCCCTCCACCTGGAAGTGCGGCACCGCGTACAACTTGACGCGGAAGAAGCCGGGGTTGTCGTCGATGTCCTCGACCAGCACCTTCGCCTCGCGCAGCGGATGCGATGCCTGCAGGTCGTCGCTGGGGTCGGTCATCTCGGTGACGAGTCCGCCGATCCACTTGTTGAGCTCCAGTTCCAGCAGGCGCCGGTCCTTGGTGGTGCCGATGTTTTCCCGCTGGATCAGCTTCAGGTAATGGGCGATGCGCGACAGCAGGAAGATGTACGGCAGGCGCGCGTTGATGCGGCTGTTGGCGGTGGCGTCGGCGGTGTCGTACAGCGCCGGCTTCTGCGCCGAGTTGGCGGAGAAGAAGCAGGCGTAGTCGCGGTTCTTGTAGTACGACAGGGGGATGAAGCCGAGGTTGGCGAACTCGAACTCACGCGTCTCCGGGATCATCACCTCCGACGGGATCTTCACCTGGTTGCCGGTGCCCAGGTCATAGAGGTGGATCGGCAGGTCGGTCACCGCGCCACCCGACTGCGGGCCACGGATCTGCACGCACCAGCCGTTGCTGATGAAGCTCTTCACCATGTTGGCAGCGAAGGCGAACGAGGCGTTGGTCCACAGGTACCGGTTGTGATCAGGGCCCTTCACCTTTTCCACGTAGTTGAAGTTGCGTACGGGGATGGTGTCCGGGCCATAGGGCAGGCGCCCGAGGACGCGCGGCAGGGTGAGGCCGATATAGCGGGAGTCGTCGCTGTCGCGGAAGGACTTCCACTTGATGTATTCGGCCCGGTCGAAGTAGTTGCCGATGTCCTTGATGGCGGCGACTTCTTCCATCGACTCCTTGCCGAAGAAGGCCGGCCCGACGGCACCGATGAAGGGCATGTGCGCCGCTGCGGCGACCTTGGAGAGATTGCGCAGCAGGGCGATGTCCTGGGGGCTGGCATCGAACTCGTAGTTGGAGATGGCGGCCGCGATCGGCTCGCCGCCGGGGGTGTCGTATTCCTGGGTGTAGGTGTGGACGTAGAGGCCGCTCTGGGCGATTTCCGGTGCATCCTCGAAGTCCTGCACCAGGTGGTCCTTGCTGATGTCGAGCAGTTCGATACGGACGTTCTGGCGGAAGTCCGTCTGATCGATCAGCGACTTCACACCGCGCCAGGTGGATTCCACGCGTTGGAAATCCTCGTGGTGCATGACCGCGTCGAGCTGGCGACTGATCTGCGCATCGAGGGAGGCGATGTGTTCGTCGAGCAGCGTCTTGTCCAGGCGCTCGACCTTCTGCGAGGACTGCTTGAGCAGATCGAGAAAGACGCTGACCGCTGCCGTGACGCGCTCGTCAGCCGAGGCTTCGGATAGCGCCTCGTTGTTCTGGAATGCGTCCAGGCCACTCAGCTCGCTGATGGGGCTGAGGTTGATCTTGCTGAACAGCGCCGCATAGACGCCCTGGTTTTCCTCGAATGCAGCAGCACCTCGAGGGGCCGTGGAGGTGTGTTCTACGGACATGGGGACCTTCCTGTGGTTATGCGGATGCGTTAAGAGGCGTCTTGCGGAGCGAGCGCGGCGAGCTCCGTGCGCAATTCGTCGCTGAGGGCGTCGTCCTTGAGGATGCGTTCCAGCTCCTGGCGGAACGTGGCGTTGTCGAGCAGGTTCGACTTGAGGTCGCGCAGCAGATTGCGCATGGCGAGCAGCGCGCGCAGTTGGGGTATCTGGCGAGCCACCTGCTCGGGCTCGAAGTCCTTCATACGCTGGAAGGCCAGCTCGACCGAGGTTTCCGAATCGTCATCGGCCAGGGTGTTTTCCACCGCCAGCTTCAGGCGGGGGGCGAAGTCGGCGAGCACGCTGTCGAAGTTGTTGCGGTTGATGTTGACCTTGCTCCGCTCCGACAGCGGGCGCGCTTCACGGCCGTTGCTGTAGTCGCCCAGCAGCATCAGCTTGAGCGGCAGCTCCACCTTCTTCTGTGCGCCGCCGGTGTGCAGGTCGAGCTTGATGTTGACCCGTGCCTTGGGTACTTCGTTTTGGAAACTGTTCGATGCCATGACTACTCCAGGTGTTTCCCCGGGGGGAGTTCAGATGAGCGCTGTCGAGCAGGAATTCGTGGCCACGGCCAGGCGGTTTTGCGGGCCGTCGGTTCGATCGAAGGGGGTGAATTCCATTTCGTACTCGTTGCTTGCTTGCAGGGGGAGCAACGGCAGAAGCGGCTGCTTCGGATGCACGTTGCTTCGGGGGCGATCGCCATGCTGGCGGGCCGGCGGTTATCTAGGCCGATAACCACAAGGCGGCGAAAGAGGAAAAGTCCGAGAGGGGCCGTGAACGGTCTGAAGCCGGCGGGGAGTGCTGTAGGAACTCAACCGTTATCGATTGGGCAGATGGGGACCGCAGCGGGCTGCCGCCCCCATAGGCACACAAAAAACCCGGAGCTGCTGCATGCAGTCCGGGCCAGCCCAGGCGGGCGTTGCAGGCTTTCGTGAGGCACGAAGGCCGTGGGATAAAAAGGCCACCTCCCCCCTGCCTGAAGGGAGGCGGCCAAAGCGCTCAGCGGGCGGTGATCACCGCCAGCTTGGTGATCCCGGCGCGCTCGATGGAGGCCATGGCCTTGGCCACCGCGCCGTAGTCGACCTTGTCGTCCGCCTGCAGCTGCACGCGCAGCTCCGGGTCCTTGGCCTTGGCGGCCTCCAGATTGCTTTGCAGCAGGTCGGGCTGGATCTCGTCCTTGTTGATGAACAGCTTGCCTTCACCGTCGATGCTCACCACCAGCGGGTCCTTCTGGTCCGGCGGGGCGACCGCTTCGGTCTTCGGCAGGTTGATCGGGATGGCGTTGGTGAGCAGGGGCGCGGTGACGATGAACACCACCAGCAGCACCAGCATCACGTCCACCAGCGGGGTGACGTTGATCTCGGAAAGAACCTCGTCGCTGTCCTGTGTGGAGAAGGCCATGTCAGGACGCCTCCTTCACTTTCTGCGCGGCGCCGTGCTTGCCGGCGCTCGGGGAGACGATGACCTTGAAGGCACTCTTCTGGGCCAGGCTGTAGAAGTCGTGGGCGAAGTCGTCGAGGTCCGCAGCGGTGAGCTTGAGGCTGCGCAGGAAGTAGTTGTAGACCAGCACCGCGGGCACCGCGACGGCGATGCCGACGCCGGTGGCGACCAGGGCCGCGCCGATGGGGCCGGCCACGGTTTCCAGGCTGGCGGAGCCGGCCAGGCTGATGCCCTTGAGTGCTTCCATGATCCCCCACACGGTGCCGAACAGGCCGATGAAGGGCGAGGTGGAGCCGATGGAGGCGACCACCGCCAGGCCGGACTCCAGGGAGCGGCGCTCACGCTGGATCTGCTGGCGCAGGGCGCGTTCGAGGCGGTCCTGGTGGTTGATCGCCTGGCTCAGGTCGCCCGGCTGGCTGCCGTCGATCACCTGGATCGCGGCGAAGCCGGCCTGGGCCACGTGGGCGGCGGCGCCGTTGTTGCCCTGGACCAGGTCAGCGGCGCTGTCGAGGCTGGTGGCGCTCCAGAACAGCTTCTGGAACTTGCGGTCCTGGTGCTTGAGGCGGGCGAACTGGATGGCCTTGACCAGGGCCAGGCCCCAGGTGATGACCGAGAAGCCGATCAGCAGCCAGATGACCACGTGTTCGACCGATGCGAAGGGGTTGGTAAGCAAGTCCATGGGGCAATCCTCTGTGTTGCGCTAACGCGTGAATTCGGTCTGTGTTCAGTTCAATTTGAAGTCGATCGGGACGCTGACCCAGCCATCCAGCGCCTGGTCGCCGCGCTTGGAGGGCACGAAGGTCCAACGCTTGACGGCCTTGACCGCCGCTTCGTCCAGCAGGTCGCGCCCACTGGTTTTCTGGATCTGGATCTCGCTGGGCAAGCCGCTGGCCAGTACATGCACCCGCAGCAGCACCGTGCCTTCCCAACCGCGCCGCTGGGCGAAGGAGGGGTAGTCCGGCGCAGGGTTGCGCAGGTAGCCGGCGTTGGCCGACGGCGGCGTGACCGGTGCCGGCGCGGGCGGAGCCGGGGGCGCGGGCGGGGCTTCGGCCTTGGGCGGTGCGGGCGGCGGCGGCTCGATCGATTTCGGCGCGGGCTTGGGCACCGGCTTCGGGGGTTGCGGCTTGGGCTTGGGCACCGGTTTGGGCGGCGGCGGCTTGACGGCCAGTTCCTCCACCACCGGTGGTGGCGGCTCGATCACGGGCGGCGGCGGCTCCGGCGGTGGCGGCTCCACCACGGGCGGTGCCGGGGTGGTGAATTCGATGGTCATGGGCGGAATCTGCGGCGGCACTTCCGGCAGCGGCGGCGTGGACTTCTGGCTCGCCCAGTAGAGAACGCCGGTGTGCAGCACCAGGGCGAACACGCCGAGCAGCACCGCTTCGCGGCGCCCCAGTACACGCGAGCCCGGTCGCTGGAAGCGCCCGAGCCCCAGGGCATGCCGCAACGGCACACCGAGGTCGAGCACCTCACCGGGGCTGCGTACTTCACGCCACAGCACGTTGCCTGCGCTGTCGGCTTTGAGGACATTGCCCATCGGCAAGACTCCTGGATAAAAAAGTCCGGCCTGTGCACCGGACATTGAACGGGTTGCAGCCTCCGGGGCTGCATGAGGGCCGTCCCAGAGCGGTCGGCCACGGAGAGATGATTGGTTTTTGGGCTTATCTCTTAAAGTAATTTTTAACGATTCATTAATTACTTTAAGGAATATAAATTTCTAACTGATTGATAAATAAGAATTTATAAATCGTGATGCTTGGAAGGCATTGAAAATATGCCCGCAAGGCATTGAAAGCGGCGGGATCGAGGCGGTGCTGCGCACAAACCCTTAGGTTGGCGCCGAGCGTAGCGAGGCCCAACACAGCGGCGTCGATTTCTTCGCGCGTAACATCCACGTTCTTAGAGCGAGGCTTTGCTTTTGGCTCCCAAGAAGGGGGAGCAATCAGACCTCGGAACATGCAGCCGCCGCTCACTGCCGGCGACCCCATTGGTGGACCGATAAAGCGGGGTCCACCCTACGCTCGGGATTCCGTGTGCCCTTACAACGCGACGGTGCCGGCCCTGTTCGCGAATGAATTCGCTCCACCAAAAGCTCGGCCGGTGCGTAGGGTGGACGTCGCTCTTCACGTCCACCAGCGGAGCTGCCGGCAGCCCCCGTTGGTGGACCGATAAAGCGGGGTCCACCCTACGCTCGGGATACCGTGTGCCCTTACAACGCGACGGTGCCGGCCCTGTTCGCGAATGAATTCGCTCCCACGGGGCGGTGGATCAGAAGGGACGGCTGCCGCTGAGGCTGATGCGCTTCATGCGGCGCTTTTCGGTGGCGGGGAAGCCGTTGCGGGCGTGGAGGACGGCCTGGTTGTCCCACCAGACGATGTCACCCGGCTGCCAGGCATGGGCGTAGTGGAAGCGCGGGTTCTCCAGGTGCTCGCGCAGCCGGCCGATCAGCGCCTTGCCGTATTCCGGGTCGGCGCCGGGGATTTCCACTTCGGTGTGCACGCCGAGGAACAGCAGGCGCTTGCCGCTTTCCGGGTGGGTACGCACCAGCGGGTGCTCGGTGCCCTGGATGGCGGGGATGTCCGGGGTGCGGTAGGTGACGAAGCCGCCGTTGTAGCCGCCGCTCTTGAGGCGGATGAAGGGGTTGTAGTTGATCAGCCGCAGCGGGTCGATCTCACGGCGGGTGGCCTCATCCAGCGCGCTGTAGGCCAGGGCCAGGTTGGTGAAGCGGGTCTCGCCGCCCTTGGAGGGCACCTCCAGCGCGTAGAGGAAGGAGCCGGAGGACGGCGTCGGCGTCCAGTGGTGGTCGACGTGGGCGGGAATGGCGGTGTTGCCCAGCTCGCCATCCTCGGTGTTGGCCACCTTGACGATCTCCGGCGCCTTGCCGTCGGCACCGGAGGACAGCACCGGGATGTCCGCCGGCGGCTGGAACACCGCGCCGAAGTGGGTGGCGAAGGCCAGGTACTGGGCGTCGTCCAGGTGCTGGTCGCGGAACACCAGGATGTGATGCTCACGCTGGGCCTGCTTGAGGGCCAGCACCTGCTCGGGGGTGATGCGGGTGGCGTCAAAGCCGCTGACCACCGCGCCCAGGGGCGCGGCCAGCGGGGTGATGGTGAAGGGCTGCTCGGGGTGGGTCGATGGGGCGGGCTCGTCGTGGCGCTGGGCGGCCAGGGTCATGGTGGCTCTCCTGATTCGGGGTGTTCGGTCAACGGGGCGCGGCGGGTGGCCGCGCCCCGGGCATTCGGAAGTTGGCCTTCAGCCCTTCCGCGTGGTGCGGCTGAGCTGGCCGTCGATGCCCACCGGCACTTCGCCAGCCAGGGTCACGCGGCGCACGATGCGCGGCTGGGTGTCGTAGTCGTCCACGGCGTAGTGCTGGGTGGAGCGGTTGTCCCAGATGGCCACGTCGCCCTGCTGCCAGCGCCAGCGCACGGTGTTCTCCAGGCGCGTCACGTGGCTTTGCAGCACGGCGAAGATGTGCGCCGAATCGGCCTGGGAGAGGCCCTTGATGCGTTTGACGAAGTGCCCCAGCAGCAGGCTGCGCTCGCCGCTGATGGGGTGCACGCGCACCACCGGGTGCTCGGTCTCGTAGACGGTGGAGGCGAACACCTTGCGGTATTCCTCGAGCTTCTCCACGGACACGCTGGGGCGCACGCCGGCGTAGTCGTACTCGTTGCTGTGCACGGCCCAGAGCGTGTCGGCCAGCGCGCGCAGCGGCTCGGGCAGGTCGGCGTAGGCGCTGGCGGTGTTGGCCCAGACGGTGTCGCCGCCGGCGGCCGGGGCCACCACGCTGCGCAGGATCGAGGCCTTGGGGTAGGCGTCGACGAAGGTCACGTCGGTGTGCCAGGAGTTGGCCCGCTGGCCTTCGGCGCCGTCGAGCTGGAGCAGGTAGCGGGTGCCTTCGCGCACCGGCACGGTGGGGTGGGCGATGGGGTCGCCGAGAAGCTTGGCGAAGGCTTCCTGGCCCTGGTCGTCGAGGAGGGTCTGGCCGCGGAAGAACACGACCTTGTGTTGGACCAGGGCGGCCTGGATGGCCTCGACCGTGGCGGCGTCCAGGTCGCCGGAGAGGGTCACGCCGCGGATTTCGGCGCCGATGCGCCCGGCGATGGGGTGGATGTCCAGCTGAAGCTCGGTCTGCTGGGTGGCCAGTGCTGCGTTGCTCATGGTGCGGTCCTCGCGTTGGGTGGGTGCTGCTGGGGGTCAGAAGTCGTAGCGCAGGGAGACGCCGGCGGTGCGCGGGGCGCCCACCGAGGCCGTGTAGGCGCCGTTCAGGTAGGCGAAGGCGCTGAGGTAGTAGTCGGTGTCGGTGGCGTTGCGCACCCAGATGGAGGCGTCCACCTGGCCGTCGCCCAAGTCACGGCGCACGCCGGCCGAGAGGTTGACCAGGCCGTAGCCGTCGATCTTCGAGAGGTCGGAGTTGTCCAGGGTGCCTTCGGCCTCGGAGCGGTACGAATAGCTGGCGGTGAGGTAGGGCTCGATGCGGTTCTCCAGCTGCCATTTGTATTCGCCGCTGAGGTTGGCGATCCATTTCGAGGCGCCGACCACGCGCTCGCCGGTGAGGTCGCAGGTGGCCGGGGCGCCGGGGGCGGTGCTCACCTCGCCGGGGCACGGGGCGTCCTTGAAGCTGAGGTAGGTGACGTCGTTGTAGGAGCCGTTGACGTTCAGGGTGAGGCCGCGCACGGGCAGTGCGGTGGCTTCGAACTCCAGGCCGCGCGAGCGCACGCTGCCGGCGTTGGCCAGCACCTGCACGACGTTGGTGGAGCCCGGCGCCTGGTACAGGGTGGTGGCCTGGTAGCCGTGGATGCCGGTCCAGAACAGGTTGGCGTTGAGCAGCAGGCGACGGTCGAGCAGCGTGCTCTTGAAGCCCAGTTCGGCGTCGTTGGCGCGCTCCGGCCCGACCAGCAGCGAGTCGGCGCCGGCCACCGGGGCCGAGCCCACCGCCAGGTTCACCCCGCCGGATTTCTCGCCATGGGCCAGGGAGGCGTAGCCCAGCAAATCCTCGTCGAACCTGTAGGCCAGGCTCAGCAGGAAGGACGGCGCGGCGTTGTGCAGGCTGAGGTCGCCCGAGTCATAGGCGCCCAGTTGCGCTGCGCGGATGGCGGCGGCCTGGCCGGTGACGGCAGCACCGCCCACGGGGGCGAAGCGCTTGATGTTGGCGTCCTTCTCTTCGTAGGTGCCGCGCAGGCCGGCAGTGAAGTCGAGGCGGTCGGTGAGGTGCCAGGTGCCCTGGGCGAACAGCGCGTAGCTGTCGGTCTCGATCTTGCCGTTGGCCTTGGTACTGACGTTGTTGATGGCGCCCAGATTGGCGCCGAGCAGGAACAGGTCGGCTTGTGAGCCGTAGTCGGTGAAGGTCTTGTTGCCCAGGTTCTGGTTGAACACGTAGGCACCGACCACGTAGTCGAAGGCGCCGCCGGTGGGCGAGGCCAGGCGGATCTCCTGGGAGAACTGGCGGTCGTGCACCTCCACCCCGGTGTTGAGCAGCGCCGGCACGTTGAGGCTCTCGTCGTTGGCCGGGGTGAAGTGCCAGTAGCGGTAGGCGCTGATGGAGGTGAGCGTGTAGCCGCCGGCGAGGTTCCAGTTGGCCTCCACCGAGCTGCCGCCCTGGTGCACGCTGACGCTCTGGCGGCCGTCGATGTTGACCTTCCTGTCGTCCGGGTCGCGCACCGGTGATGCGCCCACCAGGGCCGCGCGCTGCCAGTAACGCGCCGGCGCGCCGTAGACGACCATGGTGCCGGTGCTGGAATCCTCCTCGTTGTAGTCGTTGATCCAGCGCAGGCTGAAGTCCTCGTTGGGCTCGAAGAGGAACTGCCCGCGCACGCCCTGGCGCTCGCCGCCGTTGAGGTCATCGCCGTTGTGGATGTTCTTGATGAAGCCGTCGTCGCGGGTGCGGTAGGCCGACAGGCGCGCGGCGAGGGTTTCGCTGAGGGCGCCGTTGACCGTGCCCTTGGCCTGGAAGTAACCGTCCTGGCCACCGGAGACCTCCACCGTGCGCTCGGGGCTGAAGATGGGTGCGCGGGTGCTGATGTTGAGCACGCCGGCGGTGGTGTTCTTGCCGAACAGGGTGCCCTGGGGGCCACGCAGCAGTTCCAGCTGCTCGATGTCCAGCAGGTCGAACACCGCCATGCCCGGGCGGCCGAGGTAGACGTTGTCCAGGTAGACCCCGGCGCTGCCTTCGAGGCCATCGCTGGCCGGGTTGTTGCCGATGCCGCGCACCGCGACGCTGGACTGGCGCGCGTGGATGAAGGCGACGTTGACGCTGGGCAGCACCTGCTGCAGGTCCTGCACCTTGTACACGCGCTGGGTTTCCAGGGTGGCGCCGCTGAGGGTGGTGATGGGCGTGGGCACGTCCTGCACGTCTTCCTCGCGGCGGCGGGCGGTGACGGTGACCTTCTGCAGGGCGACATCCTTGTCCACTTGCTGCTCGGTGCCGTTGTCGGCGGCCCAGGCGCTCCCCGCGCCCAGGGCCAGCAGCAGGGTCAGTGCATAGTCCACGGCGGCCAGGCGCTGCAGCGCGAGCGGCCTGGCGAGGGACGAGGGGAAAGCGGTACGGCGGTGGCTCATGGGGCGGTCCTTGTTCGGGGCCCGGCTTTTTCCGGGCAGAGCGGGCCCGCATCGCACGCAGGGCGACGGTCGGGGCGGCGTGGGTTCGGGGGAGCGTCAGGTGGCGCGCAGGGCCACCGGGCTCAGGGTTCGGCTGTCAGCGACAGCGGCGCATGAGCGGCGCGAGAAGCCGGGTCATGGCGGAGACGGGAAGTCGGGCTGGCGTGGTCATCGGGTATCCCCCTTCGGGCTGGGCCATATACTTATTCCTTTTTAATCTTATTTATCTAAACAAGCTTCGTTGACGGAATAAGAGCCTGCATTTAAAACCAGCACCCATACGCGGGCAAATGCCTTCGACCTATATTTTCGATGCCGGTAAAGCATGATGGATCTGCGCCAACTCCGTTACTTCATCGCCCTGGTGGAACACCGCAGTTTCGTCCGTGCGGCCGATGCCATGGGCATTACCCAGCCGGCGTTCAGCCGCAGCATCCAGGGCCTGGAGCAGGCCTTCGGCTGCCAGCTGGTGGACCGTGGCAACAAGGACCTGCGCCCCACGCCGGAAGGCCAGGTGGTGCTGCAGCACGCCTTGCGCCTGGTGCAGGGCGCGAGCAACCTGACCCGCGAAATCAACCAGATGACCAAGCTCGATGCCGGCGAGCTGCACTTCGGCTGCGGGCCGGCACCGGCGGCCAAGCTGGTGCCCGACGCCCTGGCCGCCTTCATCAGCCGCCACCCGCGCATCACCACCCGCTTCGAGGTGAACAACTGGGAAACCCTGGGACGCCTGCTGGCCCGGGACGAGATCGAGTTCTTCATCGCCGACATCCGTCAGTTCGAGATCGACCCGAACTTCCAGACCCGCGAACTGACCCCGCGCAACGGCCGCTTCTTCTGCCGCCGGGGGCACCCGCTGCTGGCCAAGGAAAGCCTCTCCACCAACGACATGTTCGACTACCCGCTGGCCGCCACCCGGCTGCCGGCGGGCATCCGCAAGCTGCTGGCAGGCTTCAGCGGCAAGGCGGATTTCGACCTCAACCTGGAGTGCGAGCACGTGCCGGCGCTGGTGCAGGTGGTGCGCCAGACCGACGCCGTGGGCGTGGGCATGCTGGAGACCCTGGCACCGCTGCTGGAGAGCGGTGAGCTGGCGCTGCTGAGCTTCCGCAACCTGCCGGAGAACCTGGAAAGCCTCTCCGCCCGCTGCGGCATCGTCACCCGCACCGGCTACCGCCTCTCCCCCGCCGCGCGGGCGCTGATCGAGCTCATCGTCGAGCTGGACGGAATCGAAGCGGAAGAAGCGCGGCGCAGTGCCTAAGTCCGCCCGCCGGACCTCGGTCCATCAAGGGATGTGGGTGGACCACGCTTTATCGGTCCACCACGGGGGCTGTCGGACACTCCGCTGGTGGACGTAAAGAGCGACGTCCCCCCTACGCAGCGGTCGGGCTTTTCGTGGGAGCAAATTCATTCGCGAAAGGGTTCGGCACCGTTGTGTTGGGCCTCGCTGCGCTCGGCGCCAACCTACGAGGCACGGAGTTGCCGGAAGCTCCGCAGGTGGACGTGAAGAGCGACGTCCACCCCGCAGCGGTCGAGGTTTTCGTGGGAGCGAATTCATTGGCTCTGTGTGCGTTAGCTGTTGTGGTTTTAATGCAAGCGCTCAAGCACCGTGCTTTCCGGGCGCCCAAGGATTCGTGCCACCTCCACCGCATGGGTTTCGCTTCGCTCTACGCCATCCTACGAACGTGCGCTGGGTTACTGCGCACATCAATGTGAGGGTTCGAGCGAAGAAAGTTGGAGCAGCCGCCAACGCCCCTCCAGGAGGCCGAACGCAGTCGTTGCGCCGGGGGACGAGCGGCATGGATGCCGCGAGAGGCGCGCCAGGCCATGGATGGCCCATCGCGCCGGCCCCCAGAGCAACGATGGAGTGAGGGAACCCCGGCGAAGCCGGGGCCGGATGATGGGGCAAGCCCTTTTGGTTCCTTTTAAGGCGATTGTTAAAAGGGACTCGCCCGGGTGGGCGAAACCAGAAGTACCAACAAAACTCGGCAATCAGCTGGACAAAAATCTTCTAGAAACACTTAACGCAGACAGAGCCAATTCATTCGCGAACAGGGCCGGCACCCTGTATTGGGCGGCCTTAACGCGATGCCTGCACCGGTTCCTTCAAGGCGGCATCGAGGAAGCGCGGTTCGTTCCAGTCGGCCACCTTGAACGGTTTGCGGATCAGCCGTTGTTCGGCGGCGAAGTCGACGCCCTTCTGCAGGCGGGCGAGGAAGTCGGCATCCAGCTGCGGGTCGAAGAGGGTGTTGAAGCTTTCATCCTTGAGGTCGGTGCCGAGGATGCCCACCGGGTAGCTGGCCAGGCTGGACACCAGTTCGACGTAGGCCTGCTTGTTCTCATCGTCGCGCAGCCATTGCACCGCCTGCTGCTGGGCCTTGATCAGCCGTGCCGTCACTTCCGGGTAGTCGCGGACGAAGGCGCCGGTGCCCACCAGCACTGCCTGGGTGCTGCCGGCGCCGTCCAGGTCGCGGGTGCTCAGGGGCAGTTCGGCGAGGCCCTTGTCGCGCAGGGCGATCAGCCCGGCCAGGCCCCAGGAGGCATCCACCTGCTTGGCCGCCAGGGCCGCGTTGGCGGCGTTGAAGTCGAGGTTGATCACCTTGAAGTCGCGTTCGGAGAGGCCGCGGCTGGCCAGGGCGTTGGCGAAGGACAGCTGGTTGGCAGTGCCGCGGAACACCGCGACGCGCTTGCCCTTGAGGTCTTCCAGGGTCTTGATGCCCGAGCCGGGCACCACGCCCAGGTAGCTTTTCACCCCGCGCGCGGTGGCGCTGAGCAGCCGGGTATCCAGGCCGCTGGCCTTGCCGATGATGGCGGCCAGGTCGCCCAGGTAGGCGAAGTCCACCTGGCCGTTGGCGAGGGCCTCGTTGACCACCGGGCCCGCGCCCTTGAAGAACAGCCACTGGACCTTGATGCCGTCCTTGGCGAACTCCTGTTCGAGGATGTTCCGGCTGCGCAGCACGTCCACCACGCCCCCGCCGCTGTGCTGGCTGCCGGCACTGAGGTCGGGCACGGCGATGCGGATTTCCTTCGGCGCCTCGGCGGCCTGGGCCAGCAGCGGGGCGGCACCGAGCACGCCCGCCAGCACGGTTGGGGCGAACAGCCCGAGGACGCTGTTGATCAGGGTTTTCATGGGAGGCGCTCCTGCGCTGGGGGTCATGTGGCGGCTAGATAGGCACAGGGGCTATCGGCAATAAAATAATAAAAATTCATTTTTTGATAACCCGAATGCATAAATCAGGCGAGCCGCGCCCTGTGGGCCGCTATGCAGGGAATGCATAAAAAATATTCAACAAAGGCATTTGCCGCTGCCCCGGCCCTCCCCCACAAATGACGCTCTTATCCATAAATAAATGGATATCCGAATTTTATATTCCATACGGAAATAACATTAGAGCCCAAGCGCCGGGAGACCCGATGAGCAAGATCCAGACGCTGCCCGCCCTCCAGCCGGCCCCCCGCTTCACGTTGCCGACCCCGAGCCTGCACGGCTTCGCCTGGGCCCTGCCCTGGCTGCTGCCCCTCGGCCTGTTCCTGCTCTGGTGGGTGGCCTCGGAGCGGCTGTGGATGTCCGAGCAGATCCTCCCGGCACCGGCGGTGGTCTGGCAGAGCGCCCTGGAGTTCGGCTCCGGCGAGCTCTGGGGCCACCTGTGGATAAGTCTGCAGCGCCTGCTCTGGGGGCTGCTCGCCGGTGTCACCGGTGGCGTGCTGCTGGGCAGCTGGCTGGGGCTTTCGCGGCGGGCCGAGGCGCTGGTCTACCCGACCTTCGTGGCCCTGGCGCAGATTCCCACCCTGGCCTGGATCCCGCTGTTCATGCTGTTCTTCGGCATCGGCGAAACCCTCAAGCTGGTGGTGCTGATCAAGGCGGTGGTGGTGCCGGTAACCCTGCACGTGCTGGTGGGCGTGCGTGATGCCCAACCGCGCCTGCGCGAAGCCGCCGCGGTGCTGCGCCTGCCGCCGCACCTGCTGTTCTGGCGCCTGGTGCTGCCCGGCGCCCTGCCCGCCTTCATGGCCGGGCTGCGCCTGGCCCTGGCCACCGGCTGGACCTCGCTGCTGGCGGTGGAGCTGCTGGCCTCCAGCGAGGGCATCGGCTACCTGATGGTCTGGGGCCGCCAGCTGTTCATGCTCGACCTGGTGTTCGTCTGCATCCTGGTGATCGGCCTGGTGGGCGCGCTGATGGATCGCGGCATCAACCGTCTCGACGCCCTGCTGCTGTTCTGGCCCCACCCGGCCACCGGCCAGCAACCCCGGGGCCCGCGGCTGCAGGGCTGGCAACGTGTGCAGGCCGGGCTGCTGCCCCTGGCCATCGTCGTGCTGTGGCAGGCCACCGCCGGCTTCGGCTGGGTCGACGCCAATATCCTCGCCTCGCCGCTGGACGTGCTGCGCAGCCTGCAGCTGGGCCTGGCCGACGGCAGCCTGCCCACGGCCATGGCCGCCAGCCTGCAACGGGCCCTGCTCGGGCTGCTGATCGGCGGCGCCTCCGGCCTGCTGCTGGGCTTGCTGCTGGGGCTTTCCACCCTGGCCGAGCGCCTGGCCGGGCCGGGCCTTTCGGCCCTGCGCCAGGTGGCGATCTTCGCCTGGGTGCCGCTGCTCACCGCCTGGTTCGGCCTGGGCGAGGCGGCCAAGCTGGCCTTCGTCAGCCTGGCAGCCTTCTTCCCCCTGTTCATCGCCACCCAGCGCGGCGTCGCCGGGCTTTCGCCGCAACTGGGCGAAGCCGCGCAGGTGCTGCGCCTGGGCCTGGGCAAGCGCCTGCGCCTGCTGGTGCTGCCGGGCGCCGCGCCGGCCATCTTCGCCGGCCTGCGCCTGTCGCTGATCTACGCCTGGCTGGGCACCATCGGCGCCGAATACTTCATGCCCTCGGACGGCGGCATCGCCAGCTACATGCTCGGCGCGCAGCAGCTGTTCCGCATGGACCAGGTGATGGCGGCCATGCTGCTGGTGGGCCTGGTCGGCGCCCTGCTGGGCACTCTCGGACAACGCATCGAAACCCGCGCCACGCGTTGGAGAACCGCATGAACGCCTTCAACCGCAGTGCCGCCGAAGCGGCCAACCAGCCCGTTTCCGCGCCGCCCACCCTGAGCTTCGCCGGGGTCGGCAAGGTGTTCCAGGTGGACGGCCAGCCCTTCCAGGCCATCGAGGACTTCAGCCTGGATGTCGAGGAGGGCGAGTTCATCGCCATCGTCGGCTCCAGCGGCTGCGGCAAGTCCACCCTGCTGCGCCTGCTGGTGGGGCTGGATACCGACTTCAGCGGCCGCATCGAAGTGGACGGCAAGCCGGTGCGCGGCATCGGCGGCGAACGCGGCATCGTGTTCCAGGAGCACCGCCTGTTCCCCTGGCTGACGGTCAGCCAGAACATCGGCCTGGGCCTGGTCAACGAACCCATCGAGCAGGGCGAGCGCGCCCGGCGCATCCACCAGTTCGTGCAGCTGGTGGGATTGAGCGGCTTCGAGAGCGCCTACCCGCACCAGCTGTCCGGCGGCATGGCCCAGCGCGTGGCCATCGCCCGGGGCCTGGTGGCGAGCCCGCGCATCCTGCTGCTGGACGAGCCCTTCGGCGCCCTCGACGCCCTCACCCGCCAGCAGATGCAGGACGAGCTGCTGGCCATCCGCAAGCGCCAGCGCATCACCACCCTCCTGGTCACCCACGACGCCGAGGAAGCCATCTACCTGGCCGACCGCGTGGTGGTGATGGCGCCACGCCCGGGGCGCATCAAGCAGGTGGTGGACATCGACCTGCCGCGCCCGCGCCAGCGCACCGGCCACGACTTCCACCGGGTGCGCGAAGCCCTGCTGCACCAGCTGACCGGCGAGGGTGACTACCAGCCGCCGGTGCCGCCGCGCGTCGCCGACCTGCCCCTCGAATTCATCGCCCTGTAGACCCTTTGGAGAACGCTGGATGAGCAAACGCCCCAACTTCCTGGTGATAGTCGCCGACGACCTGGGTTTTTCCGACCTCGGTGCCTTCGGCGGTGAGATCGCCACGCCGAACCTGGACCGCCTGGCCTTCGACGGCCTGCGCCTGACCGATTTCCACACCGCGCCCACCTGCTCGCCGACCCGTTCGATGCTGCTCACCGGCACCGACCACCATATCGCCGGCATCGGCACCATGGCCGAGGCGCTGACCCCGGAGCTGATCGGCAAGCCGGGCTACGAGGGTTACCTCAACGACCGCGTGGTGGCGCTGCGCGAGGCCGGCTACCAGACGCTGATGTCCGGCAAGTGGCACCTGGGCCTGACCGCCGAGCGCGCGCCCCATGCGCGGGGCTTCGAGCGCTCCTTTTCGCTGCTGCCGGGTGCGGCCAACCACTACGGCTACGAGCCGCCCTACGACGCCAGCACGCCGGGCATCCTCAAGGCGACGCCGGCGCTGTACGTCGAGGACGACCGCTTCATCGACCAGCTCCCGGAGGGCTTCTATTCCTCCGACGCCTTCGGCGACAAGCTGATCCAGTACCTCAAGGAGCGCGACCAGAGCCGCCCCTTCTTCGCCTACCTGCCCTTCTCCGCCCCGCACTGGCCGCTGCAGGCGCCCGCCGAGGTTGTGGATAACTACCGCGGCCGCTACGACGCCGGCCCCGAGGCGCTGCGCCTGGAACGCCTGGAGAAGCTCAAGGCCCTGGGCCTGGTGGCGCAGGACGTGGAGGCGCACCCGGTGCGCGCCATCAGCGCCGAGTGGGAGGCGCTGAGCGACGAGGAGCGCCAGGTGTCGGCGCGGACCATGGAGGTCTACGCAGCCATGGTGGAGCGCATGGACTGGAACATCGGCCGGGTGCTGGACTACCTGCGCCAGCAGGGGCTGGAGGACGACACCTTCATTCTCTTCATGTCCGACAACGGTGCCGAGGGCGCGCTGCTGGAGGCCTTCCCCAAGTTCGGCCCGAACCTGAAGAGCTTCCTCGACCAGCACTACGACAACAGCCTGGAGAACATCGGACGCGCCAACTCCTATGTCTGGTACGGGCCGCGCTGGGCCCAGGCGGCCACCGCGCCGTCGCGCCTGTACAAGGCCTTCACCACCGAGGGCGGCATCCGCGTGCCGGCCCTGGTGCGTTATCCACAGCTGCAGCGGCAGAAGCAGGTCAGCCCGGTATTTTCCACGGTGATGGACATCACCCCCACGGTGCTGGACCTGGCCGGCGTGCGCCACCCGGGCACCCGCTGGCAGGGCCGCGAGGTGGCACCGGTGCGCGGGCGCTCCTGGCTGGGCTACCTCTCGGGCGAGACGCCCCAGGTGCATGACGAGAAAACGGTCACCGGCTGGGAGCTGTTCGGCATGCGCGCCATCCGCCAAGGTCACCTCAAGGCCGTATACCTCCCCGCGCCGGTGGGCCCGGAAACCTGGCAGCTCTATGACCTGGAAAAGGACCCGGGGGAAATCCACGACCTGGCCCAGGAACGGCCGGAAGCCCTGGCCGGGCTGATCGAGGCGTGGCAGCGCTATGTGGACGAGACCGGGGTGATCCTCAGCGAATCGCCGTTCCAGCCATAGGGGCAACAGCAGAGCGTTCTTGTGGGAGCGAATTCATTCGCGAAAGGGGAGCGGCGTTGCACCTCGGCTCGCCCTTGCCCCAAGGCTCCGGTGAACCACCTGCGGTGGGCTGAAGCCCACCCTACGGAAGGCCGCCCAACACGGCGAGGTTGCAGGCCGCTGCGTTGGGCCTCGCTACGCTCGGCACCAACCTACGGTGCAGCGTGCAACCGGGGCAGCTAGACCGGGACGATGCGGTTCTTGCCGCTGCGCTTGGCGGTGTACATGGCTTCATCGGCGCGGGCGTAGAGGTGTTCCAGGGTGTCGCCGGGGCGCAGGGTGGTCAGGCCCTGGCTGAGAGTGACGCTGAAGATCTGGCCGGCGGCGCTGAACGACAGGCGCTGCACTTCGCGCTCCAGGCGCTCGGCGACCTGCAGGGCCTGGGCCGGGTCGCAGCCGGGGAATACCGCGGCGAATTCCTCGCCGCCAATGCGCCCGAAATGGTCGACCCGGCGCAGGGCGCCGGCGCCGCACTGGGCGATGCGCTGCAGCACCAGATCACCCACCTGGTGGCCGTAGGTGTCGTTGATCTTCTTGAAGTCATCGATATCCAGCAGCAGGAAGGCCAGGGGCCGTTCGTAGCGCTCGGCCACATCGAATTCGCGCTGGGCGCATTCGAAGAAGTGCCGGCGGTTGCTGGTGCCGGTCAGCACGTCGGTGGTGGCCAGGCGTTGCAGCTCGGCCTCCAGGGTCTTCTTCTCGGTGATGTCCTCGGCGATGCCCACCACCAGGGTGCTCTGCCCGGCCTGGCCCTGGCGGCTGACGAAGCATTTGTCGCTGAGCCAGCGCACCTGGCCGTCACCACGGATGATGCGGTACTCGCGCACTTCCACCGCGCCCTTGGTGAGCACCTCGGCAAGGCTACGCGCGGCGTACTCGACGTCGTCGGGGTAGATGCAGTTGCGCCACTCGTTGAAGTCCACCATCAGCAGCTCGGCCGGGCGGCCGAACATGCGCTCGTAGTGGGGGCTGACGTAGATGATCTTCTGCGCGTCCCAGTCGAACGCCCAGAGCACGGCGTTGACGCTGCCCAGCAGGCTGTTGAACAGCAGTTCGCGTTCGCGCAGGCGTTCCACCTCGCCACGGCTGTGCAGCAGTGCCAGGGTCAGCTTTTCCAGCTCGCTGGGGGTTTCCTCGAAGTTTTCCATCCGGCCCATAGCCTGCCTTCGCGTATTCGGGTCACGTTACGCCCACAACGAAGCGGCGGGCATGGGTGGCCGCGGTCAGGCATGACTCTGGTGACGAATGGCTGCAAAACGGTTGAACAGGCGGTGCAGAACGAACACCGCAAGCAGGGTGATGAAGACCGCAACGCAAACCGAACTGAGCCGATAGGCCAGGCTGAACATCATGTCGTGACTCGGCGTCAGGTATTGACCGAAAACAATCGCCAAAGTTGTCAGCGCGCCGAAGCCGATTCCCTGCGCCCCCTCCAATACGTGCACTCGGGCACAGAAAAACGCCGCTATCCAGTACAGCGAGGCGACGAGCGGTAGCACGTCGTAGTGGTCGTAGAGCAGCAGTTGCAGCACCAGCCCGATGAGGCAGCCGAGCATGGTGCCGAGGGCGCGGATGCGCCCGGCGAAGCGGATGCCGTTCCAGTGCATGGGGAAGAGCACCAGGATCGAGGCGATCTGCGCGGAAAGCGAATCCTTCAGGTCGAAGGTCTGGAAGAGGATGAACGACAGGGTGGCGATGCAGGCGCCGAGCAGCGCTTCGTGGCGCTGGCTGGGCAGGTCCTTGGCCGGCGGAGTGCGCGGCTCGCGGGGCTCGGCATCGGGGAAGAGGAAGAACATCAGCCAGGCGATCAGCACCGTGAGGCAGGCGGCCACCAGATTGCTGGCCACCAGGTCGTAGAGGTGGGTTTCGGGGTAGCTGGCGAAGTGCAGCTGCATGGAGAGGAACACGCAGCCCAGGGCGCCGAACATGAACAGCGGGCCGCGCGCCATGAGGCTGAAGCGCCAGAGGAAGGCGGCGAAGACCAGGGGCACGATGAGCATCGGGCGGTCGCCGAACAGGCCGTAGATGACCAGCGTCTCCAGGCTCACCAGCACCGCCTGGGCGAGGAACTGGCGGATCACATGGGCGTTGATGGTGGGCACCAGGCCCAGCAGCAGCATGGGGTAGACGCAGAAGAACGAGCCGTTGTCCCAGCCCATCAGCTTGCACACGAACAGGCCGAGGGTGCCGCCGCAGGCCAGGCGCAGGCACTGGCGCAGGCCGTTCTCGCTGAGGGCCGGGCGCGTCATCAGTAGATGTAGTGCAGCAGGCTGATGAGGCGGATCTGCACCCGGCCGAAGAAGGTGGCCAGGGGCGATTCGTGGGGGTAGAGCTGCACCGTGGCCTTGGCGCCGCTGGGCAGGGGCGCTTCCGGGGGCGCCTCCAGCAGCACGTGCAGGCGCTGGCGCTGGGCGTCGCGCACCCAGCGATCGGAAGTGGCGGGGGCGGCGAGGTCGCCGTTGGCGTCCAGCTGGCCTTCCTTGACGCCGGCGTCGATGGCGCTGACCCGCGCCGCGAAGATGCGCCCGGGCAGGGCGTCGAACACCACGCTGGCGCCATCGCCCAGGCCCACGTAGCGCAGGGCCTTCTCGCGGAAGTCGGCACTGACGTCGGCCTCATCGGCCACCAGCGCGGCCACCGGGCTGCCGGCGGCGACGAAAGCGCCGGGGGACAGTTGCAGGTTGCTCAGGGTGCCGGCGCGCTCGGCGCGGACTTCGCTGTACTGCAGTTGCAGGCGGGCCTGGTCGAGGGCATTGCGGGCCTGGCGCAGGCGCAGGTTGTCGTCGCCCGCCGCACCGCGCTCGGCGGCCAGCTGGTGGATGCGCGCACTGGCGGCGGCCACCTTGGCGCTGGCGGCGGCACGCTGGGATTGGGTCTGCTCGAACAGCTGGCGGGAGACGTGCTGGCTGGCCACCAGCTTGCCGAGGCGTTCGGTCTCGCGCGCCAGCTCCTGGGCCGAGGCATCGGCGGCGAGCTTGTCGGCACGGGCGGCGGCGAGGCTGGCATCGAGCTCGGCGTTGTCCTGGGCGGCCTGCTCCAGGGCCAGCTCGGCGGCGTTGACGGCAAGGCGGAAGGGCTCGGGGTCGAGGCGGAACAGCAGCTGCCCGGCCTGCACATGGGCGTTGTTGCCGACGACGATGTCCAGCACCTGGCCGCTGACCCGGGGCGCCAGGCGCAGCACCGGGCGCGTCAGCTGGGCTTGGGGGGTGATGGGCATCCACAGGTCGGCCGCGAGGAAGTAGACGAACAGCAGCACGAAGGCCGCAATGGCGCTCCGCACCCGGCGGGCGAACCTTTGATCGGGGGTCATGGATACCTCGGAAGTACAGGGCGGACCGGTGTTGCCGCGGTGCCCGCGGACGGGGCGATGGGCGGTGATCCGGTAAAACGGCAAACAGCTCAGGGCTGGCAGTATATTTACCGGCGTTTCCTGGATAATCAGCGCCCTTCGAGAATCAGCCTTGCGCGAGGAGTAACAATGGACACCCTGAACAGCATGCGTGTGTTCGTTCGCGTCATCGAGACCGGCAGCTTCACCGCAGCGGCGCAGGCGCTGGACCTCTCCACCGCGCAGGTCTCGCGGCTGGTTTCCGAATTGGAGCAGCAGTTGCAGGCACGCCTGCTGCACCGCACCACCCGGCGCCTGGCACTGACCGAGGTGGGCGAGCGCTACCTGCAGCGCAGCCGCTCCATCCTCAACGAAGTGGACCAGGCCGCTGCCGAGGCGCGTGGCGCACACCTCAAGCCCAGCGGCCGGCTGCGGGTGCACACCATGACCGGGCTCGGCCTGCAGCACCTCACCGGCCTGGTGGCGCGCTACACCGAGCTGTACCCGGAGGTGGTGGTCGACCTGACCCTGTCGCAGCGCAACCCCGACCCGCTGGAGGACGGCCAGGACGTGGTGCTGACCTTCGCCCGCGAACTGCCGGATTCGCAGATGGTGGCGCAGTCCCTGGGGCAGATGTACAGCGTGGTCTGCGCATCACCGGGCTACCTGGAGAAGCACGGCGTACCCAAGGGCCCGGCGGACCTGCGCCATCACCGCTACCTGCGCCTGCTGGACCCGCTCTACCAGGACAACTGGGTGCTGCAGGGCACGGATGGCGAGTTCGACGTGCTGCCGGCGGAGGCCTTCCAGGTCAACGTCGCCGAGTCCCTGGCCCGCGCCGCCCAGGCGGGCATGGGCTTCTGCCTGCTGCCCTCCTTCGTCGCCTGCCAGCCGCTGCGCGACGGCACGCTGTTGCGCCTGCTGCCGGAACATCGCCTGCGCGAGCGCAACATCTATGCGATCTACCCGTCACGGCGCTTCCTCGACGCCAAGATCAGGACCTGGGTGGACTTCCTCAAGGCCGAGCTGCCGCCGCTGTTCGCCCAGGACGACGCCGTGCTGGACGACCCGCGCCACTGGGCCGTGCGCACACAATTGTTGCGCTAGAAGCAATTGTGATTCACCTGGGCCGTGGTTTTTCGCCGCCGGCCCGGCCCCTAAGATGGCCTCGGTTTCCAGATGCATCCCGCCGAGGATCACGCTATGCAACGCAATCTCTTTGTTACTGCCGCTTTCACCGCTTTCGCCCTGTCCTTCACCCAGTTCTCCTTCGCCGAAGAGTCGTCCGCCTTTGTTGCGCGAAATGCGCAGTATGAGCAGCGCGCCCAGGACGCCGCCCAACAGCAGGCCATCGCCAAGCAAGGCACCGAGCGCAAGGCCGAGTCCGGCCAGGACAGCTGATCGACCCGCTCCACCTCCTCCTTACCTCCTGACGTCGATGTGATTGCTCCTTTCGACGTCTTGTTCCAGCCGCCCTCCCCCGGGCGGTTTTTTTTGGCCGCGTTTCAGAACCAGGCGTGTGTGGGCGGTGCAGGTGGGAGTGGGAGGGTAGGAGCGAATTCATTCGCGATGGAGTGTCCAGCCACACGCAGCAGGGGGACGGCGGTGAGTCTTTCGCGGCTGAAGCCGCTTCTACAGATGGCAGGGGCCCAACCCCGCAGCGGTGGACCGGTGAAGCGGGGTCCACCCTACATCGCCTGGCAGCTCGTGCCCGCACGGACTTCCCCGCTGGGTAGGGTGGATAGCGCTCTTCTATCCACCAAGCGGACTCGCCCCACACACCAACACCTCGCCCCTCTCCCGGAGAAGCGAATTCATTCGCGAAGGGGCGGGCACGCATCGTTGGCCCTCGCGGGCTCGGCACCAACCTGCGGGACACGCCCATGAAAAAGGCCGGCAATGGCCGGCCTTCTTCGGGGTCGTTGCGATCAGGCCGTGGCGGCCGGGCGCAGCGAGTAGGTCTTGAGCTGCTCGGCGAAGTCGCGCAGCGACTGGATGCCGCTGGCCTCAGCCTCGTGCACCCATTGCTTCATGGCTTCGAGCATGTCGTGGCCGTTGGCGCTGGTCTTGACCCAGATGTGCTGCAGGGCGAGGCGCTTCTCGTAGATCACCTTCAGCGCCTGGCTCTGCTCCAGCATGGCGGCGATGCGCGCATGGTGGCGTTCGTCCAGCAGGCTGGTCTCGCGGGACAGCAGGCGCTTGGCGCGGCGGAACAGGTGGCGCACCGACTCGTCGGCCTTGGCCAGTTCCTGCTTCACCAGGGGCGCGATCACCAGCTTGCGGTACTGCGCCATGATCTGGAACCGGTTGTTGAGGATGGCCATGGCGGTGTCCATGTCCAGGCTGCCCTTGCCTTCCACGCGGTGGGCGATGGGCGCCACGCGCTGCACCTTGGCCAGGCGCAGGAAGCTGAACAGCTTGATCCAGGCCCAGCCCAGGTCGAATTCCCACTTCTTCACCGACAGCTTGGCCGAGTTCGGGTAGGTGTGGTGGTTGTTGTGCAGCTCTTCGCCACCGATGAGGATGCCCCAGGGCACCAGGTTGGTGGCGGCGTCGCGGCATTCGAAGTTGCGGTAGCCGACGGCGTGGCCGAGGCCGTTGATGACGCCGGCGGCCCAGACCGGGATCCACATCATCTGCACCGCCCAGATGGTGATGCCGGCGACGCCGAACAGGGCGAGGTCGATGGCCGCCATCAGGAACACGCCACCCAGGGGGTAGCGGGAGTAGACATTGCGTTCGAGCCAGTCATCCGGGCAGTTCTTGCCGTAGATGCGCAGGGTCTCTTCGTTTTCGGCCTCCTCGCGGTACAACTCGGCGCCGCGGCGCAGGACGGTGCCCAGGCCCTTGATCACCGGGCTGTGCGGGTCGTCGACGGTTTCGCACTTGGCGTGGTGCTTACGGTGGATCGCGGTCCATTCGCGGGTGTTCATCGCGGTGGTCAGCCACAGCCAGAAGCGGAAGAAGTGCTTCAGCGCCGGGTGCAGTTCCAGGGAGCGATGGGCGGAATAGCGGTGCAGGTAGACCGTGACGCCGACGATGGTGATATGCGTCATCACCAGGGTGGCTGCCACCAGTTGCCACACCGACAGATCGAGAAAACCGTTGTACCACATGGAGTGCGTAGCCTCGGGGGAAGGAAGGGCGAGGTTGTCGGACAAACACCGGCATTATCCCCATGAATTGTGAGAAAACCATCCTGTTCTTTAGATAAGAAAGAGATGAATCTCCATTCATCTATAATGCGAAACCGATCACATCTGGCATGGCCTCGACTCACCTATGAAACCCAAGCTCAGCGCCGTGAAACTGGTGCTGCCCTACTTCCTCCTCGCCAGCGCCTGGATACTCTTCAGCGACCATCTGCTGCCCTTGCTGAGCCCCGATGGCAGCCGCCTGGAGCTGCTGCAGTCGGCCAAGGGGCTGCTCTTCGTGGCGGTCACCAGCGGCCTGCTGTACCTGCTGGTGTGCCTGCACATGCGCCGCCTGCGCGCCTACCTGCAGGCCCGCCGCGAGCAGGAGAGCAGCCTGCGCCAGGCCGCCGCGGTGTTCGACGCCACCCAGGAAGGGGTGCTGGTCACCGATGCCGAGCAGCGCATCGTCCACGTCAACCGTGCCTTCGCCCGCATCACCGGCTTCGAGGAGAGCGAGGTGCTGGGGCAGACCCCGGTGCTGTTCAAGTCCGGCCGCCACGACGAGGCCTTCTACCAGTCGATGTGGAACGCCCTGAAGAACCGCCATGCCTGGAGCGGCGAGGTGTGGAACCGCCGGCACAACGGCGAGGTGTACCCGCTGTGGCAGAACATCCGCGCCATCCACGACGAAGACGGCCTGCTGACCCATTACGTGGCGGTGTTCTCCGACGTCAGCGCCATCAAGCGCTCGCAGAACGAGCTGGACTACCTGGCCCACCACGACCCGCTGACCAACCTGCCCAACCGCCTGCTATTCACCGAGCGCGTCGAGCACGCCCTGGAGCGCGCCCGCCGGGAAGGCAGCGAGGGCACGGTGATCCTGCTGGACCTCGACCACTTCAAGCACATCAACGAAAGCCTCGGCCACAACCACGGCGACCTGCTGCTCAAGGCGGTGGGCGAGCGCCTGGCCACCCTGATGACCGGCGGCATGACCCTGGCGCGCCTGGGCGGCGACGAGTTCGGCCTGCTCTGCGAGGGCTCCGGCCCGGAACAGGCGGCGGACCTCGCCGGGCGCATCCAGCAATGCCTGGCCGCGCCCTTCCACCTGGCCGAGCAGAACCTGTTCATCAGCGCCAGCCTGGGCATCAGCCTGTTTCCGGGGGATGCCGAGAACGTCGAGCAGGTGCTGCGCAACGCCGACTCGGCACTGTTCAAGGCCAAGAGCGTGGGCCGCGAGACCTTTGCCTTCTATAGCCAGGAGCTGACCGAGCAGGCGCGCCAGCGCGTCGAGCTGGTCACCGCGCTGCGCCAGGGCCTGGAGCAGGACGAGCTGCGCCTGGTGTTCCAGCCCATCCACGACCTGGCCGATGGCCACCTGATCGGCGTCGAGACCCTGGTGCGCTGGCAGCACCCGCAGCGCGGCCTGGTGCCGCCGGCGGAGTTCCTGCCGGTGGCCGAGGAAAGCGGCCTGATCGGCGCCATCGACGCCTGGGTTCTGGAGCGTGCCTGCCGGCAGATGCGCGACTGGACCGAGCGCGGCCTGCAGCTGTCGTTCATCGCGGTGAACGTGTCCTGCCGGCTGTTCAGCCGTGGCGAACTGGACACCCGCGTCGCCCGCGTGCTTGCCGACACCGGCCTGGAGCCGGGGCGCCTGGAGCTGGAGATCACCGAGAGCGCGGTGATGGAGGACCCGGACACCGCCCTGGAGCTGCTCGACCGCCTGTGCAAGCTCGGCGTGCGCCTGGCCATCGACGATTTCGGCACCGGCTATTCGTCCCTGCAGCGCCTCAAGCGCCTGCCGGTGCACAAGCTGAAGATCGACCAGAGCTTCGTGCAGAACCTGCCCGACGACCGCGACGACATCGCCATCGCCAAGGCCGTTACCGCGCTGGGCCACAGCCTGGGCCTGGAGGTGCTGGCCGAAGGCATCGAGCACCAGCGCCAGGCCGACTTCCTCCGTGGCCTGGGTTGCGACCATGGCCAGGGCTACCTGTTCAGCCGCCCGCAGCCGGCCCAGCAGCTCGAGGAAGCCTGGCAGCTTTCCCCCTCGGGCGGCGCCACCCCGCAACAGATCAGCCTGCTCTGACCCCTTCTCTCCGGTGGGCCAACGCCCGCCGCGCGTCACTCCGCCCGGAGCGGGCGGACCTCTGGCCAGCAGGGCGCCGAGCGATCCGGCTCAATCTAACCATTGGTTATATAAAAATTCTTAAACAGTATTTTTAAGAATATTCATGCCCTGATTAAGATGCGCCCAAGCCACGCGAACCCCCTGTTCACCGACGCGGGCATCCCATCCAAGGAGCATGACCATGAGCGCAACACTCCGCAGCCTCGAAGGCCAGGACGAAGCCAGCATCCTGCGTGAAATCCAGAGTGCCCTGCACGGCCTGCGTTTCGGTGCCGTCGAGATCACCGTGCACAACGGCCAGGTGGTGCAGATCGAGCGCAAGGAAAAATTCCGCCTGCAACCGCCCGCCGGCAAGAACAGCTGACCCGAACACCCGACCGAGTCGCCGGAGGGGTCAACCCGATACGCGAACCGAGTCGACCGCGACGTGCACCGTGAACGCCCGCCGCGCCTGAAAGACAACCTAGCCAACAGCATAAAAACTCAGAATTCAGGAGCTTCATCCATGTCGATTCGCCGCTTCGCCCTGGCCACCCTGGCCAGCGCCCTGCTCACCACCCTGGTCGCCAGCCCGGTCGCCGCCGCCACCGAACTGCTCAACGTTTCCTACGACCCGACCCGCGAGCTGTACCAGGAGTACAACGCCGCCTTCATCAATCACTGGAAGGCCCAGGGCGGTGAAGACCTCAAGGTCCAGCAATCCCACGGCGGTTCCGGCAAGCAGGCGCGCGCGGTGATCGATGGCCTCAAGGCCGACGTGGTGACCCTGGCCCTGGCCGGCGACATCGACGAGCTGCAGAAACTCGGCAAGCTGATCCCGGAAAACTGGCAGACCCGCCTGCCGCAGAACAGCACCCCCTACACCTCGACCATCGTGTTCCTGGTGCGCAAGGGCAACCCCAAGGGCATCAAGGACTGGGGCGACCTGACCAAGGCCGGTGTGGAAGTCATCACCCCGAACCCGAAGACCTCCGGCGGCGCCCGCTGGAACTTCCTGGCCGCCTGGGCCTGGGCCAAGAAGCAGTACGGCAGCGACGCCAAGGCACAGGAATACGTACAGGCGCTGTACAAGCAGGTTCCGGTTCTCGACACTGGCGCCCGCGGTTCGACCATCACCTTCGTCAACAACAACATTGGCGACGTGCTGCTGGCCTGGGAAAATGAGGCCTTCCTGGCCCTCAAGGAACAGGGCGGCGAGAACTTCGAAATCGTTGCGCCGAGCCTGTCGATCCTCGCCGAGCCGCCGGTTTCAGTGGTCGACAAGAACGTCGACAAGAAGGGCACCCGCAAGGTCGCCGAAGCCTACCTGCAGTACCTGTACAGCGAGGAAGGCCAGCGCATCGCCGCGAAGAACTTCTACCGCCCCCGTGACGAGAAGGTCGCCGCCGAGTTCGCCAAGCAGTTCCCGAAACTGGACCTGGTGACCGTCGACAAGGACTTCAACGGCTGGAAGGAAGCGCAACCGAAGTTCTTCAACGACGGCGGCATCTTCGACCAGATCTACCAGGCGCAATAAGCCGAAGCTGCAAGCTGCAAGCTGCAAGCTGCAAGCTGCAAGCTGCAAGAAAATGGGTGGGGCGCAGGCCCCGCCCGGACAAGGGGAAGCGCGAGCTTCCCTTTGCCGTGCCCGGGCCGGTGATATTCCGGTGGCGGGCTTGAGCGTTCCAACGCAGAAAAAGGACAGATGATGTCTCGACGTATCTCCCCGGTCATACCCGGCTTCGGGCTGACTCTGGGGTACACCCTGGTGTATCTCAGCCTGTTGGTGCTGATTCCCCTGGGCGCCATGTTCCTCAAGACCTTCGACCTCACCTGGGTGCAGTTCTGGAACATCATCAGCGCACCCCGCGTACTCGCCGCACTCAAGCTCAGCTTCGGCACCGCGCTCGCCGCCGCCGTGCTCAACGGCCTGATCGGCACGCTGCTGGCGTGGGTCCTGGTGCGCTACGACTTCCCCGGCCGCAAGATCATCGACGCGATGATCGACCTGCCCTTCGCCCTGCCCACCGCCGTGGCCGGTATCGCGCTCACCGCGCTGTACGCGCCGGCCGGCCTGGTGGGCCAGTTCGCCACCGACCTGGGCTTCAAGATCGCCTACACCCCGCTGGGCATCACCCTGGCGCTGACCTTCGTCACCCTGCCCTTCGTGGTGCGCACGGTGCAGCCGGTGCTGGCCGACATCCCCCGCGAGGTGGAAGAGGCCGCCGCCTGCCTGGGCGCCAAGCCGCTGCAGGTGTTCCGCCACATCCTCCTGCCGGCGCTGCTGCCCGCCTGGCTGACCGGCTTCGCCCTGGCCTTCGCCCGCGGCGTGGGCGAGTACGGCTCGGTGATCTTCATCGCCGGCAACATGCCGATGAAGACCGAGATCCTGCCGCTGCTGATCATGGTCAAGCTGGACCAGTACGACTACACCGGCGCCACCGCCATCGGCGTGCTGATGCTGGTGGTCTCCTTCATCCTGCTGCTGCTGATCAACCTGCTGCAGCGCCGCATCGAAACCCCTTGAGGAGGCCCACGTCATGAGTAGTGCAACCCTGACCGCCGCCACCTCCGCCAACGCTGCCCGCCGTGGCAACCTGTGGGGCCGGCGCGCGCTGATCGCCGGCGCCTGGCTGGTGTTCGGCATCTTCCTGCTGCTGCCGCTGTACATCGTGCTCAGCGAGGCGCTGAAGCAGGGCTTCGGCACCTTCTTCGCCGCCATCTTCGAGCCCGATGCCCTCGCCGCACTGAAGCTGACGGTGATAGCCGTGGCCATCTCGGTGCCGCTGAACCTGGTGTTCGGCGTCGCCGCCGCCTGGTGCGTGAGCAAGTTCGAGTTCCGCGGCAAGAGCATCCTGGTCACCCTGATCGACCTGCCCTTCTCGGTCTCGCCGGTGATCGCCGGCCTGATCTACGTGCTGCTGTTCGGCGCCCAGGGCTACTTCGGCGAGTGGCTGTCGGACCGCGATATCCAGATCGTCTTCGCCCTGCCCGGCATCGTCCTGGCCACCGTCTTCGTCACCGTGCCCTTCGTCGCCCGTGAGCTGATCCCGCTGATGCAGGAACAGGGCACCCAGGAAGAAGAGGCCGCGCGCCTGCTCGGCGCCAACGGCTGGCAGATGTTCTGGCACGTGACCCTGCCCAACATCAAATGGGGCCTGATCTACGGCGTGGTGCTGTGCACCGCGCGCGCCATGGGCGAGTTCGGCGCGGTGTCGGTGGTTTCCGGCCACATCCGCGGCGTCACCAACACCCTGCCGCTGCACGTCGAGATTCTCTACAACGAGTACAACCACGTCGCTGCCTTCAGCGTCGCCAGCCTGTTGCTGATCCTCGCGCTGGTCATCCTGCTGCTCAAGCAGTGGAGCGAGGCCCGTTTGTCCCGTCTTAAATCCAGCGCTGATGAGGAGTGAGTCATGAGCATCGAAATCCGTAACGTCAGCAAGAACTTCAACGCCTTCAAGGCGCTCAACGACATCAACCTGGATATTCACAGCGGCGAGCTGGTGGCCCTGCTCGGTCCGTCCGGCTGCGGCAAGACCACCCTGCTGCGCATCATCGCCGGCCTGGAGACCCCGGACGCCGGCAACATCGTGTTCCACGGCGAGGACGTATCCCAGCACGACGTGCGCGATCGCAACGTCGGCTTCGTGTTCCAGCACTACGCCCTGTTCCGCCACATGAGCGTGTTCGACAACGTCGCCTTCGGCCTGCGCATGAAGCCCAAGGGCGAACGCCCCAGCGAGCCGGAGATCGCCGAGAAGGTCCACGAGCTGCTCAACATGGTGCAGCTGGACTGGCTTTCCGACCGCTACCCAGAGCAGCTCTCCGGCGGCCAGCGCCAGCGCATCGCCCTGGCCCGCGCTCTGGCGGTGAAGCCGAAGATCCTGCTGCTGGACGAACCCTTCGGCGCCCTCGACGCCAAGGTGCGCAAGGAGCTGCGCCGCTGGCTGGCGCGCCTGCACGAGGAGATCAACCTGACCTCCGTGTTCGTCACCCACGACCAGGAAGAAGCCATGGAAGTGGCCGACCGCATCGTGGTCATGAACAAGGGCGTGATCGAGCAGATCGGCTCCCCGGGCGAGGTCTACGAGAAGCCGGCGAGCCCCTTCGTCTACCACTTCCTCGGCGACTCCAACCGCCTGCAGCTGGGCGATGACCGCCACGTGCTGTTCCGCCCCCACGAAGTCTCGCTGTCCAAGGAGGCCGAGGACGAGCACCAGGCCGCCGAAGTCCGCGACATCCGCCCCCTCGGCGCCATCACCCGGGTGACCCTGAAGGTGGATGGCCAGGACGAGCTGATCGAAGCCGAAGTGGTCAAGGACCACGACAGCCTGGTCGGCCTCGCCCGTGGCGAGACCCTGTACTTCAAGCCCAAGGCCTGGCAGCCCGTCGCCCACGGCTGATCGTCGCGACGCAACGACAAAGCCCCTCATCCGAGGGGCTTTTTCATGGGCGCGGAACGCAGGAATGTAGGTTGGGCCGAAGCATGAGGCCCAACGCAACGGACCGGACCCTGGCACCGTTGGGCCTCGCAAGCTCGGCACCAACCTACGGCCCCGCCCTGCCAGCCCGACACATCTCCACCCGGCCCGGCATCGCGGTGGACGTAAAGAGCGACGTCCACCCATACACGACCCCGCCCTCTGGTGGGAGCGAGTTCATTCGCGAAAAAGGCAGGATGTCCGAGTTATCCACAGACCGCTTCGGTGGAGCGCTTGAGCCCGAAGAACTGCAGTTCGGCGAACAGAACCACCGCCAGCGCCTGGGCGATCACGAAGGTCTGGCCCAGCAGGGTCGGCTGCACCCAGCCGCTGACCAGCAGCAGGAGGCTGTCCACCACCCAGACGGCGTTGACCGCGATCACCGCCCACACTGCGCGGCGGTCCAGGGTTTCGCGGCGGGCCAGCCACAGCAGCACGGCGCACCAGGGCAGCATCGACAGGCCGGCACCGATGAGCAGCGCGGCGGGCAGCGCCAGCAGGGACGACAGCGGGCCGGCGCCCAGGGTCATCAGCAGGCCGGCGCCGCCGCTGACCAGGGCATCGAGTTGCAGGGCGCGGCGCAGCAGGGGGGAGGGTTGCACGGTGGTCATGGCGAATCTCCTGGGTATGAGCGGCCCGGCGGTTGCCGGTGCCTGGTCGCCAGGATTCATCGAGCGGAGAATCGCGTCGATTACCTGCCAGGTAATGGCCGTGCCTCACCGGCTCGACTATCGTCGCTGCCATGAACGCACCCACCCATCCCGTCGGCGCCCTGTTGCGCCAATGGCGCCAGCGGCGCCGACTCAGCCAGCTCGACCTCGCCTGCGACGCGGAGATTTCCACGCGCCACCTGAGCTTCGTCGAAACCGGGCGCGCCCAGCCCAGCCGCGAGATGCTCCTGCACCTGGCCGAGCAGCTGGACATTCCCCTGCGCGAACGCAACCGCCTGCTGGCCGCCGCCGGCTATGCGCCGCTGTTCCCCCAGCGCACCCTGGACGACCCGGCCCTGGCCGGTGCGCGCCAGGCCATCGAGCAGCTGCTCAAGGCCCACGAGCCGAACCCGGCGCTGGCCATCGACCGCCAGTGGAACCTGCTGGCGGCCAACGGCGCGGTGATGGCGCTGATCGCCGGCGCGTCCCCAGCCCTGCTCGCCCCGCCGCTCAACGTGCTGCGCCTGACCCTGCACCCGGAGGGCCTGGCACCGCGCATCGTCAACTTCGGCCAGTGGCGCGCCCACCTGCTGGAGCGGCTGCTGCACGACATCGAGGTGAGCGGCGATGCAGAGCTGCAGGCCCTCTACGACGAACTGGCCGCCTACCCGGCACCGCCCGCGACCGCCCCCCTGCCCACCGACGGCGTGCTGGTGCCCCTGCAGCTGGATACGCCCCTGGGGGTGATCAGCTTCATCAGCACCATCACGGTGTTCGGCACCCCGGTGGACGTGACCCTGTCCGAGCTGGCCCTGGAGACCCTGTTCCCCGCCGACCCGGAAAGCGCCGAGCGGCTGCGGCAGATCCTCCGGATGGGATGATTTGTCGCCCGGTGGTCATAAATCACTCTTTCGGGTAATACCCTCCAGCCCCCGGCGCAGTAGGCTGGGCGCGCACCGATTGGTGCCCACACACCTCATCGCTTTGTCTGCTCACAACAACAACAAAAGGAGCACGCCGGGATGCTTTCAGACGCTCTAGCACGCACTTTTATCGGATTGCTGCTCAGCCTGGTCGGGGCCGGGATGGCCCTCGCCGCCGAGCTCGCGCCCATCGACCAGGTACAGATTCACGCCTGTCGCGCCACCAGCAGCCTGCTGCTGTATCGCGGCGAAGGTTTCCAGGAAACCCACAAGACCCGCTTCGACGCCGACATCAAGGCGCTGGAGGCCGCGTTCCAGAGCGTGCCGCAGCCCAGCGACGGGTTCCGGCAGAAGTACCGCGCCCTTGTTACCCAGTTGCAGCAGGGTGTTTCCTACGGCCACAACGAGGACGACGTGCCCTGGCGCTTCCCCCAGGAACTGGCCAAATCCCTGCGTGAACTGCTCATCGCCGCCCGCTCCACTCCCGGCAACACCGCCAATGGCGAGCTGCCGGCCAAGGTGGAGTACCTGGCGGTGCAATACCTCAGCCGCGCCTACATCGGCACCTTCGAGATCGCCCGGGAAAGCAACGACACCTATATCGGCCAGGACGAACGCACCCTGCTGCCGGCCATCGATGCGCAGCTGCAGCCGATGGACAAGAACGACCCGGCGGTGGGCAAGCTGAAGACCCGCTGGAGCTTCCTCAAGACCGCCCTCAGCGATATGAACAGCCAGAGCAACACCCTGGTCAGCGCCTCCGGCCGGCCCTATGCACCGATGATGGTCGACCGCCACGCGCGCTCGATGAGTGCGCAGTTGCTGACCAAGGGCGGCTGAGAAAAGGGGGTAGCGAGGGTTATCCACAGGGCGGAGCCAGGCCCAACACCGCAGCGGTGGACCGGTGAAGCGGGGTCCACCCTACAGCGCCTGGCGCATCATGCCGGCACGAGCTACCCCGCTCGGTAGGGTGGATAACGCTCTTTTATCCACCAGGCGGACTCGCCCCATACACCGAAGCCTCACCCCTCTCCCGTGAGCGAATTCATTCGCGATGGAGCTGCCGGCCACTCGGAGCCGAGAGCCGGCGGTGAGCCTTTCGCGGCTGAAGCCGCTCCCACAGGGGAAGCGATCCAACCGCGCATTACTTCAGGCGGTGGCTTTCTTCTCGCGGATGCAGGTCGGGCCGGCGCGGTGTTCGATGGCCTGCTCCAGCTCCTTGCGCATGCCGAGCATGAAGCCCAGCTCGGCGACCACGAACAGCGGGCCGACCACCAGGCCCATCAGGTCGTCGACGAAGGCGGGCTTGCGGCCTTCGTAGTAGTGGCCGACGAACTGGATCACCCAGCCCACCACGAACAGGCCGAGGCCGGCGCTGAGCCACAGGGCGGTGGATTGCACGGCCAGCGTGGTGCCGACCCAGAGGCTGAGCCAGAGCAGCGCGGTCATCACCAGGCCGAAGCGCAGGTCGAGGCGGAAGTAGAAGACGGCGGAGGCCAGCGCCACCAGGGCGGCCGGAGATATCCACAGGCCGGCGGCGACCAGGCCGGGGCGCGACAGCAGCACCGCCACGGCGACCACGATCAGCGGGATGCCGATGAAGTGGCTGAAGATATTGCGCCGGTCACGGTGGTATTCGGCGTACTGGGCGAGATGATCGACGAGGGTTTTCATTGTTATGTCCTCAGGTTGCAGGCAGTTGCGCCGATAATGGCGCCTGTCCTGACCTATCCTCTGTCAGCTAGCCGACAAAGCCCATCGCCCGATGCCCGAACTTTCCGACTGCCGTTCCCAACTGCTCACCGGCCACTGGTTCGCCGGCCTGCCCGCGTCCCTGCAGGAGGCCCTGGTGGACCAGGCGCGCCCGCTGAGCCTGGCCCCCGGCGAATGCCTGTTCCGCCGGGGCGACCCGCCCTGCGGGCTGTATGCCGTGCTCGAGGGCGCGGTGCGCATCGGCGTGAGTGCGGAAAACGGCAAGGAGGCGCTGCTGATCCTGGAGGAGCCGCCGCACTGGTTCGGCGAGATCTGCCTGTTCGATGGCCAGCCGCGCACCCATGACGCCTTCGCCGAGGGGCCGACGCAATTGCTCAACGTGCCCCAGGCCGCGCTGCAGAAGATGCTGGAGGCGGAGCCGGCCTGGTGGCGCGAGCTCGCCCTGCTGATGAGCCAGAAGCTGCGCCTGGCCTTCATCGCGCTGGAGGAAATGAGCCTCTTGCCGGCGCCGCAACGCCTGGCGCGGCGGTTGCTGATGATCGCCGAGGGCTATGGCGAGACGAGCGGCCAGCGCCGGGTCATCCACCTGGCCCAGGAGCAGTTGGCGTTGATGCTGGCGGTGTCGCGGCAGACCACCAACCAGATCCTCAAGGAGCTGGAGGCCCAGGGCGTGGTGCACCTGAACTATGGCGGGATCGAGATCCTCGACCTCGCCGGCCTGCGCAAGGCGGCGCGGCTGTAGCGGCTCAGGACGGCCCGCGCAGGGCCTCGGCGAGCTGACGGCCCAGCGCCGCCGCTTCTTCCAGCTGGGCCTCGAGGCGCGCCATCTCCTGGCGCCAGGCCTGCTGGTTCTCGTGCTGCAGCGCCCAGTGATCCGGCAAGGGCGCCAGCGCCTCGCGCAACTGCGCACCCTGCCCGTCCAGGCCGGCCATCCGATCGCCCAGGGGCTCCAGCGCGGCCACGCCTGCGGCCAGCCCGGCATCCTGCCCGGCCAGGTGGGCGACGGCGGCGGCGGTCTGCTGCTGGATGTCTTCGGCCATGCGCCCGACTTCCTCGGTGGCACCGGCGGTACGCGCGGCGAGGTTGCGCACCTCGTCCGCCACCACGGCGAAGCCACGCCCGGCATCACCGGCGCGGGCGGCCTCGATGGCAGCGTTTAGCGCCAGCAGGTTGGTCTGGCTGGCGATGGACTGGATGCTCTGGGCGACCTTCTGGATCTCGCCGCTGCGCTCGGCCAGGGCCTGGACGCGCTCGCGGCCGGTGCCGCTCTCGGCGAGCAGCGCGGCGAAGGCCTGGCGCGCCTTGTCCAGGTCGGCGCGGCCTTCGGCACCGGCCTGCTGCAACTGTGCGGCGAGCTGTTCGAGGCGATCGAGATCCGGCGGGGCGACGCCGGCGTCATGGCGCTGCAGCCAGCTGGCGCCCTCCTCCAGGCGCTGGCGCAACAGGCTGTCGAGCTGGCTGGCGACGACTTCCAGGCGCAGGCGTTCGGCGGCGTGGCGGTCGGCCTGCACCGCCAGTTCCGCCAGGCGCGGGGCCTGGTCCTCCAGCGGCTCGTCACGCGGTTCCTCCGGCACTTTCCAGGGCCCCAGCCAGGGCCACAGCGCCAACAACAGGTAGGCCGGGATGCTCCAGGCGGGCGGCACCTGCCAGCGCGTGTAGACCAGCATCAGCAGGGCCAGGCCCAGGGTGTGGAGCGCGACGGCATAGGGATGGCGAGCGTAGGCAGGACGCATGGGCTTCTCGGGTGGTTCTTGTAGTGGAGGGATTCTGGCCGTTCGGCTGGCGACTGGCCAGTTCTGCCACGCAGGCAAAAGGCCCCTGGAGCACAGATGCCTTCCGTGAAGGTTCAACGCCCCAGGCTTTCGCGGTACTGGCTCGGCGCCTGGCCGGTCCAGCGCTTGAAGGCGCGGCTGAAGCTGCTGGTGTCGGCAAACCCGAGCAGGTAGGCGATCTCGCTGATGGAGCAGCGCGGGTCGCGCATGTGCACCAGGGCCAGGGCCTGGCGGGTGTCGCCGAGCAGTTGCTCGTAGCTGCTGCCCTCTTCCGCCAGGTGGCGCTGCAGGCTGCGCAGGCTCAGGTGCAGGGACTGGGCGATGCGCTCGGCCGAGGGTTCGCCATTGGGCAGCTGGGCCTCCAGGCAGGCGCGCACCTTGCGCGCCCAGGTGGGCACCTGCAGCTGCTCCAGGGTGCGCTTGAGCACCGTTTCGTTGTGCTCGGCCAGCTCGGGGTTGGCGTCTTCCAGGCGGCGTTCGAAATCCGCGCGGGCGAATTCGATCAGGTCTTCCGGGGCGCCGAAGTGCAGCGGGCAGCGGAACACCTGGTGCCAGGGCGCGGGGTCGGCCGGCTGCGGGCGGCGCAGGTGCACGGCCAACGGCGCGTAGTCGCGGCCCAGGCGGTTGCGGCAGGTGCGCACGTAGATGGCGGCGAAGGCGTCTACGGCCTCGGGGGCCGGTGCGGGGCCCTCCTCAGGCACACGCAGGCGGAACTCATAGCGCTCGCCGTGCAGGGTCAGCTGCAGGGCCAGGGCATCGCTGACCACCTGGTGGTAGCGCTCGATGCGTTCGAAGATCTCCCGCAGGGTGGCGCTGGCCACCAGCGCGTAGCCCAGGGCGTGGAAGGTGGTGGGGCTGAGGTAGCCGGAAATCTTCAGGCCCAGCGCCGGGTCACCGCTGGCCATGACCGCCAACTGCCACAGGCGCGTGGTGGCGGAGAGCGGGTAGCGCGCGTTGGGGTCGTCCATCAACGCCGGGTCGAGGCCGGCCTGGCGGCAGAGGCCGTCGCTGTCGAGGCCGAGCGCATCCAGCTGCTTGCGCAGGGCTCGGGTCCAGCTGGCGAGGGTGGAGGGCTCGTCGCTCATGCAGGTTGGCGTATCCGGTCAACAGGTTGGCGTTCAGGGTCAGGCGTGGCGCGCACCGCCTCGGCAGAGTGGGCTCACGACGAGCAAGAGGATGTAAGCATGTCCCCGACCACCGCAAGCCCCGCAAAGCTGAATGATCAACAGCGATCAGCCCATATTCGTGAAGTGGTGATGGCCCACGGCGCAGAGCTGCGCCAGCGCTACCCGATCCTCAACCGCCAGGACCTGCTCGGCGCCAGCATCCTCGCCTTCGCCCTCGCCGGCATGGTTGGCTCGGCGGCGCTCTACCTGAACGGCACGATCGCCTGGTGGGCGTGCCTGCTGGTCAACGCCTTCCTCGCGTCGCTGACCCACGAGCTGGAGCACGACCTTATTCACAGCATGTACTTCCGCAAGCAGAAGGTGGCGCACAACCTGATGATGGCGCTGGTGTGGCTGGCACGGCCGAGCACCATCAACCCGTGGGTGCGCCGCCACCTGCACCTGAACCACCACAAGGTCTCCGGCACCGAGGCCGACATGGAGGAGCGCGCCATCACCAACGGCGAGCCCTGGGGCCTCGCCCGGCTGCTGATGGTGGGCGACAACGTGATGTCCTCGCTGATCCGCATGCTCCGTGCCAGGAGCTGGGCGCACAGGAAGTCCATCCTGGTGCGCACGCTGAAGGTCTACGCACCGCTGGCGCTGATGAACTGGGGCACCTGGTACGTCTTCCTCGGCTTCCATGCCATCAACGGCGTGAGTGCGCTGCTGGGCGCGCCGGTGGCCTGGTCGGACACCACCCTGGCGGTGATGCAGGGCGTGGATATCGCGGTGGTGGTGCTGGTGGGCCCCAACGTGCTGCGCACCTTCTGCCTGCACTTCGTCAGCTCCAACATGCACTACTACGGCGACGTGGAGCCGGGCAACGTGATCCAGCAGACCCAGGTGCTCAACCCCTGGTGGCTGTGGCCGTTGCAGGCGTTCTGCTTCAACTTCGGCAGCACCCACGCGATCCACCACTTCGTGGTCAAGGAGCCCTTCTACATCCGCCAGATGACCGCGCCGGTGGCACACAAGGTGATGCGCGAGATGGGCGTGCGCTTCAACGACATCGGCACCTTCGCCCGCGCCAACCGCTGGCAGGCGCCGCAGCAGCCGGTGGCCGAGCGCGCACAGACCGCCTGACGCCTGCCCCGTAACCCCAAACCTAAGATGGGCCGCCTGGCGGCCCTTCTGCGCCTACTATCGCCGCCATTCCGCCCACGACAGCGCCCCGGCCACCACGGCCCGGCGGGCGTCGCGCCGCGGACAATCCGCTCAACCGTGAAGAACAAGAGGTACCGGCATGAAAACCTGGATCTGTGTGGTCTGTGGCCTGATCTATGACGAAGCCAAGGGCTGGCCCGACGAGGGCATCGCCGCCGGCACCCCCTGGGCCGATGTGCCCGAGGACTGGATCTGCCCCGACTGCGGCGTGGGCAAGATGGATTTCGAGATGCAGGAAATCTGAGGCGCGGCCTCAGTACTTCAGGCTCATGCGCAGGGCCAGACCGTTGTCCCGCGACTCGGTGGCCCAGTCGCCCTCGTAGGCCAGGCCCAGGCTCAGGGCCTGGTCCAGCTGCCAGTCGAGCATCAGGCCGAGGTGGATGACGTCGCGGGCGAGCTGCGCCTCGCCGGCGCCGTCTTCATCCCCGAGCCGGCGATCGCCGCTGTTGCGCCGCCAGGCCGGGATCACCCGCGCCACCAGGCGCTGGTCGGGGCCGAGGGTCCAGGCGGTGGTGCCGCGCAGGCCGAAGGTGGCCTGCAGCAGCTCGTCCCGTTGTGACGCCACATCAGCCTGGCGCTCATTGTCCTGGCGCAGCCAGGCGAGTTCGCTGAAGCCTTCGAGGCTGAAATCGCGGTAATCCAGCGAATAGCTCAGCTCGCCGAACAGCTGCCCGCCCCGGGCATCGGCGGCAGACGCGTGGCCGTCCACCCGGTGGCTGTCCAGCAGCAGGCCGGTCTTGAAGCCGATCTGGTTGTAGAACTTGGTGCCGAGGTAGGCGCCGAGCTGGTAGCCGTCGAGGCGCGCATCGTCGCTGCCGGCCTCCAGTTCCGTGCGGGACAGCCCGGCCGTGGCGCCCAGCACCCAGTCGCCCACCCAGCGTTCACTGCCCAGGGCGATGCCGGAAACAGTCCGCTCGCGGCTCGGCGCCGCACCCGGCCCGTCGGCGGAGCCGTGGCTGGCGTAGGTGCGCGCCCAGTAAGGCTGCTGCCCGTCTTCGGGTTCGCCCTCACGGAAGGAGAAACGCAGCTGCTGGATGCGGTCGAGCACCGCCTCACGGGTGAAGCGCGCGTCCTCCAGCAGCGTGGCGCGGGAGGCCTGGTGCAGGTCGCCGGCGAATACCGAAGGGGCCAACAGCAGGCAGGTGAACAGGGACGCGCGCATGGGTTCTCCGAGGACGGGCGGCTGTGGATAACTCTAGCCGCGCCGCTCCAGCGCTTGCATCAACAAGGTGCGACCGGCACTGAGCACCTCTTCCTGGCGCGATTCGCTGGCGAGCATGCGCGCGATCACCAGGGCGCCGACGCACTGGGAGATCACCGCCCAGGCCAGCTCGCCGTCTTCGAGTATCTCGGCCCAGGCCTGCTGCAGTTGCAGCATCCAGTGCTCGGCGGTCTCGCGCACCGGCAGGTCGGCGCGGGCGATCTCCGCGCCCAGGGCGGGAATCGCGCAGCCGCCTTCGGCGTTGTGAACATGGGCCATGCTCAGGTAGTGCTCGAGGCAACGCTGCAGGCGTGCCTGGTCGAAGCCTTCGCCCTGGGCGACCTGGCCGATCAGGCTGCGCGACAGCTCGCGCTCGACGATGGCGGTGAACAGGTCGTCCTTCGACGGGAAGTGGCTGTAGAAGGCGCCACCGGTGAGGCCGATGGCCTTCATCAGGGCATCTACGCCGGTGCTGGAGAAGCCGCCGGCCTTGGCGATCGAGCCGCTGCTCTCCAGCAGTTTCTGCCGGGTTTCTTCCTTGTGGGTGGGGGAATAGCGCATGTCGACCTCCATAAAACGCACTGCTTGACGCGGGTTGGACTGTAGCATAACGTCCGTTCAGCTAACGACCGTTTAGTTAAAGGTGACTGCCATGAATACCGAATCGAACAACAACAAGGTGGTGCTCGTGATCGGCGCCGGTGATGCCACCGGCGGCGCCATTGCCCGGCGTTTCGCCCGCGAGGGTTATATCGCCTGCGTGACCCGGCGCAGCGCGGACAAACTGCAACCCCTGGTGGACAGCATCCGCGCCGAAGGCGGCCAGGCCCACGGCTTTGCCTCCGACGCGCGCAAGGAAGAGGACGTGACCGCGCTGGTGGAGCAGATCGAGCGCGAGATCGGCCCGATCGAGGCCTTCGTCTTCAACATCGGCGCCAACGTGCCCTGCAGCATCCTCGACGAGACCGCGCGCAAGTATTTCAAGATCTGGGAGATGGCCTGCTTCTCCGGCTTCCTCACCGGCCAGGCGGTGGCGCGGCGCATGGTCACCCGTGGGCGCGGCACCCTCCTCTTCACCGGTGCCACGGCGGGCCTGCGCGGCGCGGCCAACTTCGCCGCCTTCGCCGGCGCCAAGCACGGCATCCGCGCCCTGGCGCAGAGCATGGCGCGCGAGCTGGGGCCACGGAACATCCACGTCGCCCACGTGGTGGTGGACGGCGCCATCGACACCGACTTCATCCGCGACACCTTCCCCGACATCTACGCCCGCAAGGAGCAGGACGGCATCCTCGATCCGGAGCACATTGCCGAGAACTACTGGTTCCTGCATAGCCAGCCGCGAGATGCCTGGACGTTTGAGCTGGATCTACGCCCCTGGATGGAACGCTGGTAGGTGTGCAGCCGACCGGCTGCGCGGCGCCCAGGCGTTGTTGGCGATCCCGTGCGAAATGCTCATTGGCAGAAGCCAACTCCGCTTTCACCCGGGCTCGCCGCCTAGCCTGAACGTCGCTCGCGCGGTCTCACGAATTCGCTGACAAGAACGAGAAAAACCATGACCAAGAGCGTCGAATTCTTCTTCGATCTGGGCAGCCCGGCCAGTTACCTGGCCTGGACCCAGCTACCTGCCCTCTGTGCCCGCAAGGGCGCGACCCTGGTGTACCGGCCGATGCTGCTGGGCGGGGTGTTCCAGGCCACGGGCAATGCCTCGCCCAATGCGGTGCCGGTGAAGGGCCGCTACTCGATGATCGACCTGGACCGCCATGCGAAGCGCTATGGCGTGCCGCTGGTGTTCAACCCGCACTTCCCCATCAACACCCTGACGCTGATGCGCGGCGCCATCGGTGTGCAGCTGCACCAGCCGGAGCGCTTCGAGGCCTACCTGGAGGCGATGTTCAAGGCGATGTGGCAGGAGCGGCGCAACCTGGGCGACCCGGCGATCCTCGGGGCGACCCTGGTGGAAGCCGGTTTCGATCCCCAGGCGCTGCTGGCGCTGGTGGGCGACCCGACGGTGAAGGACGCACTGAAGGCGGCCACCGAAGAGGCGGTCAAACGTGGCGTGTTCGGGGCACCGACCTGCTTCGTCGGCAGCGATATGTTCTTCGGCCAGGACCGCCTGGACTTCATCGAGGAAGCCCTGGGCTGAGCCTCAGGCCTGCAGCAGTCGCGCCGGCAGGCGCCGCAGCAGGTCGGGGTCGAGACGCAGCAGGCGTGCGGCGCGCTCTTCCAGCAGTTCGCCCACGTCCTGCCCCACGGGCAGGCGCAGCAGGCTGGCGCAGAGGTTCATCGCCAGCGCTTCACGGGAGAAGACCCCAGTACCCAGGCCGTAGAAGGCCGCCACCAGCTCGCGCAGGCCGAAGGGCAGGCGCCAGCGGATGCGCAGCGCGGAGCCGAAGCTGGCGGCGCGCTTGCGCAGGGTTTCCAGCAATTCCTCGTCGCTCAGCCCGCCACCGGCGTCCTGCCAATCCTGCAGGCTGCGCAGCAGGGCCAGTTCACCCATGTTGTGCAGCAGGCCGGCGGTGTAGCAGAGCTCGGCATCGAGATCGAGTTCGCTGGCCATCCAGTAGCCCAGCTCGGCGCTGCGCTGGGACGATTTCCAGGCGATCTCGGCCAATTCGGCCAGGCGCGGGTCATGCAGGTGGGCGTTGCGCTCCAGGGCCATGCCCAGCACCAGGTTGAGCACCCGGGTGACGCCCAGGCGGTGCAGCGCCTGGCCGAGGGTCTGGCAGGGCACGCCGAGGTGATGGGCCGCGCTGTTGGCAGCGGCGATCAGCTTGGCGGTGATCTGCGGGTCACGGGAGAAGACGTCGTCGAGGTCGCGCAGGTCGACATCGCTGGCCTGCAGGCACTGGCTGACGGCGTCGCGCACATCGCTGAGCAAGGGCGCGCCCTGCCCTTCCTCGCGCACGCTGTCGAGGTATTCCTTGAGGGTGCTGACCAGCAGCGAAGCGACCGCGCTGTGCGCCTTGTTCGCCCCCGGCAGCAGGCTGCCCAGGCGCTGGCGCAGGCCCTCGGCATTGAAGGGCTTGCCCAGGTAGGCGGCGGGCGCCAGGGGCAGTGCCGCGCGCACGCTGCTGGCATCGACCTTCTCGCTGATGAGGATGAAGGGCAGCACCGGCGTACGCGGGTGGCGCCTGAGCTGGCGCAGCAGTTCCAGGCCGCCGCCGCCCTGCAACTCGCCGTCGGCGATCACCAGGTCGGGCAGGCGCCGCTTGCAGCGGGCCAGGGCGGCCTGGGTATCGGGCACGCGCACCACGCTGGCATCGCCACGTACATCCAGCACCAGTTGCGCGAGCAGGTCCGCCGTCCAGGGGTCGGCCTCGGCAATCAGGATTTCCGGGACCTTGGCGTGGGCGGGCATGTGAACCTCGAAGGGCAGCGCGATCCAGGGGCGTGGCCTGGAAGCCGGGAATGCGATGGAGTTGGCAAAAAAGTGAGCGCGCAGTCTAAACGGCGCCTCACGGGCTGGATAGTGGCCTTTTGAGGGTATTGAACACCGCGAGGTGTAGGCCTTGATCCAGGGCAAAAAAAGACCCGCCGAAGCGGGCCTCAAATACGCCTGGCTGGTGAGCCTCAGGCGAGTTCGTCGAAGCACTCGGCGACAATGGCCAGGCCTTTGTCGAGCTGTGCATCAGGGATGGTGACCGGCATCAGGAAGCGGATGACGTTGTAGTAGGTGCCGCAGGACAGCAGGATCAGGCCCTTGTCGCGCGCCTTGGCAACGATCTTGCCGACCAGCTCGGCGGCCGGCTTGCTCTCGTCGCCGCCTTCGAACAGCTCGATGGCGACCATGGAGCCGAGGCCGCGGACGTCGCCGATGACCTTGTGCTTGGCAGCGATGTCACGCAGGCCGGCCTTCAGGCGTTCGCCCACGGCCTGGCTGCGCTCCAGCAGTTTCTCTTCGTCGAAGACCTTGAGCACGGCCAGGGCCGCGGCGCAGGCGATCGGGCTGCCGGCATAGGTGCCGCCCAGGCCGCCGGGAGCGATGGCGTCCATGATCTCGGCCTTGCCGCACACGCCGGAGATGGGGAAGCCGCCGCCAACGGACTTGGCGAAGGTGGTCAGGTCCGGGATCACGCCCAACTGCTCGGTGGCGAAGAAGGTGCCGGTACGGCCAGCGCCGGTCTGCACTTCGTCAGCGATCAGCAGGATGCCGTGCTGGTCGCACAGGGCGCGCAGGCGCTGCATGAAGGGCTTGGAGTTGACGTAGAAGCCGCCTTCACCCTGCACCGGCTCGATGATGATCGCGGCGATGTCCTGGGGCTGGGCGTCGTTCTTGAAGATGCGCTCGATGCTGGCGATGGAGTCGTCTTCGCTCACGCCGTGCAGCTCGCACGGGGCCAGGGCGCGGAACACGCCACCGGGCATCAGGCCCATACCGGCGGAGTACGGAACCACCTTGCCGGTCAGCGACAGGGTCATCATGGTGCGGCCGTGGTAGGCGCCGGTGAAGGCGATCACGCCGGCGCGGCCGGTGGCGGCACGGGCGATCTTCACGGCGTTCTCGACGGCTTCGGAGCCGGAGGTGACCAGCAGGGTCTTCTTGGCGAAGTCACCCGGTACGCGCTTGGCGATCTCTTCGCAGAGCTCGATGTAGGGCTCGTAGGCCAGCACCTGGAAGCAGGTGTGGGACAGCTTGGTCAGCTGCTCCTGAACGGCGGCGACCACTTTCGGATGCAGGTGGCCGGTGTTCAGCACGGCGATACCGCCGGCGAAGTCGATGTACTCGCGGCCTTCCACGTCCCAGACGGTGGCATTCTCGGCGCGCTCGGCGACGACCGGGTGGATCTGGCCCACGCCACGGGGGACGGCGGCGGCACGGCGTTGCAGGATGGATTCGTTGGTCTTGCTCATGGTTTCCTCACGGCCGCTCATCGGGCGGCGCAGCTTCAAGGATGAATGCCCCCGGCAGGTTGCAGCGCAGCATTCGATGATCGACTGCGCAGGCCTGTCGGAGGCTCGACGTGGTTCATGTGGTACCGCTGGGGCGCCGCGCGCTCTTTCGCGCCTTGCCCCGTCTTTACATCAGATTCAGATACCGCCGAGGCAGAGATACTTGATCTCCAGGTAGTCCTCGATGCCGTATTTGGAGCCTTCGCGACCCAGGCCCGAGGCCTTGATGCCGCCGAAGGGCGCCACTTCATTGGAGATCAGGCCGGTGTTGATACCCACCATGCCGTACTCCAGGGCCTCGGCCACGCGGAACACGCGGCCCAGGTCACGGGCGTAGAAGTAGGATGCCAGGCCGAACTCGGTGTCGTTGGACATGGCGATGACTTCGGCCTCGTCCTTGAAACGGAACAGCGGGGCCAGCGGGCCGAAGGTTTCTTCCTTGGCCACGGCGGCGGTCTTCGGTACGTCGACCAGGATGGTCGGCTCGAAGAAGGTGCCGCCCAGGGCGTGGGGCTTGCCGCCGGACACGACCTTGGCGCCTTTGCTCACCGCGTCCTGGATGTGCTCCTGGACCTTGGCCACGGCCTTCTCGTCGATCAGCGGGCCGGTGGTGATGCCGTCTTCCAGGCCGTTGCCGATCTTCAGCTTGGCCACGGCCACTTTCAGCTTCTCGACGAAGGCGTCGTACACGCCGTCCTGCACGTACAGGCGGTTGGCGCAGACGCAGGTCTGGCCGTTGTTGCGGTACTTGGAGATCAGCGCGCCGTCGACGGCCGCGTCCAAGTCGGCGTCATCGAAGACGATGAAGGGGGCGTTGCCGCCCAGCTCCAGGGACACCTTCTTGATGTCCTGGGCGCATTCGGCCATCAGCTGGCGACCGATCTCGGTGGAGCCGGTGAAGGACAGCTTGCGCACGATGGGGTTGCTGGTCAGCTCGCTGCCCACTTCGCCGGCGCTGCCGGTCACCACGCTGAACACGCCTTTCGGAATGCCGGCGCGCTCGGCCAGCTCGGCCAGGGCCAGGGCGGAATACGGGGTCTGCGAGGCAGGCTTGAGCACCATGGTGCAGCCGGCGGCCAGGGCCGGGCCGGCCTTGCGGGTGATCATCGCAGCGGGGAAGTTCCACGGGGTGATGGCCGCGGTCACGCCGATGGGCTGCTTGATGACGATCAGGCGCTTGTCCGGCTGGTGGCCGGGAATGACGTCGCCATAGATGCGCTTGGCTTCTTCGGCGAACCATTCGATGAAGGAGGCGGCGTAGGCGATCTCGCCCTTGGCTTCGGCCAGCGGCTTGCCTTGTTCGAGCGTCATCAGGCGACCGAGGTCGTCCTGGTTCTCGATCATCAGCTCGTACCAGCGGCGCAGCTTGTTGGCGCGTTCCTTGGCGGTCAGCGCACGCCAGGCCGGCAGGGCCTTGTCGGCCGCCTCGATGGCACGGCGGGTCTCGGCGGCGCCCATCTTCGGCACGGTACCGAGAATCTCCCCAGTGGCCGGGTTGTTGACCTTGATGGTCTGGCCGCTGTCAGCGTCCAGCCAGGCGCCGTCGATGTAGGCTTTCTGGCGGAACAGGGTGGCATCTTTCAATTGCATCGCTGTCTCCTTCACACCGGTTACAAGGAGCCGGGGGCACGTTGTTTTTGTTCAGCCAACACAGGATTGGCCAGGAGGGGGATTCGATTGGAACGGCCTGACTTGGCGTTTGCAAGGGGCGTTTGAAATCTCAAACGAATCCTAGGGCGAGAGGGGTCAAAGGGCAATAGGCTGTTCGATAAAACAGACGAAAACTGGAAATATTTGCGTGTTTTACTGTGCAGAATCGAGCACGAGCGTCATTTTCGTTCGAAATCACGAACATTCGTGCCAGCGTGGACGCTGGCAGCCCATACAGGTATCATTGCGCGCCTCTTCAAGCATCCGTAGCTCAGCTGGATAGAGTACTGCCCTCCGAAGGCAGGGGTCGTGGGTTCGAATCCCGCCGGATGCGCCAGATCGATGTCCCGACCGTCCCATGACGGTCGCGGCACCCCGGAAAGCCCGCCTCGCGCGGGCTTTTTCGTTTCCGCCGTTCGGCGCGCGCATTGCGGCGGCTCACGCGCGGCCCGGTTCGGTGCGGGTCTGCTCGCGCAGCAGTTCGAGGTAGCGCCTGGCCGCCAGCCCGAGCGGGCGCTTCTTCAGCCACACCGCATCCACCCACAGGCGCATCTGGTTGGCCATGTCGGCGAAGGCGACGTGCTCCAGCGCACCGGATGCGATCAGCGGCTGCACCAGCGGCTGGGGCAGGTAGGCCCAGCCGATGCCCGCCTGCACCAGGCCCAGCGTGGCCAGGTAGCTGTCGGTCAGCCAGACCCTGTGGGACAGCACGATCTGCGGATCCGAAGCCTTGGGGTCGCCAAGCGCGACGACGATCTGCCGGAGCTCGGCCAGGCGGGATTCGCTCAGCGCCGCCTGGCTGTAACCGGGCGCCGCGACGGCGGCCAGCAACTGGCTTCCCGCCTCGACGAAGGCCTCGCGCTCATCGATCCCCGGGCGTTCGAACACCAGGGCCAGCTGCACGCTGCCGTCATGCAGCATGCGCGTGGCATCGGCCTGGGCAGCGGAGCGCACCTCGATCTCCAGCGTCGGGAACTCACGCGCCAGCGTCGACAGCGGCTGGCTCCAGGCGCCGCTCTGCAGCTCCGGCGCCATGGCCAGCACCAGGCGCGGCTCGAGCCCGGCATGCAGCTGCAGGGCGTGCGCGTCCAGCAGGTTGAGCTGGCCCGCCGCCTGCCGCGCCTGGGGCTCCAGGGCCCGGGCCGCAGCCGTCGGCAGCGCGCGGCGGGAGGAGCGGTCGAACAGCTCCAGGTCCAGCTCGGCCTCCAGCTGGGAAATCGCCATATTCACCGCCGACGGCACGCGCCCCAGGGCCCTGGCGGCCGCCGAGAACGAGCCGGCATCCAGCACGGCGAGGAAGACTTTCAGGGATTCGCTGCTAAAGGCCATGGTGTTGTCAGTTCTGCTGATAACGGTTGTCTTTTTCTATCAGCAAAACACTTCTAGCCTCCAGCGCAATACAGCCCCGGAGGAAAGAATCATGGAACCAGCAATGATGGGCCAGGTGGCCCTGGTCAGCGGCGCCGGCAGCGAATCGGGGATCGGCATGGCCATCGCACGCCGCCTGGGGCGTGCCGGCGCGAAGCTGATCGTCACCGCCAGCAGCGCGCGCATCGCCGACCGGGTGACCGAGTTGCGCGCGGAGGGCTTCGACGCGCACGGCCAGGCCGCGGACCTCACCGACGAAGCCGCCGTGCACGCGCTGCTCACCTGGGCGCAGGCGCAGTGGGGGCGTATCGACATCCTGGTGAACAACGCCGGCATGGCGATGCAGGGCAGCCCGGAACCCTTCGCCGAGGTGGCGGACATGAGCCTGGAGATGTGGAACCTGTCGCTTGCGCGAAACCTCACCACCGCCTTCCTGCTGACCCGGGGCGTGCTGCCGGGCATGCGCTCCCGTCGCTACGGCCGCATCGTCAACATCAGCTCCACCACCGGAACCCGGGGCAGCAACCCGGGCGAGGCCGCCTACAGCGCGGCCAAGGCCGGGATGCTGGGGATGAACATGGGGCTGGCGCTGGAGGTCGCCCGGGAGGGCATCACCGTCAACTCGGTAGCCCCGGGGTGGATCGCCACCGGTTCGAGCACGCCCGAAGAGCAGCACGCGGCGCAGTTCGTCCCCATCGGCCGGGCCGGCCGCCCCGAGGAGATCGCCGCGGCCGTGGCCTTCCTCGCCTCGCCCGAGGCCAGCTACATCACCGGCGAAGTGCTGGTGGTCGACGGCGGCAACTGCCTGATCGAAAACAAGGCGCCCTGAGCCCGACAACGGAGATTCCCCATGACCCCTCTCGTTCTCGTCACCGGCGCTGCGGGCGGCGTTGGCCGCGCACTCGTCGAACGCTTCCTCCAGGGCGGCTGGCAGGTATTCGCCACCGACCAGGACACGCCCTCGCTGGCCGAGCTGGCCGCCACCCAGCCCCTGGCCGGCCACCTGGCCAGGGACATCCGCCGGCCGGGGGCCTGCCAGGAAATCGTCGCAGCGGCGCTGGCGGCCGGTGGCAGGCTGGACGCCCTCATCAATGCCGCCGGGGTGTGGCGCGAAGGGCCGGTCGAAGCCTGCTCGGAAGAGGATTTCGACCTGGTCCTGGACGTCAACCTGAAGGGCACCTTCTTCATGTGCGCGGCCGCCATCCCACCGCTGCGCCAGAGCCGGGGCTGCATCGTCAACATCTCCAGCGACGCCGGCCGCCAGGGCAACCGCAACGCGGCCGCCTACTGCGCGAGCAAGGGCGGCGTCACGCTGCTGACCAAGACCCTGGCGCTGGACCTCGCGCCCGATGGCGTGCGCTGCAATGCGATTTCACCGGGCGACATCGAGACGCCGATGCTGAAGTTCCAGGCGCAGCGCTACGGCAACGGCGACCCACAGGGCTACTACCGCGAACTGCTGGCCAAGTACCCGCAAGGCGCCGACGCGCGCTTCATACAACCGGCCGAAGTGGCCGAGCTGGCCTACTTCCTCTGCCAGCCGGCAGCCGCCTCGATAACGGGCGCCGACATGGCCATCGACCGTGGGGTGTCGGCGGGGAACTGAATGGCATGACCTCGGCTAGGGATGGGGCAGGGTTCTTTTACACATCGACTGCGCTAACGCGCTCAGTCAAATGACCGCCAAATGAATAACGCAGTGCCAGGCCCCAAAATAGGCTGAGGCTATGTCTTGGAAGGCGGGATAACGCCCGCCCAGTCAAATGACCGTCAAATGAACTCAGGCCCACCAAGGTACATAGCGATATGTCCTGCGGTTGGCTGCAGGATCATAGAGGCGGATCAGCCCGGCCTCGATGGTCTGCTTGATGACACGACTGACCATGGCGCTATTGCCCTCGTCGATCTGGAAGCGCAAGCGTAGCGAGGTGTTGTTCATCGGCTCGCGGTTCACATACTTCAAGCAGCAGTGCTGGTAACAGGCACGAATACGATCTTCTTGGCCCATGTTGCGGTAGTCCTGATGGGCGAAGAGCACCACGCGGGTGTGCTCCTCTGTCTGCTCGAAAATCGGAGCCGGCAACTGGTACAACTCGGTCTGCGCCACCACCTTGTCGATGCCACTGCCACGCTCCTCGCATATGCCGATACGGCGCATGAAGGAGGCCAGCCCCTCGTTGCGGCTGCGCGGCGGGCTGTCGAGAAAGCGCTGCGGATCGACCAGCGGCACGCCGGGATTGGTTATTTCCAGACGCTGCTCGAACAATTCGATCATAGGTCCGGTGCCGCTGAGGTTGAAATCCTGGTGAATGATGGCGTTGGCCACTAACTCTCGCAGGGCCAGCTCCGGGTACATCGGAACCTCTTGGCGGAATGCCTTGCCGATTTCCTCGTTGGCCGGCAGCAGTGCTTTCAGGGTATCGATCAAGCCCTCGAACCCCAGGGCATAGCCCTTGTTGCCGGGCAGCTCGCGCAACGTCTCCAGCTTGCCGTTGCCCTTGTAATGAATCAGCCGCACTGCCTTGCGCCCCAGAACGGGGAAATCCTGCAAGCGCTTGGCGAATAGGATCGCGCCCAGGTTGCTGATATGCCATTGCCCACTGTCGCTGCGCTGGATCATGCGATCGGCGGCCAGAGCGGCGAGTATCGCTTCTCGGCCTTCGGGTAAGGGCTGAAGTGTGAGATCGAAGTAGGCGGAATAGTTGAGCAATTTGAGCACCTGGTCGACATCAAGGTTTTGCAGGGCCGCTTGCTGCTCGAAGGGTACGCGGTCGAAGACGCGCCAGAGCGCCCGCTCCTTTTCTGGAAACTCGCGCAGCTTCTTCTTGTAAGAACCAACGCGGATATATTCGACCCCGTCGAACTGGACCGGCGTATGGCGGGCAGCCTGGACTTCCAGGATCACAACCGGCATGCCCTCGAGGGCCGTGAATTCGAAGAAGCGGAAGTGGATCTTCGGAGCGGTCTTCTGCAGCAGCCAGCTTTCCAGTTCCTGTTGCTTGTAGCGCGCGGTGGAAGGCCTGAAGGCAGTACCGATCACGGCATGGCTGGCGTCGTCGATCCCCCAAAGCAGGTAGCCGTACTCCTTGCCAAGCAGGGCGGCGGCATTGGCCAGCGCTGAAATGTATTCGCCAATCAGCGGCACATCGTCGTTGTTCTGCTTGAACTCTACCCACTCGGTTTCCTGCGGCAGCGCACATAGCTCCCGCAATAGGGACTGCAGATAGCTCAGGTCGCGCTCCACGCTCATTTGACGATCTCCTGTTCCTCGAACTCAAAGATTGCTGTGAATCCTCTGGTTCACAGCAGCAACTCCGCGTCAGAAACCCACCGACCTCGCATGCCGGACAGAAGCAGCATCTTAATCAAAGGGATTCGCAGCGAGCTAACGATGACGAACAGGTTCAGGCGGCCGTAACCGAGCCGCTGTGCATGACAACCACTACCCTCAACCACCCTGCCCCGCCACCATCAGCGTGAGCCGCGCGTCGACCTTGCCGGTGGCCACCTTGTCGAGGCTGGCTTCAGTGAGGGTCACGCCGCGTTTATCCAGCTCGGCCAACCACTTCAGCATCGACTCGAACGAGGCCTGGGTCAGGGTGACCAGCAGGCCGCCGTTGCCTTCGTTGTCGAAGCGCTCCAGGGTCAGCCCCTGCTTCTGCGCGGTGCTGGTGACCAGGCCCTGGAGCTGCTCGGGGGCCAGCTCCACCTGGGCGCTGGCAGCCTGGCGGCGGGCCTGGCCGGCGTTGGCCTGGATGTAGGTGAACAGCGCCTGCTGCTGTTGCTGGTAGGCGCGGGCACGCTCGACACGGGCGGCCACCGGCGACCAGACCGCCAGGTAGAACAGCGCCAGGGCGAGGAAACCGCCCAGCAGCTGCAGGGCCAGGCGATCACGCGGCGGCAGGTGCTGCCAGCGCTGCCACAGGGGGGATTGCTCCAGCCCTTCGCGCAGGCGCGTGCGGATGTCCGTCAGGGCGTTCATGCGCCACCTCCCAGTACCACGCGGGCGGTCACGCCCCCTTCTTCACGGCTGGCCGAACCCAGCTGCACGCTGAGGCCGGCCTTGACCAGGCGCTTGCGCAGCTTCTCCAGGTCGGCGAAATCCTTGGCACGGACCTGCAACGCCAGGTCGCCACGGGTCTGGCTGTAGTCGACGTTGGTCACCGTCAGCGCCGCCTGGGCTTCGGCTATGGCGCTGGAGGCCTGGTCCAGCAGGCTGATGAAGCCCCCCTGCGCGCGGGTGCCCTGGCTCAGGTGCTCGGCGAACTGGGCCTTGAGGTTGACGATGCGTTTGTCCTCGGGGAACAGCTGGCGATAGAGGGCGTGGCTGGATTCGACATAGGCATCGCCACTGCGCTCCAGCAGCCAGGCCTGCACCAGGTTGAAGGCCAGGAACAGCACCACGCTGACGCCAGCGAGGGCCGCGAGGGGGCGCCAGGCCGCCCAGGCGCGGCTTTCGGTGCGCGGGGCGAACTCGCCCTGGGCCAGGTCGATGGCGCCTGCACGGCCGGCAGCCAGCAAGCGGTAGGGCTCGGCCTCTTCCCGTGGCTGGGTCTCGGGGGCGCACAGGGCACCGAGGGATGGCCAGTGGGCCAGGGGGAAGGCCAGGCGGGTGTCGCAGGCCCCGCCCAGCAGCGCCCGCTCGCCGATCACCAGCAGCTGCTCGCCATCACGGGGCAGCAGGTCGGCGTCCATATGGATGGCGGCAACCTTGATGCCGAAGTCTTCCAGCTCTTCCAGCCACCCGGTCAATTGAGCGCGGCGCAGCACCAGCACCGGGTAGCGGCCATCGGCCAACTGGGCGCCCAGGGCCAGGTGGAACAGCTCGACGTCCTCGGCGAGCATTTCCTCCACCGCATAGGGCAGCGCCTGGTGCATCAGCCGCGCCTTCTGCGTCGGCAGGCCCACCACGAAGGCACTGGCCATTTCCATGGGCAGCACCAGTGCCACCGGCCGCCCCTGGAGCAGCGCGGCGCATTCGGCTAGCGGCAGGCTGCGGCCCTCACCGGTCGCTTCCTGCCAGTGCACCTGGCAGGCGGGGCCGAGGACCGCCCCGCCGACGGGCGGGATGAATAGGCAATCCATGGTCATTCTTCCTGTGGTTCGAGGGGCGCCTGGGCCAGGTAGCCCGGCTGCCCGAGATCACGCTTGAGCACGCGGACCACGCCTTTCGGGTCGCGTTGCAGGGTGCTGAGCAATACCACCTTGCGCTCCCCCAGGCGCACTTCGCTGCGCACCTGGAAATAGGCGCTGCCCACCCCCAGCCCCGCCGCGCGCACGCCGGTGCCGGCCATGGCCGGTTGGTCGAGGAAGGCGCGGATGTCCGGGTAGCCTTCACGCCCGCGCCCGCTGACCAGCGATTGGGCGGCGCCCGGGTCGAGGTTGTCGGCGAGGCAGGAGAGCACCATGGGGCTGGCGGTGTTGACGTTGAGCGGCACCTTGGCCGGCAGCGTGGAGACCCAGGGGGCGAGCAGGCGGTAATCCTCCTCGCTCATGTCCAGCAGCAGGCGCAGTTCGGAGACGTCCTGCAGCTCGCGGCCGGCGGTGCGGTAAGGGGGTTGGGCCAGCAGGTACTGGTTGTCTTCGGCGCCGTATTCGCCGCTGGGCTCCTGGTCCTTGTCCAGCCAGTCCACCAGGCGGTCGGCGTAGGGCTTCTCGATCTTCAGGCGCAGCAGCAGGCGGTTGAAGCGCTCGACGGAGAGCTTGTCCACCTTGTCGCCCTGCACCAGGCTGTTGAGGTTGAAGCGCCCGGCCAGGTCTTCGATGTGCACGCCGATCTCGCCCTGGTCGATGGGGAATACCGGCAGCGGGCGGGCCCAGTCATCCAGGGGGTGGTCGATGGGTGCACGCGGGTCGCTGCCCGGTTTCTTCAGGTCGCGCAGCAGCACCGACTGGCCCAGGGCCTCGCCGCCCAGGGCGTAGTGCCAGGCCTGCTGGATGGCGATGCGGTTGGCGGCGCCACGGATCGACAGCTGCTGGCGGAGGATGAGCCCCGCGCAGATGACGGTGACGATGGAGACCACCAGCAGCACGGTGACCAGGGCGACGCCCCGCTGGCGGGTCATGCGCCCTTCTCCTTGCCAGCGTCGGGCTTGGGTTCGGGCTCGGGGGTTGGCTTCTTGTCGTCGTCGGGCGTGGTGCCGCCTTCGCTGGGCTGTTCTTCGACGCCCATCTCCGGCAGCCGGTAGAGCCGGGTCAGCCCGCCGTAGTGGCGGTGCTCCAGCTTGAGCTCGACCGCCACCGGCAGGCGCCCACGGGCCTTGGCCGGGTCGGAGTCGCCCAGGCTCGGCGGCCACTGCTCCTGCCACTGGCCCTTGTCGTCGAGGTAGCGCAGTTCCACCGAGCTGACGCCTTCGAGCACCTTCTGCACCCGGGGCGGGCTGTCCACCGCCTGGTCGAGCACGGACCAGTACACGCGCTCCAGGGTCGAGCCGGCCAGGCGCCAGCGTACCCGCTGCAACTGCGAGCGGGTGCTGCCCAGCGGGTTGCGCCAGCCGGCGCGGCTGAATTCGAGGGCGGCGGTGCCGTCGGTGGCACCCAGCTCGCCGACCAGGGCACCGCGTTCGTCGCCGTAGGCGTCGCGCACCACGCGCGGCAGTGCCTGGCCCAGGTCACGGTCGATGGAGGCGAAGGCACGGCCCAGTTCGCGCAGGGATTTCTCATGCTCGCGGGTCACCTCGTCGGCCTTCATCACCGTTTCCAGCATGCGGTAGGTGCCGAGGCCGAGCAGGGCGAAGATGCCGATGGCGATCATCACTTCCAGCAGGGTGAAGCCGCGCTGCCGGCTCATCCACGCACCGCCAGGAAGCCGGTGAGGCTGAACACCGAGCGCTCCTTGATCGGCGCGCTGGCGCCGCGCTCGGGCTTGGGCGCCACCCAGACGGTGACGCGGCGCAGGCCCTTGTCGCTGGTGGCTTCGATCTCGCTGTGGGTTTCCCACTGGCGGCCGCCGTATTCCAGCACCTTGTCCTCGCGGCCTTCACCCGGGGTGGGCTGCTTGATCTGCAGTTCGGTGACGCGGTTGTCGGCGATCCAGCCGGCCAGGGTCTTGTCTTCCAGTTGCCCGGCGACGATCAGGCTGCGGCTGGCGGCGGTCAGCACCGAGGCGGCGACCGTGGCGAAGATGGCCAGGGCCACCAGCACCTCCAGCAAGGTGAAGCCACGGGCGCGGCGCATGCTCATCGCTCCTTGGCCTGCTCGGCGCTGGGCAACTGGTAGCCATCGCTGGCCAGGGCGTAGGCGTTGCCATCGGCGCGGCGCTCTTCCAGGCGCAGGCTGAAGGGCGTGAGCTCGCCGCTGGAGAGGATCAGCACCTGGGGCACGGGCTTTTCCTTGCGTTTGTCCTTCTCCGGCTCGTCCTTGGCCAGGCCGGGGCGGCTTTCTTCCTTCACCTTGGGCTCGGGCAGCTTGAGGGCCTCCCCTTCCAGCTCCAGGCTCAGGCGCATCCAGGCGGCCGGGCGGCGTTCCGGGCGGGTGGCGTCATCGGCCCAGGTGCCGGAGGCGTTGTCGTAGGCCAGCACCCGGTAGCTTTCGGCCGTCACCAGCAGGCCGTATTCGCGGCCGTCCAGCACCGCTTCGTCGGCGAGGATGGCGATGGTCGCCGCCAGGCGCTCGGCCTCGTCACGCAGCTCGCGGCCGCTGCTGGCATTGCCGTTGGCGAGCACGGCCACGCTGACCAGGCAGCCGATGATCACCAGGACCACCAGCAGCTCGATCAGGGTGAAGCCGCGCCCGCGCTCCATCAGTTTTCCCAGTTACCGATATCGGCATCGGCGTCGGTGCCACCTTCCTTGCCGTCGGCGCCGAAGGAGTACAGGTCGTAGGCGCCCTTGGTGCCGGGGGCCAGGTACTGGTAGGGGTTGCCCCAGGCGTCGACCGGCAGGCGCTTGAGGTAGCCGTCCTTGTTCCAGTTCTTCGGCTGCGGGTTGCCGCTGGGCTTCTTCACCAGCGCTTCCAGGCCCTGTTGGGTGCTGGGGTAGGCGAAGTTGTCGAGCTTGTACATGTCCAGCGCGGCGCCGATGGCCTTGATGTCGCCCTTGGCGACCGTGACCTTGGCCTGGTCCGGGCGGTTCATCACCTGGGGCACCACCAGCGCGGCGAGGATGCCGAGGATGACCACCACCACCATGATTTCGATCAGGGTGAAGCCTGCTTGCGTACGGCCTGATTTCACGCGGTTACCCCACGAGCTGGTTGAGAGAAAGGATCGGCAGGAGGATGGCGAGGACGATGACCAGCACCACCGCGCCCATGAACACCAGCATGAAGGGCTCGAACAGCCCCACCAGCATGGCGATGCGGGCGGCCAGGTCGTTCTCCTGGTTACGCGCGGTGCGGGCCATCATCTGGTCCAGTTCACCGGATTTTTCGCCGCTGGCGATCATGTGCAGCATCATCGCGGGGAACTCGCCGCTCTGCTCCAGGGCGCGGGTCAGGCTGCTGCCTTCGCGCACCTTCTGCGCCGCCACTTCCACCTTGGCGCGGATGGCTCGGTTGGCCACCACCTGGGCGGCGATGCCCAGCGCCTCCACCAGGGGTACGCCGCTGCGGGCGAGAATCGCCAGGGTGGAAGCGAAACGCGCGGTGTCGGTAGCCCGCACCAGACGCCCCACCAGCGGGATGCGCAGCAGGATGATGTGGAAGCGCAGGCGCGCAGCGTCCCTGCGCAGCGACGCCTTGAGCGCGCTGATGCCGGCCACCGCCAGCAGCAGGATCAGCCAGCCCCAATGCTTGACCACCTCGCTGGTGGCGATCAGGCCACGGGTCAGAGCCGGTAGCTCCTGCCCGGTGTTGACGAAGACCTTGACCACGTCGGGCACCACGTAGCCCAGCAGGAAGCCGACGATGCCGAGGGAGGCGCACATCAGGATCACCGGGTAGAGCAGCGCGAGCTGGACCTTCTGCCGCGATTGCTGGCGTTGCTCGGTGTAGTCGGCCAGTTGCTCCAGCACCGGGCCGAGGTGGCCGGCGTGCTCCCCCGCCGCGACTGTGGCGCGGTACAGGTCGGGAAAGGCACTGGGGAATTCCTTGAGGGCACCGGCCAGGCTGTGGCCTTCCAGCACCTTGGAGCGCACCGCCAGCATCATGGCCTTGACCCGGCCGCTCTCGCTTTGCGCAGCGACGGCGCCGAGCGCCTCTTCGATGGGCATGGCGGCCTGCACCAGGGTGGCCATCTGCCGGGTGAGCAGGGCCAGTTCCATGGCCGAGAGCCCGCGCTGGAAACTCCAGCGGCTGCCCACCGACTCCTGGCGGGTACGGGTGGGCTTCACGTCCAGCGGGGCGAGCTGGCGGTCACGCAGCAGCTGGCGCACCTGGCGGGCGCTGTCGCCCTCCATCACGCCCTTCTTCTGCTGGCCCCGGCTGTCCAGGGCGATGTATTCGAAGGCAGCCATTTATTCTTCCCGGGTCACGCGCAGCACTTCTTCCACCGTGGTCACGCCTTCGAGGATCTTGCGCCGGCCGTCATCGCGAATGCTGGGGCCGCTGGTGCGGGCGTGGCGGGTCATCTCCTGTTCGGAGGCGCCGTTGTGGACCAGGGTGCGCATGTGGTCGTCGAAGACCACCAGTTCGTAGATGCCGGTGCGGCTGCGGTAGCCGGACTGGTTGCATTCGGCGCAGCCCCGCGCGCGGTGAAGCGTCGGCGGCTGCGCCGGGTCGAGCCCCAGCACGTCGCACTCGGCGGCGTCCGCCTGGTAGGGCTCCTTGCAGTGGGAGCAGAGCACGCGCACCAGGCGCTGGGCGAGCACGCCGAGCAAGGAGGACGACAGCAGGAAGGGTTCGACGCCCATGTCCACCAGGCGGGTGATGGCGCCGATGGCACTGTTGGTGTGCAGGGTGGAAAGCACCAGGTGACCGGTGAGCGACGCCTGCACGGCGATCTCGGCGGTCTCGCGGTCACGGATCTCGCCGACCATCACCACGTCCGGGTCCTGGCGCAGGATGGCGCGCAGGCCGCGGGCGAAGGTCATGTCGACCTTGGCGTTGACCTGGGTCTGGCCGATGCCTTCGAGGTTGTACTCGATGGGGTCTTCCACCGTGAGGATGTTGCGGGTGCCGTTGTTCAGCGTCACCAGGCTGGCGTAGAGGGTGGTGGTCTTGCCCGAGCCGGTGGGGCCGGTGACCAGCAGGATGCCGTGGGGCTTGCGCACGGTCTCCTCCATCTGCGAGCGGTCGCGCGCGCTCATGCCCAGGTGCTGCAGGGTCAGGCGGCCGGCCTGCTTGTCCAGCAGGCGCAGCACCACGCGCTCGCCGTTGGCCGACGGCAGCGTGGAGACGCGGATGTCCACTTCACGCCCCGCCACACGCAGGGAAATGCGGCCGTCCTGGGGCACGCGCTTTTCGGCGATATCCAGCTTGGCCATGACCTTGATCCGCGAAACCAGCAGCGCCGCCAGCTCACGCCGGGGCTGCACCATCTCGCGGAGGATGCCGTCGATGCGGAAGCGCACCACGAGGCGCTTCTCGAAGGTCTCGACATGAATGTCGGAAGCGTTCTCCTTGATGGCCTCGCCGAGGATGGCGTTGATCAGGCGGATGATCGGCGCATCGTCCTCCTGCTCCATCAGGTCCTCGGTCTCCGGCACCCGTTCGGCCAGGCTGGCGAGGTCGAGCTCATCGCCCAGGCCCTCCACCATCTGCATGGCGGCCGAGGAATCATGCTGGTAGGCCAGGCTCAGCGCGGCATCGAAGGTCGCCGCGTCCAACTCCTGGAACGCCAGGGGCCGCCCGACGAAACGCAACGCCTCCCCCACCGCCGCCAGGGCCGTGCCCGGCCGATACACCAGCCGCGCCCCATCCACCCCGAGCTGGACCAGCACGCCGTGGCGCTTGGCATAGGCGAACGGCAACCGACGCAGGCTGACGGCCTCGGCAGGGGAGTCGACGGAATCGAGAGGGCTGGCACTGGGCATCGCAGAATCCATTGCGTTGGAGGCCGACGGACAGCAGGCGGGGTCCCGGCCTGCTAAAGCCTTGAGCGCCATCGCGACCCGGACGGGGAGCGATGGCACGGTGCAATTAAATCACAGGTGGGGGGCCCGGGAATGGCCAGAAAGATGAGGAATGTGAAATCGATAACTTAAAGACACTTACGACATGCTGAACAACACTTGGGCCCACCGGCTTAAGATATTTGCAACATCCCCCCCGGAGGTGTCCGACTCATTTAGCGGGGTGCCCAGCATATGCATTGTTAACGAAGAAAATTGCACAACCAGCAAAATTGCCTGCTCCTTGTATTGAGCACATGAGCGGAGCGCGCGCTTTGCCTTGCATCATCGAGTGACTCCACTCGAACTACACGACCGCTCTTGTAGCTTAACTACATCACTACTGGCGTCAGACCAGCATTATTATAAATCGAATCAACTATGTGTCACGGTGCCGTGTTGCCTTCGCTTCATACATCCTATCCACGCAGTTCAATGAGCGACCTGGAAGTTTTTGAGAAAAACAAAATTTTCCAAACCGCACAAAAATACAGCAACTCTAATTAGCCCTAGGCGTAAACAAAAACCCTATACACGTATTTATCAGGCAAGTCACTAAAAACAACCCAAACTTCAAGCCACTAAGTAAGGGAGCATCTTACTTGCCAATACAAATTGCGCAGCAAGAACAAACAGTGACAGAAGCACTGAACTGAGCCAACTGCGAAATATCCCTTCAAAAGCCAAAAGCCACCTTGATATAATCAGCATCAACAAAACAGAAACCAAAGGAATCAACTTATCTATTGGCGATGGTGGAACAACAATAAATGCGACTATTATCCCAAGACTGGAACAGCATGCAGCGGCAAGAAAAAGCAAAAACAATCCAATCCGCCTTGCAGAAAGATAATTAAGGGCAATCAGAAAGAAGCCGGCAGGCAGCGAAGCGATAAATGCAGCCACCAAAATCTGACGTCGCGAAAAAAAAAGCCAGCCAGTATGTTTAAAATTTTCAGAAATCACACCAGAATACGCTGCCATTCAAATCTCACACCAGATCAAACCAGCAAAATAACATCAAGCAGAATATTTGAAAAACTGGATTCCGCCGCTATTACCCATCGGCTCTACGTAAATACCTTGCCCTCCCAAGAAAACCCCATTCCCAGGAAGTGCCAACTCCCTCTCCCATAATAGTTCTAGATCCTCCACGTTGCGCATACACACATAGTACTTTTCTTCCACTTGGCCGCGCTGCTCAACTGAGTAAAATTTCCCGTCATCGAAAGACAAATACCATTCAACGATCTCAGGCAAGAACGGACCAGAAACCGAGCCTTCATTGATATTCAGCTTCCATAGCCCTCTACGAACGATAAAAAGGGTACCACTATACGCCGTGACTGCCCCTCCTTCCGTAGGATAGGGCACTCGTTTGCAAGACGAGCCAGTTAGGTCAATACAAGAAAAAAAAGTACTGTCCCGGTTTTTATAGACTGCAAAATTCCCGGTAAATTTGGGAACTAGATAATCAATTGGCTCTTGGATAGAGCATATGAGCTCAGGAAGCCCACCCGCATCCCCTAAGCGATAAAACTTGGAAATATCATCCGCAATTTTCCAGCCGTATATTTTTCCGTCATGATGACGTGCGAATTGTATTCCTAAATCTAGGATTTCATAGGTAAAATCCACCAGACTCAGTGAAATATACAAGCCCGGCGAATCTGATTCCGAGAGCTCGATTAGAACTCTATTGCCCTCAACTTCAATAGCATAGGGCCAGCTTGGCTCATCGAACTCTGGAATAGTTCGAAGATCAAAGCAGACAATACCGCTGCTTTTATCAATAAGAAGCGGCCCAGCCAATATGTGGCTAGCCAGATAGACCCAGCGACTGCCATCACTTTGGTCCTCAACCACCCACTTCATAGCACCAGTTGAGGCATCCAGAGCACTGACAAATGAACTTGTCCGCTCATAAAGAATCGCAGCATAAACACTATCTTCATCTGCAGAAAATGTCTGAGCGATAACGTAGTACCCCGGTGTAACCACCTTCTCACTGATATTTTTTTTACCACCGAACACCAACAGATCTTTGCTCAACACTTTAAATTCGCTCACTATCCGCACCGAAATTAGTTGATAAAATTCTCAACAAATACAGGATCCCAATGAATACCTAGAACCTTATCAAGGTCGCCAACACTGTTTCCTTTAACTCCCAAACACTTTGAAAGTGGCGAAAGGCTTTTATCACCTGCCAGTATTTTTTGAAACCGACTCTTAATATTATCAACATCTGCCTGACTCTTAATGAAGCTCCCCAGCATTACATATTGAAGGAACGGTGTAACCCCGCCCTTCCAATTGCAATCACCTGCTTTGGCCTCCGGGCCTATCCGCTTCAGGAAATTCTCTTGCAGATGCTTCACAAACTGATTATCCAGACGAGAAACAAATTCCGCAGAATCAGCCGACTTACTAGCGTTCTTTGTCTCACCGAGTACTTCAAATTTGCCATCTGCCGAGCGGAATAAGCTATCTACGCCTTCTTTACCATTCCTACCAAATTCACTATCAGCAATTCGGTCATTAATCTTCACGAGCGTTAGATTTTTACCTTCATGTAGCTTCTCTATACTTTTCAACGCATACATTTCGCCAACAAGTCGCTTGTACTGGAAAGCGGTAATTAGCTGATTGGCGCCCACAGGATTAAAATGTTTAAGCATAGCAGCCAGCTCTTTATCCGCAGTCGCTGGATTTGCTTTCACCAAAACATCCCTGGAGTACTTCATCAAATCAACCAAGTAATCAAAATTAGAAAAATCCTCTACCTTCCCTGAAATAACCGCAGCCTCACTCATATTATCGATAGCATTTGCGCCTTTCGAGTGGGGCTTCAAACGGCCATCCCTCATAGCTTCCAAAATATTTTTAATTGCGCCTCCATGCCCAGCAGCGCTTAGCTCTTTTATAGCTAAAAGACTGGACTCTGATATAGACAAAATCCCTTTGGTGTTAACAAGATTATCAATAATTTGTGTTATATCATCAAAATACCGTGAAGCAATCTCTTCATTGGCTATTGACACTTTCGCTTCAGCAAGCTTGTCAATTAACCTACTTCCACACAAGGCACTAACTGGCGGTGCTGCTTCAGCTACCCCGCCGCCCAGCAGTAGCGTGAGAGGCGAGGTAATCCTGGCAATTAACCTGCGTTCCCTATCCGCATCCAGCATAGCAATGGGGCACTGAATTTCTTTGAGCTTTCTCGAAGTCGCTAAAAGCCGCAGGAAACTCTTCAGATCGCGAACACTACGTACGGTGGTCATGAAAAGCTGGATGAGTTTCTTCCCTGTACTGCTCAACATTTCACCCAATGCCAACTGTACCTCTTTCAACTCCGCCATAACCTTCGCCCTGCCACCAGGGCCACTAAAGAAGTCCACCATAATTCGCGCAGTATGCTTAAACAGCGTCCCCCCTGCTTTTAACAAAACAACAGGGTCCATGACCATCTCTTTTAGCAACGCTTTCAAAAAGGCCAGACTTGCCCGCAATGGGCCAATCCCTGCAGCACCAGCACCACCTGTCAACGCCACGGTAATAATTGTGAGTGATAAACTTACGACAGAAAACACAAGCTCCATTTTATCGACTTCATCCCAACGGCCATTAAACGCCAAGTAAATGGCATGACCAATGGTATAAGCATCTGACAGGCCGCTTACTTGATAGAGTAATTTCCCAGCTCCCACTACAAAGTCGTATACCTGCCCACCGTTGCTTTTTAGATAATCGATCGTTTGTGCAAAAACCGAGGGTTCAACGACGGCAACCCCACTTTCATGCCTATTAACTCTATCAATTGAGTCTGCAAATGCTGCGTCAGTCGCTAAGCCAGAAAGACGGCTAGCAAAATCATTCATCACTCGCAGGTCTTTTCGAGGTAAGCTTGCCGTCCCGCTATCCGAAACCTCGACCACCGAAAGTCCGACCCGCATGAATTGGGCATTGAAACTACTGGCTAATTTTATCGAGATATGGCCAATGCCATTTTGATCCAGTTTGATACGCTGACTTGTCTCTCCATTAGCGAATTCAATAACTCGACTTGTACCTGCACCTGCTGATTCATCGCCATACTTGATATCGTCTAAATGGCCAATAAACCCCTTACCAAATGTGAAGCCCCCACCTACTCCCTGCGCAACTACGGCGCCGTTAGCAGTTATTGACTGTGTTTCACCGTTGACATCCAGCTGCAGCGTCCCTGCCGAGTACCGAATTCCAGCTAGAGTCCATTGTTCTGCTGTAACTAAATTTGCAGAAGCTATTTGGTACTTCCTGCCAAGAGTAGCTACCTCAGCGACTAGTCGGTACCCCCCCTCTTCAGGCCTGAGTTTCATCGAGAATGCAGCATTGCCACTGGATGTGGCTTTTTCCCCCAAAATTATTTCATCTGAGCTGCCGGCTAGGGCTGCTCCGGGACGAAAGCGGATATTGAAGAAGAAATTATTGCTCGCTTCTAATTCAGGAGAACTCGGAATAGAGAAGCTTCCGCTACCAAGCCGCAAGCTGGCCCCAGGCATAGTATAAGACTGGCTTTCATCTATATCGGCATCGACCGAATTAAGCACTGCCTGATACTTTCCATCAATAGAGCGTATGACCTTCTTTTGCACTCCACCGACATCACTATTTTCAATCTCGACCATTGAAAGATGAAGGATATCTCTCGTATTGGGTGCATAGAAGCTACCAGCCATAACCATGACTTCAGCATTAGCCGGCCCATATACTGTCCCTTTGGTGCTCTGAGGCAGTTGATAGGACGTGGTACCACCATAAAGCTGCTCAACCACCGCCGAGTTGCCGGCTGATAATGTTGGTTGCTCAAGCACAACCCCGAAGCTACCTTCCTGCTTCTTGTGTAGAACGGTGAGTGTTTTATTGAGGCCAGCAAGCGAAACCGTTACATCGCCTTCACCTGGCTCAGGAGCGGCATGTACCACGGCACTGGCAGTCGTCCCGGAAAGCTCAGTTGAGCCAGAAATATTGCCTCTTGTAGTATTCCAATAGATTGGCACCGGTTTTTCTGGGGCCCGTGTAGCGGTGACTGTGATGGTTGAGCTTTGCCCCGAATCGTAATCAATTACCGGATTGGACTGCGCCACTGAGTATTTAAACTCTTCTTTTTGGATAGTGGCCATTGCCTCCGCAGCACCGGCAAATACACGTATATCAGTAGGCGTCACTTCAGTTCCGGCCGTATATACTGCAGTGACCTGCCCTCCGACTGTGAGCGGCTGATCTTCCGAGAGCTCGCCACTATAACCAACCAACCAGTTGACGTTTGTACCATCCCTCACCGGGTTTCCGTACTCGTCCCAAATTTTTGCCGTGACTCTTACGGTATCCACACCACTTGCAAGCACCCTTTGCTTACTGGTGGTTATTTCTATTCGAGCAGGCTCAGCCGGCTCGACGATATAGGGCCCAAACTTCCTTTCAGAGCCAACTTCGATATTTGGGTAGTCAGACTCGATCACTCGCAGAGTGACATCATAACGATCACCTGCCTTGTGACTGGTTCGAAGCTTATTGCTGGCAAGTCCAGAGCTTGATTTGGTAACTGCCGCATCAAATTTCCCGCCATTCGAGGCAACCCATTGAAACTTCAAATCCTTACCTTCATCCATCTCTTTTTCGGTAAGGAATGCTATGCCCACCAACTCTTTCTCAGAACTCGCTGCGGACACTGTGTAGCTACCAGGATACAAATCTAGTGTCGAATTAACCGACCATTCCCATAGTATATTTCCCGCATCATTATTTGAGAGTAAGCGCAAGCTCAAATAGTCATCTACATCCAGCCCAGAAATAAATGAAAGATCATCAAATGACACCTCCCCACTCTTACCAAAATTGACAGCAACTTCACGCCCACCCAGATCGAAAATGAATTTTTTCTCACCCGACCATAACCCTAGCTCAGAAAATTCAGATTTAATGAAATCGAAGATGATCGATAATTTTCTATCAGAAGGTGAAATAGAGGGTGTGTCCATACCCAAGAGTTCAGTCTGGCCAGCAATCGCTTCTCGACGAATTGCCTTTACATTCAGATCGTACAAACTGAACTGCAGCTCAGGCCTATACTTCCATGTGTAAATGGGTTGTGGCGCCTTAAGCTTTAACTCGGGACGTTCTTTATCCGCCTTACGATAGGCTTGTCGTGCTAGTTCACTGGACTCTTCATCAAATAGGGGGACACGAACTGGCACATAACGTGTAGGGCGATATTTAAGAATGCCATTCGCCGCCCCCTTCGAAGAAAAATCCGGATTACGGCTCTGTGGCTGACCAGTCACTTGCAAGTACAGATGCTGTTTGGCCAGAACTTTTTCTGGTAGTTGAATCACCTGTACTTGTTGACCAGGCTTGATCTTGAACTGAGAAAGACTATTCGCCCCCACTGGAGCGAGCTGGTTAGCAGCTACGATCTTCGCCAAACGACCGGTGTAACCATAGTCAGCCAGCTCTTCCGGCAGCGCTGCACCGTCAGCATCGCGCCAATCCGTGTAGATGGCGATGCTGACATCGTTACCAAGGGCGGCCCCTTCGTTGCCGATGAGCTGCTTCTTCAGCTCGCCCTTGGTCATGCCCTTTTCGATCTTGTTCTTGCGTTCAGCCCAGACCTTGAGGTTCGGCGGCGCCAGCTCGATGCGCTGATCGGCGAAGTTCAGCAGATTGCCGCTGGCCACAGCGGACTCGAGCTTGACCTTGACGCTACCGATATAACCGGTAGGACGGTTAATGGCGATGATGCGTACCGTCTCGCCGGCCTTGAGGTGGTTGGCCGCGCGCTTCTGGAACTCTTCCTTGAAGCCGCCGGCGCTTTGCCATTTGCTGAAGGCCGCTTCGCCGGTACGGCCGGACATTGCGAGGTAATTTTCCTTCGAGCCGCGCAGCTGGATGGTGTAGCGGAAGCTGCCGGACTTCTCGTCGACACCCGAGTAGTTCTTGTACAGCTCGTCCTCGTGCAGCCCGCGCCGCTCGGCCACGAGCTGGCCGTTGGATTCGCGGAACACGTAGATATCCGTGTCCTTCAGGTCGTCCTTGCTGATGCTTTCCAGCAGGCCACGGTTCTCCATATCGGGAGCGACATCGATCAAACGTGTGAAGTCGGGCCCTGTTTCCTCCGTATTCGCCGGTACCGCATCGAAACGACTAGACAGATAGACGCCTTGCAGCTCCGCCTCCTCTAAGGGAGTCTTGACGAAGACCTCTTTCTGCTTGCCTTCAATCTCCTTGGTCACCTTCTTGCCAGGTACTACCCAGTCCGGCTTCTCGTCGCCGTCGAAGTCGTATTTTTCCTGCAGATAGTGGTCGCGCTTTCCGGTCTTGTCGCTGTAAGCGGTCTTGTCGCCAAGCTTCACGCCCTCGCCGAACTGCGCGGAACCGTCCAGCACCATCAGGTCGATGGGGAAATCCATGGCCTGTTTCATGGGCGTCGCGGCGGTCAGCACGATCATCGCCGCGTCCAGGCTCCACAAGCCCATGCCGTTGCAGGTGTCGTAGTCCGGCCGGGTCAGGTAGTAGGGCATGTTGGAGCTGCCCCGGGGGTTGAAGCGCTTGTAGTAGAGCTCCAGGTAGGCCGGGGTGGTGTATTCGAAGAAGAACCCGGGGCAAGGCGGCAGGAAGTAGTTCATCTTGTACTTGCCGTCGTCATCCGTCAGGGCATAGCCGCCGGTGACATGGCTGCCCAGGGTGACGCCCACACCCGGTAACGGGCCGTAGATCTTGGCGTCGCGGTCGCGGGTGTTCTTGTCGTCGACCTTGCCGTCCTTGCCGAAGAAGCCGGCGCGGAAGCCGATGCTGTTGGTGCCCTGGTGGAGGATCTGCCCCTCCTTCGATAGCAGCAGGGCCTTGCTGCTGGAGGACGGGGTGACATTGCTGTCGATGGGCATCTGCAGCAGCAGCAGTTCATCGCCCTTGGTACTGAAGCGTTCCTTCTCGCCGCGCACCAGTACGGTCAGGCTGCTGGGGCTCAGGTTGGGCTTGTCGATGGTCTTGCCGTCCACCGTCTTGAAGGCCGTGCCCCGGTAGGTGGCGGCCGTCATCACTTCGCTCTTTGGATAACGCTCACGGGCATCCTTGAGGCGCTGCAGGTAGGCGCGATAGATATCGCCGGACATCACCTGGGCCTGCTCCAGCGGGCCGGTGGCTTCGCCTATTTCGCGAGCTTCCTTGCCGTCGCTGCCGTACTCCACCCAGATGGGCTTGCCGTTGGGGCTGAGCACAATAGCGCGAGTGTAGACAGCACCAAACTTGTAATAGGTCTGCGGGACGTAGATACCAGGAATCAACCCCAGGCTAAAGAACGCCTGGGCCGTCGCCGCCCAACCGGCCAGCATTGCACCCAGAGCCAAGCCCAGCCATGCGCGACTGCGGCGTTTCGATACGGAAGGCATGACCAACATATCCATCTGTCAGAGATTCCCTTGGCCGCCTCAGCGGCCTTTATTCAAGCGATAGAGTTCGGCCTGCAGCTGGCGCAGGTTGAGCTCGCCGTTGGCATAGGCCTTGAGCGCGGGTTGCGCTTCGAGGCCGGCCAGGGCGAAGCCGAAGAGGTCGAGGTTGTCCTGGGCCAGCACACCCTGGCTGCGGATGCGGCCGTTGCCGATCAGGCCGACGCCCACCGGAACGATGCTCGCGGCCTGGCGATCCAGGCCCACCATCACCACGTAGGAGCCGTCCGGCGGCAGGTAGTCGAGGGTGTTGCCCAGGCGCAGGGCGGCGAGGTCGACGCCGATGGAGCCCTGGACGCTGACCCCGGCGGGTTGCAGCGCATACATCCAGTAGGGCATCGCCAGCGGTTCGACCGGGTACGGCAGCTCGCTGAACTGCAGCATCTGCGCGTGCAGGTCACCCTCCTGGCGGCCATCGGGGAACTGCAGGCGCGCGCCACTGAGGTCGAGCTTGAGCTCGCCCTCCAGCAGGCTCAGCTGGCTGCCGCCCTTCACTGGCACATAGGGCAGCGTGGTGTTGAGCTGCGCCAGCTGCATCTGGCCGAAGTCGTTGCGCTGGCCGCCCTGGACGGTGACAGCGCGGCTGTCGGCGCCGTAGCCACGGTTGCCCGAGCCCGGGTTGAGCAGCAGCCGGTACTGGCCACCGGGGATGGTCTGCTCGGCGGTGTCGCCGAAGCCGAAGTTGAAGGCGCCGTCGCGGTTGGTGCGCACGCTGCGGTTCAGCTCCTCCAGGCGCACTTCGATGTTGGCCACAGGCTCCTGCAGCTGATCCAGCACCACGCCGGAGATGAAGGTCGGCAGTGCACGGGTGCGGTAGCGCAGGCGTTCCAGTTCCTGGCCGTCGTAGCGCACTTCCACCGATACCTCGGCGTCATAGGCCAGGTCCTTCTCCGGATAGAAGGCGATCACCTGGCTGCCCGGCAGCTCGGAGAGGGCGCCGACCACGTTCTGATGGTCGAAGTCCACCCGCACCAGTTGGTAGCCCTGGGCCTTGAGCGCACTGGTGCCCAGGCCGTCGAGGTCGACGTAGGACATGCCGTGGGCAGTCTGGTGGACATCGAGCTCCAGCTTGGCGAGGTCGATGGCCTGGTTGAAGTAGAGGCTGATGAAGCCGTTGGGCTCGACGAAACGGGCGTTGTTCGCCGGCTCGACGCGCTCCAGGGCCACCGGCACCTGCTGCGGGGTGACCAGGGTGATGGTCCGCGCACTCTGCGCCACCACTTGGCCATTTGCGCCCTGGAGAACCGCCAGCAGCTGGTACTGGCCGCTCTGCGGCGGGATCTGCAGCGTGGCGCTCTTCAGCGTGGTGTCGCCGGTCAGCGGGGCATCGGCGATCAGGTCGCCATTGGCCGCCAGCAGCATGGCCCGAGGCGCCAGCAAGCCGCTGAGGTCCTCGATGCGCGCCGCCACCTGCAGGGAGACCGGTTCGCCCAGGTTGAGCAGTTCGGTGCCCTCCGTGGGGATGACCCAGCTGATGGCCGCCTGGGCCGAGAGCTCCAGGCTGTACTCGTGGCGCAGCTGGTTACCGGCCTGGTCGCGGGCTTCCAGGGTCACGCTCACCGGCTGGCCGATGGGCAGCGCGATGCGGCTGGCGAAGCGGAACTCGCCGGCCTGGGCACCGGGCTCCAGGGTCACGTCGTTGCCGTTGATCTGGAAGCTCGACAGGTTGGTTTCGCGCAGGGTGCCCTTGAGGGGATAGGGCTGCTCGCTGACGCGGTTCTTCGCCGGCAGCTCCACCAGGGGCTGGTCGAGGGTGATCTGCGGCGGCACCTGGTCCAGCGTCCAGCTGAGGGTCTGGCGGGTCTCCTGGCCGCTGCGGTCGCGGGCCAGCAGTTCGACAGAGTAGCTGCTCTGCCCCACCGGTACGTTCAGTGCCTCTTTCAGGTCATGCAGCTGGACGCCCGGCTCGCGCAGGGCCAGGTTGCGGCCGCCGACGCTGATGCGCTCCAGGCCGGCCTCGGCGAACACCTGGCCGGCGAGCATGAAGCCGTTGCCCGGCAGCAGGCTGCCATTGGCGGGCGAGAGGTTGTCGAAGCGCGGCGGCTTGAAGCTGGCCTGGGGCGGCTGGTAAGTCACCACCAGGCTGCGCTGGATGCTGCGCTGGTCCACCCAGGCCTGGATGGTCAGGGTGTTGGAGCCCGACTGCAGGGTGATGGGCGTGGACTGGAAGCCGAACAGCGTGACCTGGCCGGTGGCCGACAGGCTGGCCGGCACGCCGTTGACCAGGACTTCCATGCGCTGGGCGGCCTTGTCGCTGCGCAGTTGGCCGCGCACCACCAGGTTGGCGTCCTTCACCGTGGCGCCCGGCAGCGGGTAGTCCACAGTCAGGGCGATGTCGCTGGCCAGCGGCTGGCGCTCCACCGTGCGCGCCAGGCTCGCCTGGTTGCCGGCCTTGTCGAAGGCGGTCAGGGTCAGCCGGTTGGTGCCTTCCAGCACCGGTACGCTAGCGGTCCACTGGCTGCCTTGCAGGGTCACGGCGAAGCGGGTGCCGGGGAAGCGGTCGGAGGTGAACTCCAGCCGCGCCATGCCGGAGCCGCTGTCATTGGCGCTGCCGCGCAGGGTGACGCTGTCTTCGTTGACGCTGATGACCTCAGGGCCCTCGATGGCCACGACCGGCGGCTGGCGGTCCGGGAAGCTGGTGGGGTCGTTCGGATTGGTGCCGGCGGCCACTTCGTCGTCGTTGCTGACGCCATCGCCGTCGCGATCCGGGTCCGAGTTGTCGCCGATCTTGTCGCCGTCGAGGTCGCTGCTCTCGGTGGGGTCATCCGGGAACGCGTCCTGGGCATTGGGCACGCCGTCGCCGTCACGGTCGTCGTCCAGCGCATCCGGGATGCCGTCCTTGTCCAGGTCCGGCGGCGTGCTGGTCTTGTCATTGGGATCGAAGCCGAGCTGGGTTTCGTAGTCGTTGGAGATGCCGTCGCCGTCGCGGTCGGTGTCGGCGTTGTCGCCGATCTTGTCGCCGTCGAGGTCGCTGCTTTCCGTGGAGTCGTCCGGGAACGCGTCCTGGGCGTTGGGCACGCCGTCGCCGTCACGGTCGTCGTCCAGCGCATCCGGGATGCCGTCCTTGTCCAGGTCCGGCGGCGCGCTGGTCTTGTCATTGGGATCGAAGCCAAGCTGGGTTTCGTAGTCGTTGGAGATGCCGTCGCCATCGCGGTCGGTATCGGCGTTGTCGCCGATCTTGTCGCCGTCGAGGTCGCTGCTCTCGGTGGGGTCGTCCGGGAAGACGTCCTGGGCGTTGGGCACGCCGTCGCCGTCGCGGTCGTCGTCCAGGGCATCCGGGATGCCGTCCTTGTCCAGGTCCGGCGGCGTGCTGGTCTTGTCGTTGGGGTCGAAGCCCAACTGCGTTTCGTAGTCGTTGGAGATGCCGTCGCCATCGCGATCCAGGTCGGCGTTGTCGCCGATCTTGTCGCCGTCCAGGTCGCTGCTCTCGGTGGGATCGTCCGGGAAGGCATCCTGGGCGTTGGGTACGCCGTCGCCATCACGGTCGTCGTCCAGCGCATCCGGGATGCCGTCCTTATCCAGGTCCGACGGCGTGCTGTTCTTGTCGTTCGGGTCGAAGCCGAGCTGGATTTCGATGTCGTTGGCAATGCCGTCGCCGTCGCGATCCGGGTCGGCGTTGTCGCCGATCTTGTCGCCGTCGAGGTCGCTGCTCTCGGTGGGATCATCCGGGAAGGCGTCCTGGGCGTTGGGCACACCGTCGCCGTCGCGGTCATCGTCCAGCGCATCCGGGATGCCGTCCTTATCGAGGTCCGGCGGGGTGCTGTTCTTGTCGTTCGGGTCGAAGCCGAGCTGGATTTCAATGTCGTTGGCAATGCCGTCGCCATCGCGGTCGGTGTCGGCGTTGTCGCCGATCTTGTCGCCGTCGAGGTCACTGCTCTCGGTGGGATCGTCCGGGAAGGCGTCGTCAGGGTTCAGAACACCATCGCCATCACGGTCGTTGTCCAGGGCGTCGGGGATGCCGTCCTTGTCCATATCCGGCGGCGTGCTGGTCTTGTCATTGGGGTCGAAGCCCAGTTGGGTTTCGTAGTCGTTGGAGATGCCATCACCGTCGCGGTCGGTGTCCGCGTTGTCACCGATCTTGTCGCCGTCGAGGTCGCTGCTCTCGGTGGGGTCGTCCGGGAACACGTCCTGGGCGTTGGGCACACCATCGCCGTCGCGGTCGTCGTCCAGGGCATCCGGGATGCCGTCCTTGTCCAGGTCCGGCGGGGTGCTGGTCTTGTCGTTGGGGTCGAAGCCCAACTGGGTTTCGTAGTCGTTGGAAATGCCGTCGCCATCGCGGTCGGTGTCCGCGTTGTCACCGATCTTGTCGCCGTCGAGGTCGCTGCTTTCAGCCGGGTCATCCGGGAAGGCGTCCTGGGCATTGGGTACGCCGTCGCCGTCGCGGTCATCGTCCAGCGCATCCGGGATGCCGTCCTTGTCCAGGTCCGGCGGCGTGCTGGTCTTGTCATTGGGGTCGAAGCCCAACTGGGTTTCGTAGTCGTTGGAGATGCCGTCGCCATCGCGGTCGGTATCGGCGTTGTCGCCGATCTTGTCGCCATCGAGGTCGCTGCTTTCAGCCGGGTCATCCGGGAACACGTCCTGGGCATTGGGCACACCGTCGCCATCGCGATCGTCGTCCAGCGCATCCGGGATGCCGTCCTTGTCCAGGTCCGGCGGGGTGCTGGTCTTGTCATTGGGGTCGAAGCCGAGCTGGGTTTCGTAGTCGTTGGAGATGCCGTCGCCGTCGCGGTCGGTATCGGCGTTGTCGCCGATCTTGTCGCCGTCGAGGTCGCTGCTTTCAGCCGGGTCATCCGGGAAGGCGTCCTGGGCGTTGGGCACACCGTCACCGTCACGGTCGTCGTCCAGCGCATCCGGAATGCCGTCCTTGTCCAGGTCCGGCGGCGTGCTGTTCTTGTCGTTGGGGTCGAAGCCGAGCTGGATTTCGATGTCGTTGGCAACACCGTCACCGTCGCGGTCGGTATCGGCGTTGTCGCCGATCTTGTCGCCATCGAGGTCGCTGCTTTCCGTGGGGTCGTCCGGGAAGGCGTCCTTGTCGTTCTCTACACCGTCGCCATCGCGGTCGTAATCCAGCGCGTCGGGGATGCCGTCGCGGTCCATATCCGGCGGGGTGCTGTTCTTGTCGTTGGGGTCGAAGCCCAGTTGGGTTTCGTAGTCGTTGGAGATGCCGTCGCCATCGCGATCCAGGTCGGCGTTATCGCCGATCTTGTCGCCGTCGAGGTCGCTGCTTTCCTTGGGATCGTCCGGGAAGGCGTCCTGGGCGTTGGGCACGCCGTCACCATCGCGGTCATCGTCCAGGGCATCCGGAATGCCGTCCTTGTCCAGGTCCGGCGGTGTGCTGTTCTTGTCGTTGGGGTCGAAGCCCAGCTGGATTTCGATGTCGTTGGACACACCATCGCCATCGCGATCGGTGTCGGCGTTGTCGCCGATCTGGTCACCGTCGAGGTCGCTGCTTTCCTTGGGATCGTCCGGGAAGGCGTCCTGGGCATTGGGTACGCCGTCGCCATCGCGGTCGTCGTCCAGGGCGTCCGGGATGCCGTCCTTGTCCATGTCCGGCGGGGTGCTGTTCTTGTCGTCCGGGTTGTAGCCGAGTTGGATCTCGTAATCGTTGGAGATGCCGTCGCCGTCGCGGTCCGGGTCGAGGTTGTCACCGATGCCGTCGCCATCCAGGTCGCAGAGCAGGCCGAAATCGACCTTGCCCAGCGCGGCCAGATCCTGGCGCGCCTGGGCCTGGGTTTCCAGGCTCAGGTTCGCCGCCACGGCGCCACCGGTGAGCTGGGAGGCGTACTGCTGGGTCAGGTTGCCACGGGCGTAGACGAAGCCGGCCACCGTGGTGTTGGAGCCCAGCACGACGTTGCCTTCGGCCAGCACCACCAGCTGCGAGGGATCACGGGCCTGGCCGGAGGCCTCGGCATTGAGACGGGCCTGCCAAGGCAGTTCGAGGTTCTGTGCCACGTGCAGACGCACGGTGCCGGCACCGCGCGGGACGATGCGCGCCTCGCTGGCCAGGGTGAGTTTCTCGATCCAGTAGTCACCGGCGGACAGCTCTAGGGTGCCGCGGTAGCCCACTTCCAGTTCCCGCAGGCGATACGCGCCCGGCTTGGTGAAGCGTGCCGTGGCCATGCCGGCGACATTCAGCCGGCGCCACTCGGTGCGGCTGCCGTCCATCACCTGCGTGGCGCCGTAGCCCAGGTCCTGGTTGAAGCTGGAGCCGGTCTTGAGGAAGGCCGGCAGTTGTGGCACGGGGGCAGGCGTGTAGCTGGGCTGGCAATCCTGGGTGCCGCAGCTGCGGGCCAGGGAAGCGAAGCTGCTGTCGACCCGGCTCGCCGGCAGGTAGGCGGAAACGCCATCACGCAGCTGGGCGTTGAGCCCGAAGCTGATGCGGCCGCCAGCGGTATGGCTTTGCAGGCCCTTGGCGAAGGCCGCGGTGCACTGGCTCGGCTGGGTGGTGGGCGGCGTCACCTGGGGCACGCTCTGACCATTGCGCGGGTCGCTGCCCGCCAGGCGCTCGGCTTCGTCGTCGTAGCCGTCGCCGTCGGTATCCTCATCGAACAGGTCGAGCACGCCGTCGCCATCCAGGTCGCGGCGCTCGCTGCATTGGGTGTTCCAGCCCAGGGTGGCGATGGCGTCCATGCGCGTTTCGATGCGCGCGGCGGTGTCCACCACGGCGTTGCGGGCGTTGAGGCCGCCGCGCAGGCGCGAGGCGAAGGCCCCACGGAAATCCCCTTCCACATAGGCCAGGGCGCCGACGGTGGCGGACGACTCCAGGTTCAGGTTGCCGCGAACGAAGAGTTGCAACGCTTCGGCACTGCCCTCGCCGTTGACGCTGGCCTGGTAGGGCAGGTTCAGCGATGAGCCGAGCATGATCCGGGCGTTGCCGCCGGCGACCAGCAGCTGGCTATTGGAGGCCATGTCCAGCTGGCCGATCCAGTAGCGGCCGGGGGCCAGGGTGACCTTGGCGCCATAACCGATGCTCAGGCGCTGGATGTAGTAGGCCTGGTGGCGGGCGTTGAAGGTCAGGGTGCCGCCGGCGTCGACGTTGACGGTGCGGTAGCGGTTGAGTTCGCCGCCGCCCGCTTCGCCCACGCCGAGATAGCCCAGGTTGAGGTCATGCTCGCCCTTGATGGCGGGCAGGGTCAGGCCGGCGAAGCCGGCGGCCTCCAGGCCGCTGGCCTGGCAGTCGCGGCTGCCGCAGCTGGGGGCGCCCCAGGGGTTCTGTACGCGGGGGGTGTCGATCAATTGGCTAGGGTTGCCTTGCAGCGTGCCGCCCCACTGGAAGACGACGCCGCCGGCGCCATGGGTCTGCAGGCCACCGGTGAACAGGGCGCGACAGGACTCGGCCGCCTGCGCCAGGCCGCCACTGGTCAAAAGGAGCCATGCCAGCCCCGCCAGCAGCTGGCACCGCTTGCCCTGCCCCCCCAGCATCCCCATAGTTCGTCCGTCCACTGTTGTACAGGCTGCCCTGCCGTTTCCCTATGCCGGCACCTATCGGCCGGCTCTTCGCAATCGGCTCATCTAGCGCGAGCTGTATTGCACCTTCACCTGGCGCGTCGCCTCTTCACTCAGGCTTTTCACCGCCTGTTTGAGGGCCTGCGGCGCCAGTTTCTCGCGTATCTCGCCACTCACTTCCGACAAAGGCCTGGCCGGCAGGCGCTCCTCGGCCGTTACCCGCACCAGCAACATCTGGCCGTCCACATAGAGCGGCGCGATGCTGCCTGCCGCGGTGGGTTCCACCAGGCTGCGCAGGGGCTGCTCCAGCAGTTCGGGCTTGATGCGGTTGCTGCGGTATTCCAGCGGCTTGCCGGCGGCGCGCCAGGCGGCCACCCGCTTCTGCCAGTCGTTGCCCTGCACCTCGGCACCGCTGAGCAGTGCGATGAGTTCGGCGCGCTGGGTTTCATCCAGCTCCTGGTCGCTGGTGATGATTTCGAAGCTCTTTTCCACGCCGCCGCCGAATTCCTCGGGGTGGCGCTGGTAGTAGTCGGCCACCTGCTCGCTGGTCACCGGCTCCGGCGTGGCGTGCTGCTCCAGGTAGTGGCGCACCAGCAGTTCTTCGCGGTAGGCCTGGGCCTTGAGGTCCAGCTGGGCGCGCTCGCCGGCATCCAGTTCGCGCTCGGCGAGCAGGGCCATGGCGCGGCTGGCCACCAGGCTGTCGAGGATCTTGCGTTCCACTTCGTCGTTGGCGAACAGCGGTGCCGACTCGCCCAGGGTGCGCTCGACGGTCAGCTCCAGCTGGGCCCGGGTGATAGGGCTTTCGTCCACCGTGACCAGGGTCGCCGACGGCTCGACCGGTACCTGCGCCAGGGCCTCGGCACCGTCGTCGTCACGGCAGCCGGCCAGCAGCAGCGCCGCCAGCAGGCAACCCAGCGTCCACTCAACCCGCGGCACGGTCTTCGCCTTCCTTGGCGGCAGTGCCCTCGGCAGGGGCCGGGGGCGTCTTGCGATCGATCTTCGCCGCCTTGGCCAGGCGCTCCAGTTCGGCCTGCTTGGCCTCCTGGCGCAGGCGATAGCGGATGTCGCCACTGACCGCTTCGAACGGCTGCTTCACCACCTGCGGCCCTTCGATCACCTTGATCACGTGGAAGCCGAAGGGAGTGACCACGGGCTCGGACAGCTCGCCAGGCTTCATGGCGAATACCTTGCCGCTGAACGCCGGGTCGATGGCGCCTTCCTGCAGCCAGCCAAGGTCACCGCCCTGCTTGGCGGACAGCTGGTCCTCGGAGAAGGTGGCGGCCAGCGCGGTGAAGTCCTCGCCGGCGTTGATCCGCGACTGCACTTCCTGGGCCTTGCTCAGCAGGGCCTGGCGCTCGTTCTCGCTCATGCCGGGGTTAGTGCGCAGGAGGATATGGGCGACGTGCACCTTGCGCGCCTGGAACTGGTCGGGGTTGATGGCGTAGAAGTTGCGCACCGCTTCGTCGGTCACCCGCTCGCGGAGGAACTCCTCGAAGTAGCGGCTGATCAGCATCTGCTTGCGGAACTCGGCCACCTCGGTCTCCACCTGCTCGGCGGGGAGCAGGCCCTGGGCTTCGATCTGGCCGGCCAGGCCTTCGCGCTCCAGGTACTCGTCCAGCTCGCGGCTGACCCATTCGGCGTTCTGCGCCGGAACCCGCTTGAACTTGAGGAAGGCGTCGAACTGCGCCTGGGTGACGGGCTTGCCGTTCACCTCGGCGATGGAATCGCTGGAGGAATCACAGCCCGCCAGGAGCAGGGCCAGGATCGAGGACGCCAAGGCGAGGCGTGGGAACTGCTTCATGGATCACCACCTTAATAAGGTCAAATTCCTTTTATCGCGGGTGCGATATACAGGTCGGCCACAAACAGGGGTGTGACTCGACTCACAAATCAGCTAGGAACGATATCAATTGGCCATTTCGGCTGGTTCTGGAAGCCGCGGAACTTCACCGAGATCGCTTTCACGCCGATCGGTACGTCACCCAGGCGTTTCACCTGCCCGGTCTTCAAGTCGACGAAGCCGAGGCTGCGACGCACATTACCGTCCACTTCATCTTCCACCAGCAGCATGGCGCCGCCGGCCTGGGGCATGTCGTCCATGGAGAGGACCACGGGCTCGCTGCCGAAGCCATCGCCGAAGGTAAGCTCGGCCAGGGTCACCCAATCGCTCTTCGCATCCAGGCGGCTCAACTTGCAGCCGTTCAGCAATAGAGGCTCGCCCTGCCAGTGGGCCAGGCCGGCGCCGCACCGAAGATCTTTGGGCAGCCGAGCGATTCTCTGCTCTTCGCTGTCACCCCACTGGTTGCGTCGCAGCTGTCGTAGCACGAGCGCATCTTGGGGAGTGCCATCTTCACTTTCTATGGTTTCTGCCATGAGGAAATCAGTGTTATTGCCCTGCGCATCGTCTAGGAACTGCCCGTCACGGCTCACCCAGGCGCCGTCTTCCTGTCGCATGAGAGAGGGCAGTGCGTAAGTGTCGTAGCCGAATCCATCCGCAGAGCCAGAAGTCGCCGCCCAGAGTTCGCCAGTGTTCTTGACGTCCAGGCTTACATACCAGCCATTGAGGTCACCGGCCGTCGTCATAGGCCCGGTGAAGCCGGACTGTTTCAGCACGCGGCTGGTTTCCATGCCATCGGCATCTTCCAGCCCGTAGACCTCGAATTCCGGCAGGGACGCGGGGTCGCTCGGGTCGCTGCCCACCTGCACTTCCAGGGCATCGTTGAAACCGTCGCCATCGCTGTCCGAGTTGCTGTCGCTGGAGCCGTGCTGGGCTTCAGCGGCGTTGCACAGCAGGTCCAGGTCGTCGTCGCGGCAGGGCGTGAAGTTGACGAGGCGCTCGCGATCGGCGGCGGGGATGCCCTTGAGTGCGTTCTCGCCCAGCCCCTGAAGCACACTGGCCATGTCCTGAGCGCCGGCTTCGGCGTTTTCCAGGGCCAGGAACGACATCACCACGCGGTGCTCGTTGGCGGGTATCTCGAAGCGATAGCCGATGCGCCAGCTGTAGTAGGCATCGCTGAATAGCTCGTCACTGTTGAGCGAGGCGCGACCCGCCTGGTCAGCGAAGACATGCACGGTGGAAATCGGGCCCGGTACGTCGCCCTGCTCTCCATAAGTCCGCTTGCGCAGGCTCAGCCAGCTGTCGTCGGCGGTGAGTTGGTCGTCGCCGCTGGAGGTCTGCTGCAGGTTGCCCTGCCCCCAATAGAGTGGACGCGAATTGAGGATGGGGCTGATGGTCCGGGCCTGGCCGCTGACGTTGTAGTAACGGTCCAGCACCCGCAGGAACCCGCGCCCTGTGGCCGGTGCGTAGTATTCGCGGCTGACCAGCAGGCCCGCGTCCACCGCCTTCAGCGGGGAGCGCCAGATCGGCTCGTCACCCATGCGGCTATAGAGCTGGGGCTGCAGCGGTGCGGCTTGCACTCGCGCCGCCACCCCCGCCTGCGAGTTGCCGAGGCCCTCGAGCTCCAAGGCATAGTCCACGCCGATGTTGCCGGACCCATCGGTACGCTGGATGTGCACGCGGCCATTCTGCTCGACGAACAGGCTCAGGCCGGCCTCCATCTGCATGGAGGGGGAATCGCCCTGGCCCAGCGGGAGGCGGTCGTCGGCACGGTTCTCGGGGTCGGTGCCGTCCGCGAACAGCTCGTCACCGTCGCCACGGCCGCCGCCATCGCTGTCGAATTTGTTCGGCGACAGGCCCAGCTCCAACTCCAGCTTGTCGGGCAGGCCGTCACCGTCGCCGTCCAGCAGGCGCGGGTGAGTGCCCTGGCGGAATTCCTCGATATTGCTCAGGCCGTCGCCGTCCTCGTCGCCATCCGGGCTGGTGCCGTCCATGCCGTACTCGACCTCGAAGGGGTCCTCCATGCCGTCATCGTCGCTGTCGCGCTTGTCCGGGCGGGTGCCGTACTGGCGCACTTCCTGGTAGTCGTTGAGTCCATCGCCGTCGGTATCCGCCTTCAGCGGGTCGGCGTTGTTCTCCAGCTCTTCGCGGTCGTTCAGCCAGTCGCCATCAGTGTCCGCACGGGTCGGGTCGGTGTGGTGCAGGCGCACCTCGTCGGCATCCGACAGGCCCTCACCGTCGGTGTCGGAGCTGTACGGGTCGGAGCCGTGCTCCTGCTCTTCCAGGTTGCTCAGGCCATCTTCGTCCCAGTCTTCGCCGGCCGCTTCCGGATTGGCTTCCAGCGGCGCCGGGCCGTAGTTCAGCTCGAAGCGGTCGTCGAGACCGTCGCCATCGCTGTCCACCGCATCGGTACGGGTGCCCAGCAGCGTCTCGCGGATGTCCGACAGGCCGTCGCCGTCGGTGTCCACATGGCCCGGCAGGCGGTCGACGTCCATTCGGTAGTTGCCTTCGGCCGTGGGCACGTAGGTGACGGTGTAGCCATGCAGGTCGAAGTTGCAGTAGCCGCTCTGCTGGATGGCGTAGTCCGGGTAGACCAGACGGCCATTCACACTCGGCAGGTTCTGCGAATCCACGGCGCCGTACCACTCGCCATGGGCGAAGCGGGTACGGGTCTGCAGGCCGCAATGCCAGCCATTGAGCGGCAGCTTGTAGTAACGGTTTTCGATGCGGCCGTCACGGTGGATCACGGTCTGTACGTCTACTAGTTCGTCGCTGCTCACGCCCTCGCGACCCCAGTCGGTCCAGGTGAGGACCAGGCGGTCCGGCAGCGTGGCCAGGTGGAAGGCCTGGCTGCCCTGGTCGTTCTCCACCAGGCGCTGCAGCGGAATGTCCTGGATGCCGTTGCTGCCGCCGATCTCCACCTGCTGGTCATGCACACGGATCGTCAGCGCCTTGTCGGCGAAGGCGAAGTCAGCGGGCAACTGCAGGTCGAGCTGGGTGTTGGGGTCGTCGTAACGCTGGCCGAGGTCGCCGCTCAGGGGCTCGACGTAGTTGTCCTCGCCACCCAGCATCACATCACCGGCGTCGTAGGGCCCGTCGATGTTCAGCTGCACGGCCTGTTCGGCGTGCACCGGGTAACCCAGCACGTCCTTGTCGAGCTTGATCAGCCACTGCGCATTCTCGCGGCGGTTCAGGTCCTCGAAGAGGAAGCGACCATCGGCACCCGTGGTCACGGTGCTGGAGTCGCCCAGCAGGCGCGCCATGAACGCCGGGACTTCGCCGCCCTGATCCTGGTTGCGACTGAGGCTGACCTGGACATCCGCCAGGGGCACGCCCAGTTCGTTGACCACGCGACCGGCGATGCTGCTCGGCGGCACTGCCACCACGTCAAGCTCCAGGGTCTGGCGACCAACGTTGTGGTTGCTGTCGGTGGCACGAACCTCGAAGCGCACGGTGCCCTCGCCCGGCAGGGTCAGCTGCTGCTGGTGCTGGCCGACGCCGTTGAACACGGCCTGCTGCTCGCCGTCCATGAGCAGCTCGACTTCACCGACGATGCCGGCGTCCTGCACGTCGAAGGTCAGGGTGATCGGGTCGCCCGGGTAGAACGGGCCTTCGCTGTGGGCGATGCTCACGCTGGGCGCCTGGGTGTCGGGCACGCTCGGCTCGGGGTCGCGACCATCGGGGATGCCGTCGCCATCGACGTCCGGGTTTTCCGGGTCGAGGCCCAGCGGAATCTCGTCGGCGTCCGGCAGGCCATCGTTGTCGGAGTCCACCAGGTCGCTGAGGTTGACCAGGTCCTGGACCTCTTCCTGGGTCACGCCGACGTCTTCGAAGGTGGCCGACGCCAGTTCACGCAGCACACGCTCGGCTTCGGCACGGCTGTAGTTCTGCACGGCGTAGTGCATCAGCACCTGGCGGCTATGGGGCTTGAGCGTCAGGTTGTACGTCACCGCGTAATCGTCGCCACTGCGCATCACGAAGGTCGGGCGCACCTTGGCACTGGCGCTGCTGAACAGCAGGCCCACGGCCGGGTCGCCACCGCCATTGCTGCCGTCGTCGGTCAGCAGCCAGTTGTCGGCCGTGGTGAAGGCCTGGTCGCCGCTGGACGTAGCGATGGTGTAGGTGGAGCCATCGGAGCCGAGGTTGCCGTTGATCCGCACCGGGATGGTCAGTTCCTGGTCGCCGGTGTTCTCGATGCGCTCGATGAAGCGCGCGTAGCTGCCGCTCTCCGGTACGTAGATGCTGCGGCTGACCTTGAGTACGCCGTTGCCCATGGCCTGCGCAGGCAGCGTCACTTCGCGGCCGGCCAGGCGCAGCAGGCCCGTGCTGATGGAGGGGAAGCCCTGCTCGTTCACCGTCAGGTACTGGCCGCCGTCATAGGCGTCGCTGGTGCCGTCGTTGATCGTCCCGTTGCCCTGGATATCCCAGCGGTAGCCGTTGTTGAGGTTGTAGGCGAACCCGACGTTGCCCTCGTAGCTCAGCTCCGCGTCGGTGATGGGGTCACGGACCTGGCGAGGCAGGGCCTTGAGCACCAGCGGTTCGACGCGAACGTCTTCCGAGTCCACCGGCACCTGCGCCAGCACCTGGGCGAACATGGGTTGCTTGCCGAACAGCGCGGTGGCCTGGACCTTCAGCGCCGTGTCGGTGGTCAGCACCTGGAGCTGGTAGTGGCCCTGGGCGTCGGTGGTGGTCTCGATGCCTTTCACCCGTACCAGGGCGCCGGCGATGCCTTTGCCCAGCACATCCTGCACGCGGCCGGAAACCTCCAGCTCGGGCACGGTGGCGACGGCCACGGTCAGGTCCGCGGTGCGTACGTTGCCGTTGCTGTCGGTGGCACGGACCTGCAGCAGGGTGCTGTCCTGGTTCGGCAGAATCACGGTGAAGGTCTGGGTGCCGCCGCTGGTGCGGGTCTCGCGCAGCAGGCCGTCCTGCAGCAGCTCGACCTTGGCCACCAGGCCGTTGTCGCTGATCAGCGCGGTCACGTCCAGCGGCTGGCCGCCGTAGCGACGGGCCGGTTCCAGGGGCTGGAAGGTGACGTTGGGCGCGGTGGCGTCAGGCACCAGCGGCTCGCTGTCCTTGCCGTCCGGGATGCCGTCATGGTCGCTGTCCGGGTTGGCCGGGTCGGTGCCCAGGCGTGCTTCGTCGGCGTCGCTCAGGCCGTCTTCGTCCTGGTCGTAGAAGGCGAAGAAGTTCACCACCTTGCCGGCCAGGGTCGGGTCGAGGTTGTCCAGGCCCAGGCCCTTGAGGCTGCGCAGGCGGGCGCCGGTCTGCATGGCGGCATCGGCCGAGCCTTCCAGGGTGGAGAAGTGCATGACCACGCGGCGTTCGCCCGCCGGGATGCGCACCTGGTACTCCGCCAGCCATTGACGGCCGTTGCGGCTGACCAGGCTGGTGCCCTGGCGACGGTTGGCGTTACCGCCCAGCACCTGCAGCAGCACCGGACGGGTCGGCGTGGCGGTGTCACGCAGCGCCAGGTAGTCGTCGGCGGTGGTCAGCTGGTCGTCGCCACTGCTGGTGACGATGGCGGTCTGGGCGTCGTTGGCACCGTAGTAGGACTGCAGGCGCAGGGTGACCACCTGCTCGGTGCCGCTCGGGTTGTCGAGGATCTCCAGGTAGCGGGCATAGGCACCACCCACGCTGGGCACCAGCACGCGGCGGCTGACCACCAGGTTGTCCATGCGGCGCCCTTCGTAGTGGTACTCGCGACCGTTGGCGCTGCTGGTGGCATGGTTGTAGGAGTAGCCATAGCGGGTGCCGTTGATGAACAGCAGGTTGGCCCAGTAGCCCGAGTCCACCGCAGCGCCCGTGGTCGAGCGCAGCTCGCCACCGTAATAGAAGTTCCAGTCGCGGTTGTTCTCGTCCTTGGCGGTGCGATAGCCATTGATGTTCGGACGATCGTCGCCGGCCACCTTGGGATCGGTGCCATCGACGAAGCGTTCGTTGATGTCGCGGCGGCCGCCGTTGTCGCCGTCGGCCTTGAGCGGGTCGCTCGGCGGCGTGCCCAGCACTTCCCAGCCGTCCAGCAGCTCGTCGCCGTCGGTGTCGATGTTGCGCGGCGAGGTGCCGGCCTGGAACTCGGCCAGGTTGCTCAGGCCGTCGCCGTCGGTGTCGTCCTGGGCGCCGACGTTGAGCAGGTTGTTGTCCACTTCGTACTTGTCGGGCAGGCCGTCGTCGTCGCTGTCCGCCTTGAGCGGATCGGTGCCGTGGTTGTTGATCTCTGCGTAGTCGCTGAGGCCGTCGCCATCGGTGTCGGCCAGGTCCGGACGGGTGCCACGCGCGACTTCATCGGCATCGAGGACGCGATCCAGGTCGGTGTCGCGGGTCAGCGGGCTGGAATGATGCACCAGCACCTCGGCACCGTCGGTGAGCCCGTCGCCGTCGGTATCGGCCACGCGCGGGTGGCTGCCGGCGTCCTGCTCCTGCAGGTTGTTCAGGCCGTCGCCGTCGGTGTCTTCGACCGCTTCGCCGTTGGCGAGCTTGGCCGCGAAACCATAGCGCTGCTCGAAACCGTCACGCAGGCCGTCACCGTCGCTGTCGGCCTTGAGCGGGTCGAGGCCCAGCAGGTATTCGAGGGCATCGGCCAGGCCGTCGCCATCGCTGTCCGCCTGGGTGGTCCAGTTGACGATGCCGCGCTGCTCTTCGAGGGTCAGGTTCGGTTCCTGGACATCGCTATTGGCCAGTTGCTCCAGGGTGCTGCGCGCACGTTCGCGGCTGGCATCCTGCACCAGGTACTGCACCAGCACCTGACGGCTGCGCGGCGCCAGGGTGACCTGGTAGTTGGCACGGTACTGGTTGCCGCTGAGCCAGGTGGAAACCGGGCGCAGGGGCGCATCCGTGCCTCCGATGACCACGCCGGCAGCGTACAGGCCACTGTCTGGGGCCACGTCGTCGGTCAGCAGGTAGCTGTCTTCCGGGTCGAAGCCGGCGTCACCGGACGAAGTCTGTACCACGGGGCGGGTCGCGTAGAAGTTGCCGTACACATAGAAGGGCACGGTCACCGGCTGGTCGCTGGGGTTCTCCAGCACGTTGATGAAGCGGGCGTAGTTCTGGTTCGCCGGCACATAAACCTTGCGGCTGACCATGACATTGCCGAGCTGCTTGGCCGGATAGATCAGCTCGCGGCCATCCATACGGGTGCGATAGGTGTTGCTGTTGTAGTTGGTGCCATTGACGACGAGGTACTGGGCGCCGCTGAAGGTCCAGTTGTTGAAGTAGGTACCGTTGTCGATGGCGCCGTAGCTGTTGAAGTCCCAACGAACGTTGTTGTTCACCTCGCGGTTATACGAGGTGCTCTCCTCGGCAGCAGCCACATGGCGCTCTTCGATCGGCTCGAATGCCGTGCGGCCATGGGCGGCCAGCACCAGGTCGCCAATATCCGAGCTGCCGCCACGGGCCAGTTCGAACACCTCGCTGGTGGCGGAGACCAGCTGATTGCCGAAGCGTGCCTCGGCCTTGACCCGCGGCTCCAGGGCCAGGGTGGAGGCGGACAGGGTGAAGCGGCCCTGGCTGTCGCTGGTCACGGTGGCCGAGGACGGCATCGGGCCGGTGCCATTGCTGAAGGCCACTTCGTCAACGAACGACCACGGCCCATTGGCACGGAAGCTGATACGCACGTAGCGGCTGTTGATGCTCATACCGGACAGGGTCAGTTGGGCATGAGCCTCGCGGGATTCCTGGTCGCGGTTGTTGGCATTGTTTGGCGCGGTGTTCAGCGTGCCGACAGCGACCCACTCGTTGCCGACCTTCTGCAGGACATCGAAGGATGGCAATACGACGTTGCTGAGAGTGTCCTGGGTCGACCCGACTTTGACATCGGTGAGGTTGACCGCCCGACCGAAGTCGAAATCGATATTCATGGTGCGAGCGGTCCAGCCCAGCCACTCGTAGGCCTTGCCCATCCCCAGGTCAGCCACGAAACCGGCTGTCCCCAGCTGGCCATCGATCAGTTGGCGGCCTCGGTCATCGCCGTAGCAATAGGTGCCACAGCCCGTACCCTGGTCCAGGGTGTAGGAGACCGGCTTGATGCGCGCGGCCTCGTAGCCGTCGACCAGGGTCACCTGGGCGCCTTCCACGGTTTGGCCGTTGGCGTCGAGCACGCGGCCGGTGACCTGGGTGCCGGCGTCGTCCACCAGGCTCAGGCGGCGCACGCCGCTGCGGCTTTCGTTGCCGTTGGTGTCGCGGGCGCTGGCTTCGATATCCAGTTGCGCGCCTACGACCGGCACGCGGATCACATGCTGGTAGGGCGCGCGGTCGTAGGTGGCCACGGCCACGCCGTTGACATAGAAGGTCACGCTGGCCACGCGGCCATCGTCGCTGGCGTCGGCACGCAGGCGCAGTTGCTGGCCGTGGGCCAGGCTGGCGCCGGCCGCCGGGGAGACCAGACTCACGGTCGGCGCCTGGGTGTCCTTCTCGGTGGGCGCGCTGTCTTCGCCGTCGAGCAGGCCGTCCTTGTCCATGTCCGCGTCCAGCGGGTTCAGGCCACGGGCCACTTCCACGCCATCGGACAGGCCATCGCCGTCGGTGTCCGCCACCTTCGGATTGGTGAGGGTTTCCAGCAGCTCCTGTTTGTTGCTCAGGCCGTCATTGTCATAGTCCTGGCCGGCGTCCTGGGCGTTGCGCGGGTTGAGGATGTCGGCGTAGGGGCCCTTCAGCTCGATGAAGTCGGAGAGGCCGTCGCCATCGGTGTCCGCCAGGTCCGGGCGGGTGCCGTAATTGTTGATCTCTTCGTAGTCCGGGATGCCGTCGTCGTCGCTGTCGGCCTTGCGCGGGTTGGCCTTGTACTGGACTTCCTGGGCGTCGAGCACACGGTCGTAGTCGCCGTCCTCGCTCAGCGGGTCGCTGTTGTGCTGGTTGACCTCGGCGCCATCGGTCAGCCCGTCCTCGTCGCTGTCGACCTGACGCGGGTGGGTGCCCAGTTCCTGCTCGCGCAGGTTGCTCAGGCCATCGCCATCGCTGTCCAGATCCTGCTCGCCCGCCACCAGCGGGTTGAAGCCGTACTTGACCTCGAAGCCGTCCAACAGGCCGTCGCCATCGCGGTCGGCGATGAAGGCGCTGGTGCCGTTGGCGTATTCGTAGACGTCCTTGAGGCCGTCGTTGTCGCTGTCCTTGAGGGTCAGCTCGTGCATCATCACCAGGATGCCCGGGTGGTAGAGGGTGAACAGCGGGTCGTTGTCGCCCGGGCGGCCCGACTCGGTCGGGGTGAAGCCGAAATAGACCTGGCCGGCGCCATAGGCGTAGCGGATGGCGACCACGCGTTTTTCCGCACGGGTGCCGGTGAACATCAGCGGTGCGGTACCGGGCGCCAGCTTGTCCATCGGCATGTAGGCGTGGCCGGAATAGTTGGTGTTGCGATAGGGCCACCAGGAACCGACGCGGCTTTCACTGGCATCGGACCAGCGCAGCACCGGCGTCAGGCGGATCGAGCTGCCCGTCCACACCGACTCCGCAGGCTGGCCGGGCACATCCGCCAGCACGGCATTGGAGCTGGTGTTGTAGTTCTCGCTGAACAGCAGCGTGCCGCCGTTCTGGACGAAGGCGAAGACCTTGGCGCGGTTGCTGGAGTAGTTGCTGTTGCCGTAGTAGTCCCGCGAGCTGTCCACCATCAGCATGTCGACTTGCGACAGGTCGAAGCTGGCCAGGTTGCTCACCTGCACCGGCTCGTAGCCGGCACGCTCGATGATCAGCCGCTGCGAGGGCTGGCCGGCGTTGAAGCGGGCGTTGAAGTAGCCCACCCGCACCTTCGGCTGCTGCAAGGTGATGGTGCCGACGTCCGTGGTGCCGCCCCAGACCGGGTCGGTGGGTGCGGAGACGGCGGTCACCGCCTGGTTGCCCAGCAGGCCGCTGGCGATGACCGAGACCACGCCCGGAGCCACCGGCACGCGGGTGATGACGAAGCTGCCGTCGCCGCCGCTGACCGCGGTCTGGCCGCCGACGTCGAGCTGGGCGCCCACCACCGGCTGGCCGTTGCTGTCGAGCACGCGGCCGATCACGGTGGTCAGCGGGTCCTGCACCAGGGCGAAGCTGTGTTCGCCACTGCTGCCGACGTTGTTGTTGGTGTCGGTGGCGATGATTTCCAGGCGCAGGCTGTCGGCGTCGCTCGGCAGGTTCAGGCTGTAGGTGAAGGGCGCGGCGTTGACCAGCGCGATCTGGGCACCGTTGAGGCGGAACGCCACCTTGGTGACCCGGCCGTTGTCCTGCAGGGTCGGCACCAGGGTCATGCGCAGGCCCTTGATCAGGGTCTGGCCGACCTTCGGATTGTCCAGGCCCACGCGGGGCGCCTGGGTGTCCTTGACCAGCGGCTCGGCGTCCTCGTCGTCGCGCAGGCCGTCGCCGTCGGTGTCGGCCTTCAGCGGGTCGGTGCCCTTCTGGTCCACTTCGACGCCGTCCAGCAGGGTGTCACCGTCGCTGTCCGGGTTGTTGATCAGGGTGCCCAGCTGCGCCTCACGGGCGTTGCTCAGGCCGTCGTTGTCCTTGTCGGCCTGGCCGTCGGCCGGGTCGCTGGGGTTCAGGCCCATCTGCAGTTCGAGCGGGTCGGGGATGCCGTCGCCGTCGGTGTCTTTCTTCAGCGGCGAGGACGCCGGGATGTTGCTGACCTCGGCACCGTCGGACAGGCCGTCTTCGTCGGTGTCGACCTTCAGCGGGTCGGTGTGGTGGGTGCGAACTTCGGCGCCGTCGGAGAGGCCGTCGCCGTCGGTGTCGGCCACCCGCAGCTTGGTGCCCAGGGCGGCTTCTTCCAGGTTGCTCAGGCCGTCGCCGTCGAGGTCCTCGGCGCCGTCGTCGATGCCGTTGCCGTCGGAGTCGCGCAGCGCCGGGTCGAGGCCCTGGGTTTCCATTTCCAGCTTGTTGCTCAAGCCGTCGCCGTCGAAGTCGCCGACCGGGTCGAAGACCTGCAGTTTCAGGGCGTTGCCCAGCACCACCGGCTTGACCGGCGTGCCCGGCAGGGTGCCGCTCAGGGTCAGGGGCAGCAAGGCGCCGTCGGCGATCGGATCATTGGCCGCACCGAAGAGGGCCGGAACGGTGAGGGTGCGGGTCGGACTGTAGTACCAATTGAAGCCCTGGCTGGTGCCAGCCAGCTCGGCGCGGCCGTTGGCGACGTTGTACCAGCTGATGTTGTCGGCCAGGGTCAGCGGGATCTGGATGCTCTGGCCGGCCAGGACCTTGAGCGGCCCGGCGACGCTGAACAGCGCATGGGGCGCGCACAGCTCGGCGCCCTGCTCGCGGACCTGGTCGTCGCGGGCGACGCCACGCAGGCCGGAGCCGGTGGTGTCGTAGCGGTAGCAGCGGCCCAGGGCCAGGGCGGGCTGCGCGTCGAAGGTCAGGGTGCGACCGTCGCTGCTGAGGGTGGCGCTGCCGCCACGGGCCGCGTTGCCTTCGAAGAACTTCAGGGCATCGCCGCTGGCCAGGCGCACCGGCTCGTCGAAGTCGAAGTAGGCGCGCAGCGCAGTGCCCTGGCGGGCCTCGATCAGGCCACGGACGACCTCCGGCGGCTGCACGGTGAAGCTGATGCGGAAGCGGCTGGTCAGGTCCAGGTTCGGCAGGGCCTGCACCGGGCCGGCCAGGCTGACGGTGACTTCTTCGAAGGTCTCGTCGCTGATGGCCATCCAGCCCAGCCCGGCGTTCAGCTGCACGGTGGCACCACCGGCCTTGCCGTCCACCAGGGCGGAGCCGCTGGCCTGGACGTTGACCGCCAGGTTGGCGGGCTTGCCGTCGACCTGGGTGATGGGGTTGCCGAAGCGGTCCTGCAGCATCAGTTGCAGGCGCACGTCCTGCTTGATGCCACGGGTGAGCACCGCGCCGTCGTCCTGCACCCGGCCCTGGTCGTTGAGCAGGCGCAGGTGGCTGGCCACGGCCGGCAGCACGGTGAGGTCGAGGTTGCTGTAGCAGCAGTTGACGTTGCCGCGGGCGTCGTAGGTGTAGCGGATGCTGTTGCCATTGCTCGACAGCGGCAGGCTGAACTGGCCGGCTTTCTGGCCAACCTGCAGGTTCAGCCGCGCACGGCCGTCCTTCACGGTCACCTGCACCCGCTCCACGGTCTGGCCGTTGAGGGTGGTGCTGCCGATCTGGATGCCGGCGCCGGGCTGGGCGTGGTAGTCGGCGGCCGGCAGGGTCACCACCAGCAGGCTGCTCTGGTCGTCGGTGACCGGGTTGAGCACCAGGTCCTGGGACTGGATGTCCAGGGTCAGGGTCTCGCCCGCCGCCACCGGCGGCAGGTAGCTGAGCAGCAGGTTGCGGGTCGGGCCGGCGAGCAGGCCGAGGGCCTTCTCGGCGCGGGCCACCTGGGTGAATTGCGGCAGGTCCGCCCACAGCAGGTAGTCGCCCAGGCTGCGGTCGGCGTTGAAGGTCAGGCTGGCGTAGCCGCCGCTGTCGCTGGTGCTGGTGCCGAGGTTTTCCACATAACCGTCGGCCAGGCGACGCAGACGCCATTGCACCGGCTGCTCCGGCACCGGGCGCGCGGCGGCGTCGAGCACCTGCACGCGGTAGATCGGACGTTCCTGCACCCGCGCCTGGTCGGGGTTGTCGCTGCCCTGCACGGCCTTGAAGCGCAGCTGGTTCGGCGACTGGGTCAGGGCCACGGCGTATTCGCGGCTGAGGGTCTGCTGGCCGATGCGGTCGGTGAGTTCCACCTGCACGCGGAAGGCGTCGCCCGGCAGCGCGGCCTCGGGCATGCGCAGGTCACGGCTGTGGCCGTTCCAGTAGGCGCCATTGCCGCAACGGAAGTTGCCGCTGTCCTCGCGCAGGCAACTGAACAGTTCCTTGCGCTCGCTGCCCACCAGCTGCAGCACGCGCAGGCCCAGACCGCCGGTGTCGTCCAGGGCGTTGAGGTTGTTCAGTTGCAGGGTGACCAGGCCACCGTAGACGCCACGGGCCGGCAGGCTCAGCTGCAGGGCGGTGGCATCCGGCGCGCGGTCGCGGACCACGCGCAGGTTCTGCGCCGGGGACTCGCTGACCTGGCCGCGGCTGTCGGTCAGGCGCACCTTGAACGGCTGGTTGACGCTGCTGGCGACGCGCTCGGTGCGGCGGTCCTGGACGCTGAAGCTGCGGTTCAGGGTGGTGCCGCTGACATCGTAGTGATCGGTGAAGCCGTTCCACAGCAGGTCGACGCCCTTCAGGCCGACGTCGTCGCGAGCGGCCAGCTGGACGTCGAAGCGACCGCGTTCGATCACCTCGGCCGGCAGGTTCAGGGTGGTGACCTCGGGGAAGGCGTCGTCGATGACGGTGACGCGCAGATCGGCGCTGCTGACGTTGCCGGCGCGGTCACGCACCTCGACGTTGTAGACCTGCTCGCCAAGGCTGGTGGCGGCGTCCTGGTAGCTCAGCTGGTTCTGGCCGAAGGCCACCGCCACCACCTGGCCGTTGCGCATCAGCGTGGCCTTGTCGAGGGCGCCCTCCTCGTCCGCCATCTGTGCGGTGACGGTGAAGGGATAGCCGCGCACGGCACGGTTGTTGTCCTTGAACACCGCGCTGCCCTGGTAGCCGAGGCTCACGGTGGGGGCTTTGGTGTCCTGGTGACGGTAGAAGCGCTTGGCCGCCGATTCGGCGCTGTTGCCGAACACGTCCACCGCGCGGGCCTTGAGGTACTGGCCGCTGAAGCTGCTGTCCAGGGCCAGGCTGGCCTGGTAGGGCTGGGCGCTGCGCAGGGCGACGCGCTGCCAGGGTCCGTTGCTGCCGGCGGCGACCAGGAATTCCACCTGGGCCAGGGGCTGCTGGCTACCGCTCACCTGGGCGCTGACGGTCAGCGGCAGGGGCAGCCAGGAATGTTCGTCGGCCACCAGGGCGATGCTGAAGGGGTTGGCCACGCCGTCGCCCGGCTCCAGGAACAGGTCGCGGGCAGTGCCCTGGCGGATCACGCCATAGGCGTCTTCCAGGCGCAGGCCCAGTTCCATGGACTGGCCACCCGGCAGGCTGGCGGGCAGGCGCAGCTGGGTCGCGCCAAGGCCCTGGCCGAGGGTGCCGGCCGGTTGGCCGTTGATGCTGAATTCGACGCCGCGCAGGCCGTCCTCGGCCAGGCCGAGGGCCAATGCCTGGGCCGCCTGCAGGTGGCTGCCGGCCAGGGGCTCGAGCAGCGAGGTGGTGCTGGCGCCCAGGCCATAGGGCAGCTCGTAGACCAGCACGCCCTGGCTGCCGAGGCCGACGGCCAGGCGGTTGTTTTCCACGGCCAGGGCACTGATGCGCTGGGCGAGCAGCAACTCGCCGTTGGCCATGGCCTGGCCGCTGGCAGGGTCCAGGGCCAGCAGGCGCACGCCCTGGGCCTGGGGTTGTTCGATCCACAGCAGGTTGCCACCCAGGTACAGCTGGCTGGCGCTGGCGCCGGCCAGCAGTTCGCTGCGCTGGCCGCTGCGCAGGTCGTAACGCCAGGCACGCTCGGCGGAGATGTAGAACAGCGCGTCGCCGGTGAAGGCCAGTTGACGGACTTCGCCACCCAGCTGGGCGCTCAGTTCGCTGACCGGCTGGCGGGCGTCGCTGCGCAGGTCCACCAGGAATACGCGGCCACTCTCGCTGAGGGCGACCACACGGCTGCCGTGGGCCGACAGCTGGCGCAGGCTTTCCTGGGCGTTGACCAGCAGGCTGCGGCGGCTGGCCGGGTTGGTCAGGTTGTCCAGGGGGGCGATCTGCAGGCTGCCGCCGCTGGCCACCAGCAGTTGGCCACGGGCGATGGCCAGGTCGTTCACCGGGGTCTGGGCGAAGACGGTCTGGGCCGCCAGGCTGGAGCGCGACAGCGCCACCACTTGCTGTTGCTGATCCTGGGCGAGGAACCACAGGTCACCGGCGCTGGCCACCTGGCTGGCGGCCTGGGTGAAGGCCTGGCTCGGGTAGAGGGTGGACTGCCAGCTGCCGGCGTCGTCCTGACGCAGCAGCTGGGCACCGAAGTTGTCGGCGGCGACCAGCACCTGGCCATCACGCAGGCCCAGGTCTTCCACGCTGCCACGGGTCGGGGTGGCCAGGCTGCGGCTGTCGTGCAGCAGGTGGAAGCCGGCGCTACCGGCCTGCGGACGCAGCACCAGGCCTTCGCTGCCGCCCAGCCAGAGGCGGCCGCCGGTCCATTGGGCCGCGGCCACGGGCGCATTGCCCAGGCTCCAGTCGGCGATGCGCTGGCGGGTGGCCAGGTCGATCAGTTGCAGGCGGCCGTCGGCCAGTGCGAGCAATTGGCCCGGCAGGGCGAACAGGCGCTTGGCGGCAGCACCTAGCTGTACGGAGGTGCCTTTCAGGGCGGCATCCAGGCGCCACAGGCGGCCGGCGGCGTCCGACACCTGCAGCTGGTCGCCGCTGCGAGCCATGGCCAGCAGGTTCTCGCCGCTGAAGCTGGCGATGACCTGGCCGCTGCTGGACAGGCGCAGGACCTGGCCGGCGGTGAGCACCAGGAAGCCGTCGTTGCGGGCCAGCAGCTGGCGGACCTCGGCGCCCAGGGTCTGGGTGCCGCTGGCCTTGAGCTGGCTGCCCAGGGCGTCGAACCAATAGAGGTCGCGACCGCTGGCGCCGAGGACGCGCTCGCCCTGCACCGCCAGGTGGTTGAGGGGCGCGGCCACGGCCAGGCTGCCGGCGCTGCGCAGACCGTCCTGCGGGTCCAGCAGGGTCAGGCCGAAGCCCTTGATGCTCAGCAGCAGGTAGCGCTGCAGGTTGTCCATGGCGGCGATGGGGCCGTCGAGGCGCTGGCGCAGGCCCTGGGCGTCATGCAGTTCGGCGCCGCGTGCCAGCCAGTAGCCGCCCACCTGGGGCAGCATCAGGTCGAAGGGCAGGCGCGCGCTTTCGCTTTGCAGGTTCCAGGCGTCCACCACCGGCGCGCTCCAGCGCTGCTCCTGGCGGTTGCCCAGTTCGTCGTCGATCAGGGCGCGCACCCGCAGTTCGCGGATGCCCGCCGGCAGGCGCAGGCCGAGGCTGCCGGCGCCGCTGGCCAGCAGGCGGTCGTTCTGGTCCAGGGCTTCCAGGCTCATGCGGAAGCGCGCGGCGTCCACGCCGTTGAGGCTCAGGTCCACGCGGCTGCCCGCATACAGCAGGCTCGGCAGGCCGGCGAGTTGCGGCTGGGGCAGTTGCTGGGCCGGCGCGACGCGCAGGTTCAGTTGCTGTTCGCTGTAGTGGAAGTCACCGGCGAAATAGGCGCGGGCGCGCAGTACATAGCTTTCCTGTACGGCCACCTGGGGCAGGCGCAGGCTGAAGCGGCCCTGCTGGCCGGCGTCGAGGATGCGCTGCACGGACTGGCCGTTGAAGCTCAGCAGTTCGAGCTCCACCCAGGCCGGGACGTCGCCCACCTGGTAGGCCAGGGACAGGCTGGAGCCTTCGGCGAACACCTGGTTGTTGCCGGCGCCGCTCAGGGTGATGGCGCTGGTGGATTGGTTGGCCTTGGTGAACAGGCCGATATCGCGGGCACCGGCGGCGTCCTGCCAGCCGTAGCGGGCTTCGCCGCTGGCCGGCAGGCCGATCCAGCTGAAGCGCTGGCGCAGGCCGTTGACGGCGGGTTGCGCCTGGCCTTCACGGGTCAGGCTGGCGCCCGCGCCTTCGCTGCCGGCAGCAAACGCGGCGGCCAGGGGCAGGCGGGCACCGGCGACGAGCACCGCGCCCTGGTCGGGCACGAGGTCGGCGGCGGCCACGGTGGCGGCGGGTACGGCCAGGTCCAGGCTCTGCTCACCGGCGTGGTCCTGCAGCACCAGGCGCAGGGTGGCCGGCGGGTTGGCCAGCAGCCAGGCGCGGCCTTGGGGGAAGGCCTCGCCGAGGTAGGTGTCCAGTTCGCCCTGGTACCAGAAGGCCTGGGCGGCCAGGGGCTTGTCGGCGCCATCACGCAGGCTCAGGTCGGCCTGGCCGAGGGCGGCTTCGGCCGCGGCAGGCAGGCCACCCACCAGCACGCCGAAGGGCAGGCGCACGGCCTTGGCGGCCAGGGTGACGGCCGGTGCGGCAGCCACTTTCAGCGGTTCGACCACCAGTTGCTGCACGCCGTCGCGCAGTTGCAGGGACACCAGGCGGCCAGCGGTGAAGGCCAGGTCCTGGCGTTCGCCCGCCAGGGCACCCAGGCGCTCGCCGTCACGCCAGGCCTGCCAGCTGTCGCCGTGCAGGTCGCTGCTGACCCGCAGCCAGGCCAGCTCGCCGTCGAAGCGGGCACGTTGCACCTGGCCGTCCACGGCCAGCACGGTGGCATCGCCCAGGCGCCAGCCATCGGCATCCAGCAGCGGCTTGAAGCGGGTGGCTTCAGTGGCGGTCCAAGTCACCAGGCGCTCGCCGTCGAGGGCGAAGCCCAGGCGGCCCGGCAGGGCCAGGCTGGCACGGCGCACCAGTTGCGGCAGGCGGCTGTCATCCAGCTGCAGCCATTCCAGGCCCTTGTCGGTCAGCACCAGCAGGCGCTGGCCATCCAGCTGCACCTGGCGGATTTCGTCGGCGAGGCTCAGGCCCACCAGCTCGGCCATGGCGCCGCCGTCGACGGCGTAGCCGCCCAGTTGCTGGCCATGGCGGACGAACAGCAGGTCGCCACTGCCACCCAGCAGGGTGCCGGCGATGGGTTGTTCCACGGCGGCCAGCCAGGCGTCGCCCTGCCAGCGCCAGAAGCGCAGGTAGTCCTGGCCCTCGCGGCGGACCTGGGCCACCAGGCCGGTGCCGGTGAAGGCCAGCTGGCGAATGCGGCCGCTGTCACGGCTTTCCACCTGGCCACCGAGGGTGCGGATGCGGTAGCCGTCGCGCTGGGCGTTTTCGGCCCAGGCAGCGCCGTCCGCCAGGCCCGGCAGGCGGGTCAGGTGGCTGGCCTGGTAGCCGGTCTCGATGGCTTCGCGACGGCTTTCGGCTTGCAGGTAGCCCAGCTTGGTCAGGCTGCGTTCCAGTGCCTTCTCGTGGCCGGAACGGTCACGCAGGGTGGCGGCCAGGCGCAGGCCTGCACCCTGGGTGAGGCTGCTCCAGACCTGGCGCTGGTCGCTGAAGGCCAGGCGCGCGGCGGCGCTGCCGGCATCGGCCGGGTCGAACAGGTCGAGGGTCGAGTCGCGGCTGAAGTCGTTCATGCCGGCCGGCGGCGGTGCGTCGATCCACAACTGGGTGCCCGCCAGCAGGGTGCTGGCCGGTTGCAGCAGCAGGCCCACGTCCTGGTCGATGCCGTTGTCGGCATGCAGGTTGAGGATGCGCTGGCTGCGCAGGGTCTGGCCCTGCCAGGTGGCTTCGAGGCGCAGCACCAGCACGCCATCGGCGGCGACCTGGGGCATGGGCACGGCCAGTTCCACCACCTCGTCGCCGTCGGCGGCGCGGGTCAGGGTACGGGCTGCCGGGTTGCCGGCATGTTGCGGGTTGCCGGCGATATCCAGGTTCAGGGTGGCCTGTTCCAGTTTGCGCATGCGCACCCGCACCGGGATGGTTTCGCCGGCCTGGACGTCGAGACCGTCGGCCGGAACCAGGAAGCTCAGCTCCGGCGCGCCGCTGCGGCTGTCGTAGGGCTGCAGGGTGACGCTGGCCGGCGCACTGGCCAGGCCGTTGAGGTCGATGGCACGAGCCACCACGCGGATCGGCTGGGTGGCGTCGGCAGCGATCGGCAGGCGCAGGCGGCTCGGGTCGGCCAGGCGCTGGCAGGCCTGGGCGTCGACGAAGGGATCGGCGCTGTGGCTGTCGACGCAGGCTTCGACACGGTCGATGCCGTAGCGGTCGTAGCTGCGCAGGATGATCTCGGTGATCTCGCCACGGGGCACGAACTCGCCGTCCAGCGGGGCGATGATGGACAGCTGCGGCGGGGTGCGATCCGGCTGCAGGTCGTAGCCCACCGGGAAGTAGCGGTAGCTTTCCTGGCCGGCCAGGCCGAAGCCCACGCGCAGTTCGGCAGTGATCGGGGTGGCCGTGGTCGGCGCGCCCGGCAGGTCACGCAGACGCGGATGCGGCAGGCTCAGGCTGGCCAGGCCGCTGGCGCGGTCGAAGCTGGCGGCCTGGTAGCGGCCGTCCAGCAGGCGCACTTCGGTGCTGCGTACCAGGTCCAGGTCGCCGCTGATGGCGAAGCGCAGCTCGGCCGGGGTGCTCTCTTCCACCGGCGTGGGCGCGGTGCTGAAGGAAGCCAGGGTCAGGTCCGGGGCGCTGATCTCGGCGTCGAAGCGGCGGTCGATGCTGTTGCGGCCGTCACTGGCGCGCAGCAGCAGGCTGAAGCCCTGGTACTCGCCGTTGAGGTCGAGGCTGAACTCGCCCTTCTGCACCGGTACCCAGTCGGTCTTCCAGGTCTGGCCGCCATCGGCGGACAGGCGATAGGCGAAGGCGATCTTGTCGGCGGCCAGCAGGTTGTCCTGGGCGCTGACCAGGAAGCCGTAGCGGCTGCCGGTTTTCAGGCGTACCGCCGGACTCAGCGCGCGGCCGTCCTGCAGCTTGATCTGCAGCGAGTCGTAGCGCGGGGCCAGGCGGTCTTCGGCCTGGAACACGCCGTTGTAGGCGCCGGCCTTGATCAGCGCGTTGTCGCGGGCGGTGTTGCCGGCGGCGTCGCGGATGCCGGTGAGGGCGACCTGGTAGAGGGCGTTGGCCTCCAGCTGGGCGTCGGCGCGCAGGCGCAACTCCAGGCGGTTGCCCTGGGTGATGAGCGGCTGGAAGCGCGCGCTGACGTCTTCGCTCGGCTGGGCGTGGGTGTCGTAGTCCTTGAACACCTTGGTGATGCTGACGCCCTGCACCTGCAGCGGTTCATCGGCTTCCAGCACCAGCGGCTGGGACGCGCCGAGGGCGGCGATCAGGCGCACGCTCGGGGCGCTGTCGTCCACGGCGGTGAGCCATTGGGCCGGGGCGCTGTCGACGCGCTCGCCACTGGATTCGCGGAGGACCGAAACCTGGTACTGCCAGCCCGGCTGGCTGGCCGGGGTGACGAAGTTCAGACCGTCGTCGGCCAGGGTGAAGGCCACGCGGTTGCTGGTCGTGGGCTGGATGCCCTGGCCGGCCGGGTACCAATGCAGGCTGAGGCCTTCGGACAGGCCCTGGGCGGCGATGTGCACCTGGGTGCCACCGGCGTCGCTGACCACCTGGCCGGCGGCATGGGCGGACTGCACCGCGTCGATGGCCAGCGGGGTGACCACGGCCAGGGCGGTGGGCAGGGTGGCGCGTTCGTCGCCGTAGCGGGCCTGCAGGCTGTAGAGGCCGGCCTGGTCCATCTGCAGGCGGAAGCTCAGCTGGTCGCCGGCGGCGTTGGCGCGCAGCTGGCTGCGGCCGAGTACGCGGTCACCGACCTGGAGTTCGTCGATCAGTTGCAGCTGGCGACCCTGCAGCACGTAGTCGCGCGGCACGCCGCTGATGCTGCGGTTGGGTTGCAGGCTGTCCAGGCGGACCTGAGCGGCGCCGAAGAAGTCCACGGCATCCACCAGCCACGGCAGGTCGATGTGCACCTCGGCGCCTTGCAGCCAGTCCAACGGCGCCTGGCTCAGTTGCAGGCGGTAGAGGCCGGCCGGCTGGAAGCTCGGCTGCTGCACCAGGGCGCGCAGTTCGCGGCCCAGCAGCTGGGATTCGCTGGCGATGCTGTCGCCGCTGGCCGAGGACAGCGCCAGGCGCGCCTCGCGCCAGGCGTATTCGGCACCGGCTAGACGCAGGCCCAGCGGCTCGTCGGCGGCGGCCAGGCTTTCCGGGGCCAGGCCCCAGGCGTTGTTCATCGGCACGCTGGCGTTGAAGTAGTTGCCGCCGTTGCTCCATTCCAGCAGGTCGCCGTGCAGCTCCAGCTGCCCCAGGGAGCCCACGGTATCGCTGGCGACGGTGATCGCGGCCACTTCACGGGCCACCAGGCGGCGCTGGTCGTCCAGGTCGAGGTCAAGGACCTGCAGGCGGCCGTTGTCCAGCCAGGCCAGCAGTTCGCCCTGGCTGGCGAGCTTGGTGATGCGTGCGGGGATTTCCAGCTCGCCCAGCACCGGCTCGCCACGGCCACGCAGCAGGGCGGCGCGTTGCAGCACCTGCAGCCCGGAGGTGCCTTGCAGGTAGAGACGCGAGCCGTCGAGCCACAGGGACTTGGCGCCGGCCAGGCCATGCACCTGGGTGGCCAGTAACTGGGCCGGGTCACGGACGTTGCGCACTTCCAGGCGGTCGCCGTAGAGCAGGTAGAGGGCGCGGCTATCCAGCGCCAGGTCCACCAGCGTGCCACTGCCGAGGGTCAGCTCCTTGAGCTCCGGACCCTGGACCTGGCCATGGAATACCCGGTTGCCGGCCTTGACCAGCAGCAGGTCACCGGCAATGCGCACCTTGTCGTACTGGACCTGGCGGCTGTTGGCCAGGGCCGGCAGCGCCTGGGGCGAATAGAGGTTGGCCAGGTCGTAGACCTGCAGGCGGGTCTTGTCGCCCAGCACGGCGGCGTAGCGGTCGCCCAGGGCCAGGTCCACCACGTTGGCGGCGACCTGCCACTTGGCCAGCAGTTGCGGGGTGCTGCCATCGCGCAGGCTGTAGAGCTGCACGTCGCGGCTGCTGCCGGTGAGCAGCAGGTCGCCCTGGCGGCGGAACTGCTGGACGCTTTGCAGCTGGCGGCGGGCCGGCAGTTCGATGCGCAGGCTGGCGTCGCTGGAAAGGTCGCCAGCGAAGCCCTGGTTGCTCACTTCCACCAGCAGTTGGCCGAGGCTGTTCTCCGGCACGGCGAAGCTGATGAGGTCGGCGCGCTCGAGGCGGGTGCTGGCGATCTGGCGACCGTTGACCCGGACCACGGTGGACTCGCCGAAACCACGGCCTTGCAGGCCGACGATCTCGCCGGCGTTGTAGATGAAGCGCTTGGCCTGGACGTTGAGGGTGCCGGTCAGGCGGTCGTAGAGGCCGGTCTGGTCGATGCGCGGGTCGGCGACATAGGTCAGCGCGGCGCCCAGGAAGACTTCCTGGCCGCCCTGTTTCAGGCGCAGGCCCACCGGCAGGTTGCGGTCCGGCGAGGCCACCAGGCCCGGGACGCGGAAGCGCAGCTGGTTGTCGTCGCGGTAGAGCACGTCCGCCGCCGGCACGCGCTGGCCACCCACTTCGATGTCCAGGGCTTCGGCGAAGTTGCGACCGCGCAGGGTGACTTCGGCACCGCCACGCCAGCTGGCCTGGCGCGGCGAGACGCTGTCGAGCGCCGGCTGTTGCTGGTCGTCGGCGATGAAGCCGAAGCGGTAGTCGTGGCCCAGGGTGCGGCCTTGCTGGTCACGCAGGGCGGCGCCCAGCTGGACCTGGTATTGCTTGCCGGCCTGCAGCGCCGCCGGGCGGATCACCAGGCGGCCGACGCCGACCTGGGCCACCTGGGCCGGAACCGGGGTGCCGCTGAGCAGCAGCTGCACCAGCTGGGTGCCCTGGTCGCGCAGCTGGGCGTTGTCCAGCAGGCGGTTGAATTGCACTTCGATGGCGCCGTCGCGCGGCAGGCGGCCGGAGGGCAGCGGCTGCTGGGAGAGGATCGCGAGGTTCTGGTAGGCCAGGGTGTTGAGGCTGCCGCCCAGGTAGTTGGCGGAATCCAGGCTGGGCAGCGGGTTCTCGGCGGGCACGCCGTCCAGGTAGACGAAGGCGCTGCCGGCATACAGGGCCTGGCTGCCCAGGGACAGGCTGTTGACGTTGCCGAGCACGCTGAAGTAGTCGCGCAGGCCGATGCTGGCGCGGGCGTCGCCGTTGAGCCACGGCGAGATATCGAACAGCTGCACGTCGCCCTGGCCGCCGGCCACGTAGAGGGTCTGCCCGGCCAGTTGCAGTTGGCCGGCGAACAGGTCGCCACGGCTGACCAGGTAGGTGAGCTTGAGGTCGGCCACCGGGGTGGCGTCGTCGCTGCGGTCCAGGTTGAACAGCTGCACGGTGGCGTTCTTGCCACTGGAGACCAGCAGGCGCTCGGGCGCCACCAGCAGGTCTTCGGGGACGAAGGGGTTGCCGGCCTGGTCGCGGGTGGCGACGCGGCGCACCACGCGGAATTCGCCGCTGGCCAGTTCCACTTCCACCAGCTGGCGCTGCTGCGGCAGGGTGGCCCAGAGGCTGGAGCCGGCCAGGCGCAGGCGACCGGGCACGCCGCCCAGTTGCTGCACGCTGATCAGGCCGAGGTCGGTGAGCTTGAGGTCCTGGCCGATGCGGTACTGGCGCACGCCGTCCTTGTAGCCGACGTAGAGCAGGTCGGCGCGGCTGGCCAGGGCATTGATCTCGCCGGCCATTTCCAGTTCGGCGAGCTTCTCCGGCGCGGCCGGCAGGGTCAGGTCGAATTGCAGCAGCTTGCGGCCGCCGGCGGCGAACAGCTGGCGATCGTTGATGGTCAGGTCGACGAAGCCACGGGGCGACAGGCCGTTGGCGGCTTCGTAGTGGTAGGACTTGGTCTGGCCGGCGAATTCACGGGGGACGATCACCGGGTGCACCGGGTCGCTGATGTCGGCCACCAGCAGGCGCGCGGCGTTGCTGGTCAGGGTGGCGACGCGGCCCTGGCTGTCGAGCTTGTCGAAACTGCCGCCGGTGACGGCGTAGAGCAGCTGGCTCTCGGCGCCGTCGAGGCGGGCGATGGCGGAAACCGGGCTGGCCATTTCGGCCGGCAGGTTGACCGAGCCGGTGGGGATGCCGGTGTAGAAGTAGTCCACCGGCGAGTCGCTCTGCTCACCCGGGAACAGCTGGCTGATGGCGCTGACCTTGGCCTTGCCGAAGCTGCCGGCGGGGGCGCGGACTTCGGCGCGGTTGCTGCTGAGGATCTTCAGGTCGCCGGCCAGGGCGCCGGCGAAGCGCACCTGCATGTAGTGGTTGAAGCCACGGCCGTGCAGGGTGACCAGGTTGCCGCCCTGGGGCGGGCCGGTCTGCGGCTGCAGGTCGTCGATCTCGATCTGCGGCAGCACGGTCATGGCGCCCTGGCGCAGGTAGGACAGGCGCTGGTCGATGCGCTCGACCTTGACCGCCAGGCTGGCGCTGATGCCGGCCAGTTGCAGATCCGGTACGTCGACGCGCAGTTGGGTGTCGGTGACTTCCAGCACTTGCTGGGGCTGCAGGCGGGTTTCGCCCAGCCACACGGCGAGCTGGTCGGCGGCGATGCCGAAACCGCTGCCCTTGATCACGGCGACTTCGCCACCGGCGGCGTGGAAGTAATGCAGGCCGGCGACACCGGCGACTTCACGCTGGACCTGGGTGATCTGCGGACGGATGCCGGTGAGGCGCTCCAGTTGCAGCACGAAGGCCTGACGCAGGGCGTGGCCGGCCAGGTCGGTGAGCGCGGTGCTCACTTCGATGCGCAGCGCGCCCTGGTAGTCGCCCTTGAAGGCGATCTGCACCTGGCCGCCACGCAGGGTGTTGGTGCCGGTCATCTCGAAGGCACCGGCCGGCAGCGGCTGGCCGCCCTCGCCCAGCACGCGGATGACCTGGCCCAGGTGCGCCGGGTCGGTGTTGATCAGGTTGTTGAAGGCGATCAGTACCGATTCGCCGCTGCCCAGCACGGCGCCGTTGCCTGGGGTGGCGGAGGCGACGGCGAGGTAGGGCGAGGTGTTGATCTGCACGCCCTTGCCGTTGCCCTGCATGACCTGCCCGCCGACGCCGAGCAGTTCGCCACCGGTCTTCTGGTTCTGCCAGTAGATGGTTTCGTACTGGCCCTGGGCGTTGGCTTCCAGCAGCAGGTAGGTGTCGCCGGTGCCGACGCTGATCAGGCCCTGCTGGACCTGCAGGGTCGGACGGCTGAGGGTGGCGCTGATGGAGTCGCCGGTGACGGTGCCGCGCTCGATGGCCTGGACGCGGTAGTCGAGCTTGTCGCCGAAGTCCTTGAAGGTGGCGAGGTGCAGCTGCTTGTCGCGCAGGAACAGCACGTACAGCTGGCCGTTGAGCCATTGCAGGTCCACCGGTGCACCCAGCAGGTCGGCGCGCAGGCTGCCGTCGAAGGGAATGCTCGGCAGCGGCGCCTGGGCGCCCAGTTCGTTGCGGCCCAGGGGCAGGAAGCGCACATAGCCGGTGCCCAGGTCGTTGGCGGCGGCTACGGCCAGGGCGCCGCGCTCGCTGTCCACGGCCAGGTCGAGGGCGCGGTGGTTGGGCAGGGTCAGGCTGGAGACCAGCAGCGGGCGGCCGAGGTCGTTGATGTCCACCACGCGCACGCCGTCGCGGTCGTTGGCCAGGTACACCAGGCTGCCCAGGGTCTCCAGGCCCAGCACCGGCTGGTCGAGGCGCAACTGGGACAGGCGGATCGGCCGTTCCCACAGCCCGATGTCGTAGATCTCCAGGCCGGCCGGCATCAGGAAGCGGTTGGAGCTGGTGGGCGCGGAGCCCGCCTTGACGCCGACGAACAGGGTGTCGCCCACCACCTGGGCAGCACCGATCTGCATCGGCGGGTAGTTCGGCAGCACGATGCCCAGGCCCTGCGGCAGGGTGTAGGACAGCGAGCCCACCTTGATTTCGCGGGTGCTGGCGCCGCTGGGGATGCGCAGGAAGACGTCGTAGATATCCGGGTCGATGACGCCCGGGAGGATGAATGTGAAGGCGCGCTGGGTCTCGACGTTGTCCTGCAGGTCGATGGCGGCGCGGCCGGGCTCTTCGACGATGGGGCTGCGGCCGGTGTAGATCTCGGTGGCGCCGTGGCGGGCACGCAGGACCACGCGGGTGCCCGGCAGCAGCACGTCGGCGGAGGCGTCGATGCTGACCAGGGTGCCGCCGGTCTTGCTCGCGGAGTCCGGGCTGACGCGGTATTTGACCTGGTTCAGCGCATGCTCGGCACCGATCACCAGGGCACCCAGGTAGTCCTCGCGCAGGCCGCCGTCGTCCAGGCGCAGGTGCCACTGGCCCGGGCCGAGGGGCAGCATGTCGAGGGCGTTCGGGGCGATTTCCAGGCGCTCGGCGCTGACCCATTGCAGGGCCACCGGGTATTGGTTGACGTAGCCTTTGACGGTGCTGGAGAAGCCGCTGCCGTTGATCACCACGCGGTCCTGGGCGCCACGGTGGAAGCGGGCGTTCTCCAGGTTGCGGATGCGCGGCTGGGTGGCACCGGCGGCGGCGACCTTGAAGTCCACCTGGTAGGGCGCCCACAGGCCGCTGCCACGCAGGTTGCGGGCGTCGCTCAGTTGCAGGCGCAGGGTGGCGCCGGCAGTGGGGGTGAAGCGCAGGGTGACGCGGGTCGCGGAGCGGCCATCGCCGCCCACGGCCTCGATGCTCGGGGCTGCCAGCACCTGCTCGCCGTTACTGATGTCCAGCAGGCGCAGGGCGCCCGGGGCACGCAGGGATTCCAGGGTCACCGGTTCGTTGAAGCTGAGGCTCAGGGCCTGTTCGCTGGCCGGGATCACGCCACCCTGGGCGACGCTGGCATCGAGCACCAGGGCGCCGGGCAGTTCCAGCACGGTCAGGCCCTGCTTGCCGGAGCCGGCCACCAGGCGGTTGTTGAAGAGGTCCAGGGCTTCGATGCGCTCCTGGTTACCGGCGGAGACCACACGGGGCTGCAGGGGCTGGGCCAGGTCCAGCACCACCACGCCGCTTTCCGCCGAGACGAACAGCAGGTTGCCGGCCATGCGCAGCGAGACGCCACGGCCGGCGACGGCTTGCAGTTGCTTGTCGAGGCTGAACAGGACGCGCTCTTCCGGCTCGTCGCGGTTGATGATTTCGATGCCGCGGCCGCCGACGGCGACCACCAGGTAGCGCCCGTAGACCAGCACGTCCTGCGGGTTGGCGGTGAAGCTGTAGGTGCGGGTCTGGCTCGGGTCGAACAGGTTGAGGCTGCGGATCTCGCCCTTGTCCATGTCGACGGCCTTGGCCAGGGATTCATCCCAGCCCGGGCAGTTGACCCATTTGGCGCCCTGCACCAGGCCGCCGCTGAGCAGCCAGCCGTTGTCGAGCTTGAGCAGGCCGGCGCCTTTCAGGCCGTCCGGCGCGGCGACCCGTACCGGGTCTTCGCCATCCTGATAGTTCAGTGCCGCCAGACCGAGGCCGCTGGAGCCGCCGATCTTGAAGGCGCAGGTGTCGCTGTTCGGCGGGTCGACATCCACCGAGGCGGTGGCGGCGAACAGGCCGTCACCCTGCTTGACCAGGCGGCTGACGAGGCCGTCGAGTTTCTCTTCCTGGATCACCTGCAGGCCGTTCTGCTCGTCCAGGTTGAGGCGTGCCACGCCGCCGTTGCCGCTGGCCACGTAGAGGCGTTTGCGCCAGGTGTTTTCTTCCCATTCACGGGTCGGGGCGATCTGCAGGGAATCGAGGCCGATGGTGAAGTCCTGGGCGGCCTGGCGATTGAGGACCTGCTGCTCTTCCTCGGTGGGCTCCATTTCGCCACTGGCGAGGAAGCCGTCCGACAGGCGCTTGTTGATGGCCATGGCCTGGCTCTTGAGGGACAGGCGCTGGGTGTCGCTGGGCAGGGCCGGCGAGCCGCCCACGAGCAGGGGCTTGGAGGCGTCCTGCACGGAGAAGGTGGCGGCGCGGTAGGTCTCCGGCAGCCAACCGCCGGAAACGAGTTTCTGCGCGCCGTAGCCCTCGACCATGAGGCCGCCGTTGCTGATGGCGACGCCGGTGTCGCGGTCGATCCACAGGTCGCTCGGGAAGATCAGCGAGGGGTGCAGTTCCGCCAGCTTGCGCAGGCCGTAGCCGAAGCTGCGTTCGCCGTTGAGGCGCGCCTGGTTGCCGTAGCGGTCTTCGCCCAGCACTTCCACCTTGCCCGGGGCGCCACGGGGCGTGGTGACGCGCATGCGGCTGGTGGACAGCACCTGGACGCGGCCCACCGGCAGGCCGCCGAAGCGCACCTTGAGGCCGTCCATGACGCTGTTGCCCGGCTCGAAGCCATCACCGCTGATGGTGACGGTGGTGTCGCCGGTGATCGGGCCCCAGAGTGGCGCCAGGGCGTCGAAGCGGATCGGCGCATCCACCAGCAGCGCGCCTTCCAGCACGGCCTGCTGCCAGAGCCCGTCGCGCAGCACGGACAGGGTCAGGTTGTACTGGCCGGGACGCGGCATGGCCGGGACGCTGACCTTGAGCACGGCCGGGGCGGTGTCGCTGTCGCGGGTGACGCCTTCGATCTGCAGGGCGCGGTCACCGGCGAAGAGGCGCACCTGGGCCAGGTTGGCCGGGATGCCGCGGGCGCTGACGGTGATCAGGCTGGTGGTGTTCTGGGCGATACGGCGCGGCACCACGGCTTCCAGGCTCAGGGTGTCGTCGCGGGCGCCGCGGTAGGTGAGGCCGACGCGCTGGTCCTGGGCCAGGCGCTGGAGCACCACGATGTCGGTGGCGGACAACGGCTTGACCGAGGCGATGCCGGCCTTGGCCAGCAGGGTGAGGCGGTCGCCGGCCTTGAGGGTGTCGGCGACGCTGGCGGCCAGGGTCAGGCGGGCGTCGTTGTTGAGGATCTGCACGGTGGCCGGCAGGGTCTCGCCCTGGGGCCCGAGCAGGCTGAACAGGGCGGCGTTCGACGGGTAGAGGTCGATGGCCTTGTTGAAGCGGGCGATGACCTGCAGGCTGCCGTCGACCTGGCGGTCGAGGATGCCGTTGCGCGGGTCGACGGTGTGCAGCTTGAGCACCACGTCCGGCACCACCTGCAGCACGCTGCCCTTGGCGTCGACACCACCGGCGTGGGCGGCGTATTCGCTGGCCACCACGCTTTCCACGCTGCCGCCCTCGGGGGCTTGCATGCTGCGGCTGGGCTGCGGGCGCAGCGGGTCGGTGACGTCGATGCTGAGCACGCCCTTGTCGCCACGGGCCACATAGAGGGTGTTGCCGTTGTAGTCCAGGTCGTAGACGTAGCCGATGTCGTTGACGCGGGCGACCACCTGGGGACGGTTCGGGTCCTGCAGGTCGACCACGGCGACGCCGCTGGCGCCGGCGGCCACGTAGGCATAGCGGCCCTGCAGCACCACGCGGGTGCCCGGCAGGTCGAGGTGGCCGAGGCGCTGCAGGCCCTGGCCGCTGCTCTGGCCGTAGACCTGGAAGCCGCCGCTGCCGTTTTCTTCCTTGCTCAGCAGGCGGTTGCTGGGGAAGTCGAAGGCGCCGCCCACGGTGACCAGCAGGCCGCTCTCGCCGGCGGCGGCGTCACGGGTGGCGACGTCGAGCATCGGCAGGCGCGGGTCGCTGGCCAGGCTTTCCACCAGGTAGGTCTTGTTCGGCAGGAAGGCGTCGACCACGCCCAGGCCTTCCTCGCCCATGGCCAGCAGCACGCGGGCGTTGCGCACCCGCAGGCCGCGCACTGCGCTGGAGGGCAGCTCCAGGGAGCCGATCAGGGTGGTGCGCGAGGGGTCGAGGCTGTCGAAGGCCACGGTGAACAGTTGCGCGGCGTCGGGCTTGCCGCCGGCCAGGTGCACGGCGGTGACGTAGACGCGGTCGGAGCCGCGCTCGAAGTAGGGTTCGACGCCCACGGCGATGTAGCCGGACGGCAGGCTGATGGAGGAGATGACGCGGTCGTCGCGGCCATCGCGGTTGCGGTCGATCAGGCGCAGCAGGTCGTCCGGGTTCAGCGGCTTCTGCGGGTCGGCGGTGTAGTTGCCGGCGTTGAGGTCGTAGACCAGCACGCCGTTGCTGCCCTGGGCGGAGAACAGGTAGCTGCCGCTGGGGTCCAGCGCCAGGTCGTAGACGCGGCCCTTGTCGCGGATCTGCGACTGCGGCGGCTGCTGGAAGGTGAAGGACTGCGCCAGGGTGCCCTGCTGACCGTTGGCCAGGCGCACGCGCACATCCACCGTGCCGATGGGGCCGGGCGGGGTGATGACTTCCAGGGTTTCGCCGTCGAGCACCTTGAACTGCTCGGCGAGGATGTCGCCGAAGCTGACGGTCATGGCGCCCAGTTCGCTGCGGAAGCCCTGGCCCTTGATCAGCACGCGGGTGCCGCCGTTGAGGGAGCCCTGGGCCGGGGACAGCGAGCGCAGCAGCAGCGGCTCGACGAATTGCACGGCGCCGACGCGGGTGGCCTTGCTGCCGTTGCCGGCGACCACTTGCAGGCTGGCCGGGCCGGGCAGGCTGGCCGGCGCCTGGACGCGGTAACGGGCGCTGCCGTCGGGCAGGGATTCGGCGAGGGTGCCGGTGGCGGTCTGGCCGGAGACGGTGAACTGCGGCTGGCCGGTGACGCCGGACAGGTGCACGGTGATCTCGCCACCGCCGACGTCGAGCATCGACGGCCGGCTGTCGAGGATGGCCACCTGGGCACCGCCGGCCAGGCCGCTGCGGAAGTGGATGGCGTGTTCCATCAGGCCACGGCTGCGGCGGCTGGCCAAATCGCCCTTGAGGATCAGCTGGTGGCTGGCATTGGCCAGCAGCGCCTGCTCGGGGACCAGGGTGAGGGTGCGCGGGTCGGCGCTGCGCTGCAGGGCGAAGGGCAGGCGGGTGGCCGGCTGGTCGCCCTGGGCGTCGCGCTGCAGCACCAGGAACTGGCGCAGCTGCTCGTCGCTCATGGCGGCGAGGGAGCGGGTGAAGCGCAGCTCCAGGGGGCTGTCCAGGGGCACGCCGTCGGCCTGGTCGCGGGGCGTGGAGCCCACCAGTTCCAGGGTCAGCAGGTCCACCAGGCCGAGGTGGGAGACTCTGCCAGCCGTGGCGTCGGCGCGCAGTGCGAAGCCGGCGATGCCCTGGTCGGTGATGACCAGCGGCTGGGTGCGCCAGGGCTTCTTCAGCAGGCCGTCGTATTCGTACTGATAATCGGCGGGGCGTACGCAATAAGGCAGGCTGAGGGCGTCCAGCAGGCCGATTTCCGCGGTGCGGCTGAAGTCGTAGAAGCCCAGGTAGGCCTGCAGGCCCTTCTCGCAGGAGGCGAGGTCGTCGCTGCCGGTGTAGGTCAGGTTGAGGCCGGCGGTGGCCTGGGCGGCGATGCCACGGCTTTCGCCCGGCACGCTGAAGCCGCTGGAGAGGTAGCGACCCTGCTCGCGGATGAAGGCCGGGCGGCTGGCGTCGTAGAGGTTGAGGCCGTTGCCGGTGACGAAGCGGCTGCCGTCGGCGGTGAGGCCGATGTAGCCGCCCACGCGGGATTCGCCCAGCTGCGGCAGGGACGGACGCGACAGGTCGAAGACCACGCGGCTGGTGCCGTTGACCACGTGCAGGCTGTCGCCGATGACGGCGATGTCCTGGACATTGCTCAGGGTCTGGGCGCGACCGTCGATGCTGGCCTGGGTGATGCGGCGGACCACGGTGGGACGCAGCGGGTCGGCGACGCTGACCACGGCGATGCCTTCGCCGGTGGTGGCGATCAGCAGCAGCCCCTGGTGGGCGACGACCTTCTCCGGCACGGCCTGGGTGAAGGGCAGCGGCAGGCTGTAGCGGATGCCGCGGTCCTTGCCCGGGGGCTGTTCGGTGAGGTCGTCGGGGTCGCGGATTTCGCGGTCGTAGACCAGCAGCACGCTGCGGCTTTCGTATTCGGTGTCGATGTAGGGGAAGTCGTAGCCGCGACCCACCACATACAGCTGCTTGTCGGCCAGGGCCATGGCGCTGGGCTTCATGTCCTGGGGCAGGTTGTAGTAGCCCAGGCCATGGCGCGGCGAGGCTTCGCCGACCTTGGCCGGGTCGTATTTCACCAGGCTGATCCAGCCCGGGGCGTAGTAGTGCTCGAGCTGCTCGCGGCTGAACACCTGGCTGGGTCCAGGCGAGCCCTTGCCCAGTTCGCCACGGCCGAGCACGTAGAACAGGTGCAGCTGGCTGTCGACGGCGAGGTCGACGATCTGACCCGGCGGCAGCTTGAGCGGGTCCGGCACGTAGTCGGTGATGCCGCCCTTCTCCAGGGTTTCCAGGCGCTTGTCGATGTCCTCGGCGGTCATCGGCTTCTCGCTTTCGAGGCTGCGGTTCAGCTCCAGGCGACCGTAGAACAGGGCGTTGCGCTGGACATAGTGGCGGCCCAGGTCGTCGTCCAGCTCGAGGTCGACGAAGCCGCGGTAGCCATTGCCGTTTTCGTCGCGGAAGTCCGGCACCAGCAGGCTCATGCGTTCCGCGCTGTAGAGGCGCAGGTCGTCGGAGCCGACCTTGATGACCTTCTTCTCGGGGTTCGGCTCGCCGCTCTTGTACGCGGTGAGCCGGAGGCCGCTGTGGAAGCCCTTGCCAACCAGGTCGACGCGGTCGTTCTTGCCGCTCTGGGCCACGCGCACCACGGCCGGGGCCAGGTGCGAGATGGACAGTTCGTCGACGAACACGAAGCCGCCGAGCACGGTGTCGGAGAGGCCGGCTTCGGTGTACAGGCTGACCGCCGCCGGGCCCGGGTAGTTGGGCACGGTGCGGGCGTAGAGGCTGATCACGCCGCTGGCGGCATCCACCACGCGGCGCTCGATCACCAGCGGTTCGCCACCCACCAGCAGGCGCGGCTGGTCGCCGAAGTTGAGGCCACGGACGATGAGTTCGGTACCGCCGCGCACGTCGCCGACGTTGACGCAGGCACTGCGCTCGGCGCTTTCGCGGGTGCAGATGCTCTGGATGTCCGGGTAGGCGGCGTCGGCCGGCGCGGTGCTGAAGCTGAAGACGTAGTCGGACGCCAGCGGTTGGCCGGTGATGGGCGCCAGGCCCTGCTTGATGCGCACGTAGTAGCGCTGGCGCGGCTGCAGGCTCTGGCCGTCCTTGCGGGTGAGCTGGATGCGGCGCTTGGTGGTGTCGGTGCCACGGGCGGCGAAGGACAGGTCGAACAGGCCGGTGACGTCGCGGCCGATCTGGGCATCGCCTTCGAGCACCTGGACGAAGTCGGCCAGGCGGGTCTGCTCCGGCAGCACCGCCGACAGCTCGATGAGCATGGCCGGCAGCTGGGTGCTGACGTCGCTCTCGCCCACCTGCGGGTTGTGCTGCAGCACGGTGAGGGCCGGCAGGTCGATGCGGCCGATGCCGCCCTTGCCGGCGGCGACCTGGATGGCGCCACGGGCGAGGGTCACGCCACGGATGGCGAAGTTGTCGGTGGTGGCGTTGCGCTGGACCATGACCGGGACGCTGGCGTCCAGGCCGCTTTCACCGATGCGGGCCAGGTCGAGGATCTGCACCAGGCTCTGGGTGGGCTTGTCTTCCTGGTCGGAGAGCAGCTCGGTGACGTAGGCCAGGTTGCCGGAGACGTGCACGTCGTAGAGGCCGTCGGCGGCCTGGTCGGGACGGTGCGGCTTGATCTCCACCACCTGGACCAGGCGTGGCTGGTCGGGCTCGCTGATGTCGATGCGGGTCAGGCGGGCGCTGTCGCCGCTGCCGGCCATGTCGGTGACGTAGAGCTGGTTGCCCACCAGGTGCAGGCGGTTGGCGACGCCGAGGGTGTCGATGCGCGCCACCTGGGGCATGGCCGGGGTGCTCAGGTCGGCCACCACCACGCCTTCTTCGGAGGCGGCGATGTAGGCGTAGTGGCCACGTACCTTGACGTCACGGGCGAAGCCGTTGGGCTTGATGTAGCCGACGTGGTAGGGCGCGGTCATGTTGGTGATGTCGATGACCTGCACGCCGCCGGCGCCGTTGGCCACCAGGGCCAGGTTGCCGCTGCGGGTGAGGCCGTAGACATCCGGGTAGGGCATGTCGACGCGGCCCATCTTCAGGTAGGGCAGGCCGAACTGGCCGTCACCGTTGCGCTGGCCGAACAGCAGCAGCTCGCCGGCCTTGTTGTCCAGGTAGAGGGCGCCGGTGCCTTCGCTCGGGGTGTCGCCGCCGTGCCAGTCCTTGCGGATCTCTTCGCTGAACTGGTTGACGAACTGACAGCCCAGGGCGTTCGACTGGCAGCTGCCCGGGGCGGTGACGCCGGACTTGCCGGCGAGGACGATGTTCTCGTCGGTGACCAGCTCGCCGATGGTGCCGGTGAAGATCTCGGCGGCGCCGTTGAGCAGCGGCGAGTAGGCGAAGTAGTCGCCCTTCTGGTTGCCCTGGGTTTCGTCCACGGCGTCCATGATGAAAATGCCGGTGCGAGGTTCGGCGAGGCCGCGCAGGGCGTCTTCCTTGCTCAGCAGGCCGAGGCCCTGTTCGACGCGCAGCGGGTCGACGCTGGCCCAGGCGGCGATCATCGCGCCGGTGCGGTCGAGGGCACGGTACTGGTCGATGGCGGTGTAGTGCACACCCTTGGCGGACGCCTGGGCACCGGCCTGGGGCGCGATGAAGCGGCGCTCGCTCAGCGGCCAGCCCACTTCGTGGTAGGTGTCGCGGGTGACGGTGTGGTTCGGCGTGACCACCTTGGTGAGCACGTGCAGGCGCTCGTTGCGCAGGCCGGTACGGCGCAGCACGTTGCCCTGGCTGATGTCGGCCCAGTAGATGAAGTAGTGCTTGTCGGGGTCGCTGACCGGCGTGGTGTCGCCCGGCTGGCGCTGGTCATCGCGGAACAGCGACAGCGGGTATTCGTCCGCCACCTTCCATTCGCCGGCGTCGTTCTGGTATTCGCGGCGCCAGAGCATGCTGACGCTCTGGATGGCGCCACCCATGTCTTCGATGGACACCACCGCCCGCAGGCTTTCGCCCATGGTCAGTACGTCCTTGTCGATCGGGTAGAGCACGCCTAGGCGCGGCACGACGGTGTCTTCCAGCTTGCCGACGCGGACCACCTGGGTTTCACCCGCCTGGCCCAGCGTGTCGTAGGCGATGGCCTGGACGGTGAAGCCCTGGACGCCCGCCGGTGCGGCGAGGCGCGCGCGGTAGACGTGGTCCTGGGCGTGGCTGCCGACCTGCTGGCCGTAGCTCTGCTCGGTGGTGGTGACCGGTACGCCGTTGACGTAGAAGGTGACGTGGTCGATGCCTTCGGGGCCGAGGTCGTCGAAGGCTTCGACGAAGACTTCCAGGTCCTGGCCGTCGATCACCACCGAGTTGTCGTTGTCGGGCTTGACGATGCGCGCCTGCGGCGGCTTGTCGGCCTTGATCAGGATGCTGCCGGGCAGGTCGACCATGGCGGATTCGTAGCCATCGAGGTCACGGGCCTTGGCGCGGAAGCGCAGCACCTGGTCGACGCGGCCGGTGGGCACCTTGAACTGGAATTGGTAGGGCGCGGCGGAGTCTTCGCCCAGGGCCTGGTACTTGGGCGCCGAGCCGGCCGGGCCGATGGCGTAGTAGAGCGCGGCGCTGTCGACGCCGACTTCGGGGTCGCTGGCCTGGACCTGGACCACCACGCCGCGGCCTTCGGTCAGCTCGGTGACCTCGCCCATGGCGAAGCCGCGGGCATCCAGCAGCTTGATGGCGTTGATCTCCGGCGGCTGGTTGCGCAGCAGGTTGACCGGGATGATTTCCTTGGCTTCGTTGCCGGCAGGGTCACGGGCGGTGATCTGCAGCTGCATGGCGAGGGACTCGGGCAGCGTTTCGGTGCGCCCGAGGTAGTCGGCGATGCTGGCCACCGGCAGGCTGCCGATGAAGGGGCCGGTGAGCAGCAGGCGGTCGGAGACGCGCTCTTCGGGGGCGAAGGTGCCGTCGCCGTTGCGGTCGACATAGAGGCCCAGGCTCACGGAGCCGACCCTGACGTTGTCGCTGACTTCGAGCTGGTACGGCAGGTTGCGTTTCTCGGCGATGCTGGCGCCGGTGGCCACCGGCAGCTTGACCAGCAGCTGCGGTGCCTTGTCGTCCTTCAGTACGCGCACCCGCACGGCTTGCGGCGTGGTGACGTTGCGGCCCTTGCCGTCGGCGCGGCGCTCCAGGGCGCTGGCGGTGAGGCTGAGGTCGGTACCGGCCTGGCCATAGGGCACTTCGATGAGGAATTCGTAGGGGAAGACCATGTCGGTGAGGCTGCGGTCGCCGCCCTTGAGGCCACCGATGTTGAGCACCACGCGGTCGATGCCGACGTCGTCCACGGCGTTGATTTCCACCAGCAGCAGCTGGCCTTCGGTGGTCTCGCTGTTGTTCAGCGGCGCGCCGACTACCACGCTGGGCAGCTGGTCACGGGTGACTTCCACCGTCAGGTGTTCTTCGGCGCGGTGGGCGTCCAGGTCACCGTGGGCGACGCCGTAGGTGTCCACCGCTTCCAGGCTGAGCTGCACCTGGTTGGCCTGGGGGTTGTCCGGGTCGAAGGCCGGCATCGGCACGGAGAAGTTGTAGGGCGACTGGCGCAGGCGGATCTCGTAGGGCGCCTGGCCGTTGCCGTAGGTGGCGCGCAGGTGCACGTACTCGACGCCGACGTCGTCGAAGGCCTTGGCGTTGACGTACAGCGGGTTGCCTTCCACCACCTTGGCGCCGGGCACCGGCTCGACGACGTCGATCACCGGGCGGGCGTCGATGTTGATCGGGTAGCTGTTGGTGAGCACCGCGTTGTTGGCGGCGTCGAAGCCTTCCAGGCGCACACGCACGCTGACCCGCTCGATCTGGTCGCTGGTCAGGCCGAAGGCGCGGACGATCTCGGCCAGGCGATCGACGTGGATCAGCTGGCTGTATTCGGGGGTGTCGATGTCGACCGTGGTGACCGGCTCGTAGTCCTCGGAAGGAATGCCGTCGATGGTGCGCACCACTGTGAAGGGTTGCTCGCGGTCCTGGGCTTCGCCACGGACGCGCACCGAGTAACCGCGGGACAGCACCAGGCGGTTGACCTTGACGTTGTCGAAGGCCTGATAGACCAGGGTGAAGTCGCTGTCTTCGATGGCGCCGAAGCCGAGGGTGGGACGCTTGAACAGCAGTTTCGGGCTGATGGTATCGGCCATCACCTTGATCGTGCGTTCGTAGAGCCCGACCGCACCGTCGGAGTCTTCGATCTGGGCGGTGAGCTTGAGGTCTTCGTTGTAGCGGATCAGGCCCTGGGGCACTTCCAGCACGAAGGTGCGCTGCATCGCGTAGGGGCTGTCCTTGCGGCCGAAGTCGTCGGCCATGGACTTGTCGTAGCGGCCATGGATGCTGTCGTGGATGCTGGCGAAGGCGGCTTCCACCACCTTGTCGCCACCGGCGGCGCCGTCGGCGGCGGCGATCACCGGCAGCGGCACGCCATTGGCGAAGACCTTGAGGCGGCTGGCGGTGATCTTGCGGTCGTCGGCGGCCACCAGGCCCACGCGGATGCGGAAGGTGCCGGCGGCGATTTCCTGGGTGTCACCCGGGGCGGTGATGCGTACCTCGGGGACCATGTTGGTCAGCGGGTGGACCAGGATGGTGCGGTCACTGACATGACCGTAGGTGTCGGTCAGTTCGATGCGGTATTCGGTGGGTTCGGTCTGGTCGAAGAGGATCTCGGCCTGGTCGAGCGCCTGCAGCGGTGGTGCGGTGGGGCAGTTGACCTGGAAGCCGCGTTCGTAGACCACGGCGGCGATGCTGCCGTCGCGCTTCAGACGCAGCACGCGGTAGGCGGCGAGGCCGGCGTCGTCGCGCAGGTCGGTGTCGAGGCGGAAGCGTTCCTGGGTGCGCACCCAGAACTCGCCGTAGTTGATGCGCGCCGGGTCGGTGAGGGCTTTTTCGTACTTGCCGTCGACCCAGTAGGAGTTGAAGCCGGTGAGGCTGAGCTGGGGCTTTTCGTTGGCCGCCAGGGGGTAGCGCAGGCTGTGCTCGGTGGTGCGGCCGCTCCAGTCCTCGGCCACCAGGGTGAGCTCGAGCTCGCCGCTGGAGAATTCGCGGGGCACCTGGTAGGGCAGTTGCAGGCCGGTCTGGCCGAGGATGACGCCGAGGTCGTGGACGGTACGGCCACGGTTTTCCAGCAGGCGCAGGCTCTTCAGGCCCAGGCTGTCGTCACCGAAGGTGGTCTTCAGGTCCAGCTGCTGCATGGGCACCACGACGCTGCCGGCCACCGGGCTGACGATGCGCGACTGGGGCGCCTGCTCGTCGACCCGCAGGGGCTGTTGCAGCAGGGTGCCGAGCACCAGGTCGCCACGCTCGTGGGAGAGACGGTCGGTGGCGTGGCCGATCAGGCTGAGGCTGTTGCTTTGCACCTCGGCGGGCACCGGCAGGAGCAGGTTGTAGCGGTCTTCCGCATGGTTCTGGGAGGCGCTGCCACCCAGTTGCAGGAAGGCGGTCTGGGCGTTGCCGTCGAGGCCGTCCTGGAGCAGCAGGTTGAGGGCGTAGCGACCCGGTACACGGGTGCCGCCGTCGGTGCTGACATCCGCCAGGGCGGTTTCCAGTTGGGTGAACTGCAGCTCGCGGATGAAGGCCGGCGCGCCGCTACGGGGGCGCAGCACCAGGCGGGTGGCGTCGGGGCCGCCCAGGGCGGTGAGGTCGAGCAGGCCGTTGGTGGCCTGTACGTCACGCAGGGCCGGGCGTACCTGGCAGAGACTGCGGGAGTAGGTTTCCAGCTGCCAGGTGCTGGTCTGGTCGCCCACCTTGAGCAGGCGCGGCTGGTAGAACTGGTCGCTGCCGGCGACGATCAGGCGACCGTCCTTGACCTGCAGGAAGGGTTTTTCGTTGAGCAGCAGGTTGCCCTGCCAGCCCTGGGCTTCGGGGTAGGCGATGCTGATCAGCGGGCTGTTCTGCTTGTTGATGGGCTCGACCTGGGTCAGGCCGCGCACATCACGGGCGCCGCCGAGGTCACGCAGGGAGCTGGCCAGCAACAGGTAGCGGGCGGTGCTTTCCGGCACGCCATCATTGAAGTCGTCCTGCACCAGCAGGCTGCCGCGCAGGGGCATGCCGCGCTGCTGCTGGGCGGAGGGGGTGCTGTCCTTCCAGCTGAGCAGCGGCGCCATGTCGCGCTGGACCAGCAGGCGGCGGGTGACCTGGCTTTCGTTGCTGAGCAGGTCCTTGGCCTTGACCACCAGGGTGAGGCCGATGGGCTCGGCCTGGGGACGGTAGCGTTCGATGTCGAGCTCGACGGTGGCGCCGTTCGCGGGCACCTCGACCTGCGGCAGGCTGAGGCCTTCGGCCTTGGTCAGCAGATCGTCGCGGCCCTGGTCGTCCAGCAGGCGCACTTCGTAGGAGGCGACGGCGGTGTCGTCCTGCAGGCTGATCTTCAGCTTGGTCTTCTGCCGCTCGAAGAGGCGCTCGATGGGCGACTGGATGTTGATCTGCGGGCCGGTCTCGTCGCCGAGGACCTTGATGTTGATGGCCGGGGAACGGGTTTCGTTGATGCCCCGGTCACGGGCACGCAGCACCAGCTGCAGCACCTTGCCGGCGTAACGGCGGGCGAGCTCGGGGGTGAGGCGCAGGCGGCCGTCGAAATCGGCGTAGAAGCGCTGGCCCACGAGGATGGCGCCGAGGGTGCCGGGGTTGGGCACCTTGACGGTTTCGACGCGGTCCTTGCGGCTGAACAGTTCCCAGGCGATGGCGTGTTCTTCGTGGGTGTCCGGGTCGATCAGCACCGGGTCGAGGCTGTCGACGTACTGGTTGTCGCCGGCACTGCCCTGGATCTGGAAGCTGGTGCCCGGGGGCAGGCTGAAGTCGCCTTCCGGCTTGCTCAGCTGCAGGGTCGGGGGCTCGGTGTCGTCGATGATTTCCAGTTCCAGCGAGGCTTCGCTGACCTGGTTGGCGCTGTCGTAGGCGCGCACCGCGATATCGGTATCGGCACCGGCCTTGTTGGGCACGCGCAGGGCAGCACCGACGTAGCCTTCCTTGGATTTGGCTATGTCAGCGCCGGTGACGGTCTTGAGCACCTGCACCTGGCCGCCCTGGCGCAGGATGAATTCGACGCGGTTCACTTCGCGGTCGTCGGTGACCAGGGCCTGGGCGGTGAAGGCTTCACCTTCGTAGAGGCGCGAACCGGGAGCCGGGGCGCGGACGCTGATCGTCGGCGGCAGGTCCTTGCTGATGGGGAAGCGCCAGAGGGTGGGCTGGGCGGCGTTGTCGTACTGGTCGGTACCACGCAGCTCGATCACCAGCTCTTGCTGGTCCGAGGGCACGTCCATCTGGAAGCTGTCTTCGAAGCTGGCGACCTGTTGTTTCTCGCCGAAGGTCTTGGCGTACAGCTCCTTGGTGCCGCTGTGGGCGCTGAAGGTCACCAGGCGGGTGTCGTCGACGCCACGCAGGCGGACCTGGATGCGGTTGCCGGCATAGAGCGGCGCGCCCTGGATCGGGGAGACCACGGCCAGGCGCGGGCCGAGGGTGTCGGCCATGACCTGCACGGGCAGTTCGCGGTCGTCGCCCTGCTGGCCGCCGTCGTCGATGGCGGCGACCTTCAGGCGCAGGGCGCGGTCCTGGTTACCCAGGTTGAGGGGCTTGAGGTCCACCACCAGGCGGTTGACGGTGTCCGGGCCGATGTTGAGGCCGCCCTGCTGGTCGAGGCGCTTGTGCCAGAGCGGGGCGCTGCCGCCTTCGGCCCAGAGGCTGGCTTCGAGGGCGTGCACGGCGCGGTCGTCGTGGGCGACCACGTCCACCTGCAGGCTGTCCTTGCTGTAGACCCGGCTCTGCACCGGGTTGAGGGCGCGGACTTCGGGTTTGGTGTCGTCGGCGATGCCGATCAGCACCTTCACTTCGCTGTCATTGCCGGCACCGTCGGTGGCCACGGCGCGGATCGGGTAGCGGTCGTAGCGCACGCCGTCGAGGTGCTTGAACTTGGGCGCGGCGACCACCTTGAGGGTGGAGAAGGCCTTGAGGGCACCGGGAATGGCTTGCACCGAGAGGCTGCCGTCGGCGCTGCTCAGGTGGTCGCTGGGGTTGCCGGTGAGGTAGAAGCCGACGCCTTCCTTCTTGGCGACGCCGTAGAGGTCCAGGCGCTCGACACCAACGTTGTCGTAGCCGGTGACCTTGAGCACGAAGGTGCTGTCTTCCACCACCGGGGCGAGGTCGTCGCCGGCATCGCTGACGGTGATGGAGGGGGACGCCAGGTTGATGACCGGGTCTTCCTCGTCCTTGCCCAGGGTGACGTTGACCGGGGCGCTGCGGGCCAGTTGGCCGGCGCTGTCGGTGACCTCGGCGTGGATCGTCAGCGGGGTTTCCTTGTCGACGCCGGCCGGTGCCGGGTAGATCACCGCGAAGGGCGCCTTGAGGTCGGTGCCCACCAGCTTGCCGTTGACGTAGAAGTCGACCTGGCGCAGGCCGAGGTCGTCGGTGGCGTTGGCCCGCAGCTCGACTGGCTGGCCGGAGACCAGGTGCGCGCCTTCCACCGGGTGGCTGAGGGCGACGGTGGGGGCCTGGTCGCCCTTGACCGGGAGGATCAGGGGCTCGGACAGGTTGGATTGCTGGTGCAGGTCGACCACGCGGGCGCGCAGTTCGAGGGTGCGGCCGAGCCAGTCCTGCTTGATCGGCAGCTGGAAGCTGTGGCTGGTGCTGCGCAGGCCGAGCTTGGAGCCGTCGTAGTCGCGGTCCTGGTGACGGTAGGACTGCACTTCTTCGCCATTCACCAGCAGGAAGATGTCGGTGCCGCCTTCGAGGGTGTCGTCGGTGGCTTCGACCGTGACGCTGATGGTCTGGCCCACGGTGGCGATGCTGCCGGCCGCGGGCTGGGTGATGCGGGAGGTGGGCCGCTGGTTTTCCAGCACCCGCAGCAGGCGGGCCGGGGCGTCGACCACGGCGCCGTTCTGCGCGTGCACGCGGGCGGAGAGCGCCATGCTGGTTTCCCGCAGGGCGATCTCGGGAACCTGCAGCGTGACCTGCCAGACCTCGAACAGCTGCTTCTGCTTCGGGTCACTCTCCAGCGGGCGCTGCTCGAAGATGGGGAAGCGGGTTTCGCCGACCTTGCGGCCGTCGAGGAAGTATTCGACCTGGCTGATGCCGCTCTGGTATTCCACGTCCGGGAGCACGCCCAGGTTGACGCTGATGGCGGCGCGCAGCGGGCTGTTCTCCACCACGCGCTGGGCATCCACCGGGGATTCGAAGATGAAGTCGGGGGCCTTGGGATTGCTCTTGGCCACGACCTGCACCGCGCGCTCGGGGCTGCTCTGGCTTTTGCCGGTTTCATCGAAGGCGACGGCGCGTACGCGCAGGGTGCGGCCTTCCAGTTCCTGCTCGATGGGCAGGCTGAGGGCGTAGGGCGGGGACAGCCGACGGCCGACCATGCTGCCGTCGAGCCAGAATTCCACGCTCTTCACCCCGACGTCGTCGCTGGCGCTGGCCTGCAGCTCCAGTACCGAGCCGACGGCGATGCTGGCTTCGGGTTGCAGGTCCACCGTGGGCGCGGCGTCCTGGGCGGCGACCGGCAGGTCGACACCGATATCCGGGTAACGCTGCAGGCGGGCATGCAGCTGCATGGGGCTCTGCTCGGGCACCTGGGCCCGGGCGCGCAGTTGCAGCTGGTCGTTGCTGTCGAGGATGCCTTCGCTGCCGTTGGGCAGTTGCAGCTCTACGACGAGGCTGTCGGCCAGGGGCGATTCACTGCCATCGTCGAAGACCGCCAGCAGCGCCGGCAGCGATTGGTAGTCGTTGAGGCGCGGCAGGATCAGCGGCTGGCCGGCGGCCTGGCCTTCGAAGCGCAAGGCGGTGAGGCGGCGGCTGTAGTCGACCTTCACCGGCAGGCTGACTTCCGGCAGGCCGGGGTAGCTCACATAAACAAAGACCGCCTCGGCGGCGGTCTCTTGTAATGGATAGACAACGCCTTCGGCGCTGACCCAGACCGCGTCCGGATTGGAAGAGCGGTAGCTGATGCCGTTGCCCAGGCCAGCCAGGGGGGTCGGCCCGCGGAATTCGAAATCGACCTCGGGAATCAGGCGGGCCGACTGCAGGGCATCGCTGAACACCAGGCGGTCGGGGTGCACGGCGATGGAGCGGGCGGCTTCTTCGACGCTGTCGCCGATGAAGCGGATGTCGGAGAAGCTGCTCTGGTTGCCGGAGGCATCGACGGCGACGGCCTGGACCATGACCAGGGCGTTACGCGCCACTTCCTCGGCGCTGAGGGGAGCATCCAGGCGCTGGCGCAGGGTGTAGCGCTGCTGGCCATCCACCTTGGGGAAGACGCGGAGCGCTTCGGGCATGCGCAGGAAGGCGCGGCGCTCGGCCTGGCTGACCACGCCGCCGGCGGCGCGCAGATCGGACGCGCGCAGGCCGGTGAGGGAGAGGCTGAGGTAGCTGAGGTCGATGTCGTCCTGGGCGTCGAAGCTGGCGACCAGGTATTGGTTGCCGTCCTGGTTTTCGATGGCCAGCTGGGCGAGTTCCAGCTGCGGGGCGACGTTTTCCTGCTGGAAGGTTTCGCTGTAGTCCTGGATGCGGCCATCGGCGAAAACCACCTTGACGGCGGGCTGCAGGACGTCGGTGCCTTCGAGGCGGAAGCTGAACGAGCAGGCGACGCTGGAATCGATGTCGCGGGCGGCGTCGGTAGGCAGGAAGCGCTTGCCGGTGGCGGACACGCTGACTTCAGCGAGGTCGCGGCAGTCGTCGATGGAGAGAACGTAGTCGGCGGCGTTGCCGGAGGAACCGAGGGCGGAGGCGGTGCGGATGTCTATTTCGGATGCAAAGGCTTCAGGGGCTGCTAGCGCGATAAGCGCAGCGAGCACCCGGCGAAACCCTGTATGGCGGCATCCTTGCAGCATCTTGGGGAAAGTTCCATTTACTTTGCTTATAAAGGCGTAGGACGTCGATAGCCTTAGCCTTTCCAATGGCAGAATGCTATACACGGAAAAATCTTATTTCAAGACAGATACAAATGCCGAACGGGCATAAACGGTGGGGAACGTGATCGACATCAAAGAACGCCATCATGTGCCACCACCCGTCCTGACCCGGCTTTGCACCTGTTTGAGCAACCGATAGTATTGCCGCGCCATTACAGGGAAGAGTCCATGGCCACCATCCTCCACACGCTGACCCGGCTCGCGGGCATTCGCTCAGTCAAGCTGTCGGCGCTCTCCCTGTGTTTCCTCTTCGTGCTCGCCGCCCTCGTGTGGCAAGGCCTGCAGCTTCGAGCGGCCCTGCAACCGCCAGTACTCGCGCCCACCGAGGCGAACGAGCCCGGCCCGCAGGATGGCCCGACGCAACTCGGCAAAGGCCTGCTCGGTTTGTTCGGCTCCAGCGCCGATGCCGAATCCGTGGCCGCCGAGGCGCTGGAGAAGCTGCCTGAAAGCAACCTGGACCTGCAGGTTTCGGCGATTTTCTTCGTGGTCCCGGCCGAACAGAGCACGGCGATCCTGGAAGACGGCGATCGCACCCTCATTCTCAAGCCCGGGGAGGAAGTCCGCCCCGGCATTGCCGTGCAGCGCATCGAGAGCCACCGGATCACGCTGAAGCGCAACGGCAAGCTGGAACAGATCACCTTCCGCGGCTATGGCGATATACCAGGGGCCAGTCCCGCGCCGGAAAGCCCGACGCCCATGCCCGTTGCCCAGAACATCGAACCGGTGACCGACACCCTGGCCAGCTCGCTGCCCGCCGTGGCGGAGCCGGTACCTGCGAGCCAGGGTGTGCCCACCGCTTATCAGCAATACATTCAGCGCAAACTCGCGCAGAACAAGTAGTCGAGTAATGGAAGTGTCCACCAGAGCCCCGTCGTGCCTATTGCTCAGCCTGTGCCTGCTCTTCCCCTTCACCCTTGCCCACGCCGATGAAAAACCGGTAGCGGCCGAGGCGCCTGCGGCGTCCAGCGATGTGAAGATCAACATGCAGGACACCAACATCCGCTCCTTCATCGAGTGGATCGCCAAGACGACCGGCAAGAACTTCATCATCGACCCACGGGTGACCGGCAAGGTGACGGTCATTTCCAACGAGTCGATGAAGCCGGAAGAGGCCTACCGGGTGTTTCTCTCGGTGCTGCAGGTACACGGCTTCTCCGCCATCGAGTCGGACAGCGCGGTGAAGGTGATTCCCGACGCGAACGCCAAGCAGAGCGGCGTGCCGCTGGTGGACGACGACAAGCTGAACGATGACCAGCAGGTGGTGCGGGTGATCCGCACGCAGCACGTGCCGGCGACGCAGTTGGTGAACATCCTGCGGCCGATGGTGCCGCAGGTGGGGCACCTGGCGGCGTACCCCGATAGCAATGCGCTGATCATTTCCGACCGGGCGTCGAACATCAGCCAGCTGCTGAAGCTGATCTCGGAGATCGACCGCGCCGGCCAGTTCGAGATCGATGTGATCCCGCTGAAGTTCGCCAATGCCAAGGAGCTGTCCAGCATGCTCGGTACCTTGGTGCCCCAGGGTGGCGGCGCCGAGGGTTCGAGCAAGATGAGCGTCTCGGTGGACGAGCGCACCAACAGCATCCTGATCTCAGGTGACCCGAGCAAACGCCAGCAGTTGCGCGATGTACTCGCCAACCTGGATCGCCCGGGGAACATCATCCGCGACACCCAGGTGATCTACCTGCATTACCTGAAGGCTTCGGAAGTCGCGCAGATCCTGCAGAACGTGGCCACCAGCCTGCAGAAGCAGGACAAGGATGTGGGCATCAGCGGGGCGGAGATTTCCATCCAGGCCAACGACACCACCAATGCCCTGGTGATCAGTGCGCCGCCGGCGATCATGAAGACCGTGGAAGGCGTGGTGCAGCGGCTGGACATCCGCCGAGCGCAGGTGCTGGTGGAGGCGGTGATAGTCGAGGTCTCGGACAGCAAGGTCAACGAACTGGGCGTGCAGTGGAAGACCTCGGATGGCGCCATCGGCGGTGACGGTTTCTACGGCGGCTTCAAGTCTTCGCTCAAGGGCAATACGGTCGATACCTTCCCCGGTGGCACGCCTCCCAAGCTGGATGCCGGGCTGAGCCTGGGCTTCTACAGCAACGGTTCGCTGAGGGCGCTGATCCGCACGCTGTCCACCGATGACTCGATGAACATCCTGTCGACGCCCAACCTGGTCACCCTCGACAACGAGGAAGGCAAGATCGTGGTCGGCCAGAACGTGCCCTTCGTTACCGGGAGCTCGACCAGCGCTTCGAACCCGTCCACCAACCCGTTCCAGACCATCGAGCGCCAGGACGTGGGTATCACCCTGAAGATCAAGCCGCAGATCAACGAGGGAGACTCGGTGACCCTGAACGTCTACCAGGAGATCTCCAGCGTCACCAACGACACCAGCGCGGCCGACATCGTGACCAACAAGCGCTCGGTGGAAACGCGGGTACTGATCAAGGACAACATGACCCTGGTGTTGGGCGGGCTCATCTCGGATGAGGTACGGGACTCGGGCGACAAGGTGCCCTTCCTCGGCAAGATCCCCATCATTGGCCAACTGTTCCGCAGTGACCGCAAGGAAGTGAGCAAGAAGAACCTGATGGTGTTCATCAAGCCCACCATCATCAACGACTTCGAACACGCTGACCAACTGACTGAAGGCAAGTACAACTTCATCCGGGAACGCCAGCTGCGCTACGCCGACCAGGACATCGCCAAGGGAGTGCCCACGCTGCCGGAACGCGTCAACAGCGCGGAGAAGGAGCTGAAGATCAAATCCGTACCACTACCGCCGCAGTAGCAGGGATTGACGGTTCATAAAGCCACCTGCGGGTGGCTTTTTGTTGGGCAGCCGTTGAGGCTCTTCGGCATGCCGGGGTGCCGGCAGGGGTATAAGGGCTTCGCGCAAGCGCATGGGAACCGAGCCTGGACCTGGGCGCGCCGGCAGCCAAGGCATGACATCCCCGGCCTGGAGAACCCCACCAGCGAAGTGCTCGCCAAGTGGATCTGGCAGCAGCTCAAGCCATTGCTTCCCGAGCTCAGCCGCATACGCATCCATGAGACTTGCACCAGTGGCTGCGAGTACCGCGGCGACTGACTCTTCTCCTGCGCAAATACAAAAGGCCACCCTTGGGTGGCCTTTTTGTTGTGTGCAGATCCTGTCGATTGCATCGCCTGTGTAGTCGGGCGTAGACCGGATGTAGCCCGGACTTCATTCCGGGGGCTCTTCGACTCAGCGGACATAACGGGATCGGCTGCAGCCAGGCTCATAGGCATGGCAGCCCTTCGGGCTGCTTGGCGACTAAAGTCGCCCCTACAAGTCGCCCTGGCAAGCCGTGCTATTGCACCTTGGCCTCCATTCTTGGGCCGTCCGCGCTGTCAGGGCTTTATATCGCCGCACCAACTTTTCTGCCGCGCAAAGTCAAACCCCCGACCTTCTTGCGAAGATCGGGGGTTTGGTATAGGTGCTTGACGATGACCTACTCTCACATGGAGAAACTCCACACTACCATCGGCGATGCATCGTTTCACTACTGAGTTCGGGATGGGATCAGGTGGTTCCAACGCTCTATGGTCGTCAAGCAATTCGGTTGGGGTATCGTCTGAGACGCGACCCCGAATGGGTATGTGATAAGGCTTTGCAAGTTCTCGCCAATTTTCGGCTAAGTCGACTTCACCTTATAACAACAATCGTCAGATTGTTTGGGTGTTATATGGTCAAGCCTCACGGGCAATTAGTATTGGTTAGCTCAACGCCTCACAGCGCTTACACACCCAACCTATCAACGTCGTAGTCTTCGACGGCCCTTTAGGGAGCTCAAGGCTCCAGTGAGATCTCATCTTGAGGCGAGTTTCCCGCTTAGATGCTTTCAGCGGTTATCTCTTCCGAACGTAGCTACCCGGCAATGCCACTGGCGTGACAACCGGAACACCAGAGGTTCGTCCACTCCGGTCCTCTCGTACTAGGAGCAGCCCCTCTCAAATCTCAAACGTCCACGGCAGATAGGGACCGAACTGTCTCACGACGTTCTAAACCCAGCTCGCGTACCACTTTAAATGGCGAACAGCCATACCCTTGGGACCGGCTTCAGCCCCAGGATGTGATGAGCCGACATCGAGGTGCCAAACACCGCCGTCGATATGAACTCTTGGGCGGTATCAGCCTGTTATCCCCGGAGTACCTTTTATCCGTTGAGCGATGGCCCTTCCATACAGAACCACCGGATCACTAAGACCTACTTTCGTACCTGCTCGACGTGTCTGTCTCGCAGTCAAGCGCGCTTTTGCCTTTATACTCTACGACCGATTTCCGACCGGTCTGAGCGCACCTTCGTACTCCTCCGTTACTCTTTAGGAGGAGACCGCCCCAGTCAAACTGCCCACCATACACTGTCCTCGATCCGGATAACGGACCAGAGTTAGAACCTCAAGCATGCCAGGGTGGTATTTCAAGGATGGCTCCACGCAGACTGGCGTCCACGCTTCAAAGCCTCCCACCTATCCTACACAAGCAGGCTCAAAGTCCAGTGCAAAGCTACAGTAAAGGTTCACGGGGTCTTTCCGTCTAGCCGCGGATACACTGCATCTTCACAGCGATTTCAATTTCACTGAGTCTCGGGTGGAGACAGCGCCGCCATCGTTACGCCATTCGTGCAGGTCGGAACTTACCCGACAAGGAATTTCGCTACCTTAGGACCGTTATAGTTACGGCCGCCGTTTACCGGGGCTTCGATCAAGAGCTTCGCTTGCGCTAACCCCATCAATTAACCTTCCGGCACCGGGCAGGCGTCACACCCTATACGTCCACTTTCGTGTTTGCAGAGTGCTGTGTTTTTAATAAACAGTCGCAGCGGCCTGGTATCTTCGACCGGCATGGGCTTACGGAGCAAGTCCTTCACCCTCACCGGCGCACCTTCTCCCGAAGTTACGGTGCCATTTTGCCTAGTTCCTTCACCCGAGTTCTCTCAAGCGCCTTGGTATTCTCTACCCAACCACCTGTGTCGGTTTGGGGTACGGTTCCTAGTTACCTGAAGCTTAGAAGCTTTTCCTGGAAGCATGGCATCAACCACTTCATCGTCTAAAAGACGACTCGTCATCAGTTCTCGGCATTAAGCGCCCGGATTTACCTAAGCACTCTGCCTACCACCTTAAACTTGGACAACCAACGCCAAGCTGGCCTAGCCTTCTCCGTCCCTCCATCGCAGTAACTAGAAGTACAGGAATATTAACCTGTTTCCCATCGACTACGCTCTTCAGCCTCGCCTTAGGGACCGACTAACCCTGCGTCGATTAACGTTGCGCAGGAACCCTTGGTCTTTCGGCGTGCGAGTTTTTCACTCGCATTGTCGTTACTCATGTCAGCATTCGCACTTCTGATACCTCCAGCAAGCTTCTCAACTCACCTTCACAGGCTTACAGAACGCTCCTCTACCGCATCACTTACGTGATACCCGTAGCTTCGGTGTATGGTTTGAGCCCCGTTACATCTTCCGCGCAGGCCGACTCGACTAGTGAGCTATTACGCTTTCTTTAAAGGGTGGCTGCTTCTAAGCCAACCTCCTAGCTGTCTAAGCCTTCCCACATCGTTTCCCACTTAACCATAACTTTGGGACCTTAGCTGACGGTCTGGGTTGTTTCCCTTTTCACGACGGACGTTAGCACCCGCCGTGTGTCTCCCATGCTCGGCACTTGTAGGTATTCGGAGTTTGCATCGGTTTGGTAAGTCGGGATGACCCCCTAGCCGAAACAGTGCTCTACCCCCTACAGTGATACATGAGGCGCTACCTAAATAGCTTTCGAGGAGAACCAGCTATCTCCGAGCTTGATTAGCCTTTCACTCCGATCCACAGGTCATCCGCTAACTTTTCAACGGTAGTCGGTTCGGTCCTCCAGTCAGTGTTACCTAACCTTCAACCTGCCCATGGATAGATCGCCCGGTTTCGGGTCTATTCCCAGCGACTAGACGCCCTATTAAGACTCGCTTTCGCTACGCCTCCCCTATTCGGTTAAGCTCGCCACTGAAAATAAGTCGCTGACCCATTATACAAAAGGTACGCAGTCACCCAACAAAGTGGGCTCCCACTGCTTGTACGCATACGGTTTCAGGTTCTATTTCACTCCCCTCTCCGGGGTTCTTTTCGCCTTTCCCTCACGGTACTGGTTCACTATCGGTCAGTCAGTAGTATTTAGCCTTGGAGGATGGTCCCCCCATATTCAGACAAGGTTTCTCGTGCCCCGTCCTACTCGATTTCATGACTAAGAGATTTTCGCGTACAGGGCTATCACCCACTATGGCCGCACTTTCCAGAGCGTTCCGCTAATCTCAAAGCCACTTAAGGGCTAGTCCCCGTTCGCTCGCCACTACTAAGGGAATCTCGGTTGATTTCTTTTCCTCAGGGTACTTAGATGTTTCAGTTCCCCTGGTTCGCCTCTTGCACCTATGTATTCAGTACAAGATAACCATCTTATGATGGCTGGGTTCCCCCATTCAGAGATCTCCGGATCAAAGTCTGTTTGCCGACTCCCCGAAGCTTATCGCAGGCTACCACGTCTTTCATCGCCTCTGACTGCCAAGGCATCCACCGTATGCGCTTCTTCACTTGACCATATAACCCCAAGCAATCTGGTTATTGTCTCTAACGTGAAGACGACATTCGCCGAAAATTCGCGCTTGAACTCGCAAATTTTACCTTGACTTGAATAATCACCAGTGAAAGAGATTATTCAGTCTACTTCTATCACATACCCAAATTTTTAAAGAACAGTTCTGGCGCAAAGACCAGAAATCAATGCCATTCTCAAGGCACTCATTTCTGAGCTTTCAGCGATTATCAGAGTGGATGGTGGAGCCAAGGAGGATCGAACTCCTGACCTCCTGCGTGCAAAGCAGGCGCTCTCCCAGCTGAGCTATGGCCCCTCGAAGACCTGCCACGCCCATGACAATTGGTGGGTCTGGGCAGATTCGAACTGCCGACCTCACCCTTATCAGGGGTGCGCTCTAACCAACTGAGCTACAGACCCAATCGTCTTACTCTCGGGTCTAACAACCCAATCGCTTTTCGCAAGTGAATCAAGCAATTCGTGTGGGAGCTTATGAAGAAGCTGATGTCTTCGATTAAGGAGGTGATCCAGCCGCAGGTTCCCCTACGGCTACCTTGTTACGACTTCACCCCAGTCATGAATCACTCCGTGGTAACCGTCCCCCTTGCGGTTAGACTAGCTACTTCTGGAGCAACCCACTCCCATGGTGTGACGGGCGGTGTGTACAAGGCCCGGGAACGTATTCACCGTGACATTCTGATTCACGATTACTAGCGATTCCGACTTCACGCAGTCGAGTTGCAGACTGCGATCCGGACTACGATCGGTTTTATGGGATTAGCTCCACCTCGCGGTTTGGCAACCCTTTGTACCGACCATTGTAGCACGTGTGTAGCCCTGGCCGTAAGGGCCATGATGACTTGACGTCATCCCCACCTTCCTCCGGTTTGTCACCGGCAGTCTCCTTAGAGTGCCCACCATAACGTGCTGGTAACTAAGGACAAGGGTTGCGCTCGTTACGGGACTTAACCCAACATCTCACGACACGAGCTGACGACAGCCATGCAGCACCTGTGTCTGAGTTCCCGAAGGCACCAATCCATCTCTGGAAAGTTCTCAGCATGTCAAGGCCAGGTAAGGTTCTTCGCGTTGCTTCGAATTAAACCACATGCTCCACCGCTTGTGCGGGCCCCCGTCAATTCATTTGAGTTTTAACCTTGCGGCCGTACTCCCCAGGCGGTCGACTTATCGCGTTAGCTTCGCCACTAAGATCTCAAGGATCCCAACGGCTAGTCGACATCGTTTACGGCGTGGACTACCAGGGTATCTAATCCTGTTTGCTCCCCACGCTTTCGCACCTCAGTGTCAGTATCAGTCCAGGTGGTCGCCTTCGCCACTGGTGTTCCTTCCTATATCTACGCATTTCACCGCTACACAGGAAATTCCACCACCCTCTACCGTACTCTAGCTCAGTAGTTTTGGATGCAGTTCCCAGGTTGAGCCCGGGGCTTTCACATCCAACTTGCTGAACCACCTACGCGCGCTTTACGCCCAGTAATTCCGATTAACGCTTGCACCCTTCGTATTACCGCGGCTGCTGGCACGAAGTTAGCCGGTGCTTATTCTGTCGGTAACGTCAAAACAGCAAGGTATTAACTTACTGCCCTTCCTCCCAACTTAAAGTGCTTTACAATCCGAAGACCTTCTTCACACACGCGGCATGGCTGGATCAGGCTTTCGCCCATTGTCCAATATTCCCCACTGCTGCCTCCCGTAGGAGTCTGGACCGTGTCTCAGTTCCAGTGTGACTGATCATCCTCTCAGACCAGTTACGGATCGTCGCCTTGGTGAGCCTTTACCTCACCAACTAGCTAATCCGACCTAGGCTCATCTGATAGCGCAAGGCCCGAAGGTCCCCTGCTTTCTCCCGTAGGACGTATGCGGTATTAGCGTTCCTTTCGAAACGTTGTCCCCCACTACCAGGCAGATTCCTAGGCATTACTCACCCGTCCGCCGCTGAATCATGGAGCAAGCTCCACTCATCCGCTCGACTTGCATGTGTTAGGCCTGCCGCCAGCGTTCAATCTGAGCCATGATCAAACTCTTCAGTTCAATACTGCTTGGGTTTTGAGAAAACCCTAAACCTGGCTCAGCAATCGCAAATAAACTCTCGAATTCACGAGTGTTACTTGTGTTGCTGATAATCAGTCGACTACCAGTCTTACATCACAAGCACCCACACGAATTGCTTGATTCAAATTGTTAAAGAGCAATTTCGATTAAGTCTTTCGTCTCAACCGAGGCCGCGCATTCTACAGCAGCCTTTCTATCTGTCAAGCTGTTTTTCGAAGAATTTTTTTCTTTCTACTCAACAACTTAGCGCTTCAGTTGACTTCGTCTTCTTCAGCGAGGGGCGTATTCTACATCACCCCGACACCGCGTCAAGTTGTTTTTTGAAAATTTCTTTTCGTTTCAACAACTTACTCGCTTCAGCGGAGCGTTCCGCTTCAGCGAGGCGCGCATTCTACATGAGCGAGGATGGGTGTAAACCCCCATTTTGAAAAAAGCTGAATCTTTTGTTCAAACGGTCAGGAATCACCCTTTCCCTCTCTATATAGGAAGGGTCAGATAACCTGCTTGTCGCGCAGCGTAGCGATAGCGCCGCCGTCCAGCCCCAGTACCCGCGCGAGCACTTCATCAGTGTGTTCGCCCAAGCGCGGCGGCGCGAGGCGGTATTCCACAGGGGTGTCGGACAACCGCAGCGGGCTCGCCACCTGGGCAACCAGCCCCGACAGCGCGTGCGGCAGCTCCACCTTCAAGCCACGGGCCAGCACCTGCGGATCCTCGAACACTGCCGCCAGGTCGTTGATCGGCCCACAGGGCACGCCAACCTCCTCCAGCGCCACCACCCATTCGGCCGTGGTCTTGAACACAGTGGCCTGGCGGATCAGCGGAATCAGCTCGGCCCGGTTCGCCACCCGCGCCTTGTTGGAAGAAAAACGCGAGTCGTCAGCCCACTCCCGGTGGCCGGCTACCTCGCAGAACTTGCGGAACTGCCCATCGTTGCCAACGGTGAGGATGAAATCCCCGTCTGCGGTGGGGAAGTCCTGATACGGGACGATATTGGGGTGCGCATTCCCCAACCGACGCGGCGCATTGCCCGTGGTGAGGAAGTTCATCGCCTGGTTGGCCAGGCAGGCTACCTGCACGTCCAACAACGCCATGTCGATGTGCTGACCACGCCCGGTCGTCTCCCGTGCGGTCAATGCAGCGAGGATGGCGACAGAGGAATACAGCCCGGTGAGGATATCGGTCAGCGCCACCCCCACTTTCACCGGCCCGGCACCCTCCTCCACATCCGAGCGCCCGGTCAGGCTCATCAGCCCGCCGAGCCCCTGGATCATGAAGTCGTAGCCCGCACGCTTGGCGTAAGGCCCGAACTGGCCGAAGCCGGTGATGGAGCAATAGATGAGGCGCAGATTGATCGCCTTCAGCGATTCATAGTCCAGCCCATAAGCGGCCAGCCCACCCACCTTGAAGTTCTCGATGAGGATGTCCGACTCCGCCGCCAGCTTGCGCACCAGCGCCTGCCCTTCGGCCTGGGTGAAGTCGATGGTCACCGATTGCTTGTTGCGGTTGGCGGAGAGGAAGTAAGCCGCCTCGCTGGTATCCCGGCCATCGGCGTCCTTCAGGTAGGGCGGCCCCCAGGAACGGGTGTCATCCCCCGCGCCCGGCCGTTCCACCTTGATCACCTCGGCGCCCAGGTCGGCGAGTATCTGCCCGGCCCAGGGGCCAGCCAGTACGCGGGAGAGATCGAGCACGCGGATATGCGAAAGGGCACCGGCCATGGAATCACCTGAAGGAGGAAGTAGAGGCAGGCACCACTCCCTCTATATATAGAAGGAGTGGCAGGCCATGGATCAGAAGAACGCCTGGATGCCGGTCTGCGCGCGACCGAGGATCAGCGCGTGCACGTCATGGGTGCCCTCGTAGGTGTTCACCACTTCCAGGTTCACCAGGTGACGGGCAATGCCGAACTCGTCGGAGATGCCGTTGCCACCCAGCATGTCGCGGGCCAGGCGGGCGATGTCCAGCGCCTTGCCGCAGCTGTTGCGCTTCATGATGGAGGTGATCTCCACGGCGGCGGTGCCCTCGTCCTTCATACGACCCAGGCGCAGGCAACCCTGCAGGGCCAGGGTGATCTCGGTCTGCATATCGGCCAGCTTCTTCTGGATCAGCTGGTTGGCGGCCAGCGGGCGGCCGAACTGGTGGCGGTCCAGCACATATTGGCGCGCGGTGTGCCAGCAGAACTCGGCAGCGCCCAGGGCACCCCAGGAGATGCCATAGCGAGCGGAGTTCAGGCAGGTGAACGGCCCCTTCAGGCCACGCACCTCGGGGAAGATGTTCTCTTCCGGTACGAACACGTTATCCATCACGATCTCACCGGTGATGGACGCCCGCAGGCCCACCTTGCCGTGGATGGCCGGAGCGCTCAGGCCTTCCCAGCCCTTCTCCAGCACGAAGCCACGGATATCGCCGGCGTCGTCCTTGCCCCAGACCACGAAGACATCGGCGATCGGGCTGTTGGTGATCCACATCTTGCTGCCGCTGAGGCGATAGCCACCGTCCACCTTGCGCGCACGGGTGATCATCGAACCCGGGTCGGAACCGTGGTTCGGCTCGGTCAGGCCGAAGCAGCCGATCCACTCGCCGCTGGCCAGCTTGGGCAGGTACTTCTGCTTCTGCGCCTCGCTGCCAAACTCGTTGATCGGCACCATCACCAGGGACGACTGCACGCTCATCATCGAGCGGTAGCCGGAATCGACACGCTCCACCTCGCGGGCGATCAGGCCGTAGCACACGTAGTTCAGGCCGCTGCCGCCGTACGCCTCCGGGATGGTCGCGCCCAGCAGGCCGACATCACCCATCTCGCGGAAGATCGCCGCGTCGGTTTTCTCATGACGGAAGGCTTCCAGCACGCGGGGGGCCAGCTTGTCCTGGGCGAACTGCTCGGCGCTGTCGCGCACCATGCGCTCTTCTTCCGTCAGTTGCTGGTCCAGCATCAGCGGGTCGATCCAGTTGAAAGCAGCTTTGGCAGCCATGGAGGAATCCTCGGTAAGCGGTGGATGCGGAACGGGTCGCGCCCGTCTTGTCGTATGCATTCATCCTAGACAGTGCTGGGCGAGAGGGGCAAACGAGGATTTCGCACCCTCTTGTGCTAATTTCTCACTCCGAAACCGCCATGACCGCCATTTAAGCCGCTCAATTGTGAGGCAGAGGTACAGCATGCGTCGCAAGATCCCCAGCACCAGCGCCCTGATCGCCTTCGAGTCCGCCGCGCGGCACCAAAGCTTCACCAAGGCCGCCGAAGAACTGGCCCTCACCCAGAGCGCGGTCTGCCGGCAGATCGGCGGGCTGGAAGAATTCCTCGGCCTGGAGCTGTTCCGCCGCTCGCGCCGTGGCGTGAAGCTCACCGAAGCCGGCCTCGCCTACTCCCGGCGCATCGCCACCCAGCTGGATGCCGTGGAACGCGACACCCTCGCCGTGATGGGCCAGCAGGGCGCCATGGCCATCGAGCTGGCCGTGGTGCCCACCTTCGGCACCCAGTGGCTGGTCCCCCGGCTGGCCGACTTCCAGCGCCTTCACCCGGAAGTGACGGTCAACCTCACCAACCGTACCCGCCCCTTCCTCTTCGCCGACACCGCCTTCGACGCCGCGCTCTACTTCGGCGACGCCGACTGGTCCGGCACCGAATCCCACTTCCTCATGCACGAACTCTCGGTGCCGGTATGCAGCCCGCGCCTGCTGGAGGACCGCGAGCGGCTCAGCGCCAGCGAGATCGCCCGGCTGCCGCTGCTGCAGCAAACCACCCGCCCCTATGCGTGGCGCCAATGGTTCGGCTCCCTCGGCCTCAACGTCGCCCGCGACATGAGCGGCCCGCGCTACGAACTGTTCTCCATGCTCGCCCAGGCGGCCACCCACGAGATGGGCATCGCCCTCATCCCGCCCTTCCTGATCCAGCGCGAGCTGGCCGACGGCAGCCTGGTCACCGCCCTGGACCACAGCTTCCGCAGCGACAAGGCCTATTACCTGATCATCCCCGAGCGCAAGGTCGAGTCCGCCGCCCTCGGCGCCTTCCGCGACTGGCTGGTGGAAGCCGCGCGCCTCTATCGCCAGCAGGCCGGGCAGGACTGAGACGCCAGCCCCCGGCACTGTCACGCAAAGTAGCAGCGCCCCCCGCCAGGTCATCCCACGCCGGCGCCCGCACCCTGAAAAGCCCCCGCAAAGCCCCGCCTGGGCGATGGCATCACCCACCCGGGTGATAGGCGAAATCGCCCGTTCAGGCAGTTATGGGCAGACTTTCGGCTGATTAGCATGAGGCCTCCTTCATCCTTCACTGGAGAGCCGCATGACAACAAGAACAATGCGCGGAATCTTCCGGCCGCACGCGCTGGCCGCCGCCGTGGCACTGGGGTGCACCGCCCCCGCCTTCGCCATCACCTTCAACATCGGGGAAATAGAAGCGCAGTTCGACTCGTCGCTGTCCGTCGGCGCGAGCTGGGGCACCCGCGCGCCGGACCCGGAATTCATCTCCGTCGCCAGCGGGGGCGAAGCGCTGTCGCGCACCTCCGATGACGGCCGCCTGAACTTCAAGAAGGGCGAAACCTTCTCGAAGATCTTCAAGGGCATCCACGACCTCGAGCTGAAGTACGGCGACACCGGCGTCTTCATCCGCGGCAAGTACTGGTACGACTTCGAGCTGAAGGACGAGCACCGCGAGTTCTACGACATCGACGACCACAACCGCAAAGAGGGCGCCAAATCCTCCGGCGCGCAGATCCTCGACGCCTTCATCTACCACAACTACAACCTGGGCGACCTGCCCGGCAGCGTGCGCGTGGGCAAGCAGGTGGTCAGCTGGGGCGAGAGCACCTTCATCGGCAACTCGATCAACAGCATCAACCCCATCGACGCCGCCGCCTTCCGCCGTCCCGGCGCCGAGATCAAGGAAGGCCTCATCCCGGTCAACATGATCTACCTGTCCCAGAGCCTGACCGACAGCCTCTCGCTGGAAGCCTTCTACCAGCTGGAATGGGACCAGACGGTAGCCGACAACTGCGGCACCTTCTTCTCCACCGCCGACGTGGTCGCCGATGGCTGCGCCGACCGCCTGATCGTCAACGGCCCGGACCTGCCGCCCGGCGTCTCGCCCAACACCGGCGCCACCCTCTACATCCCCCGCGCCGGCGACAAGGACGCCCGCGACAGCGGCCAGTTCGGCGTCGCCATGCGCTGGTTCGTCCCGGAGTTCAACGACACCGAGTTCGGCGCCTATGCGATGAACTACCACAGCCGTGGCCCGATCTTCAGCACCATCCGCACCACCACCCCGAGCCTGGCAGTGATCCCCGGCGCCCCGGGCGCCCGCTACTTCATCGAATACCCCGAGGACATCCGCCTCTACGGCGTCAGCTTCCAGACCAACATCGAAGGCACCTCGGTCGCCGGTGAGCTGAGCTTCCGCCCCAACATGCCGCTGCAGCTCAACAGCACCGACCTGTCCTTCGCCGCCCTGGCCGTGCCCTCCTCGCCGATCTTCGAAAGCGGCCACGGCAGCAACACCGCCGGCGCCATCCTCCACGGCTACGAGCGCAAGCCCGTCACCCAGGCCCAGGTCACCGCCACCCAGTTCGTCGACCAGGTCATGGGCGCCAGCCGCCTCACCCTGGTGGCCGAGGTCGGTTACAACCACATCGGCGGCCTCGACGACGACATGGGCGAGCTGCGCTACGGCCGCGACCCGATCTACGGCCCCGGCCAGCTCTCCTCGGCAGCCACCTGCCTGGCGCTCACCGCCACCAGCCCGGCGCAACGCGAGTGCAACGACAAGGGCTTCTACACCAGCAGCTCCTGGGGCTACCGCGCCCGCGCCGCCCTGGACTACAGCAACGTCTTCGCCGGCATCAACCTAACCCCCAGCGTCGCCTGGTCCCATGACGTCGACGGCTACGGCCCCAACTTCAACGAAGGCAGCAAGGCCATCAGCCTCGGCCTCAACGCCGAATACCAGAACACCTACACCGCCAGCCTCAGCTACACCGACTTCTTCGGCGGCCACTACAACACCACCACTGACCGCGACTTCATCGCCCTCAGTTTCGGCCTGAACTTCTGATCAACGACCGCATAGGACTCGCACAATGAGAACCACAAGAATCCTGCAAGGCGGTGTGCTGGCCCTCAGCCTGCTGGCCGCCACCGTGATGGCCGCGGTATCGCCCGACGAAGCGGCCAAGCTCGGCACCAGCCTCACCCCGCTGGGCGCCGAGAAGGCCGGCAACGCTGACGGCAGCATCCCCGAGTGGACCGGTGGCCTGCCCAGGAACGCCGCGCCGATCGACGCCAATGGCTTCCTCGCCGACCCCTTCGCCAGCGAGAAGCCGCTCTTCACCATCACCGCCGCCAACGCCGCGCAGTACAAGGACAAGCTCTCCGAAGGCCAACTGGCGATGTTCAAGCGCTACCCCGAGACCTACAAGATCCCGGTCTACACCACCCACCGCACCGCCGCCGCGCCAGAGGCCATCTACGCCGCCGCCAAGCAGAGCGCGGTCAACACCCAGCCGGTGGATGGCGGCAACGGCCTCTCCAACTTCGCCGCCAGCCACTACTACGCCTTCCCCATTCCCAAGGACGGCGTCCAGGTGCTGTGGAACCACATCACCCGCTACCGCGGCGGCAACGCCCGGCGCCTGGTGGTGCAGGTCACCCCGCAAACCAACGGCTCCTTCTCCCCGGTGCAGTTCCAGGACGAAGTCGCCTTCCCCGGCGACATGACCGACCTCGACCAGGACAAGGCCGCCAACATCCTCCTCTACTTCAAGCAGCGGGTCCTCGCGCCCTCGCGCCTGGCGGGCAACGTGCTGCTCGTCCACGAGACCATCGACCAGGTCAAGGAGCCGCGCCTGGCGTGGATCTACAACGCCGGCCAGCGCCGCGTGCGCCGCGCGCCCCAGGTCGCCTATGACGGCCCCGGCACCGCCGCCGACGGCATGCGCACCGCCGACAACTTCGACATGTTCTCCGGCGCGCCCGACCGCTACGACTGGAAGCTCATCGGCAAGAAGGAGATGTACATCCCCTACAACAGCTACAAGCTCGACTCCACCTCGCTCAAGTACAAGGACATCGTCCAGGCCGGCCACATCAACCAGGACCTGACCCGCTACGAGCTGCACCGCGTCTGGGAAGTCGAGGCCACGCTGAAATCCGGCGAACGCCACATCTACGCCAAGCGCCACATGTACATCGATGAAGACAGCTGGCAGGTCGCCCTGGTGGATCACTACGACGGTCGCGGCCAGCTCTGGCGCGTCGGCGAAGGCCACGCCGAGTACCACTACGGCCAGCAGGTCTCCGGCTACACCCTGGAAGCCCTGTACGACATCATCGCCGGCCGCTACATCGCTCTGGGCCTGAAGAACGAGGAGAAACACGGCACCGAATTCGGCTTCAAGGCCAGCGGCGCCGACTACACCCCGGCCGCCCTGCGCAACGCCGGCATCCGCTGATCCAACCCACGCTCCAACCGCTGCAAACGCGCCCCGGCCTGTCCGGGGCGCGTGCGTTCCGGGGTTGCGTTATGGCGCACAATCATTCCCGGCCATAGCGCTTCAACTGTGGCCGCCTTGGGTCTAGTCTCAATGACCACGGTTCATCCCATAACAACAACATCCGCGAGAACCGCCATGCCCCGCAGCAGCTCCGGCGTTCCGTCCGTTCGCGCCCCCCACCCCAGCATCCCGCGCCTGCCGCCGGCCCACGTGCCGCGCCACCGGCTCACCGAACGCCTGCTCGCCGAACAGAGCCGCCTGCGCCTGCTCTGCGCCCCGGCCGGCTTCGGTAAAAGCGTGCTGTTCAGCGAACTGCTGCTGGGCCTGCGTGACCCGGGCCAGGTGCTCTGGCTCAACCTCGCCGGCCAGGCGCTGCAACCCCAACAACTGGTCGCGCAGATCGCCACCGCCCTGCAGCGCCCGGTGCCCGACCAACCCGCGCCACTGGCCCTGCTGCAACTGCTGGACGGCGGCAACCAGCCCCTCTGGCTGGTGCTCGACGACTACCCCAGCCAGCCGCCCGCCGAGCTCGACGCCTGCATCGACCAGCTCCTCGCCCGCGCCCTGCCCAACCTGCAGCTGCTGGTCAGCGCCCGCCAGCGGCCGGACTGGAACCTGCCGCGGCTGTTGCTGGCCGGCGAGCTGCAGGAGCTCGACGCCACCCAGCTCGCCCTCACCCGTGACGAACTGGAGCGCCTGGTCGACCAGCTCGCCCCCCAGGCCAGCGAAGCCCAGCGCCAGGAGCTCTGGGAAGAAAGCGAAGGCTGGTGCGCCGGCACCCGCCTGCAACTGTCCAGCCGCAACCACCCCCACGCCGGCAACGCGGCAGCCACCACCCACTGCTGGCTCAAGGAATACCTCGACCACGAACTCCTCGCCCGCCTGGGTGAGGAAGAGAGCCCGCTGCCTGTTCGCCCTGGTCCACCTGCCCAAGGTCTCCGCCGACCTGTGCCGCCAGCTGTGGGAAGAAAGCGACGGCGCCGACCTGTTCTCGCGCCTGCTCGCCCGCCAGGCCTTCTTCATGCCGCTGGACGACGACGGTCACTGGTACCGGGTACTCCCGGCCGTGGCCAAGGTCCTGCGCAACCGCATCTCCGCCACCGCCGCCGCGCACCTGCACCTGGCCGCCTGCCGGGTATTCATCGCCGCCGGCCAGGTGGAAGACGCCATCGAGCAAGCGCTCTGCGCCGGGCAACCGGAAGTCGCCGCCAACTACCTGGAGCACCTGGGCCAGGAATGGCTCACCGGCGAACAGCACCTCGCCCACCTGCTGGCCTGGCGCGGCCGCCTCCCCGCCCTGCTGCTGGAAAGCACGCCGCGCCTGCTCACCCTCAACGCCTGGGCCCTGCTGCTGGCCTGGCGCCTGGACGAAGCCGAGGACTGCATCCACAAGCTCGGCCGCTTCCTGCCCCAGGCCGACGCCCGCCGCAACCGCAAGCTGCTGGCCAACTGGCAGGCCCTGCACGGCGTGCTCGGCGCCCTGCGCGGCCGCCCCGGGCAGGACGCCACCCTGCACTGCCAGCAAGCCCTGGAGCACCTGCCCGAACGGGACTGGATGCCCATCCTGCTGTGCCACTCCGCCCTCGCCCGCATCGCCATGGCCAGCGGCCAACCCGACCTCGCCCCGGTGTGCCTGCACGACGCCCTGGAAATCGCCCGCCGCCAGGGCAGCCTGCTGTTCGAAACCCTGATCAACCTCGACCGCACGCGCCTGCTGCTGCTGCGCGGCGAATTCGCCCGCGCCCAGGGGCTGGTGACCCGGAGTTTCGCCCTGATCGGCCAGCGCAAGGCGGTGGATGGCCTGCTGCTCGGCCGCCTGCACCTGATCCAGGGCGAGCTGCACCTCATCCACGGCCGCCTCGACGAAGGCGAAGCCGAGCTGCGCATCGGCCTGGCACAAGCCCTGGAATGCGCCGACCCCTTCGCCCTGCACGGCTACCTCGGGCTGGCCGAGCTCTGCTCGCGGCGCGGCGAGTTCGACCAGGCCTTCGTCCACCTGCGCGATGCCGAGCGGGAGATGCATTGCCGCCAGGTCTGGCGGCTGTCCTTCAACGGCGTGCTCAGCCTGCAGAGCATGCGCGTGCTCGGCCGCCAGCAACGCTGGGATCGCGTCGAACCCGTGGGCCTGCGCATCCAGCGCTACTTCGAAGGCGAAAGCCCCTGGATGCCACCGCTGGACTACCCCACCCTGCCGCTGCGCAACCTGCTCCTGCTGGCCCGTGTACACCTCGCGGAAGGTCGCGCCGAACAGGCCGAGGCCATGCTGCGCCCGCTGCTGCAGCGCTGCGAATTCCTCCAGTTCCGGCCGCTGGCCTGTGAAGTGGGCCTGGCCCTGGCCGAAGCGGCGCGCTGGCTCGGTCTCGAAGACTCCGCCAACCTGGAGCGCGATTCCCGACAACAGGCCGCGAGCCTCGGCATGCAGGGCCTGCTGCAGGAATGGCCGGCCGCCGGCAGCCCCACCGGGCGCCCCGGCGTGGCGGGCGAGACCGACAACAGCAACCTGCTCAGCCAGCGCGAACGCTCGGTGCTGCAACTGCTCGCCGAAGGCTTCTCCAACCAGGAGATCGGCAGCTACCTGTTCATCTCGGTGAACACGGTGAAAACCCACACCAAGAAGATCAACAGCAAGCTCGGCGTGAAGCGCCGCACCCAGGCGGTGATGCGCGCCAAGAGCCTCGGCCTGCTGGTTTGAGGCCCACCCGCGACAATCCACCACAGGGCGCACCCGCCCTACCTGTACATACCCCTCTGGAATGGGCCTTTCGAGAATATTTGACCCTGTAGTCAAATATTCATCAAAGCTACAGAAGCCCCGTTTTCCAGACACTTATGGCAACTATAAAAAACGCTGACTAACAGTCGCGCCGCCAATAACGGCAGGATGTCGCGGCCTCCCCAGTGGGTCCGGCATGGCCTGATGGACAGCCATTCATGTCAGGGATGTCATTTCCCGCCCACAGGGCCTCCGGATAGGCTTCGCAGCCAGTCCGGGCGGTGCTTTGAATCAAATGGCCGTTTCACCGGTCAATTGGTGACTTGTAGTTACTGCCGCGTTTAGCTTCAGAACTCCTTGAAGCACTCGCGGTTCGCCTGCAAAATGCCGCGCCCGCCGGTTCACACCCTGTGCACCAGCGGTTTTGTGCTGATCCGCCCCCGCCAGAGCGCCAACGTAGTGCGCTGGTCAATCACAACGATCACGCAGGAGAATTTACGTGCACATCGGTGTTCCTCTCGAAACCCTGGCCGGTGAAACGCGGGTAGCCGCGACTCCCGAGACCATCAAGAAACTGATCGGCCAAGGCCATCAGGTCACCGTCCAGAGCGGTGCCGGCGTCAGCGCCAGCATCACCGACGCGGCCTATGAAGCCGTCGGCGCCACCATCGGCAGCGACGCCGCCGCCTTCGGCGCCGACCTGGTGCTGAAGGTCGTGGCCCCGTCCGACGCCGAACTGGCCCTCATGAAGGCCGGCACCGTGCTGGTCGGCATGCTCAACCCGTTCAGCAACGAGACCATCGCGCGCATGAATGCCCGCGGCATCACCGCCTTCGCCCTCGAAGCGGCGCCGCGCACCTCCCGCGCCCAGAGCCTCGACGTGCTGTCGTCCCAGGCCAACATCGCCGGCTACAAGTCCGTACTGCTGGCCGCGCACCACTACCCGCGCTTCATGCCGATGCTGATGACCGCCGCCGGTACCGTTAAGGCCGCGCGCATCCTCATCCTCGGTGCCGGCGTCGCCGGCCTGCAGGCCATCGCCACGGCCAAGCGCCTGGGTGCGGTGATCGAGGCGTCCGACGTACGCCCCGCAGTGAAAGAGCAGATCGAATCCCTCGGCGCCAAGTTCGTCGACGTTCCCTTCGAGACCGACGAAGAGCGCGAATGCGCCCAGGGCGTTGGCGGTTACGCCCGCCCGATGCCGGCCTCCTGGATGGAACGCCAGGCCAAGGCGGTGCACGAGCGCGCCAAGCAGGCCGACATCGTCATCACCACCGCACTGATCCCGGGCCGCAAGGCACCGACCCTGCTGCACGAGGCGACCGTCGCCGAAATGAAGCCGGGCTCCGTGGTCATCGACCTGGCAGCGGCACAAGGCGGCAACTGCCCGCTGACCGAGGCCGAGCAGGTCGTGGTCAAGCACGGCGTCACCATCGTCGGCTACAGCAACCTCGCGGCCCTGGTGCCGGCGGACGCTTCGGCCCTCTATGCGCGCAACCTGCTGGACTTCCTCAAGCTGGTCCTCGACAAGGCGGCCAGTTCCACGTCAACCTCGAAGACGACATCGTCGCCGCGTGCCTGATGTGCCGCGACGGGCAAGTCGTCCGCACCAACGGCTAAGGGGCAGCGGACATGGATATGATTTCTGACGGCATCTACAACCTGATCATCTTCGTGCTGGCGATCTACGTCGGCTACCACGTGGTCTGGAACGTCACCCCCGCCCTGCACACCCCGCTGATGGCCGTGACCAACGCCATCTCGGCGATCGTGATCGTCGGCGCCATGCTGGCTGCCGCCCTCACCGTCACCCCGCTGGGCAAGGCAATGGGCACCCTGGCCGTGGCCCTGGCCGCGGTCAACGTCTTCGGTGGCTTCCTGGTTACCCGACGCATGCTGGAAATGTTCAAGAAGAAAGCGCCCAAGGCGTCGGCGGAGAAGCACTGACCATGAGCATGAACCTGATCACTGTTCTCTACCTCGTCGCCTCGGTGTGCTTCATCCAGGCACTGAAAGGCCTGTCGCACCCGACCACGTCCCGTCGCGGCAACCTGTTCGGCATGATCGGCATGGCCATCGCCGTGCTCACCACCATCGGCCTGATCTGGAAGCTGGGCGCCGAGCTCGCCACCCAGGGCATCGGCTACGTCATCGTCGGCCTGCTGGTCGGCGGCACCGCCGGCTCGATCATGGCCAAGCGCGTTGAAATGACCAAGATGCCGGAGCTGGTCGCCTTCATGCACAGCATGATCGGCCTGGCCGCCGTGTTCATCGCCATCGCCGCCGTCATCGAGCCGCAATCCCTGGGCATCGTTGCCGCCCTGGGTGATGCGATCCCGGCCGGTAACCGCCTGGAGCTGTTCCTCGGTGCAGCCATCGGTGCCATCACCTTCTCCGGCTCGGTGATCGCCTTCGGCAAGCTCTCGGGCAAGTACAAGTTCCGCCTGTTCCAGGGCGCACCGGTCCAGTTCAAGGGCCAGCACCTGGTCAACCTGGTGGTCGGCCTGGCCATCATCGGCCTGGGCCTGTACTTCACCCTCACCGGTGACATCCGTGCCTTCGCCCTGCTGGTGGCCCTGTCCTTCGTCATCGGCGTACTGATCATCATCCCGATCGGCGGTGCCGACATGCCGGTCGTGGTGTCGATGCTCAACAGCTACTCGGGCTGGGCGGCGGCCGGTATCGGCTTCTCGCTGAACAACTCGATGCTGATCATCGCCGGCTCGCTGGTGGGTTCGTCCGGTGCCATCCTCTCGTACATCATGTGCAAAGCGATGAACCGCTCGTTCTTCAACGTCATCCTCGGTGGTTTCGGCGGTGCGGCAGAAGCGGCCGGCCCGGCTGGCGCCCAGGAAGCCCGCCCGGTGAAATCCGGTTCGAGCGACGACGCCGCCTTCCTGCTGACCAACGCCGACACCGTCATCATCGTCCCCGGCTACGGCCTGGCGGTGGCCCGTGCCCAGCACGCGCTGATGGAACTGGCCGAGAAGCTGACCCACCGCGGCGTGACCGTGAAGTACGCGATCCACCCGGTTGCCGGCCGTATGCCGGGCCACATGAACGTCCTGCTGGCCGAGGCCGAAGTGCCTTACGAGCAGGTGTTCGAGATGGAAGACATCAACTCCGAGTTCGGCCAGGCCGACGTGGTTCTGGTGCTCGGCGCCAACGACGTGGTCAACCCGGCTGCGAAGAACGATCCGAAGTCGCCGATCGCCGGCATGCCGATCCTCGAGGCCTACAAAGCCAAGACAGTGATCGTCAACAAGCGCTCGATGGCCAGCGGCTACGCCGGCCTGGACAACGAACTGTTCTACCTCGACAAGACCATGATGGTCTTCGGCGACGCCAAGAAAGTCATCGAAGACATGGTCAAGGCGGTGGACTGACCCCTGCCCCGCACCACCGAAAACCCCGGCCACGCGCCGGGGTTTTCTTTTATGAGCCCCAAGGAGCAAGAGACCACACCGTAGGATGGGTAGAGCGAAGCGAAACCCATCGCCAAGCCGTGCCGAATCGCGAATGAATTCGCTCCTACCTCCTTTCGTACCCTCCATTCATGCGCGCGCTCTTCGACCTTGGTATAGAAGGCGCCGGCCCCCGGAGCCCCTAGACTGCGCGGCTCGTCTCCCCCGTTGCCCGAGGTTCCCCCATGCACCCTGATCGCGTACGCCTGCCCTCGCTGCTGGGCAAGGTAATGAGTGCGGCCGATGCCGCATCCCTCATCGAAGACGGCATGACCATCGGCATGAGCGGCTTCACCCGCGCCGGCGAGGCCAAGGCCGTGCCGCGCGCGCTGGCCGAGCGCGCCAAGCAGCAGCCGCTGCAGATCACCCTGATGACCGGGGCGAGCCTGGGCAACGACCTCGACAAGCAGCTCACCGAAGCCGGGGTGCTGGCCCGGCGCATGCCCTTCCAGGTGGACAGCACCCTGCGCAAGGCGATCAACGACGGCAGCGTCATGTTCATCGACCAGCACCTGTCGGAAACCGTCGAGCAGTTGCGCAACCACCAGCTCAAGCTGCCCGACATCGCCGTGATCGAAGCCGTGGCCATCACCGAGGAAGGCCACATCGTGCCCACCACCTCGGTGGGCAACTCGGCCAGCTTCGCCATCTTCGCCAAGCGGGTGATCGTCGAAATCAACCTGGCCCACGACACCAACCTCGAAGGCCTGCACGACATCTATATCCCCACCTACCGGCCGACCCGCACGCCGATCCCGCTGACCCGCGTGGACGACCGCATCGGCGCCACGGCCATCCCAATCCCGCCGGAGAAGATCGCCGCCATCGTCTTCACCGAGCAGCCCGACTCGCTCTCCACCGTGCTGCCGCCGGATGCCGAAACCCAGGCCATCGCCGACCACCTGATCGCCTTCTTCGGACGCGAGGTCGAGGCCGGGCGCCTGTCCAACAGCCTGGCGCCCCTGCAGGCCGGCATCGGCAGCATCGCCAACGCCGTGATGTGCGGGCTGATCGACTCACCCTTCCAGGACCTCAGCATGTACTCCGAGGTGCTGCAGGACTCCACCTTCGACCTGATCGACGCCGGCAAGCTCAGCTTCGCCTCCGGCAGCTCCATCACCCTCTCCGCGCGCCGCAACGCCGACGTCTTCGGCAACCTCGAGCGCTACAAGGACAAGCTCGTGCTGCGCCCGCAGGAGATATCCAACCACCCCGAAGTGGTGCGCCGCCTGGGCATCATCGGCATCAACACTGCCCTGGAGTTCGACCTCTACGGCAACGTCAACTCCACCCACGTCGGCGGCACGAAGATGATGAACGGGATCGGCGGCTCGGGGGACTTCGCCCGCAACGCCCACCTGGCGATCTTCGTCACCAAGTCCATCGCCAAGGGCGGCGCCATCTCCAGCGTGGTGCCCATGGTCAGCCACGTGGACCACACCGAGCACGACGTCGACATCCTCGTCACCGAACAGGGCCTGGCCGACCTGCGCGGCCTGGCGCCCCGCGAGCGCGCCCGGGTGATCATCGACAACTGTGTGCACCCTGATTTCCGCGCCGCGCTGGGGGACTACTTCGAGCGCGCCTGCGCCAAGGGCGGCCACACCCCCCACCTGCTGCGCGAAGCCATGGGCTGGCACATCAACCTGGAAGAAACCGGGCGCATGCTCGCCAGCTGAGCACCGGTACAGCAGGCTTTTTACTGACATACAGGTCAAAAAACAGCTTGCGGTGAAAAGCCAACTGTACTGCTGACAAACCCTGCCGAAGTTCACTTCGGCAGTTAAAACTGCGGTTTCTAGTCTTTTGCCGAGGGTTTCAACGGGACACCATTACAGCTGACCGAAATATTGCCAGCACAGTTAGTTAGCTTGCTCAGTACTACCCGTACAATTTCAATCAGCTGTGACTACAGGGTCGTTTGTTCTGGACAGAAAATAGGCACCAGACAAACCCCTCTAGCCCCGCCACAAGCGGGAAGGAAGCGCCACCATGGAACGTACCCTCAGTTCCGACCTGATCTTCAACACCGAATCGACCGTCAAAGCCGCCTGGCCGCTGCGCGTCATCTCCACCCTGCTGATGTGGCAACGTCGTATCTCCAGCCGCCATCAGCTCGCGATGCTCGACTCCCGCCTGCTGGCCGACGCCGGCATCAGCGAGGCGCAGCGCGAACTGGAGCTGAACAAGCCCTTCTGGCGCTAAGCCCGAAGCGGCGCCAGCCGCACTGCAACACCTGACAGAACCCGCCGCAGAGGTATTGCCGGCGGGTTTCGTTTTTTCAGGGCCGCGAAAAGCGAACGGAACAGCCCGACGCAATAAGGCCGATACAGTTGCCGCCCCGCAACCACTGACCCAATACAATTGCGCCTTGCTGTCTCTGCCGCGCGGCGCACCCGCACGCCAATATGGTCTCCCATAACCCGAACCCGCCCTGGAGCGGGAAGGAAGACCGCCATGGAACGCAGCTTCGTTTCCCCTGCCCCCGCCGACTCCCCCCGGCAGCGCACCCCGCTGGCCATCCGCCTGTTCGCCCGCATCGCCGAGTGGCAGCGCAACCTGCGCACCCGCCATCAACTGGCACAGTTGAACGCACAACAGTTGGCGGATATCGGGCTCAGCGAGTGCGACCGCAGCCAGGAACTGGACAAGCCCTTCTGGCGCTAGGCAAGCAAGCCGTCGGGCACGGGGGCTTTTCGCCAGTACTGGAAGGGCCCCTGCCGCTTCGCTAGGCTTCACGCCATGGGGCGCCGCGCGTGCGGTGCCCTTCGTCCCGTACAGGAGTTATCCCCATGTCCCTTTCCCGCCTGCTTGGCGCGGCCACCCTGCTGGCCCTGGCCACCAGCGCCTCGGCCACCAGCTTCGTGGTCACCACTGATGCCGTGGTCGGTGCCGTCGGCGCCACCATGGATGCCACCTCGGATGTCACGTCCTCCCTGCGTGACGACAAGCTCGTGCTGGCCGCCCGCGACGACGCCGCCAGCTTCGTCGCCAGCTCCGGCGACATCCGTGGCGCACGCCTCGAAGCCGCCCTCGTGCACATCCGCAGCGCCCAGCCGCAGCTGCTGGCCAGCGACCTGCAACTGGCCGAAGCCATCCTCGCCCTGTGACGCCCCTCCCGGCAGGCGCGCCCTGCGCCTGCCGGCCCCTGGCCCTGAACCCCGCATTCCGCTAGCCTTGGCGCCCGCCGCGCCCCTGGCCCGGCAGCCCTTTGCGCCGCTTCGCTCGGTTGGAACTGCGCCCGGGGTTTTTCGTCCAATGACCCGTACAGTTTTCACCTTCGGAGAGACCCCATGCGTCGCACGCTGATTGCCGCCGCCACCGCCCTCACCCTCGTTGCCGGCGCCGTCCAGGCACAGACCCTGGTTGCCACCAGCAATATCATCGTCCGCGCCTTCGGCCGCAGCATCGACTTCACCTCCGACACCACCACCTCGGTCCGCGACATGAAGGTGGTCCGCGAGGCCCGTGACGACGCCGCCAGTTTCGTCGCCAGCTCCGGCAACATCCGTGGCGTGCAGCTGGAAGCCGCCTTCAGCACCCTGCGCGAGCGCCTGCCGGAGGCCCGCGACGCCAGCGACGAAGCCCTGGCCCAGGCCATCCTCGCCCTCTGATCGCCAACTTGAGCGCACGCCTGCCCACTGTCCTGCGCTGGCTTTGCCTCGCGGGGATAGTGGCGAGCGCAACAGTTCGGGCCGACCTGCGACTGGACCTGAACAGTGACGGCCTGAGCGCGCCCCAGCGCCAGGCCAGCCAACAGTTGCTGGATGAAGCCCTCGCCGCCCTGCCGCCGAGCTTCATCCAGCGCCTCGACCGCCGCGTCGAGGTCACCTGGGCCGATGACCTGCCCGACAACGCCTACGGCCGCGCCACCCGTATCGACGCCCTCGACCTCAACCGCGCCCTGCTGCCGGCCCTGGCCGATGGCAGCGCCGCCACCGAGAAAACCAACCGCCCCCACGGCACCGTGCGCCGCGAACTGCTGGCCACCGTGCTCCACGAACTCACCCACCTCTATGACCGCGCCCGCTGGCGCACCGCGGCCGAGCGCAGCCAGCAGTTCCGCTGCGGCCTGGCGGCCAGCAGCACCGGCCTGGTGGGCCAGCGTGGCGAATGCCGGGGACAGGTGGCGCGCCGCTTCAGCCTCAGCGACGACCCGCGCCTGCTCGACCTCGCCGGCTGGCCGCAACAGGTCGGTCGCCGGGGCGCACGCGAAGCGGAGGAACCACCAGGCCGCGCGCAGCCCGGGGGTCTTCTACGAACTGAGCAACCCGCGCGAATTCGTCGCGGTGAACATGGAGTACTTCCTCCTCGACCCCGCCTTCGCCTGCCGCCGCCCGGCGCTGTACCGCTACCTGCGCCAGCACTTCGGCTGGGCCCCGGCGCAGCAGGCCGAGTGCGGCAAGGACCTGGCCTACCTCAACGCCGGGCGCGACTTCGGCCGCCAGCCCCTGGGCCGCCTCGACCCCGAGCGGGTCTATGAGGTGGATTACCTGTTCGCCGAGGCCAACGACAACTGGGTCAGCCGCTGGGGCCACAGCATGCTGCGCCTGGTCATCTGCGCCCCCGGCCGGCCCCGTGGACCCGACTGCCGCCTCGACCTCGACCAGCACCTGGTGCTGTCCTACCGCGCCTTCGTCGGCGACGTGCAGCTTTCCAGCTGGGACGGCCTCACCGGCGCCTACCCCTCGCGCCTGTTCGTGCTGCCGCTGTCCCAGGTGATCGACGAATACACCAAGGTGGAAATGCGCAGCCTCGCCTCGGTGCCGCTCAAGCTCGACCGCGAGCAGGTGCAGCAACTGGTGGAGCGCGCCGCCGAGATGCACTGGAGCTACGACGGCGACTACTGGTTCCTCTCCAACAACTGCGCGGTGGAAACCCTCAAGCTGCTACGCAGCGGCACCGACGACCCGCGCCTGAGCGACCTCGACAGCATCATGCCCAACGGCCTGCTGGCCCTGCTGGAAGGGCGCGGCGTGGCCGACCCGGAACCGCTGCGCGACCCCAGGGAAGCCCTGCGTCTGGGCTACCGCTTCGACTCCTTCCGCGACCGCTACCAGGCCATGTTCAGCATTGCCCGCGAGCGCCTGAAGCTGCCGCAAGCCGACGTGGAAACCTGGCTCGACCTGCCCGGCGACCAGCGCCGCCCCTGGATCGCCAACGCCGACCTGCGCGCCAGCGCCGCCCTGCTGCTGCTGGAGCAGGCCGCCATGCGCAAGCAGATGCTGCTGGCCCAGGACGAGCTCAAGCGGCGCTACCTCGACAGCCGCGAGACGCTCGGCAACGCCGAGTTCTCCAAGGCCGGCGGCACCCTGGAGCAGATCCTCGCCAACAGCGGCTTCCTCAGCCGCCCGGCGGACATGCTCGAAGGTGGCTACGGCCTGCCCCAGACCAGCGAATGGCAGCGCCTGGAAGCCGAGAGCAGCAGCCGCCAGCTGAAGCTGCGTGGCCTCACCGATGATCTCGACCGCGAGCTGCACCAGCTCATCGACCCGCGCATCCTCGCCGAGCTGGACGCCGTGCAACTCAACCTCGACCAGCTCAGTGCCCACCTGCGCCAGCTGCACAAGGACACCGGCGGCATCGAATTGCCCTGACGGCCTTGCCCCACGCCCGGCCCCACCGGTGGGCTGAAGCCCACCCGATCTACGATCAAGGCGCAGGCCGAGTGGGTTTCGCTGCGCTCTACCCACCCTACGTATTGCCGCCACGCCGTGGCATGAGCCCCGTAGGTCGGGTGCAACCCGGCGTCCCGCACACAGAACCTTCGCGGGTTTCACCCGCCCTACGCAGGCGCTGCCGTGACGGATGGCAGCACCGTAGGATGGGTTGAGCGAAGCGATACCCATCACCGCGATGGTGAATGCGATGAGGGACTTCCCACCGAGCGCAAAGCGTCTACGGCGGCTTTGTATCCGCTCAGCCCGACTGTTCTGTGATCCCATTGTTTAGCCACAGGGGCGGCATGGGCCGGCTACAGGGTCTCCTCCTGCTCCTCCGGCAGGCTCGGGTCCAGGTGCAGCCAGGGCAGGCGGCTGCGCACCCAGATGTGCCGGTCCGGCAGGGCCTGGGCCACGTCGTCCATCGTCGCGGTGGTCACATCCATGGTGTCCGGGGCCTGCTGGGTGAAGAGGCCGAGCAGGCAGCCACAGCCGCTGCAGAAGTACCGCGAGCAGCCGGGGGAGGAGTGGTATTCCGCTGGTTCGCCACGGGTCCAGGTGAAGGACGCCAGGGGCACGGTGATCCAGGTGGTGACGATGCCGCCGCTGGTGCGCCGGCAGTCCGAGCAATGGCAGTGGGCGATATCGGTGAGCGGGGCGTCGAAGCGGTAGCGCAGCCGCCCGCAATGGCAGCCGCCCATATGGACCTGGGTCATGGGTACATCCTCCTGTGCAGTGAGAAAACCTAGACGCTGAAATGCACCTCGGCCAATGGTCGGCTTGCGCACGGGCGCCGCCTTGCACAAGATGGCCGCCTCTCCAACCGGACCACCGGACGTCGCTGTGATCCCATTGCTAGAGGCCCTCTGGCCCCTGTTCGCCCTGATAGTCGGCGGCTACGTGCTGCGCCTGAAGGGCTTCCCCGGGGATGCCTTCTGGCCTGCCGCCGAACGCCTCAACTACTTCATCCTCTTCCCCGCCCTGCTGTTCAGCAGCCTGGCCACGGCGCCGCTGGACAACCCCGCGCTGCCGCGCCTGGCCCTGGCGGTGCTGCTGGGCCTGGGCATTGCCTGGGTGGCCTTGCTGCTGGCCAAGCGGGTGCTGGGCTGGCCGGCGGCGCGCTTCGGCGCCATCACCCAGGGCGTGCTGCGCTTCAACACCTACTTGGGGCTGGCGGCCATCGGCAGCCTGTTCGGCAAGGAGGGCCTGGCCATCGCCGCGCTGATGCTGGCGTTGATGGTGCCCACGGTGAACCTGCTGTCGGTGTGGTCGCTCACCGCCGAGCGCGGCGTCAGCGCCAAGGGCCTGCTGCTGCCGATCGCCAGGAACCCGCTGATCCTCGCCTGCCTCGCCGGCGCCGCCTACAACCTCGCCGGCCTCGGCCTGGGTGGCGGCATCGACCGCCTGCTCAACCTGTTCGCGGTGGCCAGCCTGCCCCTGGGCCTGCTCTGCGTCGGCGCGGCCCTGCAACCCCGCGAGCTGAGCGGCGAGCTGCCGGCCCTGGGCTGGAACTGCGCGATCCGCCTGCTGGCCATGCCCGCCCTGGCCTTCGCCGTGGCGCACCTGCTCGGCCTGCCGGCGATGGAGAGCAGCATCCTGGTGCTGTTCTTCGCCCTGCCCACGGCGCCCACCGCCTATGTGCTGACCCGCCAGCTGGGCGGCGACGGCCACCTGATGGCAGGGATCATCACCCTGCAGACGCTGCTGTCCGGGGCGACCCTGCTGCTGGTGCTGGCCCTGCTGCAGGCCCTGGCATGAGGGCCCGCTGGCTCCTGGGGCTGCTGCCCTGCCTTGCGGTCCAGCCGGTGCTGGCGGACATCGAGCAGGAGGACCCGCTTCTGCTGGGTTCGACCTATGGGGCGATCCTCACGCTGTCGCCCTTCTTCACCACCACCCTGAGCGTGCGCTCCATGGGTGGCGGCGAGCCCAAGCTGGCCCTGGCGCGTGACGATGCGGCGAGCTTTCTCGCCAGTGACGGGGCCATCCGTGGCGCCCAGCTGGAAGGTGCGCTGCAGGTGCTGCGCCAGCGCGAGGAGCTGGCCCGGTACAGCGACCAGGAATTGGCCGAGGCGATACTCGCCCACCCGCTCTGAGCGCCGCCCGTCCGGAATTCGCCGCACGTTCACCACCCGTTCGCTGCGAAAGCTGGCTGAAAGCTTCGCCCCTTAGCATCGCCCCACTGCCGGCAAAGACCGGCCGCCGGGCGCTGCATCCGCTCCGCCCGGCAACCCCGACAACAACAAGATGGGTGATTGCCATGTTCCGCTCCTGCCGCCTTCACGGCCTCGTTCCGCCTCCTCTCCGTACCCGACCCGCGCGCTGAACCCGCCCCGCCCTCGTCGCCCCTCGTCCGGAGATTCCCATGCTGACCTTCCTTGGCTTCGCCATGGTCATGACCTTCATGTACCTGATCATGACCAAGCGCCTGTCCGCGCTGATCGCGCTGATCATCGTCCCCATCGTCTTCGCCCTGCTCAGCGGCTTCGCGGCCGGCATCGGCCCGATGATGCTGGAGGGCATCGGCAAGCTCGCCCCCACCGGCGTGATGCTGATGTTCGCCATCCTCTACTTCGCCCTGATGATCGACTCCGGGCTGTTCGACCCCGCCGTGCGCGCCATCCTGCGGGTGGTCAAGGGCGACCCGCTGAAGGTCTCGGTGGGCACCGCCGCCCTGGCGCTGATCGTCTCCCTCGACGGTGACGGCGCCACCACCTACATGATCTGCGTGGCCGCCCTGCTGCCGCTCTACAGCCGCCTGGGCATGAGCCCGCTGATCATGGCGGGGCTGATCATCCTCGCCGGCGGCATCATGAACATGACCCCCTGGGGCGGCCCCACCGCCCGCGCCGCCAGCGCCCTGCACGTGGACCCGTCGGACATCTTCGTGCCGATGATCCCGGCCATGGTCGCCGGCGCCGTAGCGCTGTTCGCCCTGGCCTGGGTCTATGGCAAGCGTGAGCGGGCCCGCCTCGGCGTGCTGCAACTGCCGGACGAACAGATCAGCCACGACGAGATCAGCGTTTCCCAGTACCCGGAAGCGCGCCGGCCGAAACTGCTGTGGGTGAATGCGGCGCTGACGGCCACGCTGATGGTGACGCTGATCGCCGGCCTGCTGCCGCTGCCGGTGCTGTTCATGATCGCCTTCAGCATCGCCATGATCATCAACTACCCCTGTCTGCAGCAGCAGAAGGAGCGCGTCGCGGCCCATGCCGGCAACGTGCTGGCGGTGGTGGGGCTGATCTTCGCCGCGGGCATCTTCACCGGCATCCTCTCCGGCACCGGCATGGTGGAGGCGATGTCCAAGAGCCTGCTGGCGGTGATCCCGCCGTCCCTCGGGCCGTACATGGCGGTGATCACCGCGCTGGTGAGCATGCCCTTCACCTTCTTCATGTCCAACGACGCTTTTTATTACGGCGTGTTGCCGGTTCTCACCGAAGCGGCGGGCCATTACGGCATCAGCCCGGTGGAGATGGCGCGGGCCTCCATCGTAGGCCAGCCGGTGCACCTGCTCAGTCCGCTGGTGCCCTCCACCTACCTGCTGGTGGGTCTGGCGAAGATCGAATTCGGCGACCACCAGCGCTTCACATTGAAGTGGGCGGTGATGATCTGTCTGTGTATCCTGCTCGCCGCACTATCACTCGGCGTGTTCCCGCTGTTCGGTACACACTGAACCGCAGGCGACGCGCCCTCGCCGAAGCCGGAAATGCCCTCGCGCAGATTCCGGCTTCGTCGTGCTCCAACCCCCTGAACGCAGCAACGCACGAGGAAACCGCATCATGGAATGGCTGACCAGCCCGGAAATCTGGGTCGCCTTCTTCACCCTGACTGCCCTGGAGATCGTCCTGGGCATCGACAACATCATCATGATCGCCATCCTCGTGGGCCGCATGCCGCCGCACATGCAGGCGCGCACCCGCTTCTTCGGCCTGGCGCTGGCGATGGTCACACGCATCCTGCTGCTGCTGTCGATCACTTGGATCATGCGGCTCACCGCCGACCTGTTCCACGTCTTCGACCAGGGCATCTCGGGGCGCGACCTGATCCTGTTCTTCGGTGGCCTGTTCCTGTTGTGGAAGAGCAGCACCGAGATGTACCACAGCCTCGAAGGCGAGGATGAAACCGAGCAGCCGCAGGCCGGTGGCGCCGCGCGCAACTTCATCGGCACCATCATCCAGATCGCCATCATCGACATCGTGTTCTCCCTGGACTCGGTGATCACCGCCGTGGGCATGGTTTCCCACGTGCCGGTGATGGTCGCCGCCATCGTCGTCGCCGTGCTGGTGATGATGGCCGCCGCCGGCACCATCAGCGACTTCATCGACATGCACCCGAGCCTGAAGATGCTGGCCCTGTCGTTCCTCGTGGTGGTCGGTACCGTGCTCATCGCCGAGTCGTTCGAAGTCCACGTGCCGAAGGGCTACGTCTACTTCGCCATGGCCTTCTCCCTGGCCGTGGAAGCCCTGAACATCCGCATGCGCACCGCGCGCAAGCGCAAGGAAGACCCGGTCAAGCTGCGCAAGGACATCCCCGGGGAATAAGCCCGGGCGTCATCGCCAGCTGAAATGAAGAACGGGGCCGAATGGCCCCGTTTTTTTGTGGGTGGGTGAAAGCCGGCTCACACCGGCTCGAAGCGCTCGCCTCGGAAGCAACGCACCGGGTTGCCCCGCTCCACGCGGTGGTGGAACAGGCGCCGCTCGGCGCGCAGGGCGTCGTCGGCCTGTTCGGCGCGTTGTGCCAGGCGCTGGCCGATGAGCAGCGTGGCCAGGCGCTTGTTGGCGTGCTGGCTGCGCTCGCTCTGCACCTTGACGCTGATGCCGCTGGCCAGGTGGGTGGCGCGCACCGCCGAGTCGGTGGTGTTGACGTGCTGGCCGCCCGGGCCCGAGGAGCGCAGGGCTTCGAAGCGGATCTCACCTTCCAGGCTGGCCGGTGGCGCGGCGAACCGCGCACCGCCGAAGAACCAGTTCTTGCGCCCGTGGTTGGGCCGGTAGGGGCTGGGGCAGGTCCATTGCAGGGAGCCTTCCCAGTGCCCGGCCAGCTCGTCCGCACGCGCGCCGTCCAGGGCCAGCAGCACGGAGGCGAGCGTGCCGCGACGGGCGCCCTCCTCCCGCTCCAGCACCTGGGCCTGCACATCCAGCATGGCGGCTTCGTCCAGCAGCCGGTGCAGCGCCTTGGCCACCGCCAGGGCGCATTCGTCCGGCCCCTGGGCCGCCGAGAGTTGCAGGAGGATCATCAGCAGCAGCCTCCCTTGGTCTTGTAGGTGAGCACCGGCTTGAGCCGCGCCAGCACCCGCACCAGGCCGGCCTCGCGCAGGGCGCCGACCACCGAGTCGATGGCCTTGTAGGCTTCCGGCGCTTCCTCGTAGATCAGCGCGCGGTCGGCGCAGATCACCCGGCTACCCAGGGCGGTGCGTTCCAGTTGTTCCATGCTGTAGCGCTTGGCGAGGCGGTCCTTGCACTCGCTGCGCATCCATTTGCGCCCGGCGCCGTGGGCCAGCGAGAGCAGGCTGCGCTCGTCGGCCACCGGTGCCACCAGGTAGCTGTAGTCGCCCCGGGAGCCGGGGATGACCATCACGCCCTGGTCCGCCGGCGTGGCGCCCTTGCGGTGCAGCCAGCCGCCGACGCCGCCGATGGTCGCGGCGGAGACGAGGTTGTGGTTCACGTCCAGCAGTTGCTCGCCGTCGGCACGCAGGCGTTCCAGCATGCGTCGGGCGATCAGTTGCCGGTTGGCCTCGGCGAAGCGCAGGGCGCCGTCGTGGCGGGCCAGGTAGTGCTCGGCCTCGGCGCTGCCGGCTTCCAGGCCGGCGTGGCTGAAGCGGTCCACCTGCTCGCGCAGGATGGCTTCGCCCAGGCCACGGGAGCCGCTGTGCACCAGCAGGAGCAGGTGCTTGCGATCGACGCCCAGGGCCACCAGGGCCTCGTCGTCATAGGCTTCGTCGAGCTGCTGCAGCTCGGCGAAGTGGTTGCCGCCGCCGATGGTGCCCAGGGAGCGCTCGTGCCCGCAGGGCGGCAGGCCGAAGGCGGCGATCGCCTCCTGCCAGCTGTCGTCCAGCGGTGCGTCGAGGGAGCCCAGGCGCTTCTCCAGCTTGTCGAGGTGCAGCTTGGCGACCGGAATGTCGGTGCGCCAGAAGGCCATGCCGCAGCCGATGTCGTTGCCCACCAGCGCTGGGTAGAAGCGGCCGCTGGAGAAGAACGCGGCGCCCACCGGGTAGCCGCGCCCCGGGTGCAGGTCCGGCATGCCGGCCACCCGTTGCATGCCCGGCAGGCGGGCGGTGGTTTCAAGTTGCTGGATCGCTTTTCCTTCGATCCAGGTGTCGTCCGCGGCGATCAGGGTGATGCCGTCGGACAAATTGCGAATGCAAGTGCCCATAGTCCAATCCAAATGGGTTGAAACGAAAAATGCTTGGATTTGGCAGGTCTGGGTCGGGCAGTGCGGAACCGTCGCGAAGAAGGACGGAAGAAGCGATTTAAGCCAGGCGCGACCTGCAAAGGGTGATCAGTGTTTGCATGATGGACCTCCTTTTGCTGTCGGTTGAGGGGAGAAGAAGGCGCGAATCCTAGGCCGATCCGCGCCGCTGCGCAATCCCCGTCATGCACGACTCATGATTGCCCGCACAAAGCCCGCAGGGCCGGGTCGCGCACCTGCAGCAGCTCGAACAGCCCCAGCGCCTGCAGCGCCGGCAGGGCGGCCAGCACCTCCCGTTCGGCAGCGGCGCGCTGCTGCGCCGGGGTGGCCGGGTCGCACCAGCACCGGGCGTTGATCAGAAAGGCGCCCACTGTGCCCTTGCGCACGCGGGTGCCGTTGAAGTCACGGTGGTCGAGATGGTCGGGAAGCAGGTCTTCGGCACGCATGGCGGTGTCCTCCTGTGGATGAGGGCCCATTTTGCGGCCGGGGATTTGGCTAAACTGCCTTATCCATGCCGATCGATAACGTGAAATTGCCAATGTCGCAGCCCCTGGTTTCACCCTCCCTCGCCCAGGCCGATGGCGGCCCGCTGCTGGTCGCGGTGTGGCAGCACAGCCCCCTCGAACGCCAGACCGCCCTCCACTCCCACGCCCGTGGCCAGCTGCTCGGCGCCGGGCAGGGCCTGCTGTCGGTGACGGCGGCCGACAGCCATTGGGTGGTGCCGGCCACCCATGCGGTGTGGGTGCCGCCGGGTTGCGAGCATGCCCTGCGTTCCCACGGGCCCTTCGATGGCTGGAGCGTCTATGTGGCGCCGCAGGTGTGCCGGGCACTGCCGCAGGCGCCCCGGATCATCGCCACCTCGGGCCTGCTGCGGGAGGCGGTGCGGCGTGCGACGGACTGGGGCGAGGGGCCGCTGGATGAACGGCAGCTGCGTATCGCCGGGGTGATCCTCGACGAGCTGCTGGGCCTGCCGGAAGAACCCTTCGGCCTGCCTCTGCCGACGGACCCGCGCCTGCGGCGCATCTGCCAGGCACTGGCCGATGAGCTGGCGGACAACCGCAGCCTGGAGGCCTGGGCGCAGTGGGCGGGGGTCTCGTCCCGGACCCTGGCCCGGCGCTTCGTCGAGGAGACGGGCTTCGCCTTCGGCCAGTGGCGCCAGCGCGCACGCCTGCTGCGGGCCCTGGAGCGCCTGGCGGCGGGCGATGCGGTGACGCGGGTGGCGCTGGAGCTGGGCTATGACAATGTCAGTGCGTTCATCGCCATGTTCCGGCGTCACTTCGGGGTGACGCCGGGGCGCTATTTCGCGCGCTAGTCGTCGCCGCCGACGGCGAAGTTGGGCAGGCTGTCCACCGGCTGGGCGAACTTGAAGGGGATGGATTCCAGCGCCAGGCCGACGTTGCGCTGGATGACGAAGTGCAGGTGCGGGCCGGTACTGTTGCCGGTGTTGCCGGAACGGCCGATCTGCTCGCCGATGGCCACGCGCTGGCCTTCCTGGACCTTCACCGAGCCACGCATCAGGTGCAGGTAGACGCCCATGGTGCCGTCGTTGTGGAGGATGCGCACGAAGTTGCCGGAGGGGTTGTTGCCCCGGCCGCTCTGCTGGTTTTCGATCTTCACCACCATGCCCGGGCGGGCGGCGACGATGGGCGTGCCTTCGGGCATGGCCACGTCCTGGGCGTAACGGCCCTTGGGGGTGAAGTGGCTGTACTGGCCGTTGGCACCCTGGGTGAGGCGGAACGGGCCACCGAGCCAGGGCAGCGGGTAGTTGTAGAGCGAAGGCTGCTGCCGCGGGTCACCCAGGGCGTAGCGCAGGCGCGGCTTGTAGCGCATGGCCTTGCTGGAGTCGGCCGGGGCCAGGGTGGCGAGGCGGATCTTGCTGCGCGGTGGCAGCACCCAGCGGATGGGCTTGTCCGGCGCGCCCACGGCGTTGCTGACGTTGCTCAGGCTCAGCTCCACTTCCACCGGCGCGTAGAGGTCGTTGCGCACCAGCAGGGTTTCGCCGGCATCGTGCTTCTGGGTTTCCAGCTTCACCGAGAGGTCCAGGCGCTCGACCATGCGATCACGGAAAACGAACACCTGCGCGCCCGCGACGGCCTTGTCGGTGTAGGTGACCACGCCGTTGGCATCGGTGTACTTGTAGATGGTCAGCGCGCACGCCGGCAGGGCTGCCGCCAGCGAACCGCAGAGAAGAAGAATGCGCCCTAGCATGACTGCATGGATCTAGTGGTTATGGGTATCCCGGAGCTGGCAAGCCTAGCAGCGCCGCCGGCACCACGCGAGGCGCCGGCCGTCGGGCTGTGACGGGGTTGGCTCAGGCGCCGGGTACGAAATGTTTCTGCGCCGAGCCACGGGCGATCAGGCGCGAGAGGTAGTCGAGCTTCTGCGGGTCGCGGTCGACGAAGCGGAAGGTCAGTTGCAGCCATTCGCTATCGGGCTTGGGCTCCAGGGCCGCCACCGAGTGCAGGTAGCCGTTGAGGCGCGCCACCTCGCCGCCTTCGCCCTGCTCCAGGTCGAGCACGGCGCTTTCCAGCACCTGGGGCAGCGGCTCGCCGCGCTTCACCACCAGATGGGCGTCCTTGAGGCTGATGGTCTTGATCACGCAGGAGAGCACGCCGCTGGGCAGGCGCAGCTGCGCCTGGCCACGACCACCTGGCGCCTGGCCGGCGGCCTTGGCCGACGGGGTCGGTGCAGCCGGCTTGGCAGCAGCCTTGGGTGCCGCGGCGGGCTTGACCACCTCGGCCTTGCCGCCGGTGAGGGCGGCCAGGGAATCATTGGCGAAGCCGCCGCTGCTGAGCATCTTCGGCGGCGCGCCGGCGGCCAGGGCTTCGAGCTTGCCGGCGCGGGCCAGCTGCTTCTTCACCTTGGTCACCAGCTGGTCGTTGGAGAAGGGCTTGCCGATGTAGTCGGAGACGCCGGCCTGGATGGCCTGCACCACGTTCTCCTTGTCGCCACGGCTGGTGACCATGACGAAGGGCGTGGTCTTCAGCGTGTCCTGGGAGCGGCACCAGGTGAGCAGCTCGAGGCCGGACATCTCCGGCATCTCCCAATCGCAGAGGATCAGGTCGACGGCCGAACGCGCCAGCATCTGCTGGGCCTTGCGCCCGTTGATCGCTTCTTCGATCTGGATGCCGGGGAAGTGATCGCGCAGCCCCTTCTTCACCAGATCGCGAATGAAGGACGCATCGTCCACTACCAGCACTGTCACCTTGCTCATCGACCACTCCTCAGAGAACGGGCGTAAGCATAGCCTCGGCTGATAGCGCTTTGCCAAACTGAATGCGACATCGCGCACCCTTTCGGGTGAAAGGTGGTTTCCGGGATGGTGCCGGGGCATTGAAAGGCACGGGTTTCGTGAGGCTCGCGGAGCACGAACACGTCGCGCACTCCACCCTACGCGAGGCCGTGCCAATGAGCTGTGGTTGGGCCCCCGTCGGTGATGCACCCTACAACACGCATTCATCCTGTCGAGTGCTCAGTTCGAATCGCCACAGGCAGAGTCGATGATTCATGACCACCGTCCCAAAGGCTTGGCTGCCCACGTTCAAATGAATCCGCGCCCACAAAGGTGAGGCATGGGGCGCCACCGAGCGGGCGACGCTTCGCGAGCAGAGCTCGCTCCTACGGTGGGGATGGAGAAGGTGAGGAGGGTGGTTGGAGCCACCCACGAAAACGCCCGGCATGGCCGGGCGTTTTCCTGAAGCGGGGCGGATCAGCTGGCGGGGGTGTCGCCACCCTTGTTGGCAGTGCCCTTCACTTCTTCCTGCATGCGCGCCAGGCCCATGTGGCGGACGTCGGTACCGCGCACCAGGTAGATCACCAGCTCGGCGATGTTGCGTGCGTGGTCGCCGATGCGCTCCAGGGAACGCAGGGCCCAGATGATGTTGAGCACGCGGCTGATGGCGCGCGGGTCTTCCATCATGTAGGTGACCAGCTCGCGCAGGGCGGTCTTGTACTCGCGGTCGATGGTCTTGTCGTACTGGGCCACGGACAGGGCCAGGTCGGCATCGAAGCGGGCGAAGGCGTCCAGCGACTCCTGCACCATGCGACGCACCTGGTCGCCGATGTGGCGGACTTCGACGTAGCCGCGCGGCGACACGCCTTCTTCGCAGAGCTGGATGGCGCGGCGGGCGATCTTCGAGGACTCGTCGCCGATGCGCTCCAGGTCGATCACCGACTTGGAGATGCTGATGATCAGGCGCAGGTCGGAGGCCGCCGGCTGGCGACGGGCGAGGATGCGTACGCACTCCTCGTCGATGTTGCGCTCCATCTGGTTGATCTGGTCGTCGATCTCGCGCACCTGCTGGGCCAGGCCCGAATCGGCGTCGATCAGCGCGGTGACGGCGTCGTTGACCTGTTTCTCCACCAGGCCGCCCATCGCCAGGAGGTGGCTGCGCACGTCCTCCAGTTCGGCGTTGAACTGCTGGGAGATGTGATGGGTGAGGCTGTCTTTGTCGATCATGTTCGCTCCGCGAAAGCTGGAAGCTTGAAGCCAGAAGCTTGAAGCCTGTTAATCGGTGCCCGTCTTACAACCTCCAGCTTCAAGCTTCCCGCTTCAAGCTGGCGCCTGTGCGACTAGCCATAGCGACCGGTGATGTAGTCCTCGGTCTGCTTCTTGGCCGGGTTGGTGAACAGGGTATCGGTATCGCCGAATTCGATCAGCTTGCCCATGTACATGAACGCCGTGTAGTCGGAGACGCGCGCGGCCTGCTGCATGTTGTGGGTGACGATGACGATGGTGTACTTGCTCTTCAGCTCGTAGATCAGCTCTTCCACCTTGAGGGTGGAGATCGGGTCCAGGGCCGAGCAGGGTTCGTCGAGCAGCAGCACTTCGGGTTCGACCGCGATGGTGCGGGCGATGACCAGACGCTGCTGCTGGCCGCCGGAGAGGCCGAGGGCGGATTCGTGCAGGCGGTCCTTGACCTCCTCCCACAGCGCCGCGCCCTTGAGGGCCCATTCAACGGCTTCGTCGAGCACGCGCTTCTTGTTGATGCCCTGGATGCGCAGGCCGTAGACGACGTTCTCGTAGATGCTCTTGGGGAAGGGGTTGGGCTTCTGGAACACCATGCCGACGCGGCGGCGCAGCTCGGCCACTTCCTCGCCCTTGCGGTAGATGTTGTTGCCGTCGAGGCGGATCTCGCCATCGACGCGGCAGCCATCCACCAGGTCGTTCATGCGGTTGAAGCAGCGCAGCAGCGTGGACTTGCCGCAGCCGGACGGCCCGATGAAGGCGGTCACGCGCTGTTTCGGGATGTTCATCTGCACGTCGTACAGGGCCTGCTTCTCGCCGTAGTACAGGTTGAGGCCGGGCACTTCGAGGGCAACGGTTTCCTCGGCCAGGCTCAGGCTCTGCTTGCTGCGGCCGAGGGCGGAAATGTTGACGCCGTGGCTATGGCTTTCGTGTTGCATGATTTCACTCCGTTCGTAGCGCCTGGCTACAAGCTTCAAGTTTCAAGCGGAGCGGCGTGTGGCACGCCGCTCGGGGCTAACTCAGTTGTCCAGCGCCTTGTACTTCTCGCGCAGGTGGTTGCGGATGGCGACGGCCGAGAGGTTCAGCAGCGCGATCACCAGCACCAGCAGCAGCGCGGTGGCGTACACCAGCGGGCGGGCGGCCTCTACGTTGGGGCTCTGGAAGCCGACGTCGTAGATGTGGAAGCCCAGGTGCATGATCTTCTGGTCGAGGTGCAGGTAGGGGTAGTTGCCATCCACCGGCAGGCTCGGGGCCAGCTTGACCACGCCCACCAGCATCAGCGGCGCCACTTCACCGGCGGCGCGGGCCACGGCGAGGATCAGGCCGGTCATCATGGCCGGGCTGGCCATCGGCAGGACAATCTTCCACAGGGTCTCGGCCTTGGTCGCGCCCAGGGCCAGGGAGCCCTCGCGTACCGCGCGGGGAATCCGCGCCAGGCCTTCCTCGGTGGCCACGATCACCACCGGCACCGCGAGGATGGCCAGGGTCAGCGAGGCCCAGAGCAGGCCCGGGGTGCCGAAGGTCGGCGCCGGGGCGGCTTCAGGGAAGAACAGGCGGTCGATGGAACCACCCAGCACGTAGACGAAGAAGCCCAGGCCGAACACGCCGTAGACGATGGCCGGCACACCGGCCAGGTTGTTCACGGCGATGCGGATGATGCGGGTGAGCACGCCCTGCTTGGCGTATTCGCGCAGGTAGATGGCCGCCACCACACCGAAGGGGGTGACGATCACGGCCATGATCAGGGTCATCATCACGGTGCCGAAGATGGCCGGGAAGATACCGCCTTCGGTGTTGGCCTCACGGGGGTCGTCCGCCAGGAACTCCCACAGCTTGGCGAAGTAGAAGCCGATCTTCTGGAACACACCCATGGCGTTGGGCTGGTAGGCATGCACGATCTTGCCTAGGGTGATTTCCTGCTCCTGGCCACCGGCTTCGCGAACCACCACGCTGTCGCGGTTGAAGGCTTCGTGCAAGCCGCCCAACTGGGCTTCGAGGCCCTTGTAGCGGGCGTCCAGCTCGGCACGCGCGGCAGCCAGGTCGGCCTGGGCGGCGGCGTCCAGCTTGCCGTCCAGCTCCAACTTGCGGCCATCCAGGCGCAGGCGTTCGAGGCCATGGTTGATGGCGCCGATGTCCTTCTTCTCCAGCTTGTAGAGCTGGGCGTAGAGGTCATCGACACGCTTCAGGCGCTTCTGCAGCTCGGCCATGGCGGCCTCGCCCTCGGCGACGACCTGGCCGTTCTCCTTGACGCTCACCAGGCGGCCGTAGAAGTTGCCCCACTCGCGGCGCTCCATGGCGATCAACTCGGCGGGCTTCTTCTGGTCTTGCAACCATTCGCCCACCACCCAGGTGAAGTCGCTGCCGTAGACCTCGCGGTTGCCCACCTTGAGCAGCTCGCGGGTCATGAACTCGGGGCCTTCTTCGGGCACCGGCAGGCCGGCACCCTTGAGGCGCGCGCGGGACACTTCCTCGATCTGCACCGCTTCGCCGATCAGCGCCTTGGGCGCCTGGCCCGGCACGCTGTACTGGGCTTCGATCAGGTCGGCCGGCCAGAAGTGGCCGAGACCGCGTACGGCGATCACCGACAGCAGGCCGATGGTCATGATGACGGCGATGGACACGGCGCCACCGCTCATCCACACACCTGGCGCGCCGCTCTTGAACCAGTATTTGAGGGAAACCTGTTTCACGGAATTCTCCACCTTAAAGCGAGGCGTATTTCTTGCGCAGGCGCTGACGGATCAGCTCTGCCAGGGTGTTCATCACGAAGGTGAACATCAGTAGCACCAGGGCCGCGAGGAACAGCACGCGGTAGTGCGAGCCACCCACTTCGGACTCCGGCATTTCCACCGCGACGTTGGCTGCCAGGGTGCGCATGCCTTCGAAGATGTTCACTTCCATCACCGGGGTGTTGCCGGTGGCCATCAGCACGATCATGGTCTCGCCCACTGCACGGCCGAGGCCGATCATCAGCGCCGAGAAGATGCCCGGGCTGGCGGTGAGGATCACTACGCGGGTCAGGGTCTGCCAGGGCGTGGCGCCCAGGGCCAGGGAACCGTAGGTGAGGCTTCGCGGCACGCTGAAGATCGCGTCTTCGGCGATGGAGAAGATGTTCGGGATCACCGCGAAGCCCATGGCCAGGCCGACGATCAGGGCGTTGCGCTGGTCGTAGGTGATGCCCAGGTCATTGCTGATCCACAGGCGCATGTCGCCACCGAAGAACCAGGCTTCCAGCAGCGGGCTCATACCCAGGGCGAACCAGCCCACCAGCAGCACCACGGGGATCAGGATCGCCGCTTCGAAACCGTCCGGCACGCGCAGGCGGATCGACTCCGGCAGGCGGCTCCAGAGGAAGCCGGCGAGCAGGATGCCGATCGGCGTCAGCAACAGCAGGCTGAAGATGCCCGGCAGGTGGCCTTCGACGTAGGGCGCCAGGAACAGGCCGGCGAAGAAGCCGAGGATCACCGTCGGCAGCGCTTCCATCAGCTCGATCACCGGCTTCACCTTGCGACGCATGGTCGGGGCCATGAAGTACGCGGTGTAGATGGCGGCGGCGATGGCCAGCGGAGCGGCCAGCAGCATGGCGTAGAAGGCGGCCTTGAGGGTGCCGAAGGTCAGCGGTGCCAGGCTCAGCTTGGGTTCGAAATCAGTGTTGGCGGCGGTGGATTGCCAGACGTATTTGGGTGCGTCGTAGCTTTCGTACCAGACCTTGCCCCACAGCGCGCTCCAGGAGACTTCCGGGTGCGGGTTGCGCAGGCTGAAGGGCAGCAGCTGGCCGCCCTCCTCGACTATCACGCGGTTGGCGCGGGGCGAGAAGGCCATCAGGCCGGCGCCGTCGGTGACCTGTTCGATCAGCAGGGTGCGCTCGGCGGTGCTGTGGAAGACGCCGAGCTTGCCGCTGGCATCCAGAGCCAGGAAGCCCTTGCGGCGCTCTTCGGGGGCGATCTGCACCACCGGTGCCTTGCCCAGCTGGAAGCTGCGGATGTGGGTCAGCCGGGCTTCGCCGTCGGCACCACGGACCATGAACCACTGGCTCACGTCGCCCTTGGAGTCACCGATCATCAGCGAGATGCCGCCCAGCAGCAGGCCGCTGGCGGAGACTTCGCGATCGCCTTCCTCGAACAGCTTGTAACGGCCGTTGAGGCTCTTCTCGTGCAGGCTGAAGACGTCTACCTGGGCGCGGCCGTTGACCACGTAAAGCCATTGCAGGCGCGGGTCGACGTAGATCGCCTTGATCGGCTCGGTCATCTGCGGCAGGTCGATGGCGTTCTGCTCGACGGTGGTCTCGCCGGTCATCATGTTCTCTTCGCTGACCAGCTCCTGCACGTGCAGCTGGTTACCGGTGGAACCGGCCAGCAAAAGGGTCTCGTCGTTGTGGCTGACCGCCACATGCTCCAGGGCGCCGCCGGCCTGGTTCAGTACCAGGGGCTTGTCGCCGTAGGGGAAGTCGATCTGCGGGGTGATCACCCGTTTGTTGTCCGGGTAGGTCACCACGTAGCTGTGCTTGAACAGCAGCACCTGGCCGTTGCTCAGGCCCAGGGCCACCAGCGGGCTGCCGGGCTGGTCCTGGCCGATGGAGGCGACGCTGACGCCAGCCGGCAGGGGCAGTTGGCTGCGCTTGAGTTCGGCGCCGTCCTTGGTGGAGAAGAAGACCGCTTCACCCTTGTCGGAAACACGCATGCCGACCTGGTTCTGCTCCTCGATGGTCAGCAGCAGCGGCTTGCCGGCGTCCTGCTGGAGCCAGGCAGGGCTCTGCACCTTCTTCGCGGTCAGCTCGGCACCCTGGAACAGGGGCAGCACCACGTAGGCGAGGTAGAAGAAGATCAGGGTAATGGCCGCGAGAACGGCCAGGCCGCCCACCAGTACGTACCAGCGGGTCAGGTTATCTTTCAACGCACGGATGCGGCGCTTGCGCTGCAGCGCCGGCGTGTTGAAATCGATGCGCGCGGGGGGATTCGTCGAGGTCATGGGGGAACTGGCCAGATCATTCATGGGCACACCCTAAAGCCTTCGTATGACAGAAAGATTACAGCGAGGTGACGCAACGAGGCCCACCCTGGGCATGGTGCCGGGGGCGGGCCTCCATGGCGGGGGTCTCCCGCCATCGTCGCGTCCTTGCGGGGCGGTCTGCTAAGCGACCGCCCCCTTCATCTGTCCTGGATTACAGGCCCAGATCCTTCAGTGCTTTTTCAGCGACCTTGGCCGGCAGCGGGATGTAGCCATCCTTCACCACGACCTGCTGGCCTTGTTGCGACAGGACCAGCTTCACGAACTCGGCTTCCAGCGGGGCCAGAGGCTTGTTCGGGGCCTTGTTGACGTAAACGTAGAGGAAGCGGGACAGCGGGTAGGTGCCGTTCAGGGCGTTCTGCTCGTTGTCTTCAACGAACTCGCCGCCTTCTTTCTTGGCCAGGGCTACGGTCTTCACGCTGGAAGTCTTGTAGCCGATGCCCGAGTAGCCGATGCCGTTGAGGGACTGGCTGATGGACTGGACGACGGAAGCCGAACCCGGCTGCTCGTTGACGTTGGCCTTGAAGTCGCCTTTGCACAGGGCTTCTTCCTTGAAGTAGCCGTAGGTGCCGGATACCGAGTTACGGCCGAACAGCTGAACCGGCTTGGCAGCCAGGTCACCGGTCACGCCCAGGTCGCCCCAGGTCTTGACGTCGCTCTTGCCACCGCACAGGCGGTTGGCGGAGAAGATGGCGTCAACCTGCTGCATGGTCAGGCCTTTGATGGGGTTGTCCTTGTGCACGAAGATCGCCAGGGCGTCGACGGCAACCGGAACAGCGGTCGGCTTGTAGCCGTACTTCTGTTCGAAGGCCTGCAGCTCGACGTCCTTCATCTTGCGGCTCATCGGGCCCAGGTTGGCGGTGCCTTCGGTCAGAGCCGGCGGCGCGGTGGAAGAACCGGCGGCCTGGATCTGGATGTTCACGTTCGGGTATTCACGCTTGTAGGCTTCAGCCCACAGAGTCATCAGGTTGGCCAGGGTGTCCGAACCAACGCTGGAGAGGTTGCCGGATACGCCAGTGGTCTTGGTGTAGGACGGGATGGACGGGTCGACAGCGGCAACCGCGCTGGCGGTCGCAACGCCGGCGGCGACGAAAGTCAGGGCCGCCATCAAACGCTTCAGTTTCATGCCTTGCTCCTAGCAAAGGATCGGGTTGGATGAATCGGGGGCCAGTATCTGCAGGCCGTATGAACACTCTATGAACCGAATATGACAATTGGATGAATGGCCATCATGGCTGTCCAACTCTGCTTGAATGAGCCCGCACCCCTCAGGAGAACGCCCATGCACCCCCTACGACTGATGCCCCTGGCGGTCCTCGTCGCCGCCTGCTCGGCCTGCGGCGACAAGGCCAGCCTGGAGGTGAGCGACGGCACCGGCGCCAACCCGACGCTGCCGCCGCCGAACAAGACCCTGCTGCCCACGGTGAACGTCGCCCCGGCCAAGGGCTGGGCCGAAGACGGCCAGCCAACCGCCACCGCCGGTACCGAGGTGAAGGCCTTCGCCACTGGTCTGGACCACCCGCGCTGGCTCTACCTGCTGCCCAACGGCGATGTGCTGGTGGCCGAGAGCAACGCCCCGGCGTCCGGCGAAGGCTTCAGCCTCAAGGGCTGGATCGCCGGCAAGGTCATGGAGAAGGCCGGCGCCCGCACCCCCAGCGCCGACCGCATCACCCTGCTGCGCGACACCGACGGCGACGGCGTGGCCGACCTGAAGACGCCCTTCCTGGAGAACCTCCACTCGCCCTTCGGCATGGCCCTGGTGGGTGGCGACTTCTATATCGCCAACGCCGACGCCCTGGTGCGCGTGCCCTACGAGGAAGGCCAGACGCGCATCGAGGCCACGCCGCAGAAGGTCACCGACCTGCCGGCAGGCATCAACCACCACTGGACCAAGAACGTCATCGCCAGCCGCGACGGTAGCAAGCTGTATGTCACCGTCGGCTCCAACAGCAACGTCGGCGAGAACGGCCTGGAGATGGAAGAAGGTCGCGCGGCGATCTGGGAAGTGGACCGCGCCAGCGGCAGCAAGCGCCTGTTCGCCAGCGGCCTGCGCAACCCCAACGGCCTGGCCTGGGAGCCCGAGACCGGCACGCTGTGGACGGCGGTGAACGAACGCGACGAGATCGGCAGCGACCTGGTGCCCGACTACATCACCTCGGTGAAGGACGGCGGCTTCTACGGCTGGCCCTGGAGCTACTACGGCCAGCACGTCGACGAGCGCGTGCAGCCGGCCAACCCGGACATGGTCGCCAAGGCCCTGGTGCCCGACTACGCCCTGGGCCCGCACACCGCGTCCCTCGGCATCGCCTTCGGCAAGGGCGGCGCCCTGCCGGACTTCCAGAACGGCCTATTCGTCGGCCAGCACGGCTCGTGGAACCGCAAGCCGCACAGCGGCTACAAGGTGATCTTCGTGCCCTTCAAGGGCGGCAAGCCCAATGGCGAACCGGTGGACGTGCTCACCGGCTTCCTCGACGAGGACGGCAACGCCCTGGGCCGCCCGGTGGACGTGATGCTCGACGCCCGCGGCGCCCTGCTGGTGACCGACGACGTCGGCAACAAGGTCTGGCGCGTGACCTCGACCGTCAAGTGAGCAAAAGCACCGTAGGATGGGTAGAGCTCCGCGAAACCCATCACTGCGGAGCTCCCCACTGGGATGGAGCCGATCAGCGCTTCTTGCCGATCAGGTACAGACCAATGAACACCGCCAACCCGCACAGGGCCGCCACGTAGTAAGCCGGGCCCAGCGGGTCCCACTTCATCAGCAGCGAGACGATCATCGGCGTCAGGCCGCCGAAGATGGCGTAGGCCAGGTTGTAGGAGAACGACAGGCCGGAGAAACGCACCACCGGCGGGAAGGCCTTGACCATCACATAGGGCACGGCACCGATGGTGCCGACGAACAGACCGGTCAGCGCGTAGAGCGGGAACAGCCAGTCCGGGTGCGCCTGGAGGCTGGTGTAGAAGGTCCAGGAGCTGGCTGCCAGCAGCAGCCCACCGACCAGGAAGGTACGGCCCGCGCCGAAGCGGTCGGCGATGGCGCCCGAAGCGATGCAGCCGACCGTCAGGCAGACGATGGCCAGGCTGTTGGCCTTGAGCGCCGTGGCCGCCGCGAAGCCGTACACGGTCTGCAGCACGGTGGGAGTCATCAGGATGACGACCACGATGCCGGCCGACAGCACCCAGGTCAGCAGCATGCTGATGGCGATGGCGCCCCGGTGCTCGCGCAGCACCGCCTTGAGCGGCACCTCCTCGGCCAGTGCCTTGCGCTGCTGCAGCTCGGCGAACACCGGCGTCTCGTGCAGCCAGCGGCGCAGGTAGACGGAGAACAGGCCGAACACGCCGCCCACCAGGAAGGGGATGCGCCAGGCCCAGTCCTGCACCTCGGCCGGGGTATAGATGCTGTTGATCAAGGTCGCCATCAGCGAACCCAGCAGGATGCCGAAGGTCAGGCCCGAGGTCAGGGTGCCGCAGGCGTAGCCGATGTACCGCTCCGGCACGTGCTCGGCGACGAACACCCAGGCGCCGGGCACCTCGCCACCGATGGCCGCGCCCTGGATCACCCGCAGCAGCAGCAGGGCCAAGGGCGCCAGGATGCCGATCTGCTCGTAGGTGGGCAGCAGGCCCATGATCAGCGTCGGCACCGCCATCAGGAAGATGCTCAGGGTGAACATGCGCTTGCGCCCCAGCAGGTCGCCGAAGTGCGCCATGACGATGCCGCCCAGGGGCCGCGCCAGGTAACCGGCCGCGAAGATGCCGAAGGTCTGCATCTGGCGCAGCCATTCGGGCATCTCGGCGGGGAAGAACAGCTTGCCCACCACCGCCGCGAAGAACACGAAGATGATGAAGTCGTAGAACTCGAGGGCGCCGCCCAGGGCGGACAGGGACAGGGTCTTGTAGTCGCTGCGGGTCAGTGGCCGCGCGGGAGCCTCGGAGGCGAGAACGGTGGACATGGGTGATCTCTTGTCAGTGCAGGCAGGGCGTGCCCCGCCGCTGCGTTGGCGGCGGGTCGGTCCGCAAAATAGCAAAAAGCCGCCGAGCGCACACAATCTCTGACGTATGGGTGGTCAAAAGCGAAACCCGGCGGTCGTCGCCCGTCGCGGCGAGCTATATACTGCGCGCTGTTGCGCGCGGGCGACATGCAGTGGGTCGGCGGGCGCAGGGGGAATTTTGCAGGGCACCTTGCCCTTCCCCGTCCATAGACGCCATCCAAAGCAGCACAGGGGCAGAGGCACCCCAGGCATGATCGAGATCGAAGAAGAAGAAAACCTGACTCCCCAAGGCGACCTGGCCTTGCAGATCACCGCACTTCCCCGCGAAACCAACGGCTTCGGCGACATCTACGGCGGCTGGCTGGTCTCGCAGATGGACCTCGCCGGCACCGCCATGGCCAACAAGGTCGCCGGGGGCCGCGTCGCCACCGTCGCCATCGACCGCATGGCGTTCCTCGTCCCGGTCGCCGTGGGCGCCCAGCTCTCCTTCTATACCCAGGCACTGGAAATCGGCCGCAGCTCGATCCAGATGCTGGTCGAGGTATGGAGCGACGACCCGCTCTCCAGCGAATGGCGCAAGGTCACCGAAGCGGTCTTCGTCTTCGTCGCCATCGACGGCAGCGGTCGCACCCGCCCGGTTCCGCCGCGCCGCGGCTGAGCCCCGTCCCGAGGGGCGAGCGCTCGCGCGAACGCCCCCTCCCCCTTGTACGCTTCATGCATTCGCCGGTTTCGGGGGAACCCCGCCGGCCCGCCCCTGCCCAATGCAGACGGCAAGCAGCAAAAGGCCCAGGAGCACCCGGATGAACAGCGAAAGCAAGGTTCCGCAGATCGAGCGGATCGACATGGATCAACTGCCCTGCTGGCGCCTGCGCACCGCCGATGCGGAACTGCTGGTGGCACAGCAGGGCGCCCAGGTGCTCAGCTACCAGCGCAACGGCGAGGAGCCGCTGATCTGGCTCAGCGAGCAGGCGGCCTTCCAGCGCGGCCAATCGGTGCGCGGCGGCGTGCCGGTGTGCTGGCCCTGGTTCGGTGACCTGCAGCGCAACCCCGAGGCGATCCAGGCCCACTACCAGGGCGATGGCGCAGCGCCGGCCCATGGCGGCGTACGCAGCCTCGACTGGGAACTGGAAGGGGTGGAAGCCCTGGATGGCATGGCACGCCTGGTGCTGTCCTGGGACAGCCGTCGCACACCACTGCCCGGCTGGAAGGGCGACGCCGAGCTGCGCCTGGAAATCCGCCTGGGCCAGCGCCTGCAACTGACCCTGGAAACCCGCAATCGCGGTGACGCGCCCCTGGCCCTGAGCCAGGCGCTGCACAGCTACTTCGCCGTCAGCGACATCCGCCAGGTGCGGGTGGAAGGCCTGGACGGCTGCGACTACATCGAAACCCTGGAAGGCTGGGAACGCCGCCAGCAGGTGGGCGAGGTGACCTTCGGCGGCGAGACCGACCGCATCTACCTCGGCACCCCGGCACGCCTGGCCATCCGCGATGACGCCTGGCGCCGCCGGGTGCTGATCGAAGCCAGCGACTCGGCCTCGGCGGTGGTGTGGAACCCCTGGATCGACAAGGCCGCCCGCCTCTCCCAGTTCGCCGACGACGCCTGGCAGCGCATGCTCTGCATCGAAACCGCCCGGGTGCTCGACGACAGCCTGCTGCTGCAACCGGGCGCCCGCCACAGCATGGGCGTCAGCCTGTGGAGCGAAGCGCTTGGCGACTAAAGTCGCCCCTACCTAGGCTCGGACATGACCGCTGTGTAGGGTGGAGGTCGCTTTCTACCTCCACCAGGCGGAGCCAAACGCGGCACATTGCGATGCCGCGACTCGGCATTGGCGGGGCGCGCCGCCCGAACGCCGCCTTACTGGATGTCCTCATCCTCCACGACCCGCACCTCGCCCGCATCCAGCGCGTAGGCGGCATCGGCCAGGTCGTTGCTGACCTGCTCCACCTTGAGGGTGCCGGTGACCCAGAGCGGGGTGTAGATATCGTCGAGGGCGATGCCCTTGGGGTAGCGCACCAGCACGATCTGGTTCGGCGGCGGCGGCGGTACGTGGATGCAGGCGCCCGGGTAGGGAACCAGGAAGAACAGCGTGCCGCGCCCCTTGGCGTCGGTCTCCAGCGGTACCGGGTAGCCGCCGATGCGGATCTTCTGGCCATTGAGCTTGGCCACCGTCTTCGCCGAATACATCACCGCCGGCAGGTCCTTGTCCTGCTGCTTGAGGCCGCCCTTGTTGTTGAAGGTACCGTCCGCTTCCGGGGTGTCGTGGCTGATTTCCGGCATCTCCTCCAGGGCCTTGCGGTCCTCGGCGGGCATCAATTCCAGCCAATCGGTTTCCGGCATGTCCAGCCGGGCATGGACCAGGGTGCTGCACAGCAGCAGGGAGAGAAGCAGGGCACGGCGCATCGAAGAGGACTCACGTAAAGAAACAGGCGCCAAGACTAGCAGGCTGTTGAAAAACTGACTGCGTTGCCGCTGCGGCGCCCGCTTCCGGTTCCCAGCCCTCAGTCGTTCTTCTTGATCAGGCCGTAGATCACCAGCAGCACGATGGCGCCCACCACCGCACCGATGAAGCCCGCGCCTTCGCCAGCCTGGTAGATGCCCAGGGCCTGACCGCCATAGGTCGCGGCGACGGAGCCGCCAATGCCCAGCAGGATGGTCCAGATCCAGCCCATGCTGTCGTCGCCGGGTTTGAGGAAGCGCGCGACCAGACCGACGATCAGGCCGATGAAGATGGTTCCGATGAGCCCCATGGCATTTACTCCTGAATGAAAAAAGGGCGTGTCCGTGGACACGCCCTTTTTCAGACTGAGCGCAGCGGCAGGGGTTCAGCCGGCGATCAGTGCCTCGACCGCGGCGATCTGCCGATCGAGGGTGGCGCGATCAGCGCAGCGCAGGGTGGCATGGCCGACCTTGCGCCCGGCCTTGAACGCCTTGCCGTAATGGTGCAGGTGACAGTCGGCGACGGCGATCACCTGGTCCACGGCCGGCACTTCGCCGATGAAGTTGAGCATGGCGCTCTCCCCCAGCTTGGCGGTGGAGCCCAGGGGCAGGCCGGCGACGGCACGCAGGTGGTTCTCGAACTGGCTGCACTCGGCGCCTTCGATGGTCCAGTGCCCGGAGTTGTGCACGCGCGGGGCGATTTCGTTGGCCTTCAGGCCGCCGTCCACCTCGAAGAACTCGAAGGCCAGCACGCCGACGTAGTCCAGCTTCTGCAGCACGCGACCGACGTAATCCTCGGCCAGGGCCTGCAGCGGATGGTCGGTGCTGGCGATGGACAGGCGCAGGATGCCGTTGTCGTGGGTGTTGTGCACCAGCGGGTAGAAGCGCGTCTCGCCGTCACGGGCACGCACCGCCACCAGGGACACTTCGCCGGTGAAGGGCACGAAGCCTTCGAGGATGCAGGGCACGCTGCCCAGCTCGGCGAAGGCGCCGGTCACGTCCTCGGGCTTGCGCAGGACCTTCTGGCCCTTGCCGTCATAGCCCAGGGTGCGGGTCTTCATCACCGCCGGCAGGCCGATGGCGGCCACGGCGGCGTCCAGGTCGGCCTGGGACTGGATGTCGGCGAACTCGGGGGTGGGGATGCCCAGCTCCTTGAACATCGACTTCTCGAACCAGCGGTCACGGGCGATGCGCAGGGCGTCGGCCGAGGGATAGACCGGCACGAACTGGGAGAGGAAGGCCACGGTCTCGGCCGGCACGCTCTCGAACTCGAAGGTCACCAGGTCCACTTCATCGGCCAGCTGGCGCAGGTGGTCCTGGTCGCCGTAGTCGGCGCGGATGTGTTCACCAAGGGCCTGGGCGCACGCGTCCGGGGCCGGGTCGAGGAAGGCGAAGTCCATGCCCAGCGGGGTGCCCGCCAGGGCCATCATGCGGCCGAGCTGGCCGCCGCCGATCACGCCGATCTTCATCTGTCAGGCCTCACGCGGGTCCGGGTTGTCGAGCACCGAGCGGGTCTGCTCGTCGCGGAAGGCCTTCAGCGCCGCGTGGTACTGCGGGTGCTGGTGGCCGAGGATGCTGGCAGCCAGCAGGGCGGCATTCACCGCACCGGCCTTACCGATGGCCAGGGTGGCGACCGGGATGCCCGCCGGCATCTGCACGATGGAGAGCAGCGAGTCGACGCCCGAGAGCATGGACGACTGCACCGGCACGCCGAGCACCGGCAGGTGGGTCTTGGCCGCGCACATGCCCGGCAGGTGGGCGGCGCCGCCGGCACCGGCGATGATCACCTGGATGCCACGGGCCTCGGCCTCATCGGCGTACTGGAACAGCAGGTCCGGAGTGCGGTGCGCGGAAACCACCTTCACCTCGAAGGGGATGCCCAGCTTTTCCAGCATCTCGGCGGTGTGGCTGAGGGTGCTCCAATCGGATTTGGAGCCCATGATCACGCCTACCAGTGCGCTCATCGTCGTGCCTCATCAAGAGTCGAAAAACCAACAAGCCACGCATATGGCGTGGCTTGTCTGCGATGTGGGCCGGCGTGCGCTGCCGGCCGAAGGCCGCGCAGTATAACGCAAAGCCCGGCCTTGCCTACCGTCCGTCCAGCGGCTTGCCAAGGCGCCCGGAAATTGCCCTGGAGCAAGGGTCGGGCGAGCGTACGGGTGCACACTCCAGGCTCCTTTTTCAGGAGGTGCATGCCATGAACCAGACCATGAAAGCCGCCGTCGTCCATGCCTTCGGCGAACCGCTGCGGATCGAAGAGGTGAAGGTGCCGCTGCCCGGCACCGGCCAGATCCTGGTGAAAATCGAAGCCTCGGGCGTCTGCCACACCGACCTGCACGCCGCCGAGGGCGACTGGCCGGTGAAGCCCGCCCTGCCCTTCATCCCCGGCCACGAAGGCGTCGGCTACGTGGCGGCGGTGGGCGCCGGGGTCACCCGGGTCAAGGAAGGCGACCGCGTCGGCGTGCCCTGGCTGTACACCGCCTGCGGCTGCTGCGAACACTGCCTGACCGGCTGGGAAACCCTCTGCGAGGGCCAGCAGAACACCGGCTACTCGGTGAACGGCGGCTATGCCGAGTACGTGCTCGCCGACCCCAACTACGTGGGCGTGCTGCCGAAGAACGTCGGCTTCGCCGAGATCGCGCCGATCCTCTGCGCGGGTGTCACGGTCTATAAAGGCCTCAAGGTCACCGGCGCGCGCCCCGGCCAGTGGGTGGCCATCTCCGGTATCGGCGGCCTGGGCCATGTGGCCGTACAGTACGCCCGCGCCATGGGCCTGCATGTGGCGGCCATCGACGTCGACGACGCCAAGCTGGAACTGGCCCGCAAGCTCGGCGCCAGCCTCACGGTCAACGCCCGCAACGAGAACCCGGCCGAGGTGATCCAGCGCGACATCGGCGGCGCCCACGGCGTGTTGGTCACCGCGGTGTCCAACAGTGCCTTCGGCCAGGCCATCGGCATGGCCCGTCGCGGCGGCACCGTGGCCCTGGTCGGCCTGCCGCCGGGCGACTTCCCCACGCCGATCTTCGACGTGGTGCTCAAGGCCATCAGCATCACCGGCTCCATCGTCGGCACCCGTGCGGACCTGCAGGAAGCCCTGGATTTCGCCGGCGAAGGCCTGGTGCACTCCACCTTCAGCACCGACAGCCTGGACAACATCAACGCCATCCTCGACCGCATGCGCGCCGGGCAGATCGAAGGCCGCGTGGTCCTGCAGATGTAGCCCCGCCAACCGGCCCCGGCTCAGGCCGGGGTCGTCCCCTCGCTGCCCGCCCCGCCTTCCAGCTTGCGCCATAGCAGGCGGATCGCCGCCTTACGCACCAGCGCGCAGCGGTACAGGCGGATTTCCAGCGGCACATGCCACTGCGACCCGCCACACACCGCCAGCTCACCCCGCGCCAGCTCCGCCTGGGCACTGAAGCGCGGCACCCAGGCCACGCCCATGCCCTGCAACGCCATGCTCTTGAGGCTGTCGGCCATGGCCGTCTCATAGACGGTGGTGGAGCGCAGCGCCCGCTGGCGCAGCAGCAGGTTCACCGAACGCCCGAGGAAGGCCCCGGCGGTGTAGGCCAGCAGCGGCACGCTCTGCCCGTTCTCCAGGCTGTAGAGCGGTTCGCCATTCGCGTCCACCGCGCACACCGGCAGCATCTCGGTGCTGCCCAGGTGCATGGAGGGGAAGATTTCCGGGTCCATCTGCAGGGAGGCGTCCGGATCGTAGAAGGCCAGGATCAGGTCGCAGCTGCCCTCGCGCAGGGAATGCACGGCATCGCCGACGTTGGTGGCGATCAGGCGGCTGGCGATGTTCAAGCCCTCGCCGCGCAGCCGTGCGATCCACTGCGGGAAGAAGCCCAGCGCCAGAGAGTGGGCAGCGGCGAACTGCAGCACCTCGCCCTGCTGCCCTTCCAGGTGATGCAGGTGGCGCACCACCTCGCCCACCTGCTCGACCATGCTGCGCGCGGTGACCAGGAACAGCTGGCCCGACTCGGTGAGTTCTACCGGCGTGCGCGAACGGTTCACCAGGGTCAGCCCCAGGGCCGCCTCCAGGCTGCGGATGCGCCGGCTGAAGGCCGGCTGGGTGACGAAGCGCTTCTCCGCCGCCTGGGAAAAGCTGCGGGTGGCGGCCAGGGCGACGAAGTCCTCCAGCCATTTGGTTTCCAGGTTCATCTCGGCCCCCTTGCCCGATTTTGGTGCACACGCTCCCCGAACGAAGCGGGTCACGGCCACATTATGCCGTTTATGCATGACCCAGCGGATAACAGCATTGGTCGACGAACGGCTGCAAGCTTAGTCTATTGGGCATCGCGGCACTGGCCGTGTCTTCCCTGAGATGTATTACATCATGTCCTCCGCTGCATCCTTTCGTGTAGAAAAAGACCTGCTCGGCACCCTCGAAGTCCCCGCTGATGCCTACTACGGCATCCAGACCCTGCGAGCCGTGCAGAACTTCCGCCTGTCGGGCGTGCCCCTGTCGCACTACCCGAAGCTGGTAATCGCCCTGGCGATGGTCAAGCAGGCCGCCGCCGATGCCAACAAGCAGCTGGGGCACCTCAACGCGGAAAAGCACGCCGCCATCAGCGAGGCCTGTGCCCGCCTGATCCGCGGTGATTTCCACGACCAGTTCGTGGTCGACATGATCCAGGGCGGCGCCGGCACCTCCACCAACATGAACGCCAACGAGGTGATCGCCAACATCGCCCTCGAGGCCATGGGCCGCAACAAGGGCGAGTATGCCTACCTGCACCCGAACAACGACGTGAACATGGCGCAGTCCACCAACGACGCCTACCCCACCGCCATCCGCCTGGGCCTGCTGCTCGGCCACGACGCGCTGCTGGCCAGCCTCGACAGCCTGATCCAGGCCGTCGCCGCCAAGGGCGAGGAGTTCTCGCACATCCTCAAGATGGGCCGTACCCAGCTGCAGGACGCCGTGCCCATGACCCTGGGCCAGGAATTCCACGCCTTCGCCACCACCCTGGGCGAAGACCTCGGCCGCCTGCGCAGCCTGGCGCCGGAACTGCTCACCGAAGTGAACCTCGGCGGCACCGCCATCGGCACCGGCATCAACGCCGACCCGGGCTACCAGCACCTGGCCGTCGAGCGCCTCGCCACCATCAGCGGCCAGCCGCTCAAGCCCGCTGCCGACCTGATCGAAGCCACCTCGGACATGGGCGCCTTCGTGCTCTTCTCCGGCATGCTCAAGCGCACCGCGGTCAAGCTGTCGAAGATCTGCAACGACCTGCGCCTGCTCTCCAGCGGCCCGCGTACCGGCATCAACGAGATCAACCTGCCGGCTCGCCAGCCGGGCAGCTCGATCATGCCCGGCAAGGTCAACCCGGTGATCCCGGAAGCGGTCAACCAGGTCGCCTTCGAAGTGATAGGCAACGACCTCGCCCTGACCCTGGCAGCCGAAGGCGGCCAGCTGCAGCTGAACGTGATGGAGCCGCTGATCGCCTACAAGATCTTCGACTCGATCCGCCTGCTGCAGCGCGCCATGGACATGCTGCGCGAGCACTGCATCGTCGGCATCACCGCCAACGAAGCCCACTGCCGCGCGCTGATGGAGAACTCCATCGGCCTGATCACCGCGCTGAACCCCTACATCGGCTACGAGAACTCCACCCGCATCGCCAAGGAAGCGCTGGTCAGCGGCCGCGGCGTGCTGGAACTGGTGCGCGAGGAGAAGCTGCTGGACGAGTCCATGCTCGCCGACATCCTCCGCCCGGAAAACATGATCGCCCCGCGCCTGGTGCCCCTGAAGGCCTGACGCGACACCTGACTCACCAGGAGGGGCCCTGCCCCTTCATCCTTCAAGGATGGCGCCAGCCATCCTTTTTTTTCGCCTGTGGAAAAGAGGTTATCCACAAGCCCTTTACTGGCACGGAGCCTCCCGGGTGGATAACGCTCTTCTTATCCACCAAGCGGAGCCGATCCCAGCACCTCTGCTCACCCCGTGGAATTCATTCGCGACGAAGCCGCAGCCACCTGGGGCTATCCAGCGGGCTGCAAGCCTTTCGCGGCTGAAGCCGCTCCCACAAGTGCCCCAACACCTGCCGGTTACAGCTTCCACGCCTTGCGCAACGCCGCCAGCGCCTTGGCGATCTCCGCCTCGGGCACGGCGGCGAAGCCCAGCACCAGCCCGGCGCGGTTATCCACAGGCGGTTCCTCCCCTGGCAGCCAGTAGCTGCTCAAGCCGTTCAACTCCACGCCGGCTCCTTCGGCCGCCTCGATCAGCTCGCGCTCGCGGGCGAGGCTGTCGACCCGCACGCACAGGTGCAGCCCGGCCTCCACCGCCGGCATCGGCGCGCAGCCGGGGATATCCACAGGCCAGCCGGCCAGCAGCGCGTCGCGTCGGCTGCGGGCGGCGGTGCGCATGCGGCGGATGTGCCGCTGGAAGTGCCCGGCGGCGATGAACTCGGCCATCACCGCCTGGGTGCCGATCTCCGAATGGCGCATGTCCAGGGCACGGCGCCGGGCGAAGGGCTCCACCAGGGCCGGCGGCAGCACCAGGTAGCCCAGGCGCAGCGCCGGGAAGGCGATCTTGCAGAAGGTGCCGACGTAGAGCACCCGGCCCTGCCGGTCCAGCGCCGCCAGAGGGGCCAGGGGCGTGCCGCTGTAGCGGTACTCGCCGTCGTAGTCGTCCTCGACTATCCAGCCGTCGTGGCGCTCGGCCCAGTCCAGCAGCTCCAGGCGCCGCGCCAGGCTCAGGGTCACCCCGGTGGGGTACTGGTGGGACGGCGTGACATAGGTGAGGCGGCAATCCCCGGCTCGCTCCAGGGCGGCGGTATCCAGCCCATCCGCGTCCACCGGGATGCCGGCGAGCTGCGCACCGGCCACGGAGAAGGCATGGCCGGCGGCGCGGTAGCCGGGGTTCTCGATGGCCACCCGGTCCCCCGGCTCCACCAGCAGTTGCGCGCAGAGGCTGATGGCCTGCTGGGCGCCACAGGTGACGATCACCTGCGCCGGGTCGCAGTGCAGCCCCCGGCCGTTGCGCAGGTAGGCGGCGATCAGCTCGCGCAGCTGCCAGTCGCCAGCCGGGTCGCCATAGCCCAGGCGCGCGGGCGAAGGCTTGCGCCAGAAGCGCGCCGAGAGCCGCGCCCAGGTCTCGAAGGGGAACAGGTCGAAGGCCGGCACGCCCACGCGGAAGGCACGGGGTGGCCCGATCAGCGGCCGGCTCAGGTGATGGGCCTGCAGACGCTGCAGCGCCTCGCTCGTCGCGGCCTTGGCCTGCACGGCGGGCGCCGGCCTCGAGGCTGTGGATAACTCCGCCACGTAGGTGCCATCGCCGATGCGGCCCTCCACGTAACCCTCGGCGTAGAGCTGGTCGAAGGCGCGGGTCACGGTATTGCGCGAGATGCCCAGCAAGGCCGCCAGGTCCCGGCTCGCCGGTAGCCGCGTGCCGCTTTGCAGGCGGCCATCGAGAATGCGTTCGCGCAGCCCCTCGTAGAGCTGGCGGGCCAGGCCCTGGCGCGCATCGAGGCGAATGCCGGAAAGATCGACGGGGAGCGGCACGGCAATCGGCATGGATTGGCCCTATGGAAGTCGCAGGAAATGGCTCTTACAACGGACCAATATCCTGCCTAGGATGTTTCCATCACGCCAGGAGATTCGCCATGTACCTGCCCGCCTCCTTCCGCCAGGAAGACCTCGCCGAACTGCACCTGCAGATGCGCCAGAGCCGCCTGGCCACACTGGTCTGCCAGGGCGCCGACGGGCTGGTGGCCAGCCACCTGCCGCTGCTGCTGGAAGCCGGCGAAGGCGAGTACGGCACCCTCTATGGTCACTTCGCCAAGGCCAACCCGCAGTGGCGCGCGCTGGCCGACGGCGCCGAGGCGCTGGTGGTGTTCAACGGCCCCGACGCCTACGTCAGCCCCGCCTGGTACGCCGCCAAGGCCGAACACGGCAAGGTGGTGCCGACCTGGAACTACATCGCCGTGCACGCCTACGGCCAGGCCGAAGTGTTCGACGACGCCGAGCGCCTGCTGCAACTGGTCGGCCGCCTCAGCGACCAGCACGAAGCCGGGCGCCCGCAGCCCTGGGCGCTGAGCGATGCGCCGCGCGACTACATCGACGCCATGCTGCGCGCCATCGTCGGCTTCGCCCTGCCCATCCGCCGTATCGAAGGCAAATGGAAGCTCGGCCAGAACCGCAGCCAGGCCGACCAGGCCGGCGTACGCGAAGGCCTGGCCGGCAGCGCCGACGAACGCGACCGCGAACTGGCCCAGCGCATGGCCCCCGCTCTCTGAACCACCCTGAAAGGAAGCAGCATGTCCCTCGAAATCCGCCCGGTCAGCGCCGCCGACCACGCCGTCTGGCTGCCGCTGTGGGAGGGCTACCAGCGTTTTTACAAGACCGAGATCGCCGCCGAGACCACCGAGCAGACCTGGCAGCGCTTCCTCGATGCGGTCGAGCCCATGCACGCCGCCCTCGCCTGGCAGGGCGACCGCGCCGTGGGCCTGGTGCACTTCATCTATCACCGCTCCTGCTGGACGGTGGGCGACTACTGCTACCTGCAGGACCTCTATGTGCAGGACGGCCTGCGCGGCGCCGGCGTCGGCCGCGCGCTGATCGAGCACGTCTACGCCCAGGCCCGGGCCGCCGGCGCCTCGCGGGTGCACTGGCTGACCCACGAAACCAACACCGACGCCATGCACCTGTATGACCGCATCGCCGATCGCTCCGGCTTCCTCCAGTACCGCAAGCTGCTCTGACCAGGAATCTTCCATGAACGACGAAACACAACTCGATTGGCAACCCGTACCCGCCCCGGCCCGCGCGCCCCTCGACGGCCGCTTCGTGCGCCTGGAACCGGTGGACGCCAGCCGCCATGGCGACGACCTCTGGCCTGCGCTGCAAAGCCCGGACGGCGACCCTCGCCTGTGGGACTACCTCGGCTACGGCCCCTTCGCCGATCGCGCGGCCTTCGATGCCTGGCTGGCGGGCAACCAGGCCAGCCGCGACCCGCAGTTCTTCACCGTGATCGACCGCGCCAGCGGCCGCGCCGTGGGCCTGCTCAGCTACCTGCGCATCGCCCCCAACGACGGCTGCATCGAGATCGGTCACATCGCCTTCGGCGCCCCCATGCAACGCTCGCCCGCCTCCACCGAGGCGGTCTACCTGCTGGCGCGCCTGGCCATGAGCGAGCTCGGCTACCGCCGCCTGGAATGGAAGTGCAACGCCCTCAACGCCCGCTCCATGCGCGCCGCCGAGCGCCTGGGCTTCACCTATGAAGGGCTGTTCCGCCAGCACATGGTGGTCAAGGGCCGTAACCGCGACACCGCCTGGTTCTCCATCATCGACAGCGAATGGCCGGCCGTGCGCGACGCCTTCGAGGGCTGGCTGGCTGTGGATAACTTTGACGCCAACGGCCAGCAAAAGCGCCGCCTCGAAGACTTCAGGAAAGCCTGAAGGCGAGCCACGCCTCGTAGGATGGGTAGAGGTACGAAACCCATCATTGCGGAGCGCCCCATGACCGCATGGGTTTCGCTTCGCTCTACCCATCCTACGGACTGATGCATAAGGGTTTCGCTTCGCCCGGGGACACCGCCCCAGCCCCCACGTAAACGGGAGCCCATCAAGAAAAAGCTCCCTTATTCCGGTAACCCTTCTGTTACGAAACCGTAAGACTTCTTCCTTATAAACAGCGGCCAGCCAACAAGATCACGACAAAGGTTGCCGCCATGAACCGCACGCTGTCCCCGCTCGCCCGCTGCGTCGCCCTCGCCCTGACCGGTTTCTCCACCCTCGCCGGTGCCGCTACCGTCACCGTAAACACCGCCACCACCACCGGTCAGGTGCTCACCGGGGAAACCACCCTGCAGGTAGGCAGTGCAGGCAGCATCACCACCAGCGGCAAGAGCGTGGAACTGAAGAACGCCACCAGCGGCGCCGGGGTGATCGTCGACAACAGCGGCCTGATCAAGTCCACCGGCGATCGCGGCCTCGACAGCTCGGGCAGCAACGCCTCGCGCACCTACCAGATCATCAACCGCGAAGGCGCCACCATCGACGCCTCCAAGCAGGGCATCCGCATCAGCGGCGACCTGGCCGGCACCCACGTGACCATCGACAACGCCGGCACCCTCATTTCCCAGACCGACCGCGCGATCATGCTCAAGGACCTCAAGACCAATGTGCAGATCGACATCACCAACCGCGCCACCGGCCTGATCCGCGGTGTGCGCGAAGACGCCATGCGCGTCGGCAACAACGCCACCATCACCAACTACGGCGAGATCAGCAGCGGCGACATGACCAACGCCGACGCCAAGTTCGACGGCATCGACTTCGACGCCTCCACCGGCGGCAAGGTGGAGAACCACGGCACCCTCTCCGGCGGCCGCCACGGCATCACCACCGATGTCGGCGCCGAACTGATCAACTACGCGGGCGGCGTGGTCATCGGCCACAACGGCTCGGGCTTCGGCTCCGACGGCAACGGTCGCGTCACCAACTACGGGCGCATCACCGGCGCCTACAACGGCCTGGTGCCGGACGGTGACGGCGATGGCGTGGACATCGACGGCGAGGGCTGGATCGACAACCACGGCATCATCGAAGGCACCGGTGCCGGCGGTTTCAAGGACGGCTCGGCCAACACCAGCGAAGGCATCGCCATGGGCGGCGGCACCATTTATAACCGCGCCGGCGCCAGCATCAGCGGCGCGGCCAACGCCATCCTCATCGACGACAGCGCCACCGGCGGCGCGCCCTATGCCACCTACCTGGAGAACTTCGGGCAGATCCTCGGCCTGGCCGGCGATGCGGTGCGCATCATCGGCGACAAGAACGACACCGTGATCAACGGTGGCCTGATCAGCAGCACCGGCGGCGTGGCCCTGGACCTGGGCGGCGGCGCCGACAGCCTGACCCTGCGCAGCGGCAGCCAGTTCGTCGGCCTGGTGGACGGCGGCGCCGGCCGCGACGTGCTGACCCTGGACGACGTCGGCGGCGGCAGCTTCGGCAACAGCGCCAACTTCGAGTGGCTGAAGGTCAGCGCCGGCCGCTGGACCCTGGACACGCAAGACTTCAGCGAAGGCGGCGAAGTGCTGGCCGGCGCCGAGCTGGTCAACCTCGGCCGCATCGGCGGCACCCTGGGTATCACCTCGGGCGCCACCTACACCGGCGGTGGCCATGTGGATAACCTCAACCTGGCCGCCGGTTCAACCCTGGCCTTCGCCGTAGCCGCCGATGGCAGCCACAGCACGCTGCTGGCCGACGGGCACGTCGCCCTCGACGGCGCCCGCCTGGACGTGCGCGCCAGCGCCGGCACCTACCCGAACACCCGCCACTACCAGGTGATCCAGGCCGCCGACGGCGTCAGCGGCCGCTTCGCCAGCGTCACCAGCAACTTCGCCTTCCTCACCCCGACCCTGCGCTACGAAGCCGACAGCGTGGAGCTGGACCTGACCCGCAACGATGTTGCCTTCGCCGACGTGGCCAACAACGGCAACGGCGCCAATGTCGCCCACAGCATCAGCGCCCAGAACAGCCCGCAGCTGTACAACGCTCTGGTCACCCGCAGCACCAGCGAAGCCCGCGACGCGCTCAACCAGTTGGCCGCGCCGAACAACGCCAGCCTCGCCGGCAGCACCCTGGGCAGCACCAGCCAGGTCAGCGGCGCCATGCTCGGCGCCCTGCAGTCCTTCAGCGGCGGCCTCGGCGGCAACCTGCAGAGTTCGCTGAACGTCGAAGACGGCCCGCTGCTGGCCGCCACCGGCGTGCCGACGGATGCCCGCAACCTCAACGACCCGTCCGCCCGCGGCCGCCTCTGGGTCCAGGCCCTGGGCAGCCACGGCAACCTCGACGGCAGCCAGGGCGGCCATGACCTGGACAGCGACACCCGTGGCGCCGTGGTCGGCGCCGACTGGGCCATGGGCAACGATTGGCGCCTGGGCGTGCTCGGCGGTTATTCGCGCACCGATCTGGAGGCCGGCAGCGGCTTCGAGGGCGATGTCGACAGCCTGCACCTGGGCGTCTACGGCCTGCGCCAGGACGGCCCGGTGGCCCTGCGCCTGGGCGCCGCCTACAGCCGCCACGACGGCGACAGCAAGCGCGAGGTGGCCTTCGGCGGCTTCACCGACCACCTGCGCGGCAGCTATGACGCCGAAAGCTTCCAGGCCTTCACCGAGGTGGGTTACGCCATGGGCAGCGGCAACATCCAGGCCGAACCCTTCGCCGGCATCGGCTACCAGTACTACGCCCGCGACAGCTACGACGAGAAAGGCGGCGCCGCCGCCCTGCACGTGGACGACCAGGACCAGGGCAACCTCACCAGCACCTTCGGCGTGCGCATCGCCCGCCTCGACACCCTGGACAACGGCATGGCCTTCACCCCACGCCTGTCGGTGGCCTGGCGCCATGTGTACGGCAACGTCGACAGCAGCACCCGCCAGTCCTTCCTCAGCGGCGGCAGCGCCTTCAGCGTCGAAGGCAGCGCCCTGGACCGCAACAGCCTGCTGCTGGACGCCGGCTTCGACATCGGCCTGAGCAGCACCCAGAGCATCGGCCTGGGCTACAGCGGCGAGCTGGGTGGCAACGCGCAGAACCACGCCATCGTCGCCCAGTGGCAGATGGGGTTCTAAAAGCAAAGGGGCCGCTACGCAGCCCTTCGCGGCTGAAGCCGCTCCTGCAGGTGACGCCGAGCGTCGCCCGCACTGTGGAGCATCCCGCTGGGTAGGGTGGATAACGCTCTTTTATCCACCGAGCGGAGCCCATCCCAGCACCACTGCTAACCCCGTGGGAGCGAATTCATTGGCGATGGAGTCAATCGCCACCTGCCACGCTGTTCGGGTGGCAGATTCTTCGCGGCTGAAGCCGCTCCCACAGGGGGGCACTGCGCACTGGCCGAGCAGGGAGGCATCCTGAAGTACCGCGACGGTGGACCGGTGAAGCGGGGTCCACCCTACGGTCGCCGGGTGCGGCGTGCCTCGAAATGCGGCTCGAGCCCCTACAACCCGCGAAGCGCTTCCTTCAATAGGCGCGGCAGGCCCCCAGGGCCACGGTTTCCAGCAGGCGTTCCTTGCGCTGGCTTTCGCCGTCGAACTCGGCGATCGGGGGTTGGTGGCTGGCGGGGTTGGTGAAGGCGAGGCTGACCATCAGCTTGTAGGTCTGGTAGCGGTTGCGCACCGGGCGGGTGCCGGGGCAGTCGGGGAAGTTGCCGCTCTCGGTCACCAGCACTTCCTGGCAGTTTTCATCGTCCAGGTGCTTTTCATAGCGGTCGGTGCCGCTGCGGTAGGTCTTGCCGGCGCATTTGAGCCGGCGCACCGACTTGCTGCAGAACCCCGGCGCCGTGCAGCTCTCGCTGCTGTCGCGCTCCGCCCGGTCTTCCTTGGACTCGCGCCAGTAGGCGCGGATGTCGTAGCGCAGCCCACTCTCCCGGCTGGCGAGGAAAAAGGAGCGGCCGGAATAGGCTTCCGACGGCACGCTGACGCTGAAGTCGCTGCGCTCGTTGTGCAGGCGCATGTCGGCGGACCACATGGGCTTCGGGTTGAACTCCAGCCCCATATGGCCCTGGCGCAGTTGCACCTCGTCGCTCAATTGCAGGGGCTGGCTGTCGCGGGTGTAGAGGTAGCCCTGGCTGCTGAGGTTGTTGAGGCCGCTGCAGCCGGCCAGGGAAAGGCCCAGCAGGCCCATGAGCAGGGAGGTCGGCAGCGCGCGTCGAGTGCGGGCCGGTGGAACAGGAAGCATGGCGTTCATTCCTTGATCAGAAGATTGCAGTCCGTGGTCGAGGTAGCGGCTAGGCCGCTCACTCGATCTCGAACAGCCCGTTCTTCAACGGCGCGACGTCCAGGCGCTGGCGGATGTCGGCGTCGATGCGCGGGTCGTCGGGGCGGTAGAGCATCACCTGGCGGTAGGCGCTGACGCGGTTGATCTCCGGGCCCAGGTACTCCCACACCACGCGGGTGCAGGCGGGGTTACGGCGGTCGCCGCTGGAGACGCCGGTTTTCAAACCGTTGAGGCGAGTGATGCGGCTTTTGAAGCTGGGGATGAGGATGGTCTGGCTCATCTCGTTGACGGTGAGCGACTCGTAGTCCATCAGGAACACCCGGTCCTGCAACTGGAAGGCGGCGCCCAGGTAGCGGCAGCGCACCCAGTCCTCGGCCTGCACGTCGGTGCTGCTGGAGCGCTCCTGGCGTTCCTGGCGCTCGAAGAGGAAGGTGCCGCGTTCCTCCCACAGGTGCACCAGGGACAGCAGGATGGTGCCGGGCACCGACATGCAGTTGGAGTATTCGAAGTAGTAGCCGCAGTAGCGCGACAGGTTGCCGGACTCCTCGCGCAGCGGGCGCAGCAGCTGCAACAACGGGTCGTCGCTGGGCACACTGCTGTCGTGGGGACGGCGAGCGCCGATCAGGCGAGCGAACGGCTCGGGCGGCATACCGAGTTCGTAGTCCTCGACGCCGAAGAAATCGCCTATACGCTTGAGGTTGTAAGCCGTGGGTACGCTCTGGCCGTTGAGGTACTTGTTGAACTGCGCCCGATTGATCGAAAGCTTGCGGCAAACCTCGGAGATAGAGCGGTAGTGGCTGCACAGCAACTTCAGGTTGGCACCTAGATTGTTCGACAAGTCCCGGCCCTCCAGTTGACGCGAGCGGCGCGATTATAGCGTCAACTCGCAACAAGTGGTTACAAGCTGCGAAATTGCCCCGGGCGGGCTGCTTCCTCAAACATGCCCACCCTCCAGGCGCAGTGACGTTCGTATCCACTGCCGCTCCGAACAACAACAAACTGGATCAGGTGAAACGCCATGCTCGATCTGCTCAATGACTTCCTCTGGGGCAAACTGCTGATCGTGGTCCTCGTGGGCCTCGGACTCTTCTTCACCCTTGCCTCCCGCTTCGTCCAGCTGCGCTACTTCGGCGACATGTTCCGCATCTTCGGCCAGGCGCTGCAGCGCAAGGAAGGCCAGCTCAGTTCGTTCCAGGCCCTGATGCTTTCCGTAGCAGGCCGTGTCGGCGCCGGCAACATCGCCGGCGTAGCCGTGGCCATCATGCTCGGCGGCCCCGGCGCGGTGTTCTGGATGTGGGTGGTGGCCCTGCTGGGCATGGCAACCAGCTACTTCGAGTGCTCCCTCGCGCAGCTGTACAAGCGCCGCGAAGCGGACGGCACCTACCGTGGCGGCCCGGCCTTCTACATCCTGCACGGCCTCGGCCAGCGCTGGCTGGCGGTGATCTTCTCGTTCCTGCTGCTGGTGACCTTCGGCTTCGGCTTCAACGCCGTGCAGTCCTTCACCGTGGCCACTTCGCTGCACGACACCTTCGGCCTGCCCACCTGGATCAGCGGCATCGCCCTGGTCGGCGTGATCGGGATGATCGTCTTCGGCGGCATCAAGCGCATCGCCAGCATGGCCGACGTGATGGTTCCGGTGATGGCCGGCGGCTACATCCTCATGGCCCTGGTGATCATCGGCATGAACCTGTCCGAGGTTCCCGCCACCCTGGCCCTGATCGTCAAGAGCGCCTTCGGCCTCGAGCCGGCCTTCGCCGGTGGCGTCGGTGCGGCCATCATCATGGGCGTCAAGCGCGGCCTGTTCTCCAACGAAGCCGGCCTGGGCAGCGCGCCCAACGTGGCTGCCGTCGCCGAGGTCAAGCACCCCGCTGCCCAGGGCATCGTGCAGTCCCTCAGCGTGTTCATCGACACCCTGCTGATCTGCACCAGCACCGCGCTGATCATCCTGCTCTCCGGCGTCTACCAGCCGGGCAGCGAAATGGCCGGCGTGGTCCTCACCCAGGCGGCCCTGGCGGCCGAGGTGGGCGAGTGGGGCCGCATCTTCGTGAGCATGGCGCTGCTGCTCTTCGTCTTCACCACCCTGGTCTACAACTACTACCTGGGTGAGAACGCCCTGAGCTTCTTCAGCTCCAAGCGCGCCTTGCTGATCGTCTACCGCGCGCTGGTCATGGCGCTGGTGCTGTGGGGCTCCATGCAGGACCTGTCCACCGTGTTCGGCTTCGCCGACGTCACCATGGGCCTGCTGGCCGTGGTCAACCTGGTGGCCATCACCCTGCTGTTCAAGGTCGGCATGCGCCTGATGCGTGACTACGACGCCCAGGTCAAGGCCGGCATCGACACCCCGGTGTTCGACGCCAGCAAGTTCGCCGACTTGGACCTGGACCATGCCGCCTGGCCGGTCGCCAAGGCGTCCGAGAGTGCGCCGCAGCAGGCCCCCGCCGGCCTGGCGGAAAGCCACCGCTAAGCGCCCTTTCGCGCGGCACCGGATGCCGCTTCTCCGCCCTGCGGGGAAGCGGCATCGTCGTATCAGGCAAAGGTTTTTCTGGTGGGATCGGCTCGCGATGGCAGCCTGATTCAGCGTTATGCTGGCCCACCGTTTTATTCCCGAGTGAGCAGGGCAAGGCATGAGCGCAGTCAACAACCTCTTCGTCCTCTATACCGGCGGCACCATCGGCATGCTGCAGACGGCCCAAGGCTTGGCCCCGGCCGGTGGCTTCGAGGGGCGCATGCGCGAGCACCTGGCCAGCAGCGGTGCGCCGGCGCCGCAATTCGCCTTCCACGAAATGCTGCCGCTGCTGGACAGCGCCAACATGACCCAGGCCCAGTGGCTGGCGATGCGCGACTGCATAGTCGACGCAGTGGTCGAAGGCGGCCACGACGCCGTGCTGCTGCTGCACGGCACCGACACCCTGGCCTACAGCGCCGCCGCCCTGAGCTTCCTGCTGCTGGGCCTCGGCGTGCCGGTGGTGCTCACCGGCGCCATGCTCCCGGCGGGCGCCGAAGGCGGCGATGCCTGGCCCAACCTGTGTGGCGCACTCGCTGCCCTGCAAACCGGCGTGGAGCCGGGCGTGCACCTGTATTTCAACGGCGAGCTGATGCATGGCGCGCGGGTGAGCAAGCTGCGCAGCGACGCCTTCGACGCCTTCACCGTGCTGCCACGCCAGCGCAGCGGCGAACGTGCCGACGTGCTGCCCGCCCTGCTCGGCTTCAACACCCGCCGCGCACCGGTGAACCTGGCGGTGCTGCCGCTGTTCCCCGGCCTGCAGGCGAGCCATGTGCAGGCGCTGCTGGACTCCGGCGTGCAAGGTCTATTGCTGGAGTGCTACGGCAGCGGCACCGGCCCGTCCGACAACGCCGAGCTGCTGGCTGTGCTCAAGGCCGCGCACCAGCGCGGCGTGGTGCTGGCCGCCATCAGCCAGTGCCCGGCCGGGCATGTGGAATTCGGCGTCTACGCCGCCGGCAGCCAGCTGGCGGCCAGCGGCCTGGTTTCGGCCGGCGGCATGACCCGCGAAGCCGCCCTGGCCAAGCTCTTCGCCCTGATCGGCGCCGGGCTCGCCCCCGCCGATGTCGAACGCTGGTTCGCCCTGGACCTGTGCGGCGAACGGGTAGCCTGACGAACCGCAAGGGCCGCGCAGCGGCCCCAACCACCGCCCGCACGACCTAACCGGCGTGGGTGGACCCCGCTTAACCGGTCCACCGTTGCGGAGCTCCAGGCGACACCGCCGGTGGATGAAAAAGGCGTCATCCACCCTACACACGGATGGGAGACCGGGACATGCGGATCACCGTCACCCTCGACGACACGCTCTACCAGCAGGCATTGGAAATGGCCGATCCGGATATGGACGAGGCCGATATCTTCCACGAAGTCTTCAGGACCTTCGTACGCGTCCAGGCAGGGAAACGCCTCGCCGCCCTGGGGTCCAAGGCACCCGAAATGCAGGACGTGCCACGTCACCGTGAAGACGGGGCGTGACCATTAACGTTCCGGCGATACGACTCAGGTCACCTCACCCCGGATGTACTGCTCCAGGTGCTGGATCAGCGCGTCCTGTTCGGCGATGGCTTCCTTGACCAGGTCGCCGATGGACAGCAGGCCGACCAGCTGGCCGTCTTCCACCACCGGCAGGTGGCGCAGGTGGCGGTCGGTCATCAGCGCCATGCACTCGCGGATGCTCTGCCGGCCATTCACCGTCAGCACCGCTTCGGTCATGAATTCGCGCACCGGCGTGACCACCGACGAACGCCCTTGCAGCACACCCCGACGGGCGTAGTCACGCTCGCTGACGATGCCCACCAGGCGGCCCTCCTCGACCACCGGCAAGGCGCCGATATTGTGTTCGGCCAGCAGGCGCAGGGCATCGAGCATCGGCACTTCGGCGCCGACGGTGTGCACCTGCTGGAGCGGCTTGGCGTGGAGCATCTGGGCAACGGTCTTCATCGGTGAACCCCTCGGTGATCGTGATTGGCGCCCAGCATGCCGTCGCCGGCCGGTGCCCGGCCAAACGGTGATTTGCATGGCGGCCATTGAAAATTTTGTGGCCGAGACCTGGAAGAAGCGCAAAAAAAGGGGAGCCCGTGGGCTCCCCAGGGGACTGCTTGCTCGGGATCACTCGATCTCGATCAGGACCTCGCCCGGGTTGACCCGGTCGCCCTTGGCGATGTGGATGGCCTTGACGGTGCCGGCGATGGGCGCCTGCACTTCGGTTTCCATCTTCATGGCTTCGGTGATCAGCACGGCCTGGCCGGCCTTGACGCTGTCGCCTTCCTTGACCAGTACATCGACGATGTTGCCCGGCATGGTGGTGCTGACATCGCCCGGTGCGCTGGCGTGCTTGCGCTTGCTGCTGCTGCCGGCGACGAAGTCGTTGAGCGGCTCGAACACCACCTCTTCCGGCATGCCGTCGATGGACAGGTAGAAATGGCGCTTGCCGTCGGTCTTCACGCCGACGCCGGTGATGTCCACGCGGTAGCTCTCGCCGTGCACGTCGACCACGAACTCGGTGGGCACGCCTTCGCCGCCGACCGGGGCCGCACCCTGGCCGTTGGGGATGGGCAGCAGCTCCTCGGGCTTGAGGGTGCCGGCTTCACGCTCCTCGAGGAACTTGCGCCCGATGTCGGGGAACATGGCGAAGGTGAGGACGTCTTCCTCGCTCTTGGCCAGGGCGCCGATTTCCTTGCGCAGCTTGTCCAGTTCGGGCTTGAGCAGGTCGGCCGGGCGCACGTCGATGACGTCTTCGTTGCCGATGGCCTGGCGGCGCAGCTCTTCGTTGATCTGGCCCGGGGCCTTGCCGTAGCGGCCTTGCAGGTAGAGCTTCACCTCGTTGGTGATGGTCTTGTAGCGCTCGCCGGCGAGGACGTTGAAAAACGCCTGGGTGCCGACGATCTGCGAGGTCGGGGTGACCAGGGGCGGGAAGCCGAGGTCGGCGCGCACGCGCGGGATCTCTTCCAGCACCTCGCCCATGCGGTTGAGGGCGCCCTGCTCCTTGAGCTGGTTGGCGAGGTTGGAAATCATCCCGCCCGGCACCTGGTTGACCTGCACGCGGGTGTCGACGCCGGTGAACTCGCTTTCGAACTGGTGGTACTTCTTGCGCACGGCGTGGAAGTACATGCCGATCTCCTGGATCAGCTCCAGGTCCAGGCCGGTGTCGTAGGGCGTGTTGCGCAGGGCCGCGACCATGGATTCGGTGCCCGGGTGGCTGGTGCCCCAGGCCATGCTGGAGATGGCGGTGTCGATGCGGTCGGCGCCGTTCTCGATGGCCTTGAGCTGGCACATGCTGGCGACGCCGGCGGTGTCGTGGGAGTGGATCACCACGTCCAGCGGCAGGGCATCCTTCAGCGCCTTGACCAGCTCGCCGGTGGCATAGGGGGTCAGCAGGCCGGCCATGTCCTTGATGGCGATGGAGTCGACGCCCATGGCGGCCATGGCCTTGCCCTGGGCCACGAAGGCATCGATGGTGTGCACCGGGCTGGTGGTGTAGGCGATGGTGCCCTGGGCATGCTTGCCGGCGGCCTTCACCGCTTCGATGGAGACGCGCAGGTTACGCACGTCGTTCATGGCGTCGAAGATGCGGAACACGTCGATGCCGTTGACCGCCGCCTTGGCCACGAAGGCCTTGACCACGTCGTCGCTGTAGTGGCGGTAGCCCAGCAGGTTCTGCCCGCGCAGGAGCATCTGCAGGCGGGTGTTGGGCAGCGCGGCCTTGAGCTTGCGCAGGCGCTCCCACGGGTCTTCCTTGAGGAAGCGCACGCAGGCGTCGAAGGTGGCGCCGCCCCAGACTTCCAGCGACCAGTAGCCGACCTTGTCCAGCTTGTCGCAGATGGGAAGCATGTCTTCCAGGCGCATGCGGGTGGCCAGCAGGGACTGGTGCGCGTCACGCAGGATGGTGTCGGTGACGCTGATCTTCTTGGTTTCGAGGGTCTTGCTCATGTTCTGCATCCTTCCCTTACAGGCCCGCGTGGGCGGCAATGGCGGTCGCGATGGCGATGGCCAGGTGCGACGGGTTGCGCTTGATCGAATACTGGGTCAGCTCCGGGTGGCTTTCGACGAAGCTGGTGTTGAACTGGCCGCTGCGGAATTCGGGATCGCGGAGGATCTCCTGGTAGTAGGCCGCGGTGGTCTTGACCCCTTGCACGCGCATGTCATCCAGCGCGCGCAGGCCGCGGTCCAGTGCCTCTTCCCAGGTCAGCGCCCAGACGATCAGCTTCAGGCACATGGAGTCGTAGAAGGGCGGAATGGTGTAGCCGGTGTAGATCGCCGTGTCGGTACGCACGCCGGGGCCGCCGGGGGCGTAGTAGCGGGTGATCTTGCCGAACGAGGGCAGGAAGTTGTTCTTCGGGTCCTCGGCGTTGATGCGGAACTGCAGGGCGAAGCCGCGGTGGATGATGTCCTCCTGCTTCACCGAGAGCGGCAGGCCCGAGGCGATGCGGATCTGCTCGCGGACGATGTCGATGCCGGTGATTTCCTCGGTGATGGTGTGCTCCACCTGCACCCGGGTGTTCATCTCCATGAAGTACACCTCGCCCTCGGCGAGCAGGAACTCCACGGTGCCGGCGTTCTCGTAGCCCACCGCCTTGGCGGCGCGCACGGAGAGGTCGCCGATGTAGGCGCGCTGCTCGGGGGTGAGCTGTGGGCTGGGGGCGATCTCGATGAGCTTCTGGTTGCGGCGCTGGATCGAGCAGTCGCGCTCGAACAGGTGCACGGTGTTGCCGAAGCTATCGGCCAGGACCTGGGCCTCGATGTGCTTCGGGTTGACGATGCATTTCTCCAGGAACACCTCGGCCGAGCCGAAGGCCTTGGTCGCCTCGGAGATGACGCGCGGGTAGGCCTGCTCCAGCTCGGCGCGCGAGTTGCAGCGGCGAATGCCACGGCCGCCACCGCCGGAAGTGGCCTTGAGCATCACCGGGTAGCCGATGCGCTCGCCCTCGCGCAGGGCCTCTTCGAGGTCCGCCACGTTGCCTTCGGTGCCCGGGGTGACCGGTACGCCGGCCTTGATCATGCTGCGGCGGGCTTCGGTCTTGTCACCCATGCGGCGGATCACTTCCGCCGACGGGCCGATGAAGCGGATGCCGCGCTCGGCGCAGATGTCCGCCAGCTCGGCGTTTTCGGAGAGGAAGCCGTAGCCGGGGTGCAGGGCGTCGCAACCGGTTTCCACGGCCAGGTTCACCAGCTTGCGCGGGTTGAGGTAACCGGCCAGCGGGTCCTCGCCGATGCTGTGGGCCTCGTCGGCACGCTTGACGTGCAGGGCGTGGCGGTCGGCGTCGGAGTAGACGGCCACCGAGCGGATGCCCATCTCGGCGCAGGCACGCACGATTCGGACGGCGATCTCACCCCGGTTGGCGATGAGGATTTTCTTGATCACGAGCGTTCCCTCGACCAAGTGAGCAGGCGAACGGCGAGCCGTTCGGCGAGTGACCGCCGGTGCTGTAGCGGTGCGTGATTAACCTACGCCCAGCCCTGGGATAACCCAAATCAATAATTATTGGGGTATCCATTAGGAAAGCCTTATAGTCGCCGCCGCGACCCCACGTTTTCGAGGCCCTACCCTATGCGCAAGACCCTGCTGCGCATGACACTGCGCCAGCTCCAGGTGTTCCGTGCCGTGTTCGAGACCCGCTCCTACAGCCGAGCGGCGGAGGAGATGGCATTGACCCAACCGGCCGTCAGTCTGCAGATCCGCCAGCTCGAAGAACTGGTAGGCCAGCCGCTGTTCGAGTACGTGGGCAAGAAGCTCTACCAGACCGACGCCGCCGAGGCGCTGTACGTGGCCAGCAGCGACATCTTCCAGCGCCTGGCCAGCCTCGACATGCAGCTTTCGGATCTGCAGGGCTCGCTGCAGGGCCAGCTCAACCTGGCGGTGGAATCCAGCGCCAAGTACTTCGTGCCGCACCTGTTCGCCGCCTTCAAGCAGCAGCATCCGGACGTGAGCCTGCACCTGGCGGTGGTCAACCGCGCCCAGGTGATCAAGCGCCTGGCGGACAACCGCGACGACCTGGTGATCATGTCCCTGGTGCCCCAGGACATGGCCCTGGAATTCCTGCCCTTCCTCAACAACCCGATCATCGCCGTGGCGCCACCGGACCACCCGCTGTGCCACGCGCGCAGCCTGACGCTGAAGGACCTGGAGCCCTTCCCGTTGCTGATCCGCGAGGCGGGCTCGGGCACCCGCAAGGCCTGCGAGGAATATTTCCAGCAGAAGCGCGCGCACTTCGCCCAGACCCAGGAAGTCGCCTCCCTGGATGCCCTGCGCGAATGCGTGGTGGCCGGCCTCGGCCTGGGGCTGCTGCCCCGCCATGCGGTCAGCCTGGAGCTGGCCACCGGCGTATTGCGCGAGCTGCCGGTGGAGGAGCTGCCGCTCTACCGCAGCTGGTGCGTGGTCCACGCCAAGGGCAAGCGGCTGTCACCGGTCGCCCAGGCGCTGATGGCCTTTATCCGCGAAGAACGCGCCCAGATCAGCACGCTTTCCCAGCGGTTCGACGGCGCTCTGCCGTTGACGACAACAGGTAGTTGATCGCGATCAGGTCGGGATAGTCGTTCAGCTCCGCCAGCAAGCGGCGCTGTTCGGCGCGGTCCTCGATGGCCCGGCGGAATTGCATCCGGCGCTGGTCTTCGAGTTTGCGCCGGGTCTTGCTGTCGATGGCCGGCTCGTCAAAACGCTGTGCATGGTGTCGAGGCATGTCAGGTCTCCCAGGACGAAGTGCGGGAGCACCAGCATCGGCCAGCGGCATGACGCTTTGACGGCAGGCGGGTGACGCTGCGGTGACCGTCTTGCGACAGCCACTGGCACCTTCAAAACAACGCGTCGAGCAGGCGGTACCAGGCGATCCCCGCGCCCAGGTAGAGACGCTGCAGGCCGTGCAGCGGGATGCGCCGCAACGGCGTGATCGGGAAGGGGAAATCACCGCCCTGCCCCGCCAGGCGCGCGGCCATGTGCCGCCCCAGGCTGGTGGCCAGGGCGATGCCGCGACCGTTGTAGCCCAGCAGCATGGACAGCCCCGGCGCCGGCTCGTGGACGTGGGGCAGGAAGTCCTGGGTCAGCGCCACGCGCCCGCTCCAGCGGTATTCGATGGGCACCCCGGCGAGCTGCGGGAACAGCCCGGTGAGCGAGCGCTCCAGGTGCGCCCAGTCGCTGGCCTGGCGCGGCTCGGGGAAGGGACCGCGCCCACCCAGCAGCAGGCGGCCCTGGGCGTCCTGCTTGAAGTACAGCAACAGGCGCCGCGCATCCGAGCAGACCTCGCCCCCCGGCAGCACGCTATGGCGCAGGTGCGCGGGCAGCGGCTGGGTGGCGACGATGAAGCTGTTGGCGGCGATCAGCGTCTGCCGCAGGCCGGGCCAGAGATCATCGGTGTAGCCGTTGCCGGCCAGCAGCACACGCTCGGCCCGCACCTGGGCACCGCGGGCTGTGGATAACACCCAGCCGCCCTCCTCGCGGCGCAGGCCGGTGACCCGGCTGTGACCATGGACCTTCGCACCGCGCTCGACAGCCGCACGCGCCAGCCCACGGGCGTAGCTCAGGGGCTGGACGCTGCCGGCGCGCGGGTCGACCCAGCCGCCGAGGTAATTGACGCTGCCGATGCGCCGGGCCACGGCCGATTTGTCCAGCAGCTCCACCGCCACACCGCGCGCACGCCATTGCCCGGCGCGCTGCTCCAGGCCACGCATGGCGACGGGAGACGCGGCCGGCTGGATCCAGCCCTTGCGGGTGGCGTCGCAGTCGATGCCGAGCCGCTCGATCAGCGCGAACACCTCGTCGGCGGCGCCACCGGCGGCGGCGATCATCGCTTCGCCACGGGCCGCGCCGAACTTGGCGATCAGTTGCTCGGGGTCGAACTTGAGCCCGGGGATCACCTGCCCGCCGTTGCGCCCGGAGGCGCCCCAGCCGGGTTCGCCGGCATCCAGCACGCAGACGCGTACGCCCGCTTCGGCCAGGTGCAGGGCGGTGACCAGCCCGGTGTAGCCGGCGCCGACGATGGCGACATCGGCCTGGGTGCTTTCGCCCAAGGGCGGGGTGGCGACAGCGGGTTTCGCGGTGGCCGCCCAGAGCGAGGACGGCAGCGTGGGCACCAGGGGCGCGTTCATGCCGGCACCTCGCCGCTGTTCAACAGGCGCTTGAGGAAGTCCTGGGTGCGCGGGTGGCTCGGCGTGCTCAGCACCTCGCGGGCCGGGCCCTGCTCGACGATGCGGCCGCTGTGGAGGAAGCAGACCTTGTCCGCCACGTCACGGGCGAAGCCCATCTCGTGGGTGACCACGATCATGGTCATGCCTTCATCGGCCAGGCGCCGCATCACCGCCAGCACCTCGCCCACCAGCTCGGGGTCGAGGGCGGAGGTGGGCTCGTCGAAGAGGATCGCCCGGGGCTTCATCGCCAGGGCGCGGGCGATGGCCACGCGCTGCTGCTGGCCGCCGGAGAGTTCGTCCGGGTAGGCGTTCATGCGGTGGGCGAGGCCGACCTTCTCCAGCAGCGCCTCGGCCTGGCGCCGGGCTTCGCGGGGGTCTTCCTTCTTCACGTAGATCGGCCCCTCCATCACGTTTTCCACAGCGGTGCGATGGGGGAACAGGTTGAAGCGCTGGAACACCATGGCCACCTGGGTGCGGATCTCGTGGATGCTGTCATGGTGCCGGTCCACCGCCTGGCCGCTGACCAGGATCTCGCCCCGGTCATGGGTCTCCAGGCCGTTGATGCAGCGCAGCAGAGTGGATTTGCCCGAGCCCGAGGGGCCGATCAGGCAGACCACCTCGCCGCTCTCGATGTTCAGGTCGATGCCTTCGAGCACCGCCAGGCTGCCGAAGCTCTTGTGCAGCTGCTTGATCTCGATCATGGCTTGCTCCTCTTGCCGATTCGCGCTTCCAGCCGACGCAGGCCGTAGGACAGCGGCAGGCTCAGCGCCAGGTAGAGCAGCGCCACCAGGGTGTAGACGGTCATGTTCTCGAAGGTCGAGGAGGCGATCAGCTGGCCGGCGCGGGTCATCTCCGCCACCGTGATAGTGGAGACCAGCGAGGAGTCCTTGAGCATCATCACCAGGGTGTTGCCATAGGGCGGCAGGGCTATGCGGAAGGCCTGGGGCAGCACCACCCGGCGCATCACCATGGCGCCGCGCATGCCGAGGGATTCGGCCGCCTCGATCTGCCCCTGGTGGATGGCCTGGATGCCGGCGCGGAAGTTCTCCGCCTGGTAGGCCGAGTAGGCGATGCCGAGGCCGATGACGCCGGCCTGGAAGGCGCTGAGCTGGATGCCGAAGTCCGGCAGCACGAAGTAGATGTAGAAGAGCTGCACGATGATCGGCAGGCCGCGGATGACGTTGACCACGCCGATGGCGAACAGCGAGATGGCGCGGACCTTCGACACCATCATCAGGGCGAAGACCAGGCCGATCACGGAGCTGAGCAGGAAGGACCCGGCCGTGACCTGCACGGTGACCACCGCCCCTTTCAGCAGAATGGGGAGGAAGTCCAGAGCGTTCTGGAGAAACATGGAGGCTACCCGTGGATGGGTTCAGGGAAAGGCCCGCCACGCCGGCGGGCCGCGAGCGCAGTCAGTCGAGCTTCCACTTCGCGATGATGCGGTCCAGCGAGCCATCGGCCTTGATCGCGGCGATACCGGTGTTGACCCGTTCCAGGGTCGCGGCATCGCCCTTGCGCACGATCAGGCAGACGTCGCCCATGATCACCGGCTGGTAGCCCTGCACCAGGCGCACCTTGTCCTGGGTGCCCTGGGCCAGTTGGTAGGCGAGGATCGGGCGGTCGGCAAAGCCGGCCTTGATCCGCCCCAGGGCCAGGTCGCGCATCAGGTCGGCGATGGAGTCGTAGCCGCGCACCTCCTTGAAGATGCCGCGCTTGTTCAGTTCGTCGATGAACACGGTGCCGACCTGGGCGCCGACCACCTCGCCCTCGAGGTCGTCCATGCGGGTATAGGCGGTGGTGTCGTCGGCGCGGACGATCAGCCCCTCGCCGTAGCTGAACACCGGGTCGGAGTACTGCACCACCTTCTCCCGCGCGGGGGTGCGCAGCATGGCGGCGGAGATGACGTCGATCTTGTTCGCCGTCAGCGAAGGGATCAGCGCGGCAAAGGTGGTCTGCTGGATCTCCACCTCGAAGCCGCCGGCCTTGGCCACTGCCTGGGCGGCATCGACCATCATCCCCTGGATGCTCTGGCTCTTGACGTCGAGGAAGGTGAAAGGCACGCCGGTGGCGGTGGCGCCGACCCGGTAGCTCTCGGCGCTGGCGGCGAAGGACGTGGCGAGGCCGGCGACGAGGGCGCAGGCGCAGGTGAGGGCACGAAGGCGAGGATGCATGGCAAGTCTCCCATTGGACGCTGTTTATTGTCGTTGTGCGCTATGGATAGCCCCTTCTGAATCGGCAGGGGGCGTTTTCCCGAATATAAACAATTTACAAGAATCGTAAAGAGATTTATAAATATCGAATATCGATATTCAAAGCAGCAAAAAATCCGCTGAAAGGACGCGACATGAGCGATAACAACAATTCACTGTTCAACCAGTCGCTGGAGAAAGGCCTGGCCGTGCTGCGTGCCTTCAACGCCCGGCAGCGCACCATGAACCTGGCCGAAGTGGCCGAGGCGGCGGGCATCAACAAGAGCTCGGCGCAGCGCATGATCCACACCCTCGAAGAGCTGGGCTACGTGCGCAAGCACCCGCAGACCAAGCGCTTCCAGCTCACGCCCCGGGTGATGGAGATCGGCTACAACTACCTGGCCGCCGACACCCTGGTGGACGTGGCCAACCCCTTCCTCGCCGAACTGGCGCAGATCACCGGGGAAACCACCAACCTCACCGAGCCCGACGGCCTGGAGATGGTCTACGTGGCGCGCTTCGTGGCGCCCAAGTTCATCCCCATCCACATGCCCATCGGCAGCCGCATCCCCATGTACTGCACCGGCTCCGGCCGCGCCTACCTGAGCGCCCTGGGCGACGACGAAGTGCATGCGGCGCTGGCGGCGAGCGAACTGAAGCGCCACACCCAGCAGACCCTGACCGGCCCGGAGGAAATCTTCGCGCAGATCGAGGCGACCCGGCGCAAGGGCTATGCAATCAACAACGAGGAGCTGTTCCTCGGCGACATGACCATCGCCGCGCCCATCCTCGGCAGCCAGGGCCAGCCGGTGGCCGCCGTGCACGTGGTGGCGCCGACCAGCCGCTGGAGCCTGGAGGAGGCGGAACGCAAGCTGGCGCCTGCGGTGATCGAGTGCGCGCGGGCGATCCGCACCTCGATCAGGACCCTCTGAGCGCCGCCTGGCGCTCGGGGCGGGGGAGGTCGATCAGTCTTCCATCACCTTGATCGACTTGGGCGACAGACGCAGGCTGCGCAAGCTGCGCTTCACGCTCTTGAGGTGGTTGACCAGGGTCGGGCCACGGGCCATGGCCACGCCCATCGCCAACACGTCGATCACCACCAGGTGGGCGATGCGCGAGGTCAGCGGGGTGTAGATCTCGGTGTCTTCCTGCACGTCGATGGCCAGGTTCACCGTCGCCAGGTCCGCCAGCGGCGTCTGGCTCGGGCACAGGGTGATCAGCGTGGCGCCGGCCTCGCGCACCAGGTTGGCGGTGATCAGCAGGTCCTTGGAGCGGCCGGACTGGGAAATGCAGATGGCCACGTCCGACGGCTTCAGGGTGACCGCCGACATCGCCTGCATGTGCGGGTCGGAATAGGCGGCAGCGGTGAGCAGCAGGCGGAAGAACTTGTGCTGGGCATCGGCGGCCACCGCGCCGGAGGCACCGAAGCCGTAGAACTCCACGCGCTGGGCCTGGGCGCAGGCGGCGATGGCGCGCTGCAGGGCCTGGGGGTCGAGCTTCTCGCGCACGTCCATCAGGGTGTGCAGCGTGGTGTCGAAGATCTTCAGGCTGAAGTCGGCGACCGAGTCATCCTCGTGGATCGCGAACTGGCCGAAGCTGGCACCGGCGGCCAGGCTCTGCGCCAGCTTGAGCTTGAGATCCTGGAAGCCGCCGCAACCGATGGCGCGACAGAAGCGCACGATGGTGGGCTCGCTGACCCCGACGCTCTGCGCCAGGTCGGCCATGGAGCTGTGCATGACTGCGGCGGGATCGAGCAGGACGTGGTCGGCGACTTTCAGTTCCGACTTGCGCAGCAGGTGGCGCGACTGGGCGATGTGTTGCAGCAGATTCACTGGGCAGGCTCTTCGAAGTGGGGGATACGCCGCAAGGCTCGATCAACTCGGGGTGGCAACTCGGTTATGATCGACGGCCGTCGGGCTGTAGTGACCTTGTAGTTATACTACATGACCCGCTTTTCCGCTCAGCTAAACCACGCAGGAGTGCACCCTTGACCCAGCCTTGTGACATGTTGGTCTTCGGCGGCACCGGCGACCTCGCCCTGCACAAATTGCTTCCGGCGCTCTACCACCTGCATCGCGACGGGCGCCTGCATCCGCAGTTGCGCATCCTCGCCATCGCCCGCAATCCGCTGGACGCACAGCAGTACCGCGCCCTCGCCGAACGCCATTGCCGCGCCCAGGTGGCCCGCGCCGATTTCACCAACGAGGCCTGGGCGGGGTTCGCCGCGCGCCTCGACTACTTCGTCATGGACGTTTCCCAGAGCGCCGACTTCGGCCGCCTGGCCCGCCACCTGGGCCCGGCCGATGACCGTGGCCGGGTCTACTACCTGGCCATCGCCCCGCGCCTGTTCGAGGACATCGCCCGCCACCTGCAGATCGCCGGCCTCGCCGGGCCCCAGGCGCGCATCGTGCTGGAGAAGCCCATCGGCCATTCGCTGGAATCGGCCCTGGCGATCAACGCCGCCATCGGCGCGGTGTTCGACGAGCGCCAGGTGTTCCGCATCGACCACTACCTGGGCAAGGAGACAGTGCAGAACCTCATGGCCCTGCGCTTCGCCAACGCCCTGTTCGAACCGGTGTGGCGCGCCGGGCACATCGACCACGTGCAGATCAGCGTCTGCGAGACCCTGGGCGTGGAGAACCGCGGCAGCTACTACGACCACGCCGGGGCCATGCGCGACATGGTGCAGAACCACCTGCTGCAGCTGCTCTGCCTGGTGGCCATGGAAGCGCCGGTGCGCTTCGACGCGGACGCGGTGCGTAACGAAAAGGTGAAGATCCTCGAAGCCCTCAAGCCCATCTCCGGGCTCGACGTACAGGACAAGACCGTGCGCGGCCAGTACGGCGCCGGCAAGATCGGCGGCCAGGAAGTGCCCGCCTACTACTTCGAGAAGAACGTCGACAACGACAGCGACACCGAGACCTTCGTCGCCGTGCAGGCCGAGATCGACAACTGGCGCTGGGCCGGCGTGCCCTTCTACCTGCGTACCGGCAAGCGCCTGGCGCGCAAGTACTCGGAGATCGTCATCCAGTTCAAGCCGGTGCCGCACCGCCTGTTCAACGGCGGCGAGGCCAACCGCCTGCTGATCCGCCTGCAGCCGGAAGAGCGCATCAGCCTGCAATTGATGGCCAAGAACCCCGGCAAGGGCATGCGCCTGGAACCGGTGGAGCTGGACCTCAACCTCGCCCAGGCCTTCACCCAGCGCCGCTGGGATGCCTACGAGCGCCTGCTGCTGGACGTGATCGAAGGCGACTCGACCCTGTTCATGCGCCGCGACGAAGTGGAAGCCGCCTGGCGCTGGGTCGACCCCATCCTCGAAGGCTGGCACGAGTACTACCAGAGCCCGCGCAACTACCCCGCCGGCTCCACCGGCCCCGAGCAGGCCCACAGCCTGCTGGAGCTGCAGGGGCGGGAGTGGAATGACTGAAGCGAATAGCGCTGCCTTCAAGAGAGTGGTTGCGGGAGGAAGAGCGGGCGAATGAATTCGCTCCCACAAAAAAGCCGGACCGCTGCGGGTGGACGTCGTTCTTTACGTCCACCGGCTGAGCCCGGCCTGCCACCGCTGGTGGACCGATGAAGCGGGGTCCACCCTACATCCACGGCACCGAAGCCCCGTAGGTTGGCGCCGAGCGCAGCGAGGCCCAACACAGCGACGCCCGTCCCTTGGCGAACGAATTCACCCCGCGCCGTCATTGCTCCAGCGCAATACCCGTTCCGCGCGGCTTGCCTAGAATCCGCGGCTTTTCGCGCAACGAGCCCCGCCCATGTCCAGCCGCCAAGCCCCCGAACTGCTCTGCCCCGCCGGCACCCTCAAGGCCATGCGCCATGCCTTCGCCTACGGTGCCGATGCGGTGTACGCCGGCCAGCCGCGCTACAGCCTGCGGGTGCGCAACAACGAGTTCGACCACGCCACCCTGGCCGAAGGCATCGCCGAGGCCCACGCCCAGGGCAAGCGCTTCTACGTGGTGGTCAACATCGCCCCGCACAATGCCAAGCTGAAGACCTTCCTCAAGGACATGGCGCCGGTGGTGGCGATGGCCCCGGACGCGCTGATCATGTCCGACCCGGGGCTGATCATGCTGGTGCGCGAGCACTTCCCGCAGATGCCGGTGCACCTCTCGGTGCAGGCCAACGCGGTGAACTGGGCCAGCGTGAAGTTCTGGCAGGCCCAGGGGCTGACCCGGGTGATCCTCTCCCGCGAGCTGTCGCTGGAGGAGATCGGCGAGATCCGCCGCGAAGTGCCGGAGATGGAGCTGGAGGTGTTCGTCCACGGCGCCCTGTGCATGGCCTACTCCGGCCGCTGCCTGCTCTCCGGCTACATCAACCACCGCGACCCCAACCAGGGCACCTGCACCAACGCCTGCCGCTGGCAGTACAAGGCCGGGGAAGCCCGCGAGGACGCGCTGGGCGATGTGGTGCACGCCTGCACGCCGCAGCCGACCCTGGGCGAAGGCGCGCCCAGCGAGCGCCTGTTCCTGCTGGAGGACGGCAGCCGCCCGGGCGAGTACATGCCCGCCTTCGAGGACGAGCACGGCACCTACATCATGAATTCCAAGGACCTGCGCGCCGTGCAGCACGTGGGGCGCCTGCTGGAGATGGGCGTGCACTCGCTGAAGATCGAAGGCCGCACCAAGTCGCACTTCTACGTCGCACGCACCACCCAGGCCTACCGCCAGGCCATCGATGATGCCCTCGCCGGCCGCCCCTTCGAGCCGCGCCTGCTGGAGCGCCTGGATTCACTGGCCAACCGTGGCTACACCGAAGGCTTCCTGCGCCGCCACACCCACGACCACTATCAGAACTACGCGCACGGCAGCTCGCGGCCCTCGCGCCAGCAGTTCGTCGGCGAGCTGACCGGCGTGCGCCGGGGCGAGATGGCGGAAGTACGGGTGAAGAACCGCTTCGAGGTGGGCGACCGCCTGGAGCTGATGACCCCGACGGGCAACCTGGGCTTCATCCTCCACGGCCTGGAAGGCGCCAACGGCGAGAGCCGCCAGGTGGCGCCGGGCGACGGCCACCTGCTCTACATCCCGCTGCCGGCTGACCTCGATCTGGAATACGCCCTGCTGCTGCGCGACCTGCCCGAGGCGGTCAGCGCCACAGCGCCGTCGCCTGTTCCTTGAGCAGCGCGGCGAACACCGGCGCTTCCACCGGCGGGCTGATCAGGTAGCCCTGGATCTCGTCGCAGCCCTGGCTCTTGAGGAAGTCCATCTGCCCCTGGGTTTCCACGCCCTCGGCCACCACCTTGAGCTCCAGGCCGTGGGCCATGGCGATGATCGCGCGGGTGATGGCGGCGTCCTCGCCCCCGGAGGAGAGGTCGCGGATGAAGGTCTGGTCGATCTTCACGTAGTCCACCGGGAAGCGCTTGAGGTAGCTCAGGGACGAGTAGCCGGTGCCGAAATCGTCGATGGCCAGCTTCACCCCCAGGTCGCGCAGCTGGCGGAAGGTGGCGATGACGTGCTCGACGTTCTCCAGCAGGTGGCTCTCGGTCAGCTCCAGCTCCAGCAGGCGCGGTGACAGGCCGGTCTCGTCCAGCACCTGGCGCACCAGGCTGGTGAGGTTGCCCTGGCGCAATTGGTGGCCGGAGAGGTTCACCGAGACGCGGATGTCCGCCAGCCCCTGGCGCTGCCACTCGCGGGCCTGCAGGCAGGCCTGGCGCAGCACGAACTCGCCGAGGGGGGCGATGAGCCCGGTCTCTTCGGCCAGGCCGATGAAGTCACCCGGCGGCACCAGGCCCAGTTGCGGATGGCGCCAGCGCACCAGCGCCTCGGCGGCGTTGAGGCTGTCGTCGGCCAGGCACAGCTTGGGCTGGTAGAAGACCTCCAACTGGCCTTCCTCGATGGCCTTGCGCAGCTGGGTTTCCATCTGCAGGCGCTCGAGGGTGCAGGCCTGGAGGTTGTCAGTGAAGAACTGGAAGGTGTTGCCGCCCAGGTGCTTGGCATGCTGCATGGCCATGTTGGCCTGGGTGATCAGCGCGGAGATCTCGCGGGCGTTGTCCGGCAGCAGGCTGATGCCCAGGGAGGCGCTGACCACCAGTTCCTCGCCGCCCACCGTCATCGGCGTGCGCAGCTTGGCCAGCAGGCGGCTGGCGGTGCGCGCCAGGCTGGAAAGGCTGCCGTAGGAGTCGAGGATCACCGCGAATTCGTCGCCCGAGAGGCGGGCGATGGTGTCCGCCTCGGGGGCCGCCTGGGCCAGGCGCCGGCTCATCTGCCGCAGCAGCTGGTCGGCCACTTCATGGCCGAGGCTGTCGTTGAGCACCTTGAAGCGGTCCAGGTCGATGTGCAGCAGGGCCAGGCTGCGGCCGCTCTGGCGCGCGCGCTGGCTGGCCTCGTGCAGGCGGTCCTTGAACAGGGTGCGGTTGGCCAGGCCGGTGAGCTCGTCGTAGTGCGAGAGGTAGCGCAGGCGCTCCTCGGCATCGCGGCGTGCGGAGAGGTCGGCGAAAAAGCCGACGATGTGGCTGGCGTTGCCCCGGGCATCACGCACCAGGTTGAGCTGCAGCCACTGCGGGTAGAGCTCGCCGTTCTTGCGGGTGTCCACCAGTTCGCCCTGCCAGCTGCCGCTCTGCTCCAGCTCCTGGCGGATCAGGTGGTACTGGCGGCGGCTCTCGCGGGTGCTGTTGATCTCCACCACCGTGTGGCCAAGCACCTCGTCGCGGCGGTAGCCGGTAACGTCGCTGAAGGCCTGGTTGACCGCCAGCAGGCGGTATTGCGGGTCGAGGATAACGATGCCCTCGCTGGCCGCCTCGAAGACCATCGCCGACAGGCGCTGCTGCTCTTCGGCCTGCTTGCGCTCGGTGACGTCGCGGCGGGTGCCGAGCATGCGCAGCACCTTGCCGCGCTCGTCGCGCTCCACCACCCGGCCCCGGTCCTCGACCCAGAGCCAGCGGCCGTCGCTGTGGCGTACCCGGTAGTCGATGGCGTAGCCGTCGCTGCGGCCCTTGAGATGGTCCACCAGGGCACGGCGCAGCAGCGGCAGGTCGTCGGGGTGCAGGCGCGGCTTGAGGTCACTGAGCACGCGGGTGACGTCGTCCATCTCGATGCCGAAGATTTCCTTCAGGTGCGAGTGATGGACTTCGTCGGTCTCCAGGTTCCAGTCCCACATCCCCAGCTCGCTGGCCTCCAGGGCCATGGCCAGGCGCGCCTCGCTCTTGACCAGGGCGTGGCTGGCGTCGGCCAGCTCCAGGGTGCGTTGGGCGACGCGGATTTCCAGGTCGTTATGGGCCGCGCGCAGCTCGCGCTCGGCGCGGCGACGCTGCTCCACTTCCCGCGCCAGCTCGCTGTTGAGCCCCTCGGCGCGGACCTTGGCGTGTTCCAGGTTGTCGATCAGAGCCTGGTTGTGGAAGCGCTGCAGCAGGCTGCGCTGCACCAGGCGGTTGACCTGCCAGGCCACCACCATCAGCGCCGCCAGGAGGATCAGGCTGAGCAGCCCCCAGCCTCGCTGCAGCGGCTCGCCGCTGGCCAGCAGCCAGGACACGGTGGGCACCAGGCACGGCAAGGCGAAGGTGAGGAAGGCCTGCAGGCTGACGGCATAGGCGACGCTGGCGGAAAGGATGGCGGCGGCGATCAGGCCATAGACCAGCGCCTGCTGCAGAAAGGCGTCGCCCGGCACCAGGAAGATCACCGGCAGGGCCAGGGTCAGGCCGGAGGCGGCGGCGCCGAGGAGGAAGGTGCGGCGCCACTGGGGCTGGGCCTGGCGCGAGGGCAGCGCGGCCTTGAAGGCGGCCACCTGGGTCAGGCGCAGCACCGCCAGCAGCACCAGCCAGACCAGCCAGCCACCCAGCAGCAAGCCGTTGGCGGGCTCCCACAGCAGGTAGGCGCAGACCAGGCCGTTGAGCAGCATGAAGAGCGTGGGGGTTTGCGAGCCCTGATAGAGCAGGCGCGTGCGCTCCACGGCCAGATCCGTCGCGAAATGCTGGCTGATGGCGCGGCTGTCGTCACCGTGCAGGTCGATTGGGGCTTCGTTGGGTGTCGCGGTCATAGGCGATTTTCTTGTAATGGTTGCCTAGGCGTCGGCGGAGCTTACCCGAGCAGAACGAGCTGCCAAAGCTTTATGTGCCCGGTTTTGACAGCGCGCCGCCTAACTTTCGGCGGGCCTTCGGGATGCAGCGCCCGCACCGTCTGGCTGACCATCCGGTCATCGGTTTGCCCTCGTCTGGGCCGGTCAATAGAATGCCGCGATGCATGACGATCTCTCTCTACTCCTGAACTCCCTGAACGACGCTCAACGCCAGGCCGTAGCGGCCTCGCTGGGGCGTCAATTGGTCCTCGCCGGCGCCGGCTCGGGCAAGACCCGCGTGCTCGTGCACCGCATCGCCTGGTTGATCCAGGTGGAGCACGCCTCGCCCCACTCGATCCTCTCGGTGACCTTCACCAACAAGGCCGCCGCCGAGATGCGCCACCGCATCGAGCAGCTGCTGGGCATCAACCCGGCGGGCATGTGGGTCGGCACCTTCCACGGCCTGGCCCATCGCCTGCTGCGCGCCCACTGGCAGGAAGCCGGCCTGGCCGAGAACTTCCAGATCCTCGACAGCGATGACCAGCAGCGCCTGGTCAAGCGGGTGATCCGCGAGCTGGGCCTGGACGAGCAGCGCTGGCCGGCACGCCAGGCGCAATGGTTCATCAACGGGCAGAAGGACGAGGGCCTGCGCCCGCAGCACATCCAGGCCGGCGGCGACCTGTTCCTCGGTACCATGCTGAAGATCTACGAAGCCTATGAGGCCGCCTGCGCCCGCGCCGGGGTCATCGACTTCTCCGAGCTGCTGCTGCGCGCCCTGGACCTGTGGCGCGACAAGCCGGGCCTGCTGGCCCACTACCAGCGCCGCTTCCGCCACATCCTGGTGGACGAGTTCCAGGACACCAACGCCGTGCAATACGCCTGGCTGCGCCTGCTCGCCCAGGGTGGCGACAGCCTCATGGTGGTGGGCGACGACGACCAGTCCATCTACGGCTGGCGCGGCGCCCGCATCGAGAACATCCAGCAGTTCTCCAGCGACTTCGCCGACGCCGAAACCATCCGCCTGGAGCAGAACTACCGCTCCACCGCCGGCATCCTCAAGGCCGCCAACGCCCTGATCGCCAACAACCAGGGGCGCCTGGGCAAGGAGCTGTGGACCGACGGCGAGGACGGCGAGCCCCTGGGCCTGTACGCCGCCTTCAACGAGCACGACGAAGCCCGCTACGTGGTGGAAAGCATCGAAAGCGCGCTGAAGGACGGCATGGCGCGCAGCGAGATCGCCATCCTCTACCGCTCCAACGCCCAGTCGCGGGTGCTGGAAGAGGCCCTGCTGCGGGAGAAGATCCCCTACCGCATCTACGGCGGCCAGCGCTTCTTCGAGCGCGCCGAGATCAAGAACGCCATGGCCTACCTGCGCCTGCTCGACGGCCGTGGCAACGACGCCGCCCTGGAGCGGGTGATCAACGTCCCCGCCCGCGGCATCGGCGAGAAGACCGTGGAAAGCATCCGTGAGTTCGCCCGCGCCCAGGACGTCTCCATGTGGGAGGCGATCCGCCTGCTGGTGGCCAACAAGGGCCTGCCGGGCCGCGCATCCGGCGCCCTGGCGGTGTTCATCGAGCTGATCGAGAACCTCGCCGCCAAGGTCCTGGAGATGCCCCTGCACCTGATGACCCAGACCGTCATCGAGCAGACCGGACTGATCACCTACCACAAGGAAGAAAAAGGCGAGAAAGGCCAGGCCCGGGTGGAAAACCTGGAGGAACTGGTCAGCGCCGCCCGCGCCTTCGAGAACAACGAAGACGACGAGGAACTCACCCCACTGCAGGCCTTCCTCAGCCACGCGTCGCTGGAGGCCGGTGATACCCAGGCCGACGCCTTCGAAGACAGCGTGCAACTAATGACCCTGCACAGCGCCAAGGGCCTGGAATTCCCGCTGGTGTTCCTGGTGGGCATGGAAGAAGGCCTGTTCCCCCACAAGATGAGCCTGGAGGAATCCGGCCGCCTGGAAGAGGAGCGCCGCCTGGCCTATGTCGGCGTCACCCGCGCCATGCAGCGCCTGGTGCTGACCTACGCGGAAACCCGCCGCCTGTACGGCAGCGAGACCTACAACAAGGTCTCGCGCTTCGTCCGCGAAATCCCCCCGCAGCTGATCCGCGAAGTGCGCCTGAGCAACAGCGTCAGCCGCCCGGTGGCGGGCAGCAACCGCAGCAGCGGCTCGATGTTCGCCGGCGCGGAAGTGCCGCAGACCGGCTTCAACCTCGGCCAGCGCGTGCAGCATTCGCTGTTCGGCGAGGGCACCATCCTCAACTTCGAGGGCTCCGGCGCCCAGGCCCGGGTCCAGGTGGTGTTCGAGAGCGAAGGCAGCAAATGGCTGATGCTCGCCTACGCCAAGCTCGAACCCCTCTGATGCCTTCCCGGGCCCCGTCGTCATGGTGGGGCCCGGCGTAGCGCCCCTTGGCAGTTATCCACAGGCACGGCAGGATGGCCGCTCCCATCCTCCTTGCGGAAACACGGACGTGCGCCTTCCCCTGCTGCTGCTCAGCCTGATCATCGCCACCAGCATCGAGGCCGCCCCCGGCTTCGAGGTGAAGCGCGACACCGACAGCTACCGCGACTGGAACACCGGGCAGCGCCGCGAGCGCACCGAAACCTCCCTGCGCCTGGACGGCGGCACCCTGTCGATGAAGGCGCTCGCACAGCTGCTGGCGACCGACGGCAAGCCCATCTACCCGACCCTCTGGGACGCCCGCGTGAGCGGCCCCGACCAGGCGCTGATTCTCTTCAACCGTGGCAGCGGCCAGGACTTCGAGCTGGCCCGCCTGTACCGCAAGAACGGCGGCAAGCCGCAGGCCGAGGTGTTGCTGCGCGACCTGCCCTACAACTGGTTCAACGACGCCCGCCGCAAAGGCTGGGTGAGCGTGGGCGGCGCGGACCGCCTGTACCTGGTGCAACTGCAACCGCTGCGCATCGTCGATGCAGGCCCCGGCGCGCTGCTGGATGTGCGCGGCGACCTGGCCGTGCTCGCCGACCCGGGCTGGAACCAGCGCCCGCCGGCCTTCCGCGCGGTGGACATGCAGCGTGGCCGCGAGGTCGCCCGCCTGGAGCTGGACCCCGCCTGCTTCGTGCTGCCCGACTTCGAGTTCAGCCACCCGCTGATCTATTCCGGGCTGGGCTCCTCCACCCCCGAGCGCCTGCGCTTCCAGGACGGCCCCGCCTGGCTCGAGCACAACCTGGAACTGCTCACCGCCCCCAAGCCGGCCCTGCGCCTGCGCCCAACCCAGCAACTGCCGCGCCCCGACCCGGTGCGCTGGGGCGTGACCCTGCGCGAGGCGGACGCCGGCCCGCAGCCCCGCACGCCGGAAACCCTCGACTACGCCTCCAGCCCCGAGCCCGACGACTTCGTCGACACCCTCGACCTGGTGCCCGGGCAGTGCCAGGCCATCAACCCCAACCCGCCGCTGCGCGCCGGCCAGGAGCCCTACCCCAGCACCAGCGTGGCGACCGATGACCTGTGCCTGGGCGAGCTACTGAAGGGCGTGCCCCCCACCTTCCGCGAGCAACGCTGCGTGCTGCCGGCACGCACCCGCACCCTGGTGGGCAGCACACAGTGGGCGCTGGAAGAGGTGCGCTACGGCTATCGCCCGGGCGGCAAGGGTACGGCCATCGAGCAGACGGTCTACCAACTGCGCCAGGGCATGACGGTGAACCGCTACATCGCCGGCAGCCGGGGCTTTGACGAGGCCCTGGCGATCCGCGAAGTACTGCCCACTGGCAAGGGCGAGGCCCTGCTGAAGACCCGTGGCGACGGCGCCTATGAATTGCTGCGGGCCTCGACCGACGCCGGCGGCAAGCTGCGCCTGGAGTACCTGGACACCCTGCCCTACCCCGCCAGCCCCTTCGACGCCAGCCGCGCGGGCTGGGTCTACCTGCGCAAGCCAGGGCTGCTGGTGCGCCTCGCTCCCTTTGCCTATGAGCAGGCCGGCGAGAGCCTGCTGGATATCCGCGGCGAAACCCTGCTGTACGCCTATGGCGACAGCGAGACAGACCGCCTCACCCTTGGCCAGCGAACCTTCGGCAGCGACCACGCCGACGACTCGCCCCTGCCGGGCCTGGTACTGAACGCCAAATGCCGCCGAGAGGACGACCCCTACTGGGAGTTCACCCTGCCACCGGTCAACGCGACGCTGGAGCAATCCGCCGCCTGGTTCGCCCGCCACTTCGACTATCAGCCCGGCGCCAAGGGCGCCATCCGTCTGCGCGCCGACCACCAACTGCGCGCCCGTCCGGGCTGTGCTGCACGGTAGCTTGTTGGCCGGGGTTCACCGTGGGGCGATTTCGCTCCCTCCGCCCCCCGACAGGTTCCACCCTAGGACATACAAGCGGCTTCAGCCGCGAAGCGCTCGCCGAATAGCGTTCAGGGGGGCCGGTAGCACCATCGCGAATGAATTCCCACGGGAAGCACGCCGGCCCCGGCGGCATACGCCCGCAGCGCAGCCGTAAAAAATCCCGATACATTCTGCCGCTAGCCATCACGAACGCGACTGTGCAGCATGGCGCGCGTGGACCCTTAACCAAGAGATGCCTGTGATGCGCCGATTTCTCAGTATTGCCCTGGCCCTATGCGTCGGCCTGACGCTCAGCCTGGATGCCAACGCCAAGCGAATGGGCGGCGGCAAGACCTTCGGCTCCGCGCCGACCCACCAGACCCGCCAGGCGCAGCCCAATACCCCTGCCGCCACCCCGACCGCCCCCGGCCGTCAGCCCGCTGCCGCCAGTGGTGCTTCACGCTGGCTCGGCCCGCTGGCCGGCCTCGCCGCCGGTGGCCTGCTCGCCTCCATGTTCATGGGTGACGGCTTCCAGGGCATGCAGATCTTCGACTTCCTGATCATCGCCCTGATCGCCTTCGTGATCTTCCGCTTCATCGCCGCCCGCAAGCGCCAGCAGCAGGGCCATCAGCCCGCCATGGCCGGCGGCCCGTTCCAGCGCGAAATGCCGCAGCAGCAGCCGTCGCCGATCTTCGGTGGCAGCGCCGCGCCGGCAGCGGTGGCCCAGCGTGCGTTCAACGCCCCGAGCTGGTTCAACGAAGAGCGCTTCATCGAAGCCGGCCGTGAGCACTTCCTGTCCCTGCAGCAGCATTGGGACGCGGCCGAGATGGACAAGATCGCCGAGTTCGTCACCCCGCAGATGCTCAGCTTCCTCAAGGAAGAGCGCGCCAGCCTGGGCGATGGCTTCCAGTCCACCTACATCGACAACCTGCAGGTGCAGCTGGACGGCATCGACGAACTGGCCGACAAGACCGTCGCCACCCTGACCTTCAACGGCGTGTCGAAGACCTCGCGCTTCGACCAGGGCGAAGTGTTCAGCGAAAGCTGGCGCATGGAGCGTGCCAACGGCGACGACCAGCCCTGGCTGGTGGCGGGCATCCGCCAGAACTGATCAGCGTTCGCGCAATGAAGAAACCCCGGGCATGCCCGGGGTTTTCTTTTGTGTGTTCGACCAGCCGCTGGGCTGATCGACATGTAGGGTGGATGACGCTCTTCTCATCCACCAGGCGATGCCACAGGAAACACCCTGCATGTGCCACAGCAGGGACTGCTACGCGGTCCTTGGCGAATGAATTGGCTCTGTCGGCGTTAGCTGTTGTGGTTTTAATGCAGGCGCTCAAGCACGGTACTTTCCGGGCGCTTGAGGGTTTGTGCCACCTCCACCGCATGGGTTTCGCTTCGCTCTACACCATCCTACGAAAGCCCGTGCGCACCACGTAGTGATGCACTGGCCGACAAAGTTGGAGCAGCCGCCAACGCCCCTCCAGGAGGCCGAACGCAGTCGTTGCGTCGGGGGACGAGCGGCATGGATGCCGCGAGAGGCGCGCCAGGCCATGGATGGCCCATCGCCCCGGCCCCCAGACGACGCTTGCGGCGAACGCACTTCAGTGCGGCCCGAAGGGCGAGCGTAGCGAGTAACGGCGATGGAGTGAGGGAACCCGACGCAGTCGGGTCGGATGATGGGGCAAGCCCTTTTGGTTCCTTTTCTGTGGTTCGGCATCCCGACGACTGAGAAAAGGGACTCGCCCGGGGGGGCGAAACCAGAAACATCACCAGAGCTCGGCAATCAGCTGGACTCAATTCCTCTAGCAACACTTAACGCAGACAGAGCCAATGAATTCGCCCCTACAGGGTAATAGCCACCGGCGTCAGACCGCCGCCTTGCGCATGCCGATATGGGGGATGTCGTCCTCCAGGTAGACCTCGGTCACCGGCACGAAGCCGTAGCGTCCGTAGTACTTCTGCAGGTGCGCCTGGGCCGAGAGGTACACCGGCAGCCCCGGCCAGCGCCGCTGGCAGTCTTCCAGGGCACGTTCCATCAGCTGGTGGCCCAGCCCGGTGCCGCGCGCCGCTTCGGCGATCACCACGCGGCCGATCACCACGTCGCCCTGGTTGCGCTGCGGGTCCAGCAGGCGCAAGTACGCCACCAGCGCATCGCCGTCGCGGGCCATGAGGTGGCAGCTGTCGCCTACCAGGTCCAGGCCGTCCACTTCCAGGTAGGGGCACTTCTGCTCGACGACGAAGACCTGGGTGCGCAGGGCGAGGATGTCGTAGAGCGCCTGCTTGTCGAGTTCGGTGTGATGGCTGCTGCTCCAGACGATCGGCATTGGGGGCTCCGTGGTGGTGAATGCGAAGGCGGCAGTATGCAATGCACCACCACCGGACGAGCGGTTCGCCTGCGGTTTTTTTCTTCCGGGTGCCAGCTACTGTATAAAGCGCATCCCAATGCACGAGGGCCTGTCGCCGTGGAAGAAGTCATCGAACAGCTGCGTGAACTCAACGAACCCGTCCCCGTCCCGCTGGAGCTGCCGGACGACGAGCTGCTGGTGGAGATCGAAGAGCAATTGCTGATCAACCTGCCCTTCGAGCTCCGCGAGTTCCTGCTCAAGGTCAGCGATGTGGTCTACGGCCGCCTGGAGCCGGTGACCGCGACCGACCCGCAATCCCACACCTACCTGCCGGAAGTGGCCTCGGTGGCCTGGGACCTGGGCGTGCCCCGCGACCTGGTGCCGATCTGCCAGGACGGCCGCGACTACTACGTGGTCGACCTGGAGGGCGAAGTGCTGCTCTGGTCCGGCGACGAGGGCGACATGACCGACGAGAGCTGGGACTCCGTCTGGCACTGGGCCCGCGACGTGTGGCTGGCGAGCTGAACCGCTAGCGGTGGTGATCCTGGCTCTGCTCCAGGGTCTCCATCAGCGCGATCTGCATGCGTGAATGCACGCGAATCAGCCAGCGCCACAGCAGCGCGATCACCCCGGCCGCCAGCAGCGCGATCAGCACCAGCAGCTCCAGGGTCGGCAGGATGCTCGCCGACAGCGCCATGAGCAGCAGCATGATCACCCCCAGCGACAGCGCCGGGATCACCTCGGCGATCACCTTGCGCACCCGCGCGGTATGGCGCCCGGCCTTCTCCGGGGTCACGCCCATTTCCGCCAGCAGCATCGACAGCGCCTTGAGCTTGCGGTACGCGGCGATCAGGAAGGGCAGCGAGAGCAGCAGCGCGGCGCCCCAGACCAGGCCCTTCTGCAGGTTCGCCTGGCCCACCCAGTCGCTCAGGTAGCCAGCCAGGGTGCCGGCGAAATAGGCGCCGGAAAGGAAGATCGCCACCACCAGCGCGATGTTCACCCCCACCTGCAGGAGGATCTTGCGGATCATCCCCGCCAGCACCGCGCCCTGCCCCTGGGGCTGGATGCTGCGCAGCCAGTCGCCGTAGAGGTTGAACACCCGGGCGATGCGCGAAGGCACGATGCCGGCGAGCTTTTGCGACAGCGGGTCGGCGGAGCGGATCAGGTAGGGCGTGAGCAGCGTGGTGATGGCCGAGACCGCCACCGCCACGGGGTAGAGGAAGTCGCTGGTGACCTGCAGGGTCATGCCCAGCGCGGCGATGATGAAGGAGAACTCGCCGATCTGCGAAAGGCCCATGCCGACGCGCAGCGAGGTGCGCCCGTCATTGCCGGCGATGAACGCGCCAATGCCGCAGGAGACCATCTTGCCCAGCACCACGGCGACGGTGATGACCGCGATGGGCCAGGCGTAATCGAGCAGGATGCCCGGGTCGATCATCAGGCCGATGGCGACGAAGAAGATGGCACTGAACATGTCGCGCACCGGCTCCACCAGGCGCTCGATCTGCGCCAGCTGGCGCGACTCGGCGATGATCGCGCCGATCAGGAAGGCGCCCAGCACCATGCTGTATTCCAGCTTCACCACCAGCAGGCAGAAGCCGAAGCACAGCCCCAGCACCGTCACCAGCAGCATCTCGTTGCTCTCGAACTTCGCCACGTAGGCCAGCAGGCGCGGCACCAGCAGGATGCCGATGACCAGCGCGACGACCATGAACAGGCTGAGCTTGCCCACCGTGGCGAACACCTGGCCGGTCTCCACCGAGCCGGACAGGGCGATGCCGGACAGCAGCGCGATGATGCCGATGCCGAGGATGTCTTCGACTATCAGCACGCCGAAGATCAGCTGGGCGAAGCGCTCGTTCTTCATCTTCAGGTCGCTGAGCGCCTTGATGATGATGGTGGTCGAGGAAATGGCCAGGATCGCGCCGAGGAACAGCGAATCCATGGTGCTCCAACCGAAGAAGCTGCCGATCTCGTAGCCGATCCAGATCATCAGCACGATTTCCAGGAAGGCGGCGATGAAGGCCGTGGCGCCCACCTTGAAAAGCTTGCGCAGGCTGAACTCCAGGCCCAGGCAGAACATCAGGAAGACCACCCCGAGCTCGGCGAGGATCTTGATCGTCTCTTCTTCGTGGATCAGCGCGAAGGGCGGGGTATGCGGGCCGATGAGGAAGCCGGCGATGATGTAGCCCAGCACCACCGGTTGCTTGAAACGGTGGCAGAGGATGGTGACCAGGCCGGCCACCAGCATGATCACCGCCATGTCCTGGATGAAACTGATGGCATGCATGGCGCACCGGCTCCTTCTGGCTCATCAGTGCGCAGGACGGAGGCCGCGCCCGGGGTTGCTCGCTTGGCTCCTGGGAGCCCCTGTATGAAATAGGGAAGTTCCTAGTCAGAACTTTCGGCAGAGTAACACCGGGCACCGCACCGTCATTTTCGGCGAAACAAACCGAAACAGCTTTGCTGGTCAGCTGCCGTTCTTCGCCTGGGCAGTCTCCAGCTCCAGCAGGTTCATGAGGAAATTGCCGAAGTAGGTCATGTCCTGCTCGATCGCCGCCCGCGCGCCCTTGGCATCGCCGGCGAGCAACGCCTCGAAGGCGTCCTCGTGGAAATCGTTGAGGCGCAGGGACAGGTCGGCCTCGGTGAACAGCTGGTTGAAGAAGGGGCCGACCTGCAGCCACAGCGACTCGATCATGCGCAGCAGCGTGGGGTTGGCGCAGGCGCGGTAGAGGGTCATGTGGAACAGGCTGTTGTCGTCCAGGTAGCCCTGCACGTCGCGCCGTTCCAGGGCCCGCTCCATGTTCTCGACGCAGCGCCTCAGCTGCTCGATGTCCTGCGCGGTGAGCCGCGGCGTGGCGGTCTCCACGGCCAGTCCCTCCAGGGACAGGCGCACCAGGAAGATCTGCTGGAAGCGTTCGCGGGTCATGATCGGCACCCGCAGCGAGCGCTGCGGCTCGCCTTCCAGGGCGCCCTCGGCCACCAGGCGCTGCAACGCCGCACGGACCGGCATCGGGCTGGTGCCCCACTCGGCGGCGAGGTCGCGGATCTTGAGGCGCTCGCCGGGCTGGAAACGCCCCGCCAGCAAGCCTTCACGCAGTCGTAGGTAAAGCTGTTCCTGCAGGTTGTCGGCCATGGGTCACTCCTGAATGGCCGGTGGTGCCGGCAGTTGGGCGAGGGTCAGGCTGCAGTTGCGCATGCTGGTGGATCTCCTGGATGGACGGATGGCCAGGCCTGTGGATAACGGCCCGGGCGCGCTGCAAGCGCAGCGACCGCCTGGGGACAAGATCGACAGGCCTGCCGATATTGTGATCACAAAAGCAGTTCGATCATAGGCTTTTGCCATGAACAGTCCAGCTATTGACATATCTGTGATCACAAAACAGGATGTGCGGAAATTCGAACGAGGTGTTCAAACATGACCGCCAGTGGCATTGCAGAATCCGCCGTTGAAACCTTCGCCGCCGCCGAGCGTGCCCGTTTCATCGCCCACAACCCCAAATCCCTGGCGCTCGCCGAGCGTGCCCGCCACTCGCTGTTCGGCGGCGTGCCCATGCACTGGATGAGCGACTGGTCGACGCCCTGCCCGCTCTTCGTCGAGCGCGCACAGGGCGCGCGCTTCCATGACGTCGACGGCCACGAATACGTGGACTTCTGCCTGGGCGACACCGGCAGCATGTTCGGCCACTCCCCCGAGCCCATCGCCCGTGCCATCGCCGAGCAGGGCGCGCGCGGGCTCACCACCATGCTCCCGGGCGAGGACGCCGTGGTCGCCGGCGAACTGCTGGCCGAGCGCTTCGGCCTGCCCTACTGGCAGGTGGCGACCACCGCCACCGACGCCAACCGCTTCGTCATCCGCTGGGTGCGCGCCATCACCGGGCGCAAGGTGCTGCTGGTGTTCGACGGCTGCTACCACGGCACCGTCGACGACGTCATGGTGCGCCACCGCGAGGACCGCACCGTGCACCGCAGCGGCCTGATCGGCCAGGCACGCAACCTGGCCAAGACCAGCCGCGCCGTGCCCTTCAACGACCTCGAGGCGCTGGAAAAGGCCCTGGCGCAGAACGACGTCGCCGCCGTGCTCTGCGAACCGGCGATGACCAACATCGGCATGGTCCTGCCCGATGCCGGCTACCTGGAGAAGCTCCGCGAGCTGACCCGCCGCCACGGCACCCTGCTGATCATCGACGAGACCCACACCATCTCCACCGGCCCCGGCGGCTGCACCCGCGCCTGGAACCTGCAGCCGGACTTCATCACCCTCGGCAAGCCCATCGCCGGCGGCGTGCCCTGCTCCGTCTACGGCTGCACCGCCGAAATGGCCCAGGCCATGAAGCTGGCGCGCAAGCACGCCAGCGAGCAATCCGGCGGCCACGGCCACAGCGGCATGGGCACCACCCTTTCGGCCAATGCCCTGGCCATGCACTGCATGCGCGCCAACCTGGAACAGGTGATGACCCCGGCCGCCTACGCCCACATGTTGCCCCTGGCGGCGCGCCTGGCCGAAGGCTTCCGTGGACTTATCCACAAGCACCGCCTGGCCTGGTCGGTGACCGAGCTGGGCGCCCGCTGCGAGTTCCAGTTCTGCGCCACCTCGCCACGCACCGGCGCCGAGGCCGAAGCGGCCTTCCACGACAGCCTGCAGATGGCCCTGCACCTCTACCTGATCAACCGGGGCATCCTCATCACCCCGTTCCACAACATGACCCTGTGCTGCCCGGCCACCACCGAAGCCGATGTCGACCGCCTGATCGCCACACTCGACCAGGCCCTGGCCGAGCTGCTGGCCATCCCCGGCGCCCGCCTCTGACCGCGAGAACCCCCATGCGATTCGCCGAACCCCAGGAAGCCCGTGACTTCCTCGAACGCCACCCCGAGGTGCGCAGCATCGAGCTGATGCTGATCGACGCCAACGGCATCCCGCGCGGCAAGCTGCTGCACCGCGACGAGCTGCTGGCCATCTACGAGAACGGCCGTCCGCTGCCCAGCTCCATCCTCTCGCTGACCATCCAGGGCGAGGACGTGGAAGCCAGCGGCCTGGTCTGGGAAGTGGCCGACGCCGACTGCTGGACCTACCCGGTGCCCGGCTCCCTGGCCCTGCAGACCTGGCGCGCCACGCCCACCGCCCAGGTGCAGGTCAGCATGCACCCGACCCAGGGCCTGCCGGCCACCCCTGGCGACCCGCGCCATGTGCTGGCCCGCGCCATCGACCGGCTCAAGGCCGACGGCTACCACCCGGTGATGGCGGTGGAGCTGGAGTTCTACCTGCTGGACAAGCAGCGCGACGCCAACGGCCGCCCGCAACCGGCGCTGCAAGCCAATGGCGTGCGCCCGGAGGCGCCGCAGGTCTATGGCGTGTACGAGCTGGAGCAGCTGCAGCCCTTCCTCGACGACCTCTACGCCGCCTGCGAGGCCCAGGGCCTGCCGCTGCGCACCGCCATCTCCGAATACGCGCCGGGCCAGCTGGAACTGACCCTGGAGCACCGCTTCGATGCGTTGCAGGCCATCGACGAAGGCGTGCGCTACAAGCGCCTGGTCAAGGGCGTGGCCAACAAGCACGGGCTGGTGGCCTGCTTCATGGCCAAGCCCTTCGGCGACCTGGCCGGCAGCGGCATGCACCTGCACGTCAGCCTGGCGGATGAGGCGGGCAACAACCTGATGGCCAGCGAGGACCCCCACGGCACCCCGCTGCTGCGCCACGCCATCGGCGGGATGATGGCGACCCTCGACGACGCCCTGGCGATCTTCTGCCCCAACGCCAACTCCTACCGGCGCTTCCAGGCCAACAGCTACGCGCCGCTGGCCAAGAGCTGGGGGGTGAACAACCGCACCGTGTCCTTCCGCGTGCCCGGCGGCCCGGCGCAGAGCCGCCATGTCGAGCACCGCATCTGCGGCGCCGACGCCAACCCCTACCTGGCCGCCGCCGCACTGCTGGCGGGCATCCATAAAGGCATCCGCGAACAGATCGACCCGGGCGAGGCCATCACCGGCAACGGCTACGAGCAGGCCCGCGAGACCCTGGCCACCGACTGGCTCACCGCCCTGCGCACCCTGGAGCGCTCGGCCTGGGCGAAGGAGGCACTCGGCGAAGACTTCCTCGACATCTTCCTCGCCATCAAATGGGAGGAATTCCGCCAGTTCGTCAGCGAGGTGGGCGAACAGGACTGGCGCTGGTACCTGACCCACGCCTGAGCCGAGGGGCTGTGGATAAGCGACTTGTCCACAGCCCCGCCTCCACCAACCGTAATTCGTCATTCGTCATTCGTAGGATGGGTAGAGCGGAGCGAAACCCATCAATTCCGAGTACCGGCATGGCTTCGGCGTCGGGCGGGCAGCATGGGTTTCGCAGGGCTCTACCCATCCTACGGGGCAGAGTGCGGCCGGGTGTTTATCCACAGGCGCTGTCGCTGTGCTCCGTGCCTGTCTCGCTGCGTCTACAGTTTCACTTCCCAGCCCCGAGACAGAGCCCCTCCATGGAACCCGGCAACGCGCAACTGACGATGACCGTCCTCATGACCCCGGACATGGCCAACTTCTCCGGCAACGTCCACGGCGGCACCCTGCTCAAGTACCTCGACGAAGTGGCCTACGCCTGCGCCAGCCGCTATGCCGGGCGCTACGTGGTGACCCTCTCCGTGGACCAGGTGGTGTTCCGCGAGCCGGTGCACGTGGGCGAGCTGGTGACCTTCCTCGCCTCGGTGAACTACACCGGCACCACCTCCATGGAGATCGGCATCAAGGTGGTCACCGAGAACATCCGCGAGCGCTCGGTGCGCCACACCAACAGCTGCTTCTTCACCATGGTGGCGCTGGACGACGACCGCAAGGCGGCCCCGGTGCCGCCCCGCCAGCCGCAGACCGCCGAGGAGAAGCGCCGTTTCGTCCAGGGCCAGCAACGCCGGCAGATCCGCCAGGAAATGGAGCGCCGCTACCGCGAACTGCGGGAGAACGGCAGCGAGCCCGCCGCTACATCCTGAAAAATAATCTGACGGACTTTTCATACAAACAACGTCAGCCAACGGGTAACCTGGCGCACGCGGCGGCAGCCGCGTTCGCCAAGGGCCAGGCCCCGTGAACACCTTCGAACCTCTCCCCGCAGCGCCGCGAGTCGCCGTTGCGGTCGGGTCGTTCCCTGCGTGCAAGGAGCCGCCGCATGCCCCACCACACACCGCTGATCGCCACCCTCTCCGCCGGCCTGGTGCTGGCCTTCCTGCTCGGCAGCCTGGCCAACCGCCTGCGCATCTCGCCGCTGGTGGGCTACCTGCTGGCCGGCGTGCTGGCCGGCCCCTTCACCCCGGGCTTCGTCGCCGACCAGGCGCTGTCCCAGGAGATCGCCGAGCTGGGGGTGATCCTGCTGATGTTCGGCGTGGGCCTGCACTTCTCCCTCAAGGACCTGATGTCGGTGAAGAACATCGCCATCCCCGGTGCCGTGGTGCAGATCGCCGTAGCCACCCTGCTGGGCATGGGCCTGGCCTGGGGCCTCGGCTGGCCACTGGGCGGCGGCTTGGTGTTCGGTCTGGCGCTGTCGGTGGCGAGCACCGTGGTGCTGCTACGGGCCCTGGAGGAGCGCCAGTTGCTGGACACCCAGCGCGGCCGCATCGCCGTGGGCTGGCTGATCGTCGAAGACCTGGTGATGGTGCTGACCCTGGTGCTGCTGCCGGCGCTCTCCGGCATGCTCGGCGGCAAGGCTCACGGCGGCGGCGAGCTCAGCCTCGGCGTCGAGCTGCTGCTGACCCTGGGCAAGGTCACCGCCTTCGTCGTACTGATGCTGGTGGTGGGCCGCCGCCTGATTCCCTGGGTGCTGGCCAAGGTCGCCGGCACCGGCTCGCGGGAGCTGTTCACCCTCGCCGTGCTGGCCATCGCCATGGGCATCGCCTACGGCTCGGCGATCCTCTTCGACGTGTCCTTCGCCCTGGGCGCCTTCTTCGCCGGCATGGTGCTCAACGAATCGGAGCTGAGCCATGACGCCGCCGAGAAGACCCTGCCCCTGCGCGATGCCTTCGCGGTGCTGTTCTTCGTCTCGGTGGGCATGCTCTTCAACCCGCTGATCCTGATCCACGAACCGCTGCCGGTGCTGGCCACCTTCCTGGTCATCGTGCTCGGCAAATCGGTGGCGGCCTATGTGATCGTGCGCGCCTTCGGCCACCCCAAGAGCACCGCCCTGACCATCTCCGCCAGCCTGGCGCAGATCGGCGAATTCAGTTTCATCCTCATCGGCCTGGGGCTGGACCTGGAGCTGATGCCGCAGACCGGCCGCGACCTGTTGCTGGCTGGCGCCATCCTGTCGATCCTGGTCAACCCGCTGCTGTTCATCGCCATCGTCCGCTGGCAGGCGCGCCAGGACCGCAAGGCGGCGGAGCTGCCCCCGGAGCAGGCGCCGGTCGAGGACGTGCCGCCCGCCATCGAGGAACACGACCACGCCATCCTCATCGGCTACGGCCGTGTGGGACGCAAGATCGCCCTGCGTCTGCGCGAGGCCGGCACGCCGCTGGTGGTGATCGAGGACAGCCGTGCAGGGCTGGATGAACTGCGCGAGTCGGGCATCAGCGCGGTGCTGGGTAACGCGGCACGGCCCGAGGTGCTGGAACTGGCGCAGCTGGCGCGGGCGCGCTGGCTGCTGCTGGCGATCCCCAATGGCTTCGAGGCCGGGCAGATCGCCCAGCAGGCCCGCGCGGTGAACCCGCAGCTGACCATCATCGCCCGCGCCCACTTCGACGCCGAGGTGGAGCACCTGGAGCAGAATGGGGCAGACCTGGTGATCATGGGCGAGCGCGAGATCGCCCGCGCCATGATCAATCGCGTCGCCGACGACCAGGCCGCACCGGGCGCACCGGCAGCGGCCTGACGACGGCGGCGCGAGCCGTCACTCGGCGCCCTGGTGCGCGCCGTGGTCCATGTGCTCCATGTGCTGCATCTGCCCGTCGGCCTTGGCGGGCGCCTCCTTCTGTACGGCGATCTCCACCTGCAGGTCGCCGGCCTTCTCGAAGTGCAGGGTGAGCGGGAAGCGCTCGCCATCCTTCAGCGGCTGCTTCAGGCCGAACAGCATCAGGTGGTAGCCGCCCTGCTCCAGGCGCACCTCGCTGCCGGCGGGGATGGCCAGGCCGCCCTGCACCTGCTGCATCTTCATCATGCCGTTGACGTGGGCGTGCTCGTGGATCTCGGCCTTGGCCGCGCGCGGGGTGTCGGCGCCCAGCAGGCGGTCCGGCGTGTCGCCGCCGTTGTGCACCACCAGGTAGGCGGCACCGTTGGGCGAAACCGGCGGCACTTCCAGGGCCCAGGGGTGTTCGATGTGCAGCTTGCCCAGTTCGTACTCGTGGGCCTGGGCGAAGGGAACGAAGCCCACCAGGGCGATCAGGGTCAGCAGTGTCTTGCGCATGTTCAACTCCATCCATCGATAAGCAGATTGGGCGCCCACCAGGCGAGCGCCGATAAAAAACCGTGGCAGGTTCAGCCCGCCATCACCCGGTCGCCGCCGAAGCGCGACAGCACCAGCCGGTCCAGGACCCAGACCAGCACCAGCGACAGGCCCACCAAGGGAAATGCCACCCCCAGCACCAGCATGATCACCACCGCGCCGCGCCACAGGGGCAGGCCATGGGGCAGCGGCGGCACGCCGAGGCGGCCGCTGGGCCGGCGCTTCCACCAGAGCACCAGGCCGCTGACCGCGCTGAGCAGGATCATCAGGCACACGGCGAACATCAGCAGCTGGTTGGCCAGGCCGAAGAAGCGGCCCTCGTGCAGCATCACCCCCATCTCCACGCTCTTGGCCACCAGGCTATAGTCCTTCCAGCGCACATCGGCCAGCACCTTGCCGCTGTAGCGGTCGAGGTGCAGGGTCGCGTCCTGGCGCGGGTCGGCGGCGAACACGGCGATGCTGAAGACGCCCGTGGGCGTGGTCGGCAGGGTGATGCCATAGCCGGGTACCACGCCGCGCTCGCGGGCGGTGTCCACCACCTGCTGCAGCGGGATGCTCGGCACCTCGCTGGCCGGCGCCCTGTCGTGCCCGGCATGGGCGCGGTGGGCGGCGTGGGCGTCGGACTCCGGCAGCGGCGTGGTTTCCGCCGCCCAGGGCACGCTCTGGTCGCTGGCGCTGTTGAGGCTGCGCGCCAGCTCGCCGGACTTCGGCACATCGTTCCACATGGCGGCGGGGAAGCGGTTCCACACATCGGCGAAGCTCGCGCCCCAGAAGCCGGTCCAGGTCATGCCGGTGAGCAGCATGAACAGCAGCAGCAGGCTGCCCCAGAAGCCGGTGACGCCGTGCAGGTCGCGCCAGAACAGGCGCCCACGTGCGGACAGGCGCGGCCACAGCACCCCGGCGCCGGAGCGCCCCCTTGGCCACCAGAGATAGAGCCCGGACACCACCAGGACGATGCCCCAGCCGGCGGCCAGCTCGATCAGCCGATCGCCGACCGTGCCGATCATCAGCTCGCCGTGCAGGGCGCGGGTCGCCGCCTGCAGGTTCCAGAAGGCGTCCTGGGTGCCCAGCACCTTGCCGCTGTAGGGGTCGAGGAACAGGTTGAGGGTGCGGCCGCCGTCAGCGATGACGAACTGGGCACTGTGCCCGGCATCCACCGGCGGCAGGTACTGGCTGACGCTGGCCTGTGGATAAGCCTCGCGCACCCTCTGCAGCTGGGCGTCGGCGTCCAGCGCATGGTGCCCGGGGGCGACCCGCAGCAGGTCGGCGTACATCAGCTCATCGAGCTGCGGCTTGAACAGGTAGATGCTGCCGGTGATGGACAGCAGGATCATGAAGGGAATGACGAAGAGGCCGGCATAGAAATGCCAGCGCCACGCCAGGTTGTAGAACGAAACAGCCGGTTTGCTCATGGTCGTGCTCGCCTGGAAAGCGCCTCTCTGGGTTCACGCGCAGCGCGGTGGCTGGCGCAATGGAGGCTTGTCGTCAGCCTCCTCGCCCATTGGGGTACGGAGGGATGACGCGAGGGGTGGATCAGGCGAGGGATGCGGGCGGTGCGCGGGAACGGGAGCCGGGGAAGATGGCCGAGCCGGCGTGGCCCGATGCGACTGGCACCAGGCGCGGCGCGCGGACGGCATCCAGCAGGGTGGAGGCGATCAGCGGGGCGGAGCTCAGCGCCGGGCAATTGAGCAGCAGGGTGCAGTAGCCGCACTTGGCCCAGGCCGCCTCGTGGCCGGGCTGGCCCGGCGCCTTTTGCGCGGTGCCTTGCTCGGCGGAACAGGCCAGCTCGCCCATCCAGTCCGGCACGCCCTGGCGGTCCAGGCTGCGCGCCTGGGACAGCAGCGGACCGGCGAACACCAGCAGCATGGCCAGAAGGCCAAGCCAGGCGCCGCTGCGGTTTGTCGTGTGTCGAGCCAAGGTGCCGTCCGGGACAGGGGATTGGAACGGGTGCAATGCTAGCCGCGCACCGCCATGGGTTGAAGCATAGCGGCTGAGTCACAAGGCCGCAGTGCGCGGCGGCAAATTCCCGTGGGGCCCGGTCAGCCCAGGCGCCGCGCCTCGAACTTCACCCGGGGGTGAACGAGGCGGTCCTGGGCGCGCACCAGCTCCAGTTCGTAGCTGCCACAGGCCTGGGTCTCCAGCAGCACTTCATGCACGGCGGCGGCACTGAATTCGAAGGCCTCGATCAGGTCGTTGTCCAGCAGCAGGCGCGCCAGGAACACTCCGGAGGTGAGGTCGCCCACGCCCACCGGTTGGCGCGGGAAGGCCAGCAATGGGCGGCGCAGGTGCCAGGTGCCTTCGGCGCTGACCAGCAGCATTTCGAAGTCTTCGGCGGCGCGGCCGGGGTAATCCAGGTGCTTGACCAGGATCGCCTTCGGCCCACGCTCCAGCAAGGCCCGGGCCATGCCCACGCAATCCTCCAGGGAGGTGGGGCGGCGGCCGGCGAAGCTGTTCAGCTCCAGCTGGTTGGGGCACAGCAGATCGGCCACGGCGGCGGCCTCTTCGAGGAGGAAGGTGCTGACTTCCGGCGCCACGATGCAGCCCTTCTCCGGGTGGCCCATCACCGGGTCGCAGAGGTACAGCGCCCGGGGGTTGGCCTGCTTGATGCGCGCCACCACCTCGAGAATCTCGCGGCCCTGGGCGGCGCTGCCGAGGTAGCCCGAGAGCACGGCGTCGCAATTGCCCAGCTCGCCGATGGCGGCGATGCCCTCCACCAGCACCGGCACCTGGTTCGGCGACAGCACCTCGCCCGTCCACTGCCCGTACTGGGTGTGGTTGGAGAACTGCACGGTGTTCAGCGGCCAGACATTGACCCCGAGACGCTCCACGGGAAACACCGCGGCGCGGTTGCCGGCATGGCCGAACACCACATGGGACTGGATGCTGAGAAGGTGGGGCGTTCGTGGCATTGAATAAACCCTGGTCTCGACGGGAAGAAAGGCGGCCTGACGTGCAACGACAGGTTCACTACCATAATGGCAAGATTCTCCCATCCTCCGCCGTCAGAGCCATCATGGAATCCCTGTATTTTTCGCCGATGCTGCTGGGACTCAACCTGATGCTCGCCAGTGCCGTGGCCTGTACCGGCCTGTGGTATTTCTCCCGCCCCTACCGTGGGCCGGGCTTCTGGATGGCTGGCGCCTGGCTGCTGATTCTCGGCATCTTCTCCTTCTTCGTCTTCGTCGCCACCGGCAACCGCCCGCTCAACGTCTTCGGCAACGCCACCCAACTGGCAGGCGAGGCGGTGCTGATGCTCGGCGTGTTCCGTTTCCTCGATCGCCCGCTGCCCTGGTGGACGGTGCCGGTGAGCGCCGGCCTGATGGCCGCGGCCAACAGCTGGCACTGGTGGGTGGCGCCGCTGAACAGCGAGCTGCTGATCGCCATCTACGCCGGCATCGGCGGGTTGTTGCCGCTGCAGGCCGCCAGCGCCCTGTTGCGCCACCCGCGCGACGCGGAACTACGCGTCGTCTGCCGTTGCGTCGGCATCGTCCTGCTCGGCTATGCCCTGGTCACCCTGCTGCGCGGCGGCATCGCCGTGCACGATTGGCTCAACGCCATCGAGCACCCCGACGTCACCCGCTCCATGGCGTACCTGCTGCCGTACAACTTCGCCATTCCACTCTGGGTCATCGCCCTGGTCGGCCTGGCGCTGATGACCATGCGCCGCATCCTCCTCGACAGCCAACGCAACGCCCGCCAGGCGGAGGCCAGTGCCCAGCGCTTCGAACGCCTGATGAACGTCACCAGCTGCGGCATGCTGGTGCTGCAGGACGGGCGCATCCAGGACAGCAACCCGACGCTCGACGCGCTCTTCGGCCAGCCCCGCGAAGGCCTGCTGCAGCAGACGCCCGAGCAGCTGTTCGTCGATGCCGAGCGCGCGCGTATCGGCCCGTTGCTCGCCCAGGCCGACGGCACCCCCGCCGACGTCACCGCCCTGCGCCGCGATGGCTCGACCTTCCCGGCCGAACTCTCGGTCACCCACCTCGATGGCGCCGGCCAGCAGTTGCTGGAAGTGCGTGATGTCAGCCACCGCAAGGCCCTGGAAGAACGCCTGCGCCTGCAGGCCACCACCGACCCGCTGACCGGCGCCCTCAACCGCCGGGCCTTCTACGCCCGCGCCGAGCACGAGTTGCAGCGCGCGCGGCGCCAGGGCCAGACCTTGTGCCTGGCGATGCTCGACCTCGACCATTTCAAGCGCATCAACGATGCCCACGGCCACGGCAGCGGCGACCAGGTGCTCTGCGAATTCAGCAGGCTGTGCCAACGCGAAGCCCGCAGTACTGACCTGTTCGCCCGCTTCGGTGGTGAGGAGTTCGTCTTCCTGCTGCCCGATACCACCCCCGACGCCGCCCGCAATTTTCTCGAGCGCCTGCGCGAATCGGTGGAGCAATTGCGAGTGGATGCCAATGGCATTTCCCTGCGCGTGAGCGTCAGCATCGGCCTGGCCGCCAGCCCGCCGAACGCGGACCTGCACCTGCTGCAGGAGGCTGCCGATACGGCGCTTTATCGCGCCAAGCAACATGGCCGCAACCGCGTCGAACTGGCCCTCTGAAATCGCTGCGGATGGGTTAAGCTTCTGGGTATTCCAGGGGAGTGATCATGATCAGTCTGGGCGATGTATTCCTGTTTATGCTCTTCGCCGCCGGTGCCGCCTGGCTCTGGCGTGGCCACGGCATTCGCGAGCGCGCACTGGCGCTGGTCAAGCAGCACTGCTCGCGTTTCGACATCGAACTGCTGGACGGCAACGTCGCCCTGCAGCGTCTGACCGTGGTCCGCGATGCCCGGGGTAACCGCCGCCTGGCACGCATCTACGGCTTCGAGTTCACCGTCACCGGCGAGCAGCGCCTCACCGGCACCATCCAGATGTTCGGCAGCCACGGCGGCCGCATCGAGCTGGATGCCCACCCCTTCGAGCCGCCAGCGGCCTCGGAAGGCAACGTCATCCAGATCAGCGACTGGCGACGCAGCCACCCGCGCCCGGATGAGCAACGCCACGTCGAATGAAGACGCTCTGTTTGCGTTGTGTGTTGCAGTCTTTAAGCAACCGCTTAAGCACGTTGGTTTTCGGGCATTTATGGACCTCTGCCACCTCCACCGCATGGGTTTCGCTCCGCTCTACGCCATCCTACGAGTGCGGCCGCTGCAACGCAGCGCGTACCGAATGTGATGCGCACATCAATAGATATCTGGGTGAATAAAGCTGGAGCAGCCGCGAAACGCCCCTTCCCAGGAGGCCGAGCGAATCGTCGTGTAGGGGGTTGAGCGACATGGATGTCGCGAGAGCCGCGATGGGCCAGGGATGGCCCTTCGCGGCGTGCCCCTGGAACGATGATGGAGCGAGGGGAGTCTGGCTTTAGCCAGACCCGTATGGAGGGGCAAGCCTCTTTGGTTTCTTTCTTGGCGACTGAAGAAAGAGACTCGCCCGGGGGGGCGAAACCAGAAGCATCAGCAAAACTCGGCAATCAGCTGGACTCAAATCCTCTAGCAACACTTAACGCAGACATAGCCAATGAAGACGCTGTTTTCCACAGCACGGCCGCTGTGGAAAACTCGCTTCAACTCTCTAACGTCACCCTGTGGATAACCTGCTGCCACTGCTCGCGGTTGGTGTAGGTCATCGGCCAGCGCAGTAGCCGGCAGCGCCAGCGGAACCAGCGGCTGGCACGCCGCGCCCGGTTAAGCCGGCAATGCTCGAAGAGCCATTCGGGATCGAAGCCGATCCACTCCCCCGCCACGCTCCAGGCGTTCAACCAGACCACCGGTGCCACCTCGTAAAGGTAGATGGCCTCCAGCTCGGCCGGGGGCAGGGCGCTGGCGCGCAGCGTGTCGGCTATCACGCGCAGGTTGGCCTCATCCCGTTGGGTGTCCAGCCACAGCTCGGACAGCGCCAGCCAGACCCGCTCCCGCGCCGCGTCGCTCATCGCTGCAGGAGGAAGCCGGCGGCACGCTCGGCGGCGGCTTCGGGGAATTCCTGCATGAAGCAGTGCCCGCCCTCCACCACTTGGGCGCCGACATGGGGGTTCAGCGCGCTGATCCGCGCCACCGAACGGGCGACGAAGGGGTAGCTGTGCTGGCCGTGGAAGATCTGCGTCGGCGTGACGATGCGTGCAAGCGAGGGCCATAGGCGCTTGGGGCAGGAACTGAAGATCTCCGCCTCGCGGCTGGGCCGGCATTTCAGCTCGACGCCGCCGTCCACCGCCTTCAGCGCGTGCTCCACGTAGGCGCCCAGGGCGTCGTCCGTCCAGCCCTTGAAGATGCCGCGCCCATGCAGGGCGGCGAAGGCGGCGGGGCGATCCACCCAGTGGCTGCGCCGGGCCCGCGCGCGCTTGGCCATGGTGGTGCGGCGGTGCAGGCCGAGCACTTCGGAGAAGGCCATGACGCCGATCATCGCCGGGGTGAAGAGCACCGGGTCGAGCAGCACCGCACGCTGGAACAACTCGGGGTGGCGCGCCAGCACCAGGCTGGTGAGCACGCCACCAAAGCTGTGGCCGAGGGCGAAACGGGGGACGTCGCCGAAGATGCCGCGCCCGGCCTCGAAGGCTTCCACCGCCAGTTCGGCGTTGCGGTTCCAGCCGAGGAAGCGCCCGCCGTGGTCGCTGTCGCCATGGCCCTGTACGTCGCAGAGCCAGAGGTCGAAGTGCTCGCTGAGGGCTTCCAGCATCGGCGAGTAGGCGCGGCCGCAGAAGCCGTTGCCATGGAGGAAGTGCAGCAGGGGCTTGCCGCTGGGCTGGCTGTGCCAGCCGCGCAAGGTGAAGCCGGCGGAACTCGGGTGGGACCAGGCGGACAACTGCATCGCAACGCACTCGAAATGAACTGCGTGCAGTTTATCCGCCGCGCCGCCTCCGGCGCAGCCGTTGCGTTCAGATGGCGGCGTGTTCGCGGATGAAGGCATCCAGCAGGCGGTTCAGCGCCTCGGGCTGGTCCAGGGGCGTGGCGTGCCCGGAGTCGGCGATCACCTCCAGCTGTGCGTTGCGCAACTGGCTGACGTAGGCGGCCTTGGCCGCCACCGGGGTGTAGTCGCGGTCACCGCTGATCACCAGCAGCGGGGTGTTGGCCCGGCAGGCGCCCGCCAGCGCCGACCAGCCGGGGATAGCGCCCATGGCATGCAGGTAGGAACGCCGGTCGTTGCCGGCGATGCGCGCCATCACCCGCTGGCGCAACCCGGCCTGCTCCGGCTTGGGGAACAGCTTGCCGGCCAGCAGCCGCGCCATGCCGGCGGGGCCGAACAGGCGCACCAGGATGAAACGCAGCGCCACCTGCCAGCGCACCTGCCAGCTGTCCACGGGGAAGTTCGGCGAGCTGTTGATAACCGCTGCCGCGCGCACCAGGTGCGGGTGCTCGGCGAGCAGCTGGAAGGTGATCATGCCGCCCATGGAGATGCCCACCAGGATGCAGGGCTCCAGGTCCATGGCGACGATGAACTCGGCCACGTCGGCGGCCAACTCGGCCATGCTCACCGGCGCGCGCAGCGGTTCGCTGGCGCCGTGGCCGCGCAGGTCCAGGGCGTAGACGCGGAAGTGCCGGGACAGCGCCTCGACCTGGGGCTGCCAGTCCTCCAGGGAGGAACCCAGGCCGTGCACCAGCAGCACCGAGGCGCCCTCTCCCTGACAGATATAGTTGAAACGTCCGCCCGACAAGTTGATCTGTTCCATGGTCGAGTTAATTCCCTTTTGAATATTCGATGGCCAATAAAAAGGCGCCGTTCCTTATTAAAAGGACCGATGAAAAGTTGGTGGATCGGATAACTTCCGAAGCGCCCGTAAAACAAGTTTCCGGTGTTTGCCTTTGTCCGCCCAAACCTCCTAGAATCGCCCAGCGCCGACTCGAGAAACCACCATGTACAGCATCGCCAGTCCGACCCAGGCACGCAGCAAGAAAGCCCTGGAGCGCTACCTCAACGTCGCCGCCGAACTGCTCGCCAACGACAGCTTCGAAGAAACCGGCATTTCCCAGATCGCCCAGCTCGCCGAGTCCTCGGTGGGCACCTTCTATCGCCTGCTCGGCGACAAGGACGTGCTGCTCTATACCGTCCACGAGCGCTTCGTCGAACAGAGCCGCGAGGCGGTGGACGGGGTCATCGCCAGCCTGGAGAACCTGCCGCTGCCCGCGCAGATCGAGGGCTTCATCGAGGGCGTGACACGCCTGTTCGATGGCAGCGAAGGCCTGCTCCGCGCCCTGATCCGGCGCAGCTCGATGGACGTCCAGTTCCGCGAGCGCTTCCACCAGCTCAACGCCTACATCGGCCAATCCTTCTGCCGCATCGTCCTCGCCCATGCGCAGGAACTCGGCCATCCGCAGCCGCAGCAGGCGGCCGACCTGACCGCCCACATGCTGCTCGCCAGCCTGAATTACCTGACCATGGTCGGCACCCTCGGCGTCACCCCCCGGGAAGTTGTGCCGGGGGAACTTTCCCGCCTCGTTTGCAAGTACCTGGAAGTTCGCCGGGTTTAACGCCGGCTGTCCCGCCTTAGTTGTGCCGGGGTGAAGTCGGACGCCTTCAGCGCTATATCGAATTCATCCGCCGGCTCTTCGTTGGACAATATGCCGATTACATAGCGGCCGCCGATCAGGTCATATACGGCGTCGCCCTTGGTCCATACCAGCGGCTGGTCGTAGAGGTTGATGGTGTAGGACTCACCCACCCGCCACAGCTGGTCGCGGTTGTCGTAGTGGTCCACCAGCAGCACCTGGTAGCTGTCCTCGTCGAAATAGAAGTCGCGCTGCTTGTACTGGTGGCGCTGCCCGTCCTTGAGGGTGGCGCGCACGTGCCAGACGCGGTGCAGCTCGTAGCGCAGCAGGTCGGGGTTCACGTGGCCGGCCTTGACGATGTCGGCGTACTTGCTGGTGCGCGAGGCGAAACGGTAGCTGTTGTAGGGCACGTAGAGCTCTTCCTTGCCCACCAGCTTCCAGTCGTACTTGTCCGGCGCGCCGGAGAACATGTCGAAGTTGTCGGTGGTGCGCAGCCCCTCGGAGGCGGTGCCGGGGGAGTCGTAGGCGACGTTCGGCGTGCGCCGCACGCGGCGCTGGCCGGCGGCGTAGAGCCAGGCCAGGCGCGGTTCCTTCACCTGGTTGACGGTCTCGTGCACCAGCAGCTCGGTGCCTGCCAGGCGCGCCGGCGCCAGCACCGACTGGCGGAAGTAGAACAGCACGTTGCCGTTGTCCTTGCTGTAGTCGCCGGCGTTCTGGTTGAACAGGAACAGGTCTTCGATGCGGGTCATGAAGTAGTCGCCGCTGGCGTGGGGCACGGCCTGGGCGTAGTAGCGCTTGACGCTGTTGCCTCGGAAGCGCACCAGGTGGTTCCACAGCACCTCCAGCCCCGACTGGGGGATGGGGAACGGCGTGGCGACCTTGAAGTCGGCGATGCCGTTGCCGTTCTCGATCAGCTTCGCGTGGGTGGCGTTGTCCTTGATCGCGGCGTACACCGCCTCGGGGTAGGAGGCCGAGCGGCGGGTCGGGTAAACCACCAGCTTCCAGCTGTCCGGGTAGCGCTTGAGCATGGCCAGCTGGCCGGGGCTGAGGTGGGCACGGTACTGCTCGGCGTTCTTCGCATCGATGCTGAACAGCGGCTGGTCGGCGGCGAAGGGGTCCTTGTAGCCGAGGGTCTTGTCGTAGGCCGCGGCATCGCGGGCCAGGCCGCCGGTCCAGGCGGGGATGGTGCCGGCGGCGTTGCCGGCCTTCTCCGCGCCCAGCGGGGTCAGGTCGGCCCCCAGGCGCGCGGCCTGGTCGGCACCCACCTGGGCCTGGGCGAGCGGCGCGGCCAGCAGCAGGGCGGCGAGCAGGCTGCTGTGGATAAGTCCTGGTCTGTGCATGGCGTCGAATCCCTTCTCAGAAGCTGTACTTGATGTTGAAGCTGACGAAGTCACGGTCGCTGCGCTTGTTGGAGACACCGCCGCCGCTGTAGCCCACGTAGCGGGTGCCGACGGTGAGGGACTCCTTGTAGATGGCGTCGATGCCGGCGGACCAGCTCTGCGCCTCTTCGTCCAGGCCGTTGGTGAGCTGGGGCGCGACGCCGTTGATGCTGTACTGGTAGCCGAAGGACGGCACCAAGTTCACCAGGTTGAGCACGTTGGTGTAGGTCAGCTGCAGGCTGGCCTGGGCGCCGGTGGCAGTGCTGGTGGCCTCGTAGTAGTCGACGTCGGATTCCAGGCCCTGCACGCGGCTGGCCACCAGCTCGGTGAACAGGGTCGCCGAGTCGGCGCCGAGCACCCCGGTGAAGTTGTAGATGGCGGCCAGCGACGCCTGGTACATGTCCTTCTCGCGGTAGCCGTCCAGGTGGGTGCCCACGGGCAGCCCATTGGGGTTGAACAGCGCGTCGGGCAGATACTCGTTGAGGCCGAGGGCGATGGGCGTGTCCGGGCGGTAGCTCAGCTCGCCGGCCAGCGACAGGCCGTTGAAGATGCTGTCGCCGCCGATGGAGGTGTTGAAGCTGATGCCGAACAGGTCGCGCTTCTCCAGGTACTCGGCGTAGTAGCGCGAGCTGCTGGCGTCGGGCACGGTGCCGACGACAGGCAGCGTGACCTGGCGGCCGACGGTGAGCCCGAGCATGGGCACCTGCATGTTGTAGCGCAGGTAGTAGAAGCCCAGCTCGGTGTCGTTCAGCTCCGGCACGTACCAGCGCAGCGCGAGGCCGTACTGGGCGGCGCCGTCGGCATCGATGTCCTGGGCGCGGGGGATGAAGGTGGTGGGCAGGTAGGCCTTGAGCAGGTTGTTCAGGCCGCCCGGTGCCAGGGCATCGGCATAGGCCTGGGCCATGGCCGGGTTGTCGAAGGCGCGGCCACCGGCGACGGCTTCCTGCAGCGGCGAGACGGACAGGTAGTTGCAGCCTTCGCCGATCACGTCGAGGGTCGAGTAGTAGGTGCCGCAGGGGTCGATCTTCGAGGCTTCCCAGGCCTTGCCCGGTTGCCAGTAGCCCTCGACGCTGAGGTTGTCGCGCAGCTCGAAGGAGGCGTAGGCCATGAAGGTGGGCATGTACGCCTCCTTCACTTCGGAGCCCGGCGCGCGCAGGGCGTTGATGTCCACCGGGTTCGTGGCGCCGATACCGTTCTGGTAGAACAGCCCCTCGCCCCAGTTGATCACCTGGCGCCCCAGCCGCGCGTTGAGGGCGCGGTCGTTGACCGTCCAGCTGCCGTAGACGAAGGCGTCCAGCAGGTCGGCGCTGGAGCCCGCTTCGTCGAGGCCGGCGTGGCTGATCTGACGGTGGCGGCGCTCGTCGTCCTTCAGCTCGAAATCATAGAAGGCGCGGCCCCGGACGAACACGCCGAAGCGGTCCTGGTAGCGCAGGTCGAGTTCGGACACCGCCTTGACCACCTCGGAGAAGAGGTCGCCACGGCGGAAGTTGAGGTCACCGTCGTCGGAGTTGATCAGCCCGGCGTTGTCGCCGGTGCCGCCGTTGGCGCGGGCGATCAGCTTGCTGTCCTGCCCCTCCACGCGGTAGCTGAGCCCGTAGGACAGGGTGGTATCGAGCGAGGTGGTCCAGTCTCCGTCTCCGGAGCGCACCTGAAACGCCTGTGCGCCGCCCAGGGGCAACGCGCCGAGCAACGCCAGGCCGGCTGCTGCCAGGCCTCTTCCTTGATTTGCCACGATGGTCTCCAGCTGTTGTTTTTATCGGAATCGGAACATCGGTTCCGAAATAATCTAATCCTGCGCATTGCCGCTGACAAGACGCCGCTCGAATTATTTTTTATCCACAGGTGCGGCACCGGGCTGGCCATCGCATAGCGGCGGCTCGTGAGCTGTGGGTAGGCACCCTTAGGCCCCGCCGTCCGTCGCCTTGGCGCACCTGTCCACAGGCTCTGGAACGCTGCTCTCCCCCGCCACACTGAACGAATTTCGATCAACCCTATTGACGGAATCGGAATTTCTGTTTCGATTTAAAGGCGGTCAAACAACAACAAATAGGAGACCCGTCATGCCCCTTCGTACCCTGCTCTGCGGCCTGCTGCTGGCCGTCTGCCTCGGCCAGCACGCCCTGGCCGCTTCCCGCTGCAGCGAACGCCCCCGTACCCTGCTGCGCCCTGCCGAAGTCAGCTGTTCCTACCAGAGCACCTGGCTGGATTCCGGCCTGGTGGGCCAGCGCAAGATCATCTACCAGACGCCCCTGGGCACCCCGCCGGCCGGCGGCTGGCCGGTGGTGCTGATCTACCAGGGCTCGTTCTTCCCCCTCAACGACTTCAGCTACCACAGCAACCTGCCCTTCGGCGGCTACTACGAAGGCAAGCTGGTGCAGAACCTTCTGGACCACGGCTACGCGGTGATCGCCCCCAGCGCCCCGGCCGACCTGTTCTGGCAGACCAACATCCCCGGCCTCGCCCAGGCCTATGAGCTGAGCACCGACTACGACTTCCTCGGCAACGTGCTCGCCGCCATCGCCAGCGGTCACTTCGGCCCGCTCAACGCCCAGCGCCAGTACGCCACCGGCATCTCCAGCGGCGGCTACAACACCAGCCGCATGGCCGTGTCCTTCCCCGGCAAGTTTCGCGCGCTGGCGGTGCAATCCGGCTCCTATGCCACCTGCAGCGGGCCGCTCTGCGTGGTGCCCGACCAGCTCCCCACCGACCACCCGCCGACGCTGTTCCTGCACGGTTTCGTCGACGCCGTGGTGCCCTGGTGGAGCATGGACCTCTACTACGACCGCCTGCTCCACCAGGGCATCGAGACCGCGCGCTACACCGAGCCCCTGGGCGGCCACGAGTGGTTCGCCGCCTCGCCGGCCAAGGTGCTCGCCTGGTTCAACGCCCACCCCTGATCCACCGCGGACGCAGCCCGGGCCGGGTCCATGCTATCGTCGCCGCCTGTCGCGACACCCGGACCCCGCCCGTGCTGCCCCGTTCCCTGCGCATCGCCCTGCTGACCCTGCTGCTGTTCGCCGGCCTGCTGCTGACGATGCACCTGGCCGGCCGCCACGCCGAGCGCCAGGCCCTGCGTGAGGAGGGCCAGCAGGCCGGCGCCCAGCTGGGCCTCTACGCCGACGCGCTGAGCACCCTGATCGACCGCTACCGCGCCCTGCCCGCCGTGCTCGCCCTCGACCCGGAACTGCGCGAAGCCCTGCAGCAACCGCTGTCACCCGAGCTGCAGCAGCGCCTCAACCTCAAGCTGGAACGCATCAACGGCGCCGCCCACTCCTCTACCCTCGAGCTGATGCGCAGCGACGGCCTGGCCATCGCCGCCAGCAACTGGCGCCTGCCCACCAGCTACGTGGGCCACAACTACGGCTTCCGCCCCTACTTCCTGCAGACCCGCACCCACGGCACCGGGCGCTTCTACGCGGTGGGCGTGGTCAGCGGCATCCCCGGCTACTTCCTCTCCCACGCCATCCACGACGAAACCGGCCACTTCCTCGGCGCCATCGTGGTGAAGCTGGAGTTCCCCGAGATCGAACAGCAGTGGCGCGAGCGCCCGGACACCATCCTGGTCAGCGACGCCAAGGGCATCGTCTTCATCGCCAACCAGCCGCAGTGGCGCTACCGCGAACTGGCGCCGATCGACGCCGCGCAACGTGCCGAACTGGCCGCCACCCGCCAGTACGACAAGAAGCCGCTGACGCCCCTGGTGCACCGCACCCTCGATGACTTCGGCGACGACAGCCGCCTGGTGCGCGTGCAGGGCCCCGATGGCGAGGCCGACTACCTGTGGGAATCCCTGGCGCTGCCCAGCGAAGGCTGGACCCTGCACCTGCTGCACCGCCCGCAGAACGCCGCCGGCAACGCCCGCGACGCCAGCCTGGCCGCTGGCGGGCTGTGGCTGGCGCTGTTCTTCCTCGCCCTGTTCCTGCACCAGCGCTGGCGCCTGGCGCGGCTGCGCCGGCAGAGCCACGACGAACTCGAACGCCTGGTGGAACAGCGCACCGCCGCCCTGCGCACCGCCCAGGACGGCCTGGTACAGGCGGCCAAGCTGGCGGCTCTGGGGCAGATGTCCGCCGCCCTCGCCCACGAGATCAACCAGCCGCTCACCGCTCTGCACATGCACCTGGGCAGCCTGCGCCTGATGCTCGACAACGGCCAGCTGGAGCAGGCGCGTAACGCCCTCGGTCGCCACGACGAACTGCTGCAACGCATGGCCGCCCTCACCGGCCACCTGAAGACCTATGCCCGGCAGAGCCCCGGCGGCCTGCGCGAGAAGCTGGAGCTGGGCAGCGTGGTGGACAAGGCCCTGCAGCTGCTGGCGCCGCGCCTGCGTGACAGTGCCGTGCACATCGAACAGCACCCGCGCCCATTGGCCTGGGTGCAGGGCGATGCCATCCGCCTGGAGCAGGTGTTGGTCAACCTGCTGCGCAACGCCCTCGACGCGGTCGCCGGCCAGGCCGAGCCGCGCATCGACATCCGCCTGCAACGGGACGATGGCCACTGGTGCCTGGAGGTCGCCGACAACGGCGGCGGCATCCCCGAGGCCACCCTGGCCCAGGTGTTCGACCCCTTCTTCACCACCAAGCCGGTGGGCGAAGGGCTCGGCCTCGGCCTGGCGGTTTCCTATGCCATCGTCCATGAACTGGGGGGCCGGCTGAGCGCCGGCAACCGTGACGCCGGCGCGGTGTTCCGCCTGTGCCTGCCCATCTTTGATCCTGCCGAGGAGCAGCCATGACCCCGAACCTGATCTTCGTCGACGACGAGGCCGCGATCCGCGAAGCGGTGCGCGAGTGGCTGGAGCTCTCGGGCTTCACCGTGCGCCTTTGCGCCAGCGCCGCCGAATGCCTGGACGGGCTCGACGCCGACTTCGAGGGCGTGGTGATCAGCGACCTGCGCATGCCCGGCATGGACGGCATGGCCCTGCTGGAAGCGGTGCAGGCGCTGGACCGCGAGCTGCCCTTCCTGCTGGTCACCGGCCACGGCGACGTGCCCCAGGCGGTGGAGGCCATGCGCCTGGGCGCCTACGACTTCATCGAAAAACCCTTCACCCCCGAGCGCCTGCTGGGCAGCCTGCGCCGGGCCCTGGAAAAGCGCCGCCTGACCCAGGAGAACCGCCGCCTGCGCCGCCAGGTGGACGACCGCACCCGCCTCGATGGGCAACTGATGGGTTTCTCCCGCCCCATGGAACAGCTGCGCCGCCAGGTGCTGGACCTGGCGCAGACGCCGGTGAACATCCTCCTGCGCGGCGACACCGGCAGCGGCAAGGAACTGGTCGCCCGCTGCCTGCACGACTTCGGCCCACGCGCCGGCAAGCCCTTCGTGGCGCTGAACTGCGCGGCCATCCCGGAGAACCTGTTCGAGAGCGAGCTGTTCGGCCATGAGAGCGGCGCCTTCACCGGTGCCCAGGGCAAACGCATCGGCAAGCTGGAACATGCCGACGGCGGCACCCTGTTCCTCGACGAGATCGAGAGCATGCCCCTGGCCCAGCAGGTCAAGCTGCTGCGCGTATTGCAGGAGCAGCAGCTGGAGCGCCTGGGCTCGAACCAGAGCATCCGCGTCGACCTGCGGGTGATCGCCGCCACCAAACCGGACCTCAAGGAGGAAGTGCGCGCCGGGCGCTTCCGCGAAGACCTGCTCTACCGCCTCAACGTCGCCGAGCTGCAGCTGCCCGCCCTGCGCGAGCGCCGCGAAGACGTGCCGCTGCTGTTCGAGCACTTCGCCGCCCTGGCCAGCGAACGCCTCGGCCGCCCGGTCCCGAGCCTCACCCCCGCCGAGCTGGCCCAGCTGCTGGCCCACGACTGGCCGGGCAACGTGCGCGAGCTGGTCAACGCCGCCGAGCGCCATGTGCTGGGGTTATCCACAGGCGGCCATGCAGCCGACAACGCCGCGCCCTCCCTCGCCGAGCTGATGGAAACCTACGAGGCCCAATGCCTGCGCCAGGCCCTGGCCCGCAGCAAGGGCGACATCAAGGCGGTGATGGAGCTGCTGCAACTGCCCCGCCGCACCCTCAACGAAAAGATGCAACGCCACGGCCTGGCCCGGGGCGAGTTCCTGCCGGGTGATGAAGACTGAAAGCGGTCAAAAGCTGAGCACAGCCCTGAAAGCGCCGTAGCGACTGGCATACAGAAAACTATTCACAGGCCGCTCACAGTTGGCTCCACAGACATTGTGGACAACTGGGAATGAATGCGTTCGCCTGGGGATTTCTTCGCGAATGAATTCGCTCCTACAGGTGCTCGCCCGCCTGTGGGAGCGGTTTAAACCGCGAATGGGCGATACTGGTCGAAATATGAGCGCAACCCTGAAAGCATTGCTGTGACTGGCACCAAGCAATCTATCCACAGCCAACCAACAGCTGGCTCCACAGACATTGTGAGCAACTGGGGATGAATCCATTCGCCTGGGGATTTCTTCACGAATGAATTCGCTCCTACGGGTGCTCGCCTGCCTGTGGGAGCGGTTTCAACTGCGAATAGGCGGCACTGGTCAAAGTCTGAGCACAACCCTGAAAGCACCGCTGTTACTGGCGCCAAGCGATTTATCCACAGACAACCAACAGTTGGCTCCACAGACATTGTGGGCAACTGGGGATGAATCCGTTCGCCTGGGGATTTCTTCGCGAATAAATTCGCTCCCACGGGGACTCGCCCGCCTGTGGGAGCGGTTTCAACCGCGAATAGGTGGCACTGCTCAATATCTGAGCACAAGCTTTAAAGCAGCGCTGTTGCTGGCATACAGAAATATATCCACAGTCCGCTCACAGTTGGCTCCACAGTAATTGTGAGCAACTGGGGATGAACTAGCTCGCCTGGGGATTTCTTCGCGAGTGAATTCGCTTGTATGTCCTAGGGTGGAACCTGTCGGGGGGCGGAGGGAGCGAAATCGCTTCTGCAAGCCAGACCGTGGGAGATTTCTCCCGCCCCTCACCTCACTGCAAGCGCCGATAAGGAATCCATCGGCTCAGGTCCGCCCCCGAGACCGACCATATCTGCAAGCCTGCGCCATCGTGAGCCCCCGACAGGTCATTCCATCTTGGCCCTGGGAGTTCGTCATGACAATGCAGAGCACCGTAATCGGTATCGATGTCGCCAAAGACAGTCTGAGTCTGTATCGAGCAGATCTGGAGCAGGCCAGCGAGCTCATCAATGAGCCGCACGCTATCGCCACCTGGCTCAAGAGCCTGCCTGCAGGTTGCAGCCTGGCCATCGAAGCCACCAACACCTACCACGTTGCCGTCGCCACGCTGGCGCACAAACGTGGCCACAGGGTCTACGTGATCGATGGTTACCGCCTGAGCAACTACCGCAAAGGCATCGGTGGCCGGGTCAAGAACGACCTGAGCGATGCCCGTCTGCTGGCCCGCTACCTGGCTCATGAACAGAAGCAGTTGCACCCCTGGGCGCCGCCGAGCCGCCTGTACCGCAAGCTGCAGGCCCTGTTGCACCGTCGCGCCACCCTGGTGCGAGTAACGACGGCTCTGCGCCTGAGCTTCGCCCAGGATCGCCAACTGGCGGAAGCATTGAAGCCCGTCCTGCAGCAGATGAAAGACCTGGAGCGGACACTCAACAGGGCGCTGCAATCCACGCTGAAAGAGGCCGGCTTGAGCGCGCAGGCACAACGTTGCCAGGAGATCGAAGGGGTTGGCCCGATCACCGCTGCTGCGCTGAACCTGGCCTTCCTGCGGGGCACCTTCCGCAGTAGCGATGCGTTCATCGCCTTTCTCGGGCTGGATGTCCGGGTCAGGGAATCGGGGCGCTACATCGGCCGGCGCAAGCTGACCAAGCAGGGGGATCCGGAGATACGACGGCTGCTGCATAACGCCGCTATGGCCGCCAGTCGCACAGCGGCCTGGAAAGAACGCTATCAAGCTTATTTACAGCGGGGTTTGAAGAAGACCGAGGCCCTAACGATCCTCGCCCGGAAACTGGCCAGAATCGCCTTTGCCCTGATGACCAGCCAACAGCCGTACCGACACCGGGACGCTACGGCTGGTTGACATAGAATCTCCCACGGGGGCTCGTCTGCCTGTGGGAACGGTTTCAACCGTGGATGGGTGGCACTGGTCGAAATATGAGCACAAGCTTGAAAGCACTGATTTGACTGGCACCAAGCAATCTATCCACAGCCCGCCAACAGTTGGCTCCACAGCTATTGTGGGCAACTGAGGATGAATCCGTTTGCCTGGGGATTTCTTCGCGAATAAATTCGTTCCTACGGGTGCTCGTCTCCCTTTGGGAGCGGTTTCAACTGCGAAAGGCGGCACTGGTCAAAGTCTGAGCACAACCCTGAAAGCACCGCTGTTACTGGCGCCAAGCGATTTATCCACAGACAACCAACAGTTGGCTCCACAGCTATTGTGGGCAACTGAGGATGAATCCGTCTTCCTGGGGATTTCTTCGCGAATAAATTCGCTCCCACGGGTGCTCGTCTCCCTGCGGGAGCGGTTTCAACCGCGAATAGGTGGCACTGGTCAATATCTGAGCACAAGCTTGAAAGCAGCGCTGTGACTGGGCCTAAGCGATCTATCCACAGCCCGCCAACAGTTGGTTCCACAGTAATTGTGGGCAATGCAGGGGCGATTTCATTCGCCCAGAAAAGTCGTTGTGGATAGTTCGGTTGAGTCGGCGGCGCTGCGCACCGCTTGGCGAATCAATTCGCCCCTACCTGGCCATCAATGGATAGGCGGAATCCCGCTTATGGCCCCTTCGCGATAGGCGCCAATCCGCGCACAAATGCCCTGTGAAATCCCTCCGAGCCTTCTATTCCGGCGCTTTGCGGCGCTGGCACAGCTCCTGCTATGTGCCCGCACCCCAAGCGCGGCGAGAGCCGTGCCTACAACAACAACTATGACTCGAGGAAACACGATGGAAAGCACCAGCACCCTGACTGCCTCAGCAGCACCCCGCACCACCTCGCAACGCATCAAATCCATTTTCAGCGGCTCGGTGGGCAACCTGGTCGAGTGGTACGACTGGTACGTCTACGCCGCCTTCTCGCTGTACTTCGCCAAGGCCTTCTTCCCCCAGGGCGACCTGACCGCCCAGCTCCTGAACACCGCCGCGATCTTCGCCGTGGGCTTCCTGATGCGCCCGATCGGCGGCTGGCTGATGGGCATCTACGCCGACCGCAAGGGCCGCAAAGCCGCCCTGCTGGCCTCGGTCCTGCTGATGTGCTTCGGCTCGCTGATCATCGCGCTGACCCCCAGCTATGAAACCATCGGCATCGCCGCGCCCATCCTGCTGGTGGTCGCCCGCCTGCTGCAGGGCCTGTCGGTCGGTGGCGAATACGGCACCTCGGCCACCTACCTGTCGGAGATGGCGACCAAGGAGCGTCGCGGCTTCTTCTCCAGCTTCCAGTACGTGACCCTGATCTCCGGCCAGCTCATCGCCCTGGCGGTGCTGATCATCCTCCAGCAGACCCTCACCACCGAGCAGCTGGAAAGCTGGGGCTGGCGCGTGCCCTTCTTCATCGGCGCCCTGTGCGCGGTAGTCGCGATGTTCCTGCGTCGCGGCATGGAAGAGACCGAGTCCTTCACCAAGAAGAAGGACAAGCCGAAGGAAAGCCTGCTGCGCACCCTGATGCGCCACCCCAAGGAAGTGTTCACCGTGATCGGCCTGACCATGGGCGGCACCCTGGCCTTCTACACCTACACCACCTACATGCAGAAATACCTGGTCAACACGGTCGGCATGAGCAAGAACGACTCGACCATGATCTCGGCCGCCACCCTGTTCCTGTTCATGCTGCTGCAGCCCCTGGTGGGCGCGCTCTCGGACAAGGTCGGCCGCCGTCCGATCCTGATCGCCTTTGGCGTGCTGGGCACCCTGTTCACCTACCCGATCCTCAGCACCCTGCACACCATCGATACCTGGTGGGGCGCGTTCTTCCTGATCATGGCGGCGCTGATCATCGTCAGCGGCTACACCTCGATCAACGCCGTGGTGAAGGCCGAGCTGTTCCCCACCGAGATCCGTGCCCTGGGCGTGGGCCTGCCCTACGCGCTGACCGTGTCCATCTTCGGCGGCACCGCCGAGTACGTGGCGCTGTGGTTCAAGAGCATCGGCATGGAGAGCGGCTTCTACTGGTACGTGACCGCCTGCATCGCCTGCTCGCTGCTGGTGTACGTGTTCATGAAGGACACCCGCACCCACTCGCGGATGAACGACGATTGATCCCTTGAGCCCCCGTGGCTCTGGCTGCGCTAATCCGTAGCCGTTTTATTCCCGAAGACGGGCCCGTGAGGGCCCGTTTTCGTTTGTGTCCCCATAACGTCTTGAGACCTTCGGTCTGGCTTTTCCCGTGTTATCGAGAATGCCGAAGCGCACAGCATCCTGAAGAGTTAGCGATAAAGTTGGAGCAGCCGCCAACGCCCCTCCAGGAGGCCGAACGCAGTCGTTGCGCCGGGGGACGAGCGGCATGGATGCCGCGAGAGGCGCGCCAGGCCATGGATGGCCCATCGCGCCGGCCCCCAGACGACGCTTACGGCGAACGCACTTCAGTGCGGCCCGAAGGGCGAGCGTAGCGAGTAACGGCGATGGAGTGAGGGAACCCGACGCAGTCGGGCCGGATGATGGGGCAAGCCTCTTTGGTTTCTTTCTTGTGGTTCGGCATCCCGACGACTGAAGAAAGAGACTCGCCCGGCAAGGCGAAACAGGAACCTTCAGCAGAACTCGATAATCAGCCAGACACTGAATCAACACCGGCTCAAGTCAGCCGACAGGCTTCGAATCCAGCCTTGAGCGCGTCCTCGTCCTGGGGCGTGGAGAAGATCAGCTCCAGCCGCGAGTCCTTGCGCCATTCGCTGCTCTGCCAGTGGAGGGGTGCGCCGTCCAGGGCGTTGCCGGAGAGCCAGCCGGCGTTGCTGTGGATAACCAGCTTGGCGCGGCGCCAGCCGAGGCTCGCCAGCCACAGCTGCACACGCATCGGCTCGAAGGTCTGGGAGGGGTGCCAGCGCCAGCCGATGGTCCAGCCATCCGCCGCACCTTGTGCCTGGATGATGGGCTGCCCGGGGTTTATCCACAGCGCGGGCGGAGCCGCCTGACCAGTGGGCAAGGCCGGGTTATCCACAGCTGCGCCGGCCTTGGCATCGAGCCCCGGCAGCTCGGCCAGGGACAGGCGGCCCTGCACCGTCCAGCTCAGTGGCAACCGGGGCAGTTGCTCGGCCACTCGCTGGCGGCTATCGGCATCGAGGTTATCGGCCTTGTTCAGCACCAGCAGGCCAGCGCCCTCGAGGGCGTCGCGCTGGCTGTCGGGCAGGGCATCGCCGCGGACCAGGGCAGCGGCGTCCAGCACCAGCAGGCTCGGCTGCAGGGCCAACACGCCTTCCCAAGGCGGCTCGCGCAGCTGGCGCAGCAGCTCGGCGGGGTGGCCGAGGCCGGAGGGCTCGATGAACAGCCGGTCCGGCCGCGCCTTGCGCAGCAGGCGGCCGAGGCCGACCTGGAAGGGCGCGCCGTTGACGCAGCACAGGCAGCCACCGGCCACCTCGGCCAGGGCGATGCCGTCGTCGCCGGTCTCCAGCAGCGCGGCATCCAGGCCGACCAGGCCGAATTCGTTGATCAGCACCGCCCAGCGCTCGTCGTTCGGGCGCTGCGCCAGGAGGTGGCGGATGAGGCTGGTCTTGCCGGCGCCGAGGGGGCCGGCCACCAGGTGGGTGGGGATATGGGCAAGCATCGCGCTATGGTGCTGCGTCACGGGTTCGGAATAAAGCCTCGTGCTAGAGTCGCGCCCATTATTTTCCCGAGGTCCTGCATTCATGCGTCTCTGCCTACTGCCCTTGCTGCTGGTCCTGTCCGCCGATGCGCTGGCCGAGGCCTGCATCGTCCACAGCCAGAGCGACAAGCTCGATGTGAAGGTCTGCCAGCAGAACCGCAGCATCCCGCCGCAGCTGTTCCGCGACGGCTTCTGCAAGCCGCAGATGCCCGGGCAGAAGGTGGAGGTGAGCTACGCCGACCAGTGCCCGGCCGGCGCCTTCGGCGTGTGCAGCAACGCCCAGGTGAGCAACATCGCCTACCGCCAGGACATCCACTATTACGGCGTGGCCACCGACGCGCGCTATCTGAAGCCCTTCTGCGAGGGGCAGAGCCAGGGCACCTGGGAAAGCCCGTCGTCATCAGCCGGTAACAGCCAGGGTGTCCAATAGCCTTGGGTACCTCGCCCGTACCGGCACAGCCGGTAGGGCCTCGGTGATACAGGGCCGCCTTCGGGTGGCCCTTTTTTTGCGCGGCCCAAGCTTCGCGATGGCTTCGCCCGTTTCATGCCGGTCAAGCCAGCCAGTCCAGAGTCAGTAGCAGGCGCGCATCCCCCGGCATGACCTCGGGCGACCTGTGGATAACCCCTCGCCCCTCGTTGCCCAGCCACTTCTCGCCCTTGAACAACGCCACATGACCCGGCGCCAGGGTCTGCCCGGCCGGCACGGCCGTCGGCTCGGCGGCGGGGTCGCCCAGGCGGCTGCGTGGCATCTGCCCTTCCTGCAGCCAGTGGCTGCCCACACCGGCATAGGTGGTGATCAGCCGTAGCGGTACATGGTCGACGTGATAGCGCGGGCACATGGCGCGGTCCAGGCGACGCAGGCGCAGGCCGATGCGGCGGGCATCCAGCAGGCAGGCGAAGGCACGCACCAGCCAGGCCACGTCGGCGAGGAAGGCGGCATGCCCGTCGATGTCGGCGAAGCGTCGGGCCAGGCTGCCCAGGTCGAGGGGGGCCTCGGGGTCCGCCAGCTCCAGGGTCAGGGACTCGCTAAGCGGCTCCTCGAGCCCCAGCAGGCACTGGGCGTAGTCGGTGATGTGCAAGGGCAGGCGGCGCTCCCACACGGCGAGGTTGACCTCATCACGCAGTGCTTCGCCCAATACCGCCAGGTTGTCGCTGATCGCCACCCGGGGCGGCGGGCGCAGGGCCAGGGCTTCCATCACGCCGCCTCCCCGACCAGGCCGCCGAAGGGGTCGGGCAGGTGCGCCCAGCCCTCGACCCCCACGGCCATCTCTGCAGCATCCAGCAGGCAGGCGTCCAGTTCGGCATGCAGGCGCTCGAAGTCGATGCCCTGGCCGATGAACACCAGCTCCTGGCGGCAATCGCCCACCTCCGTGTCCCAATGCTTCATCACCGCGAGCAGGCCATCTTCGTCGGTGGGCCACTGCTCGCGCGGCACGAAGCGCCACCAGCGCCCGGCATGCCCGTAACGCATCAGGCCGCCGGCCTGGGACCAGCTGCCCGCCTCACGCCAGGCGCTGGCCAGCCAGAAGAAGCCCTTGGAGCGCAGCAGCCGGCCGTTGGTCCATTCACGATTGAGGAATGCGTGGAAGCGCTCGGGGTGGAAGGGCCGCCGCGCCCGGTAGGCTGTGGAGGCGATGCCGTAGGCCTCGGTTTCCGGCACGTGCTCGCCGCGCAGTTCCTTGAGCCAGCCCGGCGCCTCGGCGGCGCGGTCGAAGTCGAAGCGGCCGGTGTCGAGGATCTTCTCCAGCGGCACCCGGCCCATGCTCATGGGCAGGATCTCGGCCTGGGTATTGAGGCGCGCGAGGATGGCCGTGAGCTCCTCGCGCTCGGCCTGGCTGATCAGGTCGATCTTGCTGATGAGGATGACGTCGGCGAACTCCACCTGTTCGATCAGCAGGTCGGTGATGGAGCGCTCGTCCTCCTCGCCCAATGTCTCGCCACGGCTGGCCAGGCTTTGCGCCTCGTGGAAGTCGCGCAGGAAGTTCACGCCGTCGACCACGGTGACCAGCGTATCCAGCCGCGCCAGGTCGGACAGGCTCTGGCCCTGCTCGTCACGGAAGGTGAAGGTCTCTGCCACCGGCAGCGGTTCGGAGATGCCGGTGGACTCGATCAGCAGGTAGTCGAAGCGCCCTTCGCCGGCCAGGCGACTGACTTCTTCCAGAAGGTCCTCGCGCAGGGTGCAGCAGATGCAGCCGTTGCTCATCTCCACCAGGCGTTCTTCGGCGCGGTTGAGGCTGACGTCGCGCTGTACTTCGCTGGCATCGATGTTGATTTCGCTCATGTCGTTGACGATCACGGCGACGCGCAGGTTCTCGCGGTTCTTCAGCACGTGGTTGAGCAGGGTGCTCTTGCCGGCGCCGAGGAAGCCGGAAAGCAGGGTGACGGGGAGTCGGGCGGTCATGGGATTCTCCGGTTCAGGCTGGGCGGCTCGGGCGGCCGCTCTGGGGATATCAGGCGTCGCGCCGGTGGCGCTCGCGTTGTTCCTGGCGCTCCTTGGCCTCGATGCACAGCTCGGCGGTAGGCCGCAGCAGCAGGCGGCGCAGGCCAATGGGCTCGCCGGTCTCCCGGCACCAGCCGTACTCGCCACGGGCCAGGCGGCCCAGGGCGCTGTCGATCTTGTCCAGCAGCTTCTTTTCCCGCTCCAGGCGCCGCAGTTGCCACTGGCGCTGTTCTTCTAGGGAGGCCACGTCGACGTCGTCGCTGGCGGGCTCGATCTCCCGCAGCTCGATCATTTCGTTGTCGACACGCGTGCGCAGATCGTCCCGCTGGGCCTCCAGCAGGCGCTGGAAGAAAGCTTGCTGGGCGTCGTCCATGTACTGCTCGGCCGGTTGGCTGAGCAGGTCGTCTTCGCTGGTGATGAGGTGCATGGCTTTGGCAAGGGCGGCTTGATTTTCAAGCGTTATAACATAACATATCACTTTCTCCGCAAGCTGAGCCCGACGATGAACGACCTCTCCCTACCCGACGTGGCCAGCCAGACCCACGCGACCCTCGCACCGCTGGACCGCGTCGGTATGGCCGGCATCCGTCTCCCATTGCAGGTGGCCGGGCAAGCCGTGCAAGCGCGAGTGGAGGCCAGTGTCAGCCTCGACACCCCGGGCGTACGCGGCATCCACATGTCACGGCTGTACCTGGCGCTGGAAGCCCTGGCCGGCGAGGAACTGACCCTCCCGGCCCTGCAGGCGCTGCTGCAGGGCTTCCTCGACAGCCACCAGAATCTCTCCCTCTCCGCGCATCTACGGGTGGCGGGCGAGCTGTTGCTCAGGCGCGCGGCACTGGTCAGCCCACTGTCGGGGCACAAGGCCTACCCCTTCGAAATCGCGCTCAGCCTCGATCCAAGGGGGTTTCACGTGGAACTCATGCTGGAACTGGGCTACTCCTCCACCTGCCCGTGCTCGGCGGCGCTGTCACGGCAGATGGCCCAGCGCGCCTTCAGTGAACGTTTCGCCGGGCAAGCACCCACCTGGGAAGCACTGCATGAATGGCTGGGCAGCGAAGCCGCCATGCCCGCCACTCCCCACAGCCAGCGCAGCAAGGCGCGGCTTTGGCTGCGCCCAGCGGACCCGTTGCGGGCGCCGGGCTGGATCGAGCTGGTGGACCGCTGCGAAGCCGCCCTGGGCACGGCCCTGCAGACAGCCGTGAAGCGTGCCGACGAGCAGGCATTCGCGCTGGCCAATGGCCACAACCTGATGTTCTGCGAGGACGCCGCGCGGCGCCTGGCCGAGCCCCTGCGGGCGCTACCGGGCCTGGCCGCGTTCAAGGTCCGCGTGGAGCACGAGGAAAGCCTGCACGCCCACGACGCAGTGGCGGAAATCCACTGGCTCTGGACCTGAGCCCCCTTCCCCGCCCGGCGCCTGGCCTCGCGACGCCATCCGACTGACATCCCAATGAGCGCCCCATTTGCGGGTCATCCGACGCTGGCGAGCTCGGCGGTGAAGCCTGCGGCAGGCACGCCGACAAGGATGCCTCACCGGGTTGCTGCCTCCATCAACAACCAAGGCCCTGGCTGGCCGCTAGAATGGCGCTCCATTTTCCTGGCGGTACACGGACGTTCCATGCATAGGCACCCCATCACGCCGCGCCACGACTGGTGCGAACAAGCTGCGGCACTCGGCTTCCACTTCCACTCCATCGGCGGCGAACCCTACTGGGATGAAAGCGTCTGCTACCGCTTCAGCCTGCAGCAGATCGAGGACGACATCGAGGCACCCAGCGCCGAGCTGGAGGCCATGTGCCTGGCCCTGGTGGAAGATGCTGTGGAGAGCGAAGCCCTGTTGCGGCGCATGGCGGTGCCCGAGGCGCACTGGACGCTGATCCGCGACAGCTGGCGTACACGCGAGCCGGCGCTGTACGGGCGCATGGACCTGACCTACGACGGCCAGGGCCCGGCGCGTTTCTACGAGTACAACGCCGATACCCCGACCGGCCTCTACGAGGCGGCCTTCTTCCAGTGGGTATGGCTGGAGCAGTGCCGCGAACGTGGCGTGCTGCCGGAGCGGGCCGATCAGTTCAACCTCATCCAAGATGCGCTGGTCGAGCGCCTGCAGCGCATTGGCCTGGCGGGTGAGCCCTTCCACCTGGCCTGCTGCCGCGACCACATCGAGGACGAGGGCACCGTCACCTACCTGGCCGACTGTGCCAACCAGGCTGGCCTGCTGCCCCATCTGCTGTACATCGACGACATCGGCCACGTACCCGGCAAGGGCTTCGTCGACCTGCACGACCAGCCGATCATCCAGCTGTTCAAGCTCTACCCCTGGGAGTGGCTGCTGGAGGAGGACTTCGCCCACCACCTGGCCCACAGCCGGACGCGCTTCATCGAGCCCGCCTGGAAGACCCTGCTGTCGAACAAGGCGATCTTGCCGCTGCTCTGGCAGCGTCATCGCGGCCACCCCAACCTGATCCCGGCCTGCTTCGCCGATGAGCCGGATGCGGCCCTGCTGGGCCCGCGCTGGGTGCGCAAGCCGTTCTTCTCCCGCGAGGGGGCGAACATCCAGGTGGAAAGCGAGGGCGGTGTGGAGCTGGCGACGCCCGGCCCCTACGAGCAGGGGCCGGCGATTCTGCAGAGCTGGTGCCCGCCGCCCTGCATGGGCGGGGAGCACCCCATCATCGGCAGCTGGCTGGTCGGCGGCCGGCCCGTGGGCATGGGCATTCGCGAGGACCGCAGCGCCATCACCCAGGACAGCTCACGCTTCGTTCCGCACTACATCCTCGATTGAACGCCCGCGCAGCAGGGCCTCGGCCCGCCTCGGTGCCTGATGCTGCAGGCAGAAACCGGCCAGGGCGCTGGCCAGCCAGGCGGCAGCCAGCGCCATTACAGCGAGGAGCAGGCCGGCGAGCGAGCCAACGACCAGCAGGATGACCAGCAGGCAGGTGCCTACCGTTACCCCCGCGATCCACCAGGCGTCCACGGGCCAGAAACTGCGCAAGTAGGCGCGCAATGGGCTGGGTCTGTAGGGCTGAAGCTTTTGCAGCCGTTGCCAGTTGATCCCCAGCAGTTGCTCGGCGGCCATGGGCAACAGGCGCTCCTGCGGTGACGCGTCGGTCACGGCGGCATCTGCTGGCTTCTGGCGGGCGCGTGCCAGCTCGGCCAGTGCCTTCAGGTCGAGCACCTCGCCACTGTTCAGGTGCCACAGCCGCCGCTGCTGCGGGTTGAACAGGTAGGTCTCCATGTAGCTGCCGCAACACAGGCTGTAGCCCAGGAAAGCCAACCAGAGGACGGTCCAGGCCAGCGACGTCAGCTCGTAGTTGCCCACGGGCCAGGGCGGCAGGTCACAGGCCAGCTGCGCGGCGAACATCAGGCCGATCACCAGCGGCGTCATACAGCCCAGCATCAGGGTCAACCCATGGGTGGCGCCGATCAGCATGGCACTGCCGCTGGCCGGGTCGACGCGCACGATGCGAGGCTCCGACACGTCGAGCGGGCCGCCATTTTCGGTCACCAGGGTTGCTTTCAGGTATTCATTTGCCATCGGTGCGCACCATCAGCAATTGCCAACTGTCATCACGCCACAGCGCAGGCTCATCGCGGGGCTGCTGGTCAGCCGGCAACACCACCACCGCAAAGGGCGTCTGGCCCAGCGTGAACTCGCCCAACTGCAAGGCCGGGGACTTGCCTCCCAGCTGCAGGTCGACCCCCACCAGGGCAGCGACGTTATCGGTCCGAGGCTGGCTCGCCCACCAGGCCTGCCAGGCATGCAAGCCCGCCAGGTTCGAGCCGGCCAGCTTGATCCGCCCATCGGTATGCAACGCCAGCAGGCCGGTGGGCCAGGACTCGCTGGCCCCCCACTGGCCATCCGGTCGGGCCGGCAACGGTTGCTGCCGCAGGGTCGCCCAGAGCTCGGCGAGCTTTTCCAGTTCGAGCGGCCTGGCGTCCACCAGGGCCTTGACCAGTGGCGACTCGGCGCGCAGGTCGACGTCATCGGTGGGTCTGCCCTGACGGGCGAAACTCCTGACCTGCATGTGCAGCATCCGCCCATGCTCCCAGGTACGGTCATGGGTCCAGAAGATCGAGGTCGTCATCCACCTCACGCCTTCCTCGGTCACCTCTATGCCGCCGCACTGCGTAAACGCCCGCAAAGGGGCCGCAAGACGCACCAGCACGGGCGCCCGGCAGGTAGGGGCAAGACCGAGGGACTCCAGGCTCTGCCATTCGCGACTGTTCGGCAGGCGCACCCGCAGCCGGTCGGGCTTTTCGGCGATGAGCCGGCGCAGTTCCTCGAGACGTGCATCGGCCTCGCCAATGCTGCTATCCAGGCCTGCTGCCTGGGCAATCGAGTTGCCGAAGAGACAACCAAGCACTAGGCCAATCCGTATCCACATGATCGGTTACCCGCTGGCCATGGCCAGGCTGCTGCGGGCCGTCGAGCCGAACCCGCCGCGACTGGCAACGCCCTGAAGGCGCGTCGGCAATTGCCCGCTCTGGAACTGCTGGGCATAACCGGACGCCTGCAACTGGCTGCGATGCACGCTGGCCTGGCGGGTGCGCTCATCCCCCAGGTATTGGCCCTGGCTGGTGAACAGGTGCAGGTTGCGGCCGCCACCGCCGTAGTAGCCACCGTAATGGCCACTGGTGCTACTGCCGCTGCCATAGAGGGTGTCTTCGCTCATGCCGAAGACCGGCTGCAGTTCATCGAGGCCGACCTCGCTCCAATCCTCCGGTTCACCACTGCGCAGGCGCCTGACCAGGGCATCGCTGACCAGGAACGCCACCGGCTGGGGGCGGGCCAGGCCATCGTCGCCCTGTGTGCAGCTCTGCACGGCGTCGGCCTCGCACCACTCGCCAACCTTGCAGTCGGCATTGATGCGAATGAAGTCGCGCTCACAGGCCAGGAAGCTGGTGTAGACCGGCGCCATAAGGACGGTGCGACGGAACGCCTCGTCGCGCAGCCGCAGGCATTGCTCGGCGGTCAGGGTGGTGCCCTGTTCGCAGACCGCCAGGCTGTCGAAGACCCGCACGTCACGGTACATCGGGTCCCAGGCCAGCAGGACGAGGGGAGTGGCGCCCATGAGGCTGAGGGTGAGCAAGCCGGCGCGCTTCTGCCGGCGGACGGAGGCAGGTACAGGGGCGGAAGAGGCGGCAGCAGGGGCCGAGGCGGCGTCGCCGGAAGACATAAACGGTCCATGTTCAAGATTGAGCTGCGGATTAGAAAGTGACGCCTCCCTCGGGTCAACCGCCTTCGAACAGGATGTGATCCAGTCCCGAAGGGTGTGCACCGCCCAAGGCACAGGGCGTTCCGATCGGCTTGCCCGCCCCTGGGAAACCGAGGTGCGTGCCTCGCCCCGCCAAGGCACCCGCGGCCGGAAACCCGCCGCTGACGCCTTGCGGGCCGCCCGTCACTCCACAGTGACGGACTTGGCCAGGTTGCGCGGCTGGTCGACGTCGGTGCCCTTGAGCACGGCGACGTAGTAGGACAGCAACTGCAACGGCAGGGTGTAAAGGATCGGTGCCAGGGCGTCGAGGATGTGCGGCATGGCCACCACGTGGGTGCCCTCGCCGTTGTCGATGCCGGCTTCGCGGTCGGCGAAGACCACCAGTTGGCCGCCACGGGCGCGCACTTCCTGCAGGTTGGATTTGAGCTTTTCCACCAGCTCGTTGTTGGGCGCGACGGTGACCACCGGCATGTCCGCATCCACCAGGGCCAGGGGGCCGTGCTTGAGCTCGCCGGCCGGGTAGGCCTCGGCGTGGATGTAAGAGATCTCCTTGAGCTTGAGCGCCCCTTCCATGGCCACCGGGTACTGGGCGCCACGGCCGAGGAACAGGGTGTGGTGCTTCTCGGCGAACAGCTCGGCGACCTTTTCCACGGTCTTGTCCATGGCCAGGGCTTCGCCCAGGTGGGTCGGCAGGCGGCGCAGGGCTTCCACCAGGCGCGCTTCCTCGGCCTTGGCCAGGGTGCCGCGCACCTGGCCGAGGCTGAGGGTGAGCAGCAGCAGGGCGACCAGTTGGGTGGTGAAGGCCTTGGTGGAGGCGACGCCGATCTCGGGGCCGGCGAGGGTCAGCAAGGTGAGGTCGGACTCACGCACCAGGGAGCTGGTGCCGACGTTGCAGATGGCCAGGCTGGCGAGGTAGCCCAACGCGTTGGCATTGCGCAGGGCGGCCAGGGTGTCGGCGGTCTCGCCGGACTGGGAGATGGTGACGAACAGGGTGTCGGGCTGCACCACGACCTTGCGGTAGCGGAACTCGCTGGCCACTTCCACCTGGCAGGGGATGCCGGCCAGGTCTTCCAGCCAGTAACGGGCGACCATGCCGGCGTGGTAGCTGGTGCCGCAGGCCACGATCTGCACGTTGCGCACCTTGGCGAACAGTTCGGCGGCCTGCGGGCCGAAGGCCTGGACCAGCACATGGTCGGTACCCAGGCGGCCTTCGAGGGTGCGTTGCACGACCTTGGGCTGCTCGTGGATTTCCTTGAGCATGAAGTGGCGGTACTCGCCCTTGTCGGCGGCCTCGGCGCCTTCGTGGTACTGCACGGCCTCGCGTTGCACGGCGTTGCCCTGCAGGTCCCAGACCTGGACGCTGTCGCGGCGGATTTCGGCGATGTCGCCCTCCTCCAGGTACATGAAGCGGTCGGTCACCTGGCGCAGGGCCAACTGGTCGGAGGCGAGGAAGTTCTCGCCCAGGCCGAGGCCGATGACCAGGGGACTGCCGCTGCGGGCGGCGAGCAGGCGGTCGGGCTGGGCACGGTTGATCACCGCCAGGCCGTAGGCGCCGTGTAGCTGCGGGACTACGGCCTTGAGGGCGGCGGCAAGATCACCGGCCTCGCCCAGGGTGTGGTGCAGCAGGTGGACGATGACTTCGGTGTCGGTGTCGGAGGTGAACACGTAGCCCTGGCCCTTGAGCTGGGCGCGCAGCGCTTCGTGGTTCTCGATGATGCCGTTGTGCACCAGGGCCAGGTCGCCGGAGAAGTGCGGGTGGGCGTTGTGCTCGGTGGGCGCACCGTGGGTGGCCCAGCGGGTGTGCGCGATGCCCAGGCGGCCGGCCAGGGGCTGCTCGGCCAGGGCCTGTTCCAGCTCGCTGACCTTGCCGACGCGGCGGCGGCGCTGGAGCACGCCTTCGTTGTCCAGCACGGCGACGCCGGCGCTGTCGTAACCGCGGTATTCGAGACGCTTGAGGCCTTCCACGAGGATGGCGGTGATATTCCGTTCAGCCACTGCGCCGACGATGCCACACATAAGTTTTCTCCTCAGTTATCCACAGGCGCGCAGACCAGGGTGATGCCCCGCGCCTCTATCTGTTGGCGAGCGTCCTGGGGCAGGCGCTCGTCGGTGATCAGGGTATGGACGCTGCTCCAGGGCAGCTCCAGGTTGGGGATGCGCCGCCCGACCTTGTCGGCCTCGACCATGACGATCACCTCGCGGGCGACCTCGGCCATGACGCGGGACAGGCCCAGCAGTTCGTTGAAGGTGGTGGTGCCACGGGCCAGGTCGATGCCGTCGGCACCGATGAACAGCTGGTCGAAGTCGTAGGAGCGCAGGACCTGCTCGGCCACCTGGCCCTGGAAGGACTCGGAGTGCGGGTCCCAGGTGCCGCCGGTCATCAGCAGCACGGGTTCCTGTTCCAGGTCGCGCAGGGCGGTAGCGACGTTCAGCGAGTTGGTCATCACCACCAGGCCGGGGCGGTGGCCCAGCTCGGGGATCAGAGCGGCGGTGGTGCTGCCGCTGTCGACGATGATCCGCGCATGTTCGCGGATGCGATCAGCGGCGGCCCGGGCGATGGCCTGCTTGTAGCGGGAGACCGGCTGGCTGGCCTCGACCATGAACTCCTGGGGCACCGGCACGGCGCCGCCGTAGCGGCGCAGCAGCAGGCCGTTGGTCTCGAGAGCGGCGAGGTCCTTGCGGATGGTGACTTCCGAGGTGGCGAAACCCTTGGCGAGCGCGTCGACACTGACTTCGCCCTGCTCGGCCAGCAGGGCGAGGATGGCGTGGCGACGTTGCGGCGTATTGCGCTTCGACATGCTTAAGTTTCGATTCGAAAGAAAAAGTGTGCGAATCAAAACTCAACGAAGCTTTTGCGTCAAGACCGAAAACGACAAAAGGCGGCACAGGCCGCCTTTTGCAGTTATCCACAGGCTTATTGCTTCAGCTTCACCGGGCGTTTCCAGCCTTCGATGTTGCGCTGCTTGGCACGGCCGACCGCCAGGGCGTGGGCCGGTACGTCCTGGGTGATGGTGGAGCCGGCACCGGTGGTGGCGCCGTCGCCCAGGGTCACCGGGGCGACCAGGGCGCTGTTGGAGCCGATGAAGACGTCTTCGCCCATGACGGTGCGGAATTTGTTGGCGCCGTCGTAGTTGCAGGTGATGGTGCCGGCACCGATGTTGGTGCGCGCACCGATCTCGGCATCCCCCAGGTAGCTGAGGTGGCCGGCCTTGGCGCCCTCGCCGAGGACGGCGTTCTTGATCTCGACGAAGTTACCCACATGGGCCTTGGCGCTCAGTACAGCGCCCGGACGCAAGCGGGCGAACGGGCCGCAATCGGCGCCCTCACCCACTTCGGCGCCATCCAGGTGGCTGTTGGCCTTGACGATGGCGCCACGGCGCAGGGTGCTGTCCTTGATCACGCAGTTGGGGCCGATCTGCACGTTGTCTTCGATGACCACACGACCTTCGAGGATCACGTTGACGTCGATGAGCACGTCGCGGCCGACGGAGGCCTCGCCGCGCAGGTCGAAGCGCGCCGGGTCCAGCAGGGTGACGCCCTGGGCCATGAGACGGCGGGCGGCGCGTTTCTGGTAGTGGCGCTCGAGCTCGGAAAGCTGGATGCGGTCGTTGGCGCCCTGCACTTCCATGGCGTCCTGGGGCTGCTCGGTGGCGACCACCAGGCCATCGGCCACGGCCATGGCGATGACGTCGGTGAGGTAGTACTCGCCCTGGGCGTTGTTGTTGGAGAGGCGGCCCAGCCAGTCGGCCAGGCGCTTGCCCGGCACGGCGAGGATGCCGGTGTTGCCTTCACGGATGAGACGCTGCTCGGGGCTGGCGTCCTTGTGCTCGACAATGGCCTTCACCACGCCTTGCTGGTCACGCACGATGCGGCCGTAGCCGGTGGGGTCGTCCAGCTCGACGGTGAGCAGCGCCAGTTGCTCGGGGCCGACCTTCTGCAGCAGACGCTCCAGGGTCTCCACTTCGATCAGCGGCACGTCGCCGTAGAGGATCAGCACGCGTTCGGCGCTGAGCTGCGGCAGGGCCTGGGCGACGGCGTGGCCGGTCCCCAGTTGCTCGGCCTGGATCACGAAACCGAGGTCACCCGCTGCCAGTCGTTCCTTCACCGTGTCGGCGCCATGGCCGATCACCACGTGGATGCCCTGGGGCTGCAGCTTGCGCGCGCTGTCGATGACGTGGCCGAGCATGGCCTTGCCGGCGATGGGGTGGAGGACCTTGGGCAGGGCCGAACGCATGCGGGTGCCCTGGCCAGCGGCGAGGATGACGATATCGAGTGACATGGAGGGGAGCTTCCGAGCCTGTGGATAACCGGCACTGCCGGAAAAGAAAAAGGGTAGCCAAGGCTACCCTTTTACTCGCTTGCGATGAAGAGCGCGGGGTTAGCCGCCGAACTTCTTGCGGATCTGCTGGACGGTGCGCAGCTGGGCAGCAGCCTCGGCCAGGCGAGCAGCGGCGGAGGAGTAATCGAACTCCGCGCCCTTCTCGTTCAGAGCCTTCTCAGCAGCCCGCAGGGACTCCTGAGCAGCAGCTTCGTCCAGGTCGCCGGCGCGCAGAACGGTGTCGGCCAGGACCTTCACCATGTTCGGCTGCACCTCGAGGAAACCACCGGAGATGTAGTACACCTCCTCCTCGCCACCCTGCTTCACCAAGCGGATCGGGCCCGGCTTGAGGTCGGTGATCAGCGGGGCGTGACCCGGCGCGATACCCAGATCGCCGAGGTTGCCGTGCGCAATCACCATCTCCACCAGACCGGAGAAGATCTCCGCTTCGGCGCTGACGATATCGCAATGGACAGTAATAGCCATACGCTTGCCTCACGTAAGCGCCCGTCGCCGGGCGCCCAGGGGGTTACAGTTTCTTCGCTTTCTCGATGGCTTCTTCGATGCCGCCGACCATGTAGAACGCCTGCTCGGGCAGGTGATCGTAGTCGCCGTTGAGGATGCCTTTGAAGCCAGCGATGGTGTCCTTCAGGGAGACGTACTTGCCGGGCGAACCGGTGAATACTTCAGCCACGAAGAACGGCTGGGACAGGAAGCGCTGGATCTTACGAGCGCGGGATACGAGCTGCTTGTCCGCTTCGGACAGTTCGTCCATACCCAGGATCGCGATGATGTCCTTCAGTTCCTTGTAACGCTGCAGAACGTACTGGACGCCGCGAGCGGTGTCGTAGTGGTCCTGACCGATCACCAGCGGGTCGAGCTGGCGAGAGGTGGAGTCCAGCGGGTCCACGGCCGGGTAGATACCCAGGGACGCGATGTCACGGGACAGAACGACGGTGGCGTCCAGGTGGGCGAAGGTGGTCGCCGGGGACGGGTCGGTCAGGTCGTCCGCAGGAACGTATACGGCCTGGATCGAAGTGATCGAACCGGTCTTGGTAGAGGTGATGCGCTCTTGCAGAACGCCCATTTCCTCAGCCAGGGTCGGCTGGTAACCCACCGCGGACGGCATACGACCCAGCAGCGCGGACACTTCGGTACCGGCCAGGGTGTAGCGGTAGATGTTGTCCACGAACAGCAGAACGTCACGGCCTTCGTCACGGAACTTCTCGGCCATGGTCAGGCCGGTCAGTGCAACGCGCAGACGGTTGCCCGGCGGCTCGTTCATCTGGCCGTATACCAGGGCCACTTTGTCCAGAACGTTGGAGTCCTTCATCTCGTGGTAGAAATCGTTACCCTCACGGGTACGCTCACCCACACCGGCGAACACGGAATAACCGCTGTGCTCGATGGCGATGTTACGGATCAGTTCCATCATGTTTACGGTCTTGCCGACACCGGCGCCACCGAACAGACCGACCTTGCCGCCCTTGGCGAACGGGCAAACCAGGTCAATTACCTTGATACCGGTTTCCAGCAGCTCGTTGGAGCCAGCCTGCTCGGCATAGGACGGAGCAGCGCGGTGGATTTCCCACTGCTCTTCTTCGCCAATGGGGCCGGCTTCGTCGATCGGGTTGCCCAGCACGTCCATGATCCGGCCGAGGGTCGCTTTGCCCACCGGTACGGAGATGGCCTTGCCAGTGCTGGCGACGTCCAGGCCACGTTTCAGGCCTTCGGTCGAACCCATCGCAATGGTACGTACCACGCCGTCGCCCAGCTGCTGCTGAACTTCGAGGGTGGTTTCAGCGCCTTGAACTTTCAGCGCCTCGTAGACGTTCGGCACCTGGTCACGCGGGAATTCCACGTCGATGACGGCGCCGATGATTTGAACGATACGTCCGCTACTCATCATTTGGTCCTCTGAATATTTGAACCGTTCTTAAACCGCGGCAGCGCCGCCGACGATTTCCGAGATCTCTTGGGTGATCGCAGCCTGACGGGCCTTGTTGTAGACCAGCTGAAGTTCGCTGATCAGGTCACCGGCGTTGTCAGTGGCGTTCTTCATCGCGATCATCCGCGCCGCTTGTTCGGCTGCGTTGTTCTCGACGACCGCCTGGTACACCTGCGACTCCACGTAGCGCACCATCAGGCCGTCCAGCAGCTCTTTGGCGTCGGGTTCGTAGAGATAGTCCCAGTGGTGCTTGAGATCCTGGTCGGCATCTGCCACCAGCGGAACCAACTGCTCCACGGTGGGCTTCTGGGTCATGGTGTTGATGAACTTGTTGGAGACTACCGAGAGACGGTCGATACGACCTTCCAGGTAGGCATCCAGCATCACCTTGACGCTGCCGATCAGGTCGTTGATCGAAGGCTCTTCGCCGAGTTGGCTGATGGCTGCGACGACGTTGCCGCCGAAGTTGCGGAAGAATGCCGCACCCTTGCTGCCGATCACGCAGAGATCGATCTCCACGCCCTTCTCGCGGTTCGCCGACATGTCCTTGACCAGGGCCTTGAACAGGTTGGTGTTCAAGCCACCGCACAGACCACGGTCACTGCTCACCACGACATAACCGACGCGCTTGATTTCGCGCTCGATCATGAACGGGTGGCGGTATTCCGGGTTGGCGTTGGCCAGATGACCAATCACCTGACGGATACGCTCCGCATAGGGACGGCTGGCAGCCATGCGCATTTGAGCCCTGCGCATCTTGCTGACGGCCACCTTTTCCATGGCGCTGGTGATCTTTTGCGTGCTTTTGATGCTCGCAATCTTGCTGCGAATCTCTTTTGCGCCTGCCATTTGACACCTATCGGGTTAGCAAGCGGGCGTCTTGCGACGCCCGCTGCGGCTTACCAGGTTTGGGTGGCTTTGAACTTCTCGATACCGGCTTTGAGGCCAGCGTCGATTTCGTCGTTGAAGTCACCCTTCTCGTTGATCTTCGCCAGCAGAGCGGCGTGATCCCGGTTGAAGTAGGCAATCAGGGCCTGCTCGAAGGCGCCGACTTTGGCGACTTCGACGTCCTGCAGGAAGCCACGTTCGGCCGCGTACAGGCTCAGCGACATGTCAGCGATCGACATGGGCGCGTACTGCTTCTGCTTCATCAGCTCGGTAACGCGTTGACCGTGTTCCAGCTGCTTGCGGGTCGCTTCGTCCAGGTCAGAGGCGAACTGGGCGAAAGCCGCCAGTTCACGGTACTGGGCCAGGGCGGTACGGATGCCACCGGACAGCTTCTTGACGATCTTGGTCTGGGCTGCACCACCTACGCGGGATACCGAGATACCGGCGTTGACGGCCGGACGGATACCCGAGTTGAACATGGCGGATTCCAGGAAGATCTGACCGTCGGTGATGGAGATCACGTTGGTCGGAACGAACGCGGAAACGTCACCGGCCTGGGTTTCGATGATCGGCAGAGCGGTCAGGGAACCGGTCTTGCCAGTCACGGCGCCATTGGTGAACTTCTCGACGTACTCTTCGGAAACGCGGGAAGCGCGCTCCAGCAGACGGCTGTGGAGATAGAACACGTCGCCCGGGTAGGCTTCGCGGCCCGGCGGGCGGCGCAGCAGCAGGGAGATCTGGCGGTAGGCAACGGCTTGCTTGGACAGATCGTCATAAACGATCAGCGCGTCTTCGCCGCGGTCGCGGAAGTACTCGCCCATGGTGCAGCCGGCGTACGGTGCGATGAACTGCAGCGCAGCAGATTCGGAAGCCGAGGCAGCCACCACGATGGTGTTGGCCAGGGCGCCGTTCTCTTCCAGCTTGCGCACGACGTTGGCGATGGTCGATTGCTTCTGACCGATGGCAACGTAGACGCAGCGGATGCCGCTGTTCTTCTGGTTGATGATGGCGTCGACCGCGAGGGCGGTCTTGCCGATCTGACGGTCACCGATGATCAGCTCGCGCTGGCCACGGCCTACCGGGATCATGGCGTCGACGGACTTGTAACCGGTCTGTACCGGCTGGTCGACCGACTTACGCCAGATCACGCCCGGCGCAACCTTCTCGACAGCGTCGGTAGCGACGTTGTTCAGAGGGCCTTTGCCGTCGATCGGGTTGCCCAGGGCATCGACCACGCGACCCAGCAGTTCCGGACCAACCGGTACTTCCAGGATGCGGCCGGTGCACTTGGCGCTCATGCCTTCGGCGAGGGTCAGGTAGCTACCCAGTACCACGGCACCCACGGAGTCTTGTTCCAGGTTCAGCGCCATACCATAGACGCCACCGGGGAACTCGATCATCTCGCCGTACATCGCGTCGGCCAGACCGTGAATACGCACGATACCGTCGGATACGCTGACGATGGTGCCTTCGTTACGGGCTTGGGAGGACACGTCGAGTTTCTCGATGCGCCCCTTGATGATTTCACTAATTTCGGACGGATTGAGTTGCTGCATTGCTCTGCTGCCCCTTCAAACTCAGGATTTCAACGCTTCGGCCAGTTTCGCGAGCTTGCCGCGAACCGAGCCATCGATAACCAGGTCGCCGGCACGGATGACGACGCCGCCTATCAGGCTGGCATCCTCCGCGGCGTGCAGGCGCACTTCCCGGCTGAGCCGTGCGCTGAGAACCTTGGCGAGTTTGTCTTGCTGTTCTGTGTTCAATGCAAAGGCACTGGTGACTTCCACGTCGATCGACTTCTCCTGCTCGGCCTTGTACAGCTCGAACAGTTCGGCGATTTCCGGCAGCAGCACGAGGCGGCTGTTCTCGGAGAGCACGTGGATGAAATTGCTTACCGATGCATCGAACTTCTCACCAACCACCTCGACAAAGGTGTTGGCTTTTTCTTCGCTCGTCAGACGCGGGGCTTTGAGCACCTGCTGCATGGTGGTGTCCTGGGACACCGCAGCGGCCAGGCCTAGCATGGCCGACCAGGCGGCCAGCTGCTGATGGGCCTGGGCGTACTCGAAAGCAGCCTTGGCGTAAGGTCGGGCCAGCGTGGTCAGTTCTGCCATGATCGCCCTCGCTTAGATTTCGGCGGCCAGTTTGTTAACCAGCTCCGCGTGCGCGTTTTGATCGATAGTGGCACCCAGGATCTTCTCGGCACCGCCGACGGCCAGGCTACCCAGTTGGGCGCGCAGCGCGTCTTTGACGCTGTTCAGTTCCTGTTCGATCTCGGCCTGAGCCTGCGCCTTGAGGCGCTCGCCTTCTACACGGGCCTGATCGCGAGCTTCGTCGACGATCTGGGTACCGCGTTTCTTGGCTTGCTCGATGATTTCAGCTGCCTGAGTCTTGGCTTCGCGCAGTTGCTGGGCCACTTTTTCGTGGGCCAGCTCCAGGTCACGAGCCGCGCGGTTGGCAGCGTCCAGGCCGTCGGCAATCTTCTTCTGACGGTCGCGCAGTGCCGTGATGACCGGAGGCCACACGAACTTCATGCAGAACAGTACAAAAATGAAGAACGCGACGGACTGGCCGATCAGGGTTGCATTAATGTTCACGCCAACACCTCGCTCGTTCGTTGTCAGTCCAATCCTCTAGAAAGAGGATTATTGGGCTACCTGAGCAATGAACGGGTTAGCGAAGGTGAAGAACAGAGCGATACCAACGCCGATCATGGTCACGGCGTCCAGCAGGCCGGCGACGATGAACATTTTGACCTGCAGCATCGGGACCATTTCCGGCTGGCGAGCAGCGCCTTCCAGGAACTTGCCACCCAGCAGACCGAAGCCGATAGCGGTACCCAGGGCACCCAGGCCAATCAGCAGAGCTACGGCGATCGCAGTGAGACCTACTACAGTTTCCATTTTTCCTCCCGACTTTATGTCGTGTTGGTTAAGGTTTAAGTGAAGCGGTAAAACGAAATCGTCTTCTTTCCAGCTGCCCTTTCGGGCGTTCCCGCGCTGGTTGGCGCGGGACCATCTCGAACCTCATCCCTCATCCGCCCTTCGGGCGCCTTCTCCCGAGGGAGAAGGACATCAGGGACGAGCTGCGTTCTTAATGGTTGTCTTCGTGCGCCATCGACAGGTAGACGATGGTCAGCATCATGAAGATGAAGGCCTGCAGGGTGATGATCAGGATGTGGAACACAGCCCACGCCCACTGCAGTGCGATACCCAGGCCGCTGAGCAGGATCATGCCGGCGCCGAACATCACGGCGATCAGGATGAACACCAGCTCGCCGGCGTACATGTTGCCGAACAGACGCAGGGCCAGGGAGATCGGCTTGGCCACCAGGGTCACGAACTCGAGCAGGAAGTTCACCGGGATCAGCAGGATCTGAACGAAGATGTTCTTGCTGCCGAAGGGGTGCAGGGTCAGCTCGCCGACGAAGCCGCCGATGCCCTTGACCTTGATGCTGTAGAAGATGATCAGCGCGAACACCGACAGGGCCATGCCCAGGGTGGCGTTCGGGTCGGTGGTCGGTACGGCACGGAAGAACAGGTGCTCGTTACCGGTGATCTTCGCCGCCAGGACCGGAATCCAGTCGACCGGAATCAGGTCGATGGCGTTCATCAGGAAGATCCAGACGAAGATGGTCAGTGCCAGGGGGGCGATCAGCGGGTTACGGCCGTGGAAGGTGTCCTTCACGCTGCCGTCGACGAAGTCGACCATGACTTCGACCAGGTTCTGCAGGCCACCGGGGATGCCGGAGGTGGCTTTGCGGGCCGCCATGCGGAACAGGATCACGAACAACAGGCCTACGGCGATGGACCAGCCCAGGGTGTCCACGTGGAAAGCCCAGAAGCCCATTTCCTTGGCTTGCTCGGCGGTGTGGGCGAAGCCCCATTCGCCGGACGGCAGTTTACCGAAAGTCAGGTTTTGCAGGTGGTGCTGGATATAGCCCGAAGCGGTTTGCTCTGCCATGTTTGCCTCAAACGCCCTAAGGTTTCGAAAATCTTGTTCTCATTAACAGGGGAGCGAACCAGCTGACCGCCTGGGTCAGCAGGAAGACACCGAATACCGCCAGTGCTTCCAGGGGTTTCACGCCTGCGAACGTCAGTGCGAAGAGCACCGCCGTCAGAATCATCTTGCCCATCTCGCCGGCATAAAAAGACCGGACTATCGCCTGAGCCGCCCGCGCTCCACTGAAACGGAACGCCTTGTGGGCGAAATACAGGTTCGGCACCCACGCGATCAGGCCGCCGCACAAACCAGAGTAACCAGCTACACCATCGCGCCATAGCCAAAGAACGACAGCGGCGATCAGCAACACGACCAGTTGGGCCAGCAGCACCGGGAATACCGGAAGGCGATGGAAGGGCAGGCGGTTTTGCATGCGTAGATCCATCGCAGCGGGTCCTCTGAGTCGGCGCCTCGAATCAATAACTTGGCATAGTTTGTGCCGACAAAATTGCGCGCAGAGTATAGGGGTGGAATACCCCCTATTCAACTGCCGGGTAGTGAATTCCGACCGCACGCTACATGGTCAAATGTTTCAGCGAATGTGGGCCAGAACGCCTTGCAACTCGTCGAGGGAGTTGTAGCGGATGACCAGCTGACCTTTGCCTTTCTGGCCGTGTTTTATCTGCACCGGAGCCCCCAGCCGCTCAGCGAGGCGCTGTTCGAGGCGACTGATGTCCGGATCGGCCTTGACCGGTTCGACAGCTTTGTCCTTGCCGCTCAGCCATTGCCGCACCAGTGCCTCGGTTTGGCGCACGGTCAGGCCTCGTGCGACAACATGTCGCGCCCCTTCCACCTGCTGTTCGGCCGGCAGACCGAGCAGGGCACGGGCATGGCCCATTTCCAGATCCCCGTGGGAAAGCAGGGTCTTGATCTCTTCGGGGAGGGCGATCAGGCGCAGCAGGTTGGTGATGGTCACCCGCGATTTGCCAACGGCCTCGGCGACCTGCTGCTGGGTCAGCTGGAACTCCTGCTGCAAGCGCTGCAGGGCAACGGCTTCCTCGATGGGATTGAGGTCTTCGCGCTGGATGTTCTCGATCAGCGCCATGGCGATGGCGGCTTCATCCGGCACTTCGCGCACCAGGGCGGGGATCCGATCCAGGCCGGCCTGGTGGCTGGCACGCCAGCGACGTTCACCGGCGATGATCTCGAAGCGGCCACCGTCGATGGGACGCACCACGATGGGTTGCATGACGCCCTGGGCACGGATCGACTGCGCCAGCTCTTCGAGGGCGGTCGGGTCCATGTCGCGGCGGGGTTGGTATTTGCCACGCTGGATCAGCTCCAGGGGCAGGTTCTGCAGTTCGCGGGTGTCGGCCTTGGCGGCCTCCTCCTGCAGTACGGTCGCGGTGTTTCCGCCCAGCAGGGCGTCCAGGCCACGGCCCAGACCTCTTTTCTTCGCTGCCATGCGGTTTCCTTATGCAGTAGCGGTTTTGGCGTTCGCACGCTGGCGGCGAACCAGCTCGCCAGCCAGCGCCAGGTAGGCGAGGGCGCCACGGGATTGCTTGTCGTAGACGAGTGCCGGCATGCCGAAGCTGGGGGCCTCGGCGAGACGGACGTTACGCGGGATGACAGCGTCGTAGAGCTTGTCGCCGAAATGCTCCTTGAGCTGCGCGGTGACGTCGTTGGTGAGGCTGATGCGCGGGTCGTACATGGTGCGCAGCAGGCCTTCGATCTTCAGGCTCGGATTGAGCAGCTGGCCAATGCGCTGGATGCTGTTGACCAGGTCCGACAGCCCCTCCAGCGCGTAGTACTCGCACTGCATGGGGATGATCACGCCATCGGCGGCGACCAGGGCGTTGATGGTCAGCATGTTCAGCGACGGCGGGCAGTCGATGAGGATGTAGTCGTAGTTCTCGCGGATCGGCGCCAGCGCATAGCGCAGGCGGCTTTCCTTCATCTTCATTTCCAGCAGTGCGACTTCCGCGGCAGTGAGGTCGCGGTTGGCCGGCAGCAACTGGTAGCCGCCGTGCTCGGAGAATTGCATGGCCTCGGCCAGGTCGCATTCACCGATCAGCACGTCGTAGATGGAGTTTTCCAGGGCGTGCTTGTCGATGCCGCTGCCCATGGTGGCGTTGCCCTGGGGATCGAGATCGATCAGCAGCACGCGGCGCTTGGTCGCAACCAGCGATGCCGCCAGGTTGATGCAGGTGGTGGTCTTGCCCACTCCACCTTTCTGGTTGGCGATCGCGAATACCTTAGCCATGGCTGCCTTTCCCCCTTATTCCGTGCGGCGCAGTATCAGCAGATGGCGTTGACCTTGGCAACCGGGAACCGCCAGGGCGTGCTCCGCGTCAAGGCGGAAGTCCGCAGGCAGCGCAACCAGCTCATCGGTGGGGTGCAGGCCCTTCATCGCCAGCCAGTGGGTTTCGCCATCGCCCAGGTGACGGGTCCAGTTTGCGAAATCCTCCAGCGAGCTGAAGGCACGGGAAATGATGCCGGCGAACGGGCGCTCGGGCTGCACGGCTTCGACCCGGCTGTGGATAACTTCGAGGTTGTCCAGCTTGAGTTCCAGCTTCACCTGGGTGAGGAAGCGGGTCTTCTTACCGTTGGAGTCGAGCAGGGTGAAACGGCGTTCGGGGAACAGGATCGCCAGGGGAATACCGGGCATGCCGCCACCGCTGCCGACATCGAGCCAGCTGTCACCCAGCGCGGCCACATGGGGCACCACGCTGAGGCTGTCGAGCAGGTGGCGCGAGACCATCTCGTCCGGGTCACGCACCGCGGTGAGGTTATAGGCCTTGTTCCATTTGATCAGCAGTGCCAGGTAGCCGAGCAACAGTTCGTGCTGCGGGGGGAAAGTTCGACGCCGAGTTGCTGTGCACCACGGGACAGTTCGTCGCCGTGGCGGGAGGTGACGTGCGACATCAGGCGCTCTGCTCCAGCTGGCGACCGGCGCCGCGTTTCTTCAGGTGGATCAGCAGCAGCGAAATGGCCGCCGGCGTAACGCCGGGGATGCGCGACGCCTGGCCGAGGGTTTCCGGGCGGCCCTGGCCGAGCTTGTGCTGGATCTCCTTGGACAGGCCGGAGATGGTCGCGTAGTCGAGGTCGGCAGGCAGGCGCGTGTCTTCGCTGGCGCGCAGGCGGGCGATCTCGTCCTGCTGGCGGTCGATGTAGCCGGCGTACTTGGTCTTGATCTCCACCTGTTCGGCGACCTGCGGGTCTTCGGCGCCGTTGCCGGTCACTTCCACCAGGCCGACATAGTCGATCTCCGGGCGGCTGAGCAGGTTGAGCAGGTTGTATTCATGGGTCAGCGGCGTGCCGAAGCGCTCGGCGATGGCGTCGCCCTGGGGCGTACCGGGACGCACCCAGGTGCTTTTCAGGCGTTGTTCTTCCAGGGCGATGCCTTCGCGCTTGGCTTCGAACGCTGCCCAGCGGCGATCATCCACCAGGCCGAGCTCGCGGCCTTTTTCGGTCAGGCGCAGGTCGGCGTTGTCTTCCCGCAGGATCAACCGGTACTCGGCACGCGAGGTGAACATGCGGTACGGCTCCTGGGTGCCCAGGGTGATCAGGTCGTCGACCAGCACACCGATATAGGCCTCGTCGCGACGCGGGCACCAGGCTTCCTTGCCCTGGACGCGCAGCGCAGCGTTGGCGCCGGCGAGCAGGCCCTGGGCACCGGCTTCTTCATAACCGGTGGTGCCGTTGATCTGGCCGGCGAAGAACAGCCCGCCGATGACCTTGGTCTCCAGGCTGTACTTGAGGTCGCGCGGGTCGAAGTAGTCGTACTCGATGGCGTAGCCCGGACGCACGATGTGGGCGTTCTCCATGCCGCGGATGGAGCGGACGATGTCCAGCTGCACATCGAAGGGCAGAGAGGTGGAGATGCCGTTGGGGTACAGCTCGTGGGTGGTCAGGCCTTCCGGCTCGAGGAACACCTGGTGGCTTTCCTTGTCGGCGAAGCGGTGGATCTTGTCTTCGATGGACGGGCAGTAGCGCGGGCCGACGCCTTCGATCACACCGGAGTACATCGGCGAGCGATCGAGGTTGCTGGCGATGATCTCGTGGGTGCGCGCATTGGTGTGGGTGATCCAGCAGCTGACCTGGCGCGGGTGCTGTTCCTTGTTGCCAAGGAAGGACATCACCGGGATTGGCGTATCACCGGGCTGTTCGGTCATCACCGAAAAGTCCACCGAACGACCATCGATGCGCGGCGGGGTACCGGTCTTCAGTCGGCCGACACGCAGGGGCAGTTCGCGCATGCGTTTGGCCAGGGCATTGGACGGCGGGTCGCCGGCACGGCCACCTGAATAATTCTGCAGGCCGATGTGGATAAGTCCGCCGAGGAAGGTACCGGTGGTCAACACCACGGAATCCGCGTGGAAGCGAAGGCCCATCTGGGTCACGACGCCTCTCACCTGATCGTTTTCCACAATCAGGTCATCGCAGGCCTGCTGGAATATCCACAGGTTGGGTTGGTTCTCGAGGATCTCGCGGATGGCTGCCTTGTACAGCACGCGGTCGGCCTGGGCGCGGGTAGCACGCACGGCCGGGCCCTTGCGGCTGTTGAGCACACGGAACTGAATGCCGCCGAGGTCGGTGGCAGTCGCCATCGCGCCGCCGAGGGCATCGATTTCCTTGACCAGGTGGCTTTTGCCGATGCCGCCGATAGCGGGGTTGCAGCTCATCTGGCCAAGCGTTTCGACGTTGTGCGTCAGCAGCAGGGTTTTCACCCCCATGCGCGCAGCTGCCAGTGCAGCCTCGGTGCCGGCATGGCCGCCGCCGATAACGATCACGTCAAAACGGGAAGGGAAATCCACCACGCACCTCGTGCCTGTTCTGTAAATGGGGAAATAGGGAAGGCGGCAAGTATAGGGACTTCCCCTCGGTGAATGAAGTCTTTTGCACAAAAAATAGCCAACCGTTCGGTGTACTCCCCTTTCGCCTGTCCACATCCTGTTCGACCGGCTATGGCTTCCCGGGCTTCGGGGCTAATAGATAAGAAGAGAGAAAGAATTCTTATAGAGCTTGTTCATTGTTTATATGAATGGTGAACGGCTTTTTTGTGGATAAGTGCCTCAAGACCATAAAGGGCGCTGGCTGCAGAGAATGATAAGCCTGTGCTGAACCTGGCGGTTTCCTCCGGGTAAGCCGTGCACCCCCTGTGGATGGAATAGGTACTTATGCACAGGGTGGTTATGCCCCCGGTTATCCTCAGGCTTATGGACGGGGTTCAGGGCCAGTTATCAACAGGGTTTATTTGCCTCTGGATAAGTCTGCGGGCATAAAAAAGCCACCCGAAGGTGGCTCGTTCCATCAGCGGAAAACCGCTACTTGCCGATGCAGAAGCTGGAGAAGATCCGACCCAGCAGGTCGTCCGAACTGAAGGCACCGGTTATCTCTCCCAGTGCCTGTTGAGCATGGCGCAGGTCCTCCGCCAGCAGTTCACCGGCTCCAGCCAGGGTGAGCTGCGAGCGGCCGTGTTCCAGATGGCTGCTGGCCTGGCGCAGGGCTTCCAGGTGGCGCCGGCGCGCGCTGAAGCTGCTCTCGGCGGTCTGCTCGTAGCCCATGCAGGCCTTGAGGTGCTCGCGCAGCAGTTCGAGGCCCTCTCCCGAACGGGCGGAGAGATTCAGCGTGACGTGGCCATCGGCGCTGGTCTGGAGGTCGACGGCATCGCCCGACAGGTCCGCCTTGTTGCGGATCAGGGTGACCTTGGCCGGGTCGGGACGGCTGTCGAGGAATTCGGGCCAGAGGGCGAAGGGGTCAGCGCTTTCCGCTGCCGTGGCGTCGACCACCAGGAGGACGCGGTCCGCTTCCTCGATGGCCTTGAGGGCGCGCTCCACGCCGATCTTTTCCACATGGTCGTCGGTATCCCGCAGGCCGGCGGTATCCACAACGTGCAGTGGCATGCCGTCGATGTGGATATGTTCGCGCAGTACGTCCCGTGTGGTGCCCGCGATCTCGGTGACGATGGCGGCTTCGCGGCCTGCCAGGGCGTTGAGCAGGCTGGATTTACCGGCATTGGGCCGCCCGGCGATGACCACCGTCATGCCTTCCCGCAGCAGTGCGCCCTGGCCCGCTTCACGCAACACTGTGGATAAGTTTTCCCGAACCCCATCCAGCAGCCCCAGGACATGGCCATCGGCGAGGAAGTCGATTTCCTCCTCCGGGAAGTCGATGGCGGCTTCTACATAGATGCGCAGCTGGATGAGTTTTTCCGTGAGCCCTTGTACGCGGCGGGAGAATTCACCCTGCAGGGAACGCAGGGCGTTGCGCGCGGCCTGCTCGGAGCTGGCTTCGATCAGGTCGGCGATGGCTTCCGCCTGGGCCAGGTCGAGCTTGTCGTTGAGGAAGGCACGTTCGCTGAACTCGCCTGGGCGGGCCTGGCGCGCGCCCAGCTCCAGGCAGCGGCGTAACAGCAGGTCGAGGACCACGGGACCGCCATGGCCCTGAAGTTCGAGCACGTCCTCGCCTGTGAATGAGTTGGGGCCGGGGAAATAAAGCGCCAGGCCTTCGTCCAGAGTCTCGCCGGCAGCATCCCGGAAGGGGCCGTAATGGGCGTAGCGGGGCTTGAGCTGGCGACCGGCAATGGCCTGGGCGATACGCGATGCCTGTGGGCCGGAGACCCGGACGATGCCGACGCCGCCACGGCCTTGGGCGGTGGCGACGGCGGCGATGGTTTCACGCACAGCGTTCATGGCTGGCTCCCGGAAGGTCACTGAATGGCGGATAGCAAGACGCCCCACTGAGGGGGCGTCTTGTTCAACGGATTACAGCGTGATTATCAGGCCGCTGCTTTCTTCGTCGCTGCTTCGATCTTGCGGGTAATGTACCACTGCTGGGCGATGGACAAGCAGTTGTTGACCACCCAGTAAACCACCAGGCCGGCAGGGAACCAGAGGAAGAAGAAGGTGAAGATGATCGGCATCAGCTTCAGCACCTTGGCCTGCATGGGATCCGGCGGCGTCGGGTTCAGCTGCTGCTGGATGAACATGGTGGCGCCCATGATGATCGGCAGGATGAAGAACGGATCCTTGATCGACAGGTCGGTGATCCAGAACATCCATGGGGCCTGGCGCATCTCGACGCTTTCCAGGAGTACCCAGTAGAGGGCGAGGAAGACCGGCATCTGCACCAGGATCGGCAGGCAGCCACCGAGCGGGTTGATCTTCTCCTTCTTGTACAGCTCCATCATCGCCTGGGACATCTTCTGGCGATCGTCACCGAACTGTTCCTTCAGCGCCTGCAGTTTCGGCGACACGGCGCGCATGCGGGCCATGGACTTGTAGCTGGCGGCCGAGAGGGGGAAGAAGGCGAGCTTGATCAGCACGGTCAGGGCGATGATCGACCAGCCCCAGTTGCCGAGGATGCTGTGGATATGTTGCAGCAGCCAGAAGATCGGCTGGGCGATGAACCACAGGAAGCCGTAGTCGACGGTCAGCTCCAGGCCCGGGGACAGTTCCTTCAGGTGATCCTGGACCTTCGGACCGGCATACAGGGTGGCCGAGGTTTCCGCCTGGGCACCGGCAGGTACTGCCAGGCTGGAGCCGACGAAGCCAACGATGTAGTTGCCTTTCGGATCCTTGCGGGTCTGGATGACGTTGGTCTGGCCCTTGTCGGCGACCCAGGCGGTGACGAAGTAGTGCTGCAGCCAGGCGACCCAGCCACCGCTCACGCTTTCCTTGAACCAGGCGTCAGGATTGCCTTCGCGGCGCTTCTCGTCCTGCTTGTCGATGTCCTTGGTGGAAATCTTCTTGTAGGGCTCGCTGGGGGTCCAGACGGCGGCGCCGAGGTAGGTCGAAACGCCAGTCGCGGTGCTGGAGGACGGGTCGGCGCTGCCGTCGCGCTTGAGCTGCGCGTACATGCTGCCGTTCCAGGCCTGGGCGCTCTGGTTATCGATGCGGTAGGCGACCTGCAGGTCGTACTTGCCGCGGGTCAGAGTGAAGCGCTTGATGTAGTTGACGCCGTTTTCGCTGAAGGTCAGCTCGACCACCAGCTGGTCCTGGCCGTCTTCCAGCTTGTACTGGCGCTGAGTGGCACTGTAGAGCGGGCGGCCGGTGGGGCGCGCATCGGGACCGTTGGTGCCGATCAGGCCGCTCTGGGCCTGGTACAGACGCTCGTTACCGTTGTCGAACAGCTGGAAGGGGACATCCGGGCGATCCTGGCGACGGGGGTACTTCGGCAGGGTCAGCTGGACGATGTCACCGCCGTTGGGGTCGATGGCCAGGTTGAGCACGTCGGTTTCGACGCGGATCAGCTCGTTGCTCGGCGCTACCTGAGCAGCGGCAGGTGCGCTGTGCTCGGTATTGTCGGCGGTCGGGACGTCGTCATTGGCAGCTTGCTGAGTCGGAGTCGCGGAGTCAGGCAGCGTCGCGGTGTTGGCGGCGGGTGCACTGGCGGTCGGCAAGGCGGCCTGGCCGTAGTCCTGGTTCCATTGGAGAACCATCAGGTAGGACACGATTGCCAGGGCGACGATCAGGATCGAGCGTTGAATATCCATGATTACTCGGCCATCGAAGAGGATTGGGAGGTTTTTACGGGCGGAACCGGGTCGTAGCCGCCGGGATTCCAGGGATGACAGCGGCCGAGCCGACGCGCAGTCAGCCAGCTACCGCGCAGGAGACCATGGTTTTCGATGGCCTCCTGCGCGTAGCAGGAACAGCTGGGATAGAAGCGACAGTGACTGGCCATCAGCGGGCTGATGGCATAGCGGTAGAACTGGATCGGTACGAGGGCCAGTTTACGCATGGGGACTGTCGGCCACCCCTGATTCGGTCGGGGATTCAGGGCGAGGCCGGCTGCGGGCTAGACGCTTCCAGAGCTTTTCGAACTGATGCTTCAGTTCTGCGTTCTCCAGATCACCCAGGCCTTTTTTCGCCACGATCACAATGTCCCAGCCGGCCAGCAACTCGAGGTTGTGGCGGAAGGTTTCTCTGATCTGGCGTTTGAGGCGGTTGCGTTCGACTGAAAGCTTGACGCTCTTCTTGCCGATCACCAAGCCGAGGCGGGGATGATCCAGAGCGTTGTCGCGCGCGAGCAGCAGGACGTTCTTGCCGGGAACCTTGCCGGTTGGGGAGTCGAAGACTGCCTTGAATTGCCGGGGGACCAGCAGACGCTTCTCCCGGCCGAAGCCTCGACTCACCACCTGTTCCGGGTGAATCAGACAGTCAGACGCTTGCGGCCCTTGGCGCGGCGACGCGACAGGACTGCACGGCCGTTCTTGGTAGCCATGCGGGCACGGAAACCGTGAACACGAGCGCGCTTGATGGTGCTGGGTTGGAAAGTGCGTTTCATGATGCTTTACCTGGGTGATCACAACGGGCCGACGTGGCCCCCGTTTAAAGAGACCGGCGATTCTAGAGAAATGGCGCGTGCAGGTCAATTTCCAACCAACCTGTTCCGATCAAAAGAATAAGAAAGGAAGAAGTACTTAAGAAAGGCTTGTTTTGTTTATAACTCTTGGTGGCATCAGGTCCTGTGGAAAACTGCCTCTGGGCTGCGGTAGGCGAAGGCTTGACCAAAGGATAAGCCTGTCCGAAAGCGGTGCCCTGGCTGTGCGCGGTCTGGGGGCAAGCTGGGGATTAAAGTACGAGTTGCCCACAGGGCGGTTGTCCACCGTGTTCCGGGTGGGGTTGTCCAGAGGGTTATTGTGTGGTTATCCACAAACTTCCTGAGCGTTGCTCCTGGATTGGAGATATCCAATAACATCTTGATTTTCCTTGGTGAAACGCCGTTCTTCATGTGGATAACTTTGTCCACGACAGCTACAATGACGCCTGTTTTTTCGCGTCGTACTCCTTTCCGTTTGGGGGATATCCGTGTCAGTGGAACTTTGGCAGCAGTGCGTCGAGCTACTGCGTGACGAGCTGCCCGCCCAGCAATTCAACACCTGGATCCGCCCGTTGCAGGTCGAGGCCGAGGGAGACGAGCTCCGTGTCTACGCGCCCAACCGTTTCGTGCTGGATTGGGTCAATGAAAAGTACATGGGCCGCCTTCTCGAACTGCTCGGCGAGCGCGGCAACGGACTCGCCCCAGCCCTTTCCTTATTAATAGGCAGCAAACGCAGCATGCCGCCGCGTGTCGCGCCGCTGCCGATTACGGCTCCGCCCGTGATGACCGCACCCCCGGTTGCGCCTGTCGCTGCGCAGCGCGTGGAAACGGTGCAAGACTCCCGGGGCGGCTTCGATCCCCTGGCGTCGGTATCGGCGCCACAGGCTGTGCGCACCGAGCGTTCGGTCCAGGTCGAGGGTGCGCTCAAGCACACCAGTTACCTGAACCGCACCTTTACCTTCGAGAACTTCGTCGAGGGCAAATCCAACCAGCTGGCCCGCGCGGCTGCCTGGCAGGTGGCGGACAACCCCAAGCATGGCTACAACCCGCTGTTCCTCTATGGCGGTGTGGGCCTGGGTAAAACCCACCTGATGCACGCGGTGGGCAACCACCTGCTGAAGAAGAACCCCAACGCCAAGATCGTCTACCTGCACTCCGAGCGTTTCGTGGCAGACATGGTCAAGGCGTTGCAGCTGAACGCGATCAACGAGTTCAAGCGCTTCTACCGTTCGGTGGATGCCCTGCTCATAGACGACATCCAGTTCTTTGCACGCAAGGAACGCTCCCAGGAAGAGTTCTTCCACACCTTCAACGCCCTTCTTGAAGGCGGCCAGCAGGTGATCCTCACCAGCGACCGCTACCCGAAGGAAATCGAAGGCCTGGAAGAGCGCCTCAAGTCCCGCTTCGGCTGGGGCCTGACGGTCGCCGTGGAACCGCCAGAGCTGGAGACCCGAGTCGCCATTCTGATGAAGAAGGCCGAGCAGGCGAAGGTCGACCTGCCCCACGATGCTGCGTTCTTCATCGCCCAGCGCATTCGCTCCAACGTGCGTGAGCTGGAAGGCGCGCTGAAGCGGGTGATTGCCCACGCCCACTTCATGGGGCGCGATATCACCATCGAGCTTATCCGTGAGTCGCTGAAGGACCTGCTGGCCCTGCAGGACAAGCTGGTCAGCATCGATAACATTCAGCGCACCGTGGTCGAGTACTACAAGATCAAGATCTCCGACATGCTTTCCAAGCGCCGCTCGCGCTCGGTAGCGCGTCCGCGCCAGGTGGCCATGGCTCTTTCCAAGGAGCTGACCAACCACAGCCTTCCGGAGATCGGCGACGCCTTTGGCGGACGAGACCACACCACAGTTCTGCACGCCTGTCGTAAGATTGCGGAACTCAGGGAATCCGACGCGGATATCCGCGAGGACTACAAGAACCTGCTGCGTACGCTCACCACTTGATAGCTCAAGCGCAGCCCATTGAGGCAAGGGACTAGACCATGCATTTCACCATTCAACGCGAAGCCCTGTTGAAACCCCTGCAACTGGTCGCCGGCGTCGTCGAGCGCCGCCAGACCTTGCCGGTTCTCTCCAACGTTCTTCTGGTCGTGGAAGGCCAGCAACTGTCGCTCACCGGTACCGACCTCGAAGTCGAACTGGTTGGCCGCGTAGCCCTGGAAGAGACCGCCGAGCCTGGCGAAATCACCGTTCCGGCACGCAAGCTGATGGATATCTGCAAGAGCCTGCCGAGCGATGCGCTGATCGACATCCGCGTGGATGAGCAGAAGCTACTGATCAAGGCCGGCCGCAGCAAATTCACCCTGTCGACGCTGCCTGCCAATGACTTTCCCACCGTCGAGGAAGGCCCGGGTTCGCTGACCTTCAGCCTGGTGCAAAGCAAGCTGCGTCGCCTCATCGAACGCACCAGCTTCGCCATGGCCCAGCAGGATGTCCGCTATTACCTGAACGGCATGCTGCTGGAAGTCAGCGCCAACCTGCTGCGTGCCGTCGCTACCGATGGCCACCGCCTGGCCATGTGCTCCATGGAATCCGGTATCGAGCAGGCCGATCGTCACCAGGTGATCGTGCCGCGCAAAGGCATTCTCGAGTTGGCCCGTCTGCTCACCGAGCAGGACGGCGAAGTGAGCATTGTCCTCGGCCAGCACCACATCCGTGCCACCACCGGCGAATTCACCTTCACCTCCAAGCTGGTGGACGGCAAGTTCCCGGATTACGAGCGCGTTCTGCCCCGTGGTGGCGACAAGCTGGTGGTCGGTGATCGTCAGGCCTTGCGTGAAGCCTTCAGCCGCACCGCGATTCTTTCCAACGAGAAGTACCGTGGTATCCGTCTGCAACTGGCTGCCAGCCTGCTGAAAATCCAGGCCAACAACCCGGAGCAGGAAGAAGCCGAGGAAGAAGTGGCCGTCGAGTACAACGGCAGCAACCTGGAAATCGGTTTCAACGTCAGCTATCTGCTGGACGTGCTGGGCGTGATGACCACTGATCAAGTGCGTCTGATCCTCTCCGACTCCAACAGCAGCGCCCTGCTCCAGGAAGCGGACAACGACGACTCTGCCTACGTCGTTATGCCGATGCGCCTGTAACCACTCGATGTCCCTCAGCCGCGTCACTGTCACCGCGGTGCGAAATCTGCACCCGGTGACACTCTCCCCCTCCCCCGCATCAACATCATCCACGGCGCCAACGGCAGCGGTAAAACCAGCGTGCTCGAGGCCATCTATCTCCTCGGCCTCGCCCGCTCCTTCCGAAGTGCCAAGCTGCAACCGGTCATTCAGTACGAGCAGCCTGCCTGCACGGTATTCGGTCAGGTCGAGTTGCTCGAAGGGCGTAGCAGCAGCCTGGGGATTTCACGCGATCGCCAAGGCGAGTTCCAGATCCGTATCGATGGGCAGAACGCACGCAGTGCTGCGCAGCTCGCCGAAACGCTGCCGCTGCAGGTAATCAACCCGGACAGTTTCCGTTTGCTCGAAGGCGCCCCGAAGATCAGGCGGCAGTTCCTCGATTGGGGAGTGTTCCACGTGGAACCTCGATTCCTGCCTGCTTGGCAGCGCCTGCAGAAGGCCCTGAGACAGCGGAACTCGTGGCTCCGGCATGGTACACTTGACGCCGTTTCGCAAGCGGCTTGGGACCGGGAACTGTGCTTGGCCAGCGATGAAATCGACGGTTATCGACGGGCCTATATTCAGGCCCTGAAGCCTGTTTTCGAACGCACCCTGGGTGAGTTGGTCGAACTCGATGCGCTCAGCCTGAGCTACTACCGAGGCTGGGATAAAGATCGCCAGCTTTCCGAAGTACTCGCCTCTTCCCTCCTCCGGGACCAGCAAATGGGACACACCCAAGCTGGCCCCCAACGAGCCGATTTGCGACTGCGCCTTGGAGCGCATAACGCGGCCGATATCCTTTCGCGTGGTCAGCAGAAGCTAGTCGTCTGTGCGCTACGAATTGCGCAGGGGCACCTGTTGAACCAGGCCAAGCACGGCCAATGTATCTATCTGGTGGACGACCTACCGTCTGAACTGGATGAGCAGCATCGGCGCGCACTGTGCCGCTTGCTGGACGATTTGGATTGCCAGGTGTTCATCACCTGTGTCGATCACGAACTAATGAGGGACGGCTGGCGAACGGATACGCCGGTAGCCATGTTCCACGTGGAACATGGTGGTATAGCCCAGACCTTTGATCATCGGAGTGAAGCATGAGCGAGAACAATACGTACGCTCTTCCAGCATTAAGGTGCTGAAGGGACTGGACGCCGTACGCAAGCGCCCCGGCATGTACATCGGCGATACCGATGATGGTACCGGTCTGCACCACATGGTGTTCGAGGTCGTCGATAACTCCATCGACGAAGCGCTGGCGGGCTATTGCTCCGAGATCAGCATCACCATCCACACCGATGAGTCCATCACCGTTCGCGACAACGGCCGTGGCATTCCGGTGGACATCCACAAGGAAGAAGGCGTCTCCGCTGCCGAAGTCATCATGACTGTGCTTCACGCCGGCGGTAAGTTCGACGACAACACCTACAAGGTTTCCGGCGGTCTGCACGGTGTGGGTGTGTCGGTGGTCAACGCCCTCTCCGAGGAACTGCGCCTGACCATTCGCCGCGCGGGCCAGGTCTGGGAACAGATCTACCACCACGGCGTGCCGCAGTTCCCCCTGCGCCCGGTCGGCGAGACCGATGGCACCGGCACCGAAGTGCACTTCAAGGCTTCCGGCCAGACCTTCAACAACATCCATTTCAGCTGGGACATCCTGGCCAAGCGCCTGCGTGAGCTCTCCTTCCTCAACTCCGGCGTGGGCATCGTCCTGCGTGACGAGCGATCCGGCAAGGAAGAGCTGTTCAAGTACGAGGGTGGCCTGAAGGCGTTCGTCGATTATCTGAACACCAACAAGACCGTGGTGAACCAGATTTTCCACTTCAACATGCAGCGCGAAGAAGACGGCGTGGGCGTGGAAGTGGCCCTGCAGTGGAACGACAGCTTCAACGAGCACATCCTCTGCTTCACCAACAACATTCCCCAGCGCGACGGCGGCACCCACCTTGCCGGCTTCCGCTCGGCGCTGACGCGTAACCTGAACAACTACATCGAGCAGGAAGGCCTGGCGAAGAAATTCAAAATCGCCACCACCGGTGACGATGCCCGTGAAGGCCTCACCGCCATCATCTCGGTCAAGGTTCCGGACCCGAAATTCAGCTCCCAGACCAAGGACAAGCTGGTCTCAAGCGAAGTCAAAACTGCGGTCGAGCAGGAGATGGGCAAGTACTTCGCCGACTTCCTGCTGGAGAACCCCAACGAAGCCAAGGCCGTCGTCGGCAAGATGATCGACGCCGCCCGTGCCCGTGAAGCCGCGCGCAAGGCCCGTGAGATGACCCGCCGTAAAGGCGCCCTGGACATCGCCGGCCTGCCCGGCAAGCTTGCCGACTGCCAGGAGAAGGACCCTGCCCTCTCCGAACTCTACATAGTGGAGGGTGACTCCGCTGGCGGTTCTGCCAAGCAGGGCCGTAACCGCAGGACCCAGGCGATCCTGCCGCTCAAGGGCAAGATCCTCAACGTCGAGAAGGCTCGCTTCGACAAGATGCTGTCGTCGCAGGAAGTCGGCACCCTGATCACCGCGCTCGGCTGCGGTATCGGGCGTGAGGAATACAACATCGACAAACTGCGTTATCACAACATCATCATCATGACCGACGCCGACGTCGACGGCTCGCACATCCGTACCCTGCTGCTGACCTTCTTCTTCCGCCAGATGCCCGAGCTGATCGAGCGCGGCTACATCTACATCGCCCAGCCGCCGCTCTACAAGGTGAAGCGTGGCAAGCAGGAGCAGTACATCAAGGACGACGAGGCCATGGATGAATACATGACCCAGTCGGCCCTGGAAGACGCCAGCGTGCACGTCAACGAGAGCGCCCCCGGCCTCTCCGGCGAAGCCCTGGAGCGCCTGGTGAACGAGTACCGTGCGGTGATGCGCACCCTCAAGCGTCTTTCGCGCCTGTACCCGCAGGAGCTCACCGAGCACATGGTCTACCTGCCCCGCGTCAGCGTGGAGCAGCTGGCCGACCAGGCCGCCATGCAGAGCTGGCTGGAAGGCTTCCAGGCGCGCCTGAGCGCGTCCGAGAAGTCCGGGCTGACCTACTCCGCCAGCCTGCGTGAAGACCGCGAGCGTCACCTCTGGCTGCCCGAGGTGGAGCAGGTCGCCCATGGCCTGTCCCACTACATCACCTTCAACCGCGACTTCTTCGCCAGCAACGACTACAAGCTGGTAACCGCCCTGGGCGACCAGCTGAACAACCTGCTGGAAGACGATGCCTTCGTGCAGCGTGGCGAGCGCCGCAAGGCCATCACCAGCTTCAAGGAAGCCCTGAGCTGGCTGATGACCGAAAGCACCAAGCGCCACACCATCCAGCGATACAAAGGGCTGGGTGAGATGAACCCGGAGCAGCTGTGGGAAACCACCATGGACCCGAACGTGCGCCGCATGCTCAAGGTCACCATCGAGGACGCCATCGGCGCGGACCAGATCTTCAACACCCTGATGGGTGATGCGGTCGAACCCCGCCGTGACTTCATCGAAAGCAATGCCCTGGCGGTATCCAACCTCGACGTTTGAGTCGAGGACGGATCGCAAGGAAAAGCCCCGGCATGCCGGGGCTTTTTATTGGAATGGAGAACACGATGAGTGACGAAGAAAAACGAGCGCCGAGCGACGAGGAAATCTCCGCCTACATGATGCGCCTGGTGCGTTCCGGAAGGGTCAAGGCGACGGTGCTGGTGGTGCAGACGGAGAAGGAATTTCCCACGGCGGGCAGGGATAGGATCATCCGCTGCTTCAACGCGCTGGACTCCAAGTACCTCAAGGGATAGCACCAACGGAAAGAAGCTTATGCACTTTTTTCCAGTTTTCCCCAGCCTGGCTGAAAGCCTCTCAGATCAAGGCCTCCAGCGCTTCCAATGGCACAAAGCCGGCATTTCATGCACAGCTTATCCACAGATTCAGGCTTGGCTGGAAATGGGCTCTTGCAGCGGCTGCTGCAGGCCTTCGATTTCGCGCTGGGTTTGCTCGACCCAGGCGTGGGCGCGGTCGTTGAGTTCGGCGATGGCGCGGGGGCCGCTGCCCTCGGCGAACATCAGCGGGCCGATGACCACCTGGATAGTGCCGGGGCGCTTGCTCCAGCCTTCCTTGGGCCAGAAGCTGCCCGCGTTGTGGGCGATGGGCAGCACCGGCATCCCGGCGTTCACCGCCAGCGCCGTGCCACCCCGGGAGAATTTGCCCATCTGCCCTACCGGCACGCGGGTGCCCTCGGGGAAGACCAGCACCCAGGCGCCCTGCTTGAGGCGTTCATCGCCTTGCTTGGCCAGTTGCTTGAGCGCCGCCTTGGGGTTGTTGCGGTCGATGGCGATGGGCTTGAGCAGCGCCATGGCCCAGCCGAAGAAGGGCACGAACAGCAGCTCGCGCTTCACCACCTGGCTCAGGGGCTCGAAGAAGCCGGAGAGGAAGAAGGTCTCCCAGGTGCTCTGGTGCTTGGCCAGGATCACGCAGGGCTCGGCGGGGATGTTGTCCAGCCCGTGCACTTCATAGCGCACACCGGCCACCGTCTTCGCCAGCCAGGTGGCGAAGCGGCACCAACGCCAGACGACGAAGCGGTAGCGGGCGCGGAACGGCAGGAAGGGGGCGATGAAGAAGCTCAGCGTGCCCCAGACGAAGGCGCTGGACGACAGCAGCAGGTAGAAGAAGAAGGTTCTGATTGCCTGCACTGTCGTCATGGTGTCCTTGGCCTTAGTTGAGAAGGTGCGCGGCGATGGCCGCCAGATCGTCGAATAAAAGCGTATTCCCGGGCAAACCCTTCGTCAGGGTGATCTCGCCCTTGCCGGTCCTAACCAGAACGGGCTGACAATCGACGGCCTGAGCCGCTTCCAGGTCACCACTGCTGTCGCCAACGAACCACACGCCGACCAGAGGTACGCCGTAGTGCGCGGCGATCTGCTTCAGCATGCCGGGTTTCGGTTTGCGGCAATCGCAGCCGTCATTCGGGCCGTGGGGGCAATGCACGATCAGCCCCACCTCCCCGCCCTGCTCCGCCACCAGCTCGCGCAGGCGCGCATGCATGGCATCGAGGGTTTCCAGGGGGTAGTAGCCGCGGGCGACGCCGGACTGGTTGGTGGCCACGGCCACGGTCCAGCCTGCGCGGGACAGCTGCGCGATGGCTTCGATCGAGCCCGGGATGGGGATCCATTCTTCAACGGACTTGATGTACGCGTCGGAGTCCTGATTGATGACACCGTCGCGATCGAGGATAAGTAATTTCATGGCTTCAGCTTGAAGCTAGAAGCCGGAAGCTGAAAGCGGAACCACTGCCGCTTCAGGCTTCCAGCTTCAGGCTCTCTTACCCCAATACCGAGATATCGGCGACGCCGAGGAACAGGCCGCGCAGCTTCGCCAGCAGGGCGTAGCGGTTGGCGCGGACGGCGGCGTCTTCGGCATTGACCAGCACTGCTTCGAAGAAGGCGTCGACCGGCTCGCGCAGGCTTGCCAGATGGGCCAGGGCCTCGCTGTAGCAGCGTGCGGCGGCCATGGGCTGTACCGCGCGCTCGGCGGCCGCTACGGCCTCGGCAAGGGCCTTCTCGGCGGCTTCCTGCAGCAGGGCTGCGTCGACGCTCTCAGGCACGGCGCTTTCGGCCTTGCCCAGCAGGTTGGAAACCCGCTTGTTGGCAGCGGCCAGGGCGGCAGCTTCCGGCAGCTTGCGGAAGGCCTGCACGGCCTGCACACGCTGGTCGAAGTCCAGGGCCGAGGTGGGCTGCAGTGCGCGCACCGAGAGGTACACGGCGACGTCCACGCCTTCGTCTTCATAGCGCGCGCGCAGGCGGTCGAAGATGAAGTCCTGCACCTGTGCGGACAAGCCTTCGGCCTTCACCTTGGCGCCGTACTGGGCGATGGCGAAGTCCACGGCGCCGGCGAGGTCCAGGTCGAGCTGCTTCTCGATGAGGATGCGCAGCACGCCCAAGGCCTGGCGACGCAAGGCGAAGGGGTCCTTGCTGCCGGTGGGCAGCATGCCGATGCCGAAGATCCCCACGAGGGTATCCAGCTTGTCGGCCACGGCCACGGCTGCACCGGTCAGGGTCTGCGGCAGTTCGGCACCGGCACCGCGCGGCATGTACTGCTCGTTCAGGGCCTGGGCGACGTCTTCCGCTTCACCGTCGTTCTTGGCGTAGTAGTAGCCGGCGATGCCTTGCATCTCCGGGAACTCGCCGACCATCTCGGTGGCCAGGTCGCACTTGGCGAGGATGCCGGCGCGGGCGGCTTTCACCGGGTCGGCGCCAACCTGCTCGGCGACGTAGGCGGCCAGGGAGGAAATGCGCTCGGCCTTCTCGAACACGGTGCCGAGCTGGGCCTGGAACACCACGTTCTTCAGGCGCTCGTTGAAGGTTTCCAGCTTCTGCTTCTTGTCCTGCTTGAAGAAGAACTCGGCGTCGGTCAGGCGCGGGCGCACTACTTTCTCGTTGCCCGAGACGATCTGCACCGGGTCCTTGCTCTCGACGTTGGCCACGGTGATGAAGCGCGGCAGCAGCTTGCCGTTGGCATCCAGCAGGCAGAAGTACTTCTGGTTGTCCTGCATGGTGGTGATCAGCGCTTCCTGCGGCACCTCGAGGAAGCGTTCCTCGAAGGAGCACACCAGCGGTACCGGCCACTCCACCAGCGCGGTGACTTCGTCCAGCAGGTCGGCGGGCACGACGGCACTGCCCTTCTGCTCGGCGGCCAGCTCGGCAACGCGGCGGGAGATGATCTCGCGGCGCTCGGCGAAGTCGGCCAGCACGTGGGCGGCGCGCAGGTCGTCCAGGTAGCTGGCGGGGCTGCCGATGCGGACGTGTTCAGGGTGGTGGAAGCGATGGCCACGGGTTTCGCGACCGGCCTTCTGGGCGAGGATCTCGCAGTCGACCACCTCGTCGCCGAAGAGCATCACCAGCCACTGGGTGGGGCGCACGAACTCTTCACGACGTGCCGCCCAGCGCATGCGCTTGGGAATCGGCAGGGCGGCCAGGGAGGCTTCGACGATACCGGCCAGCAGGCCGGCGGCGGCCTGGCCGGGGATGGTCTGGCTGAACTTCAGCTTGGGGCCGCTCTTGTCGATCTGCTCGAGGTCGACGCCGCACTTCTTGGCGAAGCCGAGGGCAGCCTGGGTCGGGTTGCCGGCGGCATCGAAGGCGGCCTGCAGCGGCGGGCCGTCGAGGTTGACGCTGCGGTCGGGCTGCTGGGTGGCCAGCTGCTCGATCTGCACCGCCAGGCGACGCGGGGCGGCGTAGACGCGGGCGGCGCCGTGGCTCAGGCCGGCGTTCTTGAGGCCGCCGAGGATGCCGGCGAGGAAGGCGTCACCGAGGGACTTGAGGGCCTTGGGTGGCAGCTCTTCGGTGCCCAGTTCGACGAGGAAATCTTGTGCACTCATTCTGCCGCCTCCAGCTTGGCCAGTACTTCGTCACGCAGTTCGGGGGTGGCCATGGGGAAGCCCAGGCGCGCGCGCGCCTGCAGGTAGCTCTGGGCCACGGCGCGGGCCAGGGTGCGCACACGCAGGATGTAACGCTGACGCTCGGTCACCGAGATGGCGCGGCGGGCATCCAGCAGGTTGAAGGTGTGGGAAGCCTTGAGCACCATCTCGTAGGTCGGCAGCGGCAGCTGCAGCTCGATCAGGCGGTTGGCTTCGCTCTCGTAGAAGTCGAACAGCTCGAACAGCTTCGGCACGTTGGCGTGCTCGAAGTTGAAGGTGGATTGCTCCACTTCGTTCTGGTGGAACACGTCGCCATAGGTGACCACGCCGAAGGGGCCGTCGGTCCACACCAGGTCATAGACCGAGTCCACGCCCTGCAGGTACATGGCCAGGCGTTCCAGGCCATAGGTGATCTCGCCGGTCACCGGGTAGCACTCGATGCCACCGACCTGCTGGAAGTAGGTGAACTGGGTGACTTCCATGCCGTTCAGCCAGATTTCCCAGCCCAGGCCCCAGGCGCCGAGGGTGGGGGATTCCCAGTTGTCCTCGACGAAGCGGATGTCGTGCACCAGCGGATCGATGCCGATGCGCTTGAGCGAACCCAGGTACAGCTCCTGGAAGTTCTCCGGGTTGGGCTTGAGGACCACCTGGAACTGGTAGTAGTGCTGCAGGCGGTTGGGGTTCTCGCCGTAGCGGCCGTCAGTGGGGCGACGGCTGGGCTGCACATAGGCAGCGTTCCAGGTTTCCGGGCCGATGGCCCGCAGGAAGGTAGCGGTGTGGAAGGTGCCGGCGCCAACTTCCATATCGTAGGGCTGCAGCACCACGCAACCCTGCTCCGCCCAGTACTGCTGGAGGACGAGGATCAGGTCTTGGAAGGTGCGCACGGCAGGCGTAGTCTGGCTCACGAAATTTACCTGTGCTGAGGCTGCGACAAAGCCGGGGAGTATACCCGATCGACTCCCGCCGAACCCAGCAGCCACAGGCGTCTCGCTGATTTCCCCGGAGGCGGCCCGCCTCTCCTTCCGGCCGTCGGTTTGCGGCTCTCGCACTACTGGTTTTTTATACAGTCTGGTGCGTATAGTGCGCCTTTCCCCGTTCCAGGAAGGACCCCCATGCCCCGCTGCTTCTGGTGCAACGACGACCCGCTCTACATCGACTACCACGACACTGAATGGGGCGTGCCCCAGCGTGACCCACAGGGGCTCTTCGAGATGCTGCTGCTGGAAGGCTTCCAGGCCGGGCTGTCGTGGATCACCGTGCTGAGGAAGCGCGAGCGCTACCGCGAGGTGATGTTCGGCTTCGACGCCCAGCGCCTGGCGCGCATGAGCGACGAGGAGATCGAGGAACGCATGCAGGACCCGGGCATCATCCGCAACCTCGCCAAGCTAAAGGCCGCGCGGCAGAACGCCCAGGCCTGGCTGCGCCTGGAAGACCCGGTGAAGCTGCTCTGGTCCTTCGTCGGCGGGGTGCCGCGCATCAATCACTTCGTCGGGCGTGGCGAGGTGCCGGCGGTCACGCCCGAGGCCGAAGCCATGAGCAAGGCGCTGAAGAAGGCCGGCTTCACCTTCGTCGGCCCGACCATCTGCTATGCCTTCATGCAGGCCTGCGGCATGGTCATGGACCACACCACCGACTGCGATCGCTACCTGGCGCTGAAGGGCTGAAGTCTCCGCCGAGACCAATTGGTCATCGACGCTGGCGCGCGGCTGGTTAGAATACGCGCCTCGTCGATTGCTGGAGTTGCCCGTGGAGAAGTTCAAAGGCGCGCTGGTCGTGGGGTTCCTGCGGCTCTTCGCTCTCCTGCCCTGGGGCGTGGTCCAGCGCCTGGGCGCCGCCATCGGCTGGCTGATGTGGCGCCTGCCCAACCGCTCGCGCGAGGTGGTGCGCATCAACCTGTCCAAGTGCTTCCCCGAGCTGAACGCGGCCGAACTGGACGAGCGCACACGCCTGAGCCTGATGGACATCGGCCGCACCCTGACCGAGAGCGCCTGTGCCTGGATCTGGCCGGCGCAGAAATCCATCGGCCTGGTGCGCGAGGTGGAGGGCCTGGACGTGCTGCGCGAGGCGCTGGCCAGCGGCAAGGGCGTGGTGGGCATCACCAGCCACCTGGGCAACTGGGAAGTGCTCAACCACTTCTATTGCGACCAGTGCAAACCGATCATCTTCTACCGCCCGCCGAAGCTGAAGGCGGTGGACGAGCTGCTGCGCAAGCAGCGCGTGCAGCTGGGCAACCGTGTGGCCCCTTCCACCCGTGAAGGCATCCTCAGTGTCATCAAGGAAGTGCGCAAGGGCGGTGCCGTGGGCATTCCGGCCGACCCCGAGCCGAGCCTTTCCAGCGGCCTGTTCGTGCCCTTCCTGGGCACCACCGCGCTGACCAGCAAGTTCGTCCACGGCATGCTTTCCGGCGGCAAGGCCCGCGGGGTGTTCCTGCATGCGCTGCGCCTGCCCGATGGCTCCGGCTTCAAGGTGATCCTCGAGGCCGCGCCCGAGGCCATGTACAGCGAGGACGTCGAGACCTCGGTCGCCGCCATGAGCGCTGTGGTCGAGCGCTACGTGCGCACCTACCCGACCCAGTACATGTGGAGCATGAAGCGCTTCAAGAAGCGCCCCGAAGGGGAGAAACGCTGGTATTGAGGCGCCTTATGGCGCCTTTTTTCCGTCGCCGCTGTGATTTAGGCTATTAACGGCACACCAAGGCTGAGGATGGCGAACAGACGATGTCGAACCAGCGGCAGTACCCGCGCACTCCGATGAAGTGCCGGATCAAGATCAGTCACGAAAGCTTCGGCGAAATACTCGCCCAGACCCGCGACCTCTCCGATGGTGGTGTCTACGTGCGCCACCCCGATCTCGTCGCCCTGCCCCTGGGCACCATCGTCACCGGCCAGGTCCAGGACCTGCCCTTCGAGGCGCCGGTCTTGCAGATGGAGATCATGCGCGCGGATGTCGAAGGCGTCGGCCTGCGCTTCATCGATCGCTGACTCAGCCGTCGCCCTCGGCGCCCATCAGCACCAGGGATTCGCAGCCTTCACGGCGACAACCCCAGCGGTATTCCTCCCGAGTCGGCCCGTCACCGCGCCAGGTGGTGGCCGTGGCCGCCGCGTTGATGCGGAAGTTCCACACCTGGCCACGCCCGTCATGCACCCGGCCCTCGATGCTGCAGGGCAGCCAGGCGAACTGGTGATGCAGGACCACGCCATCGAGCAGCTCGCCAAGGGTGAAGAAACGCTCGACCTGGGCCTTCGACATCGACCAGCCCGCGCAGGCTTCGGCCGTGGCCCTGTCGGTGTTGGTCACGCCTTCGAACAGCGGGCGCGAGGCTTCGAGCAGGGTGTAGGGCCCATTGGGCTCGGCGGCGCCAGCCGGCAGCGCCAGGGTCGTGGCCAGTGCGCAGAGGACGAGGCGGCTCATGGCGGCGCTCAACGGGGCGCTGCCTGGCGGTCGAGACGCTTGAGGAACACCGTCATCTCCTTCTCCGCCTGCTTGTCGCCCTGGGCCTGGGCCGCTTGCAGTCCCTGGGTCCAGGCCTGACGTGCCGCCTCGTCGTCCCCTGCCTGTTGCAGGGCCTTGCCGAGCAGCTTCCAGGCCGCCGAGTACTTGGCGTCGAAGGCCACGCAGGCCTTCAGGTGCTCGGCGGCCCGGGCAGCGTCACCCTGGTCGAGGTAGCCCTTGCCGAGGCCGAAGCGCAGCAGCGAATTGTCGTTGCCCTTGGCGAGCATCCTCTCCAGTCCTTCGAGCATTTCCCCTCCTTCCCTTGTTCGTGCGGCTTGCCGTGCGCCTTTAGAAGAACGTCAGCCCGACCTGAAACAGGCGCTCGGCATCACGGATGTACTTCTTGTCGACGAGGAACAGGATCACGTGGTCGCCGGACTCGATCACCGTGTCGTCGTGGGCGATCAGCACCTCGTCGTTGCGGATGATGGCGCCGATGGTGGTGCCCGGCGGCAGGGCGATGTCCTCGATCATTCGGCCCACCACCTTGCTCGACTTGGCGTCGCCGTGGGCGATGGCCTCGATGGCTTCCGCCGCACCCCGGCGCAGGGAGTGCACGCTGACGATGTCGCCGCGGCGCACGTGGGTCAGCAGGGTGCCGATGGTGGCCAGCTGCGGGCTGATGGCGATGTCGATATCGCCGCCCTGCACCAGGTCGACGTAGGCGGGGTTGTTGATGATGGTCATCACCTTGCGCGCGCCCAGGCGCTTGGCCAGCAGCGAGGACATGATGTTGGCCTCGTCGTCGTTGGTCAGCGCCAGGAAGATGTCGGCATCGTTGATGTTTTCTTCCACCAGCAGGTCGCGGTCGGAGGCGCTGCCCTGCAGCACCACGGTGCTGTCGAGGGTGTCGGAGAGGTAGCGGCAGCGGGCCGGGTTCATCTCGATGATCTTCACCTGGTAGCGGCTCTCGATGGCCTCCGCCAGGCGCTCGCCGATGTGGCCGCCACCGGCGATGACCACCCGCTTGTAGCTGTCCTCGAGGCGGCGCATCTCGCTCATCACGGCGCGGATGTGCGCCTTGGCGGCGATGAAGAAGACCTCGTCGTCGGCCTCGATCACCGTATCGCCCTGGGGCGTGATCGGCCGGTTGCGGCGGAAGATCGCGGCAACGCGGGTGTCGACGTTGGGCATGTGCTGGCGCAACTGGCGCAGCTCCTGGCCTACCAGCGGGCCGCCGTAGTAGGCCTTGACGCCCACCAGCTGGGCCTTGCCCTCGGCGAAGTCGATCACCTGCAGCGCGCCGGGGTATTCGATCAGGCGCTTGATGTAGTTGGTCACCACCTGCTCGGGGCTGATCAGCACGTCCACCGGAATGGCTTCGTTGTCGAACAGGCCGGCGCGGGTCAGGTAGGCCGCTTCGCGCACGCGGGCGATCTTGGTCGGGGTATGGAACAGGGTGTAGGCGACCTGGCAGGCCACCATGTTCACCTCGTCGCTGTTGGTCACTGCCACCAGCATATCGGCGTCGTCCGCACCGGCCTGGCGCAGCACGGTGGGGAAGGAGCCGCGCCCCTGCACGGTGCGGATGTCGAGGCGGTCGCCGAGGTCGCGCAGGCGCTCAGCGTCGGTGTCCACCACCGTGATGTCGTTGGCTTCGCCGGAGAGGTGCTCGGCGAGGGTGCCGCCGACCTGTCCCGCACCGAGGATGATGATCTTCACTGATCGCTCCGTTAGCCGCGCGGTGAGGCGGCGATCTTTATCAGCTTGGCATAGTAGAAGCCGTCGTGGCCGTCTTCCTGGGCCAGCAGTTGGCGCCCGTGGGGCTGCTTGAGGCCGAAGCTGCCGGCGATGTCCAGTTCGCGCGCGCCAGGGGTGCGGGCGAGGAAGGTGGCGATGTTATCGCTGTTTTCCATCGGCAGCGTGGAGCAGGTGGCGTACACGAGCACGCCACCCACTTCGAGTGTGGGCCACAGGGCGTCGAGCAACTCGCCCTGCAGCTGCGCCAGGGCGGGGATGTCCTCGGCCTGGCGGGTCAGCTTGATGTCGGGGTGGCGGCGGATCACGCCGGTGGCCGAGCAGGGCGCGTCCAGGAGGATGCGCTGGAACGGCTTGCCGTCCCACCAGGCAGCGGTATCGCGACCATCGGCAGCGATCAGCGTGGCGTGCAGGCCGAGGCGCTGGAGGTTTTCGCGCACCCGTACCAGGCGGCTCTCTTCCAGGTCCACGGCCACCACGTCGGCCAGGCCGGGCTCGGCCTCCAGCAGGTGACAGGTCTTGCCGCCAGGGGCGCAGCAGGCGTCGAGCACGCGCTGGCCGGGGGCGAGTTCGAGCAGGTCGGCGGCCAGCTGCGCGGCTTCGTCCTGCACGCTGACGCGGCCGTCGGCGAAGCCGGGCAGGGTCTTCACGTCACGGGCTTCGAGCAGGCGGATGCCGTCGCGGCTGAACGCGCAGGGCTCGGCCTCGATGCCGGCCTGGCGCAGTTCGGCGAGGTAGGCGTCGCGCTCGCCGTGACGGCGGTTGACCCGCAGGATCAGCGGCGGGTGCGCGTTGTTGGCGGCGCAGATCGCTTCCCAGTGTTCGGGCCAGGCCGCCTTGAGCGCCTTCTGCAGCCAGCGTGGGTGGGCGGTGCGCACCATGGGGTCGCGCTCCAGCTCGGCGAAGATCGCCTCGCCGTCACGTTGGGCATTACGCAGCACGGCATTGAGCAGGCCCTTGGCCCAGGGCTTCTTCAGCTTCTCGGCGGCACCCACGGTTTCACCGATGGCCGCGTGGGCGGGGATGCGGCTGTAGAAGAGTTGATAAAGGCCGACCAGCAGCAACGCCTCCACATCCTTGTCGGCGCTCTTGAACGGCTTCTGCAGCAGGCGTTCGGCCAGGGCCGAGAGGCGGGGCTGCCAGCGGGCGGCACCGAAGGCGAGGTCCTGGGCGAGGCCGCGGTCGCGCGGGTCGACCCTGTCCAGCTGTGCGGGCAGGCTGCCGCCCAGCGAGGCCTTGCCGGAGAGGACGGCGGTCAGCGCGCGGGCGGCGGCGAGACGCGGATTCATGCGCCGAGCACCAGGCCGGCGGCGAACTGCTCGCGGCGGCTGTTTAACAGGTCGGCGAAACTCAGTGGCTTGCCGCCGGGCAGTTGCAGGCGGGTCAAGCGCAGGGCACCACTGCCGCAGGCCACTGTCAGGCCGTCCTTGCTGGCGGCGAGGATCTGCCCCGGCTGGCCCTGGCCTTCGCCGAGCTGGGCCGCCAGTACCTTCAGCGGCTCGCCGCCGAGGGTGCTGTGGCAGATGGGCCAGGGGTTGAAGGCGCGCACCAGGCGCTCCAGCTCATCGGCCGGGCGGCTCCAGTCGATACGGGCTTCGTCCTTGTTCAGCTTGTGTGCGTAGGTGGCCAGGGCATCGTCCTGCACCTCGCCCACCAGGGTGCCGGCGGCGAGTTGCCCGATGGCCTGCACCACGGCTTGCGGGCCGAGGGCGGCGAGGCGGTCGTGGAGGCTGCCGCCGGTGTCGTCGGCGGTGATCGGGGTGACGACCTTGAGCAGCATCGGCCCGGTGTCCAGGCCCGCTTCCATCTGCATCACGGTGACGCCGCTCTCGGCATCGCCGGCCTGCACCGCACGCTGGATCGGCGCGGCGCCACGCCAGCGCGGCAGCAGCGAGGCATGGCTGTTGATGCAGCCGAGGCGCGGGGTGTCGAGCACCACCTGGGGCAGGATCAGGCCGTAGGCGACCACCACCATCAGGTCGGCACCGAGGGCCTTGAGCTCGGCCTGGGCATCGGCGTCACGCAGGGTAGGCGGCTGCATCACGGGGATGCCGTGCTGCAGGGCGAGTTGCTTGACCGGGCTCGGCATCAGCTTCTGGCCACGGCCCGCCGGGCGATCCGGCTGGGTGTAGACAGCGACGATGCTGTGCGGCGTGTCGAGCAGGGCCTTGAGGTGCTCGGCGGCGAACTCCGGGGTGCCGGCGAAGACGAGGCGCAGTGCTTGGGTCATGCGGGGCTCACTTGGTCACTCTGAAAAAGAAAAAGGCTTGCCGGAGCAAGCCTTTGGGGTTCGGCGATCAAGCCTGCTGGCGGTGCTGCTTTTCCAGCTTCTTCTTGATCCGGTCACGCTTGAGCGTCGACAGGTAATCGACGAACAGCTTGCCGTTGAGGTGGTCGCACTCGTGCTGGATGCACACCGCGAGCAGCCCTTCGGCGATCAGCTCGTAGGGCTTGCCGTCGCGGTCCAGGGCCTTGATGCGCACCTTCTGCGGGCGGTCGACGTTCTCGTAGAAGCCCGGCACCGACAGGCAGCCTTCCTGGTACTGGTCCATCTCGTCGGTCAGGGATTCGAACTCGGGGTTGATGAAGACCATGGGCTCGGACTTGTCTTCGGACAGGTCCATCACCACCACGCGCTTGTGCACGTTGACCTGGGTCGCGGCGAGGCCGATACCCGGTGCGTCGTACATGGTTTCGAACATGTCGTCGATCAACTGGCGCACAGCGTCGTCCACCACGTCCACCGGTTTGGCGATGGTACGCAGGCGTGGATCGGGAAATTCGAGGATGTTCAGGATCGCCATATGCGTTTGTGATGCACTTGTAGAATAAAGTCAAAATCCGCTGCTAAGATGATGAGCAGCATTGAAAAACGCCTGCAAAGCCCGGTTGGGGCGGCTTTCAGGCCGTTTCGCGTGAACGCACATAATAAAGGGATTCACCGCATGAGGAAATCACTACTCGCCCTGCTGCTCCTTGCTGCCAGTGGGCTGGCACAGGCTGCGGTGGAACTCAAGGAAGGCCACCCGGAGCACTACACGGTAGTGCGTGGGGATACCCTCTGGGATATCTCGGGCAAGTTCCTGCGCGAACCCTGGAAGTGGCCGGAAATCTGGCACGCCAACCCGCAGATCGAGAACCCGCACCTGATCTACCCGGGCGACAGCCTGAGCCTCGTCTATGTCGATGGCCAGCCTCGCCTGATGCTGGATCGCGGCGCATCCCGCGGCACCATCAAGCTGTCGCCCCAGGTGCGCAGCACGCCGATGGCCGAAGCCATTCCGACCATCCCGCTGGAAGCCATCAACAGTTTCCTGCTGAGCAACCGCATCGTCGACACGCCCGACCAGTTCAACGGCGCGCCCTATATCGTCGCCGGCAACGCCGAGCGTGTGGTCAGCGGCGCGGGTGATCGCGTCTATGCACGCGGCAGCTTCGACGAGCAGAACCCCACCTACGGCATCTTCCGTCAGGGCAAGACCTACATCGATCCCGAGACCAAGGAATTCCTCGGCATCAACGCCGACGACATCGGTGGCGGTGACTTGGTGGCCCAGGAAGGCGACGTGGCGACCATGACCCTCACCCGTTCGACCCAGGAAGTCCGCCTGGGTGATCGCCTGTTCCCGACCGAACAGCGCTCGGTGAACTCCACCTTCATGCCCAGTGCTCCGAGCACCGACATCAAGGGTGTGATCCTCGACGTGCCCCGTGGCGTGAACCAGATCGGCCAGTTCGATGTGGTGACCATCAACAAGGGCAAGCGCGACGGCCTGGTGGAAGGCAACGTACTGGCGGTCTACAAGACCGGCGAGATCGTGCGTGACCGCGTCACCGGCGAGTCGGTGAAGATCCCCGATGAGCGTGCCGGCCTGCTGATGGTGTTCCGCACCTACGACAAGCTCAGCTACGGCCTGATCCTGGCGGCCAGCCGACAGCTGGCGGTGATGGACAAGGTGCACAATCCCTAAGCAAACCAAGCCCCCGTCCTACGGGGGCTTGTTGTATACAGGGTGGCCAGCCGCCCTGCGCGGCGATGGTCAAGGACGATCCCCGTGCCGCCCGCCTCCCCGCTGAAATCGAAGCCCGCCTGCGTCTTCACAGTCTTCCCGAACTCGGCCCCCAGCGTTTCCGCATCCTGATCGACGCCTTCGGCAGTGCCTCCGCTGCCCTCAGTGCCCCGGCCGCTGCCTGGCGCTCGCTGCGCCTGCCCGAGGCCTGCGCCGGCCCCCGCCGCAGTGAAGAGGTGCGCAACTGCGCCGCCCGGTCACTGGCCTGGCTGGAACAGGAAGGCAACCACCTGCTGATGTGGGACGACCCCCACTACCCCGCCCTGCTCGCCCAGCTCAACGATGCCCCGCCGCTGCTGTTCGTGCGCGGTGACCCTGCCCTGCTCGAACGCCCGCAGCTGGCCATGGTCGGCAGCCGCCGTGCCTCCCGTGCCGGGCTGGATACCGCCCACGCCTTCGCCCGCAGCCTGGCCGCCGGGGGCTTCTGCATCACCAGCGGCCTGGCCCTGGGCATCGACGGTGCCGCCCACCGGGGCGCGCTGGATGCCGGTGGGCACACGGTCGCCGTGCTCGGCACCGGGCTGGAGCGCATCTACCCGAGCCGGCACCAGGCGCTCGCGACGGCGATAGTCGAAAGCGGCGGGGCGCTGGTTTCCGAACTGCCGCTGGACTGCGCGCCCCAGGCCAGCAACTTCCCCCGGCGCAACCGCATCATCAGCGGGCTCTCGCTGGGCGTGCTGGTGGTGGAGGCGAGCCCGTCCAGCGGCTCGCTGATCACCGCGCGCCTGGCTGTCGAGCAGGGCCGTGAGGTCTACGCCATCCCCGGCTCCATCCACCATCCCGGTGCGCGCGGTTGCCACCAGTTGATCCGCGACGGCGCCGTGCTGGTGGAGACGGTCGGGCATGTGCTCGAAGCCCTGCGTGGCTGGCAGGTGGTCGCGCCGGAACCCCGTGCTGCGCTGCTGGACCACCCACTGCTCGACCTGCTGCGTGCCGCGCCCTACAGCAGCGAAGCCCTGGCCAGCGCCAGTGGCTGGGAGCTGCCCCGGGTGCTGGCCGCGCTCACCGACCTCGAACTCGACGGCTGCATCGCCCGTGAGGCGGGGCTCTGGGTGCACCGTCGTGGTTGAGGCCTGTACACTCGCGCCATCGTTTTTCGGGAGTGGGCAATGGTCAGCAACTGGCGGGTTCAGCAAGTGGCGCGGATGGTGCGCGATGGCGGTGTGATCGCCTACCCCACGGAAGCCGTCTGGGGGCTCGGCTGCGACCCCTGGAACGAGGACGCCGTCTACCGCCTGCTGGCGCTCAAGGCGCGGCCGGTGGAGAAGGGGCTGATCCTGGTGGCCGATGCCATCGAGCAGTTCGACTTCCTCCTCGACGACCTGCCCGATGAATGGAAGGACACGCTGGCCGCCTCCTGGCCCGGCCCCAACACCTGGCTGGTGCCGCACCAGAACCTGCTGCCGGAATGGATCACCGGGCAGCACGACAGCGTCGCCCTGCGCGTCAGCGACCACCCGGTGGTGCGCGCCCTGTGCGCCCAGGTCGGGCCGCTGGTGTCCACCTCCGCCAACCCCGCTGGACGGCCTTCCGCCGTGTCGCGCCTGCGTGTGCAGCAATACTTCCCCGGCGAGCTGGATGCCGTGCTGGTGGGCGCCCTGGGCGGGCGCCGCAACCCCAGCACCATCCGCGACCTGGCCACCGGGCGGGTCGTGCGCGCCTCCTGAATCAGGGCAGCAGCACGCTCGAACCGCTGGTGCGCCGGCCTGCCAGGTCGGCATGGGCGCGGGCGATGTCGGCCAGGGCATAGCGCTGGCCGATCTCCACCTTCAGCGCGCCGCTGGCGATCATCCCGAACAGCTCGTCGGCCATGGCCTGCAGGTTCGCCGGCGTGTCGGCGTAGCTGCCCAGCGTCGGCCGGGTGACGTAGATCGAACCCTTCTGCGCCAGCACCCCGAGGTTGACCCCGCTCACCGCGCCCGAGGCGTTGCCGAAGCTAACCAGCAGCCCGCGCGGGGCCACGCAATCCAGCGAGGTTTCCCAGGTGTCCTTGCCCACCGAGTCGTAGACCACCGGGCATTTGCGCCCCTCGGTCAGCTCCAGCACCCGTTGCACCACGTTCTCGCGGCTGCTGTCGATGCACGCCCAGGCACCCAGGGCCTTGGCCCGCTCGGCCTTCTCCGCCGAGCCGGCGACCCCGATCAGGCGCGCACCGATGGCCTTGGCCCACTGGCAGGCGATGGAGCCGACCCCGCCGGCGGCGGCATGGAACAGCACCGTCTCGCCGGCTTTCAGCGCGTGGGTCTGGCGCAACAGGTACTGCACCGTCAGGCCCTTGAGCATCACCGCTGCCGCCTGCTCGTAGCTGATGGCGTCCGGCAGCTTCACCAGGTTGGCCGCCGGCAGCACGTGGTACTCGCCATAGGCGCCCAGGGGGCCGGTGCCGTAGCCGACCCGGTCGCCCACCTTCAGGTGCTCCACGCCCGCGCCCACGGCATCCACCTCGCCCGCGCCCTCGTTGCCCAGCCCGGAGGGCAGCGACGCCGCCGGGTAGAGCCCGCTGCGGAAATAGGTCTCGATGAAGTTGAGGCCGATGGCGTGGTTGCGTACCCGCACCTGGCCAGGGCCGGGTTCGGCGACTGGCGCCTCCACCAGTTCGAGCACCTCGGGACCGCCGTACTGGGAAAACTGCACGCGCCTGGCCATGGTCGACTCTCCTTCCGGGAAAAGCCTCAATCCAAGCCTTCCGCTTGATCGGCGTCAAGCTACCGCGAGCCGCTCGCGGTGGTATGCTTGCGCCCTCTTTTTTCCCTGCAAGCCCCGTCCTGCGGCGCGCGCAAGCCGATCCAAGGTGCATTCGACGTGAGTAAACACATTGAGGCCGTGAAGGCCTACCTGCTCGATCTGCAAGACCGTATCTGTGCCGAACTGGCAGCCGAGGACGGCGGCGCCGGCTTCTTCGAAGAAGCCTGGGAGCGCCCGGCCGGCGGCGGCGGTCGCACCCGCGTGCTGGAGAACGGCAAGCTGATCGAAAAGGGCGGGGTCAACTTCTCCCATGTGTTCGGCAGCAGCCTGCCGCCGTCGGCCAGCGCCCATCGCCCGGAACTGGCCGGCCGTGGCTTCCAGGCCCTGGGCGTGTCCCTGGTGATCCACCCGGAGAACCCGCACATCCCCACCTCCCACGCCAACGTGCGCTTCTTCATCGCCGAGAAGGAAGGTGAAGAGCCGGTCTGGTGGTTCGGTGGCGGCTTCGACCTCACCCCCTACTACGCCCATGAGGAAGACTGCGTGCTCTGGCACCAGGTGGCCCGTGACGCCTGCGCACCCTTCGGCGCGGACGTCTACCCGCGCTACAAGGAATGGTGCGACCGCTACTTCCACCTCAAGCACCGCAACGAACCGCGTGGCATCGGCGGCCTGTTCTTCGACGACCTGAACCAGTGGGACTTCGACACCAGCTTCGCCTTCATGCGCGCCATCGGCGACGCCTACATCCAGGCCTACCTGCCCATCGTGCGCAAGCGTCGCCACACCCCCTTCACCGAGCAGCAGCGCGAGTTCCAGGCCTTCCGCCGCGGCCGCTACGTGGAGTTCAACCTGGTGTTCGACCGCGGCACCCTGTTCGGCCTGCAATCCGGCGGGCGCACCGAATCCATCCTCATGTCCCTGCCGCCCCAGGTGCGCTGGGGCTACGACTGGAAACCGGAGCCGGGCAGCGAAGAGGCGCGCCTGACGGAGTATTTCCTCCAGGACCGCGACTGGCTGAAAATCCTGCCCTGACGCCATTGCGGCAGAGCAGGTTTTCGAACCGCTTCTGCCCTACCCCAAGGACTACCCCATGGACCGCTACGCCGTCTTCGGCAACCCCATCGGCCACAGCAAGTCGCCGCTGATCCACCGCCTGTTCGCCGCGCAGACCGGCCAGGCCCTGGAGTACGAGGCGTTGCTGGCGCCCCTGGACGACTTCACCGGCTTCGCCCGCGCCTTCTTCGCGCAGGGCCTGGGCGGCAACGTCACCGTGCCCTTCAAGGAGCAGGCCTTCCAGATGGCCGACAGCCTCAGCGAGCGCGCTCGCCGCGCCGGTGCGGTGAACACCCTCAAGCGCCTGGATGACGGCAGCCTGCTGGGCGACAACACCGACGGCGCCGGCCTGGTGGGCGACCTGATGCGCAATGCCGGGCTCGAACTCGCCGGCAAGCGCATCCTCCTGCTCGGTGCCGGTGGCGCCGTGCGCGGTGTGCTCGAACCCCTGCTGGCCCAGCGCCCGGCTGCGGTGGTGATCGCCAACCGCACGGTGGAGAAGGCCGAGCAGCTGGCCCGTGAATTCGCCGACCTGGGCCCGGTGCTGGCCAGTGGTTTCGATTGGCTGGAAGAACCGGTGGACCTGATCGTCAACGGCACCTCCGCCAGCCTCGCCGGCGAGTTGCCGCCCATCTCGCCGAGCCTGATCGAGGCCGGCCACACCGTCTGCTACGACATGATGTACGGCGCGCAGACCACTGCCTTCAACCGCTGGGCCCAGGAGCAGGGCGCCGCGCGTACCCTCGACGGCCTGGGCATGCTGGTGGAGCAGGCGGCCGAGGCCTTCCTGCTCTGGCGCGGCGTGCGCCCGGAAACGGCACCGGTCCTCGCCGAACTGCGCCGCCTGCTGGCCCAGGGCTGATTCGGTCGCCCCGGGCGTAGGATGGGTAGAGCGCAGCGAAACCCATGCTGCTGCGCCCGTCCTATTCCTCGATCACCAGCCGGCTGTGCTCGTCTTCCAGCTTGCGCAGCTCGCGCTCCACATGGGGCCGGGCGCGACGCAGCACCAGGGTGCGGCCCTCGCCATCCAGGCGCCGCGCTTCGTTGTGCAGCAGGCTGACCCCGGCGAAATCGATGAAGTTGATGTGGTGCCCGTCCAGCACCAGGCGCTTGCCCCGGCTGCGCTGGATCAGCCGCTGCACATAGGGGCAGGCGCCGAAGAAGATCGACCCCTCGATGCGCAGCACCTCTTCCTCGGCATCGCCGGAATGCAGCACACGCGGCTGCGAGGTGCGCTTGAGGTAGAAGAACAGCGACGCCAGCACCCCCGCATAGATCGCCGTCTGCAGCTCCAGCACCAGGGTGGCCAAGGCCGTCAGCGCCATCACCACGAACTCCGCCCGGCTCACCCGCCACAGCTGGCGCATGCCCGGCAGGTCGATCAGGTTCCAGCAGATCAGCAGGATGCTCGCCGCCATCGCCGGCAACGGGATATGCGCGATCAGCCGCGCGCCCACCAGGGCGAACAGCGCCACCCACAGCGCCGAGCACACCCCCGCCAAGGGTGAATGGGCGCCGGCCTGCAGGTTCAGCGCCGAGCGGGTGAAGGAGCCGCTGGAGAGGTAGCCGGAGAACCAGGCCCCGACCAGGTTCGACAGGCCCTGGCCGCGGGTCTCGCGGTTGGCGTCCAGCACCTGCTGCGACTGCGCCGCCAGGGCGCGGGCGATGGACAGGCTCATCACCAGGCCGAGCAGCCCGCAGGCCACCGCCGACGGCAGCAGGCGCAGGATGTCGTCGAGGTCGAAGCGCAGCGTGGTGAACGGCGGCAGGCTGCCCTCGAAGGGCGGCACCAAGGGCACGTCCGCCATGCTCCCAGGCAATGCCAGCACCACCAGACTGCCGGCCACCAGGCCCAGCAACAGGGCCGGCAGGCGCGGGGCGAAGCGTCGCAGCAGCAACGTCACCACCAGGGTGGCCAGCGCCACCAGCACCGACGGCACATGCACTTCGCGCACGTGCCCGGCCAGCTCCAGCGCGCCCTGCAATGCCGTCGCGCGGCCTTCCAGGCTGGGCAGGCCGAGCAGGTTGGGGATCTGCCCCAGGGCGATGACCAGCGCCGCGCCACAGGTGAAGCCGATCACCACCGACTGCGAGACGAAGTTGGCCAGGGCGCCGAAGCGCAGTACGCCGAGCAGCCACTGGAACAGCCCGGCGAGGAAGGTCAGCAGCAGCACCAGGGCGATGTAGTCGCCGCTGCCCGGCAGGGCCAAGGGGCTGACGCTGGCGAACAGCACCACGGAGATCGCCGCCGTCGGGCCGCCGATCAGGTGCCAGGACGAGCCCCAGAGGCAGGCGATGATCACCGGCACCACGGCGGCATAGAGGCCGTATTCGGCCGGCAGGCCGGCGATCAGGGCATAGGCGATGGATTGCGGCAGGGCGAGGATGGCGCCGGTCAGGCCCACCAGCGCGTCACGCCCGAGGCTGCGCCCGGTGGTCCGGGGCAGCCAGTCGAGGAAGGGGAAGAGGGTGGAAGGCTTCATCGTGGGACGGGCAGGGCCTCATCGGCAGGCGTGGGAGACGTGGCGCGAACTTTCAATCGCGATGGGCAGCGACCATACGCCACCTCGGGCGAAATGGGGCCGCTTCACGGCCCCCGCGAATCACAGCTTCGCTTTCACCGCCGCCAGCCCATCGCCACCTTCGCGGGTGGTCACGCCCTGCAGCCAGCTCTCGACCACCTGCGGGTTGGCCTTGAGCCAGGCCTTCACCGCCTCGTCGTTGCTGGCGTTCTTGCTCAGCACCTCGTTCATCACCGCGTTCTCCATCTCCTGGGTGAACGCCAGGTTGGCCAGCAGCTTGCCGACGTTGGGGCACTGCTGGGCGTAGCCCTTGCGCGCCAGGGTGTTCACCGTGCCGCTCGCGCCGAAGTACTTCTCGCCGCCCTTGAGGTACTTCATGTCGTACTGCACGTTCATCGGGTGCGGGGTCCAGCCGAGGAACACCACGAAGTCCTTGCGCTTCACCGCGCGGCCCACCTGCACCAGCATCGCCTGCTCGCTGGACTCCACCAGCTTCCAGTCGCCCAGGCCGAATTCGTCGCCCTTGATCATGTCCTGGATGGAGATGTTGGCCGGGGAGCCGGCGGCGATGCCGTAGAGGGTGTGCTTGAACCTGTCCGCGTGCTTGTCCAGGTCGGCGAAGGTCTTCACCCCCGCGTCATAGGCGTAGGTGGGCACCGCCAAGGTGTACTCGGTGCCGCCGAGGTTCTGCGCCACCTTGTCCACTTCGCCGGCGGCGACGAACTTGTCGTAGTTGCTCTGCTGGGCCGGCATCCAGTTGCCGAGGAAGACGTCCACCTGGCCCTTCTGCAGCCCGGCGAAGATGATGGGCACCGCCAGGGTCTGGGTCTCGGCCTTGTAGCCCAGGCCGTCCAGCAGCAGGCGGGCGACGCCGTTGGTGACGGCGATGTCGCTCCAGCCCGGGTCGCCCAGCTTCACGCTGGCGCAGCGGGCGTCCTCGGCTTGGGCGGTGGCGATCAGGGCGCTGGAAAGCAGCGCGGCGGCGAACAGGGTGGTGGTGGTCTTCATGCCTTTTCCTTGTAAGTGAAGGTGTGGCCGGCCGTGGGTTCGTCCCCTCTGGTCAGGGCTGTGGATAACGTGCGCGGCGCTCCAGGTCATCGAGGTCAATGTGGTTGCGCATGTATTGCTGACTGGCGTCCACCCAGGGCTGGTGGTCCCAGCTGGTGAGCCGGCCCTGCTCCAGGGCGCCGGCGACGAAGCGGCGGCGCCGCTGGCTGGCAAGCGTCGCCTGGTGGATCGCGGGGATGTCCCAGCGCGCCCGGGCTTCGGCGAGGAAGGCCTCGAGCACCTCGCGGTGGCTCGCGGATGCGGCCAGGTTCTCCAGCTCGCGGGGGTCGCTTTCCAGGTTGAAGAGCAGCAGCGGGTCCTGCTCCGAATAGACGAATTTCCACGGGCCACGGCGGATCATCATCAGCGGGCTGGTGGTGCCTTCGGCCATGTATTCGCCGAACACCTCGTCATGCCCGCCCTCGCCCGCCAGGTGCGGCAGCAGCGAGCGGCCGTCCAGCGGCAACTTTGGGTCCAGGCTGCCGCCGGCCAGTTCCACGAGGGTGGGCAGCAGGTCCATGGTCGAGACCGACGCCTTGACCCGGCGCGGCGCGAAACGCTGCGGCGCATGCACCAGCATCGGCACACGCGCGGCCATTTCGAACCAGTGCATCTTGTACCAGAGGCCGCGCTCGCCAAGCATGTCGCCGTGGTCGCCGGAGAACACCAGGATGGTGTCCTCGGCCAGGCCACAGTCCTCCAGGGTCTTGAGCAGGGTGCCGATCTGCGCGTCGACGTAGCTACAGGCACCGAAGTAGGCGCGGCGGGCGTCGATGATTTTCTGCTCCGGCAGCGGCTTGTCCCACAGGTCGATGACCTTCAGCAGGCGCTGGGCGTGCGGGTCCTGCTCATGCTGGGCCAGCTGCACCGAGGGCAGCGGGATGTCCTCCTCGCGGTACAGGTCCCAGTACTCGCGGGGAATGGTGTAGGGGTCGTGGGGGTGAGTCATCGACACTGTCAGGCAGAAGGGCCGCCCGGCCTGTTCACGCACATGGTCGTAGAGGTACTGGCGCGCCTTGAACACCACCTCATCGTCGAAATCCAGCTGGTTGGTGCGCACGCAGGGCCCCGCCTGCAGCACCGAGGACATGTTGTGGTACCAGCTCGGGCGCACGTCCGGCTCGTCCCAGTTCACTGCCCAGCCGTAGTCGGCGGGGTAGATGTCGCTGGTCAGGCGTTCTTCGTAGCCGTGCAGCTGGTCCGGGCCGCAGAAGTGCATCTTGCCGGACAGCGCGGTGCGGTAGCCCAGGCGGCGCAGGTGATGGGCGTAGGTGGGCACGTCGGCGGGGAAGTCGGCGGCGTTGTCGTAGGCGCCGATCTTCGACGGCAACTGGCCGCTCACCAGGGTGAAGCGCGAGGGCGCGCAGAGCGGGCTGTTGCAGTAGGCCGAGTCGAACACCACGGCACGTTCCGCCAAGCGCGAAAGATTGGGCATGTGCAGGGGCAGGCCACCGTGGAAGGGCATCAGCGGCGCGGCCATCTGGTCGGCCATGATGAAGAGGATGTTGGGGCGGTTCATGGGGCCTTCATCCATATGATCGGTTTATGCGAGAGTGCTGGCGTCGATCATGGAATCGCCGCACCTTTTCGGTAAACCGCATGGGCGGACATGCCTCGGATAAGTAATCGTTATGGCAGACCTGCAACCCGAACTCTCCCTCGACCTGCTGCGCGTATTCGAAGCGGCGGCGCGCCACCTGAGCTTCACCGCCGCAGCGGTGGAGCTGGGCACCACCCAGCCGGCGGTGAGCCAGCAGATCCAGCGCCTGGAGAAGCAACTGGCGACCCGGTTGTTCGACCGCGTCTACCGCGGCATCGAACTGACTGACAGCGGGCGCCTGCTCTTCGTTCATGTGCAGGACGGCCTGCGCGCCATCAACCTCGGCCTGGAGGCGGTGGGCGCGCGGGCCCAGCACGAGGTGCTGCAGGTGGCCACCGACTTCGCCTTCGCCGCCTACTGGCTGATGCCGCGCCTGCACCGCTTCCACGAAGCCCACCCGGAAATCGACGTCAGCCTGGTGACCAGCGACCGCACCATGAACATGCTGCGCTCGGAGATCGACGTTGCCATCGCCTTCGGTGACGGCCGCTTCAAGCACGGTGACGCGCTGCTGCTGTTCCGCGAGGAGGTGTTTCCCATCTGCAGCCCGCGCCTGCTCAAGGACCAGGCCGCCCCCCTCCCCGCCGCCGCCCTCGCCCAGTTGCCGCTGCTGCACCTCAAGCCCGAGGTGCGCACCCGCTGGTTCGACTGGGAGGCGCTGTTCCGCGAGCTGGGTATCGACCGCCCGCCGGGCTCCGGCTCCCTGCGTTTCGACAACTACACGCTGCTGGTGCAGGCCGCCATCGCCGGCCAGGGCGTGGCCATCGGCTGGCGCTACCTGGTGGACGACCTCATCGAGCAGGGCCTGCTGGCACGGGTGATCGAAGGCAGCCTCACCTCCGACTTCGGCTATTACGTGGTGCTGCCCGAGCGCAAGCGCCGGGCGCGGGTGGTGGCCTGCTTCGTCGACTGGTTGCAGCGCGAGCTGGCGGACGAAGACCCGGTGCAGCGTATCCGCAACCGCGAGGGCATTGCCGTCTGACGGGCGGAGTTGGGTTTGCAGGATTTTGAGACGCCAGTCCCATAAAGGGCGCGAGCTGTCATTCGGGTTGCACAAAGCGCGGCTATCACTTCTGGGGTCATTCACTTCCCCGAGCGCTGCCGATGAAACCCCTCGTCCACCTGGCTGCAGGTCTCTGCATCTGCGCCATGGCCGGCCAGGCCAACGCCTGCTCCCAGCCCACCCACAAGAACATCGTCAAGGATGCACTGGCCTACATGAACTCCCCCTATGCCACGGAGGAGATGCGCCGGGCCTACGGCTTTTACGTCAGCGCGGCCGGCAGCGAAGCCAAGGCGGGCGAAACCCTCGGCCAGGCCGCCTATGACGTGGACGACTTCAAGGACACGCGCCTGGGCGGCTGGTGGGTCGGCTACGAGCACGCGCCGTTGTGGGGCGCCGCGTCCGGCATCGTCAACTACACCTCCTACTGGCACTTCCTCAACCTCACCCGCGAGGGCGACGCCCACGGCAACCGTCACGGCGGCTACGACTACCGCTACCACAAGGTCGACGGCGGCATCTCCGATGTCGACTGGTACGCCATGGTCTACCTCTACAACCGCGAGCTGAAGCGGGCCGACTTCGACACCACCGAAGCCCATTACCGCCGTGGCAGCCGCTCCGACTGGCAGGAGCACTACGGCGACTTCCAGAACGCCGCGTTCCAGCCTGTGGATAACCTCGCCAGCTACTGGTTCGACCAGTTCCGCGCCGCGCCCTCATTGCAGACCATCGGCTACGCGCTGCACGCCACGGGCGACGTGGCCCAGCCCCACCACGTGTGGATCACCTCGGCCAACGGCCACTCCAGCTGGGAAGGCTGGGTTGACGACCACTACGCCAGCGAGCGCCTCAACGACCAGGCCGCAGTGGCCAACCTCATCGGCCGCTACGACGCCAGCCGCAGCGTCAGCGACCTGATGCTGCAGACCGGCCGCGTCGCCTACGCGCACCCCGAGCCGCTCTACGACACCAGCTATGCAACCCGCCTGCGCGTGGCCAAGGAGCTGATCCCCGAATCTATCGCGCTCACCGTCAGCGTCCTGACCAAGGGAGCCAACAGCTTCAATGCACCCAAGGCACTCTGAAGGAACCCGGCGCCGGGTCCGGCTGCTGGCCGGCCTGGTGCTGGGGCTGTACCTGGGCGCGGCCCAGGCCATGCCCACCGCCAAGGACCTGCGCATCGACGGCGAGCTGCTGCCTGGGCGCAGCATCGCCCTGTTGCAGCAGGTGCTGTCGCGGGTGAAGTTCAACACCGACCCGGCGCAGCTGCGCCGGGGCCTGGTGGAGAACCACCTGCTAGCCCGCGACGTGGAGGGCCAGCTCAATGCCCAGAGCCGCGCCGACCTGGACGCCACGGTGGAGATCGAGGCCGGCAACTTGCTGGAGCAGTACTACGGCCGCGACGCCCGCCAGGACATGCGCCCCTTCCTGCGCCAGCCGCAGCCCCTGGATTCGCGGCGCCTGCGCGAGGTACTGGCACCGTCCAGCAGCGTGCTGGTGGCCAACAGCCTGGTGCTCGGCCCGGTCCAGGAACAGGCGGCGGCCAAGGTGGAGCTGATCCGCTGGCAGTTCCCCGGCGAGCCCGAGCACAGCCTCGACCTGCTGGACCTCTACCGTGGCGACAACGTCCAGGGCCAGGTGGAGCTGCAGAAGGGCAACCTCGAATACCTGGCGCGCCAGGTGCAGGGCCGGGTGCAGCGTGATCACCTTTGGTATCGCCTGGGCCGCGACGGCTTCACCCCGGCCGAGCGCGCGGGCGTCAAAGCCCTGGTGCGGGACCGCCTGGTGCGCCAACGCTACCTGCACCAGATCGGCCTCTACAGCGACTTCCACCACGAGTCCTACGCCCTGCGCGCCCTCGCCGCCCAGGTCACCGATGCCGAGGCCCAGGCCTACTACCAGCGCAACCTGGCGCAGTACCGCAACGTCGCCCAGGTGCAGGCCGCGCACATCCGCCTGGCCGACCAGGCCGGTGCCGACCGCGTCTACGAGGAACTGCAGAAGGGCCTGGATTTCGACGAAGCGGTGCGTCGCTACTCCCAGGCCGAGGACAAGACGCGCACGCCGCCAGGCGACCTGGGCTTGATCCGCCCCGCTGACGCGGACCTCGACCTGCTGCGCAAGACCGCGCTGATCCAGAAGGCCGACAGCCTGTCCCAGCCCATGCACATCGACGGCGCTTTCGAGATCGTCCGGGTGCGCAGCCGCGAGGACCGCCAACTGCCCCTGGACGACCGCAGCGTGCGCTTCGAAGTGAACCAGGCCGTGGCGCGGGAAAAGCTCGCCGCCCAGGTGGATGCGCAACTCGGTGCCCTGCTGGCCAGCGCCAAGGTGGAAGGCCTGTGAAGGGCTGGATCGCCGCCGCCCTGGTCTGCAGCGCGGGTGCCGTGGCTGTGGCAGGAATCATGGTGACCCTGGAGCCGACGCCCATGGCCGCCGCCGAAGCGGCGCCGGTGGTACGCCCCAAGGTGGCGGTCGTACCGTCGCCCCGTGAGCCGGTGCTCAGCCCCGTTCCGACGCCTGCGCCCCGTCCCGCCGTGGCCCAGGTGGCCGCCGCGGTGCCGGAGGAACGCCCCCTGGACCAGCAGGACGCCATTCTCTTCATGCAGATGATGGAGCAGGAAGGCGACCCGCGCCGCCCCGAGCTGGGCGGCCTCAAGCCCCGCCAGGGGGCCACTGCCGCCGAGCTGGCCGACCCGCGCCAGTATGCCGCGCTGGAAGACCGGCAGGCCCGCGAGCTGGTGCAGGCCTACACCAGCGGCGTGCAGCAGATCCCCGAGATCCGCGCGCGTATCGAGGCGGCAGCCCAGAGCGGCGAGCGCACGGCCGCCGAGCTGGACGAAGCCCGCGCCGCCCTGCAGCAACTGGAAGCCCTGCAGAGCCGCTTGGAACGGCAGGCGCCGCAGTTGCTGCCCGGCGGCACCGCGCCGACACCGCCCAAACCCTGAGCCAGGCGGCGCGGGTTGCGGGTACCATGGCGCGTCGGTACCCGAGAGAGGTGAACATGCAGGCTGCCCCCCTACCCCGCATCAAGGGCTTCCACGCCCACATCTACTACGACGCGGACAGCTTCGAGCAGGCCCGCGAACTCTGCGAAGAGGCCGCGCGCCGCTTCCCCCTGAAGATGGGCCGCCTGCACCGCCAGCCCGTCGGCCCGCATCCGGACTGGAGCTGCCAGCTGGCCTTCCGCCCCGAGCTGTTCGGCGAACTCATCCCCTGGCTCGCCCTCAACCGGGCCGGCCTCAACGTGCTGGTCCACCCCATCACCGGCAGCGACCTGCGCGACCACCGCGACTACCCGATGTGGATGGGCGCCGTGCGGCCGCTGGACCTCTCCGACCTCAGCGACGGCGCCATCGAGTACGACCTCTAGCGGCTCAGGCCGGGCGCAGGGCCGCCAGGACTTCGTCCGCCGCGCGCCGGCCGGCGCGGACCGCGCCTTCCAGGTAGCCGCACCAGACAGACGACGTTTCGCTGCCGGCCCAGTGCAGGTTGCCCAGGGGCGCGCGCAGGTGGCGGCCATGGCGGCTCAGCAGGCCAGGCGGCAGTGGTGATACGCAGCCGGCGGTCCAGGGCTCGCGGTTCCAGTCCTGCTCCACGTAGGCCAGCGGTCGGCCCGCTTCCTCGCCGAACAGCCGCACCAGCTCTTTCAGCACCCGTGCCTGGCGCTTGCGGGCATCGTTCCCTGCCCGTGCGGGATCAAGGAAGGCCAGCAGCACGCCCAGGCCCTGATGAGCGGGGCTGCTGTCGAAGGTCATCTGCACCAGAGCGCTGTCGATGAAGCCGGCACCGGAGAGCCCCGATTCTTTCCAGAACGGCCGCGCATAGCTCAAGTGCACCTTCATACCGCTGCCGCCGGTCCAGCCCTTCTGCAGGGCGGCGCGCCCCTTGGGCAGTGCCGGTGAGAAGCCGATGCGGGCCATGTCGGCGGGCATCATCGCCACGATCACCCGGCGGGCACGCAGGCGGCCCAGGGCGCAATCCAGGGTGACCGCCTCCTGGTCCCAGCCCTCGATGCGTCGCACCGGCGCGCCCAGCAGCACCGAGGGGCCGAGCTGCTGCGCCAGGTTCAGGGACAGCCGCTGCGCGCCGCCCTGCAGGCGGAACTGCTGGGCCTGGTCGTCCAGCGCGGCGAAGCCGCCGGCAGAGTGCAGGTAGAAGAGAAACCACAGCAGCGAGACCCGGTCCGGCGCGCTGTTCAGGGTGGTGGCGACCGTGGTGGACATCGCCTCGACGGCCTCGGCATCGGCGCGCTCGGCCTTCAGCCACGCGGCGAGGCTCCAGCGGTCCCACTCATCGGCGCGGGCCGCGCTCCAGGGCGCGTCCAGGGGCACCTGCCCGGCCATGGCCTCCAGCCGTGCCTGCAGTGCGCGCACGGCGTCCCCTGGCGGCTCGTCGGCATCGAAGGTGTAGCGCTCGCCACCCAGCAGGGCGGCCATCTGCCCGCCGCGGTACTGCGGCACCAGGGGAATGCCCAGGTCGCTGGCCAGTTCCATCACCATCGGCTGGTCGCCGCCCACCCACTGGCCACCGCCGTCCACTTCCAGGCCGTTGCCCATGGGCTGGTTGACGGTGCGCCCGCCCACCCGCTCGCGGGCCTCCAGCACCGCCACGCGCAGGCCGCTGCCGGCCAGGCGCCGCGCCGCCACCAGGCCGGAGAGGCCGGCACCGATGATCGCGACATCCAGTTCCAGCGCCGCAGGTTCGGAGACCGCCGCGCGCCCGCTGCGGGTGATCGCGGCGAGCAGGGCGGCGCCGCTGAGGCACAGCAGGTGCCGACGGGTGAGTGAGAGGGGTTCGAGCAGTCGGTAGCGCATGGTGTTCTCCACTTGGTAACCAAGTTGTCGGAGGCAAAAAATCGACCGCTTCCCGCGGTCGTCGGGTTCAGGCCGAGGTGGTGCGCACCGAGGCCAGGTAGAAGGGCACGGGGTCCTGGCGGGCCAGGAGCTGGCGGGCCAGGGTCAGGTAGAACCAGCGCAGCTCGGCGGGATCGCCGTCGATGGCGTCCTGGTCGTCGGTCCAGCGCTGCCAGAGGGCCATTTCCATCTGCAGGATGCGGTTGCGGCCGATGGCGGTGATGCGTCGCCAGAAGGCGTCTTCCAGGCGCTGCGCGTCGGCGGCATCGAGCGTGGCCGGGCAGGTGTCCACCTGTTGCAGCAGGTGTTCCCGCTCGGCATCCGTGGCATGGCGCGAGGCCGCCTCCAGCAGGCCGATGGCATAGAGCTGCTGGTACTCGGCCAGGTCCCGCAGCAGGCGGGTGGCGGCGTCGGATTGCAGCCGATCGGCGCAGCGCAGCAGCAGCTCGAAGACCCGTGCATCGGCTCGGGCCGGGTCCAGCACGCGGCTGGCACCGCCCTGGCGGACCTCCACCAGGCCGATGTCCTTCAACTTGTGCACGGCCTGGCGCACGGTGATGCGCGAGACGCCGTAGCGCTCGGCCAGCAGGCGCTCGGCTGGCAGCGATTCGCCGGGCGCCAGCTGGCCATCGAGTATCTCGATGAACAGGCCTTCCAGCGCGGCGTCGGCGGCATGCCCCCTGGGGGCGGGTGTGATCGATTCGTCCATGGCGGGAAAATTTACTTGGTTACCAAGTTAAGTCAAGGCCCCATGGCGAATCGACGCGCGCTGAGCCACGGCCTATGATCCGCCGCCTGTTTTCGGAGATACGCTATGCGCTACCTGCTCGTCGTCACCCTGCTCTGGGCCTTTTCCTTCAGCCTCATAGGCGAGTACCTGGCCGGGCGGGTGGACAGCGATTTCGCCGTGCTGGCGCGGGTGCTGATCGCGGCGCTGGTGTTCCTGCCCTTCACCCGCTGGCGCGGGCTGCCGACAAGGCTGCTGGCGGGGTTCTGGCTGGCCGGGGCGCTGCAGTTCGGCATCACCTACCTGTGCCTGTACCGCAGCTTCGCCGTGCTCACGGTGCCGGAGGTGCTGCTGTTCACCGTGCTCACGCCCATCTACGTGACCCTGCTGGACGACGCCCTGTCCCGCCGCTTCAGCCCCTGGGCGCTGCTGGCGGCCCTGGTGGCGGTGGGCGGCGGGGTGATCATCCGCTTCGACCGCCTGGAGGGCGACTACCTGCTGGGCTTCATCCTGCTGCAGGTGGCCAACGCCACCTTCGCCGCCGGCCAGGTGCTCTGCCGTCGCCTGCTGGTGCGCTACCCGGTGGAGCAGCCGCTGCACCGCTTCTTCGGCCACTTCTTCCTCGGCGCATTGCTGCTGGCGCTGCCCTCCTTCCTGCTCTTCGGCAACCCCGAGCGCCTGCCGCAAACGCCGGTGCAATGGGGCGTGCTGGTATGGATGGGCCTGTTCGCCACGGCCCTGGGCATGTTCTGGTGGGTCAAGGGCAGCACCGCCGTCAGCGCCGGCACCCTGGCGGTGATGAACGAGCTTCACGTCCCCGCCGGCCTGGTGGTCAACCTGCTGATCTGGAACCGCGACGCCGACCTCCCCCGCCTCGCCCTGGGCGGCGCGGTGATCCTCGCTTCCCTGTGGATAAGTCGCCTGGGCCGTCGCAGGGCCGCTCTTGCGTAGGATGGGTAGAGCACAGCGAAACCCATGCTGGAGGGCTCCGGAGTCGATGGCGTTCATGGGCTCGCGGAACGCCGCCCATCCGATAGTGCGGCTCGTTCCCTGAAATGAAAAAAGCCGCTGTCCCGAAAGGGGCAGCGGCTTTCTTATGGCCGTGTGGCGGTCAGGCGCGGGCGCTGCGCACGCCTTCGGCCAGGGATTTGCAGAGGGTGAGGACGCCGTCGATGGCCTGTTCGGCGGTTTCGGCCTTGGCGATCTGGTCCACCAGGGCGGAGCCCACCACCACGCCGTCTGCGAGGCGGGCGATGTTGGCGGCGTGTTCGGCGGTGCGGATGCCGAAGCCGATGGCCACCGGCAGGTCGGTGTGGCGGCGCAGGCGGGCCACGGCTTCCTGCACGTGCTCCAGGGTGGCGGAGCCGGCACCGGTGACGCCGGCCACCGAGACGTAATAGACGAAGCCGGAGCTGCCATCGAGCACCACGGGCAGGCGCTTGTCGTCGGTGGTCGGGGTGGTCAGGCGGATGAAGTCGATGCCGGCGGCCTGGGCCGGGTGGCACAGGTCTTCGTTATGTTCCGGCGGAAGGTCGACGACGATCAGGCCGTCCACGCCGGCTTCCTTGGCGTCACCGATGAAGCGCTCGACGCCGTAGTAGTGGATGGGGTTGAAGTAGCCCATCAGCACCACCGGGGTGTTCTGGTTGCCTTCACGGAACTCGCGAACCAGCTGCAGGGTCTTGGCCAGGTTCTGCTTGGCCGCCAGGGCACGGATGTTGGCCAGCTGGATCGACGGGCCGTCGGCCATCGGGTCGGTGAAGGGCATGCCCAGTTCGATCACGTCGGCGCCGGCTTCCGGCAGGCCCTTGAGGATCGCCAGGGAGGCGTCGTAGCCCGGGTCGCCGGCGGTGAGGAAGGTCACCAGGGCGGCGCGGTTCTGCTGTTTCAGTTCGGCAAAGCGGGTCTGCAAGCGGCTCATGCCTTGGGCTCCTGTTGCATGTGGTGCATCACGGTCTGCATGTCCTTGTCGCCACGGCCGGAGAGGTTGACCACCATGATGTGGTCCTTCGGCAGGCCGGGTGCGCGCTTGAACACTTCGGCCAGGGCGTGGGAGCTCTCCAGGGCCGGGATGATGCCTTCGAGGCGGCAGCACTGGTGGAAGGCGTCCAGGGCTTCGTCGTCGGTGATGGAGGTGTATTCGACGCGACCGATGTCATGCAGCCACGCGTGTTCCGGGCCGATGCCGGGGTAGTCGAGGCCGGCGGAGATGGAGTGGGCGTCGATGATCTGGCCGTCTTCGTCCTGCAGCAGGAAGGTGCGGTTGCCGTGCAGTACACCGGGTACGCCACCGTTGAGGCTGGCGGCATGCTTGCCGGTCTCGATGCCGTGGCCGGCCGCCTCGACGCCGATGATCGCCACGCCGGTGTCATCGAGGAAGGGGTGGAACAGGCCCATGGCGTTGGAGCCGCCGCCGATGCAGGCGACCAGCGAGTCGGGCAGGCGCCCTTCCTTCTCGGCCAGCTGCTCGCGGGTCTCCTTGCCGATGACGGCCTGGAAGTCGCGGACCATGGCCGGGTACGGGTGCGGGCCGGCGACGGTGCCGATCAGGTAGAAGGTGTTGTGGACGTTGGTCACCCAGTCGCGCAGGGCTTCGTTCATCGCGTCCTTGAGGGTGCCGGTGCCGGCGGTGACCGGGATCACGGTGGCGCCCAGCAGCTTCATGCGGAAGACGTTGGCCTGCTGGCGGTCGATGTCGGTGGTGCCCATGAAGATCACGCATTCCATGCCGAAGCGCGCGGCCACGGTGGCGGTGGCCACGCCGTGCATGCCGGCGCCGGTCTCGGCGATGATGCGTTTCTTGCCCATGCGCTTGGCCAGGAGGATCTGGCCGATGCAGTTGTTGATCTTGTGCGCGCCGGTGTGGTTCAGCTCTTCGCGCTTGAGGTAGATCTTCGCGCCGCCACAGTGCTCGGTCAGGCGCTCGGCGAAGTACAGCGGGCTCGGGCGGCCGACGTAGTCACGCTGGAAGTAGGCCAGCTCCTTGATGAATTCCGGGTCTTCCTTGGCGGCTTCGTACTCGCGGGCCAGGTCGTGGATCAGCGGCATCAGGGTTTCGGCGACGTATTGGCCGCCGAAGGAACCGAACAGGCCCTTGGCGTCTGGGCCGGTGCGCAGTGAAGTCATGGTGGAACTCCTGGGAGTGGTATCCGATGGCAGCCATTCTACCGCTGGCCGGTGCCGGGAAAAGCGATTAGATTGCGCTGACATGTCAGTAAAACTCACAGATGACCATGAGCCGCGACCTCCCTCCCCTCAATGCCCTGAAGGCCTTCGAAAGCGCCGCCCGCCTGCTCAGCGTAAGCCGAGCGGCAGAAGAGCTGCACGTCACCCACGGCGCGGTGAGCCGCCAGGTGCGGGCGCTGGAGGAACAGCTGGGCGTGGCGCTGCTGGCCAAGGATGGGCGCGGCATAAAACTCACGGATGCCGGCCAGCGCCTGGCCGAGGCGGCTGGGGATGCCTTCGAGCGGCTGCGTGGCGTCTGCGCGGACCTGCGCCGCCAGGAGGAGGATCGCCCCTTCGTCCTCGGTTGCCCCGGCAGCCTGCTGGCGCGCTGGTTTATCCCGCGCCTGGACCGCCTCAACCGCGAGCTGCCGGAACTGCGCCTGCAGCTCTCCAGCAGCCAGGGCGAGCTGGACCCGCGCAGCCCGCAGCTGGACGCCACCCTGCTGTTCGCCGCGCCGCCCTGGCCGGCGGACATGCAGGTGTTCGAGCTGGCCGGGGAGCGCATCGGCCCGGTGCTGAGCCCCCGCTACGCCGGTTTCGCCGAGCTGGAGCAGGCGCCGCCCGAGCGCCTGTTGCGGCGCCCACTGTTGCACACCGCGTCGCGCCCCCAGGCCTGGCCGCAATGGGCCCGGGCGGAGGGACTGGACGCGGAAGGGTTGCAGCTGGGCCAGGGCTTCGAGCACCTGTACTACCTGCTGGAGGCGGCGGTGGCCGGCCTGGGCGTGGCCATCGCCCCGCAGCAGCTGGTGGCCGATGACCTGGCTGCCGGCCGCCTGGTGGCGCCCTGGGGCTTCGTCGAGACCCCGGCGCGGCTGGCCCTGTGGGTGCCGGCCGGGCGCCAGGGCCCGCGTGCCGAACGCTTGGCGCAATGGCTGCGCCAGGCCTTCACCCAGCCCGGCTGAGACAGGTTGCGCTAGAAGTCGCCGCGCAGGGTGAGCATGTAGCTACGTGGAGTGCCGTAGGTGGTGCCACGGGTCCAGTAGCCGGTGGAGTCGAAGTAGGTGCGGTCGAAGAGGTTTTCGACGTCCACGCCGACGGTCCAGTTCGGGTCGAGCTTGTAGGCGGCGCGCGCGTCGTAGATCGCCCGGCCGCTGTTGGCGGTCTCGTTGTAGGCATCCTCGTAGCCCGACTGCGCCGATACGCCGGCGCCGATGCTGAGGCGGTTCCACTCCCCCGGCAGGCTGTAGTGGGTGTTGAGGCGCAGCAGGTGCTTGGGGGTCTGCGCGGAGATGGGGCCGCCGTTTTCCGAGCGGGTGGTGTTGAAGGTGTAGCCGGCCGCCACCTGCAGCCCCGGCAGCACCTCGCCGCTGGCTTCCGCCTCGAAGCCCTTGCTGCGGCTGATGCCGTCGCTGTTCACGTAGCAGCGGTTGGCGACGTCCTGCGGGCAGTTGCCGTCGTTGGCGTAGTCGCGGGCGGCGACGTCTTCCTGCTCGATGTAGAACAGCGCGAAGGACAGGTTCAGGCGCTTGTCGAACAGCTCACCCTTGATGCCGGTCTCGTAGTTGGAGCCGATGGCCGGGTCGAGCATGCTGCCGCCCGCGGTGCGGTAGCCGGCCTGGGGCATGAAGATGTCGGCGTAGCTGGCGTACAGCGACCAGGCGTCGTCGAGGTCGTAGATGGCGCCGGCGAAGGGCGTGAATTCGTGCTTCTGCTCGTTGGTCGACAGCAGGTCGCCGCTCCAGGAGTCGGTCTTGTACCAGCTCAGGCGGCCGCCGAGGACCAGGCTCAGGTCCTCGGTCATGTGCAGGCGGGTGCTGAGGTAGGTGCCGTAGCGGGTTTCGATGGTGTCGTCCTTGGCGTCCCAGCCCTGGCGCGCCAGCTGGGGTACGTTGCTGTTGTTGGGGTTGAAGACGTCGAGGGGGATGGGGCTGGGCAGCGCGACGGTGGCGTCCTTGTCGTTCATCTTGCGCTTGGACCAGTTGGCGCCGAGGGTCACCTGGTGGCTCAGGCCGAAGGCCTCGAACTCGCCGTCCAGGTGGCCGTCCACGGCGTTCGAGGTGGCGTCGAACTTGTGGTAGCTGATGTCGTTGACCATCGGGCCGGTGGGGCTGCCGTAGTCCAGGGTGTCGCCCGCGCCCCATTCGATGGCGCTGCGGTTGTAGCTGCTCTCGGAGTGGGACAGCGCCAGCTTGCCGGTCCAGTTGTCGTCGAAGCGGTGGCTGAGGTCGGCGAACACCTCGTCGGTGCGGCTCTGCAGCTTGGCCCAGTCCTGGCCGAGGAAGGTCGAGCGCTTGAGGTGCGGGTTGCTGCCGTCGGGGTTCATCGGCAGGCCCAGCACGCTGTAGCCGTCGATACGCGAGGTCTGCCGGCGCAGGCCGAGGGCGACCGTGGTGGCGTCGTTGAGGTCGGCCTCGACGATGCCGTAGAGCAGCGGGCGCTTGGATTCGGTGACGTCGATGAAGTACCCGCGATCCTCATAGGAAGCGACCATGCGGCCGCGCAGGGTGCCTTCGTCGTTGAGCTTGCCGCTGGCGTCCAGGTCGAGGCGGTAGTTGTCCCATGAGCCGGCGCGGGTGGTGATGGAGAAGCGCGGGTCCACCGTGGGGCGCTTGCGCACCAGGTTCGCCGCGCCACCCGGATTGCCCGCGCCCACCAGCAGCCCGGAGGCGCCGCGCAGCACTTCGACGCGGTCGAACATGGCCATGTCCGGGGTCATCCAGCCGGTGTAGGCGAAGGCCTGCCCGGGTACGCCGTCGACCATGTAGCTCTCGTCGGTGAGGTCGAAGCCGCGGGAGCTGAAGTGGTGGTTGCCGTAGCCACGGTTGGCGCGGGTGATGCCCGGGGTCTGGGCCATCACCTGGTCGAGGGAGACGAGGTTCTTGTCGTCCATCAGCTTGCGGGTGACCACGGTCACCGACTGCGGCGTGCGCCGCAGCGATTGGGCGCTCTTGCTGATGGTCACGGCGCCGGTGGTGTAGGAGCCGCTGCCTTCGGTGGTTTCACCCAGCCCGGTGCTGTTGATGGTGGTTGCACCCAGTTCGAGGGCGTCGCCGCTGCCCGTTGCCACTTCCAGGGCGTAGTTGCCGCCGCTGTTGAGCGCGCGCAGGCCGGTGCCGGCCAGCAGCCGGGCCAGCCCTTCGTTCACCCCATAGTTGCCGTTCAGCCCGGGGCTGCGCTTGCCGGCGGTGAGCTTCGCATCCACCGAGAGGAGGATGCCGGCCTCGCTGGCGAAGCGGTTCAGCGCCTGGTCGAGGTTGCCGGCGGGGATGGCGTAGGCGCGGGTCTGTTCGCTGGCGGCCTGGGCCAGGGGAGCGGTGGCGACCAGTGCCGGGCCGGCGACCAGCAGGCTGGCGAACAGGGCATGGCGGATGGCGGCGCTGAGGCGGGAGCGATGGGAAGCGGGCAGATACGGCATTCTGGAACGTCCTCTTGAGAATGCTTCTTGATTGATTTCAAGAGGTATCCCGAGCGAGCCGGGGAAACCGACAACGCCGGGTGAAGTTTTTTTCAGGGCTCAGGCGCGGGCGCGGACGGTGACCCAGTAGCGGGTCAGGCTGTGCACCTCGACGGGCAGTGATTGCTGCAGGGCGGCCAGCACACGGTCGGTGTCGGCCAGGGGGAAGACGCCGGTGAGGACCAGGCCCGCCACCTCCGGGTCGCAGCGCAGCACACCGGGGCGGTGGCGCGACAGCTGGCCGATGAACTCGCCCAGGGCCATGCGCTCGGCGACCAGGCGGCCCTGGCTCCAGGCGATGGCATTGGCATCGGCGCTGCCGAGCTCGCCGAGCCGCCCGGCGGAGAACCACAGGCTCTGGCCGGCCTGCAGGCGCGTAGCGGCTGCGTGGCGCGGGCGCAGTTCCAACTGGCCTTCGTAGAGCTGGACGCGGCTGCCGCCGTCCTGCTCGTAGACCGAGAAGCGCGTGCCCAGGGCCTGGATCTCCCCGGCGGCGGTTTCCACGATCAGCGGTCGCCCGGCCGGGTCCTGGCCGCTGTCCAGCAGCAGTTCGCCGGCCAGCAGGCGGATGCGCCGCTCGGCGTCGTTGAAGAGGATGTCCACCGCGCTGCCGCTGTTGAGCAGCAGCTGGCTGCCGTCCTCCAGGGTGCGTTCGAGGCGTTCGCCGGTGCCGCTGCGCAGGTCGGCCATGGCTTCGCGCCAGGGCAGGTGCGACTGGGCCGCGTAGCCGCTGCCGCCGGCCACCAGCAGCAGGCCGAGCAGCTTGAGGGTCTGCCGGCGACGGGCGTCGGGCATGTCGCGCAGCACCGCGCGGGCGGTGTCGCCGGGTACGCCGGCGAGGGTGCCCTGCAACTGTTGCAGGCGCTGCCAGGCGCGCTGGTGCTCGGGGTCGGCGTCCTGCCAGGCGACGAAGCGGCGCTGTTGCTCACCGTCCAGTTCGCCACCCCACTGCAGCATCAGCCAGTGGCTGGCCTGCTCGACGATGGCGGGGGCGATGGGGGCGTCGCGATGGGCTGTCATTCGGCGTAGAGCACCTGGTAGCAGGCCTGGATGGCGCGGATCATGTACTTCTGCACCGAGCTGACGCTGACCTGCAGGCGCTCGGCGATCTGTGGATAAGTCAGGCCCTCGAACTGCGAGAGCATGAAGGCTTCGCGCACCTTGGCCGGCATCGAGTCGAGCATGGCGTCGATCTGCAGCAGGGTCTCGATGACCATGGCGCGGGTCTCCAGGGAGGGGGTTTCCGGCTCCGGCAGCATGGCCAGGCTGTCGAGGTAGGCCTGTTCGATGCGCTGGCGCCGCCATTGGTCGATGACCAGGTTGCGGGCGATCTGCGCCAGGTAGCTGCGGCCCTCGCCGCTACCGGGCAGGCGCCGGGTCACCAGCAGGCGGAGAAAGGTGTCCTGGGCGATGTCGGCCGCCCGCTCACGGTCGCCCAGGCGCCGCCGCAGCCAGCCTTGCAGCCAGCCGTGATGGTCCTTGTAGAGACGGTGCACATCCTGTTGCAGCGATGGCTCGGGGATGACAGTGGACACCCGATGCTCCCGTGATGCCTAAGTGCGGATAAGAATTGATCGCAATTCTAAGTGGAGCGGGTGCGCTTGGGAATACGCCATGGGTGCGGAGGCGGGGCCGCAGGATGGGCGGCCTGGCGGCGGCGCCCATCCTGCAGTGATGACGCGGGATCAGAACTCCGGGGTGTATTTGACCGTGAGCATGAGGTTGCGCGGGTCGCCGAAGTTGTTGGCGCCGTCGCCGGCGGCGAAGCCGGGCTGGTAGTAGCGCTTGTCGAAGAGGTTGTTGGCGTTGAGCGCCAGGTCGACCTCCGAGCTCAGCTCGTAGCCCAACCGCGCGTTCCACACGGTGAAGCCGGGCACTTCGAAATCACGGGCGAAGCTGACGGTGTGGCTCTGGGTGTTGAAGCCGCCGCTGACGCTGAAGCGACGCAGGTTGCCCGGCAGGCGGTAGTCGGTCCACACGCGCAGCATGTGCTTGGGCGTCCACTGGCTGTAGATGCTGCCCTTGTTGTCCGGGTCTTCGAGGAACTTGGTGGTGTTGTAGGTGTAGCCGGCGAACACCTGCAGGTCGGTCAGCAGCTCGCCGCTGATCTCCGCCTCGATGCCCTGGCTGCGCACCTGGCCCGATGCCCGCGAGCAGTACCAGCCGTCGCATTCGAAGCCGGAGTCGAGGTCCTGGGTGGCGCGGTTCTTCTGGTTGTAGCGGAACACCGCCAGGGAGGTGTTGAGGCGGCCGTCGAGCAGTTCGCCCTTGAGGCCGACCTCGTAGTTGGTGCCGACGATCGGCTCGAGGATCTTCTGATCGGCGGAGCGCTCGGTCTGCGGCTCGAACACGTCGGTGTAGCTGGCGTAGACCGCCCACTGCTCGCTGAGGTCGTAGATCAGCCCCAGGTAGGGGGTGACTTCGCCGGTGGCGGTGGTGCGGCTCGGGGTGCCGCCGGTGACGTTGTACTCGTAGTCGTACCCGCTCACGCGGGACCCCATCACCAGGGTCAGCGGCTCGGCCAGCTTGACCCGCCAGCTGCCGTAGAGGCCCTTCTGGCGGACGTCGTAGCCGGCGTTGTAGGCGCGGCCGCCCGGCGAGGCGAGGATGTCGGCGACGGTGGGTTTCGGGCGGTGGTGGTCGATGGCGAAGATGTTGCCGCCGGGGACGAAGCGCCGGGCGTAGAAGTCGTCCGAGGTGTACTTGGAGTAGTTGCCGCCCAGGGTGACTTCGTGTTCCAGCGACAGCGCGTTGAAGCGCCCGGTGAGGTAGTTGTCCATGCCGATCTTGGTGGACTGGAAATTGGTGATCCAGTCGGCGAAGTTCAGGCCGCTGCCGTCGGCGGCGACATCGCCGTGCATGCGCTGGTGGATCGAGTCGCTGTGTTCCTGCATGCGCAGCAGCGAGGACTTGAACCTCCAGTTGTCGTCGAAGCGGTGTTCGAGATCGAGGTAGACCGTGGTCTGGTCGGTGTCGAGGTGGTTCCAGGTGGCGCCGCTGTAGGTGGAGCGCGAGAAGCCGATGTCGCTGCCGTCCGGGTAGCGCGGCAGGCCGCGCATCATCGGCCGCGATTCGCCGTCGGTGTTGCTGACGCCGAAGCCGACCGTGGTGTCGGGGGTGAAGTCGTAGTCGAGGGCGGCGTAGAACGAGCGGGTCTCGTCCCAAACGTAGTCGGTGAAGGAGTGGCTGCGGTCTTCGTCCACCACCACGCGGCCGCGCAGGGTGCCTTCCGGGTTGAGCGGGCCGCCGGCGTCGAGCTGCAGGCCGTAGTGGTCCCAGGTGCCGGCCTTGCCGGTGATGGCGACGGTGGGGGCGTCCTGGCCGCGCTTGCGCACCAGGTTCACCGCGCCGCCTGGGCTGCCGGCGCCTTGCAGCAGGGCGGCGGCGCCACGGAGGATTTCCACGCGGTCGAAGAACACCAGGTCCTGGGTCGCCCAGTTGCCCAGCACGTAGAAGTTGCGCGGCACCGGCACGCCGTCGTACTGCCAGTCGTCGATCTGGAAGCCGCGCGAGGAGATGACCATGCCTGGGCCGATGCCCTGGGCGCCCACCAGGCCGGTGGTGCGGTTGACCGCTTCGCGCAGGTCGGTGATGCCCTGGTCGTCGAGCTGCTTGCGGGTGATGACGGTGACCGACTGGGGGATTTCCTTCAGCGTCCGGTCACCCTTGCCGATGCTGATGGCGCGGGCGGCATAGGAGCCGCTGCCTTCGCTGGTGGCGCTGAGGCCGGCGGCGTTGACGGTGGTGGCGCCCAGCTCCATGGCGCCGGTGCTGTCGGCCTTGGGCTGCACGCTGTAGTTGCCGCTTTCGGTGACCCGCAGTTCCAGGCCGCTGCCTTCGAGGGCGCGCTGCATGGCCTGGGTGGCGGTCATCGAGCCCCTGACGGCCGGCGCCAGCTTGCCCTTGACCAGTACCGGCTCCAGGGACACCACCTGGCCGCTCTGGCTGGCGATGGCATTGAGCGTTTCCGCCAGGCTGGCGGCGGGCAGGTCGAAGGCCAGCACCTGTTGCTGGCTGGCGGGCTGGCTGTAGACGTAGCCGAGCGGGCCGGTGGCGGCGAGCGCGACGGCGATGGCAATGGCGCGGGGCCAGGGTTTGCGCACGGAGATTCTCCTGAATGTGTGGGCGTTGTCAGGAGATAGGTGGGACGAACGCAAAAAATCGGACACGAATGAGATGAATTTTCATTCGCTGCCTGTGCAGGCCGCTATCCATGGGCTTCGCGGCATTCAAACGGCCGCGCTGATCAAGGTCAGCCAGGGGCCGTAGGTGTCGACGTGGATCGGCAGGGTTTCGCCCAGGGCGGTGAGCGCGCGGTCGGGGTCGTCCAGGGGGAACACACCCTGGACCTTGATCTGGCGGACCTCGGGGCTGACCCGGATCAGCCCGCGTCGGTAGGGGCGCAGGGCGTCGATCACCGCCTCCAGGGGCTCGTCCAGCACATTGAGGCGGCCTTGCAGCCAGCCCGCGCGGTTGCGCTGGTCGCCGCTGAGCAGTTCGATGTGGCGGGCATGCAGCAGCGCCGCCTGCCCTTCGCCGAGGCCGAGGGAGCCGCCCGGCAACTGCGACGCCTGGGCGCCGCGCTCCAGTGCCACCGCGCGGGTGCTTTCCGCGAGCTGTTCCACCAGCAGGCGCCCGCCCAGGGTGCGCACGTCGCCCTGGCGGGTACGCACCACCAGGGGCTGGGTGCTGCCCTGGGCCGCACTGATCACCAGCGCGCCCTGGCGCAGGTGCAACAAGTGGGCGTTGGTGGAGACGTCGAGGTCGACGGCGCTGTCGGCGTTGAGCTCCAGCAGGCTGCCATTGGCCAGGGTGAAGCGGCGTCGCTCGCCGGTGCCGGTGCGCAGGTCGGCCATCAACGCCTGCCCGGCCTGGCTGCTGGCGCCGAGCCAGAGGCCGCCACCCAGCAGGCCGAGGCCGGCCAGGCCACGCAGCAGGTTGCGTCGTGACAGTTCCGGTTGCAGCAGGGCTTCGCGGGCCTGGCCCGGGGCGCGCCGCTCGAAGCTGCGCAGGGTGTCGTAGTGGCCGCCGAGGCCGCCTTGCAGGCGGGCCCAGGCGTCCTGGTGGCTGCTGTCGCTGTTCAGCCAGGTTTCGAAACGGGCCTGCTGGCGGGCGTCGGGCGTGCCGGCGCGCAGCCGCACCATCCAGGCGATGGCTTCTTCGCCGGCGCGGTCGATAGGGGCCTGGCTCATGGCTGCACCCCGGTGAGGTAGCACTGGCGCAGGGCCTGGGTCATGTAGCGGCCGACGGTGCGCTCGGAGACGTCCAGGCGGCGGCCGATCTCGGCGTAGCCGAGGCCGTCGAGCTGGCTCATGAGGAAGGCCTTCTTCACCGCCTGGGGCAGGCCGGCGAGGCTGCGGTCGACGGCGTGCAGGGCTTCCAGCAGCAGGTGGATCTCTTCCGGCGAGGGGGCCAGCTCCTCCGGCAGCTGCATCAGCCGCTCCAGGTAGGCCTGCTCCAGGCGCCGGCGCCGGTGGCGGTCGAAGATCAGCCGCCGGGCGATGGTGGAGAGGTAGGCGCGGGGCTGCTCGATGGTGGCCGGGTCGACCTGGGCGACCAGCAGCTGGCAGAAGGTTTCGGCCGCCGTGTCTTCGGCGTCCGCGCGGTTGCGCAGCTGCCGCTGCACATGCTGCAGCAGCCAGCGGTGGTGGTCGCTGAAGAAGAAACCCAGTTTGCTGGACGCGGACACGGGAGGGGAACCGGATACAAATGAGAATGCGTCGTATCTTATACAAATGCCCGTGCAGGTCCACCTGAACCGTTGCGGGTCCGATGCAGCGGGCCAGGGGCCAAGCTTCCGGCGCACCGATACGCCGCCTTCTGCAGGGCTGCAGCAGCCCTCGTCATGCCTGCCCTCGGCGCCTCATCAAGGGCGTTTTCCTGACCTTTCAGATGATAATTATTCTCGTAAAGGCTAAATAAGCCGCCCCCTCTTCGTCTCCAGTGCAACGGAATTTTTCACTCGACGACAAGGAGTCGGCAGCGATGTTCGTGCCATTCACCCGTTTCATGACGATCACATTGGGCCTCTGTGGCGCGGCGCTCAGCCCCGCCCTGCTGGCCGAAACCGAGCCTGCCCGTAGCCCCGATCCGCACGCTACGCCCCTGGAGCTGGAGGCCACCAGCGTCACCGCCGAGGGCCTCGGGGCGACCACCGAGAACACCGGGTCGTACACCACCGGCAGCATGAACACCGCCACGCGCTTGAACCTGTCGATCAAGGAGACCCCGCAGTCGGTGTCGGTGGTGACCCGCCAGCAGATGGATGACTTCAAGCTCGACACCCTGACCGAGGTACTGGGGCAAACCACCGGGGTGGTGGTGCAGCACCTGGACTCCGACCGGGCGATCTATTCGTCACGGGGCTATGGCATCGACAACTTCCAGGTTGACGGCATGCTCAACACCTTCAGCCGCATGAAATCCGACTCGGACACCATCATCTATGACCGCATCGAGGTGGTGCGCGGCGCCACCGGCCTGACCACGGGCGCGGGTGATCCCTCGGCCACCGTCAACATGGTGCGCAAGCGCCCCACCCGCGAATGGGCGGCCAGGGCCGGCGCCAGCGGTGGCAGCTACGACAACTACTACAGCTATGTGGATGTCGGCGGCCCCCTGGCGTTCGAGGGGCGCCTGCGCGGGCGCGCGGTGCTGGCCTATCGCGACAGCCAGTCGTTCCGTGATCACTACGCGCAGCAACGGGAGGTGGGCTACGGCATCCTCGAGGCCGACCTGACCGAAAGCACCACCCTGGCCCTGGGCTTCGACTACCAGGACAAGCAGGTCCAGGGCACCTCCTGGGGCACGCTGCCCTACTGGAATGCCTCGGGTGGCAAGGCCAACCTGCCGCGCTCCACCAACATGGCGGCGCACTGGAGTTCCTGGCCCCTCGAGGACAAGACAAGCTTCGCGACCCTCGACCAGCAGCTGGGTGGCGACTGGCACCTCAAGGCGGCCTACACCCACCGCGACAGCGAGAGCGACGGCAAGGTCTACTACGGCGGTGGCGGTATCCCGGAGGCCGACCGCTCGGGCATGAGCGCCTGGACCAGCCACATGATCGGCACGCAGAAAATGCGCGTGTATGACGTCAACCTGGCGGGCCCCTACAGCCTGCTTGGGCGCGATCACGAACTGATGCTGGGCTATGGCGAAGCCGAGCGCCGCGACTGGTCGCCCTACACCATTCCCGGCCCGACACCCCCGGGTTACACCGACATCGACGACTGGAAGTACATGGGCGGCATCGGCAAGTTCCCCGACACCGTGACCCACCTGCCCGGTTCCGACGGCAGCACCCGGCAGAAGGCCGGCTACCTGGCCACCCGCCTGAGCCTGCGCGATGACCTGCATGCGGTGCTGGGCAGCCGCTACGGCAGCTGGAAAAACCAGGCCCGCAGCTATGAGTACGATGCCAACGACCAGCTGACTGGCATCGAGGACACCCGCCAGCAGCACAACGACATGTGGACGCCCTATGCCGGCCTGCTCTACGACCTGACCCCCGAATACACGCTGTACGTCAGCTACACCGACATCTTCAAACCCCAGGAACTGCGCGACGCCAACCGCAAGTACCTGGAGCCGGTGGTGGGCGCCAACTACGAGCTGGGGCTCAAGGGCAGCCTGCTGGAGGAGCGCCTGAACCTGGCCACGGCGGTGTTCTGGAGCAAGCAGGACAACGTCGGCGAGCTGGACAGCTCGGTGCCGCCGGACCCGGTCACCGGCGAGGAGTTCTACAAGTCGGGCGGCAAGGGCGGCAAGGCCGAGGGGTTCGAGGTCGAGGTTTCGGGCGAGGTCCTGCCGGACTGGAACCTGACGGCCGGCTACTCCTACACCCACGCGCTGGATGGCGAGAAGCAGCGCAGCAATGGCGGTGAGCCGATGAACATGCTGCGCCTGTCGACGGCCTATCGCCTGCCGGGGCAATGGCGCGCGCTGACCGTCGGCGGCACCTTGAACTGGCAGAGCGAGATCTATGGCAACACCCGGCGCCCGGTGGGGCGCGACAGCGGCGGTGCGATCATCACCCAGACCACCCGCGTCCATCAGCAGGCCTACAGCGTGGCGGGGCTGATGTCGCGCTACGAGTTCGACAGGCACCTGTCGGTGTCGCTCAACGTGAGCAACCTGTTCGACAAGAAGTACTACGAGCGGGTTGGCTTCTATAACGGCGTTTACTGGGGCGAACCGCGCACCCTGACCCTGGGGCTGGACTGGACGCTCTGAGCCTTCGCCGCGCGGGTTGCTGAGGAGCAGGCAGGCACGAGGCCGGCTCCTTCAGACGGGGCCGGCCTCGTGGAAGCCGCCCTGGGCGGGCGGCTCGGGGTGGGCGACGGATCTAGCCGCGATGGCGCAACATGTAGGTCGCCAGGGCCACGGCACCTACGGCGCCCGCCGCGACGCCAGCGGTGGCCAGCGGGTGCTCACGGCCGTACTCGCGGGTGGCGATACCGGCCTTGGCCGTGCGCTCCCAGGCCTGGCCGGCCAGATCACGGGAGCGACTCAGGGTGCGCAGGGCGCCGTCCTGGATGGCACTGAGCGAGTGCTGCGACTCTGCTTCCACCACGTGCTTGATGCGCTCGATACCGCTGCGCAGTTGTTCGATTTCCTGCTCGATGCCCTGCAGGGTGGATTTCTTGCGCGAAGACATGAAGAAAGCCATGTCGTACCTCCTCTTTCGGGTTGGGGTACTAGGTCCGACCCACGTATCGCCGAGGAGTGCAGCTAATCTGAACTTATTCGTGGGATTCCGGGCCTGAGATGGCAAGTGGCCCATTTCCGAAAGCAAGGAGAACAACCATGTCTGATCATCACACCTACAAGAAGATCGAGATCGTCGGCTCCTCCCGCACCAGCATCGACGAAGCCATCAACAACGCCCTGGCCGAGGCGGCGAAGTCCATCCGCAACCTCGACTGGTTCGAGGTGGTGGAGACCCGGGGCCACATCGAGAACGGCAAGGTCGGCCACTACCAGGTCACCCTGAAGGTCGGATTCCGACTCAGCGATAGCTGAGCGTCTTACAGAAAAGGCCTGCCCCCTGGGCTAGGCTCACACAGGTTTGGCCATGTGGCGTCTCAACGAACAAGACCACAGGTGCCATCCGCTTGGGGACGTCTGGTCCCCTTGGCTCGCTCGAGCCTTTCTTTTCTACAACGAGGGAGCGTTACCGATGAAGAAACTGTTGTTGGCCGTTGGCCTGTTCACCCTTGCCGGTTCGGCTTTTGCCGCCGCCAAGCCCTGCGAGGAGCTGAAGTCCGAAATCGACGCGAAGATCAAGGCGAACGGAGCCACCTCCTACACCCTTGAGATCGTCGACAAGGGCAGCGCGACCGACAAGAAAGTGGTCGGCAGCTGCGAAGCGGGCAGCAAGGAAATCGTCTACCAGCGCAATTGATCGCGCGATGAGCAGTGAAGCCGGCGTTCGCGCCGGCTTTTTTATGGGCGCCAGGCGGGCCCCATGGCTTACCCGGAGGTGCCCTGGTTACCGAAAAGTGCCTTCTGGTGGCTGCCGCCGGGTAGGCCTACAGTAGCTCGCCTGTGTCTTACGGAAGGCGTGAGTCTTCCCCCGAGCAAGGTCCCTTCGCTATGTCAGCCCTTTCTTCCCTGCCCCTTTCCGTTCTCGACCTGGCCCCCATCCGCGACGATGGCGGCCCCGCCCAGGCGCTGCACAACTCCCTGGCCCTGGCGCGCCATGTGGAGCAACTCGGTTTCTCGCGCTTCTGGGTGGCCGAGCACCACAACATGGAAGGCATCGCCAGTTCCGCCACCTCGGTGCTGCTGGGTTACCTGGCGGCCAATACCTCGACGCTGCGCCTCGGCTCCGGCGGGATCATGCTGCCCAACCACGCGCCGCTGGTGGTGGCCGAGCAGTTCGGCACCCTCGCCACGCTCTACCCCGGGCGCATCGAGCTGGGCCTCGGTCGGGCGCCGGGCGCCGACCACCTGACCGCCCGTGCCCTGCGCCGCGAGCGTTCCGGCAGCGCCGACGATTTCCCCCAGGACGTGGAAGAGCTGGAGCTGTTGCTCGGCCCGCGCCTGGAAGGCCAGAAGGTCATCGCCATGCCGGGCATCGATACCCGGGTGCCGATCTGGCTGCTCGGTTCCAGCCTGTTCAGCGCCCAGCTGGCCGGGCAGAAGGGCCTGCCCTACGCCTTCGCCTCGCACTTCGCGCCGCGCTACATGCACGAGGCGATACGCGTGTACCGCAACCACTTCCGCCCCTCGGCGGTGCTCGATGCGCCCTACGTGATGCTCGGCGTGCCCCTGGTGGCGGCGCCCACGGACGAGGAGGCGGACTTCCTCGCCACCACCGTCTACCAGCGTGTACTGAGCCTGATGCGCGGCGAGAGCCTGGTGCTGCGCCCGCCGGTGGAGAGCATGGCCGGGCGCTGGTTGCCCCACGAGAAGGAGGCGGTCGGCAGCTTCCTGGCGATGGCCATGGTGGGCGGGCCGGAGAAGATCCGCGGCAAGCTGGAGGTGCTGCTGGAGCAGACCGGCGCCGACGAGCTGATCTTCACCTGCGACGTCTACCAGCACGAACACCGCCTGCGCGCCTTCGACATCCTCGCCGACCTGCGCGGCTGAGTCAGATCGGCCCGCAACCCAGGGTGTCGCCCCGCGCCACCACGTTGCGCTGGGCGTCGTACATCAGCACCTGCGGGCGCATGACGATGGGCCGGGCGTCGATGCGGTAGCGCTCGCCGGCGACGAAGCCGTCGTAACGGATGCGCACGTGGCAGGTGAGTTGGAAGGAACCGGAATCGCTATTGAGGCTGCCGCCGCTGGAGACCTCGAACTGGTAGCGCATCTCCAGTTCGTGGCGGCCTGGGCTGACCTGGTAGTAGCGGCCGTCGGCGGTGCGCTTGCCGTCCAGGCGATCGGCCATGAAGCTGGTGCCCGGCTCGCCGCGCAGGTCGATCCAGGCCTGAGCCGGGTCGGGTTGGGGCAGCGGGCCGGCGCAGGCGGTCAGGCTGGCCAGCAGGAGCGCGGCGGGTAGCTTGCGCATGGCGGAATCCTCGGGAGGGCGTGGCGTGCAGGATAAACCCGCCGCCCGTTTTCAGACATCGCCGCAGCGGCTTTCCCGGGCTCGCGCCACTTCGCGGTTGTCGTCGGTATAGAGCCGCGCCCAGGGGCGGAAGCCGATGCCGCCGGCCTTGAGTTCGTAGCGCTGGCCGGCGCTGAACGCCGGGTAGTCCAGCTTCAGCAGACAGGTGCGGGTCATGGCTTCGCGCTGGGGGCCGATGTCGTGGCCGTCGACATCGAAGCTGAAGCGCACTTCCAGTTCATGGCTGCCGGGGGTCACCTGGAAGTAGCGATCGTCCTCCAGGGGCTGGCGGTCCACGCTGGCCGCCTGCAGGGCGTGCTTTTCCGGCTGATCGAGGTCGATCCAGGCCTGGTCGGGGTCGTGGCTCGGCATGATCAGCGAGCAGCCGCCGAGGTTGAGCAGCAGGACAGTGGGAAGCAGGCGACGCATGCGGCAACTCCTTATGGCGTGCGGTGGGCCCATGCGCTAGCTTCACGCCATGCCGGCCACCATTCTTCTAGCCTCTCTCGACCGCGTCCGCACCCTGGCGGTTCCGTTGCTGCTCGCCCTGGCGCTGAACGGTTGCTCCAGCCTGGACTACTACGGCCAGCTGGCCAGCGGGCAGCTGCAGTTGCTGCACGCCCGTGAGCCGGTGGCGCGGGTGCTCGCCGACCCCAGCCGCGACGCCACCTTGCGCCAGCGCCTGGCGCTCTCGCAGCGGGCGCGGGTTTTCGCCAGCGCCGAGCTGGCCCTGCCGGACAATGGCAGCTACCGCGTCTATGCAGATATCCACAGGCCCTTCGTGGTGTGGAATGTGTTCGCCACGCCGGAGCTGTCCCTGGCGCCCATCACCCACTGCTTCCCCATCGCCGGCTGCGTCGCCTATCGAGGCTATTACCAGCCGGGCCGCGCACGTGGCGCTGCGGCGTTGATGCGCGAGGAGGGGCTGGATACCTGGATCGGCGGCGTCGAGGCCTATTCCACCCTGGGCTGGTTCGACGACCCCATCCTCAGCAGCATGGTGCGCTGGGACGAGGACCGGCTGGCGGCGGTGATCTTCCATGAGCTGGCGCACCAGCAGCTGTACGTCGCCGACGACAGTGCCTTCAACGAATCCTTCGCCAGCTTCGTCGAGCGCGAGGGCTTGCGCCAGTGGCGTGCCAGCCAGGGCCTGCCGGCGGGTGGCGAGGAGGGCGTGCGCCAGCGCGAGCAGTTCACCGCACTGGTGCTGGCCAGCCGTGAGCGCCTGGAGAAGCTCTACGCCAGCGACCGCCCGGATGCCGAGAAGCGCGCGGCCAAGCAGGCCGAGTTCGAGCGCCTGCGCCATGACTACCGCCAGCTGCGCGACAGCCAGTGGCAGGGTGTCGGCCGCTACGACGGCTGGATCGAAAGCCCGCTGAACAACGCCAAGCTGCTGCCCTTCGGCCTCTACGACCGCTGGGTGCCGGCCTTCGCCGAGCTGTACCGACGCAGTGCCGGCTGGACCGATTTCTACGAGCGGGTGGCGGCGCTGGCCGCGCTCGAGCCCATGCAACGCCAGGCGGCTGTGGCCGCGTTGATGCCGGAGAACTCGCCGGTGGCCGCATCGGTCGAATGAACGTGGATTCGCCTGACAGAGGAGGTGTGCGATGAACAGATGGGGATTGGCCGTGCTGCTCGGCCTGCTGGGCAGCGCCGCCGTGGCGGCACCCAAGCCTTGCGAGGAACTCAAGCAGGAGATCGAGGTGAAGATCCAGGCCGCCGGGGTGACCGCCTACACGCTGGAGATCGTGCCGGCTGCCGAGGTGGAAGACCCGAACATGGTGGTCGGCACCTGCGAGAACGGCACTAAGAAGATCGTCTACCAGCGTAACGGGACCTGAGCCCTGCGTTGAATCCCCCGGGCTGAAGCCCGGGCTACCTGCCGAGAGCCCGAGTGCTAGCGCGCGAAGGCCTGGTGCATCTCCGCCAGGGTGGCGAAGTACCAGGCCGGGGCTTCCGCCATCAATTCCTCATGGCTGCCGAAACCGTAGCCGACGCCAATGGCCTGCAGGCCATTCTCCCGGGCGCCGATCAGGTCGTGCTTGCGGTCGCCGATCATCAGTGTCTCGGCCGGGTCCAGCCCTTCCTCGTCCAGCAGGTGGCGGATCAGCTCCACCTTGTTGGTGCGGGTGCCGTCCAGCTCGCTGCCGTAGATCACCTTGAAGTGCCTGGCGAAATCGAAGTGCCGGGCGATCTCGCGGGCGAACACCGCCGGCTTGCTGGTGGCGATGTACAGGGTGCGGCCCTGCTCGCCGAGCATCCTCAGCAGTTCGGCGACGCCGTCGAACACGCGGTTCTCGTAGAGGCCGGTGACCTGGAAGCGGTCGCGGTAGTGGTTCACCGCCTCCCAGGCACGGGGCTCGTCGAAGGCGTAGGTCTGCATGAAGCACTGCAGCAGCGGCGGGCCGATGAAGTGCTCCAGGCGCGCCAGGTCCGGCTCGTGGATGTCCAGCTTGCCCAGGGCGTACTGGATCGAACGGGTGATGCCCTCGCGCGGGTCGGTGAGGGTGCCATCGAGGTCGAAGAGGATGTTCTGCTGGTGCATGGCTTTAGGCGGTCTGGGCTCGGGGGTTGGCAGGATAGCGGGGTTGGCCGGCCGTGCCGAGCATCCGCTGGGCATGGTCGGCCGGCGGCGTCACTGGCCGTATCCCTCGGCGATATGCAGGTCCTTCAGCTTCACGTAGTTGGCGGCGCTGTAAGTGAAGAAGGCCTTTTCCTTGTCGCTCAGCGGGCGAGCCTGTTTCACCGGGCTGCCGACATAGAGGTAGCCGCTTTCCAGGCGCTTGCCCGGTGGTACCAGGCTGCCGGCGCCGATCACCACGTCGTCTTCCACCACGACGCCGTCCATGACGATGCTGCCCATGCCCACCAGGATGCGGTTGCCCAGGGTGCAGCCGTGCAGGGTGACCTTGTGTCCTATGGTCACATCGTCGCCGATGAGCAGGGGAAAGCCGTCCGGGTTGAAGGGACCGGCGTGGGTGATATGCAGGACACTGCCGTCCTGCACGCTGGTACGTGCCCCGATGCGGATACGGTGCATGTCGCCGCGAATCAGGGTGAAGGGCCAGACGGAGCTGTCATCGCCCAGTTCGACATCGCCGATGACCACGGCGGACCGGTCGACGAAAACCCGCTCGGCCAGCTGTGGAGCGGTGCCCCGGTAGGTTCTTATCGCGCTCATAGAAAGTCCTGTGGCTGCGTTGTGCGCCGATTGTAATTAAGATGAACGCCATCGACCCGGGTTAAACCTCGTGGCGCGTCGGTTGTCCCACTCATTAGGTGCACCCGGCGTAGGACCGTCAAAAATCTGGCAATGTGGCTGGCCGTCTCTGGAAAAGGAGAGAGTCCATGACTACCTTGCGTTTCAGATCCTCTGCGAACAGAACCAAAGCCGCAGCGGCCACGGTAACCCGTGAATCCCTCGAATCCCAGGTCGCCGCCTATCTGCGGCGTGGGGGGCAGATCCAGAAGATCGCCCGGGGGGTGAGCGGGATACCATTGAACGGTTCCTGGCACTTGTCCAGGCGCAGGAAATGATTCAGGAGGGGGCCTTGTGCCCCCTCTCTCTTTCCCGGTATCTACGCTCCATCAACCTTTCCAGACGCAACAGGTGAATGCCGTGAGCTCCAGCAATCCCCTTCTTCAGGACTTCGACCTGCCGCCCTACTCCGCCATCCGCCCGGAGCATGTAGAGCCCGCCATCGACACCATCCTCGCTGACAGCCGTGCTGCCATCGATGCGCTGCTCGCCCGCCAGGAGGGCACGCCGACCTGGCAAGGCCTGGTGCTGGCGCTGGACGAACTGGGCGAGCGCCTGGGCCGCGCCTGGAGCCCCGTGAGCCACCTCAACGCCGTGTGCAACAGCGCCGAGCTGCGCAGCGCCTACGAGGCCTGCCTGCCCAAGCTGTCCGAGTACTGGACCGAGCTGGGCCAGAACCGCGAACTGTTCCAGGCCTATGAGGCCCTGGCCAGCAGCCCCGAGGCCGCCGGCTTCGACGTGGCGCAGAAGACCATCCTCGAACACGCCCTGCGCGACTTCCGCCTGTCCGGCATCGACCTGCCGAGCGACAAGCAGCAGCGCTATGGCGAAATCCAGATGAAGCTCTCCGAGCTCACCAGCCGCTTCTCCAACCAGCTGCTGGACGCCACCCAGGCCTGGACCAAACAGGTCAGCGACGAAGCCGCGCTGGATGGCCTGACCGAATCCGCCCGCGCGCAGATGGCCCAGGCCGCCAAGGCCAAGGGCCTGGACGGCTGGCTGATCAGCCTGGAGTTCCCCAGCTACTACGCGGTGATGACCTACGCCAACGACCGCGCCCTGCGCGAAGAGGTCTACACCGCCTACTGCACCCGCGCCTCCGACCAGGGGCCCAATGCCGGCCAGAACGACAACGGCCCGGTGATGGAGCAGATCCTCGACCTGCGCCAGGAGCTGGCCGCCCTGCTCGGCTTCGGCAGCTACGCCGAGCTGAGCCTGGCCACCAAGATGGCCGAGACCAGCGACCAAGTGCTGAGCTTCCTCCGCGACCTAGCCGTGCGCAGCAAGCCCTTCGCCAAGCAGGACCTCGACGAGTTGCGTGCCTTCGCCGCCGAACAGGGCCTGGACGACCTGCAGAGCTGGGACACCGGCTACTACGCCGAGAAGCTGCGTGAGCAGCGCTACAGCATTTCCCAGGAAATCCTCCGCGCCTACTTCCCCATCGACAAGGTGCTCACCGGCCTCTTCGCCATCGTGCAGAAGCTCTACGGCATCGAAATCCGTGAGCTGTCGGGCTTCGACACCTGGCACCCGGACGTGCGCCTGTTCGAGATCAGCGAGAACGGCCAGCACGTCGGCCGTTTCTTCTTCGACCTCTATGCCCGCGCCAACAAGCGTGGCGGCGCCTGGATGGACGGTGCCCGCGACAAGCGCCGCACGTCCGCCGGCACGCTGGTCAGCCCGGTGGCCAACCTGGTGTGCAACTTCACCCCGGCCGTGGGCGACAAGCCCGCGCTGCTGACCCACGATGAAGTCACCACCCTGTTCCACGAATTTGGCCACGGCCTGCACCACCTGCTGACCCGCGTCGAGCACGCCGGTGCCTCCGGCATCAACGGCGTGGCCTGGGACGCGGTCGAGCTGCCCAGCCAGTTCATGGAGAACTGGTGCTGGGAGCCGGAAGGCCTGGCCCTGATCTCCGGCCACTACCAGAGTGGCGAGGCCTTGCCCCAGGACCTGCTGGACAAGATGCTCGCCGCGAAGAACTTCCAGTCCGGCCTGATGATGGTGCGCCAGCTGGAGTTCTCCCTGTTCGACTTCGAGCTGCACGCCACCCACGGCGATGGCCGCAGCGTGCTGGAGGTGCTCGAAGGCATCCGCGCCGAGGTCTCGGTGATGCGCCCGCCGGCCTTCAACCGCTTCGCCAACAGCTTCGCGCACATCTTCGCCGGCGGTTACGCGGCTGGTTACTACAGCTACAAGTGGGCCGAAGTGCTCTCCGCCGATGCCTTCTCCAAGTTCGAGGAAGAGGGCGTGTTCAACGCCGACACCGGCCGCGCCTTCCGCGAGGCCATCCTCGCCCGTGGCGGCTCCCAGGAGCCCATGGTGCTGTTCGTCGACTTCCGCGGCCGCGAGCCCTCCATCGACGCCCTGCTGCGCCACCTCGGCCTGTCCGCGGAGGCCGCATGAGCGAAGGTCCCGTGAACGTCACCAAGAAACGCTTCATCGCCGGCGCCGTGTGCCCGGCGTGCAGCGAGCAGGACCGCATCCAGATGTGGGACGAGGACGGCGTGCCGCACCGCCAGTGCGTAGCCTGCGGCTATGCCGACACCCTCAACGCCCAGGGCCAATCGGTGCCCAAGGAGCTGGGAACGCGGGTCAACAAGGCTGTGCCCAAGCCGGCCGACCCCAAGGTCCAGGGCGTGCAGTTCTTCCCCAATCCCAAGCTGAAGAAACCCAGCGAGTGAATTGAAGGCCAGGGAGGGCCGATGATCCGTCTGATGCTCTGTGGCCTGCTGGCATTGGCCAGCGGCCTTGTCGTCGCCAGCGAAATCACCCGCGAGCCTGCGGCACTGCCCGCGCGTTATGGCGCCGCGCTGCCTCACAGCGCGGCCGACCTGCAGGCCTGGGACCAAGACACTCGCCGTTTCCCACCCGTCGCCCATGCCCTGGACCAGATCGCCGATGGCAGCGAGCCCTGGTTACAGCGCTGGCGTTCGGCAATGGCCCAGGTCCGCCCGACGGAGGCCGTCGCGGTCGAGCGCCTGTGGCAATCGCACTTGCAGTTCAGCGAGCTGTCACCGGCGTTCTGCACCTTCGCCCGGCACAGCCTGCAAGGGCCGGACGACCTGATCCGCCGCATCGTCTCCGTACCTTTCGCGAAGGGCTGCGCCCAGGCATCGGACCGTCCCTTGCTGTTGCGCCCGGATACGCCGGCCCGCGCGGTGCTGGCGTTCTACGCCGGGCAGGAAGCGCCCGTGCCCGCTTTCGAGCCGCGCCTGGAGCAGGCCGTCACCGCGATGATCCCGAGCGCTGAAGCCTATGAGCTGCGCGCCGCCGCCTTCACCCTCGTGCACCTGAAACAGGCCGAGGCCAACCGTGCGTTGTTGCGCATCCATGGGCGGATCACCGACCAGGACAAGGCCGACCAGGTCGCACTGGCTTTCCTGCGGAGCGACGACCCTCAGGGACGCGCACTGGCGCAGGCGGCCTGCCAGCGTCGCCTGCGCGATCCGATGTGCAGCCCCTCGCCGCACTACGGGGCAGAGGCTCAGGGCGAGGACGAGCCGCACGTCGACAGGGCTCTTGTCGCGCGTCGCATCGCCGAGCTGGCTACCCTCGGCTTCAGCCGGGTGCAGGCGCTCAAGGTGGATGAGCAGGCCAGTGCCGACCCGGAGTTCCTGCTGAGTGCCGCCGACTACCTGTACGGCTTCGACACCGAGACCGGGATGTTCCCCAACCAGCACGATTCGCTGTTGCGGCGCCTGGCGCGCCTGGCCGGGTCGACGCTGCAGGATGTGGTGTTCGAGGAGCGCTACCCGGCGGACGACCAGGGCCCCTACCGGCTGAGTGCCTATGCCGATGGCTCGGTCTATCGCCTGGAGGCGCAGAACTACGGCGACTGGTACGACGTCCAGGCCGTGCTGCAACTGCTGCAGCGAGTCGCCGATGACCGCCGGCTGGACGTGGCATTTGTGCCGCTGGCCAGTGGCGACCAGATGTCGCTGGTGCTGGCCGGCCCCAATGCTGCGGTGAACGCGGCATTCGAGCGCGGCCTGTTGCAGCGGGCCGAACCGGAGCAGGCGATGGAAAGCGGCAAGGCATTCGAGGCGGAAGTCATCCAGGGGCTGCAGCGCCAGCAGCCTTGAGCGTGGCGCTTATGACAGTGTTAGATTCCGACACCCAGGGTGGATCTTCCCCCGCGAGCACAAGGGTTCAGAGAGGGCGTCATGTGGCACTTGGTATGCGGTGACAACGCGGTCGAAGGCGTCGCTTTCGTGCTTGGCGAGGAGGTGGCGCGGCAGTTCCTGCGGGTGCTGCGCGATGACCTCGCCGTCGGCCCGCTGAGCGGCATCGAACAGCCGCCTTGCACCCGTCGCGCCGCCTTCTGGCGCGCGGTATGGCCGGTTGCGGTGCAGCCGGTGCCGGACTTCGAAAGCGGCCTGGGCGAAGACGCCCAATGGCTCGCCGGCCTGGCTGGGCAGAGTCATGCGGTCACCGTCTGGCATGGCGACAGCGCCTCCGAGCAACTGCTGCTGGCCCGCGTCGCGGCGGCCTTGGAGCACAGCGAGCTGCCCCTCTGGGAAGTGCCCTGCGGCAGCGGTGACAGCCGCGTGGCCAGCCGCCGCGCGGTGGCCATGCACGCGCCGGCCGAACTCGCCGAGCTGTACCTGCCCAAACTGGTGGGGCCGGAGCGTCGACAGCAGTTGGCGGCGCAATGGCGTGATGTGCTCAGCGAGGGCGCGGGCATCCGCCGCTGGCGCGACGGGGCCTTCCAGGGTGAAGACTTCAGCTTTATCGATGCCGACCTGCTGGAGCGCTGCACCCCTGAATGGCGCCCGCTGGGCCGGGTGATGGCCGATGTCATGGGCCATTGCGACGGCTTCTTCGCCACCGACTTCTTCCTCTTCTGGCGCGCTCGGGAACTGGCCGTCCAGGGCCGGGTCCAGATCGAGGGCGAACCCGGTGCCAATGGCTACGGCGGCCTGCAGGTGCGCCTGCCCGGTTGATTCCGGGCTGCACTCATTCCTTCGAGCCGGAGGCTTCATGCACGGACCCGACCCCCGCAACCCGCACCCCATGGCGGGCTTCCCCCAGGTCTGCTTCATCCGCAACACGGTGAACAACCCGCAGATCGAGATCGGCGAATACACCTATTACGACGACCCGGACGACTCGGAGAACTTCGAGCGCAACGTGCTCTATCTCTTCCCCTTCATCGGCGATCGCCTGGTGATCGGGCGCTTCTGCGCCATCGCGCGCGGGGTGAAGTTCATCATGAACGGCGCCAACCACAAGCTCTCCGGCTTCTCCACCTACCCCTTCCAGATCTTCGGCGGCGGCTGGGAGCGGCACATGCCGGAGCTGTCCGAGTTTCCCAACAAGGGCGACACCCTGATCGGCAACGACGTGTGGATCGGCTACGAGGCGCTGATCATGCCCGGGGTGAAGATCGGTGATGGCGCCATCATTTCCTCGCGCTCGGTGGTGACCCGCGACGTGGCGCCCTACAGCATCGTCGGCGGCAACCCGGCCGAACCGCTGAAGCGGCGCTTCCCCGATGAAGTGGTGGAACGCCTGCTCGCCCTGGCCTGGTGGGACTGGCCGGTGGAGAAGATCAGCCGGCACATGGCGGCGATCATGGCCGCCGATCTCGACGCCCTGGAGCGCTGCGCCCGGGAAGGCTGAGGCGAACTGCGTCACTTCCGCCGAGCGGGCACCTTGCCCCGGCGCGGGGCCGGGAGTAGTTTTCCCTGCTGTGCCCCGCTGCACAGGGAGCCGTCGCAGAGGGCGGCAATACAGCAAGGAGACCCCAGGTGCCCACCTTTACCCGCAACAAACTTCCGGTCGTCGGCAGCCTCGAACTGGTGGTCGGCAACGTGCTCAAGCTGAAGCTCAACGGCCTGGGACCGGGCAAGAAGCACTACCGCATCAAAAGCGCCAACACCTGCCTGGAAGTGAAGCAGGATGCCAACGACCGCCAGAGTGAACAGAGCATCACCATCAAGGCCCTGCGCGCCTGCCAGTCGGTGCGCGTCGAAGCCTTTTCCGCCGTCGATGACCTGCCCTCGGGCATCCACGTGGTCATCACCGTGCTGGAAGCGCTGACGCTGCCCGATGGCAAGACCGACGAAGGCTGCCTCGCGCGCCTGTTGCTGGCCGAGTCGGTGGTGCCGAAGAACGCGGGAGGCCTTGAGGAAGCGCTGTTCTCCATGCAGCTGATGCGCCAGGTGATCGAGAACCGCATGGCGTTCTCCGAACCGAAGCACTTCGGCAAGCCCGCCAACAAGACCATGACCGGCTTCATCACCGCCCGTGACCCGCTGCAGTTCGAGGGGTTCGGCAACTATCCGGCCATCGGCGCCAAGGAAGGCAAGATCGACAGCTACCTGCGGTTGGCCAACGATGGCAGCGACCTGCGTTTCTCCTTCGTCCGCCAGCATGTGCAGAACGCGCTGGACGTGGCGGCGGGCAAGAGTGTCGCCAAGCCCTACAAGCCGCCGGTCTATGGCTGGATGACCGAAGGCAGCGACCCGGGCGGCTACTTCATCAAGGCGGTGGACAAGGGTGGCCAGACCTTCTTCAGCCTCACCCAGGCCTTTATCGACAACCCCAACAACCCGGGTAAACCGAAGAAATGAACAGCTCACGCCTGGCCGGACTCTTCTCCGGCGCCCTGCTTTTCGTCACCCTTGGTGCCTGCGCGGCCGAGTCCTTCGGCCCGTCGATCTACACCGGCCAGGTGGCGCGTTTCGACATCGCCGAGGACAAGACCTTCGCCGACCCCGAGCAGGACATGCGCTTCCTGCTGGTGCAGGCCAAGCGCAACGACAGCGCCAACCACTTCTGCGTGGTCGGCTACCAGTGGCCGGATGGCAAGCGCAAGGCGGCGGTGCATTGGCAGGAAGGCCAGCGCATCGTGCTCTGGACCGGAAAATCCGGCGTGAGCGATGCATTCAAGTACGCCGACTCCATGGCCATGGCCAATACCGTGGACCTGAAGGACGGCCTGGTGGACACCGACGAGCAGCGCTTCGGCAGCAGCTTCCTGCAACTGCGCTCCTCGGCCGAAGGCACCCTCGCCGACTGCAAGGCCCACGGTCGCCAATACCTGATCGAGCCCTTTACCCCGCCGAGCGAGTCCGACGAGGACGAGTAGGGCTTTCCGACGAAAACCGGCTGGCGTAGGACGCTGTAAGAATATACTGTTCATGCATACAGTATTTTCCGGAGCGCCTCGCCATGTCCGTCACCCTCCCGCCCCGTGGCCGGGGAACCGGCAGCAACCCGTTCAACCGTTTCGCCCCGACCCTCTCGGTGGCCGAGGACGACGGCTGGTACCAGGAGGTGCCGCCGACCCGCGCCACCGAAGTGCGCATCGAGACGGCCAAGAGCATCATCGCCCGCAACCAGTCGCCGGACCTGCCCTTCGACCGCTCGATAAACCCCTATCGCGGCTGTGAACACGGCTGCATCTACTGCTATGCACGGCCCAGCCACGCCTATTGGGACATGTCCCCGGGCATCGATTTCGAAACCCGGCTGATCGCCAAGACCAACGCTGCCGCCCTGCTGGAGCAACAGCTGAGCAAGCCCGGCTACCAGTGCGCGCCCATCGCCCTGGGCGCCAACACCGACCCCTACCAGCCCATCGAGCGCGAGCATCGCCTGACCCGGCAGATACTCGAGGTGCTGCTGCGCTACCGCCATCCGCTGACCATCGTCACCAAGGGCTCACTGGTGCTGCGTGACCTCGACCTGTTGAGCCAGCTGGCCGAGCAGCGCCTGGTCAAGGTGATGATCAGCCTCACCACCCTCGAAGATGAGCTCAAGCGCGTGCTCGAGCCCCGCGCCGCCGCGCCATCCGCGCGCCTGCGGGCGATCCGTGTGCTGCGTGAAAACCGTATTCCGGTGGGCGTGCTCTGCTCGCCGATGATCCCGATGATCAACGACAGCGAGCTGGAAAGCCTGCTGGAGGCCGCCCGTGACGCCGGCGCGCGCAGCGCCTCCTACATGCTGGTGCGCTTGCCCCGGGAGGTGGCGCCGCTGTTCGAGGAGTGGCTGCAGGCCCACTACCCGCAACGGGCTGCCCATGTGATGAGCATCATCCGCCAGTGCCGCGGCGGCGAGGTCTACGACAGCCGCTTCGGCAAGCGCTTCAGCGGTGAAGGCGCCTTCGCCCAGCTGCTGGCCCAGCGCTTCGCCGTCGCCATGCGCCGCCTGGGCCTGGAGAAACGTGGCGACGTGGCGCTGGACTGCTCGCGCTTCTGTCCGCCTGGTGGGCAGATGGCGTTGCTGTGAGCGAAAGGATGGGCGGAAGGGCTTTTGCGGGGCCGAAGTGTGACCGGAACACGCCGAACGGTGTCCTGTAGGGGGTCGGATAAATCCGACCATATCGGTAAAGTAATCCCACTTTCCCCTACAGAGTCCCAAGGCGAACGAGGTCGGCATGAGCGACGAGCACGATACCCCGCAAACCCAGGAAAGCGCTGAAGAAGCGCTGCGCAACATCGTCGAAGGTTTCCAGCGTTTCCGCGACCAGGTCTACCCGGAGCAGGAAGAGCTGTTCAAGCGCCTGGCCCATGAGCAGAAACCCCGCGCCATGTTCATCACCTGCGCCGACTCGCGCATCGTCCCGGAACTGATCACCCAGAGCTCTCCCGGCGACCTGTTCGTTACCCGCAACGTCGGCAACGTGGTACCGCCCTACGGGCAGATGAACGGTGGCGTTTCCACCGCCATCGAGTTCGCCGTCATGGCCCTCGGCGTGCACCACATCATCATCTGCGGCCACTCCGACTGCGGCGCTATGAAGGCGGTGCTCAACCCCGAGCAGCTGGAGCGCATGCCCACCGTCAAGGCCTGGCTGCGCCATGCCGAAGTGGCCCGCACCGTGGTCGCCGAGAACTGCGGCTGCGCCAACCACGAAACCCTCGGCGTGCTCACCGAGGAGAACGTGGTGGCCCAGCTCGACCACCTGCGCACCCACCCCTCGGTGGCGGCGCGCCTGGCCAGCGGCCAGCTGTTCATCCATGGCTGGGTCTACGACATCGAGACCGCCGCCATCCGCGCCTACGACGCCGAGAGCGGTCGCTTCCGCACCATCGGTGATGGCCCGCTGCCGATGGCCACGCCCCGCGCCCGCTACCTGTGAGCCCCGGCGCCCCGGTTGCGGCCGGGGCGCCGTCCGTTCCCTTCCTTCCTCTCGTGGCTGCGCTTTTGCTTCGTCGAACTTCTGCACGGTCGTCCCATCACCAGTCCGGGCTGGCAGACTGCTATCGGCCATTCGTCTGTAATGCTCATTCCAGAGCGGTTTCTTCAGTTTGAGTTAAGTCTGCGCGCCTAAGGTTTTTCTCCATCCCGACCGCCCGGTCGGGTTGCAATCTGCCATCAAGCGGCAGGTCACGAGGGCCATCGGCCCGCTCGGAACGCAAACAGGAGAAACCATGAACCAGGACATCCGCAGCATCCCGCCCGCCCCCTCCGACGCCATCGACGCCCAGGCCGCCTTCGACACCCTGATGCAGGGCTGCCGGCGTTTTCGCGAGGAGACCTTCCCCCGGCAACGCGCCCTCTTCCAGCAGCTGGCGCAGCGCCAGTCGCCGCGGGCCATGTTCATCACCTGCGCCGACTCGCGGGTGGCCCCGGAGCTGATCACCCACAGCGCGCCGGGCGATCTCTTCGTCACCCGCAACGTCGGCAACCTGGTGCCGCCCTACGGCCAGATGAACGGTGGCGTCTCCACCGCCATCGAGTACGCGGTCATGGCCCTGGGCGTGCAGCACCTCATCGTCTGCGGCCATTCCGATTGCGGCGCCATGAAGGCGGTGCTGGCCCCGGAATCCCTGAACGGCATGCCCACCGTCAGCGCCTGGCTGCGTCACGCCGAGGTGGCCCGCAGCCTGGTGGAACGCAACTGCGATTGCGTGGGCCACGATGCCCTCGGCGTGCTCACCGAGGAGAACGTGGTGGCCCAGCTCGACCACCTGCGCACCCACCCGGCGGTGGCCGCGCGCCTGGCCGCCGGCCAGCTGTTCATCCACGGCTGGGTCTACGACATCGAGACCGCCGCCATCCGCGCCTACGACGCCGAGGCCGGCCGCTTCCGGCCGCTGGAGCAAGGCCGCGCCGCCATGGCGACACCGCGCCCGCGCTACCTGGCGTCCTGACGCCCCCTTCCCATACGCCGTGGCGGCCGAGACCGCCGCGCGTCCCCCTTTCGTGCCGCAGGAGATCGCGACATGCGCCTTGCTTCCCTTCAATCCACGCTACCCCGGGACCTGCTGGCCTCGGTGGTGGTCTTCCTCGTCGCCCTGCCACTGTGCATGGGCATCGCCATCGCCTCCGGCATGCCGCCGGCCAAGGGCCTGATCACCGGCATCGTCGGCGGCCTGGTGGTCGGCTGGCTGGCGGGCTCGCCGTTGCAGGTCAGCGGCCCGGCGGCCGGCCTCGCCGTGCTGGTCTTCGAGCTGGTGCGCGAGCACGGCATGGCCATGCTCGGGCCGATCCTGGTGCTGGCCGGGCTGTTGCAGCTGTGCGCCGGGCGCCTGCGCCTGGGCTGCTGGTTCCGGGTCACGGCGCCAGCGGTGGTCTACGGCATGCTCGCCGGCATCGGCGCGCTCATCGTGATGTCGCAGGTGCATGTGATGTTCGATGCCAGGCCCCACGCCTCGGGTCTGGAGAACCTGCTGGCGTTCCCCGAGACGCTGATCAACGCGCTCGCCCAGGTCGGTTCCGGCGGCGGCCTGGCCGCCGCGGCGCTGGGCCTGGGCACCATCGCCTGCATGTGGGGCTGGGAGCGCTGGCGCCCGCAGTCGCTGCGTTTCCTGCCCGGCGCGCTGATCGGTGTCAGCCTGGCGACCTTGGCCAGCCTGGCCCTGGCGCTCGATGTGCAACGGGTGACGGTGCCGGCCACCCTGGGCGAAGCCATCGACTGGCTGCGACCGGCCGACCTGCTCGGCCTGGCCGACCCGCAGATCCTTTTGGCGGCGCTGGTGGTGGCCTTCGTCGCCAGTGCCGAGACGCTGCTTTCCGCCGCCGCCGTAGACCGCATGCACGCTGGGCCGCGCTCCGACCTGGACCGCGAGCTGTCGGCCCAGGGCGTGGGCAACCTGCTCTGTGGCGTACTCGGCGCGCTGCCCATGACCGGGGTGATCGTGCGCAGCTCGGCCAACGTCCAGGCCGGTGCCCGCACGCGCCTGTCGGCCGTGCTGCACGGTGCCTGGCTGCTGGCTTTCGTGGCGCTGTTGCCGGCGGTGCTGCAGAGCATCCCGGTGGCCGCCCTGGCCGGCGTGCTGGTGTTCACCGGCTTCAAGCTGGTGGATGCCAAGGCCATGCGCAGCCTCTCGCGCTACGGCCGCGCACCCTTGCTGATCTATGCCGCCACGGCACTGGGCATCGTCGCCTTCGACCTGCTCAGCGGCGTGCTCATCGGCTTCGCCCTGACCCTGGCCAAGTTGGCCTGGAAGGCTTCGCGCCTGAAGGTCGCCCTGGTGCAGGGTGCCCCCGGCGAGGCCGAGCTGCGCCTGGCCGGCGCCGCCACCTTCCTGCGGGTGCCGCAGCTGGCGCGGGTGCTGGAGGGGGTGGCGCCGGGCACGCGGCTGCAGGTGCCGCTGGATAACCTCAGCTACATCGACCATGCCTGCATGGAACTGCTGGAGGATTGGGGGCGCGCCGCGCAGCGCCAGGGTGGGGCCCTGCAGATCGAGCCCCGTGCCCTGAACCGGCGCCTGGAGGGACGGCTGCTCAGCCTGCGCGGCCGCGCCGTCTGAAGATCAGCTGGCGGCGCGTTGTGCCTGGTCCAGCTGCAGTTCGACGCCGAGCTGGCGCGAGAGGCAGGGCCAGCGCTTCCACGCCGCTTCCACCTTTGGGTCGTGCAGCCTGTCGCGGTAGTGTTGCACCGAGGCGCGCTCGAACACCGCCTCGTCGAGCATGCCGTCCACTGCATGGTGCACGGCTTCGTCCAGCTGGTTGGCGAAGGGTTCGCCGATCAGCCGGTGGGCGATGAGGTTGGCCACGGTGGTGTCCAGGGGGATCAGCGGCTCGCCCAGGTGGGCGATGTAGCGGTCGTTCACTTCCTCCACCAGGCGGTGGGCGAGGTAGGCCTCGTCGAGCAGGCCGTCCAGGCCCTCGTGGCCTTCCACCATGCTCGGCGGCTGCAGGAAGAACTGCTCGGCCACCTTCAGCACCGGCTTCACCTGGGCCTCGATACCGGCTTCGCGGGCGACGTTGGCGGCGGCGTCGAGCACGTCCGGCACCTGTTCGATATAAGCGCTGACGAAGCGCGCCAGCACGCCCTGGGCGTCGTCGTCGGGCAGGCGGATGGCGGGGTGGAGGCGGTCCAGCTGGGTGGAGAGGATGCGCGCCAGGTGCCCGCTCCGGGCTTCCTGTTCGTGGGCTCGCTGGATGAGTTCGCGCAGGGCGAGGGTATTCATGACTGCTCCTGGATAGGACATGGATCTAAGGGAGGGGAAGACACAACTTAGCTCGCCCCGGCGGCCAGCTAAGACCCGATTGTCATAATGCCGCAATGCTTATGCATGGTCGCGATAACGGCCACCGCGCACTCCCGCCAACCCCGCGCCAGCCGTGGCGTTTAGGACAAGGCTTGCGGCCCTTGCGCCAATTTTCCCATCGCGTTGCCAGCTTCAAGTCGGTGTCTATACTCCGACTCGAAAGGCGATACCTGATGACACCCGACTGTGCACCACGTGCTGAAGGTCGGCCGTTAAAGTCAGCCGTATTAACGACCGCTCCCTTAGCCGCTGGCCCAGCCGGCGGGATAACAAGAACGATAAGGGGAACCCGCAATGATGCGACATCCACGAGTCTGGATGGGACTCCTGCTGTGGTCGATTTTCAGCCAGGCGCAGGCCGCCTGGACCGTCAACATGACGCCCGGTGCCACCGAGGTCAGTCGTACCGTTTTCGATCTGCACATGACCATCTTCTGGATCTGCGTCGTCATCGGCGTGATCGTGTTCGGTGCCATGTTCTGGTCGATGATCATCCACCGTCGCTCCACCGGCCAGGAGCCGGCGCATTTCCACGAGAGCACCACGGTGGAGATCCTCTGGACGGTCGTGCCCTTCGTCATCCTGGTGCTGATGGCGATACCTGCCACCAAGACCCTGATCGACATCTACGACAGTTCCGAATCCGAGCTGGATATCCAGGTCACCGGCTACCAGTGGAAGTGGAACTACAAGTACCTGGGCCAGGACGTCGAATTCTTCAGCAACCTCGCCACCCCCGCCGAGCAGATCCACAACAAGGCGGAGAAGGACGAGCACTACCTGCTGGAGGTGGACGAGCCGCTGGTGATCCCGGTGGGCACCAAGGTGCGCTTCCTGATCACCGCCGCCGACGTCATCCACTCCTGGTGGGTACCGGCGCTGGCGGTCAAGCGTGACGCCATCCCCGGCTTCGTCAACGAAGCCTGGACGCGCATCGACAAGCCCGGCATCTACCGCGGCCAGTGCGCCGAGCTGTGCGGCAAGGACCACGGCTTCATGCCCATCGTGGTCGAGGCCAAGTCCAAGGAGGACTTCGCCAAGTGGCTCGCCGGCCGCAAGGAAGAGGTGGCCAAGCTCAAGGAGCTGACCGACAAGGAGTGGACGCTCGAAGAGCTCACCGCCCGTGGCGACAAGGTCTACCACACCACCTGCGCCGCCTGTCACCAGGCCGAGGGCCAGGGCATGCCGCCCATGTTCCCGGCGCTCAAGGGCTCGAAGATCGCCACCGGGCCGAAGGAAGACCACCTCAGCATCGTCTTCCACGGCAAACCCGGCACCGCGATGGCCGCCTTCGGCAAGCAGCTGTCGGAAGTCGATATCGCCGCCGTCATCACCTACGAACGCAACGCCTGGGGCAACGCCAAGGGCGACATGGTGACGCCGAAAGAAGTGCTTGCGCTCAAGCAAGCCGAGGAGAAATGACATGAGTGCAGTGATCGACCACGATCATGCCGGGCATGATCACCACCACGGCCCGGCCAAGGGCCTGATGCGCTGGGTGCTCACCACCAACCACAAGGACATCGGCACCATGTACCTGTGGTTCGCCTTCGCCATGTTCCTCCTCGGGGGTTCCATGGCGATGGTGATCCGCGCCGAGCTGTTCCAGCCCGGGCTGCAGATCGTCGAACCGGCCTTCTTCAACCAGATGACCACCATGCACGGCCTGATCATGGTCTTCGGCGCGGTGATGCCGGCCTTCGTCGGCCTGGCCAACTGGATGATCCCGCTGATGGTCGGCGCGCCGGACATGGCCCTGCCGCGCATGAACAACTTCAGCTTCTGGCTGTTGCCCGCCGCCTTCGGCCTGCTCATCAGCACCCTGTTCACCGCCGGCGGCGGGCCCAACTTCGGCTGGACCTTCTACGCGCCGCTGTCCACTACCTACGCGCCGGAGAGCGTCACCTACTTCATCTTCGCCATCCACCTGATGGGCATCAGCTCGATCATGGGCGCGATCAACGTGATCGCCACCATCCTCAACCTGCGTGCCCCGGGCATGACCCTGATGAAAATGCCGCTGTTCGTCTGGACCTGGCTAATCACCGCCTTCCTGCTCATCGCGGTGATGCCGGTGCTGGCGGGCTGCGTGACCATGATGCTGATGGACATCCACTTCGGCACCAGCTTCTTCAGCGCGGCCGGCGGTGGCGACCCGGTGCTGTTCCAGCACGTGTTCTGGTTCTTCGGCCACCCCGAGGTGTACATCATGATCCTGCCCGCCTTCGGCGCGGTCAGTTCGATCATCCCGGCCTTCGCGCGCAAGCCGCTGTTCGGCTACACCTCGATGGTCTACGCCACGGCCTCCATCGCCTTCCTCTCCTTCATCGTCTGGGCGCACCACATGTTCGTGGTCGGCATCCCGCTGACCGGCGAGCTGTTCTTCATGTACGCCACCATGCTGATCGCCGTGCCCACCGGGGTGAAGGTGTTCAACTGGGCCAGCACCATGTGGCAGGGCTCGATGACCTTCGAGACACCGATGCTGTTCGCGGTGGCCTTCGTCATCCTCTTCACCATCGGCGGCTTCTCCGGGCTGATGCTGGCCATCGCCCCGGCGGACTTCCAGTACCACGACACCTACTTCGTGGTGGCCCACTTCCACTACGTGCTGGTGCCCGGCGCCATCTTCGGCATCTTCGCCTCGGCCTATTACTGGCTGCCGAAGTGGACCGGCCACATGTACGACGAGACCCTCGGCAAGCTGCATTTCTGGATGAGCTTCATCGGCATGAACATGGCGTTCTTCCCCATGCACTTCGTGGGGCTGGCCGGCATGCCGCGACGCATCCCGGACTACAACCTGCAGTTCGCCGACTTCAACATGATCTCCTCCATCGGCGCCTTCACCTTCGGCGCCACCCAGCTGCTCTTCCTGTTCATCGTCATCAAGTGCATCCGTGGCGGCAAACCCGCACCGGCCAAGCCGTGGGACGGTGCCGAAGGGCTGGAGTGGACCGTGCCCTCGCCGGCGCCGTACCACACCTTCAGCACCCCGCCGGAGGTGAAGTGAGATGAGCGGGGAACTGAACAATCGCCGCCTGATTCCACGCCTGCTGGTGCTGGTGGTGGCGATGTTCGGCTTCGGTTTCGCCCTGGTGCCGATCTACGACGTGATGTGCGTGGCCTTCGGCATCAACGGCAAGACCAATGCCTCCGCCTACGAAGGCAGCCAGGCGCTGGACGAGCAACGCCAGGTGCGGGTGCAGTTCCTCGCCACCAACTCGGCGGACATGACCTGGGAATTCCGCTCCAAGGCGGACGACCTGGTGGTGCACCCGGGGGCCAGCAACGAGATGCTGTTCATCGCCCACAACACGACGGACAAGCCCATGACCGCCCAGGCGGTGCCGAGCATCTCGCCGTCCAAGGCTGCCGCGTACTTCCACAAGACCGAATGCTTCTGCTTCACCCAGCAGGTCCTGCAACCGGGCGAGCGCATCGAAATGCCGGTGCGCTTCATCGTCGACCGCGACCTGCCGCCCGACGTGCACCACCTGACACTCGCTTACACGCTGTTCGATATCACGGCCCGCAAGCCCCCGGTCGCCAAGACCGGCAGCTGACGCGCCGACAAGGAGAACAACAACGATGGCAAGTCACGAGCAGTATTACGTTCCCGCCCAGAGCAAATGGCCGATCATCGCCACCATCGGCATGCTCGTCACCGTCTACGGTCTGGGCACCTGGTTCAACGACCTCAAGGCCGCCCGCCCGGATTCCAACGGCCCGCTGATCTTCTTCGTCGGCGCCCTGTGCCTGGCGTACATGCTGTTCGGCTGGTTCGGCGCGGTGATCAAGGAAAGCCGCGGCGGGCTCTACAGCCCGCAGATGGACCGCTCGTTCCGCTGGGGCATGAGCTGGTTCATCTTCTCCGAGGTGATGTTCTTCGCCGCCTTCTTCGGCGCGCTGTTCTACGTGCGCACCTGGGCCGGTCCCTGGCTCGGCGGCGAGGGCGACAAGGGGGTGGCCAACATGCTCTGGCCCAACTTCCAGTACACCTGGCCGCTGCTCAACACCCCCGACCCGAAACTCTTCCCCGGGCCCAAGGAGGTGATCGACCCCTGGCACCTGCCGCTGATCAACACCCTCCTGCTGGTGTCCTCCAGTTTCACCGTGACCTTCGCCCACCACGCGCTGAAGAAGGCCAACCGCAAGCTGCTGAAGATCTGGCTGGCGCTGACCATCCTCCTGGGCGTGGCCTTCCTCGCCTTGCAGGCCGAGGAATACATCCACGCCTACACCGAACTGGGCCTGACCCTCGGCTCGGGCATCTACGGCGCCACCTTCTTCATGCTCACCGGCTTCCACGGCGCCCACGTGACCATGGGCACGCTGATTCTCACGGTGATGCTGGTGCGCATCCTGCGCGGGCACTTCGACGCCGACCACCACTTCGGCTTCGAAGCCGCCAGCTGGTACTGGCACTTCGTCGACGTGGTCTGGGTGGGGCTGTTCATCTTTGTGTATGTGCTTTGAAAAAGCAGCTGGAAGCCGGAAGCGGGAAGCCCGAAGCAGTTCTTCTTCCAGCTTCTGGCTTCAAGCTTCCAGCTCTGGTTACCAGGTCGTATGCGACACCAGTTGGCCGCTGTAGAAGCCCCAGGCGACGAGGCCGAGGGTGAGGGCGGCAAGGACGACACGGACGGTAAGGGCGTTGACCACGCGTGAACCGCGACCCTCGTCCTTGACCAGGAAGAACAGGCCGCTGAACAGGCTGACCACGGTGGCCAGCAGCATGAAAACGATAAGCGCCTTGAGCATGGGCGAATCCGCGGTAAGGGGGACGTTGTGCAGTATAGCCAGAGCTTTCCAGGCTCCAGGCCACGTCGGTTGAGGGCCTTTCGCCCCGGCCTCGTGCCCACCCTCGTGGTGCTGGCGCTGTTGCCCCTGCTCGTCGGCCTGGGGGTCTGGCAGCTGTCCCGCGCGGAGGAGAAGCGCCAGTTGCTGGCGGGCTACGAAGCGCGTCGCAGTGCCGATCCCATCGCCATCACCGAACTCGAACGCCTGCCCGACCCGGCCTATGTGCGGGTGCGCCTGCAGGGCAGTTTCGATGACCAGCACAGCCTGTTGCTGGACAGCCGCATCCGCGCCGGCAAGCCCGGCGTCGAACTGCTGCAACCCTTCTACGACCAGGTCAGCGGGCTCTGGCTGCTGGTCAACCGGGGCTGGCTGCCCTGGCCGGACCGGCGCACCCCGCCGCAATTCGACACCCCGCACCAGCCCCTGGCCCTCGACGCCTGGGTCTATGTGCCGCCCGGCGCCGCCTTCGAGCTCAAACACGTGGAAAGCGCCGAGTGGCCGCAACTGATCAACCAGGTCGAGCCACGCGCCTTGTGGCAGAAGCTCGGCCGTGGCGGCCTGCCTTTCGAGCTGCGCATCGAACCCGGTCTCGCCGCCTACGAAGCCGACTGGCCGGTGGTGGCCATGGGGCCGGAAAAACACCTCGGTTACGCGGTGCAGTGGTTCGCCATGGCGGCGGCCCTCTGCGCGCTCTTCACCTATTTCGGTTTTCGCCAAGCACGGGAGTTAACGGATGAATCCAGCCCTCGCTCTGCCTGATACGCCGCCGCGCCGTACGCGCGGGCGCCTGCAGCTGCTGCTGATCCTCGCGGTGGTACTCGGCCCCATGGTGCTGGCCTCGGCCATGTACAAGCTGCGCTTCTGGGTGCCGGAGGGGCGCAGCTACCACGGCGCGCTGATCGGCAACGGCCAGACCCGCGCCGACCTCGGCGTGCAGGGCGCCGGGGAGCCTGCGCTGTGGCAGTTGCTGGTCACCGCCCCCCAGGCTTGCGAGGCCGACTGCCAGCAACTGGTCTACGTCGCCCGGCAGATCCACATCGGCCTGGGCCGCGAGGCCGAGCGCGGCAGCCACGCCTTCGCTGCCGGGCAGCCGCTGTCGGCGGACTACCAGCAGACCCTGGAGCGCGAATACCCGCGCCTGCAGCGCTACACGCTGGACCCGGCGGCCTATGGCAAGGCGGTGGAAAGCGACGTCACCGGCCCGCAGCTGTGGATCGTCGACCCCCACGGCAACCTGGTGCTGCGCTACGACGCGAAGATCAAGGGCAAGCAGATCCTCAACGACCTGCGGCACCTCATGAAGCTCTCGAATATAGGTTGAGGGCAGCGGCAAGCTGCAAGTTACAAGCTGCAAGAGGCCTGCTCTTCCCTTGTCGCTTGAGGCTTGAAGCTTGCAGCTGAGAAAACGGAGTTCTCCACATGCAACGATCTTTTCGTCCCGGTTTCTACCTCGCGGTGCTGGCCACTGCGCTGGCTGTGGTGGTGGTGCTGCTGGGCGCCTACACCCGGTTGACCCATGCCGGCCTCGGTTGCCCCGATTGGCCGGGCTGCTACGGCTTTATCAGCGTGCCCAAGACCGAAGCCCAGCTGGCCCACGCCGAGGTGCATTTCCCCGAGGCGCCGGTGGAGGCCGACAAGGGCTGGAACGAGATGATCCACCGCTACTTCGCCGGCACCCTGGGCCTGGCCATCCTCGGCCTTGCCGTGCATGCCCTGGTGCGGCGCGGGCGTGATGGGCAGCCGCACAAGCTGCCGCTGCTGCTGCTCGGGGTGGTCATCGCCCAGGCCGCCTTCGGCATGTGGACGGTGACCCTCAAGCTCTGGCCCCAGGTGGTCACCGCGCACCTGCTCGGCGGCTTCACCACCCTGGCGCTGCTGTTCCTCCTCAGCCTGCGCCTGTCCGGCGCCTTTGCCCCGTTGCAGCTGCCCGCGCGGCTGCGCTACCTGGCGACCTTCGGGTTGCTGCTGGTGATCGGGCAGGTCGCCCTCGGCGGCTGGGTCAGCTCCAACTACGCGGCGGTGGCCTGTGTCGACCTGCCCACCTGCCACGGCCAGTGGTGGCCGGAGATGGACTTCGCCAACGGCTTCCACCTCAGCCAGCACATCGGCCCCAATTACCTGGGCGGGCAGCTGGACAGCGACGCCCGCACCGCCATCCACATGACCCACCGCCTCGGCGCCCTGGTGGTGACCCTCACCCTGCTGGTGCTCGCCTGGCGCCTGCGTGCCGCCGGCCTCGGCCGTCTCGCTGTGCTGGTGCTCGGCGCCCTGGCGCTGCAGGTGGGGCTGGGCATCAGCAACGTGATCTTCCACCTGCCGCTGCCCGTGGCAGTGGCCCACAACGGCGGCGGTGCGCTGCTGCTGTTGACCCTGGTGCTGGTGAATTACCGCGTGCGTGCGCCGGCCCTGGCCACCGCCCCCGCAACCACGGCTCTCCGGCTGCACGCCGGCAAGCCTGCCTGAACACAAGAAGAAGGAGAGACGCCATGGCCACTCTGCTCAGCGAACGCGAGGCCCGGGTCCACGCCAGCTGGCGCGATTACCTGGAACTGACCAAGCCCAAGGTGCTGGTGCTGATGCTCATCACCTCCCTGGTGGGGATGTTCCTCGCCACCCGCGCGGGCGTGCCCTGGGAGGTGCTGATCTTCGGCAACCTCGGCATCGCCCTGTGCGCCGGGTCGGCGGCGGCGGTGAACCACGTGGTGGACCGGCGCATCGACTCGATCATGGCGCGCACCCTCAAGCGCCCGGTGGTCAACGGCCGCGTCTCGCCTGTCGCTGCGCTGGTGTTCGCCCTGCTCCTGGCGGTGGCCGGGCAGGTGCTGCTGCTGCACTTCACCAACGAGCTCACCGCCTGGCTGACCCTCGCCTCGCTGCTGGGTTACGCGGTGATCTACACCGGCTTCCTCAAGCGCGCCACGCCGCAGAACATCGTCATCGGCGGCCTCGCCGGCGCCGCCCCGCCGCTGCTCGGCTGGGTCGCGGTCACCGGGCACCTGTCCGCCGAGCCGCTGCTGCTGGTGCTGATCATCTTCGCCTGGACCCCGCCGCACTTCTGGGCCCTGGCCATCCACCGCAAGGAGGAGTACGCCAAGGCCGACATCCCCATGCTGCCGGTGACCCATGGCGAGCACTACACCAAGGTGCACATCCTGCTCTACACCCTGGTGATGTTCGCCGTGAGCCTGCTGCCCTACGCCATCCACATGAGCGGCCTGCTCTACCTGGTCTGCGCCGTCGCCCTGGGCGGGCGCTTCCTGCAGTGGGCCTGGGTGCTCTACCGCGACAGCCGACCGCACGCCGCGATCAAGACCTTCAAGTACTCTATCGCCTACCTGTTCCTGCTGTTCATCGCCCTGCTGGTGGACCACTACCTGCTGCTGAACATCTGACTCCAAAGGCTGTTACACCGCGGACCGTGCCATCGGCGCGCTTCGCGGTTAGTCTTGCCGCCACCGAATTCCCGAGTGAAGACCGCCCATGACCCGTGTGCAGAAAACCGTATTCGTCCTCATCGCCCTGGTGGCGCTGGTGCTCGGCCTGACCGTGCACAAGGTGCTCAACAACCAGCGCCAGGCCGACCCGACCCAACTGCTCGATGCCGGCATCGTGCTGCTGCCGCAGAGCCGCACCCTGCCGTCCATCAGCCTCACCGACCAGGACGGCAAGCCGGTGGCGGTCAACGAGCTCAAGGACAAATGGAGCCTGCTGTTCTTCGGCTACACCTTCTGCCCGGACATCTGCCCCACCACCCTGGCGCAGATGCGCGAGCTCAAGGGCCTGCTGCCGGAGGCGGCGCGCAACAACCTGCGCGTGGTGCTGGTCAGCGTCGACCCCAACCGCGACACCCCGCAGCAGCTCAAGCAGTACCTGGGCTACTTCGACCCGGCCTTCCTCGGTTACACCGGCGAGCTGGCCTCGATCCAGAAGCTCGCCAATGCCGTGAGCATCCCCTTCATCCCGGCCGATACCAGCAAGGAAAACTACACCGTCGATCACAGCGGCAACCTCGTGGTGATCGGCCCGGATGGCACCCAGCGCGGCTTCATCCGCGCGCCGCTGAACAACCAGAAGCTCAAGGACCAGTTGCCCACCCTGCTGGTGCCGGCCAGCTGAGAAGCCTCTTTCTCAATTGCAACTAATTCTCAATAAAAATAAGATGGCGCTCCCTCACCTCCGCCAGTCAGGGAGCGCGCTTGTCGGAGCCCGATCTCAAGAGCCTTTTCATCAAGCATGCGAAGGCCCTGCAAAGCCTGTTGACGCGCAAGGTGCGCGACCCGCAGCTGGCCGCCGACCTGGTCCAGGAGAGCTTCCTGCGGCTGGCCGAACAGCGCGGCAAGGAACGCATCGACAACAGCCCCGCGTACCTCTATCGCACCGCCCACAACTTGATGATCGACCACGCCCGGCAACAGTCGCGGCGCAGGACCGAGTCGGTGCCCCACGAGGCGCTGGAGGAGATAGTCGAGGAGCGCCCCGGGCTCGATGACCAGGCCGCCGAGGCCCAGCACATGCACAGGCTGCGCGAGGCGGTGGCGGAACTGCCCCCGCGCACCCGCGAGATCTTCCGCCTCAACCGCCTCGAAGGCCTGACTCACGCCGAGGTCGCACGGCAACTGGAGATCTCCGACAGCTCGGTGCAGAAGCACCTGTCCAAGGCCCTGGCGCATGTCATGCAGCGCCTGCAAACCGGCGCTTCGAGCGAAAGATGACAAATGGTTTACCGAATATCGGCCCCTCAGACGTCAGCATTCATATAACGAGAACTCGAGAGACTGCCGTGATCAGCCACGACCTGCGCGAGCAGGACATCCGCGAGCAAGCCGCCGACTGGGCCATCCGCCTCAGCGCCGGGGCCCTGGACGCCGAACAGGCGCAGGCCCTGGCCCGCTGGCAGGCCGAGGACTCGCGCCACGGGCCAGCGCTGCAGTTCGCCCAGCGCACCTGGGCGGACCTCGCGCGCCTGGGCGAGATGCCCGCGCCCGCTTATGGGCCCGCCGGCCAGGCGCTGCCCCGGGCACGGCCGCAGCAGCCGGCCCGCCGGCGTCCGCGCCTGCGCTGGGCGGCCAGTGCTGCCGCCGTGTTGCTGCTGGCCGGGCTCGGCGTCGAGCAGGGCAAGCAACTGCTGCTGCCCCTGCTGGCCGACCATGCCACCGCCAAGGGCGAGATACGCCAGGTGCAGTTGCCGGACGGCAGCCGTGTGGAGCTGGATACCCGCAGCGCCATCGACCTGGCCTTCAGCGATACCGAACGCCGGGTGCGCCTGCTCGGCGGCGACGCCTACTTCACCGTGGCCCCGCTGGGGCCCAACGAATCGCGGCCCTTCGTGGTCGAGAGCGCCGGGGGCACGACGCGCGCCCTCGGCACCCAGTTCCTGGTCAGCCAGGACGACGAGCAAGGCGCCTGGGTCGGCGTCACCGAACACAGTGTCGCCGTCGCCCTGGAGCGCGCGCCCGATCGGGGCCCCCGCGAGCAGGTGCTCCGGGAGGGCCAGAGCGCCCGCTATGACGCCCGTGGCGGCATCCAGCCCCTGGCCGCCCGCGATCTGCAACGCACCACCAGTTGGCGACGTGGCGTGCTGGTGTTCGAGCGCGTGCCCCTGGAGCAGGTCGCCGAGCAACTCAACCGTTATCGCCCCGGCCGCGTGCTGATCACCGACTCGGCCCTGGCCCGTCGCGAGGTCAGCGGCGTGTTCCGCCTCGACATCCTCGACGAGGCCCTGGACACCCTCACCCACGAACTCAAGGTCAGCCGTCTCGACCTGCCCGGCGTCACCTTCCTCTACTGACCTGGAAGCCCGCTCCGCGCGGCTTCCAGCGTTCCCCTGAAAAAAATCGCAAAAAAACCTTACTGAGTTTTCCCGACTGGTTCGTCTTGGTGATGAGAGTGATTTTCATTCACCAAACAATAAACACAGCCATAAGGAAAACCGATGAACGCATACAAGGGGCCGGGCCAGCGATTCCGTCGTGCGCAGCTCGCCTTGGGGGGAAGCTGGATGCTGGCCTGCGCTGGGGAGCTGCAGGCCGTCGAATCCGCTCCGGCGACGGCGCAGGCGCAACAGGCACTGGTCGCCTTCGACATTCCGGTGCAGCCGCTGAGCAGCGCGGTGCTGGCCTTCGCCGAACAGTCCGGCGTGCAGGTGATCTTCGACGCCGCCCTGCTGGAAGGGCTGCAGGGCAACGCGGTGCGTGGCCGCCTGGAAATCCGCGAAGGCCTGCAGGCGCTGCTGCGCGGCCACCCGGTGAGCTACAGCTTCAGCTCGCCGCGCCAGGTCAGCCTGACCCGCACCTACGCCGATGCCGGCAGTGTGATGCAACTGGGCGCCACCCATGTGCAGAGCCAGGCCGATGCCAACGACTGGATGTACCGCACGCCGCGTTCGGTGGCGGTGATCGGCCGCGAGCAGATCGACCGCAACCCGCCGCGCCACGCCGCCGACATGCTCGAGGAAACCTCCGGCGTGTACAGCATCGTCAGCCAGCAGGACCCGGGCCTGTCGGTGAACATCCGTGGGCTGCAGGACTTCGGCCGGGTCAACATGTCGATCGACGGCGCCCGCCAGAACTTCCAGCAGAGCGGCCACCAGCAGCGCAACGGTGAAGTGCTGGTGGACACCGAGCTGCTGACCCAGGTGGACATCGAGAAGGGCCCGACCTCGGGCATGGGCGGCGCCGGGGTGATCGGCGGCATCGCCAACTTCCGCACCCTCAACGTCGAGGACGTGCTGCTGCCCGGCCATGACTACGGCGCGCGCCTGCGTGGCACCACCGGCCTGGGCGGCTACGACAACGGCACGAATTTCATCGGCAGCGCCGCCTTCGCCCTCGACGAAGACTTGTGGAGCCTGCTGGTGGCCCACAGCGAAAAGCACCTGGGCGAGTACGAGCCGGGCCAGCGCGGCAAGTCCGGCGCCGAGAACCAGCTGGGCCTCGACGCCCAGCCGGGCAAGCCGACCTTCGTCAAGTTCACCAACCAGATGCAGCGTTCCGACCTGTTCAAGCTCGGCCTCAAGCTGGCTCCGGACCAGATGCTGGGCTTCAGCTACCTGGAAAGCCGCGTCAGCTACGACAACGCCAGCATGGCCAACGCCCTGAGCACCGATACCTGGCGCAAGACCGGCGAGGACAAGCTGACCAACACGCTCTACAGCCTCGACTACAGCTACACCCCGGACAACCCGCTGATCGACCTGCAGGCCAAGCTCTACTACGGCACCACCCGTAACGAGCAAGACGTCTACAAGGGCAACCCGCCCACCGGCTATCCGTCCGACTACTGCGACGTGCCGCGCTCGACCGCGACTTGGGAGCGCAACTGCGCACCGGCGTATTCGATCACCCACCGCACCGACACCTGGGGTGCGCAACTGCAGAACACCTCGACCTTCGAGCTGGATGAGCGCTCGGTGGTCACCGCCAACTACGGCATGGAATATTTCGAGGACAAGACCAAGCCCGAAGCCGGCCTGGCCACCCCTCGCGTCGCCACCGACCCGATCGGCGACACCCTGGGCGTGACCCCCAAGGGCACCCGGGAAATGGCCAGCCTGTTCACCGGCCTGGGCTATCGCTACGACGACTGGCTGCAGATCAACGGCGGCCTGCGTTATGACCGTTACCACCTGGAAGGCGACACCCGCCTGACGGCCTACCGCGACTTCAATGGCCGCACCCAGTCACCCCAGTACAGCGTGGACGAAGAGCGCGGCCACATCTCGCCGACCTTCTCCATCGCGGTGAACCCGGGCCTCGACTGGCTGCAGCTGTTCGCCAACTACGGCAAGGGCTGGCGCCCGCCGGCCATCACCGAAACCCTGATGCACGGCACCCACATCGGCGACGCCGCCTCGAAGATGTACCCCAACCCCTTCCTCGAACCCGAGGAATCCCGGACCTGGGAAGCCGGCATCAACCTGTTCAAGGAAGGGCTGTTCATCCCCGGGGACAAGCTCACCGGCAAGGTCGCCTACTTCGACACCAAGGTCGACGACTACATGTTCATGAGCCTGGAGGTGGGCCTGCCCAACACGGCGGTCACCAACCTGGGCACCTCGGCCTTCGTCAACAGCCTCAACCCGGCGCGCTTCAAGGGCGTGGAATACGAGCTCGAATACGACGCCGAGCGCTGGTACACCGGCCTCACCTACACCCACATGATCGGCAGGAACGAGCTCTGCTACAAAGTCTGGTACATCGGCCCCTCCGCCGTCGCCACCGGCCAGGCCTGGCGCGACAACAGGGTGACCTGCGGCTTCATGATGGGCAGCGCCGAACACATGCCCATGGACCGCGGCAGCTGGCACGGCGGCCTGCGCTTCTTCGACAAGAAACTGGATATGGGCCTGCGCGCCCGCTACAGCGAAGGCTTCTTCGAGACCTATGCCGAGCGCCGCGCCGCCGGTGAAGAAGACGTCTACCCGCTGATCTGGAAGAGCTACGTGGTCTGGGACTTCTACAGCGCCTACCGCGTCAGCGACAACCTGACCCTGCGCCTCTCCGTGGAGAACCTGCGTGACCGTGCCTACGTGGTGCCGATGGGCGATGCCCTGGCCGCCACCATGGGCCGTGGACGCACGGCGCAGGGCACCGTGGAAATCCGCTTCTGATCCTGATGCACGCCCCCGTGGCGGGCATCGACGAGCACGCCTTTCGGCCCTGAGCCGGCAGGCAGGCCCCGAGGCACCGGACGGCGCCGAGGGAAACCCCAAACGATGGAGACTCACCTGTGACTATCGCAATCAACTACGGAACCGCCACCAATGGCCGCACCTACTTCGCCGACTGGCGCGCGGACTTCATCAGCGGCAACCACCCGGACAACACCGGCGGTTTCTACCCGGGCGCGCTGAGCGGTACCCAGTACGCCCTGTCCAGCGGCGTTGAAGGCCACACCGCAGGTTTCATCGCCGGTGGCTCGCTGAACTACACCCTGTTCTCGCCGCCGGCCCACACTCTGTACGGCCAACTGGACAGCCTGGGCTTCGGTAACCAGATCGTGAACAACGCCGGCTACAGCTTCAACAACGGCCCGGAGCTGTCCATCACCGGCCTCAACCTGACCGGCACCCAGACCGCCAACAACATCGTGCACAAGGTCGTCTACGGCCTGATGCAGGGCACCACCACCGAGCTGGAAGCCGTGCTCAACGCCAACAACCTGTCGATCACCGGCAGCTCCGGCGCGGACACCGTCACCGGCTACAACGGCAACGACACCCTGACCGGTGGCGCGGGTGTGGATAACTTCTTCTTCGGTGTGAATGGCGCGGCCACCAGCTTCGGCAACGACACCGTCACCGACTATGCCAGCGGCGAGAAGATCCAGATCTCCAACTCGCTGTTCGCCAGCTACAGCGCCTTCACCGCCGCCGGCGGCACCGTGGGCAGCGTGGGCGGCAACACCGTCATCGACACCAACGGTCACGGCACCATCACCCTCACCGGTGTGACCAGCTTCAGCACCAGCGATCTGCAATTCGTCGCCTGACGAAAGCAAAAAGCGGATGAAAGATCGCTCTTCCATCCGCTCCGTTACCACGTCGTCACAGCCCTCGCTTGCAGGCCGGCTGTGACGGCGCCGAATTCTGAAAGGCGCCCGGGGGCACGTCAATGCCCGCCGGGCGCATGTCGCAGGAGCTAGTCGGTCATGACCACACAACAGCAGGGCCCGCGCAACGAGATCCTCACCGCGCTGGGGCTGTTCCGGTCGAGTTTTCGCAGCGTTGGCATCTTCACCGCCGTCATCAACCTGCTGATGCTCGCCCCGGCGCTCTACATGCTGCAGGTCTATGACCGGGTGCTGGCTTCCGGCAACACCATGACCCTGGCCATGCTCACATTGATGGTGCTCGGCCTGTTCGCCTTCATGGGGCTGCTGGAGTACGTGCGCAGCTTCGTGGTCATCCGCATCGGCGCGCGCCTCGACATGCGGCTCAACGAGCGGGTCTACAGCGCGGCCTTCGAGTCCAGCCTGAAGAGTGGCGACCAGGCCGCCGCCCAGGCGCTGAACGACCTCACCACCCTGCGCCAGTTCGTCACCGGGCCTTCGCTCTTCGCCTTCTTCGATGCGCCCTGGTTTCCCGTCTACCTGGGGGTGATCTTCCTTTTCGACCCCTGGCTCGGGCTGTTCGCCCTGGTCGGCTCGCTGATCCTGGTGCTGCTGGCCTGGCTCAACGAGCGGGTGTCCGCCGAGCCCCTGGCTGCCGCCAGCCGCCTGTCGATCCGCTCCTCCCAGCAGGCCGGCAGCAGCCTGCGCAATGCCGAGGTGATCGAAGCCATGGGCATGCTCGCGGCCCTGCGCAGCCGCTGGTTCGCCGGCCATAGCGAGTTCCTCCGCCAGCAGAACCTGGCCAGCGAGCGCACGGCGATGATCGGCGCGCTGTCGAAGATCGCCCGCATCGCCCTGCAATCCCTGGTGCTCGGCCTCGGCGCCTGGCTGGCGGTGATCGGCCTGGTGACGCCGGGGATGATGATCGCCGGCTCCATCCTCATGGGCCGGGTGCTGGCACCGCTGGACCAGTTGATCGGCGCCTGGAAGCAATGGAGCGCCGCGCGCCTGGCCTACCAGCGCCTGGTGGCGCTGCTCCAGGCTCACCCGCGCCGGCCCCAGGCGATGCCGCTGCCGGTGCCCGAGGGCAACCTGAGCGTGGAGCAGCTGAGCGCCGCCGCGCCGGGCAGCCGCATCCCCGCCCTGCTCAACCTGGGCTTCGCCCTGCCGGCCGGGGAAACCCTCGGCGTGCTCGGCCCGTCGGGTTCCGGCAAATCCAGCCTGGCACGGCTGCTGGTGGGCGTCTGGGCACCCCAGGCGGGCAAGGTGCGCCTGGATGGCGCAGACCTGCAGCAATGGGACAAGGCCGCCCTCGGCCCCTACCTGGGCTACCTGCCCCAGGATGTACAACTGTTCGCCGGCAGCATCGCCGAGAACATCGCGCGCTTCGCCGAGGTGGACGCGGAGAAGGTGGTGGCCGCCGCGCGCCTGGCCGGCGTGCATGAACTGGTATTGCGCATGCCCCAGGGCTACGACACGCCGCTGGGCGACGGCGGCAATGGTCTCTCCGGTGGGCAGAAGCAGCGCATCGGCCTGGCCCGTGCGCTCTATGGCCTGCCGGCGCTGATCGTGCTCGACGAGCCCGACGCCAACCTCGACGAAGCCGGCGAGCAGGCGCTGCTGGCGGCCATCGCCGAGCTGCGCCGTCTGCGGCGGACCCTGGTGATGGTCACCCACAAGCCCTCGCTGCTGGCCGGTGCCGACAAGCTGCTGGTGCTGCGGGGCGGGCAGATGCAGGCCTTCGGCCCGGCGGCGCGGGTCTGGCAGGACCTGCAAGGACGGCCCGCCACCCCGGCGGTCGCGCCCCTGCGCGCGGCCCCGAGCCTGAGCGTGAGCTACGCCAGCGGCCCCGCCGCCCCGGTGCAATCATGAGCCTGCATGGGGTGGAAAAGGCCCCCGAGCCGACCCTGGCGCCGGTGCTGCCCCTGGACGAGCGCCGCTTCACCCGCCTCGGCTGGTGGCTGGTGCTGCTGGGCTTCGGCGGCTTCATGGCCTGGGCCGCACTGGCGCCCCTGGACAAGGGCGTGCCGGTCTCCGGCAGCGTGGTGGTCGCCGATAGCCGCAAGGCCGTGCAGCACCCCGGTGGCGGTGTGGTGGAGCGCATCCTGGTGCGCGATGGCGACACGGTGCAGGCCGGCCAGGTGCTGGTGCAGGTCAACGCCACCCAGGCGCGGGCGCAGCGGGAATCCCTGCATGCCCAGTACCTCGGGGCGCGGGCTGCCGAGGCGCGGCTGACCGCTGAACGCGATGGGCTGGAAACCATCACCTTCGCCGACGACCTGCTGGCCAGCGAGAGCGAACCCCGCGTCGCCGCCAGCCTGGCCCTGCAACGCCAGCTGCTCGGCAGCCGGCGCCAGGCGCTGCGCATGGAACTCTCGGCCATCGACGAAAGCATCGCCGGCACCCAGGCCATCCTCCAGGGCCTGCGCGCCTCGATGGCTAGCAAGGAAGCCCAGCGCGACACCCTGGAAGAACAGCTGCGGGGTCTGCGCGACCTGGCCCGCGACGGCTACATCGCCCGCAATCGCCTGCTGGAGAACGAGCGCCTGCTGGCGCAGATCAACGGCACCCTTTCCGAGGACCTGGGCAATATCGGCCGCTTGCAGCGCCAGGTGGCCGAGTTGCGCCTGAACGCCGGCCAGCGCCGCGAGGAATACCAGAAGGAAGTGCGCGGCCAGCTCGCCGAGGAGCAGGTGCGCGCCGAGGACCTGGCCAACCGCTTGCGCGGCGCCGAGTTCGAACTGGCCAACACCCAGGTGCGCGCGCCCAGCGGCGGTGTGGTGGTGGGCCTGAGCGTGTTCACCGAAGGCGGGGTGATCAGCCCCGGGCAGAAGCTGATGGAGATCGTCCCCCAGGACGCGCCGCTGCTGGTGGACGCCCAGGTGCCGGTGGACCTGGTGGACACCCTGCAACCCGGCCTGCCGGTGGAGCTGATGTTCGTCGCCTTCAACCAGAGCCTGACCCCGCGGGTGGAAGGCCGGGTGACGCTGGTTTCCGCCGACCGCCTGCAGGACGAGAAGACCGGCATCCCCTACTACCGCATGCGCGTGCAGGTGAGCGAGGAAGGTATGCACAAGCTGGCCGGCGTGCAGATCCGCCCCGGCATGCCGGTGGAAGCCTTCGTGCGCACCGGCGAGCGCTCGCTGCTCAACTACCTGTTCAAGCCGCTGACCGACCGCGCCCATGTCGCGCTGACGGAGGAATGAGCCCGATGCGCCTGCTGTTCGCCCTCATCCTGCTGTTGCCCGCGTTCCCCGCCAGTGCCCTGGAGCTGCGCGACGCCTATGCCCTGGCGTTGCGCAACGACCCGACCTTCCACGCCGCCCTCGCCGAGCGCGACGCCGGCCAGGAGGAGCGCATCATTGGTCGCGCGGCGCTGCTGCCCAAGCTCTCCTACAGCTACAACAACGGCCGCAACGACTCGAAGGTGACCCAGTCCACCGTGATCGGCGACATCACCAACGACCGCGACTACCGCAGCTATTCCTCCACCTTCACCCTGCAGCAGCCACTGTTCGACTACGCCGCCTGGGCCGAGTACCGCCAGGGCGAGGCCAAGGCGCTGCTGGCCGACGAGCGCCTGCGCAGCCGCAGCCAGGAGCTGGCGGTGCGCTTGTTCAACGCCTACAGCGAGGCGCTGTTCGCCAGCGAGCAGATCGACCTCGCCCAGGCTCAGCGCCGCGCCTATGCCGAGCAGCTGCAGCTCAACCAGCGCCTGTTCGAAGCCGGCGAAGGCACCCGCACCGACCTGCTGGAAACCCGCGCCCGCTACGACCTGGCCCAGGCCCAGGAGATCGAGGCTGTGGATAACCTCGATGCGGCCCTGCGCGAGCTGCAGGCCATCGTCGGCGAGCCGCTGGACATCCAGGACCTGACGCCCCTGGCGGACGGCTTCCACATCCAGCCGCTGCAGCCGGCGCGCTTCGAGACCTGGCGCGACCTGGCCCTGGCCAGCAACCCCGAGCTGGCCTCCCAGCGCCACGCGCTGGACGCCGCCAGCTACACGGTGGAGCGCAACCGCGCCGGCCACCTGCCCACCCTCAGCGCCTACGCCAGCACCAGCAAGACCAGCTCCAGCTCGGAGAGCACCTACAACCAGAAGTACGACACCGACAGCGTCGGCATCCAGATCAGCCTGCCGCTGTTCGCCGGCGGCGCAGTCTCCGCCTCCACCCGCCAGGCCGCCGCCGAGATGGAGCGCGCCAGCCACGCCCTGGATGCGCAGACCGCCGAGACCCTCAACCAGCTGCGCAAGCAGTTCAACCTCTGCGTCAGCAGCGGTGCCAAGGTGCGTGCCTACGAGCTGGCGGTGGAATCGGCCAGCACCTTGATCGAGGCCACCAAGCGCAGCGTGACGGGTGGCGAACGGGTCAACCTCGATGTGCTCAATGCCGAGCAGCAGCTCTACAGCGCCCGCCGCGACCTGGCCCAGGCCCGCTACGGCTACCTGCGCGCCTGGTTGCAGCTGAAGTACCACGCCGGCCTGCTGGAGGCGGGTGACCTGGATGTGCTGGCCGGGTATTTCCAGGCCCGGGGCTGACCCCGGGCATCGATCTATCCCGGCAGGTGGCCCGGGCTGCAGCCCGGGGAAAACCGTTCGGAATATTTTTTACTGAGTTTCATTCGCTGAAACGTCATCCAGTGCAAAGCCCGGCCGATCGACCGGGCAGGCCAACCCGAATCGAGACATCGTCATGACCGCTTCCCAGTCGCAACTCTCCCATCCCCTGCGTTCCCAGCGCCTCAACCAGCTCACCCACGAGCCCCACAGCCGCCTGGACGCCCTGGTGAAGAGCCACGACCCCTTCGGCAACCGCGAGAACTTCGCGCGCTTCGTCGCCGCCCAGTACCTGTTCCAGTACGACCTGGCCGCGCTCTATGCCGACGCCGAGCTGGGCCTGACCTTCGACAACCTCGCCAGCCGCGCCCGCCACGAGCAGGCGCGCCTCGACCTGGCCGACCTGGGCCATGCCGTGCCCGAGGGCGACGAGAGCGTGCGTGGCGCCAAGCACCCGCTGGGTGCCGCCCTGGGCTGGCTGTTCGTGTCCGAGGGCTCCAAGCTCGGCGCCGCCTTCCTCTACAAGCGTGCCGAGGCGCTGCAGCTGTCCGACAGCTTCGGCGCCCGTCACCTGGGTGACCCGGAGGGCGGTCGCGCCCAGGGCTGGAAGAGCTTCGTCGCCACCCTCGACGGCATCGAGCTGGACGCCGAGCAGGAGCGCCATGCAGAGGCCGCCGCCATTGCCGCCTTCAACCGCTTCGCCGATCACCTGGAACGCTGCTTTGCCTGAGGCCGTTGCGCGGGGGCCGCTGCGCTGGTTGTGGCAGGCCCTCGCCTACCTGTTCATCGGCCTGGCGCTGCTGGGCGTGGTGCTGCCGGGGCTGCCCACCACCGAGTTCGTGCTGCTGGCGGCCTGGGCGGCGGCCAAGGGTTCGCCGCGCCTCAGCGCCTGGCTGGAGAACCACCGCCTGCTCGGTCCCTCGCTGCGCAACTGGCGTAACGGCGGGGTCATCACCCGCCGCACCAAGGTCGTCGCCAGTACCAGCATGTGCCTGGGCCTGACCCTGATGGCCTGCACCGTGCCGCACCTGCCGTCGGTGATCATGGCCGGCATCGGCATGGCCATTGGCGCCGCGTGGATCTGGTCGCGCCCGGAGCGGCTGCCGGACGCGGGCTGAAGACCCGCACCCTGGCGCCGTTTCGTAGATCGGGTGAAACCCGACGACCGAGCACGGTGAACACGCGGGTTTCACCCGCCCTACGGTGTGGATTAAGGCTAGAAGAGCTGAGCCCAGCTGATTGCCGAGCTTTGCTGGTGCTTCTGGTTTCGCCCACCCGGGCGAGTCCCTTTTAACAATCGCCTTAAAAGGAACCAAAAGGGCTTGCCCCTGCATACGGGTCTGGCTTCGCCAGACTTCCCTCGCTCCATCATCGTTCCAGGGGCACGCCGCGAAGGGCCATCCCTGGCCCATCGCGGCTCTCGCGACATCCATGTCGCTCAACCCCTTCCACGACGATTCGCTCGGCCTCCTGAAAGGGGCGTTTGGCGGCTGCTCCAACTTTCTTCGCTCGATTCCTCACATTGATGTGCGCACCAACCCAACGTGCACGTGGTGGCCTTCGTAGGATGGGTAGAGCGGAGCGAAACCCATGCGGCGGAGCGGGCACAAACCCTTCGCCCGGAAAGGGTTGTGCTTGAGCGTTTGCTTTAAAGCCACAACAGCTAACGCAGACAGAGCCTTGATTAACGCCGTTCCGCGACCACAAAAAAGCCCGCTCGATGAGCGGGCTTTTTCATGACCGGGAAGCGATCAGAACGCCGGAACCACGGCGCCCTTGTACTTATCGAGGATGAACTGCTTCACCTCGGGGCTGTGCAGGGCCTTGGCCAGTTTCTGCATGTCGGCGCTGTCCTTGTTGTCCGGGCGGGACACCAGGATGTTCACGTAGGGCGAGTCGCTGCCTTCGATGGCCAGGGCGTCCTTGGTGGGGTTCAGCTTGGCTTCCAGGGCGTAGTTGGTGTTGATCAGGGCGAGGTCGACCTGGGTCAGCACGCGCGGCAGGGTGGCTGCTTCCAGCTCACGCACCTTGATGCCCTTGGGGTTCTCGGCGATGTCCTTGGGGGTGGCGGTGATGCTGGTGTTGTCCTTCAGCTTGATCACGCCGACCTTGTCCAGCAGCAGCAGCGCACGGCCACCGTTGGTGGCGTCGTTGGGGATGACCACCGCGGCGCCCTGGGGCAGCTCGTCGAGCTTCTTGATCTTGGTGGAGTAGGCACCGAAGGGCTCGATGTGCACGCCGGCGACGCTCACCAGCTGGGTGCCCTTGGCCTTGTTGAACTCATCCAGGTACGGCTGGTGCTGGAAGAAGTTGGCGTCCAGGCGCTTCTCGGCGACCTGCACGTTGGGCTGCACGTAGTCGGTGAAGACCTTGATCTTCAGGTCCACGCCTTCCTTGGCCAGCTGCGGCTTGATGAATTCGAGGATTTCCGCGTGGGGCACCGGGGTGGCGGCCACGGTCAGGGTGTCGGCCTGGGCGGAGAGGGCAGCGAAGGCGGCAGCGGCCACCAGCAGTTTTTTCATGGAACGCTCCTTATGAGAATGCGAGGGCCGGGTCGGGGTGGACGCCGGCCATCCTTTCACTTGCGCGAGAAATGCACCACCAGCTTGTCGCCGATGGTTTGCAGGATCTGGACGAGCACCAGCAACAGCACCACGGTGACCACCATCACGTCGGTCTGGAAGCGCTGGTAGCCGAAGCGGATGGCCAGGTCGCCGAGGCCGCCCGCGCCCACCACGCCGGCCATCGCGGTGTAGGACACCAGGGTGATGGCGGTGACGGTGATGGCGGCGATGATGCCCGGGCGCGCTTCCGGCAGCAGGGCGTTGACCACGATCTGCCGGGTGGTGGCGCCCATGGATTGGGTGGCCTCGATGATGCCGCGGTCCACCTCGCGCAGGGCGGTTTCCACCAGGCGCGCGAAGAACGGCGTGGCGCCCACCACCAGCGGCGGGATGGCGCCGGCGACACCCAGGGAGGTGCCGGTGATGAACACCGTGAAGGGGATCATCACGATCAGCAGGATGATGAAGGGCAGCGAACGCAGCACGTTCACCACCAGCGACAGCAGGCTGTAGAGGGCGCGGTTCTCGAACAGCTGGCGCGGGCTGGTGAGGAACAGCAGCACGCCCAGGGGCAGGCCCAGCAGCACGGTGAACAGCAGGGAGCCGCCCAGCATCAGCAGGGTGTCCAGGCTGGCCAGCCAGATTTCGAACCAGTCGATGTTGGCGATGAGCTCGTTCATCAGCGCAGGACCTCCAGGTGCACGTCCGCTTCGCGGAAGCAGGTCAGCGCGGCCTCGATGTCGCCGCCGGTGAGGGCCAGGGTCAGCTGGCCGTAGGGGGTGTCCTTGATGCGGTCGATACGCCCCGCGAGGATGCTGTAGTCGACGCCGGTGCGGCGCGCGACCGTGCCCAGCAGCGGCGCGTAGGTGGCCTCGCCACGGAAGGTCAGGCGCAGGATGCGGCCCTGGACGTGGGCGAAGTCGTCACGCTGCTCGCCCTCGTCCACCTGCTCGTCCTCCTGGACGAAGCGCTGGGTGGTGGGGTGCTGCGGGTGGAGGAACACATCCGCCACCGGGCCCTGCTCGACGATGACGCCGGCATCCATCACCGCGACGCGGTCGCAGACGCGACGGATCACGTCCATCTCGTGGGTGATGAGGACGATGGTCAGGTTCAGCTCGCGGTTGATCTCCGCCAGCAGCTGCAGCACCTGGCCGGTGGTTTGCGGGTCGAGGGCGCTGGTGGCCTCGTCGCAGAGCAGGATCTTCGGCTGGGTGGCCAGGGCGCGGGCGATGCCGACGCGCTGCTTCTGGCCGCCGGAGAGCTGGGCGGGGTACTTCTTCGCGTGGTCGCTGAGGCCGACGCGGGCCAGCAGCTCGGCGACGCGGGCGTCGATCTCGCTGCGCGACAGCTCGCCGGCCAGCTTCAGCGGCAGGGCGACGTTGTCGGCGACGGTCTTGGAAGACAGCAGGTTGAAGTGCTGGAAGATCATGCCGACGCGCTGGCGGAAGCGGCGCAGGCCTTCGGCATCGAGGGCGGTGACGTCTTCGCCGGCGATGACGATGCGCCCGCCGCTGGGTTCTTCCAGGCGGTTGATCAGGCGCAGCAGGGTGCTCTTGCCGGCGCCGGAGTGGCCGATCAGGCCGAACACCTCGCCCTGCTCGACACGCAGGTCGGTGGGCTGCAAGGCCGGAATCTCGCGGCCTTCGACGCGATACGCCTTGTGGACGTCATGGAATTCGATCACGGGGGAAACCTTGTGGGTTCTCGGGGGCCGGGTGGGGCCTAAAAAGCCGAGTAGTTTACCTGTTCACGCATAGGCGCCGAAAATCTTTGTCGGCCTATGGCTATAGCCAGTTGGAATAAGAACGGGAGCGGGCGCGTCCCGCCATCGTCCCGCCATGGCGGGGGTGAGCGCGGGTTTCACCCGCCCTACGGATCGGCGTTGCGTGACCTAGGTCGGGTGTAACCCGGTGCGTGCTGGCCGGGGCCTCAGCTCTTCGGGCTAAGCACCAGGTTCGGCACCTTGGCGGGGTCGACGCTGTGGTCCACGCGTAGCTTGTAGCTGGGGTCGAGCTTCTTCACCCGGGCGGAAAGCAGGGCCACGACCCAGGGGTACTGCTTGGCTTCGCGCACCTGCAGGCGCACGCCGCAGTCGAAGGCGACCACGTCGGCGGCGACGGCGTCCAACAGGCTGCGCAGGCGCTCGTTGTCGTCGTTGTCGAGCATCGGCAGGGCCACCTGGTTGGCCACGCGGCGTACGGGCTTGGCGGCTGCGGCCGGCTGGGCCAGGGGTGCCGGGATGGCCACCAGCTTGGCGGCCTCGGCGGCCTGGCGCTCCAGGGCGAGGCGCTGCTGGCGGGCCTGCTCGGTACGGGCGGCGACTTCCTTGGCGGCGGCCTGCTCGGTGGCGGTGCGGGCCTGCTCGGCGCGGTCCAGCTCGCTGGCGCGGGCCTGGGCGATGGCGCCGTCGAGGCCGGTGGTCAGCGCCGGGGCCTGGGGCATCAGGCTGCGGGCGTGGCTGAGGGCGGTGGTGGCGGTGTCCAGGTCGCCCTGCTGCAGCGCGGCCTGGCCTTTCTTCAGCCAGGCTTCGGTGAGCTGGCGCTGGTACTGCTCCAGGCGGGTGTCGCCGGCGGCGCGCTGCTGGAGGTCCTTGAGCTGGGTTTCGGCGTCGGCCAGTTGCCCGTTGTTCAGGCTCAGGTCCAGCTGACGGAAACTGGTGACCAGGTCGTCGGTGGGCAGGCTGGCCACCTGCGGTTTGCTCTGGCACGCGGCTAACAGCAGGGAAATCGCGATAACGGGAAGGTATCGGGTTGCGAACAGCATCATTCCTGCAAGTCTCGTGTTGCTCAAAAAACGCGCAATTCTACACTGCGCGACCGGGCAGGACAAAAGTCGGGGCCACTTTTTTGCCATCTGCGTGCTATCAGACCAGGCGGCCCGCGCGCCGTTCGCCGTTCGTCCTGTATTTCTGCGGCGGCTTCCCTACCATGGTGAACGACAACAATTACAAGCTCTGGCGAGGTTCCGATGCAGCCTGACAACAGCCCCTACGACTACCTGATCGTCGGCGCCGGCCCCGCCGGTTGCCTGCTGGCCAACCGGCTTTCGGCCGACGGGCGGCATCGGGTCCTGCTGCTGGAAGCCGGGGGCCGAGATAACCACCCCTGGATCCACATCCCCGTCGGCTACCTCTATTGCATCGGCAACCCGCGCACCGACTGGTGCTACCGCACCGAGGCCGAGCCGGGCCTCAACGGCCGCGCCCTGGGCTACCCGCGTGGGCGGGTGCTGGGCGGCAGCTCGTCGATCAACGGGATGATCTACATGCGTGGCCAGGCGGCGGATTACGACCACTGGGCCGCCCTGGGCAACCCGGGCTGGGGCTGGAGCGACGTGCTGCCACTGTTCAAGCATTGCGAGGACCACCACGGCGGCGCTTCCGAGCACCACGGCGCCGGCGGCGAATGGCGGGTGGAGCGCCAGCGCCTGTCCTGGGACCTGCTCGACGCCTTCCGCACGGCGGCGGGCGAGACCGGTATCGCCGCGGTGGAGGACTTCAACACCGGCGACAACGAAGGCTGCGGCTACTTCCAGGTCAACCAGCGCTCCGGGGTGCGCTGGAACGCCTCCAAGGCCTACCTGCGCCCCGCGCGCCAGCGCCCCAACCTCACCGTGCTCACCGGCGTCGAGGCCGAGCGGGTGCTGCTGGAGGACGGTCGCGCCCGGGGCGTGCTGGCCCGCTGGCAGGGCCAGGCCCGGGAGTTCCGCGCCCGCGAGGTGATCCTCAGCGCCGGGGCCATCGGTTCGCCCACCCTGTTGCAGCGCTCGGGGATCGGTCCGCGCCCGCTGCTGGAGGGACTGGGCATCGCCGTGCGCCATGAGCTGCCGGGCGTCGGCGGCAACCTGCAGGACCACCTGCAGCTGCGGCTGATCTTCAAGGTCAGCGGCGTGCCGACGCTCAACCAGATGGCTGGAAGCCTCTGGGGCAAGGCCGGCATGGGCCTGCGCTACCTGCTCAGCCGCAGCGGCCCCCTGGCCATGGCGCCAAGCCAGCTGGGCGCCTTCGCCCGCAGCGGCCCGGAGCAGGACCGCGCCAACCTCGAATATCACGTGCAGCCGCTGTCCCTGGAGCGCTTCGGCGAGCCGCTGCACGCCTTCCCGGCCTTCACCGCCTCGGTGTGCAACCTGCGTCCGGCCAGCCGCGGGCGGGTGGATATCCGCGCCGCCGAGGCCAGTGCGGCGCCGCTGATCCAGCCGAACTACCTGAGTGAGGACGAGGACCTGCGCGTGGCCGCCGACGCCATCCGCCTGACCCGGCGCATCGCCGGCGCACCGGCCCTGGCGCGCTACCGGCCGGAGGAATACCTGCCGGGCGCGGCGCTGCAGAGCGAGGCGGAGTTGCGCCAGGCGGCCGGGGCCATCGGCACCACCATCTTCCACCCGGTGGGCACCTGCCGCATGGGCCAGGGCCGCGAGGCAGTGGTGGACGCGCGCCTGCGGGTGCACGGGGTGCCGGGGCTGCGGGTGGTGGATGCGTCGGTCATGCCGACCATCGTTTCCGGCAACACCTGCTCGCCGACCCTGATGATCGCCGAGAAGGCGGCACGGATGATCCTGGAAGACGCGGCCACGGGCGCTGAGAAGGCGGCCGTGGCGCAGGCGGTGAGCGGCTAGGTGCGCTTGGGCAGGGCGAAGCTGAGGAGGAACAGCGCTGCCGCCGAGACGACGATGGAGGGGCCGGCGGGGGTGTCCTTGAACCAGGACAGCGCCAGGCCGGCGCACACCGCCACCAGGCCCAGCAGGCTGGCACCGGCGGCCATCTGCTCGGGGGTGCGTGCGTGGCGCTGGGCGGCGGCGGCGGGAATGATCAGCAGCGAGGTGATCAGCAACACGCCGACGATCTTCATGGCCACGGCTATGACCACGGCGATCAGCAGCATCAGCGCCAGGCGGATGGCGGCTACCGGCAGGCCTTCGACCCGAGCCAGTTCCTCGTGCACGGTGATGGCCAGCAGCGGCCGCCACAGCGGGATGAGGATCAGCATCACCAGGGCGCTGCCGCCGAGGATCCAGGCCAGGTCGGTGGGGCTCACCGCCAGCAGGTCGCCGAACAGGTAGCCCATCAGGTCGATGCGCACTTCGCTCATGAAGCTCAGGGCCACCAGGCCCAGGGACAGGGTGCTGTGGGCGAGGATGCCCAGCAGGGTGTCCGAGGCCAGCGGCTGGCGCTGTTGCAGGGTCACCAGCAGCACGGCCAGCAGCACGCAGCCGACGGTCACCGCCAGGGTCGGGCTGACATCCAGCATCAGGCCCAGGGCGACACCCAGCAGCGCAGCGTGGGACAAGGTGTCGCCGAAGTAGGCCATGCGCCGCCAGACCACGAAGGAGCCGAGCGGGCCCGCCACCAGGGCCAGGGCGAGACCGGCGAGAAGCGCGTTGACGAGGAAATCAGCCATGGTTGCAGTCGGGGCCGTGCTTGTGGACGGGCGTGAAGCGGGTGCCCTCGGGGAAGGTGGGGGTGGCCACGACCTCGCCATGCAGGTCGTGGGCATGGTCGTGATGGTGGTGGTACACGGCGAGGCTCTTGGCGTCCTGGCCGAACAGCTCGACGAAGGCTGGGTCGAAGCTGACCTGCTCGGGGTGGCCGGAGCAGCACACGTGGCGATTCAGGCAGACCACCTGGTCGGTGGTGCTCATCACCAGGTGCAGGTCGTGGGAGACCATCAGCACGCCGCAGCCGAGGCGGTCGCGCAGGCGGGTGATGAGGCGGTAGAGCTCGGCCTGGCCGGCGACATCGACGCCCTGCACCGGCTCGTCGAGCACCAGCAACTCGGGCTGGCGCAGCAGCGCCCGGGCCAGCAGGACCCGTTGCAGCTCGCCGCCGGACACGCTCTGCAGCGGGCTGTCGATGACGTGGGTGGCGCCCACTTCCTTGAGGGCGGCCAGGGCGGCGTCGCGGTCCACCCCCGGCACCAGGCGCAGGAAGCGCAGCACGGAAAGCGGCAGGGTCGCGTCCACCTGGAGCTTCTGCGGCATGTAGCCGATGCGCAGGCGCGGCTTGCGCCAGACGCTGCCGCGCTCGGGCTTGAGCAGGCCGAGCACGGTGCGTACCAGGGTGGTCTTGCCGGCACCGTTGGGGCCGATCAGGGTGACGATCTCGCCGGGCTTCAGGCTCAGGCCGACATCCTGCAGCACCGCCTGGCCGGCGAAGCTGACGCCGACGCCGTCGAGGCGGATCAGCGCATCGCTCATGCCGCCTCCCGGCAGGTGGCGCAGAGGCCGACGATCTCCACCGTCTGCCCTTCGACGCTGAAGCCCACGGCCTGGGCGCTGGCGACGATGGCATTGCTGATGGTCGGCTGTTCCAGCTCGATGGCGGTCTGGCATTCGCGGCAGATGAGGAACTGGCCCTGGTGGGCGTCGCCCGGGTGGTTGCAGCCGACGAAGGCGTTGAGCGAGGCGATGCGGTGCACCAGGCCGTTTTCCAGGAGGAAATCCAGCGCCCGATAAACGGTAGGCGGCGCGGCGCGGCGGCCGTCTTCCTCGGTGAGCACCCCGAGGATGTCGTAGGCGCCCAGCGGCTTGTGGCTGGCCCAGACCAGCTCCAGCACGCGCTTGCGCAGGGCGGTCAGGCGCAGGCCGTCGCGAGCGCAGAGCACCTCGGCTTCGGCCAGGGCATCACGGACGCAATGGGAATGGTCGTGGGGCAGGCAGGCCAGGGGGGCTTTGGTCTTGATGGGCTTGAGCATGGGCGGCGACGTCCGGGCAAAGAGACGTTATTCTATTACGCTTTCGAGCCGGAGTCTGTTCCCGTGTCACGTCTGTTGCCTCTTCTTCTCCTCGCTTGCCTGGCCCTTCCGGCCCAGGCCGAAGTGCGCCTGCTGGCCAGCATCAAGCCGCTGCAACTGATCGCCGCCGCCGTGCAGGACGGCGTCGGCCAGCCCGAGGTGCTGCTGCCCCCGGGCGCCTCGCCGCACCAGTACGCGCTGCGCCCCTCCGACGTGCGGCGCGTGCGCGAGGTGGACCTGCTGTACTGGGTCGGCCCCGACCTGGAAGGCTTCCTCCCCCGCGTGCTGGAAGGCCGCGGCAAGCCGGCGGTGGCGTTGCAATCCCTGCCCGGCATGACCCTGCGCCACTTCGAGGCCATCGGCCACGACGAGCATGAGCACGAGGCCGAGGATGACCATGACCACGACCACCGCCCCGGCTCACTCGACGCCCACCTCTGGCTGCTGCCGGCCAATGCGCGGGTGATCGCCGCGCGCATGGCCGCCGACCTGGCCGTCGCCGACCCGGCCAACGCCACCCGCTACCAGGCCAACCTCAAGGCTTTCGGCGAACGCCTGGACCTGCTCGATGCGCGCCTCAAGGCACGCATGGCCGCCGTCGCCGGCAAGCCGTTCTTCGTCTTCCACGAGGCCTTCGACTACTTCGAAGCCGCCTACGGCCTGCGCCACGCCGGGGTCTTCAGCGTCGCCGCCGAGGTGCAGCCCGGCGCCCGCCACGTCGCCGCCATGCGCGCGCGGCTGCAAAAGGCCGGCCCCAGCTGCGTGTTCAACGAGCCGCCGGTGCGTCCGCGCCTGGCCGAAACCCTGACCGCCGGCCTGCCGGTGCGCCTGGCCGAGCTGGACGCCCTGGGCATGCAGGCAACCCTGGATGCCGGTGGCTACGAGAAGCTGCTGGAGAACCTGGGCGACGGCCTGGCCGGTTGCCTGGAAGCGCTCTGAAGGTTCGGACGGAACGCCCGGCGAGGGGGCGTTCCAGCGACTAAGGTGTCATCGAGGATTTTGGCTCGGTGACACAAGATATTGATATGCGTCATCGAACTGGCACTACATGTTGATAGGGTGAGCCCCTTCCAAAGGTTCATCCAGACGACAGGAGGTTCCGGCGAATGGCCAAGACAGGCACCACGATCCAGGCGCGCGAGGGCATCGCCCTGCAGGCCGCGTCCGAAGACATCTGGGACAGCAAGTACCGGCTCAAGCACAAGGACGGCACCCCGGTCGACGCCACGCTCGACCACACCTGGCAGCGGGTCGCCAAGGCCCTGGCCGAGGTCGAGGCAAACGACCCCGAGCACTGGTACGAACGCTTCCTCTGGGCGCTGCGCAACGGCGCCATCCCCGCCGGGCGGATCATCTCCAACGCCGACGCCCTGGGCCACAAGCCGGCCACGTCCACCATCAACTGCACCGTCTCCGGGGTCATCCACGACTCCATGGACGACATCCTGGCCAAGGTCCACGAGGCCGGGCTGACCCTCAAGGCCGGCTGCGGCATCGGCTACGAATTCAGCACCCTGCGCCCGCGCGGCGCCTATGTTTCCGGCGCCGGCGCGCATACCAGCGGGCCGCTGTCGTTCATGGATATCTACGACAAGATGTGCTTCACCGTGAGCTCCGCCGGCGGCCGCCGGGGCGCGCAGATGGGCACCTTCGACGTCAGCCACCCGGACGTACGCGAGTTCATCCGGGTCAAGCGCGAGGACGGGCGCCTGCGCCAGTTCAACCTCAGCCTGCTGATCACCGACGGCTTCATGCAGGCGGTGGAGACCGACGACGACTGGCCCCTGGTATTCCCCGTGCACGCCAAGGAGCTGGGCGAGGTGGACCTGGGCGACCCCGAGCAGGTGGTGTGGCGCGAGTGGCCGGTGCACGAGGGCTACCAGGTGCGCGAGGACGCTCTGGTGGCCTGCCGCGTCTATGGCCGGCTCAAGGCGCGGCACCTGTGGGACATGATCATGGTCTCCACCTACGACTATGCCGAGCCGGGCTTCATCCTCATCGACCGGGTCAACGACCTGAACAACAACTGGTGGTGCGAGGCGATCCGCGCCACCAACCCCTGCGGCGAGCAGCCGTTGCCGCCCTATGGCTCCTGCCTGCTGGGCTCGATCAACCTGACCCGCTTTGTCGAGGCGCCCTTCACCGAGGATGCGCGCTTCGATTGGGATCGCTTCCGCGAGGTGGTGAAGGTCTTCACCCGCATGCTCGACAACGTGGTGGAGATCAACGGCCTGCCGCTTGCGCAGCAGCGCGAGGAGATCACCAGCAAGCGCCGCCATGGCATGGGCTTCCTCGGCCTGGGCTCGGCGCTGACCCTGCTGCGCCTGCGCTACGGCAGCCCGGAAGCCTGTGTGTTCACCGAGGAAGTGGCCCGCGAGATGGCCCTGGTGGGCTGGCAGCAGGCCCTGGAGCTGGCCCGGGAGAAAGGCCCGGCGCCGCTGCTGGCCAAGCGCTTCGCGGTGACCGCGGAGATGCTGCGCAAGCGCCCGGAGATGGCCGCGGACGGCCTCAAGGTGGGCGACGAGGTGCCCGGCAGCCTGCTGCACGCGCGCTATTCGCGCTACATGCAGCGCATCGCCGAGTACGCACCGGAGCTGGTGGAGGAACTGGCCCGGGTCGGCGCACGCTTCACCCACCACAGTTCCATCGCGCCCACCGGCACCATCAGCCTGAGCCTGGCCAACAACGCCTCCAACGGCATCGAGCCGAGCTTCGCCCACGCCTATTCGCGCAACCTGATCCGCCCCGGGCGCAAGACCAAGGAAAAGATCGAGGTGTGCAGCTACGAGCTGCTGGCCTACCGCACCCTGGTCAACGCCCACGCCGTGCCGGGCGCCGAGGCCGCGGCGCAGAAGCTGCCGGAGTACTTCGTTGCTGCCGACGACATCAGCCCGGCCGAGCACGTGGACATCCAGGCGGCCGCGCAGAAGTGGGTGGACTCGTCCATCTCCAAGACCGCCAACGTGCCCACCGACTACCCCTTCGAGGACTTCAAGGACATCTACCGCTACGCCTGGCGCCAGGGCCTCAAGGGCTGCACCACCTTCCGTTTCAACCCGGCGGCCTTCCAGGGCGTGCTGGTGAAGGACGCGGACCTGGAGAAGACCCGCTACCGCTTCGAACTGGAAGACGGCAGCGTGGTGGAGCTCAAGGGCAACGAGCAGGTGGAGTACGACGGCGAGCTGCACAGCGCCGCCAACCTCTTCGACGCCTTGAAAGAAGGCTATTACGGCAAGTACTGATTCGCGGAGGCAGTGATGAGCGTGAAGATCAGCCAGAAGATCAAGGGCTTCAAGGTGGTCGACGTCGAGGCCGAGCGCGTGCGCCTGGCCGCCGAGGAAGCCGCCGCCGTGGTGCAGATGGACGAGACCCTGCAGCGCCCGGAAACCCTGGTGGGTGCCACTTACAAGATCAAGTCGCCGCTGTTCGAGCATGCCTTGTACGTGACCATCAACGACGTGGTGCTCAACCCCGGCACGGCCTACGAGCAGCGCCGGCCTTTCGAGATATTCATCAACTCCAAGGGTATGGAGCACTTCCAGTGGATAGTCGCCCTCACCCGCATCATGTCGGCGGTGTTCCGCAAGGGCGGTGATTGCACCTTCCTGGTGGAAGAGCTCAAGGCGGTGTTCGATCCGCGTGGTGGCTATCTCAAGCGCGGCGGTATCTACATGCCCTCGTTGGTGGCGGAGATAGGCGCGGTGCTGGAGCGCCACCTGATCGCCATCGGCCTGATGGAAGGCCAGCAACTGGGCGAGGAGCAGAAGCTCTACCTCGCCGAAAAACGCGCCGCCTACGAAGCCAGCCTGGGCACCAGCACCGCCGAACCCGGCGAAGGCTTCCCGCCTGGCTCCCAGCTCTGCGGCAAGTGCAACACCCAGGCCGTGGTGCAGATGGACGGCTGCGCCACCTGCCTCAACTGCGGGCACTCGAAATGTGGGTGAGCCCGCTCAAAACGCATGCGTTTTGAAGGGCGAACGCCCGGCCAAGGATGGCCGGGCCGGGGCTGAACCGGGGCAGCGGAGTACCGACAGGGATGTCTACAGCGGGCTTTACCTTCACTCGGTCAACGCATGCGTTGCCCCGGCGAACGCCCGGCCAAGGATGGCCGGGCCGGGGTCGAACTGAGGCAGCGGAGCACCGACAGGGACGTCCACAGCGGGCTTTACCTTCACACGGACAAGCATGCTTCGCCCCGGCGAACGCCCGGCCAAGGATGGCCTGGCCGGGGTCGAACTGAGGCAGCGGAGCACCGACAGGGACGTCCACAGCGGGCTCTACCTTCACACGGACAAGCATGCTTCGCCCTCGCGCGCATTTCCTGGGCTGAAGCCCAGGCTACATCTGCCCTCTATCCGTGCCCTTCCGTGGCTTCAGAGTCGGACGTAGGTAGCTGCACCGCTTCCGGCAAACCGGCACCATGGCGCTTTTCCAGGTTCAGGGAGAACCCGAATGATCCGTTTCACCCTCTCGGATGTAGAACGCGGCGCCCCTTATCCACGCCTGCCGGCCGATACCGTCATGCGCACGTTGCTCAACCGACCGGTGGAGGCGCTGGATTGCGCGGCCGCCGAACTGCTGGAGGAGGACAACTGCAACGCCTTCGCCAAGGCCGCGTGCCGCGCCTTCTATGGGCATCACCCGCTGGTGATCCGCCCGGACGACATCTGGTTCTGCATCGCCCAGGGCTTCGCGAACCACATGGCCCTGCATGGCGAGCAGCTGCGGCCCGACCTGGTGAGCCATCAGGGCAAGAAGACGCTGACGGTGTTCTGTCCCGACTACCCCTTCGCCGATAACAGCCGCTGGGTCGAGCTGTTCGGTGATTTCTCCCGGCAGATCGCCGGGGAGATCCCGCAGTTCTCCGACTTCATCGCTACCGCCTTTTCCACCACCGGCCCCATCGAGCAGGCGGCCTTCTCGCTGTGCTGGATGGATGCCTTCAGCGGCTACTTCGACTACGAGATGCTGGCCGGCTGCGGCATCCCCGAAATCGAGCTGCAGGGCAGCGAGGATGACTGGCGCCTGATCATCGAGCGTTTCACTGCCCTGGAGGGTTACGGCCTGGGTCATTGGGTGGCGAGCCTGAAGCCGGTGCTGGAGGCGATCGCCCGCACTGCGGCCGGCGAGGTGGATCGCGCCTTCTGGGAGTCCTTCTTCCGCTATCGCAGCGGTTCGGGCCCGTCGGAGCTGACGGGCTGGATCCTCACGCTCTTCCCCTACATCGTCGACACGGCCACCGACGCGCTGCGACCGAACCCCTACCTGGGGGATTGGCAGGTGCGCTTCGAGCGGGCTGGCGTGATGGCGCTGAGCGGTGACTGGCTGATGGCGGACCAGGCCCAGGGGCCGGGCCTGCAGGCCATCCCCAAGAGCCTGGTGAGTGCGGTGCTGCTGATCGACGAGTTCACCACCGGCACGAAGCGCAATGCCCGGTTGGTGGGCGGCCTGTTCGGCGTGGCCCAGCGCGACACGGACGGCGCGCTGTACCCGGCGTTCGGCTGGGCGGTGGTGGACGAGCCTTCCAGCTAGAGCGCGAAAGGCAGCGGCAGGTGCACGTCCTGGCGGTGGGCCAGGCGGCGCTGGAACTCGGCGGGGTCGTGGATCAGCACGTCCTGGCCGGCGAAGGCGTTGGCGGCGATCAGGCGGGACAGCCAGAAGCGTACGCAGGCGATGCGCAGCAGCGCCGGCCAGAGATCCGCCTCGGCGGCGCTGAAGGGGCGCAGCGCGGCATAGGCACCGAGCAGGGCGCGGGCGCGGTGGGCGTCCAGGCGGCCTTCCTCGTCGGAGCACCAGTCGTTCAGGCAGATCGCCAGGTCGTAGAGCATCGGCCCCGAGCAGGCGTTGTAGAAGTCGATCAGCCCGGCCAGGTGCGGGCCGTCGAACAGCACGTTGTCGCGGAACAGGTCGGCGTGCAGGTTGGCGCGGGGCAGGGCGAGGATGCGCGGCTTGAGCTCGGCGATTTCCTTGAGGGCGTCACGGAGCAGCGGCAGCGCGGCGGCGTCCAGCTGCAGGGCGAGGGACGGGCCCTCTTTGAGCATCCAGTCCAGGCCGCGGTCGCTCTTGCGCTCGATGGGGTGTGCGCGGGTGGCCAGGTGCAGGCGGGCCAGCAGTGCGCCGACCTCGCTGCAATGGTGCGCGTTGGGCTCGCGCACATGCTTGCCGGCGAGCCGGGGCTGCAGCAGGGCGGGCTTCCCGGCCAGCTCGCGCAGGGCCTGGCCATCGGCGGTACGCAGGGCGTAGGGCACCGGCAGGCCGGCGTCGTGGAGCACGTCGAGCAGCTCGATGAAGAACGGCAGGTCGTGGCTGGGGCCGCGCTCCACCAGGGTCAGCACGTATTCACCCCGCTCCAGGCTGACGAAGAAGTTGCTGTTCTCCGAGCCTTCGGCGATGCCCTTGAAATCCTTGAGCCGCCCTAGCCCGTAAGGGGCCAGGAAGGTTTCGAGTTCAGGGCGTTCGAGTGGGGTGAAAACGGACATTGGACTACCTTGTTACGGCCGGCACGGCGGCCTTACCAGCTGAAGATTTCCCACTGCGGGATCAGCATGTCCGGGTTGTCCGACCGGATGAAGTTGCTGTCGCCGTCTGCGCGGACTAGGAAATAGGGCTTGCCACCCTTGGGGGTGACCTTGATGGCATAGAGGAAGCCGTTGACGCGGTATTCCTGGATGGTCTTGTCGCCGTCCTGGCGGATGGTCACGTCGGGCTCGGCAGAGGGGGCGTCGTCGGCGGCGAATACGCCGGCCGGGGCGACGACCAGCAGGCTGGCAAGCAACAGGCGGTTGATGGCGCGCATGGTGGTAACCTTGTCCCTTATCGTCAATGATCGGGCCATTCTACTGCGGGTCCGGCGAATAAAGGTTGAATTCACGCATGAGCCAAGTCCCTCTCGTCCTGGTGGACGGTTCCTCCTACCTGTACCGCGCCTTTCATGCCCTGCCTCCGCTGACCACCTCCGCCGGCCTGCCGACGGGTGCGGTCAAGGGCGTGCTGAACATGCTGAAAAGCCTGCGCAAGCAGTACCCGGACAGCCCCTTCGCGGTGGTCTTCGACGCCAAGGGCGGAACCTTCCGCGACGAGATGTTCGCCGAGTACAAGGCCAACCGGCCGTCGATGCCCGACGAGCTGCGGGTGCAGGTCGAGCCGCTGCACGCCACCGTACGCGCCCTGGGCCTGCCGCTGCTGTGCGTGGAAGGCGTGGAGGCCGACGACGTGATCGGCACCCTGGCCCGGCAGAGCGCGGCGCTGGGCCGTGCGGTGGTGATCTCCACCGGCGACAAGGACATGGCGCAGCTGGTCGACGGGCACATTACGCTGGTCAACACCATGACCGGTAGCGTGCTGGACATCGATGGCGTGAAAGAGAAATTCGGCGTCGGTCCTGAGCTGATCATCGATTACCTGGCCCTGATGGGCGACAAGGTCGACAACATCCCGGGCGTGCCCGGCGTCGGTGAAAAGACCGCCCTTGGCCTGCTGACCGGCGTCGGTGGCGGCCTGGACGTGCTCTACGCCAACCTCGACAAGGTGCCCGAGCTGGCGATCCGCGGCGCCAAGGGGCTGCCGGCCAAGCTCGAAGAGCACAAGGAGATGGCCTACCTCTCCTACAAGCTGGCGACCATCAAGTGCGACGTCGAGCTGAACGTCGAGATCGAGGCGCTGCACCCTGGCGAGCCGGACGTGGAAGCCCTGACCGAGCTGTACCGCACCCTGGAATTCAAGACCGGCCTGGATGATCTGCAGCGCCAGGCCAAGGCCGCCGGCGAGACGCTGCCGCCGCCCGCAGCGCCGGCCGATGCGGTCGAGACCCGCTATGAAACCGTGCTGGAGCAGGCGCAGTTCGATGCCTGGCTGAAGAAGCTGCAGGACGCGCCGCTGTTCGCCTTCGACACCGAAACCACCAGCCTCGACCCGCAGCAGGCGCAGGTGGTGGGCGTGTCCTTCGCCGTGAATGCGCACGAGGCGGCCTATGTGCCGCTGGCCCACTCCTATATGGGTGTGCCCGACCAGCTGGACCGCGACGCCGTGCTCAAGGCCCTCAAGCCGCTGCTGGAAGACCCGGCCAAGGGCAAGATCGGCCAGCACGCCAAGTACGACATGAACGTCCTGGCCAACGCTTCGACGCCCATCCTCATGCAGGGCATCGCGTTCGACACCATGCTCGAATCCTATGTGCTGGATTCCACCGCCACCCGCCACGACATGGACAGCCTGGCGCTGAAGTACCTCGGCCAGAGCACCATCCGCTTCGAGGACATCGCCGGCAAGGGCGCCAAGCAGCTGACCTTCGACCAGATCGCCATCGAGCAGGCCGGCCCCTACGCCGCCGAGGATGCCGATGTCACCCTGCGCCTGCACCAGGCGCTGTGGCAGAAGCTGGAGGCCGTGCCGTCCCTGGCCAGCGTGTTCCGCGATATCGAGATGCCGCTGGTGCCGGTGCTGGCGCGTATCGAGCGCAACGGCGCCTATGTGGACGCCAAGCTGCTCGGTCAGCAGAGCATCGAGCTGGGTGCGCGCATGGTGGAGCTGGAGCGCCAGGCCTATGAGCTGGCCGGCCAGGAATTCAACCTCGGTTCGCCCAAGCAGCTCGGCGCCATCCTCTACGAGAAGCTGGGCCTGCCGGTGCTGTCCAAGACCGCCACCGGCCAGCCGTCCACCGCCGAGAACGTGCTGGCGGAGCTGGCCGAGCAGGACTTCGAGCTGCCCAAGGTGATCATGCAGTACCGCACCGTGAGCAAGCTCAAGAGCACCTACACCGACAAGCTGCCGGAGCAGATCAACCCGCGCACCGGGCGCATCCACACCTCCTATCACCAGGCGGTGGCGGCCACCGGGCGGCTGTCTTCCACCGACCCGAACCTGCAGAACATCCCGATCCGCACCGCCGAGGGCCGGCGCATCCGCCAGGCCTTCGTCGCGCCCAAGGGCTACAAGCTGCTGGCGGCGGACTACTCGCAGATCGAGCTGCGCATCATGGCCCACCTGGCCAAGGATGAAGGGCTGCTGGATGCCTTCCGCCACGATCGCGACGTGCACCGGGCGACGGCGGCGGAAGTCTTCGGCGTCGAGCTGGAGCAGGTCAGCAACGACCAGCGCCGCAGCGCCAAGGCGATCAACTTCGGCCTTATCTATGGCATGAGCGCCTTCGGCCTGGCCAAGCAGATCGGCGTCGACCGCAAGCAATCCCAGGCCTATATCGATCGCTACTTCGCCCGCTACCCCGGCGTGCTCGCCTATATGGAGCGCACCCGCGAGCAGGCGGCCCAGCAGGGCTTCGTCGAGACGCTGTTCGGCCGTCGCCTGTACCTGCCGGAGATCAACTCGAAGAACCAGGCCATGCGCAAGGGTGCCGAACGCACCGCGATCAACGCGCCGATGCAGGGCACCGCGGCCGACATCATGAAGCGCGCCATGGTGGCTGTGGATAACTGGCTGACGGAGTCCGCCATCGATGCGCGGGTCATCCTCCAGGTCCACGACGAACTGGTACTGGAAGTGCGCGAGGACCTGGTGGACCAGGTGCGCGACGCTATCCGCCCGCTGATGAGCGATGCGGCGCAGCTGGATGTACCGCTGCTGGTGGAAGTGGGCGTGGGCGACAACTGGGACGAGGCGCACTGAGCCGGCGCCATTCCTGGCATAGACCTCCTGCGCATAAAGCAGGAGGCTCTAATAACGAACGGTTTTCAGCGGGGCGGTGAACTTTATACCTGGGCACAGGGTCAGAGGATGGGAATGGCTGGTGAAGCCTTCGATGCTCCTTTTGCTGTGTTTAGTGTTGGCAGATATCTGAACCCCGCCCTAGCGGTTCAGACTTGAACCCCGAACTTCCCCCTCCCCATACGAAGCTCGGGGTTTTTTTTGCCTGCGATTCAGGCTTCCGGCTCGACCTGCTCGAATTCCTCGCCCAGTTGCAGCCAGTTGGCCAGCACCGTTTGCGCTTCCTCGATGCCCTGGCGCTTGGGTGCCGAGAACAGCTGGATGGTCACGCCCTCGCCCCAACCCTTGCGTATGTCCTGCTGAACCTTCAGCAGCGCGTTCTTCGCGGCGCCGAAGGCCAGCTTGTCGGCCTTGGTCAGGAGGATGTGCATGGGCATGTTGCCGGCGCTGGACCAGTCGAGCATCAGCCGGTCGAAGTCGGTCAGCGGATGGCGGATGTCCATCATCAGGATCAGCCCGGCCAGGCTTTCGCGGCTGCTCAGGTAGGCTTCCAGGTGGCGCTGCCAGTGCTGCTTGAGCGGGATCGGCACCTTGGCGTAGCCATAGCCGGGCAGGTCCACCAGGCGACGCTGGTCGTCCAGGGAGAAGAAGTTGAGCAGCTGGGTGCGCCCCGGGGTCTTCGAGGTGCGTGCAAGGCTGGCGTGGGTGAGGGTATTCAGCGCGCTGGACTTGCCGGCGTTGGAACGCCCGGCGAACGCCACTTCCAGACCTTCGTCGGGAGGGCACTGATCCACCTTGGCGGCACTGATGAGAAAGCGGGCCTGTTGGCACAGACCGATGATCGGGTTCTTGAATGACATGAGGTGTCCACGGGTGCGACGCGGTGTCGCAGGGGGCTGTTTCGTTTCCGTTTGAGCATCGCCAGTATATAATGCCGCAGATTTAGTGTGCGCTTTATCCCCCAGGGTTCAGTGTTCACGGGACTGACCGTTGCGCGACAGAACGCATGGCAGGGCCCCTCTGATGAGGTTGATCATGAAGAAAGTGCTACTCGTCGCAAGCCTTGCGGCGCTGGCCTTTGGCGCGCAGGCTGCCCAGGATCCGGAAGCGGTTTACAACCGGACCTGCAGTGCCTGCCACAACGGTCAACTGCCTATGGCGCCGAAAAAAGGCGACAAGGCCGCCTGGGAGCCGCGTCTGGCCAAGGGCAACGATGCTCTGGTCAAGAGCGTCACCAATGGTTTGAACGCCATGCCTCCCCGAGGCTTGTGCATGGACTGCAGTGCCGAGGACTACCAAGCGGTCATCCAGTGGATGAGCCAATAATCAAGGTAGCCCGGCGCTAACTCTTTCACCCTTAGCCGTAATTGGATTAGCTGATGAACAAAGTACTCGTGAGTCTGCTGTTGACCCTGGGCATCACCGGTCTGGCCCACGCCGCTGGCGACGCCAAAGCCGGTCAGGCGAAAGCTGCCGTATGTGGTGCCTGCCATGGCCCGGACGGCAACAGCGCTGCCCCCAACTTCCCGAAACTGGCTGGCCAGGGCGAGCGCTATCTGCTCAAGCAGATGCACGACATCAAGTCCGGCAACCGCCAGGTCCTGGAAATGACCGGCCTGCTGACCAACCTGAGCGATCAGGACCTGGCCGACATCGCCGCCTACTTCGCCAGCCAGTCCGGCAGTGTCGGCGCCGCCGATCCCAAGCTGGTCGCGCGCGGTGAAGCCCTGTTCCGTGGCGGCAAACTGGAAGAAGGCATGCCTTCCTGCACCGGTTGCCACTCCCCGAACGGCGCCGGCAACGCCGCTGCCGGCTTCCCGCACCTGGGTGGCCAGCATGCCCAGTACGTGGCCAAGCAGCTGACCGACTTCCGCGAAGGCAACCGCACCAACGATGGCGACAACATGATCATGCGCGCCATCGCCGCGAAGCTGAGCAACAAGGACATCGAAGCCGTCTCCAGCTACATTCAGGGCCTGCACTAAGTCCGGCCCAGCGGTAGAAAACGGTAAATAAAAGGGTGGCCATGGCCACCCTTTTTCATTGGCGCCCCCGCTACAATTGCCGGAACCCGACGCAACGCGATCGGTCGAAGCAAGGCCCGCCGCAGAACCATATGACCCGCTTAGGAGTTGAGCATGCGTAACCTGATTCTTTCCGCCGTTCTTGCCAGTGCGAGCCTTTTCGGCATGACCGCACAGGCCGAGGATATCCAGGCCGGCAAACAGTACGTCGAACTGAGCAGCCCGGTCCCGATTTCCAAGCCCGGCAAGATCGAGGTGGTGGAACTGTTCTGGTACGGCTGCCCTCACTGCTACCAATTCGAACCCACCCTGAACGCCTGGACCGAGAAGCTGCCGGAGGACGTCAACTTCGTACGCATCCCCGCCATGTTCGGTGGCGTGTGGAACGTCCACGGCCAACTGTTCATTACCCTGGAAAGCATGGGCGTCGAGCACGCCGTGCATAAAGCCGTGTTCGAAGCCATCCACAAAGAAGGCAAGAAGCTCTCCACCCCCGACGAGATGGCCGAGTTCCTCGCTGGCCAGGGCGTCGACAAGGCGGCCTTCATCAAGGCCTACAACTCCTTCGGCGTGAAGAGCCAGATGGAGAAGGCCAAGAAGCTCGCCATGGCGTACCAGATCTCCGGCGTACCGACCCTGATCGTCAACGGCAAGTACCGCTTCGACATCGGTTCTTCGGGCGGCCTCGAGCAGGCCACCCAGGTCGCCGACTTCCTCATCGCCAAGGAGCGCGCCGCGAAGTAAGCGGCGCCCGGCAGAGCGAAGATGCTGCGCCGCTGGAGCAATGATCGAACCGCTGGCCTGCGGGCTCCGCAGGTCAATCCTCATTGTGGCTCCAGCGGCCTCCCAAAGGATGGCCGCCTTCGGCTGCTCAGCTTCAACATCCAGGTCGGCATCAGCACCGGCCGTTACCGCCACTACCTGACCCGCAGCTGGCAGCACCTGCTGCCCCACGCCGGCCGCGCCAGCAACCTGCAGCGCATCGGTGCCCTGCTCGGCGATTTCGACCTCGTGGCCCTGCAGGAAGTCGACGGTGGCAGCCTGCGTTCCGGCTACGTCAACCAGGTCGAGCACCTCGCCCACCTGGCCGATTTCCCTTTCTGGTACCAACAGCTCAACCGCAACCTCGGGCGCATCGCCCAGCACAGCAACGGCTTGCTCAGCCGCCTGCAGCCCACCCAGCTGGAAGACCACCCCCTGCCCGGCCCGCCCGGGCGCGGCGCCATCCTCATGCGCTTCGGCGAGGGCGAGGACGCACTGGTGGTGGTGATGATGCACCTGGCCCTGGGCACCAAGGCCCGCTCCCGCCAGCTCGCCTACATCCGCGAGCTCATCGGCGGCTACCGCCACCAGGTGCTGATGGGCGACATGAACACCCACGCCAACGACCTGCTGCAGAACTCGCCCCTGCGTGACCTCGGGCTGCTCGCGCCACAGGTCGAGGCCACTTTCCCGAGCTGGCGCCCGCAGCGCTGCCTCGACCACATCCTGCTCAGCCCCAGCCTGACCCTGGAGCGCGTGCAAGTGCTCAGCCAACCCATCTCCGACCACCTGCCAGTGGCGGTGGACATCCGCCTGCCCACGTCCCTTACCGGGGATGCGTTGCCGGCCCTGGTGGACACTCCCGACGGATCACCTTCATGAGCGACGACGGCCAGCGCTGGAAAGAAAAGTACCTGCAGAGCCTCGAGCAGCAGGAGAAGCTGGAGCGTCGCTGGGACGCCCGCCTCGATCTCCTGCGCCGTGGCCTGGTGCGCAGCTCCCTCGCCGCCGAAGGCAGCGACAAGGCCGTCGACCAGTGCATGCAGGAGCTGCGCGAGATCATCCGTGGCGATCAGATAGACGCCGGCCTCTCCGCCCTGATCCCGCGCCTGGAAAAGGCCGTGCTGGATTCCGAGCAGCGTCGCCAGCAACGGATCGACCAGAACGTCGGCGCCCTCACCGGGCTGACCAACCAGCTGCTCAAGCTGGATGTGCCGCGTGACGTGCGCAAATCCCTCAAGCAGTTCGCCAAGCGCATCGACGAGCGCGCCAGCCAGGCGCGTGAGATGCCTGCCCTCCTCGGCGAGCTCAGCGGCCTGCAACAGCGCGCCCTCGACGAGATCGCCAACACCGACCCTGCCGCGCCCAAGCCCGGCCTGCTGCAGCGTCTGTTCGGCAGCCAGGGTGACGCCACCGAAGACGCCCAGCCCGCTGCCGCCGCGCTGCCGACAGGTGATGCCCTGGCTCCACCACCGGCCGTCCCGGCACCTGCCGCATTGCAGGCCGCGCGCCCGCTGGACGACGAGCCCGCATCGCCGGCCCAGGCGCTCGCTGCCGCCCCGGCTCCTGTCGTGCCAGCTCCCGGCGTGCCGCCTACCGTTGAGGCGGCCCCCGTGGCTGCGGCTCTCGCTCCGGCGCCTGCCCCTGCCCCTGCCCAGGCTCCCGTACCCACCCCGGCAGCCGCCACCGAGCAGTCTGCCTCGGCCCAGGTGGTCGCCGAAGCGGCACCGGTGGTTGCGCCCCTTGTGCCCGAGGTTGCTCCTGCCGCCCCGGTCGAGCCACTCGCTGCAGCCGCTCCGGCGCCTGTCACCGCGCTGGCCGATGGTGTCAGCCCAAGCTTGACGCCGCGCCTCGACAGCCTGCCATTGCCGGCGGCGCTGCTCACCGGCGAAGGCGACCCGGGCTACGCGCTGCCCACGCCGCCCGAACCCGGCTACAGCGCCGTCGCGCCCCACGTCGCCGCCAGCCTGCGCGGGCTGCTGGACGAGCTCGACCTGCCCGAGCGCCACAAGCCCCAGGGCGAAGCCCTTCGCGAGCGTCTGGTAGGTGGCCTGAACTGGTACGAACTGGTGCCCGTGCTGGACGACCTCGCCGTGCTGGTGCTGGCCGTCACCAACAGCGAGCACCGTGACTTCGCCATCTACCTCAAGCAGCTCAACGAGCGCCTGGTCGCCTTCGTCGCCTCCATTTCCGCCGCCCAGGAGGGTTACAGCGAGACCCTGGAAAGCGCGCGCGTGCTCGACGACCAGTTGCGCGAGCAGGTCAGCGACCTGCAGAGCAGCGTGCAGGACGCCACCGACCTGGACGACCTCAAGCGCGCCGTGGAAAAGCGCCTCGACGGCCTGCTCAGCACCATGAACGACTACCAGCGCCAGCGCGCCGCCCGCGAAGAAGAAGTCGGCGGACGCCTCAAGGTGCTGGTGGATCGCGTCGCCACCATGGAACAGGAGGCCAGTGCCTTCCGCGACCACCTGGAAGAACAGCGGCAGAAAGCCCTCAGCGACCCGCTCACCGGCCTGCCCAACCGCGCCGCCTGGAGCGAGCGCCTGGAGCTGGAAGTGGCGCGCTGGAAGCGCTATGGCGGCGAGTTGCTGCTGGCGGTGCTGGACATCGACCACTTCAAACGCATCAACGACAACTACGGCCACCTGGCCGGCGACAAGGTACTCAAGATCATCGCCGGCGAGATCGCCAAGCGCCTGCGCAAGACCGACTTCATCGCCCGCTTCGGCGGCGAGGAGTTCGTCCTGCTGCTCCCCGCCACGCCCCTGGAGGGTGGCCAGCAGTTGCTCGACACCCTGCGCTCGGCCATCGAGCAATGCCCCTTCCACTTCAAGGGCGAGCCGGTGACCATCACGCTGTCGGGAGGGCTGGTGTCCTTCGTCGAAGGCGAGAAGGACGAGCAGGCGTTCGAACGCGCCGACCAGGCGCTTTACCGCGCCAAGCGCGAAGGTCGCAACCGCATCGAACTGGGCTGAGCCGCCTCAGGCGGCGTGGGTCAGGTAGGGCTTCCAGTCTTCCGGCACATGCTCCAGGCGCGGGTAGTCAAGGGCGTCCAGCTGCAGGCGCGAGAGCTGGAAGGGCGTATGCCGCAACGCCTGGGGCAGCGCTCGCAGCTCTGGCAACCACAGGCTCACGTAGGTCGCATCCGGGTCGTAATGCCGGGCCTGGCGCAGCGCGTTGAAGGCCTGGCTGCGCCGTGGATCGCTGGCCACGCCGGCCAGGTAGGCCCAGTTGCCCCAGTTGCTCGCCGGGTCGTAATCCAGCAGGTGTTCTTCGAACCAGGCGGCGCCATGGCGCCAGTCCTGCTCCAGGTCGTGCACCAGGTAGGCGGCCACCACCTGGCGGCCGCGGTTGGACATGAAGCCCGTGGCTGCCAGCTCGCGCATGCTGGCGTCCACCAGCGGCATGCCGGTGCGGCCCTGGCACCAGCGTTCGAAGCGTTCGTCCAGCTGCTGCGGTGCGCGCACCGTGGCCTTCAGGCCGCCGGCTTCGAACAGCGCGCGGCCATGGCGCAGCAGGGTCCAGCGGAAGTAATCACGCCATAGCAATTGTTGCCACAACTGGTGGGTGGAGGCGTTGGCGCCGTACTGCGCCTCGTGGCGGCGCAGCTCGGCGGCGACGCGGCGCGGCGAGAGGCTGCCGTTGGCCAGCCAGGGCGAGAACTTGGAGGAGTACTCGCTGCCCACCATGCCGTTGCGATTCTCCTGGTAGGTGCGGACGCCCTGGGTCGCCCACAGGTAATCGCGCAGTCGCGCCAGTGCCGCGACCTCGCCGCCGGAAAAGGGGAAGGCGCTGATGGGCGGGCCGACCGGCTCGCCCAGACCCAGGCGGGTTGGCGTCGGCAGGGGTTCGAAGAGCAGCTCCACCGCTTCGGGCAGGGGCGGCAAGGCCGCCGGGGCCGAGCGTGGTTGATAGACGCTGGGGCGCTGCTCCACCTGCTCGCGGAACTGGCTGAACACCGCCGGCAGGTGCTCCACCGGGGTCGGCAGCTCCTCGCGGCGCAGCAGGCTGTTGCCGGCCAGCTCACGCAGCGGAATGTCGCCGAGTGCCTGACGCAGCTCCTCCACCAGGGTGCGTTCCTGGGGTGCCACCTCCTCCAGGGTCAGTACTTCGTTCAGGTCCAGGTGTTCCAGCAGCGCCGGGATCACCTGCGCGGCGTTGCCCTGCACCACCAGCAGGCGCGAGCCGCGCTGGCGCAGCTCGGCGTCCAGGGCGGTGAGGCTCTCCAGCTGGAAGCGCGCGCGGTGCACGCCCATGCGGCGGATCCCGAGGTCGCCCGGGCGCAGCAGGGTCGGGTCGAAAACGAACAGCGGCAGGACGCAATCGGTCGCCAGCGCCGCTTGCACGGCGGGGTGATCATCGAGGCGCAGATCCTGTTTGAACCAGAGCAGAGTACGACGCATGACGTAAATCCTCGGCAGGCATTTCCCTATGCCAACTGATTCCGCTGGCTTCTAGACGTTATAGGCTTTTCGCCGGGCTTGAACAGTGCCGCCGGGAGGATGACCGGTGGCGTTGCTGCCGTCGGGCCGGGAGCTGCGTATAATCCGCCCCTTTTTTCGCGGGCCCTGCCTGCATTCACCTGTGGAGACATCGTCAATGCGTCTTTCCTTTTCCCGTATCGCCAGCTGGTTGGGTGGTTTTGCCCTGACCTTCGGCGCCGTTCAGGTCGCCGGCAACGAATTGCTGCACCTGCAGGACAGCAACCTGCAGTTCTCCACCCTGCCCTATTCCGCCGGCGAGAGCTTCCTCAGCTTCGCCACCGAGCGCCCGGCCTTCACCGCCGGCCTCTCGCCCAAGGCCCTGGCGGAGCTGCCCGGCCACACCCCGGCGCCCCTGCAGATGCGCCTCAGCGGTGCCCAGGCGGCCCCGGCGCCTGGCCAGGGCGGCAACCTGCTCGGCCCGGCCTTCGACCTGCAGGCCCCCGGCTTCGACTACCTGACCCTGAGCCTCTACGACCGCGACGACCAGGACGAACCCGGCCACAGCGTGCAGTTCAGCGGCGCCTGGGCCTATGCCTTCCGCCTCGGCGAGGCCAGCTGGATGCTCGATGGCGGCCTCGACTGGGCCGGTGCCGAAGGCGACCGCGAACAGGGCCTGAGCTTCAGCCCGCAGCTGAGCTTCGATGCCGGCGACTACTTCTTCGCCCAGGGTCGCCAGCTATTCCTCGGCATCCAGTACCTGCAGCAGAGCGGTGGCTACAGCGAGCTGGACGACGTGCGCGGCAACGCCTCCCGCGAGCAGCGCGCAGTCAACGGCACGCTCAAGTACCACTTCTGACCCCGATCGGCACGGCGGCGAGACGTCGCCGCCAGCGCCCTTTACACTTCGTCCTTCAGTTGAGGAGCGCCCATGGAAATTCTCGGCATCGCCGTGCTGATCTTTCTGGTCACCGACCCATTCGGCAACATCGCCATCTTCCTCGCCGCCCTGAAGAACGTGGCGCCGGAGCGCCGGCTCAAGGTGGCCCTGCGTGAGCTGGTGTTCGCCCTCGGCCTGCTGCTGCTGTTCCTCACCTTCGGCGAAAACATCCTCAGTGGCCTCGGCCTGTCCCGCGAGGCGATCGCCATCGCCGGCGGCATCATTCTCTTCATCATCGCCCTGCGCCTGATCTTCCCGCGGCCCGAGGGCGTGCTCGGCGACCTGCCGGACGGCGAACCCATGCTGGTGCCCCTGGCCACCCCGGCAGTGGCCGGCCCCTCCGCGCTGGCGGTGCTGATGACCCTGCGCAACACCCACCAGGGCGAGCTCTGGGAGCTCTACGTCGCCGTGCTGGTGGCCTGGGCCTGCACCGCCCTGATCCTGCTCCAGGCAGCCTTCCTGCAGCGCTTCCTCGGCCAGCGCGGGCTGATGGCGGTGGAGCGCCTGACCGGCATGTTGCTGATCATGCTCAGTGTCGACATGCTCCTGGACAACCTGCAAAGCGTGCTACACATCACCCCATGAAAACCCTAGCCCTCGGCCTGTTGCTGGCCCTGCTCGCCGGTTGCACCAGCGGCCCGCGCATCGATCGCAGCCAGACCTCGGTCAACCAGAACAGCCGCGTGCAGTACGTGGTGCTGCACTACACCTCGACCGACCTGGAGCACTCCCTCGCGCTGCTCACCCATGGCGAGGTCAGCGCCCATTACCTGATCGGCGCCCAGCCGCCGACCATCTACCAGCTGGTGGACGAGAACCGGCGCGCCTGGCACGCCGGCCAGAGCGAATGGCAGGGCCGCACCTGGCTCAACGCGAGCACCATCGGCATCGAGCTGGTCAACGAGGGCTACGAGCAGACCGCCACCGGGCGCAACTGGCAGCCCTTCGACGACCAGCAGATCGACGCCCTGATCGTGCTGCTCAAGGACATCGTCAAGCGCCACAACCTGCCCCTGGGCAGCATCATCGGGCACAGCGACATCGCCCCCCAGCGCAAGGTCGATCCCGGCCCCCTGTTCCCCTGGAAGCGCCTCGCCGACGCCGGCCTCGTGCCCTGGCCGGAGGCTTCCGCCGTGGCGGTGGAGCAGGCGCGCTTCGCCCAGGCACTGCCCACCGTCGGCTGGTTCCAGATGCAGCTGGCCCGCCAGGGCTACCCGGTGCCGCGCAACGGACAGCTGGACGAGGCCACCCGCAACGTCATCGCCGCGTTCCAGATGAAGTACCGCCCGCACTTGTTCGACGGCCAGCCCGACGCCGAGACCGCCGCCCTGCTGCTGGTGCTCAACCGCATGCCGGGCGAGGCGCTGCCACTCCGTCCCGTGACGTTTTACTGACGCTAGAATCGCGCCCTGCACCGGACGGTGGCTGGCGTGATGACGGTGGGCTTTACCTGAGTGATCTCGCTCGGACGCGACCCTCCTCATCGTGCACCCCCCTTCGCCTGCTGGCGCCGCACCCTCTACCCGCCCCTGCCGCGCCGAGGTGATGGGTTTCGCTTCGCTCTACCCATCCTCCAAATAGCGTTCAAGCCCGCCGCTAGAGCGGCAGCGCCAGGTAGAACTGCGCGCCTTCGCCGGGGCGCGAGTAGATGCCGATGCGGCCGCCGTGCAGCTGGACGATCTCCTTGCACAGCGCCAGGCCGAGGCCAACGCCGCCGCCGGTGTAGCTGCCCAGTTGCACGAAGGGCTCGAAGATGCGCGCCTGCTGGCTGTACGGCACGCCTTCGCCGTTGTCCTCGACGCTGAGGATCACCCGCTCGCCATGGCGCCGCGACTGCAGGCGGATATGCCCGCCATTGGGCGTGTGGCGGATGGCGTTGCTCACCAGGTTGTCCAGCACCCGCTCCACCTGGGGGCGGTCGATGGGCACGCGGGGCAGCGGCTCCTGCAGGTCCAGCTCGATGCTGATGCCCTTGTTCTGCGCCGGCTCCTGGAAGCGCGTGCGCAGGGCGCCGAGCAGGTCGTCGATATCGCAGGGCGCCAGGGTCAGGGTCTGCATGCCGTTCTGGTAGCGGGAGAAGTGCAGCAGGTCGTTGATAAGGCGCACCAGGCGCTGCATCTCCTCGTCCACCGTCAGCAGCAGGTCGGACTCGCGGGACTCCTCGGCGAAGACCAGGCGTTCGCGCAGCAGCCCGAAGGCCATCTGCATGCCGGTCACCGGGGTGCGCAGCTCGTGGGAGGCGCGCAGCACGAACTCGTTGCGCACCCGCTCGAAGGCGCGCTGCTCGGTGACATCGCGCAGCACCATCACCGCACCGAGGATGCGCTCCTCGTCCAGGCTCACCGGGGTCAGGCGCCAGCTCAGCAGGCGGCTCTCGCCCTCGACCTCGATGGCCAGGTCCGGCGGCACCTGCTCCAGGGGCTGGCCGCGCAGCACCTGCTGGGTGGGCGCCTCCATGGCCGGGTCGCCCAGGGCCTGGCTCAGGGGTTGGCCGAGCTGCTCGGTCTCCCAGGCCAGCTGGCGCTGGGCCACCGGGTTGGCGTGTTCGATGCGGCCCTGGCGGTCGAGGATCAGCAAGCCGTCGTCGATGCTGTCGAGCACCGCCTTCAGGCGGCGCTGCTCGGCCAGCAGCTTCTCGATATTGGTTTCCTTGAACAGCCGCAGGCCTTCGGCCATGAGGCCGAAGCGGCGGCTCAGGGAGGCCATCTCGCTGACCGTGGAAATCGGCAGGGTCACCTGGAAGTCACCCTGGCCGATGCGGTCGGCGGCGCGGGCCAGGGCCTCGATGGGCTGGCCGAAGCGCCGGGCGATGCCGTGGGCGGTGACGAAGCCGATCAGCAGCACGGCGATGCCCAGCAGGCCCAGCAGGGTGGCCACCAGGCCGGCGCGCTCACGGGCCGACTGCTCGGCCTCGGCGGCGCTCTGCAAGGCATGCTTCTGCAGCGCCAGCATGGCATTGCGGGTGTCGTTCAACGCCTGGCTGAAATCATCGTCGCGGCGGTCGGTGTTGCGTTCGCTGACCCGCAGGAACTCGCCGTAGCTGTCGGCGATGGCCTGGAAGCCCTGACGGGTCTGCTCGTCGCGGGCGTTCATCAGGCCCTGTTGCACCACGGCGAGGAAACGTTGCTGCGAGGTGAGCAGTGCCTGGATATCCGGCTGTTCGCGGGTCAGGTTCACCAACTGGTCGCCCAGGTGTGTGCGCAACTTTTCGCCCAGGTCGATGGTGGCGAAGTTGTAGGAGATCAGGCGCTCCTGGGAACGGGCCAGTTGCATGACGCTGGTCAGCCCCAGCAGCAGCCCCAGGAGGGCCACGGTGATCAGCGCCGAAATGCTGAGGAAAAGCCGCGTCCGCAGCTTCATCGGCAGCTTCATAGACCGTACTGCTTGCGTTTGCGATAGAGCGTCGATGCGTCGATTCCGAGGGTCTTGGCGGCCTGGTCGAGGGTTTCGCTGGCCGCGAGCACGGCGGCGATATGGGCCTTCTCCAGGTCCTCCAGGCTCATGGAGGCTCCTACGCGCGGGGCGTTGTTGGACGGCGCTTCGCTCAGCCCCAGGTGGGCGATTTCCACCAGTTCCTGGCCACAGATGATGCTGGCGCGCTCGATCACGTTGCGCAGCTCGCGCACGTTGCCGGGCCAGTGGTAGCCCAGCAGGGCACCCCGTGCCGCGTCGCTGAAACCGCGTGCCGGGCGCGCGTAGTCCTTGACGAAGCGGGCGAGGAAGCGCTCGGCCAGGCCGATCAGGTCCTCGGTGCGCTCGCGCAGGGGCGGCAGGTGCAGGGTGATGACGTTGAGGCGGTAGAGCAGGTCTTCGCGGAAGCGGCCCTCGCGGACCATTTCATCGAGGTTGAGGTTGGTGGCGGCGAGGATGCGCACATCGGCGCGGCGGGTCACCGCATCGCCCACCCGCTCGTATTCCTTGTCCTGGATGAAGCGCAGCAATTTGGGTTGCAAGGTGAGGGGAAAGTCGCCGATCTCGTCGAGAAACAGCGTGCCGCCGTCGGCCTGGTTGACCCGGCCCAGGGTGCTCTCGCTGGCCCCGGTGAAGGCGCCGCGGCTGTGGCCGAACAGCTCGCTTTCCATCAGCTCCGCCGACAGCGACGGGCAGTTGATGGTCACGCAGGCCTTCTTCGCCCGCTTGCTCCAGCCGTGGATGGCCCGGGACAGCTCGCCCTTGCCGGTGCCGGACTCGCCGAGGATGAGGATGTTGGCGTCGGTGCCCGCCACCTGGCGAGCGGTTTCCAGCACCGCCATCATCGCCGGGCTCTGCGAATCCAGGCCGTCGCCCGGCTTGCGCACCTCGCCCTCCAGGGCCTCCAGGCGCGCGGTGAGCTGGCGCACTTCCAGCTGCTTGGCGGCTGAAAGGCGCAGCTGGTCGGGGCTACAGGGTTTCACCAGGTAGTCGGCCGCGCCGGCCTGCATGGCGTCCACGGCGGTGTCCACGGCCGAGTGGGCGGTGACGATCACCACCCGCATCCAGGGGGCCTGCACGCGGATCTGCGCAAGCACATCCAGGCCGTTGTCATCGCCCAGGCGCAGGTCGAGGAAGCACAGGTCGAACACCTGGCGCTGCAGGATGGCCTCGGTCTGTGCCGCACTGCTGGCGGTGGCCACGCTGTAACCCTCGTCTTCCAGGCAATAACGGAAGGTGCGCAGAATCGCCGACTCATCGTCGACCAGCAGGATGCGTCCCTTGGTTTCCGTTGCTGATGCCATTTTGTCGCTCCGCATTGTTCAGTCGTATCGCTTAGTCCAGGAATTATCGTGCAAGTTGCAAGGTCCTTTCATACATGTATTGCAGCCTGCATGCAGCGGGTATTTGGACGTCTACAATAACCAATTGATTTTAAAGGAATAAACGCCACGAAAAGGCCTGGCACAGGCCTTGCGATAACCCCTGCATCTGGAGGCGCTGAGCGCCGAAGTGGATGACAGGAGGTTTCCATGCCGCACTTGCACAGCCTGGCGCTCGCCATGGCCGGTAGCGCCTTGCTGGGACTGGTCGCCCTGCCGGCGGCCGCCGGGGACGGCTTCAGCGAACAGATTCGCGAAGCCCGCCAGGAAGGCAGCATCTGGACCGCCTTCGCCTTCAACCATCACCTCGGCCCCTTCTCCCTCAACGTCGATGTCGAGCATGGCCTGGCCACGCTCACCGGCACCGTGGCGAATGAAGTCAACCGCGAGCTGGCCGAGCAGGTCGCCCTCGGCGTCGAGGGTATCGACGCTGTGGATAACCTCATCCGCGTCGACCCGGGCGTTCGGCCTCGCTTGCTGTCCATTGCCGCCGCCGAAAGCCACCTCGACGACGCCACCGTCACCGCCAAGGTGAAATCCAAGCTGCTGTGGAACACCACCACCCAAGGTCTCGACATCGGTGTCGAGACCCGCGAAGGCCTGGTCACCCTCAGTGGTCGCTCCGCCAGCGCCGAGGCCCGTGAGATGGCCGGCAAGCTGGCCGCCAGCACCGAGGGCGTCGAGCGGGTGGACAACGCCATTCACCTCAGCGCCGACCCCGGCACCGCCCAGCGCGACGGTGAGCAACGGGCCGAGGCCGGCAGCCTGCTGGGCGACGCCTGGATCACCGGCAAGGTGAAGACCCGCTTCCTCTCCAGCGACAACCTCGCCGCTCTGGATATCTCCGTGGAAACCGACGACGGCGTGGTGCGCCTCGCCGGCAACGTGGCCACGGCGGCAGAAAAGGCGCTGGCGGTGGAAACGGCCAGAAATGTTCGCGGCGTGCTCGATGTGCACGCCGCATCCCTCAAGGTCGCCGGCTGAACGCGCGACCCGTACCCCCAAGGAGAAACGCCATGACCAATACCACTGCGCAACTCAACGAGCTGATCGAGATCACCCGCGACGGCGAGCGCTTCTACCAGCACGCCATCGACGAAGTGAAGGACCCGGCCCTGCAGGGCCTGTTCCGCGACATGGCCCAGGCCAAGACCCAGGTCATCCAGGCCCTGGCGGTCCGGGTCGCGGCCAACCACGAAGACCCGTCCACCGGCGGCACCTTCGTCGGCAAGTTGCGCCAGGTCTATGCGGACACCCGCGCCACGCTCTCCAGCGACGAGAAGGCCACCTATGTGAGCCAGCTGGAGGAAGCCGAGGATCGCATCCTCCACGCCTTCGAAGACGCCCTGGAAAGCGCCGAGCCCGAGGTGCGCGGCCTGCTCGCCCAGGAAATGCCCCGGGTCAAGGCCTGCCATGACCGCATGCGCAGCCTGAAGCTGGCGATGAAGTGAGCCCGGATCGGACAGGGATGTCCGGCCATGCAAAACGCACGACGCAGCGCTGGCGATCATGCAAGTTGCCAGCAGATCCAGTGATCAATCAATTCGTAAGTTATTGAATTTAAATGGATTTAACTGATTAGAGAAACTGGCATGCGCTCTGCAATCAATACATCAGGAAAAGCAAATCGCCAGCCGGCGATGACCGCTAGGACAGGCAGGGGAGCTTCGGTTCCCTCGATCGATCAACAGCTCAGGAGGTGTTTCAGGATGAACCGTCGTCATGCGCGTCTCGCCCTTGCGGGCAAGGTACTGCTGGCCGCCCTCGCCGTGGTGTTGATCCTCCTGGCCGAACACCAGCTGCGCCAGAGCCTGCGCAGCCACGAGCAGCAGCCCCCGCTGCCGGCCCGCCTGGATATCGCGCCGACCCCGGCCGCTTTCCATGCCAACGGCATGCTCCACGACGGTTCGCTGCAGAGCGTTGCCCAGCAGCGCTGGAACGATCAACCGCAGCAACCCCGCTGGGTGTTCTGAGTACATAAAGGAGATACGAAGATGTGGACCATCGCCCTGTTCCTGACCGCCCTCCTGATCCTCCCCGTATTGATGCTCGGCAGTGCCCTGGCGGTTGGCCAGGCGCTGCAGGACAGCAACGACTTCAGCGATATCGATTTCATCAATCCCCCGGCGGACGAGGCCCTCGCCTCGCAGCCGGCTCAGCACGACCCGGCCTGGTCGCCGGCGCACTGAGAACCCGACAAACCGAAGCAGGAGAAACCATCATGCTCAGCTGGGCACTTACCTTCCTCGTCATCGCCATCGTCGCTGCCGTTCTGGGCTTCGGTGGTATCGCCGGCACCGCAGCAGGTATCGCGAAGATTCTCTTCGTGCTGTTCCTGGTCTTGTTCGTGGTGTCCTTCATCTTCGGTCGCCGCAGGGGCTAGGGAGGCAGCATGCGCATCCTGCGTGATCTCTGCGCCGCCGCCGCGTTCGGCTTCGCCAGCACCCTGGTGCTGGCGGCCGATACCGACGCGCAGCACAGGCTCAACGAACTGCTGGGCACTGACCCGCAGTACCGCGAGACCTGGCAGGCGCTGGTCAAGGACGAAAGCCGTCTGCCCGAATGGGTAATGAACCTGAGCGGGACGGCACCGCCGATGAAGGCGGTGGACCAGGACGGCGATAAATACCTGGTTGGCGAGTTGTGCGAACCGCATGCCTGCGCCAGCCAACGACTGCTCGTCGCCTTCAGCTGGGACAAGGACGACGCCTACGCCCTGCTGGTGCAAGTGCCGGAAGGCCTGCCCCAGGACAAATCACCGAGCCGCCACGCCAGCAAGCGCTGGCTGGGCGAACCGGATGATGAGGTCAAGGCGATTCTCGAGGACCAGCTGAAAAGCGATCCGAACTGGTACTGAAGCCATTCAGACCACAGGCCCCGCAGGCGGGGCCATGACCATGGGGCCGGGTTGTTCCGCGTCGGTAGAGCGGCATGACCTAGGGGTAAAGGGGTTACCTCCGCGAACGCGGGCCGGGTCAGGCGAAGCCGCCACCGGGAAGCTGTGATCCAGCTTCTCGGTGGTAGCGTTAAAAGCAGCTGGAAGAGAAAAGCAGCTGGAAGCTGGAAGACAAAAGCCGGGAGCTGGAGTCTTCTTCAAGCTTCAAGCTTCAAGCTTCAAGCTTCAAGCTTCAAGCTTCAAGCTTCAAGCAGTGACTCAATAGCCCCAGCTCGGGCGGACCTTGTCGCTGGCCAGCAGGCCATTCATGTAGAGGCTGAGCGCGTGGATCGTACCGTCCACTGTCTGATTGCCGTGCATTCCCGCTGGAGCTAGCAGGTAGACCTGCTGATTCCCCGGTGCCCAACCGCCGTTGCCGGTGTGCAGCGTCCCGGCGCACCCTGCGAGCAGGGTGAGCCCGGCGAAGAGGGCCAGCGTCCTGCCGGCCTTGGTTATTTTCTTTCCCGTCATTGGAGTCGTGTCGCCAACTTGGCTACGTGTGCGCCCTGGAATCTGGCGAGCGCGAGTTCCTTGTCGGTCGGCGTGCGTGAGCCGTCGGCGCCGGCGAGGGTGGCGGCGCCGTAGGGTGAGCCGCCGCGGACGTCGCTGATGTCGGTCAGCTCGGGTGCCGCGTAGGGCAGGCCGACGATGAGCATGCCGTGGTGGGCCAGGGTGTTCCAGAACGAGGTGATGGTGGTTTCCGAGCCGCCGCCGGTGCCGGTGGAGGTGAACACGCTGCCGAACTTGCCCACCAGGGCGCCTTTCACCCAGAGGCCGCCGGTCTGGTCGAGGAAGGTGCGCATCTGCCCCGCCATGTTGCCGAAGCGGGTCGGGGTGCCGAAGAGGATGGCGTCGTAGTCCGCCAGCTCCTGGGGGCTGGCCACGGCGGCGGGTTGGTCGAGCTTGGCGCCGGCGTTGCGGGCGATGTCCTCGGGGATGGTCTCGGCGACGCGCTTGAGGGTCACCTCCACGCCCGGCACGCTGCGCGCGCCCTCGGCCACCGCTTCGGCCAGGCGTTCGATATGGCCATACATGGAGTAATAGAGCACCAGGACCTTCTTCATCGTCATCTCCCAGGACAGAGGTCGTCATCGACCGACCCGGTTCAGCCTAGATGGCTTTCATGACATTGCCGGGGTGGCTTCCTGGCGCGCGCCGTGCCGCCGCCGCTATCATCCGTCCATCGTTTTCGGGGGGATCGTTCATGCTCAACGGCCTTTGGCTCGGCTTCTTCGTGGTGGCCGCGACCGCGGCGCTGGTGCGCTGGCTCGGCGGTGACCCGGGTGTCTGGGCGGCCATGGTGGAAAGCCTGTTCGCCATGGCCAAGCTTTCGGTCGAGGTGATGATCCTGCTGTTCGGCACCCTGACCCTGTGGATGGGGCTGCTGCGCATCGCCGAAAAGGCCGGGTTGGTGGAGGTGCTGGCGCGCCTGCTGGGCCCGCTGTTCGCCCGGCTGATGCCCGAGGTGCCCCGGGGCCATCCCGCGCTGGGGCTGATCACCCTCAACTTCGCCGCCAACGGCCTGGGCCTGGACAACGCCGCCACCCCCATCGGGCTCAGGGCCATGCGCGCGCTGCAGGAACTCAACCCCAGCAGCACCACGGCGAGCAATGCGCAGATCCTCTTCCTGGTGCTCAACGCCTCGTCCCTGACCCTGTTGCCGGTGTCCATCTTCATGTACCGCGCGCAACAGGGGGCCGCCGACCCGACCCTGGTATTCCTGCCCATCCTCCTGGCCACCAGCGCTTCCACCCTGGTGGGCCTGCTGACGGTGGCCTTCATGCAGCGCCTGAAACTGTGGGACCCGGTGGTACTCGCCTACCTGGTACCCGGCGCCCTGCTGCTGGGCGGCTTCATGGCGCTGCTGGCCGGCCTCTCCGCCACGGCGCTGGCGGCCCTGTCGTCGCTGCTGGGCAACCTGGTGCTGTTCGGCCTGATCATGCTGTTCCTGCTGGTGGGCGCGTTGAAGAAGGTGCCGGTGTACGAAACCTTCGTTGACGGCGCCAAGGACGGCTTCGATGTTGCCAAGAGCCTGCTGCCCTACCTGGTGGCCATGCTCTGCGCCGTGGGCGTGCTGCGTGCCTCCGGCGCCCTGGACTTCGGCCTCGATGGCATCCGCGCGCTGGTGGAATGGTCCGGCCTCGACACCCGCTTCGTCGACGCCTTGCCCACCGCCCTGGTCAAGCCGTTCTCCGGCAGCGCCGCCCGCGCCATGCTCATCGAAACCATGCAGACCCAGGGCGTGGACAGCTTCCCCGCCCTGGTGGCCGCCACCATGCAGGGCAGCACCGAAACCACCTTCTACGTACTGGCGGTGTACTTCGGCGCCGTGGGCATCCAGCGCGCCCGCCATGCGGTGGGCTGCGCCCTGCTGGCCGACCTCGCCGGCGTCATCGCCTCGATCCTGGTGTGCTACTGGTTCTTCGGCTGACCCCAGCTCCCGGGCTGAAGCCCGGGCTACCGCCGGCGCTGAACCGGTGGGAGCGAATTCATTCGCGATCGGGGGTGGCGGGTTGCACCCGCCCTACGGCCCGCGTCCAACCCTGTAGGGGCGAATTCATTGGCTCTGTCTGCGTTAAGTGTTGCTAGAAGATCTGGACCCAGCTGATTGCCGAGCTCTGGTGATGTTTCTGGTTTCGCCCACCCGGGCGAGTCCCTTTTTTCAGTCGTCGGGATGCCGAACCACAAAAAAGGAACCAAAAACGCTTGCCCCATCATCCGGCCCCGGCTTCGCCGGGGTTCCCTCACTCCATCGCCGTTACTCGCTACGCTCGCCCTTCGGGCCGCACTGAAGTGCGTTCGCCGCAAGCGTCGTCTGGGGGCCGGCGCGATGGGCCATCCATGGCCTGGCGCGCCTCTCGCGGCATCCATGTCGCTCGTCCCCCGGCGCAACGACTGCGTTCGGCCTCCTGGAGGGGCGTTGGCGGCTGCTCCAACTTTCTTCGTCCAGCGCATCGCCACGTGGTGCGCACGAGCTTTCGTAGGATGGTGTAGAGCGAAGCGAAACCCATGCGGTGGAGGTGCCACAAACCCTTTGGGGCCCGGAAATGGCCGTGCTTGAGCCCTTGCTTTAAAACCACAACAGCTAACGCAGACAGAGCCAATTCATTCGCCCGGCACCGCCCGGGCTCAGAACCCGTTGGCCTTGGCGAAGTCCAGCTTCGGGTCGCGCACGCTGGTGACGTTCACCGCCGCGCCGGACCAGCCGCCCTCCATCTCCTCGGTCATGTGGTAGCGCAGCAGGTTGTACTGGATGGCGGTGCCGCCCAACTGCTGGTGGCCGATGCGCGAGATGACCGTCTCCAGCAGGCTGGAGATCAGGTACTGCAGCGGCGTATCGGAGGTCTTCAGGGCCAGGCCATAGTCGAAGCGCGCGTTTTCGTTGGCCCGGAAGTTCGCATAGAACGCCTGCTTGCCGAGGTCGGTGTTCATCGCCTGGTTGAACGACTGGCGGCAGGCCTCGAGGTCTTCCGCGCCCGCATGGGGCAGCTGCAGGAAGTTGCTGAGGTTCTTCAGGCTCACGCAGCCCTGGGTGGCGATCACCTCCGGCATCAGCGTGATATCCAGCTCACCGGCGCTGTTGGGCACGTTGTGCCAGCGGTTCAGGCTTCCGCGCAGGTCCTCCAGGCTGCTCTCGGTATAGCCGCGGTAGCCGTAGACGTAGGTCGGCGGCAGTACCAGGCCCATGAGCGAGTTGTACTGGGGGATGGAGAGCTCCGTGTGCGGCTTGCCGAAAACGCGGGTGCTGTAGTCGTCCAGCGAGGCCTTGAGCAACGACGGCCGCAGGTTGCGCACCGACCTGCCGTTTTCCAGGGCTTCGACCAGGGACTTGTCGTTGAGCTGCGACTTGACCTCCACCGTGGCGACCACGCCTTCGATCAGGTACACGTCCGCCGAGCCGAAGGTGCGCAGGGTGGGGAAGTCGTTGCGGTAGATGATCAGGTCGATCTGCTTGGAGATGCCGCCTTCGTTGTCGACGATCTGCCCCGAGCCGATGCTGATGTTGCTCGGCAGGAAGCGCTTGAGGACATCACGGATGAAACTCTCGCGTGCATCGCCGAGTACGGTCGGGTGATTGGCGATGCTGCTGCTGACGCTGAAGCTGGTCTCCAGCACCCGGGCGATGGACTTCGCCCAGTTGTTGATGATGGCCATGGGTCTTCCTTGGGGGGGTGAGCGTCCGCAATCTACAGGCACTGAGCCTGTGGGAACATTCATTCGCGACGCTCTTCCATCGGTGTGTCGAGGCACCTGTAGGGGCGACTTCAGTCGCCAAGCGGTGCGTAGCACCGCCAAAGGCTTCGCGAGCAGAGCTCGCTCCTACGGTCATACGGCTATGCGGTCATGGCGCCAAGGTCAATGCGGCTTGGGCGGCAGCGGGTCGTCGGTGACCTCGAAGCGCAGGGTGCCGATCATCTGCCCGGCTTCGGTGACCACGCGCACCTGCCAGCGGCCCACCGGGTTGGCGGGGAAGTTCTGCTTGTGGGTCCAGGCGCGGTAGCCCTTGTCGCGGCCGCCGTGGATGTCCAGGGCGATGCGGTCCACTTCCTGGCCCTCGAAACGCCACAGGTGGTAGATGCGTTCGTTCAGCCCGCGCGGCGCGTTGATCGCGGTGTAGGCGTAGAGGCCATCGCTGCGCAGCTCGGCGGCGGTCACGGTTTCCACGCCCTTGCCCGGGGTGCGCTGGTGGTCGTCCAGCTCCGGGGTCACCGCCACTTCGGTCAGCCACAGGGTGGCCGGCGGCACCATCACCCGGGTCAGCCAGCCGGTGGCGCCCAGGGCCAGGGTCAGGCCGACCAGGGCCAGGCCCCGCCACCAGCGTTGCACGCGGATGGTGCTGTAGAGGCTGAGGAAGGACAGCAGCACGGCGATGCCGAGGGACCACTCGAAGCTTTGCGCGGTGGTCAGGTGGAGGATGATCGGCAGCGCCGTGAGCAGCACCGCGAACAGGGTCAGGGTGTGGTAGGCGAGGAACAGCCAGCGGTGCGGCGCGAGGAAGCGGTTGTACAGCGGGTCGACGATGGAGATCAACGCCGCCACCGCCAGCAGCCCGGTGAACAGCGACTGGCCGCTGTTCCAGCTGGTGGTGATGAGGAAGAAGGGCAGCACGAAGAACAGGCTTTCCTGGTGGATCAGCTGGGTCAGGAAGCGCGTCAGCGGCGGCGGCAGCTCGATCTTGAACAGGCGCTCGATGCTGCTGCGGAACAGGTTCTCCAGCAGCAGCCAGACCCAGCTCACCAGCATGACGATGGCGATCACCTTGGCCAGGCGCGCGCCGCGATCCACCAGCAGGAAGCTGCCGACGCCCGAGCAGAAGCCGTAGAGCGCGATGAGCCGCGGGTGGCGCTGGATCAGCGCGATCAGGGCGAGCAGGCGGTTTTTCCAGATCGACATGGGCACGTCGGCGAAAGCTGCGGGGGCCGCAGGATACTGCCCGCCCGCCGGCCTGAGAAGGCGCCAGGCGCCGCAGCCGACGGCCAGTGCCTCAGGCGGGCGCGGGTCGCGTACCCGGGCGCCGGCCGCGCCACAGCAGGGCGGCGAGCAGGGCCAGGCCCAGCAGGGCCGGCAGCAGCCAGGCCAACTGGTCGTAGCCCAGCAGGGGCTGCTCGATGCGGATGTAGCCCGGTTCGTGGAACAGCTCACGGGCAATGGCGTTGACCTGCTGCAGGGTCACCGCACGCAGGGCGTCGGCCTCGTTGCCGAAGCGGCCCTCCTGGTAGTCACCCAGGGAGTTCCAGTAGTAGTCGGCCAGCGCCGAGTTGCCCTGTGCCGCCCAGGCCTGACGGCTGATGGCGAGGTTCTTCAGGCGCTCGAAGCTGTCGCGGTCCAGCCCCTGGTCGCGCAGGCGCGTGGTGAGTGTGCGCAGCACCTGCAGCGCCGGTTCCACGTCGCTGCGCTCCAGGTCGGCGTTGAGGCTGAGGAAGGTTTCGCCGCCGAAGGCGCGGCGCTCGGTCCAGGGCCCGTAGGAGAGGCCGTTCTGGATGCGCAGCTGCTGGTAGAGCTCCCAGTCCAGGTAGTCCTTGAGCAGCTCCCAGGCGGCGTAGTCGGCGCCGTCTACCTCCGGCTCGCGGTAGATCCAGTGCAGCGTGGCGCTCTGGCCCACCAGGCCGCGGCGCAGGGTGCGGCGCTCGGTGGCGTTGTCGTTGCTTTCCGGCAGGGCCGGGTGCTCGCGTACTTCCACCGGCGCCAGGGCGCCGAAGCGCCGCTCGATGAAGGCCGGCAGCAGGCGGTCGAGGTCGCCGACCACGATCAGGCTCATGTTGTTGGGGGCGTACCAGTCGCGACGCAAGGCCTCCAGGGCCTCGCGCTGCAGGTGCTCCACCTGGGGGCGCTCGGCGCAGGCCAGGCCCAGTTCGACGGCAAGCTGGTCGTGGGCTTCGCGGCCGAGGTCCTGGCGGTCCAGCAGGCGTTCCAGGTGCGAGTAGTGGCCGCCGCCCTCGCGCTGCACCACCTGCTTGGCGGTGGCGATGCGGGCGTCGGTCAGTTGGGTGTCGTCAAGCACCTGCAGCAGCAGGTCGAGTACCTTGCGCTGGTTCTGCGCCGGCGCCTCGATGACGAAGGCGGTGTCGCTGGCGCTGGTGAAGGCGTTCCATTCGCCGCCCAGGGCCTGCATGCGCGCTTCCAGGTCCGCCTCGCCGGCGCCGCCCAGGCCGCTGAAGAACAGGTGTTCCAGCAGGTGCGGCAGCTCCTTGTCCGGGCAGGCGAAGTCGTCGAAACCGACACCCACCACCAGGCGGATGGCGACATGGCCGCGCTCGGGGGTGGGCTTGAGGATCACCTGCAAGCCGTTCTGCAGGTCGTAGCCCTCGACCCGGTCGCGGTCGAACGCCTGTGCCGAGGCACCGAGCAAAAGCAGCAGGCAGAGCAGGTAGCGCATGGCGAGGGTCTGGCTGGGAGGAAGCGCCGAGCATAGCGGATCGCCCCCGCCCTTGCGCAATCACCCCAGGCCGCGGCGGCTGCTCCAGAACTGCAGGGCCAGCTGGCGCAGGTCGGCGGCCAGGCCGGCCACCTCGCCAGCGCTGCGCTGGCTGCACAGGCCGCTGTTGGCGTTGTCGTCGGCGGCGCGGCGGATGGTGGCCAGGCTGCGCTGGATCTCCTCGCTGGCGGCGCTCTGCTGCTCCACCGCGCTGGCGATCTGCAGGCTCATGCCGTTGATGGCGCCGACCTGCTGGTTGATCCGCTCCAGGGACTCGGCCGCGCGCTGGGCCTGGGCCAGGCTGCTCTCGGCCTGGGCGCAGCTGCGCTGCATGGCCGCGACGGCCTGCTCGGCGCCGCTCTGCAGGCTGTTGATCATCTGGTTGATCTGCGCGGTGGACTGCTGGGTGCGCCCGGCCAGGGCGCGTACCTCGTCGGCGACCACGGCGAAGCCACGCCCGGCGTCACCGGCGCGCGCGGCCTCGATGGCGGCGTTCAGGGCCAGCAGGTTGGTCTGCTCGGCAACGCCCTGGATCACGTCCAGCACCTGGCCGATCGCGCTGCTGTGGTCCTGCAGCTCGCGCACCACGCGGGTGGCGTTGCGCACGTCCTCGTCCAGCTCGGCGATGCGGGCGCGGGTGGCGCTCACCTCGTGCTGGCCGATGCGCGCGGCGTCGTCGGTCTGGTCGGCGGCGCAGGCGCTCTGCTGGGCGCTGCGCGCCACTTCCTGGACGCTGCCGGCCATCTGCCCGACGGCGGTGGCCACCTGGTCGGTCTCCTGCTGCTGGCGGTGGCTGCCGGCACTGCCGTGGGCGACGGCGGTGGCCAGCTCCTCGGCGTGCTCGGCGAGCTGGCGCGAGGATTCGGCGATGCGCCCGACCAGCGCGCCGGTCTCCATCTCCAGCATCTGCAGGCAGAAGCCGAGCTGGCCGAATTCGTCGCTGCGCTGGCCATAGACCGCCTGGCTCAGCGGGTTGTCGGCAATGCCCCGGGCGCGGCCCAGGAGTTCACGCAGCGGGCGCAGCTGGCGGTGCAGGGCCAGCCCCGCGCAGCCCAGCGCCAGGCCCCAGGCCGGCACGGCGGCGAGCAGGCCGTAGGGCGCCAGGGCCTGGTACAGGGCGATGCCCAGCGCCATGCCCAGGGCCGGGCCGGCGAGCAGGCGCAGGTGCAGCGGCAGGCGCGTGTGGGCGGGCATGCGGCCGGCCTCGAGCTGGGCGTAGACCCGTTCGGCACGCAGCACCTGCTCGGCGCTCGGGCAGGTGCGCACCGACTGGTATTCCAGCACCTGGCCGTCGTGCACCACCGGGGTGACGAAGGCGCTGACCCAGTAGTGGTCGCCGTTCTTGCAGCGGTTCTTCACCAGGCCCATCCAGCTGCGCCCGGCCTTGAGCGTCTGCCACAGGTGGGCGAAGGCAGCGGCGGGCATGTCCGGGTGGCGCACCAGGTTGTGGCTGTGGCCGATCAGCTCCGGGCGGCTGAAGCCGCTGACGTCGACGAAGTCCTGGTTGACGTGGGTGATCACGCCCTTGAGGTCGGTGGTGGAGAGGATGTTGGCGTCGTCGGCGAAGACGACGGCGCGTCCGCTGACCGGCAGGTTGCGTTTCATGAGGTCGCTCTCGTGGTGGCTTCGGGCAGCAGGCACCAGTGCCCGTCGAAACATTCTTCGCCGTTGAACAGGCGTTGCAGGGCCTGGGGCGGGCGCGGCCGGCTGAACCAGTAGCCCTGGGCGTAGTGGCAGTCCTCGGCGGCGAGGAAGTCCAGGTGTTCGGGGCGCTCGACGCCTTCGGCGATCACCTCCAGCCCCAGGCTGGCGCCCAGGCCGATGATGGCGCGGGAAATGGCGCGCAGCTCGGGGTCCTCGGGGGCGCCGTCGATGAAGCTGCGGTCGACCTTGAGGATGTGCAGCGGGAAGCGCTTGAGGTAGCCGAGGGAGGAGTAGCCGGTGCCGAAGTCGTCCAGCGCCAGGCGCACGCCCTGGCAGGCCAGTTCGCGCAGGCAGGCGAGGGTGTCGGCGCCGTCCTGCATCAGCAGGCTTTCGGTGATCTCCAGCACCAGGCTGGAAGGGGGCAGGCCCGATTCCTCGAGTATCGACTCGAGCCGCGCGGCGAAGCCCGGCTGGTGCAGCTGGCGGCTGGAGAGGTTGACCGAGCAGCGCAGGCCGCGCTGGCCGTCCAGTTGCCAGGCGCGGGTCTGGCGGCAGGCTTCGCGCAGCACCCAGTCGCCGACGGCGATGATCTCGCCGGACTCCTCCAGCGCCGGGATGAACTGCGCCGGCTGCACCAGGCGGTCGCCCTGGCGCCAGCGCAGCAGGGCCTCCACGCCCACCAGCAGCGGCTGGCCCTGGTCGGTGCGGCAGATGGGCTGGTAATGCAGTTCGAACTCGTCGCGTGCCAGGGCCTGGGCCAGGGCGCTTTCCAGGTCGAGGCGGTTCTTCGCCGCGGCCTGCAGCTCGCTGCTGTAGCGGGCGATCTGCGCCTTGCCGGCTTCCTTGGCGCGGTACAGGGCGAGGTCGGCGGCCTGCAGGGCGTCGATGGTCTGGCCCTCGGCCTGGAGGCCGGTGATGCCGATGCTGGCGCTGACCACCAGGGTGCGCTCGTCGAGGTGCAGGGGCTGGTGCAGGCTGTCGAGCATGCGCTGGGCGACCACTTCGGCATCGCCCAGGCAGGCGAGGTCGTCCAGCAGCACGACGAACTCGTCGCCGCCGAAGCGTGCCAGGTGGTCGCCCGGACGCAGGCAACGCTCCAGGCGGTGGGCCACTTCCACCAGCACGCGGTCGCCGACGGCGTGGCCGAGGCTGTCGTTGATCAGCTTGAAGCGGTCGAGGTCGATGAACAGCAGCGCCGCCTGGCGCGCGCCGGGCTTGAGCTGGCGCTGCAGGGCGTGCTGCAGCAGTTCGTCGAGGCGCAGGCGGTTGGCCAGGCCGGTGAGCGGGTCGTGGCGCGCGGCATGGTTGAGCTGGTGCTCGGTGGCCTTGCGCTGGCTGATGTCGGTCTGCGAGCCGGCCATGCGCTGGCCCTCGGCGACGCCGCGCACCAGCACCCAGAGGTAGCTGCCGTCCTGCTGGCGCATGCGGTACTCGTGGCTGAGCCAGGGGCTGTCGCCCCGCAGGTGGGTGTCGATGGCCTGGCGCAGGGCCGGCAGGTCGTCGGGGTGGACGCGGGCGAACCAGCCGGCGCTGCTCTCGCCGAAGGCATCGCGTGAGCGGCCGAGCATGCTCGCCCAGCGCTCGGAGATGTACAGCCGGTCGTGCTCCAGGTCCCAGTCCCAGAGGCCGTCGTTGGCACCGCGCAGGGCCCGGGCGAAGCGCGCCTCGCTGTCCTCCAGGGCTTGGTGCTGGGCGGCACTGTAGGTGTCGATGGCCAGGGCGATGTCGAAGAACACGACTTTCATGAGGCTGCCCAGGGTGCGGGTGGTTTCGCTGTCGCCGAGCAGGCCGGTGAGCATCTGGTCGAGGTACAGGCGGTAGGCGCCCAGGTACCACTTCAGCTCGACGCCCACGCGCTGGTGCACCAGGCCGACCTTGAGCCGGTGCAGGACGTAGTCGCGGTCATAGGGGCCCTTCCACAGGCGCTGGTAGTAGTCCAGCTGGCTGGCCTTCAGGCGCGCCAGGGTCGCCGGGTCGCGGAGGATGCTGGCGGTTGGCTCGAAGTGGTCGAGGTGCGCGTAGAGGCGCTCGACGAACACCTCATGCAGGGCCTCGACCGCCTCCGCCTGGCGGTTCAGGCGCGCGGCGTCGAGCGCCTGCCAGTCTAGGTAGCGGCAGCGCTGGTCGATTTCGCGACGGCCGAGGCCGATTCTGCCGAGCATCCCCTTGAGTTGTGTTTCCAGCCCCATCCCTCAATCCCTCGTGAAAACCTGCAGGCAATAAAAAAGGCGCCACGGGTGGCAGTTCTGGGTGAACTGCCACGCGTGGCGCCTTGTCTTGCAGGCCCTTGCGTCCTGCCCGGCAAAGCCGGTTCCCGCCCTTGGCGGAACCTTGCAGCGCGAGGTTGTACACCAGTCAGGCCGGGCGCGACAACTCTTCCAGCGCCTGTTCCAGGCGCCGGCGCAAGCGTCCGAGTTCACGGGACTTGAAGGCGTGGCGGGTGCGGTCGAGCACCGTCACCGTCTCGTCGAGGAGCATGCGCAATCGGGTCGTCTCGCTGAGGGGTGCGTCCTTGAGCCATCGGCACAGGGGGGCCCGTTGGCATTGGCCGGTCTCGGTGAGCACTTCGCAGACGACGCCCATGGCGGGCAGCATCTCGCGCAGCAGGCAGGCGAGCGCAGGATCGGTGATGGCGGCGATCGGCGGATCGGAGCTGTCCATGGTCGGGGGCTACGGCTGATGGCAATTGGCTATGAACTCTAGCCATCGCCCGGTTGGCGGGCATTGACCGGCGTCAGTCTGTCGCGAATCGCCACGCCGCCTGGCGGGCTCGGCCACTGCCGGTGCGCCGTGGCTGCCGCTAAAGTGGCGGCCATAACAAGAACCACGGGCGCCTTGCCATGAACTACGACGCGAACCAGCAGCTCATCCTCGGGCTGGTGCTGGCGGTAATGATCTTCGGTGTTTCCCTGGAACTGCGCATCGGCCAGTTCCTCGCCGTGCTGCGCCAGCCGCAGCCGGTGCTCGCCGGCATGCTCGGGCAGTGCCTGATCCTGCCCTGGGCCACCCTGGCGGTGACCCTGCTGGTGGACCTGCACCCCGGGCTGGAACTGGGCCTGCTGCTGGTGGCCTGCTGCCCGGGGGGCAACCTGTCCAACGTGATGACCCACCTGGCACGCGGCAACACCGCGCTGTCGATGAGCATGACGGCGCTCTCCAGCCTGCTGGCGCTGGTGCTGCTGCCGCTCAACTTCGCCCTCACCAGCGGCCTCAACCCGGAAGCCTCCGCCTACCTGGCCGGGCGCCTCAGCGCCTTGCAGATGGACCGCGGCAGCATTCTCGTCAGCGTGGTGGTGCTGCTGGGCCTGCCGCTGCTGGCGGGCATGCTGGTGGGCAACCTGTGGCCGCGCCTGGCCGAGCGGGTGACGCCCTGGTTCAAGCGCTTCTCGCTGCTGGCCTTCGTGGTCTTCGTCGGCGGCGCGGTGGCCGGCAATTGGCGCATGTTCGTCGACAACCTCGGCCTGGTGTTCTTCATCGTTGTGCTGCACAACGCCAGCGCCATCGTCCTCGGCTGGGCCATGGCGAAGCTCGCCCGCCAGCACGGGGCCAATCTGCGGGCCATGGTCATCGAGATCAGCATGCACAACTCCGGTCTCGCCCTGGGGCTGATCTTCGCCCAGTTCGGCGGTGAGCCGAACATGGCCCTGGTGGCGGCCTTCTGGGGCACCTGGCACCTGGTCAGCGGCCTGCTGCTGGTGGCCTTCTGGCGCAACCGGCCATTGCCCGTCGCCGAGGAGGGTGTGCCATGCGCGTCCTGATCACCGGCGCCGCCGGCTACATCGGCCATCAGTTGCTGGAGGCGCTGGCCGCCCGCCACCCCGACTGGCGCCTGGTGGCTGCGGACATCCGCCCGCTGCCGGCGTCTGCCCGCGCGGCGAACGTCGAGGAGGTGCAGCTGGACATCGCCCAGCCCGAGGCGGTGGACGCTTGCATCGCCCATTGGCAGCCCCAGGCCATCGTCCACCTGGCCTCGGTGGTGACGCCGCCGCCGGGCATGAGCGAGGCGACCCTGCACGCCATCGACGTCGAAGGCACCCGCGCGGTGGTCACGGCCGCCGCCGCCCACGGCGTCGGGCAGCTGGTGGTGACCAGCTCCGGCGCCGCCTACGGCTACTACCCGGAAAACGCCGAATGGATCGACGAAGCCGACCCACTGCGCGGCCATGACGCCTTCGCCTATGCCCGCCACAAGCGCGAGGTGGAAGAGCTGCTAGCCGAGGCACGCGAACGCCACCCGCAGCTGCGCCAGCTGGTGCTGCGCCCGGGCACCATCCTCGGCCGGCGGGTGGACAACCAGATCACCGCGCTCTTCGACAAACCTTCGGTGATGGGCGTGCGCGGCCATGACAGCCGCTTCGTGTTCATCTGGGACCAGGACGTGGTGGCGATCATCCTCCAGGGCCTGGAGCGCGGTGCCGAAGGCATCTACAACCTGGCCGGCGACGGTGCGCTGAGCATGGCCGAGATCGCCGCCATCCTCGGCAAGCCCTACCGGCCACTGCCGGCGACGCTGATCCTCGCCACCCTGGCGCTGCTCAGGCCCCTCGGCCTGACCCGCTACGGCCCCGAGCAACTGGACTTCCTGCGCTACCGCCCGGTGCTCGACAACCGCCGCCTGAAGGAGGAGTTCGGCTACCAGCCGCAGTACTCCAGCCGCGAAGCCTTCCTGGCGTTCCTCGATGCGCGGGGCGTGTTGCCGCGTACCTGACTCCGGCGGCGCGCAGCGCTCCCTAGGTCCTGGCCGAATCAGCCACCAGCTGCTGGCGATATTCCCCCGGCGTCTTGCCGGTCCACTGGCGGAAGGCGCGGAAGAACACGCTGGGTTCGGAATAGCCCAGCAGCACGGCGATCTCGGCGATGGGCAGGCTGCCCTCCTGCAGGTGGCGCTCGGCCAGTTGCAGGCGGGTGTCGCTGAGCAGTTGCTGGTAGCTGCTGCCCTCCTCGGCCAGGCGCCGTTGCAGGGTGCGCTCGCTGAGGCCGAGGCCAGAGGCGAGGGCGCCGCGGTCCGGCTCGCCATGGGCCAGCTGGGCGCTCAGCAGGGCCACCACACGGGCCCGCAGGCCTTCGCTGGGCAGCCGCGCGAGCAGGGCTTCGGCGTGCTGGCGCAGCAGCGCCTGGAGGGGCGGGTTGGCCTGGCGCAGGGCGGCGCCGCGCAGTTTCAGCGGCAGCACCAGGGCGTAGTCGGTGGCGTCGAACTCCAGCGGGCAGGCGAAGCAGTCCTCATAGGCGGCCAGGCTTTCAGGCTGCGAATGGATGAAGCAGGCGCGCAGCAGGCGGAAGTCATCCAGCAGCGGTTGCATCAGGCGCATCCAGAAGGCCATCAGCGCCAGCACCCGCGCACGGGTGGCGGGCAGCTGCGGGTGCAGCGGGCGGTAGAGGGTCCAGAGTTCGTCGCCACGGATTTCCACCGCCAGGGTGCCGCCCTCGCCCACCAGGCGCTGGTAGCGCAGTTCGGCCTCCAGGGCGTCGCCGAGGGTCGGGCTGCTCTGCAGCAGGTAGCCGAGCACGCTGAATTGGCCGGGCGCCAGGGCCTGGCCCAGCACCAGGCCGGGCTCGGGATGGGCGAGGCGCGATTCGATGGCGCTCCACAGCGCTTCCTGGGCGGGAAAGGGGATGCGCGCGTCGGGGTCGCGCAGCTGGGCGTCGTCCAGGCCGCTGGCGGCCAACAGCTGGGCGCGTGGCAGGCCAAGGCTCTCGGCGGCGTGGAGGATGGCCTGGGTCAGGCTGGCGCTGACCGAGGCCTGGTCGGGTGCTGCGGCGGTTGGGCTCATGGGAGGATTCTGCCCAAGCCGCCGTGACTCAGGAAGGGCCCTGTTCAGCGATGGGAGCCGACATCCGGCTGATAGTCCACATCGTCCTCCACCAGCGGCTCGACGCCACCGTCCTCCAGGGCCACCGGCGGCGCGTCAGGGTTGTCCAGCACCGCATAGGAGATGGCGCAGAACAGCGAGTTGAGGCGCTTCATGTCGCTGATCAAGCCCAGGTGCAGGGCGCTGGTCTCGATGCTCTGCACCACCTGGTGGTGCAGGCGCTCGACGTGGGCGTGGGACAGGCGCCGCTCGAGGATGCGGAAGCGCTGCTTGGCACGACGCAGGCGCTTGGCGTTCTCCAGGTCACCGTTGAGGAACACCGACAGGCTCAGGCGCAGGTTGTTCACCAGTTGCTGGTGCAGCTCGGCGATGTCCGCCAGGCCGGCTTCGGAGAAGGAGCGCTGCTGCGAGGTCTTCTTGTGCTGCACGTCGCCGACCATGCGCTCGATCAGGTCGCCGGCCTGCTCCAGGTTGATGGTCAGCTCGATGATCTCGGCCCAGCGGCGGCTGTCGCGCTCGCTCAGGTCTTCCCGGGGCATGCGCGCCAGGTACAGCTTGATGGCGGTGTAGAGGGCGTCGATGTCGTCGTCGAGGCGGTGGATCTCCTTGCCCAGCAGGGCGTCACCGCCGCGCATCAGCGTGAGCAGGTGGTGCAGCATCTGCTCGACGATATCGCCCAGGCGCAGGGTCTCGCGCACGGCGTTGGCCAGGGCCAGGCTGGGCGTGTCCAGGGCGCTCTTGTCCAGGTGGCGGGGTTTGGCCACGTCCGTGGCCTGCTCGCGGTCCGGCAGCAGCCAGTCGCAGAAGCGCGCCATGTAGGGCGTCAGCGGCAGCATCAGCAGGCAGCGCGCGCTGTTGTAGAGAACGTGGAAGGCGATCACCAGCTCGGCGGTGGAGAAGGCCCAGCTGTCCAGCCACTCCGCCGCCGGCCCCACCACCGGCAGCACCAGCAGGCAGCCCACCAGCTTGAACAGCAGGCTGCCGAGGGCCGCCCGGCGGCCGGCGGCGTTCTGCGAGGTGGCGCTGATCATGGCGAGGATGCCGCTGCCGACGTTGGCGCCGATCACCAGGCACAGGGCGACCTTGAGCGGGATGACCTTGGCGGCGGCCAGGGTCGCGCTGAGCAGCACGGCAGCCAGGCTGGAGTAGGTGACCATGGCGAACAGCGCGCCGGTCAGGGCGTCGAGCATCACGTCGCCCGTGAGCGAGGAGAACAGCACCTTCACGCCCTTGGCGGTGGTGATGGGCTCGGCGGCGGCGACGATCAGCTGCAACGCGAGGATGATCAGCCCCAGGCCGATGGCCACGCGGCCGAGCTGGCCGATGCGGGTCTGCTTGCGCGAGAGGAAGAACACCACCCCGAAGAAGATCAGCAGCGGCGACAGCCACGACAGGTCGAAGGTCAGCACCCGCGCCATCAGTGCCGTGCCGACGTCGGCGCCGAGCATGATCGCCAGGCCCGAGGACAGCCCCATCAGCCCCTGGGCGACGAAGGAGGTGACCAGCAGGGCGGTGGCGTTGCTGCTCTGCACCAGGGCGGTGACGCCGATGCCGGCGGCGAAGGCCAGGGGCGCGCGCTTCATGCTGTGGCTGAGCCAGCGGCGCAGGTCGCTGCCGAAGACCCGGAGGATGCCGGTGCGAACGATATTGGTGCCCCACACGAGCAAGGCCACGGCGGAGAGCAGGTTGAGCAGTGTCAGCATCGGTTCCCTCCTTAAGGCAACGACATGAGCCGCTCCTGGAGGTGGGGCGGCTAGGGGTGGGGTTGTAACATGATCGTCATATTCTGACTTGCCAGCCCGCGTCCCGTTCACCCGTGCCCGTCACCTTTTCTACCTGCAAGTTAAGTCGTAAAACCGCAGCCTTGCCTTGCCCATCGCAGGCGACAGGCCCTGTCGCCCGCTGCCTGTAGCCTCGTCGAACTGATAACCTGTACCGACCCGGCGGACGCGACCTTTCGATGCTTAACCTCTACCACGCCAATGACCTGGAAAGCCTCGGCGAGCTGGCCTGCAGCCTGCTCGTGCAGCCCCAGCGCGACCCGCTGGCGCCGTCCCGCGTGGTGGTGCCGAGCCAGGGCATGGGGCGCTGGCTGACGCTGCAACTGGCCCGGCGCCAGGGCATCGCCATGCAGCTCGATATCCAGCTGCCGGCGCGCTTCATCTGGGACCTCACCCGCCAGGCCCTCGGCGAACTGCCACCGCAATCGGCGTTCAACCCGGTGACCCTGACCTGGCGCCTCTACGACTGGCTGTGCGAGCCGGATAACCTCGAACGTACCCCGCGTCTCGCCCAATACCTGGAGGGCGGCGACGAGCGCCGGCGCCTGACCCTGGCGGCGCGCATCGCCGACGTGCTCGACCAGTACCTGCTGTACCGCGACGACTGGTTGGCCGCCTGGGAGCGCGGCGAGCTGCTCGGCCTGGGCAACGACGAACAGTGGCAGGCGCTGCTCTGGCGCGAACTGACCGCCGACGGCCACCCGCACCGCGCGCGCCTGCTCGGCGACCTGCTGGCGCGGCTGCACGACGACGCGCCCATCGAGGGGCTGCCGGAGCGCCTCATCGTCTTCGGCATCAGCAGCCTGCCGCCGCACCACATGCGGGTGCTCGAAGGGCTGTCGCGGCATTGCGAAGTCATCCTCTTCGCCCTCAACCCCTGCCGTGAGGCCTGGGGCGATATCCGCGACATCCGCGAACTGGCCGCCCTGCCGGAGCCCGGCATCGACGACTGGTACCTCGACGTCGGCCACCCGCTGCTGGCCAGCCTGGGCAAGCAGGGGCGCGACTTCTTCGATGCCCTGTTCACCCTCGGCGGCCAGGAAGTCGGCATCTATGCCGAGAACGAAGACCTGGCCGACGGCAGTCTGCTGCAGGCCATCCAGAACGACATCCTGCGGTTGCGCACCCGCCACGCCGACGAGCGCCTGGCCCTGCGCGAGGACGACCGCTCCCTGGAAGTGCACGTCTGCCACTCGCCCCTGCGCGAAGTGGAGGTGCTGCACGACCAACTGCTGGCGCGCTTCGCCGCCAACCCCGGGCTGACCCCCGACCAGGTGGTGGTGCTGACCCCCGACATCGAGCGCTACGCCCCCTACATCGAAGCGGTGTTCGCCCCCCGCGAGGGCGTGCCGCGCATCCCCTTCAGCCTCGCCGACCGCAGCCTGCGCGCCGAGCTGCCGCTGGTGGAGGCCTTCCTCGCCCTGCTCGATCTGGCCCAGAGCCGCTTCGCCGCCGAGGAACTGCTCGGCTGGCTGGAGCAGCCGGCCCTGGCCGTGCGCGCCGGCATCGAGGCCGAGGACCTGCCGCTGGTGCGCGACTGGCTGCGTGAGGCCGGCGTGCGCTGGGGCCGTGATGGCCGCCACCGCGCCCGCCTGGGCCTGCCGGAAGAGGACGCCTTCAGCTGGCGCCAGGGTCTGGAGCGCCTGGTGCTGGGTTTCGCCGCGCCGCCGCGACTGGCCGGCGATGCTCCGCCCCTGCTCGGCGACAGCTGGCCGCTGGATGCGCTGGAAGGCGCCCGTGCCCAGCTGCTCGGGCGCCTGGCCGGTTTCATCCAGCGCCTCGGCCATCTCGCCGACGACCTGGCCCGCCCGCGCCCGCTGGCGGACTGGGCCGAGACCCTGCAGGGCCTGATCGACCAGCTGTTCGACGAGCGCGAGGCCGGCGATACCCTGCTATTGCTGTCCCAGGCCTGTGGCGATCTGCGCAAGCAGGCCGAGGCGGCGGGCATCGAACGGCCCATCGACATGAACCTGGTGCGCCAGCAACTGGTGGCCGCGCTGGACGCCGGCAGCGGCGCCTCGGGCTTCCTCACCGGCGCGGTGACCTTCTGCACCATGGTGCCCATGCGCAGCCTGCCGTTCCGCCTGGTGTGCCTGCTGGGCCTGGACGACGGCGCCTTCCCCCGGCGCACCCCGGCCGCCGGCTTTGACCTGATCACCCGCAAGCCGCGCCGTGGCGACCGCGCGCGGCGCCTCGACGACCGCTACCTGTTGCTGGAGACCCTGCAATCGGCGCGTGATGGCCTCTACCTCAGCTACGTGGGCCGCGACCCGCGCGACAACGCGCACCTGCCGCCCTCGGTGCTGATCAGCGAGCTGCTGGAAACCATCGACCTCACCGCCACCGCCGGTGAGACCAAGGCCAGCCAGCGGGTGCTCATCAGCCACCCGCTGCAGCCCTTCGCCTCCGGCAACTTCGCCGGCGGCCGCCACGCCGGCTTCTCCGCCCCCTGGTTCCGTGCCGCCCAGCGCCTGGCGGAGGTGCCCCGGGAGCCGGACGCACCCTTCGCCCTGCCCTTGCCGGAGCCGGACGCCGACTGGCTGACCCTGGAGCCGGCGCAACTGATCCAATGCTTCCGCCACCCGGCGCGCTTCCTCCTCGAACAGCGCCTGGGCCTGCGCCTGGCCGAAGCCGAGGAGGCCCTGGCCAGCGACGAGCCCTTTGCCCTGGAAGGCCCTGCATGGCGCGGCCTGCGCCAGCTGGCCCTGGACGCGGTGGAACGCGGCTGGTCGGAGCTGGACGAACGCCGCATCGCCCGTGCCGCCGGCTGGCTGCCCACCGGCGAGCTGGGCCATGCGCTCTGGGGCCAGCTGCGCGGCCCGGTGCGCGCCTTCGCCCCGCGCCTGTTCGAGGCGCGCCCGGACAGCGCGCCGCAACCGCTGCTGGTGGACGTCAGCCTGGCCGGCGTGCGCATCCACGGCTGGCTCGACGGCGTCACCGAGGACGGCCTGTTCGGCTGGCGCCTCAACCGCCTCGGCGAATGGGAGCTGGCGCCCTTCTGGCTGCGCCACCTGCTGCTCAACCTTTCGGCCACTCCCGGCATCGCCCGTGAAAGCCGCCTGCTCTCGCCCGCCGGCGACTGGCAGGCCGGCCCCCTGGCCAATGCCGCCGCGTTGCTGGAGCCCTGGCTGCATGCCTACCGCGAAGCCCTGTGCGAACCCCTGCCGCTGCTGACCAAGGCCAGCCACGGCTTCGCCTCCGGCTGGCGCAAGCCCGGGCGCAAGGAGCCTATCGACGCCGCCCGCAGCAAGGCGCGCATCGCCTGGGACGGCATCGACTTCGGTCCCGTGGGCGAATCCCGCGACCCCTGGTACGCCCTCGCCTTCCGCGACCGTGATCCGCTGGACGAACGCTTCGAACGCCTCGCCGAAACCCTCCTCGGCCCGGCGCTGGATGCCCTGGCGAACGACGAGGAGGACGACGCATGAGCCGTGTTGATAGCGATGCGTTTGTGCATATCCCTATGCAGGTCAGACGCGACATGTATAGGAATCGGCCCTTTTCTATACGTATGTGTATTGATATGCCGGAAAATCGCGACTTCCTATGCATGAAGGGAGTCGGTCGTCATGACTGATCTGCGCGGGTTGCACGAACTCGATCCGCTCCGTTTCGAGTCTCGGTCGATACTTCGCAAGCTGACCACGGCCAGCCGAGCGTTGGCCGAGCTCAAGGGTGTCGCCTCTTCCATTCCCCACCAAGGCATCCTCATCAATACGCTGGGCATGCAGGAAGCGAAGGACAGCTCGGCCATCGAGAACATCGTCACTACCCACGACGATCTTTTCCGGGACGATGCATTTCCGGATGCCTCCAACAGCCCTGCTGCCAAGGAGGTCCTGCGCTATCGACAGGCACTCCATGTCGGCTATGCGTCCGTGCGCGATACCGGGCTGCTGACGACCAACCAGATCATCGATATCCAGGCTGAGCTGGAGCGCAACAACGCAGGGCTGCGTCGCCTCCCGGGGACCACGCTGAAGGACGGACTGGGAAGAGTGGTCTATACGCCGCCGCAAGATGCCGAGCGTGTAATCGAATTGATGCGGGACTTGGAGCGTTTCATCAACGACGATGAGCTGTTCGACGCCGATCCGCTGGTGAAGATGGCACTTATCCATCACCAGTTCGAAAGCATCCATCCTTTCTACGATGGCAATGGCAGGGCAGGTCGCATCGTCAATGTGCTCTACCTGCTCAAGTGCAAAATGCTCGACATCCCGGTGCTCTACCTGAGCCGCTACATCGTTCGCCACAAGGCCGAGTACTACCGCTTGCTGCAGGCGGTGCGTGATGAGGAGCAATGGGAGGACTGGGTGCTGTTCATGCTGGCTGCCGTCGAGGAAACCGCGCGCCAGACAATCGGCACCATTGAGGCGATCAAGGTGGCATTGCTCGATTACAAGCATCGGATAAGGGCGCAGCACAGGTTCTACAGCCAGGACCTGATCAACAACCTGTTCACTCATCCGTACACCAAGATCGAGTTCGTCATGCGCGACCTTGGGGTCTCTCGCCTCACCGCCACTCGTTACCTGCAGGAACTCGCCGATAGCGGTTTCCTTGAGAAGCGCCGAATCGGCCGCTCCAACTACTACAGCAATCTGGCGCTCAACGCGGTACTCACCGGCGACGATCTGAGGGATGGAGCATGAGCCTCGACCTGCTCAACGACCCCTTCACCGGGCGCAGCCTGATCGAGGCCAGCGCCGGCACCGGCAAGACCTGGACCCTCACCGCGCTCTACGCGCGGCTGCTGCTGGAGCGCAAGCTGGGCGTGGGGCAGATCCTGGTGGTGACCTACACCACCGCAGCCACGGCCGAGCTGCGCGAACGCATCCGCGCGCGACTGGCGGCGTTGCTGGCCATGTACGAAGGCGCGCCGGCGCCCGACCCGGTGCTGGCCGGCCTGCATGCGCAGTACCCGGGCGAGGACGCCCACCGCCGCCTGCTGCTGGCGGTGCACGGCTTCGACGAGGCGGCGATCTTCACCATCCACGGTTTCTGCCAGCGCGCCTTGCAGGACGCGGCGTTCGAGGCCGGTGGCGATTTCGACAGTGAGCTGACGGCAGACGACCGCGAGGTGCTCGACGGCCTGCTCGCCGACCTCTGGCGTGCCGAGCTGGCAGCCGCCGAGCCGGCCTGGGCGCGCTTCCTCGCGCAGAAGCGCCTCACCCCGCAGGTCCTGCGCCAGCGCCTGCGTTCGCACCTGGGCAAGCCCTACCTGCGTATCGAACCTCGGGAAACCGAGCTGGGCGACCTGGGCGCGGCCGGCGAGGCCTGGAACCACGCCCGGGATACCTGGCTGCGCGATGCCCAGGCCTGCCTCGCCGACCTGGCGGCCTTCGACGGGCTCAACAAGCGCAGCTACGACGCCGCCAAGTTCGCCCTCTGGCAGGGTGAGCTGGACGCCTATTTCGCCGACCCGGCGGCGCTGTTCGCGGCGCCCACAGGCCTGGAAAAGCTCGGCCGTGAGGCGCTGCTAAAGGCCTGCAAGAAGGGCTTCGAGCTGCCCGAGCACGCCCTCTGCGCTGCGCTGCAGGGGCTGTTCGATGCATTGGAAGAGGCCAAGCCCGCCGGTGAGGCGCGGCTGATCGACCTGCAGGTGCGCCTGCTCGACACCCTCAACCGCGAGCTGCCGGCGCGCAAGGCGGCGCAGCGCATGCTGGCCTTCGACGACCTGCTCAACCGCCTCGACCAATCGCTGCAGGGCCCCGCCGGCGAAACGCTGGCCGCCGCCCTGCGCGAGCGCTACCCGGTGGCGCTGATCGACGAATTCCAGGACACCGACCCGGTGCAGTACGCCATCTTCCGCTGCATCTACCCGGGCGGCGAGCAAGGCGGCGACCTGTGCTTCGTCGGCGACCCCAAGCAGGCGATCTACGCCTTCCGCGGCGCCGACCTGGCCACCTACCTCAAGGCCCGTGACGAGGCCGCGCGGCAGTACAGCCTGAACACCAACCACCGCTCGGTGCCGGCGCTGATCGCCGCGCTCAACCAGGTGTTCGACCGGCCCCTGCCCTTCGCCGAGCCGGGGCTGACCTACCCGCCCGTGGGCGCCAGCGACAAGGCCCGCGCCCAGCTGGTGCTGCCCGAGGCGGGGGCGCCGCTGGAGCTGGTGTGGCTGGGCGACGAACCAATGGGCAAGGGCGAGGCCGGCAACGCCGTGGCCCTCGACACCGCCCGACGCATCGCCGCCCTGCTGGCCGCCAGTGGCCGGGGCGAAGCCTATTTCGACGAGGCCGGCGTGCGCACGCCCCTGCGCGGCGGTGACATCGCCGTGCTGGTGGCCAGCCACCGCCAGGCTGGCGATGTGGCCGAGCAACTGGCCGCGCGCGGCGTGCCCAGCGTGCGCCGGGGGCGTGACAGCGTCTGGCACAGCGCTGAGGCCGAGGAGCTGGCCGCGGTGCTCGCTGCCTATGCCGAGCCCGGCCGCGAAGGCGTGCTGCGCTACGCCCTGGCCACCCGCCTGCTGGGCCGCGACGCCCAGGCCCTGGCGCGCTGCCAGGACGACGAGCACGCCTGGGACCAGGAGCGCGAGGACGCCGAGCGCTACCACCAGTTCTGGCAGCAGCAGGGCTTCATGCGCGCCTTCCGCGCCTGGCTCGACGAGCAGCGCGTGGCTGAACGACTGATCGCCCTGCCCGACGGCGAGCGCCGCCTGACCAACCTCCTGCACCTCGCCGAGCTGTTGCAGGCTGAGAGCCTCCAGCGCCCCGGCCTGGAACCGCTGTTGGCCTGGTTCAACGCCCAGCGCGCGGCGGAGAGCCACGGCGACGACGCCCTGCTGCGCCTGGAAAGCGATGCCGAGCGGGTGCAGATCGTTACCGTGCACACCAGCAAGGGACTGGAATACCCGCTGGTGTTCTGCCCCTACCTCTGGGACGGCGCGCTGCTGCGCCGCGACGAAGACATCACCTGCCACGCCGAGGACGGCACCCCGTTGCTGGACCTGGGCGGCGCCGACTACGACGACAACCGCGAGCGCGCCCGCCGTGAGCGCTTCGCCGAGCGCCTGCGCCTGGCCTATGTGGCGCTGACCCGCGCCCGTGATCGCCTCTGGCTGCACTGGGGGCCGGTGGCCCTGCCCAAGGCGAAGAAGGACGGCGAGCTGCCCGAGGACGGCCTGCACAGCAGCGCCCTCGCCTGGCTGCTGCACGGCCGCGAGCTGCCCGGCGATGCCTTGCTCAGCGAACTGGGCAGCCACCTCGCCGCGCTGGATGGCGTCGGCCTGCGCCGCGAGCTGCAGGACCTGGCCGACGCCAGCGGAGGCACCATCGCCCTGGTGGCCTGCCGCGAGGCCGAGGCCAGCGCCCAGGGCGAGACCCGCGCTGCACCGCCGGCCGCCCTGTCGCACCTGCAACGCGGCTTGCACAGCGCCTGGCGGGTGGGCAGCTTCTCCGGCCTGGCCGCCGGCATGCACATGGAGGCGCCAGACCGCGACGCCTTCTTCGTGCCCCCGGCCACCGACCCGGGTGCCGGCTTCTACGGCTTCCCCCGGGGCGCCCGTACCGGTACTTGCCTGCACGCCATCCTCGAGGACTGGGTGCGCGGCGAGGGTGAGCTGGAGGACCTGGTGCCACTGCACCTGCTGGGCCACGGCCTGCCCGAGGACTGGGCGGCGATCGCCATCGAGCAGTTGCGCAAGGTGCTCGACGCCGACCTCGACGGCCAGGGCCTGAGCCTGGCCGCCCTGGAGCCGAGCCGGCGCCTGCCGGAGCTGGGCTTCACCTTCCCCGTGGCGCAGCTGGACATCCAGGGCCTGCGCGCGGTGCTGGCCGACCCCGCCCATGGCTTGCCGGAGCCCATGCGCCTGGCCGCCGAGCACCTGGAATTCGATCAGTTGAACGGTTTCATGAAGGGCTTCATCGACCTGACCTTCGAGCACCAGGGGCGCTGGTACATCGCCGACTACAAATCCAACTGGCTCGGCCCGGACGCCAGCTACTACGGCGGCGAACGCCTGGAGCAGGCCATCGCCGCCGAGCACTATCACCTGCAGTACCTGATCTACCTGGTGGCGCTGCGGCGCTTCCTGCGCCTGCGCCTGGACGGCTTCGCCAGCGAGCAGCTGGGCGGCGCCTACTACCTGTTCCTGCGCGGCATGCCGGAGGCCGGCGTGTATTTCCACCGCCCCGACGATGCGTTGCTCGATGCCCTGGATCGCCTGTTCGAGGAGGGCCGCCCATGACGCTCGCCGAATGGCCGCTGGGCCCGCTGGAGCGTTTCTTCGCCGAAAGCCTGCTGCGCCTCGACCCGGATGCCGGCGAGGCGGTCACCGCCGCCGCCGCGCTGTGCTGCCAGGCCCTGGCCAATGGCGACGTGTGCCTGCCCCTGGCGCGCCTGGCCGGGCAGCGGGTGTTCGACGAGGGCGTCGCGGGCCTCGACCTGCCCGCCCTGCCCACCTGGCTCGCCGCCCTGCGTGCGTCCCCCCTGGTGGCGGAGCCCGGCGGATACGCGCCATTGACCCTGGACGGCGAACGCCTCTACCTCAGCCGCTACCACGCCTACGAGACGCGCCTGGCCGCCAGCCTGCTGGCCATGGCCGGCGCCCGCCCGCCGGTGGACGAGGCGCGCCTGGCGGAATCCCTGGCGCGGCTGTTCGCCCGCAACACCCAGCAGCCGGACTGGCAGCGCCTGGCCGCCGCCCAGGCGGTACGGCGCAACCTGGCGGTGATCTCCGGCGGCCCCGGCACCGGCAAGACCACCACCGTGGTACGCCTGCTCGCCGCGCTGCTCGAACAACCCGGTGGCGAGCGCCTGGCCATCGGCCTCGCCGCACCCACCGGCAAGGCCGCCGCGCGCATGGCCGAGGCCATCCGCAATGCCAAGGCCGAGCTGCCGGTGGACGACGCCATCAAGGCCCTGCTGCCCGAGGAGGCGCGCACCCTGCACCGCCTGCTGGGCAGCCGCGGCGACAGCCCGCAGGTGCGCCACCACGCCGACAACCCGCTGCCGCTGGATGTGCTGGTGGTGGACGAAGCCTCGATGGTGGACCTGGCGTTGATGGCCAAGCTGCTCGACGCCCTGCCCCCCGGCGCGCGCCTGGTGCTGCTGGGCGACAAGGACCAGCTCTCGGCGGTGGAGGCCGGCGCGGTGTTCGCCGAGCTCTGCGAGGGCCGTGGCCTGGACGCCACTGCCAGTGCCGACCTGGAGCGCATCACCGGCCAGCGCGTGCCGGTGGAGCAGCCGCGCTCGCGCCTCGGCGATGCCGTGGTGCTGCTGACCCACAGCCACCGCTTCGCCGGCGACAGCGGCATCGGCGAGCTGGCGCGGCGCATCAATGCGGGCGACGCGCGCGGCACCCTGGAGTTGCTGCGCGAGGCACGGCCCGATCTGGGTTGGAACCCCGGCCCGTTGCAAGGCCCGCTGCTGGAGCGCCTGGACGCCGGCTACGCGCCCTTCATCGTCGCCGCGCGTACCGGTGATGCCGAGGCCGCTTTCGCCGCCTTCGCCGACTTCCGCGCCCTCACCGCCCAGCGCGAGGGGCCCTGGGGGGTGAACGGCATCAACGAGGCGCTGGAGGCGCGCATCAAGCGCCGCCTGGGCATCGCCAGCCGCGAGCGCTGGTACCCGGGCCGCGCGGTCATGGTGCGGCAGAACGACTACGCCCTGGGCCTGTTCAACGGCGACATCGGCATTTGCCTGCCCACGCCCCATGGCTTGCGGGTGTTCTTCGAGGGGGAAGGCGGCCACCGGCCCTTCGCCCCGGCGCGCCTGCCCAGCCACGACAGCGCCTTCGCCATGACGGTGCACAAGAGCCAGGGCTCGGAGTTCCGCGAGGTGCTGCTGGCGCTGCCGGAGCAGCCGAGCCCGCTGCTCAGCCGCTCGCTGTTCTACACCGGCATCACCCGCGCCAAGCAGCGGGTGGAGATCTGGGGCCTGCCGCAGCGCCTGGGCGAGGCGGTGAATACCCGCGCCGAGCGGGCGGCCGGGCTGGCCGCGCGCCTGGCCAGCGCGGAGCCGGCACCCGTCATGGCGCCGCCACCCGCCGCACCGCCCGCGCCTCCGGCGGGTGGGCAGCTGGACCTGTTCTAACGGCCTCCCTCACAGGGTGACGAAGCGCTGCAGGCCACCGGCGAAGCTGGCCTGGATGTAGCTGTACACCGCCCCCGCGCGCTTGTAGCCGCCATGGTTGGAGACCACCTTCTTGCAGTTGGCGACGAACACCGTGCTGGTGGCCACTTCGATGTAGGTCTTGTCTTCGGGGCCGTAGAGGCCCAGGGCCAGGTCCTGCTCGGAGGAGGCGTAGGCGAAGCGCAGCACCTCGTCCCGCGAGGAGTGGAAGATGTACACCCGCTCGCAGGAGGGGATGGCGTCGGCGAACTCCTCGTCGCTTTCGAAGCATTCGTTATCCACAGCCGGCGCGGTGCAGAAGTAGTTGCGCACGATGCGCCCGGGTGAGCCCTTGAGGGCCTTGAGGGTGACCCGCGCGCCGAGGCTGTGGGACATCACGTCCACGGCTGCGGCATCCCCGTAGAGGTTGTCCAGCAGGAAGCGGAACATCCGCGCCACGGCATTGGCGCGTTTCTTCGCCTGCCACCAGTCGAGCTTCTGGTCGCCGCCGGGCCAGGAGTAGCCGAGCACCATGTCGTAGGCGTCGGCGAGGTGGACCATGGCCTGTTGCTCGATCACCTGGTAGGAGTCGAACACCTCGAACTGCTCGTTGTTGTAGCCGTGCACCAGCAGGAGCAGGCGCTTGCCCTTTACCAGGTGCAGCAGGTCCTTGAAGTCCAGCACCGCCGTGACCGTGTCGTTGGCCAGGTCCACCTCGCGTATCAGGTGGCCGGTCTCGGAGAGCTGGTCCGGGTTGGAGAAGTCCTTGCGTGAACTGATGATGATCATGAGCGACTCCGCGTTCCTTGCGGCGAGGGGCCGGCCACGGCCCGGCGATGTGCGGCCGTGACCGGAACCCGTGAGACACCGCAGCGTTGATGAGGGGGATTCAGCACGGGAGGCCGACGGCATCGCACGCCAGCGCCGGGGTTCAGGGACCAGGCGCAAGCGAAACGGCGGGTGCAGGTGAACTCTAGATCAGGGAAGGGCGGTCGGGGGGCGGTTGAGGTGGGGGATCGATGGAGAGCGGTGGGCTGAAGCGGAGCGCCGCCCGGCCCACCCTACGCCGCACCTACGCCCATCCTGTGCCCAGGCGGGAACGAGAACGGGGCCCGTGGGCCCCGTATTTCGTAGCGAGTGGTGGATCAGTCGATGCTGACCACCTTGGCGAGGACGATCTTCGGGCCCTTCATCTTCTTGACGATGATGCGCAGGCCTTCGGTCTCCAGCACTTCCTCTTCCTCGGGGACGCGGTTGAGGGTTTCGTAGATCAGGCCGGCGAGGGTGTCCGCCTCGACGTGGTCGAGGTCGATGCCCAGCAGGCGCTCGACCTTGAACAGTGGGGTGTCGCCGCGCACCAGCAGCTTGCCGGGCTGGTAGGCGAGGATGCCGCGTTCGGTCTTGCGGTGTTCGTCCTGGATGTCGCCGACCAGCACTTCGAGCACGTCTTCCATGGTCAGGAAGCCGACCACCTTGCCGTCGGCCTCCTCGACCAGGGCGAAGTGCGCGCCACCCTGGCGGAACTGCTCCAGCAGCCGCGACAGCGGCATGTGCTTGGTGACGCGCTCCACCGGGCGGGTCAGCTCGGCCAGGTCGAAGGACTCGGGCAGGCTGTCCAGGGCGGAGAGGGCCAGGAGCAGGTCCTTGATGTGCAGCACGCCGATGAACTCGCCGGTCTGGGCGTTGTGCACCGGGTAGCGGCTGTACTTGTGGCGACGGATCACGCTGAGGATGTCGGCCAGCGGGGCATCGTGCTCCAGGTAGATCAGGTCTTCGCGGGAGTTGGCCCAGTCGACCACTTCCAGTTCGCCCATCTCCACGGCGGAAGCGAGCACGCGCATGTCCTGGTCGCTGGGGTCGCGGGCGCGGCTGGAGTGGAGGATCAGCTTGAGCTCGTCGCGGCTGTAGTGGTGCTCGTGGTGCGGGCCGGGCTCGCCCTGGCCGGCGATACGCAGGATGGCGTTGGCGCTGGCGTTGAGCAGCCAGATGGCCGGGTACATCAGCCAGTAGAAGAGGTACAGCGGCACCGCCGTCCACAGCGACAGCAGCTCGGGTTTGCGGATGGCCCAGGACTTGGGTGCCAGCTCGCCGACCACGATGTGCAGGTAGGAAATTATGAAGAAGGCGGTGAAGAAGGAGATGCCGTGGGCCAGCTTCTCCGACTCGATGCCGAAGGCGCTGAGCAGCGGGCCGAGCAGGTGGGCGAAGGCCGGTTCGCCGACCCAGCCGAGGCCGAGGGACGCGAGGGTGATGCCCAGCTGGCAGGCCGAGAGGTAGGCGTCCAGCTGGTTGTGCACGGTGCGCAGGATGCTGCCGCGCCAGCCGTGCTTGTCGGCGATGGCTTCGACGCGGGTGGCGCGCAGCTTGACCATGGCGAACTCGGCGGCCACGAAGAAACCGTTGAGCACGACGAGGAACAGGGCGAACAGAACGAGGCCGAAGTCGGCGAAATAGGAAGAGAGTGAACTAGCAGGGGACGGGTCCATTGGGGGCTTTGGTCAGCGAATGATCGGCTAAGGGTGAGGGCTGGGACCGCAGTTTGCAAGACGCCGGGCCCTGTCCGGGCCCGGTGCCGCGTTCAAGCGCGCGGCGCGACCTGGCTGGGCGGGAAATGGCAGGTGAAGGTGCTGCCGTGGTTGAGCACCGAGCTGATGTCGAGGCGGCCGCGGTGGCGGATCAGCACGTGCTTGACGATGGCCAGGCCCAGGCCGGTGCCGCCGGTGTTGCTGGCGCGGCTGGAGTCGACCCGGTAGAAGCGCTCGGTCAGGCGCGGCAGGTGCTTGCCCTCGATGCCGATGCCGGAGTCCTGCACCGCCAGGTGCGCGCCCAGTTCGTCGCCCCACCAGCGGATGCGCACGTCGCCGCCATCGGGGGTGTACTTGACCGCGTTGAACACCAGGTTGGAGAAGGCGCTGCGCAACTCGGCCTCGCTGCCGCGCAACTGGTAGCTGGCGTCGGCTTCGAGGGTGATCCTGTGCTGGCGGCTGCCGGACAGGGCGACGGCGTCGTTGCGGATGCTCTGCAGCAGGGTGTCGACGGCGATGGGCTGGTTGTCCGAGGGGTAGTCGGTGGCTTCCAGCTTGGCCAGCAGCAGCAGGTCGTTGAGCAGGTTCTGCATGCGCCCGGCCTGGGAGTTCATCTGCTGCAGGGCGCGGGTCCAGCGGGGGTTCACGTCCTCGACGTTGTCCAGCAGGGTTTCCAGGTAGCCGGCGATCACCGTCAGCGGGGTGCGCAGCTCGTGGGAGACGTTGGCGACGAAGTCCTTGCGCATCTGTTCCAGCTGGTGGATGCGGGTGACGTCGCGCACCAGCATCAGGTGCTCGCGGTTGCCGTACTGGGTGATGTGGAACTGCAGGCGCAAGCGGTCGTTGACCGGCGACGGCAGGTCGAGGGACTCGCGGTAGTTTTCCTGCTCGAAGTATTCCTTGAAGCGCGGGTGGCGGATCAGGTTGGTCACCGGCTGGCCGCTGTCCTGGGGCGTCTTCAGCCCCAGCAGGTTTTCCGCGGCGCGGTTCCACCAGTCGAGGTTGCCCTCGCTGTCGAGCATGACCACGGCGTCCTTGAGGGCGGCGGTGGATTCCTGCACGCGGTCGATCACCGCTTGCAGGCGGCCGCGCACGCGCTGATCACGGCGCTGCAGGTGATAGATGCTGTCGAACACTTCGCCCCAGAGGCCGTAGCCATCCGGCGGCGGCTCGTCGGGTTTGTGTTCCTTGAGCCACTTGTGCAGGCGCAGGAGCTGGCTGAGGGTCCAGCCGAGGTAGCCACCGAGGCCGACGGCCAGGGCCCAGCCGTATTCGCCGGAGAGGGCTCCGGCGATCAGGCAGACGGCTAGCAGGAGGAGCAAACGGCGGATTACGGCGCGACGCCAGTCCTGGTTCAACGGGTGCGTCCTTGTGCGGGGTCAGCCTTTGGTGGAGAAACGATAGCCGGTGCCGCGTACCGTCTGCACCAGGTTTTCGTAGGCATCGCCCAGCGCCTTGCGCAGGCGGCGGATGTGCACGTCGACGGTGCGCTCCTCGACATAGACGTTGCCGCCCCAGACCTGGTCCAGCAGTTGGCCACGGGTGTAGGCGCGCTCCTGGTGGGTCATGAAGAACTGCAGCAGGCGGTACTCGGTGGGGCCCATCTCGGCGGGCTTGCCGTCGATGGTCACGCGGTGGCTGATGGGGTCCAGCAGCAGGCCGCGGATTTCGATCGGCGCTTCGCTGTCGGTGGGGCCGGCGCGGCGCAGCACGGCCTTGAGGCGGGCCACCAGCTCGCGAGGCGAGAAGGGCTTGGTGATGTAGTCGTCGGCGCCGACTTCCAGGCCCTGGATCTTGTTGTCCTCTTCGCCCTTGGCGGTGAGCATGATGATCGGGATGTCGCCGGTCAGCTCATCGCGCTTCAGGCGCCGGGCCAGCTCGATGCCGGAGGTGCCGGGAAGCATCCAGTCGAGGAGGATCAGGTCGGGTTTGCGGTCGACGATGATGGCGTGCGCCTGCTGGGTGTTCTCCGCTTCCAGGCACTCGTAGCCGGCCATTTCCAGGGCTACCGCGATCATTTCGCGGATGGGCGCTTCGTCGTCGACTATCAGGATGTTCTTGCCAACCATGTATCCGCCTCGGGTCGCTTGTTCAGCTGGTTTGCGCGCATTAGATAACGGAATTATTGCAGCTATATGACACCGGCATGTAGCGGGATGGCCTCGCCCGGGCAGCGACGGGCGGCCGGGTGGCCTCGACTATGCTCAACGGGCCACCGGCGCACAGCCGGAGCCGGCCTGACGCGATGCCCTGCCAGGGCACCGGCTGCCTGCCCGCCGCACCCCGTCCCGGGCCGGTGGTTGCCGGGCCGAAGCGGACCCTTGCGAGGAGAAATGCGATGAGCAGAACTTATCCACAGGCGCTGGCCCTGCTGGCCGGGGCATTGCTGTCCTGGCCGCTGCTGGCGGCGGAGCCGGCGATGGAGAAGGATGGCGTGCTGGTGGATCACCACGGCATGACGCTGTACACCTTCGACAAGGACGCCATGGGCATGTCCCATTGCAGCGGCGAATGCGCGAAGAACTGGCCGCCGCTGATGGCCGAGGCCGGTGCCAAGGCCGAGGGCAAGTGGAGTCTGGTCAAGCGCGATGACGGCACCAGCCAGTGGGCCTATGACGGCAAGCCGCTCTACACCTTCATCATGGACAAGCAGGCCGGCGACAAGACCGGCGACGGCAAGATGCAGGTCTGGCACCTGGCCAAGCCCTGAGCCCGCCCCTGTCCCCGCGACCCGCGTTGCGCTGGCTCAGCGCAGCGCGTAGTCGGCCACCAGGCCGATGAAGATCGCCATCCCCGCCCAGTGGTTGTGCAGGAAGGCCTTGAAGCAGGCCTGCGGGTCCCGCGTGCGCGTGCTCCAGGACTCCCAGGCGAAGCAGGCGGCGGCGCCGAGCAGGCCGAGGTGGAACCACAGGCCCAGCTCGAAGCGGCTGCCGGCCAGGAGCAGGCACAGCAGCGCCATGCCCTGGAGGGTGGCGATGATGATGCGGTCGGCGTCGCCGAAGAGGATGGCGGTGGATTTCACCCCGATCTTCAGGTCGTCCTCGCGGTCGGTCATCGCGTAGTAGGTGTCGTAGGCCACGGTCCACAGCAGGTTGGCGATGTACAGCAGCCAGGCCGCCGCCGGCAGCTCGCCGGTCTCGGCGGTGAAGGCCATGGGCATGCCCCAGGAGAAGGCCGCGCCGAGCACCACCTGGGGGTAGAAGGTGTAGCGCTTCATGAAGGGGTAGCAGGCGGCCAGGGCCAGGCCGCCGAAGGACAGCCAGATGGTGGTGGCGTTGGTCAGCAGCACCAGGCCGAAACTGAGGGCCACCAGCACGGCGAAGAACACCAGCGCCTCGCGCGGCTTGATCGCACCGCTGGCCAGGGGCCGGGCCTTGGTGCGGTTGACGTGGCCGTCGAAGTTGCGGTCGGCGTAGTCGTTGATCACGCAGCCGGCGGCACGCATCAGCACCACGCCGACGACGAATACCAGCACGTTCTTCAGGCTCGGGCGGCCCTCACCGGCGACCCACAGCGCCCAGAGGGTGGGCCAGAGCAGCAGGTAGATGCCGATGGGCTTGTCCATGCGCGTCAGCTGGATGAAGTCCCAGGCGCGGGGGTGCAGGCGGTTGAGCGATTGCAGGAGCTTGAGGTACATCGGCGGTCTCCGCTGGGCGTGGGCGGATTATAGGGTTTCGATGCCGGCGTGCTGCCACAGGGTTGGCAGGAATATCTCGGCCACCAGCACCGCCAGCTCGCCACGGCGGAAGCAGGAGCGACGCCCCCACAGGCGTTCGGCGCGCACCTCGGCGGGCAACCAGGCAGCGGGATAGCGGGTGACCTCGATGGTGCCGCGGGCGAAGGCGCGGTCACTGAACAGCAGTTCGCCCAGGGAGCGGCTGCCCAGCTCGCCCAGGGCCAGGCCGGAGCCTTCCAGGGCGCTGCGGGCCGCGACGCTGCGGGCGAATACCCAGGCTTCGCCGTGCCCGCGCAGGTAGACCTCGCGGACCCAGCCCTGGCTGCCGTCGGGCACGCCGAGGGCGATGCATTCGTCATTGCGCAGCACCTGCCAGCCTTCCACCAGCGGGGTGACGCTGAAGGCGTCGGCCGAGAGGGCGGTGAGGCGGCGGGTCAGCGAGCCCTGGTCGAACAGCCAGTCACGCAGGCCGGCGGGGGGCGCGGGATGCAGTTGCGTGGCGCTGAGCCAGCGGGGCGGATGGGCGAGGGCGGCGTCTGGCACGATGGTCCTGGCGGTTTGGGCGGCGCGGGAGTCTAACACGGCGCCAGGGGCGTTTCGTGGGGCGGCGGGTTGCCGCAGGCGGGCTTCATCCCGTCGCCCGGCGTCTTGGCGCTGTGCCGCGTTTGGTATAGGTTGCGCGCCAAACCGTGAGTTCCGCCGAGGACGATAATGAAAAAGTGGCAATGCGTGGTCTGTGGTCTGATCTATGACGAATCCCAGGGCTGGCCGGATGACGGCATCGCGCCGGGCACCCGTTGGGAAGACGTGCCGGCCGACTGGCTGTGCCCCGACTGTGGCGTCGGCAAGCTGGACTTCGAGATGATCGAAATCGGCTGATCCCTCCCGGGCCCCCACGTTCTGTGGCGGGCCCGTATCCCCTGCTTCCGGCCCGCGTGGCTGAAGAAGCGCTCCAGGCCCTCGCCCTGCTTGCCCACCGCGAAGCCTCGGATTCATCGACGCCCATGGTGTCTCCTTTCTTACCGCCACCCGAGCCCAACCTCCGTCGGGCGGGCCGCGCCAAGCCTTGGCGAGGGGTTCGCAATTGGAGTAGGGTCTCAACGGTTTTTCCGCCGGGCGGAGGTGCTTATGCGCAAGTGGCAATGCGTGGTTTGCGGCTTCATCTACGACGAGGTCCAGGGCCTGCCGGACGAGGGCATCGCCCCGGGCACGCGCTGGGAAGACATCCCGCCGGACTGGGTCTGCCCCGATTGCGGCGTGGGCAAGGTCGACTTCGAGATGATCGAGATCGCCTGATCCGCGACAACCCCCGATATTCAGCGACGGCCCGTGGGCCGTCGTGTCGTTTTGCAGCTGAGGAGTGAGTGATGAGTGCACCCGTGGTGATAGTCGGGACCGGTCTGGCCGGCTACAACCTGGCCAAGGAATTCCGCAAGCTGGACAGCGAAACCCCGCTGTTGCTGATCAGCGCCGACGACGGCCGCTCCTACTCCAAGCCGATGCTGTCCACCGGCTTCGGCAAGAACAAGGACGCCGACGGCCTGGCCATGGCCGAAGCCGGTGCCATGGCCGACCAGCTGAAGGCCGAGATCCGCACCCACACCCGCATCACCGGCATCGACGCGGGCCACCGTCGCCTGTGGATAGGCGAGGAAGCGGTGGAGTACCGCGACCTGGTGCTGGCCTGGGGCGCCGAGGTGATCCGCGTGCCGGTGGAAGGCGACGCCGAAGACGCGGTGTTCCCGATCAACGACCTCGAAGACTACGCCCGCTTCCGCGTGGCGGCGGCGGGCAAGAAGCGCGTGCTGATCCTCGGTGCCGGCCTGATCGGTTGCGAGTTCGCCAACGACCTGACCCTGGGTGGCTTCGAAGTGGAGCTCGTGGCCCCCTGCGAGCAGGTCATGCCCGGCCTGCTGCACCCGGCGGCCGCAGCGGCGGTACAGGCCGGCCTCGAAGGCCTGGGCACGCGCTTCCACCTGGGCCCGGTGCTGGCCAGCCTCAACCACGCCGGTGACGGCCTGGACGCGCACCTGTCCGATGGCACCCGCATCGCCTGTGATCTGGTGATCTCGGCGGTCGGCCTGCGCCCGCGCATCGCCCTTGCCGCCGCGGCCGGGCTGGATGTGAATCGCGGGGTGATGGTGGACCGCCACCTGAAGACCTCCCACGCCAACGTCTACGCCCTAGGCGATTGCGCCGAAGTGGATGGCATCAACCTGCTTTATGTGATGCCGCTGATGGCCTGTGCCCGTGCCCTGGCGCAGACCCTGGCGGGCAATGCCACGGCGGTGAGCTACGGGCCGATGCCGGTGACGGTGAAGACCCCGGCCTGCCCCCTGGTGGTATCGCCGCCGCCCCGTGGTACGGAGGGGGCCTGGAGCGTGGAGGGCTCTGGCGCCGACATCAAGGCGCTGTGCCGCGATGCCGGCGGCCGCCTGCTGGGCTACGCCCTGACCGGCGCGGCGGTGCAGGAGAAGCTGGCCCTGAACCGGGAACTGCCTCCCCTGCTGGCGTGAATCGCCGTCCTTCTGTCGGATTAGCCCTCGGGTTCGCGCCCAAAACTGTCGGACAACACTGGCGCGGCCCTTTGCAGCATGCCATCCTCCCTCTGGTCTGCCGCAGCGCAGAGCTGTTGCGGCGCCTTGGGCGCTGTTCTGGATGAACAGCACGGACACAAAAACAACAAACCGTCAAAGAGGCATCTATGCGTAAACCGGAACTCGCCGCCGCCATCGCCGAAAAGGCCGATCTCACCAAGGATCAGGCCAATCGTGTACTCAACGCCGTTCTCGAAGAAATCACCAGCGCGCTGAACCGCAAGGACAGTGTGACCCTGGTCGGTTTCGGCACCTTCCTGCAGCGCCACCGCGGTGCTCGCACTGGCAAGAACCCCCAGACCGGTCAACCGGTCAAGATCAAGGCCAGCAACACCGTTGCCTTCAAGCCGGGCAAGTCCCTGAAGGACGCGGTCAACTGAGGCCATGGACGCCCGGGGCCGCCAGGCTCCGGGCGTGATCTGACAGCCCTTTCACCCATCCCAAGTCTGGCTGTAGTCCCGCTCGCAAACCGCTACAATGCGCCGCCGTTCCATTTTCAGCCGAGGCTCGTGCGCATGAAATTCCGTCTTCTCCTCTGGATGCTGGGCCGCCTGATGGCCAAGGCCAGCCGTGACAACGCCGCTTTTCAGGAGCAGCTCGCCGGCAAGGACCTGGTGTTCCAGTTGCATACCCTGGACGGCAAGGTCGCGCGGTATTTCATCGTCAAGGACCAGCGTGTGACCAGCAAGCGCGGCACCGCCGAGGCTCCGGCCTTCGCCATCGGCTTCAAGGATGGTGCCTACGGTTTCGCCACCATGAACGCCAAGAACAAGCAGCTGGCCTTCATGCAGGGCATCCAGAACAAGGACATCCAGATCCAGGGCAACCCTGCGCTGGTGATCTGGTTCCAGGGCCTGATCAAGTACCTGGTGCCGAAGAAGAAAGCCGCCGCCAAAAAGGCTGCCTGATCCGCATTCGGTCGCTGCGCTGCTGGTCGGCGCGCGGCCCTTTCGCTAGGCTGATCCGTGTGCGCCCTTCTCTGTCGAGGGCGCTCGTCCTGACGGAATCCAGTCCATGCGCGCCCTTCTCGCTCTTCCGCTGCTGCTTGGCAGCCTCGCCGCCTTTGCGGCCCCGAAACCCGATGATCTGACCAAGGCCTTCGAACTGGCCGGTGTGCGCCTGCTCTGCGAGCAGAGCGGGCCGCTGTTGCAGCGCAGCGCGCCGGAGCGTTACCTGAAGCAGCTGAACAAGGCCTTCGAAGCCGATGCCATGTGCCGTGACCTCGCCAGCGCCATTGCGCCGAAGGTGAGTGCCGAGCAGCTCGCCCAGGTGGAGGCGGCCCTCGACAGCCCCCTGGCGCAGCGCTTCACCGCCGCCGAGCGCGATGTGGGTGAAGGCCTGGCCGCCTACCGCACCCAACTGGCCGACAAGCCGCCCCGGGCCGATCGGCTGGGTCTGGTGCGCCGGCTCGACAAGGCCGCACGGACCACCGACCTGGCGTCCTTGCTGCGCTATGAGGTGGGCAAGACCCTGGCGATGCTGACCCTGCGCCAGCGCGGCGAGAAGATCAGCGAGAAGGCCCTGGCCGAGCAGACCGCCAAGCAGGCCGAAGGCATCCGCGCCAGCAGCGAGCAGGCGGTGGAGTCCTTCATGCTCTATGCCTACCGGCAGATGCCCAGCGACCAGGTACAGGCTTACGCGGAGCTCTACGAGCGCCCGGCGATCAAGCAGCTGCTGGCATTGAGCTTGGAGGCCTTTCCCGGTGTCTTCGCCAAGCGCCGGGCGTTGTTGAAGTAGTGCGGGACGGGCTGCGGGGTGCAGCCATGAAACTGAACCCATGAAAAAGGGGCCGCGAGGCCCCTTTTCTACAACCGCTTCACGCCACTCAGTGGGGCGTGAACTGGGAAGCCAGTTCGCGCAGTGCGGCTTCGGCTTCCAGCACCTTGCTCACCGATTCCTCGGCCTTGTCGCGGGAGAGGCCCAGGCGCTCGAACAGCTCGTCAGGGATTTCCTCCACCGGGCCGGTGCCGATGCCACGGGAGCGCAGCAGGCTGACCGCCAGGCACACCAGATTCGGGTAGGCGGCATGGTCGCCGTCGTAGTGCGGGTCGTGCTGGAAGCGCAGGCTGGTGGCCAGTTCTTCGGGCATGTCCCAGAAGCGCATTAGCCAGCTGCCGATCTGCTCGCGGGTGATGCCCAGCAGGTGCTGCTCGACATAGCCGTGGGCCAGGTGCGGATTGACCTCCAGGTGGCGGCAGATCAGCGAGAAGTGCGGCGGGAAGACGTGGGCCAGCACCAGGTAGCCGAAGTTGTGCAGCAGGCCGCCGAGGTAGGTCAGGCCGGCTTCGGGACGCTGGGCGCGGGGAATGGCGCGGGTCAGGCCTTCGATCACTGCAGCGGTGTAGATCGCCTGGTGCCAATAGGGCGTGGCGTGCTGCGGCTGTTCGCGGGGTAGGCTGAGGGTCTTGCCCAGGGCCAGGCCGAGGGCCAGGTTGATCACCAGGTCGAAGCCCAGCACGCGGACGATGGCGTCTTCCACCGAGCGGATCTTGCCGGGGGCCGCGTAGTAGGGCGACGCGGCCCAGCTCACCACCTGGGCGGCCAGGGCCGGGTCGGTTTCGACCACGCCGGTGATGTCGTCGACGGTGGCGTTGGGATCGACCCGCAGCTTGATGATCTTCTGCGCGGTTTCCGGCAGCGGCGGAATCTCGATGGTTTCCTCGAGGCGCTGCTGGATGCGGCGGGCGGTGAAGGCCTGGACCGCCTGGGTGATTTCGGCGCGGTCGTCGTCAGGGCGATCGAGGTTGAGGCGGATGCTGCTCAGCGGCACGCCGAAACGGGCGGCGCTGGCCTTGCTGAGCAGCTGACGGAAGTCTTCGGCCGCCAGTTCCAGCAACACGCCGGCGTGCCCGGACTCGATCAGCAGCAGCGGCTCCTGCAGCAGGCGCTCGTCGTACAGGCAGGGCGAGCTGGTCAGCGGCGGCAGGGCCGGCAGGGTGTTGAGGTCGTGCTTGCCGAGCATGCGCTCGAAGCGCTCCGGCTTCACGGCCACCAGCTTGCGCCCGGTCAGTTCGGCGAGGCGGTTGAGGTCCAGCAACTGGTTGCGCGGGTAGAACACCAGCAGAGTGCCGACGGCGTCTTCCAGCAGAACTGCCTGTACGCGGCGGGCCGGCTCCAGGGAGGGCTCTTCGAGGCGTATCTGGTAGGGCAGGCCCAGCTTGTCCAGCAATTGCAGGATCACCGACGGGGCTTGGGGTTCTGTATCTGGAGCGAGAGCGACTTCGGTCATGGGTAGCATCCAGCGAAAAAACGACTGCCCGGAGTATAACGAGCGGCCTGGGTGACTGATGGGTCAGGCGACCAGCGCAGTGTGCGCTGCGTCACACTTGACCGTATTGCTGGCCGTGTCGCAACCAGCGCTCCAATAACGGACTCACATGCTGCGGCCAGCGTTCCATCAAGGCTTGCGCGGCGTCGCGCACCGCCGGCAGCAGGTCGGCGTCGCGCATCAGGTCGGCAACCTTGAACTGCAGCAGCCCGGTCTGCCGGGTGCCGAGCATTTCGCCGGGGCCGCGCAGTTCCAGGTCCTTCTCGGCGATGACGAAGCCATCGCTGGTTTCCCGCATGATGCCCAGTCGCTCGCGTCCGAGCTGTGACAGCGGCGGGTGGTAGAGCAGCACGCAGTGGCTGGCGGCGCTGCCCCGCCCGACACGCCCGCGCAACTGGTGCAGCTGGGCGAGGCCGAGGCGCTCGGGGTTCTCGATGATCATCAGGCTGGAGTTGGGCACGTCGACGCCCACCTCGATGACGGTGGTGGCGACCAGCAGCTGCAGCTTGCCTTCCTTGAACTCGTTCATCACTGCCGCTTTTTCCGGTGCTTTCATGCGGCCGTGGATCAGCCCCACGCGCAGCTCGCCGAGGGCGGAAGACAGCTCTTCGAAGGTGGTTTCCGCCGCCTGGCAGGTGAGCTCTTCGGATTCTTCGATCAGGGTGCAGACCCAATAGGCCTGGCGGCCTTCCTGGCAGGCGGCGCGGACGCGCTCGATCACTTCGATGCGACGGTTGTCGGCTACCAGCACGGTGTTCACCGGCGTACGCCCGGGGGGCAGCTCGTCGAGGATCGAGGTGTCGAGGTCGGCGTAGGCGCTCATGGCCAGCGTTCGCGGGATGGGCGTGGCGGTCATGATCAGCTGGTGCGGGCTGAGGCGGCCGTCGATGCCCTTCTTGCGCAGGGCCAGGCGCTGCTGCACGCCGAAGCGGTGCTGTTCGTCGATGATCACCAGGGCCAGGCGCTTGAACTGCACCTCGTCCTGGAACAGCGCGTGGGTGCCGACCACCATGGGGGTGCCGGCGGCGATCTGTTCCAGCGCGGCGGCGCGGGCCTTGCCCTTGAGCTTGCCGGCGAGCCAGGCGACTTCGATGCCCAGCGGCTGCAGCCACTTGCTGAAGTTGAGGAAGTGCTGCTCGGCGAGGATCTCGGTGGGCGCCATCAGGGCGACCTGGTAGCCGGCCTCCAGGGCCTGCAGGGCGGCCAGGGCCGCGACCACCGTCTTGCCGGCGCCGACGTCGCCCTGCACCAGGCGCAGCATGGGCTCGGGCTGGGCGAGGTCGTAGGCGATTTCGGCGCCGACCCGTTGCTGGGCGCCGGTGGGCGTGAAGCCGAGATTCGCCAGGTAGCGCTGCGGCAGCTTCTTCGCAGGCGGCAGTTGTGGTGCCTGCTGGGCGCGCTGGGTTTCCCGCAGGCGCTGCAGGGAGAGCTGGTGGGTGAGCAGCTCTTCGAAGGCGAGGCGGTGCTGGGCCCAGTGCTGGCCTTCGGCGAGTTCGTCGAGGTCGGCGTCCGGCGGCGGCCGGTGCAGGTAGCGGATGGCTTCGTCCAGCGGGCCCAGGCGGTAGTCGCGGGCCAGTTCCTCCGGCAGCCAGTCCGGTAGGCTCTCTGGCCCCAGGCGCGCCAGGGCCAGCTGGCTGAGCTGGCGCAGGCGCTGCTGGGTCAGGCCTTCGGTGGTCGGGTAGATGGGCGTCAGGGTCTGCTCCACCGGGGCCGGTTCCTCGCCATTCAGCGCGCGGTACTCGGGGTGGTAGATCTCCAGGCCCGAGGCGCCGGGGCGGGCTTCGCCGTAGCAGCGCAGCTGGGTGCCGCGCTTGAGGCCTTCCTTCTGCGCATTGCTGAAGTGGTAGAAGCGCAGGCTGAGCGCGCCGGTGCCGTCGTGCAGGCGTACCAGCAGGCTGCGGCGCTTGCCCATGACCACGTCGGCGCCGGTGACGGTGCCTTCGACCACCGCGTCCTGGCCCGGGCGCAGGGCGCCGATGGGCACCACGCGGGTGCGGTCCTGGTAGCGCAGCGGGAGGTGGAAGAGGATGTCCTGAAGGTTTTCCAGGCCGACCTTGGCGAGCTTTTCCGCCAGGGCGTCACCGACGCCCTTGAGCACGGTGACGGGGACTTGCGCGAGCTCGGTCATGCCGGTTGCGGTTCGGCCTGTGCCTGCTCCGGACGTGCGACCGAGCAGAGGCGGATGGAGTCGGCCAGCACTTCGATGGCGCGCGGACGCGGGAAGCTGGCGCGCCAGGCGATGGCGACGGTGCGGAACGGCACCGGCGGCGTCAGCGGGCGGATCTCGATCACGCCGGGGGCGTAGTGGTGGCTGTCGACGGCGGAGAACGGCAGGATCGATACGCCGAGGCCGGAGGCGACCATGTGGCGGATGGTTTCCAGGGAGCTGGATTCGACCGTCGTGTGCTTGGCGCTGTCCTCGCCGCCCTTGCGCAGGGTGGGACAGGCTTCCAGCACCTGGTCGCGGAAGCAGTGGCCTTCGCCGAGCAGCAGCAGGCTCTTGTCGTTGAGCAGCTCGCTGTCGATGGTCTTCTTCGCCGTCCAGGGGTGGTTAGCCGGCAGCAGCACGTAGAAGGGTTCGTCGTAGAGCGGTTTGGTCAGTACATCGGCTTCGGCGAAAGGCAGCGCGATGATGATGGCATCCAGCTCGCCGGTGCGCAGCTTGTCGCGTAGCACGTGGGTGAAGTTTTCTTCGATGTACAGCGGCATCTGTGGGGCGACGCGGTGCAGCTGGGGAATCAGGTGCGGGAACAGGTAGGGGCCGACGGTGTAGATGGCGCCGACCTTGAGCGGTGCGGTGAGCTGGTTCTTGCCGGCCTGGGCCAGTTCGCGGATGCCCTGGGCCTGTTCGAGGACCTTTTGTGCCTGGGTGACGATGCCCTCGCCGACCGGGGTCAGGCGCACGGCGCTCTTGCTGCGCTCGAAGATCAGCACGCCCAGCTCGTCCTCGAGCTTCTTCACACCCACCGACAGGGTCGGCTGGCTGACGTGGCAGCGTTCCGCTGCACGGCCGAAGTGCTGTTCCTGGGCGAGGGTGACGATGTAGCGCAGTTCGGTGAGGGTCATAGTCTTATTCCATTGGAGTGGCCCAAGCATAGCGGCTGCTCTCAATGGAACCAACAGCAGCCGCCCCCTTTGCGGGGGCGGATTCACTCAGCGGCGGCGGTCCAGCGAGTAGACGAAGGGCGCCGTCACTTCCAGCACGCCGTTGGTCAGCAGCTCCGGCGGTGGCGGCGGCAGCGGCTGGGCGCGGCGGATCATTTCCAGGGTGGCGCGATCCAGGGAGGCGCTGCCCGACTTGCCGGTGATGCTGTAGGCGGTGACCTTGCCTTCGCCATCCACGGTGAAGCGCAGGCGGTTGACGCCTTCGAAGTTCCGGCGACGGGCGTCTTCCGGGTACTTCTTGAAGCGGGCCAGGTGAGCCATCAGCTTGCTCTGCCAGGTTTCCTTGGCCTGGGAGGGCGCGCTGGCCATGCTCTGCTGCGGTGCGGCCGGCTTGTCGTCACTGGGGGCGGCGGTGGTCGGCGCGGAGACCGTTTCCTTGACCGACTCCTGCTCCTGGGGCTTCTGCTCGGGCTTGGGCTCCGGGGGCTTGGGTTTCGGCGGCTTCGGCTTGGGCTTCGGCTTGGGTGCGATGGCGATGGTCGGCTTGGGCGCCTCGGCCAGCTTGGGCAGCGGGTCCGGCTCCGGCTCGACGCGCGGGGGCGGCGGCGGAGTGGGCATCGGGGCTGGTGCGGGCAGCGGCTCCAGCTCGATCATCATCGCCGCCGGCGGCAGTTCGATGGGCTCAACGGTGGCATGCCAGAACAGCGCCCACCAGAACACCAGGGCATGGATGCCCAGTATCACGAGGAAGCTGGTGGACCACGAGAGGGTGCGTTTGACCTCGCTCATTTACTTCCCGACCGTCTCGAGTCCCACCAGGCCGATTTTCAGGTAACCGGCGCCACGCATGGCGTCCATCACTTCCATCAGCTTGCCGTAATCGACCGACTTGTCGCCGCGGACGAAGATGGTCTTGTCCTTGTCGGCGTTGGTCAGCTTGTCCAGTTCGGCGCCCAGTCTTTCCTGCGGGACCTGGATGTTGTCCAGGTACAGGCTCTGGTCTTCCTTGATGCTCAGGTAGATCGGCTTGTCCGGACGGGGCGCGGGCTTGGCGGTGGAGGCCGGCAGGTCGACCTTGATGTCGACGGTGGCCAGGGGCGCTGCGACCATGAAGATGATCAGCAGCACCAGCATGACGTCGATGAATGGGGTGACGTTGATCTCGTGGGTTTCCTGGAGATCGTCACCGCCTTCGTTCAGATGCAGGCCCATCGGATCAGCTCACCTTGACCATGTGCGGGGCCTGGCTGCGATCGGCAGGCAGGTGGTCGAGGTCGCGGCTGACCAGCAGCAGGACCTGGGCGGACGCGTCGGCCACCTGGGCCTTGTAGCCGGCGATGGAGCGGGCGAAGACGTTGTAGATGACGACCGCGGGGATGGCCGCGACCAGGCCCATGGCGGTGGCCAGCAGGGCCTCGGCGATACCGGGGGCGACCACGGCGAGGTTGGTGGTCTGGGATTTGGCGATGCCGATGAAGCTGTTCATGATGCCCCACACGGTGCCGAACAGGCCGACGAAGGGTGCGGTGGAGCCGATGGTGGCAAGCACGCCGGTGCCTTGGCTCATCTGGCGGCCGCTGGCGGCGACCAGGCGCTCCAGGCGGAAGCTGACGCGTTCCTTGATGCCTTCCTTCTCGCGGGTATTGGCCGAAAGCTTCATTTCTTCCAGGGCGTCGTGCACCAGGACACGCGACAGGCTGCCTTCGCGGCTGGCGCTTTCGGCGGCTTCCGGCAGGTTGCGGGCGGCCCTCAGGTTGGCCAGCTCCTGGCGCAGGCGACGCTTGGCGCCCAGCAGTTCGATGCCCTTGGCGACCCAGACAGTCCAGGTGAGGATCGAGGCCAGTGCCAGGCCGATCATCACGCCCTTAACCACCATGTCGGCGTTCTGGTACATGCCCCAGGGCGACAGGTCGTGGCCCAGGCCGTTGTCGGCTTCCTCGCCAGCCAGCGCGCCGTCCAGGGCACCGCCACTCAGCGCGGCGGCCAGGTCCTGGCCGAGCTTCTCGCCTTCGGTGAGGCGGTCCATGGTGGTGGTGATTTCCTCGGGGGAGGCGCCACGTTCCTGCATCTTCTGGCGGGTCGCTTCGCGGATCTGCTCCGGGGTGGCCTGCGGGCCGAGGGTTTCGATCGACTCACGCAGGGCGATCAGGCCGACGGACTCGGGGGCGGCAACCGGTTCGCCAGCCACCGGCGCGGCGACGGGTGTTGCAGCGGGGGCCTGTGCTTCGGCAGCGGCCGGTGCCGGAGTGGTCGGCTCCTCTGCGAACGCCGCGCCAGCCGGGAGCAGCATCAGGCTGATCATCAGTGCCGCAACGGGGCGGGAAAAGCGGGAGACGATGGTGGGCTGGGCGAGGGATGCAATAGGTTTCATGGCCGGACCTGACGAGAAAATTGCGGTTTCGTCCGTATTCGATGGAGAGGTCACGGACAAAAGGGCGAACATTATTGCAAGTAATTCTTGTTTATAAAAGTGACAATGTAACTTTATTACCTTTGTTCGGCCGGGCGGCAGGGGTTTGGCGATTGGTCCGCCGGCCCCTATGCTCTGCACTTTTCCCTGGAGTACGCCCCCTATGTCCGCTTCTCCCTCCTTGCTGATCGCCGGTTGCGGCGATGTTGGCAGCCGTCTCGCCCTGCGGATGCTCGAGGCTGGCTGGCCGGTCCATGGGCTGCGACGAAATGCCTCGGCGCTGCCTGCAGGCGTGCTGCCGGTGGCCGGTGACCTGGAGGTGCCCGAGTGCCCGGCCGCCTGGCCCGAGGGCCAGCTGGATTACCTGGTGTACTGCGCTGCCGCCACCCAGCACGATGAGGCCGGCTACCGCTCCGCCTACGTCGAGGGCCTGCGCCATGTGCTGGCCTGGCTGGAGCAGTCCGGCCAGCGCCCGCGCCGCCTGTTCTTCGTTTCCAGCAGCGGCGTGTACGCGCAGAAGGATGGCGAGTGGGTCGACGAGACCTCGCCGGCCGAGGCCGAGGGCTATTCCGGGCGCATCATGCTGGATGCTGAGCGCCTGGCCCGCGAGAGCGGCATTCCGGCGACCGTGGTGCGCTTGACCGGCATCTACGGCCCCGGCCGCGAGTGGCTGCTGAAGCAGGTGCGCATGGGCTACCGCGTGGTCAGCGAGCCACCGCTGTTCGCCAACCGCATTCATGCCGAGGACGCCGCCGGCCTGCTGGCCTTCCTGCTCCAGGCCGATGCCCGTGGCGTCGAACTGGCCGAGGACTACCTGGGCGTCGACGACGCACCGGCACCGCTGCACGAAGTGGTGGGCTGGCTGCGCGAGACCCTGGGCGTCACCGAGTGGGCGGAGGAATCCACCGTGCGCCGCTCCGGCAGCAAGCGTTGCAGCAACGCCCGCGCCCGCGCCATCGGCTGGGAACCGCTCTACCCCAGCTACCGCGAAGGCTATGCCGCCGTGCTGAAAGGCGCCTGAGGCTGGACGCCAACCGCATGCTTGCCCGCCCTTGGCTGCCAGGGGTGGAGCTGTTCCATGCGGATTTTTCCGGGCAGCCCTTCGGCCGCCACAGCCATGATGCCTTCGCCATCGGCGCCATTCTCGAGGGCGTGGGTGGCTATCAGTGCCGGGGTGCCCGCCATGCGCTGGCCGCTGGCACGCTGTCGCTGATGAACCCCGAGGAGCCCCATACCGGGCACGCCATCAGCGAGCGCCTGGTCTACCGCATGCTCTACATCGAAGAGTCCCGGTTGCCTGCGTTGCTGGGGCGCAAGCGCCTGCCTACCGGTTTCACCACGCTCAACCCAGGGGACGATGGCGCCGTGGCGGCGGGGCTGGCGCGCCTGGCCGAGGAGTTCGGGCGCAATGACCCATTGGCCCTGGAGAGCGAGCTGCTGGCGCTGCTGGAGCGGGTCTTCGTGCGCCATGGCGGGCTGCGTGCGGCAGCGCCGGCAAGCCGGGATGGCGGCATGACCGCCTTCCTGCGGGACTATCTGGAGGCCCACCATGCCGAGGCGGTGAGCCTGGAGCAGCTGGCGGCCCTGGTGCAGCGCCACCCGCGCCACCTGATCGAGGCCTTCCGCCGCGCCTATGGCGTGCCGCCCCATACCTACCTGCTGCAACGCCGGGTGCGCGAAGCCAAGCGCCTGCTGCTGGGTGACCAGTCACCGCTGGAGGTGGCGCTCGGCCTCGGTTTTTACGACCAGGCGCATTTCTCCGGCACCTTCAAGCGTTTCACCGGCGTGACGCCGGGGCAGTTCCGTCGCGCCGCGCGCACCTGAGTTTTCTCCAAGACCGGGCCGCCACCGGGCCACGACACTGGCGCCTCGTTCCCTGGAGGCCCCGTCGATGTTCGCCCTGTTCCTGCTGGTTGCCGGCACCCATTTCGCCGCGTTGCTTTCCCCGGGCCCGGATTTCTTCCTGCTGCTGCGTGCGGCGCTGACCCGTGGCCTCCGCCATGCCGATGGCTGTGCGGCGGGCATCGCCCTGGCCAATCTGGCGAGCATGCTGCTGGTGCTGCTGGCGTTGAGCTTTCTACCGGCCGATGGCAGCTGGCTGTGGCGAGCCCTGCAGTTGCTGGGCGGCGCCTATTTTCTCTGGCTCGGCGGGCAGGCCCTGATGGCGCACCGGCGCCTGCAATTGCCGGAAGGCGGCGAGGCCGGGCACGAGGGTTGCTGGCGGCAGGGGCTGCTGGAGGGGCTGGCGGCGAGCAGCCTGAATCCCAAGCTGCCGATCTTCTATGCAGGGCTGTTCGGCGTGTTGCGTAATTCGGCCATGCCCGCGTGGGGGCTGGGGCTGTCCATGTTGTGGATGACCCTGGTGGTGCTGGGCTGGGACATGGGGTTGGTGCGCCTGCTGGGGCACTCGCGCTGGCGGCTGTGGCTGCAACGCCGGGTGGCGCTGCTGGACAGGGGCTGCGGGGCCTTGCTGGCGGCGCTGGGCGCCTGGCTGGTGGCCAGCGCCTTCTGAGTCGGCTGGTTACTGGCGTTCCAGCAACCAGGCGCGCTTGCCGGGGGCGTACTCGGGCATCTCGTCGATCTGTGCGCGGTTGCCGGCTTCGAGGATCTCCAGGCGATTGCCGTCGTGGACGAAGATCCACGGGCTGCCCTGGGCGCCCAGTTGCAGCCAGATGCTGTCGTTTTCGCCACTCATGGCCGCACAATCACCGGCTAGACACAGGGCGAAGCGGTCGGCGCCGGGCAGGCCTTCGAGGCTGCCGTCGGGGTGGAACAGCACCAGGCCACCCTGGCCCATGCCTTCGAGAATCTTCCAGGTTCCACCGAGGTAGGCCTCGTAGAGGGCGTACTCGAAGCTGCTGCCTTCGGGGGCATCGGCTGCGGCGGGCTTGGCCGGGTGGACGAAGCGCTGCTCGGGCAGGTTCTCGCTGGATTTCTGCACCAGCTCCTTGCCGTCGAGGCCGAGTTGTTCGTGGAATTCATCGCCATAGAAGTCGACGCGCCAGTTCGCCTTGCCCTGGCTGACCAGGCGGCCTTCGCCCAGCTCGAAACCGTTGCTGTAGTTGGCGGTGCCGGCCTTGGCGTCGATCTGCCATTCCAGGTTGGGGCCGTAGGCGAGAAGGGATTCGCGCAGCTTGCCTTCCTTCGCCGCTTCATCGATGGCGGCCTGGTTGATCCAGATGCCGCTGGGATCGGTGGGGGCGCTGGAGCAGCCGGCGAGTACGGCTGCGGCGATCAGCAGGGCGAGGGTCGAGCGCATGACGGGTTCCTTCATGAAACGGTGGAGCGGCGGGGCCGGAGCCCCGCACGGGTGATCGTTATTCGATCACCAGGATGGCGTCCATTTCCACCTGCGAGCCGCGCGGCAGGGCGGCGACGCCGATGGCGGCACGGGCGGGATAGGGCTGTTCGAAGTAGCGGCCCATCACTTCGTTGACCTTGGCGAAGTGCGACAGGTCGGTGAGGAAGATGTTGAGCTTGACGATGTCCTTGAAGGAGCCGCCTGCGGCTTCGGCCACGGCCTTCAGGTTCTCGAAGACCTGAACGGTCTGGGCTTCGAAGCCTTCCACCAGTTCCATGGTCTTGGGGTCGAGGGGGATCTGCCCGGACATGTAGACGGTGTTGCCGGCCTTGATCGCCTGGGAGTAGGTGCCGATGGCGGCAGGGGCCTTGTCGCTGTTGATCACGGTCTTGCTCATGCGGAACTCCTTGGTCCTGAGGGTTCTGCTACGCGCGCACCCGGGTGATGCGGATCACCCCCTTCAGCGCACGCAGCTTCTTGATCACACGGGCCAGGTGCACGCGGTCGTGCACGCTGACCACCAGCTGGACGACGCTGATGCGGCCGTCGCGCTCGTCCATGCTGATCTTCTCGATGTTGCCGTCGGCGGCGTTGACGCTGCTGGCCAGCAGGGCGATCAGGCCGCGCTGGTGTTCCAGCTCGACGCGCAGTTCGACGTTGAATTCGCCTGCGACGTCCTTGGCCCAGGAGAGCTGGATGCACTTCTCCGGGTTATGGCGTATGTCGCCAATGTTCTTGCAGCTTTCCAGGTGCACGACCATGCCCTTGCCGGCGGACAGGTGGCCGACGATGGGGTCGCCGGGGATTGGCGTGCAGCACTTGGCGTAGCTGAGCACCAGGCCCTCGGTGCCGCGGATGGCCAGCGGGCCTTCGGCGCTGGGCAGCTGCTCGCCTTCGCTGGCCAGCATGCGCCGGGCGACCACATAGGCCATGCGGTTGCCCAGGCCGATGTCTTCCAGCAGGTCCTCGATGACGTCGAGGCGGTACTCGGCGAGCACGGCCTGCACCCGTTCCGGAGCGATGCGGTCGAGACCGCTCTCGAAGCCGGCCAGCACCTTGTTCAGCAGGCGCTCGCCGAGGCTGATGGACTCGGAGCGACGCTGCAGCTTGAGGGCGTGGCGGATGTGGGTGCGGGCCTTGCCGGTGACCACGAAGTTGAGCCAGGCCGGGTTCGGGCGCGCGCCGGGGGCGGTGACGATCTCCACCGTTTCGCCGCTCTGCAGCGGTTCGGACAGCGGCGCCAGGCGACGGTTGATGCGGCAGGCGATGCAGGTGTTGCCGACGTCGGTGTGAACCGCGTAGGCGAAGTCGACGGCCGTGGAGCCTTTGGGCAGCTCCATGATGCGGCCCTTGGGGGTGAAGATGTAGACCTCGTCCGGGAACAGGTCGATCTTCACGCTCTCGATGAATTCCAGGGAGTTGCCAGCACGTTGCTGCAGCTCCAGCACGCCTTTCACCCACTGGCGGGCGCGGGCGTGGGTGCCCTTGGGCTGGTCGTCCTCGGCGGACTTGTACAGCCAGTGGGCGGCGATGCCGTTGTTGGCCATCTCTTCCATCTCGCGGGTGCGGATCTGGATCTCGATGGGCACGCCGTGCATGCCGAACAGCGTGGTGTGCAACGACTGGTAGCCGTTGGCCTTGGGAATCGCGATGTAGTCCTTGAAGCGGCCGGGCAGCGGCTTGTACAGGTTGTGCACGGCGCCGAGCACGCGGTAGCAGGTATCGACCTTGTCGACGATGATGCGGAACGCGTAGACGTCCATGATCTCGTTGAAGGCTCGACGCTTGCCGCGCATCTTCTTGTAGATGCTGTAGAGGTGCTTCTCGCGGCCGATCACTTCGCCTTCCATGCCTTCGCGGGCCAGGCAATGGGTCAGCGACTCCTCGATCTTGTTGACGATTTCCTTGCGGTTGCCACGGGCGCGGCGGACCGCGGCGCGGATGCGCTCGGAGCGCATCGGGTGCATCGCCTTGAAGCCCAGGTCCTCGAACTCGATGCGCATGCTGTGCATGCCCAGTCGGTTGGCGATGGGGGCGTAGATCTCGAGGGTTTCCTTGGCGATGCGCCGGCGCTTCTCGCCGGACAGCACTTCCAGGGTGCGCATGTTGTGCAGGCGGTCGGCCAGCTTGACCAGGATCACGCGGATGTCGCGCGCCATGGCCATGGCCATCTTCTGGAAGTTCTCGGCCTGGGCCTCGGCCTTGGTCTCGAAATTCATCTGGGTCAGCTTGCTGACCCCGTCCACCAGCTCCGCGACTGTGTCGCCGAATTGCGCGGTGAGCGCTTCCTTGGCGATGCCGGTGTCCTCGATCACGTCGTGCAGCATCGCGGCCATCAGGCTCTGATGGTCCATGTGCATGTCGGCGAGGATGTTGGCGACGGCGAGCGGGTGGGTGACGTAGGCCTCGCCGCTGCGGCGGCGCTGCCCGTCATGGGCTTGCTCGGCGTAGAAATACGCTCGGCGGACCAGGTTGACCTGGTCGTTGCCGAGGTAGGTCGAAAGGCGTTCGGCGAAGGCCTCTATGCTCGGCAAGGCGTTACTCCTTCCCGGCTGCTGCGGCCCTGCGCCGTACGACGTCGACCCGGCATGGACTTAGAGGGCCTCGTTGGCCTCGTCATCGAATGCAGCGAACAGCGGCTCGTCTTCGACGATGTCGTCCTGGGCGATCACGTCATAGTCCACCAGGCCGGCAGCGATTTCACGCAGGGCCACAACGGTGGGCTTGTCGTTTTCCCAGGCTACGCGGGGCTCTTTGCCGCCGGTAGCGAGCTGACGGGAACGCTTGGTCGCGAGCATGACCAGCTCGAAGCGGTTATCGACGTTGTCCAGGCAGTCTTCAACGGTAACGCGGGCCATGGTGTTCCTCGTAGCACTAGATTGGGATGCGGAAGCTTTTGCCCGAGTGGGCGAGCGGACTGAATAGTCTAAAAAATCACCAGCATTTATGGAAGCGCTGATTTAACAGCGCTTCCAGGCGGTCAGTCCAGCAACTGCGCCAGCAGCGTGCCGTGGGCCAGCTGTTGCTGCGGCTGCTGCAGGCGGTTGGCGCGGAAGATCGCCTTGAGGTCTTCCAGGGCCACGGTGAAGTCGTCGTTGATCACCAGGTAGTCGTACTCGACGTAGTGGCTCATCTCGCTGACGGCCTCGCGCATGCGCCGGTCGATGATCTCGGCGCTGTCCTGGCCACGGTTGTCCAGGCGCTGGCGCAAGGCTTCCTGGCTCGGCGGGAGGATGAACACGGACTTGGCCTGGGGCATCAGGTGGCGCACCTGCTGGGCACCCTGCCAGTCGATCTCGAGGATCAGGTCGAAACCTTCGGCGAGGGTCCTCTGCAGCCAGCGCTGGGAGGTGCCGTAGAGGTTGCCGAAGACCTCGGCGTGCTCGAGGAAGTCACCGTGCTCGAGCATCTGCACGAACTGTTCGCGGCTGACGAAGTGGTAGTTGACGCTGTCCACCTCGCCCGGGCGCATGTCGCGGGTGGTGTGGGAGACCGAGACGCGGATCTGCGGCTCAGCGTCGATCAGGGCCTTGACCAGGCTGGTCTTGCCGGCGCCGGAGGGCGCGGAAACGATGTAGAGGGTGCCGGGAGTGACGCTCATTTGTCTGTCTCTTACTCGATGTTCTGCACTTGTTCGCGCATCTGCTCGATCAACACCTTGAGGTTGACCGCTGCTTGGGTGGAGCGCGAGTCGAAGGCCTTGGAGCCCAGGGTGTTGGCTTCACGATTGAGTTCCTGCATCAGGAAGTCCAGGCGACGGCCCGCCGCACCGCCGGCCTTGAGTACGCGACGGACTTCGCTGACGTGGGTGCTGAGGCGATCCAGCTCCTCGGCGACGTCGCTTTTCTGTGCCAGCAGCACCAGTTCCTGTTCCAGGCGTTGCGGGTCCAGCTCGGCCTTCATCTCGCCGAAGCGGTCGAGGATCTTCTGGCGCTGGGTGGTGAGCATCTGCGGCACCAGCTTGCGCAGGGCTTCGACCTCTTCGAGGATGCCGTCGAGCCGCTCATTGAGCAGGCGAGCCAGGTCGGCACCTTCACGGGCGCGGCCGTTGCGCAGTTCGTCGAGGGCCTTGGCGAAGACCTCCAGGGCGGCGGCATTCAGTGCTTGCGGGTCGGCCGCATCGGCCACCAGCACGCCGGGCCAGGCGAGGATTTCCAGGGGGTTGAGCGGTGCCGGCTGCTTGACCAGTGCGGCGACGGCTTCGGCGGCTTCGACCAACTGGGCGGCGCGTTCGCGATCGACCTGCAGGGATTTGCCGGCGTTCTCTTCGGCGAAGCGCAGGGTGCACTCCACCTTGCCGCGGGAGAGGCCCTGGCGCAGGGCTTCGCGCACCGCGCCTTCGAGGTCGCGGAAGGACTCGGGCAGGCGCAGGTGGGGTTCGAGGTAGCGATGGTTGACCGAGCGCAGTTCCCAGCTCAGGGTGCCGTGGGTGCCGGCCTGCTCGACGCGGGCAAAGGCGGTCATGCTGTGCACCATGGGGTTTCCTCTCGGTGATGGCAGGTTCGAAGAGGGCGATTGTAGCCCAGAGCGGCGGCCCTCCCAACGCGGCGATGTCCCAGTGGCCGGCAGCCCTCTATAATGCCCGGCAGTTTTCCCCCCTGACAGGTATACCCAGATGAAACGTCCCAGTGGCCGAGTGGCTGACCAGCTGCGTTCGATCCGCATCACCCGCAACTACACCAAGCATGCCGAAGGCTCGGTGCTGGTCGAATTCGGGGATACCAAGGTGATCTGCACCGCCAGCGTCGAATCCGGTGTCCCGCGTTTCCTCAAGGGCCAGGGCCAGGGTTGGTTGACCGCCGAGTACGGCATGCTGCCGCGCGCCACCGGCGAGCGTAACCAGCGCGAGGCCAGCCGTGGCAAGCAGGGTGGTCGCACCCTGGAGATCCAGCGCCTGATCGGCCGTTCGCTGCGCGCTGCGCTGGACATGAGCAAGCTGGGCGAGAACACCATCTACCTGGATTGCGATGTGATCCAGGCCGACGGTGGCACCCGCACTGCCTCCATCACGGGTGCCATGGTGGCCCTGATGGATGCGCTGAAGGTCCTGAAGAAGCGTGGCGCGCTGAAGGGCGAGCCGCTGAAGCAGATGGTTGCCGCCGTGTCCGTTGGCATCTACCAGGGCGAGCCGGTCCTGGACCTCGACTACCTGGAAGACTCCGCGGCCGAGACCGACCTGAACGTGGTCATGACCGATGCCGGCGGTTTCATCGAGGTACAGGGCACCGCCGAAGGCGCGCCCTTCCAGCCGGAAGAGCTGAACGCCATGCTGGCCCTGGCCAAGAAAGGCGTCACCGAGCTGTTCGAGCTGCAGCGCGCCGCGCTGGTCGACTGATCACCCACCCGAGGAAACCCGCATGAATGAGCCAACCCAAGTTCCACAGCCCAACCAGGAAGTTAGGCAATGGGCGATGTTCTGCCATTTCGCCGCTTTCCTCGGTGTGGTGCTGCCCTTCGGCAACCTGCTGGGCCCGCTGATCCTCTGGCAGGTGAAGAAGGACGTCGATCCCTTCATCGACCAGCAGGGCAAGGAAGCGCTGAACTTCCAGATCACCGTCACCCTCGCCGGCCTGGTGTGCATGCTGCTGATGCTGGTGCTGATCGGTTTCGTGCTGCTGCCCCTGGTGGGTCTGGTTGCGCTGGTGCTGACCATCATCGGTGGCATCAAGGCCAACGAAGGCCAGGCCTATCGCTATCCCTTCACCTGGCGTCCGGTGAAGTAGGAGCGCGAGAAACGAAAAAGCCGGCATCAGCCGGCTTTTTTACGGGTGCGACTTCTCAGATGCTCAGCAGCCAGTCGTAGTCGACGATCAGCGGCGCGTGCTGGGAGAAGCGCGGTTGGCGCGGCAGGCGAGCGCTGCGCACGGAGCGACGCATGCCCGGCGTGAGGATGTGGTAGTCGAAACGCCAGCCGAGGTTGAGCATGTCGGCCTGTTCACTGTCGGGCCACCAGCTGTACTGGTCGCCTTCGCGGCTGACTTCGCGCAGCGCGTCCACGTAACCCATGGTGCCGAACACTTCGTCCATCCAGGCGCGTTCGGGCGCGAGGAAGCCGGGCAGCTGCTGGCAGTCGCGCCAGTTCTTCACGTCCAGCTTCTGATGGGCGAGGTAAAGCGAACCACAATAGATGTACTCGCGGCGCTTGCGGCGCTGCTTGTTCAGATAGTGGGTGAAGTCGTCCATGAACTTGAACTTGTGGTTCAGGTTCTCATCGCCGCCCTGGCCCGAAGGCAGCAGCAGGGTAGCGATACTCACTTTGTCGAAATCCGCCTGCAGGTAGCGCCCATAACGATCACAGGTCTCGAAACCGAGACCCCAGATCACTGCCTTGGGTTGCAAACGCGAATAAAGCGCCACGCCGCCTTGGCTTGGCACTTCAGCATCGCTGGCATAGAGGAAATAGCCGTCCAGTTGGAAGGCTGGGTCGTCCAGATCAAAGGCAGAGGCACGGGTGTCTTGCAGGCAGATCACGTCGGCATTCTGTGCTTGCAACCAACTGAGGAGTCCTCGTTCGGCTGCGGCATGAATACCATTCACGTTCACACTGATGATCCGCATAAATGGCCCCCAAAAACTCGTGCGTGTATGATACCCGAGCTCTTTCTATTTAGCTAAATCCGTGCCGTCCGGGGCTTTTACATGCAGGCGTATCAACGCGATTTCATTCGCTTCGCCATCGAACGCGGTGTGCTGCGTTTCGGTGAGTTCACTCTCAAATCCGGGCGTACCAGCCCTTATTTCTTCAATGCCGGCCTGTTCAACAGCGGGCTCGCGCTGTCCCAGCTGGGCCGCTTCTATGCGGCGGCAGTGGTCGACAGCGGCATTCCCTTCGATGTGCTCTTCGGGCCCGCCTACAAGGGCATCCCGCTGGCTGCGGCCACGGCCGTGGCGCTGGCCGAACATCACGCGATCGATATCCCCTGGTGCTTCAACCGCAAGGAAGCCAAGGACCATGGCGAGGGCGGCACCCTGGTGGGTGCGCCGCTGGCCGGCCGCGTGCTGATCATCGACGACGTGATCACCGCCGGTACCGCCATCCGCGAAGTCATGCAGATCATCCAGGGCCAGCAGGCCCAGGCCGCCGGCGTGCTCATCGCGCTGAACCGCCAGGAGCGCGGCAAGGGCGAGCTTTCGGCGATCCAGGAAGTCGAGCGTGACTTCGGCATGCCGGTGGTGAGCATCGTTTCCCTGGAGCAGGTGCTGGAATATCTCGCAGGTGATGCTGAACTGAAGAAGTATCTGCCGGCAGTGGAAAGCTACCGCGCGAACTACGGAATCTGATTCGCCAACAACGACAGGGTGTCTTCATGCCGAAATCGGGTGCAGTCCGTTTTGCCTTGCTCATGGGTGTGCTGATGCCTGCTCTGGCGCAAGCCGAGCTCTATCGCTACACCAATGACAAGGGCGTGATTGTGCTCGATCGCCTTGGCGTGCCCTCGCAGTACATCGACAAGGGCTACGAAGTCCTCAACGACCAGGGCCGGGTGACCAAGACGGTACCGCCGGCGCCCACCCTGGAAGAGCGCAAGCGCATGCAGGAAGAGAAGGCCCGTGCCGGCTCCGACGCCCAGTTGCTGCGCCTGTACACCAGCGTCGAAGACGTCGACCGTGCCCTGCAGCGCAAGCTGGCGGAGCTCGACGGGGTGATCAGCGTCGCCCGTGGCAACCAGCAGTCCCTGCGTACCCAGCAGGCCAACCTGCAGGCCCAGGCCGCCGACAACGAGCGTGCCGGCCGCCAGGTTCCCGAGCATCTGGTGGCGCAGATCAGCGACCTGCGTGCCGAGCAGCAGCGCCTGGAGCAGGACATCGCCCGCTACCAGCAGGATCGCAAGAACGCCCAGGCCGGCTTCGCCGCCGACCGCGCCCGCCTGGCCCAGCTGCTGCAGCGCTGAGCTTCATTCCTCGGCGGGGTGCCGCTCGAATGCCCTGACTTTCTCCCGCAGCCAGTCCGGCAGCCGCTTGCTGCTGCGGCTCGCACCATCCGCGTGGACGTAAACGATCTCGCCTGCCGTCAGCGCCGCTTCGCCGTGCCAGATGCCGATATTGAAGGTGAGGCTCGAGCCACCCAGCCGCCCTACCCTTACGCCGATGGAAAGCTCATCGTCGAAGCGCGCCGGGGCCAGGTATTCCAGCAGCGTGCGCACGGCGAAGAAGTCGCCACCGTCCTGCGCCAGGTCCTCCGGGTAGCGCACGCCCAGGGCGCGGAAGTACTCGGTGATGCCGACGTCGGCGTAGGTCAGGTAGTGGCCGTTGAAGACGATGCCTTGCGGATCCACTTCGGCCCAGCGCACGCGCAGCGGCATGAAGAAGGTGAAGTCGTTCAGGGAGGGGGTTGCGGCCATCTCGTGCTCCTTGCAGTGAGCAGTCAGCTTCTGCGCAAGGAGGCGGGCCGGCAAGAGCGGTATGGCTGGATCGCGGATGTGAATAAGCCGGATCGCTCCGGCTTATTCGGGTACCGCCTGGGCCTGCTGAAGGCTCAGTGACGCTTGCGGTTGCTGATCAGGGTGCCGACGCCGCTGTCGGTGAAGATCTCCAGCAGCACCGCGTTGGGCACGCGGCCATCGATGATGTGCGCGCTGGTCACGCCCCCCTGCACCGCTTCGAGGGCGCAGCGGATCTTCGGCAGCATGCCGCCGTAGATGGTGCCGTCGGCGATCAGCTCGTTGACCTGCTCGGTGGAGAGCCCGGTGAGCACCTGGCCCTGCTTGTCCATCAGACCGGCGATGTTGGTCAGCAGCATCAGCTTCTCGGCTTTCAGCGCTTCCGCCACCTTGCCGGCCACCAGGTCGGCGTTGATGTTGTAGGACTCGCCTTCCGGGCCAACGCCGATGGGGGCGATGACCGGGATGAAGTTGCCCTTCACCAGCATGTTCAGCAGCTCGATATTGACCCCGGTGACCTCGCCCACGTGGCCGATGTCGATGATTTCCGGCTGGGTCATCTCCGGCGTCTTGCGGCTGACGGTGAGCTTCTTGGCGCGGATCAGCTCCGCGTCCTTGCCGGTCAGGCCGATGGCGCTGCCGCCATGGCGGTTGATCAGGTTGACGATGTCCTTGTTCACCTGGCCGCCGAGGACCATTTCCACCACGTCCATGGTTTGCGCGTCGGTGACGCGCATGCCGTCGATGAAGTGGCTCTCGATGGACAGGCGCTTGAGCAGATCGCCGATCTGCGGCCCGCCGCCGTGCACGACCACCGGGTTGATGCCCACGGCCTTCATCAGGACCATGTCGCGGGCGAAGCCGGCTTTCAGCTCGTCGCTTTCCATGGCGTTGCCGCCGTATTTCACGACCAGGGTCTTGCCGACGAAGCGGCGAATGTACGGCAACGCTTCGGACAGGACCTGGGCGACTTGGGATGCGGCGTCACGGCTGAGGGTCATGCAGGGCTCCGGTGGATCAGAACGGCAGGTTGATATCGGGGGCTACGGTGTAGAGCTGGGCGCGGAACACTTCCTTGATGCGCTCGAGCTCCTCCTCGGTGTCCGCTTCGAAGCGCAGTACCAGCACCGGCGTGGTGTTGGAGGCGCGCACCAGGCCCCAGCCCTTGGGATAGTCGACGCGCACGCCGTCCAGGGTGGTGAGGTTGGCGTCGCCCCAGGTGCCGTCGCGCTGCAGGCGCTCGATCAGGCGGAACTTGTTCTCGTCGGTAACGGTGATGTTGATCTCCGGCGTCGAGATGTCGCTGGGGAAGGCGGAGAACACGTGCTCGGCGTCGCGCTTGTCCTGGCTGAGGATCTCCAGCAGGCGGGCGGCACTGTAGATGCCGTCGTCGAAGCCGAACCAGCGCTCCTTGAAGAAGATGTGGCCGCTCATCTCGCCGGCCAGCAGTGCGCCGGTTTCCTTCATCTTTTTCTTGATCAGCGAATGGCCGGTCTTCCACATCACCGGGCGGCCGCCGTAGCCACTGATGAGGGCGGTCAGGCGGCGGGTGCATTTGACGTCGAAGATGATGTCGGCGCCCGGGTTGCGCGAAACCACGTCCTTGGCGAAGAGCATCAGTAGGCGGTCGGGGTAGATGATGGTGCCCTGGTTGGTCACCACGCCGACGCGGTCGCCGTCGCCGTCGAAGGCCAGGCCCAGGTCGGCCTTCTCTTCCTTCACCTTGGCGATCAGGTCGACCAGGTTCTCGGGCTTGCCCGGGTCCGGGTGGTGGTTGGGGAAGGTGCCGTCCACGTCGCAATAGAGCGGGATGACGGTGCAGCCCAGGGCTTCGATCAGTTGCGGGGCGATCACGCCGGCCACGCCGTTGCCGCAGTCCACCACCACCTTCATGGGCTTGGCCATGGCGATGTCGTCGCGGATCTGCTTGAAGTAGCGGTCGAGGATCTCGACCTGCTCGACACTGCCGACGCCGCTGGCCAGGTCGTTTTCCTTGATGCGGGTGTGCAGTGCGGTGATCTGCTCGTTGGCCAGGGTCTCGCCGGCGACGACGATCTTGAAGCCGTTGTAGTCCGGCGGGTTGTGGCTGCCGGTGAGCATCACGCCGGATTTGCCGGCCAGCACGTTGGCGGCGTAGTAGAGCACCGGGGTCGGCACCATGCCGACGTCGGTGACCTGGCAGCCGCAGTCCAGCAGGCCCTGGATCAATGCCTGCACCAGTTCGGGGCCGGACAGGCGGCCGTCACGGCCGACCGATACGGCGGGCTCGCCGCGGGCGAGGCTTTCGGAGCCAATGGCACGGCCTACCCAGTAGGCGGTTTCGGCGGTCAGGGTGTCGCCGACCACGCCACGGATGTCGTAGGCGCGGAAGATGCTGGCGGGCAGGTTGGGTGCGGCTTGCGGGGTGCTCATGACGGGGGCTTGCTCCAATCCCAGGAGGTCCTGGTCTTCGTCGAGGATGTCGATATCGAGGATGTCGGTATCTTGGAAAAGCGGATCGGCCAACACGGGTGGCTCGATCATCTTGGCCGGGGCAGGGGTAACCGCCGGGCCGGGTTGCCGATCGCCGTTAGCGCTGCCCGCCGCCGGCTCCGGCTTGCGCCGTGACTGCCGGGTGAGCGACTGGGCCAGGGCGTCAAGCGCCGACAGGCGCAGACTGAAGGCTTTGACGCTTTTGCCGCTGGAGAGTTCTTGCACCAGTTGGTTGAGCTGGATCACATCTGCATGCAGCTTGCGATTGAAGCCGCCACGCAGCAGATACAAGCCAATCAGGGCGCCGGCCAGGGCCAGGAGCGCGGCCACCGCCAGCAGGATGGGGGACATGCCCGAATCGCTCAGTTGCGGGCCGGGAATGAACGACAGTTTCCAGTTGGGGTTGCCGGTGTTCAGGGCGATGGGTACGCCTTCGGCCTGGGCGCCACGCAGGGTCAGGGTCTGGGCCGGGGCGTTGCCGAACTGCTGGGTGAACTGCAGCTGGCCGACACCGTCGGGCAGCGGTGCGAGGGCGCCGAGCAGGCGGTCGAGGTCGACCACCAGCAGCAGGGTGCCCTGGATCGGCGAACTGTCGGTCAGGCGCAGCGGTGCGGCGCTGTAGACCAGCCAGCGCTGGCCGACCCGGTAGGCTTCCGGCGCGGGTTTCTGGCCGGCCTCGACACGGCGCAGCATGTCCAGGGCGGCGAAGTTCATCGGTGCCGCGCGCTGGCTGTTCTGCTGGGCCTGGCCGGGCAGGTTGAGGTGGGCGTCGACCACGGCGTTCCAGTAGCCGAGGCCGCGCTCGGCCGCCTGCACCTGGGCGGTGTCGGCGCTGTTGAGCGCTTCGGCCAGCGCCGGGTTGCGGGCGGCGGCGGCGGTGTCGGCGACCAGTTGCGCCAGGGCCTGGCGCAGGGCGCTGGCCTGGCTTTCACCCCAGGCCTGGCTGAGCTGGTTGCGTTGGGTCTGCTGGGCGCCGTTGATCAGTGCGGCCCAGAGCAGCACGCCGGCGGCGGCCACGCCCAGTGCCGCAGCGATGGCGCCGGGCAGCAGGTCGCCCAGGCCCTTGTCACGGACCGGTTTGTTCTTTTCGGCAGGGCTGGCCAGGATCTCGGTGTCGGCATCCTTGGCGCTGCGCTTGAAGAGTTTCACTGAAGGTCTCCCCCGCGGATCATCCTGAAGTCGTTCCGGATCAGTGGCTGCCGGAGTGCCCGAAGCCGCCCGCGCCGCGCTGGCTCTCGTCGAACTCGTCGACCAGCTCGAAGTGCGCCTGCACGACTGGCACCAAGACTAGCTGAGCGATGCGCTCGCCGATGGCGATGGTGAAGGCGCTCTGGCCACGGTTCCAGCAGGAGACCATCAGCTCGCCCTGGTAGTCGGAGTCGATCAGGCCGACCAGGTTGCCCAGCACGATGCCGTGCTTGTGGCCCAGGCCCGAGCGCGGAAGGATCAGCGCGGCGAGGCCCGGGTCGGCGATGTAGATGGACAGGCCGGTGGGGATCAGCACGGTCTGGCCCGGTTCCAGGGTCAGGTCTTCCTTGAGCATGGCGCGCAGGTCGAGGCCGGCGGAGCCCGGCGTGGCGTACTGGGGCAGCGGGAAGTCGCGGCCGATGCGGGGGTCGAGGATCTTGGCTTGCAATGAGTGCATGAGGTCTCAGGCCTGGTTGAGGCGATCGGCGATGAAGGCGATCAGCTGGCGGGCGATCTTGCCCTTGCTGGTCTGGGCGAAGCTGTTCTGGTGCAGCGCGCGATCGATGATGGTGATCGCGTTTTCCTCGCTGTTGAAGCCGATGCTGGGGTTGGCCACATCGTTGGCGACGATCAGGTCGAGGTTCTTGTCCTTGAGCTTGCGCGAGGCGTACTCGAGCAGATTCTCGGTCTCGGCGGCGAAGCCGACGCTGAAGGGGCGATCGGCGCGCCCGGCGAGGGTCGCGAGGATATCCGGGTTGCGCACCAGTTGCAGCAGCAGGCCTTCGCCGCTGGTGGGGTCCTTCTTCATTTTGTGCGCCGCCACCACTTCCGGGCGGTAGTCGGCCACGGCGGCCGCGGCGATCAGCAGGTCGCAGGGCATCGCCGCTTCGCAGGCTGCGAGCATGTCGCGGGCACTGACCACATCGATGCGGTTGACCCGGTCCGGCGTCGGCAGGTGCACGGGGCCGGTGATCAGGGTGACCTTGGCGCCCGCCTCCACCGCGGCTTCGGCGAGGGCGAAGCCCATCTTCCCGGAGCTGTGGTTGGTGATGTAGCGCACCGGGTCGATGTTTTCCTGGGTCGGGCCGGCGGTGATCAGCACGTGGCGGCCGGTCAGGGCCTTGTGCTGGAACAGGTCGGCGGCCAGCTGGGCGAGCTGGTCGGGTTCGAGCATACGGCCGAGGCCGACGTCGCCACAGGCCTGGCTGCCGGATGCCGGCCCGAACAGGTGCAGGCCACGCTTGGCGAGGGCTTCGGCGTTGGCCTGGGTCGCCGGGTCGCGCCACATGGCCTGGTTCATCGCCGGAGCCAGGGCAACCGGTGCGTCGGTGGCCAGCACCAGGGTGGTCAGCAGGTCGTCGGCCACGCCTTGGGTCAGGCGGGCCATGAGGTCGGCGGTGGCAGGGGCGATGAGCACCAGGTCGGCCCAGCGTGCCAGCTCGATATGACCCATGGCCGCTTCGGCAGCGGTGTCGAGCAGGTCGAGGTGCACCGGGTGGCCGGAAAGGGCCTGTAGGGTCAGCGGGGTGATGAATTCGCGCCCGCCATGGGTCATCACGACCCGTACTTCCGCGCCCTGGTCGCGCAGGCGGCGAACCAGCTCCGCGCTCTTGTAGGCCGCAATGCCGCCGCCCACGCCCAGTACGATGCGTTTCCGATAGAGCCGCTGCATAGGCCTGCCTTATGGATGTTTAGATTGCGCAGCGGCGACGACGCCTCCCCAGGCCAATCGCCGCGCAAAAAAGGTGGATTAAGATAGCACAGCGACCGCATGGGAACAGCGGTGCGCTCAACCACGGAGGTGCCATGAGCATTCGTCACTGGCCTGCGGCGGAGCGGCCGCGGGAGAAGCTTCTAGAGCAGGGCGCGGCGGCCCTCACCGACGCCGAACTCCTCGCCATATTCCTGCGTATCGGGGTGGCCGGGCAGAGCGCGGTGGACCTCGCCCGCCATCTGCTCAACGACTTCGGTGGCCTGCGCCTGCTGCTGGAAGCGGACATCGATTCCTTCTGCAGCCGCCTCGGCCTCGGGCCGGCCAAATACGCCCAGTTGCAGGCGGTGCTGGAGATGTCGCGTCGGCACCTGGCCGAAGGGCTGCGCCGCAATTCGGTGTTGGAAAGTCCGCAGACGGTGCGCGATTACCTGAAGGCGCAGCTGCGCCATGAACCCCATGAGCTGTTCGGTTGCCTGTTCCTCGACTCGAAGCACCGGGTGCTGGCCTTCGAGGTGCTGTTCCATGGCTCCATCGACGGAGCCAGCGTCTATCCGCGCCAGGTGGTCAAGCGGGCCCTGGCGCACAACGCGGCCGCGCTGATCCTCACCCACAACCACCCTTCCGGGGTTGCCGAACCCAGCCAGGCGGATCGCCTGCTGACCCAGCGTCTGCAGGAGGCCCTGGCACTGGTCGAGGTGCGGGTGCTCGACCACTTCGTGGTGGGGGACGGCGAGCCGTTGTCGATGGCCGAGTACGGCTGGCTCTAGCGCGTGTCGTCGACCCGGCGCTGGATGGCGGCCAGCAAACGCCGGCGGATCAGCCCGCTGGCCGGACGTATGGCCAGCCAGTAGGGCGTGAACAGCAGGCGGCTGCGCCGGTCCGGGCAATAGACCCGGGTTTCGGTGTGCAGGGTCGTGCGGCCATCCGCGCCGGAGCTGCAGTGAAAGCTCAGAACCAGCTTGGCGACGCCGGGCTCGGCATAGGCGTCGAAGGCGGCGGCGTCGCTGACCGGCTGCAGGCCGAAGTCGCCGCGCCAGAAGCGCCCGATGAGCCCATAGGCCAGGGCGCGATCGGCGTCCCGTTCCAGCAGGGTGAATTCGTGCAGGCCAAAGGTGGCGCGGCCCTTGAGGCTGTTGTTAAGCCCGAGCGCGCCGGCCAGGCGGGCCGGTGCCTCGCGGATGTGCAGCAGGGTGCGCACCAGCGGGTCGTCATGCACGGCGAGTTCGCCGACCGCATCCAGTGCCTGGCGTGGCGTTGCCCGCAGTGGCAGCTGGTGCCGCTCGACGAACTGGAACTGCGGCAGGTAGCGCTGGCTCAGCTCCATCAGGGTTTCACGCTGACGTGGGAAAAGTCCTGGCGACCGAAGGGATTGGCCTGGTAGCCCTCGACGCCGGCGCGGGTCAGGGCGAAGGCGGTGGGATGGGCCAGCGGCAGCCACAGCGCCTGTTCCTGGATGATGCGCTGCGCCTTTATATAGAGGGCCGTGCGTTCGGCCTGGTCAGCGAGGCCCTTGCCGTCGCTGATCAGCTTGTCCAATTCGGCGTCGCAATAGCGTGCGAAGTTGAGCCCAGACTGTACCGAGGCGCAGGAAAACTGCGGGGTGAGGAAGTTGTCCGGGTCGCCGTTGTCGCCGGCCCAGCCCATGAACAGCAGATCATGCTCGCCGGCCTTGGCGCGGCGGATCAGCTCGCCCCATTCGATCACGCGGATTTCGGCCTGGATGCCCACCTTGCTCAGGTCCGCCTGCAGCAACTGGGCGCCGAGGCTGGGGTTGGGGTTCAGCAGGCTGCCGGAAGGACGGGTCCAGATCGTGGTCTTGAAACCATCCTTGAAACCGGCCTCCGCCAGCAGCGCGCGGGCCTTCTCCGGGTCATGGGCGTAGCCGGGCAGGTCCTTGGCATAGCTCCAGGTGTTGGGCGGATAGGGGCCGTTGGCGGCGCTCGCGCTGCCTTCGAACACGGCCTTGAGATAGCTCTGCTTGTCGAAGGCCAGGTTGATGGCCTGGCGCACCTTGGCCTGGTCCAGCGGCGGGTGCTGGCTGTTGATGCCGATGAAGGCGGTCATGAAGGCCGGTGTCTGCACCACCTTGAGCGCGGCGTCCTTGCTTGCGGCCTGGACATCCAGTGGCTTGGGCGACAGGGCGATCTGGCATTCACCGCGGCGCAGCTTCTGCAGGCGCACATTGGCGTCCGGCGTGATGGCGAAGATCAGGCCGTCCACCGCCGGCTTGCCGGCGAAATAGTCCGGGTTGGCGCTGTAGCGCACCACGGCGTCCTTCTGGAAACGCTTGAAGACGAAGGGGCCGGTGCCGATCGGCTGGGCGTTGAGCTTCTCCGGCGTGCCGGCCTTCATCAGCTGCTCGGCGTATTCGGCCGAATAGATGGAGGCGAAGCCCATGCTCAGGGTGGCGAGGAAGGTGGCGTCGGGCTTGTTCAGGGTGAAGCGCACCTGCAGTGGCGCGACCTTGTCGATGGACTTGATCAGTTGCGGCAGCTGCATCGACTGGGCGTGGGGGAAGCCACTCTGGGCGACCTTGTGCCAGGGGTTGGCCGCATCGAGCATGCGCTGGAAGCTGAACAGCACGTCATCGGCATCCAGTTCGCGGCCGGGCTTGAAGTACTCGGTGGCGTGGAAGCGTACGCCGGGGCGCAGGGTGAAGGTGTAGGCCAGGCCGTCGGGGGAGACCTCCCAGCTCTGCGCCAGCCCGGGCACCAGCTCGCCGCGCTGGGCATCGAACTCCACCAGGCGGTTCATCAGCACATCGGCGGATGCGTTGGTGGTGGTCAGCGAGTTGTACTGCACCACGTCGAAGCCTTCGGGGCTGGCCTCGGTGCAGACGCTTAGGCTGGCCGCCTGGGCGAACAGCGGGGCGAGCAGCAGGGGAAGGGCGGCGAATCGCATGGGCAGGCTCCATTTGCGGTGGCCCTGGCCGGTGGCGGCGGGCGGAGGCCCTACGCTAGACCATGGCCAGGAGCGGGGCAATGCGCTTTTGGCGACGAGCGGTTGTTTTCTGCGCAGCCCGCGTCGCTGCGGTTGCAGGCCCCTCGCGGTTGGGCACCGCTTTCGGCAAAGTGGTGCAGTCCTTGCTGCACTAGGGGGTTTCTGATATAAAGCAGCGCTCTTTTCTAGGGGCCCGGTCTTTCGCAGTCTGTGTGTGGCCGGTAAGACCCTGACGAGACGGGCGCTAAAACGCCCACAAGTGAGAGTTCAAGCGGCCAACCCATGCCGGGTTGGGCATGAGGTTTAGAGGGCTGAGGCATGTCTAGAGTCTGTCAAGTAACCGGTAAGGGTCCGGTTACCGGGAACAACGTTTCCCACGCTAACAACAAAACCCGTCGTCGTTTCCTGCCGAACCTGCAGCACCACCGCTTCTGGGTCGAGTCCGAGAAGCGCTTCGTGCGTCTGCGCGTTTCCGCCAAGGGCATGCGCATCATCGACAAGCGTGGTATCGACGTAGTCCTGTCCGAGCTGCGTGCTCGCGGCGAGAAGGTATAAGGAGCTAATCATGCGTGAACTGATCCGTTTGGTGTCCAGCGCCGGTACCGGCCACTTCTACACCACCGACAAGAACAAGCGCACTACTCCCGACAAGATCGAAATCAAGAAATTCGATCCGGTCGTGCGTAAGCACGTGATCTACAAGGAAGCCAAGATCAAGTAATTGATCCGGCCCTTGTCGAAGAAGCCCGCCTACATGGCGGGCTTTTTCATGCCCGCGATTTGTCGTCCGGCCTGTGCCGCGCCCATAAAAAAGCCCGCTTTCGCGGGCTCAAGGGGATTACGAGCTTCTGGAGGTGAAGCGGTGGATCATTTGCTCTGTTCGAAGATCACGTAGACCTTGCGGCAGGCCTCGAGCACTTCCCAGGTGCCGGAGAAGCCGGCGGGAATGACGAAGCGATCGCCGGCGCGAACGGTCTTGGCGTTGCCGTCGGCGTCACGCAGGACGGAAACGCCCTGGAGGATCTCGCAGTATTCGTGTTCGGTGTAGCTGACGGTCCAGTGGCCGACTGCGCCTTCCCAGATGCCCACGTTGAACTGCCCGCAGGGGCTGCCGTAGTGGTTGCGCACGCTCTGCTCCGGGTCGCCCTTGAGGACTTTCTCGGGGGCTGGGCGGTAGCGCTCGGCGGCGGCTGGGCTGTTGGCGAAGTCGACGATGGATTCGATGTTCATGGCGGTTCCGTTGCAGCTGGCGGGTGGTCCGCGCCCGGCGGACCTGTTTTTTATTCTGCCCAGTTGTCGGCGGCTTCCCCTATGCCCGTGGGAGGGAGGGAAAACGCCCGGGCGATCCGATCCGCAGTCTATGTTTAATAAAACGAACATGACAAGGGCGTTTGCTGGAATTTTGTCAAAAATATTGAAAACCCAGGGCCCTCTGGTTTAGGGTTGCGATCAGGTTCGGCCGCATGCTGGCCTTGCAGAATTCTTGACAGTGCCGGAGCCAGGATCCGGCACTTTTCTACTAATAAGAGGAATGCCCCATGACCACCCTGACTCGTGCCGACTGGGAACAGCGCGCCAAGTCCCTGCAGATCGAAACCCGTGCCTTCGTCCATGGCGAGTACACCCACGCCGTTTCCGGCGCGACCTTCGACTGCATCAGCCCGGTGGATGGGCGCGTGCTGGGTCAGGTCGCCAGCTGTGACCTGGCCGATGCCGAGCTGGCGGTGAAGGATGCCCGCGCCGTCTTCGAGTCCGGTGTCTGGTCGCGCCTCGCGCCCACCGCGCGCAAGGAAGTGATGATCCGCTTCGCCGACCTGATCGACGCACATGGCGAAGAGCTGGCGCTGCTGGAAACCCTGGACATGGGCAAGCCGATCAGCGACTCGCTGAACATCGACGTCTCCAGCGCTTCCCGCGCCATCCGTTGGAGCGGCGAGGCCATCGACAAGATCTACGACGAAGTCGCGGCCACCCCGCACAACGAACTGGGCCTGGTGACCCGCGAGCCGGTGGGCGTGGTCGCCGCCATCGTGCCCTGGAACTTCCCGCTGCTGATGACCTGCTGGAAGCTCGGCCCGGCGCTGTCCACCGGCAACTCGGTGGTGCTCAAGCCGTCCGAGAAGTCGCCGCTGACCGCTATCCGCATCGCCCAGCTGGCCATCGAGGCCGGCATCCCCGCCGGCGTGTTCAACGTGCTGCCGGGTTTCGGCCACACCGTGGGCAAGGCCCTGGCCCTGCACATGGACGTCGACACCCTGGTGTTCACCGGCTCCACCAAGATCGCCAAGCAACTGATGATCTATGCCGGCGAATCCAACATGAAGCGCGTCTGGCTGGAAGCCGGCGGCAAGAGCCCGAACATCGTCTTCGCCGACGCGCCTGACCTGCAGGCCGCCGCCGAGGCCGCCGCGGGCGCCATCGCCTTCAACCAGGGCGAGGTCTGCACCGCTGGCTCGCGCCTGCTGGTGGAGCGTTCGATCAAGGACAAATTCGTGCCGATGGTGGTCGCGGCGATCAAGACCTGGAAGCCGGGCAACCCGCTGGACCCGGAAACCAACGTCGGTGCGCTGGTCGACACCACCCAGATGAACAACGTGCTGTCCTACATCCAGGCCGGCCATGACGACGGCGCCAAGCTGGTGGCCGGCGGCAAGCGCGTGATGGAAGAGACCGGCGGCACCTACGTCGAGCCGACCATCTTCGACGGCGTGGACAACGCCATGCGCATCGCCAAGGAAGAGATCTTCGGCCCGGTGCTTTCGGTCATCGCCTTCGACGACGTGGCGGATGCCATCGCCATCGCCAACGACACCGTCTACGGCCTGGCCGCCGCGGTCTGGACCAGCAACCTGTCCAAGGCCCACCTGACCGCCAAGGCGCTGCGCGCCGGTAGCGTCTGGGTCAACCAGTACGACGGTGGCGACATGACCGCGCCCTTCGGCGGCTTCAAGCAGTCGGGCAACGGCCGCGACAAGTCGCTCCACGCGTTCGACAAGTACACCGAGCTGAAATCCACCTGGATCAAGCTCTGAATAAGGGCGGCATGACCGCCTGACAAGGTCCGCCTTCCTTCGGGAGGCCGGCTCCCCTGGAGCCACACCTGCGGCCGGGTTTCCTTCACAGGAGCCCGGCCGCTTTTGCTTTTCTGCCTGCCAGAATCCCCCGGGATGCTGGCCCATGGAATGGAGGACACCGCCATGCGTTGGGGGACCTACTTCGCCGTCTGTGGCGCGGTGATCAGCATCGGGCTCGCGCTGGGCGTGACCATGCCCCTGGTCTCGTTGCGCCTGGAAAGCTGGGGCTATGACGCCTTCGCCATCGGCGTGATGGCCGGCACCCCGGCGGTGGGCGTGCTGCTCGGCGCTTCCCTGGCCGGGCGCCTCGCCGCGCGCTTCGGCACCACTCCCCTGATGCAGCTGTGCCTGCTGGTCAGTGCCGTTTCGGTGGCGATGCTGGCGCTGGTGCAGAGCTACCCCATCTGGCTGGCCCTGCGCCTGTTCATCGGTGTGGCGCTGACGGTGGTGTTCATCCTCGGCGAGAGCTGGATCAACCAGTTGGCCGTGGAAAAGTGGCGCGGGCGCCTGGTGGCGTTGTATGGCACCGGCTACGCCCTGAGCCAGCTGTCCGGGCCGCTGCTGCTCAGCGTGCTGGGTACCGGCAACGACCTCGGTTTTTGGACCGGCACCGGCCTGCTGGTGGGCGGCTCGCTGTTGCTGCTGGGGCGCACCGGCGCGCCCAGCGTGGACGCCCACAGCGCCTCGGGGCGCGGCCTGCTGACCTTCTGTGCGCGGTTGCCGACCATCGCCTGGGCGGTGGTGCTGTTCGCCGCCTTCGAGGCGATGATGCTGACCCTGCTGCCCATCTACGGCCTGCGCCAGGGCTTCAACCAGGAAGTGGCGTTGCTGATGGCCAGCGTGGTGGTGGTCGGCGATGCCGCCTTGCAGCTGCCCATCGGCCTGCTGGCGGACCACATGTCGCGACGTACGCTGTTCCGCGGCTGCGGGCTGGCTCTGCTGCTGTCCAGCCTGAGTATTCCCCTGTTCCTGCACACGCCGCTGATCTGGCCGATCTGGGTGATATTCGGTGCCAGCGCGGGCGGGCTCTTCACCCTGGCGCTGATCCTTATCGGCGAGCGCTATCGGGATGATGAACTGGTCCGCGCCAATGCCCACGTCGCGCAGCTCTGGGGTATCGGTTGCCTGATCGGCCCACTGGTCACCGGCGCTGCCAGCCAGTGGATCAGCGGCCATGCTCTGCCGTTGATGATGGCCATCGGCGCAGCCGGCTTCGTCTGGCTGGCCTGGACCCGCGAGCTGTTCGGCGACGAGGGTGGCGAGCCGGCCGTGACCGGCAACCCCTGATTCAGAGCATCCGCTCCAGGCCCACGCGCTCGGCGAACCAGGCATTGAAATGCCGCCACAGGCTACCCGGCTCCTGCCGCAGTACCTGCTGGCGGCCGCCCTCCTCCGTCATCCACTCCATGCCGCCGTCCGGCCGCAGGCGCACCTGGTAGCTGCGCCCGGGGCTCATGCCCTCCAGGGCCAGGCGGCGCAGGTGTGCGCTCAGTTCCGGGCTGTCGATCAGCACACCGACCTCGGTGTTCCACAGCACCGAGCGCGGGTCGAAGTTGAAGGAGCCGATGAAGGCGTGGCGCTGGTCGAGGATCATCGCCTTGCTGTGCAGGCTGGAGTTGGAAGAGCCGCTGAAACTGTACTCGCCGCTGCCGGCGCCATCCCCGGCCTGGCGACGCAGCTCGAACAAGCGGACGCCATGCTCCAGCAGCCGCTGGCGATAGGGCGCGTAGCCGCCATGCACGGCGGGCACGTCGGTGGCCTCCAGGGCGTTGGTCAGCAGGCGGATGTCGACGCCGGCGTCGGCCTTGCCGACGAGGTAGTCCATGCCCTCCCGGGCGGGCACGAAGTAGGCCGAGATCAGCACCAGGTCCTGCTTCACCCCGGCCAGCACCGGCTGCAACTGGTTGGCCAGGAGCAAGTGCGGGTCGGGTGTGCCACTGGCCAGGACCTTGCTCGGCGCGTCCCACAGGGCGCTGGCCGGTGCCCAGATCAGTTCGCGCAGCCAGAGGTCGAGTCGCGGGTCGTCGCGGTAGGTATGCAGCCGGTCGTACAGGGTCTTCTGCTGTACTCGCGCTTCGGCCAGGTAGCCCCGCAGGCGCTGGCGCGCCTCGTCCAGCTCCTGGCGTTGCGGCTGGCGCCAGAGGAACTGCTGGATGGGCTTGCTCAGCGCGCTGTTCCAGTACTGGTCGAAGCTCTGCCCCAGCTGTTCCGCCACCGGGCCGATGGCCAGCAGGTCGATGTCGGTGAAGTGGAGGCTGGGCTCGGCGTCGAAGTATTCATCCCCCAGGTTGCGCCCGCCGACGATAGCCGCCGCGTTGTCGGCCAGCCACAGCTTGTTGTGCATGCGCCGGTGCTGCTGGCCCAGGTCCAGCGCCCTGCCGAGGGTCCGCGTGACGCCGGTGACGCGGCCGAGGTGCAGGGGGTTGAACAGCCGCACCTGGATATTCGGGTGTGCGGTCAGCAGCGCGATGCTGGCGTCGCGGCCGTCGCTGCTGGTGTCGTCGAGCAGCAGGCGCACACGCACGCCGCGGTCGGCGGCGCGTAGCAGTTCGTCGAACAGGGCACGGGTGGAGAGGCCGTCATGGACGATGTAGTACTGCAGGTCGAGGCTGCTGCGGGCCGAGCGGATCAGCTCGGCGCGGGCGCTGTACGCCTCGTTGCTGGCGGGCAGCAGGCGGAAGCCGGATTGCCCCGGGTGCGCGGCCGCCAGTGCCTGCAGGCGCTGGCCGAAGGGCGACGCTGCAGCGGCGATCGCCTGGCTCGGGGGGGCCGGGGGCGGGCTGGCGCAGCCGCCGAGTGCGGCCAGCAGGCAGATGAATAGCAGGGGAATGCGCACGTCGGCCTCCGACTCGCCGGGTCCTTGAGCTCAGACGCCAGCGCAGCCGGAAGATTCAGGCAGCCCGCGTGTGGCGCGGGGCGAGGGTCATTTCGCCAGGCTGTTGCCGACGTTTTCCTTGATCCGGTACCAGAGCATGCCGAGAGCCAGCAAGGGTGAGCGCAGCAGCTTGCCGCCGGGGAAGGTGATGTGCGGCACTTTGGCGAACACGTCGAAACCGTTGCTCTGCTCGCCGCTGATAGCTTCGGCCAGCAGCTTGCCCGCCAGGTGGGTGGCGTTGACCCCGTGGCCCGAGTAGGCCTGGGCGAAGTAGACGTTGGGCTGGTCCGGCAGGCGGCCGATCTGCGGCAGGCGGTTGGCACCGATACCGATCATCCCGCCCCACTGGTAGTCGATGCGCACATCGGCCAGCTGGGGGAAGACGTCCAGCATCTTCGGCCGCATATAGGCGGCGATGTCCGCGGGGTCGCGGCCGGAATAGTGGCAGGCGCCGCCGAACAGCAGGCGGTTGTCGGCGGAAAGACGGTAGTAGTCCAGGGCCACGCGCTGGTCGCACACCGCCATGTTCTGCGGCAGCAACTGCCGGGTGAGTGCCTCGGGCAGTTGCTCGGTGGCGATGACGTAGCTGCCCGCCGGCAGCACCTTGCCGCCGAGTGTGGGGTTGAGGTCGTTGAGGTAGGCGTTGCAGCCGAGCACCAGGGTCTTCGCGCGGACCTGGCCCTGGGCGGTGTGCACCTTCACTTCCGGGCCGTAATCGATGCGCAGTACCGCCGAGTGCTCGAAGATGCGCACGCCCAGCGAGCTGGCGGCGGCGGCTTCGCCCAGGGCCAGGTTGAGCGGGTGCAGGTGGCCGGAACCCATGTCGATCAGGCCGCCGGCGTAGCGATCGGAGCCCACCACGCTGCGCATCTCGCCCGGTTGCAGCAGGCGCATTTCATGGCGGTAGCCGAGGCTCTTCAGGTCTTCCAGGTCTTCGGCGAAGCCGGCGAGGTCACGGGCGGTGTTGGCCAGGTCGCAATAGCCCCAGGTCAGGTCGCAGTCGATGGCGAACTCTTCCACCCGCTGGCGCACCAGCTCCACCGCCTCCAGGCCCATCAGCTTGAGGGCGCGGACGCCGTCCTTGCCCACCACCGATTCGAAGTGCTCGACATCGTGGCCGACGCCGCGGATCAGCTGGCCGCCGTTGCGCCCGCTGGCACCCCAGCCCACCTTGTGCGCCTCCAGCAGCACCACCGAGAAGCCACGCTTGGCCAGTTCGATGGCCGTGTTCAGCCCGGAGAAGCCACCGCCGACGACGCAGACGTCGGCCACCTCCTCGCCCGCCAGCGGCGGATGTTCGATACGACGATTGGCGGTCGCGGCGTAGTAGGAGGGGGCGTGCTGGTCGCTGTGGACCGGATGGCGAACGCGGGCGTTCATGTGCGGAATCCTGATTATTATGTTTGGAAAATTTGACGGAGGATAAGCACGAAGCACGCCAACCGCCAAGGGGCGTCCAGGAAAAATCCCTGTGCCTCGCAGGCAACTATCGGCAGGGGCGTCGGCGCCCCCGGCTTCACTCGGGAATGGGCAGGTTGAGGGATTCCTTGACCTCTTCCATCACGATGTAGGACTTCGACTCGCGCACGTGCGGCAGCTTCAACAGGATGTCGCCGAGCAGCTTGCGGTAGGAGGCCATTTCGTTGATCCGCGCCTTAACCAGGTAGTCGAAATCGCCGGAAACCAGGTGACATTCGAGTACATGGGGCAGCTTCAGCACGGCTCGGCGGAAGTCCTCGAACGTATCGCCGGACTTGTAGTCCAGGCTGATCTCGACGAACACCAGCAGGCTCGCCTTGAGGTGCTGCGGGTTCAGCCGGGCGTTGTAGCCCATGATGATCCCCTCACGCTCCAGGCGACGTACGCGTTCGGTGCAGGGAGTGGTGGAGAGGCCGACCCGTTCGCCCAGCTCGGTGAAGGAGATACGTCCGTCCTCCTGGAGAATTCGTAAAATATTCCGGTCTATCTTGTCTAACTCACGACGCGATTGATGCTGGGTACGCATGGTGGATGCCCCTCCGCAAAAGCCGTATTGGCCAAGAATTATCGCCAAATATAGCTGGCTATATAGTGAATATCACTGGGGCGCTCTTCATATACTGCGCGGCATCTACGCTCAAAATAACAAACGCAGCGGTTACCCCCGTTTGCGCTGGAGGCAGACATGCGAGTGATGGTGCTGGGCAGCGGTGTGATCGGTACGGCGAGTGCCTACTATCTGGCCCGGGAAGGCTTCGAAGTCGTGGTGGTCGATCGGCAGAGCGCCGTCGCCATGGAAACCTCCTTCGCCAACGCCGGCCAGGTCTCCCCTGGCTATGCCTCGCCCTGGGCCGCTCCCGGCGTGCCGCTGAAGGCCATCAAGTGGCTGCTGCAGAAGCACGCGCCCCTGGCCATCAAGGCCACTGGCGACATCGGCCAGTACCTGTGGATGGCGCAGATGCTGCGTAACTGCACCGCCGCCCGCTACGCGGTGAACAAGGAGCGCATGGTGCGCCTGTCCGAGTACAGCCGCGACTGCCTCGACGAACTCCGTGCCGAAACCGGCATCGCCTATGAAGGCCGTCAGCTCGGTACCACCCAGCTGTTCCGTACCCAGGCCCAGCTCGACGCCGCCGCCAAGGACATCGCCGTGCTGGAAAGCTCCGGCGTGCCCTATGAAGTGCTCGACCGTGCCGGCATCGCCCGTGCCGAGCCGGCCCTGGCCAAGGTCACCGACAAGCTGGCCGGCGCCCTGCGCCTGCCCAACGACCAGACCGGCGACTGCCAGATGTTCACCACCCGCCTCGCCGAGATGGCCCGTGGCCTGGGCGTGGAATTCCGCTTTGGCCAGGACATCCAGCGCCTGGACTTCGCCGGTGATCGCATCAACGGCGTGTGGATCGACGGCAAGCTGGAGACCGCCGACCGCTACGTGCTGGCCCTCGGCAGCTACAGCCCGCAGCTGCTCAAACCGCTGGGCATCAAGGCGCCGGTGTACCCGCTCAAGGGTTACTCGTTGACCGTGCCCATCACCAACCCGGACATGGCGCCCGCCTCGACCATCCTCGACGAGACCTACAAGGTCGCCATCACCCGCTTCGACGACCGCATCCGCGTGGGCGGCATGGCCGAGATCGCCGGTTTCGACCTGTCGCTTAACCCGCGTCGCCGCGAAACCCTGGAAATGATCACCGCCGACCTCTACCCCCAGGGCGGCGACCTGACTCGCGCCGAGTTCTGGACCGGCCTGCGCCCGGCGACCCCGGACGGCACGCCGATCGTGGGCGCGACCCCGTTCCGCAACCTGTTCCTGAATACCGGACACGGTACCCTTGGCTGGACTATGGCCTGCGGTTCCGGCCGCCTGCTCGCCGACCTGATGGCGCGCAAGCGTCCGCAGATCAGCGCCGAAGGCCTGGATATCTTCCGTTATGGCAACACCAAGGAGAGCCAGAAACATGTCACTACAGCGCCTGCGCACTGAAGCCCGCTACAGCGAGATCGTCATCCACAACGGCACTGTCTACCTGGCGGGCCAGCTGGATGAAGGGCTGAACCCGGGCATCGAGCGCCAGACCCGCGAAACCCTGGATGCCGTCGACCGCATGCTCGCCGAGGCCGGCACCGACAAGAGCCGCATCCTCTCGGTGACCATCTACCTGAAGGACATCGACGCGGACTACGCCGGCATGAACGCCGTGTGGGACGCCTGGGTCGCCAAGAGCGCTGCCCCGGCCCGTGCCTGCGTCGAGGCGAAGATGTACTCGCCCGAGGTGCTGGTGGAAATGACCGTGGTCGCCGCCCTGCCCTGAACCCTTGCTCTGTCCGGCGTCCGCGCCGGGTTTTTCATATAACCAGAAGAAGCCTTTGCCATGCGTCCCGCCCGTGCCCTGATCGACCTCGAAGCGCTGCGCCACAACTACCGTCTCGCCCGCGAAACCACCGGTGCCAAGGCACTGGCCGTGGTCAAGGCGGATGCCTACGGGCATGGCGCGGTGCGGTGCGCCCAGGCGTTGCAGGCGGAAGCCGACGGTTTCGCCGTGGCCTGCATAGAGGAAGCACTGGAGCTGCGCGATGCCGGCATCGTCGGCCCCATCCTGCTGCTGGAGGGTTTCTTCGAAGCCGATGAGCTGTCGCTGATCGAGCGCTACGACCTCTGGTGCGTGGTGCATTCCACCTGGCAACTCGAGGCCATCGAGCGCGCCAGCCTGAGCCGCCCGTTGACGGTGTGGCTGAAGATGGATTCGGGCATGCACCGCGTGGGCCTGCACCCGGCGGAATACCGCGACGGTTACCAGCGCCTGATGGCCAGCGGCAAGGTCGGCAAGATCGTGCTCATGAGCCACTTCGCCCGTGCCGACGAACTGGACAGCGACAGCGCCGCCGAGCAGGTGGCGGTCTTCGAGCAGGCCCGTGCCGGCCTCGCCGCCGAGATCAGCCTGCGCAACTCGCCCGCCGTGCTCGGCTGGCCGCAGGTGCCGAGCGACTGGGTGCGCCCCGGCATCATGCTCTACGGCGCAACGCCCTTCGAGCAGGCCCATGAGCTGGCCTCGCGCCTGAAGCCGGTGATGACCCTGGAGTCCAAGGTCATCAGCGTGCGCGAACTGCCCGCCGGCCAACCGGTCGGCTACGGCGCGCGCTTCATCACCGAGCGCCCGACGCGCGTCGGCGTGGTCGCCATGGGTTATGCCGACGGCTATCCCCGCCATGCGCCCACCGGCACCCCGGTGGCCATCGACGGGCAGCTGTCGCGGCTGATTGGCCGAGTGTCCATGGACATGCTCACTCTCGACCTCACCGACCTGCCCCAGGCCGGGCTCGGCAGCCGGGTCGAGTTCTGGGGTGGCCAGGTCCTGGCCAGCGATGTCGCCATCCAGGCCGGCACCATTCCCTACCAGATCTTCTGCAACCTGCGCCGGGTGCCGTTGATCTACCGCTGAAGCGGCTCTGAAAGAGCCATCTACGCAGCTGATGATGGTTCAAATAATTGATTTTCCTCGGGGTTTTCCGGGGTGGTGAAAGTTTGCGCAGGATTTACGGCCGAAGTGTTGTAAATACTGAACGCTGGCCGCATCATACGGCCACCGTGACCACCCCCCTCAACAAGAATCCCAAGGAGGATCCCACCATTGGACGTCGGTGTTCGACTGCAATCCATCCGCAAGCTCAAAGGCCTCTCCCAGCGTGAACTCGCCAAACGTGCAGGCGTAACAAACAGCACGATTTCCATGATCGAAAAAAACAGCGTCAGCCCCTCCATCAGTTCGCTGAAGAAGGTGCTCGGGGGCATCCCCATGTCGCTGGTGGAATTCTTTTCCCTCGATCTGGAACAGGACAACCAGACTCAGGTGGTCTACCGGGCTTCCGAACTTACCGATATCTGCAGTGGTGCGATCACCATGAAGCTGGTGGGCAAGGCCCATCCGAGCCGCGCGATCGCCTTCCTCGACGAAACCTACCCGCCGGGCACCAACACCGGTGACGAGATGTACGCCCATGAGGGCGAAGAGGCCGGGATGCTGGTGGAGGGCCGCCTCGAGCTCACCGTCGGCAACGAGCTGTTCATCCTCGAACCGGGCGACAGCTACTACTTCGAAAGCAGCAAGCCGCACCGTTTCAGCAATCCCTTCGACGTTCCGGCCCGCCTGATCAGCGCGACCACGCCGGCCAACTTCTAGTCCGTTCCAGCCTCCGGCGCGTGGCTTCGTGAGCCACTGCGCGGTCTTCACCCGAGCCGGTCATCGGACCGGCGCCGGCATGCTAGGTTTGCGCACGCGTCGCCGCAAAGGCGGCGTGCTCATCCACTCAAGGCCGTGCCCAGCGCAACGGCGCATGACAAGGAAGGTCCCGTGGCTGCCTCGAACAAATGGTTGATGTCCTCGCTCGCCTATTACCTGGACTTCTTCACCGCTCCGCTATTCATCCTCATCGCCCTGTTCGTCGGCCCGATCCTGCCCTGGCAACTGCTGGCCGGCCTGTTGCTCTGGTCGCTCATCGAGTACGGGGTGCATCGCTTCCTGTTCCACTCGCTGTATCGCCGTGAACACTGGACCCACCATCTCGACGTGCTGGCGTTCATCGGCATCTCCAGCTGGAAGACCAGTGCGGTCTATGCGCTGCTGCTGCCGTTGTGTGCCTACCTGGGTCTGGCTTCGCTGTTCGCCGGGCTGGTTGCCGGCTACTTTCTCTATATCTCGCTGCACTACGTGATGCACCGCCCCGGGCATTGGTTCTACCGTTTCATCCCTGGGCTGGTGTTCAACCATGACCTGCACCACCAGAAGGGCGTGGAGAAGAACTTCGGGGTTTCCTCGCCGCTCTGGGACCACGTCTTCGGCACCTATGTGCGTGCGGTCGAGAGGGCGAAGGTATCGGGCTGATCAGCCTCTGGTCGCAAGGCGCTCATGCTTTAGTCGTGCGACAAGTAGGGTTGTTTCAGCATGGCGGGCTAACCGTTATACTGGCGCCCGCCCGCGAAACCGTGGCCGCGGGCGTCACTAGCCAGGATGAGGGTGTAAGGGTGAACCTGATAAATAAGATGCTGGCAGCGCATGTTGCCGTATTGGCCCTTTGGGCTGTTAGCGCCCAGGCCGCGACCGATGACGCCATCGCCGAGCGTATCAAGCCGGTAGGCGAAGTCTGTGTCCAGGGCCAGGAGTGCAAGGGTGTGGAAGCTGTAGCAGCCTCCGCAGGCGGCGGCGCCAAGACGCCGGACGACATCATCGCCAAGCACTGTGGCGCCTGCCACACCGCCGGCGTTCTCGGCGCTCCGAAGATCGGCGACACCGCCGCCTGGAAAGAGCGTGCCGACCACCAGGGCGGCCTCGACGGCATCCTGGCCAAGGCCATCACCGGTATCAACGCAATGCCGCCGAAAGGCACCTGCGCCGACTGCACCGATGATGAGCTGAAAGCGACCATCAAGAAGATGTCCGGCCTGTAACAGGGACCCGGCATCAACGAAAAAGCCGCCCTCGGGCGGCTTTTTCGTGTCTGGCTGCTGCGGCTTATTGTCGCAGCGCCGGGCACTCAATCGATAAAGGTCACGGTGCCGTTGGCCAGGGATTGGACCCGCGCCAGGGACTCGACCCGGTAGCCTTCGCTTTCCAGCAGGGTGCGGCCTTCCTGGAAGGACTTCTCGATGACGATGCCCATGCCGGCGATGCTCGCGCCCGCCTGGCCGATCAGGTCGATCAGCGCCTTGGCGGCGTGGCCGTTGGCGAGGAAGTCATCGATCACCAGCACGTGGTCGGATGCCGTCAGGTGCTTGGCGGAGATGGCGATGGTGCTCTCGGTCTGCTTGGTGAAGGAGAACACCTTGGAGATCAGCAGGTCGTTCTTCAGCGTCAGCGACTGGAACTTGCGGGCGAAGATCACCGGGATGCCCAGCTCAAGGCCGGCCATCACCGCCGGGGCGATGCCCGAGGCTTCGATGGTGACGATCTTGGTGATGCCCTGGCCACGGAAGCGTTCGGCGAATTCATGGCCGATGTGCTTCATGAGCTGCGGGTCGATCTGGTGGTTGAGGAAGGCGTCTACCTTCAGCACCTGGTCGGAAAGCACGATGCCTTCGGAGAGGATCTTTTCTTTGAGAATGTTCACGGGAGGGGCTTCCTGCGAAGCTGCTGTCGCTGATGAAGCGCGGCATTCTACCTCGGCGCGGGGGCATCGCGCGATGCCCTTCTGACAGGTCGCACCGCGACCCCCGGTTGCCCGTTGGCCGCCGGCCTCAGGGCTTCTTGAGCATGGCGCGGATGTCCGCCAGCGCGGTGTTGCCGCGCACCGCCTTGACCTCCACCGGCGTGTCTTCCATGCCTTCCCATTGCAGGTCTTCCTGGGGCAGTTCGTCGAGGAAGCGGCTCGGCGAGCAATCGATGATCTCGCCGTACTGCTTGCGCTTGGCGGCGAAGGTCATGGCCAGGTTCTGCCGGGCACGGGTGATGCCGACATAGGCCAGCCGGCGCTCCTCCTCGATGGTGTCGGCCTCGATGCTGGAGCGGTGCGGCAGGATGTCTTCCTCAACGCCCATGATGAACACGTAGGGGAATTCCAGGCCCTTGGATGCGTGCAGGGTCATCATCTGCACGCCGTCAGCGCCCTCCTCCTCTTCCTGCTGGCGCTCGAGCATGTCGCGCAGCACCAGCTTGGCGATGGCTTCCTCGATGGTCATCTCGCCTTCTTCGTCGCGCTCCAGGGTGTTCTTCAGGGCGTCGATGAGGAACCAGACGTTGCCCATGCGGAACTCGGCGACCTTGTCGCTGGAGGCGTTCTGGCGGATCCAGTTCTCGTAGTCGATGTCCATTACCATGCTGCGCAGGGCGGCGATGGGGTCGGTCTGCGCGCAGTCCTGGCGGACCTTGTCCATGAAGCGCTTGAAGCGCTGCAGGCGCTCGGTGTAACGGCTGTCCAGGTGCTCGCCGAGGCCGATCTCGTCGGCGGCGGCGTACATCGAGATCTTGCGCTCGGTGGCGTAGTTGCCGAGCTTCTCCAGGGTAGTGGAGCCGATCTCGCGGCGCGGCACGTTGATCACCCGGAGGAAGGCGTTGTCGTCGTCCGGGTTCACCAGCAGGCGGAAGTAGGACATCAGGTCCTTCACTTCCTGGCGGCCGAAGAAGCTGGTGCCGCCCGACAACCGATAGGGGACCTGGTGGTGCTGCAGCTTCAGCTCCATCAGCTTGGCCTGGTGGTTGCCGCGGTAGAGGATGGCGAACTGGCTGTAGGGCCGCTCGGTCTTCAGGTGCAGCGTGAGGATCTCCATGGCAATGCGCTCGGCCTCGGCGTCCTCGTTGCGGCAGCGGATAACCCGGATCGGGTCACCGACGCCCATCTCGCTCCACAGTTGCTTCTCGAACACGTGGGGGTTGTTGGCGATCAGCACGTTGGCGCACTTGAGGATGCGGCTGGTGGAGCGGTAGTTCTGCTCCAGCATCACCACCTTCAGCGAGGGGAAGTCCTCCTTCAGCTGCATCAGGTTCTCCGGCCGCGCACCCCGCCAGGCGTAGATCGACTGGTCGTCGTCGCCCACCACGGTGAACTGCGCGCGGTGCTGCACCAGCATCTTCACCAGCAGGTACTGGCTGGCGTTGGTGTCCTGGTATTCATCCACCAGCATGTAGCGCACGCGCTGCTGCCATTTTTCGAGGATGTCCGGGTTCTCCTGGAACAGCTTCACCGGCAGCAGGATCAGGTCGTCGAAGTCGACCGCGTTGTAGGCCTTGAGGGTGCGCTGGTAGTGCAGGTAGACCACCGCTGCCGTCTGCTCCTTGGGGTTGCGCGCGTTGGCCAGCGCCTCCTCGGGCAGGATCAGGTCGTTCTTCCAGGAGCCGATGTAGTTTTTCACCTCATCGGCGCCATCGTCCCCGGCGTACTCCTTCTGCATGATGTCCGTCAGCAGCGCCTTGATGTCCGTCTCGTCGAAGATCGAGAAGCCCGGCTTGTAGCCCAGCCGCGCATGTTCCTTGCGGATGATGTTCAAGCCCAGGTTGTGGAAGGTGGACACCGTCAGCCCACGACCTTCGGCGCCGTGCAGCAGGGTGCCGACGCGGGCCTTCATCTCGCGGGCGGCCTTGTTGGTGAAGGTCACGGCGACGATGTATTGCGCGCGGACGCCGCACTGCTGGACGAGGTAGGCGATCTTGCGGGTGATCACGCTGGTCTTGCCGGAGCCGGCACCGGCGAGCACCAGGAGCGGGCCGCCGACATAGTTCACGGCTTCCTGCTGCCGGGGATTGAGTCGGGACATGCGGGTCGATTTTTCGCGGGGGAATGGCCGCGCATTCTAACAGGCCGGCCCCGATCTGCCGATGCACGCCGAACAGTGTGACGTAGCGCCCTTTGGTGAAGCTTGGCGCTTGGCTATTTCGAACCATCAAGTACGATTGTTCCGACACACACTGTTGATGGCTGTTCACATTTGGCGCAAAGTTCGCCAAGTCGCCTCAAGAGCACACCTAAAAGAACGACGTCGATCACGACGCGAATTGGGCCAATTGCCCACTGTTTTTGTGACCCCGGGGAGGTCATTTGTCCGCGCTTGCCGAGCCCATGCGCATGCTCCTGCTGGCGGAATCGCCTGGCTGGGCGGAATCCTTACGCGAGCTGCTCAGCTCGCTGGGCAGCCTTTCACCCCTGATCACCGCCCCCTCCTGGGAGGCCGCCAGCAGCCTGTTCGACGACAGCGAGGGCGGCTTGCTGCTCTGCACCCCGCAATTGCTGCCGGCCCCCGGCCGTTGCCACCTGCCCACCATCCTGCTGCTGGAACAGGAGCCCGATGAAGCGCCGGCCGGCGTCTGCGATTGGTTGGTGCGTGACCAACTGGGCCCCGACGTGCTGCGTCGCAGCCTGCGCTACATGCGCGAGCGCAGCGCCTTGCAGAACACCCTGCAAAGCCTCGCCGAGCAGGACCCGCTCACCGGCATCGCCAACCGCCAGGGCTTCCAGACCCTGCTGGCGGGGCGCCTGGCCGAATTCGCCGGGCGCGGCCTGGCCCTCGGCCACCTGGACCTGGACAATTTCCGCCACGCCAACGACGCCCTCGGCTACCAGGCCGGCGACCGCCTGATCCTCCAGGTGGTGGCGCGGCTCAAGGGCGAACTGGCTGCCGGCGACCAGCTGGCCCGCCTGGGCAGCGACGAGTTCGCCCTGCTGTTGGATACCCGCCGCGACCCGTCCCGTGCCGAGAAGGTCGCCGAACGCATCGCCGAAGCCCTCGGCGAGCCCTACTGGGTCGACGGCGAGAGCCTGCTCATCGGCTGCAGCCTGGGCATCGCCCATGCCCGCTCCGACGAAGGCGCCGACCCGCTGATGTGGCACGCGCACATCGCCATGCAACAGGCCAAGGCCGTGCAGGGCTGCACCTTCCATGTGTTCGACGAACGCATCAACCGCAGCGCGCGCAGCCTGGCCGACCTGGAAAGCGAGTTGCGCCGTGCTCTGCGCCGCGACGAGCTGGAGCTGCACTACCAGCCGCGCCTGTGCCTGGAGACCGGCCGCATCGTCGGCCTCGAGGCTCTGGTGCGCTGGCGCCATGCCGAGCGTGGCCTGCTGTCGCCCAATGAATTCGTGCCCCTGGCCGAGGAAAGCGGGCTTATCGTTCCCCTCGGCTACTGGGTCATCTCCCGAGCCCTGCGCGACATGCAGTGGCTGCGCGGGCGCGGCCTGCCGGCCCTGCACATGGCGGTGAACCTGTCGTTCCGCCAGTTCCAGGACAGCCAGCTGCTGCCGACCCTGAACCGCCTCATCAGCGAGCGCGGGGTCGACGCCCAGTGGCTGGAGTTCGAGCTGACCGAGACGGCGGTGATGCGCCGCAGCGAACAGGTGCAGCAGACCATGCAGGCCCTGGGCAAGGTCGGCGTGCGCTTCTCCCTGGACGATTTCGGCACCGGCTTCTCGTCCTTCGTCCACCTCAACAGCCTGCCCATCACCCTGCTGAAGATCGACAAGAGCTTCGTCGGCGGCATGCAGGATCGCCCCGAGAACCGCCAGTTGGTACGCGCGATGATCAACCTCGCGCACAACCTCAACCTGGAGGTGGTGGCCGAAGGGGTGGAAACCGCCGAGCAACTGGCCCTGCTGCGCCAGTTCGGCTGTGACCAGGTGCAGGGCTACTGGATCAGCAAGCCGCTGCCCCTGGCCGACCTGGCGCGCTTCCTGGTATTCGGCGTGCGCCAACCGCTGTTCAGCAGCCAGCCCAACCTCTAGCGCACCCCGCTCAGCCCGCCTTGCAGGCGTCGCCGAGCGGTGCCTGCGGGCGCAACATGCGCAAGGTCTTCCACTCGAACCCCAGGGTCAGCCCGACTGCGGCGCAGGCCAGGCCCGATGCCAGGCCCCACCACACGCCCTGGGCGCCCATTCCCAGGGGGAAGGCCAGCAGCCAGGCCGCGGGCGCGCCCACCAGCCAATAGCAGCCGAGGCCGACGAGGAAGGTGGTCTTGGCGTCCTTGAGGCCGCGGATGGCGCCCATGGCGATGGTCTGGATGCCGTCGAACAGCTCGAACAGTGCGGCGATGGCCAGCAGGCTCACCGCCAGGGCGACCACCTCCTGGTACTCGCCGGCAGTGCGGTCGAGGAACAGGCCCACCACCCATTCCGGCGCCAGCCAGAACAGCGCGGCGAAGCTGAGCATGCAGCCGGCGCCCACGGCGATGCCCAGGCGCCCGGCGCGGCGTGCGTCTTCCAGGCGACCGGCGCCAAAGTGCTGGCCGATGCGGAAGGTCACCGCGTAGGAGATGCCCACCGGCACCATGAAGGCCACATACACCGACATGATCGCGATCTGGTGCGCCGCCAGCGACAGGCTGCCCAGGGCGCCCATGCACAGCGCGGCGAAGGCGAAGAGGCCGGACTCCACCGCATAGGTGCCGCCGATGGGCAGGCCCAGGCGCAGCAGCTCGCGCAGGTCGTCCAGGCGCGGCTGGAACAGGCCCTGGCGCAGGGAATAGGCGGCGTAGGCCGGGTGGCGGGTGACGTGCCAGGCCAGCAGCAGCGCCATGACGTTCATCACCAGGGCGGTGACCAGGCCGATGCCGGCCAGGCCCAGCGACGGCAGGCCGAACCAGCCATGGATCAGCATGTAGTTGAGGGCGAAGTTGGCCAGCGCGCCGCCGATGCTGATGGCCATCACCGGGCCGGGGCGGCCGATGGCGCTGGTGAAGCCGCGCAGGGCCATGAAGCTCATGTAGCCGGGCAAGGCGAATACCAGGGTGGAGAGGAAGCGCATGCCGCCCTCGATGTTGTGGGCCTCCTGGCCGAACAGCGTCAGCAGCGGGCCTAGGTTCCACAACAGCAGCCCTGCGCCCAGGGCCAGGCTCCAGCCCAGCCACAGGCCGGCCTGGGTCAGGCGCGCGGCGCCGGCGATATCCCCGGCGCCGTGGCGGATGGCGACTAGGTTGCCCACGGCGGCGATCACCCCGACGCAGAAGATAGACACGAATGAATAGCTCGCCGCGCCCAGGCCGCCGGCCGCCAGCTCCGCCGGGCCGAGCAGGCCCATCATCACCGTGTCGGTGAACACCATCAGCACGTTGGCCAGCTGCGCCGCGATCAGCGGGCCGGCGAGGCGGAGGATGGCCAGGAGTTCGGAGCGGATCTGCTGTGGCATGAGTCTGGATCACTTGTCATGGCGGGCCCGAAAACGCATCGGGCCAGAGACGGTGGATTCTCCAGCGCTTGAATCCGCGCCACAAAGGGAAAAAAATGATGCCTTCCATGACTCTGACTCATGAATGGGCTCAACCATGACGCGTCGCCTGCCACCGCTTTACGCCCTGCGTGCCTTCGAAGCCGCGGCGCGCCATGCCTCCTTCACCCGTGCCGCCGAGGAGCTGGCCATCACCCAGAGCGCGGTGAGCCGGCATATCCGCACCCTGGAGGAGCATTTCGCCTGCCGCCTGTTCGAGCGCAAGGGGCGCAGCCTCCAGCTCACTGAGCCGGCGCGGATGATCCTGCCCGGCCTGCGCGAGGGCTTCGATTCCCTGGAGCGTGCCTGCGCCACGCTGCGGGTGGACGACAGCATCCTCTGCCTCAAGGCGCCCTCGACCTTGACCATGCGCTGGTTGCTGGCACGGCTGTCGCGCTTCCGCCTGCAGAACCCGGACGTGGAGGTGCAGCTGACCAGCGCCTGGATGGATGTGGACAAGGTCGACTTCAACCACGAGCCTTTCGACTGCGCGGTGCTGTTGAGCAGCGGCGGCTTCAGCGATGAATGGGAGAGCGTCGAGCTGTTCGCCGAATGGCTGATCCCGGTCAGCGCGCCGTCGGCCGCCGCCGAGGGGCCTTGGGACCTGGCGCGACTGCGCGGCGCCGAGCTGCTGCACCCCACGCCGGATCGCCGCGACTGGCGGCGCTGGTTGCACGCCATGGGCCTGGAGCAGGACGTGCCGCTCAAGGGCGGCCAGGTGTTCGACACCCTGGAGCTGGGCATAGTCGCGGCGACGCGGGGCTATGGCATCTCCATCGGCGACCTGGTGATGGTCGCCGAGGATGTGGAGGAAGGGCGCATTGGCCTGCCTTGGCCCAGCGCCGTGCCCAGCGGCCAGAGCTACTACCTGGTGTGGCCGAAGGCACGCAGCGGCCAGGATCGCCTGCGTCGCCTGCGGGATTACCTGCTGGCCGAGGTGGCGGCGATGCGTTTGCCGCCGGTGAGCTTCAAGCGCTAGAGCGGCGTGGCCTGCGCTTACACAATTTTCCGGTGCTTTCGGCAGATGCGTCCTATACCTCAGTAGGACGGTCAAGTATTCTCGCCGCCCGCCGAAGGAGCCCCAGAAGCTCCTCGTCAGCCCTGCCTGCAAAAAACTGGAGAAACCCCATGAACCCGCCCAGGTCTCGTATCGCCTGGCAGCTCGCCGCCGCCCTCGCCCTGATCCTCGTGCTGCTGATCAGTGGCAGCACGCTCTTCGCCCTGCGCTCCCTGGACCAGGCCAACCTGGCCACCCGCGAAGAGCACCTGGCCAGCGAGGCCCGCCTGCTCGCCGACCAGCTCAGCACCTTCCACGGCAGCCTGCGCGAAAGCACCCAGCGCCTCGCCAGTCTGTTCGAGCAGCGCTTCGCCAGCGGCCTCGCGCTGCACGCCGACGAGCGCGTGCCGGTCGCCGCACTGAGCCCGCCGGCCCTGTACCTCAACGGCCAGGTGCTGAACAACGATTTCACCCTGGTGGACGAGTTCCGCCACCTCACCGCCGGCGTGGCCACGGTGTTCGTCCGCGATGGCGCCGACTTCGTCCGCGTCACCACCTCGCTGAACAAGCAGGACGGCACCCGTGCCATCGGCACCGTGCTCGACCACGCCCACCCCGCCTACCAGCGCCTGCTGTCCGGGCAGAACTACGTGGGCCGCGCGCTGCTCTTCGACCGCTACTACATGACCCAGTACACGCCGGTGCGCGACAACGGCGGCCAGGTCATCGCGGTGCTCTTCGTCGGCTTCGACTACACCGACGCGCAGAATGCCCAGTTTGCCAACCTGCAGCGCTTCCGCATCGGCAAGACCGGTTCCCTGGCGCTGATGGACGAGACCGGCAAGTGGCTGGTGACCCCGGCCGGCGTCCGCCGCCCGGAAGCCATCGGCGACACCCTCGCCGCGCTGGCCCGCGAGCCTGGCCATGGGCGCTTCTGGAGCGATGGCGAAGAGGATTTCTTCAGCGTTGCCGTGTCCTTCGCCGATGGCCCTTGGCAGGTGGTGGCGAGCATGCCCAAGGCGGAAATCCGCGAGGTGACCTGGAGCGTCGGCGGCCAGCTGGCCTTCGGCAGCCTGCTGGCCATGGTGCTGGCGGTAACCTCGGTGATCTGGCTGCTGCGCAAGCGCCTGCGTCCGCTGGGCGAACTGGTGGAGCAGGCCCGGGCGCTGGGCGCGGGCGACCTTAGCGTGCGCCTGGATGTATCCAGCAACGATGAGATCGGCGAGCTGGCGCGCAGCTTCAACCAGATGGGCGAGGCGCTGTCGACCATGGTGGCGCACATCCGCAGCTCGGCGCAGCAGGTCGGCAGCCGCTCCCAGGTGCTGTCGGGTCTCTCCAGCGGTGCCTATGAAGGCATGGAGCAGCAGTCCGGCGAGATCAGCAGCATGGCCGGCGCGGTGGAGGAGTTCAGCGCCACCTCGCTGAACATCGCCGACAACATGCGCGCCACCGAGCGCATGGCCAGCGACAACGCCCAGCAGACCCGCATCGGCCAGAGCTCCATGGGCGAGGCCTCTGCGGCGCTGGAGCAGATATCCACAGCCCTCAACGGCACCGCCGAAGTGATCAACACCCTCGGCCAGCGCTCCCAGGAAATCGGCGGCATCGTCGGGGTCATCACCGCCATCGCCGACCAGACCAACCTCTTGGCGCTCAACGCCGCCATCGAGGCGGCGCGTGCCGGCGAGCAGGGCCGGGGCTTCGCTGTGGTGGCCGATGAGGTGCGCAACCTGGCGGCCCGTACCCGCGAGGCGACCACCGAGATCTCCAGCATGATCGGCAGCATCCAGGATGAGACCGCCAGTGCCATCAGCACCATGGAGCACGGCAAGGCGTTGATGCAGGACGGCCTGGAGCGCAACGCCAAGGTCGCCGCCGCCCTGGCGCAGATCGCCCAGCAGAGCACCGCTGCTGGTGAGCAATTCGCCGCCATCACCACCGCCACCCAGGAGCAGAGCAGCACCGCGACCCTGCTCAGCAGCAACCTGCAGAGCATCGCCCTGGCCAACAGCGAGCAGCGCGAAGTGGTCGCCAACCTGGCGCAGACCGCCCAAGAGCTGGACCGCCTGGCCGAGGAACTGCGCCAGGAAGTGGGGCGCTTCCGCTGAGTCCGGCCGTTCCGCCGCAATGAAAAAGGCGCCCCGATGGGCGCCTTTTCTTTGGGTCGCGTTCTGCCAGGGCGCTCACTCGGTGGCGAGGCTCTCCAGCTCCCGGTTGAGGCTGGCGCGGGACAGTTCGCCCATGTGGCTCTTCAGCATCCGCCCCTGGCCGTCGTAGAACAGTGTGGTCGGCAGGCCGTAGGAACCGGTCAGCGCGCCGAAGCGGTTGCCGCCGTCGATCAGCACGTCCTGCACCTCCAGGCCCTGCTCCTGCAGGAAGCGTTTCACGTGCTCGGCGTTCTCGCCCTGGTTGATCAGCACGAAGCGCAGGTCGGGCCGGGCCTGCTGGGCCGCTTGCAGGGCCGGCATCTCGCGGCGGCACGGCGGGCACCAGGTGGCCCAGAGGTTGATCACCAGCGGCCGACCATCCAGCTCACGGATATCCACGGGCTTGCCGTCGAGGTCGCTCAGCGCCACCTCCGGCAGCAGCCGGCCACGTTCCAGTGCCCCCAGCAGCGCACTGCCCCCGCCCCAGAGCGTGGCGCCCACCAGCAGGGCGACCCCCAGTGGCCGGCGCGCGGCTGGGTGACGGCGAGCCTGCAGCAAACCGACCAGCGCCGCGGCTGCCAGGCCGGGCAGCAGGAGGAAGCCGCCGTCGCGGATATCCAGCATGCGCCAGGGTTCGGCACGGTACTCGGCGAAATAGAAAGCGACGAAGGCGAGACGCGCCGCCAGCCCCCCGGCGACCAGCATGGCGAATAGCGCGCCTTCGGGATTGGCGCCTCGTTTGCGCCCCAGCCACCAGCCACAACCGAGTGCGGCGAAGAAGCCCAGGTAGAAAAGCGCCTGGGAGGCGGAAAGGGCGACAGGGCCGATTTGCAGGCTGTTCATCGAGGTGGACCAGGTGGCTTGGCGGGTGGGGCCGCAGTATGCCATCGGCCCTGGCGTGGCCCGGCGGCGCAAGTGTTTCCCTGCTTTACGGGACTCAGGGCTCGGTGGCCGGGCGGTACTGCAGCGCCTCGGCCAGGTGCTGGCGGGCAATGGCCGGGGTGCCATCGAGATCGGCGAGGGTGCGGGCGACCTTGATGATGCGGTGTGCGGCGCGCAACGACAGGCCGAGGCGTTCGCAGGCGTTTTCCAGCCAGCGACGGTCCTCCACCACCAGCGGGCAGTGGCGACGCAGGCCCTGGAGATCGAGAAACGCGTTGGCGCAGCCCTGGCGATCGAGCTGGCGCTGGCGGGCCTGGGCCACGGTTTTCGCGGCGCTTGCACTGTCCTGGCCGCCGGGCTTGGGGTCGTCCAGCGAGGTGGCTTCGCGGGCGACGGTGAGGTGCAGGTCGATGCGGTCGAGCAGCGGGCCGGAGAGCTTGGCGCGGTAGCGCTGGATCTGCTCCGGGGTGCAACGGCATGGGTTGGTGACGTCGCCCAGGTAGCCGCAGGGGCAGGGGTTCATGGCGGCGACCAGCTGGAAACGCGCCGGGAAGCGCACCCGGTCGTTGGCCCGGGCGATGACGATCTCGCCGCTTTCCAGGGGCTCGCGCAGGACCTCGAGAACCTTCCTGTCGAACTCCGGCAACTCGTCGAGAAACAGCACGCCCTGATGGGCCAGGGTGATTTCTCCGGGGCGGGGCTTGCTGCCGCTGTGACAATTTTCAATAGATGCATTTTGGATGGCTTGCAGCCCGCAGAGTGCCATATGCTCGATGAGCAAAAGATGCAACGAATTCCTATAAATAGGCGCAAGAATCCTAGATATGGATAGAAATAGGTGCGAAGAAAATTTTGAGCAGGTTCGCTCGATCAAGCCGACCTGGAGAAGCCTCTCTGGAATGGTTGTGTTTCGCGGGGAAGCCATCCCGTTTGAGTCCAAGCTAGAGCGGGATTTCTTAAGGCGTTGGACATTCTCAGGTGTAGAAAACGTGGTTTCGCAACCAGTGAAGATCCCGTTCACGGCTCGAAATGGTCGTGGGTATACCTATGTGCCGGACTATCTGCTTCGCTTTGATAAAGCGACTGGCCACCGCCCGATCCTAGTCGAAGTGAAGCCAGAGGAAGATTGGCGTGAGCATTGGCGGGAATGGCTGCCAAAGTGGAAAGCGGCTTGGCGATTTGCTCGTGACCGAGGATGGGCTTTCCACATCTTTGATGAGTCTCGTATTCGTGGTTCGGCCTTGGAAAACATCACATACCTAGAGCGCTTTGCTCGGATGGATGCTGCCCCTGAGGTGTGTGAGGCGATTCTGTCGACGCTTCATGAAATGGGTCATGCGCCCATTCACTACCTGAAAACTCGGTTTTTCGGGCATGACCCCATGCTTGGGCATTCTTACGTTTGTCATCTACTAGCTACCCGCCGTATTGACTGCGACATAGCCGCCCCAATTGACGAGTTCACAATCATCTGGAGGGCTTATGAGTGACGATATGAAGTCAGTCCGATCGATGATTAGTCTCGAGAAAGACAGTCTCGTAGAGCACCACTCCGGGACCTACCGCATAGTCCAGACTTTGAACTTCAATGATGTCGTAGGTGTTCATGTTGAAACTGGTGCTTCCAGTGTTCTCGGAGTTCGGGATTTACGGCCGGCTCGGCAAGACACCAAAGGACTCTATGTAAGCCATGACCTAGAGGACATTGGAGATGAGAACTGGAAGATCGCAGAGCATCGATATTCTGTGATCAGGCCGCTCCTTAGTGGAGATTATGCTGTGAAAGGCGCAGTTGCAGCTCGTGCTAAAGAAGCCGGTGTAAATGCTGCGACCGTTTATAGATGGCTAGAGCGATACCGGGACTACGGGAATATTTCCGCACTAGTTCCTATGCGCCGTGGATGGACTAAAGGAAAAAGTCGCATTTCAGCAGAGGTTGAGAGGCTAATTGATGATGTCCTAAAGGGTTCTTTTTCCGAAAATCGAGGAGTAACGACAACGGATGCTCATGGCAGTGTGAAAGATGCCTGCAAGGCTCTAGGCATTCCCGCTCCAAATATTACGACTGTTCGATCTAGGGTAAAGAAGCTTCCACTAAGAGATCTGTATATGAGCCGGGGGCAGGCGGACAAGGCACGTATGCATGAGGCGCGCCCTGGTGGATTGGAGGCTGAGTACCCACTTCAAATCGTCCAGATTGATCATACGCCGCTGGATGTTTTTTTGGTCGATGACATACACCGTGAGTCAATTGGGCGGCCGTGGGTAACTCTAGCAATATGCGTCTATACCCGTATGATCGTTGGCTACTATTTTTCTTTGGAAGCACCATCTGCATTGTCAGTTGCGATGTGCATTGTTAATACCTGTCTGCCGAAAGAGTCCCTACTTGCAAGGCATGGGCTGCATGAAGAATGGCCTGTTTGGGGCAAGCCTGGAGTAGTTCATAGCGACAATGGCTCGGATTTTCGTACTGGCAGTTTGATCAAGTCATGTGCGCTACATGGGATTGCAAGAGAGTTTCGCCCGCAAGAGTCTCCCCATTGGGGAGGGCATATTGAGCGCTTGATGGGTACTTTTGCGGTTAAGGCGAAGAAGGAGAAGGGGGCGACACAAAGCACCCCAAAAGATCGCAAAGGATATGATGCTGAGAAAGAAGCAGTATATACATTTGATGATTATGAAACTCGCTTGGTTCGCAGGATTCTGGCGTATAACAATGAATTTCATGAAGCCATTTTGATGTCTCCTTTGAATAAGTGGAGAGCAGCATTCTTTGGAGATAGAAAGATTTGTGAGCCTCTTGCAAGAATTGCTGACCCGTTTCTCTTCCAACTTGACTTTTTGCCATCCAAAATGCGCACCATCCAGAATAAGGGGGTTGAGTGGGATGCCCATTATTTTTGCGATGCAATGCGCCCATGGATGGGGGTCGTTGATGAAAAAACTAAGAGGTCGAGGAAATTTATATTTCGCCGAGATCCCCGTGACGTGCGGAGGATTTGGTTCTATGAGCCAAATCTAAAAGAATACTTTGAGGCGTCAATAGATGGGTATATGGAGGAGCGGGTATCGGTTCGGGAGTATGTAGCTGCCAAGCGGCAGGCAAGACGTGATGGCTTGAACAACATTAATACTAATTTGCTTGAACGATTAATTGTTGAAGATAGAAAGCAGGAGGCAGAGGCGGCAGCTAAAACAAAGGCAGCGAGGAGAAATGCTCAGCGTGTACGAAATGATAGTAGGTCCCAAAAGGTCAACGTTGGAGATGATGCGGTTACGAAGTCGCCTATGGTCGTACCACCTCGTCAGAAACTATCAAAATTGGTTCCTGTCGATCAAGTGGAAGACTTAGGGGGGGTGGACTTTGGAATATAGTCACCTCGATTCGTCAATACTTGAGAATATGTCTCTCTCGGATGTAGATAGAATCTACTCCATCGACTCCCCATTTTGGGTTGATTATTCTGCGGGTACTCGACTGATAGATCACTTGGCTAGTCTGCTGCGTGTTGTGCCTCAGACTAGGATGCCCAATTTGTTCATTGTGGGTGACTCTAACTATGGGAAGTCCACTTTGTTTCAGCGCTTCCGAGATACGCGCGCCTGTCCATATGTGAGTATTGACTCGGAATCAGTTATTCCAGTTATTTTGATAGAGTTAGATACGGGAGGTACTGCTCAGATTTATAGAAGTATCCTCTATCAAATTGGAGCACCTTACTCGCGGACTTCTTCACTGGCTGTCTTGAAGGAACAGTGTGCTGAGGTAGTTCGGGCGGTTGGGACTCGCATGTTGATAATTGACGAGTGCCAAGTATTGAACACTGCGAGCGCTAGGACCAAAGCAGACGTCATGAATGAGATTAAGTGGATCTGCAATCAGCTTAGGCTTGTTGTCGTATGCGCCGGGGTCAAAACAATCTTACAGCTCCTGAGCATTGATCCGCAGTACGCAAGCCGTTTTGATGTGATTGACCTAGTACCGTGGGAGTTGGACGGTAAATTCCAGGCATTTTTAAAGAAATATGAAAGTGCTTTGCCTTTAAAGAAACCATCACTGCTTTACAGCGAAGAAAGTACAGTGCTGGTTCACGAAATTTCTGGTGGTCTTACGGGGAATGTTGGCAAGCTATTGAAGGCTTGCGCTAAAGAAGCGATACGCTCCGGGGCTGAGAAAATTGACATCTCTTTGCTGAAGAAAAATGAATGGATCAAGCCGAACAAGCAAAGCGGGCATCGGTACATCAATTATTAGGCCAGTGGCCTTTAGCTCCTCCGATTCTTGAGGAAGAGGTGCTCTCCTCATGGCTGGTTCGAACTGCCCTTCGCCATAGTTGTTCTGCGTTGGCTCTCACGGGGGACCTTTGGCCCGGTTGGAGATACTGGTCCTCTGATCCAGATGTGTCCCTGAGTGAGGAACGCCTTTGTCGCTTATCTATTAGGTCTGGCATTTCAGAGCAGGCGCTGAGAGAAACTTTGCTCCGGGTATTCATAGATGGTGTGCGCGGAGAGTCACCTGGCTCACTTGGATGCTACCCCTGGATTCTTTGCCTTGGAGCGCGCAATCGGCGGAGAGCTGGTGGGCTCCAGTATTGCCCACGCTGCTTTGCCGAGGAGACCCCCTACTATCGTCGGTGCAGCCGAATTTCCTGGCACACCGTCTGTGCCCGTCATCAAATCCTTCTAGAAGACCGGTGCCCTCATTGCGAAGCACCATTGTGCCCTCATTTGCTAGAGCCTCCCGCGAGTAACCTTTTGCATTGCCACCGCTGCCGACGAATACTGTCAGAGGCCGATACCCGCGAGGGCGCAAGGGATGCGCATTATTTCCAGGCATTTGCCGATCAAGTAGTTGCCGACGGGCATGGCCGTTTCGGCGATCAGCAGCTCAAGACGTCCGAATGGTTTTACCTAGCGCGTTTGATAATTGGGTTTCTGCGCAGCGCAGCGAGGCACCCCACCTCCCATGCTCAACATTTTCTACAAGAGCTTGGGATCGATCTCGGTTGGCTCATTCCTCCAGCGTCCGGTCTTCCGTTTGAGATGCTTCCACCTTTTGAGCGGGCCCAACAGCTATCGATCTGCTGGCGCATCCTGCAGGCAGGGCCTGGCCGACTGGAAAGCGCGGTCATGCATGCGGGACTTCCCCACTCTATGTTCTCCCTGCCTCAAGGCTGCGTTCCCACGCTCGTTGATGACCTAATGAAGCTCTTGGGAGACCACCGCTGCAGAGCATTAGCTAGGCCGGCTATAGTGGCGCCACGTTCACCGTCTTCTGTCTTGAAGATGTGGCATCGGCTATTACGAAAGATCCAGAGATGACGGCTTTAAGCGTGCAGCAATGCTGCGATGAATGTGGCGGTGAGATGATCAAAGCTCACCGTCGATATCACGGGAAGCGCTATTGCGCGACTTGCTATGCACGCCTGTTCACACGGCGGCTGTGTTCAGGGTGCGGGAGCTTTAAACGACTCCCTATTTTTCTACCGACTGTGCAGTGTGATAGCTGTGTTGGCACGCAGCCCTGCATCCGCTGCGCTAGGGGGGGGCGAACTATTGGCCGGCTCACTGAACATGGGCCTGTTTGCAACAGCTGCTCTCCCCACTACCGCGATCCTAAGCCATGCGATCTTTGTGGGGCTCCATCCCCACGATTGACCCGAGTCCTTAGGTTGGATAGCACAGCCAGGTGCTGTCCAAGATGTGCATCCAGAGACCATGAAACATGCCCATCCTGCCGGCGCCATCGCCTTCTTGTTGATACCAGCGATGGTGTGAGGCGTTGTCGTCCCTGTGCCGAGCAGGACCAAGGATTGTGCGAGTCCTGTGGCTTATCTATTCCGGCTGGTCGTGGCAGCAGTTGTGAAGAGTGCTCATGGAAGAGGTCTTTTCAGCAGCGCTTGGACAAAGAGGTTGAGCAGTTCGGATCCCTTCGCACGCGGGAACTATTTCGTGAGTATGGGGAATGGTTGATCACAAAGATCGGGGCTCAAAAGGCCGCTTTGAAACTAAAAAATTACGTGGGCCTTTTCAATTTCATAGAGCAGTCCGGAGAAGGCATTCCTTCCTATCGGGATCTGCTGAGGAGCTATGAACCTGAGGGCCTCCGACGTATGCGATTAGTAATGAGTTGGTTAGAGCTGCGATATGGTGTCGTTGCTGACTCTGTGATGCGTGAAGAGTTTGCCGATCGACGGAGAATTGAAAAGACCTTGTCTTCGCTTCCCTCTGGGCCGGCTGCCGATTTGCTAATGCGTTATCACGATTATCTTACCTCTCGTCTCGGCAGTGGAAAGCTGACCTTGCGCTCGCTCCGGCTCGCATTAGGTGTGGCTAAGGGATTGTTAGCTTCTGTCTCTTCAACAGGCCAGGCGTTACCAGTTCAGCGCGACCTCGATCGTTTTCTGCTTAATAAGTCGGGACAAAGCGCATCTCTTGCTGGCTTTATCGGATTCCTTGCTCAAGAGCAAGGCGAGCGTTTGAGGTCTGGGCTTAGTGAGCGGTCCATAGCTCAAGCTAAGAGACGGCGGTTGGAGCGAAAGCTTAATGAGCTAATGGATGGCAGGGATGAAGGTGCTTGGGTTTCTACAGCACTGCACTATTTTCATGGGGTAAAGGTTGGGAAGAAGCACCTGGTATACAGCCCAGCAGTGGAGGGAGGACAGTCTGGCTATGAAGTACAGGTGTTGAAAAACAACTATTGGATTCCCTCAGCTTTGGGACCTAAGCGGGAGCAGTAAAATCGGCTTTTGCTGCGATGGCCTAGAAAGCTCGACTTATACCCTTGGCAGGATCGATCCATTGGGCAATGAAGTATCTTCCAGCTTATCTAGTGCGTTACCTAGAAGGCACTTCTGTCGCTCCGCTGGGGACCGTATTTAGAGGCAATCCCATTTGTGAGAACGCATTAAGCGCTGACTTTCCGATTGGTCTACCATGGGCACGGCTATGGGAATAAAGCTCGTATTGTGAAGGCAAGCACTCCTTGTCATACCGCCCGTAGTTTTTGGCTAGCCCCATTAAAGCTCGCGTTATGACTTTGTCTATCTGCTCACTATCGTTCAATTCAAATATTAATCCGCTCAGATGCTCTGATTTTTCGGTTCCATTGTTCCCACCTATGATCTTTTCTATTTCTAAGATGTAGAGCTTTCGGTTAGACGTAATTAGCCTAATTACCATAAATCCTCTGCTTCTTTTCTCGTTATTATTGAGGCTTATCCAGCGGCCGGTCTTGGACCGGCTGCTGACTATTCCGAGAGGAAAATTCATCATCTTCGGTTTGTTTTTTTCAGTCTGATTAGCAATGACGTAAGACTCGATAGATTCAATGCATGGATTGCAGCGTTTTAAATCATGCAGTGCGGTCCAAATACTCCAAAGAAAGTTTGATGTAGCCTCGGTGAGTTCAGTGTGTACGTAAAGTCTATCGATCTCTCCGCGAGAGTTAGTAGGATGGCCAGTAGATAATTTCTCCGCAGGACCTCTTGGAGGGGTAGAGATAGTCCCACCATGAGGTCGCGACTCCTTAAGGTAGTTCACGTTCCTCTTTAGTCCTGCAATTCGCAAAGTGCCATCCGCCTTATTTATAGGCTTTCGAGTATTGTTAGGCTGGTCCTTACTGGTGATCGGGGCCTCGTTCTGGTACTCATCTGATTCTGATGGCATATCAGCTCCGGATGCACCTGATGCTTTTGGCAGCCTCAGGGTTGAATCATCGCCAATATGATCAAGGTAAGCGCGAACCACGGTCAGCGGTGGATGCAGTGGCATCTCAAAACTGGTTATGTCTAAACATAGAAATTTCTTAGCAGGTTCTATCCAGATGCCGTTTCCTCCAATCTGAAGTTCCCCTTTGAACCAGGGGGTTATCTTGGGGTGATACAGCTCACGTTTGGCGCGAGCTGTGACGGCTTCGGCATTGATACGCTTGCAGGTGCTGAAGGCGTGCTTATCGTAGAGGAGGTGTGCAAGGAATTGATGATCGCCAATATTGGTGTTTTTGCTGACTTTTATCGACCAAAACTCTTCATTGCAGACTAATTTCTTTGCAAATGAGCTTAGTGATAAGTCTGGTTTATATGACTCAATGATTGTTGCTATTAGGTGCTTGGAGCTTCCGTAGCATCGAATAAAAAATTCAGTGCATGGGATGAATAGCGTAGCTCCGGAGCTTTTTGCGGGAGGAAATTCTATTAACCACGATTGTTTATATCTTGATGGTAATGAAAAGTGACTGGCATTTATGGTGGAGTTCTTGATTACTTCATTTGCGTGAGTAAGGATGATGTTGTTGTAGTCGGCTCTTGCTGTATGTTTTGTTGGTGTATTTATTTCTCCTATGCAGTGTCCCTTTGACCAAATGGTGCCATGTCTAAATATCCCTATGAGGGCCAGCTCTATAGGAAATACATAGTAAGTACCTAGCTGGTTGTCTTTGCTTATTTTGCGGAATATCATCTCGGCCATTGGTATTCCTGGAGTATGCGGTCCTGGCAATAGCCCTCCTGGCCACCAAGCGACCAAATCCCCTTCATGTTCCCAAAATCTACCCTCTCCGGACGAGTAGGTTCCCAATCCATGCCGCTTTCGTGTGCGCTCTATAGACATCAGAAGTCATCGATGTGCCAAACTCACGATAGGCTGGGATATTTGCAGCTAATGCTGCAACTCAAAACCGGCTCGCCATGTGCTGGTTCGGGTTTTGCTGCAGGTAGGGCGCGGATAGGCGGCGTGTTGCGCGAAGTAGTGGTGGAAAAAACTAGGTTCTGTATAGCCGACTAAGCAAGCGTCTGGCTATTTATGAGGCTAATTTAGCCGTAAAACTAAGTTTCTTGGTTCTCCTCCATTCTGCTTGGAGGGCTGAGCCTCGCAATTTGATCAGCGGCCCCACTCTCCGAGCGAAGAGGAGGTGCCCACCGCCTTTGCGTACCTTTCCTAGGAGCATCAGCAATTGCGATAAGCTGACAGAGCCTTTTTGTCTTCAACAAGAATGCGTCAAGCGCTTTTTCAGGGGCTGAAGGGGGCGCTGTTGCTGTTGGCGGCCGTGGTTTGGTGCATTAATGGTATGCGTGCTGCAGAGTACAAGTTTCATGCTGCTGCCGAGATCATCCCCCCATCCTATGAGTAACAGTGTGGTCAGAAGGCTACTCAGCGTATGGGGGCATCCGGCTTGGAATCGTCGGCGCCTAACCTGAAACTAGGTTTGCATGGGGAGGACGTGTCGGGCATGCCCCGCCTGGGGGAGGCTGTGACTCCTTTCAACAGTGAGATACCTTAATACGTGTCCGGCGCCGTTACCTTTGATGTCTACAGCTTTGAGATGATTTTTGCAGCAAATTCCCTAGAACTTCTCTTTATATCTTTGGGTGTGCCTAGCATTGCAGGCAGCTTTTTAACCCGCTCATATATAGCTTCGGTCAGCTCCTCTTCACTTGGTGGTGAAGGTAAGCGCTTCAGATTCGATATCGCTTTGCGAAGCTCCTTTGCATCACTTGGGTGTGAGCTGAACCAAGTAGGGCGAGATGCCCAGCACTCTATTTCTCTTTGTATTTCTGCTGTGCTCATAAAATACTCCTCTGGAAAAAGCTGTACCTTCCCAACTATAGTTTCTCGCAGTTGAATTTCGTAGGAGCTAACTACATAGGTAAGGTTGCATTGCGTTGCAGTCTGTCGCAGCAAGATTCTCAGCAAATATATTTTTGGAACTGTCGGTTTTTAGCATTGGCGTTGTGGTATCGGCGCAGCCAGAAGTATTTTTTCAGGACGCGGCGGTGACTTTCCCTAAGGCTAATGTTTCCATAGTCCCTGCGGTACGCGGTGTAAAATTCTTTCACTGACTTAATTATTAAGTCTTTCTGCGCCGTTAAGAATAATTCTGCCTGCGAGCGGGAGTTAATTACTGTCGCTCTTCCCTGATAGGTATTCATTGCATTTGCCACAGCCGGAAAGCGCGTATCGGCAGCTGCAAGCATGAAATCGAGCGCGTTAACATATGTCACTGAGCCATCTTGGACTAGGAATTCTGTATTGCCGTACATTCGTCTGAAAAGTATGCGGATCTGTTTCATTAATTTCGTGTTACACACCACATCATCTGCCAATGCTAGCCGGGCATAGGTGGCCTTTCCTTCCGCCTCATTAGCCGAACTAAGGCCGGCGCCGACCGCAAAGCTTTCACTGATGTCGCAATATTCTGTGGAGAGACCGCCACGGAAGGTTATCTCTTTCTCTAGTAAGCACTTCTGCATCAGAACTCCTAAGCGCATGAGAATGATCATCAGAGCATTGGCTGAATGCATAAGTACCCTATCAGCATCTTTTTCCCAGTCCACTTCCTTGGGTTTGAACGTGACAACAATAGAGTCTGAGATAAATGCACTTTTCGGTTCGTACCAGTCGTATAGGTTGAATATTTCGTTTTGTTTGTAGTGCTTTTCGACGTTTGCCTCTAAGTGCACCAACACGTCCCTATTTGTAGTCATGAAATTGATGAGGTCTTGAGCTTGATCGTCAGTTGTGACTGAGGAGTTCAGCTTTTTGAAGCCCAGCATATCGATAAATACTGTCCACTGTATTGCTTTCATCGATTCAAGATCACTTTGCATAGTGGTCGGTAAGAAGCCCAAGTATCTGGGCCTAAGCTAAGGTGTCGATTGGATCTAGGGCGGTTGGTGCTGCTGTCGCCTGGCAGTTTATGAGTAGTTTACCTTGATCTGCTCGCGCAGCCAGATGATGCCGTTATCGAGCTGGATGCAGCCTAACTCCACAAGCCGTTCTATCGCTTGTGCGTACTGACCAGACGTCACGGGAGGCAGCGCGTAACTTTTCCTGAGTGCATTAACGTGTACAAAACCTGCCGGCTCTGCAATCCTACACTTGTCGTTCTGATGCTTCCAAAGTGCAAGTATCGTGACAGCCTCTATGTCCGAGAATTCCTCAACAACTCCCCGCCGAACTTTGTTCCAGATGTAGAGGCCAGCTAGAACGATGGCGACTGGCGGATCGACTGGTAGTGACACTGCGCCGAAGCCTGCAATCGACACGTCAGGGACAATGTCGAGCAGCTTCCTCCAGTTCAGCACAAGGTTGCCAGGCTTTTGAGACCGCGCACTCGGAGAGTCGTGTCGAGAGTTGATCGTTACTAGCGCGAACGTCGCTTCTGGCGCTTGAGGGGGAGTGATCCTAGCGAAAGCTTTCACTAGGCGGAGCCGTGCTTCCTCGTCAAGAATTGATCCAGCTGGGCTTTGCGCCGCATAGGTTAGAAGCTTGTTCCATATTGCACGTGCTGCATCTTCATCGTATTCCATTGCGATGGGTACCTTACTAAGGAGCATGATGCTTTAACGGGTGTAAATAGGCGAATCTAGTCTACTCGCGGCCCTATCGAGGTCCATCGTAAATGGCCGCAAAGGACCATAAACGGCCAGCCTCGAGTACGGCTTCAAGACAGACAAAGTGGCACTCGCCATGGGCTGATCGAAGATTGACCAATCTTCGGCCGTCTTCTCCGCCTGGTTGAGCGCACGGACGAGGCCTCCCTAAAGGGGAGGTAGAGCGTCGAGAACTCCAACTCAATATGGCATCATTATGCTATTACCTCGCGCATAAGGAAATCACAAGGCATGTTCAAGCGACTTTCTGTTCTGGCCCTAGCGACAGCAACACTCTCAGGATGTGGAAGCTCTGACTCTGAGGTGTCCTACGTCTCGGCTGACTCGACGTTCACCTGCGATCAACTCAATCGAAGTGACGCATTGGGTGACACTGCGACGACTAACTCCATTCTCAAATCTGCCTTCAAGCAACTGGACAACGAGTATGTAGAAGACACTTCCATCCAGCGTTTCTACCGCGGACTCGTTAGGAAGGATCTGGACTACGCGTTCCAGCATCACAGGGAGACACTGGCTGCCTGTAGTGGCCATTCCGACAAGGGCGTGAACGATGCAGCTACTGATGGTCTCAACTCGATGTATGTCCGAGCCATGAGGGAGCCCCGCTGGGCTACATGCACCGCGTACCTGGACGGAGACGTCAACATTGATGGCGTGATTCAGGAAATGAATAAGCCGACAACGTTGGTTATTGGTGGCGACTCCGTCGCAAGCTACGTGTCGGTCGTTTATAACGCGAAGGGTTATGGCCTGGACTACCTCAAGAAAGAGGTTAAGACCAACTGTGAGGCCGCGCCAGACAAACGCCTCTGGAACGCCTTCAGTGAGGTTTCAGCGCCTGTTGCCAACAAGCTTTATCGTGAGGCAAGCGAAGCTGCAGAGGTCGAGCGTAAGAAGAAGCTTGAGGAGGAACGCGCTAGTCGGCTCGCTCGCTACTCCAGCAGTCTGTACGCATCGAGAACGGCCAGCTGCGACAACTTCCGTGAGCAAGCTCAGTGGGCCTCTTACTCTTCTGACGAAGACAGTCCTACGTTCCTGGTCGGCTTGAGGGCAACCGTAGCGGATATGCCTCGCCCCGAGAAACAGTACCAGCGTGAGGCCTTCGAAAAGGCTCTTGAGACCAATTTTGAAGACGCTGTACGGGCAGTTATGAATAGCTGTGGATCTGACACAACTCCAGAAGCTGCCGTCCTCCAGACCCGAATCGTCACAGAAGCTAAGACACCCTATTACCTTGAGCTAGAAGCGCTTCTTGAAGATAAGCGACGCGCGGACACGTGCAATGGTTATGCGAACGTCTGTCCACAAGGTGCTGAACACATGGCTGCGAAGCGCGCATTTGAAGAGGGGGTGGTCTGCGAAAGTGGACAAGCTGGGAGCGGGGAAACGTGTTTTGCCGCACCAGCCGATGCGTACGCGTATCACCTTGCGGTGATCCAGGTAGGGCTGTTGACCATCAAACGCGATGAGGTGAAGGAAAGGCTAAGTCCAGCGGCGTCCTCAAGGGAAGTCGATTTCTATATGGAGCCTTGCAAACAGCGTGTCATCCAGCGGGGCTTCAGAGAGGACGAGTATTACGCCGAAGTACAGCGTGTTTGCCCTGGCGAGGCTTTACAGGCATACCTAGAGCCCGTTAAAGCTGAACTGGCCAAAGCGGAGGCTGAGCTTGCTGCAAAACAGGCAGAAGCAGCGAGCGCAAAACTCAAAGCCTCTCCTGTACCCCAAGCCTAATTTGATTAGCCGCCGGATAAAGAAACCGCCTCTGCGGTTTCTTTCCTCAGACCTCAGCCTGGGCGGACTTGTAAACCATTTTTTCTTGTAGACCATGCTGGTTTACATTGTGAATAATCAGTTTACAAGCCCCATTTCGAGGCTTCCCACAGCTGCCACTTCCTGCTCTGTAGCATGAAAGGTCGATCTCATTGGCAGCGCAGCCGCGGCCCATACCGGAAAATGGCTCTTAGCTACCTATCGACCAGTCCGAAATAGATCATATGAATTTGATTCTCTCAGGACGGAATTTTCTGATTGAGGTAGTGGAAAATCGTACGCACTGCGTTGATTGCCAGCATCCCTTCTGCAACGCCGACAAGCTGCTCGTTCGGATGAGCAACACTTGCGTGGTTACGAAGAGTGTTCAGGGCATCCAGCGTTGAGGCGAACGAACTCAGAATCTTCCCGGCCTCATTTTCATGATCGCCAAGCGACTGAAAACCCGGATGCTGCTTTCTCAGGGTCTTATACGCCAAAGTCAGAGTAGCATCGGTGGGAAGCTCGATACCCTGCTCGCGGCAAACCGTTTTGAGGTAACCGTGCAAGGCCGTATGCATACGATCAATTGCACTAGCCGGCCCAGAACTACCGAGTAGTTGCTCAGCATCAGCTAAAGCTCGTCGCACCACTTCAGTCGCAGTAGGGAGCTGTGGGACGTGTCGTACGTGGCCAATTTGGAAGCCGAGTGCAATCAGCCTCTCAGGCTGATTGAGCTCCAGGCGAGTCTTAATCTGAGGGTGCTCAATAATATGACGCAGGCCTTGAGGATTATTTTGGAGAATGACCTCGATCACTTGGTAGATGCAGTCACCATAATCGGGATCTCCCCAATCCAGGCTACGTAGTAGTCTTTTGTGCTGCTGAATGTAGCTCGAATGACCCGTCAGATGCCCCAATGTGCGCCAGTCCTCAGCGGAGAACTCAGCCTCAATGGCCTTCTGCATTTCGATAATGAGCGGGCCAGCCCAGTGTGGGTCCATGAGCAAGTCGAGATTCATGCTTCTCCCTCCCTTGGAAGACGAACACATCTTGGACGAACGGGCAGACGCTTGGAAGAGAACGAACATCAGGTGGGATTTACAGATGATCAAGTCTGCAGATCACGTTGCCAAGTGACTCGGTCTGCTAGCGTCGACTTGCCAAAGCCAGAGCAATCTGGTGTTATTTGCGCGTCAGTCGTTGATGCATGGTGGCCGTGCAAGCAGACAACCTGACGAACTCTCTCATGATTGAACCTGATTCGACGTCCAGCTTCGCGTATAACGGCCCTACAAGCGTAGCTAACCCAAACGTCGATCATTAGGGGATAGTCATGCCTGCAAAAAAACTGCTCCAGCCTCTTGCCGCTCAGTTGAGCACCCGCTTCGGCAAGCCCGGTCGTCCGTGTCACCCGATCATACTTCACCAGCTTTTTCATGCTGCGATTGGGACCGTTTCCCCGGAAGTCGCTTCTACCAAAAATCTTCCCATTCAGGTTTGCGATGCCCCCGAAACTCGGCAGTACAACCTTTTTGCGACCATTGAGCGTGCAAAGGTGTGCCTTGGTCTGAGCGATCTTCAGGCAGTTGGTGTGGCAGAGGAAATCATTGAGTCGCTTCGTGGAGCCGGCATTGGGGTCAACCAGGTTCAGCTCTTACTCGACCCTGCGCTCACAAAGGTAAAGAAAGAAGCCTTCAGAGCGCTTTGCAAGAACCTCGATCTGAACGAGGAGGGAGCGAAGTTTTCTCCCAGAACCGCCACTCTGGCGCTGGCTGCACGGCTTACGCCGCAACTGGACACGTCTTGGAAAAGCCGGTTCACGCTTGCAACAGCCTTCCCCTTGCGCGGAGCGAGCGAACTCGTAGATCTTGTTACGAAAAGCGAGTGCTATCTGTGGGTGCTTCCACCTGCAGACCATCAAGCAACAGCCGCGGCAACTCGGGACCGCTTTTTCGGTGAGCAACTCAACCCAAGCGCTGAAATGGGTATGGGGTTCAGCATCATTCAGGCAGGCTGGTCCCGACCAAAGTTTCCGCTGCAACGCAGGGCCGATGCTGAGACCTACACGCGGTATTCCCTCTACGCCCCCATGTGGTCGTGGAGAGCCCCGGAAAGCACCTGGAGCCTTGGAAGCATCCTTCGCTCGACTATTCACGACGGGGCATATTGGACCCGAGAGTGCCTGCGTGACGTACTTCCGAACGGGCTCGAATCCCTACCGCGTATCCACGGCTGCAACTCGTGTCGGATGCTCTTCATCGACAAGGTTGTCGGACATCCGGGCATACCTACTCATTGTCTCTGCGTCGAGGCTGGCGCGAGCGATGAGCAAAAACCGTCTGCTCTCACTAGCTGAGTCTCCATTACGGTGGTGGGGTTGTGCACACCTCTTAGAGACTGGCTATGGGAGTGGGGATCGCTTACCCCAAACCTGAAGGCCCCGCCATCTAATCAAGCGATATGAGCTTCTTGCTCATGGAGTAACACGATGGAAAACGATACCCGAAAGAAGCAAGCACTCGCGTTCTTCAACATGATGGCTGAGATGGCCTACGACAACGGCGTGATGGATGGGATTGAAGCCGGTAAACAACTGGGTTTTGTGGCCGGGATTACCAGTCTCAAAGCTGCTTTGTCGTGTGGGCTACGGCATGGGTCGCCTGAGTGCGGCAAGGCCTTGGAGAGTTTCAAGCGCTTTGGACTCAACGAGTGATTAAAAGATACGAACCGGCCTGATCCATACTGTCGGTGTAGCTGATGTACGAGCTTCGCTGGCTCAAAGCATACAGAACGAAAAGCCAGGCAGTGCCTGGCTTTTCTTTAGCGTATGAGGCGATTGCGTTATTGCAGCCAGCCTTCTACCTTCTGGGCGCCATACTGCTCTCTCCACGCTTTCAGAACCTTGTGGTTCCCGCCTTTCGTCTCAACCACTTCGCCGGTCTCCGGGTTCTTATAAACCTTCACTTGGCGCTGGCGGCGTTGGGGGCGTGCTACAGAGCCGAAGGTGACTCCGTTCGAGCTGGCTTGTGGGTCTAACAGAGCGATGATGCCTTTCAAGCCGATACCATACTCAGTCATCAAGCTGCGAAGCTTTTCTTCGAACTCGATTTCGCGCTTCAGCTCTTTATCATTCTTCAACTCGTCCAGCTGCTTAAGTTGCGCGGCGAGCTTTGCTTCGAGTGCTTTGAATTCAGCAAGTTTGGACATACGTTAGCCTTTTGTTTGAAGGGGTAGCACTGCGCTACTGTGCTGTGATCATACTGGTGATGAAAAATTCTATCGAGCAGTCTAGCTAATTATCTAGCTTTTGCAGAAGCCCTTATGGAGTCTTGGCAGTTTCAAGACGCCTATAATCAGCTATGAGGTTGCTCAGGTTTACGTTGAGCAAGCGCCATATGCCACGAGCCTGGACTCTATGCTCTCACGAGTTATCGACGGACGAGGCCGGCAAGGGTACAAGTGACTAGCCATTGCATAGCATTGCCCCTAAGAGCGAGCCTGTCAGAGTCAAATTTCTTGACGGGTTTTATCTCAAGTATGTGGGCTAGACACCCCAATTTATCTGCCCAAGCCAAGCCGAAGGTCAACCAGCAGGAACGCAACCGCGATCTCTCTATGACCGGCCCGATAGGTCGCCACATGGCCACATGTTTCGTAGTCGGGAGGGCATAGCGAATCACGGCTCAGATAGGCGAGACCCGCAGGAACCTCTTTTTCGAGCATTTCGCTGACATATTCGAGGAGTTTTTCCGGCTTCTTAGCGTAGGAATAAATGACGTGGAAGTAGAGATCGCAGGTGCCGTATGACACTAGCTTGTCGAAGTGGCTCTTGATGTTGGTCCGATCAACCTTATCGCATACCAGTGCTTCGAATACAGAGAGCTCCTGGCCCGACATACGAATCACGGCGTCCCTTTCTCCAGGATTTCCCATTGACGTTGCTCCGCCAAGTGATTGGTCAGCTACGTCCCACTTAGTCACTGCGAGTAAGGCTCCAAGGACTTCCCGCACTGCTGTGTTCAGGTCATCCTCAAACTTGGCGGAATTCCTCGGGTTAGACCGGTCACGCAGTATCGCTGACATATGCTGTAGAGCGGCAACAGAGCGAGACACTTGACGTATGAGAAAGCCTCGAAGCCCACGTCCAGGAGGGCCCAATATGTTGCCCACCTCGGAAGGCAGAAGCTCGGTCAACTGCTGCAAGGACGCTCTAACAGACGTGACCGGATCCACTATGACTGTTGGCGAGGTAGCCGTGGGCGTAGCAATGCCCGCTTGAAGGTCATGCTTAAGTGCGACGAGTTCGTCATCTGTATCAAACTCTGCGATGGCTGTATCTAGAGTCGCCATCGCCTCGGCCTTGCGCCCCATTTCGAGCATCGAAAGAACGGCGATACGTTCAAGGTCTGGATGGCGCGTATCCTGGCGACGTGCAGCAATGCTTCGCAAGGCATCCTCTGGCCTTCGCAGGGCAAATATGAGCAGCGCGCGGTTGGCGAGCAGGCTACTACTGGCAGATTGCTCGTCCTTAAAAATCTCTTCATTTATGTCCACTAGCAAGCTTTCACCGATCGACAGGTCCTCTCCGCTCAGGGGACGCAGGGTGGGACCGAGAAGCTGGTGTATAGCAATCGCGAAGACATTCTCCTTATATGCAGGAGCTGCACCGGGACTTGCTGCCAGGCGCTGTAACGCAATTCGAGCATCTTCCAGATTTCCTTTCGGGCGCAGCAGATGGGAGGTTGCCTTGTAGAACTCGAGTTTGTTTTGAGCTTGGTGTTTTGCAGCGTGCTCCAGAGTAGGCGGGATAGCGACGTTATCGAGTGCAGACCAGTTCTTCTCCTTCATGAGCAGCCGGAGCTCGAGGTCAAAAATTGCAATCCTGAACTGCGGCGGAGCGCGATCTAATTCCTCTTGGATATCATCGAGGTGTTCGCGGGCAAGGGCGTATTCGCCGGCAACCAACAAGGACTCTATGCGTTGCTGCAACTCAGGCCATGTCCAAAGTGACGACGCCTCTGCAGGCCCCAGTTGCTGCAGTCTCGCTCGGATGCTTGGCTTTGCCTCTGTAGGTAGGTGTTGGCAGAGTTGGGCGAGTAGTGCCGGATCATCGGACTGGGTAAGCGCTCGCAACATGGCATTCTGGTAACTGCTGTTCAGTCGCCGCCATGCGGCAGCCAGATCTTCAGCTGGCGATGATTTTTCCTGCTGAACTAGAAGGTTTTGATACCTACCCGTGAGTGCCCCAACGCTCCCTTTCTCTTTATGCTCGATGACACTAAGCGGTATGAGTTTTTGAAGGGTGTCGCAGAGCTCTGGTGATATCGCCCCACTGGGCCAGCCGGCAATTGCACGAGCGAGAAAACGCACATGAGCTCTGAGCGTTTTGGCAATGTTGAGGTGCATGGATATTTTTTCATTATTGGCCGGCGTATTTTTCAGCAGAAAAACGCTGTCGAATGGCGTTAGTAGCGCATCTCGAGCGGATGCGGAGTGAGCAAGTGCTGTAGAAACGAGTTTTGCGGCTAGAGGTGCCGGAAGACTTGGCGCGTCAGTCCAGTCCAGTTGCATCTTGTGAGCAAACGTTGAATACAGCTCCACGATTGGGAGTGCATTGGCAATCGGTACGCACGAAAGCCAGTTCAATGCCTCAAGGACCCCGGCAAAGCAAGCTCGCGGTACGTTGTCTTCGTAGGCGGCTTGGTCCACGAGGTGCTTCAGCAGTGCTATTTGCAGGTCTTTCGTTCCCTTAGCCGCTATCTCAAGAAGCTGCCGTCCAACGGCCCTTCTTGAGTCTGGAAATGCAGTTCGTCCGGTAGTGCCACGGGAATAGCACCAAGTTATCAATGACGCGTATTCAGCAATCTCCACCGTGTTTTCGAACACATGACAAGCCAGATGAGAAAGCGAGTCTTGGACCGCAAAGTCTCTCGTCTGGGCTTCGCGACTCAAGTTACGATCATTATATCGAGGGGTGCTTGGTCGCCACTCAATGGCTAATTTTGTTGCTAGGCAAGCTGTACGTTGCTGCATCAGCATGTCGACCAACAGCTTTGGTGACGATCCAACGTGGAATAGAAGGCGCTGTAATGCCACTGGATGGTCGGCTGCAAACGATAGAACCTTCGCCGCCGCCGCCGGAATGCCCGGCCCCATGTCGGATTCCTCGAGCTCGGAGCAGAGCAGCCTGAATGCAAAGCTGGTCGTGTCAGAGTGGGACCGTCCCATCATGAGATGCTCTAAGCCAGGCTGCATTAGCCAGTCGGCCCTCGAAACCAGCGTTTCAGGTGGCGCTGTCTCTGGGCCTCCGGCATATCGTATCTGGTTCAGTGGAAGTGCAAACGTCTTTTCAATTACCGCCAAGTACTGTGCGACATCGTTAGCCCAGTCACCCCAAACGGTCTGGCGGGCCAAGGTGCGATGAGCTGCTTCTCGACAGCACCTCATCTCAGTTGCCCCCCAGTCAGTGTCCCATGTGCCGTAACTATCTAGGGCGTAACACCAAGCAGACCAATCTAAGAAGGCCCTGTCGATTTCCTCGGTGTGAGTTTCCAGCGTGGCCAACGTTTCATCAGCATCATTTCCGATTGCAATCGTGCCGTCATCGCCGCTGGTTTGATGCTGAGGTTTTGGGCACAGTTGTTCCCAAAGGCGGCGTATAAGCCAGTTCGTGCCTTTGGTTTTAATATGCAGTCCATGCAAGCCCTCATCCAGAACTCTATTTGCAAGCTCCTGGATGTGGAGAGGAGGGGTCTTCGTTTTCGCGACAAGTCGAACTCGATCCAACCCCTTTAGGAAGGCTTCCGTGCTTGGGCTTGGGTAGGTGATGTACGAACGAGTGCCTTGAGGGGCGCTAGGCATAGTCCAGCGAAGCCCGTCGAAGAACACCCAGCCCTCATGCTCCAGGGCATCGAAAGTTGGGCCGCCATCTGCAATACGCTGCTCCGATTCGTCCCAGTTCTTGGCTAGATCCTTCGCGCCGCCTTGATACTCCAGTCGATAATGCTGACTCAAATCGAGAATGCTCAGCTCATCGACTATGTCTGCATCGGAGATGTAGCGAGAGTGGTGAGACCAAGATAACCAACGCGCGAATGTCTGCCTTAGCTCTTGCCGTTCTAGCGGTGATGTCTGCATATCTTGAAATGGGCCTGTTGATCCGACCACTACCGAACCTCCATGTTGTCCTAGGGCCGCATACTACTGCATCAGACCGTCCTATCGCGACGAGCCTTCGGCATTCACGGGTATCGAATCTAGTCTAGAGTGGTTGATTAAACGCCAAGCCCATTCCATGTATCGAGGAGTAGTGCAAATAAAGATGCACATGGCTTTACGGCAACACTAGACTTGTAATGATGGCTGAATTGGGCGGAGATTTGGGCGGCTGTGATTATTATTGGAGGCGGGTCTTGACGAGTATTTGGCATATCCCCTTGTCGCGTCGCGGAATTTCTGGCCACGGAACCCAGAATTTTCTTTGGCAAAACGGTCCCGTCTACATCATGGACAATCATCGGGCTGCTTGGTGGTGCTGGTTACGGCATCTCGTACCTGGCAAGCCAATCGATCTTTTTCATATTGATCGACATACCGATACGCTGACCAGCAATTTGCCGCTCTGGAAGAAAAATTTACCCACCAGCATGCATGGTGTTCCCCTGAGTGACTACTTGGGTTATCGAACTTCAATACACGGAACAGAGTCGGTTACGATCCGATGGGACAACTACCTCAGTCTCTTTCTTGAATACGAGCAAAATAATCTCGGAAGTGTCTACTTTGCGACGCACAATGACGGTGACACTCCAAATCTCCCCTCGGGCTCATGGTATGAGCCAGCTCCTTGGGAGCTAACTAAAAATATTGACCATTACTTAGAGCAGGGAGATAACTGGGTCGTAAACATTGACTTGGACTATTTTTTTTGCGAGATGAATGATGGGCACTGCCGGCGATTCCTTGCCGAGGGCTATGTGCAAGACCTCTGCCTGGTGATCAAGAAGAACTTGAACAATGGTCGGATCAAGGTCCTGACGATCTGTCTCACCCCTGACGACGGTGGCTTCAGCGGTGGGTGGGCTTCAGCAGAAAAGCTGTGCACTGAGATCTGCCAGCACTTGGGAATCAACGATTTCCAATTGCCTTCTTGAGGGCTTGCGGATTACGGCTGGGTAGAAACAGTCACAACAGCAAGGCGGCTGTGGGTTAAATGGGCAGGATTCGCAAGGTCCATTCACGTCGCGAGCTCTTTTTTTGAAAGAAGAGAGTTGTGTGTACTGTGGGCGACGATATATTCAAAATGAGGCTTGACGGACCGTTCACCATCCCGTTGGGCTGGTCGGAAGCCCGCTTTTTCACGGAGGCGAAAGACGGTCCGATATCGCCTCCAAGTTGCCATGTTTCTGACGAAATTGGATGATGGCGTTTCAAGACGCCATCTCGGAGTTAGACCGCCCTATGAAAAAGACGAATACTCTCTCGATCAGTTTCATGCACAACTCTCAGGTGCAACAAGACGCCCAGCGTTCCAGCCAGTATTTCGAGCAAAGCATTCATCATCTTGATCTGGACGCGTTTCTGGAGGCCTTTTCTCAAGACATCTCGAGGATCAGTGATCAGATAGCGGCTCAGGGCCTGCGATCTGATGTCGAGACCATCAGAGTGCAGAACAGTTCGCCGACCCCCAAGAAAGGCATCATCAAGGAGTGCTTAGGCTCAATCAAAACTGTCTTGGAAGGCACTACTGGCAACGTACTCGCTTCATACTTGCCTGCAGTGATCACCTTGATGGGAGCTCTCTGAGACGATGGACAGTCTTGTACTGGAACTGCAAAGAGACGTGCTTGACCGGTCGATCCCCCTTCCAGATCTGCTGCGTAAAGCATTGCTCGTGTCCAGAAAGCTCAAGATCAAAGACATTGAGGAGTGGCTCAGCGACGAGTTAAACGGATACGAGACACGATCAGTGCCTAGCTACCGGATCATCTCGGGCGAGCTGAAGGCTTTCAATCCATACCAGGGTTGGATCCCTGTGGATATGGGTGGCGAACTCCACGCTTCCATGTGTGAACACCCTGTACGTGACTCAGTGAGCCAAATCGTTGATCTGGTAGAGCGTACAGAGACTGGGGCAGTGATGGTGAAATTTCCTGCCGGTCTCAACGCAGCTTTCAGAAATCTTATGAGAGTAGATTTTGAGCCTGCTGTGCATGTGCCTGTGCACAAACTGGTTCGTATCCTAGACATAACCAAAACCAAGATCATGGATTTTGCCCTAGACCTAGAGGCACGGGGGATTCTTGGCGAGGGCATCCGCTTCAGTAAAGCTGAAGAGCAGCTCGCGCAATCGATCACCCACAATACGATCAACATCGAGAGAATGGAGAACTCTCAACTGCAGCAATCCACAGAAGGGTCAGGGCAGCGCAGGACGAGAAAATGAGAGGTTCTCGCTCGGGGTTACTCAGTGCTTGGTGCAGTTGTGGTGTTCTATCTGCCCGCACTCAAGTGCTCCTTAGCGCAGGACAGCCGAGCGATGATGTATATCTTCTCGGCAAGGTCTTCTGTGCCTTCTTGCTGGCGGTCAAGGTAGTGAATTGCGTCTCCCGCGGGGTCAGGAAAACGCGGTGTGGATGAAAAATGATCAATTATCTGTGGCGAGATAATTACAGATAATTCCCAAAGGCTATGGCCAGATCGATCAAGGAGGCTCATGGAATGCAGGGCCGGGGACGGCTCTATCCTGCGAGGCGACCACGTTACGTGGTTTGCCTAACAACCAGGCGCGCTATCAGAAGGCTGATTAAAAGCCGGTTCGGCAGGGGGGGGGGCGCGCAGACCTGCAACAGTCAGGCCGGCCGATTTGGCGACATTGTCATTCGGGGCTTGAGCCTTAGAGTTATACCTTCCTCGTTGCGTTCGATTGCCAGGTCGTCTCCAAAACCTCTGGGGGAGATCAACGATAGCGTCCTCGCTACCATCCCCTGGATCTTGGCGTACTACTTGCCAAGCTTCGGATGTGGTCATGCTTTGACTCCGTAAGATGAACCTAGTCCAGTATGGGGGGCGTGTCCCAGATAGAGCGGCCTCCTGAGGTCGTCTCAGGTTATCCATACTGCCGGCCTGAACCTACCCTCTGATAGAAAAGGAGCTTCTATGTCCAACGCGATGCAGGCTTTCCAGTACTCGATCAAGGATGCCGAAGAACTGCTTGAGCATTTCGATGCGCTCAACAGTAGTGCGCCTCCAGCGAATGCAGAGGTGCTGAAGCGAGCAGGGCTGGTGATGGCTCTCACTGCCTGGGAAACCTATGTTGAAGATCGCATCAACGAAGCGCTTCGCATTCAACTTCGTTTGATCGCCGGCAGCCACTGTGGAGACTTCATACGCAAGAAGCTCGAAACTGAGCTCAAACGCTTTCACAATCCTGATGCCAGCAAAACCAAGCAGCTTTTCTTGGACTACCTGGGTGTGGACGTCACAGAGGCTTGGGTCAGCATCAACGCTGATGCTGCAACGAACAGAAAGGCTCTCGATGGCTGGATAAGTAAACGAGGAAGTGCTGTGCACCGCTCAAAAGTGATGCTCAGCGGGCCGCCAGCGGCACACCTTGTGCGCAGAGACGATCTGGAGCGTGCAATTCGGTTCCTCAAAATGCTAGTAGAAAAAACTGATCAGTATTTGGATCAACAGATGTAGAGAGCCAGTTGCCCGCTCATCTGCCTGCAAGTTTCAACTCATGTGGATGTGGGCGGCATCGGTCAATGCCTTTAGATAGACTGGCCATTACAAACGAACGATTCCTGTACCTGGCGTGCGTAGCCGCTCAAGCCATTTGCTGAGCGCATCCCGCTCAACGGCCTGGATCGGGTAGCCTCGTGCTGTAATCGTTGCCTCAGCGCCAAGGCTGAGAGTTGATGTGGTAACGATCAGGCCATAGTCTGCTTCCATAAATTGAACATCTGCGGCTAAGCCCTTGATGATCACTTTCTCGACTTTCGCCTTCTGCCGTTTGCATTGGATAAGGCACGTAGGCTTCGCATCCTCAGGCGCCTCTGGTTTCCAGAGCCGAACATCAACTCCGTCATCATTACTGCCTGGCCCAATTTCTACGCGGAATCCTTCGCGCAAAAAATATTCCGCTGTCATCTCCTCAAATTTTCGCCAGTGCATTTCTGGCAATCGATGGGTGTTATTTGAGAGATAGTCAAGATAGCGCTGATCAATGAAGGTCCCCCCTTCAGGAGGGTGCGCTGTACCGGTAAAGAGCATATTGAGTTCCAATGGGCTATACCATTCTCTACAGCGGCCCTGATTGTAAGGGCTTGCACGTAGTGCATTTCCCCAAGCAGTAATGTGGTCCCGGGCCATCTTAAGCCCTACCGGACTTAACTCGGCTCTACACCGCTCAAAGAAAGGCAAAGGATTAAGCCTTTTATCAGGTTTAGTCTTAGCTGTCTCAATCATATCTCCGATCATCTGAAGGAATATAGCGCTCATTGCTTCATACTCAGAAAGTAACTCTGGCGTACCTTTGTATTTGTGATATTCCCTGGCCCCAGGTGGCAAGCCGTCATACTCAGATTCCGTATAGCCGATGCGGTGCAGTAATCTGTAATGGATCTCCTCATATACTTCGGAGCGGATCCGGATACCATTTGTCTCAGAGCGACGCACCATGTCAGCCATCTGACCAGGGCCAGAGAGATGATCGCAGATCTCCTCAATTGAGAGAGCCAAGCCTGCTTTATAGCCAGCCATTTCAGAGAGTTGTTCGGCGAGTGCGCCTGGGAAGAAGTTGATTGCCATATTGGGTAGACGCCAGATGGGGATAAGTAGGGTTGCTGATAATATAGCGTAAAAATTTAGTTGACAGATTTAGCACAATGGCGACAGATAGCCAAAGCCCAACGAAATTTTCCAGGTTCAGTTGTGCTGCCTGGCCGGCTGTAGATAGAGCAAAAGCTGAAGAAGGAAACATTATGGAGATCATAATTCCCTGCGCCCAGTGTTCAGCAGCAGCTGAAAAGAATGGAGACTTTGGTCCTGATGGCATAGAGATCCTGACTAGGGCCATGCATGTCCAAGATCACAGCTTATATCGAGCCACCTGCCCAGCAGGGCATCAGCTTGTGGTGATTCTCGATAATCTTCCCTTCCAGTTGCTGTTCGAGAGTGCTCTGGAGGCTCTCGTGGATGGCTATTTTCGAGAGTCTGTTAGCAGTTTTGCGGCTGCACTCGAGCGCTTATACGAATTCTCAATTCGTATACAGCTTGGATCTGAGGGGGTCGACTCTGAAGAGTTAGAGCGTATGTGGAAGCTGGTCTCTGTTCAGTCGGAGCGGCAGCTGGGTATGTACATCGGAGTGCGCACCTTGAAAGAAGGCAAGACGCCTCCGATGTTAAGTCAATCTCAAATAAAATTCCGTAACTTGGTTATTCACAAAGGGTACTTTCCAAGTGGAGAGGAAGCTTTTGAATTTGGTAGCTCAGTTTTTAGCCTGATTATGGATGAAGTGATACGACTAGATGAAAGTTACAAAGAAGCAGTTATTAATGAGACTTTCTTTCATCGGGAGAGGAGTAGTGGCCTGTTAAGCGAGGGAGAATATCCGGTGTTTCTTTTTCTTGGCATGGCGGTGGCAGACCGATCTCGCCGTACGTTTGCGGACGTTGTAACGAACACACAGGAGTCGATGCAGAGACGGCGCGCTAGCTAGCGCCAAGCGCGAGCCTGTCTGAGGCAAGCTTTCCATGTGCGGCTTAGTCCAGTTGGAAATCGAAGGGTATGTCCGCATGGTATGCCGTGCTGGCACCATAAGAAGACGCATAAGTTATGGTGGGTTCAGTCTGTTTTCGGATTAGGCAGTCGGAGGCCTTACGAGTATCAAGTCTTCTTCAGTCACTCCCTCTTTAAGGTACAGAGCAGGTATGTCTGCTTGATCTGGACGTTCCATCCGGAGCAAAGAAACTGCTTGTTCAAATGCAGTGGGGATGGATAGCCCAAAACCGATCGCTGAATAGAACTGGGCGGCGAAGATCCTAGCGGCAACATCCTGGATTTCGCGATTCATACCAATCGCGGCATTCAATTTCTGGACGCACCCTTGTGCTTGGTTTCGAGAGAAGCAGGTATTGAAGAAAACCAATTGAACACTGTCAGATGTCAGCGACAACGTCTGGACAATGGCTTCTTTTGGAATGCGCTTGGGCTGGCCGAACTCATCCTGAAGGACCAGTTCCTCAAGTGCAGAGCCGTGGCCACTGAAGTGCACAACTGTGGGTCGAAGTTCGTTTACCGCCTGCAGTAGGTCCATTGGCCTGACGGCCCAGCGTGATTCCAGCTTCACCGCGTCGCGATGCTTGGAGGCGCGGATCTGAATGCTGATAAGTCGCGCTTCCTCGTCAAGAGCTAGCTTGTTGTCGTTGGTGCTACCCGGGTCTGAGGCGAAGAACGCGACCACGATTTCATCAGGAAGAGCCTTGAGCTTGTCGATCTCTCTGGCGGTCTCCTGATGAAGGTAAGCGTGGTGATCAAGGCTGTGATGAATGCTAGACATCTCGCGCTCGTGCTCCTGGTTCGCACGATGTTGGAGCCTTTGTTCTTTCTTGGCCTCGGTAGTCTCAGCGGAGGAGAGGTTTTTCTCCGCAGCAAGTAACCTCTTTTCTTCCGCCAAGATTTTGCCTTCGACTTGCTTCAAGGCATTCTGTTGCCGGCCTTCTTCCGTGCGATGGCGTTGCGCTTCGCGAGCCTTCGAGGCTTGAATGGATGCAGACTTAGATCGAGCACCTGCATTTTCAGCATCAAGGGCCTTCTTTCTTGAGTCTGCGGCTTTGATGGCAATCTTGCCCTTGTCCGCCGACAGCCGAGATAACTTGGTTTTGAGTTGTGCAATTTGGCGTCGGTAGTAGTCTGCGCTCATGGTTACCCTACCCGTGCTGTTGGCCCGGAGTGCTTAGCTTGTCGATGCGACTGATGTTGAGGCCGGTTGACTGGAGTCTTCGGAAGTACCTTCTTCATCGTTCGGCACCTTTTCGCCCACAACTCCTGCTGCCGGAGCACTGCGGGACTCATCAGTAGAAGGCTCTTTGTAAATTCTTTTATACAACTTGCTTGCATGTGCAGCTTGTCGTCCTAGCACTAGGGCGTAAAAAAGCAAAACTGCGGTCAACCCAAGAGCCCCAAATCCAAGCAGCTTTTGGTTAAACATCGCCTCTCTCAGAAACTCTTTGGAGCCCTTGTCGGTGAAAATTTCGCATAGGGCTGTGAGGTCATGCTCTATTAGGTTGACCTCAGGATTTGGGCAGTCCTCTTTATTTATTTCCCAAGCGAAGGCATTCCACGACCTGACGCTCGTCTCTGTCGCCCAGAACATCGTATTTGTCTTCTTAACGGTTAGAAGCGCTGCTGGCATTCCCATCAGGAGAAAGACCAAAGCGCCAACGAGGAAAGCTGTTAAAGCGAGTTGCTCGCGTTTGTGCGCCTTCTTTAGGTTAGGTTCCCGAAGAGATACTTCTTCGCAATTAAAGTGTTTTCGAACTTGCATGAGTTCCTCGATGCCGAGGTTGTGCTCACGTAGCCATGCTCTGGTGTCGGTAATGTTGTTATAGCTCGTGAACTTTATGCCTGTTTTGTATTTGAACCGCTCATAGTCAACGATCCGAGTCTGCTCGGCTTGCAGCGTCTTGTTATGAAACTGCGCCCTCCCGCCTGCGATCCGCCATACGAGATCATGTATGAATCCTGCGGAGCCTGTTCTCGTATAGATATAGAAATAGGCAACGAACAGCGCGATCAGGGGGCTTACCCAAGACGCATACACTTTAATTTGGGACGCTACGGATAAAAACTCAGTTGTGGTCATTGGCTGATTTGGGATTTCTATGGCAGTTGAACCGCCCCGCCGACAGTGATGACAGCCTGCAGGGCAACTTTTGAAGTGGCAGGTCGCTTTGGGTTAATGGGGCGCTGCTACGAGGCCAAAACCGTAATCCAGGTGGTCGAACTCACTCGAGAAGCCTTGGTCGTTCGCCGTAGCAGTGAGCTGCGCAGTGGTCACTGCTGACGCCGACATTGCCTTGCTTGTTTGTGCAAACTCCCACCAAAGCGCTGCTACACCTGCAACATGGGGGCAGGCCATGCTTGTGCCGTCTAGCGACTTAAGTGTTCCTCCTGGCCAAGCTGAGAGGATATCTACACCAGGCGCGCTCACCTTCGGGAAGGTGTTAGAGAACCGGGCGATGCCGTATTGGCCCCCTTGCCTTCCAACGGCAGCGACGGAGATGACGCCATCCGCAGCTGCAGGGAGTGAGGCGGCAATCTTGAAGTCTTCGCGGATCTCCCGGCGACTTTCATTGCCAGCGGCCGCAATCACAATAGGGCTGTCGCCGAATGCTGAGCGCGCACTGATCATTCGCATGATTGCGTCGAGCATGCGGAGATTACCGCGATAGGACTCAAGCGCATCGGAGGTGGCCATCTCAACTGGGTACCCTTCCTGGACGCGTTGACTGACCAAGCCAGGGAAGTCAAATCCGAGCGACATGGAGATGATGTTTGCACCTGAGCTCATCGCCCAATGAAGTGCATCGAAAAGCATGTCGGAGCTACCGCCTTTTTCTCCGAGAACTTTTCCAATCAACGCACGTTGCACACCTGGTGCAACACCTATTCGCGTGCCATTTACGTCTCGACCAAAAATGGTTCCTGCGCAATGCGTGCCATGTCCATTGACATCGAGCTTTCCTTCGCCGGTGAAGTCTTTCTCTTCAAGGGTTACTCCGTAAAAAGCCGGATGCTTGGCATCGATTCCGGTATCAAGCACTGCCACGGTTACGCCAGCACCTGTGTATTGGGACTTGTCCGCGCTGACGGCAGTTACGCCCCAAGCGCCATCTGCAGCAGCTTGGCTGCTAGCGAAGGGTTGAATGAGCTTGGTCGGCATGGCGCGGGCCAAAGCTAGTACGTGTGGATCTCTCTGCAAGCCAGCGACAGCGTGAGATGGAATACGCTCGATGGCGAGCTCTGGGCTGGCGCTTACGCCCCTTGTAAGGCCGAGATTTCTAGTCGTGAAGTTGAAGGTCTTCGAGCCAGAATCTTTTGGCTGGCGAAGTACGATGTACTTTTCCATAACACACCTCCTTGTGATGTCTCGTTGAGCTATAGCCGTACCGGCAGCGAGATCTGTGGTTGTATCGGGATCAGCTCGGCGTAGGCTCGAAGAATGTCGGCATAGAGCTGCGGGTGCTTCGGAGCCTCCACGGTGATGATCAATGAGTACTTGATCTTCTTGGCTCGGCTGGCATTACCGCCGCCTTCTCGGGCGATGTAGTGGATGTCAAAAGCCGCTTTATTGAGGCTACTCCCTCGCATCCGCTTCTCGTCATGGAGCACGGTTTCCCATTTGCCGGAGTCAGCACGTAACTCCGCCTCTGTAGCGAATTTTTTCTTCTTAAAGAACGTGGTTGTTTCCGCGTTGCTTTTCCCTTCCTTGATCCGCTCCTCGTTGGGTCTGAACGTGACCTCAAGTCCGGCGCGGGTGTAGGAGGAGGAGTCTTGTGGGTCCGTAGCGCTGGCAAAGGTAAAGGTCGCCTTCAGCGTGACCATGCCCGAAAGACCCTCATCGGGTAACGGGATCGGCGCCTTGATGTACTTCCCGGGCTTCAGCTCACCTTGATAAACAATCCTCGCTACGCCAGAGGGGCAGGTGATGATCTCCATGAGGTCATCGGGGATCTTTCCCCAGCCAACGTCTTTCGCGTCGTGGCCATTTTGATTGGCGGCATGAATCAGCAACGCCTTGATGGCGAGCGGAGAAAGATCTTGGCCAAGGACGGCGCGCACGCCGACGGCGCTGCGGAGGGTGTAGGGAGAGGCGAAGCTAGTGCCTAAGAGGGGGACCAGCTCGGGAGCTTTTCCCGGAGCCAAAGCATGGAAGTACTCCTTGGCGCTGCCTCCAAATGCCACGAGATCGGGCTTAATTAGGCCTGGGCTTCTGCCGGGACCTGTAGCACTGTAGGGGGCTCGGCTCCAGTTGTTATTAGTGCTGTTTGCTGCGCCTATCGCTATTGCGTTCACGCAGTCGGAGGGGACCTGAATTCGATCATTTCTGGTTTTGGTGTCCATGGTGCCGTTGTTGCCGACAGCTACTGTCATGAACGTATTGCCATCGCTGAGAAGCTCATCGATGACCGCGGTCCAGGGGTGAACCTCAGTATCTTCGATCGGAATTTCAGGGCCGACGCTGAGGTTGATGAACTCATACTGCCTGGACAGCAGGACTTCCTCGATATGACCCAAGGTCCGATAGAGCTCGAGGGGATTCTCTTTGTTGGACTCGTTGTCGAGGACCCTCAAGTGATCCACATAAGCATATGGGCGCGCTGCTACATCTTCTGGCTGGAGCGGGCCAAACAGAAACGCTGACGTTGCCGCTAGACCGTGGTCGGGGCCCAGTGGATCATCAGCCGCATCCGCATCCATCACGTAATAGTTCTTGAGCCATCTCCCAATCGTGTGTTGCGCCGGCAGGCCTGCATCTAAGATCGCGACACGAGGTTCTAAGGACAGCGGGTCCTGAGTTGGGAGAACACATTCGACTTTCGGGCCGCCACGGCGAAGGTTCGGCAGCAGGCTGCGCATTTTGGCTACGGGGCGAACCACTCGAACAAATACAAAGTCTGCGAGTTGCATTGCTGCTTGCTGAGGCCCTTCAACGGGTACGAACCAAAGGCTGCCTGCTTCGAAGCTGTGTCCGCCGTGTACGACCAGACCTAGTGACTCTGCCATTTGCGCAAATGAGCGCTGGATGAAGCTGCTACCTTCGTCAGGTAATAGGTGGACACCGAACTCAAAGAACTTGTCCTTCGCGCTGCCGGCATTCGCGATGCGCTGATTTCGCGCAAAGACTGATATGTGCTCAATGCGGCGCAGGTCTAGTGCCTCATCACTGTCTTCTTCTAGACCAGCCATCCAGCCACCTAGTGAGCGGAAGGCCTGGCGCTTACCTGCAACGAAAATCTCAGTGGTCGCACATTCCCGAGGCTCGCCTTTCCGCTTCCAGCTTTCAGGCGTGATGCAGATCTGCTTGCTGCCCAGTGATTCGAGCCCTGTGGCTCTTAGCAGATAGGCTGGGAAATAGGAGCGCGCGATATAGCTCGGGTTCATGATGAGCCGAGCGACGCCAAAATCATGGGGGCACGCTATATCGGGAAGCTTGTCGAGCGCCTTTGCTGTCTCGGCTGCCTCGGGTTGTAGCCGTCCAAGAGCTTGGTGAAGGGTGTAGACCTCTGACTTATCAGGGTTCCTTCGGGGGCCCTTGATATCACTTGTTAATAGCTCGCCGCGACCAATGAGAAAGTTCGTTTGACTCATGGGCTACTTCTCTTCCTTGAGGTTCGTGATGGGGATTGCTTGTCTGTGTTCCTGTGCTTTCGAATGGTGTCGCGGCTTACGCCAGTTATTTCATGAATTGCGCGCTGAGATAGGTCCGTCTGACTGTCTAGCAGTAGCGCGAACTCAATCTGTGACGGGCGATCCAGGGTCGCAGATCTGGTGCGCACTGCATCTTCAACAAGGCTTTTAGCGGTTGCGCTGCCGAGGGCAAGAGCACGCCTGAAGCGATGTATCTCTCGTTCTATATCACTAAAAGATTGGCCCTGGAAAGCATACGAAAGTATGTCCGTCCAGCTTTCGAACTCAGCTGCGTCTCTATCTAGGAAGCGTTGAATAGCGGCTTTAACTGCTTCTGGGTCGGGTGAATTGAACTCAACAACCAAATCGAATCTGCGCCATAGAGCAGGATCAATCAGCTCTGGGTGATTGGTCGCTGCCAATAGAAGCCCTGTGGCAGGCCATTCATCCACCTCCTGAAGGATTACGGTGACAAGACGCTTTAGCTCGCCAATATCGCTGTCGTCACTACGACGCTTTGCTATGGCATCAATCTCATCCAGAAGCAGGACGCATGGAGTTCGTTTGGCGAAGTCGAGTGCGGCTCTCAAGTTGGTTCCGCTGCGCCCTAGGAAGCTGCTCATTACAGCCGTCAGGTCCAGAACGTAGAGCGGCACGCCCAGCTGTGAGGCGATCCATCGAGCAGTGATGGTCTTTCCTACCCCGGGAGGGCCTACAAAAATGGCCGACTTCGTGGGGTGAAGCCCCAGGCTGGCCAGCTTCTTGATCTGTTTGCGTTCGTGGATGAGTTGCTCAAGCCCATCTTTGGTCGACTGGGCCAGCAGGGGGCTAGGCCTTGAGGGCTCGTCCTGAAAAATTTTAAGAAGTGAAAGACGCGATTCGTCATCCACCGGAACGGGGTTATCGGAGCTGTTTGGAAAGGGTTGTTCTCTGCGCATCAGGTTCGTAGATGACTTCGGAGCATTCAGTCGCAAGTGCTCCTCAAGCTGTTCGGACAGCTTTGGCTCCGTGCCGCGGTACTTCCTCACTAGTCGGGCTACGAATAGACGTACGTCATCTGTTTTCTCGCCTAGTGCGAGCCGGGCGACCTGGGCTAGATCGGTTGCAACAATTTCTTTTTCGTCCGATGCCATTCTAAGTCACTGATAAATAAGTAATTAATATGGTTATGTTAATGGGCTAAATTATAGCATATGCGCGCCAACTCAATCCTAGCTGCTCAGACGAGCTGAGTAGGCGTATCGATTCACAATGTTGATGTTCAGTGTCGGGAGGCTAGGGGCTGAGAGAATGCAGCGCTGCTTTTCGGTCGGCGGGTGAGAACGATCCGGAGGGTGGGAGGACCAGTGCCTGAAGACGGATGGCTCGTGCTTCAGCGTGGACGACAGCCCTTGAGTTTTCACAGACCAGCCGCAATCGAACAAGGTGCTTCTGGGCGCAAAATTTCTTTAGTTATCCCTCATGAGAGGCAGCGAGAGCGCCGCATCTATTCCTCATTTTTTGCATCTATTTAGAATTGTCACAGCCGCCGCCCACCAGGGCGGGCCCGGAGGCGCTGTGGTGCGGCTGGCGGAAGGGGCGGTGCGGCCAACTGTCCAGCGGGGTGTTGCTGGCCACCGAGTGGATGGCGGCGACTTCCAGTGCCTCCTGCTCCTGCAAGGGCGGCAGCAGGCCGGGCAGGCGGCTGGCGAGCAGCGTCTTGCCGGTGCCGGGCGGCCCGGAGAGCAGCAGATTGTGGGCACCGGCGGCGGCCACCAGCAAGGCGCGCTTGGCGGCCACCTGGCCCTGTACTTCGGCGAGGTCCGGGTAGGCGTCGGCGCGGTTCGGCAGGCCGGCGGAGGCATAGGGTTCGAGGGGCGTTTGCCCGGTGAGGTGCGCGGCCAGTTCCAGCAGGTGGCCGACGGCGATCACCCGCAGGCCGCTGGCGAGGCTGGCTTCTTCGGCATTGTCCTTCGGCACCACCAGGGTGCGCCCTGCCGCGCGGGCGGCAAGGGCAGCGGGGAGGACGCCCTGGACCGGGCGCAGCGCGCCGGAGAGGGCCAGCTCACCGAGGCATTCCACCTCGGTCAGGCTGGCGACCGGCACCTGGCCGCTGGCGGCGAGGATGCCGAGGGCCACGGCCAGGTCGAAACGCCCGCCGTCCTTGGGCAGGTCGGCCGGCGCCAGGTTCAGGGTGATGCGCCGCAGCGGGAACTCGAAGCCGCTGGTGAGGATGGCGCTGCGCACGCGGTCCTTGCTTTCCTTGACCGCCGCTTCCGGCAGGCCGACCAGGGCCAGGGACGGCAGGCCGTTGGTGAGGTGCGCTTCCACGGTTACGGCAGGCGCTTCGACGCCTACCTGGGCGCGGCTGTGAACGAGGGCCAGGGACATGATCGCTCCTTGATCGCGTCACCCGCCCGCCGGGTCACTCGTTCGGCGGAGGGGTGGGCGTGGCTTCCAGCTCGGCGACCTTGGCTTCCAGGGCCTCGAGGCGGGCGCGGGTACGGGCGAGGACGGCCATCTGGCTGTCGAATTCCTCGCGGCTTACCAGGTCGAGCTTGCTGAAGGCGCTCTGCAGCAGGGCTTTGAACTGGGTTTCGAATTCGGCGCGGGGCAGCGGGGTATCACCGCTGAACAAGCGGGAGGCGTGGGCACCGAGGGCGTCTAGCAGGGCTTTGGGTGGCAGCATGATGGGCTTCCATAGTCAGGCGGCGGGCAGTCTACCACGCGGGGTGAATGGCCGATCCCGATGGGCGGCGCACAATTTTTGAGCAATGGCCATTCGCCGCGTGCGCCATCTTGGTGCGCGATACCGGGGCGTCTTCCGGCGCCGAGGGGGCATACGGCCAGTATCTGCTTGAAAAACTGCGCTTTTGGTGGAGCTGGCAAGCTTTCTGCTTTAGGCCATACGACGCATGCACCGATGCAGTACCGGTGTGTCGGGCGAGGCGGGGGAGTGTTTCGCCGGAAGCGGTTGGTCTGCGTTCGAAGTGGCCGAGCCAGGGCGGTTCGACGCGTTACAAAGCCAGACACTGCGCTTAGACTTGAGCCGGGTTCGTTTTTCCTGGGGCAAGTCCACCAAATACGGGAGAGAGTTTCATGAAGCTAGTCACTGCCATCATCAAGCCGTTCAAACTCGATGACGTGCGCGAGTCGCTGTCCGAGATCGGCGTGCAGGGCATCACCGTTACTGAAGTCAAAGGCTTCGGTCGGCAGAAGGGTCATACCGAGCTGTACCGTGGCGCGGAATACGTGGTCGATTTCCTGCCCAAGGTGAAGATCGATGTCGCCATCGCCGACGATCAACTGGATCGCGTGATCGAGGCCATCACCAAGGCAGCCAACACCGGCAAGATCGGTGACGGCAAGATCTTCGTCGTCAATCTGGAACAGGCCATCCGCATCCGTACCGGCGAAACCGGCACAGACGCGATCTAAGCCTCCGAACCCCAACGCCCCAGGAGAAAACAACATGACTCTGCGTAAAGCCGCAGGGCTAGGAGCCCTTTTGTCCCTCGTTACCCCCGGCCTCGCCATGGCCGCTGACGAGGTCGTGCTGAACAGCGGTGATACCGCGTGGATGCTGACCGCTACCGCGCTGGTGCTGTTCATGACCATTCCCGGCCTGGCGCTGTTCTACGGCGGCATGGTGCGTTCCAAGAACATCCTCTCGGTGATGATGCAGTGCTTCGCCATCACCGGCCTGATCAGCATCCTCTGGGTCGTCTTCGGCTACAGCCTGGCCTTCGACACCACCGGGATGGAGCAGGGCGTCGTCAACTTCAACTCCTTCGTCGGTGGCTTCGGCAAGGCCTTCCTGTCCGGTCTGACCGTCGACAGCCTGACCTCCGCCTTCCCTGAAAGCGTGTTCATCACCTTCCAGATGACCTTCGCCATCATCACCCCGGCCCTGATCGTCGGTGCCTTCGCCGAGCGCATGAAGTTCTCCGCAATGCTCATCTTCATGGCCATCTGGTTCACCCTCGTCTATGCACCGATCGCCCACATGGTGTGGAGCGGCAACGGTGGCCTGATGTGGGACTGGGGCGTACTGGACTTCGCTGGCGGTACCGTGGTGCACATCAACGCCGGTGTCGCCGGCCTGGTGGCCTGCCTGGTACTGGGCAAGCGCAAGGGCTACCCGACCACTCCGATGGCCCCGCACAACCTGGGCTACACCCTGGTCGGCGCCGCCATGCTGTGGATCGGCTGGTTCGGCTTCAACGCCGGCTCCGCCGTTGCCGCCAACGGTACCGCCGGCATGGCCATGCTGGTCACCCAGATCGCCACGGCCGCCGCTGCCCTGGGCTGGATGTTCGCCGAGTGGCTGACCCACGGTAAGCCGAGCGCCCTGGGCATCGCTTCCGGCGTGGTCGCCGGCCTGGTCGCCATCACCCCGGCTGCCGGCACCGTCGGCCCGATGGGCGCCCTGATCATCGGCCTGGCCGCTGGCGTCCTGTGCTTCTTCAGCGCCACCAGCCTGAAGCGCAAGCTGGGCTACGACGACTCCCTGGACGCCTTCGGCGTACACGGCATCGGCGGCATCATCGGTGCCCTGCTGACCGGCGTGTTCGCGGCCCCGGCCCTGGGTGGCTTCGGCGCCGTCGAAGACATCGCCAGCCAGGTGTTCATCCAGTTCAAGGGCGTCGCCTTCACCGTGATCTACACCGCCATCGTCACCTTCGTGATCCTCAAGGTGCTGGACCTGGTGATGGGCCTGCGCGTCAGCGAAGAGGAAGAGACCGTAGGCCTCGACCTGGCTCAGCACAACGAGCGCGGCTACAACCTCTAAGCGCCATGGCCCGGCTCCGCGCCGGGCCCTGTCGAGGCGGCCATGGGCCGTCGTACCTGGGGCTCTGGCTCGCTCGAGGTCGCTGTCGCCGCAAGGCGTCTGCAGAAGATGCAACACGAGCCGCAAAGGGCGCCCGCAAGGCGCCCTTTGCTTTTTCTGGAGCCGCGCTAGAATGCGCGCCGACGAGTTCGAAGCGGGAGACGTGCATGTGGCAGCAGACCCTGATCAGCCTGCGCGCACGGCCACGCGGCTTTCATCTGGTGACCGATGAGCTGCTGGCGAATTTGCCGGAACTGCGAGACTACCGCGTCGGTCTGTTGCACCTGTGGTTGCAGCACACATCGGCATCACTGACCGTCAATGAAAATGCCGACCCCTCGGTGAGGCGCGATTTCGAGCGATTCTTCAATCGCCTCGTGCCCCAGGGCGAGGGTGGCTACGAACATGACTATGAAGGCCCGGATGACCTTCCGGCGCATTTCAAGTCGAGCCTGCTGGGCTGCCAGCTGATGCTGCCGATACAGGAAGGGCGGCTCGCGCTGGGAACCTGGCAGGGGATCTACCTGGGCGAACACCGCGATCATGGCGGCGTGCGCCGGGTCGTCGCCACGCTGAACGGCGAGGCGATCTGATTTTTTTCCAGTGGCGTTAGCACGCTGGCGCGGCTGGGCTATAACTAACCTGCTTTGGCAAGACAAGAGGTAGAACATGAGCGACGAAGATCTGGAACAAGACGAGCTCGAGGCATCCGACGAGGATGAGGGCGAGGAGCTTGCGGCGGCCGAAGACAGCGATGACGGCGATAGCGACAGCGACAGCGAATCCCCAGCGTCCGGCGGCAAGAGCAAGGGCAAGAAGGCGGCGGTAGAAGTCGAAGAACTGCCCAGCATCGAAGCCAAGCAGAAGGAGCGCGATGCACTCGCGCGGGCCATGGAAGATTTCCTGGCGCGCGGTGGCAAGGTGCAGGAAGTCGAGCCCAATGTGGTTGCCGACCCGCCCAAGAAGCCGGACAGCAAGTACGGCAGCCGCCCCATCTAAGGCATGCCGTCACATGAAAGAAGCCCGCTATCAGCGGGCTTTTTCATGGCTGTCGACCACTCAGCCCGGGGTGTTCCAGCGGCCGAGCAGGGCCGGCAGCTCGGCCAGGTTGCGGATTTCCGCATCCGGCGCGCTTTCGCCGTCCCAGGCCTTGCCCTGGGGGTTGAACCAGATGGCGCGCATGCCGGCGTTACGGGCGCCGTGGATGTCGTCGCTGGGGTGGTCGCCAATGTGCACCGCCTGCGCGGCTGCGACGCCTGCGCGTTTCAGCGCCTCCTCGAACGGGTGCGGGTCGGGTTTGCCGACGCCCAGCTCCTCGGCGCACAGGGCGAACTGGAAGTAGTCGGCCAGGCCCAGGCGGCGCACGTCGGCGTTGCCGTTGGTGATCACCGCCAGGCGATAGCGGTTGGCGAGTATCTCCAGGGTCGGGTGCACCTCGGGGAACAGGTCGATGCGGTGACGTGCGTCGAGGAAGACGTCGAAGCCCCGGGTGGCCAGGGTGCCCGCTTCGTCCCGGGGGTAGCCGGCCTCTTCCAGGGCATGGAAGAGGATGCGCTGGCGCAGCTCGCTGAGGCGGTGCTTGAGTGCCGGCTCGTCCGCCAGCAGGCGTGCGCGAATGGCCCACAGGTGCTCGATGGGCACCGGCCCGAGCTTCGGCGCCTGCATGGCCAGCCACTCACGCAGGGCCGCTTCGGCGCCGTGCATCACGGTGGCGACGTCCCAGAGGGTGTCGTCGAGGTCGAAGGTGATCAGCTGGATGCTCATTCGTCGTTCGCCTTGTTGCGCTTGGCCCGTGGGTGGGCCTTGTCGTAGACCGCTGCCAGGTGCTGGAAATCCAGGTGGGTGTAGATCTGCGTGGTGGAGATGTCGGCGTGGCCGAGCAGCTCCTGCACCGCGCGCAGATCCTGGGAGGATTCCAGCATGTGGCTGGCGAAGGAGTGGCGCAGCATGTGCGGGTGCAGGTGCTGGCCCAGTTCGCGGACCCCGGCGGCCCGCACCCGCAGCTGGATGGCGCGAGGCCCTAGGCGGCGGCCGGTGCGGCCGATGAATACCGCGCCGTCCTGTGGGTTGGCCAGGGCGCGCAGTGGCAGCCATTGCTCCAGTGCCTGCCGCGCCATGCGGCCCACCGGCAGTTCGCGCACCTTGTTGCCCTTGCCGTGCACGCGCACGCTGCCGTCATTGAGGTCCAGGCCGTCGAGGTTCAGCCCCACCAGCTCCGACAGGCGCAGCCCGGAGGAATAGAAGAGTTCGAGGATGGCCTGGTCGCGGCGGGCGATGAAGTCATCTTCCACGGCGCCATCCAGCAGTTGCTGGGCGCGGTCGGCATCCAGGGTCTTGGGCAGGCGGCGCTCGCCTTTGGGGGCGCTGAGGCCGCTGGCCGGGTCGTGGCGGCAGACGCCTTCACGCACCAGGTAGCGGTAGAGCCCGCGTACCGCCGAGAGCAGGCGCGCCAGGCTGCGGCTTGACTGCCCCTGCTGGTGCAGGCGGGCGACGATGCTGCGCAGGGTGCGCGGGTCGAGGGCGGGCCAGTCGGCGATGGCGAAGGTCTCGCACAGGGCGACGACCTTGCCCAGGTCACGGCGGTAGCCGTCGAGGGTGTGGGGCGAGACCTGGCGTTCGCTGCGCAGGTGTTCGATGTAGCGGTCCAGATCGGCGTTCATCCGTCTACTCCTGCCGCTGTGCGTCGCCCGCCGCCTACCTCACGGAGCGCAGCGGGGAGGCGAAGAGGGGCAGCACGCGGGCCAGGACTTCGGCGATGTAGCCGAGGAACAGGGTGCCCAGCGAGCTCTTGTAGTGCTGCGGGTCGTGGCTGCCGATGGCGAGGACGCCATGCTGGCCCTGATGGTTGAGGGACACCACGGCGGCGGAGCCGACCTTGGGGCCTTCTTCCTTGCCGAAGAGGAACTCCAGCTCGTGGGCGCGGAGCACCCCGCAGATGGTCTTGCCGGCCACCAGCAGGCCGCCGATGGCTTGCTGGGCCTCCACGCTGGTGACGCTGCGGCCGACCGGGAGGGTGCTGTCGCTGAACAGGATGAGGCTGACGAAGGGCACCTGGAACTCGTGGCGCAGGCTGTCTTCCACCGCGCTGACCACTTCTTCCAGGGTGCCGGCGTCGAGCAGGTCGAGCACCAGGCGACGGGTCTTGTCGAACAGCCGATCGTTGTCCCGGGCCACGTCCATCAGCTGCGACAGCCGATGGCGCATCTCGATGTTGCGCTCGCGCAGCAGCTTGACCTGGCGTTCCACCAGGGACACGGCCTCGCCCGGCTGGTGCGGGATGCGCAGTTCGGGAATCAGCTCTTCGTGGTCGACGAAGAACTCCGGGTGGTGCCGCAGGTAGGCGGCGACCGTTTCGGAGTCGAGGTGCTGAGGCGGTTCCTGGTGCTTGTCACTCATGCTCGCTGCTCGCTCATAGGCGGACCTGCCCTTCATACACGCGCACGGCGGGTCCGGTCATCATCACGGACTGGTCGGGGCCGGCCCATTCGATGGACAGCTTGCCACCCGGCAGCTCCAGTTGCACGGGCGAGTCCATCCAGCCCTGGCGGATGGCGGCCACGGCGGCGGCGCAGGCACCGGTACCGCAGGCCTGGGTTTCCCCGGCGCCACGCTCCCACACGCGCAGGCGCGCCTGGTTGCGGTCGATCACCTGGAGGAAGCCGACGTTGACCCGCTGCGGGAAGCGCGAGTGGTGTTCGATCTTCGGGCCCAGCTCGTGGACCGGCGCCTTGTCGATGTCCTCGACGCGCAGCACTGCATGGGGGTTGCCCATGGACAGGGCGGCCAGTTCGATCGGGCGGCCTTCGACCTCGACGCTGTAGTTCAGCGCCTCGCCTTCGGCGACGAAGGGAATCTGCTGGGGCGCCAGGCGTGGCGGGCCCATGTCGACGCGGACCTGGCCATCGGCGCGGACGTCCAGCTCGATGATGCCGCTCTTGGTCTCGACGCGGATCTGCTTCTTCACCGTCAGGCGCTTGTCCAGCACGAAGCGGGCGAAGCAGCGCGCGCCGTTGCCGCACTGTTCGACCTCGGAGCCGTCGGAGTTGAAGATGCGGTAGCGGAAGTCGACGTCCGGGTTGGTCGGCGCTTCGACGATCAGCAACTGGTCGAAGCCGATGCCGGTGTTGCGATCGCCCCATTGCTTGGCGTGCTTGGGCTGAATGTGCGCGTGCTGGCTGACCAGGTCGAGGACCATGAAGTCGTTGCCCAGGCCGTGCATCTTGGTGAAACGCAGCAGCATGGGTTTACTCCGGTAGCAGGCTTTCGCCGGCGTAGAGTTCCTCGACGGTCTCGCGACGGCGGACCTCGTATGCCCGCTCGCCATCCACCAGCACCTCGGCGGCGCGACCGCGGGTGTTGTAGTTGGAGCTCATGACGAAGCCGTAGGCACCAGCGGAACGCACCGCCAGCAGGTCACCTTCGGCCAGGGCCAGGTCGCGGTCCTTGGCGAGGAAGTCGCCGGTTTCGCAAATGGGGCCGACCAGGTCGTAACGGCGCTTCTCGCCTTCGCGGGGCTCCACCGGCACCACGTCCATCCACGCCTGGTACAGGGCCGGGCGGATCAGGTCGTTCATGGCCGCGTCGATGATCGCGAAGTCCTTGTGCTCGGTGTGCTTGAGGTACTCGACCTGGGTCAGCAGCACGCCGGCGTTGGCGACGATGTAGCGGCCCGGCTCGAAGACCAGCGCCAGCTTGCGCACGCCGATGCGCTCACGCACGGCCTTGATGTAGTCGCCGGCCAGCGGCGGCTCTTCATCCTTGTAGCGCACGCCGAGGCCGCCACCGAGGTCCAGGTGGCGGATGTGCACGCCCTGTTCGGCGAGGCGGTCGATCAGCGCCAGCAGGCGGTCGAGGGCATCGAGGAAGGGCGCCAGGGTGGTCAGCTGGGAGCCGATGTGGCAGTCGACGCCGACCACTTCCAGATTCGGCAGCGAGGCGGCGTGCAGGTACACGGCTTCGGCAGCGGCGATGGCGATGCCGAACTTGTTTTCCTTGAGGCCGGTGGAAATGTACGGGTGGGTGCCGGCGTCGACGTCGGGGTTAACCCGCAGCGAGACCGGTGCCTTCATGTCCATTTCGGCGGCGACGACCTGCAGGCGCTCGAGCTCCTCGGTGGACTCGACGTTGAAGCAGTGCACGCCGACTTCCAGGGCGCGACGCATGTCGTCACGGCTCTTGCCGACGCCGGAGAAGACGATGCGGTCGGCCGCGCCGCCGGCGGCGAGCACACGCTCCAGCTCGCCGCTGGAGACGATGTCGAAGCCCGAGCCCAGGCGGGCCAGCAGGTTCAGCACGCCGAGGTTGGAGTTGGCCTTGACCGCGTAGCAGACCAGGTGCGGTACGCCTGCCAGGGCATCGGCGTAGGAGCGGTACTGGGCTTCGATGTGGCTGCGCGAGTAGACATAGGTGGGTGTGCCGAAGCGCGCGGCGATGGCGGACAATGCCACGCCCTCCGCGAAGAGCTCACCATCGCGGTAAGTGAAGGCGTCCATCAGCGCCCCCTTAGTGCGAATGTTCGGCGGAAGACGGCTTGGATTCGTCCGGCAGGTACAGCGGGCCCTTCTGGCCGCAACCGGCGAGCAGGCAGGCGACGGCGACGAGCGCGACGAGAGGGGTGAGCAGTCGCTTCATGGCGAAATCCTTGAAGAAAACGTGAATTGCCCGGGAGTATACCGACCGCCCGGCGCCTTGCCTATGCGCTGGAAAAGCCGCCGGACGTGGCTTTCGGCTAGCCAATCGAGCCTTCCGAAGCCTAGGATTGGCGCCCAAAAACGGAGGTCCGATGGAACCATCCACGCCCATGGCCAGCTCGGTTTCGGTGGCCTACCTGCAAGGCCTGGTCGACCACCTGGCGCGCCAGGGAATCGAGCCCGCCGAGCTGCTGGCGCACGTCCAGCTGACGCCCGCCATCCTCGGCCAGCGCGACCAGCGCATCGCCGCCAGTGCCTACCTGGAGCTGCTCGCCCAGGGCATCCGCCTGACCGGTGACACGCGCCTCGGCCTGCACCTGGGCGAAGCGGTGCGGCCCGGTTATTACGGTGTGCTCGGTTACCTGCTGATGAGCTGCGCGACCCTCGCCGATGCCTTGCACCGGCAGGCCCGCTATGCGGCGCTGGTGGGCAACCTGGGGCGGGTCGACCTGGCCGACGAGCCGGAGCGGCCCGGCCATGAACCGCTCGTCGTGCACAGCTGGGAGCCCTTGCTGCCCCAGCAGCGCGAGCAGGTGGCGGAGGAGTCCCTCGCCGGCTGGGTGACCTTCGGCCGCTGGATCAGTGGCCTGGACATCCCGCCCACCGAGGTGCGTTTCCAGCACCCTGCCCCGGCCGACCTCAGCGAGTACCAGCGGATCTTCCGTTGCCCGGTGCTGTTCGGCCAGGCCGACAATGCGCTGGTGTTCCCCCGCCGATTGCTGGCCACGCCGCTCGGCCAGGCCGATGCGCAGGTGCGGCAGATGCTCGATGCCTACGCCGACCGGCTGCTAGGCGAGATCAACCGGGGCAACAGCGTGCTCGACCGCGCCCGGGTGGTTCTCGCCGGCCAACTGTCGGAGCAGGGGCCGGACCTAGAGCGCCTGGCCGAGGCATTGGCGCTGAGTCCGCGTACACTGCAGCGTCGATTGCGCGAGGCTGGCCTATCGTTCAGCCAGTTGGTGGACGAGACGCGCCAGCAGCTGGTGCTGCATTATCTGCGCGACCCGGCGCTGGAGCTCGCCGATATCGCCTTCCTTGTCGGCTTCAGCGAGCCCGGTTCGCTGGCCCGTGCGTTCCGCCGTTGGACCGGGCAGAGCCCCGGCGAGTATCGGCGTCACCTGTCACCCTTTCCCTGAGGACCCCCCAATGAGTTTGAGCGAAGCGCGTTTCCACGATCTGGTCGATGCCGCCCAGGAAGCCGTCGAAGACATTTTCGACAGCAGCGATCTGGACGTTGACCTGGAAAACAGCGCGGGCGTGCTGACCATCCGTTTCGAAAATGGCACCCAGGTCATCCTCAGCCGCCAGGAGCCCTTGCGCCAGCTGTGGGTCGCGGCCCGCTCCGGTGGCTTCCATTTCGACTATGACCAGGCCAGCGGCCTGTGGATCTGCGACACCAGCGAAGAGCCTCTCGGCGAGCTGCTGGGCCGCGTAACCCGCGAACAGGCGGGCGAAGACCTTGAGTTCGAAGAACTCTGAACCCCCTGCCCCTCCTTCCCCGGGCTCGCCCTGCATTCGCAGGTGCTGCCTGGATGACGCCGACGTCTGCGTCGGATGCGGTCGCACCCTGGGTGAGATCCTGGAATGGAACGAAGCAGGCGCGGATCGCCGCCGGCAGATCCTTGAGCAGGCCGCTCAGCGCGTGCGTTCCAGGCCGCGCTGACCGGTCGGTCTTGCCAACAGCGCATCCACTGACGTAGTGTCGGTCGGGCTGGTGTCGAATGCACCGGCCCACAATTCTGAAACCCCGCCTTCGGGCGGGGTTTCGCTTTTTCGAGCCAAGGATTCAGGAGTTCCGGATTTGCCATGAGCACTCAACCGTCAATCATCATCACCCGTCTCGACCTGCAGCGACTGGAGCGACTGCTCGATGAACTGGAGGATTTCGGTCCCGGTGCCCAGGCACTGGAGAGCGAGCTGGCGCGCGCCCAGGTGGTTGGTCATGACGAAGTGCCGCCGGGCGTGGTGACCATGAATACCCGCGTGCATTGCCGTGAAGAGGCCAGCGGCAAGGACTACCACCTGACCCTGGTCTATCCGAAGGACGCCGGTGGCGAAGGCACCGTCTCCATCCTTGCGCCCATCGGCAGCGCCCTGCTGGGCCTGTCCGTCGGCCAGCACATCGACTGGCCGGCGCCGGGTGGCAAGACCCTCAAGCTGCAACTGCTGGAAGTGGAGTACCAGCCCGAAGCGGCTGGCGAATACGACCGCTGATCCACGACCCTGACCGCCTCCCCGGCGGTCAGGCCTTGTTCAGGGCCTGGTTGAGCTGTTTCTCCAGCTCGGCCTTGTAGCGCAGGTAGTGCACCGTCTGCGCATGGCCCTCGCCGAGGACCCGCGACAGGTCCAAGTCGGTGATGTAGCAGGGGTAGCGTTCGGCCTCGCTGCGCTGGGCGAGGATGTGCCGGGCCACGGAGGCGAACAGCTCGCCGCCGTATTCCAGTTCCGAAAATTCCCGATGGTTGCAGTAGAGCGTGACATGAACGCGATCGGCGTCTGCCGGCTCGACGATCGCCTGCACGTCGTAGAACGGATGGCTCACTGGCGCCTGGGGCGCGGCGCGGCGTTCTACCTGCTGGGCACGCTGCGGCGGTGACGGCAACACTTCGTAATAGAGAATTTCCAGGTTGCTGGGTGGCGTCGGGCTGTCCAGCGGCAGCAACGCGTTGCGCCGGTAGAGCACCGACTGCAGGAAGCGTTGCAGCGGCGTGAGCAGGCTCTGCTGGTCGCGGAACGGCTGGCGCTGGCGCCAGAGCGCGTTGTGCTCGTCGAGCAGGGTCAGCTCGGCGCTGTCGCCCTCCTGACGGAAGAACACCTGGATGCAGTTCGGCCGGCCCAGCGGCAGAATCAGCGCCAGGTCCTCGCCTTCCAGGGCGTAGCGGTCGAGGAACAGCGGGCTGTAGGCCGGCAGGTCTTCGCCCAGGTGTTCCAGCAGCGTCGGCAGGTCGTCCAGGGCGGTGTGGCTGACCTGGCCGGGGAGCAGTTCGAGCACGTGGTATTGCTGGCGCACCTGCAACAGGTAGCGGGTGGTGTCCGGGCTGCCCAGGTGCGCCAGGGCGTCGCGGAACAGTTCCTCGATACGCTGGGCGATGGCCTGGGCCCGGTTGCGGCAGAAGCAGCGCACGCGCAGGTTCGGCAACTGGTCCACGGGGGTAGCGTTGAGGAAGTCGCGCAGGCAATCCAGCGGCGCGAAGGGGCCGTCGTAGCGGGTCACCAGCAACTCGTTCCAGCTGTTCAGGGTGACCTGGTCGATGGTCAGCACCAGGTTGTCACGCACGCCGGAGTAGCCGAGGGAGTCGGTGCGCTCGGTGGTCATGTGCACGTTCATCTGGCTGTGCTGCTTGAGCGGGTCGACACCGACGTTGATCAGCAGCAGCACTTCGCTCGGGGCGCTGGCGCGCAGCAGCGCCGCTTCGCCCACCGGCGGCAGTGGCAGCGGGATGCTTTGCTGCAGGCTGCTGATCAGGTTGGACAGCTCGAACTCGGTCAGGTCGCTGCTGCCGGGGTTCAGCGACAGCCGTGTGCTGGGGTCGATCACGCCGTTGCGGTGGCACCAGGCGAGTAGCTCGATTAGCTCGCGAGCCCGCTTGATCGGCGCGAAGTCGCGCCATTCCTGGGCATTCAGGCTGCCGGGGAACAGCGCCCACTGGGCCTCGCTCGGTGCTTCCGGGCTGGGGTGCTGCACCAGGGTCAGGGTGTCTTCGGCCAGGTCCGGGGCGATGCCGGGGTTGATGAACTCCACCTTGCCGGCCTTGCGCTCGAAGGCGGCGTAGAGGCGCCGGCCAAGCACGCCGAGGTCGCGGCTATTGAGCGAGCTGATCGCGTGCTGGCTGCGGCCGAACTCGGAGAGGAAGCGGTAGCTGTAGGTCAGCTCGTTGACCAGCGCGCGGCGCTCGGCGCCCACCTGGCGCACCTTCCATTGGCTGCGGCTGTCGAGCATGACCAGTTGGCGCGAATCCCATTGCCACTCCCGGGTCAGCCGTTCGAAGAGCAGGCGCTGCCAGCTCTTGCGGCGATTGCGCGGCGGTCGGCTGAGCTTCTTGTTGACCTTCAGGTACAGGCAGCGCCGGATCAGCTCCAGGCGCTCGCGGTCGCCGCGGGCGGTGAGGTATTCCTCCAGGCGGCGGTACACGACTATGTAGGGGTCGAGTTCATCGAGGTCCAGATGATTGGCGTAGACCGCCTGCTTGAAACGCAGCGACAGGCAATGCACCTGGGGATGCTCGCTGGCGTAGACCTCGGTGAGCAGCAGCTTGAGCACCGACTTGTAGGGCGACTCGATGCCCTTGAACAGCTGCCACATGCCCGCACCGATGAACTCGCCTACAGGGATATGCGCCAGGTGCCCCAGGTCGAGCACTTCGTCGGCGCGGATGAAACGGCGCGACAGCAGTTTCTCGGTGTACTCGGCGTAGCGCCCTTCCTCGTAGACCGGCACCAGCCACCACAGGGGCGTACGCCCGGCCAGCCAGATGGCGGTGCGATAGAACTCGTCCAGCAACAGGTAGTGCTGGGTGGTGCCGCAATCGTCGGAGGTGAGCTGCGCCTCGCGGTCGCCGACCACGAAGCGCTTGGGGTCGATGAGGAAGAAGTGCGCCTCGGTGCCCAGGGTCGCCGCCCAGGCCTCCAGCAGCTCGCACTTGCGCCGCAGTTCGGCCACTTCGCTGGCGGAGAGGTCCGGTGCATGGCAGACCCACAGGTCCATGTCGCTCTGCTCGGCCTGCGCCACCGTGCCCAGGCTGCCCATGAGGAACAGGCCGTGGATGGGCATCGGCGGGTTGCCCCGGCGTGCCTTGTAGGCAAAGGAGCGGGTCAGCCGCTGGACTTCGGCCAGCTCGTTTTCATCCGGCTCGTAGTTGGCCAGGCCGGCCGGGGTCTGCCCCGAGACGTAGCCGGGCAGCAGCGGGTGGTTGACGTGGAACAGCAGCGGCAGCAGGCGCAGGACCAACTGCTGGCGCGTGGAAAGGCCCTGCATGGCGCGTTCCAGGCGACCGCTGTTGACCTTGAGGAAGCGCGCACGCAACTGCGCGAGGACCTTGCGGTCGATGCCGTCATCGATGTCGGGGCGGATTTCCTGGGTGCGCGTCATGGAGCTTCTGCCGGATGGATGGGCACAGCCTACCAGCCGGCGAAGCGGCCGGGCAGGGTTGTGCCCGGGTTATCGGCGCGGACGCGGTTCAGCTTGAGGTAACGGGTTCTGTGGTGAGGATGGTGAGCAGGCTTTGGGCGTGTTCAGCGGCATCCAGCCCCAGGCTGGTGAGGTAGCCGCCATCGGGCAGGGTGATCAGTTTTTTCTGGTGCAGGCGGGTGACCGCGCCTATGACCGCGGATGAGGCGGTGTTGTGCACCTTGAGTCCTTCCTGGGTGTTGTCCAGGTTGAACAGGGTCAGCAGTTCCAACTCGGCGATCAGCTCGGGGGTATACGACATGGTGACTCCTGGGCTTCTGGTGGGCCCGCCTTCGTGCGGGCGGGTGTGACGGATCAGTGTAGTCCGCCCGGCTCAGTCTGCCGGGTAGATCGGCTCGCCGTATTGCCAGCGGTCAAGGATTGCCTGGTAGCGGCCGTCTTCCTGGATGCGCTGCATGCCCTGGTCGAAGCGCTGCAGCAAGCGGTCGGCCCCCGGGGCCTGGCGCGAGAACGAGAGGAACAGCTCGGGCCGGTGCACGGTGCCCACGGCCTGGAAGGCGCCTGCGAGTTCGGGGTGTTCACGCAGCAGCTCGGCGGTGGTGGCGCGATAGGCCACCACATAGTCGACGCGCCCGTGCTGGAGCATGAGGAAGCCGTTGATGTCCTTGCGCACCGGGACCCGTTCCAGGCCACGCAGGGCATCGAAGGGCGCGCCGTACTCATAGCCGATGGTGACCGCCACCCGTGCGCCTTCCAGGCGCTGCAGGTCGTCCACCGGGGTGGCCTTGTCGACGCGGGACCAGAGCAGGATGTCATCGCGGAACAGCGGGTGCCGGGGCAGCCGGTAGGCCTCGGCGATGCGGGCGTCCGGCGCGGTATTGAAGCAGCCGGCCAGCTTGCCCTGGAGGGCCAGCTGCATGCAGCGGGAATAGGGATAGGGGACCAGCTCCACCGGCGTGTCGGCGGCAGCGAACGCAGCCTGGACGATCTCCACCGACATCCCCCGCACCGCGCCGTCGCGGAAGGCGGTGAAGGGGTACCAGTCGTCCTCGGCGCCGATCTGCAGCGTCTCGGCCAAGCTGGCTGCGGGCAGCAACAGCGCCAGGGCGAACAGCAGGCGGCGGAGCGGTGGAGCGATGCGCAGCGGACTCGGGCTCATGGGGCTGGACCTCTACGGCGCTCGGGTGGTTGGCGCGATGCTAGTGCCTGTCGTGACGGCGGAACCCGGCGTGGATCAAGTTTACTCTTCGTCGTCCGGCAGGTCGGGCAGCGCCCTCAGGGCGGCTTCGTACCAGGCCAGGTCGAAGGGTTGGTCCTGCTCCAGCCGGCTGATGGCCCGTGCCAGCACCAGTGCCATGAGCTGGACGCTCTCCTCGCGCTCGTAGCCCACCAGGGTCAGCTTGTTGAGCGTCGCCTGGGCCGCCGCTGGACTACCGGCTTCCAGCTGGTTCTCGATGGCCTGGATCAGGGTTTCCTCGGCGAAGGCTTCTTCGCTGTCGTCATGCTCGCTCATGGGGGGTCCTCGTTGTGCAGGCCCGCAGTTTGCCACGGCGTGCCGCTGCATTCACTGCCTTGATCCAACTGGCGCCGGCCGGGTACCCGGGTCTATAACGACGGACGCCCACCCCGCACGGCCAGGAGGCCCCCGATGCTCAAGCTCCACGGATTTTCCGTCAGCAACTACTACAACATGGTCAAGCTGGCGCTGCTGACCAAAGGCATTCCCTTCGAAGAGGTGCTGGTCCACGGCAGCCAGGAGCCGGCCTTCCTCGCCATCAGCCCGCGCGGCAAGGTGCCGGTGCTGGAGACCGAGCAGGGCTTCATCAACGAGACCGGCGCCATCCTCGAATACCTGGAAGAACGCTTCCCCCAGCGCCCGCTGCTGCCGGCCGACCCCTACCAGCGTGGCGTGGTCCGTGCGCTGGTGCGCGAGATCGAGCTGTACATCGAGCTGCCGGCGCGCAGCTGTTATCCACAGGCGTTCTTCGGCATGCCGCTGCCGGAGGCGATCCGCGAGAAGGGCAAGGCCGAGCTGCTGGCCGGCGTCGCCGCCCTGGCGCGTCATGGCCGCTTCGCGCCCTATGTGGCGGGGGATGCGCTGAGCATCGCCGACCTGTACTTCCTCTACAGCATCGACCTGGCCGGCGAAGTGGCGCAGAAGCTGTTCGACACCGACCTGCTGGCCGAGCTGCCGAGCGCCCGCGCGCTGCTGGCCAAGCTGGGCGCCGAGCCGCACGTGCAGCGCATCGCCGCCGACAAGGCGCGGGAGATGCCGAGCTTCCTCGAGGCGGTCAAGGCCCGGGCACGGGGCTGAGGCTGCGTTTCAGCCGGGCAGTTGATCCAGCCAGGCGTCGAGCTCCGCCCTGGAGCCGAGCCTGATGAAGCGGATGCCGGCGTTGGCCGGGTCCGTCCGCTCGGCGGCGAAGCGCTCGCGGTAGAGCGCATGGCGCGTCCAGGCCCAGAGAATGATCGAGCGCTCCGGGTCCAGGCTTAGCAGGTTGCGCAGGCTCTCGCGGTTGCCGTTCCAGAGCGCCTTGCGCAGCAGCAGGCGGCCCAGGGTGCGGGTGATGATCTGGCGCATCACCACCGGGCGCGGCAGGTCGAGCCAGATCACCGTATCGGCCCGGGAAAGCGTCAGCGGGCGCACGGCCGAGTAGGCGCCTTCGACTATCCAGCGCGGCGCCTGCAGGGCCGTCTCGACCCGCTCGCGGAATTCGGCGCGGGGCAGAGGCTGCCAGCCGGGCTGGTGGAAGATGGCGTCGAGCTCGATGTGCGGGCAGCCCAGGCGCGCGGCCAGGCGCTGTGCCAGGCGCGTCTTGCCGGCGCCCGAGCAACCGACGATGGAAATGCGCTGGCCGACTTGCGTCGGCCAGTTATCGGGGGTGTGGTCCTGCATGGGCATCCCTGCCGGTCGCCGGGGCGACCTTGTATCAGCGTGCGGCGAGCAGTGCCTTGCCACGGGTGACGGCGGCGCGGACCTGGTTCGGCGCGGTACCGCCGATGTGGTCGCGGGCGTTGACCGAGCCTTCCAGGGTCAGTACGGCGAAGACGTCGTCGTCGATCTGGTCGCTGAATGTGCGCAGCTCGTCGAGGCTCATCTCGGCCAGGTCCTTGCCGGACTCGACACCGTACTTCACCGCATGGCCGACGATCTCGTGGCAGTCACGGAAGGGCAGGCCCTTGCGCACCAGGTAGTCGGCCAGGTCGGTGGCGGTGGAGAAGCCGCGACGGGCCGCTTCACGCATCACCGCATGGCGCGGCTTGATCGCCGGGATCATGTCGGCGAAGGCGCGCAGGGAGTCGCGCAGGGTGTCGGCGGCGTCGAACAGCGGTTCCTTGTCTTCCTGGTTGTCCTTGTTATAGGCCAGCGGCTGGCCCTTCATCAGGGTCAGCAGGCCCATCAGCGCGCCGAACACGCGACCGGACTTGCCACGCACCAGCTCGGGCACGTCGGGGTTCTTCTTCTGCGGCATGATCGAGGAGCCGGTGCAGAAGCGGTCGGGCAGGTCGATGAACTGGAACTGGGCGCTGGTCCAGAGCACGAGCTCTTCGGAGAAGCGCGACAGGTGCATCATCGCCAGGGAGGCGGCGGCGCAGAATTCGATGGCGAAGTCGCGGTCGGACACGCCGTCCAGGGAGTTGCCGCCGACGGCGTCGAAGCCCAGCAGGCGGCAGGTGACTTCGCGCTGGATCGGGTAGGTGGTGCCGGCCAGGGCAGCGCTGCCCAGGGGCATGCGGTTGACGCGCTTGCGGCAGTCCACCAGGCGCTCGTGGTCGCGGCTGAGCATTTCGAACCAGGCCAGCAGGTGGTGGCCGAAGGTCACCGGTTGCGCGGTCTGCAGGTGGGTGAAGCCGGGCATGATGGTGTCCGCTTCGCGCTCGGCCTGCTCCAGCAGGCCTTGCTGCAGGCGGGTGATCTCGCCGAGGATGATGTCGATCTCGTCGCGCAGCCAGAGGCGGATGTCGGTGGCCACCTGGTCGTTGCGCGAGCGGCCGGTGTGCAGCTTCTTGCCGGTGATGCCGATGCGGTCGGTCAGGCGTGCCTCGATGTTCATGTGCACGTCTTCCAGGTCGACGCGCCAGTCGAAGGTGCCGGCCTCGATCTCGGCCTGGATTTCCTTCAGGCCCTTCTCGATGGCGTCGCGCTCATCGCCGGTCAGCACCCCGGCTTCGGCCAGCATGGTGGCGTGGGCGATGGAGCCCATGATGTCGTGGCGATACAGGCGCTTGTCGAAGTCGACGGAGGCGGTGAAGCGGGCGACGAAGGCGTCGACGGGCTCGCTGAAGCGGCCACCCCAGGACTGGTTGGTCTTGTCGGTGCTCATGAGTGGGCTCGGTGTTGGCGGTGAAAGAAGGCCGATGGCCGAAAAATTACCGGCGATAATAACAGCGTTGCTCATAAAACCGGCGTGTCCCGTCCGACTGACCTGCCGGTCGGCGATTGTCGCCTGCTTCACAGTTTTTCATCGCCAACAGCATTTCAGTGCTTTATTTCGCCCGGTCGGAGCGCTCTGGCTTGCCGCCCGGCGGGCGCTTACGGAAACTGGCCGAATGCCTCCAGACAATCGCAACAAAGCGCGCGCCGCTGCGTCCATCGATGATTTCTTCCTGCCGGAGCTGTGCCTGCCCGAGGCGCTGCTGGGCCTCGTGCTGCTCGCCGAACTGCTGGTGATGGTGCTGGTGCTGGCCGAGCCCATGCTGCCGAATTTCGACTGGGTGCGCCTGGCGCTGACCTCGCTTTTCGTGCAATGGATCGTGCTGCTTTCCGCCGCGCTGCTGTGCCAGCTACGGCCCTTGCTGGCCCGCATCCGCGCGGCGCTGGCCGGGATCATCTGCTGCCTGATCGTGGTCGGGCTGACCCTGTCCTGCACCGCCGTGGCCGACTACTTCGACCTGGGCGGCCCATTGCCGCGCGCCGGCGAGGTCAACCTTTACCTGCGTCACGGGCTGATCAGCCTGATCATGTCGGCGCTGCTGCTGCGCTACTTCTTCCTGCAGAGTCAATGGCGCAGGCAGCAGCAGGCCGAGCTGCGGGCGCGCATCGAATCGCTGCAGGCGCGCATCCGCCCGCACTTCCTGTTCAACAGCCTCAACAGCATCGCCAGCCTGGTGGTCATCGACCCCTACAAGGCCGAGCAGGCGGTGCTCGACCTTTCCGACCTGTTCCGCGCCAGCCTGGCCAAGCCCGGCACCCTGGTCAGCTGGGCCGAGGAGCTGGAGCTGTCGAAACGATATTTGTCGATCGAGCAATATCGTCTCGGAGAACGGCTACAGTTGGATTGGCAGGTTGATGATGTGCCCGATGATTTGCCGATTCCGCAACTGACCCTGCAACCCCTGTTGGAGAATGCCCTGATCTATGGCATTCAACCGCGTATAGAGGGTGGTCTGGTCAGGGTGGAAGCGGAGTACAGGGATGGTGTGTTCCTGCTCTGCGTGAGCAACCCCTTCGATGCGGGTGCGGAACCCCAGCCTTCACGCGGAACCCATCAGGCACTGACGAATATCGATGCTCGACTTACGGCACTTTTCGGCTCCAGAGCCAGTCTCAGCGTGGAGCGCCGTGACGGTCGCCACTTCACCTGTCTACGCTATCCTTGTGCGAGACTCACGCAGGAAGCCCGAGCAATATGAATGTCCTGATCGTCGATGACGAACCCCTTGCCCGAGAGCGTCTCAGCCGCCTGGTCTGCGACCTCGACGGATACCGAGTTCTGGAGCCCGCCGCCACCAACGGCGAAGAGGCTCTGACCCTGATCGACAGCCTGAAACCGGATGTCGTGTTGCTCGACATCCGCATGCCAGGGCTCGATGGCCTGCAGGTGGCCGCGCGGCTCTGTGAAAAGGAGGCACCGCCGGCGGTGATCTTCTGCACCGCCCATGACGAATTCGCCCTGGATGCCTTCCAGGTCAGCGCCGTGGGTTATCTGGTCAAGCCGGTGCGGCCGGAGTCCCTGGCCGAAGCCCTGAAGAAGGCCGAGCGCCCGAACCGGGTGCAACTGGCGGCGCTGACCCGTCCCGCTGCCGAAAGCGGCACCGGGCCCCGCTCCCACATCAGCGCGCGGACCCGCAAGGGCATCGAGCTGATCCCCTTGGACCAGGTGATCTACTTCATCGCCGACCACAAGTACGTGACCCTGCGTCACGAGCACGGCGAGGTGTTGCTGGATGAACCCCTGAAGGCGCTGGAAGACGAGTTCGGCGACCGCTTCGTGCGCATCCACCGCAACGCCCTGGTCGCTCGCGAGCGCATCGAGCGTCTTCAGCGCACCCCGCTGGGGCACTTCCAGCTGTTCCTCAAGGGCCTCAACGGCGATGCCCTGACGGTGAGCCGCCGCCATGTCGCCGGCGTGCGCAAGCTGATGCACAACCTCTAGGACGGATAGCCGCAGGCGCCGGGTTTTCCACCCGCGCGCCGGCGGCTGTCTTGCCTGTTATCATTCCGGGCAGTCCTGCTTCCGGAAGTCATCATCCATGTCCCGCGAGATTCGCATCGCCACCCGCAAGAGTGCCCTGGCCCTGTGGCAGGCCGAGTTCGTCAAAGCCAGCCTGGAGAAGGCCCATCCCGGGCTCAAGGTCAGCCTGGTGCCCATGGTCAGCCGCGGCGACAAGCTGCTCGACGCGCCCCTGGCGAAAATCGGCGGCAAGGGCCTGTTCGTCAAGGAACTGGAAACCGCCCTGCTGGAGGACGAGGCCGATATCGCCGTGCACTCCATGAAGGACGTGCCCATGGACTTCCCCGATGGCCTTGGCCTGTTCTGCATCTGTGAACGCGAAGACCCGCGCGACGCCTTCGTCTCCAACACCTTCGACAGCCTTGACGCGCTGCCCGCCGGTGCCGTGGTCGGCACCTCCAGCCTGCGTCGCCAGGCCCAGCTGCTGGCGCGCCGCCCGGACCTGAAGATCCAGTTCCTGCGGGGCAACGTGAACACCCGCCTGGCCAAGCTCGATGCCGGCGAATACGACGCCATCATCCTCGCTGCCGCCGGCCTGATCCGCCTCGGCTTCCAGGACCGCATCCGCTCCTCCATCAGCGTCGACGACAGCCTGCCGGCCGGTGGCCAGGGCGCGGTGGGCATCGAGTGCCGCACCGCCGACACCGAGATCCACGCCCTGCTGGCGCCCCTGCACCACCGCGATACCGCCCTGCGCGTCACCGCCGAGCGCGCCCTGAACAAGCGCCTCAATGGCGGCTGCCAGGTGCCCATCGCCTGCTACGCGATCCTCGAGGGCGACCAGCTGTGGCTGCGCGGCCTGGTCGGCCAGCCCGACGGCGGCACCCTGCTGCGTGCCGAATCCCGCGCGCTGGCCAGTGATGCCGAAAGCCTCGGCGTGCGCGTCGCCGAGGACCTGCTCGGCCAGGGCGCCGAAGCCATCCTCCTGGCCGTCTATGGTGAGGCCGGTCATCCGTGACCGGCTGGCGCCTGCTGCTGACGCGCCCCGCCGACGACAGCGCGGCATTGGGCGAGACCCTCGCCCAATGCGGCGTGCACAGTGCCAGCCTGCCGCTGCTGGACATCCAGCCGCTGGCTGAAACCCCCGAACAGCGCACCACCCTCCTCGGCCTCGACCGCTACGCTGCGGTCATCGTGGTCAGCAAGCCCGCTGCCCGCCTCGGCCTGGAGCGTCTCGCCCAGCATTGGCCGCAGCCGCCTGCCGCCGTGCGCTGGTTCAGCGTCGGCGCCGCCACCGGCGAGCTACTGGTAGCGGCCGGCCTCGATACCCACTGGCCGGAAGGCGGCGATGACAGCGAGGCCCTGCTGGCGCTGCCGGCGTTCGCCGAGGCACTGGCCTCGCCGCGCAAGCGCGTGCTGATCATGCGTGGCGAGGGTGGCCGAGAATTCCTCGCCGAGCGTTTGCGCGGCCAAGGCGTTGCAGTGGACTATCTGGAACTCTACCGCCGCCGCCTGCCCGACTACCCGCCGCGCAGCCTGCAGCGGGTGATTCAAGCGGAACGCCTGAACGGGCTGGTGGTCAGCAGTGGGCAGGGTTTCGAGCACCTGAACACATTGGCCGGGGATGATTGGCCCGCCCTGGCCCGTCTACCCTTGTTCGTACCGAGCCCGCGCGTGGCCGAACTGGCCCGCGATGCGGGCGCGCAAATCGTTGTGGACTGCCGGGGCGCCAGCGCCTCGGCTTTGCTGGCGGCGCTGGAAAATCATCCGGCCCCGGCCCCCTGATGCAAAGGATGGATACGTGAGCGAAGCAGAACTGGCGAAAACCGAGCAGCAACCCCCGGCTTCCGAGCCCGTCATTTCTCCCACCGCCAAGCCGGTTTCCCGGGGTGGTGGCCTGGCCATCCTGGCGTTGCTGGTCGGCGCCGCCGGTGTTGCCGTCGCCGGCTGGAGCCTGTGGCAGATCCGCAGCCTCGAAGCCCGTGACCAGCAGCAGCTGAGCCTGGTCGAGGACGCCCGTGGCCAGGCCCAGTCGCTGCAGCAGCGCGAGAAGAAGCTCACCGAGCGCCTCGACCAGCTGCCCAGTGCCGAGGAATTGGATGAGCGCCGCCGCCTGCTGGGCAACCTGCAGGGCGACCAGCAGCGCCTCAGCCAGCGCCTGGAAACCGTGCTCGGTGCCAGCCGCAAGGACTGGCGCCTGGCCGAGGCCGAACACCTCTTGCGCCTGGCCAGCCTGCGCCTCTCCGCGCTGCAGGACATCACCAGTGCCAAGGCCCTGGTGGAAGCGGCCGATGACATCCTCCGTGACCAGGACGACCCCGCCGCCTTCGCCGCCCGCGAGCAACTCTCGCGTAGCCTTGAAGCGCTGCGCACCACGCCGCAGCCGGACCGCACCGGGCTGTTCCTGCAACTCGGCGCGCTGCGTGAGCAGGCGGCTCAGCTCAACCCCCTGGCCCCGGCCTTCGAAGACAAGGGCGGCGTGCTGCGCAACATGGCCGCCGAAGGCGATGGCGGCAGCTGGTGGGCCGAGTGGCTGGAGAAGCTCTCCCACTACTTCCGTATCCAGTTCGACGCCGATCAGAACATCAAGCCGCTGCTCGCCGGCCAGGGCCTGTCCCAGGTACGCCTGGCCCTGTCCCTCGCCCTCGAGCAGGCCCAGTGGGCTGCCCTGCATGGCCAGACCCAGGTCTATCGCCAGTCGCTGAAGCAGGCCCGCGAGGTGCTGGATTCGCAGTTCAACGCCGAGAACCCCGAAAGCCGTGCGCTGCTGGCACGCATCGATGAGCTCGCCACCCAGCCGGTGGAAGTGAAGACGCCCGACCTCGGCGCCTCCCTCGAAGCGCTCCAGGCCTATCTGCAGCGCAGCCAGCGCCTCGCCGAGCCAAAGGCTGCCAAGGCCGCTGCCGAGCCCGAAGTCGATGCCTCCCAGGACCCTGAAGCCGCACCGCCGGTGGAGGGCCAGGGCCAATGAGACGCACCCTCCTGATCCTGTTGCTCCTGGCCGCCGCCGGCACCCTGATCGGCATGGCCGTCGTCCAACACCAGGGCTATGTCCTGTTCGCCTACAAGGGCTTCCGCTACGAATCCAGCCTCTGGGCCTTCCTCGCCCTGGTGGCCGTGGTCTGGCTGCTGCTGTGGCTGGTGCGCGCGCTGCTGACCCTGGTGTTCGTCTCCAGCGGCGTGGTCAACCCCTGGTCCCGGCGCAACGCCCGGCGCCGTGTGCGCCTGGCGTCCGAACAGGGCCTGCTGGACCTGGCCGAAGGTCGCTGGGCCCGCGCGCTGCGCCACCTGCGCCGCGCCGCCGAGGCCGATCCGCAACCCTTGATGTACTACCTCGGCGCCGCCCGGGCGGCCAACCGCATCGGCCAGTACGAGGACAGCGACCAGATGCTCGAACGCGCCCTCGAGCGTCAGCCCCAGGCCGAGCTGGCCATCGCCCTGGCCCACGCCGAGCTGCAGCAGGAGCGCGGTGAAACCGACGCCGCGCTGGAAACGCTCAAGGTCATGCATGAGCGTCACCCGCGCCATCACCAGGTATTGCGCCAGCTGTTGCAGCTGCATCGTCAGCGTGGCGATTCGGCGGCCCTGGTGGGCCTGCTGCCGGAGCTGCGCAAGAACAAGGCGCTGTCTGAGTCCGAGCTCAACCAGCTGGAACTGAGCGTGTGGAGTGATCGCCTGGTGCACGCCGGGCAGGCCGGCCTCAACGAGGGCGAGACCGCGCTCAACCCGTTGATCCAGGCCTGGCAGCATCTCTCGGCTGCGCAGCGTGCCGAGCCACGCCTGGTGCTGGCCTTCGCCAATCAGCTGCGCCAGCTGGGCGCCGAGCCCGAGGCCGAAGAGGCGGTACGCATCGCCCTCAAGCGGAGCTATGACGAATCCCTGGTGCGCTTCTACGGGCGCCTGCGTGGTGCCGATCCGGCTCGCCAGCTGCAGACCGCCGAAGCCTTCCTCAAGGATCACCCGACCGACCCGGCGCTGTTCCTCACCCTGGGCCGTCTGTGCCTGCAGAACAGCCTGTGGGGCAAGGCACGGGAGTATTTCGACACCGGCCTGAGCTTCTCCCGCGAGCCGGAACTCTGCGCCGAGCAGGCCCGCCTGCTGGCACAGATGGGCGAGATGGAGCGCAGCAACCAGCTGTTCCAGGAAGGCCTGGTGCAGCACCTGCCAGCCCTGCCCCTGCCCGGCGAACGCGTCGCCTGATGCCGCGCCGCCGTCCTGGCGGCGCGTTTCTCACGAGCCCTGGTAGCTGATGCGGTAGATGGCTCCGGCCTGGTCGTCACTGACCAGCAACGAGCCATCCGGCGCCACCAGCACATCCGCCGGGCGCCCCCAGACCTCGCCATTCTCCAGCCAGCCCTCGGCGAACACGCTCTGGCGCTTGAGGCTGCCGTCCTCGTTCAGCTCCACACGCTTGATGCGGTAACCGATCTTCTCGCTGCGGTTCCACGAGCCGTGCTCGGCGATGAACAGGTTGTCGCGGTACTCGGCCGGGAACTGGTTGCCGGTGTAGAAGCGCAGCCCCAGGGGCGCCACATGGGGGCCGAGCTTGGCCACCGGGGCGACGAATTCCTTGCACGGGCGCTTGCCGAACTCCGGGTCGGCGACGCTGCCGGCATGGCAGTACGGGAAGCCGAAATGCGGGTTGGGCGTGGTGATGCGGTTGAGCTCGCAGTCCGGGGTGTCGTCGCCCAGCAGGTCGCGGCCGTTGTCGCTGAACCACAGCTCGCCGGTCTTCGGGTGCCAGTCGAAACCCACGGTGTTGCGGATGCCCCGGGCCACCAGCTCCAGGCCGCTGCCATCGGGGTTCATGCGGTGCAGCGCGGCGTAGGTGTCGGGGTCGCGCTCGCAGACGTTGCAGGGCGCGCCCACCGGCACGTAGAGCTTGCCGTCGGGGCCGAAGGCGATGAATTTCCAGCCGTGGTGGGTCTCGGCGGGGAAGGCCGGGCCTACCTGCTCGGGCTGGGGCGGGGCGTCCAGCTGCGACTCGATGTCGCGCAGGCGCAGGATGCGGCTGATCGCCGACACATACAGGTCGCCCTCGTGGAAGGCCACGCCGACCGGCATCTTCAGGCCGCTGGCCAGGGTGCGGACCTTGCCGCTGCGGGTGTCCAGGGCATACACCTTGCCGGCGGCATTGCTGCCCACGAACAACGTGCCCTCGGCGCCCCAGGTCATTTCCCGGGCGCTGGGCACCTGGTCGCTGAGCACCTCGATGCGGAACCCCGGGGGCAGGCGGATCTTCTCCAGGGGCGCCTGGGCAAGGGCGATGAGGGGCAGGAACAACAGCAGTGCCAGTAACCGACGCATGGCGTTCTTCTCCGGATGGGTACCCGCAGCAGACTAGCCGGTCGTCTTGAAAGGCCAAGGGGCTTCCTCTACCGTAGCGGCCTCTCATCACTCCTCGGAGCCGCCATGACCCTGGCCAGCCCGCGTTCCCTGTTCTTCGCCGCCTTCCTCGCCTGTGTCGCCGTCATGGGCGGTGCGCTCTACCTGGAGCATGCGATGGGCCTGGAGCCCTGCCCGCTGTGCATCGTGCAGCGGATCTTCATCATCCTCTTCGGCGTGGTCTGCCTGATCGCTGCGCTGCACGCACCCCAGGCCCGTGGCCGTCGCGTCTACTCCGGGCTGGCGCTGCTGTTCGCCGCCGGTGGTGCCGCGACCGCCGGCCGCCAGGTGTGGTTGCAGGGCGTGCCCGCCGACCAGCTCCCGGCCTGCCTGCCGAGCCTGGAATACATGATGGATGCGCTGCCCTTTCAGGAAATCATCAAGCTGATGCTGCACGGCACCGCCGATTGCGCGGAAGTCACCTGGACCCTCTTCGGCATGAGCATTCCCGAGTGGAGCCTGCTGGCTTTCGCCGGCTGCATCCTCTTCTCGCTCTACCAGATGCTGCGTCGCAGCTGACCGCCTCCCGCGCCGCGCCCGGCTCGTGTCCGGGCGCGCGTCCCTGCCGCACCTCCCCGCCTCTGATGCAGAAGCCACGCCGGCTGCGGCGTGACGATTAAACGCTCGTATGAAATTTTCCCGACCAGGTGCCTTGCTGGCAAACAGTCACGGGCATAATCTGGCCCGCACGTGACGCCGGAAAGCTGCCGTTTCCGCGTCGCCTTCCCCGTTTTTGCACCGATCGACAAAAAACCGTCTCGGAGCAGACGAACAAGGCATTACCGAAAGGGAAGCGAGGACATCATGCTCGAGAGTTGCCAGAACGCTCAGGAACGTTGGGGTGGGGTGCACCAGTTGATCGATCGCTGGTTGCTGGAGCGCCAGGAACTGGTCCGGGTCTTCACCAGTGTCAATGACAGGCCACAAGCGCCTGCGGTGGAAGACCTGCAAGGGTTCTGCGAAGTACTGGTCGACTACGTGTCGGCGGGCCACTTCGAGGTCTACGAACAGCTGCTCAACGAGGCCAAGGCCTTCGGTGATCAGCGCGGCCTGGATCTGGCCAAACAGATTTACCCCCGCATCGAGGCCATCACCGAGGTCGCGCTGGGCTTCAACGATTGCTGCGATGGCAGCGACAGCCGCGAAGTCTGCCTGGCCACCGAACTCAAACGACTCGGCCCATTGCTGCACGAGCGCTTCGAACTGGAGGACTGCCTCATCGAAGTGCTGCACAACGCCCACCAGAACCAGGGCGCGCAGCTCGCGTGAGTCACCGGACCTCGAGCAATTCGAGGTCGAACACCAAGGGGGCGTAGGGCGGAATCAGATTCCCTGCGCCTTCTTCGCCATAGGCCTGGGATGATGGAATCACCAGGTGCCACTTGGCCCCCACCGGCATCTCCTGCAAGGCGCTTCGCCAACCGGCTATCACGCTGTCGAGGCGGAACCATTGGGGCTTTTCGCTCGCATCGAAAACGCTGCCGTCTGCCAGCTGCCCACGATAGTTGACCCGCACCTGCGAATGCGCACCCGGCTTCGCTCCACTGCCGGCGCGCAGCTCGGTTACCAGCACGCCGTCGGTCAGTTCGCGCACACCGTATTTGCCACGCTCCAGGGCGATGAAGCGCTTCTCCGCGGCGATGGCTTTCTGGGTGGATTGGCCGCTCTGTTCCATGCTCGCTTCATGGGCATCGAGCAGGTGCTCCATGCGCTGTGCATCCAGCTCCAGCTTCTCTCCGCGATAGGCCTGGGTAAGGCCCCGCAGCAGTGATTCCAGTTGCAGTTGCGGTGCTTCTTCACGCAGCCGCTCGCCCAGTTTTACGCCCATGCTGTAGGCGAGATCCTTCTCTTCATCAGCGGCTTGGGCGGTGAGCGCAAGCAGGCACAGACACAGTGAAACGACAGCGCGCATCGGACATTCTCCCAGGGTGAAATGCCGGCGAGTATGCCAGCCATGCAGTTTGGAATAACGGGGAACTAGCGACGGCTCAAACAGGCGACTAGTATGGGCGCAACCACGTCCGCCCGGAGGCGCACCATGTCGGCCAAGAAGAAGCCCGTAAGCACCCCGCTGCACCTGTTGCAGCAACTTTCCCACAGCCTGATCGAACACCTCGAAAACGCTTGCAGCCAAGCGTTGGTCGATGCCGAAAAACTGCTCACCAAGCTGGAGAAGCAGCGCGGCAAGGCCCAGGAAAAACTCCACGGTGCACGGACCAAACTGCAGGACGCTGCCAAGGCCGGCAAAGCGAAAGCGCAGAACAAATCCAAGGAAGCCATCGCCGAGCTGGAAGGCTTGCTCGATGCGCTGAAGGCACGTCAGGCCGAAACCCGTGCCTACATCGCCGACCTCAAGCGTGATGCCCAGGAAAGCCTCAAGCTGGCCCAGGGCGTTGGCAAGGTGAAGGAAGCGGCCGCCAAGGCGCTGGTCACCCGTGAAGCCAAGGCCGCTGCTGCCAAACCGGTTGCCAAGCCTGCCGCCAAGCCGGCTGCCAAGGCCGCTCCGAAAGCTGCCGCCAAACCCGCTGCCAAGCCTGCTGCGAAAGCACCGGCCAAGGCTGCTGCCAGCAAGCCCGCCGCTGCCGCCAAACCGGCTGCCAAGCCCGCCGCCAAACCTGCTGCAAAGGCTCCAGCCAAAGCCGCCGCCAAGCCCGCCGCTAAACCGGCTGCTGCCAAGGCCGCTCCGAAGGCTGCTGCCAAACCGGCTGCCAAGCCTGCCGCGAAAGCGCCGGCCAAAGCTGCTGCCAGCAAGCCTGCCGCTGCCGCCAAGCCGGCTGCTAAACCGGCCGCCAAGCCCGCTGCCAAACCCGCGGCCAAGGCTCCGGTGAAAGCCGCTGCAAAACCCGCAGCCGCCAAGCCCGCCGCCGCCGCTAAACCCGCTGCTGCCAAGCCTGCCGCCAAGCCCGTCGCGGCCAAACCGGCTGCTGCGAAGCCAGCTGCCAAACCCGCTGCCAAGCCGGCACCCAAGGCCGCTGCCAAGCCTGCTGCGAAAGCGCCGGTCAAGGCCGCTGCCAAGCCCGCCGCTCCGGTGAGCGCTCCGGCTGCCAAGCCTGCTGCACCGGCTCCGGCCGCCGCGCCTGCTGCTCCGGCGCCGTCGGCCGCCAATGGCGCGGCCGCACCGACCACGCCGTCGGCTTAAGCCTCGATAGCCGCGGCGCGCAGCGATTGCAGCGCGTCGCGGTCATCCCTCGCCGTTCCCGCGAGCACGTCCAGCCAGCTCCAATCCTGCCCATTGGCTTCCGGCCAGGGTGCAGCGATCTCTTCCAGGCGCGCCAGCAGGCGTCGCTCTGCGTCCAGCTCCAAGCGCTTCACGCCGTCGCGCAGCTCGCACAATCCCGTATCCGTCCCCGCTGCTTCACGCCATGCCTGCCTGAGCCTGCGCAAGGGTTCCACCACATCCCGTTGCCAGGGGCCGGCGATGCCTTGCAGCTGTTCCGCGCAAACGGGGTCGTAGTGGACGCCGCGCCTTCCAAGCCAGGCTGCAGCCAGTAACAGGCACACATCGGCACCCTGTTCCTGCAGGCGCAGGCAGGCGTTTTCGACGCCGGGGCGGGCATAGAGGTCGAGGGCGAAACTCCATAGATCGGGGGGCATGGCGCATACCGGGCGGTGGGGGAATGAAGCTGATAAACTCCGCCGCCATTATGATCCGACTCCAGAACCTCACACTACAGCGTGGTCCTCAGCGCCTGCTCGAAGGCGCCGAACTGACCCTGCACACCGGCCAGAAGGTCGGCCTCATCGGCGCCAACGGTGCCGGTAAATCCAGCCTCTTCGCCCTGCTGCGCGGCGAGCTCGGCCCTGACGCGGGCGACTGCTTCGTGCCGGCCGACTGGCGCATCGCGCACATGCGCCAGGAGGTGGACACTCTCGACCGCCTGGCGGTGGACTACGTCCTCGATGGCGACTTGCACCTGCGTCGCGTGCAGGCCGAGCTGGCCGTGGCCGAGGCGGGCCATGACGGCACCGCCATCGCCCGCCTGCACATCGAACTGGACAGCGCCGACGGCTACACGGCCGATGCCCGCGCGCGCAAGCTGCTGGCCGGCCTCGGCTTCACCAGCGAGCAGATGGACCGCCGCGTCGGCGACTTCTCCGGCGGCTGGCGCATGCGCCTCAACCTGGCCCAAGCGCTGATGTGCCCGTCCGAACTGCTGCTGCTCGACGAGCCCACCAACCACCTCGACCTCGACGCCATCCTCTGGCTCGAAGAGTGGCTCAAGGGCTACCCGGGCACCCTGCTGCTGATTTCCCACGACCGCGACTTCCTCGATGCGGTGGTGGATAACGTCGCCCACCTCGAGCAACAGAAGCTGACCCTTTACCGGGGCGGTTACTCGGCCTTCGAGCGCACCCGTGCCGAGCGCCTGGCGCAGCAGCAACAGGCCTACGAGAAACAGCAGGCCCAGCGTGCGCACATGGAGAAGTACATCGCCCGCTTCAAGGCCCAGGCCACCAAGGCCCGCCAGGCCCAGAGCCGGATCAAGGCCCTGGAGCGCCTGGAAGAGCTGGCGCCCGCCCACGTGGATTCGCCCTTCGACTTCGTCTTCCGCGAAGCCGACAAGATCTCCAGCCCGCTGCTGGATGTCGCCGAAGGCCAGCTCGGCTATGGCGACAAGGTGGTGCTGCAGCAGGTCAAGCTGCAGCTCGTTCCCGGTGCGCGCATCGGCCTGCTCGGTCCCAACGGCGCGGGCAAGTCGACCCTGATCAAGACCCTTTCCGGTGAGCTGGCGCCTGTCGCCGGGCGCCTGTCCCGGGGCGAGAACCTCGCCATCGGCTACTTCGCCCAGCATCAGCTGGACTCCCTCGACCCCAAGGCCAGCCCGCTGCTGCACCTGCAGCGCCTGGCCCCGACCGAGCGCGAGCAGACCCTGCGCGACTTCCTCGGCGGCTTCGACTTCCGTGGCGACCGCTGCGACGAGCCGGTGCTGAATTTCTCCGGTGGCGAGAAGGCGCGCCTGGCCCTGGCGCTGATCGCCTGGCAGAAGCCCAACCTGCTGTTGCTCGACGAACCCACCAACCACCTGGACCTGGAAATGCGCCTGGCGCTGACCATGGCCCTGCAGGATTTCGCCGGCGCGGTGCTGGTGGTTTCCCACGATCGTCATTTGCTCAAGAGCACCACCGACGAATTCCTCCTGGTGGCGGACGGGCGCATCCAGCCCTTCGATGGCGATCTCGACGACTACGCCCGCTGGCTGGTGGACTACCGCGCCCGTCAGGCGCCGGTGAGCAACCCGGCCGGTGGCAGCGGTGCCGGCACCGACAAGCGTGCCCAGCGCCAGGCCGCTGCGGCGCTGCGCCAGCAACTGGCGCCGCACAAGCGCGAAGCCGAGAAGCTGGAGAAGGAACTGGGCACCCTGCACGAGAAGCTCGCTGCCGTGGAAACCCGCCTGGGTGACGCCGGTGTCTACGAGGCCTCGCGCAAGGACGAGCTGCGCGACCTGCTCGCCGAGCAGGCGAAGCTCAAGACCCGTGAGGCCGAACTGGAAGAGAAATGGCTGGAGGCCCTCGAGCTTCTGGAAAACCTGCAGAGCCAGCTGGAGGCCAGTGACTGATGGAAGACCTGGTCCTGTTGACGGCCTGGAGCGAGCCGCTGATCCGTGCGGCGCAGGTGCTCCTGGTGCTGTTCCTCGCCTGGCTCGCGCAACGCGTTCTCACCCGTGGCATCACCCGCCTCGGCGCACGTTATCCACAGCTGCCCCAGGAGCTGCTGCTGCCCCTGCGCGGCCTGCTGCGCTGGCTGATTCTCGGCAGCGCCTTCATGTTGGTGCTGGAACGCCTCGGGGTTTCTGCCGAGGTGCTCTGGGCAGCGCTGACCGGTTTCACCGCCGTCGCCGCAGTAGCGTTCTTCGCCATCTGGAGCGTGTTGTCCAACATGTTCTGCGCGGTGCTGATCTTCTCCCTCGGGCCGTTCCGCATGGGCGATGTGGTGGAAGTGGTGGAAAGCGCCGACAAGCCCGGCGTGAAGGGGCGCGTGGTGGCCATCAACCTCTTCTACACCACCCTGCAGGACCTCAGCGAGAACGCCGACGGCGCGCTGGTGCAGGTGCCCAACAGCCTGTTCTTCCAGAAGGCGGTACGCCGCTGGCGCTGAGGCGCCGGCCGGGGCTGTGCAGCGCAAGGCGCAGCGGGTAGTCTGCTGGCCCCCTTCCGTATTTCCGAGGACCACGCCATGGCCATGCACACCTGGCTCGCATTCCTGGTCGCCTGCTGGGTGATCAGCCTTTCCCCTGGCGCCGGCGCCATCGCCTCCATGTCCTCGGGGCTGCAGTACGGCTTCCTGCGCGGCTACTGGAACGCCATCGGCCTGCAACTGGGCCTGGCCCTGCAGATCGCCATCGTCGCCGCCGGCGTCGGTGCCATCCTCGCCACCTCGGCCCTGGCCTTCAGCGCGATCAAGTGGTTCGGCGTCGTCTACCTCGTGTACCTCGCCGTGCGCCAATGGCGTGCGCTGCCCAGCGACCTGGCCGCCGACTCCGCCGAGCGCCCCCTGGGCCGGCCGCTGACCATGGTGCTGCGCGGCTTCCTGGTGAACGTCAGCAACCCCAAGGCGATCGTCTTCATGCTCGCCGTGCTGCCGCAGTTCATCGACCCGCACGCGCCGCTGGTGCAGCAGTACCTGGTGATGGGCGCGACCATGATCACCGTCGACCTGATCGTCATGGCCGGCTACACCGGGCTCGCCGCCAAGGTCCTGCGGGTGCTGCGCTCGCCGCGCCAGCAGCGTTCCATGAACCGGGGCTTCGCCGTGCTCTTCGTCGGCGCCGCCGCCCTGCTGGCCACGGTGCGCCGCGTCCCGGCGTGACCCAGTCGATGGCCTGAACGTGACCCGGCGCCGCGACAGCGCGGTGCCTGGGCAATAGGCTGCCGGTCTTCCCACAAGGAGCATCGGCATGCCGCCATCCAACAGCCGGGACGGGGTCTACGGCGACTCGCCGGACCTCGCCATCGCACCCCTGCGTCACCCTCCGCTGGAGCAGGCCTTGAGCGCCGCCTGCAGCGAGCTCGATATCCACGAAGCCTTTCTCGCCGCCCTGCGCGACCCCGCGCTCGGCCCGCAGCCGCGCTTGCTGCTGGGCGTTTCCGGCACCGATCTCGCCGGTCGCCGCCGCCTCGCTGCGCTGGTCGCCGAACTGCTGCCCGACGACCTCGAACTCGATCTCATCGAACTGGACGACGACAGCCTGTCCCGCGCCTTGCGCGAGCGCTGCGAGGCGTTCTACCAGCGCTGAGCCCAGGTTGCGGCAAAAGAAAAGCGGCCCGCAGGCCGCTTGGTTCAATGCAGTATCTTCGCCGGCTCATCCGGTGGCAGCGCGCCGTAGCGGCCGTTGTCGGTGACCGCTGCCGGGCCGACGCCGAGCTGTTCCTGCAGCTGTCGCGCGACGTCTTCGCCGAGGGCCTTCGACACCTCGCGCACCACGCGCCCGCGGTTTGGGGTGACGCGCCTGTCGTTGCCCTTCACCAGCTTCACGTCCTGGGCTTCGCCCATGGCGGTGAACGCCGCCTTCACCTCGTGGGTGCGGGTGTCGATGAGGCTGAAGTCGGCCACCAGGGTCAGGCCCAGCACCGTGGAGTAGCTGTCGGTGTTGTCGATGGCGTTGACGTCCTGGCGGAAGTCGGCGTCCGAGACCGAGCCGAACAATACATAGTCCGCGCCCTGGAACTGGCCCTGGGCGATGCGCCCGATCACGTCGTGCAGGCCTTCGTTGTCGCTGGCGAAGGGGCGGCCCTGGATCAACTGGAAGGTGCCGGACTTGAGGATCTCGCCCTTGATGTCGCCGGTGAATTTGCGCAGCTCGCCGCGTTCGATGTAGCTGTAGGTACCTTCTTCTTCCGAGTAGCTGCTGGAGGCGCTGCCGGAGAAGCCGCTCACCTGCGAGGCGCTCTGGGCGTTCACCGTGTGGATGTACTCGCGGACGCGTTCCTCGTAGGCGAGGTCGGTCACCGCCACCTTGGGGGCCGCCTGGCTGGCGAATGCCAGGCTGGCGACGAACAGGCCGATCAATGCGCGCATATCAACGCTCCGTGGTCTTGCGGATTTCTTTCTCGTCCATCCACTCGGCCAGGCCGCTTTCGACGTCGACCAGTTGCAGGCTGAATTTGTAGAAGACGTCCTTGTAGTCACTGCTGCGCTTGACGATTGAGCTGATGGAGCCCTCCAGGCGGTACTTGGCGGCGATCATGTTGCCGGTCTTGGCCACGGTGGAGTTCTTGTACAGCCCGCTCTGGTTCTGCAGCTTCAGCTGGTCGACCTGGCTCTGCATGTCGGTGTTGTCGCTGGCGAAGCGGGCGGTGCCGGTCTTCATCAGCTGGGTCTTGATCGAGGTGGTGATCTCGCGGGTATCGATGTACTCGCTGGTCTTGTTCTTCACGTCGTAGACCTGGACCACCGGGCGACCCTGGAGCACGCCGGACTGGGCCAGGGAGCGGGTCATGGATTCGGCGATCATCTGCAGGTCGGTGGAGCCGAACTCGTTGGTGATCAGTTCGACGGCCTTGCTGTCGCCGTAGCTGATGTTGCCGCCACCGAGCACCGGCGACGGGTTGTTGGAGCAGCCGGCGGCGGCCAGGGCCAGGGCGGCGATGCAAGTGGTGCGGACAAGGCGCATGGGAATACTCGCTTTCTCGTGATCAGTCGGGGGTGTTCATTTCCAGGCGGAAGTCGGTCGCCTTGGGCACCGGCGCGATGGCCGGCAGGTAGGTGGTCTGGGTGCCGTAGATGGGCAGGGCCTTCCAGCTCTCCTCGTCGGCGACGGGGAAACCGTCGCTGTCCAGCCAGGCGAAGCGGTAGTAGAGGGTGCGGTTATGGCTGGAGGTGTTGGTCAGCTTCACCTTGACGGTGAGGAAGCCGTTCTCGCGGGCGACCCGCATGGTGTCCACTTCGATGTCTTCCACATCGCCCATGGGCGCCACCTTGCTGGAGGCGGTTTCGCGGCTGGAGCAGCCGGCGAGCAGGGCCAGGGCGAGCCCGGCGACGAGCAGCTTGCGCATGTGTGTTCCTCAGGGAGTCTGGTTGCTGGCCAGGGTACGTGGGCCAGGTAGGGTCGGGGTGACGGCGCCCTGGGCGTAGACCTGGCCGGCCACCATCCGCAGCGGGACCACCTGGTGGGGCCGATCGATCTTCAGGGTGAATTCGCGCACGCCATAGGCGGTGGGCAGGGCCAGGCGGTGTTCGCCCATGGCCAGGCGCACCCGCGCGACGCTGATGCTGCCGGGCAGGGTGCGCCAGGTGCGTTCGTCGGCCCCTTCGCTGGCCACCGACATGATGCCCACGGCCAGGCTGGCCAGGGGGTTGCCGTTGTCGTTGAGCTGCTTCTGCAGGGCGCCCCGGGTCACCGCGCGGATGGTGGTGCGGAGGATGATGCCGGGCATGTCGTCGCGCAGGGCGCGGTGCGACATGGCACGCAGGCTGCTGAGTTCGGTGAGGGCGGCGGGCGCGCCATCCACCTCGATGAAGCCCGGTGTCAGGGTGCTGGTGTCGTCGCGCAGCAGCGGGAAGGACAGGGTGCTGATGATCATCCCGGAGTCCAGGGGCACCGGCAGCGGGATGCGCAGCGAGTCGCGGGCCGGCGCCAGGCCGCTCTGCAGCACCAGCAGCACGTCGCTGCCGGCGTCTGCGGCGGGCGTGGCGTCCAGGTCCAGCAGGGCCTGTTCCAGCAGCGGGGTGCCGGGGCGCAGTTCGGCGGCCTGGCGGTAGCCGGGAGCGGCCAGGCCCTTCTCGCCCAGGGCCTCGTAGACGAAGCCGGCGAGGTAGTGGCTGAAGGCGCTCTGGTAGCTGTTCTTCAGGTTGACCACCTCGGGGGCGTCGAGGGAGGCCACCGGGTAGCCGCGCAGGTCTTCGAAGCGGGTGCTGATGCCTTGGCGCTCGGCTTCCTCTTCGCTGTCGAGGTACTGCTGGTCGCGCAGTTCGGCGATCAGCGCTTCGCGTTCGTGGGTCTTGCGGATCTCGGTGCGCGCGGCGTCGAAGTCGTTCAGCGCCAGGTCGTTGAGGGCCATCTGAGTGGTGAGCATCACCTTCTCGTAGTCGTAGCCCTGGTAGCGGCGGACCCGGTCGTTGGCCAGGTAGGCGCCGGCTTCGGCCAGGTAGCGGCCGGGGTCGCCCTTCATCGCCTCTTCCCACTGGAAGATGATGCCGTCGGCCTGGCGCCAGGCCTTCTGGCTGGCCGCCAGGTCACCCTTCGAGCGCAGCAGTTCGCCCTTCTCGAACCAGTAGAGAAGGTCCTTGTCGGCGCTGTCGTTGTTGGCTTCCAGCACGCCCAGTGCGGCATCGATTTCGCCGCGGGCGAGGTGCTGGCTGGTCTCGGTGAGTTCGTGTTCGTAGCTGCGGAAGGCCGAGCAGCCGGCAAGCTGCAGGGCGAAGCAGACCGCCAGGGCGGTAACGGCGCGGGATGCCATGTGTTCCTCGTCGAGTCCTTGATACTGCCAACCGTTTCCGGCTGATCCAGGCGTGCACTGGCATGTAGCGGCGTCCTGCCAATCCCCCGTGGGGCCTCCCTCGGGACCCGAAGGTGCGGGAAGGGCGGGCGATTATAGGGGGATTTCGGCGAAAATAGCTGGCGCAATGAGATCATTTTGACTTTGCCCAGGCTGCGGCATGGTGGCGCAGCGAGCGGGCCAGGGTGGCGGCTGGCATACTGCGCGCCCGCCACTTTTCCGGAGCCCAAGCCCATGCGTGTGTGGATCGACGCCGACGCCTGCCCCCGTGCCGCCAAGGACCAGGTCATCAAGTTCGCCCTCAAGCGCAAGTTCGAGGTGGTGCTGGTGGCCGGGCAGAGCCAGGTGAAACCGGCCTTCGCCTGCGTGCGCCTGGTGGTGGTGCCGAGCGGGCCGGATGCGGCGGACGATCACCTGGTGGAGCAGGCCGAGCCCGGTGACCTGGTGATCTGCAGCGATGTGCCGCTGGCCGATCGCCTGGTGAAGAAGGGGGTGGCGGCGCTCGACCCCCGTGGCCGGGAGTTCGACGAGCGCAACATGGGTGAGCGGCTGGCGGTGCGCAACCTGTTCACCGACCTGCGCGACCAGGGGCAGATGGGCGGCGGCCAGGCGGCCTACAGCGAGAAGGACCGCCAGGCCTTCTCCAATTCGCTGGATCGGTTGCTCACTCGCCTCAGCCGGGGCTGAGGCCGGAATCCCTCAGCCGCAGAGGTAGGTGCCGGTGCCGACCGCCACCAGGGTGCCGTCGTCGGCGTGCAGTTCCGAACGCACCACCGCGACCTTGTTGCCCGAGCGCAGCAACACCGCCGTGGCGGTGAAGGAGCGGCCCCGCCCCGGACGCAGGTAATCGATACGCAGGTCGATGGTGCCCAGCTTGGACAGGCGCTCCATGCGCTCACCCGTGGACAGGCCCTGGTGCCGTTCGAAGGCGCCGATCAGCGCCATGGCGCCGCCGGTGACGTCCAGCAGCGAGGAGATCACCCCACCGTGAAGGATGCCGTGGACGAAGTTGCCGATCAGTTCGTCCTTCATCGGCAGGTGCATGGTCACCTGCTGCGGCGACAGCTCGCCCAGCTGGATGCCGAGCACCTGGTTGAAGGGGATGCGTTCGAAGAAGCGTCGGACCGCCTGTTGCAGTTCCGGGGTCAGGACGAATTCGTTATCGCTCATGCTGCACCTGCATCTCGGTCGAAAAGGCGACGCTGACGCAGCGCGGGGCGCTTGAACAGGGGCGCGGCCCAAATGGCACGCGGATTGGCGGGAGCGGCTTGCAGAGGCGGGCGACCGGGGCCGCCCGCCTGCACCGTCAATGGTCGGCGTGGGTCAGTTCCAGCACGCGGTCGACCAGCTTGTAGATGCCCGAGGCGGCTTCGCTGATGGACTGGGCGAGCATGTAGGCGGGGGTGGTGACCAGCTTGCGCGGCTTGTCCTCGACTATCTCGCTGACCACGCACTCGACGTGTTCGGCGCCCATCTTCTGCAGCGCGCTGGCGGTGTCGGCGTCGTCGCCGATGGTGCAGACCACGCCCTCGCCGTAGATCTTCGCGGCCATGGCCGGGGCGATGCAGATCAGCCCCACCGGCTTGCCGGCGGCGGCGAAGCCCTGGGCGGCGGCCAGCACGTCGGGCTGCACGCTGCAGTCGGCGCCGTTGATGGCGAAGTCGGAGAGGTTCTTCGCCGCACCGAAACCGCCGGGGATGATCAGCGCATCGAAGTCCTCGGCCTTCAGCTCACGCACGTCCTTGACCGCGCCCCGGGCGATGCGCGCGGATTCGGTGAGCACGTTGCGGCTCTCCGGCATCTCTTCGCCGGTGAGGTGGTTGATCACGTGGTGCTGGGCGATGTTGGGCGCGAAGCACTGTGCCTGTGCACCCCGTTGGTCCAGGCGCAGCAGGGTGATCACGCTTTCGTGGATCTCCGCGCCGTCGTACACGCCACAGCCGGAAAGGATCACAGCAACTTTTTTGTTCATAGCGTTCTCCGCTTCACTGGGCCGCCTTCAGGGTCTCCTGGAGGAATGCCTGGGCATGCTGGTGGGCATCCTTGGCCAGCCTGGGTTGGTAGGTATTCAGGTCGCTGCGCTGATCGAAAACATGGTCGGCTCCGCCATATTGCACCAGTTGCAGTTGTTCGAAATCGAGCGCGTCCATAGCTGATAGACACTGAAGGTGGTCAGTGATTCTGTCCTTGCCACCGAGAAACATCAGCACCGGCAGGTCACGTCCCTTGCCCTGGCGCAGGTGCGCGGGGAACCCACAGTAAGGGTAGAAGGCGATGGCGCCGCGCACACCGTCCAGCGCCTGCTGGCCGATGCCGGGGAAACCGTGGCCGGCGGCGCCGTCGTAGGCCAGGGCGTCGAGGATGCTCCAGCCGCCGTGGGAGTAGCCGAGCAGGGCCATGCGCTGGTGGTCCAGCTGCGGCATGGCGCGGGCCAGGTCGAGGGCGGCGTAGACGTCCAGGGCGCGTTCGTTGCCCCACAGCCGCTTGCCGTCGCACACCGGGTGCCAGTCGTCGATGCCCCGGGCGGCCAGGCTGTCGACGAACAGCAGGGCAAAGCCCTGGGGCAGCAGCCAGTCGCTGACGTTACGCACGAAGCCGGGGCTCTGCCCGCTGCAACCGTGGAACACCAGCACGGTGGGGAATGGGCCTTCACCCTCGGGGGTGAACAGGCTGACGTGGGGCGCCAGTCGGGTTTTCGCCGCCGCCAGGTCGTCGGCGGCCGGCAACAGCGCGGCACGATAGGGATAGAGTCCCAGGAGGGCGGCTGCGGCGATCAGGATCAACAGGATGGAGAGCGTGCGTCTTGTGGTTATGCGCATGTGTCGTCATATGCCGGTTGGGCTGGCATGCGGCGCCAGGGGCTCCGGGGAGGCACGGGCGTAGCATCGAGCCTGGCAATCCTAGTCCCTTGATCGGCATAACGATACGGCTGACATCATGAATTACGTCCTCTACGCGGTCCCTTTCTTCTTCCTGCTGATCGGCATCGAGCTGTTGGCCGATCGCTGGCGCGGGGTGCGTACCTACCGCACCGCCGATGCCATCAACAGCCTCAGCGCCGGCGTGCTGTCCACCACCAGTGGGCTGCTGACCAAGGCGGTCGGGTTGCTCACCTACACCTATGCCTGGCAGCACCTGGCGCTGTTCGAGCTTCGCGCGGACAGCCTCTGGGTCTGGCTGTTCGCCTTCGTCTTCTACGACTTCTGCTACTACTGGAACCACCGCCTGGGCCATGAGCGCAACGTGCTCTGGGCCGCCCATTCGGTGCACCACCAGAGCGAGGAGTACAACCTCTCCACCGCCCTGCGCCAGACCAGCACCGGCTTCCTCTTCGGCTGGATCTTCTACCTGCCGATGGCGGTGGCCGGCGTACCGCCGCTGGTGTTCCTGACCGTCGCCGCGCTGAACCTGCTCTATCAGTTCTGGGTGCACACCCGCCACGTGCCCAAGCTCGGCTGGTTCGAGTGGTTCTTCATCAGCCCGTCGAACCACCGTGTGCACCATGCGCAGAACGCGGTGTACATGGATCGCAACTACGGCGGCGTGTTCATCCTCTGGGACCGTCTGTTCGGCACCTTCCAGGAGGAGCTGGACGAGGAGCCGGTGGTGTTCGGCGTGACCACGCCACTGGCCAGCTGGAACCCGCTCTGGGCCAACCTGCAGTTCTACTCGGTGCTGTGGCAGGACGCGGTGCGCGCCGAGTCCTGGTGGGATCGCCTGCGCATCTGGTTCATGCGCACCGGCTGGCGCCCCGAGGATGTGGCGCGCAAATACCCCCAGGCGAAGCCGGACCTGAGCCGTTTCACCAAGTTCGAGGTGCCGTTGTCGGGCGGTCGCACCCTATATGCGGCATTGCAGTTCGTCGGTTATGTAGTGGGCGGCAGCTACCTGCTGGGCGCCGGCGAAGGCATGTCACTGGGCGCCGTGCTGCTGGGCTGGGGCTGGGTGGCGTTCGGCCTGTTCGTCATCGGTGCCTGGCTGGAGAACCGCCCCTGGGCACTGCGCCTGGAGCTGGCACGGCTGGCGCTGAACCTGCCGGTGCTCTGGCTGGCAGACACCCTCGGCATGCTGCCGGCCAGCCCGTTGGCCTGGCTGGTGCTGGGTGTGCATGGTCTGGTCAGCGTGCTGGCGCTGGTCGCCCTGGGGCGGCGGCAGGCAGCGCTGGCGGTCTGAAGCGGGGGTGTTCCCGGGCTGAGGCCCGGGTTAAGGCTGCGGCGGTTGCTCGGCGTTCGCCTTGGCTTCGCGGCTGTTGCGCAGGCGGCGACGCAGCCAGAGCAGGCCGCCGATCACCACCAGCGCGCCAAGCACCATCAGCTCGTAGCGCTTGAGGTTGCCCAGCATGCCTTCGAGCACGGCGCCGAAGTGGAAGGCGGCGAAGCCCAGGGCCAGGGCCCAGACGATGGCGCCGATGCCGTTGAGGATCAGGTAGCGCAGCGGCGGGTAGCCCGACAGGCCGATGGCCACCGGCATCACGGTGCGCAGGCCGTAGACGAAGCGGAAGCTCAGCACCCAGATGTCGGGATGGCGGCGGATGTGCTCCAGGGCCTTGTCGCCCATGGCCTGCCAGCGCGGGCGCTTGGCCAGGATCTGGCGGCCCTTCTGGCGGCCGAGGTAGTACCACAGCTGGTCGCCGGCATAGCTGCCGAAGAACGCCGTCATCACCACCAGATTGATATCCATGTAGCCGCGGAACGCGAGAAAGCCGGCCAGGACCAGGATGGTCTCGCCCTCGAAGAAGGTGCCGAGGAAGAGGGCGAAATAGCCGAAGTCCTGGAGAAATTGTTGCAGCATCAGTTTGGCAGCGCGGCAAAAATGAACGCGAAGCCTAACCGGGTTGAACGCGCGGGAAAAGCTCTAAAGGGTGGCGAACCGCCAGTCGAGGGTCGACTGGTTCACGGCCAGCCCTAGTGGGGCCTCGGAAATTTCCTTTAACGCGACAGAGCGTCGCTGTCACGCATTGTTACCATTCGGTCATAATTGCCGCTTATAAATGTCGCACTGTGTCCTCCTTTGGACCCTGGAGTCTGTCGTGAGCTTTACCCCCGCCAATCGCCTGTTCCCCGCCACCCGCCTGCGCCGTAACCGCCGTGATGATTTCTCCCGCCGCCTGGTGCGTGAAAACACCCTGACCGTCGACGACCTGATCCTGCCGGTGTTCGTGCTGGACGGCGAGAACCGCCGCGAGGCGGTGCCGTCGATGCCGGGCGTCGAGCGCCTGTCCATCGACCTGCTGCTGGAAGCGGCGGCTGGCTGGGTGGCGCTGGGCATCCCCGCGCTGGCGCTGTTCCCGGTGACCCCGCTGGAGAACAAATCCCTCGACGGCGCCGAGGCCTGGAACCCCGAAGGCATCGCCCAGCGCGCCATCCGCGCCCTGCGCGAGCGCTTCCCGGAGCTGGGGGTGATCAGCGACGTGGCCCTGGACCCCTTCACCACCCATGGCCAGGACGGCATCCTCGACGCCGACGGCTATGTGCAGAACGACATCACCGTGGACGCCCTGGTCAAGCAGGCGCTGTCCCACGCCGCCGCCGGTGCCCAGGTCGTGGCGCCCTCGGACATGATGGACGGCCGCATCCAGGCGATCCGCGAGGCCCTGGAACTGGCCGACTTTCCCAACGTGCGGATCATGGCCTACTCGGCCAAGTACGCCAGCGCCTACTACGGCCCCTTCCGCGATGCGGTGGGCTCCGCCGCCAACCTCGGCAAGGCCAACAAGGCCAGCTACCAGATGGACCCGGCCAACGGCGACGAGGCCCTGCACGAAGTGGCCAGCGACCTCGCCGAAGGCGCCGACATGGTCATGGTCAAGCCGGGCATGCCCTACCTGGACATCGTCTGGCGCGTGAAGGAAGCCTTCCGCGTGCCGACCTTCGCCTACCAGGTCAGCGGTGAGTACGCCATGCACATGGCGGCCATCCAGAACGGCTGGCTGAGCGAGGCGGTCATACTCGAATCACTGACCGCATTCAAACGTGCGGGCGCTGATGGCATCCTTACCTACTTCGCCGTGCGTGCCGCAGAAATGCTCAAAGCGGGAGCCTGACTCCCCAGCAGGAAACCAGATGAACACCGATGGTCTGAACCAAGCGTCGAACCCCGAACAAGAGCCCGTACCGGAGCAACCGGTCGCCGAGGCCCCCGCTCCGGCCCCCGTCGAAACGCCGCCGCCCGCCCCCGTGCCGGCGCCGGTGATTCCGGGCCTGGATGACAGCAGCCTGTACATCCACCGGGAGCTGTCGCAGCTGCAGTTCAACATCCGTGTCCTGGAGCAGGCGCTCGACGAGTCCTACCCGCTCCTCGAGCGCCTGAAGTTCCTGCTGATCTTCTCCAGCAACCTGGACGAGTTCTTCGAGATCCGTGCCGCCGGGCTGAAGAAGCAGATCACCTTCGCCCGCGAACAGGCCGGTGCCGACGGCCTGCTGCCGCACCAGGCCCTGGCGCGCATCAGCGAGCTGGTGCACGAGCAGGTGGCGCGGCAGTACAGCATCCTCAACGACGTGCTGCTGCCGGAGCTGGCCAAGCACCAGGTCAACTTCATCCGCCGTCGCTACTGGACGCCGAAGCTGAAGACCTGGGTGCGCCGTTACTTCCGCGACGAGATCGCGCCGATCATCAGCCCCATCGGCCTCGACCCGACGCACCCCTTCCCGCTGTTGGTGAACAAGAGCCTCAACTTCATCGTCGAGCTGGAGGGCGTCGATGCCTTCGGCCGCGACTCCGGCCTGGCGATCATCCCGGCGCCGCGCCTGCTGCCGCGGGTGATCCGCGTGCCGGAAGAGATCAGCGGCCCCGGCGACAACTTCGTGTTCCTGTCGTCGATGATCCACGCCCATGCCGACGACCTGTTCCCCGGCATGAAGGTCAAGGGCTGCTACCAGTTCCGCCTGACCCGTAACGCCGACCTCTCGGTGGACACCGAGGACGTCGAAGACCTGGCCCGCGCCCTGCGTGGCGAGCTGTTCTCCCGCCGCTACGGCGATGCGGTACGCCTGGAGGTGGCCGACACCTGCCCGAAACACCTGTCCGACTACCTGCTCAAGCAGTTCGGCCTGGCGGAGAGCGAGCTGTACCAGGTCAACGGCCCGGTCAACCTGACCCGCCTGTTCAGCATCACCGGCCTCGACAGCCACCCCGAGCTGCAGCACCCCACCTTCACCCCGGTGATCCCCAAGCTGCTGCAGAAGGCCGAGAACCTGTTCAGCGTGGTGGGCAAGCAGGACATCCTGCTGCTGCACCCCTTCGAGTCCTTCACCCCGGTGGTGGACTTCCTGCGCCAGGCCGCCAAGGACCCCAACGTCCTGGCCATCAAGCAGACCCTGTACCGCGCCGGTGCCAACTCCGAGATCGTCGACGCCCTGGTGGAAGCGGCGCGCAACGGCAAGGAGGTCACCGCGGTGATCGAGCTGCGCGCGCGCTTCGACGAGGAATCCAACCTGCAGCTGGCCAGCCGCCTGCAGGCTGCCGGTGCCGTGGTGATCTACGGCGTGGTCGGCTTCAAGACCCACGCCAAGATGATGCTCATCCTGCGGCGCGAGGACGGCGAGCTGCGCCGCTACGCCCACCTGGGCACCGGCAACTACCACGCCGGCAACGCGCGCCTGTACACCGACTACAGCATGCTCACCGCCGATGACGCGCTCTGCGAGGACCTGCACAAGCTGTTCAACCAGCTCATCGGCATGGGCAAGACCCTGCGCATGAAGAAGCTGCTGCACGCGCCCTTCACCCTGAAGAAGTCGCTGCTGGACATGATCGCCAAGGAGGCCCAGCACGCCGTCGAAGGCAAGCCGGCGCACATCATGGCCAAGGTCAACTCGCTGACCGACCCGAAGATCATCCGCGCGCTGTACAAGGCCAGCCAGAGCGGCGTGAAGATCGACCTGGTGGTGCGCGGCATGTGCTGCCTGCGCCCGGGCATCCCCGGTGTTTCGCACAATATCCAGGTGCGCTCGATCATCGGCCGCTTCCTCGAGCACAGCCGCATCTACTACTTCCTCAACGAGGGCGACGAGCTGCTCTACCTCTCCAGCGCCGACTGGATGGAGCGCAACCTCGACATGCGCGTGGAGACCTGCTTCCCGGTGGAGGGCAAGAAGCTCATCACCCGGGTCAAGAAGGAGCTGGAAACCTACCTCGCCGACAACACCCACAGCTGGGCGTTGCAGGCCGACGGCCGATACCTGCGCAACAGCCCCAGCGGCAACCAGAACCCGCGCAACGCCCAGGCCATCCTGCTGGACAAGCTGCTCAACCCGCCGGTCAGCGCTCGCTGATCGGTCGCGGGTCGGCGCGCTGCCGACGAAACCGCTGCAATGAAAAACGGGGCCCTTGGGGCCCCGTTTTCATGTCCGCTCGCAGCGTTCCGCTTCAGCTCACCTGCAGGCTGAAGTCGATGCGCTTGAGCCATTCGGCTTCCTGCTCGAAGTCGGCCTGGGTCAGCGGGTTGGCCGCCAGCCAGTCGTCGGGGAACTGCACGGCGAGGCTCTGCGGGCCGACCTTCAGCTGCACCGCCGGGGTCTCGTGGCTGGTGCGGATGTGGTGGAAGAGAATGGCGAAGCGCAGCAGCACGCAAAGGCGGATCAGCTTGACGCCTTCGTCGCCGAACTCGGCGAACTTGTCCTTGGGGATGTTGCGGCGGTGGCCGCGAACCAGCAGCGCCAGCATCTGCTGGTCCTGGCGGGAGAAGCCCGGCAGGTCGGAATGCTCGATCAGGTAGGCTCCGTGCTTGTGGTACTGGTAGTGGGCGATGTCCATGCCGATCTCGTGGACGCGGGCGCCCCAGACCAGCAGGTCGCGGTGCCACTCGTCATCCAGCTGCCAGTCGTCCGCCACCTGCTCCAGGGCCTCCAGGGCCTTGGCTTCGACCCGGGCGGCCTGCTCGGTGTCGGCGTGGCAGCGCTCCATCAGCGCGCTGAGGGTGCGCTCGCGCACGTCCTCGTGGTGGTGGCGGCCCAGCAGGTCGTAGAGCACGCCTTCGCGCAGGGCGCCTTCGGAGTGGGTCATGTGCTTGAGTTCGAGGGCGTCGAAGATCGCCTCGAGAATCGCCAGCCCGGCCGGGAAGATGGCACGGCGGTCGGGCTTGATGCCGTCGAGGTCGAGTTTCTCCACCTCGCCCAGCTTGAACAGCTTGCGCTTGAGCCAGGCCAGGCCTTCCGGGTTGACCTCGCCGCTGCCCATGCCCGCCGCCTGGATCGCCAGGCCGACGGCGCGGATGGTGCCCGAGGCGCCCACCGCCTGCTGCCAGCCGAGGCGGCGCAGGCTGTATTCGATGCCCATCAGTTCCAGACGCGCTGCGGTATAGGCCTGGGCATAGCGGGCGGGGGTGATCTTGCCGTCGCGGAAGTAGCGCTGGGTGTAGCTGACGCAGCCCATCTGCAGGCTTTCGCGCAGCTGGGATTCGAAGCGCTGGCCGATGATGAATTCGGTACTGCCGCCGCCGATATCGGCCACCAGGCGCTTGCCGGGGGTGTCGGCGATGCTGTGGGACACGCCCAGGTAGATGAGGCGCGCTTCCTCACGGCCGGAGATCACTTCCACCGGGTGGCCGAGAATGGCCTCGGCGCGGCGGATGAAGTCGGCGCGGTTGCGGGCCTCGCGCAGGGCGTTGGTGCCGACGACGCGCACGGCGCCTTCGGGCAGGCTGTTGGTCATCTGGGCGAAGCGACGCAGGCAGTCGAGGCCGCGTTGCATGGCCTCCTCGCTGAGCATGCGCTCGTCATCCAGGCCGGCGGCGAGCTGCACCTTGTCGCCGAGGCGCTCGAGGATGCGGATCTCCCCGTGATCGGCCTTGGCCAGGACCATGTGGAAGCTGTTGGAGCCCAGGTCGATGGCTGCGATCAGGGAAGGTGTTTCGGCGCGACGGGTCGAGGGCATGGTCTTGGTGTCTCGTTTCTGAACGGCGCCATCCTGCCACGATCGTCACGTTGCGCCAACGCGAGTCGTGGAACGCTCGTGCAAGGGAAAGGAAGGCGGCTGCGCAGAATGCCACGGTGAAGTTTCCGCTTCATGACGGCCGCCTCCTTACTATAGGCGGCGTGCAGGCATCGGCGCAGGGGCATTCGCGATGGCTGCCGAGCGAGGCGATAAATGGCCGCGGCGGATTGACGCGGAACCAGTTATCCATCAGTTTTCCCGGGTGCATCCATAGAAAGGCTCAATTGCCAGCGGCTTTCGGTCCGGGAAAAGCCGGGCTATGATGGCCGCCAATTTCCGCATCCGAACCCACGGAGAACATCCATGAGCGAACTCATCTCCCACGTTAGCGACGCCAGCTTCGAGCAGGACGTGCTCAAGGCCGAAGGCGCTGTGCTGGTCGATTACTGGGCCGAGTGGTGTGGCCCGTGCAAGATGATCGCCCCCGTCCTCGACGAGATCGCCAAGGACTATCAGGGCAAGCTGAAGATCTGCAAACTGAACATCGACGAGAATCAGGACACCCCGCCGAAATACGGCGTACGCGGTATCCCGACCCTGATGCTGTTCAAGAACGGCAACGTCGAAGCGACCAAGGTCGGCGCCCTGTCGAAGTCCCAGCTGGCGGCCTTCCTCGACGCCAACATCTGAGCCTGTCCGGGTCTCCGGCGAGCCTTCGGACTGTTTCGAGAAACCCCGCACTTTGCGGGGTTTTTTGATGAATCGGCACTAGACTCCCCCGAATGCTGGTGTTAAATTCGGGTCCGCAACGCTATTCCGTTGCCCTTCGCAAGCCGCCGCCGACGCATTCCAACTCGAATAAGCACAGCGATCCTGTCGCATCTCTGCGGCGCGGCCTCTAAAGCTCAACGCTTTCCTTCCTATCATTTCTGATACTTACGTCATTCCTATGAATCTGACCGAACTCAAGCAAAAGCCGATTGCCGATCTGCTGGAAATGGCCGAACAGATGGGCCTCGAGAACATGGCCCGTTCGCGCAAGCAGGACGTGATCTTCGCCCTGCTGAAAAAGCACTCGAAAGGCGGCGAGGAAATCTCCGGTGACGGCGTGCTGGAGATTCTCCAGGACGGTTTTGGCTTCCTGCGCTCCGCAGACTCTTCCTACCTGGCCGGCCCGGACGACATCTACGTCTCGCCCAGCCAGATCCGCCGCTTCAACCTGCGTACCGGCGACACCATCATCGGCAAGATCCGCCCGCCGAAAGAAGGCGAGCGTTACTTCGCCCTGCTCAAGGTGGACTCGATCAACTTCGATCGTCCGGAAAACGCCAAGAACAAGATCCTGTTCGAGAACCTGACGCCCCTGTTCCCGAACGAGCGCCTGAAGATGGAAGCCGGCAACGGCTCCACCGAAGACCTCACCGGCCGCGTGATCGACCTCTGCGCGCCGATTGGCAAGGGCCAGCGCGGCCTGATCGTCGCCCCGCCGAAAGCGGGCAAGACCATCATGCTGCAGAACATCGCGGCCAACATCACCCGCAACAACCCCGAGTGCCACCTGATCGTCCTGCTGATCGACGAGCGCCCGGAAGAAGTGACCGAGATGCAGCGCACCGTGCGCGGCGAAGTGGTCGCCTCCACCTTCGACGAACCGCCGACCCGCCACGTGCAGGTCGCCGAGATGGTGATCGAAAAGGCCAAGCGCCTGGTCGAGCACAAGAAGGACGTGGTCATCCTGCTGGACTCCATCACCCGCCTGGCGCGTGCCTACAACACCGTGATCCCGAGCTCCGGCAAGGTGCTGACCGGTGGTGTCGACGCCCATGCTCTGGAGAAGCCCAAGCGCTTCTTCGGTGCCGCCCGTAACATCGAGGAAGGCGGTTCGCTGACCATCATCGCCACCGCGCTGGTCGAGACCGGCTCGAAGATGGACGAGGTGATCTACGAGGAATTCAAGGGCACCGGCAACATGGAGCTGCCGCTGGACCGCCGCATCGCCGAGAAGCGCGTGTTCCCCGCCATCAACATCAACAAGTCCGGTACCCGCCGCGAAGAGCTGCTGACTGCCGACGACGAGCTGCAGCGCATGTGGATCCTGCGCAAGCTGCTGCACCCGATGGACGAGATCGCCGCCATCGAGTTCCTGCTCGACAAGCTCAAGGACACCAAGACCAACGACGAATTCTTCATGTCCATGAAGCGCAAGTAACGTTTGGTTCGCAGCAAAAAGGCCGGGGAAACCCGGCCTTTGCGTTTGCGCGATTCGCGCGGCCTTCTGAATAACCCAGTTCGGCGCTAAACTTTGCGCCCCGACCTGCACGCCCCATGCGAGGCTCAAGCATGCAGTATCGCGATCTGCGCGACTTTATCCGTGGCCTGGAAGAGCGCGGCGAGCTGAAACGCATCGCCGCCCCGGTGTCCCCGGTGCTGGAGATGACCGAAATCTGCGACCGCACCCTGCGCAAGCAAGGCCCGGCGCTGCTCTTCGAGAAGCCCACCGGCTACGACATCCCCGTGCTCGGCAACCTGTTCGGCACGCCGCGCCGCGTGGCCCTCGGCATGGGTGCGGACGACGTCTCCGAACTGCGTGAGATCGGCAAGCTGCTGGCCTTCCTCAAGGAGCCCGAGCCGCCCAAGGGCCTCAAGGACGCCTGGTCCAAGCTGCCGATCTTCAAGAAGGTCATCAGCATGGCGCCCAAGGTGCTCAAGGATGCCCCCTGCCACGAGGTGATCGAGGAAGGCGACGACGTCGACCTCGGCAAGCTGCCCATCCAGCACTGCTGGCCGGGCGACGTGGCACCGCTGATCACCTGGGGCCTGACCATCACCCGTGGTCCCAACAAGGAGCGGCAGAACCTCGGCATCTACCGCCAGCAGGTGATCGGCCGCAACAAGGTCATCATGCGCTGGCTCAGCCACCGTGGCGGTGCGCTGGACTACCGCGAGTGGTGCGAGAAGCATCCCGGCCAGCCCTACCCGGTCTGCGTCGCCCTCGGTGCCGACCCGGCCACCATCCTCGGCGCGGTCACCCCGGTGCCGGACACCCTCTCCGAATACGCCTTCGCCGGCCTGCTGCGCGGGCACCGCACCGAACTGGTCAAGGCCATCGGCTCCGACCTGCAGGTGCCGGCCAGCGCCGAGATCGTCCTCGAAGGGGTGATCCACCCCGGCGAGATGGCCGATGAAGGCCCTTACGGCGACCACACCGGCTACTACAACGAGGTGGACCGCTTCCCGGTATTCACCGTCGAGCGCATCACCCGCCGTCGCGACCCGATCTACCACAGCACCTACACCGGCCGCCCGCCGGACGAGCCGGCCATCCTCGGCGTGGCGCTGAACGAAGTCTTCGTGCCGATCCTGCAGAAGCAGTTCCCCGAGATCACCGACTTCTACCTGCCCCCCGAAGGCTGCTCCTACCGCATGGCGGTGGTGACCATGAAGAAGCAGTACCCCGGCCACGCCAAGCGCGTGATGCTCGGCGTCTGGTCCTTCCTGCGGCAGTTCATGTACACCAAGTTCGTCATCGTCACCGACGACGACATCAACGCCCGCGACTGGAACGACGTGATCTGGGCCATCACCACGCGCATGGACCCCAAGCGCGACACGGTGATGATCGACAACACGCCCATCGACTACCTCGACTTCGCCTCGCCGGTTTCCGGCCTGGGCTCGAAGATGGGCCTGGACGCCACCCACAAATGGCCGGGCGAGACCACCCGCGAGTGGGGTCGTGTCATCGTCAAGGACGAGGCGGTGACCCGTCGCGTGGACGAACTCTGGTCCAGCCTGGGTATCGACTGATGCGGGTCACGCTGCAACCATCCGGCGCGGTGCTGGAGATCCAGGCCGGCGAGAACATCCTCGCTGGCGCCCGCCGTCTCGGCTACGAATGCCCGCAGAGCTGCCGCAACGGCAACTGCCACATCTGTGCCGCCCTGCTGGTGGAGGGCCGGGTGCGCCAGGCCGGCGCCGAACTCGACCACGGCGAACTCTTCACCTGCCTGGCCGAGCCTCTGGAAGATTGCGTGCTGCACTGGGATGGCGTGCTCGCCCCGGGCGAGTTGCCGCTGCGCAAGCTCAATTGCCAGGTCAGTGCCTGCATCGACGCCGGTGGCGACGTCTGGCGCGTGCGCCTGCGTGCCCCGGCTGGCAAGCCACCGCGCTACCACGCCGGGCAATACCTGCTGGTGGAGCGCGAGGATGGCGAATCCTCGGCCTTCTCCCTGGCCTCGGCGCCCAGCGAAGGGCGCGACATCGAACTGCACATCCTCGCCCGTGAGCCCAGCGCCCTGGCCCTGCTGGAGCAGTTGCAGCGCACCGGCATCGCCCGGGTCCAGCTGCCCTTCGGCGATACCCACCTTGCCGAGCTGCCCGACGGCCCCCTGGTGCTGATCGCTGCCGGCACCGGCATGGCGCAGATGCACAGCCTGATCGAGCACTGCCGCGCCACGGGTTTCCCCCACCCGGTTCACCTGTATTGGGGCGCGCGGCGGCCGGAGGACTTCTACGAACTGCCGCACTGGGCGGACTGGCAAAGCCTGGCCAACCTCACCCTGCACCAGGTGGTCAGCGACCAATGTGGCTGGCAAGGCCGTTGCGGAATGCTGCACGAAGCGGTGAGCGAGGACTTCCCCGACCTCAAGCCGCTGCACGTCTACGCCAGCGGCTCGCCCGCCATGGTCTACGGCACCCTCGACGCCCTGGTGGCGGCGGGGATGGACCCCCACCAGATGCGCGCTGACGTCTTCGCCTACGCCCCCAGGGCGTGATCCCCACCCCAGCCACCCTCGCGAGGGCCTGCGCACTTCTGGCGGTGGCCGATTTGACGTGCATTGCCTCCAGCGGGCCCGTCTCGGCCACGAACTGCCCGCTCTCGACGCGACGCCTGCCACGGCGTCCGCACCTATCCGCCTAGGACAGGTACGAAAACACCGCCTTTTTATGTACGGCCATACGCGCCCTGCCTATGATCCCGGCTGCCGGCAAAACTCCCTATCTCATCACTCGCGCGGCCGCTTCAGCGGTCCTGTTCGCCTGGGCTCGTGCCGCGCCGTGACTATCGAGGAACAGTTATGTCGAGCTTCCGATTGAACGCCCTTTCCCGAGCCACCCGCTTATGGAGTGCCAGCCTGGGTGCGGCCCTGCTCCTGCCGAGCGGCATGGCGCTGGCCGATGACAGCCAGCAAGGCACCGAATCAGTCATCCAGGGGCATTTCATCAACCTCCAGTCATCGAATGCCAGGGCGACCCCGTTCAGCGCCGCCGAGGCCGGAACCGAGCAACTGGAGCAGGAAACCGGGATGCGCGTGCGCAGCCTCACCCCGCGAGCCGGCGATGCATTCAAGAACCTGCAGGTCATGACCGGGCAGCTCGAGGGGCGCGCGCGCACTCTCAGCGCCCCCGGGGAAATGACGCTGGCCGCGCGGCCCGATGGCAGCTTCGTTGCGCTGCTGCCGGACGCCAACGCCATCATCCGCGGCGACGCCAGTGGCCAGCAGTCGATGATCCGCTTCGACCCGGGCGCTGCCTTCGCGCCGGATGGCGTCGACTACATCGCCGGTGATGACAGCGAGATGCCGGCCTTGAAGGAGTCGCGCAGCGGCCAGCGCACATTCCAGGTCAACCGCAACATCCAGGGCGAAACCGTGATCGACCTGTTGGCCGGTTTCTCGCAAAAGGCCGCGGACTACATCGGTGACCACGAGGCCTTTGCCCTGGCCCAGGTGGCCTCGGTCAACCGTGCACTGCGACAGTCCCAGGTACAGGGCGTGCGCCTGCGCCTGGTGGGCACCCAGGTGGTGGCCCAGGACGCTCCCATCACCGGCTCCAGCCTGAGCCAGGTGCGCAACGTCTTCGCCGAAGGCATGCGTCGCTACAGCCCGGACGTGGTCGCCAGCTTCGTCATTGGCACCCCTGGCGTGGACACTGCCGTGGGTTGGGGCCACATGCCCGGGCGCTACACCATCAACTCCATCAAGTCGTCCACCGTGTTCCGCCACGAGTTGGGCCACAACATCGGCGGCGGCCACTGCTCCGATGGCAAGAGCTACACCTGGGGCTACAACAACGGCCGGGTCGGCACCATCCTCTGCGGCAACCATGTCGGCTACTTCTCCAACCCGGACGTCAAGGACAGCCGGGGCGTGCCGTTGGGCGACGCGGACACCGCCAACATGGCCCGGGTCTGGCGGGAAAGGGCGGCGCGGATGTCGGCCTACAGCCCTTCCGTCGTGCCCCTGGAAGAGGAACAGGGCACCTCGATCCTCAGCCAGAAGGTGAGCCTGAGCAGCAAACAGACGCGCTACTTCCCGGTGGACGTCCCCGAAGGCACCCGACGCCTGGTGTTCAGCGTGGTGGACGGCGAGCTCACCGAGAAGGCCGGCCAGGTCCAGTTGCTGCTCAAGCGCGGCGCCCAGCCCAGCGGCGCCAGCTTCGACTACCGCTCGGCGCGTAGCCACAACGTCTCCCTGGGGGTGAACGACCCGCAGCCGGGGCGCTGGTACCTGGCGATCAACACCGACAACCTCGCCACCCAGGACCAGGTGCTTGAGGTTCACGCCTATGGCCTGACCCAGGACAGCGCCCAGGGCCGCTACCTGAAATTCGTCGCCACCTCGGCGGTGGATGGCAAGGACACCGCCAGTGTCGCCGAGCTGCTGCTGATGGATGCCAAGGGCAAGGCCCTGCCCCGCGAGAGCTGGACAATCCTGTCCACCAGCAGTGCGGTGCCTGGCGCGGCGGTCGGCAACCACGCGATCGATGGCAACCCCAACTCCTACTGGAGCACGGCCGCAGGTGCACGCTACCCCCATGAAATGGTGATCGACCTGGGTGCCGCTAGCCGCTTCTCGCAACTGCACTACCTGCCCCGCCAGGACGCGGGCCTTAGCGGCAACATCAAGGGCTATCAGGTCTACGGCAGCAGCAGCGTCAACGGCGGCTGGAACCTGCTGGCCGATGGCGAATTCAGCGCCGACAACGACGTCAAGGCCGCATCCCTCAAGCCGGTGAACGCCGGTCAGCCTCCGCTGGCGATGATCAGCGGCAAGACCGAAGCCAACGCCGGGGACAAGATCGTCCTGGATGCCTCCGCTTCCGGCGATCCCCAGGGCAATGCCCTGAGCTTCGCCTGGGAGGCCTCGCCGCACCTGGACTTCGACTACGACGGTGCGCGCATCAGCTTCACCGCGCCGGAACTGCAGGCAGACACCCGCTATCGCTTCACCCTGACCCTGAGCAACGGCAAGCAGAGCAGCACCCGGACCCACGAAGTGCTGATCAAGGGCAAGGCCGCCAGCGCCAGTTGCAAGCCGGAATGGACCGTGAGGGGCACCTATGTCGGCAACGACACGGTGCAGTGGAAAGGGCGTCAGTATCAGGCCCGCTGGTGGACCTCCGGTGCCGAGCCGGGGCTGGCCAGCACCACCGGCCCGGACGGCGCCGGCAAGGTCTGGCGTGACCTGGGTTCCTGCCAGAGCGGCGGCGAGAAGCCGGTCGAGCCGCCGGTGGAAGAGGTCAAGCCGCCGGTAGCGGTGATTGGCGGTGCAAACGAGGCCAAGCCGGGCGAAACCGTCCACCTCAACGCCTCGGGGTCCAGCGATCCGGCCGGGCTGAAGCTCAGCTACAGCTGGAGCGTCAGCCCCCGCGTGGCCTTCGAGGCCGCTGGCAACCTGATGAAGTTCGTCGCCCCGAGGGCCGCACAGGACGTGACCTACAGCGTCAGCCTGACGGTGAACAACGGCAAGCACAGCGCAACCCGCACCCATCAGGTCAAGGTACTGGCGGAGACAGTGGAAACGGTCAAGCCGCCGCTGGCGAACATCGCTGGCGCCAGCCAGGCCAAGGGCGGTGAAACGGTGACCCTGGACGCCGCGGGCTCCAGCGATCCAGCCGGCCTGGCGCTGAGCTACCAGTGGAGTGTGACGCCCAGTGTCGCCTTCCAGGCCTCGGGGTCGAAGCTGAATTTTGTCGCACCCAAGAGCGACATGGACATCAGCTATCACTTCACCCTGAACCTGAGCAACGGCACCCACGTGGCCCGCCGTGAGCACAGCGTGACTGTCCTGGCGGACAAGGTGGAAACCCCCGCCGGCTGCCAGGGCGCTTGGAGCGCTCAGGGCACCTACTGGCTCAATGACAAGGTCAGCCACAAGGGCCGCTTCTACATCGCCCGCTGGTGGACCAAAGGCAACGAGCCCACTGCCGCCACTGTCGGTGGCGAAGGCAGCGGCAAGGTCTGGCGGGATGCGGGCTCCTGCAACTGATGCGCTCCGCTGACCGGTAGCGCGCCGATCGGCGTGTGCTAACCGGTACTTCCGGGTCCCGGGTTGGCGACATCCATCGTTGTCGTCAGCCTGGGGCGCACCGAATCCGGCATAAGCCGGACGGCCCGCAGGATAGGTAGAGCGAAGCGAAACCCATGCGGTAAGCCCGGGCAGGGTGCTCGCCGGGAAGGCTGCTTGATGGGGTTCGTACCTCTACCCATCCTACGGTCAACCGGCCGGGGATCACGCCAGCTCGGGGAATTCCGCGCGCAACTCGGCCGCGAGCCAGTCGAGGAACCACTGGATATCGGCGCTGGCCTGCTCGGTGGGCAGCAGCGCCTGGTAGCTCTCCAGCGGCGCCTGGCGCTGCACGGGGCGTACGAGGAGGCCGGCAGCCAGCTCCTGGCTCACCAGCACCTCGTTGGCCAGGGCGATGCCGTGGCCCTTCTCGGCCATGCTCAGGGCGTGGTCGTTGCTCACGTAGAGCACATCGGAACTGACCCGTACCTTGCAACCTACCGCGGCGAACCAGGCGTTCCACCATTCGCCGTCGTCCACGTGGATCAGCTTGTGCCGCGCCAGTTCGTCCGGTCCGGCGATGGGGCCGTGGGCGGCGAGGTAGTCCGGCGAGCACACCGGGAACACATTGGGTTGCAGCAGGGTGGCCTGGCACTGCGGGTACTGCCCGGGCATGCCGTAGACGATGCCCAGGTCGGCACCCTGGCCGTCCACGGCGGTGAAGGTGGGGTTGGGTTCGATGGCGATCTTCAGACCCGGCCGCAGCTGGCGCAGCGACTCCATGCGCGGCATCAGCCAGCGCTTGGCGAAGGCCGGCACGGCGAGGATGCGCAACCAGCGCGGGGCGTCGCTGGCCGCTACCTCGGCGCCGGCCTCGGCGATCTGCCGCAGCGCCCGCGACACCTTGGCGTGGTAGCGCCGCCCGGCCTCGGTGAGCACCACGCCACGCGGCGTGCGCTCCAGCAGCTGCACGCCCAGCCAGTCCTCCAGCAAGCGCACATGGCGGCCGATGGCCGGCTGGGTGACATGCAGCGCCCGTGACGCGGCAACGTAGCTGCCGAGGCGTGCGGCCGCTTCGAAGGCGCGCAGGGCGTTGAGCGGCGGCAGGCGTGGTTCGGCCATCACGGGCTCCTGGCTGTTAATTTTCTTAACAGCCAATGTAAGGAAATTGAAGTTTCCTGTCGCGGGTATTTGGCCGAGTATCCGGCCCAGGCAGCGCCATAACGACAACCCGCGCGCCCGCTCCACCCGCTCGCCACGAGCCCTCAGTCCTGCCCAGAACAACGAGAAGTCCCGCCCGCGGACAACACGCGGCGAGGACACGGAGGTAAGGCCATGAACGCCCTGCATGCAGTGCAGACCGCAGCGGTATCCATCCGCTCGGTACGCAAGGTCTACGGCGATCCGCAATCCGGGCCCGTCGCCCTCAAGCACGTCGACCTGGAAATCCGCGACAACGAGTTCTTCACCCTTCTCGGCCCATCCGGCTGCGGCAAGACCACCCTGCTGCGGATGATCGCCGGCTTCGAATACCCCAGCGCCGGCAGCATCCACCTCTACGGTGAGGACATCGCCGACCTGCCGCCCTACGAGCGCCCGGTCAACACGGTGTTCCAGCACTACGCGCTGTTCCCCCACATGACCATCGCCGAGAACCTCGCCTTCGGCCTCGAATCCCGGCCGCTGGGCAAGAGCATGAGCCGCGCGCAGGTCGCCGAGCGCGTGGCCGAGATGCTCGCCCTGGTGCAGATGGAGCGCTTCGCCGACCGTCGCCCGACGCAGCTTTCCGGCGGCCAGCAGCAGCGCGTCGCCCTGGCCCGCGCACTGGCGCCGCATCCCCGCGTCCTGCTGCTGGACGAGCCGCTCTCGGCCCTCGACCTCAAGCTGCGCCAGGCGATGCGCGAGGAGCTCAAGGCGATCCAGACCAAGACCGGCATCACCTTCATCTTCGTCACCCACGACCAGGAAGAGGCCCTGACCCTGTCCGACCGCATCGCGGTGTTCTCGGAGGGCCAGGTGCAGCAGGTGGGCACCCCGCAGGAAATCTACGAGCGCCCACGCAACCGCTTCGTCGCCGACTTCATCGGCGAAACCAATTTCCTCGATGCCCAGGTGCTTAGCCTCGATGGCACCCGGGCGCTGTGCCAGGGGCCGGGCGGGCAACCGTTCCAGGCCGAATCCGTCGACGGCGTGCTGCCGGGCAGCTGGGTCAGCCTGTCGATCCGCCCCGAGCGCGTGCACCTGGGCGGCGTCGACACCGCCGGCGCGCTGCCCTGCCGGGTGGAGGCGCAGGTGTACCTGGGCACCGACCTGCAGTACCGGGTGAGCCTCGACGACGGCACCCGGCTGACCGTGCGCATGCCCAACAGCCTGGAGCGCCACCAGCGCTTCGGCGTCGGCGAGCGGGCCGCGCTGCAGTTCGAGAACGGCAGCGCCAGCGTCCTGCTGGACTGAGCCCGGAGGCAGACATGCATCGATCGACACGCTCCGGCGCGGCCCTGCACGCGCGCCGGCAATCCCTGCGCAACCTGCTCGGCGTCAGCCCGGCACTCCTGGCCATCGGCCTGTTCCTGATCGTCCCCATCCTGCTGGTGGTCGGTTATTCGCTGATGGAGGCCAACCCCTACGGCGGGGTCGAGCCGGTGTTCAGCACCGAGGCCTACCTGTCGCTGCTGTTCGAGCGACAACTGGACGACAGCCTGGCCTTCGTCGACGCCTACCTGCTGATCGCCCTGCGCTCCATCGGCATCGCCGCGGCGACCACGCTGGTGACCCTGCTGATCGGCTTCCCGGTGGCGGTGTGGCTGGCCATGCAGCCGCCGCACAAGCGCGGCCTGCTGATCTTCCTCATCACCGTGCCGTTCTGGGCCAACCTGCTGATCCGCACCTACGCCTGGATCCTGCTGCTGCGCGAAACCGGCGTGGTCAACGGCACGCTCGTGGGCCTGGGGCTGGTCGACCAGCCGCTGCAGCTGCTCTACACCGACGGCGCGGTGCTGCTGGGGCTGGTGTACACCTACGCGCCCTTCGTGGTGCTGCCCATCTACGCGACCCTGGAGAAGATGGACATGCGCCTGCTGGAGGCGGCCCAGGACCTCTACGCCGGCCGCTGGCGCACCCTGCGCAAGGTGGTGCTGCCCATCGCCCGGCCGGGCATCCTCGCCGGCGCCATCCTCACCTTCGTGCCCTGCCTCGGCGCCATGGTGGCCCCGGAGCTGCTCGGCGGCGGCACGCGGATGATGCTCGGCAACCTGATCTTCCGGCAGTTCAGCGATGCCCGTAACTGGCCCTTCGGCTCCGCCCTGGCGCTGGTGCTGATGGCCGCGGTGATGCTGGTGCTGACCCTCTACGCACTGCGCGCCGAGCGCGTGCGCATCGCCCGGGGAGGTGTGTGATGAACCTGTTCAAGCGCCGCCTCGGCGTCCACCACTTCCCCGGCTTCGGCGGCTTCAGCCTGCTGTTCTATCTCTACCTCTACGCGCCGATCCTGGTGCTGGTGGTGCTGTCGTTCAACGCCAACCAGTCGGCCACGGTCTGGAGCGGCTTCAGCCTCGACTGGTACCGCGCCGCCTTCGCCAACCAGGCGCTGCGCCAGGCCGCCGGCAACAGCCTGCTGATCGCCCTGTGCGCCAGCCTGATCGCCACCGTCATCGCCACCCTGGCGGCGCTGGCCACCTCGCGCGGGGCGCGCTTCAAGGGGCTGCGGCTGTCGATGGGGGCGATCATGCTGCCGCTGGTGCTGCCCGAGATCGTGGTTGGCGTCGCCACCCTGGCGCTGTTCTCCACCCTCGGCCTGTCCCTGGGCTACGGCAACCTGATCATCGCCCACACGGTGTTCTGCATCCCCTTCGCCTACCTGCCGATCCGCGCGCGGCTCAACGACATGGACCTGTCCCTGGAGCAGGCCGCCGCGGACCTCTACGCCGGGCCCTGGCGCACCCTGCGCAAGGTCACCCTGCCGCTGCTGATGCCGGGGATCCTCTCCGGGCTGATGCTGGCCTTCATCGTCTCGCTGGATAACTTCGTGATCTCGATGATGGTCTCCCAGGCCGGCACCACCACCCTGCCGATCTTCATCTTCGGCCTGCTGCGCATGGGCGTGACGCCCGACGTGAACGCCGTGTCGACGCTGATCCTCGGCGTTTCCGTGCTCTTCGTGACCCTGTCCTGGCTGCTTGGCCGGGCAAGAACCTGACCCTGGAGAATTGACGCATGAAAAAGCTGATCGCTGTTCTGGGTACTTCGCTGGGCCTCGCCCTGGCTGCCGACGCGCAGGCCGCCGGCACGCTCAACGTCATCAGTTGGAGCGGCTATTTCTCACCGCAGATCCTGGAGAAGTTCGAGAAGGAGAACGGCATCAAGGTCACGGTGGACTCCTACGACTCCAACGAGACGCTGCTGGCCAAGCTCAAGCAGGGCGGCGCCGGCTACGACGTCGCCATACCCTCGCACCAGTTCGTGCCGATCCTCATCCAGGAGCAGTTGCTGGAGCGCTTCGAACCCGGCAAGGAGGCCTACTACCAGGGCTTCACCGCCAACCTGCAGAAGCCCGCCTGGGACCCGCAGGGCGCCTATGCCGCGCCCTTCATCTGGGGCACCACCAGCGTGGTGGTCAACCGCGAGCGCTACCAGGGCGAGGCGGACAGCTACGCACTGTTGTTCAAGCCGCCGGCGGAGCTGCAGGGGCGCATCAACATGTTCGACTCGGTCAGCGAGGTGATCGACACCGCCAGCCTCTACCTGGGCATCCCGCTGTGCAGCGAGGACCCCAAGCAGATGCAGCAGGTGCTGGCGCTGCTCAAGGAACAGAAACCCCATGTGCGCACCTACAGCTCCAAGGCCGGTGCCATCCGCGAGAGCCTGGCGGCCGGCGAGCTGGACATGTCGATGTTCTGGGGCGGTTCCTCGCTGCGCGCGCGGGAGATGAAGCCGAGCCTCGAATACCTGTACCCGAAGGAAGGCGTGATGGCTTGGGTGGATAACCTGGTGATCCCCAAGGGCGCGCGCAACCTCGATAACGCCAAAGCCTTCATCGCCTTCCTCAGCCAGCCGGAGAACGCCGCGCTGACGCAGAATTTCCTCAAGCACCAGAGCCCGGTGCAGGGCGTCGAGCCCTACCTCGAGCCGGGCCTCAAGGACGCGCCCGAGCTGCACATCCCCGAGGGCACCAAGGTGGTGTTCAGCCAGACCTGCGGCGCTGGCGCCATCCGCCTGGCCGACCGCCTGTGGACCAACCTGATGCGTTGATGAACACCGCCCCCGCCGGTGCGGGGGCGCATAACCAGAACGAGACGGAACGAGAACACTGCCCATGAGTCATGCAACCCCGATCAGCGAACTGGTGCGGCTGCCGGCCGCCGAGCTGGCCGAGCGCATCCGCACGCGCGATGTGTCCTGCCGCGAGGTGATGCTGGATTACCTGGCCCATATCGAGCGCTTCAACCCGGCGGTCAATGCGCTGGTCAGCCTGCAGCCGGCGGACGCGCTGCTGGCCCAGGCCGACGAGCGCGACGCCGAGCTGGCGCGTGGCACCCACAGGGGCTGGATGCACGGGCTACCCCATGCGGTGAAGGACCTCTCGGCAGTCAAGGGCATCACCACCACCTACGGCTCGCCGCTGTTCCGCGACCATGTGCCGGCGCGTGACGGCATCATGGCCGAGCGCCTGCGCGCCGCTGGGGCGATCTTCATCGGCAAGAGCAACACGCCGGAATTCGGCCTCGGCTCGCAGAGCTACAACCCGCTGTTCGGTGCCACCGGCTGCGCCTTCGACCCGAGCCGTACGGCCGGCGGCAGCAGCGGCGGCGCGGCGGCGGCCCTGGCGCTGCACCTGGTGCCGGTGGCCGATGGCAGCGACATGATGGGCTCGCTGCGCAACCCGGCGGCCTTCAACAATATCATCGGCTTCCGCCCGTCCCAGGGCCGCGTGCCCTTCGACGACAGCGCCGACCTGTTCTTCGACCAGCTCGGCTACGAGGGCCCGATGGGCCGCAGCGTGCGAGACGTGGCCCTGCTGCTCTCGGTGCAGGCCGGCGGCGATGCCCGCGCGCCGCTGTCCATCCCCGGCGATGGCGCGGCCTTCGCCGGCTCGTTGCAGCGCGACTTCAAGGGTGCGCGCCTGGGCTGGCTGGGCGACCTCGACGGCCAGCTGCCGATGCAGCGTGGCGTGCTGGAGCTGTGCCGCACCGCTCTGAAGGATTTCGAGACGCTGGGCTGCGTGGTGGAGGAGACGAGCCTCGGCTTCCCCCGCGAGCGGCTCTGGGACACCTGGCTGACCCTGCGCCACTGGCTGGTGGCCGGCGGCCTGGGGGCGGCCTATGACGACCCGACGACGCGCGTGCAGCTCAAGCCGGAAGCCTGCTGGGAAGTGGAGAACGGCCAGCGCCTGACCGGCCAGCAGGTCTACCGCGCCTCGGCGGCCCGCAGCGACTGGTACCGCGCCATCAGCCGGCTGTTCGAGCGCTTCGACTACCTGCTGCTGCCCAGCGCCCAGGTGTTCCCCTTCGACAAGACGCAACACTGGCCACAGGTGATCGAAGGCGTGGCGATGGACACCTACCACCGCTGGATGGAAGTGGTGATCCCCGGAACCCTGTCGGGCTGCCCGGTGGCCAACGTGCAGGCAGGGTTCAACGGCGACGGCCTGCCCATGGGGCTGCAGATCATCGGCCCGCACCAGAAGGACATGGCGGTGCTGCAACTGGCCCACGCCTACGAGCAGGCCAGCGACTGGTTCCGCCGTCGTCCGGCACCGCTGCTGGCGGCTGGTTAAGGCACCCGGAAAGAAAAGGGCCCGCCCCCGTTTCGTGGCGGGGGCGGGCCCAGTACTGCTCGTCGAACTAGCGGACCTTCACGACCACCTTGCCGACAGCCTTGCGCTGGCCGAGGGCGTTGATGGCGTCGGCGGATTTCTCCAGGGGGAACACCTGGGAGACCAGCGGCTTGAGCTTGCCTTCGGCGTGCCAGGCGAACAGTTGCTGGAAGTTGGCCAGGTTGTCCTGGGGCTGGCGCTGGGCGAAGGAGCCCCAGAACACGCCCACCACTGCGGCACCCTTGAGCAGGGTGAGGTTCACCGGCAGCTCGGGGATGCGGCCGCTGGCGAAGCCGACCACCAGCAGGCGGCCGTTCCAGGCGATGGAGCGGATGGCTTCGTCGAACAGATCGCCGCCCACCGGGTCGTAGATCACGTCCGCGCCCTGGCCGCCGGTGAGTTCCTTGACCTTCTCCTTGAGGCTCGACTCGCTGTAGTTGATCAGCTCGTCGGCGCCGGCAGCCTTGGCCACTGCCAGCTTCTCGGCGCTGCTGGCCGCGGCGATCACCTTGGCACCCATGGCCTTGCCGATCTCCACCGCCGCCAGGCCGACGCCGCCGGAGGCGCCGAGCACGAGCAGGGTCTCGCCCGGCTGCAGGTTGGCGCGCTGCTTGAGGGCGTGCATGGAGGTGCCGTAGGTCATGCCGAAGGCGGCGGCGGAATTGAAGTCGATGCCCTTGGGGATCGGCATCACGTTGTAGCCGGGCACGGCCACCTGCTCGGCGAAGCTGCCCCAGCCGGTCAGCGCCATGACCCGGTCGCCGGGCTTGAGGTGAGTGATCTTCTCGCCGACGGCGGCAACGGTGCCGGCCGCTTCGCCACCCGGGGAGAAGGGGAACGGCGGCTTGAACTGGTACTTGCCCTCGATGATCAGCGTATCGGGGAAGTTGACCCCGGCGGCATGCACGTCGATCAGCACTTCGTTCTTCTTCGGCTCGGGGCTGGCAACCTCTTCGAGCACCAGGGTTTCGGCTGGGCCGAAGGCTTTGCACAGGACGGCTTTCATGGACGCTTCCTCAACGTGGATGCCGGCGCGAAGGGCGCGGCAGGTTGGCCTGATGGCTTGGCAGTGTAGGTAGCCCGCCCGGTGGGTCAACGAGCATGGCCTGGCCTGATAGCCGTGCATAAGCGTCGGGCTTGGGCCGGCGAGCAGGTCTGGCTATGCTAGTCGCACGCTTATTCAGGAATCACACCCGTGAAAACCACCCTCGCACTGCTGCTGGCCCTGCTCATCCCCTTCGCCGCCCTGGCCAACGAGGAGAAGGAAGAACCCAAGGAGGGCGAAGCCCCGAAGATCGCCTACGTCGGCCTGACGCCAGCGCTGGTGGGCAACTACGGGGCGGGCCCCAAGCTGAAGTACTACAAGGCCGATATCTCCCTGCAGGTGGCGGGCGCGGACGCGGCCAAGTCGGTGGAGTACCACGAGCCGCTGATCCGCAATCAGCTGGTGATGCTCTTCTCCCAGCAGACCGACGACAGCCTGGCCACGCCGGACAGCAAGGAGAAGCTGCGCCAGGAAGCGCTCAAGCAGGTGCAGCAGGTGCTGCAGCAGGAAGAAGGCAAGCCCCTGGTGGACGACCTGCTGTTCAACAACCTGATCATCCAGCCCTGAGCTGACCGGGCCTGAGCTCGCGCTCAGCGCAGCGCGAGCATCGCCTGCCATTCCTCGTCGCGCACCGGCATCACCGAGAGGCGCGACCCCTTCTGCACCAGCGGCATCGCATCCAGTGCCGCTTGCGCCTTCAGCGTCGCCAGCGGGATGACCGTAGGGAATGCCTCGACGAATTCGACGTCCAGGGCGCTCCAGGGGTTCTTCTCGGGGCTGGCCTTGGCGTCGAAGTAGTGGCTTTGCGGGTCCAGGGCCGTCGGGTCCGGGTAGGTGGCGCCGACGATGCGGGCGATCCCGGCGATGCCCGGTTCCGGGCAGCTGGAGTGGTAGAAGAAGAACAATTCGCCCTCCTGCATGGCACGCATGAAGTTGCGCGCCTGGTAATTGCGCACCCCATCCCAGCGTGCACGACCCAGTCGTTGCAGGTCATGGATCGACAGTTCGTCGGGTTCCGATTTCATCAACCAATAAGGCATGAACTTTGCTCCTGCCGTCCGGTCCTTGTCGCGGACGAAAAATCACCAACGGGCCGACGGTCGGCTGGCGTCATAAATTGCGTGTTCCCCATCGTTGCCGGAGAATGCCGCACTTTAAGCCGGATGCCGCCAGGCAGCCCATAATTAAAAGCACCCGCCGCAAGTCATCGCGGCACGTTTGCCTTGAAGGGGGAGGCAATCCGATGAAACGCAAACCCGATCTTCTCTGGGTACTGGTCATACTCTTCGGCCTGGGCGTGGTTACCACGGGTTACACCCAGAGCCTGTGGGAACAGCGCCAAGGCGCGCCGGTCAGCATCCAGCAGCCCTGATTTCCGAGGGCGCCGCAAGGAACGCGGCGCCGCTTCAGTTTCCGCGATACCAGTCCCCGTCCGTCACCGTCGCCTGCAGGCGCACATCCCAGCTGGCCAACGGCAAGCGATCCACCTTCTGGCATTCATGGGCCAGCCCCAGCAGCGTCGGCTTCTGCCAATTTTTGCGCCGCGCGCGGTACGCCAGGCTGCGGTCATAGAAACCGCCCCCCATTCCCAGGCGCCCGCCTTCCTCGTCGAAACCCACCAGCGGCAACAGCACCAGGTCGAGTGTCCAGACCGGCCGTTGCTGCGACTGATTGGCGCGGGGCTCGAGAATACGGAAGCGGTTGCGCACCAGTTTCTCGCCCGGGCGCAGGCGCTGGAACACCATGCGCGTCGGCGGCCAGGCCTTGAGCACCGGCAGGTAGGTGGCCTTGCCGCGCTTCTGGGCCTCGCGCAGCAGCGGGCGCGGGTCGATCTCGCCGTCGGCCGGCAGGTACAGCGCCACATGGCGCGCACGGCGGAACAGCGGATGCTGGGCCAGTTGGCGGTAGAGGTCGCGGGCGGCGCGTCGCTGTTCGAGAGGAGAGAGAGTGCGGCGTGTCTGCCTGAGTAGGCGCCGCAGGGCCGGGCGGGAGAGAGTGCCGGCGCTGATCATGAAGGGTACGACTCCCCGGTTATGCCGCTGTCGGTTTAGCCCTTGAACCCGAAAGTTCAAGGTGGAGGTTGCAGGAGGCGTTAAGGCTTTCCGTCAGGCGGACATGCACACCGGCCCCACTTACAACCCCCGTGGTTGTGCGTATCGGCTCAGGGACATCACCGACTGGCAAACACACCAGGGAGCTGCCGGCGAGTATACCCCAACAGAAGGCTCTGGCGTCAGGCTTCGTGTCCATCCGGATCAGCGGCGAGCGCATGATCGACACGCTCCAGCAGGTCACGCACGCGTTCGCGGGTCGAGGTCGCTTCCTGGTCGAGGCGCTCCTGCTTGTGCAGCAGTTCGTGGGTGATGTTGAGAGCCGCCATCACGGCGACGCGGTCGGCGCCGATGACCTTGCCGCTGGTGCGGATCTCGCGCATCTTGCCGTCCAGGTAGCGGGCTGCGCTCTCCAGGTTGGCGCGCTCGTCCGAAGGACAGGCGATGCAATATTCCTTGTCCATGATGTGGACAGTGACGGTATTCGGCTGGGTCATGAATCCTGCTCCAGGGCTTTCAGGCGCGAAATCATCGCTTCGACCTTCTGCCGGGCCATTTCGTTCTTTTCGATCAGATGGGCGCGTTCTTCTTTCCAGGCTTTTTCAGCCGCCTGCAGTTGCCGGTTTTGCGACTTGAGCTGCTCAACGCGCTGGATCAGGAGCTCCAGCTTGGCGGTGAGGGCTTGCAGTTCCGCGTCTTCCATGGGCTCTCTACTTGGGCGATGAAGGGTCGGACTATATAGGAACGGCCCGATCCAGGGTCAAACCCGTCGGCGGCGGTCGATGGTCTTGGCGCGCGTGCCGATGCTAGGATACGAGGCCGTCATTCTAGTGATTGCGCCGTCTGGCGCCTAGCCACCCATGCCCAGTTCCAATTCCCCGTATTCCGCCTTCGCCACCCTGCTCGCCACCAGCGGTCAGCCCGTCTCCCCTGCCGAGCTCCATGGCCTTCTGCTGGGGCGCAGCTGCGCCGGCGCCGGCTTCGATCCCGAGCCCTGGCTGGAGGATGCCGCCGAGCTGCTCGGCGCTGAGCCACAGGACAACCTGCGCCAGGCCCTGATCGGCCTGCAGGAGATGGTCAAGGACGAACTCACCGGCAGCGAGATGGCTGTCGTGCTGCTGCTGCCCGACGACGAAACGCCGCTGGCCGATCGCGCCGCCGCCCTTGGCCAGTGGTGCCAGGGCTTCCTCGGCGGCTTCGGCCTGACCGCTCGCGAAGGCGCACTGTCCGGCGAGGCGGTCGAAGTGCTTCAGGACCTCGCCTCCATCGCCCAGGTGCAAAGCGCCCTGGAAGATTCCGAGGACGGCGAGACCGACTACATGGAAGTGATGGAGTACCTGCGCGTGGCGCCCCTGCTGTTGTTCAGCGAGTGTGCCCGCAAGCCCGCGCCGGTGGCTCCAGCGCCGAAAACCTCTCTGCATTGAACCCGCGTCACGGGCGCATGGGCGCCCCTTGGTAAGGAGCGCGCATGACCCGTATCCCGAAGTCCGAATTCGCCCGTCGTCGCAAGGCCCTCATGGCGCAGATGGTGCCCAACAGCATCGCCATCCTGCCGGCGGCGCCGGTTCACATCCGCAACCGTGACGTCGAGCACGTGTACCGCCAGGACAGCGACTTCCAGTACCTCAGCGGCTTCCCCGAGCCCGAGGCGGTGCTGGTGCTGATCCCCGGTCGCGAGCACGGCGAGTACGTGCTCTTCTGCCGCGAGCGTGACCCGGAGCGCGAGCTGTGGGACGGCCTGCGTGCCGGCCAGGACGGCGCCATCGGCGAGTACGGTGCCGACGACGCCTTCCCCATCGGCGATATCGACGACATCCTCCCCGGCCTCATCGAAGGCCGCGAGCGCGTCTACTACTCCATCGGCACCAACCCCGAGTTCGACCAGCACCTGATGGAGTGGGTCAACGTGATCCGCTCCAAGGCGCGCCAGGGTGCGCAGCCGCCGAACGAATTCGTCGCCCTCGACCACCTGCTGCACGACATGCGCCTGTACAAGTCGGCCGCCGAGGTCAAGGTCATGCGCGAGGCCGGCGAGGTCTCTGCCCGTGCCCATGTGCGTGCCATGCAGGCCGCCCGTGCCGGCCTCTACGAATACAGCCTGGAAGCCGAGCTGGAATATGAGTTCCGCAAGGGCGGCGCGAAGATGCCGGCCTACGGCTCCATCGTCGCGGCGGGCCGCAATGCCTGCATCCTCCACTACCGCGAGAACGACGCGCAGCTGAAGGACGGCGACCTGGTGCTGATCGACGCCGCCTGCGAGCTGGACTGCTACGCCAGCGACATCACCCGCACCTTCCCCGTCAGCGGCCGCTTCAGCCCCGAGCAGAAGGCCATCTACGAGCTGGTGCTGGCCTCCCAGGAAGCCGCCTTCCTCGAGATCGCCCCCGGCAAGCACTGGAACGAAGCCCATGAAGCCACCGTGCGGGTGATCACCGCCGGGCTGGTGGAACTCGGCCTGCTCCAGGGCGATGTTGCCGAACTGATCGCCAGCGAAGCCTACAAACCCTTCTACATGCACCGTGCCGGCCACTGGCTGGGCATGGACGTGCACGACGTCGGCGAATACAAGGTCGGCGGCGAGTGGCGCGTGCTGGAGCCCGGCATGGCCATGACCGTCGAGCCCGGCATCTACATCGCCGTGGACAACCAGAACGTGGCGAAGAAGTGGCGTGGCATCGGCGTGCGCATCGAGGACGACGTGGTGGTGACCAAGAAGGGCTGCGAGATCCTCACCGGTGGCGTACCCAAGACGGTCGCCGAAATCGAGGCCCTGATGGCCGCCGCACGTACCGAGGCCGCATGATGCAACGCACCCAACTGGCAATCATCGGCGGCGGCCTCGTAGGCGCCAGCCTGGCCCTGGCCCTGCAGGAAGGCGCCAAGGCGCGGGGCTGGAAGATCACCCTGATCGAACCCTTCGCCCCGGGCGACAGCTACCAGCCGAGCTATGACGCCCGCTCCTCCGCGCTGTCCTTCGGCACCCGGCAGATCTACGAGCGCCTCGGCCTCTGGCAGGCCATCGCCCGCCGTGCCGAGCCGATCCTGCAGATCCACGTGTCCGATCGCGGCCGCTTCGGCGCCGCGCGCCTGGCGGCCATCGAGGAGGGCGTCCCGGCGCTCGGCTACGTGGTGGAGAACGCCTGGCTCGGCCAGTGCCTGTGGCAGGCGCTGGATGCCGATGTGGTCACCTGGCAATGCCCCGCCGAGGTGGTGCGCATGGAGCCCCTGGCGGACGGCTATCGCCTCAGCCTCAACGATGACACCCAGCTCGATTGCGACCTGGCCGTGCTGGCCGATGGCGGCCGCTCCGGCCTGCGCGAGCAGCTGGGCATCGGCGTCAAGCGCAACCCCTATGGGCAGACCGCGCTGATCGCCAACGTCAGCCCCATGGAAGCCCATCGCGGCCAGGCCTTCGAACGCTTCACCGACGAAGGCCCGATGGCCATGCTGCCGGTGGCGGACAACCGCTGCGCGCTGGTCTGGACCCGCCCGGGCAAGGACGCCGAGCGCCTGTCGCGCCTCGACGACCGTGCCTTCCTCGCCGAGCTGCAGGAAGCCTTCGGCTACCGCCTGGGCGCCTTCAACCAGGTGGGGGCGCGGCACCTCTACCCGCTGACCCTGGTGGAAGCCGAGGAGCAGGTGCGCGCCAACCTGGTGGTGCTGGGCAACGCCGCCCACAGCCTGCACCCCATCGCCGGGCAGGGCTACAACCTGTCCCTGCGTGACACCGTGGCCCTGGCCGAAACGCTGCTGGCCAGCGAGGCGCCCCTGGGCGACTTCGCCACCCTGCAGCGCTACCTCGACAGCCAGCGCCTGGACCAGGACCTCACCGTCGGCTTCTCCGACCAGGTGACCCGCCTGTTTTCCAACAAGGAGCCGTTGCTGGCCAGCGGGCGCAACCTGGGGCTGCTCGGGCTCGACCTGCTACCGCCCGCCAAGCGCTGGTTCGCTCGCCAGGCCATGGGCCTGGGCACCCGCCCCATCTGAGCCGCGTCATGCACGACCGTTCAATGGCGCGCAAGGCGCGCTTCCTGCGCTGGGCGCTGAACATCTACCCGCCCTACCTCGGGGCGGGTGTTCGCGTGCGGCAGATCAGCGCAGACTTCCGTCTGGTACGAGTCAAACTGGCGCTGGGCTGGTACAACCGCAACTACGTCGGCACCCAGTTCGGCGGCTCGCTCTACAGCATGACCGACCCCTTCTTCATGTTGATGCTGATGAACCTGCTCGGGCGCGATTACATCGTCTGGGACAAGGCCGCCAGCATCGACTTCGTCTCCCCCGGCAAAGGCCCGGTCTACGCCGAGTTCCGGGTCGACGACGGGTTGCTGGAACGCATCCGCCAGCACACCGCTGACGGTGACAAATACCTGCCCGAGCTGCACGTCGACGTGCACGACGGCGAAGGCACCCTGGTCGCCAGGGTGCACAAGACACTCTATGTGCGGCTCAAGCCGCGCGCGCGGCAAGCCGCCTAAGGAATGCACATGCAAGCGGATCTGATCATCGTCGGTGCCGGCATGGTGGGCAGTGCCCTCGGCCTGGCGCTCAAGGACAGCGGCCTGGAGATCATCCTGATCGACGGCAGCCCCCTGAGCATCAAGCCCTTCGACGCCGAGGCCGCCTTCGAGCCCCGGGTCAGCGCCCTGTCCGTCGCCAGCCAGCGCATCCTCCAGCGCCTCGGCGCCTGGGACGGCGTCGCCGCGCGCCGCGCCAGCCCCTATGGCGAGATGCAGGTCTGGGACGGTTCCGGCACCGGCAACATCCACTTCTCCGCCGCCAGCGTGCATGCCGAGGTGCTCGGCCACATCGTCGAGAACCGGGTGATCCAGGAGGCCCTGCTGGAGCCCCTGCACGACAGCGGCGTCGGCCTGCTGCCCAATGCCCGCCTGGAAAACCTGCGCCGCTCCGGCGATGACTGGCTGCTGACCCTGGTGGACGGCCGCGAACTGCGCGCCCCGCTGGTGATCGCCGCCGACGGCGCCAACTCCGCCGTGCGCCGCCTGGCCGGCTGCGCCACCCGCGAGTGGGATTACCTGCACCACGCCATCGTCACCAGCGTGCGTTGCGAGCAACCGCACCGCCGCACCGCCTGGCAACGCTTCACCGACGACGGCCCGCTGGCCTTCCTGCCCCTGGACCGCCAGGGCGACGAGCACTGGTGCTCCATCGTCTGGTCCACCACGCCCGAGCAGGCCACGCGCCTCATGGCGCTGGACGACGAGGCCTTCCGCGTTGAACTGGGCAAGGCCTTCGAGCATCGCCTCGGCCGCATCGAGGCCGCCGACCCGCGCCTGTGCATCCCGCTGCGCCAGCGCCACGCCAAGCGCTACGTGGAACCGGGCCTGGCACTGGTCGGCGACGCTGCCCACACCATCCACCCGCTGGCCGGGCAGGGCGTCAACCTCGGCTTCCTCGACGCCGCCGTGCTGGCCGAGGTGCTGCTGCACGCCCATGGACGTGGCGAGCGCCTGGCCGATGAACGTGTGCTCAGCCGCTTCGAGCGCCGACGCATGCCGCACAACCTGGGGATGATGGCGGCGATGGAAGGCTTCCAGCGCCTGTTCCAGGCCGACCCGCTGCCCCTGCGCTGGCTGCGCAACGCCGGGCTGGGCCTGGTGGACGGCCTGCCCGAGGCCAAGGCGCTGTTCGTGCGCCAGGCCCTGGGCCTGTCCGGCGACCTGCCGGAGCTCGCTCGCGTCTGATCCCGGGCCGCGCTCGCGGCCCGGGCGAAACACCTCGTCATACAAAGCGGAGCCGGATGCCAACTGAGGTTGATTATCATCTGGCTCCTTTTTGGCTACCGCGAGGCATTCGCAAATGAAGGCGCGCAACTCCCTGCTCACGCTCCTGGCCATCGGCCTGGGTGCCACCTCCGTCCAGGCGGCCGATGAAGTGGTGGTCTATTCGTCACGCATCGACGAGCTGATCAAGCCGGTGTTCGACGCCTACACCGCGAAGACCGGCGTCCCCATCACGTTCATCACCGACAAGGAAGCCCCGCTGATGCAGCGCATCAAGGCTGAGGGCGAGAACGGCGTGGCAGACCTACTGCTCACCGTGGACGGCGGCAACCTCTGGCAGGCCGAACAGATGGGCATCCTGCAGCCCTTCAGCTCCCCCGCCATCAAGGCCAACATCCCCGCGCAATATCGCTCCGGCAGCGACAGCTGGACCGGCCTCTCGCTGCGCGCGCGCACCATCGTCTACTCCACCGACCGGGTGAAGCCGGAAGAACTTTCCACTTACGAGGCCCTGGCCGACGCCAACTGGGAAGGCCGCCTGTGCCTGCGCTCCTCGAAGAAGGTCTACAACCAGTCGCTGACCGCCACCCTGATCGAGGCCCGCGGCGCCGCCGAGGCGGAGAAGGTGCTCAAGGGCTGGGTCAACAACCTGGCCACCGACCCCTTCGCCGACGACAACGCGGTGATCCAGGCGGTGGACGCCGGCCAGTGCGACGTCGGCATCGTCAACACCTACTACTACGGGCGCCTGCACCAGCAGAACCCGCAACTGCGCGCCAAGCTGTTCTGGCCCAACCAGGCCGACCGGGGCGTGCACGTCAACCTCTCCGGCATCGGCCTGACCCGCCACGCGCCCCATCCCGAAGCGGCCAAGGCACTGGTGGAGTGGATGACCACCCCCGAGGCGCAGAGCCTGTTCGCCGGGGTCAATCAGGAATTCCCCGCCAACCCGGCGGTGAAGCCCTCGGCCGAAGTGGCCGCCTGGGGGGCCTTCAAGGCTGATGACGTACCGGTGGAAGTCACCGGCAAGCGCCAGGCCGAAGCCATCCGCATGATGGACCGGGTCGGCTGGCACTGACCCCTCCACGGGGCGCTCACCCGGGCGCCCCGTGTCATCCCCCTTCCCGCTCTGCCCGAGAGTTCCGCTTGAAGCGTCCCGCCCAGTGCCGCTGGTACCCCGTCACCTTCGCCATCGCCGCCCTGGTACTGCTGCCGCTCTGCGTGCTGGTGCTGTCCTGGCACGAGGTGGATCGCGAGATCTGGGCGCACCTGTGGGACACCCAACTGCCGCGCCTCCTGGGCAACAGCCTGGTGCTGGTGCTCGGCGTCGGCCTTGGGGTCACGCTGCTGGGCGTCAGCCTGGCCTGGCTCACCAGCCTCTGCGAGTTTCCCGGCCGGCGCTGGCTGGACTGGGCGCTGATGCTGCCCTTCGCCATCCCCGCCTACGTGCTGGCCTTCGTCTTCATCGGCCTGTTCGACTTCTCCGGGCCGGTGCAGAGCCAGCTGCGCGAGTGGTTCGGCAGCGGCGTGCGCCTGCCCCGGGTGCGCTCCACCGGCGGCGTGATCACCGTGCTGGTGCTGGTGTTCTACCCCTACGTCTACCTGCTGGCGCGCAGCGCCTTCCTGGCCCAAGGGCGCGGGTTGATGGAAGCTGCACGCACCCTCGGGCTCAGCCCTTGGCAGGCGTTCTGGCGCGTGGCCCTGCCCATGGCGCGGCCAGCCATCGGCGCCGGGCTGGCCCTGGCAATCATGGAGACCCTGGCCGATTTCGGTGCCGTCTCGGTGTTCAACTTCGACACCTTCACCACCGCCATCTACAAGACCTGGTACGGCTTCTTCAGCCTTGGCACCGCAGCCCAGCTGGCCAGCCTGCTGCTGCTCGGCGTGTGCCTGGTGCTCTACGGCGAACGCCGCGCTCGGGGCGTGACCCGGCCGGCCAGCGAACGGCCCCGTGGCGCCGCCCTGTATCACCTGCGCGGCGTTCGTGCCTGGGCGGCCAGCGCCTGGTGCGGCCTGGTGTTCGCCTGCGCCTTCGTCATCCCCCTGCTGCAGCTGCTCGCCTGGTGCTGGCAGCGCGGCCGTTTCGACCTCGACGAGCGCTACCTGGGGCTGGTGCTGCACAGCCTCTACCTGGGCGCCATGGCCGCGCTGATCACGGTCTCGGTGGCGTTGCTGCTGGTGTTCGCCCGGCGCCTGGAGCCGACCCGGCCGATCCGCGCCGCCGTGGGCCTGGCCAACCTGGGCTACGCGCTGCCGGGCTCGGTGCTGGCGGTGGCCATCATGCTGGCTTTCAGCTGGCTCGACCGCGAGCTGGTGGTGCCGCTTTCCGGCTGGCTCGGTGGCGCCGGCAAGCCGCTGCTGCTGGGCAGCCTGACGGCGCTGCTGCTGGCCTACCTGGTGCGCTTCATGGCGGTGGCCCACGGGCCGCTGGAAGGTGCCCTGGCGCGCATCCGGCCGTCGCTGCCGGAGGCTTCGCGCAGCCTCGGCGTGGGTGGCCCGCGCCTGTTCCTGCGGGTCTACCTGCCGCTGCTGGTGCCCGGCGCCTTGAGTGCGGCGCTGCTGGTGTTCGTCGACGTACTCAAGGAAATGCCCGCCACCCTGCTGATGCGCCCCTTCGGCTGGGACACGCTGGCGGTGCGCATCTTCGAGATGACCAGCGAAGGCGAATGGGCCCGCGCGTCGCTGCCGGCCCTGAGCCTGGTGCTGGTCGGGCTGCTGCCGGTCATCGGCCTGATCCGCCGTTCCGCCCGGGGCTTCGGGCGCTGAAACATGACGTGACCGCTGGGTCAGCCGTCGGGTGTCCAGTCTTCCGCCTTGCGGCTACAATGCGCGCCATTCGTTGCGGCGCGTCTGCCTGAAAGGGCGCCACGACCTGCCGTCGAGGCCACGGAAAGCCAGGCCCGACAAGGGTTCCAGCGCCCGTCCGCATCTTCGCCAAGCCCGGAAGGAGAAACCCATGGGACAGCGTACCCCCCTCTACGATCTGCACCTGGCGTTGGGGGCCAAGATGGTCGATTTCGGTGGCTGGGACATGCCGCTGCACTACGGCTCGCAAGTCGATGAGCACCATCAGGTGCGGACCGATTGCGGCGTCTTCGATGTGTCCCACATGACGGTGGTGGACGTAGCCGGCAGCCAGGCCCAGGCCTATCTCCAGCGCCTACTGAGCAACGACGTCGAGCGCCTCAAGACCCCCGGCAAAGCCCTCTACAGCGCGATGCTCAACGAGCGTGGCGGCGTGGTCGACGACCTCATCGTCTACCTCACCACCAGCGGCTACCGCCTGGTGGTCAACGCCGCCACCCGCGACAAGGACCTGGCCTGGATGCACAAGCAGGCCGACGGCTTCGACGTGCGCCTCGACGAGCGCAGTGAACTGGCCATGCTCGCCATCCAGGGCCCCGCCGCCCGCCACCGCACCGCCGAGCTGGTGAGCAGCGCCCGCGCCTCCCTGATCCACGAACTCAAGCCCTTCCAGGGCCTGCCCGAGGGCGACTGGTTCATCGCCCGCACCGGTTATACCGGCGAGGATGGCCTGGAAATCATGCTGCCCCGTGACCAGGCGGCCGGCTTCCTCAACGAGCTGGTGGGTGCCGGTATCGCGCCCATCGGCCTCGGCGCCCGCGACACCCTGCGCCTGGAAGCGGGCCTGAACCTCTACGGCCAGGACATGGACGAAGACAACTCGCCCCTGGCCTCGAACCTGGCCTGGACCATCGCCTGGGAGCCCGCCGGCCGCGACTTCATCGGCCGTGACGTGCTGGAGGCCCAGCGCGCCGGTGGTGCCCAGCCCAAGCTGGTCGGCCTTGTGCTGGAGGAGCGCGGCGTGCTGCGCGCCCACCAGGTGGTGCGGGTGGAAGGCGTGGGCGACGGTGAAATCACCAGTGGCAGCTTCTCGCCCACCCTGGGCAAGTCCATCGCCCTGGCCCGCCTGCCGGCGGGGACCTGCGAGCGCGCCGAAGTGGAAATTCGCGGTAAGTGGTACCCGGTTCGCGTCGTCCAGCCGAACTTTGTACGCAATGGCAAAGCCTTGATCTAAATTTTCCTGGCGGGCCGACCGCCGCCGTCCTTGAGGAGCCTGAACAATGAGCAATATCCCCGCCGATCTGCGTTACGCCCCCAGCCACGAGTGGGCCCGCCTGGAAGCCGATGGCAGCGTTACCGTGGGCATTTCCGACCATGCCCAGGAAGCCCTGGGCGACGTGGTCTTCGTCGAGCTGCCGGATGTCGGCAAGACCCTGGCTGCGGGCCAGGAAGCCGGTGTCGTCGAGTCGGTGAAAGCCGCTTCCGACATCTACTCGCCGGTTTCCGGTGAGGTGATCGCCGTCAACCAGCTGCTGACCGACTCCCCTGAAGAGGTCAACAACGATCCCTACGGCGCCTGGTTCTTCAAGCTCAAGCCGGCCAACACCGCCGAGCTGGACAAGCTGCTGGACGCCGCCGCCTACAAGGCATCCGCCGACTCCGACGCCTGACGCTACAACGGCTCGCCGCCCCGCCCGGGGTGGCGGCCGATGCTCGCCCGGCCGGTCCTCCGACCAGCCGGCCGGCCATCCTGGAAATGCTTGCCTAAGCTTATTGGGCCATTTCCAGAGGCCGATCCCATGTCGCACATCCCCCCGTTGTCCCAGCTGCAACAGCCTGACGCCTTCCTCCGCCGCCACCTGGGCCCGGACCAGGCCGAACAGCAGGCCATGCTCGAAGCCCTCGGCCTCGCCGACCGTGATGAGCTCATCGTGCAGACGGTGCCACCGGCGATCCGCCTCAACCGCCCCCTGGAATTGCCCGCCGCCCTGGACGAAGAGGCTGCCCTGGCGAAACTGCGCGCCCATGCCCAGCGCAACGAGGTGTGGACAAGCCTGATCGGCATGGGCTACCACGGCACCCTGACCCCGGCGGTGATCCTCCGCAACGTGCTGGAGAACCCCGGCTGGTACACCGCCTACACGCCCTACCAGCCGGAGATCGCCCAGGGCCGCCTGGAAGCGTTGCTGAATTTCCAGCAGATGACCATCGACCTCACCGGCCTGGAGCTGGCCAGTGCCTCCCTGCTGGATGAAGCCACCGCCGCCGCCGAGGCCATGGCCCTGGCCAAGCGCGTGGCCAAGGCCAGGAGCAACCTGTTCTTCGCCGACCAGAACTGCCACCCGCAGACCCTCTCCGTGGTGCGCACCCGCGCCGAGGCCTTCGGTTTCGAGCTGGTGGTGGACGCGGTGGAGAACCTGCCCTCGCACCAGGTGTTCGGTGCCTTGCTGCAGTACCCGGACACCCACGGCGAGATCCGCGACCTGCGCCCGCTGATCGAGCACCTGCACAGCCAGCAGGCGCTGGCCTGCGTGGCTGCCGACCTGCTCGGCCTGCTGCTGCTGACGCCCCCCGGCGAGCTGGGTGCCGACGTGGTGTTCGGCTCGGCCCAGCGCTTCGGCGTGCCCATGGGCTACGGCGGCCCCCACGCGGCCTTCTTCGCCACCCGCGACGAATTCAAGCGCGCCATGCCCGGGCGCATCATCGGCGTCTCCAAGGACGCCCGTGGCAACCTCGCCCTGCGCATGGCGCTGCAGACCCGCGAGCAGCACATCCGCCGCGAGAAGGCCAACTCCAACATCTGCACGGCCCAGGTGCTGCTGGCCAACATCGCCGGCTTCTACGCCGTCTACCACGGCCCGGAAGGGCTCAAGCGCATCGCCCAGCGCGTGCACCGGCTCACCGCCATCCTCGCCGAGGGGCTGGCACGCAAGGGCATGCAGCGGCTCAACCAGCACTACTTCGACACCCTCACCCTGGAGGTGGGCGGCAGCCAGACGGCGATCATCGAATCGGCTAAGGCGGCGCGCATCAACCTGCGCATCCTCGGTCGTGGCCGGCTCGGGCTGAGCCTCGACGAGACCAGCAACGCCGCCACCGTCGAGCAGCTGTGGAGCGTCTTCCTCGGCGCCGACCACGGCCTGTCGGTGGACGAGCTGGACGCCGGGGTGCTGGTGCCGGGCATTCCGGCGGAGCTGGCGCGCAGCTCGGCCGTGCTGCAGCACCCGGTGTTCAACACCCACCACAGCGAGACCGAGATGCTGCGCTACCTCAAGCAGCTGGAGAACAAGGACCTGGCGCTCAACCAGTCGATGATCCCCCTCGGCTCCTGCACCATGAAGCTCAACGCCACCAGCGAGATGATCCCCATCACCTGGCCGGAGTTCGCCGCCATCCACCCCTTCGCGCCGCTGGAGCAGACCCAGGGCTACCAGGCGATGATCGCCGAGCTGGAGGAATGGCTGCGGGCGATCACCGGCTTCGACGCCATCTGCATGCAGCCCAACTCCGGCGCCCAGGGCGAATACGCGGGGCTGCTGGCGATCCGCAAGTACCATGAGAGCCGGGGCGAGGCGCACCGCAACATCTGCCTGATCCCCGCCTCGGCCCACGGCACCAACCCGGCCTCGGCGCAGATGGCGAGCATGCGCGTGGTGATAGTCGAGTGCGACAAGGCCGGCAACGTCGACCTCGACGACCTCAAGGCCCGGGCGGCGGAGGCGGGGACGCAGCTGTCCTGCCTGATGGCCACCTACCCATCGACCCACGGCGTGTACGAGGAGGGCATCCGCGAGATCTGCGAGGTGATCCATGCCCAGGGCGGGCAGGTCTACATGGACGGCGCCAACCTCAACGCCCAGGTCGGCCTGGCGCGCCCGGCGGACATCGGCGCCGACGTCTCGCACATGAACCTGCACAAGACCTTCTGCATCCCCCACGGCGGTGGTGGCCCGGGCATGGGGCCGATCGGCGTGCGCGCGCACCTGGCGCCCTTCGTCGCCAACCACCCGGTGATCGAGCTCAAGGGGCCGAACCCGGAGAATGGCGCGGTCAGCGCGGCGCCCTGGGGCAGCGCCAGCATCCTGCCCATCAGCTGGATGTATATCGCCATGATGGGCCCGCAGCTGGCGGATGCCACCGAGCTGGCCATCCTCAACGCCAACTACCTGGCCAAGCGCCTCGGCAGCGCCTACCCGGTGCTCTACACCGGGCGCAACGAGCGGGTCGCCCACGAGTGCATCCTCGACCTGCGCCCGCTCAAGGCGGAAACCGGCATCAGCGAGGAGGACGTGGCCAAGCGCCTGATGGACTACGGCTTCCACGCACCGACCATGTCCTTCCCGGTGCCGGGCACCCTGATGGTCGAGCCCACGGAGAGCGAGTCCAAGCACGAGCTGGACCGCTTCATCGAAGCCATGCTCGGCATCCGCGCGGAGATCGCCAAGGTGCAGGCCGGCGAGTGGCCGGCCGAGGACAACCCGCTCAAGCGCGCGCCGCACACCCTGGCCGACGTGGTGGGCCTCTGGGAGCGGCCCTATAGCATCGAGCAGGCAGTGACGCCCACCGCCCACACCCGGGCGCACAAGTACTGGCCGACGGTAAACCGCGTCGACAACGTCTACGGCGACCGCAACCTGTTCTGTGCTTGCGTGCCCCTGGAGGACTATCGCGAGTAGGGCATCTCTTTTAGAGGTGCCCAGCAGTCACTCCTGGGCGCGGAGTTCACTCGGCCTTGAGCTGCAGGCGCCCGAGCAGGCCGATCAGCAGCACGTTGAAGACGATCAGCAGCAGGCTGCTGGCCAGGCCGACGACGCTGATCAGCTTGGACGGGAGGAAATCGAAGACGCTGAAGTCGATCAGGGAGAGCACGCGCTCGCTGAACCAGAACAGGTCGATGACGATCATCAGGATCAGCACGATCTTCAGCGTGGGGATGGGGTTACCCATGGGGGACGTCCTTGTAGGTGAGAAGAAGGGGGCCGGTAGCGGTGACGCCGGCAGGAAGGTTGTGCCCGAGCGCCGGACTTCCCGCAAGCCCGGCGTTCACTGGATGCGGCCTGGGTAGCGCTTTCGAACCCCGGACAAGAAAGGGCCCCCAACCTGGCCGGGCTGGGGGCCCTCGATGCATTCCATGCCGCGCTGCAAGCGCCCACGCCTGCGGGTTTCCCTTTATTCGTTGGCGAGGATGGCGGTCGCCAGTTCCTCGTCGCTGGCCTGGATGCCGGGGTTGTCGGCACGCACCTGCTTCAGCGCTGCTTCCAGGAAGGGGCCACGGATGGCGCCGTCGCTGGCGACGAAGCTGCTGGCATCTTCGCGGGCGGCGACGATCAGCTTGTGGTCCTTGAAGGTCACGTAGGTGGAGGCGGTGGTGGCGCCGGAGGACAGCACGTTGCGCCAGAAGGTATCCGCCATGGCCGAGCCAGCAGGGATGGCGGCCAGGGCGATGACAGCGGCAGCTACTGTGGTACGCATGGGATGACTCCAGGTTGTTGTGGGGGACCTGCAACTGAGATTCCGGGCGGCCCCGGGGAGTTCCGTATACAGGCCAAGTGGCCGCCGACCGGTCATGGCAGCTGGCCAGTGGTTCGGCCCAGCGGCCGCTATTCCCGCTTCAGCGCCGGGTCGTCGGGGTTGAGCTGCTCCAGCTCGGCGAGCAGGGCCTGCACCTTCTGGATCTGCCCCGCTTCGCGCCAGTAGCCGATCAGCGCCAGGCGTGCCTCGCGGTTGACGGGGTTGCTCTCCAATACCAGCTCCAGGCGGCGGCAGGCTTCCTCCAGCTTGCCGTCATCGTGCAGCGCGGCCGCCAGGGCGTGGCCGTAGCGGGCGTTGCCGGGTTCCAGGCGCACCGCTTCGCGGAACGCGGCGATGGCGGCCTGGCGCTCCCCCTTGCGCAGGGCCGCCTGCCCCTGGGCGTGGTGCAGCAGGGCTGCCTCGGGGTGTTCGCGCAGCGCCTCGGCCAGCACCTTCTGGCCCTCTTCCCAGCGGTAGTTGGCGTCGAGCCATTGCACCAGGGCGACCCGCGCGGGGAGGAAGTCGGGGTCGCGTTCGATGGCGGTGCGCAGGCGCCCTTCTACCTGGTCGGCGCGGCCGTTGCTCTGGTAGAGGGACGCCAGGTTGAGGTTGGCTTCGGCGCGCTCGGCCAGGCTCAGTTGTACCGCCTCGTATTCGGCGATGGCCTTGTCCCAGGCCTTCTCGTAGTTGCCCAGGCCGGTGCTGCCCATGCCCAGCAGGCCACGGGCGGCGATGATGCGCACGGCCCGCACCGGGTCGGTGAGCAAGGGCGCCAGCAGGTCGCGGCGCTGCTCGGGCGGCAACAGGGCGTTGACCGCGCGCACCGCCGCTTCGCGTACCTGGGGCGCGGCGTGGTTGAGGTCGTTGGCGGCCAGGTTCAGCGCGCGCTCGCTGGGGTAGCCGGGCAGCTCGGCGAGCAGGGTGGCGCGGCGGATGGCCGGCAGGTCGCCACGCTCCAGTTGCTGGAACAAGGCCCGCGAGGCGCCCGGGCGGCCGTTGCGGATCAGCGCCAGGCTCTCGTCGTAGCGGGGTGCCGGGTCCTTGCCCTGGGCGTACCAGTGTTCGAACTGCTCGGCCACGGCCTGGCCGGCGACATCCTTGTGGCAGCCCAGGCAGGCATCGGGGGTGCCCAGCTTCAGCGCGCGGCCCGGGTTGGGCAGGCTGAAGCCGTGGTCGTGGCGGTAGTCGTTGCCCAGCAGCGTCTTGCCCGGCATGTGGCAGTCCACGCACTGGGAGCCGGGTTGCCCGGCGGCATGGTGCAGGTGTTCGGGGGCCTCGTAGTCGCGTGCCTTCAGGCCCTTGTCGTCGATGCCGGCCACGGTGCTCTTGCCGCTGGGGTTGTGGCACTGGGTGCAGAGGCCGTTGCCCTCCACCCGCACGCCGCCGCTGTGGGGGTCGTGGCAGGTGCTGCAGCTGAGCCCGCGCGCGTACATGCGGCTCTGGGTGAAGGAGCCGTACTCGTAGACCTGCTCCTTGAATTTGCCGTCCAGCTCGTACAGCTCGCGGGTCAGCGCGCTGGGCAGGTAGTCGTCCATCAGGCGCTTGCCGAAGGCGTGGTCACCATCCAGGGGCACGCGGCGGGCGTGGCAGCGGGCGCAGGTTTCCACCTGCAGGCGGTTGCTGGTGCGGGCCAGGTCCAGGGTGAAGCCGGCCTGGGAGTGCAGGCCCTTGAAACGCGCCCATTCCAGGTGCAGGGAGGCCGGGCCGTGGCAGGCCTGGCAGCCGACGCCGGGGGCGGCCCAGTGGCTGGCGTAGGTACCGGTGGCGTCGTCATAGCCACGGACGTAGCCGGTGCTATGGCAGTCGATGCACTGGAAGTTGGCGTTCTGCGACGGCTTGCTCCAGTGCTGCGGGTTGCGGAAGTCGATGCCCTGGCCGGACGCGAGGTGGAACCAGGCCTTCTTCTGCGTATCCCAGGCGATGCCGAAGGCTTGCAGGCGCCCGCCGGGGAGTTCCAGCAGGTACTGCTGCAGCGGCTCCACGCCAAAGGCGTAGGCCACCTTGAAGTCCGCCGGCTGGCCGTCGGGGCCGGGGGTGTTGACCCAGTAGCCGTCGTCCTTGCGGAAGAAGCGCGTGCTTTCCCCTTCGGCCTCGAAGCGGGCGTCGTCGAAGTCCCCCTGCACCGAGCGCGGCGAGGCGTCCTGCATCGCCAGCTGATGGTGCGAGCCCTTCCAGGCCTTCGCCTGGGGCGCGTGGCAGGTGCCGCATTGCTGCTCGTCGACCATCTGCGCCGGCCCCTGGTCCGCCAGGCTCGGCCCCGGACCCCGCGTCGGCACGTAGGGCTTGCCGCCCTGCACCCACAGCCAGCCGCCCAGGCCCACCAGCAACAGCAGCGCGGCGAGCACGGGCAGGACGTAACTGGGGCGGCTGGGCGGACTCGCGGGGGAATCGGGGGCGTTCGGGTGTTTCGGCATGCAGACGTCCGCTGTGGTGCATGGACTCACGGAAGCACGCAGCTTCCGTGAATGCGCCCGAAGCTGTCAAACCAGCGCCGCTTGGCGCCCTGCCTTCCTTGCCGGCCAGGGCGACGCTCAGTGGCAGAGGCCCAGCAGGTGCGGCCGGTAGTGGCTGCCGGGTTCTGCGCTGATGGTGCAGAGGAAACTCAGCGTGGCCGGGGCGTTCAGCCAGGTCATCTGCTCGAACAGGCGGGGTTCGGCGGTCACCTGCTGCACCAGGTAGCCCCGATGCTGGTCACGCTCATCCTCGTTCTCAGGCTGCCTGGCGATGACCGCATAACACTGGTCCTGCCCCTCGACGACGTGACGATAGATACCGAGGCATAGAACGGTGAGTTGAAACTGCATGTCGCATCTCCTTATTGCGCGAGGGTGCCTTCGGGCACCTGCCCATCCGGGCCGATAGCACGTGAAAAACCTCCCCCCGCCCTGCGCGTCCATGTGGGGGCCATTGGACCGAGCCGACGGCCTGCGCTCTTCCTGGCGCTTGGCCGTTCTGGCGGCCGGGCCACAAGTGGATCATGGCCGCGCGCTCGGGCGGAGGGAGGGAAACCCGGGGCATCCCGCGAGCCACCGTCGGAGTGGCGTCCGAACGCTGGCGCAGAGGAGTGCCCTGGGTGCGCATACTACATATAGTAATTACGTCCTATAGCCTGTATTACATTGGGTTACTGGCCGCCGGCAATACGGCGCGTAATGTCGCGCCCATGAAGAAATGGAACCTGCTGGCCAAGGCCAGGATGAAAGATCTCGGTGTCACCCAGGAGCAACTGGCCGAACGCCTGCACGTGACCCAGGGCGCCGTGGCGCACTGGCTGGGAGGGCGCCGGGAGCCCGGGCTGAACCGGATCAACCAGATACTCGGCGCGCTGCACATGCCTCCGCTGAGCATCGGCGGGCAGGCCGTGCAGTCGTCCATGGCGCCCGACGATGGCAGGCAGGACGCAGACGCCCCGGATGGCGTGGCCCCTATGACCATCAGAGAATCGGATTCATCCCGCTACGAGTACGAGATCGAGCTTCCGCTGCTGCGCGAGGCCGAGGGCGATCCGGACCCGGCCTCCGCGCTGGAGGAATTGGACTACTCGGGAATTCGCTTCAGCCGACATGCCTTGAAGCAGCGCCAGATAGAACCGGAACAGGTGGCCTGCGTCATCGTCAGCGGCGACAGCATGGAACCCGTCTTTCCCGACGGCGCGGTCCTCGGCATCGACCGTGGGCGTTGCGAGGTGGTGGATGGCAAGGTCTATGCCCTGGTCGACGAGGGCATGCTGAGGATCAAGGTCCTGCACCGCCTTCCGGCCGGGCAGATCCGCTTGCGCAGCTATAAGCGCGAGGAATACCCCGACGAAGAGCGCCCCCTGGCCGGAATCCAGGTGATCGGGCAGGTGTTCTGGTCCTCGGTGCTCTGGTAACCCGCCCGCCCATCCCGCGCAACCGCTGCGCCTCCCCCTGTGCCCCGGCCTGCCTCAGCGGGCGTGATCCAGCAGCGCGTCATTGCGTTTCTTCAGCCCCGGGATACTGACCTGCAGTTGGTGCTTCACCCAGTTGCTGAAGGCCTGCACGGCAGGCCGTTCGGCTTTCAGCGGGTCGGCCACCAGGTAATAGCCGCGGTGGGAGTCGATGCTGGTTTCGAAGGGGCGCACCAGCAGGCCACGGGCCAGGGCGTCGCCACTGAGCAGGTTGTCGCCGATGGCCACGCCCTGGGCGGCGATGCAGGCCGACTGCGCGCAGTGGGCATCGGAGAAGACGATGCCGGTGGAGGCGTCGATGTTCGAGGCGCCCGCCGTGGCCAGCCAAACCCGCCAGTCGGTGTGATCGTTCATGTGCAGCAAGGGCAGGGCACCCAGCTCCTGGGGGCTCTTGAGCCCGCCCTGGGCGTTGATCAGGCGCGGGCTGCACACCGGGAAGAAGCGCAGCGCGACGATCTGCTCCACCCACTGGTCCGGCCAGTCGCCGATGCCGTAGGCGATGAACAGGTCGGCACTGGTGTTGCTGGTGTCGTCTGGCGCCCGGGGCGAGATCACCTGCAACTGCACCTGGGGGTATTGGCGGTGGAAGGCGCCGATGTGGTGGCACAGCCAGTAGGTGGCGAAGCCCGGGTTGCAGCTCACGCAGAGCCGGCCGGAGACCTGCTGCTCGTCGAGCCCCAGGGCCGCCTCCTGAAGCGTGGAGAGCGCCCGGTGCACTTCCCGGGCGTAGCGCACGCCCTGGTAGGTGAGGCCGATGCCGCGGCCGATGCGCTCGGTCAGGGCGAAGCCGAGGCTCTGCTCCAGGCTGCTGACCTGGTGGCTGATGGCGCTGCGGGTGAGGCTCAGCTCGCGGGCGGCGGCGGAGACGCTGCCCAGCCGGGCGATGGCGTCCAGCGCGCGGATGGCGGTCATCGAGGGGAAGCGCATGGGGTCTCCTTCCGGGAGCGTGGCCAGGGGTTCGAATGTTGAGCTGAATTGAACAATACGGCAAAAACAATTCGATTGTTGTAGCGCGAGATTCACCAATACTGGGGGCCATTCCGCCGCGCCTTTTTGGCCCGGCTTGCCCTCCGGCCCTGCGTCGGGAGCCCATACCCATAACAAGAGGTGCTCGCATGACCAGTTGCGCCCAGGCGCTCGTCCAGTTGCTCGAAGGCTATGGCGTGGAGACCGTTTTCGGCATCCCCGGCGTGCACACGGTGGAGCTCTATCGCGGCCTCGACGGCAGTCGCCTGCGTCATATCAGCCCGCGCCACGAACAGGGTGCCGGCTTCATGGCCGATGGTTACGCCCGTGCCAGCGGCAAGCCGGGGGTGTGCTTCATCATCACCGGCCCGGGCATGACCAACATCCTCACCGCCATGGGCCAGGCTTATGCCGACTCGGTGCCGATGCTGGTGATCTCCACCACCAGCCGCCGCGAGCACCAGCGCCTGGGCCACGGCTTCCTCCACGAGCTGCCGGACCAGCGCGCCATGGTCGCCGGCGTCTGCGCCTTCAGCCACACCCTGCAGCGCCCTGCGGAGCTGCCGGAAGTGCTGGCCCGGGCCTTTGCCCTGTTCCGCTGCGCCCGGCCCCGCCCGGTGCATATCGAAATCCCCCTGGATGTGCTGGAGCTGCCCGCCGACGGCCTCGACCTGCGCCCCCGCGCGTTACCCCAGGCCGCCGCCCCGGCGCCCGCTGCCGTGGCCGAAGCCGCTGCCCTGCTGCAGCAGGCACGCAAGCCGCTGATCCTCGCCGGCGGTGGCGCGCGCGGTGCCGGTGAGGCCCTGCGCACCCTGGCGGAGCGCCTGCAGGCGCCGGTGGCGCTGACCACCAATGCCCGTGGTCTGCTGGCGCCGACCCACCCGCTGCTGCTCGATGGCGTGCAGTCATCCGCCCATGGCCGTGCCCTGTTCGCCGAGGCCGACGTGGTGCTGGCGGTGGGCACCGAACTGGGTGAGACCGACTACGACTTCTTCGGCCTCGGGCCCTTCTCGCTCGCTGTGCCGGTGATCCGCCTGGACATCGACCCGCTGCAGATCCTCGGTGTGCAGCGGGCCGAAGTCGGCCTGCTGGGGGATGCCGCTCTCGGTCTGCACGCGTTGCTGGAGGCGCTGCCCGAAACCCTGCGCGACAGCGACTGGGCCCTTGCCGGCGTGCGCCGGGTGAATGCCGCCGAACGGGAGGGCTGGAGCCCCCGGCAGCGGGCCATGCAAGCGCTGCTCGATACCCTGCGTGACAGCCTGCCGGCACCGGTGCTGGTGGGGGACTCCACCCAGCCGGTGTACCAGGGCGCCCTGGGTTACCGCGCCCCGGCTCCCGGCAGCTGGTTCAACGCCGGCACCGGCTACGGCACCCTCGGCTACGCCCTGCCGGCGGCCATCGGCGCCAAGCTGGCGCTGCCCGCGCGCCCGGTGCTGGCCCTGGCCGGTGACGGTGGCGTGCAGTTCTCCAGCGCCGAACTGATCGCCGCCCGCGAGGCGGGGATCGGGGTGCTGCTGGTGCTGTGGAACAACCACTGCTACGGCGAAATCCGCGACTACATGGTGGCCCGCGAGGTGCCGCCCCTGGGCGTCGACATCCTCGCCCCGGACTTCCCCGCCCTGGCCCGGGCCTGCCACGTGCAGCACCACGCGGTGCGCAGCCTGGATGGCCTGCGCGAGTTGCTCGGCAGCCTGGCCGACACCCGCGAACCGCACCTGATCGAGCTCGACGCCGCCGACTTCCTGCCGGCCTGAGCCCGTCGCCCTGACAACGAGGATTCCGCACATGCCCCACAAGCAGTTCGCCCTGGACTGGGTCGAGCGCCACGGCCAGCAGCTGTCCGACTGGCACCAGGTGATCTGGCATTTCGCCGAGCCGGCTTTCCGTGAGTACAAGTCCTGCGCCTGGTACGTCGAGAAGCTGCGCGAGGAAGGCTTCACCGTGGAAGAGGGCAGCGGCGGCATGCCCACCGCCTTCTGCGCCACCTTCAGCAATGGCGAGGGCCCGCTGCTGGCGACCTACGCCGAGTACGACGCGGTGCCGGGCAACTGCCAGGCCGCCACCACCCGGCAGATGCCCAGGGATGGCCTGTCGCGCTTCGCCCCCGGCCACACCGACCCGCATTCGGCGCTGGGCATCAGTGCCCTGGGCGGAGTCTTGGCGGCCAAGGCGGCGATGCTGGAGTTCGGCATCCAGGGCACCCTCCGCTTCTTCGGCGAGCCGGCGGAAAAGCTGCGCGCCTCCAAGCCGGTGCACGCCGCCAAGGGCTATTACGACGACCTCGACGCGGCCATCAGCTTCCACCCCACCTACATGCTGCCGCTGAACAACACCACCACCTGGGACACCCACTGCGGCATCGCCTACGCCTACATCTACAGCTTCACTTGCGCTGACCCGCAGAACTGGATCGCCGCCGACAGCTACAGCCCGATCCCGCAGAACCACCTGGCCGCGCGGGCGCCCGGCGCCAACGACGCGCTGGTGCACTTCTACACCCTGAACGAGAGCCTGCGCCGCTCGACCCTGCCGTTCACCGGCCTGTGGAGCTACAACGAGGCGATCCTCACCGCCGGCCAGGCCACCGCCGACAACCTGCCGCCGCACCTGGCGCAGATCCAGTACCTGCTGCGCTGCGACTCCATCGAGCAGGCCGAGACCGTCGCCAAGGTGATGGACAACAACGCCGCCGCTGCCGCGCTGGCCACCGGCTGCCAGTGGAAGAAGACCTGGGTGTGCAAGTCCCGTGGCGGCCTGGCCAACCACGTGCTGGCCCAGGCCACCTACGACAACCTGGCCGCCATCGGCGCGCCGCGCTGGGGCGAGGAGGCCATAGCCGTGGGCCGCGAGATCCAGGCCAACCTGGGCCTGGAGCCCATGGACCGGCCCTTCCTCCCGGCCACCGAGGAACTGATCGAGCCCCAGGAATGCGAGCGCCAGCTGCGCCTGCAGATGCCGGCCTGGCAGAAGCACCTGACCTCGGACGACTACCCCGAATACACCTGGCATTGCCCCACCGTGCGCCTGCTGGTGGCCCGGCCGATGCTCTCGGCCCCCGCGGGCTACGTCTACCCGGATTGGGTCGCCAATGCCCTGGGCGGCATCCGCGAAACCATCGACCCGATGGTCCAGGTGGCCGCCAGCACCATCGCCGCGACCCTGGTCGACCTGTTCACCCGGCCCGAGCTGCTGGCGGCGGCCAGGGCCGAGTTCGAGCAGCGCACCGGCGGCGGCATCGGTGGCGAGCAGTGGCAGGCGCCGCTGCTGCCGAAGGACTTCCAGGCACCCCATCGCTTCCGCTGGCCGGAGTACATCCGCACGGTGCGGGGCGAAGAGTGGTGGATTCCCGCACGGGACGACGAATGATGGGGAGCAACGAGATGAACCCGATACCTGCCGCCGCCGTGGCGCCGACTTCACCCGTGGTCGCCATTGACGACCTGCACAAGAGCTACGCCGAGCACCATGTGCTCAAGGGCATTTCCCTGGCGGCCCGCGAGGGCGACGTGGTGTCGTTGATCGGCGCCAGCGGCTCGGGCAAGAGCACCCTGCTGCGCTGCATCAACCTGCTGGAGATCCCGGATGCCGGCAGTCTGCACATCAACGGCGAGAAGGTGGCGCTCAAGCGTGACCGCGCCGGCCACGGTCGCATCGGCGACCCGCGCCAGGTGGAGCGCCTGCGCACCCGCCTGAGCATGGTGTTCCAGAACTTCAACCTGTGGCCGCACCGCACGGTGCTGGAGAACGTCATCGAGGCGCCGGTGCATGTGCTCGGCGAAAAGCGCCAGGACGCCATCGGCCACGCCGAGCAACTGCTGGAGCGGGTGGGGCTGGCGGAGAAGCGCGACGTCTACCCGGCCTTCCTCTCCGGCGGCCAGCAGCAACGCGTGGCCATCGCCCGGGCGCTGGCGGTACGGCCGCAGGTGCTGCTCTTCGACGAGCCGACCTCGGCCCTCGACCCCGAGCTGGTGGGCGATGTGCTGCGGGTGATCCGCGGCATCGCCGAAGAGGGCCGCACCATGATCCTGGTGACCCACGAGATGGCCTTCGCCCGGGACGTTTCGAGCCAGGTGGTGTTCCTCCACCAGGGCCGCATCGAGGAACAGGGCCCGCCTTCCCAGGTGCTGCTGGACCCGCGCAGCGAGCGCTGCCGGCAGTTCGTGATGGCCCAGGACAACCGCTGAACCCTTAGCCAATACAAAAAACACAACGAGGGACCCACCATGAAAAACAGCCTTCTCGCTTTTTTACAGGCCGCCTTGCTGGCCAGCATCGCCAGTGCCGCCGTGGCCCAGGAAAAGATCGTCTTCGGCATCGCCCTGGAGCCCTACCCACCCTTCTCCTTCAAGAGCGGCAAGGGTGAGTGGAGCGGCTTCGAGCCGGAGCTGATCCGGGCCGTGTGCGAACGCCTGCAGGCGCAGTGCCCGCTCAACGAGATGGCCTGGGACGGCCTCATCCCCGCGCTCAAGGCGCAGCAGGTGGATGTGGTGCTGAACTCGCTGTCGATCACCCCCGAGCGGCGCCAGGTGGTGGACTTCAGCGAGCCCTATTTCTTCACGCCCGCCCTATGGGTCGCCGACAGCAGCCTGGACGTGCAGCCCACCCCCGAAGGCCTGAAGGGCCTGATCATCGGTGTGCAGGGCTCGACCACCCACTCCGCTTACGCCAAGCAGTACTTCGGCAAGGACTCCACCGTGCGCTATTACAACGACCAGGACGATATCCTCGCCGACCTGCGCAGCGGCCGCATCGACATCATGCTCGCCGACCAGTTGGCCGTGGAGCCGCTGCTCGACCTGCCGGACAACTCGATGCTCGCCAGCAAGGGCGTGGCACCCCATGACCCGCTGTTCGGCGAGGGCGTGGGCGCTGCGGTGCGCAAGGGCAACGACGCCCTGCGCGAGCGCCTGAACCAGGCCCTGCAGGCGCTGCGCGACGACGGCACCTACGACGCCATTCGCGGGCGCTACTTCAAGGCCGACATCTCGGCCCGGCAGTGATGCGCACTCGGTCCTTTTCCTCGCAGGTGCATTCATGACCGCTATCGAAATCCAACGGCTGCTGTTCGCCGATGGCTGGCTGCAGGCCCTGGCCCAGGGTGCGGTGAAGACCCTGGGCATCTCGGTCGGGGCCTTCGTGCTCGGCCTGTCCCTGGGCCTGGTCGTCGCCCTGGTCAAGCTCTGGGGGCCGCGCTGGCTGGTGATCTGGGCCAACTGCTACACCACGCTGTACCGCGCGGTGCCCGAGCTGCTGCTGATCCTGCTGCTGTACTACGCCGGCTCCGACCTGCTCAACCTGCTGATGGCCTCCATGGGCCAGCCGCCGGTGGAGGTCAATGGCTTCCTCGCCGCCATCGTGGTGCTGGGCATCGTCCAGGGCGCCTATTCGGCGGAGATCATCCGTGGCGCCATCGAGGCCATCCCCGTGGGCCAGATCGAGGCCGGGCGGGCCTATGGCATGAAGCCCTTCATGGTGCTGCGGCGGGTGCTGGTGCCGAGCATGCTGCCCCACGTGGTCGCCGGCCTGTCCAACCTGTGGCTGGTGCTGGTCAAGGACAGCGCGCTGATCAGCGTGGTGGGTTATAGCGAGCTGCTGGGCGCCGGTCGCCAGGCCGCCGCGTCGACCAAGCACTACCTGATGTTCTACCTGGCGGTGGCGGCCTTCTACTACCTCATCACGCTGGTCTCCAGCCTGGTGTTCCGGCGCTTCGAGGCTCGCTTCGAACGCTGGATGCCGCGGCTCGCCTAGGAGGGCTCATGGATTTCACCTGGTTGAATGGCTTTACCGGTGAGCTGACACGCGGCGCGGTGCTGACCCTGCAGTTGCTGCTGATCTCGGCCTTCTTCGGCTTCCTGCTGGCGATGGCCGTGGCCCTGGCGCGGCTGTCGCGCAACCCGCTGCTGTCGGGTGGTGCGCGCTTCTACACCAGCGTGCTGCGGGGTACGCCGCTGCTGGTGCAGATCTACATCCTCTACTACGGCGTCGGCAGCGTCTTCGCCACCTTCCCGCTGATCCGCCACAGCCTGCTCTGGCCCTACCTGCGCGAGGGCTTCTGGTATGTCGCCTTCGCCCTGACCCTGAGCGTCGGCGCCTATGTCGGCGAGGTGTTGCGCGGCGGCCTGCGCGCGGTGCCCCGGGGCGAGCTGGAGGCGGCGCGGGCCTATGGCATGCGCCCCTGGCAGGTGCTGCGCCGGGTGTGGATGCCCCGCGCCTTGCAGATGCTGCGCCCGACCCTGGCTGGCGAGAGCGTGATGCTGCTCAAGTCCACCGCCCTGGCGTCCACCGTGGCGGTCACCGACCTGCTCGGCGCGGCCAACCTGGTGCGCTCGCAGACCTTGCGCGTCTACGAGCCGCTGCTGGTGGTGGCGGTGGTCTACATCGTCCTGGCCTTCCTTATCGAACAGGGCTTCGCGCGCGTCGGCAGGACGCCGCAGCGCCAGGCCTGAACCCATTTGCACGCCGGCGCGAGCCGGCGAGGAGCATTGCATGAACTACTCATCCCTGGTCCAGCGCATCAGTGGCGAAACCGTCAGCGCCTGGGATATCCACTACGCCGCCTGCGAAGCCCAGGAGCGGGGCGAGGACGCCATCGTGCTGAGCATCGGCGACCCGGACTTCGCCACCGCCGAGCCGATCTGCGCCGCCGCCGTCGAGGCCCTGGGCCAGGGCGACACCCACTACAGCGCGGTGATCGGCCGCACGCCGCTGCGCGAGGCCATCGCCGCCAAGCAACGCCAGCTGCTGGGCATCCCCGTGGAAGTGGACAACGTCGCCGTGGTCGCCGGGGCGCAGAACGGCCTCTATGCCACCGCCATGTGCCTGTTCGAGGGCGGTGACGAGGTGCTGGTGCCGGAACCGATGTACCTGACCTACGCCGCCAGCATCCAGGCATCCGGCGCGCGCCTGGTGAGCATCGCGCAGCCGGCGGAGGGGGACTTCCGCCTTACCGTCGAGGCGTTGGAGGCGGTGCTTACCGAACGCACCCGGGGCATCGCCCTGGCGACGCCGAACAACCCCACCGGCAACGTCTACACCCTGGAGGAGCTGGAGGCGGTGGCGGAGGTCGCCCGGCGCCATGATCTCTGGGTGCTGTCCGACGAGGTCTACGGCCAGCTCACCTACGACCGCCCGCACCGCAGCATCGCCACCCTGGACGGCATGGCCGAGCGCACCGTGGTGCTCAACAGCCTGTCGAAGTCCCACGCCATGACCGGTTGGCGTGTGGGCTGGGTGGTGGCCCCCAGCGAGCTGATCGGCCACCTCGACAACCTGATGCTGTGCATGATCTACGGCCTGCCGGGCTTCATCCAGGCCGCCGCGCTGAAGGCCCTGGAGCTGGACGAGGAGATCGTCGGTGCGGCCCGCACGCTTTATCGCCGCCGCCGCGACCTGGCGGCCAGCGCGCTGGCCGATGTGCCGCTGCTGCATTGCAAGGTGCCGGAGGCCGGCATGTTCATGCTGGTGGACGTGCGCGGCACCGGCCTCTCGGGAATGGACTTCGCCTGGCAGCTGTTCCGCGAGACCGGGGTCTCGGTACTCGACGCCGAAGCCTTCGGCGCCAGCTGCCGGGGCTTCGTGCGGCTCTCGTTCACCGTCTCCGATGCCGAGCTGGAAGAGGCCTGCCGACGCATCGCCGGCTTCATCGAGCGCCTGCAACGCCAGCGCTGACCCACCGCAACCCCTGACCGAACCAGGCTCACGGCGCATTTCTGCGTCGGGCCTGGCCACGCCCGAAAATCACAAGGTGCCGCCATGACTGACGCCGACAACTTCACCTCGACCCATTCGGCCACTGGCCATTTTGCCGACCTGATCCTCGATAACGGTCGCATCTGCACCATGGACCCGGCGCAGCCCTGGGCCGAGGCGGTGGCCATCCGCAATGGCCGCCTGCTCGCCGTGGGCAGCCGCGCCGCCGTGCAGGCCTTCAAGGGGCCGGCCACCCGCGTGCATGACCTCGGCGGCGCCTTCTGCATGCCCGGGCTGCACGACATGCACACCCACCCGGACCTGGCCCTGGCGCCGCGCTACAGCGATGACCTGGACGTCGGCATCGAAGACCCGACGCCCGCGCAGCTGGAGGCGGCGATCCATGCCTACGCCGACGCCCACCCCGGCGATGGCTGGATCCACGGCCAGTACTGGGTGCGCTACACCTTCCGCGAGGCGGGGCTGGTGCCCGGGCGGGCCTGGCTCGACCAGGTAATGCCGGACCGCCCGGTGGCGCTGCTGGACCGCATGTGGGGCACCATGATGGTCAACTCCAAGGCCTTGCAGCTGGCCGGCATCGATCGCCATACCCCCGACCCGCGCAACGGCTACCTGGAGCGGGATGAGCTCACCGGCGAACCCACCGGCCTGATGATCGACGGCGCCTACGCGATGATCCACGCCGCCATGCCGCCGACTCCGGTGGCGGTACTGCGCCGGGCCTACCGCGATGGCGTGCATTTCCAGAGCACGCGGGGGGTGACGGCGAGCAAGTACGTGCACGTCTGCGAGCATCGCCTGCAGGCGCTGAAGGAACTGGATGACGCCGGTGAGCTGACGGTGCGCATCGAGGCGGCGATCAGCTGGCAGGACGATATCTTCCCGGTGCGTCGGCGCTGGGAGCTGCTCAGCGGCGAGCGTCACTACTACCGCAGCGCACGGCTGAGCGCCAACGCGGTGAAGTTCCACTTCGACGGCACCGTGGAGCCGCGCTCGTCCTTCCTGCTCACGCCCTGGCCCAACGAAGCGGACTGGCGCGGCAAGCTCAACCTCACCCCCGAGCACATCACCGACATGCTGGTGGACATGGACAGCCGGGGCATCCGCGTCATCGCCCACTGCACCGGCGACGGCGCCTCCGATGTGTTCCTCGATGCGGTGGCCGAGGCGCGGCGGCGCAACGGTTTCAGTGGCGTGCGCCACCAGTGCGCCCACAGCACGCTGCTGCACCCCGGCAACCTCAAGCGCTTCCAGGAGCTGCAGGTGATCGCCGAGTTCTCGCCCGCTGCTTGGTACCCGACGCCCTTCGCCACCGGCGCCCGTTCGGGCTATGGGCAGGAGCGCCTCAAGCGCATCTACGACTTCAAGGGCGTGCTGGAGGCGGGCGGTACGGCGGTGTTCGGCACCGACTGGCCGGTGGCGTCCATCGACCCCTGGCTGGCGCTGGAAACCATGGTCACCCGGCAGAACCCCTGGAACGACGACCCGGCCTGCTTCGGCGAGCCGATCACCCTGCAGCAGGCGCTGCGCGTGGCCACCCGCAACGGTGCCATCGCCATGGGCCTGGAGGGCAGCACCGGCAGCCTCGAAGCGGGCAAGGCGGCGGACCTGATCGTGCTCGACCGCGACCTGTTCGCCCAGCCGCCGCGCAACTACATCCACCGCACCCAGGTGCAGCTGACCTTCGTCGAGGGGCAGCTGGTCTATGACCGCGAGGAGGCGCTGGCCGGGCTTGGCCTGAAGGCGGTGTGGAGCGGCGAGCCGCCGGTGATCGAGGCACAGCCATGATGGACGAGCGCATCGCGGTCACGGTGGTGGCGGGCTTTCTCGGCGCCGGCAAGACCACCTTGCTCAATCGCATGGTGCAGCGCGCGGGGGATAGCCGGCTGGCGGTGATCGTCAACGACTTCGGCGCGCTGAACATCGATGCGGCGCTGGTGGCCGAGGTCACCGATGCGGTGTACAGCCTGCAGAACGGTTGCATCTGCTGCACGGTGCAGGAGGACCTGCTGGCCCAGCTCGCCAGCCTGGCGCGGTTGCAGCCGCGCCTGCAGCGCATCGTCATCGAGTGCAGCGGCGTCTCCGACCCGCAACGCATCGTGCAGACCCTGGCTTATCCACAGCTGCGCAGCCTGCTGCGGCTGGACCTGGTCATCACCCTGGTGGACGCCACCCGGCACCTGGAGCTGGACGGCGAATACGCGCGGCTGGCCCGCGCCCAGGTGGCGGCAGCCGATGTGCTGCTGCTGAACAAGACCGACCTGGTGGATGCGGAGGAACTGGAACGCCTGCGCGAGGCGTTGCCGGCGCGGGCGTTGCTGCATGTCGGGGTGCAGGCCGATCTGCCGGATGCGCTGTGGCTGGACGCTGGCGCGCCGAGCCGTACGCCCGGCGCACTGACGCCGGTGGCGACGGCGGACCATGGGCAGTTGTTCGAGTCCTGGGTCTGGGAAGGCGAGGGGCGCTTCGAGGCCCAGCGCCTGAGGGCCTGGCTGGCGGGCCTGCCGGATGCGCTGTTCCGCCTCAAGGGCTGGGTGCGCCTGGAGGCTGGCGAGGGGCCGCTGTGGTTGCAGCAGGTGGGCCGGCGCAGCCAGTTCAGCCCGGTGAGCGGGACGGTGGACGACGGCATGCGCCTGGTGTTCATCGCCCGGCGTGGGTTCGCCGGGCGCGAGGCGCTGGAGAGCGGCTTGCGCGCCTGCCTGCGCTGACGGGATCAGTGGCCGTCGCGGAACTCGGCCCAGACCTGGTCACGGGTGGCACCGAGCTTGTCGGGCAGGGATTCCAGGGCGAACAGGCGGCGCTTGGTTTCCTTGTCCGGGTAGAGGCCGGGCTGGTCACGCAGGCCGGCGGCGAGGAATTCGCGGGCGTCGGCATTGCCGTTGGGGTAGAGGGTTTCAGTGGTGATCTGCGCGGCGACCTTGGGCTGCATCATGAAGTCGATGAAGCGGTGGGCGAGGTCGGCGCGGTTGGCGCTGGTGGGGATGGCGAGGTTGTCGATGAACAGCACCGAGCCCTCGTCGGGCACCACGAAGCGCACCGGCTGGCCGGCGGCCGCGGCGTTGAGGGCGTCGCCGACCCAGGCCATGGCGACGCACAGCCGGCCCTTGTTGAGGTCTTCGATGTAGCGCTCGCTGTCGATGTAGCGCAGGTTCGGGCGCAGGCCGGTGAGCAGTTCGGCGGAGCGCTTGAGGCGGCTGGGGGCGGTGCGGGCGAGGGTGCGGCCCTGGTAGGTCATGAGAATGGACAGGGCTTCGTCCGGGGCGTCGAGCACGCTCATGCCGCAGCTGGCCAGGCGCTTGCTCTGCTCCGGCTCGAAAAGCACGCTCCAGCTCGGCGGCAGCGGGCCGCCATAGGCCTTCTCGGCCTGGGGCGTGTTCACCGCGAGGCCCACGGCGCCCCAGAGGTAGGGCACGGCGTGCTGGTTGTTGGGGTCGACGGCGGCGAGCTTGCTCAGCAGCTGTTTGTCCAGGTGCTGGCGGTTGGGCAGGCGGCTGAAGTCCAGGGCCTGCAGGCGCCCGGCCTTGATCAGTTCGGGGAGGTTGTTGTGGGAGGGCACGACGATGTCGATGGCCTCGCCGCTTGCCATGATCTTCTGCAGCTCTTCGGCGCTGGAGAAGGTGTGGTAGTCCACGCGGATGCCGGTCTGCTGCTCGAAGTCCTTGAGCACCTGGGGGGCGATGTAGTCGTTCCAGTTGTAGACGCGGATGGTGTCTTCAGCGCTGGCCAGGGTCGGCAGCAGCGCGAACAGCAGCGGTGCGAGGAAGCGGGGCATGGAGTCCTCCCTGATGGTTGACGCCGCATTATTGCGGCGCAAATGTTTCAGCAGGTTGATGCATGTCATCGGCTGGGCCTCTCTGGAACGGGCCTTTGCGCGGTTCTCACAGCGCCCTTCCGAGATCGCGGGTGGGAGGAAGGGATGAATCGCAGACAAAAAAACGCCGGCCCTGGGGCCGGCGTCTTTCGACTCGCTTACACGGTATGCAGGTACCAGTTGTATTCGAGGTCGGAGATGGAGTGTTCGAACTCCTCCAGCTCGCTTTCCTTGCACGCGACGAAGATGTCGATGTAATCCGGGCTGATGTACTTGGCCAGGATCTCGCTGTCGTCCAACTCGCGCAGGGCATCACGCAGGTTGTTCGGCAGGCTCTGCTCCAACTGCTCGTACGAGTTGCCTTCGATGGGGGCGCCGGGTTCGATCTGGTTGGTCAGGCCGTGGTGCACGCCCGCCAGGATCGACGCCATCATCAGGTACGGGTTGGCATCGGCACCGGCTACGCGGTGTTCGATACGCACTGCGTCCGCGCTGCCGGTGGGCACGCGCAGGGCGACGGTACGGTTGTCCAGACCCCAGCTCGGTGCGTTCGGCACGTAGAACTGCGCGCCGAAGCGGCGGTAGGAGTTCACGTTCGGGCAGAGGAAGGCCATGGAAGCGGGCAGGGTCTCGAGCACACCGCCGAGCGCATGGCGCAATGCGGCGTTCTGCTCGGGATCCTCGCTGGCAAAGATGTTCTTGCCATGCTTGTCCAGCAGCGAGATATGGACGTGCAGACCGTTGCCGGCCTGACCCGGGTAGGGCTTGGCCATGAAGGTGGTGTCCATCTCGTGGTCATACGCGATGTTCTTCACCAGGCGCTTGAGCAGCACGGCGTAGTCGCAGGCCTTGATCGGGTCCGCCACGTGGTGGAGGTTGACCTCGAACTGGGCCGGGGCGCTTTCCTTGACGATGGCGTCGGCCGGGATGCCCTGGACCCTGGCGCCTTCGAGGATGTCCTGCAGGCAGTCGGCGTACTCGTCGAGATCGTCGATCAGGTAGACCTGGGTGGACTGCGGACGCTTGCCGGAGATCGGGGAGCGCGGCGGCTGCGGACGGCCGTTCACGTTCTCCTGGTCGATCAGGTAGAACTCGAGCTCGAACGCGGCGCAGATGGTCAGGCCGAGATCGTCGAACTTCGCGACGACCTGGCGCAGCACTTCGCGCGGGTCGGCGAAGAAGGGCTCGCCTTCCATCTCGTGCATGGTCATCAGCAGTTGCGCGGTGGGGCGCTTCTGCCAGGGCTCGTCGCACAGGGTGCCGGGGATCGGGTAGCAGATACGATCGGCGTCGCCGATGTCCAGGCCGAGGCCGGTGCTTTCAACGGTAGAGCCGTTGATATCGAGGGCGAATAAGGAAGCGGGGAGGTTGATGCCTTTTTCGTAAACTTTGTGGAGGCTGGCGCGTTCGATTCGCTTGCCTCGGACTACTCCATTCATATCTGCGATCAGGAGGTCGACGAACTGGACCTCAGGATGTTCCTTAAGGAACTCGTTCGCTTCTTGAAGCTGAACGGCACGCGGGGGTACCGACATGATGCAACACCTTTCTTGTTAAAAATATCAATCACACGTTCGCTAGGGTGAGAGTCAATCGGAATCCCCTAACGATGTCAATAGCGCCCCATTTTGCCCTAAAACAGGGCCATATGGCCAATTTTGGGGCGTTTGAGGGGCATCTGACCCCTCTCGGGGCCATGGCGCACGCGGCGCTCAGCGAGGTGTGTTCGATTTTTTACAGCCCTATTGTGTAAAAAAATGAACAACGCTAAGCTCGGTCGCAACCCATAACAGCAATAAAACGGGTGTCTCATGTCTCGCCTGCCGTTCATCGGCGTCACCGCCTGCACCAAGCAGATCGGTCTGCATCCCTACCATATAGCGGGTGACAAGTATCTTCGTGCGGTAGCCCTTGGCGCCGGCGGGGTTCCGCTGATTATTCCGGCTCTCGGCGAGCTCCTCGACACGACATCCCTTCTGGCCAGTCTAGACGGCTTGCTGTTCACCGGTTCACCTTCCAACGTCGAACCCCATCTTTATTCAGGCCCGGCCAGCGAGCCCGGCACCCTCCACGACCCGCAGCGCGATGGCACCACGCTTGCGCTGATGCGCGCCGCCGTGGCCGCCGGTGTGCCCGTGCTCGGCATCTGCCGGGGCTTCCAGGAAATGAACGTGGCCTTCGGCGGCACCCTGCACCAGAAGGTGCATGCGGTCGTAGGCCTCATGGATCACCGCGAGCCGGCCGATGAGCCGCTCGAGGTGCAGTATGCACCCCGCCACCCCGTGCAGATCCAGCCGGGTGGCATCCTCGCGGGCATCGGCTTGCCCGCGGAGATTCTCGTAAATTCCATTCATGGCCAGGGCGTTGAACGTCTGGCGCCGGGCCTTCACGTAGAAGCGCTGGCGCCTGACGGGTTGGTCGAATCCTGCTCGGTCGTCGGCGCGAAGAGTTTCGCGCTCGGGGTACAGTGGCACCCCGAGTGGCAGGTTCGTTCCAATCCCGATTATCTCGCCATCTTCCAGGCCTTTGGTGAGGCTTGCAGGAAGAGGGCGGGGCAACGCTGAGCTCAGCTATACCAGTTGCAGCTCTCACACCCTGAGGTCTTTATGACTACCAAGTTGGACCAGCTCACAAGCTGGTTGAAAGAACGCAAAATCACCGAAGTTGAATGCTTGATCAGCGATCTTACCGGCATTGCCCGGGGCAAGATTTCGCCGACCAACAAGTTCCTCGACGAGAAGGGCATGCGCCTCCCCGAGAGTGTGCTGCTGCAGACTGTCACCGGCGACTATGTCGAGGACGACGTTTATTACGAGCTGCTGGACCCTGCCGACATCGACATGGTCTGCCGCCCGGACGAGAACGCCGTGTTCCTCGTGCCCTGGGCGCTGGAACCCACCGCGATGGTGATCCACGACACCTTCGACAAGATGGGCAACCCCATCGAGCTGTCGCCGCGCAACATCCTCAAGAAAGTGCTCAAGCTCTACGCCGACAAGGGCTGGCGCCCGATCGTCGCGCCGGAGATGGAGTTCTACCTGACCAAGCGAAGCGACGACCCGGACTACCCGCTGCAGGCCCCGATCGGCCGCTCCGGTCGCCCCGAGACCGGCCGCCAGTCCTTCTCCATCGACGCGGCGAACGAATTCGACCCGCTGTTCGAGGACATGTACGACTGGTGCGAGGCGCAGGACCTCGACCTGGACACCCTCATCCACGAGGAAGGCCCGGCGCAGATGGAGATCAACTTCCGTCACGGCGAAGCCCTGTCCCTGGCCGACCAGATCACCGTGTTCAAGCGCACCATGCGCGAGGCCGCGCTGAAACATAACGTCGCCGCCACCTTCATGGCCAAGCCGATCACCGACCAGCCGGGCAGTGCCATGCACCTGCACCAGAGCGTGGTGGACATCAAGACCGGCAAGAACATCTTCTCCAACGAAGATGGCTCCATGAGCGAGCTGTTCCTCCACCACATCGGCGGCCTGCAGAAGTTCATCCCCGAGCTGCTGCCGCTGTTCGCGCCGAACGTGAACTCCTTCCGCCGTTTCCTGCCCGATACCTCGGCGCCGGTGAACGTGGAGTGGGGCGAGGAGAACCGCACCGTGGGCCTGCGCGTGCCGGACGCCACCCCGCAGAACCGCCGCGTGGAGAACCGCCTGGCCGGTGCCGACGCCAACCCCTACCTGGCGATCGCCGCCAGCCTGCTGTGCGGCTACATCGGCATGGTCGAGCAGATCAAGCCGAGCGCGCAGGTCAAGGGCCGTGGCTACGAGCGCCGCAACCTGCGCCTGCCGCTGACCCTCGAGGACGCCCTCGAGCGCCTGGAGAACTGCAAGCCCCTGGAGAAGTACCTGAGCACCAAGTTCATCAGTGCCTACGTCGCGGTGAAACGCGCCGAGCACGAGAACTTCAAGCGCGTCATCAGCTCCTGGGAGCGTGAGTTCCTGCTGCTTTCCGTCTGATCCAAACGGCGTGCCGCGTTCGTGGCGCGGCACGCCAACCCAGATTTGCATAGAGGTGTAGATAATGAAGAGCCCAGTGACCAACCCCCAGACCCTTGAGTGGCAGGCACTCAGTCGCGACCACCACCTGCCGCCGTTCACCGACTACCAGGCGTTGAATGCCAAGGGCGCGCGGATCATCACCAAAGCCGACGGCGTCTACATCTGGGACAGCGAGGGCAACAAGATCCTCGACGCCATGGCCGGCCTGTGGTGCGTCAACGTCGGCTACGGCCGCGAGGAACTGGTGCAGGCGGCCACCCGCCAGATGCGCGAGCTGCCCTTCTACAACCTGTTCTTCCAGACTGCCCACCCGCCCGTCATCGAACTGGCCAAGGCCATTTCCGAGCTGGCGCCCGAGGGCATGAACCACGTGTTCTTCACCGGTTCCGGTTCCGAGGCCAACGACACCGTGCTGCGCATGGTCCGCCACTACTGGGCGACCAAGGGCCAGCCGAAGAAGAAAGTCGTCATCGGCCGCTGGAACGGCTACCACGGCTCCACCGTCGCCGGCGTCAGCCTCGGCGGCATGAAGGCACTGCACGAGCAGGGCGACCTGCCGATCCCGGGGATCACCCACATCGCCCAGCCCTACTGGTTCGGCGAGGGTGGCGACATGGCCCCCGAGGAGTTCGGCGTCTGGGCCGCCGAGCAGCTGGAGAAGAAGATTCTCGAAGTCGGCGAAGAGAACGTCGCCGCCTTCATCGCCGAGCCCATCCAGGGCGCGGGCGGCGTGATCGTGCCGCCGGAAACCTACTGGCCGAAGATCCGCGAGATCCTCGCCCGCTACGACATCCTGTTCATCGCCGACGAAGTCATCTGCGGCTTCGGCCGTACCGGCGAGTGGTTCGGCAGCCAGTACTACGGCAACGCCCCGGACCTGATGCCCATCGCCAAGGGCCTGACCTCCGGCTACATCCCCATGGGCGGCGTGATTGTCCGTGACGAGGTGGTCGAGGTGCTCAACCAGGGCGGCGAGTTCTACCACGGCTTCACCTACTCCGGTCACCCGGTGGCCGCCGCGGTGGCACTGGAAAACATCCGCATCCTCCGCGAAGAGAAGATCGTCGAGAAAGTGAAGGCGGAAACGGCACCGTATTTGCAACAACGCTGGCAGGAGCTGGCTGACCATCCCCTGGTTGGCGAAGCGCGTGGGGTCGGCATGGTTGGCGCCCTGGAACTGGTCAAGAACAAGAAGACCCGTGAGCGTTTCACCGATCTGGGCGTGGGCATGCAGTGCCGCGAGCACTGCTTCCGCAATGGCCTGATCATGCGTGCGGTTGGGGACACTATGATTGTGTCGCCGCCGCTGGTGATCAGTAAGGACGAGATCGACGAACTGGTGACCAAGGCTCGCAAGTGCCTCGACCTCACCGCGAGTGCAGTTCTGGGTTGAGCAATTGGGCGAGTTTGCAAACAATCGCATCCCGCGAGCTGTTGTAAGCGCGCCCCTGACCTTGCCAGACTGCGCCAGTGCGTTGGCCAGGCTCACCGGGCGGTGGCGACGCCGCTCGGACACTTAAACAACAAATGGAGCTACCCGCATGTTCAAAACCTTCGGCAAGACCTTGCTCGCCATGACGCTCGCTGGCGCTGTGGCTGGTGTGGCGCAGGCAGAAGACAAGGTGCTGCACGTCTATAACTGGTCTGACTACATCGCCCCGGAAACCGTCGAGAAGTTCACCAAGGAAACCGGCATCAAGGTCGTCTACGACGTCTTCGATTCCAACGAAACCCTTGAAGCCAAGCTGCTGGCCGGCAAATCCGGTTACGACATCGTGGTGCCGTCCAACAACTTCCTGGCCAAGCAGATCAAGGCCAAGGTCTATCAGCCGCTGGACAAGTCCAAGCTGCCGAACTGGAAGAACCTGGACCCGAACCTGCTGAAGACCGTCGAAGTCTCCGACCCGGGCAACCAGTACGCCTTCCCCTACATGTGGGGCTCCATCGGCATCGGCTACAACGTCGACAAGGTCAAGGCCGTGCTCGGCGACAAGGCCCCGGTGGATTCCTGGGACCTGCTGTTCAAGCCCGAGAACATCGAGAAGCTGAAATCCTGCGGTGTTTCCTTCCTCGACTCGCCGACCGAAATCCTGCCGATCGCCCTGCACTACCTGGGCTACAGCCCGGTCAGCCAGGACCCCAAGCAGCTCAAGGAAGCCGAGGCGCTGTTCCTCAAGATCCGTCCGCACGTGACCTACTTCCACTCCTCCAAGTACATCTCCGACCTGGCCAACGGCAACCTCTGCGTGGCCGTGGGCTACTCGGGTGACGTGTACCAGGCCAAGTCCCGTGCCGACGAGGCCAAGGCTGGCGTGAAGGTCGCGTACAACATTCCGAAGGAAGGTGCCGGCACCTTCTTCGACATGGTCGCGATCCCTGCCGACGCCGCCAACCCGGACGCCGCCTACGCCTTCATGAACTTCCTGATGAAGCCGGAAATCATGGCCGAGATCACCAACTTCGTGCAGTTCCCGAACGGTAACGCCGCCGCCACCCCGCTGGTGGACGAGGCGATCCGCACCGACCCGGGCATCTACCCGAGCAAGGAGACCATGGCCAAGCTCTACGCCTTCCCGGACCTGCCGGCCAAGGTGCAACGCGTAATGACCCGTACCTGGACCACCATCAAGTCGGGCAAGTAAGCCGCCACCCACCCTCCGGCGCTCGCCGGAGGGTGAACCACCCCAAGAGGACCTCCTCATGCGCAATCGCCCCTGGCTGTACGGGTTGCTGGCCAGTTTCTTCGTCGTGTCCATGACACAGGCGCAGGAGCGTGTCGTGCACGTGTACAACTGGTCCGATTACATCGCACCGGACACCCTGGAGAACTTCCAGAAGGAAACCGGGATCAAGGTGGTCTACGACGTCTTCGACTCCAACGAAACCCTCGACGGCAAGCTCGCCACCGGGCAATCCGGCTACGACGTGGTGGTCCCCACCAACCACTTCCTGGCCAAGCAGATCAAGGCCGGCACCTACCAGAAGCTGGACAAGTCCAAGCTGCCGAACCTCTCCCACCTGGACCCTGCCGTGCTGAAGAACCTCGCGGGCGGCGATCCGGGCAACGAATACTCCGTGCCCTACATGTGGGGCACCAACGGCATCGGCCTCAACGCCACCAAGGTGCGCGCCATCCTCGGTGCCGATGCCAAGCTCGACTCCTGGTCGCTGCTGTTCGACCCCGAGGTGGTCAAGCAGCTCACCCCGTGCGGCGTCGCCCTGATCGATTCCGGCGATGAAGTCATGCCGCAGATGGTCAACTACCTCGGCGGCTCGCCCCACACCCACGAGCGCGCCGACTACGACAAGGCCACCGCCCAGCTGCTCAAGGTGCGCCCGTACATCACCTACTTCCACTCCTCCAAGTCCATCGGCGACCTGGCCAACGGCGACATCTGCATCGCCTTCGGCTACTCCGGCGACATGCTCCAGGCCGCCAGCCGCGCCGAAGAGGCCGGGCGCAAGGACGAGATCATCTACGTCATCCCCAAGGAAGGCACCGCCATGTGGGCGGACATGCTGGCCATCCCCCGGGACGCCAAGCACGTGGAAGAGGCGCATATCTTCATCAACTACCTGATGCGCCCGGATGTGATCGCCAAGATCAGCGACTACGTTTCCTATGCCAATGCCAACAAGGATGCGACCGCGCTGGTGGATGCCAGCGTGCGCGAGAACCCCGGCGTCTACCCCTCGCCGGAAGTGATGGCCAAGCTCTACGTGGCCCGGGAGCGCCCGCGCGATGTCCAGCGCTGGCTGACCCGTGACTGGACCCGGATAAAAAGTGGTCGTTGAAGCGACAACCCGATAAGACACTCCGCAGCGCGCCCCGGTGCGCCAGCGGCCCGGCATATCAAGAGGATTAAAGTGTGCGAGTTTCCTTCTGCAAAACCCTGATCACCGCCGCCGTGCTGACCCTGGCTTCACAGGCCCACGCCGAGCAGACGGTGCACATCTACAACTGGTCCGACTACATCGGCGAGACCACCCTGGCGGACTTCCAGAAAGAGACCGGCATCAAGCCCGTCTATGACGTCTTCGACTCCAACGAAACCCTCGAAGGCAAGCTCCTGGCCGGTCGCACCGGGTATGACGTGGTAGTCCCCTCCAACCACTTCCTCGGCAAGCAGATCAAGGCCGGCGCCTTCCAGAAACTGGACCGCAGCCAGCTGAAGAACTGGGACAACCTCGATCCCGTGCTGCTCAAGCGCCTGGAAGCCAATGACCCCGGCAACCAGTACGCCGTCCCCTACCTCTGGGGCACCAACGGCATCGGCTACAACGCCGAGAAGGTCAAGGCCGTGCTCGGCGTCGACAAGATCGACTCCTGGTCGGTGATCTTCGAACCCGAGAACATCAAGAAGCTCAGCCAGTGCGGCGTGGCCTTCCTCGACTCGGCCGACGAAATGATTCCGGCCATGCTCAATTACCTGGGCCTGAACCCCAACAGCAAGAACCCGGACGACTACAAGAAAGCCGAGGCCAAGCTGATGGAGGTTCGTCCCTACATCACCTATTTCCACTCCTCCAAGTACATCGGTGACCTGGCCAACGGCGACATCTGCGTCGCGGCGGGCTTCTCCGGCGATATCTTCCAGGCCGCCGCGCGCGCCGAGGAAGCCGGCAAGGGCGTGGAAATCGCCTACGCGATCCCCAAAGAGGGCGGCAACCTGTGGTTCGACATGGTCGCCGTGCCGGCCGATGCTGCCAACGCCAAGGAAGCCCACGCCTTCATCGATTATCTGCTGCGCCCCGAAGTCATCGCCAAGGTCAGCGACTACGTGGGCTACGCCAACCCGAACACCAAGTCGGGCGAATTCATGAATCAGGAAGTGCGTGACGACGCGTCCGTGTACCCGCCACAAGCGGTGCTGGACAAGCTGTATGTCTCGGAGGAACTGCCTCCGAAGGTGCAACGGCTGATGACCCGGAGCTGGACCAAGGTCAAGTCGGGCAAGTGATCGGGGGCGAGCCGCGCGGGCAGGGCTCGCGCAGCTTGCGCCAGAGCGGGCGACGAGCGGGTCTGGACGCGCGTCTCGCGCCTAACGAGCGATACTCAACGCAACCGGCCATAATGGTCGGCTAGCAAGAATTGGGAGTGTGGTAATGGCAATAGCCTCCGGTGCCTACAAGAAAGCCCTCGAGGGCAACCAGCAACCCAAAGAGGTGCTGGTCAAGATCGACCGGGTGACCAAGCAGTTCGACGAGACCCTTGCGGTGGACGACGTCTCGCTGACCATCAACAAGGGCGAGATCTTCGCCCTGCTGGGTGGTTCCGGCTCGGGCAAGTCAACCCTGCTGCGCATGCTGGCGGGTTTCGAACGTCCCACTGAAGGTCGCATCTTCCTCGACGGCGTCGATATCACCGACATGCCGCCCTACGAGCGGCCGATCAACATGATGTTCCAGTCCTATGCGCTCTTCCCGCATATGACTGTTGCGCAGAACATCGCCTTCGGACTCAAACAAGATCGCCTCTCCAGCAGCGAGATCGATGAGCGCGTCAGCGAGATGCTCAAGCTGGTGCAGATGACCCAGTACGCCAAGCGCAAGCCGCACCAGCTGTCTGGTGGCCAGCGTCAGCGCGTGGCCCTGGCCCGCTCGCTGGCCAAGCGTCCCAAGCTGCTGCTGCTCGACGAGCCCATGGGCGCCCTGGACAAGAAGCTGCGTTCGCAGATGCAGCTGGAGCTGGTGGAGATCATCGAGCGCGTCGGCGTGACCTGCGTCATGGTGACCCACGACCAGGAAGAGGCCATGACCATGGCCCAGCGCATCGCCATCATGCACCTGGGCTGCATCGAGCAGATCGGCAGCCCGGTGGACATCTACGAGACCCCCATCAGCCGCCTGGTGTGCGAGTTCATCGGCAACGTCAACCTGTTCGACGGCGAAGTGGTGGAGGACCTCGAGGCCCACGCCCTGATCGCCTGCCCCGAGCTGGAGCGCCCGATCTACGTCGGCCACGGCGTGACCACCTCGGTGCAGGACAAGCGCATCACCTACGCCCTGCGCCCCGAGAAGCTGCTGGTCACCACCGAGCAGCCCACCTGCGAGTACAACTGGTCGCGCGGAAAGATCCACGACATCGCCTACCTCGGCGGTCACTCGGTGTTCTACGTCAAGCTGCCCGGCGGCTCCATCGTCCAGTCCTTCGTCGCCAACGCCGAGCGTCGCGGCGCGCGTCCGACCTGGGACGATGAAGTCTTCGTATGGTGGGAGGACGACAGCGGGGTGGTGCTGCGCTCATGAAAATCTCCAGACTGAAGAAACGCCTGCCCACGGGCCGGCACGCGGTGATCGGGATCCCGTTCCTCTGGCTGTTCCTGTTCTTCCTGCTGCCCTTCGCCATCGTGCTGAAGATCAGCTTCGCGGAAGCGGACGTGGCGATCCCGCCCTACACCGAGATCTACACCTGGGCCGACAACCAGCTGCAGATCGTCCTCAACCTCGGCAACTACTTCATGCTGAGCGAGGACGAACTCTACCTGGCCGCCTACCTGGGCTCCCTGAAGATGGCCTTCTTCAGCACCCTGCTGTGCCTCCTGATCGGCTACCCGATGGCCTACGCCATCGCCCGTGCCGGCAAGGAAGCCCAGACCGTGCTGCTGCTGCTGATCATGATGCCGACCTGGACCGCCATCCTCATCCGCGTCTACGCCTGGATGGGCATCCTCAGCAACAACGGCCTGCTCAACAGCTTCCTGATGGGCATCGGCCTGATCAGCGAGCCGCTGCAGATCCTCAACACCAACACCGCGGTCTACATCGGCGTGGTCTATTCCTACCTGCCGTTCATGATCCTGCCGCTGTTCGCCAACCTGGTGAAGCACGACCAGAGCCTGCTAGAAGCCGCATCGGACCTCGGTTCGAGCAACTTCAACAGCTTCTGGAAGATCACCGTGCCGCTGTCCAAGAACGGCATCATCGCCGGCAGCATGCTGGTGTTCATCCCGGTGGTGGGCGAGTTCGTCATCCCCGAACTGCTCGGCGGCCCGGAGACCCTGATGATCGGCAAGGTGCTGTGGCAGGAGTTCTTCAACAACCGCGACTGGCCGGTGGCGTCCGCGCTGGCAGTGGTGATGCTGGCGATCCTCATCGTCCCGATCATCCTGTTCAACCGTAACCAAGCCAAGGAACTGGAGGGCAAGGTATGAAGCGCTTCAGTTTCTCCAACGTGATGCTCTGGGTCGGCCTGCTGTTCATCTACCTGCCGATGCTCATCCTGGTCATCTACTCGTTCAACGCCTCCAAGCTGGTAACGGTCTGGGGCGGCTGGTCGGTGAAGTGGTACGTCGGCCTGCTGGACAACTCCCAGCTGATGAACTCGGTGATGCGCTCCCTGGAGATCGCCTGCTACACCGCCATCGCGGCGGTGGCGCTGGGCACCCTGGCGGCCTTCGTCCTGACCCGCATCCCGCGCTTCCGTGGCCGCACGCTGTTCGGCGGCCTGGTCACCGCGCCGCTGGTCATGCCCGAGGTCATCACCGGTCTGTCGCTGCTGCTGCTGTTCGTGGCCATGGCGCAACTGATCGGCTGGCCCCAGGAGCGTGGCATCGTCACCATCTGGATCGCCCACACCACCTTCTGCTCGGCCTACGTGGCCATCGTGGTGTCGGCGCGCCTGCGTGAGCTGGACCTGTCCATCGAGGAGGCCGCCATGGACCTCGGGGCGCGTCCGTGGAAGGTGTTCATCCTGATCACCATCCCGATGATCGCGCCGTCGCTGGCGGCGGGCGGCATGATGTCCTTCGCCCTGTCCCTGGACGACCTGGTGCTGGCGAGCTTCGTTTCTGGCCCCGGTTCCACCACCCTGCCGATGGAAGTGTTCTCCGCCGTGCGCCTGGGGGTGAAACCGGAGATCAACGCCGTGGCCAGCCTGATCCTGCTGACCGTGTCGCTGTTCACCTTCTTCGCCTGGTACTTCAGCCGCCAGGCCGAAGAGCGCCGCAAGCGCGCCATCCAGGAGGCCATGGAATCCATGGCTGCCGAAGCCGCGTCCAGCAACAAGCGCGGTGGGGCCAGCCAACCGGCTTGAGCCTCGCGGTAACGGAAAAGGCCACCCTCGGGTGGCCTTTTCATTTCCGTTCGCAGCGCCAGCCGTAGCCCGGGCTTCAGCCCGGGAACCACCGGCACGGCCTAGACCGCCACCGCGACATCCTCCACGGCTTCCACCTCGGCCGCTCCACCCTGCAGGATCATCTGCGCGGCCTTCTCGCCGATCATGATGCACGGCGCATTGGTGTTGCCGCTGACCAGGGTCGGCATGATCGAGGCATCGGCCACGCGCAGGCCCCTCACGCCGCGCACCCGCAGCTGCGGGTCCACCACGCTCATGGCGTCCACGCCCATCTTGCAGGTGCCCACCGGGTGGAACACCGTGGCGGCGTGCTCACGGATGTACGCCAGCAACTGCTCGTCGCTCTGCACCTCGGCGCCGGGCAGCATCTCCTGGCCACGCAGGCCATCGAAGGCGGCACCGGCGAGGATGCGCCGCGCCAGGCGGATGCCCTCCACCAGCACCCGGGCGTCCTGGGGGTCGGCGAGGAAGTTGTAGTCGATCTCGATCTCCCCTCGCGCCTTCACCCGCAGCTCGCCGATGCTGCCGGGGCGCAGCACGCAGGTGTGCACCGCGTAGCCGTGGCCCCACTCGAACAGGCGGCCGCGGTGGCTGCGGTAGCCCGGCACGAAGTGGAACTGCACGTCCGGCAGCGCACCGGCCAGGGGCGTGCGGGCGAAGCCGCCGGCCTCCACGTAGTTGGTGGTCAGCCAGCCCTTCCGCTGCGCCAGGTACTTGAAGGGCGACAGCAGCACGCTGGGCAGCGAGCCCCAGGAGAAGCCCAGGGTCAGCGGGCTCGGCGAGCGCACGGTGACCAGGCCGTCGAGGTGGTCCTGCAGGTTCTTGCCGACGCCGGGCAGGTCGTGACGCACCTCGATGCCGGCGGCCTCCAGCTCCGCCCTGGGGCCGATGCCGGAAGCCAGGAGCACCTGCGGCGAGCCGATGGCGCCGGCGGCGAGTATCACCTCGCGCCCGCACTCCAGGCGTTGCTCCACGCCGTCACGTTCGATCAGCACGCCCTTGGCGGCGCCGTCTTCCAGCAGCAGCGACAGCACCTTGCAGCCGGTCAGCACCTGCAGGTTCGGCCGCTCGCGCACCGGCGCGACGAAGGCGCGGTAGCTGGACAGCCGCTGTGCGTCCTTCTGCGTCAGGTTGTAGAGGCCGACGCCTTCCAGCTGGCCGCCGTTGAAGTCGTCGTTGCGTTTCAGGCCGATGGCTTCCGCCGCCTTGATGAACAGCGACGACAGCGGGTTGGGATCGCGGGCGCGGTCCACCAGCAGCTCGCCCCGGGTGCCGTGGTAGGCCAGGTCCTGGCCCAGGCGGTTGCCCTCGGATTTCCTGAACAGCGGCAGCACTTCGCGCCAGCTCCAGCCGTCGCAACCGAGTTCGGCCCAGCGGTCGTAGTCGGAGGCGTCGCCACGGATGTAGATCATCGAGTTCATCGAACTGGAGCCGCCCAGTGCCTTGCCCCGTGGGCAGTGCAGCTGGCGGCCGTTGAGGCGTGGCTGGGGCGCGGAGAAGAAGTTCCAGCTGAAGCGCCGGCTCTTGTACAGGGTGATGGTGCCGGCCGGCGTCTGCACGCGCGGGCTGGCGTCGCTGCCGCCGGCCTCGATCAGGCAGACGCGCACGCCGGGATCGGCGCTGAGGCGGTTGGCCAGGACGCAGCCGGCCGATCCGGCGCCGACCACCAGGTAGTCGTAACGCTGGGGGGATGGAGTCGAAGCGGGCATGGGGCCCTCCTTGCGATGGTGCCGGGGCGGGCGCGCCGCCCCAGGGCGGTCAGTGCATCTCTTCAAGGTCGTCGTGGAGCAGGCCGAGGATCTCGCGCTTCATCTCGATGAAGGCGCGGTCCATCACCATGTCCAGCTCGCGCGGGCGGGGGATGGGCACGTCGAGCTCGCGCTTGATGTGGCCGGGGCGGGCGCCCATGACGTAGATGCGGTCGCCCAGCAGGATGGCTTCGTCTATGTCGTGGGTGACGAACACCACGGTCTTCTTGCTGTGCTCCCACACCCGCAGCAACAGCTTCTGCATCTGCATGCGGGTCTGGCTGTCGAGGGCGCCGAAGGGCTCGTCCATCAGCAGGATCTGCGGGTCGTTGGCCAGTGCGCGGGCGATGGCCACGCGCTGCATCATGCCGCCGGAAAGCTGCTTGGGGTAATGCCCGGCGAAGGGCGCCAGGCCCACTTCGGCCAGGTAGAAGTCGACGATCTCCTGGCGTTCGCCCTTGGGCATGCCCTTGCGCTTGAGGCCGAACTCGATGTTCTCGCGCACGTTGAGCCAGGGGAACAGGGTGTAGCCCTGGAACACCATGCCGCGATCGGCGCCGGGCCCGTCGACCCGCTTGCCGCCGACGTAGATCTCCCCCGAGGTGGGTTCGGCCAGGCCGGCGGTGAGGTACAGCAGGCTCGACTTGCCGCAGCCGGAGGGGCCCACGAGCACGGCGAACTGCTGGTCCGGCACGCTCAGGGAGACGTTCTCCAGCGCGGCGAAGGTCTTGCCGCCCGGGCTCTGGTAGCGCAGGCAGACGTTCTCCACCCGCAGGCGTTCAGTGGGGGTTGCGGCCGCAGCGGGGGCGGCCAGGGTCTGATCGTGCATGGCTGCTACTGCGCCCATGAGGCCACCTTCAGTCGGAGGAGTCGGAACAGTTGATCGGTCACCAGCCCGAGCAGGCCGATGATGGCGATGGCGAGGAAGATCACGTCCACCTGGAAGCCACGCATGGCCTTCAGGCTGATGTAGCCCAGGCCGCTGCTGGCGGCCACCAGCTCGGCCACCACCAGGTAGGTCCAGGCCCAGCCCATGGTCACCCGCAGGGTGTCCAGCACGCCGGGCAGGGAGGCCGGGCCGAGCACATGGAGCACCACGTCGCGGCGGCTCGAACCCAGGGTGTAGGAGGCGTTGATCAGGTCCCGCGAGACGCCCTTGGAAACGTCCGCGATCATCACCAGCTGCTGGAAGAACACGCCGAAGATGATCACCGTCACCCGCTGCTCCAGGCCGATGCCGATCCACAGGATGAACAGCGGCACGAAGGAGGTCACCGGCAGGTAGCGGACGAAGTTCACCAGCGGTTCGAGGAAGGCCTGGACGATGCGGAAGCTGCCCATCAGCAGCCCCAGCGGCACCGCCACCAGGGACGACACCGCGAAGCCGATGAGCACCACCTCGACACTCGCCAGCACGTGCTTGCCGAGGGTGCCGTCGCCGGCCAGGCGCGCGGCCGCCTCCAGCACCGCGCCCGGGGTGGGCAGGAACATCGCCGGCACCACGCCGCCGTAGGAAAGCCCGGCCCAGAGGCCGAGCACCAGCAGCCAGCCGAGGCTGCCCGCACCGAGTATCAGCTTCGCCGGCAGCTCGACCTTGGGGGTCAGGCAGCGGTTCAGCCAGGAGTGTCGAGAAGGCATGGTCGGCTCCCTTACTGGCTGACGAAGCGGGTGTCGACGAGGTCGTCGTAGCTGACCTCGTAGCGCTTGCCCTGCAGGGCACTCCAGGTCTCGTTGGCCAGGCGGATCACGCCCTTGATGTCACCGGGCTTGCCGGGCACGCCAAGCAGCTTCTCGCTCATGGCCTGATCGTAGAAGCGAACGCCCTTGGCGGCGTTGGCCAGCTCCACCGGGTCGGCCAGGTAGCCGCCGACGCCCTTGGCCATGATCTCGTGGGCCTTCTCGGGGTTGTCCTGGGTGAACTGCACGGCCTTGTACAGGCCCTTGATCAGCGCCTTCACGTCCTCGGGCTGCTTGTCGATCACATCGCAGGACAGCGCCACCACGTCGACGATCACGCCGGGGGTCGTGCTGCTGTCCACCAGCACCTTGCCTTCGCCCTTCTGGCGCACCAGCGACAGGTGCGGCTCCCAGGTCACGGCGGCGGGCACGCGACCGGCGATGAAGGCGGTGGCGGCGTCGTCGGCCGTCATGTTCTGGATATCCAGGTCGGCCATGGTCATGCCGTTGTGCTTGAGCAGGTAGGACAGCCAGAACTGCGAGACCGAGCCCTCGTTCACCGCCACCGACTGGCCCTTGAGGTCCTTCAGGCTGGTGACCTCCTTGCCCACCAGCACGCCGTCGCCGCCGTAGCTTTCGTCCAGCGCGGCGACCGCCTTGAAGCAGAAATCCTTGGAGCGGTACTTGAGCACCTCGTCGATGGTGGAGGCCGAGCCGGACAGCTTCCCGGAGGCCTGGGCGGCCATGTACATCGAGGCTTCCTCGATGGTGGTCAGCTCCAGGTCCAGGCCTAGCTCCTTGAAGTAGCCCAGGTCGCGGGCCAGGTACAGCGTGCCGTAGCCGACCCAGGTGGTATGGCCGATGGACAGGGTGCCCGCCTGGGCGCCGGCGGCGCCGACCGCCAACGCGGTGCAGGTGAGGGGAAGGGTGAAGCGACGTAGCAAGGACTTGATCATGGAACACTCCCGCATTAGTTGTTGGAATTGCTGGGCAGTACGGGCCATTGGCCGAATTCGTTCCGCGCCCCGGGCCTGCGTGGGCTCGGGGTCCTGTTCTGCTGCGGCCCCTTCCATGGGCCCTGTGTCGTTGGGTGCGTCTGATGCGGCGTATCGCCGTGGAGCGGGACCGGGTCATCGCGGCGCCGGCCCCTTTTGGCCGCCACCTGCGTGGGTTCCCAGTCGTAGGGTGGGCTTCAGCCCACCGCCACCTCCTGCACCGGGGCCTGGAGATGCCCCCGGTTCATCTGCTGCATCGCTGGTGGGCTGAAGCGGAGCGCCGCCCGGCCCACCCTAAGGTGCTACCTGGAGGTCAGCTGCGGCCGATCTCCTGGGCCGTGCGCTCCACCGCGCGGCGGGTCTTGTCGATCAGCTCGTCGATGTCCGCGCGGGTCGCCACCAGGGCGGGCGCCATGATCATCCGGCCCAGGGTGGAGCGGATGATCACGCCTTCCTCGAAGCCCAGGGTGCGGCAGCGCCAGGCGATGTCGTTCTCGTTGTCGAAGCGCTTGCGCGTGGCCTTGTCCTCGACGAACTGCAGGGCCGCCACCAGGCCGGTGCCCTGGATCTCGCCGATCAGCGGGTGCTTGCCGAACACCTCGCGCAGGCATTGCTGCAGGTAGGGGCCGGTGTCGTTCTTCACCTGGGTGACCACGCCCTCGTCGCGCAGCGCCTTGAGGTTGGCGATGGCCACGGCGGCGGCCACCGGGTGCCCGGAGTAGGTCAGGCCGTGGGCGAACACGCCGCCCTGTTCCACCAGCACCTCGGCGATGCGCTTGCCCAGCACCAGGCCACCCATGGGGATGTAGCCGGAGGTCAGGCCCTTGGCGATGGACAGGGTGTCGGGCTGGAAGCCGAAGTGCTGGTGGGCGAACCATTCGCCGGTGCGGCCGAAGCCACCGATCACCTCGTCTGCGCACAGCAGCACGTCGTACTGGCGGCAGATGCGCTGGATCTCCGGCCAGTAGCTTTCCGGCGGGAAGATCATCCCGCCCGCGCCCTGGAAGGGCTCGGCGATGAAGCCGGCGACATTGTCGGCACCCAGTTCGAGGATCTTCTCCTCCAGCTGGCGGGCGCAGCGCAGGCCGAACTCGGCCGGGGTCAGGTCGCCGCCCTGGGCGAACCAGTAGGGCTCGTCGATGTGGGCGACATCGGGGATCAGCCCGCCCATCTCGTGCATGAACTTCATGCCGCCCAGGGCGGTGGCCGCCAGTGTCGAGCCGTGGTAGCCGTTCCAGCGGCCGATCATCACCTTCTTCTGCGGCTTGCCGAGGATCTGCCAGTAGCGGCGCACGGTGCGGATCAGCACCTCGTTGGCCTCGGAACCGGAGTTGGTGTAGATGGCGTGGCTGTAGTGGGCCGGCAACAGGCTGAAGAGCAGCTCGGAGAGCTCCACCACTGCCGGGTGGGTGGTGTGGAAGAACATGTTGTAGTACGGCAGCTGCTCCAGCTGGGCGCTGGCGGCGGCGGCCAGGTCCTTGCGGCCGTAGCCCAGGTTGGTGCACCACAGGCCGGACATGCCGTCGAGGTAGCGCTTGCCGTCGTTGTCCCACAGGTGCAGGCCTTCGCCACGCACCATCACGCGCGGGCCTTCGGCGTTCAGCGCCTTCTGGTCGAGGAAGGCGTGGATGTGGTGCGCGGCATCGGCTGCCTGGTAGTCCTCGGTGCTGCGCGGCGGGGTGATGGGAGCGGTCATGGTCTTCTCCTGCTCGTCAAAGAGGTTCGGGGGAAAGGGCGGCGCGGATGATTGGCGCCGGCTCGGAAGGGGTCAGTGGCTCGGGCACGAACAGCGGCTTGCGCATCACCCGCTTGATCCAGGCGATGGCGATCACCGAGATCAGGCCGAGCACCACGCCGGCGGTGCCGAAGATCTTCGCGGTCATCTCCGGGGCCGGGGAGACGTGGTAGATGGCAAAGAGCATGCCGACGATGCCGAGCACCTGGGGCCAGGGGTAGAAGGGCGAACGGAACGGCCGGGCCATGTGCGGGTAGCGGCGGCGCAGGGCGATCACGTCGATGTGCACGATGATGTAGGCCAGCAGCCAGGCCAGTGCCGCGGCCAGCAGCAACAGGCTGATGGAGTCCGGGTCCTGGCCCAGCAGGAGGATCGGCAGGCCGGTGATGCCGGCGATGAACAGCACCGCCACCCAGGGCGTGCGGGTGCGTTGGCTGAGGCGCTTGAACTGCGGGAAGGCCTGGCCGTTCTGGGCCATGCCGTAGAGCATGCGCGGCAGGGCGGCGAGGGAGGAGTTCACCGTGCTGCAGGTGGCGGTCACCGCAGCGGCCACCAGGAACAGCTTGCCGGCCTCGCCGAACACGGTTGTGGCGAAGAGGAAGTGTGGCAGCGGGTCGGCGGCCAGTTGCTCGCGGGGGATGCACAGCAGCGCGCCCAGGCAGTAGAGGATGATGATGCCGAAGATCAGGGTCAGGCCGATGATCATCGAGCGCGGGATGTTGCGCTCCGGGCGGCGGGTTTCCTCCACCAGCGGGCAGACGAACTCGGCGCCGACGAAGCCCCAGATGGCCATGGCCGCCAGGGTCAGCGCGCCGGCTTCCAGCGGGTTCCAGCCCTGGTCCAGGGGCGTGGCCAGGGTGGCCAGGTCGCTGCTGATGGCGCCCAGGCCGAGGGCCAGCAGGGTCACCACCATCACCAGGGCCAGGGCGCTCTGCAGGCGGGCGAAGACGTCGATGCCCAGCAGGTTGAAGACGGTGAACAGGGCGAGCACGCCATAGGCCACCAGCATGGGCGGGAGCGCGCCGGGGTAGACCTTGCCGATGATCAGGTCGAGGAGCAGCAGCTCCGCCGAGAGGGCGAACATGGCCACCACCATGTAGCCGGAGAAGGTGGCGAGGATGGCCGGGAAGTGGCCGATGGCGACCTCGGTGTAGCTGCTCAGGCTGCCGGCGCGGGGGATCATCAGTGACAGTTCGGAGAACGACAGGGCATAGGTCAGCGCCAGCAGGTAGGCGATGCCCAGGGGAATGATGAAGCCCAGCCCGGCCAGGCCGGCCCCTTGCAGCATCAGCACCATCACGCCCTGGGACACCACCAGGCCGACGGCCACCGCCACCAGCGGGCCCAGCCCGAGAACGCGGCGCAGGCCGCTGGTTTGCCCCGTGGCAGGGATGGAAACACTCGCACTCATGACGCTCTCCCGATTTTCTTGTTATCCGCCGGCGGCTCAGGGGCCGCCGGCTGGTGTGACGGGGTGCACCCGTCGTTCAGCCCCGCCCGCGCACGGCTTCCCCGGCGCGGACGGAACCATGGCTCAGCGCGCCGCCCAGGCGTTGAAGCGTTCCTCCAGCTCCTCGCCGTGGTTGACCCAGAATTCCGCATCCACCAACTGGGCTTCGGCCAGGTTCGCCGGCGCGGTGGGCAGTTGCGCCTGGGTGGCGGCGGGCAGCTGCGCCAGGGCGTCCTTGTGCACCGGGCCGTAGGGGATCTGGCTGGAGAAGCTCTTCTGCGGCTCGGCCTGGCTGGCGAAGGCGATGAAGCGTTCGGCCAGGGCCTTGTTCGGGCTGCCACGGACGATGGCCCAGTGGTCCGGGTCGTAGAGGTTGCCGTTCCACACGATGGCGAGCTTGGAGCCCTCCTTCTGCGCGGCGGCGATGCGGCCGTTGTAGGCGGCGGACATCACCACGTCGCCGGCCGCCAGCCACTGCGGCGGCTGGGCACCGGCCTCCCACCACTGGATGTTCGGCTTGATCTGGTCGAGCTTGGCGAAGGCGCGGCTGACGCCCTCCGGGGTCGCCAGCACGGTGTAGAGGTCCTCGCGCCTCACCCCGTCGGCCAGCAGCGCGGCTTCCAGGGTGTACTTGGCGCCCTTGCGCAGGCCGCGCTTGCCGGGGAAGCGCTGCACGTCCCAGAAATCGGCCCAGGAGGTGGGCGCCGCCGCCAGCTTGCCGGCGTCGTAGGCCAGCACCATGGACCACACGTAGCTGGCCACGCCGCACTCGCTGAGGGTGCCGGGGATGAAGTGCGCGGCATCGCCGAGCAGGGCCGGGTCGATGGGCTCGAACAGGCCCTCCTCGCAACCGCGCAGCAGTTCGGGGCTTTCCACTTCCACCAGGTCCCAGCTGACCTGGCCGATGTCGACCATGGCCTTCACCTTGGACAGCTCGCCGTTGTATTCGCCAGCCACCACCTTGGCCGCGCCGCTCTGTTCGAAGGGGCGGAAATAGGCGGCATCCTGGGCGGCCTTGGTGGCGCCGCCGAAGGAGATCACGGTGAGCGTCCCGGGCTGGGCCTGGGCCGCGCCGACCGTGGTCAGCAGGGCGAGGCCGAGGGTGGCGGGCAGGGTGGTACGCAAGGATCTGGACATGAGAACTCCCTCACTACTTTTCAGTTGTGTTCAGTTGTCGAGGCAGTTGTGGCCTGGTGGCCGGGTATCCGCGCGTGCACGGGCGCGGATGGTTTTCTTGTCATGGCGGCCGCGCGGCGAGGCGCGGCCGGGTCGTCATCGCGACCTCAGCGCAGCTGGAACCAGGTGGTCTTCAGCTGGCTGTACTTGTCGAAGGAATGCAGCGAGAGGTCGCGGCCGAAGCCGGATTGCCTGCCGCCGCCGAAGGGTACGGTGACGTCCAGCGCGTCCACGGTGTTCACCGATACGGTGCCTGCCTTGAGCGCGCGGGCGACACGGTGGGCGCGGTGCAGGTCGTCGCTCCACAGCGAGGCGGCCAGGCCGTAGACGCTGTCGTTGGCGAGGCGGATGGCTTCCTCCTCGCTGTCGAAGGCGCTGATGGCCAGCACCGGGCCGAAGACTTCCTCGCGGGCCAGGGTCATGTCGCCGCGCACGTCGGCGAACAGGGTGGGCTCGACGAAATTGCTCGAGCCGTTGAAGGTCAGGCGCCGGCCACCGGCCAGCAGGCGTGCGCCCTCGCCCTGGGCGCCTTCGATGAAGCCCATGACGCGGCCGGTCTGCGCGGCGTCGACGATGGCGCCGGCGCGGCTGGCGGGGTCCAGCGGGTCGCCGGGCATCCAGTCACGGGCCTTGGCCAGCAGGCGTTCGATGAATTCGTCCTGGATGGAGCGCTGCACGTAGAGGCGCGAGTTGGCGGAGCACACCTCGCCCTGGTTGAAGAAGATGCCGAAGGCGGCCTTCTCGGCGGCGAGGTCGAGGTCGCGGCAATCCTCGAACACCAGGTTCGGGCTCTTGCCGCCGCACTCCAGCCACACCTGCTTGAGGTTGGACTGGGCCGAATAGCCCATGAAGTACTTGCCCACCTGGGTGGAGCCGGTGAACACCAGGCAGTCCACGTCCGGGTGCAGGCCGAGGGCCTTGCCGGCGCTTTCGCCCAGGCCCGGCACCACGTTGAGCACGCCCTCGGGGATGCCGGCCTCCAGGGCCAGCTCGCCCAGGCGCAGGGCGGAGAAGGGCGACTGCTCGGCGGGCTTGAGCACCACGCTGTTGCCGGCGGCCAGGGCCGGGGCCAGCTTCCAGGCGGCCATGTCGAGGGGGAAGTTCCAGGGCACCACGGCGGCGACCACGCCCAGCGCTTCGCGGGTGATGGTGGCCAGGCTGCCGGGGGCGGTGGGGGCCACCTGGTCGTAGAGCTTGTCCAGGGCCTCGCCGTACCAGGCGAAGACGTTGGCGGCGCCGGGCACGTCGATGGTGTAGGCGTCCATCACCGGCTTGCCCATGTCGAGGGAGTCCAGCAGGGCCAGCTCCTCGCGGTGGGCCATCATCAGCTCGGCGAGGCGCAGCAGCACCTTCTTGCGCTCCACCGGCGCCATGCGTGCCCAGGGGCCCTGGTCGAAGGCGCGGCGCGCGCTGCGCACGGCCAGGTCCACCTCGGCCTCGCCGCAGGCGGCGACGCGGGCCAGCAGCTGGTTGGTCGCGGGGTTGATGGAGTCGAAGGTGGCACCGGATGCGGCCGAGACCTGATGGCCGCCGATCAGTGCCTTGTCGATGAATGCCTGCCGGGCAGCTCGCTGCTGCCAGTAATCGAGATCGAACACGCTGCACTCCCACTCGACCGTCTTCGCGGTCTGGTTGTTATTCGTGACTGGGCTTGATGGTGCGACAGAGTTCGGCTTAGGAAAATTATTAAAAATATGCTCGGTGGATAAGAAAAAGCTCAGTAGCGGAACCACGCGCGCAGCACCCTCCCGCCCTTGGCTCCAGCCTGGGGCGGCGGGCCTGCAGGGTGCGCCATCGGGGTGCAGAAACACCGGAAAAAAGGGGGCCTGGAGGGGCGTTGGCGGCTGCTCCAACGTTATTCGCCCGGCGCATCATCACGCGGTGCGCATGGGCTTTCGTAGGGTGGGTAGAGCGGAGCGAAACCCACGCGGTGGAGGTGGACAACTCACTCGCCCGCCGCCCGGCCCACCCTACGGTCGCTGGCGGTCAGCCCGGGTTCTCCAGGTAGTCGGCCAGGCGCAGAAGCATGGCGTCGCAGGCGTGGAGCTGTTCGAGGCTGATGAATTCGTCGGGCTTGTGCCCCTGGTCCATGCTGCCGGGCCCGCAGACCACGGTGGGGATGCCGGCCTGGTCGAACAGCCCGCCCTCGGTGCCGAAGGCGACGGTGCCGAACGCGCTGGAGCCGGCGATCCGCGCCAGCAGCCGCGCGGCGTCGCTGTCGGGGGAGGTGGCGAGGCCGGGATAGGCGCTCAGGGGCTGCAGCTGGATGCCGGTGTCGGCCTGCACGGCCTGCATCTGCGGCAGCAGCTCGCCTTCGGCGTAGCGTTGCAACTCGTCCGCCACCTGCTGGGCATCGAAGCCGGGCAGGGCGCGCACCTCGAAGTCGAACTCGCATTCCGCCGGGACGATGTTCAGCGCCCGGCCGCCCTTGATCACCCCGGTCTGCACCGTGGAGAAGGGTGGGTCGAAGCGCGGGTCATGGTGCTCGACATGGGCCAGCCGTGTGCCGATATCGCCCAGCTTGCCGATCAGCCGCGCGGCGTATTCGATGGCGTTGACCCCATAGGGCGCATAGGCGGAATGGCAGGCCGCGCCACGCACCTGGCAGCGCATGGCCAGCTTGCCCTTGTGGCCGAGCACCGGTTTGAGCTCGGTGGGCTCGCCGATCAGGCACAGCAGCGGCTTGTGCGGGCGCTTTTCCAGCTCCGCGAGCATGGGCCGCACGCCGAGGCAGCCGATCTCCTCGTCATAGGAGAAGGCCAGGTGCACCGGCAGCTTCAACGGGCGTTCGAGGAAGCGCGGCACCGCCGCCAGCACCGAGGCGATGAAGCCCTTCATGTCGGCGGTGCCGCGCCCGTACAGGCGGCCGTCGCGCTCGCTGAGGCGGAACGGCTCCACCGTCCAGGCCTGGCCATCCACCGGCACCACGTCGGTGTGGCCGGACAGCACCACGCCGCCCCGGTCGCGGGGACCGAGGGTGGCGAAGAGGTTGGCCTTGGTGCCTTCGGGGTTGTGGAACAGCTCGCTCTCCACCCCGTGCGCGGCCAGGTAGTCGCGGATGAAGGCGATCAGCTCCAGGTTGGAGTCCCGGCTGACGGTGGCGAAGCCGATCAGCCGCTCCAGCAGGTCGCGGCTGTTCGTCTCATTCATCGCCGGGCACCCCGTAGCTGGGCGCTGCGGTGGGGTCCAGGGCGCGGGTCACGTAGTCCTGCATCTGCGGGCGGTAGGCCTGCCAGAGGCCGTCGAGCTGGCCGATGGGGTCTTCGTCGGCCCAGTCCACGCGCAGGTCGACGATGGGCCAGGTGAGGTCGTCCACCACCTTGAGCGCCGCCGAGTGCACCGGCCCGGCTTCGCCACCGGCGGCCATCGCCGCGTGCATGGCCGCCAGCAGGCGCTCGGCGAGCAGGCCCGGGGTTTGCTCGAAGGCGTGGACCATGGCGTCGATCACCTCGGTGCCGGAGAGCAGGTTGCCGGCCGCCACGCACTGTTCGCCGGCCACGGCGTTGTGCAGGCCGAGGGCCTCCTTGCCGCTGAACAGGGCGGTGCGCCCGGTGCCGTCGATCACCGTCACCTGGCGGTACTGGCTCCAGCCGTTGCTCCCGAGCGCCTTGCTCAGGGCCGCCTGCGGCTCCAGGTGCTGGTGCTCCAGCAGGTCGAGGATCTGCGGGCCCAGGGCCGGCAGGGTGATGTTCTGGGTGGCCACGGCGCCGACGCCGGCGCGCACCCAGGGGCAGCGCGCGCCGACGGCGATGCTGGAGGAGCTGATGGCGATGCCCAGCTGCCCGGTTTCCGCGCAGCGGCCAACGATGGAGAAGGTCATGGTTCGCTCCTCAGCCCTTTGGCTGCCAGTCGTCCGGGATCACCGCGATCACATCGATCTCCATCAGCCACTGGGGCTGGCCCAGGGCCGAGACCACCAGGCCGGTGGAGATGGGGAACACGCCCTTCAGCCATTTGCCCACTTCCTGGTACACCGGCTCGCGGTAGCGCGGGTCGATCAGGTAGGTGGTGGTCTTGACGATGTGCGAGAGGTCGCTGCCGGCTTCCTCCAGCAGCTGCTTGAGGTTCTTCATGGCCTGCTCGGTCTGGGCGCGCGGGTCGCCCAGGCCCACCAGGTTGCCCTCGAAGTCGGTGCCGACCTGGCCGCGCACGTACACGGTATTGCCGGCACGCACGGCCTGGCAGAGGTCGTTGTCCAGGGTCTGGTTGGGGTAGGTGTCCTTGGTGTTGAACATGCGGATGCGGGTGTGGGTGGGCATCAGCTGACTCCCATGATGCTGGCTTTAGAGGGTTGCGGCTCGCGGTAGCCGTCCTGGCTGCTGCCGTTGAGGCCGGCGTCTGCCTGGCGCTGCGAGGCGTCGCGGTATTCGAGGTACTTGCGTTGCGTGGCGATGTGGCCGGCGATGTGCTTGGCGTCGTGCCACACGCCCCAGATGAAGGTGGAGCCCCGGCGCGACAGCCAGGGCAGGCCGAGGAAGTACACGCCCGGCTCGCTGGAGACGCCGCGCTGGTGCTTGGGCTTGCCCTTGTCGTCGAAGGCGTTCACCTGCAGCCAGCTGAAGTCCACGGCGTAGCCGGTGGCCCAGATGATCGAGGTGATGCCGGCCTCGGCCAGGTCCAGTTCGAGGATCGGCCGGGTGATGCATTCCGGGTCCGGCAGCGTGCGCCGCGCCTCCGGTTCTTCCGGCAGGTCGAGGCCGTTGCGGGCGATGTAGGCGTCGGCGGCGTCCAGCAGCGACAGGTAGTTCTCGTCGCCCCGGGCGATGTTCTCCGCCAGGTCCGCCTGGAAGCGCACCTTGCCGCCCGCGAACGACTGGGTCAGGCCGACCAGGGTGATGCCTTGTTGGGCCAGGGCGCGGAAGTCCACGGTGTGGCCGCCGCGGGCACCGCTGACGGCGATGGTGACGTGCTCGCGACCCGGCTGCGCGGCTTCCGCGTCCCACAGGCCGAGCACCCCCAGCCACCAGCAGAAGTCACGGTTGCGGTAGGAACGTGGCGGACGGTCGTGGGCGCCCACCGAGAGGTAGACCTGGCGCCCGGCGCGCTGCAGCTCGTCGGCGATCTGCACGCCGGAGGAGCCGGCGCCCACCACCAGCACGGCGCCGGCGGGCAGCTGCTGCGGGTTGTAGTAGGCGGCCGAGTGGAGCTGGTGGATGCTGCCTTCCGCCGGTGCGATGGCGGGGATCACCGGGCGCTGGAAGGGGCCGGTGGCGGAGACCACGCGGTTGGCCTGAATCACGCCGATGGAGGTCTCGACGGTGAAACCGGGGCGGTCGGGGTTGCGCACCACCTTCTTCACCTCGACGCCGGTGCGGATCGGCGCGTTGATCTGCTGGGCATAGGCGACGAAGTAGTCCGCCACCTGCTCCTTGCCGGGGAAGTCGTCCGGGCCGACGTCGAATTCGCGCCCCGGAAAGCGGTCGTGCCAGGCCGGGCCGTTGGCCACCAGGGAATCCCAGCGGCCCGTGCGCCAGGCTTCGGCGATGCGCTTGCGCTCCAGCACCAGGTGCGGCACGCCGAGCTTGCCCAGGTGTTCGCTCATGGCCACGCCGGCCTGGCCCGCGCCAACCACGAGCGTATCGATTTCTATGGTTTCAACTGTCATGTCTCTGTCCTTCTGCAGGCGATTCGCGGTGGTCGGGTCGGTGCTGCGTGCACGCTGTTCAGTGCCGGAAGCGGGTTCGACGGTGACGCGGGCCGGGGGCGGGAGGAACGACGGGGCGCGGGTGGGGGGCATGCTGCACGTCCTCGTCGACCGTCTGCGCGGTCCAGGCTTTGTGAGTCGAGTGCAGTGGATGGTGCGATAGAGCGGTGCCGAGGAAAATTATTAAAAATATGCTCGCTGGATAAGAAAAAGCTCGGCAGGGCAGACCCTTCCGCAGCGGCGCCTGGGGTATGTTTCACCGAGGGATTGCTCCCACCCATAAGAACCAGCCGCACGGCCATGACCGAGGCGGCGAGCGACATGCCGAGGTGCCCCGTGGCGAACTACACCCTGCGACAACTCAAGTACTTCGTGACGACGGTGGAGTGCGGCAGCGTGGCCGAGGCCTCGCGCAAGCTGTACATCGCGCAGCCGTCCATCTCCACCGCCATCAAGGGGCTGGAGGAAAGCTTCGGCGTGCAGCTGTTCATCCGTCACCACGCCCAGGGCGTGTCGCTGACCCCCAGCGGCTCGCGCTTCTACCGCAAGGCCCAGGACCTGCTGCGCATGGCCTGGGAGTTCGAGCAGAACGCCCTGGCGGTGAACGACGTGGTGGCCGGGCAGATCGACATCGGCTGCTTCGAGACGGTGGCGCCGCTGTACCTGCCGGGGCTGATCGCGGGCTTCCGCGAGCGCTACCCGGGGGTGGAGATCCGCATCGGCGACGGCGAGCAGCAGGAGTTGGTGCAGGGGCTCACCGCCGGGCGCTTCGACCTGGCGATCCTCTACCAGCACGAACTCGACGCCACCATCGAGACCGACCCGCTGATGCCGCCGCAGCGGCCCTATGCGCTGCTGCCGGAGAACCACCGCTTCGCCCGCCAGGCCGAGGTTTCCCTGCGTGACCTGGTGCTGGAGCCGATGATCCTGCTGGACGTGCAGCCCAGCCGGACCTACTTCGTCAGCCTCTTCGAGGAGCTCGGCCTGACCCCGAATATCGGCTTCAGCTCGCCCTCCATCGAGATGGTGCGCGGCATGGTCGGCCAGGGTTTCGGCTTCTCGGTGCTGGTCACCCGGCCCCATTCCGAATGCACCTACGACGGCAAGAAGGTGGTGATGGTGGACATCGCCGAAGCCGTGACCGGCTCCGGCCTGGTGGCCGCCTGGCTCAAGCGCGCCCAGCTGACCAAGCCGGCGCAGATGTTCGTCGACTACTGCAAGGAACACCTGCCCGGCGGCAGCGCGCCGGTGCCCTCCCCGGATTGACGGCCGGGCGCACTCCGCATTGATGGGTTTCGTACCTCTACCCATCCTACGAAGAGCGCCGGTGCCTGGGGCTAGGCCTCAACCCGCCCCGCATCTTCCAGCAACGCCTTCAACCGCTCGCCATCCAGCGCCGGGCAGATGCCTTGCGGCTTCTGCATCACGGCATCCTCGGCGGCGAGCATGGCGTTGAGGATGGCCTCGTCCGTGCTTTCCACCGCCGCCAGGTAGAGGGCGTCGATGTGCTCGTCGTTGAGGCATTCCAGGCTGAAGCGCCCACCGGGGGTGAGCTGGGGCAGGGCGCGCGGGTTGGCGACGCTGAAGGCGAGGAAGATGTCCCCTGAGTTGTTGCCCCCCGGGGTACCGCCCAGGCCGACGCCGAGGCCGGCGCGCTGGGCCAGGCGGCGCAGCTGGTGGGGCAGCAGCGGGGCGTCGGTGGCGAGCACGACGATGATCGAGCCGCGCTCGCGGTCCAGCCCCTGGGGCTGCTCGCCCAGGGCCTTGCCCACCGGCACGCCGAGCACCTTGAGCCAGTCGCGCTGGCCGTGGTTGGCCTGCACCAGGGCGCCCAGGGTGTAGGCCTGGCCGTCGATCTCCAGCACCCGCGAGGCGGTGCCGGTGCCGCCCTTGAAGCCGTAGCAGATCATGCCGTTGCCGCCGCCGACGTTGCCCTCGGCGATGGCGCCGTCGCGGGCGTCGGCCAGGGCGGCCAGGGCATCGGCCTCGGTGACGTGCTGGCCGTTGATGTCGTTGATCACCCCGTCGTAGGTCTCGGCCACCACCGGCATCGCCCACAGGTGGTTGGCCTCCCAGGCGCCAGCGTAGTGGTCGATGGTCCAGCGTGCGGCGGCATGGTGGACGATACCGACGCTGTGGGAATTGGTGATGCACAGCGGGCCGACGAAGTAGCCGCCGTGCTCGATCCAGTGGGTGCCGGTCATCTCGCCGTTGCCGTTGAGGGCGTGGAAGCCGGCCCACACGGGTTGCGGCTCGGGCTCCAGGCCACGGGGGAGGATGGCGGTGACCCCGGTCTTGATGGGTTTGCCGTTGGCGGCGACGCCGTCGAGGGTGCGATAGCCGACGCGCACGCCGGGTACGTCGGTGATGGCGTTGTTGGGGCCGGGCCGGCCGGGGACGGCCAGCCCGAGTTCACGGGCGCGTGGTTTAGCCATGGGCATTCTCGGCAGGGGAAGTGGCGGGCTTGCGGTTGCGCAGGTAGAGCCCGAGGGAAGCGATGACCAGCGAGGCGATCAGCAGCAGGGTGGCGATGGCGTTGATCTCGGGCTTGATGCCGCGGCGGATCATTCCGTAGATGAAGACCGGCAAGGTGGTGGAGTCGACCCCGGAGATGAAGTAGGTGATCACCAGGTCGTCCATCGAGATGATGAAGGCCAGCAGCGCACCGCCGAGCACGCCGGGGAGGATCTGCGGCAGGGTGATGCGGCGGAAGGTGGTCCAGGGCGAGGCGCCGAGGTCGGCCGAGGCTTCTTCCAGGCGCGTGTCCATCCCCGCCAGGCGGGCGCTGACGATGAGGAACACGTAGCTGATGAGGAAGGTGCAGTGGCCGATGATGATCGACGTCTTGCCCAGGGGGATGCCGCTGTTGACGAAGAAGATCAGCAGGGCGATGCCGAGGACGATGTCCGGCATCAGCATCGGCAGGAACAGCAGCACCCGGTAGAAGCCCTGTAGGCGGAAGCGGTAGCGCGCCAGGGCGAGGGCGGTGAGGGTGCCGATCAGGGTGGAGATCACCGTGGTGCTCAGGGCCACCGTGAGGCTGGTGCGCAGGGCGGCCACCAGCTGGTCGGTGGATTCCACGTAGAGCGCGTTCTCGTTCAGCGAGCTGGAGAAGCCGAACAGGGTGCGGTACCAGTCCAGGCTGGCGCCGCTCCAGATCATCATGTTCACCGGGTTGGCGTTGAACGAGTAGGCGACGATCAGCGCGATGGGCAGGTACAGGAAGGCGAAGAAGGCCAGGCTGTAGCCGCCGAGCAGGCCGCGCCCCAGGCGGGCGATGAGGGCATTCATACCAGACCCTCCCTGCCCTGGGCGCGTGACTGCCAGCGCACGTAGAGCAGCAGGAACACCAGCATCGCGGCCATGATCAGCATCGCCAGGGCGGCGCCGAAGGGCCAGTTGCGCGCGGCGAGGAACTGCTGCTCCACCAGGTTGCCGATCATCACCACCCGCGCGCCGCCCAGCAGCGAGGGCACGATGAAGTTACCCAGGCTGGGGATGAAGACGATGATCGAGCCGGCGGCGATGCCCGGCAGGGTCAGCGGGAAGACGATGCGCCAGAAGCTCTGCCAGCGGCTGGCGCCGAGGTCGGCGGAGGCTTCCAGGAGCTTGCGGTCGAGCTTCTCCACGCTGGCGTAGATGGGCATGAACATGAAGGGGATGAAGATGTAGGTCATGCCGATCAGCACGGCGGTTTCGCTGTAGATCAGGTTCAGCGGCTGGTCGGCCAGGCCCAGGGCCTGCAGCGCCAGGTTGAGGAAGCCGGTGGGCCGCAGGATCAGCACCCAGGCGTAGAGCCGCACGATCAGGCTGGTGAAGAACGGCAGGGTGATGAGGAAGAGGAAGAAGTTGCGCCGCCGTTCCGGCTGCCGCGCCACCCAGAAGGCCGCCGGGTAGCAGACCGCGAGGGTCAGCACGACGGTCATCGCCGCCAGCTTGAACGAGCGCAGCAGGATCTCCAGGTAGACGATGTCGAACTCTTCGTTGCTGCCGTCGGCCCAGCCGAGGATGCGGCCGAAGTTGTCCGGGTAGAAGGACCATTCCACGCCGCCGTACAGGCCCGGCTCCAGCAGGCTGTAGAGCGCCATGATGGCCATGGGCACGAGGAAGAAACCGACGATCACCAGGGTCGCCGGGCTGAGCAGGCCGACCAGGCGCAGGCGCGTGCGGGCCGCGAGGGAAAACGAAGTCATGGGCGGTTCTCCTGGGCCAGCAGCAGGTGCGGGGCGTCGGTGGCGTACCACAGCTGCACCCGGGCACCGGCTTCGAGCGTGCCCATCAGCTCCCGCGAGGGTGCGCGCAGCACCGCCTTCACCGGGCTGCCGTGCTGGGTGCGCACGCTGAGTTCGAAGTCCTTGCCGATGAACACCTGTTGCAGCACGCGGCCTTCGAGGCAGGCGTGGCGTGCCGGGTCGCCCGGACAGGTGAGGTGGAACTGCTCGGGGCGCAGCATGGCCTGGAGCTTCTGTCCCGGTGCCAGGTCGGCGCGGCGCAGGCGCAGGGTGTCGCCCTGGGCGGTGAGGAATTCCACGGCGTCGCCGTGGTGGCGGGTGACGCTGCCGTCGAACAGGTTGCTCTCGCCGATGAAACCGGCGACGAAGGCGTTGGCCGGGCGGTCGTAGATGTCTTCCGGGCTGCCCAGTTGCTGCACGTGGCCGCCGTTGAGCACGACGATGCGGTCGGACATGGTCAGCGCTTCTTCCTGGTCGTGGGTGACGAAGACGAAGGCGATGCCCAGCTCGCTCTGCAGGTTCTTCAGCTCGCGCTGCATGCTCTGGCGCAACTGGCGGTCGAGGGCCGAGAGCGGCTCGTCGAGCAGCAGCAGGGCCGGCTTGTTGACGATGGCGCGGGCCAGGGCGATGCGCTGCTGCTGGCCACCGGAGAGCTGGCCGGGCTTGCGCTTCTCCAGCCCGGCCATGCCCACCAGCTCCAGGGCGTCGGCCACCTGGCGGTTGCGCTGGGCCTTGGCGACGCCACGGATGTCCAGCGCGTAGCCGACGTTGTCGCCGACGCTGAGGTGGGGGAACAGGGCGTAGTTCTGGAACACCGTGTGCACCGGGCGCAGGTGCGGGGGCACCTCGTTCATCAGCTGGCCCTGGATGCGCAGCTCGCCACCGTCGAGGGCCTCGAAGCCGCTGATCACCCGCAGCAGGGTGGTCTTGCCGCAGCCGGAGGGGCCCAGCAGGGTGACGAATTCATTGCCGCCGACGCACAGGTCGACGCCATCGAGGGCGCGCACGGCGTGGCCCTCCGGGGCACGGTAATGCTTCACCGCAGCGGTGATCTGGACCACCGGTGCACTGTTGACGATGCAGGTCATGGAGAACTCCGGCGGGTGCTGGCGCACCCGCTCTCTTGCTGGCTCAGTTGGCGGTGCGCACGCGGGTCCAGGCGCGGTCGAATTTCTTCAGGTCCTTGCCCAGGTCATTGAAGATCTGCAGCTTGGCCATGACGTCGGCCGGCGGGTTGACCTGCGGGTTGTCGCGCAGCTCGGCCGGCAGCAGTTTCAGGGCTTCGCGGTTGGGCGTGCCGTTCATCTGCTGCTGGGTGTTGAGGGCGGCGATCTCGGGGGTGAGGAAGAACTCCATGAAGCGCTTGGCGTTGGCCTTGTTCGGCGCGCTCTTGAGTACGCACATGTCTTCCTGGTACATCGTCGCGCCTTCCTTGGGGATGACGTAGGCGAGGTTTTTCGGGTCCTGCTTCACGTACATCATGGCGCCGACGAAGTAGTGTGCGGCGGCCACGTCGCCCGACTGCACCATGGGCACGCTGTCGTAGGTGAAGGCCGAGACCAGCGGCTTGCGCTCCAGCAGCCATTGCTCGGAGACCTTGAGGTCGGCGGCGTCCGTGGTGTTCACCGACTTGCCGTTGACGATCAGGCCGACGCCGAGGGTTTCGCGCATGTCGTCGAGCATGATGACCTTCTTGCCGGACTCGGCCAGGGCGAAGAAATCCGCCCAGGATTCGATCGGCCGATCCACCTTGGTCTTGTTGTAGAAGATGCCGACGGTGCCCCAGGCGTAGGGCAGGCACTGCTCGCCCTTGGGGTCGGACTTGGCGCGGAGGAAGGCCGGGTCGATGTTGGCGAAGGCCGGGCTGGCGCCGATGTCGGTCTTCTCCAGCAGGCCCAGGGCGGACATGGTGTCGTGCATGTGCACCGAGGGGAATACGATGTCGTAGCCGGTGGCACCGGCCTGCAGCTTGGCGAGCATCTCCTCGTTGCTGCCGTAGGTGTCCAGTGAGACCTTGACGCCGGTTTCGGCGGTGAAGCGCTTGAGGACTTCGGGGTTGATGTAGTCACCCCAGTTGTACAGGTGCAGTTCTTCGGCGGCTTGGCTGCTGCCGGCGGCCAGCAGCAGGGAGCCTGCGAGCAGGCGTGACGCGAGGCGTCGCAGGGGGTGGCGCGAGGTTGGAGCGGGCATGTTCCTGTTCTCCGTTCTGGGCCCTGCGCGGTTTGGCTCGGGCCTGGCTGGGGCAGCTCTTGCATGGCCTTGCGGCCGAAGTGAAAGCGGAAGAATCGGTGTTTTTATTTTTTGCCTCGCCGTGGAGCATAAAGTATGTTTCTTCCATTGATCAATACGTTGACATTAATCTTCCAATAATCGACAGGGAACCGGGCATGCTGGACAGCAAAGTGGAGCAGATCGACGGCAAGCTCACGCCGAACGAACGCACCCTGTGGGCCTATATCCAGGCGAACCTGGAGACCATCGCCTTCGAGAGCGGCGCCAGCCTGGCGGAGAAGAGCGGGGTCAGCCCCAACACCGTCAGCCGCTTCCTGCGGCGCCTCGGCTACAAGGGGCTGAAGAGCCTTAAGGAAGAGCTGCGCGACGACATCCGCGTGCAGTCGCTGCTCAACACCACGCTGATCGAGCGGGTGGAGAAGCAGCCGGACGACCTGCTCGCCCACCTCAACGAGGAGATCGATGCGCTGGTCAGCTTCGGCAGCCAGCTCAACAGCCAGCACTGGCAGGACATCGTCACCCGCGTGGCCGGCGCCGAGCGCGTGTTCGTCTGCGGCTTCCAGACCATCCGCGGCCTGGCCGAGGACTTTGCCAGCCGCCTGTCCCTGGTGCGTTCGGGGGTGGAGTTTCTCGACCTCTACCGCGGCGTGCTGGGCCAGTGGGTGGACAGCCGCGACGAGCGCTGCTGCGTGGTGCTGATCGATATCGCGCCCTATGCCGATGTCGGCATCGCCTTCGCCAACACCCTCAAGGAGGACACCGACCTGGTGGTGTTCACCGACGAATACGGCATCGCCCGGCACATCTCCACGCCCTGGATCGTCACCATGAAGACCAAGACGGGGCTGATCCTCGAATCCACCGGCGGCCTCACCAGTGCCCTCAACGTGCTGTTGCACTGCGTCGCCGCCCAGCGCAAGGGCGAGCTGAAGGAGCGCCTCGGCGCCTATCGCGCACGGGTGGAAAGCCTGCAGCTGTACCGCACCTGATACCCCGGTTGCCCGAGCCGGGCACGGCTCACCCCGGCTGGCGCCCAGCCGGGGGTGGCTGCGCAAGTTGTCCGGAATTATCCCCTTTTGTCCGTTTATATCGTTCTGCCCCTTCGCCCCCGCTGACAGAATCAAAGGCGTCGAGGGCCTTTGCGTCATGCGAAAAAGCCCAATAAGAACAATCTCTTAGAGCTTGCGATAAGCATGTCCAGTGCGATCAGCATCGACCGTGTCTGCATGGAGTTCGGCGATCCGGGGCAGGGCGTCCGCGCCCTGGACGAGGTTTCCCTGGAAATCCGCGCCAACGAGTTCTTCACCCTTCTCGGCCCCTCCGGCTGCGGCAAGACCACCCTCCTGCGCCTGATCGCCGGTTTCGAGCAGCCCAGCTCCGGTGCCATCCGCCTGTACGGCGAGGAGATGCAGGGCCTGCCGCCCTTCCGCCGCCCGGTCAACACCGTGTTCCAGAGCTACGCGCTGTTCCCGCACATGACGGTGGCGCAGAACATCGGCTTCGGCCTGGAGATGCAGGGCCGCCCCAAGGCCGAGATCGAGGCCACGGTGCAGCGCATGCTGGAGCTGGTGAAGCTGCCGGACGTGGGCCGGCGCCGCGCCGACCAGCTCTCCGGCGGCCAGCAGCAGCGCATCGCCCTGGCCCGCGCCCTGGCCAGCCGGCCCAAGGTGCTGTTGCTGGACGAATCCCTCTCGGCGCTGGACCAGAAGCTGCGCAAGGACATGCAGATCGAGCTCAAGCGCCTGCAGCACGAGACCGGCATCACCTTCATCTTCGTCACCCACGACCAGGAAGAAGCCCTGACCATGTCCGACCGCATCGCGGTGATGCACAAGGGGCGCATCCTCCAGGTCGGCAGCCCGACCGAGATCTACGAAGCACCGGTGGACCGCACCGTGGCCGACTTCATCGGCGAGACCAACTTCCTCGATGCCGAGGCGCTGGACAGCGGCGTGCGCCTGGCCGACGGGCAGGTGCTCGATGCTCCCGGCGAGCGCCGTGGCCCGGTGACCCTGGCCATCCGCCCCGAGCGCATCGCCATCGACCTGGACGGCAACCTCGAAGGGGAGGTGGAGACGGTGGTCTACGTCGGCACCGACACCCTCTACCTGCTGCGCGTGGCCGGGCAGAGCGGCTTCCGCGTGCGCCGGCAGAACCGCGACGGCGCCGGTGGCTGCCTGGAGGCCGGCACCCGGGTGCGCCTGCAGGTACCCGCCAGCGCGGTGCGGGTGCTGCCGCGATGAGCAGCCTGCGCGCCCAGGCCGAGGCCCGCCAGCTGCGCCGGCGCCTGCTGCTGGCCGCGCCGGCCATGTTCACCCTGGGCCTGTTCCTGCTGCTGCCCCTGGGCATCATGCTGCTGGTTTCGCTGCTGCAATCGGGGGATTACGGCGGCGTGAAGTGGGGCCAGTACTCGCTGGAGGCCTACGTCAACTTCCTCTACGAGCGCGACCTGGACGACAGCCTGGTGTTCAACACCGACTACCTGCAGATCTTCCAGCGCTCCTTCTGGCTGTCGGTGATGACCACTACCGGCTGCCTGCTGATCGGCTTCCCCACCGCCCTGTACCTGGCGCTGCAGAACGAGCGCAAGCGCAACCTGCTGCTGTTCCTGGTCACCGTGCCCTTCTGGACCAACCTGCTGGTGCGGGTCTACGCCTGGATCCTGCTGCTGCGCAACGGCGGCCTGGTGGACAGCGGCCTGCACGGGCTGGGGCTGACCGACAAGGCGCTGGGCATCCTCTACACCGACGGCGCGGTGATCATCGGCCTGCTCTACACCTTCCTGCCGTTCATGGTGCTGCCCATCTACACCAGCCTGGAGAAGCTCGACTGGCGCCTGGTGGAGGCGGCCTTCGACCTGGGCGCCAACCGCTTCCAGGCCTTGCGCCGGATCATCCTGCCGCTGGCGATGCCGGGGGTGATGGCCGGGGTGATCCTGGTGTTCATCCCCTCCCTGGGCAACTACATCATTCCCGAGCTGCTGGGGGGCGGTAAGTCGCTGATGATCGGCAACCTCATCCAGCTGCAGTTCGGCGCCTCGCACAACTGGCCGCTGGGCGCGGCGCTGTCCTTCGCCCTGCTCGGCTTCGTGCTGCTGGCGATGCTGCTCTACAGCTTGCGCTTCAAGCCGGGCACCGCCGGAGGCCACCCATGAACCTGCAAGGCCCGCTCTGGCGCTTCACCGGCGTGCGCCCCACTGCCTGGCTGTTCTTCGCCTTCCTCTACGTGCCGATCCTGGTGCTGGTGGCGCTGAGCTTCAACGGCGGCCAGTCGGCGACCATCTGGGAGAGCTTCAGCCTCAAGTGGTACGCGGTGGTGGCCAACGACCCGGAGATCGTCCGCGCGGCGAAGAACTCGCTGCTGGTGGCCACCTTCGCCACCCTGATCGCCACCACCCTGGCCACCCTCGCCGCCCTGGGCATGCGCGGCCGCGCCTTCCGTGGGCAGACCGCCATGAGCGGCGTGCTCGGCCTGCCGCTGCTGGTGCCGGAGATCGTCACCGCCGTGGCCACGCTGATGTTCTTCGCCTTCATCGGCCTGAAGCTGTCGCTGTTCACCATCCTCATCGCCCACGTGGTGTTCTGCATCCCCTTCGCCTACCTGCCGATCCGTGCGCGGCTGGAGGGCATGGACCCGCGCCTGGCTGAAGCCGCCGCCGATCTCTACGCCTCGCCCTGGAAAGCCTTCTGGAAGATCACCTTCCCCCTGCTGATGCCCGGCATTTTCTCGGGGGCGATGCTGGCGTTCATCATTTCCATGGATGACTTCGTCATCACCTACTTCGTTGCCGGGGCCGGCGCGACCACCCTGCCGGTGTACATCTTCAGCTCCATCAGGATGGGCATCTCGCCGAAGATCAATGCGATTTCCTCGATCATCCTGGTGATTTCCATAGCGTTCGTTGCGTTGTCCTACTACATCGGCCAGCGCAAGCGCTGAGCCCCAAGGAGCCCGTCATGACCCGTACCACACCGCTCGCGCTCTCCCTGCTGCTCGCACTGGGCCTGTCTGGCACCGCCCAGGCCGCCGGCACCCTGCACCTGGCCAACTGGTCGGACTACTTCCCGCCGGAACTGCTGAAGAAATTCGAGAAGGACACCGGTATCAAGGCCACCCTGGACGCCTACGACAGCAACGAGACGCTGCTGGCCAAGCTCAAGGCCGGCGGCGGCGCCTACGACGTGGTGGTGCCCTCGGACAGCTTCATCCAGATCATGGCCACCGACGGCCTGCTGCAGAAGTTCGACAAGACCAAGCTGCCCAACCTGAAGAACCTCAAGGCCAACTTCCAGAACCTCGACTTCGACCCGGGCCACGACTACAGCGTGCCCTACCTCTGGGGCACCACCGGCTACAGCTACGACAGCAAGCAGGTGCCCGGCGGCAGCCTGGAGGAGAGCTGGAAGCCCTTCTTCGAACCGCCGGCCGAGCTCAAGGGCAAGGTGGTGGCGCTCAACTCCATTGAAGACCTGTACATCGCCGCGTCCCACTACCTGGCCATCGACCAGTGCACCGAGGACCCGAAGGACGCGAAGAAGATCCAGGACCTGCTGCTGGCGCAGAAACCGCTGCTGGCCATGTACAACAGCGACGGCACCATCGAGCGCATGGCCGCCGGCGAGGTGGCCATGCACATGCAGTGGAACGGCGCCTACCACCGCGCCCACGCCCAGCGCGACAGCCTGGTGTACGTCTACCCGAAGGAGGGCATCCACGTGTTCATCGACAACTTCGTGATCCCCAAGGACGCGGCCAACGTCGAGGAAGCCCACGCCTTCATCAACTGGATGATGCTGCCGGAGAACATCGCCGCGGCCTCCAACTTCGCCAAGTACAACAACGCCATCGAGGGCTCGGCCACCTTCATGGAGAAGGAGCTGTTCGACGACCCGGCGATCAACACCCCGCAGGACAAGTTGGAGCGCCTGAAGACCTTCAAGCTCTGCTCGCCCAAGGCCCTGAGCCTGCGCAGCAAGGTGTGGACCAAACTGAAGAAATGACCGGCTTCCGGCCCGCCGCCGGGCGGGCCGGACCACCCCGAGCCCCCTGGCGCGTCGACGGGAGCGACGCGCCGGCCACCTGCGCCCTCCGGCGCCCATGCACAAGAACAAGAGAGTGAACCGCCATGCCCCGCATCACCTGCCTTAGCGCCATCCCCCGCAGCGGCCGCTTGCCCGCCAGCTGACCCGGGGCCGATACGGCCCGCCCCTCGACGCACGACGCGCCCGACGATCCACCCCTGAGCGCCTGCCTGGCAGGTGCCCGCGAGGTATTTCCATGAGCAAAGCCTTCGACGATTTCACCCACAGTGCCCAGGGCACCCACCTGCGGCGCATCCTCGGCCTGCCCGCCCTGGTGTTCTTCGGCCTGGTGTACATGGTGCCGCTGACGGTGTTCACCACCTATGGCGTGGTCACCGAGATCACCGGCGGGCGCACTGCGCTGGCCTACGTGGCCACGCTGGCGGCGATGATCTTCACCGCCTTCTCCTACAGCTTCATGGTGCGCAAGTACCCGGTGGCGGGCTCGGCCTATTCCTATGCCAGCCTGAGCTTCGGGCCGGCGGTGGGCTTCCTCGCCGGCTGGTCGCTGCTGCTCGATTACCTGTTCCTGCCGATGATCAACTACCTGGTGATCGGCCTGTTCCTCAACATCGCCTTCCCCGCCGTGCCGGCCTGGGCCTTCGTGGTGGCGGCGGTGGCCCTGGTCACCCTGCTCAACCTGCGCGGCATCGGCTCGGTGTCGGGCATGAGCAACGCCATCGTCGGCGCGCAGTTGGTGTTCGTGGTGGTGTTCCTGGCGATGTCCGTGCGCAGCCTGGGCGGCGGCGAGGTGGACCTCATGGCGCCGTTGCTGGGCGATGGCACCCAGCCCGGCCTGGCGCCGCTGATGGCCGGCGCGGCGGTGCTGTGCCTGTCCTTCCTCGGCTTCGATGCGGTGTCCACCCTGGCCGAGGAGGCCCGCGACCCCCGCCGCGATATTCCCCGCGCCATCGTCATGACCACCGTCACCGCCGGGCTGCTGTTCATCCTCCTGGCCCTGGTGAGCCAGCTGGTGTTCCCCGGCAGCGCCTTCAAGGACCCGGACGCAGCCGCCACCGAGGTGATGCTCAAGGCCGGCGGCGGCCTACTCGAAGCGCTGTTCACCGCGGCCTACGTGGCCGGCGCCGCCGGTTCTGCCCTGGCGTCCCAGGCCTCGGTGTCGCGCATCCTGTTCAGCATGGGCCGCGACGGCATCCTCCCGCGCCGCGTGTTCGGCCGCCTCTCGCCGCGCTACCGCACGCCCGCCCTGTCGATCCTCCTGGTGTCCCTGGTTTCGCTGCTGGCCATCGTCATCGACCTCACCACCCTGGCCTCGATGATCAGCTTCGGCGCCCTGGTGGCCTTCTCGGTGGTGAACCTGGCGGTGATCCGCAGCCACCTGCTGGACGGCCAGCCCCACGGCCTCGGCGACAGGCTGCGCTACGGGCTGATGCCGCTGATCGGCTTCGGCCTGATCGCCTGGCTGTGGACCAGCCTCTCGGCGCTGACCCTGGGCATCGGCCTGGCCTGGTTCGCCACAGGCTTCATCTACCTGGCCTGGCACACCGGCGGCTTCAGGCGGCCGGCGCCCCAGGTGCAGTTCTCCGAACACTGATCGAATCGACCCTCCAACCAAGCCTCCCAAGGAGCCGGACATGCTGACCCTCTACAGCGACGACCATCACCTGCACCACGGCAAGCACGAACTCATCGGCGGCCAGTTCACCCCCTGCTTCGAGAAGCCCAGCCGCGCCGACATGGTCCTGGACCGCGCCAAGGCCGTGCAGCTCGGCGCCATCCAGGCGCCGCAGGACTTCGGCCTGGCGCCGATCCTGCGGGTACACGGTGAAGGCTTCGTACGCTTTTTGCAGAACGCCTGGGCCGACTGGCAGGCCAAGGGTCGCAGCCACGACATGCTGCCCATCGCCTGGCCGACGCGGCGCCTGCGCCAAGTGGAGCCCACCGACATCGACGGTCGCCTGGGCTACTACTCCTTCGACGCCGGCGCGCCCATCACCGCCGGTACCTGGCAGGCCATCATCAGCTCGGCCAATGTCGCCCTCAGCGGCCAGGCCGAACTGGCTAAGGGCGCGCGCGGGGTGTTCTCCCTGTGCCGCCCGCCGGGCCACCACGCCGCCGCCGACTACATGGGCGGCTACTGCTACCTGAACAACGCCGCCATCGCCGTGCAGGCCATGCTGGACAAGGGCGCCAAGCGCGTGGCGGTGCTCGATGTCGACTACCACCACGGCAACGGCACCCAGGACATCTTCTACGACCGTGCCGATGTGCTGTTCACCTCGATCCACGGCGACCCGCGCTTCGAGTACCCCTACTTCCTCGGCTTCGCCGACGAGAAGGGCGAGGGCGCGGGCAGGGGCTTCAACTTCAACTACCCGCTGGCCGAGGGCAGCGACTGGGCGGTGTGGAGCCAGGCCCTGGCCGACGCCTGCCGGCAGATCGCCGCCTTCGCCCCGGACGCGCTGGTGGTGTCCCTGGGTGTGGACACCTTCAAGGAGGACCCCATCTCGCAGTTCAAGCTCGACAGCCCGGACTACCTGCGCATGGGCGAGATCATCGGCCAGCTCGGCCTGCAGACCCTGTTCGTGATGGAGGGGGGTTATGCGGTGGAGGAGATCGGCATCAACGCGATCAATGTGTTGCAGGGGTTCGATGGGGTGGCGTGAGGTCGTCGCGGCTAGGGCCCCGGATGATCGCTTTCGTAGGATGGCGTAGAGCGAAGCGAAACCCATCATGCACAGGCACGTTGGGTCCTACCCGGCATGCGCCTCCTCTCTTTCGCAACAGCAAATCCCCAACGAAAAACGGCCCCGCAATGGGGCCGTTTGGAGGGCGGGGGTTGGATCAGTTGACCCGCTCGACGAACTCGACGTCGATCTCGCGGCCCATCAGGTCGCGGTCCACTTCACCGGTGAGCTTGACCTGGGCCTTGTCGTCGATGGCGTGGGGCGGCCAGTCTTCGTCGTCGATCTCGACCTTGATGGTGCCGGTGGCGTCCTTGAATTCGTAGATATCGCCCTTGATGCGTTTGACGATCTGGCCCTGGAGCACCACGGCGGCGTCGTCGGCGGCTTCCATGGCGGCGGCCACGGTGGTGACCTGGGGCGTGGAGCCGGGGCCGGTGTAGCTGGAGGCCAGGGCGGCGGTGGAGAACAGCGGGGCGATGAGCAGGGCGAGGTACTTGGCGTTCATGGGGTTGATCCCGTTCGATGTGGTTGACGGGATCAGGCTATGGCGCGGCGCTGAAGCCAGGCTTAAAACAGCCTTAAGCGAAGCTGAATGCCGTTAGCCACGCTCAGGAGCGTCGGCGTTGTCGGCCTTGCGGAACACGTAGAAGAGGTTGGGCTCGCTGACCATGTAGATGTCGCCGCGCTCGTCCATGGCCACGCCTTCGGCCCGGGGGATGCGCTTGGCCAGGCCATTGAGCCCACCCAGCAGGCTGATGAAGCTCACCGGCTCGCCGGTCTCGTCCAGCTCCAGCAGCAGGTTCGATTGCGCCGAGAGCACCAGCAGGTGGCCGGTGCGCGGGTCGACGCTGAGGGCCGAGAGGTTGCGCATGCCCAGGCCGTAGCCGGGGAGCGGGCGCAGGGCGCCTTCCAGGCGACGGCTGCCGTCGCTGTTCAGGCTGAACATCTCCGGCGTGCGTTCCTTGCCCAGCAGCAGGCGGCTTTGCGCCGGGTCCCAGGCGATGCCTTCGAAGCCCTTGTTGCCGGAATCTGGGAAGCCCAGGTCGAACTCGTCGCCCTGGGTCACGTCCAGCTCGCGGGTCAACGGGTCGAGGCGGAAGATCGACAGGCTGCGGCGGCGCTCGTCGGTCACCGCGACGTTGCCGTTCTCCAGCACCGCCACGCCTTCGGGGTTGGAGAAACCCTTGAGCGGAATGCGCCGCAGCACGTCGCCTTCACGGGTCAGCTCCACCAGTTGCGGCACCTTGCCGGTGACGGTGAACAGGGTGCCGGTGACCGGGTTGTAGGCCAGGTCGGAGGTTTCGTCGTTCTCCAGGCCCGCCAGGGGCTTGCCCTGCAGCACCGCCTTGTAGCCCGGCAGCCAGATGCTGGCGGCGCGCTCGCCCTTGCTCAGGTTGCGTTCGCTGAGCCAGAGGGAGGCGCGATCGTCGAGGTGCAGATAGCGGATGGAGGCGACGCAGGCCGCGAACAGGACCAGGAGGGTGCAGGTGCGGAGATTGGGGCGGGGAAAGGTCATGGCCATTGGCTACGGCTTCGGCTGGTGGCGGTAAGATCGTCTGCCACCGCCGAAGTTCCCTGGCGGCTTCAGATGACGCCGCTGTCGAACGAAGAATGACCGACCAGTTCCAGCACCAGGGCATCGCCCTTGTTCAGCGGGCCGACGCCCACCGGGGTGCCGGTCAGCACCACGTCGCCCGGCTGCAGGCTGAAATGCTGGCTGATGGCCTGGAGCAGCGGCAGCACCGGGTTGAGCATGTCGCTGCTGTTGCCGTCCTGGCGCACTTCGCCATTGATGGTCAGGCGGATGCCGATGTCGCTCAGCTCCTCGATGGCATCGCCCGGCACGAAGGGCGCCAGCACGCAGGCGCCGTCGAAGGCCTTGGCGACTTCCCAGGGCCAGCCCTTCTCCTTGAGCTTGGCCTGCACGTCGCGCAGGGTCAGGTCCAGGGCCGGGGCGAAGCCGGAGATGGCGTCACGGGCTTCTTCCAGGCTGGGGTTGCGCGACAGCGGCTTGCCGATCAGCACGGCGATCTCCGCTTCGTAATGCACCACGCCACGGTCCTCGGGAATGGAGAAGCCGCCTTCGATGGGCACCACGCTGGAGGCCGGCTTGATGAACAGCAGCGGCTCGGTGGGCACCGGGTTGTTCAGTTCCTTGGCGTGCTCGGCGTAGTTGCGGCCGATGCACACGACCTTGCCGAGGGGGAAATGGATGCGGGTGCCGTCGACGTACTGGTGCTGATAGCTCATTTACCGACTCCTGAACGGTGTGGATGCAAAACAGGCGGGGGATCGCTCCACCGCCTGCCTGCTCAATTGAAAATCTTGCCGGGGTTCATGATCCCGTTCGGATCAAACACCGCCTTGATGGCTTTCATGACGGCGATCTCGGGCTCCGAGCGGCTGTAGGTGAGGTAGTCGCGCTTGGTCATGCCCACGCCGTGTTCGGCGGAGATCGAGCCGTTGTATTTCTGCACGGTCTCGAACACCCACTTGTTGACGGTCGCGCACTTGGCGAAGAACTCGTCCTTGGACAGGGCATCCGGCTTGAGGATGTTCAGGTGCAGGTTGCCGTCGCCGATGTGGCCGAACCAGACCACTTCGAAGTCCGGGTAGTTGGCTTCGACGATGGTGTCGATGTCCTTGAGGAAGGCCGGCACCTTGGAAACGGTCACCGAGATGTCGTTCTTGTAGGGCGTCCAGTGGGAGATGGTCTCGGAGATGCACTCGCGCAGTTTCCACAGGTTCTGCAGCTGTTGCTCGCTCTGGCTCATCACGCCGTCCAGCACCCAGCCCTGCTCCACGCAGTGCTCGAAGGTGGCCAGGGCGTCGTTGGCCACTTCCTCGGTGGTGGCTTCGAACTCCAGCAGCGCATAGAAGGGGCATTCGGTCTCGAAGGCCGCCGGCACGTCGCCACGGGCCATGATCTTGGCCAGGGCCTTGTCGGAGAAGAATTCGAAGGCGGTGAGGTCCAGCTTGCTCTGGAAGGCGTGCAGCACCGGCATGATCGAATCGAAATCGGGGGTGCCGAGGACCATCGCGGTGAGGTTCTTCGGCGCACGATCCAGGCGCATGGTGGCCTCGACCACGAAGCCCAGGGTGCCTTCGGCGCCGATGAACAGCTGGCGCAGGTCGTAGCCGGTGGCGTTCTTGATCAGGTCCTTGTTCAGCTCCAGCAGCTCGCCGGTGCCGGTGACGACCTTGAGGCCGGCGACCCAGTTACGGGTCATGCCGTAGCGAATGACCTTGATCCCGCCGGCATTGGTGCCGATGTTGCCGCCAAGTTGGCTGGAACCTGCGGATGCGAAGTCCACCGGGTAGTACAGGCCCTTGTCCTCGGCGAAATTCTGCAGCTGTTCGGTGATCACACCCGGCTGGCACACGGCGGTGCGGTCGAATTCGTTGAATTCGAGAATCTGGTTCATGTAGTCGAAGGCCACGACCACCTCGCCATTGGCGGCGACGGCGGCAGCGGAGAGGCCGGTACGGCCGCCCGAGGGCACCAGGGCGACCTTGTGCTGGTTGGCCCAGCGGACGATGGCCTGCACCTGCTCGGTGGTCTTGGGGAAGACGATGGCGGTAGGCGCTGGCGCGAAGTGCTTGGTCCAGTCCTTGCCGTAGGCGTTCAGGGAATCAGCGTCGGTCAGCACCTTGCCAGGCTCAACCAGGGTCTTCAGCTCTTCGATCAGGGCAACATTGGTCATCAAGGGAACTCTCGAATCATTCATGGTCGCCCTGAGAACGTTTCAGGTCGCAACCGAGCAAGGAAAAAGGAGAACATGCTAGCATACGCACCCCGTGAATCATGCCTTACAGGCGTTTTGCGGGGTAGCTGCAGCACAGCCTTCTGAACTTTTCTACCGGGACAAATAGGTACGCAGATGAGCAAGACCTCCCTCGACAAGAGCAAGATCAAGTTCCTTCTCCTCGAAGGCGTCCACCAGAACGCCGTGGACACCCTGAAGGCCGCCGGCTACAGCAACATCGAGTACCTCAAGGGCGCGCTCTCGGACGACGAACTGAAGGAAAAGATCGCTGATGCCCATTTCATCGGCATCCGCTCCCGCACCCAGCTGACCGAGGAAGTGTTCGACTGCGCCAAGAAGCTCATCGCCGTGGGCTGCTTCTGCATCGGTACCAACCAGGTCGACCTGAACGCCGCCCGCGAACGCGGTATCGCGGTGTTCAACGCCCCCTATTCCAACACCCGCTCGGTCGCCGAGCTGGTTCTGGCCGAAGCCATCCTGCTGCTGCGCGGCATCCCGGAGAAGAACGCCTCCTGCCACCGTGGTGGCTGGATCAAGTCGGCGGCCAACTCCTTCGAGATCCGTGGCAAGAAGCTCGGCATCGTCGGTTACGGCTCCATCGGCACCCAGCTCTCGGTACTGGCCGAGGCCCTGGGCATGCAGGTGTTCTTCTACGACACCCTGACCAAGCTGCCGCTGGGCAACGCCACCCAGATCGGTAGCCTGCACGAGCTGCTGGGCATGTCCGACATCGTCTCCCTGCACGTTCCCGAGCTGCCCTCCACCCAGTGGATGATCGGCGAGAAGGAAATCCGCGCCATCAAGAAGGGCGGCATCCTGATCAACGCCGCGCGCGGCACCGTGGTCGAGCTGGACCACCTGGCCGCCGCCATCAAGGACGAGCACCTGATCGGCGCCGCCATCGACGTGTTCCCGGTCGAGCCGAAGTCCAACGACGAAGAGTTCGAAAGCCCGCTGCGTGGCCTGGATCGCGTGATCCTGACCCCGCACATCGGTGGTTCCACCGCCGAGGCCCAGGCCAACATCGGCCTGGAAGTGGCCGAGAAGCTGGTCAAGTACAGCGACAACGGCACCTCCGTGTCCTCGGTCAACTTCCCCGAAGTGGCCCTGCCGTCGCACCCCGGCAAGCACCGCCTGCTGCACATCCACGCCAACGTTCCCGGCGTGATGAGCGAAATCAACAAGGTGTTCGCCGACAATGGCATCAACATCTCCGGCCAGTACCTGCAGACCAATGCCAAGGTCGGCTACGTGGTGATCGACGTCGACGCCGAGTACTCGGATCTGGCGCTGGAGAAGCTGCAGCACGTCAACGGCACCATTCGCAGCCGCGTCCTCTTCTAACCCAGGGCTGCTGCGCGTCGGCGATACGGCGTTGGGAACGGTCTCGACGTGCTCATTCACAGATGTGAACTCCGCGCTTCTCGGCCATTCCCGCCTTGTCTCGCTCTGGCTCGCGAGCCCTGACGATGGAGATGGACAGTAAAAAGGGAGGCTTTGGCCTCCCTTTTTCATGCCTGGGATTTCAGGTTCATCTGAACGATTCGAGCTGAGGTTCGACAGGATGAATGCGTGCCCTAGGGCCCTGACGACGAAGCTGGACAGTAAAAAGGGAGGCCTCGGCCTCCCTTTTTCATGCCCGCGATTTCACGATCATTTCACGGTGACGGTGATCTTCTCGGAGATGACCGGCGGGTCCAGCGGCACGTGGTTCTTGTCGCCCACCAGCAGCTGCAGGGTGTGCTTGCCCGGCGGCAGGGTGACCTGGGTTTCCGTCTGGCCCTTGCCGAAGTGCTTGAGGTTGTCGGTCATCGGCAGCGGCATGTTCATCGCCGGTTCCTTGTCGACATCGATCAGCAGGTGGTGGTGGCCGGTGGCGGGGGAATCGACCCCGGCGGGTGCTACACCCATGCCCTGCAAACCGAACTTGACGCTAAACGTCTTGTCCACAGTGGCGCCGTCGGCGGGCTCGATGAAATAGACCTTGGCGCCTTCGGGGGCCGGGGTGCGTGGCATCTCGGCGAACGACGCGGTGGAAACCACCGCCAGCAGGGCCGCAAGGCCCAGGGGAGCGTACGCAAGCTTCATGACTGACTCCTTGTTGGTAAGCAACACACAGACCCTGCATGGGGGGTTAGGTTCAGCGGCCGACGTTGCCGGTTGTGTCTACGCTGAACCCACCGTCCCGGGTCATCGATCAAGAAGAACCAGAGGTTTACCTGAAATGCGCCTGTTGCACTGCCTGCTCGCCCTCATTCCCCTGGTCGCCGCGCCGCTGGCCCGGGCCGACCTGATCGACGATGTCTGGGAGCGTGGCAGCCTGCGGATTGCCCTGGTTGACGACGCGCCGCCCTACAGCTTCCGCCAGGACGACAAGCTCACCGGCTACGAGGTGGAGCTTGGCCACGCCCTGGCCGATGAGCTCAACGTCAAGGCGGACTTCATTCCCGTGCCGCGCGACAAGCTGCTCGATGGCCTGCGCAGTGGCAGTGTAGACATCGTGCTCAGCCGCGAGGCCCAGGCCGCCCGTGATGATCAGCAACTGGAGTTCAGCGAGCCCTATGGCGTCGGTGGCGGCCAGCAGATCGCCGGCGGCACCGACAGCGGCGGGCTGACCCAGTCGCTGGCGCCCAGCCAGGCCCAGGACAAGAGCGCGGAGGGCAGCGAGAAGGGCCCGCAGGAGCAGGCGATCCCCTTCCTCAAGGAGAACCCGGCGTTCCGCAGTGCCCTCAACAATGCCCTGAACAAGCTCAAGAGCAGCGGGCGCCTGGACGAGCTGTCGCGCAAATGGCTGGAGGGCCAGGCGCCTTCCCAGGCGGCGTCGGAGGGCGAGAAACCGCAGCCGTCGCCCCAGCCCGAATCCAAGCCCGAAGCGGACCCCGAGCAGCCCTAGCCGGCTGCTGCGGCTTCCCGCACCGCCAGCCAGGCGGCTGCGGCCTCAAGCTGCGTTTCGTTGAACACCCGCACGCCTTCGGCGCGCAGCAGCGCCGCCGTCACGCCTTCGCCGGGCACGCGGGTGCCGCTGAAGGTGCCGTCATAGGCCTCTTCGTTGCCGCAGGAAGGGCTGCGTGCCTTGAGCACCGCAACACCGATGCCATGGCGACGCACCAGCTCTAGGGCGATGCCCGCGCCGGCGACGAACTCGGCGGTGACGTCCTCGCCGCTGTCGGTCACCACCGGTATTCGCCCTTCCAGCACCTGCGTGCCCTGGCCGCCCGGAATCTCCGCCGGCGCCCTGGGCGTCGGCAGGCCGCCGGCGACTTCCGGGCACACCGGCATGATGCGCCCCTCGTCCTGCCAGCGTTGCAGCAGGTCATAGGGGCCGTGGGCGCCGCCGTCGTATCGCACCCGTTGCCCCAGCAGGCAGCGGCTGACCAGAATTTTCTGCATGAATCACTCCTCGAAGGCTGCCAGCCTACTCCGCGTCGCTGCCAGGGTCACCGCGCGTAACACCCGTGAAGTTCCTTGCGCCGCACCAGTCTTTGGCTGGCCCATCCTTAGGCGGGAAGCGGCGAGGGGCACTGGCGCAGCGGCAAGGGGCTCCCCAGACTGCGGCGGCCAACCCGCGAAGGACAGCCGCCATGCCCATAACAAGAACGATCCCGCTCCTCGCCTGCACCGCCTTGCTGTTCTGCGCCTCCAGCCAGGCAGCCATGGAAACACTCGATAACCAGCAGCTTTCCGACGTCACCGGCCAGGCCGGCATCAGCATCCGCCTGGACGTGATGGCGCGCATCGACAAGCTCAGCTGGACCGACAGCGGCAACAGCGTCTCGCTGCGCAATATCCGCATCGACAACGGCTGCGACAGCCCCAGCGCCTGCCCCAATGGCGCCGGCGGCAGTTTCGCCCTGGGCCCGGCGCAGCTCGGCCTGACCTTGCCGATCTTCAACATCGACCAGCCGACCCTGATGGTCGATGTGGTGAAGAACGCCAGCGGCAAGGACCAGCTGGTTCTCACCCTGCCGGACCTGACCACCATCAACGACCAACTGATCCAGTCGGGCCTGCCCGCCCAGCGCATCCGCATGCGGGTGAGCAGCGACATGTACGTGGGCGACAGCAGCCTGGGCAATATCGAGATCCGCGACATCGTCGACCTGCGCGGCACCTTCAAGGTCTGGGGCCACTAAGGCCCCGGGCGGCTCAGAGCGGGCCGTCACCGCGGCGGCGGAACCAGCCGGTGAGGGAGAGGCGCTCGCGGCTGGCCGGCAGCACCTCGTGGGGCAGGTCGCCGGAGAGGAACACCACCAGGGTGCCGGCTTCGGGGAGCACGTCGTGGGTGGCGCCGTCGGCCAGGTACAGGCGCAGTTCGCCGCCCTCGCCGGGCTGCCAGTCGGGGTTGAGGTAGAGCACCGCCGAGACCGCGCGGCGATCATCGTCGCGGAAGCGGTCCAGGTGCTTCTGGTAGAACGCCCCCGGCGGATAGAGGGCGAAATGCGCCTCGAAATCCTCCAGCCCCAGGAACAGCTCGCGGTTCAGCCGCAGGCGCAGCTCATCCATCAGTTCCAGGTAGTGGTCGCAGGGCGCGGCCTGGCCGGGTTCCAGCCAATCGATGCGGTCGCCACGGATGCCTTCGCGCACCTGCTGGCCATCGCCCCGGCCGATGCCCGCCGGGCTCAGCTCGCCGGCCGCCGCGCGGGCGCGGCATTCCCGCGCCAGGGCGGCGACCAGGTCGGCCGCGATGGCGCCGGGCTGCAACGACCAGCCGCGCTGGGCAACGTCGTCGCTGATGGGCTCGAAGGGGATGAACGCGTCGGGATTCGGCATGATCGGCGCATTCTAATCAGGCCGCAGAATGCCGCCTACAGCGTTCGGTTAAATTTATGACGAGGCCTTCTCAGCTCCTCGACAAGCCCGCCCGCCAGCACGGAGAATAGCCCCCGCGCCACCATGGCCGGAGCCCCAGCCGCCGTGCCCTCCGCCCATGCAGCCCGCACCCCGACCGAACCGAACCCGCAGCCCCGGGTCTAGAACAACACCGGATCGCGCCCTCCAGGAGTCACCATGCGCCTGCTTCTTGCCGTCACCTTCCTGCTCATCGGTCTGCCGGCGCTGGCCGACGACCACGCCAGCCTGTACCAGGCGGCGGGCTGGCCGGAACAGCGGGCGCACTTCAACGATGCCCTGACGGCGGCCCAGCAGCGCTACCAGAAGACCCTGCCGCCGGCCGTGTACCAGGCCCTGGTGAACAACAGCAACCAGCGTTTCCAGGCCCAGGCCATCGACCAGCGCGCCCAGGCTGCCCTGCGTAACGCACTGAACGACCCGCGCCCGGCCCTGGGCTTCTTCCAGTCGCCGCTGGGGCGCAAGATCATCGCCGCCGAAGTGCTCGCTACCCGCCGCGACCAGCTGGCGAAGAACGCCAACGGCCTGCCGCGCATCGACGCCAGCGCCACCCGCCGCCTGCAGGTGCGCCACCTGGCCCAGGCGCTGCCGGCCAAGGAAGCCGGTGCCGAGGTCAGCCTGGCCCTGGCGGGCGTGGCAGCCGACAGCCTCAGCCAGATGCTCCCCGGCCTGCTCGGTGGCGGCCAGGCCCAGGGCCTGCTCGACAGCCAGCGCCAGCGGGTGATGGAGCAGATCAGCAACGATCTCGACAACACCCTGCTGTATGTCTATCGCGACCTGTCCGATCCGGAATTGGAAGAGTTCGTCACCTTCGCCGAGTCCGGCGAGGGCAAGGCCTATTACCAGGCCGCCCTGGCCGCCGTGCGTGCGGGCCTGGCTGTGGGGCAGGATGCCGCGAGCCTGGCGCCCGCGCAGCAGAGCTACTAGCCCGGCGCTGCGGGCCTGGCTCAGTACCCCAGGCGTTCCCGCAGGAAGGCGAAGTAACGCTCCCGATAGGCCGGTGCCTCGTTCACCAGGTGGTGCCCGGCCCCCTCCAGCATCAGCACCTCGGGTTGGGCGAACTTATCGTCCAGCACCCTGAGGTTGTGCCGCCAGTCCACCGTCATGTCGCCGTCGCCCTGGATCACCAGCGGGCGGCGCGATGAGCGTGGTGCGGCCTCGATATGCGGCACCCAGCGCGACAGCGCGCCAACCCAGGCGGTGGGCAGGTTCTGCGGCTGCAGCGGGTCGTGGTGGTGGACGAAGTCGATGAACTCGGCATCGCTGGAGTTGACGCTGAAGCGCCTCGGGATGCTTTCGACGAAGGGCTTGAGCATGCGGTAGCTGAATTTCGACCAGCCCCAGGCGCGCGGGCGTACCAGGGGGGCGAATAGCAGGGTCTCGCCGATGCAGGCCTCGGGGGCGCCGGTCAGCAGGTAGTCGAGGATGATCGCGCCGCCGGTGCTCTGCCCGGCCAGGTGCCAGGGCTGCGGCAGGTCCAGCGTCCGCGCCTCGGCCAGCAGGCCGCGCAGGGTCGCCTGGTATTCGGCGAAGTCGAGGATGCTGGCGCGGGCGCCGCTGGACAGCCCGTGTCCCGGCAGGTCGCAGGCGATCACCGCCAGGCCCAGCCCCAGCGCCCACTCGATCACGTGGCGGTACAGGCCCATGTGGTCGTAGTAGCCGTGCAGCAGCACCAGGGTCGCGCGCGGCTGTGCCGGCCACCAGGCCTGGGTGGCCAGGGTGTAGGACTCCACCTGCATCACCCCCAGGCGCGTCTGCACGCCGGGAATCCGCGCCGAGAAGTCCAGCCCGTAGAAGGCCCGGTAGAGGCCGGCCAACTGCAGGTCGGGTGCCGCTGCGGCCAAGGGTCGCAGGAGCGAGCGCAGTTGATCGGGCTGGAAGGCGTCTGGCATCGGGGGTATCCATTCGAACGGGGCAGTGGCCGGGGGGCCGGGCGGCCGGCGATAAAGGTTGCCGATATTCAGCTGCGGGGCGCGCCGTGGCAAGCTACGCGTCCTGCAAAAGGTCTCTCCCCATGCGCTCGCCTTCCCGTAGAACCCTGTTCGCCAGCCTGCTCGTCATCGCCTGGATCATCGCCATGGTCGCCGCCTACCGCTGGTACGACGCGCGCTTCGTCCGCCCGTTCAGCGAGCGCACCACGCTGTTCTCCGGCGATGGCCTGCAATTGCCCGCTGAACTGGCCGGGCCGGGGCCGATCCGCCTGGTGCATTTCTTCGACCCCGCCTGCCCCTGCAACGTCGGCAACCAGCAGCACCTGGGCGAGCTGATCGAGCGCTTCGCCGACCGGGGCGTGGCCTTCTATGCCGTGCAGAAACCGGGGAGCAAGGGCCAGCTGCCGCAGAACCTGCAACGCATGACCCTGCTCGCCGAGCTGCCCGGTGCCGCGGCCATCCCGGCCACGCCCGCCGTCGGCATCTGGGACCGCGAAGGCCGCCTGGCCTACTTCGGCCCCTACAGCGAAGGGGCGGTGTGCAACTCGGCCAACAGCTTCATCGAACCCATCCTCGAGGCGCTGCAGGATGGCCGCCCGGTGGACGCCACCCACACCCTGGCGGTGGGTTGCTACTGCGACTGGGCGCCGGCGGGCTGAGCACTTAGCGCGGACGGTTGGAAGCGGCGGAAGATGGCCTCGGCCTCGCCGCTGTCACGCAGGGTCTGCAACTCCCGGTCGAGCGCCTGGCTCAACGACGCCCCCCGTGGCGAACCCTTGCTCACCAGCAGGTAGAAGGCCTTGCTCGCCGGCAGCTCGAGATGGCGCAGCGTTTCGTCGCCCTGGTAGGCCCCCAGGGACAGCCCGCCGTAGAGCGGTTCGATCTCGCTGGGGAAGAAGTCGCAGCGTTGCAGCTGCAGCAACCCCAGGTTCTGTTGCACGCTTTTCACCCGCAGGACGTCCTGGGTGATGCCGTAGGGCGCGTAGTTGTAGCCGATGACCCCGCACACCCGGTAGTTGGCCAGGCTGGTGGCGTCGGTGACCGCCGGTGCCTCGGCGAAGCGCTGGGTGGAATAGAACAGGCCGAGGCGCGTGCGGTAGAGCGGCTCGCTGTAGTGGGCGAAGGTTGCGCGCTCCTCGGTGTAGCTGGCGTCCCAGGTCACCTCGCAGTGACCGGAGCGGGCGAAGTCGGCCAGCTCCTGCTGCACCCGCGCCCAGGGCAGGTAGTGCAGCTCATAGGGAAGGTCGAGGCGTTGCAGCGCCGTCAGCACCAGGGTGGTCGCCGAGCCGCTGAGGCGGGTGTGGTCGATTTTGCCGTCATGGCGCTCCCAGTAGGTATAGGGCGGCCACTCGTTGCCATCGCCGAGACAGATCTTCACGGGCTCCGCCGCTTCCACCCCGCAGCATCCTGCCAGCAGGCACCCCGCAATGATTCTGTTCATCGCACCTCCAGGCCCTCCCCAAGGCTAGATCAGCCGTGGCGAATCGCACGGGTTCCGGTGCCGGTCGTGCCCTGCAGCCGCTGCCGATAGGCTTCCGGCGTCATCTCGTGCCAGCGGCGGAAGGCCCGGTAGAAGGGCGACAGCTCCGCGAAGCCGCAGGCCCGTGCCACCTCGCGGATCGGCATGCCCCCGGCCAGGAGTTCCAGCGAGCGGGACTGGCGCACCGCATCGCGCGCCTTGCGCAGGCTGCTGCCCTGTTCGGCCAGGGCCCGCTGCAGGGCGCCGGGGGCCAGCCCCAGCTCCGCCGCGCAGGCGGCCAGGGAGCAGTCCGCCTGGCCCAGGCGCACGCCCAGCAGGTAGTGCAGGCGGTTGAGCAGCTGGTTTTCCGCCAGCTCGCCCAGCTGCGCCTCGGCGTGCTGCCAGAGCAGCGCATGCATCTGCGGGTTGGCGGTGCGCGAGGGGCGTCGCAACAGGCTGCTGGGGAACAGCAGGGCATCGTGCGGGCAGCCGAAGGTGGGTTGCAGCCCGAACAGGCGGCGGTGCTCCACCAGCCGGCGCGGCTGGGCGTGGCGGAACTCCAGGGCGTCGACCTTGAACTCGTCGTCGGTGATCGACTTCATCAGCTTGATGAACAGCAGCGCCAGGCACTCCATCTGCTGGCGCAGCGGCGCGACGCCGGTGTAGTTGAGGTCGATCACCAGGCGCGCCTGCTCGCCCCGCACGTCCAGCTGGGCGACGAAACCGCCGGAGAGGATGTGCTGGAAGCGCACGAAGCTGTCCAGCGCCTCGCGCAGGTCGCGGCTGGCCAGCAGCAGGTAGCCCACCACGTCGAGCATGCGCGGTTTCATCTGCTCGCCCAGGTGTAGGCCGATGTCGCGGTCGCCGGTGATGGCCTCGGCGGCCTCCCAGAACAGCGGTGCATCGTCGTGCTTGAGGCGCCCGTCGGCGGGCATGAACAGATGCCGGCGGTGCTGGAATACGCGGCGGTAGATATCGGCAGGGTCCAGCCCGAGATCGCCCAGCGCCTCGTAGAGCAGGCGGCGCAGGGTGGGGGAATGGGTCAGGGGCAGCGCGGTGGCGGAGTCGGCGTCGGGCGTGGGCATCGGGAGTTTCTCTGAATTGACCGAAGACTTTCAGCTCTGCGGTATTTGGTCAATGCCGAGTTCCATGGCGCTGAGGAAAATGCCAGGCACTAGAACAAGGAGAATCCCTTCATGAAACGCACCCTGACTGTCCTTGCCGTGGTGGTTGCCGCCGTGGCCGCCGGTGGCGCCTGGTACGCCCAGAGCAAGAAACCCCTGCGCGACGGCGAACTGGCCATCGCCCACCTGCAGGCCCCGGTCAGCGTCCGCTATGACGAGCGTGGCGTGCCCCACATCCAGGCCGCCAACGAGGCCGACATGTACCGCGCCCTGGGCTTCGTACATGCCCAGGACCGCCTGTTCCAGATGGAAATGCTGCGCCGCCTGGCCCGTGGCGAGCTGGCCGAGGTGCTGGGCGCCCGCCTGGTGGATACCGACCGCATGTTCCGCACCCTGGAGCTGCGCCAGCACGCCGCCGTCTATGCGAAGAAGATGGACATGGACAGCCCCTCCGCCAAGGCGCTGGCCGCCTACCTGGATGGCATCAACCAGTACCAGGACAGCCGCCCGGCGCCGGTGGAGTTCGACCTGCTGGGCATCCCCAAGCGCCCCTTCACGGTGGAAGACACCCTCTCGGTCGCCGGCTACATGGCCTACAGCTTTGCCGCTGCCTTCCGCACCGAGCCGGTGCTGACCTATGTGCGTGACGAGCTGGGCGCCGATTACCTCAAGGTCTTCGACCTCGACTGGCACCCCGAGGGCGTGGTCGGGCAGAAGCTCGCCGCCAGCGACTGGCAGGCCCTCAACGGCCTCGCCCGCCTCAGCCACCAGGCCCTGGTGGAAGCCGGCCTGCCGCAGTTCGAGGGCAGCAACGCCTGGGCCGTGTCCGGCAGCCGCACCGCCAGCGGCAAGCCCCTGCTGGCCGGCGACCCGCACATCCGCTTCGCCGTGCCGGCGGTGTGGTACGAGGCCCAGGCCTCCTACCCCGGCTTCGAGCTCTACGGTCACTACCAGGCGCTCAACCCCACCGCGTCCCTGGGGCACAACGGGCAGTTCGCCTGGAGCCTGACCATGTTCCAGAACGACGACCTCGACCTGGTCGCCGAGAAGGTCAACCCGGACAACCCCAACCAGGTCTGGTACCAGGGCCAGTGGGCGGACATGCAGAGCCGCGAGGAGACCATCCAGGTCAAGGACGCCGAGCCGGTGAAGCTGACCCTGCGCCGTTCGCCCCATGGCCCCATCGTCAACGACGCCCTCGGTGCCACCCCCGGCAAGACGCCCATCGCCATGTGGTGGGCCTTCCTCGAAACCGAGAACCCTATCCTCGACGCCTTCTACCAGCTGAACCGCGCCGACACCCTGGACAAGGCCCGCAGCGCTGCCGAGAAGATCCACGCCCCCGGCCTCAACGTGGTCTGGGCCAACGCCGCCGGCGACATCGGCTGGTGGGCCTCGGCCAAGCTGCCGCAGCGCCCGGACGGGGTTAACCCCGCCTTCATCCTCGACGGCAGCAGCGCCGAGGCGGACAAGCCCGGCTACCTGCCCTTCAGCGCCAACCCCCAGGAGGAGAACCCGGAGCGCGGCTACATCGTCTCGGCCAACTTCCAGCCGCTGTCGCCCACAGGCGTGGCCATCCCCGGCTACTACAACCTGCCGGACCGCGGCCAGCGCCTGGACCAGTTGCTGGCGCAGAAGGACGTGAAGTGGGACCAGGACAACAGCCGTGCGCTGCAGCTGGAAACCGCCACCGGCTACGGCCCGCGCCTGCTCGCCCCGCTGCTGGACGACCTGCGGGCCGCGGCGGCGGACGATGCCGAGCGTGCCCTGGTGGACCAGCTCGCCGCCTGGCAGGGCGACCACCCGCTGGATTCCACCGCCGCCACCGTCGCCGAACAACTGGTCTACGAGCTGGCCCGCAGCGCCTTCCATGACGAGCTGGGCGATGCCTTCTTCGACAGCCTGCTGTCCACCCGCGTGCTCGACGTGGCCCTGCCGCGCCTGGCCGCCGACGCCGACTCGCCCTGGTGGGACGACCGCAGCACCGATGCCCGCGAAACCCGCGCCGACACCGTCAAGGCTGCCTGGCAGGCGAGCCTCGCCCACCTGAAGAAGACCCTCGGCGACGACAGCGCCAAATGGGCCTGGGGCCGCGCCCACACGCTCACCCACGGGCACCCGCTGGGCATGCAGAAGCCCCTGGACAAGCTGTTCAACGTCGGCCCCTTCGCCGCCCCCGGTGGCCACGAGGTGCCCAACAACCTGTCCAACCGCGTCGGCCCGGCACCCTGGGAAGTGGCCTATGGCCCCTCCACCCGTCGCCTGATCGACATGGCCGACCCGGCCCACGGCATCGGCATCAACCCGGTGGGGCAGAGCGGTGTGGTCTTCGACCGCCACTACGACGACCAGGCCAAGCGCTACGTCGAGGGCGAGTACGTGCCCATGCACATGAGCGAAGAGGATGTGAAAGCCAACACCCAGGGCACGCTGAAGCTGGTGCCCAGGCCCTGATGCAAACCGTGCCGGCCCCCGGGCCGGCACGGTGCAAGCGAACCACGGAGAAGGATTTCCCATGTACAGACTGTTGCTGCTCCTGTTGCTGGCGGCGGGGCCCGCCCTGGCCGGCGAAACCGTCAACGACGTCACCGGCCTCAACCCCATCGAGGTGGAGCGGGTGCTGGCGCCCACCACCCTGGACGAGATCAGCCGCGCCGTGCGTGAGCACGATGGCCCCATCGCCATTGGCGGCGGGCGCTTCAGCATGGGCGGGCAGACCGCCACCGAACGTGCGCTGCAACTGGACATGCGCAGCTTCAACCGGGTGCTCGCCTTCGATCCCCAGCAGAAGACCCTTCGCGTGCAGGCGGGCATCACCTGGCGGCAGGTGCTCGAGTACATCGACCCCCACGGCCTGTCGCCGCAGATCATGCAGTCCTACGCCAACTTCACCGTGGGCGGCTCCCTGAGCGTGAATGCCCATGGCCGCTATGTCGGCCAGGGGCCGCTGGTGCTGGCAGTGAAGTCCATCCTGCTGGTGCTGGCCGACGGCAGTACGGTGGAGGCCAGCCCCACGCAGAACAGTGAACTTTTCTACGGCGCCATTGGCGGCTATGGCGGTATCGGCGTGATCGCCGAGGCGACCCTGGCGCTGACCGAGAACACCCGCCTGGCGCGCAAGACCGAGGTGATGCCGGTGGAGCAATACCGGCGCTTCTTCGCCGAGCAGGTGCGGGGCAACCCGGACATGGTCATGCACAACGGCATCCTCTACACCGACGACTACAGGACGGTGCGTGCCGTTTCCTACCTGCGCACCGATGCGCCGCTCACGGTGGAAGAGCGGCTGGTGGATGCCGGGCGCAACTACAAGGTCATGCGCGCCGCGCTCGGTGCGGCCTCCAGCAAGAGCGGCGCCGTCTTGCGCGAGGCGGTGCTTGACCCGCTGAACTTCCGGGGCGAGCAGGTGCAGTGGCGCAACCACGAGGCCAGCCTCGATGTGCGCGAGCTGCAACCCATCTCCGGGGCCGACTACAGCTATGTGCTGCAGGAATACTTCGTGCCCGAGGCTCAGCTGGAGGTGTTCATCGCCCGGATGCGCGACGTGCTGCAGAAGCACGGGGTGAAGGTGGCGAACATCTCCATCCGCCATGCCAAGGCGGACCCGGGCACGCTGCTGGCCTGGTCCCGGGGGGACACCTTCGCCCTGGTGCTCTATTACCGCCAGGGCACCTCGGAGGAGGCGCGCGCGGCGGTGGGCACCTGGACGCGGGAGCTGATCGACGCGGCCCTGGCCAGCGACGGCACCTACTACCTGCCGTACCAGATCCACGCCACCCGCGAGCAGTTCCTCGCCGCCTACCCGCGGGCGCCGGAGTATTTCGCCCTCAAGCAGCGGGTGGACCCGACCGGCAAGTTCCGCAACAAGCTGTGGGACGCCTACTACCGCTGAAGCGCTCGGTTCAGCGCCGGTACTGGCTCGGCGGCTGGCCGCTCCAGCGCTGGAAGGCGTGGCGGAAGCTGGCGGTCTCGGCGTAGCCGAGCTGCTCGGCGATCAGGTAGATGGGCAGGTCGGTCTGCAGCAGCAACTGGCGCGCCTTGTCGTAGCGCACCTCGTCCAGCAGGCGCTGGTAGCTGGTGTTGAGGCGCTGCAGGTGGCGGCGCAGGGTGCGCTCGGAGCGGTGCAGGCTGCGGGCCACGCGATCCAGGTTGCTGGCCTCGCTCAGGTGCCCGGCCAGGTGCTCGCGGATCTGGTCGAGCACGTCGTGGCGGCTGGTCAGCTGGGCATCGAGCTTCTGGCACTGCTGCAGGCCGTGGTGGCAGGTCACCGGGTCGGCCAGGGGCAGGGGGCGGTCGAGCAGTGCGGCGTTGAAGCAGAGGGCCGTGCGCGAATCGCCGAAATCCACCGGACAGCCCAGCTTCTCCGTGTAGGCCGCCGCGTGCAGGGGCGGCCGGTAGGGCAGGCGTACCCGGCGCGGGCGCACGGCTTCGCCGAGCAGGTCCTGGATCACGGTGAGCAGCGAGGTCAGGCACAGCTCGCTGTTGAACACCATCAGCTCCGGCGCGTAGCGGTAGCCGGTGGCGACCAGGCGGGCCTCGGCGCCGTCCTCTTCCAGGGTCAGGGTGAAGTAGCTGCCCAGCAGCGAGGCGTTGGCCAGGGCGATGTTCAGTGCATCGCGCAGGGTGCGGCTGGCGAGCATGGTGTAGCCGAGGATGCCGTAGGCCGAGACGTGCATGCGCAGGCCCAGGGACAGGCCCAGCGCCGGGTCGCGGGTGCAGCTCAGGGCGTTGGCGAACACCCGCAGCTCCTGGGCGTGGCTGATGAGCTTGTCCGGGGTGTCGAGGTCGCTGCAGGCCACGCCGCTGCCGTCGAGTAGGCGCGGGCGCGGCACTTCCTCGGCCAGGCTCTCCACCGCCAGGGCGATGGTGTGTAGGGTGGTCATGACCCGTTCGGGTAGCAATGGCGCCGCCATGGTTCGTCCCCTTTGGTAACGGTGGGGTGCCGGGAGAATGCATGGGCCTGTGCATTAAGTTTCGATTCAGGCATCAGAATGGCGCACTCTTGTATTCTCGGCGCGCCCCTGAATCCCAGAGTTTGACCCGATGCGATCCTTCCTGACTCCCCGTTGGCTGGTTTCCGGCCTGTTGTTCTGTGTGCTGCTGGTGCTCGGCATCGCCGCACAGGAGTTCCGCCTGTTCGAGCGTGGCTGGTTCATAGTGCAAGAATGGCGCCACGCCTCGGAATGGCGCGAACGTTCGATCTGGCTGCCGGACTACCGGGTGACCCTCGAGGCGCAGCCCATCGAGGGGCTGGACGACGATGTCTCGGCCCTCACCTATGACCCGGACCGCCACAGCCTGCTGACGGTCACCAACCAGCGCCCGCAGATCATCGAAATGTCCCTGGACGGCCATATAGTCCGGCGCATCGACCTGCAGGGCTTCGGCGACCCGGAAGCCATCGAGTACGTCAGCAAGGGCGTCTACGTCATCACCGACGAGCGCCTGCAACGCCTGGTCAAGGTGCGCCTGGAAGAGGACACCCAACAGCTGGACGCCAGCGAATCGCAGCAACTGTCCCTGGGCATCGGTCTGAACGGCAACAAGGGTTTCGAGGGCCTGGCCTACGACCCTGCCGGCCAGCGCCTGTTCGTGGCCAAGGAGCGCGACCCGGTGCGCATCTACGAGATCCACGGCTTCCCCCACAGCAACCCGGACAAGCCCTTCGCGGTGCACGTGGTGGACGACCCCGAGCGTGATGCCGGGCTCTTCGTCCGCGACCTCTCCAGCCTGCAATACGATGACCGCAGCGGCCACCTGCTGGCGCTGTCCGACGAGTCACGCTTGGTGCTGGAGATCAACGCCGACGGCAAGCCCATCAGTAGCCTGTCGCTGCTGCGCGGCATGCACGGCCTGAAACGCAGCGTGCCCCAGGCCGAGGGCGTGGCGATGGATAACGAGGGGAATCTGTATTTGGTCAGCGAGCCGAACCTGTTCTACAGGTTCAGCAAGCCGGCGGGGGAGTGACGCTCGATGTTCCACGAGGCGCTTCGCAAACGACGCGCCCCGTGGCCCGGGATCAATACCAGGGACGCTCGACCAGGGGCAGGCTGAGGGTTTTGTCGCGGTAGTTGGCCTGGGCGGCCTTGATGTCCGTATGCAGTGCCTTCGCTTCCAGCACCAGGTCGTTCACTTCTGCCTGGGTGGGTTTGAATCCGGCAGTGGCGAGCAGGACGGCTATCGCCGCGCCCTCCCGGTTGCCTTCTGCCAAGGCGATGGATGCCCAGATGAACGCCTGCTTGTGCTCGCCCTTGAGCAGGTAGAGGGCGGCGGTATTGCTCTGGCCGAAGGGGGCGCCTGTCCGGGCTTCGGCTTCGCACCAGGCCAGTACCTGCGCGGCCTGTGCGGGGTCCCCGCCACCATTCCTGCGCTTCAGGCCCGGCGCGAAGATGCGGCAACCCAGGCTCGATGCCAGGCGATCGCCCTTGGCGGACGCGTCAGCGAGCAGCTTGCGGTAGTCCGCCTCGCTGATGAGCGCACCCTCACCCTCGCCAAAGGCCCCGGCGAGATAAAGCATCTTCACCTGGGCGTTGCTCTGGCCGTATTGCTCGTAGACCGCCTTGCGCCGGGCCGGATCCTCCAGTGTGGGGATGTGGCCGTCGAACAGCCCCATCAGCACCGACGGGTAGCCGGAAGGGCCGTGCTGCGCCAGGTATTCGTAGGCCTTCACGACCTTTTCCTGGTCGAGCTTGCCCAGGGTGGCATCGCCATACAGGGTGGCAAGGCCCTGCTGGGCATGCAGGCGATGGCCTTCGACGGTGGCTTTCTCGGCGACTTCCTGCAGCAGGCTCTCCGCCTTGTCGAGGTCCTGCTGGAAGGGGGCATTGCCGTTGAGCAGGGCCAGGCCCAGCAGCAGCTTGGCGGTGTAGGAGCCTTGGGCGGCGCCTTTCTCCAGGAAGCCCTTCGACTGCTGCAGATCGGCCTTCTGGCCGAACTGCTCGTCTTCCAGGTAACGGCTCAGCATGTAGGAGGCATCACCGTTGCCGTTGAGGGACGACTGGGTGTAGAGCTCGAAGGCCTTGTTGAAGTCCTGTGCGACGCCGTCGCCGCGTTCGTACATCTTGGCCAGCATGTACTGGGCGCGGGGCTCCTTGTCCTCGGCGGCGCTTTCCAGCAGCTCGTGGGCTTCCTGCATCTGCTGCGGTGCGGTGGTCTCGGGGCGGTACAGGCCGATGGCCTTGTCGGTCTTCTCGACGGGGGTTTCGAAGCAGCCACTGAGCAGCAGGCACAGCGACAGCGTGATGAAGGCTTCCTTCTTCATGGCATTCCTTGATGGGGGGAGGGTATTTCGCGGCGCAGAGCCTATCAGAGGCGAATGCCTGATGGCATTTTGATGCTTAGGTGTCGGGGAGCGGTGGGTTGTCGCAGGACAGGAGCCCGGCACCTTGCATGCCGGGCTCGGTTTCTTACGCCTTCAGCGTCTTCACGCCTTCCGCGGTGCCGAGCAGCAGCAGGTCGGCGGGGCGGGCGGCGAACAGGCCGTTGGTGACCACGCCGACGATGGCGTTGATCTGCGCCTCCAGGGTCACCGGGTCGGTGATCGAGAGGTTGTACACATCGAGGATGATGTTGCCGTTATCGGTGACCACGCCTTCGCGGTAGACCGGGTCGCCGCCCAGCTTCACCAGCTGGCGCGCCACGTGGCTGCGGGCCATGGGGATGACTTCCACCGGCAGCGGGAAGGCGCCGAGCACCGGCACCAGCTTGCTGCCGTCGGCGATGCAGATGAAGGTGCGTGCCACGGCGGCGACGATCTTCTCGCGGGTCAGGGCAGCGCCGCCGCCCTTGATCAGGTTCAGGTGCGCGTCGCTCTCGTCGGCGCCGTCGACGTAGAACTCCAGGGCGTCCACCGCGTTCAGGTCATAGACCGGAATGCCGTGGCCCTTGAGGCGCTGGGCGGTGGCTTCGGAGCTGGCGACCGCGCCGTCGAAGGCCATCTTGTGCTGAGCCAGGGCGTCGATGAAGAAGTTGGCGGTCGAGCCGGTGCCGACGCCGACGACGCTCTTGCTGTCGAGCAGCGGGAGGATATGGTCGACTGCGGCCTGGGCGACTGCCTGCTTGAGCTGGTCCTGGGTCATGCTGGTGGTCCACGTATGAAAGGAAATGCGAGGGCGCGGATTATAGCCGTTCAGCGCGGCAAAACCCCGCATTCTCTGTGGTCGGGCGACGAAGCCCTGGGGTAGACTCGCCCATCCCCGCAAGCCCCGCCAGTGAAGCCGTGATGCTCGAAGACTACGTGAAGAAGACCCTCACCTCGCGCGTTTATGACGTGGCGGTGGAAACCCCCTTGCAACCCGCGCTGCGCCTGTCCGAACGCCTCGGCAACCAGGTGCTGCTCAAGCGCGAGGACCTGCAGCCGGTGTTCTCCTTCAAGATTCGCGGCGCCTACAACAAGCTGGCGCAGCTCAGCGCCGAGGAACTGGCGCGCGGCGTGGTCACCGCCTCGGCCGGCAACCACGCCCAGGGCCTGGCCCTGGCGGCCCGCGAGCTGGGCATCAAGGCGACCATTGTGATGCCGCGCACTACCCCCGAGCTCAAGGTCCAGGGCGTGCGCGCCCGGGGCGGCAAGGTGGTGCTGCACGGCGACGCCTTCCCCGAGGCGCTGGCCTATTCGCTGAAGCTTGTGGACGAGAAGGGCTTCGTCTACATCCACCCCTACGACGACCCGCACGTGATCGCCGGGCAGGGCACCGTGGCGATGGAGATCCTCCGTCAGCACCCGGGCCGCCTGGACGCCATCTTCGTGCCGGTGGGCGGCGGCGGCCTGATCGCCGGCATCGCCGCCTACGTGAAGTACCTGCGCCCCGAGGTGAAGGTGATCGGCGTCGAGCCGGACGACTCCAATTGCCTGCAGGCCGCCATGGCCGCTGGCGAGCGCGTGGTGCTGGGCCAGGTGGGGCTGTTCGCCGACGGCGTGGCCGTGGCGCAGATCGGCCAGCACACCTTCGACATCTGCCGCGAGCACGTGGACGAGGTGATCACCGTCAGCACCGACGAGATCTGCGCGGCGATCAAGGACATCTACGACGACACCCGCTCCATCACCGAACCCGCCGGCGCCCTGGCCGTGGCCGGGATCAAGAAGTACGTGGAGCGCGAAGGCAGCAGCGGGCAGACCCTGGTGGCCATCGACTCCGGCGCCAACATCAACTTCGACCGCCTGCGCCATGTGGCCGAGCGTGCCGAACTGGGCGAGAAGCGCGAGGCGATCATCGCCGTGACCATTCCCGAGCGCCCGGGTAGCTTCAAGGCCTTCTGCGAGGCCATCGGCAAGCGCCAGATCACCGAATTCAACTACCGCTACAACACCGATGCCGAGGCGCACATCTTCGTCGGCGTGCAGACCCACCCGGAGAACGATCCGCGCGAGGTGCTGGTGCAGAGCCTGCGCGACCAGGGCTTCCCGGTGCTGGACCTGACCGACAACGAACTGGCCAAGCTGCACATCCGCCACATGGTCGGCGGCCACGCGGCGCGGGTGGAGGACGAGTCGGTCTTCCGCTTCGAATTCCCCGAGCGCCCCGGCGCGCTGTTCAACTTCCTCAACAAGCTGGGCGGGCGCTGGAACATCACCCTGTTCCACTACCGCAATCACGGCGCCGCCGACGGTCGCGTGGTGGCCGGGCTGCAGGTGCCGGCGGACGAGCGCCACCTGATCCCCGCGGCGCTGGAAGAGATCGGCTACCCCTATTGGGACGAGAGCGACAACCCGGCCTATCGGCTGTTCCTCGGTTGACGGCGGCGGCCGCCCGCGATGGCGGCCATCTACACTCTGCTCGTCGCCCGGATGGAGTGAAAAGGAATGGATGACTACCTGATGCTGCAGATACTTCACGGCTTGCTGACCTTCCTCCTGTTCGTCGTCGCCGGCGGCCTGCTGTGGTTCGTGCTGCGTGCCTGGCACGGCGGCCTGCGTGGCTGGGCACCGAGCCTGCGCCAGTCCGTGCTGTTCGGCGTGCCGGCGCTGCTGGCCCTGGGCGTGGCCCTGCCGATCACCGGCTGGTGGCTGCTGGCCCTGGCGGAAATCCCCTTCGGCCTGACCTGGGTGCTGGGCAGCGCCATCCTTTACCTGCTGGCCGGCATCGCCTGGCTGGCCTTCACCCGGCGCCTGCTGGTGCTGCATGCCGGGGATGCGCCCAGCGCCGACCCGCGCAGCCGCTTCCTCGGCTTCAGCCTGGGTTACGGCGCGGTCGGCTTCCTGTTGCTGCTGATCATCCTCGTGCTGACCCTGGCCAAGCCGGCCTGAGCTTGGCCAGGCGCATCCTGCTGGTCGGTGCCAGCGGCTTTATCGGTCGTCACCTTCTGCGCGCCCTGTCTGCCGGCGGCCACAGCCTGGTCGCCACCTCCCGCTCGGGCACTGGGCCGCAGTTGCCCGGCGTCGCCTGGCAGCCGCTGGACCTGGAGTGCCTGGCTGAAAAGCCCGAGCTCTTCCCCTGGCCCGATGGCATCGACCTGGTGATCAACGCCGCCGGCGTGCTGGACAGCGACCTGGCGCGGCAAACCCGTGTGCAGGCCGATGGCGCCTGCGCCCTGTTCGACCTTGCCGCCCGCCACGGCGCGGCGGTGTTGCAGGTGTCCGCCCTGGGCGCGGGTGAGGCGGGCGGGTTGCCCTTCCTCGCCAGCAAGGCGCGGGCGGATGCACACCTGCTGGCCCTGGGCATTCCCGCCGTGGTGCTGCGGCCGTCCCTGGTGCTGGGCGAGGGTGGCGCCAGCAGCGCCTGGCTGGAGCGCCTCGCCGCATTGCCCCTGGCGCCCCTGCTGGATACCCGGGCGCGGAGCATGCCGCTGCATGTGGATGACCTGGTCGGCGCGGTGTCGGCCGTGCTGCGGCACTGGCCCGAACAGCCCGGGGTGCTGGAGCTGGTCGGCCCCGAAGCGCTGACCCAGGGCGAGCTGCTTGACCGCCTGCGCGCCCACATGGGCTGGAGCCCCGCGCGTTACCGTCGACTGCCGCCCATGCTGGCGGGTATCGCCACTCGCCTGCACCTGCTGGACCCGCAACTGCCGGCCCTGGCGCGGCAGGACAACCTGGGCGATGCCGCACCGTTGGAACAGTTCAGTGGCCATCGCCCGGCAGCGCTAGGCCAGCGCCTGGATTCCACCTGGCCGCAGAAGGCCCGGGCGGTGAACGGCTGGCTGCATCCCCTGATGCTGGCGGCCCTGGTGCTGATCTGGCTGGGCACCGCGCTGGTCTGCCTCGGCCCCGGGTTCGACTGGGGGCTGCGGATCATGGCGGAGATGGGTGTTTCCGGCCTGCTGGCCACGTTGGCGGTGGTGGGCGGTGCCTTGTTGGATGCGCTGCTGGGCATCGGCCTGCTGCTGCGGCGTTGGCGGCGCCACGCGCTGCTCGCGCAGCTGGGCCTGATGCTGGCCTATACGCTGCTGATCAGCCTGCTGCTTCCGCACTACTGGGCCGACCCTTATGCTGCGGTCGGCAAGAACCTCGTGCTCATGGTCGCCACCCTCTGGGTGCTGTGGCTGGAGCCCTCGCAACGGAAAACCGGATGAGCCTGTACCTGCTGCTGAAGACCCTGCACATCATGTCCTCCACCCTGCTGTTCGGCACCGGGCTGGGCTCGGCCTACTACGCCCTGCGCGCCTGGCGCAGCCAGCGGCTGGAGGTGATCGCCGTGACCTTCCGCCACCTGGTCACCGCCGACTGGCTGTTCATCGCCACCACGGCGGTGTTCCAGCCGTTCAGCGGCCTGGCCCTGGCCAAGCTGGCGGGCTGGCCCTTGAACCAGGTGTGGTTGCTGTGGAGCGTGGGCCTGTACGTGTTCGCCGGGCTCTGCTGGTTGCCGGTGGTGTGGCTGCAGATCCGCGTGCGCGACATGGCGCGCGATGCGCTGGCCGACGGCGGGGAACTGCCGGCCAGGGCGCACCTTTATATGAAGGTCTGGTTCATCCTGGGCTGGCCGGCCTTCATCGCCTTCGTCGGCATCTTCTTCCTGATGGTGGCCAAGCCGCTCTCGCTCTGAGGCGGCTCAGCGCAGGGAGATCACCGGCCAGCCGCGACGCTCGGCCTCGGCGCGCAGCTTGGGGTCGGGGTCGACCGCCACCGGGCGGGTCACCCGCTCCAGCAGCGGCAGGTCGTTGAGCGAATCACTGTAGAAGCTGGCGCCTTCCAGGCTCAGGCCGGTTTCGGCGAGCCAGCGCTCCAGGCGGGTGACCTTGCCGTCGCGGAAGCAGGGCACGTCGGTGGTGCGCCCGGTGTAGCGGCCGTTCTCCATCTCGCATTCGGTGGCCAGCAGGGTCTCGACCCCCAGGCGCGCGGCGATGGGGCCGGTGACGAAGCGGTTGGTGGCGGTGATGATCACCAGCTTGTCGCCCGCGGCGCGATGCTCGGCCAGCAGGGCCTCGCCCTTGGCCAGGATGATCGGCTCGACGCAATCACGCATGAACTCGCGGTGCCACTGCTCCAGCTGGGCCATCTCGGTGCGGCCGAGGATTTCCAGGCTGAAGTTCAGGTAGTCGGTGATGTTCAGGCGGCCGGCGAGGTAATCCTGGTAGAACTCGTCGTTGCGGCTCTTGTAGGCATCGCCGTCGAGAATGCCGCGTTCGCACAGGTAGTCGCCCCAGGCGTGATCGCTGTCGCCGCCGAGGAGGGTGTTGTCGAGATCGAAAAGGGCCAGGCGCACGTCTTTTACCTTGAATCGAAACTACGGAGGGCGGCCAGAATAACCACTTTTCCCCGGCCTGCCCATTGCGCTAAAAGCCCGCATTGCCGCGTTTACAGGCTTTATGGAACAATGCCGGAACATGCGTATGCGAGGTTGTTCGCCGTGATCGATCCCGATGGTTTTCGCCCCAATGTCGGCATCATTCTCGCCAATGAGGTCGGGCAGGTGCTGTGGGCTCGGCGTATCAATCAGGACGCCTGGCAGTTCCCCCAGGGGGGCATCAACCCCCGTGAGACGCCGGAAGAGGCGCTGTACCGCGAGCTGAACGAAGAGGTCGGGCTCGAGGAACGGGATGTGAAAATACTTGCATGCACCCGGGGCTGGTTGCGCTATCGTCTGCCGCAGCGTCTGGTGCGGACCCATAGCCAACCCCTGTGCATCGGGCAGAAGCAGAAGTGGTTCCTGCTGCGCCTGCAATCGGACGAGAACCGGGTTCGCATGGACCTGACCGGCAAGCCTGAGTTCGACGGCTGGCGCTGGGTCAGCTACTGGTACCCGCTGGGACAGGTCGTGACCTTCAAGCGAGAAGTCTACCGCCGTGCCCTCAAGGAATTAGCCCCGCGCCTGCTGGCGCAAGACTGACCCGGAGAAAGGCTACAAGGCCATGCTCAATACGCTGCGCAAGATCGTCCAGGAAGTGAACGCCGCCAAGGATCTGAAGGCGGCGTTGGCGATCATCGTGCTGCGGGTCAAGGAAGCCATGGGCAGCCAGGTCTGCTCCGTCTACCTGCTGGACCCCGAGTCCAACCGGTTCGTGCTGATGGCCACCGAGGGCCTGAACAAACGCTCCATCGGCAAGGTCAGCATGGCCCCCAACGAGGGCCTGGTCGGCCTGGTCGGCACCCGCGAGGAGCCGCTCAACCTGGAACACGCCGCCGACCACCCCCGCTATCGCTATTTCGCCGAAACCGGCGAGGAACGCTACGCCTCCTTCCTCGGCGCACCGATCATCCACCACCGCCGGGTGATGGGCGTTCTGGTGGTGCAGCAGAAGGAGCGCCGCCAGTTCGACGAGGGCGAGGAAGCCTTCCTCGTGACCATGAGCGCCCAGCTCGCGGGCGTCATCGCCCATGCCGAGGCCACCGGTTCGATCCGTGGCCTGGGCCGCCAGGGCAAGGGTATCCAGGAAGCCAAGTTCGTCGGCGTGCCCGGTGCGCCGGGCGCTGCCGTGGGCACCGCCGTGGTGGTGCTGCCGCCGGCCGACCTGGAAGTGGTGCCCGACCGCGCCGTCGATGACATCGAGGCCGAGGTCGAGCGCTTCAAGCAGGCCCTGGAAGCGGTGCGCGAAGACATGCGCCGCCTGTCGAGCAAGCTGGCCAGCCAGCTGCGCCCCGAGGAGCGGGCGCTGTTCGACGTCTACCTGATGATGCTCGACGATGCCTCCATCGGCCTGGAAGTGAAGAAGGTCATCCGCTCCGGCCAGTGGGCCCAGGGTGCCTTGCGCCAGGTGGTGATGGAGCACGTCAAGCGCTTCGAACTGATGGACGACGCCTACCTGCGCGAGCGCGCCTCCGACGTCAAGGACCTCGGCCGCCGCCTGCTCGCCTACTTGCAGGAAGAGCGCAAGCAGAACCTGGTGTACCAGGACAACACCATCCTGGTCAGTGAAGAACTGTCCCCGGCCATGCTCGGCGAAGTGCCCGAAGGCAAGCTGGTGGGCCTGATTTCGGTACTCGGCTCCGGCAACTCCCACGTCGCCATCCTCGCTCGCGCCATGGGTGTGCCCACGGTCATGGGCGTGGTCGACCTGCCGTACTCGAAGGTCGACGGCATCGAGCTGATCGTCGACGGCTACCACGGTGAAGTCTTCACCAACCCCTCCGCCGAGCTGCGTAAGCAGTACAGCGAAGTGGTCGAGGAGGAGCGCCAGCTGGTCAAGGGGCTCGACGCCCTGCGCAGCCTGCCCTGCGAAACCCTGGACGGCCACCGCATGCCGCTGTGGGTCAACACCGGCCTGCTGGCCGACGTGACCCGTGCCCAGGAGCGCGGCGCTGAAGGCGTCGGCCTGTATCGCACCGAAGTGCCGTTCATGATCAACGAGCGCTTCCCCAGCGAAAAGGAGCAGCTCGCCATCTACCGCGAGCAGCTCGCCGCCTTCCATCCGCTGCCGGTGACCATGCGCACCCTGGACATCGGTGGCGACAAGGCGCTGTCGTATTTCCCGATCAAGGAAAGCAACCCCTTCCTCGGCTGGCGCGGCATCCGCGTCACCCTCGACCACCCGGAAATCTTCCTGGTGCAGGTGCGCGCCATGCTCAAGGCCAGCGAAGGCCTGAACAACCTGCGCATCCTCCTGCCGATGATTTCCGGCGTGCAGGAGCTGGAAGAATCCCTGCACCTGATCCACCGCGCCTGGGGCGAGGTGCGTGACGAGGGCGTCGACATTCCCATGCCCCCGGTGGGCGTGATGATCGAGATCCCCGCGGCCGTGTACCAGACCCGCGAGCTGGCGCGCCAGGTGGACTTCCTCTCGGTGGGCTCCAACGACCTGACCCAATACCTGCTGGCGGTGGACCGCAACAACCCGCGCGTCGCCGACCTCTACGACTACCTGCACCCCGCGGTGCTGCAAGCGCTGGTCAAGGTGGTCAACGATGCCCACACCGAAGGCAAGCCGGTGAGCATCTGCGGCGAGATGGCCGGTGATCCCGCCGCTGCCGTCCTGCTGCTGGCCATGGGCTTCGACAGCCTGTCGATGAACGCCACCAACCTGCCCAAGGTGAAGTGGCTGCTGCGCCAGGTCAGCATCAGCAAGGCGCGCGAGCTGCTGGAGCAGCTGATGGGCATCGACAACCCGCAGGTTATCCACAGCTCCCTGCACCTGGCCCTGCGCAACCTGGGCCTGGGCCGCGTGATCAACCCGGCCGCCACCATCCAGGCCTGAGCCCCGCTTCCGGGGCTTGGCCACGCTGCATCTCGTTTTCCTTCCCATGGCAGCACCCGCGATCAACCCGCGCGGGTGCCTTGCTGTGCCGTGGGCATCCCCGGCGCACGGCAGGGGTCTGCCCTAGAGCACCATCTCCACCTGCCCCAGTTGCTCACCGTGGGGGCCGTAGCTGCGCTCCACCAGTTCGCGGCGGCCGTTGGCATGGACGATCAGCGCCGTGCTGGCGCGGGTGCCGTAGGTGCGGGTGGCGATGAACACCGGGGACAGCATGCGCTCGGTGTTCAGGCCCACGCCGGTATCGGGAAGGATCGCGTCCGGCGCCGCCTCGGGGTCGTGCATCAGGTTGAGCAGGGTGTCGGTGGTGACGCCTTGCAGGCACTCCGCCAGGGCCGCCTTGGCCCGCTCGACCTTTGGCCATGGCGTGTCGAGGTCGGCGTTGGACAGCCCGTAGATGCCGGCGGCCAGCGTTCTCGGCCCGCCGCTGCGGGGGTTGAGGAAGCACAGCTCGCGGCTGTCGCCCACCAGCAGGTTGAAGCCGGCGTAGTCGGCGGCGCGGCGCTGGGCGTCGGCGAGGAACTCGGCCGGGCCCAGCGTGCCGTTGAGGAACTGCACGCACAGCTCGCCACGGGAGCGCCCCACCGGGGGCAGGCGCGGGTCGCGGATATTGGTCAGGGCGGCGAAGCGGCCGTCGGGGCCGAGGCCCAGCCAGGTGCCGCCGGCTTCGAGGTCGCGGCCGGCGTAGAGGCCGGGGGCGTCTGGCCAGTGGGCCAGGGGTTGGGTGGGGCGGGCGTAGAACTCGTCACGGTTGGCAGCCAGTACCAGCGGGACTTCCTGTCCGGGTTGCCAGGCGAATGCGATGAGGCACATCTGGAGTCGTCTCCTTTTTGTTGTCGCGAGTCTAGCAGCCGCTCGGCGGCTCGCCATCGAGTCGTTGGAGCCTCGGGCGGGCTTCCGTTAACATGCCGCTTTGTTTTCGGGGGTGTCGATGGAATTCCTGCTCTACCTGGTACTCGGCGCCTGCGCCGGCGTGCTCGCCGGTCTGTTCGGCGTCGGTGGCGGCATGATCATCGTGCCGGTGCTGGTTTTCAGTTTCACTGCCCAGGGATTCGACCCCAGCATCCTGACCCACCTCGCCGTCGGTACCTCCCTGGCGACCATCATCTTCACCTCGATCAACGCCGTACGCGAGCACCATCGCAAGGGTGCGGTGCGTTGGCACATCTTCGCCTGGATGACCCTCGGCATCCTCCTCGGCGCGGCGCTGGGTTCGCTGACCGCCAAGGCGATCCAGGGGCCCATGCTGCAGAAGATCATCGGCTGCTTCGCCATTTTCGTTTCCCTGCAGATGGCCCTGGACCTCAAGCCCAAGGCCAGCCGCGACGTGCCCGGCAAGCCGGGGCTGACCGTCGCCGGTGCCTTCATCGGCTGGGCCTCGGCGATCTTCGGCATCGGCGGCGGCTCGCTGACCGTGCCCTTCCTCACCTGGCGCAGCGTGCCCATGCAGCAGGCGGTGGCCACGTCCTCCGCCTGTGGGCTGCCCATCGCCCTGGCCAGCGCCCTGTCGTTCATGGTGCTGGGCTGGAACGAGCCGCACCTGCCGCAGTGGAGCTTCGGTTTCGTCTATCTGCCCGCGCTGGCCGGCATCGCGCTGACCAGCATGTTCTTCGCCCGCTTCGGCGCCCGCCTGGCTCACCGCCTGTCGCCGCGTCTGCTCAAGCGCCTGTTCGCCCTGCTGCTGTTCTCGGTCGGGCTGAGTTTTCTGATCTAAGGAGTCGTGATGCTGGCTTATCCCCAGATCGATCCGGTGGCCCTGAGCCTCGGACCCCTGAAAATCCACTGGTACGGCCTGATGTACCTGATCGGCATCGGCGGTGCCTGGTGGCTGGCCTCGCGCCGCCTCAAGGCCTTCGACCCGACCTGGAGCCGCGAGAAGCTCTCCGACCTGGTGTTCTGGGTCGCCCTGGGCGTGATCGCCGGTGGCCGCCTCGGCTACGTGCTGTTCTATGACCTGTCGGCCTACCTCGCCAACCCGCTGCTGATCCTCGAGGTGTGGAAGGGCGGCATGTCGTTCCACGGCGGCCTGATCGGCGTGATGCTGGCGACCCTGTGGTTCGGCCGGCGCAACGGCAAGAGCTTCTTCCAGCTGATGGACTTCATCGCCCCGCTGGTGCCCATCGGCCTGGGCGCCGGGCGCATCGGCAACTTCATCAACTCCGAGCTCTGGGGCAAGGTCACCGACGTGCCCTGGGCGATGATCTTCCCCAATGGCGGCCCGCTGCCGCGTCACCCGTCGCAGCTGTACCAGTTCGCCCTCGAAGGCGTGGCGCTGTTCGCCATCCTCTGGTTCTACTCGCGCAAGCCGCGCCCGACCATGGCCGTCTCCGGCATGTTCGCGCTGTGCTACGGCATCTTCCGCTTCATCGTCGAGTTCGTCCGCGTACCGGATGCCCAGCTCGGTTACCTGGCCTTCGGCTGGCTGACCATGGGCCAGGTGCTCTGCGTGCCGATGATCCTCGGCGGCCTCGGCCTGATCGTCTGGGCCCACCGTCGCCAGCCCGTCCAAGGAGTCGCCTCGTGAAACAGTACCTCGACCTGATGCGCCTGGTGCGCGAGACCGGCACCTTCAAGAGCGACCGCACCGGCACCGGCACCTACAGCGTGTTCGGCCACCAGATGCGCTTCAACCTGGCCGATGGCTTCCCCTTGGTGACCACCAAGAAGTGCCACCTGAAGTCCATCGTTCACGAGCTGCTGTGGTTCCTCCAGGGCGACACCAACATCCGTTACCTGAAGGAAAACGGCGTCTCCATCTGGGACGAATGGGCCGACGAGAACGGCGACCTGGGCCCGGTCTACGGCTACCAGTGGCGCAGCTGGCCGGCGCCCAATGGCGAGTCGATCGACCAGATCGGCAAGCTGATCGAGATGATCCGCAAGAACCCGGACTCGCGCCGCCTGATCGTCTCCGCCTGGAACCCGGCCCTGGTGGATCAGATGGCCCTGCCGCCCTGCCACGCGCTGTTCCAGTTCTACGTGGCCGACGGCAAGCTCAGCTGCCAGCTGTACCAGCGTTCGGCGGACATCTTCCTCGGCGTGCCCTTCAACATCGCCAGCTACGCCCTGCTGACGCTGATGGTGGCGCAGGTCTGCGGCCTGGAGCCCGGCGACTTCGTCTGGACCGGCGGCGACTGCCACCTCTACGCCAACCACATCGAGCAGACCGACCTGCAGCTCAGCCGCGAGCCGCTGCCCCTGCCGACCATGAAGCTCAACCCCGAAGTGAAGGACCTGCTGGCCTTCAAGTTCGAGGACTTCGAGCTGGTGGGCTACCAGTCGCACCCGCACATCAAGGCGCCGGTCGCGGTCTGACCCGCTCGGGCTCCCCCAGGCGCGGCCCCAGGCACCTACCTGTGGTCGCCCGCCGGGTGGGGGCGAATTCATTCGCGAAGAATTTACCCCGATCCCCGGGCTGAAGCCCGGGCATGGATACCGTGGGGGCGTGGCTCTTGAGGGGCGAATTCATTGGCTCTGTCTGCGTTAAGTGTTGCTAGAAGAGTGGAGTCCAGCTGATTGCCGAGCTTTGCTGGTGCTTCTGGTTTCGCCCCCCCGGGCGAGTCCCTTTTCTCAATCGCCAGAAAAGGAACCAAAAGGGCTTGCCCCTCCATACGGGTCTGGCTGAAGCCAGACTTCCCTCGCTCCATCATCGTTCCAGGGGCACGCCGCGAAGGGCCATCCCTGGCCCATCGCGGCTCTCGCGACATCCATGTCGCTCAACCCCCTCCACGACGATTCGCTCGGCCTTCTGAAAGGGGCGTTTGGCGGCTGCTCCAACTTTGACTCGCCCGAGTCCCCGCATCGATGTGCGCATCACCTCTAGGCGCGCGGCACACACTACGTGGCGGCTGCTTTCGTAGGATGGGTAGAGCTACGCGAAACCCATCACGCGGAGCCTCAGGCATTCTTCGCCGTGCCTGCCCAAATCACCCCAACTCCGCCGCCAGCGCCTTCACCTGTTCCTGCCGCTCCGCCTGCTCCAGCTCCGCGCCGGGGTTGAGCGATGACCATTCCGGGTGCGCCCGCGCCTTGCCTAATGCCGGGGGCAACTTGCCCTGGCGCCATTGCTTCTCCTCCGGCGCCGTCATGCGGATGGCGTCGACGGCGGCGTGCCCGCGTGCGTCCAGGGCTTGCAGCAGCTGGCGCTGGCGCAGGGCGAGCAGGCGCAGGATGGCATCGTCCACGGTCAGCTCGCGCTGGCCACGGATCTTGCCCAGCAGGCGCTCGCCGTAGTGGCCGACGGTTTGCCAGGCACCCCCGGCGATGGCGCCCAGGGCTGCCGCGGCGCCCAGGGTCAGGCCGCCCACCAGCAGGTCGACGCCAGCCCCGGCGGCGGCACCGGCCGCCAGGCCGCTGCCCAGGCGCACGCCGAGCTGCTTGAGGGTTTCGGGGTTGAACAGGTCATCGCCCCAGCGCCCGTCCAGCAGCGGCAGGTCGCCGGCGGCGGCATCCTCCGGGCGGAACGCATGCAGGCGCAGCAGGGCATCGACGCAGGCCTGTTCGCGGGCGCGCACCTGCTGGCGCAGGGCCTCGGTGGCCCGGGCCAGGCTGGCCTCGTCGGCGGGTACGCTGCGGCGGCAGGCGGCGACATCCAGCAGCAGCTCGGCGATCAATCGTGCCCCGGCCCGCTGGCGCAGGCCGCGTTGGGCCTCGTGGTCCTCGATCAACCGTTGCAACTGCGGGCGTGCCCGTTCCAGCAGCAGGGCCAGGCTTTCGTAGAGGCGGCGCTCGCCATCCAGGGGCGGCGCCACGCTGTCGAAGCGCACCAGCGCGTGCAGGCCCAGGCGTGCCAGGGCATCGCGCCATTCGGCTTCGCGGTGGTTGTTCACCGCGACGAAGTTCAGCACCGGCAGCAGCGGCCGGCCGCACATGGCTAGCACCGCCAGCTCGTCGCGGTACTTGGCCAGCACCGGCTCGCGGGCGTCGATCACATAGAGGCCGGCATCGGAGGCCAGCAACTGGCGCAGCACCTTGGCTTCCTGCTCGAAGCGCTGGCGCGCCTCGCTGCCGTCGAGGAAACGTGCCAGCCGCGCCGGGCCGTCCATGCGCTCGCCGGGGCGCTCCAGGCGTTCCAGGTAGTCGAGCAGGGCAATGGCGTCTTCCAGGCCGGGGGTGTCGTAGAGCTCCAGCAGCGGCTGGCCGTCCACCGACAGGCGCGCGCCCTCGACATGGCGGGTGGTGCTGGGGCGGTGGGACACCTCGCCGAAGCCGCGGTCGCGCAGCAGGGTGCGCAGCAGCGAGGTCTTGCCGACGTTGGTGTGGCCGACCACGGCCAGTTTCAGTGCATCAGTCATGGCCCTTCTCCAGCCAGGCGAGGGGCGAGCTGTCGGCATGCTCCAGCTCCAGACGCGACAGGGCCTGGTGCCATTCGCCCAGGCGCAGGCTGTCCAGCGCCGCGCCCGGTGGGGCCGGCAGCAGCCAGACGCGCGTGGCGGCGGCGCAGCGCGCCAGTTCGCCGATCAGTGCCAGGGTGCCGCGGTCCGGCGAGCGGCGCGGGTCGCAGGCGATGGCCAGGCGTTGCGGCGGGAAGCGGGTGAGCTGCTCCAGCAGGCGCTGGCGTTGCTCGCGGCTGTCGAGGATGCCGGCATCGCCCACGCCGCGCGGCAGGGTCGGCGGCCAGGGGCGGCTATCGTCCAGCTCGATGGCCACCAGCAAGGCGCCGCTGCCGCTGTCGGGGTGGGCCTGGGCGGCGTCGGCCGGGGCCAGGCCGGGGTCGGCGTCGAGCACGCCAAGGCGTTCGCTGGCCGGTTGCAGGCGCTCGCGCAGCAGGCCGTAGCCGGGCAGGGCGAGGTCCAGGTCGAGCCGTTCGCGGCCGCCGCGCCAGCGCCACAGGCACAGCAGCGTCAGTGCCAGGCGCGGCAGCAGGCCGTAGACCAGGCACACCCCCAGCAGCCAGCCGGACCAGGCCTGGCGCGCATCGGCAGCGGCCACCACGTCGCTGCTGGCGCGGATGGTGTCGGCGTCCGGCAGGGCGAAGCCGAGCAGGGCGGGCAGGGCGCCCAGGGCCTGGGTCAGGGCGACGAAGGTGTCGCTGCCGAGGATGGTGGTTTCCCAGACGAAGCCGTAGCGCCGGGTGGCCAGTAGCGCCAGCAGGCAGAGCAGTGCAGTGCCTAGGCTGAGGCTCCAGAGCCCGTTGACCAGTGCGCCCAGGCCCCAGCGGGCGAGACGGCGACGTTGCAGCAGCACCAGCAGCGCCGGGCCCAGTTGCGCGGCGGCGGCGTCCCGGGCGAGCTTGCCGCTGAGCCACCACCAGAGGCGGCCGAGGACGCTGGCGTGGCCGCCGAAGGCCAGGCCCAGCAGCCAGCCAAGGAGCATCAACAGGTGCAGGCCGAGCAGGCTGCCCAGGGCCCAGAACACATTGACCGGGCGCTGGCCGTCACCCAGTGCGGCCACTGCCATGGCGCTGCCGGCGGCGAGGGCCACCAGCAACAACGCGGCGAAGGCCAGGCGTGCGCCCTGCAACCAGTGCAGCAGGGCGGCCAGTTGGCCGTCGCGTTCGGCGAGCCACAGGGCGCGGGTCTGGATGCGCTGGGCGAGGTCGCCGCCAGCGGCATTGGCGCGGCGGTTGGCTTCGCCGTCTTCCAGCGGGCCGGCGTGTTCTTCGCGCAGGCGCACGGCTTCGGTCAGCCAGAGGCGTTGCAGGGGAGTGAGGTTCGGCGGTGGGCTCTCGGTCACGCGGGTTCTCTTCCGGTGGGACGAGGCAGAAGCATAACCGCTGAACGGCGGGAAGGTGGAACCCCGGCCGTCTGGGCCGGGGTGTCGCGGCGTGCGGGTCAGTGGGTGGCCCGCTGCTCCCTGACGCGCACGGCGATGTCCGGCTGGTCGATGAACAGGCCGTCGATGCCGGCGTCGAGGAAGGCGTTGATCTCCGCCTCGATATCACCGCGCACCTGCGGGTCGCTGCCGTTGCGCAGGTTGGTGGGGAGGAAGGCGTTCTCCGCGCGGAAGGTGTAGGGGTGCACCTTGAGCCCGGCGGCGTGGGCGTCGGCGACGAAGCGCGTGGGCTGGCCCAGGTTGCCGGCGGCGTCGCGGGGGATCACGTAGGCCTTGTCCGGGCCGACGCCGGCGGCATAGCGGGCGACGGTCTTGAGGCCGGCGGCGCTGGCCATCTTGGCGTAGGTCAGGCCAGTGCCCAGCACCTGCTGGTCATAGGGCTGGCCGGCGCCGTAGAGCTGGATCAGGCGGATGCTGCTCTGCCGGGCGATGCGCTGCAGGTTGTCCACCTCGAAGGACTGGATGTACACCGCCGAGCGGCGGTCGGTGTAGCCGTTGCGCTGCAGGGTGCGCAGCAGCGGTTTCTCCATGGCCAGGCCGAGCTGCTGGAAGTGGGTGGGGTGCTTGGTCTCGATGTACAGGCCGATGCGCCGCTGCTGGCTGAGCTGCAGGCTTTTCACCAGGTCGATGATCTCCTGCAGGGTGGGAATCTCGAAGGCGCCGTCCAGCCGCGCGTTGCCCGGGCGCACCTGGGGGATGCGCTCGATGGCCTTGAGGGTCTTCAGCTCGGCCAGGGTGAAGTCTTCGCTGAACCAGCCGGTGAGCGCCACGCCGTCGATGTTCTGGGTGCGCTTGCGGTCGGCGAACTCGGGGTGCTTGCCGACGTCGGTGGTCAGCCCCAGTTCGTTGTCGTGGCGGGCCACCAGCTGGCCGTCGCGGGTCATCACCAGGTCCGGCTCGACGAAGTCGGCGCCTTGCAGGGCGGCCAGGGCGTAGGAGGCCAGGGTGTGCTCCGGCACGTAGCCGCTGGCGCCGCGATGGCCGACCACCAGCGGCTTGCCCTCGCCCTGGGCATGGCCCTTGGCGGCGCGGGGCTGCTGGGCGGCCCAGTCGATGGCGGATTGCACCGGGTCCGGCGCGGCGAATGAACAGAGGGGCAACGTCAGGCTGCAGACCGCCAGCCAATGCCGCAGGGTGGAAATGGATGCCATGGGGCGTCTCCTTGCGGTAGGGGAAGCGCAAGCCTGCCGCAGGATAGATGACGGTTTGTGGTGCGCCGCGCGGCAAGTGTTGCGAGGCGTGACCGGCCCGACGGACAGAAAGAAAGGCCGGCTGGCCTGGCCGCTTCGCTCTGGTATTCTCGCCGCCATGAAAAAGACCCTGCCCCTCTCCCTGATCGCCGCCCTCGCGCAGAACCGCGTGATCGGCCGTGACAACCAACTGCCCTGGCACCTGCCGGCGGACCTCAAGCACTTCAAGGCCCTGACCCTGGGCAAGCCCATCATCATGGGCCGCAAGACCTGGGATTCCCTCGGCCGCCCGTTGCCGGGGCGCCTCAACCTGGTGGTCAGCCGCCAGGCCGGCCTGCAACTGGAGGGCGCCGAGGTGTTCGCCAGCCTGGAAGAGGCCGTGGTGCGCGCCGAAGCCTGGGCCCGCGAGGAAGAGGCCGAGGAAGTGATGCTGATCGGCGGTGCCCAGCTCTACACCCAGGGCCTGGAGCACGGCGACCGTCTTTACCTGACCCGCGTCGAACTGGCCCCGGAAGGCGACGCCTTCTTCCCGGAAGTGCCGGATGCCGATTGGCACCTGGCTTCCAGCATCGAGCATGAGGCCAGCGACACCAGCCCTGCCTATGCCTTCCAGGTGTGGGAGCGGCGCTAAGGCCGCTTCAGCTCTTCTCCGCGCAATAGCTTGAGGAGCGCTTCGGCGTCCAGCCGGGCGCTCATCTCGCCACCTTCCAGCAGGCTGTCCGCCAGGGCGCGCTTCTTCTGGTGCAGGGCGACGATCTGTTCCTCGATGGTTTGTTCCGTCACCAACCGGTAGACGGTAACGGGCCGTTGCTGCCCCATACGGTGTGCCCGATCGCTGGCCTGGTCCTCCACGGCCGGGTTCCACCAGGGGTCGAGGTGGATCACGTAGTCGGCCGCCGTCAGGTTGAGGCCAGTGCCCCCCGCCTTCAGGCTGATGAGGAAGAGTTCACCCTCCCCGGCCTGGAACGCATCGACCCGGGTACGACGATCCTTGGCCGGGGTTGAGCCATCCAGATACTGGTAGCCGATGCCGTTCTGCTCGACCCATGCCCGGACGATCTGCAGGTGATCGACGAACTGGCTGAACACCAGCGCGCGGTGCCCGTTGGCCAGCAGCTCCTCGGTGATTTCGGCGAAAGCCTGCAGCTTGCTGCCCTCCAGCGTGCTGCCCGGTACCGACAGTGAGGGGTGGCAGCAGAAGCGCCGCAGGCGGGTGATTTCCGCCAGTACCTGGACGGGGTTGGCGCTGCCGCTTGGCGAAGGCTCGAGATTGCTCAGCGCCTGCTGGCGCAGGGCTTCGTAGAGGTGTGCTTCTTCCGAGGACAGGGGCACGCGGTAGGTGATCTCGGTGCGCGGCGGCAGTTCCTCCAGCACCTGGCTTTTCAGGCGGCGCAGCAGGAAGGGCTGGATCAGTTTGCGCAAGGTGCGGCGGGCAGCACCGTCGCCCCGTTCGATGGGGATGGCGAAGCGCGCGTTGAAGCTCTCCTGGCTGCCCAGCAGGCCGGGGTTGATGAAGCGGAACAGGTTCCACAGCTCGCCCAGGTGGTTTTCCAGCGGGGTGCCGGTGGCCACGGCGCGGAGGTCGGCCTGCAGGGCCATTGCAGCCTGGGAGCGCTTGGTCTGGGCATTCTTGATGGCTTGTGCCTCGTCCAGCACCGCGCTGGTCCAGCGCTGGGCCGCGAAGGCCTCGCTGTCCTGGTGCAGGAGGCCGTAGCTGACGATCACCAGATCGCAGGGGCCAAGCGCGTCCAGACGGCGATCTTCATGGTAGAGGCGGGTCTTCAGGCTGGGGGCGAAGCGGGCGCATTCGGCCTGCCAGTTCAGGGTGACCGTCGTGGGGGCGACCACCAGTTGTGGTCCCTGCCCGGCTCTCTCCAGCAACAGCGCGAGCAACTGCACCGTTTTGCCCAGGCCCATGTCGTCGGCCAGGCAGGCCCCTACGCCCCAGTGTGCGAGGCGGGACAGCCAGCAGAACCCCTCGTGCTGATAGTCGCGCAGCTGCGCGAGCAGGGTCCTGGGGGGCGTCGGCTGGTGGGCCCGCATGCTCGCGAGTCGCTCAAGGTGGCCTTGCCAGTGGTGATCGGCCTTGAAGTCGGCGACCTCCTCGGCCAGCGCTTCCAGCAGGGGCGCGCTGAGGGATGTGAGCTGCAGGCCTGTGTCGGATGAACGGTCGGCCAGGTGCTGCAGTTCTTCCAACTGACGCCGCAGGCGCTCGTCCAGGACCAGCCAGTCGCGCTCGCCCAGGTGGACGAAACGGCCTGGCGAGGCCTGCTGCAGGTCGAGCAGGCGGCGCAGTTCCACGACCTTGCCATCGTCCAGCGTGAGCTGGCCCTGCAGGAGCAGCCAATCGCCCTGCTGCTTGAGCCCCAGGCGCATTTGCCCGAAGCCGACGCGGCCCTTGTGGTGGATCTGCCCGCCTTCGGGCCAGACGCACTGTAGGCCTTGCCCTTCCAGCGCCTTTAATTCATCGAGTACCTGCAGCGCATCCTGTGGGTCGACCAGGCGCCACTCCACGCCATCGGTGTTGCCCTGGGCCAGTCCGGGGCAGCCGTCCAGCACCCGTTGCTGGGCCTTGCGCTCGGCGTCGAGGTCCCGCCGGGCCTGGATCGTCTGTCCGGACTGCTCGCCCAGGAGGTTGGCGCTGCCCTGCCCGGGGCGCAGCCAACTGCCATCCGGCAGCGGGCGTACCAGCAGTTGCAGGCGCAGCCCCTGTTCCAGCGGCACCAGGTGTGCGTAGAGCGTGCCATCCGCCTCCACCGCAGGGATCTGCGCGGTCAGCTCCGGCAGGTCGGAGTGGATCGGTAGCAACGGCGCGAGATTGCCGATGGCGTCCAGCAGCTGTGGCTTGGCCGTCATCGGCATGACGAGGCCCGTGCCGATGATCGCGGCCACCTGGCGGATACCCGGGCTGATCGGATACACCACCACCCGGGTCGGCGTTTCCTCCTCGACCACCACGCGATTGTGGGTATCCACCTCCCAGGGGCTGAGGCGCAGATGCAGGCGCCCGTCGTTGCCGACGTCCAGGTGCAGGGCGGGCTGGCCGAGGACCAGGTCGAGGCGCAGGTCGGGCTGCTCGGCGCGGTACAGGGCCGGGTGGCCGACCAGGGCAGGCAGCGCTTCGTGCACCGGCAACTCATAGCGTTCACGGCCGTAGTAGTCGGTCGTGATCTGGATATGGCCTATGGCCTGACGGTCCTGATCATTGAGGAAGTCCAGGCTGCCAAGCTCTGTCACCAGGCGCTGCAGGGCGACGACTCGCCCCTTGCTCCACTGGCCCTTGGCGTTGAGCTTCTGCTCCCGTGGCTCGACCTGGTCGTAGTAGCCGCCCAGGCTGATCAACCAGGCCAGGCGAGTTGTTCTTGACGCGGGCTTGCCTTGCCCATTGGGGGCCTTCAGTTGCAGCAGTGCCTGCAGGGCCAGTTGCCAGGATTCCTGGCGCTGATACGACTCCACCAGGGGGCGTAGCCCCGCCTCCTGGTGGACCCAGGTGAGCTGGCGGATTTGTCCGAACTGTTTTTCCAACAGGGCATCGAACTCAGCCGCCAGCCACAGATAGCCCGCCTCGGTGAGGGACTGACGGTAGTCGCTCAGTGTCTGCCGCCATGTGGAGGTGTTGGATTCATCCAGCCAGTAGAGCCCCAGCGCCAGCATCAGGCCGTCCAGGCCCTCGGGGGCGGCGGGACGGTAGATGCTGTGCTTGGGGGTTGTGCCTTGCAGGCGTTCGTGGAGCACCCGGAGCACCAGGTAGGCCTGGCCGCAATCTTCCTTCTCGTTCTGGACTAGCGCCTGCTTGAGGGCGTTGCGCCGGGACGGCTCATAGTTGCTGATCAGTGCGAGGCTGTAGAGACCATTCAACACCGGGTGCCACAACGGGTTGCGCTGGCCGGTCTGTTTGCGCAGATGGGCGCGCCAGGTTTCCAGATGACTCAGCGCTGCGGGCGTCTCTCCCTTGATGCAGTGGGTGATGACCTTCTCGAACATCACGAGCGTGGGCTGGCGGAGGTGAGCCAGGCTGGACCAGTGACCGCGCCAGAGGGCTTGCAGCAGGAGTTCCAGGGCCAGTTCGTCGTCGCGCTGCTGGCGGGCCAGAGCCAGGCCCTGCTCATAGGCTGTCGTGGCCGGGGCGAGGCGGAGATTGGTCTGCTGCAGATAGTGGGTCAGCAAGCAGCGCTGTATGGGGTCGGGTAGCAGCTGGAACAGTTGCTTGCCGGCTTCGTCGGTTTCCAGCAACTGGTGGGTCGGATGCATGTGCAGCATGCCGGACGAATAGGTGTGGTGCGGGTAACGGGTGAAGAGGCGCTTGAGTTCATCCGGGTTGCCGTCGAGCAGGGTGCACCACAGGGCTTGCAGAATGAACTCCGGTTTCGGGTCATACCAGATGTTAAGCGTTGCGAGGTGGTGTTGGGTCAGGCCGAGGCAGAGGGGCGCTTCCGGCGCATTGAACAGGTGCAACAGCACGTTGTTGCGCCGGGTGAGCTCAAGCCGGTTGGTCCGCCCGCGTGAGGTCTGCTCGCGCGTCAGCCAATGTGATCGTTCGAGGCTATCCAGCCAGGCGTCCACTTCATCGACCGAGAGGGCCCGGGATTCGGTGCGGGCGAAAGGGCACTGTTGCAGGTGCTTATGCAAAGCGGTCCGACCCCGGCCTTCGGGGCACAGCGCCAACTGGTAGAGAATCGCCCGGGCAGTGGCGGGCAGGTCCTCCAGGGGCACGGCAGGATTCATGGGCGTCGTATCGGTGGTGGGTGGGTGACGGCGTTATTCTGCATCAGTACGTGGCCTCAGGTACTCAGGGTTCGCAGCTCCGCCCGCACCCCATCGTCCCCTATCAACAGCAACCCCACCGATATCGGCAGCTTGAAGCGCCGAGGCCCGGCGCTGCCCGGGTTGATGTGGAGGATGCCGTCGCGGTGGGTGATCAGCGGCTTGTGGGAGTGGCCGGTGATGATGGCGTCGATGCCGCGCGTGGCGAGGTCGGCGGGGATGTCCGCCTGGTCGTGGACCAGATAGAGGCAGGTGCCGCCGGAGCGCAGGGTGGCGTCGTGAGGGATGCGTTGCGCCCAGTGCTCGGTGTCGTTGTTGCCGCGTACCACGGTCAGGGGTGCCAGGCGGCGCAGGGCGTCGAGGATCTCGGGCTTGCCGATGTCGCCGGCGTGGAGGATGTGGTCACAGCCTTGCAGGGCGGCCAGCGCCTGGGGCCGCAGGAGGCCGTGGGTGTCGGCGATCAGGCCGATGCGCAGGGTCATGGAAGGGGCCTCGTTGGAATGCGAGGCCCATTCTGCATCACTCGGCGTGGCGCGGGGATTCCGGCAGGAACCAGTTCAGCAGCAGCGCACAGATGCCGCCGGTGGCGACACCGGATTCCAGCACGTTGCGCAGCGCCGCCGGCATGTGCGCGAGGAACTCCGGCACCTGCGACACACCCAGGCCCAGGGCCAGGGACACGGCGATGATCAGCAGCGCGCGGCGGTCCAGTTCGATGCCGGCGAGGATGTTGATGCCCGAGGCGGCCACCGCGCCGAACATCACCATGGCCGCGCCGCCGAGCACCGGTTCGGGCACTGCCTGGATCACGCCGGCCACCGCCGGGAACAGGCCGAGGATCACCAGCACCACGGCGATCCACAGGCCGACGTGGCGGCTGGCGATGCCGGTGAGCTGGATCACGCCGTTGTTCTGCGCGAACACCGAGCTGGGGAAGGTGTTGAACACGCCGGCCAGCAGCGAGTTGGCGCCGTTCACCAGTACGCCGCCCTTGATGCGCTGCATCCACAGCGGGCCTTCCACCGGCTGGCGCGAGACCTTGCTGGTGGCGGTGACGTCGCCGATGGCTTCCAGCGAGGTGACCAGGTAGATCACCAGCATCGGGATGAACAGGCTCCAGGAGAAGCCCAGGCCGAAGTGCAGCGGCATCGGCACCTGGAACAGCTCGGCCTGGTGCATGCCGGTGAAGTCCAGGCGGCCCAGGTAGCCGGCCAGGGCGTAGCCCACGGCCAGGGCGATGACGATGGCGCAGCTGCGCATCCACACCACGGGAATGCGGTTGAGCACCACGATGATCGCCAGCACGGTGCCGGACAGCAGCAGGTTCTCGCCATTGGCGAAGGTGCCGTTGGCCATGGCGCCGAAGCCGCCGCCCATGCTGATCAGGCCGACCTTGATCAGGGTCAGGCCGATCATCAGCACCACGATGCCGGTCACCAGCGGGGTGATCAGGCGTTTGACGAAGGGCAGGATGCGCGAGATGCCCATCTCCACGAAGGAGCCGGCGATCACCACGCCGAAGATGGCGGCCATCACCGCTTCCACTGGGGTGCCCTGCTTGACCATCAGCGCGCCGCCGGCGATCAGCGGGCCGACGAAGTTGAAGCTGGTGCCCTGGACGATCAGCAGCCCGGCGCCGAACGGGCCGAAGCGCTTGCACTGGACGAAGGTGGCGATGCCGGAGATCACCAGTGACATGGAGACGATCAGGTTGGTGTCGCGCGCCGAGACGCCGATGGCCTGGCAGATCAGCAGGCCGGGGGTGACGATGGGCACGATGATCGCCAGCAGGTGCTGCAGTGCAGCGAGCAGCGCCACCAGCGGGCGCGGCTTGTCGTCGAGGCCGTAGACCAGCTCGTTGCGGGAGGTGGAAGTGGCCGGGTTTTCCAGTGAACTCATGGCGATGGTCCGCAAAAAAGCGGCGATTCTACCTGAATGGCCGGGGGCGGCGAGGGGCGCTGGTCAGTGGCTTGGCGGGCGCTGCGAAGACCTAGGTCGGGTGTAACCCGACATGTGCGGTGCAGGGCCGCTGCGGGTTTCACCCGCCCTACGGGCTGATGGCGCGAATAATCAGGCTCGTGTCGACATTGATCGAGCGCTGACAGCGGTCCAGCGTGTCGATCATGCGTTGTAGCCTGGGTTGCAGGTCGATACCGAGTTCTGTGAGGGCATCGAGCTCGTCGAAGCTTTCCAGAACCTCTTTCAACTCTGCGCTGATGGGCAGGGTCGTGAGGGTGTTGCGGAATACGGGGCGGCCCAGGGACCAGATGCCGGTCTCGGCAGTCAGGGCGCCGCTCTTGATGCCTTCGAGAATTCCCCTCGCAAGCGAGGCGATGTAGAACTCGGCGGCACTCTCTTCGAATTCGAGCTTCAGGCTTTGCATGAAGTCTGGCGAGCTCCTATGAGCAGCGTGTAGGTCGGGTGCAACCCGACGTTTGCGGTGTCTGCGTGGGGCGGTGATGGGTTTCCCTGCGCTCTACGCCATCCTACGGTGTGTGCGGGTGAAGCTGCCGAGCTGACGGAGCATTCAATAAAAAGCCCGGCACATGGCCGGGCTTTTTCGTTCGCGCTTAGCGCTTACAGGTCTTCCAGCATCGCCTTGTTGCGCACGGCGCCCTTGTCGGCGCTGGTGGCGAGCAGGGCGTAGGCCTTGAGGGCGGTGGTCACCTTGCGGGTACGCGGGGCGGCGGGCTTCCAGCCTTTCTTGTCCTGCGCGGCGCGGCGGGTGGCCAGTTCTTCATCGGAAACCAGCAGGTTGATGCTGCGGCTGGGGATGTCGATCAGCACCTTGTCGCCGTCCTGCACCAGGCCGATGGCGCCACCGGCGGCGGCTTCCGGGGACGCGTGGCCGATGGACAGGCCCGAGGTGCCGCCGGAGAAGCGGCCGTCGGTGAGCAGGGCGCATTGCTTGCCCAGGCCCTTGGACTTCAGGTAGCTGGTGGGGTACAGCATTTCCTGCATGCCCGGGCCGCCTTTCGGGCCTTCGTAGCGAATGATGACGATGTCGCCGGCCTTCACTTCGTCGGCGAGGATGCCCTTCACGGCGCTGTCCTGGCTTTCGAAGATCTTCGCGGTGCCTTCGAACACGTGGATGGATTCGTCCACGCCGGCGGTTTTCACCACGCAGCCGTCCAGGGCGATGTTGCCGTAGAGCACGGCCAGGCCGCCCTCCTGGGAGTAGGCGTGCTCGACGCTGCGGATGCAGCCTTCGGCGCGGTCGTCGTCGAGGGTGTCCCAACGGGTGCTCTGGCTGAAGGCGACCTGGGTCGGGATGCCGGCCGGGCCCGCCTTGAAGAAGGTGTGCACGGCTTCGTCAGCGGTCTGGGTGATGTCCCACTGGGCGATGGCGTCGCTCATGCTCGGGCTGTGCACGGTGGGCACGTCGGTGTGCAGCAGGCCGCCACGGGCCAGCTCGCCGAGGATGCTGAAGATGCCGCCGGCGCGGTGCACGTCTTCCATGTGGTACTTCTGGATGTTCGGCGCCACCTTGCACAGCTGCGGCACCTTGCGCGACAGGCGATCGATGTCGCGCAGGTCGAAGGCGATCTCCGCCTCCTGGGCGGCAGCCAGCAGGTGCAGGATGGTGTTGGTGGAACCGCCCATGGCGATGTCCAGGGTCATGGCGTTCTCGAACGCCTTGAAGCTGGCGACGTTGCGCGGCAGCACGGAATCGTCGCCTTCGCCGTAGTAGCGCTGGCACAGCTCGACGGCCAGGCGGCCGGCGCGCAGGAACAGCTGCTCGCGGTCCGAGTGGGTGGCCAGGGTGGAGCCGTTGCCCGGCAGGCCGAGGCCCAGGGCTTCGACCAGGCAGTTCATCGAGTTGGCGGTGAACATGCCGGAGCAGGAACCGCAGGTGGGGCAGGCACTGCGCTCGTACTCGGCGACCTTCTCGTCGGAGCAGGAGTCGTCGGCGGCGACCACCATGGCGTCCACCAGGTCCAGGCCGTGGTTGGCGAGCTTGGTCTTGCCGGCTTCCATCGGGCCGCCGGAGACGAACACCACGGGGATGTTCAGGCGCAGGGCGGCCATCAGCATGCCGGGGGTGATCTTGTCGCAGTTGGAGATGCAGACGATGGCGTCGGCGCAGTGGGCGTTGACCATGTATTCCACGGAGTCGGCGATGATTTCGCGGCTCGGCAGGGAATAGAGCATGCCGTCATGGCCCATGGCGATGCCGTCGTCGACCGCGATGGTGTTGAATTCCTTGGCCACGCCACCGTTCTTTTCGATCTCGCGGGCGACCAGTTGGCCCAGGTCCTTCAGGTGCACGTGGCCGGGCACGAACTGGGTGAAGGAGTTGGCGATGGCGATGATCGGCTTCTTGAAGTCTTCGTCCTTCATCCCGGTGGCGCGCCAGAGGGCGCGGGCGCCGGCCATGTTGCGGCCGTGGGTGGAGGTCTTCGAGCGGTAATCAGGCATGTCTTCTGTCCTGCAGGCTGATCAGGTTATAGGTCGTATCGTGAGCGTGGTGGGTGCCGTTGGCAAACGGATGTGGTCGTTGCGTCCGGGGGTGGCGTGAGGGCATCGCGGGATCACCGCGCGCTCGGCCGGGGCTCACTGGCCCGCCTGAGGGTGTGGCAGGGAAGAGCGGATTCTAATCCCAGGTGCGCTCCGGGCGGAAGGCCGGGGGCCGAGCGGTCGGCGCGCACCTGGGTGACCGGGGGTCAGTCGACGCGGAAGTTCAGCTCATCGGCGAAGGGGAAGCCGGCGCCGCTGCCCTTCTCGAAGCGCAGTTCCACTTCCACCGAGGTGGCGCCGGCCGGCACCGTGCCGTAGAGGTTGCGGGCCAGCGGCTGGCCGTTGCGCTCGGCGGCGGTCAGGGCCGGCGTGGCGAAGGCGGTGCCCGTTTCGACGAAGCCGGTTAGGCCCGGCCAGGTGGCGCCGTCCACGGGGCGCGGGTAGCCGCTCTCGGCCTTGTCGGTGATCAGGTTGTAGCGCACGTACTCGCCGCCGTTGAACAGGTAGGCGATGGAGCTGTTGCGCTTGACCGCCGCGTCCAGGCCCAGGGGCCACTGCTGCACGCCGGACCAGGTGGCGCCGGAGACGTCTAGCGGGTAGTTCTTGTCCGCCTTGTCACCGGTGGTCAGGTTGTAGCGGATGTACTGGCTGCCCTTGAAGAAGTACAGCTTGGAGCCGCTGACCTCGAGCACGTCGTCGATGTCGCGGGCGCCGCCGCTGAAGCGTTCCAGGCCGGCCCAGTTGCCGGCGATGGGCTTGGGATAACCGGGGTCGACGCGGTCGCTGGCGATGTCGAAGCGCACGTACTGGGTGCCCTTGAAGAAGTACGCCTTGCCGTTGCCGGCGTTGAAGCCGGCGTCGATATCCCGTGCGCCGCCCTCGAAGCCTTCGAAGCCGATCCAGTTGCCGGCGATGGGCTGTGGATAACCGGCGTCGACCTTGTCGTCGCGGTAGTTGTAGCGGTAGTAGCGGTCGCCGGCGAAGAAGTAGCCGGTGTCGTCGTTCCAGTACACCGAGCTGCGTTTCTCTGCGGTGTGGAAGCGCACCAGCACACGGGCGTCATGGCTGCTGCCGGCGCTGGCGCCGAGCAGGGCGTCGAGCTGGAAGGGCCGGCCGGCGGCCTCCGGCGGCAGCTCGATGCGCTGGGTCAGGGAACCCTTGCCCTGGCCGACGAAGAGCTGGCCCTGGCCGGCGGGCAGTTCGCTGCGGGCGCCGTAGCGCATCACCGTCTGCAGGCCGCCCTTGGTCCAGCCGGCGATGTCCGGGTCGTAGGCCAGGTCGGTGTGGGCCGCACCGTACTCGGCGCCGGGGTTGGCCAGCAGGTTCTGGCCGAAGGCGAAGGTGCGCGCCACGGGGTGCAGGCGCGAGCGGCCGTCCAGGGCCAGGCCCTGGGTGGAGACGCCCAGGTGCTCGAACAGGGTGGGCACCACGTCCACCTGGCGCAGCGGGGTGGCCAGGCGGTTGCGGCCGAGGGCGGGAATGCCGGCGCCGCTGAGCACCACCGCCACCTTGCGGTGTTCGGGGCGGTTGGCGCCGTGGCCGGTGCTGCTGCCGCCGTGGTCGGTGCTGACCACGATCAGCCAGTTCTCCTGGGCGTAGGTGGGGCGCGACTTGATCGCCTGCAGCAGGCGGCCGAGGGCGGCGTCGGCCTGGCCCATGGCCTGGACGTATTGCGGGGTGTCGGAGTGGAAGCCGTGGCTGTGGCCGGCTTCGTCGACGCCGTAGTAGTAGGCGCTGAGCACGTCGAGGTCGGCGCGGTTGCGCAGCCAGTCCTCGGCCTGGGCGATCAGCACCGGGTCATTGGCTTCGGGGCCGTCGAACTTGAGGTCGGCCCGGGGCTTCATCTGCGCGTAGAGCGGCGACCAGTTGTAGGCATAGGCGGTCACCAGCTGGGGCTTGCGCTGTTCCAGCAGGGTGAGGAAGTGCGGGTACTGGGCGTAGTTCTGCCCGGTGAAGTTGTTGTCGCGCACGCCGTGCTTGTCGCGCTCGACGCCCATGAACAGGGTCGACCAGCCTGGGCCGCTCATGGAGGTGTCCGGCGACCAGCCACCGTCGGTGTAGACGCCGCTGGCGATCAGTTGCTCGAGGTTGACCATGTTGCCGGCGGGAATGGCATCGGCCTTGAAGCCGTCGATACCGAAGAACAGCACCTTGTTGGTGCCGGCCTGGGCCTGCAAGGCGAGCAGCGAGGCGGTAGCGAGGGCCAGCAGGCGCCCCGCGCGTTTCATTGTTGTCATGACGCATCCTTGATTGTTGTGGTTGCAGCGATGCGACGCAGACGACGGGCTTGCCTCGCGGTGGTCTATACCAGCGTGGCCGAGTTGCGGGGGAATGACAGCGGGGCGGGAGGGGATGAAGTTTTGGTGAAAGGTTTGCGGCAGGCGGATGACGGGCGCCCCGGCACCAGGGCCGGGGCGCCGTCGGACCCTCAGCTGTTGGGCAGCAGGCGGCAGGTGATGCTCTTGATGTAGCGGGTTTCCGGGATGGCCGGGTGCACCGGGTGGTCCGGGCCCTGGCCGCCGCGTTCCAGCAACTGGATGTTGCGGTCCAGGTGGCGGGCGCTGCCGAGCAGGATGTTCTGCAGGTCGTCCTCGGGCAGGTGCATGGAGCAGGAGGCGCTGACCAGGATGCCGTCCTTGTTGAGCAGGCGCATGGCCTGTTCGTTGAGGCGGCGGTAGGCGGCTTCGCCGTTCTTCAGGTCCTTCTTGCGCTTGATGAAGGCGGGCGGGTCGGCCACCACCACGTCGAAGCGCTCTTCGGAGGCTTTCAGTTCCTTGAGGGCTTCGAAGACGTCGCCTTCGACGCAGGTGACCTGCTCGGCCACGCCGTTGAGGGTGGCGTTGCGCTCGACGCCGTCGAGGGCGAAGCCGCTGGCATCGACGCAGAACACTTCACTGGCGCCGAAGGCCGCGGCCTGCACGCCCCAGCCGCCGATGTAGCTGAACAGGTCGAGCACGCGCTTGCCCTTGACGTAGGGCGCCAGGCGCGCGCGGTTCATGCGGTGGTCGTAGAACCAGCCGGTCTTCTGGCCTTCCAGTACCGGGGCTTCGAACTTCACGCCGTTCTCTTCCAGGGCGACCCACTCGGGCACCACGCCGAAGGCGGTGTCCACGTAGCGCTCCAGGCCTTCGGCGTCACGGGCGGCGGAGTCGTTCTTCCACAGCACGCCACGGGGCTTGAGCACCTGCACCAGGGCTTCGAGCACGGCGTCCTTGTTGCGCTCCATGGCGGCGGAGGCCAGTTGCACCACGATATGGTCGCCGAAACGGTCCACCACCAGGCCCGGAAGCAGGTCGGAGTCGCCGTAGACCAGGCGGTAGTAGGGCTTGTCGAACAGGCGCTCGCGCAGGCTCAGGGCCACGTTGATGCGGTGCACCAGCAGCGACTTGTCGAGGCTGTGCTTGACGTCGCGGGACACCAGGCGCGCGCAGATGAGGTTGTTCGGGCTCAGCGCGACCACGCCCAGGGCCTTGCCGCCAGCGGCTTCGAGGATGGCCTGGTCGCCGGGCTGGAAGGCGTTCAGCGGAGTGGCGACCACGTCGATCTCGTTGCTGTAGACCCACAGGTGGCCGGCGCGCAGGCGTCGATCGGCGTTGGCTTTGAGGCGCAGGCTGGGCAGGGACATGGGTCGCTCTCCGGAAAAAGAGCGGGATTATAACCGAAGGCGCCCGCCGAACCTGCTACCGGCGGGCGTTCTCCGCACCACCCGCGAGTGCTTTTCCCGGTGCTGGCACAGCAGTGCCGACGCAGTCGCGAATCGGTCGCTTTCCGAGCCGACCGTTAGGCGAAAGTTCAGCTAAAACGCTGGCCAGTTCGCCGCTGCCTGGGGTTAGACTGTCAGCCTTATTTTCCGTCCCAGTCTCGCTGTCATGGCCCAAGAACTCTCTGCTGAACAGATCCGTCATTTCCTCCAGGGCATCAGCGTGCCGCCCCAGCCGCAGATCATGGTCGACCTGCAGATGGAGCAGGTCATGCCCAGCCCTGACCTGCGCACCATCGCCAAGCTCATCAGCCAGGACCCGGGCCTGTCGGGCGCGCTGCTGAAGATCGTCAACTCGCCGTTCTACGGGCTGACCAACCGCATCGCCTCGATCCAGCAGGCGGTCAACCTGCTGGGCTGCAACACGGTGATCAACCTGATCAACGCGCAGTCGATCAAGGGCGAGATGACCGACGAGACCATCGTCACCCTGAACCGCTTCTGGGACACCGCCCAGGACGTGGCCATGACCTGCCTGACCCTGGCCAAGCGCATCGGCCACCAGCAGGCCGACGAGGCCTATGCGCTGGGGTTGTTCCACAACTGCGGCATCCCGCTGATGCTCAAGCGCTTCCCCGACTACATGACGGTGCTGGAGGAGGCCTATGCCAGCGCCAGCGTCGAGCGCCGCATCGTCGACACCGAGAACCGCCTGCTCAACACCAACCATGCGGTGGTGGGCTACTTCACCGCGCGCTCCTGGCGCCTGCCGGAGCACCTCTGCGAGGCCATCGCCAACCACCACAACGCGCTGTCGATCTTCAGCGACGACTCCGGCCGCGATGCGCCGTTGAAGACGCTGCTGGCGATCCTGAAGATGGCCGAGCACGTCTGCGCCTCGCACCTGGTGCTGGGCAACCAGGCCGACGACCACGAGTGGAACAGCATCCGCGCGCTGGTGCTCGACTATGTCGGTCTGTCGGAGTACGACTTCGAGAACCTCAAGGAAAGCATCCGCGAACTGGGCGCCCACTGATCGCCCGCAGCGCTTCACGCCGAGACCCCCATGCCTGAATTACCTGAAGTCGAAACCACGCGGCGGGGCATCGCGCCCTACCTCGAAGGCCAGCGCGTGAGCCGCGTGGTGGTGCGTGAGCGCCGCCTGCGCTGGCCCATCCCCGAAGACCTCGACGTGCGCCTCTCCGGCCAGCGTTTCGTGGTCGTCGAACGCCGCGCCAAGTACCTGCTGCTGCAGGCCGAGGCGGGCACGCTGATCAGCCACCTGGGGATGTCCGGCAACCTGCGCCTGGTGGAAACGGGTACGGCGGCGGCCAAGCACGAGCATGTGGATATCGAGCTGGAGTCGGGCCTTTCGCTGCGCTACACCGACCCGCGCCGCTTCGGTGCCATGCTCTGGAGCCAGGACCCGCACAACCATGAATTGCTGCGCAACCTGGGCCCCGAGCCGCTGACCGGGCTGTTCGATGGCGAGCGCCTGTACCAGCTGTCCCGCGGGCGCAGCATGGCGGTGAAGCCCTTCATCATGGATAACGCCGTGGTGGTGGGCGTGGGCAACATCTACGCCACCGAGGCGCTGTTCGCTGCCGGCATCGACCCGCGCCGCGAGGCGGGCACGGTGTCGCGGGCGCGCTACCTGAAGCTCGCCGAGGAGATCAAGCGCATTCTCGCTCATGCCATCGAGCGTGGCGGCACCACCCTGCGCGACTTCGTCGGCGGCGACGGCCAGCCGGGCTACTTCCAGCAGGAGCTGTTCGCCTATGGGCGTGGCGGCGAGTTCTGCAAGACCTGTGGTTCCACCCTGCGCGAGGTGAAGCTGGGGCAGCGGGCCAGCGTCTACTGCCCGCGCTGCCAGCGCTAAGCCGGCGAGGCCCTGTCGGCCTGCGGTCGCGAACGTCGAGAAATGCCGAGAACAATAAGAAGAGGTGAAGGATGTCCGGCAACTACCTGCCCCGCAACGCGGTTGCGGAGGCCATCGGCCATGGGGTCTTCCGGCTCATGGGCTGGCGCATCGAGGGGCAGTTGCCGCCCCTCGACAAGTTCGTGGTGATCGGCGCCCACCACACCTCCAACTGGGATTTCGTGCTGTTCATCGCGGTCAAGTTCATCCTCCGCCTGAACGCCCGCTGGTTCGGCAAGCACAGCATCTTCCGCTGGCCCTTCGCCGGGCTGATGCGGCGCTGGGGCGGCATTCCCATCCAGCGCCACCTCACGCTCAACCAGGTGGAGCAGGCCGTGCAGGCCTTCGCCGAGAACCGTGAATTCATCCTGGTGCTGTCGCCGGAGGGCACGCGCAAGCGGGTGGAGCGCTGGAAGATGGGCTTCTATCACATCGCCCGGGGCGCGGGCGTTCCGGTGGTGCCGGCGGCGCTGGATTACCGCAATCGGCGCATCGTCATCGGCGAGCCGTTCCACACCACCGGCGATGCCACGGCCGACCTGCGCCGGCTGCTGGCGTTCTACCTGCCGTACGAGCCGAAAAAACCCGACTACGCTTTTAACGGCGATTGAAGGCCGTCACGCTGAAAAGCGCACGAGCACTGTTATAGTTAGCCGCATTACTCCTCTAATAGCCGAAGGATTGCATCATGAACCTGTTCCGCACTTCCGCTGCTGTCTTGGCGCTGACCTCTGGCCTCATGGCGCTGCCGACGCAGGCTGAGGTTGTGCAGCAGAACTCCAGTGGCGACCCGATGTACACCGCCGATGCGCCGCCTGCGTACTCCATGGTCGGCGACCTGCTGATCGCCCGCCCGCTGCTGATCGGCGCCACCGTCGTCGGTGCCGGCCTGTTCGTGGTGAGCCTGCCCTTCAGCGCCCTGGGCGGCAATGTCGGCGCCGCCGGCAAGGCCCTGGTGGTCGATCCGGGCAAAGAAGCCTTCGTGCGTTGCCTGGGCTGCACCACCAGCGGTTACCAGAAAGACTGATCGCGCTATTCTCGGCTCCTCGAGCCGGAAACGGCCCCTTGCCCAGTGATGAGCAAGGGGCCGTTTGCATTTGGGGCGCCCTTTTTGGTGCCTGCCAGGGAAGGGGGATGACGTGAAAGGCTTTCCATTGATCGCGCTGGTGGCGCTGGCGGCGGCCGGGTTGGCCGGGAGCTTCTGGATGAGCGCGGGCTGGTTGCAGCTCTGCGCGGGGCTGGCGCTGTTCCTCTTTGGCATGCAGTGCCTGGAGGAAGGGCTGCGCGACCTGGCCGGCGGCAAGCTGGAGCAACTGCTGGGGCGCAGCACCGCGACGCCGTTCAAGGGCCTGATGTTCGGTGTGTGCGGCACTCTGCTGCTGCAATCCAGCACCCTGGTGTCCCTGCTCACCATCGCCTTCATCAGCACCGGGCTGATCCAGCTGGCCGGAGGCATCGCCATTCTGTTCGGCGCCAACCTGGGCGCCACCAGCGGTATCTGGCTGTTGGCCATGGCCGGGCAGAACCTCAGCCTCTCGCCTTTGGCCCTGCCGCTGCTGGTGTTCGGCGTGCTCGCCGGCTTCGTCGGTCCGCGCAGCAAGGCCGCTGGGCGCATCGTGCTGGGCATTGCCTTCGTGTTCCTTGGCATCGACCAGATCAAGGACGGCTTTTCGACCTTTGACGATGGCTTCGACATGACCGGCCTGCAGGTCGATGGCCTGCTCGGCAGCCTGCTGTTCGTGGCGGTGGGGATGTTGGTGACCGTGGTGCTGCAGTCCAGCCACGCTGCCCTGATGCTGACCCTTGCGGCCCTGGCCAGCGGCCAACTGGAGCTGGGCCAGAGCCTGGCGATCGCCATCGGCTCCAACGTCGGCAGTAGCGTCACTACGGCCTTCGTCGGCTCCCTCGGCGGTAACCGCAGCGGCCAGCGCCTGGCCTTGGCCCATGTGCTGTTCAACGTCGTCACCGGGGTGCTCGCCTTCATCCTGCTCGGGCCCTTGACCTGGCTGGTGCATGCCCTGGCGGAGCCGATGGGCCTGGGCGGCAACCCGCTGATCCAGCTGGCGATGTTCCACACCCTGTTCAACGCCTTTGGCGTGGCGCTGTTCTGGCCCTGGCAGGGGCGCCTGGCGACCCTGCTGGTGCGCTGGCTCCCCGAGCGCAGCGAGCCCCAGGTGCTGATCACCGAGCTGGCGGCCGGGCCGGCGGAACCGGAACGGGTGCGCGCGCGCTACCTCAGCGAGCGAGCCCTGGATTCCGCCGATGCAGCGGCCAGCGCGGTGGTGCAGGAGCTGCGCCACCTCGGGCGCCTGAGCCTGGAGGTGATCTGCCACGCGCTGTTCCTGCCGGTGGACCTGCTGAGCAAGGACCGCCCCGACGAGGCCGCCTTGCAGGCGCCGCCGGTGCGTCATCACCTGGATGCCGAGACGCTCTACCAGCGCCACATCAAGGGCGTGTACGGCGACCTGCTGAGCTTCATGGGGCGCCTGGAAGTGACGCTGGACGAGGCGCACCAGCAGTTCTGGGTCAGTTGCCAGGTGGCGGCGCTGCAACTGGTGGATGCGGTGAAGGATGCCAAGCACCTGCAGAAGAACCTCGGCCACTACCTGGAAGGCGGGCCGTCGGCTACGCGGGATGCCTACGTGGAGCTGCGCCGGCATCTGCTGGCGACCCTGCACCAGGTGCGCGAGCTGAGCCGCTCGGAGCTGCCGGACGAAGTCTGGTCACAGCACCTGCAATGGCTGGACGAGAAGGCGGCGGATTTCGATGGCGACTTCCGCAATCGCCTGTTCGCGGCGGTACGCAGCGGCCAGCTGGATGGGTTGCAGATGAGCTCGCTGATGAACGACCTGGGCTATGCCAGCCGCATCATCCAGAGCCTGCGCAACGTGTTGATGATCGGCCAGGGCCAGGGGATGTTCCGCAAGGACCTGGCGCAGGAAGACGAAGGGCTGATCGAGCTGTCCTGAGCCACTGCGTGGCTCAGCGCTGCTCCGGCAGGGTCTTGGCCAGGCCCACGCCGCGCGGGTCGCTGGCGGCTTCGACGCGGCCGCCGTCCTTGTCCCAGAACAGCACCTGCTGGTTGCCATAGCCGCGCTCGACGCGCTTGAGGCTGTAGCCGCGTGCTTGCAGGGCGGCGATCTCGGCGTCACTGAAGGTGCTCGGCTCGTGCTCGATGACGTCGGGCAGGTACTGGTGGTGATAGCGCGGCACCGCCGGCCAGCGGGCCACGGGCTGGCCATCGAGGTATTCGAGGATCGACAGCAGCACCATGCTGGGGATGCGGCTGCCGCCCGGGGTGCCGAAGGCGGTGAATTCCTTCGCACTCTCGATGAAGGTGGGGCTCATGCTCGACAGCGGGCGCTTGCCGGCGGCCACCGCGTTGGCCTGGCTGCCCGCCAGGCCGTAGGCGTTGGCACCGTGGGTATCGGCGGCGAAGTCGTCCATCTCGTCGTTGAGCAGCACGCCGGTGCCCGGGGCGACGAAGGCGGCGCCGAAGGGCAGGTTCACCGAGAGGGTGGCGGCGACGGCGTTGCCGTCCTTGTCGATCACCGCGAAATGGGTGGTGTGGTCGCCTTCGCGCCAGGCGGGGGCGGGCGGCAGGCTGGCGCTGGGCGTGGCGCGCTGGGGGGCGATGCCGGCGGCCAGGCCCTTCAGGTAGTCGGGCGCCAGCAACTGGCTCACCGGGTTGGCGATGAAGTCGGGGTCGCCCAGCAGGCCGCGGTCACGGTAGGCGCGGCGCAGCACTTCCACTACGTAGTGGGTGCGCTGCAGTTTGTCGCCTTCGCGCCAGGGCAGCTGCTGCAGCATCGCCAGGCTCTGGGCCAGGGCCACGCCACCGGCGGAGGGCGGCGGTGCGCCGATCAGCTCGCGGCCATCGGCCAGGGTGTAGCGCAGCGGCTGGCGTTCCACCACCCGGTAGCTGTCCAGGTCCTGCTGGGTCCAGATGCCGCCGGCGGCGCGTACGCCCTTGACCAGCTTGTCGGCGGTCTCGCCGGCATAGAAGCCGGCCTTGCCGTAGCGGGCGATGCGCTCCAGGGTGCGCGCCAGGTCGGGCTGGCGCAGCAGGCTGAACTCTTCGGGCACTTCGCCCTTGTCGTCGAGGAAGATGCGCGCGGTCTCGGGATCGTCGCGCATGGCGGCGATGCGGAAGCCGGCGCGCTCGATGTACACGCGGTCGACCGAGATGCCGTCGCGGGCCAGGCGGATGGCCGGGGCCAGGGAGTCGCCCAGGGGCAGGCGGCCGTGGTGCTGGGCCAGGTCCACCAGCGCGGCGGGTAGCCCGGGAATGGCGGCGGCCAGCGGGCCGTTGATGGAGAGCTGAGGCTGCACCTTGCCGTCGCGCAGGTAGAGATCGGGGCGTGCGGCCAAGGGCGCGCGTTCGCGAGCGTCGAGGAACAGATAGGTGGGTTGCTTGTCGCCGGCCTTGCGCAGGAGGAAGAAGCCGCCACCACCGAGGCCGGAGCCGTGGGGCTCGGCCACTGCCAGGGCGGCGCTGATGGCCACCGCAGCGTCGAAGGCGTTGCCGCCCATGGCCAGGGTTTCCAGGCCGGCGACCGTGGCCGAGGGTTGCGCGCTGGCTACCGCGGCCTGCTGGGGAGGCGCCGCCCGTAGCGCGACGCTGAACAGCAGCAGCGCCGCGAGCAGGGCGGGGCGCCAGGCCGTGTCACGGAGCTGGCGGCCCATGGCGTCAGGCCTTGCCCGTGAGCTTGAGGTACTTGTCCATCAGCTGGTCGCGGGTTTCGACGCGGGCGTCGTCCAGGGGGATGCAGTCCACCGGGCAGACCTGCTGGCACTGCGGCTCGTCGTAGTGGCCGACGCACTCGGTGCACAGGTTCGGGTCGATGATGTAGATCTCTTCGCCCTGGGAGATGGCGCCGTTGGGGCACTCGGGTTCGCAGACGTCGCAGTTGATGCAGTCGTCGGTGATCTTGAGGGACATGGAACAACTCCTACCGTCGCCGTGCGGCGGCGGTGTTCAGCAGACAATGGCGGAATTGTGCCGGAATGGCGCGATCGGCGCACCTTTTGCGCGCGCCGACCGCCGTATCGCGGGGCTCAGCGCTTGAAGCGCTCGGCCAGGGCGTCGGCCACCGCGGGGTGGACGAACTTGGTGATGTCCCCGCCCAGGGCCGCTATTTCGCGCACCAGGGTGGAGGAGATGAAGGAGTACTTTTCCGACGGGGTGAGGAACATGCTCTCCACGTCCGGCGCCAGCTGGCGGTTCATGTTGGCCAGCTGGAACTCGTATTCGAAGTCGGAGACCGCGCGCAGGCCACGAAGGAAGACATTGGCCTTCTGCTCCTTGACGAAATGCGCCAGCAGGGTGGAAAAGCCCACCACCTCGACGTTGGGCAGGTGCTTGGTGACTTCCCGGGCCAGCTCGACGCGCTGCTCCAGGGAGAACAGGGGGTTCTTCTTGGGGCTGGCGGCGACCGCGATGATCACGCTATCGAACAGGCGGGAGGCACGTTCGATCAGATCGCCGTGGCCTTTGGTGATCGGGTCGAAGGTACCCGGATACAACACTCGGTTCATCGCTACGTCCTGGCAGGGGTCCGTAAGGGAATCGGATGGTAGCGCAGCATGCTCCAGCGGCCAAGACGCCGGAGCATGCCGGTTTATCTCGCTCAGGCGCTCTTGAGGCGCTCGGCGAGTGCGCTGGAAAGCTGCGAGGTCAGGCCATAGACCGACAGCTGCGGGTTGGCGCCGATGCTGGTGGGGAACAGCGAGCCGTCGTGGATCGACAGGTTGGCCAGCTGATGGTGCCGCCCGAGGCTGTCGGTGACCGCCTGCTTCGGATCCTCGCCCATGGCGCAGCCGCCCATGACGTGGGCGCTGCCGAGGCGTGTGCGGTAGAGCTCCAGTGACAGGCCGTCGATCAGCGTGCGGGCCTCGGCGGCGGTTTTCACGTAGCCGGCGTCCGCGTGCAGCGGCAGCACGGCCTTGGCCCCGGCGGCGAACTGGATCTCGGCCATCACCTGGAAGGCACGGCGCACGCCATCCCAGGTGTAGTCGGTCATGCGGTAGTCGAGCACCGGGCTGCCGTCGCCGCGCAGCTCCACCGTGCCTTCGGCGCTGTCCGGGTGGAAGCCGTCGCGCAGCAGGGCGAGCATCACGTTGGTGTGGGGCAGCTGTTCCATGCGCAGGGCGTTGTCGATGCCGAAGCGGCCGAGCAGGGTGGCGGTGAGCGCGGGCTGCAGCGGTGGCACTTCGAGCTTGTAGGACATGCGCCCGGTGGTGCCGTCGTCCCATTGGTAATGGTCGGAGTAGATGGACTGCGGCGCGCCGTAGAAGGGGTTGATCACCTGTTCGAACTGCGCGGCGGAGAAATTCACCAAGTGCAGGAAGGTGCGCTTGCCGGTGCGGCCGTGGGGGTCGGGTGCGTCGGAGCGCAGCAGCAGGCCGGGGGTGTTGATGCCGCCGCCGGCCAGCACGTAGTGCCGCGCCTTGACGGTGATGGTGCGGCCGGTGGGCGCCACGCAGCGCTCGTCCATGCCCTGGCATTCGATGCCGGTGACCTTGTCGCCGTCGATAAGCAGGCGGTGGGCGCGGGCGAGGTAGAGCAGTTCGCCACCCTTCTCGAGGGTGGCGGGGATGGTGGTGACCAGCATCGACTGCTTGGCGTTGGTCGGGCAGCCCATGCCGCAATAGCCGAGGTTCCAGCAGCCCCGCACGTTGCGCGGGATGACCTTCCAGTGCAGGCCGAGCTTCTCGCAGCCGCTGCGCAGCACGTCGTTGTTGGGGTTCGGCGGGATGGCCCAGGGCGCGACGCCGAGACGCTGCTCCATCTTCTCGAACCAGGGCGCCATCTCGGCTGGGCTGTGGCCCTTGACGCCATGCTCCTTGGCCCAGTGTTCCAGGGTCGGGTCGGGGGTGCGGAAGCTGGAGGTCCAGTTGATCAGGGTGGTGCCGCCCACGGCGCGGCCCTGGAGGACGGTCACCGCGCCATCCTTGGTCATGCGGCCGATGCCTTCCTGGTAGAGGCTCGGGTAGGCCTCGGCTTCCTGCATCTTGAAGTCGCTGCTGGTCTTCAGCGGGCCTTCCTCGATGATCAGCACCTTGTAGCCGGCGGCGCTGAGGATTTCGGCGGTGGTGCCGCCGCCCGCGCCGGAGCCGACGATGGCGACGTCGGCCTCCAGGGTCAGGTCCTGCTCGAGTCGCGAGCCATTGTGGGTTTTCCAGCCGCGGGCCATGCCTTCGGCGAACAGATCGGGTACGGGCATCAGTCAATCCTCGGTCTCGCCGACAGCGGCCGGTGATGGCCGGCGCCGGGTCGAGTGGTGTTTCTTGTCGTTGTGGGGGCGCGCGGTCAGACGGTCGGCGGACCGGGGTAGCCGCAATGCGCCCAGGCTTCCTGCCTGCTGTACCAGGCCATCATCACCAGCTGCAGCAGGGAGGCGTGCCCCATCTTCAGCAGGCCGATGAAGCTGTTCTGCCAGCGGTGTAGGAAGTTGCTCACGTCCTCGGCGCTGGCGTTTTCCCAGCTGCCCCAGACGCCGGTGAGCGGCCCCCGGGTGATGGGCAGGGCAAGCACGTCGAAGAGCTGCACGGTGAGCTTGAGCATCTCCGGGGACAGCCGATCGAGGGCGTAGTCCAGGCTCTGGATGGTGCCGGCCACGGCTTGCGGCATCTGTTCGGCACTGACCGCGCCATCGAGCATCACCGGGATCAGGGCGCGCAGGAACGGCAGGTCGGAGTCCCGCAGGATCGCCAGGCCGTTGGCCGGGACGCTGGCGGAGCAGCCGGAAAGGGTGGCGGTGACGCCGGCCGTGGCGAGGAAGGCAGAGCCGAACAGGCCGACTTTCAGCAGGCTGCGCCGGGAAAGTCCCGGCGCGTTCAGGGTGGTCTCGGTCATTGTTGTTATGTACCCGTCTAATCCTTAGGGGGGCTTTAGCGCACGAAAAGCTTGTAGACCAGTTTCTGGATCGATTTGCCGTAGGGCGGGTAGATCATCCGGGCGGCGTTGAAGCGCTGCTTGATGAACACGCCCTTGGCCTTGCTGAAGGTGAGGAACCCTTCATGCCCGTGGTAGTGGCCCATGCCCGAGGGGCCGACGCCGCCGAAGGGCATGTCGTCCTGGGCCACGTGCAGCAGGGTGTCGTTGAGGCACACGCCGCCGGAGTGGGTTTCATGCAGAACGCGCTGTTGCTCGCGCTTGTCGTAACCGAAGTAGTAGAGCGCCAGCGGGCGGGGGCGCTGGTTGATGTAGGCGAAGGCCTGGTCGAGGCGCTCGTAGGGGACGATGGGCAGCAGCGGGCCGAAGATCTCGTCCTGCATCAGCTTCATGTCGTCCTTCACGTTGAGCACCACGGTGTGCGGCAGGCGCCGGCCCTGGGCTTCGGGGAACAGCGGGACCAGGCGCGCGCCCTTGGCTTCGGCGTCCTGCAGGTAGCCGTTGAGGCGCTGCACCTGGCGCTCGTTGATGATGGCGGTGTAGTCCGGGTTGTTCTGCAGCTGCGGGTAGAAGGATTTCACCGCAGCGCGATAGGCCTCGACGAAGCCCTCGACGCGGTCCTTGGGCACCAGCACGTAGTCGGGGGCGACACAGGTCTGCCCGGCGTTCATGGTCTTGCCGAAGGCGATGCGCTCGGCGGCGTGGTCCAGGGGCACGTCCTGGGAGACGATGGCCGGCGACTTGCCGCCCAGCTCCAGGGTCACCGGGGTGAGGTTCTCGGCGGCGGCGCGCATCACATGGCGGCCGATGCTGGTGGCGCCGGTGAACAGCAGGTGGTCGAAGGGCAGCTTGGAGAAGGCGACGCCGACATCGGCTTCGCCCAGGCACACGGCGACCAGGTCCTCGGGGAAGATGCGCGCCATCAGCTCCTTGAACAGCTGGGAGGTGGCGGGGGTGGATTCGCTCATCTTCACCATCACCCGGTTGCCGGCGGCCAGCGCGCCCACCAGGGGGCCGAGGGCGAGGAACAGCGGGTAGTTCCAGGGGACGATGACGCCGACCACGCCCAGGGGCTGGTAGATGACCTTGGCGGAGGCCGGCTGGAAGGCCATGCCGACGGAGCGGCGCGAGGGCTTCATCCAGCGGCGCACGCGGTTCTTGGCGTAATGGATGCCGTGCAGGCTGGGCATGATCTCGGCCAGCAGGGTTTCGTCCGCCGAGCGGTTGCTGAAGTCCTGGCTGATGGCGCGGATCAGCGCGTCCTGCTCGTTGAAGATCAGATCACGCAGGGATTTGAGCCACTGGATGCGCTGGTCGGCGCTGGGCATCGGATTGTCGCCATAGGCGGCACGTTGGCGGGCGAACAGCTCTTCGAGCTGGTTGATCTGCTGCTGGGCCTGCTGCAGATAAGCTACGTCGGCGACCATGAACGACACCTCTCTAGTTATTGTTGAGAACCGGTGCTGGATTTTTAGAGTAATTGCTCTAGTGTGTCAAATAGCATGCCGCGACAGGGCCGGCCTGCCTACCAAACGAAAAGTTGGGCTGACCTCCAGACGGCCTGGGCACGGGGCGCGGAGACCACACAAACAGGGCGCGAAACGGCACGCGGAACGCTGCAGAAGTACTGTCTGTTCCGGGACTCTGTGTAGTTTTGTTACCCTCGCCGACTTCCGGCAGCAGTGAGACCGATCCGCGCATGGCCCCACGTATCAAGACCCGCGAGCGAATCGTGCAATCCAGCCTGGAGCTGTTCAACGCCCAGGGGGAGCGCAACGTCACCACCAACCACATCGCCGCGCACCTGGGGATGTCGCCGGGCAACCTCTATTACCACTTCCGCAACAAGCAGGTGATCATCGCCGAGCTGTTCGCCGAGTACGAATCACGGGTCGACGCCTTCCTGCGCCTGCCCCAGGACCGCGCCCTGACGGTGGAGGACAAGACCTTCTACCTGGAGGCGCTGCTGGCGGCGATGTGGCATTACCGCTTCCTGCACCGCGACCTCGAGCACCTGCTGGAGTCCGACGCCGAGCTGGCGGCGCGCTACCGGGTCTTCGCCCAGCGCTGCCTGGGGCATGCCCAGGCCATCTACCGGGGCTTCGTCGAGGTCGGCATCCTGCTGATGAACGACGCGCAGATCGAGGCGCTGGCCTTGAACAGCTGGATCATCATGACTTCCTGGGTGCGCTTCCTCTGCACCACGCGGGGCGACCCGGGCGACCTCAACGAAGAGATGCTGCGCCGTGGCATCTACCAGGTGCTGGCGCTGGAGGGGGGCTATATCGCCGCCGAGGCGCAGGAGGCGGTGGCGGCGCTCTACGAGAAGCTCTACGTGCCCCTCGACCTGGTGGTGCAGGGCTAGCGGGCCAGCCCCGCCAGCCACTGCGGGATGCGCCGTTCCAGGTAGTAGTCGGGCGTACCCGGCGTACCGCCGATGAAGCCGACATGACCCCCTTTCTCATGCAGTTCCAGGCGCGTGCTGGCGGACAGCTCGTGGGTCTCGGGGATGCTGTGGCGGAACACGAAGGGGTCGTCGGCGGCCTGGATCAGCAGCGCCGGCACGCGGATCTCGCCGAGGAAGTAGCGGCTGGAGGCACGGCGGTAGTAGTCGTCGGCGTCGGCATAACCGTGCAGGGGCGCGGTGATGCGGCCGTCGAAGTCCCAGAAGGTTCGCATGCCGTCCAGCGGGCCGAGCTTCTCCAGCACCGAGAGGCGGTCGGCCTGGCCCTGATGGGCGAACAGGCGCTGCTTGTCGCGCACGTAGGCGACCATTTCGCGCATGAAGTGGCGCTGGTAGACCCGCGAGAAGCCGGCGCCGATGCGGTCGGCGCACTGGTCCAGGCGGAAGGGCACCGAGACCGCGACGGCACCGCTCAGGGCGCAGCCTTCGCCACTTTCACCCAGGTACTTGAGCAGCACGTTGCCGCCCAGGGAGTAGCCGACGGCGTACAGCGGTGCCAGCGGCCGCACGCGGCGCAGGTGTTCGACGGTGGCGGCGAGGTCTTCGCTGGCCCCGGAGTGGTAGCCCCGGGGCAGCAGGTTGGGCTCGCCCGAGCAGCCCCGCCAGTTGATCGCCACGCTGGGCCAGCCGCGCGTGGCGAGCTGCTGTTGCAGGCCGAGCACATAGAGCGAGCTGGACGAGCCGGTGAGGCCGTGGAGCACCAGCACCAGCGGCGCCTCGGCGCCGTGGGGGCCGTGCCAGTCGAGGTCGAGGAAGTCGCCATCCTCCAGCCACAGGCGCTCGCGCCGGCGTTCCAGCTGCGGGGGCTTGCGGCAGAAGGGCGACCAGAGGGTCTGCAGGTGCGGGCCCGGCAGCCACCAGGCGGGGTTGAAATCGCTCACGCCTGACGATGCCACAGGGCGTAGTGCACGGTGCTGGCCTTCTTCTCCCGGTGCAGGCGCCAGTTGCCGGGCAGGTCCAGGCTGGACGGGGCGCTCTCGCTCTCGGTGTAGATCCAGGCGTCGGCGGCCAGCCAGCCGTTCTCCTCCAGCAGCGCGCAGGCCGGCTGCAGCAGGTTGAGGTTGAAGGGCGGGTCGAGGAACACCAGGTCATAGGGGCGCGGCGTCTGGGTGGCCAGGTAGCGCAAGGCGTCGGCCTGCAGCAGTTGGCCGGCACCGCAACCGAGGGTGTCGAGGGTGGTGCGCAGGGCGGCGACCGAGTCGGGGTTGAGGTCCAGGGCCAGGGCTTCCTGGGCACCACGGGACAACGCCTCCAGGTACAGCGCGCCGCTGCCGGTGAAGGGGTCGAGCACCCGCGCGCCCTCCACGTAGGGGGCGAGCCAGTTGAACAGGGTCTCGCGCACCCGGTCGGGCGTCGGGCGCAGCCCCGGGCCGTCGGGGAAGGCGAAGCGGCGCGAACGCCACTCGCCACCGATGATGCGCAACTGGCCCTGGCCCCCGTGGGGGGCTGGGGCTTTCTTCGGCGAACGTGCGGCCATCAGTGCTCCGGGATGCCAAAGCTGGGTTTGAAACGCTTCTCGGTCGGTGCCGGCAGCTCCTTCTGGGGAACGGTCGGGCCGGCGGTGACGATGACGAAGCTGTCCGGGTTCAGGTGCTTGTCCATGGCGGCTTTGACCTGTTCGACATCGAGCCCCTGCACCTGTTTCATGAAGTCTTCCAGGTAGGTCAGCGGCAGGCCGTAGAAGCCGATGGCGCCGAGCTGGCCGACGATGTCGGCGTTGCTCGCGGTGGACAGCGGGAAGCTGCCGGCCAGTTCGCGCTTGGCGTCGTCCAGTTCCTTCTGCGTTGGGCCCTTGGCCAGGTAGTCGCGGACGATGTCCTTGACCAGCTTGAGGGTGCCGTCGCTCAGCTCGGCGCGGGTTTGCAGGCCGATCATGAAGGGGCCGGCGACCTGCATGGCGGTGAAGCCGGAGCTGACGCCGTAGGTCAGACCGCGCTTCTCGCGCACCTCTTCCATCAGCCGGGTGCCGAAGCCGCCGCCGCCGAGGATCTGGTTGCCCAGGTAGAGCGCGGCGTAGTCGGGCTCGTTACGGTCGATGCCGAGCTGGGCCAGCATCAGGTGGGTCTGCGCCGAGGGGAACTCGATGTGCGTGGTGCCCGGCTTGGGCGTTTCGGGCGTGGCCACCTTGGCCAGCTTCGGTCCTTTCGGCAGGGCTTCGGACACACGCTTGGCGATGGCTTCGGCGTCCGCGCGGGAGAGGTCGCCGACCAGGGCGATCACCACGTTGCCGGCGGCGTAGGCCTTCTTGTGGAAGGCCTGCAACTGGGCGACGCCGATGCCGGGGATGGACTTCTCGTCACCCTCGCTGGAGTGGGCGTAGGGGTGCTTGCCGTAGAGCTTGTCGAACAGCGCCAGGCCCGCGAGCTTGCCAGGGTTCTGCTTCTGGTACTCGAAGCCAGCGAGCATCTGGTTCTTGATCCGCGCCAGGGAGTCCTCGGGGAAGGTCGGCGCGCCGATGACCTGGGTGAACAGTTCCAGGGCCGGGTCACGCAGTTTCGGGTCGGTCAGGCTGCGCAGGCCGGCCACGGCCATGTCGCGGTAGGCGCCATTGCTGAAGTCGGCGCCGAGGCCTTCGAAGCCCTCGGCGATGGCGGTGACGTCCTTGCCCTTCACGCCTTCGTTGAGCATGGCGTTGGTCAGGGTGGCGAGGCCGGGGGTGTCGCCGTCCTGGCTGCTGCCGGCGGCGAAGGTTAGGCGCAGGTCGAACATCGGCAGCTCGGGGGCTGCGACGAAGAGCACCTTGGCGCCTTCGGCGGTTTCCCAGGTCTGGATGTCCAGGTCACGGCGGGCCGGGGCCTTGCCGTCCAGCTCGGTGATGGATTCGAGCTTCGGCGGCTCATCGGCCTCGGCGGCCAGCGCCGGCGGGGTGCGGTCGACGACGATGAACAGCAGGACGCCCAGCAGGGCGATCAGGGCCAGGCCGAGCAGGCCGTATCGCAGGCCGTTGCGCTCACTCATGGCTAGCCTCCTCGGGCAGGACGTGGGCGACGCTGAGGCGGTCGCGGGTGAAGAAGGTCTTGGCGGCGGCCTGGATGTCGGCCGGGGTGACGGCTTCCAGGGCGGCGAGGTCCTGGTCGATCAGCTTCCAGGACAGGCCGACGGTTTCCAGCTGGCCGATGGTGGTGGCCTGGCTGGTGATGGAGTCGCGCTCGTAGACCAGCCCGGCGATCACCTGGGCGCGCACGCGCTTGAGTTCCTCCTCGCTCGGCGGGTTGTTCTTCAGGTCTTCCAGCTCCTTCCACAGGCCGGCTTCGGTCTGCTCCAGGGTCTTGCCCTTCTGCACGTTGGGCGTGGCGCTGAGCATGAACAGGCTGTCGCCGCGCGGGTAGCCGTCGTAGTTGGCCGAGGCGCCGCTGACCAGCTCCTCGCCACGTTCCAGGCGGCTGGGCAGGCGGGCGCTGTAGCCGCCATCGAGCAGCGCGGAGATCAGGCGCAGGGCGTGGACCTGGCGCGGCTCCTTGGCGGTGGCGAGACCGGGGACGTTGAAGCCCATGATCAGGCTCGGCAGCTGGGTCTTCACGTGCAGGACGATGCGGCGCTCACCCGGTGCGGCGAGCTCCAGGGGCTTCTTCGAGGGCGGCACGGCGCGGCTGGGGATGCCGCCGAACCAGCGCTGGGCCAGGGCCTTGACCTCTTCGCCCTTGACGTCGCCGACCACCACCAGGGTGGCGTTGTTGGGCACGTACCAGGATTCGTACCAGTGGCGCAGCTCATCGACCTTCATGCGGTCCAGGTCGGCCATCCAGCCGATGGTGGGAGTGTGGTAGCCGCTGGCGGGATAGGCCATGGCCTTGAAGCGCTCGAAGGCCTTGGCGGTGGGGCGGTCGTCGGTGCGCAGGCGGCGCTCTTCCTTGATCACCTCGATCTCGCGCTCGAACTCTTCCGGCGGCAGGCGCAGGCTGGCCATGCGGTCGGCTTCCAGTTCGAAGGCGACGTTCAGGCGGTCACGGGCCAGGACCTGGTAATAGGCGGTGTAGTCGTCGCTGGTGAAGGCGTTTTCCTCGGCGCCGAGGTCGCGCAGCACCAGGGAAGCCTCGCCCGGGCCGAGCTTGCGGCTGCCCTTGAACATCATGTGTTCGAGGGCGTGGGAGAGGCCGGTCTGGCCGGGCGTCTCGTAGCTGGAGCCGACCTTGTACCAGAGCTGGGAAACTACTACCGGGGCTCTGTGGTCTTCTCTGACGACAATTTTCAGGCCGTTTTCGAGGGTGTATTCATGGGTGGGTTGAGCTTCTGCGGCATGGACAGCCATCGGCAGACAAAGGGCGCCGAACAGCAGGCCGGCGGCGTGGCGGGCAATCGCTTTCATCGATGATTTTGACCTTTCGGACGGCCCCGGCGGACGTACCGCCTGCGGGCGAAGAGGTGCTAGGATACTCCATCCCTTTCCGGCACGGCGACGCTACCGGGCCAGGCCCAGAGCGGCCGCTCCTTGAGATACAAGCTACCCATGTTTGGTTCCAACGACGACAAGAAGACGCCGGCCGAGGCCGCTGAGAAAAAATCCCTGTTCGGCTGGCTGCGCAAGAAACCGCAGGAAGCGGCCCCCGTGCCGCCCGCAGAACCCACCCAGCCCGAGCTGCCCGCTGCCGAGGCTCAGCCGGTTGCGCCTGCACCGGTGGTCGAGCCCGTTGCCGAGGTCGCGCCGGTCGCTGCCCCAGTGGCAGAGCCGCAGCCCCAGGCGACACCCGCTGCGCCGCAAGCGCCGGTTGACGTGGCGCCGGCTCTCGCCGAGCCTGCTGCACCTGCACCTGCACCTGCACCTGCACCTGCACCTGCACCTGCACCTGCACCTGCACCTGCACCTGCACCTGCGGCGCCGGTCGAGCCGATCGCCAGCGCGCCTGGGCCCGTCGTCGAAGCGCCCGCTCCGGCACCGGTGGTCGAAGTACCTGTTCCCGCTCCGGTTGCCGAGCCCATTCCAGAGCCCGTAGTCGAAGCCCCCGTCGCCGCGCCGGCCCAGCCGCAGCCGGTGGCCGAGACCGCCAAGGCCGGCTTCTTCGCCCGCCTCAAGCAGGGCCTGTCGAAGACCAGCGCCAGCCTGGGCGAAGGCATGGCCAGCCTGTTCCTCGGGCGCAAGGCCATCGATGACGACCTGCTGGACGAGATCGAAACCCGCCTGCTCACCGCCGACGTCGGCGTCGAAGCCACCACCGCCATCGTCCAGAGCCTGACCCAGAAGGTCGCGCGCAAGCAGCTGGCCGACAGCGATGCCCTGTACAAAGCCCTGCAGGACGAACTCGCCGCGCTGCTCAAACCGGTGGAGCAGCCCCTGCGCATCGAGGCCGAGAAGCGCCCCTACGTGATCCTCGTCGTCGGCGTGAACGGCGTCGGCAAGACCACCACCATCGGCAAGCTGGCCAAGAAGCTGCAGCTGGAGGGCAAGAAGGTCATGCTCGCTGCGGGCGACACCTTCCGTGCCGCTGCCGTGGAGCAGCTGCAGGTCTGGGGTGAGCGCAACAATATCTCCGTGATCGCCCAGCACACCGGTGCCGATTCCGCCTCCGTGATCTTCGATGCCGTGCAGGCCGCCAAGGCCCGTGGCATTGACGTGCTCATCGCCGACACCGCCGGCCGCCTGCACACCAAGGACAACCTGATGGAGGAGCTGAAGAAGGTGCGCCGCGTGATCGGCAAGCTGGACGAAAGCGCTCCCCACGAGGTGCTGCTGGTGCTGGACGCCGGCACCGGCCAGAACGCCATCAACCAGGCCAAGCAGTTCCACCAGGCGGTCAACCTCTCCGGCCTGGCGCTGACCAAGCTCGACGGCACCGCCAAGGGCGGGGTGATCTTCGCCCTGGCCAAGCAGTTCGCCTTGCCGATCCGCTATATCGGCGTTGGCGAGGGCATCGACGACCTGCGCGACTTCGAAGCCGAGTCCTTCGTGCGTGCGCTATTCGCGGAGCGGGAGCGCGCATGATCCGTTTCGAGCAGGTGGGCAAGCGCTATCCCAATGGCCACGTCGGCCTGCATGAACTGAGCTTCCGCGTGCGTCGCGGCGAGTTCCTCTTCGTCACCGGCCACTCCGGCGCCGGCAAGAGCACCCTGCTGCGCCTGTTGCTGGCCATGGAACGCCCGACCACCGGCAAGCTGCTACTGGCCGGCCAGGACCTGTCGCAGATCACCACCTCGCAGATCCCCTTCCTGCGCCGGCAGATCGGCGTGGTGTTCCAGAACCACCAGTTGTTGTTCGACCGCACCGTGTTCGACAACGTCGCCCTGCCGCTGCAGATCCTCGGCCTGGCCAAGCCCGAGATCGCCAAGCGCGTCGGCGTGGCACTGGAGCGGGTGTCCCTGGCCGACAAGGCCGAGTTGTACCCGGCCGACCTTTCCACCGGCCAGCAGCAACGCGTCGGCATCGCCCGCGCGGTGGTGCATCGCCCGGCCCTGCTGCTGGCGGACGAACCCACCGGCAACCTCGACCCGCGCCTGGCGGCCGAGATCATGGGCGTCTTCGAGGACATCAACCGTTTGGGCACCACGGTTCTGATCGCCAGCCACGACCTGGCACTGATCGCGCGCATGCGCCACCGCATGCTCACCCTGCAACGTGGCCGCCTGATCGGCGACGGGGAGGCCGGCTGATGAGTGCCACCCGCATGCCGCCGCCCAAACCCGCCGAGCGCGTGGGCGCCACCGCCAAGCCGACCGAACCGCAGAAAGACGGCGAGGAAGGCCCGGATTTCAGTGCCCTGCTGCACGCCTGGCTGGAAGCGCACCGCGCCAGCCTGGTGGACAGCCTGCGCCGCCTGGGCCGCCAGCCCATCGGCAGTTTCTTTACCAGCCTGGTGATGGCCATCGCCCTGAGCCTGCCCATGGGCCTGTCTTTGCTGCTCAACAATGTCGAGCGCCTGGGTGGCTCCTGGCAGCGCGCCGCGCAGATCTCGCTATTCCTGCAGATGGACGCCGGCGAAGCCGACGGCCAGAGGCTGCGCGAAGAAATCACCGGTATGGCGGATGTCGCCGAGGTCGAGTGGATCAGCCGTGAACAGGCGCTGGACGAGTTCCAGCAGCAGTCCGGCCTGGGGCAGGCGCTCAAGGAGCTGCCGGAGAACCCACTGCCCGGGGTGATCCTGGTGACGCCCAAGGAAGTCGATAAGACCACCCTCGAAGCCCTGCGCCTGCGCCTGGCCGAGCTGCCCAAGGTGCAGCAGGCCCAGCTCGACCTGGTCTGGGTGGAGCGCCTGTCGGCGATCCTCAAGCTGGGTGAGCGTTTCGTCTTCGGTCTGACCCTGCTGCTGGTGTCGGCGCTGCTGCTGGTGATCGGCAACACCATCCGCCTGCACATCGAGAACCGCCGCACCGAGATCGAAGTCATCAAGCTGGTCGGTGGAACCGATGCCTACGTGCGGCGTCCCTTCCTTTATATGGGCGCGCTCTATGGCATCGGCGCCGGGCTGCTGTCCTGGCTGGTGCTGGCCTTCGGCCTGAACTGGCTGAACGATGCAGTTGTCCGCCTGGCCGGCCTGTACGGCAGCGACTTCGCCCTGGGCGGCGTGCCATTAGCCGATGGTCTATCCCTGCTTCTGGGGGCCGTGCTGCTGGGATACATTGGCGCCTGGCTGGCCGTGGCGCGTCATCTCAGCGAATTGGCGCCGCGCTAGAAACCCCTTGTTAAAGGCTGCCCATGGATGGGGTGTAACGAAACTTTTACGCCCCCTTGCAGTCATAAAAGCCAGTGCTAAACTGCGCGAGCTTAGTGAATCGGAGGATTCGCATGACCACTTCCCTGCAACCTGTCTATGCCCTGGCTCCCGGTGCGAACCTGGATGCCTACGTGCATGCGGTCAACGGCATTCCGCTGCTGACCCCCGAGCAGGAGCGCGAATTGGCCGAACGCCTCTTCTACCAACAGGATCTGGAAGCGGCGCGGCAAATGGTGTTGGCGCACCTGCGCTTCGTTGTACATATCGCCAAGAGCTATTCCGGCTATGGTCTGGCACAGGCCGACCTGATCCAGGAAGGCAACGTCGGCCTGATGAAGGCCGTGAAACGCTTCAACCCGGAAATGGGCGTTCGTCTGGTGTCCTTCGCGGTGCACTGGATCAAGGCCGAGATCCACGAGTTCATCCTGCGCAACTGGCGCATCGTCAAGGTCGCCACCACCAAGGCGCAGCGCAAGCTGTTCTTCAACCTGCGCAGCCAGAAGAAGCGTCTGGCCTGGCTGAACAATGACGAAGTCCATGCCGTGGCCGAGAGCCTGGGTGTGGAACCGCGTGAAGTGCGGGAGATGGAAAGCAGGCTGACCGGTCATGACATGGCGTTCGACCCGGCGGCGGATGCCGACGACGACGCTGCCTACCAGTCGCCGGCCCACTACCTGGAAGACCATCGCTACGACCCAGCTCGCCAGCTGGAGGAAGCGGACTGGAGCGACAGCTCCACCGCCAGCCTGCACGAAGCGCTGGAAGGCCTGGACGAGCGCAGCCGTGACATCCTCCAGCAGCGTTGGCTGGCCGAGGACAAGGCGACGCTGCATGACCTGGCCGCCAAGTACAACGTCTCCGCCGAGCGTATCCGCCAGCTGGAGAAGAATGCGATGAACAAGCTCAAGGGCTTCATCCAGGCGTAAGCCAGCGACCCATCCGAAGCCGCCCCCACGGGCGGCTTTTTTCTGCCCGGAGCAAACCATGCCGATGCCCGCCTTCCGCCCGAAACACTGGCTGCTGTTCACCGCCGTGGCGCTGCTGTTCTTCTCCCTGGCGCTGTGGTTGCAGCGCAGCACCGGCCCGGCGGAGCCCCTGGGTTGGGTCGCGGCCTGGCAGCAACCGCTGCTGGAGCCCATGGCCGAGGGCAACCTGACCCTGGGCGCCCTGAACGGCCAGGCTCCGGGTGAGCTGTGGCTGCAGTCGGCCAGTACCGGGCCGCGCCTGCTGTTCCGCAGTACGGGGGCGGGTGCCGATGCCTGCAACCTGGAAGCCGAGCTGGCGCTGGATGAGGGCGAGCGGGAAAGCCTGCTCAAGGCGCTGGGCGATGGCGGCAACCAGGGCGAACAGCCCCTGAGCCCGAAGCTGCTGGAGCAGCTGGCCGGCCATCGCATCGCCGCCCTGGAGCTACGCCCGCAGCAGCCTCCGGCGGCGGAGCGCCTCGCCGCCAGCATCGGCCAGCCGCGCCTGCGCCTGCAGTTGGGGGAGGGGGAAGCCTGGGTCTATCCGACCGAGGGGCTGACCGCCCATGTGCTGGACGAACAGCTGCATCTGGTCCGCGTGGTGCCCCGCAGCGCGATGAAACACTGACTCAGATCGGCGTGGCCGGCTTGAGCTGCTCCAGGTAGTGAGTGCCGCCCAGCTGGGCCATCTGCCGGCGGATCCAGCCGGCACGGCGGGCGACGTAGCCCCCCGGGCGGCCGGCATTCCATTCGCGGGGGTTGGGCAGCACGGCGGCCAGCAGGCTCGACTGCTGGCGTGACAGGTAGGGTGCGGCGATGCCGAAGTGGTGCTTGGCCGCGGCTTCGGCGCCGAACACGCCGTTGCCCCATTCCGCGCTGTTGAGATAGACCTCGAGAATCCGCTGCTTCGACCAGAGCAGTTCGATCAGCCCGGTGAACCAGGCTTCCAGGCCCTTGCGCAGCCAGCTGCGGCCGGACCAGAGGAAGACGTTCTTGGCCACCTGCTGGCTCAGGGTGCTGGCGCCGCGCAGCGAGCCGCCGCGCTCGTTATGGGCGAGGGCGGCGCGGATGGCCGGGACGTCGAAGCCCCAGTGCTCGGCGAACTTCTGGTCCTCGGCGGCGATCACCGCGATCTTCAGGTCGTCCGGCAGTTCCTTCCAGGGGCGCCAGGTGCGTTGCAGGTCGATGGGCTCGCCGTCGACCCAGGACTCGATCTTGCGCTCCACCATCAGCATGGTTCCCGGTGGCGGCACCCAGCGGAAAACCAGCACCAGCAGCACCGAGCCGGCGGCGAACCAGAGCAGCAGTTTGAACAGGCGACGGCTGAGGGATCGGAACATGCGTGGGCTGGCCGGAGACTGGTTTGCGCGCCATTATAGCGGGCGCTTCCTACTTGTCTGGAGTCTTCGATGGCCCGATTGTTCCTGCTGTTTTCCGCCTTCGCCGGGTTCACAGGCGTCGCCCTCGGCGCTTTCGCCGCCCATGGCCTCAAGGCCCGCCTCAGCCCCGAGCACCTGGCGGTATTCCAGACCGGTACCCATTACCAGCTGATCCACGCCCTTGCGCTGTTCGGCGTCGGGCTGCTGTCCCTGCACCTGCCGGGGCGCCTGGTCAACGCCGCCGGCGGGCTGTTCGCCCTCGGCATCCTGCTGTTCTCCGGCAGCCTCTACGTGCTCACCCTCACCGGTGTCAGCAAGCTCGGCATCATCACGCCCTTCGGCGGCGTGGCCTTCCTCGGCGGCTGGCTGTGCCTGGGTCTGGCGGCTTGGCAACTGTCGGCACGCTGATCGTCCCAAGTCTGACCCTGGCGTCAAAAATGAGGACGAATGGCGCCATTCAGCCTTGGTCATCGGCATGGATCGGGCTAGAATGCCGACCCCTCAAGTTGTGACCGCATCGTCATGCACATTCAGTTGAACGGCGAACCCTTCGAGCTGCCCGACGGCCAGACCGTCGCGGACCTGATCGTGCGCCTGGACCTGACTGGCCGCCGCGTCGCGGTCGAACTCAACCTCGATATCGTGCCGCGCAGCCAGCATGCCGCCACCGCGCTCAGCGAAGGCGACCAGGTCGAAGTGGTACACGCCATCGGTGGCGGCTAGGCCGCCCGCTAGGAGTCCTCATGAGCCAAACGCCGATCGACAAGCCTTTCACCCTGGCGGGTCGTACCTATGAGTCGCGCCTGCTGGTCGGCACCGGCAAGTACAAGGACCTCGACGAGACCCGCCGCGCCATCGAAGCCTCGGGCGCCGAGATCGTCACCGTGGCGGTGCGCCGCACCAACATCGGCCAGAACCCCGGCGAGCCCAACCTGCTCGACGTGATCCCGCCGAGCCGCTACACCATCCTGCCGAACACCGCCGGCTGCTATGACGCCGTGGAAGCCGTGCGCACCTGCCGCCTGGCCCGTGAGCTGCTCGATGGCCACAACCTGGTGAAGCTGGAAGTACTGGCCGACCAGAAGACCCTCTTCCCCAACGTGATCGAAACCCTCAAGGCCGCCGAAGTGCTGGTCAAGGAAGGTTTCGACGTGATGGTCTACACCAGCGATGACCCCATCATCGCCCGCCAGCTGGCCGAGATCGGCTGCATCGCGGTGATGCCCCTGGCCGGGCTGATCGGCTCGGGCCTGGGCATCTGCAACCCCTACAACCTGCGCATCATCCTCGAGGAAGCCAAGGTTCCCGTGCTGGTGGATGCCGGTGTGGGCACCGCCTCCGATGCCACCATCGCCATGGAACTGGGTTGCGAGGCCGTGTTGATGAACACCGCCATCGCCCATGCCCAGGACCCGGTGATGATGGGCGAGGCCATGAAGCACGCTATCGTCGCCGGCCGCCTCGCCTACCTGGCAGGGCGCATGCCGCGCAAGCTCTACGCCAGCGCCTCGTCGCCGCTGGATGGTCTGATCCGCTGAGATAAACCATGACTGAACAGCAGGACTCGCCGGCAGAAGCCGGCGAAGTGCGTCACCGCACCATCAAGAGTTTCGTGATGCGCGCCGGGCGCATGACCGAAGGCCAGCAACGCGGGCTCGACCAGGGCTGGCCGAAATTCGGCCTCGAGCTGGCCGACGGCCCTCGTGATTTCGATGCCCTGTTCGGCCGCACTGCGCCGCGCACCTTCGAGATCGGTTTCGGCATGGGCCACGCCACCCTGGAGATGGCCGCCGCCGCGCCGGAGCAGGACTTCATCGGCGTCGAGGTGCATCGCCCCGGCGTCGGCGCGCTGCTCAACGGCGCCATGACCCAGAACCTGAGCAACATCCGCGTCTACAGCTGCGACGCCCTGGAAGTGCTGCGCGACTGCGTGGCCGACGCCAGCCTCGAACGCGTGCTGCTGTTCTTCCCGGACCCCTGGCACAAGTCGCGTCACCACAAGCGCCGTATCGTCCAGCCGGCCTTCGCCGAGCTGGTGCGCAGCAAGCTGCGGATCGGCGGCGTGCTGCACATGGCCACCGATTGGGAGCACTATGCTGAACACATGCTGGAGGTGATGAACGTCGCCCCCGGCTACCGCAATCTGGCAGAGGATGGGCGTTACGTGCCACGCCCTGAAGAGCGCCCGATCACCAAGTTCGAACGTCGTGGCGAGCGTCTCGGCCATGGCGTGTGGGACCTGAAGTTCCAACGCGTCGACTGATCCACCCTTCGCGGCCCCGGCCGCGAATGCCACGGACGAGCACAACCATAGACCGGGACCACCCGGCGCCAGGACGGCCCCCTCACCTGATCCGACGGAAATAAAGAGCCCCGCCTATAGTGGTGGTGGCACAAGAACAATAGCGGCGCGACCCGAGCGCGCCGCGAGGAGAAGGCTGTGTTGAGAAAGTTTGCAATTCTGCTTCTGGCCTCCTGTGCCCTGCAGGCGCAGGCCAAGGTCGGTGCTGACGATGCTGCGCGCCTGGGCGGGGAGCTCACGCCGCTGGGCGGCGAGCGTGCGGGCAATGCCGAGGGTTCGATTCCGGCCTGGGACGGCGGCCTGGCGACTCCGCCGGCCAGCTACCAGCCCGGCATGCACCACCCCGATCCCTTCGCTGGCGAAGCGCCCAAGTACATCATCACCAGCAAGAACGCCGGCCAGTATGCGGCGCAGATGCCGGCAGGCCTCAAGGCACTGGTGGAGACCTACCCGGATTACTCCGTGCGCGTCTTCCCCACCCACCGCAGCGCCGCCGCTCCGCAGCGCATCTATGAGGCGACCCGTGCCAATGCCGTCAACGGCGAGTTGATCGCCGGCGGCAACGGCGTACAGGGCGTAGCGGCGGGCATTCCGTTCCCGATCCCCTCCAGCGGCCTGGAAGTCATCTGGAACCACATCCTGCGTTACCGTGGCGACCAGATCCATTTCGTCACCAACCAGGCGGCGGTACTGGCCAACGGCAGCTACAACCTGCAGAAGCTGGATCGCAACATCTACTTCGTCTACGGCCGTGATGGCGTGCAGCCGAAGGACCTGGAAAACACCATCTTCTACTACAAGTACGCGGTCGTGGCCCCGGCCAAGCTGGCCGGTTCCGCGCTGGTGGTGCAGGAGACCCTCGACCAGGTGCTGTCGATCCGCAAGGCCTGGCGCTTCAACCGTGGCGAACGCCGCGTGCGCCGCCTGCCGATGCTGGCCTATGACACCCTGCAGCCGGATACCAACGGCATGGCCACCGCCGACGTCGTCGACTCCTACAACGGCGCGCCGGAACGCTACGAGTGGAAGCTGGTGGGCAAGCAGGAGACCCTGGTCCCCTACAACAGCTATGCCGTGCACCAGAAAGGCATCCCCTACGATCAGATCCTCAAGACCAAGTTCGTCAACCCGGACCTGCTGCGCTACGAGCTGCACCGTACCTGGGTGGTCGAGGCGAACCTGCGTAAGGGCTTCTCCCACCCGTACGCCAAGCGTCGCTTCTACATCGACGAAGACAGCTGGCAGATCCTCGCGGTGGACCTGTATGACAAGGACGGTCAGTTGATCGGCCTGCAGGAAAGCCACCCGATCAGCTACTACGATGTACCGATGTTCGGCAGCACCCTGGAAACCATCTACGACTTCAAGGGCGGCCGCTACTTCGCCGATGGCCTCGACAACAACGAGCCCATGTACGACTTCAACGCCCCGCTGGGCCCGCGTGACTTCACGCCGCAGGCGCTGCGCCGCGAAGGCAACTGATATTCCGGCCTGCCTGGCCACTCCAGCCGCCCTTCGGGGCGGCTTTTTATTGGGCGCGGGAAAAGCGTCGGCTGGGTGGCATGTGCGTCGAGGTGATGGGTTTCGCTTCGCTCTACCCATCCTGCGATGCGGGTAGGGGTGGGCCCTTTCTAGTTGATCATCTCGGCGCCGAGGATGGTCTGCTCCGGCAGGGCCGGCGGCGCGGGGCTGATCTGCATGTACTTGATGCTTTCGCGAGGGATGAGCAGCAGGTCGCCGTCCACCTCGATGCTGACGAAGGCCGATTCCATCTGCTTGCGCAGGCCGCGCGCGACCTCCACCGGGTCGCTGGACTGCTGGGGAAAGCGCAGCGCCAGACGCTGGCCGTCCTGGAAGTGCAGGTAGAGGTGCTTGATCGGCTTCATGGCGTGCTCCTTGTCGATGACGTGGCGGCCAGTGGCCGCCGGAGCGGGCCTGGGCCTCAGTTGCGGTCGGCGAGGACGCCGATCAGGAAGAAGACTAGTAGCAGGACGGGGGCCAGGGTGTAGTTGTTGAAGTAGCCCAGGCCCTTGGCCAGCCAGGGGGTGAGGAAGATCATCGCCAGGCCGTAGCCCAGGGCGCATAGGGCGACGAACAGCAGGGTGCGGAAGAGGAAGTTGAGGCCGCCGATGCGCTGCTGGACCCAGGCGTTGATGCCGGGGCCGAGCAAGACCAGCAGGGTTGCCATGATCGCCAGGGAGATGTCGTAGAGGTGGCTGCGGCTCCAGCGGGAGAGGGTCGCGACCAGGTCCAGAAGCAGGTCCATCCGTTGTCCTTAGCCCTCAGGGCAGGAAGTGTTGCAGCAGGTCGTTGAGGAACAGCTGGCCTTCCCGGGTCGCCACCAGGCGCGCCGGGTCGGTATCGAGCAGGCCGCGGGCCTGGGCCTCGCTGCGCGCCTCGGCGAGGCCGGAAAGCGGCATGCCGGTGCGCGAGGTGAACAGCTCGGCCTGCACGCCATCGGTGAGGCGCAGCACGTTCATGAGGAATTCGAAGGGCAGCTCGCCCGCATCCAGCACCCGCTCGCCGGCCTGGAAGGGTTTGGCTGCATCCAGGTAATCCTTGGGCAGGCGGGTCTTCCAGGTGCGCACGATGTGCCCGGCCGGGTCGCTGAGCTTGGCATGGGCGCCGGCACCGATGCCGAGGAAGTCGCCGAAGGTCCAGTAGTTGAGGTTGTGCCGCGCACGCCGGCCTTCGCGGGCATAGGCGGAAACCTCGTACTGGGCGTAGCCGTGCTCGGCCAGCAGTGCCTGCCCGGCTTCCTGGATGTCCCAGAGGATGTCGTCCTCGGGCAGCTCCGGCGGCTGGGTCCAGAACACCGTGTTCGGCTCCATGGTCAGCTGGTACCAGGACAGGTGCGTCGGCCCCTGGTCGATGGCGATGCGCAGGTCGCCCAGGGCGTCCTCGATGGACTGGTCCGGCAGGCCGTGCATCAGGTCCAGGTTGAAGTTGTCGAAGCCGGCCTGGCGGGCCATATCGGCGGCGCGGATCGCTTCGCCACCGTCGTGGATGCGCCCCAGGGCCTTGAGCTTGGCCTCCTGGAAGCTCTGCACGCCGATGGACAGGCGGTTGATGCCCAGCTGCCGGTAGGCGGAGAACTTGGCCTGCTCGAAGGTGCCCGGGTTGGCTTCCAGGGTGATCTCGATGTCGCGGGCGAAGGGCACGCGACGCTCGACGCCCTCCAGCAGGCGGCCGAGGGCCTTGGCGCTGAACAGGCTGGGGGTGCCGCCGCCGAAGAAGATCGAGGTCAGCTCGCGGCTATGGACGTGGTGCAGATCGGCGTCGAGGTCTGCCAGCAAGGCATCGACATAGGCCTCTTCAGGCAGCTCGGGGCCGGCAGCGTGGGAATTGAAGTCGCAGTACGGGCATTTGCGCACGCACCACGGAATGTGGATGTAAGCCGCCAGGGGAGGCAGCTCGAAGCCCGAAGCTTGAAGCTTGAAGTCGCTTCCAGCTTCCAGCTTCCGGCTTTCGGCTTTCATATCCCCAACCGCTGCTTCAGCAGAGCCATGGCGCGGGCGCGATGGCTGAAGCGGTTCTTCTCGGCGGGCGGCATCTCGGCGCTGGAGCAGTCGCCTTCGGGCACCCAGAACAGCGGGTCGTAGCCGAAGCCGTGCTCGCCACGGGCCTCGAAGAGGATGCGGCCGCGCCAGGCGCCTTCGCAGAGGATCGGCAGCGGGTCGTCGGCGTGGCGCATCAGCGCCAGGGAGCAGATGAACTGCGCGCCGCGCTGGGCTTCCGGCACGTCCTTGAGGGCCGCCAGCAGCTTGGCGTTGTTGGCCGCGTCACCCTGGCCGTCGGCATAGCGCGCCGAGTAGATGCCGGGGGCGCCGCCGAGGAAGTCCACCGCCAGGCCGGAGTCGTCGGCCAGGGCCGGCAGGCCGGACACGCGGGCGGCGTTGCGGGCCTTGAGGATGGCGTTCTCGACGAAGGTCAGGCCGGTTTCCTCGGGTTCGACGTCACTGAATTCGCCGATCGAGCGCACACGCACGCTGTCGCCGAGCATGGCCTGGAGTTCCTTGAGCTTGCCGGCGTTGTGGCTGGCCAGCACCAGTTCTTTGAAGGGCATCATTCGTCTGGGAAGAATTCCTGGTCGAAGTTGAAGGTATTGGGCGCGTTGTCGCCCTGCTGCACCGTCAGGGTGAAGTTGAGCATTTCGCGCTGGCTGAAGGGGAACTGCGCCAGGTAGTAGATGGCGCCGCCTTCGTTGATCTGCTTGAAGGCCAGCGGGGTGACCTTGCCGAGCAGGTCCTTGACCTGGCCGCTGACCTGGGCGGTGCTGGCCTTGCCGGCCTTGAGCACGGCGATGTTGACCACGCCCTGGGTCTTGCTGCGGATCAGGCCGACGGCCGCGGCGACATCGGGCTGCAGGAAGCTCGAGTTGAACGCGCTGTAGTGCACGTCCAGGTCACCGAAGGTCTGCTTGCGTTCGGCCACGGCCGGCAGGGCCAGGCACAGGGCGAGGAGGAAAAGGGTCAGGCGGCGCATGGTGGGGGTCCTCCGGTTCAGATCGCGATACGGCTTTCCAGCACGCTGGGGCCGCTGACGCGATAGATGCCGATCTCACCCAGGAGATTAGGCCATAGACGGCTTCCCAGGTTGTGGCGGTGCTCATGGTCGACCGCCAGGCGGTCGAGCACCTTCATCTTCATGTCCCGGCACAGGGCCTCGAAGTCCTTGAAGGTGCAGAAGTGGATGTTCGGCGTGTTGTACCAGGTGTACGGCAGGAACTCGGACACCGGCATGCGGCCGTTGCGTGCGAGGTACCAGCGGCAGCGCCAGTGGCCGAAGTTAGGGAAGGTGATGATGCACTGGCGGCCGACGCGCAGCATCTCTTCGAGGATGCGGTCGGGGTAGTGCACGGCCTGCAGTGCCTGGGTCATCACCACCACGTCGAAGCTGTTGCTGGCGAAGTTGCCCAGGCCCTTGTCCAGGTCCTGCTCGATGACGTTGACGCCCTTGCCGATGCACTGGGCGATGTTGTCCGGGTCGATCTCCAGGCCGTAGCCGGTGACCTGCTTGTGGTCACGCAGCCAGGCCAGCAGTTCGCCGTCGCCGCAGCCGAGGTCGAGCACACGGCTGCCGGCGGGGATCCAGTCCTGGATGATTTCGAGGTCGGCGCGCACGGTGGCTCCCTTAGACGGCGATGCGGTTCATGTAACCGCTGAAGGCTTGCAGGTAACGCGGGATCGGCATGAGGAAGGCGTCGTGGCCCTGCGGCGCGTCGATCTCCAGGTAGCAGACGTTCTTCCGCGCGGCGGTCAGGGCGTCGACGATCTCCCGCGAGCGGGCCGGGGAGAAGCGCCAGTCGGTGGTGAAGGACATCACGCAGAAGTCCGCCGTGGCGCCGGCCAGGGTCCTGGCCAGGTCGCCGTCGTGGGCCGCGGCCGGGTCGAAGTAGTCCAGGGCCTTGGTCATCAGCAGGTAGGTGTTGGCGTCGAAGCGGCCGGAGAATTCCTCACCCTGGTAGCGCAGGTAGCTCTCCACCTGGAATTCGACGCTGTGGAAGTCGTAGTTGAGCTTCTCGCTCTTCAGGCCCCGGCCGAATTTCTCACCCATGGCGTCGTCGGAGAGGTAGGTGATGTGGCCGACCATGCGCGCCAGCATCAGGCCGCGCTTGGGGATCACGCCCTGGTCCTGGAAATGGCCACCATGGAATTCCGGGTCGGTGAGGATGGCCTGGCGCGCCACCTCGTTGAAGGCGATGTTCTGGGCAGACAGCTTGGGCGCCGAGGCGATGGCCAGGCAGTGGCGCACGCGCTCGGGGTAGCTGATGGTCCATTGCAGGGCCTGCATGCCGCCGAGGCTGCCGCCGACCACGGCGGCCCATTGGCCGATGCCCAGGGTGTCGGCCAGGCGTGCCTGGCTGTGCACCCAGTCCTCCACCGTCATCACCGGGAAGTCGGCGCCGAAGGGCTTGCCGGTGGCCGGGTTGGTGCTGGAGGGGCCGGTGGAGCCGTTGCAGCCGCCGAGGTTGTTGAGGCTGACGACGAAGAAGCGGCGGGTGTCGATGGCCTTGCCGGGGCCGATGCAGCTGTCCCACCAGCCCGGCTTGCGGTCTTCCATGCTGTGGTAGCCGGCGGCGTGGTGATGGCCGGAGAGGGCGTGGCAGATCAGCACGGCGTTGCTGCGGCTGGCGTTCAGCTCGCCGTAGGTTTCATAGACCAGCTCGTACTCGGCCAGGCTGCGACCGCAGGCCAGCGGCAGCGGTTCGCTGAAACGCTGCACCTGGGGCGTGACCAGGCCGACGGAATCTTCGGGGATGACGGTGGGCATCGCAGCCGCTGCTCTTTATCTGGGAAGGGCGCCAGTCTAAAGAGCACCGTCCCCCCCGGCAACAGGCGGAACGGTGGCCAAACCCTTGAATGGAAAGGCTCAGGCTTCGTGTTGCTGACGTACCAGCCCGGGCAGGCTGACCACCTTGCCCTGGCGCTGGATGGGCGCCGGGCGACGCAGCACGCGGAGCATGTCGTTGGCCTGGGCCAGCTGCTTTTCCAGCTCGCCGGTGTAGCGCGACAGCTGCAGCACGCGCTGACGCGCCTGCTGGGTGTCCTGGGCCAGGGCCTTGAGGCGCAGCATGTGGGTTTCCAGCAGCTGCTTGTGCTCCAGGGTGTTCTGCATCAGCGGCATCAGCGCTTCGTTGGCCCACTGTGCGGCATCCTGGCGCAGGCGCTGGTGCATGCCGATCACCTCCTGCACCAGGGTGGCGAAGAAGCGGCGGGTCAGCAGGCGCTGCTCGGTGAGCAGGGTCTTCAGGTGCAGGCGGAACTGGTCGGCCTTGCCCCGCAGCTGGCGCAGCTCGCGCTGGTAGCGGGTGACATCGAACTGCGGGGCGTCGACGCCCTGCAGCGGGTTTTCCTCGTTGTGCCGGCGGTAGACGGCCGAGACCATCTTGTTGGCCGTGTCCGCCTCGTGTTCGAGGCTGTGCAGGTCCGCTTCCACCGAGCGGAAGAAGTGCAGGATGGCCTGGTTGATGCCCACCGTGGTCCAGCTGCTGGTGAGGTTGCGGCGCACCCGGGCCAGGTGTTCTTCCAGGCGTTCGGGGCGGGCGGCGGCGCGGAGCATGTCGCCCTGGCGCTTGAGCAGGCGCTGGTTGGTCTTCAGGCCGAGCAGCCGGCGATGGTGGCGGGCGTGGTCTTCCTTGGTGCGGGCGGTCAGCTCGAAGAGCATCTGGCCGTTGTCCTGCTGGTGGTTGCTGAGCAGTTCCTGCTGCTCGCGCACCTTCTCCAGGCGCAGGTTGAGCACGTGCTGGCTGTTCTGCAGCAGGGCCAGCACCTGGTTGACCACGCGAGTCTGCAGTAGGCGTTCCTTCTGCGCGACGATGCGCTCGCAGAGCAGGGTCTCGAGGTTGGCCATCTGGCTGCGTTCCAGCAGCTCGTGGTCCTTGCGCACCTTGGCCAGCAGGGCCTGCTTGGCCGACAGCGGCAGCACGTCTTCGCGGCGGATGCCGAGCTGGCGGGCGGTGGATTCCTGGATCTGGCGGATGGCGTTCTGCACGAAGGTCTCGCCGGCGAGGTCGTCCCAGAGCACGTCGACCTTGTTCAGCACGGCGAACAGGCTGGTCTGGGTGTCTTCGTCGAGCTGGCGGATGTGCTGCTGCCAGATGTCCATGTCGCTGGCGGTGACGCCGGTGTCGGCGGCCAGCAGGAAGATGATCGCCTGGGCGCTGGGCAGCATCGACAGGGTCAGTTCCGGCTCGCTGCCCAGGGCGTTCAGGCCCGGGGTGTCGAGGATGCGCAGGCCCTGGCGCAGCAGCGGGTGGTCGAAGTTGACCATGGCGTGGCGCCAGGCCGGCACCAGCACCATGCCGGGGCGGCCGGCGGATTCCAGGGTGTCGGGGTGGAAGCCGAGCTGGATGGCCTGTTCCACCGGCATCGGCTTGGTCTTGGCCACCTGGGTGAAGGCCTGGACCATGTTGTCCGGGTCGCTGATATCCAGCGGGATGTTCACCCAGTGCCGGGGGATGCGCTTGAACTGCGCGACGCTGGCCGAGGCGGTGCGCGTTTCGATAGGCAGCAGGCGGATGTAGGAACGCTCCGAGCGCGGGTCGAAGAACAGCTCGGTGGGGCACATGGTGGTGCGGCCGGCGTGGGACGGCAGCATGCGCTGGCCGAACTCGGAGAAGAACAGGCTGTTGATCAGCTCGGTCTTGCCCCGTGAGAACTCGCCGACGAAAGCCAGGGTGATGTGGTCGGTGCGCAGCAGGCGCAGGGTGCGCTCGAGCTTGTCCTGCACCGCATCGGAATTGAGGCGGTTGTGTTCCAGCCAGCTGCGATAGCGGGTGATCTCGCGCATCAGCTCGCGTTTCCAGGCGACGTAGGCGTCAACCTGTTGACTGAGACGTTCCATGCTCATCCTGGCTCTCCTTCCGGTAGCGCGTCCTGCGTACAGAAATGTGGGAACTCGACATCGATGCGACGGCGACCTGGCGGCTGCCGTTTGCCCTGGCCGGGCGGGCCCGCCGCCTGTGGTGGCGCGAGCGGAGGAATGGCTCGCATTATCCGGGGCCCAACGGCGCCGTCAATCGGCCCGCTCGGCGGTCCCGCCTTAAGGTCTGTCAGGGCGACCGAGCGGTCAGTCCGGGGAGCTCCGGGAGCTTCTGCGGGGCGCGGATGCGCACGCGTTTCTGCCGGTTCAGCTCGCCGCTCTCCAGGCTCACCAGGCTCTTGGCGACGCCGAAGGCCTGGCCGAGGAAGGCCAGCAGGTGCGCATTGGCCTTGCCTTCCACCGGGGGCGCGGTGAGGCGGATCTTCAGGCGCTCGCCATGCAGCCCGGCGAACTCGTCGCGGCTCGCCTTGGGCTGCAGGTGGACGTCGAGGATCAGGTCCTCGCCGTCCCAGCGGAAGAAGCTCATTACATGAAGGGGCTGAGGATCTTCGGCATCCCGGTCATCACCGCCAGGTTGCCGATCACCAGCATGTCGATCAGGCGCAGGGCGATGAAGGCGAAGATCGGCGAGATATCCAGGCCGCCGAGGTTGGGCAGCAGCTTGCGGAAGGGCGCCAGCAGCGGCTCGCAGATCTGGTTCACCAGCTGGGCGCCGGGGTTGTAGCTGTTGGGGGCGACCCAGGAGAGGATCACGCTGATGATCATGGCGAAGAAGAACACCTTGATGAACAGCGAGGTCACGGCGATCAGCGCCCACACCAGCAGTTGCAGCAGGTAGCCACCGACGCCGTAGCCCATGAGGACCAGGGTGACGATCATCAGCAGCAGCTGAATGAGGATGGCCAGCACCAGGGACGCCACGTCCAGCCCGGCGAAGCCGGGGATGACCTTGCGCAGCGGGTTCAGCAGCGGCTTGGTGGCGCGCACGATGAACTGGCTGAGCGGGTTGTAGAAGTCGGCGCGCACCAGCTGCAGGATGAAGCGCAGCAGCACGATCAGCAGGTAGAGGCTGCCAAGGGTCTGGATGACGTAGATGGCGGCGGTGGAAAGTCCGGTCATTAGGCGTTCCTTGTGGGCGTTGGGACCCCGGTCGCGAAGTCGGGGCTCGCTACGGGGCGCTTGGCGCGGTCGGCGGGCGACGGCGTTGCGTGGAGATAATGTAGGGAATTCGGGGCGCGCGGTCGCGGAAATCTGTTGCGGGCTGTATGCACGGTGGTTTCCTCAGCGCCTGGCCATCAGGTCCGGGCCCTGACAGGCCGGGTCGGCGGCATCGCTTACCGAGAGCAGGGTGAAGCCACCGGGCTCCTGGCGGATCGCCAGGTAGCGATGGGCGCCGCCTTCCAGGGGCTGTTCGCTGGTCAGCTCCAGTTCCACCTGGAAGCGCTCCGGCTCGGCCTGGCAGCCGCGCACGGCGCCGTAGTTCAGGGTCACGTCGCGGCGGGCTTCGAGGGCCAGCAGGTGCTCGCGGGCGAGCAGGGATTCGCTGGCGTTGTCCGGCTCGCTCCATTCGCGGGCGGTGTCGGCGCCGACCTGCAACCACTCGTCGACGAAGTCGCGGCCGCTCTTGGCGGCGGGCTGCACGCGGTGCAGCGCCTCGCCATCCAGGCGGTACCGCAGGATGCCGGGGCGGGTGAGGAGGTCCACATCCAGCATGCCGACTTCGGTGCGCAGCTCGAAACCGCCCGGGCTGGGCTTGAGGCGGGTTTCCACTTCGTCACGCACATAGCCGTGCTCGACATGGTCGAGCACGCGCTGGGGCGTGTCGCCCTGGCGCGGCTGCACGATGTCGATGCTCAGGCGGCTCCAGCGCGAGGTGCACCAGGGGGTGCCATGGGCGATCACCAGTTGGCCACCGGGCAGGCGCAGGTGACGGAAGAAGTCGCCGTTGGCCCCGGAAATCTCCGTATAGCCCTTGCTGCGCCAGTCCAGGCTGCGCACCCAGTGGCCGTTCTCGCGGCTGTAGCCGAGCAGCAGGTTGTCATCGCCGCAGGGGATGTCGAAGCCGGCGTTGACCAGCAGCATGGGATCGGGGGTGTCCTCGCGGCGCACCACCAGGCGGAGGCTGTCGTCGCCGGCTTCGCGGGCGCCATTGCTCGGCGCCAGGTGCGCGGCCAGCGTTGCCTGCAGCGCGTCGGCAGCGACGGTTTCGTCGCTGCATGCCAGCTGTGCGTCGATGGCGGCGGCGAGGCTTTCCTTATAGGCGTCCAGCGCTGCCACCAGGGGCGGGGCGAGGCTGTCGTCCATCTCGCCCGTGCGTTCGTCGAGGCGACGCTGCAGTTCCTGCTGCGCGCTGGCCACCGCGTGCTCCAGCGTCACCGGAACGGGGCATTCGGCCGCCCGGGCGGCGCTGCCGGCGAGCATGAGGGCAAGCAGGGTGGCGCCCGCAGCGACGCGCTCCAGCGGGGAGCGCGGGCAACGCGTCGGCGACGGGCGCATGGCGGTCACTGGCCCAGCTGTTCCGCCAGTTCGGCGGAGCGGTTGTCGGCGGCTTGCAGCGCCTGCTCCACCAGGGACTCGAAGGCGTTGCCCTGGAAGGACTTGATGGCCGCTTCGGTGGTGCCGTTGGGCGAGGTCACACGGCGGCGCAGCTCATCCGGGCCGACATCGCTGGCCACCGCCATGCGCGCCGCACCGAGGGCGGTCTGCAGGGTCAGGCGGGCGGCGACGTCCGGGGCCAGGCCGAGCTTCTCGCCGGCGGCGGTCATGGCTTCCATGAGCAGGAAGAAGTAGGCCGGGCCGCTGCCGGAAACGGCGGTCACGGCGTCGATCTGCTTTTCCTCGTCCAGCCACAGGGCGATGCCCACGGCGCTGAGCAACTGCTCGGCCTGCTGGCGCTGCTCGGCGCTGACCGCCGCGGTGGCGTACAGGCCGCTGGCGCCTTCGCCCAGCAGTGCCGGGGTGTTGGGCATGCAGCGCACGATGGAGTCGACGCCCAGCCAGCGCGCGAGGCTGGCGCTGGGGATGCCGGCGGCGATGGAAACGATCAGCTGGCCGGCGGACAGGCTCGGTGCCAGCGCTTCGCACACGGCCTTCATCACCTGGGGCTTGGTGGCCAGCACCACCACGTCGGCGTCACGCACCGCCTCGGCGTTGCTTTCCACCACCTCGATGCCGTGCTCGGCGGCCACCTTGGCGCGCTGCTCGGCGCCGGGGTCGCTGGCGCGGATATGGCTGGCCGGTACGCCCTGGGCGCGCAGGCCGCCGATCAGACTGGCGGCCATGTTGCCGGCGCCGATGAACGCGATGCGGGTAGTGCTCATGGATGCTTCCTTCTTATTGCTGTGCGGGCTGGCCGTAGTCGCGGGCGCCGAACAGGGCCGTACCGATGCGGACCCAGGTGGCGCCCTCAGCTATGGCCGCTTCGAGATCGTGGCTCATGCCCATGGACAGGGTGTCCAGCGGCAGGTTCAGTGAATGGGACAGTTGCTGGAGGCGGGCGAAGGCAGCGTGCTGCTGGGCGCGGTCCTCGGTGGGTTCGGGGATGGCCATCAGCCCGCGCAGGTGCAGGTTGGGCAGGGCCGCCACGGCGGCGGCCAGGGCCGGCAGCTCCTCGGGGGCACAGCCGGACTTGCTCGCCTCGCCGCTGACGTTCACCTGCAGGCAGATGTTCAGCGGCGGCAGGTGGGTGGGGCGCTGGGCGGAGAGGCGCTCGGCGATCTTCAGCCGGTCCACCGAGTGCACCCAGTGGAAGTGCTCGGCGATGGGCTTGGTCTTGTTCGACTGGATGGGGCCGATGAAATGCCAGGTCAGCGGCAGGTCGGCCAGTTCCTGCTGCTTGGCCAGAGCCTCCTGCAGGTAGTTCTCGCCGAAATCGACCACGCCACAGGCATGGGCCTCGCGGATCGCGGCCGCCGGTTTGGTCTTGCTCACGGCCAGCAGGCCGATGGCGGAAAAATCACGCTCCGAGGCTTGCGCCGCCTCACGGATACGCGCGCGAACCTTTGCAATATTCTCTGCTATCGTGGACATTACCTGCGCTCTACAGCCCGGCCTGAGTGGGTCTGCGGCATTCTAACCGCTTGGAATTGGGGAGTCCCATGGATATTACTGAGCTGCTTGCCTTCAGCGCGAAGCAGGGCGCGTCGGACCTGCATCTCTCTGCTGGCCTGCCGCCGATGATCCGCGTCGACGGTGACGTGCGCCGCATCAACCTGCCGGCCATGGACCACAAGCAGGTGCACGCGCTGATCTACGACATCATGAACGACAAGCAGCGCAAGGACTACGAGGAGTTCCTCGAGACCGACTTCTCCTTCGAAGTGCCCGGCGTAGCGCGTTTCCGGGTCAACGCCTTCAACCAGAACCGTGGCGCCGGCGCCGTGTTCCGTACCATTCCCTCGAAGGTACTGAGCATGGAAGACCTGGGCATGGGCGATATCTTCAAGAAGATCTCCGACGTGCCGCGCGGCCTGGTGCTGGTGACCGGCCCCACCGGCTCGGGCAAGTCCACCACCCTGGCGGCGATGCTCGACTACCTCAACGGCACCAAGTACCACCACATCCTCACGGTCGAAGACCCCATCGAATTCGTTCACGAATCGAAGAAGTGCCTGATCAACCAGCGCGAGGTGCACCGCGACACCCTCGGCTTCAACGAAGCCCTGCGCTCGGCACTGCGGGAAGACCCGGACATCATCCTGGTGGGTGAGATGCGCGACCTGGAGACCATCCGCCTGGCGCTGACCGCCGCGGAAACCGGTCACCTGGTGTTCGGCACCCTGCACACCACCTCCGCCGCCAAGACCATCGACCGCGTGGTCGACGTGTTCCCGGCCGAGGAAAAGTCCATGGTCCGTTCGATGCTCTCCGAATCCCTGCAGTCGGTCATTTCCCAGACCCTGCTGAAGAAGATCGGCGGCGGTCGCGTGGCGGCCCACGAGATCATGATCGGCACCCCGGCCATCCGTAACCTGATCCGCGAGGACAAGGTGGCGCAGATGTATTCCGCCATCCAGACCGGCGGCGGCCTCGGCATGCAGACCCTGGACAGCTGCCTCAAGGGGCTGGTGGCCAAGGGCCTGGTGAGCCGCGAAAGCGCGCGCGAAAAGGCCAAGAGCCCGGAAAACTTCTAACCAGCGGCGGGTGCCCCGGTCGGGGTGCCCGTTTCGCCGTAGCGCGGCGCCATGCCGCGACGGCAACCCCGGTCATCGGGGCTTTCGGCGTCGCCCCAGGCGACCGGCACGTTCACTGCGAGAAAGACCATGGAATTCGAGAAACTGTTGCGCCTGATGGTCGAGAAGGGCGGCTCCGACCTGTTCATCACCGCCGGCGTCCCCCCGTCGATGAAGGTCAACGGCAAGATCATGCCCGTGACCAAGAACGCCATGTCCCCGGAGCAGACCCGTGAAACCGTTCTCGCGGTGATGAACGAGCAGCAGCGCCGTGACTTCGCCGAGAACCACGAGTGCAACTTCGCCATCAGCGCCCGGGGCATCGGCCGTTTCCGCGTCAGTGCCTTCTACCAGCGCAACCTGGTGGGCATGGTGCTGCGCCGCATCGAGACCAACATCCCCACCCTGGATGACCTCAAGCTGCCGGAAATCCTCAAGAAGCTGGCACTGACCAAGCGCGGCCTGGTGCTCTTCGTCGGCGCCACCGGTACCGGCAAGTCCACTTCCCTGGCGGCGATGATCGGCTACCGCAACAAGAACAGCAGCGGCCACATCATCTCCATCGAGGACCCGATCGAGTACATCCACCAGCACCAGAGCTGCATCGTCACCCAGCGTGAAGTGGGCATCGACACCGAGTCCTTCGAGGTGGCGCTGAAGAACACCCTGCGCCAGGCGCCGGACGTGATCCTCATCGGTGAGGTGCGGACCCGCGAAACCATGGACCATGCCGTGGCCTTCGCCGAAACCGGCCACCTGTGCCTGGCCACCCTGCACGCCAACAACGCCAACCAGGCGCTGGACCGGATCATCAACTTCTTCCCTGCCGACCGTCAGCAGCAGGTGTGGATGGACCTGTCCCTCAACCTCAAGGCCATCGTCGCTCAGCAACTGGTGCCGACCCCGGACGGCAAGGGTCGCCGCGCGGTGATCGAGGTGCTGATCAACACCCCGCTGGCCGCCGACCTGATCCGCAAGGGCGAGGTCCACGAGCTCAAGCCGCTGATGAAGCGCTCCACCGAGCAGGGCATGCAGACCTTCGACCAGGCGCTGTACACCCTCTACTCCCAGGGCGAAATCACCTACGAAGACGCGCTGCTCTACGCCGACTCGGCGAACGACCTGCGCCTGATGATCAAGCTCGGTTCCGAAACCGACGGCGACCACCTCACGAGCATGAGCGGTGGCCTGTCGCTGGAAGTGTCCGAGGAAGACCCGGGCCGTCGCTTCCGCTGACCGCCCCTTCGCCCTGCTGCGCCTGCCGCAGGGCGTCCACCAGCTCCCGGTAGAGCTGCTCGCCGCCGTCGCGGTTGCGCAGCACCGCCGCCGGGTGCGGTGCCACTGAAATCCACCGGCCTTCATGACGCAACGGCTTGCCGAGGTAATCGGCCAGGCGGATGCGCTGTGGGTCATGCAGGCCCAGCAGCGAAGCCAGCGCGGTGCGCCCCAGGGCCACCACCCATTGCGGCTGGCGCTCCTCCAGTTCACGGGCCAGCCAGGGGTGGCAGGCGCGGATCTCCGCCGGCTTGGGCGTGGCGTGCCAGCGCGTCGCCGCGCGGCCCAGTGCGCCGCCCCGGGGCTCCCACTTGAAGTGTTTCACCGCGTTGGTCAGGTAGACCGCCTGGCGTGACAGCCCGGCTTCTGCCAGGGCGCGCTGCAGCACCTGCCCGGCGGGGCCGAGGAAGGGGCGCCCGGCCAGGTCCTCCTGGTCACCCGGCTGTTCGCCCACCAGCATGATCCGGGCCTGCGCCGGACCTTCGCCCGGCACGGCGCAGGTCGCGTTGCGCCAGATATCGCAGCGCCGGCACTGGTCCAGGCGGGTGTCGGGTGCCCGTTCCGGTTGCGCGGCGTCGCTGGCGATCAGCACCTCCTTGCCCTGGCGGGCGCCCACCTCCGGCGCCTGGGCCAGGCGCTGCCGGCCGGTGCGGGCGTCGGCCACCAGTTCGGGGATCAGCGCGCCTTCCGCCAGGTGCTTCCAGAAGCGTGCCGGCATATGGCTGCGCATCACCTCGGGGTTCAGGCGGGACGGGTTGAAGGTGCTGCGGTAATAGGCCGTCCACAGGGATTCGCTCGGGTCGTGGTGACCTTCGATGGCCTCGCGCAGGCCAGGCGGGCAGGGCGACTGGTAGGCCAGGTGCTCGCCGTCGAAGTGGGCGAGCCCTTCCGGCGTGCCGATCAGCCAGCTGTGGCGGCCCATGCGCGGCACGAAGTGCTCGGCGCCCAGGTCCAGCACGTCGTGGGCGGGTTCGTGCCAGGCCAGGTAATCCGGGGCGCCTTGCCCCTTGTCGCCAGGGCGGAAGCGCAGGAAGGCGTGCATGTGGTGGGCCTCGCGGCGCACCGCCTTGATCCGCCGCTGCAGCTCGGAGCCGTCGCGATCGCCGGCAAGCATGGCGCTGCGATCCCCCTGGGCCACGCGCCAGAGCACCTGGTAGAGCAGTGCCCAGCGGTCGCCCGCGCGAAAGCGCGCGGCATCGGCCAGCAACCCCGGCAGCTCGCGGGGAATGGAGACCGTGGCCGCACCGGCGGGAGCGGGCGTCGGCTCGACGCCGTCGAACAACCCGGGCGCCCAGTCGACGGCCTGGGGCTCCACGCCTTCTAGCAGCAGCTGCCGGGCCTGTTCGCGCCAGCCGGCGAAGCTGCCGTCGAAGCGGATGGCACGCATCACCAGAGCGCCATCTGCTGGGCCGGCGCATCGCCCAGGCGCTGGCGCAGCACGGCGGACTCCAGGGTGGCGTCGCGGGGGCGGTAGTCCTGGGTGACGATGAAGGGCCTGGCCTTTTCCATGGCGCAACGCAGGCGGGCCACGTCGGCGTAGCGGATGCGCCGTTCGCGCCGCAGTTCCACCAGGCGGTTGGCGCTGAGCACGCCGATGCCGGGCACGCGGGCGATCATCGCGGGTTCCGCGCGGTTCAGGTCGAGCGGGAACTGCGCACGGTTGGCCAGGGCCCAGGCCAGCTTGGGGTCGATGTCCAGCGGCAGGTTGCCGGGGGTGGCGATCAGCTCGTTCACCGCGAAGCCGTAGCCGCGCAGGAGGAAGTCGGCCTGGTACAGGCGGTGCTCGCGCAGCAGCGGCGGGGCTTCGAAGGGCACGGTCTTCGGGCTCTGCGGGATGGGGCTGAAGGCTGAGTAGTAGACGCGCTTGAGGCGATAGGCGCCGTACAGCGTCTGCGCGGTGTCGAGGATGGTGCGGTCGTCGGTGTCGTCGGCGCCGACGATCATCTGCGTGCTCTGCCCGGCGGGGGCGAAGGCCGGGGCGTGCTTCTCCGCGCTGGCCTCCTCGACGCCCAGGCGGATGCGCCCCATGGCGCGGCGGATCGGCGCGCCGCGCTTCTCCGGGGCCAGGCGGGTGAGGCCGTCCTCGGTGGGCAGCTCGATGTTGACGCTGAGGCGGTCGGCGTAGCGCCCCGCCTCGGCGATCAGCTCCGGCGCTGCGTCGGGGATGGTCTTCAGGTGGATGTAGCCGCGGAACTGGTGCTCTTCGCGCAGCAGGCGGGCCACGCGGATCAACTGCTCCATGGTGTAGTCGGAGGAACGGATGATGCCGGAGCTGAGGAACAGCCCGCTGATGCAGTTGCGCCGGTAGAAATCCAGGGTCAGGGTCACCACCTCCTCGGGGGTGAAGCGCGCCCGGGGCACGTCGCTGGAGCGGCGGTTGACGCAGTACTGGCAGTCGTAGAGGCAGAAGTTGGTCAGCAGGATCTTCAGCAGCGCCACGCAGCGGCCATCGGGTGTGAAGCTGTGGCAGATGCCCATGCCGTTGGTGGCGCCGACGCCGGCCTTGCCCGCCGAGCTGCGCTTGGGGGCGGCGCTGCTGGCGCAGGAAACGTCATACTTGGCGGCGTCGGCCAGCACGGTTAGTTTGTCGATGAGTTCCATGGAAAGGGCTGCGAATAGCTGTATGTGCATACAGTATTTGTCGGCCCTGAAGCCTGCGCAAGTCCGTCGTCGACGGATGGTCGTGATCTGAAGGAGTACGCATGCAACGCCCTGACACCCACAACATGCTGATCGGCTACCTGCTGTGGATATTCGGTTTCCTCGGAGCCCACCGCTTCTACTACGGCAAGCCGGTGAGCGGCACCCTCTGGTTCTTCACCTTCGGCCTGTTCTTCATCGGCTGGATCATCGACCTGTTCCTCATCCCGTCCATGGACCGCGAAGCCTCGCTGCGCTTCAACGCCGGCTCCCACGACTACACCGTCGCCTGGATCCTGCTCACCTTCCTCGGCGTCTTCGGCGTGCACCGCATGTACCAGGGCAAGTGGATCACTGGCATCCTCTACCTGTTCACCGGCGGCTTCTTCCTGCTCGGCGTGCTCTACGACTTCTGGACCCTGAACACCCAGGTCTCGGTGCTCAACGCCCGTCGCTGAGCCTGCGGCCAGGCATGAAAAAGCCCGCCATCTGGCGGGCTTTTTCGTGACCGGGCGGCTCAGGCCTGATAGGTGATGTGCCCGTCCATCAGGGTGTAGCGCACCTTGCCGGGCAGGTCCTGGCCGAGGAAGGGGCTGTTGCGCCCCTTGGACAGCCATTGCTCACCGGCGCGGGTGCGGGCTTGCGGGTCGAACAGCACCAGGTCGGCCGGGGCGCCCACGGCGAGGCGACCCACCGGCAGGCGCAGGGCGCGGGCCGGGCCGGCGGTGAGGCGGGCGAGCAGGGTCGGCAGGTCGAGCAGGCCGTCTTCCACCAGGCTCAGGGCCAGCGGCAGCAACAGCTCGACGCTGCTGATGCCCGGCTCGGTGGCGGCGAAGGGGGCCAGCTTGGCGTCCGCTTCGTGGGGCTGGTGGTGGCTGGCGATGGCGCCGATCACGCCACTTTTCACCGCTTCACGCAGGCCGTCGCGGTCGGCGCGGGTGCGCAGCGGCGGTTGCACGTGGTAGAGGCTGGAGAAGTCGATCAGCGCCTCGTCGGTGAGCAGCAGTTGGTACAGCGCCACGTCGGCGGTCACCGGCAGGCCGCGGGCCTGGGCCTCGGCGATCATCTGTGCGCCCCGGGCGCTGGTGAGCTGGCTGAAGTGCGCGCGCACGCCGCTCTGCTCCACCAGCAGCAGGTCACGGGCCAGGGCCACGGTTTCCGCGCTCTCGGGAATGCCGGCCAGGCCGAGGAAGCCGGCGGTGGCGCCCTCGTGGGCCATGCCGCCGTCCGCGAGCGAAGCGTCCTGGGCGTGGAAGATCAGCGTCAGGTTGAAGGTGGCCGCGTATTCCATGGCGCGGCGCAGGGTGCGGTTGCTGTCGAAACTGGCCAGCCCGTTGGAGAAGGCCACGCAGCCGGTGTCGCGCAGGGCCACCAGCTCGGCCAGTTGCTCGCCGGCCAGGCCCTTGCTCAGGGCGCCGACGGGGAAGACCTTGGTGTGGCCGGCTTCTCGGGCGCGGTCGAGGATCAGCTCGGCCACGGCCGGGGTGTCCAGCACCGGGCGGGTCAGCGGCGGGCAGCACAGGCTGGTGACGCCACCGGCGGCGGCGGCACGGGTTTCGCTGTCGATGCTGCCCTTGCGGCTGTAGCCCGGCTCGCGCAGGGCGGCGTTGAGGTCCACCAGGCCGGGCGCGGCCACCAGGCCCTTGGCGTCAATGCTGTGTTCGGCTTCGTAGCCGGCGGGCGCCTGGCCGATGGCGGCCACCTTGCCGGCTTCCAGGTACAGGTCGGTGACTTGGTCGGTGCCGCTGGCGGGATCGATGAGGCGGGCGCCGATGATGTGGGTACGCATCAGTTCTGCACCTCGGCTTCCTGGTTGATCTGGCGTTGGGTGTTCTGGCCGCTCATGGCCATGGACAGCACGGCCATGCGGATGGCGATGCCGTAGGTGACCTGGTTGAGGATCACCGAGTGGGCGCCGTCGGCCACCGCCGATTCGATCTCCACGCCACGGTTGATCGGGCCGGGGTGCATGACGATGGCATCGGGCTTGGCCAGCGCCAGGCGCTGGGTGCTGAGGCCGTAGAGGCGGTAGAACTCGCCTTCGCTGGGCAGCAGGCCGCCCTGCATGCGCTCGCGCTGCAGGCGCAGCATGATCACTACGTCGACGTCCTTGAGGCCTTCGGCCAGGTCGGTGTAGACGCTGACGCCGTACTGCTCGATGCCGATGGGCAGCAGGGTCTTGGGGGCGATCACGCGGATGTCCGGGCAGCCCAGCGCCTTGAGCGCGAGCATGTTCGAGCGCGCCACGCGGGAGTGCAGGATGTCGCCGACGATGGCCACCGAGAGGTTCTCGAAACCACCCTTGTGGCGGCGGATGGTGAGCATGTCGAGCATGCCCTGGGTCGGGTGCGCGTGGCGCCCGTCACCGCCGTTGATGATGGCCACGTCCGGGCACACGTGCTCGGCGATGAAGTGGGCGGCGCCGGAGTCGGCGTGGCGCACCACGAACATGTCGGCGGCCATGGCCTCCAGGTTGCGCAGGGTGTCGAACAGCGTCTCGCCCTTGCTGGTGGAGGAGGTGGAGACGTTGAGGGTGATCACGTCCGCGGACAGCCGCTGGGCCGCCAGTTCGAAGGTGGTGCGGGTGCGCGTGGAGTTCTCGAAGAACACGTTGCACACGGTCTTGCCGCGCAGCAGCGGGACCTTCTTCACGGCGCGGGCGCCGACTTCGAGGAAGGAGTCGGCGGTGTCGAGGATTTCCGTCAGCAGCTCGCGGGGCAGGCCGTCGAGCGAGAGGAAGTGGCGCAGCTGGCCCTGATCGTTGAGCTGCAGCGGGCGCTTGGCGTCTGTCGGCATGGGGCAGGCCCTGGGGGTCGGGAGTTTCAGGAAGCGGGGGTGAGGACCTGGCGCTCGAGGGCGAGCGGCGCGGGGCCGAGCAATTTTACCCGTTCATCGGCGGCGAGCGACAGGGTGGCGCCGACCACGTCGGGGCGGATCGGCAGCTCGCGGGCGTTGAGGTCCAGCAGGCTGACCAGGGTCACGCTGGCCGGGCGGCCGTAGTCGAACAGCTCATTCATGGCGGCGCGCACGGTGCGGCCGCTCATCAATACGTCGTCGATGAGGATCAGGTGCTGGCCTTCGATCTCGAACGGCAACTCGGACGGGCGCACCTGCGGGTGCAGGCCGTTCTGGGTGAAGTCGTCGCGGTAGAAGGAAACGTCCAGGGTGCCCAGGGGCTCTTCGCTGCCCAGCTCCGCCAGCAGGGCCTGGGCAACCCAGACACCGCCGGTGCGGATGCCGATGAAACGGGGGTTGGCGATGCCGCGCGCGGCCAGGTGGGCGTTCAGCGCGCTGGCCATCTGCGGCAGCAGTTCGGCCGGGTTGGGCAGGGTCATGGGCGTTCCTCGCTATTCGTGTCCGGGGTGTTCCGCCAGCCAGCCTTCCAGCAGGAGGGCGGCAGCCAGGGCGTCGACGGGGTTGTCGCGGTAACCGCCGCGCTGGCCCTGGGCGAGCCGCTGGCCCTTGGCTTCGAAGGTGGTCAGGCGTTCGTCATGGGTGAAGACCGGCAGGTTGAAGCGACCGTTGAGACGGCGCGCGAACTTCTCCGCACGTTCACTCATGTCGCTGGGGGTGCCGTCCATGTTCAGGGGTAGGCCGACGACAATGGCGTCCGGCTGCCATTCCTTGAGCAGGGCCTCGACCTTCTGCCAGTCCGGTACGCCGTTCTGCGCCTTGAGCACGCAGAGTTCGCGGGCCTGGCCGGTGACGGCCTGGCCGACGGCGACGCCGATCTGCTTGGTGCCGTAGTCGAAGCCCAGCAGCAGGCGCAGTGGCTTGGCGGCCATCAGGCGTGCCCGGCCTGGGTGGTGAGCAGGTTGAGGTTGATCCCGAGGCGCGCGGCGGCAGCGGCGAGGCGCTGGTCGGCGGCGGTGTCGAAGAGGATGGCCGGGTCGGCCGGGCAGGTGAGCCAGGCGTTGTCCACCAGCTCGGCTTCCAGCTGGCCAGCATCCCAGCCTGCATAGCCGAGGGTGATCAGGCTTTTTTCCGGGCCCTGGCCTTCGGCGATGGCGAAGAGCACGTCCTGGGAGGTGGAGAGCGCCAGGTCGCCCAGCTCCAGGGTGGCCTGGAAGGTCAGGCCGCTGGGGTGGAGGACGAAGCCGCGGTCGGTCTGCACCGGGCCGCCGGCGTAGATCGGCAGGGTCTGGCAGCGGGCGGGCGGGTCGATCTCCGGGCGCAGCTGCTCGAGCACATCGCTGAGGTTGAGGCCGTTGGGGCGGTTGATCACCAGGCCCATGGCGCCCTGCTCGTTGTGTTCGACGAGGTAGGTGACGGTCTGGGCGAAATTGGGATCGTCCATGTGCGGCATGGCGATCAGGAAGTGGTGCTTGAGGTAGGTGGGCGCGGTGCTTTTCATGGGCGCTAGTTTCGACCTTCGCGCCGCAAGCTTCAAGCGCGGTTGCGCCGCACCCGCCCGGTCAGTTGCTCGACAGGCGGTCGCCGCGCTCGAAACGCCAGGTGCGGATGATTTCCAGGCGGTCGATGTCGGCCAGGTCGCCGGTGAAGGGGGCGAAGGGGGCGGCGAGGCGGACGATACGCATGGCGGCCTGATCCAGCACCGGTTGGCCGGAGGATTCCAGGAGCTGCACTTCATAGAGGGTGCCGTCACGGTTGATCGACACCAGCAGGCGCAGGCTGCCGTAGAGGCGCTGGCGGCGGGCTTCCTCGGGGTAGTTGAGGTTGCCGACGCGCTCGATCTTCTTGCGCCAGTCGTCCTTGTACCAGGCGCCCTTGTCGCGCATGGTCGAGGCCGCGTTGAGGCGGTGGATGCGCGGGCGCTTGGCGTAGAGCTGGCGCTCCTGGGACAGCTCGGCCTCCAGGCTGGCGATCTCCGAGGACAGCTGGGTGCTGTCGAACACCGGTGCCGGGCGGGCTTCGGGTTCGGGCTTGGCTTCCTCGTGCTTGACCGGGGTCTTCTGCACCTTGGGCGCGGTGGTGGCGACGGCGGCCTTGGGGGCTTCCTGGCGCGCGGCCTGCTGCGGCGCGGCCGGCGGCGTGACCTTCTTGATCTCCTGGTCCTGGAAGGGCGCCTGCTCGGTGGTCTTGGGCGTGTCCTTGTGTTCCAGGGTGCCGCTGCCCTGCTGGTTCATCTGCGCCAGGTAGTCGGCCTTCTCCGGCTTCTTGTCGCTCTTGAAGCTGGCGAGGGTGACTTCCAGGGTCTTGCTGATCTGGCTGGGGTCGGCAAAGGTGAAGCCTACCCCGAGGATGAAGGCGATGTGCAGCACGGCCGCGAGGAACAGGGTGAAACCCAGCCGGTCCGCCGGGCGCACGCCGGAGGAGGGGAAGTCGGAAAAATCAGCGGCTGCGTTCATCGCACATCGGGTCTGCTCAGGATGGCGCGCAGTCTGCCGAACTGGGGCGGCAGGCTGCAAGTTGCATGTCCAAAGCTGTTAGCTGCATCAAGCTTGGGGCTTGCGCCCGTTCTCGGCGAGCTTGGTCTGGATGACATCCATGAGGCGGTCGCCGATGCGCGTGTCATAGGCCGCGTCGATCTCGCGGATGCAGGTCGGGCTGGTGACGTTGATTTCGGTGAGGCTGTCGCCGATCACGTCCAGGCCGACGAACAGCAGGCCGCGTTCGCGCAGGGTCGGGCCCACGGTGGCGGCGATCTCGCGGTCGCGCTCGGACAGTGGTCGCGCCTCGCCACGGCCGCCGGCCGCCAGGTTGCCCCGGGTCTCGCCGGCGGCGGGAATGCGAGCCAGGCAGTAGGGTACCGGTTCACCGTCTATCATCAGAATGCGCTTGTCGCCGTCCTTGATCGCGGGCAGGTAACGCTGGGCCATGATCTGCTCGGCGCCGTGACGGGTCAGGGTCTCGAGAATGACGGAAAGGTTCGGATCGCCCTCGCGGTGGCGAAAAATCATCGATCCGCCCATGCCATCAAGGGGTTTGAGAATGATGTCACGCTGCTCTTTCGCAAACTCGCGCAGAATATCAGCCCTGCGACTGACCAGTGTCGGTGGGGTCAGTTGAGGGAACAGGGTGGCGAAGAACTTCTCGTTGCAGTCGCGAAGGCTCTGCGGGCGGTTCACCACCAGCACGCCGGCGCGTTCGGCCTGTTCCAGCAGGTAGGTCGAATAGACGAACTCGTTGTCGAAGGGCGGGTCCTTGCGCATCAGGATCACATCCAGCTCGGCCAGCGGGGCGTCGCTCTCGTCTTCCAGCTCGTACCAGCGTTGAGGATCAGCGAACACGTTCAGCGGCCGCATGCGGGCGCGGGCTTCGCCGGCCTTCTGGTACAGGTCCTGCTGCTCCATATAGTAGAGGGACCATCCGCGGGCCTGGGCTGCCAGCAGCATGGCCAGGGAGCTGTCCTTCTTGAAGGAGATGTGCGCAATGGGGTCCATGACGATCCCGAGGCGAACGCTCATGGGTGTGTTCTCCGCGACTGTTTAATAAAGAGGGGCACTGGAGAATTCCGGGCCCGGTAACGAGGCGCTCAGGTTGGCGCTGGAGGTTGTCGCGGTCAAGGGAAACCTCGCCGCATGGACTAGGATTCCCGGAGGCTGGCGCTTTGTAGCTTGCGTCCGGAGAGTGTGCTAAAAAGGCCCGACGATTGGGTCGTAGCCCGTCGCTGACAGGGCCTCAGGCGCACTGAACTAAGCAAAATAACGACTCACCGAGGCGATGGTAGGGCGAACATGGAACAGCATTCCGAGGGTTTGAAGGTCATGGTGATCGACGATTCGAAAACGATTCGTCGCACCGCTGAAACTCTGCTGAAGAAGGTGGGTTGCGAGGTCATTACGGCCGTCGACGGCTTCGACGCATTGGCCAAGATCGCCGATACTCACCCCAATATCATTTTCGTCGACATCATGATGCCGCGGCTCGATGGCTATCAGACCTGCGCCCTGATCAAAAACAACAGTGCTTTCAAGTCCACCCCGGTGATCATGCTGTCCTCGAAGGACGGCCTGTTCGATAAGGCCAAGGGTCGCATCGTTGGTTCCGATCAATACCTCACCAAGCCTTTCAGCAAGGAAGAGTTGCTCGGCGCGATCAAGACTCACGTGCCTGATTTCACCCCGGTGGAACAAGCCTCCTGAAGTCCGGCCTCCCATGGCCGGTGATGCCTTTCCGTTTTGGGGACAAACATGGCTCGTATTCTGATTGTTGATGACTCGCCGACTGAGATGTACAAACTGACCGCCATGCTCGAGAAGCACGGCCATCAGGTACTCAAGGCCGAGAATGGCGCCGATGGCGTTGCCCTGGCTCGCCAGGAAAAACCCGACGCCGTGCTGATGGACATCGTCATGCCCGGCCTCAACGGCTTCCAGGCCACGCGTCAGCTGACCAAGGACGCCGAGACCAGCCACATTCCGGTGATCATCGTCACCACCAAGGACCAGGAAACCGACAAGGTCTGGGGCAAGCGTCAGGGCGCGAAAGACTACCTGACCAAGCCGATCGACGAAGACACCCTGCTGAAAACCCTCAACGCAGTACTGGCCGGCTGATGCCGGAACAGTCCGTCGATAACTAGAAGAAAGAAGGCCCTGGCCGGCATGTCGGACGCGCAGACCCCTTTCCAGCTTCTCCTCGAGATCGACCAGCGCTGCCGTGCGCTGGCGGCGGGCCTCCCTGCGCAGCAGGAAACCGTACAGACCTGGAGCGGCATCGGCTTCCGCATGGGCGAGCGTCTGTTCGTGGCGCCCATGGGCGAGGTCGGCGAGGTGCTTCACGAGCCGCGGCACACGCTGCTGCCGGGCGTGAAGTCCTGGGTCAAGGGCGTGGCCAACGTGCGTGGCCGGCTGTTGCCGATCATGGACCTGTGCGGGTTCTTCGGTGGTGAACTGTCGCCCCTGCGCAAGCAGCGCCGGGTGCTGGTGGTGGACCACCAGGAAATCTTCGCCGGGCTGATCGTCGACGAGGTCTACGGCATGCAGCATTTCCCGGTGGATTCGTTCTCCGAGGAACTGCCTCCCCTGGAGGCGGCGATCCAGCCGTTCATCCACGGTGTGTTCCAGCGCGAGCAACCCTGGCTGGTGTTCAGCCCTCACGTGCTGGCGCAGCACCAGGTGTTCCTCGACGTGGCGGTATAGCTTTATCCGCATCCGGCCTCAGGGCCGGGTGCGGCGGGCCGTTTCCGGGAGGGGCGGTTCAGCGTGGCGGGGCGATTCCCCGGTACGCATGCGGCGCCGGTGGTGCCGTTGATTCAAGGTTGGGCCGGTTCATGCCGGCCCTTTGGCGTTACATGGAAATCGTTGTGTTGTTGGTCCAGGCGGGGGCCCGATAATGAAAAAACTTAACGCAGGCAATCTACTTGCGGGAACGCGCAGTAGTACGTTGATCGCAGGGCTGTTCGTGGTCCTGATCGTGTCCATCGTGCTGTTGTTCGCCAACTTCGCATACCTGAACACCCAGGCGAACTACGACAAGGAATACCTCAGCCACTCCGGTGAGCTGCGCGTACTGTCCCAGCGTATCGCCAAGAACGCCACCGAAGCGGCGGCGGGCAAGGCCGAGGCCTTCGCCCTGTTGAAAGACGCCCGTAACGACTTCGAGAAGCGCTGGAACATCCTCGTCAATGGCGACGAGAACACCGGTCTGCCGCCCGCTCCGGAAGGCGTGAAGGCCGAGATGGACGCCGTGCAGGCCGACTGGAACAGCCTGCGGCAGAACTCCGACGCCATCCTTGCCAGCGAACAGACCGTTCTCTCCCTGCACCAGGTAGCCGCGACCCTGGCGGAAACCATTCCGCAGCTGCAGGTCGAGTACGAGGAAGTGGTCGACATCCTGCTGGAAAGCGGCGCGCCCGCCGACCAGGTCTCGGTAGCCCAGCGCCAGTCGCTGCTGGCCGAACGTATCCTCGGCTCGGTGAACAAGGTACTGGCCGGTGACGAAGACTCCGTACAGGCCGCCGACATGTTCGGCCGCGACGCCAGCCTCTTCGGCCGCGTACTGAACGCGATGCTGGAAGGCAACGCGGCGATGGAAATCTCCAAGGTGACCGACAACGAAGCCCTGGAGCGTCTGCAGGAGATCTCCGAGCTGTTCGAGTTCGTTTCCGGTTCCGTGGACGAGATTCTCGAAACCTCGCCCGAACTGTTCCAGGTCCGTGAATCCGCCAACACCATCTTCACCGGTTCGCAGACCCTGCTGGACAAGGCCTCCACCCTGGCCGGCGGCTTCGAGAAGCAGGCCGAAGGCCGTAGCTTCAACACCCTCGCCGGTTACCTGCTGGGCGCCCTGGCCCTGGGTTCGATCATCCTGATCGGCCTGGTCATGGTTCAGACAACCCGCAGCCGACTGGCCGAGACCGCCGAGAAGAACGAACGTAACCAGGCGGCGATTCTGCGACTGCTCGACGAAATCGCCGACCTTGCGGACGGTGACCTGACAGTGGCCGCGACCGTAACCGAGGACTTCACCGGTGCGATCGCGGACTCCATCAACTACTCGATCGACCAGCTCCGCGACCTCGTAGAGACCATCAACCTGACAGCCGTGCAGGTAGCGGCGGCGGCCCAGGAAACCCAGGCCACTGCAATGCACCTCGCCGAAGCGTCCGAGCACCAGGCGCAGGAAATCGCCGGCGCCTCGGCGGCCATCAACGAGATGGCGGTGTCGATTGACCAGGTATCGGCGAACGCCTCGGAATCCTCCGCGGTAGCGGAACGTTCCGTAGCCATCGCCAACAAGGGCAACGAAGTGGTGCACAACACCATCACCGGCATGGATAACATCCGTGAGCAGATCCAGGACACCTCGAAGCGGATCAAACGCCTCGGTGAATCGTCCCAGGAGATCGGTGACATTGTTAGCCTGATTAACGACATTGCCGACCAGACCAACATCCTCGCACTGAACGCCGCGATCCAGGCGTCCATGGCCGGTGACGCGGGCCGCGGCTTCGCCGTGGTAGCGGACGAGGTCCAGCGACTCGCGGAACGTTCCTCCGCCGCGACCAAGCAGATCGAGGCCCTGGTAAAAACCATTCAGACCGACACCAACGAAGCGGTTATCTCCATGGAACAGACCACCTCCGAGGTGGTACGTGGTGCGCGTCTGGCGCAGGACGCCGGTGTGGCACTGGAAGAGATCGAGAAGGTATCCAAGACCCTCGCGGCCCTTATCCAGAACATCTCCAACGCCGCTCGTCAGCAAGCGTCCTCGGCGGGCCACATCTCCAACACCATGAACGTGATCCAGGAGATCACCTCGCAGACCTCCGCAGGTACCACTGCTACCGCCAAGAGCATTGGTAACCTGGCCAAGATGGCCAGCGAGATGCGCAAATCGGTATCCGGCTTCAACCTGCCGGACACTCCGGAACAGGCCTGACCAAGGGAGATGCCGCGGCTTGACGCCGCGGCGCAGCGGCCATGAGCGAGAGGCACGACATGCAGCCAAGCGGCGTGTGGGCCTTGAAACCCCTGGCCGACATGACGCCCGCGCAGTTCCACGACTGGCAGTCACTGCTCGAGGAGCGCACGGGTGTGGTGATCAACGAACAGCGTCGCGCCTTCCTGCAGACCAATCTCACTGCACGGATGCGCGAACTGGGCGTTGACGACTACAGCATCTACTACCGCCAGGTCACAGACGGCCCGCGTGGTGCTGTGGAGTGGTCCACGCTGCTGGACCGCCTCACCGTTCAGGAAACCCGGTTCTTTCGCCATCGCCCCTCCTTCGACCTGCTCGACGCCTACTTGCGTGAGCGGGTCGCTGCGGGCCTGGACAGCCCTTTGGCGCTCTGGAGCGTCGGCTGTTCCAGCGGCGAGGAGCCTTATTCGCTGGCGATTGCCGCCGCCGAGGCGCTGCAGGACAGCGACCGGCCGGAATTCTTCGGTGTGACCGGTACCGACATCAGCCTCAGCGCCCTGAACAAGGCGCGGGAAGGGGTGTACGGGGCACGCCGCCTGGAACAGCTGGATGCTGACCAAGGCGAACGTTATTTCCAGGTCATGGACGATGGCCGCTTCAAAGTTGTTGAGAGCCTGGCCGCGCGCGTTTGCTGCGCCCGGCTCAATGTGCTGGAACTGGCGAAGGCGCCAATGTCCGGCATGGACGTAATCTTCTGTCAGAACCTGTTGATCTATTTTCGCCGCTGGCGTCGCCGTGAAATCCTCAACCGCCTGGCCGAGCGCCTGGCGCCGGGAGGCCTGATGGTGGTGGGCGTGGGCGAAGTAGTGGGTTGGCACCATCCGGACCTGGTTCCGGTGGCCAACGATCAGGTTCTGGCATTCACCCGGAAGGGATAGCAGACGGCTATGAGTGATCGGCACGATTATGTCGCCCTTGAGTGGGTCAAGGGCGAGATCGCGGAAACCCTGAAGCAGGCGCGACAGGCTCTGGAGGCGTTCGTCGAGAACACCCAGGACCCGACGCGCATGCGTTTCTGCCTGACCTACGTGCACCAGGTCCACGGCACCCTGCAGATGGTCGAATTCTACGGCGCGGCTTTGCTCGCCGAAGAAATGGAACAGCTTGCCCAGGCGCTGATGGAAGGTCGCGTGACCAACCAGGGCGAAGCCCTGGAAGTGCTTGATGCAGGCCATCCTGCAGCTGCCGGTCTACCTCGACCGCATCCAGAGTGCGCGCCGCGACCTGCCCATGGTGGTGCTGCCGCTGCTCAACGACCTGCGCGCCGCGCGGGGCGAGAAACTGCTGTCGGAAACCAGCCTGTTCTCCCCGGACCTCTCCAGCCGCCTGCCCGCGCTGTCCATGGACGCCCTGGCGCAGATGCGCACCGCCGAACTGCCGGTGCTGCTGCGCAAGCTGCGGCAGATGCTGCAGCTGGCCCTGGTGGGGATCATCCGCAACCAGGACCTGGCCACCAACCTCGGCTACATGGCGCGCGTCTTCGCCCGCCTCGAATCCCTGTGCAAGGAAGCGCCCCTCGGCACGCTCTGGCCGATCGCCTCCGGCATGGTCGAAGGCCTGGCCAACGGCAGCGTGGTCAACGGCACTTCCGTGCGCACCCTGCTGCGGCAGATCGACAAGGAACTCAAGCGCCTGCTCGACCAGGGCGCCGACGGCATCAACCAGCCGGCTCCCGAGGAGCTGGTCAAGAACCTGCTGTTCTACATCGCCAAGGCCCCGGCCCAGTCGCCGCGTATCCGCGCGCTGAAGGAACAGTACCGCCTCGACGAAGCGCTGCCCGACACCGAAGTGGTGGACGGGGGCGCGCCCGCCTCGCCGGCCCCGACCGCGACGCCATGCGCTGGGTGGTCACCGCCCTCTGCGAGGAGCTGGTACGGGTCAAGGACAGCCTGGACATCTTCGTGCGCAGCGATCGCCGTGGCGTCGCCGAGCTGGATTCCCTGCTGGCCCCCCTCAAGCAGATCGCCGACACCCTCGCCGTGCTGGGCTTCGGCCAGCCGCGCCGGGTCATCCTCGACCAGATCGACGTGGTCCACAGCCTGTCCCTCGGCCAGCGCGAACCCAATGACGCCGTGTGATGGACGTCGCCGGTGCGCTGCTCTATGTCGAAGCCACGCTCAATGGCATGGTCGGCCCGGCCGATGACCGCCGCGCCGAAGAAAGCCACCTGCCCACCACCGACGTGGCGCAGATCCACCAGCTGGTGATCAAGGAAGCGCGCAATGGCCTGGAACAGGCCAAGGACGCGATCATCGAGTTCATCGCCTCGCAGTGGAACCACGAGCACCTGGCTCGCGTCCCCGAGCTGCTGACCCAGGTCCGTGGTGGCCTGGCGATGATCCCGCTGAGCCGTGCCGCGACCCTGCTGGAAGCCTGCAATCGTTATATCCAGGAGCAGCTCCTGGCGCGCAAGGCCGTGCCCAACTGGCAGAGCCTGGACACCCTCGCCGACGCCATCACCAGCGTCGAGTACTACCTCGAGCGTCTCTCCGAAGACCACGCGACCCAGGGCGACCTGATTCTCGACGTGGCCGAGGAAAGCCTGGAAGCACTGGGCTACCCGCTGAAGGAAAAGCCCTCGATCCTCGACCGCATTGAGCCGGAAGAAGAACCGCTGCCCCTGGCCGACCCGCTGCAGGAAATCGAAGTGCTGGCCGCCGAGGAATCGGAGCTGGTCGAGCCGCTTGACCTGGAGCCCCTGGCCGCTGGTGACGACGTACTGGTCGCCGCCGAATTTGCCGAGCCGGTCGCCGCCGAGAGCACCGGGGAAACACCGCCAGCCGCCCTCGACGCCCTGCCGGAACTCAAGCCGCTGCCCGAGCTCGAGCCCCTCGCCGAGCTGGAACCGGCCATCGACGCCGAGCCCGAGCGGGTTGCCGAACCTGTCGCCAACCTCGACGAACTGCCGGACCTCGACCCGCTGCCCGAACTGGACGCGCTCACCGAGCCCGCCGCCCTCGGCGAGCTGGACGCCCTGCCGGCCCTGGACGAACTGAGCCTCGAAGCGCCCGCTGCCGACAACGCCGAGCTGCTGGTCTCCGACGACAACTGGAACCTCGGCGAGCTGCCGACCGAAGCGCCCGAAGTCATCGACTTCAGCCTCGATGTGCCGCTGGAGCTGCATGCTGCCCAGGAACCCCAAGAGAGCCTGGAGCCTCTGCAGAGCTTCGATCTGGACGACCTGGAGCCGCTGCCGGACGCCACGCCGCTGGAAAGCCTCGAACCGCTCGAAGGCGAAGTCCTCAGCCTGGAACCGCTGCCCGAGTCCACGATGAGCTGGGACGACATGGAGCTCACCGGCCTCGACCTCCCCGAGGTCGAGCTGCCCGCTGCGCCCGTCGAGCCACAGGCGCCCGCTGTCGAAGAGCACAAGCCGCTGTCCATGGCCGATGTCATGGCCGCGCCCACCCAGGCCATCAACCCGCCTGCCGGCGACGTGCCGCCCAGCCTGCTGCCGCCGCCCGCCGACGAAGAGCCGGTGGATGACGAGTTGCTGGAAGTCTTCATCGAAGAGGCCGGCGAAGTCCTGGAGACCATCGGTGACTTCCTGCCCCAGTGGCTGGCCGACACCGACAACAAGGAAGCCCTGACCGAAATCCGCCGCGCCTTCCACACCCTCAAGGGCAGTGGTCGCATGGTGCGCGCGCTGGTCATCGGCGAACTCTCCTGGTCCATCGAGAACCTGCTCAACCGCGTGCTGGATCGCAGCATCCAGCCCGACGAAGATGTCCGTGGCGTAATCCAGGACGTGGTCGCCCTGCTGCCGCAGCTGGTCGACGAATTCGCCGCCAAAGCCCAGCGCCAGCGCGACGATGTCGACCACCTGGCCGCCGAGGCGCACGCCCTGGCGAAGGGGCAACGACTCCCAAAATCTGAAGCCCCGGACTCAGCACAGGCAGTCGAGCCCGAGGGCGAGCCGGAAGCACCGGTCGTCGCGGAGCCAACCGTCATCGCGGAAGCCCCCGTCGCCGTCGAAAGCGACGAAGAGCCGCTCGACCCGCAGTTGCTGGAGATCTTCCGCAACGAGGCCGAGACGCACCTCGACAGCCTGGTGGGCTTCCTCGCCGACTGCGCCCAGTCCCTGCCGCAGCCGGTCACCGACAGCCTCCAGCGTGCCCTGCACACCCTCAAGGGCAGTGCGCACATGGCGGGCATCCTGCCGATCGCCGAGATCGCTACGCCCTTGGAAAAGCTGGCCAAGGAATACAAGACCAACCTGGTGCAGATGGACCTGGCCGAGGCCGAGCTGCTGCGCGACGCCGAACACCTGTTCCGCGCCGGGCTGGAGCAACTGGAAACCACGCCGCTGGCGGGGGATCCCCGGCACCGCCGAGTTCCTCGAGCGTGTACAGCAGCTGCATCAGGATCGCCTCGGCGCCGCCGAAGCCGCGCGCCTGGGTGAGCGGGGCGAGGCGGTACGCGACCCGCAGTTGATCTCCATCTTCCTCGCTGAAGGCATGGACATCCTGCTGGATGCCGAAGACCTGCTGCGCCGTTGGCGCGAGCACCCGTCCGAGCGCCAGGAACTGGGTGCCCTGCTGGAAGAGCTGAACACCCTCGGCCGCGGTGCCGAGATGGCCGAGCTGCCGCAGATCGAAGAGCTCTGCGAAGCCCTGCTCGACACCTACGGTTCCGTGGAAGAAGGCAGCCTCGCCGTCAGCGAGCGCTTCTTCGCCGAAGCCGAGCGTGCCCACGAAGCGCTGATCGGCATGATGGACCAGGTGGCCGCGGCCCTTCAGGTCACGCCCCAGCCCGAGCGCGTGCAGGCCCTGCGCGAGCTGCTGCAGGAAGCGGTCGACCCCGCTGCCCTGGCGCTGCTCGATCCCAAGCTGACCACCGGGCTGACCATCGAGGAACTCGATGAGACGGACCTGGAAGGCCTGATCGACTGGAACGCCACCGACGCCGAGCTGCCGCCTTTGGCGGAGCTGATGGAAGAGCCCGCACCGTTCGACGAGGTGACCCTGCCCGAGCTGACCGCTGCCGGCCTGGAGGAGGACCTGTCCTCGCCGACCGTCGAGCCGGAGCCGGTGGTGGGGGCTCCTGCGGCCCACACGCCCAGCGTCTATGAATCCCTCGACGAGGAAATGGTCGCCATCTTCCTCGAAGAGGCGGTGGATATCCTGGAAAGCGCCGGGCAATCCCTCGACCGTTGGTTGGGCGAGCCCGACAACCATGGCTCGCTGCTGTCGCTGCAGCGTGACCTGCACACCCTCAAGGGTGGTGCGCGCATGGCCGAGATCGCCCCCATCGGTGATCTCGCCCATGAACTCGAATCCCTTTACGAAGGCCTGGTGGATCGCCGCTTCAGCTATTCGCCGGCTCTCGGCGGCCTGCTGCAGCAGAGCCACGACAGCCTCGCCGTGCTGCTCGACCAGCTGCAGGCCCGCCTGCCGCTGAACGATCCGCAGCAACTGATCCAGGCCATCCGCACCTTTCGCCAGAACGGTGGGCTGAGCCTTTCCGCAGCAGCGGTGGCGCTGCCGCTCGACGACATCGAAGACCTCGCCGAGGTCGACGCGATCGAGTTGGCTGACGACGCCCCAAGCGCCGAACTCGGTGAGAGCATCGTCATCGACGAAGAACAGCCGCCCCTGGCGCTGATCGACGAAGCCGACCCGCTGGACACCCTGGTGACCATCGAAACCATCGACGCGGTGGCGGAGGAGCTGCCGGCGGAAGCCGTGGCCGAGCTGCTGCCCGGCGCCCCTCAGGACGTCGACCCCGAATTGCACGTGCTGCACGCCGAACCGGTGAGCGACGACGAGCCCGAGCTCGACCAGTGGCTGGTTGACGAGGCCCAGGAAAGCGCGCCGGCCGAAGCCGAAGCCGAGCTTGAAGCTGAGCCCGTGATCGAGCTGCAAGCCGAGCCGGAAGTGCTGGACCTGTCCGAGGTCGAAGTGCCTGCTGCCATCGAGCCCGAGTTCGTGCCGGCACCGGTGATCGAAGCCCCCCGCGCCGTCGAGCCCGTCTCCAGCGCCTTCGATGATCGCGATCCGGAACTGGTGGAAATCTTCCTCGAGGAAGGTTTCGACATCATCGACAGCGCCGGCGCCTCGCTGCAGCGCTGGATGGACGACGTCAACAACATCCTCGAAGTCGAAGCTCTGCAACGTGACCTGCACACCCTCAAGGGTGGTGCGCGCATGGCCGAGATCCGTGAGATCGGCGACCTCGCCCACGAACTCGAATTCCTTTATGAAGGCCTCTGCGGCGGGCGCCTGCGCGCCAGCCCGGGTCTGTTCGCCCTGCTCCAGGCCTGCCATGACCGCCTCGCCGAGATGCTCGAAGCGGTGCGTGACAAGCGTGGCGTGCCCAGCGGCGATGCCCTGATCGACGCCATCAAGCGCTTCCGGGCCAACCCGGACGAGCAGCTGAGCATGCCCTCCAGCGTGCACCTGCAGCCGGCTGCCCAGGTGGTCGATGACGATGCCAGCGAAAGCGACGACATCCTCGACATCTTCCTCGAAGAGGCCGACGACCTGCTCGAAGCCATGGAGCGCACCATCGGTCGTTGGGAAGAGCAGCGCGAGGACGGTGCCCAGATCGACGAGCTGCTGCGCCTGCTGCACACCCTCAAGGGTGGTGCGCGCCTGGCCGGGCAGAAACGCCTGGGCGACCTCAGCCATGACCTCGAGCAGCACCTGACCGAAGCGCAGCAACAAGGGGCGCCCTGGCCGGACAGCCTGTTCCTCGACGTGCAGTCCGGCTTCGAAGGCCTGCAGGCCGAGCTCGACCAACTGCGCGAGCGCCTGAACGCGGTGCTCGCCGAAGAAACCCAGGAACCGGAAGCCCACGAGCCGGCCCCGGCAGCTCCTGCCCCCGTGCCCACCCTCGCCGCGCCCATGGTCGCTGCCAGCGCCGTGCCGCAGGTCGTGGCCGAGAACAAGGTCCTGCCCTTCGTCCGCAAGGCCCAGGAAGCCGCACTGGACGCCGCCTCCCGCCGCGCACCCCAGGAGCTGGTCAAGGTACCGGCGGACCTGCTCGAAGGCCTGGTCAACCTGGCCGGTGAAACCTCGATCTTCCGTGGTCGTGTCGAGCAGCAGGTGAGCGACTTCAGCTTCACCCTGAGCGAGATGGAAGCCACCATCGAACGGGTCCGCGACCAGCTGCGCCGCCTCGACACCGAGACCCAGGCGCAGATCCTCAGCCGCTACCAGGCCGAGGCCGAGCGTGCCGGCTATGAGGACTTCGACCCGCTGGAGATGGACCGCCACTCGCAGCTGCAGCAGCTGTCCCGTGCGCTGTTCGAGTCCGCGTCCGACTTGCTGGACCTCAAGGAAACCCTGGCGGCGCGTAACCGCGACGCCGAAACCCTGCTGCTGCAACAGGCACGGGTGAACACCGAGCTGCAGGAAGGCCTGATGCGCACACGCATGGTGCCCTTCGACCGCCTGGTGCCGCGCCTGCGCCGGATCGTCCGCCAGGTGGCGAGCGAGCTGGGCAAGCAGGTCGAATTCGTCGTCGGCAACGCCGAGGGCGAGATGGACCGTACCGTGCTCGAACGCATCGTCGCGCCGCTGGAGCACATGCTGCGCAACGCGGTCGACCATGGCATCGAGCCGGCCGAGGTGCGCCGCGCCGCCGGCAAGTCCGAGGCTGGCACCATCCGCCTGACCCTCGGCCGCGAGGGCGGCGACATCGTCCTCGCCCTGGCCGATGACGGCGGCGGCATCCGCCTCGACGCCGTGCGCCGCAAGGCCATCGAACGCGGGATGATGGACGCCGATTCCGACCTCTCCGACTACGACGTGCTGCAGTTCATCCTCGAGGCCGGTTTCTCCACCGCCGAGAAGGTCACGCAGATATCCGGTCGTGGCGTGGGCATGGACGTGGTGCACTCCGAGGTGAAACAGCTCGGCGGCTCCATGAGCATCGACTCGACGCCGGGCGAGGGCACCCGCTTCCTCATCCGCCTGCCGTTCACCGTGTCGGTGAACCGTGCGCTGATGGTGCTTTCCGGCGAGGACCTCTACGCCATCCCGCTGAACACCATCGAAGGTATCGTGCGGGTCTCCCCGTACGAGCTGGAGGCCTACTACCAGCCGGACGCACCGCGCTTCGAGTACGCCGGCCAGGCCTATGAACTGAAGTACCTGGGCGACCTGCTGAACAACGGCCAGCAACCCAAGCTGGTGGGCCAGAGCCTGCCGCTGCCGGTGATTCTGGTGCGCTCCACCGATCACGCCGTGGCGGTCCAGGTGGACTCTTTGGCGGGCTCCCGCGAAATCGTGGTGAAGAGCCTCGGCCCGCAGTTCGCCGGGGTGCATGGCATCTCCGGCGCGACCATCCTCGGCGACGGCCGCGTGGTGGTGATCCTCGACCTGCTGGCGACCATCCGCGCCATGCATGCGCACCTGGTGCAGATGCTGCCGCGTTCCGCGACCCAGGCCGCGCTGCCGGCGGAGCTCGACCACGACCGTCCGCCGCTGGTGATGGTGGTGGACGACTCGGTCACCGTGCGCAAGGTCACCAGCCGCCTGCTGGAACGCAACGGCATGAACGTACTCACCGCCAAGGATGGGGTGGACGCGATCTCGCAACTGCAGGAACACCGCCCGGACATCATGCTGCTGGACATCGAGATGCCGCGCATGGACGGTTTCGAAGTGGCCACCCTGGTGCGCCACGACGAGCGACTGAAAGACCTGCCGATCATCATGATCACCTCGCGTACCGGTGAGAAACACCGTGAGCGGGCCATGACCATCGGCGTCAACGACTACCTGGGCAAGCCGTACCAGGAATCCCTGCTGCTTGAAACCATCCAGCGACTGGTCAAGGGAAATGACTGAGAAAACCTCTGCGCGTATCGCCGTCATCGCCGACACCTCGCTGCAGCGCCATGTGCTGCAGCAGGCGCTGGCGGGCAACGGCTACCAGGTGGTGCTCAACAGCGATCCGGCACGGCTGGATGAAGAAACCCTGAGCGCCTGCGAAGTGGACCTGTGGTTGGTGGACTTGGCGCAGTCGGACGACTCGCCCCTGGTCGACAACCTGATGGAACGCGCCAGCGCACCGGTGCTGTTCGGCGAGGGCCATGCCCCCGAGCGCCACTCGGAGAATTACCCGCGCTGGGAGCGTCGCCTGTTCGGCAAGCTCAAGCGCCTGGTGGGCGACCCGGCCGTGGCTGTCGGTCCCAGCCTCGAAGCCCTGCTCAGCGATGCACAGCGCCCGGCGCGCCTGGACCTGCCCCGCGCCCTGGCCGACACGCCGCTGGTGGCCGGCGAGCCGGCACGCCAGGTGTGGCTGTTGGCGGCGTCCCTCGGAGGCCCGGCTGCGGTGAAGGCCTTCCTCGACGCCCTGCCCGGCGGCCTGCCCGTCGGCTTCATATACGCCCAGCACATCGACCCGACTTTCGAAACGGCACTGCCCCAGGCCGTCGGCCGTCACAGCCAGTGGCCGGTCAACCTGGCCCGCCCCGGTGATGCGGTGCGTGCCGGTGAAGTGGTGGTGGTGCCCATCAGCCATGAACTCAGCTTTGCCGAAGACGGCGCCATGCTGGTGGGCGAACGCCCGTGGCCGGAGCCCTACAGCCCGTCCATCGACCAGGTGATGCTCAACCTCGCCCAGCACTACGGTGCCCAGTGCGGGGTCATTGCCTTCAGCGGCATGGGCAGCGACGGCAGTGCAGCCGCCGCCTATGTACGCCGCCAGGGCGCGCCGATCTGGACCCAGCGTGGCGACAGCTGCGCCTGCGCCAGCATGCCCGACAGCCTGCGCGAGGGTGGCTACAGCACCTTCAGCGCCGATCCCCGCGAGCTGGCCCAGGCGCTGGTGAACCACCTGGCGGAGCAGTGCGCCTGAGGCCCGAGGGCCCAGGGCGACAACGCCGGGAATGAAGAATCGTTGAAGGAAGAACCATGAGCCAAGCCGTCACCAACCCGAACAGCGCCAACAGCCTCACCGGCCTGCTGGTGCCGCTGTCCGACCGCACCCTGCTGGTGCCCAACGTGGCGGTGGCCGAGCTGATCCCCTATCGCGCGCCGCAGGTATCGGCGGGCATGCCGGCCTGGTTCCTCGGCCAGGTGGCCTGGCGTGACCTGCGCTTGCCGCTGCTGTCCTTCGAAGCCGCCTCCGACGGCCAGCCCCAGACCGGCGCCGGCGCCCGCGTGGTGGTGCTCAACGCCCTGGGCGGCCGTGGTCACGTCAAGTTCATCGCCCTGCTGGTGCAGGGCATCCCGCGCTCGCTCAAGGTCGACTCAGACCTCCCCCGCGCCGCCGTCCCCCTCGCTCCCCTGGAGCTGGACGCCGTACAACTGGGCAACGACATCGCGCGCATCCCCGACCTCATCGCGCTCGAGCAGATGCTCGAGGATGCGGGGATCATCTAGCTGGAAGCTGGAAGCTGGAAGCTGGAAGCTGGAAGCTGGAAGCTGGAAGCGGTGGCCGGTGCCTTGGCTTTTGCTTCCAGCTTCAAGCTAAAAACACTTCCAGCTAGAAGTCCCCCCATAACTGCTGCGCCACGCTGAGCGCCACCACCGGCGCTGTCTCCGTCCTCAACACCCTGGGTCCCAGGCGTGCCGAATGGAAGCCGGCGGTTTGCGCCTGGGCGACTTCGGCGTCGCTGAGGCCGCCTTCGGGGCCGATGAGGAAGGCCAGGGTGCCGGGCTTGGCGTGGCTGGCCAGGGGTTCGGCCACCGGGTGCAGCACCAGCTTGAGGTCGGCGTCGACCTGCTTCAGCCAGTCGGCGAGGCTGACGGGGGCGTGGATCACCGGCAGCACCGAGCGGCCGCATTGCTCGCAGGCGCTGATCGCCACCTGGCGCCAGTGGGCCAGGCGCTTGTCGGCGCGCTCATCTTTAAGCCGCACTTCGCAGCGCTCGCTGACGATGGGGGTGATCTCGGCGGCGCCCAGTTCGGTGGCTTTCTGGATCGCCCAGTCCATGCGCTCGCCCCGCGACAGCCCCTGGCCCAGGTGCACCCGCAACGGCGACTCGGCCTGGCCGGCGAAGGCCTCACGCAGCTCGACGCGCACATTCTTCTTGCCCACCTCCACCAGCTCGCCGAGGTACTCCTGGCCGGAGCCGTCGAACAGCTGCACGGCATCGCCCACGGCCAGGCGCAGCACGCGACCGATGTAATGGGCCTGGGTTTCCGGCAGCTCGTGCTGGCCGATGGAAAGGGGGGCGTCGATGAAGAAGCGGGAAAGGCGCATGGGAGCTGGAAGCCTGAAGCTGAAAGCCTGAAGTCTACCCGTGCGGCGCTTCCAGCTTCCAGCTTCCGGCTGCTCCTCTAGCCCGGATCCCTGTGATTGGGATGCAGGTCGCTGGCGACGCTGACGCTCACCGAGTCGCGGGTGGCGATGTCGATGCCTTCGCTGGCCACTTCGGCGAGGAAGTCGATCTGCTCCGGGGTGATCACGTAGGGCGGCAGGAAGTACACCACGTTGCCCAGCGGGCGCAGCAGCGCGCCGCGTTCCAGAGCGTGCTGGAAGACCTTGAGGCCACGGCGCTCCTGCCAGGGGTAGGGCGCGCGGCTGGCCTTGTCCTGGACCATCTCGATGGCCAGCACCATGCCGGTCTGGCGCACTTCGGCGACATGGGGGTGATCCACCTGGTGGGCGGTGGATTGCGCCATGCGCACCGACAGAGCGCGGTTGGCCTCGATCACCTTGTCCTGCTCGAAGATGTCCAGGGTCGCCAGGGCGGCAGCGCAGGCCAGCGGGTTGCCGGTGTAGGTGTGCGAGTGGAGGAAGGCGCGCAGGGTCTGGTAGTCGTCGTAGAAGCCCTGGTAGACGGCCTCGCTGGTGAGTACCGCGGCCATGGGCAGGTAGCCGCCGGTGAGGGCCTTGGACAGGCAGAGGAAGTCCGGTGCGATGCCGGCCTGTTCGCAGGCGAACATCGTGCCGGTGCGGCCGAAGCCGACGGCGATCTCGTCGTGGATCAGGTGCACGCCGTAGCGGTCGCAGGCCTCGCGCAGCAGCTTGAGGTACACCGGGTGGTACATGCGCATGCCGCCGGCACCCTGGATCAGCGGCTCGACGATGACGGCGGCGACCTCCCCGTGGTGCTCGGCGAGGGTGCGCTCCATGTGGGCGAACATGGTGCGCGAGTGTTCTTCCCAGCACATGCCTTCGGGGCGCAGGTAGCAGTCGGGGCTGGGCACCTTGAGGGTGTCCATCAGCAGGGATTTGTAGGTCTCGGTGAACAGCGCCACGTCGCCCACCGACATCGCCGCGATGGTCTCGCCGTGGTAGCTGTTGGTCAGGGTGATGAAGCGCGTCTTGCCCTCGCGGCCCTGGTTGCGCCAGAAGTGGTAGCTCATCTTCAGCGCCACCTCGATGCCCGAGGAGCCGTTGTCGGCGTAGAACACGCGGTCCAGCCCCGCGGGCGTGAGCTTCACCAGGCGCTCGGAGAGTTCGATCACCGGCTGGTGGCTGAAGCCCGCGAGGATCACGTGTTCGAGCTGGTCGACCTGGTCCTTGATGCGCTGGTTGATGCGCGGGTTGGCGTGGCCGAAGACGTTGACCCACCAGGAGCTGACGGCATCCAGGTAGCGCTTGCCTTCGAAATCCTCCAGCCAGACGCCTTCGCCACGGCGGATGGGCACCACCGGCAGGCGTTCGTGGTCTTTCATCTGGGTGCAGGGATGCCAGAGCACGTCGAGGTCGCGCTTCATCCAGTCGGCGTTGAGGCCCATGGGGTGGTCTCCGGAAAGGGTCGGGGAAGACTATGCAATAGGGGTGAGATGGACAAGCGCGCCGCGCCGGCACAATGGCCGGCGCCGACGGGCATCTCTGGTGGCTGCCGGGTGCCTGGCGTATCCTGCGCGCCATTCAAGAAATACGACCGTTCCTCGGGGGAATCCAATGTCTGCTGCCTGGCTGCGCATCTGTGCGTTTGTTGTGTTGGGAGTGCTCAGTGCCGTTGCGCAGGGCAAGGAAAAGCAACCGGCCGCCATCGTGGTCGGCGGTGGCATGGCCGGCCTCACGGCGGCCTATGAGCTGCAGCAGCAAGGCTGGCAGGTGACCCTGCTGGAGGCCAAGCCGAGCATCGGCGGGCGCTCCGGCCTGGCCAGCACCGAGTGGATCGGCTCCGACAAGCTGCAGCCGACCCTGAATGCCTACCTCAAGGGGTTCAAGCTGGCGACCGTGGCCGCGCCCGAGTACGTGCGCACCCCGGGCTACCTGATCGCCGGGCGCTACTTCAACGAGGCGGACCTGCTCAAGGAAGCGCCCAGCACTGTCGAGGGGCTGAAGCGCTTCGACAAGAGCCTGGATGATCTCGCCGCCTCCATCGAGGATCCGCTGCAGCCGCTGGTCAACCACACCCTGCAGACCCTGGACTCCATCAGCGTGGCGCGCTGGCTCGACAAGCTGGCGCTGCCGCCCACCTCCCGCGCCCTGGTGGACCAGCGCATCCGTTCGCGCTACGACGAGCCCTCGCGCCTGTCGCTGCTCTACCTCGCCCAGCAGGGCCGGGTCTATCGCGGCCTGCCGGAAGGCGACCTGCGCGCTGCCCGCCTGCCGGGTGGCAGTGCGGCCCTGGCCCAGGCCTTCGCCAAGAAGATCAAGACCATCAAGACCAATGCGCGGGTCTCCGCCATCGTCCAGGACAAGGACAGCGTCACCGTGAAAGTGGGCGGCGCCGGCTACAGCGCCGACTACGTGGTGCTCGCCGTGCCGCTGCCGGCGCTGGACAAAATCAGCCTCACCCCGTCGCTGTCTGCCCTGCAGCTGCGCTCGCTGAAGGACATCAACTACGGTTGGCGCGACCAGATGCTGCTCAAGTTCAAGAAGCCCGTGTGGGGCAAGTCGCGCCTCTCCGGTGAGGTCTATAGCGACCAGGGCCTGGGCATGATGTGGGTCGAGCCCGCGCTCAAGGGCGGTGCCAACCTGCTGGTGAATATCTCCGGCGACAACGCGCGCCTGCTGCAGGCCTTCGGTGACCGGCAGATGGTCGACCAGGTGCTGATCCGCTTCGACAAGCTGTTCCCCGGCGCCCGCGAGCAGTTCACCGGCTACGAGCTGCGCCGCTACGGCAAGGACTCCCTGGTGGGCGGCGCCTACCTGGCCTATGGCCCGGGCGAAATCAGCCTCTACTGGCGCATGTGGGAGAAGCCCCTGGGCCGGGTGATCTTCGCCGGCGAGCACACCGACGCGCTCTACCCGGGCACCTTGGAAGGCGCCCTGCGCAGTGGCCAGCGCGCCGCCAGCCAGGCCCGTGACCTGTTCGCCGGCAAGAGCCTGGAACCGGTCGAGCAGGTTGCTGCCGCCGCCCCGGCTCCGGCCAAGGCCGATGCCAAGGAAGAAAAGAAGGGCTTCTTCTCCCGCCTGTTCAACTGATGGCGCCACGGGCGCAATGCCCGTGACCTCCAGTCGCCTCCGGGGTGCCGTTCGTGCACCTCGGACAGAACTTAAAGCCCCTTCCCACGCCTAATTCCCGCTCGGGCCAATTCGTCCTACCTATCGTATTGCCCGATATTTCAAAGCGACATTTTCTACTTTTCTTCGATATTTTTGCCGCTAGGCTTGGCCCATCCGTTTTTCAAGGAAACCTCCTGATGCAGTGGCGCAATACTCCCAACCGCTTCGGCCTCGTCAGCATCGTCCTGCACTGGGGCGTTGCCCTGGTCGTCTTCGGCCTGTTCGGGCTGGGGCTGTGGATGGTCGGCCTCGACTACTACAGCGGCTGGTACAAGACCGCCCCTGACATCCACAAGGGCATCGGCATCCTGCTGTTCCTAGTCATGCTCGCTCGCGTGCTCTGGCGCTTCGTCAGCCCGCCGCCGCCGGCCCTGCCCAACCACGGCCAGCTCACCCGCCTGGGCTCCAAACTGGGTCACCTGGCGCTCTACCTGGGCCTGTTCGCCATCATGGTTTCCGGTTACCTGATTTCCACCGCCGACGGTCGCGGCATTGCCGTGTTCGGCCTGTTCGAAGTGCCGGCGACCCTGACCAGCATTCCCGACCAGGAAGACGTCGCCGGCGTCATTCACGAATACCTCGCCTGGGGCCTGGTGATCTTCGCGGGCGTCCATGCGCTCGCTGCGCTCAAGCACCACTTCATCGATCGCGACGCCACCCTGACCCGCATGTTCGGGCGCGCCGCCAAATAAGCTGCACCCTCACAAGGAGAAATACCGATGCTGAAGAAATCCCTCGCCGCGCTGACCCTCGGTGCCGCCCTGTTCGCCGGCCAGGCCATGGCCGCCGACTACGCCATCGACAAAGAAGGCCAGCACGCCTTCGTCAACTTCAAGATCAGCCACCTGGGCTACAGCTGGCTGTACGGCACCTTCAAGGACTTCGACGGCTCCTTCAGCTTCGACGCCAAGGCGCCGGAAGCGAGCAAGATCAAGGTCACCCTGCAGACCGCCAGTGTCGACACCAACCACGCCGAGCGCGACAAGCACATCAAGAGCGGCGACTTCCTCAATGTGAGCAAGAACCCGACCGCCACCTTCGAGTCCACTGGCGTGAAATCCACCGGCAACGGCACCGCCGACGTAACCGGCAACCTGACCCTGAACGGCGTGACAAAGCCGGTCGTGGTCAAGGCCAAGTTCATCGGTGAAGGCGACGACCCGTGGGGCGGCTACCGTGCCGGCTTCGAAGGCACCACCACCCTGAAGCTGAAGGACTTCGACATCCAGAAGGACCTCGGCCCGGCTTCCCAGGAAGTCGAGCTGATCATCTCCTTCGAGGGTGTGCGCAAGTAAGATTGCGCGGATGACGAAGAACGCCGGCTGATGCCGGCGTTTTTCATTTCCGGCACAACGCAGTGCCGTGTCGGAACTGGGTGCCTCTTCCCGGGCTACGATGCGGTGCTCCGAGGCACAAATGAAAACGCCGGCCCTGGGGCCGGCGTTTTTCATGGCGTTGCAGCTCAGCGGTTGCGGGTCAGCAGCGCCGGCTTCTCGCCACGGGGGCGGTTGCTGTTGGACAGTTGGTCCAACTGCTCCGCGGTGGGGAAGCGATCACCCTTGGATTCCTTGTGGATGATCTTCGGCTGCGGCTTGCGCGGTTCCTGCACGGCAGGCTCCTCGCGGCCGCGGGAGGCGCGGGGCTCGTCACGGCGGGCCTGGCCACCGTTGCTGCGACCCTGGCCACCACCGCTACGGCGCTGACCGTTGCCAGCACCCTGGCCGCCACCGCCGCCACCGCTGCGGCTCTTGCCCTGGCCCTGGCCTTGACCCTGGCCACGTGCACCGGCGCCTTGGCCCTGACCCTGGCTTCTGCCCTGGTTCTGGCCTTGACCCTGGCCCTGACCGCCACGGCGGTTGCGGCTCTGGGTCTTGTCCGGGTAGGGGCTGACGTAATCGGCGCGGTTGCCGAAGTTGTCCACGTCGTCGTCGAGGAACTCTTCCGGGTCGCGATCACGCGCGGGCTGCGGCGGACGCTGCGGGCGAGCCTGCTGCTGGTTGTTGTTGGCGGAGGCGGTGGCTTGGGCGTTCTCGCCGTCCTTGCCTTTGCCCTTGCCGCGACGGTTGCGGCTCTTACGCGGCTTGCCTTCGCCATCGGCGGCGGCCGGGGTGGCCGCTTCGCGCTTCGGACGGTCGGCGCGGGGCTGGCGGGCCGGCTGCGGCGGGCGTACTTCGGGGCGCTCGGCCTCGACGGCGGAGGCGTCGAAGCCCTGCATGTCGCCATCGGGAATGCGCTGCTTGGTCAGGCGCTCGATGGCCTTGAGCAGCTTCTCTTCGTCCGGGGCGACCAGGGAGATGGCTTCGCCGCTACGACCGGCACGACCGGTACGGCCGATGCGGTGCACGTAGTCTTCCTCGACGTTGGGCAGCTCGTAGTTGACCACGTGGGGCAACTGGTCGATGTCCAGGCCGCGGGCGGCGATGTCGGTGGCGACCAGGATGCGCACGCTGTTGGCCTTGAAGTCGGCCAGGGCCTTGGTGCGCGCGTTCTGGCTCTTGTTGCCGTGGATCGCGGCGGCCGGCAGGCCATGCTTGTCGAGGTATTCGGCAAGGCGGTTGGCGCCGTGCTTGGTGCGGGTGAACACCAGGACCTGTTCCCAGGCGCCGACGGTGACCAGGTGGGCCAGCAGCGCGCGCTTGTGGTTGGCCGGGAGGCGGAACACCCGCTGCTCGATGCGCTCGACCGTGGTGTTCGGCGGCGTCACTTCGATGCGTTCGGGGTTGTGCAGCAGCTTGCCGGCGAGGTCGGTGATGTCTTTGGAGAAGGTCGCCGAGAACAGCAGGTTCTGGCGTTTCGCCGGGAGGCGGGCGAGGACCTTCTTCACATCGTGGATGAAGCCCATGTCGAGCATGCGGTCGGCTTCGTCGAGTACCAGGATCTCCACGTGGGAGAGGTCGATGCTGCCCTGGCCTATCAGGTCCAGCAGGCGACCGGGGCAGGCGACCAGGACGTCGACGCCCTTGGACATGGCCTGGACCTGCGGGTTCATGCCGACACCGCCGAAGATGCAGGCGCTGGCCAGCGGCAGGTCACGGGCATAGACCTTGAAGCTGTCGTGGACCTGGGCGGCGAGCTCGCGGGTCGGGGTCAGGACCAGGACGCGGGCCTGGCGTGGGCCATGGCGATGCGACTTGTCCGGGTGACCATTGGGGAACAGGCGCTCGAGAACCGGGAGGGCGAAGCCGCCGGTCTTGCCAGTGCCAGTCTGTGCCGCAACCATCAGATCGCGACCTTGCAACACGGCGGGAATGGCCCGCTGTTGCACCGGAGTGGGCTGGTTATAGCCGGCTGCTTCCACAGCGCCGACTAAAGCCTCGGAGAGACCGAGGGAGGCAAAGGACATGGGAAATCCTGTCTAGTTAGGGCTTGGCCCGGGGGAGTGTCTGCCTGGCTAGAAAATCGCAGCGGGGAGGCGCGATTCCCGTCCGGTCCTGCTGGCTTGGGGGGCCAACATCCGGGCGTATACCTGGCGGGAGCCGGGAGTATAACAGAGCATTTCCGGCGTGCAGCCTATCGACTGCTCAACGGTGTGCTGCGATCCAGGCCGTCGGCCCAGGCCTGTTCGCGTACCGGGTAGCGCGCCTGCAGCGTGGCGTAGGCCGGCTCCCGCTTGAAGCGGCGCAGTTCCTCGGCGAAGCGCTGGGCCAACTCGCCCAGTTCGGGGGTGCGGCGGAAGGCCAGGTAGAGCGGGTCTTCGCCCACCGGACGGGGGTGGTGGGCGACCTGTTCGGCGAGCCCCAGGTGCTGCGCCAGCCACAGCCCGGCGCGGCGGTCGTTGACCACCAGGTCGACGCGGTCGCGCACCAGCTTGCCGAGGTTGGCTTCGTGACTCGGCGCCGGCTCGCGGGTGAACAGCTCGGAGGTGCGGAAGTCGCTGTCGCTGTACCAGTAGCCCGGTGAGGTGCCGACCTTCAGGCCCTGGAGGTCGGTCAGGCGGTTGAAGGGATAGGCGCGGGCGCGGTCATAGAAGAGCACGAACTCGGCGCTGGACAGCGGCTCGTCGGCGAAATGCAGGCGGGGACGGCGCTCTTCGGTCATGAAGATATCCAGCACGGCGTCGGCCTGGCCGTTCTCCATCTCGATCAGGCAGCGCTTCCAGGGCATGAAGTCCCAGTGCACCTCCACGCCCAGGCGCTTGAACACCTCGACGCTGGCGTCATAGTCCAGGCCGCGTGCCTGGCCGTTCTCCACGAAGACATAGGGCGCCCAGGGATCGGTGACGATGCGCAGCGGCCCCGCGTGGGCGAAGGCGCCGAGGCAGGTGAACAGCAACAGGACGAAGAGGCGGCGGGATGCTGGCATAGGGCCAGAATACGCGGGGGCCCCCACGCTGGGAAGTGACCCGGCGTGCCGTTCGGCTGGTCAGGGATTGAGCAGGAACACCACGTAGCCGCGGAACCAGGGGCTGTCTTCCAGGTAGTCCGGTGGCTCCCACTCGCCGTTCTGCACCAGGCCGATGCGATAGGGCAGTTGCAGCTTCGCGACCCGTGGCAGGTAGCGGGCGTTGTCGGGAATGCTGTGGCGCCCCTGGTAGGTCTGCACCACCACCTCGTCGAGCACCTTGCCCAGGCGGTTGAGCACCGCCGGGTCGCCGTTGCTGCCCCAGTCCAGCAGCCCGGTGATGCCGAGGCGGTATTGCCGGGGCAGGCGCTGGCGCAGCTGTTCGAGGAAGTCGGCGTAGCCGTCCAGGTGCAGGGTGCGGGCATCGAAATCGATCTGCACGCCGACCACCGGGTTGCCCGCGCGGCGCCAGCGTTCCAGCTGGGCGAGCAGGGTGGCGTAGATGGGCTCGGTCCAGCGCAGGGTATGGGCGCGGTAGACCACCCAGACTTCACCCTTGGACAGGCGCGGCACTGCCATGCCCTGGGCGATGAAGCGCGCCTGCGGGTCACCGGGCTGGCGTGGCCCGTCGATCTGGCCCTGGAGGATGTACAGTGTGCGGGCTTCGGCCAGCACCGCCTGGGAGCGCACGCCGCTCCAGACCCAGAAGGCGTCGTAGTCGGCAGCATCCACCCGCTCCCCGGCGATACCGGGGAGGCTCGCCAGGGCCAGCAGCAGGGCCAGTGCCCTGGCGATCACGCGTCGCTTACCAGTAGTACTTGAGCTTCTGCGCCCAGGGGTTGCCCGGGTAGTCCTTCTTCAGGTCCTGGAACCACTGCTTGCGCTGGGCCTTGTCGATGTCCTGGCCGTCGCAGGTGTTGTAGCCGGCGGGAGCGAAGCAGTTCACCGCGCGGAACAGTGCGTAGGCCATCTCGTCGGCGCTGGCGTGAGGGTCGTCGATGGTCCGCTGGTAGCCGACCAGGCGCGACCAGGGCTGGCCGGGGAAGTCGGTGGTCGAGCCGCCCAGTTCGTCTGCCGGTGGCTGGCTGTTGAGGCTGAAACCGTCCAGGCCGTTGGTGCGGACGAAGTCGCCCAGGCAGTTCAGGGCCAGGCCATCACCGTCGTTTTCCTCCAGCCGTTCGGCCACCTTGGCCAGCGGCGGGCAGGCGTACTCGCCGGGAGCGGACTGGCCGGCCCAGGCGAAGCGTCCCACTGCCCAGGTATCGCCTTCTTCCACCTTGGGCGCCGGGTTCGGCAGCAGGGCCAGGTCCTGCCGGAAGTGGGCGTAGTCGCTGAACAGCAGCTCCTTGTAGAGCAGGGTGAACAGGGCGTTGTCACGTTCGGCGGCGGGGGCGGCGCTGTCCTTGGCCTGCTGGCGCAGCAGGTCGGCGGAGGCGAGGTTGCGCAGGACGATCTCGCGGATGGGCGCGGTGCGGATTGGCGAGTCGGCGGCGAAGATCTCGGCCACCTTGCCGTTGCGCGAGAGGTTCAGGGCCAGGGCCAGTTCCAGCTGGCCGCGTTGCAGCGCGGAAGGCTGGCGGGCCAGCAGTTGCTGCCAGAGCTCGCGTGCCGCATCGGGCTTGCCGGTGGCTTCCAGCGCCAGGCCGCGCAGGGTTTCCTGGCTGAACACCAGCAGGCCCATGGGCGCCTGGTTGTCTGCGGCCGGCAGGGCGGCCAGGGCCTTGGCGGCATCGCCACCGCGGTAGAAGTGCCAGGAGGCGACAAGGTAGTCGTGCAGGCCGGGCTGGCTGGCGAAGCGCTGTTTCTGTGCCTGCAGCTGTTCCAGGGTGATGGTCGGGCTGAGGTCGCTGCCGGGCTTGCGCAGGCGTATCAGGTCCATCACCGCGAGCAGGGTCGGGTCCTGGACATCGTCGGGCTTGAGCGCCGGCAGCAGCTTGACGTCGAGCTCCTCGATCAGGTCGCGAGCGCTCATGTTGCGCTGGTCGCTGTCCTCGTCCTGGGCGAACTGCCAGGCGTATTCGGCGGCGAACTTGCGCGGATCGTCCAGCAGCCAGTAGACCTTGCGCAGCAGGCCACGGGCGGAGGCGCGGTATAGCCCTTCCGGGTACGCCTGCAGGTAGGCCTTGAGGCCCGACTCGGCGCTGGTCATGGCGTTGCGGTCGATCTTCGCCAGGTCGGGAATGCCGTACTCGTCGAAGGCGTCCTGCTGGGCCTGGTTCAGCGCGACGCGCGCCTGCATGTACAGGGCGGTTTCCTTGAGCCAGGGCTGGTCGCTGGAGGCGAGGCCGGCGAACTGCTGGCCGGCACCGGCGAAGTCGCCGCGGTAGAAGGCGTCGGCACCGGTCAGGTAGGCGCCGAAGGCCTGGGCGACCGGGGAGGTGAGGGCGCCAGCGGCGGGCAGCACGTCCTCGGGTTGCGGGTCGCCTTCACCACAGATGGTCATCAGGTTGACCCGGGCATCGGCCAGGGCCTTGCGCTCGGCGGCTGAGAGCGCCTCGGTGCCGGCCAGCTGGTCGACGAAGGCCTGGGTGCTGTCGAGGTCGTTGGTGCGGCAGCGGTTGCCCTCACCTTCGGCGAAGTAATGCTCGGCCAGGCCGTTCTCTTCCAGTTGCACGCCTACCTGCTCGAGAGCCAGGGTGAGGTTCTCCTTGCGCGGGTCCTTCTGCTCGGCCTCGGTGTTCTCGGCATTGCTCTCTTCGCCTTCGCCGCTGCTCTCGCTGGCGGCTGCCTCGGCATTGCCCGGGTCGAGCATCTCCAGGGTGAAGGGCACCTGGGCGTAGCCGTCCTCGTAGCCGCTGGTGGACTTCAGCGTTTCCGGCAGGCGCAGGCGGCCGGCATCGGCCAGCAGCAGCTGCAGGTTGGCGCGGCTGTCGTTGCCGGGGCTGAGGAAGGGCAGGTTGCTGCAACCCAGCAGGCGGTCGCCGGCGATGGCCCAGGTGGGGCTGCAGACGAAGTCGAAGCTGGCGAAGGCGCTGGGGCTGGCGAAGCCGATGAGCAGGGCGAGCGGAGCGAGGCGTGGCGTGATCGTCATGGTCTCTTCCTTGAGTGAAGGGGCCGGCGCATCCTGCCGCCGGCCCTTCGCCTCAACGTGGCAGTTTGAGGTTGTTCCAGATGGCCAGGCTGGGTTCGGCCTGGTTCAGGGTGTAGAAGTGCAGACCCGGGGCGCCGCCCTGGAGCAGGCGTTCGCACATCTCGGTCACCACCTGCTCGCCGAAGGCCTGGATGCTGTCCAGGTCGTCGCCGTAGGCTTCCAGCTGCTTGCGGATCCAGCGCGGGATCTCGGCGCCGCAGGCGTCGGAGAAGCGTGCCAGCTTGCTGTAGTTGGTGATCGGCATGATGCCCGGGACGATCGGCAGGTCAACGCCCAGCTTGCGTACGCGGTCGACGAAGTAGAAGTAGCAGTCGGCGCTGAAGAAGTACTGGGTGATGGCGCTGTTGGCACCGGCCTTGGCCTTGCGGGCGAAGTTGGCCAGGTCGTCCTCGAAGTTGCGCGCCTGCGGATGGATTTCCGGGTAGGCGGCGATTTCGATGTGGAAGTGGTCGCCGGTCTCGGCGCGGATGAACTCCACCAGCTCGTTGGCGTGGCGCAGCTCGCCGCTGGCCATGCCCATGCCGGACGGCAGGTCGCCACGCAGCGCGACGATGCGCTTGATGCCGGCGGCCTGGTACTGCTCGAGCAGGCTGCGCAGGTCGGCCTTGCTGTCGCCGACGCAGGAGAGGTGCGGCGCGGTCGGCACCTTCACGTCGCCATCGAGTTGCAGCACGGTGTTGAGGGTCCGGTCACGGGTCGAGCCGCCGGCACCGTAGGTGCAGGAGAAGAAGTCCGGCTTGTAGGCAGCCAGCTGACGCGCGTTGTTCAGCAGTTTTTCATGCCCGGCTTCGGTCTTGGTGGGGAAGAACTCGAAGCTGTAGCGGCGTTCTTGAGACATGGAGAATTCCAAGCTTGAAGCCGTAAGCCTGAAGCCGGAAGTGGAGCATGTGCGCTTCCAGCTTCCGGCTTCCAGCTTCTGGCTTGATTGGTTAGTAGCGATAGCTGTCCGGCTTGAACGGGCCTTCGACGGTGACGCCGATGTAGTCGGCCTGCTGCTTGGTCAGCTGGGTGACGACGCCACCGAAGCCCTTGACCATTTCCAGGGCCACTTCCTCGTCCAGTTTCTTCGGCAGTACTTCGACGGTCAGGCGTTCGGCTTTCTTCTCGGCGGAGAGGTCGGCGTACTTCTGCTCGAACAGGAAGATCTGTGCCAGGACCTGGTTGGCGAAGGAGCCGTCCATGATGCGGCTCGGGTGGCCGGTGGCGTTGCCCAGGTTCACCAGGCGGCCTTCGGCCAGCAGGATCAGGTAGTCGTCGTTGGCCGGGTCGAAGGAACCGGCGCCGGTGCGGTGGATCTTGTGCACCTGCGGCTTGACCTCTTCCCAGGCCCAGTTCTTGCGCATGAAGGCGGTGTCGATCTCGTTGTCGAAGTGGCCGATGTTGCAGACCACGGCGCGCTTCTTCAGGGCCTTGAGCATGCCGGCGTCGCAGACGTTGACGTTGCCGGTGGTGGTGACGATCAGGTCGATCTTGCCCAGCAGGGCGGCGTCGACGCTGGCTTCGGTGCCGTCATTGAGGCCGTTCTTGTAGGGGGAGACCAGCTCGAAGCCGTCCATGCAGGCCTGCATGGCGCAGATCGGGTCGACTTCGGACACCTTGACGATCATGCCTTCCTGGCGCAGGGACTGGGCGGAGCCCTTGCCCACGTCGCCGTAGCCGATCACCAGGGCCTGCTTGCCCGACAGCAGGTGGTCGGTGCCGCGCTTGATGGCGTCGTTGAGGCTGTGACGGCAGCCGTACTTGTTGTCGTTCTTGCTCTTGGTCACGGCGTCGTTGACGTTGATCGCCGGGACTTTCAGGGTGCCGGCCTTGAGCATGTCCAGCAGGCGGTGCACGCCGGTGGTGGTCTCTTCGGTGACACCGTGGATGCGCTCGAGCATCTGCGGGTATTTCTTGTGCAGGATCTCGGTCAGGTCACCGCCGTCGTCCAGCACCATGTTGGCGTCCCAGGGCTGGCCGTCCTTGAGGATGGTCTGCTCGATGCACCACTCGTACTCCTCCTCGGTCTCGCCTTTCCAGGCGAATACCGGGGTACCGGCGGCGGCGATGGCGGCAGCGGCCTGGTCCTGGGTGGAGAAGATGTTGCAGGAGGACCAGCGCACTTCGGCGCCCAGGGCGGTCAGCGTCTCGATCAGCACGCCGGTCTGGATGGTCATGTGGATGCAGCCGAGGATCTTTGCGCCTTTCAGCGGCTGGCTGGCGGCGTACTTGCGGCGCAGGCCCATCAGGGCGGGCATTTCGGATTCGGCGATGATCAGTTCGCGACGGCCCCAGGCAGCGAGGGAAATGTCGGCGACTTTGTAATCGTTGAAATCGGCAGGCGTGATAACAGCGCTCATGCGAACTCTCCATTCGTTGTGTGCGAATGGGCGCCGTTGATGCGTTTGGGTAACGCCCCATCCGAGCCTGACAGACCCTTTCTGGAACAGGTCTGCTGCAGCGCCCCTCGGACAGGTGGCGGGCGCGGCCATGAAGCCGCGTGAAACCGGGGGATTATAGCCGTGTGAGGCGATCTGCCCAAGGCTTTCCGTCGTGCGGCGAGCACGCTATCGACGTGATTGATTTCGCTGCCGGGACAGCGCAACGGGGCTCTGCCATCATCCTTCGCGTCAACGAAGCGAGGAGAACGACAGATGAATTTCCATACGCGCAAATGGGTCAAGCCCGAGGACCTGAACCCCAACGGCACCCTCTTCGGCGGCAGCCTGCTGAAGTGGATCGACGAGGAGGCGGCGATCTACGCCATCATCCAGCTCGGCAGCCAGCGCGTGGTGACCAAGCTGATGTCGGAGATCAACTTCGTCAGCTCGGCGCGCCAGAGCGACATCATCGAACTGGGCATCACCGCCACCGAATTCGGCCGCACCTCCCTGACCATGCGCTGCGAAGTGCGCAACAAGATCACCCGCAAGAGCATCCTCACCATCGACCGCATGGTCTTCGTCAACCTCGGCGAGGACGGCAAGCCCGCCCCCCATGGCAAGACCGAGATCAGCTACATCCGCGACCAGTTCAAGGACTGACCGGCTACCAGCGCCCGGAGGCTCCGCCCCCGCCGCTGGAACCGCCACCCCCGCTGAAGCCTCCGCCGGAGCTGCTGGACGAGCTGCTCGAGTCGCTGCTGGACGAGTAGCCGGACGAGCCGCTCGAGCCGGTGCTGACCTTCCAGGTGGACAGCGGCGCGACGATGAAGATGAACACGAACAGGCTGATAAAGCCCGCCGTGAGGGTGAAGAACAGCAGCAGGTCGAGCGCCGTGCCGGTGGCCAGGCAGTAGACCAGGGTGGCGACGGTCACCAGGCCGACGCAGGAAAAGTAGCGACGGCCACTGTGTTGGCGTGCCCAGGGCCTGGGGATGCGTTTCACCAGTGCCGGCACGATGAAGAACTGAGCGAAGAACAGGCACAGGCTGAACAGGTTGATGGTGTCCGGCTGGCGCTCCCGTGCACTGGGCTCCGGCAGCGGTTCGCCACGCACCAGGCCCGAGAGGGCGTCGGTGCCGGCCTGGATGCCGCCGAAGAAATCGCCCTCGCGGAAGGCCGGGGTGATGCGCTCGCGGATGATCCGCGCGGCCTGCACATCGGTCACCGCGCCTTCCAGGCCGTAGCCCACCTCGATGCGCAACGCGCGGTCGTCCTTGGCCACCAGCAGCAGGATGCCGTCGTCCACGCCCTTGCGCCCCAGCTTCCATTGCTCGAACGCGCGCGTGGCATAGGCCTCGATGCTGTCCGCGCCGGTGCTGGCGACGATCAGCACGGCGACCTGTGCACCTTTCTCCGCCTCCAGGGCCGCGAGCTGTGCGTCGAGGGCTGCGCTCTGGCTGGCGTCCAGGGTGGCGGTGAGGTCGGTGACCCGCTGCTTGAGGGCGGGTACCGGTTGGTCGGCGTTGGCGCAGAGGCAGGCCAACGACAGCAGCAGGGCGACCAGGCGGGCGCGCATGGTCAGCCCTCCCGGTGCGGAGCGGTGTTGAAGTCCACCTTGGGTGCCACCGACACCTCGGCCTCGTTGGCGACGCTGAAATTGGCCTTGGGCTGGTAACCGAAGGCCATGGCGGTGAGGTTGCCGGGGAACTGGCGGACCAGCACGTTATAGGCCTGCACGGACTTGACGTAGCGCGAGCGTGCCACGGTGATGCGGTTCTCGGTGCCTTCGAGCTGCGCCAGCAGGTCCTGGAACAGGCTGTCCGCCTTCAGCTGCGGGTAGTTCTCGCTGACCGCCAGCAGGCGCGACAGCGCGGAACTGAGCTGGCCCTGGGCGTTCTGGAAGTTCTTCACCGCCTGCTCGTCCGTGAGCTGGCCAGCGTCGAGCCGAACGCTGCCGACCTGGGCGCGGGCCTCGGCCACCTGGGCGAGCACGGCCTGTTCGTGGGCGGCGTAACCCTTCACCGTGCTGACCAGGTTGGGGATCAGGTCGGCGCGGCGCTGGTACTGGTTGACCACCTCGGACCAGTCGGCCTTGACCTGTTCGTCGGCACTTTGCATGGCGTTATAGCCGCAGCCGCTGAGCAGCAGGGCGGTGAGCAGGAGGATGGCAAGGCGGGGCATGGGCTTTTCTCGTCCTTGAAAAAGGGGTGATTAGAACAGGCGACCTCGTCGACGGACAGTCGTGGCCATTGGCCGATGTGCCGATCGGCACGTTTTTATCGGCCATGGACGACGAACGGTACCTGGCGCAGCCTCGGGGCTTTCCCTGTCCCCTTGGAGCCTTCAATGACCCTAGCCTACTGGTGCGTGCTGGTCGCGCTGTTTCTGCCCTACCTGTCCACTGCCGCGGCGAAGTTCACCGGAGGGGATTTCGGCCCCCGGCAGAACCATGACCCGCGCACCTTCCTCGCGGGCCTGGAGGGCTGGCGCAAGCGCGCCAACAACGCCCAGCTGAATGCCTTCGAAGTCACCCCGGCATTCGGCATCGCCGTGGTCATCGGCCACCTCGCCAGCGGCGCCGAGCAAGGCACCCTGGACACCCTGGCCATGGCCTTCGTCGCCAGTCGCATCGCTTATTTTGTCTGCTACCTGGCCGACTGGGCGGCACTGCGCTCGCTGGTCTGGTTCGCCGGCATGGGGCTGATCGCCAGCTTCTTCTTCGTCTCCGCCTGAGGCGGGTGCCGGGGTCAGCGCTGCAGTTCCGCCTCGGCGGCGCTGAGTTCCCGGCGCGCTTCGGTCAGCTTGGCCTCGCGCTTGGCGATCTTCCCGGCATCGCCCTTGGCCTGGGCTTCGCGCAGGTCGGCTTCGCGCTCCTGCACCTCGGCGCGGCGCTTGGCGATGTCGTCCTCGCGCTGCTGGCGCAGGCCGGCGTCGGTGCAGTGGGCCTTCACTTCGTCCAGGGCTTTCTGCAGGCCGGCGACCTGTGCATCGTTGCCGTGGGTGCGGGCCTGTTCGATGCGTGATTCGATGGCCTGGCGCTTGGCCGCGCAACCGGTGAGTGGTGCGTCGGCGGCAGCGGCGGTGCCTGCCAGCGCGAGGCCGGCAGTGGCTAGAAGCAGGGTGGGCAGGTGCATGGAATCGCCTCGCTCGGGTGGTTTCGGTTGGTTGTCATTGTGGTTGCGGATGGGCGCTCGCGCCCGGCTTATCAGCCTTGCAATGATCTGCGACAAACTGTCGCCACCCTTGGTATTTGCCAGGCATCTACCGATACTGTGCGCCCCGCCCGCCGTAGTACCCCGTGATTCGCCATGAAAAGAACGACTGTCCTGATCCTGCTATCCGCCTGCCTGACGCTCGCCGCTTGCGGCGGTGTCGACCCCAATTCGCCCCTGGGCAAACGCCAGGCGATCTTCAAGCAGATGCTGCACACCAGTGAAGACATGGGCGGCATGCTGCGTGGCCGTGTCGACTTCAACGAGCAGAAATTCGCCGAGAACGCGGTGAAGCTCGACCAGCTGTCCCACCAGCCTTGGCAGCACTTCCCCAAGGTGCGTGACGAAGGCGACAGCGACGCCCGTGACGAAGTCTGGCAGCGCCAGGAGCGTTTCCAGACCCTGGCCCGCGAACTGGAAGCCGCCACCGGCCAGCTCGCCGCCGCCAGTGCAACCCGCCCGCTGGACCCGGACGCCATGGCGCCGCTGGTGCAGAAGGCTGAGGACGCCTGCGAGGCGTGCCACAAGGAATTCCGCGCCTACTGAGGCGGAGCGAAGCCCTCGACGCCCGCCGCCGCCAGGCGTTCGCGCAGGGCCTGCACCTCCGGGTGGCGGAAAAACGCTTCCAGCTGCTGTGCGCGGACCGGTCCCAGGCCCGGGGTGGCTTGCCACTCGGCCTGTGTGCGGCGTGCCAGTTGCTCCCAGCCACCATCCAGTGGCGCATCGCCGCTGGGTGGCAGGCCCAGGGCCTTGAGCCAGCGCTGGAAACCCTGGCGTTTCGCCGTGGCGCTCGCCTGGCTGAAGCGCGCGGCGTTGCGCTGGGCAAACCCGGGGATGCCCTGCAGCTCCTCGGCTTCCAGCTCCAGCCAATCCAGCAGGCCGTCCAGCTTGCCGGCCGCCAGCAGGCGCTCCCAGGTGCCCGGACCGACACCGCGCATGGCCAGGCCACCGCGGCCGGACAGCCACTCCAGCCGGGCGAGGAATTGCGCCTGGCAGCCCGGTGTTGGCCGCCAGCAGCTGAGGGCGTGCAGGGCCGTCTGGTCCGGCACCTCCAGGGTCACACGCTCGCTGGCGCGCAGCACCACCGATTCCAGGCGCGGAATGGTCAGCCCGGCCAGGGCGATGGCCACCTGGTCACCGGGGCGGATATCCAGGTCGCGCCAATGCTCCAGTGAACCCAGGCTGACGCGCTGGATGCGCCGATCATCCAGGGTCACCGCTGACAGCAGCAGGCGCGGGGTAACGCGGCCGGTGCGACCGACGAGAAACTCCACCCGCCGCACCTCGGCCAGGGCCTGGGCGAAGGGGTATTTCCAGGCGATGGCCCAGTGCGGAGGTCGCGCCTGCCTGGTGTGCGCGGCAGGCGCCCCGCCCTGGCGGATCACCACGCCGTCGCTGGCGAAGGGCAGGGCGCTGCGGTACCAGCGTTCGCGCCATTGGGCCACCTGCTCGGCGTCCCGTACCGGCAGGGTGTAGCGCTGGGTATCGGTGAAGCCCAGGCGCGCCAGGCCGTCCAGGCGCTGCAGCATGCCCTCCGGCCCACCGGGCCAGTCCCAGATGAACAGGCCGATGCCCCGGGCCTCCTCCGCGCCCAGGTTGTGCCTGGCCATGAGCCCGGCAACCGTGCCGCGTGCGCCTCGGCTGCCGGCCTGGGCCTGGATGTGCCCGGGGAGCTGCCAGTAGAGCTCGCCTTGCAACAACAGGTCGCTGGAGGTGGTGAGGCGCTCGGGAATGGCGGGGATGCGCCGGGCGTTGGCGGTCCAGTCCTCGCCGCGCTCGCCGTCGCCCCGGCTGATGGCCTGCTGCAGGCGCCCGGCCCGGTAGACCAGGGTGACCGCCACGCCGTCCACCTTGGGTTGCACCCACAGGTCGTTGCGGGTGCGCATCCAGTCCTGCAGGGCCTTGGCGCCTGCGAGCTTGTCGAGGCCGGTCTGGGCCACGGGGTGCGGGTGCTTGCCATCGACGCCAGCCAATGGCTTGGTGTCTTCCACGGCGGCAGCGGGGAAGCACTGGCGCAGTTCGGCGAAGCGCGCACGCACCTGGTCGTAGATTTCGTCGGGGATGGGTGACAGGCGGTCGCGGTGGTAGCTGTGTTCCCAGCCGGTCAATTGTTTGTGCAGGGCAAGCAGTTCGCGCTCGGCGCGGGCATCGCTCCAGACTGGGCAATCAGCGAGGGCGAAGACGGGCAGGCAAAGGATCAGGGTGAGCAGGCGGGTGGGCAGGGGAGTGGGCATGCGGGCCTCCGTGCGGGTGGGACGGGCTCCATGCCCGAAAGGAGGTAGCAGAACATCCTTGGTGGCTTCGCTTTGGGCGAGTGCCTGGGCGGCAGGCGGGTGTGTGTTGAGCCACGGAAGGCGGCAGGGCGCCTGGATGGGAACAAAACTGGCGGGACTGGAGCCGGCTACCGTGATGGGCGGCGGCATAGGGCGGGGCGCTAAAGCGGCGGATCCGAGCGGTGGGCGTTGCGTCGGGGAAGGTGGGCGTGGGGCGCTGGCTGACAGGAAGGGCCGACTCGCGCCGGCCCCCGCGACTCAGCCTTTCTGGGCTTCGTCGAGTTTCTCGCAGCCTTCGGACAGTTGCTTCTCGGCCTTGTCGGCCACCGAGCCGAGCAGGCTGGAACCCAGGCCGCTCTGTTCTTTCTTGGCCTCATCCAGCTTGGCCTGTGCTTCCGCGCTCTTTTCCTCGCAGCCCTTGCTGAGCTTGTCGCCCAGGGGGTTGCCCAGGTCGACGGCCTGCGCCTGGGCGGCGAACAGGGCTGCGAACAGGGCGGCGGGAAGAATGGACGTGATGCGCATGGGTATCTCCTTGGGCTCCAGCGCCAATGCTTGCTCGCCCCGGGCGCTTGAGTCATCCGTGAGGGAGGGGCGAGAGGGCGCGGATTCTAGCAGCGGTGCCTATGCGGGGGGCAGGGGAAAACTCGACCGATTCACGAATGCGGCAAGTGGTTGGCGTGCCACTCCATCCGGGGCCGCCAGAGTGGGGCCGTGCACATGAAAAAGCCCGGCACTGGGCCGGGCTTTTTCGTATCGCGGGACCTTACAGGCCGGCGGCGGCACGCAGGGCGTCGACCTTGTCGGTCTTCTCCCAGGTGAAGGTGCTGAAGCTGTCGTTGCCGACGGTCTTCTGCTCCGGGGTGCGGCCGAAGTGGCCGTAGGCCGCGGTTTCGCGGTACATCGGATGCAGCAGGTCGAGCATCTTGGTGATGGCGTAGGGACGCAGGTCGAACACTTCGCGCACCAGTTGGATGATCTTCTCTTCGGCGATCTTGTGGGTGCCGAAGGTGTTGATCGAGATGGAGGTGGGCAGTGCCACGCCGATGGCGTAGGAGACCTGGATCTCGCAGCGCTCGGCCAGGCCGGCCGCAACGATGTTCTTGGCGACGTAGCGGCCGGCGTAGGCAGCGGAGCGGTCGACCTTGGACGGGTCCTTGCCGGAGAAGGCGCCGCCACCGTGACGGGCCATGCCGCCGTAGGAGTCGACGATGATCTTGCGACCGGTCAGGCCGCAGTCGCCCACCGGGCCGCCGATCACGAAGTTGCCGGTCGGGTTGATGTGGAACTGGGTGTCCTTGTGCAGCAGCTCGGCGGGCAGGCTGTGCTTGATGATCAGTTCCATCACCGCTTCGCGCAGGTCGGCCAGCGAGACTTCCGGGTTGTGCTGGGTGGACAGCACCACGGCGTCGATGCCGACCACTTTGCCGTTCGCGTACTGGCAGGTGACCTGGGACTTGGCGTCCGGGCGCAGCCACGGCAGCAGGCCGGACTTGCGGGCTTCGGCCTGGCGCTCGACCAGGGCGTGGGAGAAGCGGATCGGGGCCGGCATCAGCACGTCGGTTTCGTTGCTGGCGTAGCCGAACATCAGGCCCTGGTCACCGGCGCCCTGGTCTTCCGGCTTGGCGCGGTCGACGCCCTGGTTGATGTCCGGGGACTGCTTGCCAATGATGTTCATCACGCCGCAGGTGGCGCCGTCGAAGCCGACGTCGGAGCTGGTGTAGCCGATGTCGCAGATGACGTCGCGGACGATCTGCTCGAGGTCGACCCAGGCGCTGGTGGTGACTTCACCGGCGACGATGGCGACACCGGTCTTGACCAGGGTTTCCACAGCCACGCGGGCGTGCTTGTCCTGCTCGATGATGGCGTCGAGGACGGCATCGGAGATCTGGTCGGCAATCTTGTCCGGATGGCCTTCAGAGACGGATTCGGAGGTAAAGAGGGAGTATTCGCTCATCTAACGGTTCCTTTAATACCGGTGGGTGAGTTCGCTTCTCGAATCCGGCTTGGCGAAGTGCCGCACCTGAATCTGAAAGCCGTTTCTTAAACCAATGTAGAGGCTCTCGCCGGGCGCAAGCCCTGCGGCGCCGGCCCACTGGGCCAGGTCGTCCTGTTCGAAGCCGAGCCAGAGATCGCCGCAGGCCTCCCTGGCCCAGCTCTGGTTGTGGCTGCACAACTCGGTGATCAGCAGGCTGCCCCCCGGAAGGAGGTGGTGAGCCAGCTGCTTCAGGGCCTCGGCCGGGGCGGCGAAATGGTGCAGGACCATGTTCAGCACCACGCAGTCGGCGGCCTCGTGTTCGTCATCCAGGGCGTCGGCGAGCTTGAGCTCGACGTTGCCCAATCCTTCGGTGGCGCAACGGCTGCGCGCCAGTTCCAGCATCGCCGGGCTGTTGTCCAGCGCGGTGACGCGGGCAAAGCGTCGGGCCAGGTCGGGAAGGAAACCCCCGTCGCCCGGGCCCACTTCCAGGGCGCAGGCGCTGGCCGGCAGGTTCAGTGCATCCAGCAGGGCCAGCACGCTGTCGCGGTACTGCGGCAGGCCGGCGATCAGGTCCTGCTGGGCCTGGAATTTCTCCGCCGAGCGGGCGAAGAACTCGCGGCTCACCGCCTCGCGCTGGGCATGCACCTCGGCGATCCGCGCCAGTACGTCCAGTGGCAGCTGCAGGCTGTCCACCTCGTCCAGCAGCGCCCCGTGCAGGGTGCCGCCGAAGCGCTCGCCCCGGGCGATGGCGCGGCGGTAGAAGATTGCGTTGCCTTCGCGGCGCGTGGCCACCAGCCCTGCTTGGGACAGCACCTTGAGGTGATGGCTCATGCCGGACTGACCGGTGGCGAAGATCTGCGCCAGCTCCAGCACCCCGAATGAGTCGTTGGCCAGGGCGCGCAGCACGTTCAGGCGCAGGGGGTCGCCCCCGGCCTTGCACAGTGCGGCCAGCTCATCGCAGTCGTCGTGGCGGATCTGGGGTACGCGCAGGTTCATAGGGAGCGCAGTCTAGTCCCCGCTCCAACCGCTCGCAACGGCAATATCAAAAAGTTTTGATATTGCCGATAGGTGGTTATTTTTTGTCCAGGATCGCCGCCAGGAACGCCGCTGGTGCGGGGCTCAGGGTGCGGGTCGGGTGCCACAGCAGGTGCAGTTCGCGCTCGATGCGCAGGTCTTCCACCTCAAGGGCGACCAGGTGACCGGCAGCGAGGTCGTCGTCGATGACCCGCTGGGACAGCCAGGCGATGCCCTGGCCGTCGCGCACCAGGCGCTTCAGCGCTTCGGTGCTGGCGATGGCCATGCGCGCCCGCACCTCCAAGCCTTGTTGGGCATAGGCCTGCTCGATGCTGGCGCGGGTGCCCGAGCCCTCCTCGCGCAGGTACAACGCCTGGCCGGCCAGCTCGGCCGCGGCCAGGCAGCCTCGGTCCGCCAGGGCGTGGGTGGGGCTACAGACCGGGAGCAGGCGATCGCGTTCCAGCAGCTGGAAAGCATGGGTGGTGCGATCGAAGTCGCCCTCGACGAAGCCCAGGGTGATGCGTTCGTCGGCCAGCGCCTGGGTGATCTCGCGGGTGTTGCTGACCTGCAGATCCACGCGGATTTCCGGGTGCCGGGCATGGAAGCGGGCGATCAGGTCGGGCAACAGATAGCTGCCCAGGGTGGCGCTGGCGCCCAGGCGCAGTTCGCCGTCGTCGAGGCCGGCGAAGCTGCGCAGGTCCGCCTCGGCGGCCTGTTCCAGGGCGAAGATGCGTTGCGCATAGCGGTGCAGGCGCAGGCCGCCTTCGGTCAGGGTCACGCCGCGGGGCTGACGGTCGAAGAGGGTGATCCCGAGGCGGGCTTCCAGTTCACGCACTTCACGGGTGACCGCCGGCTGGCTGATGTGCAGGCGCTCGGCACCGCCGCTGATGCTGCCGCTCTCGGCCACGGCGAGGAAAACCTTGAGGTGATGGAGATTCATAAATAAAAGGCATGTCGTGCATATCAAGGATGTATTTTTCGTATAGCACGTGGCGGATCTACTGTGCAGTCATCGTCTGCAACGGGACCACCCGACCGGAGCCACCATGCCTCGCCCAATGACCCGCCTTTCCGACCCTCGCGCCCTGGTGCGCCATTTCATCCCCGGCTGGTTCGCCGTGACCATGGGCACCGGTGTGCTGGCCCTGGTGCTGGGCACGCTGCCCTGGCAGGTGCCGCTGCTACACCGCCTCGGCGAGGCCCTGTGGTTGTTCAATGCCCTGCTGTTCGCCACCTGTGCCGGGCTGTTCCTGGCGCGCCTGCTGCTGCACCCGGACACCATCGAGCCGATGCTGGCGCACCCGGTGCAGTCGATGTTCCTCGGCGCCATCCCCATGGGCCTGGCCACCCTGGTCAACGGCCTGGTGCTCTATGGCGGCCCGCACTGGGGCGCCACCGCCTATGCCGTGGCCCATGGCCTCTGGTGGCTGGACGTGGCCCTGGCCCTGGGCGCGGCGCTGCTGGTGCCCTACCTGATGTTCACCCGCCAGGAGCATGCGCTTGAGAAGCTCACCGCCGTCTGGCTGCTGCCCATCGTCGCGCCCGAGGTGGCTGCCGCCAGCGCGGGCGTCATCGCCCCGCACCTGGATGCCGCCGACGCGCGCCTGCTGCTGGTGATGGGCTACCTGCTGTGGGGCCTGTCGATGACCCTGGCCTTCTCGCTGATCACCCTGGTGCTGCTGCGCCTGGCCCTGCACAAGCTGCCGGATACCGATTTCGCCGCCACCAGCTGGCTGCCTTTGGGCCCCCTGGCCACCGGCTGCCTGGGGCTGCTGGCGCTAGGGCATGCAGCGCCGGACGCACTCGCCGGTTCGCCCCTGCAGGGCCTGGCTGAGCTGCTGCCGGGCATCGGCCTGGTGGGCGGGCTGGCGCTCTGGGGCGCAGGCTTCTGGTGGTGGGTGACGGCCTGCCTGTTCACCCGCCGCTACATTCGCCAGCGCATGGCCTTCAACCTGGGCTGGTGGGGCTTTACCTTCCCGCTGGGTGTGTTCGCCCTGGCCACTTTCGAGTTGCAGCGGCAGACCGGCCTGGTGTTCTTTGGCGCCGTCGGTGCCCTGCTGGCGCTGCAACTGGCCGCCGTCTGGCTGCTGGTGATGCGTCGCACCCTGGCCGGTGCCTGGCATGGCGAGCTGTTCCGCGCGCCCTGCCTGTGCCCGCTGACGGGCCCGGCGCGGGGCTGAAAGGACAAGGAGGCGCATCTTCGACCATCTGTCATTGCCCGATGCCTGCCCGCTGGGCGAAAATAGCCGCCTTTTTTCGTTCAGCGTCTTTTCAGACCCGCAGGAGATCAGCGATGCCCAGCCGTCGTGAGCGTGCCAATGCCATTCGTGCCCTCAGCATGGATGCGGTGCAGAAAGCCAACAGCGGCCACCCCGGCGCCCCCATGGGCATGGCCGATATCGCCGAAGTGCTGTGGCGGGATTACCTGCAGCACAACCCGAACAACCCGCAGTGGGCCGACCGCGACCGTTTCGTGCTGTCCAACGGCCACGGCTCGATGCTGATCTACTCGCTGCTGCACCTCAGCGGCTATGACGTCACCGTCGACGACCTGAAGAACTTCCGCCAGCTGCACAGCCGCACCCCGGGCCACCCGGAATACGGCTACACCGCCGGCGTCGAGACCACCACCGGCCCGCTGGGCCAGGGCATCGCCAACGCCGTGGGCTTCGCCCTCGCCGAGAAGGTGCTGGGTGCGCAGTTCAACCGCGAAGGCCACGAGATCGTCAACCACTTCACCTACGCCTTCCTCGGCGACGGCTGCATGATGGAAGGCATCTCCCACGAGGTCTGCTCCCTGGCCGGCACCCTGGGCCTGGGCAAGCTGATCGCCTTCTACGACGACAACGGCATCTCCATCGATGGCGAAGTCCATGGCTGGTTCACCGACGACACCCCGAAGCGCTTCGAAGCCTACGGCTGGCAGGTGATCCGCAATGTCGACGGCCATGACGCCGACGAGATCCGCACCGCCATCGAGACCGCTCGCAAGAGCGCGCAGCCGACCCTGATCTGCTGCAAGACCATCATCGGCTTCGGCTCGCCCAACAAGCAGGGCAAGGAAGAGTGCCACGGCGCTGCCCTGGGCAACGACGAGATCGCCCTGACCCGCGCCAACCTGGGCTGGAACCACGCGCCCTTCGAAATCCCGGCCGACATCTACGCCGAGTGGAGCGCCAAGGAAGCCGGCGCCGCCCGTGAAGCCGCCTGGAACGAGCGCTTCGCCGCCTACGCCGCCGCCCACCCCGAGCTGGCCGCTGAATTCCAGCGCCGCGTGAAGGGCGAGCTGCCCGCCGACTTCGCCACCCAGGCTGCCGCCTACATCGCCGAAGTCGCCGCTAAGGGCGAGACCATCGCCAGCCGCAAGGCCAGCCAGAACGCCCTGAACGCCTTCGGCCCGCTGCTGCCCGAGTTCCTCGGTGGCTCCGCCGACCTGGCCGGCTCCAACCTGACCCTGTGGAAAGGCTGCAAGGGCGTTTCCGCCGAAGACGCCGCCGGCAACTACATGTTCTACGGCGTGCGCGAGTTCGGCATGAGCGCCATCATGAACGGCGTCGCCCTGCACGGCGGTTTCATCCCCTACGGCGCGACCTTCCTGATCTTCATGGAATACGCCCGCAACGCCGTGCGCATGTCCGCCCTGATGAAGCAGCGCGTGCTCTACGTCTTCACCCACGACTCCATCGGCCTGGGCGAAGACGGCCCGACCCACCAGCCGATCGAGCAGCTGACCAGCCTGCGCAGCACCCCGAACCTGGACACCTGGCGCCCCGCTGACGCGGTGGAATCCGCCGTGGCCTGGAAGGCGGCCATCGAGCGCAAGGACGGCCCGAGCGCGCTGATCTTCTCGCGCCAGAACCTGCCTCACCAGGCACGCGATGCGGCCCAGCTGGCCAATGTCGCCCGTGGCGGCTACGTGCTCAAGGACTGCGACGGCGAGCCGGAACTGATCCTCATCGCCACCGGCTCGGAAGTCGGCCTGGCGGTGCAGGCGTTCGACCAACTGACCGCCGCTGGCCGCAAGGTCCGCGTCGTCTCCATGCCGTCCACCAGCCTGTTCGACCAGCAGGACGCCGCCTACAAGCAGTCCGTGCTGCCGCTGGAAGTCGGTGCGCGCATCGCCATCGAAGCCGCCCATGCCGACTACTGGTACAAGTACGTGGGCCTGGAAGGCCGCGTGATCGGCATGACCAGCTTCGGCGAATCCGCCCCGGCCCCGGCCCTGTTCGAGCACTTCGGCTTCACCGTCGAGAACGTCGTCGCCACTGCTGAAGAACTGTTGGAGGACTGAGCCGGAAGCCGAGAGCCGGAAGCTGGAAGCTGGAGTGCCCCGTGTGCTCTTCTTCCGGCTTCAAGCTTCCGGCTTCAAGCTCTTCGCGATCAGATGCCCAGCACTCCCTTCCGCGTTGCCCTGAACGGCTACGGTCGTATCGGTCGTTGCGTCCTGCGTGCCCTGCATGAGCGCGGCGGGCGTGATGGCTTCGAGATCGTCGCCCTCAATGACCTGGCCGATCAGGCCAGCATCGAGTACCTGACGCGCTTCGACTCCACCCACGGCCGCTTCCCAGGTGACGTGAAGGTCGATGGCGACTGCCTGCACATCAACGGCGACTGCGTGAAGGTGCTGCGCAACCCATCGCCCGAGGGGATCGACTGGGCGGCGCTGGGCGTCGACCTGGTGCTCGAGTGCTCCGGCCAGTACACCAACCGTGCCCAGGCCGAGCGCTTCCTGCGGGCCGGCGCGCCCCGGGTGCTGTTCTCCCAGCCCATGGCCAGCGAGGCGGATATCGACGCCACCATCGTCTATGGCGTCAACCAGGACAGCCTGGTCGGCACCGAGACCCTGGTCTCCAACGCCTCCTGCACCACCAACTGCGGTGTGCCCCTGCTGAAACTTCTCGATGAGTCGGTGGGTCTGGAGTACGTCTCCATCACCACCATTCACTCCGCGATGAACGACCAGCCCGTAATCGACGCCTATCACCACGAAGACCTGCGCCGCACGCGTTCGGCCTTCCAGTCGGTGATTCCGGTCTCCACCGGCCTGGCCCGGGGTATCGAGCGCCTGTTGCCGGAACTGACCGGGCGCATCCAGGCCAAGGCCATCCGCGTGCCGACGGTGAACGTGTCCTGCCTCGACATCACCCTGCAGACCGCGCGGGACACCAGTGCCGCCGAGATCAACCGCGTGCTGCGCGAGGCTGCCGAAAGCGGCCCGCTCAAGGGCCTGCTGGCCTACACCGAGCTGCCCCACGCCAGCTGTGATTTCAACCACGACCCCCATTCCGCCATCGTCGACGGCAGCCAGACCCGCGTGTCCGGCCCGCGCCTGGTCAACCTGCTGGCCTGGTTCGACAACGAATGGGGCTTCGCCAACCGCATGCTCGACACCGCAGGCCACTATCTGCGGGTTTCCGCTGCTTCCACAACATCCAGCCCCGTGAAGGACTGACCCCCATGACCGTGTTGAAAATGACCGACCTCGACCTCCAGGGTAAGCGCGTACTGATTCGCGAAGACCTCAACGTCCCGGTGAAGGACGGTGTCGTGAAGAGCGATGCGCGCATCCTCGCCTCCCTGCCGACCATCAAGCTGGCACTGGAGAAGGGCGCGGCGGTAATGGTCTGCTCGCACCTGGGTCGTCCCACCGAAGGTGAATTCTCCGCAGAGAACAGCCTCGCGCTGGTGGCCGAGTACCTGGCCAAGGCCCTGGGCCGTGACGTGCCCCTGGTGGCCGACTACCTGGACGGCGTCGATGTCGCCCCCGGCCAGGTGGTGCTGTTCGAGAACGTGCGCTTCAACAAGGGCGAGAAGAAGAACGCCGACGAGCTGGCGCAGAAGTACGCCGCCCTGTGCGACGTCTTCGTGATGGACGCCTTCGGCACCGCCCACCGCGCCGAGGGCTCGACCCACGGCGTGGCCAAGTTCGCCAAGGTCGCCGCTGCCGGCCCGCTGCTGGCCGCCGAACTGGAAGCCCTGGGCCTGGCCCTGGGCAACCCGGCCCGCCCGATGGCGGCCATCGTCGCCGGCTCCAAGGTCTCCACCAAGCTCGACGTGCTCAACTCGCTGAGCCAGATCTGCGACCAGTTGATCGTCGGTGGCGGCATCGCCAACACCTTCCTCGCCGCTGCCGGCTACAAGGTGGGCAAGTCCCTGCACGAAGCCGACCTGCTGGAAACCGCCCGCGCCATCGCCGCCAAGGTCAGCGTGCCGCTGCCGGTTGACGTGGTGGTGGCCAAGGAATTCGCCGAAACCGCCGAAGCCACCGTCAAGGCCATCGGCGACGTCGCCGACGACGACATGATCCTCGACATCGGCCCGCAGACCGCCGCCCAGTTCGCCGAGCTGCTGAAGTCGTCGAAGACCATCCTCTGGAACGGCCCGGTAGGCGTGTTCGAGTTCGACCAGTTCGGCAACGGCACCCAGGTACTGGCCCAGGCCATCGCCGAGAGCCCGGCCTTCTCCATCGCTGGCGGTGGCGACACCCTGGCCGCCATCGACAAGTACGGCGTGGGCGAGCGCATCTCCTATATTTCCACTGGCGGTGGTGCGTTCCTCGAGTTCGTCGAGGGCAAGGTGCTGCCGGCCGTTGAAGTGCTGGAGCAACGCGCCAAGGCCTGAACCAGGGCCTGAAATAGCGGCTAAACCATGGCGGTGGCTCGTGGTCCCTTGAACAGGACCCGAGAAAAGGAGTTGCCGCCATGCGTACCAACCTGATCCTGCTGTCGTTGTTCGCGATGCTCGCCGGCTGTGCGGGCGGTGCTTCCGCGCCGTCCACCTGCGAGGTGATGAGCCCGCCCCAGGTCATCCTGCCGCAATCCCAGGATGACCAGCGCGTCGAGGCCCAGAGCAGCGGTGACCCCACCGTCAACGGCAGCCAGGAGCAGCACTGTCCATGACCCGTTGCGGGTGAACGGCCTTCTGGCCAAGGGAGTGAAAGGATGAAAGGCATGTTCGCCCTCGCGGCGCTGTTGGCGCTGGGCGGCTGTGCGGGCGCCCAGGCGCCGGCCGACGAGTGGACCCGCTGGGTCTGCGACAGCCAGGCCGAGGTGCTGTGGCGCTTCGCCGATGCCAACCAGGAGCAGGTGGACCTGCGCCTGGGCGGTGGCGATATCGTCTACCGCCTGACCCGAGAACCTTCGGGGTCCGGCGTGCTCTATAGCGACAGCCGCCTGGCCTTCCACACCAAGGGTGACGAAGGGCTGGTCTACTGGGTCGCCACCGATGACCTGATCGGCCGCGGCTGCAAGGCGCCCTGAACCGGCGCCGATGATTTCACCGGGCCGGCTTCATCGCCGGCCGGTTTTTACGGGAGGACGTTCGCCGTCCTTCATGGAACTTGAACATGGCCTGCCCCTGCGGCAGGCTTCGCATTTCGAATGCCCACCCACTCGGGAGACTGAAACACCATGGCACTCATCAGCATGCGCCAGATGCTGGACCACGCCGCCGAATTCGGCTACGGCGTCCCGGCCTTCAACGTCAACAACCTGGAACAGATGCGCGCCATCATGGAAGCGGCCGACAAGACCGATTCCCCGGTGATCGTCCAGGCTTCCGCCGGTGCCCGCAAATACGCCGGCGCGCCCTTCCTGCGCCACCTGATCCTCGCGGCCATCGAAGAATTCCCGCACATCCCGGTGTGCATGCACCAGGACCACGGCACCAGCCCGGACGTGTGCCAGCGCTCCATCCAGCTGGGCTTTTCCTCGGTGATGATGGACGGCTCCCTGCGTGAAGACGGCAAGACCCCGGCCGACTACGACTACAACGTCCGCGTGACTCAGCAGACCGTAGCCTTCGCCCACGCCTGCGGCGTGTCCGTGGAAGGCGAACTGGGTTGCCTGGGCAGCCTGGAAACCGGCATGGCCGGCGAAGAAGACGGCGTCGGCGCCGAGGGCGTGCTGGATCACAGCCAGCTGCTGACCGATCCGGAAGAGGCTGCGGACTTCGTCAAGAAGACCCAGGTCGATGCCCTGGCCATCGCCATCGGCACCAGCCACGGCGCCTACAAGTTCACCAAGCCGCCGACCGGCGACGTGCTCTCCATCGAGCGCATCAAGGAAATCCACAAGCGCATCCCCAACACCCACCTGGTGATGCACGGCTCCTCTTCGGTGCCGCAAGAGTGGCTGAAGGTGATCAACGAGTTCGGCGGCGACATCAAGGAAACCTACGGCGTGCCGGTCGAGGAAATCGTCGAAGGCATCAAGCACGGCGTGCGCAAGGTCAACATCGACACCGACCTGCGCCTGGCTTCCACCGGTGCTATCCGCCGCATGATGGCCGAGCAGCCGAGCGAGTTCGACCCGCGCAAGTTCTTCGCCAAGACCATCGTCGCCATGCGTGACATCTGCATCGCCCGCTACGAAGCCTTCGGCACCGCCGGTAACGCCTCGAAGATCAAGCCGATCTCCCTGGAAGGCATGTACCAGCGCTACGCCAAGGGTGAGCTGACCGCCAAGGTCAACTGAGTCTTCCCTTCGCTGTAAACGGAAAGCCCCGCATTCGCGGGGCTTTCTGCTTTTCGGGGCCTGGAACCCACATGCTGTTTCCTTACTGGGCGGTGGTCGCCAGGGCTCGGTGTTCGAGCTTCAGGTTGTAGAAGGTGGCGCTGCCGGCTTCGCTGGCGTCGCCGACGTTGTCCTGGGCATAGACCCCGGCCTTGAAGTACAGCGGCTTGGGCGCCCAGCTGGAAGCCAGTTGCTGGGTGAACAGGGTGCTGTTGACCAGGATGCTCAACTGCCCGGTGGGCGACATGTTGATGACGTAGGTGAAACGCTGGTTGAGCTTCACGCCGCTGAGCAGGGTGACCACTGCGCCGTCCTCGTCGGTGGGGGTGTTGCGCACCTTGGCGACGATGTTGCCGGTGCCGGTCTTGGTCTTGAACTGGTACTCCAGCTTGAGCAGGGGGCTGGTGCTGCCGTAGGCGTGGATCTGGCCGATGACGATCTTGCCCGTGGACGGGACCTGGCCGACCGCCAGGTTGGCGCTCATGTAGTTGTCGGCGGCGCCATAGGTCCAGTTGCGCAGCTTGCCGTTGGCGTAGGTCTCGCGCAGCTCGCTGCGCGGGTAGACGGCATTGGCGGTGGCGCTGCCGTTCACCGGGGTCCAGAAGAACAGGGTGCCGTTGGCCGCCTTGAAGTAGTTGTCCTGATAGCCGCCCATCAGGGCGGGGGTTTCGATGGTCACCGAAGGGCTACCGACGGGGATGGTGAGGTTCCAGGTTCCGAGATCGATCATTTTGACTGAGTTCTCTAAGAGAACTTTCAGTCGGGTGCTATCTCATCCACGAGACGTAATCACTTACTGCGGCATCCGGCCAACTGCACACGAACTAAAAGTGAAAGCTAGGGAGTGGCAGGGGGCTGCCGTGTCGTCCGAAGGCATTTACGCCGTCTCGCGGAACGCTTTATAGGGTTGCGCAAGCCCCTTGTTAATCACCGATCGTCGCCGTCGGGCCTGTCAAAAAGCCGTCTGGACCGAGCTTTGCCATCAAGGTGCAATCGCAAAAACTAACCGGATGGTTCATGTCCGGAATGCCGCCTTCAGGTGGAATGCGGCTTGCGCCGAATCATTGGCGTCATTTTTTTGTAAGCGCAGCGGCAACCCCGTTTCGCTGGGGGCGGGCAGGGGCTTCGAGGGCATCCGATGAACGGTCGCCGGGCGTCTGCCGCTGCGCTGACAGGCTGCGTCGCATAGTGTCACCGGCGGTAGAATGTCGGCTTTCTTTCTGCCGCTTCGATCTGCCATGAACCCGCTTCGCTACATCCAGTCCTACCCCGCCCATTTGCAGGACCAGGTGCGCCTGATGGTCGAGCAGCGCCGCCTGGGCGAGTACCTCGCCAAGCGCTACCCGGAGCGGCATGAGGTGCAGAGCGACAAGGCGCTCTACGGCTACACCAATGCCCTGCGCCAGGAGCACCTGCGCAACGCGCCGGCCATCGACAAGGTGATCTACGACAACAAGCTGGATATCGTGCAGAAGGCCCTCGGGCTGCACACCGCGATCTCCCGCGTGCAGGGCGGCAAGCTCAAGGCGAAGAAGGAGATCCGCGTGGCCTCGTTGTTCAAGGAGGCGGCGCCCGAGTTCCTGCGGATGATCGTGGTGCACGAGCTGGCGCACCTGCGCGAGCGCGACCACAACAAGGCCTTCTACCAGCTGTGTGAACACATGCTGCCGGGTTACCACCAGTTGGAGTTCGATCTGCGGCTCTACCTGATCTGGCGCGAGCTGGGCGAGGGGAATTGAGAGAGTAAGGAGGGAGGGGGTCATGCCCAACCCCAGCTGTGGAGGGCTGCAGGATAAGCGCAGTCCTGAGGCGGGCATGACGGGACCGACTATAGCCCCGGCTCCAGGGTGCATCTGTAGGCGGTGTCCCAAAGGCCTTGGCGAATGCTCCGGTCGGCCCTCCGCAGCCCCGCTTTGCCGGCTCACCTGGCGCAGAAAAAGCCTGCTAGGCTCAAGCCCCATTCCTGTCGTCGAGTATTCGCGGGCATGAGCCGCTACCTACGGATGCTGTGTCCAGTGCTGCTGTGCCTGGTGGTCGTGCCGTTCGCGTCGGCCCGCGAATGGCTGGCCGTGGGAGCCGAGTTCCCGCGCCTGTTCGGGCAGACCCTGGATGGCCGTTTCATCGGCCTCGGCCCTGATGTCCTGCGCGAGGTGGCGCAGCGCATGGGCGACTCGGTGCGCTTCGAGGTCTACCCCTGGGCGCGGGCGCAGAAGATGGTGGCGCAGGGGCGCGCGGACATCCTGATCGGCCCCTACCGCACGCCGGAGCGCGAGCAGCATTTCCTCTTCAGCCAGCACGCCTTCTATCGCGATCGCATCGTGTTCTATGCCCGTGATGGCGTGGATGTCGATTGGAAAGGGGACTACGCCACGCTGGCCGGCCGGCGTGTCGGCATCATCCGTGGCTGGACCTACGGCCCCCACTTCGACGAAGGCCGCGAGGCGATGGACCTGCACAGCATCGAGAGCGTCGACAACGCCCTGCGCATGCTGGTGCTGGGGCGCATCGACCTGCTGGCCAGCAACGAGCGCAACACCCGGCCGCGCATCGAAGCCCTGGAGCGCGGCACCGTGCACCAGCTGCTCCCGATCATCGACATCCAGGATGGCTACTTCGCCTTCCCCAGGACCGAGGACCACGCGGCCTTGCGTGCCGACTTCGACCGCGCCTTCGCCAGCCTGATCAGCGACGGCCGGCTGGATGAGATGGCGACCCGGCACGGCGTCACCATCCCCTGAGGCGGTTCAGGGGTGGGTGCGGATGAACTGCTCGTCGATATCGCGTTTCAGGCGTTGCACCAGGTGCAGCGCCTCGGCCTTGCCGCAGGTGGCGGAAAACGGGATGCCGGCGGTCTCGAGGATGGTCTTGCGGGTGCGTTGGTCGTAGATCAGCACGTGCAGGCTGCGGTCGCTGTCCATGTGGCCGGAAAAGCCAAGGGGAAGTAGCTGCGTGCGCATGAAGTTCAGGGTCTTGGACAGTCGTTCGGTTTCCACGGAAGGGCCTCTGCGCATCGGAATGGGGAGCGGGATGGTGTTCGCCACTAGAGTGGAGCCTGGCGGCCCGGGTTCGGTTCCCCGCGCCCGCATGTCGCTCGTCGGCAGAGCGTCGCGGCACTGTTTGCCGACCTTGGCGATGGCTACACTGGCACAAGGCCATGTGGGGACTGTCGTGAGTACTGAAGAGTCGGGTTATTCGATCTATAGGCGTCTGGTTTCACAGTTGATGAGCGGTGAAGAGCAGCTCCCCAGCCTCCCCATGATCACCCTGGAAATTCGCCGCGTGCTGGCCAATCCGGATGCCAGCACCGCTACCCTGGCGCGGGTCATCAACAAGGACCCCGCCCTCAGCGCCACCCTGGTCAAGCACGCGGCGAGCACGCGCCTGCGCACCGCGCCGCCGCCCAAGACCCTGGATGATGTGATCCGCACCCTTGGCATGTTGGAGGTGGACCGCATCACCATGGTCCACAGCATCAAGAGCCTGTTCACCCTGCACAGCGCCGCGCACAAGAAGCTCTTCGTCGACACCTGGGGCCGCCTGGCCCGGCGCGGCAGCATCAGCGCCGTGCTGGCGCGGCTGATCGGCCACGCCTCGTCCGACCATGTGCTGCTGGCCAGCGTGCTCAGCGACATCGGCGCCCTGGCCATCCTCTCGGCGTTCAAGGATGCCCAGCAGATCCCATCCCCCGAGCTCTACACCCGCCTGTGCCGGGAATACGGCAAATCCCTCGGGGTGATCGTGCTGAAGAAATGGTCGGTGGATGAAAGCTACATCTCCGTGGTGCGCAACCTGGGCGCCTGGGACGAGTCCTCAGGCCCGGGCGTCGAACTGGCCGACCTGATCAACCTCGGCCTGTTCCACGCCCTGCGTGATGCCGGCCCTACCGCTCTGCTGCCACCGCTGGTGGATCTTGTCGCCTATCGTAAGTTGCAGGCCCCCCTGAATGCCCTGGACCCCAGCGGCAATGGCCTGGCCCTCGTGGCCAGCCAGCGCGCCGAGATCCAGCGGGTGGAGTCGCTGCTTCAGTAGTCGCACCGTTCTGGTGCAATGCCTTCCCGTCGCAGGGCCGCTGCGGGGTTCTGCTGGCCGGAGTGCCTCGCCATGCGTCGTGCAGCACCCCGGGGTGCTGCCGGCGACAAAGGGGTAACCCCCAGGTTCGGCTTTTGCATGGGGCTTGTTTTCGGCCTCCTGGCCGATCCGGGTCCAATGAGGTGTCGTCATGACAGCATTACTCACGCCGGGCGTGCGTCTGCTCGAAGGGTTCAGCTTCGCGCGGAAATTCCAGCTGCTCTTCCTTTTGTTCATCCTGCCCCTAGGCTATGCCCTGTGGGTGATCACCACCTCCTACCTGGACCGCCTCGGCCTGGTGGAGGGCGAGCTCAGTGGCATGCGGGTGATCGCCACGCTGGCCGATGCCCAGCATGAGGTCGGCACCCAGCGTCTGCTGCTGGCCCGCTGGAAGGGCACCGAGGGTGCCGCCAAGTCCCTGCTCGAGCAGCGCAGCGGCCGCCTGCAGGAAGCCCTGGCCAAGGTCGATGCACAGCTGAAGACGGAGCAGCTCGGCGAGCAGAGCCGCAAGCTGTTCGAGGAAGCCCGTTCGCGCAGCGAGCGCATCAGCTTCCAGGCCCTGGCGCCGCTGGCGCTGCCGGATGCACTGGAGCGTTTCCAGGACGTACTGCAGAGCCTGCAATCCTTGCGTGAGCAGGTGGCCACCGAGACCGGGCTGATCCTCGACCCGGGCATGGACACCTACCTGATGATGGAGCAGCTCACCTACGTGCAGCCGCGCGCCCAGGAGCTGCTCGGCAGTTTCGCCGCCAACGCCCATGGCGCGGTGGTGTCGCAGCACTTCACCCTGCAGAGCCGGGTCGCCGTGCGTGACCTGCGCCGCTCCCTCGATGACACGTCGCGGCAACTGCGCAAGGCCCAGGACGCCATCGCCCAGGCATCCGACGTCAACGCCGCGCTGGATGCCCCGTTCCGCCAGGCCGACCAGGCCATGAACGACTTCCTCGCCCGGGTCGACAAGGGCATGTTCGAAGCCAACCCCTTCACCCTCGGCACCGCCGAGTTCATCCAGCAGGTGGAGCGCCTCGACGGCCAACTGGTGGCCCTGCAACAGGCGCTGACCGAGCGCTTCCAGGCGCGCCTCGGCGACTTCCGTACCCAGGCGCTGCGCAGCATGGTCCAGGTGATCGGCGGCTTCAGCCTGCTCACCCTGCTGGCCCTGTACATGCTGCTATGCCTCAACGCGGCCATCCGCCGGGGTACCGCCGCCATCACCGAAGCCGCCGAAGGCCTGCGTGCCGGTGACCTGCGCGTGGCCGCCACCGTGCATGGCAGCGACGACCTGGCGCAGATCGCCGAAGCCCTCAACGCCGCGCTGGCGCAGCTGCGCAGTTCGCTGGAGGGCGTGAACCTCGAGAGCGGCCAACTGGGTGGCACCGTGCAGCAACTCAATGCCCAGGCCCAGGACACCCTTACCTCGGTGGAGCAGCAGCAGGGCCAGGTCAGCCAGATCGCCGCCGCCGCGCACCAGTTGGCGGCCACCGCCCAGAGCGTGGCCGAAAGCTGCGAGGGCGCCGCCCAGGATGCCCAGCAGACCCGCGAAATCGCCATGCAGAGCAACCAGCGCAGCGCCCGCACCGGGGCCAGCATGCGTGAGCTGAGCACGCGCCTGGGGGACACCGTCTCCTCGTTGCAGCAACTGCGCGACCAGGCCCAGCAGATCAACCGCGTGGTGGATGTGATCAAGGGCATCGCCGAGCAGACCAACCTGCTGGCGCTCAACGCCGCCATCGAAGCCGCGCGCGCGGGCGAGCAGGGCCGTGGTTTTGCCGTGGTCGCCGACGAGGTGCGCAGCCTGTCCCAGCGCACCCAGGACTCGACCAAGGAAATCGGCGACACCGTCGCCAGCCTGCAAGGGGTGGTCGGCCAGGCCGTGGCGTTGATGGAGGCCGCGTTCAAGCAGGCCGAGGGTGATGTGGGCAGTGTGCTGAGCATGGGCGACGACCTCTCCGGCATCGCCGATGCGGTACAGCGGGTCAGTGATCGCCTGGCGCAGATCGCCACCGCCGCCGAAGAACAGGCCGCCACGGCGGACGAGGTCAGCGGCAATATCCAGCAGGTGGACCAGGCTGCCAGCCTGTTGCTGCATGGTGCCCAGTCGGTGCAGGCCGCCGCCGAGCAACTGCATCGCGGCAGCCAGGCGCTGAACCAGAACACCGCGCGCTTCCGCCTGTCCTGATCGCCGGACAACCGGCCGCCTGCGGGCGGCCGGCCTTCCTTACAGCTTCCAGAACGGCTTCAGCGCCTCTTCCAGGGCCTGTTCGCGGGTCAGCCCGATATCGCGCAGCGCCTGCTCGTCCAGGTCCAGCAGCGCCTTGCGGGTGTGCAGGCGGCGCCAGAAGCGATGCCAGCGGCCGTCTTCGGCAAAGCTGGCATTGGCGCGGACGCACAGGTGCTCCAGCTCCAGTTCTTTCCCGTGGAGGCTCAGCCGCGTATCGCTCAGGCCGTTCATGTCGTTCTCCTCATGCTGGGGGGCGGGTGTATGGAGAACATGATGAATGGGCGACGAAAAGCATTACAGATTCACGGTGCTGATATTTTTTTCATACAGATTGCGCGGCTGTGCGTCTGAATCCACAATTTACCCGTTATCTGTACCGGTCTGTGCGCAACCCGCCCTGCGCAAGGGGAACTGTCATGAAGCTCTACACCCAGCTCGCCGAAACCCTCGCCGAGCGCATCGAGCAGGGCTACTACCGCCCGGGCGACCGCCTGCCCTCGGTGCGCGCCCTGAGCCAGGAGCACGGCGTCAGCCTCAGCACCGTGCAGCAGGCCTATCGCCTGCTGGAGGACGGCGGCCTCGCCGTGCCACGGCCGAAGTCCGGCTACTTCGTACCGCCCCGCCGCGAGGCCCCGGCGCTGCCGGCCATGACCCGCGCGGCGCAGCGCCCGGTGGACGTGTCGCAGTGGAGCGACGTGCTGGAGCTGGTCAAGCGCGGCGCCCGCGACGGCCTGGTGCAACTGGGCCGTGGCATGCCCGACGTCTCCAGCCCCACCTTGCGGCCGCTGCTGCGCAGCCTCGCGCAGGTCGCCCGGCGCCCGGACCTGGGGGGCCTCTACTACGACGCCATCCAGGGCTCGCTGCCGCTGCGCGAGCAGGTTTCGCGGCTGCTGGTGGATGCGGGCTGCCAGATTCCCGCTAGCGACCTGATCATCACCACCGGCTGCCACGAGGCGCTGTCCGCCTCCATCCGCGCCATCTGCCAGCCGGGCGACATAGTCGCGGTGGATTCGCCCAGCTTCCACGGCGCCATGCAGGCGCTGAAGGGCTTCGGCATGAAGGCCCTGGAACTGCCCACCGACCCGATCAACGGCATCAGCCTGGAGGCCCTGGAAATGGCCCTGGAGCAGTGGCCGATCAAGCTCATCCAGCTCACCCCCAACTGCAACAACCCCCTCGGCTACATCATGCCGGAGGCCCGTAAGCGCGCCCTGCTGACCCTGGCCCAACGCTACGATGTGGCGATCATCGAAGACGACGTCTACGGCGACCTGGCCTATCGCTACCCGCGCCCGCGCACCATCAAGTCCTTCGACGAGGACGGCCGCGTGCTGCTGTGCAGCTCCTTCTCCAAGACCGTGGCGCCGGGCATCCGCATCGGCTGGATCGCCCCCGGCCGCTACTTCGACCGGCTGCTGCACATGAAGTACATCTCCACCGGCGCCACCGCCACCCAGCCGCAGATCGCCCTGGCCGAATTCCTCGCCAGCGGCGCCTACGAGCCGCACGTGCGGCGCATGCGCAGCCAGTACCAGAACGGCCGCGACCAGATGATCGACTGGGTGATGAAGTACTTCCCCGAAGGCACCCGCGCCAGCCGGCCCCAGGGTGGATTCATGCTCTGGGTGGAGCTGGACGAGGGCTTCGACACCCTGCGGCTGAATCGCGCCCTGCTCGACAAGGGCGTACAGATCGCTTCCGGCAGCCTGTTCTCCGCCTCCGGCAAATACCGCAGCTGCCTGCGCATGAACTACTCGCGCAAGCCCGATGCCGAGCAGGAAGCCGCCGTGCGCAAGGTGGGCGAGACGGTGAAGGCGTTGATGGCGGAGATGGCGGCGGAGACGGCCGTGGGAGCGAATTCATTCGCGATGCTTTGAACTCGGCGGTCTTCGGCTACCCATAGACCGGCGTTTTCCTGGGCACGCTCGCGCGGCCATGCTTGCCACCGCTGGTTAGAGTCCCTGCTTTCCATGGAAGGAGGGCAGGCTCATGGGCAGTCGCGATCTGCGCAAAGGGCGCGTTTCCGAACTCGGCAGGGTCTATCTCATCACTGCGACCACGGCCGAGCGGCGCCCGCTCTTCGCCGACTTTGCACGTGCCTGGTTGTTGGTCGACGAGCTGAGGCGCCTGGAGCAGAACAACCTGGCGCAGTCACTGGCCTGGGTGCTGATGCCCGATCATTTCCACTGGCTGATGCGGCTCAGCGGGCCAATGCCTTTGTCATCGGTGGTCAAGGCGCTGAAGGGCCGCACCGCAAGGCGCCTGGGCCTGTCGCTGGACGCTGGAGGGAAGGTCTGGCAGCCAGGGTTCCATGACCGGGCGCTGAGGCGCGAGGATGAATTGCTGCCGATTGCGCGCTATGTGGTCGCCAATCCGCTGAGGGCGGGGCTGGTGCGGCGCCTTGGTGATTACCCGCATTGGGACGCGGTGTGGCTGTGAGCGGGTGGCAGTCCTGAGGCCTGCTTCGCGAATGAATTCGCTCCCACGGGGCACCGTGCTTTTCTGTGGGAGAATTCATTCGCGATTGTCCGAGCGCAGGGTTCCTTGGGCGGCAGGGGCCCTCACTCCACCTTCTTCCCACTCGCCAGGTGCGCCGCCAGGGTGCGCAGGGCGCCGAGCTGGCGGCAGATCAGGCCGAGCTCGGTCTGTACCAGGCGGGCGCGTTCGTCCATGTCCTCGGGCAGTTGCTCCAGCTCCTTGGCCAGGGCTTCTTCCGGGTCGCTGTGGATGGTCACCGGCTTGCGCGCGGCGAGGTCGGTGGCGATTTCTTCCAGGGCGGTGGCGATGCGTTCGGCGGCGTCGCCCAGCAGGTTGCCTTCCAGGGCCATGGGCTCGCTGGAACGGTGGGCGCCGAGGGCGGAGAGGTAGCTGAGCAGGGTGTGGGAGAGCACCAGGAAGCGGAAGCCGATGTCCGCCTCCTTACGGAAGTGCCCCGGCTCCATGAGCATGTTGGCCAGGGTCGTGGACAGCGCCGCGTCGGCGTTGTGGGCGTTGCGCCGGGCCAGGCGGTAGGCCAGGTCGTCGCGCTTGCCGCCGCTGTACTGCTGCACCAGTTGGCGCAGGTAGCGGGCGTTGCAGGCCAGGGTGTTGGCGACCACGCGGTGCAGGCCGCGGCCCTGCCAGTCGGGGAGAATGAAGATTACCGCCAGGGCGGCGATCAGGCTGCCCAGCAGGGTATCCACCAGACGCGGCACGAACAGGCCGTAGCTGTCGCCGATCTGGTTGAAGCAGAACAGCACCATCAGGGTGATCGCCGCCGTCGCCAGGGTGTAGCGCGTGGCCCGGTTGGCGAAGAAGATCACCCCGGCCACCACCGCGAACAGCGATTGCACCAGGGCGCTGGGGAACAGGTCGAACAGCGCCCAGCCCAGGGCCAGGCCGATGACGGTGCCGATGATCCGCTGCACCAGCTTGCGCCGGGTGGCGCCGAAGTTGGGCTGGCAGACGAATACGGTGGTGAGCAGGATCCAGTAGCCCTGGCTGGGGTGGATCAGGTGCAGCACGCCGTAGCCGGTGGACAGGGCGATGGCCATGCGCAGGGCGTGGCGGAACACCAGGGAGGTGGGGGTGAAGTTCTGCTTGAGGCGCTCCCAGACGTCCTTCAGGCCCTTGGGCGATCGGTCCAGCAGGCTGCTGTCCTGGGCTTCGGCGAGGGCGTCGGGGTTGCTGGCGTCGGTCAGCAGGCGGTCGAGGGTGGAGAGGTTGCCGGCCAGGGCGTTGAGCGAGCGCAGCAGGCCGCGCCAGGCCGGGTTGCTCTGGATGCGCAGGTGCTCCAGGGAGCGGTGCAGGTCGTCCAGGGCCTGGGTGCCGTCGTTGTAGTCGAAGGGCTGGCGCATCTGGATGGCCTGGCCCAGGGCCTGGCAGGCACCGCCCTGCTGGCGCAGCAGGCGCTGGCAGCGGAACAGCACGTCGCTGTGGAAGAAGGCCTCGGCCAGCTGGTTGTAGGGATAGTGCGAGGAGCTGGCGCGTTCGTGGATGTCCTGGGCGAGGAAGTACAGCTTCAGGTAGCGGCTCACCTTGGGGCCGGGGCGGCCATTGCCGACCCGGTGCAGGATGATCTCCTTGGCCGCGTTCAGCGCCGCTACCACCTTGCCGTTCTGCTGCGCCAGTTCCAGGCGCTTGGCTTCCACATCCAGCTCGCGCAGCGGCTCGAAGAGGTTGGCCTTGAGCTTGAGGTAGCGCCCCAGCTCGCGGTACAGCCGGGCCAGGCTCTGCTGCACCGGCTGGTGGGTGAACAGCGCCTGCCAGATCACCGAGAGCAACCCGTACCAGGCCGCGCCGCCCACCAGCAGCGCCGGTTCACGCCACAGGTCATGGCCGATGCCGTCACGCTGGTCGACGCCGATCATGCTGTAGATCGACAGGATCAGCGTCGCCGAGGCGATGGTGGCGTAGCGCTCGCCCAGGGCGCCGAGCATGGTCAGGCCGAAGGCCGCCAGCGCCAGGGCAGAGACGAACAGCCAGGGGTAGGGGAACAGCAGCTCCACCGAGAAGGAGGCGACGCTGAAGCAGCCCAGGGTCACCAGCAGCGCGTTGAGGCGGCCCTGCCAGCTGTCATCGGTCTCGGCCAGGGCGCTGGCGATGATGCCGAGGAACAGCGGGATCAGCAGGTCCATGCGGTCCTGCTGCCAGCAGAGCGCCATGCTCCCGGTCAGGGCGACGAACACCCGCAGGCTGTAGCTGAACTTGTCCTGGGCCCAGAGACGGCGCAGGGAATGACGGAGCGAGGTCGATGACATGGCGGCCTTGTGGGCGTGCGTTCCAGGGGCTCGGCCCGCGCGGGTGTGCGGGGGCCGATCGGCAAGAGGTTACCGTTTGGATGCCGCCCGGGCGAGGCGGGTTACACCCGCTGGCGGGAATGCACAGGTGCTGCCGCCCTCAGGCATGCCCCGGGCTCAGACGAACTGCGCGGCGGCGTGCGCCGAGGCCCAGGCCCACTGGAAGTTGAAGCCGCCGAGGTGGCCGGTGATGTCCAGCACTTCGCCGATGAAGTACAGCCCGGGGGACTTCTGCGATTCCATGGTCTTGGACGACACCTCGTGGGTGCTGACCCCGCCCAGGGTGACTTCGGCGGTGCGGTAGCCCTCGGTGCCCGATGGCGTGAGCTGCCAGTCGGTGAGGGCTTCGGCGATGGCCTGCAACTCGGCCAGGCTGTACTGCTTCATCGGCCGCGAGGCGAACCATCGCTCCGCCAGCAGGGTGGCGAACTTGCGGGTGAAGAGTTCACCCAGCAGGGTCTTCAGCTCGGCATTGGGGCGTTCGCCCTGCTGCTGCACCAGCCAAGCGGGCACGTCGAGATGGGGCAGCAGGTTGATCGAGATCGCCTCGCCGGGGTTCCAGTAGGAGGAGATCTGCAGAATGGCGGGGCCACTGAGGCCGCGGTGGGTGAACAGGATGTTCTCGCGGAAGCTGGCGCCGTTGCAGCTCACCAGGGCGTCCACCGAGGTGCCGGAGAGTTCGGTGCACATCGCCTTGAGCTGATCGGTGATGGTGAAGGGCACCAGGCCGGCGCGGGTCGGCAGCACTTCGTGGCCGAACTGGCGGGCCACCTGGTAGCCGAAGCCGGTGGCGCCCAGGGTGGGAATCGACAGGCCGCCGGTGGCGATCACCAGGGATTGGCAGCGCACCGGGCCGATGGCGGTCTGCAGCGCGTAGCCGGCCTCGTCGCAGGCGATGGCGCTGACGGCTGTGTCCAAGCGCAGGTCGACGCCGTGCTCGTCGCACTCGGCCAGGAGCATGGCGAGGATGTCGCTGGCCTTGTGGTCGCAGAACAGCTGGCCGAGCTTCTTCTCGTGGTAGGCGACACCGTGCTTGTTCACCAACTCGAGGAAGTCCCACTGGGTGTAGCGGGCCAGGGCCGACTTGCAGAAGTGGGCGTTGGCGGAGAGGAAGTTGGCCGGCTCGGTGTAGAGGTTGGTGAAGTTGCAGCGGCCGCCGCCGGACATGAGGATCTTCTTGCCGGCCTTGTTCGCGTGATCGAGCAGCAGCACCTTGCGACCGCGCGCGGCGGCCTTGGAGGCGCACAACAAACCGGCGGCGCCGGCCCCGATAATCACCACATCAGTCACGAACAAGAAACCACCCTCAGAAGTCGAATCGGCCAAGGCGCGCGCCGGTGGCGAAGTCTACCCTATGGAGGTGCCGCGACCAGCGCTCTCCGCTGGCTGGCAAGGGAAATGCGTGCAGTCCGGCGATGCCGACCGTCCCCGCCCCAGTGGAAGCCATGGATGAAAAAGACCTGCAGTGTCCTGTTGTTGCTCGTTCTGCTGTGCTCGGGCCCGCTGCGTGCCGAGCACCTGCGACTGGTGGCCAACACCTGGCCGCCGTTCACCGACGCCAACCTGCCCCAGGGTGGCCTGGCGGTGGACCTGGTGGTGACCGCGCTGCAGCGCGCCGGGCACACCTCCGAGTATGTGGAGGTGCCCTGGGCGCGGGCACTGCGCGGGCTAGAGGTGGGCGACTACGACGTGGTGGTCAACGCCTGGTACGACCAGGCTCGCGCTGTCTACGGCCTGTATTCGAAGCCCTACCTGGTCAACCGTGTGCGCTTCCTCCGTCATCGCGGCGCGAAGGTGAATTTCGAGACCCTGGCCGACCTGCGCCCCTACAGCATCGCCGTGGTGCGGGGCTATGCCTACTCCGCCGAGTTCGACCATGACCCGACCCTCGACCGGGTGCCGGTGATGGGCTTCGAGATGGGCGCGCGCATGCTCGCCGCCGGGCGCGTGCAACTGACCCTGGAGGACGAACTGGTGGCGCGCTATCACCTCAACCGCGAGCTGAAGGAGCTCAAGGGCCAGCTGGAGTTCCTGCCGCGACCGCTCAGCGAGAACAACCTGGCGATCCTGGTGCGGCGCAGCCACCCGATGCATCGCCAGGTGGTGGAGGACTTCGACCGGGCGATGCAGGCGATGCGCGACGACGGGACCTACCAGCGCATCTTCGAGCGCCACGGCTTCTAGCGGTTGGCGATGGTCCGCCCGCGGCCTTCGTGCTTGGCCTGGTAGAGGCGCTGGTCGGCTTCGTGAAGCAGGCTTTCCAGGTCTTCCGGCGGCCCCTGGTAGATGCCGGCGCTGAATGACAGCGGCGGTGCATCGGCGGCGTACTTGAGGCGGGCGCAGTTGCGTCGCAGCTGGTCGAGGGTGGCCTTGAGGGTGGTCGCGTCGCTCTTGCTGACCACGGCGAACTCTTCACCGCCTAGACGGCCCAGCAGGGCGTCGGGCAGGGCGTGGGCCAGCACCCGGGAGAACATCACCAGGGCGGTGTCGCCGCTGGCGTGGCCGAACTTGTCGTTGATCAGCTTGAAGAAGTCGAGGTCGAGCATCGCCACGCTCAGCTCCTGGCCGGCGCGCTGGGCCTGCTGGAACAGCTGCAGGCCCTGTTCGTAGAAGGCGCGGCGGTTGTAGAGGTTGGTCAGCGAGTCGAACAGCGCCGCCTGCTTCAGTGCGCGCATCAGGTCGCGGCGCTCCAGGGTCGACATCACCCGGCAATTGAGCTCCTCGGTGCAGAAGGGCTTGCGCAGGAAGTCGTCGGCGCCGTGCTTGATGAACATGGCGCTGAGCGAGCCTTTCTGGTCTGCCGAGAGGCCGAGGATGATCAGCTCGGTGCGGTGCAGCTTCTGTCGCAGCATCTTCACCAGGTCGAAGCCGCTGATGCCGGGCATGCCGTGGTCCACCAGCAGCAGGTCGATGTCCGGCTGCTCCTGGAGAATGTGCAGGGCTTCGTCGCCGTCGCGGGCCTCGATGATCTGGTAGAGGTGCGGGGTGAGCACCCGGCGTACGAAGTTGCGGGTGGCCTCGGAGTCCTCGGCGACGAGGATCTTCACCCCGCAGTTGCGCACCAGGCGGTGCAGCAGGCGGAAGACGTATTCGTAGGAGTGCTGGCTTTCCTTGAGCACGTAGTCGACCACGCCCTTGAGCAGGAGCTCGTCGCGGCGCTGCTCCTTGTAGGAGCCGGAGAGGACGACGCAGGGCAGTTCGTAGCGCAGCACCAGGTCGACGATCTCGCCGTCGGGCGCATCCGGCAGGTTGAGGTCGACGATGGCGGCGAAGAACAAGGCGGCGGAGGTTTCCAGCAGCACCTCGGCCTCGGCGCAGGAGGCGCAGAACACGGGCTGCAGGTCCGGCTCCTGGCGGAACAGGTGTTCGAGGATCTTGAGGACCAGCGGGCTGTCTTCGACGACCAGAATATTGCGCACGACCTACTCCATTGATGCGTGGCGGGGGCCTCCCGCCAGCGCTGTCATACAGGGCGAACCTTTCCGGGGCGTTACTAGAGGGCGCGCACCTTGAACGAGCGGCCCTTGATCTTGCCGTCACTCAGGCGTTTCAAGGCCTGTTTGACGATGTTCCTGTCCACGGCCACGAAAGCCTGGAAATCGAAGATGGCTATCTTGCCAACCTGTGCACCCGGAATGCCAGCTTCACCTGTCAGCGCGCCGAGGATGTCGCCCGGGCGCACCTTCTCTTTGCGTCCACCGTTGATACACAGCGTAGCCATTGGCGGCAGCAGCGGGTCACGGTTCTTCAAGACCAGTTCATCCAGGCGCTGCCAGTTCAGCGGGGCCTTCTGCAGGTCCTCGATGGCCTGGGCGCGGCTGGCTTCGGCGGGCGCCACCAGGCTCAGGGCCAGGCCCTTCTCGCCGGCCCGGCCACTGCGGCCGACACGGTGCACGTGGATTTCCGGGTCGCGGGACAGCTCGACGTTGATCACCGCTTCCAGGCCGGCGATGTCCAGGCCGCGTGCGGCAACGTCGGTGGCCACCAGCACGCTGCAGCTGCGGTTGGCGAACATGGTCAGCACCTGGTCGCGGTCGCGTTGTTCGAGCTCGCCGTGCAGGGTCTGTGCCGAGATGCGGTTGGCCTGCAGGTGTTCCACCAGCTCCTGGCACTGCTGGCGGGTGTGGCAGAAGGCGACGCTGGACTGCGGGCGATGGTGCAGCAGCAGGTGGACCACCGCGTCCATGCGCTGGTTGGGGTCGATCTCGTAGAAGCGCTGCTCGATCTGGCTGTCGTCGTGCAGGGCCTCGACCTTCACCTGCTGCGGGTTGCGCAGGAAGCGCCCGGCCAGTTCGGCGATGCCCTTGGGGTAGGTGGCGGAGAACAGCAGGGTCTGCCGCTTGGCCGGGGTCTGCTCGATGATGTCGGCGATGCTGTCGTAGAAGCCCATGTCGAGCATGCGGTCGGCTTCGTCCAGCACCAGGGTGTTGAGGCCGTCGAGCTTCAGGGTGCCCTTGCGCAGGTGCTCCTGGATGCGCCCCGGGGTGCCGACGATGATGTGCGCGCCGTGCTCCAGGGAGCCGATCTGCGGGCCGAAGGGCACGCCGCCGCAGAGGGTCAGCACCTTGATGTTGTCAGCGGCACGGGCCAGGCGGCGGATTTCCTTGGCCACCTGGTCGGCCAGCTCGCGGGTCGGGCACAGCACCAGGGCCTGGCAGCCGAAGAAGCGCGGGTTGAGCGGGTCGAGCAGGCCGATGCCGAAGGCGGCGGTCTTGCCGCTGCCGGTCTTGGCCTGGGCGATCAGGTCCTGGCCCTTGAGGATCACCGGCAGGCCCAGGGCCTGGATGGGCGTCATCTCGTGGTAGCCGAGGGCGTCGAGGTTGGCCAGCATGGCGGCGGACAGGGGCAGGGCGGAAAAGGCGTTGGTGGTCACGGGCGGGGCCTGGCAATCGGATAGGCGCGCAGTTTAGCAGGATGGCGCCGGGCCACCTTGCCGTCCCGGTGTCGCAGCGCCTTATCAGTGGCCGATATCGTCGGGTACCCGACGCACGGCGCGACCGCTGTCCGGCGGCAGCTGGAAGAAGATCGCCGCCGCCAGCAAGGTGAGGGTGCCGACGCACAGGTAGGTGGCCTGGAAGGCCGCCAGCACCGAGGGCGCATCGGGCTTGCCGAAGCCGCCCAGCAGCGCCGCGGCCACCGCCACGCCGAGGCTCATGGACAGCTGCATCACCACCGAGAGCAGGCTGTTGCCGCTGCTGGCCTGGTGGTCGTCGAGGTCGAGCAGGGTGACGGTGTTCATGGCGGTGAACTGCATGGAGTTCACCGCGCCCAGGGCGCCCAGGTGCAGGAGCAGCAGCGGGTAGGGCGTGTCGGCGTCGATCAGCGCCAGGCTGGCGATCATGCCGCCGAGCAGCAGGGTGTTGCCCAGCAACAGGCGGCGGTAGCCGAGGCGGTCGAGCAGTGGCTTGGCCAGGGGCTTGGCGATCATCGCCGAGAGCGCCAGAGGGATCATGGTCATCCCCGCCTGGGCCGGCGGAAAGCCCAGCGCCACCTGCAGCAACAGGGGCGTGAGGAAGGGCAGGGCGCCGCTGCCCAGGCGCGAGAAGAGGTTGCCGAGGATGCCGGCGGCGAAGGTGCGGGTGCGGAACAGCGAGGGGGCGAACAGCGGCTGTTCCACCTGCACCGCGTGCAGCCAGTAGGCGGCCAGGCAGGCGAGGCCGCCGAGCAGCAGGAGCATCACCCGCACATGGGGCAGGTGCAGTTCGCCCAGGCCCTCCAGGGCGATGGTGATCAGCACCATGGCGGTGCCGAACAGCAGGAAACCGTAGACGTCCAGGCGCACCGGGCCGCTGGAGCGCAGGTCGGGCATGAAGCGCCAGGCGGCCCAGCCGCCGATCAGGCCGACGGGCAGGTTGATGAGGAAGATCCAGTGCCAGGTGGCGTATTCCACCAGCCAGCCGCCGAGGGTGGGGCCGATCAGCGGGCCGAACAGGCCGGGCAGGGTGATGAAGCTCATGATCCGCACCAGCTCGGTACGTGGGTAGGCGCGCAGCACCACCAGGCGCCCCACCGGCATCATCAGCGCACCGCCCAGGCCTTGCACCACGCGGGCGGCGACCAGCTGCGGCAAGGTGGCGGAGAGGGCGCAGAACAACGAGCCCAGGCTGAACAGGACGATGGCGCCGAAGAATATCCGGCGGGTGCCGAAGCGGTCGGCGATCCAGCCCGAAGCGGGAATCAACAGGGCCACCGTGAGCATGTAGGCGATGATCACCGACTGCATGCGCAGCGGGTCTTCGGCCAGGTCGCGGGCCATGGCCGGCAGGGCGGTGTTGAGGATGGTGCCGTCCAGGGCCTGCATGAAGAAGGCGACGGCCACCAGCCAGGGCAGCAGGCGGGCGGTGCGGGCGTCGAGGCTGGGCAGATCGGCCATGGGATTCCTTGGGCGTGCGACCTTGCGGACTTTAGGCGCCGCCGGCCGGGCTGTCATCCCGCCGCGAGCGGCGACGGCTGCTAGGCTTGGTTCACTCCCCCCTCGCGTTTGCTGCGGAATGGCCCCTATGCGGATCTGCTGTGCGCTGCTGCTTTCCCTGTTGGTCCTGGCGCCCTGCCATGGGGCGCAGTGGTTCCCGGTACCGGTGATCGCCGACGGGCAGGCCCGCGACTACGTGCCCCTCGACCATGCCAGCCGGCCCTGGCGCATCTGCACCCTGCTGCCCCATGGCATCGACCGCTATTGGTGGGGCGTCGCCTGGGGGCTGGACGAGGAAGCCCGGCGCCAGGGCGTGCAGCTGGGCATCTACGAAGCGGGCGGCTACCAGTTCCCGGCGATGCAGCGCGCCCAGCTGGCCCGCTGCATCCAGCTCGGTGCCGACGCCTTCGTCATCGGCGCCATCGAGGCCCGTGGCCTGTGCCACGAGATCGAGCAGTTGAAAAGAAACGGCACGCCGGTGATCGACCTGGTGAACGGCATCGACTGCGATGGCGTGACCGCGCACGCGCGGGTGGATTTCGCCGATATGGCGCGGGAGGCCCTGGGCTACATCGGTGAGAGGGCGGGGGGCGGGCCGATCAACCTCGGCTGGCTGCCGGGCCCCAGGGACGCGGGCTGGGTGCTGGACGCCGAGCGCGGCTTGCGCACGGCCATGGACGGCACGTCGGTGCGCCTGGCCGATGGCGGCTACGGGCCGGTGGACCGCTCGACCCAGGCGGCGCTGGTGCGCGGGCTGCTGGGGCGTGAGTCACGCCTGGACTACCTGCTGGCCAATGCCGAAGCGGCCGCCTTCGCCGCGCAACTGGTCAAGGGGTCGCCGTCGCGCTTCCAGACCCAGGTGGTCTCGCTGTATGCCACCGAGCGGGTGGTGGAGGACATTCGCCAGGGGCTGGTGCTGGCGGCACCGACGGATTCGCCGGTGATCCAGGCGCGCATCGCCATCGACCTGGCGGTGCGGGCGCTGGAGGGCAAGGGTGAGGCGCGCTGGGTCAGCCCGCGCATCCAAATGCTGGACCGGCAAAGCCTGGAGCATTTCGATATCAGCCGGCTGATGCCGCCGGGTGGGCACTGGATGATCCGTCAGGAGCTGCCGGAGTAGGGCGGGGCTCCCGGGCCGGAGCCCGGTCTGTGGGAATGAAGGGGCGGTACTGGCCGCCCCTGGGGTTCAGCCGGCCTTGCGCTGCGGCTGGGTGCGTACCGGGGCGTCGCCGGCGACGTAGTAGCTGGCGGTGCTGCGGGGCAGCGGCTGGCGGCCACGGATCCGGTCGGCGATCTTCTCGGCGATCATGATGGTGGTGGCGTTGAGGTTGCCGGTGATGATCTCCGGCATGATCGACGCATCCACCACGCGCAGCCCTTGCATGCCGTGCACGCGGCCCTGGCCGTCGACCACCGCCATCTCGTCGCTGCCCATCTTGCAGGAGCAGGAAGGGTGGAACGCGGTTTCGGCGTGGTTGCGGATGAAGTCGTCCAACTCGGCGTCGGTCTGCACCTGGGCACCGGGGCTCAGTTCGCGGCCGCGGTACTTGTCCAGGGCCGGCTGCGCCATGATCTCGCGGGTGATGCGGATGCCGTCGCGGAACTCCTGCCAGTCCTGCTCGGACGCCATGTAGTTGAACAGGATGCTCGGGTGCTCGCGCGGGTCGCGGGACTTGAGGCGGATGCGGCCGCGGCTCGGCGAGCGCATGGAGCCCATGTGCGCCTGGAAGCCGTGCTCCTGCACGCCCTTGCTGCCGTTGTAGTTAATCGCCACCGGCAGGAAGTGGTACTGGATGTTGGGCCAGGCGAATTCGGGGCGGGTGCGGATGAAGCCGCCGGCCTCGAACTGGTTGCTGGCGCCCAGGCCTTTGCCGCGGAACAGCCAGTTGGCGCCGATGGCGGGCTGGTTCCACCACTTGGTGGCCGGGTAGATGGACACCGGCTCCTTGCAGGCGTACTGCAGGTACAGCTCGAGGTGGTCCTGCAGGTTCTCGCCGACGCCGGGCAGGTCGTGCACCAGGGGGATGTCGAACTCGCGCAGCAGGGCGCTCGGGCCGACGCCGGAGCGCTGGAGGATCTGCGGCGAGGCGATGGCGCCGGCGCACAGCAGTACTTCGCGGCGGGCGTTGATGGTGATTGGCTCGTTGCCGTCGCCGTGCAGGTAGGCGACGCCACTGGCGCGCTTGCCGGTGAAGAGGATGCGGTCGGTGGTGGCGTGGGTGACGATGGTCAGGTTGGGCCGGCCACGGGCCTGGTCCAGGTAACCGCGACCGGTGGCGGCGCGGCGGCCTTCCGGGGTCACGGTGCGGTCCATCGGGCCGAAGCCTTCCTGCTGGTAGCCGTTGAGGTCGTCGGTGGCCGGGTAGCCGGCCTGCACGCCGGCCTCGACCATGGCGTGGAACAGCGGGTTGTTGCCGGCCTTGGGCGTGGTGACGCTCACCGGGCCGTCGCCGCCGTGGTAGTCGTTGGGGCCGATGTCGCGGGTCTCGGCCTTGCGGAAATAGGGCAGGCAGTCGAGGTAGGTCCAGTCTTCCAGGCCGGGCGCCTTGGCCCAGTTGTCGAAGTCTAGGGCGTTGCCGCGGATGTAGCACATGCCGTTGATCAGCGAGGAGCCGCCCAGGCCCTTGCCGCGCCCGCATTCCATGCGGCGGTTGTTCATGTGCGGTTCGGGGTCGGTCTCGTAGGCCCAGTTGTAGCGGCGGCCCTGCAGCGGATAGGCGAGGGCGGCGGGCATCTGGGTGCGGAAGTCCAGGCGGTAGTCAGGGCCGCCGGCTTCGAGCAGCAGGACGCTGGTGCCGGCGTCCTCGGTCAGGCGGGTGGCCAGTACGTTACCGGCTGAGCCGGCACCGATGATGATGTAGTCGAATTCTTGAGACATGAGGCTCTCTCTTTAAATGGCTGGGGGCTGGAAGCCAGGGCTCAGGGCTCCTGGCTTCCCGCTTCGGGTTGCCGTTTAGAAGACGGAGAAGTAGTCGCCGAGCTCGACCTGCACCGACTTGATGCGGGTGTAGTGGGCGAGGGTGGTGAGGCCGTTCTCGCGGCCGACGCCGGACTGCTTGTAGCCGCCGACGGGCATCTCGGCGGGCGACTCGCCCCAGGTGTTGATCCAGCAGATGCCGGCTTCCAGCTTGTGGATAACCCGGTGGGCGCGGGCCAGGTCGCGGGTGACGATGCCGGCGGCCAGGCCATAGTCGGTGTCGTTGGCGCGGCGGATGGCTTCTTCTTCGGTGTCGTAGACGAGGATGCTCATCACCGGGCCGAAGATTTCCTCGCGGACGATGGTCATCTCGTCCGTGCAGTCGGTGAACACGGTCGGGGCCACGTAGGCGCCCTTGGCGTACTCGCCGTCGGTGACGCGCTCGCCGCCGATCAGCAGGCGCGCGCCTTCCTTGCGGCCGGACTCGATGTAGCCGAGCACGCTTTCCATGTGCGGGAAGCTGGTGAGCGGGCCGAAGTTGGTGTTCTCGTCCTGCGGGCTGCCCAGGCGGATGCGCTTGACGCGCTCGACCACCTTGGCCTCGAAGCGGGCCTGCAGCACGCGCGGGATGAACACGCGGGTGCCGTTGGTGCAGACCTGGCCGGAGCTGAAGAAGTTGGCCATGACGGCGATGTCGGCGGCGCGGTCGATGTCGGCGTCCTCGAAGATGATCAGCGGCGACTTGCCGCCCAGTTCCATGGTCACTTCCTTGAGGGAGGAGCTGGAGGCGCTGGCCATTACCTTCTTGCCGGTGGCGGTGCCGCCGGTGAAGGAGATCTTCTCGATCTGCGGGTGCTCGGTCAGCCACTGGCCAACTTCGCGACCGCTGCCGGTGAGAACGTTGAACACGCCGTCCGGCACGCCGGCTTCGGTGTAGATCTCGGCCAGCTTGAGGGCGGTCAGCGGGGTCACTTCGCTGGGCTTGAAGATCATCGCGTTGCCGGCGGCCAGGGCCGGGGCGGATTTCCACATGGCGATCTGGATCGGGTAGTTCCAGGCGCCGATGCCGGCGACCACGCCCAGGGGTTCGCGGCGGGTGTAAACGAAGCTGGTTTCGCGCAGGGGGATCTGCTCGCCCTCGATGGCGGGCACCAGGCCGGCGTAGTACTCGATCACGTCGGCGCCGGTGACGATGTCCACGGCGCGGGTCTCGGCCAGGGGCTTGCCGGTGTCCAGGGTCTCCAGGGCGGCCAGCTCGTCGTTGCGCTCGCGGAGAATCTCCACGGCGCGGCGCAGGATGCGCGAGCGCTGCATGGCGGTCATCGCCGCCCACACCTTCTGCCCTTCGATGGCGCTGGCGACGGCGCGCTCGACGTCTTCCTTGCCGGCGCGCTGGACGTTGGCGAGGACCTCACCGTTGGCCGGGTTGATGCTCTCGAAGGTGGCGCCGCTGGTGGAGTCGACGTAGCGACCGCCGATGTAGAGCTTCTGGTCTTCGAATCGGGCCATGGGGTTCGTCCTCTCAGGTCTCGTTTGCGCAAGGCGGGCCGCGCTCGGGGCGGGCCCTTTGTCGGAATCCCGGGCACGGCGAAGGTGCCCGGAAGCGTGAAAACGAGCCTACTTTATTTTTATTGAACGTTCAAACAACAAAGAATAAGCTGCGCTCCATGAACGGGGCTGCGGCAGTTCGCCGCACCTCTTCAGGCCGCATTGCAGAGGCTTCGCCGGGTTACATGAGCGGGTCGGCAGGGCGGCGCGGGTCTGTCGTTGCGCCGTCAGGCGCGTGCTTTCACTGCCCTGGAGCTCTTCTCCACATGAGTACCGCTTCCCTTGCGCTGCATCCCGAGTCGCGTGCGCGGCTCAACCCCGTGGTGTTCTTCGGTTCCACCGCGTTGATCCTGATCCTCACCGTCGCCCTGATCCTCTTCCCCGAGGGGGCCGGGCTCTGGCTGAACAAGGCGCAGAGCTGGCTCTCGCGCAGCTTTGGCTGGTACTACATGCTGGCCATCGGGGCCTACCTGTTCTTCGTGCTCTACGTGGCCTTCTCCCGCTATGGCAACCTGCGCCTGGGGGCGGACGGTGACCGGCCGGACTTCAGCTACGGCGCCTGGGCGGGGATGCTGTTCTCCTCGGGCATCGGCATCTCGCTGCTGTATTTCGCCGCCTCCGAGCCCATCGACCACCTGTACAACCCGCCGGAAGGCGAGGCGGGCACCGAGCACGCGGCGCGCCAGGCGTTGCAGCTGACCTTCCTCCACTGGGGCGTGCACGGCTGGGCTATCTACGCGCTGGTGGGCCTTGCTGTGGGCTACTTCGCCTACCGCCACAAGCAGCCGCTGGCGCTGCGCTCGGCGCTCTATCCGCTGTTCGGCGAGCGCCTGATGAAGGGCTCGGTGGGCAACGCGGTGGATTGCTTCGGCATCTTCGTCACCTTGCTGGGCCTGGTGACCAACCTCGGCATCGGCTCGCTGCAGGTCTCCTCGGGCCTGGAGTACCTGTTCGGCTATCCCCACAGCCAGGGCGCGCTGCTGACGGTGATCCTGGTGATGAGCGCGGTGGCGACCCTGGCCGCGGTGTCGGGGATCGAGAAGGGCATCCGCCGCCTGTCGAACCTCAACATCATCCTGTTCAGCGGCCTGCTGCTGTTCGTGCTGCTGGCCGGCGACACCCTGCACCTGCTCAACGGCCTGGTGCAGAACCTCGGCGACTACCTCAACGGCCTGGTGCTGAAGACCTTCGACCTGTACGTCTACACCGGCCAGTCCGGCAAGAGCGAGGCGTGGATGGGCCTGTGGACCCTGTTCTACTGGGCCTGGTGGATTTCCTGGGCGCCCTTCGTCGGCATGTTCATCGCCCGCATCTCCCGCGGCCGCACGGTGCGCGAGCTGGTCTGCGGCGTGCTGCTGATCCCCCTGGGCTTCACCCTGGCGTGGCTGTCGATCTTCGGCAACAGCGCCCTGGACCTGGTGATGGACCAGAACGCGGCCGAGCTGGGCAAGGCCGCGCTGGAGCAGCCGGCGATGTCCATCTACCTGCTGCTGGAGCACTACCCCTGGGCCAAGGCGGTGATCGGCCTGTCGATCTGCGTGGGCTTCGTGCTGTTCCTGACCCCGGCGGATTCCGGCTCGGTGATGCTCGCCAACCTGTCGCGCAAGGGGGGCGAGCTGGACGAGGACGCGCCCAACTGGCTGCGCATCTTCTGGTCGGTGCTGATCACCCTGGTGACCATCGGCCTGCTATTCGCCGGCAACTTCACCGCCATGCAGACGGTGGTGGTGCTGGCCGGCCTGCCGTTCTCGGTGGTGCTGCTGCTCTACATGTTCGCCCTGCTCAAGGCCATGCGCACCGACTTGGAGGCGCAGGAGATGAACCGGCACTCACCGGTGATCGCGCCCGGCCCCGTCTGACCGGCCCGCAATGAGCAACGCCCCAGGGGAAACCCCGGGGCGTTTTCGTTTGTGGCGGATGAAGGATGACTCGTAGGGGCGATTTCAATCGCCAAGCGGCGCGCAGCGCCGCCATTACGCGCGTCAGCCGGTCGCCTTGGCCAGCTGCAGGTCGAGGTAGTCGTAGGCGATCTGCAGCGCCTGCCGGGCGTTGAAGGTGGTGCCGGTGAGGGCGCTGCGCAGCCACAGGCCGTCGATCAGCGCGGCCAGGCCACGGGCGGCGGCGCGGGCGGGTTCCTGGGGCAGCACGCGGCGGAATTCGCAGCACAGGTTGGAGTAGAGGCGGTGGTCGTTGACCCGTTGCAGGCGGCGCAGGGCGGGCTGGTGCATGCTGGTGGCCCAGAATGCCAGCCAGGTCTTCATGGCCGGGCCGTTGACCTGGCTGTCGTCGAAGTTGCCGTCGATGATGGCGCGCAGGTGCGCCCGGGCGGAGTCGTCGCCCAGGGCCGCGCGACGTTCGCGCACGGCCGTGCTCAGGGCCTGCATCAGGTGGCGCATGGTGGCTTCGAGCAGGCCGTTCTTGTCCTTGAAATAGTGGCTGATGATGCCGTTGGAGACACCGGCGAGGCGGGCGATGTAGGCGATGCTGGCATCGCCCATGCCGACCTGGTCGACGGCTTCGAGGGTCGCGTTGATCAGTTGCGAACGGCGGATCGGCTGCATTCCGACCTTGGGCATCAGGCACTCCAGACGACGAATTCGGACGAAGGAAAGCGCGCAGTCTAGGGCGTATCAAATTGATCGATCAATCAAGAAGGTCGCTTCAGGGATGACCCGTCGGTCAAAGACATGCGCCGTGAAGCGTTGGAAAAGGCGGGAGGCATAACGAAAAACGGCGATGCGCACCGGGGGCACGCATCGCCGTCGAGAGGTTGCCAGCGCTTATTTAAGCCATTCGGCCACGCGCTCGGGGTTCTTGGCGATCCAGGCCTTGGCGGCCTCTTCGGGCTTGGCGCCCTCGCGGATGGCCAGCATCACGGCGCCCACTTCCTCGCCGTTCCAGGAGAATTTCTTGAGGAAAGCGGTGGCTTCCGGCGCCTTGGCTTCCAGGCCCGGGTTGACCACGGTGTCGACGTGCTCGTCGTCGCCGAAGACCTTCTTCGGGTCCTCGAGGAAGCGCAGTTTCCACTTGGCGAACATCCAGTGCGGAATCCAGCCGGTGACGACGATGGGCTTCTGCGCCTTCTCGGCGCGGGTCAGGGCGGTGGCCATGGCCGGGCCGGAGCTGGGCATCAGCTTGATGTCGAGGTTGTACTGCTTGATGGCGTCTTCGGTACGGCGCATCACGCCAGCGCCGGCGTCGATGCCGGTGATCTTGCCGTCGAAGTCCTTGCTGTATTTGTTCAGGTCTTCGATGGATTTGGCTTGCACGTAGTCGGGCACGATCAGGCCGATCTTGGCGCCCTTGTAGTTGGAGCCGAGGACCACGACCTTGTCTTTCAGCTTCTCGAAGTATTCGCCGTGGGTGGCGGGCAGCCAGGCGGAGAGGGTGCCATCCAGGTCGCCGCGGGCGATGCCCTGCCACATGATGGCGGGCTCCACCGGCTTGAGCTCGACGCCGTAGCCGAGTTTCTCCTTGAGTATCTCGCCGGCGACGTGGGTGGCGGCGACGCTGTCGTCCCAGCCGTTGACGTAACCGATCTTCAGGGTGGGTTTGTCAGCGGCGTGGGCGCCGAGGCCAATGGCCAGGGCGGCGATGCCGATGGATTGCAGACACAGGGACTTCAGCTTTCGCATACGTAATGCTCCATCAGGTGGGATTGGCAGCTAGCTACGTTGGATGCCACGGGCCCGTTCTCGGGCGGGCTGGGTGGCGCTGCACGCCACGGCCCGACGGGGCCGTGGCGGCAGGAGACGGGAAGCGGAAAATCAGAGGCCGACGTGTTTCTTGACGGCGGCGGCGCCGTCCTGGCCATCGAGGGTGGTGACGCCGGCCAGCCACTTGTCGAGGATCGCCGGGTTGGCCTTGATCCAGTCCTTGGCGACCACGACCGGGTCTTCCTTCTTGAGGACGCGGTCCATCAGCTGGCTTTCGATCTCGACGCTGAACTGCAGGTTGTTCAGCAGCTTGCCGACGTTGCCGCAGCGCGCCTCGTAATCCGGCGGTACCACGGTGTAGACCTTGGCGGCGCCGAAGTCCGGGCCGAACACGTCATCGCCACCGGCGAGGTAGGTGAGGTCGAACTGGGTGTTCATCGGGTGCGGGGCCCAGCCGAGGAAGACCACCGGCTCCTTCTTCTTCACCGCGCGCTGCACCTGGACCAGCATGCCGGCCTCGCTGGACTCGACCATGCGGAAGCCGCCGAGACCGAACTGGTCGCCCTTGATCATCTTGTCGATCAGCAGGTTGCCGTCGTTGCCCGGCTCGATGCCGTAGATCTTGCCGCCCAGCTGGTCCTTGAACTTGGCGATGTCCTGGAAGCTCTTCAGGCCCGCTTCGGCGGCGTAGGTGGGCACGGCCAGGGTGTACTTGGCGCCTTCGAGGTTGGCGGTCGGCAGCACCTTCACGCCGTTGCCCTTGGTGAAAGGCTCGATCACGGCGTCCATGGAGGGCGCCCAGTAGCCGAGGAACACGTCGATCTGCTTGTTCTTCACGCCAGTGAAGGCGATCGGTACAGAGGCCATGATCTTGCGCGGGGTGTAGCCCAGGCCCTCGGTGAGGACCATCGCGACGCCGGTGGTGGCGGAGATGTCGGCCCAGCCGATCTCGGCGAAACGCACCTGTTTGCAGCTCTCCGGGTCCTGTGCCCACGCGCCTTGCACCAGCGCGCAGGCCAGCAAGCCGGCACCCGCGATCTTCTTCATGTTCATCATCTGCAACTCCCTGCTACTGGAAAGTGATGGCTTCTGTTTTCTAGGTATACGTTATTGCCGTTGCAGCTTGGCCCGCGCGCTCAGCCAGCCGAACAGACGGCCGCGGGAAGCGGTTTGCGGGGTGCCGAAGCTTTCGGTGATGCGGTCGAGGATGATCGCCAGCAGCACCACGGCCATGCCGCTTTCGAAGCCCAGGCCGATGTCCAGGCGCTGGATACTGGCGAGCACGTCGTTGCCCAGGCCGCCGGCGCCGACCATCGAGGCGATGATCACCATCGACAGCGCCATCATGATGGTCTGGTTGACCCCGGCCATGATCGAGGGCATCGCGTTCGGCAGCTGCACCTTGTATAGCAGCTGCCAGCTGGTGCAGCCGAAGGATTGCCCGGCCTCGACGATTTCCTTGTTCACCTGGCGGATGCCGAGGCTGGTGAGGCGCACCGCCGGCGGCATGGCGAAGATCACCGTGGCGATGATCCCGGGCACGCGGCCGAGGCCGAAGAGCATGGCGGCGGGGATCAGGTAGACGAACGCCGGCATGGTCTGCATGAAGTCGAGGATGGGACGGATGATGTAGGCGACCCGTTCGCTCTTCGCCGCCCAGATGCCCAGGGGCACGCCCAGCAACAGGCTGATCAGGGTGGAGGAGAAGGTCAGCCCGAGGGTGACCACCGTCTGTTCCCAGAAGCCGGTGAGCACGATGAGCACGAAGGCGGCGGCGGTGAACAGGGCGAACTTGACGCCGATGCGCCACAGCCCGAGGCCGACGAAGACGGCGATCACCAGCCAGGCCGGCGGCCACATGAGGAAGCGTTCGATCAGCTCGGAGAAGCCGCTGACCACCGCGCCGATGTTCTCGAAGGCACCGCTGTAGTTATCCAGCAGGTGCTGGACGACGTCGTTGACCCAGCTGCCCAGATCCAGTTTCTCGCTCATGGTCATTCTCCCTGCAGACGGCTAAGCAGGCGGCCCTTGCTGATGGCGCCGCAGTAATGGCCGTCCTGATCGACGACAGGGATGGGGCCTTCGTTGTCCACCAGGCGTTCGATCACCTGTTCCAGCGGAAGGTCCTCGGGTACCGGCACGATGTGCTTGAGCAGTTCAGGCTCCAGGCACTTGTTCTGGCCTTCTTCCACCAGCAGGGCGATCTTCTCCAGGCTGATGGAGCCGCGGAACTTGTTGTCCTCGTCGACGATGAAGGCGTAGTGCTTGTCCAGCGCCTGCAGCTCCTGGCACACCTGCTGGGCGTTGGGCGCCTTGCCGTTATGCACGTAGAGCGGGACGCTATCGGACTTGAGCTGGCCAGCGGTGAGGTAGCGGCTGGTGTCGACGGTGTCGAAGAAGTTGCGCACGTAGTCGTTGGCGGGCTTCTCGATCAGCTCCTGCGGGGTGCCGACCTGGACCAGCTTGCCGCCTTCCATGATGCCGATGCGGGTGCCGATGCGCATGGCCTCCTCGATATCGTGGGAGACGAAGATGATGGTGCGACGGTGAGTCTTCTGCAGCGCCAGGAGGACGTCCTGCATCTCGCGGCGCTTGAGCGGGTCGAGGGCCGAGAAGGCCTCGTCCATGATGATCATCGAGGGGTCGACCGCCAGGGCGCGGGCCAGGCCGACGCGCTGCTGCATGCCGCCGGACAGCTCGTGGGGGTACTTCTGCGCGAAGGGTGCCAGGCCCACCTGCTCCAGCACCTCCATGGCGCGCTGCTCGCGTTCCTTCTTGCCCTTGCCGGCCACTTCGAGGCCGAAGGCGGCGTTGTCCAGCACGGTGCGCGAAGGCATCAGGGCGAAGGACTGGAAGACCATGCTCATGTCGCGGCGACGCAGGTCGATCAGTTGCGCCTTGGGCAGCTTGGCGACGTTCTGGCCGTCGATGAACACGTCACCGGCGGTGGGCTCGATCAGCCGGTTGATCAGGCGGATGAGCGTGGACTTGCCCGAACCGGAGAGGCCCATGAGCACGAATATCTCGCCTTCCTCGACGCTGAACGACACGTCGCTGACGCCGATCACCGCGCCACGTTCGGCGAGGATCCTTTCCTTGCTCCAGCCTTGCTTGAGCAAGTCGATGGCTTCTTGTGGCTGTTGGCCGAAAACCTTGTAGAGGTTCTGGACAACGATTTTTCCAGACTGCATGGGATGGTTCCCCTTCAGTAGACATCCAGATCAGCTACACGGGACCGGACGGGCGCCACGGGGACGCGCCGACAGGCGATGCCGACTGTTATTGCCTGTGTGGGTTTACTGGTTCCAGGGCTTGGCAGGAGAATCGCGCGACCGGCGGAGCGGGCTAGGCACTGCACGGATTCGAGGATTCGCCATGACACCTGGGGTGTATGGACGAGCGTTCGATTCCTTGAGTTCCTAACCATCATTCCGCTGTTTTGCAAACCGCTTTCCAAACCCTCTGGCAGTGCTACGAAACCCTGTCCTTGGGTCGATCAACACCTCGTCCTGAGGTGTGCGTACATCCGAAATTTCTTGTAGGGCGGGCGCCTTAGACATTGGCTCCGCCGTTTTCTGTTCTTCGGTCCAGGGCTGAGGGCCCAGGTCTGTCAGTTCAGGCTTGAAAGGACAGCGACGAAATCGGCTGAGTCAACGATATAGCCTCGGTAGCCGGGCAATTGTCGGTTTACGACCCTGACGTGTTGGGCGACGACACAAGGCCGGTTGCCGAAAAAAACCATAACAGAAATTTTTCACCTGTTGGGGATGCTGAAACCCGCGCAGGGCGCGGGTTTCAGGGGTTGACACGGCCTCAGGCAAGAGCTGCCGGGGGCTACAGCGGATTCGAGAAAAAGCGAAATTCATGGCGCTGCGGCGAGCCCGAGGGCGGCATTCGCCATTTTCCCGTCGCGGGTGGTGACGCCCACCAGCCACTTCTCCAATTGCTCCGGATGCGCCTTCAGCCAGGCCTTGGCTTCGCGCCGGCGGTTGGTGCTCTGGTTGAGGATGGCCCCCATCAGGTGGTTCTCCATATCCAGGCTGAACTCCAGGTTGCCCAGCAGGCGCCCGAGGTTGGGGCATTCCTTGGCCAGACCGGCGCGGGTGTTGGTGTAGACAGTGGCGCCGCCGAAGTCGGGGCCGAAGTAATCGTCGCCGCCAGCCAGGTAATGCATCTGGAACTGGTTGTTCATCGGGTGCGGCTCCCAGCCGAGGAACACCACCCATTGCTTGAGGTGTTCGGCGCGCTTCACCTGGGCCAGCATGCCACTCTCGCTGGACTCCACCAGCTTGAAGTCGGCGAGGCCGAACGCCTTGTCGTCGATCATCTTCTGGATCAACTTGTTCCCATCGTTGCCAGGCTCGATGCCGTAGAGCTTGCCGCCCAGTTCCTTCTTGAACTTTGCCAGGTCGGCGAAGCTTTTCAGGCCGCCGTCATAGGCGGCCTGGTTGACCGCCAGGGTGTACTTGGCGCCCTTGAGGTTGGCACCGAGGGTGTCCACGCTGCCGTTCTCGCGGTAGGGCGCGATGTCGTTTTCCATGCTCGGCATCCAGTTGCCGAGGAACACGTCGATCTTCTTTTCCGACAGCGCCTTGTAGGTGTCGGGCACCGAGAGCCGCTTGACCTGGGTGCTGTAGCCGAGCTCGGCGAGCACGTAGCGGGTGACGGCGGTGGTGACGGTGATATCGGTCCAGCCGACATCGGCGAAACGGACGGTCTTGCAGGATTCCGGTTCAACGGCGGCCTGTGCCAGCAGCGGGGTGCAGAGCGCTACGGCCAGGAACCGGGGGATCAATGGGTTCATGGGGACTTCCACAGCAGAGTCGAGGGGATGGCGATCGCCTGTCCGCGCGGCGAACGGACTGCTGCTGGCCGGTGCGGGTGCGCCCGGATCATGTGACGAAGTCGGGCGGGCTTCTACGAAGCAGGTCGCAAGCAGGAAGGTGCTGTCGCTTTTTCATCCATGACGCCGCGGCGTATTTGGACACGAGCGGGTCGGTGTGGGACGCCGGCTCGCGGTGGAAATGCAGATGATGTCGGCCACGCCCCATCACCCGTCGCGGAGACCATCGTGGCTATCAGCGTGTTCGACCTGTTCAAGATCGGTATCGGTCCCTCCAGTTCCCATACCGTCGGCCCCATGCGCGCTGCGGTGCTCTTCGTCGGCGCTCTGCGTGAGCGCCAGCTGCTGGAGCGGGTGACGCGCCTGGAGGTGAACCTCTACGGCTCGCTTTCCGCTACCGGCATCGGCCATGGCACCGACCGTGCCGTGATCATGGGCCTGATGGGCGAGTGGCCGGACCGCATCGACCCCAAGCAGATTGCCCCGCGTATCGCCGAGCTGCTCGCCAGCGGCACCTTGCCGCTGGATGGTCGCCTGCCGGTGCCCTTCGACTGGCAGCGTGACATGCGCCTGCTCGACGAGAACCTGCCCTACCACCCCAACGCCATGACCCTGGTGGCCTTCGGTGAGAGCGGCGAGCTGCACCGCGACACCTACTATTCCGTCGGCGGCGGTTTCGTCGTCGACGCCGAGCAGGCCGCCGCCGGCCAGCTCGACCAGGATCACACCCGGCTGCCCTACGACTTCTCCAGCGCCGAGGAGCTGTTGCAGCTGTGCAAGCGCCATGGCTTGCGGGTTTCCGAACTGATGCTGGCCAACGAGAAGGCCTGGCGCAGCGAGGCGGATATCCGCGCCGGGCTGCTGCGCCTGTGGGACGCCATGCGCGAATGCGTGGACAACGGCCTGAGCCAGGAAGGCATCCTGCCCGGCGGCCTCAACGTGCGTCGCCGCGCCGCCAGGCTGCACCGCAGCCTGCAGGAGCTGGGCAAACCCAATGTCATCGGCTCGACCATGAGCGCCATGGAGTGGGTCAACCTCTTCGCCCTGGCGGTGAACGAGGAGAATGCCGCCGGCGGGCGCATGGTCACCGCGCCCACCAATGGCGCGGCGGGCATCATCCCGGCGGTGCTGCACTACTACATGAAGTTCAACCCCGAGGCCTCCGACGGCGACGTGGTGGACTACCTGCTGGGCGCCGCCGCCGTGGGCATCCTGTGCAAGAAGAACGCGTCCATCTCCGGCGCCGAGGTGGGCTGCCAGGGCGAGGTCGGCTCGGCCTGCGCCATGGCCGCCGCCGGCCTGGCCGAAGTGCTCGGTGCTACCCCGGAACAGCTGGAGAACGCCGCCGAGATCGGCCTGGAGCACAATCTCGGGCTCACCTGCGACCCGGTGGGCGGGCTGGTGCAGGTGCCCTGCATCGAGCGCAATGCCATCGCAGCGGTGAAGGCCATCAACGCGGCACAGATGGCCTTGCGCGGCGACGGCGAGCACTTCATCTCCCTCGACCAGGTGATCCGCACCATGCGCGATACCGGCGCGGACATGCACGACAAGTACAAGGAAACCTCGCGCGGCGGCCTGGCCGTCAGCGCCATCGAATGCTGACCCGCTTTCGCTCCCCGGCGCGTCGCCTTGCCAGCTTTTGGTGCGACGCTCCGGGGCGCTGCCAGCGCCCCGCGTGACCATTCGGTCACCTGCGCTGCCGTCCGTCTGTTACGCCCGGTATTCCTGGATGTAGCGGGGTGACAACGGCACCACCAGCGGGTGCTACCTAATGCCCCAGACCCCAGGAGTCACGCGGCCTGGCGGTCGTTAACAGAATATTTCTGTCGCTCTCGCCTAGCCCCGCTGGCATGGGGTTTGGATGCGCTTATGCATTTTTATTGAACGGCTGAACAATTTAGGCATGACCTTTGCCTCGTATCAGGGGCAACCGTCTGGGTCAGTCGTCGTACCAGAACCATAAGAAGAGAACCTCGCAACGAAGGTTCACAGCGTGTTTAGCGTGAGGGTTTTCAGATGTCACAGTCCAACCAGGGCTCCCAGCCCCAGAACCGCGCACCCCAATCCATCGGCTTCCTGCTGCTGGACAACTTCACCCTGATCTCCCTGGCCTCGGCAGTGGAACCGCTGCGCATGGCCAATCAGCTGTCCGGCAAGGAGCTGTACCGCTGGTTCACCCTGACCCAGACGGGCCTGCCGGTAAGCGCCAGCGATGGCTTGCAGATCACTCCCGATGCGGGCCTGGAGAACGCCCCGGCACTGGATGCGGTGATCGTCTGCGGCGGAGTCGATATCCAGCACAGCGTTACCCGTGAACACCTGCAGTGGCTGCAATCCCAGGCGCGCCAGGGCCGCCAACTCGGCGCCGTGTGCACCGGCAGCTGGGCGCTGGCCAAGGCCGGCCTGCTCGATGGCTACGACTGCAGCGTGCACTGGGAATGCCTGGCGGCGATGCAGGAGGCCTTCCCCCGCGCCGCCATTACCACCCGCCTGTTCTCCATCGACCGCAACCGCAACACCTCCTCCGGCGGCACCGCGCCGATGGACATGATGTTGCACCTGATCGCCCGCGAGCACGGCCGCGAACTGGCGGCGGCGATCTCCGAGATGTTCATCTACGAGCGCATCCGCAACGAGCAGGACCACCAGCGCGTGCCGCTCAAGCACATGCTCGGCACCAACCAGCCGAAGCTGCAGGAAATCGTCGCGCTGATGGAGGCCAACCTCGAGGAGCCCATCGATCTGGACGAACTGGCCTGCTACGTCGACGTGTCCCGCCGCCAGCTGGAGCGCCTGTTCCAGAAGTACCTGCACTGCTCGCCCTCGCGCTACTACCTGAAGCTGCGCCTGATCCGCGCGCGCCAGCTGCTCAAGCAGACGGCGATGTCGATCATCGAAGTGGCCTCGGTGTGTGGCTTCGTCTCCACGCCGCACTTCTCCAAGTGCTACCGCGAGTACTTCGGCATCCCGCCGCGTGACGAGCGCGCCAACCAGAACGCCAACGTGGTCGCCCTGGTGCCCATGCCCGAGGACCTGATGCGGCCTTCGTCCTCCACCGCCATGGCGGCCCTCACCCGCGCCCAGGGTGAGTCCACCTTCGCCAGCGTGCGGTTGTAAAACCTCCCGGGGCCGCACAGCGGCCCCTTTTACCCCGGAGGCCAGTTCCGAGCGCAATTCGTAGGATGGGTCGGGCGGCGTTCCGCGAGCTCCGCGAAACCCATGCTGCCCGGCCAGCGCCAGGGTCATGTCTGTGCCCGAGAGTGATGGGTTTCGCTTCGCTCTACGCCATCCTACGGGGCTGTGTGCATGGGTTCCGGGCATGAAAAAGGGCGCCATCGGCGCCCTTTTTCGTTGCGGGTGGATCAGCGCGGTACCAGCGCCGGCAGCAGGGTACGGGAGATGGCCTCGCGCACGTTGGGCAGCAGGGTGGCGCGGCCTCCCAGCAGTTCCTCCACCAGGCGCCGCAGGGCCACGGCGCGTTCGGGGCTGAGGCCGCTTACGGCGTGTTCGCAGGCCTGTTCGGCGCTCACCCCCGAGGGAATGGCCAGCCCCAGCGCCACCAGGCGCTCGCGGAAATCTTCCTGGTCGATCAGATCGGCATGCATCATGGCCTGTCTCCTCCGGTCATCGGGCTGCGCGTCAGCGCAGCACTCCTTCTTCCATCAACAGCTTGAAGATAGCCTCGGCACCCTCGTCTGGCGACAGGTCCTTGAGCACCTTGCCGCCCCCGCCTGAAGCCTTGGCCGTGGCCGCCTTCATGCGCTCGGCGCCGGTCTTGGCCTTGATCACCTTGAGGCGCTTGGGCCTGGGCCGTGCCGGCTGCAAGCGTGCCTCGGCCAGCAGCGCGTCTTCAACCACCTCGACGTCGCAGGCCTTGAGCGTGCCGCGCCGCGCCGGGCCGAAGGCACTCTGGCGTCCCACCGGGGCGGCGTTGTCGACGCTGGCGAGAAACGGCAGGCGCACCCGCAGGCGGCGCCGCTGGCCACGGGGCAGGGCTTGCAGCACCTGGGCCACGCCGTTCTCCACCTTCTCCACTTCGGCCAGGCCCACCACCAGCGGCCAGCCGAGCCGCTCGGCCAGCAGGAAGGGCAGCATGCCCGAGCCTTCGCCGGTTTCCGCCTGGCTGCCGGTGAGCACCAGTTGCGCACCGGCCTCGGCGAGGTAATCGGCCAGGGCGGGTAGCGCGTCGGCCTGGGCGGGTTGTTCGAGCACGGCGATCTGCGCCAGGCCCATGCCCAGGTAGGCGCGCAGGGCCTCCTCGCGCGGGTTGCCGGCGTGCAGCACCTGCAGGCGTTCGCCACCCAGGCGCAGGCCGAGTTCCACGGCCCGCGCGTCCTGCTCCGCACGCCGTGGGCGGCCGGAGGTGGGGTGAGCGCCGACCGAGACCAGGGCGACGATGTTCAGTGCGTCATGCGGCATCGCGTGCGCCTCCCTGACGGTGTGCGGTGATCCGTTCGATCAGTGCGGCGAGGATGGCGCCGGAGTCGCCGATCACCGAGAGATCGGCACGTTTGATCATGTCGCAGCCCGGGTCCATGTTCACCGCGATCACCTTGTCGCAGGCGCCTATGCCCTGCAGGTGCTGGATGGCGCCGGAGATGCCCACCGCCAGGTAGACCCGTGCGGTGACCCAGGTGCCGGTGGCGCCGACCTGGCGGTTGCGCGGCATGTGGCCGTCGTCCACCGCGACGCGGGAGGCGCCCTCGGTGGCGCCCAGTACCTTGGCCGCTTCGTGGAACTGCGCCCAGTCCTTCACGCCGTTGCCGCCGGACAGGATGAATTCGGCCTCGGCCATGGGAATCTGCGCCGGGTCCACGGCCACCGCGCCGAGGTCCTCGATGCGCGGCAGGCTGCGGGCGATGCTGGCCTGCAGCTCGATGGGGCTGGCTTCGTGGCGGGTCTCGCTGACCGGCTCGGCGCACTCGGCGGCGGCCAGGATCAGCCGCGGCGTGGCGCGCACCAGGTCCTCGCGACCGGCACCGGCGCGACCGCTGCAGTGCTCGCCATCCACCTGCCAGACGCGGGTGGCGGGGCGCTCGCCGAGCTTGGCGGCCAGGCGCCGGCCCAGTTCGCCACCGCCGCTGCGGCTGTCGGGCAGCAACCAGTGGCGCGGGGCGAGCTGGCTTTCCACGGCGCTCAGGGCCAGCACCCGCGCTTCCGGCGCGTAGCCGTCGAAGGCCTCGCCCTGGATGCGCAGGATGCGGTCGACGCCCGCGCTGTCGAAGGCGGTTTCCTTGTCGTCGCCGAACAGCACCGCGACCACCGCGCCGTCCTGGCCGGCGAGCTTGCTGGCCAGGCCGAGCAGGTCCTTGTCGTGGCTGCCGAGTCGGCCGCCGACCATGTCCGGCACCACGGCGATGTAGAACGCCGGTTGCGCCACCACATGCAGCGGCAGTTGCACCGCCTCGCTGGCACCGCTGCGCTTGCCGCTGGTGCCCTGCTGGGCGCCGCTGCGGTCTATGCGCTTGATCCCGGCGGGGCCGATGAAGCCGACGGCGATGGCGTGGGGGTTCTTGCGGATGACGCCGTTGGGCCCCATCCAGCGGGTCTGGCCCTGCTGCTGCATTGCGGCGTGCAGGGGGTGCAGGCGATTGCGGGCGATACGCTCGGCACGCGGGTCGCGGCGGATGATGTCGCTCATCGTTGTATCTCCGTGCGGGAGGGGCGCAGGTGGGCAAGGTGTTGCATCAATGCACCTCCGCCACGGCTTCGCGTTTCGCCGCTGCCGGCTTCTTCGCTTCTGCCGGGGCCTCGACCAGCACCTCGGCCACCAGCTCGGCGATGTCCTTGATCTCCGGGCGCGGCGCGACCACGCCTTCGAGCATCGCGGTGCATTGCGGGCAACCCACGGCCACCACCTCGGCGCCGGTCTCCTTGATGTCGACCATGCGCATGTCGGGGATGCGTTGCTTGCCGGGGATGTCGGTGATCGGTGCGCCACCGCCGCCGCCACAGCAGCGGGAGCGGAAGCCGGAGCGGGCCATTTCCTTCACCTCGATGCCGATGGCCTTGAGCACGGCGCGCGGGGCTTCGTACTCGCCGTTGTAGCGGCCCAAGTAGCAGGGGTCGTGGTAGGTCACGGCACCGGCCTTGCTCTGGCCGAGGTTCAGCGCGCCGCCCTGTACCAGTTCGTCGATGAAGGTGCTGTGGTGCAGCACCTGGTAGTGGCCGCCGAGGGCGCCGTATTCGTTCTTCAGCACGTGGAAGCTGTGGGGGTCGCAGCTGACGATGCGCGTGAAGCGGTACTGCGAAAGCGTGGCGATGTTGCGCCGGGCCAGCTGCTGGAAGGTGGCTTCGTCGCCCAGGCGACGGGCCACGTCGCCGCTGTCGCGCTCTTCCAGGCCGAGCACCGCGAAGTCGACCTCGGCGGCCTTGAGGATCTTCACGAAGGCCCGCAGGGTGCGCTGGTTGCGCATGTCGAAGGCGCCGTCGCCGACCCAGAACAGCACGTCGGCCTGTTTCTTCTCGCTCATCAGCGGCAGGTTCAGGTCCGCCGCCCAGTTGAGCCGCCCGCCGGGGGCGAAGCCGCCGGGGTTGTCGGTGGCGATGAGGTTTTCCAGCACCTCGGCGCCCTTGTTCGGGGTGGCGCCCTTTTCCAGGGTGAGGTGGCGGCGCATGTCGACGATGGCGTCGACGTGCTCGATCATCATCGGGCACTCCTCGACGCAGGCGCGGCAGGTGGTGCAGGACCAGAGCGTCTCGGCGTCCACCAGGGCCTTGCCCTGCAGGGCGACGATGGGCTGGTGCGGGCCGCCGCTGTGTTCGCCCAGGGGCTTGCCTGGGTAAGGGCTGCCGGCGAAGTTGGCGTCATTGCCGCCGGCCAGGCCGATGACCATGTCCTGGATCAGCTTCTTCGGGTTCAGCGGCTGGCCGGCGGCGAAGGCCGGGCACATGGCCTCGCACTTGCCGCACTGCACGCAGGCGTCGAAGCCGAGCAGCTGGTTCCAGGTGAAGTCGGTGGGCTTTTCCACGCCCAGGGGCGCGCTCGGGTCGGCCAGGTCCAGGGCTTTGAGGCCGGTGGAACGGCCGCCACCGAAACGTTCGGCGCGGCGGTGCCAGGCCAGGTGCAGGGCCCCGGCGAAGGCGTGCTTCATCGGCCCGCCCCAGGTCATGCCGAAGAACAGCTCGGACACGCCCCAGGCCACGCCGACGGCGAGGATGGCCGCGAGGAACCAGCCGCCGAAGCCGGCCGGGAGGATGCCGGCCACCGGCAGGGTGGCGATGAAGAAGCTCGCGGCGAACATCAGCAGGCTCTTCGGCAGGCGCATCCACGGGCCTTTCGACAGCCGCGCCGGCGGGTTGCGCCGACGCTTGGCCACGAACAGGGCACCGACGAACATCAGCGCCGTGGCCGCCAGCAGGGCGAAGCCGAGGATGCGGCTGTGCAGCCCGAAGCCATGCACGAGGATCGCCAGCAGCGCCGCCAGGACGAAGCCGCCGGCCGTGGCCACGTGGGTCTTGGACATGTACGTGTCGCGCTCGACCACGTGGTGCAGGTCCACCAGGTAGCGGCGCGGCATGGCCAGCAGGCCACCCAGCCAGTCGACCTTCGCCGGCCGGCCCCGGCGCCACATGAGGAAGCGCTTGGCGGCGCCGAGTACGGCCAGTGCCAGGGCGACGAAGAGCAGGATGGGGAGAATAGTGTTCAGCATTGCAGCTCACCCGGTTGGGGAGCTGGAAGCCGGAAGCTGGAAGCTGGAAGCGGTGTGTGCCGCTCTTGGCTTCAGGCTTCAGGCCTCCAGCTTCAAGCTTCTTAGAAGTCCTTGCACAACCGCAGGGCGTCGTAGATCGCCGCGTGCACGTTGCGCGGTGCGCCGCAGTCGCCGATGCGGAACAGCAGGTAGCCGTCGCCGGTTTCGGCCAGGCAGGGCTGCGGGCGGATCTCGAACAGTGCGTCGACGTCGATCTGGCCCTTGTTGCGCGAGCCCTGCTTGAGCGCGTAGTACAGGCTCTCGTCGGGGCGCACGCCGTTTTCGATGACGACCTGGTCGACTACGCGTTCCTCGCGGGCGCCGGTGTATTCGTTCTCCAGCAGCGCCACCAGCTTGTCGCCCTCGCGGTAGACCTTCTCCAGCACCAGGTCGCCGGTCATGATCACTTCCTTGGGGTACATGCTGCGGTAGTAGGTGGGGAAGGTGGTGCCGCCCATGGCGACGCCGGGCTTGGTGTCGTCGGTGACGATCTCGACCTGGGAGCCCTTCTCGGAAAGATAGTCCGCCGCCGACATGCCGCCGAACTCGCAGATGGTGTCGTAGACCAGCACGTTGCGGCCGGGCGCGACCTTGCCGTCGAGGATGTCCCAGGCGCTGACCACCAGGCCTTCCGCTGCGCCCCAGTGTTCGTTCTGCTCGATGAAGGGATGGCCGCCGTTGGCCAGGACGACGATGTCCGGGCGCAGATCGAGGATGGTGTCGACATCGGCACCGGTGCCCAGGCGCAGGTCGACGCCGAGGCGGGCGATCTCCAGCTGGTACCAGCGGGTGATGCCGGCAATCTGGTCGCGCTGCGGTGCCTTGGCGGCGATGCTGATCTGCCCGCCCAGTTGGTCCTTCTTCTCGAACAGGGTGACGTCGTGGCCGCGTTCGGCGGCGACGCGTGCCGCTTCCATGCCGGCCGGGCCGCCCCCGACGATGACCACCTTGCGCTTCTTGCCGGTGGTCTTCTCGATGATGTGCGGCAGGCCCATGTACTCACGGGTGGTGGCGGCGTTCTGGATGCACAGCACGTCCAGGCCCTGGTACTGGCGGTCGATGCAGTAGTTGGCGCCGACGCACTGCTTGATCTGGTCCACCTGGCCCATCTTGATCTTGGCGATCAGGTGCGGGTCGGCGATGTGGGCGCGGGTCATGCCGACCATGTCGACGTAGCCGCCTTCGAGGATGCGCGTGGCCTGGTTCGGGTCCTTGATGTTCTGCGCGTGCAGCACCGGGACGTTGACCACTTCCTTGATGCCGGCCGCCAGGTGCAGGAAGGGCTCCGGCGGGAAGCTCATGTTGGGGATGACGTTGGCCAGGGTGTTGTGGGTGTCGGCGCCGGAGCCGACCACGCCGATGAAGTCGAGCATGCCGGTGTCGCAGTAGTACTTGGCGATCTGCTTCATGTCCTCGTGGGACAGGCCGTCCGGGTGGAATTCGTCACCGGAGATGCGCAGGCCCACGCAGAAGTCGGGGCCGACTTCCTCGCGCACCGCCTTGAGCACTTCCAGGCCGAATTTCATGCGGCCTTCGAAGGTGCCACCCCATTCGTCGGTACGCTTGTTGACGCGCGGGCTCCAGAACTGGTCGATCATGTGCTGGTGCACGGCGGACAGCTCGACGCCGTCCAGGCCGCCGGCCTTGGCGCGGCGCGCAGCCTGGGCGAAGTCGCCGATGACGCGCCAGATCTCTTCGATCTCGATGGTCTTGCAGGTGGCGCGGTGCACGGGCTCACGGATACCGGAAGGCGACATCAGGGTCGGCCAGTTGAAGCCGTCCCAGCGCGAACGCCGGCCCATGTGGGTTATCTGGATCATGATCTTGGCGCCGTGCTTGTGCATGGCGTCGGCGAGGTTCTGGAAGTGCGGGATGATGCGGTCGGTGGAGAGGTTCACCGAACTCCACCATTGCTGCGGGCTGTCGCTGGAGACCACGGACGAGCCGCCGCAGATGGCCAGGCCGATGCCGCCCTTGGCCTTCTCCTCGTAGTACTTCACGTAGCGCTCGGTGGTCATGCCGCCATCGGTGGCGATGACCTCGGCGTGGGCGGTACTGAGCACGCGGTTGCGGATGGTCAGTTTGCCGATCTGGATCGGCTGGAACATTGCTTCGAACGCCATGATGCCGTGCCTCGCCTCAGAGGGGTTTGACGGTGAACAGGCCATCGTCGTGGCCTGCTTCCGAGCCGCTGTAGACCTGCTCGGCGACGGTGCGGATGCTGCTGCCGCGCGCGGCCAGGATCTGGTCCATGGCCCCGGCGAACCAGCCGGTGAACATGTAGTCGACCTTGCGCCCGACCTTGCCGTAGACGTAGACGAAGGCGGAGTGCTCGAGCTTGACGCTGGCGGTGCCCTTGTCGAGGTCGATGTCCTGGATCTTGAACAGGCCCCAGCCGCGCTGGGACAGGCGCTTCATGTAGTGCTCGAACACCGCGACGCCTTCCAGGCCGTGGCATTCGGCTTCTTTCTCGCACCAGTGCCAGGCGGACTTGTAGCCGGCCTTGTAGAGGATCTCGGCATAGGCGTCGGCGCCCAGCACCTCTTCGATGCCGATGTGGTTGTTGACGAAGAAATGCCGCGGCACATAGAGCATGGGTAGCGCGTCGCTGGTCCAGACGCCGGTTTCGCTGTCGACTTCGATGGGCAGTTCGGGGGCGTGTTTGGCCATGTGGATAACTCCGAATTCAGGTCAGATGCAGGGTGGATGGCGCTTCATTCATCCACCGCAGAGATGAGCCACCGTGCGGTGGATGGGTGAATGAAAAGTGCGTCATCCACCCTACGTTCGTGTTCGGTTCGGGCTGGCGTTACTCGCCCCAGACGTCCTTCAGGACATTCACCCAGTTCTCGCCCATGATCTTGCGCACCACGCGTTCGCTGTGGCCGCGTTTGAGCAGGGTTTCGGTGAGGTTGGGGAATTCGCCCACGGTGCGGATGCCCAGCGGGTTGATGATCTTGCCGAAGTTGGTCAGGCGCCGGGCGTAGCCCTTGTCGTGGGTCAGGTACTCGAAGAAGTCCTGGCCGTGGCCCTGGGTGAAGTCGGTGCCGATGCCGATGGCGTCCTCGCCGACGATGTTCATCGTGTATTCGATGGCCTCGGCGTAGTCGTCGATGGTGGAGTCGATGCCCTTGGCGAGGAAGGGCGCGAACATGGTCACGCCGACGAAGCCGCCGTGGTCGGCGATGAATTTCAGCTCTTCATCGGACTTGTTGCGCGGATGTTCCTTGAGGCCCGACGGCAGGCAGTGGGAGTAGCAGACGGGCTTCTTCGATTCGAGGATGACTTCCTCGGAGGTCTTGGAGCCGACGTGGGATAGGTCGCACATGACGCCGACGCGGTTCATCTCGGCAACGATCTCGCGACCGAAGCCGGAGAGCCCGCCATCGCGCTCGTAGCAGCCGGTACCCACCAGGTTCTGGGTGTTGTAGCACATCTGCACGATGCCGACGCCGAGCTGCTTGAACACCTCGACGTAGCCGATCTGGTCTTCGAAGGCGTGGGCGTTCTGGAAGCCGAAGAGGATGCCGGTCTTGCCCTGTTCCTTGGCCTTGCGGATGTCCGCCGTGGTGCGCACGGGCATCACCAGGTCGCTGTTCTCGCGGATCAGCTTCTGGCTGGCGGCGATGTTGTTCACCGTGGCCTGGAAGCCTTCCCAGACGGAGACGGTGCAGTTGGCCGCAGTCAGGCCGCCCTTGCGCATGTCCTCGAAGAGTTCGCGGTTCCATTTGGCGATGATCAGGCCATCGATGACGATGCTGTCGGCGTGCAATTCGGCTGGGCTCATCAGGCTGTCCCCTTTTGATTCTTGGCGCGCCGAATCTTCTGCCGGCGCTTTGAACCGAGCATATCGCCGGGGCTTTCGGCGCTATCGCGCAAAAACGACCGGGGTATTGCCGAAAGCGTCAATGCGGGGTCGTGGATGGGCAAGACGGTTGGCAGCGGGGCTGGCCGATGCGCTTGGATGCGATGGGGAGTGCGAGGTGAACGGCGCCGATCTGCGCTCAGATGCGCTGATCCGTCGTTGATCGTGTCGGGCGTTGCGTGTGCGTGCCGGGTGGCGTCGCTTCGCTGGCCGGGTGTTCGTGGCGGTCCTGGCTGGGACAGGCGGCGAAGCGGTTGCGGTAGCAGCGGGAGAAATAGGACGAGGATTCGAAGCCGCAGGCGAGGCCGATCTCCAGCACGCCCATGTCGGTCTGGCGCAGCAGCTGGCGGGCCTTCTCCAGGCGCAGGGCCAGGTAGAAGCCGGACGGCGTGTCATCCAGGTGCAGGCGGAACAGGCGCTCCAGCTGGCGCGGGGTGACGCCCACCAGGGCGGCCAGTTCGGCGGAGCCCAGGGGCTGCTCGCTGTGGCGCTCCATCTCGCCGATCACCTGCACCAGCTTGCGGTTGTGCACGCCGTAGCGGCGGGTGATCTGCATGCGCTGGTGATCCTGGCGGGTGCGGATGCGACCGAGGACGAACTGCTCGGAGACCCCCACCGCCAGTTCGTCGCCGTGGTCGCGGCCGATCAGGGTGAGCATCAGGTCGAGGGTGGCGGTGCCGCCGGCGCTGGTGATGCGACGGCCATCGATTTCGAACAGCTCCTGGGTCGGCAACAGGCCGGGGTAGCGTTCCTGGAAGGCGTCGATGGCTTCCCAGTGCAGGGTCAGGCGCTGGCGGGCGAAGAGGCCGGCCTCGGCGAGCACGAAGCTGCCGGTGTCGATGCCGCCGAGGGTGGCGCCGTCGAGGTCGGTGCGCTTGAGCCAGTGGGCCAGGCGCGGGGTGAAGCTGGCCAGGGGTTCGAAGCCGGCCACCACGAACAGGCTGTCGCTGGCGCCGGGGCGCTCCAGCCCCGCGTCGACGTTGAGGGACATGCCGTTGCTGCCTTGCACCGCACCGCCGTCCACACTCAGCAGGCGCCAGCGGTAGAGTTCGCCACGGAAGCGGTTGGCCACGCGCAGCGGCTCGATGGCGGACATCAGGCCCATCATGGAAAAACCGGGCAGCAGGAGGAACCACAGGGTCTGGGGCATGGAAGGCATCCTCTCGGGGCATCGCCACACTAGAAGGCAGGATGGCGCGCAAGGCAATGCAGGAGGTCGCTCCCGTTCAACATTCGGTCGTTTTAGTTCGATTTGGCCGGTTTGGCGCTGCGTAATCTGGCTGCCACGGGCGCAACAGGGCCCGCGAACGGCGGGGCGCCAAGAGCCCCGGCACAACAACAGACGGGCCGCGTGGCCCGATAACCGTATGGCTGTAGGGGAGCATTCGATGAAAGGTCTCAACGCACTCGCGGGTTGCTGTCTTCTCACCCTGTTCAGTTCCACCCTGCTGGCGGCGGACGACGTCAGTTGCCAGAAGATCCGCATCGGCGCGGTCGGCTGGACCGACGTGGTCGCCACCACCGCCGTGGCGTCCGAGCTGCTGGCCGGCCTCGGCTACGAAACCACCCAGACCCAGGCGTCGCAGCAGATCATCTTCGCCGGCATCCAGAAGAAGCAGGTGGACGTGTTCCTCGGCTACTGGAAGCCGATCATGGACGACAACATCCAGCCCTTCCTCGACAGCGCGTCGGTGAAGGTGGCGCCCAAGCCGTCCCTGGAGGATGCCGTGGCCGTGCTCGCGGTGCCCACCTACACGGCGGAGGAGGGGCTGAAGACCTTCGCCGACATCGCCCGCTACAAGGACCAGCTGGACGGCAAGATCTACGGCATCGAATCCGGTTCCGGGGCCAACATGGCGATCAAGAAGATGATCGACGAGAACCAGTTCGGCCTCGGCGGCTTCAAGCTGGTGGAGTCCAGCGAAGCGGCCATGCTCACCGCCGTGTCGCGGGCGGTGAAGAACCACAAGCCGGTGGTGTTCTTCGGCTGGAAGCCGCACCCGATGAACATCCAGATGCCGATCACCTACCTCACCGGCAGCCATGACGTGTTCGGCCCCAACGACGGCGCCGCCACCGTCTCCACCGTCACCGCGCCGGACTTCGCCCAGCGCTGCCCCAACGCCGACCGCCTGCTCACCAACCTGCGCTTCACCAGCGAGCAGGAGAGCCGCCTGATGCAGCCGATCATGGAGCGCGAGGCGCCGGCCAAGGTTGCCCGCGAGTGGATCAAGGCCAACCCTGAAGTGGTCAAGGCCTGGCTCGCCGGGGTGACCACCTTCGACGGCAAGAACGGCGCCGAGACGGCCATCGCCTCGCTCAAGTAGCTCCTGCAGCTTCGCTGCCGTTACCAACGCTTCGCTTCCTCCCGTGCGCGGTTCGCCGCGCACGGCACCCGATCGCCTCCAAGAAAGGATGTTGCAACCGTGAACCATGAAGTCATCGTCACCTGTGCGGTAACCGGCGCCGGCGATACCATCGGCAAGCACCCGGCCATCCCGGTCACGCCGAAGGAGATCGCCGCCGCCGCCATCGAAGCGGCCAAGGCCGGCGCCACGGTCGCCCACTGCCACGTGCGCGACCCGCGCACCGGCAAGCCCAGCCGCGACGTGGCGCTCTACCGCGAGCTGGTGGAGCGCATCCGCGAAAGCGACACCGACGTGATCATCAACCTCACCGCCGGCATGGGCGGCGACCTGGAGATCGGCAAGGGCGAGCAGCCCCTGGAGTTCGGCGCCGGCACCGACCTGGTGGGCCCGCTGGAGCGGCTCAAGCATGTGGAAGAGCTGCTGCCGGAGATCTGCACCCTGGACTGCGGCACGCTCAACTTCGGCGATGGCGACTTCATCTACGTCTCCACCCCCGCGCAACTGCGCGCCGGCGCCAAGCGCATCACCGAGCTGGGGGTGAAGGCCGAGCTGGAAATCTTCGACACCGGGCACCTGTGGTTCGCCAAGCAGATGCTCAAGGAAGGCCTGCTGGACGACCCGCTGTTCCAGATCTGCCTGGGCATCCCCTGGGGCGCCCCGGCGGACACCACCACCATGAAAGCCATGGCCGATAACCTGCCGACGGGCGCCACCTGGGCCGGCTTCGGCATCGGCCGTTCGCAGATGCCCATGGTCGCCCAGGCCATGCTGCTGGGCGGCAACGTGCGCGTCGGCCTGGAGGACAACATCTGGCTCGACCGTGGCGTGCACGCCAGCAACGGCCAGCTGGTGGAGCGGGCGGTGGAGATCATCGAGCGCCTTGGTGGCCGTGCCCTGAGCCCGGCCGAGGGCCGCGAGAAGATGAACCTCAAGCGCCGCGGCTGACGTTTCTCCCCTAGCCCGGGCTTCAGCCCGGGAACCCCCCATATCGGACACAGGACCAGGAGCCACCATGGCCTTCATCACCCACATCAAGACCTTCGCCGCCCTCGGCAGCGGCGTCATCGGCAGCGGCTGGGTCGCCCGCGCCCTGGCCCACGGCCTCGACGTCGTCGCCTGGGACCCGGCGCCCGGTGCCGAAGCCGCCCTGCGCACCCGCATCGCCAACGCCTGGCCGGCGCTGCAGAAGCAGGGCCTGGCGCCGGGCGCCTCCCAGGAGCGCCTGCGCTTCGTCGAGACGGTCGAGGAGTGCGTGCGTGACGCCGACTTCATCCAGGAAAGCGCGCCCGAGCGGCTCGACCTGAAGCTCGACCTGCACGCCCGCATCAGCGCGGCGGCGCGCCCGGAGGCGATCATCGGCTCCAGCACCTCGGGCCTGCTGCCCAGCGAGTTCTACGCCGACGCCGTGCACCCGGAACGTTGCGTGGTGGGCCACCCGTTCAACCCGGTCTACCTGCTGCCGCTGGTGGAAGTGGTGGGCGGCGAGAAGACCGCGCCGGAGGCCGTGCAGGCAGCGATAAAGATCTACACCGCGCTGGGCATGCGCCCCCTGCACGTGCGCAAGGAAGTGCCCGGCTTCATCGCCGACCGCCTGCTGGAAGCGCTGTGGCGCGAGGCGTTGCACCTGGTCAACGACGGCGTTGCCAGCACTGGCGAGATCGACGATGCGATTCGCTTTGGCGCGGGGCTGCGCTGGTCCTTCATGGGCACCTTCCTCACTTACACCCTGGCGGGTGGCAATGCCGGCATGCGCCACTTCATGGCGCAGTTCGGCCCGGCGCTGCAGCTGCCCTGGACCTACCTGCCGGCCCCGGAGCTGACCGAAGCGCTGATCGACAGCGTGGTGGAAGGCACCAGCGAGCAGCAGGGCTCGCGCAGCATCGCCGAGCTGGAGCGCTATCGTGATGACTGCCTGCTGGCGGTGCTCGACGCGGTGAAGGCGACCAAGGAGAAGCACGGCTTCGCCTTCGCCGACTGACGCCCCACGGACCTCCCGCTACTTCGAACCGGCCCTCTCCCTGGGAGAGGGCCATCGCCAGGAATCGCCATGAGCCAAGCCCTCACCACCTACCGCACCGCCATTCCCGCCGAATGGGTGGACTACAACGGCCACCTGCGCGACGCGTTCTACCTGCTGATCTTCAGCTACGCCACCGATGCGCTGATGGACCATATCGGCCTGGACGAGGCGGGGCGGGCGAGCAGCGGTCACACCCTCTACACGCTGGAGTGCCACCTCAACTTTCTCGCCGAGGTGAAGCTCGGTGCCGGGGTGGAGGTGCGCACCCAGGTGCTCGCCCACGACGCCAAGCGCCTGCACATCCACCACGGGCTGTACCCCGAGGGTGGCGATGATTTGCTGGCGGCCAGTGAGCAGATGCTGATGAACGTGGACAGTGCGAGTGCGCGCTCGGCGCCGTTCGCCAGCACGGTCGCCGAGAGGGTCGGCGGGCTGGCGGCGGCGCATCGGCAGCTGCCGCCACCCGTGCATGTGGCACGGGTGATCGGCCTGCCGCCCGCGCGAGCGGCGGGTTGAGCGGTCAGGGAGCGGTCAGGGAGTGGGCAGGGCGTAGCGGCGGGCGAAGTCGATCAGGTCGACCAGGTTGCGGGTCTTGAGCTTGTCCATCAGGCGCGACTTGTAGGTGCTCACCGTCTTGTGGCTGATGAACAGCTGCTCGGCGATTTCCTTGTTGTTCTTGCCATTGGCCAGGTTCTGCAGCACCGCCAGTTCACGGTCGGAGAGGCTGTCCAGCAACTGGGTGTCTTCGCCGGCCTGGGACGGCACCGGCAGGTGCACGGTGCTGGGGAACAGGCTGTAGCCGGAGAGCACCGACTTGGTCGCGGCGATCAGGCTGACCGCCTGCTCCTGCTTGGACAGGTAGCCCGTGGCGCCGGCCTGCAGGCAGCGGTTGGCGTAGAGCGCGGCGGGCAGCGAAGTCAGTACCAGCAGCTTGAGGTTGACGTCCATGGCGGCGAGGCGGGTCAGCACTTCCATGCCGTCGAGCTTGGGGATGGCGATGTCGAGGATGACCAGGTCCGGCTTGAGCGAGCGGGCCAGGCTCAGCCCTTCCACACCGTTCTCGGTCTCGCCGACCATGTCGTAGCCCTCGCGCTCCAGCAGCACGCGGGTGGCGAAGCGGATCATCGGTTGGTTGTCGATAAGCAGAATCTTACTCATCTATTCAGTACTCCTTAGCGAGTTTCCCAATGGTCTACGGCGCGCACGCAAAGCCGTTCGATTAAAGGGCAAGTTTTCGTGGTGAGTGTTTGCGCAATTGCCGGTGGGCGCAGCGCAAACAAGTTACCCAAGGCGGATCAATAACCGCTGTAGGTCGATCCGACGCTATGGGATATTTCTTCGGAAGTTATGTTGAAGTCTTTCAGACAATTCCTAATATTCCTGACGTGATCCCAGTGGGTCACGCCAGCGGCCACGGGTCTTTTGGCCGTGACGCCTGGGGAGTTGGCTGAATACGTGAGGCGGGAAGTATATTCGCGGTGAAGGCCGGGTCCGGGTGTTTGGGAAGTTTCCTACAGCCTATGTAGGCAGTTTTAAATGCACTCAGACGATTAACGACCTGCCGCTCTTCAACTAATGTTCCTTTCATCCAACGCCTAGAAACAGGTCGGCCCGGTGTTCCGTCATATTTCACTCCGCGTACTTGTGCAGTACTTCTGCCTGAGCCTCTGGCTGTTGCCGCTCGCCCTGTCGGCACGGGCCGCTTCCCAGGAAACCATCCCCCTGCGCCTGGCCAGCCAGCTGCGGGTGGACCAGCAGGAACTCACTCTTGGCGAAAGCGATTGGCACTGGCTGCGGCAGAAGCGCGAGCTGGTGCTGGGGGTGGCGGGCGACATCGAGGCGCCCTTGGCGATGCTGCAGCGCGATGGCAGTTTCGAGGGCATGACGGCGGATGTGGTGGCGCTGGTCGGCCAGATGCTCGGCATGCGCGTCGTCCTGCGCAGGCTGCCCGACCAGGCCGCCGTGGCCCGGGCGCTGGAGGAGGGCGAGATCGATATGGCCAGCGCATCCAGTCACGGCCTGCGTGGGGCTGCCGTGGCACGCAGCCAGCCGTTCGCCATCGAGCACGCCGCGCTGTTCCGCCGCCAGGAGGATGGCCGCGAATTCCCGGCCGACATGGCCGGGCTGACCATCGCCACCACCACCGAATACCTCACCGATCCCGCGTTGCGCCAGGGCTTCCCCGGCGCGCACCTGGTGGCGGCGGGCTCGGTGGATGAGGCACTGGCCGCGGTGGCCTTCGGCAAGGCCGATCTGTACCTGGGCGACGTGCTGACCGCTTACTACCGGATCAACCGGGGTTTCTATGGTCTGGTGCGCTTCGAGCGCTTCGCCGAGCTCCAGGCCGATGGCGTGGCCTTCATCGTTCGCCCTGGGGACCCGCAATTGCTTCGCGGCTTGGATGCGGCCCTGCGCGCTCTGGGCCGCTCGCGCCTGGAGGGCATCGCCAAGCGCTGGGTGGGCAGCGGCGTGATGCCGGCGCTGGAGCCGTTGCCGCTGACGGCGGAGGAGCGGCGCTGGGTGGAGCGCCATCCGCGCGTGCGTCTGGTGATCGACGACGACATGGCGCCGATGGCGTTCTTCGATGCCCAGGGCCAGTTCCGCGGCATCGCCGCCGACCTGCTGGAGATGGTGTCCCTGCGCACCGGCCTGCAGTTCGAGGCGGTCAGCCGCCGGGGCAGCCTTGCCGACCAGATGGAGAGCTTGCGCCAGGGGCGTTTCGATCTGGCCATCCTCACCCAGGGACGTGAACGTGAAAGCACGCTGCGCTTCACCCGGCCGGTGGTCACCAATCCCTTCGTGCTGGTGGCGAGAAGGGCGCAAGACGGCCTTGCCGAGCCGCTCGACGGCCTCGATGGCAAGCGTCTGGCCATCGCCGCTGGGCATGTGGCGACCGAGGAGGCCCGGGGCATCTACCCAGGCGCGGAGCTGCTGGCGGCGGCCTCGTCGCTGGATGCCATGAACCTGGTCTACAGCGGCGACGCCGATGCGGCGCTGGTGTCGTTGCCCACTGCTCGCTACTACGTGGTGCGGCTGTTCCGCAATCGGCTGGCGGTGTCGTCCCTGGTGCCCATCGACCCGGCCACCGCGAACTTTGCGATGCGCCGCGGCGATGTCGAGTTGCAGTCGATCCTCGACAAGGCGCTCGGCAGCCTGGCGCCGGATGAGCTGAATGCCGCCGCCAATCGTTGGCGCGGCAGCCCGGCCATGAGCGCGCAGACCTGGCGCGACTACAACCAACTGATCCTGCAGATCGTCATCGGTGCCCTGGTGCTGTTGGGGCTGGTGCTCGCCTGGGGACTGCGCCTGCGTCGTGAGGTGCGCAAGCGGCGGGCAGCGGAGCGGCAGCTCAACGACGAGTTGCGCTTCATCGAAACCCTGATCGACAGCATGCCGCCCCCTGTCTATGTGCGTGACACGGCTGGCCGGATGCTGTCCTGCAACCGCAGCTACCTGCAGACCCTTGGCCTGGAGCGGGAGCAGGTGCTGGGCTGCACGGTGGCGGAGCTGCCACTGACCTTCGAGGCCGCGCCGCTCTTCCACGAGAGCTACCTCCAGGCTATGGAGGGCGGGGGTCTGATCCAGGGCACGCACGAACTGGAGCTGGGTGGTCGGCGGCTGTGGATCGAGCATTGGATCCAGCCCTTCCAGGACTCCACCGGCGCGATAAAGGGTGTGATTGGCGGCTGGCTGGACATTACCGAGCACCATCACCTGGTCCGCGAGCTGGAGGCTGCGAAGCGCCAGGCCGACGACGCCAGTCGCGCCAAGACGGCATTCCTCGCCACCATGAGCCACGAGATCCGCACGCCGATGAACGCGGTGATCGGCATCCTCGAGCTGGCCCTGAAACGCGCCGAGAGCGGGCCCATCGACCCGGCCGGCATCCAGGTCGCCTACGGCTCCGCCAGGAGCCTGCTGACGCTGATCGGCGACATCCTCGATATCGCGCGCATCGAGTCGGGGCGGCTCAGCCTTGCGCCCGGGCGCGCCAACCTGCGCGAACTGGTCGAGTCGGTGGCCCGGGTGTTCGATGGCCTGGCGCGCCAGAAGCGCCTGGAGCTGGCGCTGGAGATCGACGGCAGCATCCAGGGTGATGTGCTGGTGGATGGGCAGCGTTTCAAGCAGATCCTGTCCAACCTCGTGAGCAACGCCATCAAGTTCACCACCCATGGGCGGGTCAGCGTTCGCGTTGACGGAGATACCTCGGAGGCGGGGATGCTCAGGGTCAGCCTGAGCATCGAGGACAGCGGCATCGGCATCTCGCCAGCGGACCAGGCGCGCCTGTTCCGGCCCTTCTCCCGCATCGAGCGGGCAGGCCAGCCGGTGGACGGTACCGGGCTGGGCCTGGTCATCTGCCGCTCGCTCTGCGAAATGATGGGCGGGCGTCTGAGCCTCGACAGCGTCCCGGGGCGCGGTACTCGGGTGGATGTGAGCTTGCGCCTGCACCGCCTGGACCCCGTACCGCCCATGGAGGCGGCGCCGGTCGCTGCAGTGGTGGCCTCACGGCGGTTGCGCGTACTGGTGGTGGACGATCACCCGGTGAACCGGCAGATCCTGCAGCAGCAATTGGTCTTCCTCGGCCATGAGGTGGAGGAAGCGGGCGATGGCGAAGAAGCCTTGCAGCGCTGGCGCGAAGGGCACTTCGATACCGTGGCCACCGACTGCCACATGCCGCGCATGAGCGGTGCCGAGCTGGCGGCTGCCATACGCCTGGAGGAACGCGAGCGGGGCCTGGCGGCGGTGTGCATCATCGGGCTGACCGCCGACGCTCAGCCCGAGGAGATCGAGCGGGGCCTGGCCGCCGGCATGGATGAATGCCTGATCAAACCCATCGGCCTGGATGCCCTGCAGCGGGCGCTTGGGGTCCATGCCCGGGAGCGCCAGCAGGGCGCGGAACCGTTGGATGAGGGGGCGTTGTTCGACCTGGCCCCCCTGCAGCCACTCACCGGGGGCGATGAAGCGCTGGTGAGAAACCTGCTGGGTGAGTTGCTGGCGACCAACCGCAAGGATCTCGTGGCCCTGGCCCCGTTGCTGGAGGCGGGCGATGCCGAGGGGCTTGCCGAGCTGGCTCACCGGCTGATCGGCGCGGCGCGGGTCGTCAAGGCGGCGGGGGTGATAGCGGCCTGCCGGCAATTGATGGCGGCCACTGCCGATGCGCCGCCCGATGGGGCTCGGCTGCGGCAGGCGGGCGATGCGCTTGCGCGGGCGCTGACAGAGCTGGAGAGCGGGCTGCGCGAGCACCTGCAGGAGGCTTGAGCTGCGCTGCAGCGCGGTTCATCGTTGCGCGATATGGCGCTTCAAGGCGGCGCCGTCCATGGGGCGGGCGAAGAGAAACCCTTGCGCCAGGGAGCAGCCCAGCTCCAGCAGGCGCGTCTTCTGCTCCTTGCTTTCTACCCCTTCCACCACCAGGGAAATGTCCATCGTGCTAGCCAGGGCTACAGCGCTTCTGACCACCGCGGCGCAACGTGGGTGGCTCTGCAGCTTGCGCACGAATGAAGAGTCGAGCTTGATCTGGCTGAAGGGCAGTTCGCACAAGCGGTCGAGCGAGGAGTAGCCAGCGCCGAAGTCATCCATGGCCAGGCCGCAGCCCATCAGGCGCAACCTGACGAGGTTTTCAAGGCTGGCAGCGGGTGCCCGCAGCAGGCCCGTTTCGGTCACTTCGAAGTTCAACCCATCGGCGGGCAGGCCACTTTCCTGCAGGCGGCGGGCGATACGTTCGACCATTTTCTGGTCGCTCAACTGGCTGGGCTGGATGTTGAACGCCAACTCGATGCGCTGCCCCACGATGGCCAGGTCACGCTGTAGTGTCAGGCCCTGCTCGAAGAGCTGCCAGAACAGGCGGTCGATGAGGCCATTGCTTTCGACCTGGGCCAGGAAGTGCGCCGGGCTGAGGACGCCGTATTGCGGGTGGCGCCAGCGGGCGAGCAGCTCCGCACCTTGCAGTGCACCACTGCGCATATCGAACTTTGGCTGGAACCAGGCTTCGAACTCGCCGCGCTCGAAGCCGTCGAGCAAGTCGCTCAGGGAGGGGATCTCAACCACCTCCGGTTTACCGGGTGGCAGTTCTACGGCGGGATCGAAGGCGCGCAGCAACTGGTTGGCGCGACCGATATCGAAGGGCTTGCCAAGGTCGCCGAGGAACTCCAGACCCAGGCAGCGGATCATCGAGATGGTGGCCTGGCGCAGCACCGGCTCCACCGCGCTGCTCAGTACTACAGCGCGTGCCAGGCCCCGTTGGCTGGCGTGGCGCAGGAAGGCCAGGCCGTCCATGCCGGCCATGCGCAGGTCGCAAAGCACGATATCGACGCCACCGCGTTCCTGAAGCATGGCCAGTGCTTCGGTGCCGTCCCCGGCGCCGCAGATGTCCTTCAGGCCGAGCTTTTTCAAGGCGGCCATGGCCAACAGACGCTGGAAGGGTTCGTCTTCCAGAACCAGAATGCTTATGTTCTTCATCGGTTTTACTCGGCAGAATCGCGTGGCCGATTACGTTACTTAGGGGGGCGGTCGCCGAGCTAGGCGAACCTTCCCCTTGGCTTGTAGGAAAGTTCATCAACGCCAGCGCGCAGCCCCACCTGCCGTGCCTTGGCGTTGTGCCCGTGTCCCTCGGAAGATATCGACATGAGAAGTGCCCTGATAGTCGACGATCATCCCGTCATCCGCCTCGCCGTGCGCATGCTGCTGGAACGCAATGGCATCCAGGTGCTTGCGGAGACGGACAACGGTGTCGATGCGCTGCAACTGATTCGCCAGCACGAGCCCGACATCGTCATCCTCGATATCGGCATTCCGCGCCTGGACGGGCTCAAGGTGATCGCCCGCATCCGCGCCCTGGAGCTCGACAGCCATGTGCTGGTGCTCACGTCGCAACCCGCCGAGAGCTTCTGCCAGCGCTGCATGCAGGCGGGCGCCAAGGGATTCGTCAGCAAGGAGGAGGACCTGCAGAACCTCGTCATCGCGATCAACTCGATCAGCGCGGGGTTTTCCTTCTACCCAGCCGATGCGTTGCAGGCGGGCCAGACCGCCCTGACCAGCGAGGCCGAGCTGGTCGCACGTCTGTCCAACCAGGAGCTGATGGTGCTGCAGTACCTGGCGTCGGGTCTCTCCAACAAGCAGATCGGCGACCTGATGCTGCTCAGCAACAAGACCGTCAGTACCTACAAGAGTCGCATCCAGCAGAAGCTCAACCTCGGCTCGTTGCTGGAGCTGATCGAATTCGCCCGGCGCAACGACCTGGCCAACAGCACCGCTTCCTAGCCGGGGTCCTTCCCTGGTGAAGGGCCTCCCCTGCGTACTCCCGCGCTCTGACTTTGCGCGTCCGCTGATTCGACCCCTGCCTCATTTTTGCAGTTGACGGCTTTTTCCTGGCTTTTTAAGGACTTTTCCTACGGTTTTCCCTGGTGCTCGAAGCCGGATGGCGGGTGTGTCGCTCGATATCATCCTCCCCCGGGAAAAGGCACGCCGCCACTGCGGCCTTCGTTCCCGCCTTCCCCGCCACGAATCAGGACCAATCGCCACCCGCCCGGCCCGCCCCGGGCGGCGGCCATTCAGGAAAAACCGATGCATCCCACTGCTAGGATCACCCGATTGATCGCCGCACTCTTCATCGCCACCTTCCTGCCGAGCGTGCAGGCCGGCATGGTGGTGAACGGCACCCGTTTCATCTATCCCGCCAAGCAGCAGGAAATCAGCGTACGGGTGAGCAACGACGGTACGGAGCCTTCCCTGGTGCAGGCCTGGATCGATCGCGGCGACCCGTCGAGCAAGCCGGACCAGGCCGATGCGCCTTTTCTGCTCACGCCGCCGATCTTCCGTCTCGACCCGGGCAAGGGGCAGAGCCTGCGCCTGGCGTTCACGGGCGAGGCACTGCCCACTGACCGCGAGACGGTGTTCTGGCTCAACCTCCTGGATGTCCCGCCACAACCCACGGCGGACAGCGGCAACTCCATGCAGTTCGCCATCCGCACCCGCCTGAAACTCTTCTATCGGCCGTCCGGCTTGCCGGGTAGCGCGTCCGGAGCGGCCCAGCAGATCAGCTGGCGGCTGGTGCAGAACGGCGCGGAAAGCGTGCTGCGAGCGAGCAACCCCAGCGCCTTCCATGTGTCGTTCAGCGACGTCTCGCTGAATGTCGGCGGGCGGGCGCACGAGGCCGGCGATGGGATGGTGCCGCCGCTCGGGAGCCGCGACTTCCCCCTGCCGGGTGCGGTGCAGCGGGGATCGGCCGCCACGGTGGTGACGAAGTGGATCAACGACTACGGCTCATCCATTGGGCACGAGGCGAGGCTGGAGCCGTGAGCCGGCGGCTCGTGCGCGCAAGGCGCTGATGCCGCTCGATCGTTCGCGCGCCATTCATCGATGCGCCAGGTACGACTATGAAAGCTCTTTCAGACAGGTATCCGGGATCGGCTACGCGCGGCACCCGCAGGGTGCGTCTCGCGCGCGGTAGTGGACGGCTCAAGGTCACGGCCGTGGTCCTTGCCGCCTCCCTGGCGCTCAGCGACTGGAGCCAGGTGGACGCGGACGAAGGCGTTTCCCCGGCCCGTTATGCCGTCTTCAACCCGGCGTTCTTCGGTAGCGGTGCGGAAGAGGCCGTCGACCTGTCACGCTTCGCCAACGCAAACGTCCTGCCTCCCGGCACCTATCTCCTGGATATCTACGTCAACCAGGCCTGGAAGGGGCGGCACGAGTTGCGGGTGCTCAGCGAGGGCGAGGGCGCTGCGGTCATCCAGCGCTACTGCTTCAAGCCCGAGCACGTCGGCACCTTCGGCATCGAGCTGGCGAACCTGCCGGACCCCCAGGCCGCACGGCAGTCGATTATGGACAACGAGGCTTGTGTCGAACTCGATCGCCTGGTGCCGCAGGCGCAGGTCGAGGTTGATCTGTCCGAGCTGCGCGCCCAGCTGAGCATCCCGCAGGCGTACCTGGGGCGACAGGCACGCGGGCACGTGGACCCCCGTGACTGGGATGCCGGCGTCACGGCCGGCTTCATCGGCTACAACGCCAGCGGCTACCGCAGCCAAAGCGGCGGCGTCGGTTCGAACCAGCTGTCCCTGGGGCTCAACAACGGTCTCAATATCGGTGAGTGGCGCCTGCGCTCCAACGGCTATTACAACCGCTCCAGCCAGGATGGCGGGCCTACCCGCAGCCACTACAGCAACGCCAGCACCTATGCCCAGCGCGACCTCACCGGCCTGCGCTCGCAACTCACGGTCGGTGACTACTACACGCCCGGCGAGCTGTTCGAGAGCGTGCCTTTCAGAGGTGTGCAGATCAGTTCCGACGACCGCATGCTCCCCGACTCCCAGCGCGGTTTCGCCCCCGTGATCCGGGGCGTTGCGGAAACCAACGCCAAGGTCACCGTGCGCCAGGGGCAATCGGTGCTTTACGAGGCGACGGTGGCACCCGGGCCCTTCAGCATCGACGACCTCTACGACTCGGGTTACTCCGGTGACATCGAGGTGACGGTGACCGAGGCCGACGGCCGCCAGCGTTCCTTCGTCGTGCCCTATGCCTCGGTGGCGCAGTTGCTGCGCCCCGGTGTATCCCGTTTCAGCGTGACTGCCGGCGAGTACCGGGACCGCAGCCTGGACGCATCGCCGAAGTTCGTCATGGGTACCTACCAGCGCGGAGTGACCAACGCCTTCACCGGCTACCTGGGCAGCATCGTGGCCGAGAAGTACATGGCCGCCCAGGGTGGTGTCGCGATCAGTACCGGGCTGGGGGCCGTCGCGTTCGATGTCACCCGCTCGCATGTCGCCGAGCGTCCCGTCGCCGACTCCGCCCCCAGGAGCGGCCAGAGCTACCGGGTCACCTACAGCAAGCTGCTGGACAGCACCCAGACCAACTTCACCCTGGCTGCCTACCGCTTCTCCAGCGAGGGATATCTCGAGTTCGGCGACTACGCGCAGTCCGTCGGCAACCCCGACAGCCGCCTCTACCGCCAGCGCAGCCGATTGCAGGCCAACATCAGTCAGCCCCTGGGGTCGAACTTCGGCAGCCTTTACCTGAGCGGTTCGGCACAGAACTACTGGAACGCCGGACAGCGTAGCGACATGACCTTCCAGGCCGGCTACTCCAACGGCTTCAACTGGGGAACCATGAGCACCTCGGCCGGCAGGACGCGCCTGGGCTCGGGATACGAGAACCAGTACCTGCTGTCCTTCAGCGTGCCCCTGGGGCGCGATGTACGCTCGCCCTTCCTCAGTAGCTCGGTCAGCCAGTCCGGGAAGCGCAGCAACACCCAGGCCAGCCTCAGCGGCGTCGCGGGCGAGCGCTCGCAGATGAACTACAGCCTCTACGGCTCGCGCAGCAGCGACCAGGGCGACCGGTCGAGCAACGCCGGCGGCAGCGTCCACTACTTCGCACCGGCGGCGTCGCTCAACGCCAGCTACAGCGAAGGCACCGGTTACCGCCAGCAGAGCGTCGGCATTGGTGGCAGCCTGGTGGCCCACCCGGGTGGGATCAACTTCACCCAGAGCCAGAGCGAAACCTTTGCCGTCGTCGAGGCCAAGGGGGCGGAAGGGGCCTATGTCAGCAACGACATGAACGCCCGTGTCGGCAGCAACGGTTACGCGGTGGTCGGCGGCCTCGCCCCCTATCGCCACAACCAGGTGGCGATCGACCCGATCGGTACCCTGCGCAACGTCGAGTTGCAGATCACCGAGCAGGCGGTGGCCCCGCGCCATGGTGCCGTGGTGATGCTCAGCTACCCGACCATCACCGGCGTGCCGGTGTTGCTGCGCATCCTTCGCGAGGACGGCCAGATCGCGCCGCTGGGCTCCGACGTCATCGATGCCCAGGGCGTTTCCCTGGCCATGGTGGGGCAGGGGGGGCGGGCATTCCTGCGCGGGCTGTCTCGTGAGGGTGTGCTGATCGTCCGTTGGGGCGAAGGGCCGGACAAGGCCTGTCGAGTCGACTACCAACTGCCGGAACAGGATCCGGACGACCCCAGCTACCAGCAGGTCGAGGTGCGCTGCGTCGCGCTCGGCGGGCGGACGGAGATCGCGTTTGCCGAATGATTCCGCCGGCCGTGCGGCTCGCCATGCATGTACGCGGGCGCTCGGACCGGTGCTGATGCGTCCGTGGTCGGCACGCGATCCAGGGTTCCGAGTCGGCGGACTCGCCGCTCGATCGCAGGCTCGCCAGCCTTCATCGCGCCTCCTGGACCATCCACCGCGCGGTCTTGACCGATGTGCAAGCAGGCTTGCCCCAGGTCGATGGCCGCGGACTCCGGCTGTCGCGCCAGCAACTTGCCGATCGATCAAGCGAATCCTTCCCGCCTTGCCGCCATGCACGACCCCGTGCGATGGCGGCTCCCAGTGCCGCGTACCGGATCGGCGTTCGCGGTGTGCCCGGCATACGGCCTCAGTTGTAGATCACCGTGATGATCCCGGCGTCGCCCGTGCGGGAGGCGATGCTGGTCATGCTCACCGAGCTGGTTTCACCCAGGCCTGCGCAATGGCCGCGCCCGCTGGGCTCTGATCGGCCGATGGGGCTGAGGCCGCTGCGGCGTCCTACATGTTCGAGCCAGGTGCTTGTAGGGGTATCGCAAAGGTCCTTGCAGATGCTTCCCACGAAAGTGATCTGTCCTAGGGCCGGTGACGCGTTTTCCGCGTGGGCCAGGCCGGCGACGCAGATGAGGGCGAGGAGGGGAATATTCAGTAGTCGTTTCATCTCAGCACTCCTTACAGGCTGAACTGAGTAAAAATCAGATGGCTCCTACGATCCACACTTTGGCGATCCGGATTTTTTGTAGGTCCTAACTGTAGGAACCTGATGGTTTCGCATTATCCCGGTCCTTTGGCGCCAGGCTGTGAACCCGGTCCGGTTCGGTGGTAAGTCGGACTAATCCGACCTACAAACTTCCTCGTGACACGTGGGATACTCCTCCATCCGCCTCGCAGAAATTTCCGTCGGGCTTCCGGTCTTTCTGCGCATCCACGCCTCGTTTACCGCCTGCTTTTCGCGGGTGGCTTCACCCGAAGTACGGACCGGATCCTCCTGCCGCAGCGAATAGACCGGGAATCTTCCCCGGAAAGCCCTGTTCCAACGTTCTGCGTGAGGCAGATATCGCCAAGGGCGCCTAACGTTAGATACAGGCGCGTTCTCGAGTGGGGGCCGGCCATGTCTGGCGCCCTTCTTGCCTTGGTTACGAGGGTTTTCGTGACCGTTCCGGTCTTTCAACGCAGTGGCAGGGGGTGAGCAGATGGGCAGGGCAATCAAAGAACGGGCGACCGTCATCTGCCGCCTGGAAGACAAGATCCTCTTCGTGCGCAAACCCAAGTCGAAGTGGACGTTGCCAGGCGGCCGGATCGAGGCGGATGAAGCGCCCGGGCAGGCGGCGTTCCGCGAACTGGTGGAGGAGACCGGGCTCGCGGTCGAGACCCTCGACTACATTGCGCCCCTGGAGCTGTACACGACCCTTCACTACGTTTTCGAAGCGCCGATGCCGGAATCCCAGCAGCCCACGCCGCTGAACGAGATCGCCGACTGCCGCTGGTTCTCAGTCGAAGACCTGGGCAAGCGCAGCATCAACAAGGCCATCCGACGCCTGCTCAAGACCTGCCAGCGCCCAGGCGCATAGGCTCACGCCATTCGGGAAGGCCCCTCGAACCCTGCTCCGTGTCGGTTCCCCGGGCTGAGGCCTGGGCCGTCGGGGCCTGTTGGCCTGGCGTCGGGCGCGCGAGGCCTGTGCAAAAAAAGCCCCCACCAGGGCCGACGTCCTGACGGGGGCGAGGGGTGTCCCTTGCGGGACCTCAGTGTGTTGCCTCTCAGCGCCGGCCTTTGCGGCAGGCCAGCGCTGCGTAGAGGGTGAGCAGCAGGATGAACCCGAGGCTCAGGCTCATGGCCCTATTCGCCGACCTGGCGCAGGCGGGTAGCCGGGACGTCGCCCAGGTTGTTGAGCATCCGCTCGCTGTACCAGTCGAGGAAGTTGATCACGCCGAACTCGTAGGTCTTGGAGTAGGGGCCCGGCTGGTAGGCGGTGGAGTTGATGCCGCGCTGGTTTTCCTCGGCGAGGCGGCGGTCCTGGTCGTTGGTCGCGTCCCAGACTTCGCGCAGGCGCGCCACGTCGTAGTCCACGCCTTCCACCGTGTCCTTGTGCACCAGCCACTTGGTGGTGACCACGGTTTCCTGGGCGCTGATGGGCCACACGGTGAAGACGATCATGTGATCGCCCATGCAGTGGTTCCAGGAATGCGGCAGGTGGAGGATGCGCATGGAGCCCAGGTCCGGGTTCTGGATGCGGCCCATGAGTTTCTTGCTGCCCTGCTTGCCGTCCATGGTCATGGACACGGTGCCTTGCAGCAGCGGCATGCGCACGATGCGGTTGCGCAGGCCGAAGCTGGCGTGGGCATAGGGGATCTTCTCGGCATCCCAGGCAGTGGTACAGGCCGCCACCTGGTCCTTGAACGCCTGGCTGGCGCGGGGGTCGGTGACGTCGTCCCACTCCAGCAGGGTGTTGAGCAGTTCGGGGTGCGAGCCGTTGCAGTGGTAGCACTCGCGGTTGTTCTCGAGCACCAGCTTCCAGTTGGCCTTCTCCCGCAGCGTGGTCTGCACCGCGACCTTGGTGTTCTCCATGTCGTAAGGCTCCATGTAATGGGCCAGGGTGGAGAGGAAGTCGTCGATGGCCGGCGGATTCTCGGCCAGGGAGATGAAGATGTAGCCGCCGGCGGTCTTCACCTTCACCGGCTTGAGGCTGTAGTCCTTGAGGTCGAAGTCGGCACCCATCTCGGTGCCGGCGAACAGCAGGCGCCCGTCCAGCTCATAGGTCCACTGGTGGTAGGGGCAGACCAGCTTGGCGACCTTGCCCTTTTCGCTGACGCACAGGCGCGAGCCACGGTGGCGGCAGACGTTGTGGAAGGCATGCACCTGCCCTTCGGCGCCGCGCAGCACGATGACCGGGTTATCGCCGATCTGCAGGGTCAGGTAGTTGCCCTTGGCGGGGATCTCGCAGGTCATCCCGGCGATCAGCCACTCCTTGTGGAAGATCTCCTGCATGTCGATCTGGAACAGGCGCTCGTCGTTGTAGAAGGGTTGCGGTAGCGAGAAGCTGTGGTCGCGCTCGCGCAGCATCTCTGCGGTCGCCTTGCGCGCCGGTTCCAGCGGGTCGCCCAGACTCAGGGTGGAAGTGATATCCATCGTTGACTCCTCAATGGCGGGGCGCCCTGGGCGGCCGCCGCGAAATATGGCTTTCGGTCATGACGCAAGGCGGCTTCACCTCCCCTTCCGACGCTGCCGATAGCGCGCTGATAGAGGGGGGAATGTCGCTCGATTGCTTGTGTTCGGCTGGGGCTGAGTGTGGCGTTGGGGCCTGACCCGACCTTATCCATGGGCGACACGGCCACATCCGTTTCCGACTCCGCAGCCCTTGGTGCTGCTGGCAGGTCGCGATGAGCATGTGAATGTCGCAGCTAGGTAAGTGGGCGTTTTTTCGCTTACGCAGAATCCGCTTCATATGGGGCCGACGTCCGGCCGCGCGGAGATGCGTATGAGCAGCAACAGCTTCCTGAATCCGGTGACGACACAGACCTGGGCCAACGGCCGTCATCTGGTGCGCTGCGTAAAGGTCGTCCAGGAGACCTGGGACGTGCGCACCTTCTGCTTCATGGCCGACCAGCCCATGGTGTTCTTCTTCAAGCCGGGGCAGTTCGTGACCCTGGAGCTGGAGATCGACGGCCTGCCGATCATGCGCTCCTACACCATCTCCAGCTCGCCCTCGGTGCCCTACAGCTTCTCCATCACCATCAAGCGTGTGCCGGGCGGCAAGGTCTCCAACTGGCTGCACGACAACCTCAAGGAAGGTGACGTCATCCCGGTGCACGGCCCGGTGGGCCTGTTCAACGCCATCGACTTCCCCGCCGACAAGGTGCTCTACCTGTCCGGCGGCGTCGGCATCACCCCGGTGATGTCCATGGCACGCTGGTTCTTCGACACCAGTGCCAACGTCGACATGGTCTTCGTCCACAGCGCGCGCACGCCGAAGGACATCATCTACCACCGCGAGCTGCGCCACATGGCCTCGCGCATCAACAACTTCAAGCTGCACCTGGTCTGCGAGAAATACGACATCGGCGAAACCTGGTCCGGCTACCGCGGCTACCTCAGCCAGCCGATGCTGCAGCTGATCGCCCCCGACTTCATGGAGCGCGAGATCTTCTGCTGCGGCCCCACGCCCTACATGAGCGCGATCAAGCGACTGCTGGAAGCCAACGGCTTCGACATGCGGCGCTACCACGAAGAGGCCTTTGGCCCCACGCCGCCGGAAATCCGCGAGGAAGTGAAGGAGCTGGCGGCCGAAGCAGCGGACGCGCCGCCCGTACCCGCAGCCGATCTGCATCAGGTGGACTTCACCAGCACCGGCAAGAGCATTCGCGTGGCGCCCGGTGAAACCGTGCACGCGGCGGCGGCCAAGCTCGGGCTGCATATTCCCAAGGCCTGCGGCATGGGCATCTGCGGCACCTGCAAGGTGATGAAGACCGCCGGTGAGGTGGAGATGGAGCACAACGGCGGCATCACCGACGAAGACGTCGCCGAGGGCTACATCCTGTCCTGCTGCAGCGTGCCCAAGGGCGACGTGGCCATCGACTACTGAGCAGAAAACGTACGATCCTCGCCAGGCCCCGCCCTGCGGGGCTCCTGGCGCTCGGTGAACAGCTTGTCCACAGGCTGGTACAGCGAATCTGTGGGTTGTTCAGCTGGATGAAGGCCCCGCCCGGCAAGGGCTGCAGCGACTCTTCGAGGTGCACGGCGTGCTGGTTACGGATTGATCTAACGCCTGTATCCACCGCAGCCCGTGGCCTGCAAGGAGTTATGCACAGGCTGGTCACAGCTCCTTGCACAGCAGCTGTGCACAAGGTTGCTCCCATCCCCCTGAAATCGTTCGATAAATAGGCTGAAGCACGCATGCCTTGCGGGCTGGTGCCTTTAGCGAACGCCGCACAGCTTGTCCACAGAGGCATCCACCGCAGCAGGGGAAAACCTGTTCTGCTCACTGCCTGCTGGGCACCGCTCGCAGAAACCCGGCTCCAGGCAACATGGGGCTTTCAGGGCTGATTAGAAAACGAGCGATGGTCTGCAGGTCATGTGGTTATTGGCCTGCAGCATTCTATCCACAGCTTGCGTACAGAGTGCCGCACAGAAACTGTGTGCCGAATTTACGTAACTGATTGAATTTGCTCACGAAGTGAGCGATTGCCCAGGGGCGCCGTACCGCCAGGGCCGTGGCGGTCGCTCTACAGCTTGTCCACAGGGTGATGCACCGGAATCGAGGATAAGCGCGCAGCGGGGGATATCTCCCCCGTGCTGTGCCTGGAGGTTCGCGCCGCCGGGGGAGGGGCGTCGGCCCGGAGATTCCGGGCCGGAGAGGATCAGGTATTGGCCATGGCCGCGCGGATATCGGCAGCGAGCTCGCGCACGCGCTCCTTCTCGGTGTCCCAGGAGCACATGAAGCGCGCGCCACCAGCACCGATGAAGGTGTAGAAGCGCCAGTTGCGGGCACGCAGATAGTCCAGCGCCGGTTCCGACATCTGCAGGAACACGCCGTTGGCTTCCACCGGGAACATCAGGCTGACGCCCGGCACGTCCGCCACCAGCTCGGCCAGCAACTGGGCGCAGCTGTTGGCGTGGTTGGCGTAATGCAGCCAGGCGTCGTCCTGCAGCAGGCCTACCCAGGGGGCGGAGAGGAAGCGCATCTTCGAGGCCAGCTGGCCGGCCTGCTTGCAGCGGTAGTCGAAATCCTCGGCCAGTTCATGGTTGAAGAAGAGGATGGCCTCGCCCACCGCCATGCCGTTCTTGGTGCCGCCGAAGCACAGCACATCGACGCCGGCCTTCCAGGTCAGGTCCGCCGGGGAGCAGCCGAGGAAGGCGCAGGCATTGGAGAAGCGCGCGCCGTCCATGTGCAGGCGCAGGCCCAGTTCCTTGCACACGTCGCTGATGGCGCGAATCTCTTCCGGGCGGTAGAGAGTGCCTACTTCGGTGGCCTGGGTGAGGGTGACCACGCGCGGCTTGGGGTAGTGGATGTCCTGGCGCTTGAGGGCGATCTCGCGGACCGCCTCCGGGGTCATCTTGCCCTGCTCGGTGCGGGCCAGCAGCAGCTTGGACCCGTTGGAGAAGAACTCCGGCGCGCCGCACTCGTCGGTCTCGACGTGGGCGGTCTCGGAACAGATCACGCTGTGGTAGCTCTGGCACATCGAGGCCAGGGCCAGGGAGTTGGCGGCGGTGCCGTTGAAGGCGAAGAACACTTCGCAGTCGGTCTCGAACAGGCGGCGGAAATGGTCGGCGGCGCGGGCCGTCCACTGGTCGTCGCCGTAGGCGCGGTCGTGGCCGTGGTTGGCCTTGGCCATGGCGGCCCAGACTTCGGGGCAGATGCCCGAGTAGTTGTCGCTGGCGAATTGCTGGGTCTGGTCGGTCATCTCGGGTCCTTGGTCCGGTCGCCGCATGCCCCGGGCGGGGAGGGCGTATGGGAGCTAACTTTACGCCAGGATGGACGACGGAATATGGCTTCAGGCGACATCCTTTTTAGACCAGGCGCTGTTCCCGCTGCGGCCGTGCCCGCGCTGGGAGGAACTCACCGGGGCCTTTGCCGCTCACAACATAACCGTGCCTGCACGGGGACGGACCTTGCCATCAATGAGGAGTGACACCGATGCGCTATCCCTACCTGCTTGCTCTCGCCGCGCCGCTGTTGGTCAGCCTGTCGGCCAATGCCGCCGAATGGGCACCGGGCGAACGCGACCACTTCGTCAAGGAGTGCGCGGCGGGAGCCCAGGCCCAGGTCAGCCCGGACAAGCTGCAGAAGTACTGCGGTTGTGCGGCCGACAAGGTTGGTGCCGAGTTCAGCCAGGCCGAGCTGAACGAGCTGAAAGCCCAGAAGACGCCCCTGCCGAAAGCCACCCACGAGCGGCTGCTGAGCGTCACCAACCAGTGCCTCCCCCAGCTGAACTGATCTGCCGGGCCCGCCTGGCCTGATCAGAAAAAAGCCAGGCGGCGCCATCCGGCGCCGTGCCTGGTGCCGCGCGTTTGCCGCACAGCTTATCCACAGGGTGGTCCACGGTCTTTGTGGGCGGATTGCTGCGTGGCGTAGCCCGGGCTTCAGCCCGGGAACGAGGCCGCGATCAGCTGAATACCGGGCGGAAGAAGCTGCGCTCGTAGCTGAGGATGCAGCGGGTTTCCTCGGCGTAGCCAAAGGCCGCGATGCATTCGGCGTCGGCCATGGAGCGGATGCGGTAGTCCTCGTAGAGCGCCAGGCTGGGGAAGCTGAACATCGCCAGGGCGACGTTGTTGGCGCCTTCGGAAGGCAGGAAGTAGCCGTGGTGGGTGCCGCCGAACTTCTCCACCAGGGGAATCCAGAGTTTTCCGTAGTGCTCGAATTCGGCCAGCTTGTACGGGTCGATGATGTAGCGCAGGTAGCAGGTGATCATGGAGTCGCTCGTCCAGGCGCATGCGGAATGCTGCGGGGGCGTCGAAATTATCCACTGCCAGCAGGCCTGTCCAGGCATGTCGCTGTGGGCAATTCCGCCTGTGCCGGGCTGGTCGGTTCGCGTACAGCCGACCAGGAGCACTGCCGTTGCTGGTCCTGGCGCATCCATTCACAGCTTGTCCACAGATCGTTGCACAGCTTCTGTGTGTAACGCTTTTGCTAACTGACTGATATCGCTCAAAAAACCGTCACTTCCCTGCAGGGCCCGACGCACCTGGCCGCTAGCCGGGGGTGTACAGCTTATCCACAGCTTGGTCCACGGAAACTGTGGGTGATCGGCGTCCGCCGCACGGATGTTCGATTGCGACCCTTTGCATGTCGCAAACGCATTCTCCCGTGGCGTCCGTAGGCATCTGGCAAGGCAGGCCGAGTCATACCATCGCTGCAAACGGGGAAACCCCCGTACCCAACGACAGGCGCCAACCGATGGCGCGGCAGGAGATCAGCGATGTTCAGCAAGCACGACCAGATCCAGGGCTACGACGACGAACTCTTCAGTGCGATGCAGGAAGAAGAACAGCGCCAGGAAGACCACATCGAGCTGATCGCCTCCGAGAACTACACCAGCCAGCGGGTGATGGAAGCCCAGGGCAGCGGCCTGACCAACAAGTACGCCGAGGGCTACCCGGGCAAGCGCTACTACGGTGGCTGCGAATACGTCGACAAGGTCGAGCAGCTGGCCATCGACCGCGCCAAGGAGCTGTTCGGCGCCGACTACGCCAACGTCCAGCCGCACTCCGGCTCTTCCGCCAACTCCGCCGTCTACCTGGCCCTGCTCAATGCCGGCGACACCATCCTCGGCATGAGCCTGGCCCATGGCGGCCACCTGACCCACGGCGCCAAGGTGTCGTCCTCCGGCAAGCTCTACAACGCCGTGCAGTACGGCCTCGACACCCGCACCGGGCTGATCGACTACGACGAAGTCGAGCGCCTGGCCGTGGAACACAAGCCGAAGATGATCGTCGCCGGCTTCTCCGCCTATTCGAAGACCCTCGACTTCCCGCGCTTCCGCGCCATCGCCGACAAGGTCGGGGCGCTGCTGTTCGTCGACATGGCCCACGTCGCCGGCCTGGTCGCTGCCGGTCTGTACCCCAGCCCGCTGCCCTACGCCGACGTGGTCACCACCACCACCCACAAGACCCTGCGCGGCCCGCGCGGCGGCCTGATCCTCGCCCGCAAGAACGAGGAGATCGAGAAGAAGCTCAACTCCGCCGTGTTCCCCGGCGCCCAGGGCGGCCCGCTGATGCACGTCATCGCCGGCAAGGCGGTGTGCTTCAAGGAAGCGCTGGAGCCCGGCTTCAAGACCTACCAGGCCCAGGTGATCAAGAACGCCCAGGCCATGGCCAAGGTGTTCATCGAGCGCGGCTTCGACGTGGTCTCCGGCGGCACCGACAACCACCTGTTCCTGCTCTCGCTGATCAAGCAGGGCCTGACCGGCAAGGACGCCGACGCCGCCCTCGGCCGCGCCGGCATCACCGTGAACAAGAACGCCGTGCCCAACGACCCGCAATCGCCCTTCGTCACCTCCGGCGTGCGCATCGGCACCCCGGCCATCACCACCCGTGGCTTCAAGGAGCCGCAGAGCATCGAGCTGGCCGGCTGGATCTGCGACATCCTCGACCACCTCGGTGATGCCGACGTCGAGGCCCAGGTGGCCAAACAGGTCGCGGCCCTCTGCGCCGATTTCCCCGTGTACCGCTGATCCAGGAGCACGCGCATGCAACGTTATTCCGGCTTCGGCCTGTTCAAGCACTCCCTCAGCCACCACGAGAACTGGCAGCGCATGTGGCGCAACCCCACGCCCAAGCCGGTCTACGACGTGATCGTGGTCGGCGGCGGCGGCCACGGGCTGGCCACGGCCTACTACCTGGCCAAGGAGTTCGGCGTGAAGAACGTCGCCGTAGTGGAGAAGGGCTGGCTGGGTGGCGGCAACACCGCGCGCAACACCACCATCGTCCGCTCCAACTACCTGTGGGACGAGTCGGCGCACCTCTACGAGCATGCGATGAAGCTCTGGGAAAACCTCTCCCAGGACCTCAACTACAACGTCATGTACTCCGCCCGTGGCGTCTACAACCTGTGCCACACCCTGCAGGACCTGCGTGATTCCGAGCGCCGCGTGAGCGCCAACCGCCTCAACGGCATCGACGGCGAACTGCTCGACGCCAAGCAGGTGGCCGAGGAGATTCCCTACCTCGACTGCAGCAAGAACACCCGCTACCCGATCATGGGCTCCACCGTACAGCGTCGCGGCGGCGTGGCTCGCCATGATGCCGTGGCCTGGGGCTATGCCCGCGCCGCCGACGCCCTGGGCGTCGACCTGCTGCAGAACACCGAAGTGATCGGCTTCCGCAAGCAGGATGGCGTGGTGATCGGCGTCGAGACCAACCGCGGCTTCATCGGCGCCAAGCGCGTCGGCGTGGTCACCGCCGGCAACTCCGGGCACATGGCCAAGCTCGCCGGCTTCCGCCTGCCGCTGGAATCCCACCCGCTGCAGGCGCTGGTGTCCGAGCCGATCAAGCCGGTGATCCACAGCGTGATCATGTCCAACGCCGTGCACGGCTACATCAGCCAGTCCGACAAGGGCGACCTGGTGATCGGTGCCGGCATCGACGGCTACAACGGCTACGGCCAGCGCGGCTCCTACCCGACCATCGAGCACACCCTGCAGGCCATCGTCGAGATGTTCCCGGTGCTCTCCCGCGTGCGCATGAACCGCCAGTGGGGCGGCATCGTCGACACCACCCCCGACGCCTGCCCGATCATCGCCAAGACGCCGGTGCAGAACCTGTTCTTCAACTGCGGCTGGGGCACCGGCGGCTTCAAGGCCACCCCCGGTTCCGGCCACGTGTTCGCGGCGAGCCTGGCCAAGGGCGAGATGCACCCGCTGGCCAAGCCCTTCTCCATCGAACGTTTCCACAACGGCGCACTGATCGACGAGCACGGCGCCGCTGCCGTGGCTCACTAAGGAGACCCGCCATGCTGCACATCTTCTGCCCCCACTGTGGCGAGTTGCGCTCCGAAGAGGAATTCCACGCCAAGGGCCAGGCGCACATCCCGCGCCCGCTGGACCCCAACGCCTGCACCGACGAGGAGTGGGGCGACTACATCTTCTTCCGCGACAACCCGCGCGGCATCCACCACGAGCTGTGGGTGCACGCGGCCGGCTGCCGCAAGTACTTCAACGTCACCCGCCACACCGTGACCTACGAAATCCTCGAGACCTACAAGGTCGGTGAACGCCCCGCCGTCACCGAAGCCGGGCCCCAGGAGAAGAAAGCCGTGGACCAAGGAGTAACGGCATGAGCCAGCCCAACCGTCTTTCCAAGGGTGGCCGCATCGACCGCGCCCAGCCCCTGACCTTCACCTTCAACGGGCAGCGCTACCAGGGCTACGCCGGCGACAGCCTGGCCGCCGCGCTGCTGGCCAACGGCGTCGACATCGTCGGCCGCAGCTTCAAGTATTCCCGCCCCCGCGGCATCGTCGCCGCCGGTGCCGAAGAGCCCAACGCCATCCTGCAGATCGGCTCCAGCCCCGCCACCCAGGTGCCCAACGTGCGCGCCACCCAGCAGGCGCTCTACGCCGGGCTGGTGGCCGGCAGCACCAACGGCTGGCCGAGCGTCAACACCGACCTGATGGGCATCCTCGGCAAGGTCGGCGGGCAGATGATGCCGCCCGGGTTCTACTACAAGACCTTCATGTACCCGCAGAACCTCTGGCTGACCTACGAGAAGTACATCCGCAAGGCCGCCGGCCTCGGCCGCGCGCCGACCGAGAACGATCCGGACATCTACGACCACATGAACCAGCACTGCGACGTGCTGGTGGTGGGCGCCGGCCCCGCCGGCCTCGCGGCCGCCCTGGCCGCCGGCCGCAGTGGCGCGCGGGTGATCCTCGCCGATGAACAGGAAGAGTTCGGCGGCAGCCTGCTGGATACCCGCGAGACCCTGGACGGCAAGCCCGCCGCCGAGTGGGTGGCCCAAGTCATCGCCGAGCTGGAAAAACTGCCGGAAGTGACCCTGCTGCCCCGCGCCACGGTCAACGGCTACCACGACCACAACTTCCTCACCATCCACCAGCGCCTCACCGACCACCTCGGCGAGACCGCGCCCATGGGCCAGGCCCGCCATCGCGTGCACCGCGTCCGTGCCAAGCGCGTGGTGCTGGCCGCCGGCGCCCACGAGCGCCCGCTGGTGTACGCCAACAACGACGTGCCGGGCAACATGCTCGCCGGCGCCGTCTCCACCTACGTGCGCCGCTACGGCGTGGCACCCGGCAAGGAGCTGGTGCTGTCCACCAACAACGACTACGCCTACCGCCTGGTACTGGACTGGCTCGACGCCGGGCAGAAGGTGGTGGCCGTGGCCGACGCCCGCAGCAACCCGCGCGGCGCCTGGGTCGATGAGGCCCGTGCCCGTGGCGTGCGCATCCTCACCGGCAGCGCCGTGGTCGAGGCCCGTGGCGGCAAGCGCGTCAGCGGTGCGCGCATCTGCGCCATCGACACCCGTGCGCACAAGGTCACCAGCCCCGGTGAAGTGGTGGACTGCGACCTGATCGCCACCTCCGGCGGCTACAGCCCGGTGGTGCACCTGGCCTCGCACCTGGGTGGCAAGCCCACCTGGCGTGAAGACATCCTGGCCTTCGTCCCGGGCGAGGGCGGCTTCCAGAAACGTATCTGCGCCGGCGCCGTCAATGGCGTGTTCGCCCTCGGCGACACCCTGGCCGACGGCTTCGAGGCCGGTGCCAAGGCCGCTGCCGAAGCGGGCTTCAAGGAAGTCAGCGGCAGCCTGCCGAAGGCCGAGAAGCGCCATGAGGAAGCCACCCTGGCGCTGTTCCAGGTGCCCCACGACAAATCCACCGCCCGTGCGCCGAAGCAGTTCGTCGACCTGCAGAACGACGTCACCTCCGCCGGCATCGAGCTGGCCACCCGCGAGGGCTTCGAGTCGGTCGAGCACGTCAAACGCTACACCGCGCTGGGCTTCGGCACCGACCAGGGCAAGCTGGGCAACATCAACGGCCTGGCCATCGCCGCCCGTTCGCTGGGCATCAGCATCCCGGAAATGGGCACCACCATGTTCCGCCCGAACTACACCCCCGTGGCCTTCGGCGCCGTCGCCGGTCGCCACTGCGGGCACCTGTTCGAGCCCAAGCGCTACACCGCCATGCAGCGCTGGCACCTGGCCAATGGCGCCGAGTTCGAGGACGTCGGCCAGTGGAAGCGCCCCTGGTACTTCCCGAAGAACGGCGAGGACCTGCACGCCGCCGTGGCCCGCGAATGCAAGGCCGTGCGTGACAGCGTGGGCATCCTCGATGCTTCCACCCTGGGCAAGATCGACATCCAGGGCCCGGACGCCCGCGAGTTCCTCAACCGCGTCTACACCAACGCCTGGACCAAGCTGGACGTGGGCAAGGCCCGCTACGGCCTGATGTGCAAGGAAGACGGCATGGTGATGGACGACGGCGTGACCGCCTGCCTCGCCGACAATCACTTCCTGATGACCACCACCACCGGCGGCGCCGCGCGCATCTTCGAGTGGCTGGAGATCTACCACCAGACCGAATGGCCGGAGCTCAAGGTGTACTTCACCTCGGTCACCGACCACTGGGCCACCATGACCCTGTCCGGCCCCAACAGCCGCAAGCTGCTGGCCGAGGTCACCGACATCGACCTGGACAAGGACGCCTTCCCCTTCATGAGCTGGAAGGAAGGCCTGGTCGGCGGCGTGCCGGCGCGGGTGTTCCGCATCTCCTTCACCGGCGAGCTGTCCTACGAGATCAACGTCCAGGCCGACTACGCCGCCGGCGTCTGGGAAAAGCTCATCGCGGCCGGCAAGCAATACAACCTGACCCCCTACGGCACCGAGACCATGCACGTGCTGCGGGCCGAGAAGGGTTTCATCATCGTCGGCCAGGACACCGACGGCTCGGTCACCCCGGACGACCTCGACATGGGCTGGGCCGTCGGCCGCAACAAGCCCTTCTCCTGGATCGGCTGGCGCGGCATGAACCGCGAGGACTGCGTGCGCGAAGACCGCAAGCAGCTGGTGGGCCTCAAGCCCCTGGACCCGAACAAGGTGCTGCCGGAAGGCTCGCAGCTGGTGTTCGACCCGAAGCAGTCGATCCCCATGACCATGGTCGGCCACGTCACCTCCAGCTACATGAGCGCGGCCATGGGCTATTCCTTCGCCCTCGCCGTGGTACGCGGCGGTCTCAAGCGCATGGGCGAGAAGGTCTTCGCCCCGCTGGCGGACGGCAGCGTGATCGAGGCGGAGATCGTCAGCTCGGTGTTCTACGACCCGAAAGGGGAACGCCAGAATGTGTGAGCAACGGGCCAAGAGCATGGAATTCGACGGTGCCGGCGTGCACCAGGCAGGTGAGAAATGAGCGCAGTGAACGTGTACAAGCAGCGTCCGGATGAACTGGCCGGCGAGTCGCCGCTGTTCCACGCCGGGCTCGACGAGCTGGCCGGCAAGGGCGCCCTGGGCAAATCCGGCGCCGCCGGCGTGACCCTGCGCGAGAAGCAGCTGCTGGGCCACCTGGTGCTGCGTGGCGATGCCCGCGACCCGGCCTTCGCCGGCGGCGTGCACAAGGCCCTGGGCCTGGAGCTGCCGGTGGCGCTGACCCTGGTGGCCAGCGGCGAGACCTCGCTGCAGTGGCTGTCGCCGGACGAGTGGCTGCTGATCCTGCCCCGTGGCGAGGAGTTCGCTGCCGAGCAGCGCCTGCGCGCCGCCCTGGAAGGGCTGCACCACGCGGTGATCAACGTCAGCGGCGGGCAGACGCTGCTGGAGCTGAGCGGGCCGAAGGTGCGCGAGATGCTGATGAAGTCCACGCCCTATGACCTGCACCCGAGCAACTTCCCGGTGGGCAAGGCGGTGGGTACCACCTTCGCCAAGTCGCAACTGGTGATCCGCCACACCGGCGAGGACACCTGGGAACTGCTGATCCGCCGCAGCTTCTCCGACTACTTCTGGCTCTGGCTGCAGGACGCCAGCGCCGAGTACGGGCTGGCGATCAAGGCTTGAGAGGTAGGGTGGACGACGCTCTTTTCGTCCACCGCAGGACAGCCAGGGTGGGTGAAGCGTCATCCACCTTGCGCCTGCATCCGTAGGTTGGTGCCGAGCGCAGCGAGGCCCAACGTGGCCCGTACCAACCTGCCGCCGTACCCGAGGAGATCGACATGAGCCGCACCCCCGATACCTGGATCCTCACCGCCCATTGCCCCAGCGTGCTGGGCACCGTGGACGCGGTGACGCGCTTCCTCTACGAGCAGCGCTGCTACGTCACCGAGCACCACTCCTTCGACGACCGGCTCTCCGCGCGCTTCTTCATCCGCATCGAATTCCGCCAGCCCGACGGCTTCGAGGAGCAGGCCTTCCGCGCCGCCCTGGCCGAGCGTGTGGCGCCCTTCGACATGCAGATCGAGCTGACCCCGCCCAGCTACCGCGCCAAGGTGGTGCTGATGGTCAGCAAGGCCGACCACTGCCTCAACGACCTGCTCTACCGCCAGCGCATCGGCCAACTGGCCATGGACGTGGTCGCGGTGGTCTCCAACCACCCGGACCTGGAGCCCCTGGCCCGCTGGCACGGGATTCCCTATCACCACTTCCCCCTCGACCCCAACGACAAGCCCGCCCAGGAGCGGCGCGTGTTGCAGGTGATCGAGGACACCGGCGCCGAACTGGTGGTGCTCGCCCGCTACATGCAGGTGCTGTCCCCCGAGCTGTGCCGGCGCCTGGACGGCTGGGCGATCAACATCCACCACTCGCTGCTGCCCGGCTTCAAGGGCGCCAAGCCCTACCACCAGGCGTACCAGAAGGGCGTCAAGCTGGTGGGGGCCACCGCCCACTACATCAACAACGACCTCGACGAGGGGCCGATCATCGCCCAGGGCGTGGAGCCGGTGGACCACGCCCACTACCCCGAGGACCTGATCGCCAAGGGCCGTGACATCGAATGCCTGACCCTGGCCAAGGCCGTGGGCCTGCACATCGAGCGCCGGGTGTTCCTCAACGCCAACCGCACCGTGGTGCTCTGACCTGAACAGACGTAGCCCGGGCTCCAGCCCGGGAGCGTGCCAGACCCCGGACTGAGGTCCGGCTACAGCTTTCGGCAGCCGCCCTGCCAGTTCCACCCGGCGGCTCCGGCAACAGACACACGCTCCAGTACAAGGCCGCGTGGCCCCAGGCCGCGCCTTTGTATCCACAACAACAAAGGAGATTCATGCATGTCTGGTAATCGTGGTGTTGTTTATCTCGGCGCGGGCAAGGTCGAGGTGCAGAAGATCGACTATCCCAAGATGCAGGACCCGCGCGGTCGCAAGATCGAGCACGGGGTCATCCTGCGCGTGGTATCCACCAACATCTGCGGCTCGGACCAGCACATGGTGCGCGGCCGTACCACCGCCCAGGTCGGCCTGGTGCTCGGCCACGAGATCACCGGCGAGGTGATCGAGAAGGGCAGCGACGTCGAGAACCTGAAGATCGGTGACCTGGTTTCCGTGCCCTTCAACGTCGCCTGTGGCCGCTGCCGTTCCTGCAAGGAACAGCACACCGGCGTCTGCCTCACCGTCAACCCTGCCCGTGCCGGCGGCGCCTACGGCTATGTCGACATGGGCGACTGGACCGGCGGCCAGGCCGAGTACGTGCTGGTGCCCTACGCCGACTTCAACCTGCTGAAGCTGCCGGACCGCGACAAGGCCATGGAGAAGATCCGCGACCTGACCTGCCTTTCCGACATCCTGCCCACCGGCTACCACGGCGCGGTCACCGCCGGCGTCGGCCCGGGCTCCACTGTCTACATCGCCGGTGCCGGTCCCGTCGGCCTCGCCGCTGCCGCCTCCGCGCGCTTGTTGGGCGCCGCGGTGGTGATAGTCGGCGACGTCAACCCGGTGCGCCTGGCCCATGCCAAGGCCCAGGGCTTCGAGATCGCCGACCTGTCCAAGGACACCCCGCTGCACGAGCAGATCGCCGCCCTGCTGGGCGAGCCGGAAGTGGACTGCGCCGTCGACGCCGTGGGCTTCGAAGCGCGCGGCCACGGCCATGCCGGTGCCCAGCACGAAGCGCCGGCCACGGTGCTCAACTCGCTGATGGGGGTGGTGAGGGTCGCCGGCAAGATCGGCATCCCCGGCCTCTACGTCACCGAAGACCCGGGCGCGGTGGACGCGGCGGCCAAGATCGGCAGCCTGAGCATCCGCTTCGGCCTCGGCTGGGCCAAGTCCCACAGCTTCCACACTGGCCAGACCCCGGTGATGAAATACAACCGCCAGCTCATGCAGGCCATCATGTGGGACCGCATCAACATTGCCGAAGTGGTCGGCGTGCAGGTCATCAGCCTGGACGACGCGCCCCGTGGCTACGGCGAGTTCGACGCCGGCGTGCCGAAGAAATTCGTCATCGACCCGCACAAGCTGTTCAGCGCCGCCTGACCCACCCGCAAACCCCCGGTACCGCGTCTGCTACGTTGCGGTACCTGTTTCGAGGAGCCCTTGGGCTCCTCTTTTTTATGGGGGAAGGCATGTCGGGTTTCACCCGTCGTACTACGGCCCGGAGCTTGCTGTAGGACGTAGGATGGGTAGAGCGAAGCGAAACCCATCACCTCGGAGCGATGGGTTTCGCGGGGCTCTACCCATCCTACGGACTGCTCCGTAGCCCGGCCTCCCTAGCTAGCGCACCAGGTGCAGGAACTGCAGGTGCCGTTCGTACTGGTCGAGCATGTCGTTGATGATCTGCTCGCGGCTGTAGCCCACCAGGTCGTAGTCCTGGCTGCCTTCGGCCAGGTGCACCTCGGCACGGTAGTAGCGGCGGTTGCGCAGGTTGCGTGCGTCCAGGCCGGCGACGGCGAAGGAGGGCGTGAAGTAGCCGCGCATCACCACCCGGTAGAGGAAGGGCGACTCCTCGCCGTGGCCCACTTCCAGGCTGAGGCTGGCATTGGCCGGGTCCAGCTCGGTTTCCACCCGCAGCGACTTCTCGCGGAACTGCTCCGCCACCGCCTCCATGGCCGGGCGCACCTCCTGCTCCATGAAGCGGTACACCTCGTCCCGCGAGGGGAAGTGCACGGCCTGGCTGAGGCGCTGGCGCCAGCCGCCCTTGCGTGGCCGCTGGTCCAGTGGCGCCAGGGAATGCAGGCGCGCGCGCTGGCGCTGGGATTCCAGGTAGAAGGCCTTGTGCAGGCCCCACATCATCAGCAGCAGGATCAGCGAGAAGGGCAGGGAGGTGAGCACCACCGCCGACTTCAGCGCGTCGATGCTGCCGGCGAACAGCAGCCCGCTGGTGATCAGCGCGGTCATCGCGCCCCAGAACACCCGCAGCCACTTGGGCCCGTCCTCGCCTTCCTCGCCGCCGCGCGCGGAGAGGGTCGACAGCACCACGGTGCCGGAGTCGGCAGAGGTGACGAAGAACACGAAGCTGACGAACACCGTCACGGCGATCACCGTGCGGCTCCAGGGGTAGGTTTCCAGCAGGCGGTAGATGACCATCGACGGGTCTTCGATGGCGCCGACCGCCAGTTCGGTCATGCCGTGGTTGAGCACCAGCTCCAGGGCGCTGTTGCCGAAGATCGACATCCACGCCAGGGTGAAGCCGAGGGGGATGAACAGCACGCCGAAAACGAATTCGCGGATGGTGCGCCCACGCGAGATGCGCGCGATGAACAGGCCGACGAAGGGCGCCCAGGCGATCCACCAGGCCCAGTAGAACACCGTCCAGTCGCCCAGCCAGCCGGAGGGGCTGTTCCACGCGTAGAGGTCGAAACTCTTGGCCGGCACGGCGCTGAGGTAGTCGCCGACGTTCTGCACCAGCATGTTCAGCAGGTGCTGGGTGGGCCCGGCGAAGAGCACGAACAGCAACAGCGAGCAGGCCAGCAGCATGTTGACGTCGGACATCACCCGCACGCCCTTTTCCACGCCGCTCACCGCCACCAGCACCGCCGCGCCCATCATCAGGGCGATCAGCAGCACCTGCACCCACTGGTTGTGGGGGATGCCGAACAGGTAGTCGAGGCCGGCGTTCAGGTGCAGCACGCCGAAGCCCATGTCCGCCCCCAGGCCGAACACCGTGGCGATGATGCCGAAGGCGTCTACCGTGTAGCCGATGGGGCCGTTTATGCGCTTGCCGATCAGCGGGTAGAGCGCCGAGCGCAGGGCCAGCGGCAGGTTGTGGCGGTAGGCGAAATAGGCCAGGGCCATGGCTACCAGGGCGAACACGCCCCAGCCGTGCAGGCCCCAGTGCAGGAACAGCAGCTGCATCGCCTGGCGCGCCGCCTCGGGCCCGCCGGCTTCGCCCTGGGGCGGCTGCAGCAGGTGGGTCAGCGGCTCGGAGACGCAGAAGAAGAACAGGGTGATGCTGATGCCGGCGGCGAACAGCATGCCGGCCCAGGACAGGTAGCTGAATTCCGGCTCGTCGTGGTCGGCGCCGAGCTTGATCTTGCCGTAGCCGGACAGCGCGGTGACCACCACGAACACCAGGTACAGGGTCATGGCCAGCAGGTAGTACCAGCCCACGCTGTTGGCGGCCCAGGCCTGGGCCTGCAGCAACCAGGCGCCGGCCTGCTCGGTGAAGATCGCGACCACCAGGCCGAAGATCAGGACGAAGCCCGCCGATCCCAGCAGGACGGGCGTGTTCATGCGCAGCGGCAGGCTGCCGGGGGGATTGGGCACGCTCATGATCGGGCGGCCTCTTGGCGGAAGGGGGAGGGGGTCGACAAGAAATACTCCTTTGACGCAGGTTCAGGCACGCGCCTGATGAGAAACGGAAGAGGGCGTCGAGGTTCCTTTTAAATTGATCGAGCGTTCAATATAAACACGGCAAGCGTCTTTTCGGCCAATTCCCACACCCCGTCGCGCAGGGCATCGCAGCCCCCTGAGCCAGTGCTCAAGGGGGCTGTGCCGTTTCGTCGGAAAATGCTGCGGAAGAGGGTGGAGGGCGCGGAGGCGGGCTGATTCAGCCCTGCAGTTCGGCGCGCAGCTGCTCGATGCGTGCGTCCTTCTCGGCCCAGAGGCGGGTCACCCAGTCCTGGATGTGCTGGCGGAATTGCGGGTCGTTCTCGTAGTCGCCCTGCCACAGCGAGGGGTCGATGTCGCGGGTCTGGATGTCGACGATGACCGTCGGCACCTGGCCGGACACCAGCGCCCAGAAACCGGGCACCTGCTTGCCGGGGTAGATCAGGGTGACGTCGAGCATGGCGTCGAGCTGCTCGCCCAGGGCGGCGAGCACGAAGGCCACGCCGCCGGCCTTGGGCTTGAGCAGGTGGCGGTAGGGCGAGCCCTGCTGCGCCTGCTTGGCCGGGGTGAAGCGCGTGCCTTCGAGGTAGTTCACCACCGTCACCGGCAAGCGCTTGAACTTCTCGCAGGCGGCCTTGGTGATCTCCAGGTCCTTGCCCCTCATCTCCGGGTGCTTGTCGAGGAAGGCCTTGGAGTAGCGCTTCATGAAGGGGTAATCCAGCGCCCAGAAGGCCAGGCCGATGAAGGGCACCCAGATCAGCTCCTTCTTGAGGAAGAACTTGAAGTAGGGCGTCTTGCGGTTGAAGGCCTGCACCAGGGCGGGGATGTCCACCCAGGACTGGTGGTTGGACACCACCAAGTAGGAGGTATCGCTGCGCAGGCCGTCGCCGCCGCGGATGTCCCAGACGGTGGGGGTGAGCAGGGCGAAGATGCGCTTGTCGTTCTCGGCCCAGGCTTCGGCGATCCACATCACCGCGCGGGAGCAGGCGTCCTTGAGGGCCTGCCCGGGCAGGATCAGTTTCAGCAGCGCGATCAGCAGCATGGGGCCGATCAGCACCAGGGTGTTGATCAGGATGAGCAGGATGGTGGTGATACCGGTCAGCAGCGCCCGCATAGGTCCTTGGCTCCTTGGCCTGTGGGTGGCGTTGCCATGATACGCAGTGGGCTTCGCTTGCCAAGACGTGACGGGGTGCGAAAGTCCATCGCGGGTAGCTGTCCTGGCAGCTGGCCATCAGGCATGATGGAGCTGCATTCGCGTATGTCCATCGAGTAGTTATCGTGCTCAAGAAGATCGCCGTGTCCGACCTGCGCCTGGGCATGTACGTCCAGGAATTATGCGGTTCATGGATGGACCACCCCTTCTGGAAGAGCAGCTTCCTGCTGAAATCCGAAAAGGACCTCGCCCGCATCCTCGACAGTGCCGTCACCGAGGTGTGGATAGACGCGTCCAAAGGCCTGGACATCGATTCGGGCTCCGCCAATGGCGGCAGCACCGCCGAGCAGGTGCAGCAGGAAGCCGAAGCGCGCCTGCTGGAAGCCGCCAAGGCGCCGCCGGTGGTGGTCAGCCCGGCGAGCATGGAGGAAGAACTGTCCCGCGCGGTGCAGCTCTGTGCCCGCTCCCGCGAGGCGGTGATGGAGATGTTCAGCGACGCCCGCCTCGGCCACGCCATCGAACTGGGCCACGCCGCCGAGCTGGTGGAATCCATCACCAACTCGGTACTGCGCCACCCCAATGCGTTGATCAGCCTGGCGCGGCTCAAGCGTTCCGACGAATACACCTACATGCACTCGGTGGCCGTCTGCGCGCTGATGATCGCCCTGGCGCGCCAACTGCAGCTCAGCGAAGCCCTGGTGCGCGAGGCGGGCCTGGCCGGCCTGCTCCACGACATCGGCAAGATGGCCGTGCCGCTGGAGTTGCTGAACAAGCCCGGCGCCCTCACCGACGCCGAGTTCGCCACGGTGCGCCACCACCCGGAGGCTGGCGCGCGCATGCTTATCGACAGCCGTCAGGTCAGCGCATTGGTGCTGGATGTCTGCCTGCACCACCACGAGAAATTCGACGGCAGCGGCTACCCGCACCGCCTCGGCGGCGAGCAGATCAGCTTGCTGGCGCGCATGGGCGCGGTCTGCGACGTGTACGACGCCATCACCTCCGACCGCCCCTACAAGAAGGGCTGGGCGCCGGCCGAGGCCCTGCACAAGATGGCCGAGTGGACCAAGGGGCACTTCGATCCCCAGGTGTTCCAGGCCTTCGTCAAGACCGTCGGCATCTACCCCACTGGCTCCCTGGTGCGCCTGGAAAGCGGCCGTCTCGGCGTGGTGATCGACCAGAACGCCCGCTCGTTGCTGCTGCCGCGGGTCAAGGTGTTCTTCTCGGCCCGCTCGAAGGTGCCGATTCCCCAAGAGGTGATCGACCTCGCCGCCCTCGACGGCCGCGACCGCATCATCGGCCGCGAAGCCCCGGAAGACTGGGGCTTCCGTAACCTCGACGCCCTTTGGGGTGGCGAACGCCTGCCACCCGCCAAGGCGAAGTGACGCGAACGAATGGCCGGCCATCCAGTCCTACTCCCTGCACCCTGATCCCGAGGAGAACCCGTTGAAACGCTTCCTAGCCCTGCTGACCCTGGTCGCCCTGCCGGCCTTCGCCGCCGAGGACCCCGAGCTCTATGGTCGCTACGAGTACATCCGCCTGCCGGAGATCGGCCAGACCCTCAAGGCCAAGATGGACACCGGCGCCCTGACTGCCTCGCTGTCGGCCAAGGACATCGAGCGCTTCAAGCGTGACGGTGACGACTGGGTGCGCTTCCGCCTGGCCACCAAGGACGCCGACGACACCCTCTACGAGCACCGCCTGGCGCGCATCAGCAAGATCAAGACGCGCGCCGAGGAGGCCGGCGACGAAGAGGACGACGAAGGCGAGAAGGCCGACCCGACCAAGCGCCCGGTGATCGAGATGGAGATGTGCCTGGGCGACACCAAGCGCACCGTCGAGGTCAACCTCACCGACCGCAGCAGCTTCAACTACCCGCTGCTGATCGGCGCCAAGGCCCTGCGCGAGTTCCGCGCCGCCATCTACCCCGGGCGCAAGTTCACCGCCGGCAAGCCCCAGTGCTGAGCCGCGCCGGCTGAGGTGACGGCCTCGGCGGGATTGACGCCGCCCGAGGCCTGCGGCACCGTGCCGGCTATTTCCCCGCCTGCACGGACGCCATGCCCACTATCCTGATTGTCGAAGACGAAGCGGCCATCGCCGACACCCTGGTCTATGCCCTGCAGGCTGACGGTTTCGAGGTCACCTGGCTGAGCCTGGCCAGCGAGGCGCTGGAACTGCTGGCCCGTGACCCGTTCGACCTGGTCATCCTCGATGTCGGCCTGCCCGATATCAGCGGCTTCGAAGCCTGCAAGCGCCTGCGGCGCTTCTCCGAGGTGCCGGTGATCTTCCTTACCGCCCGGGATGCCGAGATCGACCGCGTGGTGGGTCTGGAAATCGGTGCCGACGACTACGTGGTCAAGCCCTTCAGCCCCCGCGAGGTGGCCGCTCGGGTGCGCGCCATCCTCAAGCGCACCGCGCCCCGGGAGGCCGCGCGGGCCAGCGTGCCCGCCCCGGCGGCCGAAGGCGCCTTCGTGGTGGATGCGGAGCGTGTGCGCATTCATTACCTGGGCCAGTTGCTCAGCCTCACCCGCCACGAATTCCGCCTGCTGCAGACGCTGCTGGCCCAGCCCGAGCGGGTGTTCAGCCGCGAGCAGTTGCTGGATTCGGTGGGCGTCGCCAGCGATGCCGGCTACGAGCGCAGCATCGACAGCCACATCAAGAGCCTGCGCGCCAAGCTGCGCCAGGTGAACGCCGAGGCCGAGCCGATCCAGACCCATCGCGGGCTCGGCTACAGCTACGACCCCAACGCCTGACCGGAGCCCCGCCATGCCGCTCGGCGTCCGCATCTTCCTGGTGTACTTCCTCTTCGTCGGCCTGGCCGGCTACTTCGTGCTGAGCACGGTGATGGACGAGATCCGCCCCGGCGTGCGCCAGTCCACCGAAGAGACCCTGGTGGACACCGCCAACCTGCTGGCCGAGATCCTCCGCGATCCGGTGCGCGACGGCACCCTGGGCCAGAGCAATCTGCCCGAGCTGCTCAAGGCCTATGGCAAGCGCCAGCCCGGCGCCGAGATCTGGGGCGTGCGCAAGACCGAGGTGAACCACCGCATCTACGTCACCGACGGCACCGGCAAGGTGCTGCTGGACTCCAGCGGCCTGGCCGTGGGCCAGGACTACTCCGGCTGGAACGACGTGCTGCTGACCCTGCGCGGCCAGTACGGCGCCCGCTCCACCCGTGAAGACCCCAGCGACCCGGACTCCTCGGTGATGTACGTGGCGGCGCCGATCCGCGACAACGGTCGGATCATCGGTGTGGTCTCGGTGGCCAAGCCCAACCGCTCGCTGCAGCCCTACATCTACCGCTCGCAGATGCGCCTGGCCTGGCTCGGTGCCGGGCTCATCGGGCTCGGCCTGCTGATCGGCGGGCTGCTGTCCTGGTGGCTCAGCGGCTCCCTGCGGCGCCTCACCCGCTATGCCCAGGCCGTGAGCGAAGGCCAGCGCGCCGAGTTACCCACCCTGCGCGGTGGCGAGCTGGCGCAACTGGCCCGAGCCGTGGAGCGCATGCGCACCGAGCTGGAAGGCAAGGCCTACGTCGAGCGCTACGTGCACACCCTGACCCATGAGCTGAAGAGCCCGCTGGCAGCGATCCGGGGTGCGGCCGAGCTGCTGGAGGGCGAGATGCCCCCGGCGCAGCGCCAGCGCTTCGTGGCCAATATCAGCGGCGAGAGCGCGCGCCTGCAGCACCTGATCGAGCGGCTGCTGTACCTCGCCCAGGTCGAGCAGCGCCAAGGGCTGGAAGAGCGCGTGCCGGTGCCGCTGGCGCCCCTGGTGGAAGACCTGTTGCAGGCCCAGGCGGCACGCATCGAGGCCGCCGGACTCCGCATCGAGAATGCGGTGAACATCGGTCTCGAGGCATCGGGCGAACGCTTCCTGCTGCGCCAGGCGCTGGCCAACCTGCTGGACAACGCCCTGGACTTCACCCCGGCGGGCGGCCTGATCCGCATCGCCGCGAGCCGCGACGGCCATGAGCTGGACCTGCGGCTGTACAACCAGGGCGAGGCCATTCCCGACTACGCCCTGCCGCGCCTCACCGAGCGCTTCTATTCCCTGCCGCGCCCCGGCAGCGGCCGCAAGAGCACCGGCCTGGGGCTCAATTTCGTCCAGGAAGTGGCGCAGCTGCACGGCGGCAGCCTGCAGGTCTGCAACCTCGACGGCGGTGTGGAAGTGCGCCTGCGCCTGCCGGTGGCCTGATTTCGCGCAGGCACCATCCTGGTGCATCCGCCTGCCTGGCTCTCCAGGTGCTCGGGTGGCCGGACTCCGCGTGATCCACCTCAGTGCGGAGCAATCACTCCGCCGTGGCCGGTGCGCTCTTGGCGTACTTCGCGGTCACACCCTTCCAGAACGCCGGGAAGCTTTCGCTGAAGCGGGCGAACGCGGCCTTCTCGGCGCGGCTCTTCGACTCGGTCACCGCGTCCTCGGTGGACCAGGTGCTGGAGCGCTGTTCTTCCTGGGCGGTGGCCTCGGTGGAGCCGTAGATGTAGCCGCTGCGCACATCCACCAGGATGCCGGCGACGGTGGCGGTGACATGCGCCTGGTGGTTGGGCAGGAAGCCCAGCGAAACGGCGGTCAGCGGACCCAGCGGGGTGCTGTCGACATAGAAGGTGGTGTCCACGGTGTAGACCAGCAGCAGGTCCGAACGCATGCGCGCGGCGGGCAGGCGCAGGTCCTTCAGGCTCTTCATGTCGCTGGGAACCAGCAGGCGGCTCAGGGGCGCGGTCTGGCTGATCAGCGGCTGTTCGGCGATGCGCGCCAGATCGGCGTCGGACTCGATGTCGCGGGTTTGCACCACCTCGAACCCGTCCCGATAGGTACTCGTGACACGGACGATGCTCAACTGCGCCGGGAAGGGGCTGGCAGGTTTCTTGCTGAACAGCTCTTCGATATCGGCGTCGTCGATGCCGGCCAGGGGAACGCCATGGCTGGGCGTGACATAGCTCTTGCTGGAGCAACCGCCGAGCATGAGCAGCGAGAGGGCGGTGAGGGCAAAGAGGGTCTTGCGGGGGAGCATGGGAACGTCCTTTTCCAAAGGGCCGGAAGGCCCGACTGGCGGCGATTCTGCCGCTTCTTGCGAGTGCCCACAATTGACTATTCTCAAACCGTCGCCGTGCATGGAACGCGGTGCACATAACAACGAGAAACCGGGAGCAGCCAATGAAGAGCGTCGCCGAAATACTGCGGGGCAAGCCCCACACGACCATCTACCGGGTCGACCCCACCACCACCGTGCTGGAGGCGGCCGAACTGATGGCCGAGAAGGGCATCGGCGCGGTGCTGGTAATGGAGCGTGACGAGTTGGTGGGCATCGTCACCGAGCGCGACTACGTGCGTCGCGTGGCCGCCAAGGACCGCTCCTCCTACGGCACCGAGGTGCAGGAGATCATGACCTCCAACCTCTTCGTGGTCGGCCCGAAGGACAGCAACCAGTTCTGCATGCAACTGATGACCGAGAAGAACCTGCGCCACCTGCCCGTGCTGGATGACGGCAAGGTGATCGGGCTGCTGTCCATCCGCGACCTGGTACGCGACATCACCGCCGAGCAGGAAAGCCTGATCCACCATCTGGAGGACTACATCCGCGGGTCGTGCTGATCGTTTGATGTGGGCGCCGGGAGCGAATTCATTCGCGAATGTGGCCTGTGGGGTGGATGACGCTTCACCCACCCACCGGGCGGTGTTCCGTCTCGCGCATTACGCATTATCGGGTACCTCGTAGGGTGGGCCGGGCGGCGTTCTGCGAGTGAAGCGAAACCCATGGGGCAACGCCCGACTCCGCTGATGGGTTTCGCTTCGCTCTACCCATCCTACGATCCCCGCATGAGCGATCCCCACTCTCCACCCAATTCCCACACAAACTCCACACTTCCCCCATCGCCCCACCTTGGGCGGGCTCCAGACTTTCCCCATCGAGAACACATGAGGAGAGTCCGAGATGACCCGTACCCTGGGTTTCAAGCTGGGCGCCATCGCCCTGCTGATCCTGTTGCTGATGATTCCGCTGCTGATGATCGACGGCCTGATCGACGAGCGTCAGCAGGCGCGCAATGGCGTGCTGGAGAACATCGCCCAGAGCTCCAGCTACAGCCAGCAGGTGACGGGGCCGATCCTGGTGGTGCCCTATCGCCGCGTGATCCGCGAGTGGAAGACCAACGAGAAGACCGGCCAGCGCTACCTCGATGAGAGCGAGGAGCACAGCCGCCTGTTCTTCCTGCCGGAGCGCCTGCGCCTGGTCGGCGACGTGGATACCGAGCTGCGTGCCCGGGGCATCTACCAGGCGCGGTTGTACAAGAGCGATAGCCGCGTCAGCGGGCAGTTCGTGCTGCCGGCCAACTACGGCATCGATGACGGCCTGGCCGACTACCGCTTCGAGGCGCCTTTCCTGGCAGTAGGCATCAGCGACATCCGTGGCATCAGCAACGCGCTGAAGCTGGAGCTCAACGGCCGCAGCTTCGACTTCCAGCCCGGCAGCGGCGACCCGGTACTGGCCGGTGGCGTGCATGTGCCGCTGCCTAGCCTGCTCACGGCGGAGGTGCAGAACCTCGATTTCGCCTTCGACCTCAAGCTTCAGGGCACCGAATCGCTGAGCATCACCCCGGTGGGGCGCGACAGCCAGGTTGAGCTGAAGTCCGGCTGGCCGCACCCGAGCTTCGTCGGCGAGTTCCTGCCCGCCGAGCGCGAGGTGCGTGACGACGGCTTCAGTGCCCGCTGGCAGACCAGCTTCTTCGCCACCGACATGGAAGCGGCCCTGGCCAACTGTGCCTACGCCGAACGTTGCGAGGCCTTCAACAGCAAGGTGTTCGGTGTCAGCTTCGTCGACCCGGTGGACCAGTACCTGAAGACCGATCGCGCCATCAAGTACGCCCTGCTGTTCATCTGCCTGACCTTCGCCGGCTTCTTCCTCATGGAAGTGCTCAAGCGCCTGGCGGTGCACCCGGTGCAGTACGCCCTGGTGGGCTTGGCCCTGGCGTTCTTCTACCTGCTGCTGCTGTCGCTCTCCGAGCACCTGGAGTTCGCCCTGGCCTACGGCCTCTCCGCGGCGGCCTGCGTGCTGCTGGTGGGCTTCTACGTCAGCCACGTGTTGCACAGCTGGGCCCGTGGCGCGGGCTTCACCGCCGGGCTGGCGGCGCTCTACGGGATGCTCTACGGCCTGCTCAGCGCCGAGGACTACGCGCTGCTGATGGGCTCGCTGCTGGTGTTCGGCCTGCTGGCCTGCGTGATGGTGCTGACCCGCAAGCTCGACTGGTACGGCGTCGGTGCCGTCAAACCCGCCCAGGTTCAGGGCTGATAACCCCGGGCGCGGCCATCGCCGCGCCCCTTCAGGAGGAAGAAACGATGCGTGCAATGGTGCAATTCACAGCCTGCTTCGCCCTTGGCCTGGTGATTTCGGTACTGATCCTCGGCGGCCTGATGTTCGCCGGCAATTTCGGTTTCATCGACCTCTGGCTGATCACCGGCAAGCCGGTGGCCAACCTGGCGCTGATGGTGCTGCCCGAGTCCTTCTGGCACGCGCTGACCGGCGTCATCGACCCGCGCAACAACCCATCGGTGAACTCCTTCCTGCAGCTGTGCGTGGCGCTCTCCCAGGGCGCCTTGCTGCTGGCGGCCGGGTTCTTCCGCCTGTGGTACTGGCACCGTGATGAAGAGGAGGAACCCCGTGATGCGCGGTGAACTGCATGAAGAACGCGTGATCAGCCGCCGCCTGGCCTCACGCATCGCCGAACTGTTCCCCGGTTACCGGGCGGAAAGGCAGGGTGTGGTGATCGGTTTCGAGCCCTGGCCGGGGCGGGCAGAGGCTCCCCGGCAACCGCAGCGACTGGCTCGCTGATGACCGCAGGCCACGGATGGCGAGGTCTGTAGGCGTTCTAGGAGGTAGAAACGGAGCAATGTAAGCATTTTGTAAATAAAAAGATGCAAATGACTACAAAGATCAAATGGAAATGAATATCATCCGCACCCGATTCTTTTGCCCCCTATTCGGATGCGGACCTGCCCCATGTCGACCCCTGCCAAACTACCTGCCCTTACGCCCTTGGCCCTGAGCCTGGCTTCCCTGCTGTTGTCGCCGCTGGCCATGGCCGCCACCGAGCTGCCCGCCATCGAAGTGGATGGCAAGCGCACCCAGGACTCGCGGGTCAGGGACGTCTCCACCGCCACGCGCACCGCCACCCCCGTGCGCTACGTGCCCCAGGCGATCGACACGGTGCGCACCGAAGACGCCTTGAACTACGGCACCCGCACCCTCGCCCAGGCCCTGGCCGGCCTGCCCAACGTCAGCGACGCCAGCGACACCCGCTTCGACGGCCTGCGCATCCGCGGCTTCGACGCCAGCAACGACTTCTACCTGGACGGCATCCGCGACGACAGCCAGTACACCCGCGACCTGCACAACATCGAGCGCATCGAGGTGCTCAAGGGTCCGGCGGCGGTGCTCTACGGCCGTGGCAGCCAGGGTGGCCTGGTCAACCGCATCAGCAAACAGCCTCAGGCCGGGCTGGCCTCGACCCTGGAGGCGCAACTGGGCAGCCAGGACTTCCGCAGCCTCTACGCCGACCTCAGCGCCGACGCCAACGAGAACATCGCCCTGCGCCTGAACATGGGCGAGCAGGATGCCAACAGCTTCCGCAAGGGCATCGACTCCAGCCGCCAGCTGTTCGCGCCGTCCATGAGCTGGCAGCTCAGCCCCGACCTCAACTGGCTGGTGCAATACGAGTACAGCCGCCACCGCCGCACCCCGGATCGCGGCATCCCCGGCCTCAACGGCCACCCGGCGGACGTCAGCCGCGACACCGTCTACAGCGACCTGCAGCGCGACTACATCGACGACAAGGCGCAGTCCCTGCGCTCGCGCCTGACCTACGACATCAACGCCGACTGGCAACTGCGCCAGACCCTCGGCGTGTTCAAGCTCGACAGCAACTTCGACAACACCTACGTCACCAGCGTCAACGCCGCCGCCCGCACCGTGGGCCGCGCCCGCTGGCAGCAGGACCTGACCACCCGCAACATCTTCAGCAACGTCGAGCTGGAAGGCGTGTTCCACACCGCCGGCCTGGAGCACCGTCTGCTCACCGGCCTGGAGCTGGGCAACCAGCACCGCGACCCGAAGCTCTACACCAACGCCACCGGCGCCGCCAACGCCGCGCCCTCGCTGGACATCTTCAACCCCGACACCACCCGCCAGCAGACCGGGCGCATGGTCGCCAGCAGCGATGCCCAGCACCGCATCGACAGCCGCGCCCTGTACATCCAGGACCAGGTGACCCTGAACGAGCAGTGGCAGGTGCTATTCGGCCTGCGCTACGACCACTTCGACGTGGACAGCCAGAACCGCCTCACCCGTCGCAGCGAGCAGCAGGTGGACGACAGCTTCAGCCCCCGCGTGGGCGTGGTCTGGACGCCGCTGCGCGACCATTCCTTCTACGCCTCCTACAGCAAGACCTACTCGCCGGTGGGCGGCGGCCTGATCGGCGTCACCGCCGGCGCGACCACCAACACCAACGACACCGGCCCGGAACACACCCGCCAGTACGAGGTGGGTGTGAAGAGCGACTGGCTGGAGGACAACCTCAGCACCACCCTGGCCGTCTACGAGATCGAGCTGTACAACCGCCGCACCTCCGACCCGCTGAACCCGGGCAACTTCCTGCTCTCCGGCCTGCAGCGCTCCCGCGGCGTCGAGCTGACCGCCAGCGGCCGCCTCCACGGCAACTGGTACCTGCGCGGCGGCATCGGCCTGCAGGACGCGGAGATCGTCAAGGACAACAACGGCCTGGAAGGCAAGCGCATCGGCGACGTGGCCGAGCGCAACGGCAGCCTGTTCCTCAGCTGGAAACCGGAACAGGGCCTGTACGGTGAAACCGGCCTGACCCTGGTGGGCGACCGCTACGCCGACAACGCCAACACCGTGGCGCTGCCGGGCTACGGCCGCTGGGACGCCATGCTCGGCTACCGCCTGGAGCAGTGGGACCTGAAGGCCGCACTGACCAACATCGCCGACAAGACCTACTACGCCACCGCCACCAGCGCCGTGCAGATCATGCCCGGCGACCCGCGCACCCTGATGACCAGCGCGAGCTATCGGTTCTGATCGCCGTAGGATGGCGTAGAGCGAAGCGAAACCCATCCTACGATTCAGCGGCCGAGGCGGGGCTGGGTCTTGCACCGTTGGGCCTCGCTGCACTCGGCGCCAACCTACGGCGGGTAACCCCGGGGAGGCTGGCGCCGAGTACGAGCCTGGCCCGTAGGATGGTGTAGAGCGAAGCGAAACCCATCAGCTCCCAGCACGGAGACGCCTTGGGTGCCGGGCCTTCAGCATGGGTTTCGCGGTGCTCTACCCATCCTACGGATGACCGTGCCTGGGTTGAGCCTTGTACCCGCTCAATCCCTGATCATCACCAGCCGGTCGAGGCCCGATTCCGCGCCCCAGACTTCGCCGATGCGGCCGGAGAGCTGCAGCACGCGGGCGTTGGCCTGGTCGCTTGGGAAGGCGGTGAAGCGCTGGCTGAAGGGGTTGAAGCGGAGGATGGCGTTGCTGCTGAAATCGCTGATCCAGATGCGGTCCTGCTCGTCGACGAACATGGCATGGGCGTCGGCCTTGCCGCCGGGCAGGGCCCAGCTGTTCCAGGCGTTGGCCAGCGGGTCGTAGCGGCTGAGCTTGCCGCTGCCGCTTTCACTGACCCAGAGGGTGCCCTTGGAATCGCTCCAGATGCGTTGCGGCCCCTGCTGCGCCTCGGGTGAGGCGATCACCTCGGCATGGCCGGAGCCGGCGTCGATGCGGGCGATGTGCTTGCCGTCGAGGCTGGCGTACCAGATCTCGCCATTGGGGGTGGTGGTGATGCCGTAGGGCCCGGCGCCGCCGGGGGCGGGCCAGACCTTGATCTCGCCGTTCTTCGGGTCGAGTCGGCCGTAGTAGCCGTCCTGCCCGGTGAACCAGAGCAGCCCGGCCCTATCGAAGGTGGCGCTGTTGAGGCCGGCGTCGGCGGCGCTGCCCGGCAAGGGGTAGTGCTTGGCGCTGAGGCGGTCCGGGTCGACCTTCACCAGGGCGTTGAGGCCGGCGTCGGTGACCCAGGCCGCGCCGTCCTGGCCGACCACCACGCCGCGCGGGCTGGAGCCGGCGCCGAGGGCGATCTGCTGGCTCTGCCCGGTCATGGGGTCGAGCAGCCCGAGCAGGCCGAGTTTCTGCGCGGTGTACCAGACGCGGCCGTCGGTGGCGGGGGCCACGTCGCGCGGGCCGCTGCCCGGTGGCAGGGGGAAGTACTTCACCTCGGCGGCGAGCACGGTCGTGCTGAGCAGGGCGGCGAACAGGAGCGCAGCAGCGTTGCGGAGCATGGCGACCTCCAGGTCTGGGACACAGACGTATGGACGCCGCCGCGCTCCAAGGGTTCGCCGCGAATTTCCCCGGCGGCTCAGCGCCGCAGCAGCAAGGGACGGATGCCTAGGAAGGCGGGGATGCCCAGGCCGACCCAGGCCAGGGCGTCCCAGAGGCCGTCGCCGAGCAGGGCGCCCACCAGGCCGATGGCGGTGAGCGCCGCCAGCAGCGCGGGCACGGCGAAGGTGCGCTTCAGGTTCATGCCGCCGCCTCCCCACGCTGCCGCGCCGGCGCGCGTCGGCGCACCCACCAGAGGTAGAGCCCACTGCCGAGGACGATGATGGTCAGCACGTCCAAGGTCGCCCACAGTAGCTGCATGGGCAGGCCGCCGTAGTCGCCGAAGTGCAGCGGCTGGGACATGGCTAGGGTGTCCATGTACCAGGGCCGCTCGCCGATGGCGGTGACTTCTAGGGTGCGCGCGTCGATCAGCACCGGCGTCCACAGGTGCGAGGTGAGGTGGCTGCTGCCCTTCATGAACACCGAGTAGTGGTGCTCGCTGGAGAAGCGCGTGCCGGGGAAGGCGATGAAGTCCGGCGCCATGCCCGGCGTCGCCTGGGCGGCGATCTCCAGCAGGCGCGTGGCCGGGGCGCGCTCGGTGAGCGGCGGGGCGTCGCGGTAGGGCTCGACCATGGCGGCCAGGCTCTCGTTGCGCCAGGCGGCGATCACCAGGTCGGCGCAGGCGCTGATCACCCCAGTGACACCGACCACCAGGGCCCAGGTCAGGGTGACGATGCCGATGAGGTTGTGCAGGTCCAGCCAGCGGGTGCGGGTGGAGCGGTCGCGGCGCACGGTGCCGAACTCCAGGCGGCGCATGAAGGGCGCATAGAGCACCGCGCCGGAGACGATCGCGACCACGAACAGCAGGCCCATGAAGGCCAGCAACAGCTTGCCCGGCAGCCCGGCGAACATGTCCACGTGCAGGCGCAGCATGGTCATCATGAAGCCGCCGTTGGCCGAGGGCATGGCCACTGGCTCGCCGCTGCGGGCGTCGAGCATGAAGGTGTGCGAGGAGTTGGGTTCGGTGCCGGCGGTGGCGGCGGTGATGGCCACCACGCCATTGGGCTCGTCGTCTTCCCAGCCCAGGTACTGCACCACCTCGCCCCGGCGATGGGCCTCGGCGGCCTGCACCAGTTGCTGCAGGTCGAGGCGCGGCGAGTCCGCCGGCATCTCGCGCAGCACCGGGGCGTCGCCCAGCAGGTGGTCGATCTCGTGGTGGAAGATCAGCGGCAGGCCGGTCAGTGCCAGGAGCAGCAGGAAGGCCGTGCAGATCAGGCTGGTCCAGGTGTGGACGAAGGACCAGCGGCGGATGGTGGTTGATTTCATCGGCTTCTCCAGCGGCTCTTTCCCCTTCTCGCGAGGGTTACGCGGCCGCCCAGGTGGGCCCTGCACAAGGCTTCGATCTTCTGTGCCGGGCCTATCAATGACGAAGGCCGGCAGCGCCGGCCTTCGTGGTCACGGGTGGATCAGAACTCCAGCTGAGCGGAGAAGGTCAGGGTGCGCGGGTCACCCAGGTAGTAGCTGTTCAGCCAGTATTCCTTGTTGGCCAGGTTGCTGACGTTGGCACGCAGGGTCAGGGTGTTGTCGGCCACCGGCATGCGGTAACGGGCACCGGCGTCGAAGGTGGTGAAGGACGGCAGGCTGTAGTTGTTGGCGCCATCCGCATACTGCTTGCCTGTGTAGTAGGCGCCGCCGGTCAGAGCAAAGCCTGGTAGGTCATTGACGTCGTATTCGGTGTAAAGCTTGGCCAGCGTCGAGGCAACGTTGGTGGGCTTTTTCCCTTCGAATTCCGGGCTGTTGGATTTTTTCACTTCCGGATCAAGCAGCGTGATACCACCCACCAGAGTCAGGTCGCGGGTGACCTTGCCGGTAACCCCGAACTCCAGACCGTAGTTCTCCTGGCGACCATTGGGGGTGTAGGCGAAGTTGGTGATGTAGTTGGGCTTATCGATGTTGAACAGGGCCAGAGTGAACAGCGCTTCACCCAACTGGGCCTTGGCGCCGATCTCATACTGTTCGCTCACTTCCGGCGACAGCGGCGTGCCTCGGGGAAGGTTTGCTACGCCATCGGGGGCAGTACCGCCAGATTGCAGGCCTTCGATATAGGTAGCGTAGGTAGTCAGCCAATCGACCGGTTTGTAGATGAGGGAAACGTTCGGCGAAGTCTCGCTTTTCGCGTAGCGGGTCTTGCCGGTGCCATAGACGAAGTCGTTGGCATAGGTATCGATCTTGGAGTGAACCAGGCCGAGTACGGAGGACCATTGCGGGTTGAAAGTAATGGTGTCGCCGATCAGGAAGCTGTCCATGTTGCTGGTGGACGAGATGTGCTGGGCTTTGTTGCCAATGCTGTAGCCGGGTTTGTCGACCTGCGGGGAGGTGCCAATAGGCACAGTGCCGACCACAGAGTTCCACTGGTAGCCAACCGGGATGTGGTCTTCGTGCTGCTTGGTGCGGACGCTGTTGCCCTGATAGCCAACGGTGACCTTGTGACCGATGGTGCCGGTATCGAACACCGAGTCGAGGAACAGGTAGGCCGAGGTTTCAGCGCTGTCTGTGGGGGCAAACGCATAGAGCGGCTGGGTGTAAACGCCGGAGCTATAAACGGTCGGGCCGGTATAGGTGTATTCCTCCGTGTACTCGGAGTAGCCCAGTGCACCGCGCAGGGTGAAGACATCGTCGAGGCGCCAGTTGAAGCGGCTGCCGATACGATCCTGCTCGGTGTCTGAGAAGGCCCACTTCTGGCTGTAGAGCTTGTCGTTGCTCAGGTCTTTGGCATCCGGACGGTCGGCGCCGTTGTTGACGTACCAGTAGCTGTTCAGACCGCGTACTTCACTTTTCTTATGAGAGGCATCGAACTGGATCAGCAGGTCATCGCTGACGTTCCAGTCCAGCGCCATGGTGATCATCTGGCGGCGTCGCTTCTGCATGTCGATGGCGGTCTCGCCGTCCTGGGTCAGGACGTTGACGCGGTAGGCGAATACGCCCTGGTCATCGATGGGGCCGCCGAAATCGCCGTGCAGGTAGTAATTGTCGCCACCGGCATTACCCAAGGTCACGCTGTTGTAGCGCTCGTAGGTGGGGCGCTTGAGCACGTAGTTGACCAGGCCGCCGGGGCTTGCCGGGCCGTAGAGGAAGCCGCTGAGGCCGGTGAGGATCTCGATCTGCTCCATTTCCTCTACATAGTTACCAGCGTCGAAACCGGTGGAGTAGCGCAGGCCATCGTTGGCGATGCTCAGGTTGCCGGCGGAGCTGAAGCCACGAATGGCCACGGCGCTGGCATAGCCGGCGTTCTTCGGCGAGTAGAGCTGAGTGAAGGGGTTGCGCTTGAAGACGTCGTCGGTGGAGGTCGTCTGGGTGTTCTGCAGCATCTCTTTGGAGACGACGCTGATGGAGTAGGGCGTATCTTGCAGGCGCATGCCACCCAGGGCGCCGACGTTCTTCACGTTCTCGGTGCGGTAGCCGGCTGCGGCGCTGCCGTCCTGGGCCGCGGCGCGGGCGTTGACGTTGACGTCGGGCAGGGCCATGCCGGTTTCCGCCAGGGGCTCCAGGCTGAAGGTGCCCGCCGGGCTTTTCACCAGTTGCAGGCCGCTGCCGCTGAGGGCGGCGCGCAGGGCGCCTTCGGCGTTGTATTCGCCCTGTACCGGCTGCGAGGTCTTGCCGCTGGTCAGGCTCGGGTCGATGCTCAGGACGATGCCGGCTTCGCTGGCGATGCGGCTCAGGGTGCTGGCCATGGGCGCGGCGGGCAGCTGGTACTGCTGGGTATCGGCGCTGGCCTGGGTGGACAGGCTACCCAGGAGGATCGCGGCGGCGAGCAGGCTGGGGCGGAAACCGGGGCGGAAGGCGAAGGTCATTGCGAACGACTCCTGATAGGAAATAAGTCTCAATGACCTGTTGCCGGATCAGGATAGAAAAGTGATAGGGGCACTGCGAAATATTTTTTGAATATCCGGCGGAAGGTGATTTCCCGGGCCGGAGCCCGGGCTACGCAGGGGAACGCGGTTAGCAGCGCTATTTCTCGGCGGGCACCACGCGGGTCCACCAGCCGGTGTGGCGTTCGATGCGCACGGGCAGGCTGGGGGGTAGGGCGTCCAGGGCGAGGTCGCTGTTGCGCAGGGGGAAGCTGCCGCTGATGCGCAGGTCGGCGATTTCCGGGGCGACGCCCAGGTAGCCGCTGCGGTATTCGCCCAACTGCTCCAGCAGGTCGGCGAGGCGGGCGTTTTCCACCACCAGCATGCCGTGCACCCAGGCGTCGGCGCCCACTGCGGCGGGCTGGCTGGCCTCCAGTTGGGTGCGGCGCATCAGCACCTGCTGGCCTTCCTTGATGATGCGTTCGTCATCGGCCTGGGCCGGGTGGACGGCGACCGCCGATTGCAGGACCACCAGGCGCGTGCCGTCTTTCTCGGCGCGTACCAGGAAGCGGGTGCCGAGGGCGCGCAGGTCACCGTTCTCGGTGCCGACCACGAAGGGGCGCGGGTCGCCGTGGGCGGTTTCGACGAGGATCTCGCCGCTGCGCAGGTGGATGCGGCGCTGGGCCGGGTCGAACTCGATGTCCAGGGCACTGCGGCTGTTGAGGCGAACGTGGGTGCTGTCGGGCAGCAGCAGGTCGCGTTGTTCGCCGCTGGCGGTGACTTCGTCGGCCAGCCAGTCGCTCAGGGGGCGCTGCTGGTTGGCCAGGCCCAGGGCCAGGGCGCCGACCAGCACCAGGCCGAGCAGGCCGCCGCTGCGGCGCATGCTGCGCGGCGAGCGCAGCAGGGCACGGCGGGCCGGGGCGCTGCCGGCGGCGATGAATTGCTGGTCGAGCCCGGCCAGTTGCGCCCAGGCGCGGGCGTGCTCGGCATTGGCGGCGTGCCAGTGGAGAAACTCCGCCTGCTCGCCGGCACTGGCGTCGCCTGAGCCCAGGCACAGCTGCCAGTGGATGGCTTCGTCGAGAACCTGTGAGGAAACCGGGGCGCGATTCACGTCGGCTCACCGTAGAGCGCGATGTAGCACTGGCGCAGGCCCTGGGCGAGGTACTGGCGCACGCGCGGCACGGAGACGCCCAGACGCTCGGCGATTTCGGCGTGGCCCAGGCCGTCGACACGGTTGTAGAGGAAGGCGGCGCGGGCCTTGCTGGAGAGCGTGCCCAGCAGGCGGTCGATCTCGCGCAGGGCCTCGAGGATCAGCGCCTGTTCTTCCAGGTCCGGGTGCACGGCTTCGGGCACCAGGGCCAGCTCGTCGAGGTAGGCGCGTTCCAGGGCGCTGCGGCGGAAGTGGTCCACCAGCAGGCCACGGGCGATGGTGGTGAGCAGGGCACGGGGCTCGCGCACCTGGTGCAGGTCGGCTTTGCCGAGGATGCGCACGAAGGCGTCCTGGCTGAGGTCTTCCGCCCGATGGGGGCAGCTCAGGCTGCGGCGCAGCCAGCCGAGCAGCCAGTCACGATGGTCGCGATAGAGCGCGCCCGCCAGAGCATGGTTCGTGGTTTCCCCAAGCGACACTGCAACCTCCGCCGCTCGAAGCTGGCTGGTAGGAAATAGAGCGAGAATGATTCGCAATTATGCCCATGCTGGCCACGGGCCGCAATCGCAGGCCGTCGGTTGGCGATGACCGTTCGCGGAGGGATCAGAGGCCGGGTTGCTGCTGGCGGCGTTGCCAGCGGGTCAGGGCGGCGGCGAGGGCGGCGGGGCTGCCGAGGCCTTGTTGGCGGGCGCGGCTGAAGAGGATCAGGGCCATTTCGGCGGTGGCCAGGGCGTCGGCGCTAGCGTGGTGGCGCTGCTGCACCTGCAGGCCGAAATACTCGGCCCATTGGTCCAGCCCGCCGTTGCGGATGCCGGCGTCGGGGCACAGCAGCGGGGCCAGTTCGGCGACGTCGAGGAGGGGGTGCTGCAGGCGGTGGCCGAGGTCACGCCGGAGGGCGCGGGCGAGCATGCGCTGGTCGAAGGGGGCGTGGAAGGCCAGCAGCGGGCTGTCGCCGAGGTACTCCATGAAGGCCAGCAGGGCTTCGGCGGGCTCCACACCTTCGGCCGACTCGCTGGGGGCGATGCCGTGGATCAGCACGCTGGGGCTGACACGGCCGGTTTCGCGGTGCAGGGTGGCTTCGAACTGGTGGCCGAGGTCGATGGCGCCGTTCTCGATGCTCACCGCACCGATGGACAGCACCAGGTCGCGGCTCATGTTCAGGCCGCTGGTTTCCAGGTCGAGCACCACGAAGCGCTGTTCGCCCAGGGGGCCGTCTCCCAGCCCGAGCGGGGCGGGCAGCTGTTCCCGCCGGCGCTGCTGGGCATCGCTCAACGGCGGGCGGTGGCGTCGGGTGAGCCAGGCGAGGGCGTTCATAGCTGGTAGCGCAGCGCGAGGCTGGCCTGCAGGCGCTGGGCCTGGCGGAAGGATTCGCGGAGGATGCGCCGGTCCAGGTGGTTGAGGCTGTCCGGGTCGAGGCGGTTGGAGAAGGGCAGCCCCTGACGGGCCTGTTGCTGGTGCTGCTGCATGCGGGTCTGCTGGATGAAGTGGTAGGCCTCCTCGAAGGCGGCGCCGTCCTGGGCGTCGATCACTTCGTGGGCGACCAGTTGGCGCAGGCGTTCGAGGGTGTTGCAGCTGTCGATGCCGTGGGCCAGGGCCAGCAGGCGCGCGCCGTCGACGAAGGGGGTGAGGCCCTGGACCTTGAGGTCGAGGGTGTCTTTCTCGGCACCCTTGCGGGCCACCACGAAATCACGGAAGCGGCCCACGGGCGGGCGTTGGCGCAGGGCGTTGTCGGCCATCAGGCGCTGGAACAGTTGGTTGTCGGCTACTTGCACGAGCACCTCGCGGCGCAGTTGCTCGCAGCTCTCGCGGTCGCCCCAGACGGTGCGCAGGTCGAAGTAGATGCTCGAGCCCAGCAGGCTTTCCGGCGTGGCTTCGCGGATGAAGCCGGCGAAGCGGCGGCCCCACTCCTGGCGCGACAGGCACAGCTCGGGATTGCTGGCCATGATGCGCCCCCGGCACAGCTCGAAGCCGCATGTGGCCAGGTCCTGGTTGATGCGTTCGGCCAGGGGCAGCAGGCGCCCACGGATGGCGGCGGCTTCGGCGGCGTCGCGGGCCTCGAAGAGGATGCCGTTGTCCTGGTCGGTGTGCAGGGTCTGCTCGCGACGGCCTTCGCTGCCGAAGCACAGCCAGGTGAAGGGCAGGCCGGGGTCGCCGAGGGCTTCGATGGCCAGCTCTATGACCCGGCACACGGTGTGGTCGTTGAGCAGGGTGATGATGTGGGTGATCTGGGTGGAGCTGGCGCCGTGGGCGAGCATGCTGTCCACCAGGCGCTGGATCTCGCTGCGCAGGGCGGCGAGGGTTTCCACCCGGCCGGCGTGGCGGATGGTGCGCGCCAGGTGCACCAGGTCGACGCGCTGCAGGGAAAACAGGTCGCGCTCGGAGACCACGCCACGCAGGCGGCCGTCGTCCACCACGCAGACGTGGGCGATGTGGCGCTCGGTCATGGCGATGGCGGCGTCGAAGGCGCTGGCATCCGGGGGCAGGTGGAAGGGCTGCTGGGTCATCAGCTCGGCGATGCTCTGGCCGAGGTCGGCGCAGGCGTCGGCGATCACCCGGCGCAGGTCGCGCAGGGTGAAGATGCCCTGGGGCTGCTGCTGCTCGTCGACGATGACGATGCTGCCCACCTGGTTCTCATGCATCAGCCGCACCGCGTCGCGCAGGGGCATCTGCGGCGGGCAGGCGATGGGCTGGCGCACGGCGAGGTCGATCAGGCGGGTGTCGAGGGAGTACTGGGCGCCGAGGGTTTCCACCGCGCGCAGCTGCACCTGCTGGTTGACCTGGTCGAGCAGGCTGCTGACGCCGCGCAGGGCGAAGTCGCGGAAGGGGCCGGAGAGGGCGAACAGGCGCACGAACGCCGGCTTGGCCAGGAGCAGGCAGAAGGTGTCTTCACCGGCCAGGTGCTCGGTGCGGGTAGCGCGTTCGCCGAGCAGGGCGGCGAGGGGGAAGCACTCGCCGCCGGCGATCTCGAAGGTGGTTTCGGTGCCGCGCTTGGCCGAATGCGGGCGCTCGCCGACGACTCGGCCCTGCTTGACGATATAGAAGTGCTCCACCGGCCCGTCGCTGGGCTTGATGATGGATTCCCCACGCCCGTAGAAACGCAGCAGGCAGTTCTCCACCAAGTAGGCCAGGTGGGCGCTTTCCATCTGGTTGAAGGGGGGGAATTTCTGCAGGAATTCCATGGTGCCATGGACGTTCTGCATCACCGCCAGCTTGCCCGCCTGGGCGAAGGCGTCCGTCGTGCTCATGCTGTGGGTTCCACGGCTCTCTTGTTGTGGGGTGCATGGTCGGTGGCTGCAGCGGTGCTGCACATTGGACGTAAGTATAGAGAGGCCGCCGGCGCCTACCGGTCGCTCGGTCGCCAAGGCCGGGGCTGTCTGGACCGGGGTTTTGCGTGCGTGCCGTCGCGTTGGTCGTTTTTCGTACCGTTCGGCGGGGGTGCAGGAACTCTTATGTTCATCCGCTATCACACAGGCGTAATCCCGCGCATTCCGGTTTTGTGTGGAGCAGCGCGCCTGCAACGGCCGCTACGAGGTGAAGTCCATGAGCTACGGTGACTTGCTGAGCCAGGAGGAGATGAAGGCCCTCGATGAGCTCGTGCGCGTGCCCAACGCCCAGCCCAGCGTCCTGCTGGTGGACGGCGACGAGGCGGCGCGTGACGCCCTGGCCGAGCGGTTGCTGGCCCAGGGCATCGTCTGCACCACCGCCGGCAGCGCCGAGCAGGCACTGGCGCTGCTGCTGGCGCGGCCCTCCATCGACCTGCTGGTGACCGAGCTGCACCTGCCCTGCGGCGGCGGCCTGGAGCTGGTCCGCGAGGTTCGCCAATCGGCACGTGCCGACCTGCCGGTGATCATCACCAGCGGTGACGCCGATGTGCAGGACGCTATCGAGGCCATGCGCCTGAAGGTGCTCGATTTCCTGCTCAAGCCCGTGGATATCAGCCGCCTGGTTACGCTGGTGCGCAACGAGCTGGGTGCTCCGCCGGCGAAGAGCCCGCCGGTGAGGGCGAGGCAAGGCAAGGCCGAAATCCTCGCGCTGAAAAGCGCCTGAAGCCGCCGCGAGGCGGCTTTTCATTTCCTCCCTCCGTTCATCAAGGTGCTGGTTGGCCTGGCATTCGCCGGCCTGATGCAGGCCTGCGCCTGCTTGTGGGTGATCGCTTTCTGAGCAAAATAGTTAGACCGGTCTATATAAAAAGGCCGGCCATTTTCTTCAGGAGGACGTGTCATGAGTGAGAATCCGCGTTTGCTGGAAAGACTCGAGGCGGTGATCCGCGCCACCCCCTTCGCTGCGCTGATGGGCGCGCGCGTCAATGCGCTGGGCGATGGCGTCGTCGAGTTGGAAGTCGACGTGAAGCCGGAGGTGATGCACCAGCACCATGGCTTCGTGCATGGCGCAGTGGTCGGCTTCATGGCCGACAGCGCCTGCGCCTGGGCGGCGGCCTCGGTGGCGGGGGACGTGGTGACCTCGGAGTACAAACTCAACCTGCTGGCGCCGGCGGTGGGTGAGCGGTTGCTGGCCCGGGGGCGGGTGCTGAAGGCATCGAGCCGGTCCCTGGCCACCTTCGCCGAGGTCTTCGCGATCAGGAATGGCGAAGAGAAGCTGGTGGCGGTGGCCCTGGCCAGCGTGGCCAAGGTCGGTGGCGAGGGCGGACGCTGATGGACGACGCGATCCCTCCCGGTTTCGAGCCGCTGTTCCGCAGCAGCCCCTTCCTCGATCTGCTGGGCCCGCTGTATTCCCGGCGCGACGAGGAGGGCGGCCTGGTCATCGCGGCGCGCATCCAGCAGAAGCACTGCAACCTGCGGGGCACCGCCCATGGTGGTTTGCTCTGCACCCTGGCGGATGTCGCGCTGGGCTACTCCACGGCCTTCTCCCAGGAGCCGCCCCTGGCGATGGGCACGGTGAACCTGAGCCTGGACTTCTGCGGAGCGGCACGCCTGGGCGACCTGGTGGAAGTGCGCACGGCGATCCACAAGATCGGCCAGCGCCTGGCCTTCGCCAGTGCCGACCTGAGCAGCAGCGGGCACCCCGTGGCCCGCGCCAGCGCTGTGTTTCATATTCCCTGAAGCTCGGGCATGCTTTGCGCGCGCCGGGGGACCGGCGCGCGTCACTGCCCTTGAGAGGTTCCCTTGCCGAAGAAATCCAACGCTGCCGATCGCGTCGTGCGCGCCACCGCTTCACTGCTGGCGAGCAAGGGCTATTTCGGCACCGCCCTGGGCGACATCATCGCGCGCTCGGAAACGCCCAAGGGTTCGCTCTATCACTACTTCCCCGATGGCAAGCCGGAGATCGTCGGCGCGGCGATCGACTTCGTCGCCAGCGAGGTGCGTGCGCATCTCGAACAGGCCGCAAGCCGGGCGCCCCATGCGCGCAACGCCCTGCTGGGGTTCACCGCCACACTGCGCGGTTGGCTGGAGGCGTCGGGCTACGCCGAGTCCTGCCCGATCTTCGCCACCACCTTGAGCATCGACGATGGGCTGAACGGCGTTCACCAGCGTTGCGGCGCCGCGCTGGATGGCTGGCACGGCGTGTTCGAGCAGGCGCTGGGCGCGGACGGTGTGCCGGCGGCTGTCGCCGAGAGCCGTGCCTGGTTGCTGATCGCCGCCCTGGAAGGCGCGCTGGGTGTGGCCCGGGTGCAGCGTTCGCTGCGGCCGCTGCAATTGATCGAGGCGGAGCTGCTGCCCTTGTTGCCGGGATGAAGGGCTTTTCACAGGCATGAAAAAACCGCCCCGAGGGGCGGTTTTTTGTGGAGCCCGGCTTACAGGCCGTTCTTCGCCTTGAACTCGCGGCGACGACGGTGCAGGACCGGCTCGGTGTAGCCGTTGGGCTGCTTGGTGCCTTCGACCACCAGTTCGACCGCGGCCTGGAAGGCTACGTTGTCGTCGAAGTTGGGGGCCAGCGGGCGGTACAGCGGGTCGTTGGCGTTCTGACGGTCAACCACCGGGGCCATACGCTTGAGGCTGGCGAGGATCTGCTCCTCGGTGACCACGTTGTGGCGCAGCCAGTTGGCCAGCAGTTGGCTGGAGATACGCAGGGTGGCGCGGTCTTCCATCAGGCCGACATCGTTGATGTCCGGCACCTTGGAGCAGCCGACGCCCTGGTCGATCCACCGCACTACGTAGCCGAGGATGCCCTGGGCGTTGTTGTCCAGTTCGTTCTGGATCTCGTCGGCGCTCCAGTTGGTGTTGGGCGCCAGCGGGATGGTCAGGATGTCGTCCACCGAGGCGGGCGTGCGCTTGGCCAGCTCGGCCTGACGGGCGAACACGTCGACCTTGTGGTAGTGCAGGGCGTGCAGAGTGGCGGCGGTCGGCGACGGCACCCAGGCGGTGTTGGCGCCGGCCAGCGGGTGGCCGATCTTCTGCTCGAGCATGCCGGCCATCAGGTCGGGCATGGCCCACATGCCCTTGCCGATCTGGGCGCGGCCTTGCAGGCCGGTGGCCAGGCCGATGTCGACGTTGTTGTTCTCGTAAGCGCCGATCCACTTCTCGCTCTTCATGGCGGCCTTGCGCACGACGGCGCCAGCTTCCATGGAGGTGTGGATTTCGTCACCGGTGCGGTCGAGGAAGCCGGTGTTGATGAAGACCACGCGCTCGCTGGCGGCCTTGATGCACGCCTTGAGGTTGATGGTGGTACGGCGCTCTTCGTCCATGATGCCGACCTTCAGGGTGTTGCGCGGCATGCCGAGCACATCCTCGACGCGGCTGAAGATTTCAGCGGCGAAGGCGACTTCTTCCGGACCGTGCATCTTCGGCTTGACGATGTAGACCGAGCCGGTGCGGGTGTTCTTGCGGCTGGTGTTGCCGTTGAGGTTGTGCAGGGCGATCAGGCTGGTGAACAGCGCGTCCTGGATGCCTTCCGGGATCTCGTTGCCGGCGGCGTCGAGAATGGCCGGGTTGGTCATCAGATGACCGACGTTGCGCACGAACAGCAGACTGCGGCCGTGCAGGGTCAGCTCGGAACCGTCGGCCTTGGTGTAGACGCGGTCGGGGTTCATGGTGCGGGTGAAGGTCTCGCCGCCCTTGGACACGCTCTCGGCCAGGTCGCCTTTCATCAGGCCCAGCCAGTTGCGGTAGACCACGGTCTTGTCGTCGGCGTCGACGGCGGCAACGGAGTCTTCGCAATCCATGATGGTGGTCAGGGCGGCTTCCATCAGCACGTCCTTGACGCCAGCGGCATCGGTCTTGCCGATGGGGCTGTTGGCGTCGATCTGGATTTCGAAGTGCAGGCCGTTGTGCTTCAGCAGCAGGGCTTGCGGGGCTGCGGCATCACCCTGGAAGGCGATGAACTGGGCAGCGTCCTTGAGGCCGGTGGCGGTGCCGTCCTTCAGGGTCACGGCGAAGGCGCCGTCCTTGATGGCGTAGGCGGTGGCGTCGACATGGGAGCCGTCGTGCAGCGGGGCGGCTTCGTCGAGGAAGGCGCGGGCGAAGGCGATGACCTTGTCACCACGGACCTTGTTGTAGCCCTTGCCCTTCTCGGCGCCGTTCTCTTCGCTGATCACGTCGGTGCCGTAGAGCGCGTCGTACAGCGAGCCCCAACGGGCGTTGGCGGCGTTCAGCGCGAAGCGGGCATTCATCACCGGTACGACCAACTGCGGGCCGGCCATGCGGGCGATTTCTTCGTCGACGTTGGTGGTGGTGGCATGGAAGTCGGCCGGCTCGGGGAGCAGGTAGCCGATTTCCTGAAGGAAGGTCTTGTAGGCCACGGCATCGTGGGCCTGGCCGGCGCGGGCCTGGTGCCAGGCATCGATCTGCGCCTGGAGTTCGTCGCGCTTGGCGAGCAGGGCTTTGTTCTTGGGCGCCAGGTCATTGATGACCGCTTCGGCTCCGGCCCAGAACTTATCGGCGCTGAGGCCGGTTCCGGGGATGGCTTCGTTATTCACGAAGTCGAACAGGACTCTGGCGACCTGCAGGCCACCGACTTGAACGCGCTCAGTCATTGCTTGCCTCACTCTGCTCAATATCCGCTTCGGACCATGCTCCAGTGCTTGTAGTCCGAGCCGCGGCATACTACATGAACCCGTCGTAAAAATCATGGGCGTGCGTCGCTATGCGACCGGAAAACGCCTTACAGTCACAGCGGGGGCAGAATGTTCTCAAAAAACTGGGTGATTGTTCCAGATAAATCTTAAAAACGTACACGATTTCTGAAAAAACGTGCCTGCGACCCAGCGCCGCAGGCTGTGAAGGTAGATTTCGGGACTACATCCAGCTCTTTTCTATACTCCTCCCACTACAAAAAACGGAGTTCCACCATGGCTGTGCATGCCGTAACCGCTGCCGATATCGATGAGCTCGCCGCACTCTTTTCCGGCTACCTGGATTTCTACGAAGTGCCGCGCCCCCTGGGCGAGGTGCGTGATTTTCTCGGCGACCGCCTGGCGCGCGGCGATTCGGTGCTGTTCATCGCGCGTAGCCTGGAGGGCAGGGCGCAAGGGTTCGTGCAGCTCTACCCCTTTATGTCGTCCCTGGCCCTGGCGCCGGCCTGGTTGCTCAGCGACCTGTACGTCGCCCCCGATGCCCGCCGGCAAGGCGTGGGCGAAGAGCTGATGAACGCGGCGCGTGCCCATGGCGAGGCCACCGGTGCCTGCGGCCTGCAGCTGGAGACGGCGAAGACCAACCTGGCCGGCCAGGCCCTGTACGAGCGCCTGGGCTACGTGCGTGATCAGGTGTACCTGACCTATTGGCTGAGCCTCGCCTGAGGCGGCCCCACTTAAAGCAAGGAGTAGAACGTGGACCATCTGGTACTGACGGTAATCGCCCCGGATCAGCCCGGGTTGGTGGAACGGGTCGCCCAGTGCATCGCCGCCCATGGCGGCAACTGGCTGGAAAGCCGCATGTCACGCATGGCCGGGCAGTTCGCCGGCATCCTGCGGGTGGCGGTACCGGCCGAGGGCTATGACGAACTGGTGGAAGGGCTGCAGGGCCTGGCCGCCCACGGCATCCGGGTGATGCTGGCGGAGAGTGGCATCGAGCCCTCCTGCACCTGGAAGCCGATCCTGCTGGACCTGGTGGGGAACGATCGCCCCGGCATCGTCCGCGATATCACCCGGCTGCTGTCCGAGGAGGGGGTGAACCTGGAGCGCCTGGTGACCGAGGTGAAGCCCGCGCCCATGAGCAGCGAGCCGCTGTTCCATGCCGAAGCGTTGCTGGCGGTGCCGCTGACGCTTTCGCTGGATGTGCTGCAGAGGCGCCTGGAGACCCTGGCCGACGACCTGATGGTGGAACTCAACCTGCAGCCCCAGGCGTCCTGAGCCGCTATCCCCGGAAAACCTGGGCAAGCCTGTGGATAACCTGGGGAGCGTAACGGCTGCGCCACGCGGGGCGGGCCTTTCCGCTACCTGGGTGAAAAACGAGCTAAATCAGCGGCTTGTGCACAAAGGGCGGGGATGGAGCTGTGGATAACCTTGGGAGAAACGGCTACAGGCCTCGCGTTGCATGGCCTGTAGCCGATCGTTCGTTTTCTGCTCAGCCGACGTTGCGACGCAGGGTGAACCAGGCGTCGACGCTGTAGACGAGCAGGCCGGCCCAGATGAAGCAGAAGGCGACGAGCTTGCTCGGGTCGAAGTGTTCGCCATAGAGGAAGATGGCCTGCAGCATCACCAAGGTCGGCGCCAGGTACTGGAGGAAGCCCAGGGTGGTGTAGGGCAGGTGGCGGGCGGCGGCGTTGAAGCACACCAGCGGTACCAGGGTGATGGGGCCGGCGGCCATCAGCCAGAAGGCTTCGGGCGTGCTCCAGAACGCCACCTGGCTGGTCTGCGCCACCGGGTGCAGGGCCAGCCAGCCCAGCGCGATAGGCAGCAGCAGCCAGGTTTCCACCACCAGCCCGGGCAGCGCGGCTACCGGCGCCTGCTTGCGGATCAGCCCATAGAAACCGAAGGTCAGCGCCAGGGTCAGGGACACCCAGGGCAGGCTGCCCACTTGCCATATCTGCTGCGCCACGCCCGCAGTCGCCAGGCCCACGGCGAGCCATTGCAGGCGACGCAGGCGCTCGCCGAGCAGCAGCATTCCCAGCAGCACGTTCACCAGCGGGTTGATGTAGTAGCCCAGGCTGGCTTCGAGCATGCGCCCGTTGTTCACCGCCCAGACGTAGACCAGCCAATTGGAGGCGATCAGCATGCCGCTGGCGGCGAGGATGCCGAAGCGTTTCGGGTTGGCCCGCAGCTCACGCAGCCAGCCGGGGTGCTTCCACACCAGCAGCAGGAGGGCGCCGAACACGGCGGACCAGACCGCGCGATGGACGATGATCTCTAGGGCAGGGACGGCCTGGATGGCTTTGAAGTAGATGGGGAACAGGCCCCAGATGATGTAGGCGGTCAGGCCGAGGATGTACCCGCGACGCGGGTTGGCGGTGGCCATGCAGGGTCCTTGCTTAGGTCGCTAACGAAAGGTCCGACATTCTAGAGGCCGCCTGGCCGACTTGTCTGTGTGCTCAGGATCTTCTAGTGCAGCTCAGTCAATCCAAGCGTAAGGAATACGTTACGACGCGACCGGCAGGGCGGTGCATGCGTGCACCGCCCGCAGCCTCGTGCGTCAGAACAGCCGCAACGGCTCTTCATCCATCGCCGAGAGTTGCTCGCGCAGGATCAGCACCTGGTCGCCCCAGTAACGCTCGCTGCCGAACCAGGGGAAGCTCATGGGGAAGGCCGGGTCGTCCCAGCGCCGCGCCAGCCAGGCGCTGTAGTGCATCAGGCGCAGGGCGCGCAGGGCTTCGATGAGGGGCAGTTCGCGCGGGTCGAAGTCGTGGAATTCCTGGTAGCCGTCCACCAGCTCGGAAAGCTGCGTCAGGCGTTCGTGGCGCTCGCCGGCCAGCATCATCCACAGGTCTTGCACCGCTGGGCCCATACGGCAGTCGTCGAGGTCGACCATGTGGAAGGTTTCGTCACGGCACAGCAGGTTGCCGGGGTGGCAGTCGCCATGCAGGCGGATGGCTGTGTAGCGCACCTCGCCGAAGCGCTGGTCGAGGCGCTTGAGCAGGTCGCGGGCGACGGACTCATAGGCCGGCAGCAGGCTCTTGGGCACGAAGCCGCCTTCCAGCAGGGTGTGCAGCGAGTCGTGGCCGAAGGCCTGGACGGTCTGGGTCTCGCGGTGTTCGAAGGGGCGCACGGCACCCACCGCATGCAGGCGGCCGAGCAGCTGGCCGAGGCGGTAGAGCTGGTCCATGTTGCCGGGCTCGGGGGCGCGGCCGCCGCGACGGGGGAACAGGGCGAAGCGGAAGCCGGCATGTTCGAACAGGGTTTCGCCATCCCGGGAGAGCGGGGCCACCACCGGGACTTCATGTTCGGCGAGCTCGGCGCTGAAGGCGTGCTCTTCGCGGATCGCGGCGTCGGTCCAGCGTTGCGGGCGATAGAACTTGGCGATCAGCGGCTGCTCGTCCTCGATGCCGACCTGGTAGACGCGGTTTTCGTAGCTGTTCAGGGCCAGCACGCGGGCGTCACTGAGGTAGCCCAGGCTCTCCACTGCATCGAGCACCAGGTCGGGGGTCAGTTCGGCGAAGGGATGGGACATGGGTGGCTCCGATGGATTGGGCGGCAAGTCTAGCGCCAATGGCACCAGTGGGGCGGCCTATCTATCTATAAGGAGCGCATCTCAGAGCGGGGTGCCGAGCAGAACCTGGCTGGGGGAGAACTGGGCGCGGGCCATGCTGCCGGGCTGCAGGCCATCGGCCTTGAGTTGCTGGGCTTCGGCCAGGGCGCACAGGGTCTGGCCGCTGGCCAGGGTGATGCGCACTTCGCTGGGGCCTTCGTCATCGGGCAGGATCGCTTCGATGCGGCCTTCCAGGGCGTTCATCTGCGGGTCGGGCGTAGCGCCCAGGGACTGTACGCTGAGCCAGCCGGCCTTCATCAGGGCGATCACGCCGCCGCCGGGGGCGAGCTCCAGTTTTTCGCTGCTGTCATGGGTGATCTGCGCGCGCATGCTCGCACCACCGGGGAGTTCGATCTCCACCACGTCGTTGCGACCCTGGGCGTGCAGCGCAACGACCTTGCCGCTGAGCTGGTTGCGGGCGCTGGTGCGCAGCATCAGGCGGCCGAGGCGCTCAAGGTCCTGCTCGCTTTCGGCGCTTTCCAGCAGACGCGCCTGCAGGCTTTCCATGCGTTTGAATAGGGCCAGCAGGCGCTCGCCCTCGGCGGACAGCCGTGCACCGCCGCCGCCCTTGCCGCCGACGCTGCGTTCGACCAGGGGCTTCTCGGAAAGGTTGTTGAGTTCGTCGATGGCGTCCCACGCGGCCTTGTAGCTCAGCCCCGCGGCCTTGGCCGCGCGGGTGATCGAGCCCTGCACGCCGATCTGCTCCAGCAGGGCCATGCGCTGCGGGCGGCGGGTCAGTTGCTGGGTCAGGGGCGTGAGCTGGCTCATGGCGGATAACTGCTGGTGAATATGGCGCAGCAGGCTGAGTGAGTCTGACGCTTCAGTCAAGCACTCAGGGCGTGCTGCCGGGTTTGGGCGTGCGGGCCAGGCAATAGATGTCGACCCGTGCGGCGCCGGCGCGTTTCAGCAACTGGGCGAGGTATTGCGCGGTGGTGCCGGTGGTCAGCACGTCATCCACCAGGGCCAGGTGCAGCCCGCTCGGCGCGGCGTGCCTGGCGAGCTGGAAGGCGCCGCGCAGGTTGCGCTTGCGGGTGGCGGCGTCCAGGCCTTGCTGGGCGGGGGTGTCGAGGGCGCGGAGTAGCCAGTCGTCGTGCACGGGCAGGCGAAGTTGACGGCCAAGCCAGTGGGCGAGCATCTGCGCCTGGTTGAAGCCGCGCTGGCGTTGGCGCCGGGCGGCCAGCGGCACCGCGAGCAGGGCATCGGGGCGGGGTTCACCTGCGGCCTGGGTCCGTTGCAGGTGGTTGGCCAGCAGCTCCGCCAGCAGGCGCCCCAAGGGCCATTGGGCCTGGTGCTTGAAGCGGGTGATGAGGCTGTCTACCGGGAAGTCATAGCGCCAGGCGATGTGGGCGGCATCGAAGGCGGGTGGCTGCTTCAGGCATTCGCCGCACACCAGCCCGTGGGCGGGGAGGGGCAGGGCGCAGACGCTGCAACAGCCGTCCAGCCAGGGGAGGTCGCCTTCGCAGCCGGGGCAGATGGGCAAGGTGCCGCCGCTCGCCCACGCGCCGCATAGCGCGCAGGTCGGGGATGGGGTGACGAGGTGGCGCAGCAGGTGGACGATCCTGTCCATGGCGCCCCTCCGTGGGCGAGGTCAGTGAATCAGCCAGCTCATGACGACCAGGCCGAGGAAGATGAGGATCAGGCCGCTGATGATGCCCTTTCGCAGCAATGCGCGTACGCCGCTGAACAGCAGGAGCAGGCCGAGAATGAGTACGACGAAGCTGAAGATCGACACATCCATGCCGATGGCCCGCGCGAGGCCGTGGAGAAAGTCGTCCATGGCCGCCCAGACGCCGCCGAGGACGGTGGAAAGGAGGTCCACGATGAAGCGGATCACCTTGCCGATCGCCTCGCCCAGCCAACTGAAGAAACCGTCGTTACCCATGCTCATTCCTTATGCGTTCAGGACCGTCAGGGTCTTTGATCCAAACGGCAGCCAAGGGTTCTTTGTGGTTAATAAATAACCAGATGTAAACCTGTGTCGAATTTTCGGTTGACAGCGTCATACCCCAAAATCAAGATGCCCATCAGCCTGAATTCCCGCGCTCGCCGTCGGGATTTCCCCTTACAAGAGGCGCGATCCACGCGTCGAAGGAAGCTCCCATGAGTGCAACCGCAGCCATCTCCACCCGCCACGACTGGTCCCTCGCCGAAGTGCGGGCGCTGTTCGAGCAACCCTTCAATGACCTGCTGTTCCAGGCGCAGACCGTGCATCGCAGCCACTTCGACCCGAATCGCGTGCAGGTTTCCACCCTGCTGTCGATCAAGACCGGCGCCTGCCCCGAAGACTGCAAGTACTGCCCCCAGTCCGGCCACTACAACACCGGCCTGGACAAGGAAAAGCTGATGGAGGTGCAGAAGGTCCTGCAGGCCGCTGCCGAGGCCAAGGCCATCGGCTCCACGCGCTTCTGCATGGGCGCCGCCTGGAAGCACCCTTCCGCCAAGGACATGCCCTACGTGCTGGAGATGGTGAAGGGCGTGAAGAAGCTCGGCCTCGAGACCTGCATGACCCTCGGCCGCCTCGACCAGGAGCAGACCCAGGCGCTGGCCGATGCCGGGCTGGACTACTACAACCACAACCTCGATACCTCGCCGGAGTTCTACGGCAACATCATCACCACCCGCACCTACAGTGAGCGCCTGCAGACCCTGGCCTACGTGCGCGAGGCGGGGATGAAGATCTGTTCCGGCGGCATCCTCGGCATGGGCGAGTCGGTGGACGACCGCGCCGGCCTGCTGATCCAGCTGGCCAACCTGCCGGAGCACCCGGAGTCGGTGCCGATCAACATGCTGGTCAAGGTCAAGGGCACGCCGCTGGCCGAAGAGAAGGACGTCGACCCGTTCGACTTCATCCGCACCCTGGCCGTGGCGCGCATCATGATGCCGAAGTCCCATGTACGCCTCTCCGCAGGCCGCGAGCAGATGAACGAGCAGATGCAGGCCCTAGCCTTCATGGCCGGCGCCAACTCCATCTTCTACGGCGAAAAACTGCTGACCACCGCCAACCCCCAGGCGGACAAGGACATGCAGCTCTTCGCTCGCCTCGGCATCAAGCCGGAAGAGCGCGAAGAACACGCCGACGAAGTGCACCAGGCCGCCATCGAACAGGCGCTGGTGGAGCAGAGAGACTCCAAGCTCTTCTATAACGCTGCTGTTTAAAGACGGCGAGCTGGAAGCCTGAAGCCGGAAGCTTGAAGCGGGTGGCTCGGGCTTTCAGCTTCTAGCTTCCCGCTTCGAGCTTTCTATGCCCTTCAATCTCGCTTACCGACTCGCCGAGCGCCGCGCCGCCGACCTTTACCGCCAGCGCCCCCTGCTGGAAAGCCCCCAGGGGCCCGAGGCGGTGGTGGATGGCCGGGCGGTGCTCGCCTTCTGTTCCAACGACTACCTGGGCCTGGCCAACCACCCCGAGGTGATTGCCGCGCTGCGTGCCGGTGCCGAGCGCTGGGGTGCCGGTGGGGGTGCCTCGCACCTGGTGATCGGCCATAGCGGACCGCACCACGAACTGGAGCTGGCCCTGGCCGAGTTCACCGGTCGGCCGCGCGCGCTGCTGTTCTCCACCGGCTACATGGCCAACCTGGGCGCCGTCACTGCCCTGGTGCGCAAGGGCGACAGCGTGCTGGAGGATCGCCTCAACCACGCCTCGCTGCTGGACGCGGGCCTGCTCTCCGGGGCACGTTTTTCCCGCTACCTGCACAACGATGTGGGCAGCCTGGCTTCGCGCCTGGAGAAGGCGGAAGGCAACACCCTGGTGGTCACCGACGGTGTGTTCAGCATGGACGGCGACCTCGCCGACCTGCCTGCGCTCTGCGCCAAGGCCAGGGAGAAGGGCGCCTGGGTGATGGTCGACGACGCCCACGGCTTCGGTCCCCTGGGCGCCACGGGCGGCGGCATCGTCGAGCACTTCGGCCTCGGCCTGGAAGACGTGCCCGTGCTGGTGGGCACCCTGGGCAAGGCCTTCGGCACCGCCGGTGCCTTCGTCGCCGGCAGCGAGGAGCTGATCGAGACGCTGGTGCAGTTCGCCCGCCCTTACATCTACACCACCAGCCAGCCGCCCGCTGTGGCCTGCGCCACGCTCAAGAGCCTCGAGCTGCTGCAGAAGGAGAGCTGGCGCCGCGAGCACCTGAACGGGCTGATCCAGCGCTTCCGCGAGGGCGCCGCCGAGATCGGCCTGACGTTGATGGACAGCCCGACGCCGATCCAGCCGATCCTCGTCGGCGACAGCGCCCGGGCCCTGAGGCTCGCGGCCCTGCTGCGCGAGCGCGGCATTCTCGTCGGCGCCATCCGCCCGCCCACGGTGCCGGCCGGCAGCGCGCGCCTGCGGGTGACCTTTAGCGCCTCCCACAGCGAGGCCCAGCTGGAACTGTTGCTCCTGGCGTTGTCCGAAAGCTGGAACATTCTGGCTAAGGAAGGAAGAACCGATGCGTGATCGATTGATCCTGCTGCCCGGCTGGGCGCTGGGCCCGGCGGCCCTGGAGCCGCTGCGCGATGCCCTGTCCGAGCGAGCGCCGCACCTGAACATCGAGATCGAAGCGCTGCCCGACCTGGCGGAGCCGGAAGCCTGGCTCGACGAACTCGATGCGCGCCTGCCGAGCGACTGCTGGCTGGCCGGCTGGTCCCTGGGCGGCATGCTGGCGGCGCAATTGGCGGCACGGCGCGATGGGGCATGCCGCGGGCTCATCGGGCTGGCCAGCAACCTGTGTTTCCGTGCCCGCGACGATTGGCCGAGCGCCATGCCCGGCGAGGTCTTCGCTGCCTTCCACGAAGCCTTCGGCCTTGACCCCGAGTTGACCCTCAAGCGCTTCCGCATGCTGGTGAGCCAGGGTGCCAAGGACCCGCGCACCCTGGCGCGGCAACTGCAGGTCACCCAGCCGTCGACGCCATTCGAAGTACTGGAGGCCGGCCTGCAACTGCTGGCCGGGCTGGATACCCGTGGCGCCCTGCGTGCCTACAGCGGCCCCCAGCTGCACCTGTTCGCCGGCCGCGATGCGCTGGTGCCCGCCGCCGCCTGCCAGGCGTTGCTGGATTGGTTACCGGACGTGGAGGCGTCGATCATCCGTGAGGCCAGCCACGGCCTGCCGGTGGAGTGCCCGGATGCGGTCGCCGAAGCGATGCTGGCGTTCATGTTCGAAGGTGAAGATGTCTGAATCCGTTGCCCTGCCTCTGCCCTGTGCTCCCCAGGAAACTTCGACCCTGCCGGACAAGCGCCAGGTAGCGGCCTCTTTCTCCCGCGCAGCGGCCAGCTACGACAGCGTGGCCGAATTGCAGCGCGCCGTCGGCGGTGCCCTGCTCGACAGCCTGCCCAAGCACTTTGCTCCTGAGCGCTGGCTCGACCTGGGCTGCGGCACCGGGTACTTCTCGCGCCAGCTGGCGCAGCGCTTCCCAGCTTCGTCCGGCCTGGCGATGGATATCGCCGAAGGCATGTTGCAGCACGCGCAACCGCTGGGGGGCGCGCGGTATTTCGCGGCGGGCGATGCCGAGCGCCTGCCGCTGGCAGATGGTTGCTTGGACCTGGTGTTCAGCAGCCTGGCGATGCAGTGGTGCGGCGATTTCGCGGCGGTGCTGGCCGAGGCGCGGCGGGTGTTGCGCCCGGGTGGACTGCTGGTGTTCAGCAGCCTCTGTGTCGGCACCCTGCAGGAGCTGCGCGACAGCTGGCAGGAGGTGGACGGCTTCGTCCACGTCAACCGCTTCCGTGAGTTCCAGCGCTACCAGGCGCTTTGCGGCGCAAGCGGACTGACTCCGCTGCAGCTCGAACGTCGCCCGCGAACCCTGCATTTCCCCGACCTGCGCAGCCTGACCCATGAGCTCAAGGCGCTGGGTGCGCACAATCTCAACCCCGGTCGGCCCGGTGGCCTGACCGGCCGGGCGCGCATGCTCGCCCTGATCGACGCCTACGAGCGTCGCCGCGATGACGCCGGCCTGCCCGTTACCTATCAGGTCGTCCACGGCCTGCTGCGCAAGGATTCCTGAATGGCCGCTGCCTTCTTCATCGCCGGTACCGACACCGAGATCGGCAAGACCACGGTGGCTGCTGGCCTGCTGCATGCCGCGCGCCGGGCCGGGCTGTCCACGGCGGCGAGCAAGCCGGTGGCGTCCGGTTGCCTGGCTACCGCCGATGGCCTGCGCAACGAAGACGCCCTGGCACTGCTGGGCGAGTGCTCGCTGCCGCTGGCCTACGAGGAGATCAACCCGCTGGCCTTCGAGCCCGCCATCGCCCCGCATCTGGCTGCCCGCGAAGCCGGTGTCGAGCTGAACCTGGCCGCGCTCTCGGTCCCGGTGCGGCGGATTCTCGACAAAGGCGCCGACTTCACCCTGGTGGAAGGGGCGGGTGGCTGGCGGGTGCCCCTGGCGGACCGGGCCAACCTGTCCGACCTGCCGATTGCCCTGGGCCTGCCGGTGATCCTCGTGGTCGGCGTACGCCTGGGCTGCATCAACCATGCACTGCTCAGCGCTGAGGCGATCCTGCGGGATGGACTGCCGCTCGCCGGCTGGGTGGCCAACCTGGTGGACCCTGATACCTCGCGCCTGGAAGAGAACTTGGCCACCTTGGCAGAACGTCTTCCGGCACCTTGCCTGGGCCGTATCCCGCGCCTCGACGCCCCGACACCCGGCGCCGTTGCCGCCTGGCTGGACCTCGCCCCGCTTGGGCTATAAGCGATCCGAAGTTGATAGCCTTTTGTTTGTACGTTTTTTAGGCGTTTTCTGCTTCAATTAGGTCGTTAATCTCTTGTTTCGGGGTTGGTGATGGAAATCTCCGGTAGTGCCTTCAGCGCAGGATTGAGTGCTCTGCAGTCTGGCCAGCGTCGTATCGACCAGGCTGGTGCGGATATCGCAGGCTCGTCCGTGCAGCGCAACCAGCAGGCCCCCAGCGCCCGCGTGCAGGAATTCAACGGTGCCGACCAGGCAAGCAACCTGGTGGACCTCAACGTCGGCAAGTTCCAGGCGGAAGCCGGGGCGCAGGTGATCAAGACCGCTGACGATGTACTCGGAACCCTGATCGACACCCGTGCCTGACTGACGGCTTCCCGACTGCGATAGCGGCGGTGGCCTGGCGCGGGCAGGGAGGGCCCCATGCGGATCGGCAGTGCTGCATATCTCCCTTCGTCGGCGAGGACGCTCCTGCCTACGCGCGGCGCGGTTGACAGCGTTGCAGCCGAATCCTCTTCCCCCCTTCGTGATCCCGCCTCTTCCGGCGAACTGGCTTCCTCATCCGAAACGCGTGCTGCCGATGCGCGCGGCGCAGGTGCATCCGCCACGCGCCAGACCCGTCAGCAGGAGCAACAGGACCTGCAGGAAATCGCCGAGCTGGCCGCGCGGGACCGAGAAGTCCGCGCCCATGAGCAGGCCCATGCCTCGGTAGGTGCCGCCTACGCGGGCTCACCCAGCTACACCTTCAAGCGCGGGCCGGACGGCCAATCCTATGCCGTGGGCGGCGAAGTGGGGATCGACGTCAGTGCCGTGGCCGGCGATCCCGAGGCCACCTTGCGCAAGATGGAGGTGGTGCAACGCGCGGCGCTGGCGCCGGCCGATCCCTCCGCACAGGACCGCCGCGTCGCCGCCGAGGCTGCCGCTAAGGCCGCTCAGGCGCTGGTCGAGCTCGGCCAGCTGCGCCGCGAGGAAGCCGCCGAGGAAACCGCTCGCAAGGCCGAGGCGCGCGCCGAGACGGACGACGCCTCCGAATCGTCCCCACCGGGCGCCAATCAGGAGCTTGGGCTCTACCTCCAGGTCGCTCGCTCCGACGCGCCCGGGCCCCTGCTGGATATCCGCGCCTGAGCCGCGACAGGCGGATGCTTGACAAGGGATTGGCGTAAACGTATGTTTCAAACACCTGTTTGATTGTCGGGCGGCTTCCGCGCAGCCCACAGCGACTACCGTGATGTTGTAAGCGACCGATGTGCCGGTCACCTTAACTAGGAACCCACCGTAGAGGTTTACTGCTATGCCTGATTACAAGGCCCCCTTGCGTGATATCCGTTTCGTACGTGACGAGCTGCTCGGCTACGAAGCGCACTATCAGAGCCTGCCTGGCTGCCAGGACGCCACCCCGGACATGGTTGACGCCATTCTCGAGGAAGGTGCGAAGTTCTGTGAGCAGGTGATCGCTCCGCTGAACCGCGTGGGTGACATCGAGGGTTGCACCTGGAGCGAGTCCGGCGTGAAGACCCCGACCGGCTTCAAGGAAGCCTACAAGCAGTTCGTCGAAGGCGGCTGGCCGAGCCTGGCCCATGACGTCGACCACGGCGGCCAAGGCCTGCCCGAGTCGCTCGGCCTGGCCATCAGCGAAATGGTCGGCGAAGCCAACTGGTCCTGGGGCATGTACCCCGGCCTGTCCCACGGCGCGATGAACACCCTGTCCGCCCACGGCACCGACGACCAGAAACACACCTACCTGACCAAGCTGGTATCCGGCGAGTGGACCGGCACCATGTGCCTGACCGAACCGCACTGCGGTACCGACCTGGGCATGCTGCGCACCAAGGCCGAGCCCCAGGCCGATGGTTCCTACAAAGTCACCGGCACCAAGATCTTCATCTCCGCCGGTGAACACGACATGGCCGACAACATCGTCCATATCGTCCTGGCCCGCCTGCCCGATGCACCGGCCGGCACCAAAGGCATCTCCCTGTTCATCGTGCCGAAGTTCCTGCCGACCGCCGAAGGCGGCGTGGGCGAGCGCAACGCCGTTGCGTGCGGTTCCCTCGAACACAAGATGGGTATCCACGGCAACGCCACCTGCGTGATGAACTTCGACGGCGCTACCGGTTTCCTGATCGGCCCGGCGAACAAAGGCCTGAACTGCATGTTCACCTTCATGAACACCGCTCGCCTGGGTACCGCGCTGCAAGGCCTGGCCCACGCCGAAATCGGTTTCCAGGGTGGCCTGAAATACGCTCGCGAGCGTCTGCAGATGCGTGCTCTGACCGGCCCGAAAGCGCCCGAGAAGCCCGCTGACCCGATCATCGTCCACCCGGACGTGCGTCGCATGCTGCTGACCATGAAAGCTTTCGCCGAAGGCAACCGCGCGATGGTGTACTTCACCGCCAAGCAGGTCGACATCGTCAAATACAGCCAGAACGAGGAAGAGAAGAAAGCCGCCGACGCGCTGCTGGCCTTCCTGACCCCGATCGCCAAGGCGTTCATGACCGAAGTCGGCTTCGAGTCGGCCAACCACGGCGTACAGATCTATGGCGGCCACGGCTTCATCGCCGAGTGGGGCATGGAGCAGAACGTTCGCGACAGCCGCATCTCCATGCTGTACGAAGGCACCACCGGCATCCAGGCTCTGGACCTGCTGGGCCGCAAGATCCTCATGACCCAGGGCGAAGCGCTGAAGGGCTTCACCAAGATCGTGCACAAGTTCTGCCAGGCCAACGAAGGCAACGAAGCCGTCAAGGAATTCGTCGAGCCGCTGGCCAAGCTGAACAAGGAGTGGGGCGACATCACCATGAAGGTCGGCATGGCTGCGATGAAAGATCGCGAAGAAGTCGGCGCCGCCTCCGTGGACTACCTGATGTACTCCGGTTACGCCTGCCTGGCTTACTTCTGGGCCGACATCGCTCGCCTGGCTGCCGAGAAGATCGCTGCCGGCGAAGGCGACGCCGCCTTCTACAAGGCCAAGCTGCAGACCGCGCGTTTCTACTTCAAGCGCATCCTGCCGCGTACCCGTACCCATGTTGAAACCATGCTGTCCGGCGCCAACAACCTGATGGACCTGGCCGAAGAAGACTTCGCCCTCGGTTACTAAGGCTTAGCGCTGTACGAAGAAGCCCGCCGCAAGGCGGGCTTTTTCATGGGCGTGTGAATGTGCCCGCAACCTCGGCCAAGAGGGCGCGAATAGGGGCGTTTCGTCGCGCAGACGGATGCGTGGCCCCTGCAGAAATGCAATCATATGGCCAGCTCGCCCACCCCCTTCGATACCTGTCTGGATCAGCATCAGTGCGGTCTTTCTCGTCCTTTCGCGTCAGTCATTTCGTCCCGCCCCTGGCCCTGATCCTGGCCGGCGGCGTGATGGGCTCGCTGACGGTCATGACGGAGTTCTTCGTCTCGCTGTTCAACGTGCTGCCCACGCTCCTGCTGCTGCTCGGCGGTTCGTTCTGCGCCGCCTACGGCCGCCTGCGCCAGCTGTTCCTGCTGCTGATCCTCTACCTCGCCTACTACCTGCTCGACACCCAGGTCGACTACTACCAGACCGAACGCGTGGTCCGCGAAGACGCGGCCCTGGTGTTCCACCTCTGCAGCCTGCTGCTGCCCCTGCTGTTCGGCCTGTTCGGTTGCTGGCAGGAGCGCACCCATCTGCTGCAGGACTTCGTCGCCCGCGCTGCGGTGATGCTCGCCGTGGTCGGCGTTGCCGTCGCGCTTGGTCGCAGCTACCCCGAATCCGTGCTGCCTGCGCTCACCGCCGTGCACTGGCCGTTGCTGCATGGCACCTGGATGAGCCTGATCCAGCTTTCCTACTTCGCCTTCGTCGGCGCGTTGATCGCCCTGGCGGTCATCTATGTGCGCCAGCCCAGGCCGCAACATGCCGCCCAGCTCCTGGCGCTGCTGGGCATCTGGTGGATGCTGCCCAAGGTCTTCGTCCTGCCCCATGCACTGCATGCCATGAGCAGCCTGGCGATGCTCGCGCTCACCGCCTCGGTGGCCCACGAGGCCTACCAGATGGCCTTCCGTGACGAGCTCACCGGGCTGCCCGGCCGCCGCGCCCTCAACGAGCGCCTGCAGCGCCTCGGACGCAACTACGTGCTGGCGATGACCGACGTCGACCACTTCAAGAAATTCAACGACACCTACGGCCACGATGTCGGCGACCAGGTGCTGCGCATGGTCGCCAGCCGCCTGAAGAAGGTCACCGGCGGTGGCAAGGCGTATCGCTATGGCGGCGAGGAATTCACCATCGTCTTCACCGGCAAGACCATGGAGGAATGCCAGCCGCACCTGGAGGCGATACGCGAAGCCATCGAGAACTACAGCATGCAGTTGCGCGACAAGGACAGCCGCCCCAAGAGCGACGAGCAGGGCCGCAGCAAGCGCAGCGGCGGTGCCGGGCAGAGCGTCTCGGTGACCATCAGCATCGGCGTGGCCGAGCGTGACGCCGAACAGCGCACGCCGGAGGAAGTCATCAAGGTGGCGGACCAGGCCCTCTACAGCGCCAAGAGCGCCGGCCGCAACCGGGTCTTCCTGCACGGGCAGAACCGTCGCGGCGCCGTGCGGGTGAAGCGGGCCGCCACGTAGACCGCAGGTTATGGCGATGCATTCAGCGCTTGCAGCGTCGTTGTCCGGCTGCGGCTTGAGCAGTAGGGTCGGATGATTGGCGCCGACCATGGCGCTCACCCGACGGAGAACCTGCCATGCCCGAGTACAAGGCCCCCCTGCGCGACATGCGCTTCCTCATCGACGAAGTCTTCGATTTCCCGGCCACCTACGCCGCCATCGGTGCCAGCGACGCCACCCCGGACATGGTCTCGGCGATTCTCGAAGAGGGTGCCAAGTTCTGCGAGCAGGTGCTCTCGCCCATCAACCGTTCCGGCGACGAAGAAGAGTGCCAGTGGAACGACGGCGTGGTGACCACGCCCAAGGGCTTCAAGGAAGCCTTCGCCCAGTACGTGGAAGGGGGCTGGAACGGCCTGGCCGCCGACCCGGCCTACGGTGGCCAGGGCCTGCCGCACTCCCTCGGGCTGATCATCAGCGAGATGGTCGCCTCCAGTAACCAGTCCTGGGCCATGTACCCCGGTCTCACCCACGGCGCCATGTCGGCCATCCACGCCCACGGCACCGAAGAGCAGAAGCAGACCTACCTCACCCGCATGACCGAAGGCCGCTGGACCGGCACCATGTGCCTCACCGAGCCCCATTGCGGCACCGACCTCGGCATCATCAAGACCCGCGCCGTGCCCCAGGCCGACGGCAGCTATGCGGTCAGCGGCACCAAGATCTTCATCTCCGCCGGCGAGCACGACATGAGCGAGAACATCGTTCACCTCGTCCTCGCCAAACTGCCCGATGCGCCCGCCGGCACCAAGGGCATCTCGCTGTTCATCGTGCCCAAGTTCATGCCCGCCGCCGACGGTGCCGTCGGTGCGCGCAACGCCGTGTCCTGTGGCTCCATCGAGCACAAGATGGGTATCAAGGCCTCCGCCACCTGCGTGATGAACTTCGACTCCGCCACCGGCTACCTGATCGGCGAGGCCAACAAGGGCCTCAACTGCATGTTCACCATGATGAACCACGCCCGCCTGGGCACCGGCATGCAGGGCCTCTGCCTCGGCGAGGCCAGCTACCAGGGCGCCGTGCGCTACGCCAACGACCGCCTGCAGATGCGCGCACTGACCGGGCCGAAAGCCCCGGAAAAGGCCGCCGACCCGATCATCGTGCACCCCGACGTGCGCCGCATGCTGCTGACCATGAAGGCGTTCAACGAAGGCAACCGCGCGCTCTCCTACTTCACCGCGCAACTGCTGGATATCGCCCACGGCAGCCAGGACACCGAGCAGCGGCAGGAAGCCGATGACCTGCTGGCCTTCCTCACCCCCATCTGCAAGGCCTTCATGACCGAGACCGGCCTCGAAGCCACCAACCTCGGCATGCAGGTGTTCGGCGGCCACGGCTATATCCGCGAGTGGGGCATGGAGCAACTGGTGCGCGACTGCCGCATCGCTCCCATCTATGAAGGCACCAACGGAATCCAGGCCCTCGACCTGCTTGGTCGCAAGGTGCTCGGTAGCCAGGGCAAGCTGCTGCGCGGCTTCACCAAGCGCGTGCACAAGTTCTGCCTGGCCCAGGCCGAGCACCCGCAGTTCAAGGCACAGGCCGCCGAACTGGCACGGCTCAACCAGCAGTGGGGCGAGCTGACCCAGAAGGTCGGCATGGCCGCGATGAAGAACCCGGACGAAGTGGGCGCCGCCTCCGTCGACTACCTGATGTACTCCGGCTACATCGTGCTCGCCTGGTTCTGGCTGCAGATGGCCGTGGTCGCCCAGGCCAAGCTCGACGCCGGTACCAGCGAGGCGGCGTACTACCAGACCAAGCTCGCCACCTTCGACTTCTACTTCAAGCGCCTGCTGCCCCGCACCACCGCCCATCAGGCCGGGGTCGAGGCGGGCAGCGACTGCCTGATGGCCCTGCCGGCCGACCAGTTCGCGCTCTAAGCGTCTAATCTCGGTGTATCCAGGGGCCCGCCATGTGCGGGCCCTTTTCATCCGGGTTGCGAATTGTGACTTATCGATAACATATGGTCACGCAACGACCCTATGTGTCTCAAAAGTTGTTCGGGTACACTGCCGCCCTGTTCCGTGAAACCGGCCCTTCCGGCCGCCTGTAGAGTTCCTGCGAGGTTTTGCACATGGCTGACTACAAAGCGCCCCTGCGCGATATGCGCTTCGTCCTCAACGAGGTTTTCGAGGTTGCCAAGCTCTGGGCCGAGCTGCCCGCCCTGGCCGAGACCGTCGATGCCGAAACCGCATCCGCGATCCTCGAAGAGGCCGGCAAGGTCACCGGCGGCACCATCGCCCCGCTGAACCGTTCCGGCGACGAAGAAGGCTGCCAGTGGAGCGACGGCGCGGTCACCACGCCTGCCGGTTTCCCCGAGGCCTACAAGACCTACGCCGAAGGCGGCTGGGTCGGTGTCGGTGGCGATCCGGTCTACGGCGGCATGGGCATGCCCAAGGCGATCTCCGCCCAGGTCGAGGAAATGGTCAACTCGGCCAACCTCTCCTTCGGCCTCTACCCGATGCTCACCGCCGGTGCCTGCCTGTCGATCAACGCGCACGCCAGCGAAGAGCTCAAGGAAAAGTACCTGCCGAACATGTACGCGGGCGTCTGGGCGGGCTCCATGTGCCTGACCGAACCCCACGCCGGCACCGACCTGGGCATCATCCGCACCAAGGCCGAACCCCAGGCCGACGGCAGCTACAAGGTCACCGGTACCAAGATCTTCATCACCGGCGGCGAGCACGACCTCACCGAGAACATCATCCACCTGGTCCTGGCCAAGCTGCCCGACGCGCCCGCCGGCCCGAAAGGCATCTCGCTGTTCCTGGTGCCCAAGTTCATGGTCAATGCCGACGGCTCCCTCGGCGAGAAGAACACCCTGTCCTGCGGCTCCATCGAGCACAAGATGGGCATCAAGGCCTCCGCTACCTGCGTGATGAACTTCGACGGCGCCACCGGCTGGATCGTCGACGCCCCGAACAAGGGCCTGGCCGCCATGTTCACCATGATGAACTACGAGCGCCTCGGCGTTGGCATCCAGGGCCTGGCTTCCGGCGAGCGTTCCTACCAGAGCGCCGTCGAATACGCCCGCGACCGCATCCAGAGCCGTGCGCCGACCGGCCCGGTCGCCAAGGACAAGGCCGCCGACCCGATCATCGTGCACCCCGACGTGCGTCGCATGCTGCTGACCATGAAGGCGGCCAACGAAGGCGGCCGTGCCTTCTCCACCTACGTCGCCATGCAGCTGGACACCGCCAAGTTCAGCGAAGACCCCGTCGTGCGCAAACGCGCCGAAGAAATGGTCGCCCTGCTCACCCCCGTGGCCAAGGCCTTCCTCACCGACCTCGGCCTGGAAACCACCGTCCACGGCCAGCAGGTGTTCGGCGGCCATGGCTTCATCCGCGAATGGGGCCAGGAGCAGCTGGTGCGTGACGTGCGCATCACCCAGATCTACGAAGGCACCAACGGCATCCAGGCGCTGGACCTCGTCGGCCGCAAGATCGTCGGCAGCGGCGGCGCGTTCTACAAGCACTTCTCCGACGAGATCAAGGCCTTCACCGGCAGCGCCTCCGCTGACCTGGCCGAGTTCGTCGAGCCGCTGAACGCTGCGGTCGCCAACCTCGACGACCTCACCGCCTGGCTGCTGGAAAGCGCCAAGTCCAACCCCAACGAGATCGGCGCCGCGTCGGTCGAGTACCTGCACGCCTTCGGCTACACCGCCTATGCCTACATGTGGGCGCTGATGGCCAAGGCCTCGCTGGGCAAGGAAGGCCAGGACGAGTTCTACGCCAGCAAGCTGGGCACCGCGCGTTTCTACTTCGCCCGCCTGCTGCCGCGCATCCACTCCCTGACCGCCTCGGTGAAAGCCGGCAGCGAGTCGCTGTACCTGCTGGACGCCGCCCAGTTCTAAGCGGCCCCCGCAAACGAAAAAGCCCCGCCGATGCGGGGCTTTTTCATTTGAGCGTGGGAAACCGCGTCTTCAGGACGTGGTCATGAGTCGCCGGCTCTGTGCCTGTGACGGTTCGCGCCGAGGACTGACAGGATGAGCTCGTGCCGTAGGGTGTGCCGTGCGCACCGCCGCTCGGTGCTTCCGGCGAGTCCCAGGTGCGCGCAGCACACCCTACGTTCGGAGTGAGCGGCGGCTGCAGGCTCCGAAGCCTGGTTGCGCCCCTTCAATCCGCAATCAGCGTGTCCACCAGGCCCGGGTCGTCGATGAAGCGATTGCGCGTGCCCTGGAGGCCGGCGATCTGCTCGTTGCGTGCGCGCTCCTCGGCGTCTACCGGGTCCAGACGGTGCCATTCCTTGAACATCTGCACCTGGCCGACGATAGGCAGGCCGTACTCGATGTGCATGTAGAAGATCGCCCGGGCCACGTTGCCCTTGGCGGCATCGCGGGGCTCCACCAGCTGGAAGCTGGCCTTGAGGTCGCAGTCGGCGCCGAACTTGCTCGGCACATCGCCCACCATGCCGAACAGCGCGTTGCGCCGCGCCAGCTCGACCCGCGCCAGTTCCGGGTAGAGGTTGTGCAGGTCGGCGAGCATGAAGGGGTACTGCGGGTTGGCGGTCTTGCACTGGCTATCGGTGACGCAGCGCAACGCGCTCTTGATCTGCTTGATGGGGTAGACGGGGCTCGCCGCCAGCAGCCCGCTCTGGCCGTTGAAGGCCTTGCCGCAATAGAGCGTGGTGCCCGCGCCAGGGTAGAGCTGCTGCCAGAAGGCCTGGGTCACGGCCGCCTTCGGGTCGGGGAGCCGTGTCTGGCCGCCGGCCAGGGCGGAAAGGGGGATGCAGGGAGCGAGGCAGAAAAGCGCAATCGTTACTACGCGCATGGTCATGACCCTGTAAGACCGCCGGAAAAGGCTGGCTACTTCGTTCTTGTAGGACAATGCGGAGTCTATCAAGCGACTATTCTGAAGACAAAACCTACCGATCGCTTGCTCGGTAGCGGTAGCACCTCTGGAATGGGGGTTTTATCGAATTGATGGCATTTTGTGATCAGATCGCCAATCCACTGATTTGTAAGTTAATGCTTACATTGCCTGAAGGTTTTAGCTGCTTCCGCCTACATGGGTACAGGACTAATCTTTGCTCCATAGGGACGTAGCGCAGGAAGCGCACTGAATAACAGGGACTACGCCGGATTTCCGCCAGGATGGTGGGTAGATCAGGGATGTCAGGGATACAAGTCTGCAAAAACCTCGCTTCGGCGGGGTTTTTCTTTTTCTGGCCCAGGTTTCACGCAGTCGGCGTCACCAGCTTCTCCAGCAGCGCCTGCAGCAGCTCCAGCGTCGCCTGCTGGCGCTGGGCATCGCGGAACACCAGTCCCACCTTCAACGGCACCCGCGGTTCGCTCAAGGGCTTCCACAACAGCGCCTGGTTGGCGTGCAGCTGCCGCGCCCGGCCGGGCAGCACCGTGGCCAGGCGGGTGTGCGGCAGGCTGTCGAGGATGCCGGCCATATGGTTCAGCTCCGCCTGCACCTGGGGGCGCCGGCCGATCAGCGCCAACTGCTCCTGCCAGATCTGCCGCACGCGGAACTCCTCGCCCAGCAACAGCATCGGCAGCTCGGCCGCCTGGGCCAGGGACACCTTGCGGAACTCCTTCAGCGGGTGCTCCTCGGGGATCACCAACTGCAGCTCGTCCTCGTACAGCAGCTGGCTGTGCAGCCCGGGCTGGCGCGGCGGCAGGAAGCCGATGCCGATATCCAGGTTGCCGGTCAGCAGCCGCCGCTCGATATCCAGCCCCGACAATTCGTAGATCTGCACCACCAGGTGCGGCTGGGCCTCGCGCAGGCGCTCCAGCAGCAGCGGCACCAGGCTCGCGTTGACCGTCTGCAGCACGCCGATGGCCAGGCTGCGGGGCGATTGGCCACGGAAATTGCGCAACGCCTCCCGTGCCCGTTCCATGCCGTCCAGCAGGGGCAGCGCATGGTTGTACAGCGTGTGCGCGGCCAGGGTCGGCAGCAGGCGCTTGCCGGTGCGCTGGAACAGGCTCACGTCCAGCCCTTGCTCCAACTGGCGGATCTGCTGGGAGAGCGCCGGCTGGGAAATGCTCAGGCGCTCGGCGGCGCGGCCGACATGGCCTTCCTCGTAGAGCGCGACGAAATAGCGGAGCTGGCGGAAATCCATAAGGGTTACTTATCGAAGAAACTGAAAAATCGAAATGTCATGCGCAGCGGCAAGGCCCTATTCTAGCGGCCATAGAACCTGGTTCAAGCGCTGGAGCACGACATGCAGGGCCTGGAAGTAAAGGGTGTATTCATAGGCAAAGCCGAAGATATCGGCGGTGGACTCAGCAGCGCCATCGACAAGCGCCCGGTGGAACACCGGCTCTGGCTCTGGCCCCAGGGCCTGGGCAGCGACGAGCAGGGCGACCCGCGCTTCCACGGCGGCCCCGAGCGCGCCCTGCACCACTACCCGGCCGAGCACTACCGCTACTGGCGCAAGCACTACCGCCATCTCGCCTGGAAGGCACCGTCCTTCGGCGAGAACCTCTCCACCTACGGCCTCACCGAAGAGCAGGTGTGCATCGGCGACAGCTTCCGCTGGGGCGAAGCCATCATCCAGGTCAGCCAGCCGCGTTCCCCCTGCTACCGCCTGAGCCGTCGCTGGGGCATCGAGGAACTGCCGCGCCTGGTGCAGGACACCGGTCGCTGCGGCTGGTTCTACCGCGTGTTGCGACCCGGCTTCGTCAGCACCGAGGATCGCCTCTCGCTGCTCGACCGCCCGCATCCGGAACTCAGCGTCGCCCGTGCCGTGCGTGCCTACTTCCACGAGCCCCTGGAGCGCGAGGGCCTGCACCTGCTGCAGGCCTGCGAAGCCCTGAGCGGCCGCTGGCGCGATGGTGCCGCGCGGCGCCTGGCCAGCGGCCAGGTCGAAGACTGGAATGCACGCCTGCACGGCCTGCCGCTGGAGGGCATGCGCGCATGAGCGACTACCAGATCAACCTGGAACGTCACGGCGTGCTGCTCGCCACCCTGGAGGTGAGCCAGGCGCGCTACGTGGAAACCACCGCCCTGTTGCGCGAGCGTTTTCCCCTCGCCGAAGGCTTCGGCCTGCGCATCCGCCGTCGCCGCGAGCTGCGCCGCATCCTCGAGCAGGGCCCGGAAGGCTTGCGCCTGCTGGGCATCGAATACCGCCACGAAGAGGTGCCCGAACATGCGTGACCCCCTGGCCAGCCTGCGCCTGATGCGCACCGTCGAGCGCCCCTCCCAGGTCTTCGTGCGGGGCCAGGGCTCCTGGCTGTGGGATGCCGACGGCCGCGCCTACCTCGACTTCACCCAAGGCTGGGCGGTCAACAGCCTCGGCCACAGCCCAGGCGTGGTGGTGGAGGCGCTCAAGCGCCAGGCGGAAGCGCTGATCAACCCCGGCCCGGCCTTCTACAACCGCGGCATGCTCAAGCTCGCCTCGCGCCTGTGCCAGGCCAGTGGCAGCGACCAGGTCTACTTCCTCAACGGTGGTGCCGAAGCCAACGAAGGGGCGATCAAGCTGGCGCGCAAATGGGGCCAGCTGCACCGGGGCGGCGCCTACGGCATCGTCACCGCCTGCAACAGCTTCCATGGCCGCACCCTCGCCACCATGTCCGCGTCCGGCAAGCCGGCCTTCCAGGATATGTTCGAGCCCAAGGTGCCCGGCTTCACCAAGGTGCCGTTCAACGACCTCGACGCCCTGCGCGCGGCCGTCGACGACAGCACGGTGGCGGTGATGCTGGAGCCTGTGCAGGGCGAGGCCGGGGTCATCCCCGCCACCCTCGAATACCTGCAGGGCGCCGAGCGCCTGTGCCGCGAACGCGGCGTGCTGCTGATCCTCGACGAAGTGCAGACCGGCGTCGGCCGTTGTGGCGCCTTGCTGGCCGAAGACCTCTACGGCGTGCGCGCCGACATCATCACCCTCGGCAAGGGCCTGGGCGGCGGGGTGCCCCTGGCCGCGCTGCTGGCCCGTGGCAACGCCTGTTGCTTCGAACCGGGCGAGCAGGGCGGCACCTACCACGGCAACGCGCTGATGACCGCCGCCGGCCTCGCCGTGCTCAACACCGTGCTGGAGCCGGGCTTCCTCGAACAGGTGCGCGAGGTCGCCCAGCACCTGCGCGAAGGCCTGGCCCGCGTCGCCCGTCGTCATGGGCACGGCCCCTTGCGCGGCCATGGCCTGCTGATCGGCATGCCGCTGATCGAGCAGCGCGCCGATGCCGTGGTCCGCGCCGCGCTGGGGGAGGGCCTGCTGATCAACGGCCTGGCCAGCGACTGCCTGCGCTTCTCCCCGGCGCTCACGGTCAGCCACGCCAACGTCGATGAAATGCTCAAGCGCCTCAACCGCGCCTTCGCCCTGGCCAAGGGCAAACACAAGGAGCCCGCCTGATATGCGCGTCGCCATCCTCCAGCACGTGCCCTTCGAGGGCATCGGCCGTATCGCCCAATGGCTCGACCTGCGTTCCGCCCAGGTGCGGGTGCACGACCTCTATGCCGACTGCCCGCTGCCGCAGCTGGATGACTTCGAGCTGCTGATCGTCATGGGCGGCCCGATGAGCGTCCACGACGAAGCCGTGCTGCCCTGGCTGGTCGGCGAGAAGGCGCTGATCCGCGCGGCGCTCGAGGGCGGCAAGCGGGTGCTGGGCATCTGCCTGGGCGCCCAGTTGCTGGCCGAAGCCCTGGGAGCGCAGGTGCGCCCGGGCGAGGCCGAGATCGGCTGGTGGCCCATGGAGAAACACGCCCTGGCCGAACACTCGCCCCTGGGCCGCATGCTGCCGCAGCGCCTGATGGCCATGCATTGGCACGGCGAGACCTTCGACCTGCCGGCGGGCGCCATCCCGCTCTATGGCTCGGCCACCTGCGCCAACCAGGGCTTCGTCTGGCAGGAGCGCGCCATCGGCCTGCAATGCCACCTGGAAAGCACCCCCGAAAGCATCCACGCGCTGCTCGAAGCTTGCCCCGAAGACCTGGCCCTCGCCGGCTCGGTGGAAAGCGCCGCAGCCATCCGTGACGGCTACCCCCACTGCAGCGCCCTGGCGCCGACGCTGTTTCGCCTGCTCGACTACCTCACCGGTCCCCACGCCGTGCTGACCTGACCCTTTCCCCTCGAGTCTGTTTTCTCAACCGCCCGGTGGCCCTGCCCTTTGCCCCGGGCGGTTTTTCATTCAGGGCGATGAAAGGCTTCGCGAGCAGGGCTCGCTTCTGCGGGGGGCTGTCCCCGGAAACCGTGGATGGGGCTGTGGATAAGCTGTGTGTACACGGCTGCGCGCCTTGCACTGCACAGCGCTTCGTCGGGTGATCGATTTCCGAGCAGGTGGGTTCGCCATGGTTCCGTTGGGCCTCGCTGCGCTCGGCGCCAACCTACGGGCGGTGCGGCCTCGTAGGCCGGGTGCAACCCGACGGCCCGGGCGCGGAGCCCACGCGGGTTTCACCCGCCCTACCTGTCCCCGGAAACCGTGGATGGGGCTGTGGATAAGGTGTGTGTACCTGGCTGCGCGCCTTGCACTACGCAACGCTTCGTTGGGTGGTCGATTTCCGAACAGCAGTGCTCGGCGCCAGCCTAGGGGCGGTACAGCTCCGGCCGGTGGTCGTGCAGGTAGGTGATGGCGGCGCGGGAGGTTTCCAGGGCTTCGTGGGCGATATCGGCCAGCAGCAGGGTTTCGTCGCGGCCGGCGCGGGCGGTCTGTTCGCCGTCCGGGCCGTTGAGGCTGGAGAGGCCGCAATAGCGGATGGCCCCCTCGGCGCCGCAGTAGTTGGCGTAGGCGAGGTAGCACTGGCTCTCGTAGGCGCGGGTGCGCACCAGCACGTCGCAGACGAAGTCGTACGGCACCATGTTGGCGGTGGGCACCAGCACCAGCTCGGCACCGGCCTGGGCCAGGCGGCGCACATTCTCGGGGAATTCCACGTCGTAGCAGATCAGCACGCCGAGCTTCCAGCCTTCCAGCTCGAGGATCGGGCAGGGCGCCTCGCCCGGGCTGAACAGGCCCCGGTCCAGCTCGCCGAACAGGTGGGTCTTGCGGTAGTTGCCCAGGCGCTCGCCCCGCGCGTCGATCAGTTGCGCCGAGTTGAACAGGGCGCCGTCAGCGCCCCGTTCCGGGTAGCCGTAAAGAATGGCGATGCCTTGCTCGCGGGCGATGGCGGCGATGCGCTGCGCCCAGGGGCCATCGCTGGGCTGGGCCAGTTCCTGCGCCGCCTCGCGGCCGATGTTGTAGCCGCTCAGGTACATCTCCGGGCCCACCAGCAGGCGGGCGCCGCGGCGTGCCGCCTCGGTGGCCTGGCGGAGCAGGCGCGCGAGGTTCGCCTCCGGGTCCAGCGGCAGGGGCGGGCACTGGTAGAGGGCGATGCGCATGGCGTCTCTCCTGATCATTCCGGCAAGGCGATGGGGCCGAGTTCGGCGAACACATCGCCCGGGCCGGGGTTGGCGGCGTGGGTGGCGCCGCCGTAGTGCTTCATGATCCCCCACACGGCGTTGAGCGAGGTCTGCACCGCGCCCTCCACCCAGGCCGGGGTCCAGGACACGTCGTCACCGGCGATGAACATGCCCTTGTGCTCGGCGGGCATGTCGTCCTGCATGAAGTGCGCGTACATGCGCTGGTTGTAGCGGTAGTGGCCCGGCAGCGCGCCCTTGAAGGCGCCGAGGAAGTGCGGGTCGGCCTCCCAGGAAACGGTGATCGGGTCGCCGATGATGTGGCTGGCGATGTCCACGTCCGGGTAGATCTTCTTCAGGGCGTCCAGCGCCAGCTTCACGCGCTTCTCGATGGGCTGCGGCAGCATCTTCAGCGCGTCGCTCATCCAGGAGTAGGAGAGGCAGATCACCCCCGGCTTGTCGTCGCCGTTGTCGAACAGGTAGGTGCCGCGGGTGAGGCGGTCGGTGAGCGTCATGCTCATGGTGTCGCGGCCGGTGACCGGGTCCTTGTCCTTCCAGAAGGGCCGGTCGACCATCACGAAGGTCTTCGACGACTGCATGTAGCGGGTGCGGTCCAGGGCCATCCACATCTTCTGCGAGAACAGCGATTCCTCGCATTCGATCTGGGTGGTCAGCAGCCAGCTCTGGCAGGTGGTCAGCACCGCCGCGTAGTGGCGGGTGTCGCCCCAGGCGTCGGTCACCGCCAACTGGCCGTCGGCGGCGCGGGCGATGCGCTTCACCCCCGGGCGCGGCGCGCCGTTGTGCAGGGATGCCAGGCTGGTGCCCGCCGGCCAGTGGGCCATGCGCTCCGGCACGTGGCGCCAGATGCCCAGCGGCACCTGCTGCACGCCGCCCACCACCAGATGCTGGTGGTCGTCGCAGTTGGTCATCACCACGCGGAAGATCTCCAGCATGGAGTTGGGGAAGTCCGAGTCCCAGCCGCCGGTGCCGAAGCCCACCTGGCCGAACACCTCGCGGTGGTGGAACGACAGCTTGGCGAAGGCCTTGGAGGTGGCGACGAAGTCGTAGAAGGTGCGGTCGTCCCAGAGTGGCACCAGGCTGTTCCACAGCGCTTTCAGGCGCTTGGTGTCGCGGTCGCGGATGGCCTGCTGGATCTCGCTGAACTGCGCGCCGTCCTCCAGGGCATCGGCCCAGGCATCGGCCACCTCGCGGAACAGCGCCGGCAGGTCGGCCATCTTCTCGGCGTAGTAGGTCTTGCCCTCGAGGTCGATCACCGTGCTGCCGGAGGCCGGCGTCAGCGGGTTGGGGAAGGGGCGGGTCTCAAGGCCCAGCTTGTCGACGTAGTGGTAGAAGGCCGTGGACGACACCGGGAAGCGCATGCCGCCCAGCTCCGCGATGATCCCCTCGGTGCCCTCGAAGCTCTGCGAGCGCAGGCGACCGCCCATCTTCGAAGCCTCGTACACCACGGGCTTGAGGCCCAGCTTCATCAGCTCGTAGGCGGCCACCAGCCCGGCGATACCGGCGCCGACGATGGCCACTTCCTCGCCCTGGCGCTCGACGGGAATGCTGCCCAGGCCGGCGGGGTGCTCGATCCAGTCATCGAAGGCGAAGGGGAAGTCGGGGCCGAAGATGGTGATCGGCTTCTTGCCGTCGGCGGGGTGGCGATTGGTGGTGTGCATGGCGACCTGAAGAATGAGAGGGCTGTCTGGGCAGCGTTGGCGTCATTCTAGGGAGGCTTATTTTCGTCCATAAGACGTTTTGTGTCGTCACTAAGCCAGTTTTTATAGCTAAACGACGACCATTAATGGCGATATGACGAAATGCTATCCCGCCCAGCCAGGTAGCCAAGGAATATTCATCTACGCGTAGAGACAAGTCTTCCAACACGGCAAGACGCGCGCGGGCCGGGCGAAGATATCGATCGGCGATCATCTGAGCCTTCGAAACCGAAACACCGGGAGATGCCTCATGCACGCTGGGCTCGTTCGTTCATTCATTCTCTTCTTCTCGATACTGGTGATCAGCCAGCAGCCTGCCTGGGCGGTCACGGCCTATTGCAAGAGGACTGCCGAGGCGCCGCCGACCACGGCGCCCCTGCCAACGGAACTGGTGGTGCCGCGCGACGCGGCGAACGGCCTCGTGCTGTTCGATACCCAGCGCTGGATCCAGGGCGGCAAGGCGGACGTCAACTGCGGCGGGTTCCTGCAGCACGGCGACCTCTGGCTGCGCCGCGGCTTTACCAGTGGGGCGAGCGTTGCGGGGCATGCGAACGTCTACCCCAGCGGCGTGCCGGGCATCGGCATCCGCGTGGCCTGGTCGCGGAACGCGACGACGTTGCCGGCGCAGATGAGCGGCGGTGAGTTCATGAACTCGCCGCGCAAGACGGATGCGCTGGCCTGGGGGCACTACACCCCCGCGAGCAACTGGTGGATCCAATTGGTGAAGACCGGGCCGATTTCCAGTGGCACCTACAGCATCCCGGCAGTGGAAGTGCATTACCACGACGAGCGCACCAACTCCCTGCGTTTCCCCGCCATCGCCATCGCCTTCCAGGCGCGCAGTTGCCGGCTGGTCGAAGGCACTGTCCTCACCCGCACCCTGCACAAGACCTGGCTCAAGGATTTTTCCGGCATCGGCAGCACCGCCTGGCCGCTCGACGTCAGCATCGCCCTGGAATGCGATCCCGACCTCGACATCGCCTACCGTCTCGATGGCTTGAACCATGATGCGTCGACCCTGAAGAACAGTGCGGGACTCGCCATGGCACGTGGCGTAGGGGTGCAGTTGACCGACTTGCAGGGCCTCCCGCTGTCGCTCGGCAGCGAGTACCCGCTCGGGCGCAGCGCGATGGGCGAAAAGAGAGTGCGGATCCCACTGATGGCCCGCTACCGCCAAGTGGCGGAGACGGTGACCCCCGGCCAGGTGGTCGCCATGGCCACGCTGACCCTGTTCTACCGCTGATCGCTCAGGCCGGGCCCGGCAATGGCTGGCCCCGGTCGATCTTGCAACTGAGGATGATCGAGGTGGTGGTACGTTCCACGCCCTCGACATTGCCGATCTCGTCCAGCAGCAGGTCGAGCCGCTCCGGTGACTCGGCCCGCAGCCAGGCCACGTAGTCGAACTCCCCGCTCACGGTGCACAGCAACTGCACCTCGGCCATGCCGGTCAGACGGCGCAGCACGTCCTTGCCGCTGCGCGGCCGCACGGTGATGCCCACATAGGCCTGCAGACCCCCCTCCGCCACCCGCTGGCCCAGGCGGACCCCATAGCCGCTGATTACCCCGCTGCGCTCCAGGCGTGCCAGGCGCGAGTTCACCGTGGTGCGCGCGATGCCCAGGCGGCGGGCGAGGGTGGCGACGCTTTCCCGGGCGTTGATCTGCAGGGCGGCGATCAACTGGCGGTCGGTTTCGTCGAGAAAGGCGGGTGCATCTGGCATGGCGAGGCTTCGGGCGGGTCAGGGGATGACAAGGCTACCCGAATCGCGGGGGATGTCACGGTGCCGACGCACGCACCACGGGCGGTCCGGGGTGAATGGCACCGGCACATCCGCTGTTCGGCACCACGCTGGAGTCTTGGGGCGGCAGCCGTGCCCTTGGCGGGATTGTCATGACCGCGTCCTGGCCTAGGCACAGCCAGGGTACGGTGAGCCCCCCCACAGAGGTACCGCCTGCCTGATAACGGGGCGGGCATTGTCCTCTAGAGGTGTGTGGCTACGTGCCAAGGGGAGCAGGCCTACCCGGTAAACGGTGAGCTTTACGCGTGGCCCGACATCGGAAGGCTTGGCGGGCCGATAAAATCCTCGCCCCTTCTCCTTCTCCATCGGTCATCCGGATGAACCACATCGCATACGGCGAACTGGCGGGCGCTCTGGAACTCCTGCCGATCGCGAACTTCGTGTGGGGGACCACCCCACGGGATCGACAGGGACGAACCAACTGCCGACGGCCCTGTACGTGCTGCGGGGCGCCGCGTCTGGACGCGTGTTCTACGGCATCAACAGCCGGTGGATGGGCGGCCGCGTCACCTGTTTCGTGCTGGCTGCGCCCTGGGCGGCACCACCACCGGGCGGCCGGCAACCGCGCGCTTTGCAGCGTGTTTATGAAGCCAACGCTCGAGGTCTCGGCACTGCAGCGATGCCACCTGTTGCGTCGGGTATTGATCAACGGCGTGCAGGGCGGCGCGCCGTGGCACATGGGGAGGTGGACATCGTGAGCGCACAATCCAAGTACCAGCCGAGGCGTGCGGTGCTCGCCTTGCTCAGCCTCGGCCTGCTGTTGGGCACCCTGCACTCGGACGCCTGGGGCTGCACCCTCAAGCGCAAGGGCGAGACGCGTTTTCCCATCCCGTCGACCCTGAACCTCAGCCGCGACCTGCCCATTGGCAGCGTCATCTACGACACCAATGGCTGGATCGGAACGGGGGATGCCTACGTCGAGTGCATGCAGCTCTACCCGCACTACCAGGGGGCCGGCTTCATCTCCAGCCCTGCCGAGGTCAAGGTTCCTGGCAAGAGCGACGTCTACGCCTCCGCCCTGGCTGGCGTCGGCGTCCGCGTTGCGTGGTCTCCAAGCACGAATACACCGAGCCAGATGGAGGGCGGGAGAATGATGCGCGGCGAACGTACCCGAACGTCCATCCCGCGGGACCACTACGCCCCCGCCCAGCGTTTCTGGGTCCAACTGATCAAGACCGGTCCGATTCAGTCGGGCACCTTCGCCATGCCCCAGGTCCGGATCTACTACGACGACGAACTGACCAACGAACTGGTCTTCCTCCCGGTCCCGGTCGTGGTCACCCAGCGCGGCTGCCAGGTGCTCAACCCCTCGATCGAAGTGCCCCTGCCCACAGCCAACCAGCACCACTTCGATGGTGTGGGCAGCTCGGCCCGGCCGTTTGCGTTCGACATCAAGCTCAAGTGCGACCCGGACATCAAGGTCTCCTACCAGCTGGATGGGCTGACGGCCGCCGCTTCAGTGCTCAAGAACGTGATAGGCCCGAACATGGCCCAGGGCATCGGCGTGCAATTGCTCAAGGGCGATGGTGCGACGCCCCTGGCGCTGGGCGTCAAGACCCACCCCCTGAACACGGGCACAGCTGGCGGCCCCAGCATGATTTCGCTGATCGCCCGCTACTACCAGCTCGAGCCTACGGTCAGACCGGGCCAGGTGCTGACCGCCGCCACGCTCACCCTGTTCTACGAATAACGCCCCTCAAGCCCCGAACAGCTGGCGCAGTGCGCTGGGAGAAAGCCCCGTCCAGCGCCTGAGCGAGCGGCGGAAGTTGGTGCTGTCGTGGAAGTGCAGGTACGCCGCCACCTCGTCGTTGCCGTAGCCCTTGATGCGGTAGAGGTAGAGCGCCACGTGCTTGCGCACCAGGTCGCGCTGCTCCTGGTAGTGCGTGCCGTGCTTGGCCAGCTTGCGCTTGAAGGTGGCCGGGCTCATGGCGAAGGCCAGGGCCGCGTCCTCCAGCACCGGCGCCTCGCGCACCCGCTCCAGCAGCCAGCCGTAGAGCCGGTCCAGCAGGCTGGCGCGATGGCCCAGCGCCGCCAGGTGGCGCGCGCATTCCTGGCGTGCGACCTGGCCGGCGGTCTGCGACGCTTCCGGCAGCGCCCGGGTCAGCCAGGCGCGCGGCACCTGCATGGCATCCACGTGCTGGTCGAAGCGCACCTCGTCCCCCAGGTGCACCCAGTACTGCTCGATGCAGCGCGGCTGGCCATGGGCGAAGTGGTAGCGCCACGGCAGCCGCTCCCCGCCCAGGCGCCGGCACAGCGCTGCCACTGCCGCCATGCTCGCCTCCAGCAAGAAGCGCCGGTGTTCCCCCGCCCCGCAGGCGTCCACCCAGTAAAGCCAGGCGTCCTGCTCGTCCAGCACCAGCCGGGGCGCCAGCAACGGCGTCAGCAGCGCGCGCTGGCGGATTAGCTGCCCCAGCGCATCCTGCAGGTGCTCGGCATGCAGCAGGGTGTGGCTGGCGGCGCCGTAGTGGCCGGGCAGCAGCCGCTGGCCGAAGAGAAAGGCCGTGTCATCAGCGGCCAGCAGACGCCGGGCATTGCCGATCAGCCCGAGGAACTGCTGCGGGCTGACGAGCTGGCCGCCGGCGAGGATGTCCTCGTAGAACAGGCCGGTCCCCCGCAGCAGGCGGTGGCTGTCGATCCCCCGCGAGAGCGCCAGGTCGATCAGCACCGCCGGCTGGCCATGGGCCGGAATGAAGCGGCTGTCGCACTCGTACCAGTCACCCCTGATGGTCATCGCGCACCTCAGGCACTGTGGGCCAGGCGCGGCGAGCGGGCCTTTGCCAGGGCCAGGTTGAGCCGTTGCAGCAGCGCCTCGGGGCTCTCGTCCAGGGCCATCGCCACCGCCGTGCTGGCGCGCAGTTGCAGGCGCTCGCCGTGCTGGCGGGTGCGGTGGGCGAAGTGCATCACCGCTTCGCCCAGCTCGGTGGCCAACTGGTGCGCCTGGCGCTCGCCGGTGTTCGGCAGCAGCACCACGAAGCGGTCGCCGGCCAGGCGGCAGAGCAGGTCCTGGCGGCGCAGGTTGAGCAGCAGCAACTGCGTCAGCGCCAGCAGCAGGTGGTCGCCTTCGTCGTGGCCGAAGCGGTCGTTGACCTGGCTGAAGTCATCGATGTCGAGGATCACCAGCGACAGCGGCTGGCCGTTCGCGGCGGCCTCGCCCAGGCCCAGCTCCAGCTGGCGGCGCAGGTAGTCGGCGTCGCCCAGCGGGGTGAGCGTGTCGAACTGGCGGTGCTCGCGGAACAGCCGCTCGCGCTTCTCCATCTGCGCGCTGATGGCCAGCTGTTCGCGGTGCCAGTGGTAGATGCCCAGGGTCAGCAGCACCAGGCCGATGGGCATGGGCACCGACTCCAGCCAATGGTCCCAGTGCACCGTGTCGGGCATGCGGATGAACTCGTCGAGGCTGTCGATCCACCAGGAGAAGAACACCCCGGCCAACCCCAGCACCAGCAGGTTGGTGACCCGCCCGGCGGGCCGGCTTTTCAGCACCAGGCCGATCCACACCAGGGCCAGCAGCGCCGAGCCACCCTCGCCGAGGATGTCCAGCCAGACCCACTCCGACGTCGCCTTCAGGTCGCCCACCGCCAGGTGCAGCAGCAGACCGATATTGGCCGCCAGGAACAGCGCGGTGAGCTTGAGGCGATGCAGCTTGAGCAGGGAGGTCATGGCGCTGTCCGGGAGGTTCGACCGGGCCAGCAGAGCAGATGATTGTGACGGCGAAGTTGCAGCGCCGGAGCGGGGTGGAAGGGTCGGATCGGCTCAGGGCAGGTGCGGTGTTTTTCAGGTTTCGGAGTGCTTTATGTAGGGGCGAATTCATTCGCCCAGCAGCCCGCAGGGCTGCCTCTGCGGGGCCTGCAAGCAGGGGCCCGGCGGGCGAATGAGTTCGCCCCTACGGCGGCTCTGGAGGGTCCTATCAGCTCAAAACCCCAGGGTTACCCCCGCAAAACCCTGCCATTCCGGCCCTATGCCGTTGTCCTGTCACAGAAGCTTCATCCGCGCTGCCTAGCGTCCGCTCCCACATTGCCGGGCCATTTGCCTGGCCTGGAACCAAACCTGGGGAGAGCATTCATGTACAAGCGCAGCACCGCCGCCCGGCTCGCGGGCTTCACCTTCAGCGCGCTGACCCTGGCCATGGCCGGCGTCGCGCTGGCCGCCGACGAGGGCGCCGCCGGCGCCACCGAGCACGTCGAGGTGGTCGGCCAGGCCGTGAGCATCGACAAGGCCCTGAAGGAGCAGCGCGCCTCCGACAGCGTGGAAAGCATGGTGCATGCCGACGGCGTCGCCCAGCTGCCGGACCAGAACGCCGCCGAAGCGGTGCAGCGCCTGCCCGGCGTCTCGGTGGAGCGCGACCAGGGCGAAGGCCGCTTCGTTAGCGTGCGCGGCCTGGGCCCGGACCTGAACAGCGTCACCATCAACGGCACCCTGGTACCGGCCCCGGAAAGCGACCGCCGCGCCGTGGCCCTGGACGTGCTGCCCGCCGAACTGGTGCAGTCGCTCACCGTGATCAAGACCCTCACCCCGGACATGGACGCCAACTCCCTCGGCGGCACCGTCGACGTGGAGAGCCTTTCCGCCTTCGACCACGAGGGGCTGTTCTACACCGGCAGCACCGAAGCCAGCTACGACGAGAACACCGACAAGACCAGCCCCAAGTTCTCCGGCGCCATCAGCGACCGCTTCAGCCTCGGCGACGGCATCGACAACTTCGGCGTGGCCGCTGCCCTGAGCTGGCAGGAGCGCAAGTTCGGCTCCGACAACGTCGAGACCGGCGGCGCCTGGGACTTCGAAGACGGCGCCCGCCTGGAGGAGCTGGAGCAGCGCGACTATGCCATCACCCGCGAGCGCGCCGGCGGCGGCCTCAACTTCGACTACAAGCCCGACGACGTTTCCAGCTACTACCTGCGCACCCTCTACAGCCGCTACAAGGACAGCGAGACGCGCAACGCCGCCGGCATCGAATTCGATGACGCGCGCCTGCCGGGCGAAACCGGTGACGGCGAGGGTTACCGCGAGCTGAAGGACCGCGAGGAAACCCAGGAGATCCAGTCCTACGTCTTCGGCGGCGAACGCATGATGGGCCTCTGGACCCTGAGCGGGCAGGCTGGCTACAGCCAATCCAGCGAAGACAGCCCCGGCCACATCGCCGGTGCCACCTTCGAAGGCATCCGCGACTTCACCGGCACCGGCTTCGACGACAGCAAGAAGCCGCGCCTGAACGTCGAGAACGGCTTCTACGACCCGGCCAACTTCGCCCTCGACCAGGTCGACTGGGAAAAGCAGAACACCGAGGACACCGAGAAGAACATCCGCCTGGACCTCGCCCGCGACTACGACCTCTCCGGCTACGCCGCCCAGGCCAAGTTCGGCGGCAAGCTCAGCCGCCGCGACAAGACCAACGACCTGGAAGCCTGGACCTACGAGGACCTGGATAACTTCTTCAGCGACGAACAGCTCAACCTCGGCCAGTTCCAGAAGGGCAACGTGCACTACACCCTCGACCGCTTCGGCCCCGGCATCAGCGCCAGCGCCATCAAGGGCCTGCTCGGCCAGCTCAACGCCGCCGACTTCTACAACGAGGAAGAGTCGCGGGTGAACGACTTCGACATGAGCGAAGACATCAACGCCGCCTACCTCATGAACACCCTGGACGTGGATGATTGGCGCTTCATCGCCGGCATGCGCTACGAGGGCACCGAGTTCGAAGCCAAGGGCACCGGCATCCGCGATGGCGACTACGAGAGCATCGAGCGCAAGCGCGACTACCACCACTGGCTGCCCGGCCTGCACGCGCGCTACCAGATCGACAAGGACACCCAGCTGCGCGCCGCCTGGACCAAGTCCGTGGTGCGCCCGACCTTCGGCCAACTGGCCCCGGGCTTCGTCATCGACGGCGACGAAGCCAGCTTCGGCAACCCCGACCTGTCGCCCCTGGAGTCGACCAACTACGACTTCGGCATCGAGCACTACCTGGGCCGCGCCGGGGTGGTTTCGGCCTTCGTCTTCTACAAGGACATCCAGAACTTCGTCTACAACACCGACCTGGCCGGCACCGGCGACTGGGCGACCTTCGACGAAGCCAACACCTTCGCCAACGGCGACAGCGCCAAGCTCTACGGCCTGGAACTGGCCTACTCGCAGAAATTCGACTGGCTGCCCGCCCCCTGGAACGGCCTGCTGCTGGGCGCCAACGCCACCTTCAGCCGCTCCGACGCCAGCATCGAGGGTTTCGACCAGGCCAGCGGCCGCACCCTCAAGCGCGACATCGACCTGCCCAACCAGTCCGACACCGTCGGCAACCTGATGCTGGGCTGGGAGAACGACAAGCTCAGCCTGCGCCTCTCGGCCAACTACAAGTCCGACTACCTCTACGAAGTGGCCCCGGTGGGCGACCGCCAGCACGACCTGCACGTGGATGCGCAGACCTTCGTCGACTTCAGCGCCCGCTACTTCCTGACGAAGGAGCTGCAGCTGTCCTTCGAGGCGCAGAACCTCACCGACGAGAGCTACTACGTCTACACCGGCAGCCGCAGCTACAACGCCCAGTACGAGGAATACGGCCCGACCTACACCCTCGGCCTGACCTTCACCCACTTCTGATCGCCGCGCCCTCCCACCGGGGAGGGCGCTCCCCCGCATCGCCTGGAACCGCCCGATGACCCACACCCGCACCCGCAATCCCCTGCTGCTCGCGGCCCTGCTCGGCCTGGCCGCCTGCCAGCCGCAGCCGGCCGCCGAAGCCCAGGCCCCGCAACTGGCCCTCAGCCCCTGGGGCGCCTCGGCCAAGGTCAAGGCCGAAGACCTGCGCCAGCTGCCCGGCTCCGCCATGCGCCTGGCCGCCAGCGAGCGCAACGGCCTGCTCCTGCTGGACGGCGAAGGCCAGGAGCTGGCGCGCCTGCCCGGCTCCTTCTCCAGCCTCGACCTGCGCAGCGCCGGCCCCAAGGGCCTGATTGCCGCCAGCCTCGACAACGCCACCCAGCAGGCCACCCTGGTGAGCCTGGATACCGACACCCATCGCTGGGGCCGCACGCTGCAACTGCCGGCCCGTGACTACGCCGTGGCCGGGCTCTGCCTGTACCGCGACGACGCCCGCAACCTCTACCTGTTCCTGGTGGGCGAAGACGGCCACGGCGAGCAGTGGCTGGTGGGTGCCGGCGAGCGCCTCAACGCCGAAGCCCGCCATGTGCGCGGCCTGGCCCTGCCGCCGGCCGCCGAGTACTGCCAGGTGGACGACGCCGCCAACCGCCTGTTCGTCAACGAAGAGAACGTCGGCCTCTGGGCCTACCCGGCCCACCCGGAAGCCGACAGCGCCCGCGTGCCGGTGGACCTGGTCGCCCCCTTCGGCGGCCTGGCGAAAAGCGCCGGCGCCATGGCCGTGGTCCCCGGCGGCCTGCTGGCGCTGGACCCTGGCGCCGCCCGCCTGCACCTCTACCAGCAGCAGGGCGAGGCCTGGAAAGCCGTGGCCAGCCTGGCGCTCCCCGGCCTGGAAGAGCCCGAACGCATCGCCGTCGCCACCAGTGCCCAGGGCACCGACCTGCTGGTGCAGGACGACGCCAGCGGGCGCCTGTACCAGGGCCGCCTGGACTGGCAGGCGCAGCCCGTGGCCCTGCCGCCCGTGCTGCCCAGCGTCGCCTCCCTGCGCCAGAGCGAGCCGGTGGGCCGCCAGGGCGACGCGGCGGACGACCCGGCCATCTGGGTCAACCCCAACGACCCGGCCGCCAGCCGCGTGCTCGGCACCAACAAGAAGCAGGGTCTGCTGGTCTACGGCCTCGACGGCCAACTGCTGCAGGAGCTGCCGGTGGGCCGCCTGAACAACGTCGACGTGCGCCCCGGCTTTGCCCTCGGCGGCCAGCGGGTCGACCTGGCGGTGGCCAGCAACCGCGACACCAACAGCCTCAGCCTGTTCGCCATCGACCGCGCCACGGGCGAGGTGAAACCGGCCGGCGAGGTGCGCACCCCGCTCAAGGAGATCTACGGCATCTGCCTGTTCCAGCCGGCCTCCGGCGAGCTCTACGCCTTCGCCAACGGCAAGGACGGGCGCTTCCTGCAATACCGCCTGGACGGCGCCAGCGGCGCGGCGAGCGGGCAACTGGTGCGCGAGTTCCGCGTCGACAGCCAGCCCGAGGGCTGTGTCGCCGACGACCAGCGCCAGCGCCTGTTCATCGGTGAGGAAGACGTCGGCGTCTGGGCCCTGGACGCCCGCGCCGACGCCCCCGCCGACCTCAAGTCGGTGATGAAGGTGGGCGAGACGCTGCACGCCGACGTCGAGGGCTTGGGCCTGTACCAGAGCGACGCCCGCGACTACCTGGTGATCTCCAGCCAGGGCAACGACAGCTACGTGGTGCTCGACGCCGAGCCGCCCTTCGCCCTGCGCGGTGCCTTCCGCGTCGGCCTCAACGCCGCGGCCGGCATCGACGGCGCCTCGGAGACCGACGGCCTGGAAGTCACCTCCGCTAACCTCGGCGGCCCCTGGAGCCAGGGAATGCTGGTGGTGCAGGACGGCCGCAAGCGCATGCCCGAGCAGACGCAGAACTTCAAGTTCGTGCCCTGGGCCGAGGTGGCCCGGACCCTGGGCCTGCACTGAGCTGTCATCAACCCGTCATCGCCGCGTAATCGAATAGGGCCCTGCGGGGCCCGGCAACACGAGGAACCAACCATGCACGCAACATTGGAACAGATGACCGTCTGGGGCCTGATCAGCGACGCCAGCCTGCTGGTGAAAGGGGTGATGGCGATCCTGCTGCTCGCCTCCCTGTTCAGCTGGTACCTGATCGTCCAGCGCGGCGCCCTGCTGGCGCGCGTCGAGCGCCAGGCCAAGGCCTTCCAGGCGCGCTTCCGTGGCACCGCCGACCTCACCCAGCTGCAGCGCCGCGACGACGCGGACGAGGACGCCGCCCTGGAGCGCATCTTCCTGGCCGGCTACCAGGAGTTCGCCCAGCTGCGCCGCGAGCCGGGCATTGCCCCGGAGATGGTGGTGGACGGTGTCGAGCGCGCCCTCTATGTCGCCATCGCCGAGCAGGAAGAGCGCCTGGAGAGGGGCCTCACCTTCCTCGCCACCGTCGGTTCGGTCAGCCCCTACATCGGCCTGTTCGGCACCGTGTGGGGGATCATGAATTCCTTCATCGGCCTGTCCCAGGTGCAGCAGGCGACCCTCTCCACCGTCGCTCCGGGCATCGCCGAAGCGCTGATCGCCACCGCCATCGGCCTGTTCGCCGCCATCCCCGCGGTGATCGCCTATAACCGCTTCTCGGCCCGCGCCCAGGGCCTGGTGGCGCGCTACTACGCCTTCGGCAACGAGCTGCAGGGCCGCCTGCAACGTCGCCTGGCCGGCGCCAACCCCGTCGCCGCCGCGGCCTGAGGTGCAGCATGCTCGTCCGTCCCCAGCGCAAGCACGGCCCCAAGGCCGAAATGAACGTGGTGCCCTACATCGACGTGATGCTGGTGCTGCTGGTGATCTTCATGGTCACCGCACCGATGCTCACCCAGGGCGTGAAGATCGAACTGCCCAAGGTGGCCAGCGAGGCGCTGCCCCGTGACAGCCAGCAACGCATCCTCACCCTCTCGGTGAAGGCCGACGGCGGCTACTACTGGAACCTGGGCACGGAGCTGGACACCGAAAGCCAGACCGACAGCGCCGTGGCCCTTGAGGAGATGACCGCCAAGGTGGGCGCGTTGATCGCCGAGCGCGGCGACACCCAGGTGTACATCCGCGCCGACCAGGACGCCGGCTACGGCAAGGTGGTGGCAGCCATGGCCGCGCTGCAGCAGGGCGGGGTGGCCAACCTGGGGCTGATCACCGAGGCGCCGCAATGAGCGCGATGGTCATGAGCGATGCGCCTCTTTCCCGCCTGTCGCTGCCCAGTGCCCGCGCCTGGCGCAACGCCTTCGCCGCCGGCTGCGCCCTGGCCCTGCACCTGGGCGTGCTGGCGCTGCTGATGGCCGGCTGGGCCCCCGAGCGTCCCGCCGAGCCGGCCCAGCGGGTGCTCACCACCCAACTGATCAGCCTGCCTGCGCCAGCCCCCGAACCGGTTCCCGCGCCGGTGCAGCCGGCTGTCGCGGAAGCCGCCCCGGTGGAACCGCTACCGACGCCCGTCGAGCCGGTGCCGCCGCAGGTGGACCCGCGAATCGAGCAGCGCAAGCTGGAGCAGGCCGCCCTGGCCCGCAAGCGCGTGGAAGAACAGCAGCGCCAGGAGCAGGTGCAGCAGGAAACCCGGCGCCGCGAGCAGCAGCGCCTGGAAGCCGAGCGCGTCGCCGCGGCTGCCGAGCAACAGCGCCAGCTGGAACTGGCGCGCCAGGCGGAACAGCAACGCCAGGCCGCCGAGCGCGCCCGCCAGGCCGAAGCCGCCGCCAACAGCCGCCAGTACCTGCCCATCGCCAAGGAGGCGCCGGACTACCCCCAGCGCGCCCTCGACAAGGGCATCCAGGGCGACTGCACGGTGGAGTACCGGGTCAACCCGCAAGGCCGCGTCGAGGACCCGCAGGTGGTGGGCGACTGTCACCCGCTGTTCATCCGCCCGTCACTGGTCGCGGCGCAGACTTTCCGCTACCAGCCGCGCCTCGAGAACGGCCAACCCGTGACCGTGCCCGGCGTGCGCAACACCTTCCACTACCGCATCGAACGCTGAGCGCGGAGCGCCGGCGCATAACCAGAAGAGAACCGTGATGACCCAGGATTTCGACGCCTTCCACGCCGCACTCGCCGCCCATGACGACGTGGCCATCAACCCCAGCGGCAACCGCAGCCTGGACCAGATGGTGGACGCCGGCCGCCGCAACGTGCTCAAGGGCGGCCTGGCCATGGCCGCCCTGGGCTTCTTCGGCGGCGGCATCAGCGCCTGCCGCGCGGTGGCCGACGGCGGCCTGCTGGGCTTCAAGGGCGTGCCCCAGCAGTTCGATGCCAAGTTCGACAAGGTGATAGTCGCCGACGGCTACAGCGCCACGCCGTTCTTCTCCTGGGGCGATGCGGTGCTGGCCGATGCGCCGGCCTTCAAGGGCGATGCCAGCGAAACCTGGGAAGACCAGCTCAAGCAGGCCGGCGACAACCACGATGGCATGCACTTCTTCCCCTTCCCGGACGCGCCCAACGACCACGGCCTGCTGGTGATCAACCACGAGTACATCAACCCCACGCTGCACAGCGCCGGCATCGTCTTCGTCGAGGGCAAGCGCAAGGCGGAGGACGTGAAGAAGGAGCAGGCGGCCCATGGCGTCAGCGTCATCGAGGTGAAGAAGGACGGCGACGGTCATTGGCAGCGGGTCGCCGGCTCGCGCTACAACCGCCGCATCTCCACCCTCACGCCCATGCAGCTCACCGGCCCGCTGGCTGGCAACGCCGCGATGAAGACCGCTTCCGACCCCAGCGGCCTGGAGGTGATCGGCACCCTCAACAACTGCTCCATGGGCGTGACCCCCTGGGGCACCTACCTCGCCTGCGAGGAGAACTGGCACAACTACTTCATCAACCGCGACCCGGCCGACTATGCCCAGCGCGTGTCCCACAAGCGCTACGGCATCGCCAAGGAGGGGGTGAGCAAGAACTACGGCTGGGAAACCGCCGACGCCCGCTTCGACGCCACGCCCTACCGCGACCAGCCCCACGACGGCCATGTGCAGGAACCCAACCGCTTCGGCTGGGTGGTGGAGATCGACCCCTTCGACCCCACCAGCACGCCGAAGAAGCGCACCGCCGTCGGCCGCTTCTGCCGCGAGTGCTCCACCCTGTCCCTCGGCAAGGACGGGCGCATGGCCTACTACTACGGCGACGACACCAAGGGCGAGTACATCTACAAGTTCGTGCCCAGCGGCCGCTTCGACGCCGCCAACCCCAAGGCCGCCCGCGACCTGCTGGACGAGGGCACCCTCTACGTTGCCCGCTTCGACGATGACGGCAAGGGCCAGTGGCTGGCCCTGGTGCACGGCCAGAACGGCCTCACCGCCGAGAACGGCTTCGCCAGCCAGGCCGAGGTGCTGCTCAACGCCCGCGCCGCTGGCGACATACTCGGCGCAACGCCCATGGACCGCCCCGAGTGGGTGGCCGCCCACCCGGAGACCCGTGAGGTCTACGTCACCCTCACCAACAACGACGACCGTGGCAGCAAGAAACCGGTGAACGCCGCCAACCCGCGCCCGCACAACCTGCATGGGCAGATCCTGCGCTGGAACGAGGCAGGCGGCGATCCCACCGCGACTTCGTTCCAGTGGGAGATCTTCCTCCTCGCCGGCGAACCCCAGGGTGCCAAGGACGACAAGGGCCAGGCGGTGCCGGCCAACCTGATCGGCACCATCAACGGCGACGCCTTCTCCTCCCCGGACGGCCTGGCCTTCGACCCCGCCGGCCGCCTATGGATCGAGACCGATTTCGACGACATCGAGCCGGCCATGGCGCGCATCGGCTGCAACCAGCTGCTCTGCGCCGACCCCAAGACCCGTGAGGTGCGCCGCTTCCTGGTCGGCCCGCGTGGCTGCGAACTCACCGGCATCACCTTCACCCCGGACGGCCGCAGCATGTGGGTGAACATCCAGCACCCCGGCATCAGCTACCCCGCCAGCGACGGCAAGAGCCGCCCGCGCTCCACCACCGTGCTCATCACCAAGAACGACGGCGGCGTCATCGGCAGTTGATGCACGCGATGATGAACCGCTCTTCGTAGGTTGGCGCCGAGCGCAGCGAGGCTCAACGATGCGGGCTCGACTCCGCGCGTTGGGCCTCGTACCTCGGCCCAACCTACGGGGTGCATGACGCCGGCTCTCGTAGGAGCGAGCTCTGCTCGCGAAGCTTGGCGACGCCGAGGTGGCGGGTTTCACCCGCCCTACAAGGGGCCCGGAACCTCCGATGCCGGGCCGCTCTCCGTAGGTTGGCGCCGAGCGCAGCGAGGCCCAACGATGTCGGGCTCGACTCCGCGCGTTGGGCCTCGTACCTCGGCCCAACCTACGGGGTGCATGACGCCGCTCTCGTAGGTCGGGTGGAACCCGACGCTCCGCTATGGCTTCGGCGGCCGCCTGTGCACGCCGGCTAGCACCTTGTCGGCGAAGGCGGCGGGGCCGCGTACTTCGAGGTAATGCACCTGCTCGCCATCGGGGATGAAGAACACCTGGTAGGGCTTGCCGTCCTGGCTGGTGCGCCAGGCGAAGAGCTCGATGCCGTCGATGCGGTAGGGCGTGAGGCTGGCCTTGTCGCCGCACAGGTCCATGGCCTGGCGCATGGCGAACACCCATTCCCGGGCCTCGGGCGTGGCGGCGCTGTCATCGCCGAACAGCAGGCGCACCTGTTGCGCCGGGGTGCCCAGGCCGGCATTGCCCAGCTCCTGCTGCGTCATCGGATGGTGGGCGAGGCTGTGGCCGCCGGGGTAGCGGGCGATCAGCAGATCACCGCTGTGCAGCAGCAGCTCGGGCTGCTCCACCAGGCCCAGTTGCAGTTTCTCCTTGCCCGCCAGCACCAGCGGCAGGCCCGTCGCCTTGGCGGCGGTCAGTTCCTGTTGCGGGGCAGGGCGATAGTCGCAGCCCTGGGCCAGGGCGTTCGAGCCAATCACCAGCAGGGCCAGCGGCAGCAGGCGTTTCATCGTCGTCATCCATGCGTCTGTGAGGCGGCGAGCTTAGCAGCGCAGCGGAACCCCGGGTGCGCCACCGTTATCGTGCTCAAGCCGAGTGGTACAGGGCGGCCAGTTCATCGGCGAAGGCTTCGAAGGCGGTCCGCACCGGCTGGCTCGGCTACCCATCGGATGCGGCATTCAGTCGCGCCTTCAGCGTTTCAACGGCATGGCGCCAGGGGGGCGAGGCGGCGCCTGGCGACCAGCGGTATGGCCTGAAACCCGCACAAGGATTGATACAGGGAGGGTTGGCGCTGGTGGCGCCGTGCCATACTTTCGCCAAGTCGGCTTTGTATGGGCGATCCCCTGGAAGCTGTTTACCTGAGGGTGCGGGAGGTGAGGTCAGGGATGGATAAGGTCCAGCTGTTGCTCAGCCACTACGCCGAGAGCCGTTACACGCGGCAGCTCAACAAAGGCTTTGGATGGCTGCGTTTCGAGCCCGAACTGGAGGCGGAGTACCGCATCTCCAATTACCGGGCCTTTCGCAACACGCGCATCGGGGCCATTTCGATCCTGCTGCTGGCGCTGCTGTTTTTTCTCGGTGTCGATGTCTTCTACGCCCTGCGCCATTACGACGCGACGCTGACCCCGGCGATCTTCGCCATGCGCCTGGTGGCCCTGGCCGGGATCATGCTCTCGGCCACCATGGTGCTGCAGGGCAACGACCGCAGTGCCGGGGCCTTCTGGGTGCCCTGCGCGATATTCGTCATCAGCGCCACGACGCTGGCCAGCACCATCCTCTACATGCAGGTGCTGGACGACGTGGGCATGCCGTTCAACATCGACGGCATGATCCTGGTGCTGATCGCCATCTTCTTTCCCGTGGGCTACAGCTACTGGGGCTCGGTGGTGTGCGCGGTGATCACCTTCATCGCCATGCTGGTGCTGATCCCGCTCTACCTGCCGGAAGGCTACCTCGACGACTTCGTCGCGCTGTCCATCTACCCGCTGGTCGCCATGTGCTTCACCGGCATGTCGCGCTACTTCCAGGAGTCGGCCACGCGGCGCCAGTTCCTCACCCGCGCGGCGCTCAAGGAGCTGGCCGACAGCGACAGCCTGACCGGCCTGTGCAACCGGCGCATGTTCGAGATCCTGCTGGATCGCTCCCTGCGTGAAAGCCAGCGCGAGCGCCATTGCCTGGGGCTGATGCTGGTGGATGTGGACTTCTTCAAACGCTACAACGACCTCTATGGCCACCCGGCCGGGGACGCGGTGCTCAAAGCGGTGGCCGAAGCCCTGCAGAGCACGCCCCGGCGCTCCCTGGACTTCGCCGCGCGGCTCGGTGGCGAGGAGTTCGCCCTGGTGTTCTGCGACCTGGTGCCGGTGTTCGCCGAGCGGGTGGCGGAAGAGGTGCGCCGGCGCATCGAGGGGCTGGCCATTCCCCACGAGGGCTCCAGCATCGGCCCGGTGCTGACCGTCAGCGTCGGCATGGCCCTGAGCCAGCCCGGCGACACCCGTGACAGCCTCTACAAACGGGCGGACGAGGCGCTCTACACCTCGAAAGGGGAGGGCCGCAACCGCGCGACCCTGGCCGCCGAAGTGGGCTGAGCCCCTCGGGTGATGTTTTTTTCATCCTTCCTTCACCGCGTTTTCACTCCTTCCCGGTCACTCTCGCCTCGCGCTGGGCAGACCGGGTCCGTGTCCGCGCAGAGGGCTGCATCCATCAGGCAGCCACATCCGTGCGGGCCCCGGGAGTCGTGATGAATAAATTGCCCCAGATCACCCTGGCCTTCTGGATCATGAAGATCTGCGCCACCACCCTGGGCGAGACCGCCGGGGACCTGCTGTCGATGACCCTGGACGTCGGCTACGCCATCAGCTCGCTGATCCTCATCAGCGCCTTCTTCGCCACCCTGCTCACGCAGCTGGCGAGCAAGCGCTACAACCCGCTGGTGTACTGGGCGGTGATCCTCTCCACCAGCACCGCCGGCACCACCATGTCGGACTTCATGGACCGCACCCTGGGCCTGGGCTACGCCACCGGCTCGGCGATCCTGGTGGGCATCCTGCTGTGCATCTTCGCGCTGTGGCGGGTCACCGAGGGGTCGCTGTCGGTGGACCGCATCCGTTCGCGGCGCGGCGAGCTGTTCTACTGGGGCGCGATCCTCTTCTCCAACACACTGGGCACGGCGCTGGGCGACTTCCTCGCCGATGACTCCGGGCTCGGCTTCGCCGGTGGCGCCTTGCTGATCGGCGGTGCGCTGGCCATCGTGGTCGCCGCCCACTACCTGACGCGCCTCTCCACCGTGCTGCTGTTCTGGCTGGCCTTCGTGCTCACCCGGCCCTTCGGCGCGACCCTGGGCGACGTGCTGACCAAGACCCACGAGAAGGGCGGGCTGGACTTCGGCACCGTCGGCTCGTCCCTGGTGCTGGGCGGCGTGCTGCTGATGCTGGTGGTGTACGCGACCTGGGTGCAGCGCCAGCGCGCCGCCTACGCAGAGCTGCCGCTGGCGCGTTCGCCTCAGCGATAGGCCGAGGCGGCGAGGGCGCGGGCTAGGCTCATGTCGTCGGTGCCCGCCGTCGCGGGCTGTTGGTGCAGGGCCTGCAGCGCCTGTTCCAGTTGCGCGCCACGGATGCGCCCATCGCTGGCGACGAAGGCCGCCGCGTCGTCGCGGGCCAGCGCATAGGCGCCCGGCTCGCGCCCCTCCCGGCTGAGGTTGCGGGTGGTGGCGGGGGCGAAGGTGGTGGCCGCGCTGCTGCTGAGCAGCCAGGAGCCGGCGCCTTCGTCGGCCATGGCGGCTGCGGGCAGGGCCAGCAGCATCAGGCAGAACGGGATGCGCATGATTCGTCCTTGATCGCGGGGTTCAGGGCAGGCTCTTGAGGGCTGCGCAGCTGGCCTCGTAACGCTGGCCGCAGGCGGCCTGGTAGAGGCGCCGGGCCTGGTCCGGGTCGCGCGGCACACCCTGTTCGCCCTTGAGGTAGAGGCTGCCGAGCACGTGCTGGGCCATCGGGTTGCCGGCGGCGGCGGACTGGTTGAGGTACTTCAGCATCGCCTGCTGGTTGGCGTAGGCCGGGTCGTTGCGCCCGGTGTAGAGGTAGGCGAGGCTCACCGCCGCCATGGCGTGGCCCTGGTCGGCGGCACGCTTCCACCAGAATTCGGCCTGCTTGAGGTCCGCCGGCTTGCTCACGAAGAAGTGGCTGCCGAGCTGGAACTGGGCTTCCAGGTCGCCGCGCTCGGCGTTGGTGCGCAGCAGCTCCAGGGGCGTGGGCTGGTCCTGCACTTGGTTGGGCAGGCGCTGCGGCGGTGCTTCGGGCTTGGGCTGGTCATGGCTGCAGCCGGCCAGCAGGGCCAGGGCGCAGAGCGCTGCCAGGGTTGTCGCTTTCATCCGTTCACTCCTGCCGCCGCGAGGGCTCGCGGCTCGATGGTTCTTACCGGCTTATCGGACAACAGCTTTTGCCTCGGGTGCAACGCCATCCTGTGAGCCGGTCGTGATCGTCGGCATCTCGCCGCTTGGCTTTGTGAAATTTCAATGCTAGATTTTCATGAAATTTATCAATAAGAATTTCATGAGGCTCGCATGTTCAAGCAATCCGCCCAGCATGTCGGCACCTTCTACGCCGCCACCTACCCCTGTTCCATTCCGCTGCGCCCGCGCCTGCAGGGCAGCCTGGACAGCGATGTGCTGATCATCGGCGCCGGCTTCAGCGGCCTGCACACTGCGTTGCGCCTGGCCCTGGCCGGCAAGCGCGTGGTGCTGCTGGAAGCCAGCCGCGTGGCCTGGGCGGCCTCCGGACGCAATGGCGGGCAGGCGCTGCTGGGCTGGTCCTGCGATATGCCGCCGCTGGAGAAGGCCCTGGGGCAGGAGCGCACCCGCCGCCTCTGGGACAGCATGCGCTGGGCTGCGGGCGAGATGCGCGAGTTGCCCCAGCGCCACGGTTTCGACGTCGACTACCGCGTGGGCAGCCTGTGGACGGCGGTGCTGGAGCGCCGCGTCGAACTGCTGCGCGAGGCTCAGCGCGACGCCGAGCGGAAGTGGGGCTACGACGCCATGCGCCTGATCGAGCGCGACGAGCTGCCGGAGTGGATCGCCAGCCCGCGCTACAAGGCCGCGCTCTATGACCCGGAAGCCGCCCACCTCAACCCGCTGAAGCTGGCCCAGGGCCTGGCCGCCGCCATCGAAGCCGCCGGCGGGCGCATCTTCGAGCAGAGCCAGGTGCTGGAATACCGCGAGACGCCGGCCGGCTACGTGGCGCGCACCCCCGAGGGCGAGGTGCGTGGCGACGTGCTGGTGCTGGCCTGTAACGCCTACGTCGACGGCCTCGACCGCCAGCTGTCCTCGCGCCTGCTGCCGGTGGGCTCCTACCAGGTGGCCACCGCGCCGCTGGACCCGGAGCTGGCGCGCTCGCTGCTGCCGAAGAACAGCTGCGTGATCGACAACCAGTTCGTGCCCGACTACTTCCGCCTCACCCCCGACCACCGCCTGCTGTTCGGTGGCGGCTGCACCTATCTGGGCGGCCTGCCCAAGGACGTGCCGGCGGCCACCCGGCCCTACCTGGAGCGCGTGTTCCCGCAGCTCAAGGGCGTGCAGATCGACTACGGCTGGGGCGGCCATATCGACGTGACCATGAAGCGCACCCCCGACATCGGCCGCCAGGGCCAGCGCTACTGGCTGCAGGGCTTCTCCGGCCACGGCATCCTGCCGACCCTGGCCGGCGCCCGCGCGGTGGCCGACGCCATCCTCGGCGACGAGCAGCTGCTGGCGCTCTACCAGGGCCTGGACAACCCGCGCTTCCCCGGCGGCTCGCTGCTGGCCGCACCGCTGGAAGCCGCCGGCAAAGCCTGGTATCGCTTGCGCGACCTGGCCTGACGCCGGCACCGAAGGAGATTCGACATGGACATGCAAGACGAGATCGAAGGCCTCGCGATCCTCATCCGCGACCTGCGCAAGCACAAGAACCTGACCCTGGGCGAGCTGGCCGCGCGCATCGACCGCTCGGTGGGCTTCCTCTCCCAGGTGGAGCGCGGCCTGTCGCGCCCCACGGTGGCCGACCTCACCGCCATCAGCGAGGCCCTGGGCGTGCCCACCACCTACTTCTACAGCCTGAGCAAGCCCCGCGAGGTGCGCTGGGTGACCCGCCCTGGCGAGCGCCGCACGCTCTACTACGCCGGCGGCATCACCGACGTGCTGGCCTCGCCGAACATGTCGGCCGGCTTCTCCATGCTCGAAAGCCACCTGGAGCCCGGTGCCACCAGCGGCGAAGGCCACCTGGACGACAGCTCCGAGCAGGGCGGCTTCGTGCTCGAAGGCGAGCTGAGCATCTGGCTCGACGACGCCGAGGAACCGGTGGTGCTGCACCCCAACGACAGCTTCCAGCTGCCGGCCCACGCGCAGTTCCGCTACGCCAACCTTTCCGATAGGCCCACCCGAGTCCTATGGGTATTCACCTAGAGCCGGCTTATGGCCGGCTGCGCGTCGGCGATGCGGCGTTGAAAGCGATCTCAGAATGCTCATTTACCGCTCGTAGACTCCGCTTCTTCGATCGCTTTCGCCTTGCCTCGCTCTAGCTCGCTCAGCCCTAAACCGACTCTTATCTCTTGCAGGACCACAGCGATGACAACAACAAACCCGCATCCCGACCTGCTCGCCGAAGTGCGTGCCTTCCGTGCCCAGTACCCGGAAATCCGCTACGTGGACCTGATCTGCCTGGACATCCCCGGGCACTTCTACGGCAAGCGCTACCCGGTGGAGATGCTGGAGAAGGTCGCCGGTGGCAGCCCGTTGAAGCTGCCGCAGAACTGCGTGCTGCTGGGCACCCAGGGCGGGCTGTACCCCATCGGTGACTACTGCTTCGCCGACGGTGACCCGGATGCGCCGCGGCGCCTGGTACCGGGCACCCTCAAGCCGGTGTGCTGGGAGCGCCAGCCGCTGGGGCAGATGCTGATCACCTCCGACGGCACCGAGGCGCCCATCGAGTTCGAACCGCGCGAGGTGCTGGCCCGTGTGCTGCAACGCCTGGCCCGTCGCGGCATCCGCCCGGTGGTGGCCTTCGAGCTGGAGTTCTACCTGTTCGACCGCACGCTCAAGAACGGCCTGCCGCAATACCCCCGCGACGCCCTGTGCGACGACGAGGACGACCAGCCGAACATGCACATCGAGCGGCTGTCGCGTTTCTCCACCGTGCTCCACGAGATGGTCGAAGCGGCCAACCAGCAGGGCGTGGCGGCCAACGTCATCACCGCCGAGCTGGGCCCGGGGCAGTTCGAGATCAACTTCGGCCACTGCGACGACGGCCTGCAGGCCGCCGACTGGGCCGCCCTGTTCTGCCGCAGCACCCGGGGCGTGGCGCTCAAGCACGGCCACCGCGCCAGCTTCATGAGCAAGCCCTACCTGGACGCGCCGGGCAGCGGCATGCACGTGCACGTCAGTCTCTACGACGAGGCCGGTACCAACCTGCTCGACGCCGATGGCCAGCGCCCCCTGCGCCATGCCGTGGCCGGCTGCCTGGAGCTGCTGCCGCACTGCATGCCGATCTTCGCCGCCAACCACAACGCCTTCCGCCGCTACGGCGCCATGGTCAACGCCGCCAGCCGCGCCAGCTGGGGCTTCGAGGACCGCGATGCGTGCATCCGCATCCCCGAATCCGACGGTCGCAACCTGCGCATCGAGCACCGCCTGGCCGGCGCCGACGCCAACCCCTACCTGGTGCTGGCGGCCATCCTCACCGGCATGGAACACGGCCTCGACGCCGCGAAAGAGCCCATCCCCCCGCTCAACGAAGACCGCTCCAGCGGCATCGACTTCCCCACCGACATGCCCGCCGCCGTCACCGCCATGCGCCAGAGCGCCGCCGTCAATGCAGGCCTGGGCAGCGAGTTCGTGATGGTCTATTGCGAGAACAAGCGCCAGGAGTACCTCGACTTCATCAACGAAGTCAGCGCGCGGGAATATCGGTGGTACATGTAGCTGGAAGCTGGAAGCCGGAGTGTCCTGCGTAGGGTGGGTAGAGCGTAGCGAAACCCACGCGGTCGGCGTTCGACACGACGCCGAATGGTGGGCCGGTGAAGCGTGGTCCACCCGCTTGGATGCCGGGTGCTCCCCGGCCTGCGAAAGCGGCACAGCCTCTGGGCTTCCAGCTTCCAGCTAAATCAACTTCAAGCTCCGCCGAAGGCGGCCACCAGATCTTCGACGAACGCCTGTTGCGCTTCGCTGGCTTCGCGGCCGCGGTGGTGGGTGAGGCGGAACTCCACGTCGAAGCCCAGCCGCTCGGGGAGCAGGGCGCGGAGTTGGCCACGGGCTTCCCAGGGCGCGGCGATGTGGCGGGGCAGGTAGCCGATATGGGCGCCGGAGAGGATCAGCGCCAGGGTGCCTTCCACCTGCTCGGTCACCGCGCTGCTGGCGGCGGACTGGAAGGGCTCGGCCTCGCCGATGAAGCGGTAGGGGTGCAGCACCCGGTCGCAGTGGCGCAGGTCGTCTTCGGTGATGCGCTTGCGGTCGAACAGCGGGTGCCCGGCGCCGCAGAACAGCAGCTGCTCCTCGACGAACAGCGGCCGATGCTCCAGCGCCTGCTGGTTGCCGGAGAAGTAGCCGATGGCCAGGTGCAGCTGGTCCTGCAGCAGGCGCCGCTCCAGTTCGGCGGGCATGGCGCTGAGCAGCTCGATGCGCACCGCCTGGTTACGCGCGCGGAAGCGCCGGATGGCGTCGGCCAGGCGCAGCATCACCGTGTCGTCGAGGGATTCGGAGAGGCCGATGCGCAGCTCGCCCAGGAGCATGTCGGCCATGCCCCGCGCCTCGCCCTTGAAGGTCTCGATGGCGCCGAACAGCCGCCGCGTGGCCGCCAGTACCTGCTCGCCCTTGGGCGTGAGGCGGAAGCCGGCCTTGCCCCGTTCGCACAGGCGAAAGCCCAGGCGCGTCTCCAGCTTGGCCATCTGTGTGCTGATGGTGGACTGGCCCACCCCCAGCGCGCCCTGGGCGGCGCTGAAGCCGCCGTTCTCCACCACGGCGATGAACAGCCTGAGCAGTTGCAGGTCCAGGTCCTGGAGTTGGGCGAGCATGGGAATCTCCAAACATCGATGGCGAGCGATGCCAAAGTAGAACACTTCATATTTATCCGAAGCAAAGCCCGGCGCAGGATCGTTCCATCCACCGACCCCGGGAGCTTTCGCCATGCGCCTTTCCCTGTTGTTCGCCCTGCTCGCCACCTGCGTCCTGCCCGCCCACGCAGAGGACCGGGAGCTGAACCTCTACAGCTGGTCCGCCTACATCCCGCCCCAGGCGCTGGAGCGCTTCAAGGCCGAGACCGGCATCCAGGTGAAGTACGACATCTTCGACAGCGCCGAGGCCCTCGACGCCAAGCTGATGACCGGCGGCAGCGGCTATGACGTGGTGTTCCCCGCCAGCAGCGGCCTGGCGCGGGCGATCAAGGCCAATGCGGTGCAGCCGTTGCAGCGCGAGCAATTGCACCACTACGCCAACCTCGACCCGGAGCTGCTGGCCAAGCTGGCCAGCGTGGACCCGGACAACCGCTTCGGCGTGCCCTACACCTGGGGCACCATCGGCCTGGGCATCAACCGTGACGCGGTACAGAAACGCATCCCCGACGCGCCGCTGAACAGCCTCGACCTGCTGTTCAAGCCCGAGTACGCCAGCCGCCTGAAGGACTGCGGCATCGCCGTGATCGACTCGCCCCAGGAGGTCATAAGCGTCGCCCTGCACTACCTCGGCAAGGACCCGTACAGCACCGCCAAGGCCGACCTCGCGGCGGTCCATCAGCTGCTCACCGCATTGCAGCCGAACCTGCGCTACGTCGGTGCCGGCAAGCACATCAACGACCTGGCCAAGGGCGAGATCTGCCTGGCGCTGACCTACAACGGCGACGCCGCCATCGCCGCCGAGCAGGCCCGCGAGGCGAAGATGCCCTTCGAGGTGGTCTACCGCATCCCCCGCGAGGGCACGCTGATCTGGTTCGACACCCTGGCCATCCCCGCCGACGCGCCGCACCCCCAGGCGGCCCATGCCTTCATCGACTGGATGCTGCGCCCCGAGGCCATCGCCGAGCTGACCAACAGCCAGTTCTTCGCCAACGCCAACCAGGCCGCGACGCCCTTGCTGGACCCGGCGGTGGCCAACGACCCGGACATCTACCCGCCCCAGGCCGTGCGCGACCGCTTGTTCGGCGAGCAGGAACTGACCCTCAAGCAGCAGCGCGAGCGCACCCGCCTCTGGACGCGCTTCCGCACCCAGTACTGAACCCGCGCAGACGGGAAACACCCCACCGATGGAGCCCGATGACATGGAACACGCCTACGACAACGACCAGGCCATCACCCGGCCGAGCCTGCTGGGCACGGCCGCCGAAGCCACCTACGCCGGCATCACCAGCTTCATGCGCCGGCGCTACAGCCGCGACCTCGCCGGCGTCGACCTGGTGGTGAGCGGGGTGCCCTTCGACACCGCCACCACCAACCGCCCCGGCAGCCGCTTCGGGCCCCGCGCCATCCGCGCCGCCTCGGTGCAGATGGCCTGGGCGCGGCATTTCCCCTGGGAGTTCGACCCCTTCGACCACCTGGCGGTGATCGACTACGGCGACTGCGCCTTCGACCACGGCACGCCGCAGCACACGCCGGAGGCGATCCAGGCCCACGCCGCGCACATCCTCGAGGCCGGTGCGGCGATGCTCACCCTGGGCGGCGACCACTTCATCAGCTACCCGCTGCTCAAGGCCCACGCCGCAAAGCACGGGCCGCTGTCGCTGATCCACTTCGACGCCCACAGCGACACCTGGCCGGACGAAGAGGGCCAGCGCATCGACCACGGCACCATGTTCTTCCACGCCGCCCGCGAGGGCCTGGTGGACCCGGCGCGCTCGGTGCAGATCGGCCTGCGCACCACCAATGACGACGTGATGGGCTTCCAGGTGCTGGACGCCCGCGAGGTGCACCGCCACACGCCCGAGCAGATCGCCGAGCGCATCCGCGCGCGGGTGGGGGACAACCCGGTGTACCTGACCTTCGACATCGACTGCCTCGACCCGGCCTTCGCCCCCGGCACCGGCACGCCGGTGTGCGGCGGGCTCTCCAGCCACCAGGCGCTGGAAATCCTCCGTGGCCTGCGCGGCATCAACCTGGTGGGCATGGACGTAGTGGAAGTGGCGCCGCCCTACGACAACGCCGAAGTCACCGCCCTGGCCGGCGCCACCCTGGCGATGGAGATGATCTGCCTGTACGCCGCGCGGCATAAGTTGGGGGAGCGCTGAAGCGCCGAGACGCTTCTGTAGGATGGGTCGGGCGGCGTTCCGCGAGGTACGAAACCCATCATTGCGGACTACACCGGCAGCATGGGTTTCGCTTCGCTCTACCCATCCTACGCGCTGTGTAAAAAGACGCGGGCCCAGGGCGGGCCCGCGTTTCACGCACAACCTTCAGGCTTCGCCGATCATCCCGCGCAGGCCCATGCGCGCCTCCTCGAACAGGCGCACGTCCATCAGCTTCGGCGCGCGGACGATGGGGCGGAAATCCATGCGCTCGATGATGTCGCGCTCGATGTCCACGCCCGGCGCGACCTCGATCAGCTCCAGGCCTTCGGTGGTCAGGCGGAACACGCAGCGCTCGGTGACGTAGAGCACCGGCTTGCCGGCTTCGGCGGCGAGGCGGCCGGCGAAGGTGCGGTGCTCCACCTCGCGCACGAACTTGCGCAGCGCGCCGTCCTGCACGATGCGCAGGGCGCCGTTCTCGATGCGGATGTCCTGCGGGCCGGCGCTGAAGGTGCCGACGAAGACCACCGCCTTGGCGTTCTGGCTGATGTTGATGAAGCCCCCGGCGCCGGCCAGGCGCGTGCCGAACTTCGACACGTTGAGGTTGCCCGCCGCGTCCGCCTGGGCCAGGCCGAGGAAGGCGAGGTCCAGGCCGCCGCCGTCGTAGAAGTCGAACTGGTAGGGCTGGTCGATCAGCGCGCTGTGGTTGCAGGCCGCGCCGAAGTCCAGGCCCGAGGCCGGCACGCCGCCGATCACCCCGGGCTCGGCGGTGAGGGTCAGCAGGTCGATCACGCCTTCTTCCGCCGCCACTGCCGCCACGCCCTCGGGCATGCCGATGCCCAGGTTCACCACCGCGCCGGGCTTGAGTTCCAGCGCGGCGCGACGGGCGATGAGCTTGCGCAGGTCCAGCGGCATCGGCTGCAGGCTGCCCTCGGGCACCCGCACCTCGGCGGCGAAGGCCGGGTTGTAGGCGGTGGCGAAGGTCTGTTGGTGGTGCTCCGGCGCGGCCACCACCACGCAGTCGACGAGGATGCCGGGGATCTTCACCAGGCGCGGGTTGAGCGAGCCACGGGCGACCACCCGCTCCACCTGGGCGATCACCAGCCCGCCGGAATTGCGCGCGGCCATGGCGATGGCCAGGCTCTCGATGGTCAGCGCCTCGCGCTCCATGGTCAGGTTGCCGTCCTCGTCGGCGCTGGTGGCGCGCACCACCCCGACGTGGATGGGGAAGGTCTTGTAGAAGAGGTAGTCCTCGCCGTCGAGGGGCATGCGCCGCACCAGCTCCTCGGTGGTACGCGCATTGAGCTTGCCGCCGCCGTGCTCGGGGTCGACGAAGGTGCCCAGGCCCACCCGCGACAGCTGCCCCGGCTTGCCGGCGGCGATGTCGCGGAACAACTGGGAGATCACCCCCTGGGGCAGGTTGTAGGCCTCGATGCGGTTCTCCACCGCCAGCTTCTGCAGCCCCGGCACCAGGCCCCAGTGCCCGCCGATCACCCGGCGTACCAGCCCCTCGTGGGCCAGGTGGTTGAGGCCCCGGCCCTTGCCGTCACCCTGGCCGGCGGCATAGACCAGCGTCAGGTCGCGCGGTGCCTGCTCGGCCTGGAAGCGCTGCTCCAGAGCGATGGCGATGGCCTCGGCGAAACCGATGCCGACGAAGCCGCCGGTGGCCAGGTGGGCGTTGTCGGGGATACGCGCCACCGCCTCGGCGGCGCTCATCACTTTGCTCATGTCATACCTCGAGCGTGGAATTGGGGGCGGCCTGCTTCTCCCGTGGGAGCGGCTTCAGCCGCGAAGGGCCGCGCAGCGGACCCGGGGCGCCCCTGCGGGTCGCATCGCGAATGAATTCGCTCCCACGAGCCGCACATCAGAAGCTGCCGAACAGGCTGCCGAGGGTGATCACCACCACCAGGGCGGCGAGGGGGAAGATCACCGTGTTCATGAAGATGAATCTGTAGGAATCGCGGTGGGTCAGCTTGCAGATGGCCAGCAGCGAGATCACCGCGCCGTTGTGGGGCAGGGTGTCCATGCAGCCGGAGGCCATGGCGGCGACCCGGTGCAGCAGCTCGGGGCTGATGCCGGCGGCGTTGGCCATCTCCAGGTACTGCGCGCCGAGGGTCTTGAGGGCGATGGACATGCCGCCGGAGGCGGAGCCGGTGATGCCGGCGAGGATGTTCACCGCTACCGCCTCGGACACCAGCGGGTTGCCCGGCACGCTCAGCACCAGGTCGCGGATCACCACGAAGCCGGCGAGGGAGGCGATCACGGTGCCGTAGCCCACCTCGGAGGCGGTGTTGAGGATCGGCAGCATGGAGCCGAAGGTGCCGTCGTTGAGGCTCTGCTTCAGGTCCGCCCAGCGCCGCCAGTGCAGGCCGATGAGCAGCAGCACCGCCGCGCCGAGGGCGACGATGATCGACCAGATGCCGATCACCGACTTGGCATCCTGCAGGCCGCCGAATTCGGGCTTGGCCAGGTAGCTGGTGTCGAGGTTGGGCAGCACCTGCTTGGCCATCAGGAAGTTCAGCGCGATCACCAGCAGGATCGGCAGCAGCGCCAGCCAGAAGCCGGTCACCGGCAGGCCGCTCTGCTCGGTGGGGTCGTCCTTGTGGCTGCCGTAGCCTTCGCCGGCGGCCATCAGCTTGCGGGCCTGGGTGGCGAGCCACCAGCTGCCGAGGCCGAGCATGATCAGCCCGCCGATCAGCCCGAGGATGGGCGCAGCGAAGGCGTCGGTGCCGAAGAAGGGGCTGGGGATGGCGTTCTGGATCGCCGGGGTGCCGGGCAGGGCGGTCATGGTGAAGGTGAAGGCGCCCAGGGCGATGGCGCCGGGCAGCAGGCGCTTGGGAATGCCCGCCTCGCGGAACAGTGCGGTGCCGATGGGGTACACGGCGAAGGCCACCACGAACAGCGACACGCCGCCGTAGGTCAGCAGCCCGCAGGCCAGCACGATGGCGAGGATGGCCCGCTCGCGCCCCAGCCGGGTGACGATGCCCTGGGCGATGGCGCGGGCCGAGCCGGAGTCGTCCATCAACTTGCCGAAGATGGCGCCGAGCAGGAACAGCGGGAAGAACTGGATCAGGTAGCCGCCCAGGGACTTCATGAACACCTGGGTGTAGGTGGGCAGCATCAACGCCGCATCACCGGCGAACAGCACCGCCAGCAGCGCCATCAGCGGCGCCAGGATCAACACGTTGTAGCCGCGATAGGCCAGGAACATCAGCAGTGCGAGGGACAGCAGGATTCCGAGGGTACCCATGGGATTTCCTTCTTGTTGTTGTTTTGAACCGCCGCAGCGGCCGGGCCTGGGTCGGCCCTTTGCCGGTATAGAGCGAAAGCTGTGCCAGGTGGGCTGAAAAGCCCTGGGGAAGGCGCTGGTGCTGGGGTGGGGGTAATTTAGCCGGGAGACGAGGGGGCGCTTGAGGTGTCCAATTAATTGGGCGACGTCTTGTTTATTGGACACCTATTTTCATCGTTGTCCAAAAATATGGACATTCCATACCCCGCCGCGAGGTGCCCGGATGTGTAGGGTGGATGGCGCTTTTTCCATCCACCACCGCGCCCGCCCCCAAGCACCGTGGCCGCAGGAAAATGCACACCCTGCCCGGCGACCAACCCCGCACCGCGTGGATCGATGAAGCGCGATCCACCCTACGCCGGCCTGGGAGCTTCGCAGGGGGTATGCCGCTGGCGTGCCGGCCCGCAGGCCTGGCTACAACCCGTGCGCCTGGAGCTTGTTGTAGAGGCTGGCGCGGGCGATGCCGAGGCGTTCGGCGGCCTGGGTGCGGTTGCCGTCGCAGGCGGCGAGGGCGGTGAGAATGGCCGCGCGTTCCGCCTCGGCGAGGCTGTCCGCCAGCGGGCGCACGGCGGGCGGGGCGGGCTCGGCAGCCGCTGCGGGCGCCGGGGCGGGTGCGGCCGGTTGCGGGTCCACCAGCAGGGTGCGCAGGTCGCGCGCCTCCAGCGGGCGGTTGCCATCGCCCAGCAGCTGCGCCCGTTCCAGCAGGTTGCGCAGTTCGCGCACGTTGCCCGGCCAGGGCTGGGCGCAGAGCAGGTCGAGGGCGCCCTGCTGCAGTTCCAGCGGCGGCTGGCCGGAGCGGGTGGCGATGTCGTCGAGCAGGTAGTCCACCAGCGCGGGCAGGTCTTCCCGGCGCTCGCGCAGGGGCGGCACGCGCAGGGCGAGGACGTTGAGGCGGTAGTAGAGGTCTTCGCGGAATTCGCCGGCGGCCACCTTGGCCTCCAGGTCCACATGGGTGGCGGCGATCACCCGCACGTTCAGGGTCTTCACCTGGTTGGAGCCCAGCGGCTCCACTTCCTGCTCCTGCAGCACCCGCAGCAGCTTGGCCTGGAGCGGCAGGGGCAGGTCGCCGATCTCGTCGAGGAACAGCGTGCCGCCGTCGGCCAGCTCGAACTTGCCGGCCCGCGCGCGGCGGTCGGCGCCGGTGAAGGCGCCCGGCGCAGTGCCGAACAGCTCCGCTTCCACCAGCGATTCCGGGATGGCCGCCACGTTCACCGCCACGAAGGGCCCGCTGGCCCGCAGCGACAGGTTGTGGATGCCCTGGGCGAGCAGCTCCTTGCCGGTGCCGGTCTCGCCGCGCAGCAGCACGGTGGCATCCAGCTGGGCGGCGCGGCGGGCCTGGCGCTTCACCTCGCTGGCGGCGGCGCTGGTGCCGATGAAGCCGGCGATGGTGTAGCGCGCACGGCGGGCGCGGGCCAGCTCGTGCTGGGCGGCGGCCAGCTGGGTTTGCAACTGGTTGTACTTGGCCATGACCGGCTGCAGGTGGCGGGCGCGGTCGAACAGCACGAAGCCGAGGGCGCCGACCAGGGTGCCGTCCTCGTCGCGCAGGGGGATGCGGGTGACCACGAAGTGCTCGTCGCCGAAGGCCATCAGGTCGAGCATGCTCGGCAGCCCGTTGCCCACCACCTCGCGCAGGCGGCTGGCCGGCAGCACCTCCTCCACCTCCTTGCCGAGCACGCTGCGCGGGTCGGCGATGCCGATCTTCTGTGCGTACTTGTCGTTGATCCAGACGATCCGCGCCTGGCGGTTCACCGCGATGGTGCCCTCGCACTGGGCGTTGAGGTGGTCGAACAGCAGGGGCATCGCCACGGCGCGGAAACGCTCGGGCGAGACGCCGATGATCAGGCCGTGTTCGTCGAGGTCGTCGCGGGAAATGGCCATGGGCGGTGAGGTCCGGAGGGGCGGGAGCGACGGATTATGGGCGGGGCGCGGAAACATCGGCAAGGAACCCTTTGCGCTCTCCGGCAGTCGATCAGGAGGTAGACGAATTTCCCTACAAGGAGCTTTTGCATGGACCTGATCCGCATCCTCATCGCCATCATCCTGCCGCCGCTGGGCGTGTTCCTGCAGGTGGGTTTCGGCGGCGCCTTCTGGCTGAACATCCTACTCACCCTGCTGGGCTACATCCCCGGCATCGTGCATGCCGTGTACATCATCGCCAAACGCTAGCCGGCTGGTGAAAAACTGACTGCGTGGCCGCTGCTGCGCTTCCAGACACACTGCTCAAGGGAACGGGGACGCCATGCGTCCCCGACTCCGTTCTATTGCAGCGTGGCCCGTTCGCCGCCGTCGAACAGCTCCGCCACATCCTTCACCCGCACCCATTGGCGGCCCTGCCATTCCATGACGCTGAACTCCCTGCCCTGCCAGGTCACCCGGCGTTGGCGGGGCAGGTGCGGCGTGGCCTGGGAACGCAGCGCGGGGATCACCTCGCCGGTGATCCACTGGCGCAGGCCACGGTGCTCGGGGTGGTAGAAGTTGACCTTGAGCAGCTCGCAGACGGCGCTCTCGCTGATCAGCAACAGGGTTTCCACCGCGCCCTGGTGGTTCTCCACGCGCTCGCTGCGCCACTGGTCCGTGTCGAGCTTGCGGGGGAGCCGGACGTCGATGTGTTGTCGTGTATAAGCTGAGGGTGTGGCGCAGTTGAGTTTTTGAGTTTGAAGCAACCGCTGATTTCGCTTTAATAATTTATGGAGACTGAGCGCGAAGGTAGGGGATTTACTAATCTGATATTTTGTCAGGATCTATAAGGTATAAATAGCTGTATGCAGTTGTGAGGTGATCTGCTCGAAGGTCTAACTGCTTTATTTTGCAATTTTTAAGCGTTAAATTATTATATTTTTCTTGCGATGGTCGCCAGAAATAAACCGAGATTGCCAAAAATAGTTTGCCTATAAAGTCCTGACCTTAGGATGTTTATCGCACGGGCAGGTAAGCACTGTTGGCGAGCTTTTTTGAACAGCGCTAAAGTCTGGCGATGCTCTTCACTCAGACAGTGAGACATCGACTCTAGAGCCCTAATATTTTGGTTGTTCCATTCATGAAAGCGCCCTTGAAATACCATGCTCAAGCGCTGCATACGAGCGCGCCAATCAGAGTTGCTTCCGACTACATTGTTTTTGTGCTGGCGATAGAGAACCCTGGGCTTCGGATCGTAATAGATAGCTCCGTTGGACCCAGAAACTATTTGATAAAGCCACCAGTCATGTGATGGGATATCTAAATCGTAACCTGCTTCCATGATTAAAGCCTTGGCAGCCTTGTTGAACACCATGGTATTTCCTCCAGCTATACTCTGAACCAGGGCGTTTTTGAAGTGTGGAGGATAAGGGAAGATGGGCGACATACCAAGAGTTGTCCCATTTTCGCAGATGATCTGAGTTCTTCCGCAGTATAGTGCGGGCACGTTGCTGGGAATGCCATTTAACCACTTGATAGCGACCTCAAGTTTCTCCTTGTCCCAAATATCATCTTGGTCAGACCAGGCAAAATAGTCAGCATAAATATCAGCTCGACAGGTTAGAGAAAGAAAGTTACGCACAAAGCCAGCTTGTGGACCTTCGTTAATCTCTATTTTTTGCTCCCCCCAAGTTTTTGCATAGTGTTGGAGAAGTGCTTCTGTCTGGTCTTGTGAGCCATCATCCGAAATATACAGAGACCAGTTTCGGTGGGTTTGCTGTTCGAATGACTTGAGCTGTTGGGGTAGGAATTTCTCACCATTATAAGTGCATAATAAAATTGCGACATGACCTTCATGAGGGAGGGTGTGCTTTTTTTGGGGGGGCAAGCTGTTCGGCATACTGGCATCAAAAGCTTGAAGAAGCATAGTCACGTTTATTCATCCCTGAGCCAAACTCGCTTATGCGAATTTTGGTAATTGCTTATGTTGCACGGAGCTGGAATGACAGGATTTTAGCGAGTTTGTATCAGAAACTCAACAAGCAGCTGTATGGGTGCCTTCGTCGGCTGCCGGTGTTTTTTGATGTAAGCGAAGGGTGTTGTGCTACTAAATTCGAGCTGCTTGTTGTGTAGGGTGTTATGTGTGTCGGTAAATAGAGTGTGGTTAAGTGTTTATGATTTGGGAGGGTTCTTATTGTAACGACTGGTGCGCTGAAGTTATCGAGGGTGAGAGGCGAGATTTGATTTTAGAGTTTCTAGAGTGCCTATTTTTTGGGGGGGGCGGGTAATATATGCGTCTTTTCTGCTTTGTAAATTACTTCCAAGATTTTGCTGACCGCATGCGCGACGCTGTCCTCAATTGTGTTGATGTGGATGTTTGGTGCTGCGGGTGGTTCGTAGGCTGAGTCGATGCCGGTGAAGTTCTTAAGTAGACCAGATCTTGCTTTGCTATAAAGCCCTTTAGGGTCGCGGCGCTCGCATTCAGATATTGGGGTGTCAATAAAAACCTCAATGAAATGGCATTCTCCAATTATCTTGCGGGCCAGTTCTCTATCGCGCCTGAAGGGAGAGATAAACGCTGTGGTGACGATAAGTCCGGCATCGATAAATAGCTTGGCCACTTCTGCAATGCGGCGGATGTTTTCTTCACGGTCTTGGTCACTAAAGCCTAGGTCGCTACACAGTCCGGCTCGTACATTATCGCCGTCTAGTAGATAAGTATGCTTTCCACGTGCATTCAGTGCTACTTCTAACTCGTTCGCAATTGTTGACTTTCCCGCTCCGCTCAGGCCAGTCAGCCAGATGACTCGGGGATGTTGCATCTTCAGCGCTGCTCTAGCTTGTGGATTCAGAGCGGTTTCATAAGATTTAATATCGCTCAATGCAGTCCTCGCTCCATTTTAGAACTTAAAGTCCACAGCTAATATTACAGTCTATGCCAGTCAGTCAAGAGCTATCGCAATAAACTAGGTATGTGCTTGAAAAGTGGGGGGTTTGGTTATCTAGCGGCTAGGGGATAAATGCTGCACTCTTCTGCAGATTAGAAGAAGAGAGTTAGGGGGCATCATCGCCGCTGTTTGTAGGCCGCTAAGGAATAAGTGTCCGTCTTGATATGGAGGTTGAGTTGCGCGGAGCGCATCATTTCCCTGCGGGCACTAAGGAAGGCCAGCCTAAGGCGCTGGGCACATCTGGTGATTGGTGGTGGGCCCACACGGACTTGAACCGTGGACCAAAGGATTATGAGTCCTCTGCTCTAACCAACTGAGCTATAGGCCCCCAGAAGGCCGGCGGATTATACCGGCGCCTTCTCAGGAGTGCCAACAGGTTGACAGGGATCGAGGAATTGCCGGGCGAAAACGTCGGCGGGGAGGGGGCGGCTGACGACGTAGCCCTGGATCTGTTCGCAGCCTTCGGCGGTGAGGAAGGCTTCCTGGGCGTGGGTTTCGACGCCTTCGGCGATGACGGTGAGTTGCATGCTGCGGCCGAGGGCGATGATGGCGCGGGCGATGGCGGCGTCTTCGAGGTCGTCGGGCAGGCCGCGGACGAAGGATTTGTCGATCTTGATGATGTCCAGCGGCAGGCGCTTGAGGTAGCTGAGGGAGGAGTAGCCGGTGCCGAAGTCGTCGATGGCCAGTTGCACGCCGAGCGCCTTGAGGGCGTGGAGCACGGCGAGGGCTTCTTCGGCCTGGCTCATGATGAAGCCTTCGGTGATTTCCAGTTGCAGGTGGCAGGGGACGACGCCTGTGTCCTGCAGCAGGCGGTCGATGCGCTCGACCAGTTGCGGCTGGCGCAGCTGGGCGCCGGCGAGGTTGACGGAGAGCGGGCCGAAGGGGGCGTGGCGGTCCTGCCATTCGCGCATCTGCCGGCAGGCTTCGGCGAGGACCCAGTCGCCCAGGGGGAGGATGAGGCCGTTCTCTTCGGCGAGGGGGATGAAGCGCTCGGGGGAGATTTCGCCGAACAGGGGGTGGTGCCAGCGGATCAGGGCTTCGGCGCCGATCAGGCGGCGGTTTTGCAGGCACAGCTTGGGTTGGTAGTAGAGGCTGAGTTCGCCGCGTTCGAGGGCGCGGCGCAGTTCGTTTTCCAGGGCCATGCGTTCGTTGGCCTGGAAGGTGAGGTCGCGGGTGTAGAACTCGATGCGGTTGCGGCCCTTGGATTTGGCGCGGTACATGGCGGCGTCGGCGTTCTTGACGACGGTGGCGACGTCGCTGCCGTGTTCGGGGTAGAGGCTGATGCCGATGCTGGCGCTGGTGAAGAACTCGTGTTCGTCGGCCTCGAAAGGGGCGCTGAAGCAGGCGAGCACTTTGCTGGCGATGTGCTCGGCGTCAGCGGCGGTGTGCAGGCCGGGCAGCAGGATGATGAATTCGTCGCCGCCGAGGCGGGCGACGGTGTCGATGTCGCGCAGCTGGTCCTTGAGGCGGGAGGCGATGCTTTTGAGCAGGAGGTCGCCGACCGGGTGGCCGAGGCTGTCGTTGATGTGCTTGAAGCGGTCGAGGTCGATGAAGAGTACGGCGCCTCGCTGGGCGTCGGTGGTGGCGTCGAGCAGGGCGGCCTGCAGGCGACTTTCGAAGAGGATGCGGTTGGGCAGCCCGGTGAGGGGGTCGTGGTGGGCCTGGTAGTCGAGGCGGGCCTGGGCGTGCTTGAGGGTGGAGATGTCGGCGAAGACGCCGACGAAGTGGGTGATCTGCTCGCCGCGGTTGCGCACGGCGCTGATGGTCAGCCATTCGGGATAGGGTTCGCCGTTCTTGCGGCGGTTCCAGATTTCGCCCTGCCAGTGGCCGTCGGCGGCGAGCTGGTGCCACATGGCGGCGTAGAAGGCGCTGTCGTGCTGGCCGGAGGCGAGCAGGCGCGGTGATTGGCCGAGGGCTTCGGCTTCGCTGTAGCCGGTGATTTCGGTGAAGGCGCGGTTGACGGCGGTGATGCGCTGTTCGGTGTCGGTGATCATCACGCCTTCGGCGGTGCTTTCGAAGACGGTGGCGGCCTGCAGGAGCTTTTCCTGCATCTGCTGGCGCTCGGTGATGTCGCGGGCGATGGTGAGGACGCAGGCTTCGCCGTTGATGGGGATGGGCTGGGCGGTGAGTTCGCAGAGGCGGATGCTGCCGCCCTTGGTGCGTATCGGGGCGGTGAAGTTGCGCAGGCTGCCCTGGTCGCGGATGGCGCGGACCATTTGCTGGCGGTCTTCGGGATTGGCCCAGATGCCGAGTTCGAGGGTGGAGCGGTCGGCGGCTTCGCTGGCGACGTAGCCGGTGATGCGGGTGAAGCCTTCGTTGGCTTCGATGAGCCGACCGTCGACCAGGCGGGTGATGAGCAGGCCGTCGGGGGATGCGTGGAAGGCGCGGGCGAATTTCTCTTCGGATATCTTCAGTTGCTGCTGGGTTTCTTTGACCAGGGTGATGTCGCGCACGACGACGATGAGGGCGGGGATGCCGTCGAGGTCGATGGGTTGCGCGGAGATGAGGCCGGTGAAGCTTTCGCCGTTCTGCCGGCGGAAGGTCATTTCCAGGTTGTGCAGGCTTTCGTTCTGCAGGCGCTGGAGGAGGCCGGGCCCCATGTCGGGGGTGCCCCAGATGCCCAGTTCGGTGGCGGTACGGCCGATGGCCTGGGCGGCGTCGATGCCGGTCTGTTGCTCGAAGGTGCGGTTGACGTCGAGCAGGCGGCCGTCCTGGCGGCGGGCGAGGGCGATGACGTCGGGGCAGTTGTGGAATACGGAGGCGAACTTCTGTTGGGAGAGGCGCAGGGCGTGTTCGGTGTCCTTGGCTTCGGTGATGTCGATCATCAGGCCGCGGATGATCTGGCTGTCGCCCTGGGGGTCGAGGGTGACGATGTCGCGGATCCACAGGACGCGGCCGTCGGCAGCGAGCATGCGGTAGTCGAAACTGTGGTCGCGCCCGGCGGCGACTTCTTCGTTGCAGACGTATTCGGCGTGCTGGGCGTCTTCGGGATGGAGGGTGCGCTGCCAGAAACCGGGCTCGAGCCAGTCTGCCAGGGGGTAGCCGAGCAGGCGTTCGGCGTGGGGCGAGACGTAGGTGAAGCGGTGTTCGTCGAGGCGCATTTCCCAGGCGATGGCGTTGAGGCTTTCGACCAGGCCACGGTAGTGCTGTTCGCTGGTGCGCAGTTCGTCTTCGAGCAGGGCGCGGCGTGACATTTCGCCGCTGAGGCGGCGGTTGATGCGCAGGACGAAGACCAGGGCGAGGCCGATCAGTAGCAGGGCGGGGAGCCCGTAGGCGATGAGGGTGGTCCAGACCGGGCGCCGGTCGATGACGCCGCCGACCCAGCGGTCCTGGATGGCTTCGATCTGGGCAGCGCTGATGTCGGCGAAGACCTTGTCGAGGATGCCGACCAGGGGGGTGTCGCTACGCGGCGTGGCCATGGCGAGCTGGTAGCGGTAGGGCGTCTCGCCGCTGATGTAGAGGCCTTCGAGCCTGAGTTGGCGCAGGCTCCAGACGCTGGAGGCGAGGTCGCCGACGAAGGCGTCGGCCTGCCCGGTAGCGAGGGCCTGGAGGCCGGCGGCGACGTTGGGCAAGGGCAGGAGGTTGAGGTCGGGATTGCCGCTGCGCAGCAGTTCGTGAGGGGCATAGTCCTCGACCACGGCGATCTTGAGGCCGTAGAGATCGCCGAGCGATTTGGGCTGTGGGCCGCCGTCGCGGGCGAGGATGACGATGGGGAAGTCGAGGTAGGGGCGGGTGAAACTGAGGTATTGCTGGCGTTCGGGGGTGGACATGACGCCGGGCAGCAGGTCGAGCTGGCCATTGCGGGCCTGCTCCAGCACTTCACCCCAGTTGCGTGGTTCCACCGGCTCGAGGCGGACGCCCAGGCGTTCCTGGATCAGCTTGACGTAGTCGGCGGCGAGGCCCTGGTGGCGGCCCTGGCTGTCGCGGAATTCGAAGGGGGGCCAGGAGGCGTCGATGCCCATGCGCAGGACGGGGTGGTCCTGCAGCCATGCCTGTTCTTCCTGGGTGAAGGTGAGCGCTCCGGACGGGGCTGCCCAGAACGCCAGACACAGCAGGAGAATGGCAGGCAGACGCGCCATGACGGTCCCGTTCCACGAAGTGATAGGCGGAAGTGTAGACGCGGCAGCTGGCGCTTTGGTAGCAGAAAGAAAAACCCCCGGACTGGCCGGGGGTTGTTCGATCACTCGTCGAGGAAGGAGCGCAGATGCTCGCTTCGCGACGGGTGGCGCAACTTGCGCAGCGCCTTGGCTTCGATCTGGCGGATCCGCTCGCGGGTCACATCGAACTGCTTGCCGACTTCCTCGAGGGTGTGGTCGGTGTTCATGTCGATGCCGAAGCGCATGCGCAGGACCTTGGCTTCACGGGCGGTGAGGCCGGCCAGTACTTCGCGGGTGGCTTCCTTGAGGCTTTCGACCGTGGCCACGTCGATCGGGGACTGCATGGTGCTGTCCTCGATGAAGTCGCCCAGGTGGGAATCCTCGTCGTCGCCGATCGGGGTTTCCATGGAGATCGGTTCTTTGGCGATCTTCAATACCTTGCGGATCTTGTCCTCGGGCATTTCCATGCGCTCGCCAAGCTCTTCCGGGGTGGGCTCGCGGCCCATTTCCTGGAGCATCTGGCGGGAGATGCGGTTGAGCTTGTTGATGGTCTCGATCATGTGCACCGGAATACGGATGGTGCGGGCCTGGTCGGCGATCGAGCGAGTGATCGCCTGACGGATCCACCAGGTGGCATAGGTCGAGAACTTGTAGCCGCGCCGGTATTCGAACTTGTCCACCGCCTTCATCAGGCCGATGTTGCCTTCCTGGATCAGGTCGAGGAACTGCAGGCCGCGGTTGGTGTACTTCTTGGCGATGGAGATCACGAGGCGCAGGTTGGCCTCGACCATTTCCTTCTTCGCCCGGCGAGCTTTCGCTTCACCGATGGACATGCGGCGGTTGACGTCCTTGATCTCGGAAATCTTGAGGTCGACTTCCTTCTCGAGGTCGATCAGCTTCTGCTGATTGCGCTTGACGTCGTCGACCAGCTTGCTCAGGGCTTCGGCGTACTTGGCCTTGCCTTTGGTCAGGCCTTCGACCCAGGTCAGGTCGACTTCGTTGCCGGGGAACAGGCGCAGGAAGTCGGCACGCGGCATGCGGGCATCACGCACGCAGAGCTGCATGATGGCGCGCTCCTGGGCGCGGACACGGTCAAGGGCGTCACGAACGCGGTCTACCAGGGCATCGAACTGTTTGGGTACCAGTTTGATGGGCATGAACAGCTCGGCGAGGCCTTGCAGTTCATCGATGGCCTGTTTGCTGGAACGACCATGCTTCTTCAGCGCCTTACGGGCCTTTTCCAGCTGGTCGGAGACGGCTGTGAAGCGGCGCAGGGCCTCTTCCGGGTCGGGACCGCCGTCGCCTTCTTCCTCGGCGTCGTCGCTCTCACCTTCCTCTTCTTCGTCTTCGTCCTTTTCCTTCGCGGCGCTTTCTTCCTTCGGGACGACAGGCTCGACTTCCTCGGCCGGCACGCTGCCGTCGTCGGGGTCGATGTAGCCAGCGAGGACGTCGGAGAGACGGCCACCTTCGGTAGTGACGCGATGGTACTCGGAGAGAATGCTGTCGACGGTACCGGGGAAGTGGGCGATCGCGCTCATTACTTCGCGAATGCCTTCCTCGATGCGCTTGGCGATCTCGATCTCGCCTTCGCGAGTCAGCAGTTCCACCGTGCCCATTTCACGCATGTACATGCGCACCGGGTCGGTGGTTCGGCCAATGTCGGTCTCGACGGCTGCGAGTGCGGCGGCGGCTTCTTCGGCTGCAGCCTCGTCGGTGTCGGCTTCGGCCAACAACAGGGCGTCCGCATCCGGAGCACTCTCGAATACGTTGATCCCCATGTCATTGATCATGCGGATGATGTCTTCCACCTGTTCCGGATCGGAAATATCCTCCGGCAGATGGTCATTGACCTCCGCGTAAGTCAGGTAACCCTGCTCACGACCACGGGCGATCAACTCTTTGAGGCGAGACTGCTGTTGCGCTTTTCCGGACATAACACCCTATCCACTTAAGGTCTTGGCGGGCTAAAAACAAGCCGAGGATTATACCTGACCAGAGGCCTCAAGCGCCAGTTGGGCTGGTGGAGGCTGGAGATGGACTGCGGCTGAGGAGGTCGCGCAGCTGGTCTTTCTCCTCTGCGCTGAGTTCGCTCTGCCTTGCTTTGCGTAGCAGTTGTTCGAGGCTGCGCTCGCGTTGGCGGGCCGACAACCTAGTTATAGTGTCGAAAAACTGTTGTTCAAGGTTGTCGCTCGAAATCAACCATTCCTTCTCCGCCAGCGCCTGCAGCAGCCGGCCCTGTTCGGTGCCGTGCCAGCGGGCGATGAGCTGCAGCGAGCGCAGCTTGGGGTTCTTCTGCAGGGCTTCGAGGAGCGACACCATCAAGCGAGCGTAAGTGTCGTCTTCTGCAGCGAAATGGCTGGCATTCTCGACGTTCTGCGCAAGGTTTGGATGGTGAAGCAGTGTCCTGAGTGCCGTCAGGGTTGGCGACTCGACCTTGATTTCAGTGCGCGGGGGGCGCCTGAATTCACCTTGGCCGCCCTTCTTGTCCCAGGGCTTTCCGCCCTTTTTCCAGTCGCCTTTCCACTCGCCTTTCTTGCGCTCGGGCTTCTGCCATTCGCCCTGTTGTTGCCGGGCGGGTGGCTCGAAGTAGTGCTCCTGGCCGGCATCGCCATAGCCTTCGTAGCTGGCAGGGGTGCCGTAGTGGTGGTCGTCGGGGTAGTGCGACGCTTCGCCGCTGTGCGGCGGCGCGTCGTGGCTTAGCTGGCCGATGGCCTCACCGTTCAGACCGGTGATTTCCGACAGGCGCTGACGCATCAGCGTACGCAGGTTGGCGCCGGGCACTTTGTCGATCAGTGGAGCGGCCAGGGTTACCAAGTGCGCCTTGCCTTCCAGGGAGCTGGGATCGGCTTCGTCCCTCAGTTGCTGGAAGAAGTAATCGGCCAGGGGCTGCGCGTGCTGGGTGATGCGGGCGCGGAAGGCATCGGTACCCTCGGCGCGTACCAGGCTGTCCGGGTCTTCGCCTTCGGGGAGGAACAGGAAGCGTGCGCGCCGGCCGTCCTCCAGGGACGGTAGCGTGGCTTCCAGTGCTCGCCAGGCGGCCTTGCGTCCGGCCTGGTCGCCGTCGAAGCAGAACAGGATGCTGGGCACCAGGCGGAACAGGCGCTTGATGTGCTCCTCGCTGGTGGCGGTGCCGAGGGTGGCGACGGCGTTGCGCAGGCCTTGCTGGGCCAGGGCGATAACGTCCATGTAGCCTTCGACGACCATCACCTCGTCGAGGTTGCGGTTGTTCTTGCGGGCTTCGTAGAGACCGTAGAGTTCCTGGCCCTTGTGGAAGACCGGTGTTTCCGGCGAGTTCAGGTACTTGGGTTTGTCGTCGCCCAGTACGCGACCGCCAAAGGCGATGACCCGGCCCCGGCTGTCGCGGATGGGGAACATCACGCGGTCACGGAAGCGGTCGTAGCGCTTGCCGCTATCGGCGTTCTCGATCAGCAGGCCGGCATCGATCATGGCCTTCTGCTGCAAGGCGTCGCTGGCCAGGTGCTTGAACAGGTTGTCCCACCCCGGTGGGGCGAAGCCGAGGCCGAAGTCGCGGGCTATTTCACCGGACAGGCCGCGTCCTTTCAGGTAGTCGACGGCGGCCTTGCGTGTCGGGTGGCTCTTCAGGGCTTGGCGGTAGTAATCCGAGGCAGCTGTGAGCAGGGCGTAGAGCGGCGAGTCGGTGGCTTGGCGTGGGCGATTGTTGCGCCCGCTTTCTTCGCGCGGTACGTCCATGCCGGCACGTTTGGCCAGCTCCTCGACAGCCTCGGGGAAGTCGAGGTTGTCGTGGTCCATGATGAAGCCGAGGGCGTTGCCGCCGGCGCCACAGCCGAAGCAGTAGTAGAACTGCTTGTCGGGGCTGACGCTGAAAGAGGGCGTCTTTTCGTTATGGAATGGGCAACGGGCGCTGTAGTTTTTGCCGGCCTTCTTCAGTTGGATGCGCGAACTCACCACCTCGACTATGTCGGTGCGGTTCAGCAGATCGTCGATGAAGCCTTGGGGGATCAGGCCGGCCATAGGGTGCTCAGGACGCTGGGAGGGTCAAAGCATAGGCCCCCATCGCCGGTTGGCGATAGCGGCATTACCGGTGCTGCAAATGCAAAAAACTCCGGCGTTCGCCAGGGCGAAGCGGAGTGTCGCATGCGGTGCCTGAATGCACTCGCCCGGCCGGAGCCGGGCGATGCTGAAAGCGTGCGGCGAAGCCTGTTAACTCAGTACAGGCGCTCGCGGCGGCGCTGCTCGCGCTGCACTTTCTTGGCATGACGCTTCACTGCAGCAGCAGCTTTACGCTTGCGCTCTGCCGTGGGCTTCTCGTAGAACTCGCGGCTGCGGACTTCAGCCAGTACACCGGCTTTTTCGCAGGAGCGCTTGAAGCGACGCAGGGCTACGTCGAAGGGTTCGTTCTCTTTAACTTTGACGGCTGGCATCCAGGTCGTACCTTCACTAATTACCGTGGGTGAACGCGCTCCTGGCTAAGACTGCGGGAGAACGTCGGTTTTCAAGGGTTGCGGATGTTAACGCCTTGCGCCCTGGAATGCAAAGCCTTCAGTCGAAAACCGCTGGCCGGGGCGGAGGGCGGCGATTATGATGCGCGCCTTCTTTATTAGCTAGGCCTGGAAGGCAGGTTCCCAATGCTAGTGCTGGGTCTGGAAACCTCTTGCGACGAGACCGGTGTCGCTCTCTACGACAGCGAGCGCGGCCTGTTGGCCGATGCGCTGTTCAGTCAGATCGACCTCCATCGCGTGTACGGCGGCGTGGTGCCCGAGCTGGCGTCCCGCGATCACGTCAAGCGCATGCTGCCGCTGTTGCGCGAAGTGCTCGATGGCGCCGGTTGCAAGCCGGCCGATATCGATGGCATCGCCTACACCTCCGGCCCCGGCCTGGTCGGCGCGCTGCTGGTGGGTGCCTCCTGCGCCCAGGCCCTGGCGTTCGCCTGGGGCGTGCCTGCGCTGGGTGTGCACCATATGGAAGGCCATCTGCTGGCGCCGATGCTGGAAGAGCAGCCGCCGGAGTTTCCGTTCGTCGCCTTGCTGGTTTCCGGCGGCCATACCCAGCTGGTTCGCGTCGATGGCATCGGCCGTTACGCTTTGCTCGGTGAGTCGGTGGACGACGCTGCGGGCGAAGCCTTCGACAAGACCGCCAAGCTCATCGGCCTGGGCTATCCGGGTGGCCCCGAGATCGCCCGCCTGGCCGAAAGCGGTGTGCCGGGGCGCTTCACCTTCCCGCGCCCGATGACTGATCGGCCTGGCCTGGATTTCAGCTTCAGCGGCCTCAAGACCTTCGCCCTCAACACCTGGCAGCAGTGCCGCAATGCTGGGGACGACGGTGAGCAAACCCGTTGCGACATCGCTCTGGCGTTCCAGCAGGCGGTGGTCGAGACTCTCGTCATCAAGTGCCGCCGGGCCCTGAAGCAGACCGGCTTGAAGCGACTGGTGATCGCCGGTGGGGTGAGTGCCAACCAGGCGCTGCGCCAATCGCTGGAGGCGATGCTGGGCGAATTCCACGGCAACGTCTTTTATGCGCGCCCGCGGTTTTGCACTGACAACGGCGCGATGATCGCCTATGCCGGTTGCCAGCGCCTGAAGGCCGGGCAGCAGGAAGGTCCGGCCATTGCCGTGCAGGCGCGCTGGCCGATGGAAAGCCTGCCGTCGATCTAGCGTCGCGTGGCGTCTTGTAGCCTCAGGCTTGTAGCTTGAGGCTGTCTTCAGTTTCAGAAATGTCGTTCGCGTCCTGCGAAAAGGTCGCGTAGATTGCCGCGGTGTCGCCAGACGATCAGGCAGCAGAGCACGGCCATTGGCAGCAGGGCTCCGGGTTTCTGCCAGGCCAGTAATGGCAGGGTCAGCGGCGTTGCGATCAGCGCGGCGAGCGAGCTGGTGCGGGTGAGGAAGAAGGTCAGCGCCCAGGCCCCGACAGCCAGCAAGGCGGCCGGCGGGTAGAGCCCGAGCAGCATGCCGGCGGCGGTGGCGACGCCCTTGCCGCCGCGAAAGCGAAAGTACAGCGGGTAGAGATGCCCGAGCACGGCGGCGAGGCCGATCCAGGCCTGTTTTTGGATGCCGAGCCCGATCAGGTAGGCGACCAGTACGGGCAGAAGGCCTTTGAGCAAGTCGCCGAGCAGGGTGAGGATCGCGAGCTTCTTGCCCGCCACGCGCAGCATGTTGGTGGCGCCCGGATTGCCTGAGCCCTGGTCGCGTGGGTCGGCGAAGCCGAACAACCGGCTTAGCAGGATGGCGAAGGACAGCGAGCCGAGCAGGTAGGCGAGAATCGCCAGCAGCCAGAACATTGGTATCCATTCCAGGGCGAGGGAGCCCTGATTCTAACGGGGCAGAAGTTACGTGGACACGGTTTTCATCGAGGGTCTTGAAGTCGATACCGTCATTGGTGCGTACGACTGGGAGCGGAGCATTCGCCAGTGCCTGCGCCTGGACCTGCAAATGGCCTGGGACAACCGCCCGGCCGCCGCCGATGATGAGCTGGCCCATGCCCTGGACTACGCTTCTGTCTCCCAGCGCATCCAGGCGTTCGCTGGCGAATCGCAGTTCCTTCTCGTGGAAACCTTCGCCGAGCGATTGGTCGCTGTGCTCATGGCGGAATTCAACATTCCCTGGGTGCGGCTCAAGCTGCACAAGCCCGGTGCGGTGCCCGCTGCCAGCAGCGTTGGCGTGGAGATTGAACGCGGATGCCGCTGACACCGGTTCTGCTGGGCCTGGGCAGCAATATCGGGCGTGAAGAACACCTGCGGGCAGGCCTCGATGCACTGGCCGGCTTCCTTCATGAGATCCATTGCTCGCCGGTGTTCGAAAGCCAGCCGGTGGGCATCAAGAGCGGACCCTTCTACAACCTGGTGGTGGCGGCGACGACCGACCTGCCCCTGATGGAACTGGACCGCCGCCTCAAATTCATCGAGGCCGACAACGGCCGCTATGCGCCAGATCGCAAGGGTCTGCCGCTGGACATCGATGTGCTGCTTTACGGCGACCTGGTCGGCAGTTTCGATGGCCTGGCCTTGCCGCGTGCAGAGGTGTTGAAGAACGCGTTCGTGCTCTGGCCCTTGGCACTGGTAGCGCCTGAGCGCCTGCACCCGGGTGAGGGGCGCAGCTTCGCGGAGCTTTGGGCAACGGCGCAGATTCAGCAGCAGCTGTGGCCGGTGCCTTTCGAATGGCAGGGGCGCCAGTTGACGCCCGCCGATCTGCTTCAGGCCTTCCCCGCGCCTTCCTTGTAAGCCTTCAGTGCCTTCAGGCGCTCGAGCCTGAGCGCTTCGCCCAGTTCGGCCCCCTTGTAGCCCTTTTCCAGCAATGGCTGGACCGCGACTGCACGCGCGGCTTCGGCGGCGCCTCGCAGGTAGTCGGCCTGGGGGTATTCGCGCTGCTCCAGGCCGTGCCGGCCGCGGGCGTCCATCTCGCAGGCCGCGATGAATTCCTCGAAGCGCTGCGGGCGGCGGTAGACATCGAAACGGGCGAGCAGCTCTGCCAGGGTCGAGGCGCGGAGTTCGGTGGCGCGGTGGGCATGGGTGTGGAACTCGCCCACCAGCATCGCCAGCTCCTGGCAGTCCCGAGGCGCCTTGCAGCGCTCGTTGACCTGCTGGATCAGCTTGAGGCCGCGCTGTTCGTGGGCGATGTGCCGGGGCCACTCCTCTTCTGGCGTCTCGCCTTTGCCCAGGTCGTGCAGTAGGCAGGCCCAGCGCACGGTGAGGGGTTGGTCGTGTTCCGCGCACTGCTGCAGCACCGCCAGAACGTGCAGTCCTGAGTCCACCTCCGGGTGATGATGCTCGGGCTGGGGCACGCCGAACAGGGCGTCCAGTTCCGGCATCCAGGCCTGCAGTGCACCGCAGTCGCGCAGCACCTGGATGAACACGTCCGGGCGCGGCTCCATCAGGGCGCGGGAGATTTCCTTCCAGCTGCGCTCTGCGGTCAGGGCGTCCAGCTCACCGGATTCGGCGATTTCCCGCATCAGTTCGATGGTCTCTTCGGCCACTGTGAAGCCGAGCGGCGCATAGCGGGCGGCGAAGCGGGCCACGCGCAGCACGCGCAGCGGGTCTTCGGCGAAGGCGGGGGAGACGTGCCGGAGGATGCGCTGCTCAAGGTCGTGCTGGCCGCCATAGGGGTCGACCAGCGTGCCGTGTTCGTCTTCGGCGATGGCGTTGACGGTGAGGTCGCGGCGGATCAGGTCCTCTTCGAGGCTGACGTCCGGGTTGGCGAAGAAGGTGAAGCCGCCGTAGCCGCGCCCGCTTTTGCGTTCGGTACGTGCCAACGCGTATTCCTCGCCGCTCTGCGGGTGGAGGAACACGGGAAAGTCCGCGCCGACCGGCTTGAAGCCCTGTTCGAGCATTTCTTCGGCGGTTGCGCCGACCACGACCCAGTCCACTTCCGTGACCGGGCGACCCAACAAGCGCTCACGAACCGCGCCGCCCACCTTGTATATCTGCATGCTCACCTCCGAGGGTGCGGAGGATAGCAGCCCGCTCGCTGGCTGCGATGGGGATTTGCCGGGTCAGGGCTTCCACTGCGCTTTGCAGCAGCTCGGCGCTGTCCCAGGCGGGGCTCAGGCCGGTGCTGGCGATACCTTCCCAGAGCACCTGGCCATCGAGGTCGGTGATGCGCAGGCGCAGGGTGCCGGTTTCATCACGCAGGCGGTGGATGGCCTGGTAGGGGCCGAGTGGGCTGGGCGGCGCCTGGTCGACCTTGAACTCCAGCGGTGCGTCCTGCAGGGCCAGCCAGTAGTAGATGCGCAGCTCGGGCGTCTGGCTTTCGTGATAGCCCCGGGTCGCCAGGCCTTGGCGGAGCAATGGGTCTAGCCGAGCGTAGTGCTCACGGTAGGGGGCTTGGCCGAGCAGCGCCTGTTCCGGAGGAACCAGTTGGAAGCTGTGGCGAGCGGTCAGGTCGCCGCCGTCCGGGTGCACCACCTGGATGCTGGGGATGTGGGTGGAGCAGGTGGCCAGGACCAGGCACAACAGCAGGACGAGGAACAGGCGCATCGACGCTCTCCATGGGCGATGACCGCATGCTCGGGGGTGCCCGGCATGCGGTCAACCGATCAAATGGGCGGGATGACCAGGTCCAGGCGCGGGTATTCGCCGTCTTCGCTGCGTTCACCCTTGGGCGGTACGTGGTGGGTGCCGGTGATCTGCTCGCCGTTCATGGTTTCCAGGTGGATGTCGAAGCCCCAGAGGCGGTGCAGGTGGCGCAGCACCTCCTCGGTGGATTCGCCCAGGGGTTTGCGGTCGTGTTGCTGGTGGCGCAGGGTCAGGGAGCGGTCGCCACGGCGGTCGACGTTCCAGATCTGCACGTTGGGTTCGCGGTTGCCGAGGTTGTACTGGGCGGCGAGGGTTTCGCGGATCTGCCGGTAACCGGGTTCGTCATGGATGGCAGGGACCAGCAGCTCGTCCTTCTGGTCGTCGTCGAGGATGCTGAACAGCTTGAAGTCGCGGATCACCTTGGGCGAGAGGTATTGGAGGATGAAGCTCTCGTCCTTGAAGCTCTTCATGGCGAATTTGATGGTGGAGAGCCAGTCGCCGCCGGCGATGTCGGGGAACCAGCGTTTGTCTTCCTCGGTGGGCTCCTCGCACATGCGGCGGATGTCGCGGTACATGGCGAAGCCCAGGGCGTAGGGGTTGATGCCGCTGTAGTAAGGGCTGTCGAAGCCGGGCTGGAATACGACGCTGGTGTGGGACTGGAGGAACTCGAGCATGAAGCCTTCGGTGACCAGGCCTTCGTCGTAGAGGTCGTTCATCAGGGTGTAGTGCCAGAAGGTCGCCCAGCCTTCGTTCATGACCTGGGTCTGGCGCTGGGGATAGAAGTACTGGGCGATCTTGCGCACGATGCGCACGATCTCGCGCTGCCAGGGCTCCAGCAGCGGTGCGTGCTTTTCGATGAAGTAGAGAATGTTTTCCTGGGGTTCCGACGGGAAGCGCCGGTTGTCCTTGTCACCACCCTTGCCCGCGCCCTTGGGAATGGTGCGCCAGAGGTCGTTGATCTGCTTCTGCAGGTGTTCCTCGCGCTCCTTTTGCCGGCGCCGTTCTTCTTCGGCGGAGATCGGATAGGGTCGCTTGTAGCGGTCGACGCCGTAGTTCATCAGGGCGTGGCAGGAGTCCAGCAGGTCTTCCACCGCGTCGATGCCGTGGCGCTCCTCGCATTGCATGATGTACTGCTTGGCGAACACCAGGTAGTCGATGATCGAGCTGGCGTCGGTCCAGGTGCGGAACAGGTAGTTGCCCTTGAAGAAGCTGTTGTGGCCGTAGCAGGCGTGGGCGATCACCAGTGCCTGCATGGTGATGGTGTTTTCTTCCATCAGGTAGGCGATGCAGGGGTCGGAGTTGATGACGATCTCGTAGGCCAGGCCCATCTGCCCGCGGGAGTAGCCTTTCTCGGTGGCCAGGAAGTGCTTGCCGTAAGACCAGTGGTGGTAGCCCAGCGGCATGCCCACCGAGGCGTAGGCATCCATCATCTGCTCGGCCGTGATGACTTCGATCTGGTTGGGATAGGTGTCCAGGGCGTAGCGCTCGGCCAGGCGGCTGATCTCGCGGTCGTAGGTGCGGATCAGGTCGAAGGTCCACTCCGAACCGGTGGAGATGGGTTGCCTTTTCTTCTCTGTGGCAGTCATGTCACGGCCCTCAGGTAACCAGTCGGCGCTGGAAGAGTTCGCGGAACACGGGGTAGATATCGCCGGGGGAGACGATCTGCTGCTGGGCGAAGGTGTCGGCGAAGGTGTCGCAAACTTGCTCGTACTCGAACCACAGCGCCTGGTGCTCGCGCGGGGTGATCTCGACGTAGGTGTAGTACTGCACGAAGGGCATGATCTGCTTGATCAGGATGTCCCGGCAGATGGGCGAGTCGTCGTTCCAGTTGTCGCCGTCCGAGGCCTGTGCCGCATAGATGTTCCATTCGTTGACGGGGTAGCGCTCGGCCATGATCTCCTGCATCAGCTTGAGGGCGCTGGAGACGATGGTGCCGCCCGTTTCGCGGGAGTAGAAGAACTCCTCCTCGTCCACCTCGCGGGCGCTGGTGTGGTGACGGATGAACACCACTTCGATCTTGTCGTAGTTCCGCTTGAGGAACAGGTACAGGAGGATGAAGAAGCGCTTGGCGATGTCCTTGGTCGCCTGGGTCATGGAGCCGGAGACGTCCATCAGGCAGAACATCACGGCTTTGGAGCTGGGGTTGGGCTGCTTGACCAGCAAGTTGTACTTGAGGTCGAAGGTGTCGAGGAACGGCACCCGTTCGATTCGCGCCCGCAGCTTGAGGATCTCTGCTTCCAGTTCCTGTATGTCGCCGAAGTTGTCCGGCTCCTCACGCTTGAGCCTGGCAAGTTCTTCCCGCGCCACACGCAGCTTGGCGCGACTGGAGCCGGAAAGGGCAATGCGACGGGCATGGGCCGAGCGCAGGGTGCGGATGATATTGATGCGTGAGGGGTTGCCCTCGTTGCTGATGCCGGCGCGTACGGTCTTGAAGGTGTCGGAGCCGGTGAGATGGCGTTTGACCAGGTTGGGCAGCTCCAGGTCTTCGAACATGAAGTCGAGGAATTCTTCCTGGGTGATCTGGAAGACGAACTCGTCCATGCCTTCGCCGGAGTTGCTGGCCTTGCCACTGCCGCGTCCGCCGCCACCGCCTTGCGGGCGAGGGATGCGTTCGCCTGTGGTGAATTCCTTGTTACCCGGGTGAACGATGGTCTGCCGGCCGCCACGGCCGTGATGCAGCACGGGCTCGTCGATGTCGCGGCCGGGAATGCTGATCTGCTCACCATGCTCCATGTCGGTGATGGAACGGCGGCTGACGGCTTCCTCCACCGCCTTCTTGATGTGGTCGCGGTACCGCCTGAGGAAGCGCTGGCGGTTCACCGTGCTCTTGTTCTTGCCATTCAGGCGTCGGTCGATCACGTAGCTCATGGGTGCCCCTCCGGGGCAGCTTCAAGCCGCAGGCCGCAAGCCGCAGGTAGAAGCGCAGAGCATCGGCCCCCGCTCCTTCTTGCCGCTTGAAGCCTGCAGCTTGTGGCTGCAGTTACTGCGACTTGCGTACCCGCAGGTACCACTCGGACAGCAGGCGAACCTGTTTCTCGGTGTAGCCGCGCTCGACCATGCGTTTGACGAAATCGTTGTGCTTCTGCTGCTCGTCCTTGCTGCCCTTGGCGTTGAAGCTGATGACCGGCAGCAGGTCCTCGGTGTTGGAGAACATTTTCTTCTCGATCACCACCCGCAGCTTCTCGTAGCTGAGCCAGGTGGGGTTCTTGCCGTTGTTGTTGGCCCGGGCGCGCAGCACGAAGTTGACGATCTCGTTGCGGAAGTCCTTCGGGTTGCTGATGCCGGCGGGTTTCTCGATCTTCTCCAGTTCTTCGTTGAGGGCGACACGGTTGAGGATCTCGCCGGTTTCCGGGTCCCGGTATTCCTGATCCTGGATCCAGAAGTCGGCGTAGAGCACGTAACGGTCGAAGATGTTCTGGCCGTATTCGCTGTAGGACTCGAGGTAGGCGGTCTGGATTTCCTTGCCGATGAACTCGATGTAGCGCGGTGCCAGGTACTCCTTGATGAAGCGCAGGTAGCGCTCACGCACCTCGGCGGGGAATTGTTCCTGCTCGATCTGCTGTTCCAGCACGTAGAGCAGGTGAACCGGGTTGGCGGCGACCTCGTGCGGATCGAAGTTGAACACCTTGGAGAGGATCTTGAAGGCGAAGCGGGTGGAGAGGCCGTTCATGCCCTCGTCGACGCCGGCGGCGTCGCGGTATTCCTGGATCGACTTGGCCTTGGGATCGGTGTCCTTGAGGTTCTCGCCGTCGTAGACGCGCATCTTCGAGTAGATATTGGAGTTCTCCGGCTCTTTGAGACGCGAGAGGGCGGAGAACTGCGCGAGCATCTTCAGGGTGTCGGGTGCGCAGTGGGCGTTGGCCAGGGAGCTGTTGGCCAGCAGCTTGTCGTAGATCTTGATCTCGTCGTTGACGCGCAGGCAATAGGGCACCTTGACGATGTAGATCCGGTCGATGAATGCCTCATTGTTCTTGTTGTTGCGGAAGCTGTGCCATTCCGATTCGTTGGAGTGGGCCAGCAGGATGCCCTGGAACGGAATCGCCCCGAGGCCCTCGGTGCTGTTGTAGTTGCCTTCCTGGGTGGCGGTCAGCAGCGGGTGCAGCACCTTGATCGGCGCCTTGAACATCTCGACGAACTCCATCAGGCCCTGGTTGGCCCGGCACAGAGCGCCCGAGTAGCTGTAGGCGTCGGCGTCGTTCTGCGGGAATTCCTCCAGCTTGCGGATATCCACCTTGCCCACCAGGGCAGAGATGTCCTGGTTGTTCTCGTCACCGGGCTCGGTCTTGGCTACGGCGATCTGGTTGAGGATGGAGGGGTAGAGCTTGACCACGCGGAACTGGCTGATATCGCCGCCGAACTCGGCGAGGCGCTTGGTGGCCCAGGGCGACATGATGGTTGAGAGGTAGCGCCGGGGAATGCCGTAGTCCTCTTCGAGGATGGCGCCGTCTTCGGTGGCATTGAACAACCCGAGGGGCGACTCGAACACCGGAGAGCCCTTGATGGCATAGAAGGGCACTTTCTCGATCAGCTGCTTGAGCTTCTCGGCCAGGGAGGATTTGCCGCCGCCCACCGGACCCAGGAGGTAGAGGATCTGCTTCTTCTCTTCCAGGCCTTGGGCGCCGTGGCGGAAGAAGGCGACGATCTGGTCGATGCAGTCTTCCATGCCGTGGAAGTCGGCGAAGGCCGGGTAACGGCGAATCACCTTGTTGGAGAAGATCCGTGACAGCCTCGAGTCGGTGGAGGTGTCCAACAGCTCCGGCTCACCGATGGCCATCAGCATCCGTTCGGCTGCGGTGGCATAGGCGCTGCGGTCCTGCTTGCACAGGTCGAGATATTCCTGAAGGGAATATTCCTCCTGGCGGGTCGCCTCGAAGCGTTGTTGGAAGTGGCTGAAAATGCTCATTGCGTCACCTCGCTGGATACTGGGAGCCGGCGGGATCGGATATGCGGGTGCGGGCAGTCAGCCGACGAGTCAGCCGATGAGAAACCCCCAGAACACCTAATGGTCGCTGCCGATGGCCCGGAACCGGTGTGCCGGCTCTCCCCTTTTGGATGGCCTGACCTAAGAGTAGTTCGGAATCCGGGAGGTCAAGGATGACGGAAGGATAACAAGAGATTGCCGTTCGTCAGGTCGCGGCGCTAGGCCAGTGATGGCGCGGGATTGCGCCATCGAGAAAATTTTTACTCGGCACTGCCCTGGGCGACTTCGCCGGGGTAGGTGGCGCGCCAGAGCTCGAAGCCACCGTCCAGGCTGTAGACGTCGGAGAAGCCCTGGCCCACGAGGTAGGCGGCGGCCCCCTGGCTGGAGTTGCCGTGGTAGCAGGTGACGATCAGGGGCTTGTCGAGGTCGGCCTTGGCGATGAAGTCGGCGAGGGAGTAGTTGTCCAGATGCTGCGAGCCGGTGATGTGGCCGTTGGCGTAGCTCTGCGGGTCACGGATGTCGACCACCTGGGCACCGTGTTCGCGCAGTGCCTGGGCCTGCTCCGGCGGGATGCGCTGGAATTCGCTCATGTGTTGTTCTCCTCGCAACTGCAGCTGATGCGTTCGCCGCTGTCGACGTTCAGAAGGGTCATGGCCCCGCCCCAGACACAGCCGGTGTCGAGGGCGAAGAGGCCGGGTTCGTCGCACTTGCCTTCCAGGGCCGCCCAATGGCCGAAGATGATCTTCTGACCACGAGTCTTGCGCTCGGCGTGGCTGAACCAGGGTGCGTAGCCAGGGGGGGCGGTGTCGATGCCCTCCTTGCTCTTGAGGTCCAGGGTGCCGTCGGCCTTGCAGAAGCGCATGCGGGTGAAGCAGTTGGTGATGACGCGCAGGCGGGCGATGCCTTGCAGGTCTCCATCCCATTTCGCCGGCTCGTTGCCGTACATGCCGTCAAGGAAGAGGGGCAGACGGACATCGTCCCGCAGAACTTCCTCCACCTCGCCCGCGCGTTTCAGCGCCTTGGCCAGCGTCCAGTTGGGCGGGATGCCGGCGTGGACCATGGCGATGTCGCGCTGCTCGTCATAGTGCATCAGCTTTTGCTGGCGCAGCCATTCAAGCAGGTCGGCGGCATCGGGTGCTTCGATGATCTCGCGCAGGGTGTCCGATTTCTTCAGGCGCTCGGCATTGTGGGCCGCTGCCAGTAGGTGCAGATCATGGTTGCCCAGCACGCAGACCAGGCTATCGCGCATGGCGTAGAGGAAACGCAGGGTTTCCAGCGATTTCGGGCCACGGTTGACCAGGTCGCCCACCAGCCACAGGCGATCGCGAGCGGGGTCGAACGCCACGCGTTCCAGCAGGCATTCCAGTGGATCGAGGCAGCCCTGGAGGTCGCCGACTGCGTACACCGTCATGGGGGCTCCTGTCAGTGCAGCGCGCCGGGAACGGCCAGGCGGAAGGGGGCGATCTCGGCGTCGAAGCGTTTACCGTCTTCTGCCACCATCTGGTAGCTGCCCTGCATGGTGCCGACGCGGGTCGCCATGACCGTGCCGCTGCTGTAGACGTGGCTCGCGCCCGGCTCGATCAGCGGTTGCTGGCCGACGACGCCGGCACCCCGCACTTCCTGCACATGGCCGTCGCCATCGGTGATCACCCAGTGGCGAGACACCAGCTTGGCCGGCAGCTCACCCTCGTTGCGGATGGTCACGGTGTAGGAGAAGGCGAAGCGGTTTTGCTCGGGCTGCGACTGCTCCGGAAGGAAGCGGGTGGTGACACTGACGGCGACCAGGTAGCGGGAATCGGGCACGGGACTGTTCTCTGGAACCGGAATGAAAGTCTAGGGCGTCAGGCGCCGGTTGTCTGTTCGGCCAACTGGTCGGCCAGGCGTACGAACGCGGCCAGGTCCAGTTGTTCGGGGCGCAGGCTACCGTCGACACCGGCGGCTTCGATGGCATGGCTATCGAGCAGGCCCTTGAGTGTATTGCGCAGGGTCTTGCGGCGCTGGTTGAAGGCTTCGCGCACGATGCGCTCCAGCAGGCGATGATCCTTGGCCGGGTGCGGCAGGACTTCATGGGGCACCAGGCGCACGATCGCCGAATCCACCTTGGGTGGCGGGTTGAAGGCCCCGGGGCCGACGTTGAACAGGTGCTCCACGCGGCAGTGGTACTGGACCATGATCGACAGCCGCCCCCAGTCGCCGCCACCCGGCTCGGCGGCCAGGCGCTCCACCACTTCCTTCTGCAGCATGAAGTGCATGTCGCGGATCAGGTGCGCGTTGCTCAGTAGGTGGAAGATCAGCGGGGTGGAGATGTTGTAGGGCAGGTTGCCCACCACCCGCAGGCTGTGGGGCTCTGCGTTGAGCTGGTTGAAGTCGAACTTCAGGGCGTCGCCCTGGTTCAGCTTGAAGCGTGGCTCGTGCCCGAACTTGCTCTGCAGGATCGGGATCAGGTCCAGGTCCAGCTCGATGACGTCCAGTTGCGCACCGCTGCCCAGCAACCCTTCGGTCAAGGCGCCCTGGCCCGGGCCGATTTCCAGCAGGCGCTCGCCTTCCTTGGCATGGATGCCGCGAAGGATGCGATGGATGACGCCAGCGTCGTGCAGGAAGTTCTGGCCAAAGCGCTTGCGCGCGCGGTGTTGGTATTCGGACATTGCGGGCTCCAGGTGGAGCAGCTTGAAGCCGGTAGCTTGAAGCTGGAAACGGGGAAAGGCGCGGAGTTTACAGCATTGCGCCGATCAGGCCGAAATGTGCTGCTGATCGGCGCGCTGTGGCTCAGCCTCGGCTAGCGGCCATCTCGTAGGCCGTCTCCAGGGCCACCTGCAGGCTGCCCCCATCGATGCGCCCGGTTCCGGCCAGGTCCAGGGCTGTACCGTGGTCCACCGACGTGCGGATGATGGGCAGGCCGAGGGTGACGTTGACCGCCGCGCCGAACCCCTTGTATTTGAGCACGGGCAGGCCCTGGTCGTGGTACATCGCCAGCACCGCGTCGCAGTGCTCCAGGTGCTTGGGGGTGAACAGGGTGTCAGCGGGCAGAGGGCCGATCAGGTTCAGGCCTTCTTTGCGCAGGCGTTCCAGGCAGGGCTCGATGACCTCGATCTCCTCGCGCCCCAGGTGGCCACCTTCGCCCGCATGAGGGTTGAGACCGCACACCAGGATGCGCGGATTGGGCAGGCCGAATTTCTCCACCAGGTCGGTGTGAAGGATGCGGGTCACCCGTTCCAGGCGTTCGCTGGTGATGGCGGCGGCTACATCCTTCAGCGGCAGGTGCGTGGTCACCAGGGCGACGCGCAGGCCGTGGGTGGCGAGCATCATCACCACCTGCGTGGTGTGGGTGAGTTCGGCGAGGAACTCCGTATGCCCGGAGAAGGCAATGCCGGCCTCGTTGATCACGCCCTTGTGCACGGGCGCGGTGATCATCCCCGCGAAATGGCCATCCAGACAGCCCTTGCCCGCGCGAGTCAGGGTTTCCAGCACGTAGCCTGCATTGGCCCGTTCGAGCACGCCGGGCTGGACGGGAGCTTGCAGGGGGGTGTCCCAGACGTAGAGTGCGCCTGCTGGTGCCGGCTCTTCAGGCCAAGCGGCGGGCGAGACGGGCGTGACACGGATGTCGAGGCCGAGCTGGCTGGCGCGCTCTTCCAGCAGCGCTTGGCTGGCAATGGCGATCAGGGGGTAGGGCTGGCGCTCTCGGGACAGGAGCAGGCAGAGGTCCGGGCCGATGCCGGCGGGTTCACCAGGGGTGAGGGCGAAGCGGGGAAGGGGCATTGCGGGCTCTCCGGCTGTGGCGCGTGGCGGCGATTGTACCGCCAGCGCGCCACCCTGCGTGGCAGGGCGCCGAAGAATCAGAGCTTGGTTTCGACGTACGCCTCGTCGCGGATCTGACGCAGCCAGGCTTGCAGTTCTTCGTCGTACTTGCGGTTACGCAGGACGTTGATGGCTTGCTGCTCGCGCATCTGGTCGGCGCTGTCGGTGGCGCGACGGCCCAGGACTTCCAGCACGTGCCAGCCATAGGGGCTCTTGAACGGGCGGGACAGCTGGCCGGCCGGGGTCTTGGCCATGACTTCGCGGAACTCTGGAACCAGCGCGTTGGGGTCGATCCAGTTCAGATCGCCGCCATTGAGGGCCGAGCCCGGGTCCTCGGAGAAACTCTTCGCCAGGTCGGCGAAATCTTCACCGGACTTGATGCGCTCATAGAGACGCTCGGCCAGGCGCTCGGTGTCGGCTTCGCTGCGAATCTCACTCGGCTTGAGCAGGATGTGGCGAACGTGCACTTCATCGCGAACCTGGGTGCTGCCGCCACGCTTGTCCAGCAGCTTGAGGATGATGAAGCCGCCCGGGGTGCGTACAGGCTCGGTGACTTCACCGGGTGCCAGGGCGCTGATCATGCCGTCGAAGGGCGGCGGCAGCTGGGCGGCCTTGCGCCAGCCGATCTCGCCGCCTTCCAGAGCGGTTTCGCCTGCAGAGCGGGAAATCGCCAGTTGTGCGAAGTCGGCGCCTTGCTGCAGTTGCTGGTAGAGCTCCTTGGCCTGGCGGTCGGCAGCCTGGATGGTTTCGGGCGAGGAGCCGTCCGCAACCGGGATCAGGATGTTGGCCAGGTGGAATTCTTCGGAGAGCTGCATCTTGCCCAGGTCGGAGGCGAGGAAGTTCTGCACTTCCTGGTCGGTGACCTGGATCCGCTCCGCCACGCGACGCTGACGAACACGGCTGATGACCATCTCGCGACGGACCTGGTCGCGGGCGTCCTCATAGGAGAGGCCGTCCTGGGCCAGGGCGCCACGGAACTGCTCGACGCTCATGCCATTGCGCTGGGCGATGGCTTCGATGGCCTGGTTCAGTTCCTCATCGGTGATGCGGATGCCGGAGCGGTCGCCGATCTGCAGCTGGATGTTCTCGATGATCAGGCGTTCCAGCACCTGCTGGCCCAGTACATGCTCGGGGGGCAGCGCCGAACCGCGCTTGGCGATGGTCTGCTGCACCTCATGGACGCGTTGGTCGAGCTGGCTCTGCATGATCACGTCGTTGTCGACGATGGCCACGACACGGTCGATCGACTGGACCTCGGCATGCACGGCACCACCGAGGAACAGGGCGCCCAACAGCAGCGGGCGGAGACAATCAGAAAGCTTGGTCTTCACGTTCACGGTAACCTTGGATGCCATTGTCGAGGAAGCTTTCAACCTTGTTGCCGATTACGCCGCCGAGGCCCTTGAACACGATCTGCAGGAAGACGCCGCGGTCGGCTTTCTCGTTGAGTTCGGGCGAAAGGGTGGTCTCGTCGTAGTCGACCCAGTAGCGGTTGATCAGACGGAGTTTCCAGCAGCAGCTGTCGTACTCGAAGCCACCGAAGGCTTCCAGGGTGCGGCTGCGGTTGTAGTCGTACTGCCAGCGTGCGATGGCGTTCCACTGCGGGACGACCGGCCAGATCACGGACGCGTCGTGCTGCTGGATCTTGTAGTAATCCTTGATCACGCGACCGGTCACGTTGTCGATGTAGTCGCCGCCTTCCTGCCACTGGCCGGTGGTCTGGTTGTAGACCACGGCGTCGTTGCGGTAGCGGTAACCGAAGTTGACCACCTTGTTGACGTCGTCTTCCGGCTGGTAGTGGAACATCACACTGCCGGAGCGGGTGCGGCCGGCATCCGGGTCCCAGTTGAAGTCGGAGGACAGGCGCCAGTCGCGGTTGAAGCGGTACAGGTATTCCAGTGCATAGGGCGAAACGCTGGCCTGGGCCGACTTGCGATCGCGGTAGTCGATGCCGGGCAGTTGCACCTTGCGGTCTTCGAAGTAGAAGGCCTGGCCGATGCTGAAGCGCTGACGCTCGAAGCCGTTGGGCTGGATCCAGCGGTTGGTCAGGCCCAGGGATACCTGGTTGGCATCACCTACACGGTCGCGACCGGAGAAGCGGTTCTCACGGAACAGCGAGGAATAGCTGAATGCGCTTTCGCTGCTGTCGAAGACCGGGATGTTGTCCTGCTTTTCCTCGGGAACATAGAGGTAGAACAGGCGCGGTTCCAGGGTCTGCTTGTACTGATTACCGAACAGCTCGGTGTTGCGATCGAAGTACAGCCCGCTGTCGACGCTGAAGATCGGCACGCTGCGGTCTTCGCTGCTGTTGAACTCCTGGCCGGCGAGCAGGGTGTTCTTGCCCTGCTGGTCGAGGTCCAGGTCGTACTGGGTGTAGAGGTATTTGACCGAAGGCTTGATGAAGCCGTAGCTCCAGTCCAGCGGCAGGCTGACGCCCGGCTCCACGTGGATACGGTTGCCGTTGGCACGGGCCAGGCCCGGGATGCGGGTGTCGTACCAGGGGCTGGTAGCGCCGTCTTCGTCGGTGAACATGCCCTTGCGCAGATCACGCTCGAAGCGCACGAACTCGGTGGAGTAGGAGAACTTCAGGCCACCGGCATCGACCGGCAGCACTCCATCCAGGGTGATCTGGGGCAGGCGGTCGTACGGGGTGATCTCGGTGACCGTAGCCATTTCATAGGCATGGGCATTGAGCCGGGCGGTGTAGCTGTCGCCACGCCAGGTGACGGCGCCCTGCTGGTTGACGTAGGTCGATTGCTCGATGCCCAGCTCGGTCTGCAGGTCCTGGAAGTAGTACGGGTCGCTGATGTCGGTGTAGTCCACCTCGGTCATCAGGCGTTCGTCCAGGCCGCCCTTGTGTTGCCAGTTGTAGAGCCAGCGCTTGTCCTTGTACTCGGACTGCAGCTTACGATCGTCGTCCTCGTCGTTCAGGTACGCACCGCCGAACTGGCCTTCGCTGCTCTTGGTCAGGTAGCGGAACTCGCCTTCCATCAGCAGGCCGCGCTTGGCCATGTAACGCGGATAAAGCGTGGCGTCGTAGTTGGGCGCGAGGTTGAAGTAGTACGGCGTCAGCAGGGAGAAGCCGGTGTCGCTGCTGGTACCGATGCTCGGCGGCAGGAAGCCGGACTGGCGACGGTCGTCGATGGGGAAATAGATGTAGGGGGTATAGAACACCGGAATGTCCTTGACCCGCAGCGTCACGTTGGTCGCGGTGCCGAAGCCCGTGGCCTGGTTCAGCTTGATGTTGTTGCCTTTCAGGTGCCAGGCGTTGTCGCCCGGCTCGCAACGGGTGTAGGTGCCGTCTTTCAAGCGGATGATCGCGTCTTCCTGGCGCTTGGCGTACAGGGCGCTACCGCGGGTGTGCGATTTGTGCAGCACGTACTCGGCGTTGTCGATCTGCGCTTCGCCGTTGTCCAGTTGCAGTTCGGCCCTGTCGCCGACCACTAGGGCGCCGTTGTCGCGCAGCTTGACGTTGCCCACCAGCTCGCCACGGTTCTCGGCTTGCAGCAGGTTCGCCTCGTCGGCTTCCACCTGCATGCTGCCCTGGCGCAGGACCACGTCACCGGCGAGGGTCGCGACCTGCTTTTCCTGCTCGTAGCGCGAGGCCTTGGCGGAAACGTAAGTGGGTGCATCTTCCGGCGGGGTCTTGTCGTTCATGCCGGGGCGGCGTGGCTCGACATAGGCACCTGCGCAGTACGGGCCGGCTTCGGCCAGTTGCGCTGCGGTCAGCTTGTCGCGCGGAACCCAGTCCAGATGGCTGAAGTCAGCACTACGGGAGGCGAGTGCCTTGCCACCGGCTTCGGTGACCAGCGTCGTCCGGGCTTCGGCCGATTCGGACGTGCCGCTCGTGGCTGCCGCGCCAGCGACGCCAACCCTGGAACTCACGGCGCTTTCGCTGTGAACTGGGCGCGGAGGCAGGCTCTCTGCCGTCGCCTTGGGCGCACAGGCCCAACTGCCGGAGGCGGCTGCCTGGCAGTCGAACTGCTCGGCGGCGACTACGAACTGAGTGGCCACAGGCTGCATTGCCAGCAGGCTGCCGGTGACCAGCAGGGGGAATTTTTTACGAAACGCGGGGGATTTTACTGCCATCTTGTTAGTCCGGGCTTCCTGCGCGCCATCGGCCCGCGGGGGCCGCACGCCTCTCGATGGGCTGAAAAAGATGCTGGATAATAAAGCATGACCCGCGCAACGGCTAGCGCCGTCGGAGACCCTTGTAATGCCCCATGAAGATGTACGCCTTCAACAACTTAGCGCCTGGCTGGACCAGCGACTGCCCGCCTTGTTCCATGCCGAAGGCTGGGGCGAAGTGCCCCCCGCCGATCTGCTGCCGGCCAGCAGTGACGCGAGTTTCCGCCGTTATTTCCGCTGGCAGGCGGAGGGCCGCAGCCTGATCCTGATGGATGCTCCGCCGCCCCAGGAAGACTGTCGCCCCTTCGTCAAAGTGGCCGAAATGCTCGCCGAAGCCGGTGTGCATGTGCCGCGGATTCTTGCGGCGGACCTGGAGCAGGGCTTTCTCTTGCTCGATGATCTGGGCCGCCAGACCTACCTCGAGGTGATCGACGCCGATAACGCCGATGCCTTGTTCGAGGATGCGTTCCGGGCATTGCTGGCCCTGCAGAAGCGTAGCTTCGAGGTGCCGATGCCGGCCTATGACGACGCCCTGCTGCGCCGCGAATTGCAGCTGTTCCCCGACTGGTACCTGCAGCGCCACCTGGGCCTCGAGCTGTCCGGCGAGCGCCTGGCTGCCTGGCAACGTGTCTGTGACCTGCTGATCACCAGCGCCCTCGAGCAGCCCCGTGTGCTGGTGCACCGCGACTACATGCCGCGCAACCTGATGCTCAGTACACCCAACCCGGGTGTGCTGGATTTCCAGGATGCGGTCTACGGTCCGGTCACCTACGACGTCACCAGCCTGTTCAAGGACGCCTTCCTCAGCTGGCCCGAAGCACGCGTGCGTGCCTGGCTGGAGCGCTACTGGAACCTCGCCCGTGAGGCCGGTATCCCGGTACAGCCGCAACTGGACGACTTCCTCCGTGCCAGCGACCTGATGGGCGTGCAGCGTCACCTCAAGGTCATCGGCATCTTCGCGCGCATCTGCCACCGCGATGGCAAGCCCAAGTACCTGGGTGATGTCCCGCGCTTCTTCTCCTATATAGAGGCGGTGATCGAGCGGCGCCCCGAGCTGGCCGATCTCAAGACACTGTTCGACTCCCTGCCGCAGGCCGAGGCGGTGGCCCCATGAGGGCGATGATCCTCGCGGCGGGCAAGGGCGAGCGCATGCGCCCGTTGACGCTGCACACCCCCAAGCCGCTGGTGCGTGCCGCCGGCACCCCGTTGATCGAGTTCCACATCCGCGCGTTGGCGGCGGCCGGCTTCCGCGAACTGGTGATCAACCACGCCTGGCTCGGCCAGCAGATCGAGGATCACCTGGGTAGCGGCGAGCGTTTCGGCGTTTCCATCCGCTACTCGCCGGAAGGCGAACCCCTGGAAACCGGTGGCGGCATTCACCGCGCGCTGCCGCTGCTGGGGGACGAGCCTTTCCTGGTGGTCAACGGTGATATCTGGACCGACTACGATTTCGCCGCCCTGAAGGATTTTCAGTTGCAAGGGCTCGCTCATCTGGTGCTGGTGGATAACCCCGCTCACCACCCGGGTGGCGATTTTATCCTCGACCAGGGCGTGGTCCGTGACGGTGTGCCCGGCCAGCCAGGCCTGACCTACAGCGGCATCGCCGTGTTGCACCCCGCGCTTTTCGAAGGGAGCAGTGCCGGAGCCTTCAAACTGGCGCCGTTGCTGCGCCAGGCCATGGGCGACGGACGCGTCAGTGGCGAGCATTTCACCGGCCGCTGGGTGGATGTCGGCACCCACGAGCGCCTGGCGGAAGTCGAGCGCCTGATCGAGGCGGAGCGCTGAGATGTTCTGGCCCGTCACGTTGCTCGGCGCCATCGTCGGCATGTTCATCGCCAGCATTCCCGGCGCATTGCTGGGTGGCCTGCTTGGCCAGGTGGTGGATCGCCGGCTGAAGCTGGATTCCTGGGCCAGTCTGCGGGCGCGCTTGCGCCGTGGCACGGCTGTGGAACAGGAGGACCTGCTTTTCGTACTGCTCGGCCGCCTGGCCAAGAGCGAGGGGCGGGTCGTGGACCTGCACATCCAGCAGGCCCGTGCCGAGATGCGCCGCCTTGGGCTGGACGAGGCCGGGCAGCGCCGGGCGATCGTCGCCTTCACCCGGGGCAAGTCCGAGCCGGTCGACCTGTACTTGCCCCTGCGCGGGTTGCGTTATCAGCGTGCCGAAGGCGAGGCGTTGCTGCGCAGTTGCTGGCAGATGGCGGCAGCGGATGGCCGGGTTGGCAGGCACGAGCGGGAGCTGATCCTGCTCTGGGGCAAATGGTTGGATTGGCCGGCGGAGCAGGTGGAAGCCCTGTGCGCCGGCTTCGATATCCCCGGCGGTGCGCCTGTGCGTCGTGGCAGTGCCTACCAGGATGCGCTGGCGCTACTGGGGGTGAACGCCAACAGTGAACCGGCGGCGATCAAGCGCGCCTACCGGCGCTTGATCAGCCGCAACCACCCGGACAAGCTGGCCGGCGCCGGGGCCAGCCCGCAGCGTGTGCGTGAGGCCACCGAGAAAACCCGTGAGTTGCACAACGCCTACAGCCTGATCCGCGAGCGCCACGGCTTCCGTTAGATACCCGGCGACTGCGGGATGATGGGCGCTGGCGCGGCCGCGGGTGCCTTTTTCCCCGGTGCCTGCAGGTGCGATTCGAGCCAGCCCCGCACCCGCCGGAACAACTGCTCCTGGTCGGCGCTCCGGTCCGGCAACGTCTTCAGGCCCACTTGCACATAGGCCGGGTGCTTGTCGCGCTTGCTCGCCTGCAGGCGCTTGAGGGCGGCGGCGCTGTCCAGTGGCCGGTCCTTGTAGAAGAAATCACCGATGGATTGCTTGAGCTTGGGCGCCGAGTCCTCCAGGGCCGGGCTGTAGCCGGGCGGCACCTCGGCATCCACCAGCACCAGGTTGTCGATGCCGGCGGACGGCGCGTCGCTCAAGGCCTGCACGGCCCAATAGGCACCGCTGCCGTGGCCGAGCAGGACGATGGTCTTCGGGCCCTGCTGGTTGGCGAAGGCGATGGCCGCCTGGATGCGCGCGGCGATCCGCGTGGCCTGGGCCTTGCGCTCTTCCTCGGCGCTGAGTACCGGCTGCGCTGGGTCGGTGGAGGGCTCGGCGCTGCCCGCCTGCTCGGGCGTCGGGGGCGGGGTGGCCGGGTCGGCCTTCTCGGTTTTCGCTTCGCCGTCGGCAGGTGGGGTGGCCTGCTCCACCGGGCGCGGCGGCGGCTCGTTGCCCTTGGGATCGGGCAGGGTGAGGCTGAGGCTGTGCCAGCCGACATCCGGCAGCTTGTTGCGCAGCGGCGCGATCGCCCGGGGCCAGTCGGCGCTCTCGCCATCACTGGGCAGCAGGATCACCACGCCATTGGGCTCGGCCACATTGGCCGGCTTCCACAGGGCCAGGAAGACATCGTCGCCGGCCTTAAGCTGTTGCTGTTCCTTCTGGGGCAACTGGCGCTCCAGGGCACTGGCGTCTTCCTGGCTGCGTTCTTCCAGGGGCGCGCGTTCCACCGGCGTTTCCGTGGCGGCGTTCTCGTCCTTCTTTTCGGCCGGCGGGTCTTCGCCGTGGGCGATCGTCGGCAGCAGCAGCGCGAGGCAAAGGGCGGCGAGTGTCGGGCGAGGGGCTCGGAGCATCAGAGAATTCCACGGAGTGGCCATAGGCACGCAGCCTAAAGGCTAGGCCGGTATTTGTCAGGCGCACCTTCGCCTCGGCAGGGATGCTGGAGTAAGGTACGTCGGCTTCGTTCTCGGGCAGCCTGGCTGTGCGGAGTTTCCTGTGATTCGTTCGTTGTGTCTCTTGCTTCTCACCTGCTGCCTGGCGGCTTCCCTGGGCGCTGCTCCCGCATCCACGCCGGTCGCACTGGAGCCGCCGCTGCGTGAGTGGCTGGATCAGCACGAGCAGCTGCGTGCCGGTGTGGTGCTGCAGGCGCCTTATGCACAGCTGGACCGGCGCCTGCAGCAACTCTCCGGCGTCAACGTGGAGCTGCTCGACTGGGTCGCCGCCGCGCTCGGCGTGCGCCTGGTCTGGCGCACCTTCGCCGATAACGCCGAGTTGGAGAGTGCCCTGCGCACCGGGCAGATCGACCTCGCGCCCGGCCTCAGCCAAACCCCTGCCGGCCTGCGCCTGTGGCTGTTCTCCGACCCCTATATGCGCGTGCCGCAGCTGGTGGTGGGGGAGCGCGGTAACGGCGGCGCCGTGGATATCGAGAAGCTCGGCGGTGATGAGCCCGTGGCGGTGCGTGCACCCAGCGCGGTGGCGGACTACCTGCGCGCCACCTACTCCAATGTCGCCGTGCAGGGCGTGGGCAGTGAGCGCCAGGCCCTGCGTGCGGTGCTGGAGCAGCAAGTGAAGTTCGCGGTGATAGACGAGGCGCAGCTCAGCCGGCTGTCTCGCGAGCAGGAGTTCTCCGGCCTTGCGGTGGTGGGCGACATCGGTTTTCCCCAGTTGCTGCGAGTGGCGACCCGGCGCGACTGGCCGCAGCTCTCCACGGCGGTGGACGCCGCCCTGCGCACCATTCCGCCCAAGGACCTGGACCAGTTGCACGAGCGCTGGCTGCAGCCCAAGTACCCGCGCATGGGCGAGTCGCCCGGTTTCTGGCAGAACCTCAGCCTGCTGCTCGGCCTGCTGTTCCTCAGCGCGGCGGCGATCATCTACTGGCTGCGCCGCCAGCAGCGCAGCCTGGAGAAGCGCCTGCTGGAGGCGCGCCATGCCATCCAGCTGCGCGAGACGGCGGAAGAGGCGCTGCGCCTGACCCAGTTCTCCATCGACAACAGCACCGTCGGCATCCTTTGGGTCAACTGGGACAGCCATGTGCGCTATGCCAACCGTGCCGTGGAGCAGATGCTCGGCTACGAGGCCGGCGGCCTCACCGATCGCCCCCTGGCGCATATCCAGCCGCAGCTGGACATGGACCGCTGGCTCAACCTCTGGCGCCGCGCGCGCAATCACGATGAAAGTGCGCAGACCTTCGAGACCGCCTGCCTGCGCGCCGATGGCAGCGAGATGCCGGCGGACGTTTCCCTGAGCTTCCTGCGCTTCGGCACTTCCGAGTACCTGGTGGTGTTCCTCACCGACGTCACCGAGCGCCGCCGTGCCCATGCCGCCCTAGAGGAGAGCGAGGCGCGCCTCAAGGGCATCGCCTCCAACGTGCCGGGCCTGGTGTTCCGCCTGGAGCGCCTGCGTGCCGGCGAGGACGCCGAATTCGCCTTCATCGGCGCCGGCAGCGAGGCCCTGGTGGGCTATAGCGCCGGTGAGTTGCTGGACACCGGGCGTGGCATCCGTGGCCTAGTGCACCCGGACGATGTCGACGGCTACTGGACCAGCCAGATGGCGGCGCTGGCGGCTGACCGCGACTGGCACTGGCAGGGCCGCGTCCTCACCCGCGAAGGCCAGCAGCGCTGGGCCGACATCAAGGCCAGTGCGCGTCTTTTCGAGGACGGTCGCGCCACCTGGGACGGCGTGGTCTGGGACATCACCGCCAACAAGCAGATCGAACTCGAACTGGCCGCATCCCGTGCCCAACTGCGGGACCTGTCGGCGCACCTGGAAAGCGTGCGCGAGGAGGAGAAGGCGCGCATCGCCCGCGAAGTGCACGACGAGCTGGGCCAGGTGCTCACCGTGCTCAAGCTGGAAACCTCCATGTGCGAGCTGGCCTATGGCGAGCTGGACCCCGGCCTGGGCGAGCGCCTGAACAGCATGAAGCGCCTCATCGCCCAGCTCTTCCAGCTGGTGCGCGATGTGGCCACGGCCTTGCGCCCGCCCATCCTCGACGCCGGCATCGGTTCGGCCATCGAGTGGCAGGCACGGCGCTTCGAGGCGCGCACCGGCATCCCCTGCCTGGTGCGGGTGCCGGAGGTGCTGCCGCAGCTGTCGGACGCCAAGGCTATCGGCCTGTTCCGTATCCTCCAGGAGGCACTGACCAACGTCATGCGCCACGCCCAGGCCCATAGCGTGGACGTGGCGCTGGAGCTGGAAGACGGCAGCCTGCAATTGATCGTCAGCGACGATGGCGCGGGCTTCGACCCCGCTGCCTGCCGACCGGGCGTATCCTTCGGCCTCGTCGGCATGCGCGAGCGGGTGTTGATGCTGGGCGGCGACCTGTCGATCGACAGCCAGCCGGGGGAAGGCGCCACGCTGGTGGTGCGCATCGCTTTGGACAAGGAGAAGAACGCGTGATCCGAGTACTGGTGGCCGAAGACCACACCATCGTCCGCGAGGGCATCAAGCAGTTGATCGGCCTGGCCAAGGACCTGTGCGTGGTGGGTGAGGCGGGCAATGGCGAGCAGTTGCTCGACACCCTGCGGCAGACGCCTTGCGAGGTGGTGCTGCTGGATATCTCCATGCCCGGCGTCAACGGCCTGGAGGCCATTCCGCGTATCCGTGCCCTGACCAACCCGCCGGCGGTGCTGGTGCTGTCGATGCACGACGAGGTGCAGATGGCGGCGCGCGCGCTGAAGATCGGCGCTGCCGGCTACGCCACCAAGGACAGCGACCCGGCGCTGCTGCTCACCGCCATCCGCAAGGTTGCGTCCGGTGGCCGCTACATCGACCCCGAGCTGGCCGACCGCATGGTCTTCGAAGTGGGCCTGACCGATTCGCGCCCGCCCCACGCGCTGTTGTCCGAGCGCGAGTTCTCGGTGTTCGAGCGCCTGGTGAAGGGGGAGGGCGTCAACGAGATCGCCCAGCACCTGGCAGTCAGCGGCAAGACCGTGAGCACCCACAAGGCGCGCCTGATGCAGAAGCTCGGCGCCCATTCGGTGGCCGATCTGGTCAAGTACGCGGTGGAGCACAAGCTGGTCTGAATACCTGATCGACCCGCTGGGAATTGTAGGGCTCGCCCTACACGCGATCCTCCGCCGCCCTTATAGCAATCTCTCATAGCGCCCGATTTGCGTGGCTTGCCGGCTTCTCTAGTCTCTGGGGACGGCATAAACAAAAATCACAAAGGTGCGGTGATGGCCTCCATTCCGGCGAACGATGTACTGGTCAGCTTCCGTGGCGTGCAAAAGAGCTACGACGGCGAGTCGCTCATCGTCAAAGACCTCAACCTGGATATTCGCAAAGGCGAGTTCCTGACCCTGCTGGGCCCCTCCGGCTCTGGCAAGACCACCAGCCTGATGATGCTCGCCGGGTTCGAGACCCCGACCAATGGCGAGATCCTCCTGGCCGGACGTTCGATCAACAACGTGCCGCCGCACAAGCGCGACATCGGCATGGTGTTCCAGAACTACGCGCTGTTCCCGCACATGACGGTGGCCGAGAACCTGGCCTTCCCGCTCACCGTGCGCGGCATGAACAAGACCGACATCAGCGAGCGCGTCAAACGCGCGCTGTCCATGGTCCAGCTCGACGCCTTCCGCAACCGCTACCCGGCCCAGCTATCCGGCGGCCAGCAGCAGCGCGTGGCCCTCGCCCGCGCCCTGGTGTTCGAGCCGCAGCTGGTGCTGATGGACGAGCCGCTGGGCGCGCTCGACAAGCAGCTGCGCGAGCACATGCAGATGGAGATCAAGCACATCCACCAGCGCCTGGGCGTGACGGTGGTGTACGTGACCCACGACCAGGGCGAGGCGCTGACCATGTCCGACCGCGTGGCGGTGTTCCATCAGGGCGAGATCCAGCAGATCGCCCCGCCCCGCGAGCTCTACGAAGCCCCCAGCAACACCTTCGTGGCCAACTTCATCGGTGAGAACAACCGCCTCAACGGCCAGCTGGTCAGCCGTGACGGCGAGCGCTGCGTGGTCAGCCTGGCCCGTGGCGAGAAGGTCGAGGCGCTGGCGGTCAACGTCGGCCAGCCGGGCGAGCCGGTGACCCTGTCGATCCGCCCCGAACGGATACGCCTGAACGGTGGCAGCGAGTGCTGCGCGAACCGCTTCTCCGGCCGCGTCGAGGAGTTCGTCTACCTGGGCGACCACGTGCGCATCCGCATGGAGGTGTGTGGCAAGCCCGACTTCTTCGTCAAGCAACCCATTGCCGAGCTCGACCCCGCATTGGCGGTAGGCGACGTGGTGTCCCTCGGTTGGCAAGTGGAGCACGTGCGCGCACTGGACCCGCTGATAGCGGACTGACGACGCGGCGGCACCCCGGCATTACCCACCCAGCACTATGGAGAAAACAACAATGTCCAAATCCTTGAAGCTCACTGCCCTTGCGTTGGGGCTGGCATGCGCCGCACAGGCCATGGCAGCCGACCTGACCGTCGTTTCATTCGGCGGCGCGAACAAGAATGCCCAGGTGAAGGCGTTCTACGAACCCTTCCAGGCGTCCACCAGCAACAAGATCATCGCCGGCGAGTACAACGGCGAGATGGCCAAGGTGAAAGCCATGGTCGATACCGGCAGCGTTTCCTGGAACCTGGTAGAGGTCGAATCCCCCGAGCTGGCCCGCGGCTGTGACGAGGGCCTGTTCGAGGAGCTCGACCCGGCGCAGTTCGGCAAGGCCGAGGACTTCGTGCCCGGCGCCGTCCAGCCCTGCGGCGTGGGCTTCTTCGTCTGGTCCACCGTGCTCGCCTACAACGCCGACAAGCTGAAGAGCGCACCCACCAGCTGGGCCGACTTCTGGGATACCGGCAAATTCCCGGGCAAGCGCGGCCTGCGCAAGGGCGCCAAGTACACCCTGGAGTTCGCCCTGATGGCCGACGGCGTCGCGCCCAAGGACGTCTACACCGTACTCGCCACCAAGGAAGGCCAGGACCGCGCTTTCAAGAAGCTCGACCAGATCAAGCCGAGCATCCAGTGGTGGGAAGCCGGCGCCCAGCCGCCGCAGTTCCTCGCCTCCGGTGACGTGGTCATGAGCTCCGCCTATAACGGCCGCATTGCCGCTGTACAGAAAGAGAGCAATCTCAAGGTGGTATGGACTGGTGGCATCTACGACTTCGACGCCTGGGCCATCCCGAAGGGTGCCAAGGATCAGGACGCCGCGCTGAAGTTCATCGCCTTCTCGGTCAAGCCCGAGCAGCAGAAGATCTACTCCGAGAACATCGCCTACGGTCCGGCCAACAAGCAGGCGGTACCGCTGCTGGACAAGGGCCTGCTCAAGGACATGCCGACCACGCCTGAGAACATCAAGGACCAGGTCGCCATGAACGTGACCTTCTGGGCCGACTACGGCGAGCAGTTGGAACAGCGCTTCAACTCCTGGGCTGCCAAGTAACCGGCCACCCAGCACATCCCCTCCTCCTCGCGGGGGAGGGGAGTACCCAGAGATCCACCGGAGTTCGCCATGGCCACCCTCGTTGCCGGCCCGACCCTCAAGCAACGCCTCGCGCGTGCCGAGCGGGTCAACCGCCTGAAGTCCCAGGCCCTGATCCTGCCGCTGCTGCTGTTCCTCCTGCTGACCTTCCTGGTCCCCATCGGCACTCTGCTCTACAAGAGTGTGAGCAACCCCGAGGTGGTCGGCGCGCTGCCGCGTACCGTCGAGGCGATCTCCGCCTGGGACGGCAAGGCGCTGCCCGATGAGCCGGCCTACAAGGCCCTGGCCGAAGACCTGGCCGCTGCGCGCAAGAACCAGACCGTCGGCGATCTTTCCAAGCGCCTGAACATGGAGCTGGCCGGCTATCGCAGCCTGATGGCCAAGACCGCTCGCGCACTGCCGTTCAAGGAAACCCCCGCTTCCTACAAGGACGCTATGGAAGGCCTCGACGAGCGCTGGGGCGACCCGGCCTACTGGCAGGCGATCCGCCGCAACGCATCGAGCCTGACCCCCTATTACCTGCTGGCGGCCGTCGACCATCGCATCGACGACCTCGGCGAAGTCGCCCCGGCGACGCCCGACCAGGCCATCTACCTGGACATCTTCACCCGCACCTTCTGGATGGGCGCGGTGATCACCCTCATCTGCCTGGTGCTGGCCTATCCGCTGGCTTACCTGCTGGCCAACCTGCCGACGCGCAAGAGCAACCTGCTGATGATCCTGGTGCTGCTGCCGTTCTGGACCTCGATCCTGGTACGCGTGGCGGCCTGGATCGTGCTGCTGCAGTCCGGTGGCCTGATCAACGGCGCGCTGCTCAAGCTCGGGCTGATCGACCAGCCGCTGCAACTGGTGTTCAACCGCACCGGCGTCTACGTGGCGATGGTGCACATCATGCTGCCGTTCATGATCCTGCCGATCTACAGCGTGATGAAGGGCATCTCGCCCACCTACATGCGTGCGGCGATCTCCCTCGGCTGCCACCCCTTCGCCAGCTTCTGGCGGGTGTATTTCCCGCAGACAGTGGCGGGTGTAGGCGCGGGCTGCCTGCTGGTGTTCATCCTGTCCATCGGCTACTACATCACCCCGGCGCTGCTGGGCAGCCCGAACGACCAGATGGTCAGCTACTTCGTCGCCTTCTTCACCAACACCACCATCAACTGGGGCATGGCCACGGCCCTGGGCGGCATGCTGCTGCTGGCCACCATGGTGCTCTACGTCGTCTACAGCTGGCTGGTGGGCGCCGGCCGCCTGCGCCTGGGTTGAGGAGATAAGAAATGCTGAGTCCCTACATGTCTCCGGTGGAGCGCCTGTGGTTCTACACCCTGCGCATCCTCTGCGGCCTGGTGCTGCTGTTCCTGATCCTGCCGGTGCTGGTGATCATCCCGCTGTCGTTCAACTCGGGCACCTTCCTGGTCTACCCGCTGCAGGGTTTCTCCCTGCGCTGGTACGCGGACTTCTTCGGCTCGGCCGAGTGGATGCGCGCGCTGACCAACAGCATCATCGTCGCCCCGGCCGCGACCTTGCTGGCGATGGTCTTCGGCACCCTGGCCTCCATCGGCCTGACCCGGGGCGAGTTCCGCGGCAAGGCGCTGGTGATGAGCCTGCTGATCTCGCCGATGGTGGTGCCGGTGGTGATCATCGGTGTCGCCAGCTACCTGTTCTTCGCCCCGCTGGGGCTGGGCAACAGCTACCTGTCGCTGATCCTGGTGCACGCGGTGCTCGGTGTGCCCTTCGTCATCATCACCGTGTCGGCCACCCTGCAGGGCTTCAACCACAACCTGGTGCGCGCCGCCGCCAGCCTGGGCGCACCACCGCTGACCGCGTTCTTCCGCGTGACCCTGCCGCTGATCGCGCCGGGGGTGATTTCGGGGGCGCTGTTCGCCTTCGCCACCTCCTTCGACGAAGTGGTGGTGACCCTGTTCCTCGCCGGCCCCGAGCAGGCGACCCTGCCGAGGCAGATGTTCAGCGGCATCCGCGAGAACCTCAGCCCCACCATCGCGGCGGCGGCGACCCTGCTGATCGGCTTCTCCGTGGTGCTGTTGCTGGTGCTGGAGTGGCTGCGCGGCCGCAGCGAAAAACTGCGTACGTCGATGCCCGAGTAACGGCGCGACAGGTCGGAAACGGGGAGCCAAGGCTCCCCGTTTGCATTGTGGCGGGGCATCGCTGATGTATGACAAAGCCTTGGAGGCGGACTCAGGCTACAATCCGCGCCACCGTGATTCTGCTCCGAGGTCTGTCATGCAACCCTTCGCCATCGCCCCGTCGATCCTTTCCGCCGATTTCGCCCGCCTGGGCGAGGAAGTCGACAACGTGCTCGCCGCTGGCGCCGATATCGTCCACTTCGACGTGATGGACAACCACTACGTGCCCAACCTGACCATCGGCCCAATGGTCTGCTCGGCGCTGCGCAAGTACGGCGTCACCGCGCCCATCGACGTGCACCTGATGGTCTCGCCGGTGGATCGCATCATCGGCGACTTCATCGAGGCCGGTGCCACCTACATCACCTTCCACCCGGAAGCCTCCCTGCACGTCGACCGCTCCCTGCAACTGATCCGCGACGGCGGCTGCAAGGCCGGCCTGGTGTTCAACCCGGCAGCGGGCCTGGACGCGCTGAAGTACGTGATGGACAAGGTCGACATGATCCTGCTGATGAGCGTGAACCCCGGCTTCGGCGGGCAGAAGTTCATCCCCGGGACCCTCGACAAGCTGCGTGAGGCGCGCGCGCTGATCGACGCCTCTGGCCGCGATATCCGCCTGGAGATCGACGGTGGCGTAAACGTGAAGAACATCCGCGAGATCGCCGCTGCGGGCGCCGACACCTTCGTCGCCGGCTCGGCCATCTTCAACACGCCAGACTACGCCGAAGTCATCGCCGCCATGCGCGCCGAGCTGGCCCAGGCCTGATGAGCGCCCTGCAGCGGCTGTTCGACGGGCGCCTGCCGCGCCTGGTGATGTTCGACCTGGATGGCACCCTGGTGGATTCGGTGCCCGACCTCGCTGCCGCCATCGACCGCATGCTCGTCACCCTCGGCCGTCCGGCCGCGGGTATCGAGCAGGTGCGCGAATGGGTCGGTAACGGTGCCCGGGTGCTGGTACGCCGCGCCCTGGCCGGTGGCCTCGACCATGCCGCCGTGCATGACGAGGACGCCGAGAAGGCGCTGGAGATCTTCATGGAGGCGTACGCCGACAGCCATTCGCTGACGGTGGTCTACCCGGGCGTCGCCGAGACCCTCAAGTGGCTGAAGAAGAAGGGCGTCGAGCTGGCGCTGATCACCAACAAGCCGGAGCGCTTCGTCGCACCCTTGCTGGACGAGATGAAGCTCGGGCGCTACTTCCCGCTGATCATCGCCGGCGACACCCTGCCCCAGCAGAAGCCCGACCCGGCGGCACTGCTCCATGTGATGCACATGACCGGCACCAGCCGCACCGAGTCGCTGTTCATCGGTGACTCGCGCAACGACGTGCTGGCAGCCAAGGCGGCCGGCGTGCAGTGCGTGGCCATGAGCTACGGCTACAACCACGGACGGCCCATCAGCGAAGAGGGGCCGGCCCTGGTGGTGGACGACCTGCGTGAGCTGCTGCCTGGCGGTTGCGCGGCAAACGGCGCTGCGCTAATGTCGCCCGACTCCCCAGATCATCTGCCTCACAGAGATAGAAACGTGCTGGTTCCCTGCAAGCGTTGGCTCGAACGAGCCGGAATGAAGATCATCAAGGCCGCGGCCCGTTGGCGCTGGCGCGCCTGATTTGATTCTGGCCGGATACTCCGGCGCGTTTGCACACCGACGTTTTTTCTCCAGGAGCCTGCGGGCTCCTCGCCCACGAGGCTGATCATGACCCGCGATGAATTCCTGCGTTTGGCCGCTGAAGGCTACAACCGCATCCCGCTCGCGTTCGAAACCCTGGCGGATTTCGACACCCCCCTTTCCCTCTACCTGAAACTGGCCGACACGCCGTACTCCTACCTGCTCGAATCGGTACAGGGCGGCGAGAAGTGGGGCCGCTACTCGATCATCGGGCTGGAAAGCCGCACCGTCCTGCGCGCCCATGGCCACCAGGTCAGCGTGAGCATCGACGGCCAGGTCGTGGAAAGCCAGGAGAGCGAAGACCCGCTGGGTTTCGTCGAGAGCTTCAAGGATCGCTACAAGGTGGCGCCCATCGCCGGGCTGCCGCGCTTCAACGGCGGGCTGGTGGGTTACTTCGGCTACGACTGCGTGCGCTACGTCGAGAAGCGCCTGGCCAACTGCCCGAACCCCGATCCGCTGGGCACCCCGGACATCCTGCTGATGGTTTCGGACGCCGTGGTGGTGTTCGACAACCTGGCCGGCAAGCTGCACGCCATCGTGCTGGTCGACCCGAGCGCCCCCGACGCCTTCGAGCAGGGCCAGGCGGCCCTCGCCGAGCTGCGCCAGAAGCTGCGCCTGCCGATCACCCCGCGCCTGGGCGTGGACCCGGCGCTGCAGTTCTCCGAAGACCTGCCCTACCGCTCCAGCTCCACCCGTGAGGAGTACGAGCAGGCGGTACGCGAGATCAAGGAGTTCATCCTCGCCGGCGACTGCATGCAGGTGGTGATCTCCCAGCGCATGACCATCGATTTCAAGGCTGCGCCCATCGACCTGTACCGGGCGCTGCGCTGCTTCAACCCGACGCCTTACATGTACTTCTTCAACTTCGGCGACTTCCATGTGGTGGGCAGCTCGCCGGAGGTGCTGGTGCGGGTCGAGGATGGCCTGGTCACCGTGCGCCCCATCGCCGGCACCCGCCCGCGTGGCGCCACCGAGGAAGCCGACCTGGCGCTGGAGGAGGACCTGCTCTCCGACGCCAAGGAACTCGCCGAGCACCTGATGCTCATCGACCTGGGCCGCAACGATGTCGGCCGCGTCTCGTCCACCGGCTCGGTGAAGGTCACCGAGAAGATGGTGATCGAGCGCTACTCCAACGTGATGCACATCGTCTCCAACGTCACCGGGCAGCTGAAGGACGGCGTCTCGGCGATGGACGCGCTGCGCGCCATCCTGCCGGCCGGCACCCTCTCCGGGGCGCCGAAGATCCGCGCGATGGAGATCATCGACCAGCTCGAACCGGTCAAGCGTGGCGTCTACGGCGGCGCCGTGGGCTACCTGGCCTGGAACGGCAATATGGACACCGCCATCGCGATTCGCACGGCGGTCATCAAGGACGGCCAACTGCACGTGCAGGCAGGCGCGGGAATCGTCGCCGACTCGGTCCCGGCACTGGAATGGGAGGAGACGCTGAACAAGCGCCGCGCCATGTTCCGTGCCGTGGCTCTCGCCGAACAGACCGCCAAGACCGACGCCTGAGGATCGCTCCATGTTGCTGATGATCGATAACTACGACTCTTTTACCTACAACGTGGTGCAGTACCTGGGCGAACTGGGTGCTGATGTCCATGTGATCCGCAACGACGAACTCTCCGTCGCCGAGATCGAAGCCCTGAACCCCGAGCGCATCGTGGTTTCACCCGGCCCGTGCACGCCCACCGAGGCGGGCGTATCGCTGGAGGTGATCACTCACTTCGCCGGCAAGCTGCCGATCCTCGGCGTGTGCCTGGGCCACCAGAGCATCGGCCAGGCCTTCGGTGGTGACGTGGTGCGTGCGCGCCAGGCCATGCATGGCAAGACCAGCCCGGTGTTCCACGAGGACCTGGGCGTGTTCGAAGGGCTGAACAACCCGCTCACCGTGACCCGCTACCACTCCCTGGTGGTGAAGCGCGAGACGCTGCCAGAGTGCCTGGAGATCACCGCCTGGACCCAGCATGCCGACGGCGCCGTGGACGAGATCATGGGGCTGCGCCACAAGACGCTGAACATCGAGGGTGTGCAATTCCATCCGGAATCCATACTCACCGAGCAGGGCCACGAGCTGCTGGCCAATTTCCTCAAGCAACAAGGCGGGGTGCGCTGAGATGGATATCAAGGAAGCCCTCAACCGCGTGGTCAACCAGCTGGACCTGACCACCGAGGAAATGCAGGACGTGATGCGCCTGATCATGACCGGCCAATGCACCGACGCACAGATCGGCGCCTTCCTCATGGGGATGCGCATGAAGAGCGAGACCATCGACGAGATCGTCGGTGCGGTCTCGGTGATGCGCGAGCTGGCCAGCCGTGTCGAACTGGGCTCCCTGGCCCGGGTGGTCGACGTGGTCGGCACCGGTGGCGACGGCGCCAACATCTTCAACGTCTCCTCGGCGGCGAGCTTCGTGGTCGCCGCCGCAGGGGGCAAGGTCGCCAAGCACGGCAACCGCGCGGTGTCCGGCAAGACCGGCAGCGCCGACGTGCTGGAGGCGGCCGGCATCTACCTGGACCTGAAGCCCGAACAGGTGGCGCGCTGCATCGAGCACGTCGGCGTCGGCTTCATGTTCGCCCAGGTCCATCACAAGGCGATGAAGTACGCCGCCGGCCCGCGTCGCGAGCTGGGGCTGCGCACCCTGTTCAACATGCTCGGCCCGCTTACGAATCCGGCCGGTGTGAAGCACCAGGTGGTCGGCGTATTCAGCCAGGCGCTGTGCCGCCCGTTGGCCGAGGTGCTCAAGCGCCTGGGCAGCGAACACATCCTGGTGGTGCATTCGAAGGATGGCCTGGACGAGATCAGCCTCGCGGCTCCGACCCATGTCGCCGAACTCAAGGACGGGGTGGTCACCGAGTACCAGGTGCAGCCCGAGGACTTCGGGATCAAGAGCCAGAGCCTGATCGGCCTCGCCGTGGACAGCCCGCAGCAGTCGCTGGAGCTGATCCGCGATGCCCTGGGCCGTCGCAAGACCGAGAACGGCCAGAAGGCTGCCGAGATGATCGTGCTCAACGCCGGTGCCGCGCTTTATGCGGCGGACCACGCGAGCACCTTCAAAGAGGGCGTGCAGCTCGCCCATGACGCACTGCACACCGGCCTCGCCCGCGAGAAGCTGGAAGAACTGGCCTCCTTTACCGCGGTGTTCCGAGTGGAGAATGAAGCGTGAGCATCCCTACCGTTCTTGAAAAGATCCTGGCCCGCAAGGCCGAGGAAGTCGCCGAGCGTCGCCTGCGCGTGCCGCTGGCGGAAGTCGAGGCGCTGGCCCGTGCCGCCGATGCACCCCGTGGTTTTGCCCGTGCGTTGCTGGAGCAGGCTGCACGCAAGCAGCCGGCGGTGATCGCCGAGATCAAGAAGGCCTCCCCGAGCAAGGGCGTCATCCGCGAGAATTTCGTGCCGGCGCAGATCGCCCGCAGCTACCAGGACGGCGGCGCTACCTGCCTCTCGGTGCTGACCGACATCGATTTCTTCCAGGGCGGTGACGCCTACCTGCAGGAGGCTCGCGCGGCCTGTTCGCTGCCGGTGATCCGCAAGGATTTCCTCATCGACCCCTACCAGGTGGTCGAGGCGCGTGCGCTGGGTGCCGACTGCGTGCTGCTCATCGTCTCCGCGCTGTCCGATGCGCAGATGGCCGAGCTGGCGAAGACCGCCAAGGATGTGGGGCTGGATGTACTGGTGGAGGTGCACGATGGCGATGAGCTGGAGCGGGCGCTGAACACCCTGGATACGCCGCTGGTGGGTATCAACAACCGCAACCTGCACACCTTCGAGGTGAGCCTGGATATCACCCTGGACCTGCTGCCGATGATCCCGCGTGATCGCCTGGTGATCACCGAGAGCGGCATCCTCAACCGTGCGGATGTGGAGCTGATGGAAGTCAGCGAGGTATTCGGCTTCCTGGTGGGCGAGGCGTTCATGCGTGCCGAGGAACCGGGCACGGAACTGCGCCGGCTGTTCTTCCCCGAGCGTGGCGGGGTGAGCCGGGCGATCGATCCTGATTGACTGGAAGTGCACATGGAAAAGCCGGCGTCCTGCCGGCTTTTTCATGTGCGCGTCTTAGCGGGTACCGAATACCACCATGGTCTTGCCTTTCACGTGTACCAGGCCCTGTTCCTCCAGGCTCTTGAGTACGCGACCGACCATTTCACGCGAGCAACCGACGATGCGACCGATCTCCTGACGGGTGATCTTGATCTGCATGCCATCCGGGTGCGTCATGGCGTCGGGTTGCTTGCACAGGTCCAGCAGGGTGCGAGCGACACGACCGGTGACGTCGAGGAATGCCAGGTCGCCAACCTTGCGCGTGGTGTTGCGCAGGCGGTCCGCCATCTGGCTGCCCAGGGCGTAGAGGATCTCCGGATCCTGCTGGGTCAGCTCGCGGAACTTGGCGTAGCTGAGCTCAGCCACTTCGCATTCCGTCTTGGCCCGTACCCAGGCACTGCGTTCCTTCTCGGTACCTTCCTTTTCGAACAACCCCATCTCACCGAAGAAGTCCCCGGAGTTGAGATAGGCGATGATCATTTCGCGGCCGTCGTCATCCTCGATGAGGATGGTGACTGAGCCTTTGATGATGAAGAAGAGCGTCTCGCAGCGGTCGCCCGCATAGATGATGGTGCTCTTTGCCGTATAACGGCGGCGATGACAGTGCGCTAGCAGCTTGTCGAGGTTCTTGATCTTTGGTGTGAGGGTAATAGCTACCATGCCCGAGTCCCGAAATTTTAAAGGTAAGCCTTTGTCCAACAGGCACTTTCTTATTAGTTATCTGGCTAAGTGTGCCAGTTATCCGGCGTCAGCTTAACAGACGGTTCGTGACCGGTGATCCGAATTTGAGACGCAGGTAACAACTGGCGGGGAACTAAACGACCAACGTATGTGACACGCGGCCTTTCCAGGGGCTGTGATAAGCTGGCGACCCTTTTTTTCAGCCTGGAGTCTGGCGATGAAAGCGCGTATCCAGTGGGCGGGAGAAGCCCTGTTCGTCGGCGAGTCCGGCAGTGGTCATGCCGTGGTGATGGACGGCCCGCCGGAGAGTGGTGGCCGCAATCTAGGCGTGCGCCCGATGGAGATGCTGCTCATCGGCCTGGGTGGCTGCACCAACTTCGACGTGGTGAGTATCCTCAAGAAATCCCGCCAGCCGGTGGAGAGCTGCGAGGCCTTCCTCGAAGCCGAGCGCGCTGATGAAGACCCCAAGGTTTTCACCAAGATTCACGTGCACTTCGTGGTCAAGGGCCGCGGCCTGAAGGAGGCGCAGGTCAAGCGCGCCGTCGAGCTCTCGGCCGAGAAGTACTGCTCCGCGTCGATCATGCTCGGCCGCGCCGGTGTCGAGATCACCCACGATTACGAAATCGTCGAACTCGGCTGACCCACCGACACCCAATCATCACATTCGGGGCGCAGACTCTGGCAGGTGACGCCCGTCATCTGCATAATGCGCCCCCTCGTTTTTCCGGGGTAATCCGCCCCAGAACCGATAACCACAATCGCCATCGCGAAGAGGTGTAAACCGTCCTACGCAGAAGTCACTGTGCGCTTCTGACGGGCATGCTCAACCACGCGGCAGGGCCGCAATGAACAGAGAGTTCCCAACGGTGAAAAGCAAACTCAAGCTCCACGGGTTCAATAACCTGACGAAGACCTTGAGCTTCAACATCTATGACATCTGCTATGCAGAGACCCCCGAGGACCAGCAGGCCTACGTCGAGTACATCAATGAAGAGTACGACGCCGAACGCCTGACCCAGATCCTCACCGACGTGGTCGACATCATAGGTGCGAACATCCTCAACATTGCCCGCCAGGATTACGATCCCCAGGGCGCCAGCGTGACCATCCTCATTTCCGAGCAGCCGGTGACCCCCACCGACAGCCAGATCGAGGAATCCCCCGGTCCGTTGCCCGAGACCATCCTGGCCCACCTGGACAAGAGCCACATCACCGTTCACACCTACCCGGAGATCCATCCGGTGTCGGGGATCGCGACCTTCCGCGTGGACATCGACGTTTCCACCTGCGGTGTGATTTCGCCCCTGAAGGCGCTCAATTACCTGATCCACCAGTTCGACTCGGACATCGTCACCGTCGACTATCGCGTGCGTGGCTTCACTCGCGATGTGGAAGGCAAGAAGCACTTCATCGACCACGAGATCAACTCGATCCAGAACTACCTCTCCGACGATACCCAGGACGCGTACCAGATGACGGACGTGAACGTGTACCAGGAGAACCTGTTCCATACCAAGATGCTGTTGAAGAACTTCGACCTGGACAACTACCTGTTCGGCGACGCGACCTCCAACCTGACCGCTGAGCAGCGCAAGCAGGTCGAAGAGCGTGTTCGGCACGAGATGCTGGAGATCTTCTACGCGCGCAATATGCCGCGCTGACGCGCGGGGGCTGCCAGCTCGAAGCTGCAAGCCGCACGTGAAAAGCACAAAGGGCGCCTCGGCGCCCTTTGTCGTTCTTGCGGTTTGCTTGCCGCTTGAAACTTGCAGCTTGCCGCTGCTTAAACCCTATAAGTGCTCTTGGTCATGACCTTGGAGAGCAGGGTCATGCCGAACTTCACCGGCGCCGGGAAGCGCAGGCCGCCGGCGTCCAGCGCGGTGGTGGCGTGCTGCTCCTCGTCGGTACGCATCTGTTCGAGGATGGCGCGGGACTTTGCGTCGTCGGCAGGGATCTGCTGCAGGTGGTCGTCCAGGTGCTTGCAGACCTGGTCCTCGGTGGCGGCGACGAAGCCGAGGCTGACCTTGTCGCTGATCAGGCCGGCGACGGCACCGACGCCGAACGACAGGCCATAGAACAGCGGGTTGAGCACGCTGGGGCGGCCGCCCAGTTCGCGGATGCGTTGCTCGCACCAGGCGAGGTGGTCGATTTCCTCTTCGGCGGCATGCTCCATGGCCTTGCGCACTTCCGGCAGCTTGGCGGTCAGCGCCTGCCCCTGGTACAGCGCCTGGGCGCAGACCTCGCCGGTGTGGTTGATGCGCATCAGGCCAGTGACATGGCGGCTGTCCGCCTCGCTCATGGGCACCTCGTCCTGCAGGTTCGCCGGGTTGGGGCGATAGGGCTGGCCCTTGAACGGCAGCAGGGTCTTGAGCGCGGCATCGGCCTGGAGCAGGAAGCGGTCAACGGGGGAGTACTGGCGTTCGGTGGCCATGGGGCACCTCCGGTAGGCAAGAATGCCGGGCAGTTTAACCCATCGGGCCTGCCCGGGTTTGACTGGGATCAGTCCAGTTCGCGCAGTACCCGGAAGCCCAGTGCGTAGTCATCGTGCCCCGGCTGCTTGAGATCGCGCAGGCTGGTGCGCAGGTACGCCGGCCCGCTGTTCCAGGCACCGCCACGGACCACGCGGGGGCTGCGATCCAGCAAGGCCGCGGCTTGCGCCTCGCTGCCGTCGAAGGGGGCGGCGAAGCGCGAGGCGGTCCATTCCCAGACGTTGCCGGCGGTGTCGTGCAGGCCGAAGGCGTTGGCCGGGTACTGGCCGACCTGCGCCGTTTTGCCGCGGATCGAATTGGGGGTGCCGCAGCCCCGGCAATGGGCCCGTGGCGCGCTCTCGCTGCTGTCCAACTCATCGCCCCACCCGTAGTAGCCTGTACCACCGGCCCGTGCGGCGTATTCCCATTCCGCCTCGGTGGGCAGCCGGTAGCGCTGGCCGGTGACGCTGCTCAGCCAGTCGCAATAGGCGCGGGCATCGAACCAGCTCACATGGATCACCGGGCGCTGCCCGGAGAGGCCCCAGCCTTCGTTGTCGGGCATCGGCTTGCCGGTGGCGCTGGCGTAGCGCTGCCAGTCATCGAAGGTCAGCTCGAAGCGGCCGATGGCGAAGGTCTTGTCGATGGTCACGCGGTGGGTGGGGCGCTCGTTGTCGTTGCCGCGCCCGGTGGCATCGCCCATGAGGAACTCGCCGGCAGGGACGATCACCAGTTCCGGGCCCTGGGCGCCGTCCGGCAGGCTGTCGCGCAGGCGCTCGCCGGCCTGTTGGGCCAGGGCGGCGAGGGGTAGCAGCGAGAGGGCGAGGAGTAGCGTGCGGCGCATCAGCCCGGCGGCCAGTGCAGCTGGCGCTGCCCGAGCACGTGCATATGGATGTGATAGACGGTCTGGCCGCCCAGTTCGTTGCAGTTCATAACCACGCGGAAGCCTTCGTCACAGCCCTGCTCCTTGGCCAGGCGCTGGGCAGTGTGGACGATATGCCCGGTCAGCGTCTTGTCGTCTTCGGTGAGGTCGTTGAGGGTGTTGATGTGCTTTTTCGGGATCACCAGGAAGTGCACCGGGGCTTGTGGCGCGATGTCGTGGAAGGCGATCACGTGATCGTCTTCATAGAGCTTGCGTGCAGGAATATCCCCGGCGACGATTTTGCAGAACAGACAGTCCACGGACATTCTCCGGCCTGTTATAAGAAGCCCCCGAGTTTAGCGGCGCGAGATTATCCCGGCCAGCCCGCCTGGCCGCACAAGGAGCCTGTGTGAAGAACGACATCCACGATCTGGGGCTGGTGCTGGACTCCAAGGTCAAACTCATCGTCATCGAGTCCTGGGACGAGCAGCGCGTGCTGGAAACCCTGACCACCCTGGCGGTGAAGCGCGGGCTGGGCCTGTTCACCTGGGCGGTGACCGAAGGCCTGCAGCGCCTTGGCTTTGGTGGCGACCCCGTGGGCGAGGGGGCCAGTACCGATGCCGAGGCAGCGCTGCGGCTGATCAAGGCCGATCCGCAGCCCAACCTCTATGTGATGTGCGACCTGCATCCCTTCTTCGACGACAACCCCAAGCTGGTGCGCCTGCTCAAGGAAGTCGCCATGGCCGAGGCGATCCACAAGCCGACCCTGGTGCTGGTTTCCCACGCAATGAAGCTGCCGGCCGAGGTACAGCGCTACAGCGCCCGCTTCAGCCTGGCGCTGCCGAACGAGGATGAGCTGTTGGCCATCGTTCGCGAGGAGGCCACGCGCTGGAGCGAGCGCAACCGTGGCGCCCGGGTGCGCACCGACAACCGCACCCTGCAGCAGGTGGTGAAGAACCTGCGTGGCCTCAGTCACGGTGAGGCGCGCTCGCTGGCGCGCAATGTGATCTGCGACGACGGCGCCATCACTCAGGAAGATCTGCCGGAGCTGAACAAGACAAAGTTCCAGTTGCTGGACCTTGAAGGCGTGCTCAGCTTCGAATACGACACCGCGCGCTTCGCCGATGTCGGCGGCCTGGCCAACCTCAAGCGCTGGCTGGGTGAGCGCCAGAGCGCGTTCATGGAGGCCAAGCCGGCGTCCATGCCCAAGGGCATGTTGCTGGTGGGCGTGCAGGGCGGCGGCAAGAGCCTGGCGGCCAAGGCGGTGGCAGGGCTCTGGGGGCTGCCGTTGCTGCGCCTGGACTTCGCCTGCCTGTACAACAAGTTCTTCGGCGAGACCGAGCGCAACCTGCGTGATGCGCTCAAGCTGGCCGAGCAGATGGCGCCCTGCGTGCTGTGGATGGATGAGCTGGAGAAGGGCCTGGCCAGCGGCGACCAGGACGGCGGCGTGAGCCAGCGCGTGCTGGGTACGTTGCTGACCTGGATGTCGGAGCGCAAGGCGCCGGTGTTCATGGTGGCCACCGCCAACGCCATCCACCGTTTGCCGCCGGAGCTGGTGCGCAAGGGGCGTTTCGACGAGCTGTTCTTCGTTGATCTGCCGGGTAGCGAGGTGCGGGCAGAAATCTTCCGCATCCACCTGTCCCGTCGCGATATCGATCCGGCGCAGTTCGATCTGCCGATCCTGGCGGCGTCCAGCGATGGTTTCTCCGGTGCCGAGATCGAGCAGGCCGTGGTGGGGATGCTCTATGCCGCGCAAGCCGCCCAGACCGGCGTGAGCCAGGCGCTGCTGTTGCAGCAGTTGCTGGGTACGGCACCGCTGTCGGTGGTGATGGCCGAGGAGCAGGCCAAGCTGCGCGCCTGGGCCGACGGGCGCTGCGTGAAGGCTGACTGAAACGGCTGGAGAGAAGAAAGGCGCCTTGCGGCGCCTTTTTGTTTTCTATTTCGGTAGATAGGCCTTGTTGATCCGCCCGGCCAGGCGCCGGACCAGCCAACGCGGCGACAGGCGCGGGCTCATCGCCAGCAGGCGGTTGCGCCAGCCGGGGATGATGATGGCGCGGTTCTTCTCCAGCGCCTTCATCGTGATCAGCGCCACTTCTTCGGCGCTCATCATCAGCTTGCTGCCTTCCAGTTTCTCGCCGGCCATCCGTGCGCCGCGGAAGAAGGCGGTGCGGGTAGGGCCGGGGCAAAGCACCGAGACGCCGACGCCATGAACCTTCAGCTCCTCGCGCAGCCCTTCGGAGAAGTGCAGCACATAGGCCTTGCTGGCGTAGTAGTTGCTCATCCAGGGGCCGGGCTGGAAGCCGGCTACCGACGCGACGTTGAGAATCTGCCCGGTACCACGGCTGGCCATGGCGCCGCCGATCTCGTGGCAGAGGCGGGCGAGGGCGAGGACGTTGAGTTCGATCAGTTCCTGTTCGCGGCTCCAGTCCTGTTCGACATAGAGGCCGGAGGTGCCGATGCCGGCGTTGTTCACCAGCAGGTCGATTTCCCGCTCACCCTGGTTGAGCTCGTGGAGCAGACCTGAAAGCTGCAGCGGTTCGGCGAGGTCACAGGTGCGGTAGAGCACTTCGACGCCGAAGCGCTGGGTCAGCTCGTAGGCGATGCTTTCCAGCGCGTCACGTTGCCGGGCCACCAGGATCAGGTGGCGACCCCGCCGGGCCAGGGCTTCCGCCAGGGCCAGGCCGAGGCCGCTGGAGGCGCCGGTAATCAGGGCAAAACGAGGCATCGGGAATCTCCGTGTCGGGGCCGGGTTGGACAACGTCAGCCCCGGGAGGTTGCTCAGTTGGACTCGTTCTCTTCCTGTTCGGCGGCCACGTCGCCCTCGTCCATCGACTCGTCCGGCTCTGCATAGGGTGCGGCTTCGTCGGTCGGTTCGGCATAGTCGGCGCTATCGCCATCGGCCGGCATCTCGTAGCTGCTCATCTCGGAGCGCTCCACGTAGTCCTGGTAGGCCGGGATGCTGATGGCGGCGAGGATGCCGAAGACCACCGGGATGATCAGCCACATCCAGGCCAGGACTTTGACTGCAGTGGTGTTCGGCGGCGGCGGTGCACCGAAGCGGTTGGCGCCGGTGGTGCCGGGGATGAACAGCAGCAGCAGGGGGAAGACGCTGCCGACGATGGGCACGAAGTTCAGCAGGTAGAGCCAGCCCGACCAGCCGATGTCGTGCAGGCGCTGGACGTTGATCTGCACGCTGACGACGATGGCGGCGATACCCAGCACGGTGGCGATGAGGCCGCCGACGATCGGGTGGATGGCGAAGCCGATGCCGGCGCCGACGCCAAGCACGACCAGCAGCGCGATCATGAACACGAAGGACCAGGCCAGGTAGCGCACGCGGCCGATACGGCCGGTGATGCCGAAGGGGCGCAGCTCGCAGTACTGGGGCAGCGCCTCGCCGACCTGGGCCTGCGGGGTGGCGTAAGGCGAGGCGCCCGGTGCCACGGCCGACGATGCGACGGCGGGAGCGGCTTCAGCCAGTTGCGCCTGACGGGCGAGGAATTTCTCGATGATGATGCCGCACGCCTGGCACTCGCCGGACTTGGCCTGCTCGTGGCCGCACTTGGGGCAGGTCATGGTGCCGGTGTCCTGCTCGCTTTCTACTGCGGCGAGGGTTTCCGGGTTCGGGTGGTCTTCGGTTTCCACCAGGCTGAAGCCGGCGGCGAGGTCCTGTTCCTTGCGTACCTGGGCACCGGCCCGCTGCAGGGCGGCCAGGTATTTGTCTGCCTCGACTTCTTCGAGGTCACGCTTCAGCGCCACGGGGCGCCCGCCGAACAGGCTGTCGATCTTGCTGGCATCGCTCTTGAACAGCTTGGCCAGGTTCTCCTTGACAGTTTCCAATGCCGCACCGGGCATCAGTTCTCCTTCGAAGACGATCTTGTAGCGGGCATCGGACATGCGGGCATCCTTGTCAGCGGCTGGTTAGGGATGGCACAGCGTAATGGTGGCGCACCCTGCGGCACAAGCGGGCTGCCGCACAAAAAACAGAGCTGGTCAGGCGGCTGGCTGCGGCTTCCAGGTGCCGACGAGGCGGCCGTGACGGAGCAGGCGCAGTTGGCCGAAGCCGCTAAACAGTCCTTCGGACAAGAGAGGTCGCAGGAACACCCAGTCGTCGACGCCGAGCCCGGTCGTTGCCGAGCCGATCAGGCGCTCCTGGTTGGGGCTGCGCCCGTAGATGCCGTCATAGGCCAGGCCTGCGGGGGATGCGGGTTCGGCGGGCCAGCCTCCGCCATAGAGGTAGTAGGCGTTCTGCCGGTTGGGGTTCCAGGCTTCGAGCATGCCCTGGGCCTGTTGCAGGTAGGGGAGGGGGCCGCGTTGAACCTTGAGTACCGGCGTGGCGATCCACATCGCGCTCTGGTGGCTGGCCAGGAGGGGGGTGTCGAACTCGGCGGGCTTGAGCAGGGCCGAGCCGACGGCGACTTCGTTCAGCGGTGTCGGCCCCTTGGCGTGCAGTGGATAGGTGAGACTGCCGGCGCCATTGAGCAGGGGTTGCCTGGGCCAGATGGCGGGGAAGGCGCGTGCGGCATCGATGAAGGCCGCGTATCGCTCGTTGGCGGCAGTAAAGGCTTGCTGGCTGCCGGTCCAGAACGGTGCGTGGGCGACCTGGGCGTCGTAGCCCATCAGCCCGCGCAGTTGCAGCCGCGTGCTGTTGTCGGCGAGCAGCCGCAGCGTCTGCGCCAGCTGGGTGGCATCCGGGTGGCCGCCGCGTTGCAGGCCGATATCGATCTCGAGGGCGATGCTCATGGGCTTCTGCAGGGCCTTGGCGAGTTCGAGGTACTGCACGAGGCGCTGCGGGCTGTCGATCAGCCAGGTGAGCTGGCGTGTAGGGTCGAAGCCCAGGCCATTGGGCAACTGCTGGTAGAAGGCGAGGGCGGCCGCTACCGGCAGCGGCTTGCCCAGCAGCAGATCGGCGTCGGGGAAGGCCTGTGCCAACTGGTTGGCCTGGGGTTGGTGGAAGACCATGAAGCGGCGCGTAGCCAGGCGCTTGGCGAGGTAGTCCAGCAGGCCATTGGAAGCCAGGGACTTGGCCACCAGGCGCAGGGGCAGTTTGCCCAGGCGCTGGGCGAGCAGGTCGGCATTGGCGTCGAGGCGGTCGAGGTCGATGACCAACTGCGGCACGCCGCGGCCTTCCTGCTTCAGCAGGCGCTGTAGGTCGGCGAAGTAGGGTGTGTGGGGGCGCCCCTGGTCACCAGGGCGCACAGCCCAGAGCCCGAGTGCCCCGAGTGCGCCCAGGCCGAGCAGGTGGCGGCGTTTCAACGGGGCCAGCGCTGACCGAGGTGGCTGGCCCTCTGGTGGGCGGCGCGGTACTCGTTATCCAGGCGCTTCACCAGTTCCTCCACCGTCGGCAGGTCGCTGATGTCGCCCACGCCCTGACCGGCGGACCAGACGGTCTTCCAGGCCTTGGCCTCGTCACTGATGGGCTTGAGCTTTTCGCCGTAGTTGACGTCGGCCTTGTCGGTAAGGCGCTTGAGGTCGTAGCCGGCGGCTTCGACGCTCTGGCGCATGAAGCTGGCCGGTACGCCGGAGACGGCGGGCGTGTGGACGATATCGGCGGCCTTGGCGTCGAGGATCATCTGCTTGTAGGGCGTGTCGGCGTTGCTCTGGCGTGTGGCGATGAAGCGGGTACCGAGGTAGGCGAGGTCGGCGCCAAGCATCTGCGCGGCGAGTATCTCGTGGCCGTGGTTGAGGCAGCCGGCCAGCAGCAACGTCTTGTCGAAGAACTGGCGGATCTCGGCGACCAGGGCGAAGGGGCTCCAGGTGCCGGCATGGCCACCGGCTCCGGCCGCCACCGCGATCAGCCCATCGACGCCGGCTTCGGCGGCCTTTTCGGCATGGCGGCGGGTGGTGACGTCATGGAACACCAGGCCGCCGTAGCTGTGCACCGCGTCGACCACTTCCTTCACCGCCCCCAGGCTGGTGATGACGATGGGCACCTGCTTCTCGACGCAGATGGCCAGGTCCGCCTGCAGCCTGGGGTTGCTGTGATGGACGATGAGGTTGACCGCATAGGGCGCGGCGCCCGCCATCAGGCCCGCCTCGATCTCGTCGAGCCAGGCGCGGAAGCCGGCACTGTCACGCTGGTTGAGGGCGGGGAAGCTGCCGACGATGCCCGCATTGCTGCAGGCCAGGACCAGTTCCGGGGTCGAAACCAGGAACATGGGCGCTGCGACGACGGGCAGGCGCAGGCGTTGTTCAAGCAGGGCGGGCAGTGACATCGGGCATTCCTCTCTATCGGTCATTCGTGAGTCAGAAGGGTTTGATCACCACCAGGATGACGATGGCGAGCAGGAACAGGACCGGGACTTCGTTGAACCAGCGGTAGAACACATGGCTGCGGCCGTTCTCGCCGCGAGCGAAGCGTTTGAGCATGGCGCCGCAGACGTGGTGGTAGCCGATCAGCAGGAACACCAGGGTGAGCTTGGCGTGTAGCCAGCCCTGTTTGAACCAGGCCGGGTTGAGGTAGAGCATGCCGGCGCCGAGCAGCAGGGTGAGGACCATGGAGGGCTGCATGATGCCGCGATAGAGCTTGCGCTCCATGATGCTGAAGCGTTCGCGGCTGGGCGCGTCTTCGGCCGAGGCGTGATAGACGAACAGGCGTGGCAGGTAGAAGAGACCGGCGAACCAGCATACGACGGCGATGATGTGGAAGGCCTTGAGCCAGAGATAGAGCATTGGATGTTCCCTGATGTGAGGTGGGTCCGATAGTAGAGGCTCCGGCGGTCACGCGTCACCTCGACGGTTGGCCCTTGGCCGATGCGGCTTTATCATCGGCGGCTTTCCAGTGGGTAGGGTGCGGTCGATGTTCAAGCTAGCTACGAGGGGTGGCGTTCTGCCTCTCCGGTCGCACCGCGCCGGGCGTCACTGATGTCGCGCTGGGAGGTCCGCATCAGCGACCCGCGCCGTGAGCGGCTGGTGCGCTGGTTGGTACTGGTCCTGTTGCTGGCGCTGCCGGTGGCGTTCTTCGCCGGTGGCTGGTTGCGAGCCGAGGGCATGGCGGATGCCGTGGCGGAGCGCGACAGCCTGCGCGCGCAACTGGATGAGCGCACCCGTGCACTCGAACAGTTGCAACAGCGCCAGGCGGTACTGGTAAGCGGCGAGCGACTGGGGCTCCAGGCCAACGAGCAGAGCCGCCAGACCATCAAGATGATGGAAGAGCAGGTTTTCAAACTGCAGCAGGAACTGGCGTTCTACCGTGGCGTGCTGGCACCGGACAGCCGCCGTGAGGGATTGCGCATCCGCGCTTTCGAGTTGCATGGCACGGACCAGCCACAGCGCTTCCGTTTCCGGCTGATGCTCAGCCGGGTCGGCAAGGATGACCAGCCGATCAAGGGCACGCTGCGTGTGCGAGTGATCGGTCGTCAGGACGGCAAGGAGGCGAGCCTAGAGCTGGCGACGCTTTCCCGCGAGATGACGCAGCAGGATGTTGTGTTTTCCTTCAAGCACTTCCAGGCGATTCCCGAAGCGGGACGTTTCGCCGAGCTGGAGCTGCCGGAAGGCTTCAGTCCCCGTCAGGTAAAGGTGCGCGCGCAAGTGGACGGCCAGCAGAAACCGCTGGAGCGCACATTCGAGTGGATTGACGAGGAGTCATGACGAGCATGTTCAACAAACAGAAACCCAAGGCTGATCTGCAGCGTTTCAGCGGCAAGACCAGCATCATCGCCATCGGCGCGGAACTGGAGGGTGATCTGCGCTTCCAGGGCGCGGTGCAGGTGGACGGCCGCCTCAAGGGCAACCTCAATGCCAGCGAAGGGCTGGTCAGGGTCAGCGTCGAAGGCCTGGTGGAGGGCGAGATCCGCGCGCCTCACGTGATCATCGACGGGGAAGTGGTCGGTGATGTATTCGCTTCCGAGCACCTGGAGCTGGGTGCCAAGGCACGGGTACGCGGCAACCTCTACTACGGGCTCATGGAGATGGCCATGGGGGCGCAGATAGAAGGGCGCCTCGGGCACATCAAGGAAGCGCAGCGCCTGTTGGAGGCGCCGGCCGGTCCGGAAAGCCAGGACGCTTAATAGTTGACCAGTTTTCTAGGGTAAGCGGATAATGCGTGGCCACAGCGCAGTAAGGCGGCGTCAAGCCGGGAGAGTTACAGCATGAGTGTCGAATCCTTCACCCCCACAGCCCTGATGTTTACGCATGGAGCGGCAAACAAGGTGAAGAACCTGATCGATGAGGAAGGCAATCCGCGGCTCAAGCTGCGCGTCTTCGTCACGGGCGGTGGCTGTTCGGGCTTCCAATACGGTTTCACGTTCGATGAAGACGTGGCTGACGATGACACCATTGTCGAGCGCGATGGTGTGAGCCTGGTGGTCGATCCCATGAGCTTCCAGTACCTGGCCGGTGCGGAAGTGGATTACCAGGAAGGTCTCGAAGGCTCGCGCTTCGTGATCAAGAACCCGAATGCCGCCACTACCTGCGGCTGCGGTTCGTCCTTCTCGATCTGATCATCCTTCGCTGATACCGAAACGCCGTGCTTATGCACGGCGTTTTCGTTTGTGCAGTTTGGTCAGGCGGGGTAGATGGCGCCGAGGATGCGCAGGCCTTTGGCGCCGGTCACGCTCGGGCGGTTGGTAGGGATGCCTTCGAGGCAGCAATGGGCCAGCCAGGCAAAGGCCATGGCTTCGACCCAGTCTGCCGGTACGCCTCGGCTGTCGGTGCTGCTGACCTGGGTGCCGGGCAGCAGCTCGGCGAGGCGTTGCATCAAGGTGCCATTGTGGGCGCCACCGCCGCAGACCAGCAGATCGCGGGTTTCCGCTTGGGATGCCTTGAGTGCTTCTGCCATGGTGCGAGCGCTGAGCTCAAGAAGGGTGGCTTGCACGTCCTCCGCCTTGAAGGCCGGGAGCTTGGCCAACTGCGCCTGCAGCCAGGGCAGGTTGAACAGTTCCCTGCCGGTGCTCTTGGGGCCGCGCGTGCTGAAGAACTCATCCTTCAGCAGTGTGCTCAGCAACTGCGGCTGGACCTGGCCACTGGCTGCCCAGGCGCCATCACGGTCGTAGTCCTGGCCGAGGTTGAGCTGGATCCAGGCATCCATGAGTACGTTGCCGGGGCCGCAATCGAAACCACGCACCTGCTGGTTGGGTTCGATCAGGCTGAGGTTGCTGAACCCACCGATGTTGAGCACGGCGCGGTTGCCTCTGTCATTGTCGAAGAGCGCCTCGTGGAAGGCTGGCACCAGGGGCGCACCCTGGCCGCCGGCAGCGACGTCGCGGCGCCGGAAGTCACCGACCACCGTGATGCCGGTGAGCTCGGCCAGCAGGGCGCAGTTGCCGATCTGGATGGTGAAGCCGCGCGCCGGTTCGTGGCGCACGGTTTGGCCATGGCTGCCGATTGCGCGGATATCTGCGGCTGTGAGGCCTTTTTCGCGAAGCAGTTGGGCGATCCCCGAAGCGGCCAGTTCGACCCAGCGTTGTTCGGCCAAGGCCGCGCGTGCGAGTTCGTCTTCGCCTGGTGAACATAGCGAGAGCAACTCCTGGCGGAGTGTGTCGGGCATGGGGATGTAGTGCGAGGCGATCAGGCGGGTGTGTTCGCCTTGGTCGATCAGGGCGATGTCCAGCCCATCCAGGCTGGTTCCGGACATCACTCCGAGGTAGCGCGGCATCGAATCAGCGCTTGTTCTGCGCGAGCATGGTGGCCTTTTCTTGGTCCATGCGTGCCATCAGCGGCTTGCTCATTTGCAGGAAGCGCTTCTTCTCTGCAGCGGCGAGCGGGTCAGCCATGGGCAGCTTCACGCCGAGCGGGTCGACGTGTTGGCCGTTCACCTGGAACTCATAGTGCAGGTGCGGGCCGGTGGAGAGACCCGTGGTACCGATGTAGCCAATGATCTGACCTTGCTTGACGGTGCCGCCGGTCTTGATGCCTTTGGCGAAACCCTGCATGTGGCCATAGAGCGTCCGGTACTTGCCGCTGTGCTGGATGATCACTGCGTTGCCGTAGCCACCGCGACGCCCGGCCAGGAAGATCTTGCCGTCACCGGTTGCCTTGATCGGCGTGCCGCGAGGCGCTGCGTAGTCGACGCCCTTGTGCGCGCGGATCTTGTTGAGGATCGGATGGCGACGGCCGAGCGAGAAGCGCGAGCTGATGCGTGCGAAGTCCACCGGGGTACGGATGAAGGCCTTGCGCATGCTGGTGCCGTCATCGCGGAAGTAGCTGGCAATGCCCTGGTTGTTGGTGAAGCGCACGGCACTGTAGGTCTTACCGCGGTTGGTGAAGCGAGCGGCGAGGATGTTGCCGGTGCCCACCTGCTTGCCGTTCACCGACTTCTCTTCATAGATGACTTCGAATTCGTCGCCTTCACGGATGTCGAGGGCGAAGTCGATGTCGTAATCGAAGATATTGGCCAGGTCCATGGTCAGGTTGTGAGACATGCCGGCGCGCTTGGCCGATAGGAACAGGGAGCTATCGATCACGCCATGGGCATAGGCGGTATGGATGTCCGGCTTGGCCAGGTCTCGCTTGAAGTCATAGCCCTTGTCGGTCTTGGACAGGGTGACGGTCTCGAGGTCGCTGAGCTTGGAGTGCAGGCTCTGCAGTTCACCCTCGGGGCTCAGGCGGAATTCGAAGGCCTGGCCGATCTTCAGGCGACTGAGGTCTTTGGCGTCCTTGCTGCTGTTGAGCACATCGTGCAGTACGGTGGCGGATAGGCCGACCTTGCTGAACAGCGTCGACAGGGTATCGCCGTTGCCTACGGTGACCGTATGCAAGCCGGGATCTTTCGGAGGTTCGCTGGAGGCAAGCTCGCTTTGGGTCTGTTCGTCCTTGTTCGCGTCTTTGTCGGCGCTGTTCTGGTTGTCTGCAGGGCGCTCGATGTTAGCGAATGGCGAGCTGCCCTCTTCCCCGATGACTGCGTCTGATCGGAGGTCGTCCTTTTCCTGGATGAGGGCTTCTGAGCCGTTCTCCATTTCCAGGTTGATGTAGGTCTTCTTCGCCTCGACCTCGCGAGACGGGAACACCAGCAAAGCCAGGCTGAGCAGCGCAGCTACACCGCTTGCGGCCAGCAAATGGCTTTTCGGGTAGCGCGGCGCTTTAGGAACAATATGCGTCATGGCGAGTGGTGTTTTTTAGAATGTGAACTAACTGCCTAAAATATAACCAAAATCCGGTGTAGGCAACCTCAAGATCCTGCCTTCCGCCGGTTGGTACCGCCCCGGGCGCAAAACTTGTAATTAGTCAGCGATCTTGTATGTTTGGTTCCCTTTCGGTTTCTCTAGTGTGTACGGGGCTGTCATGAAGTCGGTTGAAGAGCAGCTGGCGCTTATCAAGCGCGGCGCGGAAGAGGTTCTGGTCGAGTCCGAGCTGGTTGAAAAGCTCAAGCGGGGGCAGCCCCTTCGTATCAAGGCGGGGTTCGATCCGACCGCGCCCGATCTGCACCTCGGTCATACCGTCCTTATTAATAAGCTGCGTCAGTTCCAGGAGCTGGGCCATCAGGTCATCTTCCTTATAGGTGACTTCACCGGGATGATCGGTGACCCCAGCGGCAAAAGCGCCACTCGCCCGCCTTTGACCCGCGAGCAGGTCCTGGACAACGCCGAGACCTACAAGACTCAGGTTTTCAAGATTCTTGATCCGGCGAAGACCGAGGTTGCGTTCAACTCCACCTGGATGGACCAGTTGAGTCCTGCGGATTTCATTCGCCTGTCTTCGCAGTACACCGTCGCTCGTATGCTGGAGCGCGATGACTTCGACAAGCGCTACACCACCAATCAGCCCATCGCTATCCATGAGTTCCTCTATCCGCTGGTTCAAGGGTACGACTCGGTGGCCTTGCGTGCGGACGTGGAGCTTGGGGGGACTGACCAGAAGTTCAACCTGCTGATGGGGCGTGAACTGCAGCGTGCTTATGGGCAGGAGTCTCAGTGCATCGTCACCATGCCGCTGCTCGAGGGCTTGGATGGCGTGAAGAAGATGTCCAAGTCCCTGGGTAACTATGTGGGTATCCAGGAAGCGCCGGGCGTTATGTACAGCAAGCTCGTTTCCATTCCTGATGTGCTCATGTGGCGTTACTTCGAGCTGCTCAGCTTCCGCTCCATGGAGGAGATCGAGCAGTTCCGTCGTGATGTTGAACAGGGCGCCAATCCGCGTGACATCAAGATCAAGTTGGCCGAAGAGATCGTCGCTCGTTTCCATGGCGAGGAAGCTGCGGCTTCTGCTCATCGTTCTGCGGGGAACCGTATGAAGGAAGGCGAGCTGCCGGAAGACCTGCCGGAGATCGAGCTGCTATCTATAGAGGACATGCCCATTGCATCCGTCCTTAATAAGGCAGGGCTGGTGAAGAACGCTGCTGTCGCTCGTGATCTGCTCGGTTCGGGTGGTGTGCGTGTTGATGGCGTCGTTGTGGATCGCGGCTTCATCTTCAAGCTCGGTGCCGTGCATGTCTGTCAGGCTGGCAAGAAGGCGTTTGCGCGCATCTCGTTGAAGGCTGAATGATTTTTTCAATAAAGTGTTGACGTGCCGTTTCTGATCCCTATAATGCGCACCACTTCCACAGCAGAAGCCAAGAAAAACCTCTTGCAAATCAAAAGGTTAAGTAAAGGTAGAGTGGTTTGATCTAGGTCGAATCGATGCAGTGGAAGGGTGGTGCCAGGTTGGGTTTTGGTGTCGCCAGTGTCTTCCGAATGAGTTCGAAGGAGGCTGAAAAAGAGGTGTTGACAGCGAGTTGAAACGCTGTAGAATTCGCCTCCCGCTGATGTGAAGCGAAAGATTCACGGAAAGCGCAAGTCGTTGAGTAGAAAGAAAAAATTCTTCGAGAAACAGCTTGACAGATAGAAAGGCTGCTGTAGAATGCGCGGCCTCGGTTGAGACGAAAGACTTAATCGAAATTGCTCTTTAACAATTTGAATCAAGCAATTCGTGTGGGTGCTTGTGATGTAAGACTGGTAGTCGACTGATTATCAGCAACACAAGTAACACTCGTGAATTCGAGAGTTTATTTGCGATTGCTGAGCCAGGTTTAGGGTTTTCTCAAAACCCAAGCAGTATTGAACTGAAGAGTTTGATCATGGCTCAGATTGAACGCTGGCGGCAGGCCTAACACATGCAAGTCGAGCGGATGAGTGGAGCTTGCTCCATGATTCAGCGGCGGACGGGTGAGTAATGCCTAGGAATCTGCCTGGTAGTGGGGGACAACGTTTCGAAAGGAGCGCTAATACCGCATACGTCCTACGGGAGAAAGCAGGGGACCTTCGGGCCTTGCGCTATCAGATGAGCCTAGGTCGGATTAGCTAGTTGGTGAGGTAAAGGCTCACCAAGGCGACGATCCGTAACTGGTCTGAGAGGATGATCAGTCACACTGGAACTGAGACACGGTCCAGACTCCTACGGGAGGCAGCAGTGGGGAATATTGGACAATGGGCGAAAGCCTGATCCAGCCATGCCGCGTGTGTGAAGAAGGTCTTCGGATTGTAAAGCACTTTAAGTTGGGAGGAAGGGCAGTAAGTTAATACCTTGCTGTTTTGACGTTACCGACAGAATAAGCACCGGCTAACTTCGTGCCAGCAGCCGCGGTAATACGAAGGGTGCAAGCGTTAATCGGAATTACTGGGCGTAAAGCGCGCGTAGGTGGTTCAGCAAGTTGGATGTGA